>JAOAPN010000008.1 GCA_025462885.1 Acidobacteriaceae bacterium | reverse complement strand
ACTGGCCTGAGTAATACCGCGACTCGCCTCGCGCACTTTTATCCTGACCGTCACTCCTTCGAGGCAGCACAGCCCGAAAGCGGTGGTTTCCAGGTACGAATCGCCATTCCCTATGAGACCGCAGAAGCATGAACATCCGGGCATTGATCGTCGACGATGAAGCCCTCGCACGCACTCGCATGGCGAGGATGCTTTCGGCCGATCCGGAGATCGAAGTCTGCGGCGAATGCAGGAATAGCCGCGAGGCTTCCGCATTCCTGAAATCTGGTTCGGTTGATGTGGTTTTTCTCGACATCCAAATGCCGGGCGAGAGTGGCTTCGATCTGATTAAGAAGATCGGAATCCACAAGATGCCAAAGCCCCATGTGGGTGCGGTTCTCATCGGCGGTGAGCTTTCCATTTCCGACCTCGATCATGTCGGGGTCGTTCCAGGGGCCAGGTCCGGCGTACTGCGCGAGCCCCGCCTGCTCTCTGCCTATCTGTGCGATACGGAAGAAAGTTGGGTCGATATCAGCGGTAGTACGCCACATGTTCCCGCCCACTTCAGCGGCCCACTCCCACAAGGAATCGTGGCCGTACTGGCAGATGCTGTACACCATGGGGCGGCCAGTTTTTACGATCGCCAGATGCATCTTCATGTAAGCATCGCGCATGATGACATTCTGCTTGAGCTTGTCGCCAGGAGCTATGACGCCCATCTCTTTATGAAGGCTGCAAAGGTCATACTTAAGAAGATCGATGCCCCACGAAGCGTAGAGGTCGGCATCCTGCTGCTCATGACCTTCGCTACCCTCGAATCGCGCACAGGTCTTCAGCCCGGGGGAACTGTAAATTCCGAGTTTAAGGCCTTTGCTGTGCACGTAGTTTGCGAGCGCCTTCATATCTGGGAACTTCTCATTGGTATGGAGGACGCCCTTCGCATCGCGGGTGCCTTCCCATGTGTCGTCGATGTTGACGTAGACATAGCCAGCGTCTCGCATGCCAGAAGAGACCAGCAGGTTGGCGGCCTGGCGGACGTCCTTATCGGTGACTTTTTCCGCAAACCAGTTCCAGGAGTTCCAGCCCATCGGTGGCGTTGCTGCAAGTGGAACCGCAGGCTTGTTCTGTGACGGAGCAAGTGGAGAGAGGAGAGTGAGTACGAGAGCAGCATAGAGACGAAGGTGCATGAACTTCCTTTTGCAAAGCGTTCGGCGAGACTAGACTTTTTTCGTAATCGACATAGCGGGAAGACCCGCGCGTGCCGCTTTCCCTTTGAAGTTCTCGAGCTTGAGGCCTGTCACGTTCTGGGCTTCAAGAGCATATGTGAACGCATCGCGCTGATGGGGTCCCCAGACTGCGGTGCAGTTGCGCAACACGGCGCCCTGTACGTTTCGAAGAGAATAAGCAGGCGTATCGTGCTTCTCCAATCCGCCGGGCTCATGCATCGGATCGTCTGCCCGCGTGGGACGATTGTCGAACATGCCCCCTGGATACTGTGTCCAACGATCGATTTTTACGGAACAATCTTCCAGAAGAATGTTCTTTATCGGCATCTCCGGGTGAGCATCGATCCGAAAACTATTCTCCGCCACGCCGTGAACATTCTTGAACCGAATATTGCTTAGCGTTCCCGTCTTGCCGTTGGGGGTTCGAGGCCAAACCGTTACCGATGCGGCTTCTCCCCAGCCCCACCAACGGGCAGCGTGATGCTGGGCAAGAAAATCGATATCGCGGAACTCAACGTCGTTGATATTGCCTGGTTGCCGGTGTGTGATCGTCGGTCCACGGCCTCCGGAGACGATGCGGCAGCGTTCGAAGAGTATCTTCGAGATATCACCAAAGGTCTCGGTACCAATCTTGATGCCACTGTCACGGCAGACGATAGAACAATCCCTCACCGTGATGTTGTGTGCCACCCCAAAGTCGTCTCCTGTCTGCTCACTCGTCTTGATGACGATGCCATCGTCCGCGCAGACGATATCGCAGTTCTTGATCTCCATGTCACGGCAACGGTCTGGATCGATCGCATCGCAATTTGGTACATCAAGAAAATTGCGGACCTTAATGCCATCGACGAGGACATGCTCACATCCGAGGGTGTGGAGTCCCCACTCCGGCGAGTGACCAAAGGAAATTCCGGAGATCTCCAACCCCTTACAGGCTAGGAGATGAAACATTCTCGGCCTGAAGGGGAGCGGCTCCCACCGCTCATGCACAGGAGAGTAGATGCCCATGAACTTCATGCCTTGTCCGTCGACGTGTCCTGTGCCGGTGATGCGCACGTTGCTGGCTCCGTCGGCGTTGATGATCCCGCTATTTCTCTTGAACGGATAGTGCGCTTTTTCCGAACTCGCAAGCAGGACCGCGTCATCCGCAAGATGGAAGTCGACGTTGCTCTTCAGCATCAATGCGCCGATCAGGAATCGCTTACCACCTGGCACAATCACACGACCTCCTCCAGCAGCCGAGACCCGATCGATCGCCTGCTGGATCGACGAGGTATCCAGTGTTGCACCGTCGCCGACAGCCCCGAGGGACAGAACGTTGATCTCGTATGCTGACATCGATTGCGCGAACGATGGCATCCAGTTGAGGCCGGCGAGGGAAAGAGAACCGAAAACGAATGATCTACGGGTGGCCATAAGGTCTCCAACACTTCTTGCAACGGCTAGGGTTTGAGCTCGAGAAGGATACAGGTATGCGCAGGCAAGGTCACGTCGATGGACTCGCTTGTGCCACGGTCCTCACCGGACCACAACTCGCGGGCGTGATAAGTCTTCGACGGCAGGTTGTAAAAGCTGTAGGTTCTAGCGATCTTCTTATCCTTATCGTTGAGATTGAAGAGGGCCAGGTAGCGAACAGCCCCCTTACCGGAGCTAATCCAGACTACGGTATCTCCTTCACGGGCCACCTGTCGTTGATCGTGGCCGGACTGGTTGACGTCCAGGACCTCACGATTCGTCAGCAGTTTCATGGTCCAGTCGTCGAGCTTCGTCAGATTGGCTCCCAGAATCAGTGGCGAGCGTCCGATCGACCAGAGAGTCACCATCATCTGCTGCTCTTCATGGGTAAGTCGGGATTCGCGAGATTCTCCGTCTCCAGGCTGCGGTCCGAGATAGCCGAGCGGCAGCATGTCGGCATCCGGCCAGGTGCCAGGCTTCGCGTAAGGAGCCCACGCGGCTATCAGTTCAAATTGATCATGCACACTGCGTGGCGCGTGCCGCACATTTTTCCAGAAATCCCAGACGTCGTCAGAGATGCGCCACATCTGCGCATAGGGAATGATCTCCTGTGCGATGCTCGGCGACGTAGGTCCGGGCGAGAGACTCAGAACGATAGGGCGTCCTGTCCTGGCGATGGCGTTGTGGATCATTCGAATCTCGGTTGGCTTGTACGGATGATCGGAGATGCAGTCGACCTTGATGAAGTCGACACCCCAACCAGCATACTGAGCGAGAAGAGAGTCGTACCAGGCCTGGCCGGCTGGGGTGTCCTGGACTCCCCAGTTGGTGGGATCCCATGGGCATGGATCGCTTGTGTCGGCGACATCCCGCGCGCGAAAGCGACTGTCGGCCACCGGCATATTTTGCTTCACAGCCTCGCGCGGAATGCCGCGCACAATATGAATGCCGAACTTGAGCCCCTGGGCGTGGACATATTGGCCGAGCGCGCGAAAGCCCTGGTTCCTTCCATCGACGATGGCGGAAGGAAAGCGTTCGGGCACGGGGTTATACCGTCCGTTTGCATCGAGTTCGTAGACGACCTTCTCGGGCGTCTTGAGATCTTTGGGATTCTTGAGGAACCATCCTTCATCGATGACCGCATACTGCCAGCCGAAGGGTTTCAACGTCTTCGCAAGAACACTCACGTTATCGCGAAACTGTGGTTCGGTGATGGTAAGCCCGTAGGCGTCCCAACTATTCCAGCCCATCGGTGGACGTGGGACAAGCTCGGCAGATTTGCGGTCTGGAACTTGGGCATATAAAGTGGCGAAGCTTCCCAGCAGCAACGCAGATAGAAGAGCAAACCGGAAACGCAACAAGACCTCCTCGTGCTTCAAGTGCAACATGAATAAAAAATATCCAGCGCATGCCAGATGCACGCACGCTGGATATAAGGAAGAAGTTAGAAGGTGATCTTCGCTGCGATCTGAAGCAGGCGAGCATCGTTGGCGGTCGCTGTAATGCGGCCGAAGGTTGAACCCGAATTGATCGCTGTGTTGGGGTTGGCATAGTTGGGATGGTTGAGCGCGTTGAAGGCTTCTCCACGGATCTCGAGCTGTGAACGCTCGAAGAGCGGAAAGCGCTTGCTGATGGCCACATCGACGTTGGCAAAGCCAGGTCCACGCGCCTGCAGAGGAGTTGCGTTGCCGAAGGTGCCAAGTGGCTGCAGGGCATACGCCGCGGTGTTGATCCATAACGGCTTGATCCCAGCGGCCGGGAACAGATCTTTCGCGTAAAGGCTCTGTCCCTGGACGAGGTTCGGACGGTCCTGACCAATCGCCGTGAGCGAACGATCCGTGCCGTCGGTCACCGTATAGGGCATGCCGGTGCGGTAGGTAATCAGCGGGCTTACCTGCCATGCGCCAAAGGCGTAGTTCAGGGAACGCTGGTGGAACTTCGGTGTCGTTGCAACGCCGGAGATGGTGAGATTGTGCGTTGTGTCGAAGTTGCAGTTGCCATACTCGGCGGCATGGTTGTTTGGATCCTGCGCGGGCGGCGTGTTGTCCCCCGTGTAGTTCATGTTCGACAGGCAATGCGACCACGTGTAGTTCATCAGCATGGAGAAGTTATTCGCCAGACGGTGGTTGACCGTCAAGATGATGCCGTTGAAGTTGGCCATGCCATAGTCTGCCGTGCCGCTGAAAGCGCCATAGCGAGTTCCGGCCGTCGTGTTGTTGGCGATCGCCGCGCGGTACAGGATGTAACGCTGTGAGGTGTTATTCGTTGTAGCCGCGGCACCCGTGGGTGTCGGCGCCGGCGTTGCGTAGTTATAGGGCTGGAAGCCCCAGAGGTGAACGGTATTCGTTCCGATGTAGCTCAGCGAGGCGAGCCAGTTCGCAGAGAGCTGATTCTGGTAGCTGAGGTTGTACTGGTGCATGTAGGTTCTACGGAGATCGGTGGGATAGTAGCCGGTCGAGACGTTGGTCGCGGGGAATGCGGCCGTGCTCGGAGCCGGATATTGCGTGGGATAAGGATTGCCACCCGCAACTTTTTTCCAGGGATTGTCAAAGGACTTTACGGCATCTGTCTGATTGGTGGAGTTGTCGACGGTGAAGGACTGCGCGGAGGCATTCGGTGAGTTGCCCGGGAAACCCGAATCGTAGTAAAGCTCGGGTGCCTCGAAGGTGAGCGTGTACGAGCCGCGGAGGCTGGACTTTCCATTGCCCTGAGGATCGAAGGCAAAGCCGACTCTCGGTGAGAAATTCGTGAAGCGCGATTTGATGAAGCCTGGCTTCACCCCCTTGTCGCCGTAGAAGACGATACCGGCGGGAGCATTCGGATAGACGCTCGAGACGGTATTGGAGGCGAAGGCCGTTGGGCTGAACGCACCACCGATGTTGTTCTTCTCGTACTCCGGGAACCACGGCTCCCAGCGAAGACCTGCGTTGATCGTCAGCTTCTTGGTGGCGTGCCATGTGTCCTGCACGTAGTAGCCAAAGTAGTTGTAACGGAGGTGCGCTGCGGCACCAGGACCAAAGCCCTGCGCAAAGGTGTTGGGTGCTCCGAGGAGAAGGTCCGAGAGTCCGGTACCGGAGTAGGAGCCGTTGAAGGTGAACTGACCATTCTCCGTGTTGAGCCCGGCGAGATTCAACTGCTCGTGGATGTAGTCGAAGCCGACCTGAACGAAGTGATTTCCCTTCTGGATGGAGACGTCGTCAGCCACCTGGTAGTGGTTAGTGACGTAATGGGTCGGAGCGCAGCTTCCGCACGAGGCGGTGAAGCCTCCGCTGACATTCATATAGATGTAGTTGGGAACCGAGGAGTAGACGTTCGAACCAAGGGTCGACGGCGAGATAAGATCGCCCGGAGCGCCGCGTGCGATGGCGAGACGCGTGACCGTTCCGCGAAGGGCGTTGGTAACCCTGGGTGAAATAACGAAGTTATCGCCAAACGTGAGGTACTTGCCGCGATCCTTCAGGCCGGGATTGATGGCATTGAGTAGGTTTCCGTTGAAGATCGCCTTCTGGTAATAGTTCGTCATGAAGTAGCGCGCGAAGACGTTGTGGCGCGCGTTGAGGGTGTAGTCGAGACGGCCGATCCACTGGTTTTCATCCTGCGGCGCCGGAACGGAGTAGGAGACCAGGCCAAGGGCATTCTGCGTCTGCGCGGTAGGCAGGTACTTCATCAGAGCCACAGCCGCGGGACTGAAGAGCGAGGGATTGATCGTGGCCGTGCAGGCCGTCGCGTTGTAGTTGAAGCCAGCCGACGCCAGCAGCGTGGGGCAGGTGTTCGTGGCGCTCAGACCACGCTGGTACTGGAGGTAAGGCGTGAAGTTTCCGGAGAGCATCGCCGCTGTCGGCACAAAGGAGGAGGTGGTCGCCGGGGCAATTCGAAGGGCCGTATGCTGGTAGCCGCCGAAGAAGAAGAGCTTGTCGCGGAGAATCGGTCCACCCAAGTACCCGCCGAACTGGTTGCGCTTCAGATCCGTGTACCCGTTGATGCGGTTGTTTGCGTTCGGGTAGCTGTTGCGGAGGAACTCGAAGACGCCGCCATGCCACTGGTTTGTGCCGGACTTGGTGACGATATTAACGGCAGCGCTGGGATGGACACCATACTGGGCCGACATTCCGGTGGTCTGGACGCTGAACTCCTGCAACACGTCCGGGAACGGAAACGGCATGTTCACGTTCGAGAACGAGTCGTTATGGTCGCCACCGTCGAGCAGATAGTTGATCTGATTGCCCTGACCGCCGGCAACGGCGATGTTCAGAGCGCCGCCGATCGCACTCGTACCCGTGCTGCCGTAGCTCTTGGTGCTGGTCATGTTACCGTTGACCGTCGGGGCAGAGGCTCCGGAGAGCAGGACTAGATTGGCGGCATTGCGTCCGTTGAGCGGCAGATCAACGACCCGGCTCTGATCGACTACAGTCGAGATGGAGGTATCGTCGGTCTGGACCTGAGCCACTGTCCCGTTTACCGTAATGATAGTTTCGGCGGAACCTACCGTGAGGGGCGCGTCCACCTCGACGTCGTTCGAGACTTCAAGGACGATACCGGTGCGGCTGTAGGACTGAAACCCGGGGGCTGTGATCTTCACCGTGTAGGCACCCACGGGCAGGTTGGAGAGGACGTAGCTGCCGGTATCAGTGGTGGTTGCTGTAGCGGTCGCCCCCGAGGCGGTCTGGATGGCAACGACGGAAGCACCCCCGACGACGGCGCCGGTGTCGTCGGTAACCGTACCGTGCATCTTGGCCGAAGAGACCGCCTGAGCGAACGATACGTGCGTTGCTAGAAGCGGGAATGAGCACGCGAGCGCGATTCCCGCCATCGTAAGGATTCGCCCGGGGTGTAGGAGCGAATGGTGCAGTTTAGTTTTCATGTTGCCTCCAAAATATGTGCTGCTGCGGGAAACGTTTACCCGCGATACATGTCCATCTCCACTAAATAGTTCCTTAAGCTCAGGCATATTGATCCTGGAACTCGTGGGGACCGTCTGGGGAGCGGTACAAATTTTTACCCTCAACATCCTGTTCGGCGTCGGCCTTGCAATGCGTTCTCTCGGAGAGAATCCAGCCAACATGCTTCGCGACAATTCGGAACGGACACAGATATATTTTTTCAGCCCACGAAGCTTCTATGTTGGCGGACAGAAGTCGCAAGTGAATTTACAGTGAGGGAACAAGCCTTCACGCATCCAGATTCAAGTTGTCGCGTCTTACAAACAGGACTTGAAGTCGGCTCTGAATTCTTGGCCGGCCAATTGCTACGCAATGACCGATTTTGTGACGCAAACCAGATTCCGGCACCCGGCGATTTCGCACTCACTCTGCCGCGCAAGGAGAGATTTTCATGGGGGTGAGAATCTAAGTTCTCACTGTAAAAGGGGGATATATCGCGGCATCCTCCGCCAGAATGCTATTCTTTCCTTGTTGGAGCAGCATGCAAATCACTGAAAGCAATACGCCCGAAATTTCCTTCCATCCGTCCAAATCGGAGTGGGAGAGGTTGCTGAACAGGGTATTGGAGAGCACGCCGTTTCGTCGCTCGACCCGGCTACGCGACTTCCTCATCTATGTCGGAAACGAAGTAATTCTGCATGGAGCAGAAGACCTGCCGGAGCAGCAGATTGGTACCGCTGTCTTCGGACGCTCACCCTCATATGACACCTCGCAGGACAACATCGTGCGTGTCAACGCGATGGAGTTGCGTAAGAGGATCGACCTTTACTTCGCAAACGAGGGTCAGAACGAGCCGCTCATCTTTGAGATTCCTCGCGGTAGCTACATTCCCGTCTTCCGCCCTCGTCAACTGCAGGCCGTAGATCGACCTTTTGACAATGAATTCCTCGTCGAAACCCCGATTGCACCTTTGTCTGTCTCTATCCCGGAAGCTCCGCCGGCGACCGCTCTTACAAGCTCGCTTAGTCCTCGGAGACTTCGCGACCCCTTTCAAATCTTTCTCCTCGTCGTCATTCTCTGCCTAGCGGCTTGGCTCATCACCGACATGCGGCGCAACCATCTGACTCAAGCAACCGCACATAAATGGCAGAGTGCCCCGGCTCTCCGAGCGTTCTGGGGAAATTTCTTTGGAAAAGGACTCGCCCCCGAGATCGTTCTCGCGGATACGTCCTTCGGACTTGCTCAGGATGTCCTTCACAAGCAGCTTTCTCTGGCGGAGTATCTCGATTACAGCTACCGTGCGGCCCAGTCTGCTGACCCGTTATCGAGCGATGCGCGCCAACAGGAGCAGAAGGATCTTGCTCTTATCTTCAGCCGCAGCTCCGGAAGTATTGGAGATTTTCGCGTCGCGCGGAGAATCACGGAACTTGAGACGGGGGACACCGGGACCCGGCTCTTGTTTGCGCGGGAATATGCCGGCCATCGGTTGCGTTGGAACAATACGATCTTCGTGGGGAGTCGCAGGTCGAATCCCTGGGTGGAGCTCTTTGAGGATCGGATGGCGTACCACTTCAAACCGGCGGAAGGCCAGACACCGGCTGTCGTGACGGTCGACAACCCCACTGGCAATGAGCAGGCGCAGTACGCACTCTCGTCTGATCCCGGCACAAGAACTGCCTACTGTGTGATCGTCTTCCTCCCCAATCCGACCAACACTGGGAGCACACTCATCCTGGCTGGAACTGATTCGCAAGCGACGGAAGCCGGAGGGGACTTCTTGACCAGCGAGGAGAATCTTGAGCGGCTGCAGGTTCTTCTCCACGAGAAAGACTTTCCCTATTTCCAACTCCTGTTGCGCATCTCGCGCTTCAACGGAACGCCTCTCGGATCCGAGATTGTTTCCTATCGCATCGTGAAGAAGCCATAAGCAGTCATCGAAGTCCCAGACAATCAGTTGCTCGCCCTACCGGATCGACTATTCCTTGAAGAAATTTGAGCTCGTCGCAGGCCATCACTGATAAAGATGCGATGAACGCCAGCGCATCATCGTCGAAGTTCAAGCTGTTGCCGAGGCAATGAATCCTCCGAAAATTGGCCGGGTGACGAACGCACAGTGCATTGCCGCTAGTAATGATTTACCCGTCGCGAATTCTACCAAAACAACACAGCAGTTCAATCAGTTGGAATATTTAGCGTCACTGAAGATCCGCAACGAGGTGAAGAAATGATCGGCTTTCTCACTTCGCTATCAACCTTTTTTGGAGTTAAGAACACTGTCAACAAACTGATGTTCGCAGGGTTAATCTTCTAATCTCTCAAGAGATTTCAAACGGTGGGTGCAAAGTTCGGAAACGGGACATTCGAGCTAATGGCAACAGGGGACAAGTCTCCACCAAAATTGCCGTAGGAAGCATACCTCTCATGCCTCAATCCCTCGCCGATGGCGTGCCAGTCTCGATAAAGACAGGGCACGCTCCGAGCGCGGCGGGTGCTGCCCTCTCCCTAGGACGACGGGCAAGGTAGACCGGACTCAGGCGAGCACGACAAGGACAAACGGGTGAGTAGTTCTTTATTGCTCCGGCATGTGATGGCGAAGTCGGTGACGGTGGCGGCGAATAGGTGACGGACATCCTCAAGTTGGTCGGGCGTGAGACGTGCTTGGGCGAATACTCCGAAGTGGGGAGGTCTAGCTGGGGCATAGGTTCCTTTGTGGGTTTGGAAGTTCTACGACTTAGTCGTCGGACTTGATGTGTAACGGAGCCTGTCCCGTCAATATCGGCATCAGCGCGCTCCGAACTTCCGCTGTGTATCTCTCTTCATTGTCATAAGCTTCTGGGCGATATGCTTTGGTCTTGATCTGAGTGTGGTCAAAATCGAAACCCAAGTTCTTACACATCTCTGATAGGAGTTCCGTTATCAGATCGTCGAGCCGCGCAGACGTTCGAACTGAGACTGGCTTTTCCTTCATCTCATCGGTCTCCAGAAAGTTCAAAAGAACGATGAACTTAGCCCGAACGTTCAAGGCGTCATAGTAGACGGTGTCGATGTTATTCAGAGCCCGAACACTGTCACTGTGAATGATGCGGCCCCGATATTGCATTAGGGTATCCAAGACGCCGAGCTTCCGGCAACGATCCTCCTGTCTCTTGGTGAACCCTAGTTAAATTGCCACTGCCAGAACAGGGCCGGCAATGAGGGCAAAAAGCGTCATGTAATCGAGCGGTTTCATCAAGGTCTCTCTGGAATACTCACAAAGATACCCCAACTATCAGAAAGAGACTGCACAGTGTGCAGAACAGGGCCGGAAAGCGTAGTAATGCTCTTCGGCCTTAGTAATGTAAAAGGCGCTCTTTGACCGTACTAAGGCGCGCTGTACGCTCAACACGCTCATTCTCGATTTGGCGCAAGTGCTTTATTTGGTTCAGTTTATGTATGTTTTCTACAACTTAGATAAATCAATGGCGGAGAGTGGGGGATTCGAACCCCCGATAGAACTTTTGGTCCTATAACGGTTTAGCAAACCGCCGCCTTCAGCCTCTCGGCCAACTCTCCTGCACTTTCGTCACACTCATCGCGTCACGGCTTCAGCGATTATATCGCGCACCTCGGCAATTCGCCTCCCTCTCAGGTAGATTTGTCTCAACCGAGACAAATTTCATTCATCTCCCCCATCCAGAGACCAGTCCAGAAAGAGGAAGCATTGGCAGCAAAAGCACCTGGCATCCGCAAAATGCGCCTGCTACCGCTCATCGCGGCCACTTACTTCATGGTCTCCGGCGGCCCGTACGGTCTGGAAGACATTATCGGCAAGGCTGGCTACGGCCGCGCACTCCTGCTACTCCTCGCCATCCCCATCTTCTGGAGTCTTCCCACGTCTCTCATGGTCGGCGAACTCGCCTCCGCCATGCCCTGTGAAGGCGGTTTCTACCACTGGGTTCGCCAGGCGATGGGACCGTTCTGGGGATTTCAAGAGGCCTGGCTCTCCCTCGCCGCCAGTGTTTTCGACATGGCAATCTACCCCACTACCTTCGTCCTCTATCTCTCGCACGTCGCGCCCACCCTTACCGCAGGCTACCGCGGTCTGCTTCTCAAACTCGCCATCGTGACGATCTCCGCCATCTGGAACCTCAGAGGGGCAGTCGCCGTCGGACGCGGTTCGCAGAAGATGATGGTCGTCTCTTTATCGCCTTTCGTCGTACTGATCGGACTCGCTCTCTGGCACACGCTGCATCACGGAGTCGCACCCGCCCACGCAGGCCCACCCGCCCAGATGGACCTCGCTGGAGCCGTCCTCGTCGCCATGTGGAACTACATGGGCTGGGACAACGCCTCCACCATTGCGCAGGAGGTCGAAGACCCACAGCACGTCTACCCCCGTGCCATGCTCAGTTCTGCGTTCGTCGTCATGTGCGTCTATATACTGCCGCTCGCTGCCGTCTGGTTCGCCGGAATCCCGGCAGAGCGCTTCTCCACCGGAGCCTGGGTCGACGCCGCCATGCTACTGGGCGGACCGGCCCTCGCCATGGCCGTCGTCCTGGCCGGCTCGCTCGACGGCCTTGGAACCTTCAACGCCCTCACCCTTTCCCTCACCCGCCTCCCCTACGCCATGGCTGAGGACGGACTTCTGCCTCCCGTCCTCGCCCGCCGCTGGGCCAATGGAGTTCCCTGGGTCAGCGTTCTGGCCTGCAGCTTTGCCTGGGCCCTGGCCCTCGGGTTCACGTTTGAGCGCCTGATCTCCATCGACCTCGTCCTCTACGGAGCCGCGCTGCTGCTGGAGTTCGTCGCACTGATCGTCCTGCGCCGCAAAGCCCCACACATGTCTCGCCCCTTCCGCGTTCCAGGCGGAAAGTGGGGGGCCATCACCGTGGGCATCGGCCCGGCGCTTCTGATCGCCTTCGCTCTTTGGGCCGCCCGCGACGAGCGGGTCGCCGGAATGCCCGCACTCCTCTTCGCCGCTCTCATCGGAGCAGCCGGGCCCCTCGTCTATCTAGTAGCCCGTAGACGCACACCCTCCGTTCAGCTTGAGACAAAGATTTAGAACGGATTCCTTCGAAGAATCAAAGCGTCCTGACGCCGGGCTGGCGCCACTTCGTGGTGTCTTGGACGCTTCGCGTAACTACTTTTTTGGAATCATGTCGAGCAAATCAAAAAGCCCCCATCCACGCCATCATTCAGCGCCAACAGGGGCTCTCTGGAACGAAAGAATCTAGCTGTGTGGAACCGGTTTCGGCAGCGGATTGATCTTGTTCTCGATAAAGCGCTGCTGTGCCTCCTGCACCTTGGCGCGTGCAAACGAGGCATCCCGCCAGCCCTTCACTTCAACACGCTTGCCTTCGAGGTCCTTGTAGATCGCGAAGAAGTGCGTGATCTCGCGCAGCATGTGCGGATAGATCTCGGAGAAGTTCCAGACATCCTTGTACCGCGGATTTCCCTTGCCAACGCAAAGCACCTTCTCGTCGCCGAGACCCTGATCCAGCATCTCCAGTACGCCGATCGGCCGGACTTCCATCACGCAGCCAGAAAAGCTCGGTGCATCCACCAGTACCAGGCAATCCAACGGGTCGCCGTCTTCGCCCAGCGTGCTCGGGATAAACCCATAATCGCCCGGATAGTGCACCGGCGAATACAGGTTCCGGTCCAGCCGGAAGACGTGCAATTCCTTGTCGTACTCGTACTTGTTGATTCCCTCGTGAGGAATCTCGATGACGGCATTAATCACTTCGGGGGAGTTCTCCCCTATCGGCAACTCAAGGTAATTCACCATAAATTCGGGTATCTCTTCTCGTATAGAAAGTATTCAGCTCGAACTGTCCATCGGCCACGTACATGGGGAAGCTCGATGAAGCATGTGCGGACGTCATTGGAACCGGCGGTTGCAGTGCTCAGCGCCACCTTGTCTATAATCAAACACGATGAAGGCTCATGTCTATGTAACTCTCAAAAGAACGGTCCTCGATGCTCAGGGCCAGACCGTCGCCGATGCACTCCGCCGCATGGAGTACAAAGGCGTCAGCGACGTCCGCCAGGGAAAGTACTTCCTCCTCACCCTCGAAGACGGAATCGACCCGAAAACCGCTGAAACAGAGGTCCAACGCATCGCCGCCGAGGTCCTCACCAACCCCGTCATCGAAGAGTTCACCTTCCGTCTGGAAAGCTGAGCCGTAACCTTATAAGCCACGCTGCGAGACCTCACAGGTTTCCCACAAAAGTCGTAGCGCCCGCAGCGGCAATCCTGAGTGGGCGCAATCTTGAGTGGGCAGACCGGACGGCATTTCAGTCGGGTCAAACCCGATCCCAACGCACCCCCGGCCAGCCATCGCCCCGCTCCCTCCCAGATGCTAGGCTCGAAGAGACAGGCAGGTAGATCCCTTTGCAAGAAACCACCCAGCAGGCAGCCCCGAACTCTCTCGTTCCCACCGCATCCAGCCGCTTCGTTCGCGCCTGCCTTCGCCAGCCCGTGGACCGCACCCCCGTCTGGTTCCTCCGCCAGGCCGGACGCTATATGCCGGAGTACATGGCCGTCCGCAAACACCACTCCCTGCTGGACATCTGTCGCACCCCCGAGATCGCCGCCGAAGTCACCATCACCGCCGCCGAGCGCCTCGGAGTCGACGCCGCCATCATCTTCGCCGACCTGCTCCTCCCCTTCACCCCCATGGGACTGGACTTCGAGTTCGTCAATGGAGAAGGTCCCGTCGTCCACCAGCCGATTCGTACACTGGAGCAGATCCAGGCACTCCGTACCGACCGCGCCGACGAACTCAGCTACGTCGCCCGCGCCATCGAGAAGGTCGTAGCCCACTTCAAAGCTCCCAGGTCGCCCGAAGGTCCAAACAGCGATCCAGCCGGAGACCAACTCGGCATCATCGGCTTCATCGGAGCTCCCTTCACTCTCGCCAGCTACATGATCGAAGGCAGCGGCTCCCGCAACTACATCGAAGCCAAGAAGCTCATGTACTCGCAGGACGGATCCTGGCCCCTCCTCATGGAGAAGCTCATCACGGTCCTCGTCGCCTACGCGGCCCAGCAGGTAGAAGCCGGCGCCGACGTCATCCAGATCTTCGACTCCTGGGCCGGCGCACTCTCCGTCTCCGACTATCGCCAGTACTGCCTCGCCCCCACCACTGAACTCGTCCAACGCGTCCAGGCCCTCGGAGTTCCAGTCATCTACTTCGGCGTCGACACCGCCTCCCTGCTCCCCACAATGAAAGAAACGGGTGCGGATGTTCTGGGATTAGACTGGCGTGTTCCCCTCGACGTCGGCTGGCAATCCATCGGCCACACCCGCGCCGTCCAGGGAAACCTCGACCCCATCACCCTCTTCGCCCCCCAGGACGTCCTGAAAGCCCGTGTCCTCGAAGTCCTGAAAGCCGCCGACAAGCGCACGGGCCACATCTTCAATCTAGGCCACGGCATCGTCCCCGGCACCCCCGTCGACAACGTGATCCAGGTGGTCAAGTGGATCAAGGAATACGGAAACCTATGAGCCAGCAGAACGCCACCGCCATCCTCCTGCTGGCTCACGGGACCCCCGACCGCCTCAGCGAAATGGCCGAATATCTCAAGAAAGTAACCGGCGGCCGGGCCCTTCCCGACGAGGTCGTCAAGGAACTCCAGCACCGCTACGCCGAGATCGGCCTCAAAGAAGATCCCCTCCCCGAAGGCCCACCCCTTACCCGCTGGACCCTCCTGCAAGCTACGCTGCTCGAAAAAGCTCTCGGCCACCGGGTCTACGTCGGAATGCGCAACTGGCACCCTTACATCGCCGACACTGTCGCTCAAATGCGTGCCGACGGCGTCACCAAAATCAAAGCCATCTGCCTGGCCCCGCAGAACTCGCGTACCTCCGTCGGTCTCTACCGCCGCGCCCTGCTCGAATCTGCCGAAGGGCTCGAAGTGGAGTTCGTAGCTGGCTGGGCAGAGCATCCTCTCCTATCGCTCGCCTTCGCCGAGAGACTCTGGCCTGTCTGGGCAGAGGCCTGCACCATCGTCGGAGAAAGAGTTCCGGTCCTGTTCACCGCCCACTCCGTTCCCTGCCGCACCATCATGACCGGCACCGTCAGTAACCCGGCCAGCCCGTCAGCCCGTCCCGGCGCACCCGTCCCCGCAGAAGGCATCCAGAACTATGGCGAACGCACCTCCCCCGACCCCTATCCCGTCGAGTGCAAGAACACCGCCATCGCCATCGCTGAAGCCCTCCGCCCCGTCGGCATGACCGACCGCGACTGGTACTTCGCCTTCCAAAGCCAGGGCATCGCCGGAGCCCCCTGGATCGGCCCCACCGTCGAAGACACTCTTAAAGCACTTGCTTCAGAAGGCCACAAAGGAGTTGTCCTCCAACCCGTAGGCTTCCTCTGCGATCACGTCGAGATCCTCTACGACATCGACATCGCCTTCAAGGAGACCGCCCACGAACTTGGCCTCCAACTCTGGCGCGCCGAGTCCCTCAACGACTCCAATACCCTCATCCGCGCCCTGGAAACCATCGCCACTGGCACCTACAAAGCCCAGATCGACGAGACCACCCCCGCCACTACCTCCGCCAACGCCTAACACCGCCATCACCCAAAAAATCTCTGAGAACCGTCGTTTTGAAAGGGTGGGACTTTAGTCCCGCCGTAAATACAAGCACCCTAATCCGGCTTTAGCCGCCGAGGGAATGCCAACTACTTGTTCAGCAATGTAAGTACGAAAACGCCCGAACGCCGGGCAGGCGCCACTTCGTGGGGTCTTGGACGCTTCGCGTAAGGCAACCAATGGGGAATACACTACGGGACGCCAACTCCAACTCGCTTCAAATCACACTGCAATCCCACCCGATATGCCAAACTTCTAAAAGACATGAAAAGAATAGCCATCCTCGGCGGCGGACTCGCAGGAGTGACAGCGGCCTACGAACTTGCCCGGCAATCCCGCGATGGCGCCCCCATCGAAGCGACCCTCTTCGAAGCCTCACCCCGACTCGGCGGCATCGTCGAGACCGTCCGCGAGGGCGGCTTCGTCATCGAATGCGGCCCCGACGGCTGGGTCACCGAGAAACCCTGGGCCCGCGAACTCGCCATCGAGTTAGGCCTCGAAGGCGAACTGATCCCCTCGAACGACGCGACCCGCCGCACCTACATCCTCGCAGGCAACACCCTCGAAGCCATCCCCGACGGCCTCAAGATGATGGTCCCCACCGACCTCGACGCCCTCGATCGCTCCCCCCTCTTCACTGAATCCGCCAAGCAGGCCTACCGCGCAGAACCCACCCGCGCCGCCGAGCTGAAGGCCGCCGCACCGGACGCCGACGAGTCGATCGCCTCCTTCGTCCTCCGTCACTTTGGCCCAGAGGTCCTGGAGACCATCGCCGTCCCCCTCCTCTCCGGAGTCCTCGGCGGCGACGTCCGCACCCTCAGCGTCCGCTCCGTTATGGCTCCCTTCGTCGCCATGGAGCGCGAACACGGAAGCCTCATCCTGGCCCTTCAGACTCGCACTCCCACCCAGTCGTCTGCGATCTTCACCTCGCTCAAGACCGGCTCCGCGACGCTGATCGACCACATGGTCGCAACCATCCCGCCTCACTGGATCCGCCGCAACACCAGTATCCGCGCCATCACCCGCAACGGCACCGGCTGGACGCTCCATCGATCGGGAACCAACGCGCCCCCCGAAGACTTCGATGAGCTTATGCTTTGCACCCCCATTGACGTCACCCGCGCGCTCCTCGCCCCCCATGACCGCCATGCCGCAGCGCTCCTCGAAGTCGAAGCCAGCTCCGCCGTCATCATCGCCTTCGCCTTCCCTGACGCCACCCAGATCCCCATTCCAGCCGGCTTTGGCTTTTTGGTTCCCCCTCAAATACCGACGGCTAAATCCACGAACGGCCACACCACCCCAGCCCCCAGCCGCCTCCTGGCCGCTACGTTCGTCGATCAGAAGTTTCCCAACCGAGTCCCGCCCGGAGCCCGTCTTCTGCGCGCCTTCTTCGGCGGCACCACTGCCGAACGCATGATGGGCTGCAACAACGACGAGATTGCCTCCGTCGCCCGCCTGGAGTTGGCCCGCATCCTCGGCCCGCTCCCCGAGCCCCAGATCACAGTCGTCCGCCGCTGGCCGCGCAGCCTTCCCCAATACGCGGTAGGTCACCTCGAACGCATGGCCGCTCTCAACGCCCGCATCGCCCAGCTTCCAGGACTCTATCTCCTGGGCAACGGTTATCGAGGCGTAGGTCTGCCCGACCTCATCCGCGACTCAAAGGCCGCAGCCCGGCAAGCCACCCAAACAGCACTTCAAGACAACTGAAAACTGACACCCGAGAACTGAACCCTTACCAGCGATGATGCTGCACAATATGCAGCCACTCTTCCTGAATCACCAAGACCAGCGCTAACAGCGACATTCCAATCAACCAGCGCTCGCGCCGCACCTTGCCCGCGACGGCAGCAACATCCAGCCTCCATCGTGCCGAGGGCCGGTTCCGCAGACGCCTCGCCTGCGCTACGAGGATCAGGTTCACCACCGCGCCCACCAGTGCGAACAGAAGCATCGGTCGCCGAAACGCAGCCTGGTGGAACCACCGCGCGTGCGTAAGGACGGACGACGCCGAAGCCAGCGACAGCATCGAAATCACCAGCCGCAGGCCGCTCAATCCGATAGCCGTCGTACACAGACTCTGCAGGATGGCGAACCCCACCGAAGTCCATGCAACCACCGGCAAAGCACGTCCCTGCTCCACCCGCTCCACAGCGGGTTGGTTCGAGACCTCGTGCGCTACATCGGTCGGTGGAGTCATGGTTTCCACAGTATAGGCGGCTCCCAATGCGTTGCGAAATGCATCAGGCAGATTCGTCGAAGAGGAGTTAGATCGCTTCTATACGCGAAGCGTCCAATACCCTACGAAGTAGCGCCCGCCCGGCGTCAGGGCGCACTGAGCGACATGACAATAATCAATCAAGTCTCCGTCTGCAATCCATCCGCAAACGCCCTCTCCAGCCGCTCATGCAGTCTCTCGCTGAACCCCAGCGGCAGCGTAAACGTCCGTTCATCAGCCGTCAGCACCAGGATATTGCGCGTCGAATCCAATACCGCCGAGCAGACCTCGCAGTGGTCCAGATGCTTCTGCACCTCGCGCAGCAGCTCCGGGTCCAGCCCCCCATCCAGGTAGCCGGAGATGTAGTCCCAAACATGTTTACACTCTAGAACCACAGGAACCTCCTCCGCCTGGTGCGCTCCGCACTCTCTAAAAACGTCACTCCTTTAAGGAGGGGTACCAACTTCTTCTGCAACATCAACCTAGCCCGGTGCAGCCGCACCTTGACCAGCGCCACGCTGATCCCAAGCACCGCAGCAGCTTCGTTCACGCTCAACTCTTCAACATCCCGCAGCACAAAAATCTCCCGATAGATCGGAGGAAGCTCCGTGACCGCGGTCGTCAGCAGTCCGCGAACCTCGCTCCGCTCCAGAGCTTCCGAAGGAATCTCGCGCCAATCCGTCAGCAGGGCAGGCGAAACCGAGATAAAGTCGTCCCCGCTATCTGCACTGTCCCACCCCGCATCCAGCGACTCCGTCCGTCCGGTCTTTTTCCGCCGCAACCGGCTCCGAGCTTCATTGATCGCAATGCTGATCAACCATGTGCTGAACTTTGACTCCGCCCGGAACTTCCCCAGGGCACAGTAAGCCTTGAGAAAAGCCTCCTGCGACGCGTCCTCCGCCTCCGACTCGTCTTTGAGCATTCCCAGGGCAACCATGTACACCGTCCGCTCGTACGGTCGGATCAACTCATGGAACATCTGCTGGTCGCCCGCAAGAATGGCCGCCAGCATCTGTCCTTCGTCGCGGTTTGAGGTAGCTGCAGTCAATAAAAACCGTTCTCATTCAGAGATAACAGAACGCTTCGTACATTAGAGCCCGTACATCCACAATAAGTTACACCTCGATCCGCTCCATTCTCTGGGAGCAATTCCGCTATTTGAAACGCTTCATTTCGCTCTCGATGAAAAGGAACAATTTCCTCTTTCAGCAATAAATGTTTGCCACAGCGCAGAATTCACGCTACATTGATGGCAGTCGAAAAAACACCGTACTACCTGTAGAAAAAGTCCAGAAAAGGAATTAACGTCCCCAGCCGGACCCCTCTTCTGTGTTCTTAAGCCTTACCTCACTCTGCTTCACCAACGAATAGAATGTGCTGTCGCGGGAGAGATCGGACCAGTCCGACGCCGAAGGAGCAACCGCCCCGGAAACTCTCAGGCCAAAGGACCGCGAACAGCAAATAACTTCTGGAGAGAGACACCATTACGGTGTCCGCCGACGGGATAACAATCTCAGGCAAACGGACAGAAGGGGCGCACTGGGAAGCTGATGTTCAGCTCCCCGAGAGGTGTGCGTCCATGGTGATTCAGGAAATCCCGACAATCCGCATCCCCGAGACCTTGGGTTCCTGTCCGTTCGCACCGGAAGCGGTCGCTCCCGGCCGCGAGTTCGCCTCTGCCTTCTCCCTTTCCACCCCTGGCTTTACCCCCACCTCAGTCCTGATAGAGCTCTTCGGAGCCCTCGCCCATCCCGCCGCGGCTGAGAGCATTACCAACGGCATCCTCCTCGGTCTGGCCGGCACCGACCCCCGCCACTTCGCTCCTGGCGAGACCATTCAGGCCATCCGCGCCACCAGGTCCATCCAGCTCAACAACAGCATAGAAGTCCCTTACGTTCCCTCCGAACACCTGATACTGCACCCCGCCGGCCTCACCGCTGCGCACTCCGAAGGCATCCGGCTGACGGCATACCATTGCGTGCATCCGTTTGTAACGCGTCAGTTCTACGCAACCACCTCCCCCAAGCCGTCCGCGCAAACCAGCGGCAACACCCTCAGTTTTTTCGAGTGTGAGTAACCCGAGCACCTGACCTCGTCGTCAAGGAGAGCAACACATGGGCACAGCAAACCAAGCCGTCATCGACATTCCCAGCAAGACCACTGAAAGCGTGAGCCCCGCAAGCATGAGCCCTGCCGTAGCATTCGCCCAGCGCCACATCGGCCCGTCCGACAACGACATCACAGCCATGCTCCGCACCATCGGCATGGACTCTCTCGACCAGCTCATCGCGGAGGCCGTGCCCGCCTCCATCCTCGATCCCGGCAAACTGACCTTCGGCCCCGCTCTCTCTGAAGTCGAGACCATCGCCTATCTCCGCACTGTCGCCGCCAAAAATCAGGTGCTCACCTCCTTGATCGGTCAGGGCTACTACGGCACCGTCACCCCTGCCGTCATCCAGCGCAACATTCTGGAAAATCCCGCCTGGTACACCGCCTACACCCCGTACCAGCCCGAAATCTCGCAGGGCCGTCTCGAAGCGCTCATCAACTTCCAGACCATGATCTGCGACCTTACCGGTCTCGATATTGCCAACGCTTCCCTGCTCGACGAGGCTACCGCCGCAGCCGAAGCCATGGCGATGGCCAAGCGCTCGGCTAAATCCGAGTCCAACACCTTTTTCGTCGACGAAAACTGCCATCCCCAGACCATTGCCCTGCTCGAGACCCGCTCCAAGCCCCTCGGCTGGACGCTGCTCATCGGCGACCCCGCAACCGACCTGGTTGCCTCGGATGTCTTCGGCGCGATCTTCCAATATCCCGGAACCCACGGCGCAATCGTGGACTACCGCGGCTCCATCGACGCGCTCCACGCTGCCGGAGCCATCGCCGTCATGGCCACCGACCCGCTCGCTCTCACCCTGCTGGCCTCGCCGGGCGATCTCGGCGCCGACCTCGCCATCGGATCCTCCCAGCGCTTCGGCGTTCCCATGGGATACGGCGGACCGCACGCTGCCTACATGGCAGCTAAAGATTCGTTGAAGCGGTCGCTCCCCGGTCGGCTCGTGGGAGTCTCCATCGATGCCCGCGGCGCCCAGGCCTACCGCCTCGCTCTCCAGACCCGCGAACAGCACATTCGCCGCGAAAAGGCGACCTCCAACATCTGTACCGCGCAGGTGCTCCTCGCCGTCATGGCCAGCATGTACGCCGTCTATCACGGCCCCGAAGGCCTGAAGGGTATCGCCACCGGAGTCCATCGCCTCACCGCCAAGCTTGCCGCCGGACTAACCGCTCTCGGCTTCCAGGTCGAGCCGGAGCACTTCTTCGACACCATCACCGTCCAGACCGGCCAGTTCACTGAGCAGATCCACCAGGCCGCCGTCAACGCCGGCATCAACCTCCGCCACCTCCACGCAGCGGACGGAGCCAAGGAAACGAAGCTCGGCATCTCCCTCGACGAGACCTCGACGCCCGCGCTCATCGAGACCCTCTGGTCCTGCTTTGGCAAGGCACCCTCCTTCGTCGACCTTCCCTGCACCGAGGCGCTCCCCACCGACCTGCTTCGCACCAGCCCCATCCTCACCCACCCGGTCTTCAACCAATACCACTCCGAGACGGAACTCCTCCGCTACATGCGCCGTCTGGCGGATCGCGATCTCGCCCTCGACCGCGCCATGATCCCGCTCGGCTCCTGCACCATGAAGCTGAACGCCACCACCGAGATGATCCCGGTCACCTGGCCCGAGTTCGCCAGCCTCCACCCCTTCGTCCCCCGCGAGCAGGCCCTCGGGTACGCGGAGATCATCGCCGCCCTCGAAGCCCGGCTCTGCGACATCACCGGCTACGACGCCTTCTCCTTTCAACCCAACTCCGGCGCCCAGGGCGAGTACGCCGGCCTCCTCGCCATCGGTGCCTACCACCGCAGCCGCGGGGAAGGCCATCGCAATATCTGCCTGATCCCCGCCTCCGCCCACGGCACCAACCCCGCCTCCGCCCAGATGGCGGCGATGGAAGTCGTAGGCGTCCTCTGCGACGCACAGGGCAACGTCGATGTCGAGGACCTTCGCGAGAAGGCCACCAAGTACGCGGATATCCTCGCCGCCGTCATGATCACCTATCCCTCCACCCACGGAGTCTTCGAGGAGCGTGTCCGCGAGATCTGCGAGATCGTTCACGCGTGCGGCGGACAGGTCTACCTCGACGGTGCGAATCTCAACGCCCAGGTCGGAGTCGTCTACCCCGGCAAGTTCGGCGCAGACGTCAGCCACCTCAACCTGCATAAGACCTTCTGCATCCCCCACGGCGGCGGCGGTCCCGGCGTCGGCCCCATCGGGGTCCGCAAGCACCTCGCGCCCTTCCTTCCCGGCCATCCGGAACTCGCGGAGTCCAGCCCGGTCGGCCCCGTCTCGGCCGCCCCCTACGGTTCGGCCTCCATCCTCGCCATCTCCTACGCTTACATTCTGCTGATGGGCGGGGAGGGCCTCACCAAGGCTACCGAAGTCGCTATCCTCAACGCCAACTACATCGCCGCGCGCCTCGATCCGCACTTCCCGGTGCTCTACAAGAACCACAACGGCCGGGTCGCCCACGAGTGCATCCTCGACCCCCGCCCCCTCAAGGCCTCCTGCGGTGTCTCTGTAGACGACCTCGCCAAGCGCCTGATCGACTATGGCTTCCACGCCCCGACCATGAGCTTCCCCGTAGCCGGAACCCTCATGATCGAGCCGACCGAGTCTGAATCCAAAGCCGAAATCGATCGCTTCTGCGAGGCCATGATCGCCATGCGCCACGAGATCGCCGATATCGAGTCGGGCCGCTTCGCCGTCGACGAGAGTCCCCTCCACTTTGCCCCGCACACCGTCCACGACCTCGCCGACGACGTCTGGACCCGCAAGTACACCCGCGCCGAGGGATGCTTCCCACCCACCTCCCGCCGCACCGACAAGTACTGGGCACCCGTCAACCGGATCGACAACGTGTACGGAGACCGCAACCTGTTCTGTTCCTGCCCTCCGACAGCGGAGTATTGCGAGGTCCTATCGAAATAACCCTTTACACTGCAACGGTAAGGGGCAAACGTCTGAAATTGGAATCGGACTTTTGTAATAAGTTTTAGAAAGTGCAACGCAGTAAAAGTGCAACGCAGCAAATGTCAGGCCGATTTAGGAAGAGCTATCCCAGGTATCACTGAATCACGAACCATCAGGACAGACAGAAAAAGCCCCGCGAAATCAGGAGCGTTACCCATGGATTACTTGACGAAGCGCATCGAAGACTCCCAGGACGTGGAGTTCCTCCACGAGATTGGCAGCCGCATGGCCGCCACCGACTCCCTGGACTCCATCCTCCAGCACATCCTCGACTTCATCGCCGACCTTGTCCGCTGCGACTCCTGCCTGGTCTACGTCCTTGAAGGGGAACAACTTACCCTCAGCGCATCCAAGAATCCCCATGCGGAACTCCTTCACCGCATCGGTCTCGCCATGGGCCAGGGCATCACCGGCTGGGTCGCAGAGCATCGCCAGACCGTCGCCATCACCGCCCACGCCTCCACCGACCCCCGTTTCCGCATGTTCCACGACCTGCCGGAAGACCTCTACGAGGCATTTCTCTCCGTGCCGATCCTCTGTCGTGGCCGCGTCGTAGGCGTTATCAATCTCCAGCATCGCCAGCCCCATCACCACACCGAACGCGAGATCCGCCTGATCACCACCATCGGCTACCTCGTAGGCGCAGAACTTGAACTCGCCCGCATCGAGACCGAAAAGGCGGAGATGCAGCGCCAGCTCGAGAATCGCAAGCTCATGGAACGCGCCAAAGGAATTCTTCAGCGCCAGCTCTCCGTGGACGAGGAGAACGCTTACCTCACCCTGCAGAAGATCAGCCGTCAGAAACGCAAGCCTATGCGCGAGATTGCCGAAGCCATCATCCTCGGTGAAGAACTCCGCACCGGAACCTAGAGCCGATTCCCCATCGCTGTAGAGTCGATTCAATCACGCGAAGCGTCCAATACCCCACGAAGTGGCGCCCGCTCGGCGTCAGGGCGAACTTGGCACTTACCTGCCGTCAGCTAATTCGCTAAAAAAGCAAGCGCTACCAAATACTTTCAAAATTGCCTTGACGGATCGCCGCGACAGGACGAACATGCTTCTTGTTCGCCTTCCCTGAGCAACTCTCCGGCGACCGGCCCTCTGAATCCTGCCAGCCAAGGCTGAGTGCGGGATCAAAGAAAAATTCGCCTCATCTCAAATCCGAACCCCGCGCCCTGATCCGGGTGCGATTTTACTCTGCGCTTCATTCAGAGCTTCAGAGTCTTTGCTTCAACTTCCCGGTGATTTGTTGTGCAGGCCCTGCGTCGATCGCCTGAACAGGCGTCATGGTCCGCCTCCAGGCGATGCCATGCAAGACACGCTGAGGAGAACTTATGCCAACACTTACTGCTGAACCAAACATACGTGCCCGCGGAACCGTGCGGGTGAGCCTGCCTGCGAAGGTAGCCTACAGCCCCGATGCCCTCAAGAAATCGTTGACGGGAATCCTGGAAAAACTTGGATGTCCCAAGTGTTTTTCGGGCGCCAGCTGCCTCTTTCAGTCCGAACGCAACTTCGTCATCGATCCTGCCAGCGCAGTATCGCTCAACCCTCAGCCACTCCCACCGCACGAGAAGTACGCCACGGTCTCGCTCGCTCCGGGACACCGCTACGACATCGACAAAGTCTTCAAAGCAGTCGATGCCGTCATCAAGGGCCTCGGCGCATGCCCCTGCCACTCGGGTATCGACGTCTTCTATCAGAACGAGCTACCCGTGCTAGTGATCAATGAAAAATTCGAGAACCAGGGCTTTGGAGGTTAGGTCTTGGGAGAAGATCTACCCGAGCTTGGCGTAGGCATGGTCTACTTCGCCGGGTTGGAGCCTCTGCTGGAGGCCCACCCCGGGGTGGTAGACCTGCTCGAAATCGAACCCCAGACCACATGGCTGGAGAGACCCGACCTGCCAGGCGAGATCCTCATCCAGCCCGAGGTCGAAGCTCACCTCGCCCAACTGCCCTACCGCAAGCTCGTCCACAGCGTAGGCACGCCCGTGGGCGGAAGCGTCCCCGGCATCGAAATGCAACTGCCGCTGCTGCGCGACTGCGTCAAGCGATGGAATGCTCCGTGGGCGAGCGAGCATCTCGCATTCAATCTGACGCCCGATTTCTTCACCGGATTCTTCCTTCCGCCGCGTCAGACCGACGCCGGCATCGACGTCTATGTCCCCGCCATTCGCAGACTCGCAGATGCCGTCAAAGTACCCTTCGCCTTTGAAACAGGAGTGAACTACCTACGGCCTCGTGCCGACGAGATCCCCGACGGAGAATTCATTGCAGAGGTAGCCCAGCAGGCCGAGTGCGGCATTCTCCTCGATCTGCACAACATCTACGCCAACGAATGGAACGGCCGCCAGAAGGTTCAGGACTTCCTCCAACAGATCCCGCTCGACCGCGTCTGGGAGATGCACGTAGCGGGAGGATTCGAACTCGACGGCTACTGGCTCGACGCCCACTCCGGAGCCATGCCCGATGCCATGGTTGCGCTCGCCCGGGAGATCATCCCGCATCTGCCCAATCTAAAAGCCATCGTCTTTGAGGTCTTTACCTCGTTCCTGCCGCGCTTTGGACTGGACGCAGTACGAGACGAGATGGAGAAGGTTCGGTCACTCTGGGAGCTGCGCCGGCCCGCGATGCCTCACCCAGCCGCAACAACAGCGATGCAGCGCGATCGACAGCCCGAGCGGGAATCACAAGTAGCAGTCGCGGAGTGGGAATCGGCGCTCGGCGGCCTCGCAATCGGACAGCAGCCAGAGGGCGCGGTCGCAATCGAGCTCGCCTCCGACAAAGGCGTAGAGCTGATGCGCGGCCTGATCCACGAGTTCCGCGCCTCCATGGTCGTCGGCGTCTATCGGCTCAGTTGCCGGATGATGATGCTCGTCCTGACCCCGGACGTCTTCCGCGCCATTCTCGAAGACTTCTGGCAGCACCACCCGCCCCACCAATATGCCGCCGCAGAGGCCGACAGCTTCATGAACTATCTGCGCGGGAAGAACATCCACTGGCCCCAACTCGCAAAGGTAATCGAGTTCGAAAAAGCCGCCATGGAAGTCGTGTTGAACGGAGAGCCGCGCGTCGTAAAATTTGCGGCCGACCCCTTCCCTCTTCTGCGCGCATTGGCAGAGGGACGCCTTCCTGACGGAGTTCCACAAGTTGGAGACTTCGAGATCGAACTAAAACCCGACGGCCCAATCACCGTGACCGGAATCGACATGGAACAGATACGCGGTGCATTTCCCTTTCACTAGGAAGAACATAGAGCCAATGAAACCTATTTTGATTTGTTTCTTTTGTCGCTTTGCCGCAGGCAAACCGACAAAAGAAACATGCCGGGTGCCCCATTCATGCGGCCTTATCGCATGGGTGGGGTGGTAATCCCATCCACGAAAACAAACCCCAGCCAACACCCAAAGCATCCGCACCAACAAAGCGCCAACCGCGCACCCTAGCCTGGGGCAGAGCCCCAGGTTCACTCCCCCCACGAGACCCGAGGGCTGAAGGCCTGACCTAAAACCCTCCTCACCCCAAAACCTGTCAAGCCCCCCAAAACCCTCAACTCCAACAAAACAAACCGAATATAAATTTAAAAAAGTGGCATTTTAGTTTCCACCCATTCCATACAATAGAAGCAGGAAACAAAATACACAGACCCGGCCAAAAGCCGGGTCTTCGCTTTTAACCAACCACTCGCAACCAGCAACCGGAACCAAACCAGAAGTCCAGACCTAACCCGCATCAATCTAAGACTTTACCAAAAAACGGAGGGGTACCCCATGCACACAGCTACATCCGAAACCCAGGCACTCGAAACCATCACCCCGGCAGCCCGGCCCCCGCGCTTCCAGTGCCGGCACATCCATACTCAGGGCCACCGCTGTGGCAGCCCCACCCTGCGCGGAGAGCTCTTCTGCTACTACCACCACACCACCCGCCGCCCCATCAGCCGCCAGGCCATGCTCGACCGCGCCATCGAAGGACCCGACGCCACCTTCACCCTCGCCATGTCCGAAGACCGCCACGCCCTCCAGTCCACCCTCATCGAACTCCTCCAGCGCATCGCGGAAAAACGCATCGACACCAAACGAGCCAAGCTCCTCCTCTACGGACTCCAGATCGCCAGCGCCAACCTGCCAAAACACAAAGACACCCCCACCCCAAACCAGCCCCTCGTCGAAGAAGTCCTCTCCGACCTCCACTTCGGAAAACTCGCCCCAGCCAAGGAAATCGAAGAAGCCCCAACACCCCTCAACAAGGACCAGCCCCAGAAATCGTACGCCAGCATCATCGCATCCCTCCGCGCCGTAGCCGAAGCCCCCTCTACGACAACCAGGGCGTATCGCCTGACTTGTAATTGAAGCGATGAGGTAAAGATGAGATAAAAAGGCGGAGCACTGCAGTTTTGCGAGCTGAAGGCTCGCGGTTCACTAGCCCAGGGCAAAGCCCTGGGTTAGGAACAGTCGAGCCATTGCGGGCTAAAGGCCCGCGCTAAAAGATTTCCAATCGTCAAAGCGGAATAGGTCGATACGCCCTGGCAACCAACAACTGGCAACCGTCTCACTCGTACCGTAGCGCATCGATCGGGCTCAACTGCGAAGCACGCCGTGCCGGGTAGAACCCGAAGAACACGCCTGTCACCGCGGCAATTCCGAATGCCAGCGCTACAGCCGTGATCGAGATGGTTGCCGGCCAGTGCAACACGTTCGTGATCACGAAGGAAGCAATGAATCCGATCACGATCCCGAAGACACCGCCAAAGACGCTCAGCGTTACTGCCTCGACCAGAAACTGCTGCAGCACGTCACTCTGACGAGCTCCAATCGCGCGACGGATGCCGATCTCCCGCGTCCGCTCCGTCACGCTCACCAGCATGATATTCATAATGCCGATGCCGCCGACGATCAGCGAGATGGTCGCAATAGCCGCCAGCAGCGCCGTCATCGTGGAGCCGGCACGGCTGAGCGTGCCGGCCATCTCCTGCGAGTTGGTCTGATCCATCTGCGGCATATTCGCCAGAATGAATGCAGCGACGGAGGTATTCAGTCCCTTGGTCAACGCCTCCGACGCCTGGGTCTTCACCGTGAAGTCATCCGGATTCGAGCCGCCCAGCCCCGGGGCCTGCAATCCGCCCAGCACCATCGCACCTGGTTTCGGCATCGGTTTACTGTCGAGATGATGCCGGCCGCGAAGCAGCTTCTTGATGTCGTCGGAGATCCGCGTCGTCTCGCCCGCCTGCTCCGCCGAGACCGTCACCATCTGGATGGAACTGGTCCCAACCATCTTCTGCGCCGTCGTATACGGGATCACCGCGTACTCGCCCTGGTCCTCATCCTTCGCCTCAAAGACCCCAACGATCCGGTAGGGCTTGCCATGCAACTGGATCTCTTTACCGACCGGATTTTCATCGCCGAAGAGATGATCCCGCAGCGTCGTCCCGATCACAGCCACATTCGCCGCCGACTCGACGTCGCCCGACTTGAAGAATTTGCCCTTGGGAAAGCCCCACGCGTAAGCCTTCCCGTAGTCCACATCCGCGCCGATCACCTGGGTGTAGAACCGCTGGTTCGAAGTCTCGACCCAGGTCCGGTCCTTGACGTTGGCGGAGACGTACTTCACTCCGTCGATCTTCCCGATCGCCGCCGCATCATCCGCGACCAGCGAGTTCGAGCTGCCCATGCCGGTGGGGATCTTCGACTCTTCCCCGCCCTTGGTGAAGTTGCCGGACCGCACGAAGATCAGCGTCGTACCCGCAGATTTTACGTCCGACGACACCGACTCCTGCGCACCCGTTCCCAAGGCAAACATCGTGAGGACCGCCGCCACACCGATGGTCATGCCCAGCACTGCCAGGCCGGTGCGCAGCTTGTTTCGCTTCAACGCTTTTTGCGCGATTCTTAGACTCGTCGTCAGCATAAGTTCCACCTGCTCATTTCTCGAAATAACTCGTAGTCCAAACTCTTATTCGTACTTGAGTGAAGCAATCGGAAGCACCTGCGAAGCCTGCTTTGCAGGATAGTAACCAAAGAAAATTCCAACCGCAGCCGACACGCCGAACGATAGCGCCACCGATAGCGGCGAGATCTGCGTCGACCATTGAAGAATGCGCGAGACGAACAACGACACCGCGAACCCGATCGCGATTCCGAGCAAGCCACCTGCCACGCTCAGCGTGATCGACTCCAGCAGGAACTGCAGCAACACATCCTGCGCGCGCGCTCCAACCGCTCGGCGAATCCCAATCTCGCGCGTCCGCTCCGTAACACTTAGCAGCATGATGTTCATGATGCCGATGCCGCCGACGATCAGCGACACGGTAGCAATGCTCGCGAGCAGCGCCGTCATCGTCGCACTGGCACGGTCGAGCGTCTTGCCCAACTGTTCCAGCGTTACCTTCTCAAGACCCGCGGCGTTGCCCATCACCGACCGCTGCATATCCGCCTGCATTCCGCCGCCAGTCAGAGCCTTGCGCGCCTGGCTGATCACCTGGAAATCATCCGGCGTTTTGAAGGCGATGTTGTGCCGGCCACGGAGCAGGTCCGTAATGTCTTTCGAGACCCGAGTTACATTGCCGGTCGATTCGGTCGTAATCGTAATGTCATTCAGCTTGGATAGGTTGAGCAGCTTCTGTACTGTAGTGACGGGGATATAAACCGCGTCGAACTCATCGTCTCCAGCCGCAGGCGAGACCATCCAGTTGCTGCTGCTGATCACGCCCTCGACCTTGAAAGGCTGGTTCCACATCGTCACCGTCTTGCCGACGGGATTGTCCTTGCCGAACAGCTTCTCCGCCACGATGCTGCCCAGCACGACGACCTGCTCGGAGTTCGTTTCCTGCCGCTTGCTGAAGTATCCGCCATGCGTAAACACCCAGGCCCGCTTGATCTTCGGCATCGACACGTCATCGCCGTGCATCCGCGTGAACCACCGCTGTCCACCATACGCAACGTGCGCGTTTTCATGGATTCCCTCGGAGACGTACTGCACTCCGCCGATCTTGCGGATCGCGTCCGCATCTGCAATTGTAAGGGTCGCTGCCGCACCCAACCCAGCCTCCGCATCGCCCAATCGCTGCCGCGAAGTGGGATGGTCATGCACAGCGAAGGGATCGTCCTCAGGATGAAAGAAAGCTGCGCGCATTCGTCTTTCGCCTGCTTTATAAACACCGTCACTCCAGCGATTCAGCGGCTGAGATTCAGGATCTACTGCGCCGTTCTCGATCGCATCATCCGGGGCCCGCTCCTGTTGAAGCTGATAGTTCCCTGCTTTGACGATAATCAGGTTCATCCCTGCTGCCTTGACCTGGTCCTGGATCGCAGCCTGCGCACCGGAGCCAAGAGCGATCATCGTCAGCACCGTCGCCACGCCGATGGTCATGCCGATCATCGTCAGCGCAGTCTGCAGCTTGTTGCGCCGCAGCGCTTTCAACGAGATCATCCAACTGGTCTTGAGAGCCATCTATGCCGTCTCCGCTACCGGCACAGGAAGATCTGCAAGCTCATTTCGAGCAGCGCGTCGTTGCTCGTTCAATTCATCCGAGACGATTACACCGTCCTTGAAGGCAACGATCCGAGACCCATACGCAGCCACGTCATGTTCATGGGTAATCAGCACGATGGTGATGCCGCGCTCTTCCTTGAGCGACTGGAAGATATCCATCACTTCCACACTGGTGCGGCTGTCGAGGTTACCGGTCGGCTCGTCCGCGAGCAGGATGGAAGGATTGTTGAGCAGAGCCCGCGCAATGGCAACGCGCTGCTGCTGTCCACCGGAGAGCTGGTTGGTGTGGTGCTCATGGCGAGAGCCCAGTCCAACCGACTCCAGTGCCGCCATCGCCCGGCTGCGGCGCTCCGAGGCCGAGACAGGCGTTCCGCTGTACAGCAAAGGCAGTTCCACATTCTCGAGAGCAGAGGTCCGCGTCAGGAGGTTAAACCCTTGAAATACAAAGCCGATCTTGCTGTTCCGGACAGAGGAAACCTCATCATCGGATAGATGCGATACATCCTTACCATTCAGCAAGTACTGTCCACTGGTTGGCTGGTCGAGACAACCGAGGATGTGCATCAGCGTTGACTTACCCGAGCCCGACGGACCGATGACGGTTACAAATTCACCGGCGTTGATATCGAGCGACACAGAGCGCAAGGCATGGACCGCTACTTCGCCCATCTGATAGGTCTTGGTGAGATTGCGAATCGAAATCACAGGGGTAGTTGTCATTGGTTTGGGCTCTTTGTGGGTTGTGCGCCAGCTTTGGCGTAGTTGTAGACGATGGTGGCGACGGACTTTTCAGCTCCCGCCATCCCGTAGACTTTTCCCGCACCTTCAATAATGAAATACTCGTTCGCCGCGTGGGCGCGACCGCCATGCCCCGCCGCTCCGCCCGCAATCGGCATGGAGACGGGAGCGATCTTCTCGCCCGTTGGCCCATTCGAAAACAGGTACGACGGCCAGTATCCCCCGAGGATCGATTCGCCATCCGCAGGAGTCGCGTATGGAATTCCGAAGTCGGTGTAGGTCTTGGTAATCGCGCGCGCAATATCCGAATCATAGGACATCTTCGACCACGGCACATCGCCGATCAGCTTCACCTCGACATCCTTATATCCGTTGTGGTCGAGCTGTGCGCGAAGCTTCTTCACAATGTCCAGCCCATTCATGTTCGGGATATAGCGGAAGTTATGCTTGGAAGTAATCTTGTTCGGCAGGATCGCACCGGCCCCACCCGCATACATGTTTCCACCCCACACGCCATCCAGATTGAATGAGGTGCCGTAGCGCTGCATCTTCAACATCGTGTACGGATCTTCCGAGATGAAGCGGCCAACTCCCAGGTTTTTCGCTGCGACTGTCAGGTCGAGCTTTCCGGATACATCCTTCAGCTTCTTCGTTTCGGTCTCCGTCAGCGGAACCATGTTGTCGAAGAAGCCTTTGATTTGAGGGGTATTTCCATCGTCTGAGACGAGCGACGCCAGCATCTTGATATGACGCCAGGCTGGGCTATCAACCGACCGCTTGTTCGAGCCATGGATGTCCGACTGGATCGGGCCACGACCCCAGCTCTTACCGCTGGTCGTCAGTTCGACATAGACGCATCCCTCAGAGCCGCCCATCAAACCACCAGCGCCGCCATCCGACTGGACGCCAAACATCAGCATCGCGTCCGATCCCTTGAACAAGTCTGAGTGGTCCTTGACGAACTTCCGCAGACCAATGTCCATGCGCTCTTCATCGCCCTCAGCGACAAAGATCAGGTTCACGGGGAGCTTACCCATCACCTGCTTCATCGACATCAGCGCATTGAGCTGGCTCATCTGCGGACCCTTGGAGTTCGTCGCTCCGCGGCCGATCAAAACTTTCTTGTAGGCAGGATTCAGCCCAGCCGTAGCACCATCCACCAGCCGCCCTTCAAAGGGAGGAGCGACCCAGTTCTCCGGCTGCGTGACCGGCATCGTGTCGTACATCCAATAGATCACGAGCGTCTTCGGCGCACCCTCATCGCACTTGGCATAGACCACGGGGTTGCCGGGTGTGCCGTACTCTGTGATGCCTACATCGTAGACGCGGGTCTGCTGGCAACCGAGCTTGTCGAAGAAGCCCTTCACCATCTCGGCGCTCTCAGGGATGCCTTCGCCGCTGTTCGAGATACTTGGCTGACGGATCCACTTCTGCAGGTTCTCGACGTGATCATCAATATGCTCATCGATGTATGAGTAGACCTTCTGAAGATCCGCCGGGGTCTTGCTCGGGTCGGGCTGCAGGGTCTCGTCGCCATGCGGACGAATTCCAAGCTTGGCTACGGCAGGTGCAGCAGGCTTATCTACAGATTTGCTCTTGCAGCCGTTCGCGGCTGCAAGAGCGGTGAGAAATACGGCCATGGCGATCTTCGAACGCATCGTGAGTGCTCCTGTGGTTTATCAGTTCACAACTGTGCTTCTTGCAATTCGTCCATACATCCATGGCCCACAGTACGACAAGGGGCCGAAGCCCCTGAGCCCTAGTGCGACTTGGGCCGGGGAGCTACGGTGGTCATCTTTGCATAGCTGTAGATCGTTGCCGCGACGGTCTTCTCGGCTCCGGCATACCCGTAGGTTTTGCCTGCGCCTTCGATGACCATGTACTCGTTCGCCGCGTGGGCGCGTCCGCCTGAACCGGCACGTGCACCGCCCATCGGCAGCATGACATTGCCGACCTTCTCGCCAACCTGCTGGTCAGTGAAGACGTACGCCGGCCAGTAACCACCGGCAGCCGGGAAGTCGGGACGGCCCTGAAGACCCATCATCGCGGAAGCAGCATCTCCGGCATGCGAGATATCCGTATCGCGTGAAGGATTCTTCGCCCACGGCACATCGCCGATCAGCTTCATCTCAACGTCCTTGTAGCCGTTGGCATCGAGCTGAGCGCGCAGCTTCTTCACCAGGTCCAGACCGTTCATGTTCGGGACATAGCGGAAGCCATGCTTCGAGGTGATCTTGTTGGGCAGAATTGCGCCTGCACCGCCCGCATACATGTTGCCGCCCCAGATTCCGTCGAGGTTGAAGGATGTACCGTAGCGACCCATCTCCAGAAACTTCTCGGGAGTATCAGCGATGAAGCGAGCAACGCCGACGTTCTTCGCCATGACCGCGAGGTCTGTCTTTTCGCCCTGCTTCTTCAGAGCCTCAAGCTGCTCTGGCGTGGGCTTGACGATGTTGTCGTACCAGCCCTTGATGAGCGGGGTGTTGCCGTCCTTCGAAGTGAGCGAAGCCAGCATCTGGATGTGACGCCACGCGGGGCTATCCGTGGTGCGCTTGAAGACGCCGTGAATATCCGACACCGTTGGGCCACGACCCCAGGACTTACCGCTCGTCTGCAGTTCAACATAGACGCAACCTTCAGAGCCGCCGCCACCCAGCATTGCATCGCCGTCCTTGAACAGGTCGGAGTGCTCCTTCATGAACTTACGAAGACCAATGTCCATGCGCTCTTCGTCACCTTCGGCAACGAAGATCAGGTTGACGGGAAGCTTGCCCATCACAGCCTTCATCGACATGATCGCGTTCAGGCCAGCCATCTCCGGTCCCTTGGAGTTGGTCGCGCCGCGGCCAATCAGCACCTTCTTGAAGTCCGGGTTTACGCCGGCGGTCTTGCCATCGACGATGCGGCCTTCAAACGGCGGAGCCACCCAGTTCTCCGGCTGCGTCACAGGCATTGTGTCGTACTGCCAGTAGATGACCAGAGTCTTCGCAGCACCTTCATCGCAGTGGGCATAGACCACCGGATTACCAGGCGTACCGTACTCCGTGATGCCGACGTCATAGACGCGCGTCTGCTGGCAGCCCAGCTTGTCGAAGAAGCCCTTCACCATCTCGGCGCTCTCAGGAATGCCTTCGCCGCTGTTCGAGATGCTGGGCTGCTGGATCCATTTCTGCAGGTTCTCGACGTGCTCATCGATATGCGAGTCAATGTAGTCAAATACCTTCGCCAGATCTGCGGGGACCTTGGCCGTATCGACTTGGATCGTCTCATCGCCATGCGGACGAATGCCCAGCTTCGGCTTGTTGTCGGCGACAGGTTTGTCTGCGGTCTTGCTTTTGCAACCGAGACCGAAAGACACAACCCCGAGAAGGGCAAACGAAAGTACCTTGATGCGCATGAATTACTCCTGGTGATGTTGATTTACTGTTTGAACTGCTTCAACTGCCGATTGAATCCCTGCAACTAAACTTGTCTGTCCACTCCACTTGCTATCCGCCACCTGCACGTGGAAGCACGCTCACCTTCGACGAATCCGTGCGCTCTTCCATCTGCGGGTCTACACTCATCCACTGCGAATACACCTTCCACTGCAGATTCCGATCACCGCCGGAGCGTCGGAGCAGTGCTGCTGCAGCAAGATCCCGTCCATACGTGTAGGTGGCGACATAGCTTCGATACTCGTTCATATACAGCAGAACCGCCTCCGGGTGTGCCATCAGCGCGGCGCTTTCCAACTCCGCCCCAGCCCGCTCAAATTCAAGCCTGCCATCGAGGTACTCCCTTGCGATGGTCGGTTCAACTGTGTGCAACCGGTCTACTAAAGCCTCAACTTTGAGGTACGACTGCGCATCTTTTCCGTTCAGTCCTGCGATGGGAAACAGCACGTCCCGTTCCAGTTCCAGGCGACACTGCTCTGGAAAAGCCACATCCGCAGCAAGCGTGGCGATCGACTCCGACAGCATCGACTGGGGGCTGAAGGTGGGCTGAACCGAATACTCTTTCAAGTTCCTGCCCTGCACCAATTGAACATCGCGTATGGAGTTATACGTATGGTGCCCCGGATAAGCTTCATGGCAGGCGAGATTCATGATGCGATCCACCGTCAATGCGAAGTCCATGTTGACCTGAACCACGCTTTGGAAACCTCCCTTGTACCAGCTATAGGCGCTCCAGGGTTTGTTCCGCACATACTCCACAGACACCGCTTCACCCGCGGGCAGCTCGATGTGCTGCTTCGTCTTCGTGCGGCATGCCTCAATGGCTCGAGCCATCACCGCCGGAACCAGTTTTGGCGGGACGATGAAGCGATTGTCGAAAGCCTGGTAGCGCTCGGCGAGACTTCCATCGCCGGGTAGCAGCTTGTCCAGTTCGGACTGCACTGCAGCTGTCGCTGCACGGTCGTAGCTCGCGGGAACTACCACGCCGAAGCTCGCTTTCGTCTCTGCATCGAAGCTGCTTGGGCGTCCCAACACCAGATCGATGCGACCCACCATCGCTTGAAGCTGACGCGTCAGAAAGCGCTTCCTGACTTTCTCTTCGTCGCGCTCTGGCTGTACCTGCTCCACCTTCGCAAGCAGCCGAACAGCGGACTCTCGAAGCGAAGGAAGCGTCGGAGGATGCTTCATCACCTCGGACACCTGCGCCTGAGGGCCGGAGTAGAAGTCGAGTGAATCGGAATCTCGCTGGCCCAGACCGACAGCCAGTTGGACATACTCCTGCGCTTCAGAATCGAGCCTTGCGGTTTTGGAAGCGCTCTCCTTACATCCGTTCAACAGAGGCAGCATCAACACCAGCGCAGTACTCGCCAGCATTATGCTTGTATCGCGGATTGAGGTCTGCTTCAACATCAAGTCACATCCACTGTTACAACTTCGTTGCCCTGCGTCTACAACACGCCCTGCATTCGAATCAAAAACTACCGTCCGACGGGAGCGACAATGCAGGTTCATCCTGATCGTCCGTCAGATCCGGGACGCTCGCGTTGGACGATGTCTCAGAGCGCACCGTCGGGTACTTAATTCCGAGTTGCTCCAGATACGTGCCATACTTCGCCGCATCGTAGTAGTACTTCTTCATCTCGGGACGATACTTGTCCATCGTCGCTTTGTTCATCCAGATTGCCGGTTTGTCCTGCTCGCGGAGGAACGGAACGTACTTCTCCTGCTTCGTCTGTACGTTCGTGAAATAGTCCCATGCGGAAGCGACCAACTCCGGCTTCACCATCAGATCGAGCAGAGTCAAAGCTTGCACCTTGGCTCCGGCGAGCACTCCCTTGTGAGCCAACGGAGTTGCCATTGCGATTCCGTTCACCCAGTTGTGTCCGGGCAGATTCGGCACGTTTGCCGGATACGAGAGCACGATTGTCGGCACATTCCAGGAGACATCGCCAATATCATCCGATGGGCCACCCTGGTTGAGCGCGGGATTCCCCGGAGGCCGCATCTCGGCCACCTTGGTATCGAGACCCTGCTCCGGGACCTTGATCTCCTTCTGGATCGCCTTCGCCATCGCCTGGTCATCCGCCGACCACTGCGGCATCCCGACAGCCTTGGCGTTCTCGTACAGGTCTTCTGCAATCGCCTTATTGAAGTGTCCCGGCCACGCCGAACCCAACACGGTGGAGTCCGTCGTTGTCTCGGTCATCATCGTGGCACCCTGAGCGATCTTGTTTCCGATGTCCCACATGCTTTTGATGTGTTCATAGTCCGTGTCGCGGAAGTAGTACCAGACACTTGCGTTCGGAGGCACGACATTCGGCTGGTCACCACCATTGGTGATCACGTAGTGCGACCGCTGCGAAGGCCGCAAATGCTCCCGCTTGAAGTTCCATCCCACATCCATCAGCTCAACCGCATCCAAGGCACTCTTGCCGCGCCAGGGAGCCATCGCTGCGTGCGCCGACTCGCCATAGAAGTTGTACTGCACCGACACCAACCCGGTCCCAAACCCGCCGCCCCAGTGCGTTCCGAGATTCGTCCCCACGTGCGAAAACAACACCGCATCGACACCTTTGAACTGCCCATCCCGCACGAAGTAGGCCTTCGTTCCCAACAACTCCTCGGCCACGCCCGGCCAGATCTTGATCGTACCCTTCATGTGATTCTTGACCATCAGGTCTTTGATCGCCAAGGCTCCGACGATATTCACCACCTGGCCTGAATTATGCCCCTCACCGTGACCCGGAGCGCCTTTGATGATTGGATCGTGATACGCCACACCGGGCTTCTGCGACGCTTGCGGGATGCAGTCGATGTCCGATCCCAGCGCGATCACCGGCTTCCCTTCACCCCAGGTCGCCATCCATGCCGTCGGGATGCCTGAGATTCCACGTTCGACTTTGAAGCCGTTCTTCTCCAGCAATTCCGTCAGATACTTCGAGGTCTCAACTTCTTGAAACCCAAGCTCGCCGTAGCTGAAGATCGTGTCGACCATCACCTGGACCTGCTTGGTGCGTCCCTCTACATTCGCCAGCGCGTCCTTTTTCAGAGTCGCCAGTTGTGTAGCGGCGATAGAAGCGTTCTGCTGGCCGCGACTTACAGTCGCGGCCAGTAGAAGCAGCAGGGTTATACAACCAAACGATCTACGCTTCATGCCTTTGTTCTCTCCAAGCCGACGTCGGTGCAGAAATAAATTAGAAGAGAAGCCGCAGGCTGAACTGGAACTCACGGTTGTCGTTTGCCTGAGTGATCGCTCCGAAGGTGGTGCTGGTGGCTGTAGTCGCTCCGCCCGTGCCATTTGGAGTGAACGTGGTCGGAACCTGCACGCCCTGCGTCAACGGGTTGAAGAAGTTAGGATGGTTGGCAATGTTGAAGCCTTCCACGCGGAACTGACCATTAATGCGTTCGTAGATTGGGAAGGAGCGAGCCAGTGTCATATCGAGTTCTGTGTAACGAGGGCCGGTCACGATATTACGTCCAGCATTGCCCAGGAGACCAGTCTGCGAATAGGTAGTCGTCGTAACGCCATTCGTCGTGGTTGTTACAGGACGAGCCGCCAATGCGAACGCATTCGTGTTGAACCACTGTTGCACGGTGTGGGTCTTCGCTCCCGTGACCGGATTGACCGACGCGTTCGGATCACCAACCATGTTCGGACGGTCTGCGTTGCCAAAGGTTCCGCTACCGTTTGTGGAGGCATTTGAGACGGTAAACGGCCGACCGGTCTGGAAGCTGAAGATGCCGGAGAGTTGGAAGCCGCCAGCCAGCTTCGACGCAAAACCATGATTCAGAAATTCCTTGTTGCGTCCGAAGGGCAATTCATAAACAGGGCTGAAGACAAGCCGATTGCGAACATCGAAGTCGGAAAGTCCCCGGTCTGCCCTCAGGTTGTAAGCATCCTGCGCGGTGCCCGAGGAGTTGCTGCCGCTACCGATGCCGCCGCCACCGTCGATCGATTTAGCAAAGGTATAGGCGAGGAGGAACGATAGACCACCGGTGAACTGCTGCCGCAGACTCGTCTGAAGCGAATGAAACTGTGAATTCGAACGCGTGTCCTGGCTGGAAATCGTAGATAAGGCAGCATAAGGGCGGCCTGCCTGGGTGAAATTCGTACCTGTGGCAGCATTGATCTGGTTGGAGTTGATGGTCAGAGGGAGCTTCGTTCCCTTGGAACCAAAATAGGTGATCTCTGCAACGAGGGCCTTGGAGAGCGCTTGCTGCACTCCGAGGCTCCATTCAGTGATATACGGCGTGCGATAGTTCGGGCTGATGCTGAGACCCGTCAACACAGCCTGGCAGTTCGTGCTTGCTGCCGTCGTGCAAGGGTTATACGCCGTAGTGCCCAGTCCGGGAAATGGATTTGCAAGCGTAATCGGAGCAGCCGCAGTAGCAGTGAAGGTGGGCACCGCACGGAACGGATACTGGGTGCCGTTGGTCAGAAACTGATTGTAGAGCAGTGGGGTGTTGTAGAACATACCGCCCGCAGCCTTCAGCACCGTCTTGTCGCTTCCGAAAGGCTGCCAGGCCAGTCCAACGCGCGGTGCAAAATTGTTCCAATCGTAGTTATAGAGATGCTTGTAGTTGCCATTCCCTGCCGTGATAAAGGTACCCGACGTGAGATTGAAGTTCGAGAGCGTGTTCTTGCCGGAGTAGACCGGCTGATCCAGTTCCCAACGCAGACCCAGGTTCAACGTCAAGGTTGGGGTGATCTTCCAGTCGTCCAGCACAAAGAGGTGATCGCTTTGGAAGTTCAGGTAGACCGTAGGTGCCGAGGTGCCGATCGAAGAGGTATAGGTGTAGCCAAGCAGGAAGTCGGCCATCGAATCGCCCGTCTTGTTACGAGTCGTCGCGGCTCCGAGGGTACCGGGAAGATTGGCATCCGAGATATTGAATGCGCCACGGCCCGAGCTGGTAATGATGTTGGTAGCGCGAGCCAACAGGAAATCGGCACCCGCCTTGATCGTGTGGTTCTTATGATTCCAGGTCAAAATATCAACGATCTGGTAGTGATCATCCCAGCGATTCTGAGGAAGATTCGTCGCGCCGCCAATGGTGGAGTATCCACTGACCACTGTGTTCGGCAGACCCGTATTGTTGGCATAGCCAGCTTGCGTAAAGTAAGGCCCACCTGGCAATCCAGGATACGTAAGTGTCGTCGCATCCTGCTGTACACGAGGCTGGACAAGTCGCTGGAACCCGAGGCGAACTTCATTCAGAAGGTTTGGCGTGAAGATGCGGTCGTAGACAATGTTCGCAAGCGTGGAGTGCTGATCCGTAAAGCATCCGAAATTCGGTAGTACGTAAGAAGAGCAGAGCGAGTTGGAAGGCTCGAACGCTGGATCACGGAAGTAATTCCAGGTTCCGTTGAACGAATCCTTCTCAGATAGTTTGTGGTCAACCTTCAACGACTCTTCATTCATGTTCTCGACGCGAGTCTCGCTGAAGTTGAAGTTGTTGGAAGGAATTGCACTCGAACCCGCGACGTTAGGGGTCGGATATCCGAGCTTCGCAATCGTCTGTGCTGCGACGCCAGCCGTCGATGTCCATTGCGGCAGAGTTTTCAGGTTGTAAACCTTGGACGTTCCGTTGTTGGATACAGGCGTCAAGGCGACACCTGTGTTGGGGTTATACAAAGTTGCAGTAGTCGTAAACAAACCGTTGTTGACCTGATCCGAGGTCGGAACCGTCGCCAAGGCCGTCACCGCACGTCCGATTCGCTGTCCTTCGTATCCAAAGAAGAAGAAGGTCTTGTTCTTCCAGATCGGACCACCCACCGTTCCACCGAAAGTATTTTGGCGGAATGCAGGCGTCTTCGCGCCAACCGGATTGAAGTAGGGCTTCGCGTCGGTGGCCTGATTGCGGATAAACTCATATGCCGAACCGTGGAAAGAATTGGTACCCGACTTGGTGATGATGTTCAACTGGCCGCCGGACATGCGCCCGTATTCAGCCGAGTAAACGCCAGTCAGCAATTTGAACTCTTGGATAACCTCAACGGAGGGACGGAAGGAAGGCTGTGCAACGCCCATGTCGTTATCAAAGGTTCCATTGATGGTGAACTGGTTGCTGATCTCGCTGGCACCCGCAATGTTGATGCCGCCGCGGAAACCCAGTGTTGAGTTCTGGGCAGGCTGATACGCCGCAGGCGACAGGAGTGCCAGGGAATAAAACTGGCGGTTTGCCAATGGCAATTCGACGATAGCCTTGTTGTCGATGATCGTGCCATTGGACGAAGACTGCGTATCAACAGCCAGCGTCGCGGCCTGCACCTCAACCACCGTCGACGTCTCGCCGATGGCCATCACGATGTCCAATTTAACGTCAGATCCAACGTTCAGAGTGATGTCGTTCATCTTTTTCGTGTTGAAGTTTGCGACCTCCGAAGTGACCTCGTATGCGCCCGGAATCAGCGAGTTCACAAAGTAACGTCCGGCCTCATCCGTCTTGACGGTGCGCGCCTGTCCTGTGCCGGTGTTCTTGACTGTAACCGTAGCGTTAGCAATACCGGCACCGCTCACGTCATTCACAGCACCCTCGACGGTTGCAGTCGAAGTCTGCGCAAGCGCGCCGTGCAGACCGCCGACGAGCAGCAGTGCGAGAAAGGACCAGGACTTGAATCGGAATGAGCGGCGTATCATTTTCCAACCTCCGTAATATCTCAAATGTCGAGCAAAGAGCGCGGTGCAGGTGACGCTCTGAAATCTGTGCAGCGACTACCCGGTCGTTGGTCAAAGCACCGGATACTTGAAGTGGCACGCGAGAGCGCCATCTATAAGTCCGGACCATTGGCCGCAACGAGATGCGACTGGGCAGAGCTGGCTTCTTTCATGGCGGGTATCTGCCATGAGGTCTGCTGAATTTTGTGTGACTGAAAGTGCGAGCGCAATCAAAGCAGGTCGGCGGGTATCTGAAACTCGATCAACCCAAACGTCCCATTCGTTCGACAACAACACGAATGCAACTTATTACCTTCGACCATGAAGGGTGCTTATTTTGCGTCTTCGACAAGGAAGGGTATTACGGAACGTGAAAGACAATCTTCGACCCTGAAGACGTGCTCCCAGTTAGTGAAACTTTAATAATTCGTTTCCCCAGATTCTGTAGGCTCGCATCTTTTGTGTCAAGCTTTTTTCTTCAGAGCCCTGCAAACGCGGCGTCCAGACTACCACGCTCCTCGCATTTCTCCATGACACGCATCTTTGACATGCAACTTTGCAGCGGCTTTTCAAATCTGCCATACTGAGGCTTGAAGCCCTGTGTTTTGCTGCAGAGGCCATTACCGACCTTAGAGCATTTCTCCTGTTAGTGTGCACTGGACAAGCTTTGCGAGTGCCGTTTTTCTTGGGAAAAACCGGCGTTCAGATCTGCGGTTTCGGTTTACACCCACAGGAGAAATGCTCTAGATGACAACGCAAGCCAGCAAAGTAGCTGACCGGCCTCGAGGCCAGACGTTGCGTACCAATGCACTGCATCGTTTCTTCCCGAGGGATTTCATGTCCGTGACCATGCTCCGCTATTTTGGCCCGCTCTGCATCGCTGCATCCGTGCTCTCCGGCTTCATGCTCTGCCCTGCCCTTTACGCCGCCGACACGGCTCCCCTGCCGGGCAAATACTCCCTTCAGGGCGGTACGCCGAAGACCGAAGGTCATCTCCGCGTGAGTCCGTCTGGCAAAGATCCCCTCACTCAGCATCTCGATCTATGGATGACGACGCCGCCCTCCGCAATGCCCATCCGCAACTACGCCGTGGAGATGACCAAGAAGCTTCACGTCGTTATCGTCAGCGCCGACTTCGGGAAGTTCATGCACATCCACCCGGCTCTGAGTGCGACGGGGCACTTCGCCATCGACCAACAGTTCCCCGCACCTGGGCTCTATTACGTCTACGCTGATGGTGAACCCAACAACCTTGACCACCAGGTCTTCCGCTTCGAGGTCACCGTCGGACCCAACGCGAGCCAGAAGCCCATTACGCTTTCTCCTACCGGCCGCGAGGTCAACGTCGGACCCTACACGGTCGACCTGAGCCAGGTGAAACTCCACGCCGGCGGCATGGACATGATCGACGTCCACATCCTGAAAGGCGATAAAGCTGCAACCGACCTCCACCCATACCTCGGAGCCACCGCGCACGCAGTGTTCCTGAATGGCAAGGATCTTTCCTACGTGCATGTCCACCCCATGGCGATGGGCGATATGGTCGCGATGAGCAATGGAGCGATGAAGATGCCCGCCGATCTGCCGGAGAACTCCATCTCGTCCCCCGACATGATGCTGCACATCTCGATCAAAGAGCCGGGCATTTACAAGATGTGGCTGCAGTTCCGCGGCGGCAACCAACTTTACGTCGCACCGTTCGTCGTCACAGCGCAATAAGACCGCAAAGATATTCTTGGTGCGCAGAGCGCACTGCTCGTCACAACGCCAGCGTTCGGCTCTTGATCGTGGTTCGACTCATACATCATGCGGGCGCAGCTTTGCAATCACTGCGCCCGTGATGTTTATTTTGCTTTCAGTTCGATTACCTGGATTGTGTATGCAGGTACGGCGTGGGAGAACTGTGCGGCGGCATTGCTGATCGAGCTTTCAACAGGCACGATTGCCGTTGGGTTCTGGATGGTGTTGGTGGCTGCCACGGTTTTGCCGCTCAGGCTGACCATTTTGGCGGTCTTCGCGACGTCGGTTACGCCGACCAGCTTCAGGTTGACGGATTGTGCTTCAGGGCTGGCGTTCACCAGCTTGAGATAGATGGTGCCGTTCTTTGAGCCGCGGGTGACGGAGTAGAAGAAACGGTTTGCTGAACCATCGAGAGTTGCGCTGAGGATCTGGTCGCCGAGGTGGCTTCCGAACATCACCTGGGCGTAGTAGCTGGGCGAACCGTAGCTGGTGAGGGCGTCGTAACCGATGAGGTCCGACTCCCACTGCATTCCACCGGGATTTACGTTGACCAGAAGCGGTGCGTAGCTGGCCATGATGACGAGGTCGCTGTTGCGCTCCATGCCGGTCATCCAGGCTGCGTCGCCTAGTGCAGCCCCGAAGTTCGGGGTCGGGCTGCCTTCTCGCGTGGCCCACTCGCCTACGAAGATCCTGGGGCCATTGCGGTCGATCGAGTCATAGTGATTGACGTCTTCGTAGAACTGCTTGGCGCTGCGATAGTAGTGATCGTCGACGACATCTGCCTTCATGTTCTTGATGGGCATGGTCGCGATGATCTGCAGGTTGGGATACTTCGCCTTGATGCCTTTGTAGAACTGGGCGTAGCGGCCTTCGTAGCTTCCGGACTTATCGAACCAGTCCTCGTTGCCGACTTCTACATACTGCATTTTGAAGGGAGCAGGGTGGCCGTCTTTGGCGCGCTGGGCGCCCCACTTGGTCTCGGGACCGCCGGTGACGTATTCGATCTCATCGAGGGCGTCTGCCAGATAGGGTTCGAGGTCGGGGCCGGGTTTTACGTATTCCTGCTTCATGGAGTAGCCGGCATAGACGGCCAGCAGGGGTTCCATCTTGAGATCTTCACACCATCCGAGGAACTCCAAAAGTCCCAGGCCATCGGACGAGTGATAGCGCCACGGGCTGGGATGCGTGGGACGGTCGACCAGAGGTCCGATGGTCTTCTTCCACTCGAAGCGCTCGTTGATGTGGTCGCCCTCGAGGTAGTTGCCGCCGGGGAAACGGAGAAAGGTGGGCTTCATCTCAGCCATCTTTTCCATCAGATCGGAGCGGTTTCCGTTCACTCGATTTTTGTAGGTCGGTGGAAAGAGGGAGACGAGGCTGAACCACAGCGTTCCTGGTTTGTTTACAGAGATGCGGAGACGATTGTTGGCAGAAGTGGGTTCGCTGCCGGAGGTGAGGGTGAAGTCATAGCGCTTCCAACCCCCTGCGACCGGAACGGTAGAGGAGGCTAGAGGCTTACCGGACAGATCGCTGATGATAGCGACCGTGACCGGGCCGGCGGCAGCATCGTCCGCCTTGGCGTAGAACGAGCCGGTGTACTTCGTTTTGGGCCGGATCGGGATTCCCCAGAAGCCTTCGTTTTCAATTCCGGCTTCGCCTTTCTGCGTGGCAGTGCGCGTGGTGAGCTGGAGGCTCAGGGGCAGGGCTTCGCTGGGGCCGGTGGTGCGGTCGATCTTGATGGAGGCATCGGCACCGGCGCCTTCATGGACGAACCAGTGCTCGGGACGGTTGGCGTGATCCTGGAAGGTGCGATTCCGGACGAGTTCGGCGTAGAGGCCTCCGTCGTAGGAAAAGTTAATCTCCTCAGTCATGAGCCCGTAGAGCATGGGGCTGACAGGGCCTTTTACATGACCTGCATCGATTGAAAGAGCTATCGATGGAGACTGGGAGAAGGCAGGGGCGGTCTGCAGACAAGCCAGGGCAAGAATAAATGCAAGCCGGTGGAACGGCCTTGGTGGGTGATTGGCGATCATGCTTTCTTCTCCGAGGGCCAGCGTGTTGGGATGACTCTCACGTGTGGCTCTGTTTCACGCAGACTACTGTAATCGTTTTCTTAAACTGTCTGCCAGTCCTTATTTTGGGGGAGTCTGTGTAAACGAATTCACTACCTTCACGGGGTTGGGGGAAGTGCATGATGTATCTCGCGGTACCGCCGATAAAGAAGCTGTAACCGCCTGAGACCGAACTGGCCAGGCCGACCGAAGGAGAAGAACCTATGCACGATGCATCCCTCTCAGAGACCAGCAAAAATCTTCCACTCCTGGTCTCCAAGGATCGAGCTGGAAAATATCTGATCTTTCACCTGGGAACCGAAGATTTCGGAACCGAAGTGCTGAAGGTGCGCGAGATTATGGGCCTGCAGGATATCACCACCGTGCCGCAGACGCCGAACTACGTGAAGGGCGTTATCAATCTTCGCGGGAAGGTGATTCCGGTGGTGGACCTGCGCTTGAAGTTCGAGCTTGCGCCCGAAGAGTACACCGCACGTACCTGCATCGTCGTGGTGCGGACCAGCCAGGCCGGAGTCGAGATGATGATCGGGATCATCGTGGACGGAGTCGCCGAAGTGCTGACGCTGCGTGAGGAAGACATCGAAGATACTCCAGACTTTGGGCCGGGTATTGAGACGCCATACGTCAATGGAATGGCAAAGATCAAGGGAAAGGTGAAGATCCTGCTCGATATTGACCAGGTGCTGAGTACGAAGGAGATGAATGGTCTCAGCGCCCTTCTGCAATAGAACCGCCCTTCAATAGCAGCGGCTGTGCTTACCCGTTGCGGTCTCTGAAAGAAACAATTTGTTGTGAAGGGGTCCTTATGCTGGTAGCAGAGACGATCGTACCTACGCAGCCAGCCAGTCTGCGTGATCGTATCGATGAGGTATCAACACGATTGATCCTGCGTGGCGCAACTGGGCTTGCTTCGGTTGACTTTGAACTCTTGGGCCAGAGTGCACAGGAACAAGGAAACGACCTGGTCGCGGCAATTGCGCGGGATCTTTCACGACAGATCGCAGAGGCCTCCAGCAGCGACCAGACTGATCTGACGCGCATTCTCAGCGGAGGACTGGTGAGGATGCAGGCATTGTTGAAAGAACCGGCTGTTGCTGCGACCGTGGAATCGATCTCTGTTGAACCCTCTGAAAAAACGGCCTCACAGATTCAGGCAAATGCTGCGATCCAGTCACTCTCCGCTGATATGGACCTAATCCGCGAATTCGTTACGGAGTCGCTCGAACATCTCTCGACCATTGAGGGACAGGTTCTAATCCTCGAAAAAAACAACACCGCAGCAGAAACTTTAAACTCCATTTTTCGTGCGTTTCACACGATCAAGGGGCTGGCTGGGTTTCTGGAGTTTGCCGACGTCCAGGCCCTGGCCCATGAGGTCGAGACGCTGCTTGACCTGGCCCGCACAGCGCGACTCACGGTTACGTCGCAGGTAGTGGATGTTGTGCTGGAGAGCACGGATGTGCTGCGGCAGGAACTCCATGGTATCGAAATAAGGCTCGGGGGAAATATACCGCCGCCCTCTCGCATCAACGAGTCTCTCTTGTTGAAGATCCGGAAGGTATCGCGAGGAGAGGTGGAGCAGAGCGGCAATACTGCTGGTGCGCCTGTCGCCTCGTCCATCTCACCGGAAGGGTCGGGCAAAATTGCTACGGCACCGCCGGCTGAACGTCGGATCGAAGTAGGCCGATCGAGTGATTCTTCCTCCTCGGTCCGGATCGATACCGCAAAGCTCGATCAATTGATGGACATGGTCGGCGAGATGGTGATTGCACAGACTTTGATTGAGCACAGCCCGGCGCTCAGCATGGTGCAGGATGTCCGCTTCCTAAAGGATCTAACGCATCTGGCGCGGATCACGAGTGATGTACAGCGGATCACGACGGGGATGCGCATGGTGCCGATCGGCACGCAGATGCAGAAGACGGCACGGCTGGTTCGCGACCTTTCACGGAGGGCAAAGAAAGAGATCGTGCTCGAGACGTTTGGAGAAGACACCGAGCTCGATAAGACGATTGCGGAGGAGCTGGCCGATCCGCTGCTGCACATGGTGCGGAACTCGATCGACCACGGCATTGAACCTCCTGAAGAGCGTATTGCATTGGGCAAGAACCCTACTGCCCGGATACGGATTGCTGCTTATCACCAGTCGGGTCAGATTGTCGTGGAGATCTCGGATGATGGTCGCGGACTGAACCGCGAGAAGATTCTTGCGAAGGCTCAGCAGAATGGACTGGTGCAGTCGGGGACACAGCTCACCGACAATGAAATTTTTCTTTTGATTTTTGAAGCTGGGTTCTCTACGGCAGATAAAGTGACTGATATTTCGGGGCGCGGCGTTGGGATGGATGTGGTCCGCAAGCACGTGCAGAAGTTGCGTGGGCGCATCGACATTCAGTCTGAGCAGGGAAAGGGCACAACTTTTTATCTCAAGCTTCCTCTTACGCTGGCGATCATTGAAGGGCTGGTGATTGTGGTGGGAGATCAACGTTACATCGTGCCGATCTATTCCACCAAGGAGATCCTTCGTCCCAAGGCTGAGATGCTCTCTACCGTGCAGGGGCGAGGCGAAATGGCGATGGTGCATGACACTCTCCTTCCGATTGTCCGGCTGCATCGGCGCTTCGAGATGAAACCGCGCACGACCTCGCTTGCGGATGGGATGCTGGTCGTCGTGGAGAGCGAGGGGCGGCAGTTCTGCCTGTTCGTCGATGAGGTAACGGGAAAGCAGGAGGTCGTGATCAAGAGCCTGGGAGAAAGCTTCAAAAACATCCCCGGGATTGCGGGCTGCGCGATTCTGGGAGATGGACGGGTGGGGCTCATTCTCGACATGGATGGCATCTCCAACGGGAGGTCCTGATGGGAACAATTGGTGGAGCACTGCCGACGTTGCGCGCAAATGAATTTGAGTTGATCCGTCTGCTTGCCTATGAGCACTTTGGTCTCGACCTCCGGTCGGGCAAGGAGGGTCTTGTAGCAGCGCGATTGGGCAGAAGACTTCGCGAGCTTGGACTTCGCTCATATCGCGAGTACTACGACCATGTCGTTTCTGACAGTACGGGAGCCGCGATGACGGCGATGGTAGATTGCCTGACGACGAATCACACGAGCTTCTTTCGGGAGGCGCGACACTTCGATTTTTTGCGTGACACTATCTTTCCTGCATTGAAGACGCGCCCGCAGATTCACATCTGGAGCGCCGCGTGCTCGAGCGGAGAGGAACCCTACTCGATCGCGATGTCATGGCTCGAAGAATCGCATGGCGAATTTGGGACGAGACTCAGGATAAAGGCGACTGACATCTCGACCAAAGTTCTTGAGCGGGCGAGACGAGGCGAATATTCGTCTGACCGGATCAAGGAAATTCCTTTGCCGATATTGCAACGCTATCTTGTGAGGGATGCGTCAGGCGACACCTTTGCTTTCAAGAACGCTGTCCGGACCATGATTGAGTTCCAGTATCTGAATCTGATTGGAAGACTGCCTGAAGGGTATCGATGCTCGGTCATCTTCTGCCGAAACATCATGATCTATTTCGACAAGCGGACCCAGCAGGATCTGGTGCAACGACTCTCGGCACATCTTGAAGACGGTGGTTACTTATTCATCGGGCACGCAGAGAGTCTGAATTCAATTGAGCATGGTCTTAGCTACGTATCGCCTGCTATTTATCAAAAACCCGGGGCCCGGCACTCAGGTCAGAACGGACGACTTTGATGGCGTTATTGACGATCGGAATTGGAGAGTGCAGGGTCAGCTCCGATCCATCGGATGTCCTGGTCACCCACGCTTTGGGCTCGTGCATTGCGGTTGTGATCCACGATCCGATCGCAAAGGTCGCTGGGCTGCTGCACTATTTTCTTCCCGAGTCGGCCCTTGATGAAGAGAAGGCGGCGAAGCGCCCTTTTCTCTTTGCCGATACAGGTATTCCCTTGCTGTTTCGGATGGCAAGTGAGGCAGGTGGAGTGAAGAGCAGAATGACCGTGACTGTGGTGGGAGGGGCTCAGATGCTTGACCCGCACGGCACGTTCAGCATTGGAACGAGAAATCAATCGGCATCCCGCAAGAACCTCCGCAAGTCGGGCTTGAAGATTCATCGTGAAGAGATGGGTGGAACACATTCGAGAACAGTTCGAATCGGAGTCCTGGATGGCAAAGTCCGGATCCGAACGGCCGGCTCGGCTGAAGATGCTGCAAAGGGCGTTTAGTGGGGGACTATGAGCGACATGGCGAACGATGGATACGTTGAAATGAGCTATCGATGAGAGTGGTCTCGACCCGAAAGATTAAGGTATTGGTTGTGGACGACTCTGCGATGGTTCGCAGGATTTTGAGCGAAGCTATCGCGGGCGAAGAGGATATGGAGCTGGTTGGGACCGCTCCCGATCCCTATGTCGCTCGGGAGAAGATCCTGGCGCTTCGACCGGATGTTATTACGCTCGATATCGAAATGCCACGGATGGACGGGCTCACCTTTCTGAAGGAGTTGATAGCCCACTATCCTGTGCCTACCATCATTATCAGCTCGCAGGGTCAGGCCTCTTGCGCTACTGCCCTGGAGGCGCTGCGGTGTGGTGCAGTGGATGTGATGGCGAAGCCGGCTGGACCTTACTCTGTGGGCGACCTGAGACTGCATCTAGCGGCAAAGATTCGCTCTGCTGCTATCTCCAAGCCTCGTGCGATTCATGATCGACGAACTTTGCCGGCACCTCAAGAAAGACTGCGCGATGCAAGAGCCTCGGCTCTACATCCGGAAGTTGTAATCGCCATGGGTGCATCTACCGGTGGAACCGTTGCGATTCAGGAGATTCTTTTGCAACTTCCTGCCGATATACCGGGTATCGTGATCACGCAACATATCCCGGCGGCTTTTTCTTCAGCGTTTGCCAAGCGGCTCGACAGTCTCTGCGGCCTGTCGGTCAAAGAGGCGATGACGGGCGATATCGTGCGACCCGGGTGCGTGCTGATTGCGCCGGGGGATCAACACCTGGTCCTTCGCCGTGCAGGCGCAGGCTATGCCGTTGAGCTGCAACAGGGCCCGCGGGTTTGCTATCAGAGACCTTCGGTGGACGTAATGTTTGCATCGGTCGCCCAGATTGCGGGGCCACTGGGAGTTGGCGTGCTGCTCACCGGGATGGGTGCGGATGGAGCGAGGGGGCTCCTCGCACTCAAGAGAGCCGGAGCCGAGACTGTGGCACAGGATGAAGCAAGCTGTGTCGTGTACGGTATGCCGCGAGAGGCGGTACTACTTGGCGCGGTCGGAACCGTGGCTTCTTTAGCTGACATTCCCAAGATTCTTTTAGATGTTATTTCGGAACGAGGGCCATTTGACCGAGGCTTCGCTCGGACACGGATGGACCACTAAATATCCGCAAGGATAGGCAGCGACGGAGGATCAAGATAATGCGAAAAGCAGTTCTTTTAGTGGATGACTCGGCAATGATGAGGAAGGTAGTGAGTCGTACTCTCAAGATGGCTGGCTTGGAGTTCGAGCAAGTTCTTGAGGCGGGTGATGGTGCCGAGGCACTGACTTGTCTCCGGGATAACAATGTCGAGTTGATCATGTGCGATATCAATATGCCGGTGATGAACGGCCTGGAACTACTGCAGCGGATCAAAGAAGAGAACCTTGCTGTTGGAGTGCCTATCGTAATGGTCACCACTGAAGGCAGCGAGCCCCAGGTTCGACAGGCGATCCTTGCTGGAGCAAAAGGGTATATCCGAAAACCCTTCAGCGCGGATCACATCAAGAACAGTGTGACGCCACTGCTTGCTCCTTAGGATTTCGTATCCGCGACCCCATGTTCCCGAATGCTCTGGAACACTCTTGAACGAAGGATTTTCATAGAAAAGGAGACTTCTATGTCTGAACTTTTGGTAAAAGCACGACCGTATAGTCTGGAGCACTTTCTCTCGAACGAGAATCTGGAGTTAGCCGACGAGACCGTCTCTGAGGTGTTTCGAACACTGCTCGGCTTCACGGCTGAGGCACTTTCGGCATCGGACGCACAAGGCGTGGCAGGGGAGCAGAACGGTCGGACGGCGATTGTTGGTTTCTCCGGAGCGATGCGGGGATATTGCGGAGTTCGTCTCAGTTCGCCGGCTGCCTGCGCGATCGCATCGGCCATGTTAGGCGGCATGGACATCGATGAGGATGACGATTCCATTGATGACGGCGTCGGCGAGATCTGCAACATGATTGCAGGCGGATGGAAGAATCGTATTCCTGAACTGTCGTCGAGATGCTCGCTGTCGCCGCCTACGGTAATCTCGGGACGCGACTATAAAATCCACACGGTTAAGCCTTCGGTGACGGTTGAACGAGTCTACAAGTTCGACGTCCATACCCTTCGAGTGGTCCTCGACTACGAGCAGCGGTCGGCTGAGATGGGCGATCCGTCCGTTACCCCTTCATCGTGTACTGGAGAACTGGATCGAATTGCGTCTTAACCAGTAGCCTTTAAACTATTCAACATCCCAATATTGTTCGGATCGGCAGGCGCGGACATTGTTTGCGATCTCGTCGTTTTTTTCCAACTGGCCTCTATATTTTTAGGAGATTCGACATGCCTTCCCGGCAGTTGATCTGACCAAATTTCTGAAGAGCCTGCTCTCGCATGTCCGTTAGCCATTCTCGATGGGAGTCAATGGGGTAAGCTAAGAACCTGGAAAGTGGTCTAGCTTCCGACAAGGGGCGGACGCACTTTTGACCTCTGTAAGAGGGTTGGAAATTGCGTTTAGGGGTCATCCCATAGTCGGCAGCCAACTTCTCAGCCCGTTTGGTGCATCCCTCTATCTGATAGACCGTTTTACCACTTCCACGCGGGCGACCCAGACATCGAAACTATGGATAAAGTTACTGAGAACACGCGCGCTACAAGTCCATGGCGTGACCGCTTGCGGGCCTTACGCAACATGCCTCCCGTGTTACGCATCCTTTGGGAGTCGAGCAAAGGGGCCGTGTCCTGGGGTATAGCTCTACGGCTCGTCGTCGCTTCTCTTCCCTTCCTGATTGCGAAGGTTGCGGCCTCAATTATCAATGGGATTGCTGACGTTCTTCGCGGGCAGGCCCTGCCACCGCACTTCTGGGACCTGGTCGCGACTGAGGTAGCGCTGAATGTAAGTCTGGGATTGATCACTCGAGCGGTCGATTACACCGACTCGCTGCTGGCCAATAGCTATACCCAATACGTCAGCGTACGAGTGATGGAGCAGGCGGCCACCCTCGACTTGACGACGTATGAGGATCCGGTCTTCTATGATCGGCTCGAACGGGCTCGCGTTCAGGCTACCGACCGGTTGGCGATGATCCAGCAGATGGGCCGGCTGCTCCAGCAAGTTATTACGACTGTCATCTTTTCTGCCGCCCTGGCCTGGGCGTCTCCGTGGCTGATTCTTCTGCTTGCTGTCGGAGTTCTGCCGTCGTTTCTGGGCGAGACGCACTATGCCTTCCTCGGATACGCGAAGAACTTTCGCCAGACTCCTGCCAAGCGTCAGATGGACTATCTCCGCCAGGTTGCAGGGAGCCGGGAGGGTGCAAAAGAAGTCAAGCTTTTTGGGCTCAGCCGTTTCTTCAGCGAGCGCTTCCAGGTGCTGGCCCACCAGATCTATCGTGAAGATGTTGCACTGTCCCGGTCGAAGCTGATCGTGGGTGGACTGCTCGGGATTCTGGGGACGCTCGGATACTATGGCGCTTATATCTACGTTATTTGGCGGACGATTCGGGGCGGATATAACATTGGCGAGTTTACGTTCCTCACCACCGCCATTCAACAAGCCAGTTCAAACCTGCAGCAGGTGTTTTCGACGGCGTCCGGCATAGCGGATCAAGCACTGTTCCTGACGGATCTGGTGGCTTTCTTCGAGATGAAGCCGACGGTCACCTCCAAGCCAAATGCACCGCCAGCGCCGCGTCCCATTCGCAAGGGGTTCGAATTTCGGAATGTATCGTTCACCTATCCGGGAACTACTCGCACCGTGTTGAAGAACTTTACCTTTACGCTCTCTCCTGGTGAACGCGTAGCGCTGATTGGTGAGAATGGACAAGGCAAGACGACGATCGTGAAGCTGATAACCAGGCTTTACGATCCGACGGAAGGCCAGATTCTGCTGGATGGAATCGACCTTCGCGAGTACTCGATCGAGGATCTGCATCGCGAGATCGGGGTTATCTTTCAGGATTTCATGCGGTATGAGATGAGCGCTCTCGATAATATTGCAGTAGGGAGCGTTGAAAAAGTACAACAACGCACTGAGATCGAGTCGGCCGCGCATAAAAGTCTGGCCGATACTGTAGTGAGTAAGTTGGAACATGGCTACGAACAGATTCTCGGCCGTCGCTTCGAGGGCGGCGTGGAATTGTCCGGCGGCGAATGGCAGAAGATTGCCCTGGCGCGCGCCTACCTCCGCGATGCACAGCTTCTCATTCTTGACGAACCGACGGCCGCACTCGACGCTCGAAGCGAGCTAGAGGTCTTCGAAAGATTTGCGGAGCTTACCATGGGGAAGATGGCGCTGCTGATCTCGCACCGCTTCTCCACAGTTCGAATGGCAGACAGGATTGTCGTCCTTTCGCAAGGCAGACTTGTAGAAGAGGGCAACCATCAAACCTTAATGAACACGGGCGGTTTGTACTCCCAGATGTTCGAAATGCAAGCCGCCAGCTATCGGTAGGTTAAGGCGATACGGAAGGATTCATGCCTGAGCTCGAACACAATCAAGAGGAGCATCAGCTTCATCCCACGGCACCGGTATCGGATCTGAACGTTACAGGTCTGCCGGAACGCCCTTTCGTCTCGGACGATCAACTGCGTCAGGACGCGGCGCGACTCGCACACCATGTGGAGCGGGTTCAGCCTTCCAAGCCGGTTGCAGATCTCGAAGCCCGGCTGAAGCGATTGAAGATCAGGCTTGGCGAACGTATGCGTGCCTGCAAGCTGTTGGTGACGTCGCAGGATCTGACGCCCGCACTCGAGCTCCTGGAGAGCGGCCGCATGTTTGAGGCCGTGCTTACGGGGCTGACGGCGAGCAAGAAGCAATACGCCGATGTTCCTTATGTCCGCGTGCCGGACGGGGCGGTGCCTCGCGTACTCCACCTGGCGGAACAATATATAGCGGATGTGCGCGGGATCTGGTCCCAGGAATCGCTGGTGCTTTATACCGCCGTTGTGCAGGAACACGACCCGTTGCTCTTGTCCGAGGTGCTTTTGCTGCCGGGCTCGCTCAAGCTTGCTCAGCTTGAATATGTACTGGATCGCGCGGATGAGACATTTGCTTCGGGACCGATGCCCTCCATTGAGGAGTCTCCCTTTTCTGCACCGATCCACAGTCTCCGGCGGATCAACCAGTTTGAATGGCAACTGATTCTTGAGCAGATTGTTGCGTTCAATCAAATTCTCGCCGAAGATCCTGCGGGAGCCTACTCCCGCATGGAGGAGGAGACGCGCGCAACGTACCGGGAGCGGATCGCATTGCTGGCTGCGAACTCCGACATGAGTGAGATGGAAACTGCCAGCGCTGTACTCAAGATGTCGCAGGAGGCGCAGGCTCGAGGCTCCATCAGCGAAAGGCTTACGTTGCGAATGTCGCACGTCGGCTATTATCTTTTCGAAGAAGGATCTCGCCAGCTTACGCAAAAGATTGGATACCACCCTCCTGCGAAGGAGCGTGTGCGGTCTATCCTTCGCACCCATAACGTCGAGATTTATATCTTCGCGATCTATGTTCTTTCGATCCTTTTGATCGCGGCATTTATCGCTCCCCTGGTTCCCCACCGCGAATTTCTTCCTGTGATGGGAGCCCTGCTGCTGGCTCTTTTGCCTGCTACCCAAGGAGCCTCCGACCTGGTCAATAATGCCGTCAGCGCGCTGCTGTCTCCGCGTGCTTTGCCCAAGCTGGATTTTGCTAAAGGGATTCCAGAGGAAGAGACGACCTTCGTCGTCGTACCGACGCTTCTGTTGAACGAAGCTCAAATACGCGAGCTGTTCGAGGAGTTGGAGGCGAGATATCTTTCAAACTTCGATCCGCATTTGCATTTCGGATTACTGACGGATTTGCCCGACTCCGTGGATCGCCCGCAGCCAGAAGATCGCAATCTCCTTGTAGAACTGGCAGTCCGCCTGACGGATGAGCTCAATGCGAAGTACAGCAGCGATCGGGGAGGGAGCTTCCTTCTGCTGCATCGGCATCGTGTCTACAACACGCGGCAGGGCGTGTGGATGGGGTGGGAGCGCAAGCGCGGCAAGCTGTTGGACCTCAACAAACTGCTGCTCGGGGCGTTCGACAGTTTCCCAGTGAAGGCGGGACCGGCCCATGTTCTCAATAAAGTTCGCTATGTCATTACGCTCGACTCCGATACGCAACTACCGCGTGGCACCGCGGCCCGCATGATCGGTGCCATGGCGCACCCACTGAACCAAGCTATTGTTGATCCGCGCCGGCGGGTTGTAACTGCCGGCTATGGCATCCTGCAGCCGCGAGTTGGTGTAAGCGTTTCTTCGGCGTCACGGTCCCGGCTGGCTTCACTTTACTCGGGCGAGACCGGGTTCGACATCTATACGCGTGCTGTCTCGGACGTGTACCAGGACCTGTTTGGCGAAGGGATTTTTACGGGCAAGGGAATCTATGAGGTGTCAACGCTGCACCAGGTTCTTGATCGCCGCTTTCCGCGCAACGCGTTGCTCTCCCACGATCTGATTGAGGGAGCGTATGCGCGTGCGGGACTCGCGACAGACATCGAGGTCATCGACGACTACCCGTCGCATTACTCTGCGCATACTCGACGGAAGCACCGTTGGGTGCGAGGAGACTGGCAGATTACACAGTGGCTGTTTGGGCACGTTCCGGATGAGTCGGGTAAGTTCGTCGCCAATCCCATCAGTACGATCTCCCGTTGGAAGATCTTCGATAATCTGCGACGCAGCCTGCTGGAGCCGATAACGTTCTTACTGCTCGTCTCGGGATGGCTGTTTTTGCCAGGTGGCGCGCTCTATTGGACGCTCGTGACACTGGCTCTGATGCTGGTGCCCGTAGTGGTCCAACTCTGCTTCAACGTTGGCCGCGCAGCTCTCAAGTTAAGCACCGCCGGGATTACGGACAGCGTACGCACATTCTTCGCCTCGCTGGGCTTTCATCTTCTGACTCTCGTCTTTATCCTCCATCAAACGTTGCTTTCCTTTGACGCAATCACCCGGTCGCTGGTGCGACGTTTTGTGACTGGGAAACGCCTCTTGGAGTGGGAGACTGCGGCGCAGGCGGAGAATCGGCCAACACGCAGTACCCTTGATCTTTATCTCCAACTCTGCCCCGTTATTTCTCTGGCTCTTGCCGGACTCATTGTGCTGGTTCACCGCAAGGCGCTGTTGGTTGCTGGACCGATACTTCTGATCTGGGCTCTTGCGCCTGCGATCGCAGGATGGTTGAACTCCGCGCCTCGTAAGGCTGCCGGGGCACTGCCTCAGAAGGAGCGACGCTTCCTTGAAGAACAGGCGCTGTTGATCTGGCGCTACTTCTCGGAGTTTGGCGGAGCGGAAAATCACTGGCTGATTCCCGACAACGTAGAGGAGAGAGGATTGCACCAGGTTCGGAAACTCTCTCCGACGAATCTGGGGATGCTCTTCAATACGCGCCAGGCAGCTCTGCGGTTGGGATTCCTTACTTTGCCCGAGTTTACGCACGCGACTTTACAGACCCTGGCAACGTACGACGGGCTGGAGAAGAAACGCGGCCATATCTATAACTGGTATGACATTGAGACACTCAAGGCCATTCCTCCGCATATTATCTCTACCGTCGATAGTGGGAATTTAGCGGCGTCCTTTTACGCACTCCGCGGCGGGGTTACGGAGCTATTGAAGCTGCCGCTGCTCGATGTGGACGCGTTCCTCGCGCTTGGTCGCATCCACAATCCGGACGGCACTGAGCCGATTCATTTCCGGGAGAGCGCTGATGGTCTGCGGCAGGCGGTTGCGTGGTTGATGCAGTGGAAAGACGAACACGCAACCGTCTCTCAGGGATCGTCCAGAGATTGGCAGCTTGAAGAGTCGGTTCGCCGGCGGGATGCCTTGGTTTCGTTCGTGGCTACCTATGTTCCATGGCTGCTTCCGAAGTTCACTCCGCTTTTTAGCGTTCTTCACTTCAGCGATCCTGAGAACAATCTCGTTCCCACTCTGGAGCATGCCGTGGATTACCTCCATGGGATGGACCAGCGGCTCGGCGAACTGGCTGCGTCAGCTCCGGAGAGCTCGTCGGAACGCGATCTGGCGATAGAGCTTCGCACGCTGATGCCGGACGCGATCGCACGGGTTGGGCAGCTCGCCAGCGACGTCAGCCGCATCGCCCACGAGGCCGAGCATCATGCTGACGCGATGCGGTATGACTTCCTCTTTGTGGAGTCGCGACAGTTGCTGTCGATCGGGTTCGATGGAGAGGCGGACGAGCTGCACTCCGCCTGCTACGATCTACTGGCGTCCGAGGCTCGGATCGCATCGTTTCTGGCAGTCGCGAGCGGAGATATTCCGCAACGCGCCTGGTTCCGGCTCGATCGCACCCATTCTCTCGTCAAGGGCCATGCCGCACTGCTTTCCTGGACTGGCACGATGTTCGAGTACCTCATGCCAACGCTGTGGATGCGGAACTATCCCGATACGCTGATTACACGTTCGCTTGAAGCTTCAGTCGCTATTCAGCGGCAGCATGTGAAGGGTATTCCATGGGGGATCTCTGAGTCTGGATTTGCGAAGACCGATCAGCAGGGAAGGTATGGCTATCAGGCCTGGGGCATTCCCGATCTGGCCCTGAAGTATGGGGCCGAAGATGGGCCTGTGATCTCGCCTTACTCCACTTTTCTTGCACTGCCTTTTGCGCGTGAGCATGCGCTCTCCAATCTGCACCGGATGGCAGATGCCGGGTGGGTAGGCGGCTACGGCTTCTATGAGGCAGCAGACTATATCGCCGGGAACAAGCCGGAGATGGTGCGCTCGTGGATGGCGCATCACCAGGGCATGGCGCTGCTCGCGATCACGAACCTGCTATGCGCTAATGTCTTTCAGGAGTGGTTCCATGCAAATCCTAAAGTAAGGGCTGCTGAGCTACTGCTGCACGAACGACCTCTGGGACGACAGACGCTGAAGAGTCTGCAGACTCGTACTGCGGTTTCGGAAGAGAAGACTGCCTAAGCATCTTCCCCGTCAGGGCTTCTCGGGCCACGCATGCCTGGGATAGCGGCGCATCAGTTCGCGGCGGACTTGCGGGTAGAGTCTTTCCCAGAAGCCGGCTAGATCGGTTGTGGTCTGCACTGCGCGCTGATTGGGCGCCAGAAGATGGACCACAACCGGGGTCTGATTCGGCCCGATCCTGGGAGTGTCGCGCATGCCGAAGAAGTCTTGCAAGCGCGAGGCGATCCATGGAATCTTTCCCCGCTCGTAGTGCACCTTTGCCTGGCGTCCGCCTTGAAGACGCAGAGTGACCGGGGCGTCACGGCGTAGACGCTGGCTATCCAACTCCTGTTCCAACAGCGGGATAAAACTCTCCACTGCGCGCTTTAGTTCTGCGAAACTTCTCAGTCCGATACAGAGCTTACGGAGTGTCGCTGGAATGTCGGGTGCCTCGAAGTTCGCGAAGTCGAGGCGGGCGAGAAAGTTGTTCAATTCTTCCCTTTCGATGAAGCGATCGACGCCGGTCTCGAGTGCCTTCTCAGCCAACAGCTCGGCAGCGGAGTTCGGATCGGGGATGGCATCGCGGGTCTCCTGGATGGTGAGCTCGTCGTACAGTAAAGCGCTGATCGCATCGACCCGCTCTGCGATGCGGTTCCAGACCACTCCGGATTGCTCGCGGACGCGATCAGGGAAGAGATCGATCAACCAGTCGGGCTCGATGCGGGCCGTCATCCGAATCATGGGGATGGGCTTGTCTTTACGGTCTTCCGCGTCGACGGCGACCATAAACTCGTATTGTGGCGGGTCTCCCGATACCTCGGCGGAGGTTCCTGTCGCGAGTGTGATCTGGTTTCCGGATCGGCGCCGTCCTACGCGGTCTGGGAATCCCGCGAGGATCGACAGCAACAGCGCATCATCGTCATGGACGGTCTGTCTTGGTGGCCGGGCAATTCTGCGGAGTTGCTGGATATGCTGCGTTGTTCGAGGATCCTGGGGTGCCTCCATTGCGGCCAGGATGTCGTTGTTCTCGCTGCGTGCCCCGGAGCCGAGAAGCGCCACCGCGATGCACGCGTCCTCGCCGACGCCGCGTGCCGTGGCTTCAACCAAAATCCGAGACAGGCGCGGAGGGAGCGGATAACGGGCGAGTTGCCGTGCCATTAGACCGGTCGCCCCGAGCCGGTCGAGGAGCAGTTCGGCTTGCTGTACGGCAGCGGGTGGAGGAACGTCGAGCCAGTCGAGAGCGGCGAAGTCCGTCAGCCCCATCGCTCGCAGCGCGATGCCCAACTGAGACAGGTCGCTGCGGACGATCTCTGGGGTATCGTGTTCGGGACGCCGCAGAAAATCCTCTTCCGGATAGAGTCGAACTACCCTGCCGGGGGCGGTGCGCCCTGCCCGTCCGGCCCGCTGCCGAGCCGACGCCTGGCTTATCCGGCTGATCTCCAGGGTAGGCAAACCGGTCCATGGAGAGTGCGACGCTACTCGTGCAAAGCCGCTGTCGATGACCGCAGTGACCCCTTCGACGGTGATGGAGCTTTCAGCAACATTCGTTGCGAGGATGAGCTTCTGTTGCTGGGAGGGTTCAACAGCACGATCCTGCTCGGTTGGAGACAGATCCCCGTGGAGCGGAAGCATGAGCAGTTGCTTGCGGCGGGCAAGATCATCGCACTCGCGTATGGCCCTGCGGATCTCCGCTGCTCCCGGTAGAAAGACCAGGGTGTCGCCTTGATGACCTTCCCGCATCAGCAGGTCGACTGCGTTCCTGACCTGGGTATAGAGGGGTTCTGGGGAGTAGAGCAGATGCTTGATCGATAAATCGAAGAGCCGCCCCTCGGAGCGTAGGACGGGACAGTCGTCAAGGTAGCGAGCTATGGGTGCGGCATCCAGGGTGGCCGACATAATGACGATGCGCAGATCGGGACGACTGTGCTGCAGCTGCTTCAAGAGAGCCAGGGCGAAGTCGCTGTCGATGTGACGCTCGTGAAACTCATCGAGGACGATTGCATCGACTCCGCGCAGGGTGGGGTCGGTGAGGAGACGCCGGGTCAGTACGCCCTCCGTGACGAAGCGCAGGCGCGTCTTCGGGCCACCTACTTCCTCAAAACGGACCTGATAGCCGGCTGTCTCGCCTACGGACTCGCCGAGTTCCCATGCCACGCGCCGGGCTGCCATGCGTGCCGCGATACGGCGTGGCTCGAGCACCACGATCTCGCCAGTCACAACGTCCAGGAGTGCAGGGGGGACGCGAGTCGTCTTGCCGGCACCGGGCTGCGCTTCCACGATGAGACTCGGATGGTGCTGCAGGGAGGCGATAATCTCCGGCAGAAGAGCGTCGATGGGAAGGGCTGGTTTACGGCTCACTGAATCTCATCGGAACATGATGACCGGGGAGAGTCAATGAGCCGTACGGCAGTACATCCTTACTTGAGGGTCTGGATGTATGCCATGAGGTTATGGATATCGTCGTCGGTATATTTGCTGAACAGGTCAACGTGGCCGTCGACCGGCGAATTGATCTTGGCCTGGATTGCGGACACTGGCCAGGAGCGGTAGGTATTTGTACTATCGCGGAGCGCCACGGTGAACTCGTCCTGATAGGCCAGGGCTCCTTCGACCTTCTGACCGGAGGGCAGGGTCACCACAACAGTAGATTTTGCATCGCGCGGATACAACATACGCTGCTCCAACTGCAGACCCTGATATTTGGACGCAATGCCTGCGAGGTCTCCGGTGGGCGAATGGCAGGAGGTGCAGCCGCCTGCTCCATTGAAGTACTTCTTCCCTGCTTCGAGGTTACCGGTTTGCAGGTCAGCGACCTCCACGCCACGCCGCTTTCCGGTCTGAGACTGGGCCTTCAAAGCTTGATTGTGGATGAACGCAACGACGTTTGCCGTTTCAAGCTCTGAGAAAGGGAACCGGGGCATTCCCTTCTCAATACGGCCGTTATGAATGATTTCAGTGATCTTGTTTCCAGCGACATCTTCTGCCACCAGCTTCGACCGGGTCAGGTCGGGTCCGGTCTCTCCGCCGGCGGCATCGCGACCGTGGCAGAACGCACAGTTCTGCTGAAAGGTCGACTGTCCCGCCTCGATCGATCCTGCTGCAGGTCCTGTACCGGTACGCGCCTTCTGACTGTCTGCGACAGCCGGTTGTTGAGCGGGGGCCTGACCGGCATACGCCGCCGATGCGATCAGCATATCGCCAGACCCGACGAGATACCGTCTTACGCTGTCCGGTTGGGCAGGTTTTGGACCCGATGCGGCTGCTGCCCCAACTGGAATTACAAGGGATCCACCTGCTATAGCGGTGATAACCGTGGTCATGAGAGCTATGTTTGTCATCCGCTTCATAGTGCTGGGTGCCGCCTCTCTCTGCGTGGTTCTGGAGATTTCCTCAAACGGTGCAGTCGCAGAAGAACCCTGTTGGAGAACTTTAGAGAGAACTCTTCTGCAAGCGTTGTAATTCTATCCATTCCAGCCAACAGCAGTACATCCCAGAGGATCCTTTCTTCAAGAACCGGGAAATTCTTTGGTTAGGCAATAGGGATTGGAACGGATTCCTGCAATATGTATCGCTGAAGCAAATGTGCGCCCTAACGCCGGGCAGACGCCACGGGCCTTCGTGGGGTTTTGGACGCTTCGCGTAAGGGAATCGACTCCAGGACGGTCAGCAGTGGACGATAAGGCTTTCGAGCAGGGCTTTCGAGGGCTCCCATTCTCCGATCGCAGGGTACAGGAGCATCGCTTTTCGGGCGAGGATCTCAGAGTTCTCGATTGCGGCCTGAATTGCGACCCGCTCATAGGCTTTTACGGCAAGCACCAGGCCCCGGACCGCTTCAGGGAGCGTACCGCAGGGTTCGGGGACGATGCTGTTTTCAGCAATCATCGACGAGACCTCAACGATGTCCCCGGCTTCGACTTCGTCGATTGCGCCTGCGTTCGTTGTATTTACGACGATTCGACCGGGCTTCACCCCGGTCAATGCGTTCATTACGTCCAGCGCGATGCGATGGTATCCGCTGGCGGCGCGGAAGGGATCTTCCTCGGTGGGTTGTTCGCTCCCCAGAGCGGTTCCGCCGTTGCCTTCGAGTTTCATGTACGACCCGGACCGGGTGTTGAGATAGTCGACGTAAGTGCGGATCGCGCCGGGGCCATCCGAGCTTGCCAACTTGCACTGCAGTTCTACGATCAACTTGATATTTAATCGCTCGACTTCGGTGCCTCGGGTGGAGCCTTGTTTTCGCTGGTTCTCAAGGGCGCGGCGGCGGGAGTAGTAGAAGAAAAGGTATTCCGTGGGAATGAGCCCCAGCGCCCGAATCAGATCGTGTTCGAAGAGCGGGACCGAATACAGTTGCGCGAGGAATTGATCGTCTTTGAGGAGGCGGGCGGTTATGTCTTTTCCGCGAAGTGAAATCTTTCGAATCCAGCCCAGGTGATTCAATCCGACGTACTCGCATCGGACCTCATCGCTCGACGCGCCCAGTGCGGTATGGATGCGGTGCAGCATTTCGGTCGGCGTATCGCAGATGCCCACGACCTTCGCATCGGAGTTTTGCCGAATGGCCTGGGTGATGAGGCCGGCGGGATTCGTGAAGTTGATCAGCCATGCCTCAGGTGCAAGGCGTGCGACGACACGGGCCTGCTCGATGGCGGTGCGCACGGTGCGCAGTCCCATGGCGACGCCGCCTGGGCCGGTAGTCTCCTGCCCCGGATAGCCTTGCGCGATGGAAACCTTTTCGTCGTGGGCGCGGGCCTGGATGCCACCAACGCGGATACTGTTCATGACGAAGTATGCCCCTTCGACGGCATCCTCGATGGAGGTGGCCATGCGAACGCGGAGCGCTCCGCCCTCCTGGGCAACGACGGCGCGGCCTAGCTCAGTCATGATTCTTACGCGTTCGGCGTCGGGATCGAAGAGGACTAATTCCTCGATTCCCGCAGCTTCGGCCGCTTCATTGATTCCAAACACAACAAGAGGAGTGCGAACTCCGCCGCCTCCGATAAACGCAACTTTACGACGCATAGGTTTGTTCATACAGCCTTTCAATCTGGTCTCTCAGGGGAAGACCGCGGAGTGCACCCGCCGTCCGTGTGGAAAGGCCTCCGCAGATACATGCCCGGCGGAGACAGTCTTCAGGTCCAGCACCGTCCAGGAGCGCGTCGATGAAACCTGTATCGAAAGCATCTCCAGCACCTGTTGTGTCGACGACCGTGACGTCTGGCGAAGGGACGGAATACCGCCTGCCGCCCGTTGCCATCGCCGCGCCCCTGGGGCCCAGCTTTAGTATGCCGCGAGGCAGACCTTGTTCTTCGGCGAAGGCAAGATAATCATTTCCGTCGCCGCCGCAGACGATGGATGCCTCTCGTTCATTCGGCAGGAAGTAATCGGTGGCCCGGCAAGCTACCAGACTCTCTGGATCGCTAAGCCATGCGGGCTGAAATCCGACGTCGAGTGACGTGGTACATCCTGCAGAGCGTAACTCGGGCAGGATGTGGATGGCCGTATGAGAATCAAGAGGCAGTGCGAAATGGACGTGACGGGACTGCTTCATTTGCTCCAGCAATGCTTCGTCATCTAACAGCGTTAGCAGGTGGCTGTTGGCACCGAGGTAGGTAAAGAACGATCTGTCCTCCGTGGTGGAGACGCTCATCGTTACGCCGGTGCGATCTTCGCGGAGTGTCAGCAGATCGCTGGAGACACCGAACTGATCGAGGCGGGTACGAAACCACTGCGCGTCAGCGGCTCCGATCGCTCCCACCAGGCGAACGGAGCGTCCCAGTCGTGCCAGCCCGCAGGCGGTGTTTGCGGCCCCGCCTCCAATCTCCTGAAGATATTGGTCGGTGAACACTTCTTCCCCGGGCTTCGGCCAGGTTGCGAAGCCGGAGAACACGTGATCGATATAAATTTCCCCAACTACTGTTACGTCAAATAGTTTCATAGGCGTTGAAAGGCCACTCCTTCCGTCGCTTTGCCTGCAATAAGTAGAAGCCCGCACCGACCGCTGCCATGGCAATACCGATCAACAGGTGCTGGGGCTTTCCGCTGACCAGGATGTAGACCCAGCCCAACAACGCGACGACTGCGGGCATGGGATAAAAAGGCATCCGGTAGACATCGTTTGAAGTAGTTCCGTCTCGACGGAGCAGCATCAATGCGATGCACTGAGCGATGAACTGAAACATGGTCTGAACCACGATCAGGACGGAGATGAGATCCGCAAGGGAGAAGAGGCAGGCCAGTGCCGAGAGCCCTCCCATCACGAGCAAGGAAGTGGTCGGAAAGTTTCCAGTCGGATGCAGCTTTGCAAAGATTGAAAAGAAGTGACCGTCTACGGCTGCGGTGTAGGGTACGCGAGAGAATCCGAGGAGGATGGCGTAGACCGAACCGAACGCCGCGACCAGGATAAGGAGCGAGACTACCACTCCACCGACATGCCCGTAGAGTATCTGCATAAAGTCGGCGACCACGGCATTGGAGTGTTGCGCCTGTCTCCACGGCACGGTTCCGAGGATTGAGGCGTTCATCGCAAGGTAGAGCAGCGCTACGATGGCGATCGAGAACAGGACTGCTTTGGGGATGGTTCGGTTGGGTGTTTGAATTTCGTCGCCGAGCAGACAGACGTTGTTGTAGCCGCCGTAGTCGTAGACGCCGATCAGCGTTGCGGAGCCGAGGCCAGCCCAGAAGGCTCGGCTCATATGGAAGGCGTTGGGGGGAAGATCAAACGCAAGGGACGCATGAAAGTGCAGCGCTCCACTTACGATGATCCATGTACAGGTGCCGATTACCGCTACGGTGACTACAAGCGAGAGCGCGGCGATCGAACGGATAGAGCGGTAGAGCAGGACCGTCGCAAGAGCACATACGCCCATGGCGAGCATGACCTGATGACGATGTTGCATGCCGGGAACGATGAAACGGGCGTACTCGCTGAATCCAACGGCTCCGCCAGCGATGGAGATCGGGCCGATCAGCAGGGACTGCCACAGATAGAGATAGCTGAAGAGGCGCCCCCAGCTTTTAGGGCCGAAGCCATACAGGAGGTAGTGGTATGGGCCTCCTGATTGTGGAAACCTCGATCCGAGTTCTGCCCAGACCATGCCGTCGCACATGCAGAGCACCGCGCCGAGAATCCATCCGATCATGGCCTGCGGGCCGCCCATCGCGGCCACTGCCAGGGGAATCGTCAGAAAAGGACCCACCCCAATCATGTTGAGGATGTTCGCCGACAAGGCTCCCCAGATCCCCATTCCCCGCTCGAGTTGAGTGCCGTCATGTCTCACGGCAAAGGCTGTGTTGGTCATAGATGTACTGCGTAAGACTGTTGAGAGCGTTGTAGGACGAGTTAGAGAGTGAAGGGATATCTTCCGGTACGCCAGGCAGGTCGGTTTCAGCGACCTGCCTGGAAGTCGGGATTTTGGGGAAGGCTGATCATGTTGGCGAAGAGCCGATACGCACCTGGAACACCCAGAGGCAGTTCTCTGTAGAACGCGTAGGCGTTGTAGATATAGGCTCCCTTCCCGTAGCGCGCATAGACCAGGCCGCCCTTCTGTGCCGGTTGTCCCTCGTCGTGGGTTTCGAGGAGAGCGGTGTATTTGGGATCCCAGGTGGAGAGGAACTTCGAGCCTCGCTCCTCGATCCAGCCCTCGAAATCTTTCGAGGTGATTGGATTGGGCCACGTGAAGAGCGGGTTCTTCGCATCCAGGATCTGGACAACGGAGTGCTCGTTCGTCACTTCCTCCGGATCGTTCGTCATCACGTAGGGATAGGGGCCGAAGTTATGGTCAAACTCCGGCGTGTTGTACTGCACCATGACGACTCCGCCGTTTTTGACATACTCCAGAAGACGCGAGTTGTTTGCGACCAGATCCGGACGTACCGCATAGGCACGTACACCCACGAGAATCGTATCGTATTTGCTGAGATCTCCGCCTGAGAGGTCTTGTGCTGTGAGGAACGAGACGTGTACTCCGAGGGCCGCGAGGGATGCGGGAACATCGTCTCCGCTTCCGTCGATGTAGCCGATCTTCTGGTTTGGCGCTACCTTCACATCGGAGCCGATGGTGCGATAGCTGGCCTTGCTGTAAAGGAAGTAAGGCCGCAGACCGAGGTAGCCAGTCTTTACATAGCCTTCGCTATAGGATTTGCCTTGCAGGTCCGCTACGGCGGTGATCTCGTACGCGCTTCCGAGCGTTGCTTTCGGATAGACGGTGAAGGATACGGAGCGTTCTTCTCCGGCCTGCTCGAAGTTGACTGGCACGGAAGACGGCTCCACGCGCCAGCCTTCGGGCAACTTCAGATGTATGCTCTCGACGGTCTTGCCTTCCAGATTATTTAGAAGATGGACGCTTACGGGGAACGACTTGAGATCCATGGGAAGAACGCCCGCGCTGGGACTCAAGCCTACTGAGACCGGAGGACCTACCGGCATCGGATAGCGGAGAACTCCAGGTCCTTCCACCCGGCTGACCACCTGAACTACTTTGGAGGCGGATAGAACGACACCGTGATACGCGAACTGGGCTCGGGCCTCCAGAGGGTAAGGCGCGAGGGGCATACCGAAGTAGTCTTTGTTGCTGACGGTATAACGGGATTCACCTAGGTTAGCTCGGGTAAAGTATGGCTTGCTGTATGGCTCATCGGCGGGGATGGTGGCATCGTAAAGGGCATCGATTGCCTTCCCCGGCTGCAGGACGCCTGCAAGCTCGCCCCGGAGGGTGGCCTTCCAGCTCTCTCCTGAGGATGCTACGAAAGACAATTGCTTCACTTCGACTTGCTGTTTGCCTCCATCGAAGAGATGGACGTTTACGTGGATCTGCTTTCCGGGTGTCGCCATCTGAAAGGTGGTCTGGGTGCGGCGAAACTCGGGCGGCAATCCATTGGCGGCGGGCGCGGGAACGACATCCGCTTCCAGGCTGAGACCAAGCGCAGAGACCAGGGCGTCGTTGAACTGACGCTGCTTCACGCGCAGCTCGAAGAGGATGTTGTATTTTTCCTGAGGCTTAAGCGAACTCTTTTCTACTAAGCCGATCAGCTTCCCGATCTCTGTCATTCCCTCGGCCAGGGCGGGCGCGATGGTCGCGGTATTCTGGCCGGTGAACGCCTTCATGGCACCCTCAACCTGACCATTCACCTTCGAGAGGCTGCTGCTCAGGAACTCGGGCGGCGTGTTGCCCGCTAAGATAGCAATGGATTGCAGCGAGGTGTCGATTCCGTCGAAGAGTGTCTCCTCAGTTTCCTTCGCATCGATGTGCGAACCAAAGCGGTGATACATCGCACCCTGCGGGCCAGGCAGCGGAACTTCGCCGCCACCATTCTGCGATTTTTGATACCCGAGACCCTCGCGGGCGATCTGGAGGTACGTCTGTCCGACGAGTTCGTCGAAGGTGCCGACCGGGATCGCAAGGGTGGTTGCAACCTTACCGGGCTCCCATTTGCCGGTGACATGATTGGTCACGCCCAGCGGCCCCCATACGTGGTTCGCGTAGTCGTAGGAGCCCTTCTCCGAGGTACGGAAGAAGGGGACGCGTGCGTAGACCTTGACCGGCTCCCACGGCTGCAGTCCTTCCTTGATTTGTTCGGGGAACATCTTCGGATCGCCTGCGGCTTTGAAGACTTCCTGCGTCAGCAAACCGGCGGTGGCATGATGGCCGTGTCCGTCGGTGGGTCCGCCGACGAAGACCGAGCAGACGATGAGGGGACGCGTCATGCGAACGACGCGGACAGCCTCTGCGAGTTCGCGGTCGTGCCCCCATTGATCGACAGCTTCCTTCAGCGACTTCGAGAAACCGTAATCGGCTGCCGTGCTGAAGTACTGCCGGTCGATCCCGTAGTAACGCCCTGCCTGGAGAAGCTCTTCGGTGCGAACAAGGCCGAGCGCGTCCCAGTAATCACTGGACATGACGTTCGCACCACCTTCGCCCCGATTCAACTGCATGAGGTTTGTCCGTACCCCGACACCGCGTCCCTCATACGCGAGGGTCGCTCCGTCTTCGTCGTCGGGGTGCGCGACGATCATGAGCAGGCTGGCCCGAGTGTGAAGCTTCTTCAGCAACTGCCAGGTTGCCGCGGCACCGCGATCCGGTGGGATCGGCGTTGCATCCGTGATCTGCTTCTCCGGTACCGATGCACCCAGAAGACCCGCCGAATTTCCGGTGAGCAGGGCGACCATCAATACCGCATTCGTGGAATGGCGCAGTGCGAAGTTTTTCATCATGTTCCCTTGCTCTTACATCTGCATTTGAGGAGTGCCGTTCTCTCCCCGGTTTCAGAGTTGCGTCGATCAGAAGTAGAACTTACCCGCCATCTGGATCTGGCGCGCGTCATTGATCACAGTGCTGATCTGTCCGAAGGTTGCAAGATTTGCAACGGAAGCAGATGGAGTCCCGAAGTTGGCATGGTTGAATGCGTTGAAGGCTTCAAATCGAAGCTCAATCTGCCTGACATCGCCGAGACGGAACTGCTTGAACACGCTGAGGTCAACATTCTCGCGGCCTGGTCCATAGTAAGCCCGGGGACGGCAACTTCCGAAGGCTCCGACTCCCGGCTGCGAAAATGCTTTCGCGTTGATAAACCGTTGCGTGTTCGCGGAACTGGTGGCCTGAGAGCGGTCTTTGGTCGCTCCGACAAAGGGATCGCTGAGGCAGTTGGCATAGGCAGCGTGGCTGCCACCGGTCTGGCTGTTATCGGCAGCGCTTATGTTGAATGAATTTCCGGTCTGGAGAGTGACAATTGCGTTGAGCTGCCATCCACCGATGAGTTTGGACGCAACCGAGTCGCTGTTGAGGACCATGCCACCTTTACCGATGGGCAACTTCCAACCTGCGGCGGCGACGAAACGATGACGCTGATCGAACGGCGAATTCGAACGCTCGTGAGCATAGTCATAGGCATTCTGAGGAGTGGAGCCGCCGGTCAGGTTATCGACGAAGTCCGACATGCCATGCGCCCAGGTGTAGCTGATCTGGTAGGAGAGGCCGTGGGACATCGTGCGGCGTGCACTCAACTCCAACGCGTTGTAACTCGTATTTCCATCGTTGGTTGCGTACTCCAGGAAGCTGTGCGTTCCTGCACCGGCGATCGTTGAGGTGGCGGTATTCAGATTGGGGTAGGGAAACTGCACCAGCGCCTGCGTCGCGGACGCGAAGCCAGTTACTATGCCCTGATTGGCGTTACGGAGACGATTCATCTTGTGTCCCCAGTTGCCGACCCACGTCATCTCCAGCACGGTCGAGGGCTGAATTTGAATCTGTGTTCCGAAGCTCGCCTGCTGGACGTAGCTGGTCCGCTGGTTCGGATCCTGCCAGTTATTCTTCTGCAAGTAGAGTGGGACTACGGATGCAGCATATGTCGTTCCCGGGAACCCATTCTTCAACTGGAAGACGGGAGTTACGCTTCCTGCGCCCTGGCTGGTTTGTACGGCTTTGAGGAACGGCTGGTTGAGCGCGAGGTTCGACTCCGAACCGATTCGATTGATGAACTGATAGAAGACGCCGTAACCGCCGCGGAAGACGATATTCGGGGCAGACTGGTAGGAGAAGCCTAGCCGAGGTGCGATGTTGTTTTTATCCGGATTGATCAGGGAGCGCGCACCCCAGTCGCCCGCATTGGCAGCGGCAGCCACCAGGCTTCCTCCGCCTGACGTCGAGAAGTTAGAGAGGGAGTTCGTGCGATTCAACACCGGCGCAAAGAGTTCATAACGAGCTCCGTAGGTGAGTGTGAAGCGCGACTTCAAGCGCCACGTGTCCTGCAGGAAGAACGAGTGTCCCGGTTCGAAGCTGTGAACCGAAAGCGGAGTGTTGTAGATGGTGGATGCGACGTCGCCTAGAAGGAAGTCGGCAAAGCCGAAGCCCGACTTATTGGAGTAAATACCGGTCGATTGAATGAAGCCCTGCGGCGCCTGCAGGTCGAGGAAATTGTCTGTGTTGCGGTGATACTCGTATCCCGCCATCAGACTGTGATTGCCAATCAGCTTATTGAGCGTATCGATGAACTGGTATACGGTCGCCACCTGAAACTGCGGGCGGAACCGATCCGTTCCCAGCGTTACAAAACCTGAGATGTAGATTGGCGGGATACCTGCTGTGTAAGGAGAGGCTGGGATTCCTGTAAGGCCATAGTCCGCTGCATTGGAGGTGCCAAGCGTCAAGCCGATCGGACCACTGACGGCCTTATCGCGCGAGAAGCCAAAGCGCGCCTGATTCACCATGGTGGAAGAAAATACGTGGGTCTCGCCCAGGGCGAGCCCCTGGTTCTTGATGTTGTAGTCCGTGGCGAATCCACCGTTACCTGCAATGGGATTTGAGGTCCAGGGCGCATCCTGCCGGTGCTGCTTCAAGAAGCTGTAGCGACCGAAGACCGAATCCTTTTCACTGATCTTATGGTCGATACGACCATCGGTGGAATTGACCTGCTGCGGAAGGTTATAGACGAAGTTGTAGTTCGTAGCGCCCGTCCATACAGGTACGGCAGGATCATTCGGATCAGGAAATAACGCAGCCAGCTTGGATCCTACCGGGTCGATGCATCCTGCTGCGATCTTCATCGTTGCGGTTGTAATGCAGCCAGCCTGACCCGTCGCGACGCTATTGAACGGGTATGCGGACGTGCTCAACTCGCTGAAGTCGCCGGTCTTCATCCTGGCAGAAGGAACGACTGAGGCCTTGGTGACACGTTGTGCGCTTCGCAGTCCCTGATAGTCGGCGAAGAAGAATGTGTGGTTCCGGAAGATTGGCCCACCGATGGTGCCACCGAATTGGTTCTGGCTGAAATTACCCTTCGGGAGAGCCTTCTGCCGATTGAGGTAGGTGTTCGAGTCGAAGACGCTATTCCGCGCATACTCCCACACATTGCCATGGAAGCTGTTCGTTCCACTCTTGGTGGAGGCATTGATCACAGCGCCAGCGGAGGTGCCGAACTCGGTGGAATAGGTGCGGGTCTGTACCCGGAACTCCTGAATCGCATCGGGAGGAGGTTGTACGTTCTGGACCGAGCCTTCCTGCAGATTGGTCGAGCCTGAGTTGTTATCGACTCCATCGAGAGCAAAGTAGTTTTGCGTCTCGGAGTTGCCATTCGAACTGAAGCGATCAGGGGCCGCATTTGCCACTGCTGGATTCTTGAAGATGCCGGGAGAGAGTAGCGCGAGGTCGGCATACCTCCGGGCATTCAAGGGAAGATCATTGATCTGTGTCGTTCCGATGGTCGTGCCAACGTCAGCGGATTGGGTTTGCAGCGCCGCGGCGGTGTCGACTACCTCAATCTGCTCCGTGACCGACCCGACCTGCAGCGTAAAATCCACCTCGGCCTGACTCTTTACGTGAATCTCCACTCCGGTATTTTTGGCAACGCTGAAACCTGGCGCAGTCGCTTCCACCGTATATGTGCCGGGGTTGAGAGCGAGGACCTGGTAGGTGCCGTCGTCGTTGGTCGTCACCGTCGCTGTCACACCGGTCGCAACGTTCCGGACCGTCACAGTCGCCTTCGCGACTACTGAACCTCGGGAATCCTTAAGGCTGCCGATGATCGTTCCGCGATCGAGTTGTGCATGTGCGGTTGTCGCAATCGAAGCGAGCGCAATCCATGCAAGTGCACGGAAGGTGATTGGGTTGGATGCTTTGCGAATGGATCGACCAAAGTTGATGAAATTCATCACTGACTCCTCGTGGAGATGGAATAGAGCGGGCCCATTTCGAAATCCGATCGCTGTCTTCATTTACGAAGCAACGTTACCGGTAACGTTATCGGTAAATATTCGTGTAAATAGGAGATTGCCCGGATGTAAAGGAGAAGTCAATAGAAATATTTGAAGGCGCTAGAGCGCTTTCCTCCTCCCGCCACCTTACGCGGCGATTTGGGGCCTGCCCGCAAGTCGCTATCGAGAAGAACGATGCGCCGATTTAGCGCTGCATTGCCTTCAAATGTCGTTGAAACAGCGCCTGCGCGGGAAGCCCTTCAGAGCCTCCAGGCGCCGATACCGCCATGCCTCCGCAGATGTTCCCGGCACGCAAGCAGTCGTCCCAGGCCCATCCTTTGAGGAAGCCGTGAAGAAAACCGCCGTTGAAGGCATCTCCGGCACCTGTTGCATCCACAAGCGTCTGGGCGAGAGCCGGCTGGGTGTGGAGTTTGCCATCGGCGAGAAGCATCGCTCCGCGATCTCCGAGAGTGATCACCGGGACCCGCACCCACTCGGCAAGCTTTTCCAACGCCCGCTTCGCGCTCTTGGCGCCTGTAAGTTTCCGCGCCTCATGCTCATTCGGAAATACAAATTCGAGGTGGCGCAGGATGGAACTCATGTCTTCGGCCGGAACATCGGGGTTCCATCCAAAGTCCGCTGAGACCGTGATTCCCTCACTTCGCAGAAGCATTAATAACGGAAGCCACTTCTTTGGCTGTCTCAACGCACATGCCAGATGAACGTGCCGTGCGCTCCGCAGTTTGCGCTGGACCTCTGGTTTCTCCAGCAGCGCCTCCAGATTGTGATGGATTGGCTCATGGGTCACCATCATGCGGTCGGCGTTATAGGCCACGCATACCGTGAGGGCAGTCGGCAGAGAATCACTCGTCTCGCAGGCGGAGACATCGAACCCCTGGCGAAGAATTTCGAGCCAGGTAGGAAGAGACGCGGCATCTGCCCCAACGCGCGTAATAATCGCTGTGCTCGTACCGAGACGGTTCGCTGCTTGTGCCGTCGTGGCAAGTCCCCCGGGAGCGATCAAGAACGAATCGGTTTTGATCTCCTCTCCAAGGCGAGGCCGATCCGGGAGATTGTAAAACACCATATCCGAGAAGAACTCACCAAATACGATCAAATCGGATCGCTTGACTGCACTGCGCTTCTTCATCTTCTTCCTCGATCTGTGGAGAGTTTATCTAGGCGCGAGGTTGAGGCTCTGACGACCAGTGTAGGTGACACCTCGACGCTCTTAACTTTGGAGGGCCCATTGGAGGCCAGGAGTTTCAGGACGAGCTTTGCAGTTTGCTCCCCGATCTCGCCAAGCGAAAAATCCACGCTGGAGAGAGGGATTCGCATCTCGCATAACTTCGGATCGTTCCCACATCCGATCACCGCGATTTCATTGGGTATATTTCGGCCGGCGTCAGAGAGTCGATCCATCACACCCAGGGCGATGAGATCAGTGTGGCAGACAATTCCATCGGGCTGAACTTTACTCTTGAGGAAACGCTCCGCCGCGAGTACTCCGCGTTCGTAATCCTCGGCAGGCAATGCATCCGCTTCGGTGGTCAATTCGGGTCGTACACGTTGTCCCACCTCAGACAGGGCGGCACGAAAACCTTTGTAGCGCAGATCGGACGCTACACTTTCCGGTCCACGGACATTCGCGATGCGACGACAACCTACTCGCACCAGATGGCTGGCAGCGAGGTGGCCTATCTCCTCTTCATGGAGATCGACCGCGTTTGACTTGAAGAGAACGGAGCCGGGGTACAGATGCACAAGAGGCGTTTGGATAGTACGAGTCAATTCCACAAGCTCGTCCGACTTCTGTACGGAGGCAAGGATCAACGCATCGACCTGCCGGGAGAGTTGCTGTTCGATCTCCCGACGCTCCAGGTCTGGCTCGAACTCGGCGGAAGACAGCAAAACGCTATAGTTAGCGAGCCTAAGATGCTTTACGACGCTCCGCGCCATGTCCGTGTAGATTGGGTCGGCGAGGGAGGGAACGATCAACCCGATGCTTAGAGTCTGGCCGGTTCTCAGGCTGCGTGCTGAGATGTTGGGACGGTAGTTCAGCTCCTTCATGCGCTGCAGGACGCGCGCTTTAGTCTTCGCACTCACATCCATCTGACCACGAAGGACCTTCGAGATGGTCATCTTGGATAGATTCAGGTCAGTGGCAATATCCTTCATGCGCACTGTCATCGTTTGCGACTCTCCTGCCCGTGATCGGAATCCGCCTTATTCTTACACACCGACGGGCAGACGCAATCTCTTCGGTTAGAAAAGAATCAAGCATCGAGGATAGAGGACGCCACGAGACATCGATTCCGACACGGTCGTACCGTGGACGGGGGCTGAACCTCGAAGCAGATTTTGGAAGACTGTCCTGGAATTAGAAAGTTCGGGAGGCGCTCAGGACGATGGCATAATCGGCAAAGGCCGCGTCCCCATGCTTGTGGTTCGCGAGGTCCGTCACGCTGGCTCGACGATTGCGCTGAACGGCCCACGGCGCATTGAGGGCAAACATCGTGCGACTATGCTGGTACTGCAAGCCTGGATCAATCGAGATGATGTAACCGGGCCTCCGAAAACCGTTACTGCTGCCAAAGGCGTCCCGGACGGGAATCCCTTCCATCCGGCCTCCAAAGCTCGCGGCGAGACCGCGAATATAAGGAACATGACGCGACAATCCTCCGCGGAAGAGATATTGATCGGTCGCCGACATAATTCCCTCGGCTCCACTGCGAAAGGTCTGCACCCCGTTGGTGTCGGCCGGATTGAAAAGCCACGATCCCTGGAAATACGCAATGGTGTGAAGGTAGGTCTGCTGATAGGCCTGGCTCCCAAGCGTAAAGCCCCAGGTGCCATCCCCGGGTTGCAGAGATTGGTCTGCCACTACCTTTTGGATCGTACCGTTTGAGAGTCTGCCCGTGCCCATTCCATTGTTCAGGCCAGTCGGAAGCTTGAGGCCGAAGCTGAGCGCGACGTTTCCTCCCCGCTCACTTGCGGAGCGAAGCATCCATGCCTGGGCCCCGACAATAATGTCTCCGACTCCCGCGATGTCGTAGATGCCGTTCGGTGCATACTTCTGGTTCCGCGTGCCTTGCAGAACAGGGACGAAGATGTTCGCTGACCAACGCGGCGTGAGTTGGGTCTCGACGCTGATGTTGTAGATATTCTGATGGTTCTTGATCTGCGTATTCAAAACGGCTCGCTGGGTCTGTTCCGCTTCTCCGACAAAGTGACGGAAGGAACTAAAGGAGCGCCAGTCGACTTCAACCGTGATCGGATGATGACGGAAGAGCTGGCCTGTTGTCGGCTGCGAACCGGTAAGACAACCCTGCATCGAACTGTTCGTGTGCGCCGCAAGACATCCCTGTGCATTGGCTTGAGTCGCCAAGGCTAAAAGAGACACTGCGACGAGTACGAAAATTAGCGGATCGCTTAGAAATTTGGTTTTCATAACGGCGCAATAGTAGGCGTGCGTAGGTAACTTATCCAGACATCATTAGGCCGAATTCTTTCTCCATCTTTCGATGGATATGCAGTGCGAGTGAAGAACTTTATAGTTAGCCGTCGTTCACTGCTCACCCGTCGGCGGCGCGGGAAATAAGAGGAAACATGAAATTACGCTTGAGACCCGGGCCAGCACTGCTCGCAGTGCTGGCACTGTTGACATTAGTTGCCAGAGGGCAAGGACAAGAGAGAGTGGTGGCCAGTGGCACAGCTACGCAATACCACGGTATGGACGGCACCGCTCATACCCTCGCTGAATTGAAAGGCCATGTAGCTGTAGTCAATCTCTGGGCCACATGGTGTGGACCGTGCCGGGAAGAGATGCCTCGACTGCAGAAGCTTGCCGACGCATACGCTGCACGCGGAGTCATCTTCGTTGCACTTTCGCTGGACGACAAGGAGGCGCAAGGCAAGATCGAAGGGACAGTAAAAAAGCGGCACTTCCGAATTCCTGTGTGGACTGGGGGCTCCGAAGTAACCCTGCAGGAGCTAGGTCTCGGGGTACTTGTTCCCGCTACACTCATTCTGGATGAGAGCGGAACGGCAGTCGGAAAAATCGAAGGGGAAGCTCGAGAAAAAGATATTACTTCCCGCGTGGACTGGGTGCTCGCAGGCAAGATGGGGAAACAGCCCAAGCTCGTACAGAAGAATGATTGGTAGATCTCAGGGATACGGTTGCCGTTATCCGGATCTCTCACCCTGCCTCAAGCAGGTGCTACTTCCTGGGCTCCGGGGTGACTGGGGTTCCCTTCCCTTCCTGTACCGTGAAAATACCATCGATGCCCGGCAGAGTGACTCGCTCGATGAGTCCGCTTGGCCAATGTAGCTCGACGGCATCGATCTTCGTTGCGGGGCCAAGACCAAAATGCAGACGCTGATCCGAGGAGGATGCGAAGCTTCCGCCGCTCAGTACATCCTGCCGCTGACGGAATCCATTCGCGGTGAGGTATGCGACGGTGCCTACGCCATCCCTGGGGCTGCGCGGACCTCCGATGAGTTTGAGGGCGACCCAGTGATTCTGTTGTTTTGACACGTTGCGAAAGAGCGATGGAGTTCCGTCGAGGTTGTTGACGACCGCATCCACCTTGCCGTCGTTGAACAGGTCCCCATAGGCCAGCCCGCGGGCGACGGCCACCTTCGCGAGAGCCGTCCCTTCAACGGCAGGTACCAACTCGAGCTTGCCGTCGGTGTTGTGAAACAGGATAGCGCGCTGCTTCCAACTCGTACCCCAATCGAGTTGATCGACCTGCGGGTAGACGTGGCCGTTGACAAAAAGCAGATCCAGCCAGCCATCGTTGTCGTAGTCGAAGAAGGACGCACCCCATCCGAGAAAAGGAATAGTCGGCTCTGCAATTTTGAATTGATAGCTGACGTCGGTGAAGTTGCCTTCTCCATCGTTGCGGTAGAGCGGCTTGTAGTCGTCGGAGAAGGTTGTATTGAAGACATCGATGAGGCCATTGTGGGTCAGGTCGCCGGTCGCAATTCCCATCGAAGCAGTCTCTCGACCGCCTTCGTTTAGAGCGTATCCTGATGCAAAGCTGGCATCTTCAAAAGTCCCGTCTCCCTTGTTCAGATAGAGGTAGTTTGGAGTGGAGTCATCCGCCACTAGTAGATCGACTTTGCCGTCGTTATTGACATCAATGAAGACCGAGGCCAATCCGTAATAGGTAGATTTCTCGTCTCCGGTTCCGGTCTTCTTACTGACATCGGTAAATGTCCCGTCGCCGTTGTTATGAAAGAGATGATCGGGCTCTCCGGGTAGCCCGCGGGGACCGCACATCACCCGCACCCCACGGAATTGGCAGAAACTGAAAGCCACATTTTTGGAGCCTTGCGACGGGGGCGCGGCAATATCGTAATGAACATACCCCGGGACGAACAGGTCTAGCTTGCCGTCGCCATCGAAGTCACCCCAGGTGGCTCCCGTCGACCAGTTGCCGAGTGCTACGCCGGCCTTCTCCGCAACATCGGTAAAAGTTCCATCGTGGTTGTTATGGTAAAGGCGATTCTTTCCGAAATTTGTTATGTACAGATCGGACCAGCCGTCATTGTCGTAGTCTGCGACGGCGATCCCGAATCCCCATCGATCATTCGCCACCCCGGCTTTCGCGGTTACGTCCGTGAAAGTCCCGTCATGGTTATTGTGAAAGAGACCAGCATGAGGCGGCGGCGCTTTGCCCGCCATGGCATCGTAGGTCGAACCATTGACAAGGTAGATGTCGAGCCAGCCGTCATTGTCGTAGTCGATAAGACCTACACCTGAACCGACAGTCTCGAGAATATATTTCTTCTCGGGAGTTCCCATCTGGTGCTGCCATTTGTCGAACCCCGCCTTTTCAGCAATATCCTCAAATACGATCGGTCCAGTCTTAACAAAGCCGCCCGCGGTGATGGGGCGATGTTGATCGTCATGGATGGCGACGTGAGGTCCACCCGTGTTGACTCCCCCGACGGCTGGCGGCTGTCCGCCTTCGTTTGGCTTTTGTGCCGGCTGGCCGGGGATGGACTGTCCCAGCGCCACGACTGCGAGCGTCATCGATGCCACGGTGCATAGAACGAATCTAAGGTGGACTTGCATGTCGATCAATTTACTCCATCTTGCATGGTGCGTTCTGCGATCTTCAGCCAGCGGGTAGCGGCTGCGCGGAGATTATCGGGGGAACTTTGGGGCAGACTTTGGCGACAGCTGCGCAGGTTCCTGGGGTTCGTCGATCGTAATGAATTGGTCGGCGTCGATATTCTCGCGAAACTGCTTGATCCCCGAGGGCCAAAGGATTTCGATGTTGGCCGTTTTCGCGATCCCCAGCCCAAAGTGCAGGCGCTTGTCACTGGACGATAGATAGCTTCCGGCCGTCGATACGGTCTCCCATTGCGAGCCCGCAGGCGTTGTAAGTTTGACTTCTGCGCCGATCGCATCGCGATTACTGCGACGGCCAACAAGTTTAAGACCAAGCCAGTGGTTCTCGGTGATCGTCTGATTGCGCAGGATGTGGGCCGGTCCGTCATTGGTTGCGACCACCGCATCGATGTGTCCATCGTTATAGATGTCGCCGATTGCCATACCGCGGCCCACCCATGCCTGGCGGAATACTTCGCCGGACTGCTGGGATACGTCGACGAATCCGTGTCCGGTATTACGGGCAAGCATCATCGGTTCACGGTAATGAATGGAAGAAAAATTGAGTTCCACAGTATCAAGATCATGCCCCTGCGCTACGAGCAGATCCTTCAAGCCATCATTGTCAAAGTCGAAGAACCGTATGCCCCAGCCGGAGTGGAGGAGCGTCATCCCGCCCAGACCGGTGCTGTAACTGGCGTAGGTAAAGCTACCGTCGCCGTTGTTGTTGTAGATGGCATATTTCTGGCTTGCGAGGTTGGTAATCACAAGATCGGGCCGCCCGTCATTGTTGTAGTCCGCGAAGTCGACGCCCATCCCTGCATAGGTTCGTCCATCCCCATCGACGGCGACCTCGGCAGCCATCCCCAATTCTTCAAAGCTTCCATCCCCCTTGTTCCGGTAGAGATGTTCCAACATCGAATCATTCGCGATGAAGAGGTCCGGCTTTCCGTCGCGGTCGTAATCGGCAATGGCAATGCCGAGACCTTTTGCCGGCACCGAAATCCCACTTTTCTGGCCAATCTCGGTGAAATGGCCCTTGCCATCGTTGTGATACACCAGCGGCGCTATGGCCGGAAAGATATCAGGATGACAGTAGGCACGGTATCCGTCGCGATGCTCTCCACACCAGACATCGTCGAAGCTCCATTGCACATATCGTAGTACGACGAGGTCAAGCAACCCGTCATTGTCCAGGTCCACCCAAGCCGCGCTGCTGGAGAAACCCCCACCGCCGACGTTCGCTGATTGGGTGATATCGGTGAACGTTCCGTTGCCATTATTTCGATGCAGATGATTTCCACCGTAGCCGGTAACGAAGAGGTCTTCAAAGCCGTCGTTATCGAAGTCACCGACTGCCACACCCAGGGAGTAGCCCATTCCCTTGAGTCCAGCCTTTTCTGTTACGTCTTCAAACCTTCCATCTGGAAGTTGGTGGTAGAGGCGGTTCCAGTACTTACTTCCGTCTTTCTGGGGAATCATGGCCTTCGGCGTGGGATCGGAAAGGGGAGCCCCGTTCGCAAAGAAGATATCGAGTCGGCCATCGTTGTCATAGTCGAAGAGCGCCACCCCGGAGCCCATGGTCTCAAGGAGGTACTTTTTCGGGGTATGGGAAGCCATATGCTGAAATTGAATCCCGCTGGCCAGGGTAACGTCGGCGAAAGCCCCTCCCTTTTGGACAAGGACAGCGGCTTGATCTGCGACGCCGGCAGCGTTGGAGTCAGTCGCACCGGAGCCTCCCGGAGCTTGCGAAGCGGACGGCTGCTGCGACATAGCGTCCACCGCAGCAAAACTGGCCAGCAATAGGAATGTCGTTAGAAGACGAAGCTGACTACGGACGCTCATAGAGTTTCAGATGACCAGTTTGCGAGGTGCAGGCTTTGGTCGCAATACTAACTTGTACCTGTGGTCGTTGTCTTTGAAGGTTCCTGCCCATCTTCCTTCGATCCTTACCTTTTGAAAGTTGCCCGTGCTCCAACACGCTTCGAAGGTAGGATGGTCTCACCGTAATGCGACACTACCGCTCATCCCTGGAGATCCTCACTGCTCTACTCGCTCTCGTGGCCTGTTTTGGCTGCGATAGAGCGTACGCACTCGATCCACAGGCTGGTTTAAGTCGTCTGTCCAGGCAAACCTGGAGCACAGACAACGGGCTACCGCAGAACTCAGCCCACGCCATCCTCCAGACGAGCGATGGTTTCCTCTGGATTGCCACTGAGGGAGGACTCGCCCGATTCGACGGCTATCAGTTCCGCATCTTCGACACGGAAAGCTCGCCGCGACTGCCGGGGAATGATATCCGCAGTCTACTGGAGGACCAAAGCAAGGCACTTTGGGTTGGGACTGCAGCGGGATTGACACGCCTGATGGACGGACAAGCGACGACCTATACCGTCGCGGATGGCCTCCCTTCGGATGTAATCCAATTGGTGTTGCAAACCAGTGACGGGACTCTCTGGGTTCTGACCAGCGGGGGGATCGCTGTGAAGGAGATCGGGGCTAACTCCGAAAAAGTCAGCTTCCATGCCCTCACTCGGAAGGATGGACTACCCAGCGATACAGTTACCGCCATCGCGCAGAATGGCCGGGGTGGCATCTGGATCGGAACTTCTCAGGGGCTGGTTTCGAGCATTGGAAACCATGTGCAACCCGGCCCGGCGGGCACTTTGGGAATAGCAATTGAAGGATTAACCAGCGTGCCAGCTTCCCCGGATGGCAGAGAAGATCACCTCTTGATTGCAACGTCCGACACGGTAGCGCGTCTTTTCAACGGCGTTATTACAGTATTGGCGAGCCAGGCGTCATTACCAGCAGGAGTCATTCACGGCTTGATCGAAACGCCGGAGGGTATTTGGGTTGCCGGCAAAAGTGGTGTCAGCCTGATCCATCCCGGGGGATCCAGGAAATTCGTGATGGGAAAAGACCTGCCCGGATCACAGATCTACACGCTCTTCAAGGACCGCGAGGGTGCTGTGTGGATTGGCACGAATGCGGGACTGGCGCGGTGGTTTGGCGGAAAGATGCAAACTCTCGCGACTGGCGGAGACTCTTCTACTTCCGCCGTCCTCGCCCTCTACGAAGACCTTGAGGGGAACATGTGGACAGGGACGGAGATGGACGGAGTAAGCGTCCTTCGCATCCCTCTCTTTGACATCATTGGGCGACGCCAGGGCCTTGCCGATGAAACCGTTACCTCTGTCGTACAAGCCTCGGACCGAACTCTTTGGGTCGGAACCAGTGGTGGCGGGTTGAGCAAAATCAATCTCGGAGAAGCCACAGGCTATACCTATACCGTGAAAGAGGGACTAGCCAGCGATACGGTGCTTTCGCTGGCCACAAGGAACGAAACTTCCTCGAGACCACCAGAGCTGTGGGCAGGAACTCCAGATGGCCTGAACGCGCTTACAGCTGGTCGTTGGAAGCTTTACACCTCTTCTGATGGCTTGGCTGACGACTTTGTACGCTCCCTTCTGCCAGGACGGGACGGGGAGTTGTGGATTGGGACCCGCAGAGGAGTCACACGCTGGAAAGAGAATCACGGCACAACCTGGACATCAACGAACGGTTTAGCGAGTGACCTGGTGGGTACGATGTTGCAGGACGCCTCAGGCGATCTCTGGATCGGAACGCTAGGCGGCCTTTCCCGCATGCATGGCGACGAGATTAAAAATTTTACCGTCTCGGACGGCCTACCGAGCAACACCGTTACCGCCCTCGCAACCAGTCCGGATGGAACCCTCTGGGTCGGAACAAAAGATCAAGGGCTCGCACTGCGGAATGGAAAGGGATTCTTCAGCTTTGCAAAAGCGGGGAGGCTGCCACACAACATCTATGCGATTCTTCTGGATGACGAAGGCGATATGTGGCTGAGTTCCGACCTTGGAATCTATCGCGTAAAGCTTGAAGCTCTGGAGAATTTTCGGAACGGTGGCACGAGCGAGATCCAGGTTGTAAGTTACGGGACGAGCGACGGGCTCCCGGCACTGGAAGGTTCAGGTACAGGTCATCCTTCCGGGTGGAAACTAGCGGACGGACGGCTTTGCTTTGCATCCCGCCGAGGTGTCATCGTGTTCGATCCGAAGACTCCAACGCAAAGAGAGTTTGCGCCACCCGTCGTCCTGGAGTCGATGACGGTCGACGGACGCGATGCGAGCCCCTCTGAGATGGCATCGATTCCAGCGGGGGCGGCCCATTTATCCTTCTCCTTTGCCGGTATCAGTCTCACGTCGCCCCAGCGGGTGCAATATCGCTATATGTTGGAGGGCTTCGATAAGGATTGGGTGGAGGCGGGAACCCGGCGGGTCGCTTTTTATACCAATCTCTCCCCAGCCCGATATCGCTTTCGCGTCAGTGCGCGGAGCGCTGGTGGGTCGTGGGGCGAGCCTGGTGCAACACTGCCCATACGGCTGCTGCCCCGGTTCTATCAAACGGGAGCCTTCCGGGTTGCGTTTGCAATCCTGGCCCTGATTGCGTTATTCGGAATGTACAGGCTCCGGATGCGAGCGCTCCAGAGTCGCTTTGCTGCAGTAGGAGCGGAGCGCAACCGCATCGCTCGGGAGATTCACGATACCCTCGCGCAGGGCTTCGTTGCAGTATCGGTACGTCTGGAGATCATGGCACAGCTTCTGCGGAAGCAGTCGATCGACGACTGCCGGGAGCAACTCGATCAGACGCGCGGCCTGGTGCGGGACAGCCTGGCAGAAGCGCGGCGTTCCATCTGGGATCTGCGCTCCGAAGGGTCCGATTCGATGACCTTGCCGGCACGGCTGGCAAGGTCGGTCCAGCAGACGGTATCGAACGGCGCAAATGCGCGCTTCGAAACCACCGGAACCTATCGCCCACTCGATCGCACGATCGAAGACGAAATGCTTCGCATCGCACAGGAAGCGCTTGCAAACGCGATCCGCCATGCGAATGCGGGCGGCATTCAGGTGCGGCTCACCTACCTCTTCGATCTCGCCACGCTGGAGGTAGTCGATGACGGATGCGGCTTCGACGTAGAGCAGGCACCTTCGAGCCTGTCAGGCCACTTCGGCCTGCTTGGAATGCGGGAGCGGGCCCAAAAGATTGGTGCCATCGTAATCATGGAGAGTAGTGTCGGTCGTGGCACAACAATTCGTGTCGAAAAGCGTTTGACTCGTCGAGTAGGATCGCAAGGAAAGGAAGTGCCGCATGTCTGAGGCGATACGCCTGCTCGTAGTCGATGACCATCCCGTAGTGAGGCAGGGCTTGGTCGCCCTGTTGAAGACCGTGGATGGTATCGAGGTTGTGGCTGAGGCCAATGATGGGAACGTGGCCGTCGAACAATATAGCCGCCATCAGCCTGATGTCACGTTGATGGATCTCCGTTTGCAATCCATGGGCGGGGTGGAAGCGATCAAGCTCATTCGAAGTCAATGGTCCGCAGCCCGCATTATCGTATTGACGACGTTCGACGGAGACGAAGATATCTATCGCGCGATGCAGGCGGGCGCTAAAGCCTATCTGCTCAAAGGGACTTCCGTGGAAGAGCTCATCAGCGCCATCCGAGCAGTACATCTCGGAAGATCAAGAATCTCTCCCGAGATCGCTGAAAAGCTGGCGGAGCGAATGTCTGGGCCGCAACTGACGAATCGAGAGCTCGACGTTCTCAAACAGATTGTGCGAGGACGAAGCAACAAAGAAATTGCGGGTGATCTGGCGATCTCCGAAGCCACCGTGAAGACCCACATCAACAGCCTGCTCGCCAAACTGAGTGTCACGGACCGCACGCAGGCCGCGACTGCTGCCATTCAACGCGGCATCGTTCATCTTGACTAAGAACGTGGATAGGAGACAAGAAGTCATGATCGGCCATCGAGTTACAAATAACTGGCAGACTGCGCCGACTTCGATCAGCAGGCGAATCTACTTCTCATGGCTCCTCCGTTTTGGATTGGTGCTATTGGCGACCGGTTGCAGCATGCCGCAACCGGCTGTTTCACAGAGTCCCCCGCCTGCCTGGCGTTCGGCTACGGAGGCTGAGCTTCACGCATTGTTGCCTGCGCGGGCGACCGTCGGCAAAGAGCATATCGAAACCGAAGGCAGATCCGCTTCGGGAGTGACCAATGGTCATGGGAAGTTTGTGGCCGGCGTCGTCTTGATCACAGCGGGCTATTCGGCGGATGGGAAATACTCGCACTATCTGATCGCACAGGTTCCGATCCAGATCGGCGAGGTTTCGCTGCCAGCAGGAGAGTATGTCTTCGGTTGGCAACGCGGAGACGACCAGTTGAACGTGCGCTTCTACGATGCTGCAACGGGCAATCCTCGCGGCTCGGTTGACGCAACCCGAATCCCCAACATCAGCCGCGTCGAGTCCTTCAGGATCTGGCCCCCCGGCACGAAGAGCCTGATCCAGGTTGGCCGCTTCGGTATGCCCTATCGCATCCAGAAGTAGCGCGCTACTTGCTCTCCTCCATGATGGCGAGATCCCACGCTCCGATTTGGACATTTGCGCCCGGTGCAGTTGCGTTCCCGGTGAGAAGATCGCGGCCGGCACCGTACTCGTAGCGAAGTGTCGCTGGCGAGTTCGAATAGTTCAGGTAGTAGTGGATTTTCTTGCCTGCGCCGTTGGTGCCGTGCTTTACCCGTACAGTGGCAGGGAGTGACTGATCGGAATTACTTAAGCCTGCGTCGTGGAGTGCATCCAGGACAACTGCTCTTTGAAGTTTGTCCGAGAGCACCGTTCCTTCATAGGTCAAAGTACCGGTTCCGTATTGATTCCGAGTAATAGCTGGCCATTTACCGAAGAAGGGATGGTCATACGTAGCAAGTGGTTTTGCCGAGGTGAGTTGCAGAAACTCGGCCCAGGTGGCCACCTTGTTCTCTTCCGCGCCCACATGAAATGGATCGCCCCGCAGCGCCAACGGCTGCTCCAGATTTGAGAATTCCTGATAGGTAAATCCCACGGCATCCCGCAGAGGCCCGGGGGCACGCTCCCAGCGGACTGCCGAATTTTCGTTGACGAAACCACTCTTGAAAGTCATCAGGACATGTCCGCCTCCATGCACATAGTCGGAGATCTTTTTGAGCAAAGCATCATCCGCTACGTAGAGAGCCGGAACAATTAGGAGCTTGTATTGCGAAAAATCAGATACCTCCGGGAAGACGAAGTCAGCGCCAACGTTCGAGTCGTACAACGATCGATGGAGCTGAGAGAGCAGAGCGTTATAACTTCCTGAAGCCTTACCAGGAATCCAGCCGGGACCATCCTGACGCTCGAAGGGCATGAAGCTGAGAGCGTTTGAAGAGTCGACGCTATACAGGATCGCAACCTGATTCTTGATCTGTAGATTTACAATCTCCGGCCCGACCTTCTGCAACTCGTGTGCGATGCGCGAAACCTCCGCATAAGCGCGATTCGGCTCCAGGTCGTGACTGAGAACGCCCTTCCAGTAGGTCTCCTGGCCGGCATGGATCGAGTGCCAGTGCCAATATTCCACCATGTTCGCTCCTGACGACAGGTCCGTGTAGACATCGAGTCGCAGTTGCCCATCGTACGGTGGAAACTGCCCCGCAGAGTCCCATCCCAGCGTCTGTGCATTGGTCTCGGTGACGAGGAAGTTCTGATGCTTCAGCGAACGGGAAAAGTCCCCCTGCAAAGCCTGCCATGCGCCGTCGAGATGCTCTTGAGTCCCGTGATAGGGATTGTTGGCAACGACATCCAGAGACTTCGCTATTTCAAGCTCATTCGCATCCATTTTCATCATGGAGCCGTAGTCCTGCGTGACGAATTGATCAGGACGCCGGCTTTTCCGTACCAGCGCTGCCTGGAAGGCCAGGTAGTCGGTGACTCGCATCTGCTGCCATCGAGACCACTCCAGCTTGTAGCTCGTGCTGGTCGCGTGGTCGCGGGTGGGCATGTCCTTCCAGTCGTTCACGTCCTGTCCCCAGTAGTTCAGAAACCACACTTTGTTCAGGGCGTCCGTGGTGACGAATTTTTTCTTGAGGTGATTCACGAAACCATCGAAAACATCCTGATTGGAGGCACCATTGGGGCCGGTTTCGTTATCGATCTGCCAGCCGATGACGGCAGGGTTGCCCTTGTAATGAGCGACGAGATTCGTGATGACGCGTTCCGCATAAAAGCGAAACTTGGGGTTGTCCGTGTCCATGTTCTGACGCATCCCGTAGCTCATAGCCGCCCCTCCGAGGGGGCGTGCGTAAAACTCCGGATGAGCCTTGGCCATCCAGGCGGGCATGGAATAGGTCGGCGTGCCCATGATGACCTTGATCCCAGCCTTGCCCATCGCATCGACCACCCGATCCATCCAGTCATATTCGAATTTTCCATCGCTCGGCTCCCACAAGCTCCAGGTCGATTCACCCATGCGAACTACGGATATCCCAGCCTCGTGCATCAGTTGCACGTCCTTTTCCAGACGACCGGGTTGGAGGTCGGCAGGCATGTATTCGTTGTAGTACGCGGCGCCGTAAAGGACGTTCGGGAGGATTGCACCGGGAGTGGGACTTGGACTCTGGGCAACGCCGCTGGTGGCGACTACACCGATACCCAACATGGCGACGGCGCGAAAATATTGAGTGAGCTGAATCGACATAGCGGCCTCATTCGAGAGTTAAAGCAAATTGCCGGTGCAGTTTTAGAAGGTGCCGATTCGAATGCGAACGACCGCACCCGCGTGCTTGAAGTTGATACCGCGGTCAGTCTGATCCCCGTTCCATAAACGAGTCATGTGCCACGTCCCGTTTTCGTAGTAGCCCTCCTCTGCGCGCAGAATCTGCATGCGCAGACCCGGAAGTCGGCCCGGAACATGAAAAGCCACGCTTGCATCTACGCCAGCGACCAGGAACTCATCCGGCCCAAGCTGGGCAACCAGAGCGCGTCCGTGATGATCCGGAGTTCCAGGTGGGCGGTGACCGTCCGGCTGAGGAAAGCCAAATCGGACGGCGGCCTGCCATGCGCCGAAGTCCAGTTCCTGCGATGTGGCCCCGGCCTCTTCGACAGCGGTCTTGAGCTTGCCTTCATAGTTGAGCTTTGCAATTTCTCGGGCCATCGGGCTGATCAGAGCGAAGTTCTCGGTGTGAGCTTTCGGGCCATTGTCAGTAAACGTCCAGCCGGTGTGATCCACTCCGAAGGGCGAGAATCCGATCGCTCCCTGCCCCAGCGCCAGGAAGAAGAACGGTGCATAGCTGTCCCCGTTACCGGTCTCGGGGATCCAGAGAGCATTGTCAGGACGGCGGTATGCCGCCAATACCTGGCGATAAAAGCCAATATCGTCGCTATAAATATCAGGTCCGATGATGTCGATGGAAGGGGCAAACGCCTTCCATAGCGAAATCATGTCCTGCACCGGTCCGCCAGAGGGATATCCGATACCTGGATTCGGAATCTGACGCTCTGGCAACTCGGCAACGGGATACGAGATCCACACATTGCAATACATCGGGATATCGAATTCGCGTTTCCCTGCCGCGGCGATCTCGTTCACATAGCGCGACTGGTGATACGCCTGAAACGTTTCATCCGCTTTGCCCGAAAAGACCTCGCTCCAGTTTCCTCGTGGTTTGCCCATCACCTTCAGAAGATCGGCGGGCACCTCGCCGGCGAATTCCTTGTTTGAGGCCGGCGAGAAATCACGCGGGCTTCCGATTCCTCCGGATTCATTCTCCACCTGGATCATCAGTACCGTGTGGTTCGTGGCGTCGATCTCTTTCAAGTGGCGCATCATTGCAGTAAAGGCCCGCTTATCCGCGTCCCGATTGGTGTTGGAGTTTGCAGACAGCACATCAATTGGCTCTCCCGCAGCATTGATCATGCGCGGATATTTTCGCGGATCCGTCTTCACCCACTCCGGAACATAGTGCATGTTGCCGTTCTTCCATGTGCCGAACCACAAGAGCACAAGCTGAAGATGATGTTCGCGGGCTCCCATCACCAATGCATCGACCGTAGAGAAGTCGAAGCTCCCGGGCTTTGGCTCGAGTTGCTCCCAGTAGACGGGTGCTTCTGCAGTATTGACGTGCATGTCCTCAAGAGCTGGCCAAACCTTCGGCAAGATAGCCGGCCAGGAACTCGAATTGTTGATCTGAGCTCCTAACACCAGGTACGGTGCTCCATCCACCATCAGCGCGTAAAGGCCGTCTTGATGTACCACACGGGGAGCTTCTGTCGCGAAAGCGTTTACCGCGCCGAGGGTAAGGAGGGCTGTGGAAAGTAGAGCTTGTGCTCGGTTCATCAGTAGGCTCCGTTGGTCTTCGGATTCTTGAACGAATGCAAGTGGGGCAGTAGCTGGTGTAATCTTGCAACCGCTTACTAAACGAAAGTTATTCGGGGAAATCTTCTCACGAGAGTTCCTTTCCTGCCACCTTTTGCGTGTCACCAGCAGATCTCTCGGCCGTGGAAAATCTTCGCGAGCAGACAAGATGAGGCCCTCTTATGCGTCAACTTGCAGGCTTATTGAGCGTCTGGCTACTGGCCGGAACCTACTCGTTTTCTCAGAACGCTATCAGCTACGACGCCTCACAACACGTCTGGCAGATCCATGCCGGCGAGATGAGCTACGTTCTCGGCGTCAATGATAAGAAAGCCCTGCAGACGATCTACTGGGGACCACGGCTGGAAAAGGGTGCCTCCTTCCCCACCCCGAAACAGCTCCCCGAGACAGCCTCCTTCGATCCCGGAGTCGCAACCACTCCGCTGGAATATGTGGGATGGGGTGGAGGTCTACCGTACGAGCCGACGCTAAAAATAAGCTTTCCTGACGGCAATCGCTCGCTGCTGCTGGAGTACGTTGACGCCAAAGTCAACGGCGATGCGCTTGAGATCACCATGAAGGACGCGTTGACTCCGATTTATGTGCGGTTGTTCTATCAGGCAGCGCCCCAGGGCATATTGGCTCGCTGGTCGCGCGTCGAAAATCGCGGCAAGGAAAAAATCACGGTCGAACAGGCTGAGTCGGCAACGTGGAATCTTGCCCCTCGCTCCACCTATGAGCTCAGTTCCCTGACCGGGCGCTGGGGTGCGGAATGGCAGCTCCAGACCGAAGCCATGCACCAAGGCACGACCATACTCGAAAGCCGGCGCGGAAGCACATCGCACCAGACCAACCCATGGTTTGCCATTGCGAGCCGCGGTGAGACGACTGAAAACGCCGGCCCCGTTTGGTTTGGCGAACTGGGCTGGAGCGGATCCTGGCGGATCACGGTCGAGCAGACACAAGCGCAGAGGGTTCGGATCACCGGCGGCACCAATCCCTTTGACTTTTCTTATCCGCTCGCAGCAGGCGAGTCGCTCGACACGCCCAAGTTCTACGCCGGCTACACCGCCAAAGGACATGGAGAGGCATCCCGCATTCTGCATCGCTTCCAACGCGAGCAGATTCTGCCGCAGCGCCCGACTCCCAGGCTGCGCCCGGTCATCTTCAACTCCTGGGAGGCGACCGAGTTTGCAGTAGACGAGCAAGGACAAATCGCCCTCGCCGAAAAAGCGGCGAAACTCGGGGTTGAACGCATGGTGATCGACGACGGCTGGTTTGGCAAACGGAACAACGACCGCGCCGGGCTAGGCGACTGGAACGTCAATCCGGAGAAATTTCCTAGCGGACTCAAACCGGTGATCGATCGGGTCCACGCGCTCGGCATGGACTTTGGCATCTGGGTCGAACCCGAGATGGTCAATCCCGATAGCGATCTCTACCGGAAACATCCCGATTGGGCGATGAACTTCCCCGGACGTCCTCGCAGCGAGGCACGAAATCAATTGCTACTGAATCTCGCTCGCAAGGACGTGCGGGACTACGTCTTCTCGTTTCTCGATAAGCTCGTATCTGAAAACGACATCGCGTTTCTGAAGTGGGATTACAACCGCAACTGGTCTGAACCCGGCTGGGATGTCGTCCCGCTCGATCAGCAGAAGGAAATCTACGTAAAGTACGTTGAAAACCTGTACAGCATCCTCTCAGACTTACGGAAGAAGCACCCGAAACTTGAAATCGAGTCCTGCTCCGGAGGTGGGGGACGAGTCGACCTCGGAATTCTGCAATACACCGACGAAGTCTGGCCCTCCGACAACACGGATGCCCTGGATCGCCTGGTCATTCAGGACGGCTTTACGCACGCTTACTCCCCGAACCTGATGATGGCCTGGGTCACGGATGTCCCGAATTTTCTCGACAAGCGAGTCATTCCTCTGGAATTCCGCTTTCTTGCGGCGATGAGCGGCTCTCTCGGGATTGGCGGGAACCTCAATAAATGGTCGCCGGATGATATGAGCACTGGCACCAGGCTGACAACGTTCTATAAGCAGATTCGGCCGGTGGTTCAGCTTGGAGAGCTCCATCGCCTGATGCAGCCGGAAGAGAGCGAGACCAACGCGGTCCAGTACATCACGGCGGACCGAAGCTCGGCGGTTGTCTTCGCGTACCTGCATTCGCAGCACTACGGACGACCTTTTCCAACGATCCGTCTCGAAGGCCTTGACCCGGCTGCGTCGTATCGGCTGACCCCACTTGACGCCGCAAAGGTTACCGGACTTCCGGTTGAGCGAAATGGGTCTCAGCTCATGGGAGAAGGCGTGCAATTCAACCTGCGTGGCGACTACGACGCCACGGCTCTGCGACTTGAGCGGATTCGTTAGTTCCAACGTTCAAAAAAAGCGGAGGTAAGGGAACATCCGGGCCTCTGGATGTCTCCAGTCCTTCCGCGGGCGCTTCTACATCCTTGCGTTGATGCGTGCTGTCGATCCGATGTAACTCTATCTATAACATCAGTTACATTGACAATTGACAGATTCTCTCCAGTATTTTGCGGGAAATGCGATCGCAGAACTGTGCCTTTTTCGGATACCGTCAACAATCTCAAGATTTAAATGCACACGTTTACAAATTTTCTTGACAACGCAATTCCGCAGGCCTATCTTCGCAACCGCTTACATTTCAGGCAAAAATCGGTCGCGAACTCAACCAAAAGGTTGAACTTTGGATAGGCCGATGTGGGGAGATGCGAATCCTCACGTTGCCCGAGGGTCAGGCGCGAAGACAGCAATCGACTACCTAGAACAGAACCACACTTTGGAGAGCAACATGAGACATATCAAATCGTTTGTATTGCTTTGCGTATTGCTGGCAGGCGGTATTCGAGCCTTCGCCCAAGCCGATCAAGGCGCTATTACCGGGTTGATCCAGGATCAGACTGGTGCGGTGATCGCTAACGCCGACGTAAAGCTTACCAATGTGGATACCGGCCTTACCCTCCAAACACAGACTGATAGCGGCGGAAACTACGTGTTCTCGCCCATCAAGATTGGCAGCTACAAAGTCGCCGTCACGGCTCCTGGGTTTTCCACGACCACCCAGGAAAATATCCAGCTCCATGTGCAGGATCGCATTGCGGTCAATATCGCTTTGAAGGCCGGCGAAACCAACACCTCCATCACGGTCACCGAGGCTCCCCCCCTGCTCCAGACGGAAGAGGGTTCTACCGGTCAGGTGATCGAGTCCAAAACGATCAACAACACCCCGCTCAACGGTCGCAACTGGGTCTTTATCGCGCAACTCACTGCGGGCGTCGCGCCCGGCAACGGAGCTCGCGGACAAAAAGGCGGAGACTTCAACGCCAACGGCCAGCGCGCCGAGCAGAACAACTACATCATGGATGGCGTGGACAACAACGTGAACGTAGTCGACTTCTTTAACGGAGCCAGCTACGTCGTCCGTCCTCCACCGGATGCTCTCGCCGAGTTCAAGGTCCAGACCGGCTCCTACAGCTCGGAGTTCGGTCACTCCGCCGGCGCGGTCGTCAACGCCAGCATCAAGTCGGGAACCAACAATATCCACGGCTCGTTCTGGGAGTACATCCGGAACGATGCCTTTGACGTTCGCGAATACTTCCAACCCACCAACACGATCGCCAAGTATCGTCAGAACCAGTTTGGTGCCACGCTCGGTTTCCCTGTCATCAAGAACAGGCTCTTCTTCTTCGGCGACGTCGAAGCCAACCGCATCGTCTTCGGCCAGACCAACGGCGGCAACAGCTCGAACTTCTCTGTGCCAACAGCCAAGGAGCGTACGGGAGACTTCAGCGAGCTTCTCAATCCTAGCCTCGTCAACGGCAACGTCGTTCAGCTTTATGCGCCCAACAAGACCGCGAACGGCACTACACTGATTGCTAACAATCGTCTCGATCTCGCGGGCATCCCGTTCGACCCCGTCGCGATGAGACTACTTAACCTATTCCCGGCTCCGAACGTCGGCCTCCCCGGACAGACCTACAACAACTTCAGCACTCAGAACAGCGTTCTGGATAATACCTTTCAGTGGGACGTCCGTGCCGACTGGAATATCAGCTCCAAAGACCAGGCCTTCGGTCGTTACAGCTACAACCATGAGCCATCGACCCACCCGGCCCCCCTCGGGAGCGTCCTCGATGGCGGCAGCTTCGGTAACACCGGCCAGCTTGTGAGCCTTGGTGAAAACTTTGCAGGCAGCGAGACCCACGTCTTCACCCCCACCCTTACCAACGAGTTCCGCTTCGGCTACAACTACGGCCACTACGCTGGCCTCCATAACAATGCGAACAATAGTACCCTCGCCTCCAGCCTTGGCCTGGGCGGTGTTCCCTTCGCCCAGAACAACGGCGGTCTACCGTTCTTCCAGGTCTCTGGCCTGTCGAACTTCGGCTCCCCGCAGTTCTATGCAACCAACGAGTACGAGAATGTCTACCAGATCCTCGACAACGTCACCAAGGTCGTCGGTAGCCATACCCTGAAGGCTGGCGTAAATATCCAACGTATCCGCTTCTCCACTTCACAGCCCACCCAGCCGCGTGGAACCTATAACTTCCGTGGACCGGTCGACAGTGGAAATTCCTTCTACACGGGAAGAGCAGGAGTCGCAAATACCGGCTCTGGTATCGCTGACTTCATCACAGGCAATATGGGTGTGGCCGCCATTTCGAACGTCTTCACCTCGGACGATGTACGTTACAACCGCGCCGGCTACATCCAGGACGACTGGAAGGCCAGCCACCGTCTTACCCTGAACTACGGAATTCGCTACGACTACTCCACACCGTATCTGGAACGTCACGATAACCAGGCCGCCTTCGTTCCCACCAGCGGATTCGCCGCCAGCAATAGCACCGGCCTCTACCTCATCCCGAAGAGCAAGGTAGGGTTGGCTATCCCAGCCAAGTTCCTAAGCCTGCTCGCAGAGGATCACATCACCCTCACCTACACCGACAATCGGTATTTGGTGAATCCGCAGAAGAGCAACTTCGCCCCGCGTATCGGCTTTGCCTTCAAGGCCACCGACAAAGCGGTCATCCACGGCGGCTACGGTATCTTCTTCGGTGGTCTTGAGAGTACCGGCTACTTTCCCAACTTCGGAGAGAACTTCCCCTTTGAGTTCGACTCCAGTTATTCCGCGACTGGTAGTTGTTCTGCAGGCGGCACTTGCCCAACCAACGGCTTCACACTGGCCAACGGTCTTCCCCAGGTAATCACATCACCGAGCCAGCCGACGCTGCGCGGTGGTCAGCCCAATGTGCGTACTCCGTATAGCCAGCAATTCAATCTCACCGTGGAGTACGGCATCTCGAACACCATGGTCGCTTCGGTCGGCTACGTCGGAGCGGTCTCGCGACATCTGCAGTTCTTCCCCAACCCCAACGGTCAGACGGCATTGACGCCCAATGGCTTCAGTGGCTACACCGATGCGAGTGGGGACAAGACTAATCCTTTACGGCCTTTTCCCCATTTCAATGATTTCTCCTATACCGCCTACGATGGATCAGCCAACTACAACTCGCTCCAGGCCAAGCTTGAGAAGCGCCTTTCGGGCGGTCTTAGTTTCCTGACGACTTATACCTATTCTCACTCACTCGACAATGCCAACACCCCGCTCGGCAGCACCAACGATCAAGGAACCCGCAGCGTAAACATCCTTGGTCTACGAGCAGACTATGGACCCTCTGGCTTTGATGTGAGACAGCGCTTCACTATCAACGGCAACTATGAGCTGCCCTTCGGTCGTGGACGCAAATATCTAAGCCATGGCGGCCCATTGGACTATGCAATCGGTGGATGGTCGAGCAGCTTCGTCTTCCGCGCGCAGACCGGTCAACCCATGACCATCGGAACCAATGGCATCGCAAATCCAGGCGGAGCAGCCTACAACGCCATTCGGATCGGCGATCCTTATGCAGGCGGCGGTTCAGCCAACTCCACCAACCCCGGCATTACCTGCCCCACCAAAGTGCGTACCGTCACGAACTGGTATAACCCATGCGCGTTTTCCAATCCGCGAGCGGACGATATCGGCTACTCCAATCAGAAGTATCCTGACGGTTCCCCCATTCCCAACTCCGTCACGGGACAAGCTGCTTATGCCTACGTCGGCAGCAACCGCGGCCAGGTCTACGGTCCCGGGTATGAGCGAGTCGATGCATCCCTATTCAAATCCTTCGCCACGTTCCGCGAGCAGCGTCTCCAGTTCCGTGCGGATATCTTCAACCTCTTGAATACACCTGCTTATGGAAACCCCAGTACAACGAACATCTCGTCCAAAGGTGGCTTGATTACAGGGTCGCGACTCTTCCAGGCCAATACCCCGGACTCGCGCTTCTTCCAGTTCGCATTGAAGTACACCTACTAGCAACGTAAACTCCAGTTCGGTGCCGTTTTCGAAAGAGAACGGCACCTGACAGGATCTATCTTCCATGCCGTCACCCAGAATCTTCCGCACGGTCCTTCTTCTCCCTTTCTGGTTCCTCTTCGCAGGTGCGCTGATGGCGCAGACCTCGACCGCAAAAAAACATACATCCACACCTACCATGTCGCAGCAGGATCAGACCAGGTTGCATATCGCTCTCGACGCATATGACGCAGGCCAGTCCGCACAAGCTGAGCCTACCCTTCGCGATCTCAGCACACGCTATCCCTCCAGCTACGAGGCCAATGAAGCACTCGGCAGTCTTTATGCGGAGAGCGGGGCTATGGAGAAGGCGCTTCCCATCCTCCAGCACGCCGCGGTACTCGCTCCGCGGCAGGCGTTAGCCCACGCTAACCTTGGTGCCGCAATGCTCAAGCTTGGAAAGACTCAAGAGGCAATTGTCGAACTTAGAAAAGCCACGAGCCTGGATCCAAAGAACAGTCCTGCTCTCTCCAATCTCGGACAGGCCCTGATGGCTGTCTCCAAGCCTGCGGAAGCCGCCGCTGCCCTTGCCTCGGCCTCAGCCCTCGCGCCCCAGGACGCAGACCTCAAATACAACCTCGCATTTGCCCTCTATGAGATCGGAACACCGGCCTCCTCGGCTAAGGCTGCTGTGGTGCTGACCAGCATTCCGTCTGCCGCGATGACAGATCAGTTTCACGCGCTGGCTGCCGATGCAGAAGAGCGAGCGGGACACTTTTCTGAAGCTCTCAAACACTTTCAAGCCGCCGCCCAGATGAATCCCAGTGACACGAATCTTTATGCACTGGACGTCGAACTTCTACGCCACTGGACCTGGCCTGAGGCGATTCGAGTTGCGAACTTCGCCTCAGAACGCTTCCCCACCAGTACGCATTTTCAAGTTGCAGCCGGGATCGGCTATTACGCAAACAGCGAATATAAGCAGGCCATCCGAGTCTTCTCTCAGCTTCTGCAATCCGACCCAAACAACAGCACCTATGCCGACCTTCTTGGACGGAGTTGCAGCCTGCTCGCAGAGGGCGAAAACGCTGGCTGCACTGAGATCTATCGTTTCGCGGAGCGTCATCCAGGCAACGCTGTCACAACGACCTACGCTGCCATCGCAATTCTTCACGAACCCACCGAGAAGCATGACCTGGATAAGGCGGCCGCTCTCCTGAGCGCTGCCATCGCCGCTGATCCAAAGTATGCTGATGCCTGGTTCCAGATGGCGGTTCTCGAACAGACGCGCCTGCACTGGAAGGAGAGCGCCTCGGATCTGGAGCAGGCTATCGCGCTACGGCCCGATTTCGCAGAAGCGCACTACAGGTTATCTCGCGCGTACGCCCATATGAATCGTCGCGAAGACGCTCAGAAAGAAATCGCGCTCCACCAGACTTATTCGCAAAAGTCCAAAGACAGCCTGAATGCCCGGATGCAAGAGGTGATGACATTTATTCTCAAGCCAAGCTAAGTGGCACCCTTCGGGAATTGGCCCAGGCTCGATCCATGGATCGGCGCAACTTTCTGCGCGCGGCGGTCGGCGTTGCCGCGTCGAACGCCCTTTGCGGTTTCTCTCCGCTTCGGGCCATGCAGATAGCTCGGAAGCGTAAGGTCGTTGTCGTCACCTTCGGCGGTGGCGCTCGCGATGAGGAAACCTTCGCTCCCGAGGGCCAGGAGAACATTCCGCATATGCTGAATGAACTCATTCCACAAGGGACTTTTTATACGCAGGTCATCAATCAGGGAATTCTCGGTCACTACGTGGCGACGGCATCGCTTGCAACGGGAGCCTATGAGACTCTCAACAACTTCGCTTCAACCCCGCCACAAAATCCCACCGTGTTCGAATATTTTCGTCGTGACTTACACCGTCCACAGGAAGACGCCTGGGTGATCGCGCCTAGCAATGGCTTCAATCGCATCGGTGGTAGTGACCGGCGTGAGTATGGTCCCCGGTTCGGTGCAGAGGTTCTTCTCCCCAAGCAGCTCTTGGCCAGTGCCATGTCGCAGGGTTCTCACATCGATTATGAACACCTCTTGCGGGATAACTATGAGACACCTCTGTTCACTCCGCAGACCGGTGGGGGCGAAGTCAATCTTCATCGCACGGCAGAAATTCTTAAACTATCCGTCTCTGATTTCATGAGGAATGCGCGGACACTCTCCAGCCCAGACGAGCTCTCCGTATTTATGGCTCGGCAATTGATGACTCAAGTGGCGCCCAGTCTGCTCTGGATCACCCTGCACGATATCGATATCGCCCACTCGGGAGCCTTTTCCCTTTACATCGATGGCATCCAACGCTCGGACCGTTTGTGCGCGGAGATCTGGCACGCGATCGAAACCAATCCTGAATACAAAGGGTGTACCACGATGTTTATTCTGCCGGACTTCGGTCGTGACTCCGATACCAATCCGGCGGGTAACGGGTTTCAGCATCACCGTACTGGAGACGCTCTCTCTCGCACGACCTGGCTCCTGGCGTTAGGCCCCGGCGTCCGCCAGAATGCAGTGGTAGATCGCCCCGTCGATTCTCTCGACCTTGTTCCGACGCTGGGATCGATGATGGGTTTTTCGCCGAACTTTGCTAAAGGTAAAGCCTTGCACGAGGTTCTCTAAGGTGCAACCAAGTGATCTCAAAGACGCGTCCTTTTCCAGATATCCGCCGCAGGCGCGCGTACTGGCTACGAAAGAGATGCTCTTGTTGCGCGAGCTTCCTCTCGCCCTTGCGCCGATCCTTCTTCGCGAGTTGATCTTCTACGATTGGAAGATGCCTGCCGAACGCGCAGAGCTGAACAAGCAGTTTCTCTATCTAACGGCTCTCACACCGGGAGAACGAACCAACGTACTCAAACCGTTCCGTACCCTGTCGCTGAGCAACGAGTTGACTACGATGGACTGGGTCAACGATCCGGCGGGCTTCATGGAACGCCTGACGGCATGGCTTTGGAGCACGCACCAGATGGAACGGTTCCGCTCCATCGCGGACGCATACTCGAGTGCCGTCAGCGCAAAGTCGCCCGAGGATCTTCCTTCGTCTCCTCGCCTGGGAGTCGTGATCGTTGGAGCCGGCACACGGCAGTCCAAGCACCCGCTCTTTCAAAAACTGCGCCCGCTGGGCGTTCACCTTACAGCCGTCCATCCTGCCGAGGGTGTTGCAATCCTCCTGGAGAGAGCGTCTAAGCGTGCTGCACTCGCTCCAACCTCCGACTCCAGCTTTCGTCATTGGTACATCGATGGTGGTATCCCTGAGGCCATCCCCCATCTGACTCAGATCTCATACGCTCAACTGCAACAATCTCGAGCGCTGCTGCTCAATCGCATCCAGGGTGCGATCAGTTCGGGAGGCATGGGACCGGAACAACTGAGAACTCTTCTCGCTCGTATGAAACCCGACGAGGTAGGCCTGAATTCCGCTGGCTCCAATGAGATTTTGAACCACTTCCAGTTGACACTTCTGACCGAAGGAGCTGGCACACAAATCTTTTCAACCACTTTTGCGCAGTGGGCCGCACGCGAATGCCTCCGTCGTGCTCACCCCGAAACTCTCGTCGTCCGCTATGCGCCACGCCAGCAGGCGCAGACCATGAACATGATGTTGAGCGGCGCATCCCCTGCGGGCCTCGATCCCGAAGGCTCTCTGATTGACGCTGATATGGGTGCCTATTACACGTGGATCAATATGCGGCGTTTGAGCGGTGCAGACGGGCTTCGCTTTCTGGTGTGGTTCGAAGGACAGCGGGAAGCTCTCGCAATTGGCCCGGGACTTGCCCATGGCACGTCGTCCGATTCTCCACTGAACATGCACCAGGTTCTAGCTCTGCTGGATGTTTGACTCAAAAATTCACTCTGGAGGCGAACGCACTAAACTTTCTCAGATCTTGAACGTATCCATAAGGGTCCGTTTCATAGCGTTCGTGCTCGTCTCTGCCGCTTGCATCGGAAGAAATTCAACCAGTCACGTCACAGGGCGATAGGTTAAGAGTGATCTATGAATATCAAGGCTGTGGCTCAAAAAGCCCGCGTTTCTACTGCAACTGTCTCTCGCACCATCAACGGCTCCGCAACCGTGAGTCCAAAGACGGCCGAGCGCGTTCGACGCGCGATCGAACTTCTGGGTTTCTATCCTGACGTGAATGCTCGCGCGCTTGGCTCGGGTCGCTCGAGTCTCTATGGCCTCATTATCTCCGATATTACCAACCCATTCTTTCCAGAACTGGTAAAGGCATTCGAAGACGTTGCGGTCGAGCACAAGCAGGAAATTCTGATCGCGAACACAAACTACGATCCGGCGCGCATGGAGAATTGCGTCATCCGTATGTTGCAACGCAAGGTGGATGGTGTAGCGATCATGACGTCCGAGATGGACGATAAGCTCATCGAGGTGTTCAGCCGCCGTCACATTCCGCTCGTCCTACTCGATGCCGGATCGCCCGCGCCCGGTGTAAGCAGCGTCCGATTCGATTATCACGGCGGCATCGTGGCGGCAATGGATCATCTCTTATCACTGCAACATCGGAAGATCGCCTTCATCAGTGGTCCGATGACGCTTGCCTCTGCTCAGATCCGGTTCAACGCGTTTACAGAAATACTGGCAAAAAACAATCTGAGCGGCGACAAGAGTCTTATAGCAGAAGGAAATCATCGGGTGGACGGAGGCTACCAAGCGATGAAGCGAATTCTTACCGCCAAGGTTCTACCGACTGCAGTGATCTGCTCGAATGACCTCACAGCGATCGGAGCCATGAGCGCCATCTTTGAGCACGGTCTCCGAGTGCCCGAAGATATCTCGGTCGTCGGCTACGACGATATTCAGCTCAGTGCACATACTCACCCCAGCCTTACGACCCTGCGTCTACCGCGTACTGAACTCGCAAATCGCGCCTTCCATAATCTTTTCGACAAACGAACCCTTGCCGGCAAACAACTCCCGATGGGGGAAGCTCATATCTTTCATCCAAAGTTGATTGTGCGCGAGTCCACTTCTACAGCAAAACCCTGAAGAATGATCAGGCCGACATTCCCTACCTCACCAGGCAAGGCCGCTTCGCATCAAACTTCCACCCAGGGATAAGAAATTGCATCGTGATGCTATCGTCACGTTGTCCAAGTCCCTCCTTAAGATAAAGAGCATTCGCTTTCTCGAGTTGAAGCATATCAATCTCGACGCCTAACCCCGGACGATCCGGTACGGCGATCTGGCCTGCTTCGATCTGAAATGGTTCCCGTGTAAGCCGCTGCCCATCCTGCCAAATCCAGTGGGTATCAATGGCAGTGATCTTACCTGGTGCAGCAGCGGCGACATGGGTAAACATCGCCAGTGAAATATCGAAGTGGTTGTTCGAATGAGAGCCCCACGTCAAGCCTCGATCCCTGCATAACTGTGCCACTCGCACCGATCCCTGCATCGTCCAGAAGTGTGGATCGGCCAATGGGATATCCACTGCGTTCAATTGAATCGCATGACGCATCTCTCGCCAGTCGGTTGCGATCATGTTCGTAGCAGTGGGCAGATTCGTAGCACGACGAAATTCGGACATGATCTCCCGCGACGAGAAACCCTGCTCCGCTCCACAAGGATCCTCTGCATAAGCGAGAATATGATTTTTACCGGAACACAGCCGTACAGCCTCATCAAGAGACCACGCACCATTCGGATCCAGTGTGATGCGGGCCTCGGGGAAACTCTCCGCCAGCGCAGCAGTGACCTCCATCTCCTCATAACCGGAGAGCACTCCGCCCTTCAATTTGAAGTCGTTGAATCCGTAGTGATCGGACGACGCCTGTGCAAGTCTGAGAACGGTGCTCGCAGTCAGCGCTTCTTCGTGACGAAGTCGAAACCAATCGGACGAAACTTTATCATCCGAGTCATAGTCCAAATTCGTCTTCTTGCGATCGCCAATAAAAAACAGATACCCAAGAACCGGCACACTCCTGCGCTGTTGTCCTTCTCCCAGTAAAGCAGCGACAGGTAATCCTAGAAACTGGCCCAAGAGATCCAGCATGGCGCACTCGATGGCCGTCTGGACGTGCACCGTTGTCCGAAGATCAAAGGTCTGTTTACCTCGACCTTCTGCATCCAAACCAGAAAATTGCTCGCCAATTCTTTGCAATACGCCATGGTAATTACCAATCGGCCGAGCTAGTACTAGCGAGCGTGTCTCTTCGAGAACCTTTCGGATCTTCTCCCCACCAGGGACCTCGGACACGCCCGTATTACCGCTGCTATCCGTAAGGATCACCACATTTCGTGTGAAGTAAGGTGCATGGGCTCCGCTCAGATTCAGCAGCATGCTGTCTCGTCCAGCAACTGGAATCACACTCATGCTCGTAACCTTCGGCGTTCCATTCTTCTCGTGCGACTGTACGTCAGACTCCATATGTTCTCTCCTACAATCGTGATCTGTCTTAATGTCCAAAAACTTAGCGATGATCGAACGGCCAGATTCTCTGGACCGTCTTATGCAGAATCTGATCTCGATCCTGGCGCGAAAGATAATCTAGGTGATCCCGGAATAGCTCTACGCTTTTCGCGTAAGAGAGTTGCTTGAGAGAGATGGGCCAATCAGTCCCTCCCATCAGACGCGCCGCACCAAAATGCGCAACGAGTGATTTTACCTGCGTCTGCATATCGCGATAGGGATACGGCTCATTCGAAAGCGACCAGAGGTGGGAGAGCTTCACGAAGACATTGGGATATTGCGCGAGATTCAGTAGCTTTACCAACTGCTGCGGTTCCGATGCTCGGATATCCGCCATGTGATCAATCACAACCTGCAAGTCAGGATTCGCATTAATGAGTGGTTCGACGTCCGCGAGTCGAACGGAAGGAAGCAGGAGCGTCATCGGAACCTTCAGTTGATTGCACCGCCTCCACAGAGAAGGCATCAATTCACCACGAATCCAGTCTCCTTCAGCTCCAGAGGCCGGGCTTAGACGCACTCCTCGAAACCCATCTTCTTCCGCAAGACGTTTCAGATGGTCTGGTGCCAATGGATCGAGCGGATCGACGCGACAGACCCCATGAAAGATTTTCGGATACTGACGCAGAACACTCGCGAGGTAGCTGTTGTCCCATCGATAGTGAATGACCTGAATCAGCACCGTTCGGGATACATGGTTCGCGAGCATCAGTTCCAGGAGCATCTCCACGGAAGCGTCCTCCGCTGGTGGGGTCGAGCCAGTGGCAAAGGGAAATCTCGGATCGTGCTTCCACACATGGACATGGGAATCAATCAAACTTGAGCTGTCTTCCCGCGACTGACTTCTGCCCTTAAGCCCGGCGAACGTAGCGGTACCTGCGATCGAGGCAGCGATGAATTTACGTCGGTCTAACATCGTCTCCTCGATTGGGTCTGAAGATCCTAAGTAATCGGCGCTGGATTGAAGAGCGCGAACTCGTTATGCAGCCCCCAATGATCTGCGCAGGTCTGCTTCCGGCCGCTGGCTACATCAAGAATCATGCGAAAGATCGTTTCGCCTACCTCCTCGATGGTCTGCTTCCCGGTGGCAATCGTGCCGGCATCCACATCGATGAGATCCGCCCAGCGTTCAGCAAGTGAGGTGCGCGACGCGACCTTAATTACAGGAGCCATCGCAAGCCCGTATGGAGTTCCCCGCCCCGTCGTGAAAACATGCATATTCATCGAAGCTGCCAACTGAAGCGTCCCGCACACGAAGTCGCTGGCAGGAGTTGCAGCAAAGATAAGTCCCTTTGTCGTTACTCGTTCGCCCGGTCCGAAGACTCCACTGATAGGACTTGTTCCGGCCTTCGCAATAGATCCCATAGCCTTCTCGACGATGTTCGCCAGTCCACCGCGCTTGTTCCCCGGCGTTGGATTCGCACTCCGGTCCGCAGATCCCCGCTGCAGATATGCGTCATACCAAGCCATCTCACGTATCAGATCCTTCCCAACCTGCTCCGTCTCAGCGCGGGCCGTCAGCAGATGGATTGCATCGCGCACCTCAGTGACCTCGGAGAACATCACCGTAGCCCCTGCTCTTACTAAGAGATCAGCAGCGTGCCCAACCGCGGGATTTGCGGTGACGCCGGAAAATGCATCGCTTCCTCCACATTGAACCCCAACAACGAGATCTGAGGCCGGCCTGGTCGTACGAGTCCGACCATTGAGCTGAGCCAACCTCTTCTCAGCCATCTCCATGATGGCCGCCACCATATCGCCGAAGCTCTGATGCTCTTCATCCTGCAAGCGAACGATGTATGGCACGGACGAAAGAATGGGCAGCGAAGAGATTGGAAGCATCTGCGCCGGTTGTAACTTTTCGCACCCGAGACTGACGACCAGCGGCGCTCCTCCCAAGTTCGGGTTAAGGCTCAGGTTACGCAGAGTCCGAATCGGAATCTCGGAGCCCGGCGCGTTGATCGCAACGCCACATCCATAGACATGCGTAATGGCGATGACATCATCGACGTTCGGATACTTTGGAAGAAGCTCAGCCTTGATTCTCTTGACGGCATAATCGACCGTCGCAGCAACGCATTGCACCGTCGTGCTGATGCCGAGAATGTTCTTCGTTCCCACCGAACCGTCGTCGTTCAGGAAGCCTTCAAATGTGAACCCTTCGAGGGGCGTCAGTTTCTTGCGATCTGCTCCCCCGATTGGCAGGTCGTCGAGGTGCGGCGCCTCCGGCAATGTCAGGATCCCCTCATGCACCCAGCCTCCTCGAGCAATATCCTGCTCGGCGTGGCCGATGTTGACCCCGTAGCGCACAACAGACTCGCCCCTTCGGATATCGACGAGCGCCACCTTATGCGCCTCCGGAACAGGCTCCAGCAACTTCAACCCGCACTCAAAGCGCGTGCCCTCTGGCAGGCCACCCTCGTTGACAACGATGGCTACGTTGTCAGCTGGGTGAACCTTGACGTAGAGTGGCCGCTGTTCAATCGTCTGCATGATGAAAATTCCTATTTACGGTTGCTGTAGCTTTCCATCAACAAGTCTCCAGAGCGACAGCGGATTCTCGGGCTGAAGCGCATCCGGCAAGAGTTCTACGGGGAAGTTCTGGTAGCAGATAGGGCGAAGGAAACGCTCGATTGCCATGCCTCCCACAGACGTGGCTCGATTGTCAGAGGTCGACGGGAATGGTCCGCCATGCACCATCGCATGCGATACCTCTACGCCAGTTGGAAAGCCATTGACCAGGATGCGACCGACCTTACGTTCCAGCGTAGGAAGCAGACGCTGAGCAATGGCAAGATCGGAGTCCGCAAGATGGATCGTAGCTGTGAGTTGTCCCTCTAGCTGCTCTGCGACGGCCAGCATCTCCGCCTCATCCTTGCAGGCAACCAGCAGGGTCGTGGGACCAAAGACCTCTTCCGTAAGACGCTGCGTCGATAGAACCGCCTGGGCAGTCGTTGAAAAGAGCATTGCCTGCGCTGCACAGTGTCCGGTGGAGGCGGCTTTGCCCTCGGCAATCTGTTCGACGGCGTCCTCTCGCTGCAACTCCTCCGCACCCTTCAGAAATGCATTATGGATGCCTGCGTTCAGCATCGTGCCGGCCGCCGCGTTCTCCGTGGCGATGACGGCATCTTTTGCGAACTGCTGGAAAGCCGCACCATCGATTCCCAGAACAATCCCGGGCTTCGTGCAGAACTGCCCTACGCCAAGAGTCGCCGAATCAACCAGTCCCTTCGCGAGTGCCGCACCGCGCTCCGCCAAGGCTGCAGGAAGAAGGAATACCGGATTCGTGCTGCTCATCTCGGCGAAGACTGGAATTGGATTAGGACGAGCGGCGGCCATTGCAACCAGCGCGAGCCCTCCCCTCCGGGATCCTGTAAACGCGACCGCCTGGATTGCGGGATGGCGCACGAGCGCCTCTCCCACAGCATTCCCCTCGCCAACGAGAAGCGAAAAGACCCCCTCTGGCAGATCGCACTTTGCGACTGCCGCCTGGATCACTCGCCCGACCAACTCCGATGTGCCCAGGTGCGATGGATGCGACTTCGCGACCACCGGACAACCAGCCGCCAGGGCCGCCGCTGTATCTCCGCCCGCGACCGAGAACGCCAACGGAAAATTACTCGCGCCAAACACCGCCACCGGACCCACTGGAATCTTGCGCGACCGAAGATCAGGCCGCGGCAGAGGTTGCCGTTCCGGCAGTGCCGGATCAATCACCGGATTGAGCCATCGTCCAGCACGGGCGATCGAAGCGAAGAGTCGCAACTGCCCGCACGTCCGGGCGCGCTCTCCTTCAATCCGGCCTCGAGTCAGCCCAGACTCACTCACGACCCGGTCAACCAACTCGTCTCCAAGGTCAATAATGCCTTGTGCAATCGCTTCGAGAAATAATGCACGGTCTTCCAGGCCCGTCGAACGGTACGCATCGAAGGCGGTCTGCGCCAGCGAGCATACCTTATCCACGTCGTGCGAATCTCCGCCCACAAAGACGGGCTCCATCTCCTTGCCCGTCGCGGGATTTACCGCTCGCATCTTTCCGTGCTTGCCTCGAACTGTCTGCCCGCCAATCAGCAAATCTCCTGTAATCGTCATTTCGTTCTATCTCACTCTCTCGTCTGAAATTCCTACAGAACAGCCGGCGCTGCGCCCATCTCTTCAGGCGTCAGTCGGCGAATCGGGCCCGTGACCAGCAGGTAGCTCGCAATCGCGAGCAGGGCTGTCAGTCCTACATAGATAAGAGCGTAACGGAAAGAGCCCGTCCTCTGCACGATGTACCCGATCACAATGGGTGTGGTAATTCCAGCGATATTGCCGCAAAGGTTGAACATCCCCCCATTGAGCCCGACCATACCCTTCGGAGATGTATCGGAGATGACGGTCCAACCCAACGCTCCAAACCCCTTGCCAAAGAATGCAACAGACATCAGCACCATAATGCCCCACTGCGTATCCACCACATTACACAGCATCATGGTCGTCGCCAGCGCCATGCCGGCAACAATCGGCGCTTTTCTGGAGAAACTCAGCGAACGTCCAGATTTGAGCAGCTTATCCGACGCCAACCCACCTAAAATCCCGCCGATTGAACCGAACAACGCCGGCAGTGCAGCGGCCAGACCGACCTTGCCGATCGACAGGTGCCGCGCCTGCGCGAGGTACAAAGGAAACCACGTAAGGAAGAACCAGGTCAGCGTCGTGATGCAGTACTGACCGAGATAAATGCCCACAAGCATCCTCGTACTCAGCAACCTGCCGACGGCCTTCCAGGTGATCTTGACGCCTGTCTCGCGTGTCGCCGCGCTGATCACGCAGAGGCCGCCACCACCTTCAATGGTCTCGATCTCAGCGGCGTTAATCGCGGGATGCGACTTTACGTCGTCAATCGTCTTCACCCATAGCAAAGTCAAGACGATGCCCAGAGCCCCAAGAAACCAGAAGCATTCTTTCCATCCGTAGGCGTGAGACATCCACCCGAGAAGAGGAGAGAAAACTACCAGGGCGAAGTACTGAGATGAGTTGAAGATCGCTGAGGCGGTGCCGCGCTGGGTCGAAGGAAACCAGGCCGCAACCACACGACCGTTACCCGGAAACACCGGCGATTGCGCCAACCCCGAAAGAAGTCGAATTCCGAAGATCACCGAGAATGCAACAGCACCCTTGAGATATCCAGCAAAGCCTGCCGCAGCCGCAAGCACCGACCACAGCATGATGCTGACGCCATAGACGCGCTTCGTTCCAAACCGATCGAGCATCCAGCCAGCCGGAAGTTGAGCGACCACATACGCCCAACTGAACCCGGAGAAGAGATACCCAAGCTGCAGCGGGGTCAGGTGCAGATCTTTGGCAAATGAAATTCCCGTGATCGATAGACCGACCCTGTCTCCGTAGCTGAAAGTGCTAACAAGAAACAGGGTCGCGAGAACGAGATAACGAACGTGAGTCGGTGCCGTCTGGCCAGATTTCATGACGCCTCAATCGATACTAAGAAGCTCGGCACTAAGAACGTCCTGCCATCAGGGTCTTGAGAGCGGCGAGTTCGTCGTCGGTCAGGTCGGTAAGCGGCGAACGCACCGGTCCGGCGTCCCGGCCGATCAGTTTCATACCCGCCTTAACGATAGAAACCGCATACCCTTTGCGACGGTCGCGGATCTCGATATAGGGAATAACAAACTCCCGAAGACTCTTCGCTACAAACTCATGATCCCTGCGTCGAACTGCAGCGTAGAAATCCTTGGCAAACTGAGGAAGAAAATTGAAAATCGCCGAAGAATATGTCGTAACGCCCATCTCCAGATAGGGCAGCGCGAAGGTCTCCGCCGTCGGCAATCCTCCCACATACGTGAGGCGGTCGCCGAGCTTCAGATGGATGCGAGTCATTAACTCGATATCGCCAACGCCATCTTTGAAGCCCACGACATTCGGGCAAAGATCGCAGATGCGCGCCAGCGTATTCGCATTCACAATCGCATTGTCACGATTGTAGAGAATCACTCCCAGGCTGGTCGAATCGCAGACCGTTTTGACATGGGCGATCAAACCTTCCGCGTCAGCATTGACCAAATAAGGAGGAAAGAGCAACAGACCGTCAGCGCCGGCAGTCTCGGCGGCATGGGCGAACTGCCTCGCCATCGCCGTCCCGTAACCGCATCCAGCGACGACGGGAACCCTCCCCGCAATCTCCTCCACCGCAACCTTCACCACCGCGGAGAACTCATCCAGCGTCAAGGAGAAGTATTCGCCCGTGCCTCCGGCAGCAAACAAAGCTGCAGGATCGTACTCCAACAGCCAGGACAGATGGCTTCGATACGAAGACTCGTTAAAGGCACCGTCTGCGGTGAAGTGTGTCACGGGAAACGAAAGCAGCCCCGAACCAATTACTTTTGCAAACTCTTCTGGAGTCATCTCACATTACTCTTTCAGGACATTGTTCAACGTCCAACACTATAGCCGACCGGTATAAGCCTGGTCATGCCAATCTGGCTATAGATCAATACCCTTTCTATATTGATCTAAAAACGCCTTCGTATCTCCAAAAGGACGGCATGCGGGGACTTCTCAATTTCAATTAGGCAGCCGTCAAACGGCGAAAGAGTTTCGCACTAGCCGCACCAGGGAAGGCAGCGCCGGATTATCACAATCCTTGCTCCAAACCAGATGAAGCTCGGCATGAGGAGGTTCCCGCTTCATCTGCCGAAGCACCACGTCGCGGTACCGCAACAACCGCGCACTCTCAGGAATCAGGGCGACTCCCATTCCTGTGCTTACCAGAGCCAGAATCGAGTGAATCTGGCTGACATGCTGTACATAATTGGGGGCGATTGACTCCGCTGAAAAGAACGAATCGATCAGATGATAGAAGTAGTATCCATCACGAGGAGAGAACGTAATAAACGGCTCCCCGACGATATCCTTCGCAGTGGGCAATCGCCCTTTGACCAGGCGATGATCGCGCGGAAGTGCAAGCAGCATCTTCTCCCGAACCACGCAGATCGATTCGAAACCCTCTGGAACAAAAGAAAAACGATGAAGCCCCACGTCAATAGCGTTGGCCCGGATCCCCTCGATCTGCTGCTTTGAAACCATCTCGGTAAGCACAATCTCGACATCCTTCAGAGATGCGCTGGTACGAGACAACAGCTTCGGCAAAAACTCATAGCTTGAGCCTGCGGTAAAACCCAGCCGAAGCATTCCCGACTGTCCTTGCGCGATGCGCCGTGCACTCACCGCAGCGGCTTCAGCCAACGCCAGAATTCGAACACACTCGCGTAGAAACACCTTCCCCGCGGGAGTCAGCCGGACAGAACGACTCGTTCGATTGAGCAACGTGATCTGAAGTTCAAATTCGAGAAGCTGGATCTGACGGCTCAGCGGCGGTTGAGTCATATTCATACGCTTCGCCGCGCGACCGAAGTGCAATTCTTCGCCGACCGCCACGAAACATCGTATTTGCTTCAGGTCAAACATCAATTCATCCAGAGTATCAATGAAAAGGCTTTGCAGCCCCCCTGCAACCTGATCCAGTCGCCGCTTGAACCAAGCGCAATCCCGCAATCAGCGAGAGGCCTTTTCCATGCGCCGGTTGATTCTTGGAACACCCGGGTTGAGTAAGATAGTTTTACGGTCCGCAGTCCCCTAAATTCCACGAGTCGGTACATATCGCTCCGCTGCACAGAATTGAAAGGAACCGAGCGTCGCGGGAGGGTTAAGAGTAACTTTATGTCGATGCCAACCTCCCTCGCGCTGACGTTGCTATCCTGCACTCTGCTGGGCTTTCGCCACGGGTTCGACTACGACCACATCGCAGCAATCACCGACATTACCAGCGTCGGCGAGAAGTCTTCGGAGTCGATGCGCCTTAGTCTTATGTACGCTCTGGGACATGCCTCCATGGTGGCTTTAATGGCAAGCGCCGTCATATGCCTGCACTTGTCCTTGCCCGCAGGAATCGATACCTGGATGGAGCGCCTCGTAGGCCTCACCTTGATCCTGCTGGCACTCTACGTCCTCGCAAAGTTGCTTTCCGGAGATCGCGACAGCCTGCCACCCTCACGAGGCATGTTGCTGATCCGTGGCTACAAATGGATTCGTCGCGGGGGGCGCTCCGCAGGATCGGAAGAAAGCGCTCGCGGTACCTATACCTCACCCGCAGCCTTCGGCATTGGCGTCATTCACGGCGTCGGAGCTGAAACCCCGAGCCAGCTGACGCTCTTCCTATTGGCAGCCAATCTCGGCGGGGCATCGAAAGGCTTCCTCGGCTTAGGGACCTTCCTCGTCGGCCTCTTGATTATGAATACCCTTATGGCCGCATCGGCATGCGGTATATTTCGCTTCAGCACGAGCCGCTCGACCCTGCGTTTCTGGAGCGGCCTCACCGCGGCATACAGCCTCATCATCGGTCTGGTCTTTCTCTTGGGAATCTCCGACCGGCTCCCCTCAATCAGTGGCTAAGATTTCAGTTGCTGGCATGAACCCACTTCATGCGCTTCTTTCGTTCGCAACTTTTTCCACCAGCTTCGGCAGTCCCCTGCCCTTCAAAGTGGTGTGCGTAGACCGGTGATAGCTGGCATGCCGCTGCATCAGCATCGCCGCGCTTCCACTCAGTCTTGCGAGCTCTGCGTCCCCGGCAATCTGAAGCCGTGGAGCGGGCCCGGCCAGCATGGATGACTCCAGCTCTGCCTGGACGATTGGCCCGAACCTCTCCCATGCAGCGGTGATATCGCCAGTAATCAATATCAACTCCGGAGATAAAGCGGCCGTGATCATCCGCAGCCCTCTGCCCAACTCTTTCGCCTGTCGCGAGACCGCTTCAATCGCTCCGACATTCCCCTCCTCGGCCAGCCGGAGAAGTTGATAGATATTGCGAACAGAAGATTTAGGCTCGATCTCGCGAAACGTCGACAGAGCCGCGCGAGAAGACGCAACAGTCTCCCAACAGCCGCGTTGGCCGCATCCGCAAAGTTGTCCGGACGGATCGACGGAGATATGCCCAAACTCACCGGCAAGCCCACTGAACCCGGAATGAAGCTGTCCCCCCGTCAGGATCGATGTTCCGATGCCCTCCGCAATCGCTACCAGCACGACGTTCCGCACCCCTTCAAGGTGCCCAAACCACAGCTCGGACAGAAGACAAACATTAGCATCGTTATCAAGCTCGACTTGCAGCTTGGTGCCCTTCTCAAGGGCGTCCTTCAAATCAAAGTCATGCCACTTCAAATTCGGTGCCAGCAGCAGCCTTTGCGTCACTGGATGCACACGCCCCGGGACGCTCACACCGATCCCTTCAAATGACTTGTCCGGATGCTGTTCCCGAAGCAGACGCATCCGTTCCACAATGTGCAAGACAGTGCGAGCCGGATCGGAATACGTCATCACAGTCTCGCGTGAAAGGAAACGCCCACTCAGGTCGACCACCGCCAGGATGCCGCGATCAGGTCGAAGATCCAAAGCCAGCGTCACCATGTCGGCATTGACTGAAAGCATCGTCGACGGTCGGCCACGGGAGCCCTTGATCAGGGCGCCTTCGCTTACCCACTTCTCTTCGATCAACTGCTCAACAATCGCGGAGATCGTACTCGGCCGAAGACCCGACAAACGAGACAGGTTGGCACGAGCGACCGGCTGACGGAAGCGAATAAGCTCCAGAATAATGTCCCGGTTGATGTCGCGTGCGCTTTCGCTCGACGCCAGTTGTGCAGACGAGAGATCAATTCTCCGGATACCGTGCGCTCTGCTATGCGAGTGGGGATCACGGCTGGAATGGGTCATAGTGGCTCACGCTACAGTCATAGTACGACAGGCTTTAAATCACTTATACGTCGAGAGCTGTCCATGCCGAACGATTCCGCGCAGAGCGCAGGACCGCATCAATGAAGCGCACCCCACCCACTCCGTCCTGAACGCCTGGCACAAGCAGAGACTCGGGAGGAGCATCACGCCCTTCCGCACGCGCTGTGATCTGCTCAGCGAGATCGGTATAGAGCTGTGCAAACGCCTCGAAGTATCCCTCCGGATGTCCCGAAGGTATCCGAGTGGATCGCGAAGCAGACGCCCCTGCACCAGCTCCGCCCCGTGTAATCAAACGAGATTGCTGCTGAAGCGGTGCATACACAAGATGATTCGGGTCTTCCTGCTTCCACGACAGACTTCCCTTCGCACCATAGATCCTTAGGGTAAGGCTGTTCTCGTTCCCGACTGCGATCTGCGAAGCCCACAGACTGGCTTTTGCTCCACCCGAAAGCCGAAGCATCACCTGGATATTGTCATCGACTCGACGGCCCGGAACAAACGTAGTGACGTCCGCCGCCAACTCTTCGCACGTCAATCCAGTCGTAAAGCAAGCGAGGTGGAAAGCATGGGTACCGATGTCTCCGAGACACCCTCCCGGTCCGCTTCTCGCTGGATCCGTTCTCCAGTCAGCCTGCTTCGCTCCGCTTGCCTCCAGCGGAGTGGCCAGCCAGTCCTGCGCATACTCCACCTGGATCATCCGGATCGCGCCCAGCTCCCCTGCGAGCACCATCTCGCGGGCCTGACGCACCATCGGATAACCCGTATAGGTCTGCGTCAAACCGAAGATCAATCCCGTCCGCTCGACCAGCGCTGCCAACTCCTGTGCGTCCTCAATCGTCGTCGTCATGGGCTTATCGCAGATCACATGAATCCCCGCCTCGAGGAACGCCTTCGCAATCGGAAAGTGCATATAGTTCGGCGTCACGATCGCAACCGCATCGATCCCGTCTTCAAGCGCAGCCTCAGCCTTCGCCATCTCTGCGTAGCTGCCGTAGGCCCGTGGAATATGAAGATCCGCCGCGGCTGCGATCGAACGTGCCGCATCAGAAGAGAGGGCAGCCGCTACAAGTTCATACCGATCGTCCAGCCGCGCTGCCGTCCGATGCACCGCTCCGATGAAGGCCCCAGGCCCACCACCAACCATCCCAAGTCGTAGACGCCGATTCAACTTCATACCTTCAGCCATGATCTCTTCTACCTCTTCAGTCCCAGCAGTTTGTTGATGGCATCCGTATCAGTTTCCGCGCCCGCGAAGTCATCGAACGAGCGCTCCGCCGCCTGGATAATATGTCGCGCAATAAACGGCGCACCCTCTTCAGCCCCCTGGTCCGAACTCTTGATGCAGCACTCCCACTCCATCACCGCCCAGCCGTCGTAGCCATACTGCGTCAGCTTTGAGAAGATCCCGCGGAAGTCTACCTGTCCATCGCCGAGCGAGCGGAAACGTCCAGCCCGGTTCACCCACGATTGGAACCCGCCGTACACTCCCTGCCGTCCCGTCGGGTTGAACTCAGCATCCTTCACATGAAACATCTTGATACGCGAGTGATAAAGATCGATGTACTCCAGATAATCAAGCTGCTGCAAGACAAAGTGGCTTGGATCATAAAGAAGATTGCAACGTGGATGCTCTTTCAACAGATCAAGAAACATCTCGAACGAAGCGCCGTCGTGAATATCCTCACCAGGATGAACCTCAAAGCAGACATCCACGCCCTGCTCGTCAAACACATCCAGGATTGGCTTCCAGCGTTTTGCCAACTCCGCAAACGCGGCCTCCACCAAGCCCTGCGGCCGCTGCGGCCAGGGGTAGAGATAAGGCCACGCCAACGCACCCGAAAAAGTCGCATGCACCTTCAGCCCAAGGTTCTTCGACGCCTTCGCGGCAAAATGAAGCTGCTCCGTAGCCCACGCCTGGCGTGCTGCAGGATCACCATGAACACTCTTGGGCGCGAAGCTATCGAACAACGAGTCGTACGCCGGATGGACGGCGACCAATTGCCCCTGTAAGTGCGTCGACAACTCCGTCAGTTCGACCCCGTTCTTCGCAAGCGTCCCCCGCACATCATCGCAATAAGCAGTACTTTCCGCCGCCAGCTTCAGATCGAAGAGCCGTGCATCCCACGTAGGAATCTGGACGCCCTTGTACCCCAGTCCGGCAGCCCATGCGGAGATCGAATCCAAAGTGTTGAATGGCGCAGCGTCCCCTGCAAACTGCGCCAGAAAAATACCAGGTCCCTTCATTGTCTTCATGCTTAAGCCATCCGTGGGTCTGCACTTAATTCTGTGAGCACCCTTCGAGAGATTTTCCTTCGCAACCCAGCAACCTCTGTCATTCTAAGCGAACGCTCCGCCATACTGTTTACCGAGAACGACAGCCTCAGCGCGGAGCAGGGCCCGGAGCGTCCGGAGCGACGGGTGGTCGCCTGACCGGCGGCGGGGGTGCAGTCCAATCCATCGGATTCTGTCCCTTGGAACCATTCGGATCCATCACCGCAATATCCGTCCGATAGCTCACCGTGTCCGCAGTAGGGAAGGAAGTCGGCACTCGCTGCGTCACCTTGCCCGTCGCGGCCCACTCGACGCCACGCTGAAATGTAACGATGCCATCCACTGAACTCAGTGCATCTCCATCATGCCCAAACGTCGTATGAAAGATCCTGCCCTTGCCATAGCTGAGAACCATCAGTTGCGGCTCACCAAAACCTGTCCCATGATTCGCCGGGTCCGAATAGCCCGTCGCCAGCACCGTCATGTTTTTCCCAGGTCCGCGGAGGTTTGCGTATAACTCATCCCCCTGGTGCATCCACACCTTGGGCAGTCCCTTCATAATCGGATGCTCTGAATCCCTCACAGTCACCTTAAAAGGGACACGAAGCCCATGCGATCCTGCCCTTCCCGGACTCGGATCGGAGACCAGCTTATCGTCCTTGTAATACCAATGTGGGCCTGATGCTTCGTTCCGCCCACGCCAACCTCCGACTCCAATCATCAGGTTGAACTCTGGCCATCCGCCGAAAGCATTGTCGGAAGCGTGGACCGTAACCAGTCCCCCACCGTTCTTCATATATGTCTCGAACGAACTCTTCAGATCAGCTGACCAGCGCTCATCCGGAGCATCGTAATTGAACACGATCACCTGGTACTTGCTCCAGTCCGGCTTGAAGGCACTGAAATCTCCTCCCGCAGAGGGAGCAGTCACCACATCCACATCAAACAACCCGACCTCGTCCAACTCCTTCTTCAGAATCGGAGTAGCGGCCTGCCACTTGTGATACGAGGCGGCACTCTCCCCGTCCAAAATCATCACGTGAATGCGCCCTGCAGCCATCGCAGGCAGGCTAAACAAACCGAGTGTCACACACAAAATTCCGATCCACTTGTTCTTCATTGCCTGGCTCCTTCAAGCTTCAAACGCGCACCTTGGAAAACCTTACTTAGTAGCCCGAGCCACGCTCTTGTGTTCGTCGGACTTCGGAAGCTGCCACGCGAACAGCACGCTCCCGCTGCTCATCAACACCACCTGGTGTCCGTCCAGCTCATAGGTAATCGCACCGCTTTGAATATGAGATCCGGAGTTGGAATGCCAAAGCGTCTTCCCATCCCTCGTATCGAGAGCCAGGAAATTCCCAAACGTATCGCCCGTAAACGTAAGGCCGGAAGCCGTCGTCAGCACTCCGGCACCCGAGCGCCCATCACCCAACTCATGCTTCCAACGAATCTTGCCCGTCTGATAGTCGATCGCAGTCAGCACCCCGGTACTCCAAAGGCTGTAGTCCGCACCCGCCCATCCGTAGGTGCCATCCGCCGGCTTACTAAAGTAGAGGCTATAGCTCGGCGCCGCACTCACGATGAATAGACCGGTCTTTGGATCGAAGCTGGGAGAGCGATAGTTCGTCAGCCCCCCTTCATCGGGAGCGATCAGACGCCCATCGGGAGCAGGCTCCTTCGCAGGATTCGGAATCGGACGTCCATCCTTATCAACACCCAACGTCCAGTTCACCGGCCCGAAGGTCGAAGTCAGAAGGCTCTTGCCATTCGTGCGGTCCAGCACGAAGAAGTACCCATTACGGGAAGCCTGCATCAGCATCTTGCGCGGCTGTCCATGAAAATCTCCGTCCACCAGCACCGGGATCTCTACCGCATCCCAATCATGCGTATCGTGCGGCGAGGGCTGGAATGCCCAGACCAGCTTTCCCGTCTCGGGGTTCAGTGCCACGATGCTGCAAGTGTAGAGATTGTCTCCAGGCCGAACCGTCCCATTCAGCACCGGCGTTGGATTTCCAGTCCCCCAATACACAAGATTCAGATCCGGATCGTACGTTCCGGTCATCCAGGCATTCCCACCGGTCGTACTCTTCGGAGTGCCCAACGGAGGCGTCGCCTTCCACTCCCACTGCGTCTTGCCGTTCTCCGGATCAACAGAACGCACAAAGCCCTGCAGATTATCGAAGTCCCCCGAGGCACTCACCAGAACATGGTTCCCCACGATCAATGGAGACATCGTCGCCCACTGTCCCTTCGTCGAATCGGCTACCTCCACATCCCAGTTCACCTTGCCATTCCGTGCATCGAGCGAAAGAAGATGAGCATCCGAGGACAGATAGTAGAGCGAGCCCTTATACATCGCAACGCCCCGCTGCCCAATATGAAATGCCTTATTTGGAGGCGCGGTGTAATGCCAGATCAGACGGCCGGACCGCGCCTCGATAGCCCAGATATTGTCCGGCACCGTGAAATACAAAATCCCATCCACCAGAATCGGCGCCGCCTTGATCGGGTTCGACTGGTCCGTCTGGAACGCCCATGAAAGCGTCAGATTCTTCACGTTCTGCGGTGTGATCTGCGTCAGGGCACTATGGCGCTTGCCCGAATAGTCGCCGTGGTACAAAGGCCAGCTATCGACCGGGGGATGACGCAACGTTTCAGAGCTGACACCCTGCCCGACAAGCATTGGAGCAGGCGACACAAGCGCTAATACAACACCGCTACGGATAAAGACACGCTGAAGCAGGTTCATAATCAATCTCGACCTTTCAAAGCGAAGGGACGCCCCTTCAAAGCGGTTAGCGAAGTGTCTGCACATAGGCCATCAGATTGTGAATGTCCGCGTCGGTGTATTTATCAAACAACTCCACATGCGCCTTGACGGGGGCGTCGACCTTGAACTTCACATCGCTGACGTTCCAGGAGTGGTACACACCATCTTGATCCACCAATGCAATCGTGAACTCATCCTGAAAAGCAAGTACCCCGGAGAGAGTCTTTCCCGAAGCCGGGGTCACACTCACCTTGGACTTGGCATCGCGTGGATAGAGCATCTGCTGCTCCAACCTCAGCCCCTGATACTTCGTCGCAATTCCTGCCAGGTCTCCAGTAGGAGAATGGCACTTGGAGCATGTTCCCGCACCGTTGAAGTACTTCTTCCCCTCTTCCAGGTTGCCGGTCTGCAGATCCGATACATCGACACCCTTGCGCGTCCCGGTCTGGGACATGGCCTTGTCCTGCTGCGAATGAATGAATGCCACTAGGCTCTTCAATTCGGGCTCGCCCAAATTAAACCGCGGCATGCCCTTTTCGATCCTGCCATTCCGCACGATCGGGCCGATATTTTCACCCTTCGTATCAGTAGAAACCAGCTTCGACCGCGTCAGGTCAGGCCCGCTCTCGCCACCACCCGCATCGCGCCCATGGCAGAAAGCGCAGTTCTGCTGGAATAGCGATCCTCCACTGGCAATCAAATCCGGCGCATAGACTTCATGCACAGGAAGCGCCCCCTGCGAACCAACCGTCGGTCGTGAAGGAGGCGGAGTCGCCGCTCTCGGACTCTGTGCATACGCTAAGGCGACAATCGTCATACAGGCCGCGAGGGGTAGGGATATTTTCCAAAACAGATGCATACGAAGGAAGCTCATCGAGAATGAATACCCCTGATAAAATCTTTCTCAAACAGTGGAAGTGATGCGGGAGAGGCCAAAGGACCGATCACAATCCCGGTGTCTCTGCTTCTCACAAGCGATAAGCGTCGAACTCCGAGGAATGCAACATCCGCAGACATCTTACAGAACCAGCATCAGGCCGTTCCCTTACTAAACTCAACATGCGGGAGATCCTGAAACAAATATGGTTTGTCTCAACCCGATTTATTCCACGGGGCAAAATATACGAATGCAGAGTAGGAGTGTCAACCGAAATCATGGTTTCGGCCCTGGGCGCTATGATCCGCCTGAAAATAGCTCTATCTACCCGATCAAGAAGACTGGCATGGCCCAAGTCTCAGACGATAACAATTAGTTCTCGACTAGAACTATTCTTAGAATCCAGAATTCTGACGCTATCCCACAATCGCTTGGCGGCATCAAACCAAACTAAATCCGTGTCGGCATCTCCGGATGAGGCTCCGAAGCCAGACCGTGCTTCTCCATCCGATAGATCAGCGTCCGCCGACTAATATCCAGATAGCGGGCCGCGTGCGTCTGGTTCCCGGAGAATCGCTCCAACGCCCGGCTGATCAACTCTCGCTCGATCGCCTCCAGGCTGACACCCTCTTCAGGAAGCTCCGGCCAGAGTAACCCTCGCTCCGCTACTGCCCGTTGCAACTCCTCCGGTAGATCTTCCTCGGAGATAAGGTCGTCTGCAGCAAGCACCAGCAACCGTTCCAACACATTCTCCAACTGGCGAACATTCCCCGGCCACCGATACGAGACCAATCGCTGCAGCACACCCGGTGAGAGCCGCGCATTCGGAAGCTCGTGTCGCTTCTTCGCTCGTTTCAAAAGCGCGTCAATCAACTCGGGAATATCCTCCCGTCGCTCGCGGAGGGGCGGGATCTGCAACGGCACCACAGCCAGGCGATAGTAAAGATCCTCCCGAAAAGTCCCATCTTCGACCATCGCGGAAAGATTCCGGTGCGTCGCTGCAAGCACCCGGATATCCACCCGCGTCGGCATGCTAGCTCCAATCTTCGGTAATTCCCCCGTCTGGAGAACCCGCAGCAACTTCACCTGCGCCTCCAGCGGAAGCTCCCCGATCTCATCCAGAAAAAGCGTTCCCCCGTCCGCCGATTCGATCCGCCCCGGCTTGTTCGCCAGCGCTCCTGTGAATGCACCGCGCACATAACCGAACAACTCCGACTCCACCAGGTCCTTCGGAATCGCCCCACAATTGATCGCAACAAAATCCTTATTCCTGCGCCGGCTGTTCTGATGAATAGCCCGTGCAATCAGCTCCTTACCGGTACCGGTCTCCCCTTGAATCAGCACCGTCGTATCATGCGGAGCTACACGCGCCGCCTGGTCCAGCACCCGCAGCAACTTCTTCGCCCGCCCGACAATACTCTCGAACCCGTAGCGCTGATCGAGCGCCGAGCGCAAACTACGCACCTCTTCCAGCAGGCTCTGCCGTTCCATCGCACGATGCACCACCAGCACCAGCGCATCGAAGTCCAGCGGCTTCGTCACATAGTCATACGCGCCGAGCTTCATCGCCTCGACTGCCGTCTCAACCGTGCCGAAGGCGGTGATCACGATCACGGTCGTCTGAATCTCTTCCCGGGAGATCCGTGCCAGCAGCTCAAGCCCGCTGGTCGGCATACGCAAGTCGGTGATGACGAGCGTCGGCTGCAACTCCTGCAGCATGCCATACGCCTCCTTGCCATCCGAGGCCACCGAGACCTCGTACCCTACCTCTTCGAGCTGCATCTTCATGACGCGGCGCAAACTGCTATCGTCGTCGACTACCAGGATCCCATTCCGGTTCACAACGTGACCGCCTCTCTGCGAAGCGGCTTGCCCGCGACCCTCTGGCTGCGGTCGAACGGAAGTTCAATGCGAAACGTCATTCCCCGCTGCCCTTCTCCGTTCTCGCGGCAGCGAATCTCGCCGCCGTGTTGCGCGATAATATTCGCGACTACCGCCAGCCCAAGTCCGGTTCCATTGTCCTTCGTCGTAAAAAACGGATCGAAGATTCGGTCCACATCCTCCGGCAAAATGCCGGAGCCTTCGTCGCACACCTCGACCCACCACCGGTCCTGCGAATCCGCGCTCCGGATGACCACCATCCCCGCGCCCTCCGTAGCCTGCACTGCATTCAAGATCAGGTTCAGCAAGACCTGTTTGATCTGTTCGGCATCCACCTCAATCTCTCGCAACCGCGAAGACATCTCCTCCCGCAGTGTCACCTGGTGCCCGACCGCAGAGTGCTGTGCCAACGCAACCACCGCGTTGATCAGCGAGATCGGTTCTGTCTTCTGAAACCGCGGCAACCGCGGCCTTGCAAAATCCAGAAAATTCGTCAGCAGCTTATTCAGCCGTTGCGACTCCCGCATCAGGATGTCGAGACACTCTTCGCGATTCGCCAGCGTAGCCTGCCCGCGAGCCAGAATACCCGCCGCACCACTGATGCTCGCTAGTGGATTGCGGATCTCATGCGCCAGGCTCGCCGCAAGTTGTCCCGCAGCCGTAAGCCGTTCCGTCTTCTTCATCTGCTGGATGTTGGCGCGAAGCTCCGTGTAGACGCCTTCCATCTCAAGCTGGGTCGCCTCGACCCGCTTCCTCTGGAGCCGCTCCCGGTCTGCAAGCACTCCAGCAATCAAACCCGCCGCGCTGAAGATACTCAGTTCGACAACCTGATCCTGTGCGTCCAGCGGGGCCGAGTGCCAGTGACGTTCCAGCGAAGGAATCTGCAGCACGGCAGCAAACACAACCGTCTTCAAAGCGCCGCGCCAGCCAAACAACATCCCTGCCAGCATGAAGGGCAAAAAATTGAGGTGGTGCAAAATATTGTGCAACACCACCGCATGCGGTGGTGTCATCCACGTAAACACCGCCAGCGCCACAACCAGCACTGCAATCGACGTGGCTTGAAAGCGGGGAGACGAGAGCCGGCTTCGCGCGGAGGGCATACGACCATTTTCCCATGCGGATACTGACGCAGGGGGAAACTCCACAATCGGAAATGGTCGAATAACAATCGAAGAGGCAAGCATCAAGCCTATTGAAGCAATCCACCCACCAAATCACTTTCGCGCACGAAATGATGAAACTGCGGCATTTCCTCAAAACGCGATTCCGGCACTGTACCGTTTGCGTCGGACGGCAAAATATCGCTGCCCCATATCGGACATCAATCCACGTCAAATCTCGCCATAATCGCACGAATGCCTCGATTCAAAGGACTTAGCCTTTGGCCTCCCACATGCAATCACCACACTGTGACACTCTCAAGGTTTGCTGTATTTGCTCTCCTCGCGCCATGCGTAAGCATGGCGCAAACATCTCTCCATGTACCTGACGAGCCTCAGCCTGCGCTTACTCTGGCACGCGATGCCCAGACCACTTCCCAAACTCCATCACCGCCTTCCAACGCACCCCAGGCGCTTACCCTCGAAGGGGCTATCGCCATGGCTGAGCGCAACAATCCTCGCCTGCGCGGAGCAGCCGCCGAATCCGCCCGCTCCACCGCAGCCATTCGCACCGCGCGCGCCTATACCAACCCCTCGGCCGAAGTCTTCGGCGGCCGCCAATACGCGCGCCCCATCGCAACCCCGGGAATTCCGGGTCTCCTCCAGCACTACGCCGCGTACCAGGTAATCGAAATTCCAGCAGAACGAACAGCCCGACGCAAGGTGGCCGAACTCAACAGCATCAGCAGCCGATTTGGCCAGCAGGGAGTCGGCCGTTCCGTGCAGGCCGATGCGAAGCACGCCTTCTACAACGTCCTCCGCCGACGCGAAGAAGTAGCACACACCCAGGAAAACCTGAAACTTGTAGAAGACCTCCGCCGCCGCGTGGAAGTTGAAGTCAGCGTAGGCGAAAAGGGTCGTCTCGAACTCACCCGCGCCGAAGCCGAGATCGCCCACGCTCGATTCCTGGTTCGCAGCGCGCAGCTTGAGCTTGTCAACTCCATCGCTCTCCTTCGGGTCGCCATCGCCGCCCCCGCCGACGCAAACCTTGACCCTGTCGGCTCCCTCGAGCCACCCGTGCAGCTACCGCCCTTGCTCCAGATGCGCGAACTTGTCCTCCGCTCCCACCCTGCCATCGCGCAGTCCCAAACCGACGTTAAAGCTGCGGAAGCAAAGCTCAGCCAGGAGCATAAACTCCGTATCCCCCAACCCACCGTCTTCGCCGAGTTCGAAAATCAGCCCGACCTCCGCTTCTGGCGTACGGGCGTCACCGTCCCCATTCCGCTCTGGGATCGTCGTCAGGGGCAGATCGCCGAGTCCGCTGCTGCCATCTCGCAGACCAACGCCATCCTCGATCAGCGTCGCCTCGAACTCGTCTCCGCCGTCGAACGCACCTCCGAACAATATCAACTCGCAGATCAGCAGGTCACCTCGCTGCAGTCGGGCGAATTGAGAGCAGCAGAGAGCGCCGTCGATGCAGCCAAGGCAGCCTATCGCTTCGGAGAGCGCGGCATCGTCGAAGTTCTCGACGCTCAGAGAGTTCTGCAAAGCGTGCGCGGAGACCTCCTCGACGCACAGTACGAACGACAGTCCGCATTAGTAGACCTTGAAGAACTCGGCGCAGTAGCGCCTGGAGGACGACCCTAGAATGACCGCCTTGCATCTCGCCCCCCGCACCTCGAATACTCGCTCGACCCGCATAGCCGGAATCCTGCGGCTCTATATCTGCGGCGCTCTCCTCGTAGCTCCGCTGCTTCTCACCCAGGGTTGCAAGAAGAAGTCCGAGGACAAAGTTGCGTCCCAGAGCGACCCCGCGATGATCGAAGTGACACCTGCCCTGGCTGCGAATCTCAAGCTCGGCACAGCGAAGATGCACGATGTCACCGGCCTCCTCCGCGTTTCCGCCCATATCGAAACCGATGCCAGCCGAATCGCACGCGTCGGCTCTCCAGTCTCCGGCCGCATCCTCCGCCTTGTCGTCTTCGAAGGCCAAAGCGTACGCCCCGGTACAGTTCTCGCAACGCTGCACAGCACCGATCTATCCGACGCACAGCTCGCCCTTATCAAGGCCTACTCCCAAAGGGACCTCGCGGAAGCCGCCACCAAGCGTGCCGAGCAACTGGTCGCAGCCGACGTCATCGGTCGCGCAGAACTCGAACGTCGCCAGGCCGAACTCCTGCAAGCCAGCTCCGTGGCCTCCTCCTATCGCACGCAACTCCGCGGCCTGGGCATGAGCGATGGACAGATCCAGAAGCTCATCACTTCGCGCGAGCTCAGCGCCGACTACTCCATCGTTACCCCCAAGGGCGGCACCGTTCTCGAACGCAAGGTCACCATCGGCCAGGTCGTGCAGCCCGCCGATCCAGCCTTCACCATCGCCGACCTATCCAGCGTCTGGATCGTCGCCAACGTTCCTGAAGAAGACGCCGGCCTGCTCCGCAAGGGCATGCAGGTCCTGGTGCAGATCCCAGCGCTACCCAATCAGAAGATCGTTGGCCACCTCTCCTACGTAGCCCCCATCGTCGACCCTGCCACCCGCACCGTGCAGGTCCGCATGGACATCGCCAACCCCGAAGGCCTCTACCGTCCGGACGAACTTGCCAACATGACCTTTACCGGTCGTGTCGAACAGAAACTCACCATCCCGCAGACCGCCGTCGTACGCCAGGACAACAAGGACTACATCTTCATCCAGGTCGGCCCCAACAAGTTCCTGCTTCGCGAAGTAACTCTCGGAGACGAGGTCGAAGACCGCCGCGTCGTCCAGAGCGGGGTCACGGAAGACCAGCCAATTGTCCTCGACGGTGCCTTCCACCTCAACAACCAGCGCAAGCAGAACTCCATCAAGGGAGGCAAATAGCATGTTGCAGTCCATCATCGCGGGCTCACTGCGGCAGCGCCTCATCCTTGTCGTCATCTCACTGGTCTTTGTAGGTTTCGGTATTAACGCGGCACAGCATCTCTCCGTCGACGCCTTTCCCGACGTCGCCAACGTGCAGGTCCAGATCGCGACCGAGGCCTCCGGCAAATCCCCCGAAGAGGTCGAACGCTTCGTCACCATCCCCATCGAAATCGCCATGACCGGCCTGCCCGGCATGACCGACATGCGCTCCCTCAACAAGCCGGGCCTGTCCCTCATCACGCTCGTCTTTGCGGATGGCAGCAGTCTCTTCCTCGAGCGCCAGATGATCTCCGAACGCCTCTCCGAACTGCGCGACCGCATGCCCGAAGGCGTTACCCCCATCCTCGGTCCCATCACCAACGCGCTCGGCGAGGTCTATCAGTACACCCTCGACCTTCCCGGCGAAGGAAAGCATCAGCTCACCCAGGAAGAGCTCGTAGAACGCCGTACCCTCCAGGACTGGGTTGTTCGTCCGCTTCTCCGCTCCATTCCCGGCGTCGCCGAGATCAACTCCACCGGCGGCTACGTCAAGCAGTACGAGACTCGCGTCGACCCTCAGAAACTCCACTACTACAACCTCACCATCTCCGACGTGCGCAACGCCCTCGCCCACAACAACGCCAACGCCGGCGGCGGCATTCTCGCACAGCACGCCGAGCAGTATCTCGTCCGCTCCGTCGGCCTCGTCCGCGGCCTGGACGACATGCGCAACATCGTCCTCAAGGAGACCGGCGGTACCCCCGTCTACATCCGCGACGTAGCGGAAGTTCGCCTCGGCTCTGAAGTCCGCACCGGTGCCATGATCAAGAATGGCTACACCGAAGCCGTCGGCGGCGTAGTCCTCATGACCAGCGGAGGCAACGCCAAGCAGATCGTAAGCCGCGTGAAGGAACGCGTAGCCGAGATCAACTCCAAGCACATGGTCCCCGGCGGCCTCCAGCTAGTCCCCTACTACGACCGTTCCGAGCTCGTCGACGCCGCCATCCACACCGTTACCGAAGTCCTCGGCGAAGGAGTCATCTTCGTCATCATCGTGCTCGTACTCTTCCTCGGAGACATTCGCTCCAGCCTCATCGTCAGCGCCACCCTCGTCCTGACGCCGCTCCTGACGTTCCTCGTCATGAACCAGATCGGCCTCTCCGCCAACCTCATGTCCCTCGGCGGCCTGGCCATCGCGATCGGTCTCATGGTCGACGGCTCCGTCGTCGTAGTCGAGAACGTCTTCACCAAACTAAGCCATGCCCGCCATGCCGATCCCGGCGTCATGTCCCGTCGTGACAAGCTCGATATCGTCCTCTCCGCCGTCACTGAAGTTGCGACTCCCGTCCTCTTCGGCGTCGCGATCATCATCCTCGTCTTCCTTCCCTTGATGACCCTTGAAGGCATGGAAGGCAAGATGTTCGGCCCGCTCGCCTATACCATCGCCATCGCTCTCGGCATCTCGCTGATCCTCTCGCTCACCCTCTCGCCAGTCCTCTCTTCCTACCTCCTCAAAGGCGGCTCCGAAGACGATACCCGCCTCGTCCGCATCCTCCGCCGCCCCTACAACGCCATGCTCAACTGGGCGATGCTGCATCGCAAGACCAGCGTCCTCATGGTGCTGGGCTTATTCATCTTCGCCATCGCCCTCTTCCCTTTCCTCGGCACTGCCTTCATCCCCGAGATGCAGGAAGGCACCCTCTCCCCCAACGCCGACCGCGTCCCCAACATCTCCCTCGACGAATCGCTCAAGATGGAGATGGCCATGCAGAAGAGCATGCTCCTGGTCCCCGGCGTAGAGAACGTAGTCTCCCGCGTCGGCCGCGGCGAATCCCCCGCCGACCCCGCCGGCCCGAACGAAGCTGATGTCATTGCAGCTCTCACCCCCTTCGACAAACGAGCCCGCGGCGTCACCCAGGATAAGATCGCCGAGCAGGTCCGCGAACGCCTCAGCTCCATTCCCGGCATCAATCTCGTCATGTCGCAGCCCATCAGCGACCGTGTCGACGAGATGGTCTCCGGCGTCCGCGCCGACGTCGCCGTCATGCTCTACGGAGACGATCTCGACCTGCTCGTCGAAAAGGCCAATCAGATCGCCAAGGTAGCCAGCGGCATCCAGGGCACGCAGGATACTCGCGTCGACCGCGTCGGCGGCCAGCAGTACCTCACCATCGACATCGACCGCGGAGCCATCGCTCGCTACGGCATCAACGCCGCCGACGTCAACGACATGGTCGAGACCGCCATCGCCGGCAAAGCCGCCACCTCCATCTACGAAGGCGAGCGCCGCTTCGAAGCCGTCGTGCGCCTCCCCCTCTCTCTTCGCGACAGCGTCGAAGACATCCGCGAGCTGCAAATCAGCTCCCCCGACGGCCCCCGCGTTCCCCTCAAGGACCTCGCCACCGTCAAGGTCGTCGAAGGCCCGGCCCTCATCAATCGCAGCATGGGCAAGCGCCGCATCGTCGTCGGCGTAAACGTTCAGAACCGCGACCTCGGCGGCTTCGTGGCCGAACTCCAGGACAAAGTCGACAAGCAGGTCACCCTCCCCGCCGGCTACTTCATCGAGTGGGGCGGCCAGTTCCATAACATGGAGCGCGCCCTCCACCACCTCATGATCATCGTCCCCATTACTGTCGCGGCGATCTTCTTCCTGCTCTTCGTCCTCTTCAAATCCGTCCGCTTCGCCGCCCTCATCATCACCGTACTTCCCTTGGCCTCCATCGGCGGCGTGCTCTCCCTCTTCCTCTCTGGCGAGTACCTCTCCGTCCCCGCCTCCGTAGGCTTCATCGCCCTCTGGGGCATCGCCGTCCTCAACGGAGTCGTCCTCGTCTCCTACATCCGCAAGCTCCGCCAGGAAGGACTCCCCCAGGAAGAAGCCATCCGCCAGGGAGCCCGCCTCCGCTTCCGCCCCGTCATGATGACCGCTACCGTTGCCGCCTTCGGACTCGTCCCCTTCCTCTTCGCCACCGGCCCCGGCTCGGAGATCCAGCGCCCCCTAGCCATCGTCGTCATCGGAGGCCTGGTAAGCTCCACCGCCCTGACCCTCCTCCTTCTCCCTGTCGTCTACGCCTTCTTCGAAGGCAAGGAGGAACCTACCCCCGACGAAGACGAAGGCCCCACCCCAACAGCCCTAAGCGCACACTAAACACAAATAAAGCGGATTCGCCATCGCTGTAGAGCAGTTTCATCACGCGCAGCGTCCAATAACCCCACGAAGTGGCGCCCGCCCGGCGTCAGGGCGCACTTGATCATTAACTCCTTCCGCGATACCCCTCGAAAGAACCCGCCCTGAAAAAGGGGGCGCACGATTGTGCGCCCCTCTTCCCAAGACCCTTAGCAACTAACTTAAATCCAGATTTACTGTACCCATAACTCCCGGGTGCCCCATTCATCGCGCCCTTGTCTTATGCGATGGGTGGGGATCAAAGCTCTAAGGCTTATGCGGCAAAGTCATAGCCGGATTTTCATCGAAGAAGTTCACCGGTCGAATTAGAAAGTCATGCCACATCGTAGGCATCACCGGCCAATCCTCCACCCGCACTGCATGATGAAATCCGAGCGTATACCAGGCCACGATATCCGTGTTCTCAATCGAACGATTTGCCTTCGTCCACGCCGGTAGCCCCTCCAAGCCCTTGCTGTTGGTCACATAAAGACCCGCAGCATAAAGCTCTTCCGGCTTATACGGCGTCACCCAAAGCTGGTGCGCTGAGAACGCTCCCACCTTCTGAGCCGGATCATCCGGCGAAACAAATGAAACCGCGGTCGCCCCCGGCATAATCTCGTAGCCGGTAGGATGCCCCAGCTTTCCATGCTCAGACGTGCTCACGAAGTTCCACATACTCGGCTTCCGCAGATCGATGTCCAGAATTCCGTCCTTCTCCGTATGCGCCATCGACGACTCAACTGCCCAGATACTCGTCCGCGTGTTCTTCTTGATCGGCTGCGCGACCATCCGATCAATCATGAAGCTGTTGTTCGTTCCATCCACATCGAGGTCCAGCCGGTACGAGAAGAAGTGGTCATGATTTACCGCGACCGTATTCGGCGCGACCAGTGTGCCGTACGAAGGCTTCGACATCCCATCGTGCATGGGCTCAACTGAAGTCTCCTTCACGCTCTTCGTCTCTACGATTCCGGTTGCGCCAACCACAACCCGAATCGTCCCATCCTGTTGAAAGATCCAGTCCATCAGGTAGTCATAGTTCCCCACCACCGCCGCAGTCCGCAGCACCAACTCCCGGCTGGGCCGTCCATTGATCCAGTTGTTCTCAAAATGCCGCCACGCCGGCCCGCCTGCAACCCGCTCGAACATGCACGCAGCCTGCGCCTTGCGAATCGGCACCGAGTGATCCGACGGAGCATACCCCGCGAAGTACTCCGCGTTCTCCGGGCAATCGTCTGGACCCACAGGCTTGATCAACCCGCCCAACAGAAACTCGCCCGCGTCCAGAAACGCTCGCGAGTTCCAACCCTCTTCCGGATCCATATACGGCACATACATCTCCGAAAGCGATCCCTCGTACAGCACCGACCGCATCCGCGCGCCATCCTGGTACCGCACCATGTTCACCACCGGCCCAACCCGAGGGTCTAGTCGGAAGCGGAAGTGCCAGTTCTGCCAGCTCACCTCGCCCTTGGTGATCTTGTACCCCGGGCCAAGCGGCTGCATCATCACAATCGGAGTCGTCCCCGGACGCGCCACACTATCCGCATCTTCAAATGACGTCGGCCCAGTCGGCACCGGCACCACGCCTGTATCTACAACTTTAAGAATTTTCTTCGTAGTCAGGTTCGCGAGAACATGAATGCCTTCCACCGTCCGGCCCCAGCTATGGTACGCACCATGAATATCGGTGCACTCACCCCAACCGATGCGCTGCCCATCCTGCTCCGGAAACACCAGGAACGACAACGGACCCGCTCCGCAATTCACCGTGCTCAGATCCGTGATCCCGCGCAACTTCAACGCCGCCAGTACGCGCGGATCGTGCTTCACCACCTCACCCATCGCTCCAAACTCGCTGCCGGTTACCGGAGCCTGCACTCCCGGAATGACATTCCAGGCCTCCAGTTTGTCACCCGTCAGGTCCACCCGCGCCTCGACCGTCTTCCCATCGTCCAGAAGAATCACATCCGCCTCGCGCGCAAGCGGGTCGCCCTCCTTCCACGCCAACACCTTATCCTTCGCTGGCTCATGGAGCAGCAAGCTTGAAACCAGCGTCTTCTCCGTGATGTGGCCGCTTTTCTGCAGAACATCATGGACCTTCCAGTACTCATCGGTCGTAAGGCCGTCCAGCGGGTGTTGCGCAACCTTCGATTGCGCGCTCAAAGCCAGCGGCAGGGCAAGAAACAACGTGTAGGGACAACACTTAAAAATGCGCATAGATCTCCTGTGGCTTATCGGAATGATGAGTCGGTGGTAATGCAAAAAATTGTCGTCGCTACTCTACTTGTTATCCACGACCGGCATAGTCGCGATACGCGACCAGCCCAAGTTCTGGAACACTCGTCGCCTGCATGGCCGCGCGCACAATCGCCCGTGCCATCACGGTCGCCGCAATCGCGCCGATCGCCGTAACGTCCGCCGTTGCAGTCGCCTCGCCCGTCGACATCGAAAAGATCGTGTCCCCATCGCCCATCGTATGGACAGGGTTGATCGCGCGCGCATATCCATCATGTGCCATCTGCGCGATCTTGTTCATCTGCGTCTTGGTAAACTTCGCGTTCGTCGCCACTACGCCAATCGTCGTATTCGCCGCGTTCTGCACCACTACGCGGTAGCCGTTCATCATCGCAGCCATCGAATCCCGATAGCCCTTGCCATCCTCGCTGCGCGCTCCCGCAACGACCTTGCCTGTCTGCGGACTTACCACATCGCCCACTGCATTTACCGCCACCAGCGCACCCACTACGATCCCCGTGTTCCCAATCTTCACGCTCGCCGTGCCAAGCCCGGACTTCATCGAGAACTTCGGCCCGAACATCTTGCCGATCGTAGCTCCCGCACCTGCACCGACGCATCCCTCAGCAACAGGCCCGGTCCCAGCCGCCAGGCAGGCCTTATAGCCCGACTCTGCATTCGGGCGAATCTTGAAATCCCCCACCCCCAGATCCATCAGGATCGCCGCCGGAACAATCGGTACCACTCCCTTTCCAATCTTGTAACCCAGGTTCTTCTCTTCGAGATACTTCATCACGCCGGTCGCCGCATCCAGCCCGTACGCGCTGCCACCCGAGAGCATGATTGCATTCACCGTCTGCACCGCATTGATCGGCGAGAGCAGATCCGTCTCGCGCGTCCCGGGAGCCGAACCCCGCACATCCACTCCGGCCGTAGCACCCTTCTCGCAGATCAGCACGGTACAGCCTGTAGGCCGCTCCGTCAGCGTGTAGTGTCCCACCTTCAAGCCCGGCACATCCGTGATCGAACCGCCCTCCGGCAGTACATGAACATCGAATCCGCCAGCAGCATACGCCATCGAAGGCAGGGCGGCGGCCAGTGGGAGTCCTAGAAGATTGCGGGCAAATTCACGACGACGCATAGAGTAACCTCTCATCATTCAAATCGCACAACGTTCAGCTACAAAACTCTTACCGCGCATCCGTACCACCGGCAAACGCGACATTGTTCTCGGCGCGGCCAGGATGCAACACACGAAAACCCAGCATCACAACCGCCGCAGTAATAATCCCAATCGCCTGCGGCGACAACACCCCATAGCCATGGTTCTGCGTTAGCCGCATGGTGATCAATGTAGCCGCAACCGCGCAAAGAATACTCGCAACCGCGGCAGTAGATAGCACCCGTCGCGAATAAAGCCCCGCAACCACCGGCACAAAGAGCGACACCGCAATCAACCCGTAAAAAATACTGACCGCAGCAATGATCGAAGGCAGCACTGTAGCCAGCAGAATCCCCAACACTCCAGCCCCAGCAGATGCCACGCGGCTCGCTACCAGCAAGTCCTTCTGCGAAATATTCGGCTTCAGGAAAGTCTTATAAAGATCTACAGCCAACGAAGCTGAGAGCATAAACAGAATCGCATCGGTCGCACTCAACTCTGCCGAGAAGATCGATGCCAGCGTCCAAACCCCAAGCCACTTCGGCAACAACAGCTTCATCGCCGCAGGTAGCGCCAGTTCGGGATTGGCAAGATGCGGCAGCGCAGCAAAGGCGCATAAGCCCAGCACAGCCGGTACAAACGCAAAGAGCGCCTGTCCAATCGAATTCATCCCCACGCCCAGCCGAACCGCCTTTACATCTCGCGCCCCATAGACCTTCTGCACCAACCCCGGCGAGATCATGAACGAAGGAACAAGAATCGCTATCCACGCGAAGATCTGTTTCGACCCAACCCCGACCATGCTGAACATAGACTCGGTCGCGGCACCGCTTCCCTTCTGCGCCAGCACCAGTTCGTGCACATGCTCCCACCCGCCCAATGCATGCAGCGCAAACGGAACAGCAAGCAACAGACCTGACATTGTGACGGCTAGCTCAAACATATTAACGAATGCGGAAGACATCAAGCCGCCGGCTGTGCAGTACACAATTGCAACCACGCCGCCGATCAAACAACCTTCCCATTTAGGTATACCGGCAACCGTGTTGAGAATAGTTGAAATAGCTATCAGTTGTGCAGAAAGGAGCGCCATAGCTCCAACCCAAAACAAAATCGAGATTGTAGCCTTAACCACCTTGCCATAACGAAACTCAAGATAATCCGGCAACGTGGCAAGGCTGTGCTCTTTCGCAATCCTCCAAAGCTTCGGGCCTAGAAACTGCGAAAGCAGAAGTGAGCCAATCGCAGCCGAACCAACCCACCACCAGACCGAAAGCCCGAAGCGATATCCCAGCCCCGTCGCCCCAACCGTAGAGCCGGCCCCAATATTCGCCGCCAGAAACGTAGCGAACAAACGTCCCGGCCCCAGGCTTCGTCCGGCAACCAAAAAGTCGGAGGAGCTCTTCACGCGGCGGCTGATGAAAAGCCCAAGGGCCATCAAAAACAGCGAGTAGAAGAGCAATGCCCCTAGGTAAAGGTTCATCGCGCCGCCCGTGACGAAGTCTCTTCCGCGCCCAGCAACTGCATCGCTGTGAGCGCCATCACCTTCGCCGACTGGATCACATCCTCGACCATGCAGTACTCATCCGGCAGGTGCGCCTGCGCCAGGATCCCCGGCCCATACGCAATGCACTGCGACACGCTCGCAATCCGCACCACATGCTTCTGGTCGTACGTCCCGGGACTCGCCGTCAACTTCGGCTTGCGCCCAAAGATCTTCTCCACACTGCCGCTGATCGTCTGCACCAGGTCACAGCTCTCATCCGTATGCACCGGATGCACCACCATCAAATCTTCGATGTTGTATTTGAACTCCGGATTCTTCGCTTCAAGGTCTGCCAGCATCGCATGGATCTCGCCGCGCACATCCTCAAACGACTCCTCCGAAAGAAAACGTCGATCGAAGATTGCACCCGAACGGTCCGCCACGCAAGGCGTCTGCGTCCCATCCTCCGGCTGCCCGCCAAACACCGAGTTCACGTTGATGCTCGCATACCGCGACCCCGGAGGCTCCACCGGAACTGCCGTCTGCCGCGTCGCCAGTTGAGGCTTCAGCTCATGCGTCACGCCATGCAGAAAGTCCGTCATATGATCGATCGCGCTCACGCCGAGATACGGCATCGAACCATGTGCAATCCGCCCATGCGTCGTCACCTTGAACCAATAAACTCCACGGTGCCCCAGACAAACCCGGTCTACATTTGTAGGCTCGGTGATGATGACGTAGTCCGTCTTGTCCTGCCCGATCCAGCCCTGCTTTGCCAGAAACGCAACCCCAGCGAACCCACCGCTCTCTTCATCGACGCTGCCGCTCTGCTCCACTGTTCCGAGCAACCGAACCCCTGCTCGTCGAATCGCTTCAACAGCAAAGATAGAAGCAGCAATCCCCGCCTTCTGGTCCGAAACCCCTCGCCCATACAACTTGCCGTCCCGGATCATCGCGCCAAACGGATCCACCGTCCATCCATCGCCGACAGGAACCACATCGAAGTGTCCGTTGAAGTGCAGCGAAGGCCGCGGCGTCGACCCTTCCATCCTGCCCAGCACATTCATCCGCGGATACTTTGGCGTATGCTCCGCCAGTCCCTCCGCCGCAATGTAGTGCGTGTCATAGCCAAACTGCTTCAACTTGCTGCCGATAAAATCCGCCCCGGCAATATAGTTCTCGCCCGGAGGATTAACCGTCGGAATCCGCACCAGGTCCTGAAGAAACGAGATCATCTCCTGCCCGATCTCTTCCACGCTTCGACAGACAGCGTCCTGAACCTTTGAAGACAATTCTTGCGCAACCATTCAACAACCTCGGGGAGGGTTTGTGCGACGGCTCCGGTCTTCATCTTCAAGACCAGAGCCGCCGCATTGAGTTCATCCTACCAATCCACTTACAGCCTGTAGCAGTACGTACAGCCTGCAGTGGAGCAAAGAGATACCGCGCAGCCCACTAGAACGAGTACTTGGCCGCCAACTGAATCACACGCGAGTCGTTTCCGACCGTTGCAGTAATCCGCCCGAAGGTCGCCGGGGTTCCGAACGTCAGATTCGGCTGCGCAAAGTGAGCCTCGTTGAACACGTTGAACACCTCGAAGCGCAACTCCGCTTTCTGTGTCTCCCGAACCCGGAAGATCTTGAACAGAGAAGCATCCGTCGTATTGAATCCAGGCCCGACAATTACGCCGCGTGGCTCGTTGCCCGACTTGCTGTTATCGATCTTTGTGGTGCCATTCGCAGTAATCGTCGGCAGCGAGAAGCAGGCCGTGTTGATATAAGTAGTCGCGGAGCCCGCCTTCTTAGGCCCGGAATTCGGATCGCACGTGAGATTCGGACGAAACGTCAACGTCTGCGCCGTCGTCGTCGAATTCACCGCCGTAAACGGATTGCCAGACTGCGCCTGGAAGATACCGTTGAACTGCCATCCTCCGAGAATCAACCGCTCTGTCAGATTATGCCCTTCGAGTCGCGGCAGCTCATACGCATAGCTCAGCACGAAACGGTTCCGCGTATCGAATAGCGCATTTCCGCGCTCCCGTTCCAGCGCCGTATCGATCGACGCATCGTTTCCGATCGTCACCGGCAAGATGGGCCGCGAGTCATTACCGATGTTCAAGCCGGAAACATTATCGATTGCGCGGCTCCAGGTATAGGAAGCCGTCGCTGTCGCCCGATGCCAGCGCCGTACCGTAAAGCGCGCCTGCAACGAGTCATACCAGCTCCTGGCTGCCGAAAACGTAGGCCGAGTCAGAGCGAACGCCGGAAACACTGCCCTTGCTCCGCCGACATAAGCGTTCGTCGAACTGGAAGCCGCCGGCAATACAGTCGTAGGATTCACTTCAATGAAGATCGGCAGGCTCTTCGCCCGCGTCCCAACATAAGCCACTTCGAATCCCGTCTGTGCCGTGAACTGATGCTGCATGCTCAGGTTGTAATGCTGGATGTTCGCAGCCTTGTAAGAGTGCGGATCGCTCCATCCGATAAATGTAAGTCCAGCCGGGAAGCCAACCGGACCCGCCGCAACCCCGGCATACGGATCGGCAAACCAGTTCGGTGAAGCTGTATTCGCAGGCCGCAGGTTGATATCGATCTGCTGCAGCGGCTGGAACGGCGGCGCCAGCGTACCGTTCTGGAAGAAGTCGCCCTGCCCGGGAATCGTATCGAAGTAAATGCCCCAGCCCGCGCGGAATACCGTCTTCGCATCGCCCGTCGGGTCGAAGACCACAGCCACACGCGGCGAGATGTTGTTCGTATCCGCGTAGTACGTCGCTCGTGGCGTATTCACATCGCCCGGATACACCAACCCCAGCGGCGCCGTCGGCTGTACCGTCGATTGCTGTCCTGGATGAAGCGCCGCAAGGTGGTTCTTCGCCTCGGCATACGGCAGATTCACCTCATACCGGCCGCCCACCACAATCGTCAGCCGCGGGCTCAGCCGGAACTGATCCTGTGCATAGCCCGAGTAGTTCCACGAAGCCCCGCTCATCGCCGGATCGCCCGAACCTTGCTGGAAGGTCGTCGGCAACCCCAGCAGGAAGTCCGAAAGCTGGTAGTTCGTAAAGGTCGTTGCGAACGTAAACGCGCCGTTCGGACGATTGATATATTGCAACCCGATCGAGTCCCGTCGAACCTCGCCGCCAAACTGCAGCGTGTGCCGCCCCTTGATCCACGTAAGATCATCCGAAATCGTATCCACGCTGTTCTTGCGCGAAGCAAACGGCTGCTGCGCATCGCCCAGCGTAAACAGGCCCGTCGTGATGTTGGGCAGACCCTTCGCCAGCGTATTGGTCGACGCGAACGCGAAGCCTACCGACGAAGGATCGAGTCCGCTCGTCTGGTTCGGAGTACCGCCAATCCACTGCCGTGCATAGCGCAACACGTTGATCGTGTGTGCGTTCAAAACCCACGTATCCGATCCCATCGCATCCTGCAGCGTAATGATCTGGCGATTGCCCGTAGGAGCAAAGTTCGAAGGCGTAATGGGTCCAAACAGGTTCTGGTGCGAGCGCATATAACGCCCCAGCAACGAGTGGCTGCCCAGCTTCAGGTCCGCGCGAATCCCGTACATATCGCGATTATCGATATTCGGCGGCGAAGCGACATAGAACGCCCCCGAGTTCGGCAACGGCACGTACTTGTCCAGCAGCGCCTTGCTAACCGCGCTGATCCGCGCCGGGTCGATTCGGTTCGGCGTCCCCTGGTAGTTGAACTGCGCCTGCGTCCGAGGGTCCTTGATTAGTGCAATGCCCGATGCCGAAAAGTCACCATTACGTTCTGCCGCGGTCAGAACCCGCTGATTCAGCGTATTGCTCGTAGCATCCTTCAGCCGGAACCCTTCGTAGAACCCGAACACAAACAGGCGGTCCTTCAAAATCTTTCCACCCGCCGCCGCACCAAACTGGTTCTGCAGATAATTCGGCTTCGCTCCACCGACCGGGGTGAAGTAGTTCTTCGCCGCCAGCGCTGCCATCCGGTTGAACTCCCATACGCTTCCGTGCCAGACGTTCGTTCCCGCCCGCGTCACCACGTTCACCACCGCACCCGCGCTGCGCCCATACTGCGCGTCATACGAGTGCGTCATGATCTTGAACTCTTCAATCGCATCCGGCGGAGGCCGCATCACAAAGCCGCTGTTGAACGAGTCATTGTTCGGCGCGCCATCCAACAGAAAGCTGTTCGACTGGTTCCGCATACCGTTTACGTTGAAGCTGCCCGTCGAGTTACCGAACCCGCCCGGCGTCGCCGTACCACTCGCGCCGCCCAGCGCCGAAGGAGCCGCAATCACCCCCGGGATCAGCGTCCCAAGCTGCGCGAAGTTCCGGCCGTTCAGTGGCAGATCCACAATCGCTTCGTGATCCACCACGTTGCCCATCGTCGCATTCGCCGTCTCGACCAGCGGAGCCGCACTCGAAACCGTCACCTGCTCGCTCGCCGAACCCACCGTCAGCTTGGCATCAGCGCGCGTCGTGCCGTTCACCTGCACTTCAAGGCCCTCAGTAACCACCGTCCGAAATCCTGGTGCTGTGACCTTCACCTGGTAAACACCCGGTGCCACCAGCGGAATCGTAAACGTACCGTCCGTCCCCGAAACCGCCGTCCGAACCTGCGCCGTGGAATTGCTGATCAACTCCACCGCCGCCTTCGACACCACGCTTCCCGAGGGATCGGTCACCACACCGGCAACCTGCCCGGTCGCCTGAGCCAGCGTCTGGTTCGAAGAACAGACCAGAACCACTCCTAAGAGGCAGGGCAGAATCACAGACGCATTCAAGCGCGAGTGCATTCTGGCAGCTATCCATCGGAACGGGGTCAGGGTATTTCTAAGCATGGCATCTCCGGTCGGCTAATAGATATAAGCGATTGGATCGACTTCGACTTCTTGGCTGAAACAGCTGCAAGTAGATCGGATGGAGAAATCTTCGCACGCCCGAAGGCACGAAGATTGCAAAACTTTGAAGGTGATTGAAGAGAACATATCGCAAGACGCGTCAGGCGTCAACAGTCGGTATACCGATTTCTCGTATTTGTACTGATAAGCCGCAAATCGTTGGCGGCTCGTCTACCAGATCCATCAACCGTATTGACAGCCCGGAAACCCGCTGGTATTTCTCAATTGAGGCCTATGGCAACCATCAGTGAACCGCTCTACCGCAGAGTCCGCAAAGATATCGTCGAGTGCGCACTGACCCCCGGCAAATCCTTCTCAGAAGCCGAACTGGGCCGCCTCTACAATGCCAGCCGGACACCCGTCCGGGAGGCCTGTCGACGCCTTGAGCATGAAGGTCTCGTCCGCATCATCCCCTTCCGCGGCTACTCCATCGCTCCCCTCTCCGTAGCCGAGTTCCACGACCTCCAGGAAATGCAGCTCATCTTCGAGCCCGCCACCGCAGCCCTCGCCGCCGGACGCGCCAACCAGCAGGAACTCGACGAGATGCGCGAACTCGCCACCTACGAGTACAACGTCGAAGACACCAACAGCTATCACGAGTTCCTCCAGACCAACTATCAGCTCCACACCCTCATCGCCCAGGCCAGCAAGAACAAACGCCTCTCCGACGTTGTCTCCAACGTCCACGTCCGCCTCATGCGCTTCTTCTACCTCGGCCTCTCCTTCGAGTCCCACGGCCCCACCCTCGTTGCCGAACACATCAGCATGGTCGACGCCATCTGCAACCGCGACGCCGAAGAAGCCCGCATCCGCGCCACCGACCACATCAGCAAGGCCATCGAGCGCAGCGCCACCCTCCTCATGGGCGCGATCCGCTTCGGCGAAGCCGTCTTCGAAGCCTCTCCCGACCTGGCCGCCGCCACCTCATCGCGCCGCTATATTGTCCCGCGCATCTAAGCCCCAAGTTCTTACGAAAATTCCTGGCCCACCGAGTCGTGCGAGGCCTGTGGCTGCAAAATTCCTGCCGCCGTCGACCGATCCTCTGTTTATGAGACAAGCCGCGTACCACTCTAAAGAAGAGAGAAGAGTTCTGCTTCCATCGGACGCGTCTGACGGATCTACGGCATCCTATACAAAACTTCTCACCGCTTTAAGCGTTACTACTATCAGCCAGTCCCACTTCCCAGCATCCCTTGCTTCCCGATCTTTCTTTTCGCCTTGGCCACCCTTTACTTCCTCTTGCTAAACTCAAACCCGACAACATGAATCCTTGGTTCCTCTCCATTTCGCTGGCTTACTTTCTCGGCTCCATCCCATTCGGGTATCTGCTCGTCCGCATCTTCCGCAAGGAGGACATCCGCGCCCTGGGCTCCGGCAACATAGGCGCGACCAACGTAGCTCGCTCTGGAGCCAAGGGATTGGGCATCCTCACCCTCGTGCTCGATGCCTCAAAAGGCTTTATCGCAGTGGTTCTTGCCCAGCACATCGCCGTCCGCGCCGGCTTTCCCGCCGCCTTCGACATTGCCGCCCTTGCGGCCCTCGCCGCGGTCGTAGGCCACTGCTTCCCCATATGGCTCAAATTCCGCGGCGGCAAAGGAGTCGCGACCGCTCTCGGCGTCTTCTTCGCACTGGTTCCGGCGATCACCGTGCTTTACCTGCTCATCATCTTCCTGCTGATTGTCGTACCGACCCGCTACGTCTCACTGGCCTCGGTCGTTGCCGCCGCCTCTTTCCCATTCCTGGCCCTGCCCAACACACCGGTTCGCACACCCATCCTGGTCACCTGCTACATCCTGATTCCTCTGCTCGTCATCGTGAAACATCACCAGAACATCCGCCGCCTCATCGCAGGCACGGAGAGCCGTTTCGGCACAAAAAAGGCGGCAGCATGAGCCGGATCACAGTTCTCGGAGCAGGTGCCTGGGGCACCGCTCTCGCCCTCTCCCTCGCCCGCCGCGGAGGCCACCACATCGTTCTCTGGTGTCACTCCCCCGCTCTTGCGGAGCAACTCAATGACGTCGGCGAAAACCTCCCCTATCTCCCCGGATACACCCTGCCCTTCGATATCATCGTCACCTCCGACCTCCCCGGCGCCATCTTCGAGGCGGACATTCTGCTCTGCGTCACTCCTTCGCAGCACCTGCGCAGCGTGATCTCCCATATTGCCCCGCTCCTGACGCCCAACCAGATCATCCTCTCCGCCAGCAAGGGCATCGAGGAGACGACCTTCCTGCGCATGTCCCAGGTCATTACCTCTGTCACCGACAACCCGATGGCTGTACTGTCCGGCCCGTCCTTCGCCCAGGAGGTCGCCGCCGCCTGTCCCACCGCCCTGGTCATCGCGGCTGGCGACTCGCTCCTCGCCCAGTCTCTCCAGCGCGATATCTCCTCGCCGACGCTCCGGGTTTACACGAACGACGATATTCCCGGGGTAGAGCTGGGGGGAGCGCTGAAGAACGTCATCGCCCTCGCTTCCGGAGTGACCCACGGCCTCAACCTCGGCGGCAATGCCGCCGCCGCCCTTATCACCCGCGGCATCGCCGAGATGACCCGTCTCGCCATCGCCTGCGGAGGCCACCGCCAGACCCTGGCCGGACTCTCCGGAATCGGCGACCTGGTGCTCACCTGCACTGGCAATCTCTCCCGCAACCGCTCTGTCGGCATCGAGCTAGGACGCGGCCGGAAGCTGCCCGACATCCTCGAAGGACTCCACGGCAAGGTAGCCGAAGGCATCCACAGCACCACCGCGGCCCTGGGCCTGGCCGCACGCTACGGCGTCGAAATGCCCATCACGGAGCAGATGAACGCCATCCTCCATCACGAAAAGAATCCTAAGGACGCCATGCGAGAGTTGATGACTCGACCCGGGCGCGAAGAGTAGCTGCCCTCCACAATCGGCTAGCCTCCGAACTTCTGCTCCTCAATCAGAGGCGGCTGCTGATCATAGTCGCTGAATCGAATCCACCTCGGACGAACAACGAAGTAAACAATCCCAGGCCAGCTCTGATGCTCCAGTCCCTCCGGCCACTTCGCGAAGTAGACACTCTTGTACCGCATCAATTCCTCTCCTTCCGGTAGAAAAGCCTCCCCTTCAAACTGTACCGTCTGCTCTCCCTCCCAGCCAACCACCAGGCACGCTTTCGCATGGGTGGTGAGATTCCTATACTTACGCGTCGTGTTCAACGTATCGAAGACAATCTCCAGGTCCTTATTCACCGCGATTCCCACCAGCGCCGACTGCGGCACCCCCTCGGGAGACACACTTCCCAACACCGCCAGTTTCTGAGTCGCAATAAACTCGAACAGCTGCGCTTTCGTCATACACGCTAAGATAGACTTCAACTCACACAAGTCAAGATCACCCTGCTAGGTCGATGTTGCGAAGTTCGCAGGCCATATTACATCCCGCTTGCTAAACTAGACTCAGCATGGCCTTCAACCTCTTCGGTAAACGCGACAAGCCCGACCAGCCCACCTCTCCCGAACCAGAGCAAGCCCCTCCACAAAAGCTCGGCCTCCTTGATCGCATGAAGCAGGCGGTCACCCGCACCCGCGAGACCTTTACCGAGTCCATCTCCTCCGTCATAGCTCTCACCCGCGAAGTCGACGAGTCGACCCTCATCGGCCTGGAGCCGGTACTGCTCGCCGCCGATCTCGGAGCCCCTACTACTGCCCTGGTGCTCGAAAACCTCCGCCAGCGCGCGCTCCGCACCGGCATCGAAGGCGGCCCGGAGCTCAAACGCCTCCTCAAAGCCGAGCTGAAAGCCATCCTCGATTCCGTGGCCAAACCCATCCAGCATCCGGCCACTCCGCCTGAAGTGATCATGATGGTCGGAGTCAACGGCACTGGAAAGACCACCACCACCGGCAAGCTTGCCAACCTCTTCAGCACGCAAGGCCGCACCGTCCTGCTCTGCGCCGCCGATACCTTCCGCGCCGCCGCTATCGAGCAACTGGAAGTCTGGGCCACCCGCTCCAGTACCCCCATCATCAAGACCAGGCAGGGTGGCGACCCTTCCGCAGCACTCTATGACGCCTGCGCCGCCGCCAAGGCCCGTAACTCCCAGGTCCTCATCGTTGACACCGCCGGTCGCCTCCACACTAAGACCGATCTGATGAAAGAGCTCGACAAGATGCACCGCACCGCCGCCAAACTGATCCCCGGCGCGCCACACCAGACCCTGCTCGTCATGGACGCCACCACCGGCCAAAATGGCCTCACGCAGGCTCGCCTCTTTACCGAAGCCGCCCATGTGACCGGCATCGTCCTGACCAAGCTCGACGGCACCGCTAAGGGCGGCATCGTCCTGGCCATCGCCACTGAACTCAAACTGCCCGTCGTCTACGCCGGCATCGGTGAGAAGATCGAAGACCTCATCCCCTTCGACAGCACCGCCTTCATCAACTCCCTGATCGACTAAACAACCACCTTAATCCCAGGCCAGCATCTTCTGCGCGTCGATCTTCGCCGGGTCAAGTTCGATATTGAACCCCGGCCCCGTCGGCAGAGTGAAGTGCGCCTGCTCCGGAAACGGAGCTTTCAACTCGAAATGGTAGAAGTGCCGCATCTTGTTGATCAGATACTCTCCCAGCGGAAACGTCATCGGAGACTGGCTGGCAATCACATGCACCGCCGCATGGATACAGTGCCCATGCGGAATCACGGGCACATCATGCAACGAAGCCACCGTGCCAATCTTCAGTAACTCGGAGATTCCGCCACACCACTCCGGATCCGCCTGCACCACCGACAACCCACCCGCCTCCAGGTATCGCTCCACCTCCCACCGCCCGTAGAAATGCTCCCCCGAGGCGATCGGGATGGTGGTGCTGCGCCGCAACGTTGCGAAGCTCTCCATCTTCTCCGGATGCGCGACTTCCTCCATCCATCGCGGACGATACTTCTCCACCTGGTGCGCCCACTCCAGCGCATACGTCAGGTCCCATCCACTGAAGGCATCGAACATCAACTCCGTATCGTCCCCCAGGGTCTCGCGCAGAATCTTCACTAGCTCAACGTTCTTCCGCATCCCCTCCTGGCCTGATCCCGGCCCATACGCCATGAACCATTTCTGGTTGCGATACCCTTCCTTCTTCAGGCTCAAACAGCGCGTCCGCACTGCCTCAGGCTCCAGCGAGAATCCCAGGCAGCTTGCATAGACTTCGACCTTTTCCCGCGTCGCACCACCTAGCAACCGGTAGACCGGCACGCCGTAGTAACGTCCCCGCAGATCCCATAGCGCGTTGTCGACCGCGCTGATCGCCATGATGAAAAATCCAGCCCGCGAGTGCCGGTTCGACCGGTACATCTCGTCCCACAGCGCCTCGCCTGCAAGCGCATCCTTGCCAATCAGAAATGGACGCAGATCTTCCCGCACCACGATTGCCGCATCCCGCTCGATCGGCCCATACAGCCCGTCCAGGCCAGCCGTAGTCCGAATCCGCAGATAGATCGCCCTGGTGACCACCCGCTTCGTCCCGTTCGGCTTGTCCTTGTAGACCTGCGGCCGCAGCGCATCATAGACATCCAGCGGATTGACCTGCTGCTGCCCATTGACCCCAGCCTCCGTCTCGTAGTGCCCGGTGAGCTCGATCAGTTCAAGATCGGAGATCTTCAACGGTCCATTGCAGTCCGTCCGGCCGCCGCAAACCGCAGCCACCGCAGAGGCAAACGAGAACGCACTCGACGAAGCCACCGCTCCCGCCGCCATGCCGGATAATAGGCGCCTCCGGCTTACACCCACACCATCCCCGCTCAGAATCTTCATGGACATCCTTCCGCGAATCTCAGCTCTCGGCAGACCTCCGTCCTGTGTGCGAACGCACCAAGCCGGAAACCGCTTCATCACTATTTATTTCGCGTCCAGAATAATATCTGATCCTGCCCATGCATGGCCCATGAAAAATGGTGCGCAACGCAGGAAGGGAGAAGTCTCTGACTTCTCCCTTCCTATCAAGACGATCCTTCATCCGCCCTTAGTCTGGGATCGAAGTCACCGCTGGATGCTCCTTCGTCGGAGGAGGAGGCAGCGGAACCAGCTTATCGAATCCACGTTGTCCATCTGCTCCGATCGGCCCCGGTCCCGGCAGTAGATGCGGCGCATCCACGTTGTCTTCCGAGCACGAATACTCGTGAACCTCATCGTTCTTCTTCCCCAGCAACCAGGTCCGCTGATAGTGAACCGTTTGGGTGTAGAACTTCGGATCGATCACATCCATCTCCAGGTGCAGATGCCCTAGATCTGGCCGTGTCCACTTCTCCACGACGTGCTGCTGATCGCTGTGCGGGTTTCCATTCTCGTCCGCCCAGGTGCGCTTTTCCTTGAAGCCAGTTGAGTCGATCACAAACGTATCGCCCTCCCAGCTTCCAATCTCTTCACCGAAGAAAGAAGGGTCCGGATCCTCAGAGTGCTTGCGCCCATCGAACGGCACCAGGCGATACGTCGTATACCAGTAAAGAAATACCGAATGATCCGAACCCTGCAACAACTGGAACGGCAGACCGCTCGCATTGTGCCGTGGCAGCCCACCGACGATGCATACCGCTTCGGGATCGACCGTGTGCTCCAGGTTGTACTTTTGCGCTGCCGCGCCCTCTGCGGTAAACGGTAATTTGTAACCAGGAAAATCTTTTCCAAGATTTCCCGTTGGCCTGTCTTTCTTTGAGGGAATCCAATATCCCGAAAAATCCTGATGCGCACCCAGTCGCGGGACTGGCCCCTTCGGAAGATCCGCCTCGTTGCGCGAAAAGGGAGAGTTCTCCCGCCCCGTCGCGTCCACGGCTTTCTTTGCGGGCGACTGCGCCAAAAGCGATTCAGCCGGCTGTAACGTCCATAACGCAGCAGCAAATGCTGCCACAGACAAAACTGTGCGGATCTCCACTTCAATCTCCTGATTCGTACCGAAAAATATCGTGAGTGAAAACACCACACGCCGCAGCCGTGTCCCGATATCCTCAGGAAAAAATCATGCCTGCCCGCGACATACACGCGAAGCGGCTAGACGAGTGGCGATCAAAAGGGAAAGCGCGTTAGCGCAGGCGAGGAGTCAACAAGCCACACGCAAATCTCGCTCAGCAGCCGGGAGGCAACAACACGAGATTCGCAGCTTGGACATGGACGTACCTTAGCTGAAGCTTCACCGCACGTCAACCCGGTACGCTTGACACGCGCTTCAACTCACCTTACATTCCAAACATGCACCGCATCCTGCAAGCACAGTGTTGTCGCTCTTACTCTTTCTGAGTGGACGGACCCCTGTCTCGCATGAAGCCTGATCGAACCACCTTCGCCTGATTCCAGTTGTAGCCCCTGACGAAGAAGTGCTTTCCATCCCACATGTGCAGCGCGACCGCCCGCTCCTGGAGCGGGTTTTTCTGCGCCCGACTCTTCTTCCTCTTTCCACAATTCATCTTCGAAAAGTTCGAAAGGAACGACCCATGAAACCCAGTCTGGTGCCTCTACGCACTGTAATCCTTGCCTCTCTTGTGGCTCTCTCCGCCGCTACGCCTGCCTTCGCCCACCACTCCTTCGCAGCGGAATTCGACGGCAATAAGCCCGTCCGCCTCGTAGGAAAGATCACGCGTGTGGAGTGGACGAATCCCCATTCCTACTTCTACGTCGACGTCACGGACGCCAAGGGCGTCACCTCCAACTGGGGCTGTGAAGGCGCAGGCCCAGGAGCTCTCAGCCGCCGAGGATGGAAGAAGGGCGACCTGGGGATCGGCGACAGCATCGTCGTCGACGGCTATCGCGCCAAGGACGGCTCGCACCTCGTGGACGCACGTCGCGTGACCTTCCCCGACGGCCGCACCGTCTACGGCGGAACCCCGGGAGATGGCGGTCCAGGAGACAACGGCACCGATCAGGCAGCTCCCGCCGCAAAGAAATAGGCCCGCCGAAATAGACCGTCCAGCGGCGGCATCCGCCCCATGCCGCCGCTCGCTCCTTTGAGAAAACCATGCCTCTGCTCCAGCACCTCTGTCAGCTTCTTTACGACTCTCCCATCGGGACCCTCATCCGGGAGTCCGACTACGCCTTCACCATCATCGAGTCGGTACACGTCCTCGGAATCACCCTGCTGATCGGCACCATCGCACTCCTCGACCTGCGGATGCTCGGCCTCGTGCTGCGCCACATCTCCGTCACCCGCATCGCTCGCACCGTCCTGCCGCTTACCTGGGCAGGATTCATCGTAATGTTCATCAGCGGCTTCCTGCTCTTCTGGGCCGAGGCTGCCAAGAACTACGGCAATCCCGCCTTCCGGGTGAAGATCATTCTGCTCATTTTGGTTGGGCTCAACCCGCTTATCTTCCACACCACCATCTATCGACACGTCCATGAGTGGGAGATCCTCCCCGTCTCTCCCTGGAGAGCTCGTCTCGCAGCCATCGCTTCTCTCACACTATGGACCGGAATCCTCGCCGCAGGCCGCGCCATCGCCTACTTTTAACCGCGACAAGCACCAATCGATTCCGTGGCGATCAGGTCTTCACGTTTTGAGCCGCTGACACTCTCCAATAAATCCTCATAAAAGGCTTGCAACACATGTCGATCCGACTCTGGTTCATCGCTCTAGCCCATTCCTCTCTCGGTCAGTTCATGCAGAACTCCAAATGGGGCTTCGCCATCATCGAGACCTTTCACCTCGCCGCTCTCGCCCTCCTCGGCGGCTGCGTCCTGCTCATCGATCTCCGCCTCCTCGGCGTCATTCTCAAAAATGAGTCCGCCAGCGTGATCAGCCGCGACCTCAGCCGGCTCTTTCTCGGCAGCCTTACTGTGATGATCGTCTCCGGCATTGCACTCCTCTCCGAGGAAGCTCTCAAGTGCTTTGCAAGCCCCGCTTTCCGCTGGAAGATGGCTCTCCTCGCCGCGGCAGTCCTCTTCTACTTCACCTTTCACCGCCATGCCCTGCGGCAACTGGGCAAGGGCCTACCGACCCTCCAGTCCCGATTCGCCGGCACCGTCTCCCTCACCCTCTGGCTGGGAGTAGGCATAGCAGGCCGGGCAATCGGCCTGCTCTAAATTCCTCCGAAGGGACGTCCCGGGTGAAGTACACCAGCCTCCTCTACCCGCTGCTATTCACTGCGCTTATCGCTCCGCCCGTGTCGCCCGAAGTCGCCGCCTACCGTGCTCGTATGGATTCACTCTGCGGAATAGACTGAAAAGACACCGTGGAGATCACCCAACAAGACGCCCGATATATGCAGCGAGCGATCCATCTCGCTGCCGACACGATCGGCCTCGCATCCCCCAACCCGCAAGTCGGCTGCGTCCTCACACGAGCAGGCGAACTGATCGCCGAGGGCGCGCATCTCTACGATCAGCGCGACCACGCCGAGATCGCCGCACTCAAGCAAGCCGCCCAGCGCGGCATCGACGTCATCGGCGCGACCGCCTACGTTACGCTCGAACCCTGCAGCCATTACGGACGCACCGGTCCCTGCGCCGACGCTCTGATCGCCGCCCGCATCGCTCGCTGCGTCGTCGCCACCCAGGACCCTAACCCCCTGGTAAGCGGACAAGGCATCGCCAAGCTTCGCGGCGCAGGCATCGAGGTCACAGTAGGAGTTCTCCAGCAAGAGGCTCGCACCCTCAACGACGCCTTCGCTCATTTCATCCAGCACCGTCGGCCGTTCGTCACCCTCAAAGCCGCACTCTCAGTCGATGGCAAGCTGGCCCCTCCCCCAAACAGCCGCACCGCCACCGAACCCCACTGGATCACCGGGTCCGCTGCCCGCGCCGAGGTGCAACGCATCCGCCACGCCTCCGACGCGATCCTCACCGGCATCGGAACCGTTCTGGCCGACAACCCAACCCTCACCGACCGGAGCCACCCTCCCCGCCGCTGTCCCCTGCTGCGGGTGGTGCTCGATGCTCAACTCCGCACTCCCCTCACCTCCAACCTCGTCGAAAGTGCGGACCGCGATCTACTGATCCTCCACTCCCCCGACGCCCCGGAAGACAGAATCCGTGCTCTCGCATTGGCAGGAGCGGAGCTGCACCCTATCTCTATCGATCCCACGACACACCACCTCGATCTCACGGCTGTCCTCAATTTCCTCGGAGAACGCCAGATCCTGAGCCTCCTCCTCGAGGCTGGCTCCCAACTCAACGGAGCCTTCCTCTCCCAGAATCTCGTGGACAAGGCCATTGTCTTCTACGGCGAGTCCGAACTCGGCGACGCGGCCGTACCCTTCGCGCAGGGCCTCGCCTCTCCGTTTCTCTTCCAGCAATCTCTGCTGCACACCACCCACACCATGATCGGCCCCGACGCCATGATCACGGGATATCTCCACTCCCCCTGGCCCACCGCATCCAAAACGGATACTCGATAATCAAATGAGGCATCAGCAGTAGCAGCGGCAAGAATCAATTCACTCCCGGAACCATCGGACGATCGGACGACATCATGTTCACTGGCCTCATCGAAACCACCGGAACCATTCTCTCCGTCACCCCGACCTCCGGAGCGACCCGCATCACCATCGCTGCTCCGACCCTTGCCGTCCGCCTCAACACCGGCGACAGCGTGGCGGTCAACGGTGTCTGCCTCACCGCGCTCTCCATTGAGCCCAACGCCTTTCCCCCGCGCTTCTCCGCCGACCTGGCTGCCGAAACCATCGCCCGCACCACGCTCTCCCATCTGCACACCGACACCGTCGTCAACCTGGAGCTTCCCACCCCCGCAGGCTCACCGCTCGGAGGCCACGTCGTCCAGGGCCACGTCGACGGAACCGCCACGCTCCTCGCCCTCGACCCCATCACTCCCGACGCCCCCGCCACCACCGACTGGCGACTACGCCTTCAACTTCCCGCGACACTGACCCAGTACGTCGTCTCGCAAGGCTCAATCACCGTCGAGGGCATCTCCCTTACCGTCGCCGCACTCTACGGCCAAACCGTAGAGATCGCCATCATCCCACACACCTACGCCTCGACCAGTTTGCATACCCTGACGCCGGGAGCATCCTTAAACATAGAAACCGACGTGCTCGCCCGCTACGCCGAACGCCAGCAGGAGGCGGCCAGCTTCGCGCTGACTGAGCAGTATCTGCTGGCAAACGGCTACTGAGCAAGGAACGAGTCAGGAATGCCGGTGGCGCTACAGCTCAGATCATAAAGTTCACGGAGCTTCGATCGTCAGTCTCATCGCACCGAAGTCAATTTTGAATCCGGTGGTTTGCGTCAGCAGATCTTTGCCGAAATTTCCTAGAACCCATTTTCTTACCGAGTACTGTTTCGTATATACATGGGCAGGCCGCAAGACCACCTGCCGCCCTCCCAACTCAAAGGCCAGCTCAGGGACATCGATTGATTCGTAGGTCTCTGCCCCACCGAGCCCGCGGAGCTCCGTGCTTCCACTCTTCCCATTCTTCTTCAAGTAGTCTGCGAACCGCTCTGCGAATGAGGCATAAATATCGGTGGTCATCGCACCGCTGTCGAGAGACGTCCAGATGTCCTGCCCCTGAAAACTCGCGTTGATAAAGACGTGGTGGCCGTCACCAAAGAAGAGGTTTGCGCGCTCCGGCTCTAAAGATTCAGGCCGTGCGCCGATGGTGAGGTTGCCGTCAGCCTTCCAATCGAATACTCCCGTCGCAATCATCAAGGGCAAGCCGATAATCCCGCGCTCTCCTAAGGGCACGAGCGACCATGGTTCCTGATCATCTGGAAAGATCGCGAAGGACACCTCTTTGAAATGTATGATCCCGATTGTCACGTCGTGGGCGACCGCAGTGCGAAAGGAGGCGTCCCTGGTCATGGTCCCCATGGAACCACTGGTCTCGCGGATCTCCATTCCCAGCCGTTTTGCTTCGAGCTCGCTCATGCACGAGACGTCTGCCCCGTTATCGAAAAAGAATTTCGCCGACTTGTGATTGACCATCAATGAGACCGCGAAGGACTTCGCATCATGATGAAGGGTAGACACCCGAAGCCGACCATTCTCCTGGTCGGGTAAAACAAGGAATGGGGCCAGCGATTTCTTTTCGGAAGCCACGCTCTTCTTGTTCGGGAAGGCGGCCCATCGTGCCTCAGCAATCTCGGCGAGGCTGTGATAACGTCCAGTTTTGAGGTAGATATTACACAGCCAGTCATAAGCCTGATATGCCTCTTCTGAGTGTGGATCATCCCGAATTACTGACTTGAAAAGCGACTCGGCCTGAGGTTCGTTGAAGGCCGCCGCTGCAACACCGCGAAAGAACTTAGCATGTTCGTCCTTCGCGGCCGCCCCACGTAGCTCAACCCAACGGTGGGCATCGGCGAGAGTCTTTAGGTCTGCGGGAGTGCTCTGCCCGAACGCTATAGAACAGATCAAGCCGACGAGAAGTGCAGCAGCCCTTTGCATGGAAGCCTCCTCGACTCTCACACGTGTCGATCCCTTTTACCGGAGTTTTCGCGATTATGCCAATGACTTTCCACTTACTCTGAGGCTTCGTTAGGCCGGCGTAGTTTGCAACAAGAAAACGCAGCCCTCGGGCTGCGTTTTCTTGTTACGAGGCTCGACTTAAATCGAGCTCATGTTGTGTAGGAACTCCTGGTTGTTGCGAGTCTTGGCCAGCTTGTCGGTGAGCAGTTCCATTGCCTCGACCGGCGAAAGCGGATTCAAAACCTTGCGGAGAATCCAGGTGCGTTGCAGGTCTTCCTTCGGGATCAGCAATTCTTCCTTACGCGTACCGGAGCGCTGGATATCGATCGCCGGGAACACACGCTTGTCGACAAGCTTGCGATCCAGGATGACTTCCATGTTGCCAGTACCCTTGAACTCTTCGAAGATGACTTCGTCCATGCGCGAACCGGTATCGACGAGCGCCGTCGCAATGATCGTGAGCGAACCGCCCTCTTCGATATTGCGAGCCGCGCCAAAGAACCGCTTCGGACGCTGCAGCGCGTTCGAGTCCACACCACCTGAGAGCACTTTGCCCGAAGGCGGAACGATAGTGTTGTAGGCACGCGCCAGACGCGTGATGGAATCCAGCAGAATAACGACGTCGCGCTTGTGCTCGACGAGGCGTTTCGCCTTCTCGATCACCATCTCGGCGACCTGTACGTGGCGGGCTGCCGGCTCGTCGAAGGTCGACGAAATGACTTCGCCCTTGACGCTGCGCTGCATGTCGGTGACTTCTTCCGGACGCTCATCAATCAGCAGAACGATCAGCACGACTTCCGGGTGGTTCGACGTAATGCTGTTGGCGATCGACTGCAGCAGCATCGTCTTACCGGTGCGTGGCGGAGCGACGATCAAACCACGCTGCCCCTTACCTACCGGAGTCAGCAGATCCATCACGCGACCCGAGATGTGCTCCCGAACCGTCTCCATCTTCACCCGCTCCTGCGCGTACAGAGGAGTCAGGTTGTCGAACAGAATCTTGTTGCGCGTCTCTTCGGGCGACTCAAAGTTGATCGCCTCGATCTTGACCAGCGCGAAGTACTTCTCGCCCTCATGCGGAGGACGGACATTGCCGCTGATGGTATCGCCGGTCTTCAGGTCGAACTTGCGGATCTGGGAGGGAGAGACGTAGATGTCGTCGGGGCCAGGCAGATAGTTGTAATCAGGAGAGCGCAGGAAGCCGTAGCCATCGGGCAGGATCTCGAGCACGCCTTCCGCGAAGATGTGACCCTCTTTTTCGCTCTGCGCCTGCAGAATCTTGAAGATCAGGTCCTGCTTCCGGAGACCGCTGGTGCCGGCAATATCGAGACCGCGAGCCAGTTTGCTCAACTCGGCAATATTGTGTTCTTTCAACTCTGAAATTGTCATGTTGTACCTTGGGATTTTTTGGGAGGGATTAAAGAGGCGGGATCTGCGTGACGAGGGGGTCGTGCGGAAGGCCAGAATGTAAGGGGGAATGGTGTAGTGCGGGGGCGGAACGGTTAGCCTGCGAGTAATTTCAGGTGGAACAGCCGCGCATTAAGCTGCGCGGCGTTCGGACAATTGTACCTTCTCAACGACAGCTTCGCCGGACTCATCCATGGGGATGGTGTCCTTGAAACGATCCAAAACCTCATTCGTGGTGTCCTGTAGACGGGTGTTCGGCTTGTGAAGCTTCCGAGTCGCCTTGGATGCCAACTGACACAGCTCATAACGGTTGTTCACGTGCGTGAGAGCTCCAAAAATCAAATCTGAGCGCATAATTTCTCCCTTTCAAGGTCTTTACCTGGCGTAGCGTCTGGTGCGCTCACTCGCGTCAGGATATTCGGTTCGGTCGCCAATACATACCGGCGTACCTGCTTGTTGCATGCAATCTTTAGACGCTGGAAAACCATAGAACGATTGCAAAATCTTCAAAAATCAGAATCCATTCCTCAAGCGACAGTCGTAAACCCGCAGAAAATCTCGGCACGGTCAAATTCAACCGTGTCAGCAGATACGTTTCAAACTGCCACATTAGATTGACGCCTGCGCGTCGCGGAGGGAACAGCTGAAGAAAGGAACCGCCCGAAACCTCCGCAGGTACGCTAAAGATGAAGGCTTCAGAACACAGGTTACCTTCCAGATCTGCTACAACCGGAATGGCTGGTACTCATGAAAAGTACATGGTCTGAATGAACAGGTCAATACTTTTTATTGGAACCTGTGGATAAATATATTCCATAAATGGGATAGATGCAAGTCACAGTTTCTACCCAAACTTCTACGACCAATAGCTCCGATCCAACGTCCGGTATTGAATCGCTTCGGCAATATGCTTCACCGCAATGTCGCGCTCGCCCCCAAGATCAGCGATCGTCCGAGCTACCTTCAGGATGCGGTCATGCGCCCGAGCACTCAATCCCTGCTGCTGCATGGCCCGCTCCAGCAGCCGTTCGGCGTCGCTGGAAAGCTCGCAATAGATTCGTATCTGCTGCGTACTCATCTGGGAATTCTCAAAAATTCTCCTCGAAACTCCCTTGGCCGAGCCCTTCGTCCGGTCGCCGTCTTCGTTGAAGCGCTCATGCTGCCTCTCCCGCGCCGCCAGTACCCGTGCCCGAATCTCCGCCGAACCTTCTGCCGCCGCCCCGCCCCGCAACTCCTTGTACTGCACCGCCGGAACCTCCAGGTGGATGTCGATGCGGTCCAGCAAAGGCCCGCTCACCTTGCTCACATACCTCTGAATCATCGGCGGGGTGCACATGCACTCGCGGCTCTTGTCATTGAAGTAGCCGCACGGACAGGGGTTCATGGCCGCCGCCAGCATGAACCGAGCCGGAAAGCTCAAACTCATCGCAGCCCGCGAGATCGTTACCGTGCCATCCTCCAGCGGTTGCCGCAACACCTCTAGTACATTCCGTGGAAACTCGGGAAGTTCATCCAGGAAGAGCAGCCCGTTATGAGCCAGGCTGACCTCGCCCGGCCGCGGAATCATGCCTCCTCCAATCAACCCCGCGTCCGAAATCGTATGGTGCGGCGACCGAAAGGGTCGGTGCGTCACCAGCCCCATCGCCGGATCGAGCACACCCGCGACTGAGTGGATCTTGGTCGTCTCCAGCGCCTCTTCAAACCGCAGCGGCGCCAGGATCGATGGCAGCCGCTTCGCCAGCATCGTCTTCCCGGACCCTGGCGGCCCGATCATCAGAACGTTATGGCCACCCGCCGCCGCTACCTCCAGCGCCCGTTTCGCGACATGCTGTCCGCGCACGTCCTTGAAGTCATGCGGAAAATGCTGCAGTTCGTCCAGCAGATCGACGCTATTCACCACCAGAGGCTTAGCTGCCAGCGTACCGAAGGAAGCCGAGTTCAGCAGCTCTCGTACCTCCAGCAGAGTCTCCACCGGATAGACGTTCACTCCCTGCACGACCGCAGCCTCCCGGGCATTGCTCGCGGGAATAATCAGGTTGCGGATCCCCTTCGCCAGGGCCGCAACCGCAATCGGCAGCATCCCCTGCACGGCACGCAGCGTTCCATCCAGTCCCAGTTCACCCACCAGCAGGTAGTCGCTCAGATCCTTGATATGAAGCGCGCCATAGGCGCCGAGGATCCCGATAGCAATGGGCAGGTCGAATCCCGACCCTTCCTTCTTCAGGTCGGCAGGAGCGAGGTTGATGGTGATCCGTGTGGTTGGAAGATCGAAGCCGGAGTTCTTGATCGCCGACCGTACCCGGTCCCGGCTCTCTCGCACGGCTGCATCCGGTAGACCCACCGTACTGAAGATCTCCTTCTCCAGCCGTACCCCGGAGAAGTCGATTTCTACATCGATAATGTGTGCGTCGATCCCATAGACCGCCGCACTGCGAGCCTTGAAAAGCATGAATGAGCCTGTTGAAACCCTGAGGCAGAAAGTTTTCGCGAGTATAGCACTCGCATCCTCTATAACTCAGAGAAGCACCATTTCATCCGCTGGAGCATCTTCTACTCATGACCACGCACTACCGTTCTCTTCGCGGCCAAGCCTTTCGCATCCAGTCGCTTCGCTCCGGGGCCCTGCTCCTCGCTCCGTTTCTTCTGCTCGCACCTCTCTCTGCCTTCGCACAGACTCCCACCCCCGCCCCGAAAGATCCCGACGCCGGCATCGTCACCTCCGTATCCGCTCCCTCTGGCGACGATCAGCCAGCCCCGGCCCACAATCCGAACGCCACGCCCGCTCAGAAACTCGACGAAGCTTGGACGATGCTCAACACCTCCGTCACCGACCCAAAGCACGCCGACCTCCGCATCCAGGCCATCGCCGCGATTGGAACACTCGGAACGAACCCGATCGGTATCAAGAAAATCGCAGCAGCCATGGACGATAAGGAAGAAGACGTCCGCACTGCCGCCATCCTGGCCGCCGGTGAAACCAAGAGCCGCAACCTCACCACCGACCTCCGTACCATGCTCGACGATAAACAGCCCCAGGTTGCATTCGCCGCCGCCGTCACTCTCTGGAAGATGAACGACCGCTCCGGCGAGGACATCCTCATGGCGGTCGTGGACGGAGACCGCAGCGCCAATCCGACCGTGGTCAACGGCACCCGGCAAAACATCAGCCGCAGCTTTCGCCACCCCGGCGGATTAGCTCGCTTCGGCGCGTTGCAGGGAGCAGCCATGCTCCTCGGACCCTTCGGCTTCGGCATCACTGCCTACGAGTACATGCGCAAGAACGGCGGCGATTCCTCGCGCGTGACTGCAATCGAACAACTCTCCGAGCAGAAGACCGGGCCCATCCGCCAGGAACTGATCGATGCACTCGGCGATAAGGACGTGGCCGTCCGCGCCGCTGCGGCGAAGGCACTCGGCAGCTATCACGATCCCGTCGTATCCAACGATCTCTTCGCGCTCTTCACCGACCCCAAACCGCCCGTCCGCCTTACCGCTGCGGCCGCATACATCAACTCGACCCAGGCAGTTCCGGCGGCGCGAAAGCCTGCGCCAAGCCGTAAATAAATCCCGTCCATCGCCGTAGCATGGCCTGTCTTGTCCGAAGATCCCATCCGGGACGGCAGGCCCTGCTCCAGACCCCGACGCCGCATTGCACCAGCATCCCCCTACAATAAACCTGTGAACACCAGCCTCTTCGAACTCTTCAAGATCGGCATCGGCCCTTCTAGCTCGCACACCGTCGGCCCCATGCGCGCCGCTCTGCGTTTCGTCCAGGAGCTTCAAGCCTCGCCGGACTTCGCGAGTACGAGGACCGCCCGCGTCCAGATCGATCTCTTCGGCTCGCTCGCTCTGACCGGCATAGGCCACGCCACCGACCGCGCCATCCTTCTCGGTCTCGCCGGCGAAGCCCCCGACACCATCGATCCGGCCCGCATCGAAGACATTCTCGCTACGATCCGCCAGTCCCAGTCCCTGCAACTCGGCGGAACCCACGCCATTCCCTTCCACGAGCCCGCCGATCTCCTGTTCCATCGCAACGAGATGTACCCCGACCTCAACAACCCAACCCATCCGAATGGAATCCGCTTCACCGCCTTCGACTCTACAGGCGGAGCGATTTACTCCGACGTCTTCTACTCGGTCGGTGGCGGCTTCATCGTCTCGCAAACCGAGTTCGAGTCCGCACGCAACAACCCCGCCACGTCCAGCTCTCGCGTCGTCCCTTACCCCTTCCGCAACGCCACCGAACTCCTCGCCACCGCTGCCTCCCACCACCTCACCATCGCCGAGCTTCTGCTCGCTAACGAAGTCGCGCTGCTTGCCGACACAAACCTCAAGATCAATCGTCCCAACGTCATCTCCCCTTCCGGGCAGGAGATCTCACTCTCCCCCGAAGCCACCGTCAAGACCAGCATCCTCGCCCTCTGGGAGGTGATGCAATCCTGCACCGCCCGCGGCATCGCCACCGGCGGCATCCTTCCCGGCGGCCTCAAAGTCCGCCGCCGCGCCTTCCGGCTCGCAGAGCGCCTCAACACCATCGGCTCCAAAGACCCACTCGCGCCCATCGACTGGGTAACCGTCTACGCCATGGCAGTCAACGAAGAGAACGCCGCCGGTGGCCGTGTGGTCACCGCCCCCACCAACGGCGCAGCCGGCGTCATCCCCGCCATCGCGCACTACTACCTGCGCTTCGTAGCCGAAGCTCCCGATGCAGCTCTCACGCCTGCAGAGACCGAAGCCGGTCTCATCCGCTACTTCCTCACCGCCGCCGCCATCGGCATTCTCTACAAAGAAAACGCCAGCATCTCCGGCGCCGAAGTCGGTTGCCAGGGTGAGGTCGGCGTCGCCTGCAGCATGGCCGCCGGAGGCCTCGTCGCCGCGCTCAACGGAACCAACGCCCAGATCGAGCACGCCGCCGAAATCGCCATGGAACACAACCTCGGCATGACTTGCGACCCCATCGGCGGCCTCGTCCAGATCCCCTGCATCGAACGCAACGGCATGGGCGCAGTCAAAGCCATCAACGCCGCCCGAATGGCCATGCACGAGACCGGCGACCACAAGCTCTCCCTCGACCAGGTCATCGCCACCATGTACCAGACCGGCCTCGACATGCAATCGCGCTACAAGGAAACCAGCCTTGCCGGCCTCGCTCTCAACATCATCGAGTGCTAAGCCAACTCCACAGCAGACATCGAAACACAGTTGATCCAGCAACTCATCGGCATCCCCAGCAAACCGTCCACGGCATAGCGTTCAAAGAACTCTCTGAGCGCAGTCTGCATCCCTTCGTACTTCGGATGACCGGGCAGCGGAGCCACCGAAGTGGACATCGCCTGCCCAACAAATTCGTAGAAGCTCAAGTGCACTTCGCTGCGTAGTTCGACATTCCTCACCTGTGCGCTACCGAACAGCTCTTCCAATCGATCGTGGACACGGTAGCCGTCGCGCACATACTCGTAGTCCGTTCCATGCTGTATCAGCAGTTGCTCATACGCTCGGCTCTGCTCAGACTCTCCCTTCGACCTTCCAACCGAAACGAGTCCGACCCAGCCTTCAGAACGAAGGATGCGACGAAATTCACGCAGCGCCCGCGGTGCGTCGAACCAGTGAAACGCCCGGCCCGCGACAACCATGTCGAAGGAGCCGTCCTCAAGCCCCGTGGTCTCCGCAGTCGCATCCACAACTCGCAACTTTGGAAACTTCTCCCCTAGTCCCTCACACACGGCACGCATCTCTTCATTCGGCTCCACCGCCACAACGGAATTCCCGTTCTCAAGAAAAACCTCCGCCAGCATTCCCGTCCCGGCCCCGATGTCCGCGATCTTCCACGCGGGAGTCAGTCCGCACCACTCGCCTATAACCCGTAAGACGACCTCCTCGGGATACCGCATACGATAGCGTTCATACTCTGCGACTCGCCCTGTAAACCGCTGTGTATTGTCCATACCTCAGCCTAACCTCTACTCTTTACCGCTCCACCGCCAGCACCACCGAGTTCCCTCCCCCAAGACACAACGCAGCCACCCCTTTCCGCACATCCCGCCGCATCATCTCGTGAATCAGCGTCACCAGCACTCGCGCACCGCTCGCTCCAATCGGATGCCCGATCGCGACTGCGCCACCGTTCACATTCACTCGCTCCAAACCAATCCCCAACTCCTTCGTTACTCCGAGCGCCTGCACGCTGAACGCCTCATTCAACTCAAACAGATCCACCTCAGCGATCCCCCATCCGGCTCGTTCTAAAACCCGCTGAACTCCGATCGCCGGAGCCAGCATCACCCAGCGCGGCGCAACCCCGCTCATCGCCTGCGCCTTGATCGTCACCATCGGCTTCAGCCCCAGTTCCTTCGCCTTCTTGGCCGACATCACTACCAGAGCAGCAGCTGCATCATTCACTCCCGGAGCGTTGCCCGCCGTCACCGTCCCATCTCTCTTGAACGCCGGCCGCAACGCAGCCAACGCTTCCATCGAAGCATCCTCCCGCACACTTTCGTCCCGCGAGAACATCGTCACCGCACCCTTCTTCCCAGGCACCTCGACCGGCACCACCTCTGTGTCGAAGCGTCCCTCCCGCCAGGCCGCCGCGGCCTTCTGATGCGAAGCGAGTGCATAGGCATCCTGCATGGCTCGCGTGATCCCATGCTTCTCCGCCACCAGTTCGCCGGTCATACCCATGTGCTGGTCATCACACGCGCACCACAGGCCGTCCTTCACCATTGAATCCACCGCCACTGAATCTCCCATTCGAAATCCCTTCCGTCCCTGCGGCAACAGGTACGGCGCATTCGTCATCGACTCCATTCCACCTGCCACCACGATCTCGGCTGAGCCCGTCATCACACTCTGCGCTGCCAGCGCCACTGCCTTCAGTCCGCTGCCGCAGACCATGTTGAGAGTCATCGCCGCAACCGTATCCGCAAGCCCGCCCTGCAGAGCAGCCTGTCGTGCCGGATTCTGTCCCAGCCCCGCCGGCAACACGCACCCCATCAAGCACTCGTCCACACTGGCAGCATCAATCCCCGCTCGCAGCACGGCTTCGCGCACCACAACTGCGCCCAACTGCACCGCACTCATCTCGCTCAGCGCACCTTGAAACTTCCCCACCGCCGTCCGCACCGCAGACACAATCACTACTTCGCGCATCATCCACCTCGTCAGAAATCTATGCCTTCACCGAGCGGCAACCGCGCAAGTATAGGCCGTCTACAAGAGCTCTCGCACACGCTGCTTACGAACAGCGAGAGCGAATTTAATCTTCGTGTCCCGCGTGCGGTCTCAGAGCACCGCAAAAAAAATATTCAATCCGCATCGATTTTTCTTGACACATATTTTCCATGAATCTATACCTTCGTTAGCTGCAATGTAGCTATTGCAGAGTCGGCGTCTAGTCATAGGGAGAATAGGCACATGGCAACGAAGAAGGCAGCCGCAAAAAAAACGGCAAAGAAGGCAGCTAAGAAGAAGTAGGCAACTCAGGCAAACGTAGCAAGGGGGACGCTCTCGGCGTCCCCCTTGCTGCGTTTCGACCGGTATTCATGCGGTCGAACGCTACTGAGCGGCGGCAGGCTGACCCGGTCCCTTCGGCGTAGCAAGGTATCCCGACACCTTGTTTTTCTCGACCACGTTCACCACGATCTCGTACAGCACCGGATCCTTGCCCGTATAAAACTGCACGGGCTCATCCAGATTCTTGTCCTTCTTCTCGATGTTGCGATCATCGGCGCTCACATTCAGCGTGAACTTCGAACGCTTCTCATCCACCTTCTTCAACTGCAGCTTGATCGTCGAGAGCAGCATCGGCTTCGCGCCCTTCTGCAGCGTGAACTCGAAGTAGTTGCGATCGCCCTTGTGCTTCAGAATCTCCAGCTCCCCGTGGTTGGTCGCGATCAATCCGCTCATCACGCCCGCATCGCCGACCACGCGCTGCAGCTGTGACTTCGTCGTCTCCAGGTCGCTCTTCGTTGCCGCAACATCCGTCTTCACACCGCCGACATCCGTCTTCACGCTCGCGACATCGCTGGAGACCGCACCAATCTGTTTCACCGCCGCCGCCTGCGCCTGCTCCAGTTTCGCCGTCTCGACGCGTTGCGATGCCATGATGCTCTGGGCCCGCAGTTCGATCTGCTTCTGCGTCATGCCGACACTCTGGCCCAGCGTCTCGCTCGTCGCGCGCAAACGTGCATTCGTCGCATCCAGCTTCGCCACCAACTCAGCATTCTTCTGCTCCGACGTCACCAGCTTCTGATCGGTTGCGCCGACGTGACCCTGCAACTGATAACACCAGGCCAGCGCACCCAATGCCGCCAGCAACGCTACCGCGACGACCGCAACAAAAGCGCCAGACGCCGATCGCTCCGCTCCATAATTCTCTTCACTCATCGCAGCCTCCGGAAGTCTTTCTGTCTCTTCGACGTATCTCCCCTGCAATCATCACTCCGACGCGCGCAAGGACCGCCACCCAAACTATATCCCGGCAGCATCCCGCTCGTGCCCTCTAGAATTATTTCTATGCACCACTCCGACTACTGCATCGCCGGTGCCGGCATCATCGGCCTCTCCCTCGCTCTCGAACTCCATCGCCGCGGAGCCACTGTCACCGTCCTCGAACGCAATGCACCCCTCGCCGAAGCGTCCTACGCCGCCGGGGGCATGCTCGCGTCGCACGATCCCGAAAACCCTGCCGCTCTCCAGCCCCTGGCCGACCTCAGTCTCTCCCTCTACCCCGCCTACCTCGCCGCAATCGAATCCCTCTCCCAACTCCACGTCCCCTTCCAGACATACCTCACCCTGCAGTCTCATCCGACCTCAACCCCCGCAGACACCAAGTCTCTCCTGCCACAACTCAACCCCGGCTCCCACACCTTCGTTCGCCTCAAAGAGCGGAGCATCGATCCCCGCCAACTCGGACAGGCACTCTTAGCCGCTGTCCTCTCCACCTCCATCGCGCTTCATCCTCATACCCCGGTCCAGTCGATCCGCTCCGTCGGCGATGCCATCGAGATCCAGACCACCACCTCGACCTTCTCCGCCTCCCACTTCATCGACTGCACCGGTGCCTGGGCCGCCGCATCCTCCAACCTCCCCAGCGGCACGGTCGTCCCGCGCAAAGGCCAGATGCTGGCCGTAGCTCTCCCCTCGTCGCTTCCCCTCGACCTCGTCATCCGAACCCCTGAGATCTACATCATCCCCCGCACCCAAGGCCCCAACGCCGGCCACGTCGTCATCGGAGCCACAGTCGAAGACAAGGGCTTCGACAAGACGGTCCATCCTATCGACATTGCCATGCTCCAATCCAGCGCCGCAGAACTCCTGCCCCAACTAGCTGACGCAACCATTCTCGAAACCTGGGCCGGCCTTCGCCCCGCGACCTCTGACCTTCTCCCGCTGCTCGGAGCACTCCCGCATCGACCGCGCCATCTCCTGGCCGCTGGACACTACCGCAACGGTATCCTGCTCGCACCGGCCACCGCCCATCTCATGGCGCAACTGCTCACCAACGAGACGCCCGCCATCGACGTCGCAGCCTTCGCTCCAGCACGCATCGCTGGCCTGCTCTCAACCTGAAAACGTCAGTCCATCCATCCGGCGTAGAATGCTCATAAACCCATAGATCGCACACTCGTGCCGATATTCGCCCGGCCTGTAATGACAACCCTTTTCCCGCTGAGCTATAAACGATGTACTCAAGTCGTATTTATGGAGAAGGTGACTATGTCTACTGCTGTCGCAACAAAAGGCCTCGAAGGCATCGTCGCAACCAGCTCGTCCATCTGCTGGATCGACGGAGACGCAGGCGTCCTCTCCTATCGCGGCATCGATATTCATCAGCTCGCCAAGCACTCCACCTTCGAGGAGACCACCTACCTTCTGTGGTTCGGCAAGCTTCCCAACGCCGCTGAGCTCGCCGCCTTCACCGCCGAGTTGAGCGCTGCCCGCACGATCAGCCCCAAGGTCATCGACCTCCTCCGCAGCGTCCCCACCGACGCCACCCCTATGCAGGTCCTCCGCACTGCGACCTCGCTGCTCAGCATCTACGACGCCGACGAAGCCGACAGCTCCCACGACGCCAACGTCCGCAAGTCCTACCGGCTCACCGCGCAGATCGCCATGATCGTCGCTCTCTTCGACCGCATCCGCAAGGGCAAGCCCGTCGTCGAAGCCGATCCAACCCTTACGCATGCCGGAAACTTCCTCTGGATGCTCAACGGCGAAAAGCCCTCCGAGACCGCCACCCGCGCCCTCGACATTGCGCTCATCCTGCACGCCGACCACGAACTCAACGCCAGCACCTTCGCCGCACGCGTTATCGCCGCGACCCTCGCCGACATTCACTCCGCCGTCACCGGCGCTATCGGTGCGCTCAAAGGCCCCCTCCACGGCGGAGCCAACGAAGCCACCATGCGGCTCCTCTACGCCATCGACAAAGCCGGTGCCGACCCCGTCGAGTACGTCAAGCAGATGTTCGCCGAGAAGAAGAAAATCTCCGGCTTCGGCCACCGCGTGTATCACACCGAAGATCCCCGCGCGACGCACCTCCGCCGCATGTCCGAGGAGCTCGGGAAGGCCGCTGGCAACACCAAGTGGTTCGATCTCTCACAGAAGATTGAAGCCTTCGTGAAGCAGGAGAAGAAGCTCAACGCCAACGTCGACTTCTACTCCGCCTCGACCTACACCACGCTGGGCATCGATATCGACCTCTTCACCCCGATCTTCGCCGTCAGCCGTATCTCCGGCTGGGCCGCGCACGTCATCGAGCAGCACGATGACAACCGCCTCATCCGGCCCCGCGCTGAATACGTCGGACCGGCATACCCCACCCCCTATACTCGGATCGGCCAACGGTAGAGCGGCAGAAGCACCTTTGTCCTTGAAGGCAACGGGGATTGCCGTTTTCCTGTTGGCAATCCCCTCGTAAGATGCAATGCTCATGGAATCATTCACTCCAGGAGCGTGGTTTGCCATCCCGAAAGTCTTTACCGGTGTGCCTGCGCCCGCTTCTTCTGATTTCTCTACTCCTGTTGTTCCTTCCGTTCCGGTCGCCAGGACAATCGACCCATAAGCAATCCACTTCAGTAAAGCCCTCCGACGCACGCGAGACCATCGCGGAACTGCCTCCCGGCTCCTTATCCCAGGCTCCTGAAGCTGCCGGCGAGGGCAACCTGTTTCGAGGCTTCAACGCAGGCATCACCATCGCCGGAATCCACGATTCAGTCGTCGGCTGGTCGACCCTGGCAACTCCCTCCGTCGGCTACACCTTCAACGACACCTTCAGCATGGATGCGTCCATCCCCATCTACATGTACCGCCTCGCGCAGAGTCTCTCCGCCCGGCCACGTCCTACCCAGCTCCTCGTCAACCAGCGTGCCGAACTCAGCGATGTGGTTCTCGGCCTCCACGCCCAATTCGCGCCGAAACTCTTCGTCTACCAGGCCACGTTCGCCGTCACCGCACCCACCGGGGACGAGAAGTACGGCCTCACCACCGGCCGCTGCACCTTCGATCTCAACAACCGCTTCGAACGTACTTACGGTCGCCTCACCCCAAACCTCGAGCTGGGCATAGGCGACTCTAGCTACCTCGTCAACCGTACCGTCAACAAAAACTACACCTCGCTCGGCCCCATCTCCCACTTCCAGATCGGGCTCGCAGTCGAACTCCTTCGCGGGGCTTTCTTTGAAACCGACGTCTACGAAAACCTTCCCATCGGCGACCAGAAGATCTACGGCCCCTCCCGCAACGGCAGAGCCACCATCGTCACCGGTCACAGCGTGACGGAGGATAACGGCTTCACCAATTCCCTCGACATTCCCCTGGACCGCCACACATCGCTCACCAGTTACTACAGCCGCAGCCTCCGACTCAAAATCGACAGCGTCGCCTTCGGAGTCACCTACATTCTTCGCCCTGCCCCACTACCTCCGCAAGAGTCCTCACTGGACGATCTCTTCCGCTAGAGCGGTTTTCCTGTGGGTGTATAGCGGGGCCGCTTCGTTTATGTCCGTTTTCTTCAATGAAAACGGTACTACTTGAGATCCTCCACTCCACAGCAACAGGAAAACCGCTCTAGCCGCTGCACCCTCGATCCACAACACGCTGCCAGCCCCGCCATTAACACCCCTCGCTTCATCATCGTTCCAGTCTCCTTATCGTTCCGGCGCAGACCATCCTGACCGCCAGCACGTCTGCGTCCAGCCTCTCAGAAACCCGCCGTCCCCTCCGCCGAGCTCCGAAACTCACCTGCGTCCCCTCAATAGGCCTAAAATAAAGCAATGCAGCGTATCTACATGGACGCGAATGCCACAACCCCTCTGCTTCCCGCCGTCTTTGAGGCCATGCGTCCCTTCTGGATCGAACACTTCGGCAACGCCAGCTCTATCCACCAGCAAGGCCAGTACGCCCGGGCGGCCGTCGACCAGGCCCGCGAGTCCATCGCCACCATGCTGCACTGCCGCTCCTCCGAGATCGTCTTCACCTCCGGCGGCACCGAGAGCGATAACTTCGCCCTCTTCGGCCTGCTCAGCGCCCCCCGCCCGGCTGGCGCTGAAATCCCCCACCTCATCACCTCCAACATCGAACACCACGCCGTCCTTCATGCCGCGCAGCACCTCGAAGCGCAAGGCATCGAAGTCACCTACCTGGATCCGACCGCGCAGGGCCTCATCACTCCGCAGGCACTGCAGGCCGCCATACGCCCCAACACAAAACTGGTCTCCATCATGCTCGCCAACAACGAGACCGGCGTCATCCAGCCCATCGCAGAACTCGCCGCCATCGCCAAAGCCACCGGAGCCCTCTTCCACACCGACGCCGTCCAGGGCGCAGGCAAGCTCCTCATGGACCTCTCCCCCAAGGGAGCCCTGAAGGATGTCGATCTCCTCAGCATCTCTGGCCACAAGATGTACGCTCCGAAGGGAACCGGCATCCTGTTCGTCCGTCGCAGCGTGCGGCTCGCTCCCATCTTCCACGGCGGCACCCACGAGCGCCAGCGCCGCGCCGGAACCGAAAACGTAGCCGGAATCGTAGCGCTCGGCAAAGCCGCCGAACTAGCCCAGCAATGGCTCACCGAAGACAATCCCAACGACGGCCGAACCCACCTCACCCAGCTCCGCGACCGCCTCGAACAAGGCATCCTCGCCCAGGTGGAAGAGTGCGGCGTCAACGGAGCCGGCGCTCCCCGTACCTCCAACACCTCAAACCTCTACTTCGACCACGTCGAAGCCGAAGCCCTGGTCATCGCCCTCGACCTCAAAGGCCTCTCCATCAGCGGAGGCAGTGCCTGCCAGTCCGGAGCCACCGAGCCTTCCCACGTCCTCACCAGCATGGGCCTCTCGCCCGCCCGAGCCCGAGCCAGCATCCGCATCTCCCTCTCCCGCCTCACCACCGAAGCCGAGATCGACGCCGCCCTGGCCCTCATCCCCCCAGCCGTGGCGCGACTCCGCGACCTCAGCCCCACCTATAAAAAGTCAGACACCCTTGCGGTTGCGTAGGACCTGCTCCAGCAACTTCGCCATAGTGCTAGTGGTGCCGTGCTGCATGGCTTCAGCCATAACTGCGCCGTGTTCCTGACGATGCTCGAACCACCAGTCCGCTTCGTCTGATTCACTCTCAAATTTAGGGACAACAATCCTATCGCTCATGATCTTGAATGTGGCTGCTACCTCACAGATACCAGGGAATATTAACCACCACAATCCGCTGATTCCCCTTCAACAAGAGCAACAGCTTCAGCAACTGAACCCGCTGTCCGTGCAGCGCATTCTCCCACCAGTGCTTCACCACAAGCTCCGGTAGCAGTACCGCCACCTTGCGCCCCGGGTTCTCTTCCTCCAACTGCAGCACATAATCCATCAGCGGTCCGAGCACAAAGCGGTACGACGAGTCGATCGTCACCAATTCCGGTTCCTGAAGCCCTTCCTTCCGGATCGGAACCATAATCATCTCCTCCCAGATCCCCGCCAGTCCGTCGTCGTTGTCATCATCGGAGTGCACATGCACCACCTTGATCTCCTTCGACAGCAGCAGCCCAAACCGCATCGCCTTCTCCGTAATCCGGTCCCAGCGCGCCATCGGAATCACCACGATCGGCTCTTCCAGGTTCACCAGGTTCAGCGGCGTCCTGTCCTTCATCTCCCGATTCACACGCGTGTAGTGCCGCTTCACTGCCAGCATGATCGTGATCAACACCGGCACCAGCAGCGCCGTCACCCAGGCGCCAGCCATGAACTTCGCCACCAGCACGACGATCAGCGTCAGTCCCGTCGCGATCGCGCCGACGCCGTTGACGAACATATGCCACACCCGGCCCTTATGCTTCTCCGCCTTCTGCCAGTGCACCACCATGCCGGCCTGCGAGAGCGTAAACGCCAGGAATGCTCCGATCGCATAGAGAGGAATCAGCTTATCCGTCACGCCATCGAACAGGATCAAGATCAGGCCCGTGAACCCGGTCAGCGCGTAGACTCCATGCGAGAACAGCAGGCGTCGTCCCCGTAACAGGAACACGTGCGGCAGATAATCATGCGCCGCAATCGCCCGCGCCAGTCGCGGAAAGTCTGCAAACGCGGTATTCGCGCTCAACGCCAGGGCCAGCAGCACCCCGCCCATGGTCGTGTAGTAGAACCACCCGCGCCCAAAGACCGCCTGCACCAGCAGGCTGAGCAGGCTTTGATACCCGGGAGCTTCAGGCTCCATCGCCATGATCCCGTAGCTCTTCGCCAGGTAAGAGATCCCAAACAGCAGCACCATCAGGATCGCGATGATCACCGAGAGCGTCCGCTGCGCATTCTTCGCGCGCGGCTCACCAAACGCCATAACTCCGTTCGATACCGCTTCCACGCCGGTCATCGCCGCGCATCCGCTCGCAAACGCCTTCATCAGCATCCACAGCGTCAGCATCCCCATCGTCGGAGAAAGCGCCGGTGGCAGCACCATCATCGGCATCGGATGTCCATGCGACTGGACCGTCCGGTAGACTCCCACGCCGATCAAAACCAGCAGCGATCCTACGAACAAAAAAGTGGGCAGCATAAATGCCGCCCCGGTATCTTTCACGCCGCGCATATTAATCATCGCGAGTATCGCCAGAATCGCCAGACACAACAGCAACGTATGCGGCTGCAGATGCGGCACCGCCGAAGTCAGCGCCGTAACACCCGCCGAGATCCCCACTGCGGCCGTCAAAATGTAGTCGATCATCAGCGCGGCCGCTGCCAGCAGACCCGCTCCGCTTCCAAGATTTTCGCTTGCGACGGTGTAGGATCCGCCACCGCTCGGATACGCCGCAATCGTCTGCCGGTAGCTGAAGTACACAATCCCCAGCAGGATCAGGATCGCCGAAATAATCGGAACAATATAGTGTGTTCCCAGAAGCCCCAGCGGGATCAAAAGCGTCATCGCGGCTTCCGGCCCATACGCCGCGCTCGTCAACCCGTCCAACCCGAAGATCGGGATCCCTGCAGCTACGCCGATGTGCTCGGCTCTCTCTTCACTTGTTGCTAACGGCTTCCCAAATAATGAATCAGCGATGGACATGTCGACTCTGATACTAAATCGGTATACCCGTCAACCGCACAACTCGAATCCACAATTTACCCCTGCTTCAAAGCTCCCCCTATAATCGTCGAACATATCGATCTATTTCTCACGGAGACGGCGAACGCCTAGCACCCGCCCTCCAACCCGATAAGGAGCAGCATGTCCAGCGCAATCTATGACATCCCCGTCCACCGCATCACCGGCGAGGGCCTCTCCCTCGCCGACTACCGCGGCAAAGTCCTGCTCATCGTCAACGTAGCCTCCAAATGCGGTCTCACCAAGCAATACGAAGCCCTCGAACAGCTCTACGCCCGCTTCAAATCTTCCGGCCTCGAAATCCTCGGCTTCCCCGCCAACGACTTCGGCGGCCAGGAGCCCGGCTCCAACGAAGAGATCCAGGCCTTCTGCACCGGAACCTTCGGCGTCTCCTTCCCCATGTTCCAGAAGATCGCCGTCACCGGCCCGGACACCGCTCCCCTCTATAAGACCCTCATCGAAGCCCAACCTAGGGCCGATAGCCCCGCCGCCAGTCGTCAGACCTTCCGCGATCGCCTCGATGGCTTCCTCTCCCAGAACGGCGCCACCAGCAACCCTGAGCCCGGAATCCTCTGGAACTTCGAGAAGTTCCTCATCGACCGCAACGGCAAAGTCGTCGCCCGCTTCTCCCCCGAGATCACCCCCGACGACCCCGCCGTCACCGCAGCCATCGAGTCAGCCTTAGCCTCCTAGCCCAAACCCTGCGGCACGGACAGCAATACGTCCGTGCCGCTCCTGCATCCTGCAAATGTCATGGAATCACTGCCGCCACCCGTTACTCCTCAGCCCATTTCATGTACTGTGCTGAATATGCCCCCCGCACGCCATCGCAAGCCCCTTCTCGCCCTCCTGCTCCTCCTGTCGCCTCTGGCAAACGCCTCCAGCCGTCCGCAGCTTGAAGCTCTGAGCCAGGACTTCTGGACGTGGCGTGCCACCGAGCAGCCCTTCACCAACGACGACATCCCCCGCATCGAGCGCCCCGCCAACTTCACCTCCGATTGGTCCGCCGCCGCTGCCCAGCGCTACATCGCCCAGATCGCCGCCTACGAGACCAAGTTCCGCGCCCTCGACTTCGCCAACGCCCCCATCCCCGACCAGGTCGACTACCGCCTGCTCGGCTCGGCCATCGCCCGCGTCCGCTGGGAGCTCGAAGTCCTCCCCGGCTGGCGTCAAAACCCCTTCTTCTATGTCGATCAAGGCCTCGGCAGCGTCTACACCCTGATCCTTCCGCCCGCACCGTTTTCACCCGCGCGCCAGGCTGAGATCATCGCTCGCCTCGAATCCGTCCCCACCCAGCTCGACAACGGTCGCGCCAACCTCACCGACATGCGCGCGCCCTACGTCCGTGCCGCCATCGCCTCGCTCAAAAACATCGAGCCCCGTCTCACCACCTTCGGAACCACCTTCCTCCCGCAGCTCGACGCCGCGAACCGCCCCCGCTTTCAAAAAGCTCTCAACACTGCCAAGACTTCCCTCGTGGCCTATCGCGACTGGCTCGCCACGCAAAAGAACCTGCCTGAGCAGACCGCCGTAGGCCGCGAAGCTTACCTCTACTTCCTGCGCAACGTAGCTCTCCTTCCCTACACGCCCGAGCAGATTCTCGCCACCGGCCAGCAGGAGTGGCAGCGTTCGGTGGCCTTCGAGGCGCTCCAACAAGCCGCCGACCTCGGCCTCCCCCAACTCCCCATCTTCCCCAACATCAAGGCCCAGGAGATCGAGTCCGCCAAGCAGGAACGGGCCATCCGCGACTACCTCCTCCAGCACAAGATTCTCTCCGTTCCCGCCACGATCCAGCACTACAACAGTGTCTCGATGCCCTCCTACGTCGCGCCCCTCACCTTCCTCGGCGTCACCGACGACCTCACCGGCCCATCCCGCCTCAAGCAGGACGGCTTCAGCTATAAGCAAGCCCCGTCGGAGCATATGGGCTTCTTTTCCGTCGCCACCGCCCACGACACCCGCCCCATCATCCTCCACGAAGGCATCCCCGGTCACTACTTCCAACTTGCCTGGAGTTGGCAGCATCCTGACCCCATCCGCCGCCAGTACTACGACTCCGAGTCCAACGAAGGCCTCGGCTTCTACGCCGAAGAGATGATGCTCGAAGCCGGCCTCTTCGATGCTGGCGCAGGTCCTGCAAGCCCCCGCTCCAAAGAGATCATCGACTCCTTCATGCGCCTGCGCGCCCTCCGCGTCGAGGTCGACGTCCGCCTCGCCCTCGGCGAGTTCACCCTCGACCAGGCCGCCGAATACCTCGCCTCCACCGTCCCCATGGACACTGGCACCGCCCACTCCGAGGCCGCCATGTTCGCCTCCACCCCTGGCCAGGCCATCACCTACCAAATAGGGAAGCAGGACATCCTCCACCTCATGTCCGACGCCCGTCGCAAACAAGGCGCAGCCTTCAGCCTCCAGACCTTCCACGACTACATCTGGCTCAACGGAAACGTCCCCTTCAGCCTCCAGCGCTGGGAACTCCTCAACGATCCCTCCGCCGTCCCACCCCTCGCCGCGACCTTTGCTCCACCGGCGAAGTAACGCCCCAGACCGCCGTGCGTAGATCTACGTACGGCGTCTATTCCCACGCCCCAACCGTCTCTTCGAAAGACCACCCGCAGCACCCGTAGAGAGGAACCCTCCCCGCATGTCCTTTGTCCGAACCCTCGCAGTTGCAACCTGCCTCCTCCCCTTCGCCCTCCAGGCCCAGAAGACCCCCATCCAGATCACCGCCGACCTCACCGACGTCGCCCGCCACATCTATCACGCCGAGATCGACATCCCCGTCAAACCCGGCCCCCTCGCCCTCACCACTCCCAAGTGGATCCCCGGCACTCATCGCCCCACGCCACTGGTCGACTCCATCACCGGAGTCGTCTTCACCGCCAACGGCCAGAAGCTCCCATGGCGCCGCGACGACGTAGACATGTTCGTCTACCACCTCACCGTCCCCGCCGGGGTCACCTCCCTCCATGCCCATCTCGACCTCATCAATCCCGGCCGCCAAACCACAAAGCTTGCCGCCCTTGAATGGGAAGGCCTGCTCCTCTATCCAGCCTTCATCCCGGTCAAAGACATCACAGTAGAGCCATCCGTCAAGGTCCCCACCGGATGGGGCGTCGGCACGGCCCTCACTCCTGCCGGAACTCCCTCCGCCGATCTCCACCACTTCGCCCCAACCACCGTAGAGCAGCTTGAAGACTCCCCTATCCTCACCGGGCAGTACTTCCACACCTATCCCCTCGCCCCGGAAGTCACTCCGAAGCACTTCATCGACGTAGCTGCCGACCTGCCCGAAGACGCCGTTCTCCGCCCCGCGCTGCTCGCCGAACTCAACAACCTCGTCCGCGAGACGGGAGCCATGTACGGCTCGCGCCACTACAACCAGTACCACCTGCTCCTCACCCTCACCGACGCCACCACCGGCCAGGGACTCGAGCACGGCCAGTCCTCCGACAACGGCGTTGGCGAAAAAGGCTTCTCCGACGAAGCCCACCAACTAGGCAACGCCGACCTGCTCGCCCATGAGTTCACCCACTCCTGGAACGGCAAGTACCGCCGCCCCGCGAAGCTCTACCAACCCGACTTCGCTACCCCGCAGCAGGGAGAACTACTGTGGGTCTACGAAGGCATGACCCAGTACCTCGGCAACGTCCTCGCCGCCCGCTCCGGCCTCAAGACCCAGGCGCAGTACCGCGATATCATCGCCGCCTCCGCCGCCAATCTCGACTACAAGCCCGGCCGCGAGTGGCGCTCTACAGAAGATACCGCGATCGCCTCCAGCATCCTGCGCGGCGGCACCCTCTCCTACTCCAACTGGAAGCGCGGCCAGGACTACTACCAGGAGGGCGAGCTCCTCTGGCTCGACGCCGACACCCTCATCCGCAAGCTCACCGAGAACAAGAAGTCCCTCAACGACTTCGAACTCATCTTCCTCGGCAAAGGCGGCAACACCGGTCCGCTCATCGTTCCCTATGACCGCGCCGAACTCATCCGCGATCTCAACGAAGTGGTGAAGTACGACTGGGGCACCTTCCTCCACGAACGCATCGACATCCCCAACCCCCACGCCGACCTCGCCGGCTTCACCCAGGGCGGCTACAAACTCACCTTCACCGATAAACCCACCGCCTCCGACAAAGCCATGGTCGGCCCGCGCGCCGCAGCCATCAACGTCTGGTACTCCATCGGCATTCGCGTCACCGCCGACGGCACCATCAGCGACGTCCGCTGGAACGGCCCCGCCGACAAAGCCAAACTAGCTCCCGGCCAGAAGATCGTCGCCGTCAACGGCCGCACCTTCACCGGCGACACCCTCAAGGCCGCCATCCGCGAAGCCAAATCAACCACCACCCCCATCCACCTCATCACCCAGACCGACACCTACGTCAACACCGCCGACCTCGACTACCACGAAGGCGAACGCTACCCCACCCTCGAACGCGTCGAAGGCACCCCCGCCTACCTCGACGACATCACCAAACCCCTCACCACACCCGAAGTCGCACCCAAGCCCGACACCGCGAAAATGTAACCACAATTGATACCAACTCCCACAGCCGGGTGCCCATTCATGCAGCCTCATCGCATGGGTGGGCATCGCGCAAAGCACGACCGCCTTCCTCGCCTCATCCAAACCGTCATATACTCCCACCATGCCCCGCAAGCTCTTATCCCTCCTCGCTCTAGCCGCCGCTGCCGCCGCGTTCGCTCAGAGCACGCCCGCCCCGACCCCGCCCTCAGCCAAGCTCACACCCGCGCCCGCCTCCGTCCACTGGCCGACCAGGGACGGCGTGTACACCATCCCGAACTTCCGTTTCGGCACCGGCGAGACCCTCCCCGCCCTCAAGCTCCACTACCTCACCCTCGGCACCATCCATCGCAACGCACAGGGCCACGTAGACAACGCCGTCCTCCTCCTCCACGGCACCGGCGGCGACGCGCACTCCCTGCTCGTGCCTCAGTTCTCCACCATCCTCTTCGGCCCCGGCCAGCCGCTCGACATCACCAAGTACTTCATCATCCTTCCCGACGATATCGGCCAGGGCGAGTCCTCCAAGCCCTCCGACGGCCTGCACATGCGCTTCCCGCACTACGACTACGACGACATGATCCGCTCACAGCAGATCATGCTCACCGAAGGCCTGAAGGTCGATCACCTCCGCCTCATCCTCGGCACTTCCATGGGCTGCATGCAGGCCTTCGTCTGGGGCGAGACCTACCCCACCTTCTCCGATGCCCTCGCCCCCTTCGCCTGCAACGCCGTCGAGTTAGCCGGCCGCAATCGCATGTGGCGCTACATGGCGATGCAGTCCATCCGCACCGACCCCGCCTGGAACAACGGCGAGTACACCACCGAGCCCGCCCTCGGCCTTCGCCACGCGCTGGAGTTCAACCTCATCGCCGGCCTCGCCCCCATCCAGGCCCAGAAGACAGCCCCCACCCGTTCCGCCGCAGAGAAGTACGTCGAGGCCTCCCTGGCCCGCGCCATCGCCAACACCGACGCCAACAACTACCTCTACTACGTCAACGCCTCACGCAACTACAATCCCGAACCGAAGCTCGCCACCATCACCGCTCCCGTCCTCTGGATCAACTCCGGCGACGACTTCATCAACCCACCCGAACTGGGCCTCGCCGAAAAACTGGTCTCCCGCATCCCCCACGCGAAGTTCATCCTCGTCCCCGCCTCGGACGCCACCCGCGGCCACGGTACCCACACCCAGGCCGCCGTCTGGAAGGACGACCTCATCGAATTCCTGAAGCAAACAGAGCCGAAACCTTAGGGCATCGCGGTAGAGTCGATTCATTTACGCGGAGCGTCCAATACCCCACGAAGGTCCTGCCGAAGACCCCGTGGTGCCTGCCCGGCGTTAGGATGCCTTGGTATCTGCCTGTTGCCAGCTAATCTCTTCAATAAATCCGCTTAAGCTGCCGGGCTGAAGGCCCGAGCTAAAACTTCTTTACCGCCCTCGCAACTCCAGCACCACCACCTCAAACGGCTTCAACTCAAACCGGTGCCGCGTCCCAGCCGCTAACTTAACCCCCACAACCGCAGCGTCCTCTTTCCACGGACTACGCCCCACAAAACTCCGCGCCGCCCCGGCCGGAAGCTCCAGCACCGCACCCACATCCAGCGAAATCCCCTGCGCCTTGTCCGAAGGATTCCGCAACACCAGCACACTCTTCTTCTCCGACCACGAAGCCCACCCATACACCTGGCCCCACCCCGGATCGCCACCCACCCAGTGCGTATCCTTCAGCACCTCCGCGTTCTCCCGAGACCACTTTGCCGACTCCGCCAGCACGTCCCAGTCCTTCTCCTTCAGCAGAGCAGGAGTCAAATACAGCTCCTGCAACTGCGTCCCACTGCCAAAGTAGGACCGCACCTCATTCACAAAGTCTCCACCCGCGTCTTCGTTTAGCCGCGTGTCGTCCTTCGCATAAATAATCCCATGCAGCATCAGCGAATTCAGCGGAAACAGCGGCCCCTTCGCCACGATCTGCTCATACGTTGTCGCATCGCGATACGTAATCCAGCGCTCCCGCTTCGTCCCCACTCCAGCGAAGTCGTCATCCTCGCCTCCCCGCCAGATCGAGTCCGCATACCGCAGCCAGAACGGAGAAGCCGTCGTCCCCGTCGTCAGGTTCACATACAGATCCGGCTTCGCCGCCCGCAACTCCCCGATCAGGTGAATCATCGCATCGAAGTCGCTGTCGAACTTGCTCCCCGGCACCACCCGGTTCACATTCCCCGTGCCATCGAACTTGAACTGGTTGATGCCATACTTCCGCATCATCTCCAGGCATACATCGCGAAACCGCTCATAGTACTTCGGCCCCGACAGCGCAAACCCACCCGCCACCGTCTCGAACCCGGCGGCCTCACCCAACTTCACCCGCTCCTGCTTCGGTTTGGAGTAGCCACCCCAAGGCGACATCCAGACCCCGGGCGCAAATCCGAACTCCTTCGCTGCCGCCGTGACCGATGTAAAGCCGTTCGGAAACCCCTCGTTGAAACGCCACAGCGAAGCATGGTTATCCCACCCATCGTCAAACAGGAAAGAGTCCAGCGTGACACCACGCTTCTTCACCAGCTCCGTCCCGAAGACCTTCACCCGATCGAGTGCTCCCGCCTGGTCATACGGCGTGAAATACCCCAGGTCGTACCAGGAGTTGTAGTGAAGAAACGTCCGGTAAGGATGCGCCCGCTCCCGCTCGACGTACGTCAAAAACCCGCGCCGCATCTGACCCTGCGGCACCACCCCGACTACCGCCGAGTACGTAATCGACTGTCCCTTCGGCAGCGGCAGCGTCCGTACCAGCTCCGCAATCGCCTCCCCCCGCACCACTCGGCTCACCGACAGCGGATGCTCGAACCCCAAAAAGAAGTCCCCCGCCACCACCGGCGACCCCGCCACCGTTCCAACGACCGCTGCATCGCCCAACGCAGCGTCCACCAGACGCACCCGCCGCATCGCCAGATCGCCCTTCACCGCCGTCAACGCAACACTCTGCCGGACGTACTCCGAGCCATCCCGCAACTCCACCCGCCACACCACCCTTAGCCCATCGGCATCATCCTCCAACACCGCCCGAACCGCCTTGCCACCCAGCCGCTCCGCACCCCGCGACGCCCCGCTCACTCCGGTCAGAGTCTCTACTGCCGGCTTCTCCACGACGCGCATCGCCGCAGCATCCACCACTCGCCCGTCGGCAAACAAAACGCTGAACGGCGAACCCATCTTCACCACCCGCCCATCCACCAGATCCTTCACCTCCAGCACAAGAGCCTGCTCCCCATCCGAGCACCGCACCGCAATCGCCCGGTTCCCCATCACCAGGCTGCCACCCGCGCTCAAAGCCTTCACCGGACCACCGTCAAACGTGACACTTGCACTCGCATGCGCGACCGTCTGGGCAACCATCGGAAGAGAACCCGCCAACATCATCGGAACCAGCAACATTTTCAACACAAAGAACCCTCTTCCAACGTGGAATGGATGGAGCATATCAGACCGTGGCGCGGAAGGTCGTGGACACCCGGCAGCACTTTATCGAAGCCATCTGGCATCCAGAAGCGCTGAAAACCGTAACGATACGCGATACACTTGATAAAGCATGATCCAGAGATTCTTTGGTCTATCTGGGTTATCGAAAACTGACGCCCACCTTCAAGGTCGACTATCAGGACTACCACTAGGAGCACGCGATGCGCATGTACAACCCAGCCCACCCCGGCGAAGTCCTCCGTGAGTTCATGGGAGACATGACGGTGTCGGATCTCGCCGGGCATCTCGGTGTTACCCGCGTCACGCTTTCGCGTCTCATCAATGGCAACTCCGGCGTCTCGGCAGAGATGGCGCTGCGCCTCTCCGAAGCCTTCCGCACCTCGCCGGAACTCTGGCTCAACATGCAGACCCAGTACGACCTCTGGCAGGCGTCCCAGGCACGCAAAGAGAAAGTGACCGCCATCAAGCGCCGCCTGCTGGAACCCAATCCAAAACAGATCGGAACCCGAGCCACAGCATGAACACCCAAGCACCCGAAACCATCGCCGTCGCCATGTCCGGAGGAGTTGACTCCTCTGCCGTCGCCGCGCTGCTCCGCGCCCAGGGCCACACCCTCGTCGGCCTCACGCTTCAGCTCTGGAATCAGCGACGCCTCGCCGGACATGAAGGCATGCCCGAGGCCGTTCAGGGCCGCTGTTGCTCCATCGACGACGTCTACGACGCACGCCGCGTAGCCGAGCAGCTCGACATCCCCTACTACCTCGTCAATCAGCAGGATCGCTTCGAAGCCGAAGTCGTTAAGCCCTTCGTCTCCGAGTACCTCGCCGGACGCACCCCGATCCCGTGCACCCTTTGCAACAATCACCTCAAGTTCGATCAGCTCCTTACCACCGCTCGCCAGATCGGTGCCGACCGCATCGCCACCGGGCACTACGCACGCAACCACTTTGACGAAACCCGTCAACGCTGGATTCTTGCCCGTCCCGAGGACAAGTCCAAGGACCAGACCTACTTCCTCTTCGGCCTCACGCAGGAGCAGCTAAGCCGAACCCTCTTTCCCCTCGGCGAGATGAACAAGCCTGCCGTCCGCGTCATGGCCTCTGAAGCCGGCCTCGACGTCGCCGCCAAGCCCGACTCCCAGGAGATCTGCTTCATCCCAGGGGGCGACTACAACACCTTCCTCAAGGCCTACCTCGACGAGCAGGGCGAACCGCTCCCTGACTCCTCCGGCGAACTGGTTACCACTACCGGTGAAGTAGTCGGCCACCACCAGGGCATCCATAGCTTCACCGTCGGTCAGCGCAAGGGCCTCGGCCTCACCAGCCCCGAACCTCTCTACGTCCTGAACATCCATCCCGACTCCCACCAGGTCACCGTCGGCTCGGACGCCGATCTCCTGTCGCGCGACCTTACCGCCGGTCGCCTCAACTGGATCTCCATCCCCGATCTGGCCGCCGATGAAAGCATCCGCGTGGACATCAAGATCCGCCACCGCCACACCCCGGCTCCCGCCACCCTGACCGGAACCGGAGGCGATCTCGTTCACGCCACCTTCGATGAGCCCCAACGTGCAATCACCCCCGGCCAGTCCGCCGTCTTCTATCAGGAAGACGAGGTAGTCGGGGGTGGTTGGATCAAGTAAGTCAAGCTCTTAGAACCTGTCAAAAAACTACCATTGAGAGATCTTATGCGGTTGTCTGTTTCTTATGCGGTCGTTTGTTTTACGTCGTCATCCTGAATGTCTTACGTCTTCATCCTGAACGAAGTGAAAGACCCCTGTATTTTGTATTAGTAGCGGACCAGTCAGCACATCGGTACCCGTCAGGATCCCTGTATTTGCCAGTGGAAGCGGACCAGTTGGCAGCACGATACCGTCAGGATCCCAGTATTTCGCCGTCGCTCTTGCTTTTGCATGTTCCTAAATCCGTTTCATCTGTGCAAATCCATACTAAGCCTTCGTTTTTTTGGACAGTCTCTTATAAAGTCACAGGATCAAATCGCTGTCATTATTCGGACGGCGCGGGCGTCCAAATCCGCCCCCCACTCCAAAGCTCTTGACCCGGCCAACCAGAACATCGACGCCAGCCTTGAAGCCGGCAACCACGCCTGCAACCTCGCGCATCGGCACGCGGATGCTGTGCTGCAAGCTGCCGGCAATTTCGCCCACAGCCGTCAGTGCGGAGCTGACCATATCGTCCACTCGCTCGACCTGCTTGCGCGTCCGCTTATTTGCGTCGGAGAGCGTCACATCAAACTCCTCCGCCTTCGCACGAACGACATAGCTGGTTTCGACCAGGTTCTCGGTGATGACCTTTACCTTCGGAGCGGTATCGCGAATCAACTCGTGCGCTCCGTCGATCACAGGCATTATCTTCGACCGAATCTCTTCAGCGATCTCGAGCCCACGCTTCCGCGCCTTCGCCGCACCGATCGCCATCACGATCAATGCCACAGCCTGCGCCATCATGGCCACCGCCACCATCGCCACAAAAAGCATTAACAGCTTCGAATTCCCCGAGGAAAGTGAACCCGGGTCCTGAACCTGAAGCCACATCCCTGCACCATGTATCGCATTCATAATCTCTCTCGCCTCTCCAAATACAACAGCCCCACAGTCATAAGGCCCGGCCGTCCTTGCTCAGGATGACCGGGCCCTTACTATAAACCCTCTGCCGGTTTAGACGTGGTCCGTGGTCGTGGTTGTGTAAGCTTCCTTGCCGGCATCGATCGCAGCGGAAACCTTATCCTGCTGCTCCTGCACGAGGCCCTTGCCCTTTTCGACATACTCGGTCCACTGGGTGCGGCCGCGATCATAATACTGTTTGCCCTTGTCGACGTACTCGCCGACCTGCTGCTTTCCCTGTTCGGCATAAGCGGCTGCGCGCTCCTTTGCCTCCTGAGCCAGAACAGCGGCACGCTCCTTGGCCTCCTGGGCACTCGCGACGATGTCCTCACGAGTCTCTCTACCGGCCTTCGGCGCGTACAGTACGCCTACCAGAGCTCCAACACCAAGCCCCGCAAGAAACCATCCAAATCCGCTTACGCCATTTTCGTTATCTGACATCTCATTCTCCTGATTCATATTCAAAGTGCGGAAGCGTCCCGCTTGCGTCTTCTTGCAAAGATCTATAAACCATCCAATCAGTATCGTGCTGCGGACTTTAAAATTCGATCAAGCTAAAGCCGACTCAACTCAGCATACCTCTGCATCCAGTCGCTGTCGCGTGAAGCTCGCCAGAGAATTGCTGTAATTCCGGCGCTTTCGGCTTACGCCGCGGAAAACAGAGCGCCACTCCAAAGGATGCCCTTGCCCGCATCCGGGTTGCGCGAGATCCACGAGATCCACGCGACCACCGGAACAGCGCCTCGGCTCTAAACCCTCACCCCTCAAGACATACAAGCCTCAAATTACAGGCATCCTTTTCGCTGCCGTTTCGTCACATAAAGAGTGCTGAAAGATAGGCACCCGCATTCGTAAACCCTTTGGATTCGAGTAACCTGCAAACGTGTCCTTATAGGGTAAATTTGTTGAAAGCAGTGAAAAGGACGACAGCCATGATCTCCAATACGCTTCCCCTCCCGAACTCCGTCCAGAAGTCTCATCGTCGCACCCCGGCCCAGGCCGTCATTTCCAGTCTCACGGCCATAGCTCTCGGCCTCGCACTCACGGTCGGCACGACCGGATGCAAGTCGGCCGCTCCAGCCGCCGATGACGCCAGCCTGAGCACCGCCCTGCACGCGCGAATCTCCGGCGACTCCGCCATCGCAGCCGAGCCCATCCAGATCTCTGTCGAAAACGGCATCGCGACCCTCAACGGTACCGTCAGCAACGACGCCGCCCGTTCCCTCGCCGCGAACGACGCCGCCCAGGTTCCCGGCATCCGCACCGTGGTCAACAATCTGACGGTCCAGCAGGCCGCAGCGACCCCGCCCCCCGTAATTGCACCGGCACCCGTTACACCAGTTCGTCCCGCCCCAGCCCCCGTTCGCCCCCCGGTCGTCAAAAAGCCTAAGGTCGTCCGTGACACGCAGCCTCAAATCTCGCAGTACGGGCCGCCTTCTACCGCACCGGCTCCCATCGACCGCCCTACCCCCGCACCGGTAGCAGTCGCACCGCCACCCCCGCCTCCGCCGGCCTTCCGCAATGTCACCCTCAGCTCCGGAAGCACGATCCCGGTCCGCATCACCCAGACCCTCGATAGCGCCACCACCCAGCAAGGCGAGACCTTCGCCGGTGTCGTCGCTACCGACGTAATCATCGATGGCCTCGTCGCCATCCCCCAGGGAACCCCCATCACCGGCCGCGTCAGCGAGGTCCACGAAGCCGCCCACTTCAAGGGCAGCTCCCTCCTCACCGTCGAACTCACCAACATCAACCGCAAGGGGGAGCGCATCCCCGTCACGACCGAGCCCTTCACCAAGGAAGGCGCAGGCCGCGGCAAGAATACAGCAGCGAAAGTCGGTGGCGGAGCAGCCGTAGGCGCCATCCTCGGAGGCATCTTCGGCGGCGGCAAGGGCGCAGCAATAGGAGCAGCCTCCGGCGGAGCACTCGGTGCCGGTGCCAACACCGTTACCAAGGGACAGCAGGTCCAGATTCCCTCCGAGACCCTGATCCGCTTCCGCCTCTCGAACTCCGTTGCCATCCGCGCCTCCACCCGGGACGCCGGATCTCGCGACACCTCCGAGCCGGAGAGCGACACCCGCCGCCGTCCCCTCGACCCCAACAACCAGCAATAAACCATCGCGGAAACCATCGCAGACCCACTCCGCGTAACAAGACGCCGGAGTGGGTCTGGTCCGGCTAAATCCACCCAGCCGAATTTGGGCAGCGAATTCCATCTCCCGAGCATCCAACCACTTATCTGACGCACCCGGCACCGCATCGCCGACTTGGCTCTAAGTCTCTTTGAGACTGAGTCCTGCCGATTAGTCCTAAATCATGGTTTCCTCCGTCGCCAGGCTTCATTCAGACGGTCCACTCCTGAGAACCCCCTTACCGAGGTACCCTCGTGAAGCAGGCAATGCCCAAAGCAGCGCAGGCCCCCAGGGGTTTTCTCACCTTCACCCTCCACGCCCACCTGCCTTATGTCGTCAATCACGGCACCTGGCCTCACGGCATGGAATGGCTCCACGAAGCCACCGCCGAGACCTACCTCCCTCTCCTCCGCATGCTCTCCAACCTGGAGCGCGACCACATCCGCTTCAACTGCAATCTCAATCTCTCCCCCATCCTGCTCGAACAGCTCTCCCACCCCGTCTTCATCGCCGAGTTCCCCAACTACCTGCAACGCAAAATTGTCGCCGCAAGAGAAGACGAGGCCTTCTTTATTCAGTCCGGCGACGCCCACTTCGCAGAGACCGCCCGCTTCTGGCAGCGCTTCTTCACCCAGGCCCTTCAGGACTTCAAGCGCTTCAACGGCAACATCATCGCTGGCTTCCGCCACTTCAATGAAATCGGTCTGATCGATATCATCACCTGCACCGCCACCCACGGCTACGTGCCTCTCCTCGGAACGGACGAATCGCTTCGTGCCCAGATCCGTACTGCCGTGGACACCCACATCCGCCACATCGGCGAGCCACCCAAAGGCATCTGGGCCCCCGAATGTGGCTACCGTCCAGCCGGCTTCTGGAATTACCCCGTAGATTTCGCCGACGGCTCCCCAAAGCCCGCCGGCTTCGACCGCATCGGCTTCGAGCAGGCCCTCGCCGAATCCAGCATCGACTTCTTCTTCGTCGATACCCACCTCGTCGAAGACGCCCGCCGCATCTCCACATCCTACGAAGTTCTCCTTGGAACTGTCCCCTTCGATTCCCATTCCATCGAGCAGACGGCCCAAAGCGAAACCCGCCGCCTCTACCAGCCTTACTTCGTCGACGGTCCCTACCACGGCCCCCACGGAGAGACAGACAAACGCTACTCCGCCACCGTCTTCCCCCGCGACCCCCGCACCGGCATCCAGGTCTGGTCCAGCGACTTAGGCTATCCCGGCGACGGCGCCTACCTCGACTTCCACAAGAAACGCTGGCCCGGCGGGCACCGCTACTGGCGTGTCACCGACTCCAAAGTCGGCATGAACGATAAGCAGCCCTACTACCCCCAGAACGCCGCCGAACGCATCAAGTCCCACGCCGCCCACTACACCCAGCTCGTCTACGAGACCCTCAAGCCCGGCTTCGACGAGACCACCCCGCCGATCCTCTGTTCCCCCTTCGACGCCGAGCTCTTCGGCCATTGGTGGTTCGAAGGCTGCCAGTGGCTCGAAGCCGTAGCCCGCAACCTCCACGACTACGACACCGGGCTCGAACTCATCTCCTGTCGCGAATACCTCGAAAAATACCCGCGCGCCGGCTTCATCGCCATGAACGAAGGCTCCTGGGGAGCCGAAGGCAACAACCAGGTCTGGATGAATCCCGAGACCTCCTGGACCTACGCCCACATCTATCCCGCCGAGCTCTATGTCCGCGACGTCTGCACCGCAGGCAAATGGCGTCAGACCTCGCAAGGTATCCGCATCGTCCAGCAGCTCTGCCGCGAACTGCTGCTGCTCGAGTCCTCCGACTGGCAGTTCCTTATCACCACCGGCGCTGCCCGCGACTACGCCGAAGTCCGCTTCCTCACCCACAACGACCAGTTCAACGAGATCAAGGCCATCTGGCAGACCTACGAGTCCACCAACGGCCTCTCCCCGGAACAGGAAAGTCGCTTAGCCGAGATTGAACTACGAGACAGCGTCTTCCCCGACATCGACCCAACCCACTGGGTCGCCGGGGCCCACCAAACCCGCCTCGAAACCCCCACCAACGTCGCAACTACCGTCTAACCCGCCACAAAATCGGGTGCCCCATGTCCGGACCCTCGAATATGGGTTCTTCCACCGCTCCAGCATCCCAACCCCACAGCCGCTCTAAAACTTCCCAAACACCGTCTTCAACAAAGGCGACATCTGCGCCGCAGGATTTGTCCTGATCTTTGTCTCCTCCTGCCCCATCATCGTGAACATCCCGTCCACGCTCTTCTGCAACACATACCCATTAATGTCCACCGAAGGCGACTTCCCGAACGGCATCTTCGGAGCCGACCCCATCAGCGATTGGTACTTCTCCGAGACGCCCGTATTCGCCATCGCCTTCTCAATAATCGGCCGGAACGCATCCGACACCTTACCCGAAGTCGTCCGCTTGAAGTACTCCGTCCCCGCCGTATTTCCGCCCGCAACGATCGACTTCGCGTCCTCGAAGGTCATCGCCTTCAGCGCATCCATGAAGATCGACTTCGCCGCCGGGGCCGCCTGCTCCGCGGCTGCATTCATGCTGTGCTCGAAACCATCCACCTGTGCTCCCATCCCCACCGCGCGCAGCCCCTTCTCGACCGTCTTCAACTTGTCCGGCATCGCAATCTTGATCAGCGGATTGTTCTCGAACCCGCCCGGCTTACCCGTCTCTGCAACCGCCGTTGTCACCCCGCGCGACAACGCCTCCTTCAATCCCCCACTCGCCTGCGCCGAGGTCAGCGAAGCCACATCGACCGGGGACTCCGCAGACAAAACAGCAACGGATGAGCCATCAGCGCGCTCGGAAGCGCTCACACTAGAACCATTCCCGCACCACATCCCCGCGATCAACAAACCCACACCAACCGAAGTCATTTTCATGCCCCGAATAATACGCTCAACCAGTTGATCTGACTTTATTTAAAAAGGCTTGACCACCACAGCCAGATGCTCCATACGCGCCATCGCCTTATAGGCGCCAAAGGGGAACATTCGCGAACCAACGCAACCCAGACACCCCCATCCGTCGCGCAACGAACCGGGAGACGATACAGTATCCCCATGCGCTCAGCCCTGCTCCTCCTAGCCCTGGTCCTTCCAGCCGCGGCCAATATCCACGCCCAATGGAAAATTCAGGACTCCCACACCACCGCCAGCCTCCGCGGCATCCACGCCCTCGGCAACGGAGTCGCCTGGGCCAGCGGCACCCAGGGCACCGTCCTCCACACCACCGACGACGGCACCACCTGGCAGACCTGCACCACCCCGCCCGAAGCCGAAAAACTCGACTTCCGCGGCATCCAGGCCTTCGACGCCCAAACCGCCATCGTCATGTCCAGCGGCAAAGGCGACCTCTCCCGCCTCTACAAAACCACCGACGCCTGCAAATCCTGGAAGCTTATCTTCACTAACCCTGATAGGGAAGGCTTCTGGGATGCCATCAAGTTCACAAATTCAAAGTTGGGATTTATTCTGGGCGACCCAATAACTCGCCCTTTCAACTATTCCAAACCAAACGATCCCAGGTTCGCAGGATTCGCTTTGTTCTACACACAGGATGGGGGAGTGAGTTTCAGTCTCCGGACCGCTCTGGGAAATCAGGCAAACCCGACTGGGCAAGGGGCGTTCGCAGCCAGTAATAGCTCTCTATTTGTGGGATGGCCAGGAGTTTGGTTTGGTACAGGGGGAAAACTTGGGCCAAAGGTCTACCTCAATGTATTTCAGCAGCACATCGGCTTTCCAGACGGGCGAATAGATGTGGAAGCTGGCGAATGGAGAGCCATCAACTGGGTAGCTCCATTCTCTAGTGGCGCAGCGGCGGGTATCTTCTCCCTGTTCTTCAAGAGACCAGAGCTGGCGGTCCATGACGCTCTCGATGTGGGTACAAGTCCAATCTTCGAATCAATCGGCATCGGTGTAGGCGGCGACTATCTAAAACCTGATGACGTTGCAGGAAGTAGCGCGTATACGGTCGACGGGGGCCAACACTGGACTCCAGCCCAAACTCCACCCCACGGCTACCGCTCCGCCGTAACCTACGACGCCCCCACAAAAACCTGGATCACCGTAGGCCCCAACGGAACCGACATCTCCACCGACGACGGCAAGAACTGGCGCCCCCTCACCCCCGCCAAAACCGACATCTCAGACTCAGACAAAAACTGGAATGCCCTCTCCCTGCCCTTCGTCGTAGGCCCCAAAGGCCGCATCGGCAAACTCAACCCCACCGCCCTCAAACCATAACCCCTGCACACTTCTCCAGAGACAACGGAAGGTCACCCTACTCCCCAGAGACAGCGGGGCACCTTACTTCCCAGAGGCAACGGAAAGAGCACCCTACTCTCAAGGGACAAAGAAAGGGCACTCAGACAGCGGAGCACCTTACGCTCCAGGGACAGCGGAAGGGCACCCGTTTACGGGTGCCACAGAAAAACCATCGCGCAGCGATCACCGCTCTGCCGAAGGCCCGAGTGGAGGCGCAGCCGGAACGACCTGTATCTCGCCCTCGCCCCTGCTTTAGCTTTCCCTACCCCCAAAAAACCCAGCAAAATCACCTGTCAAGCCCCCAAAAACACTAACTCATTCAAAGCAAAGCAAATAAACCCAAAATAAAGTGGCACTTTAGTTATTCCCAATTCGCTAAAATAGAAGCAGAAGAAAAAAACAAGCCCCGCCCAAAAAGCCGGGGCAAAACTATTTAAGAGAGAAACAGCCGTAACCCAAGCCACCACAAGACTTTACAAGCATCAAATTTAGAATCAACACTTTACAAAACCAGCCAAACCTTAACCCAAACAGAATCAAGACTTTGAATAAAAAGGCCCCCGGAGGGGGCAGGGAGGAGAGGCCGAAGATGAACCAGCTAGCCACCCAACATGCCACCAAGACCAGCACCTCAACCCGTGCCCTCCACCTCTGGCACCTGCTCTCCCTCGACGCCCCCACGGTAGCCACCCTCTGGACCTGGTTCGTCGCCCGCGCCGCCGGACTGCGCCTCCCTCCCTCCGCCCTGGCCGCCATGTTCGTCGCCGTCTGGATGCTCTACGCCGCCGACCGTCTCCTCGACGCCCGCCAGCTCTTCGCCGACCCGCTCCACACCGACGAGCTCGAGGCCCGCCACCTCTTCCATCACCGCCACGCGACCGCATTTCTCTCCACCCTCGCGGCCTGTGCCCTCGTCCTCGCCTTCCTGCTCCATCGCCTTATGCCCCAGGCACTTGAGCTCTACACCATCCTCGGAGTCCTCCTCTTTAGCTGGTTCCTCCTCATCCACGCCCGCGCCGCCGGCCATCGCCTGCCCAAAGAGCTGGCCGTCGGCATTTTCTTCCCTGCCGCCGTCTTCATCCCCACCGTAGCCCGCCTCCCCGGAATCCGCCTCGCCCTGCTCCCCCACGCTCTGCTCTTCGCCGCCGTCTGCACCCTCAACTGCCTCGCCATCTACGCGTGGGAGCACCCCGCTTCGGACCCGGACTCCTCCACCGCCCCCCACTGGACCACCCGCTACGCCACCCGCCGCCTCCGGACTTTAGCCGCTGCCATCACCCTCGCAGCACTAGCCCTCGCAGCCGTTACCCACACGACCACGCTCTGGCCCTTGTCCTGCGCCGCCGCCCTCAGCGCACTGCTCCTGCTGCTACTGGATCGCCAGCATCGCCGCCTCTCCCCCCTCACCTTCCGGGCAGCCGCCGATCTGGCCCTCCTCACCCCGCTCCTCTTCCTCTGGGCTCTCAAATGAGCGCGCAGCCCAACTTCGATCGCATCGCCAAACCCTATCAATTCCTCGAATACCTCACCCTCGGCTCCACCCTCCAACGCTGCCGAACCCACCACCTTCCAGCCCTCCTCCAGCAAAAATCAGCCCTCGTACTTGGCGACGGAGACGGCCGCTTCCTCGCTCAACTGCTCTCGTCCAACCCGGAGATCCGCGTCGACGCCATCGACACCAGCCGCACCATGCTCGATCTGCTCGAAGCCCGCTGCAAAGCCGCCAGCCCGACCGCAGCCGCGCGCCTCACCACCCACCAAGCCGACGCGCGCCGCTTCGTCCAGAATCTCAGCCCGGACAAGCACTACGACCTGATCGTCACCCACTTCTTCCTCGACTGCCTCACCCAACCGGACCTCGAAGCCCTGATCCAGGCCATCAACCCGCATCTCGCCCCCAACGCGCTTTGGCTCCTGTCCGACTTCCGCATCCCCACCCGCAGACTCACGCGACCTCTCGCCCAGACCGCCGTTCGTAGCCTTTACTTCGCCTTCCGTCTCCTCACTGGCCTCCGGACCACCCGCCTGCCCGGCTACACCGTCGCGCTCACCGCCGCCCATCTCGTCCCGGTCGCCGTCCACCATCGTCTCTCCGGCATCCTCACCACGGAGCTTTGGCAGGTCACATGATTCCTGGCAACCCGCCGAGAATCAATGCCATCTTTCATCCAGAGATAACCTGAGAGCCATCTTCCAGAAATGCGAGGGAGGTACAATTGTGAAAGTTCTATGAATTTATTTATTCTCCGGCACGCAAGTGCAGGAACCCGCCGTCCCAATCCGCTCCTCGACGTCAAACGCCCACTGGATAAAGATGGCAAGCGCCATTGCCTCCAGCTCGCCTATGTTCTCAACGCACTCGACGTCCAATTCGACATGATCGTGTCGAGTCCGCTCAAGCGCTGTCTCCAGACCGCCTCCTTCGTCGGCACTGAGACCGGATACGAAGCACAGATCCTGCACTCGAACGCGCTCGCCCCGGCTGCCACTCTCAAGGACTTCCACAACCTCCTGAAAGAGTGCAACAAGGCGGAGAACCTCCTGCTCGTCGGCCACAATCCGAACCTGACCCTGTTCCTGGGTTCACTCCTGGTTGCAACCGGGAATCCACCGGCAAGCGTTCGTCTGCGCAAAGGCTCGCTCGCGCGGCTCAATCTCACGCGCGGCCCCGCCACGCTGCAGGGTCTGCTCGACCCACGCACCGTCAAGGCGCTTTACGCCACTTCGACCAAGAGCTCCCGCCGGAAGACCTCGCGGAAGTAGTCGCGTTCCTTACGCAGGGACCAGGCTTCCAGCTCCGCACCGCCTCGTCCCGGAACCAGTTCCAGCACGACACGCTTCGGATAGACCATGGTCTTCATTGTGACCACGGCGCTGGCTCGATCCTGATTCAGAGCGACCGCCAACCGCAGCAACACTGCCGCCCGCACCACGAAGACCTGCTGCTCCACCGGTATGCCGCGCATCACCCGATCCATCGGATCCGGCCGGCTCTTGCCCATGTAGCGGGCGATGGCGCTCACTACCTGACGCTGCTCCGGCGAAAAGCCGAAGATTTCCGAATTGGCGATGATGTACTGCGTGTGGCGGAAGTGGCCCTGATGATTCATGAACTTGCCCACGTCCACCATCATCGCTGCCGACTCAAGCCACAGCCTGTACTCCGCCGGAAGTGCATGCACCGCCGTCAATGCGTTGAACAACTCCACCACATGCTGCCGCACCGGCTCTGCCTTGCGCTGATCGATCCCGTACCGCTTACACAGCTCCAGAACCCCAGCCCAGCGTTCATCCTCAATCTTCTTATGCACCGAGGCGCGCAGGTCCACCTCAGCCAGCATCTGCGCCAGCATGCCATCCCGCAGCCCCAGCGGCGAGTAGCGAAATCCCTTCAGTCCCATCCGCTCCAGCAGGCTCGCATACACCTGGGCCCCGCCGATGATGATCTCTGAGCGCTTCGGCCCGATGCCCGGCATCGCCTCGCGCTCCGCGTTGGTCAGCTTGGCGAGTCTGTCCGCCAGCAGCCGCACGTTCTCCGTAATGGCCTCGTTGGCAGGCTTGCTTTTGGTCGCTGCTTTCTTGGTTCCGGCCTTCCCTGCACCAGCCTTGCCTGCGCCCGTCTTCTTTGCAAAGAGCGCCTGACTCGCCTCGGCCAGCGCAGCCGCCGTTCCCGACGTTGCCACTACCAGGCCAACGCGCGGCGTCCCAAGCTTCTTCTCCGCCCGCTTCAATTCCCGATCGATGAACTGCTTCAATCGCGCGACATCCGTCTTCAGCGGCGGATCGGTTCGCAGAAACTCCTGCTGGAGCCGCACGGCCCCAAGCGGCAGGCTCACCATCGCCTTCACGCGTCCGCCATCGGACAGCGTGACCTCGCAGCTACCGCCGCCAAGGTCGATCAGCAGACACCGTCCGCGTGCGCCGACCTCATGCGTCACGACGCCGAGATGGATCAGGCGCCCCTCTTCAAGACCGGAGATAACCTCTACATTCCACCCAGTAGTCGACTTCACCCACTCCGTAAAGGCGGCCGCATTGCGGGCATCGCGCATGGCGCTGGTTGCGACGACCCGCACCTTGTCGACGACGTGCAGCTGCACAGCTTTATGGAAGCGCTTCAACGCCCGGATCGTCCCTGCCATCGCCTCCGGGGAGATCACACCCGTCTGGAAGACGCTCTCTCCGAGTCGCGTGACCTCGCGCTCCTCGTGCAATGTCTTCAACCGGTGCTGCTGCACCGTGGCAATCTTCAAGCGGCAGGAATTAGACCCAATATCGATTGCAGCAAACGTAGGCATCTTCAGAACATCCCCCAAAACACTTCTGTCGCACGATCGACGCGAATAACCCAACACAGATCACGATACATCGCCAGCCTCATCTCACCACCATGCTCCCTGGCCGCGCATGTGGACTCAACCGGAAACAGGAAAAGCTCCGCCAAGACCCGGATGCACAGCGACACCCCGCACTCAGCAGGGAGCCCGCATGACAGCTTTCATGGACTGATATTTGAATAGAGGGGGATTATGGAGCCGATGAGCGGAGTTGAACCGCTGACCTACTGATTACGAATCAGTTGCTCTACCAACTGAGCTACATCGGCCTGCCTCGTCTATTCTAGCGGCTCATCTGCCATCTAGCAAAATTCGCCGGGAAATCCCTGCGGCTATCGCATCGGCAGGAACTTCCCGTCGCAGGCATAGGCAGCGGCAGGAGACCCGCCTTCTCCAGCAACCACCTTCAGGTCCGTAGCGCTGAAGTCTATATTCGTCCCGCCCGATCCCAGGGTGATGGTGGCAAAGTGCCCGTGGGCCTGCGCCTTCGCGATCCCGGCAATTTGGACGTTGTCGAGCGTCACTTCCGTCCGGTGCTGTTCGTTCAATCCTGCGATCAGCACATCCCCGGCCGTCAGGCTCGTGACGTTCTGGATGGTGATGCGCTTATAGTCCGGGATCCGGTCACCCTCGTACTTCGGATCTTCGTAAGGCTCGACCGTCTGGTTGGTGTAGTAGGGAGAGATCGCAATTGGATTCTTCACATCGCGCATACAAATGTTCCGATAGACCAGGTCGTGCGCCGGCCCCCCGCGAGTTACGTTGCTCTTGATGCGAATCCCGCTGGTGGTGTGATCCTCTGTCAGCCCGTCGACCAGGAGAAAGCTCTGGCCTGCGTAGGTCTCGCTTCCGATGGACATGCCGTGCCCGTTGTAGAAGTGGTTGTCCAGCACACTCATATGCGACACGCCAGTCTTGATGGCGATGTTGTCGTCGCCGTTGTCGATCCAGCTATGCGCTACCGTGATGTTGGTCGAGCTGCCAGGGTCGATGCCGTCGGTATTGCGAGCATCCATCGTTTTATCGGTCGGAGTCACGAGGTGAACGCCCCATGCCGTGAAGCCGTTCGTACCGTTGACGCTGACATGGAAGTTGGGCGAATTATGCAGCGTGATGCGGTACAGGACCAGTCCGTCGGCCTTGTTCGCCACCAGCAGCCGGGAGCTGTAATACTTTTCGTTCTTCGGCTCAGCCTTCCGGGCCATCTGCCACCAGCTATAGTCCTTGCCCAGAAGCGTCGCGTAACCCCGGCCATCGATGACGCCATCCCCCATCACCGCCGCGTCTTTCACGTTCACTGCGGAGAGCAGGGGTCTGCATCCGCCCTTCACGGCAGCCGCACGTGGAGGAGCGGGAAATACTGCGGGAACTGCCTTGGCGATCGTTCCGCACAGGCCGGCTGTCATCTCTGGCCCGGTCATTGCGTAGACCTCCGGATCGCGCGAACCGAACAGCGTCACCCCTGCATCGATCAGCAGCGTCACCCCGGAGCGGAGTTCCAGCGGGCCGGTGAGGAAGGCGTTCTTCTTTCCTGAACCCTTCAACTCCACGGCCATGCCCGGCTTGCATCCGTCGAGGGCGCTCTGGATTCGTACCGTATCCAGGTTCCGCTCGTCGGCTTCCGAGACTTTATCCCCAACTGATTGGAGCTCCGCCGTTAGCTGAACGCACACCGCTGGAATCTTCGGCTCCGTGACCGTGCGGGTATCCTGCGCCCGCGTAGTTCCCGCCGACAGTCCAAACACCGTGACAGCAGCAATCGCAATCCAACTCCGCCCCAGTTCAGCCATAAAACGCATTGGTCCGACCTCCCGATCCCCTGCCAAACTAGCACAGGCAATGTGGGGCGGTCACCCGCAGCGCATAGCGGGATTTGTCCATCAGGAGTTCAGATCGACTCTCGAAGCCAGCCAACTCGGTCCGAGGAGGCAAATTAGAAACAGCAGTATCAGTAGTGTCGTCACCATGGCAGCTCTCCCCGGGGATCAGGCGGCCTTTACAGCGCCCACCAGCCTCTTCCGTAGCCTCTATCGGCTTACGCCGCCGCTGCGAGACTTCTGTAGCGAAGAAGAACGTTCACCGGGACAAGATCGCTCGTACGAAACGGGTGCAGAAAGACGAAGAGGCCACCCGGCAACAGGGTGGCCTCTTCTTTAGGGAGAATAGTTCCAACGGAGGCAAAGCCATCAGAACTTTCTGGCGAAATACTAAGTTTGGCCAAAACCGGTGTCAAGGACTAAACTCGCCTCCGATAACCCGTTATTTAGGAGTTAGTTACGGGAGTGACAGAACAGTCAACACCCCTCTTGGCATTCGCCTTAGTTTCGCTTTTACGCTCCAGCTCACCTTTCAAACGGTCATGAAATGAGAGGCTTACCCCATCCGCTGCACCGGGGTCAGTGCAGAAAACTGTCGCCTATTGCGCTGCTCCGGACCCGGAACCAGCCCGATCGGAGTGCAGTGGAGTCGAAGGTCCGCGCAAATCAATCCGTAAAAATTCCGGCTCGACCGCCGCCGGCTTGCCCTGCAGCACCCGGATTGCCGCCCGGCCGCCGCCCAGGAAGAGCCCCAGAATGACCGCCGCGAGTGCTCCGACTCCGCAGAACACCGCAATGCTGGAGAGCAGGCTATAGGTCTTGCCGACCTCCGCATGGAACTCCAGCGGCATCTTCTTGTCCCACGTCAGCGAGACGGGAAGGTGGGTCGCTTCGACCAGTTCCTTCTCGGTCGCAGGACTAAACGCGCCGGTGGCCAGCACCAGCATCGGGCCCTCGCGGCGGAGCTTTACCGTTCCGTACTTTGCCCGGTCGGAGTTCATCGCTGCCCCGATCGCCCGTCCGCGCTCGCCTGCGATCTGCGGTGTCGGATAGAGCAGCAGCGTCATGATTCCGCCGCTCGCATATTTAGCTGTCACCACTTCGCCGCTCTTCTCCCACCCCAGGATCTCGGGAGGAAGTACGCCACCCTCAGCCGCATAGCTGACCGGGCCCAGCGCGTACCGGATACTTGCCGGCTCCAGCCCCTTGCCCGGCAGCAGCGTAGGCAGCAGCGGTGCGGAACCACGGGGGCCGCCGATCTTCGGCAGAGCTATCTCCAGTTGCTTCAAGTCGGTAGTAAGGGCGGCGCGGCTCTGATCCGACTTCACCATCACCAGGGAGGTGCCCGACCAGAACAAGGCTTCATTTCCTGAAACGGCTGCGTTCGATCCAAGCTTCTGACCTGCGGACAAACCACGCAGCTCCGGCCGCCGGTAAAACGTAAACGCAGCAGCCGCTCCGGTCGCATCGCCAAACTGGAGCGCCTTCACCTCGACCGTCCCGGCACCCTTCTCCGGGGCATACTGGGCCACAGAAAACCGGTCGATTCCAAACTCTTTCAATGCAGCAGCGTTCGCGGCGTCCACCTGGCCGCCATCTGTCCCTGTGGTCGCACTCCCCGACATTACCCAGGGTCCGAACTTCGCCGGTAGCAGCGGAGCCGGAGGAACCACCAGCGAAGTCTTCGCCTCCTGCGCGAATCCACCCACCACCCCGGTCAAAGCAAGCGCCACAACCACCCGACTTATCCAGCCAAACCCGAACTTAATCCCAGCCATATGCAATCCGCCCATACAACCGTCAGACTACACCACCGCTGATTTGTAAGCGAAGGCACTCCCACGACGCTGGACCAGAACCCGGTTCACTTTCGCAGCATGAATCTGGACTTACTTGACGCTGGCCCGCTCGGTCGGTCCTTTGATCCCGCTCAACCCGCTGGAGTACTTCGCCACGCCTTTGAACAGGCTCTCCGCCACACGCTGCCGATACTCGGGCTGCTGCAGTTGCGTTGCGTCCTTCGGGTTCGTCACAAACGAAATCTCGGCCAGGATCGATGGCATATTCGCTCCGATCAGCACCACGAAGGGAGCCTTCTTGACGCCGCGATCCTTCAACCCTGCATTCCCACGCTGCAAGCCGCCGTAGAGGCTGGCCTCGACGTCGCTGGCGAACTCGCGCGACTCAGCGATCTTGTCCTTCAACGCGATCTTTTTCACCAGATCGCTCAGCTGATGGATCGACTGATCGGAGACAGCGTTTTCGCGCGCGGCGGTTTCGAGGGCGTCCGGCGAAGAGGTGAAGTTGAGGTAGTAGGTCTCTACGCCGCGAGCGCTAGAATCGGAGGAAGAGTTTGCATGGATACTCAGGAAGAGGTCGGCCTGGGCCTTGTTCGCGATTGCAGTTCGGGTCTCGAGTGGGATAAACGTGTCGTCCGACCGCGTATAGACCACCTCCGCGCCCAGCCGGTCGTGCAGCATCTTTCCCACCCGCAGCGCCACGTCGAGCACGACGTCTTTCTCTTCGATCCCGTCGACCCCGATGGTGCCGGAGTCATGGCCTCCGTGCCCGGCATCGATCACGATGCGGCCGATCTTCAGACCGAGCGCCCGCACCAACGAAGTCTCGCCATCGGCCGTCGGGACAGCGGCCCGCGCCGGGGATGAATCCTCGCGGATGACCCGCCCCTTCTTGCCTCGGGTTCCTGCCTTACCTGAGGAGGTGGTCTCCGGAGCTCCGGTTCCAACGACGGCGCTCAGGTCGTCGTTGGCAGGCAGGTTGCCTCCCACTACGGCGCGACTGTCTGACGGCTGCGCTTTGGAGCCGAGGAACTGGTCCTTCGAAGTCGGCACGCTGGTCGCTTCGACCCGTCCGGGCTGCGCGCTCAACGAGGCGATCTCCGTCGAGTTCGCGCTGCGCGTCGAGACGGTATTCGGCACCGGCCTGGACATCGTCGGCTTTACCACGGTGGCCGAGACTGGCGGCGGGACCGGCAGGATCATCATCGGTGCCGTCGGGTTATTGGGGTTCGGCGCATTTACACCCGAGGCAATGCTTTGTGACTGCGCCGTCGACGGGGTGGGAGCGCCACCTTGCCCCCTGCCGCCATGAATATCGATGATCAGCCGGTAAGGGTTGGGCAGCAGGAACGCCGAATACTCCGTGACATCGTTCACATCCAGCACGACTCGTGTCATATCGTCCGAGAACTGTGCTGTCCGGATCTTCTTCAGAAAGCCGTCGTCGGTGACGGTAAAGCTCTTGCCTGCAAGCTCCCGCGCCAGGCGTGTGCCGTGCAGATCGAAGTAGATGCGATCGGGGTTGGGAACGCGAGCCGCCTCGAAGGTTACGTCGTCGCCGAGGTCGATCGCCACCCGCGTGTACGTCGCCGTGGACCAGTGCCGAATGCCCGTGACCTGTGCCGGCTGGTCGGAGGTTCGTGCCACAACGCGCCCCATATTCGAGGGTCCTGGTATCGGAGCATTGGAAGCGGATACGGGCGTTCCGGTATCCATTGGGGCGTCGACTGGAGCAGCGACGCCGCGTCTTGGGTCACTCGTACCAGCAGCAGAAGCACCTGTTGCCGGCATGGCACCCAGTGCACTTGTGTTCGCACCGTTCCCGGAAGCGGTGGGCATAGTAGAGGCTGATGCGACCCTCGCCCTGTCCCGGGATGACTGCGTTGCGCCGGTCTGCGCATCGGAATTTATGGCTCGCGACGCAGCGGCTTGATCGAAGCCCCGTTCTTTATTCCTTGTCGTCGCAGCCAGTTCGTGGGTTTTGCTCCCTCGGCGCTGCTCCAATGCCTCCAGTGCGACGCGCGCCTCCTCGGCCTTCATGCTGCCGGGAAACTGCTTTACCAGCAGCGAGTACCGCTCTTTCGCCGAAGCTGGATCGCCAAGATCGTTGCCGTAGATCTGCCCCTGCGCCAGCAACGCCGCGACCCGCAGCGAACTGGCCGGATACTGCACCCGCAAGAACTCATACTGGCCCACCGCCGCCTTCAGGCTCTTCGAATCATGCAGACCGCGCCCCTGTTCGGCAAGCAATTCCGCCACAGTAAACACTGCCGTTGGAGCGTGCGTATCGCCGGGCCGGTCGTGATACACCGCTCGGAACGCATCCATCGCTGCTGCATATTGGGCCTTGGTGCGGCTGGCGTCGGGGATGGCTTCGAGCGTCTCGCGCCCGCGCTCCGCCGCCTCCCAGGGAGTTAGCTCGACCTTGACTGGGGCCTTGGCGCTGCGCTGCCTGGGGGTCTTCGCATATGCCGCGCTTCGTAAAGCGGTAGCGCCGTGAACCACTCCGCAGCAACACAAAACGGCAGCGCCGCCTGCACACCGCAACCATCCCATCCGCATTGTTTTGCGCAGGCCCATTCAACCTCAGTTTAAGAGGTCGCGCAGCCTACCGCCGCTGAAAACAAAGCCGGTACTCCCCCCGATACCCCCAACACAACCTGTAGACCCTGCGCCCGAGCAAACAACAACCGGTCGCAAGCGGGGGCTGTAGCCTGCATTGTGCGTCCTACAGAAGACCCTCCACCACACCGGCAGCCTTCGCGAGAGCGCCGTCGAGCGCACCGACATCGCTTCCGCCAGCCTCGGCCAGATCCGGGCGGCCACCGCCCTTGCCCCCCACCAGTCCAGCCAATGCGCCGACAATCTTGCCGGCCTGAACCCTTCCGGTAAGGTCTTTTGTCACGCCGACGATCAAGGCCACCTTTCCATCGACGGCAGCGCCCAGCACCACGATTCCGGAGCCCAGCTTGCCGCGAAGCTGATCGACGAGTTCGCGCATCTGGCCCTTTTCGACACCGTCCACGCGCTGCACCAGCAGCTTCACATCCTTCACCAGGACAGCCGATCCAACCGCGTCTCCGACCGACGAGGAGACAGCCTTCATCCGCACCGCATCCAGCTCGCGGCGCAGCTTCTTCATCTCTTCTTCCTGCGCGGCAATCTTCGCGCGCAGGGCATCGGCGGGCGAGGCCTCGTTCGCCCCGACCATCGAGCCGACCACTCGCGCCACATCGAAGTCGCGGCGGAACTCGCTCAACGCGCCGGTTCCTGAGATCGCCTCGACGCGTCGAATTCCCGACGAGACCGAGCCCTCGCCGACCAGCTTGATCAGGCCGATCTCGCCGGTTGCGCCTGTGTGCGTACCGCCGCAGAGCTCGGTTGAAAAGTCGCCGATCTTCACCACGCGCACCCGCTCGCCGTACTTCTCGCCGAACAACGCCATCGCTCCGTACTCATTCACCGCCACGTCGATGGGCACATCCACCAGCGTCTGCACGGTGGTATTCGCGAGCACCTGCGTGTTGACGATGGTCTCGACCTCACGCAGTTCTTCTTCGGCGACGCCCGTGAAGTGTGAGAAGTCGAAGCGCAGCCGCGTCGCATCGTTCAGCGAGCCGGCCTGCTTTACATGCTTGCCCAGCACCTCGCGCAGTGCGGCGTGCAGCAGGTGCGTTCCGGTATGGTTCCGCTCCGTCGCGCGACGGTTGTCCGCATCGACGACGGTATCGACGGTGTCGCCCACTGCAATCGTCTGGTTTACCCGCACCTTGTGCGCGAAGACGCCCTGCACGGGCTTGGTGCAGCCCTTCACCTCGGCCACGACTAAATTATGGTCGCCCGAGTAGAGCCAGCCCATGTCTCCAACCTGACCGCCGGAGTCGGCATAGAAGCTGGTGGCATCCAGCACTACTTCGCCCTCTTCGCCGCCCTTCAACTCGGGAACGCCGATGCCGTCCTTGACCAGTGCGAGGACTCTCGCTCCATCGACACGGAGGGCGGAGTAGCCTTCGAACTCTGTCTTCGCAAGTTCGCGGTAGACCGGCGAGGCTGACTTTTGGGAGCCGCCCTTCCATGAGGCGCGGGCGCGGGCTTGCTCTTCTTCTTTTGCGGCTTCGAAGCCAGCGTGGTCAAAGTCGATGCCAGCGTCCCTTGCAGCATCGACCATGAAGTCCAGCGGCATTCCGAAGGTTTCGTAAAGTCGGAACGCCAGCGAGCCAGAACGCAGCGTCTCCTCGTTCATTTGCTTCAGACCGAGTTCCAGAGTGCGAGCGAACTGCTCCTCCTCCGCCAACACTACCTTCGCGACTCGCTCAGCCGTCTCCTTCAACTCGGGATAGGCTACTCCCATCTCGTCGCGTACGGCCTTCACCATCTCGTACATAAACGGACGCTCCTGCCCGAGCAGACGTCCATGGCGAATCCCGCGGCGCAGAATCTTTCGCAGCACATAGCCGCGGCCCTCGTTGGATGGATTCACTCCGTCAGAGATGAGAAACGTGGCGGCTCGCGCATGGTCGGCGATGATTCGTAGAGAGGCTGCACCCTTGGCATCCGATACAGCGGCCTGGTCGAGGGTTAGATTATTGCCAGCACTGGCGAGATACAGGGGTTCTTCGCTTCGCTCAGAATGACGGACGTTAGTGGAGAGGTCAGAATGATGAGCGTTGTCGGAGATGTCAGAATGACGTGCGTTAGTCGAAGCGTCAGGAGCTCCAAGACAAAGTTGGGCGGCCCGCGCAATCAGTGGAGTAAACAAGTCCGTCTGATAGTTCGACACCACGCCTTGGAGCACACAAGCAACCCGCTCCAGCCCCATGCCGGTATCGATGGATGGCTTCGGCAGCGGAGTCAGCACACCGTCGCTGCTGCGGTCGAACTGCATGAAGACGAGGTTCCAGATCTCCATGTAGCGCTGGTCGTCCTGCCCGAAGGGCACGTCGGCACCGGTCTCCGACGCCTCTACTCCCAGGTCGAAGTAGATTTCGCTACAAGGCCCGCACGGTCCGGTATCGCCCATCTGCCAGAAGTTATCCTTGGCTCCGAGCTCGAAGATCCGCTCCGCAGGAACTCCGACGTCCAGCCAGAACTGGCAGGCCTCCTGATCGCGGGGCACAGCGGCATCGCCTTCGAAGATCGTGACGTACAGCTTCTCTTTGTCGATCCCGAACCACTCGGGGCTGGTCAGCAACTCCCACGCGTAGGCGATGGCGTCCTTCTTGAAGTAGTCCCCGAAGGAGAAGTTTCCCAGCATCTCAAAGAAGGTGTGGTGCCGCCGCGTGAAGCCGACGTTCTCCAGATCGTTATGCTTGCCGCCGGCGCGGACGCACTTCTGCGAGGTGGTGGCACGGGTGTAGTCGCGCTTCTCGGCACCGAGGAAGACGTCCTTGAACTGGTTCATCCCGGCGTTGGTAAACAGCAGGGTGGGATCGTTGACCGGCACCAGCGAAGAGGAGTGTACGCGCCGATGCCCCGCACCCGAAACCGGCGAAACCTTGCCCTCAAAAAACCGCAGAAAATCTTCCCTGATTTGCGCTCCCGAAAAGGAACGCTGGCTGCCTGAACGATTCGTCATAAGATGTAAAGTTTATCAGCGGCAGACGCCCCCGCGTACAATCGCATCATCCGAGCAGCCGGAGCCGTTCATGCACGAAGTCCAACTCTCCCGAAGAGGAACCGCAGCCCGCTGCCCTCGTCTCCCCGCCAGAAGCGGGCGAGAACTTGACCATCCTCCGCCACGGAAGGCCCGTCGCCCACATCACTTACTCCATCGATGACGGCAATCGCAGGGAACATGCTGGTCCGATGTACAGTTAAGCTTCAACTGTCCCAGTTCCAATGTTCCGAGGGCACTGAAAGTGGACGTCCGCACCTTATTCTTCGTTGAAGCGAGTCTCCTCTTTCTCTTCGGCCTGACCATGATGGTCAATTCCATCGGTCAGCGCTGGCAACGGGGCACGTTCTACTTCGCCGCTTCTAATTTCCTCGGTGGCCTGGGCCTGATCCTGCACTCTGCCGTGCCCGACGGGCCGCGCATCGTGACCATGGTTCTCGCCAACCTCTGCCTCTACCTTGAGCTGGCCCTTATCAACAAGGCTATTGCCGAGTTCGTCCAGCGCGGCCGCAACCTGTGGCTGTATCTGATTGCGGTCGGCGTCGTCGTCAGCGTCCTTTCCATCGAAGTCATCTTCGTCCATCCCAGCATGGAACTGCGGATCGTCAGCATCTCCTTTGTCATCGTTACGACCTCCATCTGCAGCGCGACCCTGCTCTTCCGTTACCCCTCCCCGGGCGTGAAAGTGCCGATCCTGGTCATGGGCTCGCTCCTGCTGGTCTACACCGCCACCAACGCGTCTCGCATGGTGCTGGTCTGGTGGTTTCCGAAGCAGAGCTTTTACCACATCTGGCTCGACCGAACGCTCGTGGCCGGCCTCAGTTTTGGCTACCTCTGGATGACCGCTGCCCGCCTTCGCCTCGAACTGGAGCATCAGGCCGGGACCGATGCCCTGACCGGAACCCTCAACCGCCGGGCGATCCAGCGCAAGACCATGGCTCTCTTCGAAGGCCACCGCCACTCCGCTCACTCCACCTCCGCGCTGATGCTGGACGTTGACTACTTCAAGCAGATCAACGATCAATTCGGCCACTACGCGGGCGATCTGGCCCTCTGCGCGATCGCTGACTGTCTCCGCCAGAACACCCGGTCCACCGATCTGATCGCCCGGCTTGGCGGCGATGAGTTTTTCGTCGTCCTGCCCCACACCTCACCCGAACAGGCGGAGGTCGTCGCCAGCCACCTCCGCCTCTGCATCAGCCAACTCCACGTCACTTCGGACGCTGTGGAATTTCCCATCCGGGCCAGTATCGGAGTCGCTTCGATCGATAGCGCCAGCGTTACGCTTGAATCCTTGATGAAGCAGTGCGACCGCGCGCTCTACGCCGCCAAGGCAATGAACCACCGGACGGCCAGCCCGTCCCTCGCCGTCTAACCGACGACCCCGGGCCGCCACGTAATCCCCTCCAGTTCGAGGAGCGGATCTTCGGTCGCCCGCAGCCCGGCGAATTCTTCCCTCCACCGCACCATCTCCAGGCAGCAGACCAGCGCATCGAAGCCGTCTTCACTGCCTCGGGCCTTCTCGACCACGCTTCGCGAAAGTCCGGCGTAGAGTGCGTCGGTGCGTTTCTTCTCCAGCAAATACTCCCGCCGAGCCATTGGATTACTCTTCTTTACCGGCCCGGTCAGCAATCGCGTATACATCTCGACCAACAGCGGTGCGGGCCTGGCTTCGCCGACAGCGGAAGACTCAAACGGCCAGACCCGGAAGCCGGCCTGCCGGAGCTTCATCAGCCACGGCATCGCCCGTAAAGAGCCGGTCCCAACGCTGCCGCTCCCGCCGATCTGGAACGGGCTCTTCGGCGTGATGCCGAACATCTTGGCCGCGCGCTCCGCGTCGCCACCCTCCGCATGCACGGCGATCTTGTTCTCCCAATCGGTGGACCGCATCATCCTGCGCAGACCGTCGCCGCAGAACTCCTCGGGCCGTTTTCCCGTCCGGCCTGTCCCCACCTTGCCCCAGAAACGCGCGTCTTCGCATTCGCGATGCAGCCAGGCCTCGCCCTTGCCCTCCGCCACCTGCTGCCAGAAGTCGAAGACCGTGGCACAGCCGTGCTCGGCCAGAAACCACGCCGGAAAGCTGAAGCAGCAGTCCACCCCCACCACCATCCGCGGGGTGTCTTCGGCCAGCTCTACCAGCCAGCCGATCAACTCCTCCCGCGTCCGTCCGCTCTCCAGCAGAACTTTCCCGGTCGCTGCCGTCCAGACCCCGGCCCAGAGCTTCTTCCGCTGCCCCGGCCCCTTGTCTCCCGACCAGTCCACTGCCACCACCCGCTCCATCCCCGCTACAGTGCCCACCGGAACCTTCCGCATCTTTTAAGCGTATCTCCATCCGACCGCGCTAGAATATTCCCGAGCGCCCAGGAGCTTCACCCGATGCTAAAACTCCTCCTTTTCTGCCTCCTCCTCGTCGTCTGCTGGCCGCTGGCGCTGGCTGCTCTCTTCCTCTACCCGCTCATCTGGCTCATTCTGCTGCCCTTCCGCCTGGTCGGCCTGGTGGTCGGCGGAACCTTCGAGCTGATCGCGGCCCTGTTCACGCTTCCGGCGCGAGCTCTGCGGACTATCTAAGGCAAGTACCAAGGCGCCCTGACGCCGGGCGGGCGCCACTTCGTGGGGTATTGGACGCTTCGCGTATGGGAATCGGTGGGAGTCCGCTCTAGAAGGCCGCTGGGTTCTATGAGGCACAAATAATCATTGCTTCGTCAGCCTTCTCCTGAAAATATAGGCCCATGAACAATCGTGGACTGCTGAAGTTCCGCCTGGTCGTTATCACCCTGCTTGGGGTCGGCTGCACCCTCGCTGCCGCGACGTCTCACTTCGTTCATCCCACCCAAACGCCGCAGGCTGCCCTGATCACGAATGCACTCATTGGCCTCTTCGGCATCGCTTGCTTCGTCCAGGCCTACGTTCTGCAAAGAGAACTGGGAACTTCTTAGAAGTCCGGGAGATCCTCGTCTCCCGCTCCATAGGAGTCGGAGTCCGCGCCACCCTCCACCGGCATCGCTTCCTCGGGCAGATCCCACTCCCGCAGCACCTTGTAGATCGCGTTGGAAGAGAACCCGGCGCGCAACAGCCGCCCCATCACACGGGCCGTCTCCTTCTGCGCGTTCACTCCGCCGGGCTTCTTCATCCGCTTCCGAGCCACATACTGCCGGGCCAGACCCACCTCGTCCACTTCATCGTAGGCGGTGGCCAGGGTCGTGGCGATCAGTTCCTTCTGGACACCCTTCTGCATCAGGTCCTGCTGGACGCGCCGGCGTCCGAATTTCTCGTTCTCTTTGCGCAGCCGGGTATAGTCCGCTGCAAACCGGGTGTCGGAGAGATAGCCGAGTTCCTTCAGCCGTGTGCAGACCGCATCCATCGCCCGTTCGCCGGTATCACCCTCTTCTGCCCGCGTCCGCATCAAGCGCCGCAGATCGCGCACCGAACGCATCCGCCGAGCGAGTGCTCCCACCGCGTACTCGAACAACTCCCGCTCTGCCAGCGGCTCCCGCTTTTTCGGCGCTCGAAATGCCATGCCCCATCCTAGCGCCCTAGCCCCTTATTGACGCACGATCAGCTCAGGGCGCCAGCCGCTGCCCCACTTCGAAGGCTTCGGGCCCATCACAAAGCGCAGCGTCGCTCCGCGCTGAATATCCTCCCAGGAGATCACCGGAACATCCAGCACCTTGCCATCCAGGGTCGCCGACTGAATATAGAGGTTCGTCGCCGAGTTCCCCTCCGCCTCTACCGCAAAGGTCCTTCCATTGGCCAGCTTCAGGCTCATCCGGCCGTACAGCGGGCTGCCGATCATATACTCCCCGCTCGCCGGATTCACCGGATAGAACCCCATCGCGGTAAACAGCAGCCACGCCGACATCTGTCCGCAGTCGTCGTCTCCGTCCAACCCGCCCGCGTCGTAGCCATATTCGGCTGCGGCGATTTCGCGGACCTTGGCCTGCGTCTTCCAGGGCTGGCCGCTGAAGTCGTACAGATAGCCATAGTGATGGCTGGGTTCGTTGCTGTGCTTGTTATGTCCACCGGCGAAATGCTGATCCAGCTTCGCAGAGTAAGCCTCCGCGCCGCCCATCAACTGTATGACTCCTCCTTGATCGTGGAACGGCGACCACGTATAGACCCACGCGTCTCCTTCGGTCCATCCTGAAACTGATCGGTTTCCGTCCGTATCCCGCGCCCCACCCAGTGGAGCCCAGCTTCCATCCGACTTCTTCCCCTCCATTAGCCCGACTGCGGGATTGAAGAGATTGCGGTCGTTCAGCGAACGCTTCAGGAAGAAGCGGTAGTCCTCCGTCTTGCCCATCGCCTTCGCGACCTGCGCGACGCACCAGTCGTCGTAGCTGTCCTCGAGTGTCCGCGACGCGGCTTCATCCGTCTTGTCCGTCGGAATGTAGCCAAGCTGCTTGTAGTAGGTCAGTCCTGCACGGGCCTCGTACGGGGTGTGTTCCTCGCGATCCAGCCAGCGTCGCGTGGTATCGCCATCGGGGGGCGTCATCGCATCCTTATAGACCGCCTTCCACGCCAGGTCACGGTCGAAGCCGTGGAATCCCTTGCGCATCGCCTCTGCCACCAGCGAGTCGGCGTGGGTGCTGATCATGATGTTGGTGTAGCCGGGATTCGGCCACTTCGGCATCCAGCCGCCCTCTTTGAAGTTTTGCAGGAGCGCCGTAATCATCCCGTCTACGCGCTCGGGAGCCATCAGCGTGAGCCAGCTATTCTCCGCCCGAAACGTGTCCCAGATCGAGTAGGCGGTATAGCTGTCGCCCTTATGGACCTCGTCATCGAAGGCGCTGTAGTACCGGCCGCGCTCCGAAAACATGCGCGGGTACAGCATCGCGTGATACATCGCCGTGTACAGCCGCGTCTTTTCCTTGTCGGTCGCCCCGGTTACCTGCATCCGGTCGAGCTTTTCGTCCCAGGTGGCGCGCAGCCGTCGCTGGACGCCAGCGAAGTCCCATGCCGGAATCTCGCGGCGCAGATTCGCCCGCGCATCCTCAATACTCAGGAAGGAGGTGCCGACGCGAGCCTCCACCAAAGTTCCCGGCGCAAACTCCGCATAGGCACCACGGCTGCCGGGAGCAGATGCGGCCTCTTCCATCCCCCAGGTCTTGCTACCCCGTGGAGCCTCGCGGAACTCCATCACAAAGTAGCCTTTGAAGCTGGGGAGCGCTGCCTTTCCTGTGTTCGGACCCAGGTGAGCGTCCATGCGGTGCGGGTTGTAGCCTGTGATCTCGTGGCGCTTCAGGTCCACCGCGGCGAAGCCCAGGATCCCCGGTCGCGAGGCCTCCATCAGCACCCGCGCTATGCCCTCCTTCGGAAACTGGAATCGCAGATACGAACATCGCTCCGTAGCCGTCATCTCAACCCGTATCTGCGCCAACCCCAAAGCCTGGTCCCCACTCGCCCCATCCCCCAACGTCACCGCATAATAATCCGGCCGCGCCACCTCGCTCTTATGCGAGTACGACATCTTCCGCGACTCCGGCGAAGTCCGGACTTCGCCGCCCACTTGAGGCATCACCGTCACATACCCATAATCGCCCATCCAGATCGCCGGTTGATGCGTCCCGATAAATCCTGAGACAGTTGTGTCGTCGTAGTTGTAGGAGACGATGCTGATCTTGTTCTGCCGGGTCTGTGCCGTCCAGTTGGTCATCCCGAAAGGCGGAGTTACCACCGGCATGGTGCCCCCGTATCCGATCTCGCTCTTCTGGGTTCCGATCAGCGGATCCACATATGAAACCCCATCCCGTACCGCCGCCATTACCACCCCGGCACTCACACCCAACAACCCCGCCAACCAGAACATGCGCATGGCAATGGAGTATAGGTTTCCGCCAGGACCTAAGGCAACGCGCGGCCCCGTCACTCCCGCTGCGCCCGATCCTATCAACGCACCGTGTGTAAACTCATTCGATCGGTTATCTACGACACACATTGTCCCGCTGCGATAGAAACTCCTCGGCCTTGCACTTGCAAAATTATGCATAGAGCAAGATTGCTCACTTTTGTAACTGTATGCAAAAGACCAGAAAATCTTTTGGCATTCAAAATGCCTTAGTAATTAGGACCGCTTAATCTATCCGGGAGAACTTCATGATGACGTCCTCAAAGATCAGTCTTGCCTGTATCGCTCTTGCCATCGCAGCTACTCTCGTCCCGACATCCGCCAAAGCCGATAGCTATAACGTCTTCACGCTCGACAGCGACGAGGCACGCTTCTTCCGGGGTATGGACGCCAATGGAAACGTCATTCTCTCCTACAATGTTTCTTCGCAGACAGCATGCCTAACCGGCAATACGGGGTGTTTCAAGACTTACAGCAACGGAGCGCTGCTCTCCTCGGCGGACACGCTCCCTCCGATCGCCACCGACAATGGAACCCCCTGCACCCCTTCGGTCCCCGCGGGAGGGACTGTCCTCCGCGGTGTCTGCAACAACGGGTACGAGGCCTTCATGGGCTACCTGGTGCCCGGGCAACTGATTCCGTCCCTTTACACGGGGTTCGACTCTGCCCATGCCCTCGGGAGAGGTGACGGCGTCTTCCTTTTCATGAACAGTGAGGGAGACATCGTCTGGAACGAGCCAAACCTTGAATACTGGTATGAAGCGATCAACACCACGTCTCACGTTCCCGAACCCGGCAGCCTGGCCCTGCTGGCCACCGGCACCCTGGCCGCCTTTGGAGCCATCCGCCGCCGCTTTCTGTAACGGGCACGTTCTGACGTCCGCTATCAATCACTCAAGACGACCGCCTCCCGGCTCTCAGCGGCCTCGGGCATCTCCACCACCACGGCTGCTCCTCGAGGGTGAAGATTGAATGCACTGATCTCTCCGCCGTGCTCCCGCACGATCCCGTAGCAGATGCTCAGCCCCAGCCCCGCGCCCTCCCCTGCGTGCTGCATCGTATAGAAGGGGTCGAACACCCGGGCGGGCTCGACAAATCCCGGCCCGGTGTCGCTTACGATCACCTGCACGCCCCGCTCATCGCGCCGGACGGTTACCCGAATGAAGTGTTCCCATGCCGTCGTCTTAAAATCATCCGGACTCGCGGCAATATTATCCGGGCTTGCGGCAATGGCCTGCGCGGCGTTGTTCAAGAGATGTTCCATCACCAGCCGGATTCGCTCCCGGCTTCCGCGCACCTCGGCAACAGCCTCGCCCATCTCCACCACCATCCGAACGCCGCGGGCCTTGAGCTTCCCTTCGCACGACGCAGCAAGCTCCCTCACCAGCCCCGAGACGCTGACCGCTTCATCGACCAGCGTCGCCGGACGCCACAGATCCAGCAGACTCTGCACCGTCTCGCGCATCCGCGTGGCCTCGCGCAGAATCGTCGCTGCGTCCTCCTGCACCCGTACCTGGTCCGTCGTCTCCGCGATCAGTTCGGCAAATCCCATAACGGCCGTCAGGGGATTATTCAAAGCATGCGCGACCCCACCGGCGAGCTGCCCCAGCCCCGCCAGCTTCTCCGACTTCAGCAGCCGCTCCGCCAGTGCGGCATTTTCGAGCGTCCACCCCAGCTTCGCCACCAACGCTTCCACTCCGACCAGATCCTCTGGTCGGACCTGACGCTCCGCGCTTACCGCGACGGCCCCGACCATCCGCCCGGCCGTCGTCCACATCGGGACCAGCCAGACTTCGCATCCCGCCAGCTCCATCCATACCCGGCGCGTCCATGGACGGACCACGGGTTCTCTTACCCCGGACCGAGCGGCACTTCCATGTGCTGTCTCATCGCGCTTTGCTCCCAGCTCCCGCGACAGGCGCGGAGCCACCGCCAGCATCTGCTCGCCCCACCCATTCAGGGCCGCCACCATCGCATCGCTCACTTCCAACTGGGCGGTGACCGTCAATCGACCTTCCTCATCCCGCGATAGCATCGCCACCTGTCGGAAGGCGCTCCTCTCCGCCACCACGCGGCATACGCGCGCTCCCAGATCTGCGTCGCTGTTCCGAACCTCCAGTTGGGCGTAGGCCTCGAGCTCCGCTCGCACACGCCTGTCCAATCGCCTCAACACCGCCTGCCGGCGCTTTCGCCGCACCAGTTCGTATATCCCAGCCATCCCCAAAACAAGCAAAATCGAAGTTGCAATCCACGTCGGGGACCCTTGCAAAAGTTCATCCATCACCAAATCCCCTCTTTCCGCGTCTTATCTTTAGGAAGGCCCCAGCGCCCGAGGTATACTCCCCTGCCTCAGGCTCAGATCCTGGCCCGGCCCACACGATCAGGAGCGCTCGCACCATGAAACACACTGCATTTCCCAAAGCCATGACGATCGCAGCCTTGCTTCTGACACTATCGGCCCGTCCGATCCCCGCCATCGCCGCTGTAGCGAACTCAGCCAGTGCCGCCGAGCAGGATCCCGCAGGCTTTAGCCGCCTCGATCCGACGCCCCCCTCCGGCGGACTCACCGCCGACCAGATCGTCCAGAAGTTCTCCGCCCGCGAGACCGAGTTCGACCTTGCCCGGCAAACCTATATCTTCCGCCAATCCGTTAAAGTCCAGACGATTGACGATGGCAACCGGCCCGACGGCGAGTACCAACAGGTCACCGACATCACCTTCAACCGCGACGGCAAGCGCGAAGAGCGCGTCGTCTTCGCCCCGCAGAACACCCTCGAACGCGTCATGATGTCTCCCGCCGATTTCCAGGACATCGAACACCGCCTGCCCTTCGTCCTTACGACCGCCGATTTACCCCAGTACGACGTCACGTACCTTGGCCGCCAGAAGGTCGACGAGCTCGACACCTATGTCTTCTCCGCAGGGCCTAAAGTTCTCGTCAAAGGCAAGCGCTACTTTCAGGGCAAGGTCTGGGTCGACCAGCAGGACTTCCAGATCGTGCTGGTCAACGGCAAGAGTGTTCCGGACGATAAGCGCAAAGGTCACGAAGACCTCTCGCCGCCCTTCACTACCTACTATGAGCAGATCGACGGCAAGTATTGGTTCCCGACCTACACCAAGGCTGAAGGAAACCTCCACTTCGCTGCCGACAACTACACTGCCGGGCAGGATGTACACATGCAGACGATCGTCAAATACTCCGACTACAAGCGCTTCCGCGCCACCAGCAAGATCATCTACAACGGCGAAGACATCACCAACAACGGTGCCGAGACTCCGGCGACCACACCGCCGAAGCCCAAGCCGTAACTGCCGCAGCAGGGTCTCTTAGGGGCAAACATTACCAGAGAATTACTTAAGATTTACTTGCCTCGCTCCCGCTGGGCGAGTAGCATAAGCGTGTTCCCCGGCCTACCCTAAAAATCAGAGTCTTGCGCGCGATGTTACTGCGACGAGTACCCACTTTCTGGAGCAAAATATGAAGTTTCGATATATTCTCAGCGCCACTGTTATGACTGGACTCACCATCGGCTCTGCCCTGGCCCAGGCCCCCGCGCCCGCCGCGGCGGACGGCATCACCATGGACATGATGCCCATCACCCAGGATCAACTGACCGCCTGCCGCTCGCAGGCTTCCAGCCAACTCAGCGACGAGCAGAAGACGCTTCACGACCGCGAGCATGGTCAGGACAAGGACAAGATGGCCCAGGGCGGAATCACCGGTGCCACCGGAGCCGTCACCAGCGCAATCTCCCGCAAGGGCGGAGGATGGTGGGGCTACGGAAACAACAACGGCGCCAACACTGCCGCCGCGACCGGAGCAACCCAGCGCACCGACCGCAACAGCCAGGCCGTCGCCAGTACCACCGCCAGCAGCCAGCAAGTCGGCGTCGATGCCTATCAGCAGTGCGTCAACGGGATCAAAGGACCGGAGTATATTCACTTCCGCCAGACCGGCCAGATGACCGGGTATAACTCCGCGGCTCCCGCACCTGCGCCGGTTCCTGCAGCCGCCATCGCAGCCGCTCCTGCCATGCCCGCCCCCTCGCCCACCACCTCTGCGGTCCAGGATACGGGCGACGGCAAGCACTTCGTCCTGATGGCTCCCGGCCAGAACGATCCGCGCGAGGTCACGCTCGTTCCCGGCAGCAAGAACTCCTACATTGAAGAAGTAACCGGCGATAAATACATCGTCATGCCGAACGGCTCGGTCACGCGCATTCCCAAGGTAAAGAAGACCGTCGCAGCAAAGTAACGGTCGATTCGGTCGGGCGGAAGGCCCAATCTACTTCCGCTCGACCAATCCCTTCATCACCAAAGCATCCGCGGTCCCCAACCGCTCAAGCCCTTCTACCACCGCCTGACGGTCCTGCTCGTTCCGATTCTGGCTGACCTTCCACTTGCCTTCCAGCTTCCGAATCGGCAGTTCCAGCCCTACGATCCCGCGCATCTGCGTCCGAACGAAGTCTGCCGGTGCATCGCTTACCTTCCATGGTTCAGCCGAGCCTGCCTCGTGAATATCCGTCAAGCTCGTCAGGTGTGCCAGCAGCCAGTCGGGATCCTCGACGATCCGCAGCAGCCCAGAAGCATGGACGACGGCGTAGTTCCAGGTTGGAACCTCCTCACCGTCTTGCAATTTTCCCGGATACCACGAAGCCGAAATGTAGTGCTGCGGTCCGGCAAAGATCGCCAGCGCATCCACGTCCGCAACAAACTCCCGCCACTGTGGATTGGCGCGAGAGATATGGCCCTGCAGCGTTCCGAGTCCCTGGCCGTCTGCATCTTCCACCACGACCATCGGCAGGTGGGTTGCAAACAGCCCGTTCACTCCGACCGAAACCAGCGCTGCCAGCGGATGCGCCCGCATCAGCGCGTGCAGCACCGGGAGCCGTGTCTCCTCATTGACCCGTGGAATGTACATCGCTAGAGCATTTCTCCTGTTACTGTGCACTGGACAAGCTTTGCGAGTGCCGTTTTTCTTGAAAAAAACGGCGTTCAGATCTGCGGTTTCGGTTTACACCCACAGGAGAAATGCTCTACGTCGCACAGTGCGAGTCGGGATCTTCATGCTGCTCGGACATCCAGCGATCCATCAGCGTGCCTGCGCAGCGTGCTCCGCACAGATGCTTCACCCCGGCCGAGTGCGCGTGATGCATCTGCCAGCGGGTCAGCTTGATCAGCGGCTGGTCCTCTTCTGGCTTCGCTCCCGGGAAGCAGTCTACCCAGGCCAGCCACCAGTCTCCGACATCGCCCTTCTTGTCCCCGCACACGTCGCAGGTGTAACTCTCGCTATAAGCCATGCATGTCTCCTGTCCACTGAGAATATACGACGGCTCAGAACCACCCGCTGTAAACTCACACCAACCTCATCCGCAACAAGCCATCTGCCCCAGGAGAGCGCTCCCATGCCGTGCTTCGTTCGACTCGCTGCTGCCCTTACCCTCGCTGCGACCTTCTCCCGCCCCAGCCTCGCGCAGTCGACGCTCGATGCACAGCTTCCCGGCCTGATCGACACCTATAAGACCCTGCACCAGCATCCCGAACTCTCCCACCACGAAGACTGGACCGCCGCCTACGTCGCCGCCGCGCTGCGTAAACTGGGCTTCACAGTCACCGAGCACATCGGCAAATACAGCGACGGCACCACCGCCGACGGCCTGGTTGCCACGCTCGCCAATGGGCCCGGCCCGCGCCTGTTGCTTCGTACCGAGCTTGACGCGCTGCCGGTCGCTGAAAAGACGAACCTTCCTTATGCCAGCACCGTGACGACCAAGAACGATGCAGGACAGCAGGTGGGAGTGATGCACGCCTGTGGACACGATCTGCATATCACCACAATCCTTGGAACCGCGCAGCAACTGGTCGCGCAGAAGTCCAAATGGCACGGCACACTCATGCTCGTCGGCCAGCCCGCCGAGGAGCTCGGCGACGGAGCCCGCGCCATGCTGACCGACCACGTTTATGACCGTTTCGGCCGCCCTGACTTTGTCCTTGCCGAACATGACGTGTCCGACATCGCGGCCGGAAAGGTCGGCGTCGTCTCCGGCCCTTTCAAGTCCAGCGCCACATCGGTGGATGTCGTCATGCGCGGCATCGGCGGACACGGTGCCAAGCCCGAGCAGACCAAAGACCCCGTGCTCATGGCCGGCGAGTTTCTGGTCATGCTGCAGTCCATCGTCAGCCGCCAGAACTCGCCCCAGCAGCCCGCCGTCATCACCGTCGGCCACATCGTCGGTGGCACCAAGCGCAACATCATCCCCGACGAGGTCCGCATGGAGCTCACCATGCGCAGCTTCGACGATGGCCAGAGAGATGCCATGATCGCCGGCATCAAGCGCATCGCCAACGGCATCGCCATGGCCGCCGGAGTGCCCGAGGACCGTATGCCGCTCGTTACTACCAGCCCGACCGAGTACACCCCGGTCACCCTGAACGATGCGGCTCTTGCCGACAAATTTCGGGCTGTTGCCAAAGCTGCTCTGGGGCCTCAGAATCTCGTCGAGACGAAGCCCAGTATGGCCAGCGAAGACTTCGGTGAATGGGCCCTCGCAGATCATTCCGTACCGATCTTCTGCTTCTGGCTCGGAGCCTCAGACCCCGCGAAGGTCGCCGAGAGCGAACGCACCGGCGTTCCGCTTCCCGCGACCCATTCCCCGACCTTCGCCCCTATCCCCGAGCCGGCTCTGCGCGCGGGTATTACCGCCATGACCGCTATGTCCCTGGCTCTGCTAAACAAGTAGACGAGGTGCTTGCGGAACGTCCGCTTGACCCATCGATCATTGCCGATGTAACAAGGTAGGACCACTGAGGTCTACTCATGACTCGTCGCATCTCTACAGTCCTCATCTTCGCCTCTGCGCTACTGCCGCAAATAGTCTCCGCTCAGTCCCCGCCACCGGCCACGGCGGTACGGTCTGCTGCACCTTCGAAGACAGATCCCAACGCTCCCTCCAATGCCGGTCGCCTGCAACTCACCCAGTATCTCGACGCCATCGCGCTCAAATCTACTGACGCCCGTCACGCCAGCGTCGCCGCTCTGAAGACGAAGGCCGAAGCCCAGTCACGCCAGGCCAAAGTCCGTAAGCAACTGCTCTCCCTCATCGGCCCGCTCCCCGTGAAGACGCCGCTCAATGCGAAGGTTCTCGGCACGACGCAGGCTGAAGGGTTCCGCATCGAGAAGATCCTCTTCGACTCCCAGCCGAACTTTCACGTCACGGCTCTGCTTTATCTGCCCGATGGGACGGGCACAGCGAAACTCCCTGCCATCCTCATGGCTCCCGGCCACGGCCCCAGCGGGAAGGCTGGTGATCTCGCCTTCGCCGCGGCTTTCGCGCGTAATGGCTTCGCCCTCCTCTCCTACGATCCGATCGGTCAGGGCGAGCGCCTCCAGTACCCCGACCCGGCCAATCCGGATCAATCTCTCGCCACCCGCCCCACCGGTGAGCACGGTGAAGCCGGTCTCCAGCCCGTCCTGATCGGCGAGACCATCACCAAATACTTTCTGTGGGACGCGATGCGCGCCATCGACTACCTGACCACGCGCCCCGAGATCGATCCTGCCCGGATCGGTGCCTTTGGCTGCTCTGGCGGCGGACTTATGACGGCCCTGATCACCGCGCTCGACTCCCGCGTAGCAGCCGCCGGAACTGCCTGCTTCATCACCTCGTTCGACACCCTGCTGCCCTCTATCGGCCCGCAGGATGGCGAACAGTCGATCCCCGGCTTCATCTCTGCTGGACTGGATTTTCCGGACTGGGTAGAACTCGCCACTCCCCGTCCTTACGCGATCATCTCCACCACCTCCGACATGTTCCCCTTCGCCGGAGCCCAGAAGTCCGAAGCTGAATCCCGCGCCTTCTACAAACTCTTTCAGGCAGATCAGAACCTCGCCTTCATCACCGGCCCCGGCGGCCACGGCAACATTCGCCCTCTCGCCCCGCAGATCCTTGGCTTCTTTCTGAAACATCTGCAACCCAAAGCAGACGCCGATCAGCCGAACCTCGCCTCCCTCACGACCACTCTGCCCAAGGGCGCTTTACAAGTCACCCCTAGCGGACAAGTCGCCACCAGCTACCCCGATAGCGCCACCGTTCAGTCTCTCAATGAGAAGCAAGCCGCCGTTCGCATCGCAAATATCCCCATCCAGAAGATCAAGCACCCAACACTCGTCCAGACCCAGCAAGCTGTGCGCGAGATCACCAGATCCTCAGCGCCCCCTGGCGCGCCCTCGCCTTCCAGTGAACCGGTCGGCTCTCCGGATCCCGACCACATCCGTCACGCACTCCGCATCGCAGCCGAACCAGGCATCACCCTTCAGGCAGAGTTCTATCGACCGACCACCCCGGGCAAGCACCCGACTCTACTGATCCTGCGCGACAACCTCGACCCGTCGCTCGACTCTCAGCGCGCCGACGACATTGCGCACCTGCGTGAACTCGCCCGATCCGGCACCGCCGTGTTCGTCCTCGCGCCGCGCCCTTCGCCGCCGGGCTCCGAAGAGCTGAAGTCTCCCGTCCTGGGGGCTTATTATTTGCTCGGCCTCCGCGCAGAACTTGTCGGAAAAACACTGCTCGGCATGCGAGTGGATGATGTGATCCGCTCGATCGACTTCTTCTCCACTGGCTATACCGAAGATCCCAACAACATCACGGCGGAGGCCTCGGGACACCTCGGTCTGGTCCTGCTCCACGCCGCGGTGCTTGATCCGCGCTTGAAACACATCACCGTCGACCACAGTCTCGCCAGCTACGACTCGCTTATCAAAGCGCTGCTCCCGCGCAACGCCCCGGAAGACATTCTCCCTGGCGTTGCTCTGCGTTATGACACTGGCGACTTGATTCATGCCCTCGGCTCCAGAGTTACCTTCACCGATCCCGCCCCCGGCGACCAGTACCTCTCCCGCTCCACACTCCAAAAATGAACAGCGCCCCAAACATCGAGGCGCCGATCACGACTGCTTTTACGCTGCTGCGTCCGACTCAAAGTAGAGGTACTTCCTCCAGTTTGCGTCTGCGCTGCCGATCATGCGCATGATGTGCCGCGAGGTATGGAGGCTGAAGGGCCGAGGCTCCCGCAGCAGCTTCATCTCTGTAAGCTCGTGCAGCATCTGGTTGCCTTTGCGGCGATTGCAGTTGTGGCAACAGGCGACCAGGTTCTCCCAGGTCGAGAGACCACCGCGCGAACGGGGAATGACGTGGTCCAGCGTCAACTCGCCGGCAGTCAGGACGACGTTGCAGTACTGACAAGCGTTGCGGTCGCGCAGCAGGATATTTTTGCGGCTCAGTGCGCGGGTCTGATGCGGGATGCGCCGATACTCCAGCAGCCGAATCACGCTCGGCATGGCCACGCGCATCCTTGCCGCATGCAGAATCGCGCCCTGCTCCTCTTCGGTGCGGGCCACGCCCTTCAACACCAGTACCAGTGCCCGGCGCGCTCCGCAGATATTGATTGGCTCATAGCTGGCATTGAGCACCAGCACCGGAGTCTGCATCGCAGGTTGTCGAAAGACCCCGGCCCGAACATCACCCTCCGTCGTTACCGCAGACACAGAGACCGCCGTCCGACCGGTCGCACCCTTGCCTCCGTGCTGTGACCCGTATCCAGCGTGTCGATTGCCACTCAGCCTCTGCTTCCGCATCTTCCCCGATTGCATCGTTCCATCCTCCGGTTCAAATCAAGAAAACTCTCACTCACACTGAGAAAAGGACAACTCAAAACTGTTTCTGCCCCCACATCGCCACCATCTCCGGCTGCGCGCGTGTGGCCGTCGCAACCCAGACCTTGGCCGCGCCTGCCAGACGCAGAACTCTTGCACACTCCCGCGCGGTTGCACCTGTCGTATAAATGTCGTCCACCAGTAAAACTTCGCGCCCGGCCACCCTGGCATCCGCCGCAACTTCAAAGGCTCCCCGCAGGTTCAATCGCCGCTGCCTTGGAGTGAGCGCAAACTGGCTCTCTGTATCCCGCACGCGCCGCAGCACGGCCTGCTCCACCCGCATCTTCCAGCCGGAAGCACTCTTCTTCAGCTCGGCGACGGCCGACTCCGCCAGCAGTCCCGCCTGGTTATACCCGCGCGCCCGTTCCTTCGTCGGAAACAGGGGCACGGGAATCACCATCAACTCCGATGAAGCCAGTCCCTCCAACATTCGGATCGCCCCTGCAAGCCTGCTGCCCAAGGGCCGCGCCACCGCACGCACCCGCTCATACTTCAGCAGATGCACCATCTCCCGCAGTTCATACTCATACAGCCCATACGCAACGGCCCGCGCAAACGCCGGCGGAACCCTTCTGCACTCCGCGCAACGCAGTCCCTCGGCCGGGAGATGGGCCCCTACGTAACGCAGACCTTCCATATCGAGCGCTTCGCCGCAGCATCCGCATAAGGCCATCGGCCCGGATGAGGCATCCGCTAAAGAGCCATCTTGTCCAGAGATTCTCGATAGGCATCCATCGCAGAGAGGAATTGCTATGTGCGAAATACCCGCTCCCACAAGCGGTCCGCGACAACTTCTGCAGTCTGCAGGAAAGATTGCTCCAACTACATCACCCACTGCTGTCCATGCCCATCTACCCACTACGGCAGCCGGACTTCGCATCACGCGCACCACCGCGCGCCACTCCAATCTCACCTTGGAATCCATCCCAGGTGGGCCACCGGGTGGAGCACCCGTGGCACCTCCGAGCGCATTGTCATTCAAGCATTTGCTGAAGACGCACCTCACTCGCCGGCGCTCCAGGTCCCTCGGACCGCGCCATGAGCGCAGTATAAGCCCACGCCTGGGGGAACGCCAACAAATTCCGGGCTGCCCATGCCACGTACTGCTTAGTGCTGTGATTCTCCGGCGGAACTCCGCAGCGGATCGTCTGCCATCACCCACGCGTCCGAAGCATGGCGGCGCCCCCCCGAAGTCAGAGGATTGGCTCCATACGGTTGATACTCCAGATAACCACGCCCGACCCGCATATTGTGGTCCAAATGGCCCGGCACGACGATTGCCACGCACACCCCCAGAATGGCGTGCGTGATCCCCAGCGTATAGACGTTTCGGTAACGCAGAAACAGCCAGCATGCCCCGACGCCCCATGCCAGCGTCAGGCACGTCAGCAACGGGTTCGGCAGATGCACCACCGCAAACATCCCTGCAGCCAGCGCGATGGCCAGACGTCGCCGCTGCGGGAACAGGCGCACCAGTCGCAACAGCACGAAGACCTGCAGCAAAAATTGCTGCACCAGCGACCAGACCGCATAGCTCCAGAAGGTCTTCACAAAAAGAGCGGCTCCCTCAGGGCGGTTCAAGGTGTCGAACCACTGCGCCAGCATCACTGCCACCAGCGCAACCGCCAACGCGATCCCAACCACCCAGAGCGAACGCAGCAGACCGGCCACACGCAGCCCCATCCAACGCCATCCCTCGAAGCGAAGCGCAACCGCACCCACCACCCACACGATTGCAACCAGATACAAACCCTGTTGCCACGCGCCCCGCGTCCACGCCACGGCCAGAATCAGACCATATCCCACGGCAAGCTCCAGCACATCACGCACTCTACTTCCTGCGTGGGCAGCCCTTCCCTTTCCGAGATATGTTCCTGCCCCGATGCAAATGGATCCCATGCCACACCATAAAGAAATGTTAATAGAATGTTACAACGCATGAACGAAGTCTCGACCGAAACCTGCAAAGGAGTGGAATGCATTGGGGGAAGAGGCCTTAATCCGAGTTAACAATGTGGAATGCTAGCCTTAACCCATGCCGCCCGAGAGAGCTAAAAAACAAGACCGCGCACGAGAACTCCCGCGCCAGATCCCATCCGACCCCGACACCCAGGGAGCCGAGGCCGACCTGCTTGAGGGCGGCTCCCTCGAAGACACTGCTTTCTCAGAGATCGATCTTTCGGGTCAAAGAATTCCTTCTTTGAGAGGCAGTAACCTGCTCTTCGACGGCGTCTCGTTCGCCAACTGCGAGATCGGTTCCACGCGCCTCAGCGATGCCCGCTTCGTCCGCTGCGATCTTTCGAACGCGCAACTGCGCAGCTTTGAAGCGACCCGCGTCGAGTTCATCGACTGCAAACTCGTCGGCGTCAACGCGCTGGGTTGCCACTGGCAAGACGTCCTTCTCGACCGCTGCGATGCGCGATTTGCCCAGCTCAGCGATGGCCGTATCCGCCGCTCCGAGATTCGCGGCACCCAATTCCGCGAGGCTGCCCTCAATCAGGTCGACTTCGAATCCACCCGCTTCAACGACGTCGTGCTCCGCCAAGCCGAACTCACCCGCACCAGGCTTGCCGGACTCGACCTCACGACGTGCGACATCGAGGGTATTACTCTTCAGCTCGAAGATCTTCGCGGAGCCATCGTCAGCGCAGCCCAGGCGATGCAGCTCGCGCGCTTCCTTGAGGTGGTTATCAGGTAGTCGCCAGAATCTGACGTGGTAGCTTTTTAACTTAGAAAGTATCGACGTATAGCCTTTGGAAGGGCACATTTTCAGGTGTGCCAAACGCCACATTCTTTTGATTTGTTTCTTTTATCCGTTTGCCTATGGCAAACGGATAAAAGAAACAAAGGTATAGAAGAGGATGCTTCTTTCGGCACGGCTGAAGCCGTGCCCTTCCGAATATCCTCCGAATTCAACCACAGCGGCGACGATGTGACGCCGGTATATGTCGATACTGCTTAGTGTGCGAAACCACCAAGTCGAACGCGCCCCGCTCTACTGCCAATCCGATGTGAGCTGTAAAGTTCCTGTTCGCGCGCTCCTCTGAATTTCACATCTCTGCGTGCCTGGTCCACTTTGGGCTGGCCGCTTTCGGCGATCCCCGTCCTTGTCGGACGGATCGCACCAGGAGGCCATCTGGCTGCTATTACTTTTTCTGAGGCAAAGACTAACGTCCTCGCCGGACTTACCGCTGCGCTCTCACTCGTACCGGAGGTCGTCGGCTTCGCGCTCGTCGCTCACGTCAATCCACTGACCGGACTCTACGCGGCATTCATTCTCTGCCTCGTCGCCGCATTGTGGGGTGGTCGCCCGGGCATGATCTCCGGAGCCGCGGGTTCCATGGCTGTCGTCTCCGCAAGTCTCGTCCTCCAGCACGGTGTGGAGTACCTCTACGCCGCAGTCATGCTTACCGGCGTCCTCCAACTCCTCTTCGCCTTCTTCCGCCTCGACAAGCTCATCCGCATGGTGCCCCATCCGGTCATGCTGGGCTTCGTCAACGGACTCGCCATTGTCATTGCCTCTGCGCAGCTGCAGCACTTTAAACATCGCACCGCCGCTGGCAGCGCCGACTGGATGTCTGGCCACGCCCTGCTGGTCATGTTCGGACTGGTCGCCGTCACGGTGCTGATTACGGCGCTGCTCCCTCGCCTTACGAACGCCTTCCCATCTGCGCTGGCCGGAATTCTCGGAGCTACAGCAGTGGCCCTGGCCCTCGGCATCCAGACCAAGACCGTAGGCGACCTGGCTTCCATCCAGGGCGACCTCCCCCGCTTCCATCTCCCCATCGTTCCCTTCACCTGGAACACGCTGACGATCGTTCTCCCCTACGCCCTCGTCCTCGCCACCATCGGCCTTGTAGAGACCCTCCTCACCCTCAACCTCATCGACGAGCGTACCGACACCAAGGGCCAGCCCGACCGCGAATCCATGGCTCAAGGCGCTGGCAACCTCCTCTGCGCGCTCTTTGGCGGCATGGGTGACTGCGCCATGATCGGGCAGAGCATGATCAACCTGAATGCGGGTGGACGGCGACGCCTCTCCGGGGTGACCGCCGGCCTTTGCCTGCTCGCCTTTATTCTCTTCGGCTCCCGGCTGATCGAGCGCATCCCACTGGCCGCGCTCGTGGGTGTCATGTTTGTCGTTGCCTTCGAGACCTTCAACTGGGAGAGCCTCCGTACGATGAACCGCATCCCCCGCCACGACGTCATGGTGATGGTCGTCGTCACTGCGGTCACTGTCTTCACCAACCTGGCTGTAGCCGTTGTCTTCGGGATCGTCATCTCGGCTCTGGTCTTCGCCTGGGATCACGCTCAACAGCTCTCCGTCACTACGACCGAAGACAACGGCACCAAGATCTACCGTCTGCGTGGCAGTCTTTTCTTCGCCTCCGCGGCTCAGTTCACCGAGTTCTTCCATCCCAGGCTGGATCCAGCCGAAGTCTTTATTTCCTTCGAGCGTGCGCGCATCATGGACTCCTCCGCCCTCGAAGCCATCGAGGCCCTTGCTGACCGCTATCGCCAGCAAGGCAAGCACCTTCGCCTGCAAGGTTTGAGCGAAAGCTGCGATGACCTGCTGAAGCGGCGTGATGGAGAAGTTCTCATCCACGCTGATTGAATCTGAGACGGCCGGCTACAAACTCGCCATTCTCTTCTCTACCTACGGTCAGCGCTTTGCGAAGTGCTCCCGCGCCTCAGTTTTGCGCTCGGCGGCAGCGAGTGCGTCGCCCAGCGCTATCTCCTCGCGATATCCACCCAGATTCAACTCCACTGCGTTCTGGGCCTCCGCCAGCGACGCATCGGTCCTGCCGGTCTTCAGCAACGCCATCGACTCTTGCATGTGACTGAGCTTGGAAGGGAACATCTTCAGGCGTGCCAAATGCTACTTATTTTGATTTGTTTCTTTTGTCGGTTTGCCTATGGCAAACCGACAAAAGAAACAAAAGGTAGATGAGGATGCTTCTTTCGGCAGGGCTAAAGCCCTGCCCTTCCGAATCCTCGGAATTCAACCATGCCGGCGAAGATGTACCGCCGGTATAGGTCCATACTGCTTAGTTCCTCGCAAACCCTTGTGCCTCTCGAACGCCTGCCGCTGATACACTCCCCGGTAGAAGAATCCAGTTCTCTGCAAGCCGCTATCCGCAACTCGTCCGGGAGACACCCAGCACCTATGCCAGCACCTGCCAATTTCACTCCCTTTGTCCCCGCGTCCGACTCCCGTCCCGAGTTCACCCTTCGCGCCCTCATCCTCGGCGGCCTCTTTGCTGTCCTCTTCGGAGCCGTCACCGTCTACGTCGGGCTCCGCGCTGGTCTCACCGTCGCCGCCTCCATTCCGATCTCGGTGCTGTCGATCTCCATTCTGCGGGCCTTCGGGAAGGCCAGCATTCTCGAAAACAACATCGTCCAGACGATCGGCAACGCTGGCCAATCCATCGCGGCGGGAGTCATCTTTACCCTGCCAGCCCTCATCTTTCTAGGCTTCGATCTGGAATCGACACGCATCTTTGCCCTCGCGCTGTTCGGCGGCTGGCTTGGTGTGCTCTTCATGATTCCGCTGCGCCGCCAGCTTATCGTCGAAGAGCACGGAACCCTCATCTACCCCGAGGGCACGGCCTGCGCCGATGTCCTCGAAGCCGGGGAACGGGGTGGCTCCTTCGCATCAAGGGTCTTCCTCGGCCTGGGGCTGGGCGGCCTCTACACCCTGTTCCAGAACGACAATATCTTCGCGCTCTGGCCCTCCACCCCGAACTACCAGCCCGACCTGGGAGCGCAACACCTGCTGAAAGGCTCCGCCATCCGCGCCGACTGCACCCCGGAGTATCTGGGCGTCGGCTACATCATCGGCATTCGTGTCGCTGCCATCATGCTCGCCGGAGGCGTCTTCTCCTGGCTGGTGCTGATGCCTGCCATCTACTTCTTCGGCTCGCATCTTCCCACCGCGCTCTATCCGGGAACGACGCTGATCCGGGATATGAGCCCCTCCGACCTGTGGAAGACCTACGTTCGACCCATGGGTGCCGGCGCCGTCGCCTGCTCGGGCCTGATCACCCTGCTCCGCACCGCCCCGACCATCCTGTCCGCGCTAACCCAGGGCTTCAGGCAGATGGGGGCAAAGAAGACCACCGCTGCTTCAGGAGAATCAAGCGAAGCCTACGCCCATCCGGCCAGGACAGCCCAGGATCTCCCCATGTCTGTAGTCGCGGGAGGCTCTGTCCTGCTCGTGCTGCTGATGTTTCTCTTCCTGCAGTTCCACCCTGTCCCCGGAGCCCAGGTCGGCCCGGTTGCCAATATGGCTGCCGCGCTGCTCGTCGTGGTCTTCGGATTCCTCTTCGTTACAGTGTCCGCCAGAATCGTCGGTATTGTGGGATCCTCTGCCAGCCCGGTCTCGGGGATGACCATTGCCACCCTGATGGCCACCGCCGCCATCTTCCTGGTCCGTGGCTGGACGGCTCCCGCCTTCGGAGCGCTCGCCATCACCATCGGCGGCATCGTCTGCATTGCGGCCTCCAACGCGGGCGATACCTCGCAGGACTTAAAGACCGGCTACCTTATCGGAGCGACCCCCTGGAAGCAGCAGGCCGCCGTCATGGCCGGGGTGATTATCTCGGTCTTCTCTATCGGAGCGACCCTCAATGCCATGAATAAAGGCCTCGAAACCTTCGAGCGCCTCCGTGTTCCCATCGCCATCACCGACCACCTTTATGCGGATGGCGTCCAAGACAAGGGTCCCTTTTCCCGGGATCATTTCGTCCTCAGCACCAAGCCGGGTGCCCCACGTCCAGCCGTCGGGGACGTGGGTTCCACAGACGCTTCCGGCAAAGAACAGATCAGCAACGGACACAGCTATACCCTGCTCAACGCCATCGGCTCGACCACCCTGCCCGACGGCAAGTACCTCCTCAACCCGACCACCGGCAAGATCGAAATTCAGTGGATCCAGGGTATCGGCAGCGAAAAGGCCGCCGCCCCGCAGGGCAAGCTCATGGCTACCGTCATCAATGGAATCCTGAGCCAGAAGCTCCCCTGGGCTCTCGTCCTGCTCGGCGTAGCGCTGGTGATCGTGGTTGAACTGCTGGGCGTGCGGTCGCTTACCTTCGCCGTGGGAGCTTATCTCTCCATCGCCACCACCCTCGCCATCTTCGTGGGCGGAGTGATGCGCTGGATGGTCGACCGCGCCATGCTCCACTATGCCACCCAGCAGCTTCGCGCGGAGCACGACGCCTCGCTGGCCTTGTGGCACTCCGACCGTGCTGCCTGGCTCGTCCAGCATCCTGACTTTGACTCGACCAATCCTGCCCACGCCGACTCCGCAGGACTTCCTATCCTCAACACCATCACGGCCCGCGATGCAGCCACCGAATCCGAGATCTCACCCGGCTCTCTTTACGCCTCCGGCCTGATCGCCGCCGGGGGAATCGTCGGACTCTTGGGCGTCTGCATCAAGCTGTATGAAGCGGCCACTGAGAAGGACTTCCCCCGCTTCAGCGACCACAACCCGCTCCATCATGACTGGGTCAGCGTTGTGATGTTTGCCCTCCTGGCCTACAGCCTCTATTACTTCGCCCGCAAGCCGCTGGGTAGCGAGTTGGAGAAATGAACAACCGATGAACATGGATCACTGGACCATCTTCAAAGACTCCGCAGCGTTGATCCTGACCGGGAGCGCCGCGCTGATCGCCGCGGTAGGGTACAAGAGAAATGCCAACACCCGGCGTGCCGAATTCCTGTGCGACCTACACAAATCGTTCTTCGAGGAAAGTACCTACAAGGAAGTCCGCCGTGTCCTGGACGAATCGCCCGAGAAATCCGCCGCTCGTTGCGCTGAGTTTGTAACCGAAGAGCCAGAAGCATTTACGGATTTTCTGAACTACTTCGAGCTGGTCGCCTACCTGCATAAGCGGGGGAATCTCTCGACCGAAGACGTGAAAGCGCTGCTCGGCTATTACCTGGACCTCCTGAAGAATAACCAGGGCATCCGAGACTATATACGCGATCGGAAGCACGGATTTGAAGAATTGAACGACCTGCTTGATATCATTTAGTCAGTATCCAGATGCTGGATTGAGGTGCGATTTGAAACAGGGACTCTTCGTATACGGCACGCTGCACCCCGACCGCGCTCCCGAAGAAATCCAGAGCGTCGTGAAAAACATGGTTCCGATCGGTAAAGGAACCGTAGTCGGAAACTTGCACGACCTCGGCGAATATCCCGGACTCGTCCTCGACGGTAAACGGAAGCAGCGTATCCCCGGCTCTGTCTTCGCATTGCCCGACGATCCCGACGCTCTCCAGGCACTCGACAAATACGAAGAGTTCGAGCCCAAAGATCCAGATAACAGCCTCTTCGTACGCGCCAAGCGGATGGTCACCTTCGCCGATGGCTCGCGTAAGCAATGCTGGGTCTACATTTACAACCAGAAGCTGCCGCAAGCCAGCTAGTGTATCCGGATCTCACTTCCGGATCATTGTGCAGTGGCCCTTATGCACCACTATTTTTCTCGGCAAAGACGCTAACCTCCTTTAGCTCCTCTCAGTCGAAAAGACCGAGACCCTTGCCATGCATCCCATCGAACGCACGATCGTACTGGCCCTTCTCCTGCTAGCTTTCTTCGTCTCTGTCGATAGCTTCCACCCGCATCCAGAGACCCGGTTGCACCGCGCCATGCTATCCGCATCCCGAACGGCTCACGGTTTGCGAAACGGTCATATGCTGTGCTGGCTTACTCCCCACGATCCGATGCCAAGAGTTCTCGATAAGCTGGGCATCCCCATTGAACTGGTGCGCGAACCAGCGTAATCGAGCTTCAAAAGGTACAGCTCCGGATATACTCCTCCAAATTCAACAATCCTCTTCATCCGGAGCCAGCCCATGCCCGAATTCGCCGTCAACCCAAACCGCCTCGATCCTTACAAAAACTTCAAGTTTCGAATCAAATGGGACGGCCGTTACGTCGCTGGAGTCTCTAAAGTCAGCGCACTGAAACGCACCACCGAAGTCATCCAGCACCGCGAGGGCGGCGACCCCAGCACCTCCCGCAAATCACCCGGGCGAACCGAATTCGACGCCATCACCCTTGAACACGGTGTAACCCACGACTCCGAATTCGAAACCTGGGCCGGGAAGGTCTGGCAGTTCGGGGCCGGTGCTGGAAACGAGGTTTCGCTGGCCGACTTTCGCAAAGACATTGTTCTTGATCTTTTCAACGAAGCTGGTCAGCTTGTCTTTTCCTACAAGATCTTCCGCTGCTGGCCCTCCGAATACGCCGCTCTGCCCGACCTGGATGCCAGCGGAAACGCAGTAGCAATCGAGCATATTGTTTTGCAGAACGAAGGATGGCAACGGGATAAAGAGGTCTCAGAACCGAAAGAGCCTTCTTATAAACCCGCAACCTAGTGTCCTGTCTCCAATGTTAGTGAAACATTCCCGCAGTCGGAATGATCGGCAATCCGAAGAAAAAGTGGGTCGCCTAAGGCGACCCGGTTGGCGTTCCCGCTCCCTCTTTCTCCGCTTCCAGGACCGACCCTGTCGCGAAGTCCTGTGGGCTTGCGACGGCAGCTCCCTCGCCCATCTGCCAACATCCATTCTTGAGGTAGACCACCACGCACCCCACCACCACCTCCGGTTGGATCACCATCAGAGTGGCAAGATAGCGCTTGGTCTTGAGCCCCGCCTCGGCTGTGCCCCGAACCGGCCGGCTCCGTCGCAGGGACCCCGGCAGTTGTGGAATCTCCACCACCCGCAAGGCTGCCTCCGGATGCTTTTCTCCGTATGCGGCCACACTTCTCGCCACCTGCTTAGGCGTCATTAGACCGAAGTCCGACCACCTGTTCGCCTTCACCATACCGGGAAAGTAGAGGTTCACCATCCGCCGCAAAGTTGGCGCAGTTGGAGCGCCGAACCGAATACGCGTGCACATTGGGCCGCTCATTCATCGCTGCGATGAACCGCTCGTCCTGCTCGCGCGTCGTCGCGATCTCATGCCCCCAGACCCTGCGGTTGAAGGTGACGCCGGCCGACTCCCACCACTCGGTCGTGCTGTCGTCCTTCTCCGTGCCATCGGGAACGATCGATCGAATGAAGCGATGGCGGTACTCCTGTCGCATCTCCCAGGCAAGATCCGCGGTGACGTACTTCGGAATATCCTCGACCCGATCCGTCGCATACAGAAACTGCATCACCGGGGAGACCACCCAATCGAGTTTGCCGAGTTGGTGATAGCGAGCAATGACGACTCCCTGGGGCTCGCCCGGCTCACACATTCGCATCTTCAGCGGTCCGTCCGCACAGATCCGATCGAAGTAGACGGCCGTATGTCCCACGGGCATCATCGTTCCAAAGTTACCGAACGGCTCCCCGACCAGCACCATCAGCGCAGCAGACGCCCGCTGCGTTGACACCGCCACCAACAGCGCCAACGTAGCCCATGTTTCCCACCTGAAATTTGCCCAAAATCCCTTCATCGAAAACTTTGGATGCAGCTTTCGGCCGGACCGTTATTCGGCCATTTCTGCATCTATTAGGATGTCAGCGCATCTCGCGTTAGCATCCAAACACCATGACGACCAGTACGACGCACCCAGGGAACGAACTACCACGCCTGTGGTGGCAAGACGGCACCATCTACCAGATCTACCCACGCTCTTTTCAGGACTCGAACGGCGACGGTATCGGCGACCTTCCGGGGATCCTCAGTCGGGTCGATTATCTGGCCATGCTCGGCATCGACGCCGTCTGGATCTCTCCGATCTACCCCTCGCCCATGGCTGATTTCGGCTACGACGTTGCAGACTACTGCAACATCGACTCCATGTTCGGTACCCTCGAAGACTTCGACCGCCTTTCCGCCGCCCTCCACGCCCGCGGCCTGCGGGTGATCCTCGACCTCGTTCCGAATCACTCGTCCGACCAGCATCCTTGGTTTGTGGAATCCCGCTCTTCCCGCGACAATGCCAAGCGTGACTGGTATTTGTGGCGCGATCCTGCCCGCGGCGAAGGTCCTCCCGAATCCCGGCCTCCCAATAATTGGCAGTCCCACTTCGGAGGCAGCGCCTGGACCTACGACTCCGCTACCGGCCAGTTTTTCTACCACTCCTTCCTCACCCAGCAGCCCGATCTCAACTGGCGCAATCCTGCCGTCCGCGAGGCCATTTATGCCGCCATGCGCTTCTGGCTTGATCGTGGCGTCGACGGCTTCCGCATGGACGTCCTGTGGCTCCTCATCAAGGACGACGAGTTCCGCGATAACCCTCTCAACCATGACTGGACCGAGGGATACTCTACCTTTGGCCGCGTTATTCCGCTTTACACCGCCGACCGTCCCGAGACGCATGAGATCGTCGCCGAAATGCGCTCCCTCCTCGCTTCGTATCAGGGTCGCGATGCCGTTCTTATCGGGGAGATCTATCTACCCCTCCGCGACCTGATCTCCTACTATGGCTTCGACCCCAACACCGCCGACCTCCGCGGCGCGGACATGCCATTTAACTTCCACCTGATCCAGACCCTGTGGAACTCCGAACGCATCGCCCAGTTCATCCGCGACTACGAGGCCGAACTCCCTCTCGGTGCATGGCCGAACTACGTTCTTGGAAACCACGATCAGGCTCGGCTGGCCTCCCGCCTTGGCGAGCACCAGGCCCGCATTGCAGCCGTGCTGCTCCTCACGCTGCGTGGAACCCCTACCCTGTACTACGGCGATGAACTTGGCATGACCAACGGCATTATCCCGCCTGAAAAGGTCCACGACCCTGCCGAACTCAAACAGCCCAACATCGGCATGGGACGCGACCCCGAACGCACCCCGATGCTCTGGGACGCGACCACCAACGCCGGCTTCTCCTCCGCCGACCCGTGGCTCCCTATCAACATTGACGCTGAATCGATCAACGTCGCTGCACAGTCTAGCCCGGAAGCTCCCCGCTCCATCCTCGCCCTCTACCGCCGGCTCCTGGCCCTTCGTCGCGAACATCCCGCCCTGCACGCCGGCACCATCGAGCACATCGAATCCAACACCGGAGTCCTCTCGTACCGCCGCAACCACCCGGACCCTGAAGGTGACGATCCGGGGAACCGACACATTCAGGTCTATTTGAACCTCACGGACAGCCTCCAGCGTGTCGATGCCGAAGAGGGCCGCGTCCTGCTCACCACCATCCTCGATGGCGAAGGAGGGCACGTAGGTGGTCCGCTCTTTCTTGAGGCGGGCGAAGGCCTTCTTATCGCTATCAACTCATAGCTCGGGTTTCTCAAAGATGTATAGCTGACGACAGGCAAATACCAAGGCGCCCTAACGCCGGGCAGGCACCACGGGGCCTTCGGCAGGACCTTCGTGGGGCATTGGACGCTTCGCGTAAATGAATCGACTCTACAGCGATGGGGAATCCGCTCTAGCGTGAAGCTATCGGCTGCCAGCGCGCAGTGGCAGCGAGAATGAAAACACCGAGCCCTGCCCCGGCTGACTCGTCACATCGATACTTCCGCCGTGGGCCTCTACAATCGCCTTCGCGATCGCCAGTCCCATGCCGGTTCCCTGGACACGGTATCGCTGTCCCTGTCCGCGATAGAACTTGTCGAAGATCATCATGCGTTCCAGGTCATCCACGCCTACCCCGCGGTCGGCCACACTTGTAATCAACAGGCCCTTTTCGACCTCGGCGCTCACAAAGATCGAACTCCCCGCATCGGAGTACTTTGCTGCATTCTCCAGCAGATGCTGCACGACTTTCGCGATCCGTTGCAGGTCCATCGGGACCGCAGGCAGCGAGTCCGGCAGACGTATCTCCACGGGATGATCCCGCAACTGCACGGTGAGACCTTCCATCGCGAGCTCGACCGCTTCGCGCATCGCGTGCGGCCGCATCTCCAGATGGATCTCGTGTGCATCCAGCTCTGCCATCTCCATCGCCTGACCGACCAGCCGGTCCAGCCGTGCGGCCTCTTCCTCGATCACCTGCATCAGCTCCATCCGTTGCTCCTGATTCAGAAGATCATCCGACTGCAGACTTGTAATCGCAGCGGTGATGGAGGTAAGGGGCGTCCGCAGTTCGTGCGCCACCGAGTCGAGCAGTGCATTGCGAAGTCGTTCGCTCTCCCGCGCGGCTTCTACCTTCGTCAGTGTTTCGACAGCTCCAGCGCGCTCGATCGCAATCGCCGCCAACCCGCAGACCGCATCCAACGCCTCCGGAGAGGTCGTTACTCCGCTGATTCCCAGCGCGCCGATGGGCCGCGTTCCCAGCAGAATCGGAACCAGCATCACGCCCCGCGCATCGTCCCGCCGGTGATCCCGCGTAAAGGCCGCGTCCCGCAACTCCGCAGCCGTCACGTCCATGTAGCTCGGACTCGACCGGTAGATCCTGTCCTTCTCGCGCAGATAGAGCGCCGCTCCGCTCAGGTGGAAGTTGGCAGCTATCATCTGCGGCAGTTCGTTCAACAGGTCGATCACGTTACCAGTCACCAGCATCTTCTGGCTGAACTCATACAGCCGTTCGGCCTCGGCTTGTCGTTCCCGCGCTATTCTCGCCTGCGTCCGCGCCCGCTCCGCCAGTTGGCTCGCGACGATTCCCGTCACCAGGAAGGCCAGCAGCGCGACCCAGTTCCTGCCCTCCCGTACCGTGAACGTAAGGACTGGAGGCAGGAAGAAAAAATTGAAGGCAGCCGACGACAGAATCGACAGATAGATTGCCTGCCGCAAGCCCCAGTTTGAAGCCACCAGCAGGATTGCCATCAGCAGCGTCAACGCCACCGTGGTCTCGTTCGCATGCAGCCAACGAAAATATACCGCTACGATGACAGCGGTCATGCCCGTCGAAACCAAGTAACGCACGACACTTCGCAGGGGCGATCGTCTCATTCCCCTTATAGTAGCTCTATGCCACGCGCATCCATCGCCGGCCGCGATCCGTTGTACTCCCCCTCCAAGAGTACGGCCAAGACTCCCGAAGAGTGGCTGGAGAAGGTTGCGCCCGAGAAGACCCAGGGGACCTTCAAGCTCTTCCTGGGGTATGCTCCGGGCGTCGGCAAGACCTACAACATGCTCTCCGAGGCCATCCGCCGCCATGAGCGCGGAGAAGACATTGTCATCGGCGTCGTCGAAACCCATGGCCGCCCTCGCACCGCCGAGTTGGCCGAGCAGCTCGAACAGGTTCCCCGCAGGCGCATCGACTACAAGGGCGTGATCTTCGAAGAGATGGACGTCGACGCCATCCTCGCGCGTCGTCCGCAGACCGTGCTGATCGACGAACTCGCCCACACCAATATCGAGGGCAGCAAACACCGCAAACGCTACGAAGATGTCCTTGATGTCCTTGCGGCGAAGATCGACGTCATCGCCACTATGAACGTCCAGCACATCGAAAGCGTCGCTCCCACGGTGCAGAGCGTCACCGGTGTCCAGATTCGCGAGGTCGTTCCCGACTGGCTTGTGCAGCGTGCCGACGAGATCGTCATGGCCGATCTGACACCGGAGGCGTTACAAACCCGGATGCGTCGCGGCGACATCTACGGCGTTGACCGTGCCGAGAAAGCCCTCGCCAATTTCTTCCGCCGCGGCAACCTCATCGCCCTCCGCGAACTCGCTTTGCAACACGTCACCAAGGCCGTCGACCGTAACCTGACCGCCTACATGGATTCCAAACGCATCCAGGAGAAGTGGGCCGTCCGCGAGCGCGTAGCCGTGTGTATCAGCTCCAGCAGTGCCTCGCAGATGCTCATCGCCCGAGGCGCGCGCATCGCGGAGGGCGTCGGGGGCGAACTCTTCATCCTGCATATCCAGAACGACCGGGAGCGAGATCGAGCCCAGCAGAGTACCCTCGAAGCGAACCTTGAATTCGCGCGTAATCTGGAAGCGCAGATCTTCCTCATCCCGGGTAAGAGCATTGCTCACACCGCAGCCGAGTTCGTTCGCGAAAAACACATCACCCACATCATCTTCGGCCGGACCGCCGTCAGCGGATGGCGCAAGTACCTCTACTACTGGGCCATTCAGCACTTCCTCAAAGAATCCCCCAACGTAGATGTTCACATCGTCACGCAGCATCCCGAACGCGAGTGATGCTGCGTCGGTACCGCGAGTGACACAATAAGCAACAGGAGCGTTAGTGAAATCCACCGAGCGCGATGCACCCTTCAAGATCCTCATCGTCGACGACGAGCCGCAGATCACCCGCGTCCTCCGCACTGCTCTCTCCACGCAAGGCTATGCGCTGCAGATCGCAGCCAATGGCGTCGAAGGCCTGGTAGCGCTCCATGCCTGGAAGCCTGATCTCATCATCACCGACCTCGCCATGCCACAGATGGATGGTGTCGAGCTTTGTCGCGAGGTTCGCGCCGTCTCGCAGGTTCCTATCATCGTCCTCTCCGTCCGCAATCAGGACCGCCAGAAGATCGAAGCGCTCGACGCCGGGGCCGACGACTTCGTCACCAAGCCGTTCAGCATCCAGGAGCTCCAGGCCCGCGTCCGAGCCCAGCTTCGTCGCCAGATCGCCGCCACGCCGGAGATGCCCCAGGTCATCAGCCTCGGGGACTTCCACATCGATGTCCCCCAACACCGCGTCCTGGTTCGCGGCGAGGATATCCACCTGACGCCCAAACAGTTCGACCTGCTCGTCTGCCTCGCCCAGCACGCGGGACAGGTGATGACCCACCGCGCTCTCCTCCAGACCGTGTGGGGCACCAACGCGGACCAGCCAGAGTATCTTCGTGTCAACATCGGCCAACTTCGTAAGAAGATCGAGCTGTCCGACTCCGAAGAACCCCGCTACATCCTCACCGAGCCATGGATCGGCTACCGTTTCCGACCCACCGGAGCCAACGAGATCTAGATCCGTCAGCGGTGTACAACCCGGCGATCTTTACGACTTCTTTATAAATTCCCTACGGCTTCTTTACAGCAAACGGCGTTTCATCAAACTATTGCCGGGTGCGAAGGAACCGGCAGTCGTACCGTCATGCATACAATCTCGAATTGGTTCCCCGTCGTAACCTTTCTCGCCGCCACTCTCTTTCCCGTTGCAGCATTCAGCCAACAGGCTCCAATCCGCAAAGCAGCATCGTCGCAACTCATGGCCGCTGCGCTAAACAAGTCCGACCCTCCGCGCGAAGAAGCCGATGTGGTTTCAGCAGGCGTCTCGTACTCCACCTCCGTTCTGCCGGTAGCCGATCCACAGGCATCTCCAGCAAGCCGCGGTTTCTTCACCCGCCTCGGCCACGTCTATCTCGATGACTGGACCGTTGGCTCAAACGGACTTCCAACACCCGCCGCACCGAAGCGTCGTGGCACACCCGCTCCACTCAACTCGCCTCCGTTCCCAAGCCCTGACTGGCCCGTTGGCGGCACGGTTGTCATTGGTGCAGCGGATACCCAAACCTATCCGCTGATGAAAGCCCTGAAGAAGCAGGACAGCCGCACCAAGGTCTACGGCTGGATCAACATCGGCGGCAACGCCAGCACGTCCAACAAGGGTAAGTACGCGAACGGCCCGGTCGCCTACGACGTCATCCCCAACTCGATCCAGCTCGATCAGGCCGCCCTCTACATCGAGCGTCTGCCCGACACCGTCCAGACCGATCACTTCGACTACGGCTTCCGCTTCACCAGCCTCTACGGCCTCGACTACCGCTACACCACGTCCAAGGGAGTCTTCTCCCAGCAACTACTTTCTTACTCCAGCGGCCAGACTTATGGCTTCGATGAAGTGATGTACTACTTCGACTTCTATGTTCCCAAGATCGGCAAGGGGACCGACGTGCGGGTCGGTCGCTACATCTCCATCCCGGATATCGAGGCGCAGCTTGCCCCGAATAATTACACCTACTCGCACTCCATCCTCTACACCTTCGACTGCTACACCCAGCATGGCGTGAACGTCACGACCAAGGTCAGCGAGCATTTGAAACTGCAGGCCGGCGTTAGTGCGGGTTGTGACATCGCTCCCTGGGCAAAGGGTGCAAAGCTCACTGGAAACGTCTGCGCCGACTATAGCTGGAAGAACGGCGGCGATCGTCTGTACGCCTGCGCCAACTCGCTGAACTCCGCGAAGTACGGATACAACAATCTGTCCGGTTACTACCTGACCTACTACCACAGCTTCTCGCCCACCTGGCACGCCGCGACCGAGTTCCTCTACCAGTACCAGCGCGAGGTGCCGAACAACGACTACGCAGGCCCGGGACCCGTCACTTCACCCAGCCCGATCACCGGTGCCAACGGAGCCCATTGCAACCCTGCCGCGATGCACTGCTTTGCGCCGGACTACGGCGTCGTCAACTACATCGAGCACGAGTTCAACAATCACCACTCGTCCTTCACCATCCGCAATGAGTTCGACAACGACGTAAAAGGGCAGCGCACCGGCAACGCCACGCGCTACACCTCGCACCTCGTCGGCTTCAACTTCTGGCTTGGCAGCACCGTCACCTTCCGCCCCGAGCTTCGCTTCGACCACGCTTATGACAAGGTCGCATACGACGCGCCATATCTTGGATCGCCCACTAAAAAGAGCCAATTCACGATGGCCGGCGATCTTATCTATCACTTTTAGAAACTCTAACCCAGTTACTTCTAACTTAATCGGAGCCGCACGATGGCCGACATCCTTCTACCCGCAGCCTCTGTTCTCTTCTTCCTCGCAGCCATCGGATACACCGTTGGCTGCGAGCGGCTCAACACCAGCCCGACATCCCGTGACGTTGTCGCCAAGGAGGGTAAGTAGATGCTCGAACTTACTCTTCTCGCTCTCGTCACCGTCGCCCTGCTGGTCTACCTCGTCTACGCGCTGTTGCAACCCGAAAAGTTTTAATCAAGTTTCAAGAAGGTAAGCCCCGATGACCGCAAACGGCTGGTTCCAGATCGCAATCTTCTTCGCCCTCGTGCTCGCCTGTGCGAAGCCACTCGGCCTCTACATGGCCCGCGTCTTCGAACGCGAACGGACTTTCACAGACCGTATCTTCCGTCCCATCGAAAGGCTCATCTACCGCCTCACGGGTATCGATGAGACACATGAGATGCGCTGGACCGAGTATGCCATTGTCATGCTTCTTTTCAGCGTCGTGACGCTGCTTGCTACCTATGCCATCGAGCGTCTGCAGCACTTCCTGCCGCTCAATCCGCAGCATTTGGCTAACGTCACGCCTGACCTAGCCCTCAATACCGCCGCATCTTTCACCACCAATACCAACTGGCAGTCCTACGTCCCCGAAGCCACGATGAGCTATCTCACCCAGATGCTCACGCTGGCGTATCACAATTTCTTCTCGGCAGCCGTCGGCATGGCGCTCGCCGTGGCTCTTATCCGCGGCATCTCTCGCAAGGAGTCGAAGACCCTCGGCAACTTCTGGGTCGACACCACCCGCGCCTCGCTCTGGGTGCTCCTTCCCGGTTGCCTCATCTATGCGCTGCTGCTCGTATCGCAGGGTGTCGTGCAGAACTTCCGCCCCTACGATCAAGCTACGCTGGTCCAACCGCAGTCTGTAACCACTACCGGCATAGATGGAAAGGCAACGACTCAAACCATCACCACACAAAGCATCGCGCAGGGTCCCGTCGCCTCACAAGAGGCCATCAAGATGCTCGGCACCAACGGTGGCGGCTTCTTCAACGCAAATAGCGCACACCCCTTCGAGAACCCCACGCCGCTCTCGAACCTGATGCAAATGTTCTCCATCTTCCTGATTCCTGCAGCGCTTACCGTGACCCTCGGCCGCATGGTCAAAGCCCCGGCCCACGGGTGGGCCATCTTCGCGGCCATGGCGCTGCTCTTCTTCGCCGGGGTCTTTGTCTCCTACTACTCGGAGGCCCAGGCCAACCCATTGCTTCACTCGGTCAATCAGCACGCCTCCGCACTCCAGGCCGGCGGCAATATGGAGGGCAAGGAAGTCCGCTTCGGTATCGCCAACTCCGCACTCTTCGCCACCGTCACCACCGACGCAAGCTGCGGAGCCGTCAACTCCATGCATGACTCCTTTATGCCTCTCGGCGGCCTGGTCCCACTGGTCAACATCATGCTCGGCGAAGTCATCTTCGGCGGCGTCGGAGCGGGTCTCTACGGCATGTTGATCTTCGTCGTCCTCGCCGTCTTCATCGCGGGACTGATGGTCGGTCGGACCCCCGAGTACCTCGGCAAGAAGATCGAATCTTTCGACGTCAAGATGGCCATGCTCTACGTGCTCATCTTCCCGCTCTCAATTCTCGGCTTCTCTGCTGTTTCACTGACGATGCCTAACATTGGCCTGGCGTCCCTCGCTAATGCCGGACCCCATGGTCTCTCCGAGATTCTGTATGCCTACACCTCGACCACCGGCAACAACGGTTCCGCCTTCGCCGGCCTCAACGCCAACACACCCTGGTACAACCTGTCGCTGGCCACTGCAATGCTGGTCGGACGATTCTTCATGATCGTGCCCATGCTGGCGATCGCCGGCAACCTTGCCCAGAAGAAGCTCGTGCCGCCGTCGCAGGGTACCTTCCCTGTGCATACCGCGCTCTTCACGGTTCTTCTAGTCGGAGTCATTCTCATCGTCGGCGCACTCACCTTCTTCCCCGCGCTCTCGCTCGGTCCTATCCTCGAGCACCTTCTCATGCACGCCGGCAAAGCATTCTAGAGCAGAAAGAACAATCACCATGGCACACTCCAACAAACGCAGCCTTTGGGATACAAAGATCATCCGCCGCGCCCTCGTCGACGCACTCGTCAAGCTGAGCCCGCGCACCATGATGAAGAACCCTGTCATGTTCGTCGTCGAGATCGGCAGCGTCATCACCACGCTCTATCTCTTCCGCGATCTTGCTGCCCACAAGCAGGCCCTCGGCTTCGACCTCCAGATCACACTGTGGCTTTGGTTCACCGTCCTCTTCGCCAACTTTGCCGAAGCCATGGCCGAAGGCCGGGGCAAGGCCCAGGCCGATGCGCTGCGCCGCGCCAAGTCCGAGACCACCGCCATCCGGATCAGGATCGACGGCTCCACCGAAGTGTGCCCGAGTGCAGACCTCCGCTCCGGAGACCTCTGCTTCATCGTCGCCGGCGGCATGATCCCCGGCGACGGCGAAGTCATCGAAGGCGTAGCCTCCGTCGACGAATCCGCCATCACCGGCGAGTCTGCCCCCGTCATCCGCGAGGCCGGGGGCGATCGCTCCGCCGTCACCGGGGGCACGCGTGTCCTCTCCGACCAGATCAAGGTCCGCATCACCTCCAACCCCGGCGAGACCTTCCTCGATCGCATGATCGCCCTCGTCGAAGGTGCCGAGCGCCAGAAGACTCCGAACGAGATTGCCCTTAACATCCTGCTCGCAGGTCTCACCATCATCTTCCTGCTGGCGGTCGTGACGCTTCAACCCATCGCCATCTACTCCCACGCGCCGCAGACGATCTTCGTCCTCATCTCCTTGCTGGTCTGCTTGATCCCAACCACGATCGGCGGCCTGCTCTCCGCGATCGGCATCGCCGGGATGGACCGCCTGGTGCAGCATAATGTCCTCGCCATGTCGGGCCGCGCAGTAGAGGCTGCCGGCGACGTCAATACCCTGCTGCTCGATAAGACCGGCACCATCACCCTCGGCAACCGTCAGGCCTCCGAGTTCATTCCCGCCCCCGGCATCAGCAAGGACCAGCTTGCCGACGCTGCTCAACTCTCTTCCCTCCCCGATGAGACCCCGGAAGGCCGCAGCATCGTAGTCCTGGCTAAGGAGATGTATGGTCTCCGTGGCCGCGACATTGCCGACCTGCAGGCCGAGTTCGTTCCCTTCTCCGCCGTCACCCGCATGTCCGGTGTCAACATCACGGGCAGCGGCGACTCCGCCGGCCGCATCATCCGCAAAGGCTCTACCGACGCCATCGCCGCCTTCCTCAAGGAGAACGGCGGCAGCCTTCCCGACGAAGTCCGCACCGCTGTCGAGATCGTCGCCCGTGCAGGAGGCACCCCGCTCGTCGTCGCAGAGAACCGCACCGCACTCGGCGTCATCCACCTGAAGGACATCGTCAAGGGCGGCATGAAGGAGCGCTTCGCTCAACTTCGTGCCATGGGCATCAAGACCATCATGATCACCGGCGACAATCCCCTCACTGCCGCCGCCATCGCTCGCGAAGCCGGGGTCGACGACTTCCTTGCCGAGGCCAAGCCCAAGGATAAGATGGACCTGATCCGCCGTGAGCAGGCCGAAGGCAAGCTCGTCGCCATGACCGGCGACGGAACCAACGACGCACCCGCGCTCGCTCAGGCAGACGTAGGAGTGGCCATGAACTCCGGCACCCAGGCGGCCAAGGAAGCCGGCAACATGGTGGACCTCGACTCCAACCCCACCAAGCTCATCGAGATCGTGGAGATCGGCAAGCAGCTCCTCATGACGCGCGGCGCCCTGACGACCTTCTCCATCGCCAACGACGTGGCCAAGTACTTCGCCATCATCCCCGCGATGTTCGCCGGAGTCTTCCCTGTTCTCGGTGCGCTGAACATCATGCACCTGCACACGCCGCAGTCCGCTGTACTCTCGGCAGTCATCTTCAACGCCCTGATCATCATCGGCCTCATCCCGCTTGCTCTGCGCGGTGTCGGGTACCAGGCTATGTCTGCCGAGGCCCTCCTGCGCCGCAACCTTCTCATCTATGGAGTCGGAGGTCTGGTCGCCCCCTTCTTAGGCATCAAGCTCATCGACATCCTGATCACCGCAGTCCATCTGGCATAGTGCTTCCGATCGGCATAGGGCTTGAGCTCCGGGCCTAAACCAAGCAGCACCTGCAAAGGAACCACCTATGAAACGCAACATTCTCACCGCGATCCTCTACACCGTCGTCACCACCGTGCTCTTTGGCCTCGTCTACCCCTTCGTCGTGACCGGCCTCGCGCAGCTCCTCTTCAAAGACAAAGCCAACGGTCAACTCATCTACGCGGGAACCACGCTGCGCGGCTCCCACCTGATCGGCCAGCCCTTCACCGCTCCGGCCTACTTCCACTCACGCCCGTCCGCCGCCGGTAATGGCTATGACGCCGCCAACTCCAGCGGCTCCAACTATGCACCCACGAATAAGAAGCTCATCGACCGCGTAGCCACTGACGTCACCGCGAATCAGCTCGACCACCCCAACAGCGAAGTCCCCATCGACCTCGTCACCGCCTCCGCATCCGGCCTCGACCCCGACATCTCCCCTTCTTCCGCCGACTTCCAGGTCGCACGCATCGCCCGCGAGCGCCACCTGTCCGAAGACGCCGTCCGCCGCCTAGTCGCGACTCACACGAAAGGCCGCCAACTCGGCTTCCTCGGCGAACCCCGCGTGAACGTCCTGGAGCTTAACCTCGATCTCGATCAAACCGCTCCCGTTTCCCCTGCTAAATAGCGTCTAGCGAGGGTCTCTCTGCGAGTAAGTCTATTATTTTCAATCAATATTTCTCGGTATTTTAGTCAGACTCGCCGGCCGTTGGGGTAGACGGGGAACTGGTAGCGGTTGCGGCGCACCAGGTAGACGACCAGCCAGATGATTCCGATGAGGATGATGAGGGGCGCCAGGGGGATGAGAATCCAGAAGCGGCCGGGGAAGACGGCTCGGTCGCCGTGGACGGAGGCACTGGGAGCGAGGTTAAGGTCACCGCCGGCGATGGCCACGTCGCCGCCAATGTGGGTCTCATCGGCGACATTGACGTCCCCGGCAAAAACGGCGATATCGCCGGAGATAGTACGGCCGGAGTCGATGGTGACGCTGCCGAAGGCAACCGCTATGTCGCCACGGACGTCGCCGTGAACGTGTACGGAGCAGAAGGCACAGGCGACGTCTCCGACAGTTTCGCCCTCGTTGACGGTGATGTCGTTGCCAACGCTGACGCGGTCCTGGGAGGAGCGGGCGAAGGCGCTGGTCGCGGGGAGGAGGAGAAGAAGAGCGGCGAGGAGCAGCAGGGGTGGCTGTGATTTCGGCATCAGGGAGGCCTCTTGGGGATAACTATACTTCAGTGGGTTTGGCTCGGGCATTTTGGCAGGTAAGGTTCGGAGGGTCGTCGGTGCTACCCTTAAAGGTACCGATGAGCCACGAACTTTCCAAAGCATACAATCCGTCCGTCATAGAAGAACGCTGGGCCGAGTATTGGGTCCGCGAACACCTTTTCGATGTAGCTTCGCCATCTACAGCTGATACGCAGAATGACGTCAAGAAGTTCACGCAGTTGCTGCCTCCGCCCAACGTTACGGGACGTCTCCACATGGGGCACATGCTGAACCAGACGGAGATGGATATCCTGACGCGTTGGCATCGCATGTCGGGCGAGGTTTCGCTGTGGGTTCCGGGGACGGACCACGCGGGCATCGCGACGCAGATGATGGTGGAGCGGCAGCTTGCGGGTGAAGGCAAGACCCGGCAGGAGCTGGGACGCAGCGCGTTTGTCGAGCGGGTGTGGGAGTGGAAGGGCGTATACGGCGGGGCGATTCTCGACCAGATGAAGCGGCTGGGCGCGAGCGTCGACTGGAGCCGCGAGTACTTCACCATGGACGAGCGGCTGAGCGTTGCGGTGAAGGAGGCGTTTGTTCGGCTGCATGAGCAGGGACTGATCTATCGCGGGGCTTACATCGTCAACTGGGACCCGGTCTTGCGGACCGCGGTGAGCGATCTGGAAGTGACGCACGAGGAGCGGCTGGGCAAGATTTATCACGTGCGCTATCTGCTGGCGGATGGCTCGGGCTCGATTGTGATCGCGACGACACGGCCAGAGACGATGCTGGGCGACGTGGCAGTTGCGGTGAACCCGACGGATGAGCGCTACACGGCGATGATCGGCAAGACGCTGCGGCTGCCTCTGAGTGGCGTAAATGGTGAGGCAGAGCGGGAGATTCCGGTGGTGGCCGACGACTGGGCGAAGCCGGAGTTTGGGACGGGTGCTGTGAAGGTGACTCCTGCGCACGATCCGAACGACTTTGCGATCGGGCAGCGGCACAATTTACCCAGCCTGACGATTCTGGATGAGACGGCGGCGGTGTTGCTGCCGGGTTCGGCGTACCACGGGATGGACCGGTATGTGGCTCGGGAGAAGATCGTTGAGGATCTGCGTGAGTTGGGTCTGCTGGTTGAGGTAAAGGACCATACGCTGGCGATCGGGCTGAGCCAGCGGACGGGCGTGGTGATCGAGCCGCGGCTTTCGAAGCAGTGGTTTGTGAAAATTCAGCCGCTGGCGGACAAGGCGATCGAGGCGGTCGATAAGGGCTACATCAAGTTCACGCCGGACCAGTATCGCAAGACCTATGACGAGTGGATGCGGAACATCCATGACTGGTGTATCTCGCGGCAGCTTTGGTGGGGGCATCGGATTCCTGCGTGGCACTGCGGAGCCTGCGCGGAGATTACGGTTGCGCGTGAAACACCTGCAGCTTGCAGCAAGTGCGATTCGACAGAGATTGTGCAGGAGACGGACGTTCTGGATACGTGGTTCTCGTCGGGGCTGCTTCCCTTCACCGTGTTCGGATGGCCTTCGGCGGATGGTCTGCCGACGCCGGATCTGACGGCGTTCTATCCGACTCAGGTGCTGGTGACGGGCTTCGACATTCTGTTCTTCTGGGTCGCGCGGATGGTGATGTTGGGGACGCACTTTATGCTGGACGTGCCGATGCCGGATGGCAGCAAGCGGGAGTTGAAGGATGCGGTGCCGTTCCGCGAGGTGTACATCCATGCGCTGGTGCGCGATGCCGACCGGCAGAAAATGTCGAAGACCAAGGGTAATGTGATCGATCCGATCGACATTATCGGGAAGTTCGGCACGGATGCGGTGCGGTTCACGCTGGCGAGCATGGCTTCGCCGGGAACGGATATTGCGTTCAGCGAAGAGCGCACGGATGGCTATCGTGCGTTTGCGAACAAGATCTGGAATGCGGCTCGGTTTCTCTTTATGAATGTGGAGCGGGCGAAGGAAGCCGGTGTCACGATCGACCTCACGCAGTTGAGTGCGGCACTGAAGAACGTTGAGGATGCTCCGCTAGAGACGCGCTGGATTCTTTCGAAGCTGAGCGCGGCTTCGGGCGCCGTCGATGCGGCTTTGACGCAGTACCGCTTTGATGAGGCGGCGAATGGAATCTACCAGTTCTTCTGGGGCGATTTCTGCGACTGGTATATCGAGATCGTGAAGTTGCGGCTGGAGTTCGGTGAGGGTGCCGACCTGGTGGCGGCGAAGGCTGCCCTGACGACGCTGCTGGCAGTGTTCGAAGCTGCGCTGCGGTTGCTGAGCCCGTTTATGCCATTCATCACGGAAGAGATCTGGCATGCGTTTTACGACGATGCGGTGCCGGAGAAGTCGATTGCACTGACGCGCTTTCCGCGAGCGGAAGATATGGCTGCGGATGCAGCGAGTGTCTCCGCGATGGAGGTGTTGCAGCAGATGATCGTGACGGTGCGCGGACTGCGCAAGGAGATGGGCGTTCCGGAGAAGGAGTTTGCGCCGGTGCGGGTGTTTGCGAGTGAGACGATTGCGGCGCTGGCCGGCGCGCATGCGGATCTGCTGAGGAAGCTGGCTCGGGTCAGTGAGGTTGAGCTTGCTGCGGCTGCTTTGAGCGGTGAAGGGACGCGCAGTACGGCGGACTTCGATGTGGCTGTGGTGTATGAGCGGCAGATCGATGTGGCTGTGGAGCGTGAGCGGCTTTCGAAGGACCTGGCGAAGTATGAGAAGGGTCTGATGGCGGCAGAGAAGCAGCTTGGCAACGATGCGTTTATGGGGAAGGCTCCAGCGCATATCGTGGAAGGGCTGAGGAAGCAGGCCGCGGAGACCAAGATGCTGCACGATAAGACGAAGGCTGCGCTGGAGGCTTTGCCGGCGGCGTAGTTGTCTGGTCGGGTGCGAATGCAAAATGCAGGTCCTTCGATTGCGGGGCTCACGGTGAGACCGTGAGCCCCTTCGCTCAGGATGACAATTTAGGGGGGGGTGTAAGGAGAGCGAGTTCTTCGCTTTACTCAGGATGACAATTTTCGGGTGGAGTAGAACTCACCCTTTAGGTTTCGCCTTCGATCCTGGACTGTTCGATGGCGATCTCTACGTTCTCGTGCTTGATATCGAGGCGCAGACGGTTGAAGAAGCTCATGTAGATGTTCGCCATCCAGACGAGGGCAAACCAGGCTACGAGATAGCCGCGCCAACCTTCGTAGAGCATCTGGAATCGGGTGATGAAGAGGAAAGCGGCGGCGACGTAGTGGCTGAAGCAGTACTCGCAAGTGAAAAGGTAGAAGAATTTGCGGGCGACCAGGGGCTTGCAGTTCTGGCTTCGGTCTTTGCACCACTCGCGGGGTTCGCGGAAGACCTCTTCGTGGGTGACGGTCCAGGCGACGCAGGCGATGGGGATCGCCAGCAGAAAAAGATACGCGATCTGGCGGGACAGGGGCATCAACATGGTGGGCGCGGCGATCTGATAGGTAGGATGCAGTTTGGTTAGGATACAGTCGACGGGTTTAGGATTGAAGTTATGGACTGGAAAAGCAAACGCATTCGCACTATTCTTGAAGCGGCCCTGGCCGAGGATAAAGCAGCGAACGATGTGACCACGGCGTTGACGATTCCCCCGGGATTGCGCGCTTCGGGGACGATTGTGGCCAAGCAGGCTTGTATCGTCTCCGGTCTGGGGTCGATTCCGGTGTTCCTGGAGACGTTTGCGAAGATGAGCAGCTCGCCGGTGGGACGGTTCGAGGTGGTAAGCCATCCGGAGATCTTTGACGGCGTGAAGGTGAAGAAGGGGCAGCCGCTGGCCGTGATCCGGCATAATGCGCGGGCTCTTCTCTCCTGCGAGCGCGTGATTCTGAACCTGATGCAGCGCATGAGCGGCATCGCTACGCTGACGAACGAGTTCGTTAAGGCTGTGGCGGGGACGAAGACCAAGGTGCTGGATACGCGTAAGACGATTCCGGGGCTGCGAGTGCTGGACAAGTATGCGGTGTGCTGCGGCGGTGGCGTGAACCACCGGCTGGATCTGCAGGACGGTATCCTGATCAAAAACAACCATATCTCGCTGGGAGACGGACTGCCGGCGGCGCTGGAGCATGCGCTGAAGGGCCGCAAAGCGGGACAGGTGGTGCAGGTGGAGGTCCGCTCGGACCTCGAACTGGCCCAAGCGATTGAGGGTGGGGCGGAGTCGATCCTGCTGGATAATATGACGCCGTCGCAGGTCAAGAAGGCGGTCAAGCAGATCCACGCGAAGCTGCCGAATGTTCCGATCGAGGCCTCGGGCAATATGAATCTGAAGACGGTGCGGGACTATGCGCTGGCGGGAGTGGATTTTGTCTCCGTCGGGGCATTGACGCACTCTGCGGTAGCGGTCGACCTGAGCATGCGGATTACCGCGGATGTTTACTGAGTTGGGGTTTGATGTAGCTGCGGTTGAAGCGGGGATTGCCGGGACACAGTTTGCGGGGCGAGTATTGCACTTCCCTGCCGTGAGTTCGACGAATGTGCTGGCTCTGGAGGCGGCGCAGCAGGGCGCGACGGGTGGCGTGTGGGTTGCGGACGAGCAGAGCGCCGGGCGCGGGCGGGGGAGGCACACCTGGCATTCGGTGGCGGGCGATGGTCTTTATGTGAGTGCGCTGGTGCGGCCGCAGCTTCCAATTCCAATGGGTCGGGCGTTGTGGATCTCGCTGGCTGCGGGGCTTGCGGCGCAGGCGGCTGTATCGGAGAGCGTTGGGCTGCCTCTTGATATCCGATGGCCCAACGATCTGATTCTGAATGGGAGGAAGTGCGGGGGAATCCTGGTGGAGACGGCGGTTGCTCCGGGTGAGGATGGGGCTGAGGCGATGCTGCGGTATGCGGTGATTGGGGTGGGGATCAATCTGAATCACGAGGCATTTCCCGAAGAACTGAAGGGGGTGGCAACTTCGCTGCGGATCGACCGAGGGGAGGCTGTCTCCCGCGAGGCAGTTTTGAGTGCGTTGCTGAGAGAGTTGGATGGGGAGATTCGAGGATTGGTAGAGGAGCCTGGCGACGGACTGCTGGAACGGTTCAGTGCGGCTTCGAGTTGGGTGCGAGGCAAGCGGGTCCGGGTGGATGAGGGCGGCGGCTATACTGGCCTGACGGATGGGCTGGATTCGAACGGCTTTCTGCGGGTGGCCGGAGATGATGGAACGCTGCATATTGTGCTGTCGGGCGGCGTACGAGAGATCTGAGTGACGGCTTGAATCAAGCTGGAGAATGAACCATGTTGCTGGCGATTGACGTTGGGAATACGAATACGGTGATGGGGCTTTATCGGCTGGCGGCTGAGGGTGGAACTGCGCCGGCGGAGTTGGTGGCTAGCTGGAGGATTACGACTCCGGCGAAGCTGACGATCGATGAGTTTGAGGTACTGCTGCGGAGTCTGTTTGCGCTGCGAGGGCTGGAGATCGATGTGGTTGACGGGATCGCGATCTCGTCCGTGGTTCCGCCGCTGGACTCGATGCTGCGGCAGGTGTGTGAGCTTTACTTCAAGGTGAAGCCGCTGTTTATCGAGCCCGGGGTTTGTACGGGGTTGGGGGTTCGGGTCGATAGCCCGTCCGAGGTTGGGGCGGACAGGATTGTGAACTGCGTCGCTGCGTTTGAGCGCTTTGGCGGCCCGACGATCGTGGTGGACATGGGGACGGCGACGACGTTCGATGTGGTCTCCAGCGATGGGGCTTTTCTGGGCGGCGCGATCGCTCCGGGGCTGGGTGTATCAGCGGATGCGCTGTTTATCAAGGCTGCGCGGCTGCCTCGGATCGAGGTGAAGAAGCCAGCCAAGGTAATTGGAACGAACACGGTCGAGAATATTCAGATCGGGCTGTACTACGGGTATATCGGACTGGTCGATGGGATTCTGGAGCGCATGATTGCGGAGATGGGCCCGGAGACCAGGACGGTCGCGACGGGTGGGTTGGCGACGCTGATTGCGGGCGGGTCGAAGTACATCGGCACGGTGGATGACATGCTTACGCTGACGGGATTACGGATCATCTATGAGCGCAATCTTTCTCACGATGGAAAGCGTGGCTGCTAGCGGACTGGATGCCTCACGCTAGAGACTGCGGAACAGGCAAGGGCAGGGGGCGAGAAGCAGGTTCTCCGCTGCCCGAAGGATGACAATGGTTGAGAGAGAGACTTTCGGGATTTGATGCAGAACTACTTTAATTACTTTACGGAGATCGAAGAACGCTTTCAGCAGAGACGCGGGTCTTTGCTGATGCTTTCGACGCTGGACTGGGCGCTGATCGAGACGTGGCGCGAGGCGGGGATTCCGCTGGAAGCAGTGCTGCGTGGGATCGATACGGCGTTCGACAAGTACGACGCCAAGGCCCTGAAGGCGGGCGGCAAGATACGCAAGGTGAATGGGCTGGCGTGGTGCTCGCAGAGCGTGATGGAGGCGGTCGAGCAGGCGATGGAGGCTTCGATTGGATCGGCTCCGGCAAACAGTAGTTCGGACGTGGAGAGCGGGTTCGAAGCCGAGCGAGTTGCCGCTTACCTGGAAGAGAATGCCGCAAAGCTGGAAGGCGCGAAGCTCGGAGCGGTAGGGGATGGCGTAGCTACTGAAGCTGGAGCGAGGCTGCGCGTACTGGCGAGTGGGGTGCGAGCTGAGCCGCATGGGTCACTGGAAGATTTGGACCGGACGCTGACGGTGCTGGAGGAGAAGATCTTTGCGGCACTGGTGACCTCTGCTCCTGAGGAAGAGATGGTGGCGTTGCGGAAGCAGGCTGCGCGGGAGTTGGCGCCGTATCGGGGCAAGATGCAGGCGACGCAGATCAAGCAGGTGCAGCAGCAGTTCCTGCAGAAGCGAATTCTTGAGGCGCGGAAGCTGCCGCGTTTGAGTCTTTTTTATATGAGCCACGGATGAAGTTACAAATAGAAAAACTCGTATATGGCGGAGCAGGATTGGCGCATCAGCCTGACGGCGTGTCTGATGGTACAGCAGCAGACAAGGCTGTTTTTGTACCGTTTACGCTGCCCGGAGAGAGGGTGGAGGCGACGCTCTCGGGAGAGAGAGGCGCGTATGTTGAGGCTGCGCTCGAGCAGGTCATCGAAGCCGCACCGGAGCGGGTTTCGCCGGGATGCAGGCACTTTGGGGAGTGTGGGGGCTGCCAGTTGCAGCACGCAGTGTATCCGGCGCAAGTACGAATCAAGGCGGAGATTCTGAAGGAGACGCTGGAGCGTGCCGGGCTAACGGAGTTGCCGGAGGTGGAAGCTCATGCGGCTGAGCCGTGGGGCTATCGCAACCGGATTCGGCTGCGGGTAGCTGCGGTGAACGGGGCTTTGCGTGTGGGATATAACCGGCGGGGCGGGAATGAGTTTCTGCCGGTTCAGGAGTGCCCGATCGCGGCTCCGGTGTTGTGGCGGACGGCGGCGGCGTTACTGGATCTGGCGGCGCAGGACTCTGGTGTGGCCCGTTGGCTTCGGACTGCGGCTGAGGTTGAGTTCTTTACCAATGCGAGCGAGAGCAAGGTGCAGATGACGCTGTTCGTACGCAAGCCTCTGTCGAATGGCTTTGAAGGGCTTTGCAAGCGCCTGCAGACGGTGGTTCCGGAGTTGGTGGGGGCAGGGGTTTCGATTCTGGCGAGTGAGTCTGGCGCGCGTGGACGCAGGGCGGAGCGGCCGGTGGCGGGAGCGAAGTGGGGTGCGGCGGGGCTACAGTATGCAGCAGCTTCGGCGGAGTACTGGGTGAGCCGGGGTGGGTTCTTTCAGGTAAACCGGTTCCTGGTAGATGAGATGGTGCGGATCGTGACGGCGGCGCGCACGGGACGGCTGGCGTGGGATCTGTATGCCGGAGTCGGATTGTTCTCGCGAAAGCTGGCGACGGCGTTTGAGCATGTGATCGGGGTAGAAGGCGGCGAGACGGCGGCCGCGGATCTGGCGCAGGCAGCGAAGGGGACGGGGATGCGTGGGGTGTGCGCCTCGACGTTGGAGTTCCTGCAGGTCGCAGTGATTCAGCGGGAGCGGCCGGAACTGATCGTGATGGATCCTCCGCGGGCGGGCGTCGGCGCTAACGTCTGTGCGCTGCTGCTGCGGGTGAAGGCAGCGGAGATGGTTTACGTCTCGTGCGATCCGGTGACGCTGGCACGGGACCTGCGCATACTGGTCGATGGCGGTTACAAATTAGCGGAACTGCACCTGGTGGATATGTTTCCGCAGACCTTCCATCTTGAGACGGTGGTAATTTTACGGCGCTGATGCGGTCATCTGTGATGAAATGAACGGCAGATGCGGTCCGCAGGTAGAGCTTCGACGACCGAGTGGAAGGACAGTCCGAACCCTGAACTCTGGGCTCGCGGAAGCGTGCGGGTTGAGCCGCTGGAGTTTCGGCGAGTACCCTTGCTGGCTGCTGCGATTTGCTTTGCATTGGGTGAAGTCGCGGCGCGCAATGGCCGGCCTGCGGTACTGCTGCTGATCGCGCTGGTGGTCCTCGCTGGGCTGGTGCTGTTGGCTCTGCGGAGTGGGTTGCGCGTGGTGCTGGTCCCGCTGGCAGGCGTGTGGATGCTGGTGGGAATGGGCTCTGCAGGAGTGCAGCCGGTTCCTGAGCAGCAGAGCTCGCTGATCCACTACGCCGATGGACTGAGTCGCGCAGTGCGGGGACATGTAGTGCGGGTACGGCCGCTGGCTGCACGGGTGGCAGCCGATCAGGATAGTGATACGACGCAGTTTCAGGAGGCCGAGGCTCCGGCAGCGATGTCGATCGATGTTGCGGTGGATGCGGTCGAAGATGTGACGCCGGATATTGCGCGGATGGTCACGGTGCAGGGGGGCGTGCGGGTTACGGTGATGGCACAGGGCAAGACGCTGCCCGAGTTGCGGTGCGGCGATGGGATTGAGGCTCCGATGCAGATGCGCGTACCGGAGCGATATCGCGATCCGGGGGCGTGGCAGTATGCGGACTATCTGCTGGCGCAAGGCATTGGGGTTCATGCGAATGTGCGAGTGGCGATGCTGAAGCGGATCGAACGTGGTGCTGCAAGTCTACAGTGCAGGATCTATGCGGCGCAGAGTTGGGCGGCTGGGCGCATGGATGGATTTGTTGCTTCGGTTGCGAATCGGAGTCTGCCGCAAGGTATGCGTCTGAGCAGCGATGATGCCGGGATGTTGAAGGCGATGCTGTTTGGCGACCGCGCTGGACTGACTCAGACGCAGCGGATCGGATTTCAGCGTACCGGGTCGTTTCATCTGTTTGTGGTCTCGGGGATGCACGTGACGTTGCTGGCGGGAGCGGTGTTCTGGATGGCGCGGAGGCTCCGGCTGCGGGAGTGGCTGGCGACGTGGCTGACGCTGGGGCTGGCGACGCTGTATGCCGTGCTGACGGGGTTCGGTGCGCCGGTGCAGCGGGCGCTTTGGATGACCGCTCTCTTCCTAGTGGCGAGGCTGCTCTCACGGGACCGCAATGTGCTGAACGGGCTCGGTGCGGCGGCGTTGGGAGTGCTGGTGTGGTCGCCGGGGGCTTTGTTTGAGTCGAGCTTTCAGATGACGTTCCTTGCGGTGATGGCGATCGGCGGGATTGCAGTGCCACTGGGTGAGCGGAGCCTGATTCCGTATGGGCGCGCCGGGCGAGGGCTGCGCGATGAGTGGCTGGATTCGCGGATGGAGCCGAGGGTCGCGCAGTTTCGCGTGATGCTGCGGCTCTGGGGTGAGGGGCTGGCTGCGGTGCTGGGGCGCTGGGCGTATTGGGTTCCGGTGGTGCTGGTGCGGTGCGGGATCTGGATAGCGGAGTTGGCGATGCTGGGGCTGGTGGTGGAGATGGTGATGGTGCTGCCGATGGCGGTGTACTTCCATCGGGCGACTCCGTTCGCGCTGCCGGCGAATATGTTGAGTGTGCCGATGGTGGCGGTGCTGGCTCCGATGGGGGTGCTGACGTTTGCGACGAGTCTGGTGAGTTCGTGGGTGGCGGTTTTGCCGGGAGCGGTTACGGCTCTGCTGCTGCATGGGGTTCGAGGTACGGTCGGGGCGATGAGTCATGTCCGGGTCGCAGATGTGCGGGTTCCTGCGCCGATGGATTGGGTAATGGTGGCGGCGGTTTTGGCCTGGGCAGGATGCTGCTGGGCAGTAAGGAGGCGAGGCTGGAGTTGGGTGGTGGTTGCGATGCTTCCATTGGTTGCCGTGTTGGTGCTTTGGCCAGAGGCGGCGGTGATGTCGCCGGGGATGTTGGAGGTAACGGCGATCGATGTGGGGCAGGGCGATTCCCTGCTGGTGGTGAGTCCGGAGGGCCAGACCATGCTGGTGGATGCGGGTGGCCCAGTCGGCGGAGTGAAAGAGGCGGCCGAGGCGCAGGCTGCGTTCGATGTGGGGGAGGAAGTGGTATCGCCGTACCTGTGGTCGCGGCGGATTCGGCGCCTGGATGTCATGGTGTTGAGCCATGCCCACAGCGATCACATGGGCGGAATGGCGGCGGTGATGCGGAGCTTTCGACCGAGGGAGCTTTGGGTTGGGGTGGATGCGGACTCGGTGGCGTACCGGGCGCTGCTGGCAGAGGCTGCGGAACTTGGGGTGGCGGTGCGGCGGTATCGGGCGGAGGATGCGATGCGGTGGAGCGGCGTGGATGTGAAGGTGCTCTCACCGACGTTCGAGTACGCTCACGCGGGGGATCCGCAGAACGACGACTCGCTGGTGCTGCGGCTGGAGTACGGCAAGGCTTCGGTGTTGCTGGAAGGAGATGCCGAAGCTGCGAGTGAGCGGGAGATGGTGGCGCATGGCGCTCTTGCGCCGGTGACGCTGTTAAAGGTAGGGCATCATGGGAGCCGAAGTTCTACGACAGCGGAGTTTCTGGCCGCGGTTGCGCCCCGGGACGCGGTGGTTTCCGTGGGACAGAACAATGCCTTCGGGCATCCGCGGTTCGAGGTGATCGAGAGGCTGGCGTTGGCGCATACGAGGCTCTACCGGACGGATGAGTTTGGGCTGGTAACGTTTTTGCTGGATGAGAAGGGCGGGATCCGGGAGTTGAGTCGCTAAGTTCGCGCTTGTAGTCCAAAGTCGCCGGGTAATCGTGTGACATAAAAATGACAACTTTTAACGTTTGGATGGGGCCGCATCGGCATACACTCGTCGGGTATTGAGTTGAGGATTTTCGGCGAGCTTGAATGACTCGTCTCGATACCTCCTCACGGCCCCGCAGCATGGCATGGGCGGCTCGCGTGTCTCCGCCTCGCTACTTCTGACTACGAGGACATTTCCATGAACCTGAAGAAAATTGTATCGACCTGCGCGTTCCTGATGGCTTTGAGCTATGCAGCGACGGGCCTTGCCTCCACGATCACTTACACGGCAACGTTGACCGGCAGCGGAGAAAATCCCGCGAATGCTTCGACGGCGACCGGTTTCGTCACCTACACGCTGACGGGCGATATTCTCACGATGGACCTGACGTTCAGCGGTTTGTCTGCTCCGGCCGCTGCTGCGCATATTCATTGCTGTGCGCTGGTGGGGGTGAACGCTCCGGTGGTGGTTCCATTTTCGGCCTTCCCGAACGCAACCTCCGGCACCTATACCAATACGTTCGATCTCTCTACCTTCGCCTTCAGCGGCGGTGGGACGGAGGCAGCACTGATAGCTGCGTTCAATTCCGGTAACGCTTATACGAACATTCACAATGCGAACTTTCCGGGAGGAGAAATTCGTGGGCAGATTACGACGGTTCCGGAGCCGGGCACGCTGGTGTTGCTTGGAACCGGCGCAGCCGGGGTGGCCAGCGCGGTGCGGCGGCGCAGTCGAATCTGAACGCTGGTACCAAACAAGATGCTTGGAGCTATTCCGAGTAAGGGAGTAAGTTGTGGAGCAGAGGAGGCTCTGCAATGGACCTTACCCGGGCGGTGACGGCAGATGAAGCGATGAGCCCAGAGGAGCAGGCCGAGGAGCAAAAGCTGATTCGTCGCCTGCAGATGATGATGAACATGGTGATGCAGGTAATCGCAACGGATACGAGCCTGAGCATCGATGACGCCGCGCAGATGGTTGCCGATAGCAGGAAGGCAGCGCTGGCGATGTTTCCGGGGAAAGAGCTGGCGTACGAGCTGATCTGGCGTCCGCGATTTCAGCGGCTGATGCGGGAGCGGTTTCGAATCATGTAGGGTTTATCGGTTGACCGCCCCCGGAGTAGACTGGCTCGTATGAGCGCTTCCTGTAGTCATCTCGATACGATCAAGGTTCGCCGTGCGCATTCGCACGGCTGTGAGGAGTGCCTGAAGATCGGGCAGTCCTGGGTTCATCTGCGGCTCTGTACGAAGTGCGGGCATGTGGGATGCTGCGACTCTTCGATTGGCAAGCACGCTACGAAACATTTCCATACGAGCAAGCATCCGGTGATGCGTTCGATCGAGCCCGGAGACACCTGGTACTGGTGTTTTGTGGACGAGATTATGTTCGAGCTGGATTGAGTTCGGCAATGCCTTCCAATAACAAAGTGCCCCATACTTCGCAGTCCTATCTGCAAAGCATGGGGCACTTGTTTTGATCGGTTGAGGTTAGAACTCGATGCGGGCAGCGAGTTGTACGGCGCGGTTGGTAGGAGCGTTGCCGTCTACGGAGAGCTGTCCGTAGCTGGTGGAATAGGCGGGCGCCGTGGAGGTTCCGACCTGCGCGAGGGTTGGGCCGTTCCAGCTCGTCAGAGGCGCACTGGATGCGCTGTAGACGAAGTGGGTGTGGTTGGTGACGTTGAACATATCGGCCTGGATGCTGAGTTTGGTCCCTTCATGCAGACCGCCGGTGGGGATGTTGAAGCTGCGACGCAGGCTGAGGTCGAGCTTGTAGTTGGGCGGCTGAAAGAGACCCGACAGCGGAGCGGTACGGGCAAGGGTGCTGAACTGGTAGTCCGGCGTCTTGACGAAGGCGGCAGGATCGAGGAACTGCTGCTTGCTGAGGTTGGCGGCGGTGAAAGGCAGCGTGCCCTTCAGCTTACCGTTACCGGTGTAGTTGGGGTTGAGAACCGGTTCGCAAGCGCTCTGCGAAGGGTTGGTGTTGCAGGTGTTCATGGTGACAGCTACGGGCGATCCGGAGTAGGCCTGGAAGATCGTCGAAAGCTTGTAGCCGCCAAAGAGCGCGCGGGTGATGAAGTGGCTGCCGCCGAACTCTCCCTTGCCGAACGGAAGATCGTAGGCCCCGGTGATGACGAACTTGTGCCGCTGGTCGCCGATCGAGAGACTTCTATCCAGCGAACGGGCTGCGTGTGCTCTCCCATCCGACGCGAAGGCTGCCGGGATATCGTAGCCGGAGCGGAAGGTGCCGTTGTTGTCGATCGAACGCGACCAGGTGTAGTTGGTCATGAACGTGAGACCGCGTGAGAGGCGCTGGTTGAGGTAGACCTGCAGGGCGTGGTAGCGGGTATTGCCGACGAATCCGAAAGAATCGTTGACGCCGCTGTACTGGGGGAAAGGCTTGAGCAACTGGGTGATGCTCGGGTTGCCGACTCCACCGAATGTGGCATAGGGAAGGCTGAAGCCCTGCGCCGCCATGGTTGCCTTACCGGCGGTTGAGGAGACGGCGTTGCTAAGCTGACTTCCGAGGCCGAGGTATTTCGGATCGAGCTGATTGGCCCACTTGCCGCGTCCGGTGAGGCTGTCCGGCGTCAGGAAGTGTCCCTGCGAGCCGACGTAGCTGATGGTCAGGGTCATGTCCTTGGTGATCTCACGTTGGAGACCGAAGCTCCAGTTGACGAACTGGGGAGCGCGGCCGCCGTAGTAGGGATCCGCGTACGTGACGCTCTGCGCGGCTGCGGTGCTGTTGGTGGTGTAGTAAGTGCCGAGTCCAGCGTCCAGGGTCGGAGGCGCGGTGTAGGCCGGGAACGGGGTGTCGATCTGCCAGTACTGATTGCCGGTCTGGCCGGCGGTAGGTGAATTGAAGGAGGTGGTGGGGGTGGTGCTGAAGCCCTGCAGGCCAGAACCCTGGCGGGACTGGGCGCTGCCGCCGTTATTGTTTCCATGGGTGTAGATGACCGCGTAGCTGCCGCGGAAGACGGTCTTGGGATCGGGCTGATAAGCGAAGCCGATGCGGGGACCGAAGTTCTTCATGAAGTCGTTGACGGGCTGGCGGCAGTTGCAGCCACCGGTTCCGCTTCCACCAAAGGCAAGAGCACCGGGCGTTCCGGTGAGCGGGTTAGCCTTGTTCGGATCGAAGTAGGAGAAGCGATCCTTAACTTCTTTGTAGGTTGGGTAGTAGTCCCAGCGGAGACCGAGGTCGAGCGTAAGTTTGGAGGTTACCTTCCAGTTGTCCTGCACGTAGGGAGAGATGGGACGGAAGCGACCGCCGGTCTCGGGCACGGCAGACAGCGTGAAGCTGCCGCTGTTGGGAGCGCCAATGAGAAAGCTGGCGTAGCCCTGGCCGGTGGTGCTGATGAGGGTCGTGCTGCCGTTGTAGCCTCCGGTCGCGGAGTTGGAGAAGCTGAGCTGCAATGGGTTTACGCCAGTAGCATTGACCAGGTAGTTGTACTGCAGCCAGGCGAGTTCGCCACCGATGGTGATGGAGTGCTTGCCCTTGTTCCACTGGACGTTATCGACGAGAACGTACCCGGAGGCTACTGGCCGGTTGGAGGAGTACCCAGCCCAACGGTTGATGTTGGTGTTGCCTGCGAACGTGACAGTGGGAAAGGAGGTGGATGCCTGTCCGGCGGGAAGACCCTGGAAACCAAGAGCTGTTGCGGCGAAGGCTCCGCCGTTGTCCTGGTTATAGCCGGGACCATCGTAGCGACCATAGCCGTACTTGAACTGATTGGTGATTCTCGGGTTAATGGCGTAGGTGTGTTCGAAGAGGAAGACCTTGGTCTTCGGCGCGAACTGCTGCGACGAAATGTAAGGCGGCGGCATGCCGTTGGTGGTCGACCCGGAGCTGACGGTGACCGCCGCAGGTGCCGTGGTGGACTGCCGTCCAAAGGCTATGACGGCGGAAATGGCCTGCTTCTGGTTGATCGTGTAGTCGATGCGGTTGGTTGTAGTCCAGTTGCTGAGACCCGTTCCGTAGTTGGTGACGTAGTTATTGGCGAGATCGCCATTTACCGGAGCCGGCAGGAACTTCTGCATATTGAGCGCTGCTGCTGAGAAGCGCGAGGCGGGAATGACATTGTTGGTGGGGATACCGTTCTTCAGACCCTGGAACGGAGTACGCGTATAGGCACTGCAGGCCGCCGTGGTGCACTGCGTCGTGTTTGGGTCGAAGAGATTCGCTGGGTTCGACGTGCCGCTTGCAAACTGCTGCGTGAAGTCACCCGCGCGCATCGCAAGGGTCGGAATAGTCTGCTGCTGCTGGGGGACGACGCGGGAGAAGCGATAGCCTTCATAGCCACCGAAGACAAAGAGCTTGTTCTTGATGATGGGGAAGCCAAAGAAAGCACCGTACTCATTCTGGTGCTCGGTGGGCTTGGTCGCAGTTCCGGTAAGCGGGTTGATGACGGATGGGGCCGTGAAGCCCCAGGTGTCGAGGGCCGTGTTACGGAAGTAGTCGTAGACCACGCCGTGAATCTGGTTGGTACCGTTCTTGACGATATAGTTCTGGACGCCCTGACCTTCATAGATCGCCGAGTACCCGACGGTCTGGACCTGGAACTGGTTGATGGCATCTACGGCCATGGAGGTCCATACGAAGCGAGGGTCGCCTTCGCCGGCGACCGAGGTGATGGGAACGCCGTTGATGTAGATGGCCGAGGTCGCTCCACGGCTGCCGCCGCCATTGACGATACCGGCGTTGGTGGTGAGGTTGCCGTTGCTGGTCTGGGCGGAGACACCGGGAAGCAGCGAGGCGAAGTCGGTAGCGCGGCGCTGGCCTCCACCATCCTGGATGATGGGGAGGGCGGAGTACATCTCCTGCTCCATGGTGGCGCCGAGAACGGCGTTCGAGGTCTCGAGCGCAGGAGGCGCATCGGTGACGGTGACGGACTCAGTCGCCGATCCCGTAGGGAGCTGGATGTTCACCGAGAAGGTCTGCAGAGCGTCTACGGTGACGTTCTGCTGGGTGAAGGTCTTGAAGCCCTGCATGGTCGCGACAATGGTGTACTTACCGGGATCGAGGGAGAACGAGTAGTCACCGGATCCGCTGGAGATAGCTGTCTGCCGGGTGTTGGTGGCGTTATTGGTAATGACGATCGTGGCACCCGGGACCGCGGCTCCGGTGGCATCGGTGATCTGGCCGTTGATTGCCCCCTTGCCAGCCAGTTGCGCGAAAGCAGAGGAGGCATACAGCATCATTACGACCATAACGAGGGCCATCAGGTTGGAGGGAATCCGGAGCGTGCTGCGGCGCTGAAAAGAGAAAGAGCTTTGGCGGGAGCGCTGGTGGAACTTCATGGTGCGGCCTCTTCTGAAAGAAAGGTTAAAAACGCGGCGCGACGCTTGGGACGCGCTCTATGCGATGCCAGGTAAAAGCTATAAGGTCAGACCACTGGGATTGCGATGGCAAGCATGGGCCTTCGAATGGATGGCTGTCAAGGGTTAACCAAAAATTATTTTTGACGAACAAAACAGAGAAATGCTTGATATTTCGCTATTGAACCGACGTTTCAGGAGGGGTATTCCGGGGGTGTAGGGATACAACTTCTATTGGAGTGGTTCGACCTGAATTGAGGGAACCAAACTTTGGGTTCTGCCGGTTACGAACGCTGGGAATCTATATCCGTAGCAGGGAACGATGACAAGTCTTTCGATTCAATCGGTTTGCGACGAGGGGGCGTGCGGTGGAGTTATTTCGATGCGTTACGGCGAGCCTTGATGCGAGCACGAGCCGATACGAAGAACGCGCCTGCAGAACCAACGACCGCTAGAACCACCGTGGGATTTTCAGGTGAGTTGACGCAGCCTCCCTGGGCGTGAAGCGGGAGAGTTGCTGCAAAGACGAACATGGCGCTAAATGCTAACAGCAATAATCTCTTCATGATCGTCCTCAAATGGAACGTTACGAGCACACTTTTTGAAAGTCAACGAACAGGAAAATTCGAAGTTGTCTCATTTGTGTTATCACCGCAATACAAATGAATGACCTTCCAGCGAACAATCGATAGGTCGAGATAGCCGTGACGAATGACGCTTCCTCAACAACCAGTGACTCGCTCGTGATGCTATTCCGAAAATGCAGTCGACGAGTAAGTCGAGTCGCTCAGTAACTTCCACAGAAGCATTCCGCAAACAGGCAGCGCTGCCACCAGCCAGAAGCCGCGCTGATACTCAAAGTGATCGAAGAAGCGGCCGAGGATCGGGATAAGAATCCCGGTCACAAGAGCCCAGGAAGAGATCGCAACTCCGGCCAGGAGCCCGGCACTTTGACGCGGCTGGTGTGCCATGCCATCCGAGAGGGAGAGCACGACGAAGCCACCGGCTATGAACATCTGCAGGAAGAAGATCAGCATGGTCGCGGCGACCGGGTAAGGGCTGGCTGCGGCACGGGGTGCGAGCGTGATGAGAAATCCGGCGACACAGAAGCATGTAAAGAGGATGGTAGGACGAGTGGGATTAAGTGCATTGCGCAGACTGCGTGCGTTGCGGCGATCGGCGACCTGTCCCCAGAAGAGATAGCCCGCCTCCCATCCCGCGGGCGGGATCCAGAGAAGGTGGCCGAGCGAGGCTTGGCTAACGTGCAGCACGCGGGAGAGGTACAGCGGGGCCGCATACAGGCCGAAGGCGAGAGGCGCAGCTCCGAGGCCGTAGATTGCGGCGGTCGCGAAGAGGTTGCGGTTCCAGCGGTTGGTCGCGACGGATAGAAGAGGTCTTGCAGCGGACGCTTTGGTGTGGAAGATTCCGGTGGCTCGCAGGACGAACCAGAGAGCGATCCAGAGAAAACCGAGAAGGCCGGTGAGCAGAAAGGTTGGACGCCATCCATAGCGAATAGCGATGGGAGTGATGAGGAGCGGAGTGAGAGCCGCTCCTAGTGATCCTCCGCTATAAGCAAGGCCGAGGCCGAAGGAGCGGCGTTCCGGCGGTAGAGTTTCGGCTACGGTGGCGAGGCCTGCGGGAAAGGTAGCGCCTTCGCCAAAGCCGAGCAGGCCGCGCGCCAGGCACATGCCTCCCAGGCCGAGCATGAGAGCGTGACTGCCCGATGCAAGCGACCAGACCGAGACAGCCACCAGCACCGAAACCCACAGGCCGCGACGGTCGATCCAGTAGCCCCAGATCGGGTTGGCGAGCATATAGCAGATGCTGAAGACGGAGACCGCGTAGCCGTACTGGGTGACCGAAAGATGCAGGTCCGCAAGGATGGTGGGGCTCAAGATGGCGAGGACGCTGCGGTCCACATAGCTGAGCAGCGAGAGCAGCATCATGGCGATGCAGGGCGCCCATTGGCGGAGGAAGGTTGGGCGCGGTTGGATCAAGGTATGGATAGTGTGACAGGTGGGCTTCGAAGTACGCTACAGCCGCGATGCTGAAAGAAGCAAAGTTTGATCCGCAAAGACCACGAAGACCCACCCTTTGCAACACTTCCGCAAGGGACGAGTCTTCGTTTTTCCGGCTCGGTTTAGTTGGGTTGGGTGGACAGCCATTGGTGCAGGCTGGGTTGCTGGGCAGTGCGGAACTGGATGCAGTCGTTGATGGAGTTGATGGACTTTGCGAGCGTCCGCTCGGAGGCATCGACCGGATGCGCCGCGAAGAAGGTGCTGACTTCCTCGCGTTGCTTCTCGGTGCAGAAGGAGCCTGTAGCCGCCACAACACGGACGCCGGAGTTGGTGGTGAACTGGGCGCGAACCTTGTCCCAGTTTTGACGAATGTAGTCCCAGGTCTGAATGCGGGTGTCGGGATTGTTGAGGAGGTTCGAGAGGAGAATCCAACTGTCCTGGTTGCGAACGGCGCCGGAGACGGTGTAATCGAGGGTGCGGGTAACGAGGGCCGGGCTCTCGAAAGCACTGAGGGTGAAGAGAGCCTGAGTCTGCTGTTCGGGGTTGGGCACCGTCTTGCTGGCGGCGAGCACCTTGTCGTAGAGAGCTGCATCGCCGTTGGTGGCTGCTACGGCGATAGCGGCGTTCTGGAAGGCTGGGTCGAGCGTCGTGTTGGCCTTGCTGCCGGGGGTATAGATGGTGTCGGCAACGGTATGAGCTTCGGCAAGAACTGCGGGATCTTTCGCGCCGCCGAGAAGACGGAACAGAGAGGCGCGGAGCTCCTGCTTGTCGGGAGTGTCATTCTTCGCAGGCTTGCCGAGTGAGGCGTAAATGGGGGTGAAGGCCGTATGCAGACTAGACTCCAGCCGGGCATGGTCGTCCGCGGTTGCGATCTGCCAGAGGATGCTGTTGGTCTTCTGGAGAGCGCTCTCAATGACATTGGCGTTCGAGTCCTGCTTGACGGCGAGGATCAGAGACAGAAGGTCGCCCACCTGGGCCTGGCCGGCGCGAGTGAGAGCCCAGCGGTCGCCCAGCAGGTTGATGCGTTCCATTGGGGCGAGCGCCGTCTCAACGCTGGTGGTGATCGCGGCGAGTTGTTTAGCGGTGTACTGGGTACGGTAGTAGCCCTGCGCTCCAGCGTTGGCGTAGAAGACGGGGAGTTTCACGTCCATTGGAACGGGCAGGGTGGAGTCTGCCGGAGTGAGAACGCGGCAGATGGGAGCAGCAGCAGTCTTGATGCAGACCGGCAAAGTCCAGGACTGTTCCGGAACATTGCCCGAGGCTCCTGATCCATTACCGTTTCCAGCGAGAAAGAAGCGGGATTGCGCTACGGGAATGCGGCCGGCGACACCGTCTCCGAAGGTCAGGAGCGGGACGCCGGGCTGGGTCACGAAAGACTCCATGATCTTGTCGACGGGCTGATGACTGGTAGAGGTCTGGGCGCTCCAGAAGTCTTCAGCCGTAGCGTTAGCGTAGAGGTGGGCGGCGAGATAGTTGTGGACGCCCTGACGAAAGGTCTCTTCGCCGAGATAGTTCTCGACCATGCCGAGCACGGCTCCGCCCTTGCCATAGGCGATGCCGTCGAACTCTTCGTTGATCTGGGCGGGGGTATCGGCCTCGGCGCGAATGGTGCGGGTGGTCTTGCCGGAGTCGTAGTTGAGCGTCGCGTCGAGCTCCTGCGCATTGTCCTGGGTGACGTTCCACTCGGGGTGCCATTGGGCAAGAGGCTTGGTCTCCATCCAGGTGGCGAAGCCTTCGTTCAGCCAGAGGTTATCCCACCATTGCATGGTGACCATATCGCCGAACCACTGATGCGCCATCTCGTGCGCCACGACCAGGGCGACGCGCTTGCGGGCGCTGGTGGAAGCCGTCTTCGCGTCGACGAGCAGGTCGGTCTCGCGGTACGTGATGCAACCAAAGTTCTCCATGGCGCCAGCCTCAAAGTCGGGGATGGCAATCATGTCGAGCTTGGGCATGGGGTACTTGATCCCGAAGTAAGTGTCGTAATAGTGGAGAATGTACTTGGCGGACTCAACTGCGAATTTGGTGAGTTCCACTTTGTCCGGCGTCGCGCAGGCGCGGATCGGGACGCCGTCGGACTTGCCCGAGGTGCACTTGAAGTCGCCGACCTGGAAGGCTACGAGGTAGGTCGACATCTTCGGCGTGGTCGCGAACTTGAGCGTGTGCTTGCCGGGTCCGGCAGGAGTGTCGGCGATCTGGTTGGAGTTGGAGATGACGGTATCGCCAGCATCGACGGTGAGGGCGATATCGTAGGTGGCCTTGTAGGCGGGCTCGTCGAAGGAGGGAAAGGCGCGGCGGGCATCGGTGGGTTCGAACTGGGTGACAGCGTAGTTGCGAGCCTTGGTCTTCGAAAGGTAGAAGCCGCGGAGCTTGTCGTTGAGGATGCCGGTGTAGCTGATCGCGAGAGTGACCTTGCCTGAGAGAGGCTGCGGAAACGTAAAGGTGGCTTGCTCCTTTGCGGTGTCGAGCGAGACTTGCGCGGTCTGCGCGCCGGACATGACGGAGACGAATTGGATCTCGGCTGCGTTGAGAGTGATGATCGTGCTTGGAGAGTCGAGCGTGAGGTCGATCGTCTCGGTGCCGGTGAAGGTCGCGGCTTTGAGGTCGGGGGTGAGCGCGAGGGTGTAGTGCTCGGGGCGGGCGTTGGTGGGGAGGCGTTGTGCTTGAAGAAGTGCGCCGGGAAGAAGAGCCAGGGCGAGGAGGGTGAAGCGGGCCGGGTTCAGGTACATGCTTCTAGGATACGGTTTCGGCGGCTCGCAAGTCTCGTTCGGCAGAATGGGTGAATGCTCAGCGGGGCCAGTCCCAGCTTTTCAGGTCGCTGCTCCACGCAATGCCGAGGCTCGCATAATTATCGAAGCCTCCGCGACGATCGGTCTCGGCGTACGTCGAGCCGTGGAAGAACATAAGAGCTTTGCCGATGGTGGGCTCGCGGCGGAGATCGAGCACGAAGGCAGCCGTGATGCGTCCGTGCGCCCAGGGCCACTGCTTCTGGCCGAGGGTTAGGGTGCCCTCGTCGCGCCAGTGGTGGAGGTCGAAGGAGCGCTTGATCCCGATGCCGTTCGAGGGGGAGTGGAAGAGGACGTACTCGTTTTGATCGATCACGACGCAAGGGTTTTCGCCGGCGTCGATACGACCTTGCGGAGTCCAGGTGGTGAGATCGGGAGAGTTGGAGAGACTGATGCCGTTCTGCTTGTAGAAGCACCACCATTTATTAGGAGTGTCTTTGTCTGCGAGGAGATACGGGTCGATCATGCGACCCATCTTCTCGACCGGGATGGCAGGACCTTTGACGCGGAGGAGTTCAGGGACGGACCAATGCTCGAGGTCGTGGCTACGCATAGTGAAGATGCGTGAGTCCCGATCGCCGTACTTCTCGCCATGGGGCCGAGGGTAGGTCTGGAGGCAAAGCACCCACTGGTTGTTGTGGCGAACGATATTGCCGGGGGAGCCGTAGTCGAATGCCTTGTTGCCTGGCGTGAGGTTGACGGGGATCGTCCAGTGGATGAGATCGAGGCTCTTCGACCAGGCAACGTGCGAGTAGGCTATCTGATCCTGCTCTGTCACTACGTGGGTGAAGTAGAGATAGAACCAGCCCTGGTGGAAGATGGCCGCGGGGTCGCGATAGGCGTGGGTTGCGTCTCCGGCGAAGAGGACTGGTGAGGTGAGGCTGAATGGATTCGCGAGGGCATTGCGAGTGGCAAGGACGGCTGCGGCGGCAAAGGTGTTCTTGATGAATGTACGGCGGTGGAATGGGTAAAGCATGGGGGATCAGAGTAGCAGGGCTGGGCTCACGCGGAAAGCGCAGTTCTTAGGGATGCGATTCTCCGAATCGGCTTCGCGCGCTGGATGCGAAGCAGACGTTTGGGGGTATTGAGGGCTTCCCAGATGTCGGTGCGGCGTTGGGTATTGAGCCAGAATTCCGGGGATGTGCCAAAGACCCGGCTGAGGATCAGGGCGGTGTCAGCGGTGAGCGCGCGACGATTCCGGCAGAGCTCATTGACGTGCTTTCGCGGCAGGCCAGCTTTCTCGGCAAGTTCGGTCTGCGTGATGCCGAGTGGTTCCATGAACTCCTCGACGAGGATCTCTCCGGCAGTAACGGGTTTTCGTTTCGTAATCAACATAGATGCCTACCTGTAACCGTGATCATCCAAATAGACTTGTTCCGCTTTACCGTCATTCCAACGGAACAGAATGCGCCATTGAGAATTGACGCGAATCGAGTACAAACCTTCCAACGCTCCGCTCAACTTCTCAAAGTGATTGCTGGGCGGAACACGAAGATCGGCATCGATTTCAGCATCATCGATCATCTGAAGCTTGCGGAAGAGCCTATCGCGAATGTCCGCAGGAATTTTCTTCACGTGCGTGTCCTTCTCAAAGAAGTCGCGCAGCGCGTTGTCTTTCCTGCTTACGATCATCGCAGCATCAATGTACCACGGCGTGGTACAACAGCACGATGCCCGTTAGATGGACTTCGATTCAGCGTAAGCCGCAGCGCCAAGCAGCGCGCAGGTCTCGTCGAGGATCACCCGAACCGGAATGGCCTGCAGGAGCGGGGAGAGCCGGCCCTTGTCGAGGAACGCGGCCGTGAAGGCTCCGTTCTGGAGGGTCTTGAGGATCTTGGGCGGAATGCCTCCGCCGAGGAAGATGCCGCCCATCGAGAGAGCCTTGAGTGCCAGGTTGCCGGCTTCGGCCCCGTAGGCGGCGGCGAAGATCTTCATGGTCTCGAAGCAGATCCAGCTTGAGCCGTCTTCCGCGCAAGTGCCGATGACAGCGTTGGGGTCTTCGGTCTTCAGGCGGTCGCGGAGCCACTGGGGTTCGTCGATCTTTTCGACGTCGCGGAGGTAGGCGTAGATGTTCTTGATGCCGAGCCCAGAGACGACGCGCTCGAACGAGACGCGGCCGTTGAGGGTACGGCGCAGGTACTGGAGGAGCGCGACCTCGCGGTCGGTGCGAGCGGCGAAGTCGCAGTGGCCACCTTCGGACGGGATGGGGGTGTGGCTGGTGCCGTTCCAGATCAGAAGCGCTTCGCCAAGCCCGGTGCCGGCGGCGACCAGGCCCTGGTGACCTTCGGCGTTGGGATCTCCGGCGTGGAGTGTAAAGACCTTGTCCGGCGCGAGCTGCGGGATGCCGTAGCCGTTGGCTTCGAGGTCGTTGATCAGGAAGATGCGGGGGATGCCGAGGTTGCGGATCAGGTCGCGAGTGTCGAGCGTCCAGGGTAGGTTGGTGAGTTTCAGGCGGCCGTCGCGGACGGGGCCGGGGCAGCCGAAGCAGGCGGCGGTGATCTGCGCTTTATCTTCCGTCCCGCTGGCGAGGAAGCGGGTGACGACCTCTTCAAGGCTAGAGAACTCGTGTGCCGGGAACTTGAAGTCGTGGACGGGGACCAGGCGGCCTTCGACCATGTTGTAGAGAGCAAGGTGTACTTTGGTTCCGCCTACGTCGCCTGCGAGGATCATGCTATTTGAGCTCCAACGTTCCGGTATGGGTGTTTGCGTCCGGTGCTGGCAGCTTAGATGCCGCGGCGGAGTCAAGCAAGAGGGTCAGTTTTCCCGAAGCGGGACGGATGAGTTGCGACGGATACGTCTCGTACTCGTAAGGGCCGGTGAAGACGTCGCTGAGAACCTGGGCCTTGGCCGGGCCTTCAATAAGGAACGCCACTTCCCTGCCCTGGTCGATGACCGGGAAGGTGAGAGTGATCCGCCAGGTGTCCTTTTGCGGAACGTGATTGGGGATAACGATGTGAGTGATGTTTTCGAGGCCTTCGGTGTGGGGAAAGAGCGAGGCGGTGTGGCCATCGTCTCCCATGCCGAGCAGGATGAGATCGAAGGTGGGAGTCTCCGCGCCCTCAAGCTTGAACGAATTGCGAATGGTGGACTCGTAGCGGGCCGCGGCGACCTCGGGTTCAAGTTCGCCTTCCATACGGAAGATATGATCCGCCGCAAGCGGCACCTTCGAGAGCAGGACCTCGTTGGTCATGCGGTAGTTTGACTCGGCGTCGGTCGGCGGGACGCAGCGCTCATCGACCCAGTAGAGGAAGAGCTTGTCCCACGAAATCGCGGAGAGAAAAGGCTGGGCGGGATCGGCGAGGAGCGCGAACATGGCCTTGGGGGTAGAGCCACCGGAGATGGCAATGCGTGCTCGGCCACGGGCGGCGACGGCCTTGGTTGCGGCATCGGTAAAGAGTTGCGCGGCGGCCTGAGCGACCTCAGGGGCGGTAGGTGAGACGAGATAGGTCAGGGTGACTGGGCGAGGCATAGGTACCTGGTTGTCAGTGATCGGTTTTCAGTTGTCGGTTGAGACATTAGGCAACAACGGTGGCAAGCCCGGCCTTGTGGGCCGAGGACTTGCCACCGTTGCGGTTAGAGTTTGCGCCAGGCGCGGCCGTCTTTTGCCAGGAGTTCGTCGGCGCAGTCGGGGCCCTTGGAACCAGCGGCGTAGTTGGGGAAGCCAGTAGCAACCTTCGCGGCCCAGGCTTCGAGGATGGGGGTGAAAAGTGCCCAGGTTGCTTCCACTCCGTCGCGGTGCGCGAAGAGGGTTGCGTCGCCAAGCATGGCATCCAGCAGCAGGCGCTCGTAGCCGTTGGCGGAGGACTTGCCAAAGGCAGCGGCGTAGCTGAAGTGCATATCGACCTGGCGGACGTTGGTGGTGGGGCCGGGCACCTTGGCACCGAAGCGGAGGGAGATTCCTTCGTCGGGCTGGATGCGCATGGTGATGACGTTCGGCTCGATCTTATCGTCGCTGCGATTGGACTTGAAAAGGTGCAACGGCGGCTGTTTGAAGACGATCGTCACTTCAGTCACGCGCTGTTCGAGGCGCTTGCCGGCACGAAGGTAGAACGGAACGCCCGCCCAGCGCCAGTTCTCGATTTCGAGACGGACGGCAGCAAAGGTTTCGGTGTTCGATTCAGCCGAGACGCGCTCTTCCCGGCGGTAGCCGATGGCGGGCTTGCCGTCGACCGTTCCGGGACCGTACTGGCCGCGGACTGCGTTCTCAATGGGAATCCCTTCGATCGCCTGCCAGACCTTGAGCTTCTCGGTCCGAACGGCTTCGGCCTGGAACGAATCCGGTGGTTCCATGGCTACGAAAGACAGGACTTCCATGACGTGGTTTTGAAGCACGTCGCGGACAGCGCCGGCCTTCTCGTAGAACGGGCCGCGGCCTTCGATGCCGATCGATTCAGCAGCGGTGATCTCGACGTGGTCGATGTAGTTCCGGTTCCAGACGGGCTCGAAGATTCCATTGCCGAAGCGGAAGACGAGGATGTTCTGCACCGTCTCCTTGCCCAGGTAGTGGTCGATGCGGAAGATCTGGTCTTCGGAGAGGACGGCGTTGACCTCATCGTTGAGCTTGCGAGCCGAGGCGAGATCGGTGCCGAAGGGCTTTTCGATGATGACGCGGATCCAGTGCGCGGCTCCCTCTTCGGGCTTGGCCATACCGTGGTTTCCGAGACGCTGGATGATGTCGGCGAAGAACTCGGGCGCGACGGCGAGGTAGAAGAGGCGATTGCCCTTGGTGTTGAACTTGGTGTCGAGGTCGGCGAGGTATGCCTTGAGCTTCTCGTAGCCGTTGTCATCGTCGAACTCGGTGGCGAAGTACTGAACGCGATCCATGAAGGGCTTGAGCTTCGGATCGTTTTCTTCGACGCCGCCGCCCTTGATGATGCCGTCCTGCATGTCGGGGGCAAAGGTCGTGGAGAGATCCCGGCGGGCGACGCCGACTACGGTGAAGTCCTTGGGCAACAAGCCGGACTGTTCGAGGTGGTAGAGCGCGGGCAGAAGTTTGCGCTTCGTGAGGTCGCCTGAAGCACCGAAGATAACGACGATGCAGGGCTCGGGGATGCGCTCTTCCTTCTTGGCGAGCTCACCTTCCGGAAGGGGTACTGCTTTCGTAATAGACATTTCTTACTCCCTTGCTTGTATCTGACGCGGCCTGAATCAACTGCCGTCGATGTTGAATGCCGCATGCGGAGGCAGAGTACCGTCTGCATGCGGGCTGGTGGGTTAAGCCTTTGGAGCTTCCTTCTTGACGTCATGGCCGCCGAAGGCTCCGCGCATGATCGAGATCATGCGGTCGGTGAAGTTGTTCTCTTCCCGCGAACGGATACGGCGCATAAGGGCCTCGGTGATCACCGGGGCGGAGATATTGAGATCGATCGCCTCGGTAACGGTCCAGCGGCCTTCGCCGGAGTCCGGAACATAAGCCTCGAGACCATCGAGCGTGGGGTTCTTGTCGAGCGCGGCAGCGGTCAGATCCAGCAGCCAGGAGCGGACGACCGAACCCTTCTGCCAGATGTGCGAGATCTGCGTGAGATCGAGGTTCAGCGGAGTCTTGGCCTCCATGATGGAAAAGCCTTCAGCATAAGCCTGCATCATGCCGTACTCGATACCGTTGTGCACCATCTTGACGAAGTGGCCGGAGCCGGAGGGTCCGACATGGCCCCAGCCTTCGGCCTTGCCGGGAGCGAGGGTTTCGAAGATGGGGGTGAGGCGCTCAACCGGCTCCTTGTCGCCGCCGATCATCAGCGAGTAGCCTTCCGCGAGTCCCCAGACTCCGCCGGAGGTTCCGCAATCGACGAAGTTGAAGCCCTTGGCTGCGGCTTCGGCGTGACGACGCTGGGTATCCTTGTAGTTCGAGTTGCCGCCGTCGATGAAGGTGTCGCCCTTCTGCATCAGCGGTTCGAGCTTGGCGATGGTCTGGTCGACGGGGTCGCCGGCGGGAACCATGATCCAGATGGCACGGGGAGCGCTCAGGTTCGAGGCAAGCTCTTCGAGGGAGTTCACGCCCAGGGAGCCGGAGGCGGTGAGCTTTGCGGTGGCATCTTTGTTGAAGTCGAATCCGACGACTTTATGCCCGGCGAGCCGAAGACGCTCTGCCATGTTGAAGCCCATTTTGCCAAGACCAATAATTCCAAGTTCCATGTCGTGCTCCTTAGTTTTTCTAAATCGAATGTAGGTCTGTCTAGTTTATTTGAATTCCGAGTGCCTCAAGATCGCGCGTCAGTTGGGCGGGCGATTCAAAGAGGATGGGTACTATTCCGAAAGCGGCTGCGGCACGGCAGTTTTCAGGCTTGTCGTCGACGAAGACGGCGGTTGAGGGTGGAAGGCCGGAGATCTCAATAGCGGCGCGGTAGATGTCGGGATTCGGCTTCATCTCGTGGACGTAGCCGGAGCAGATGAAGTAGTCAAAGTGGCGACGAAGGTCGAATGCGTCCAGCCGGTAGTCATTTAATTCGCGGCTCTCGTTGTTGAGCGTGGCGACCTTGTACCTGCCGGAGGCGCTGAGTGCGGTGAGGATGTCATACGTTGCCGGATCAAGTTGTTTACTTTCAGCGCAGACCAGCGGCCAGAGTTCTTCGTACGAAAACGAACGGGATGGCTGATCGGCGTGGAAGACAGTCTTGTTGAAGAATTCCAGGGCGGTCGAGAGGCCCCGCTCCCAGAAGAAGTTGGCAGCTTCGTACCGCGACTCGAAGTCCTCGATATCGACGCCGAGCGGGGTTAGAGTATGAGCCCGCTGACGCCGGCCCCAGCCGTTGGTCAGGAGAACGCCGCCGATGTCCCAGAAGATCGTCTTGATGGGAGAGCTTTGCGTCACTCGCCCTCCGGAAAGTCTGCGCCAAGTGTCGTGGATTCCCAGGCGGCAACCTCTTTTTGCTGGCTCTCCGTCTTGGCGCGCAGACGCTGGAGGGCGGCGGCTCCGAGGAGCAGGCGAAGAGGCGGGTTCGGGGAGTCGACCACGGCCATCATGGCGTGAACCGCACGCAGCGGGTCGCCCTTCTGCTTGCCGTCCTGGGCTGCGAAGTAACGGCGCATATTGCCGGCGGTCTTTTCGTAGTCAGGAATTACGTTTTCGGCCATGACGCCGGAACGGCCTAGAAAATCCGTGCGGAAGGGGCCGGGCTCGACGATAGTAACGTGGATGCCGAGAGGCGCAAGCTCCTGCGCGAGCGCTTCGGAGAGGCCTTCGACCGCAAATTTGCTGGCGTTGTAGAAGCCCATGCCGGGTGAGGCCACCAGGCCTCCGATGGACGAGAGATTCAGAATATGGCCGCTTCCCTGCTTACGAAGATGCGGGAGCAGGGCCTGGGTGACCCGAATGAGGCCGAAGACGTTGGTGTTGAACATCGGCATGAACTCGTCTTCGGTCACTTCTTCGACAGCCCCGGCAACACCGTAGCCGGCATTATTCACCAGAACATCGATGGGGCCGTAGGAAGCAGTGCTCTGAGCGACGACCGAAGCGATCTGAGGGTAATCGGTTACGTCGAGGGAAAAAGCCTTGGCCTGCCCGGGAAACTTCTCTTCGAGGTCGATGACTTTGTCGATGTTGCGCGCCGTCACGATGGCTTTGCCGCCGGCTTTCAGGACCTCTTCTGCGAGGAGACGACCGAAACCGGTGGAAGCACCGGTGATAAGCCAGTTGCGAGATTTCTGCGGGGAGACGGGAGTAGCGGACGTCGTCATAAAGATAAGACGCTCCTGAGCGAGGGTACGATGCAAGCAGCAGCAGCAGTGATTGAAAACCCGCTACAGGCGGGCCTCAGGGAAGGACCTCGCGGACACCGTCTTCGCCTGCGATCAGCGCCAGAGACGCCATTTTCAGGAACAATCCATGCTCGACGACACCGACGATAGCGCGGATATCGGCTGCCGTCTTCGCTGGATCAGGAATAGCGCCGCAGACACAGTCCAAAAGCACATTCCCTTCGTCTGTGACGTAGAGCGATCCATCGGGATGATGACGAAGTTTCGGGTTCAGATTCAGGGCTTCAAGCTTGCGCGTGACGATCGGAAGAGCCATTTGAACGACTTCGACAGGCAGTGGGAAACGACCAAGAGTCGCTACAAGCTTCGAGGAATCAGCGACTACGATGAAGCGCCGCGCCACGCTCTCCACGATCTTCTCCCGGAGAAGCGCTCCGCCGCCGCCTTTGATGAGAGCCAGGCCGGGGCCGACTTCGTCTGCACCATCGATGGCGAGATCCAGCTCCGAAACCTCTTCAAAGGTCGTCAGTGAAATAGAGAGCGACTTCGCCAACTCGTGGCTCGCGGCCGAGGTTGCGATTCCCCGCACCTTCAGCCCCTGCTTGACGCGTTCGCCCAGCTCCTGGATGAAGATGGCGGAGGTGGTGCCTGAGCCCAGCCCAAGCACCATCCCATCCTCGACAAACTCCAGGGCGCGCCGAGCCGCCATCCGCTTTGCTTCGTCTTGCGTCATGTCGTTCCTGTCGCCGTTCGAAAAACGTGTTTACTTTTTGACCAGCTTCTTCGCGTGCTCGACTACGTGAGCGACGCTGATGCCGAGCTTCTCGAGCGCAATCGGCCCAGGTGCCGAGGCACCGAAACGATCGAGGCCGATGACGACTCCGTTGTGGCCGACGTACTTGTACCAGCCCATGGTGGCACCGGCTTCAATAGCGATCTTCGGAGTGCTTTCGGGCATGAGGCCGGTCTTGTAAGCGGCTTCCTGCTCGTCGTAGATCTTGAAGCTGGGCACGGAGATGACGGTCGCGCTGATGCCTGCGGCCTTGAGTTCGGCTGCGGCTTTCATGATCAGTTCCACTTCGGAACCAGCGGCCATCAGGATGATGTCGGTACCGGTCTCAAGAGCATACGCACCGTGCCGGACGCCATCGAGGACCTTGTACTTTTCGTTGTCGAGGACGGCAAGATCCTGACGCGAGAGCGCCATGAAGCTGGCCGACTTGCGCTCCAGAGCAAGCTGCCAGCAGGCAGCCGTCTCGTTCGCATCCGCGGGACGGAAGTCCGTAAGGTGCGGGATCGCGCGGAGGCTCATCAGGTGCTCGATGGGCTGGTGGGTGGGACCGTCTTCGCCAAGGCCCACGGAGTCATGGGTGAAGACGAAGAGCGAGTGAACCGACATCAGCGCAGCCATACGAAGCGCCGAACGGCAGTAGTCCGAGAAGGTGAAGAAGGTCGAGCCGAACGGAATCAGGCCGCCGTGGGCTGCCATGCCGTTGACCATCGCGCACATGCCGAACTCGCGGACGCCAAAGTAGACGTTGCGGCCGGCAGGATCGACGTGGAAGCTGGGCGAATCCTTGAAGATGGTCTTGGTGGAGGCGGTGAGGTCGGCCGCTCCGCCGAAGAGCTCGGGCACGACGCCGGCGATGGCGTTCATGACGACCTGGCCGGCATTACGCGTGGCAACAGGCTTGTCGGTCGGGAAGACAGGGATCTTCTTCTGCCAGTCCTTCGCCATTTCGGCCTTGATGGTGCGGTCGAACTGGGCCGACGGCTCCGGGTACGCCTTGGCGTACTCCTCGAACTCAGCGGTCCAGGCAGCGTGAGCATCCTTGCCGCGCAGCTTGATGGTGTCCCAGTTCTTACGGGCCTCATCGGGGACGTAGAAGGACTTGTCTTCGGGCCAGCCGAGGTTCTTCTTGGTCGCCTTGACGGCTTCCACGCCGAGCGCTTCGCCGTGGACCTTGTTCGTTCCGGCCTTGGGGCTGCCGAATCCGATCACGGTGCGAACGCGGATGAGGGTGGGCTTGGTGGTCTCGGCCTTACCGGCGAGGATCGCATCTTCGATCGCCTTGAGGTCGTTGCCGTCGGCTACGGAGATTACCTGCCAGTGATAGGCCTCAAAGCGCATGGTGACGTCTTCGGTGTAGGAGAGGTCCGTCGGTCCGTCGAGCGAGATGAGGTTGTCGTCGTAGAGAACGATGAGCTTGCCCAGGCCGAGGGTTCCGGCGAGCGAGGCAGCCTCGTGCGAGATGCCTTCCATCAGGTCACCGTCGCCGCAGAGGACGTAGGTGTGGTGGTCGACGACGTTGTAGGTGTCCCGGTTGTAGACGGCGGCGAGGTGCTTCTCTGCGGTTGCGATACCGACTGCCATGGCGAAACCCTGGCCGAGGGGGCCGGTGGTGACTTCGACGCCCGCGGTCTCGCCGTACTCCGGGTGGCCCGGGGTGTGAGAGCCCCACTGGCGGAACTGCTCGAGCTGCTCCATCGGCAGGTCGTAGCCGGAGAGGTGCAGCGCGCCGTACAGCAACGCCGAGGCGTGGCCGTTCGAGAGGACGAAGCGGTCGCGGTCGATCCACTTAGGGTCGGAAGGATCGTGCTTCATAAGCTTGTGGTAAAGCAGATAGGCAATGGGGGCGCAGGCAAGTGGAGCGCCGGGGTGGCCGGAGTTTGCCTTCTGAACGGCGTCGACGGCCAAAAAGCGGAGGGCATTGATGGAGAGCTGGTCGAGCTCGTTCTGGATATCCTGCTGCTGTTCGCTCATTCTTTTCCTTTTTTAGTTCGAAGCGTCTCGCCACAATATGGCGGCTTCGGGAGTCAGTCGTTTTAGGTAAATCTCTACCAGTGTACAAGCGGGCGCGGGGGAAGCGCATCTGCCTCTCCCCGAAGGAACGTGGGACTGGACGAACGTTGGGACTAGCGGTGCGTTACGGCGATTGAGATGTTTCTACCAAGCCAGCGGTCCTCTGTCGGCCAATACAGCGTGAAAACGATCGTTCCGGTCTGATTCGCGGTGGTGGCGATATCGGCGTACGAACCTGGGTATCCGACGATACGGGATTCGGTATGGGTGCTGGTGGCCCAGTTATCCTGCGTCCAGACGACGCGGAAGGAGCTGGGGTCAAGGATGCGAAGCGTGAGGCCCGCGGGAACGCGGGTGATGGGCCGGCCCGTCTGGAAGACCTCAATCTGGCTGGAAAAGGTTCGTTCTGAAGCTTTTACAGCATACCGTTCAGCTACCACCGAGATGCGGTCGAAGACCTGTCCGTCGACGGTGGAGCGGAGCAGCTTGATGTACTCGGAGTGCGCCCAGACCAGGGGCTGTGCGGACCCAGCGGAGCGGCCCAGATACATCCCCTCGGACGGCAGGTCGGCATAGTCCCAGATCTGCTCGGGCATCATCCCGCCGATTGAGCTAAACCTCTCCAGCGCAGTGATATAGCTGGATACATCATGACCGGCGGCGAGTTCGTAGTGAGCGCGCTCTCCGGCGAGAATAGGCCACGCACGCCCTTGGCCCCAGCCCTCGTACGGGCCGCCATCCTTACGCTGACCGTAGCCGTCATGGTTATAACGGCGCCAGCAGTCGCCGTAGGGGGTCTCGATCTTCAGGCAGTGATCGACCACCTTCAGGGAGTCGACGATCAGGGGATCGTCCGCACGGCGGATGCCGTAACGGACCAGCTCCAGAAAGCCGGCATCGATCACCTCGCGGGCCTCGAAGTCGTACTTCTCTTCGGGGCTGCGATTTGCGATATGAATGTAGCCCGGCGCGATCTGCTGATTATGGAAAGGCTCCCCGAGAGCCGGCGGACGGATCCGCATGTAGTGATACTTCACGTCCGGATGGAGGATGCCCTCATGCGTCGTCGTCCACTCGTCAAGATGCGATTCGATCCAGTCGGCGTAGCTTTCGAGGAAGCTGGCAAGCTCAAACGCTTCGTGGCCGCGCGCGATATCGGCGGCGCAGATGAGGCCGGAGATGACCGCCGCGAGGGTCGAAGGCGAATAGCCGGCGTTCTCTTCCCAGCGCTCCTGCTGGGTCACCGGGGCGTAACGGACGAGGAAGGCCGCGGCGCGCTCGACAAAAGGGAAGACGTCGAAGTTGCCGAGCCCACCGAGCTTCCACAGCCGCCAGGCCAGGATGATCGGGAAGGCCACCTCATCGAGCTGAATACCAGTCCAATACGGGGTTCCGTCGATCCAGAAGTTCTGCGCAAAGCTGCCGTCTGGGCGCTGCGTACAGGCCAGATAGACAAGGGCGCGAAGAGCGGTGTCCGTCCGGCCGCAGGCGAGAATGGCAGTTGCCGACTGCACCATATCGCGGGTCCAGACGAGGTGATAGCCGCCAAGGTCGTCGTCGCTCTTGGACGCTCCCCAGGGAATGGAGGCGGAAGCGATAAATGCTCCGGAGTAGGTCTTGTCCTCGTGCGTGAGGATCACATTATGGCTGATGCGCATCAGGCGGCCGCCGTCGGTTGCTGCGGGGGCCAGGGATTCGGGCGAGTTAGCCCGCAGCCATTGGGCGACGAAGCGCTGGGAGTGAAGCTCGAACGGAGTCGCGAGCGTCTGCATCATGCCCGCAAGGGCAGCGTGATGACCGTCGCCGAATGCGATGGCGATGGTGAACTCGCGGTGAGCGGCGACATCGATCTCACCCATGACGGCGATGTTGCCGTCCAGCGCCTGGCCGAACTGCCAGTCCATCTTCATATTGCTGGTGAGGTCCTGGAAGCCGTCGCTGGAGCCGACGTAGCCGCAGGAGCTGCGCGTAAAACCGCAATCGACGCCCATGGCAAGCGAAGTATGGTTCTTCCAGGCGAGAATGGCACGCTGCCCGGCGATCTCGATGGAGCGGGCGGAGTTTCCGGCGCCGCCGCCGTCAAGATGCGGAGCCAGCAGGGCGTAACATTTCAGCCGGGAAAGAACCGCCTCGTCGCCGCTTACCTTGACGTTCATCAGGACGACAGGGTGGTGCGGGTTGGAGATGAACTCCTTGGTGACGGTGTAGCGGCCCTGGAGGTCGTTAGCCACGACCCGAACGGCAAGCGCCTTGGGATCGATGTAGTGGAAGTCGTACTCGAAGTCGCGCTTCTCCTCGTGGAAGAAGGTCTCGCCATCGGTGAAGAGCAGCTCCATGTCACGGGTCTGCGGGCGATCGATGGTGGGGTAATAAATCTCGTTGAGGGTGCCGTGCGAGAGGGTAAACCAGACGCGGCTGGAGGCGGCGTAAGCAGTGGATACAGCGTCTTTGCGGCTGGAAGTCCAGCGGGGCTCGAGACCCGGAGCACCGAAGGCAGGGCCATTGTCATCGAGCCAACGATAGGAGGCGGCTAAAACGCTCATTGAATTTTATTAGAACCTAAAAGGACAAGGAACGGGAGAGACAAGCAGTGAATGGGCGGTGAATGTGCCGATGCGCTATGATTCGACTTGCTTCGTGCCTAAATTACGGAGCAAAGCATTGCGGAGTACAGCGCGGCCCTTGTGAGGTGCATCGCTGCATCACCGGATGGCATCGTATGGAGAGCAGGCGGTGCCGGTGGTATTTTCTACCGGGACTCATTCAGAAATTCCCAGAATTCGAGACGTACGGATTCGAGATTGCCGACGGCTGAAGCTGTCGGTGTTATTTCAACGCGGCGGTATTTCCACCCCAGACTTTACCAGCCTTATAGGAGAACGAACGTGGCCTACGAACTTCCCCCCCTGCCCTACGATTACGCGGCGCTTGAGCCCCACATCGACGAAGCGACCATGAAGCTCCACCACGATAAGCACCACCAGACCTATGTGACGAACCTGAACGGCGCGGTCGAAAAACACCCCGAACTGGGCACGAAATCTCCCGAAGAGCTGCTGAAGGCTCTCGCCAGCATCCCCGAGGACGTCCGCAAGGTCGTCCAGAACAACGGCGGCGGCCACGTGAATCACACCATGTTCTGGGAGATCATGAAGGCGAATGGCGGCGGAGCCCCCTCGGGAGCAATCGCAGACCAGATCAAGGCCGACTTCGGCGACTTCGAAGCCTTCAAGAAGACCTTCAACGAGACGACCGCCAAGCAGTTCGGCGCAGGCTGGGGTTTCCTGGTATTCAAGGGCGGCAAGCTGGAGATCGTCACCAAGCCGAACCAGGACTCGCCCCTCAGCGACGGACTCTACCCGATCCTGGGCAACGACGTCTGGGAACATGCCTACTACCTGAAGTACCAGAACAAGCGGCCGGATTACCTCGCAGCCTGGTGGAACACTGTCAATTGGGATGAGATCAACAAGCGGTTCGCGACAGCCAAGAAGTAGTTTTGGCTGACTCTGCTGGAGTGAACGGGCCGCCTTCGGGCGGCCCGTTTTACTGTCCGCGCACAAGTCTCATGCTGTCCATCTGTGGCTCGAACCCCAACGATGCGTACAAGCCGCGTCCTGCTTCAGAGGATGTAAGAGTGACCTGGTCGATGCGGTTCTCCGCACACCACTGCAGCATTTCGCCCAGGATGCGGCGTGCCAAGCCACGTTTACGGTGAGAAAGCAGGGTGTACACGTTTACGATGTGGGCCGCGCTCCCCACGCGGAGACAACCAGCGACCGGCCCCACCTCTCTCAGGAGAAGACCCCCTCCAGTAACAACAACCCCTTGTTCTTCAAGGAACCAGCCCTTATATTCGCCACTCTTCAGAAGATCGAAGATCCACGGTTCAGCCGCCGCCGTGAGGGCTCTAGCCTCCTCAACTGAAACTAATCCCATGTCTAAAAACATCAAGCCGCGATGCTCGGCAATAAGCGCAGCATCCCCTTCAGTTGCGATCCTCAACGAGTAAGTTTCTTGCATGAATTCATTATCGGGCAGTCTCTTTCTCAAGTGCAGAGCGGAGCTGTTGACGGCAAGATCAAGAAGTGGTCGACCACTTTGCGGTTAGAATTCGGGGGCTGGCCTGGAGGCGCTTCGAATGAACTCGAAATGGACGCGACGGCATGTTCTGGGAGCCGGAGCCGCAATTAGTGCAGGGAGAGTTTTTGGCGGACCGGCGCGGATGTTCGGGCAGGTTGGGACTTCGACGGGACCGGTAGCGGCAACATCTGCTGGAAAAGTGCGGGGCTATCTGGATCAGAGGGTGCATGTCTTCAAAGGAATTCCGTATGGAGCGGGTACTGCTGAACGGCGCTTTATGGCCCCGGTGAAGCCGAAGGCATGGACGGGGATCAGGGAGACGGTGGCGTTTGGACCGCAGGCTCCCCAGCCGATTCATCAACGCGATGGGCGGTCAGCGTTTGCGGCTTTGGATGAGGAAAGTCCAGTCAACAGCGAGGATTGCCTGCATTTGAACGTGTGGACAGCGGGCTTGAAGGACGGGAGGAAGCGGCCAGTGATGGTCTATATCCATGGCGGGGCGTACTCGAGTTCGAGCAGCAATGGCCCGGTCTACGACGGGATTCGGCTGGTGAAGCGGGGAGATGTTGTCGTGGTAACGCTGAATCACCGGCTGAATCTGTTCGGGTATTTGTACCTGGCTGAATTGGGTGGAGCAGAGTTTGCGGACAGCGGAAACGTCGGGCAGCTCGATCTGATCCTGGCGCTGCAATGGGTCAAGGATAATATCGCCGAGTTCGGCGGCGATCCGTCCCGCGTGATGATCTTTGGGCAGAGCGGCGGCGGTGCGAAGTGCGCAACCCTGATGGCCATGCCCGAAGCCAAGGGCCTCTTTCATCGCGTGGTGACGATGAGCGGGCAGCAGTTGACCGGAACGGTTCCCGAGCATGCCACGGCTACAGCTTCAGCGGTGTTGGCGGAACTAGGTCTGTCGAAGGAGCGGCTGGAGGACATTCGCGACCCGGCGAAGATTTCGATGGAGCGCCTGGTGAGCGCGCTGTGGCTAGGCAAATATTTTGGACCGGTGCATGACGGACGGGCCCTGCCGCGGGATCCCTTTGCGCCGGACGCTCCTGCGATCTCGGCTGCGGTTCCGATGATTCTCGGGAACACCCATGATGAGACGCGGTTGCTAATCGGAGCAGCAGACCCTTCCCTGTTCACCCTCGACTGGCCGAAGTTGCCTGGCCGACTGGAGAAGTACCGGCAGTTTCTGGGTTCTCTGAAGACCGCGGACATCGTGGCAGACTATCGGCGCTGGTACCCCGAATACTCAGCGGGGGATGTCTTCTTTGCGGTAACGACCGCGTTCCGAAGCTGGCACGGAATGGTGATCGAGAGCGAACGCCGAGCGGCCCAGAAGGGTCCAACCTGGATCTACGAGTTCGACTTCAAGAGCCCGGTGGACGGGGGCAAATGGGGAGCGCCGCATACAATCGATATTCCGTTTGTCTTCGACAACGTTGAGATCGCGAAGGGCATGACGGGCGGCGGAGCAGACGCGCAGAAGGTGGCGGACCAGATGAGCGAGACGCTCATCGCGTTCGCCAAAACGGGCGATCCCAATAACACTGCCATTCCCAAATGGCCTCGCTTCGATACGGAGCGGCGAGCCACGATGTGCTGGGATGTGAAGTCCGTGGTGAAGGACGATCCTCGCGGCGACGAGCGGAAGCTGGCCGCAACTGCAGTGTATGTGCAGCCCGGGACATGAGCGGATCGTCCCGATACTTTCATAAAACAAAAAAAATCTTGTAACAATTGTTGAGCTCAACTCGTCCTACCTCTTGAATACGGGAGACTTGGATGAGATGGATTGCGAGGCTCGCGGCACTGGGGTGTGTTGTTTTTGTAATGCTGCAGTTTGTACGGCCGGCTTTGACCAACCCACCAGTCGCAGCCGAGATACAGGCTCCGCCCGAGGTCAAGGCGGTGCTGAAGCGATCCTGCTATAGCTGCCACTCGAACGAGACTGCGCTGCCATGGTTCGATCAGGTCGTACCGGCGTACTGGGTGGCAACGCATGATGTGAAGATGGCCCGGCAGCATCTGAATTTTTCCGAGATCGGAAAGCTGCCTGCGGCGGCGCAGCGGGCGATGTTGTTTGAAGCCGTGACGCAGATTCAACTGGGAGCGATGCCGCTACCGCGTTACTTGAAGGCCCATCCCGAAGCGGCGCTTACGCCAGCGGATCTCGCAGTGCTGAAGAGCTATCTCGTCCCATTCGGGAAGACTGCTGTATCCGACGCGGTGACGATAGCTGCCGCCGATACCCAATACAAAGATTGGAATGGAGAGAAGACGCCGATGCCGGCGATTCACGCCGCTCCGAACGGAATCGAATTCTTTCGCGACTACAAGGATTGGAAGGCGATCAGCACGACCGACCGCGGGGACAACCGCACGATGCGGGTGATCGCCGGAAACGACATTGCGATCCGGGCGATCGAGAGCAAGCAGATTCATCCGTGGCCCGATGGCGCGGCCTTCGCGAAGATCGCCTGGACCCAGATGACCGACAACAAGGGCGTGATCCGTCCGGGACAGTTCAAACAGGTGGAGTTCATGGTAAAGGATAAGACGAAGTACGCTTCGACCGCAGGCTGGGGCTGGGCGCGATGGCTCGGCATGGACCTGAAACCCTACGGCAAAAGCGCAGCTTTTACGGGAGAGTGCGTAAGCTGCCACCAGCCGGTGAAGGACAACGACTTCGTTTACACCATGCCAATCACGCGGACGGGAGGGACTCGATGAAGCAACTCTTACTTTGCGGTACGCTGGCGCTCTCGCTCCTGGCCGGATGCAAACATGAAGTCCCCGATTCAGAGCTCTTCAACACGGGAGCAGCGCTCCCTGAGAACCTGCCAGTGCAGCCCTGGCAGTGGAAGGTGATCACCTCCGGCATCGATCCCACGCAGCAGACGATGTCGACCTTATTCGGCAATGACATCGCGATTGCTAGCGCGCGTACAGGAGCGCATACCGAGTATCCGGCAGGCTCTGTGCTGGCGCTGGTGACTTGGACGCAGCAGGAAGATCGCCACTGGTTCGGAGCACGCATCCCAAAGGCCTACAAGTCCATGGAGGTGGTAAAGCTCACCGCCAGTCCGGATGGAAAGACCGTTTCGAGCTATGAACGATTCGAGGGTTCTGGCACCACTCCAGTTGCAATCGCGGATGACGACCGGAGGGAGTCGATCCTTTTGCAGCGAGCTTCGGTGATGCCGTAGGCAGAGAGTGGATAGAGAGGCTTCTGCCCCGCTATCCGTGCTGGTACTGGCTCTTGTAGAAGGCAATGCGTTCGAGAATCTCGGTGTCACTGAGGTCGAAGAAGGCCGGGAAGCTGGCGTTATAACCGTTCACCGCTCCAGCAGCGCGCAAGACGGCGTTGGTAGGGCGAGCACCCTCGCGTAGATTGAGACCGATGCTGGACATTACCGGGATAAGGAAGATGCGTTTGCGAATGATACGAGCGGCTTCGATTTCGGCCCATGCGTAGAAACGGGGCGCTCCGATCGGGTAGAAGACCTCGATGCCACGCTCGTCGATGCGCAGAGACATACGGGAGCGCAGCAAAAGCATCAGAGCTGCAAAGACGATCAGGGCTGCTGCAAAGAGCGCTTGCGTCGCGAAACTGAGGTGATGCCACGGCTCGGGGTTGAGCCAGTAGGAGACGGCACAGAGCCCGCAGAGCACGACGAGCGGGGTCATGAGTCGGGTGGGTTGGAAGCGGTAGACCATGGGATCCCTTTCGAAGAACAACGACAAAGACAAATCGTGCCGCTCAAAAAGATAGTACGCATACAGGATGGTCTTCCTGAAGTGACGATCAATTTCTATAAGGTGTATCGCATAGCGAGGTAAGTGCTAAGGCGCCCTAACACCGGGCGGGCGCTACTTCGTAGGGTTTTGGACGCTTCGTTTAAAAGGCAGCACTCTACCTCTAGTCAGAGACAAGAAAATGGCTGGCGACCCTCTTGGGATCGCCAGCCATTTATTTGTTCTGCATCGATTGCGTAAGAACTATTCCAGCGTCGAGCCGCCGCGCGTTCCCTTGGGACGGCGGTTGGCTTGCAGGATCTTCTTACGCATGCGGAGGCTCTTGGGAGTGACCTCTACCAGTTCGTCGTCCGCGATGAACTCGATGGACTGCTCGAGGGTAAGTTGCTTGTAGGGGACGAGGCGGAGCGCATCGTCGGAGCCGGAAGCGCGCATGTTGGTGAGCTTCTTTTCGCGGACGCAGTTTACGTCGAGGTCGTTGTCGCGCGAGTGCTCGCCGATGATCATGCCCTCGTAGACCTCTGCGCCGTCGCCGATGAAGAGGATACCGCGGTCCTGAATGCCGTCGAGCGCATAGGTGGTCGTGGTTCCCGTGCGATCGGAGATAAGAGCGCCGGAAGGACGCTGCGGAATCTCGCCGGAGTACGGAATGTACTCGCCGGCGATGGAGTTCATCACGATGGTGCCGCGGGTCTCGGTAAGCATTTCGTTGCGGAGTCCGATGAGTCCGCGCGAGGGGACCTTGAACTCCATACGAACGCGGCCCGAACCGTGGTTCGCCATCTTGATCATCTCGCCTTTTCTCGGTCCGAGGCGCTCGATGACGGTTCCGACGAAGTTGTCGGGAATGTCGATGGTCAGCAATTCGGAGGGCTCCATCAGCTCGCCATCGATACGCTTGGTGACGATGGTGGGGCGCGAGACCATGAGTTCGAAGCCTTCGCGACGCATCATTTCCATCAGCACGGAGAGCTGCAGTTCACCTCGGCCGAGTACCTTGAAGGTCTCGGGGGAGCCGGTGTCTTCGACGCGAATCGAGACGTTGGTGAGCAGTTCGCGGTCCAGGCGCTCCTTGATGTTGCGCGAGGTGACGAGCTTGCCTTCCTTGCCGGCGAAAGGCGAGTTGTTGACCGAGAAGTTGATGGCGATGGTCGGCTCATCGATCTTGATCAGCGGAAGCGGCTTGGGGTTTTCGAGGGCGCAGAAGCTCTCACCGATGGTGATCCCGGGGATACCGGCGATGGCGACGATGTCACCGACCGAGGTCTCGGTGGTGTCTTCGCGCTTCAGTCCGTTGAAGGTGAAGAGCTTGGTGACCTTGACGGGTTGAAGGCTGCCGTCGATGCGGGAGAGGTTTACTTCCTGGCCGATCTTGAGCGTGCCGTTGAAGACGCGTGCAATGGCGAGGCGGCCGAGGTAGTCGGAGTAGTCGAGGTTGGTGACGAGCACCTGGAGATCGCCGTCCGCCGTGCCGGGGGCAGCGGGGATGGTCTTGAAGATCAGCTCGAAGAGCGGCTGGAGATCGGTGCCGGGGATGGCCATATCCATGGTGGCGGTACCGGCCTTGCCGTTGGTGTAGATGACCGGGAAGTCCAAAATGGACTCGTCGGCATCGAGATCGATGAAGAGGTCATAGACCTCGTTCAAAACTTCCTGGACGCGGGCGTCAGGACGGTCGATCTTGTTGATCACGATGATCGGAGTCAGCTTGGCTTCGAGGGCCTTCGAGAGCACGTAGCGGGTCTGCGGCAGGGGGCCTTCCGAGGCGTCTACCAGCAGGACGACGCCGTCGACCATCTTCAGGGCGCGTTCTACTTCTCCGCCGAAGTCGGCGTGGCCCGGGGTGTCCACGATGTTGATCTTGGAGTCGTGGTACTGAATGGCCGTGTTCTTGGCCAGAATGGTGATGCCGCGCTCTTTTTCAAGGTCGTTGGAGTCCATGACGCGCTCTGCAACAGCTTCATTGGAGCGGAAGGTTCCGGACTGGCGGAGCATGGCGTCGACGAGAGTGGTCTTGCCGTGGTCGACGTGCGCAATGATGGCGATGTTGCGAATGGCTTGCGTGGGGTTACTCACTTCGAATGTACGTCCTGTTCTGTGTTTTGGGCTGGGCGCGGAGGTTGATGCTGGAGTGAAAATGCGCGTCACCTTTAGTTTAGCGCAGTGGGACATGTATTTGGCGTGAAGATATGAGATTGAAGTGAGTTGAGGGGCTGGATGGCTGAAAGCGTGGGAGTTGCGCGCCACACGAATTTGTTTGGCGAGCGGACAGACGTATGGGAGACTCTAGGCTCATTCGTACTTGAAATGGGGGATCTGCATGCGTTTGAGCGGATGGATTGCCGGTGCTGCGGCGTTACTGATAGGTAGCGGACTGGCTTCGGGACAGACCGGCGGCGAGCTGTCGTCAAAGCAGATGGCGGCGATGGATCGCGACTTGATCGAGGTGACGATCCCCCGGCTGGGGGGAATGTACGCCAGCCACAAGTACGCCGTGACGCAGGTGGTCCAGTGGTATACGGCTCGGATCGGCAGGTACAACGGGATCTATCGCGCGGTACAGGATGTGGATTTGAAGGGTGCGCTTGCAGTTGCGGCGAAAGAAGATGCCGAGGCCAAGGCTGGTGGCAAAGGCTTTGTGCGGGGGCCGCTGTGGGGAGTGCCCATCGTGATCAAGGCGAATACCAGCATCGCGGGGCAGGTGACCACTGATGGGTGGGAAGGATTTCAGATCAAGGGGCATGAACTGGTCGCTCCGAAGGACGCCACGGTGGTGGCGAAGCTGAAGGCCGCGGGGGCGGTGATCCTGGGCCAGACAAACATGCCGGACTTCGCGGCCAGCGATACGAACCGCAGCACGGCGTTTGGCCGCACGGGAAATGCGTATGACGTGCGCTTCTCGCCGGGAGGGTCCTCGGGCGGAACGGTGACGGCCGTGACCGCCAATATGGCGGTGCTGGGCACGGGGACGGATACGGCCAACTCCATCCGGATGCCGTCATCGACAAGTTCCGTGGTGGGCTTGCTACCCACGCGGGGGCTGGTGAGTATCGCGGGAATCGCCCCGCTGGACTGGCTGCTCGACAATACCGGGCCGATTGCGCGGGACGTGACGGACGCAGCAATTGCGCTGGGCGCCATGGCAGGAGAGGACGGGTTGGACTTCAAGACGGCGAACTCTGCGGGGAAAGCGGAGGGTGGACCGTATACGCCGTATCTAAAGACAGACGCGCTCAAGGGCAAGCGTTTTGGGGTGCCGGCCTTCATCGTGAAAGAAGTGGCAGCTTCGGTGGATGCATCGGGACGCGGCAATGCGCTGCGGCCGGAGACGCGCGCGATGTTCATGAAGGCAGTCGAGGAGTTGCGAGCAGCGGGAGCGACGGTGGTCTTCGATGACACCATTCTGCCGGACAGCTACCTGGAGATGATTCGGGCGATCAAGACGCGCAGCTACCGGCGCGAGGGAACCGAAGGATTTCTGAAGGAGTTCGGGCCGGCGGAGTATCAGTCGGTGGATGCGTACCAGAAGGCGGTTGGAACGGCGTTGCCCGGTACGATTACCGGTGCACCCGTCGCTCCCGTGGCCGGACAGCCCGCGCGGCCGACGGTCGCACAGGCTGTGCTGGAGAGCGATGCCGAGGCAGAGGCAAACTACTTCGCTCCGCAGCGGGCAGCGCTCGCGAAGTATCACGAGACGCTGGAGCGGCTGCATCTGGACGGAATGGTGTATCCCGCGACGCAGATGCCTCCTCCGGACGAGACGATGGCGCAGGACGGGCGACTCAGCGGCGGCCCTCACAGCAATACCGGCTGGGTGAACAATATTGGGGTTCCGGCAATCGTGGTCCCCGGAGGGTTCTATCCGTCCGGCCTGCCGTTTGGGCTGGAGCTTTCGGCGCGGCAGTGGAAGGATGGAGACCTGCTGGGCTGGGCCTTTGCCTATGAACAGGCCACGAAGCATCGCAAACCACCGGTGCTGGTCGAACAGGGACTGCTTCCGTAGATACATCCTTAAACACTGGTCAGGCGAAGAGTCTGAGGCGTAAGTTAAGTGCGAACGGAGGCCAGCGATGACGCTTTTCCGGACATCTCCCCGTCTTCTCGGTTGTGCGTTGGCTCTCGGCGCAGTGACGCTGGGTGCCTTGAATTCACAGGCATTGGCGCAGAACAGCGATTTGGTCGAGCGATACATGACCTCTGTACAGACCGAACTCGCAGGAAAGATCGACACCAGGAATGCTGCCGCGGGACAGGCGATCACCCTCCTCACCAGGAAAGCCGCGACGCTGGCGGACGGTACGGAGATCCCTAAAGGCAGCAGGATGATCGGCCACATTGTGGAGGTGCATGCCAGCAGCGGCGAGCGGGCAGGCTCCACACTCACCCTTCTCTTCGACCGAATGGAGTTGGCTGGAGGAAAGTCTCTCCCCGTACGAAGCATGATGCGAATTCTGACACCCACCTCAGCCGCCACCGGGCAAAATGACGGCATCCGCGCGGATCAGCGCGGAGTGACTCCCGGCGGGACTCTGGATCCAATGGGTGTGGATACAGGTGGCTTGGACTCAAGAGGCGGTCCCGGCACGGGCACGGGCGATCCCGCGACCGGCGGCATGGGAGGCCCCCGCACCTCGCGGCGCGGCCCGATTTTAGGCCAAGGCCCGACGCCTGCGATGATTCCGGACGCAGTAGGTCCCAATCAACAGCAGAACACCTCCACGAGGAAGGAAGGGGAGACGATAGGCGCGGCACCCCGGCCCACGGGGCTGGAAGGAGTCCTGCTCGCGAAGCGCGTCGCCAGTCCAGGAGCGGCAAATGCGGACACCTCCGGCACCCTGATCGGCGTTGGAAGAAATATTCACCTCGATGGCGGGACGGTGATGGTCCTGGGCGTCATCGGACGCTAAGCAGTATCGACCTATATGGGCGTTACATCTTCGCGGTGTGGTTGAATCCGGCGGATATTTGGGAAGGGCACACGTTTACGTGTGCCGAAAGACGATCCTCATCCACCCCTTTGTTTCTTTTGTCGTTTGCCTATGGCAAACGACAAAAGAAACAAATCAAAATATAGCGTTTGTCATACCTTTAGGATGTGCCCTTCCATGGGGCTGTAGGTCGACACTGCCTGGACTGATGAGAAGCGCAGCGGGCAAATCGGGCAAATCAATAATCAGAGGAGCCAGCGGGACGGCACCTCGGCTCGATTCACCAGCAGCACACGATTTCGTTAGGAATAGGGTTTGGCGGGTGGGGAATGTCTCGCTATACTCAAAGCTCCTACATGCAAACAGCCCAGGCAAAACAGTTCGAGAGTGACGCGCTGAAGAACTATCTGCTGGACCATGCCTACGACGAGATGCTTGCCGGGCCTGGCGACCTTCGCCCTCACTACGAACCCCTGATGGAGCACTTCTCTTCCCTGCCGCCCAATGAGCTGCAGCGGCGGAAGCAGGCTGCCGACCTGAGTTTCCTCAACCAGGGCATCACGTTTACGGTCTACGGGCGTGAAGAGGGCACCGAAAAAATCTTCCCCTACGACCTGCTGCCACGCATTATCACCAGCGCGGAGTGGGCGACGGTAGAGCGCGGGCTGACCCAGCGCATCACCGCGCTGAACCTCTTCCTGAAAGACATCTATAACGAGGGCCGCATCCTGGACGACGGGATCGTGCCGCGCGAGGTCGTCTACAGTTGTAAACACTTTCGCCGCCAGATGCAGGGCCTGCAAGTGCCACGTAATGTGTACATCGCAGTCTGCGGCACGGACCTGATCCGGCTGGAGAATGGCGAGTTTGTAGTGCTGGAGGATAACCTCCGCGTTCCCAGCGGCGTGAGCTACATGCTCACCAACCGGCGCGTGATGAAGCGGATCTTCCCGCAGCTCTTCCACCGCTACAACGTGCGTCCGATCGAGCAGTACACGCAGCTTCTGCTGGGTACGCTGCGATCGCTGGCTCCGGAAGGCCGTCCCGAACCCAACATCGTTCTACTCTCTCCGGGCGTCTTCAACTCCGCCTACTTCGAACACGCGTACCTCGCCCGCCAGATGGGAATCGAGCTGGTCGAAGGGCGTGACCTTGTCACCCACGACAACGTCGTCTACATGCGCACGACCAACGGTCTGCGGCGCGTCGACGTCATCTACCGCCGCGTCGACGACGACTTCATCGATCCGCTCGCCTTCCGCGGAGACTCGATTCTCGGTGTCTCAGGACTCTTCAACGCCTATCGCGCCGGCAATGTGACGCTCGCAAACGCCTTCGGAACCGGCGTCGCCGACGATAAGGCACTCTATGCCTACGTCCCCGACATCATTAAGTACTACCTCTCCGAAGAGCCGATCCTGAAGAACGTCGAGACCTATCTGCTAACTCGCAAGAAGGAGCGCCAGCACGTCCTCGCGAATCTCGACAAGCTGGTCGTCAAGGCCGTCGGCGAGAGCGGCGGCTACGGCATGTTGATCGGACCGCAGTCGACAGCAGCGGAACGCGAAGAGTTTGCACGCAAGATCGAAGCAGATCCCCGCGGATTTATCGCGCAGCCGACGATCTCATTCTCGCGAGCTCCCTGCCTGATCGGCGATGAGTTGGAGCCGCGTCACGTGGATCTTCGACCCTATGTTTTGTACGGCGACAAGGTAACGATCGTGCCGGGCGGCTTGACGCGTGTGGCGTTGAAGCGCGGCTCGCTGGTAGTGAACTCGTCGCAGGGCGGCGGAAGTAAAGATACATGGGTTCTGAGTCAATAATGAGCAAGCAGTAAGGAGATACCGATGCTTTCTCGTGTTGCGGATAGTTTGTACTGGATGAGCCGGTATCTGGAGCGGGCCGAACATGCGACCCGCCTGCTGGACGTGAATCTGAACCTGATGCTGGATGAAAGCGCGACCAGCGCGGACCGGCGCTGGCTGCGCGTGCTCAAGGCGCTAGGCAATCCCAAGGACGTGGAGTGGAAGGGCGATCCCTATGCCCTCACCCGTGAACTCACCTTCGATACCAGTTATAAGGCGTCGATTCTTTCGTGCATCATCTCGGCGCGGGAGAACTCCCGCCACGTACGCGAACAGATCTCGACCGAGCAGTGGCACCAGTTGAACAGCCTGTATCTGCACGCGACGCGTCCGGGGATGCAGAACTCTCTCTATAACAGTGGAAACAATACCGGCACCGAGCAGCCGACCGAGTTTCTGCAGCAGGTGATGGAAGCGGTCCACCAGTTCCAGGGTGTGAGCGACTCAACGATGAGCCACGGCGAAGGCTGGCAGTTCATCCAGGTGGGGCGCTACATCGAACGGGCGACCGCAACGGCCATGTTGATCGAGGCTTACCACGAAGAGCTGTGGGGCCATATCGATCGTCCCGCCGAAGGGAATGAGTATCTCGACTGGATGGGGCTGCTGCGCTCGGCTACGGCATTTGAGGCGTACTGCAAGGTCTACACGGCAGACCTGACTCCGGATCGCATCCTCGAGTTTCTGCTGCTGGATGAGAAGTTCCCCCACTCCCTGCGGTTCTCGATCGACAGCCTGCAGTGCGCTTTGGAAGCGATCCAGGAAGACAGCGGCAAGAGTCGTGCGGAACCGCTACGGCGTCTCGCGGGACGGCTGCAGGCTTCGCTGAGCTATACGAGCGTCGATGACGTGATGCGGGTGGACGTCGTCGGGTATCTGCGAGAGATCCAGGTGCAGTGCAGAGCGATCCACGAGACGATCTACGAGCTTTACGTGGACTATTCGATCCAGGCTGCGCTGGCCGGGTAGTTGCGAATCGATTGATAGAAGAAAAGAAGAGGCCCTGTATCAGCGAATCATTTGAGCTTGTCTCCGGTTGGCAAGGCGCGGAGAAGTTGGTTGCAGAACGACGGCGAAGGGGGGACGGCGTGTACTATTCGATTCGACACTTGACGAAGTTTCTGTACAGCAACTCTGTGAGCGAGAGCATGATGGAGACGCGGATGCATCCGCGGAGCGATCAGAATCAGCGCTGCCTCACGTTCCACCTGTCGGTCAGCCCGCGATGTCGCGTGTTCAGCTACCGCGACCATCTGGCCAATCACGTCCACCACTTCGACATTCCCGGGCAACACGGACAGCTCGTTATCGTGGCTGAGTCCCTGGTGGAGGTGCAGCCTTCCGGTCAGGTTCCCGCATTCCTTGCTCCCGATGCGTGGGCAGACCTCGATGCGCTGGTGGAGCAGGGCGACTACTGGGAGATGCTGCTTCCGAGCGAGTTTGCCGTTCCTTCCGAGAGTCTGGACGAACTGGCCAAGACCTTCGACGTACGCCGTAAGGACGATCCCCTGATGGTCCTGCACCAGTTGAACCAGCAGATGTATGAGCACTTCGACTACGTTCCGAGGTCGACGAAGGTGGACTCGCCGATCGAACTCGCGTTGGGGACCAAGAAGGGCGTCTGCCAGGACTTCGCGCACATCATGATCGCGCTGGTCCGTCTGAAGCTGCGAATTCCCTGCCGCTACGTCAGCGGCTACCTCTTCCATGGGCAGAGCGATACGGACCGAAGCGTGCACTCGGCCACGCACGCGTGGGTTGAAGCTCTGCTGCCGCAACTCGGCTGGGTCGGCTTCGACCCAACGAACTGGCTGGTCGCCGGCGACCGCCATATCCGCACCGCTATCGGGCGCGACTATGCCGATGTTCCGCCAACCCACGGGATGTTCCGCGGCCGGGCTGCCAGCGAATTGACCGTAGCGGTTCGCGTCACTCCCAGCGAGGGAACTCCGTCACTCGACCAGGAGATGCCAGTCCCGGAAGACTGGTCGATCCTGGTAGAGAAGGCAACACAGTTGCCGGAACAACCCCCTCCGCCGAGCCGTCAACAGCAGATGGCGCAGCAGCAACAACAGGATCTCTAGAAGGGGGTACTTCCCCAAGCTTGGCGGCGTAAGTATCTGCTTGCTTGACCCTACGGGGCATAACTGCATGCAAGATATTGATAATAAACAGTTTATTCAAAAACATTGCTACATAAGGACTTAGGCCCGGCGGATTCGCCGGGCCTATCGTTTTGGGGTTAGAGATAGCTGCACGAAGGGGTTTGGCCACAAATTGTGGAGAACATATTTTGGAATTCAGAGTGAGCATATGAAATTCTGTATTTATTTCGTTGACTTTAGAGTGAATTTACCCCGTCATTTTTCTAAAAACGGTGTTTAAGCTGCATTTCCCTTAGTTGCGCGAATGGCAAGCTAAGTGCTTTAGCCAAAGTACGCTCTAGCTCAGATCCATTAAATGTCCCCCTCCCCGAAGGCCTTTTTTCAGGGACATTGATGATGAAACGTCTGGGAAGCTGCACCCATTCTTTGGAGACCTTTACAAAAATGCGAACTTTTGTCGCTCGAATATCCCTGTTCCTATTCTTAATTTCTGCCGGTTCTTTTATGCAAGCGCAAACAGCCTCGTCGATGACGGGCGTAGTGACGGATGCATCGGGAGGCGTAGTTCCCGGGACGACCGTGTCCTTGGCGAACGCTCAAACAGGCGTGTCTTTCAAGGCACTGACCGATTCGAGTGGCTCGTACAGGTTTGCGAATGTTCCGGCGGGTCCGGGCTATAAGGCGACGTTCACCCATGATGGTTACGCAACCTCTACAGTGAAGGACGTGTACCTGCAGATCGGGGTTACGCGTAGCCAGGACGTGAAGCTGGGTGCGGGAACGAATGTCGAGATCGAAGTTTCAGCCGCGTCGCAGGAAGTAACCATCAATACGACGGACGCGTCCATCGGCAATAACTTCGATGTGAAGATGGTGAATGAGCTCCCTGTGCAGGATCGCAGCAATCTTCAAATTCTGTTTTCGCTGCAGCCTGGCGTTACGAGCGTGGGCTCGGTAACGGGAGCTCGTCAGGACCAGAACGAGACAACTCTGGACGGCATGGACGTAAACGACATTGCTTCCGGCCAGACGAACGGGACGTTTTCGATTGTCGGCGGCGCACCCGCCGATGCTGTCCAGGAGTTTCGTGGTACCACCGCTGGTCTGGGGGCCGGAATCGGTACCGGCAGCGGAGGACAGTTTCAGTTGGTAACGAAGAGCGGAGAGAACCGTTTCCATGGAAACGTTAATGAGTATCATCGCGACGTTTCCACGGTTGCGAACTCCTGGTTCAACAACAATTCGACTGTACCGATTCCTCGCACGAAGCTGATCCGCAATCAGTTCGGCGGCAACATTGGTGGACCGATCTGGCGGAACAAACTGTTCTTTTTCTTCGATTACAACAATGGGCGAACCATTCAGGCGTCGACGACGACACGAGTCGTTCCGCTGGATTCCTTCCGTGCCGGAACCATTGGCTATACCAACAACGGCACCGGTTGCAGCAGCGCTTCTCGACGGAACACCGCAGCAAACTGCATCTCGGATTACAGCCCAGCTCAGATTGCCGCGATCGATCCACAACTGATAGGAAACAATGCGGCCCTGTTCTCGTACGTCAATGGCCGTTATCCTCACGCTAACGATTTGACTCTTGGCGACGGCATCAATACGGGCGGCTATCGGTTTACGCAATCGACCAATCAAATTCTTTATAATTACGTGGGACGTGTGGACTACAACCTGACGTCACGGCAGAAGGTTTTCGTGCAATACCACACACTCCGCTCGGACGGCATCCAGACACTGAACCAGTTCGACGTGGATCCTGTGACCTATCCGGTCCAGAACCGCAGCTACGGATACGTAGCGAGCCATACCTGGCAGATCGGCACCAACAAGGTCAACCAATTTTATTACGGCGACAACATCAGCAAGCTGCTGTTTCCAGTGAACTACAGCCCAACCGGTATCACCAGCTACACGTTTAGTCCGCTGGCTGCGCCAAACGGCAGTCTCAGCTCCCAGAGCCGTCGCGTACCAATCCCAACGGTCCGTGACGATTTCAACTGGACGATCGGCAGCCACACGCTTCAGCTTGGTGGCACATTCAAGTTCATCAAGACGAATAGCCGCCTTATCGGTGACTTCGAGGCCGCTACAGTTGGAATCGGCGGTCTCAATACGGCGCTGAACTCCAGCCTTCGCCCAAGCAATATCAATACCAATGCCACGGTCGTCTCCCGCTGGGATACTGCCTTCCCATTCGCTCTGGGCCGAATTGCAGTCGAAAGCCGCAACTACAACTACGACAACAACGGCAATGCGTTGGTGGCCGGTACAGGTTCCGTGCGCCGCTACCGCTACTATCAGACCGAGGCCTATCTTGGGGATACTTGGAAGGCCACTTCGGCCCTTACCCTCAGCTACGGCGTGCGGTACGAGTACTACAGTGTGCCCTTCGAGGCCAATGGTATTCAATCCAATCCAAATCTTGGCTTCGATGAGTACATCGCTGCCCGTCTCGCGCAAAGCAACGCCTCGAGTTCCGGTAATGCAGCACTCCCGTTCTTCGTCTACAATCTTGGCGGCAAGGCGAATAACGCTTCGGATGTCTACAAGCCGAGCTATCTGGATATCGCCCCTCGCTTCGCCTTCACCTACGCACTCGGGTCTGACCGCAAGACCGTCATTAACGGATCTGTCGGCAAGGTCTACGACCGTACCGTGATAAACGCAATCAATTTCGTTCAAGACCAACTTTCTTACCTGTTCCAGAACACCCAGCAGACGAATTACGGCAGCAGTGTTTCGGCGAATGCAGCGCTTGCAAACGACCCACGTCTCGGGGCGAATCTGTCTCACCCGGCTGTGCCTGGTCCGGTTGCGATCAGCAAACCATTTACACCCTATGTCTCTGCCGCTGGAGTTCCGAACGGAATCGTAAACGGCCAGGTGAACTACGCTATCGACAAGAACTTCAAATCCCCTTATTCGATCGCATTCAACGCCGGCATGCAACGAGAGGTAAAGGGTGGATTCATCGTCAGCGGAAGCTACGTTGGCCGCCTTGGCCGCCGTCTGATGGGACAAGCCGACGCGTCTCAACTGCTTGACTACCCGGACCCGCTTTCAGCGCAGAAGATGTCGGCGGCATTCTCTACCCTGTCGAACATCTTGCGCGCAAATCCTACGCTGGCCAGTTCGACCGCCGGGTTGAACTCCATCGCGCCGCAGCCGTGGTTTGAGAACCAGATCAGCTCGAAGGGTATATACGCAAGCAAGACTGCCAATGTCGTCGCCAATGCAGGATCTTCTCTGGTGACCATCGGTGACTTCGCAGATGTGATTTCGACTCTCCAGGCAAACGGTCTGATCGGGAAGAACGTCGGCATTCCTGCACAGTTCGTCTCAAACACCATGATTACTAACAAAGGCTGGTCGACGTATCACGGAGGTCTGCTGACTGTGACGAAGAATACCTCTCACGGCCTGCAGTTTCAGTTCAACTATACGTATGCGCACTCCATCGACAATGTCTCTACGGTGGCGAACTATATCGGTCTCAATACCTTTACCGGTCAGATTTGCGATGCGCTCAACACGTCGGCCTGCCGGGGCAATTCGGACTTCGATGTGAAGCATAACATCACCGCCAATTTCGTCTACGACCTCCCTTTTGGTCGCGGCCGCAGCTTCGGTGGCAGTACCAACCGCTGGCTTGATCTGGCTATCGGCGGATGGAGCGTCTCAGGGATTCCAAGCTGGCGTAGTGGATATGCCTTTGGAACGACGACAGGTGCTTTTTTGGCGGGAGACTCGAATGATGCGCCAGGCATCTTCAACGGGGACAAGAGTGCTGTGAAGGTAAACATCCATAAGGATTCCTCCGGACGCCTGTTCCTGTTCGACGATCCGGTCAAAGCAGCTGCAGCGTTCTCCAACCCTTCCGGCTTCCAATATGGCAGCAGGAATAACCTTCGTGGACCTGGAGCGTTAAACTTCGACGCTGGCCTAGCAAAGACGTTCCACATTATTGGAGACCGGCTTAACTTTAAGTTCCGCGCCGACGGCTTCAACGTCCTGAATCACCCTGTATTCAACAACCCCGTCTCACGCACCGCTACTAATATTAATAACTCCGGCACCTTCGGACAGCTCACAACCCAACCGACTGTAGGTCGCGATACTTTCCGAGTTGCTCAATTCTCAGGACGTCTCGAGTTCTAACCTAAACCGTCTTGTAAAAGACCACGCAAGGAGGCCCGGCAGATTGCCGGGCCTCTTTCTTTAAGCCCGGTATTTGTGAGCATCTTTGCCAAATCTGCCTCGCAGAGGTCATCAAATCTTCAAAGATTCAGTTTCTTGAATACGCGCTCCGGAATCGTGCGGATGACGAGCATGATCGGGGCCCAGATGAAGGGGACATAGAGCTGGTCTTTCTTTGCGGCGATTGCGGCGACGATAGATTTGGCTACGGCGTTGGGGTCGGCGAACTTTTCGCTTTTGGGCATTCCGGCGGTCATCGCGGTGCGGGTTGGGCCTGGCTTAATGGTGAGGACGGTAACGCCTTCGCGGTCGATCCGGTTGCGGAGGCCGGCGAGGAAGGCGGAGAGCCCGGCCTTCGAGGAGCCGTAGACGTAGTTGGACCTGCGGCCGCGGTCTCCGGCGACGGAGGAGATGACGGCGAGGGTGCCGTGGTGGCGCTGGACGCAGTAGTTGGCGAGCCAGGTGAGGAGCGAGACCGGCGCGATGAAGTTGGTATAGAGGATGTGAGCGGTGGTGTTGAAGTCCTGCTCGGCCTGCGCCTGGTCGCCGAGGACGCCGTGGGTGAGGTAGGCGATGTCCATACCGGTGAGGGAGTTGACGGCGTGGGAGAGCAGGGTGGCGTGCTGTTCGGTGTCGTCGAGGTCGGCGACTGCGGTCTCGACGAAGGAGGCTCCGCGGGTGCGAAGGTCCTGGGCTACGGCGGCGAGCTTCTCTGCGTTACGGGCTACGAGGAAGAGAGCAGCGCCTTGCGAGGCCCAGATGCGGCAGGTCGCTTCGGCGATCCCGGAGGTGGCTCCAAGGACGAGGATTTTCTTGGGGCCTGAGGTGTTTGGCTGGGCGGCGAGGGCGGTAGCAACTGTGCTCATAGGGGTAATTTGTCTCCGGTGACGCGCTCCCAGAAGCTGGAAGTGATGAGTGGATCCCGGAAGCGGGCGAACTCCTCCCACTGGGGATAAAAGGCCTGGAACTGGGGGGCCGTCATGGCGGCATCTTTGGCGGGATAGAGGCGGCCACCGTAGTCGCAGGTCATGTCGGCAAGCCGCTCAACCAGCGGAAACGTCTTGTCTGCCTTGATGGGGAAGTCCAGCGCCAGGGTAATGCCGGGCTTGGGAAAGCTCATCATACCGGGGGACGGAACATCTCCAAAGGCCTTAAGGACGGCCAGGAAGCTGGCCAGTCCGGATTTGGCGACCGCCTGCATGATGGCGATGGTTCCCTCGCGGGCGCTCTCCCACGGAATGGCGTACTGGAACTGGAGCAGACCGCCCTTACCGTACATACGGTTCCAGTGCAGAACCTTGTCTAGGGGGTAGAAAAAGGGCTCGTAGTCCTGGAGCGCGACGACGCGTTTGTGGATCTGTTTGTGAAAGAAAGCCGTGTTGAAGAGGCTGACGGTGGTGTGGTTCAGCGCGGCACCCGGAGCGTCAAACGGGAACACCAGCTTCGGCTCCGGCGAGATAATGAGCGGCGTCGGCTTGGTGGAGTGATCACCCTGCATGAAGACGCCCCGGCAGAAGTTCTTTCCCGTAGAGGCGCAATCTACCCAGGAGACGGTGTACTCGATGTTGTGGGACTGCTTGGTGAGGTCGAGGAACTCATCGATACCGTGGAACTGGATGCCTTCGTAGTCGATATTGCGGGAGACGATCGGCTTCATCCGCAGGGTAGCCCAGGAGATAAAGCCGGTGAGGCCGAGGCCTCCGATGGTCGCAGCGTACCAATCTTCGTTCTGGGTGGCGGAGCAGATCTTACGGGTACCGTCGGAACGGACGAGCTCGAACTGGGTGACGTGACGGCCGAAGGTTCCGGCTACGTGGTGGTTCTTGCCGTGGATGTCGTTAGCGATCGCTCCGCCGAGCGTGACGTACTTCGTGCCGGGTGAGACAGGCAGGAAGAAGCCGCGCGGCACCGCAAAGTCGAGGATCTGGGCGAGGGTCATACCGGCCTCGGCGGTCAGGTCGCCGGTCTCGGGATCGAAGGAGATCAGGCGGTTCATGCCGGTTGTGACGAGGAGGTTGCCGTCCTTGAGGAGGCAGGAGTCTCCGTAGCTGCGGCCCATGCCGACGGGAAGGGCTCCGCCCTGGTGCAGATGGGCGATCGCGGGGGCATAGTCACTCTGCCAGTTGAGAGAGGTGATCTTGGCAGGGTAAGTGGGGTAGCGGCCCCAGGACTCGAAGGGCACTGCGGCGGCTAGGTCCTTCTGGCTGTTTGGGTCCGGCATAGGGATAGGATACTTGGTTCGGGGACTAAGGTTAGTGGTGAGTTCGAAGTGAGCAAACAAAGAGGCATGGCGGTTGCCATGCCTCTTGTGTGATGCAATTACCGAGTTGCTAGGCTGCTGCCTTCTCGCGGGCTGCCTTGGCGCTGGCCAGGGCAGACTTAGCCTGGGCGGCGAGAGTTGCGAAACCGACGGCGTCGTTGACTGCGATGTCGGCGAGGATCTTGCGATCGAGACCGTTGTTCGCGAGCTTCAAGCCGTTGATGAAGGTGGAGTAGCTCATGCCGTTAATGCGGCAGGCAGCGTTGATACGGACGATCCAGAGAGCACGGTACTGGCGCTTCTTCTGCTTACGGCCGGTATAGGCGAACATGAGTCCGCGCTCGACGGCCTCTTGTGCTGCCTGATAGAGCTTGGACTTGGTGAGAAAGTAACCACTCGCGCGCTTGAGGATCTTTTTGCGGCGGTCATTCCGTTTAGTACTCCGTTTTACACGGGGCATCGTACTTCTCCTTTTGCGTACATCGTTTAAGCGGCTGGAGGTAAGGGTCGCATTTTTGTCTCAATCAGAACTAACGGACAATCCTGAAAGAGTCTCGTAAATGACGATGGGGCCTCTTCACTCGCTATGCAACTTCAGATCTCGGTGGACTTACATACGTTCGTCCAGGGGCCGTGAACGCTTTTGCTGACCCTTTGCTCTTTTAGAGCGGCTCGATCTGAAGACTTCGATTCCCTGTTGCGGAGGTACAAAGATCGCTTACGCGACCTTAGTGCTTCACGCGTAGGGGATCATGCGGGACACAACCTTGTGATCCGCATCCGAGATAAGCGCCGAACCACCGAGCTTGCGCTTGGTTTTAGTCGCCTTCGAGGTGAGGATGTGGCGCATCTTGGACTGGCCGCGCTTGAACTTGCCGGTGCCGGTCTTATGAAAGCGCTTGGCTGCGCCGCTGTGTGTCTTCAACTTTGGCATTGTGGATCCTGACTGAGTGGAGCTTTAGACAACCTTCTAATCATATAGGACGATTTAGGTTTTCCGGAACTTTTGTTTGGATTTGAGGGGAATAGGCCCGGGTGCCCAGAGCGGGCGGGCGGGCCTTGAAAGTGGTATATTTAAAGGACTGGTATTGGCATCCGAATTGCATTAAAACGCTGAATTGACGCGGTTTTTTGAGGATTTGGACGGGCCGAGTCAGATCCTATTCCTTGTACGACTCAGCTACGGCTGCATGGAGATCCATGGCATCGACCGCAATTCCCGCAGAGACCGACCTCTTGAATCTTGACGCAACGACCGCGACGGACGCTCCCAAGAAAGAAGGGGGCAGCTACGATGCTGAAAACATTACGGTTTTGGAAGGCCTGGCAGCGGTTCGGCTGCGACCGGCGATGTATATCGGCTCTACCGGAGAGCAGGGGCTGCACCATTTGGTCTATGAAGTCGTCGACAACTCGGTCGACGAGGCGCTCGGCGGCCATGCGACCAAGATCGATGTGACGATCCACGTCGACAACTCGATCACGGTGGTCGATGACGGCCGCGGCATTCCGGTGGCCGATAAGGTCATTAACGGCGAGAAGATGCCGGCGGTGCAGGTGGTCCTGACCATGTTGCACGCGGGCGGCAAATTCGACGCCTCGAACTACAAGGTATCGGGCGGACTGCACGGCGTCGGGGTGAGCTGCGTCAACGCGCTGAGCCAGGAGTTCGACGTCGAGATCTGGCGTGATGGCCACGCGTGGGAGCAGGACTACAGCAAGGGCGCTCCGATCAGCCTGCTGCGAAAGATGGGCCCCTCCAAGCGCAAGGGCACCAAGGTCCACTTCCTGCCGGACAAGAGCATCTTCACCGTTACCGAGTTCAACTACGACACGCTGGCGCAGCGTCTGCGCGAACTGGCGTTCCTGAACAAGGGCCTCGAGATCCACCTGACCGACGAACGCACCACGGACGCGAAGACCGGCAACGCCAAGCATCAGGAGTTCAAGTACATCGGCGGTATCGCCGAGTTCATCAAGCACCTGAACAAGGGCAAGGCAGTCCTGCACGAGAAGCCGATCTACATGGAGGCCGAGCGCGACAACGTGGCGATGGAGATTGCGCTGCAGTACAACGACGCCTACTCCGAGACGGTGTTCACGTTTGCGAACAACATCAATACGATCGACGGCGGAACCCACCTTTCCGGCTTCAAGACGGCCCTGACGCGCACCATCAATGCGGCCGGACAGTCGCTGGGCCTGTTCAAGGATGTGAAGGAGAACCTGAGCGGCGATGACGTCCGGGAAGGTCTCGTGGTCGTGATCAGCGTGAAGCTCTCGCAGCCGCAGTTTGAAGGCCAGACCAAGGGCAAGCTGAACTCAGATATCGCGGGAACGGTACAGGCGTTCGTGAACGAGCGACTGGGCGGCTTTCTAGAACAGAATCCGCAGGTCGCAAAGAAGATCATCAATAAGGCGATCGACGCGGCTCGTGCGCGTGAAGCGGCGCGTAAGGCGCGGGACCTCACCCGGCGCAAGGGTGCTCTCGATGGCGGTGGTCTGCCGGGCAAACTGGCCGACTGCTCCGAGCGTCAGCCGGACCGTTGCGAACTGTATCTGGTCGAAGGTGAATCGGCCGGCGGAACGGCCAAGCAGGGCCGGGACCGGCGCTTCCAGGCGATTCTGCCGCTGAAGGGTAAGATCCTCAACGTCGAGAAGGCCCGCTACGATAAGATGCTGGGCCACGAAGAAATTCGCGCCATGATCACAGCGCTGGGCTGCGGCATCGGCAAGGACGACTTCGACGCCACCAAGCTGCGCTACGGCAAACTGATCCTGATGACCGATGCCGACGTCGACGGATCGCACATCCGCACGCTGCTGCTGACCTTCTTCTTCCGCCATATGACAGAGCTGATCAAGCGCGGGCACGTGTACATCGCGCAGCCGCCGCTGTATCGCATCAAGAAGGGCAAGTTTGAGCAGTACATCAAGGACGATCGCGAGTACGTGCAGGTGATGGTGAAGCGAGCCTCGGACGGCATGGTGCTGACCTACGGCGCGGACAAGCTGCGCATTGAAGGCCCCGAACTGACCACCTACATGGGTCAGTTGAACGAATACCTGGGCTTCTTCGAGAAGGTGAACAAGCGCCTGCGGAACGTCCAGGTGGCCAAGGACTTCGTCGAACTGTTCGCGCATGAAGGGGCTGCTCCGGCGAAGAAGGAAGACTTCCAGTCTGCGGCCAGGCTGAAGCAGATGCAGGAACGGCTGAAGGCAGTGCTGAAGGAGTACCAGTTCCGCGCAGTCGGCGAGCCGGTTCTCGATGAAGAGCACCAGACTTGGTCCGTAAGCTTCACGGACTCGCAGGGCGCAGAGCGGAAGATCGACTGGGCGCTGGCGAATGCGGCCGAGAGCCGCCAATTGCTGGGCAAGTACGCGCAGATCCAGGACAAGCTGCAGGGACCGTTCATCATCGAGTACGCTTCGAAGACTCCGAAGCAGGTCGCTGCCGAAGAGGAAGAAGAGGTTGCCGCGGAAGAAGGTGTCGCGGAGATTGCTGCCGCTCCGGGCACGGCTGCCGAAGCCAAGCCGGGCAAGCGGGCCCGCGCAGTGCAGGACCCGGTCGAGAAGCAGACCGCTGCCGAGGTCTTCGAATACGTCATCGAGCAGGGTCGCAAGGAATATCAGGTCCAGCGATATAAGGGTCTGGGCGAGATGACGGCTCCGCAGCTTTGGGATACGACCATGGACCCTGAACGGCGCACGCTGTTACAGGTGAAGCTCGAAGATATCGCAGCCTGCGAGGAGATCTTTACGACCTTGATGGGCGAGGATGTCGAGAGCCGCCGGAAGTTTATCGAAGAGAACGCACTGGATGTAAAAAACCTGGATATCTAAAGCAATTCGGACTGTTAGAGCATTTCTTCTGTTATTGCGCACTGGACAAGCTTTGCGAGTGCCGTTTTTCTTGGAAAAAACCGGCGTTCAGATCTGCGGTTTCGGTTTGCACCCACAGGAGAAATGCTCTAGCTCTCGCGCGCGGCGGCTTCCAGCGCGGAGAGGTCCATCTTGATCATTCCCATCATAGCTTCCATGGCTTTGGGATGGTTGATCAAATCGCTGATATTACGCGGCACAATCTGCCAGCATAGTCCGAAGCGATCTGTGAGCCAGCCGCATGCCATGGGCTTGCCGCCTTCGATCAACTTGTCCCAGTAGCTGTCGATCTCTTCCTGCGAGTCGCAGCGGACGAAGAACGAGATGGCGGGGTTGAACTGCTGCGAAGAACCGCCGTTGAGAAACACCATCTCCTGGCCCTCAAGCTCGATCGTGATCGTGGCGATCTTGCCCACGGGCCATGGACCGACACCCTTGGAACGCAGCTCTTCGAGCTTGTGTGCGTGCGGAAAGACGCCCAGGTAAAACTCAGCTGCTTCTTCGGCGTTGTCATTGAACCAGAGGACTGGCGCAAGTTTTTTCATGGCTGACATGCTAGCAACAGGAGGCCCACGGCGACAAGCCGACATGTCCACGAGCGAATCGGCTTGCAGGTGACGGCAGGAGCTTCCAAGGGAGTTCTCGCCAGGGCCGATCCAGGTTTGGGTCGACGGAAATCGCAAGGCCGGACTATACTTCACGCGTCATTTCGCGGCCGCATCGAGCGGCGTTGAAGTGCGTCTGCGCTGGCTTCCGATTGCAGCGAAAGACTCAGGAGATGGTATGCTCCGTTCCTCCGTGCTGCTTCGTCTTTCGCTCATGCCTGCTGGACGCGCCTGCCGCGCCGCGCTTGCGCTGATGGCTTTATCTGTCCTGATGACCAGCACTGCGCTGGGGCAGGACGATATTCCCAAGACCGGCGTAGGCCTGCCGCCTATCCTTAAGATTGGGACGGCGGCTCCGGATTTCAGCCTGCCGGGGGTGGATGGGAAGACGCACAGCCTGAAGGACTATGCATCGAGCAAGGTGCTGGCTGTGATCTTCAGTTGCGACCATTGCCCGGTGGCTCAGATGTATGAGCAGCGCATCAAGCAGTTGGCTACGGACTACCAAGGCAAGGGCGTAGCAGTGGTGGTAATCATGGGAAATGATCCCAAGGCCGTCCACCTGAGTGAAGAGGGATATACCGACCTGGGCGATTCGTTCGGAGACATGAAGCTGCGGGCGGCATATCGGAAGTTCAATTTCCCGTATCTCTATGACGGCGAGACACAGGCTGTCGCGCTGAAGTACGGGCCGGTCGCGACGCCACATGCGTTCATCTTCGACCAGCAACGCATTCTGCGCTACGAGGGCCGGATCGACAGCAATCAGCGCGAGGCGCTCGCAATCAAGCACGAGACCCGCGACGCGATCGAGAGCCTGCTGGCCGGGAAGCCAGTGGTGGTGCCGGATACTCCAGCAATGGGCTGCTCGACAAAGTGGGCCTACAAGGAGAAGGGCGCACAGGCGGAGGTTGCGGAGGGAGAGAAGCAGCCCGTCGCGGTGGACATGGTGTCGGTCGAGCAGCTAAAAGCCCTGCGCGCGAATATCGGAACGGACAAGCTGCTGCTGGTGAACTTCTGGGCGACCTGGTGTGCGCCTTGCGTGGAAGAATTTCCACGGCTGCAGGAGATGGTGCGGATGTATGCGCGACGGCAAATCCAGATCATGACGGTGAGTGTGAATAGTCCCGACGAGAAGAAGATGGTGCTTGAGTTCTTACAGAAGCAGCATGCGATCAACAGGAATCTGCTGGTGGATAGTAACGATTCGGCGGATGCGGTTCCGGCGATGCACACGGACTGGAAGGGTGGAGTTCCGTACACCGTGCTGATCGGAATGAAGGGTGAGGTCCTGTACCAGACGCAGGGCACGATGGATGCGCTGGAGGTGAAGCGGGCGGTGTTGAAGTATCTGCCGGACGATCACTACCTGGGGCAGCAGGCTTACTGGAACAGCACATTCTGATATGCGGTAATTCCCGCAGTGCTGGATGCGATGCAATAATTCTGGCATGAGCGAACAATCTGTGAGTGAGTTTGGTCGGCGACGGTTTCTGGGCGTGTGTTCCATGGTGGGTCTTGGACAGACTCTGTTGCCGGGCATCCTGCTGGGGATGGCCGCCGAGGTAGAGGCACAGACGTCAGCGGTTGGGACGGCCGATACGAGCCCCACTTCACTGGCGAAGATTACTCCGGCGATGATCGATGCAGCCGCGGTGATAGCAGGCATTACGGTGACGGATGAGCAGAAGGCCGTAATGCTGGAGGGGCTTTCAAAACAGCGGGATTCCATCGCGGTGATTCGGACGATGCAGATTCCGAACAGCGTGGCTCCGGCGTTTGTGTTCGATCCGGTTCCTGCGGGCATGGTGTTGGACACCGTGAAGCAGCCGATGCGGATCAGCGTCTCCCCAGATGTAGCAAAACTGGGCGAGGCGGCGGTGCTGGTCAGCCGAGACGCTTCCGCTGCGAATGCGCCCCCACCTGCGTTCGAGGAGGCGCTGGCGTTTGCTTCGGTGCGGGAGCTTGGAGAGTTGCTAAGGACGCGCAAGGTGACCTCGCTTGCCCTGACGAAGATGTACCTGTCGCGGTTGAAGCGATACGACTCGAAGCTGCACTTCGTTATCACTCTGACGGAGGAGCGGGCGCTGAAGCGGGCGGCGGATGCGGATGCGGAGATTGCGGCGGGTAAATATCGCGGTCCGCTCCATGGAATTCCCTGGGGCGCGAAGGACCTGCTGGCGGTGAAGGGGTACCGGACGACGTGGGGAGCCGGGGGGTTGGAGGAGCAGAGCTTCGACTACGACGCAACGGTCGTGGAGCGGCTCGATGCGGGGGGTGCTGTGCTCGTCGCCAAGCTGACCATGGGTGCTCTGGCACAAGGAGATCTGTGGTTTGGAGCGCGTACGCGCAATCCTTGGAACATGAAGCAGGGTTCGAGTGGCTCTTCAGCCGGGAGCGCGAGTGCGACGGCGGCGGGCTGCGTGGGCTTTGCGATCGGGACCGAGACGCTGGGCTCGATCAGCTCGCCAAGTACACGCTGCGGGGTGACGGGGCTGCGGCCTACGTTCGGGTTTGTGCCACGAACGGGAGCGATGGCGCTGAGCTGGACGATGGACAAAATCGGGCCGATCTGCCGCAACGTAGAGGACTGCGCGCTAGTGATGGACGCGATCCACGGGCCGGACGGCAAAGACCGCAGCGTGAAGAATGCCGTCTTCAATTGGGATGCTGCGTTCGACTGGAAGAAGCTCCGCGTAGGGTTCCTGGAGGAGGAGTTCAGTGTTCCAGCGCTACCGGCAGGGGCGAGTGCAGCCGACAAAAAGGGTTACGAGCGGCGCGGCTACGACGCAAAGTACGGAGTCAACGCGCTGGATGAGCTGCGCAACATGGGCGTAAAGCTGATTCCCGTGAAGCTGCCCAAAGGAAACCACTTTGGCGATCTCACTCCGCTGCTGGAGGCGGAGGCGGCAGCAGCGTTCGATGATCTGACGCGGAGTGGTCGGGACAAGCTGCTGACGGGTCAGCAGCCGTTCGACTGGCCAAACCAGTTCCGTGTAGCGCGGTTCTATTCTGCAGTGGACTATATCCAGGCGCAGCGGGCGCGGACACTCGCGATCGAGGCAATGGCCAAGGTCTTCGCCGACGTGGACGTGATCGTGACGCCTTCGAGCGGGACGCAACTGACGGCTACCAATATGACGGGGCATCCGGCGGTGATCCTGCCCAACGGGGTGCGGGGAGACGGTGCTCCGATGCCGGATAAGACCGGGGATGGAGACCGTGAGAATCAGGGTGGCCCGGGGACTCCGGTGTCGCTGACATTCCTTGGAGCGCTGTACTCGGACGCGCGGCTGGCGGCGTTTGCCCGGGCTTACCAGGAGGCGACGAGCTTCCACCTGGCGCGGCCAAAGCTGGGCTAAGCTGGACTAGCCCATGTGGCGGACGGTCATCTGCGAAATGCGGGTGTTGGGAGGCTGGGAGCAGGCATAGACGATGGTGTCGGCTACGTCCTCCGGGCGCATCATGTGGGAGTTGCGGATGTACTCCTCGGTGCGGCCCTTGTCGAGGGCGAACTCGGTCTTGGTGCCGCCGGGGCAGATCACCCCAACGTTGATGCCGTGTTTGCGAAGTTCAGCGTCAAGCGCCTGGGCGAAGCCTACCTGCGCAAACTTGGTGGCGCAGTAGACGGCTTCCCCAGCGGTTCCCTGCAATCCGGCGACGGAAGAGATGAACTGGACGATACCGCTGCGCTGCGCGATCATGTGCGGCACGGCGTATCGAGCAAAGAGGAAGCTGGAGCGCATGTTGGCGTTCATCAGCGCGTCGTAATCAGCAGCGGACGTATCAACGAGATTCTTATAGTTACCTGCGCCGGCGTTGTTGATGAGGATATCGAGCTTGTCGAAGGTTTCGAGAGACAGGCTTACAGCCTGCTGGGCGGTGGTTTCTTCCGCAGCGTCTCCAGCGTGGAAGGCGGCTTTGCCACCTGACGCCTGGATCTGGGCGCAGAGAGCTTCGAGGCGATCGGCGCGACGGGCGGTGACCACGAGGTGGGCTCCCTGACGGGCGAAGGCGAGAGCGGTGGCGTGGCCGATGCCCGCGCTGGCTCCGGTGATGAGAACTACTTTGCCTGTCAGGGTAGAGGGAATGTTCATGCTGGATGTTTTCCTGGGTGAAGGTGCTGTTTTTGGATGCTACCATCCGGCTATGTCGATGGATATTTTGGATACTGAGGTGCTGGTCGAGGCTGAGGGTTTGGTGAAGGAGTACGCCGGTGGCAACGGTCGGGCACGTGTCGTGAACGATGTTTCTTTCACCATCCGGCGCGGCGAGACCCTGGGGCTGGTAGGAGAGTCGGGGTGCGGCAAGAGTACCGTGGCGCGAATGCTGCTGCGGCTGGTTGAGCCGACGGCGGGATCGGTCCGGTACGGCGGCGTAGACGTGCTGGCAGCAAGTGGCAGCGAGATGAGGGCGATGCGGCGGAGGATGCAGGTGGTGTTCCAGGATCCGTATGCAGCGCTGAATCCGAAGATGCGGGTGCGGGAGATTCTGGCGGAGCCTTTTGCCATCCACCACGTCGCGGTACGACCGATGGGCGAGATGCTGCGAGAGGTCGGGCTGGACGAAAGCGCACTGGAGCGGTATCCCCACGAGTTTAGCGGAGGGCAGCGGCAACGGATCAATATCGCGCGGGCACTGGCGCTAAGGCCGGAGTTCGTGGTGCTGGATGAGCCGGTGAGCGCGCTTGATGTTTCGGTTGGCGCACAGGTCGTGAATCTGCTGAAGGAGTTGCAGCGAGTCCATGGGCTGACCTATTTGTTTATCTCGCACTCGATGCCGCTGGTGCGCTATCTCTGTGACCGGGTGGCAGTAATGCAGCGTGGGAGACTTGTCGAGATGGGGGACGCTCTGGCGGTCTGCGAGTCCCCTCGTGAGGCCTATACGAGGATGTTGATTGCGGCGACTCCGGAGATGCCAGTCGGAGCCGGTTGAGGTTGTGCAAACGACACCAGTCCTGCGGCATTCCGGCAATCATTACAATAGAGAGAGCATGCTCTCCAGCCTCAATACGCACTGGCATTACCTCTGGCTGGTGGCAGCCTCTTTTATCGCCGGCGTCATGAACGCCATGGCGGGCGGCGGCTCTTTCATCTCATTTCCAGCGATGCTTGCCATCGGGATTCCGCCCATCCAGGCGAATGCGACAAACACCGTTGCGTTGTGGCCAGGACAATTGACCAGCGTGGCCGCGCTTTGGAAGGACCTGCGGCGGGATCTGCTCCCGGTCGTACTCGCGATGTCGGTGCTGGGCGGAGTGAGCGGAGCGGTGGTGCTGCTGAAGACGAAGCAGGTGACGTTCATGCACCTGGTGCCATGGCTGCTGCTGGTCGCTTCCCTGCTCTTCGGGATCAGCGGGCCGGTGTCGCGGTGGTTGAAAGCGCGATCGAGCCATGCCCACGGCGAGCGTCCGATCCCGATTGTCCCATTGGCAATCGTCCTGTTTCCGGTGTGCTTTTACATCGGCTACTTCGGAGCCGGCGCAGGGTTCCTCATCATGACGGCGCTGGCACTGTTCGGCGTCGAGAAGATGTATGAGTTGAACGCGTTGAAGGTCACGGCCGCCTGCGTGTCGAATCTGAGTGCCGTGGTGACATTTATCTTCAGTGGCGCGATTGTGTGGCACTACTGCCTGGTGTCGATGGTGTTTGCGGGTATCGGCGGCTACGTTGGAGCGCAGTATGCGCGCAGAATGAACGCCGAGGTGCTGCGTACGATCGTGGTCGTAACCGGAGTCGTGATCGCAGGCTACTTCTTCTGGAGAAACGGCTAGCGTGAGTCCGCTGCAGCCACTGAAGTTGGAATAGAGAACAGGAGTTGGGACGATGAGTCATGAAGGAATACGAATCGTAAGTACCGAAGAGGCGCAGCGCGACCTGGCAGACGAGAAGCTGCCAATCGCGGCAGTAACCCCCCAGAAGATCCGCGTGATGAAGACGGAAGGTACCGGTGTCGAGATCGACTGGAAGGACGGTCACAAGAGTGCCTGGACCTTCGCCTGGCTGCGGAATGCGTGTCCCTGCGCGACCTGCCATGAGGAGCGCGACAAGTCCGGGCGCAAACCGGGTGCGGCAAAGCCCAAAGCGCAGGCTCTGTTGATGCTGTACGAAGCTCCGCCTCGTCCTGTTGAGGTCACACCCGTGGGGAAGTATGCCGTGAAGTTCAAGTGGAATGATGGACACGAAGCGGGAATCTATAGCTGGGAGTATCTACGACGGGTCTGCCATTGTGATGCGTGTCTTACGAAGCGAGAGGGGACGAAGGCGTGAGTGGAGTCGAGGCAGTTGGAATTTCTGAGGAGTTAGCGGCACTGGTAGAGCGGCTGCAGCCTCTGTACGCACAATTGGCGAAGCACAGGCTCTACACCACCTTCGAGACGGTTGAGGACGTGCGGCTATTCATGGAGTCTCATGTATTCGCCGTGTGGGACTTCATGTCGCTGCTGAAGGTCCTGCAGCAGGGCCTGACCTGCGTGACGGTGCCGTGGGTGCCGAGCAAATTTCCCGAGAGCCGCCGCCTGGTAAACGAGATTGTGCTGGGCGAGGAGAGCGACGAGTACCGCGGAGTTGCGCTGAGTCACTACGAGCTTTATCTGAAGGCCATGCGCGAATGCGGAGCGGATACCTTCGCGATCGACAACCTGCTGCGGGCGCTGGGCAGCGGTACGGATCTTTCGAAGGCGCTATCGCAGAGTGGAGCGACGCGAGCTGCACAGGACTTCGTACGCAGCACCTTCGCCTGCATCGCAGCGGGCAAGCTCCACGCGACAGCCGCGGCATTTACGTTTGGCCGCGAAGACTTGATTCCGGATATGTTCCGCGGGTTCATTCGCGATCAGGATGAACGGCTCTCGGGCAAGCTCGCTACATTTCGCTGGTATCTGGATCGGCACATCGAGGTGGATGGCGAAGAGCATGGGCCGATGGCTCTGCGGATGATTCGCGAGCTGTGCGGTGACGACGCGGTGAAGTGGCAAGAAGCGAGCGTCGCGGCGGAGACAGCTCTGGTAGCGCGGTTACGGCTCTGGGACGGAGTTGCGGATGCGATTCTGCAAAGCCGCACAGCCGGCACAGCGCGCCTGAATTGAGGCGCGCTGTGCCGGCGCATCTTCCCTATGCGAATTGGAGCAACTGAAGAGCTTCGTCAACTGTGGTAGCGACGAACAGATTGGTGCGGTTCTTCGATTTGAGCATGCCCTCGGTGACTGCATGGTCGAGAAAGCCAAGAAGCTGATCGTAGAAGCCGTTCACGTTGAGCAGGACGGTTGGCTTGGAGTGGAGCTTCAGCGTCTGCCAGGCGAGAATCTCGAACATCTCTTCGAGGGTTCCGAAGCCGCCAGGGAGGACGAGAAAGGCATTTGCCTTCTCTGACATGAGGGCCTTGCGCGTGTGCATCGTATCGACGACGTGAAGCTGCGAGATGCCATGATGCGCGACCTCGAGATCCACCAGGACATGCGGGATGACGCCGGTGACGTGTCCTCCCGCAGCGAGCGTAGCATCAGCAACGGCCTGCATAAGGCCGACCTTCGCACCGCCATAGATGAGACCGATGTTCCGGGTGGCGAGAGCTGTGCCCAGCTCTTCCGCCACAGTGCGGTAGATGGGGTGAGCTCCCTCGGCGGAGGCGCAGAAGACGGCGATGCTGCGAGAGGGTGGAGTAAGCGAAGGCGTGGACATATCAGGACGATTGTCTCATCCTGAAGCTCCCTGTCCTCACTGCGTTCCAGAACCAACCGCCGACGAATGGAGTCCTGGAACTTTAGAAGAGGACCAGCATTTTGTTTTTGTCGGTGGCCTTGATCTCCTGCAGGAGTTCCCCGTTCTTATACGTTGCCATATCCGTTGCGGCGTAGACCCCGGTACCGCTTGGAGCGGTGATGTTGAGAACGTAGTGCGGCTTGACCGAGTAGACCTGATCGCCGATCCGAACTTCATAGGTACGCACTGCCCGGTTGAAGACGACGAAGTGAACGCGCGAGTCGGTAGAACTTGGGTGGAGGTGTAATGCCTTCGGAAGCGGCGCAGCTTCGGCCACGGCTGATGCAGCGAAGGCAGCAACGGTGAAGGCAGCAAGGGTGAGGGCCAGGGACGCGGCGGCAATTTTGCTTCGCATGGGAATCGTCTCCTTCATGCTGGGCGACGGGTCGATGTGCCGGAAGCAAAGAATCGAGGCGTCGCTGGGGTTATCGGTTATGGGACTGCAAGGGCCGGGCTCCAGTAGATGGAGGCCTGTCTGCACTGAGATGGAGTAGAGAAAAAAGCCGGACAGGAAAGCCCTGCCCGGTCGAGAGAACTGTTTAGTGGATGGCGATGGTAGCGCCATTGAGCGAGGCGGAGACCTCGACGACGAGATCGCCGGCCTTATGGGTCGCGGTGTCCGAGCTGGTTACGATGCGAGTGCCGGGAACGAGTTTCACGCTCAGGGTCTTACCTGCTACGAGCGTCATGGCGTCATCACCGGCGCGGAGCTGGATGTCGGACGCGGTATCGTTGCGCAGGCTAATCTGAATGGTCTTGCCCTTGGCAAACATGGCGTGGATGGGGTTGAACGTGGCGGCGTGGATCGCTGGAGCGGAGAGAACAGAGACGGCGACCATGGAGACGGAGATAAGCGAGCGACGAATGAGGTTCATTGGGACTACTCCTTGGGTGGTGCCTTTATTGCTGTTGGCTGGCCAGCCGTTCTGCCATGGTTCAGAACGGCTTGGCTTGCATGAGTGATTACGCGAGCCGTTCAAAGAAGTTCACTGAAAGTTGTAAAAAAAATAAACATTAAGCGTTCTGCAGATACGCCACAGGTGTCGTTTCGACTTCGTGTTGCAGGACAGTTAAGATAGAAGTTGGAGTGTGGGATCTTGAGTCGTCTTTTGGAAAATATGAATCCGCAGCAACAAGAGGGCATCCAGACCGTGGATGGGCCTGTGTTGTTGCTGGCTGGGGCAGGCAGCGGTAAGACACGCGTCATCACACATCGCATCGCATATCTGATCGAGGAGCGTGGGGTTCCTGCGGACCAGATTCTGGCGGTGACGTTTACGAATAAAGCCGCCAAAGAGATGTCCGAGCGCGTGGATAAGATCCTCGGACACAGCTCGCTGGCGAAGCCCACGCTGGCTACATTTCACAGCTTCTGCGTACGGGTGCTGCGGCGGGATATCGAGGCGATGCGCTCGAATGGTGTGGGGCTGACTCGCACATTCGCGATCTACGATGAGACCGACCAGCAGGCGGTGGTGAAGTCTGCGTTGAAGCGCTTAGGAGTCGACGATAAGAGCTTGAAGCCTCGGGTTGCGCTGGGTCGCATCAGTTGGGCGAAGAACCACATGATCGATCCGCAGGAGTACTTCCTCGCCAGCACCAATCCAATGGAAGAGAAGATCGCGCACATCTTCGAGATCTACAAGAAGGAGCTGGCGAAGGCCAACGCGCTGGACTTCGACGATCTGTTGCTGGAGACAGTGCGGCTGCTGAAGGGCTACGGCGACGTTCGAGAAAGGTACAACCGTCGTTACAGATACGTCATGATCGACGAATACCAGGACACCAACCGCCCGCAGTACGAGCTGATGAAGCTGCTCGCCGGCGACCATGGCAACATCTGCGTGGTGGGCGATGAGGACCAGTCCATCTATAGCTGGCGCGGCGCGGACATCAAGAACATTCTGGACTTTGAAAAAGACTTCCCCAAGGCGAAGACGATTCGGCTGGAACAGAACTATCGTTCGACGCAGATCATCCTTGAAGGCGCAAGCGCGGTCGTTGCACAGAACACGCAGCGCAAGGGGAAGAATCTTTTCACGACACGCGAGGGTGGCAGCCTGATCGGGTTCTACGAGGCTCCGGATGGCGAAAATGAAGCACTGTTTATCGCAGACCGGATCAACAAGTATCTGCGTGAAGCCGGGCAGCAGGAAGATGAGCCGCGCTGCGCCGTGCTGTATCGCACCAACTCGCAGTCGCGCCTGGTGGAAGAGGCGCTGCGCCGCTACCAGGTGAAGTACCACATGGTCGGCGGCTTCAGCTTCTACGATCGCGCCGAGGTCAAGGACATTCTCAGCTACATGAAGCTGGTCTCGAACCTGCATGACTCGGTAGCTCTGGGGCGCGTCGTTAACTCACCTCCGCGGGGCATCGGCAAGACGACGATGGAGACGCTGGAGCGGATGGCACTGTCGTCAGGCATGAGCACCTGGGATGCAATCGGGAAAGCTGTCGAGGATCGCTTGCTGCCCGCGCGAGCGCTGTCGGCCCTGGAAGGATTCCGTCGACTGATTACAGATGCGCGCGCCATGTTGGGACCGGAGTTTGCAGAGAAGCTCGCTGGGGATGTCGCAGGCGAAAACACAGACGGCGATGCCTCCTTCGACATTGGGGAGCTTGGTGGCTCGGAAGCGGAAGATGGAGACACGAGTTTCGACATTGCCGCTGAAGCGGAAGACACCGGGCCAGCGGACACCTCATTCGATACGAGCTTTAACTTCGGGTTCGACTTCGGCGGAAGCGAGGAGATCTCCACGCTCGCCGCAGAGAACTCTGTAGACTCGGATGCTGCCCACAGAATCGATGCCGTTAGCTTCAACCCGTTCGCGCCGGTTGTCCTGAAGGGCGCTGCCGCTTCCACCACCATGAAGCGGTCCGCTGCGATGTCGATGGATAAGGCCGCCGAATTGAAGATGGCAGACGAGAAGCCGGCGTTCCGCAAGCCGGGAGATCCCGCCACCCTGCCGGAGCTGATCAAGTTTCTGAACGATCGCAGCGGCTACATCCGGTCGCTGGAAGAAGAAGCGACGCCCGAGAGCTTCTCGCGCATCGAGAACCTGAAAGAACTGGCCAACGCTGCACAAGACGCACAGGAGCGCGGCGAGACGTTGCATGAGTTCCTGGACCACGCCGCGCTGGTGTCCGATGCAGACGGCTACTCCGCCGAGGCGCGGGTGACGCTGATGACGCTGCACGCAGCCAAGGGGCTTGAGTTTCCGCTCGTCTTCCTCACTGGAATGGAAGAGGGACTCTTCCCTCACTCGCGCACCTTTACGGATCCCACCGGCCTCGAGGAGGAGCGGCGTCTCTGCTACGTCGGGATGACCCGTGCAATGGATACGCTGGTGATGACGCGAGCCCGCTACCGGCGTCGCTACGGCAGCGATATGCCCGAGGCTTCGATTCCTTCGCGCTTCCTCGAAGAGGTGCCTTCGCGCCTGATCGAGGACCTGGGAAGCCCTCCGACACGTCCGCAGTTTTCAGGGTCGGAGTACGGAAGCGGACGCGGAGCGTATGCCACTCCCTATCCGAAGCGTGGTGGTGCCGAGCAGGGCGAGCGCCACTACAGCTATGAGGACGAGGACCAGACAGCCGGGTCCGGCGGCTCTTCAACCGCAGCAAAGGCCGGCGGCGTAAACCGGATCTCAGGATCGGGCTCGCTGGACAATATCGCCAACTTTTTTGCCGCTCGCGGGCAAAAAGTCGGGGCTGCGCCGAAGTTTGGGCGACAGAAGCTGGACATCCCCGAACCTGTGGGAAAGACCGGTTTGAAGCAGGGAGTGCGGGTTCGGCACCCGAAGTATGGCGAAGGAACCGTGTTTCGTCGCGAAGGCGACGGGGATGATGCGAAGATTACAGTACAATTTCAACAGCACGGCGTAAAGAAGCTGGTGGAGAAGTTCGCCCAGTTGGAACGCCTGTAAAAGTTCCGAAAAATCAGCACCTAAAGAAAGATTGGCACACGAATCATGGCAAATACCAAGAGCATCACCGATACCCAGGAGCGCAAGAAGGTAAAGCGCGCAGCACGCAAGGCAGCACCAGCCAAGGGACCCCGCGCGGGCGCTCGTGGCGAGAATAAGGCAAAGATCAAGAAGGCTGCGCTCGGTAAGAGCAAGCGCTAGTCTGACTCAGCAGGTCCCGGTGTAACAGCCGGGACCGCAGAGAATCAAGACTAGAGAATCCGGACTTCAGATTCGCCGATTTCAGCAGTAGCTATGCGGCCAGTTGACGTAAAGTACGCATCAGGACTTCCCCGAAGCAAAGATTGTTTGAGGAGCGCGCGCTGGCCAGGCAGATCTTCGCAACTAAATCCATCGACAAACTGATTACCGAATCGGAGCGGCCGGAGCACGCGTTGCAGAAGACGCTGGGTCCGGTCAGCCTGACTGCGCTCGGCATCGGCGCGGTCATCGGCTCGGGCATCTTTACCGTGATTGGGACCGCCATCGGCGGCAATCCGGCGAAGATCGCAGGCTGGACCGATTCTCCGGTAGTCGATCTGATCCTGGGCGTGCTGCATCACTCCAACGGAGCGGTCGCGGGACGTCCCGGCGCAGGCCCAGCGCTGGCGATCTCGCTGATGCTGGTCGCGATCGTGTGTGCGCTGACGGGGCTCTGTTATGCGGAGCTGGCCAGCATGATCCCCATTGCAGGCTCGGCCTACACCTATACCTATGCCACGCTCGGCGAACTGGTCGCATGGATCATCGGCTGGGACCTCATCCTGGAGTATGCGTTCAGCAATATGAGCGTCAGCGTAGGCTTTGCCGCGCACGTCGTGGACCTGCTGGACTGGATGGGGCTGCATCTCTCTCCCAAGTGGCTGAGTCCGGCGTACCTTCCGCTGGGCCTGCAGGACCTGCAAGGGCACGACATCTACGGAACCGGCTGGCACGCAGGTTTCAACATCCCGGCGTTCCTGATCGTGCTCCTCCTGACGGTCGTGCTGGTGCGCGGAATCCGCGAGTCCGCGCGGACCAATAACATCATGGTGCTGGTCAAGATCGCAGCCATCCTGGTGTTCATCTTCTTCGGAATCAGCTTTATCCATCCGGGGAATTACGTTCCGTTCTCCCCGAACGGCTGGTCCGGCGTGTTGGCAGGCGGATCCATCATCTTCTTCACCTATATCGGTTTCGACTCGGTCTCGACCGCCAGCGAGGAGTGCAAGAATCCGCAGCGCGATGTGCCGATCGGAATCCTGGCGACGCTGGTCATCTGCACAATCCTCTACATCGGCGTGGCGATGGTGCTGACCGGCATGGTGCCCTGGAACACAGTCGCCGGAGACGGAGCGCCGGTCGTCAACGCCCTGAAGCGAGTCAGTCTGCAGCCCGGTGGACATAGCCTGCACTGGGTTCGTCTGGCGGTGCTGCTGGGAGCGATCATCGGAATGGTGTCGTCGATCCTGGTCTTCCAGCTTGGACAGGCCCGTGTGTGGTTCGCGATGAGCCGCGACCGGCTGCTACCAACCGCCTTCAGCAGGGTGCATCCGAAGTTCCGCACCCCTGCATTCGCAACTTGGGTCGCGGGCGTCCTGGTGGCGATCCCGGCGGGGCTGTTCGACGTCGGAACCTTTGCCGAGATGTCGAATATCGGAACACTGTTCGCGTTTGTCCTGGTCTCGATCGGCGTGGTCATCCTGCGGATCCGTCAGCCGGAGCGCCGTCGAGGCTTTCGAGTCCCCTTCGGATTCGTCGTGCCGATCCTCAGCGTGACGTTCTGCATCCTGCTGATGGCGGGCCTTCCGGCCAAGACCTGGCTGCGATTCTTTGTGTGGCTGGTCATTGGGCTGGTCGTGTACGTCTTCTACTCCCGCAAGCGGAGTGAGTTTTACGTCCCGAAAGCCTAGACTAGGCACATGGCACGTAAGGCTTTGAAACAGGATGCAGTGGACGCGGTAGAGTGGCTTCGCGGTCTCCCAAAATGTGAGTTGCACCTTCACCTGGAGGGGACAATCCTCCCTGAGACGTTGGTCGCCCTGAGTGAACGGCACGACGCAGTTCCATTGACGCTGGAGACGGCGGAGGAACTCTACAAGTACGACAACTTCCTGGGCTTCCTGCAATCCTTCAAGGCGGTGACAGAACGCCTGAAGGGACCGGACGATTACGAACTGATCACCTACAACATGGTGCGGGAGCTGGCGGCGCAGGGCGTGGTGCACGCCGAGGTCTATATCTCCTTCGGGATCATCTACTACTGGAAGAAGAGCGAGGTCGAGCCCTACATGGCGGCCATCGAGCGCGGACGCATCCGCGGCGAAAAAGAGTTCGGCACCTCCCTGCTGTGGATCATCGATGCGGTGCGGCACTTCGGCGTGGAAGAGAGTGCGCGCGTGTTCCGCAAGGCAGCCGAGTTGCGCGCACAGTATCCGAGCATCGTAGGCATCGGGATCGGCGGAGACGAGGCCCGGGGTCCGGCGATCCAGTTCGGCGAGCTCTACACCGAGGCAAAGGAGGCCGGGCTGCGGCTCACCGCCCATGCGGGAGAATCAGTCGGGCCGGAGAGCATCTGGGCAGCGCTCAATATCGGTGCCGAGCGAATCGGTCATGCGCTCTCCGCGCGCGAAGATGTCGAGTTGATGGATGTCCTGGCCGAGCGACAGATTCCTCTGGAGCTGAATATCACCAGCAACATCCGCACCGGTTGCTGCGCGGAGTTCGACACCCATCCACTGAACGAATACTTCGAGCGCGGGCTGATGGTGACGATCAACTCCGACGACCCGCCCATGTTCGGCAGCAACCTGCTGGAGGAGTACGTGCTGGTGCATGAGCGATACGGCTTCACGCTGGACCAGATGCGGGAGCTTGCCGCGAATGCGGTCGAGGCCAGCTTCCTCGGACCGGAGCGGAAGGTAGCTCTGATGCAAGCGGTGGAGCAATACGGCTGGTGAAAGACAAAGTCAGTTTGAAGTCATTTCTTTACGCGAAGCGTCCAATACCCCACGAAGTGGCGCCCGCCCGGCGTTAGGGCGCACTTGGCACTTACTTGCTTCTGGCTAAACTATCGTCCGTCGGGAGTGGGGACCATCACGGCATTGGGATCTACTTTGGGAATCCCGAAGTGGCCACTCAGGTGAAGCAGATCCAGAGGGCGCAGGTCGCAGGAGAGCTGAATCACGTTCATGTCGCGCGAAGCCCGGGTCAGAACAGTCACACCGTCGATATCGGCTCCCGCAAAGTGCAGCCACAGGTCCGTGATGGGCGCGCGCGGCTGAGCGGAGTTGGCGGGAGTCTGGTTGGCGTTGACCAGGTGCTTCCAGCCCGCAACGCGGAAGGTGTCGACGATACCGCTAAAGGCCTCCGGAGTGTAGAAGGCTGGCTGCGGATAGTGGTAGCTGTCCACCGCGATGCTGTGAATCGCCGCGGTGGCGCGCTGCGCGTCCATGCCATTCGATTCCAGCAGGCTCTGGGCGATCTGCAGCATCGAGCGGTCGAAGACGAAACCGGTATGCGTGGCAGGTTGGTCGGCGAGCGTATTGAGCGCCTGGCCGATATTGGCGGGCTGCTGGGCGAGAAGAAGAACGGGTGCGGCGAGGATCAATACAGCGGCCAGGAGGAGGTGGCTGGGGGAGGGTTTCATTTGGCGTAAGCCTCTCCTGTTTTAGACACGGATAAGCGCAGATAGTTATCCTGAGAGGCCCAATTCCACTCCAACGCACGACGAACTCATCCCCGATGAGCGAGTTCGTCGTGCGTTGGCGCTGCGGAAAGCTGTTACTCCTGCGGTTTAGCAGCGGGTTGGGTCTGAGGTCCTGCTTTTACCGGAGTGTTCTTGCCATGTTCGGGGTCGTATTCGTGCTTCGTCATCCACTCTTTGAACTCCGTCGAAGGTTCCGAGGACATTTTTCCGTCGCGAGCCATGTAAGCGTAGTCCTTGACCTGGGTCTTCAGGTTGCAGGTGAAGTAAGCGTTGTTCTTTCCGAAGACGGGTAGAAGGACGATGAGCTCTTGGCCGGGCTTCTTCCACCTGGCGGGATAGGTCTCGTAGCCGAAGGACGGCTTCAGCTTCTCCGAGCATTCGAAGCTGAAGTCGATGCCGCGGGGTTCGCTGTTCTCGAAGAGATTGGCGCGACCCTCGCCCTTTGATTCTTCGGCATTCCGATTGTGGTAAAAGGTGGTCTCGTTGCGGGAAAAGATATGGAGGCGCAGGGGATAGTCGGCGGGGTTCTTGCTTTCGGCGAGGAGCGATGTCGAGATCAGCAGCAGGCAGAAAAAGAGGGACTGCAAGTAGCGCATGGTGAAGGTCTCCCGGTTGGGTGCAGTTTATCCGAGAGTGCGCGCGTCGACAATGAAGATTTGTTTGAACTAGAGGTCGAGATGAATTTCGAGTGCGCCTGCGGGGGTAACGATGGCGCTGAGGTGGTCGAGGTTGGGGATGACCCAGTCGGCCCCAACGAGATCCTCCGCCGTGTGCGAGGTCAAGACAGCAAGCACCTTACAGCCGGCAGCCTTTCCCGATGCGACGCCCGCAGGCGCGTCTTCAATCACCAGGCAGTCTGCAGGCTGAAGGTTCAGCGCGCGGGCCCCGGCCAGGTAAGGCTCGGGATGAGGTTTACCGTGAGCCACCATGTCTGCAGTGATGATCGTGCGAGGACTGGGGAGACCCGCATGCCCAAGCCGATTCACCATCAGGCGATGCGACGCCGAGGTGACGATAGTCCAGCGATCAGGTGGCAGCGAAGCCAGCAGCCGCTCAACACCGGGAAGGATCAGGATGCCATTGAGATCTTCGGCGTCAAAATTCTCAAGCAGGGCTACCTCGACTACGGGATCGAGATCGGGACGCAACGCGGCCAGCGTATCGACAGCCCGGCGGCCGTGCGTGGACTGAATGGAAAAGGTAGACTCCATGCCGTGCAGAGCCGCCCAGCGAAGCCAGGAGCGTTCATCCGCGGCGGTGGAGCTGATAAGGACGCCGTCCATATCGAAAAGGATTCCGGAGATCTGAAAAATGATAGGCATCTAGTCTTTGATTTTATTTGGCTTCACGAGAGTTTGCTTTACGACCTATCGGAGCGGACTTTGGTGACTTCGTAAGGTTTTCAGCAAGGTAGAGCCCAGCCTTCCCTCCGGTAACAATATCCAGATCGCCGTCGCCATCGATATCCGTGACCGCGATCTGCATTCCTCCGCCCATGCGTCCGCCGTAATCGACGATGTGGCGGATCCATTCGACCCCTCCGTTGCCGGGAGCCGTCGCGGTGGCGGCTGTTGCTGGAATCTTGCGGTACTCATACCAGTAGAGGCCGATAGGTTCGCGCTCACCGGGATCGGCCCCGTTGTGGGCGAAGTAGCGTTTGCCCGTGACGATATCGAGCTGCCCATCGCCGTTGAGGTCGACCAGTGTGGAGGCGTGCGCCTGCGACCAGGTGTTATCGATGATGTGTTCGACCCACTCGTTCTTCGGGTCGGCGGTGTGCTCGAACCAGACCAGGCCGTAGTCGTGCGCCATCGTAGTCAGGAGGTCTTTGCGGCCATCGCCGTTGATGTCGATCAGGTGCATGTAGCCGAACTGCGTGCCATGAGGTGAGGCAGCAGGCACCGGGACGTTATGTCCCGCAGCGGGGATCGGGTGCTGGTCCCAGTCGGTGGCATGGAAGGCCCACTCCCCTGCCGCATGGATGTCGGCGGGCGCTTCAAGCCAGCCCTTGGGTGTCAGAATATCGTTGCGTCCATCACCGTTCACATCGCCGACACCGATGCCGTGGCCGAAGCCATGCGACGCGATCGTGTGCTTGATGTAGGCGCCGTTCTGCAGCTCATACCAGGCAAGCGGGACGTTGGGGCGGTCGATCTCGGGAAGCAGCTCCTGCGCTTTACCGTCGTTGTTCAGATCGACCAGAAAGCCGAACTCGTTCGGCCCGGCATTGTCGATCTCGGTGACCTTCCATGCGCCGCCACTCTTGCCGGGATTCTTGAGCCACACGATGTTGTGGGCGAAATAGCTGAACTGGATAATGTCGACCCAGCCGTCGCCGTCCACGTCGAGGGGGACGTCAGTGAAGTCATCAACGTAGTTGCTGGCGTAGTCGATGGTGCGGAGCGGGTGTTTCGTCCAGTTGGGAGCCTCGTACCAGCTATCGGCAGAGATGATGTCGGGCCGTCCGTCGTGATTCAGGTCGGCGACGGCTGCGGTCTCGCTATAGCCGGGGTCGATCATCTGGGTACGAAAAGCGATATCGGCAGGGCGAGGCGCAGCGTGGACGTTATCGATCCAGCGTGCGGCGAAAATCAGGGCGGCAGTGGTAAAGGCCAGGGGGAGCAGAACGCTTCGCGTGAGCCGGAATGTCATGCGGAGGAGGATACAGAATTGGAAGTACGTTCGGCGAGTGCACCTGCTACAAGAGACGGAGTTCTACTGGAGCGGCCGAGGCGCGAAGTAGCCCTTCTTGGCACGGACATGGTAGCGAGGATCGCGAGACTGCAGATAGATCGTCCGGAAGGCTCCGTTGTTCTGGAACTCCGCAGGGGTGTAGATCAGGGAGTACTGGCTGCGAAGCTCCTCTTCGATATTGTGAAAGCCGACGGCTACATCTTCCAGCTTGACCGGGAAGAAAGCCTGGCCGCCAGTCGCTTCAGCGATGGCTTTCAGGGTCTCGTCGCCGCGATCCTTGCTCGGGCTGATGTTGGTGGAGATCGCGTAGACGGTGGTCTCGGCGCGCTGGCACTCCTTGATCGCATCGGTCTGCAGGGCACGCGAGTAGTTGTCGTCGCCGTCCGAGACAAGCACGAGCGCGCGGCGGGCAGCGACCGTATCGCGCAGGGTCAGCATCTGCTCATGGCAGGCCTTATACAGCGCGTCGTAGAGCGCGGTGCCGCCGCCCGGACGGAGCTTCTGGATTCCCTGGTTCAGCAGGTCGATGTTATTGGTAAAGCCTTGCGAGACGTCGGTCTGGATGTCGAAGCCCTCGACGAAGGCGCGGTCGTTCACATGCAGAACCTGCAGCAGGAACTCGATGGCGGATTGCTGCTCAAACTGAAAGCGCTGGCGGATGGAGCTGGAAGTATCCAGCATGATGCCCACGCGCAGCGGCAGATTGCGGGCCAGCGTGTAGTTGATGACGCGGACCGGCGGGCGGCCGTCGTCGAGCAGTCCGAAGCTATCCTGCCGCAGGTTGGGAATGAAGCGGCCCTTCTTATCGGTCACGGTAAAGATCAGATTGACTTCGTTGGCCTGAACGCGAATGGTGGTGATCGGCTCGTCGTTGGCCGGAGTCTGAGGCTGCGGCTGGGCAACCGCAGGGGCCTGCTGGAACTGTTGCGGCGGGGCGACCGGTTGCTGCGCCGGCGGGGTCATAGCCGAGGGAGCGGTCGGAAGCTGTGCCGGCTGGCTCGGAGACTGACCAAACGCGGCAAATCCGCCGGCTCCGCTGAGAAGAAGGATGAGGGTCGTGGAGGCTGCGGCCAGCGAGGCAGTACTGCGGATGCGGTCGAGGAAAGTCACGGGGTTGATTCTACCGAATATAGGCGTTCGGTGCGGAGACGCAGTGTTTAGAGTCGTTCAGTTGTCAAAACTAGTGCCGGACTACTTTGCCGTTCGAATGGTTTCGAGGAAGCTCTGGAGTTCGGGAGGCAGAGGCGCTTCGAGGTTCATCGCCTTACTGGTCTGGGGGTGCAGAAACGAAAGCTGTGCCGCGTGAAGGAAGTTACGGTCCAGCGACAGAGGCGACTCGGGGTCCAGCGCGTTGGGAATGTTGTGCGGCGCGCCGTACAGATTGTCTCCGACCACGGGATGTCCCAACGACTGCATGTGGACGCGGATCTGGTGGGTACGCCCGGTCTCAATCTTCACCTCAACCAGCGTGAAGTTGCCGTAGGCCGAGGCGATGCGCTCCAGAACATGCACGTGCGAGACGGCGGTGCGAGCCCCCGACTCCAGGGCGCGTCGCGTGGTCATACGGATGCGGCGGATCAGGTCGCGGGCGATGGGGAGATTAATGGTGGTGTCGTCTTTCGCGACGTGGCCATGCACCAGCGCGAGGTAGGTCTTGGCGACCCGCCGGTTGGAGAACATCTCGCCCAGCTTGCGGTGAGTGGAGTCGTCCTTCGCAACCAGGATGATGCCGCTGGTCTGTTTGTCGAGGCGATGGACGATGCCGGGGCGCAGCTCGCCGCCGACCTCCGAGAGAGAGTTGAGGTGATGCAGCAGCGCGTTCACCAGCGTGCCGTGATTGCGAACGTCCTCGGTCGCGCCGGAGCCCGCATGGACCATCATGCCTGCCGGCTTGTTAATCACGGCGAGGTACTTATCCTCGTGGAGGATATCGAGCGGAATATTCTCAGGAAACGCATGGAGCGGTTCGGGACGCGGTGCGCCTTCGATCTCAATCGCCTCTCCGCCGACGAGCTTAATCTTCGGCTTCGACGGATTCCCATTGACGCGGACCTGGCCGGATTCGATGAGCAACTGGACGCGGGCGCGGGAGATATCGGGGATCGCCTGGGCGAGGTACTGGTCGAGGCGCAGACCCGCCGCGGCAGGATCGGCAATGAAGTGCCGGATCGCGGTGGCGGGATCGTGGTCGGGATCAGCATCGTCTTCGAACTCCAAGACAGGAACGGGCAGCGGGACGGCTTCTTCGACGCCGCGAGTCGCGCGGTATTCGGCGCGGACAGAGTGGTGGCGTTGGCCTTTGGGGAGCATGTTCTTAGAGGGCATGGTGCTCCGGAACTTCGGGTGCGTGGGATTGCAGTGCAAGAGGGACGGTCTGGATGTAAATGACTCCGGCAGCGAGGACCATCCCTAAGGATACCCACTGGATAGGGTCGAGCACGTTGAAGAACGGACTTTCGTCGGAAGCAAAGCTCGGATGCCGGAAGAAGCTGATGCAGAACTGGGCGACTCCCGAGGCGGCAAGCGCGAGTGCCACGGTTCGGCCAGCCTCCGCTTTCCGTCGCAACGCAATCAGCGCCGCTTCGGTAATCAGTAGAGCCGCCAGCGCCGCGTAGAGCGCGACCGGATGCAGATACGCTCCGCCGGTCGGCGACAGGATCTTCCAGGGCAGCGTGCTGATCAGGCCGGGGTCGCTGCCCTCCGCCAGATGGCCGAACGCCAGAAAGGCCCACACGAGCGTCGCACAGGGAGCCCAGGCATCCAGCGTGGTCAGCAGAGGGAGGCGTTTGAACCGGAGATAGACGAGCGTCGCCAGCAGCGTCAGCAGGATTCCCGTCGCGGTCAGCGAAGGCAGCGCCAGGATCAGCAGCGGATAGCTGAGGAAGCTCTTGAAGTTGGCAATGACCAGCAGCAGCCGCGAGGACACCAGCGCCGAGACGATCGCGAACAGCCCGGCGTTCCACAGAGCTTCAGGATCGAGCCGCACCATCGCTGCAGTTCGGAGCGAGAGCGAAAGCGCCAGCATCAGGCCAGCAGCCGCGAGCACCCCAAAGGTAGGGAGAACGAAGCGTCCGAAGTGGAAAAGTATGGGATGCATGAGGAAAGTGGTGCGCTGGAGCAAGCTCCCGCTGGCGAAAATATCGCACCATGTACCACTTTAGTTGTTTTGGAAGGGTTTGTGGGGCGGGAAGGAGGTAAGGAACCGACCCGCTGGGCCGTGCGTCGAGTCGCAGGTGAACCCGTCTAAGACGGCGGGACCTCGCCGTGGCTCTTTAGGCGTTCCTGACTGGAGGACTGCACACCGAGCCATGTATACGAGCTAGGTCCCTGTTCAATGAATATTGGTTCAACCTGCGTGGGTCGCGCACCTGCTTTGCAGGCCGGTTACTTGAATGGATGCTACCCGGCCCGGGATGGAATGGCAAGCCGTCCCGGGCGAGGCTGAGGATATCTCTTTGATGGTATGGATGTTGGCCGATTTCAGTTGCCGGTCGCTGTCAGAGACGGCTGCGCCGCATGAGCTTTGGCCTTCGCAACCAGCTTCCTAAGCTTGCCTTCAACGTCGGAGCCGGAGCCCAGCATCTCGGCCGTCAGCACGCCGTCCGAGTCGATCGTGAAGTAGTGCGGAATCGCGTCCACTCCAAAGTTCTTGCTGAGCTTGTGGTCCGCGTCGCGATACTGCACCCAGGTCATCTCATTCTTTTCGATGAAGCTCTTCCACTTGGTCTCGTCCGCGTCCCAGCTCACGCTGATCACCACCAGCGGCTGTCCGGCGAACTCTTTGGCAATCTTCTTCATATGCGGAAGCTCTTCCTTACACGGCCCGCACCAGGTAGCCCAGAAGTCGATCAGAACGACGCGGCCGCCCATGGCATCCAGATTAAAGCGCGAGCCGTCCAGCGCCACCACCTGGAAGGCAGGAGCCATCTTCGCCGTGGAGAGGGCAGGGTTAGCCGCGAAGCGTTGCGCCCGCAGGTAGCTCGGGTCGCCGGGAGAGATGCAGGCGATGCATTGCTTGAACTCCACCGCCGACGCCTCAATCTGACCGAGCCGGGCCAAGACCTGGCCGTCGTAGTAATGTGCGGTTCCACTTTTAGGCTCATTGGCGATGGCGGCCTTGAATGCTTCGTCCGCCGCATGCAGCAGATCGGGTTTGCCTTTTTCGCCGGCCTGCAGCACCAGGGCGAAGCCGTGGTCGATCTCAGCCGACGCCTTGGAGAGTGGCGTCCCTGCAATGGCCTCCAGTTGAGAGGCACTGGCTGCGGCGTCTTTATAGTCTCCCAGGCCCAGTTCGGCGTCGTAGAGACCCTTGAGCGAGACGGGATCCTGTCCGGCCGCCTCTTTGCTGGCCTTCTTATAAGCATCTTTGGCGAAGCTGAAGCGCCGCTGGGCAAATATGGTCTTCGCTTCGGCCATGGCTGCCTGGTACTTGGGATTGGACTGGTAAGTCGAGACAGGCGTCTCGGAGAGAGCCCCAGGGCATAGAAACGCACCGCTGAGGCACAAGACGAATAGGGCGGAACGAATCATAGGAACTCCAGGGCGACAGGTCATTCGGGAGACCCCAATGGTCCTCTTGCGATCCAGGAAGTTCAAGCTAATTCTTGATGGCAGGGGAATCTTCGACAGCAGCGGTTCGCGCTGAACCGATCAGCCGACCTTGCGCTCGTCGAGCACTTCGTCCAGCATCCCGGCGATAGAGCCGGCGCGAGAACGCAGCGAGCTCTGCGACTGCGAGACGCTTCCCGCCAGGGAGTCGTACCGCTGGCGCAGCGTGGCCAGTTCATCCGCAATATTGAGTGCCGCAAGCACCGCCACGCGGAGCGAGTCGACCGTGCCGCCGTGCGCCGAAACGGCACGCATTTTCGCATCGACGGAGCGAGCGAGGGACTCGATATACGCAGGGTCGGTCCCACGCAGGTGATAGATCTGGTCGTAGATGTCGACGCTGACGGACTGCGGAGTTGCTTCGGGTTGGACGGGCGGCATGGCTTCCGGATTTTCTTGTGACTGCGTTACTGCGTCAGGCGATATTCCTGCCTCGGGCGATTGAATCTCTTCCATCGTGACACGCTCCTTCGGAATTCCCTGGGTGCTTCTGTGGCCCCTTGGTGAACTCCTCGGCAAGCGCTAGAGGAGTTCGTCTATCTGATGCAACATCTTTTCGACGCGCTGACGAACTGCGTCGCGTTCCTGATTGAGGGTGGTGAGCTGACTCTCGTTGGAGATCTGAATCTCCTGCTGCGAGGCAAGCTGGGCGCGGAGGTTTTCTACTTCAGCCTCGGCGACAGTGCGGGCTTCACGCTCGCGCTTGACGATATCGATGGCACGAAGCACCTTCTGCTCCAGCGCCTGAAACTCGTCGACGGTAATAGGGGATGTACTCATAACTATAAGAAGTATAGATGCGAGGGACGTGGAATTCCGGAGGGAATGCTGTGTGGAACCTCGTCTGGTGCGTGCTTGCGCTTTGCAAAAGTGCTCGGAGCGGCTCAATCGTTTACCCTGTCTCGATAGAATTCCGATGGAGCCGAACCGAAGATGGAACCGAAACCGAAGATGAGAGCCGCAATTCCGGTGCTGCCTGCCTACGATGCCGCAGCCTCCTTGCAATGGTGGGTCACGATGTGCGGATTTACGGAGACGTTTCGCGACGCGACCCCGCCTACCTATGTGGGTATCGAACGCGACGGAACACAACTGCATCTGGTCGGAATCACCGAAGAGAACCTGGCTCGAACCATAGGCGAGCAGACCATGGTGCGCATCCGCGTTGATGGGATCGCGCACTTCTATGCCGAGTTTAAACAGCGAGGCGGAGTCGTCCATCCAAACGGGCCTCTACAGACCAAGCCATGGGGTACGACGGAGTTCGCCGCAATCGACCCGAACGGCGTTTGCATCACGTTTCAGGAATAACGGCCCGCCTCAGCTAAAGCTGGGATTTTCCCTTTGCCCAGCTAGGCGCGAATGGTTCCGCCGAGTTGAGTAAGAGCCGCAATAATCTGGGAGTGCCACTGGGTCAGCTCCTCCTCGCGGAGGGTACGGTGGTGGGACTGGAAGACCGTGCGGACCAGCAGCGAGTAGACTCCGGGATACTTTTTCTTGTCGCGCCACACCTCGATAGGTGCGAGGCTCTGCAGTTCAAGGATCGCCAGAGCCTGAATCGCAGAGGTGACGGTGTGCCACTGAATGGAGTCCGGGAAGACGAAGGAGAAGTCACGCTCGACCGCCTGGAAACGGGACAGATCCCGCGCCGTGACGCGCTTGAGCGGCAACGCGTACAGAGCGGTCAGGTCAAGCTGGGCCAGAAAGATCGGCTGGCGCAGCTTGCGCTTCTGCGTCTCGGCCTGGGTCAGTTCGCCGAAGTATCCGAGAGCGACGTTGTTCAGCATCGCGGTGGCAGCTCTTCCCTGCTGCAGCCACGCAGGAGTGGACTCGGTCGAGAACGTAAGCGCCGCAGGACCGCCCGGCAGCGTGAAGAGCGAGACGAGGGACTCGATCGCACCCTTCAGTTCGAAGATCGGCGCATCCGCAGCGCTGTGAGGCGCGGTGGCCTGCGGTGTTCCGGTCGTCAAACCAAGCGAAAGCTGGGCCGACTCCGTCACCGCGGCGGTCGAACCCGTGAAGGTGTGACCCTGCTCGAAGAGCCGGACCTCTTTGACGTCGCGGTTGAGGTTATTGCTGAGCATGGCAACCATGCCGGGAATTAGCGTCGGACGCAGCAACGAGGCCTCCTCCGACAGCGGATTCTCCATCGCAATGGTCCCCTGCCCCGGTGCGGCCGGAGCGTAGAAAAGATCGCTGTCGGACTGGCTGGCAAAGGTGCTCGAGATGGCCTCCGAGAAGCCCAGCGCGAGCAGCCGGGTGCGAACGGCAGCCTCAGCCGCAGCAGTCGGATGCGCAATGACAATGCCGGGCGTCGGAAGCGTGTTGGCGAAGTGGTTGTAGCCATACACCCGCGCAATCTCCTCGATCAGGTCGATCTCGCGCTCCAGATCGAGACGCCACGACGGAAGCTGGACGTGGAAGCTATCGGGCGAATCGGTCTCGGAAATGTGCGAGGCAACAGCAGACGGGCCGCCAATTTGCGGATCTTCGTTCAGCGCAGTGAGCGCTTCCGCTTCGGTGGGCTGGTCGGCCGAGGCAAGGGTGCAGCCCAGCGCGGTGAGATATTGCTGGACTAGCTCAGAGGTGAGGGCAGACTCGCCCTCCGCGTCGTCGAGCGTCGTGCCGAGATGGCGCTGGACCTGTTGCACGGACAGCGCAATTCCCGAGCGAGCGGAGGTCTTCGCAGCAATCGCAGGCTGGGTGATGTCAATCAGAGCGCCTTCCGCATGGCCTCCTGCGGTCAAAATAAGCTGCGAGACGAGAGCATTAGCGGTCGGGCAGGCATTGAAGTCCGCTCCACGCTCAAAGCGGTGCGAGGCATCTGTGTGGAGCAGGTGCCGGCGGCTGCTCCGGCGAATGCTCGCAGGATCGAACCACGCCGCTTCAACCAGGATATTGCGAGTCTCCGGGGTAATCATGGAATCCCAGCCGCCCATCACTCCGGCCAGGCCAACGGCCTTCTTCTCATCGGCCACGACGAGGTCATCGGCCTCGAGCGTGCGCTCCGTACCGTCGAGCAGCTTGAGCTTCTCGCCCTTGTAAGCGAGGCGCACGACGATGCCGCCTTCCAGCTTGTCGAGGTCGAAGGCGTGGGTCGGGTGGCCCATCCCAAGCAGCGTGAAGTTGCTGGCATCGACGGCGTTCGAGATCTGCTTCTGACCGAGAAGAGCAAAGAAATCCGCAATCAACCCGTCGCTCGGCGCGATCGTCACGTTGCGCAGTACCTGCGCGGTAAAACGGCCGCACAGCGTTTCGGCGGAGGAATCGATACGGACCGGAAACGGTGCAATGGTCGGAATCGCGGCGATGTTTGCCCCGAGCGGTACCAGGGGCAGGTTATAAATCGTCGCCGCCTCGCGGGCGATGCCGTAGTGGTTCATCGCGTCGACGCGATTGGTGGTGATGTCCATCTCGAAGAGGTGCCCCTGGCTGAGGGGGTGGACCCCTTCGACGGCGATGCCGCGCAGGGTGAGGTCTTCGGCGAGTTGGAGGTCATCGACGGGAAGGGCAGGCAGGTAGTGGCGGAGCCACGCGGTCAGGATCTTCATGGGTTCGTCTTAAGTCTAACTTGATAGGGCCGGCGAATCGAGTTGTACTGGCTGAGATGGAATGGTCATGATTTCGTAAGGCCGGCCAATCGCGTCAGGTCACACAGGCTCGGGCATGATTCGCTTCATGAACTCGTCAAAGAGTGGAACGGTAAAAGCGGTATCTCCGTAGCTCGGGCTCCAGATCATTCCTTTATTGATCAGAGACTGCCGTACGGGGCCAAGGGAGTTGCCGGGCTTGGTAAGCGCGGTGGCGATATCGCCGGAACGGTGAGGACCGGGGCCAAGTTCCGCCATGCCGCGAAGGTAAGATTTTTCATTGGGGGTGAGCCTGTCAAAGCGAACCCGGAAGAAGCTCTCATCGAGTGTGGCAATCGCCTCCGCGGATGCGGCACGCACGTCGGGGAGGGTGATAGGCGTCGTGGGGGCGACATTCCAGGAGTGCTTCCCCCACTCCTGGAGAAAATAAGGATAGCCCTGGGTCTGGGTCAGAATCTCATCGACCGCCTCAGGGGTGTAGTCGGCGCCTTCCTGTTGGGCGGGTTTGACGATAGCCAGTTCCGCCTCCGGGCGATCAAGGGGGCCGATCATCGGAAACTCGAAGAGCCGTTCCGCGTAGGATTTTGCGTCTCCGGCAAGAGCGCGCAGTTGGGGCAATCCAGCACCTACGACCGTAAGCGGAAGTTTCCCCTGAGCGCATCGATGCAACGCAGAGATGAGTGCCGCGAACTGATCCTGCGGGAGATACTGCAGCTCGTCGATGAATAGGACGACGGCAGTGTCGGCGTTCCTGGCCGCACTGCCAACCTGCTCGAACAGGGCAGCGAGGTCATTCTCAAGGTCGCCATTGTCCGCAAGACCAACCTCAGGATCGAGGTCGAGGCCGACCTCAATGTCGTGGTACTTGAGCTTGAGCCCTTTAGCGAAGCCGGCCAGTGCACGAAGACCTCGTTGGGCAAGATCTTTAGCGTTTTCTACGCGGCTGAGTCGGTGCAGAACCAGTCGAAGTTGAGGAGCCAGGATGGCAGGGAGGGAGCGATTTTCCGGCGCTTCAATCCGAACGGTATAGATGCCTGCAGCTTCGGCGTCCGCTCGCATATGGTCCAAAAGCACGGTCTTTCCAACACCCCGCAGGCCGACCAGCAGAAGGCTTTTTGCTGCTCGCCCTTGGCGTATGCGAGCGATCGCAAGGGCAACATCGCTCAGAAGCTTGTCGCGGCCAGCGAGTTCGGGAGGAGGAGAGCCAGCTCCGGGAGCATACGGGTTGCTGATAGCGTTCATGTTCTATCGAGTTTAGCAGGTTTACGAAATAATCATAAACTTCCTAAAGCGCTTAGATCTTATGCAAACTGCTCCAGAAAGCGCATGTCGCCAGAGTAAAAATGGCCGATATCCGAGATGCCGTGCTGGATCATGGCGATCCGTTCAACGCCCATGCCAAAGGCGAAGCCGGTGATTTTTTCGGGGCTGTAGGCGGGCTCCTTGCCCTGGGCGATGCGCTGCTCATCGACTGCGGCGAAGACCGCCGGATCGACCATGCCGCAGCCCAGCAACTCGATCCAGCCGGAGTGCTTGCACTTACGGCAACCCTTGCCACCGCAGAAGATACAGGAGATCTGGACGTCCGCGCTGGGCTCCGTGAAGGGGAAGAAGCTGGGGAAGAAACGCGTCTTCACGTCGCTGCCGAAGAGCGCCTTCATGGCGTGATCCAGCGTGCCCTTGAGGTCCGAGAAGGTGATATTCGTATCGACGCAGAGCCCTTCGACCTGATGGAAGATCGGCGAGTGGGTGGCGTCGGCGGCGTCGTTGCGGTGGACCTTGCCCGGAATCACGATGCGAACCGGCGGACCCTGCTCGATCATGGTGCGAATCTGGACCGGGCTGGTGTGAGTCCGCATCAGCAGCCGGTCGCGCGAGGGACGGGTCTGCTGGTTCGCGATCACCAGGGTGTCCTGGGTATCGCGCGCAGGGTGGTTCGGGGGGAAATTCAACGCCTCAAAGTTATAGAAGTCGGACTCAACCTGCGGACCAAGATTGGTGGAGTATCCGAGATGGTGGAAGACCGCGACGATCTCCTGCATGGTCTTGAGAAGCGGATGCGGGATTCCAGGAGCGCGGAACGTGCCGGGGAGGGAGATATCGATTCCCTGCACAGCTGCAACAGCGGGCTTGGCGGCAGGAGCTTCGAGAGCGGCTTCAATCTGCTGCTTGAGCTGATTGAAACGTATCCCAAGGGGCTTGCGGGCTTCGGCAGGAGCGGACTTCAGCCAGGCCTCGCTGACGAGCTTAAGGCGCCCTTGTTTCCGGCCCAGCCAGTGGAGGCGAAAGGCCTCGGGGTCAGTGGTGTCAGCAGCGCGGACCTCTTCGGCGAGGGTGGCGAAGGCGGCTTCAAGGGACGGTTCATCGTAGTTGACGAGTTGGGGAATGGCTTCGTTCATGATGGCTTGTGCTTTAAGAGTAAATGAGTCGATCGGTAAGCGTGCGGAGGCCCAATTGTTGTGACGGTTTCATGCTGCAGTGACATTCGCGTGAGTTACAGCGAAATGAGGACCACAACCACCACCAACAGGCCAAGAAGAAGAGAGCGCTTATCCGTGATGGCATACACGACTGGATCCTCGTCGAGTTGTCCGCGGGATGCCAGGAGCCACAGTCTGCTCAGCCAGAGCAGGAGGATCGGTACCAGGAGCCAAAGGCGGTTGGTGTGGTGATAGAGCTGGGCGGCATTGAGGTTGGAGATATAGAGGGTGAGGACGACGACCGACGCGTATCCGGCGGCCGTGCCGAAGCTGCGGAGTTGCTCAATATCAGCGACATGGTAGCCGCGTCCGCTGGGCGAGTCGCCGCCGCGCTCGCGGAGGCTTTCGAGCTCGGCGAAGCGCTTGACGAAGGCCAGCGACAGGAAGAAGAAGATGCTGAAGCCGGCCAGCCAGGTCGAGACGACGACTCCCGTCGCAGCCGATCCGGCGAGAATCCGAATCGTGTACAGGCCGGAGAGCACAATCACGTCGACCAGAACGGCACGTTTTAAGCGGAGCGAGTACGCCAGGGTCGTGATCAGGTAGACCACCAGCCAACCCAGAAAATTGATCTGGAACGGTGAGGTCAGGACCTGGGACGGCGAAACGGCTCGAACCACGTAGGGAACGGCGACAGCCAGAACTGCCGCGAGCGCCAGAAAAAGGAAGACAACTGCGACACCCGCGATAGCTGACAGGTCTCCCGAGGCGAAGGGACGACGGCGCTTGCGGGGGTGCTGGCGATCGGCATCAAGATCAAGCAGGTCATTGACGATATAAGTCGCCGAGGCACAAAGCCCAAAGCTGATAAAGGCCACGAGCGCTCCGGCGATGAGACCCCGGGACCACTCGTGCGCCAGCAGCAGGGGAAGAAAGATCAGAACGTTCTTGGCCCACTGGTGCATCCGCAGAGCCTTGGGCCAGGCCTTGATAGGCGACACCTGCTCCTTGAAGACACGCACGGGCGTCACCTTGGCGGAGCGCAGCGCAGCGCGCAGAGCGGCCGTCGAATTGGCGACCATGGGCTGGCGGCAGTGTTCGAGCAGTGGAGCGTCAGGCAGCGCGTTGCCGATGTAGGCGAACTCGTCCCCGAATTTTTCGCGGAATGCGGCTAACTTATTGGTTCCGGCGAGGTTGAGGGTGCCGTCCGACGCCAGAACCCCGCTAAAGAGGCCGAGATGCTCGGCAACCCGATGGGCCAGCGCGGCATCTGCCGCAGTGGCAAGGTAAATCGGGCGACCGGTGGCGTGCTGCTGCTCAAGATATTGCAGAAGCTCACGATTGTAGGGCAGATGCCTCACATCCAGGGTCACCGCGGAGGTAATGTGGCGCTTGAGAGCAGCCTTTCCCTGGAGCAGCCAGCCGAGCAGATTCAGCAGATCCGCCGGATGATGCCGGGCGAGCGCCAGCGCGGAGTCGACGAGGGTGTCGGATTTCACGAGGGTGCCATCCAGATCAACACAGAGGGGCAGGAGCACCGTGGTGTCGAGCTGGTTTGCTGATAAAGACAAAGGCGGCATTCCTTCCAATGTTAGGGCCTGGTGCTGGCTAGCTCCTGTGCGAAGTCGGCCAGAACTGAGCTTGATGCGGCGATTATCGAACTGCGAACAGCTTGAGAACGATTGCAATCGACCGGAGGAGAAAAACACGAAACTCTCGCGGACCGGCCAACGTCATTATCATTTATTCTGGGACTTCCGAACGTAAATCTCCGAAGCCCATTCCATTTGAAGATCCAGGAAACGGTGAAAGCACCAATGTCGTCAGCCCAGTTGAGCGAACACGAGCCCCCTACCACCTTGCCGAAGCCGGTACAGCAGAGTCCTGTTTCAGAGCCGGAAGCGCCCAAGGGATCCTCTGCCCGCACCTGGATCGTTATTATCGTGATCCTGGCGGTTGTGGGAGCAGCGGTTTGGAAGATCCGCAGTAACTCCCAGGAGCAGACGACGCAGAACACCCGGCTGGCTGGGATGGGTGATCGCGCGACCCCAGTGATGGTGGCTCCGGTCGAAAAAAAGACCATGCCCATCTATTTGACGGCGCTCGGCACGGTGACGGCTTACAACAGCGTCACGATCAAGAGCCGGGTGGATGGCCAGTTGCTCCAGGTAAACGTGCGCGAAGGCCAATCCGTGCGCAAGGGCCAGTTGCTCGTCCAGATCGATCCCAAGCCGTATGAAGCGGTCCTTGCCCAGGCACAGGGTAATTTGATCCGGGATCAGGCGACCGCAGTGAATGCAGATGCCCAGGCAGCACGATACAAGGCATTGCAGGATGCCGGCGTCGTCTCCACCGAGAGCGCGCAGGCGCAGACTTCAACCGCAGGACAGGCGCAGGGCACCGTTGCAGCAGATAAGGCTACCATCGATGCGGCAAAGGTCAACCTCGCCTACACGAAGATCTACTCGCCGATCGACGGCGTGGTCGGCCTGCGTCAGGTCGATCCGGGCAATATCGTGCACGCTTCCGATACGACCGGTCTTCTGCTGGTGACCCAGCTTCAGCCGATCGCAGTCATCTTTACTCTTCCTGAAGACCAGCTCCCACAGGTGCAGTCGGTGATCCGGCGCGGCGGAACGCTTTCCGTCGAGGCATACGATCGCTCGAACGCCAACCGCCTGGCCAGCGGAAAGCTCCTCACGCTGGATAACCAGATCGACACGACCACCGGCACCGTCAAGGCCAAGGCCGTCTTCGACAATAAGGACTCCGCCCTCTTCCCGAACCAGTTTGTAAACGTGCGTCTGATCCTGCAGGACCGTCCGAACGCCATCGTGGTCCCGGCAGCCGCTCTTCAGACCGGCTCGCAGGGTAGCTTCGTCTTCGTGATGAAGCAGGGTCAACCTCCGGTCGATCCCGCGGATGCTACCGCGGGCGGCGCAGCGGCAGGCAGCAAGCACAAGGACGCAGCAGCCGGTGCCGATGCCGACGCGGCTGGTCCCGGTGCGAACACTCCTCCCGCATACGTGGAGGCTCGCCAGGTGAAGGTCGATCTGACGGAAGGCTCCCAGGTGATCATCCTGAGCGGTCTTGAAGGCGGCGAGCAGGTCGTCGTCGATGGCCAGGAGAAGTTGAGGAATAACGCGAAGGTCATTCCACGCGACGCAAGTGCGCCAGCCGGTACAGGCGCTGGCCGCGGGGCGCGTAACGGCACCGGACAGGGTTCCGGTGCAGCAGGCAAGAAAGGTGGGCCTCGCCCATGAGTCCTTCACGGCCATTTATCCTCCGGCCGGTGGCCACCTCGCTTCTGATGGTGGCCATTTTGCTTGCCGGATTTGTTGCATATCAGCAGCTCCCCGTTTCGGCCTTGCCGCAGGTGGACTACCCGACCATCCAGGTCATGACCTTCTACCCGGGTGCGAGCCCGGAGGTGATGGCTTCCTCCGTGACGTCCCCGCTGGAGCGCCAGTTCGGACAGATCCCGGGTCTCAGCCAGATGACCTCGACGAGCTCAGGTGGAGGCAGCGTCATCACGCTGCAGTTCTCGCTGTCCGAGTCGATCGACATCGCGCAGCAGGACGTACAGGCGGCGATCAACGCCAGCTCCAGCTACCTGCCCAAAGACCTGCCGAATCCCCCGGTCTACAGCAAAGTCAACCCTGCTGACTCGCCGATCATGACCCTGGCGCTGAGCAGCGAAACGCTGCCGCTGACCCAGGTGGAAGATCTCGCCGATACCCTGATGGCGCAGAAGATCTCACAGCTCTCGGGCGTCGGACTCGTTTCGATCGCTGGCGGACAGAAGCCCGCGGTCCGTGTCCAGGCCAATCCGACGGCACTGGCCAACTACGGCCTGAGCCTCGAAGATCTGCGCACCGCGCTTGGCACGGCAAACGTCGACCAGGCCAAGGGCAGCCTGAACGGCAAGACCCAGACCTACACCATCGGCGCGAACGACCAGCTTCTGACCAGCAAGGATTACAACAACGTCATCATCGCCTACCGCAACGGTTCGCCGGTGCGCCTGTCGAACATTGCGAATGCCATCGACAGCTCCGAAAACCTATACCAGGCAGCCTGGATGGGAACGGCAGCACGCGAGGCCGGCAAGGGCCTGGACGGAGAGCAGCAGGACGCACAGGAGACCGTGCTGAAGCCTGCCGTCATCGTGAACATCCAGCGACAGCCGGGAGCGAACATCATCGGCGTCGTGGATGAGGTGCAGAAGCTGTTGCCGCAGTTGCGCAACTCCCTGCCCGCGAGCGTGAAGCTGGACGTCCTGACGGACCGGACCAACACCATCCGCGCCTCGGTGAAGGACGTGCAGTTCGAACTGGTGCTGACCATCGCACTGGTCGTCATGGTCATCTTCCTGTTCCTGCGTTCGGTCGCAGCGACGGTCATTCCATCCGTAGCCGTGCCGTTGTCGATCGTCGGTACGTTCGGGGTCATGTACCTGCTGGGCTACAGCCTCAACAACCTCAGCCTGATGGCGCTTACCATTTCAACTGGCTTCGTCGTGGACGACGCCATCGTCATGATCGAGAACATCGACCGTTACCTGGAGATGGGCGACAGCCCCCTGGATGCGGCGTTGAAGGGCTCCGAGCAGATCGGCTTCACCATCGTGTCGTTGACGGTATCGCTGATCGCCGTACTGATTCCGCTGCTGTTCATGGGCGATATCGTCGGCCGCCTGTTCCGTGAGTTTGCGGTCACGCTGGCGGTCACCATCCTGGTATCCGCCTTCGTCTCGCTGACACTGACGCCGATGATGTCGGCCAAGCTCTTGAAGCATCGGCCTGCAAGCGAGCAGAACAAGTTCTACAAGAAGAGCGAAGAGTTCTTTGAAGCCGTTATCGCGAAGTATGCGACGGGAGTCCGGTTCGTTCTGCGGCATCAGACCTGGACACTGCTGGTCACGCTGGCGACCTTCGTTCTGACGGTCTACCTCTACATCATCGTGCCGAAGGGCTTCTTCCCGGTGCAGGATACGGGTGTACTGCTGGGCATCACCGAAGCGCCGCAATCCATCAGCTTTGAAGCCATGGGCGAGCGGCAGCAGGAGTTGGCCCGGGAGATCCTGAAGGACCCGGACGTCGAGAGCATCTCCTCGTTCATCGGAATTGATGGAACGAACACGACGTTGAACAGCGGACGTATCCAAATCAATCTGAAGGATCGCGAAGACCGTTCGACGACCGCCTCCGAAGTCATCACGCGGCTGCAGCCCAAGGTCGCGCGAATCGAAGGAATCCAATGTTATCTGCAGCCCCTGCAGGACCTGACCGTCGAAGACCGCGTCAGCCGGACCCAGTACCAGTACTCGATGGAAGACGCGAGCGCTGACGAACTGAACCTGTGGACCGGCCGGATGATCGAGAAACTGCGCAAGATTCCCATCCTGATCGACGTGGCGAGTGACCAGCAATTGAGCGGGCTGAATGCGAACCTGGTGATCGATCGCGACACATCGGCGCGGCTGGGCATCACTCCGCAGAACATCGACGACACGCTGAACGACGCGTTCGGTCAGCGGCAGGTATCGACCATCTTCACGCAGAAGAATCAGTACCACGTTGTCATGGAGGTTTCGCCGAAGTTCCAGCGGAACCCGTCGGCCCTGGCAAATATCTACGTCAAGAGCTCCAATGGGACCCAGGTTCCGCTCTCGACCTTCACCCACTTCGAGTCGCAACTGACTCCGCTGGCATTGAACCACCAGGGACAGTTTCCGGTGGTCACGATCTCGTTCAACCTCGCTCCGGGCAAGTCCATCGGCGACGCCGTGGATGCAGTGAACAAGGCCAAGGCAGAGTTGAACATGCCCCCGAGCTTGAACGCTCAGTTCCAGGGTTCGGCGGCTTCGTTTGAGGCTTCGCTCTCGAACGAGCCGATCCTGATTCTGGCCGCGCTGATCGTGGTGTACATCGTCCTCGGCGTACTGTACGAAAGCTATATCCATCCAATCACGATTCTTTCGACACTGCCTTCGGCGGGTGTCGGAGCGATCCTGGCGCTGCTGATCTTCCATGTGGACCTCAGTGTCATCGCGTTGATCGGCATCATCCTCCTGATCGGTATTGTGAAGAAGAACGCCATCATGATGATCGACTTCGCGTTGGAAGCAGAGCGCGACCAGGGCATGGCTCCGGAAGAGGCGATCTACCAGGCCTGCCTGCTGCGCTTCCGTCCGATCATGATGACGACGATGGCTGCATTGCTGGGCGGCGTACCTCTTGCGCTGGGTACCGGCACCGGCAGCGAACTGCGCCGACCGCTGGGTATCACGATCATCGGCGGACTGGTGGTCTCGCAGGTATTGACGTTGTTCACGACGCCGGTTGTCTACCTGTTCTTCGACCGGATTGGGCGGCGCTTCTTCAACACGGCTGAGGCGGACGCCGAGTTCCGTGAGCACGAACGGATGGAACATGAGCACGCCGTAGGTGCAGACTGATGGCAATCGATTTAAAGGGCGTGCATTTTTCGGCTCCGTTTATCAAGCGTCCGGTTGCGACGTTTCTGCTCTCCGCCGCGATCATTATGGCTGGAGCGGTGGCGTATACCCTGCTGCCGGTGGCGAGTCTGCCGCAGGTGGAGTACCCGGTGATCTCGGTCGGAGCAGGTCTGCCGGGAGCTGACCCGGAGACGATGGCGTCTTCCGTTGCGACTCCGCTGGAACGGCAGTTCAGCCGAATCGCGGGTATCAACCAGATGACCTCTTCGTCGTCGACGGGAAGTACGTCGATCACGATGCAGTTCGATCTGAGCCGCGACGTGAATGGCGCGGCTCGCGATGTGCAAGCCGCTATCAACGCCGCGCGAAGCCAGTTGCCAGCGAATCTTCCCTCGAATCCTACGTACCGCAAGATCAACCCGTCCGATGCTCCGATCCTGATGCTGGCGCTGACTTCGGATACGCTGAGCGTTCCCCAGTTATACGACGCGTCCGACAGCATCCTGGCGCAGAAGATCGCACAGGTTCCCGGTGTCGGGCAGGTCTTTACGACGGGCAGTGCGAAGCCCGCCGTCCGGATTGAGGCGAACCCGAATCTGTTGACCGCTTACGGCGTCGGCCTCGAAGCGTTGCGCGCGGTGATTGGGCAGGCGAACGTCAATGTGCCGAAGGGCTACTTCAACGACAACGAAGAGCGCTGGAGCATCAGTACGACAGACCAGTTGTTTGGTGCGGCGGCTTATGCCCCGCTGATTATTTCTACGGATCGTGGCGCGGTGAGTACTACTGCGGCCAGTTCGGGGCTGCCGGCCTCGGTGGCAAGCTCTGTCAGCACCACCACTACAGCGGCCACCACTGCGACCCAGACTGCAGTGACCGGCTCGGCTGCTTCGGCGCATGGCGTGGTGCGCGTCAAGGATGTCGCCCAGGTCATCGATTCCGTGGAAGACATTCACACCGGTGGAATGGTGAACGGCAAACCCGCCATCCTGGTGATGGTGTTCAAGTCTCCGGGCGCGAACGTTATCAGCACCGTGGACAACGTGCAGGCGATGCTGCCGACGCTGCGCGCCTCCATCTCGCCGGCCATCAACCTGATGGTAGCAATGGACCGCACGACGACGATTCGCGCCTCCGTTCGCGATGTGACCCGCACCCTAGTGATCTCCATCGTGCTCGTGATCCTGGTGGTGTTCCTGTTCCTCCGCGAGGTACGTTCCACGCTGATTCCAAGCGTTTCGGTACCGCTGAGCCTGCTGGGAACCTTTGGCGTGATGTACATGCTGGGCTATACGCTGGACAATCTCAGCCTGATGGCCCTGACGATCTCAACCGGCTTCGTGGTCGATGACGCAATCGTGGTGATCGAGAATATCAGCCGTCATCTGGAAGAAGGTATGACGCCGTACGAGGCAGCGATGGTGGGGTCAAAGGAGATCGGCTTTACGGTCGTCTCGATGAGCATCTCGCTGATTGCGGTGTTCATTCCGATCCTGTTGATGGGCGGCATTGTAGGACGACTCTTCCGCGAGTTCGCGGTGACGTTGACTGCCGCCATTCTGATGTCGCTGGTCGTATCGTTGACGACAACACCGATGTTGAGCGCAAAGTTCCTGGAGGCGCACAACAAACGCAAGCACGGGCGTTTCTACGTGATGGGAGAGCGAGCTCTCGCATGGCTGGCGAGCGAATATGAACGCGGCCTGCGCTGGGTGCTGCGCAAGCAGGGTCTGATCATGACCATCACGGTGCTGACGGTCGTGTTGAACGTCTACCTCTTTATCCTCGTTCCGAAAGGCTTCTTCCCGCAGCAGGACACTGGACGCATCGGCGGTCAGATTCGCGGGCAGCAGGACGTTTCGTTCGATGCGCTGCGGGACAAGATGGTTCTGCTCTCGAACATCGTGCGGAAAGACCCCGGAGTCCAGAACGTGATGGCCTTCGTGGGCGGCGGCGGACCGGGCGGTGGCGGCGGCAACTCGGGCAACCTGTTTATGTTCCTCAAGCCGGATGCAGAGCGTCAGAAGTCGGGCGACTCAGCCGAAGTGGTGCTGAACCGGCTTCGTCCCCGGACCAGCGGCATTCCGGGGGTGCAGCTTTATCTGCAGTCGCAGCAGGAACTGAATATCGGCGGACGTCAATCGGCGACGCAGTACCAGTACTCGCTGACGGCGGATAATCTTGCGGACCTTAATAGCTGGGCTCCAAAGCTGATGGCGGCGATGCAGAAGCTGCCGGAGTTGAAGGACGTCGCGACGGACCAGCAGGATCGTGGTCTGCGCGCTCAACTCGTCATCGACCGCGATACGGCGAGCCGGTTGGGTGTCTCTCCGCTGACGATCGACGCTACGTTGTCGGATGCGTTCGGGCAGAAACAGATCTCGACGACGTACCGTCCGCTGAACCAGTATCACGTGGTGATGGAGGTCGAAGAGAAGTATCAGCTCGGGCCGGACTCGCTGAAGGGCATTTATGTGAAGAGCACAAGCGGCGATATGGTTCCGCTGTCGGCTGTTACGCACTTTGAGACGCAGCGGATTCCGCTGTCGGTCAACCACCAGTCGCAGATGCCGGCGGCGACGCTGAGCTTCAACCTGACGCTGGGTGCTTCGTTGAGCCAGGCTACGGCGGCGATCGAGCAGGCTCGAATCGATATCGGGATGCCTTCGACGATCCGGGGCGGATTCCAGGGTACAGCCCAGGCGTTCCAGGCTTCGCTTTCGAGCGAGCCGGTTCTGATTCTGCTGGCGCTGGTGACGGTCTATATCGTGCTGGGGATGCTGTACGAAAGCTTCATCCATCCGCTGACGATTCTTTCGACGCTGCCTTCGGCCGGTGTCGGCGCGATCATGGCGCTGCTGCTCTTCAAGGTCGATCTGAGCGTTATCGCCATGATCGGGATCATTCTGTTAATCGGCATCGTGATCAAGAACGCGATCATGATGATCGACTTCGCGCTGGTTGCAGAGCGGGAAGAGGGCAAGACCCCGGAAGAGGCGATCTTCCAGGCCTGCCTGCTGCGCTTCCGGCCGATCATGATGACTTCGTGTGCCGCAATGCTGGGCGGTCTCCCGCTGGCGCTGGGTACGGGCACGGGAAGCGAATTGCGGCGGCCCCTGGGGATTACCATCGTCGGCGGACTGATCGTATCGCAGGTGCTGACGCTGTTTACTACCCCGGTGGTGTATCTGTTCTTCGACAAACTCCGCAGCAAGTTCGGAGCCAAGAAGAATACGGGTGCCATAGTGCATGAAGCGCATCCGGTGGCCGGCGACTAGGCCCCCCACCCCCTGGGAGTTACCTTGGCATAAGGTCAATCGTTAGAATGACTTGCGCCGGTAATAATATACTTGACTGAATCCAAGGCGAAGGAAAGGCTATGGATACCATGACCGGGCGGCCAAATCGGTACGCAGTCTTTAAACGGAGTAAAATTAGCACCCGTCAAGAGCGAATCAGTAGGTGGAGTGGTGGGATCTATGGGTCGGGCTTTCAGCCCTCGGTTTCTGTGCGTATCTGGACCCAGGCCTTCGGCTTGGGCTGGTATGTCACGGGCCGTTGGCCCTGAGTGAACTGCAGGCTTCAGCCGTTTTACGTCGTCGCTCCGTTTATAAGTTGGACGAATATGCTGAGACCTCGTAGCAGATCTACCGATAGGCCTTAGTAGATGGCTTAGGCCTGGAGGTTGGTCAGAAGCAAAAGCAATGCCCGGGAAAGGTCCCGGGCATTGCTTTGAGTCACCCTCGGAGGAGAGTGGTTTAGAAGGTGAGCCGTCCGGAGAACTGGAAGGCCCGGGGGTCGGCGCTGGCCGAGGTAACGGTTCCGAAGGTGCTGGAATTTACGTTCGAGCTGATCTGATTATTCGAAGACAGATTGCCGAAGGTGACGGAGTTGGTCACATTCTGGCAATCAACTCCGAAGATGAACTTGGCGCGATCCGTCAGGTCGAAGGTGCGGTGGAGGTTGCTGGTGAGACGGTACTGGCCGGGACCGCGCAGACCGTAGGGAGCGATGCGGGCAAGGTTTCCGATCTTGTAGCTGCCGGAGTTGCAGAACGGTCCCGTAGTGGCGGTGCAGGCCGGGTTACCGGTACCGGTCCCCGCCCCGGGGGTTGCGCTTGCGATCTGGCCCGAGAGATAGCTCTTGGAGCCAAGCGTCGCGGCAGTTAGCCCCTCGCCCCATCCTCCGCCCGTCCGGACAGATCCGGAAAAGGCAGGATTATAGTCCGGCATGCACTGTCCCTGTCCAACGTTCTGGGTCGAGGCGTTGCAGGTTGCGGTGATGGCCATCGGAACTCCCGAGGAGTACTGGAAGATGTTGCCGGTCTGCCATCCGCCCAGGAGAGCGCGGACGACGAAGTGGTTACCGCCGATCTTGCCCTTTCCAAACGGAGACTGGTAGACGCCGTAGATGCTGAGGTTCTGGGGAACGCTGTTGATGCTGAGCGAACGATCCATGCGATTGGCAGTATAGGCCTGCCCGTTGGCGGTTGCCGATGCCGGGATGGCATAGCCGCTGCGCTGGGTGCCGGTGTCGTCGATGTTATGCGAGTAGGTGTAGTTGACGGTAAGGGTCAGGCCCTTGGCGGCCCGCTTGACGACAGAAAGCTGGAACGCGTTGTAATTTGCATTTGCGACGTTGCCCCAGGGATCGCTCGTTCCGGTGTACTGAGGCATCCAGGTAAGCATGTGGGCGATAGTGGCGTTACTAGCCGCAGTGCCGCCAAGATTGGCCGCTGCGGTGTATCCGGCGTACGGTACGGGGATGCTGATACCGGTCGCAGCGGTCGCAGCGGCGATATTCGCTGATGTGGCAGGCTTGGTGAGGTTGGTACCCAGTGCGAGATACTTTGGATCGAGTTGACCGGACTGGAGACCACGGATGTTAGAGGCGCCAGCAAGGAAATGGCTCTGGCTTCCGACGTAGTTGGCACTTACGGTGATATCGTTCGTCACTTCCCGCTGCATGCCGAAGTTCCAGAAGTTGAAGGTTGGAGCGCGACCACCGATATAGGGGTCGGCGTAAGCGATGCTGGTGCCGGTTCCTGAAAAGCCACCGCTGGAACCATTGCAGGGGGAGTAGCTCTGGCCGGAGCAGACATAGTATCCCGTTCCAAGTGTCTGGCTGATTGCGCTGACGGGAGCGACGGGGGGCAGAACGTAGCCTGGGCCACCCCAGTTAGCGTTCGAGCCATTGAGGTAGAAGGCCGGCCCGGAGAAGCTGTCGGTCAAGCTGACCGCACTCGTAAAGCCCTGCTGACCTGTTCCGGTTGCCGCCCCACCCGCGCCGCCGGTCCCTCCTGCGTGGGAGTAGAGGATGGCGAAACCGCCGCGGATTACGGTCTTGTCGTCGATAGAGTAAGCGAGACCCAAACGGGGTCCCCAGTTCTTTTTGTAGTCATTAATCGGAGTTCGGCAGTTGCAACTGATGCCGGTGCCACGATTGCCGGCAAACTGCAAGGCTCCGAGATTGCCGGTGACGGGGTTGGTGATGTTCGGGTTGAGGAAGGACCAGCGGTCCTGAGCTTCGCGATAGGTGGGGATGTAGTCCCAACGGAGGCCGAGGTTGAGCGTCAGCTTGGGGGTGACCTTGAAGTCGTCCTGGAAGTAGGGGGCGAAGGGATGGAAGCGCCCACCCAACACACCGAAGGCCTGCTGCGTGATCGCAGAGCTACCTACTGCTCCCAGCAGGAAGCTGGCGTAGGAGTAACCGGAGTTGGCGGAATAAGCTGAGGGTGCGCCGCCTGCGTTGCCGGTTCCATTGGTTACGTTGGCAGTGGAGTTAGTGTTCCAATTTAGAGTCATGGGCTGCGACGGTCCATCGGCAGTGCTGGCGTTGGTCTCCAACCATTGATACTGAAAGCCGAAGTTCATGGAGTGCTTGCCCTTGAGATAGGACAGGTTGTCTTTGAGGGTATAAGTCTCTGAGACGGAAGTAGTGGTAGGAGTGTTGCCGACCCAGCCGTTTTGCGCGTTGCTGCCGCCGAAGCTGGTATTGGGGAAGTTCTCCGAGGCCTGTCCGCCCGGGAGTCCGAGGATGCCAGAAGAGGCTGCGCTATAAAGCGGGTTCCCCTGGGTGAGGTTTTGGACCGGCGGGCCGCCGAAGTTCATGAAGCCATATTTGAACTGGTTGACGAGATTAGGGGTGAGGATGAAGGTGTGCTCAAGCGAAACCCAGTGTCCGGCGACGGTAGAAGCAGTCGTCGCGAGGTACGGAAGAGGAAGGTTGGCGCCGTTCGTGCCCGTGGCCGTCACTGAGGTGTATGGCACTGCATGACGGTTACCACCGGTCAGGACCGCAGCGAGGGTCTGACGGGGCGAGATGGTGTAATCAATACGGCCGGAGTACAGCCAGTTGTCGTACCCGGACGGGATCCCGCCGAGATAGTTGTTGGTAATTGCACCGACGGCGTTGTTGGTCGGTGTGGGCAGGTACTGCTGCATGTATTGGGTGATTGGAGAGAGCTGGCTCGCAGGGATAACGTTGACCGGTGCACCGTTCCTGACAGGATTTCCAGCCGCGCCACTTCCGGAACCGGCACCGTATCCGTACTGATATCGGCAGGGGCCGCTGGTGCTACGCGCAGTGCAGGCCGCCTGGGTGGTGGGATCGTAGATCGGATAGCTTACGCCAGCGGTATTGCCAAGTCCGCCCGCAGAGACGGGCAGCAATTCCTGGAAGTTGCCCTGACGCATGAGGGTGGTAGCGATGGTGCTGGCAGTTGGGTTGACTCCAATGCGCGAACGGAACTTGTCATAGGTAGCAAAGAAGAAAAGCTTATCGTGTCCGTTGACCAGGTGGGGAATCTTGATGGGTCCGCCGATGGTGAAGCCTAGCTCGGTTTGATGTTCCGCTGGTTTCCGTCCGGGGACGTTTACGACGACACCATTCTGAATAACGGGAACGACATTACCTCCACCGGGCTTGCTGGCGAAGCTCCAGGCGTCAAAGGCTGTGTTGCGGAAGTAACCGAAGACTGCGCCGTGATACTTATTGCCACCGGACTTGGTGTTGTAGTTCTCAAGACCTGCACCCTGATATTCAGCGTTAAAACCGCTAGTAACGACCTTGACCTGGTCGATGGCTTCTAGGGGCACGATGTTAAGGATGGGGCGATTGTCGCCTTGCTGCGAGAGGGTGGTAAGTGGGAGTCCGTCGAGGTAGAGCTCGCCGAGGCGTTGGCCGGTTCCGCCGATGATGGAAGAACGTCCGCCGGGATTGACCTGGGCACCGGGCAGGAGGTTCGAAAACTGGGTAATGTCGCGCTGCTGGCTACCGGTGATCATGACGGGAAGCGCGGTGTAGGTGGCGTTGTCGATGGTACCGCCGAGGGTGGAGTTGGTGGTCTCGAGCGAGGGGGGTGCGTCGGTGACGGTGACGGTCTCGCTCTCGCTGCCTGTCTTGAGCGCGATGTTGAGTCCGAAGTTGCTGACCGCGTTGACCTGAATGTTTTCCTGCTTGAAGGTGGTGAACCCGGGAGCGGTGACGGTCACGGTGTACATGCCGGGAATGATGGGAGAGAGGTTGTACAGGCCGTCTCCTGAAGCAGTGCGCTTGGTCTCGATGCCGGTGTTGATGTTGCGGCCGACGACCGTCGCGTTGGGGATCACGGCGCCGGTGGAATCGGTTACCGTGCCGGAGATCGCTCCTTCTCCGCCGGTCTGGGCGAAGCTAGTGGCAGAGGTGAGGGCCAGGGTTGCAGCTAGGGGGGGCGAGAGGGCAAGGCAGACTGAGGCCAGGCGGGAGAGGAAGGTACGGGATGACATAGTGCGGCTACTCCTAAAATGTGAACGCACTCGAAGCGGATGGGCCGGTCGGTCGCCGGCTATTTCCGATAGAGAAACTATTTCGAGTTGCGGGTTGGACAATAACGGATTACGGAAGCGTTCGTCAAGAAAATTCTTGAAGTGGTCGACCAGTCTGGGACGGATTGGTACTTCCGGACAGATTGAGACGTATCAATTTTCTAGGGGTGAAGGAGTGGATGAGGCTTGAAGTGAGAATTCGGTCTGACCATTTTTAGACCTGTTGAGCGCTTATTTCTGGTAAATGTGTTCAGCACGAAGCAAAAAACGAAATACAGGGTCCTTCACTTCGTTCAGGATGACGGAAGTTTCGACACTATGTCCGGGTGGCGGGCATTGTTGCCACTGCGTTCAGAATAACGGCAGTGAAAGCATGGCGAACGGGTCAGTCGGGTGGGCGATTCGGTCTAAGCCAGGACCACTTCCGCAGTTTGGGAAAGAGACGAGGGGCTGGGGGCTGCATCCTGGGTTACGGGCTTCGGGAAGTACGAGTTGGTAAAGTACTGGCCGAGCATGCGGTGGGTGTTGAAGAAGGTTCCGTTGAGGGCGATACAGTGGCGCTGCATGGTGGCCCAGGCTGCGGGGTTCGCGTACATGGGAGCGATGGAGTTTTCGAGCTTGCTGTAGAGACTGTCGGCTTCGACCTCTTCGGTTTCGCCGTCTTCGATGGCCCAGCCGGTGGTGTTTTCGGCGCAGCCCTCGATCCACCAGCCGTCGAGGATGGAGAGGGAGGGAACGCCGTTGAGGGCGGCCTTCATGCCGGAGGTTCCGGAGGCCTCGTAGGGGCGGCGGGGGGTGTTGACCCAGACGTCGACGCCCTGGGTGAGAAGGGCTCCGAGGGCCCAGTCGTAGTTTTCCAGATAGACGATCTTGAGGGCGGAGCTGTTGAGGTGGGCGGCTTCGGCGAAGACGTCGCGGATGAGGCCCTTGCCGGCGGTGTCGGCGGGATGGGCCTTACCGGCGAAGAGGATCTGGAGGCCGCTGATCTTCTCGGCGATGGCTACGAGGCGCGCGGGATCGGTGAAGAGCAGGTTGGCACGCTTATAAGTAGCGACGCGGCGGGCGAAGCCGAGGGTCAGGACGTTGGGGTCGAAGTGCTGGCCGGTGCGGGTGGCGACCGCGGCGAGGAGACGGGTTTTGCCCTCGCGGTGGGTGGCGGAGATGGTGGCGGGATCGATACCGTAGGCGGCGCGGAGATACTGGTTGTCGGTGCGCCAGCCGGGGATCTCGGCGGCGGGGCTCTGGGTATCGAAGAGATTCTGGAAGGCGGTGGAGAGCCAGGTTCCAGCGTGAACGCCGTTGGTGATGGCGTGCACGGGGTAGGTGGGGAACATCTGCTGCGAGACGATGCCGTGCTGCATGGCGACTCCGTTGACGAAGCGGGAGAAGCGCAGGGCGATGTAGGTCATGTTCATGAGGCCGTTGTGGAGGCAGCCGGTGCGGTCGATGGCGGCGGCGCGATCGTGGCCGAGGATCTGGTACATCTGGTCGAGGCCGAACTGGTCATGCCCGGCGGGGACGGGGGTGTGAGTGGTGAAGACGCACTGCCGGCGGACGGCTTCGATGTCGGACTCGGTGGCGTTGAGGAGGGGCGCGCCGTTGAGATGGGCTTCGAGAAGGCCGATGGTGAGGAGGGCAGCGTGGCCCTCGTTCATGTGGAAGACCTCGGGCTTCGCGCCGAGGGATTGGAGGAGAGCGATGCCACCGAGACCGAGGATGGTCTCCTGGCAGAGACGGTAGTAGGCGTCGCCGCCGTAGAGATGGTCGGTAAGGTGGCGGTCCCAGGTGTCGTTGCCTTCGACGTCGGCGTCGAGGAGGAAAACGGGGACGATATGGCCGGTGACTCCGACGACGTCGAAACGCCAGGCGCGGAGGAGCACTTCCCTGTTCTGCATCTGGATGGAGAACAGGTGGCTTACGGAGGGGAGAGTGGCCTCGGGCGACCAGGGGACGTCGGTCTCGGTCTGCTGGCCGACTGCGTCGAGGTGCTGGCGGAAGTATCCGCGGCGATGGACGAGGGAGATGGCGAGCATGGGGGCGGCGGTATCGGCCGCGGAACGGAGGGTGTCGCCGGCGAGCATCCCGAGGCCACCGGAGTAGGTGGGGAGCGACGGGGAGAGGGCGATCTCCATGGAAAAGTAGGCAATGCTACGGGAGTCGAGGCTGAAACCGGAGGAGGGGGTTTGGGGCAGGCTCATGCGGAGATGATTTCCTTTTCTTGGCCGCTGGGAGTGCGGCAGTACTGCTGGCCCAGTGCTTCGGAAGCGCTAACTATTTAATTTAATTCCTGACGGCGGGCCGCCTTGGTTGAGCCGCTTCAACTGCCCTGTGTGGGTGAGTTTAGCAAAATGAGGCACCGTCCCGGCATTATTTCGTTGACGAAAAAGAGGTATTGACTGCAGCCGCCGACGTTCCAGCTTTTTAAGCTGCTGCAGCTTTAATAAGCCGGCTCCAGATTTGATCCAGCCAATGGAGATGCTCCGGCTTCATGAGGACGGAACGGAGGCAAAGCACCGTCTCCTGATGGGCTTCGGGGGTGGCTTTCCAGGTTCCCGGGGGGAAGTAACGGGCTGGTAGCGTCGCGAGAGCCAGGTAGAGATTATTTTCTGCGGCTTTATCGAAGATGGACTGGGCGAAAGCGGAGGACTCCGCAGGGGTCGAGGCGGCTGCGGTCCAGAAAACGATATCGAGGGCGGGAGAAACGTTGGGGATGACGAAGGCTGGGTTGGCTGCGAGGCGGCGGTTGAACTCCAGGGCGGCTTCGTGACTGGAGGAGAGGTCACGGGCGAATTGGCCGTCGCGGGTATAAGGCAGGAGACGCTGCGTGGCCCAGAGGGCTACTGCGGAGGCTCCGGCGCGGGAGCACTCCAGCGAGATCTCGCCGAAGTGGAGTTCTTTGGAGGAGAAGTAGGTGAAGGGCGAGTCGTGTTTGTAGAGCTGGCCGACGGAGGGATCGCGGAAGAGGACGGCTCCGCAGCCATAGGGCTGGAGACCGTGCTTGTGGGGGTCGACGACGATGGAGTCGGCCTGGGGGATGGAGTCGTAGGCAGCGCGTGCGGCGGGTGCGAGGTTCTGCGCGAGGGTGAAGTAGCCGCCGTAGGCCGAGTCGACGTGGATGCGGAATTTGTACTTCTGCTGGAGCTTGAGGATCTGGTCGAGGGGATCGACGGCACCGACGGCGGTAGTGCCGAGGGTGGCGACTACGGTTCCGATGTCGTGCTTCTCAAGTGCTTGTTTGAGCGCGTCGAGGTCCATGCGGCCGGTTGCATCGGAGGGAATCTCCACGAAGGGCAGGCCGAGGACTCCGCCGATACGGGTGTGGGTGTAGTGGGCCTGATCGGAGGCGGCGATGCCTCGTCCCGGCTGCAGTTGCTTAGCTACCCAGAGCGCTTCAAGGTTGGCGAAGGTTCCGCTGCTGGAGAGGTGCCCCAAGTATTGGGGAAAGCCGAACATCTTTGCCAGTTCGGCTACGGCTTCGAGCTCCATGGCGGAGCTGGCGCGACCGCCGTCGAGGGCGTGGTTGTTGGGGTTGACCGACATGGTAAGGGCGTAGGCGGCGCGCGCGATGGGATGCGGCGGTTTGAGCATCTGGCCGGCGTAGAGCGGGTGAGCGTAGGGGTAGTTGTCGTGAAGGCGCTCGGCTGCCTGCTGGAGGATGGCGGCGGCGGCTTCGTCGAGGACAGGCTCGGCGTGCGGCGGGAGGTGGCTGAAGCCGGCGTCGAGTTGGTGCTGCGCGGTGGCGATGCGCCGGAAGAGATCGTCAGGAGAAGTTGATTCGGACATGGTGGAGTTAGAGTTCGCGGGTGATATGGCCTAGCCGGATCGCAACACTGAGTGCGGTGGCAATGGCGAGAGAGAGGGTCGTGAGAGGGAATGCGGTGCGGATGCGCTTGGTGAGCAGCTCAATCAACAGGAGGACGACGTAGACGAGGAGCATCAGGAGGAACCCATCCCATACGAAGATATGCGTGATCCCCGGAGTGCTCAATGTGACCTTCTGGATGTGGAAGGGAGGCAGGAAGGAGCCCACCGTGCAGGCGAGAAGGAGGAGCAACGTCTGGAGGACGAGGAAGAGGATCTTTTTCATGGAGTCGGCTCGTCTTGAGTCTAACGCGAAGTTCCACCCAGAACGTGAATGGTGTGGAGCCATGTGGTGACGAGGGCGGACCAGTGGGTGACGGGCAGTTCGGTGGGGCGGAGGCCGTAGCCGTGGCCGCCTTCGCTGAAGACGTGGATTTCGGTGGGGACCTTTAGGTCTTTGAGAGCGCGTCCGTAGACGAAGACGTTTTCTACATGGACTGGATCGTTCTCGGCCATGAGGAGAAAGGTGGGAGGGGTTTTGACGGTGGGGTCGATGCCGGGCGCGAGCGTGTTGAGGGCTGGCTCCGGAGTAAGGTAGGCGGGATAGATCAGGATGGTGAAGTTGGGGCTGGCGTCGATGGTGGGATCGGCTGCGCCTTTAGGTTGCGTGGCGGGCTTGAAGTCGGCGTGGTTGCTGAGAACGGCCGCGAGGTGACCTCCTGCGGAGAAGCCGAGGACGCCGATACGATTAGGGTCGATGTGCCACTCAGCGGCGTGGGCCCGGGTGAGGCGCATGGCCTGCTGGACGTCTTCGAGATCGGCTGCGTTCTGCGGGAAATGATCTTTGTAGGGGACGCGGTACTGGGCGAGGAGGCAGGTGACGCCAATACTGTTGAGCCAGGTGCAGACTTCGGTGCCTTCGAGGTCGTAGGCGAGGATGCGGTAGCCTCCGCCGGGCAGAACAACTACGGCGGCTCCGGTGTTGGTGGCTGTGGGAGGCGGGAAGACAGCGAGCGTGGGAGCGGCGATGTTCGTGAGGTGCGAAAGGGACTTGCCGGCGACGAGACGATCGGTGGGGGAGGTGATGTCTTTGGGTGGCCCTTGCACCTGGGGATCCGGCGCTTCGCCCCGCCAGAGGGGGAGCGTTTGCTGCTGGGCTGGTGCTACCGTGGCGGCTGAGAGGACGAGGGTGAAGAGTATTTTTCGCACGGGGTCATGGTAATGGAAATTTTGCGAACGCGAGTGAGAGGCAAAGCGTCACTTTCCTTATCGCTTTCCTGGAAGGAGGCCGTAGACATCCACCTCTCGCTTTGCGCCAATGTAGACATGCCCATTCGCGATGGTGGGAATATTGAACCGGCAGGCGGTTCCCGCACCGTCACGGGCGGCGTTCTGATTGCTGTCGTAGAGCTCATGGGCAAGGTTCGAGGCATCCGCTGCATAGAGCACTGCCTGCCTGTCGGGGGAGTTCCAGCCCTTGGAACTTACGACCCAAACGATTCCGTCTTTGCTGCCATTAGCAGAGACGGCGGGCGTCGCGGCGTGATCGGCGAATTTGAAACTGCTGGCGGCCTTGAAGACGAGTTTTCCGTCTTTAACCTCGAAGTCGCGTACCGAGTCTTTGTCGCTTAGGACGTAGACGTTGCGGTTCCAATACGCCATCGAGCCGTAGATTCCTCCCGAGGTCGGAATGGTCTGGACCGCATGACTATTGTTGGAGGGCTGATAGTGGCCCAGGCGATCGCGATCGACGAGGTAGATCATGGGACCTTTTCCGCCGATGACGGCGAGATGGGGGTGAGGTCCAGGCTGGTCGGGCAGGAGCATGGGCCCACCAGAGCCGAGATCATGATCCTTCGCGTTCAGTTCGTCGGCATTGAAGGGCGTGAAGTAGTCCGCCGGCTTGAGTAGCGGACCTTCCACGCGGAGCTTGAGCAGCGTGTCCCCGTAGTCGCGACCGCCCTTGGCTACGTCGAAGGTCCCGTTCCCTGTAGCGACGAAGACGTTGCCGTCCCTGTCTGCTGCCGGGCTGGTGTCGGCTGCCCAGATTCCACTGCTATCGGCGTCGGGAGAGGTATTGAAGACTGCTCTCTGCTTCAGGCTGCCGGCATCGTATGCCATGATCCAGCCGTGATAGGGTCCGATGTCGCAGGACGAACCCCAGGTTAGATAGACGAGACCGTTCGAAAGCAGCAGGCCCGCTCGCGGATTCTCTTTCAAAGGCTCAAATGCAAGTTTGTTCCCTGTGCTTCCGGCTCCCTTGCCGTGCGCAGCGGCGTGGATCTCTACTGGGCCGCCCAGCTTTTCCGTCCCGGTAGCTATGTCCAGAGCGTGGAGATGCTGGTGATACTCGCTCTCGAAGACCTTCACCGTCTTTGTCCGCGCGAGGACGTAGAGTGTTCCGGACTTTGCATCGATGACTGGAGTCGATGTAATTCCTACCTCCGGCTGCATGAAAAAGCATTCGGCGTCTCTTCCCGGAACGGGGGTGGCACCATCCTTCAGAAAGCTGGTCTGCCATAGCGGCGTGGAAGGATTTCCGTAGGCGTCGAAGGCGTAGACGGTGTCGTGCTCAGTCGCGACGAAGACGACATCGTGCCTTCCCTTCCCTGGAATTTGTATGCCAGCCAGGAACAGAGGTTGAGCGTAGACGTCGCCATCCACCTTGAGCGCGAAGAGCTTCCCGAACCGCTGTGGATTGACGTTGCGCGGGGTCAGCTTGGTTTCGTTCAGGTTTGCGCCGGTACGCGCGTTGTCATACTGCGCAGTGGTCATTTGCGCGCTCGCGTTTCGCCCGAAAGTGAAGACTACGATGACCGTGCAAGCAAGAAGTTTTTTACTTCCGAGGAGTCCCATACCCACCTCACGTTTTAGAGTGATTCGGCATCTTCTGACCCAGACTGGAGGGAGTGCTTCAACTCCAGAACACACCTTTTATTGCATACTTGCGAGGCCAACTGCAATGGATCGTTCGCTCTCCAGTGGTCCACGCATTCGTTTAAACATCGCAGAGATCGGCGGCTTCGCGGAGGGAGGTCAGCGGGTCGTGGATGGGGACGAACTCGTGGGCGACGTAGCCCTGGAAGCCGGTGGAGGCGATGCCGCGCATGACGGCGGGCCAGAGGACTTCCTGAGTGTCGTCGAGTTCGTGGCGGCCGGGGACACCGCCGGTGTGGAAGTGACCGAGCCACTTGATGTTCTCTTTGATGGTGGCGATGAGGTCTCCTTCCATGATTTGCATGTGGTAGATGTCATAGAGCAATTTGACGTGGGTCGACCCAACCTCCTCGCAGACGCGGACGCCCCAGGCTGTGTGGTCCGCCATGTAGTCCTTGTGGTTGCGCTTGCTGTTGAGGAGTTCCAGGTTGATCGTTACGCCGTTGTCTTCGGCGATGGACTTGACGCGTTTGAGGCCGGCGATGGTGTTGCGTGCTCCCTCTTCGTCGGACATGCCCATGCGATTGCCTGAGAAGGTGATAACGTTGGGGACTTTGAGCTTGGCGGCGATGGGGATGTTCTTGCGGAAGTTAGCTTCAATTTCGTCATGGTTCTCGACGCGGTTGAGCGCTTTGGGAATCGTGCCTCCGCCGCAGTAGCCCATGGTACAGAGCAGTCCGTAACGGGCCGGGACCTCCCAGTCCTTCATGTCGAGGAGGTCGATGCCCTTAAGTCCGATTTTGGCGGAGTAGGCACAGAGGTCTTCAAGGGAGACATCCTTGTAACACCAGCGGGAGACGGACTGATGGATGTTGTTCTTCCGCTTGGTAGGCGCAGGAGCAGCGGCGGGAGCCTGGGCTGCGAGGACGCTGGCAGGAAGGAGGCTGGCGGCAGCGGTGGCGGCGGTAGTCTGGAGCAGCTTGCGACGGGTGAAATTGGACACGCGGATTGAACCCCTTTCGAAGTATGGGGATTGTAAGCGATTGCGAGGATGGATGGCGCGGAGAGTCGGCCGGATTGTATCGACATGGATGAGGTGTCCATGTCTGGCGACCCGCAACAAGCAACCGCACCTGCGGAACTGCTAATCAGGCACGCACGTATTTGTTGAACCAGTCAATCGTGCGTTGCCAGGCCAGATCGGCGGCAGCTTTGTTGTATCGTTCCGGGGTCGCGTCGCAGTTGAAGCCGTGCACGCAGCCGGGGTAGATATACCCCTCATGCGGAACCTGCGCCGCGCCAAGGGCCTGATCGTAAGCCGGCCACGTCGCCGCCAGTCGCGTGTCGAGCTCCCCGTGATGCACGAGAACCGCTCCCTTAATCTTCGCAATGTCCTCCGTGGCAGGAGGTCCTCCGTAAAACGGTGCCGCTGCCGCAAGGTCCGGTCCCAGTCGGACCGCCAGCATATTGGCGGTCGACCCGCCGTAACAGAAGCCTGTTGCGCCGATCTTGCCGGTGCTGTCGGGGCGCGACTTCAACCACAGGGCGGCGGCGATCATATCCTCGGACATCTTGCCCTTATCGACCTTGTTGAACAACTGACCGCCTTTGTAGTCGTCCCCTGGAAAACCGCCCAGAGAAGTGAGTCCGTCCGGAGCGAATGCCATGAAGTTGGCCAGGGCAAACCGTCGCGCGATGTCCTCGATGTGCGGATTCAGGCCGCGATTCTCGTGGATGACGATAACGCCGGGCAGCTTCGTTGGCTTCTCGGAGCGTGTATCGGCGCTGATCGGCCGCACCAGATATCCTTTAATGGTTCCGTTGCCCTTCGGAGAGGGGACGGTCTCGTAGGTGGCCTTGATGCGGTCATCGGTGCGGGAGACCTGCTGGCCCAGGGCGTAGTTGGGCATCAAGGCATTGAGAACCGTGGCCGCTGCGAGACCACCGGCGAGTCGCTGAACGCCCTCCATAAAGGCGCGGCGACTGATATCACCATGAATGAATTCGTTGTAGAGCTCGATTGCTTCGCTTGGCAGTTTCGGTTCTTTCGGTTCCATGGATGGTCTCCCGTCCGCATAATACTATCTCCGCTGGCTGCGAGGCGCGGCATCTCAGAGGGTGCAAAAGCGGAGTTACGAAGGCAAAGGCGTCGACTTCAGGAAAGGAACGGCTACAATCCAACCACGCATGAACCTCTACGCAATCGTCATCGGCCTCATTGTTCTCACGCTTCTCACCGTCTCCCTGGGTCGCCTCTCCAAGGTTAAGACCAAAGCAGATTACCTCGTTGCCGGGCGCTCTCTCCCTGCAATTGTTCTCGTCTTCACGCTCCTGAGTTCCTGGATCGGGTCGGGCTCCCTGCTCGCCGGCGCCGAGAACGCCTATAAGCACGGATTCGTCGCTCTGTGGCAGGGAGCCGGCGGCTGGGCCGGGCTGCTTCTGATCTACTTCATTGCTCCGCGCGCCCGCAAATTTGCCCAGTTCACCATTCCGGATCTGCTGGAAGCTCGTTACAGCCAGACCGCCCGCGTCCTTGGAGTCATCGTAATCCTGCTCGCATACACGGCAGTGACCAGCTACCAGTTCATCGGCGGCGGAGATATCCTTCACCTGATCTTCCCGGATACCATCTCCGCCATCTTCGGCCGATACCTTATCGCCGCCTTTGTCATCGTCTTCACCGCCATCGCTGGAATGGCCTCGGTCGCCTACATGGATCTGTTCATCGGGCTGCTGGCGACGGGAACGCTGTGCCTCGCGCTCCCGATCCTGATCCACCACGGCGGGGGCTGGTCCGTCATTCATGCCGCACTGCCTGCCTCCCACTTCACGATCTTCGGCGACTACACCGTCATCCAGTGCCTGGAGATCTTTCTTCCCACCTGCCTTCTGCTGCTCGGCAACCAGTCCATGTACCAAAAGTTCTTTTCAGCGAAGAGTGAAAAGGACGCCTCGCACGCAGTCGTCGGCTGGATCGTCGGCACCGTAGTCCTTGAGACCGTAATCGTCGCGCTGGCCGTCACAGGCTCCGCTCTCTTCCCTGGCGGCGAGGTCCACGAGCGCCCCCGCGAGATCCTCGCCTACATTGGCCTCCACGGTTTCGAGCCCGCCCCTGTCGCCACCGTTATCCTCGGAGCCGACGGCACGGTCCAAAGTGTGACCCACGCGGCCATCGCCACCGCGACCTCCACCCAGACGCTCTTCTGGCTGCAGCTTCTCGGAGCCCTGCTCATGGGAGCCATCTTCGCGAAGGTCATCTCCACAGCCAATAACTGGCTCTTCTCTCCGGCGACCAACCTCGTCAACGATATCTTCGTCCGCTACATCAAGCCCGAAGCCTCGAATAAGCAGGTTCTAATCGTGAGCCGCCTGATGGTGGTTCTACTCGGACTCTGGTCTCTCTTCCAATCGCTCGGCTCCGAATCTGTCTTGAAGAGAGCTCTTTACGCCTACACCATTTATGGAGTAGGCCTTACCCCGGTCATTCTGGCCGCCTTCTTCTGGCGGCGCGCCACCGCTGCCGCGGGAGTTGCCAGCATTGCCGTGGGGACAATCGTCACCGTCTGCTGGGATACAGCCTTTATCCACGCCCATCTCCCCAGGGTGCTCGCGGAGCGCGACGCCATTTTTCCAGCTCTCATCGCCAGCCTGCTCTGCCTCTTCATCGTCAGCCTCGTCACTACGCCTCCCACGGAAAAACAGCTTCGGCCCTTCGCTGAGGCTTGAACCAGACGGAACGAGTCATGCAAGCAACCTAAACGGCGTTCATGTGCTTAATTGCACACTTTCCCTGCATTTTCTTGTATTCTGAAAGTCTCGGTACCCCGGGCCCAGGCAAGAAAACGGCTGTCCTTCAAGAACGAAGAGGACCGACCGCGCGCGGAGCCAGATGAACTTAGCGTTCTTACCCGACTTGTCCGCCTTGACGATCCTGATCGTCATACTCCTTCTGCTGCGCCGTCAACACTCGCAGCAGCAAACGGACGTCTGGCTTCTGGGACTTGGCTTCACTCTCGTCGAGGCCATCGCTCATACCTTCTACGCCCCAGTCGGGATGCCGAATGTGATTCTCCACATCATCGTTCTCGACTGCTATCTGATGGCCGGGCTGGTGTTCAACTGGGCCTCCGGGAACTACACTCTTCCGCGCCGCACGCGACTGCTCTACGTCTCCCTGAACGCTCTGCCGCTGCTCACGATCAACACCATGTACGGGCTGCACATCCACGCTATGCGCGCCTTCATGGTCCCGGTCGTCCTTGGATTCATCCTCGGTGTCTCTACGTCGGTCTTCCTTCGCCGCAGCCCTATCCTGGCCGCCATACACTTCTTCGGTTGGTGCGGCATGGGGTATCTCGTGTACCACGGCCAGAATCGGTCGGCCGTCTACTGGAGCCTCTGCGTCGTCTACAGCATTGCAGCCGTGAACTTCCAGCGACGCCTGCCGAAAAAGAGCACGGGGCGTCTCGCTATCCTGACCGGCTTCACCATCTGGGCGCTCTGTTTTCTCCTGCATCCCTGGATCGTCAACTACGCTGCGTATGCTGACATTGCGTCACACGTCTGGAACATGCAGAAGTCTCTGATCTCGATCGGCATGATCCTGGTGATGCTGGAGGAGCAGGTCTCCTCCAACCAATGGCTTGCGCTCCACGACGAACTGACGGGTCTTCCGAACCGCCGCCTTTTTGAGGACCGCCTCGCCCACTCGATCGATCGCTGCCGCCGGACCAATGGCTCGATCGCCGTGCTGCTGCTCGACCTGAACGGCTTCAAGAAGATCAACGACACTCTCGGCCATCAGGCTGGCGATCAGCTTTTGCGTGAGGTCGCCCAGAATCTTCGCGACACGCTCCACGCTTCGGACACGCTTGCACGTCTGGGAGGAGATGAGTTCGTGCTGCTGACCTCGTCGCTGGCCGACCACCGCTCCATTAGCCATCGCGTCGATGCCATCCACTGCGCCATCGAGCGGCCGATTCTTCTCGCTGGCCGGCCAACGATCATCTCGGCCAGCCTGGGAGCGGCCATCTATCCCCACGACGCCCAGGACGCAACGAATCTGCTCCGCCTGGCCGATCAGCGGATGTACGCACTCAAAGCCAAGCCCATGAGCCGCGCGAAAGCCTTTCGCGACTTCCCTGCCGCAGCCGTTTAGCGCAGAGTCGGCTAGCGCAGCCACAAATTGGCTGCGCGGACACTCCTCGTTCGCTACCCCGTCTGCGGTATCCCCGAAGGACTCAGTCGCACCTGTGTTGTAGAAACGAATGTCGAGATCGGAGAGTCGGATTGCCGCCAGCAGATGCTGAAAAGACCGGGCCCGTTCCATAGGCGGAGCTACTAGAGTTTGTGCAGTGTTGTATACTTTACTTTATGAACAGTTCTGCGATTGCAGCGCTGTTTGGCTTGAAGCATAGCCAGTTATTCGCCGCCGCAAGATGAGCGGTTCATTGCATCGCTTCCTGAGTCGCGATCGCCTGCAATATCCCCTCAGATCGCATTGAGAAGATGAATGCGCGAAAATGTCATCCCGCATCGAACTTCCGAACTCCGAACCGTTCGAGCCCGCTCCTGAATGACACCCTCACGCGTCGAATAGAAGGACATTTGGTGCTGGATAAAGTTTGACTTGGTGGTATATTTAAGCGTCTATCCTGAGATGTTTTAGGGGTAGAAGTAGACCTCGTAGACGTGACCGATTGATGACCGTTATACAACAGAGGACTTTTCGATTGGGCTTGTTTCTACGATGATACCTTTGGACCTTCAGAGTAGGGAGACAGTTCGGCACGGAATCGCTGCGAAGGTCCGCTTAGACCATATTGGTGTCGTAATTCCGACATACAACGCAGCTAAGGATTGGCCGGAGCTGGAGCATGCTCTAGAGAAGCAGGGGCTCGGTAAAGATCAGATTCTGATCATCGACTCCTCGTCTTCCGATGAAACTCCAAAGCTCGTGACGCAGGCCGGCTACCACCTTGTAACAATCCCTAAAGAAGATTTTGGCCACGGACGCACCCGGCAATTGGCCGGTGAATATATGCCGTGGGCAGAGATTCTGCTCTACATTACGCAGGACGCCATTCCCGCCCAGGTCGATTCAATTGAGAGGCTTTGCGACGCCTTCGATGACCCCCAGGTGGGAGCGACGTATGGACGCCAAATTCCTCGTGAACAGGCGCATGCCATCGAAAGGCACGCGCGATTGTTCAACTATCCCGCGATCTCCGAGGTGCGTACCTTTGAATCGCGCGACCGGCTCGGAATCAAGACAGCATTTCTCTCCAACAGCTTTGCTGCCTATCGGCGCAGCGCCCTGGAAGAGGTCGGCGGATTTCCTGTCGACGTGATCATCGCGGAAGATTCAATCGTTGCTGCTCGCCTCCTGATGGCCGGCTGGAAGGTCGCCTACCAGAGTGATGCAACCGTTATCCACTCGCACTCTATGTCGGTAAGGGAAGAGTTTGCCCGCTACTTCGATACCGGGGTTCACCACACCCGGGAGCATTGGTTGCTGGAACGGTTCGGAAATGCTGGTCAGGAAGGCCGTCGTTTCGTTCTGTCCGAACTTCACTACCTTAAAGCGAACGAGCCGATTTCCATTCCGGCAGCCGTACTTCGTACCGCAAATAAGTGGTTTGCCTATCAGCTTGGACGGCGCGAGAGCCATCTTCCGGACTTTATCAATCGTTTTTTTTCGGGCCATCCCCAGTTTTGGAATAACCGCGCTGCTAAGCGATAGTCCGGAACCTTCCCCGTATCAGGCGTCAGCTCATGTTGCGGCCCTGTGATCTCCCACACAATCTTTTGAAAAGTCCTGCATGGCTGCGGACTGGCAACGTTTAAACAAAGTGGCACGGGAATGAGTCCCCGTGCCATTCTTTCGATCCTCAACTTCGCAACAAAGCGGGTCGGATTGTTGTTGGTAAGGCCGGTCAGCGGCCAATCACGTTGACTGCCGCTGCTGCCAGACCAAACGAGGAGAGAATCTGCGAATAGTCGAGCAACTGCTTCAGTGCGGTTGGCTTGATCAACTTTTCCGGAATGACGATCGAATCGCCGGGATTGATGCGTGTCGAATCAAAGCTGTTCGACCAGACTCCCTTGGCTCTCTCCCTGCTGAAGATCGAACCATCCGCCCGGATGATGAAGGCGTGCTTGCGATCGGCGATGCGGTTCGGCTTGCCCGCCAGGGCGACATAATCTTCGACATGCCGCTTGGTGTCGAAGAGGAAGACGTTCTGACCGTAGACCGCGCCAATCACGCTGACGGTATTTGGCCGGGAAGGGACGCGAAAGATATCGCCGTTCTCCAGCGGGATCTTCGGGACGCTGTCGACGGCAGAAGCACTGTCCGGCCGAAACTCGAGAACAACGCGGCCGGTCGCGCGAAGCTGGCGCAGATGCGAGATCAGGCTCCGTTGCTCCTGTAAGGCATTCGGGTCGAGTATTCCGGAGCTGGAAGAGGCTACCCGAACCGCGGCGGCGCGCTCCATATCCGTAGACAGGGTGGAGAGGTACTCGTCGAGCCGTTGCTGCTGGAAGATTCGCGCCGATTCCCGGACGAAGGAGCTGCCGTACAGATAGGCTTTCGTAGAGAACCCGCCAGCACGACGCACGAGCTGGTCCAGCGTCTCGTTCGGTCCTACGCTGTAGACTCCAGCACCTGGAAACTCCCCTTCAAGCCGCACATACTTGGTCTGTTCATCCTGGGGAACGTGGATGTCCGCCTGCGACAGGATGGTGACGACGTCGCCGGGTTGCAGCACCAGATCCTGAGCAGCTTCATGGCTTTGGACCAGACGGCCCAGATTGAAGGGAACGAGCGACGTGCGCAACGTCTCGGGATCAAGACGTTCGATCACCGCATAGGACCAATCGATCTCCGGAGCAGGAATTTTGATACTGATGGGCTGGGCCCTGCTGCCATAACCCTGGTTCGACAAGCCCGTTTGCTGCTGCGTACTCTGCGGGGTTGGGGGGAGCAAAGTATCCTGCTGCTGTGAATTCAGCGTGCTGTTGGTTGGGGTCGTAGAGTTGTTGTCGACTCTGCTACCGAAGATGCCGGCCAACGCGTTCTGGGTGGGAGGGGGGGCCTGGCCGCCCGTATCGCTGAGCACCGCTGCGCTTTCGCTTATCGTCTGCCCGTCCATCTCTACGCCGTCGGTCTGATTTTGATTCTGATTCTGTTGGTCGTAAGAGGAGCGAGTGCTATTCGTTCGATTGGAGGTTCCGTTCGAGCCGGTATTGTTCCCGCTGAGCCCCTGGGAGAATGGATACTGTCTCGTACCGCGATTATTTTGCTCCAGCGGTTCGAATAGTGGAGTCGGAACTCCCAGACGGTTGCGTTCGCGCCAGTACCCATTGGTAAGCAACGACTTACGGTCGGGAATGATATCGCTGAGCCGCATTCCTTCGTGCCAGGCGAAGCGACCGGGGTTCGCCAGATTGCCGCGGATCGTTACGGTCTTTTCATAGCCCGCGCTGATGTGGTTGACGAAGAGGACGTCTCCATCGCGCAGAAGCATCGCATCGCCCGCAGTGTCCAGTTTCACCGTCATGGTGCGGCGCGTGTTGCCTACGTCGATGCGTTCGAGGCTGAGCTGATCTTTTGAGGCGGTTGCCGAATAACCACCGGCGAGCGCTACGATTTGAGCGACAGACGTTTCGCCCTTTACTTCGTAGATAGCCGGATGCCGGACACTGCCGCCAAGCGCGACCTGGGGACCCACCGCAGGGATAAAGATGGTGTCGCCCTGTTGCAGCCGAATGTCGCGTGACTTATCTCCGCGCAGCACCAGATCGTACAGATCGAACGGCATCGGCTCCTGTCCTTCGCGGCGGATCGTGATGTACCGCATGGACCCTTGAACATTTGGACCGCCGGAGGCGAATAGCGCGTTCAGGACCGTGCTCAAAGAGCTGATGGTATAGGCTCCGGGACGGCGTGCCTCGCCGACCACGTAGACCTGGATCGAGTGCAGATGTCCGAGGTTTACCGACAGGTTGTAGTTGCGATAGACATGATTCAGCGCCGAGGTGACCTCTTGCTGGAGCTCCTGAAAGCGGAAACCCGCTACATGGATCGCTCCGACCTTCGGGACGTAAATCGAGCCGGACGGATCCACCGTAAGCTGGCTGTTGAATGACTCCGGCCCCCACAGCCGGAGCAAAATCTCATCTCCGGGGCCGACGACATAGTCCTGCATCGCAGGGATCTGGTCCGCCGGAGCAAAGGTGGACGGCGCTTTTTGGAACAGGTCCCGACCGAAGATGGGGAGCATCTCTCCGGTCGAAGAGCGAGTCAGCTTCTGGAGATCGGTGATGGGATCCGGAGGGAAGAAGGTGTCAGTCCGCTGTTGCGTGGTGCGCCGGTTTGTTCCCGCCGTATCGACGTAAACCTGCTGACCGGTCTGGTCTCTTTGCGAGTCCTGATCCGTCTGCATCTGCTGCTGCGCTCCATCGTTTATGTTGGTCGCGCCCTGAGAGGATGTGTCTGAGGATGTCCTACAGGCTGGCAGGCTGCTCTGCGTGGGATCGCTACAGTTTGTCTGAAGGTTGTTCGACGATTGTGCGCTAAGCGCGATTGTGGCTGAAGCCCCGACAACCATCAGCAGGAAAACCCGGAAAAAAATTCCACGCCTCTGGAACTGCGATCCTAATACCAAGAAACACCTCGAAAACGGCTGCATTTCGGCCCTGCATCTTTCTACGAACAACGATATTGCATTTTGGGACTGGCCCGGCCCGACCGTCTGCGTCACGAAACTATCCAACCTGCGCAAAGACCTTGTTCCAGAACGCGCTACCGCTGGGTTGTTTCCTATTGTTCCACATGCAATCCCCTGCTGTAGATAGCAACTGATGCATGAAGCCGCATCCTGTTTCGGCCACGGCCTAATGCATCAGTGTCAGGTTCTTCGGCGTCCAGGTGATCTGCAGCCGGGCACTTCCATTCGTTTGACTGCCCGGCATGTACGCCGGCACCAGGAATCGCTCATATTGCGCGAAAACCTGCGCGGTCCACTCCGAGTTGAAGCCATAGTTAGCGGTGACAAAACCGTCCGAAATCGTGCTTCCCCCTGCAAGGAACCGAGAACTGCCCTTGGTCTGACGATATCCCGCCTCAACGTGAGTCCGCGCCGAGAACCAGTAGCCAAGCCGGCCTTCCATCGCACGGGCGTCACGCCCCACCGCATTTCCCAGGAGAAACCCCTTGTTGGTGTTTCCATCGCGGTACTGGTTGTTGATAAAGAAGCGCGTGCCTCCCTCATCCTTGCTCATCTCCTGCGAACTGGCTACCTCGAACCGCAGATCGGCATGGGGAAGATATGGAAGGCGAGGGAGATAGATACCGGGGTGCCAGGCTACGCGGCGGGGAGCATCGATCGGACTCAATTCATCGTCCGCATACGAGTCCGCATAAATCGTGACGTAATTGCTCAACCCGGGCACATGCAGGCGGAAGTCAAACCCGCTCTTGCGATCGCCTGGGTCCGTATTGTCTCCATAGGCAAAGGTGGCACCTGTTGAGTTACTGCTGAAGAAGTTGTCCTTCAACGTCCGCAGCGTCATGGGATGTCCAACGCCCCACAGGATCGACCAGCGGGTGAAACTGACCTCGAGATATTTGGAGAAAGTGAGATCGATCTTCTGTCCATTAAAGTAGGGGCGCGCCGGACGTTGATGCCCAGAGAGCTTGCCGAACACGAAATCGAAGCGGTATCCCCCGAGATTGGGCAGGAAAGGAAAGGGGTGGGGTCGCGTGGCTACCAAACGAAGGTTATAGGTCGGCTCAGCGTTGCTGGAGAAAGAGAAAGGCCCCATTGTGGTTGGCCCCCAGTACAACGCCTGCTTGCCGAATGACAGTGCGTTCCCCGCAAATGCAACTCCTGCATAGAGTTCCAGCGGACGCTGACGCACATACGCAGATACGGCTGACGCAGGAAAAATAACAGCACCTGGAGGAATCGTCGGGGCACCAGGGAAGACAAAAGGGGCATTATCCAGTTGATTGAACAGCGCCGCGTGTTCTGGAGTGACGGCGGGAAGCCCGGGATCGGTCTGCAGCTCCTGCCGGCTGTAGAGGAAAAAGCGTCCTGCCACCATGCGGGCGGTGTAACCGAGGATGAAGCTGTTGCCACGTCCCAGGGGCCTACCATAGTCGTTTGACCAAGTCTGACCGAAGTGGAAGCCATCTGTCAGCGCAGGGCCGGCGATCGTTCCGGCACGCGCATAGACTGACTCCAGGACGGCGGTGGCCCGACCGTCCGGCTCCCGGAGTTCGTGTTCCAGCGCGGGAAAGAGTCGTTCGGCCTCGTCATGGGTATTTGCGTCGACCTGAATGTCCAGACTGCCGAACCCGAACAGGATATCTTCCGCCTCTCGTAGCTGACGGCGGCACTCTTGCCGTGTCCACGGTCGAATCGATACGCTCTGCGATGGAATGAGTCCCATGGAACCCAGTCGCTCGAGGACCGGATAGATCCAACTGTCCATCGGAACATTGGTCGACCCAACCGCATCACTATCCATCGACGGCACGGCCCGGGAAGACGGATCGGGGAGCGTTGACTGAGACATCGACGGCGCAGCATTCCGCAGGAGAGGATAGCCAATCGAAGGTCCCGCTACCGGCGATAATGCCGGAGCAAACGACCTCTGGGCCAATGCACCAGAGAAGACAGGCAGGCGAAGACCCGGAACAGATTCCACCTTGCTGGAAACTTCCTGCCCGAACCCGGCCGTACAGGCCTGCACAAACAGCGAAGTCAGGAACAGACACCGGACAGAGCCCCACCGCATCTTCACAATTTCCTCAATAAATCGGCCAAAGTTTCTCCCGTGTTGAACTTCATCTTAGTGCAGCGCTGGTAACAACTCAAATCCGTTCGCCGCCTGAGCCTCGGATGGAAGTGCGGTGGAGGAGGTCCTAGATGTGGAGGCTCAAGAGGCTATTCCGATTCAGGTCTGCGCGTGAGGTTGGTTTGCAACGGGCCTTCGACCCTCGAGCGGATTTCTTGAAGATGTATAGCTGAAGAAAGGCAGGTGCGCCCTAACTCCGGGCAGGCGCCACTTCGTGGGGTATTGGACGCTTCGCGGAAGGGAAGGGACTCTGCAGTGATAGGGATTTCGCTTTAGCAATCTCAGGACCCGGGGCTTTGCCCCATCTGGTATGGAACGGACCTTCGGCCCTCAGCGACGAGCGACTTTATACCAGGCAATTTGCTCTAAGCTAATGCTCAGGTATCAGTGCCCGGCTCTCTTTCTGGAACTGAGGTAGTCCACGAGCACTTTGACGTCGTCCGCCGGTAAGACCTCGCCGAAGGCGGGCATCCCATTGCCACCCTTCATGATTTGAAGCTCGATCTGCTCCCGCTTGCGACGTTTCCCGACAGCACTCAGGTCCGGGGCTTTTTCGCCCTTTATTCCATTCGGTCCGTGGCAGTACTCGCATCCCGTCTTATGGAAGAGGGCTATGGCGGCCTCCTGCTTCTCTTTGGAAAGAGCGAGTGCTGGGCCCGTGAACAGAGCCGACACGGCTCCTGCAAGAAGCAACACCAATCCGGCGGAGGTGATCGCCGATACCAGCCCTGCCTTCTGCGTGTTCCGCGAAGCCGACGGCAAAACGTCTCCCACTCCGATTCGAAATTGCACCTTCATCGATCGAAAAACTATCCTCATCACGCTCCTATTGAAGTTCGACATGTAGCCCTTGGAAGGGCACACCTTCAGGTGTGCCAAACATCACATTTTTTGATTTGTTTCTTTTGTCGGTTTGCCTATGGCAAACCGACAAAAGAAACAAAGGATAGAGGAGAACGCTTCTTTCGGCACGGCTGAAGCCGTGCCCTTCCGAATTCAACCACACCGGCGAAGATGTAACCCTGTATATGTCGATACTGCCTATTGCAACCCACCCGCGGACGTCTGTGCGGCGGACTGAGGCCCCGGTGGAACATTCAATTCGTGAACATGCCACACCACACTCTCATTCGCCAGTTCGGTATGTTGACGAAGGTATTCCAGCGCATAGGTGCTCGCCATGGGATCGTCCTTCTGGTCGGCAAACATGACGGCCTGCTGGGCGGCTTTGTCCTTCGCGCCAAGCCGGCGGTACAGGATCGAAAGATTGTAGTGCGCGGCCAGATCGTCCGGATCGATACCCTGGAGCGTCTCGTACTCGGCCCGCGCCAGATCGTACTTGTGCTGCTGGTAGTACGAGAAGCCCAGCTCGCGGTGCGCATCGCGCGACCTTGGGAAGCTCTTGACCACCGTCTCCAAATCACCGATCGCCAGATCCAGATGACCTTCATTCCGTTCTACGAGGGCTCTGTAATAAAGGGTTCGCGCGCTTGCTGGAGCCAGTGCCAGGGCCTTCTCCAGATTGCCATGCGCCTCACCGTACTTCTCCCACTGGAACTGCGCGATCGCAATGTTTGTGAAGGCATCGGCGTAGTCCGGCCGCATCTGCGCCACGCGCTCGAAGGCATGCACGGAAGCCGCATACTGCTGTGCATCCAGCAGCGCAATTCCGTAGTTGTTCCAGCGCATCCACTCCTTGTTTTCGAGAGGACCGGGAGGCGCCGGTTTATTCTCACCGATGTTCACCACCCGCGTCTGGGAAGCCATGTCCACGATGGGCATCTCGTAGTGCTTGCCCATGCCGAAGTCCATGAAGTGCTGATTGAAGCGCCGGTACTTCACCGTGGCTGTCACACTGACCGAGCCCGTCGTAGTCGCCGGAATCTGGAACGCATACCGCACCAGTTGCGATCGTCCGGCCTGGATAGTGTTGTTATACGCAACCACACGGTTGTTCCAGACCTGGTGGAGATTATTGAGCTCGCCCCTCACGTTAATCAGCCGGTTGGTGAAGCTGTGAGCCCGCGCATCCAGTTCGCCGCCTCCCTCAATCGCGCCGCTCTGGGTCAGCACACGGCCTGTCGCGTCCTTGACCACGAACTCCACCCACGACTCGTACATGTCGCGCTGCTCGGGAACATGGCTATGCGCGATTCCTTTGTTCTGGATTACGACATCGGCTGTCAGCACCTCACCTGCGGCGGTCTTGAAGGATACGAGCCCGAGGGGAGCTGCGACATCCTGCCACTTCGCACTGTCTTCGGTATCTCCCCGTTCCAGGGCGAAGATATCGATATTGAAGACGCTGTTCTTTAGAAACTCAACGACCCGGGCCGCCTGCTCATCGAAGCCATAGATCTTCGGGATCACGGTGTTCGCTCCGAGCCAGCGATGCGATGCCAACTGTCCCTTCTTCGCGCCGTAATCGACAGTTTTCAGCGCCTCACGTTGCATATGGCAGGTTTGGCAGGTCGATACCGAATCCTTCACATAAAACGGCAGCGGCGATTGCTTCGCGAACGAAGACGCCTGCCACTCGTCATAGAGTGAAATTGCACGCTGCCACTTATAGTCGTTCAACGTCTTGGGCAACGCTGCCTTGTGGCAGGAGGAGCAGAACTCCGACGTCCGGTAGAAGTCGCGCATGACCGCTTTGCTGTGCCGGTCCAGGTGCGCCAGAATCTCTCCGTCGCTGACCGCTCTCGAGATCGGCTTACCTTCCTCATCTACTAGCACTGCCGGAACTCCCATCACATAGCTGCCCGTGCCGCGCGTGTCACCTTGCTGGATCGAGTGGCACACGCTGCATGTCACGCCATCTTGATCGTAGGGGCGCTTTTTTGGTGCGCCCTGCGTCAACGCGCCTGACACCACGGCGATGGGATCGTGACATCCCTCGCAGTGCCGCGAAAACTCGATCCCCTTCTCGACATTCAGCATCTCGACATTCCTAAGGTAGTAAGGAACCCGGTTCGCGTTTGAGTGCGCGGACTGTCGCCACTGATCATGACTCTCTTTATGACAGTGGCCGCAATACTCCGCCGTGTAGAAGCTCTTTGGATTAAGAAACTGCCCGTTGTCGGTGGTTGCATTGGATGGCAGGAATGGAAACTCCCTGCCATAGCGGAAGTTATATTTAGCCGCCGTCTTCTCGCTGTAGGCCAGGCGAGCGGCAGCAGCTTCGTCCGCCTCGCTGCTCGCTTTGACTGACTTCGGGGCAGCTGCAAACCAGCAGGAGGCGACAAGCAGCAGGCTTCCTACGACGATGCCCGCCCACGCCGCATTCGTCTTTGCCCCTGCCAGTCCCATACGACCCTCTGCTCCCGTCCATTCAGCCCATCGACGCTTCACTCAGACTCCCAATTTATTGCCAGCGAAAGGGTTGGCAGCTTCCAAACCGAATACTTCCAAATCACAGGAAAGGGAGAGCTCTGGACAGGAGCGAATGTTAGCTCGAAACGCTTCTTCTGAAAAGGTTCAGATCAAACTCAACCGAAAGGTGTACTCCTATCGCCAACCGAACGCCCCAATGCGGTAGCGGCGCTACCACCGCAAGAGGACCGTCTTCGGCTGCTTGGTCTTGGCTGGACTTCCAGGGCCGGAGCCACATCATCCTGCCCGACGAGCTATTGCATGCGACTGCTACAATTCGGCCGTTAATATTGAGACTCTAAATTTTCTGCGAAGCAACTCTCCCGGGAGAAATAATGCGCGCCAAAGCCGCCCGTAAGACCTTCTGCGTCATTTCCTTATTCTGCACCTTTGGCGTCTTGAACCTCATTGCCCAAAGTACATCCGACCCGCTTGCCAGGAACTTCCTTACTCCACCTGAGGCGGCTCGCCCGCGCGTCTGGTGGCACTGGATGAATGGCAACATCACCAAGGAGGGCATTGGCCTCGATCTGGAGTGGATGAAGCGCGCTGGCCTCGGCGGGTTCCAGAACTTCGACGCTGCCCTTAACACGCCAAAGGTGGTCGATACGCGCCTGGTCTATATGGATCCCGGGTGGAAGGACGCCTTTCGCTTTGCGATCGAGAAGGGCAAGTCGCTGGGCTTTGAGATGGCCATCGCCGGCTCTCCCGGCTGGTCGGAGACGGGCGGCCCCTGGGTCACTCCCGAGCAGGCCATGAAGAAGTATGTGTGGAGCGAGACAGCCGTCGAAGGCGGCAAGCCCTTTAGCGGAACGCTTCCCAAGCCTCCCAGCGTCACTGGACCCTTCCAGACCCTCGCCTCACAGGATCCCATGGGCAGTATGGGGGGAGCGGGCGCACACCCACCTTCCGTTCCCGACTTCTATAAGGACTCCGTCGTAATCGCCTACAAGCAGGCCGAGGATGAGAAGTCCCCGGCCGCGCTGAAGCCTACTGTCACCACTACCTCCGGCGCCATCGACGCCGCCGTGCTCTGGGACGGGGACCTGATGACCAGCGCCTCCATCAAGGCGCCCACCACCGAACCAGCGTGGATCCAACTTAGCTTCCCCACGCCGCAGACGATCCAGTCTGTCACCTTCGCCCTCGGCGGCCCGCGCAACCCGCTCGGCATGTTCATCCCCGAGACCAACGACGGGCCGATGATCGAAGGCAGCGTAGACGGCATCGCCTTCAGTCCGCTCGTTCGCGTTCCCACCTTCGGAGCCGTCCAGCACACCCTCAACTTCCCCGCCAAGACCCTCCGTGCCATCCGAGTCGCCTTCGCGCCGAAGCCCGCCAGCGGTCTGGGTCCAGACGGCCTCGACCTCACCGATCTCGGTGTACAAGCCCCAACATCGGCTTCCCCGATCATGGTTGCGGAGTTCTCTGCTCATCCCGGTGCACGCGTTAACCGCTTCGAAGACAAGGCCGCATTCGCCGCTCCACCCGATCTGTATGCCTTTGCCACCGGCGATGTCCCTGCTGCCTCCACTGTCGATCCCAAGTCCGTCGTCGATCTGACCACGAAGATGTGGCCGAACGGTTCGCTCACCTGGGACGTGCCAGCGGGTAAGTGGACCATCGTGCGCATGGGCTACTCCCTTACAGGAATTACCAACCATCCCGCGCCGCCCGAGGCCACCGGGCCGGAGGTCGACAAGCTCAACAAGGCCTACGTCGCCTCGTACCTGAACAAGTACCTCGACAACTATAAGGACGCCAGCGGCGGGATGATGGGGGCTGAAGGTATCCGCTACGTTGTCACCGATAGCTGGGAGGCCGGCACGCAGAACTGGACCGACGCTATGCTCGTCGAATTTCAGAAGCACCGCGGCTACAGCGCCACTCCGTATCTCCCCGCGCTTACCGGACAGGTCGTCGGTAGTGCGGCGGACAGCGACCGGTTCCTGTGGGACTTCCGCAAGACCATCGCCGACCTCGTCGTCGAGAACCACTACGGCACCATCGCCGAGGTCCTTCACTCACGCGGCATGAAAGTCTACGGCGAATCGCACGAGGATCGACGCGCCACCATCGGCGATGGCATGGAGATGAAGCGCTACACCGACATTCCCATGGCCGCCATGTGGACACGAACCGGGGAGCAGTTCGGCTCCCAGGCCGACATTCGCGAGTCCGCATCCGTCGCACATATCTACGGGCAAAACCTTGTCGCCGCTGAATCCCTCACCAGCTCCGCCGGCCCCTGGGCTTGGTCGCCCGCTATGCTCAAGCCCACTGCCGATCTCGAGCTTGCCAGCGGTCTCAACCGCTTCGTGATTCACGAGTCCGCGCACCAGCCGTTGGTCGGCAAGGCTCCCGGCCTCGCGCTCGGACCCTTCGGCCAATGGTTCAATCGCAACGAGACCTGGGCTGAGCAGGCCACACCCTGGATCACCTATCTCGCGCGCAACTCCTACCTGCTGCAGCAGGGGCGCTTCGTCGCCGACATCGCCTACTTCTACGGGGAAGATTCCAACCTCACCGCAATCTTCAGCGACCACGTGCCTGACCTTCCCGCCGGTTACAGCTTCGACTACATCAACGCGGACGCCCTCATCCACAAACTCTCCGTCAAGGACGGAAACCTCGTTGCCCCGAGCGGTATGACGTACCGTGTCCTCGTGCTCGATCCCTATGCGGCGCACATGTCGCTGCCGGTGCTGCGCAGGCTGCACGAACTCGCTACTGCCGGTGCCACCATCTACGGCGCTCGACCTACAGCAGACCCCAGCCTTGGCGATGACGGCGCAGAGTACAAGGCCCTCGGCGACCAGCTCTGGAACCCAGGTGGAGGCGCCAAGCCGCAGGTCTCTACCCAGGAGAAGCTCTCCGCCCTGCTCGAAGGCCTACACGCCAAACCTGACTTCGAGTACACCAGGCCCGCCGCCGATACCAAGGTCCTCTTCGTCCATCGTCACATCGATGACGGAGATCTCTACTTCCTCGATAATCGCAATGATCGCCCCGAGCAGATCGAGGCCACCTTCCGCGTTACCAGCAAGACGCCAGAGCTGTGGCATGCAGACACCGGTTGCATCGAGCCCGTCAGCTACCGAATCGAAGCGGATCGCACCATCGTACCTCTCTCGCTCGACGCCTACGGCACGACCTTCGTCGTCTTCCGCAAACCAGCCAAGGCATCCTCGCTTACTCTGCCTGCAAAGCACGAAGTTACGCTCGCCTCTGTCAACGGTCCATGGAAGATATCCTTCGAACCCAACCGAGGGGCACCTTCTACAGCCACAGTCGGTGCGCTCTCATCTCTTAGTGAGAGCGGCGACGCTGGCATCCGATACTTCTCCGGTCATGCGGCTTACGTCAGCACCATCCATGCCCCCGCTGCATGGTTCAAGCCTGGCGCTCAACTATGGCTCAACCTCGGCGACGTGGCTAACCTCGCCGAAGTAAAGGTCAATGGCAAGCAGCAAGGCATCGTATGGAAGAAGCCTTTCCGCGTCGATGTTACCAGCGCGCTCAAGCAGGGAAGCAACACTATAGAGATTACCGTCGTCGACCTATGGGTCAACCGCCTTATCGGCGATGCACAACCGGACGCCACAACTCAGTACACCTTCACCACCCGCAATCCTTACACTGCGAATTCCAAGCTCCTTCCCTCGGGCCTGATCGGCCCGGTGGAGGTCATACAAACCCAGGTTCTCAGCAAGTAGAACTTGCATGTATCAGCAGGGTTATTCCGAGCAGACCGCGGAGTATAGCCAGTTATGGCAGTCGCTTATGCATGAAGCGTGAGGTCCTCATTCTTATTTCCGTAGACGAGGAGAAATCCAGCCGGAACCAGAAAGATGGTCAGCAGCACGGAAAGCGTAAGGCCCCCGATAATTGCTTGTGCGAGCGGTGCATAGGATTCACTGCCCTCTCCAAGTTTAAGCGCCATGGGCAAGAGTCCAATGATCGTCGCGAGAGATGTCATCAGGATAGGGCGAAGCCGGACGCGGCATGAGGCAACGATGGCCTCATGTGCTGCCATGCCTTCCTTAATCAAATGATGCGCAAATTCAACAATCAGGATGCTATTTGAGAGGGCGATTCCGGCAAGCATCACCACGCCCATCAAGGACATGACGTTGAGCGTCGTTCCCCAAAACAGGAGCGCTACCAGCACTCCGGTGATGCCCGGCGGAAGAGCAAGCAGAATGATGAATGGATCCATGAAAGAACGGAACTGTGCGACGAGGATTAGGTACAGAAGGACGAGAGAAAGCATCAGCCCGATGGCGAAGCTGTGAAACGAATTATTCATCGATTCGACGCTTCCTTCCAACGTGGCCGTGATGCCATGCGGGGTCTGCATTGTATCAAGAATCTGATGAATGGACTTTGCAATACGACCGAGATCCTCATCCTGAGGCCGGACATATACATCGACATACCTGCGAATCTGGGTGTGATCCAGCTCGGTAGGTGCGTTGAATTGCTTGATAGTAGCGACCATATCCAGCCTGGTTGGCTGTGAGATCTCCTTGCCGTGCAGCGGAATGGCCTTCAGGTCCTCGATGGACTGGACCTGGCCTTCTTTGTACATCACGGTGAGGAAGTAATTGTTACCACTTTTAGGGTCGATCCAGATGCTGGGCGCAATCATAGTGTTCGAAGTGAGGGCCGTGATCACATTTGATACGACCTCTTTTTCGGTCATGCCCAACTCGCTTGCACGGACACGATCCACAGTCAGTTGAAGAGAGGGATAGTCAATGTCCTGTGGAATATAGACGTCGGCGACGCCGTGGACACCACGTATGCGTGCTGCGACAGTCTGTGCCATGGCGTAATCGGCATTGAGGTCGTTTCCGGTGACACGAACATCGATCGGTACGGGCGACCCCATGTTCAGAACTGCATCGATTAAGCTTCCGGTAGAGAAAAAGCCTTGCAGTTCGGGCATGTCTGAGGCCATTTTTTTCTTGACCTTGTCGATGTAGTCAAAGCTGCCAGTCTCATGATCGGGTTTAAGCGCGACCTGCATAAATCCAGTGTGCATTGCCGAATTTTGGGAATACAGCGCCGAGAAACCAGGGTCCAGTCCCAAGTTGGTCACGATCATTCCCATGTCATGCTTGGAAACGACATTTCGGATCAAGCCTTCAAGTTTAGCGGCCTCTTCATTCGTGGCGGTCAGTTTTGTTCCCGATGGAGCCTTGAAGTTAATGACGAACTGGGCAGGGTCAGTGCGAGGGAAGAAAGATAATCCAAGCAAGGGAAAGAGGAGCAAGCTCAACGCGCAGCCAACGCCGCAGATCGCAAGCGTGGCCTTCGGCCAAAGCAATACTTTTTCGACCATCTTGTCGTAGCGATTTAGCAGAGCGTCGAAACCGGCGTTGAAACGTGCGTTGAAACGATCGAAAAAGCCAGGACGCCTGACGGGTGGAACAACCTCTCCCTCGATCGCATGAGCGGTATCTCCGTGAGGGCTCTTGATAAAGCGCGCACAGAATAGCGGTACCACTGTGAGAGCGACGAAGTACGATGCAAACAACGAGATGACAACAGCAAGGGCCAGCGCGGAGAACAGGAACTTACTCACTCCGTACAGCAGCGTGACCGGAAAGAACACGACCACGGTAGTGAGGGTTCCGGCCAACACGGGTAACGCGACTTCCTTGCCGCCTTTTTCCGAAGCGACAGCCGGCGATTCACCACCTTCAAGGTGCCGAAAGATGTTTTCGAGTACAACGACCGAGTTATCGATCAATCGCGACAAAGCAAGCGCGAGTCCGCCAAGCACCATGCTGTTGATTGAACTTCCCGCGAGATGCAGCACCAGGAAGGTCGTAAGCACGGAGAGCGGAATCGAAAAAAAGACTGCCAGCGTTGCCCTCATGCTGCCGAGAAAAATGAGAATCATCAGGCAGGTGAGGAAGAGACCAACTCCGCCTTCGTGGACTAGTGTCTCGATCGCTACTTTTACAAATCGCGATTGGTCGAAAACAACATTCGCTTCAAGGGATAATGGGACGTCATAGAGATGCTTCAGAGTTGTCGTGACACCGTTCACGATTGCGATCGTGTTCGAGTCGCCGCCCTGCTTGAAGACTGGCACGTACACGGCGCGGGTACCATTCACACGCACAATGTTGTACTGAAGGGAGAATGCGTCCTTTGTCGTGGCGACATCACCCACCCGCACCGGCGACTGGCCGATCATTTTCAGGGGTACTTGCGCGATGTCCTCTGGTCCCTTGAGCATCGAATTTGTGTAGATGTTGTAGTCTGTCCGGCCAATCTGCACATCGCCAGCGGGCAGAATGACGTTCGCTTCGTTGACAGCCCGAACAACATCCATGGGACTGAGTTGATTTGCTTCCAGCTTGAAAGGATCGGCATACAGCATGATCTGCCGCCAGCGGCCACCGAAGGGCTGCGGCACCGATGCTCCCGGGACACTCGCCAATTGATTTCGTACATAGTTCTGGCCGATATCTTTAAGCTTGCTCTCATCGAGGCCAGGGCCGGCCAGAGTGACAAGGGCGACTGGCAGACTTGAGGCGTCCTGCTTGAGGACGATCGGCGGATAGGTGCCGGGCGGCATGTCTCGCATGTCGCTCATCGCAAGCGTCGCAATGGACGAAGCTGCCGCATCTGCATTCGTGCCCGCACGAAAGTAAACCTTGATCAGGCTGGCGCCTGGAAGCGAACGCGACTCCATATGGTCGATGCCACTCGCCAACGTGAACATGCGCTCCAGGTGATACGTAATGTTTGTTTCAATCTGCTGCGGTGGCATACCGGAGTAGAACGTGGCAACCGCTACGACCGGAAGATCCACGGGCGGAAACATGTCCACCGGCATGTCAGCAGTACTGACAACTCCAAGGATCATCACCAGGAAACAGAACACGAGAATCAGATAGGGGTTACGTATTGCAAATCCCGACATGGCAATTGACTTTCTTGCTTCTTGGTTGAGTTGCCTTAGAGCATTTCTCCTGTTGCTGTGCACTGGACAAGCTTTGCGAGTGCCGTTTTTCTTGGGAAAAAACGGCGTTCAGATCTACGCTTTCGGTTTACGCCCACAGGAGAAATGCTCTAGCTGTGGCTTCCGTTCGCTTCATAGGCGGCCGGCTGCGCCTTTACCTGTTCGCCATCTGCAAGACCGGTATGCCGCCCGACAACGACTTGATCGCCGCTGTTAAGACCCGAAAGGATCTCGACACGAGTTGCTGTCTGCAACCCCACCGTAACTTCAACCAGGTGGAGTTTCCCGGCCTTGGCGACATAGACGTGCTGTACGGTAGTTCCGAGACCCTCAACCGCGTCCACAGGCACACTCAAAACATTGGGGTGGGTTGCGAGGTGGAGATGGACCTCCGCATACATTCCCGGGACCAGGGTGCCGTCCGGATTTGGGACGTCAATTTCTGTAGCCATCGTGCGTGTCGACGTCTGCAGCGAGCCGGCAGAGCGCGTGATCTTCCCAGGGAAGGTTTTGTTGAGCGTCGTGACATTCACTTCGACCGTGTTCCCGTTATGGATATCGGCAACGGCACTCACAGGAACCGGGAGAACCAACCTCAGCAAGCTGTTCTCCGCCAATCTTACGACCGGCATGGATTGTGTTTGCGATGCAATGCCAGCCTGGATCATCGATCCCGTATTTGCGTAGCGCTTCGTAATGACGCCGCTGAACGGTGCGCGGATTGTTGCATACTGCAACATCGTTACAGTACGCAGCCTTTCGGAATCTGCCTGCACACGCAGCTCCTGTGCACTTTGAAGTGCAGACTGCGCGCTGGCGACCTGGGCGGCGGCCTCAAGATCGTGAGACTCGGCAACGTCAACTTCCTGCTTCGGAACAAGGCCAGCCTGCTTGAGCGATACGTCCCGTATCCGTTGAAAAGAGAGGTGAGCAATATTTTCGCTCGCCTGGGCTCGTGTTACTGCGGCACTGGCGGTAATGATATTGGCCTGTGCAGCAGCAACGCCCGCCGTCGCCCGCGCCATATCGTTTTGGAGTTCTGGAACTTCCAGCGTCGCAAGCAAATCACCTGTTCGAACACGATCGCCTATATCCACCGGAATACTTTTGACGTATCCGGCCACTTTCGCCATTACATCGACATCCTGATAGGGCGTAAACTCTGCGGTCAGCACAAGTTCGTTCGCAAGGTTCGCTGCTCCGACCGTCGCTGTGGGAACGGTAGGAACTTCCGCAGCGACGGGTGTCGTCTGACGGCAGGCTATCAGCAGGCAAGATGCTCCGGCAGAGACTGCGATGAGCATTGCCGTGCGCAGTGAGTTTGACATGGGATCGATCCTTTTAGTTCAAGAGTCCGGCTGCGTAGTCCAACTGCGCCCGCCGTGTGAGATAGGTGTAGTTCGCACCCGCCGCCGTAATTTCGGCGGAGGTTTCACTAAGCTGAGCTTCATTGAGCTCCACGATGGAGCCGAGACCAGCCTGGTATCTGGCCTGCGCAAGGCAGAGTGCTTCCCTGCTCTGCGCTACCAGGCGAGCAGTTACATCCAGGCTTCGAAAGGCCTCGTTTGCCTGGTACCACTGACTCTGGACCTGCTCGTCTACCTCGAGTTTTACTGCATCTACGTCTTTGGTGCGCGCACTTGCTTCAAGGGCAGCTTCGTTCCGTCGTGCCGTAAACAATCCTCCGTTGAAGACTGGAATATTCAGGTTGAAACCAGCTGCTGCATAGTTTCCCTCGAGGGTGTGGTCATGGTATGGAATCTGACCTGCGGCACCGAGGACATTCAGTGATGGATAGCGCAGCTTGCGCTCAGCGTCTGCAAAGTGCACGGCAGCCTTTTGGCGCGATGCCGCTGCTCCCAAGTCGGCACGCTGAATATTCGCTTGCAGAACTAAAGAGGACGGGTCTGTTGGAAGCGCCGCTGGCAGGTCCTCATCGACAAGAGCAGAGGTAATTGCCTGCGACTGACCCATTGCGCTGGCAAGGTGGGTGCGCTGTTGCTGTACAGCACTTTCGGCCAGAAATACCGCAAGTTCAGCCTGGCTCTCGAGTACACTCGCGAAACTTACATCCAGGGTCGACCGCAACTGGTTCTGCGCTAGTGCGCTGATCTGACGCACGATGAGTTGACGATTTGCCTGCGCTTCACGAGCCGCACGCAAGACTGCTTCTGCACCAAGTACCTGAAAGTACGCAGTTCGCACATTGAGGCGGATCTGCGCACCGGTTAATGTGGTAAGGCTCTGCTGCGCTTCCGCAAGCGAACGCTCTGTCCCAACGAGGGCGCTCGTTCTTCCGAAGTCCGTCACAAGTTGAACGAGGTTGCCGCCATAGGCAAACCGATCCGAAATCGCTGAGGTTGCCAGAGCACCGGCGGCAGTCGTGGTTCCCGTATCAGCGACCGCAGTTCCTGTCGCATTGAATGCGATCGTAGGGAATAGACCAGACCGTGCTTCGCGCACCCTTTGAGCCGCAGCCTTGGCTCTTAACTGTGCTGCAAGAATGCGGGGTTGATTGGCAATCGCTATTATTTCCGCTTGAGGTAGCGTCAACGTGGTCGTTGTCGTACCATCCGGGCTCGTGGTCTGTGCTTTGCAGACGAAGCTGCAAGTCAAAAAGCAAAAGGTGATGCAGCAAACAGCGATCTTCAATCTAGCCATCAGGAAAGCACCTTCTCCGGTCGGTGAATAATCTTCAACACTTCGGTGGGATGAGCCTCTACGAGACCGTCCGTGACCATCGCCAATAACTCAGGGAGAATGCTGCGCACCTTAGCCACTTCGTCGATGAAATACAGGATGACGGGAAGGTGGAGTCCAGCAACATCGCCGACATCGCTGCTGTGCAGACGATGATGTGCTCCAAAACCAGCATGGGCACGGAGGACGGTTGCACCTGCAATTCCCTTGTCTTGAAGGAACGTTAAGATGTCGTCGGTTAAGAAGCCGTGGGTCGAACCCGTGTCCTGGTTGATGTGCACGGTTACTTTCAGAGCAGGGCCTGCCTCAAGCATCGTTTGTCTCCTGTATCGATCGAAGGCTGGTGGACCTCTTGGCAAGGGCCAAGTGGCAGGGTAGACCCGCGCTATAGTACGGGACCCTGCTGTGTGTTGCTATTGAGAGATGGTTTGAATCGGGCCAACAACCTCGAGCAAGGCTGCACTCCTGGCCCAGATCTGCGCTGAACGACGAGGCGAGGCAAGCGTAAAAGTAGAGTTTCCGCTCTTTCCTGAGCTCACCAGCGTTAGATCGGTATATCCATAGAGACCGCATGCGGAGGCCGAGAATAAACCCATCGACTGCTCTGTGTCCGTCGCGTCGCAACCATCAGTCCCCCGCCCTGCGGCCGAAACCAGGTGAGCGTAGACACCGCCACTTCGCTTGTAACCAACCGTTTCACCTTGCGGTGATTCCACTTCGTTCTGTGAGGGCGTAACCCGATCACCTCCGATTTGTGTCGTCGTGCTCAGAGAATCGAGATCCGTAGCCTTGGGTCGCTGTGCGTCCCATACGGAGAGCGGATCGGCCATTGCGCGAACGTAAACGCGCAATGGGATCGTTTTACCGTTACTCACGAGCGAATCAAATTGAATCGTCAATGTGGATGCAGTCTGCTTTGCGTAGGGCGTCTTATCGAAAGTGAATGCGCTGGCAGTAACAACGTGACCCAGGACCTTACTACCCGAAGGAAGCATCTGGTTATTGACCAGTCGCACCTGCTGCGTCGTCCTGGCTTCGATAGTGCTTCCAGTTCGAGCATGACCTGAATCGATACCTTTACTGAACGTGATCGGCAGCGTTGTCCCGGGAGCGAACGAAACATCAGTTTTAGTTTGTGCGAGGGCCAGTGAAGAAGAGAACAGGCCGACGGCAAGCAATAAGGCTACTTTCATCTCAACTCCAAGCCGGAAGGCGATGCCGACTTTTTTAGTTGACCATGATGAAGCCGCGCCAAATCTTACATTTTCCTTACATCTTTATTCGACAGCACAAATCGACGATTGATCCTGAGAGCAATCTCCGAAGGTGTAAGGCTATGAAACGCGCTCACCGGTGCGGCTGTTTGATGTACCTCAGAGCCACCTCGGAGAAGTTAGGGAAGCTCTGAACAAGTGTTCGCATTCCCTCGGCGGCTAAAGACGCATTGCGGTGCTTGGGGTTGCGGCGGGACTGAAGTCTTGCCCCTTCAAAACGATGACTTGTTCAGAGGTTCCTTAGGCGTTCCTTTTCCACGACGTTAGCGCGAGGCATAGTACCCGGAGGGTCCTGTGATCTCCCCGCCTCTCTTCGGAAGATCCAGCTTTATCCGATGAAACGATCCGTCTGGCTTCGTATTGGAAGGTTTGTACACCAGTCGGTACTGGCTCCGCTGATCGCTTTCCATCACTTGAAGGTTTTCCCAAATCTGAGTTCCTTTGGGATCGAAGAAGATGCGGCCTCCGCTTTGAGCAACAAGCATCGTCAATATCTTCTGACCTTCGGAAAACCTGGATTTCTCCTCGTTGCTGAAGACATAGAGCGCAGTTCTCGATCGTTGGCAAATGTTAGCGACATCACTTACACGGGTGTGGCTGGCGTTATCTATGCCGTCTGTGAACAGCAGGATAAAGTTTCCACTACTCTGCGCTTGATCGTCGCGCCACTGGTCGCGGCAGGCTTCGTAGATTGAATCGAAGATCACCGTTCCGCCAAAACGACTCGCGTGGTCTGACGCGACAGTCTGCAAACTCGTCACGAGTGCCGAGGAATCATCGGTCCAATCCTGGAGTACTTTGGCCTCAGAATCAAAGCGCATAACAAATGCGCGGTCCGTGCCCTTTCGGAGAAGATGTGTAGCATAGAGGGCCGCTGTATGCTGATTTTGCTTTAGGTCCATCAGCATCGAGCGGCTCGTGTCGAATAGGATTCCCGCTTGAATCGGGAGCTTCGGATAGAACTGGAAGGAAAGAATCTGAGTCTGAGGTCGTCCATTGTCGCTAAGGCGAACATCGGCCACCTTTAGATCATCGAGCGGAGACCCGTGATAATCCGAGGCGTGGAAAGTGAGACTAACCTCGTTTACGGGTACCGTGATTGTGTATGGGGACGTAGTCTCCTGCGTGCTGGTCAGGGCTGCAGAGGAGCCCGCAGTCACCTGGTTCAGGAACACCGATAGGATGGCTGTCGCGATCCGGCAGTGGCTGCTCATGTGATCCAGCATACGGTTTTGGCGGAAGGGAGTGCGAAAAGGCGGCGATTAAATGTCCTTACATCAGCGTAAGGACCTTCTGTGGCAGATCCCCACCCGACGTACAAGCTGCAGTGCACGAACCGGGCATTGATCGCAATGATCCATGTAAATAGGAGGTCCGAAAGCGAATATCCCGACATGCGGTAACTTACGAGAAGCCAACTTTTACATTACTAATCCGCGTCCGGGCTCGACAATCGGCCCAAGTTCACTGCAACTGGCGGATCTGGACGACACGCAAGCTATCTGGACGCCCCTTACCTTGTTCGCCTGCTTTAACTGTATGGAGCCGATACTTAAGTGAGAATGGATCATGCGCGATACAGCCCCGAAGACCGCAGAAGACCAACGCCTTATCGAAAACAAGGACCGCACGAAAAACTGGCAGCGATGGGGTACGTATTTGCCGGAACGTCAGTGGGGCACTGTCCGGGAGGACTACTCCTATAACGGTGACGTGTGGAATTCGTTCCCGTATGAGATGGCGCAGTTCCGCGCCTTCCGCTGGGGCGAAGACGGTCTGCTCGGATGGACGGACCGCCAGTGCCGCCTGTGCTTCAGTACGGTGCTTTGGAATGGGAAGGACAGCACCCTCAAGGAGCGGCTGTTTGGCCTCGGTAACTCCGAAGGCAATCACGGCGAAGACGTAAAGGAACAGTTCTACTATCTGGACTCACTTCCTACTCATAGCTACTGCAAGGCGCTGTACAAATATCCGCAGAGCGCTTTTCCCTACGATCAACTTCGCGAGGAAAATAAGCGGCGCAGCTATGACGAACCGGAGTACGAACTACTGGATACCGGCATCTTCGACGACAACCGCTACTTCGACATCTTTATTGAGTACGCGAAATCTGACGAGGAAGACACCCTGATCCGCATCACGGCGCATAATCGTGGGCCGGATGCGGCTCCGCTCACAATCATGCCACAGCTTACGCTTCGCAATAACTGGTCGTGGAAAAATTTGGAGGCAACCGGGAAGACAAAGCCAATCATCACGCAGACCGGGCTGTTCCGTGTGCAAGCCGAACACAAGATTCTGGGCGCTTACCGTTTCGAACCAGTGGATGGAAATGCAATGTTGCCGGAGCGTCTTCTCTTCACCGAAAACGACAGCAATATGCGCCGCCTGGACCCAGGCTACGACGGTGCGGACCACTTCAGTAAAGACGGCTTTGATCGCTTCGTCGTTCACGGTGAACAGAATGCGGTGAAGGAGGGCAGCGGCACGAAGTGCGCGCTCTTGTATAAGTTCACGCTCCAGCCTGGCACCAGTCAGACAATTTACTTACGTCTCGTACGCATCAATAGTGAGTCGCCATCGCACGACAAATCCGACAGTTCTCCGAACATCAAACCAACAGTTATCGACATCGCCCAGGCGGAGCAGCTATTCGCAACCCGCAAGACGGAGGCAGACGACTTTTACTCTCGACACATTCCGCAAGAGGCTACGACAGAGGAGTGCAACGTCTCACGTCAAGCCTATGCCGGCCTGCTGTGGTGCAAGCAGTTTTATTACTTCATAGCAGAGCAATGGATGACCGGTGATCCCACTCAGATCACACCTCCACCGGAACGCATGAAAAAGTCAGAAGACTGGAGACACCTCTTCTGCCGCGATATTCTTTCCATGCCCGACAAGTGGGAATACCCCTGGTTTGCTGCCTGGGACACGGCGTTCCACATGATCCCCATGGCAGAGATCGATCCGGAGTTTGCGAAAAATCAACTCCTTCTCCTGCTGCGGGAGTGGTACATGCACCCGAACGGGCAGATGCCCGCGTATGAATTTGCCTTCGGCGACGTCAACCCGCCCGTACACGGATGGGCTGTATGGCATGTCTATCGTCTCGGCGTCGATGAGAACGGCGTCGGCGATCTCGACTTTCTGGAGCGCGCCTTCCAGAAGCTCATGCTGAACTTCACCTGGTGGGTGAACCGTAACGATGACAAGGGACGGAATCTCTTTGGCGGCGGCTTCTTAGGGCTCGACAACATCGGAGTCTTCGATCGTTCCGTCACTCTACCGGATGGGGTGCGCCTGCACCAGGCCGACGGCACTGCGTGGATGGGACTGTACTGCTCCGTGATGCTGCAAATCGCACTCGAGCTCGCACATCAGCGTTCAAAGGCCTACGAAGACATCGCCAGCAAGTTCTTCGAGCATTACATCGCTGTCATCGATGCCATCAACTCCGTTGGAGGAACCGGCCTATGGGACGAAGAAGAGGGATTCTATTTCGATCAGTTGGATCACGACGATGGGAGCACTATGTCGCTGAAGGTGCGCTCTCTTGTGGGGATCGCCCCGCTCTTCGCTGTGTGCATTATGAAGCGCGGCGCGGTAGAGGGTTTGAAGGATTTTGAGAAGCGCACGAATTGGTTCTTAAGGTACAAAGAGCAACTCTCGGAGTACGTGAGTACGGCCGATTGTCCCAACGAAGAGATCAACGGCTCGCAGTGGATTGCCATTGCGCCGCGCGATCGATTCAAACGTATTCTGCAGCGAGTCCTCGATGAGTCGGAGTTTTTATCTCCGCACGGGATACGCGGCTTGTCACGGCATCATCATGAGAATCCTTTCGAGGTGGAGCTTGCAGGACAGCACCTTACCGTTCATTACACCCCGGCGGAGGGCGACAGCGGGATGTTCGGCGGCAACAGTAACTGGCGAGGTCCCGTGTGGTTTCCGATGAACATGCTATTGATCAATGCATTAGAACGTTATTCGCTGGTATATGGAGATGACTTTAAGTTGGAGTACCCTACCGGGAGCGGCCAGCAGCACACACTGGTCGAGATTGCTGAGGACATTGCGCGCCGTATGGTGAATCTCTTCCTCCCCGACAAGGATGGTCACCGGCCCGGCCATGGCCGAGAAGAACGTTACGCTACTGATCCTTATTGGAAAGACCTGATTATCTTCAGCGAGTACTTTGATGGCGACACCGGTCGCGGTTTGGGAGCCTCACATCAGACGGGTTGGACCGCGCTCGCAGCCACACTCATCCAGGCTCTCTACACTCGTCGCGAAATACGCAATCGCGCGCAGTGACGCTGATGCTGCCTTACCTAGCATCTGAGCTGACGGAAGAACCAAATACAGCTGAAACATAGCGCAACTAGAGCATTTCTCCTGTTATTGTGCACTGGACAAGCTTTGTGAGTGCCGTTTTTCTTGGGAAAAAACAGCGTTCAGATCTGCGGTTTCGCTTTACACCCACAGGAGAAATGCTCTAAGCGATCAAAGCTACACCTTACACGCTAATGCGGTGCGAACCGCATCAGCGCCAGGCTTTCGATCGTCTCGCAGAAGTCTCGCCTCCGGTTCGTTTTTAGAATGTTGCACGAAGTGCAAACTGCAGGACACGCGGCGATCCTGCAGAGGTGATGCGGCCGAAGGTCGAGGCGCGTATTGCCAAACTTGTCGGCAACGCCGAAGGAGACACGGGTCGAGTCAGATCCATCCGCCACAATCACGTCGTCGTCGATCTTGATCCAGAGCCGATCTTATTCGCGACTCGCCGCCATGGTCCGCGTCGTCATGACTTCGCCACCGACGCGGCCCTCGATGCGAAGTGTGGACGATGCGGCCTCCGCCCAGGATAGATCGAGGAAGAAAGGCGGATACGCAAGGTAAGGATAGTTTGCCCGGTCGGGATGGAATGATCCGATGGGATGTTCGTCAACAAATACGTCCAACTGATCGCAGTTCGAAAAGACTACCGGCTCGTCTTCGCCACTCCGGGATGTGGTGTCCCAGAAGAAGCTCGGCTCGATCACGAGTCTGATCGACGGACTCACCTGCGACAGATAAAACGTCGCGCCAAGCTTGGGAATCCGGAAGGTATCGACGACGCCAGGACACTTGAGGCCTTTGTACGCATTGATCGGGCACATAGTCGAAGGCGCACCATGCAATAACACCTGCGTTGCGCGGATCGTTCGCGGCGCGATTGTGCGCCTGTGCGTGCAGCACGGCCTGCGCGCGCTGGTCTTCCGGCTTGCCCACGCGGCGATATCTACGAAGGAAGTTTTTTGCTGTGCCATACGCATACTGGCCGACTGCTTCGGCAATCATGTAGGCACACCGGCAAGCGCGGGATCGATGCCCACGCTGCCATCCGGCTCCGCGTGATAGTCATCGAACACGAAGACATCCTCATGCCAATGCTGTTCCCAGTCCTTGCGTGAGGACGGAGTCATGCTGCCCGAAGTCTGACGCGTCGGATCAAGCCTCTTTGCCACCGCTCGGGTTGAGGATCATGATGTTTTTGACTATCGCGGATAGCCGATCGATTGTCAAGGCTGCAAGCTCAGCAAGGTTGCCGCACTGAGAGCATGCACGAGTCCTCAGTCCTGACCTTTACTTTGACTTGCCATGTCGCATGGCGGAGTCTGAGTAAAGTCTCCAACTTCGGCGATATCGAAAAAGCAACCTACAAAACTTGACTAATAGTAAGTACTGCCACATAGTCGAGAGACTATGCCAATCACTGCGTGTTGTCCGTGCCTAAGCTTTGCGACCTTGCGTCGTACGCTTTGTTGCACTCACACTGTGGGCCTGAGCCTATAGCAAGTTTCCAGAACGCTGGATCGTTGCTAGAGCGACTTGAGACGGCACCTTTACCTCCAACAAAGTTATGCGTGACGTGTAGCCCTGCGTCGCAGTAATCAAATGTGCGCTCTTTAGCGCCCATACCCCACCCGTGTCTTTCAGGACACGAAGGATGTTGAGGATGAATCAAGCTCTGAATGGGAAAACACGACATTCCGACACACGCCTCCTAAAGTGGGGAGGACGCAAAGGAATAAATTGATAGGTTTTGTACTACAAGACTGCCTTGAATTATTTATCAATGCAATAAAAAATCCTGGAACGAAGTCTTTCTTGCGGGCCGGCTCGCACTCAACCTATTGCTTGATATCCGGGCAACCGTCGATGCTAAATTTACTTAGCGATGGTCTCTCACCGGCGGCAGTCTTGATCTATTCCTGATCCAGATCGGCATCTCGAAGCTGTCGAAAGGTAGTCACCTCGAATCAACTGGATGGTATAGTTTCCCCACACTCTCATTCGCTCTCTTATTCAAGAAGGCATCAGGAATTTTATGACATCGTTCTGCCGCGTTGCAGTTGCTGGTCTGAGTCTCGTCCTCTGCGCACTTCCCTCCTTTGCGCAGCAAAAACCCCCCGCAAATGACATTCCAGCCACGTTTACGATCCCGAAACAGACGGTGGCTGAAGCTTCCAAGCCGGTCTTCGATTACATCAAACGTGTCGAAATGGTTCCAATGCGTGACGGTGTGAAGCTGTACACCGTCATCGTCATTCCAAAGGGCGCTGACCATGCACCGATCATGCTGACACGTACTCCTTACAATGCTGCGGCGCGGGCTGCGGCTTCGCGTCCTACTGCTGGAACCGGCGCTGCTGCTCCTGTAGTCGCGACACCGGCGCAGGGCGGCAGGCCTGGTGCTGGCCGCCCGGCGGCCCATGTGGACTCTCCACACATGCTGGACGAACTTGGCCTAAGCGACGAGATCTTCGTTAAGTCCGGCTACATCCGCGTGTATCAGGATGTTCGCGGCAAGTACGGCTCAGAGGGCGCGTATCTTATGACTCCGCCGCCAATCAACAGCGGCTTCAATCCTACCGGCGCGGACGATACGACCGATGCTTACGACACGATCGAGTGGCTGACGAAGAACCTCACGGAGACCAACGGCAAGGTCGGGATGATCGGCTCTTCCTATGAAGGTTTCACCGTAGTGATGGCGCTGCTGAGCCCTCACCCTGCGCTGAAGGCGGCCGTGCCCGAGAGCCCCATGGTCGATGGCTGGATGGGCGATGACTGGTTCCACTACGGAGCCTTCCGGCAGCGGAATATCGACTACTTCCTCTCGCAGACCGGAGCGCGTGGTACAGGTCCGCGGATCCCCCGCGTACATCGCGATGACTACACCAACTTCCTTGAGATGGGTTCGGCCGGTGACTTCGCCCGTGCCTTGGGAGAAGATCAATTGCCTTACTGGCGCACGGTCGAAGCACATCCGGCCTACGACGCTTTCTGGCAGAGTCAGGCACTCGATAAGCTAGTAGCCGCCGTACCGCTGAAGGTCCCGACGATGTGGCTGCAGGGACTGTGGGATCAGGAAGACATGTGGGGAGCTATCCACAGCTATCGCGCCGTGGAGCCGAAAGATAAAGACAACAACCTCAACTACCTCGTGATGGGGCCGTGGTTTCATGGCCAGGTCAATCGTGAAGGACGCTCACTCGGGCCATTGGAGTGGGACGGCGATACGACGGCTGACTTCCGCAACGAGGTTCAGATCCCCTTCCTGAATCAATATCTAAAGGATGGTGCGCCGAAAGCAGATACGCCTCCGGTGCTGATCTACAACACGGGCGAGAACCGCTGGGACCGCTTGAAGTCCTGGCCACTGAGCTGCGACGGCGCCTGCGCAAATAAATCCAAGCCGCTCTATCTCGTCGCAAATGGTGGGCTATCGTTTACGGCTCCGACAGCGGCTGGCGAGAAGTATGATGCCTATACCTCAGATCCAGCCAAACCAGTTCCCTACATTCCTCGCCCTGCGACCGGCGACAAGTGGCGTACATGGCTTGTGGAAGATCAGCGCTTCGTCGATGGCCGCCCCGACGTTCTGACCTATGTGACGGAACCCCTGACCGAGCCGATGCGCGTGAGCGGAACGCCGGAGGTCAATCTCTACGCCTCAACCAGCGGCACGGACAGCGACTGGGTAGTGAAGGTGATCGACGTCTATTCAGAGGGAGCGACTCCGGCCACAATGAGTGGGTATGAGCTGCCGATCTCCCTGGATATCTTTCGTGGCCGATACCGCACCAGCTTCGAGCATCCTGTTGCGCTTAAATCCAACCAGCCCGAACTGTTCAAGTTTGACCTTCCGCAGGTCAATCACGTCTTCCAGCCCAGCCACCGAATCATGATCCAGGTCCAGTCGACGCTGTTCCCGCTGTATGATCGCAACCCGCAGACCTTTGTGCCAAATATCTTCGATGCAAAGCCAGCGGACTATCAGAAAGCAACGCAGCGTATCTGGCGTGCGCCTGGGTCGGCCAGCTTTATTAGCCTGCCCGTCGTACCGTAAGTATTATTCCGGTTTGCTTCGTAGGCTAATCGACGCTTCCGCCGCTCATTTCTCTGTTGCTGGCCGTAATGCATTGGCGCTCGGCACTATGGGTGGCAGCCGGCTTGGGCTTGCTGGTTGCCATATTGATCCGTTGGCTGATGCCCCGAATGCTTCGTCCGCCACAGCTCACGCAGAGCCTATGATTCAAAACCCCGGATGTAGGGAGTATTCGGCGGGCGCGGTCCCGTTTCAAAGAGCGGTCCATGTATCGAGTGATATTTCATATTCATGAACGGCGTCTCGATGCGGCGTCCGACGGCAGAGTAACGACCGTTCTCCCAGTTTGATTCCATGTAGTGGTTCACAATCCCGGTTGACAGAAGCAGCCGCTCCGCATTAAACGGTTCCTTTCTGGTTAGCATCATCTCGGTGATCCAGTGCTCGTGGGCGTTCGCAGCGTGGTACTGCGAGACCGGGCCGGGCCAGCCAAGCATCGAGACGATCGTCGGGTTTTTCTGCCCGGCGATTTCGCCGGCATAGGTCCACCCCACACCCTCGCCCGAAATGACCGCCGCTTTGGTCCCATCGTTGTATTCCACGATACAAACGCCTGGACGCCTGCCCTGCTGAAAGTATCCCGGCTTCAGGTCAAAGTTTTTCCGCACTGCTTCAAGCAGGTTGACGGCCCAGGGATTGCCTTCGACCCACTTCAATGTCTCAGGCCCTCGGATGGACTGCACCGCCTTGACGCCTGTCTCACCGCCCTTGCGGCGATCGACAAATGCCTGAAGCACGTCGACACAATGGGAGATTGCTCCCTCATCTGGGGCGCTTCCAACCACGATCGAGTTCATAATCGGCGTATCGGCAGCGAGTTCTATCTCGGGCTTGCGGAAGTAGGTCGGTATGGAGGACCCTCCCGTCAGAGGAAAGTTCAGTTCACGGGATTTATCAAACATCCACTTGGCGTCGTCCCAATTGTAGGAGAGGTGCTTATCGTTAAACACGGGCACCGAGCGTTTGCTCTGCTCGAAAACCTGGATAACCTGTTGGTAAATCCACCAGCGCGGCAAGAGCCAGTGCCCCTTGAGATCGGTTGGATAATTCCCATGTTCTGCGACGATGACAACACCATCCACAGCGAGTTCCTTCCCCCCAAGTGTCACAGCCTCGCCGACGGACTTATAGATGGGAATGTTTTTCGCCTTACATACCTTCTGACCCAGTAAGCTCGTGTCGAACTGATGGATGTAAACGGACACCACCTCCACTCTCGAAGGAGTGTGGGCGCCCTGCCACCAATAACCGTCCAACAACTTGTTTACAATCCAATCCGCATGGGAAGTTGGGAGACCCCAAAAGCTGACGAGACAGGCAATACGAGGCCGTTTTGGCGCAGTCTGCGCAACAGCATCAGGTACGATCCCGGTCAAAGCCGCCAAACCGGCCAAACTGGCCATTCCCAGCATTTCACGCCGGGTGAGGAGAGAGTGCGGGTCCATCGTTTCGGTAATTGGGGATGAATCTGCCGGCCCGGCTGCAATTTCGATTTGTTCATTTTTCATGATGGTTTTTCCATGTAGTTGGTTATTTCAGTGTGGGGCATGAGGTTCAGCTAAAGATATACAGTCGATGTGACCATCGAAATAAGCGGAAGCGGTAGATTTCATTTCTGCGTAATCTGGCGAAATACCCGCAGCAAATTTCCACCCCAGAATTTATCGATACGTCCCTCTGAATAGCCACGGCGCAACATTGCGTCGGTGATGAGAGGTAGATCGCGCACGTCGCGCATCCCCCGGGGGAGCGGCGGTCCACCGTCGAAGTCACTTCCGAGAGACACGTGGTCTTCGCCCACCAGTTGAACAGCCTTATCGACGACGTCCACCCATTCGTCAGCCGCGACAGCGATGTTGTCAGGCGTGCGTGCGCCGGCCATGGGGTATACAGGTGCGACTAAGGAATCTACTTGCTCGATAGTCTTGCCTTTGACGCGATCAGGGATGCTGACAGTATCCGTGAAGGACTTGCCATTGCGCCGGGCAGTGAGATATTCGGCGACACGTCGCGAAGCGAACTCGCCGCCAATTTGAAAGCCGAAGACTCCGCCTTTTGATGCAAGCTTCTTCAACAAATCATCGGGCATGAGGCGAGGAATATCGTTGGCGCTGCGAAGCCCACCGTGGGTAGCGATCACAGGATGATCGCTCGCATCGATCGCCTGCGAAATGGTCTGATCGCTGGAGTGAGAGACATTGATCACCATCCCTAGGTTATTCATTTCGTGAATTACCTTGCGACCGTGTTTGCTCAGACCGTTTGATTGTGGTGGAGAGCAGCACGCATCGGCATACTTCTGATTCCAGTTGTGCGCGGAAAGCTGCGCGGACCGGACACCGCGCTTGTAGAGTTCGCGGAGTATGCCCACGTTACCATCGAGATCGTAGCTGCCTTCAATGTCGAGGATGGCAGCCATCTTGCCCTTCGCACGGATGTGGAGAATGTCGTCGGCAGTCATCGCGAGCTCTACCTTGTCGTGGTTGAGCGCAATCTGTTGCAGAGCGTGATCGATGCGGCGGAATGCTTGTTTAGTTTCAAAGCGGCTGGGATAGTATTCCTCGGGAACGAAGATGGATAGGAAGAATGCGTCTTCCCCTCCTTCTGCAGCGCGAACGAGATCCCATTGGCCTTCCGTTGATCGCGTTCCAAAACTGCCGCCGTGATAGTACTCGCGGTCGAGGGCATGTACGTGACCATCGAAGATGAAGGTGCGCTTGTGAATAACGACGGCGCGAGCGGAGACCTGCGGCGCAGATGTTTCAGGCTCAGCGCAAAGTATCGAACGCAGAGCAAAAGGAGCGATGGCGGAGTGACCCAGAAAGCTGCGACGGGTGAGCATAGTTGGGTAGCAGAAAGTATACCTGAGCGAGTACGGCTATCAGAGCGGCGCATGAGGCATTTGGCGTAGTTGGCCAAGTGCGAACGGCATCCTCGTTACAGCCCGGAACAGGATAGAAGGAACGGCATCAAGGGGGATACTCGACCTGCTTCCCTCTTTGATTTCCATCAAACACGCCTCATGCTCGACTCCGCACACCCAGATTTTTGACGAAGCCATCCCATGGACGCGATCCACCGAACTCCGAGGCGAACGCAACCCTGATTTATCTAACGCAGCCAAGGCGCTCCAGCCCCGAGGGGGCCGTGAGGGCCTCACCATCTTTTTGAGAGCAGCATCGTCTTGTCCAGCATCAACTCTGCCACAAGCTACTTCAGCCGGGTGTTCTCTTCAGCGAGCATCTTCATCTGGCGAACCTGATCCGCTTCCAGGCCAACGTACTTCGCCTTCCAGCGATAGAACGTCTGTTTATTGATCCCAGCCTTCCGGATAACCTCGACTACTGAGCCCCGACCTCGGACTGTTTCAACACCCCTACGATCTGCTCCACACTGAATCGCTTCGGCAGCTCAGGAGTTGCTGCGACGTTAGAGATCATAGAAGTGATTTGACTTCGATCCTTCTGAACCAGATTTCGGCAAACTCAATCTCTATCGCAATCTTCCCTCTTGTCAAAGGGATGTACTCGCCGGCCTTTTGTGGATTGGGCTGCTGAAGCGACGTGATGACATTTACCGTTCGACCGTTCACGATGTGCGCGGCCCGATCTCCCTGCCATATCACTTCGACAAGGTTCCAGTCGTTCAGATTCTCAAAATTGCCATCTTTGACCATTCGCCCTCCAGTAGGTTCTCGAGACGGGGTATTTCTCTTCTTCTGCGCATCAAGTGTGGACTGCGACCAACCACCCGGCTCAAGTCCCTGCCCGAATATGCCGTTGCCATGCTCGGACTGAATGCCTCGGATTCCAGCGACTAGAAAAGCGTCGCCGACGTCGTTCTCTTCGATCTGGCACTCTGCGCACGTAGGCCAGACTTTGTCAGGTCCTACGAGGCCATAAAGTATTCCGTTATCTCGCTTAGCCATTGACCTCGGAGAAAATCGCTTGACGCCCCACTTATATTCCACACGGATGTGAACGTTTTCATACTCCTCCAGGGTCGAAATATATCCTGGCTCCGCGACTCCCTGATCGACCTCGTTCCCCATAATGTGAAGCATCCCCTGCTCTACAGTAACCATCTTCTTCTGCTCGGCGACACCCTTGCCGGATTTCTCCATCATGGTGTACCAGCCGTCCAGGTTGCGCCCATTCAGCAAAGACACCCACCCATCCCTTCCCGGCGCAGGCATTTCTGTTCGCGCCCTTTGAGCCGAGGCTTTCCTAAATAGACTCCAAGGACTAGCTGAAATCGATATTCCTGCTTTGAGAAGATTGCGACGGTTCACAATCACCTCCTCGAATTAAATTCCCTTTTGAACTTTAGAACATTGAAGGTTGCACCAAAAGCTTTGTCCGAAAACACGACCTATCAATAAGACTTGATATACTTCAGCGAAGCGCCCGTCAAGATCACTCAGCAGGATCTTTTTGTAAAGTTCCTCATAGAACTCTTCTCTCCTATCGACAGCCTTACTGCACTCCCAGCCTTTGGAGGGCTTGGCTCGCCTGGCCGGCGACGACCGGGTTGGAATCGGTTGCCGCAATTCGGAGATGCTCGATGGCTTCGGTGCGATTCCCCTGTGAATACAACAGGAGGCCAAGATTGAGATGAACTCTCATCATTCCGGGCCGGATTGCAATCGCCTGTCGATACTCACTAATCGCTAATTCTGGTCGTTTCTCTCTTACATAGAGAGCTCCCAACACCTCGCGCGCTTCGGCATAGCTCGGATCTGCCTGAATAGCAGCCTGCACCTGAGTCTTGGCTTCGTCGTACTGGCCCGCTTGTACGAGCGCCAAGGCATGGTCATACAGATACGGTGGATAGCCCGGGCGAAGATGAACTGCTTTTTGAAAGTTATAAAGTGCCGCCACCGTATCTTGCTTCATGGCCCTTACCTGACCTGAAAGATCATATGCGGCTGCATCGTATGGATCGACAATAAGTGCCCTGGCGAGAAGCGGTTCCGCTTCCTGTGCCTTGCCTGTCTGCACGAGAAGATTTGCAAGGTTGAAATAACCTTCCGGAAGGTCTGGATTGATCTCAAGTGCCTTCTGTAGTTGCACTAAAGCTTCCTCGCGTTTGCCGCTCTGAGCTTCAAGAAGACCGTATTGATACAGTATGTTCGGATCGAGTGGGGCTTTATGAAGCGCCCGATCAAGGGTCTCCCGGGCTCGTGCTACGTCTCCCTGTTTTAACTGAACGCGCGCCAAGCCACTAAGAGCAACAAGCGAATCTCCGTCGAGGTGCAGGGCTTGTCCGTAGGCATCTGCAGACTTCTTCATCTCCCCGGTGTTTGCCCATGCATCTCCCAGCGTGGTGTAGAACTCAGGGTGAAGCGGCGGATTTTGAGCCATCTGCCGGCTCAACTCTTCCACACCTTTCGCCAGATTGTTCTGCAGCAAAACCTGCGCTACAGACCTGTACAGAGTATTCTCGCTGGTCGGTGTGGGCTGGGCCGGATAGTACGGAATGACCTCACCGTGATACTCCGCGTCTTCAGGAACGTGCAACTCCGTCAATTCAGCCAGCAAGTTGCGGTTCGGCGGCTTTCGCTGTATCAGGTGATCCGTAATAATCACATGCACAACATCCTCTGTACGACGCTTCGCCATGTGGCATGAGACACACTTGACCGATGCAGTATGCTTTCCTGCTGAGACCTTCTCAGCCAGTGCTGGTTCATGGCATTTGCGGCACGCGCTGGCATAAAATTTCACTGCTTCTTGTCCGGCCGGAAGCACACGATGCGGGTCATGGCAGTTCAAGCAGGTCATCTTATCGTTGCTTTCAAGAAAGCAGCGCGATTTTCTAAGACGGTATGCCGCACTTACGATCTGGAATCGATCGTCATATCCCTTCCCTTCCGGATAATCAAAATACCGCGTGAAGTCTTCAAGAGGCTGACCAGGAATATAGGAGTAGGGATCGCGATCAAATTTACGAATAATCGACGGAAGGTGTCCGCTTGTCGGCTCAAGGTGGCACTGCATACACACCTCAAGCTGTCGTTTGGGTTCCAGCTTGGCTGGGTTCACGATCGTCTTTTTGAACTCAGCCAATGTTGGGTTTGGGCTTTCGGCAACGCGGACGTGTTGACCACCAGGCCCATGACATCTCTGGCAGTCGATACCTTCCGCCAGCTTTCCGGTAAAGACCGGGTCGACCGTCTGCGACATTGTCTGCGCAGAAAGCTGCGGATACCCCGTATGACAGAAAGTGCATTCGTAAGAGACCGAGCGCCTGGTTTGCGGATGCTTTGAGTCGAAGCCAGGACTCAAAGCCCAGTATCCGCCACGTTCGGAGTACCAACCGAGCGGAAGTTCAATCAGGGTGTCCCTTGATGTTCGATGCAGATACGAGCGCGCCTCATCTCCAGACCCCAACACATAATCGACCTTCATCTCTTCAACGTTGGTCTCGACTCCGTTCAAGCCCACCTGCCAGCGCCGCTGGTAGTAAACGCCGTCGCGAATGATCATCGCGTAATGGGTATCTGAGAGAGAAGAGTAGTAGTTGTTTTTGTCCTTATAGTCCTCAATGGTGTTTGAGGGCATCGGCCGATAGAAGGACCTTCCCATACCGGTCTGTTTAAAGCTTTCGTAGATCTGGCGATGACATCCAGCACACACGCTTGGATCGACGTATGAATTAGCTGCACTAGCACGCGGTGGATTCTGACTCGCAATCGCTGATATCAAACAACCAGCGAGTGCCAGTGGACCCGATACTGCTAAAGCCCTTAATGCAGTTTTCCGCAACATCACAGCCTTCCAAAACGAATCTACAGTCTGCTCGGTGTTACATTGCCTTTGTTCTACAGGAGCGGATTGTGAAGCAGTGGATCGTCGCGATGATAATAGCAGTTGACCAGAACGGAACGCCGTCCCAACTCCGAATCGCCGACAGTAACAATTGCAAGCGATCTTCATGCACAGTTGAATCTGAATCTGTCTGACGTGAAGATCGGCTTTTACGGAAAGGAGATGACCTGGAATCTGGCTTACAACTTCTACAAAGTCAAACCGAATACATCCCCAGGCTAGAAGTTTCATATTTATAGTTCAATAAAGAACTACACTTTTTGAAAAATTCTTGACACCGCCTCAAAGAAAAGCGTATCAAATTGCTTTAACAATGAGTTGATCGATAGATTGAATATCTATATATAGTTCCGTAAGGAACTTAATATAAGTTTTTGTGTTCAAATATCGGCTCTGCTTTGGAGAGTGAGAACTACGACAATGAGGTTCGCTGCCACCTTATATCTTGCCTGTGCTACGGCGTCGCATGCGTGCGGCCGACATCGTCTTCACCTAATATTTCTGATTAAATCTTCGCGGCATCTCGCTTCAAAACCATAACAATAGCCGATGTTGTGAGGCTTCACTATGAGTCGTCTTCTACCTCTTGCCTATGCCACTTGTCTCGTGTCCAGCGGTCTCTTCTGTGGAGTGGCTTCGGCTCAGACCGCCGCTGCTGACGACTCTAGCCTTCGCGGCCCTAGCTTTATCGGCGGCACAAAATTCGCCGCTTCTGGAATTCGCGGATGGCACACACTTGGTGATGCCCAGTGGACTGCGAATGGCGGCGTCATCACAGGCAAAGCAAACAACGCTTCTGGATGGCTAGTCCTCGATCATTCTTATCAGGACATTGGTTTCTACAGCGCGTTTCGTTGCGGCGGCGATTGCGATACAGGCATACTGACGCGACTTTCCAAAACCCACGACGGTATGACTGGCACATTTGTATCGATTCACAATGGAGAGGTCGAGGCCGAGAAGGTCGTGTTGAACAACAACGGAGAGATCACCCGCCGAAGCAAGCTGCGCAATGCCAGCGGAACAATTCGCTTCGCCCCGCCCCCATCTGATCCAAGTGCCGTATTGCGACGCCCGCAACCGATCCCCCCACCTCCTGGAATCACGATGCCGATCGCACGGCCTCAAAATGCATTTCGTGCCGGAACGTGGAATGAGATCGAGATCTTACTGGACTCGGATATTATTCGTAGCTATTTGAATAACAGCTCGTTCAGCCAGCAAGGCACTCTGAGCGCCGCAACTGACGACAGCGAAAACGACTATGGCCCTATCGCTCTCTACGTTGGCAGGAATACCAGTGTGACATTTAAAAATGTTGCCTATAAAGATCTCGCTCTCGTCGAGTTGCCGAAAGACGAGGTGGGAAAAAGATTCCATATTCAACGGCTCACACCGTATTACTACAACTGGTCTGCGGTCGCTGCCGACTTCAATAAAGATGGAAAGATCGATATAGCCTCCGGCCCATACATCTACTACGGTCCGACTTTTACCACCAAGCGAGAGATATACTCCGCGCAAACCGTTAACCCCTCCAACAACTACGCAACTTTCGTTCAGCATGTTGCAGACTTCAACGGAGACGGTTGGCCTGACATCGTGGCGACAAATCTTGGCAGCAATGGCGCCACTCTCTATATCAATCCTGGACTGGAGACGCGTCGGTGGAAGCAGTACCATGTCGTTCCCTCAGTACAGAGTGAAGACAGCCTGCTGAGCGATGTAGATGGAGACGGAAAGCCTGAACTCATCTATGTCGCAGAAAATTTCGTGCGGTACGCTAAACCTGATCCGGCCAATCCGACAGGCCCATGGCAGGTTCATACTATCTCCGAAAAAGGCCCTTGGTCAGTTCATGGAATTGGCGTAGGGGATGTGAACGGAGACAAACTCGTCGATATTGTGGGAGCAGACGGGTGGTGGGAACATCCCGCCGCAGGTGATACCGCGCCGACATGGAAGTACCATCCCGTGGCCTTTGGGCGCTGGGGAAGGATCGGGGAGGGTGGCGCGACGATAGGCGTCTATGACATCAATGGAGATGGGTTGAACGATGTCATCACATCACTCGAAGCTCACGGTTGGGGCTTGGCCTGGTTTGAACAGAAACGAGCAGCAGACGGAACCATCTCCTTCGTGGAGCACATGATAATGGACGATCACAATACGACCAACGCGGGAGGTGTGGCATTCTCTGAACTGCATGGGTCGGCCATCGCCGATGTCGATGGGGACGGCGTCCCGGACTTTATCGTTGGAAAGCGTGTTTGGTCCCACAACGACAACAATTTTGATCCCGACGTCTACGGTCCGGCTGTTCTCTACTGGTATCGCACCGTCCGAGATCGTAAAGCCCCGGGAGGTGCCCGATTTGTACCGGAACTCATCGATAACAGTTCGGGTGCCGGTTCCGACGTACTTGCCTATGACATCAATGGAGACGGAGTTATTGACATCGTCACCGCCACCAAGCGGGGAGCCTACATATACTGGGGGACTAAAAAGACGGTGAAGTAGCAGCCGTTACGGTTATCGATGGCCCGCGATTGATTTGGCGCTTCAAGGGCCAAGCAAAGCATGCAGCTTTGCTTGGCCTTTGATCCCACTCCATCTACTAAGTTCTCCGGCCTGGGCCTACTGAGCCCGCACCTTCAACAGAAGTACACCATGCTTCGGCACCTGCGCTGTGTACTGGTCACCTTTGGTTGGGACATCACTATGCCGCCAGAGGTCACGCACCTTCAGCTTTTTCCCTGCGAAGCCAGGAACCTTGCTCAACTGAAGATTAGAGGCCGCAGCATCTTCTCCGCGATTAAAGACTCCTATGATGACCGTGCCGTCAGCCATCGGACGCCACAACGTCTCGACCTTGCCTACCGATGACAGCGTCTGCACAGGCTTTGCGGCAGCATCCTGATCAACCGCAATGACCTCTTTATTCATCAGAATTGACTTGGTCTCATCGCTCATGGAACGAAGATCATTACCGGCAATCAAAGGTGCGGCAAGCATCGACCACAGACTCATATGCGTGCGGTACTCGTCGCTGGTCATACCCCCATTGCCAATCTCCAGCATATCCGGGTCATTCCAGTGTCCGGGACGCGTATAGGATGAGATCGCAATCTGGCTGAATCCTATGCGATCCATCGACTCCCACTTATCGCTAATGTCGCCCGTCGTACGCCAAAGATTTCCGCCCGTCTCAGAGCCCCATTTCCAAGGGGCATTCTCGCCATACTGGCAAAGACTAAAGACAATAGGCCTTCCAGACTGCTGCAGAGCTTCACCCATCTTCTGATAAAGACCGCGATGATTCTCTTCGCTGGAAATGTAGTTTGTACGTGCGCCACACAGATCATACTTAAGGTAGTCGATACCCCATGCCGCATACGTCTTCGCATCCTGCACTTCATGACCAAAGCTCCCCTCATACCCCGCGCAGGTAGTTGGTCCAGGCGAAGAATAGATCCCGACCTTCAAGCCCTTGGAATGGACGTAGTCAACCAGAGCCTTCATGTCCGGAAACTTGCGGTTCGTCGTGATATTTCCCTGGGCATCGCGGCCCGCTTCCCATGTGTCGTCGATATTGACGTAAACGTAGCCCAGCTTATCCATGCCCGTCGCCACAATCGCGTCGGCCATCCCGCGCACGTCATCCGCTGTCACCTTGCCAGCAAACTTATTCCAGCTATTCCATCCCATCGGAGGAGTTCGCACCAGACCGTTATCCGGAAGATTGCGCGGCGTCGGCAGAGGGAGCGGCGCTGGTGGGGTAGCAGCTTCTTTGGTTGTTCGCTCAGCCGAACCTTTGATCTTGCGATTCACATTTTCCAGCGCTATCTTCTCGCCTTCAATCTTGCCCTCGTACACTGTGGCACGATATTGAATGTCATTCGGAGGAGCTCCCGCTGCACGCACCGGCGGCAGCGTCTCGAAATGAATAGCCCCATCCTTCACGGTACCTTTAATAAGCGTGCCCTGAATGTTCCGCCCAAAAAGCTTTCCAGTCAGCGTCCTTCCGTTTTGCTCAAGCTGAAAATATGTGTTCCGGAAGGTGCCATCTTCATTAGGGACCTTTAAATCCCAATACCCCGTCAAGCCCGGTTGAGTAGAGATACATGAAACCGACACCAGCGTGAAGCATGACGTTAGAACTGCGAATAGAAGCCTTCGAGACAAGCCGACTGAGATGCTTCGTTTCATGTGTCCCCTCGCTGAATTCAATCTTGACGAAAGTTTTTGACGGGCACAAGCATAGCTCGCCACCCGACTAACAATCCTTACTTAGCTATGCTCGCAGCTTGAGTGGTGAAAGGATCACTCCTTATTCCCCTCCACTCTACTGATAATTTTTGAATCGTCTCGGTTGGTGGAGGCCCGTCATGGACCACAACGCGATACCGCAGAATCTGCGGTGCATTCGGATGAATTATTTGTGAACCAAAGGTGGTCGTACACGGATTTATCATCCACAGCGTATTGTGCCAGCGAGTTGGCGGATTCATCGGGTGATCAAGGATAGCTACGCCTACCAGCTTGCCATCGCTCTTTAGCTTGATTGAATAGTCATACCAAGGCTCCGAGGGCCAGTCTGAATCCGGCAGAGAATAATGAGGTCCGGGAAGATCGGTGACCTTGCCGGAGGCGTTGCTGTAGTAGGACTCACCGTATTTTTGCGCCTGGAAGACGAACCCTCCAAAAGCAGTCTGATCCAGTACAAGGTCAACAATAGGAGCGATTCGGTACGCAAGGTCGATAACGAAGACGCCATCGCGTTCAGTGACGGTCACTTCGTTCGTCTCTTCCACCATCTTCTTGTTGTCTATCAGCCACTCGTTGACTATCTCCAGCCGAGCATGTTTCTCATCTGCAGATATAAGACGGACGTCACGATTCTTAATCACCCGCCCTTCGCGCGGAGCATACAGTCCCCAGGCCCAGAAATCTGCGCGTTTTATGTTATACGCTCCTTCAAGGTGGTTAGGCGGGGCCTTCGATGTATCGGCAGGGGTGCGGAACTCCGAAGCCAAAATCCCAAGGAAGATCCCGCGATGCCACGGGTGGTCATCTGGCCCGGCATTCGACACTCGTTCGCCGGAGGGCGTATTGACGGGATCAAAGTAAGCTGCACTCGGAGACTGCACGTCAGCGGGAATTTTTGTCTTGTATTCCAATACCACGCGTCCATCCGGTGTCTTGACCTGCATCCCTTCGCTGGTAGGGCTCAGCGTAAAAGCAGTAGCTCCAATGACATTTTTTGTAAAGAGCATAGTCGCCATTGTGATTCCAACTCTCGCGAAGTTCAGCGCTCTGCGAGATGAAGTTCCAGACCAGGTCAAGGGAAACCTCCTTTGATTCGTTTTATCGATCGGTTATCTGTAAATGCACCCTGTACAGCCTCAACGCTATTTCGCGGCCTTGAGCTCAGGCAAACCAAAGACGTAAAGCGCGCTGCCTGCACACACTGCAACATACTGCTGTCCGTTGACGGAATACGTCATTGGACCACTGGCAACCGTTCCTCCCATTCCCGCTTTCCACAGACTCTCTCCAGTCTTCGCGTCCAGGGCAAAGAAGTTTCCTTCTTTGCCGCCTGAGAATACGAGGTCCGCAGCCGTGCTCAGAACACCGGCGTCTGTGTAGTCCACCATCTTGAATTCCCACTTCTTATCGCCAGTCTTAGGATCAAGCGCGATCACTGCACCATAGCCCTCCGATTCTTTTTTGAATAAAGGTGCATTCGGGGGTGTCCGCGTCCAATCGGGTTTCTTTGGCTTTCCGACACCGGTGTAACGTTCACCCTCTTTCCACATTGCGTCTGCCTTCGCAGAAATAGCGGAATAGTTTTGCCATGAAGAAACATAAAACATCCCGGTACGCGGACTATATGAAGGCGAATACCAGTTCGTCCCTCCTTGTACTCCCGGTTGGATAAAGGTTCCTTCGTAAGTAGCAACGTGACCCGGAGCCTTTGTAGGACGCCCCTTCGCGTCGAAGCCGGCGTTCCAGTTCTGCTTGACGAAAGCGCTGCCATGTAGAAATTCGCCCGAAGTTCTGTCTAGCACATAAAAGAAGCCATTGCGATTCGCCCATAGCATTAGCTTGCGCGGCTTCCCTTTCCAGTCCATATTTACCAGCACCGGCACCTGCACGGAATCCCAATCAAACTCATCGCCGGGTGTGAATTGATAAAACCACTTCAATTTACCTGTGTCGGTATCGATCGCGACGACAGAATCCGAATAGAGATTGTCGCCCGGGCTACGCACATCACCGTTCCATCCTGGGTTCGGGTTGCCGGTTCCCCAATAGGTCAAGTTCGTTTCAGGATCGTAGGAGCCCGTAACCCAGATCGGCGATCCACCGTGGATCCAGGAGTTACCCGCCCACGTACTACCGTTCGGTTGCTCCGGCTTTGGAACGGTATCGAAGCGCCACAGTTCTTCTCCAGTCTCAACGTCATAAGCTGCAACCCAGCAGTTGGCTCCTTCTTCGTTCGTCGCTGGGCCAAGAATCACCTTGTTCTTCACCACCAGCGGCGCAACATTTAGCTGGTAACCCTTCTGCCATACAGCAACTATCTTGTCCCAAAGAGGGTGACCGTTCTTCGCGTCAACGGCAATCAGGTGCCCGTCGAGAGTCGCCCAGAAGAGACGGTTGCCCGATATCGCAAGCCCCTTCAGCATCGGAAGCACAAATACACCACGCGGATCGACGGTGTGGCTATAGCTCCAGTACACACGTCCCGTTGCCGCATCTACTGCGGAGATCTGGCTTGTGTCGCCGATGTACATAATGCCATCAACAACCAGCGGCGTATTCTCGACCTTCTGAAGCGTGCGGAACTGATGTACCCACTTCAACTGCAGCGTCCCTACATTCTCTTTCGTGATCTGAGACAGCGTGCTGTAACGCTGGCTGGCGTAATCTCCCCCGTACGTCAACCAGTTCTGCGGTTCCCGATTAGCATGCAGCATACGGTCATATGTCACCTGTGCACTCAACGAACTGCATGCAAGAAGCAGTAGTGCAAGTAATGATCTCTTCACGCGAATAGTTCCTTTCCTTACACGAGGAGTTTAGGATGGGTTCCTCGACATTCGATCACAGCCATTTGGGATTGCAAATTTACTTCCCCGGTTCGGTAAGAGAGCTTAGATAGCGCACCAGGTCGTCGAGATCCTGGCCAGTGATCTTATTCCCGGACGATGGCATCGGATTCGTATCGACGATCGTGAATTCACGCAAACCGGACTTCGAGTAAGTCGCTAGTTGTCCAGCCGCATCGACCATTTGTACACTGTACCCATCCTGATTGAGGATCTTGCCCACACCCGTCTTGCCATCATGTTGTATTAGTCGCACCTGTCTATTTTCAGGTTGCACCTTTGGCTGTGGACTAAGAATCGCAGCACGAATCTCGTCAGGCTTACGGCGCATTCCCACATTGTCCAAACTTGGCCCGATATAGGATCCCTCATCTCCGATACGGTGGCATGCTCCACACCCGTTTTGAGCGATCACTCGCTTCGCGTTGCTGATCACGGACAAACTCAACGCAATTGCCGGTATAGTTTGAGCCGAAGGAGGCAGTAACACTGGCGCGGACGAAGCCGCAGCGCTATTGCTTGGGCCGAAGTTCGTTGACAGATAGAGCACAACGTTATCCAGGTCTTCCTGCGATCCTTGCGCCCCACGGGAAACCATGTCGTTCACAACACTCTTCCATGCTTCCTCGGAGTTTCTAAGCCGAGTTGCCATGGCCACCGCATGACAATTCGAACAAATCCTTTGGAATTCCGCCTTTCCCTTCTCGTCGGGAAGAGCCTGCCCAAAGGCCATCGTCGACAGCGTGAGACAGATAAACATGGAAAAACTAACGATATGGCTTGCTTTATGTCGTTGCTCCATCGCCAACCGATCTCCAACGCGGACTCTTTTCGGGATAAAATTCATAGTTCCTGCTAGAACTTCAAAAGAAATTCCATCTCTTTTTCTTTTGCGCAAAAAACTCACTTCACTAGATATATCTATAGCCTGACCGCTGTCAATGACCTATTGAAACTATAGTTCCCTATAGAACTTTCGGAAAATATCATTCAAGAAGAGAATGTTGATTGCGGCGGAAGAGCGACGCCAAAGACCTTCTATCTTCAAAGTGAGCGGCCCACTGTACGAATAGGTCATCGCACAAATCGTGAGCAAAAAACCACATAGTTCTTTGAGGAACTAATAAAAAATCAAATCTCTTGACACTTCCTGACGCCGTGGCTTATCTAGTTGCTTCGAAACTAAATCCGGAGTTTTATCACGGGTCAAACTTGTTTTTCATATGGGGACTTTTACTTAGTTTCACACCTGTCGCAGATACCAGCCGGATTTTGGACGAGCTTCAAGGAGACACTCTTACTTATGCATTTGTCGAGATCTTTCGCACTGAAGATGGCGCGTTCCGTTGCCACGTGTTCGGCAACGTTAGCCATATTGACGCTTGTGGACTGCGGCGTTCTGGCCCAAGCGCCCGCGGCTCTCAAAGTAAACCCGGCTACTGGAACTCCCGTGCAGGCGCCGGCCCCGCAGCGACCACGGCGGCCGATGGATTCGCCGTACGCCAAGGCCGCGTATGCAACCATGCAAGCGCCGCTCAATCACCTGACGCCAGTGACGGACGCGATGCTGCGCAATCCCCCGCCTGGTGACTGGCTCAACTGGCGACGCACCTATGACGGCTGGGCCTACAGCCCGCTCACGCAGATCAATCGCAAAAACGTGAAGGATCTGAGGGTCTCTTGGACCTTCAGCATGGCTTCGCAAGATGATGCCGTGAACGAGACCACACCGATCGTGCATGACGGCGTCATGTTTCTGTGGAACTTCGGCGAGACGATTCAGGCACTCGACGCGAAGACGGGTACCCTTCTCTGGCAATTCGACTACACATTACCGAGTGACTACCCGTCGCTGCCGGGCTTCTACCGGACGAAGCGAAGCCTCGCAATCGGCGGCAATAAGCTCATCGTGGGGACGATCGACATGCACCTCATTGCGCTGGACACCAAGACCGGCAAGAAGGTGTGGGATGTCGTTACCGATGACTATAAGAGCGAGCGCACCTATAACAGCGGCCCGCTGGTCGTGAAGGACAAAGTACTTATCGGCGCCGGCAACTGCTCACCGGGGAGCGCCAATCGGGATGGGGGTAAAGTGGCAGGCTATTTCCCTCCGGGCGGATGCTTCATCACCGGCCACGATCTCGAGACGGGAAAGGAACTGTGGCGGTTCAACACGGTTGCGCACACGAACGAGCCGGGCGGCGACACCTGGAACAATCTGCCGGATGACAAGCGCGGCGGAAGCGCGATCTGGGAGGTTGGTCAGTACGACCCGGAGCTGAATTTGACATATTGGGGCACCGGCTCGCCTTCGCCGTGGTCGACGGTGACCCGCGGAAGCTTTGGTGCTACGGGGCTCTACATGAACGCCACGCTGGCGCTCAATCCCGACACTGGAAAGCTCGTCTGGTACTACCAGCACATCCCGTCCGATCCGTACGACATGGACTATGCCTTCGAGCATATCCTCGCGCCGGTAACCGTCCGGGGGGAGCGCCACAAGGCGTTGATCACCGCCGGCAAGCCAGCAATCTTCGAGGCGGTGGATGCCGCGACCGGTAAGTTCCTGTTCGCGGTCGATCCGGGTGCGCAGAACGTCGCCACCGCGATCGATCCCGTGACCGGGGTCAAGACGCTGCTTCCTGAACCGCCGCCCCCCGGCGTCACCCGCTGCCCCACCAATGCTGGCGCCAGAAATTTCCCGGCTGGCGCCTACAGTCCCTCAACCAACCGGTATTACCTGCCGATCAGCGACACGTGCATGGGAAAAATGGGCGACACGCCTGCCCGCTTCCTGGCACTGGATCTGAATACCCAGAAGCTTGTGTGGGATATTCGCACGCGTGTCCCGCAATCATCCGGTCAGCTCACGACTGCGGGAGGCCTGGTATTTTCGGCAACGCCGGATCGCTACTTCCGCGCGTTCGACGACCACGACGGCAAGGTACTGTGGCAGAGTCCTCGGCTGAACGACATTCCGAACGCTTTTCCAATCAGCTATATGGTAGACGGGAAGCAGTACATCGCCATGCCGGTCGGAAACCCTGGGCTCCAGGGCAACACCGCGTTGTACGCCGCGCCTGAGAACGGTGTCGTGCGAGGTTCGAAATCGTCGGTCTTGTGGGTGTGGGAGCTGCCCTGAGAATTTTTGGGTGGGCCGCGCGTCCAACAGGTCTTGCTTGCGAGCGGCAGACCTCCTCTTGGCGTGGCGCGCGGCTCGATATTGACGACGAGTGCGACGACTGCGGCGTTTTTGTGCTTTTTTGCTGCGGGAATATTCTTTTTTGAGAAAACGAGATCGACGGATCATGCCTTCCATGATCAAGCTCATCGTAATCAATATCTCGCCATAGCAGCTGAAGGCACTCTACATTCCTTCAATCTTTCCAGACTAGGATAAGAACGTTCTAAGAATATGAGGCTCTCATGAGGCATCTTCGACGCATAGCCTGCCTTCTTTCCATTTGCCTTTATACTGGCGCCGCTTTGGCACAGAACACAGGTACGCTTCTTGTGGCGAATCAGAAGGACCGGACCCTTTCGCTAATCAATACAGGAACCGCAAAACAGGTAGCGGTTCCAGAAGAGCGCGTCACGGGACACGAGGTTGCCACATCTCCTGATGGCCGTACCGCATATGTCCCCATCTATGGAAATGCCGGCGTCGGCCATGCGGGAACCGATGGTCAGGAGATGCTCGTCATTGATGTTCCATCACACAAAGTGATCGGGACGGTCGACTTCGGGCATCCTGTCCGGCCTCATAAGCCGGTGTATGACGCAAAGCGCAACGTTCTTTACGTCACAACGGAACTCGACAACACAGTGACTGCAATTGACCCGCGCACTTTGAAGGTTCTTTACACCATTCCTACCGGCGCGATTGAATCCCACATGCTCGCCATCTCTCATGACGACAAGCTGGGTTACACCGCCAATGTTTCCCCCGGCTCAGTCTCCGTCCTTGACCTCTCCACCCATAAGAATGTCGCAGTAATTCCGGTTGCCACGCACGTACAGCGCATCTCCATTTCCAACGATGACAAGCTTGTTTTTACCTCGGATTCTTCAAGTCCGAGACTTGCAGTCATTGATGCAAAAGAAAAAAAGGTCAAAACCTGGATCGATCTGCCCGCGAAAGGTTATGGCAGTGCACCCACGCCCGATGGTCGTTCCCTTGTTCTCGCTTTGCCCGGAGCCGCAAAGGTGGCAATCATCGACCTGGCGGACTTTACCATTGCCAAGACAATCGATGTCCCAAAGTTTCCGCAGGAAGTACTAGTACGTCCTGACGGAAAAGTTGCTTATGTCTCCTGCAACTCCAGCCATCAGGTCGCGGCTATCGATCTCTCGAATTGGACTGTCACACTGCTGGAAGCAGGCGAAGGAGCAGATGGGCTTGCATGGGCGAAGGCGAGATAAAAAATCAGAGACACGCGGGACGCGATATAGGGTACAGACGAAAGTGAAATTTGTCCCATAGCGCATTGTTCTCTCTGATTCTTACGGTATCATTCCGCGATACCATTATCGAACTATTTTCAACAGGGAACAACTAAAAAGGAATCCTCATGAGCTCAGGCAATAGCTATACGCCTCCCAACGAGATGCCGCAGGCCCCTATACATCGTGTGCTGGTGGGGCAGAAGGCACTTGTAACCGGCGCCAGTAAGGGCCTCGGACAGGCAATGGCTATCGGATTTGCCCGTGCTGGCGCAGATGTCCTCGTAAATTACAGTACGGACCTGGCCGGCGCAGAAGAAACCGCGCGCACCATTGAGGGTTTGGGCAGACGTGCCACGATCTTCAAGGCGAATGTCTCTAAAGAAGATGAAGTGCAGGCCATGTTCCAACACATGTTCGATACTTTCGGCAGAATGGATATCTGTGTTCCCAACGCGGCCATTCAACTCAACGCCCGGGTCGACGAAATGACGCTGCACCAGTGGCAGGAGGTCATCAATGTCAACCTGACAGGAATGTTTCTTTGCGCTCGTGAATCGATCCGGGCATTTAAACGTCAGGGGATCGATCGTTCCATCTCGTATGCTTGCGGCAAGTTGATCTTCATCAGCTCCGTTCACGACATCATCCCATGGGAAGGTCATGCGAACTATGCTGCCGCTAAAGGCGGCCTGATGCTCTTCATGAAGAGCCTGGCGCAAGAGGTGGCCCACCTTCGCATCCGCGTGAACTCTATCTCCCCAGGGGCCATCCGGACACCCATGAATGTAGAGAAACTCACCAGTCCTGAGATGTTCGAATCGACGCTTCTCAATCTCATCCCCTCGAAACGCATCGGCGAGCCGGAAGACGTATCGCGCCTGGCAGTCTGGCTTGCGTCGGACGAGTCGGACTACGTTCAAGGCACGACAATCTACGTGGATGGCGGCATGACTCTCTATCCCGGCTTCATTGGCGCTGGTTGATCTACCGGTCTGGAAATGAAAGAAAGGTGAATTCAATTGCCTGATCAGGAACGCTTAAATCGGATGCGCATGGCGATGGAAGTAGCGCAATTTGATGCGCTCGTTCTTCGTCTCCCAGAAAACGTGCTTTTGCTCAGTGGCTTCTGGCCAATGATCGGCGCGGCATTTCTCGTCTTTCCTCTTGACGGAACGCCTGTCTGTATCATCCCCGACTGCTATAAAGCAGAAGCCTCATCAGCGCTGCGTTCTGTTCAGCCTGTCTTCTTCTCCTATGGCCTAACTGACTCGCCTCCATCAGACGATGCAGTGCGCAAACTTCTTAGCGCTTTGCCAGGCGCACTAAACTGGCGGCGAATTGGCTATGAGGCGGCCTTCGAAGCAATCGCGCCCTCATGGAACAGTGCAGAATCTTTGGTCCCTGCAGCCGGGACAGTATCGCTACTTCAGTCTGCCTTCCCAAACGCTCTACTTGTTGATGCCTCTGGTCTTCTGAAGAAAGAACGTCGCACCAAAACCAAGTATGAGATCTCACGCCTTGAAATTGCCAGCGAGATATCCGCTATCGGCCTCGAAGCCTTTCAACATGCAGTGGACGTTGGGAGAACGGGCGTGGAGCTTGCTGCTGATGTGGAACGGGAAGTCATGGTGCGGGCTACTGGGTATCGCGGCGCTGTGCGTGTGCGCGCCTACGCCCAGGTGACTGTTGGCCCGGAGGAGACCTCTCTCGGCTACCGTCCCAACGTCATCTCGACGACGCGACAACTCCGGCGTGGGGAGATCGCTCTTCTGGAACTCGGCCTCGTCGCAGATGGCTACTGGGCCGACCGTACCCGGGCTCGTGTTGCCGGCACTCCCAGCGAACTTCAGCAGGCTTATTTCGACACGGTCGTCCTCGCTCAGGAAGCTGCCATAGCGTCTATCAAACCTGGTATTAGTGCTTCTACAGTGGACATGGCCGCCCGGTCCACCATTCAGTCGGCCGGCTTCGCGAACTTCTTTCCTCACATCACCGGCCATGGGCTAGGATTTGGATACCACGAGTCAGCCCCCATCCTTGGCCCCCGGTCGCAGGATGTACTCGAAGCCGGAATGCTGACCTCTGTCGAACCCGCCCTCTACGACAGTTCATTTGGTGGCATCCGGATCGAGGACGATGTTTTAGTCACGTCTAACGGCTCGAAAGTCCTTGGTCCCTACCTCAAGTCCTTAATCTGATCCGATGTACCTTACTCTCGCCGTGCTGGAATTGCTTCATCTTCCACTAGGCATCTCTCACTTTGGCAAGAACGTAAAAACACTACAAGAACTAAGCAACTACTCCTTAGAGATCACTTGAAAGATCACTTGCCAATGATCTACTAGCCCACTATAGTACGTTTCAGAGTGTTTGAAAATAGTTCATAATAGAACTAATGAATGAAATAGATTGAAACTTTTTCACGCTGTTTGGTTGTTTTCAATAGCTGTTCTCAAGGATGAATTACGTTGGCTAGTCAATCAGAAGCTATGAACTTTTTCGCGGTAAGTCGACTCATGGGAGGATGTCGGAAGTACTCGAGGTTTTCAACCCCGCCAAGATGGATACAGCCGCTCGATTTGCCGGCGCGAATGAACAGGACGTGGACGATATGGTTCGAGCAGCCGTGAGGGACTTGCTGATTAGCGTCGGACTCCACCTCAGAACTGTATACAGTCTCTTTTTAAATTTAAGGCGCTGCTTGAAGCGCACGCAGATGAGTGGATGGGGGGGACAGCTTTCTCGGTGTTCAGTATGGACAAGGCCACGATGCCATCGATTTCTACACAGACAAAAAAGTTGTCATCGAGCGTTAGCCGAAAGAAGGATCACGCAAGGTTTAGAAAGCTTCAAAGTGCTTCAAGCTTTTGATCAAGCAACTCGAACAGAATCGATAGAGAAATAACAAATGAAAGCTTTAGTGAAATACGCTGCTGGTGAGGGCAATGTTGGAATCAGGGACATTGCCGAACCGGTCTGCGGGGACACTGACGTCAAGATAGAAATTGCGTTTTGTGGCGTATGTGGGACTGACATCCATGTGTTGCACGATACGTTTCGCAATTTTCCTCCTGTCACCCTTGGCCATGAATTCGCCGGAACCGTTGTCGAAGTGGGCAAAAATGTTCAAGGCGTACAAATAGGTGAACGAATCACAGGTCTCGGCGCAACGGCTGTCACTTGTGGCCAGTGCAGATATTGCCGATCCGGCTATTTCATCTTCTGCTCTAATCGCCGCGGAATGGGACATGGTGTCAATGGCGCCTTTACTCGTTATGTGCTCTTGCGACCCGACCAGTTGTACCGCATCCCTACGAACTTCACACTTGAGGAAGCGGCGATGAGCGAGCCCTTCGCTGCAGCCGTTCAGGCCGTAACCGAGATCGCGCGCATCGCCATAGGTGACACGGTGCTTGTCTCAGGTCCTGGGCCAATCGGATTGCTTTGCCTAAAACTCCTGGTTGCGCAAGGCATCAAGACCATCGTCGTCGGTGCTCCTGGTGACGGAGAACGTCTTGATGCCGCCAGGCGTTTTGGAGCCTTCGCCACGGTAGATTTAGGCAGCCAGAAACTGCAGGACGCGATCGCTGAACATACCAAAGGCCAAGGCGTTGATGTCGCTTTCGAATGTGCCGGGGCCTCCGCCTCTGTGAGAGGATGCCTCGACTCTCTTCGTCCAATGGGTCAGCATGTACAGGTTGCAATCTGCGGTAAGGACATTCAGTTTCCGATTGATCGAATCTTCTACAAGCAACTCACCATGTCAGGGTCAGTCTGCTACACCTCCAACACATGGGAACGCATGATGAAGATTTATGCGGGCGGCAAGGTCAGCCTCAAGGAAATGATCAGCGTAAAACTTCCCATCTCCGACTGGCAGACAGCCTTTGAACTTTGTACGACAAAAAAGGCGCTGAAAGTTTTGATGTATCCGGAATAACGTATATGCCGCTGTCGGACGCAAATTTGTAGAAGAAATCCAATGTTCTTTCGATGAGGAAATTATGAGCAGCGCTACCCAAATACCCGCCGCGTACAAGAGCCCACTCCACGAGATGACACAGACTACCTGCACCTCTTTGTGGAATGACTCTGCAACGCTCTCAGAGCTCACCTATTCGATCGAGCACGGTGCCGTCGGGGCTACCTGCAATCCGGTTATTGTTCTGGAAGCTCTCAAGCGTGAGCCGCAGCTCTGGAACGACCACATTCGGATGCTTGCAAAAGAGATGCCATCAGCCACTGAAGACCAGATTGGCTGGAAGCTCGTTGAGAACATCTCGGCTACGCGTGCAACTCTGCTGCTCCCTCTATTTGAAAAATACAAGGGCAAAAACGGCCGACTCTCAATCCAGACCGATCCACGTTTTTACCGTGATGCCATCGCTCTAACAGAGCAGGCTTTGCGCTTCAACAAGTTAGGTCCGAACATGATCATCAAGATTCCAGTTACGCAGTCTGGGATCGCCGCAATTGAAGGTGCGACGTATGCCGGAATTACCATTAACGCGACGGCCTGCTTCACCTTACCTCAGTGTGTCGCCGTAGCTGAGGCCGTTGAACGCGGCCTGACTCGGCGCGAAAAAGAAGGCAAGGACATTTCTACCATGGGCCCCGTATGCACGATTATGGTGGGTCGTCTGGACGATTGGCTCAAGATAGTCGGGGAAAAAAAGAACATTACGATTGACCCTGGATATCTCGAGTGGGCCGGAGTCGCTGTCTTCAAGAAGACCTATAAGCTATTCCGCGAGCGCGGCTTTCGCCTTCGGCTCCTATCCGCCGCCTTTCGGAATCACATGCATTGGAGCGAGTTCATCGGTGGCGACGTTGTCATCTCGCCGCCATACAAATGGCAGGTACGATTCAACGCCAGCGATATCGCAGTGCTACCTCGCATCGACAAACCCGTCGCTCCTGAAATCGTTAGTAAGCTCCTCGAAAAATTCGACGACTTTGGTCGCGCATATAACGAAGGGGGTTTGGCTATCCATGAGTTCGATAACTATGGTCCAACCGCACGTACCCTGCGGCAGTTCCTCGAGGCTGGTCAGGAACTTTCTGGCCGCGTACGCGATATCATGCTGCCGAGCCCTGATACATTGCTCTGACAATTTGACTCTCGCTCAGGCTCTGTTTGATCTCTTCAGGTGCCATGCTCTTACGCTTGTACATAAATGCCGTTGCGCCGCGAAGCACTAAATCAAGCCATCGGCCTCTCTACATTCAGTTCGAGGCTAGAAACTTCATCAGCATGACCGTTATACCGGGTGTCGAAGCCGCCTGTCGCCGATGCCTCAGAAGTGGTGCTAATATGAGGCACGATGAAGAGCAAATTGCCAGCAAAGCAAAACGAGCCGTCAAGAAAAATTGATAAGTATTGGGTTCCGATTGTAGCGAAGACCCTTGATCTGCTGGATTGCTTCAGCTCCGTCAGTGAGACGCTGACGCTGGAAGAAGTCGTTCAACGTACGGGTATACCGCATACGAGTGCCTTTCGCATTCTCCATACGCTGGTCGTTCGTGATTACCTTAGTCAATCTGGTCGGCAATATCGGCTTAGCCGACTGCGCAAGAAACTGAAGTTCGGCTTTGCGAATCTCTCGAAGCATATCCAGCTCGCGGTCGAGATTCAGGCAAGCCTTGAAAAGGCCGCTGCTGCTGCTGGCATCAATCTTGTCGTGTGGGACAACGACCGTAACGCAGATACCGCTATCCGGAATGCAGAATTGATGGTCGCTGAAAAAGTTGATCTTGCGATCGAGTTTCAACTTTTCGAGCAGGTCGCGCCCGTAATCTCGGACATCTTTGCTCGCGCGGGAATTCCACTGATCTCCATGGTCAACCCACATCATGGAACTGTTTACTTCGGGGTAAACAATTATCGTGCCGGCTTTACTGCTGGTTTAGCTCTTGCGGAACACACAGCCAACCATTGGCGATCGAAATTCGATGCCATCGTCCTCCTGGAGTCTCCTCTCGCAGGGAGAACTACCCATAGCCGAAGCGTAGGCGTCGTCAAAGGCATGGAGGAACGGTTTGGGAAATTGCCTGAGAACATAATTCATCATTTAGATGGAGGTGGGGATAAGGCAACCTCCAAATCAGCCCTTTCAAACTTTCTCAAATCCATGCGTCCGTCAAGCAAGATACTCGTCGCAGCGATCAACGATGAAAGTGCAATCGGCGCAGTCGAGGCAGTGAAAGCGATAAAGGGACCTAACCAGATTGCTATCGTCGGCCACGGTGGAAGCGCGGAGATTATGGATATCATCAAGGATTCCAAGAGCCCCTGCATTGGAGTAGTCTCCTTCAATTCTGACCGCTACGGCTCTGAACTCTTCAGCTTTACGCTGCCAATTGTTCAGGGGAGATCTGCACCCACAGGACAGTACGTCCCGCACAAATTCATCAGCCGAGCAGCAGCAAAGTAGACCTTTTGACTTCTTAAATCTGCTGGGCAGCAGGCATTCACTTTCTTTGAAAGCTTCATAGTGTTTGCCATCGTTTATGGGACAGAACTATCGCTTGACAACGGCATTTCCTGAGAATATATACGTACGTGATCAGATTTTGAAAGAAGTTCTGCTAGGAACTGTACCTCCTCGCTACAGACTTCTGAAACCTCTCAGTCATCGTACGGAGTATCAGGAATGGCGATCTCAAGACGCTGCTTTTTGAAGCAGGCCCTTGCCGCTGGTATCGCTACAGTCGCCCACAAAGCTTTCGCTGACCCTCTAAGTATGCCTATCGGCTTTCAGGGCTATGATGCCAGGTTCCTCCTGATCAAGGATTGGGACTTGGGCTGGCAGACGATGCGGGACATGGGCTATCAGTCGGTCGATCTTGTCTCCGTTCGCGGATACGGCTTTGAAAAGTCCTCTGTTGCAGACAAGACCGCAAAGGAGATCCGCACCAAACTCGAATCAATCGGGATGCAGTACGAGAACTGCCAGTTCAGTTATGCAGAGCTCCATACTGACTTCGACAGAACGATTGACTTCTGCCACGAACTCAAACTGAAAAATATCATTTGCGCTCCGGAGTCGCAGCATACAAAATCGATAGACGGATGGAAGTGGCAGGCAGATCAATTGAATCAGCTTGCCACGCGCCTGAAGCCAGAGGGTTTCCGTCTCGGATATCACAACCACGATCTCGAGTTTGTCGACGTCGACGGCGTTACTCCGTACGACGTTCTGATGGAAAATACCGACCCTAAACTAGTCTCATTCCAAATCGATGTAGGCAACCTTACTTTTGCAGGAAAAGACGCCATCTCTTATCTCAAGAAGTACTCTCAGCGATACTTCTCCATGCATGCAAAAGACTACAAGCCTGGGCTCACCAGCGTTCCCGTAGGACAAGGCATCCTTGACTGGAAGGCTATCTTCACCATCGTGAAGACAACCCCTATACAAAACTATTTTGCTGAAGTCGCCGCTTACGGCATTGGGACCTTGCACCATATGTCAGCCAATACTTGGCCTACAGACTCCGTAGATCAGCTTAAGCAGAGCTACATTTATCTTCGCAATCTTCAAGTGTGAACTGTCAGCACTCTGCACAAATTCACGCGCATCGGTAATCGACTGCAATGCAAAAGGAGCACTAATGAAAGGCGTTTCCCTCGTTTTTTCTATTTTTCTCGGTATCATTCTCGCGCTGCATCTCTCTATGAACGGCAAGGTGGGTGCATCCCTTGGAAATCCACGTGTCGGTAACGCTGTCTTCTGGTGCATTGGAGCGTTTGTGGCCATTCTCATCGGGGCGACAGGATGGCAGTCGGGTGTACTCGGTGGATTAAGAGAAGTTAGTCCTTGGCTGCTCACTGCCGGTGGACTTGGAGCATGTCTCGTATTCGCAATAGCGTGGCTACTACCGGACGTTGGTGCGAGAGCGATGTTCATCAGCCTCATTGCCGGCCAGGTTCTTGGGGGAATGATCATCTCTCACTTTGGTTGGTTTGGCTCGCCGATCCAACGGATCACTCCCCTCAACACGATTGGGGCGTTGGTCATGTTGGCCGGCGTTACTCTATCGACCTACAGCAAATAGAGCGGCGCTATTCTACCGACCAACAGGAAAATATGCAGAAAATAAAACTAGACAGCAGCAATCTTCAGGTAAGTGCATTGGCAATGGGCAGTGATGTTCTTGGAAGCAAGATTGACCAGGACACGACCTTCTCCCTGCTCGATTACTATGTCGGCGAAGGAGGCAACTTTATTGACACTGGTAACTTTTACGCAAGTTGGCTTCCCGGCTGCAAGGGCGGCGAAAGCGAAACCGTCATCGGCGCATGGATGAAAGCGCGTGGCAATCGTGATAAGGTCATCATCTCTTCAAAGCTGGCATTTGACTACCCCGGCTGCGAAGGCGGCCTCAGTGCCGCGGAGATAGAACGAGAGTGCGAGAAAAGTCTTCGACGTCTTCAGACGGACCGGCTGGATCTTTACTACGCCCATCGTGATGACCGCGAAGTCCCTCAGGAAGAAACTATGGCGGCCTTTGACCGCTTGATTAGAGCCGGCAAAGTCCGTGCCTTGGGTGCCAGTAACCTTGCGGTCTGGCGTATCGCGCAAGCGAACGCCGTCGCGAAGGCCAACGGCTTCACGCCCTATACTATCGTACAACAGCGATATACCTACCTTCGACCTCGGCACGGAGCAGACTTCGGCCCACAGATCGTCATCGGTCCGGAGCTCAAGGATTTTGCTTTAATCGAAGGCATCGCGCTCGTGGCGTATTCCATCCTGCTGCAGGGAGCTTACACCCGTACTGAGCGCGAGTTGCCCGCTCAGTTTGCAGGTCCAGAATCGAATCAACGTCTTGATGCGCTTAGAGAAGTCGCGAAAGAAACAGAGCGTAGCGTTAACCAGATCATCATAGCCTGGATGCGGCAGAGCAAGCCCGCAGTCCTTCCTATTATTGCGGGCAGTAGGATCAACCAGTTAAAAGAAAATATTACTGCACTTGATCTGTGCCTGAGTGAGGAACAGATGCAGAAGCTGAACACCGCTGGCGATCCCGTCATCAGGCAAGCTTGGATACAGCCCAAATAGAGAAGACAACCACAGAAATAAGGCGGGCGGCAGAAAGAGGGAACGAATGTTGCGCTATTACACTGGAACCCAAGCTTGATGCTTCGAGCTCTTGAGAACGGCATCTACAAGGAGCAGTTGCCGTAGCCCATCCTCGAACGTCGGATATTCGATCGGCACCGTGGGGTCTCCTACTGTGCGATAGAAGCGTCGGAATGTCTGCTTGAAAGTTGCGGCATAGCCTTCACTATGTCCGCCAGGAAGATCGGAATAGCTTTGCGCTGCTACTGGAAATATTGTGGCGTCTTTGATCAGTAGTTCACTCGGTTTGCTCCTGTGACCGATCCACAGCTCTTCAGGACGCTCTCCATCCCACACTGCTGAAGCTTTTGACCCGTACACTTCGAGGAATAGCCGGTTCTTACGCCCTACCGACACTTGACTTGTCGTCATCGATCCGCGAACAACATCCCCCATCTTGAAGATCATTGATCCGAAATCCTCCGTATCAATGTTTACTTCGTCGAAGTCGCTCGGGATCACATCTTTCCCTTTGAATGTTTCAACTGAGCCTTTTGGCTTCCTGCGAGTCTTCATAAACGTCTGAAGATCGGCGCACAGGGATGTGATCTTCAGGCCGGTTACATGTTCGGCCAGGTCGCACCAGTGAGTACCTATATCGGCAAACGTGCGTGAGCTTCCCGAATCAATTCTCCAGTTCCAGTCTGACTCATAGAAAAGCCAGTCCTGCGAGTAGGTGCCTTGTACGATGCGAATGTCTCCCAGTGCACCTTCTTCACGCATCCGTCTCAGGTTCTGCAATTGAGGGTAGCTGCGGATGTTATAGAGAGTGCAGTTCGCCAGCCCCTTGCTCTTAGCCAACTCGATCATGTCGTTGGCCTCGTCAACAGTCGATGCCAGAGGTTTCTCGCACACCACATGTTTGCCACGCTCCAGCGAGCGCATAGTCATCTCATAATGGAGAGCGTTGGGTGAGCAGATATGCACTGCGTCGATCGCTGGATCCTCGAGTAACTCGCGGTAGTCCCCGGTAGACCAGTCGATGCCAACTTCGTCGGCAAACTTCCTGGCTCGCTCCGCAGTAGAACCCGCAATGCCGACGACTTCTATATTTCCTAGCCTTCGAAGAGATTCAGTATGCACGCGACCCATAAACCCCGTGCCAAAGATCGCCACCTTAATCTTCTTCAATGCATATCTCCATTCTGTCCTGTTTTTACCTCAGGCATATTTTTGCCAACGAGTCACAGTTTGCTGGGCGACAGGATCATCTTTTTCACGATAGCCTAAGAACTTCTGGAAATGAGGGGCTGCGATATGCGTATCCAGGGCTGCCTGATCCGCAAATTGCTCATAGAACATGAACAACTTGGCGTTTGCTGAATCCCGATGCAGTTCGTAGGTCAAGCATCCCTTCTCCTGCCGTGTTGGCACAACCAAAGACTGCAACTCTCTCGCGAGGTCTTCCTCGCGTCCCTCCTTCGCTTCAATATGCACGTTCAGAACGATTGTGTCGGCCATCGTCATTTCCTCTGCTGATTTTTCTAATCGCAGTGTCCCTATCGACACTTTTATTTGTGGGCTGCTTTTGACTGCGGCTGCCCCCAGAAGATGTACAGTCCCCGCTTTGTAGCGGCAACGATGTCCATCACTCCGTCGCCGTTCAGATCCAACGGCAGCAGATTGTCACCTGCACCTGAATCATTGTGGATCAGCTCGGGCTCCAGCCTAGCTCCTCCCGGAGCCTTCGGGTCACGCACCGTCTTGTACCAGTAAAGGTAGGGCGGTCCATACACGTCAGGATCGAGAAAGTCGTCCCTATGTGAAAACTGGCGCTTCCCAACGATAAAGTCCGGTATACCATCTCCGTCCACATCGGCTACCGCTGAGCCATGCAACTCGGAGAAAATCACTCCTCCTGCATTCTCAGTGTTGTAGTCATCCATAACCATGTGCCGCACAAACGAGATTTCCCCGTTGCTCGATTTTTTTTGCTCGAACCATGCCAGGCCAAAGCCATGCGCTTCAAGCTGAGTTACTACATCGTTCAGACCATCGCCGTTGACGTCGTAGATTCCAATCGTTGCGCCACCCGGCCCAATCCTTCCCCAGCGCCCAAAGGCCTCTGGATGATATTTCCAGGGGCCTTGACCTGCGCCTGAAGCAGGCTGCTCCCACCATCCATCCGCCCCGACAATATCAGAACGACCATCGCCGTTCACATCGCCCACACCGATTCCGTGCGCAGGCCAAGGTCCCTTCTCCGATACGTTATGAACCGTCCATGACTCTGTCGGATGTGCGGGATCCGGTTTTGCATAACGCATATAACCGTTCGCTATATACACCAGCTCAGGCTTGCCATCACTGTCTACATCCACCAGCAACGAGTTTTCGGCCTGCATCGTAGGAACTACGCGATACTGCTTCCAGCGACGCGAAGAGTTGCCGGGATTGATGTACACAACGGCGCCGCGACTTAGATTTGTCGCAACGATGTCTGGCCATCCGTCGCCATTGAAGTCGTAGGCATGCTGAATCCACACCGAATATTCTGTCGAAGGATTGAAGGTACGGGCAGGATAAATCTCCCTCGATTTCGTGAAGTCCGGCCCATAGTACAAGTAGGCGCCGGAGATGAGGTCGATTTTGCCGTCATGGTTAAAGTCTGCGGCAGCGGCCGTCCAGTTGTAATAGAACGGTGTAATCCTTCGAACTCGGAAGCGATCACCAACCTTCTCCTCTGGCTGCACTCTCATTGCAATATCTTTATAAGACACAGCCTTGAAGTGGACCTCGCTTCCCTTTCCCACATAAAGAGCTATCTCCCCGAATGATTCGATGTCTAGGTTTTCTGTAGCGACACTTACCTCTTGCCCAGTGTCGTTCAAGTACCCACGCATCACATTCTCATCCAGCAGTAGTTCCAGTTCATTCCACTGCCCAACTCGCACACTGGAACGTATACGCTTGATCGGCACCTGATCCGGAGAGACCTGATTGACCGTCGGATCGTTTAGTACCTGCGGAAGTGTTGTCGGCTCATCCTGGGATGGAGCAAATCGAAACTGCCCTCGCGCATCTCGCAACTTCTCACGGGCAACTATCCCGCCATGATCGTCCAGTGTTAGCGAGTAGGCATCCAGATCCCCGCCCTTGATCGACAGATAGGTTCCCGTCCACCCGTTAGCAGCCTTCGCCATCCTCACCAGGATTCCCGTCTCGCAAGTACCGGAACAACGAAATGCAGCGTAAGCTCCCACATCCTGCAACGAGTGATTCAGCACAAGCCACCCATCTCCCGCAGTTCCCTTGCCGACAAGCTCCCCGTTCTCCGTCTTCCATTCTGCGGATCCAAGTTTTTGCCAGCCACTGAGACTGGCACCATCCACCTTCGTATCGGGTACAAAGCTGGGCCCGCGCAAAGCCATCGGCTCCTGCGTATTGGAAACGGATTGAGCGGCAGCCATCCATCCCACAAAAAAGCAAACTCCAATAACCAGGCCGCAAACCGCAAATTTGTTACGGCGAAATATCTTGATTGGCACCCTAAACTCCGGTCTATAGCTAGAGATTCAACTTGCTGTTGTTTGCGCAGACATCATCTATCAATTTCAAAGATCAGGTCTTACGCTGGCTTGCGATACTACCTGCTAAAAAGTGCCCGGCGGCTCCCTACAAAGAGACCACCGGGCAGTTTGCTTCTATCGTCCGCGAACTGCTAGAAGCTGAGTCGACCGCCTAGTCGGAAGTACCTTTGATCGATCTGTCGGCCCAATGGGCTCAGAGCAGTGATCGTTCCGAAGCCAGTTGTTGACACGTTGTTGTTTGGATTGGCGAAGTGAGGTGTATTCGTCACGTTATACGAATCCAGCCTCAAACTCAGGTTCGTGCGCTCCCATATATGGAACTGACGTTGAATCGCAGCATCCAGGTTCGTCGCGCCCGGTCCGCGCAGCGAGTTGTAGTTTGCGCTGCCAAACTTCACCGTATTCACCGCAGCGAACGCCAATGTATCGAAGAACGTCGTCCCGAAAACTCCTCGTCCGGTCTTTGCGACCGAGTTCTTCACGCGATCTGCACGCTGCGTGTTGCCAGGGCAGTTACACGAAGATCCATCGGCAAGGATGCTGAACGGGATCCCGGACAGATGGTAGAAGGTGCCGTTCAAAGACCATCCCCCCAAGACAGCCGCCGCAAAGCCATGGCTTAGATATGGCTTGTTCTTTCCGAAGGGAAGCTCGTAAGTCGCATTCACAATGAAATTGTGTGTACGGTCCACAGGAGCCAGTGATCGGTTCAGTTCCTTATACTGTGGAATCCAGATTTGGCCCGAAGGGAACCCGGACTGCATATTCTTCGACCAGGTATAGGCCATCCTCGCCGATAAGCCATTCTGAAGTCGCTTGCTTACCGCTATTTGCAGCGAGTTGTAGTTAACATCCTGCACTGGCTTGAACACATTTGTCGTGCCGGTGATTTTGAGCGCCGCAGTGTTTAAGGGCTGAGAGGCTGCGCCTCCACCCAGCGTTCCAAAGTTGAAATTATATGAGCCGCCAAGATTCACAACGTGTGTTCCTACATAACCGCCCGACGCCAGAACCCCTCCTCGAAATTCCTTTTCGAGCATCAGGTTGTAAGACTCTACATAGCCACGGCGGAAGTTCTTCTCCGTCGTGTTGGCGTTTGCCGTTCCGACCGGAATATTGACGGTGCCGTTCGAATTGATGGTTGGAGCATTCAGCGTCGGGAAACCGGTGGAAAGACTACCCGCAGCGGTATACGCATTCGCACCCGTTGCCGTGTACTGCACCTCACTCGGATAGTTCTGGACTAGCGCCTGAGCCATCGCAACCTGCATCGGTGAGATCGACACTCCGGAACGAATAACAAAATTCTGAAATGGACGATAGGAGATGCCGACGCTCGGCGCAAACAACTTCTTCGATACCTTGATGCCGCAATCGCCGGGGTTACCTCCGACACCGCAGATCTGGATCGTTGGATTGTTTATGTCGGTATACATATTGTTGTACTCAATTCCGCGACCCTCGCGCGTCGGAACAGGATAGTTCTCCCAACGCACACCATAGTTGATCGTCAGGTTGCGGCTCGCCTGCCACTGATCGCGAACATAAAACGATATCTGGTACTGACGCAATGTCAGAAAATCATCAAACTGCACCCACGTCGTCTGGTACTGCGGTAGTCCAAGCAGGAAGTCGCCAACCGAGTTGAACTCACGCACCGCTGTAGCGGCGACACCATTTGCCGGATCCGGAGCGCGAGCTGTAAGTCCACCCGGAAAGTAAAAGAGCGTGTTTCGAATCTCCTTATGGTTTACACGTAGACGTATAATATCGGTGCCTGCGCGGATGTTATGAGACTTGTAGGTCTTCGTCACATTGCCAACGTATTCGAAGATCGGGTCCTTGTATTCAAGCGGAGGATAAGAATAGCCGAATGTCCCATTTCCAGTACTGCCGCCATAGTTCGCAATCGCAAAATTAGGCATGCCACCGGCAAGGGGCAACGTGCCCTGATTGGAGCCAGGAATGCCCAGCACGTCAGAGCCGTACTTCTGGTCGGCCAGCACGGGCAACAGAACCTGGTGGGCTTGCGTTACACCGAAGGTGGCGTCGAAGACGAGACTCGGTGTGGCTACATAGGTCGCCGAAGCGGAGACCGCCAATGTAGCTCCGTGCTGCAGGTAGTTGCCAGCACCGGCTGAACTGAATGCAGCCCAGGCACCGCTGCTTCCACCAAGGATCGGGCCGAAGAGTGGGTTGGTTACTGCGTTGTAGGGTTGGTAGCCGTACCGGGCCGAGACTCTCAGCTTCTGCGTCGCAACGTAATCGAACTTCGTATCAATCTTATGCAGGTTGTAGGAAGTTCCCTGAATAACTGAATAATTGTTGACAGTGCCAGGTAAGTTTGGCGCCGGAATGTTTGGGATCAGCTTCGCTACAACTGAGTTGATGCGGCTCGCCGGGATGATGTTACCGGCGAACTGCGTCTTTCCGATCCCAGTCGTCTGGTTTCCCGTCGCCGGATCATAGATCGGCGTTGTCGACGCCGACATATCGCCCCTCAGCATCGCCTGTGTCGGAACCGAGATGATGCCCGCCAGCGAAGCTCTGGTAAATGAGCCCTCGTAGCTGCCGAAGTAAAACAGCTTGTCCTTGATCAGACGACCGCCGATTGATCCACCCACCGTATTGTCTACAAGGTGAGGGGGCTTCTGTCCCGCCGGCTGGAAGAAGTTCCGCGCCTCCGTGTAATTGTTGACGTTCTGCTCATATAGCGACCCGTGTATCAGATTGGTGCCGCTCTTCAACTGCACTGTCACAGCGGGGCCGCCTGAAAGACCCTGCTCCGCGTCAGGGCTGTTCGTCACTACATTGACGCTCTCGATCGCTTCCGTTGAAGGGACGAAGGTCGTGTACTGCTGCACCCAGGGGTTCGTTGCGCTTACGCCTTCGATGCGCACGTTGGGGCCTTGCGTACCCGTGCCATTCGCCGCAAATTGCATCGACTTCGACGGATTGTTGGTCCCACCTGCGAGCTGTCCGCCCGGAGGCACCATACCCGGAACCAGATTCAGAACTCCTTGATATGTGCGGGTAGGTTGCGGCGCATTTTGGAAAGTTGTGACCGAAAGTTGTGTGTGGACGTCCGCTCGATCCGTCTGCAATAGTGCGGTATCGGTGCGTACTTCAATCTGCTCGTTTGCAGCGCCGACCTTCAAAATTACATCAACACGGGCAATCGTGTTGCTTGTCACTTCTACTTGAGAATTTGTATATCCGCCGAAGCCCGTCTTCGACACCGTCAGCCTGTATACGCCTGGAGGCAATGTGGAAAGCGTGTAAAGGCCTCCCTCGTTCGTGTCGACAGAGCGAGTCGTGTTTGTTTGTAGCTCCGTAACTTTAACGATAGCTCCTACGACGGCTGCTCCAGTTGGGTCCGCAATTGTACCTACAATAGACCCAGACAGCGTCTGTGCATCGCTGCGAATTGCCGAGCTAAACATAACGGCAAACGCCACGAACGTAACTGCAACCGCATGCAGTAGATCCGTATCGGACACCAAGCTTGACGCTATTTTCGATAGCATTTTTCTCTGCATCACTTGCTCACCTCGCGTAGTCTATCTAGTTCCCTCAAGAACTTCTTAAGTTTTTATAGACGATTGCCAATACCTAAGAAACTAACCGGGATAGTGGATATAGCAACGCAAAAGCGCTTGTCAAGCCAGAAATTTTCCAAGTTCCCAGAGGAACTAAAACACTAACTTCAGTCCTCGATCAAGGCTCCCCCCCCCCAAAAAAAATCTGCAATCCATCCAAAGGATGGTTACCTCATGGATCATCACGTTGGCCGGCTTCGCCTAATCCGTCAGTCCACTATTAGAAAAAAGAATCGAAGGATTTGGAATAAAATTGACAGCGGTCTTATCGAGACAATCCATACCGGACCGACTATTGGCGCGTGACGGCCTAGGTATATCGACATATAGACTTTGCGGGCTGCGTAAAATTTGTTGCAGTGGTTGTATGGGGATGAGTCGTTACGAGTTGAGCGATGTGCAGTGGGAGAAGATCGAGGGTTTTCTTCCCGGGCGCAAGGAACATGTTGGCCGAACGGCGGAGAACAACTGTCTTTTTGTGAACGGTGTGCTGTGGGTCTTGCGCTCCGGAGCGCGTTGGCATGATCTGCCGGAGCGTTATGGCAAATATAAAAGCGTTCACAAGCGGTTCAGCCGATGGGCGAAAAGCGGGGTCTGGGAGAAGGTCTTTCACACACTGCTGCGCGACCGAAAGAACCAGTATTTGATGATCGATTCGCGTCGTGCCTTCGACATCCACGTAAGCCAACATAGTTAATCGCTGCCGCCAAAATTCCTATACTAACTACCCTTAGCAGATAAGTGTGCCTCTTCTGAGGGCCAGCAGATGGAAGTCTGAGGGGCGTCGCGGGATGGCCCATAAGAACGTCCCGCTCACAAAAGATTATCGGCACGCACCGCCGGGTTCGAGGGTTCGCTGATCGGGAACGATCAGCAGAGTGACCGCAGCTATGAGGGTACCGGTCGACCAGGGCAAGCCCATAACGGCCTGGCCAAACCATGCACTGTCACCACGCCGACAACATGGGCCTATATGCAGGAGATCCCAGCGAGTGTTCAATCGACTATCAATTCCATCTATTCGGAGCTGAGACAGTCGAATACGGAGCCGGAAACACCGAGTAAATCGGTATCGACCGGAACAGTCGGCGCAAGCTTTCTGCGCGCGTGACACAAGATGACACAAACTCACGGGAAGGAGGGAGTGCTTCGCCTCCGGCATACACTTGATTTGTAAGGGGTTATTTGGTGGACCTGATCGGGATCGAACCGATGACCTCTTCCATGCCATGATAACGCGCTCCCGCAAAATATAGACGGTACAGCACTTATCAACCGGCACAACCGGCAGAATTGCCACCATCGGCGCTGGTTGCAACCAAATCTCTGAAAAGCGGGCCATCGGCTGATCCGTGGGGGAGCAGCCGTTTTCATTGCGGCCAATCGCATCTCTCCACGCGTTTTGAAGCTCTCGATCATTGTCTTTATTCTCCTCCTTTCGGCGCTCGAGTCAAGAAATCCGCTATGGTGCTCGTCTTGCCACCTTTCGCTGACTCGGTCAAACTTTCTGTGCTATCCATACTGAAAACAGGAGCCGCGCTCAACACGATTGACGCACGGCTCCGTTGCGATGCGTCGTGCGGCGGCCGTTTCGAATCCTGTCGCTGCCGCCACAGCGCGGGTCGCCCATCCTTGGCTAGCTGTTCGTTCATGTACCACTCGCGGGTCTGGGCGCTTTCAACCCGCAAGAGTGCATGGTAGTAGGTCCAACTCAATTCGTGACGCAGTGCGTCACGAATTGGAAATGCCTGCTAAAGCATGGAGCATCTTGAGGAAGCTAGACTTAGATTTAATGCTCTAACGATCTCGACCACTCATCAACCTGCGACAGACCTCGGCTTCCTCCTGCACAAGAATCCATCCCGCGTGCAGGTTGAGGAGCTTTCGTTCGGAAAAGCACATGTTTTCTACCCGGAAGCCGAACAGGAGCGCTGCACAGCAGCTCTTCTGCTCGAGATTGACCCGGTGGCTCTCGTCCGGGGGCGAGGCCCTGCCGGCGAGGGTGGACAGCTAGAGCAATACGTCAACGATCGCCCGTACGCAGCCAATTCTTTCCTGAGTGTCGCTATGGGACGTCTGTTCACGACAGCGATGAGCGGACGCAGCAAGGAACGTCAGGAGCTGGCCGGCACCGCGATCCCTCTGATCGAAAATCTCCCGGTGGTCGCTGCACGGGGAGGTGAGGATCTTGTCCGGCGTCTCTTTGAGCCGTTGGGATATCGAGTTGAGTTATCCATGTCGAAACTGGATGAGCAATTTCCGGAATGGGGCGAGTCTCCCTATGTCTCATTGCAGATTGCAGGTACGGTGCGACTGCAAGACTTGCTGGTCCACCTTTATGTGCTGATCCCTGTGCTCGACAATGGGAAACACTACTGGGTCGGGGATGATGAGATCGAAAAATTGTTAAAGCGCGGAGAAGGATGGCTTGGGCAGCATCCAGAAAGGGATCTGATCGTCTCCCGCTATCTGAAGCGCCAGCGGCACCTTCAACGGGAGGCTCTGGCCCGTCTGCTAGAGGAGTCCTCAGAGGATTTTCTTTAGAAGCATCCAGCGGAGAAGAACCGCAGACAGAGCGGACGCCAGCGCTGCACCAGCAGCGAATGACTGCCGTATTGACCGCGCTCCAAAATATTGGAGCGAAGAGGGTCGTAGATCTGGGCTGCGGAGAGGGTAAACTTCTCCGACTGTTGCTGGCGGAAAAGCAGTTCGAGATGATTCTCGGCATGGATGTGTCCTGGCGATCGCTGGAGATTGCAAAAGAGCGTCTGAAGCTAGAGCATCTGCCGGAGCGTCAGCGGAGCCGAATCGAACTCATTCAGGGATCTCTTGTCTATCGCGATCAGCCCCTCGCCGGATTTGATGCGGCTGCTGTAGTCGAAGTGATCGAGCATCTCGATGCGCCACGGCTTTCGTCGTTTGAACGTGTTCTGTTTGAGTTTGCACGGCCAAAGCACGCGATCATCACTACACCGAATGCCGAGTACAACACCATCTTCGAGACTTTGCCGGCAGGTCAATTCCGGCACGGCGATCATCGTTTCGAGTGGACCCGCGCGCAGTTCCAAACGTGGGCTAACGACGTAGCAGAACGTTTCCAATATAAGGTCCGCTTTGAGCCTATTGGGCCTAGTGATGATGAGCGAGGAGCTCCAACTCAAATGGCGATCTTTTCCCAGCAGGAGGCGGCGGCATGAAGATCGCAATTCCTGAGCTTGCGCTCGTACTGCTGGTGGGTCCCTCCGGTTCCGGAAAATCTTCGTTCGGCCGTAGGCACTTCCTTCCGACAGAGGTTATCTCTTCTGACTTTTGTCGCGGTCTGGTCGCAGATAACGAGAACGATCAGTCTGCCACTGGCGACGCATTCGACCTGTTGCACACTATCGTTCGTAAGAGACTTGCGCGCGGGCGGTTTACCGTTGTCGACGCGACCAATGTCCAGCCTGAAGCGCGCAAATCGCTCATCGCTCTCGCGAAGGAATATCACCTTTTCGCCGTGGCTATCGTCTTCGATCTTTCCGAACGGATTTGCCAGGATCGTAATGAGAAACGTTCCGACCGTCAGTTCGGCCCTCATGTCATACGCAATCAATCTCAGCAATTGAGGCGCTCGCTGCGAGGGTTAGAGCGAGAGGGTATTCGCTACGTCTTCAAGCTCTCCACGCCAGAGGAGGTGGATGCCGTCGAAATCGAGCTCAGCCGCTCTGGAATAACCGTAAGGCGGAGCATGGTCCGTTCGACATCATCGGTGACATTCACGGCTGCTTCGATGAATTGACTGATTTGATGGGACGGCTCGGATACACCGTTGAAAGCCAAGGCGCCGAGTACACCGTCTCTCCTCCTGATGGCCGCAAACTCATCTTTGTAGGTGATCTTGTCGACCGCGGTCCAGGAACGGTAAAAGTTCTCCATCTCGTTATCGGCATGGTCCGGGCTGGACAGGTATTCTGCGTACCGGGTAATCATGACATCAAGCTTGTGAGGGCCCTCCGTGGTAAAGACGTCAAGCGGACCCATGGCCTGGCAGAAACGATGGAGCAGCTTGGCGCCGAGTCAGAGGAGTTCCGTGCAGACGTGGCAAAGTTTCTGGATGGGCTCGTCAGCCACTATGTTTTCGACGACGGCAGTCTCGTTGTAGCTCACGCTGGCCTGAAAGAATCAATGCAGGGGCGAGGCGCGGGAGCAGTAAGAGAGTTTGCCCTCTTTGGCGAGACAACCGGCGAAACTGACGAGTTCGGTTTACCTGTCCGGTACAACTGGGCCTCGGACTATCGGGGAAAAGCTCTCGTGGTCTATGGCCACACCCCAGTTCCCGAACCGCTTTTCTTGAACAACACGGTGAACATCGACACCGATTGCGTCTTCGGCGGCAAGCTTACGGCCCTTCGCTATCCCGAGAAAGAGATCGTTGCCGTGGCTGCGCACAAGACATACTACGAACCGGCGCGCCCTTTTCTACCAGAGAAGCTAAATGCCGACCGGCTTCTGCAGCATGTGCACGATGACGTTCTCGATTTGGCAGATATCGCAGGCAAGCGCCTCATCGATACCCGACTGAAGCCCAAAATCACCATTCGCGAGGAAAATGCGATTGCGGCAATCGAGGTGATGAGCCGGTTTGCAGTCGACCCGAAATGGCTGATCTATCTCCCGCCGACGATGTCTCCATCTGAAACCAGCAAGCACGAAAATCTGTTGGAACACCCAGACGAGGCATTTGCCTTTTATCGCAAAGAAAGAATCACTACTGTGGTGTGCGAGCAGAAGCACATGGGATCTCGTGCCGTAGTCGTGATCTGTCGAGATGAGAACGTTTCGCAAAAGCGGTTTGGTGTGGTCAATCCATCCCTCGGCATGGTCTATACCCGTACGGGACGACGATTCTTTCCAGAAGAGGATCTTGAGCGTCAGTTCCTGGCACGGCTCCAGCAGGCTACAGAACAATCGGGTATCTGGTCCGAACTTGCGACCGATTGGCTCTGCTTGGATTGCGAACTCATGCCGTGGTCGGCGAAAGCGCAGGAACTTCTTCAGAAGCAGTACGCTCCTGTCGGAATATCGGGAACGCAGGCTCTTACTGCTGAACAAAAGGTTCTAGCGCAGGCTAGTCAGCGCATCGGAGGTCTAGAGGGGCTTTCCGAACGCGTCACTCAGCGGCTTGACGCCGTGGAACGGTACGTCAAGGAATATCGGCAGTACTGTTGGCCAGTCACGTCCCTTGATGATTTGAAGCTCGCGCCTTTTCATGTTCTGGCGAGCGAAGGGGCAGTACATACAGATAAGCCCCACACCTGGCATATGGAAACTTTAGCCAAACTCTGTGCTGCGGATGAGCAGCTTCTCCTGGCAACGCCATTCAGAGTTGTCGACCTGAACGATGCCGTCAGTTGCGCTGCGGCAGTTGCCTGGTGGACTGAGATGACCTCACACGGTCGCGAAGGTATGGTCGTCAAGCCGCTCGATTTTCATCACGACAGGAAAACGAGGCGTCACGCAACCCGCAATCAAATGTCGAGGCCCGGAATATCTTCGCATCATCTATGGCCCGGAGTATCTTCTGCCGGAGAATCTCGAACGACTGTGTTCGAGAGCCGTGGGTGCTAAACGTTCTCTTGCCAGCCGTGAGTTCGCTCTAGGCGTGGAGGCTCTAGAGCGCTTCGTTCGGAAAGAACCTCTGCGGCTCATTCACGAGTGCGTCTTTGGTGTCCTCGCGCTAGAGAGCGAGCCCATTGATCCCCGGCTGTAAATTTGAACAAGCACTCAATCTGAGGGTGATACTTTTCGCCTTTGCAAGCGAACGGCATTGCCTGCCTAGAGCGCTTGCGTCTGGTAATGAATGTTAGATCTTCGCCAGTATCTTCCTGTTCTCGAGTTCCGAAATAAGGAACCTGCAACGCACAAGAGGAATAGCTCCGAAGACGCCAAAACTGCAATCAATGAGTCGCCAGGGGAGCGGAATACCGCGGATATGACCCGCGATAAGAGCGAGCGGGATCACTCCTCCGCAGGCAATCAAACCAAAAGTGATGATCCACTTGTTGCGTACAGGATCACAGTACGGTCCTATGAACAAAACGGCGAGCACAAGGTGGGCAAAGGCCAACCAGTCCGTCCCATATGCAAGGAATGGATACTGCGCATTTGTTGCAGATAGCGCATGGTGCACACACGCTATCCACGGCAGTAGATGGGTGGTTTCAGCGATTCGTCGTATCGGCGGGGTCTCGAGAATAGACAACAACCAACGCAGTTCGGTCTGTAACAGAAAGGCCGTGACTCCGCTGAGAAACAAACCTGCCATAAAAAGGACCAGCCAGAATCGAATCGCTCGAAGATGGTTATGCGCCAAGGACTAAATTTCCTTTCCACAAGTCTGTCTATATCTCGTTGGACTGCTCATATCGTAGTCTCCAGCTGAATTACGGTCCGCTTGGCGTTAGGCATTCGTGTTACCTCTACAATCCCAACCCCTGCATCGGTGGCGGTGGGGGCGGTGCCACGGCAGCCTTCATCAAGTCCGAACCACCTTTGTACCAATCCACCTTCCGCGTCACCACCATCACCACGGCCAACACTGCGAACAGCATCAGGGATCCCAGGATGAGCGCGTTGTCCTCGCTGATGAGCAGTCCATAGACTGCCGCATAGAGGGCCGTCAGCATCGCTCCAAACCCAACTCCGCGTGTCGAGCTTCGCAAGACGTACGACAGATAGAACGTCAGCAACCCAATACAAGCCGCGCTGGCAATCAGGTAGGACAGCGCAAATGCCATATGCTCCGAAAAGCTAACCAGCAACAAAAAGAAGATCGCTAGCCCGAACCCAACCAGCAGATACTGCACAGGGTGAATCGGCAGCTCTTTCATCATCTCGAACAGGAAGAAACCGCCAAACGTTAGCACTACAAACAAAATCCCATACTTCGTCGCCCGATCGCTTAATTTGTACGGATCAATTGGCGTCAACAGACTCACATTCATCAGATCGATCGGCTTCACCGGATTCGACTCCATCTGAACTTGCGTTCCCGTCGCCAGTGAAGAAACATCCCATGCCGCCGCAAACCCGTTTCCGCCCACCTCCCGTGTCCGTGGCAGAAAGCGCCCGGCAAACAGCGGAGAACGCCATGTCGAACTCAGCTCTACATGGTTCGAATCGCCCACTGGAGCCACGCTCAACTGTTCCGTCCCTGCCAGATCCATGTCGATCGCAAACTCCAGATGCCCATTCAGCTCTTTCATGCCACGCAGAGGTACCCGTAGATTAGGCTGCCAACCCATTGTCGACTCAGCCCCTTGGAGCATCATCTCTGGCGTCCCATTGACCACGACCGTCGGCGTCCCCACAATCCCGCGCACGTCCTCAACAGACATCGCCAGGTATGGCTCACCCCACTCTACTGTTCCCGTCGTCTGCGGCTGTACGATCTCCACCGCCCCCTTCAGATGCCCCGCAAACTCATATACCGTCACTGTATAGAGACCATGGCGCCGCTCGGTCGGCATGAGCTTGCCGCGTACATCCAGTACATGAGGGAACGATGTTGCCGTCAACGTAACCACATGCTCAACTCTCTTCTTCACTCCTTTCTCGCCATCCTCCATCGTTACGGTCGTCTGCGTATACGGTCTAACCAACACAGGGCCGATCACCGTCTGTGGCCCCGCATAACTCGCCTCGATACTCTTCACCGCATCATCCCGGTACTTTTGTCGATCGGTGATCGTACCGTTCACCATCGCCAGGGCAATCAAGATCACGCCCATCACCACGCCAATGACCAGCAGCTTCAACGCCAACTTACGGTTCATCTCATCTCCTTTGAAAATCTGTGTGTCTTCAATGCGTCGATATTTTCGTGAATCAACTTTGCATTGCAAAGTGAAAGACCGCAGCTAGGTTACTTTGCATTGTAAAGTGACTTCCGAAAAAAAGGTTTAGGCCCGAGAAGGAGTCAGACCGCGCAGCAGGTTAGGGGAAGTCTCTTCTTTGCTTCCCTTCGCCGCATCTTTCACCACTTGTTCAAGCGTCGAGAGGTATTCGAGGTACCGTTTTCGCCCTCCAGGCGTGATACGACAGATAGTCTGTGGACGGTTGCAGTCATGGCCCTTCACAATCTCAACCATCCCTTCTGTCTCCAGAACTCGCAGATGCCGGCTCAGATTTCCGTCGGTCAGCGAACACAGTTCTTTCAAATCATTGAAGATCAGGCCCTTGGGATTTGTGATCAGAGACGTCAGAACGCTGAGACGGGCTCGCTCATGAATCACTCGATCCAGGCCTTCATAGGCGAAGCGCCCTTCACTCGATGGAGCTTTAGTTTTCATCCGCACCCTCCGGTGTGACAACGAACAGGATGCCAGCCACCAAGAACTGGCCTGCTCCATAGGCAAGCCCCATGGTCCATGGAGCTAGTGCGCGGCTATCTCCGAAAGAAATGCAGACCAGCCCCGTGAGCAGATACCACGCCCCTGCAGCGATCATTGGGCGCGGTAGAAAACGACAGGACGAAAAGATGCCCAGGCTGAAGATCACCTGCCAGAGTCCGGGAAGCATCCAGACGACTGCAGGGACAAAGCGTACAAGAGCAATGGTGACCAGAACTCCCACGCCAACTGCAGGGAGGAACTGCTCAACTGCCATACGGATCATTTCATCGGACAGACCAGAATGCATGCGGCGGGTTCGGGTATACATTTGCACACCGGTCAATGCAGCTGATAGCACAGCGGTGGAGATCCAAATACCCAGGTAGGCCGGGATATGGTTGGCTGGATCTGTCAGCCACATCGATTGCGATGAGGCGGCCAGAAACGCGAATACCCCCGTAACGGCAAGCGTTGCAGGCCCATAACCCCGAAACTGAGTACTGTGGGCCATCTGCCTGCGTATGCTGCTGATGTCACCAAGCGCCTTGTGGAGATCACTCATACAGTTTCACTTTACACTGCAAAGTAAATCAATGGTGCGAAATTTTCAAATTTCAGCTGTCGCTTCGGTTTCTATGGTTTGCGCTAGCCATTCGGTAGTTTGGGAGCCAACACAGTACTCAGGCTTCGGGGTCCATTGGCGAGTGCTTGGAGATCAGCTTAAAGTTCTCCCTCAAACTCTTCGAATGCATCGCGCACGATCGCCTCAAGGGTGACTACCTCTTCGTCCGTCAACGCAGCAAATTCATTCTCACGTCGCTTCTTTCCAAGTGTTCCATTGTTCTTGCGAATGAATGTGAGGAGGTTCTCCGCGAGCCTGTCCGGCATCTCCACGGTATCCATGATGCGGCGCATCGCCTCATCATGGCGGCGCAGATACTCGATCTCCTGAGGCAAGTCGTGATCGATGGTCTGCTCGACGCAACCGTAGAGAAACTCCGCATTGTCCGTGCAATCGAAGTAACGGTATAAATCAGCCGTGTCGTTCTCTACTTCGACGTTTCTCTCCGGCGTGGGACGCCATTCGATACAGCTCATCAGCGGTCCTGAATGCGCGCGTAAGGTGTCCCGGTAGGCTTCGATGCGCGCCAGCATGACCGAAGACACCGGGAAAACCATCCCGAGAGGAGTGAATCGTCTTTCGGCAAGAACATGGTGGATTAGGCAACGATGCAACCTGCCGTTGCCGTCTTGAAACGGATGAATATAGACGAAGCTGAATGCAGTCGCAGCCGCCTGGAGGACCGGATCGATTCCATTCTCCTTCATCCTGTTGTTTGCTTCGAGCATTGCCGCCATCAGATCATCGAGATCCTGCGCGCGCGCTCCAATGAATTCAGGCAGAGGATCTCCCTGGTCGTCGCGTTCGCCGAGAAAAACTCCGTCGGGGCGAAGTCCAGCGCGAACAAAACGCCTGTCCTCGATGAGCACACCATGGAGACGGAGGATCTCATCGAGAGTCAATGGAGCCTTACCAGCCTGAAGCACTGCACGCGCCCATCGCTCCAGCCGTCCGCGGGGAGGCCGCTCTCCTTCGATCGCAAAACTCGCTCGGCTGTCAGCCAAGAGCAGGAAGCTGGCGGCGCGCGTCACGACATTCGCACCCGTCCGGCCGATAATCTCGCTTGCCTTAGCCCCGAGCTGGCGCGCAACAATCTCTGCTAATGGTTTCGTTCGCCGGATGATCGGACAGAAACGGGATGTTCCGAGCAGATTGTCCCGCACCTTGTGACGGCGTGACAGTCGTGGCGTGCCTGTGAAGTAAGCTTTCCCATCCAGGAGATCGATAGCTGTCACAGATGGCAGATCCTCGATATCGAGGGTCCTGCCGGTTAGAAATTCGTACCAGAACCATCCACGCCGGCTTGCTGCCCCGGTCGGCGCGCTGCGCACGAATTGCTCAACAACATCCTGCGGGACGGCTTCAAACAGTCGCTTCAAAATGAGCGGATCGACATTCTCGTGCCGAAGAGCAAATTCCAGATGACTGCCAAAATCCTCGCCAGGCCAATACCGCTTGTCGAAGATGATCCAACCCCGATCTTCTCTCCGGCTGCCACTTACGTGCTGCTCCGAGACCACGCACGGTTGCCGAACGGGAGCGCTCACGCCGAGGGAATGGACCAACGCCGACCAGCCAGCGAGGCGACCTTCAGTCGGGACGGTCTTCTCCTGAAAGCTTCGAACTGGGTCTGAATCAAGCTGCACCGTCGAAAACTCCTTAAAGCGGTCGAAAATAACCATAAAATTATGGTTTCCGTCGAAATTAATTTTACATGCCCGATATCGAAATTTCGTTAGGAGTGTCGAAAAATACAATATTATCGTCATTCAAGGCGAAATTCGACCATGTTCGCGCTGATTCACTATTCAAAGGCCGGAGTCATCAGAGCCGCCTCCCATGCGGGGCGCGATCAAATCACGATAGCCTTGCGGCGCGACTTTATTGTGTTGGCGGAACGGATTCTTGCGAAAGCATCAGCGCCAGTCGTTGTGCGCCGGGCAAGTCCAGCTGCGCACTAGCAAACGAACGTAGCCGGAGCCCATCGGGCAATACCCAATCCCACTTTTCACGAATTGCATGTTCTGCCTTGATCTTCAAATCGAAGATCGTTGGTGCTGGTCCATTCCCAATTTCTTGCAGTAATCTTACGAGGCTTTGCTGGTTGGTTGAAGAGATGCGCATTGCCGCGCCTTCGTTCGAAGCTTGTACCCCTCTAGCCGTTAGAAATAAGGCCAGTGCGTCCTGTACCGTATCTCCATGCCAGCCCAACAGAAGGATGCTATCTCCGTCAACGGATGAAGGCACCGAAGTTCTCCATCGACCGCTGAGCAAACATATCGTCTACATCCCCCGTGGTTCCCCCCTCCTTCCCGACCATAGAGCAAAAGGTCTTAGTATGAAAGAACCACTGAAACATCTCTGGTCCCCGCTTCCCCAGCGGATCTTTCAGGCTCTGTTCGATCCCAGCGCCGAAACCGTCCAACGAAACACCAAATCCCGCTACCCGAACCTTTGACATCCCAATCCTCTCCCTCACTATGTTGTGCTGACTCTCGTATCTTTCAGCGTGCGATGAGCTTACGCCGTCGCTGCTCGCTTGCCTTCATAATTTCACTCATATCGCCGATCGGACGTATTTCGAAAATCGACCCATACTTTACCGCCGGATGCTGCGACATGAGTTGAATCGCATGATTCATGTCGCGCGCCTCAAGCACAAGAATGCCGCCCAGTTGTTCCTTGGTTTCGGCATAGGGACCGTCGGTGGTCGCGACTTTGCCGTTCTTCCAATACAAGGTCAACGCTGTTTCACTGGGTTGAAGGGCTTCTCCACCAACGAAGTGCCCGTTCGCGCGAAGATGGTCGTCATACTCGAAGCATTCATCGAACATTGCTTCTCGCTCTTGCTCGGTCATAGCCGCGTGTCTTGCTGGATCGTAGTATCCCAAACAGATGTATTTCATCGGTCTCTCCTTATGTTGTTGCCACCAGCGCAGCCCGCGCACTGGATTGTTCACCCTATAGTCGTCCGGGAAAGGTGAATTCGACAGCAGAGCCGTTTTTTATTTCAACTCCTCGAGCCGCCACAAAAGGAACGGCCGCTCTGCCTCCTGCGGAGCAAGCGCAAGCGCCTTCTCATACGATGCACGGGCCTCCGGAAGCCGCCCTAGCCCGCGACATAGATCCGCACGGGCGGAGTGCGCAAGGGAATAATTGGCGAGTTCCTCGCGCGCCAGAAGGTCATCGATGAGACAAAGCCCCTGCGCCGGACCTTCGTGCATGGCGACGGCAACTGCACGGTTGAGTTCCACAACCGGAGATGGCTGAATCCGAATCAGTCGGTCGTAGAGTAGCGTGATCTGGCGCCAGTCCGTGGATGCCGCCGAGGAACTCTCGGCGTGAACAGCCGCGATGGCCGCCTGCAGGGTGTAAGCACTGAAACGGCGCGATCGAAGCGCGCTCTCGGTGAGAGCGATGCCTTCGGCGATCTGATCTCGATTCCACAGGGAGCGATCCTGCCAGTCCAGAAGAATCAGCTCTCCTTCTGCAGAGCTTCGAGCGGCGCGGCGCGATTCCTGCAACAGCATGAGCCCCAACAGGCCCATCACCTCGGGTTCCGGGAGAAGGTCGAGGACCAGTCTACCCAGACGGATCGCCTCGCGGCTCAATCCAGCTCCTGTTGGTTCCGCTGAATAACCCGCGTTGAAGACCAGGTACACAACCTGCAGTACGGCGCCCAACCTCGCCGATAATTCCTGCGAAGCCGGCACCTGGTAAGGAATCGCCTTATCGCGGATGACGGCTTTCGCCCGAACGATGCGTTGAGCAAGCGTCGCCGGCGTAACCAGAAATGCCCGGGCAATCTCCTCTGTTGTTAGGCCGCAGACTTCACGCAGTGTGAGCGCAACCTGCTAATCGCTGATTATGGGCAGCTTTGAACTAGCTAGACAAAATAGATCCTAGTAAAAGGGCGCGGGGCCCTGCCATTCAATTTGACGAGTTGTCGTCATGTCGGACTAGTGACCGCGATTGAAATGGCGATATCAGGCCGATGCACTCATTGAACCATTCAGACCGGTTCATCACTTCCCAGTGGGCCACATAAACGGCTATCGCTCACCAAGGTTCATAAAAGCGAAGGGGCGAACTCTCTTTCGAGATCTCGCCCCTGCTTTCCGATTTTTCGAAGACCCGGTTCGGCACCCGGATCACAACGAGTTGCGATTTCAGGATGGTTTGGTCCAGCGAGCAGAGCCCGCGTTTCCAATACTCATCCGTCATCACTTTCGCTGTAAGAGCTTTCTTGGGTTTCATCCATAAGCAGCCAGTCTCCTGAATGCTTCGTGAGCCCCGTTGCCGGTTCTCCCGATGGCCCTTGTCTACTCTCTGCTACTGGAGGATTTCTCCTCCGTTGATTCGTAAGATACTCGCGATCCGCCTGAAAATCATCGGTGGTTATCCCTATTTTTTTGTGGAAATAATGACTGCAATGTGGATATGCGGTCGCACCGCTGCCGATTGACTGGAGCAGCGTTGGTGCCCTCGATGAGCGCATTGGCGATTTGTCATAAATCGAGCGTCCGTCGGGTTACGACTGGATTCCCGACGACTTGATAAAGAGGAAGGGTGCGATGTAGTTGTCGAAATGACGCGAGTGTTGCTCTTGGCGTTTCCTATGCTCTCGACTCAACCTAGATCTACTCCATACGCAACGCGCTTGTAGGATTTACATTCGCAGCGCGGCCTGCAGGCACCGCGCTCGCCAACAGAGCGACCAGCGCAACGCCCGCAATCGCGAACACATAACTCGCCGCATCGAGAGACTTCATTCCATATAACGAACTCTCCAGACTCTTGCCGGCAGCCATCGCGAGCGGAACCCCAAGCACCACACCGACCGCGCACAACAACAGGCTTCCGCGCAGCACCATCCACACCACCTGCGAACGTTGCGCGCCCAGCGCCATGCGCACGCCGATCTCCGCGCTGCGGCGGCTTACGCGATACGCAAGCGTTCCGTATAAGCCGGTCGCGATGAGCACGACGGCCAGCACGCCAAAGCAGCCTGCAAGGCGCGCGAAGAGGGCCTGCTGCGAGATCGACTGTTCAAAGACAGCGCTCTGAGACATTGGTTCCAGCAAGGGCATGTCGGGATCGATCTGTGTGATCACCTTGCGCACCGTGGGCAACATCGCCATCGGGTCACCGGGCACACGCATCTCCACATTGAGTTGATTCACCGCGCCGCCCTGGGTGAAGACGGTCCATAGCATCGGCCTCGCCTCTTCAGTGATGCTGGTGTACTTGTGGTCCTTCACGACGCCGATGATGAGGCTTGGGTCGGCTCCCTTCGGGTCGCTGAAAATGTGGCCTACAGCATTCAAGCTGCCTATATATTTCTTCGCGAAGGTCTCATTCACGATCGCAGTCTTTGGAGCGGACGGTGAGTCGGCATCGGAGAAGTCCCGTCCCTGCAGGACCTGCACACCCATGGTGCGAAAGTAGTCCGCGCCTACTGCGTTTCCTCTAAAGATTGCCTGCTCCGGCTCGACTCCGTTCGGCTTGTGACCGTCCACAAGCACGCCGGCGTTGTTGCTCGACCATCCGGAGCCGGGCCGGTTGGCGGCCATCGAAACGCTCTCGACGCCTGGAATTGTCCGCAGCCTCTGTTGCAGCGCAACGAAGAAGGCGACGCTCTCCTCCTTGGTATGGGCATGTTGCGGGTGCACTCCGAAGACCAGCAAGCCTTCCGGCTTCTGCCCGAGCGGCGTATTCAAGAGGTTTCGCAGAGTGCCGAGGAGCAGCCCTGCACCCACCAGTAGCACGACGCATATCGCGATCTGCGTGACAATTACCGCATTGCCCGCACGCATCTTCTGCGAGCTCGACTGTGAGACCGTGGCAGAGCTACGCAGCACCATCTCCGGCCCGCTGGACATCGCAGCCCGCAACGGGGCAAGGCCGAAGACCAATGCCAGCAGAAAGAGCACGCTCAATGTGAACCACAGCACGGTTCCATCCGGCTGCAGGTTCGATTCGATCTGCGCCCATGATCCGAGAGCATGCGTAGCGCCCAGAGCGAAGGCCCACGCCGCGATGCCGCCCAGAGCGACGAGCAAGACGCTCTCCGTGAGTAGCTGCCGGGTCATCTCTCTGCGGCCTGTGCCTAGTGCGAGCCGTACGCTGAACTCTCGCTGCCTGCTCGCATTGCGTGCCATGAGCAGCATCACCACGTTGCTCATGGCGATCAGCAGGACGAGGCAGACCATCGCCATCAGCGTCTTCAGCGCACGGGCGAAGGAATCGTCCTGGCTGTCGAACTGCTTCGCGTCCATGAACGAGATCTGGTAAGTTTTGTCTCCTGCGCGCTTCTGCCGCACGCCTGTGTACGCTGCCTGATCGAAGACTGCCTGCGCCCTTGCCATGGCTTGTTCACGGCTGACGCCCGATGCGGTGCGGACCATCAGTTTCATGCACCAGAAGTTCTGCTTGGTCAGGTACATGCCGTTCTCTGCCGGGTTACCCCACGCGTTGAACTCCGGCCTGCTCTGCAGGGGCATCCAGAAATCCAGTGCCAGTCTTCCCTCAGTGCCTTCGAATCCCTTGATCGCAACACCCACAATCGTGAAGGGAATCGACTTGATGTAGAGCGTCTTTCCGATCGCATCGCGACTACGGTCGAAGTGCGAAGCCCAAAACCTCTCGCTGATCACGGCCACAGGCGTGTGATCGTCCTCATCCTTCTGCACAAAGCCCCGGCCCATCTCCGTGCCTACTCCTAGCCCACGAAAGTAGTTGCCGCTGACCATGTCGCCCGCAGCCTCCTCCGGCACTGTGCCCACGCGCACCGGGGCTTTGCCGCTAGAAGACATGGGAATAAACGCCATGACCTCCTGCAATCCGCTCTGCTCGCGTAAAGCTCGATAGATGGGATACGAAAAGGAAGTGTTCGAGTCACCGGTCTGAGAGACGCCGTCTGGATACCCCGTCGTGTGCAGGTAGAAGACGCGCGACGCGTCCTCGACCGGCAACATCTTCATCAGCACGGCGTGCATCACGCTGAAGACCGCTGTATTCGCGCCCACACCAAGGGCCAGGGTGAGCACGCAGACGATCGTAAACACGGGCGTCTTCGCCAACTGCCGCGCGCCATAGCGCACATCCCGCCATACATTCGCAAAGAACATCGTCGTCCTCGATTCCCTCTGTCGCTGTTTCAATAAAGTCGTGTTGCCAAACTGCCGCCGTGCTGCCCTCGCCGCCTCTTTGGCCCTCATCCCCTCGCGCTCGTACTTCTCCGCGAGCATCTCCAGATGCGTGCGCATCTCTTCCTCAAAGGCGCTGTCGGCGCGCCTTTGCACAAACAGTGCCTTCAGCTTTGCCACGAAGGTAAGTGCGCGGTCAGTCATAACTAAGCCTTTGCCTCAAGCGCAAGCACGCGGCCAATCACCGCCGCGATGCGCTCCCAGTTTTCCGTCTCGACCACAAGCTGCTTCATGCCGCGCTTGGTAATGCTGTAGAACCGCGCGCGCCGGTTGTTCTCGGAGACACCCCACTCACTCGCAATCCAGCTCTTCTGCTGCAACCGCAGCAGCGACGTATACACCGTGCCCTCGTTTAACGTCAGCACGTCTTCGCTCAACTGCTCGATGCGCCGTGCAATGCCAAAGCCATGCAGCGGGCCCAATGCCTGGAGCGTCTTGAGGATCATCAGATCCAGCGTTCCCTGTAAAACTTCGGATTTGTCCGCCGCCATGCCTGCTCCTTTGGATACTGCAAAGAAGCTACCATCTTCTCCTTTGCAATGTCCATAGAAGAGCTTTACGCAGTACTTTGCTCAAATGTTTCTTGCCGCAACACATTTTTCTTAGGGCAGGACAATCGCATTGGGGCTATTTCTATACCAGTCCCTCTTGAATGACGGACAGACCGCAAGTTATTTCAACTGTTGCCAACAAGCCAATGCGCTCGTTGAGGCGGCCCAGATATTGAGCGCATTACTTCCGCTAAGCGCGTTTATCATTACCGATCGCTCGAAGAATGGATCCGCTTTACGGATATATCCGCTTCAGGATTCGCGGTAAGTCAACCTCGATGAATTCCTTGACGTCCGTTTTCTTGAAAAACACTAAGGCCTTACCTTCCAACACGAGCTGGGCGAGTCCGTGCATCGTCGCGAAACCTCCGAGGACCTCCGCGGCATCTTCGAAGCGCTTCATATCGATGTGGGGCCGTCCATGATACGCAGCCACGGCCTTGCCTAACCGCAAAGCCGGCCGCTGGCTAATCACTGGATATCGTGGGTCGTCGCGATCTACCAGATCGCCGCGGAACATCAGGCGAAAGTGTCCCGGATTCTCGACCGCGAAACGCACAAATGCGAGACCCAGCGCGCGCACGTTCTTAGTGGCATCCTTTGTCTCCACGATCTCGTCGAGATAGCGTCCCGCTCGCTCAAACGCAAGCAAATCCACTTCCGTGAGCAAACCCTTGACGCTGCCAAAGTGGTGGGTGGGCGCAGCGGGAGATACCCCGGCACGCTTCGCTGCAGCACGAAGGGTGAAGGCTTCGATGCCACCTTCGGCGATGATTTCATCCGCCGCCTGAATTAAGGCCGTCCGCAAATCTCCATGATGATAGGTGGATCGTTTCGCCATAAGGAGCATCTATCTTTACATTGTTTAGATTGCACGGTACTCTCAATCCGGGAGTCCCGGCAAGCAATCAGGCATAACTACGTCTTCAATCTTAACACTGTTTATATCCGTTCCAAGGAGATCTTTATGGCAAACAAAGTTTGGTTTATCACCGGAGCTTCACGTGGCTTCGGCCGCATCTGGGCAGAAGCTGCCCTTGAGCGCGGCGACCTCGTCGCTGCCACTTCCCGCAAGCTCGCCGACGTAGCGGATCTCACCGAGCGCTTCGGTGATCGTGTCCTCCCGCTCGCTCTTGATGTCAGCAATCCGGAGCAGGTCATGCAAGCAGTTGCGGCCGCACACGGTCACTTCGGTCGCCTGGACGTCGTGCTCAATAATGCGGGCTACTCGCTCGTCGGAATGATCGAGGAGGTTCGCGAGGACGATGTGCGCGCTCTCTTTGACACGAATGTCTTTGGGACACTGCGTGTCATCCGGGCAGCGCTTCCCTTTCTGCGCGCGCAGGGCAGGGCAGCGGCCACATTGTTGGCGTGTCCAGTATGCTTGGCTTGACAGCGATCCCTCTGCTTGGCCTCTACTGCGCCTCCAAGTGGGCTTTCGAGTCGCTGCACGAATCCCTTGCGCAGGAGGTCAAGGCGTTTGGCATCAAGGTCACGATCCTGGAGCCTGGTGCCTATGCCACTGAGTTTGGAAGCTCCACTTCGGCGAAGGTCTCCGCCGAACTTGAACCTTATGGAACGCTACGTCAGCAGATGGTCTCTATGATCTCCAACATGGACCAGGGAGATCCACGTGCCACACCGGATGCGGTTCTCGCGGTTATCGATGCTGAAGCCCCGCCTCTACGCCTCTTCATCGGTAACGCCGGGCTACCTCGTGTGCGCAACGTCTACCAGACGCGGATCGCTCTGTGGGAGCAGTGGGCCGAACTCTCAAATTCCGCACAGGGTCAGTCTACAAAGGGAGTCATGTCTCTCTGACCTGCCTGCCGCTTCGTAATGTACCGGTCTGAGCATAGCGACTCGATGTTCAGACCGGTAATGTGAAGTCGGCATATCGGAAGTCATCACTGCTAGAAGAAAATAAACAACTTGTACTCAGAGCGTTTGAAACGCTCTTCAACCAGCGGGACTACGTCGCGGCAGAACACTTCTGGTCGCCAACCTACATTCAACACAGCGCACATATCGGTCCAGGGCGCGACGGCTTGTTTGAACTCGTGCGGTCCTTGCCAGCGACGTTGAAATATGAGCATGACATGATTGCCGCAGATGGAGATTTGGTCATGGTCCACGGCCGCTTCTATATGCCAATTGTGGCGAAGCGGCTCTCAGGACGTTGGGCCATTGGAATATCCCGAAAGGCCATAATGTAGTTACTTAGGAAATCCGCGGACAGGCACTCTCTACATCAGTCCAGCAAAGTCGATCTGCGGGAACTAATCTGCGGACTCGAAGCTGATTTCTGAACTGGTGGTTCAACGAGTGAAACCGATCATGACGAGATCGCTACGTGGATCTTCTTTGGTGGCGAACAAGATCGAATTGCTTACTGTGGAATAAGAGAGACTCGGATACCCCATCAGTGGATCGCGTGGCAACGTGAGCACTGGACGGGTCATTTTGGAACGAAAATCATAAAGCATGAGCTTGGATCGGTCCCCGTCGATGTTGACGTAGTAAATCCCTCTGTCAGAAACAAACCAAAGGCGACCAAACCGGCCATGCTCAAGGCCAGGAACCTGCACAGCAGGCCGCCCATCGAATCCCATCTGCCACAGCCCCTCCGTGCCATCCGTGTAGAAAAGCGAATTGCCATCGGCAGATACGCGAGGATCTGTAACGGCGAACTTCAGCACAGGAGTCGCTCCCGTTCCGGTGTTCGTCATCTTCCAAAGCTGCATGGAGCCGCCCCGGTTCGAATCGAAGTAAATCCAATGACCGTCCGGGGACCAGGCGGGTTGTTTTTCTTCTTGGTCTTTCGGGCTCAGATCGCGCAGTACCTGGCCATCCACTGATGCGACGAAAATCGCCGAATGTCCTTTGGGACGAGCATCGAAAGCAATAGACTTTCCGTCCGGAGACCAGCGAGGACTGCCAACGGACGCAGCCCCAAAAGTCGTCAGTTGACTCGTCTCAGTTCCATCCGCATTCGATAGCCAGAGCTCCCATTTTCCGCTGCGATCCGACACAAAGGCGATCTTCGAGCCATCTGGAGAAAATTGCGCGCTATGGCTCCGCCTTGTCGATGGGGCAATGCTGAGCGGAGCCGCAGCGGAGCCCGTTTGTTCAAGGTTGATTTTTAAAATTTCAGAACGAAGGGCGGAGTCGGCGTAAACGAGGAACCTGCCATCGCGAGAAACCGCCGGCTGGATCGCCGATTCGCCCGTCGTAGGGATAGGAGCAGGTCCGCTTCCATCGAGGTTGACCGCCCACAAGCCATAGGCTCCGTACCGATTGGAAGAGAAGACGATCTCGCGGCTGTCCGCGCTCCAAGCAAGTCCCTGAATATCCATAAGGTCTGCGGTGAGTCGCAGTTCCTTGTGATCTGTCAATGAACTCACGAAAACATCAGACGAGTCGTAACTTGAGAAGCGCGCATAGGCGAGCCATCTTCCGTCAGAGGAAAGAGAGGGATTCAGATCGCGTTCGTCGGAAGCGGGGTGCGTTAGCGAAATGAAATCGCGAGTGTTGAGATCGAATCGATATAAGCCTAGACCGCGACCAGAAGGGGAGGTGTCAGATACGATGAGACCTTTCCCATCGGCTGACCAACTCGGTCCCGTATCGTTCCTGATACCCAGTTGATCTTCACCCCATGGGCGACCGCTCCGCAGGGCGAACAACTCCTTTTCGGCCCCACCTGGAAAAGACATCATCATGACCTGAGCGGTAGCGCCTGACACTCGGAGGAAGGCGAGTGAGCCGCCATCCGGGGACCATACGGGGTGAATATCTGATCCGGAGCTGGCCGTGATTCGGAGCGGTTTTCCGCCCTGCTGGAGCACGTAGATGCTGTAGCTGCTGCCTCCGTTGTTCCAACTAAAAGCAACAGACTTTCCGTTCGGCGAAATGCTGGGTTGGTAGGACTCTCCTGGGAAGGATGTTAATGGGCTGATATGCGAGGCAGCACTCCAGTGGCTCGATGTTCTATGGAACAGCAACCCGCTTATCCCCAGAGCAAGACAGACTGAGAGGAGCGAAACAACAATCAGCGACCTGTTCCGCCCTTTGGCTCGAATCTCAATATTGGGACTGGCTGCAACTTGAGCCGGTACTTCCTTGAGTTGGAGGTCGTTGTCGACCACGGAAGGAGGAGTGGCGACCGCCTCGAATAGCGGTACATATCCTCCTTTCGGGAGAGAAATTCGAATCGAGTCGAGAGATCCCTCCTCATCGAAGTATCGATCCAGCTTGCTCCGAAGCCTCCGTGCCTCACTCCGAACGACGGTGTCGAGTTTGGGGTCATAGGTTGGCGTTCTACCGTAGACCGCGACACCAATCGAGGTCTCCTTAATATCGTCGGACCGTCCCTCGAGGACGGTCTCCGTCACGTACCGGAGAAAACTGGAAAGTTTTGTAGAGGTCTTAAAGAGAGCGGAGCTAAGGACCCGTTCAAGCTGAGCACGAACCAACTCTGGGTTGAGCTTCGGGCGCAACTCGCCTGCCGAAGAAAAATCTTCGGATGAGAGCGCACGATTGGGCTGTGTTGCAATTTCGGTGACCGCGGTGAACGCCATAGGAGACCATATTGCGGCTTCCTCAGCCTAGCCACCCATTATTGCGCTCTGATGAACGGCGCCGTCAACCTGACGGTCAGCAGGAGCAGTCCCACGGTTCCTTTTGGCAATCTGTGAATAGCAGGTAAAGATCCTTCAATTCTTTGGGCCCCAGTGGGGTATCACTGGGAATCACTCTCTCAGGGGGTCTGTTGATCGACTCTACCCGCAAAAATTGCGGGAGGTGCAAAGCAGAGAATGCTTTCCACCTCCCACGGGTCCTTGACGGCTGCACATGGACGAGCTGCAGCTTATTCTGTCGCCGCCGGCACGCCGGCATCATCAATTCACATTGTTGCTCCAGACCAGTGCACCTGAGCCGTTATAGAGGTTTAAAGTTCCGGTGTTGCTCAGGATGAGCCAGCCAGGCGTGCTGTTTTGCGTATTTGTGGCCCAATGAGCTGTGCCATTAGCGTCGTAAAGGACGAGATTGCCGTCGGTTTGAAGTCTGAGCTCGGCACTGCTGCTACCGGAAGTGTTGGTGGCCCAGACCGGGGTGGTTCCGTTGTATTCAACCAGGTTGCCGTCGGTCTGGAGAACCAGCTTATAACTACCTGAGGTAAGGTTGGCGCCAAACCCAAGTGAGCCATTGGGGCCGATCTGAGTGCCGCCGCAAGTCGCCCACACGTTTTCTAGATTTGGCAGTTTATTGAGTGTGTCATTGGTCACGCTCAGGGAGTTTCCATGACCCGCCGCCGTGAGGCATTGGAATGTGGGAAGATCAGGGATCCAACGACGATTCCCATCAAACCCTACCAACCATGAACTTTTCTGGGCAGCCGAGTCCTGGTCCCACTGCACGATCTTGCCGTGATACACGGCTGGATTTGGTAATCCCCGATTCCACACTTCTTTATTGTTCGCATCGAACAGTGCGATTGAGCCCTCATCTCGGAGAACAAAATATTTTGCTCCCGAGCCTGAAGTATTGGAGGACCAGACTTCGTTATACGGGATCTCTCCGTTGTACCAAACGAGGTTTCCATCGGCACGAAGGATAAGACGATTTCCCGTTCCCCCTTGTCCCGCAATTGCCCAATTATTTAGGGCCGCGGAATCGGAAGCGCCCAGAGATGATCCAGTCAGCGTCAACCGGGCTCCCCCAGCCGACTTAAGATACGTCTTTTCCTCAAGCTCGCTGTTGGTTCCCATAAGTTCAGATCCACATGTTGCCCAGACGTTGTCCAGGTTAAGATACTTGTCCAGGGCACCGGAGGCTTCGTCGTCAGGACCTTGCATCCCGGCATCGAATTTCAGGCAGTTGAACGTACTTCCGTCTGGAATCCAGCGGCGGTGGCCATCCGCGCCGACAAGCCATGCGGTCTTTTGGGCGTGGGTATCCCCGTTCCACTGGAGCATGTGGCCACGCAGATCCCGCCCGTCCGAGCCGGCATTGCCTCCGTTGGCTTGGGCTTGCACCGAGTTCAGTACCACTAGCACATTGGTGGTTCCTTTGTGGAACGCAACCGTTGATAGGGGGCCCACATTGTTGGAGTCAACACGAACCGCACCGGGAGCGACGAACTTAGAGAATTGCGCCCAGTAGTAGTAATCCTGGCTGGGAACAAAGCTTCCGTCGGAGTTGACTGTGATCATGCCGCGGCAGGTCTTGCATGCAGCGCCCCCGCCATAATGTGGGTTTCCGTTCGGGTCTTGCGCAAGGCTCCAATAAATCGAACCCTTCGAACCATAACGCAGCGGTCCCATTATATTGTTTGATACTTCCCATGCAAGATTCGTAGCGACGTTCGCATTTCCCGTGGTAAATCCTGTGCACTCGGTGAAGTACGTGGGCACGGCCTGGGTCTGGTCGTTGTAATTCGTGCCGTCGTAGCAATGGTAGCCCACCGCGTCGACGCTATTGTTGCTAGTGATGGTGTCGACGAAGTGTTCGTCGTTCCAGTTATGGTCCCAGCCAAGCACTTTGACGCCGTTGGGCAGTTTGCCCTTCATCGCTTGTCCGAGGGTTACCTCATCAAAGGGAGAAAACTGTGTTGTGGGCATTGAGGTCTGGCAGTTCTCCGGCTCGTTCTGCATGGAGACCATCCAGGGCGTCAATCCTAAGGAGCTGTAAGCGTTGATGTAGTTTGTGAAATAGTTCACATAGTCCTGCGTATGAGCAAATACGTTGAACTCATTTGCATCCGAGCCGCACTGCGCAGGTAATAGGGTGCCGTCATTCTTCATCCATCCTGGCGCGGTCCAGGGAGTTCCCAGTAGTTTGAAGTTGCTGCCGGCAAGCTGCTTCGCCTGCTGGAGGGCGGCGATCTGCCGATTATCGCTGGGTTGTGCTGTCACTGAAAAGTTCCCCGGAGTGTCCTCATACGTATGAAGGTCATTGGGGTCGGCCATCATGTCGCTGGAGCCCATGGGAGAGCGGACGATAGTCAACCCTCCTCCGTTCGTATCGGTCCCGAAGAGAGTGTCCATGATCGTGTTCCTATTCGGGGAGCCCAGGATCAGGGAGGCTGCCGAATCGGTCATGGCGCCACCGAAGCCATCGATCGTCTGATGGGTGGTACCCGAATTCACGGTAATGGTTGTAGATGGTGAAACGCCCGCATAGTTGGCTACCGGAACAAATTCGAGTGCATGGTCTAACGTACTGCCATTCGCGCTGGTCAACCATTCCCCAGGTTGGCCACCGCCGTCTTCCCAGACATAGGTCGCCACCGAGTCATTGGGCTGGGTTGCCGTAAACGTCGTCGCGCCTGCACTGACCGTGAAAGTCGAAGAGGAGGATGCAGGAAAATTGTACGTGTCTCCTGGCTGTGGCGCCGGTGGTGCCGTAGGGAGATCGTTACTCCCTGAAGGAGGCAGTGTCTGAATTATCGGTTCGCTGTATCCAACTCCATCGTTTGGGGGCGGCGAAGGTATGTGACCGTCCCCAGCCGGTCCACAAGGTGTCTGCACAATTCCACTGTTTATCCAATTGCCGGTGTTGCAAGGGGACATACTATCCGCGAGTTGTCCATTGGATGGGTGGTAAAAGTTCTCCTGATCGATCATTTGATCGTTAGTGAGTGCTTGCTTGAAAATGAGAAGTTCACTTAAGGCATCGACTGCCGACTGAGAACCAACGTGGGTTGATCCCCAGTACATGGGCCCAGCGTGGACGAACTGTTGTGTTGAACCAGCAAAACTGAAGGGCCAGCCAGAATCGTTTATAGATTCCTCCCAAATGTAGCTGGTCTTAGAAAAATCATTAGGAAAGTGATATGGAGTGAACTTGTCTATTCGAACTCTGCCATCCTTGGTAAAGGTATAATATATGTCTTCAAAGACATCGAAATACCCTGGATAGTCGTAAGGCTCCCACGGTGTCAGTTCGTACCCGTTATCCTGATGAACGAATGTACCCCAACGTGGACCGATAGTCTCTATCTCAAAAACACCGGGCATCGCGATGATCGTCCCTCTTTGATTGTCGTCATTTCGTTGATTTACGAGTATCCTCAGGCCGATGGTAATGCCATTGCCTATGGTTCCAACTCCAGGCGAGCCTAGCGAATAGGCACCATCACTCTGAGGAAGGCGGGCATAATCGTATTGGATATTGCAAAACGTCGGGAAGCACCAAGGTCTAGGCTCGAGCTGGGCTGTGTCCGCAGATGTGAGTGATGTGCCATCAAAATTTGTCTTGAAGTCATGCATCCGGAAGGTGCATGGGACAAGGGCAAAGCATGAGCCGACAGGAACAATATCGTTGACAACTAAAGAATCGTTCGGTGTTTGTGCAGGAGGACCAGGTAATGCAGCGGCGCTTTGTGCGGAAGCCTCAGAAGCTGAATACAACGTGGAGAAGACAAGCGTAAGCAATATAAGCGAGAGAGCGCTACGCAGCCGCGAAATTATATGCTCGTAGCGCATACGTGGACTCGTACTACGAATAGTTCGGAAAAATATCATAAGTTTCCTCAAAAGTGGGATAGGAATTGGAAGGGATCGCTAAGTGGCCATTAGCATATGTGGACGCTATGGGCGAGTGAGGTTTACTGCAGCTCGCTCACATTTCGCTTACCCTGGCTGGACAGAAAGTTCAATGTTTCCGCGATATTGTCCGAGGTAATAAGGGAACTTGAGTTGTAGTAGAGCGCGAAGGGAAGCACACCGCGTAGATCTTGATTGGGACTTCCAAGTGTTAGATTGTGGAGATTGCAGCAGTTGGTAAACGGTGGCTCACCCGTCGGTACACCATTTGGGTCTTTCGGGATAGTGATCGTAGATACGCCTTCTGGATAGAAGCTCGGCTCATAATAGGTCGCAAAAGAACCAAGAGCGGCAGTGTACGGGGCCGTTCCGTCGCCTATAGCATTGGTGTTCATCTCAAACTGTTGAACGAAGTTGGGCGAGGTTTCCCAAAGATTTGTGAGGATTCGGAAGTTGGAGGTCGAAGGTGCCCAGGGCCCTATGAAATCTTCAGGATTCACTGTAAGAACCATATGTCCGTACGATGGGTGTGCAGCGGCTTCGGCCTGAACCGCGCCAATCGACGGAATTTTGCTCATCTTCATCTTGAAGATCACTGCGGGCTGAGTTGCAGTATCGAGGGTAGCTGCGACTTGCTGAACTCCCGCCAGATACGCCGGCCAAGGGGTCTGATCCTTAATGTCGGCGATGATGACTGGACCGTGCCCTCCGCCGGAGTAGCCCTTCAAGAGGTTGAGGGTCTCGGCGAAAGACAGCAGGTGCAGGTTCAAACTGTTGGAGACAGGATTGCCATGACGATCACGTAGCGTCAACGCTTGGAGTTGGCTCAACGTCATACTGCTGATTAAGCCGCTTCCAGTCGTCTCTTTCACGAGGTCAGTGTCATGGGAAATGACAAGCTGGCCGTCAGAGGTTGTCCGCAAGTCTATCTCGATTATTTCAATGCCGGCTTGGAAGGCTTGGTCAAGTGCAATGATGCTGTTTTCAGGATAATTCAGCCAATATCCCCGGTGCGCCGCGAGGAGCACCATGTCTGGTGAGCCGTGGTTCATCAGAGCCAGCAATTTCGCCGTGTTGATATTGCCTACACTAGTAGTGACGCCCTGCAGCACCGGTAAAGGCTGCTGGGCGTGCAGAAGTGGCGCAAATGCAATTGCTAGCGCCATGACGAGAATTCGGAGTGCAGCATAATTCATACAGCCTCACTTTGATGTGGTTGATTTGGTGCGATTGAGGGTGGTCGCCTTCGGTGTCTGTTGGACCAACCCGGCGAGACGAAGATCTGTTTGCGTACCTGAGTACACAGGACCTTGCGGCACGGTAGGAGTGATCTGCGGGGGTGCAACGCCCTGCAACCCCCGTGAAAGCCGGGGTGAGTTACCAAGTTTTAATGTTTCTGTTGCCCTGAACTCAGAGAACTTTGAGTTCTCTCGAACCGGCGGAGGCCACTTCGTTGCGTTTCATGTGAGCCAGTTGGTTGTTCTCTGCCGCATCGCCCCTCATCTCACGGGGCACGAAGATGCTCGTTGTTTGGCAAACAGCCAATTACAAGGTGGCTCGGTTTGCTGGACAGATATCTCTGATGCTTAGGTGGGTTTTGTGATTCGAGCGAAGCACTAAATCACCCTGGATCGAGATCGGGCACTGAGCGTCGCTCCTCAAAACGAGCGTCAGATAAGAGCGCACGGCTCTACGGTATTGCGATTTTTGACCGCAGGGGGACGCAATAAGGACTCATGCTGTGAGCTTCTCGAAGTATAGCCACCCAATATCGCATTTCGATGACAATTTTCCGTTAGCAGTCGATCGCCGCAGTTGCCCAGCGGTTCCTCACAAAGAACTGTGAACAACAAGTAAAGATCGTTCAATTTCTTCGGGGTAGCAGGGGGGGCATCACTGGTAATCACTCTGCCCAGAGGCAGTTGGCCGATAGTTTTGGGGCTCGGAATCCATTTACAAGTCGAGTCTTGAATCGATACCGCCACTTTTGTTCTTAACTATTATTCGTGAGGTACCAATGCGCTGCTCCAGCAAGATCCTTAACCATATGAGTCGCTTCAAATCTGCATGCCTTCTCGTCGTCCTCGCCTTCATCACCGGGACCGCTTGGGCGCAAAGTACGCTCACCGGCCTTGTATCTGATCCGTCGGGCGCAACCGTCGCCGGCGCCGAGGTTCATGCCCGCAACGTTAATACCAACATCAATCGCACGGCAGTGACCAACGAAAAGGGTTACTACACGATCTCGGCGTTGACTCCGGGAACATATAACGTGCAAGTGAACGCGTCGGGCTTCACTGAACTGACCCGCACGGGAGTTGCAATGGGCGAAAATCAGGATCTGCGACTCGATTTCGCCGTTACCCTCGGTGCCCAAAAGGCCACGATCCAGGTCAACAGCCAAGCTCCGGCCCTTCAACAGGAGACGACGGCCGTCAGCACCTCCCTTGACCAGGAACCAATTCAGAATCTACCTCTTAACGGACGCAACATCACCGGACTCGTCGCTCTGTCGCCAGCCGTCCGAGCGATTGGAGCGTTTGGAAGTTATACCCAGTCGGCAAATACCGACGGTCGCATCTCCATGGCGGGCGCACCTCCCTCTTTTAATACTTTCCTGGTCGATGGAAACGCCAATGAGTTGCCCACGGGCGGCGGACCCATGGTCCCCCTCTCCCCGGATGCCACTCAGGAGATCATCATGGTCACGCACAATGCGCCTGCTGAGTATGGCCGGAGCGGCGGCGGCGTAGTCAATTACATCTCGCGAAGCGGCAGTAACCAGTTTCATGGATCGGCCTGGGAGTTTGCGGAGAATGATGCCTTTGACGCAAACGACTACTTCAGTAAGAACGCGAAGAAGCCCATCCCCCCATTGCAGTTCAACCAATATGGCGCTGCCCTGGGCGGTCATATCATCCCGGACAAGCTATTTTTCTTCGTCAATTACGAGGGCTCGAAGCAGACCATTGGCTCCAATGCCTTCTATACAGTTCCTACGGATCTCCAGCGGCAGGGAGATTTCTCTCAGACGTTCAACGCTTCGGGCGCTCTAATCCCTATCTACAACCCCGCTACCGGCTCCGCACAAGCTCCGCGTACGCAGTTTCAGGGCAACAAAATCCCGATGGGGCTCGTGAATCCAATTGCGCTCAAGGTGCTGTCCTACTATCCAGAGCCAAATGCAACAGGAAATCCCTTCACCGGGGTCAACAACTACTTCGCGAGCGGTGTGCAGACAACCACTCGCAACGCGTTCGGAATACGGCTCGATGACTATCTCACGCCGACTCAGAGGCTCGCGGGTCGTTACACCTGGGATAAGGGAACCCTGATTTCGCCTCTGTACTTCGGCGGAAACAGTGTTGCTGACCCCGGCTTTGGCCCCACCATTTATCCCCGAACCAGCGTGGCTCTGCTCTATACCAATGCCATCACGCCATCACTCTTGCTCGAAGCTCACGCTGGATTCAATCGGTTTGGCCTCGTGAGAAATCCGATCAGCCTCGGTTTCGATCCCGGAACATTGGGATTCCCCTCTTCTTTAGCGTCACAGATGCAGCTCTTGGAGTTCCCGTTATTTTCAACATCGACCACTTCCTCCATCGGCAGTAATCAAAGTGATCCGTCGACGCAGGAGAACAACGCTTACACCTTTGGCGGAGATGCTACTTGGATTAAGGGGACGCACACCTTCAAAGCAGGCGCAGAGATGCGGGATTACCAGTGGAATTCGATTCAGGGCACGGGCGTACTCCAGTTCAATTTTGATGCCAATTTCACCAAGGGCCCGAGTCCCACGGCTGCTGCAACCAATGGATATGATCTGGCGTCGCTTCTCCTCGGTTACCCAGCGGCAGGAACGCTCACCCGGCATCAGAACTATGCGTATTCGACGTACTACTGGTCCCTGTATGCACAGGACAACTGGAAACTCACGCGAAAACTGGTGATCGATTATGGACTTCGATTTGACCATGAGGCGGGCACAACAGATCGACACAACGGCATCAGTAATTTCAATCCGAGTCTCGCCTATAGCGCGGGGACACAAAATCTGACCGGGGGACTGCAGTTTGTCGGAACCAACGGAATTGCCCGCGGTAATCGAGATGCGACCTGGGACAACTTTGCGCCCCGCGTAGGTGTCGCCTATAGCCTTAATCCGAAAACAGTTTTTAGAAGCGCCTTCGGCCTTTTCTTCTTACCCACCACCGGCGGCTATGTTCGATTGGGTTCTACTGGATTCACCAGCCTGACTGCGTATGTTCCTTCACTGGATGGAAATCAGCCAAGTGGAACACTGAGCAATCCTTTCCCGCAAGGGATCATCCCCATCACCGGTTCTTCACTAGGACCTCTGACAGGACTCGGCACGGCTATCACTGCGAACGTTCGCGACCTGAAGACCGGAAGCACGCAGCAATGGAGCGCAAACCTCCAGAGGCAAGTCGGTGTTTGGGCACTCGAACTCGGATATATCGGCACTCATGGACTCCACCTGCCGGCAGACTATGCCTTTCATCATTTGCCGCAGCAGGACCTCGCTCAAGGCAGTGCTCTGCAACAGCTGGTGCCAAACCCGTATGCCGGCATCATCACAAACGGTTCGCTTTCTGCTGCTCAGGTACAACAGGGACAACTGGAGATGAATTACCCGCAGTTCACTGGCGTGACATCGTTGACGAATTGGGCAGGCTCCAACTACCAGGCTGGGATATTCGAAGTACGCAGGCAGTTCGTCAACCAGTTCTATCTTCTGGCTTCATACACCTGTTCCAAATTGCTCGATAACAATCTCGGCAACGGCGAGAACGTCTATGCCGACACAGGCAGCAATACCGTTCAGAACTGGGACAATCTGAAAGCAGAGAAGGCGGTCTCAACGTCGAATCTGCCGCAGCGTCTTGTTGTCTCTGGCAATTACATTCTTCCGTTTGGTAAATCGGGAAGCCATCTCTATAAAGAGCTGGCCGGTGGATGGCAACTCAACGGCATCTTGACCGCAGAGAGCGGCAATGTGATTAGCGTGACTGCAAATGCGCCCGCATATGGGGGCGCTCGTCCGAACATCATAGGAAACCCGATGTTGCCCCATCCTACCGTGAACAGCTGGCTTAACAAGGCTGCCTTTGCCAATATCCCTGCGTTCACTTACGGAAACGCCCCGAGAAATCTTCCCGGAACACGCACACAAGCCTATGTGAATCTGGATGCATCGGCAGGCAAAGACGTGATCTTGCATAACGAAGTTGCTCTCACTCTCAAAGTGGAAGCTTTCAATCTATTCAATAGCACTACCTTCGGATCACCGGATAGCAACATTAACGACACCAACTTCGGTCAGATCACGACACTCCGCACAGGGACTGCACCAAGGGTTCTCCAGTTCGGCGCCAGGCTGCATTTCTAATGCTGCTTCCGTGCTAATGATTCGACTACCGCAATGTTGCTGCTGCATCGCGCGATGCAGCAGCAAGTCGTTCAATTGCTCCCGCATCACCCCCTCATTCACTCTACATATATCGATCGGAAGACTATTGACGACCTGCATTTCACGACGACTCTTTCTCCAGCTGTTGGCAGCAGCACCACTCGGAAAAGTCATTGCCAGCACTACCATTTCGACTGAGAAATCGCTAAGGCGAATCCTCTCGCTGCAACAGAGCGCAACCTTCGGTCTAACCTCTACGGGGAAAGCCCGCGCAGTGGGCAGCGACTATGAGTTATCAACCGGGAAAACATCGGAACTATCTTTCGACGTATCCAATAACCAGCTTGCGGCTTCGCTCACTCGCAATGGAGAGATAAAGCGTGCCTGTATCTGTGAAGGGGTTGTGCCACTCGCACCCGACAGGCTCAAGGGTGGCGTCTACTCCACAAAACGACTTCTCTACGGTGGTCCCTGGTCCCTCAAGGTTACGGCAGACACAGGCAATGCGCCTCGTGGAGAAATCGAGGTCTCACTCGTCGAGAATTGCTTCCCGATGTTCACTCAAGCCCTCGGGGAAATTCGAATCCATCAATTTGTCTTTGCACCGGTCGATCTGCTGAGGACGACCCAATCTCCCCGCGCCCTCATCGTCATCGTTCTTATAGAGAACACGGGTAGTACACCGCACACCATCGATTTTCAGCTCGAAGGCACGATCAATGAACCGGGAGACGATCTCTCGTTTGCAACTGCTGGACAAGCCAGCGATGTGGCTGTTGATGCTAATAGTAGAGCTTCGCTTATCTACGCACGCTTTGGTCAGAGCGGCTACATCGGAAGGTCCTTATCATCGACTACTAGCCGTATCCATGTTGAAGCAAGTTCTGTTGCGGTCTCAGGGCACGCTTTGATTTTGGGCGAGAGCCAGGCAGAAGTGCGCCGGACTCGGACAAGGCTTTCCTCGAAAACTATCTCTTCTTGGCTCCAAGACACGCTTGAATGTCGGCGCCAGTCTTATGGCAACCTTTCCATCTCTGGGGAGACTTTCCTATCGGAGTCAGTGATTCGCTTTTCTGAGCTATCCCGTCAGTCAGCGTTGCGTTCATCCGACGGCAAGGTGAGTGGCGGATTTCTTGGCAGTGACGTTGATGTGAACCAGGTGAACTGGGTGCGGGACTCGTACTATTCCATGTTGGCGATGAGTCTCATGGAACCAGACCTCTGTCGTGATTCAATTCCTTACCTGCTGGAATGGGGACGACCTCCCGTAACAACAGGTGCGGGCCGAGCGCGATTTCCTGAGGCCAAACCAATCAGTCAATCGCTCAGCAATTCAGTTTCCGGTCTAGCCATCGCGGGGATGTACTATCGCTCGACCGGAGATCGCGGCTTTTTCACCGCAAGACCGGAAATACTGGAAAGAGCGAGGGCGATTCTCAATGAAGTTCTCGCAAGCCGCCGCTCGTCAACGATGCTCTTTCCATCGTTGTACTTCTCGGATGGGGAGGCGCGCGGCGACTTTCACACAGGATCAAATGTTGCAGCCTGGGTGGCCTTCTCGGCAATGGCCCGCATTGCAGACGAGGTGTATCACGACGAAATCATGGCTAAAGAGTGGTCCTCTGTCGCAGGCGACATCCGTCAGGCAATCGACTCACACTGTATTCAAAGCGGACCCTCAGGGAAACATTACGTCGAAGGAGCAAACGTCGATGGAACTTTCGTAAAGGGACATGACGGCGAAGAGAGCGAAACAACCCTGATGCCATTCTATGGATTCTGTGCCGCAGACGATTTGAGATTAGTCAGCCATGCGGCATCGGCGATGACAGCTCAAAACCCTCTCTACTCGCAGGATCTCGATGCGATCTGGTGGTACAACTCGGATTGGAACTCCGCCACTTTTCCTGGTTGGACCACTGCACTTGCCGGGGCATATGACGAAGTGCAGGTTAGTAGCAGACTCCAACGCATTCGCTTACTTACTGACTTGGACGGATCGCTGTGGTGGTGGCCATACTCTTACGGGAGCAAGGAACCTAAAACACCGACACGTGGCGGCGTGGCTCGAAAGTGTGGATGGGGTGCGGGTGTCTATCTATGCTTGTTCATCAATAACATCCTGGGCATCTCCGTTGATACACCTGCTCGCTCCGTACGATTCGCGCCATTCACACCTTGGGAAAAGTTTGAGTGGCAGAACGCGAGAATCGGCTGGAGCACGTTTGACCTCTCTTACCATCGCGATCAGAGTCAGATCTCGGCCACGGTCACAAACAAGAACAACCAGAGCTATCGGGGATCAATCGTCATCACACCGGGAAATGAAACCCGCTTGAAAGCTGCCCGGGTTGTGGGAGGCCATGAAGTCGAACAGCGCTTCATTGAGCATCGGCGACGACGAGCTATAGAGATTATGTTCGAAGTCCCTGCGCACCAACAGGTGCGTGTTGTAGCAGAGGTAGTTTCATAGCAACTTGGTTTTCCTCTCCCGCACCGTTCCTTTTTATTGCGTGCGGCGAGCGTTCCTCAGTTTCGTCGACATGGATCTATTTGCAAAAATATTCGCGGCCAGCCCGTCTGCCCAAAGTCCGGAGCGAGATACCCTCGTCATCAAAATAAGTGACTCGGCGATTTCTCACCAAGTTGTCTCGCAGGGTTACTCCAAGCACCACTCGGTGAGTGATTCCGCATCACCCAACTCGAGAGATAGTTGGGACATGGCTTGCTTGACTTTATTGATAGGTGACATGGACCTGGCGGTTGACAACCACAGCATCAGGCCAGTCTGGCCATTTGGGAGCGTGGACATAGAAGAGCCACGGATTGCCGTTGCCTGTGTAAGGATCGGATCCTTCGCCAACCAGAGTGGTATAGAGGATACTTTCACCGGGCTGGCTGATGGCTCCGCTGGCAATGGGATCGGACCAGGTGAGGAGGTTGTCTCCACGGCGCATGACGATTGCGTCGTTTCCGGTGGTATAGGCCATGAGGTACTGGTGGATGCTGGAATCGTAGACGACGGTGGTAAAGTTCCCCGCGTCGGCGACGATGGGCGTGTAGTGGCCGGAAGGATTTGCGGCGTCCGGATCGCCGCTGGTGGCGGGCTCAGTGAAGGCCCCTTGATAGTACTTGTGAAAGAGAGCGGGAAACTGGGCGGGGTTGCCTGCAAAGGCGGCAGTGACTACGTCGGAGAGACGGGCGCGGGCGAGAGCGATGCAGGAGTTCTGGGCGCAGGGAGCGACTGTGCTCGCCGTTGGATCTCTGTCGGAGAAGAAGATATAGAGATAAACATTGGCGGGATCGGCGGCGGCGAGGTTGGGGATGTACTGGCCGTTCTGGTCGGCAATAATCGGTGTGCCTCCACCTACGTCGAGGTTTTTGCTCGATGCGATGGAGGAAGCACGGGAGACGTTCGGCTGCACAACTTCGCCCAACTTGGTGAAGGTAGTGCCACCGTCCCTTGAGAGGGCCATCCCGAGGGAAGCATAGAAGCAGACACTGGTGTTGGCGCAGGTGCCCCCGTGCCACTCGCCATGGTAGATGTGGAGGATTGCTGACTGACCGGTTGAGTTGGAGATGGGTAGGACCGGGCCGCCGCCCGCGTAGTCGCGATCGAAGGTGTATCCGTTAGGGTCTGCGCCGGGTTGGATGAGTGCACGACATCCATAGGGTGCGGTAATGGCGGCAAGGGTGCCACCGAGACGATAGGTTCCCTCAATGAGTGGAGTGCCAGTACAGGTCGAGGAGTGTTCTTCGCTCTTACACGGACGGCAGCATCGGTCCCTGCAAGACGGAGATCTCGGAACAGCCTGTGCCTCTTGATGAGATCGTCATCGAGGAGTTGCTGGAGTGGCATCCGGTCTGTGGCTATCCGAAGCCGGAGGATTGGGTCTTCGCCAGTCACCAGACCTTCGGAAAGATGCCGATGTGGCCCGACAGTCTGCGGCGGAAGATCCTGCAGCCGGTCGCCCGCAAGGTGGGCATCAAGAAGCAGATCGGCTGGCATACGTTCCGCCGTACTTATAGTTCCTTGCTGGCTGAGACGGGCAACGACGTCAAGGTCGTGCAGGAACTGATGCGGCACGCAAAACTCAGCACAACGATGGAGGTCTACACGCAGGCGGGCATGCCGAAGAAGCGGCTTGCGCAGCGGAAGGCCGTCGATGTGCTCTTTAACCGCAATGCAGCGGCAGACGAGGGGGTGCAGGAGGGAGCGTCTTATTGCTCCGATACTGCTCCGACGCAACCCTTAACGCTCCGGCGTTGCGCTCGCTAACTTGTTGAAATGGTTTGGTGGACCTGATCGGGATCGGAGTATCCCTGCTATTGAGGCCACGCAAGTTATTGATTTCAAAAGATCGAAAATTGCGAAAATGCCATCATTGCCAGGTCGGTTGTACGTTTTTTGTACGAAAAATATTTTCGCGACCTGCGCTAGATAGCCAAATCCCAAAATTCGGGAACCAATTCTATCCGATCCCACGATACGATCCTCCCCTCTTCTCTGATCTATGCTTTCTTAGAACCTTGAAATGAGGAGGAACTCGGATATGTCTAAGGCGAGGATGGGACGCCCGCGCGAATTCGATGAGGAGACCGCTTTGGACGCCGCCATGAAGCTCTTTTGGGATAAAGGCTACGAGGGTACATCGATGGCCGACCTGACAAAAGCGATGGGGTTAAGTCCGTCGAGCATCTACGCTGCCTTCGGCGATAAGAAAGCACTCTTCCAGCGTGCGGCTGACAAGTATGCGAAAGATGTCGCAAAGTTTTATGAAGAAACGTTCGCCGAATCCACGGTGAAAGCCGTAGTGCGCTGCCTGCTGTTCAAAGCGGTGGAGTTTCTCACCACGCCTGGGAGTCCGAAAACGTGTTTTACCTTGGGTGCAATGCCCTCGAATTCGGACACAGAGCCAGTTCGCCAGATGCTGGTGGACGTACGCAAACGTGGCCAGGTAGCTCTTAAGGCTCGATTGGCAAAGGCGCAACGCAGCGGCGATCTCGGAACAGAGGTCGATGTCCAAGACTTGACCCGCTTCATTTCCATGGTCATCGGGGGTCTGGTGGTCCAAGCCGACGGTGGAGCGTCAAAAAATGAAATGACGCGAACCGTTAAATTGACTCTCCGCTACATGGGCTATTAGGCGCCGGAACCCCTCCCCAACGCAGCCTCCTCGGAAGATTTCACATTCCTTGCATCCTCCCTTGCCGCTTTATGTAATATAGATTCCAGATATATATGGAATTGAAATTCCATATATCCAAGTTCGCCGTAAAAGGAGGAGAGTGACGAGCGAATCAGTCGAAATGGTGCCGATCCGGCCGGCGTTACAGCATCGTACGTCTCGTTTGGCGCAGGCGGTCGTTACATTCAGAGAGCGCGCTCTTCAAGGGCGCAGGTATTCACAACTGTTAAAGCAATATGGAGGAGAAGATGTCAGGAAAGCTTGAAGGAAAAGTTGCGGTTATCACGGGAGGAAACAGTGGAATCGGTTTGGCCACCGCCCAACGCTTTGTGAACGAGGGCGCTTATGTCTTTATCACAGGACGAAGGCAGGCTGAGTTGGATAAAGCCACAGCCCTGATTGGCAGAAACGTCACTGCGGTGCAGGGAGACGTGACGAGTATCTCCGACCTGGATACACTTTACGACACGATCAGAAGAGAAAAGGGGCACCTTGACGTCGTGTTCGCGAATGCCGGGGGGGGAGGGTTCGAGCCGTTCGAAGCGGTCACACCGGAATCGTTCGATGCCACGTTCAATCTGAATGTGCGCGGAACTTTTTTCGCGATTCAAAAGGCGCTGCCGCTGCTCAATGACGGTGCATCCATCATAATGACGGGGTCGATCGCAGCAGTTAAGGTAGTGCCATACCTGAGCACCTATGGAGCGGCTAAGGCGGCTCTCCGCTCGTTCGCTCGATCCTTGACCGTCGAGCTTAAGGATCGTGGGATCAGGACAAATCTCCTCAGCCCCGGCCCGGTCGAAACTCCGCCGATGGCCGGATTCCCGAAAGAAGCGCTCGCAGCTCTCGTGGCCACTATTCCGATAGGGCGCATGGGCGCGTCGGAAGAGCTCGCTGCCGCTGCGTTGTTTCTTGCATCGAGCGAATCCAGCTTTATTACGGGAATTGAACTCTTCGCCGATGGTGGGGCAGCTCAGATCTAGATGCCCAATTCCTAAGTGCCTGGCGTAATTCATGCCAGGCACTTGCGTGGAACTCTCAACGCGCGGATGAGCAAACATTACTGGGTCGGGATCAAGGGCGCTCGCCCAAGCATCTGCTGAATATTGTCTTGTGCAAGGAACAGTCCAAACTGCGCCTCCATTAGCGAGGCTTTCGTGTCGAAGGCAGCGGCAGAATTTGTGGCGGCCGCGGACTGAAGTTGAGCATTCTGAGCAACCTGATCGGTGCTGATACGAGCCACCTCCGTCCTTGCTTTCAATGCATCCTGGATGACCGCGACAAGCTGTTGCAGTTGCTCCACTTTGTCTTCCAAAGGAATGTGGTTGTCGCCGTATTACCTAGACGAGCCACGGCGAAGAGGTAGAGGCGGAGAGAGGTATCGGAATGCCGACCATCGATCAATTGGACATACTCGACTTACAGTGCGTCGTGGTCCTCGCAGAGACGCTCAACTTCACAGAGACAGCGAGACGCCTCAACATGACCCAGCCGGGAGTGACGACTCGGTTGAACAAAGTAGAAAGAAATCGCGAATATAAACTCTTCGACCGCACCAAAGGGCTGATGAGAGCAGTTACGCCGACAGGATTCATCTTCATTGAAGAAGCGAAGCAAATTCTTGAACAACTCCATCGCATGATTACTCGGTCCGATGCGGCGCATCGGGCATTCTCAGAAACGCTCTCCATTAGTCGGTCACACCATGCTGATCTTAAATTGCTTTCGACTGTGATCGCAGCACAGGAATTGGAAGCCATCCATATCTTGATTCAACTTCCGTGCAGTTCAGATGAGGAAGCTATCTCGAAACTTATCGGGGGTGAAGCCGATGCAGCTCTGACCGCATGGCCCATTACTCATAGCCAAATTGCAGCGATACATTTGACTCATGACAGCTTGGTGGTCGTACTGCCCGAAAACCACGTACTGCACGACCGCGCTGAGATTCATATGGCCGATCTTCGCAATGAGCGGATTATTGGGTCGAAATACCAGTATCCTGCAACCCTGAAAGAAACCTTGGTTGCAAAATGCAAGGCGCTCGGCTTCACACCCGAATGGCTCTGTATCACCGCATCTCCCGCTGAATCCGTTCATTTGGTGGATTCAGGCGTCAGCCCCGGCATCACCATCCTCACCAAGCAATACGCGAAGGAAATCTCGCCGATGAAAGCTATCTGTGTTCCCTTTGCGGATGGGGAGCTTGCCTATGAATATGGTGTAGCTTATCGGCAGACGGACCATCGACCGAGCCTGCATACTTTTCTACGATACCTCAAGGAAAGATGCCAACTGACTCAAGGCCACCGCGAGAAACGCAAGCCTGCCCGATCTGGCTGAAACTCAGTCATAAGGCCGCTAGTTGAAGACTGTGCGGAGCCGGTCGTTGCAATCGAAGTACATCCCGTACTTGTCGTCTGCCCTTATGCCTGCTGATATATATGACCAAGTCTATACAGCGTAAGACATCCTCCTCCGCTACATTCAGTTGCAAGTTGGCGCTGTTGCGGATTGCGAGACTTGCCAGGCGACGGATGGATTCGTCTGCGCTGCTGGCATGGATGGTTGCCAGCGTCCCGCGATGGCCCGTATTCATTGCATCAAGCAGTGTTCGGGCCTCCGGTCCGCGCACCTCTCCCACGATGATGCGGTCCGGTCGATGACGGAGGACGGCTTTCAACAGGTCATCGAAGGTGACTTTGTTGCGGTGTGTGTCTACCTGGGACTCGGTGGAGACGATGTGCGGCTTGCGGATGTGCAGCTCTGCCGTGTCCTCGATCAGCAAGATGCGCTCGTGTTCCGGGATGGCATCGGCGAGTACCCCAAGCAACGTCGATTTTCCTGAGCCGGTGGAACCGGCGATAAGAATGTTCTGTCCTTCGCGTACTGCCTCTGTCAGCATGACGGCCTGTTCCGCGGTCAGCATTCCAACCCGTATCAAGTCAGCCAGAGTGTAGCCTCTGGCCGTGAACCTGCGTATCGTCATCAAGGGACGTGGATTGACGACGGGCGGAATCATGGCCGCCATGCGGCTGCCATCCGGCAGACGCAGATTCAGAATGGGCGAATCGGCATCCAATTTCTTTCCGAAGTGGTTAGCGATTACTTCCAGACCTGTTTGCAACGCACCTTCGTCGAAACGGATCTCCGGCAAGAATTGAATTTTTCCGTTCTCCTCAACCCATACGGAAGCATCGGGATTCACCATAATCTCGGAGATGGTCTGCGATTCAAGCAGAGTCTGGATCGGGCGAAGAAACGGAATGATGACTTCAAAGCTCATCGGCTGATCCTCCGTGGATTGAAGGCAATCCGCTCCTGCTGAAACCAGGTCATGTCGATGGGCAGAAAGTCCGGCTTGAGGTAGCAGTAGGTCGGCGGCAAAGGGCTGATACCGTCGAAGGCGACGACGATGGATTGCGCGTTCTTGAGGTCGAAAAAAACATTCTCTTCAAACAGCGGTTCCTTTTGCTTCTGGTACTGCTTGGAGGCGGAGACGGAACCTTTATTGGACGATGTGCGGCCACTGAGCCAGCCGACGTTCGCATTGCTGCTGGACTCGGAGACGGTGTAGCTGATGCGGGTCTTGTCGGCCTTGCCGCACAGTTCCGACGCATACCGGGCCGTATCGGGGTCTGAGGCGGAAAGGAAAATTTTTGTGCGAAAGGCTTGCAGCAGGGTCTTTACCCCCTCGTTGGGCAACGCCTCCTTAAGACTGGAGATGCTCTGCGTGGCAACGATGGGGATGCACTTTGGCTGCCGGGACAAACTTAAAAAACGTTCGTCCCCTGTTGGATTGTCGCCGCCAACCGTGGCGAAGTTCTGGTACTCATCGCAGATGAAGACCGTAGCCCGGAAGTGCCGGTCCGGGTGTTCATCCATCTCCGGGATGCGAAGCAACACGGACCTCTGGTAATCGACCTTCATCAGCGTGCCGATGATCTTGGCGAGTGCGGGATTCAAGGCCGTGGGAAAGTTGAGGCCCACGACCTTACCCGACTCGATCAATTCATTGAACGGTTGTAGAACGACGCCATGAGGATCGGAGGCGCAGAGCTTGCTTTCATAAAGTTCCTTCGGCGGACAGAAGACGCGGCGCACCTGGGCATTGGTTTCAAACAGAGACAGGAAAACCGCGATGCCCTGAATGATGGATGTCTTTACCTCGGCACGAAAGAATTTCCAATGCTCCCAGTACCAGTAATGGATACTCCGCCATGCGTCCTGAGTCTCAGGATCGCCAAACCTCCGTCTATATAAGGATGCGGTGATGGAAGTCTGACGGGCCAGAGTAGTTTCAAGCTCCTCCGCCCAGCAGGCAACATATTGCTCCAGCCTGCCACTCCACGCAAAGCGGAAAGGGGCCAGCAGAGGCTCATATCGCAGATAGTCAGACTTGCTCACACCCACGAATGAAACCGCAATGAAGCGCCTCCCGGTCTGCGTCAGCATGGCTTCGAGCGTCCCGGAGCTGATGACGGTGCGGAAGATGTCGAGCATGGTCACGTATCCGTCGCGGACACGATGCAGCATGATGACGTACCGCATAAGGTCGGTGTAAGACTGCTGCCAGAACGGTTCCTTGCCCTTGCCCCAGATGGCAGTGATGACGGAGGCAATGTTGAACGCCTGGGCGTAGGCGTCCGAATCATTATTGAGCGGGTTGTAGCGGACGTTGCCGGCCAGCGAGACTTCGACATAATCTTCGGTTCGTCCGCAGGCTTCGAGTATCTTCCGCACCTGACGGCAGAGGTCGCCTTTCACTTCCAACACCACGCCGGACAGTCTCTCGTCGGAATCGCCGGCGCGGTAGGCAAAGAGTTGACGCATGGCCGGCATAATGACAGCCTGGGTCTTTCCACTGCCGATGGCCCCAACCACACAGATGCCTGTGTATAGACCACGCTCCGAGATGCACAGCCAACTCGGGTCCGGGGAAGGTAGCGGTTTCAACTGCCTATGAAGTTCCCCAGCCACCAGAAACAAATCCTCACGTAGTAACGGGTTGGGATACGGCGGCAACCGGCCCGCTACTTTATCCGGCCTCGGCTCATAGAAATGGATGTACGCCAGCGAGAACAGAATGGAGAAGACAAGGAACGGCGTGCTGTACAGAAAGAGGCTGTAGCTCCATACCAGTCCGTGAAAAATCTCAGGCCGTTCCAGTGCCAACAGATGCAGCAGCGGGTCTGCGTCATGGACCGGATAGAGGCTCTGGAGCATGATGCCGCAAGCCGCGCTCAGTCCGATGGACAGGACGACACGGTACTCCACCAATGGCCGCGAAAAGTTGCGAAGAGACACGGCAAGGCTCATGCAGTGGCTCCCTTCTCCAGTTGGGGAGACGCGGCACTGGCTGACGGCAGAATCTTCCGTGCCGGGTCGGTGGCAGGCTTCGCCTCGGTTCGCACAGGCGACGGGGCTGCAAGACATTCCGCTTTGTACTTCTGGAAGTCCTCGCTTTGCGCGATGGCGAAGCCGAGCAGGAGATTGACAAGATAGCTCAGGTCGTTTTCCGACCACTCGCACATCAGCTCAAGATCGTCCGATACTGTCCCGTCGATGGTGGCTTTCAGAGGCGCGCGCCGTACTTTGCTGGCGCCCTTTTCGATTTTCAGTTTGCTCATGGTTGTTCTCCTTTGGGCCGCAAATGCGGCCAGTCTCGGTACTTCGTCAGTACCGTTGCTGTACTTGTATTGGCCTCTGGTAGTACGTGGGTGGGAGTGACCAGCGCGGCGCCAACCGTCGCGGTAGCCCGGTAGGGCGGGGTCGCTCCCACCCACGTACTACCCCGCATTTGACCCTCTCGATGGCGTATCTCTCAGAATTGCAGTGACTTGCTTGCGGCTCGGTAGACCCGGTTGGCGAACACCGCTTAGAGAGGGCAATTCCTTACGTCGTATCTGCGGGTAGTTGTATTTCAGAAGCAAGGTAGTGAACTTCGCGTGCAAGGGTGGATGCTGGCGCACAGCGGAGCTGGGCCTCTGCTTCCAGTCAGCCGATAGCGTCCCCTGTTCCTGCCGGGGCGCATCGTCAAACCTTTTCCAAAACTCATCCTCGGCAAGCGGGAAGGTATACGCGGAGTTGGAGGCGTAGATCACCTCGAAAGTCCCGACTGCGCGCAACAAAGATTCCGCCGTGGTGAGAAAGCGGCGGAACTTTTCTTCGGTCAGCAGAGCTTCGTCGGCAAAGACGAAGCGCACCGGAGAGGTTGCCGGCATCGTCCTGTCCGAGACGGAGATGGGGAAGCTGGCGAGCAGCGGCAACAACCGCCCGCTGCGATCGGTGAAACACGCGCCGGGGATACCACGCACCTGGGCGAAGAATTGGACCTTAGCCGCCTCGGAAACGAGATAGTGGTCATCCTCATTTTCGAGGACACAATCAAGCGCCATCAGCCGCGCGCGAATCTGGCCGTCGCCTTTCCAGCGCCGGTTCTGCGAGTCGGCGTTGCCGAGCATCCGGTAGATCGGCTTTGAGAAGAGGTGGTAGACATAGCGGGATTCGCCATAGTCCACCAGACCGGCATGTCCGGCGGCCCGCACTTTTTCTAGGAAGTGCTGGGCGATAGCGCCGCGCTGACGGTCAATGAAGTAATCGAACTGACGGCGCAGGAAGTAGCCGGAGTGAACGGCGACCAGGTACAGAAACTCGGCTTCGCGTTCCGTGTAGCCGAGCGATTCGAGAGCGAGAATGGGATCGGCGGTCATGGCTATAACTCCAGAATGTTTTCCATAAGGTGCTGATCGTCTTCGATCTTCGCGGTCAGCGTCGCGCGGTCGGAAGACGAGGCGTAGAGGTGAAAGCCTGCCTGCACCTTATTCCGCAGATGACCGGGCCGGTAGGCGGCGGTCAGAACTTCAATGTCTTCGTGGCCGGTGCGCGAGCCTTGATCCATGTCGTATTCAATCCGCGCGTCTGGAATCTGGATGCCGTCGTTGACGTAAGGCAATTCAAACTGCTGGGCGACCTGTTGTTTGATCTCTGCCATGTCCCGCTCCGGTTCGGCCTTGCGTGCGGCGTGGATGGCTTTCTGAATGTCTGATTTCAGTTCAAAGTCGAGCTGGACGCGGAGATTCGTGCCGCCTTTTTTCTCGATCTGCTCGGCCTGCTTGCGATAGGCACGATAAATCTGCGTATCGTGTTCCACCTCTCGCGGCTTCACCATCCCGGCATAAAGCTGCTGGTCCTTCGGTAATCCGGCGACCTGGCGCACGAGGTTCCTGCCTTCTCTGGTCAAGGTGACGACTTCGATCCGTTCCACCTTGCCGCCGTGCCCATCGCGGCGAGCGTTCACGGAGTTCATTTCGACCACGCCCTTCTGCTCAAGAAAGCGAAGGTCGCGCTGAAGCTGAGAGCGGTTTCCGTCATAAACGCTGTCGGCAAGATCGCGGGTGGCGACGACACGGAACCGCCCAACTTCGGAAAGCGCCTTCACTTCCTCCTCCCGCAAGGAGAGGCCCACCATTTGCGGGGGAATCTCGTTGCGCCGGGTACGCCGCTCCACCGGCTGATCGTGACCGAGCTTGTGCGGCCTGCCTTCGCGGGGCCGGGCATGGGGTACGTCCGTCTCTCTTTTCGGGTGGGGGATATTCGGCACTCGGCGGTCTGCGATACGAGCGGCCATGCGCTCACGCCGTCCTTCCAGTGGGCCAGCTTCGAGCGGGGGCACGGAGCGCGGAGCTTCCGGCGAACGCTTACGCGGAAGTTCCTGGGGAAGATCCAGCCGCATTACTCAGTCTCCCCCTGCTCCGTGGGAGCGTCCGTCTGAAAATCGAGCGAAGATTGCGAGACGGTAGCCGGGTCCTCTTTAAGCTGTCCCTGAATGATGGTGATGTCGTACTCGGAGACATCACCGAAGGATTCCATCTCGCGTTGCGCGGCTTCTTTTGCCTCACGGACACGGGCAACATGATCGCGGGAACGGTCCATGTACTCCTCGTGATCGAAGTCATCGAAGGTATCTTTCGGCGAATGCGATGCCCGCGCTTCCACCGACTTCATTTCACTCTTCGCCGAACTGCGCGGTGATTTCTTCTGAGAGTTCTGAGTGCCCACTGTGTATCTCCTGGTCAAGATGCTTGAGTTTGCGGCCAGTGTCGCGCAGGAAAAACTTGCGTTCAATCCAGATGGTGAGGCCGAGGATGTTGGCGAAGAGCAGAGCGCAATAGACCGCGATGCTCTGGAGGTAGCTGTGCAGGATGAGGCTGCGCCACGGCACAAGGAAATGCAGTTGGTGCATGAGCCAGAAACCGAGCGCGAGGAAGATGAGCGTGGCGACGAAAACGGCGTTAGCGAACATGAGTCTCCAAACCTCCGGGGATTGCATGGACGGCTGCGATGCGTTCGCCGATCCAGCGCATGACCGGCACCGCCATACTGTTGCCGAGCGCCTTGTAGCGGGGACCATCGGAGGCGGGCTTGCCGCGATAGTCAACGAGGGTGTAGTCATCGGGGAATCCTTGCAGGCGCTCACACTCGCGCGGCGTCAGCCGGCGCACGGCCATCTCCTGCATGACTCCGTTGAACTGTTTGCCGCTTCTGGAGGCGGTGAGGCTTCCATGCACCGGACTCTCCCGAAGTTCCCCACGCTGGTTCGCGCTGATGGCGACCGCATCCTGCCCCATGCTGCGCAGCGTCGGCGCGATCTCGCCTGCGTCCGCTGCGCCCTGTCGCGCACGGAGATTGAAAGCAACCGCCTGATCGTTTCCCCTTACGAGCGCGTAGGCCAGGTCTTCGGAGAACCTGCGGCCATTCGATTGAGTGTGAGCGGTGCAGATGGCGATGGGGGCCAGCGGGCCGCCGCGCTCGGTGTTGCCTTCGATGGAATCGAAGTCATCTATATAAAGAGAGTCCGTAATAAGGGTTTCCGTTTCAAAGTCCTGCCGGCCCATCCCACCGGCGTTCAGGCAATGCGCTGTGTCGCCAGTGCTTGAATCGAGGACGTGTCCCGCATAGGCGGGATGGAGGCTGCTACCTTTTGCAAGGCCCGCTCCAGGGCCTCCGGCAACATCTTGTCCCGGTTCCCGGCGCGGCGGAGGATACCCCGACAGGCTCGACCGCTCAAGTAAAACCGCCGCGGCACGTCTCCAGTCTCCAAGATGTCCGACAACGAAGACGCGACGCCTTCGCTGGGGTACTCCGAAATATCGAGCGTCCAGAACCCGGTAGGCGATCCCATACCCGAGTTGGACCAGGAGCCCGAGGAAGGCTCCAAACGTCCGTCCGTCGTCGATCGACAGGACGCCGGGGACGTTCTCCCACACCAGCCATAAGGGGCGGAGTCGATCAGCAAGCCGAGCAAACTCGATGGTGAGGTTGCCACGCGGGTCATCCAATCCTGCTCGTTTTCCAGCGACGGAGAAAGACTGGCAAGGTGTTCCTCCGGCCAGAAGGTCGATTGTTCCAACATCGTCTGCTCCAATCTTTGTAAAGTCACCGGCATTAATGACCGCGCCATCGGCGGGCAGAGCAACGACGTTGCGGATGGCGGCGGCGCGGTGCTTCGCCTCTTTGCGATCAGGTGCGTCGTGCGGACTCGGCATGAATAAAGGCCGCGATGCGCCGTGGCGCGAGTGCAGGAGCCATGCACAGAAAGGATCGATCTCGGCGAACATGGCAGGCCGCCAGCCGAGCGGTTGCCATGCGACCGATACCGCCTCGATGCCCGAACAGACGGATACATACCTCACGCCGCACTCCGGGGATGTGGTCCGCGTTTGCGCGCACACAGCACATTGAGAGCGCCGAGGATATGGGCCATCGAGGTATTGCGGCCATAGAGCACCATGTCGGCGTAGCGGACGGGTGCGAGGTCGCCGGCACGGTCCACGAGAAGAACAGGTGCGTGCAAGTCTGCTTCCAGCAGCCGATGAATCAGCCTGCCGGCGAGGTCGCCCTGACGCGCATGGATCAGGATGCCGCACACGAGCTCGCCTGTGACCATGACGGCAGCGGCGCTGCGGCAATCATCGACCGCAGTTACTTCATAGGGTTGCAGGCGCAACGCGAACGCTGTAGCGGAGAGCAGTTCACGGTCGGCGCAGTAAAGCAGGATGGGTAACTTCGGTCGCATAGTGGTCAGCTCCCGAATGCCTGGTCTTCGTGGACGTAGCTGATGACCACGCCGAGCGGATTGGTGAGCAGCATCGCGTTCGGAACCTCATCACGGAATCCGTAGACGACGTTGGCGGTCCAGCGTTCGCGGCTCTGCTCCTGCTGGTCGCCGAGCGAGTAAAAGACTTTCTCGAACTCGATGTGGGCGCGATACGGGGCTTGGCGCGTATCGTCGAGCACTACGGCCTTAATCTCGATGTCCACGTTGGGGGCGCTGGGATCGAGCAGGAAAGTTTCAAGCGTTTTTGCTTTGGTGACGCGGGCCAGCGTCGCACCCTGCAATTCGTTGGAAAAGAAATTCAATGACTCCGCGAAATCACGTTGCAGCGTGGCGTGATTGCGCCCGTAGTAGAGCTGCGCCCAGCGCGCCAGATAGTATTTGCTGACGCGCTCGACAGGCACATGAGAAAAGTCGGCATAGTTCACAACCTGGCCGCGTCCGGCATCGGTGATAGAGATGATGAGCGGCTTCAGCCGCAAGGCAGCGGTTGAGGCGCGATAGAGCAGCGCAAGCGAAGCAAGCGTAACGACGGAGAGCACAAGGATCGCCACCTTGAGGTAGGTATTGGTGACGACCGGCTCGGCATACAGTTCCAGAAACTTGTGCCCGGCATCGGTGATGGGGAGTTCATGCTGTGCTTTTGGCATGGCTACTCTCCCATCACGTTGACCCAGGTGCCGGCGCGACCGCTGAGTATGGCACTCGTGAGTTCGGGGATTTTGACCAGCCCGTAGATGCAGACGAAAAGTGTAATCAGCAACGCAGGCAGGACGGTAAAGGCGTTCGAGATGCTGATGTTGCCGATGACCTGGAACATCGAAGTCAGCACCTTCGAGAAGACATAGATAAAGGCCGAGGCGACGACCTGATAGAAGCTGAAACCGATAAAGGCTTTCAGCCATCCCCAGAACAGCCAATCCATCTTCGGCACGATGAACCACGGAATGAAGATCGGACCTATAAGGACGCATACGGCGGAAGCGACATAGCCATAGGCAATCACGGCGAAGGCCGCCGCCTCCATCAGAGCGAGCAGGACGACGATGAGCAGATAGGTGAGGTCTTCGATGAGGTTGAAGCTGCCCGGAGGCGAGCCAAGCTGCTGCTCCTGCGCGGTAATGGTGTTAGCGATGGACTGCGTTTGGCTGGATTCGATCTGTGACGAAAGGTTCAGGCCCTCTTTGGTGATGAGGTCCGAGAAGCTGGTGCCGGTGCCGGGGATCGGCGTCGAGTAATACGTCAGCATCCCCAGGCCAAGTGCAATCATCAGGATCAGGTCGGCGAACTTGGCGAAGTGGAAGCCGCCGCCGCCCTGCGAAGCGGACAGGGCGGATTTAATCCCGAACCAGACAATCAGGATCACCGCCAGGCCACGGAAGATGTCGAGTCCCGTGGCCTGGAGTGTGTTGCTTTGCGAAGAGAGCAGTTGGGTAATCGCTTGCCCGAGCTGCGCGATGATGTTCTGTCCCATCAGTTGCTCCCGTTGATGCTGAGTGAGATGGAGTGCATGGAATCGCTCACGCCGTTATTCACGTTCTGCATGGTGGTGGGGAAGTTCTGCTGGAAGTAGACCGAGTTATTGAGGGAGCGGTTCTGCGCGTCGATCTGCTGCTTCTGAGCGATGAGCTGCTGCTGGATGGAAGCAGCGAGAAGCTGGTTGGTGTCCTGCTGAGAGTGAATCTGGAGCAAGGTCGCGGAGTTGATCTTGCCGAGCAGAGCATTCTGCGTTTGCTGGCTGGGATCGGTAGAAAAGGTGTCCGATTCGAGATTGGTGAGCTTCGATGCAAACCCCTGCTCGTTGGTGCGGATGGTTCCGAGCGTCGAGAGGGTGTTGGTGGTGGTTGTTTGCGCCAGCTCCGAGGTGGCGTACTGGTTGGCAACGGTAGCCTGGGTGCGGGAGTCGAGGGACGAATAATTACCGGAGGGATAACTTTGCGCCTGAATGTAGGCGCTGTTATAACCCTGCTGCGCCTGGGGAAGACCGCCGAAGTTGAGAGCGTTGACCAGCGGCGAGGTGTTGCCGTAAGTATTCGGCGGGGCGGCGAGGCTTTGCCACTGCGCCCAATCCGCTTTGTACCTGGCTTCAAGGTTCTGCGGCATCGTCGCCATCTGGTAGGCGAGGTTGTACATGGTGACGATCTGAGTCCGGGTCTGTTCGGCGGTCGTAAAAATCTGCGCCTCTTTGAGGAGGTGCTGCTGCCAGTTGTTGAGTTCGGTCGCCCACTTCTGGAGCTGCTGTTCACCCTGTTCGATCTCCTGAACGGCGTGGGCGCTTTGAGTGGGGTCGTACACGATGCCGCTGCCGAACTGCGCATGTGCCCTCGGCGCGACCGAAAGCACGAGAGCAGCGGCGAGGATGGAAAGGAAAGACTTGCCGAATTTCATAACAGCTCCTTTGTGAAGCGCCAAAGCGTCAGCCTTGGCGCGGGTTGATGGATAGCGATGGCGGCTTAGAAATTAGTTGGGATCGTGTGGGCGTCATACGCAGGGAGAAGCATGTCCTGCGTGATGTAAACCTTGATCCGATGGCCTTCGCGGATCGTGATGGTTGGGGGGATGTTGATGAAGCGGTCGAGCACATTGGCGCTCGACTGTGACAGGCTCGAAGCGATACCGGACTTGTAGGCTTCGCTTCCCGTTTCGTTGTAGCCTTGATTGTTGTTCGTCGCCTCGGCTGCGCCAGAGATGATGCCAAGCGCAATCGACGCTCCGAATATCTCGACATAGTGGTTGTTGATTTTGTCTTTAAGGCCGGTGGCTCCGGCCTGGTCGAGACCGTGAAACTGGTCAAGATCGACGGAGTATCCATCCGGCATCAGGAGACGATGGAAGGTGACGGCAAGGCGCTTCTGGCCGAGGCCGCCGACCTTCTGGACATCGCCCAAAATGAATGTGCCTTCCGGGACAAGAAGGTGCTGGCGGTCCTGGCTGTAGATGGGGTTCGTGACCATGACCTTCAATGGCCCGGCGAACTCCCCATCAAGTCGATTCACCAACACGGTGTCGATAGTCGTTCCCTCGAAGACGACATACGGCTGCCCCTGTGCGGAATTGACATTGACCTCCGGGGCACGCTTTTTGTCCGTTGCAGCGGGCTGCGTAGCGGGAGCTTGCGGAGTGCTCGATGGGCGGGCCGGAGTGCTTCCAGAGAAATCTACCGGCTCCGCCGATGGGTGCGAAGCGCCATCATTGGCGGAGACGAGATTCGACGCAAAGCGGGCTTTGAACGCTATTGCCTTTTCCGCATCCGCTACCGGATCACTGGGCGGCGGCGCGGCTGGAGGCAACTGCGTAACCGGAGGTGCAACGCCTCCGGCCTGTACGGTGGGAGCATTGGCGACGGGTGCAGCGCCATTGTTCTCGGCCCGCTGCGCCTGCTGGCCCTGTCGCTGGTCGGCGCTCAAGTCCTGCTCCAACTCCTGAATCTTCCGCTGGTTCATGTCGGTGGACATAGCCAGCGGGCCGGACTCGGCAGTTTTCGCAGCGGGCTTGGCATGGTTTTTGGAGAACATCACGGCCATCAGGATGAGTACAGCGAGTCCGGCGATGACATATCCCTGGGCCTGTTTGGGCACCACACCCTCCGGCGTGGTGCGTTTGTCGCGGAGCTGCGCGCTCGGCGATTCCGCCCCCGGCGAAACTGCCTGGGGCTCTATTGGAGAGGTCTGCTTTTCGTCTGCCATCGCGCCTACTTCCCGTTCCGATGGAACTCAAGCCGATGCTTGCCGATTTCGAGATAGCCGTGATCGACCACCGTGGGGATGATGTACGTGCCATCCTTCAACTGAAAGGTGATGAGGTCTGGCTTGCCGTCTTTCATCTCGTAGATGGAAAACTTCTCGGAAGTCGACGACTTGATGTAAGTGAATTTGTCATCGTGATAGATCGCCGACACATCGAAGGGCTTTTCGTCGTGGAAGGCGTAATCGAACTTCAATGCCTGGGTGGGATAGTCCGCGCGGAACTGTTCGACCGCAGCAGTGGCGCGGGTCGCCGCGGCCTGAACCTGGGCACGGGCAGCCTCTACCTCACTGGCTGGCACGAGCTGGCGGACGCCGTTGGCGGCGGCAAGCGAGGATGGGTCGGACGGCTGGATGACGATCTTGAGGTCGGGATCGCCGGACTCGACATCATCCAACACGAACGAGTACACCGTGCCCTTGTCGGTAATGAGGTTGAGGTTGGAGTGGATGCCTTCTTTCGCTGGATGCAGAAAGCAGTAGTTGCCAACCGTGTCGATAATCCAGAAGTCTTTATCGCCGGTGGCAACCTCCAGAATCTTTTCCGTGCTGGGCAGCTCAATGAGCGTGGTGTAACGCATACGGGCGCGGACACTGACAATATCGTTGGCGTGGTACTTGACCAGGCGAGCGGTCTGCTGGCCGTGGGCCACGGTCGCAGCAAGGCCAAGCAAAAGAGGGATGATGGGTGCAGCAGTGCGCATGAAATCTCCTTTGAAGGTTGGGGTGAATGGGGTTATGAGTTGAGGGGGTTGGGGTAATCGTGAGCGAGCCGGATCAAACCTTGTTCCGGCCCGAAGCGAGAGAAGTAATCCTGTTTGCGGATGTTGTCGCGGGCGTTGTTGGTCGCCATCCAATACCCCAGCGCGTCCACTTCCAGCACCAGCTTTTTCGTGCCGCGCGGCTGGATCAGCAGCAGCTCACGCTTGGGCACCAATGACTCCAGCAATTCAAGCTGGGTGTCGTTCAACTGGAAGATTTCGGCATACATCCTGCGGTCGATGTTGGGGTTGGCGAGGAATATCTTGGTGGGGCAGGACTCGTTGACGATGTGCAGCATGTCCGACGCAGCCAGCTCCACCACCGACTGCGTAGCGAGGATCATGGCCGCGTTCTTTTTCCTCCACGTTTTTTCGGCACGAATGATCCAATCGCGGATGATCTTGTTCTTAAGGAAGATCCACGCTTCGTCGATCAGAAACGGCTTGAAGGTTCCGACGTTCTCCGACGTTTCGATCTTCGAGGAGGCCCGCTGCAAGACGTAAAACAACAGTGGCTCCAGGATGTCCGGGTAGTCCGACCAACCATCGAAGTTGAAGGTCTGGAAGCGAGAGAAGGTAAGGGTGTCCTGGGGGTTGTCGAAGAGATGGCCGAACTGCCCGGCCTGTGTCCAGCGATGCAGCCGCTCTCCCAGCGGCCCGAGGATGGAGGCGAAGTTAGTGAGCGTCCGTATCTCGGCGGGCAGCATGTAGGCCCGTTCAATCGCGGCGAACAAGGCTTTCTCATCTTCAGGCGTCAACTCATAGCGCCCGCCAGCCTCTATCAGTACCCGGAGAAACAGGTACAGAAAATTCATGTTCTCGTGGGTCGGCGCGAGGGAAAATGGATTGATCGTAAAGCCGGGGTTTTTCAGCCCGACGTTCAGATACGATCCGCCGAAGGCCCGCGTGAGCGTTTCGTAACTGCCGCCGAGGTCGAAGATGAAGGTCAGCGGGTCATATTTCTGTGCAGACTGAATGAGCATTGACGCGCAGAAACTTTTCCCTGAGCCGGTTGCGCCGAGCATGAGCGCGTGAGCCACGTCCCCGCAGTGCATGTTCAGGAAGTACGGCGTGCCATGTGTCGATTCGAGGACAGCGAGATATTCCCGCTCCAGATGCGGGTTCCACTGCGATCCGCTATCGACGGTAAAAAGAAACGACAGGTCGGCGTAATTGGAGTTGAGCGCCCACTGCTTGCGGAGGTTGAACTGCTTATTGCCGGGCACCGTGGCGAAGAACGCATTTAAGAGGTTGTAGCGTTCCTCATAGAGCAGGCCGTCGTGCTGCGTGAACAGCTTTTGGAACTCTGCCACGGTATGTTCGACCTTCACCCGGTCCTCGTCGTAGATCACGACCGACAGCGTGAACTCGCCGAAGTTCTTGCCCTCCATGCCCAGCGCGGTCAATGCGCCGCCCAGCTCCGCGACGGCAGCGGCTTTGGAGTCGTCTACGAGGTTGTCCTGATTCCCGGCGTTCTGGCGGTCCTGCAAGTTCGAGACGAAGCTGGTCTTCGAGTTGTGGTGATGGCGGCGGCGGCTGGCAATCTCTTTGCGGGCCTTCGCATTGTCTACCGGGTGCCATTCGGTGACGACATGGAAGTTGGCCGGGACATCAAGCAAGCCGTTCAACAACAGGGGTCGGGTTTCGCCGGGAAGCTCTTTCAGGGTGAGGACGCGAACAAAATCGTCGTCCATCCGCAGGTAGCCCCGATGCGCCTCAAGCTCCGAGTCGCATACCTGCCAGTCCAGATGACGCGCTCCATACAACGGCGCGTCTGCGATCTTGGAGGGGCGGAAGTTCACCAGACGGCGCAATATGCGAAACGTCTCTTCCGCCCCTGACAGCTCGACCCGCATGAGGTCGTTTAGCTGCCTACTCAAACTGTTTACCTTTTGCTGCAACAGCAGCCGGTCGCGCTCGATCTGCTCGTACAGCAGCGTGCGTTGCTGCTTGCCAGCGAAGAGCGTCTTGAGTTCACGGACACCTTTTTGTGGAGACTTCGTAAGCTGAGACAGCGCATGAAACAGGCCGGTCTTGGCATACTTGCCATCGACCATCACAATCCAATACATCTCGATGCTGTACAGCCGGTCGGCTTTCGATTGAAGGAATGCGCTGCGCTGCTCGACAGCGGCACGGACCAGGGGGCTGTCATACTCGGCGTGCGGAATCGCAGGCCGATTGTGCTTAAACAAAATCTGGTACAGGCGGCACTTGTCATCAAGGCTGCGTAAGGCGGCTTCGAGCCGCTTGACACAGTAGTCGCGGCCAGCATGGCCGAGGCTTTCGTAGTCGATACCACCGATGCGGAGGACCGAACCTAAATCCCCGGTCTTGGTGAGAAAGCAGTGCTCGTCCCAAAACCCATACAGGTTGATGTGCGCCTGGAAGGACCCCGCTTCTTTCCAGTCCTTCGTGATGGTGTCAACCTTGAACATCGCGCCTCGCTATGCGTACCTCTGTTGCTTCCTGTTTCATGGGGTCGTACCGTCTGCGGAACTTGCTGGAGTTGAAGAGCACACGTAAAATCTCTATGTCGTACCTGGTGGCGCGCCGCGCGATGATGACGCCGACTACAAACAGCGCGATGCCACCGAAGAGTGAATGCAGGAGTGAGAAGATCGCGCCTCCTGAGATCAGAGCGACGAAGAACAATCGCCGCTCTGCTCCCAGGACAGTCAGTGGCCGGTTCATGGCCTTGTAAACAGGGTTCGCACGACGTTCCGCTGACTGAGACAATGGATCACCTCCTCCCTTTCGCTGCTTAACTGGGGAACAACCAACTCATAAAATTGACCGCGCCTATAGCCATGCCCACGCCGAAAACGATCCCGGCAAGGGTCTTCTTGGACTGGCCTTCGCCATAGGCGAACATCAGTCCACCGACGACGATGGCGACCAGCGACAGCCCGGTTGCAATCGTGCCGGTGAAGGCGGTTTTTAGGACGTTCACTGCGTTGTCCCACGGGTCGCTGCTGCTCTGGGCGTACACAGGCAGCGCCGCCCCGAGCGCGAGCAAGCCCGCGAGAACGCGCGGGCGAGTCAAGCATCGAAGTGCGCGACTCGCTAACGGTTGATAAGATTTCCAATTCATATCCCTCACTCTCCGATCCGAAACTTCGGATTGATTGCTGAACTGTTTCGGAGAGTAGGGGTGAAACGATGAAATTGAAAATCATCATTTCGCTCAGATGTATAACGGATTTTTATACCTGTGGAGATTGCGAAGCATCACGCATAACGAAACAAAAAGGGGGCCTGCCGAAGCAGACTCCCTTGTGCTCTCTACTCAGATTTTCGCCATGATTCTTCTCGCTGCGTTAGCCTGAGATAGAAGCCGATGCCGTCGGAGGACTCCAACAAGAGGCCGGCATCGCGCTTGGCCTGCACCTCGGCGGCGCTCATCACGGCGGTCAGCTTGTCGAATGGAATGGTGCGAGTGAAATTGCTTCCACCGTTATTCCAGTTGTCGAGGACCGTAACGGAAACCTTGTTGACCTTCTGGATGTAGGACCAGCCTTCGCACGGCGAAGCCCAGCAACGGCAAGCGCCGCCTTTCTCCGGGCCGGTCTTGTCGGCCACCGTTCCGCCATCTTCGGTAAGCATCGCGCGCTCGTATGCAATGCGGTTCTCATAATGAGCGAGCCAGCGGCCATGATGCACAATGGCGCGTGGATACGTGTTGAGGGCGACAGTCACGATCTCATCCAATGTGCGGGGTGCGTAGAGATTGGGATAGCTATTTTGCAGCGCGTCGTATGCGGTCGGGGTGTGCTGGAAGTCTTCGCGGTCGCCTTCCTTGCGAGGCAGATGCAGATGGCACATGCCGGCGATGCGTAACGCGATGATGGCCTGCAACTCTTTGTCCTGCTCATGGGCGCACTCGGTCCAGAGCTTGAGCCATAGCTCGGCCTCTTGCACATACCGCTCCTGTTTACGCTTATCGGCCTCCAGCCCCTTGATGCGGCGGGCGCGCACGTCGGGACGCTCCTTATGCTTTGCGTGGCGAACGGCTGCGGCTGCGCGATCTGTCCAATACTTCGCCGTGTCCCACATCTTCACGGCGCGGTGCATCCCATCTTCGATCCGCTTGATGTCTTTGCGGTGGCGGCGTTCGGAGTGATGGCCGATGAGAATAGGTTGGCCGAATGGGATGTGTTCGGCGATAGCGGCAACTGCCTTTTGTGCTCGGTCCGCGTCTTCGGTGCGGCTCTCGCTGTAGTCGGCGAATCGTTCGCTGCGTTCCTCGGCGCGTTCTACAAGGCTCTTGTCCTCGTCCTCGATCTCGCCGCAAAGCTTCAGCAAAAGGTCTTCACGTCCCGGTGTCCACATGGGAGCGACGAAAAGTTGCTGCCGCGGTGCCCACTTGAACCCCGCGCTTTTTACTCGCGCGTAGGTTTCAGAATCAAGACGACTCGATGCGTAAAGACGGAGTTTGTTGTCCTCTGGTGAATAGGTGGCGGTGCAGGTTATGCCATTGCTGGCGGTGGATGCGCTGTTGCTGTTGTCGTTGTTGTTGCTGTGATATTCCATTGTTTTTGCCTCTGTCTGCCCGTGGGCGTTTTTTGTTTCTCACAGCGCAGCGAGACAAAAAACGATCCATCGGCAGACAGAGCAGAACGAGGGGAGTGAGGGTGGGGAGGCCGGAGTGGTGGCGTGACGCGTGACAAACACGTTCTATCGTTTGGCGCGAGACACGCTTATCCCGAACGGACTCCACAAGGCCCGCTCTATGGGCCAGCCACCCTTGCGAACCGAAGTGGGGCACAGTCGCGCGTCAGCGCCTCCACGTTTTTGCGTTTGTTCTTTGGGTATAACGAAAGCTGATACTTCTGAGCGAAATGATGATTGGACGCTGGCTGGGGCTTTTCCGAAAATGCCTACATGCGCGGTTCTGCATACAAAGCGTCGCCGGGGAGGTGGAGTGGAGGCCAGTGGACAGAACCGGAGCCTGCGTCCGGCGATCCGGCGCTTGAAAGGCATTACTCCGTTAACGAGATTGCAAAGTCCTGGGGACTCAGCGGCAACACCATCCGAAGGATGTTTGAGAACGAACCCGGAGTGATTGAGTGGGGTTCGGCGGAGAGCCGGTTTGCGCGGGGCTATCGAACCTTGCGGATACCGGAGAGCGTCATGTTGCGTGTCCACCGGCAGTTACGAAAATAGAAAAATTGCAGTAGAAAATTACTGCGATTGCAGTAGAATGATACTGCGATGATTCAGCTTCGATCCAATCTGCGGAAGTCGCTCTTGACCCATTATCTGGCGAATCGCACCGCTTCGCATTACGTCCGCGAACTGGCGGTCTTGCTGGGGGTCGATTCCACCAATCTTTCCCGTGAGCTGCATCGATTGGAGCAAGAGGGCCTGTTTCGGTCGGAGCAGCGCGGCAATCAGAAATACTACAGCCTCAACCGGGAATACCCCTTTCTGAAAGAGGTGTTCTCGATTCTGCGGCGGACCATTGGGGTAGCTCCTGCGCTGTCGGAATCGCTCAGGAAGATTCCGGGGATACAGTCAGCTTATCTCTACGGGTCTTTCGCCAAGGGAGAAGAAGATGCTGCCAGCGACATTGACGTGCTGATTGTCGGGAAGCCGAAGGCAACCGAACTTGCGAATGTGGCAGGCCGTCTTGAGAAGCTGTTGAGCCGGGAAGTAAACTACACGGTGATTACGGATGAGGAATTGAAACGGAAACTTGCCAGCCATGATCCGTTCCTCAGTGACATCTGGAAGGGAAAGCGGGTTGAACTGATCGCAGCATGAAGACAACGAAGCCCCAACCCGTCAACCGCAAACAGGTAGAGCAATTCCTCACCAGCGCACAGAACAAGTCAGTCGCCGCCCGGAAGAATCTCACGATTGACGCGGAAGCTGCCTATCAGATTGCGTATGAGGCGATGCTCAAGGGATCGCTGGCTTTGATGCTGAGTCACGGGAGCCGGCCTCGTGTCCAACTCGGACACCACCGCGCGATCATCGAGTTTTCCCAACAACATCTCGATCCAGCGCTGGCTCCGACCTTCGCGTTGTTCGATCGTATGCGCCGTAAGCGGAACGACGCTTTCTATGACATCGCCCTTATCACCCTGACGGAAGCTGAGGAAGCCGTTGCAACGGCAGAAAATTATCTCCGGCTGATCGCAAACGACATTGCTGCACGGCTCAAGTGAAAGTGTGCTGGCATCCTCTGAGACTGGGTTTTCACAGTTCCGGAGGTGAGCGATATTGCAGACGATGTCTACAATATCGCCAATCAAGAGACCTAGCGAGTCATCCTTTAGGGGCTCCGAGACGATTCCATTCCGATTCGACCAACCCTACTCGCGACACAGTACTTCCAAAATTGTTAGCAACTCGCTGTGCATGAGCAGGCTTGAGATCGGCTACCCATCTAAATGTGGCATCTGTGTCACTCGCAGAGAAGTAGACATCGTTCCCCTTCAACTCGCCAATAACCTGAGCTTTCGCGTTAGGTGCGAATTGCGCCATTTCCAGCAAGTAAGGGTTGTATTTGATTGTCAGAAAGCGCAACTCTGTCTTATCTCTCACAATGAAGTGGCAAGAGTTCGGATCGTCGGTAGTTCCTAACTGGATAAAAGGATAGGTGCGTGGGCCTTTCAGCCTTACACTATCGCAGACTGGCTGCAGACAGAGAAGGTAACGAAGCACATCTCCTTGAGACCTCATTACGATCGTTCCGAGGGTTAACGCTGGTGGTGGGTTTTTATATCTCTGTCGTAATGACATTAGCATTGCGAGAGACGCATCGCTCTCAAGGCTCACCGTAGCGGGCATGGAGAGGATTTCCGTCAATGACTTGCGAACAAGTCCGGATGCTTTCTCTTTACTCTTCAACACCTCACGGCTGAACTCGGTGTGGTCGGTGAATAGCTCTCCTACCGAGACCGTTCCCGTACCATTCTCTAGCAGGTGGACTAGCCCTGAACGGTACGCAGCAATGTTGAGGGTCGCTGTGGTATTGAATGTCAGTCCATCTTGAATGCGGTCATCGAGCCACTCGACTATGTGTAAGAAGTTAGTGGCCTCGCCGACTTCTTCATCCTCCAGAATTTCCTGAATCTCGGACACTATCAGTGCAGCCACTTGCTCTGCTGCCTCTTCAGGGCAGATCAATGTGCTGTGGGTCACGAACGCCGGATCGATTGCTGGGCTGAAACGAGCCAAAAGCTGATACGTGTTTGAGCGAATCGCTGAAATGCTCTTTATTGCAACATTTGATAGAAGCCCCTTTGTCAGTTCTGCGAATTCAGAAATGATCATGTCTGGGAGCTGCTTCGGAGGAAGTGCGCGGTCCAGCCCTATCTGAGTTGTGCGTAATCCCTCTTTGCCGTAAACGCAGACTCGGAGGCCGCCATGAGCAACGGTAAACGGATCATCCGTTGGAGATAGCTCGGGTCGTTTGAGCGTTTTCCGTATCGCACCAGCAATATCGGCGAGATTAGGCTCAGCCGTATAGACAACGATAAGCCTGGCGCGACCGCTCTCCGCCTTTGAACTCGCTGCAAGCGTTTCAATTAGTTCTAAAGTCTTTTCGCCAAACTTATTTTCGTACAGGACCCAATCGAGTATCACAACATCTGCGGTGGGTCCAACGCGTTGGAGAGTACCGCTTAGAGTCTGCAGTTCTTCCTCAGTGGGCCGTACTACGGCACAGATGATGCCAACCTTGGCGAACTCGTCTATGACTGCTTTTCCATTCAAGGAGTGGTCATTGGGCGCAGCCGCGGGCGGAACGGATGGACTGTCATTCGACGTGGCCGCTACCGGAGAGACATCAACCACTTTAGTCGTGCTCTCGGACTGCACACTCGGCAATGGAGTCTGCACGCGCTCTGGAGCGGAGTCTCCCCCCTGCTTACCCGGATTGATAAGACTGGAGGGTTGCGGTGATTGAGGTTTCTCTTCGAGGTATGCTCGATCATCAACCAAAACTACGGTACGCAGAAAGTCCCGTACAACTCCTTTCGACTTCTCCAAGAACACGCTACCTGCAGCCATCAGTGGATCTCCTAGATGATCTCTTTAGGTGAAATATGGAACTCTGCGCCACGGCCTTCGGATGATTGAACTAATGTCAGTTGGTACCCTATTTTCGATAGCACCTCTCGGGCTATGTGCAGACCTAAGCCTCGACCTCCAGGCTTTCTCGTGAATCCAACGTCGAAAATCGCATCCACATCACGGGTCGAGACACCTGGACCGTTATCCTTCACGATCATTGTGGAAGCTCGGGCATCAAGTGTTATGAGTCGCGGCTCGGGTCTGTCTTTTAGCCAAAAGATGGCATTATCGACCAGATTCACAAAAACCGGATAGAAAGAGGACGGATATCCATGAATAGTGTGCTTCATAAAGGAGGAGGAGGAACGCAACTCTACCGAATGGCGGTCAAGTCTACGACTGAAAAGGTCTCTCAAAAACTTTGTAATGTCTGTCCCGGAAAAATCGATCTCACTCCTATAGAGCCGACGCTGGAGTGGAGTAAAAAGGCTTAGATATCCGTCAATGTGGTCAAAGCTTGAACGCAATTCCGAGTAAAGCCCTTCAAGATCGCTATTCACATCGGCCCATGATTTCAGCCGGCGAAGACTTGTACGGACAGCTTTAATACTGCTCTCAAATTCATGATTGACGACGCTCAATGCCATACCAACCTGTGTCAATTCAAGGTCCGCTTCGGCTTGTTCACGCATCGCGAGAACATCTTCTTGCAAAGACTCGTTCATGAGATTCATGCCGATAAACCGACCGTCTTCGTCGCGCGTCCAATGCATTGCACGAAGGTCTTCTTTCATGGCGCTGAGCGATTCGAGGCCGCGATCAGCTACATCGGCCAAATCCAATTCCATGCCAAGCCGCTTTTCGACTATTTCTTCGTCCCTTAGGTTCGATACATCGAGGCTGGCGAGCGTGCTGCGAGTCTTCTGAATTGCCGAGCCGACCTCCAGCACGATCTCACGAGAAGTTTCTAGTACCCCTTTATTTAGATCCTTCAGGGCATCGCGAGTCTCTTTTCTCTCCGTGGCAGCGCGGCGTTCCGTATCCACAATACGCTCTGTGATTGAGCGTTCGATCCTAACGCGCATGCTGATATCGAGCTTCGCCTTGGCAGCAAGTTCACCAACGATTTGGGAAATCGTCTCTGCCGTTGGGGAGAAGATTTCACTTTCCAGCCGTTTTACCTCTGCCGTTGACGCTTCCCAATCCCGGCGCATCTGTTTGGTGAGACCGACTCCGCTAGGGCGCACGACACGATACTGTTTTCTCAGGGAAAACAGTGATTGAGTTGCATCGGACTCTGCCTGCATAACGGCACGCCCTGCATCGTCTTTATCTTTGAGTGCAACCGCTGCGCCGATATCGCCGGAAAGCCGCTCGATGATGGATGAGGTGGCTTTTAGCGGTTCGCCAGCCTCCAAGTCTGCAAAGAAGGAGCGTAATTGTTCACTGAATGTTTTTCTGCGGGCTGTCAGTTGCTTCTCTCGGCGTCGCCGCGCTCTTTCCACGCGATCGATTTCAGCTTTTCGCTCGGCGTAACGCTCGGCTCCGGGACTTCCTTCTCGAAAGAAGTCTGCGGCGATCTGAACGAAGAAGTTCATTAGCATAGCCCTAAATTGACGATAGGCGCGGTTCTCCCTGAAACCCTCTCGCCCTGCTTTCTCGTTCAACTGTGGGTTGTCGGTTTGATTTATTTCGATGACACCGAAGATTCTGCGATAGGAAAAGTAGTAATAGCCAGCACTCTTTGTGCGGTTTTTCTCGATATCCAAGAAGTCATAATCGTTATCTCCATAAGGAAGTATCCGGATATTGTCTTTGTAGATATAGAGACCGCCGATTTGGGTGAGCTTGCTGCTGATGATTGCCCAATCATTGGGAGGAAGCGTGCTCTCTCTAGCCGCTCCCTGAACGTAAGCAACACTGATAGAGAACGGCCCGCAATCCGTGCGCTTCCCTTGTGCAGCATCCCAGGCAACGACGTGATTCGGATGTTCTTCTCCGTATACAGAAACCATCCCTTCAAACTGTCCGTACTCGTCAAAGCGACCTTTTAGGTGATGATCGGCATTGAGGAATTCCTCTGGGGTGAAGAAGCTCTGTTCGTCGATTAACTCCTCGGTACTATCGTCGGTTCGGTGATCGCGAAATGACGCACGAATTTGAGAGGCGGCATGACCGGGTGTCATTGTATTGGTGAAGCCCAGCAACATCTTCTTCAATGGAGCGGCGCTGTCGCTATCCAGCTTCTCGTCGATGGCTGCCGTTAGCGAAGGGTCTGCTGGCATGACGTAAAAATGCGTTCCGCCGCCGAGGCCAGTCAGAGTTGGCACGCCAAGACTCTTATCCAGCTCAGTCGGATCGACTTGAAAGCTATTCAGTTCGTTTTCGATGCGCAGGGTTGTTGCCGAATCGATGCGGGCGGCCAGCCGACTTAGATTTTCTCGTACCTCGCCCACCATCACATCAACGTCTATCCGAGTCGGAAAGGTTCCGACCGGAAATGATCTAATCGGAACTTCTATTTGATCCAGGTTAATTCCGGGGCATTGGAAGAGGCTCCACTGGATAAAGGCTGCAGTCAATTCTCCACGGTTATCGCCGTCCCCCGACCGTGTGAGCACGAGTACCTGCGGACCGATGGCCGCAATCGCCAGTCGCCCGATACCTTTCTCTCCAAGAATTGGGCGCCGAGGTTTCTCCGGATCGATTCTGGGCATGCTCATGCCCGTGATCGTCGAGTTGACCTTGCTCTCGGTTCCAAGCGTCAACCATCTCGCCTCGAATTCGGCACGGGTCATCCCAACACCGTCATCTCTCAATAGAAACAAGCCATCAGATCGGTAGAAATCAACCTCGACCCGATCGGCATACGCGTCGTGAGCATTCTTGAAGAGCTCGTTGATCGCGGTGGGGACACCTGCGATCTGTTGCCTACCTAGCATGTCAAGAGCCCGAGCCCGAGCTCTAAACGTCGCCATGAGACAACTCCGATTGGTGCTCCTGTGCTGCGTTGACGAACGTCTCACCTAAACGCTTAGCGAATAGGACCGGAACAGCATTCCCGATTTGACGCGCCATTGAGTTGAGACTTCCAGAGAAGCCAAAACCGTCGTCGAAAGTTTGTAGCTTCGCAGCTTCTCGAACGCTGATTGCGCGAGCCTGGGTCGGATGGCCGAAGCGTCCATTGGATAGAGATATACACCGCGTAGTCAAGGCACTCGCCGGTTGGTCCAGTCTCAAGCGGCCATACACATCGGTATGACCGTCGTGATCCGCGTGGCATTTGAGTTGAAGCTCCACAGGCCAATCTTTTCGTCCGCCACCGATTGGCGTCGCTTTGATCCGAGCCAAATTCGTCGGGGACAGGCTGGCCGCGCGGTGATTTTTTAGAAGAACACTATTTTCGCCGGCTGCGAGTTTCGGAAGGCCCAGAATCCATTCCCCTACTGTGGAATATGAGGGGTTCGGTCGTCCGGGTCCGTGGGTTTTCGGCGGCAATGAGACGGACCCCAGTTTGCTTGCAAGAAGCACGAATCTCTTCCTCTTTTGTGGGACTCCGTAATCGCAGCAGTCGACAGTATCCATAGCGAATGAATAGTGCAGCCGTTTCAATATTCTTAAGAATGAAGGAAGCGGCCCGCTTTTACGCGAGACCTTCTGGATTCCTGGAACGTTTTCCACCAACACGAAGTCCGGCTGATGAAACTTCACGAACCGAGCAAAGTGTGCAAGCAGGGGAATACGGTGATCGGTTTTGCTGCGCCGTCCATTCTGTTGCGAAAAGGGTTGACAAGGCGCACAACCACAAAAAAGAATGGGACTCGTTCGGTCCTCGCCGACCAGGTCGGTAATGCTATCGGCTCGCATCTTCGTTACGTCTTTGTGAAAAAAAGCAGCCTTTGGGAAGTTGGCTTTGAATGTCGCTGCCGCGTCAACGTCAAAATCGAGTGCGAACACAATTTCCATGCCTGCATCTTGGAGGCCAGCACTTGTGCCTCCGCAGCCCGAGAAGAAGTCGAACACTCTGATTTTCCCGCTCGTATGTGGTTTCACGCTCAATATATGCCTTGGTATGTTATACCGTAGCAGGCTAGTGTTCCGTCGAGATTCACTAGGCCGAAGACTCCGGTTCGTTAACTAGAGGGTTAACACCCTCGCGCTCATTGGCTGTTGTGCCGTTAGTTCCGCCGAGGAAGTCATGCGATCGCCTCGACAATCGGACCGTGTCTTGCAGTTCGCATTGCCAGAGGATCAACACACCCCAACCTTCGCCGGTGAGCGCCTGTTCAATGCGCCGGTCCCGAGCGACATTTCCATCAAGCTTCCCTTCCCAAAACTCGGTCCGCGTCTTGGGAAGGGTGGCCTTCGAGCAGTTCGCATGTCGATGCCAGAAGCACCCGTGAACGAAGATAACTTTCCTCTTGCCTGGGAAGACGAGGTCAGGCCGGCCAGGTAACTTTGTAGAGTGCAGCCGATAGCGATAACCGAGAGAATGAACAAGCCGTCGAACAAGCATCTCCGGTTCGGTATTCTTCGATCGAACCGCCGCCATCATCGAAGAGCGCCTGACGCTATCGATACGATCTGTCACAGACCGAACTCTCTTAAAAGGGACATCTGACCTCTATCGGGCACTGCTAACAGATTGTATTCAGCAGCTACGCTGCCTTTGCAGCAATAGTATTTTTCCCTTTGCCTTTCACTGGCACGGAAGGGCGTTTCTCCTCCGGCCTCTGCTCCCATGCCATCCGCGCCGAGAGTGCCAACTGCTCCTGCCGCGCCTTGACGAAGGGGGCGTAATGCTTCTCCGTCACCTTGACGCTGCTGTGTCCGAGCAGGATAGAAACCTGATCTATCGGAACGCCAGCCAACAGCAGCTCGACGGCGAAGGTGTCGCGGAACATATGCGAGTGGCAGCGCTTCGGTGTGCCGTCCGGGTCCTTGAGGGCCGCGTTCTTGAACAGCAAAGCGAAAGAACGCACCCACCCGCGCTTCGCCGTCTCAGGATCGCCGTTGCCGCTCCAGAAGAAGTAATGCTCATTGGAGTTTGGCAGCGAACGCAACAGAGTATGCACCTCGGGCGGGAGCGGCACATAGACAGGAACGCCGGTCTTGGCGCGATAGAGGAAGAGGTTGCCATCGTCGCTCAGGCGTGTCCGCTCCAGCGTCACCGCATCGAGGATCGCCAGTCCCGACCAGCGCATCAGCAGGATCAAGGCACGGAGCCGGTCGCGGCGGTGCTCGAAGTCATGACCTCCGCGCCAGTCCCCATACGCATAGGTCGCATCCACCAGCACCTTGAACTCTTCTTTGGGGAAGTAGTCGGTGGGCGTAGGCTCGGCCTTGACCCGTTTCAAGAGGATGGCGGGGTTCTTGGTAATCCACTCCATGCGGACACAGAACCAGAGGAAGGCAATCAGCCGCTCATGTTTGCGCTGCATGGTCTGTGCGGCATTGGTCCAGCCAGCGCGGAACTTGGTCAACAGCGCCGGGGTGAGCTGGTCAAGGTAGACGAGCTTTTCCACCTCGGCCCACTCCTTTAACTGCGTCTCGAAAAAGTACCGGCTCTTTTTGAGCGTGCCTTCGGTCAACTGGCGGGCGTCTTCGTCATCGCGGAAAGACTTGATAGCATCGGCAATCTTCGTGCGCGGCCTGGCCTGCGGCTTGTTGGGGTCGGACTCGTCTTCGAGCCTGCGGCAGAGAATCTCGGCCTTCTCCCAACTGCGGGTCTTCGCGGTCTTGCGCAGAGGGCGACCATCCGGCAGTACACCCTGTATCCATTTGGGGCACTTGCAGCGGCGGTAAGAAATATCGGTCTGCTTGCAGGGCAGGTAATGGCGGGTATAGGGCGACAGCATGAGGAGCACTCCTTTTCCTGTGCAACGAGCGAGCACAGAGGAAGTATAGGCCGGTTGTACGATTCTTGTACGGTTGGCCGGAGTGTCTTGTATCTTATTGATTTTGCGGTAGTTTAGTTGGTGGACCTGATCGGGATCGAACCGATGACCTCTTCCATGCCATGGAAGCGCGCTCCCAGCTGCGCCACAGGCCCACTCTCAGGAAGGACTCCATCTATTCTGACTGACCTGGAGCCGTTCGTCAATGGCACTGGAACTATTCGCCCTACCCCTGGTGTCTAACTAACTAGAGTGAAGCGAGCACTCTGCCGGCGCCGGCGCTGTTTTACCTGTCCCTATCTATGAATCACGGCCTGCCGGGATTTGCAGGGGACCGAACGAACGTCGTACTGTAGAGGTCACCCGATATGCAGGCGGGCACAGCAGTGGGAAATCTGGCAAGCGCCATCGGCATCACCACGGAAGACGCCTCTCTCGTCGCCGACCTCAAGGCCGGCTCCGAAGAGGCCTTTGGCCTGCTCATCGCGCAGTATCACCAACCCCTCTACTCCCTTATCGCGCGCAGCATCAACGACCCTGCCGACGCCTCCGACATCACCCAGGAAGTCTTCATCAAGGTCTTCCGCAGCATTCGCGGCTTCAATGGCGATGCCAGCCTGCGCACCTGGCTTTACCGCATCGCGCTTCACGAAGCCTCCAATCAGCGTCGCTGGTGGTCCCGACACAAACGCCAGGAAGTCACCATCGATTCCAGCTACGACGCGGACGCCGACGAGTCAGGCGACTCACTCTGCCTCAGCGCCACCCTCGCCGACCAGGGCGATTCCCCCTACGATCAGGCCGTCCAGAAAGAGTCCCGCGAGCACCTCGAAGCCGCACTCCGCGAGCTTCCCGAGGCCTATCGCGCCGTCGTCGTCCTCCGCGAGATCGAAGGCTTCGCCTATGAGGAGATCGCCGACATCCTCGATGTCCAGCTCGGTACCGTCAAATCCCGCCTGACCCGCGGTCGCACCGCTTTGCGTTCGCTCCTGATTGCGCAAAGCACAGCCGCAAAGACCTCATCCAGAACCACGACACCAAACCAGTCTCTTTCTTCTGCTTCTTCTGCGTCGTCCCTCTCCCTCCAGTCATCCAAAGGAGCGGCCACCCGATGAAAGAGATTCAGTCGCAGATCTACTCGCATATCACATCGCTTACGCAATCTCGATGCGCCTCGGTGCGGGCCTTCTTCTCCGCATACCTCGACGGAGCCGTCAGCGGCCGCCGCATGCAGACGATCGCCTCCCACCTGGAGACCTGCACCGATTGCAAGAGCGAGTTCGAGTCCCTCCGCGACATGCAACGCGTCCTCGGCGACCTCGGCCCTATCAAGCCCCCTGCCGACCTCGGCATGAAGCTGCGCCTCGCCATCTCCCACGAGCAGGCCCGCCGCCGCGAGGGCTGGTTCGATAATTTCAGCTTCAAATGGCAGCATGTCATTCGCCCCGTCCTGTTGCAAGCCTCGGCAGGCTTCGCCGGAACCATCGTCCTTCTCGGCAGCGTCCTCTTCCTGCTGGGAATGGTCGCCGCGCCCGATCCCGTAATGGCCAACGACGAGCCGCTCGGTGCCATGACCGTGCCCCACTACCGGTACTCGGCTGTGCTCCCCCGCGCCATCATCAGCAGTCACGACGCCACCATCATTGTCGAGGCCTACGTCAATAGCGACGGCCGTGTCTACGATTACAAGATCGTCTCCGGGCCCGAAGATCCCGCAGTCAACACCCAGATCGTCGACCAACTGCTCCTGAGCGTTTTCGAACCCGCCCGCGTCTTCGGAGCCCCCATCCGCGGCCGCGCTGTAGTCACCTTCTCTGGCGTCTCCGTCCAGGGTTGATACGGATCGCTTCCCACAAGCCAAAAGATGTCGAGCGTCGTGGTCCTCTATCAATGCACTTAAGGATGAGGACTGTCCGCAGCCTCCATCGCCAGTTTGGCCAGATTGCGAAAGGTTTCGCGCAGTTCGGATGGACTGTGCACCACGATCCCACGGCCCGCGCTGAGTAGCATCGCTGCAAACATCTCCAGACGATCCCGCCCGCAACGCAAGCGCGTGCCGCCCTCGTGTGATTCCATAGCGATTCTCCATAGTGCAAAGGTGCGCTCGGCCTCCTCGATTGGCATATCGATCCAGACATCAATCTGGTAGTCGGATTGAACGAAGGGCATGTGCTCTGCGAGGTAGCGACGGGCATCGAAACCGCTTGGAGGGTCGAAAGTCACCGCACAAACCCCGAGGTGCGTCGCGCGGTCAAGGCGAAAGGTACGCAGAGCCTGCCGCGACAGGCAGTGGCCGATCAGGTACCAGCGTCCGTCGGCGTGCATCACGGCATAGGGCTCGATTTCGCGGTGGGAGATCGTTTCGTTATGCGATTGGTAGGCAAAGCGAATGCGTCGGCTGGTACGGATGGCGGAGGCGGCGCCGATCAGACATTCCATCGACGTCGGAGCCACCCAGGGACTTGGTTCCATGGACACCACATCCTCCACGGTCCGTATGCTCTCGCGCAACGCCTCGGGAAGGACACGTCCCAATTTGGCCAGGGCACTCTCTGTGGCGGGCGCAAATGCTGCCAGTCCAATCTGGCGCAGCGCCCGCAATCCTAGTGAAAGCGCGAACGCCTCCTCGTTCGTCAGCAGCAAGGGCGGCAGCCGAAAACCCGGCCGCAGGCGATAGGCACCGCCGACTCCCGGCGAAGATCCAATGGGGATACCCAGATCCTTCAGTCGAACGATATAGCGCTGCACGGTGCGCAGATCAACTTCCAGCCTCTCGGCAAGTTCCGCGCCGGTTACACGGTCGCGGGCCTGCAGAATCTCGAGAACGGTGAAGACGCGCATGATTGGGTCATACATAAGATTTCCATTCTTTCTCGAATTCACGACAAGCTCTGTCGGGAATGCTTCGTACTCTGAGAGTAAGCCCGAATGGGCCATGGAGAATGAAAATGGCAATCGAAACGACATCGATTCATCTGGTAACAGCGGACGCTCTGCTACAGAACTGGCAGGGACACAGACGACTTACGCGGAGGACCATCGAAGCATTTCCAGACGACAAGCTGTTTCAGTTTTCTGTGGGGGGAATGCGGACCTTTGGAGAGCTGGCCCTGGAGTTCATCAGCATGGCGGTACCCATTGTGGAGGGCGTGTCTACCGGGAAATGGATAGCATTTGAGCACGGGAAGCCTCAGACGAAGAGCGAGCTTCTGCGCCTGTGGGACACTCAAACAGAGCAGTTGAATGAGAAATTTCCGAAGATTCCTGCCGCCCGGTTCAGTGAGGCGGATAAAGCATTCGGCCAATGGGAGATGGCGGGCCTGGCAACGATTCAATACGCCATCGACAACGAAATTCATCACCGCGGCCAGGGATATGTCTACCTCCGGGCGCTTGGCATCGAGCCGCCGCCGTTCTGGGATCGGAACTGACTCTTTCATGGGGAACGGCTGCCGAACGCGAGTGAAGTTTGGCGGGCGGCAGCCGTTTGCTTCTCGGAAACAGATCAGACTCCCAGCATCTCGCCGCATCACTCGCGCTAGTCGGCAATTTGCAGCGATTGATCTTCGCCCGAGCAAAGAGTTTCTAGCACTTTCAATCACTTCCGTTCGCCACACCTTGCGCCAGCCCCTGCGCTCCCTTAAACTCCATGGGGAGCGTCGAACACCTATCGTGTCATCCCAAAACTCATCCCGCATCACCCCCTTCGCCGCCGCTGCAGCCGTCATCTTCACGCTCTGCGCCCCCGCCGCTTATCCCCAGGCCTCCAGCAGCACCAGCGGCAACATCAAGAACGACTCTCGCTCCACCCCCACCACCCGCATCGCCCAGCCCGAAGCCGGCGGCTCCGCGATCACGCTCGAAACCTCCGAGCCCCTCTTCTTCCTCGCCACTGCGCTCAACGCCTGTGGCTACGATGCCGACCTCGCCAACTCCGCGCCCGTCCGCACCGCCATCCGTCAGGAGGTCAACGAGGCCCTCAGCGCCTCCGCCGAAGCCCGGGACGCCCGCGATGCCCTGTGCGCCTACATCCAGCTCCACACCCTCTCCGACAGCGGTCGCAACCTGGCCCAGTACGTCTCGCTCGCTGTCTACCTGAAGCCCCCACCCGAACTCTCCCCCATCGCCGACGAGACGGATCTCCCCCCCGACTCGACCCAGATCGTCAATATCCTTCCTCTTGTCCGTACCTTCGGCGAGGCCATTCACCTCCACGGCATCTGGATCAATCACCGTCCCCAGTACGAAGATCTCGTCAACCGCGTCCACGATCCGCTGACGAAGATGATCCTCGACACCAACATCTACCTCGGCCTGCCCGTCAGCAGCTACGACGGCCGCCGCTTCTTGGTGCTGCTTGAGCCTATGCTCGCCCCCTCCGCCACCAACGCCCGTATCTACTCCAACGACTTCCTGGTCGTAGCCTCACCAGCAGGCGATCCGCTCGGCGCCGTTCACATGGATCAAGTCCGCCACACCTACCTGCACTACGAGGTCGAACCCCTCGTCTACGCCCGTGCCATCGCCATGGACCGCCTCCTGCCATTGCTCAAATCCGTCCAGGACGCTCCCATCGAGTTCGCCTACAAGTCCGATATCGTGGCCCTGATCTCTGAATGCCTCATCAAGGCGATCGAAGCCCGCACCATGGACGTCGGCTTCCCTAAACCGAAGAAACCTGCCGGGATCCGGCAGCGTGCCGAGCTTGACCGCTTCGACGCCGAGACCTCCCTGTATGAGCGGCAGGCCGAAGCCGTCCGCCGCAAGACCGTCCAGCTCGACGTTCGCCAGGGCTGGGTCATGGTCGACTATCTCTACGACAAGCTCGGCCAGATGGAACATAGCAACATCAGCCTTAAGGAAGACATCGGCGAGATGGTCTACGGCATGGACGTCCAGCGCGAACTTCATAAGGACATGCAGGTCACCTTCCTTCCCGAAGAGTCGCATGAACTTGTCGCTCGCGCCCCGCGCCAGCTCAAAGGCATGGACCTCGCTGAGATGAAGCTCATGAAAGGCGACACCGACGGCGCCGAAGCGCTCGCCGACACCGCCCTGAAGTCCGACCCCAACAACGCCCAGGCCCACTACCTTGCCGGCCGCATCCAGCTCATCGAAGGCGATCCCGAAGCCGCCCTCGAGCACTTCACCAAGACTCTTACCCTCACCAAGGATCCCCGCACCCTCGCCTGGACCCACATCTACATGGGCCGCCTCTACGACATCGCCCGTGACCCCAAGGATCCGGACTCCGCCCATCCCGAGCGCCCCAAGGCCCTGGCCGAATACAAAGCCGCCCTCTCCGCCCGCGACAGCCAGCCCGACACCAAGGCCGCCGCCGAAAAAGGCCTCAAAGAGCCCTTTTCCCTCCCCCGCCGCCAGGGAGAACCAGCCGACGACGCTCCGCTCGACCCCAGCGGCAAAGCCGAAAAGAACGCCTACCGCCCTCCACCGCCAACTTCCACCCCTCGCTAAACCAAGGCAACTGCGGACGCGATCCCCGAATCTACTCTGACCCTGTCGTAACCCTATGTATTTGCATCCGGGTAGCTCAAGGCTTTAGCCTCAGATTGACCTTTCGATCCACGAAAGCCTTCCACGCTGTCAATCGCCGCCGACCTCCCCGGGCTCTTTCGTAAGCCCGGATCAGGAGTCTAAAGCGTAAAGGAGTCGAATTGAAGCCGACGACGACCCCCAAGACGCCTGCGCGACGCACGAAGCACACCCCTCCCCCGACGCCGCCTGACCTCTTCGACCATCACTTCAAGCGCCCCGAACTTCTTATCTGGGCACTCACCCACCGGTCTCTCTCCTACGAGACCCACCCTCCCCCCCCCGGAACCCCCGAGCGCCGTGCCGACCCTCGCACCGACCCCCGTTCCGACAACGAGCAGCTCGAATTCATCGGCGATGCCGTCCTCGGCCTGCTGGTCGCCGAAGCTCTCTTCCAACGCTTCCCCGGCTCCCGCGAGGGCGAGCTTACCCGCCTCCGCGCCTCCCTCGTCAGCAGCCGACACCTCGGCACCGTCGCCGCCCATATCGGTCTCGGCGACCAGCTCCGCCTCGGCCGCGGAGAGGAGCAGAGCGGAGGCCGCCGCAAGCCCGCCCTGCTCGCCAACGCCCTTGAAGCCGTCATTGCCGCTCTTTATTTGGATGGTGGCCTTTCCGCTGCCCGCACCTTCGTTGAAACCCACATCATTGAACCCGCCATCCCCGGCCTGCACCTCGCCCTGCTCGAGGCTCACAAATCCGACTCCCACGATCCCCACGACTTCAAGGCCTCCTTCTCCGGAGCCATCGGCGACCATAAGTCCGCGCTTCAGGAGCACCTCCAGGCCATCGGAGCCGGCCAGCCCGAATACGTCCTGACCAGCCAGTCCGGCCCCGACCACGCCAAGCGCTTCCTTGTCGAGGTTCGCATCGTCGACCCCTCCGGCGACTCCCGCCCGCTGGCTGAATCGGAAGGCTCCACCAAAAAGAAGGCACAGCAGGAGGCCGCCCGCCTCGCCTTTGAACATCTCCTCGCCGAGCAGCGTATTCAGCATCAAACCCAGCACGCCGTCGCAACCAAGGAGGGCAACGGATGAACGAGAGTACGGCCCCGATCCTGGCCCGTTCCCCCACCTCGGACATCCCGGCCCGAAGCGACACCTCCGCCCCTCTTGAACTGATTCCACCGCCCGACCTCGCGCCGCCCGCAACCCAGGACGCCCATCATCACCCCCACGGACTCCTCCCGGCTATCCAGTCGCTCTTCTACATCATCGTCATCGCCATCTTCATCATCACCTTCACCGTCCAGCCCTTCCGCATCCCATCCGGTTCGATGGAACCCACCCTCCTCGTCGGCGACTTTCTGCTGGTCGACAAGCAAGCCCTCGGCTTCGATGAGCCCAGCCTCGTCTTTCCCCCGACCGGGATCCACCGCGGCGAGATCATCATCTTCCACTACCCCGTAGACCCCGCGATGCACCTCATCAAGCGTGTTATCGGCCTGCCGGGCGACCACCTTCGCCTCCGCGACGGACATGTCTATATCAACGGCCAGCCCCTCACCGAGACCTACGCCGTCTACCGTCCCGGCCCCGCCGACGGCTTCCGCGACAACTTCCCGCGCCTCCAGGCCACCGCCCCCGACATCGATCCCGCCTGGTGGATCCGCATGCACACCCTGGTCGATAACGGCGAACTCATCATCCCCCAGGACAACTACTTCGTCCTTGGCGACAACCGCAACGGCAGCGAGGACAGCCGCTACTGGGGCTTTGTCCCCCGCTCCGCCATCGTCGGCAAACCGATGTTCATCTACTTCTCTCTCCAGACCGGCCGCCCCGAAAACCCCACCCCCTTCACCGCGCCCTCACCCCAGACACGGGTGAACGCTCTACTAAACTTCGCCCGCTGGAACCGTATCTTCCAGGTAGTCCATTAACGAACTCTCCCCAATCAGCGATACACTTGCTGGAGCCCGAACCGCAGCACCGGAGAGCAAGAATGAACACGAAGGAAGTCGAAATCGAGACCACAACGGAAGACGCAGTCGAACAGCACCAGGAGCACGAGACCGCCCTCGAATCGCTCTCCTCCATCTGCACCGTCCTCGCCATTGGTCTCTTCGTCATGACCTTCGTCTTCCAGAACTTCGAGATCCCGTCCGCCTCGATGGTCAAGACGCTCCTCATCGGCGACCACGTCCTGGTCGACCGCATCGCCCTCGCGCCCCCCGCGAAATGGGCACCGTTCAACTTCTACCGCAACGTCGAGCGCGGCGACATCATCGTCTTCCTCAAGCCCGGCGAGCCAGACCTGTTCCTCGTCAAGCGCACCATCGGCATCCCCGGGGACCATCTCCACCTGCGCAACGGAGTCGTCTATCTCAACGGCGTCGCCCAGAACGAGCCTCACGCCGGAATGCCTGCCTACGACGACAATCCGCAGCACGCCTTCCAGCCCTACCGGGACGACTTCCCCGGCGTTCCCCCGGGACCGAACGAAGAAGGCCAGGTTACCGCAAGCTGGGCCAACGAACTTCCCACCCACATCGTCGACGGCGACCTCGTCGTGCCGCCTGGCAAAGTCTTCGCCATGGGCGACAACCGTACGGAATCCCTCGACGGCCGCTACTGGGGCTTCGTTCCCCGCGAGAACATCGTCGGACGTCCCCTCTTCGTCTACTGGTCCTTCCAGACCCCAGCCGACCAGATCAACAAGCAAAGCATGGGTGAGCGCCTCAGCTTCATGGCACACATCATCATCCACGTCTTCGATCAGACTCGCTGGAGCCGCACCCTGCACCGCATCAAGTAAGCTCTAACCAAACGAGGACCTTCCCGGCGCAGCCCCACGCTGCGCCGCCCATCTCCATGCAGCAGACCGATCCAACCTATGCCTCTGCCGCAAGCCAGCCGCCCAAACGGCGCTCGCACTTCCGCCGCTTCGTTCTCGTCTATTACGTGCTCCTCGCGCTAATGCTGATCGCGTTTATCCCTTCGTACATCAGCATTAATCGCTACCAGCACCGCATCGCGGAAAGCATCGGCCGAAGCCTCGGACGCCCCGTCCACCTCGACAAAGTCACCCTCAACCTGCTTCCCCTCCCCGGCTTTACGATTGAAAATCTGGTCGTCTCCGAAGACCCGGCCTTTGGCAGCGAGCCCGTCATCCGCGCCAACAGCGTCCACGCCACCTTGCGCGTCTGGCCGCTCTGGCGCCGCAAGGTCGAGTTCGCCACCATCAGCTTCACCGAACCCAGTGTTAACCTCGTCCATCTCCCCAACGGCAAGTGGAATCTCGAGTCCATCCTGATTCAGGCGGCGCACATCCAGACCGCCCCCACCGCCCAGAAGACCTCCGGCCCCGCTCCCCGCTTCCCCTATATCGAAGCCACCGGCGCGCGCGTCAACCTCAAGCAGGGACAGGAGAAGATGCCCTTCTCCCTGAACGACGCCGAGTTTGCCCTCTGGCTCCCGAACCCGCAGGAGTGGCACCTCCGCCTCGAAGCACATCCTGCCCGCTCTGACACCTTCGTCTCCGACACCGGAATTCTGCGCGTTGAAGGCACACTCCGCCGGGCGTCCTCACTTGCGGAAGTCCCGATCAATCTCGACGCCCAGTGGATCAACGCCCCCCTGGGCGAGTTCACCCACCTTCTCCTCGGTCGCGACGCCGGAGTTCGCGGCGATATGAACCTCATCGCTCACACGAAGGGCACCGTCGGCGACAGCACCCTGATCGCCCGCCTCCGCCTCGACAAGCTCCGTCGCGCAGAGTTCATCCCCGAGAGTTCCGTTGCGGTCGACCTCCAGTGCCAGTCCAGCGCCACCAACTCCTTCCATTCCTTCCCCGACGCAACCTGCGCCTGGACGCCCTCCGGCGGCACACAGCCGATCACCCTCAAGGCAGCCGTCCCTGACGTCCGCGAGCTCAGCGCGGCAACCGCGACCCTCACCACCGAGAACCTCCCGGTCGCCGCCACCATGGACTGGCTTCGCATCCTGAGCCGCCGTCTTCCCGCAGACCTCAGCGCGCAAGGCACGCTCAACGCCACCATCGCGCCCGCTCCCCTGATCCATCTGAATACCCAGTGGGATACGAAACTCAACGCCTCCCTCGAAGCCGGAGACCTCACCCTTATCAGCCCTCAGTCCGGCCTGACGACACCCCTGGCCATCGGCGAGATCGATCTCCATTCCCTCCCACCCACGGCACCCGCAATCGCACGCAACCATCGCCCAGCGCCGCCCACGCCATCTGGAATCGTGCTGGCTCCAACGACACTCGCGCTCGGCGGCAAAGAACCCGCAACACTCGAAGCCCGCATCGACGCTGGCGGCTACACGCTCCATCTGTCGGGCATGGTGGTTCTCGCCCGCCTCTCCGCCCTCGGCAAAGCGCTTCCCTTCTTCGGCGACGGCCTCGCCGATGCACTCCCTGCCGATCGGGCCGCTGGTCCTGTCCGCATCGACATGAACTCCAACCGTCCGTGGGGAGGCGTCCAGAGTTGGCAGGACAGCACGTCCCATCCGATCCCGAATCGCCGCATCCGGCGTTAGCGTCTGCTGGGTTTTCGCCGAGGCCCTACGGTTTCGGCACCGCGACCACCTGCTTCAAGTGCACACTGTTCCCGATCTCCGGAACGCTTCCATCATTAACCTGCACCTCGGCAGGATTCCCCTCGAACAGGATCCGGGTCGAAGCGCTGGATCGGCCCTTGACCCGCAGCCTTTCGGTCGTCGTCAGGGCGCCGGATTTGCCCTGCGCCCGCACCGTCACCGGGATCTCGGCCACAGCATCTCCGTCGTTCCTCACTTCCACCGCGACCAGGAAACCACCGCGACCGTCCTTCGCCGTCAACTCCCGCGGCGAAACACTTACGATCGACAGATCCGGCAAGCCCTTATCCTGGTAGACCCAGTCGTCGAAGAGCCAGTTGAGATCCCTGTGCGACGCCGCCTCCAGCACACGCTGGAACTCCTTCGGATCCTCGTCCCGTTTGCCGGACTTCCGGTAGGTCTGCAACGCGGCCTTGAGCGGAGCGTCGCCCACGATCGACCGCAGCATCCAGAGCACGGAAGCCGCCTTGGTCCGGTAGTACACCTCATCCCGCGCGGCTATCAGACTCTGCCCGGTCGCATCTTTTCCCGACGGCTCGGCCAAAGCCAGTCCGGTGGCCTGCTGGCGGATCTGCTGCTCGGTAAACTCGCGGCCCTGGTTCTGCTCCATCCACAGCCAGCCCATAAACTGGGCGGTTCCCTCATCCAGCCAGACGTGCGACGAGGCGAACCACGCATGACTGAGCGAATGCACCAGCACCCCGGCGATCCCGCCTGCATCTACTCCGGCCATTGAGGCCACCAGCAACGCCCGGTCCTCAAACGGCTGACCCGCATGATCGACGATATTCAACGGCACGAGAGGAGACGCTCCCAGCCAATCCGCAAGCAGCGGCTGCACCTGCTCTTCGCTCTTGGCATACCGCGCTACCGCGTCCTCGCTCTCCGTCAGGACCGACAGCACCGGCCCATCCGCCAGCCGGAGAGAGCCATCCGGGACAAACAGGCTTGGCACACGGAAGCCCACCGTCTGCTCCGCGAACTCCGCCGATGCGACTCCCGGCGCACTCGCCACAGGGACATTCAGAGCCTCCGGCACCGCGGTCAGTGGTTCGCGCCGGCCGCAGAAGTACGCCCACTTCGGCGCCTCGCCCTCATACTCGATCGTCAGCCGCAGCCGGATCTTCGCTGCTGCCTGCCGCGCCTTCGCCAGCCCGACCGACTGGAACAACTTCGCCCCGTCGCCGAGAAAGACCGGAGCCGCAGCGGTCGGATACCACAGCACATTCCCAAAGCCTCGCAGCCAGGTTCCCTCGGCCGAAACCTTGTCCCAGTCCGCCCGCTCCGCCTGATCCGACGGTGCGCCGATTCGTTCCAGCCTTCCACCCGACTGAGCGACGTCGCCCGCATAGAACGCCGACAGCGTTACCACTCCGCCAACCGCCAGCGGCTGCGGAAGCGTCACGATCGCCTCCTGGGCTCCGCCGGTGTGATCGGCATCGGTGTTGATGGCGTGCTGCACGAAAGGCAGCGTCAGCGCCGCCCCTCCGGCCAGGACAAACCGTTCCCACTTCAAAGAGGACGAGACCTGGATCGGCAGCCGCTGCAACGGTGCGGTCCCATCGTTGCGGACGGAGAAGGTCGCGTGCATTACCAGCCGCGACTTCGCCGGTACCAGGTGTGCGTCCAGGTCGTACGCGGTAAACGTCGGTGCAGACCGCTCTGCATCGCTCACCTGAAAGACTGGCCCGGTCTCATCCTGATGCGATCCAACCACCTCGGGAGTCGCATCGCTGCGGGAGCTGCTGACTCCCTGCGTAGGTGTTTCCTCTGGTGCCGTCTCGGGATTGACCTCCTGGGTTCTCCGCTCGAAGAGTACCTTGCCTTTCGGCGGAGGAGGCGTTGTCTCTTGCGTGGGGGCCTGCTGCTCGGCAGGTTGAGGCTGCTGCGTTGCGGGAGCCTGGACTTGCTGAGTCTGAGCTGGTTCTTGCTGGCCGAGCTTCCCAAGTGCAACCGCCGGCAAACCGAACCCCACCCAACCGATACAACCAACTGCAACTGCTGCCGTGAACTTCAACCTCAAGATCCCAACCCTTTCAACTTCTTCTTCGGCTTCACTACCGGCTCGGGAGGCATCCGCCGCTGGCGCATCGCCTCATACATCACCACTGCTCCCGCAACCGATACATTGAGGGACGACACCATTCCAGCCATCGGAATTCGCAGCAGATGGTCGCAGGTCTTTTTGACCAGGTCGTGCAGTCCGGCGCCCTCGCGTCCCAGCACCAGTACGCAATCGGTCTTGAAGTCGAAGTCCATATAGTCCGGCGAGCCGCGCTCGTCGAGCCCCAGCACCCAGACATTCTTTTGCTTCAACTGCTCCAGCGACCGCACCAGGTTCGTGACGCGGGCGATCCGCACATGTTCGGAGGCTCCCGCCGAGGTCTTCGCCACCGTCCCCGTGACCGGGGCAGAACGCCGTTCCGGCAGAATGACCCCGTCGACGCCAGCGCCATCCGCGGTTCGGATGAGAGCGCCGAGGTTGTGGGGATCTTCGACGCCGTCCAGCGCGAGGAAGAAGCGGTACTCGCCGTCCGGCTTGGGCCGCATCAGGTCTTCCACGGTAAGGAACTCGCGCTCCTTAACCAACGCCAGGACTCCCTGGTGGGCGTCGGTCTTGGCCAGCCGGGTCAACTGCTCCTTGGGCTCGATCGAGACCCGAACACCCTGGCTGCGGCAGAGCTGGATCACTCCCTCCAGCCGCTCATCTTTGCGCTCGCGAGAGACAATCACATGGTCCAGCCGTCGCGACCCCGACCGAATCGCCTCCTCAACCGGGTGCAACCCATACAGAACTTCCATCCCTCAAGTCTACCGCCTCCGGCTCCCGGTTCCCGCTCCGACTCCCCACCTCGTGCCTCACGGTGGTTCGTCCCCATTTCATTGCGTGCTCGTGAATGAGTCGGGCCGTTACGCTGGAACAAAGAAAGCCTTGGAGGAATGGAAGCTCAGGCCATAGAATCGCAATACCGGACAAAATCGCGCGGCACCAGGGAATCCCACGGATGAAATTCACCTCTCGGAAGAGTGAAAGTGCCGAAAAGCGAGTCTTTTCTGAGCTGGTACGCGTCTCAGAGAGTGTGCAACCGGATGCCATTTCGAGAGCCGCGGCGATTATCGCCCAGACGCAGAGCGAGAGCGCCGAGATCGCACGTGGCCTGAAGCGCCAGGATCCCGAACTTCTGGATCAGCTCATCGAGATCTACCAGCATCGCCTGCTCCGCTATCTGCTCTTCCTGACCGGCAAACGCGAAGTCGCCGAAGACCTCTTCCAAGAGACCTGGATGCGGGTTCTGCTGCGAGGCGCGCAGTACAACGGCAAGGCCCGCTTCGACACTTGGCTGTTTACCATCGCACGCAATCTGGTGATCGATCTCTCCCGCAAGCGCACCATGTCCAGCCTGGATGAGATGAGCGAAGGCCGCGAAGACGAGCGCCCCTTTGAGATCGCCATGGAAGGCCCATCGCCGCTCGAACAGTTTCAGTCGCGTGAAGATTCCGCCGAAGTCGCCGAGGTTCTGCTCAAGCTGGAGCCAAACTATCGCGAAGTCCTGATGCTTCGCTTTTACGAAGAGCTTTCGCTCGAAGAGATCGCCGGCCTGACCCGCGCACCGCTTTCGACTGTGAAATCCCGCCTCTACCGCGGCCTGGCCGCCCTCAAGCCGGAGGTAGAGCAGCTGCGCGCATCTCGCCGGTTAGCGGAGGCGGGTCAGTGAACAGCTCCGCCCAGCACCCCGTCCCGAATCGGACTTCTTCGATCGAACTCGGAATCAACGGAAATGCCAAAGCCGCAATGGTCAACCGGACCCGGCGCGTCATTCGCGAGCGCGCCAAGGTGATGCAGGCCCGGCGTAGCAAGGTTCGCAGCCTTTGGATTCCGCTGGCGGTGTGCTCCGCGTTGATTGTCATCTTCTGCTCCGCGATCTGGAGCGTTTTGGACGAGTACGAACTGGTTCCGACCGGTGTACCCGATTCCAGGTATCAACTGTTCGTTTTGCTGCTGTGGTTCTTCCCCGTATCGGCCTCGCTGCTGGGTATGGTATGGTTCCGTCGTTTCCGGAACCAGGCTGAGGAGGAAGTGACCCTATGAACACACCCTTCGACACCAAATCTATTCGCGCAGACAGCTCCAACGCCGGCGACGACGATGAGCTAAGCATTATCCCGGCCTGGTCGATCCTGCTCGCAATCGTCGTCTTTGCTGCTGCACAATACCTCTTCCACGAGGTGCTTCCGCACGGCAAACACGAGATGCTCCCAATGCGCCTGCTGATGGGCTACTCGTGGGGAACGGCGTTTGCCAGCTACATTCTGCTGGTGGGCTACGTGAGCCGGGATGTAAAGCGGCGCAACATGTCGGCCAAGCTGTGGATGCTGATCGTCATCGTCATGCCGGGTGGCATCGGCGCGGTCGTCTACTTCCTGCTGCGGCAGCCAATCCTCTCGCGCTGCCCACACTGCACCACTGAAATCGCGTCCAGCTTCCATTTCTGCCCGCAATGCCAGTTCCAGATGGCTCCGGTCTGCGGACAGTGCTTCCGGGGCGTGCAGATCACCGATGTCTACTGCGTCCAGTGCGGCCATGACCTTGCCAAGGACGGGGCTCCGGCGCGACTTCGCGTCTATAGCGACAGTGAGTAGCGTGAGAGCGAATAGACTCGGGTAATGCCTCTGACTGCACTCATTGTCGACGATGAAGCGCTGGCGCGACAGGAACTTCAGTATCTTCTCGAACGCGCCGGCGGAGTGGAAGTGCTCGCGCAGGGAACCAACGGCATTGAAGCCGTGGAACTGATCCGGATCCATCAGCCTGATGTTGTCTTTCTCGATGTCCAGATGCCCGGGCTCGACGGGTTTGCCGTGCTGAAAAAACTCCTCGACCGCAAGCTGCCGATGCCCCAGGTAGTCTTTGCCACCGCCTATGATCAATATGCGGTTCGAGCGTTCGAAGTAAACGCCATCGACTATCTGCTCAAGCCTTTCGACCGCAAGCGCGTTCTGCAGACGATCGAGAAATCCCAAGCACGGCTAACGGCTTCGGCAGCTGCGGCAGCATCTTCGACCGCGTCGCCTTCAGCCAGCGATGCGAAGCTGGATGCGCTGCTCAAGCTGATGGCGGAGCAGAGTACGGCTCCCAAAGCGAACTCCGGCAAGGTGGTGGTTCGGACGCAGAACCGGTTGCTGCTGGTGGATCAGCGGGAGATCTGCTTCGCCTCGATTGAGGAAGGAACGATCAGCGTTGTGACCGCGATGGTAGAAGGTCAGTCCAACTGCCGGACGCTGGAGGAACTACTGGATCAGCTCGACGGGGAGACGTTCTGGCGGGCGCATCGGTCATTTGTGGTAAACATTCAGCACATCCGCGAGGTCGTTCCGTGGTTCAAGTCGAGTTATCAGTTAAGAATGGACGATCCGAAGAAGACGGAGATTCCGGTAAGCCGTTCTCAAACGAAACGACTTAGAGAGCTTTTCAATCTTTAAGCCAATAAATCACACATTTTTGAGTTATCAAGTAGTAACACCCTGTGGATGACACGGACGTTTGACACCGTATCCTAGAGGGGAGCCCCTTCTGCAGGGGCCACCCTATCAGGAGGATTTTCGACCATGAGTGAAGAGATTGTGAAGAAGCCGAAGGCGCCCGCCAAGCCCCGTGCGACTGCGACCAAGGCTGCCGGAACTGCGGCAAAGGCCGATTCACCGAAGGCTCCCGCTCCCAAGAAGGTCGCGGCGAAGAAGATTGTTGCAGCCGAAGTCGGTCCCGTTGCACCGGTACATCAGCCGAAGCCTACACCGTCGCACCACGAGATCGCCCAGTTGGCAGAGCGTTTCTGGGCCGAGCGCGGCTGGCAGGACGGTCATGCTGAACAGGACTGGCTGCGAGCGGAGCACGAACTGCAAGCTTCGTAGCCCACTGTCCCCGTGGCATATTTTTTAGTTACCGCATTATTCCTGAAGCACATGAAGTTAGCCCCGAACCTGTAGCCGGTTCGGGGCTTTTACTGTCTCAAGTTTGATAACGTATCGATTCCGAATATTTGCCGCGTCCATTTATTGGAGCTGTGCGGTCTCGGGTTTGGTAGTCTGCGCAGATGCAGACGGATCTTACCTTTGGGCAGTGGACGTTGAAGTGGTCGCTACGCGGGTTGGCAGGGCTAGTGGTGCTGGCGGCCCTGATCTATCTCGGGGATTGGGTGGTCTGGCGTGTCCGGGTGGCAGCCGGGGGTGGGATGGAGAAGGTCACGGTCAGCCAGTTTGTGGTGGCTCCTTTGAAGGGAAACAAGGAGGAGTACTACCCGAATGGTCGGGGCCAGGTGGATTGCAGCGTGTCGGCGTTTCCGCAGGCGGGTGCTGGAGCGTGCTGGTGGGTGCGGCGGCATCCGGTGGTGTTCGACCGGTAGGGCGAGAACAACTGCAAGGGCAAGAGCAACTGCAAAGGCGGAATACAGGGGTTCTTCGCTTCGCTCAGAATGACGACAGTTCTAGATGGACGCTCTACTGCAGGATTACTCTTTGCGTGATCGCCCTACTGCTTCGGCAGGAATGGTGAGAACCGGAGAGGCGGCGTTCGCCAGCAGCCTGTAGGCGAGGCTCGTGTGCAGGTGGCGCTGAATGAATGAAGATGGCTGAACCCCAAGCACGATCAAGTTTGAAGACTCCGAAACCTTCGCCATCAAGTCCTCTTCCGGGAAGATCCTGGAGAGTTGAAACTCGGGGTCGAACCACTCTGCCGGAAGGTTAGGATCTGCGAAGCGCAGAAGGTCGCAATATTGAGCGGCCACGCCCTGTAATCTCGCAGGTTCTTTCAAAGCGACCTTCGAGACGAGTTGATACACCTCGGTCGACGCGTTGAATGCCTGAGCTAACGCACTGGCGAATGTCGCCGCAGCATTCGAAGCGACACTGAAGTCGGAGATATAGATCACTTTCTGACAAATGATCTCCCGCTCGACACGTTCCGGCACGCGAGGGCCGACGGTCAGGGTCGGGCGGTGAGACCCAAGCATAAGCGCTTCCGTATTGGAGCCGAGGAGAAGATGATCCAGGCCCTGGTGTACGCCCTCAGTGCCGATGACCAGCAGATTCACATCGAATTCGTAGAGAGCTTTGATAATCGCCGAAGGCACAAAACCCTCTACGACGAGCTGTTCGCTGATGACATCGCTCCGCCCTGCTCTGGAGGCAAACTCCTGCAGCAGCTCCTCAGCCGTTGTACGTTCCCTGCTGGGTCGGCTATCAAGGACTTCGACGGTTTGTGAGTAGGGACCGAATTCAAATGCATTCAGGACCGTAAGCCTGCCTCCAAACTTATGAGCGAGCCAGGCGGCGTACTCGAGCGCCAATCGTGAATTCTGATGGAAATCTGTTGCCAGTAGTACGTGGTCGAATCGTTCTCTCAACCATCCTTCACGATCGTTCATGAATTGCTCCCCGGCCTGATACTCGGATTGATACTCGTTCCATAGGATTCAAGTAACAGCCGAAGGATGCAGTTCTGGAGAAACTTCCCGAAGAAAGGTCTGGCTGGAAACGAGGACTCCGCAGGAGGTGCGGCTGTCGCCCCGGACGCCTGATCCGGTCTCGGAGATACCCCGGACTCCGACTCCGGATTTGCTGGAACCGAGGGTTCCTACGCCGGGAAGAGGTGGCTCTGCTGAAGTTGCTGGAGGCGACGGGTAGAGTTCGCGGTGGCCTGAGGGCGGGTGTTGACGATGGTGAGCTAATGGACCGAAACTATCGCGGGGGGTGCATGTTTTCGGGCCTCGTCGCCACCCTGGGCCGCGAAACATCTATCCCTTAGCAAACGAGGAAACCACACGATGTATGACATGGCTAATTTGAAGAAACTAGGTGCGCTGGGCGAGGGAGCTTCCAAGGCGATGGAGGCTTTCTGGGCCTTCGACAAGGCTGCCCTTGCGGATGGCGTTGTTCCGAAGAAGTATAAGGAGTTGATCGCGGTCGCGGTGGCTCTTACCACGCAATGTCCATACTGCCTGGAGCTGCACAAGACCGCCGCCGTAACCGCAGGCGCAACCCAGGAGGAGATCGCCGAGACTGCCCTGGTGGTTGCTGCTCTGCGGGCCGGTGCTGCGGTAACCCATGCTACGCATGTGATCGGCGGCTGACTTACGATCCAATCTCATGCAATGGATGAGTGCTCGCGAGTAAATCTCAGGCGCGGCCTTGGGTAAGTTCGCGCCAGTTGAAGTAGAGGTCGGGCAGGAAAAGGTAGAGGCTGGCGAGCATCAGGAGCATAAGGGAGAAGTTGGCATCGGATATGTGGTCGAAGGCGGGGATGGGGCCGGGGATGCGGGTGATGATGAAGTTGAGCGTGAAGATGTAGGAGCGGATCATCCACTGGCGATGGGCGACGAGTTGCCGGTTGCGCGCGGTGATGAAAGCAGCCAGGGTGCAGAAGAACCACAGCGCCGCCATGATGCCGTTGGCGAAGGCGAGGGAGTCGTGCCGGTGAAGCTGCAGGATCAGCGCGATCGGTGCAGAGACAGCGATGCAGATGACGTAGGTGCGGCCCATGATGCGGTGGCGTTTAAGGTGTCGCTGGCGAAAACGGGTGGAGAAGAGGAAGGGTCCGAGGATAGTCGCGATGGATCCGCAGACGGCGTGCGGGATGAGGAGGACCATCTCCTTGATGAGCTGGGTGCGGTAAGGGCTGGGGGTGTGGAGGAGCGGGATGTCGAGATAGAGAACGAAGATTCCGGCGAGCGCGATGGTGGCCCAGAGGATGGGCTTGGCGAGGGAGCGGGTGGTGCGGGGACGCGGCAGAGGCGTCGTGGTAGTAGACATGTGGCTCCGGTGGGGCTGGAGGTTTGGGTTCAGGGCCGATTGAGGATTTGCGTTGAGTGTATCGCATGGTCGAGATCGAAGAATGCCGCGAGAGTGAAACCTATGAAATTATCCCTTCTACCCAGAAGAACGTTATATCCTAGAATTGGGATACAAACACAATGAGAGATATTCCTGCGGCTGGAGAAAAGCCGCTGTTCTGGGTTGGGTCTTCAAGGAAAGATTTGATGAGCTTTCCGGAGTCGGTACGGATACATCTTGGAGCCGCGCTGGGCGTTGCGCAGTTTGGCGGGAAGAGTCCGGATGCGAAGCCATGGAAAGGCGAAGGCGGCGGCGTGCTGGAGGTGGTCGAGGACCATCGCGGAGATACATTCCGAGCGGTGTATACAGTGCGGTTCGCGGGCGCGGTGTATGTGCTGCACGCGTTCCAGAAGAAATCAAAATCCGGGATCAAGACTCCGAAGGCGGAACAGGATTTGATTGCAAGCCGGCTGCGAGATGCCGAGCGGGACTATAGGGAGCGTTATGGCAAAGATGAGTAAGGTAGGGCCGGTTGAGGCGAGTTCTGGGAATGTATTTGCAGACCTGGGACTGGCAAACGCGGAGGAGTTGGGGACGAAGCTGCGGCTGAGCGTAGTGCTCAACGGAATTATGGCGGAGCGCGGATTGTCGCAGGTCGAGGCAGCGGAGGCGCTCGGGGTGAACCAACCGAAGATTTCGGCGCTGCAGCACTATAAGCTTGAAGGGTTTTCGGTGGAACGGCTGATGCACTTCGTTACCGCGCTGAAGCATGATGTGGTAATTGAGATTCGGCCCCGGGCGGTGGCTCGGGGGATGGGGAGGATTTCGATTGTGCGAGCGGGGACGGTTCGGCGTGGGGCAGTTGCAGTGGCGCGGCGGAAACGGGTTGGTGTGGCTGCTTTGGCTTAGCTGGAGCGGAAGATGAACCCACATCTCAAATGCGAGATGTGGAGCACCCGCCATGGTGGTGATTTTATCGTTTGACTTAGAGATATGTATTGTGTCCCCGGATTACCAAGAGCGCGCATGAATGGGGCACCCAAAATGGTTTTGTGAGTGGCCAACCCGCCATAGGGTATGCTTGTCGCAATCAATCTGCCTACTGTACGCATTTGCCTAGATAGAGGATAAGTAGTGGAGAAGCCATATCCGCATGTAGAAATATCAGCCGAGATAGAAACGTTCGAATTCATCTATGACGGCCCCGATGTCGCAAATGGAAGCATGAATGCGCGTCAATTGGCGCTTGCGGTATCAGGTATGAATCGGGTTTTCGCGACAACAGCTCAAGAACACAATCTCGGCGGAGAGTACGAAGTTCGCGTACGTGATATCAAGCACGCCTCTTTTCACTTGGTGTGGGAAGCGGTGGCACTGATGAAACAACATCAGGACATGATACCGGCGGCTATCACTGGAGCAGTTGTGCTGATTGGAACCGCAAGTGCTGCCATTTCAAATCCGGGAATGATCATTTCGGACATAGCAGCAATGATCACGGCGAAGAAGCGGCTGCGTGGGGCGAGAATGTCGACACTTGCCACCGAATTTATAGATGGCGAAGTGCGCCTAACCGTCCCTGGAGATTCAGAGTCGAAGGTCGTTCTCACGAGGGAACAGTACGAACTCTTGCTAAGCCATCGAGTAGACCGCTCTATTGCCGACATCATTGCACCCCTCGCACCTGCACTAGTAGATCGTTTTGAAATTCGAAGGGGAAATATCGAGTTGGCCTCGGTCGTCGCGTCTGAAAAGGACTATTTTTCCGTCAGACCTCCCGCGGAAGACAAAGGCAGGGAAGGCAGTGAAATTATTGGGGCGTTCAATAGCCTAAATAAGACTAGCTTGCGGGGGACATTCCACGCTCTAGGCGACGTTCATGTTCCTTACAAATATTCAGGGGGAGACATAGCGCGCCTCTTACGCGGGTTCTCATCAAAAGAGCCGGTTCGCGTCTTCGGAAAAGTTAGATACGGCGCCGATGGGATACTGCAGTCAATCGACGTGAAAGATATCGAATTCCTGCAGCAGGATTTCCGCCACATAGCCTGATCGGTGATACATATCCCGCACTAGCGAATTTCGCTTTTTGGATCAGGCTCAGAGAATGAAATGAGCGCGATCGTTGCACGAGGCAGGAAGATCGCACGTGTCGACTGATTTGGCATTAGGTATAGACCCGCTGCTTCCTCATCTATGAGCAGCCCGTCGATATCTTCATTAGGGCGAAATGTAGACTCCTTGGTCGTATGCACCCGAATTGATACCGGTCCCCCGCCGCCCCATGACGCCCTAATATGAGGGAAATAAACTCCCGCGAAAATAAAGATCAATAGCAGCAATCCGAAAAAGGTGCGAATCCATCTTGGATCCTTCAACTGAGGATCAGTGCGATTCATTAATTCGAGCACCGTGAAAAATCCAACGGCGAAGAACCACAGAATCACAGAGGAGAAGGTGAACGTTCCAGCCTTGTTAATATTTTTAATTGACCACATGACGAAAAAAACTGTTGCAAGTCCTGACAATGCGCCAACCCAAAATTGCTTAGGCTTTTTCAAGCCTGGATAAGCGAGAGCCACGCTAACACCAAATAGGCCAGAAATTTCCGCCCAGTTCGGGCTCATCAGCGAGCTGCTGCTAGTGAAAATGATCACTGCCGAGAGAGTCACGGTGCAGCAAACCATCCAGTAGGGAAAAACAAATCTAAGTACCTGATCCCAAGACGCTCGCTTCCATTTCATCGCTTCGAGACAAGTAAAAGCAGGGATGAACGTCATCACAGCAAACCATCCACCCGCAGATATGATTCGAGACTTGAACGGATCAATTTGCGTCACTCCGTATGTGGAGTGATGTATTGAGATCACGAGGTAGCCTACGACGTAGAGAACTATAGCGGCCGCCCCGATGCCTTTGGTTGCGACTTCTAAGTTACTCGGTAGTTGGCTTGCGGATTGAGGTTGTATATCTGCAGCCATTACCACTCCCTGCAAACTAGATTAGTCTTCAGCGTAACCCCAACCATTACTCGACCGTCACTGACTTCGCCAGGTTTCTAGGTTGATCCACGTCGCAACCTCTGCGTACCGCGATGTGGTACGCGAGCAGTTGCAGCGGCACTACTTCCAGCAGCGGCAGCAGCAGCTCTGGGGCCTGGGGGATGTAGATGGTGTGGTCTACGAGTTGGGCTATGTCCTGGTCGCCTTCGGTGGCGATGGCGATGACGCGGCCGGAGCGGGCGGTGACTTCCTGGATGTTGGAGAGGGTTTTTTCGTACTTCAGGACGGAGCTGGGGTCGTTGGGGTCCTTGGTTGCGATGCAGACTACGGGGAGGGACTCGTCGATGAGAGCGTTGGGGCCGTGCTTCATCTCTCCGGCGGGGTAGCCTTCGGCGTGGATGTAGGAGATCTCCTTCAGCTTCAGCGCGCCCTCGAGGGCGATGGGGTAGTGGATGCCGCGGCCGAGGAAGAGGAAGTTGTTAGCGGTGTGGAAGATCTTCGCGAGGTCGGAGCACTGGGTGTCCAGTGAGACTCGGGGGGCTACGCGACGGTCGGACCCCACCCATGACGGTGGTGCTGGCGGAGTCTTGGTGCCCAACGCTGTACTGGGTGCGGCGACTCCTTCGGACATGCCGGTGGGGTTGGTGAGGGCGAGCATGGCTTCGAGTTTGGAGGGGATCTTCGAGAGCTCGGTGACGAGGTGGAGGGACTCGGCATCGGAGATGGTCTCGCGGACCTGGGCTAGATGCAGGGCAAGGATGAAGAGGGCGGTGAGCTGGGCGGTGAAGGCCTTGGTGGAGGCGACGCCGATCTCCGGGCCGGCGTTGGTGGTGATGGTGCCGGCGGCCTTGCGGGTGATGGCTGCGCCGACGACGTTGCAGATGGCAAGGGTCTTGGAGCCCTTGGCGATGAGTTCGGCCTGGGCGGCGAGGGTGTCGGCGGTCTCGCCGGACTGGGTGATGAGGAGGCCGATGGCGCGGGGGTCGGCGATGGGATCGCGGTAGCGGTACTCAGAGGCGTAGTCGACGTCAACGGGGAGGCGGGCGAGGCGCTCGATCATGAACTTGCCGGCGAGGCCAGCGTGCCACGAGGTTCCGCAGGCCGCGATGGTGATCTGGCTGGCGGCGCGGAGCTCTTCGGGGGAGATGTCGAGGTTATCGAGGAAGACCTTTCCGGTGTCGAAGGAGACGCGGCCGAGGGTGGTGTCGCGGATGGCGCGGGGCTGCTCGTTCACTTCCTTGAGCATGAAGTGCTTGTAGCCGGCCTTCTCCGCCATGATGGGATCCCAGGTGATGCGCTGGACCTTCAATGGCAAGGCTTCGCCTTGGAAATCGGTTAGGGCGACTCCAGCAGGGGTGAGGATGGCGACTTCGCCGTCCTGCAGGAAGTGAATGTTGCGGGTGTGGTGCAGGATGCCGGGGACGTCGGAGGCGAGGAAGTACTCGCCCTCTCCGATGCCAATGACGGCGGGCGGACCCATACGGGCGGCGACGAGCTTGTTAGGCTCGTTGGCGGAGAGGACACCGATGGCGAAGGCTCCGGTGAGGTGCTTGACGGCGCGGCGGACGGCTTCTTCGAGCAGAACGCCAGGAGACTGCTTGATCTCCTCCTCTATAAGGTGGGCGATGATTTCGGTGTCGGTCTCGGTGACGAACTTGTGGCCGGCGGCGGTGAGCTGCTTCTTGAGTGAGAGATAGTTCTCGACGATGCCGTTGTGAACGACGACGAGGGTTCCAGTGCAGTCGCGATGGGGATGGGCGTTCTCTTCCGTGGGGCGGCCGTGGGTGGCCCAGCGGGTGTGTCCGATGCCGAAGGTGCCGTGGACGGGCGATTCGGCGAGGATGGCTTCGAGGTTGCGGAGCTTGCCGGGGGCTCGGCGAAGCTGCATGCCGTCTGGACCGCCGGCAACGGCGATACCAGCTGAGTCGTAGCCGCGGTACTCGAGACGGCGTAGACCTTCGATGATGACGGGGACGACTGCTTTAGGACCAATGTATCCAACGATTCCGCACATGAGATTCAGTGTAGATGCGGGGACGCGAATTGAGGAGAGAGATAACGTGGGACTTTTGTGGGAGGTTGACCTGCGCGGGTCGTGAATATAGGGTTAAGGAATGCGAACCCACGTTCTGCTTCGCTGTTGTCGCGGCTGCTAATCGCTGCCTGCGACGACACGTGTCTTCTTTTTCCGATACGTTGGCCCCGCCGCCTTCTTTAATTTCATTCAGACCTTGCCACGTTGTGGCTTTGTGTCGACTGTTTTAATTGCGCGTAAGCGGTTTGCGCTGGGTGTTACCCGTCGGTATGATTGAAACATTACCTAATTTTCATCTGCAAGGGTCCTTAGATTCACCCGTACTGCGTCGTTTTGTGCTGCGCAGCCACGGGGTAAGTGTCTTCCAGCCTACTTTCTTTCGAAACCTTCGAAAGTAGGGGCGTGCAACTGCATTTATTTGTGAGACCAGGCGATTCCAAAAGGAGTTATTGCAATGAGTACTATCACAAGACAATCGAAGCTTCTCTTACTACTGCTTTTGTTGAGCGTTTCGCAGTTTGTATTAGGACAGACGTTCCGCGGCGGTATTGCCGGAACAGTGCAGGACAGCTCGGGCGCTGTGGTTTCGGGCGCGAAGATTTCACTGCTATCACAGGACACGGGCCTAGCGCGTGAGACAGTAAGCACGGGCGATGGGGCCTACTCGTTTCAGGATCTTCCTATCGGAAAGTTCACAGTTACTGTCGCAGCGCCCGGCTTTGCTACGGCAAAAATTGTAGACATCGCAACCCGCCCTGGCGCTGTGTACTCTTTGAGCCCCAAGATGAGCCTTTCAACTTCCACCCAGCAGGTCGAGGTGAATGCAAATGCAATCGCCGTGGATACTGAGTCTTCGACCAATACGGCTGTTGTACCGGCCACTGCTGTAGCCAACATTCCATTAAACGGTCGCGATTTCACTCAACTGCTCAAGATCACACCTGGCTTCAATGGCGCAGGCTCTTTGAACGGCGCGCGTACCAACCAGAACAACTTTCAGATCGACGGAGCCGACAACAACGATATCTTCCATAACTCACAGGGAGCAAACCAGGGCGGTGTCTCCGGCATCGCAGGCGTGACGCTTCCGATCGATGCGATCGATCAGTTTTCCGTGCAATCGCAGGCGAATGCCGAAGTCGGTCGCAACGGCGGTGGATTGGTGAACATGGTCGTAAAGAGCGGAACCAACCGTTTCCATGGAACCGCTTACTACTTCATGCGGAATGAGTTCTTCGCGTCCAAGAGCGACATGTTGGCTACTACCGCGCGCAAACCGAAGATCCGCAACAACCAGTTCGGCGGCTCACTGGGCGGACCGGTGATGCATGACAAGCTGTTCTTCTTCGTCAATTACGAGCGCCAGAAGTACATTATCGGGGCTCAATCCGCTGCGACCGAACCAACGACAGCGTGGGTCAATCAAGCGACACAACTTCTCAACAACCACAACATTCCGGTGAGCCAGACTTCTTTGAACCTGCTGAGCCTTTGGCCCCAGGGAAATAAGAACTCTGGTGGCGCGACGATCAACAACTACACCGATGCCCGCCCACAGAGCGGATACAGCGACAATACCGTTGGCAAGGTCGACTGGAATTTGACCTCTCGTCAGACTCTTTCGATTCGGGCTTTCATCGGCACCGGTCGTCAGCTTGGCAATGCAGGTCCCAATATCTGGGAGTACTACCAGGTAGCTCCTGACCACGTACACAACTACGCGATCACGCACAATTGGGCTCCTACCAGCCATCTGTCGAACCAGCTTCTAGCGGCCGTCAACTACTTTGGCCAGACCTTTAACGATAACGTTCATAACCAGAATATTCCTGCGCTTGGCTTGGCGACCGGCGTAACCGACCCCTCTCTCTCGGGAGCCCCTACCATCTCGATTACCAGCTTTGATCAGGTCGGACCCACCCCGCCGCTTGGTCGTCAAGACTATGTAGGCATGATCAGCGACACTGCTACGTTTGTTACGGGCAAACATCAGTTTCGCGTTGGCGGAGAGTTTCGCCGCAACTACATGAATCTGCTCTATCAGCGCAACGTGCGTGGTTCGTTTACGTTCGATGGAACTGCTTATACAGCGCTCCACCCGACCAACAACTACGCCACCGAGGCCGACGGCACAACGCGAGCGCTCGCAGACTTTCTTGCGGGCTATGCAACGTCCGGAAGCATCGTTCGCGGTCAGTTGCAGCGTGACCTCTATCTCAACCAGTGGAGCCTCTTCGCTCAGGATCAGTATCAGATCACACCTCGGCTGACGGTCAACTATGGCCTGCGTTGGGATTTCTCTGGTCCGGTCTATTCGACGAATGGTACGCTCTCGAACTTCGACCCGACTTCTTCGACCGGTTTCGCGATCGTTGGTCAGAATATCGACACTCTCTATCCCCGTAGCTATAAGAATGTCGCTCCGCGTTTCGGCTTTACTGGCCAAGTCACAAACAAGCTGGTGTTGCGTGGAACATACGGTATTTATTACGACCTGCCGAATTTGAACGGTTTCTTTGATAATCGTCCAGGCAACGGAGCGTCGGTCGGCGTCCAGGCGAACAAGACTGGTGCAAGCCCAGTATTTACCGTCTCGAAGTCTTCGGCCTTCCAGATCACCACAGGAGTGGATCCGCTTCCCAGCACCGGTGCGGCTGCCACGTTTGGCGTTTCAACGGTATCCCCAGGATTCAGGAATGCTTATCTGCAGAATTTCAACCTGAATACGGAATATCAGCTCGGCAGCAACACTGTTCTTCAGATTGGTTACGTTGGATCGCTGGGTCGGCGTCTATTCAACCTGCGCGATATCAACCAGGCAGCTCCCAACAGCACGGGATCCACAATCCAGAGCTCGCGGCCTTACGCTACCCAGTTCCCTTCCTTCGCTGCAATCAACCAATACGAGTCGAAGGCTGGGTCGAACTACCATTCGCTCCAATCCATGATTCGCACCAGCGGCTACCATGGTGTAACTGCACAAGCCAGCTATACCTATGGTCACAGTCTGGATAACGTCTCCGGCACGCGCGGATTCGCTCCTCAGAATTCACGCGACCTTGCTTCAGAGTATGGCAATGCTGACTTCGATACACGGCATACCTTCAATGGTTATGTTGTATACGAGGTACCGAAGTTCACCGAGCGCTGGAAGCCTCTCACCAATGGGTGGCAGGCTAACACGTTCATGACCTTCTACACCGGCAAGCCGATCAACATCAAAACGAGCACCAACAACAGCGGTGTAGGTGAGTTCCAGGATCGTGCCGTGAGAGTTGGTAATCCCTACACGACGTCCCACTCACTCGTGCGCGCCTCAGCAACCTCGGGAGCGTATGTGCAGTGGTTCTCCCCTACCGCATATGCACTTCCTGCAGCAGGATCCTTCAGCGGCATGCATCGTAACGACGCTCGTGGTCCGGGCTTCGGAACCGTCGATGCTTCTCTGGTGAAGAACACGCCACTGCATGAGGGCGTCAACCTTCAGATTCGCGCTGAGATGTTCAACATCCTCAATCGTCTGAATCTGGCGAATACCAGTTCCATTGGATCGTTTACCAACGGTTCCTTCGGACGGTCAACGACCACAGTCGGGGATAACGCTGGCGCTCCGGGTATTGGCTCGGGCGAACCGTTCAACGTGCAATTCGCTGCGAAGATCATCTTCTAATGAAGGTGATTCTTCAGAAATGCTGATGGATTAAGTAGAGACCGGCTGAGAGGATGTTCTCTCAGTCGGTTTTTTGTTTGGGTTAGTGCAGGTGGTGGGAGGATTTCTTTCCCCTCGTGCCTGATCATTTGGGCAGGCCTTTAGAACTTTTTTGTTGTAAAGATTTTTTTATAGGAGCTTTCTCATGAATCGCCTTACTTCGTTCGTTGCCGCCGCTGCCCTGCTCGCTACGTTGCCAGCCGGAGCCCAGATGCAGATGCCGGGAGATCCCTCCTCGGGGATGCCTTCGGTGCCGGGACCTTTGACTGCCAAGTACAAGACCGACGCCGACAAGATCCTAGCTGCGGCCATGGCGGATAGCGATGGCTATGCAGCGCTGACGTATCTGTGCGACCACATCGGAAAGCGGGTGAGTGGAAGTCCGCAGTTGCTTACCGCTATCGAGTGGGGCGCGGACCTGATGCGGAATGCCGGACTGCAGAATGTAAAGGTGCAGTCGGTGATGGTTCCGCGGTGGGTGCGGGGGAACGAGTCGGCGACGGTGATCACGACAGGCAAGGGCGCGATCGCGAAGCCGCTGCACATGCTTGGGCTGGGTATGAGCGTGGAGACTCCGAAGGAAGGGATTACGGCGGAGGTGCTGTTTGTGCCGACGTTTGCGGCGCTCGACGCGCTGACGCCCGAGCAGGTGAAGGGCAAGATCGTGCTGTTCAATCCTGGCTGGCATGGCTACGGCGTGAACTCGCAGTACCGGACGGCGGGGCCGAGCCGTGCTGCCGCAAAAGGTGCAGTAGCGGTGCTGGTACGTTCGGCGACCGGGCTGGCGATGCAGACTCCGCACACCGGGACGCTGCGCTACGACGAGAAGCAGCCGAAGGTTCCTGCTGCGGCCCTGAGTGTCGAAGATGCGCTGCTGGTCGAGCGGCTGACCAAGGAAGGTCCGGTGAAGATTCACCTGCAGATGGACGGGCACATGGAAGCCGACCAGAAGGCCGGAAACGTGATGGGCGAGATCGTCGGCAGCGAGCATCCCGAGCAGGTCGTCGTGCTGGGCGGACATATCGACTCGTGGGACGTTGGCCAGGGGGCGCAGGATGACGGATCGGGCATTATTGCGACGTTCGAGGCAGTGTCGCTGATCCACAGGCTGGGGCTGAAGCCGAAGCGGACGATTCGCATCGTCTTCTGGGTGAACGAAGAGAACGGCGGCGCGGGCGGACGGGCGTATCGCGAGATGATCGGCGATAGGATCGGCGATCAGGTGGCGGCGATCGAGATGGACGGCGGTGCTGAGAAGCCGTTGGGAATCGGGTATGGTGGCTTCGGCGCTCCACGTCGGCCTGCCGCTCCGGCGGCGGGTGCTCCGGCGACCGGCATGGCTCCGCGACCGGCACTCGATATGAGCACGCTGACGGCGGAGGAGAAGCAGTCCTACGTGTGGATGCAGGATATTGCAGCACTGTTGAGGCCTATTGGAACGGATACGGTCTCGCCGGGCGGCGGCGGATCTGATATCGGGCCGATTACGGCGGATGGCGTTCCGGCTCTGAGCCCGCGGACGGTCGGGCTGCACTACTTCGACTGGCACCACACCGAAGCCGACACACTGGACAAGGTCGATCCGGACGACTTCAAGCGCAACACTGCGATGCTGTCGGTGGTCGCGTATGTACTGGCCGATATGGATGGACGGCTGGCGGGGCGGAAGTCAACGTTCCGGGAGTAGTGCTTTTTCGTAGCTCGAAGACAGATCAAGAAACGGCCGTCGCGGAAGATCGCGACGGCCGTTCTGTTTGCTCTTGGCTGGCAGGTACGTAGCTACAGCCTTTTTATCAGTTGATGGTGAAATTGAGGGAGCCGGAAGCGCTGGCTCCAGGATTTGTAACCACAATCGTTGCCGATCCAGCGGTAGCCAGATCGCTTGCCGGAATTGCTAGGGTCAGATGGTTTGCATCGACCCAGGTCGTGGTGCGATAGGCACTATTCCAGGTCGCTGCAGCGCCTCGTACGAAGCTGCTTCCGGTTAGAGTGATGAGGGTGTTGCCAGCGCCGTGTGCGATATTACCGGGGCTGGCGGAGGTCAGAGCCGCGGCCGCATTCTGATTGAGGAGTTGCGGAACCACGGCCGGACCCCGAACGATGTAGAGGTGCCCCCCGCTGGTGAGTGCGGCGAGTCCATCCTGTCCCCAACGGACGAGGTCGATCGCAGTATAGCTGGTGTTTCCTTCAATCACCGGCATGTTGAAAGGAAGCACCGCAGTGGGCAGGAACGAGGTCTGGTCATAGGCAACCACTCCGTCCGGCGTATAGGAATAAGAGGTTGCACTCGTACCGCTCAGGAAGAAGACACGATTGAGAGAGGTATCGGATGCGACGATCTGGTTGAAGCTGGAGTTGGTACCAAGTTGGGGGTAGTAACCGAGCTGCGTGGCAGGCGAACTAGAAAGGTCCGCAACACCGCCCGCGTTAGCAAAAGCAAGACCCCTGTCGATTTTGAATGGTCCGAAGCGGTTGAGACTGGAGGTGTAGGGAGCCTGATAACCAGTAGTAAGAGTGCTGGGAGCACCATCATATCGCGAGAGCGTGTAGCTGTAGCCATAACCAAAGAGCGCAGTCGCATTCAAGAATGCGTGGGCTGCTCGTCGCATAGGAATAGCTGGTCACGGTACGAAGCGTTGCTGTCTTCGCAGTGGTATTGAAGTCGTAGACAGTGAAGGTGGGCTGCTCGAATGCCACCGCGGTCTCCGATCCGGGTTGTACGTCCATCGTGGTTGGTGCGAGGGCAGAGCCGTTCGCCGGAAGGATCGCATAGGTTCCATCGGACTGCTGGGTAAGCATGTTGAATCGTGCGACGTTATTGCTTCCCTTGAGACTGACGAAGAGGGTCTGACCACTGGAAGAAAGTGCCAGTGCCGTGGGCTGGCTGCCGATCGGAACCGCCGTTCCAATCGTGCCGGTCTCCGGGGTGATGGGAGCGATGGAGTTTCCGGTCACAGACGAAGAGCCGGACCCGACGCTGGCGTATAGCTTCTGGGTGAAGGGGTCGTAGACGACGTGGTTTACGCCCAAAGTCACAACGCTGAAGACCGACAGCGGAAGTACGGCTGAGCTTCCGCCACCGGGTGCCGGAGTTGCGACCGTGATAGGGCTCCAACCCAGGGCAGTGAGATTCGCAGAGGGGACCACGGCGCTCAAGAGATTCGTGCTACTGACGGAGGTCGTCAGCGCTTTTCCGTTGAGATAGGCGATGGTGCTGCTGTTGAAGTTCGTCCCGGCGATGGCGATAGTGGTGTCCGTCGAACCTGCCTGAACGGCAGCCGGGGTCAGCGAGCTAATGGTCGGAAGCGGGTTGTAGGTTGAGCCGGTAACCGTCGCTGTCGAGGACGCCTGATTGTCGGACACATTGTTGTCGGTCTCCGATCCACTCACCTGTCCGCTGAAGGTTGTGCTTCCGGCAGTGTTGAGAGTGACGACAACAGTGATGGTAGCCGAGGCGCCGTTTGCGAGTCCGCCCAGATTGCAACTGACGGTCGCGCCAAAGGAGCAGGTTCCCTGCGAGGTTGCGACCGAGGTAGCAATCGTGGACGACGGAATCACACCCGTGAACGAGACGTTGGTGGCTGCGGCAGAACCAGCGTTCTTTACGGTTGCGGTGTAGGTCGTGTTGCTGCCAGTTGTATTGGTGCCGGTGGAGGAGATAGTGAGACCCAGGTCCGCTACCGTAGTGGATAGATCCTTCACCAGGTTCGAGCGAACGCTATAGATTCCGTTCGGTGCCCGCAGCACAAGTCCATTCGTACTCCAGCGTGCGAGGTGCGATGCGGGATTGTTATACGAGTAGACGTTGCTCATGCCGTTCACCGGAATGACGGGGGTGGACGCGAGCGTGTAGTCCGAAGTATTAAAGACCTGGATCTGGTTGTAGACATAACTGTACTGCGCGGAGTAATCCAGAACAAAGGCCTTTGCCGATCCTGTATCGACGACCGTTGGCCCTGTCGCGACGGTCGTTCCCGTGCTGTAGAAGGTTCCGAGAAGTGAGCCCGACTCAGCATCGTAGGCTTTACCAAGGTCCGTGTAGGCAATTCCATTCGCGATCTGAAGATCGTCCACGTTTGAGTTGGTATAACCAGTGCTGGTCACCGAGGTCTTCAACGTCACGCCCGTCGAACTATAGGTGTAGACGAAATAACCAGAGGAACTGGCTGAGTAGATCTCCTGCTTTGAACCGTTGACCTGAAGTGCCGTGCCACCACTGTTGTAGAAGTTGGAGCTGGTGGCCAACCCGCGCAAGACTCCGCTGTCGTAGATTCCGATAGCTGGCGTGTAGTAGGCATTGGTCGTCGATACGACCACCGAAGTGGACGTTCCGCCTCCAGGAGCAGGCGTGGTCACGGTAAGCAATCCATTTCCAGGAGTTGCAACCGCTGAAGCAGGAATGGTCGCGGTCAAGCTCCCAGCAGAGACGAAGGTCGTGGTCAGGTTCGTGCCGTTGAACGAGATGACCGAAGCGGACGTGAAGCCGGTCCCTTGAACCGTAATCGGTGTTGCGACACCGATTGCCGAGGAGTTCGGCGTAGCGTAATGGACGTAACCGTCGGCACTGGAGGATTGGTGATGGTGACTGAAACGACATTCGAGGTGGCCGGATTCGCAGTCGGCGAGTTGACGGTAATGCTGGCTGTGCCGGTAGCCGTCAGGAGCGAGGCGGGAACCTGAGCACTAAGCTGGATGGTCGAGACCAGTCCGTTGTAGTACGTGTAGTAGCTCGTTGTCAGCGGTATTCCGTTCCACTGCACGATCGACCTGGTGGTGAATCCTGTCCCCGAGACGAGAATGGAGCTCGCGGTATTGATGGCGAACTGAGTTGGGCTGGCGGTGGTGATAACGGGAGTGGCCGTTGGGACACTGACGATCAGGCTTGCTGCGCCAGAGGTGCCGCCACCAGGAGGGTTATTCGTGACCGTGAGACATCCGCAGCGGTCACTGCAACACTAAGCTGGGTGGGGCTAACATAGATCGTAGGCCGGGGGCTTCCTGCAATCTGAGCACTGCTGGTGGAGAGGAACCCCGTACCCGCGATGACGAGTGGAATCCCGGTCGAGCCGGAGGACAACGAGGCGGGAGAGAAACTGGCGATCGCTGGGGCTGGATTGTCGATCTCCAGATTGACCGCGGCGCCACCGGCGCTTGTAGTCGATCCGTTCAGCACGGCGATGGGCGAAGGTTGCCGGTCCCGAGCAAATTCGCAGGAATGGTCGCCTGGAGTTGGGTCGCACTGACGTACGTGGTGGACTGGCTAACGCCCGCCACCTGAACCACGGAGCTGGATAGAAAATTTGTGCCGGTGAGAGTGATTACGGTCGCACCGGAGCCAGCCGGGATCACGGTCGGAGCGATGGAAGTCACGGTTGCCGGAGTCGCTGTCGAGGTAACGGGCGTCGTGGTGGAGCCGGTACCGGGGCTGGTCGAGCCACAGCCGGAGAGAGCAAAAGGCAAAAAGGCAGACAACACCAGGGCAGGCAGGAGAAAAATACCGCAAGTTTTCATGGAAGCCCAAGTATTGATGAGCTTGCTGATTTTGGCAAATGAATTCTTCCACGCCAGAAAAATTCAAGAACGATGAAGCTATTCGTTGATCGACATGCAGTTGAGCCACCGTACAGGGTGCATTTCAATGGCTCCGCCGGAAATTCTAACCGCAGTTTACTGTGCCCAATACGGCGAAACCTGTCCTAAGCTCCGCCGCGCTGCAGCTCTTTCGTCTTGATGACGATCAGGTACTCGTAGAAGGACTGCAACGTCGCGTAGGTAAGTCCTGCGGCTCCGTCCAGGACGGCACGGCGGACGAACATCATGTACAGCCACTTGATGAGAGACCGGCCGGGCAGGCGGTAGAAGAGGGCCTTCTGATGAAGGCGGCGGGTGTGGAAGTCGGGATCGCGGAGAGCGGTTTTAATGGACGGATTTTGCAGGCCCTGCTGGCGATGGATGAGTTCGGCCTCCATCGAGGAGTAGACGTTGTGCTTGGCCACCCAGTGGGCGATGCCCTTGGAGAACGGGAAGTGGTCGAGGGGATAGCTTAGTTCGCCGATGGGGCCTTCGACTTCGATGACCTCGTTGATGGCCCGGGTGTACTTGCTGCGTTCGGGGCGGACGAGTCGGATGTAGAAGGGAGATATCTGGGCGTGTTGGAGCCAGGTGCCGAACAGAAAGTCGCGGCGGCGGAGACGGAAGCCGGAGAGCTCGGGCGGCGCGGCCAGGGCGAGCTGCTGCATCTCGCGGGAGAGCTCGGGCGTGGGGCGCTCGTCGGCATCGAGAATGAGGAGCCAGGGATGCTTGAAGTCGAGTCGGAGGGAAGCGTTGCGGTGGGTCGCGTAGTCGTCGAAGGTGCGCTGGTGGATGTGCGCGCCGGCTTCGCGAGCAATAGTGACAGTGCTATCTGAGGAAAACGAGTCGAAGACGTGGATGTCGTCAGACCAGGCGACGGAGGCGAGGGCGTCGGGGAGATCGTGCTCTTCGTTTCGGGTCAGGATGAGGATGGAGATCGGCGCAGGCATCTGGAGAGATGGTATCGCGGAGGGATGGGGTTCGAACGATGAAAGAGACTCCATGCGGGGCCGGATAGTCTTCGAAACGCCGAAGCGCGACTCACTGAGTGGGCATTGTGCGTCCGTCTCCATGAATTGTTTTGCGGAAACGTCCTCGGGATGCCATCACTCAGCCTTTCAAGGTATTGATAAAAAATGGCTTAACGTTCCGCTCCTTTGGCATGCGGGTTGCACTCCATTACTTGGCAATAATTTTGTTTGACTCGCTTGTCCAATTTCAATCTGGAGATTTTATGCGCCTTGGAAAGCTGGTTCTGGTCCTCCTTGCGTTATCCCTGTCGTCAGCAGCCTGCAAGGCTGACGATTTTTCTTTCACTGGCAGTTTTTCAACTATCAACGATGTACAGCTCTTTACGTTCACTGTTGGCGCGAATTCGAATGTTGTTCTGCGGAGCTATAGCTACGCGGGCGGCACAAATTCAGCCGGGACGGCGATCGCGGAGGGTGGATTTGATCCAATCCTTGCCCTGTTTCAGGGAACTGGTGCCACGGCATTGCAGATCGGTCAGAATGACGATGGCGCATGCGGACAGGTTCCCGTGGACTCAGTGACCGGAGCGTGTTTCGACGTCTATCTCGCGGTAGCCGACCTGACGCCGGGCACCTACACGGTAAGCATTCAGGACTACGCTAACTTCGCTATCGGGCCGACGCTGGGCGACGGATTCACCAATGGAGCCTTGACCGGCGGGACGTTTATCGACTTCACGGGCGCAAACCGGACCAACTTCTGGGCCTTCGATGTGCTTGGAGTCGAATCTGCCGAAGTTCCTGTTCCACCGGACGGAACCGTTCCAGAGCCTTCTTCGATCGCTCTGCTGGGCTCAGGCGCGCTCGGCGTTGTGAGCCTGATGCGCCGTCGTTTGAAATCCTAACTGCAGCTCTCGTAAATTTCCGAAAGAGCTTTACGTCTCGACGCGACCCGCAGATGCGGGCGCGTTTCTTTTTGCGCGCAGAATCGACACCACTTCCACGATCCTGCGGCTGGCATTGTCTATAAGAACTGCCCTAGAAACGCAAGACGAGACCGGTGGTGAGGGCTTTCTGATGGTTGCTGCTGCCGGAGTCGTTCAGCTTGTAGGTGAAGTCGAAGATGCGCCAGTCGATGTGCGGAAAGATGGTGGTGTCGATCCCGCCAACGTAGCTGGCGTTCCAGTTCGCGTCCCGCTGGAAGCCGGAGGAAGTCTTGTCGTAGCTTGTCCGGCCAACGAGGATCTCCGAGTACGGTTTGAGGGGGAAAGCCGGGAAATGGAGAGCAAGCCGCGGGCCCGCGAGGAAGCTGCGGTGATCGCTGGCGAAGTCGCCCCGTACGTCAACCGCGACAGCCAGCGGCCCGAAATTGTTGGTTCCGGCATAAAGGCCGACGATGCCGGCCGTACCCCATCCAGCGTTGGGGAGGCCACTTTTTTCGCCACCGATGGTGCCATAGACGGCAACCCTTGCCTGGGCGTGAAGAACGGGTGAGAGCAACGCGAAGGCTAGAAACACGGGGAGCAGGAGGGGGAGGAATCTACGGCTCATGAGGCAAGTTTAGGGTAAACGTTGGAGGGTAACAAGTTCCGGACTTGGTACAGGCCTGTCTGCACTTCGGCAGATTTATCGTTGGTACGAGCAAAGCAGCAGAGTAGGGAACGAAGGCCCTACCCTGCTGCTTTTCACGTTGCAACAGTTCACCTACTTTGATACCGGACTGCTTTCACTCACTCCGCTGCTGTCTGTTCACGGAGAGCTTTGCGACCCAACCTTGCTCTAATGCTGGTTGCCAGGAATGCAGTACCTGACCCAAGGAGCACAAGCGAAGATGGTTCGGGGACTGGAGAGGGGTCTCCTGGGGGCGGCGGCGCCGCTCCGAAGCCATCCAGATAGACATACCCAGCGTGCCCGCCGTACGGGCAGTCAGAGCCAAGCAACAGTAGAGTGAAGGTGTCTCCCTGGAAAGCGGAGACATCGAGACTCTGCACCTGCCAGTCAGTATAGAACCAATCAGCGGATGTTTTGAACAATGCCGTGCCAGCCGCAGATGCCGAGCTATAAGACACGTTGTACAGCGTGTTGCTTGTCGTCTCATCGATCAGTTGGAGGGTGAAGTTATCGGAGTCGGTAAGGTCATGAGAGCCTTGCAACACTGCCGCCCATGCGAAATAGATCGTTGGATCGGTGTAGTTGCTGACTGTCTGGCTAATGACCGATACCGAGTAGTCGTTCAGGGAATCATTGACCTTAGCCGCATAGTTTCCGCTGTAGACCTTATTCAACCCGCTGATAGGGTCGATACCTGACGAGACAACGTAATTGTTCGGGGTCGAGTAATTGGATCCTCCCGGTAAGTAGGTTTTGGCGTCAAGAGGCCATCCGCCGTACCAGGATCCTCCTCCCTGTGTCCATCCGGCTAAGGTGCCAGTTTCGAAGCCGCCATTCGTAAATGAGTCGGCAAGAAGCGGAGTCGTCGAAAGACCCGCTAACATCACGATAGATAAGCCCAGCATTGTTGGTTTCATTGAAATCTCACTCTCGAAATAGTTTTAGGAACAGAACTACAGGGCCGATTTTGGACGAGCGCTTCCGAAGTCACTCTTACCTGGTAACGCCCACTACTAACTGACTATCTGAACTGAGGAAATGGCCCGAAACCCTTCCCGCCAACGTACACGCCGGAAAGATTCAATTGGTAATCGCTAAGGAGCCCATCGTGCATCTGGATCAAGGATGCCGCAATTTAGAGCAGAGTTTTCCTGTTGCTGTGGAGCAGAGGATCTCAAGCAGTGCCGTTTTCATTGGAGAAAACGGACATGAATGAAACGTCACCGCTATACACCCAGAGGAAAACCGCTCTAGCACTGCCGATCGATCCGACGCAGATTCATACAGCAATCGAAGCTCCAAAGCTGTAAGCATGGACCGTCATCGAGATAGGCACACTGTATCCAGAGAGATTCGCCTGTTGCTATGTAGCAGGGAAATTCGAGATGAGTCGTTTTTGCTGAGGAAAATACGGTCATGGACATAAAGTCCCCGGATTTACCTGCGGGAGAATTACTGTGTGGGGTTTGCGCTTTTGCTTTTGCACGTTGTACAAGGACTCTTCACTAAACTTGCAAGAGTTTGCGGAGATTTGGAAATCATCTGACGCTTTATCGAGCACTTCTTGAGGATTCTTGAGGATTCTTGAGGACAGCCGCAGTAAGAGGCTCAACTCAATCCGCGAATCGGTCCGATGGAGCAGGGCGCAGAGCGATTACGGCGTTGATGCCTCCGAAGGCTAGGGAGTTGGAGAGGACCAGTTTGGGAGATGCTTCGCGGGGCGGGCCGGTGATGACGTCCAGGTTGAGGGTGGGGTCGACCGTGGTGATGCCGGCGGTAGCGGGAAGTTGATGATGATGCAGGGCCAGGACGGTGGCTAGAGCTTCGATCGCTCCGGTCGCTCCAATAGAGTGGCCGTGCAGCGGTTTGGTGGAACTGATGGGGATCGCGGCGGCGCGAGAGCCGAAGACCTGGTGGATGGCGGCGGCTTCGGTGGAATCATTCGCCTGGGTACCTGTGCCGTGGGCGTTAATATAGCCAACCTCATCGAGAAGGGCTTCATAGCCTGCCGTTCCGGGCGCGGTGACGGGATCGACCTGAATGACATCGGCCAGGGCGGACTGCATCGCAGCGGCTGCGCCGGAAGAGGCTGGGTTGGTGATGTGGTGGGCGTCGGCGGACATACCGAAGCCGACGATCTCGGCGTAGATGGGTGCGTTGCGGGCCTGGGCGGAGCTTAGGGTTTCGAGGGTAAGGATGGCTGCGCCTTCGCCGAGCGACATCCCGTCGCGGTCAGCGGAGAAAGGGCGGCACCGCGTTGGGGAGACGACACGCATGCTGTCCCAGGCGCGGAGGAAGCCGAAGGAGAGGGGGGCTTCATGGCCTCCTGCAACCACTGCGTCCACCATTCCGGAACGGATCATGTGGAAAGCCATGCCGAGGGCGTGGGTTCCAGAGGCACAGGCCGTGGAGAGGGTAAGGACAGGACCGGTGATGCCGAGGTCGATGGAGACGTGACTGGCACCCGCATTGGCCATGATCCGGACGACGCTTAGAGGATGGACGCGACCGTTGCGCGCGTAAAGCTTGGCAACCTCGCTCTCGTCCGAGGTGCGGCCGCCGACCGAGCAGCCGAGGACGATCGCTGTGCGATGGCCAGCATGATGCTGGGTGAGTTGGCTCTGCCGGTTCGCCTGGCGGGCGGCGATCAGGGCAAACTGCGCGGTGCGGTCGGCGGCCGAGATAGTTCCAGAGGACAGTTCCGTGGATGGATCGAAGTCCGCGACTTGAGCCATCTCTGTGAAGCGGAGATAGAGGGGGAGTTCGACGTCGGGCAGGGTGCTGAAGGGGGCGAGGCCGGTAGTTCCGGAGAAGAGGGCGGCGCGGAAAGAATCGACAGTAGAACCGATGGGAGTGACGCAGCCGAGGCCGGTGATGACTACGCGGTGCATGGACGACCCCTCTTGGATGGGTGCGAATTAGTCAGCGGCGGGGGCGCGCGCGGCGAGGATCTTTTTGACTCCGTTGACGACGTCGCCGACGGTACGGAGGGAGCCGAGAGCGTCATCGGGGATGTCGATATCGAAGGCTTCCTCGACCTCGAAGGAGATGTTGATCTTGTCGAGGGAGTCGATAGCGAGAGAGTCGAAGGTGCTATCGAGGGAGAGGGAGTCCGGTGGAAGGGACTTGGATTTGGCGATGATATCGATGCAGCGTGCGGCTATGTCATCCATAATGTCTTCCACTATGTTGGGGGCTTTGACGTTTGAGGTCAACTTATAAGGCGAGGGGTGGGGATGTAAAGGCGGACATTGGAGTTCTGTGAGGATACTTAACCAGCGAGGATACAGAGGAACGACGCCAGCAGGCCAGTCGAGCCGAAGAGGCGCAAGGGGGCTTCCCCTATGTGGACGCGGAGCATCTGCTGGAAGAAGCGGGGACGGCGCTGGAGTGCGGTCAGGGTGCGGACGCGAAGGCGGGGGGAGCTATCGAGCAGGAGCATCGTGCGGCCCATGAAGTGGGGCAATCGCTGGAGGTCAAGGTGGGCCTGCTGGTAGGAAGCAAGATCCCCGTTGCGAAGAGCGTCGGCAAGCGCGAGGGATTGGCGGAAGCAGAGACCGAGGCCCTCCCCGGTAACGGCGTCGACCGAGCCCGATGCGTCTCCTGCCAGGGCGATGTTATCGCGCGTGACGCGATGGAGTTTGCGGCTGAGGGTGATCGAACCACGGGGAGTGTTCGAAGGGCGCGCTGCCGCGAGGCGCTGTTGGAGTTCGGGAAAGTGAGTCAGCGCGTGGGCGACTGAGGGGAATTTACGGTTGGCGATAAAGGCGACGCAGATCTCATCGATGGCTACGGGTGTGACGTAGGCCTGGCCGTTATTGCTCCAGTACACCTCAACGCAGTCCGACCACGGAGTAATCGCGAAGTGCTGGCGGAGTCCGATGCGGCGGGCGCTGATGGAAGCCCGGTCGAGGCTCGCCCAGGCACGGATGCGCGACTGGTGGCCGTCGGCTCCGATGACGAAGCGAGGGCGGACGGCATGGCGGTTGGTGCGAACGACACTGCGCTCGCTTCCCTCCCCGGTTTCTAGCCCCTGCACAACGGTCTCCCAGCTCAGGCGGACTCCGAGGACGGTGGCCCGGTCGATCAGGAGTTGATGCAGGAGAACACGACGCATGCCGCGGCCTTCTCCGACGGGAAAAGTGGCCTCGGTTGAGAATGTCCGGAGAGCTTTTGAGCCACTCGCTCGTTCAGCTCCAAGGAAGCGGATGCCACGGAAGGGGTGACTCTCGACAGTCGCGAGGACGGCGGCGTCGATGCCAAGTTGGGACAAAGCCTCCAGAGTGTCGGGCATGAGACCTTCACCGCAGGCTTTGTCGATGGGAGGTCTCATTCCATCGGCGACCTCGACTGTCAGACCCCGCTGCGCGGCGGCGATGGCGCAAGCCAGTCCGGCCGGACCGCCGCCAGCGACAAAAACATCGGGCTGGCCGGCGGACAGCGGGCCGGGCAGGTCATGCAGAGCATCAGTGTGCATTCGGCGTTCCCTGATCCCCCTGGGGAGGAAAGACTTTCCTCTTGTGCTATTTTTTTACCACTTTAATAAGACGAGTTCGGAGCAGAAAGCGGGTCCCATCGCGGCAAGAATGCTGTAGGTGCCAGGAGCGCCGGGGTGCAGGGTGAGGAAATCTTCCAGAACAGCCAGGACCGACGCTGCGGAAAGATTGCCGACTTCGCGAAGGGACTTCCAGGAAGGAGCCAGCGCCCCAGGGGGCAGGCTGAGGGAGTTTTCCATCGCTTCGAGAACCTTGGGGCCGCCCGAGTGGAAGATATAGCTGGAGATATCGGCCTGGGTGAGGTTGTTATCGGCGAGAAAGCCCTGAACGTCGCCCAGAAAGTGCTCGGTGACGACCTTGGGAACGTCCGGGGAGAGGACGATCTTGAAGCCGGTGTCGGCGATATCCCAGCCCATGATGTGCTGGGTGTGGCGGTAGAAGGTGGAACGGGTAGCCAGAATCCGCGGGCTGGGAGCGGCAGGGGCGGCGATTTTGCTCTCGGCTCCAGCAACGACGACAGCCGCGGCTCCATCGGCGAAAAGTCCGGTAGAGATGAGGTTAGCGATGGACTGGTCGTCGTCCTGCCAGGTGAGCGAGCAGATTTCAACGGAGAGCAGGAGAGCTACCTCTTTAGGGAATGCGCGAACGTAGTCGGCAGCGCGGGCTACTCCGGCAGCTCCGGCGACGCACCCAAGGCCGAAAATCGGAGTGCGCTTAACGTTGACAGGAAAGGGCATACGGTTGATCAGCCGGGCGTCAATCGTGGGGCTGGCAATGCCGGTGACGGAAGCAAAGAAGATCGCGGAGACGTCGGCGGCGGTGATTCCCGCACGTTCCAGGGCACGGGTGACGGCGATTTCGCCCAGTTCGACGGCTGCCGTGATCCACGCGGAGTTGGTCTGGCCAAAGCCTACGAGACCAGGATAAGCCTCCAGGGGGAGCACTAGATTGCGAAACTCGACGCCACAATTGGCGTGAAGACGGGTGAGGAGGCGGGGTTCTTCAAGTTTTCCCTGCCAACGTTCTACAAGTGCCTGGGAGATCTCGGACTGCGAATAACGATGGGGAGGGTAGGCCGTGCCAACGGAAGAGATACGCATGCTTGAGATTTGCCCTTTATGGTTGGGTGTCTGGGAAGGAGGGTGTCTCACAACGAATGAATCTGTGGGACGGTGAGGAACCGAGGTGCGTTAGCTAACTTTCTGTCGTTTCAATGTTTAGATGCAATGGAACGCTTACTCGGCGAGGTCGAAGAAGCGGGCCCAGGAAGTATTGAAGCGGATCTTGACCGACTCACAAAGAATAGCGCGAAGTCGCTGCATGCCTGCATGAGCGCCACTCATCTTGGGCATCCATTACCACTTGCCCCGCAAAACGCTGCACAGTGAATGCAATATCCGCGTCTAAGTCGTTGATAGCCGCTTTTTTAGGTTTGGCCCTCGATATGCAAGAGACAGTGTCGGAACGATGGGAGTCGTGCTCAAGACTTCAATAGAGCATTTCGGCCTCGCTTCAGGGCGGTCTTGTTGTGGATGGTGTAGAGCTTAATCCCAATTCCACAGTCAGGATTGATTTCCCTTCGACGTGCAGTGTTTTGCGTTTTCGCTCTCTCCTGAAAAACGGCGTATTCATTTCAAAAGGTTTGTGTTTGGAGATTGAATTGCAGGAACCGGATCGTCTGCAAGTTGACATTCCATAACCACCTGGTTCTGCAGCAAAGAGATTGAAGCTGTTGTTGGCCAAAATCTTGCTTCCTTGCTTCGAAGATATGTTCTGAAACAAAAAATTGCTTTAATTTGGGCCCCGCTCCAAGCGGATAATTCAAGGAGGACCTCTATGAAGAATTTCTTTAAACTCTCTGCTTTGGCAGCGGTATTGGTAGCTTCAGCTGCTGTCGCGTCTGCTGACACCATCACCCTCGGCAGCTACAGTGGCGTAAACCCCGGCGGCTACGCTAACACGGCCGTCGTCTACTCGGGTCCGGCGACGGCAACCGCTCAGCCTGGCTCCGCAACCGTGCCTGCCGGCACGACTGCAAGCTTCAAAGTGACCGACAATGCTCCCTGGCATGCTGCTCAGGGTAGCTCCGAGTGGGTTTCCTTCGAAGCCAACACCGGCTGCTGCCTCAACGTTGTTGCTCCGAACGCGTGGTATGGCTACTACACGACGTTCACCCTGACCAATGCTGCTCTCGACAGCGGCTTTATCAGCGTGCTCGCGGACGACACCACCAGCATCTACCTGAACGGCGTTCTGATCATGGCACCTGCCGGTGGTCCGAATGCAACCTGCCAGGATGCGACCCCCAACTGCCTGACGCCGACCCTCGTTGCATTGACGGGTCTGATCAACGGCACGAATGTGCTGTACTTTGACGTTCACCAGAGCAACGACGACGCGACCGGCCTCAACTTCGTCGGTGCCGTCAACCCGGTTCCTGAACCCAGCACACTTCTGATGCTCGGCACAGGCCTCGTCGGTTCCGCTGGTGCACTTTTCCGCCGGATGCGTTCGTAGTCTCCACTGTGGATTCAAAGCACTCTCTCGGGAGGAAAGCGATTTGAGTCCACAGCAACTTTGAAAGGCCGCCAGCTTATGCTGGCGGCCCTTTTCTTACCTTTTTGTAGTAGCGCGTTCTGCGAAGATCATGCATCGATCATAAGGAACCAGGAGCTAGAGCATTTCTCCTGTGGGTGTAAACCGAAACCCTAGATCTGAGTGCCGTTTTTTCCCAAGAAAAACGGCACTCGCAAAGTTTGCCCAGTGGACAGTAACAGGAGAAATGCTCTAAACAGTTGCGGGTTGAAGCTTTGCCTTCTCTTCCAGATACCAGGCCACTGTCTTGCGAAGCCCTTCGTGGAAGTGAGCCTTGGGCTCATAACCGATGCCCTTACGGGCCTTGTCGATCCTGGCGAGGGAGTGCTGAATATCGCCGGCCCGGGGAGCGCCGTAGATTGGCTTTTCGGTAAAGCCCAACTGCTCCGCGATGGTGTCGTAGACCTCGTTGAGGGTGTGGCTATTGCCCGTACCGATGTTGAAGACCTGGCCGGTGGCTACTTCGCTGGGAGCGACGGCGGCCAACAGGTTGGCGCTGACGGCGTTGTCGATGTAGGTAAAGTCGCGGCTGGTAAGTCCGTCGCCGAAGATGGTGGGAGTCTGGCCGGCCATCATCTTGTAGGTGAACTGAGCGATGACGCCGGAGTAAGGCGAATCCGCCGCCTGGCGGGGGCCAAAGATATTGAAGTAGCGGAGGCAGACGCCTTCGAGGCCATAGGCGCGGTAGAAGGACTGGATGTAGTACTCGCAGGTCAGCTTCTGGACGGCGTAAGGCGAGAGCGGCATGGGCTGCATCTCTTCGTGCTTGGGCTGGGTGGGTTGATCGCCGTAGGCTGAGGAGGATGCGGCGTAGACGATACGCTTGACGCCGGCATCACGCGCTGCGATCAGGGTATTGAGGGTACCGTTGATGTTGGACTCGTGCGAGGTGAGGGGATCCTTGACCGAGCGGGGAACGGACGCGAGAGCCGCCTGGTGGAGAATGATGTCGACTCCCTGGCAGGCTTCCTTCATGCCCTGAACATCCTGAATGTCCATCTTCTGAAAGGAGACCTTGTCGCGGATGTCGGCGAGGTTTTCAAGGTTTCCAGTAGAGAGATTATCGACTCCCTGGACCTGATGGCCCTGTTCGACGAGCGCGTGGGCCAGCGAGGAGCCGATGAAGCCGGCGATTCCCGTGATGAGATAACGTGCCATACCTACCTCCGTGCAGGTTCGCGATAAGGCGCCTGCAGAATTTCAAGAACGATTTGCTTCCCTTCCCGAATCGATGAACATGGACGTCGGATGCGGAAGATAGCCACATCCTTTGTATGACATCGGGAGCGGGAACGCCAATGCAACTTTGGAGGCAAAGGATGCGGGATGCGGGATATTTCGCCTGGCGAGGCCGGTCGCTATCAGACGATTCTTACATTTAGTGCATTCCGGAGTGGCGGAGTGCGATGCTCGAAATGAGTCATCTCGCCTGCAACATTTGTGGGAAGTTTGAGGAGGTGCAAGGCACGTATCCAATGCGATAATCGAGGCATATGTCTACCGCAACGTCCACTCCCTCTCTCGTCACGCTTCCGAAGATTGCCCAGGAGCGCTATGAGCGCCTGTCCTCCCGTACCGCTAATATCGGCGTGATCGGGCTCGGATATGTCGGCCTTCCCCTTTCCTTGCTGCTGTGTGAAGCGGGCTTCAAAGTTACGGGCTTCGATATCGACGTCAAGAAGGTTACGGACCTGGAGGCGGGACGCTCCTACATCTTCCGCATCGAACATACGGAGATCGAGACGGCCCGCAAGCAGGGCCTACAGGCGACCACGGAGTTCTCGAAGCTGTCGGACATGGATGCGATCATCCTGTGCGTTCCGACGCCGCTGACCGAACACCGTGAACCCGACCTGAGCTACGTGGAGAACACCACGCGCGCCGCGGCTCCGTGGATCCGCGAAGGACAGGTCATTATTCTTGAGAGCACCACCTATCCGGGAACGACGGAAGAGTTGATGATTCCGATCCTGGAGAAGGAGAACACGCAGGGCCTCAAGGTGCAGAGCAAGGGTGCGACCGCAGAAAGCGGCGTGTTCTACGTTGCCTTCTCGCCGGAGCGCGAAGATCCGGGCAATACGACGACCGCGCGGCACGATATTCCCAAGGTTGTGGGCGGACATGAAGAGATTGCGACCGAACTCGCCGCAGTCCTGTACGAAGGCATCTTTACGCGTTCCGTTCGTGTGTCTTCAACGCGCGTCGCCGAGATGACGAAGCTGCTCGAAAACATCTACCGCTGCGTGAACATCGCACTGGTCAATGAGTTGAAGGTGTTGAGCCTGAAGATGGGCGTGGATATCTGGGAGGTCATCGATGCGGCGTCAACGAAGCCGTTCGGATTCCACCCGTTCTATCCGGGCCCTGGTCTGGGCGGCCACTGCATCCCGATCGATCCGTTCTACCTGAGTTGGAAGGCAAAGGAGTACGACTTCAACACGCGCTTTATCGAGCTTGCCGGAGAAGTGAACGAGGCGATGCCCGCACACGTCGTCCAGTATGTCGTCAAGGGATTGAACCAGCACAAGAAGTCCGTCAACGGCTCCAAGATCCTGATGCTGGGCATGGCGTACAAGAAGGACATCGACGATCTGCGCGAGTCTCCTTCGTTGACGATCATCGAGCTGCTGCGCGAAGAGGGCGCCGAGGTGCTGTACAATGACCCCTACTTCCCCACCGTGGGCCGCGGTCGCCACTACAACCTGAACATGACCTGTACGCCGCTCGATAACCTGGACCAGTACGACTGCGTACTGATCGTGACGGATCACACCGACTACGATTACAAGGCAATCGTCGCCCAGAGCAAGCTGGTCGTGGACTCGCGCAATGCGACCAAGGGGATCGATTCTCCGAAGATCGTTCGCTGCTAAATAGAGTCTGAGTCGAATAAAGAGGCAGGAGCGAACATCGCTTCTGCCTCTTTTGTTTGCGTGGTGTTACCTGGCTTTGAGGAGTCTGGCGTAGGCGTTGGTCGTAACCGCCATCATAGCCTCGTTGGTGAATTTTTCGGCCGCGATGCGCTTCCCGGCCTGTCCCATGGCACGCGCCTGATCGTGATTCGCGAGCAGCTTCAGAATTGCGGCGGCGAGAGCCGCGGGATCTTCGGGAGGGACGATGTATCCGCTGGCGCCATCCTGGACGGCCTCGGCGTTGCCTCCGACGCTGGTCGCTACGACCGGCAGGCCGGCGGCCATGGCTTCGATGATGGAGTTGGAGAAGCCTTCGCTGCGCGAGGGCAGCACGAAGATATCAGCAGTGGCCAGGTAGTCGCGGAGGTTGGTGACGCCGCCCGAAAAGGTGAAGTGCTGTGAGAGTTTAAGCTCGCGAACGAGGGCTTGAAGCTCTTCGAAAAATGCGGGCTCGAGGACCTCCCCGGCAATGCTGAAGACGGCGTTCGGGAACTGCTCGATGACCAGGGCTGCGGCTCGGATAAAGACGTCGTGGCCCTTTACTGGGCGAATATTTCCGGCCGTGGTGATGAGAGGATTCGGGGAAGGCTCGACAGGCCTTTCCGTGGAGGCGAGCCAGTCCGCGAGGTTGAGGCCGTTGTAGACCGTCTGCACCCGGGCTGGGGGTATGCCGTCGACCTCGATTCCGTGCTGGCGGACAAGATTCGATACAGCGAAGACGGCGTGCGGCAGGCGGCGCATCAGGCGATAGGCGATGTGGTGTTTCCGGGTGCGCAGGATGCCCATGTCGCGACGGCTCCAGATGAGCTTCGCACGGGTCATCGATCGGGTTACAAATCCAGCCCAGATGTCTGAGCTTTCAAAGAAGGTCTGAACGATGCGGACGTTCTGCTGCCGGATAAAATGCCTAAGGCGAAAGGCGGCCTTTACAGCGGTCAGGTCGTAGGTGTTCGTGATGGGAAGCAGGTAGACAGGGCAAGGAGGAGCGTTGAGCGCCGGGCTTTGCGGATGAACCGCGAAGGTGAGGATCGAGACACGGTAGCCGTACCGGGGCAGCAACGAGGCGAGCTTGAGAACGATGCGTTCTCCCCCGCCGAGCGCCCTGGGGAACACGTCCACTACAAGAAGTACGTGGGGGCGGGCAGAGTCATCCAGCGCCACAGGGGCGGAGGTTCCAGGGTGCAGGCAGACGATCTTGCTCATCGTGACGCCCCGACGCGTTTTTGGGTGAAAGGATTGGCGTGATGGGGTGTTGATCGCAAACAGATTCCTGGAAAGGGCTTTGAGGCAGGTTAAATGATGCTACCGCAGCCGGGCATCGGCAGAAACTTAATAAGGGAGGCCGATATCTACATCTTTCGTTGCGCGACCTCGCCAAGCTCGCTTGGTACACTGAAGCCTGCAGGACGACCCCGTTGCACGCCGCTTCGCGCCCGACGATCTCTGAGAATTCCAAGAGGCGGCTTCGCCAAGAGAACAGCAACGAGAGATCCGCTTCGATGATGTTACGTGGGTCTTCTCCTGCGTGAAAAGGTATCCGCTAGACCAATGGCCACCACAAAGAGATTTGCGTTTAACGTCGTAATGAACTGGCTCTCCATGGGAGTCGGCATGCTGGTGCCGTTCTTCCTGACCCCGGTGGTGATTCACCACCTGGGAGCGACCGCCTATGGCGTCTGGATCCTGGCCGTTTCGACGGTGGCGTACCTGAACCTTCTGGATCTGGGGCTTCGTAGCGCGGTCATTCGGTACGTGTCGAAGGCCGATGCGCAAGGAGACATCGAAGAGGCGCAGAAGGCGATTGGCGCGGCATTGTGGTTCCGCCTGCTGATTGCGGCTGGAGCAGTGATTCTGAGTATGCTGCTGGCGGTGGTGTTCCCGCACCTGTTCAAGGTGCCGGCTGAACTGGCGCGGGCGGCACAGATCACCGTGCTGTTTTGCGCGCTCGGCGTAGCGATTACGCTGGTCACCGGCGTGTACGGAGCGGTGCTTGGAGCGGTCCATCGCTTCGACGTGTTGAGCGGCGTCTCCGTCGCGCAGACACTGGCACGAGCGGGCGGCGTTATCCTTATCCTGCGCAGTGGCCATGGTCTCGTAACGTTGGCGTACTGGGAATTTGCAATCGTCTTTGCGACCGGCCTGACTACGTGGATCAGCGCGATGAAGATCTACCCCGCCTGCAGAGTGCGACTGGGCAAGCCGGACTTTGAGACCCTCAAAAAGATCTGGTCCTACAGCATGACCACGTTCATCATTGTGATCGCGGTGCAGGTCGTCTTCAATACGGACAACATGGTCGTAGGCGCGTTCTTGTCCGTGGGGGTGGTCGCGTTTTACTCGATCGGCGGAAGCCTGGTGGCGTACTCGCGACAGATCGTGTCGGCCATGGCGACGACATTTATTCCCATGGCAAGCGGCATGGAAGCCTCGGGGAAATCCGGCCAACTGCAACGACTGCTCGTGAGAGGAACGCAGGCAACATTGGCGCTTGCGTTGCCAATCAGCCTGGCGCTGCTGTTTCGCGGCAAGACGTTCATCGGCCTCTGGATGGGGCCTCAGTACAGCGAAATCTCCGGAAACGTCCTGCGAATTTTGATGATCAGCCAGTTCTTCGGAATCGCGAACACGACGGCCGGACAAATCGCGTTCGGCGTCGAGAAACATAAGGCGATGGCACGATGGGCCATCATCGAGGCTGGTTTGAATCTCGGCCTGAGCGTCCTGATGGTGAAGGCGATCGGGCTGTATGGCGTGGCGTGGGGAACGGCGATTGCGACCGTCCTGGTTCACCTCATCTTCTGGCCACGGTTTGTACAGCGCGAGTTAGGCGTACCGATTCGCACGTATATCTGGGACGGCTGGATGAAGATTACGCTCTGCGCAATTCCCTATGGGTTCGCATGTGCCTACGCTGACAGGCACTGGCATGCCGGATCCATACTGGTCTTCTTTAGCCAGATCCTGATAACGCTGCCGGTCTATGCCATCTGCGTGCTGCTGGTGTTCCGCAACGACGTCGTCAAGGGATGGCGCATGTGGCGCGGCTCGAAGCAGCTCGATACCCAGGCCTCCTCCGCTTAACGCAAATTCGTAGCGGATCCAGGGTCGGCAACGACGAAAAAGCAAACGCCCGTCATCCTTCAATTCGCTCAGGATGGCGGGCGTCTTTGCTTTGAGGACGAACATTCCTGCCCTCTAGGTAGTCTTCGCCAGTCCGTCGCGACAGCGACGAATCGGCCACCAGTAGCGCATGCTGAACTTGAAGCTGCGGACTCGCATGTACAACATGTGGGCAAAGACGCGGTATCGATTGAACGGCACAACCTTGCCGGAGAAGGGCCAGAGAAAGAGCGACTCCAGCATGTACTCCCAGTAGCGGCTGTTATTTATATCGCGAAGACTGAGTGCGACGCTGAAGAAGACTTTGGCTTCGATCTGTCGCTTCCAGATCGCCCGCCGGATGCCCGAGAGGTCTTCCAGCAGAAACAGATCCAACATCTCCAGAACCTGGCCCGCCATGGGCATGAAGTTCCTGCTCTCGTTGCCCTCCCACCAGCGATACAGGGTAAGGCTCTCCGGGGTCTCCTGGAATGCTTTCGTCGAGTAACGCCGTACCAGGCGGAACCACAGGTCCCAGTCGTCGGTGGTGTAGAACTTCCGGAATCCGCCAATCTCCTGCAGTGCCGACCTGCGAACGATCGCAGTCGAAGGAAGAATCGGAGAGCGGAAACGGAGGGTGGGCCAGAGGTCTTTCGCAGGAAATACCGGAAACGGCTTGGTGCTGCCATCGGAGTAAAGATAAGTAAAGGTCGAATAGACCACCACCAGCTCGGGGTTGGATACAGCAATGGCCGTCTCTTTTTCGAGCTTGGTGGGCAGCATGAGATCGTCGTGATCAAGAAAAGCGATCCAGTCACCCGTAGCGTTGCCGATGCCAGTGTTGCGCGCGCCAGCGATGCCTTGATTTGCCTGCTTGATGTAACGGACGCGGTCGCCGTAGGAGCGGACAATCTCTTCGGTCTTATCCTTGGATCCATCGTCGACGACGATGATCTCGTGCGCGGGACAGGTCTGAGCCAAGGCGGAGTCCAGAGTCTCGCCAAGACTGCGCTCCGAGTTATACGCAGGGATTACGACACTGATTTTAATGGAATTCGGTTCGTTCACAGGTGCCTTCCCAACGCACCACACTGCACTTCTGAACCATCAGAAGAGGTTGAATTCTCATCCGGGGAGAAGTTCAGGATTTGCGAGGAAGCATGGGCTGAAGCGCTGTGTATCTGGTGCGGAAATGTCATGGACAGAGGGCTCTCAGCAAGAAGCATAGCACGCGATTTATGGGAAATTTGACGCGTTTCGCCTCTCCGGTCTTCGCCTTTCGTGGCATTGGCAACGCACAGAATGCTTACTAATATTATGATTCGATTGGACCGGATTTGGTGACGTCAGACCAAAGATCGGGGCGGAGCTGGCGACCCAGGCTCTCTCCTCGCGTCCCCTTTTTAGAAGAGGAGTAAGACAACCAAACCGTGCAAACACTTCACTTTCTTTATCACGAACTGCGAGACGAGGGCAGCGACTACTCGTACGTGGTGAAGACCTCTGAGTTTGCGCGGCAGATAGAGTTGTTCAAGAGCCTCCGCGCCGACGCGCATACCGGGCGGGCTGGCAAGTTAAATCCCGCAGTCACATTCGACGACGGGCATATCTCAAACTACGAGCAGGCGTTGCCCGTGCTGCAGGAACAGGCCATGCAGGCACATTTTTTCATCACCGTGGGCTGGACCGGACAACGGGACGGATATATGGGATGGCAGGAACTGCGCGCGCTCCACGCAGCGGGGCAACAGATTGGCGCGCATGGCTGGACCCATACTCTGCTAACGCACTGCGATGCGGCGCAGCTTTCAAAGGAGCTGCGGGATGCGCGGCTGAAGTTGGAGGACGGTCTCGGCGCAGAGGCGCCGACCATGTCGCTGCCGGGCGGACGCTATAACAAACGGGTACTTGAGGCTTGCCGTGAGGCCGGGTATAAGCAGGTCTTTATGTCAGTGCCGCAGGCTTCCGCGGAAGACGCCTGGATGGTGGGACGATTGAACGTCGTGGGCGGTATGGACCTGCAGTGGATGGAAAAGGTACTCGATCCGGCGAGCGGAGTGCTGGCAAGCCTGGAGCGAAAGGACAAGTTGAAGGGCGTCGCGAAGAGCGTCCTGGGGGACACGATGTACGCGCGGCTTTGGCGGCTTATAAACCACAGCGAGGAGCAGGCAGGTGAGGGCGCGTGAGGGTTCTGCACATCATCAGCAGCGGTGGGATGTATGGGGCGGAGGCAGTGATCCTGAACCTGTCACACACACTGAACGCCGGCGGCCATAGCAGTATCCTGGGCGTCTTTTCCAATGATGCAAATGCGAATATTGAATTGCATGCGGCCGCCACAAGCCAGGGGATTGAGTCGCACCTGATTCCCTGCTCCGGACAGATGGACAGAACTGTAGGGACGAAGATCCGTGCACTAATCGCGGCGACACACTCCGACGTAGTGCACGCACACGGATACAAGGCAGATATCTATTGCTACTTTGCATTGCGCGGCAAGAGGGTCGCACGCGTTTCGACGTGTCACACCTGGTATGACAACGATTGGAAGGTAACGCTCTACGGAAAGATCGACCGCTTCGTCCTGCGCAGCTTCGATGGCGTAGTCGCTGTCTCCGATGAGGTGAAGCGCGAGTTGTTGCAGGCAGGGGTATCGGCTGAAAAGGTTAGCTTGATTCGGAATGGGATCGACCTGACCCCGTTCGCGGGAGCTGATCCCACGTTTCGGGATGAGCTTGAGCCGGGGCATCCGGAACGCCTGATCGTCGGGCTCGTCGGACGCCTCTCGAAGGAAAAGGGCGTCGATGTATTTATCCGCGCGGCTGCCCTGGTAGTGCAGCAGATGCCCGAGACGCGTTTCGTTGTAATCGGCGATGGTGAGGACCGCGAGCTGCTGGAGGCGTTGATCGATGAACTTGGAGTGCGCTTCTCAGTCCGATTGGTGGGACCCAGAAGTGGTATGGCTTCGATCTACGCGTCTCTGGATGTGATGGTGTCGGCCTCGCGCAAAGAAGGTCTGCCGATGGCGATTCTTGAAGGCCTTGCGAGTGCTCGGCCTCTGATCGCGACTCCGGTCGGCGCTGTCGCCAGTGTCGTGCGCGATGGAGAGACGGGCCTCCTAATTGCTCCCGGAGACCCCGTCTTGCTGGCTGCAACGATCGTGCGTTTGCTGGAAGATGCGGAGTTACGACGGAGGCTCGGAGAGGCTGGCCGCAAGGTGATCGCAGAGGAGTTCTCGGCCACGCGCATGACGGCCGAATACCTGCAAGTCTATGAGGCAGCGATCGCTAAGAGGGGGCGGGCTTGAGACCAAAATCAGGCCGCACGTCGCGGGTCTTCATGATGGATCTGTGGGCCACGGTGCCGTACTACACCGCCTATCTCTCGAAGGCTCTGCTGGCGAAGGGCGTCGATGTGCAGGTGGGGTCGATCACCTACTACCTCGATACGGCGTGCTTCAGCAGTCGAGGCATCAAGCTGGATCCTGGACTGATCGACGTCGTCGGGCGGTTCCATATTCCGCAGGCTCCGCGGCGCATCTTCAAGCTGCTGGAAGCGATGCTGAACCTGCTGGCACTGTGTGTGCGATTCGCAATACGGCCGCCGGATGTGGTGCATGTGCAGTATCTCCCCATGCTGCGTTGGCGCGTGCCGGTAGACCTGTGGTTTCTCGAGCTCTGCCGATGGCGCGGCTCGAAGATTGTGCTGACGGTCCACGATCTGTTGCCGCACGATACCGCGAAGGCCCATCAGAAGACCTTCGATGAGCTCTACGCGATGGTCGACGCGATCATCTGCCACTCGGAGCATATCCGGACGCGGTTGCGGGGCGAGTTTAACGTCGATGTCTCGCGCGTAAGCGTGATCCCGCACGGACCGTTCTTCTATGACCTGCCGGAGACGAAAGATGGGCAGACGGCACGGGCGTTCGGAGTGGAAGAAAACCAACTGCTCGTCCTGTGGCAGGGGATCATCTTTCCGTACAAGGGAGTCGATCTGCTGCTCGATGCCTGGCATCAGGTGGAAGCCGGGAGCAGTGCGGCATGCCTGGTGATCGCCGGGACCGGACCGGCAGAGCTTCTGGAAAGTATTCGTGAGCAGGTGGAACGCCTTGGGCTCAGACAGGTGAAGCTGCACTTCCGCTTCATCTCGACGGAGGAGTTGGTAGCGATGTATCGGCAGGCCGACGTGGTCGTCTATCCCTACCGCGCCATTACGACGAGCGGCGCGCTGGCAACCGGACTGGCGCTCGGCAAGACCATCCTGGCGAGCGACCTGCCAGTGTTTCGAGAGCTGCTCAGGAACGACGAGAATGCGCTGCTGGTAGATCCGGCACAAACGGAAGCTCTAGCGGACGCGCTGGTCCGGTTGATCAAAGATGCTCCGCTGCGAGAACGGCTCGCGAGCAAGGTGCGCGCGATGCGCTTCGGAGATGAGTCCTGGCTTTCGATCGCGAAGAAGACGGTGGAGACTTATCAAAGCGCGCTTGGCGTTCGTCGTGCGCCTTAGCTGGCGCCGATCGCAGTAATACTTTGCGCTACCTACCGGAGCTGCTTTTTTGCTGCGTCCTTCAGGGCGTCGATCCTCTTCTTTGCGCTGCGCAGGTAGAAGCCATTGGCGAAGCGGAAAGGCCCGATGAAGTGAATGAAGGAAGACTGCTCGTAGTTGACGTCAGCGTGCGCCCAGTACGAAAGGTATTTGGGAAAGCTGAGCGGTTGAGCGTCCGGGACGTTGGCGATGACCAGGTTGGAGGTGACCTGTTCGCTACCCCACTCGTTCCATTTCTCTTTGGCGATGCGCTCCATCAGCGCAGAGAAAAACTCAACCTGCTGGCGTCCGAAGGAGCCCTGGGCGAAGCCTGTGAAACCGGCGTTGCCGCGAACGTAGTTGAGGGACGCGCTTTCAGGGAGTTGGCTGAAGGACCGCTCACAGACAGCTTGTACCATGGGGTTGGTGTTGTCCTTGTAACGCTCGTTGGCGTTGGCCATCGATTCGATCTCGGGAAAGGACCGGTCGCCCATCAGGGTAAAGCTGCGATTGACCGCAATGCACTGCTGAATCTCCGGAATGGCGTTCAGGGTCAGGGTGTCGGAATCGATCTGCACGACATAGGTATCCTTCACAATGTCGCTGATGAGCAGGAGCCGTTCCCAGCAACTGCCTTTCGGGCACTCCGCCGGAAGAACGGTAGCGATGGGAACGATCCTGACTGCAGGGATATGGGCAGTAAGGGTTGCGTGGTCTTCCGGGGTGAGAGAACCGTCGTCGAGGATAACCACGCTCGGGACCCGGCCTAGTTGCAGGCAAAAGGATTTGACGGCCAGAAGGTACATAATGACTTCGCCGTGGCAGAGCATGGTCACCAGGGTGACCGTGGAATCGCTGGTCTGGATCGGCGGGGTGGTAAGAAGAGAACGGCAGGAGAAGTTGAATCTGGCCCGCTGAAGGGCACGCCTGGCACGAAAAAACATTCTGAGGTCCTCAATACCGCTGATTTGTAGCCAGGTTGACGGGTCGTAGCGTAGCACCGCCGGGGCTGTCCTCCCTCATCATACGCAGGAGTCTGGTGGAGTTGAAACGTTGCTTTTGGGGGATACGAGGTGGATGCGATTATGATGGGGGCTGTGTTGAGCGAAGCAGCTAAAAGCGAGATTGGGACGCCCGGCGTCGACGTCATCATCCCGGCATACAACGCCGCACAGTACCTTCCGTTTGCGATCGAGAGCGTCATGGCGCAGACGTTTGAAAACTGGCGCATCGTGTTGGTGGACGATGGCAGCACCGACGATACACCTGCAATTGTCGCTCCTTACCGTGAGCGGCTGGGAGCCCGGCTCCTTTATATCCGGCAGCCGAACGGCGGCTTGCCAGCAGCGCGGAATGCTGCGATCCGCAACTCCTCAGCCGAGTTTCTCGCTCTGCTGGACGCGGACGATGTCTGGCTTCCAAACCGGCTCGCGGACTCGATGAAGAGCTTCGAGGGCCGGCCCGAGTTGGGGCTGAGCTATGGCTACATCTCTCGCATCGGCCCGGATGGCGCAGTGATCGATACGTTCGCGAAGCCGCAGCGCAAGGGCGAGGGCCGGATTGCGACGTCGATCTATACCCGCGCGGTCTACCTTCCCTGCCCAACGATCACCTTTCGGCGAAAGTCTGTCGACGAGGTTGGCCTGTTCGACGAGACCATGCGCGCGACCGAGGACCGGGATCTATGGCTTCGGATCGCGCAGCGCTACGAGGTGGCCCTGGTGCCACATCTGCTCGCGTACTACCGAACTTCGCCGACCTCCATGACTACCGATCCGGAGCGGATGCTGAAGGCGCAGATGCAGTTCATCGAGAAGCACTATGGAGAAGAGGGTTGTGGCTGGTTGGCGCGGCGGAGAGCTCTGAGCGGCATCTACAAGCAACGCGCGGAAGCCTTCGCTGACAGAAAGCTCCCCGGAAAAGCGCTGGCAAGCTCCTTCCGCTCCCTGCTGTACTACCCGTTCAGCGCCGGCGCTCTCCGCACCGGCGGTTCCCTGGCAGTTAACTTCCTGGGCCTGCGTCGATAGCCGCGGTCTAGTTCTCCAGCGCTCCGATGGTATAGCCACCGCTGGTGGGCCTGGGTCGACCATCATGGTCGGTTTTGATCTCAGGAATATTCGCGCCACTGTGCAGTGCCGGGCTGCCCGGCGCGAGATGGAAGTTGAAGTTATCGAGATCCTGCTCGTTCGCGAAGCGCGGCTCCGATACAAACTTAGGATCGTCGCAATGCTCGGTTCGTCCCAGCGTGACGCAGCGCAGCCCACGGATACCGTAAAAGATATTGTTGCTGCGGACGACGTTTCCAATGGGCTTCTGGAAGAACAGGCCACCCGGCCCACCCGGCTTACCGCCGAGGTTATAGGTCATGGGATTTTCATACCCGAAGATGATGTTGTTCTTGATCGTGAGCGTGCTGGCTGAGCAGCCATGCTCCTCCCAGCAATCGATGTCGAAGGTCGCCGGCGCATAGTTCACGATGGTGTTATTCGCTATGAGTGCAGTTCCGCCCTGACGAAAATTGAAGGAAAGTGTGTCTTCTGCGCGACAGAAGTCCTGAAGATTCGCGTTAAAGGTAGAAGGAGTACCGGGGATCGGCAGCGCCATGCGATGGCAGTTCCCCAGCACAATGTTGTTGACGAAGGTCGCGGAGGTAAAGTTCCCCCCCCACTTGAACTGTCCGCCGCCGTTCCCGTACGCGGTGGAATTCGTGATGTTGAGAAAGTGCTTGCCGGTGTCAATGTGACCGAGATCCAGACCGTCCTGCGTGTTGTAGCGGAACGTGGAATGGTCGATATTCACCGAAAGCCCGGTATTTGCAGAGGTGCCGACTCCATCGCCGTATCCACCGCTGCTTTGACCGTAGCAGGAGATAGCGGGATTGGGATGGGTGATCGGGTACTCCTGATTGCAACCGTTCCACTCAATGGTGGAGTCGAGGAAGCTCCAGACGGCGTCTGCGGTAAACGGCGTAGAGCGCCCATCGTCGAAATCCCAGCCTCCCATGCCGTTGTAACTGATAACGCATCGCTGGCAGGTAACCACTCCTCCGATAGGCCCGATGATGCCGCGATCCGTATGGCCATGAATCCAGAGATCGGTCATGGTGAGATCGTGCGTCGCCGTATCGGTTGTGATTCCGGAACTATCGAAGTCGTCCAGTGGATAGCTACTGCTGCATCCCGACGGGAAGGCAGGCGAACCATGACGAATACATTGAGAGTGCCGTGTGATCTCCAGGCAAGCGACATCGACGTACTTCGCGCCGCTCAAATTAAGGGCAGCTAATACCGCAAAGCCACCGAAGAGCTGGGTCTTGTTAGTCGCATTGCAACTCGCATAGTTTTCGCCCAGGATGCGGGTATGCTGCGCCGCAGTTCCAGCGGGTACCGTCGGATTGATGCAATCGTACGGGCCTGATCCGCCGGCACACCATTTATCACCGGAGTTCTGACCCTGGTTGAATCCCACTCGCCAGGGGCCACCACGTAGTATGACCGTATCGCCGCCTGCAATGACCCAGGCTTTGTTGCCGTAGCTCTGATCGTCATAGAGGAAGCGATAGTCGTTGAAGGCGCAGTGCTGGTTCGTGCCTTTACCCCGGTAGGCGGCATCGGCCTTTCCATCGCACTGGCCATTGTGGCTGTTTGCGGAGTAGCGGGTTCCGCCGTCCCGCCGCACATACCAGGTCTCGGCGGAGAGGGAGAGAGGGAGAATGACTACAAGCAACAGGAACGACCAAAGAACCTTATATCTCGTTTTCACTCTTCCCTCACCCCTCAACTCGCCTGAATAACTACTGGATCGCGCCGAGGCTGTTTGTAATGCCCCGGAGCAAACCATTGTAGTCGAGCGTGATGAAGGGCAGGACGATGCCTGTACCCTTGGCTGGGCTACCTGGGGTCAGGTTGAAGTTGAAGTTGTCGAGCGAGGTCTCATCGATCCACGTCGGTTGATTGACGAAGAGCGGGCTGGAGCAGATCTCGCCCGTGTTGCCGGTGGGGCAGCTGATGTTGCGCACCCCGTAGTACAGGTTGTTATTGCGGACGATGTTGCCTATCGGTTCCTGGTAGTAAAAAGCACCGGGACCGCTCGTTTGACTGCCCATGCTCCAGGTGGCGGGATTGTTGTATCCGACCATGATGTTGTTTACGAAGGTGAACGTGCTGTTGGAGCAGCTCGTATCCCAGCAGCCGATGTCCATGGTGGTGGGAGCGTAGCTGACGATGGTGTTGTTGGCGAAGGTAGCCGTGGCGTTCTGGAGCAGGTTGAAGGACACCCCATCCTGCGCCCGGCAGAAGTCGCCAAGGTTCGCGTTGTAGGTCGACGGCGCCCCGGCGATCGGAGCCGACATCCGCAGACAGTTCGCTTCCAGCAGGTTGTTGTTTATGACGGCGGTCTGGAAGTAGGCACCCCACTTCACCGCGCCACCGCTGTTGGCATACGAGGAGTTGTTGGTGAAGGTCAGCGCGTTGGTGCCTGCGTCCATGTGGCCCAGGTCGATGCCATCCTGGGTGTTGTGATCGAA
>JAOAPN010000012.1 GCA_025462885.1 Acidobacteriaceae bacterium | reverse complement strand
AGACAGCTCATTCAGAGTGCGAATAGAAACACGGTGGAGAGCAACGAACCCAAAGAACAAAAGCAAAAGCCCTATGAAGGAAAAACAAAAAACAAAACCTTGACACCAGTGACCTGCTCATAGAAAGTCGGCTTCTCGTCATCTATGCGTTTCTAAGTGCGCGGCCCGCTTTCGATTCCTCGAGTACAGGGGTCAGATAGCGGAGAACGGCATTGCGCATCGCCTGCTGCAGGCGCGGACGGGCGTGAGGCGATGCGATGGTCAGCTCGTCGAGGATTCCGCGGAAGATCATAAGGGCTACCTGCCCATGGTGGGCCGCATCGGAGCGAGAGAGAGTGGGTAGCTCGCGTCGGAGGCGGGCCGCGATGAAGTCGACGAAGACCTGCCCAAGAACCTGTTTGTCTTCGCGGGCGGAAGGTGAGAGCGGTGCGTCGACCACGAGGGTGTGAAACTCGGGATGCTTCCGGTTGAAACTCATGCACACATCGATCAGTTCGCCGACGGCTTCTGCGAAGCTCAACACGCCTTCTGAGTCGATTGCGAGTTCTGCCTCGGCCATTTCGCGCGCGTACATTGAGGCTAGTGCGCTGGCGATGGCTTCTTTATTGGGGAAAAATTGGTAAAGAGTAGCAGGAGATACGCCCGCTTCCGCGGCGATCGCGTTCGTGGTGGTCTGGTGGTAACCAAGACGACCGAAGACTGCGGCGGCGGCGCGGAGGAGAGCCTGCTGGCGCTGCTCGCCACGCGCATTGCGCTTGCGGGTTGGATCAAAGACGGTCACATGACGATTCTCGCAGAAAGGAAACATATAAGTAAAAACTTGCATCCTTTCTTGGAATACAAGTATCTACTTGTATAGGAGGTGATCGACATGTTCACATTGATGGGAATTACGGGCAAAGTTGGCGGGGCAGTGGCGGAGAATCTGCTTGCTGCAGGTAAAACGGTGCGGGGCGTGGTGCGCGATTCGGAGAAGGCGAAAGCCTGGGCTGATCGCGGTGTGGAACTGGTGCAATCCGCGTATGATGACGCGGCGGGGCTCGCAAAGGTGTTCTCGGGGGCAGAGGGTGTGTTCGCGATGATTCCACCGGATTTTGCGCCTGCTCCCGGGCTGCCGGACCAGAAGCGCACGATTGCGGCGATCCGCGAGGCGCTTGAGCAGGCGAATCCTGGCAAGGCTGTGTTTCTTTCCTCTATCGGTTCGGAGCAACCGAGCGGGCTAGGGCTGATCACGTCGACCCACCTGATGGAAGAGGCTATGCGCACGCTGCCGATTCCTGTGGCGTATCTGCGCGCGGGCAGTTTCATGGAGAACTGGCTGGGAGCGTTGGACCACATCCGTGCGACCGGTGAGATGCCGTTCTTTTATTCGCCGCTTGATCGCAAATTCCCGCTGGTTGCCACGCGAGACATCGGCCTGGCGGGCGCCAAAGTGTTGCAGGAGACCTGGACGGGCGAGCGTGTGCTAGAGGTAGACGGGCCTGAGGGTGGAACCGATTTGCACGAAACGGCGTCCGCGTTCGGTAGAGCGCTGGGCCTCGAGGTGAAGGCCGTGCAACTACCTGAGGCTGCCTGGCAGAACGTTTTGGAAGCGATGGGTACGCCGGCTGATCGGACGGGGCTCTATATCGAAATGGTGAAGAGCTTTAACTCGGGCTGGATCCACTTCGGTAATTCGAGAACAGAGAAGTTCCATGGGCCGACGACGATCGAGGCCTTCGCACAGGAGCTGGTCAAGTAAAGAGACCGGCGCAGGAAGTCTTCGATGCAATAAATTCGGCATCTCGGAAGCCAGCGTTAGCTTCCGAGGTGCGCGTTTCTCAGGACACATGTTCTGGTGGTGGTTGGCTGCCAGGAAGATCTTAGGATCTGGGATAGATTTTCAAAAAAGCATCCACAGTCGATTCCGCCCTCGCGTCGAGCTGCTTCGGTGAGCGGGGCACATCCCGCCCAAGCATCGCCCTATGCACCAGGTCCCCCACTAACAATCCTGCAAATTGTTGTGCCGCCAGCTGCGGATCGGGGATGGCCAGCGTGCCGCGTGCCGCTTGTTTTTCCAAGTGAGCCGCCAGCTTAGCGATTCCACGGTCTGGTCCTCGTTTTGTCAAAAATTGAGCGGCCTTTGGAAACTGCGGGGCCTGCGTGTACACCAACCGCATGAGCGCGGTGTGCTCCTCACTCAACAGCGATCGAAGCAGCTCTTTCGCAACCCCGAACAACATCTCTCGAATCGGACACTCTTCCCGAAAGAGAACCGTGACCCGGTCCGCGATAATCGCCGTGCGATAGTCGATGACTGCCATAAACAATTCCTCTTTGCTGGCAAATCGCGAATAGAGAGCACGCTTCGAAGAATGCGCACGCGCCGCGATGTCCGCGGTACTGGCAGCCTCATATCCCATTTCGAAGAAAACCTCGGCGGCGACATTTAGCAGCTGTGCCAGGCGCTGTCGCTCTTCTTCCGCTTTCGGTAGTCCGGTGGATTTAGGTCTCGGCATCGTCTCTCAATCGAATCTTGCATCTTGTTGAGGCAGGCTTCATCGTATAAATGGTACTACTTAGTACCATTTATACGATGAATCCGCTCACGTTACATCAGCAGCCTTGCATCAAGGAGCCACGCCAATGCGTATGCCACGTATCAGTCGCATCTTCTTTTCGTTCGTCAGCGTGTACCTCGTGGTTGGGGCGCACATCGCAGACTATAGCCGCACCCACTTGCTCGACCCCCGCTGGCCGCCACATGCTAAGTTTCATGACGGTCAGACGCTTATGTTTTCCATCTTTCTTGCTGCGTTGACAATCTTCTTCGCCAACATGAAGACACAGGACAAGAACGTCACATTAAGCGCCACGACGTCCCTTGCAGCGCTGTACTGGGTCACGCAGGCCCTGGCCATCGTCTACCCGGGCACCGCCTTCGTCGATCCCGAATTCGACACCTCTCGCGCCTATCTGCTGGGCCTGCCTGCGCAGGCGACCATCGACATCATCGCGTTGTCCCTGATCTCAGTGGCCGCGTACCTTGCCGCTCGCAAGTCTTCCGTATGGGCCAGCTAGCGCAGCCGTTGAACACCGCTTTGCGGTAGGAGATTTTCATGAACACGAACAAACGATATCGCATCTTCTTCTGGATTCTCACGCTGTTCGTCCTGCTGCCGACAGCAGGTTCCGCGGTCCCCGAACTCTTCGCTCATGGGGCAAAGGCAACGGTTCAGTCCTACCTTCTGCTTGGCTATCCGCTCTACCTGATGAAAATCCTCGCCGTCGCCAAGATCCTTGGCGCTGTCGCCATCCTGACCAACCGCAGCCGCCGGTTCAGGGAGTGGGCGTACGCAGGCTTCGGCTTTCTGTTCCTCGGGGCCACAGCTTCCCATCTGCTGGCGGGAGACACCGTTCACGCTCCAATACCCTTGGTGTTTTTCTTCCTGCTCGCAGGCTCGTATGCATTCTGGCATCGCAGCCAACGGCAGCCACTCGAACACGCGGAGGAACAGTAATGGCTAGTGCAAAGCGGATTGTCGCGTTCGTCGCTGTCTATGGCGTCGGGGGAGTCCTCGCAGACTTTGTGGTGCCGGCCACTGCAAAAATGCACATGAAAAACCCACACTGGCCGCCGCACGCCAAATTTCACAACAGTCAAACTATGCTCATGGGAGTGTTCGCCGGCACGCTATCGCTCTGCTGCCTGTTCGCTCCGCATCCGCTCACGTTGCCATGGTTCTTCGCGGGCGTCGCAGCAGTATCGCTCTATTGGGCCAACCTTGCTCTCTCGCAGATCTTTCCCGGCACGGCATGGCACGACCCGGAGTTTGATGAGGAAGTCTCGCATCTGCTCGGCTTTGATCCACAACAGCTTCTCGGCTACGTCCTTTGCGGTCTCCTGCTCGTTGCCGTCGGCATTGCCTTGCGGATGCATTGAGATGGCAGGCGCACGTTTGGTATCCATAATGTATGGTCCGCCGCAGGACTGCAAGAGAAAGCTTCGGAGCGACAGACAAATCTGCGGCAATGTATTCGGCCTTTGAGTGGAGATTTTTCTCCTCGCCATGATGAGTTCCGCTGCATGCCTGAGCGGCCCGGGGATTACCAGTCCGTGAAGCGTGCTTTTCGGTGGAGATGATCGCCGACGAAGTCGACTTGCCGGGACTGATCGCGAGACAGCGGCAGGAGTGACGACAAAGTGCGGCCTGCCGATAATCCCAATCGGGCTGCATGACAGCTAATCAATTAGCGCCAGGTGCTGTGATCTGGGGTTGAGTTGGGGTTGGCGGTCCTCATAACTGGTTGATATTGCTGAAGATGTATGGCAGGGCCATTGGGTGGGAGAACCAATGGCCGCTCCCGATGATAACCCAACGGAATCGTTGGATTATCGTTGCTGATGTGCTATTCTCTGGGTGGAGGTTTCATCCCATGTCCACTTCGCTTTCTCGCTCCACCGCCCTAGCTCTGGTTCCAGGACCGGTCTGGCGTTCGTTTGAGCAGTTTCGCAAGGGCGGGACTACGGCACTCGAAGAGATTCCCGAACATGGTGTAGCCACCCTTGTGGGAAGAGGCTCCACCTATCGCATCCTGCATGATGCCGATTTCCAGCATCTCGTCGGCCTAGCTGCGGACATTCATCGGCTGCAGCAAGGCTTGAACGTGGTTATCCGAGCTGCCCAAATCGTCGCCAAGCATCCCGATCAGGAGCATGTACAACTCTTACTCCATTCTGCGGCGCTATTTACCGGATCGCCGGTTTTGCCGACTCGGGAGGGGCGTGACGCATTTCAACTGACACCAGAAGAGGTCGAAGCTCAGGCCTCGGACGATTTTGATCTGGACAATTACAGCCCCGTTTTTGGCAGAGAATCACGCAAAAGCGCGTAACGCAGGTATGCGTTTCAATCCATTGGGCAAAGCTATTCACGAATTGGCGCAATCGGGTAGAATAGATGTGATACGGAGGTGTCTATGGCTCAGCCGCAAAGAATTCTCGCGCAAGACTCGGTTTGCAAGTTGGTGCAGAATGGCGACCTGGGCAAGACTCTCAATACCGTGAGAACGGTTCCGGGAGCCCGGAACCCGTTTGTGGCTACTCGGCAAGGTGGGAGTTCGAGCAGCAATGGTTCCACTTCCAGCACGAATTCCTCCAGTACCCAGACAACGCGGAGATAGTCATTAGGGAGAGGTGACGGTTGAAGTTTGACGTTTCGACTATATTGCTCGCAATCGTCGCCGTCATTCCCGGCCTCTTCGCACAACGGACCCGAAATCAGCTTGTTCCTCGGTCGTTCGCGCCTCAAGGCGCGAGCGCCGAGTTGGCGGAGCTTGTCGCTCTGGGCGTCGCAACGCATGGGGTTCTCGCCTTCTTCTCCGCCACTGTTTTGGTCTTTGTCGGATGGATACATCAGGGCAACCCTGACTTCTTCTTCTCAAAACTTGATGCCCTGATACTTAGTCAGTGGTTTTCCCAGCATTTAGTCGAAGCATCTCTCATCGCTTCCGCATACGCCTTCATATCGTTCTTTGTCAGCCACTGGCTTGGGTTTCTGTACGGTATATTGCGAGCAAACAGCCCGTTCACGACGCGCCTGTTTGGCAAAGCGACCTGGTTGCGGAAGTTTGGCGTAACCGGATTGCTAGGGGAACGCCCCATCATCTACGAGGTTCTAAACCCCGCCTTGGATAGCGACGGAACGAAATCCGTCTTCGTCGAACTTGAGATGAAGGATGGTCTTGGGTTCTATTCAGGACAGTTGAGCCAGTTCGCAATCGTAAGAGATGAGGAACCGCACAAGCCGGTCTATCTAATTGATGTTTGGCACAAGAAAGAACGCGATGACGACTACGCGCCAGTAGAGACCGATGGAATTATGATCGACTTGGCCGACGCCGTGTCGTTATTGGTCAAGCAAGTGGATACTTCGCTTCCCGTAAGCCCGGCTCTCCCAACGCACGAAGAGATTGCGGCCTTGGCTCATAAGCTGTGGGTGGATGAAGGTTGCCAGCCCGGAACCGACGACCTGAATTGGCAACGCGCGGAACAACAGCTCACACAGGGATAGCCGAACGAAAAGTTTCCTGCACCCATAGCCGCTCGCCCCCAAAAGCTAAGCCACGGCCTCGCCACCACTCGACTTATTCCTCTCGCGAATAAGAGACCCTCTCGCATTTATTGGACTCGGTGAACCGAACCCCTCTACGTTGACGCATATCGCAACCGAATCACTGGTTGATTGAGGTGCCAATGCAGATCAAAGTGAGGTTCGAATCCCGGCCCATCCAGAGGTGGGCAAGACTCTTCTCAAAACAGACGCTACTCCGTGCCGCGCGCGTGATGGGTCCGACTCTGGTCGCCCTCTCATTCGCCGGCGTTGCCCACGCCCAAGGGACGATGGATTTCTCCGGGGCTACAACGCTTATGACGACCTTCAAAACTTTTGCCATATATGCCGGTGCTGTCATCTGTTTTGGCGGGCTCATCTTCGCGGGAATCCGCATGATGAGTGGGCGTTTTCAGGATGCTATACCAGGCCTCTTCGGTGCGCTGTTCGGCGCCGGAGTGCTCGGCTGGGGAGCCGGTTGGATCGGCTTTGACCACGGCTACGCCGTGACTAGCCACAGCGCTCAGGGACTCACAGCCGAACGCGTTTTGGTGAACATCGATACTACCGTTCACCCGGAATTGATTAACACCCGCTTTGCCTACGTCTCTGTCTCCCGCGCATCACACGAGGCGCAGATTTATACCAACGATGCGACGTTACTCGTCTCCGGCCTCAGCCATGACGCGACCAAGTCCTCTGCCGTCGAGATCGGAAAAGCGCATGATGCCCTGCAGGGCATCATGCATAGCGTCGGTAAGCAACAGGCTAACGGCCTTGAGATAGAATTTTCACTTTGACGGGTGATTTCAATCCTCCGTCGGTTTCGGAACATGATTGAACACGAGATTGCCACCACCATGGCAGCCCGTTACGCTGAAATCTTGAGCCTCTGCGCCGCCCGTTATCTCTTGACTTCGCCTAAGATGGACGAGTCCTAGCTTCTGTCCTTCTATGATTGACAAAAGCCCCATTTTGCACCTATTCTGGTGCATGGCGAACAAAAAGAGAAGGAAATCGGCCTGAAAATCGAGGCCATAGACGTTTGGACTAGACAGACAGACCAAGGCGTAGGCCACAGTAGGGTTCGGAGCGGCATTATGCCAGTGTTGAAAAAGAAGAAGCAGGGTATCGCATCACCTCTCTTGCGGAGCGAGGGCTGGGAAGCGCGTGTCGATGCGCGATTGCTTCGTGCTTCAGAAGCGTGGGAGGAAGCACCTGAATTCCGAGCGCACGGTCATTCGTTGCGGCGCCTCTTTACGACCAAAGTTGCGGCGCATATCGACCGTGAGTTGGCCGCTCGTCCGCACCTTGTCCAGATCGAAACGACGTGGCGACCTGCCAAGGAACAGCGCCCCGGTGTTCTGTCTAAACACTCCTACCGCGAACTCGACAAGCCCGACAACCCGGACGCCGAGCCGCCATGCCCCCACACCCAATCCGCATTGATCGTCTTCGGACGGCACGCCGGAAACACCATCACTGTTTGCACCGACAGCGAATGCCCGGTGCATGATCTCGCCACAGCCGCCCGTCATAGCAAGCAGGAGGCCGAACTGCCAACTCCCGTTATGGAGGAAGCGCGCGAGGAGGAAACCGAAGAAGAGGCCGAACAGCGCAAAGCGGAGTACGAACAGCGCCGTAAGGAGCACGAAGCCGAACAAGAGCGCCGCGAAGAGGAACGCAGAGCGGAATTCGAAAAGCAACAGAAGGAGTATGAGGCCGAGCAGAAGCGACGGGAGAAGGTGAGCAAGACACGGACGGTAATGTTCGAGCGCATTCTCGATCAAGCCCCCGCCATGTTCACCGCCGCGCAACTTCGCACCTTCCTACGCTTGCTTGTTCACATCGACCCCTACAGCTTCCTTGAGGAAGTAGCTAGCCACTTTGCAGGGAACGATGAAAACGCACAGCAGACCGACGAGGAGATCGTCCTCGCCGCCATTGATGACACCGCAGACGACAAGCTAACCAGCTTCGCCCTACGCGTTGCCCTCACCGATTACGTCAGCATCCCCCGCGAAAACGGACCCGACCCATTGTCCGAGGCCGAGGCCGTATTCGCTCCACCACAGCCGAAGTCTTCCAAGAAAAACGCCAGCAAAGCCAAGGAGACGCCTACGTTCATCAAGACTCCTCAGAAAAAGAGTCCTGCGAAAAAACAGAAGGCCGCTTAGCTACAAAGGGGGGTGGCGACGCCCCCCGCTTTTGGGATTCCGATTCTTTTTACGCCGCGCTTGCCACGCGATCTGCGCTTTCGCGTCGCGCCGGGAGAAACCGCTTCGGTTTCTCCCGGACTCTCATCCCGCTTTCCCTCCGGCCTTCCGCTCGCCGGCTGCGCGGCAGGAGTCAAGTTCCTACTCCTGCACCTTCCCCTTGCGTTGTCTGCGACTCCAAGCGAAGATCCAAAAGCTACGGCAGCAACCAGAGCGCGGTCGAACGTGATCGACTGAAGAAGCGTGGTTTCATCGAGGTCAGATTTGCGCAACACCGCCATCAACAAATATTTCCGTTCCAGTGATGTAACTACTGTCGTCACTTGCGAGAAATACCACGGCCTTAGCGACCTCATCTGCTGTGCCGAACCGGCCTAGTGGCACACTGTCCGAAGACTCTATATTCGAGCGTATCTCTGTCAAGGCATTCGACTGCCACGGCGCTGTGTCGATATAGCCGGGGCTAATTGCGTTGACACGGATACGGCGATCCTTCAAGTCCGACGTCCAGCTTCGTGCGAACGAACGAACAGCGGCTTTTGTGGCGCTATACACACTCCAGTTGGCAAACCCCTTGCTGGCGACGATCGACGCGTTAAGAATGATCGACCCGCCGTCCGACATGAGCGGTAACGCCTTTTGGATAGTAAAGAGGACGCCTTTCACATTGACTCCCAAGAGTGAGTCGTACTCCTCCTCCGTTATCTCGCCTAACAGAGTCATCGGTGTAATACCTGCATTCGCGAAGATAATGTCGAGCGTACCCTTCTCCCGTTTGATCTGGGCAAAGAGCCTATCTAAGTCAGCAAGGTTAGCCACATCTCCTTGGACGCCGGTAACATTGGCACCAATCTCGTCTACAGCTGCATGTAGCTCTGCCTCTCGACGTCCCGTTATGAAGACGTACGCACCTTCATTTACGAAGCGCTTTGCCGTCGCAAGTCCGATGCCGCTATTCCCGCCTGTTATGAGCGCAATCTTTCCTTCGAGTTTCTTCATGTGACTTCCTTTCAATCGTTCTTTGTTGCGGTTATGGATTGCTGTGCTCTGCGACATCCACGCTCGTGGGGAGATCTCAAACTGCTGCATTCTCATTGCGTTCGAGCGATGAAATAAGCATTGATGCGGAGCAAGTAACTGATTGTTTTCTTGGATTCAACATCGCGCTGATCATACCATAAAAGATGCGTACACATCGTTACTAGATTGGAGCCTGCTTTTTATTGGCGACAGAATCAGTAGAGAATACAGAGCATTTTGTAAGCCTAGGTCAGGCGCAATACTTTGGGGTAGCGCCGCTCTGCTTGATGCGCATCGGTCAGTACGTGATCCCTTGACAAGCGGCATCTCGCCAGTAATGATGTGTATGCAGCATTTAATGAGTCTTGATCACTTAAAGTCTAGCGTGGCTCAAAAGACGGCGCTTCGCGTCGTACCACGAAGACCTTGTTCAACTTCCTAAAGATCTCGAAGGGAGTTGTACTTTGGCAACGGCAACACGACCTGCGTCTTGAACTCAGCGTGGCAGCAAGAAAGCGTGATCGAGATGTAGTGAAAGGCTGGCTGAAGAAAGTACTAGCGATGGAGACCGTCGCTGCAATGCGGAGGTCCGGTAGGTCAACAGGGGTGTCCTGCATTGAAGATCAGATGCGAATATTTGATATCCCGCGACCGACTCTCTTGTGGTGTCAATGAAGCGCCGAATGGAATGTCGAATGATCTCTCAAATTGAGATTGCTAACGCCTTTACTGGAGCAGCGCCTTATGTCCGAAGAAATCGATTTTCGACGCCGAAAGCTGTTGAGCTTAGCAGCTCTAGGAGCCGCAGCAGCTGGCACCTCGCTCTCTCTCCTCGCTCAAACAGGTTTACCCGTTCCACCTCAGGCGTTGTGGGGAGCGACCGGGTTGGGGCCGCTCAAGACAGTGAAGGCAGGCGTACTCGAGATTGGCTACTACGACCTCGGGCCGGTATCTGGGTCGCCTCTTGTACTTGTTCATGGGTTTCCGTTCGACGTTCAAGCTTTTGCTGAGGTTGGACCATTGTTGGCAGCGCACGGTTACCGGGTACTCATCCCATTCTTACGTGGGCACGGGCCGACGCGTTTTATCGATGCGGCAACACCCCGCTCGGGTCATGCTGCAGCTTTAGGCGCTGACCTGCTCGCCTTCCTCGATGCGCTGGCACTTTCGAAAGTTGTGCTTGCAGGCTTCGATTGGGGAGCGCGCGCCGTCTGCACGGTCGCCGCTCTTTGGCCGGAGCGCTGTGCAGCTCTTATTTCGGTCAACGGTTATGGGGTATTAGATCCTTCCCGTATCGACATCCCCGCCGCTCCGGAGCGTGAGCTGCCGCAATGGTATCAATTCTATTTTCTGACTGAGCGGGGCAAGGCAGGCTATACAAAATATCACCACGATACCAACAAGATGCTTTGGAAGATGTTCTCGCCTAAGTGGCATTTCGAAGACGCGACGTTTGAACGAACTGCACCGTCGTTCCAGAATGCCGACTATGTTGATGTTGTGATCCACTCCTATCGTCATCGCTACGGTCGCGTCGCAGGCGACCCAGCATACGAGACTATCAACCAGAAATTGATTGCTCAACCAGTCATCTATGTGCCGACAATTACGCTTGACGGCGCAGACGACGGTGTTGTTTTGCCAACTGACGGCTCAGCGTATGCAGCAAAGTTTCCCGAGCGGCATGTGCATCGGATCGTCCCAGGAGCCGGGCATAACCTGCCACAGGAAGCACCGGTGGCGTTTGCCGACGCAGTGCTGGAGGCTGCTGCGTTGCCACGATAGCGAATGCAGCCAATCCATCTGGTATTTAGACCTGTCGGCTAGATCCCATCGGTCGCGGACCGGAATTATATGATCTTGTCGACTTCGGGCAAACTCATATCGATATTTCCGCGGAAGAAAAAGTGCGAGTGCCCGCTTATTGGCTACGTACATTCCATCCGGCGCAAAGTATGGCGCAGATCTTGGACAGTCTTGGTCTTCCTCTCACCTAACGATTCCACCTTGGAGGTCCGCTTCGCGCACCTGCTGAAGGAAGACAGCGCGCAGTCTCCAAGCTGGCACCAGCCAACTGTCAATTTGAAAGGAACAATTAATGACCGTAGTAACCGAAGCAACAGGCAAATTTGCTGAAAGTGGAGCGCATGAGTTGTTGAAGGAGGGGCCCAGAGGTGAAGAGTATTTAAGAAGCTTGGGTTCGCTGGAACGTTGGTTCTGGCTCATGGGGAAGAATCGATCGAATCACCACGCCATCGCAGCTGAAATCCACGGTGTCATTTCACGTCCCCAGTGGAAACATGCGGCCGAGCAAGTGCAACGTCGTCATCCGCTGCTCAACGCATCTATTGTCTTGGACGGTCAAGGTCGGGCGCAGTTCACCCGTGTGTCTTCCTCGGATGTTCCGCTAACGTTTCGTCCTTGGTCTACGGAAGACCAATGGAAAGCTGTGATGAGCCAGGAACTCAGCGAGCCTTTTGACACCACGAAAGCTCCACTCGTCCGAGTGACTGTTCTTGAAGGTGACAGCCGCTGCGTTCTAATTCTTACTTGTCATCACGCAATCGTGGATGGAATCGGCTCATTGTTTCTCCTGAGAGATCTCCTTCGCAGTTTGGATCTGAAAAGTTCTTTCGAGCCGCTTCAAGTCCCGCTCTCAGAAAACGAACTTCTCGACATGTTGAGGCTCAAGCCCTCTCCCAGTGAGCAGGGTGCTGCTCCGATTCCGACTTCATATCGGTCCAAAAACAATACGAGAGCCCACATCGAGAGCGCCGAATTGACAGCAGCGGAGACAAGCGCCCTTCGCGACCGATCACGCCAAGAGGGGACCACTCTGCACTGCGCGATCACCACTGCCCTGGCTCTGGCAGGACGTATGACCTTTCCGGCTTGGAGAAGTTCGGTCGTCCGAGTATTCTCCCCTATCAATGTCCGTGCGATCCTTGGCCTCACCGATGAATGCGTGATTGCCGTCGGAGCAGGTCTATCCGGATTTCTCCCGTCTTCTGGAGATTCCTTTTGGGAGTTGGCGCGTTCGACACGTGCGCAAATAGTCCCGTTTACGACCCCCGAAGGATTGAACAGAATCGTGAAAAGCTTTGAGGGCCTCGCGCCGGAAAATGCATCCACGGAATTCGTCGCCGATATGTCTTCGAATTACGCCGGTTGTGATTTAGTGGTGTCGAACCTTCAGGTTCTTCCATTCGAAATCCAGGTCGGCGAATTGAGGGTACATCGTGTCTGGGGACCAGCTGTGACCTTTGGTTTCGAGGCAGAGCAAGACATAGGGGTAGTTACCACTGGCGGCACTCTGACTTTGCTGTACACGAGCTACTCCGCTCTACCGGATCTATTGCAGAACGCAATGAAAATCTTACGGTCTAACCTTGCACTGTCCTAGCAAGATCCCCTTGCGAAGAGACTTGCCATATTGCGTCTCCCGATCTTCAGTTCGTTCAAAGTTCGCGGAGAGGCAGGAATGCTAAGTTGCAACGGGAGAATCGATAGCCACTAACAACGTTGGTCGCCCGCTAAGCGGGCGACTAGCGAAGAGGAAAGAAACCCCTGCCAGCAAGCAGAGTCCGCCAGCTATCCAGAAGGCATCGTGGTAGTCTCCGGCGCGGGTGCGTATGAACCCCGCCCCGAGAGCGGCAAGTGCAGCGCCAACTTGGTGCGCGGCTGCTACCCACCCGAAGATGACACCCGCATTGACCCGCCCAAAGCAGTCAGTGACGAGTCGTACGGTCGGTGGCACGGTCGCGACCCAATCGAGTCCATAGAAAATTGCGAACCAGTTCAGGCCTGAATGTCCGTTCGCCAAAGTATGGGGGAGGTAGATCAGGGAGAGTCCCCGAAGGCAGTAGTAGGCGAGCAATAGATAGCGACTTGGCATCCGATCGCTTAGCCAACCCGAAGCGGTCGTGCCAAAGATATCAAAGATCCCCATCATGGCCAGCAGGCCCGCAGCGCGAACCTCAGGAATTCCATAGTCATGACAAGCCGCAATGAGGTGAGTTCCGATGAGCCCATTCGTACTAGCGCCACAAACAAAGAAACTACCTGCTAGCACCCAGAAGGCCGGTGACCGCGAGGCAAGCCGAAGTGCTGCCAACGGACGCAACCTCTGTTCAACTACTATGCCCGAGTCTTTCTCCGTCTCCGTTGCCCCGTAGGGAGTAAGGCCCAAGTCAGACGGATTGTCTTTCATGAGCCATAAGACGACAAAGAAGACGATGATCGCTGCACCTGAGACACCGAGCGCCATCATTCTCCAGCCTGAGCGTTCCACGACCCTTGCCATAAGTGGAAGAAAAAGAAGTTGACCTGTAGCACCCGCAGCCGTGAGGGCACCAAGAACAAGGCCACGGTTCTTCTCGAACCAACGATTTACGACGACAGCCGATAGCACGGTGGCGGTGAAACCAGTCCCAGAGCCGACGCAGACCCCCCACAGTAGGATGAGTTGCCATTGATGCCTCATCAGCGTTGTCAACCCGACTGAGACCGCAAGCAGGCTCAAGGCAAGGAGAGCGATACGCCTGAGTCCCCAACGTTCCATCAGCGAGGCGGCGAAAGGACCAATGAGCCCGTATAGCGCGAGATTGATGGCAATTGCGGCTGAGATCGCGGTGCTTGTCCATCCAAATTCTGATTCCAATGGAAGAATCAGCACGCCTGGAGTCGCGCGCACTCCGGCGGTCACCAGGAGAATCAGAAACGTCACACCTGCCACGATCCACGCGTAGTGCGGGCGTTTCTTCGCCAATTTTAATTTCACGCCGTTCCTTTCAAGCTCGAATCGAATCAATGGAACGATGCTATCATAACGATGCGTATGCATCTGTTTGGGTGGTACGCTGCGCTCGTATGTCACCACGCAACTTCGTTTTATTCGTTGTGCTTGTAGTCCGGACTGATCAAACGTCACGTTGCCGGGAGGAACTCTTATGCCATTTGTTCGGATCGATATGGTCGCAGGAAAATCCAAGAATTATCAAAAACAGATTGGTGAGGTCGTCTATCAGTCACTCCTCGACGCTTTTAGTGTTCCGGACAATGACCGATTTCAGGTCATCACAGAACATCCGCTGGACCAGATGCCATTTGATCGGGACTACCAGGGCGTCCATCGCACGGACGACTGCATCTTCATTCAGATCACACTGAACGCCGGACGCGACATTGAGTTGAAGAAGCGCTTCTACAAGACTGTGGCAGAAGGGCTTCACGACGCGGTCCAACTTCGGAGGGAAGACGTGTTCATCAGCCTAGTAGAAGTTCCGAAGGAAAACTGGTCCGTCGGAAACGGCGAGGCGCAATACGCCACTTGAACTGCCAAGCTCAGCCCGCCCGTTTCTCCAGACTTCTTACCATTGTGCAGAGCGGAGCAAACTACTCTAAAGCACAGTCCGCGAGACGATTTAGATCGGAGACAAGCCTCAGCCAATCAGTTTTGCCGAAGCGATTGAGGATCTTCGACTGAGCCTCACCCCACCCCTTATCGGCCTTCGTCAGGATCGAGTTTCCTTTTCTCAGTAGCTTGGCAGTGCGCGAACGGGCGTCTTTGCCTTCTTCGACTGAGATCCACCCGTCACGCTCCATGGGTGCAATGGCTCTGTAGAGAGATGTGCGATCCATCTCAAGCTCGGCAGCCACATGCGAAAGTGCCTCGCCGCTTCGTCTGGATATGCAACGGAGCACCGCTAGTTGCGTGATATTGATTCCCGATTCGCTAAGCGCCGCATCGTAAGTCTTTCCCAGGACACGGGATAGTTTCTTGACGGTGGTGCAGGTGCAAGGTATAGATCCCGGCTTATTAGAGGAGTACACATCACTACAGTATCACCGTCCGCCCGAAAACGAAATGCTCTTGCTTCTTAACCTAACGCATGATAGCCGCAATAGAAGGAGATCTAAATGAAGCTTCAAGGAAAGAAGGCCCTGATCACTGGGGGTAATAGTGGTATCGGATTGGCGACGGCGGAACTATTCATTCGGGAGGGTGCACTCGTCGCAATTACAGGACGCGACCAGAAGACTCTTGATGAAGCTCTAGCTTTGCTAGGGCCTTCCGCACGCGCTTACCGCGCAGATGTGACCGACGCCGAGGCCCGTTCCACTCTTTTTGCAGCTCTGGGGAAAGAGTTCGGAAAGTTGGATATCGTCTTCGCAAACGCTGGCATCTCTGCCCGCACCCCTGCTGGTACGACGGATGAGGCGGTATTTCAGAAGGTGATCCAGGTTAATCTGGTTGGAGCTTTCCTCACGGTGAACTCCGCTGTGCCGCTCCTCAATGATGGAGCCAGCCTTATTTTCAACGGCTCCGTCCACAACTATCTGGGCCAGCCCGGCCTTGCTGCCTACGCCGCGACTAAGGGCGGGTTAGTTTCGATGGCGCGGGCGATCGCGGCTGACCTGGCCCCGCGCGGGATTCGCGTGAATGTCATTGCTCCAGGAGCTACTAAAACTCCAATCTGGAGGCGAGGCCCGCACGCAAAGCACAGCCCAGAGGAATTGGGTGCAGCTGCCGCAAAGGTCGCTTCCATGATCCCACTGGGGCGTTGGGGAGAAGCCTCCGACATCGCAAACACAGCCCTCTTCTTGGCCTCCGATGACTCTGCGTACATCACGGCAATTGAACTGACGGTCGATGGCGGTGCTACAGGCGCTCCATACGGAGCGCCGATACTCGGTCTCCGTTAGAAGTAGATTTTGAACAATGATGCGGGATCAGCGTAAAGCCTGATCCCGCGTCATGAACAGATCTTCTTAAAGGCCGATCAGCTACTTCGCCAGTAGCTTACCAATAGCATGGACAAACGGTGCCAAGTCAATGGGAGCGCGCGAAGTAACGACATTGCCGTCGATGACCACGGGCTCGTCTACATATGTTGCGCCAGCGTTTTCGAGATCGGGCCGTATTGACCACCAGGCAGTAGCCCTTTTTCCTTTGAGAACACCAGCGTCCGACAGAACCCATGGACCATGACAAACCGCGGCAACTACCTTTCCAGCCTTTGCGGCGTCGCTGATCAGGCCGACCACCTTCGATTCTGCTCGCAGCGCGTCGGGGTTCCAGCATCCACCGGGGATGATGAACGCGTCATAAGCAGACGCGGTGACATCATCGAGGGTCTTGTCGAAAGCGATCCAGCCTGCAGTTTCGATGTAGTGGATGGTTAGAATGTGCGTTGCTCGCTGCGATGGAATCTGCAGGCCAAGATAGCGGGGATAGGAAGGTTTCTTGGGTGCGATCAAGTCTACGATGGCTCCACGAGACTTGAAATAATGCAGAATGGTCGTCAGTTCGATCTCTTCGACGCCATCTGTGGAGATCACGGCGATGTTCTTGCCCGCGAGCTCCGAAGGGTTGGTTGCAGGCTGGGTCCATATTTCTTTGAGTGCCTTATTCTCCGGTGCGTCCAAAAGCTGCGCAGCCGAGATTCGCGGCAGGGCTGCTGAGGACTCAGTGCTCAGTAGCGCCTGTAATGTCGATGGGGTATTTGCCATGTCGTGTCTGTCTCCTTACTTGGCGAGCGTCCAGCCGCATTGATAGCGGCTGCAAGCCAAGATACAGTAATTGATGCACCCACATCAGTATAAGTAACAAAAATGATCGGTGAATTTGCGACAGATAATCGAGCGAAGCTTTCCCAAGCAACACTGTGATACAAAGGATGCATATGCATCGGTTTGGTGAGATGCTTGCGAACTGGAGATCTTGCATCATGTCGAGTAAACTGCGCTTTGCGCCGCGATGGGGAGTGGCCTGACCATGCATCGACGGGCTCATCTGAAATTACTCGCGGCCAACCTGATCGCGTGGTGTGTCTGCAGAGCACAAGCGCTGTCGCCGTCAGAGTCTATCGTCTTGCAATCGAATAAGGATCAAAATCTGAACACGCTAGAAGGGGGTGTCATGCCGCTCGTTCGAATAGATGTGATCGTCGGAAAGTCTCACCAGTATCAGCAGAAGGTTGGCGAAGTGGTATACCAAGCGCTGCTAAGCATCTTTGATGTTCCCAAACACGACCGGTTCCAGGTCATCACAGAGCATCCGGTTGGACAGATGCCTTTCGATCGGGACTACCTTAACGTTCATCGCACTGATGACTGCATCTTCATTCAGATCACTCTCAATAGCGGACGTAGCCTTGAATCGAAAAAGCGTTTTTATAAGGCTGTTGCGGACGGGCTGCACGAATCTGTCAAGCTCCGGCGAGAAGATGTCTTCATCAATCTTGTTGAGGTGCCAAAAGAGAACTGGTCCTTTGGCAACGGTGAGGCGCAATACGCGTCTTGACATGAGAAGCGTGCATTTTCTAAGCACAGTCCTCGATGCGGATGTCGCCGTATCAGGTAAACCAATAGAACCGGAATCACCTCCCTTGGGAAAGCAGAGTAGATGACACCCCAAAGTACACAGACTTCATCTGAACGGCCAGTGCATGTCCATATCTGCGCCAATTGCGGGAAGGTGTCGCGACGGGACGATCCAGATGGAGTGCCAGATGTGACTGGGATATTTCGATGCTCAGTATGCGGGCATGAGGGCCCGCTCAACATACATTTCATCAGCCCTGATGATGCACGATTGAAGGTCAGCCCGTGAGGGGGAGTTGTTTCTGACCTAACCCACTATCATTCTGAAGTTTTCGGACAGCAGCTCTCACGAATTCGCTCACTAAGCGCGTCTGATCATCGGCGCGAGTGACGAGCACAGTCTTCAGCCGAAGTTCGTCGTCAACGAGAGGTCGCATCGCAAGACCCTTTCTCGCGATACGCCAGGCCCCATGTTGGACAAGGAAGGCGACAGCATCGTGATGGGCGAGGAAATGGGCGGCCTCTTCCGCTGTCGTCACATGATGAATTTCCGTTGGCGCGACGCCTTCTTCTCTGGCTCGCTTCATGAAGACATCGTAAAGTGAAGGATTGAGGTGACGACCAAAAAGAAGCCAAGGTCGTTCGTTACAGTCCCGCAATCGGACTTCGCGGTTCAGCGCAATCGGATTGTACTCATGGACTACCACGTAAAATGGAGCCGCCGCGATGTCTAGGAAGTTAAGCCTTGGGGTATTAGCCACTCCTGTCAACAAGGCTATTTCAAGCTCCCCAGTCATAACCTGCCGGCTCAGTTCGGGAGAGAAGTTGCTTGATCTGTATACCCTCAGTTTGGGGAATAAGGGCAACTGGATTGCAAGAAGGGTCGACAATAGGTAGGGATCGATTGAAGGGGAAGTTCCTATATGGAGAACCGCTTCCGCTCCCCTTGAGATCATTCGCGCCTTATGGATTGCCCGCTCCAAGTGGAGCACTGAAAGCCGGGCCTCTTCTATGAATGCCCGGCACGCGTCGGTTAGCTCCACTCCTTGATTGTCCCTCTCGAATAGAAGTACACCCAAATGCGATTCGAGATCATGAATCTGCTTACTCAGTGCAGGTTGGGTGATGTGTAGCCTTGCAGCGGCGCGAGAGAAACTGAGTTCTTCGGCAACGGCAATTGCGGCTTGAAGCAAACGAATATCGATTCCGTTCATGGCCCGATCTCCCATCATGAATGCTCTACGTGCGGAGTCAATCGGGCCGAAACGGTCATAGACCCGTATCTCTTGTATAAAAATCCCCGGAATTCATCTTGTCAATCCCGTTTAAGCCGCCGTGTACCAAGGACGTGTATTCCTAGGCGGAATGACGCCAATCCAATTTTTGATTGGACGACGATCAGACTTGTCAACCATCCTCTTCTGGAGAGCTCTAGGAGACCAAGATGAGCGAGAGGAAGCCAGTTGCGCGAGCTCTGTCGACAAGGCTGATTGCCGGCAAGGAGGTCGAGCTGCTGCTGGATAGCCATGAAGCAGCCGCCGTCTTAGGAGTGCACCCCCGAACCCTTCAACGAATGGTCCACCGGGGTCAAATCTCGGGCGTTCAGGTTGGAAAGCTTTGGCGGTTTCGCCCGTCTGCGATTTTCGATTGGATCGATCACGGGATGGCGAGCTGATGTAAAAAGACCGTTTATTGACTGCATATTTCGATAGAACCGCCCTGCCGAATCGACTATCCTGACGATAGCCATTCGTGCTGCGGAGTCAAGGAGGCATCTTGAATCCACGCGCACGTTATCAATTTGGAAGTTTGACACTTAAGAAGCGGGCGAAGAGCGCCGACATTTGGGAGTTTCGGTACTACGAGGATGTTGCCGGGGGAGCAAGGGTCCGCAAGGCCCACTTCATCGGAACGACAGATCAGTATGCGACCGAAGCTCAGGCCCGAAAAGCCGTCGAAGCTCATCTCCTCAAACTCAACGCCGAAAGGCCACAGCATCATCTCGGGTCCGTGACGTTTGGCGGGTTGTGCGATCGATACATCGCGGAAGAGTTGCCGGAACGCTACTCGACGCGGAAGTCGTACCTATCGAACATCACCGTTCACATCAAGCCCCGCTGGGGTGATTACTTGCTCGCCCAGGTTCGACCGATGGTTGTTGAAGGTTGGTTGAGGGAGCTCGACATGGCGCCGAAGTCCAAGGCGCATATCCGAAGTGTCATGCACCTGCTCTTCGAGTGCGCGGCGCGTTGGGAGCTTATCGACGATCGTCGCAATCCCATCAGCATGGTGCGGGTCAAGGATTCAACCAAGCGGCGCAAACGCCCCATGATTTTGACTGTCGAAAGCTTCGAAGCCGTCGTTGCCAAGCTTCGTGAGCCGTATCGGACGATGGTTCTGGTCGCACAGTGTTTGGGACTTCGCGTGAGCGAAATCACTGCGCTGAAATGGGAAGATCTTGAGGTTGAAGCTCGTCAGCTCCTCGTTCAACGCAGTGTTGTGAACGGCAGGGTCGACGACGTGAAGACGGAGTACTCCCGCGACCATGTACCCATCCATGAGTCTTTGCTCAAAGTCCTGCTCGCGTGGGCCGACAGTTGTCCGGCCACCGAGGACGGTTGGATGTTTCCCAGCCCCCTCACGAACAGACCGTACTACTCGACCGAGATCCAGAAAAGGCTTCTAAAGCCAATTGGGATCAAACTCGGGTTAGGACCGATCGGCTGGCACACGTTCCGCCACACGTATCGCTCGTGGCTGGACGAGACCGGAGCACCGATGAAGGTCCAGCAGGAGCTCATGCGTCATGCGTCGATTCAGACCACGATGAACGTTTACGGCCAGGCAATGCCGGAATCGAAGAGGGAAGCAAATGGAAAAGTCGTCACGATGGTGCTCAAGCCGCTGAAGGCTTCGGCATGACCTGATAAGTGACGTTTTTCTTATTGGGAGTCAGTGGGAGTGAATCTGATTTTGAGATTTTCTCTAAACCACTGATTTGATTGGTTGCGGGGGTAGGATTTGAACCTACGACCTTTGGGTTATGAGTGACCGAGCACTCGCGTATGTTGTTGAATTTCCTGGTACAAATGGCGACTCGGAAGCATGGAAAAGTACCCATCGGACAGCTTATTGGGAGTCTATTGGGAGTGCGTTGTGAGGTTGGGTTTTCAGCCCAACTGTCTTAGGATCTGGCGAAGCGAATCCCTATCGAGCTTCCTTCGACGCGTGGAGATGAGGAAGCTCATGTGAATCGCTTTTCTAGCGTTGCTTGTTCGCTTGAGTTAGAACGGAAGCCGCAAGCTCCTTCGTCTCGGTTGCGTACCGCTTGCTGGCTAGTACTCTGGATGCCACGTCTTCCATTTTTGCTCCCGTCTGCCTATCTGTACTGCGCTGAGACAAAGCGGATGCCGCCAGACTTTTTGCTATCTGTGATGCCTGGTTGTCTTGCAATGTTTCAGCCGCTAGCGTGGCGATCCGGGATGACGTTTGCTTCGTATTTCTGGACATTGAGGCTCCTAAAAGACTTCAGTACTTCTGTGGAGTTTTGAATGGAACCACTTGATTGCCATGATCAGGTCGCACTCCAGCACTGCTAGGTGTGACAGTCTTCAGCTTGGCAAACTGAACAAGATTGGTCCGGCCTTGGAAGTATCCATCAGGAAGCCCAGCCAGCATCTCGACATCAGATGAGGCAAGTCCGACGTGTCGAGGAATCGCTTCGAGGGGCATCACATTCTCATCGACCAATAGGTCTATTGTGCGGCGAAGTAAGCGTGGCTGTTCAGGTTTCCTTTCCCCATCTCCAGGTTCGGCTTTCGCGCCCCATCGTGCTGATCGGCGTTTGAAGAGCGACAACTTCTCATCTTCGTCTACCAGCTCAAGAGCATGCAGCCGCATGATGATTGCTGCGGCAGAGACACCCCATCGCCGCTTGAGAAGCAATAGATCATCCAATGCAAGCGGCAAACGGACCTCAGCAGAAAAGGTTTCAGCAGGGAGAAGGAGCGCCCCAGCAAAGCGATGGGCCTGTTGTTCGAGCATCTTGTGACGATCGCGTTCGGTCGGCCTTTTTACATGACGATGTAAGACCAGATGACCGAGTTCATGAGCGAGATCAAATCTGCTGCGATAACCATTGTCCTTGTCTGCGGACAAAAGGATCAGCGGCCTTCCGAGCACTTCACTCCATGCGGAAAGTCCTTCGATCTGAGCAATTCCGGTTTCTTCACGGATGACGATGACGCCGGCTCCCTCAGCCGCGAGCGCGAGATCTTGAATCACTGAGCGCCCAAGCCGCCAAAGTTCGCGGCATTCAGCCGCAGCTTGTTCAATGTCCTCGACGGTGATTTGCTCGGGGTCTGTGTAGACGCGAGTTGGCAGGTTGAGTTCTGGATAGTCTACGAACTCCATCAATGCGAAGCCAAGGTCCTGAGCCCATTCCATCCGAGCCTCCAGCATTTCGCGCGCGGCAACATGGGCCGACGCATTGCTGCGGAAGAGCGGCAAGGATACTTTAGCCACTGTCGGTCGGGTAAACCATTCCGGGGTAACGTTCACCACGCCCGCAAGTCGGTCAAGTGCTTCGCGTTCGGGTGCTTGGCTTCCTCCCCGCCACTTGCTTACCGTCGCTGGAGACACGCCGACCATCGAGGCCAACTGCACTTGGCTCAAGCGACGTGCGGCTAGAGCTTGACTCAAGCGATCCTTCTGAAAACCCTGCATTCCGCCTCTACTCATTACCTGGTCCCGTCTTTTTCCTGCTGCTTGCCAACAGACTTCTTCAGCTTCGGGCTAGCAAGGTCATGCTGCGTAGCGGGCTTCTGGTCGTAACGCTGGACAAACGCAGTGATGGACTCCCTGAAGAGCCAACTCTGCATGTGTCGGTCGGGGACAGCAATTTGGATTGAGACAGGAGAATCTGGTTGAAGGCGCAGCGAACTAGAGAAGCACGCCACGAAAAACACGACAGCCTCAGTGGGCGGAACGTAATCCTTGAAAAGATCCGGCTGCACTAAAGGTTCGATCGCCGTATTGGCGATCGACATCTGTCTCCGAGTTTTGCTGCGTCGTCCGTTGTTCCAGATCCCTGCGGAGATGTTGAAGCGTGCGAGCCTGAATACTCCAGCGCTTCCCGTGATGATGGAGTTGCCGCGAATCGGAGAAGGGGACGCTCCACTGGCAGATAGCGAACGTTGGAATGCCTCATTCATATGAAAATGACGCAGTTGGCCAACCACATGAGGAAGGTGGCCTTCATCCATTCCGTGAGCGGCGGTATAGGCACGTTGTGCGCCCACCGTCAGCGCCTCTTCGATGCCCATCAGAATCCCACGAGGGATGTTCGCAATGAGCAGGTCAGGGATCGTCTCTTGCGTTGGTGCGCCCATTGGCAACCCTCCGGTTGGTTTCGCTATTACGGATACTACATCAAAATTATTTCGCTTACCAGTCATGGAGCGGTAAAAAATGTTGAATTCTGTCAGAAACTGCAATATACTTCTGACAGAGGTGGATATGCAGAGGCTAACTGAACAGATCATGAGCGAGACGAAAAGCCTTCCCGAAGGCATGCCGCTTTCTGCAAAGTCACTCCTCCATCTCGGAAGTCGGGCAGCGGTGGACCAGACATTGTCGCGGCTAGTTCATCGAGGTCAGCTTCTTAGGGCAGGGCGAGGCCTGTATGTGACGCCGGTGGTCAGCCGGTTTGGCAAGCGGGCACCTGCGGTAGAAGCAGTTATCGAAAACCTGGCTGATGTTCGTGGTGAGACGATCGTGCCCTCGGAAGCTTCGTCAGCTAACGCACTCGGACTAACCACGCAGGTGCCGACAAAGGCGGTTTACCTCACCTCGGGGCGACCCCGCACGCTCGCTTTGGGTAAACAGACCGTGCAGTTGCGACATGTGCGCCCATGGAAACTTACCTTGGCACATGAGCCTGCAGGCCAAATTGTTCGCGCTTTAAGCTGGGCTGGACCAGCTCATGTAGAAAGTGCGGCCAACACCATTCGGACAAAGGTGCCGAACGAGGAGTTTCGGAAAGTTGTCCGGCATGCTGCCAAGCTTCCCTCCTGGATGGCCAAAGCTGTGGGCCGGATAGCTAACAATGGCTGAAGAATTCTTCAAACTCGATAGCGAGGAGCGAGGCGAAGTCCTTCAAGTTGCTGCATCTGAATCGGGGCGGCCCAACTATCTTTTGGAAAAAGACATATGGGTGGTTTGGGCACTGTCCCAGTTGTTTACTGCAGACTTCGGCCAACACTTGGTCTTCAAGGGAGGGACGGCTCTCTCGAAAGCCTACGATGTCATTCAGAGATTCTCAGAAGACGTGGATCTCACATACGACATCTATGCTTTGGCACCCGATCTAGTAGGCGAATTGGAAGGAATTGATCCCATTCCAGAGACTCGCTCCCAGCGAAAGAAGCTGACTGACGCGATACGTCAGGAACTGCTTCCTGCTTGGATCAATGGAACTGCACTGCCCTATATATCTTCTGCGCTAGCCCAGATGGGCGGTGTCAAAGCGAGAGCTGACGAGTGCAACGTCTATATCGAATACGAGCCGCTTGTGCCGCCTTCTAAATACGCGATTCCACGGGTGAAGCTCGAGTTCGGAGCGCGATCCAGCGGAGAACCCAGCACGCCCCACAATGTAGTTTGCGATGCGGCAGCCTATGTCGAGAACGTTACCTTTCCGACCGCAACTCCTCGCGTGATGAACACCTCCCGAATCTTTTGGGAGAAAGCAACTGCCGCGCACGTTTATTGCCTTCAGGGGGAAAGCGGTATCAGCCAGAGGTTTTCCAGACATTTTTACGACCTCGCGAAACTGGAGCAAGCAGGATACGTTGGGGAGGCGCTTGCGCAAAACGAGGTCGCCCAAGCGGTCGCCATTCATAAAAACGCCTTCTTTGAAGAAAAAGACGAGCGACAAACACGCATTGACTACATTGCGGCAGTCACGGGCAGCATCCGCTTGATGCCTTCAGGATCTGGAATCGTTGCACTGCGGAAAGACTATGAAGCGATGGTAGCGGATGGTCTTCTCTTCGAAGAGGCCCAGCCCTTTGATCAACTAATGCTCGCATGCTCGCAGATTCAGGAAAAGATCAATGCGGCAATGAAAGCGAAGTAAGACATGATCTATCTGGATATGTGTCGGCGCCAAGTGTCACCGGTTGGGTTGCCTGGAGGCAAAGTCAATCGACTTCGAGGAAAAACTGCGGTGTCTTACCATAGAGATCAGCAAGCAGAATGAGTTCCATGACGTCCAAGCGTCGGTCGCCGGATTCAGTCTTCGATATCCAGGAATGAAACATGCCAAGCCGCTCGGCCACGTCTCTCTGGGTGAGACCTGCCTCTTCTCTTGCGCTGATTAACTTTGCCAAGAAGCCGTTGTAACGCGCTTGGTACGGCACCGTCCTCGCCTTGCGAGACTTCCGAGTTTCACCCTCCGCAGGCTGGACCATTCCCCTAGTGTGGGTAGGCCCTTGCATCGTTTCCTAATAGGAAACAGAATGGTGGTACGAGGTTTTAGAGAATGTCTTCTCCAATCATCGATTGTCCCGAGGTCGTAGGTAAGACAGTGAGCTCTCTCAAGCTCCACGCAACGGAGTGTGACAACGTCGAGATCGTGATCGAGTTCACCGACGGAACGTCCTTTTCGAGCGCGTATGAGAGCCGCGCAGTCCACAAAGCCACGCTGATTCGGACAGGGGTAGGGACTCCAGAAGTGCTCAAAACCTATACCGATTGAGTGCCACTATTCCTCCACGGAATAACGGACATACGGGAAGTTATTGGACTCTAGCGGACGACTGACTTTAGGTTTGCGCCATGCTGATGAACGCGATCAGCGGAGGTGCAAATGGCTAATCGTCTCCCTATCCTCCGATCGGATCGAACCTCCGTTCGGTTGCCCTTTCGACTCACTAATGCGACTGCTTCGCGGTCGCCGTTCGCCGGGCCGGCGGGCTCGCTCAAAGTGTCGGTAACTCGCCTGCTTCGTGCGCTCGTTCCCGTCTTACTCTCACTCACAATTGCAACCGCAGCCCACGCACAAGGCACGATGGATTTCTCTGGAGCACAAACGCTTATGGGGACTTTCAAGACCTTCGCTATGTACGCCGGAGCTGTCATCTGTCTTGGCGGTCTGATCTTTGCTGGCATCCGCATGATGTCGGGAAGGTTTCAGGACGCTATTCCAGGCCTGTTCGGCGCGCTGTTCGGCGCCGGTGTTCTCGGATGGGGAGCCGGTTGGATCGGTTCGCTAACCGGGCAGTCGATGTAGGAGGTGCATCGACTATGGCTCGCCGGGGAGAACCGCAAGCAATCAATCAAGCGCTGAATCGTCCGAGGGCAAAACTCGGCCTGGACCTCACAGCATGGATGGCGATCTCGTTCGTCTGCATTGCGGTTTTCCTTGTCGGGTTTCGACTGCTGGCGATGATGGCCTTTCCCAGCCTTGCGATAGGTGCATGGCTCATCATTCGCAAACACCCAAAGATGTTCCAACTGTGGGGCCTCAGCCTCAACCAGAAGAGCTACTATGACCCGCGCAAACAGTGAACAACTCAAACATGTTCCGTGGTTCGCCAAGGCTGGAGCTGCGTGCAGCATCTTGCCAATCGCGCGCTTCGTGAGCGAGACCATTTTCGCCCTCAAAGGCGGTGGCTACGGGTGCTTCTTTCGTCTCTCTGGTGTCGATGAAGAAGGACTTACCGAGCAAGAACTTGAGTCGCAACTTCGCATGATCGAAGGTAGTCTTCGCGGAATGCCGGAAGGCGCTGCGCTCTACCAGTACACGCGAGTACGCGCCGGGTTTCCGCTGCCCCGCCGGAGCAGCTATTCAAATCCCGTGACCCAGGTGTTCGTCGCCGAACGCCTCCGCTTCCTCGAACAGAACGCGAGCCTCCGAAGGATCGACCTTCACTGGTGCCTCACGATAGAACCGTCCCAAGTCAAAGCGTTCGAACGGGAGCCTCGGGAGAACGCAGCTCAAACATCACGCCTGCTTGCCGAGTTGCAAAAGACGGCAACTCTCCTCGTTGGGAACCTCAGCAGTTCTGTCGGGCTTGAACCCCTGGGCAAACAGGACATTTTTCGGTTCCTCAGCTATCTCTTCAATCTCGAAGATTGGGTCGATGCCGGTGGGCTACGCGGTGACACAGGGGTGGACCGGCAGGTCGTCCAAAGCCCTGTGTCCTGGGAGAGCGACCATCTACGAATCGGCAAGCGATTCGTGCAGATGTATTCGCTCAAGACGACGCCGGAAGCGTCTCGGCCCTGCCTTTTCTCAGACTTGATGACACTCGATTGCGACAGCATCCTTTGCTCGACATGGAGGCCCAAATCGTCCGCAACAGCACGCCACGAGATTGACCAGCAAGAGAAGTTCATTAGCTTCTTCAAAGTCGGCGTCCTGTCCCGCGTTATGGCAGGAAAAGATTCCGCCTCCCTAGACACCGGAGCCGGAGCCAAAGCTGCAAACAACGCGGTCGACGACCTCAGCGAGGTGATTCGCGCCCTCGACAAAAAGTCGCAGGGTGAATTCTCACTTCGCCTATTGATCGCCGCCCGTTCTCAGAGTGAACTTCACTCAATCGCCCCTTCCGTGCATCGGGTCTTTGTCGAAGCTCGCGCACAGATCGTGGAGGAAACACTTGGGAACCTTTCGGCTTTCTACGCCATGTTCCCAGGCAATGGGAAATTCAACGTGTTCCCGATGTGGTTGGGCGAAGACCACCACGCCCGGATGTCCTCCATCTACGCACCGAACCTGGGCCACGATCACTCCGAAGATTTGGACGCGGAGTACCTCAACGTCTTCGAGACCCGCACCCGGACACCATTCTTCCAAGACGCGTACGTCGGCGGCGTTCGAGTGATGCTCATTCTCGGTCCCACCGGAAGCGGTAAATCGGTGAGCGGCAACCTCGCCATCGCCCACGAACAGAAATACGGCGGATTCACCTACATTTTCGACATCGGCGGATCGTATGAGAGTGTCGTCGAGCTCTACGGAGGCCGGGTCGATCGCATCGGCAAAGACGGACCGCGTGTAAACCCGTTCACGCTGGAACCTACTGAAAGCAACATCCAGTTTCTCTACAGCTTCATCAAGCTCCTGCTGACGAATGGCGGGGCTGAGCTCGAACCCGAGGACGACGATGTCGTACACAAGGCTGTCAAGGACATGTACCTTCTCGATCCTTCGAACCGCAGGCTCTCGAATCTCTACCTGCCGAAGAAGCTCGACCGTTATCTCTCGAAATGGGTTGGCAAGGGCATCTACAGCGCCATCTTCGACAACGTCGAAGATAGCCTCTCTCTGTCACGCGTGCAGTGCTTCGACTTCCAAGGTGTCAACAACGCGCAGTATGCGGATTTGATTGAGCCGCTGATGGTCTGGATCCTTCAACGGATCAACGATGTTCTGTACAACCCGGCCAATCTCGGCGTGCCCAAACACATCCTGATCGAAGAACTCTTCTCTTCGATGAAGAACAAGCAGCTTTTGGATGCTGCACTGGCTTCGATCAAGACGGTTCGTAAGAACCTCGGCGGTGTCACCATGATTGGTCAATCCGCTGAAGACCTGGGCGCGAACGCAGACAGCATCGTCAACTCATGCACATCGTTTCTGTTTCTGCCCGATGCGACCTTCAATCGCAAGCGTTATGCCGAGCTGTTCAAAATGAACGACCAACAGCTCGCCCTGTTCGAAAGCCTCCAGACGCGGGAGGCGCTCTACATCCGACGCGATGGTGTCACCAAGGTTGTTCGCTTGAACCTGGATAACCGGAGCTATGCTGCGTTTTCCACGAAGCCGAAGGATCGTGTTCGCCGCTCCAAGCTCGTTGCCAAGTACGGACTTACCGAGGGCATAGACCGCTTTGCCCAGGGCGAGACAGCGTAACCAAAACGAAAGGACAGGAACTATGAAGCCACTTATTCCCATCGTCGTCGTTGTCGGCATACTGCACGGAGCCTTACCAACCTTCGCGTCAGGCCCTGAACATCCGCTTCAACCCAGCGCTCCGCGTGCGGTGACATTGGTTGAATCTCAGGCTCCGCCTGTCGTCCGTGCAGGGCTGCTGCAATCAACATTGATTGTTCTGCCTGCGGAGGAGAAGGTCGCCAATGTATTTGCGGGCGATACGGTGGATTGGGTCTTTGATGGCGGTCATGTGGCAAGCCGCTTCATCAGTGTGAAACCGAAGACGGCGAACACCTCAACGGACATCCACATCGTGTCCGACCATGGCAACGAGTACACGCTGGAGCTTCGGGAAATCTCCAGTGACGCGGATGCCCACTACGACTCGAAGATCCTCATCGAGCTGGGCGACAAGGCGGCAAAAGAAAAGCTCGCACAGCTTCCCGTGTTCGTGCCGGCCACGGAACTGGATAAGGCGAAGCAGGATGCCGCTACGGCCCAGGCAGCACAAGCCGCGACCCTGAAAGCTGAGCAAGGCAAAGAGGAAGCCTATCGCAGCCAATATCCCGGTTCTCTCCACTTTGATTACTCGTGGGACGAGAAGAAAGGCAAAGAGCTAGGCCTGCAGCAGATTTGGCGGGACGACAAGTTCACCTATCTGCGCGGACAGTTCCAGGAGACGCCGGCCCTATACGAAGTGAAGGACAAGAAACCGAGTCTCATCAACTTCGATTTCGCAAACGGCCTCTACACCGTTCCGAAGCAAGTAGACGCGGGTTATCTCGCCATTGGCAAGCAGCGTGTGGAGTTTCACCGCAACGCGGAGGTGAAGTAGCCATGCCCGAGCAAAACGAGAATACTCCTGCCACTGTCCCCGAACAGCCCGAGTCGAAACCACCGCTGCGTAAGAGTATGCCTATCGTCATCGTGCTTGTGGTGATCGTCGCCTTGATTGGCATAGCGAACATCTCTAGCCTGCTTAGCGGCAACAAGCGGCCGGCGCCGCCGAGTTCGCTAACCATGAATCCCACGACCCCAAACGCCCAGCAGGTTTCGAACTTTGAAACGCAGCAACAGCAACAGGCACGGCACGATGCGGAAGAACGGCAACGGCAACAGGAGCTTGCTGCCGCTATGCAACAGCTTCAACAAGACCAGGGTGTCCCCGGTCCCGAGGCGGGTAACACGCCGCCGATGACGCCCGCGCAGCGTGCGGCCATCTACGGCGAAAGCCCAAACGCGCCCCAGCGCACTTCCAATGTGTCCGAAGCACAGGCGGAAGCCAAGCAGAAACGCCTTGCGGTCGCGAAGCAGCAGCAGGATGCGCTGAACAGCGATACCGTCGCCATCGACTTTTCCCACGAGGGCACGGCGACTTCGCCTGTTGCGGTGCAAGCAGCCCGAGCCGAAGGAGTCGAAAAAGCGTCCGCGGAAGAGATTGGAGTAAGGCAGACCCAAAAGGATGGTGCGGCCAAGGCAGAGCCCATGTCAGCCTACCCGTTCGATCAGTTTCAGGGGCAGCTATATCACGTCTTTGAGGGAACGGTCTTAGAAGGTGTCGTTACCAATCACGTTGACGGAGGGCTTGCTGGCCCAATCCTCGTCATGCTGACGACGGATTACTACTCGCACGATCACCAGCAACTTCTCATGCCGCAGGGCACCCGACTGATTGGAAGCGTGCAGAGCGTAAGCAACGCTCAGCAGCGGAAGATGTTTGTCACTTTCCACCGCGCCGTTTGTCCAGACGGGTTCTCCCTCGACTTCGACAAGTACCTTGGCCTCGACCAGATCGGCACGACTGGCCTCGCCACCAAAGTCGATCATGGTTATCTGATGGCCTTCGGTGCTGCCGCAGCAATCGGCGGCCTTGGTGGTCTTGCCCAGATCGGTAACAACGGAAGCGTGTTCACACCATCGACTCAGATCCGCGACGGCATCTCCGAGCAAACGGCCGCAGAGGGCGAACAGGTACTGAATCATTTCCTCAACCGGCTGCCCATCATCACGCTCAAGGAAGGCTCCCGAGCCCGTGTCTATATCGGTCGGGACATCCTCATCCCGTCTTACGCAGCCCATCGCGTTGACCCCACTTTGTAAGGAAAGGAGGAAGGATGATCATCACGCGCACGCACCGACTACTCACCGCCGGAGCCGCAATGTGCTTGGGAGGAACCCTGTTCGTCGGATTGGGTGGCCTGCCTTTCCTGGTGCGGGCGTGTGAATCCCCACTAGAGTTTGTCGGCAACCTCATCGGCAACGTCCACCGCATCTCCTTGGACCGGCTCGATCCGACGTGTCCGCAATGCTTCTAAAACCGCTTGGAGCGCTCTATGAAGATGAACATCAAAAAACGGCGCAAATGGCTTCTCGGAGGTGGACTTTTACTCCTCACCGCGACACCGAGCTTTGCTCTCTTCGGAATCGGTGACATCGTCTTCGATCCGACGAGCTACGCGAGCCTGGTATCTCAACTCACGACGATCGAGTCGCAGTACAACATGCTCAAGAACAACATCGAGCATTTCTCCATCAAGCAGCAGTGGCAAACCACACTGACTGCTCTTAAGAGCGTCAACGTCGCCAATATGTTCGGTGAAACGGGCGGTATGACGATTGCGTTCACCTCTAACTCCACTTCGGCCTCCAGTACGGCGTGGAAGACCGCCACAACTCCGATGAGTTCCAACGTCACGGCCTTCCTCCAAGGACAACCGCTTGGAAGCGCGCATATGTCTCAGCTCGCGATGGTCGAGATGTCTGACTCGATATCGCCCGACTGCATCATCGCGGTAGGTGCTTATCGGGCAGCGCGGACTCAGAACGCGGCCGCCAACACCAGCCTGACAGCCAACCAGCTTGACGGCACCAGCACAACCAACAGCGAAGTCCAGCAACTCAACCTCCTCAACGCCGCTGAGGCGCAGAAGATGTCCGAGATGCAGAACCAAGGAGCGATGCAAGCGTGCCTCGCTTCGCAGATGGCGGTCACGAACATGGAACGCCGCAACGCTGCCGCAATCGACCTGAACACAGCCGCTTTCGTTCAACAGCAACGCGCAACCAATGACACCAGCGCTGCGAATGAGAGCAATACCTGGCAGACGTACTTGCCCTAACGGGAACTACTCATGCTGAAATTCCTCAACACGAAGTTGCTGATTGCCATCCTTGCGGCGCTAAGCGTCATCGCTGGCGCCGCGATCTATCAACGCCGCGAAGCTGCAAAAGCCGCCGCGATCCTTGAGCAACAGCAACGCGATGCCGAGCGACGGATGCAGGAAGACGAGGCCTTCCGCAAGAAGGTTGAAGAAGACAAGAAGCGGCACAGTTCCGCGGCCGGTAATGAAGGAAAGACCTGGAAGAGCTACATCCCCTAATCGTCTCGGGAGACCCTTATGAGCATCGCCGTTCTCGCACAAGCCGTTCCGTCCGCAAGCGCAGGTATGAACTGGCTTTACCAGTTCACCAACAACCTGACCAATCTCACCACGCAGAACGGCGGAGCTTTGACTCAGTTGGGACTCACGGAGCTAAGCGCGATAGCGTTCTTCAAGCTGGTAAGCATGGTCGTGAATTGGAACACGAGTGCGATGACGCTCCGCTTTCATACGCACTCGGTCCGCGCCGGTGAAATGACCCAGTTTCTCCTGAGACTCATCATCTGCAGCTTGCTGATCAACTATTGGGTCAATCCATTCCCTGGAGCGAGCTTTGGCATCAATCACTTCTTTTCCTACATCGCCCAAGCAATGGTCGCAGCTTTCGACCAGAACTCGCTTGACCAGCTTCTCAATCTGCTCAAGACAGCCGGCGACGGGACTTCCATGCCGTCCTTCACAGCACCCGTTCAAATCCTTTGCTATGTCCTCGTACAGCTCATGCTTGGTCTCGCCTCCGCAATCCTCTTTGTGATCAACTGCAGCGCCTTCATACTTTACGGAGTTACGGCTCTCTTTGGTCCGGTCTTTGTCCCTCTTCTTATGACCCAGAACTTCAAAGCGAAGTTTTTTCACTTCCTCGATGTCCTTATCAGCTTCGCCATGATTCGGGCGGTCGCCGCAGCCTTCATCTACGTATGGGCGGGATTCATGAATGGTTTTCTCCAACAGACTTTCAACGGCAACTATTCGATGGATATGTGGATCGCGAATTTGATCCCTTGCTTAATGGTTTTCGTCGCGTTCATCATCAATATGTTGTTCATTCCGAGCATGACGCAAGCCATCTTTGGCGGGGCTGCTGGGCTGACATCGGCCGCCCCGGGAGTCGCTGGAAGTATCGGCGGGATGGCTCTTATGAAGGGTGGAGGTGCATAGGATGTGGAACTTCTTATTGGCTCTGTTCGCGGGTAGCGCTGCTGGAAGCACTCGCACTGCTCAGCGGTCGGTGAAACCTATCGTCGCCCTCTTCCTCGTGGGAGTTCTTATAGCGGGCGTGATCTACGTTTGCGTCGTTTTCACGGCAGTCTCGGAAAGGAATAATACCCGTCATGTCAGCCCACACAGCGCACATTGAATCTGCCCTATCACCTGAACACGCGATGCTCACCGACCGGATCGGCAACGAGGTCTATTCCTCACACTATGCGGAGCGGAAAGCATACCGCTTCATCATTGGTTGCGGTACGGTTCTCCTCTGCGGCTCGTTCTGGTTGAACTTCACTTTGGCACACCGTCCCATTGCGAATCGCTACATCCGTATTGACGAGATGGGACGCGCCCAGGCGATCCAGTACACCGATCTCAATTACAGCCCGCGCGAAGGTGAAGTTCGCACCTATCTGACCGATTGGGTGAACTACCGTTTCACGATCAATCGTGAAGTCGTAGCCAAGAAATACCCCTTGAACTACTACTTTCTTTCTCAGCTTCTCGCTTCGCAGCTGATGGCTTCCGACAATCAGACGCATCTTGTGTCGCAGGTATCCGCAGGACAGGTAGAATCGGGCGACGTTCAGGTACGAAATGTCACCATTACGTCTATGACAGAAGAGATGGTCCAGGGCGCCCGCGTGGCGCGCGGAACAGCCCTCCTAACGCTCGACAAGCTTTATTCCGAACAGACTTCCCACCAGCCCCGCACGGAGCATTGGCTGCTCTCCGTCACCTACTACCTGAATCCCAAGCAGGTTAGCGATCAGGCGAAGATTTACCCGCAGTACGAGTTCATCAATCCGCTCGGATTGACGATCACGGAATTTCACGAGAACCGGGTCTCAGTAGATCTCATTCAGCCGGGCACGACGGATCCGAATACCAACGTCATGGTCCAGCCTTTGCAGGGAGCCTCGCGATGAGCTTTGACCTCATACTGCCGTTCTTTCCCGAAGAGCTGCAGGCCCTCTTCCTAGACCCCTCTATATCCGACCTGATGATCAACGGGACGACGGGAGTGTTTGCAGATCGGGGTGGCGTTATCGACCACATACCCCTCACCAGAGAGTTCACAAACGATCGCTTGCAGGCAGCAATAGAGCGCGTGGCCCGGAAGTTGGGGCAGGACATCAACAACCAGAATCCGATCCTGAACACGCGGCTGCCAGATGGCTCGCGCGTCGCAGTCGTCGGGCCTCCGTCATCCATCAATGGGCCGACACTAACCGTCCGCAAATTCAATCGCTGGTTTACCAGCGATGAGCTTATAGCTTCGGGCAGCTTGCCCTCCCTCATCCGGGATGACGTCGTGAACCTCATCCTTAAGAGAAAGAACGGCATCATCAGTGGCGGGACCGGCTCTGGAAAGTCCACCCTAATGAAGGCCCTTCTTGACCACATTCCGATGACCGAAAGGCTGGTCGTGATCGAGCAGCCGGCGGAGCTAAACATCTCCCATCCGAATGCTGTCCGCTGGGAGGCGGTGGCGGCGATTCCGGGACAGGTTGCCGTGACCCCAAGCCAACTGGTGGCGGCTGCTCTCCGCCACCGCCCAGACCGGATCATCATGGGTGAAATCAGAGATGAATGCGGCTATGACTTACTTCAAGCAATGAACACGGGACACGGCGGAACACTCTCCACTTTGCACGCCGATTCTGCTTGGGACGCCCTTGATCGACTGGCTGACATGGCCCTCAGTGCAAGGACAAATTTGGACCAGGCATTTGTCCGGTCGCAGACCGGCAAAGCCGTGGACTTCGTACTGCATTGCGAGCGCGATCACAAGGGCCGCCGACGCGTCCGAGAACTCATCACCGTCTCCGGATACAGTCACGCGGAGCAATGCTTTCTCACCGAGGAGGTCTATCGTGCTTCCGACGGCTGACGCCCCGGTTTCCAGCTAGCGTTTCATACCCAAATCTGAGGTCACTTCATGGTCTTTCCAGCGGCTCTCTTAGCTGCACGGCCCAACTCGTCTCTAAACGCGCCCGGCATGGCTTTCTTGGCTTGGCCGAAGCAGTCTTTCGTGTATTTGACGCCGTCCTTTCTGAGGCTCCCCACCAACGAGGAACCGGCTGCATGTGTGGTCTTTCTGCACGCCGGGAATCAGGTGGGCGAGTTCGGCGCATTGGAGTTCCTTCCGTCCCGTATCCCGTCCTCTACTCGGGTTCACGCTTCGGGGCCAAACCGGCGCCCTGCGGCTCGGCGTCGTTCTGCTTCGACTGCGTCGCCCCTGCGGGGTCTCGGGACCTCCCAGAACAAGTTTGAAGGCCGCGGCAAAGAACGCCGCTCAAACTTCTTCCGGGCCCCGCCAAGAAAGCACTCCTTGGCACTTGGGAGCCGGGCCCACTCGCTCGCTACGCGAAGGGTGACCCGAGCAGCTTACGGGAAATTCAACGAAACGGAGATCACCACCATGTACCTAAACAAACTCACCCTCATCGGATACCTCGGCAACGACGCAGAAGTTCGGACCAACAACGACCGCAGCCTGACGAGATTCTCTCTGGCAACGCAGAGCTCTTACAAGAAGGACGGCAAGTACATCAACCACACCGAATGGACCCGTTGCGTCGTCTTCGGCAAGCTCGGCGAGTATGCAGCCAGCCTCAAGAAGGGCGCTCATATTTACGTCGAGGGCGAGAAGCGTACGCGCGAGTACGAGAGCAAGAAGACCGGCAAGACCGAGTCCGTGACCGAGCTTCGCGTGAACGTAATTCGCAATCTGGACCGGACGGCGAAAGCTGCGCCGGAGGAGCCGGAGATCGACGAGGTCTCCATCGACGAAGAGGCCGCATAGGCCGCCAACTGAGTTCCGAGAAGTCCGGTGTCGAGCCGGACTTCATCGGCTGCTAATCCCTTGTGATCGCGCTCGCAATTTTCGGAAAGACAGGAGGGTCACTCAATGAACCAAACTGCAAAAGACTTTCTCGCCCGTTGCTTCGCTCCGGGCTCGACGATTGCTCTCCTGCTTCGCACGGAGAGCCCTGCGAAGACCCAGCAGCGTATTGTCACGCTGCCGCAGGCGCTCGCGCCTCGTTACCTCGGCTGGCTCGCCCATGAGAACCATAACGGCGCGAACGTCTATGTCGCCGCCAATCCGCTCCGCCCGGGCAGCCGTAAGCGGACCAAAGAATCTATCGCTTCAGTTCGGCACATATACCTCGACATCGACGAAGACGGCGACGCCCGCCTCGCTGCGCTGCGGGCTTCGAATGCGGTGCCTTCGGCTTCCGCTATCCTTTCCACTTCACCCGGCAAGTATCAGGTCTTCTGGCGCGTGGAAGGCTTCAACTTCGAACAGCAGGAGCTCACCCTCAAGCGGCTCGCCATTGCCTATGGCGGCGACCCTGCCTGCACTGATTGCAACCGGGTGCTCCGCATCCCCGGTTTCCTGAATCGGAAGTATTCTCCCGCTCACTCGGTGACGGTCGAATACGGCAGTCAACAGCCTTGGGAGCCAACCGACTTTCAGCTCGAAGATCTCGCGGAAGTGACCCCTGTGTCGGCGCGTGGGTATGACGCTCGGAAGGGCCCACATAAAGACACTCGTTCCGAGGACGATTGGGCGTTCGTTTGTGCCCAGCTTGCAAACGGCAAAGACTCCGGGAAGCTAACACACGAGCTGGCAGTTCGCCGCGCCGACAAACCCAATCCCGTCTACTATGCGCAGCGCACGGTTGATGTAGCCTCCGCCCGTCAATGGCTCCTGGAAGGCGCGCCCATCGACGACGTAATCACGATGCTCCATGAACGTCGCCGTTTCGAACTTCCCACCGCACTTTGCTCGGCTCGTGCGCGGGAGATCGTGGCCACCGCGCAACGCATGGTCGCACGCCGAAAGATTGCTTGAACCCAACCTAAGGAGAACGGAAATGCCCCTACTCGAAGTCGTCCAAACCCGCCAGATCAGTGCTTCCATTCGGCTGACTGATTCAACCGCAAATCAGGTCGATCAATACGCCGCTTTCATCCGCGCTTCAGCGGACGATGTAATCGAAGAAGCGCTCAAACATTGCTTCGGCAAAGACCGCGACTTCCAGGAGTTTTTGAAGTCGCCCGATGCGCGAAAGATTACTCCTACTCTGCGCATCCGTAAGCCCACCGCAAACGAGACCGAACCGGCAGCAAAGAAGCCGGTCTCTCCAGCGTCTTTGCCTGCACAACCAGTTGCTTCTGTGGCGGGATCGAAAGCATGATCCCGCACCAATATCGGTGGCAGAACCACAACGGTGCTGCGCACCGGAAGAATCTTGACACTCCATCCCTTAAAGGGTTGCGTTTGGAACCAATTTGGTTCCATTAGGAAACATGCAGAAAACAAGTGGTTTGCCACGGAGAACAAATTCACGCGGTTCCATTAGGAACCGCGCCTAAAGTTCGCAGCAGAAGGATCAGCCATGCTTTCACACACCTCTGAAATTGAAGGCCACCTCCAACGGCTTAAGGGACGGGAGACTCGCACGCAGAGCATCGCAACGCGGTTTACCCGCAGCGAAGAAAGGGCGTTATTGCGGGTTGCCGCAAGCTGCGGAAAGAACCTCCGCGAATGGGCGCGGGAAGTTCTGTTGGATGCGGCGAATGCCCAGCAGAGCAGCGATGGCATGGCGTTGTTTGCCGAAGTGCAAGCCTTGCGTCTCCTGCTCATCAACACACTTGAGCCGTTGCTGCGGGGCGAAAAGATGACGCCGGAGCAATTCAAAGAAATGCTCCGGTACGTGAAAACTAATAAGCGCAAGGCGGCGGCAGACATGCTTGCCAGCTATGCAGAAGGGGCAGCGGAACAGCCATGACCGACACACAATGGGGGCGGAAAGAGACTATCGTCCGTCCACCTCACTATCCCGTATATAGCTTCGGAGCCGTCTTCGTTGCACTCGCCGTCGCCGGTCTCTGCGTCTATCTCCATCTTGCTTTCGCAATGAGTCTGCTACAACGCTACTATCTCTCCTGCTATGTCGAAACGGGCTTCCTCGGCACTATGCGCCAGAGCAGCGAGTACCAGCTTGTGACGGTCGCCGACCGCCAGCATCACGTCCGGCCTGTTACCGAGGCCGATGTGCAGCCAGGTTCCACCCCACAGCCGATCGGTAAGCCGATTCCACTCGCACTCTCCCCGGCAGCTCGCGCCGCAGGGGTTGTTTTTCTGTATCGCGGAGCGAAGGTCAGTTACATGAATCGGCCCCTTCACGAGTACCTGCAGCGCTTCGTTTACGACGGGGATACGTTCGTGGGCATCTTCCGTATTCCTCTCTTATCAGGGCTTGCCGCGTTTCTTTTCCAGCTCCCGTTCGCCATCCGTAAAGATATTCAACGGCTCAAAGAGATGAAGTACGGACGACTGTTGAAGGGGCCAGTGCTCGTGTCACCGGAAGGCTTCAACAAGGCCGTCAAAGGCGATGGCGTCGGCTTCAAAACCACCGAGTCGAAGCACCTCATGCGTATCCCGCAACGCGCCGAAGGACAGCACATCGAGATCATGGGCGATACCGGCGCGGGCAAGTCCAGGCTGGTTATGCAGCTCCTCGTACAGATCAAGGAGCGCGGCCATTCTGCCATCGTGTACGACCCTGCTTGCGAGTTCGTGCAGCGATTCTATGACCCCAGCCGCGGTGACATCATTTTGAATCCGCTTGATGCCCGATGCCCCTATTGGGGGCCATCCGAAGAGCTGCGCCGCCGTGCCGAGGCCAGAGCCATCGCCGCGTCCCTGTACCAACCGACCACGGATAAGAAGGGCGAATTTTTCACCGAAACTCCGCAAAAAATCTTTGCTCATCTGCTGACCTTCGGCCCCACGCCGCAGGAGTTGGTGGAGTGGATGGCGAACCCCGACGAGGTAGACCGCCGCGTCCAGAACACGGAGATGGCGATGATGATTGCGAAGGGTGCGCAGCAGCAGCGCAACGGCGTTCTGGCCTCACTCGGTTTGATTGCCGATAGCCTGCGAATGCTTCCACGGAAAGAGAATGCCGCGAGTTATTGGACTGCGACCGAATGGGCAGAGCAGCGCAAGGGATGGATCTTCCTTACGTCGAAGCCCAGCGAACGCGAGGCCCTGCGTCCGCTTCATAGCCTCTGGATTGATTTGCTTGTATTGCGTCTCTTGAACGAGCCGAAAGAGAGCCAACATCCCGTCTGGTTCGTGCTGGACGAGCTGGCAAGTCTGCAGCGTCTACCGCAGTTGCATACTGCGATCACAGAGAACAGAAAGGCGAAGAACCCGCTCATCCTTGGCTTTCAGGGCAAGGCCCAGCTTGAGATGATCTACGGTCATCTCGCTGAGGTCATGCTGTCACAGCCGGCCACCAAGATATTCCTGAAAATCACGGAGCCCAAGGCCGCCGAATGGGTGTCAAACGCCATTGGCAAGGTTGAGATCGAGCGGCTGCGGGAAACGCACTCCACCGGGCTGCGTGCAGGCAACAATTTCAGCATAGAGCGCCAGGTCGAGCCCTTGGTGTTGGACTCGGAAATCTCCGGTCTCCCCGACCGGCACGCCTTTCTAAAATTGGGGAACCACGTCGCCAGATTCTCGTTTGCCTATCACGACATCCCCGCCACGCAGCCCGCGTTTGTGCCGCGTCCGCTGGACGACGATGACCTTACCTTCGATCCAAAAACGCTCACGAAGAAGCCGCCGCAGTCTGCTGACATGACGGCAACCACCGTTCCGGGCGATAGCGAAGACGAGCCGGTCGAGACAGGATTCTCGTTGGGAGACTAACCATGTTGACGATCTCCAAACCGCTTTCCGCAACGCAGGCGCAGACCTACCACGCCAAGGAGTTCACGTCTGCCGAACAGAATTATTGGAAGCAAGACGACCGGACTTTGGGGGAGTGGCATGGCAAGCTGGCTGAAAAGTTTGATCTTTCTGGGGCCGTGACGGAGGAGCATTTTGCGCGGCTCACAGACGGCCAACACCCTCATACCGCCGAGCAGCTTGTACGCCATCGCGTCGTCCAGGAGTACGAAGGTGCGGATGGGAAGGCCGTTGCGCCGGTAGAACATCGTGCCGGTTGGGACGCCACATTCTCCGCGCCCAAGTCGGTTTCACTCACCGCGCTCGTCGGTGGGGATGACCGGGTGCGGGACGCGCACCGGGAAGCGGTGAACGTCGCTTTGAGCGAGCTGGAGCGGTACACGCAAGCCCGCATCGGCGGCAATCACGCTGCCGAAACCACCGGCGAGTTCATCGCCGCGAAGTTCGAGCATGACACCGCGCGCCCCGTGGACGGCTACGCCGCGCCGCAGCTCCATACACACGCCGTCATCTTCAATGTCGCCGTGCGCGACAACGGACAGACGCGGGCCTTGCAGGAGCGCGGCCTGTTCGAGTCACAGCAGTTTGCTACTGCCGTATATCAATCGGAACTGACCTATCGCCTCCGCAATCTCGGGTACGAGATTGAACCGGGACGCAGTGGCGCACCGGAGATTAAAGGCTACTCGCAGGAGTACCTTGACGCCTCAAGCCCCCGCAGCCAGCAGATACGCGAGCATCTGGAAAAGACCGGCTATCAGGGGCCGGAGGCCGCGCAGATTGCCGCGCACTCTACCCGTGACCGCAAGGAAATTCACTCGCCCGCCGAGGTACTGGCCGCTCATCGGCAGATCGCCGCCGAGTTCGGCAGCCAGGCCGACAAGGTTGTGATGCAAGCACGGAGGCGTGGTCAGGAATATGCACCCGAGCATGACCGGGAGAGTTCGCAACAGGTTGCACGGCAGGCTGTCACCTATGCCCGCGACCGCAGCTTTGAGCGCGAGGCAGTCACCGACGAACGCGAGCTTTACCGCGATGCTTTGCGACGCGGTATGAGTGAAACAACGTACTCGGAAGTTCGCGCCGGATTTGAGGCTCGCATTGCCGCAGGTGAGTTCCAGCTTGTGCCCGGACAGAAACATGACAGCGGGCGGCAGTTCACCACGGCAGAGACCCTCCTTGCCGAGAAAGATATCCTACGCCGGATGCAACAGGGGCAGCGTCGCGCCGAGCAGATCATGTCCGTACAAGCTGCCGTTGCCCATACTGAAAAACAGCGGCATCTCAATGCCGGACAGCGGTCTGCCGCCGAGGAGATTCTGACCTCGCGCGATGTCGTGCAAGGGCTGGAGGGCCGGGCTGGTGTCGGAAAAACGACCCTTTTGAGATCGGTGCGTGAAGCGGCCGAAAAACGCGGCTACGTCGTCGAAGGCTTCGCCCCGACCTCCCGCGCCGCCCACCAGCTCCGCGACGTCGGGATCTCTGCCGACACCTTAGAGGGTTTCCTCGTCCGTCCCGGCCAGCCGAACCCCGACCGTCATCTTTATATGCTCGATGAATCCAGTCTCGCCAGCACGAAACAGGTCCGTGACTTCCTCGCCAAACTCGAATCCAACGACCGCGTGTTGCTCATCGGAGACACCCGCCAGCATCAAGGCGTCGAAGCGGGTAAACCTTTCGAGCAGTTGGTCAACGCCGGGATGAAGACCACCACGCTTGACCAGATCGTGCGTCAACAAGCAGCCCCGGAACTGCTGAAAGCGGTCGAGCATCTGTCGCGCGGCGAGGTCGCACAGGGCGTCGCCCTGTTGGAACAACAGGGGCGCGTTACGGAGATTGCCGATGCACAGCAGCGCATCGCAGCGATTGCACGAAGCTACGCCGCCAGCCCGGACAACACCATCGTCGTCTCGCCAGACAACGCCTCGCGCCGTCAGATCAATCAGGCCGTGCGCTCAGAATTGCAGGCCCTTGGCACTGTTGCCGCAGAAGATCATGCAATGCGCGTGCTCGCGCCGCGTTCCGATATGACCGGAGCCGACCGTACCTGGGCCGCTCGCTATGTCGTCAATGATGTACTCTACTATCCGCGCGGCAGTCAGGACATCGGCATTGAAAAGAAAAGCTATACAAAGGTCATTGCTACCCAACCCAAAGACAACCTGCTAACCGTTCAGAAAGAGGACGGAACAACGGCCACCTACAACCCTGCACGGTTATACGGCGTGTCCGTCTACCGTGAGTTGGAACGGGAGTTTGCGGTTGGCGATCGTTTGAGCTTCACCACGCCGTCCAAAGAGCTGGGCGTTGCCAACCGAGACCTTGGCACCGTGCAGCGCATCGATAAAGACGGCCAGCTGTCCGTAAAGATGGACAGCGGAAAAGCGGTCAGCTTCGATGCCAACCAGATGCGGCACTTCGATCACGGCTATGCGGTCACCAGTCATAGTTCCCAAGGACTCACGGCAGAGCGTGTCATGGTGAACCTCGATAACCACATTCATGCAGATCTCATTAACAAGCGTTTCGCATACGTTGCCGTGTCGCGGGGATCGCATGATGCCCATATCTATACCGATAACGCGACGTCTCTTGTCGAAAAACTGTCTCACGATATCGTCAAGTCGTCCGCACTCCAAACCGGACAACAATTTGCTACACACCAAAGTCCGTCACTGCAACTGTAGAGCGGGTCACTCTCGGTCGCCCTAACCGGCTGATGAACGTGCCGTTAGCAGGAAAGCCCCTTCGATGCCCGTAGAAATTACGTCGAGGCCATCTTGAGCTTCGGGTTGGTGCGCGTGCTTTCGTTGTCCGGCCAGTCTTCAGACTTCATGTTGTACTGAAGCACTAAGACCGTTTCCATTTGCACCGTTGTGGTGTAAAGTGGTGAACATGTTTAGGTGGGGTAAATGAGAACTGGCGATGGGCGTCATAACGAGGGGAAGTCGAATGCACAGACTTCGATTCGTGCTTCAATCAGCTTTCCCTCGTCACTTTACGAGGCATTGGAGCTCATAGCCAAACAGAAGAAGGTATCTCTGGCATGGGTGATTCGTGACGCTGCTGAACATTACGTCACCAAAGTTAGTTCATCAGCGCAGTAAGGAACGGAAGTCTTATGACCACGCAACCAGATCTTAATCTCGGCAAGTACGTGGATCGCACCAAAGACATCTTTCTATGCCACAACGGAGCAAACAAGCCTTGGGTTGAAGCACTTGCAGAGCACTTGGAAAGCGTTCCTCACGACAACCGCTACCTAGGGGTTGTATTCGACAAATGGGACTTCGATAAAGGAAAAAACGTCGTTCTCGAGCTCGAAAAGTACATTGATGAAGCTCGCTTTGTGGGCATTGTGGTGAGCAAAGCGATGCTCGAAGCGGAATGGCCGACTTTGGAAAGAACGATAGCGGTCTGGTCGGACCCATCTGGTCGAAAAGGCCGCGTGGTCACGCTATTGCTGGAGAACGTAGAACTTCCGGCGAGCCTTCGTGTCCGAAACTGGATCGATTTTCGTGACCCTTCGAAATACGAAGAAGGCTTTACCGAGCTTGTAGGCTTGCTGACGGGTTTGCCCAAACGTCGCGGAAGAGGTGGTTTTACTCCCTCCATTCCGGCTACGAGCCTGGGCTATGTTGCCTCCCCACAAGTCATCGCGGCTTCCAGTGGGGCCGACCGTGTTGATGAATTGCTAATTACAAATCTTCTCCCCGTAACTGAACTGCCGCAGATTGTGCAATCAGCAACCACAACGATGAGGAAGAAGTCAGATGTAAAGCAGTTCACGGAAAGCAAAGCCATACCCCCATTCATCTTGAGAGAGGGAAAGCTCTACACCTTCTCTGATCTACATGACATCAATAATTCTCTCGGCACTGCCGTAGACCTGAAATCGCTTAAAGATGTGGAACTACGCTCGTGGTTCTCTTCGGAGGCCAAGAGGCGCTGGGGAATTGAACTGCTGAACCTAGTTCTGCGCAAACACTGCTGGGATAGATATCTCACCCTAGATCGGGAGGGCCAACGTTTCTTCTTCAGGCCTAACAAGGGACAACCAAAGCAAATCACCTGGTACTTGAATGGAAAGAGGGTGCGTGAGGTCACCACACAGCATTTCGGAATGCGCAAAGGAGAAGACGGCAAGCCAGTGAAGTTCCCGTTTGGATGGCGTCATCAGGCCATTCGTGCTGAATTCGTCTACTTGCCAATGGGTTTGTTCCTTCGCATCACTCCTACCTACATGCTGACGAAAGAAGACGGTAAGACCCCGCGCGGAGGCAGTCGCGTGGGACCGATTCTCTCTCAATGGCTAAATCAGGAGCGCAACGGGCAGATTCTACGATCACTAAGATTCTGGGCATTAGTGCTAACCAGAGGTGACAAGGAGGCCTTGTCAATCGAGACCGGGAACGAACGGGTGAGAGTCTCGTTGAACCCCGCATCAGGAAACATGTCATTTGGGATCCTGGGTGACTCTATAGACTACGAGCGCCTTGTAAACGCGGAGTATGAAGACGACTTAGCCGTACCCGACCTTGCCCCATTCCAGTTTTCAATGCTGTTCGGAGAGACTGAATGATGAACGCAGCTATCTCTCCGCTTCCTGGAAGTCTTAAAACAACATCCGGCGACGCTCACGAACACGAGAGCAAACCCATCGTCCTATTCACCGGTCAGGACGTGAGGCTTTCTTGCGAATACCTTCAAGAGCCTCAGTTGGTCTTTTCTGACCGTCACCTTTGCGAAGATCCAAAGACAGGACTTGCAGGGTTTGGCCCCTACAGCAAGTCGGACGTGACCCGGCGAACGGCCATCAGGATTGGAATTGTTGGTCCTGGGGAAGCCATAGATCGTGCTCTCACACTAATTCGACAGATGTCGAAGCCCATCGCGCAATCTGAAAAGCTGGATGCGATGTTGCATCCGTCCTTTCCTGGAATAAACAGTGAAGAGCCTTTTCAAATCGAGATGGTGACTCAAGAGCTTTGGCAGCGACCTTTACGAGTCGTAGATATCGCAGCAGTTGAGAATCATCCTGATTTCACAGTTCGAGTACGACTTCTAGTTGATGCTGTGATCAAAGAGATCCGTGCTCTGAAGCAGCTCGATTCCGCTCCAGACGTGATCCTTATTGCAATGACTGAGCGCCTTGAAGAGCTCTGTAAAGTAGGGATTGGAGTGCACGATGCAGAGATTGCTCTTGCAGATGATGAAGACGGACCCAATGATCTGCCGGAAGCCGTCATCTCAGAGGACCCAGACAATTCATTGTCGGTTGTGGATGGCTCGCGCTCATTTCGGAGAAGCCTAAAGGCGCAGTGCTTGGGTTTGCTTCCTACACAGTTGCTTTGGCATAAGACGCTTGTTGGATCGCGCGGTGTACAAGATCTACCCACACGGGCGTGGAATCTTTCAATTGCCCTGCTCTACAAAGCCGGCATCGTTCCTTGGCGTTTGGCCGACGTAATGGATGGTTCATGCTTTGTAGGCATCTCGTTCTTCCATCCCGAGGGTGCTGAACGTTCATCGGTGCGGAGTAGCGTCGCTCAAGCCTTCACGGATCGAGGAGAGGGCTTTGTTCTTCAAGGGACTCGGTTTGATTGGGATTCTCGAAAGGAGGAGGACAAGTCACCACACCTTTCCCGCGAGGCAGCACGTGACGTGCTGGCTAAAGTCCTACAAACCTATGGCGAGCAGATTCAGACCGCCCCAAGGCGCGTGGTGATCCATAAAACATCTCGATACACTGAAGAGGAACGCCTCGGCTTTGAAGACGCGTTGAAAGGCATTCCACAATATGCGCTAGTAACACTTTCCCGTCATGGAACCTCTTGCCTTCGCCCGGGCAATAAGCCCGTGCTTCGAGGCACGATTGTGCACTTTGGTGAAAAGAAGGGTCTTGTCTTTACGATTGGCTATATCCCGTTTCTCCGCTGCTATCCAGGCTTTCGGATACCGCAGCCCTTAGAGGTGACTGAGAACTGGGGCTCCCTATCTTTTCACCAGGTTGCGACGGACCTCTTGCGTCTCACTAAGCTCAACTGGAACACCGCTGCTTTTAGCTGCGTCGATCCGATCACGATTGCATTCTCGAAGCGGGTTGGAGAAATTCTGAAGGTTGCTGACATTGATAATCCAGCGTTGCACTACCGCTACTACATGTGACGTGTAGAGCAGAAACCGAGTTGAGTAATGAAGAAAAGTTTAGAACCAACAAAGCTCCTCTATCAGAATGGGGAGATCTATGATGCTCCCGACATGCAGATTGCTTTATTGAATCTAAAGAAACAGGGATACGATGTCCACGTTTCTTCCGTCGACCCAACACGACTACAGCTAATCTGCAATAAGACCAAGAATCGTTTCCTAATACAGTGCATTGGACATAATGATTGGCCGGCGAGCGACCTCTGAGATGAGTGATGCCCGGGAGGTGATTCGTAAAGTAAATACTTTCGAACGGCTGATCAGATATGCAATTAGCGCCTTTTATGCCAGGGGTACAGCGTTCATGACGAACATGTCATCCCGGATGTCTTGAGGCACGGGAAGTACAGTTGAGAAACCTCCATCCACGAACAGCGGATATGCTGCAAGTGCTTGAAGTAAAACTGGTCGCCAATGGTTGCGATAGAATCGCCCCGACTCGTACCTCGCTTGGAGCTCGAGAAAGGAACGAACAGCATTAGAGCCGCCCGCTGAGAAGCTGAGATGCAGTGCAATCGCATGTCCTGAGATGTAGGTATTTAGCTCCTTTTGGTAGCGCGTGTCGAGGTCTAGCGCTTGCATTTGGGCGTGGAGACGTAGGGCCAGACCAACTGGCAGTGCTGCGTTTAGATCGATAGAGAAACGAACCCATAATGCATTGTTCTTGATCTCTACCTCTGCTTGCACAAATTCCACATCCGGCAGGAGATCATAGTAAGGATGTGGGGCACCGCCGTCGACTCCCGCTGCGAAGCCGGCAAGTTTCGCATGGTTGCATGAATGGCACAGGGGAACAAGATTGTGCGTAAAGATCGCCAGAGGTGAAAAGACTGATCTGGGAAGGAAATGATCAAGCTCCACCGCGGGAGCGATGCCGCATATTGGACATAGATCTACACCCTTGCTCACCAGTTCGCGGATCACACCGAGACGTCGGCCATCTTGAGTGGTGTCGTAAGCCGTGTGAATTGCGCCGCGCAGTGTTGCGGGCAGATTTGCACCTTTCAAGAAATCACTTGGTTGTGCGAGATCGGCGTCATACCGGTCGTATATCGCGATCACATCTTCGAACTCCGCGGGTGTGATGTCGTGCCCCAGCACGGCGCCCTTATTCGCATAGGTTCGGATCGCCTTCCTCAGATGCTCTCTGTCGTCACTGCGAGAAGGTAGCGGTAGGTTTCTCATGATTTTGCCGCGAAGCGGGACAGTACATAGGCACGGGCCTGTCCGCTTAGTCCAGGCGTGAATAGTTGGTCAACCTCTTCGGGCGAGGTACATCCTGCAACCAAGAGATCGAGCACCTCATGAAAGTCTGTACTGGCAGCCGTCAGACCAAAAGAATCGTAGGTGAGGATGCCAAGATTCTCCCCGAACGTCTCGAGGCTAGGAGTTCTGATTTCTAAGCTTTCTCCCGCGCGACGGATAACACGAACATGTTGGGCTAGAGTCTCTTGAAGGAGAACCGGAGAGTGCGTCGCGACAATGCAGAAGGCGTTTACCTGGGTGAGAACGACCCGAACGGCGTGCATGAGGGCAGCCATCAATGGCGGGTGTAAGTGCGCTTCGGGCTCGTCGAATAGAACCAATGATCGCGGTCTAGCACTCGCGACAAGCTGCACGATGACGTGAAGCGCGATCTTATGTCCTGTGCTCCAACTGAGAAATAGAGGCTCTCTTGACTCGGCCGAGTTCATTAGGTCGGCGAGCTGTCCCTGCAATTCGGCAAAGGATGGGTCGGCCGTAAGTGGACGCAGTGCAGCCAACAACAGATCTGTGCTTCCGGCTCGTTCAATGCGCGCGATCTGCTGCGCAAATTCCTTTGCAAGAGACTCAACCGATTTGAGGCGAGTCGACGTGCGCCGTTCAACAAGCAATTCGCCTGACGCCTTCTGTCCAGAAACGATGTCCTTTTCGGCCGCTTCGACGTCCGCTTGGCCTTCTGCCACGAGGTCGCGTAAGCCACAGAATACAAATCTGCTTTCTCCGCTTCCGATGTCCTTCGTCGTCTGCTCTATATCCCGAGCTGCTATTCCGGGGACAACAAAGCTGTCGAATGCGCTGTAAGAAATCGTGATAACGCGCATGAATCCGATCGACGATGGGGAGAGTTGTCCCAAGGTCTTGAGCCGCTTTGTCTCGCGTTCTGGCGGGGATGCAAATGCCAGATGCGCAATCCGCGATAAGAGCGTGCTTTTCCCCGAGCCGTTTCTTCCAATCAGGACGATGATACGTTCCGGAAGCAAAGTGTTCTTATGCCGAGGGCCGAGCGAACGATAGGGGCCGAAATAGCCAGCCGGCTTCGGTGCGCTAAAGTCGAAGCTGATTTTCTCCTCAGAACCAGCCAATTCGTATCTAAAACTCTGCTCAATATCCGGAAGAGCACCAAAGCTTCCCTCAACAAGGATCTGAGCGTCCACCATATAGGGACGCCAGTCCCTGTTGCCACGGAAAACAGACGCCTCCCAGCCCGGCTCGTCCTGAAACTGCGTAATCAAATTTGAATGAACAACAGCATCGTTCAATGCGGCCAATATGTAGTCACGATCTGAGTTCGGTATCTCATTCAAGCGCTGGTAGTACTCCAGACTGTTTCCGACTGACACAAACTCGTCACCCAACGACTCGAAGGGCTCTTGGATCAAGATAGGATCGCGGTCCGTCTGTCCTCTTCGAAGAATCTTGACGGGTCCAATATAGACCAGGTCCGTCACATTCTCACTCTTTCGATAGTGGAGGTGATAAAGCGTGTGGTAGCTGTAATCATTCCAGTCATCTTGCTGTAAAGCGAAGAGAGTGTCCATGCGTTTGACGTGTTGTCTCGATGGTGGCTGTATTTCGATCAGCAAGTCACTTCTCCGATGATGTGGCGAAATTCACAATTCAAGACATTACGTGTGTCAGGTTCAAGCCCTGCGAGATTCAAGGAATTTCCCACCCGGGTCCGATCGGCGGGATCTTTGCTGGCTCAGCCCAACAGCCAATTAAGAGACTCTAAGGTCTAATCTAAGGCGTCTCGCACGATCGCGAAAGGCTCGGTCTCCGCCCTCGAGGATGTCGCATACCCACTGTCTGATTGAGGCGTCTTCTAATCCTCCACTCACGTACTCCATAGTGGGCAATTCCCCTGCTACATGTGAGCCGCTTCTCGCTACGATGACTTGGTCAACGTCCGTGTTTACAACGAGATTAGCGTTGTGCGTGACGATGATGATCTGTCTTCTAGATCTGGCTTCCCGGAATCGGCTGACAAGATCTCGAACGACTGATTGCGGATCGAGGTTTTCTTCAGGCTGGTCGATGATGAGAGGCCTCATATCCTCGGCATCCACTGCTAGATAGAGCAAGAGCAACACAATTCCTCGCGTGCCTGGCGAAAGCTGCTCAATTCTGATGCCGTCATATTGAAGGTCGTAAGAAACGCTGATGTGGTCAGTGCTGTACAGCCATTCGCCAATGCGCTGGCTCCAACGTTGGTACTCTTCTTTATCAGTTTTCTCGATAGGGGAGAACTCCAGCAAAGAAGAGTCGTATTGACCGCGAAACGCTGTCATGGCCTCCGTTGCTGCGATGGCATTTCCGGTCGCCCACGGCTTCAGCAGCAACTCTGATGCAGCTCTGTAGAGTGAACCCTTTCCCCTGAAATCCCCGGCTTTGCGAAGGTCTAAGAGCTTCTCGCCGCGCTCGGCCCAACCCTTCAGATCGACATCTCTCCTAACATAAAAGGACAGCTTTCCAAGTGAACCCGCCTCACCTTTCAGTCGCTTCGCAAGGGGTTCGTACAGATCGGCCAGCTCCGATTCTTCCTGTACGATCGCCTCCATTAGATCTCTATAGCTTGTGGTCCGCCGCTCCTGTAACTCCTTGATCCGCTCCTCAGCCGCCTTTGCTCGCTCGATTTCGATGTCGCGTTGCTTCAACTCTCCTTCTTCAAGAGACAGTTTCTCAGACAGCTTCCCCAGACGTTGTGCATTGGCCGCATCCACTCCCATAAGGTTTGTAAGCCTTGTTAGCTCACGTTCTAGCGTCCGCAAGGGGATCTTGCTATGTGCGGTGTCTTTCGGCAAGAAGGAAGCTAAAACGACAACCGGGGCGACTGAAGGATCTATGGATGGTGTCTCAGGTGGACCTTCTTGCTCAAGTATTTGCGCTGAAAGTCCAACCAGCTTTGCGGAAAGGATTGCGTTTACATCGCCTTTGTACTGAACCGCGAAGCTTCCCCATTCAACAGGTGTTAAGTCTGCTTCCCGCCACGTTGTTTGCAATGTTTGAAAAAGACCTGGGAACGTACTTGATCTGTCTTTCTGAACTTCATTCTCAAGCCCTCGCAATGCACGCTGTTTCTGTTTAAGTTGTCCTACGATACTCCTCTTTCCGTTGACCGCGGCCCTGATTACCTCCAACTGAGCCGCATCAGCAGCTTTACCTTTAGCCAGCAACGCCGCTCGATCTGTCATGGTCTTCGTGATTGAGTCGGCCTTTTCCTTTCGCACAGCTTGAAGTCTAGGAAGGCTTGCCTTTCGTGCACGCTCCTCCCCGAGCGAATCTGCAATCTCAGAGAGATCTTCAACCGCTCTGCGCTGTTCAGTTTTCGCCGTCTCTATTTTGATTTCTAGTAGTTCGCGGAAGGAAACTGTTCCAAGACGATCACCTATTTGGTGAGCGTCGAAGATCACTCGCTCTATTTCTGCCAGGAGTGAATCGTGCAGCCCTTCTGCTGAGCAGAGCTGATCGACGAACTGTTGCGAGAGATATTGCACTCTGTGGTCGAGATCCCAGTCGTACTCACCAATTTCGTCAAGATCGCCGGATGTCTCAGGGCCGGACTCCCAAGAGAGAGTTGAAGTGGTTCCATACAAAAACTTCTTTGCTCTTCGGACAAACGATCTGTCATCCGTTCGCGAGAGTGAGTTTCCGCCCGTAGCGATCAAATCGGCCAGAGCGGTCTTGCCCGAACCCCTAGCACCAATGACGGCGACTATGCCTGGGTTAAGCGGGATGGTTCCTTGCGGAAGCCAGTCAGCTCCCTTCACCTCTACCTGGGTAATAACATTGGATGGAGAAGCGCCGGACGGTGGGGTTCGACTGACCACCGCTCGATTTTCCGGCTCGATGCACGCTTGTCTAAGCGACTCGAAGGTGAGTGAGCCTTTGATCCATGAAAAGCGGTCATCGAAAGGTACGCACACTCTGGCCTGGGTGTGAGCATCCGAACCATGAAGGCAGGGCTTGAGCCCTCCATACTTCGTTTCAAGTGCCTCCTTCCCCAGAACTCCTTTGCCAAGCCAAAAATCTCTCTGCTTCGTCTGGGATGCGAAGATGATGTGTGTGAAGCGCTCAATCTCTTCTCGTGTCGCATTGTAAGAATCGTCAGCACTCAAACCTGCCGTTCCGTCGTTACTGCTACCCGACACTGCAACGAGGCAATTATCGCGTGCCCAGGCATCATCCAAAAACTTCTTCTGAAGGTCGCTAAAGCTCACTTTGAACTGGTTCGCACCTTTGAGCAGGGCTGCTCGGTCATCGACGATCAAGGTGTCTGTCGCATATCCCAAGCTAGTCAGCCCTTTTTCTGTGCATGGATATTGGTTTCCTTGGTAGCCGAACTCTAGGCGTGAAAGGAAACGTTCGATTTCGTATACATGGTCCGGGTCGTCTGGCGAGAAGAGCAAATGCAGATTAATCCCGACAGATTTTGCAGTTTGGATATTTAGTCGAAACTCAACATTAGGAAAGACGAGACCGACGTTGGGTAGGCGGCCCTGTCGCTGAAACTCTACGACTCTCTTGTAATCGTTGATGTTCCAATAATCTGTAATACCTAAAGCGCGAACGGGAGGTGTGGCCTCCTCCGCAGCAGTGATGTACTTCTCCCACGCATCCGTTCCCTTAAACTCGTTGGACAGGAGTGTGCCTGGAGCGTGGATGTGCGGCTCCCAGCGATTCCAGATAGAGCCGATTCCTAATGGGTTGATTGCTTTCGAACTCATACGCCTCTCTCTCAGTTCTCACCACTGCTGCTTCATATCCATTGCGCCAGTCTGACGATCTGCCACAACCACGGACCGTCAGGGCGACCGGCGCGCTTTAGCGGCTTTAGCGGCACGTTTTTGATCAGTGGCGCGTTGGGCGAAGGTCAATTCTTTCGTGGCAGTCTTCCTTACCTCATATGTGTTGAGCCACTCTTCGGACACTTTACCCGCGAGTCGTAGCTGCTCGACGACAGACGTTGGATGGATGAGGAGAACGTACTTGTAGGTCTGGCCGCCTACTCCCTTCGTTTTTATAAAACCGAGTTCTTCAAGCTTTGCCATGCGCTCTCTCCAGGAGCGAAGGCGCGACGGCGCAAAACCTGAAGCAAATGCGTGTTCTGATTCTTGATTGAGGATGATGAAGCCCCCTCCGTAATGATGGGACAGGAGTTCAAGGTAAGTAGAGGTGGGATCCTCTTTCCCTCGTACATCTTTCTTTAAGAGTGCAGTTAGAAGCGGAAAAGTGCGCGGTAGCTTGAACCAGCCGACCTCTTCACCGGTCCAAAGGTCTTTGTCCGCAGGAAACAATTGCTTTCGTAAGGTTTCGCGCTTAGTTGCCATATGACTCCAGTCTGTTAGTGCGGAGGCGTGCGCGCCACGCCTACCTTCAACTCTTGCAAGCCGACACAAAGGGGCTTGCGAAGCTTTGATGACCCCAATATATGCCGTAAATCAATCAAAATAAAGGACTTTGATTCGCGGAGGCAAAGCGGAAGGTTGTAGCTGGTGATCCGACGGCCTAGGTAGTCTAGCGCCAAATCGCGTTCCAACGGCGAAAGCTGGCGAATCGTCGCCGACTGAGTGATAAACGAGAGAGCGAAGCGCTTTGAAATGAGGGTGTTTGGCATTTTTGGGTGGGATGGGGCGTTTCCTCTGTCTCCCAACTGTCCCTTGTGTCCATTGTCTCCCGTGTACGAAAAACAGCCCAGCCCGTTTTAGAGACATCCTTGGATGGGTCTTCCATGTTCCAGTGTTCTTGGAATAGCGCGCTGAACAGCGAACGAACGAGACGTATCAGCTCATCAGCAACCGGTGCTCACTTATCTGTAATCGTGATGGAGCCATCGTCATTAAGTTGGGCTTTCCCGAGTTTTACGTGCACCAGCGCTGGAACAGTCTTTAGGAGGGTCGCGGCCTCATCGTAAGCGCTAATGCTGACCTTGTAACCCGCAATAACACCCGTGATTGCTGAAGGCGGCACGGCGAAGAGCAAAATGTCCTTGTCGTAACCATCTTTGCCAGCATTCAAGCGAGCATCATTGAAATTGCGGATGATCCGCCATTCCTGCTCGTAGTTCCATTCGATACTCTTGGTGTAAAGAGCGATTTGATCAGGCATATTTAGGAAGTATGAAGGTGAGCGTTCTATATAACTGACTTTGCGGAGATGACGAAAGGAGTCGCTGTCGTCTCTTTTGTCAGAGAACCACGGATGAGAGCTGTCGAACTCAATTAGGAAGCCGCGACCGCCATCGGCATAATGAGACCACATGAGCGGACTGACAGGCGTTTCAGCAAGCGATAGAACGCCAAAGTTCGCATCGAGCTTTTCATAAAGCTCTTTGATACTCCTCTCGTAGTTCGCTGATGTTTCAACTGCATTGGCTCCAATTGCTACAACTTCGTCAAAGAGTTCCTGTGCCCGATCCGCACCGTGACGGGCGATCAGGTTCGCCATGATCTCCGGATGCTTTTCGAGCAGTCTCTGACGCGTTCCGTGCTCGACATCGGTGCGGGACCCCATCCCAGAAAGTGCAGGCCTAAATTCCAATGGGTCATTTAAGACAGACGCCTGGCTAAATCGAATCAATAGTCGTTGCAAGATTTCGAGGGCCCTCCCAGCAACGAGATACTTGTAAACGTGCTTGGGTAACGGATCACTCAATACAGGACCTCCTCATGTGTGTAGCCGGGGGATAGGCTTTTCCGGGTGCAACCAGAGAGATAAACAGATTTGTAGACGTTTCGTTTACCAATCCATGTTTGCGGCGTTATCCATCTCGTGAGTCAGGTATTCAACAAAATTCTCCATATCGTCTCGCGATGACATGGCCGCCGTATACGTGCCGTCATTCGCGTATGTCAGGATGACCGGCAGGCTGGCGTCCTCAAGATAGAGCTTCGCCGGTTCACGAACTCCGTCCCAAACCTTCGCGATGAACTTCTCTATCAGCTCCATTGCGCTGTTTTCGTCAAACGAGGGGATAGCGAAGATAGAGAACCTGCTTCTGTTCTTTGCATCGGTCAAGTTTACCGGCACCGCCCCTGCTGCCGAATGAAAGTGGAAAGCTTCCCCTTGCTTTCCGAATGCGCCATGCGCCATGAAATTCCTGATCTGCCTGCGTACCTCCAACAAATCCTCGTAGAGTGCTTTCGCCTCAGCATCACTCGACAAGTCAATCGCCGCTTTTACTTTCTCCGACCACTCGCTTTCTGCGAGTCTTGCAACGTCTTCACCGGTCTTCACGTTTCCAATCAGAATTCCGACGTGTATCAACACATGCTCCGTCCAACTGAAGAATGCGTCGATGACGGCGATCCCAAGCCAACGTGCCTCCTGCATATCCGAGAACCTGGGCGTCGAGAATGACCTGACGGTTGTTCCATCGGGATTCGTCGTGATGATCTCGTCTATCGCATACAAACTTGTGTCTTTGACGGTCGCGCTTTTTGCGCGGAATTGATCGCGCAGGTATGTGTAGCGACTAAACAGCCATGCACAGTTGTTAGTCACATTCAGTCGCGAGCCGTTCACCGCCGTGGCAGCGAGATGATCGAAAAAAGGGCGAGAGGCACCTACACCTCTGCGAACCGCTGCGACGACCGCAGCGGCGATGACTTCATCTTCCTGCGTAGCCGCCGAGAACACCCCTAACCCCATCTTTCGGTGTTCAATAAGGGCACCGTTTCCATTGAAATCAACCGGAATAGTCCACGCGACTTTTTCCCATTGACCTCCGGACGGGAATCCCAGCAACTCCACCAGCAAGAAATACACGAGATAGTATTCGGGCAAATCGCGCCCTGCCTGTGTGCGTTTGCTCCCCCAACTGTACTTGTGATCCTTATGAGGCGGCTTGAGCGGGGCGATGGCTTTCGTAGCGCGCTCACGTAGCAGCTCAATCTCTTCGGGTTTGAGAACAAGTTTTCTACGAGCCATTTACGAATGTTAGATCACTTACCCGCAAGTCCGAACCCATCCTCCTTATGACACCCAGCGGATTTGAAGAGACCTAGCAGTAGGTCTTGGTCCGCGTGCCTAGGTACGGTGCTCACAAAGTCCTCCAACAATGCGTTGCGCTAGTCGGGAGGAAGTCTCCTACCCGCGCTCCGACCGCTACGCGTTCTTCGCTTCCCACCACAGCGGCCTTCCATGAGAAGGCCCGCCCATGTCAAGTAGATTCGACTGCAGAGTTGTCTTCTTTGCGGGCGAGCACGATCGGTTGATAGAACGTTGTCGCTTCTGGCATCAGCCATTCGATTTCTTTGAAGCCGTGTGATTCAAGACCCTGGGTAAGCTCGGCGCGCGTTATGGCGCGATATCGAGACGCATAATGCTTGCTTGTCCAGAGTGAGGCTGAGTTCCAGGTTAGGTATAGATGAACTTCGTATTGGTTCCCATCCCAGTCCCACACCTGATGAACAATACGCCGAGTCTCATTCTCTGAATAAAAAGTGGGGCCTTGAAAGGATGGACGGGTGGATAGCATGCTGTCATAGTCGCGAATCGTGGCGAGCAGGACACCTCCGGGCTTTAGTCGAATGGAAATATTCTCTAACGCCTGGCTCAAATCCTCATCGGACAACAGATGAGGCAGAGAATTATCCCCAACCAGTACTGCGTCGAAATCTGACTTTGGCAGAGCGGAGAGATCCCGCATGTCGGCCACATGGAATTTGATATCCAAGCCCAATTTGCGCGCTTCACGGGCAGCTCGCCTTACTGCCGCCTTGCTCAGATCAGTGGCAACGACCGTATGACCGCGTTGGGCAATCCCGATTGCTTGTGTTCCGATCCCACAGGCACAGTCGAGTATCTTTAGAGGGCCTCGAGCCAGCTTATTTTCGAGCAACGGCCCGAGCGCACCTGCCTGTCGTTCAATCGAACGACCCCAATCCTCAAAGATCAAATGATAGTGTTCTGCCAAATCATCGTAGAATCCCGCGGTGTCCGTACTCATGGTCCTCCTCGACTGTGGGGTGACTATCTGGTGTTGCTCCGGGTCATCTGTCGCCACCCTTCCATCCGCACTCCATGATGGGCATTCTTTTAGCCCGGTGCAAGTTGGGTGTTACTCGATTCAGCCGGTGCTGGCACCTGTTCCTCGGCCTTCTCATCCCATCTGTTCCTGCCGCAACGGGTCCCTGAGAGTTCTGTGCGCCGTGCGCACGAACAAGGAAACCAGACCTTCGCTGGGCTCGGCCCTGGCGCAGCGCAGGGGGCGCCGCGTAAGGTGCGGCATCATCATGAGAGCCTGCCATTTTCAGCAGGCTCTCTTTTCTACTCGTCTTCCCCACCCTGGAATGTTCCGGCGTCGACGCCGACGGGCTAGCCTTGCAACTCACCGGTCTGATTGTGCCAAATCACTATATTTGACATACTAGTTTTAAAATACTATTGTTCATCGTGTGAAGAAGAAAAGACCTGAATATCGCGATCTCTTTCCAGGTGCCCTGGAACTGATGATTCTGAAGAGCCTCAGCTGGAGGCCGATGCACGGGTATGCACTCGCACAGAGGTTGACGGATATTTCGGAGGACTATCTCCAGATCGAGGAAGGGTCCTTATATCCCGCCTTGCAACGAATGTTGAAAGCCGGTTGGCTGGAAACGGAGATGGGCCTTTCGGCTAGGAACCGTCCAGTGCGAATTTTCAAAGTAACTGAGGCGGGCAGGAAACATCTGGAGCAGGAGCTTGCGAGCGTCGAAAAGATGTTCGCCGGAGTCACCCGCGTACTTGCGTTGGCAGGGCAATAGGAGGCTTTATGGGCTGGCTCCGACAGTCGTTGTCACGCCGCCGTCGCTATGACGAACTCTCTGAGTCGATACGGGAGCACCTCGAAGAAAAGATCGCAGACCTGATGGATTGTGGCCTGACAGCAGAGCAAGCAGAGAGCACCGCCCGCCGCGAGTTTGGCAATGTCACTCTAATTGAACAGCACAGTCGCGAAATCTGGCAGTGGCCTAAGCTTGACTCCTTATGGGCAGATACAAAATATATTCTGCGTCGATTGAGGCGCGCACCGCTTTTCACGGCAATCGCCCTGATCACTCTCGCGGTAGCAGTCGGTGCAAACACCGTGATCTTCAGCGTCGTGAACGGTGTGCTGCTCAAACCTTTGCCCTATCCAAACCCGGATCGGTTGATTGCTGTCGATCACTCGTCGCAGCAAATGGGGTTGAAGAGATTGGGCATCGCTCCGTCGCTCTACTTTATCTATCGCGAGCAAAATACGACCCTGGCGGACATAGGCGTCTATGACGATGACGAGCTTGATGTGACTGGTGCTGGAGCGCCAGAACACGTTCGCGTTCTCGATGTCACGGATGGGACATTGCCATTGTTGGGTATTAGCCCAGCTCTGGGGCGCTTGTTTAATCGACAAGATGATGCACCCAGAGCTGCACAAACCGTCTTACTCACGTATCGATATTGGCAGCAACGGTTCGGTGGGGCGTCCTCTGTCATTGGCAGCTCGATTACGGTGGGCGGCGTGCCCAGGGAAATCGTTGGAGTTCTTCCCCGAAGCTTCCATTTCCTCGATCAGAAGGACCCATCGTTGATACTTCCGATGCAATGGGATCGTGCCATCACGACCCTCGGAAGTTTCGAGGGGTACGCCATAGCAAGGCTGAAACCCGGGGTTAGCGTACAACAGGCTACTGCTGATCTGGAGCGTCTGCTTCCGGTAGTAGCAAGAACGTTCCCGCCGCCCGCGGGCCTGAGTGCCAGCTTCTTTCAGTCGCTGCACTTTACGCCCAGGTTAGTTCCTCTAAAAGACGAAGTGGTTGGAAATGTTCAGAATGTCCTCTGGATTCTGCTGGCCTCTACTCTCCTTGTGCTTTTGGTGGCGTGCGCGAATGTAGCGAATCTCCTGCTCGTTCGCGTCGAAGGTAGGCATCATGAGTTTGCCATCCGCTATGCCATCGGCGCAGCGCGAACAGGAATTTCCGCCGATATTCTCTTCGAGAGCAGCCTGCTTGGGCTTGCGGGAAGCCTGATTGGGCTACTGCTCGCATTAGGAGCGATGCGCGTCATTGTGGGGCTTGGAGCCACAAATATTCCCCGCATCCGCGACATTAGCATCACGCCATCTGTGCTGTTGTTCACCGTCGCCATTTCTGTGATCGCCAGCCTTTTGATTGCCTGTGTTCCGATTCTTAAGAGCACAAGCCCGCGACTAGTAGGCGATCTTCGGGATGGAGGGCGCGGAGTGGGCGATGGCCGGAAAGGGCAGGGCACACGCAAAGCGCTGGTCATTCTCCAGGTCGCGCTTTGCGTGGTCTTGCTGATCTGTTCCGGGCTTATGATCCGCACATTTCGGGCAATGATGCATGTATCACCCGGCTTTACGTCCCCTGAAACCGTTCAAACCTTCGGCTTCTACATTCCAGATAGCCAAATCCCCGATGGTTCTTCAGAGCTTGTGATTCGCATGGACGAGGCGATCGTGCAAAAACTCTCCTCTATTCCCGGCGTTTCTTCGGTGAGCCTTGGCCGTTCTGTGCCGATGGACAACAACAAGGCCAATAATCTTGTATACGTTCAGAACCACACCTATGAACGGAGCGAGGTTCCTCCGGCGAGGCGCTTCAACTACATAGCACCAGGCTTCTTTTCAACAGTGGGGACGCAGCTGCTTGCAGGCCGAGATTTCACCTGGACGGACACCTATGAGAAGAGGCCGGTTGTCATCGTCTCCAAGAGCTTTGCCAACGAATACTGGCCTCGGCCCCAGGACGCGCTGGGCCAAAGAATACGTGTGGTGAGTACCGATCCCTGGCGCGAGATCATAGGCATATCGGAAGACGTTCATTACGACGGCGTTGAGAAGCCCGTCCCGTCGTTGGTTTACTGGCCGCTCATGATGGACTCCTTCGCGGGCCGTAAACAAAGGTTGCAACGCGCCACTGTTTTTGTAGTGCGGAGTCAGCTCGCGGGTTCGCAATCTTTGATGAAAGCTATCCAGCAACAAGTATCGATGGTGAACCCCAATGTACCCCTGGCAAACAGTGGAAGGTTGGGTGACCTCTACACGAAATCAATGGCGCGAACATCGTTTACGCTCGTGATGCTGTGTGTCTCCGGAGGAATAGCGCTCCTTCTTGGGACTGTAGGGATCTACGGCGTCATCGCATATTCCGTGTCCCTGCGTACTCGCGAAATCGGGATTCGGATGGCGCTCGGAGCGCAGCGTGGAGCAGTGGTGGGAGCGTATGTACGACAAGGCATGCTGCTAACTATTTTGGGGATCGCAATTGGGCTGGTGATTGCGTTCGCAACGATGCGTTTCATGTCCGCGCTTCTCTATGGAATCAGTGCACGCGATCCGATGACGTACATCACAATAGCGTGTGCAGTGGTGATAGCCGCCCTACTTGCGTGCTATTTGCCATCACGGCGGGCAGCAAAAGTAGACCCTGCACTTGCCCTGCGGTCTGAATAGGAGTTCTCAATGTGTTTGCTCAAACAATTATTTACGCGACGTCGTCGTTATGACGAGCTTTCAGAGTCGATCCGCGAACACCTCGAGGAAAAGGTCGCCGACCTGATGGACCAGGGCGTGACGCGGGAAGATGCGGAGCGAACTGCGCGCCGTAAGTTTGGCAATCTCACGCAGATCGAGGAGCGCAGCCGTGCAATCTGGCAATGGCCAACGCTGGAATCCATTCTGGCAGACGTCAAATATGCGATTCGGCAAATGCGCAAAGCACCCGGTTTTAGCGCTGTTGTGGTCATCATTCTGGCGCTTGGCATCGGGGCCAACACAACTGTGTTCAGCATCGTGGATGCAGTGATGCTGCGCCCTCTGCCTTTTGCTCAGCCACAGAGGCTCGTCGAGGTAAAGGGTAGCGAGGAACAGCACTTCGAATCCAGCGACGTGTCGTATCCAGATTTTTTCGACTGGCGAGCACGAGCACGCAGTTTTGAGCACTTGCTCTCTTATCACGACATAGCAGAAACCCTTACCGGCGTGAATCGCCCTCTGCGGCTGGATGGAGAGGTCGTTTCGTGGGAGATGGTGCCTACTCTTGGTATTTCCCCCGCATTGGGGCGCGGATTCTCTGCCGAGGACGAAAAACGAGGCTCTCGGGTAATCCTGATCAGTCACGCCTTCTGGAAAACACAGTTCAGCGAAGACCGATCTGTGCTTGGCCGCAGCATCAGCCTTGGTGGGAATCCCTACACAATCATTGGAGTGATGCCTGCGGGATTTCGTTTTCCCGTCACCCAGCCAAACAACAGTTTCTGGACGACGCTTGCGGTTGACAGCGATGCTACTGACATCCGTCCATTGACGGTCAACAGGAGCGTGCATTTCTTGACCGTGATCGGAAAGTTAAAACCTGGGGTAACGATCACGCAAGCCGATCAAGAGATGAAGGCCTTAGCCGCTAGTCTCGCAAAACAATACCCCGACACAAATACTCGTCATAACTCCGCCTGGGTACAAAGCGAATTGGCCTCCGTATTAGGTGACACAAGCACGCTGCTCCTGGTGGTGTTAGGCGCCGTGACGCTTGTACTACTAATCGCCTGTGGCAACATCGCTAATCTGTTATTGGCTAGAGTGCATGAAAGGTACCGCGAGATTGCCATGCGTTCTGCCCTTGGCGCCGCAAGAAGCAGAATTGTTCGACAGTTGCTGGCGGAAAGCCTGTTGCTGGGACTTATTGGAGGCATCGCGGGATGCGTACTGGCATTTATCAGCACACCAGCTGTGCTTAGGTTAATCGGCGACAGCGTACCCAGGGCTGCCGATGCTGGCGTGGACTTACCGATGTTGGGATTCGCGTTGGGGGTATCACTGCTCTCTGGAGTAGTTTTCGGAATTGTTCCAGCGTTGACTGCCTCGAAGACAGACCTCGTATCAACATTAAAGGAAGGTGGCTATTCGGACACTCCTAGTCACGACTGGCTGCGCTCATCCGTGGTCGTGGGACAAATTGCACTAGGGATTGTGTTGACCGTGGGGGCGGGATTGCTCATCTCCAGCTTTGTCAGGTTGACGCGCCTGGATGAGGGGTTCATCTCCGACCATTTGCTGACTTTTACCTTCGAACTTCCTGATTCCACCTATAAGGACACGCGTCCGCAGTTCTATCAGCAATATTTCGAGAAATTGCGTGCTCTACCGGGAGTCCAGTCTGCTGCCGGGGTGCACAACCTGCCCATGACTGACGATCTTGCGATGATCGGTTTCGAGAATCCGGAACATCCTGTTCCCAAAGGACGACAACCCAACGCAGACCTCACATTTATATCAACCGATTATTTCCGTACGCTACAGGTGCCACAGCTTCGAGGTCGTGACTTTACCGACGCGGACAATATGCAGGCGCCTCAGGTCATGATCATCAACGAGGCCTTTGCAAAGCGATATTTTCCAGGTGAAGATGCGCTCGGGAAGAAGCTGCGACCCGGCGCGACCAACGGAATGCCCGGGGGGCCACCGCTGCGGGAGATCGTTGGCGTAGTCGGCAACACCCGGCACTTTGGCACCCAACGTGAGATGCCTCCGGCAATGTATCTACCCGTGGGCCAATTGCCGAACTGGTGCTGTCTTCGCTCTGTAGTACGAACGTCTGTGGACCCAATGAGTCTTGAGCCGGCTGTGCTAAAACTCGTGTCTTCAATGGACTCAAACCTTCCAGTAACGCAGGTCCGCACGATGGACGATCTGTTTTCGTTACAGCTTGCTCAACCGCGATTCGCCATGATCCTTCTCGGCACTTTTGCAGGACTGGCACTTCTCCTGACGGTGATCGGACTCTATGGTGTGATGGCGTACTCAGTATCGCGGCGAACACGTGAGATCGGTGTACGGCTGGCTTTGGGTGCTCAACGAAGCGCCGTAATGAGGATGGTGCTGCACGATGCCGCTGTCCTGTTGCTGATAGGAATTGCAATTGGTGTTGCGGCATCAGTCGCATCGGCATCGGTGCTGAAAACGACACTGTACGGTGTAGATCCTCACGATCCGTTCGTTCTGACTGTCGTTTGCATTTCCGTTACGTTGACTGGGTTTTTGGCAGCGTACATTCCATCCATTCGAGCAGCATCCATCGATCCAATGAAAGCACTTCGCAGTGAGTAGAGGTCATCATGAACTGGCTCAAGCAACTGTTTACTCGTCGTCGCCGCTATGACGAACTCTCCGAGTCAATACGAGAACACCTCGAAGAGAAGATTGCAGACCTGATGGATGACGGGATGACGCGAGAGGAAGCGGAACAAGCCGCCCGTCGCAAGTTTGGCAACGTCACGCGCATTGAGGAGCGCAGCCGCGAAGTGTGGCAGTGGCCAACCGTGGAGAGCATCGTTGCGGACCTGCGATTTGCACTACGGCAGTTGTGTAAATCACCCGGATTCACTGCAACGGTGGTACTCACGTTGGCGCTATGTATAGGCGCGAATGCCGTAGTCTTTAGCCTGCTGAATGGGCTAGTGCTGCGTCCGCTAAACGTTCCGGATGGGCAAAACCTCTACCAGGTTCAGGTTGGGAAGGGCCACTCTCCCGGGATGTCATATCCCGATTACATCGATTTGCGCGACCGAAATCGGAGCTTCGACGGTCTCATCGCATACGAAATATCAACGGCTGGTCTGGATACGGATGGCAACCCATCTCCGGTTTGGTTGAACACGGCAAGCGGAAATTACTTTGATGTATTGGGCGTTCGTCCTTATCTGGGTCGTTTCTTCCACAGTACAGATGAGAATGGTCCGAACAGCGCCCCTTACATTGTGCTCAGTTATGCCTTTTGGCAGAGCCATTTCCAAAGCGATACAGGTGTGGTGGGCCGTACTGTTCGAGTGAACAAGTTTGCCTATACGATCCTTGGAGTCGCGCCACCGGGATTCCGCGGCACCGAATCGTTTTATACGCCTGCGATTTGGGCGCCTCTCGTGAATCAGCAGCAGATTGAAGGGTCGAGCAACCTGGACAAACGCGGAAGTCAGGGGCGGTGGGTAATTGGACGTCTGAAGGCCGGAGTGACTCCGGCGCAAGCGGTGGAGGACCTGAATTCCATCGGCAAATCGTTAGCCAAGGAGTATCCCAAGGAGGACGAAGGCATTAGCTTTTCACTAGCGCGCCCAGGGTTGGCAGGCGACATGCTGGGTGGACCGGTCCATGCATTTATAGCCGGGCTAATGCTGCTTGCTGGGCTGATTCTGCTGGCAGCTTGCGCCAACCTTGGCAGCTTGTTTTCCGCGCGTGCAGCAGATCGCTCGCGGGAGATCGCGCTGCGGCTGGCGCTAGGTTCGACTCGTGGACGCATTCTGCGCCAATTATTGACGGAAGCGGTCTTGCTGTCACTGATTGGTGGAGCAATGGGTGTGGCGGGAAGCGTAGTGCTGCTACGTTGGCTTAGCGCATGGCAGCCAATTCCGGACATGCCCATCAACGTTACGGTGCATCCGGATGCGCGTACTTATATCGTGTCGCTGCTGCTGGCCCTGGCGAGCGGACTTCTCTTCGGCATAGTGCCGGTGCGACAGGTGCTGAAGGCCGACCCTTACCAGGGCATCAAGGCCGGTGCCACCGAGCTCGCGGACGGGCGACGGCGCATTACGTTACGCGATGTGTTATTGGCAGCTCAGATTGCGGTATGCGCAGTGCTCGTGACTTCCTCGCTGGTGGCAATACGTGGCATGGAGCGGTCGCTTAAAAGCAATTTCGGTTTTATACCGCAGAACGTGATGCAGGTGAACGCCAACTTGAATATGGCTGGCTATAGCGGTGACCAATTGCCGGTGATGCAGAAAGGCATCCTGGATGCGGTTAAGAGAATTCCCGGGGTAACGGTCGCAGCCTACGCAAACCGGATTCCACTCAATCTTGGTTGGAGCCAAAACGCTGTTTTTCTCGATAGTACGACGGATTACAGGATGGCCAACAAAGCGGCCGGAGCGATTGAATATGATGTTTCGCCGGGCTATTTCGAGGCAGCAGCAACCTTGCTGCTGCGGGGAAGAGCTTTCACCTGGAACGACAGTAAGGACGTACCGCGCGTGGCAGTGGTCAATCAGGAATTTGCGCGCAAGCTTTTCGGATCGGAGGAAAAAGCTATTGGCAGCTTTTTCAAGATTGGGGGCGGAGCGCGGGTGCAGGTGGTGGGCTTGGTTGAGGATGGGAAGTACGGGACGTTGAGCGAAGACCCCAAGCCAGCTATGTTTCTTCCGATTTTGCAATCGCCATCGAACGCAATGTGGCTTCTGGTCCGCTCAAACCTCAGTTCGCAGGAAGTGGGGCCTTCGCTGGAACGTACACTGCACGCGCTTGACCCCGGCTTGCCTTTCACAATCAATACGTGGGAAAGGGAACTGGGTACCGCGCTATTTGCAGTGCGCGCAGCCTCAATGGCACTGGGTGTGCTGGGAGGACTGGGCGCGATGCTGGCTCTGACGGGCATTTTCGGCGTCGCGGCGTACTCCGTAAGCAACCGGCTGCGTGAACTGGGAATTCGTATTGCGCTCGGCGCGCGGCGGAGGGAAGTGCTGCGTGCGGCGCTGGGCCGCGTCTTCCGATTGCTGGCAGCGGGTTCGATGGTAGGTCTGCTTCTGGGCATAGCGGCCACCAAACTTCTGTCATTCATCGTGTACCAGGCGACTCCGCGCGACCCGCTGGTTCTGGCTGGTGTCGTTCTGGCAATGTTGTTGCTGGGGCTGCTGGCTACGTGGATTCCTGCACAACGCGCGCTGTCGATCGATCCTCTAATCCTGCTGCGCGAGGAATGAATAGCCTTTATTGCAAGAGTGGATCTGGGTACGGTTGCGCAAGGAAAACTGCGACCCGAATTCTCGCTTGATGCCAAATCGCCGAGTCACTCATTTCGCCAGGGAAATTCTTCGGTGGCTGAGGTCAGCATTCGTCCGCTTTCATGATCTAGCTGCGCTACCTCTGAAAAGAGAAATATTCCCTCTGGAAACCCCTAAAGAGAAAAGAAAAGCCTAGACAAGCGAGAGAGAAACTCTGCGGGCTTGTTGCCTCCTGACAAGTCAATGGAAGTCATGTGACCGAAGATCCACATCGCTGAGTTTCAGCACACGAGTAGCCGACGCGTTCACTGAAATAACGCCGTCCTGATTCTGAAGTATGCCCTCAATTACCAGGAACTTTCCTCGGGTCACAGCCATCCGGTTTCGCTCATAGAGTTTAGGGTGGATGATCGCATTCGAGATGCCTGTCTCATCCTCATTGCTGAGGAAGATAAAGCCGCTTGCCGTCCCTGGACGCTGCCGCGCGATAACCGCTCCGGCAATCCGAACAAACGTTCCGTCCGGAACTTCCTTCAGATCAGCGGCACGTAGAACGCCGGCCTCATTCATCTCCGCCCGGTGGTAGGCCATCGGGTGCGGCCCTACCGTGAATCCTGCAATGAAGAAGTCGGCGACTAGGCGCTCGTTAATCGTCATGCTCAGAAGTGGTGAGGTTTCGTCGATCTCGTATTCATCGGGAATGTTTTCAAAGAGCGGCCCTACGCTCTGCCCGGCGCGTTCCGCACGCCAGAGAGCCGTGCGGCGATCATGCTTTTTCCCGGTCCAGTTGAATGCGCCAGTCTTTGCCAAGAGCGTCAGCTCCGTCTTTCGTATCGAAGGCACACGGCGCTTGAGATCGTATTCAGAGACGAATGGCCCATCTGTCTGTCTCGCGGCTGTGATTGCGTTGCCAATCTCCTCCCGCAATCCCTTCACATACCGAAGCCCAATGCGTACAGCCAGAGGATCGGAGTATTTGCTACGGTCGGCTTCGTCCAACTCTTCCAGAGTGCAGAGCCATTCCGAATGCTGTACGTCGATAGGCCGAACTTTCAAGCCGTGGCGCTTTGCATCGTTGATAATCGTGGACGGTGAGTAAAAGCCCATCGGCTGATTGTCGAGCAGAGCGCACGTATACGCTGCAAGGTAGTGAAACTTCACATAGGCGCTCGAATAAGCGATGGAGGCAAAGCTGTGGGCATGAGACTCCGGAAACATGAACTCTTTGACGGTCGCGAGTATCCGTAGAATCTCGACCTGCACATCCGGCGCAATACCGTTCGCCGTCATGCCTTCAATCAGTCGTGACTTCATCCTGGCAAGGATGGCCTCCGATCGTTTGCCACCCATCGCCTTGCGCAGCTCTTCCGCTTCGCCCCCCGTTAGATTAGCGGCAACCATCCCGATCTTCATCACCTGCTCCTGGAACAACGGAACGCCGAGCGTTCTCCGAAGAAACGGCTCGAACAGCGGATGGAGATAGGTAATCGGCTGCCTACCCAGCTTTCTCTCGATGTAGGGATTTACAAATTTTCCTGTTACTGGTCCAGGGCGAATGATGGCGACCTGATCCCTGAGATCGGCAAAGCATTTCGGTCTCGTGCGCGGTAAAGCCGACATCTGAGCCCGGCTCTCGATCTGAAATAACCCAACAGTGTCCGCCCGCTGGATCGTCTCGTACACAGCGTCGTCCTGCGGGAGCTGAGCATAATCGAGAGCCACGCCGTAATGTTTCGGAACCAGCTCAAGACAGTCGGCGAGCACAGCCAGCATTCCCAGGCCCAGCAGATCGATCTTGATGATCTTCATATCGGAACAGTCGTCTTTATCCCACTGCACTACCGTTCGCCCTGCCATCGACGCCCGTTCAATCGGCACGACCGAATCGAGGTGCCCCTGACAGATCACCATGCCGCCCGAGTGCTGACTGAGATTGCGTGGCAGATTTTGTATTCGCTCTGCCATCTCCAGAAATTTTCTGTTGCGAGCGTTCTGCAGGTCGAAGCCAGCAGCTTTGACGGTGTTCTCCATTGTGTCCGTGGGACCTTTCCACTCCCACGAACTCGCTAACCCGGCAGGCCGTCCCGCAGTCTTCTTGTCAAAACCGAAGACCTTACCGACTTCCCGGAAGGCGGAACGGCTGCGAAACGTAGTGACATTGGCGGTCATCGCCGCGCCCAACTCGCCATACCGCTGGTACACATACTGAATCGCTCGCTCGCGGTCGGTCTCGCTGGGGAGATCGAGGTCGATGTCCGGCCACTCTCCACGTTCTTCGGATAAGAAGCGTTCAAAGAGCAAGTCCAGACCAACCGAATCAACAATGGTGATTTCGAGCGCGTAGCAGACAACGCTATTTGCCGCAGAGCCGCGGCCTTGAATCAGGATGCCGTTGCTCTTGCAGAAGTTCACGACATCCCACACGATGAGGAAGTATCCGGCCAGCCCCAGCCGTTCGATCAGCCGCAGCTCTCGCTCGGCCTGCTGTATCGCTTTGGCGTACAGCGCCGGGTCATTCTTCGGGAGATAGCGTCTGCGTATGCCTTCCTCTGTGCGCTTGCGAAGAAACGAGTCCATCGTCTCCCCATCCGGCACGGGGTACGCCGGAAACTCATAGCCCAGCCCGGTCATCTCGAATTGCAGACGTGTGGATAGCTCCTTCGTATTGGAGATAGCATCCGGATAGTCGTAGAAGAGCTGCTGCATCTCGGTTGCGGAGTGCAGATGCCGGTCAGCATTCACAGCCAGCAGTCGGCCCGCTTGATCGAGCGTTCTCTTATGGCGAATGCAGGTGAAGACATCCATGACTTCGCGCTCATACTCTGTCGCGTAGTTCACTCCACCCGTGGCGAGCAGAGGCAGATTCAGTGACCGTGCGATACGGATGGCCGCCCGGTTGCGATGCTCTTCTTCGCGGTCGAAGTGGCGCTGTAACTCGACATAGACATTTCGCTGGCCAAAGATGTTCACCAATTGCTCGACGGTCTGTCGTGCAGCATCATAGCCTCCGCCCGCCAGTGCAGCGGCCAGCGGCCCTTCACTGCCACCTGTCAGGCATACCAGTCCTTCGCTGTATTTCTCGAAATCGCTCGTGAGCGCCGAGCCTTCAGCCTTCGTACTCTCCCGTAATTTGAAATGGGTGGTAAGGCGGCAGAGATTTTTGTATCCAGCGCGTGACTCCACCAGCAGCGGCAGCCGCACCGGTTCAATCGGATGCTGATGCGGCAGATACTTCGCAGGCAGCAACCGCTGTCCCAGGTCGCTCACCGCAACCTCTGCTCCGATGTGCGCCCGTACACCTCGCCTCTGTCCTTCCATGTGAAGGCGTGGCGCACCATAGACACCGTTGCGGTCGAGCAGTGCTAACGCTGGCATCTCCAGTTCGGCAGCTCGCTCTATCAACGCTTCGGGCAGCGATGCGCCCTCCAGAAAGGAGAAGGCAGATCGAGCGTGCAATTCGACGTACTCAGTCATACGTCCCCTGGACATACCAATAGCGGGAGCGTGGATCGAACGCGATCCGGCACACACGCTCTACGCTCTCTGTTGCCAGCCGCACATCCCACTCCTCACGGCACCAGTTGGTCTCCGACCACCACTGTCCGTTCACGCGCCACGGCCCTGCGACCTCCCGAACGGCGTACCGCTGGCCATCCCAAAAGATTCGTGCCGGAGCGTTGCTAACGAGCGTCACACCAACAGCTTGAGGTGGGCGGTAGACACGAAGAGCCATCGACACCGAGAGGGGTGGTTTTTCACGCCTCGCGGGTGGCGGAGGTGCATAAGGAATCGTGCGGAAGGCATTCGGTCGGTGATCGTCTTTCAGCTCGATCGAACCGACGCGCTCCTCGCCGAGCAGCTTCCGCAGGCGCGCAAGCGCCACCTCCAAGACTCCTGGTTCCGGTGCCTGCGGCAGAAACAAACCATGCTGTGCGCGGTAGGGTGGAGCAGACTGTGCGTGTAGTTCCAAGCTGACAATCGCGGCGCTAGGAGGGTGTGTCTCTAAATCCAGTTGCAATAGCTTGAGCAGCGTTGGTTTATCATGCAGTGGCAGAGCAGGCCGGATGATGCGCTCATGTTGATTCCCGCCGTCGAGATGGAGCACAACGCGCAATAAGGCAATGGCACGCGCTTTCGATTTCACCCGCTCCAGCAGAGCATCCGTCATGCGTGCGAGCAGGAACAACAACGGTTCCAATAGCCCTACGGGAAAGTCCAGTTCCATCCGTTCAGCTAAGCTCTCTTCAAAACTTGGTTCTATCGGGAACATCAAGTGCGGCCACGCGCCCCGAGCACGCGAATGCAATCTCTTTCCCGCTTGCCCGATCCGTGCAATCAGGTCAGTCTCGGTGAGAGCGGCCAGGTCGCCGCAAGTGCGAATACCCCACGCCTGAAAGATCTCCTCATGCTCCGATGCGAGGTCCAGAATGCGCACCGGAAGATCCCGCATCGCGTTTGCCTCTTCTCCGGGTGGTACTACCGAGATGCCGGTTCTGCCGAGTGCCAGACACAAGGCCGCATCAAAGTTCTGTGAGACGGCTACGTTTGCGAGGAAGCCAGCCGACATCACGCGTTGCCGCAATCTGCTGGCGAGCTGTGCGGAGTCCCCAAACAGAGTGTTCATGCCCTGTATGTCGAGGACGTAGGTGCCAGGGTGTATCTCCACATACTCGATGCGCGGGGAAAACATACACGCGATGGTGTGAAGAATCGTCTGCACAGAGACTTCCTCTCCGTGCGAGCGGGGGACAACGACAACCTCCGAGCATGATTCTCCTTGAAGGCGAGTCATGCCGACTTCAAGGCCCAATAAACGCGCCGCTTTGTTCACCGCAAAGACCATCTCCGCCGGTGGCTCGCCGTCGATAAGTGCAAACGGTCGCCTCCGCAGCTCCGGACGCTGTTGCGCTGCGACCTGTGCCGCAAAGTTAGGGGGATGAAGAACGGCATACATTACCGCACCCTCGCCCAGAGACTTTCAGCACGCCATTCGGCCCGCGTCGATGGTTTCTTAGAAAGGAAAGGAGAACCTTCATTGCGATTGCGCTCGCGCACCAGAGTGTATTGCTGCCCTTCGAAGAGAGCGGTTTCCCCGCTTGTGCTGAAGGGACGAGTGTTGGCCGGCTCACAACGCAGAGAGAGTGCTGCACAACTGCTGGCACATGGCGATTGACTGAGAAAGATGAGAGCAGTGCGAGCCTGTTCGGCTGCGAGACGGAAGCGATACCACGTCGCCAGCGGGATACGCCTCGTGTGTTGTGGCAGTACATCGCTCATGTCGAGGACGATGGCGGCAAAGCCTCCGGCCTGAAGCAGCAAATCTGTCGCTTTCAGTGCTTGCTCCAAACGCGACCACGGTTTGTCGGTGACCTTCTGTTTACGCTCCGCCGACATGCGGAGCCACAATAGCCGCCTCAGTACGATGTTCGCTGCCGCTGCGGACTCCGGCGAGAGCGCATCGCTCACATCGACCCAGGCACAAGCAGCCCCGGACTGCGTGATGGCGGCGATGGCGGAAAGTCCGAAGGATGTCTTGCCTGTTGATGCTGCGCCCGCAACTTCGGTGATGCTCCCGCGAGGGATGCCGCCGCCCAGGACTGCATCGATTTCACTGATTCCGGTCGGAAACAGTTCCGGCGCCTGCTTGATCTTGAGCGTTAGGGCGGCTGGGACGCGATTTGCCAGTTTGGTTTCAATCTGGAGACGGATTGCGGCGGTCGAGGACATGGCGATATATTCGCTTTATGTTCGCCTATTGACGCCCGTCTCTGCAAATGGAAGTTGCCTCACAACTTGAGCATTGCGGATGTAAGTTGATGAAAATAAGCGGTTTGCTTGGTTCAGCTTTTCACTCCATTCGGCATACGCTCGGGCAACTAGGAGTCGTCGTCATTGATTGGGAACGAGACACCAAAGATTGGATAGAAACGGTTTGCCTCAGGAATCCGGCACTGAGAGACGCCGGTGTATTCTCACTCCATGGGCTTTTGGGCCAAGGCGTTTCGCTTTACCGCTCTATTCCTCGTGCTGTTCACAGCCGGGGATATGGTTGCGTGTGAATTGCCAGACTCAGATTGCTCGGCTTCCCAGGCTTTGGATAAGCACGCCCCAGTCAAGGCCTGCGACAGTTGCATCTGCTGCTGCGCCAATGTCGTCGTAACTCCACAGGTCATTTTTGTGGCACCGATCACGATTTCTGTCGCGCCAATCGAACAGGCGTTCCTCTTGCCGCCCTTTCCCACCCTAGAGATTGATCGTCCGCCACAGCTCTCCTAGTCCTCCGTCAGAACTATGACTTTGGAATAGAGGAGATGTGTATGTCAGGAAGATTGTCTATCTTCCTGTGCGTCTTGCTGGCTATGCCCACGGGGTTGATAGCGCAGCAAACCAGTCCGCCGACGGTGGACGACCTGGTACGCACAGGACTCGCTCGAAATAAGAACTTGCTTGCGATTCGGGAACGGATCGCGGAAGCTCAGGGAACTCTCACACAGGCTGGAGTTCGCCCCGCAACTGTGCTTGACCTCAAAGGGGCTACAGGAAAGCCGCTCGGCACCTATGGTGAAGAGCAATATGGGGCGGGGTTCTCGCAGTCCATTGAGACGTTTGGGAAGCGCAGCAAACGGATTCAGGTGGCGAATTTCGGAGTGGCGCAAGCCGAGGCGGAGTTGCAGGAAGGCTCGGCGGCTCTTGCTTTTGAGATTCGCTCAGCCGCCGCAGAACGCCGCGCCGAACAACAGAAGCTCGCTTTGCTCGATGAAGCCGCAAGGGTCAATGCCGAGGCACAGCGCCTGACAGATGCCCGCGTGCATGAAGGCGACGTGGCGCCACTCGAAGCGAATCTGCTGCGAGTGGAAACCAACCGTGCTCTTGTGCTGAGGAGGAGTGCCCAGGCGAGACTCACCACAGCCGAACTCAATTTGCGACGGCTGTCCGGGTTGATGCCAGGTGAAGCATTACCTCCCACCAGCTACGTTGCACCCTCCGCAGAAGATCTTGGTTCGCTCAAGACTAAAGCGGTCGAATCCCGAGCCGACCTTCACTCCGCTCGCTTGCAGGAAGAGCAGAGCCAGGCCGGAGTCCAGCTTGCCAAGGCCAACGGCAAGCCCGACCTTAACCTGTCGGTCGGATACATCCGGCAGTACAGCCAGTTCGACGACCTCTTCGGGCAGACTCCAACAGGAGCGATAGCGCCACTGCGCGACCGGGACGACATCCTGAGCTTCGGTGTCTCGATCCCGCTGCGTACCAGCCGGAGCGTCAAAGGCGACGTGCAGGCCGCTGCGGCCCGTACCTCCGGGGCGCGCTTGCGCCGGGAATATCTGGAGCGGTCGATTCCGCTAGAGGTCGAAAGCGCCTATCAGCGGTGGACGGCGGCGAACGAATCGATCGACCTGCTGCGTTCCGGCGTGGTCGATCCTTCCGCGTCGAATCTCCAGGTCATTCGGGAAGCCTACAAACTTGGACAGCTTCGCTTACTGGATGTCCTGAACGAACAACGGCGGCTCGTCGATACCGAACTCGCCTTCATCGACGCCCAGGCGGATGCAACGCGCAGCTGGGCCGAAGTCGAACGTGCCATAGGAGGCAACCTGCCATGAAGAAATTTCCAATATTGATAATCTGCGGCCTCGTACTCATGGCCGGATGCAAGCACAAGACAGCCGAAGTCAGCGACACAGGCGGAGCCGAAGAGGACTCTCAAAGCGCCGCCAACAAACAGAAGCAGGTTGAGATGCTCCTCCCCGCACAGCAGCACGTTGGGATGGTGATCGCGCCGGCCGAGGTCGTGCAGCTCACCGAATACTTCCGCTCGACCGGAACCGTGCAGCCCATCGACAGTCACATCGGCGAGGTTTCGCCGCTTTCTCGCGGTCGCGTCGTGGAACTGAAAGCCAAGATCGGCGACCGCGTTCGTGCGGGGCAGCCTCTTGCTGTTTTCGACAACATCGAAGCGGTCGACCTCTCCGCTCAGGAACAATCCGCGAAGGCGGAGCTTGCGAGCCTCAACGCAAAGCTGACTCCCGCAACGCGTCAGACCGAGCGCAGCAGAAGACTTGCCGACGTCGGGGCAGGAGCAGAGAAGGACTACGAGTTCAGCAAGGCAGATGAGCAGGGAATACGAGCGAGCATTCAGTCCCAGCAGGCTGTTATCGAAGGCATTCGGCAGCGTCTTCGACGCTACGGATCGACGGGCGGCAGCGGAAGCCCGCTTACCGTTTTAAAGGCACCGTTTGCGGGAGTCGTTACCAAGGCTCAGGTATCGGCTGGGGATAACGTTGAGCCGGGAAAAAGCCTCTTTACGATTGCCGATCTCTCCAAGGTTTGGGTGCAGGCGGAGGTCTATGAAAAAGATCTTGGCCGTATCCGACTTGGACAGAATGCTTCGATCAAGGTGGATACGTACCCGAACGAAAGCTTCTCGGGACGTGTTGCCTACATCAGCGACGTACTCGATCCGCAGACCCGCACTGCACGGGTTCGTTGTGAAGTGGACAACCGCGATATGCGATTGAAGACGGATATGTTCGCCAATATCGAGTTGCCGACCAAGTTCAGCAAGCGGGCTCTCGCTGTTCCGTCGAGTGCTTTGCAGGATGTGGAGGGAAAGAACGTCGTCTTCGTCCAGATCGCGCCCACGAAGTTCGAGGCGCGACAGATTGAGAAGGGCATGTCGATTAACGGCAATACTGAGATCGTCAGTGGTGTCTCGGCTGGGGAACGAGTCGTGACCCAAGGCGCGTTTCACTTGAAGTCGATTCTCGCCGGCGGCGAGTTGGGGGAGGACTAATGCAGCGTCTTGTAGACATCGCCCTCCGCTACCGCGTCCTTGTTATCCTGGGTGCTTTGTTCGTTGCTGCGATGGGAGTCGTGTCCCTGAACAACCTTCCCGTCGATGTCGAACCGGACATTACGCCCAATCAAGTGCTCGTCCTGACACGCGCTCCGAGTCTGTCGCCTCTTGAGGTTGAACAACTGCTCTCTTTCCCCGTCGAGATGTCGATGAGCGGACTGCCCGGTGTGCGTCGCATTCAGTCCACATCGAAGTACGGCTTGTCTTATGTCGCCGTCTACTTCGAGGACAACATGGACCCGTACTTCTGCCGGAGCCTCGTCAACGAACGCCTCGTACAGGCAAAGGAAGCAATTCCTTCGCGTGTGGGAGTGCCGGAGATAGGCCCTATCTCGACCGGACTTGGTGAAATCTATCAGTTCAAGGTCACAGGTGGCGATAAAACGCCGATGGAGCTGCGCACGATTCTCGACTGGCAGATTGCTCCCAAGATGCGCCTGATTCCGGGAGTCGTTGAAATCAATAGCCAGGGAGGAGAACTGAAGACCTACGAGGTAGAGGTAGATAGCGACAAGCTGACCGGCTACCACATTCAGCTTGAAAGAGTGATCGAAGCCCTCTCCAAAAATAATGCGAACGCAGGCGGAGCTTATCTTGAGCGTTCCGAGCAGCAATCGCTCATTCGCGGTGAGGGACTGATCGGCAGTCTTGACGACATCGAAAATATCGTCGTAGCCACGTCTCCAACGGGTACGCCAATCCTCGTCCGCAACATCGCAACCGTCCATTTTGCTCCAATGGTCCGACGCGGCTTTGCAACTCAGGATGGCAAAGGCGAGATCGTGATCGGCGTCGCCATGATGCTACTTGGCGAGAACTCGCGCGCCGTGGCAGACCGAGTAAAGGATGGACTGGCCGAGATACAGAAATCCTTGCCCGCTGGCGTCAAGATCGAGCCTCTCTATGACCGCAAAGACTTGGTCAACCGTACCATCCACACCGTCACCCGGAACCTCATCGAGGGCGGCATCCTCGTAGTAGCAGTTCTCCTTTTGCTGCTCGGCAGTTTCCGGGCGGGCCTTATCGTTTCGGTGGCGATTCCACTTTCGATGCTCGTCGCGATCACGGGGATGGTGCAGGCAAAGATATCCGGCAACCTGATGAGTCTTGGTGCGATTGACTTCGGATTGATCGTCGATGGTTCCGTTGTCATCATTGAGAACATCTTGCGACGCCTTCACGAGAGGAACCCGGAGGAATCAGTCGAAGAGACGATCCGCGAAGCAGGGAGCGAGGTCGCCAAGCCGATCTTTTTCGGTGTCGCCATCATCTTCCTTGTCTACGTGCCGATCCTGACCTTAAGCGGGGTAGAGGGCAAGATGTTCAAGCCGATGGCGGCCACAGTGCTTTTCGCACTGACTGCCTCGCTAGTCGTCGCTCTCATGCTTATGCCTGTTTTGAGCTGGTATGCGCTTCGCAAGTTGAAAGCGGAAAAGCCGACATGGATCATGCGAAAGATCGACGGTTCCTATCGTCCTCTGTTGCGGCGCGCAGTCGCTCACCCTGCGTGGACGGGCGGCATTGCCCTTGCGCTGTTTGCTGCCTCTCTGGCTATCATTCCGTTTCTTGGGGCTGAATTCATTCCGTCGCTGGATGAGGGGTCGATTCTGGTAATGATGTACCGTGTTCCCGGAATCTCAATCAGTGAGTCCTTGCACGGCAACGAGATCATTGAAAACGTGCTGCGCGAGTTTCCCGAGGTCTCCCGTGTTGTCAGCCGCACGGGAAGCCCAGAGGTTGCAACCGACCCGATGGCCATCGACCAGAGCGATGTCTACCTAACACTAAAACCACCGGATGAATGGCCTAAAGGGACGAGCAAGAACGATCTGATTGCGGCCATGAAGAAACGGCTTCAAGAGGAGGCCCCCGGAGCAGCGTACAGTTTTTCTCAGCCAATTCAGATGCGAATGCAAGAACTGATGGAAGGCGGTTCGCGTAGCGACCTTGCCATCAAACTCTATGGCGAAGACTTCGAAGTTCTCCGCCAGAAGGCAGACCAGATCGCCGCTGCCCTTAGTATGGTGCAAGGCGCAGCCGATGTCCGAGCGGAAAGGGTTGCCGGGCTCCCATATCTTCGTATCCGCATTCGCCGCGACGCACTGGCCCGTCACGGACTAGATGCTTCGGCGGTACTCGATACCGTCGAAGCGATCGGAGGTAAGCCGGTCGGTGAGATCGTCGAAGGCAATCGCCGGTTCACGCTCCAGGTCAGGTTCCCGCAGCAACAACGAAGTACCACTGAAGCCGTAAGCAATTTGCGTGTGGGAGATAGCGAAGGGCATTTCATTCCGCTTGCCCAGCTCGCAGACATACAAGAGGAGGAAGGCCCAGCACAGATCAGTCGTGAAGGCGGCCAGCGACGCATCAGCGTGGAAGTCAACATCAGAGGTCGCGACCTTGCCGGATTTGTTGCGGAAGCACAAAAGGTGGTCAACGCTAAGGTCAACATCCCAGATGGCTATGAACTGGAATGGGGCGGCCAGTTTCAGCAACTCCAAAGTGCAAGCCGAAGGCTCATGATTGTCGTCCCGGCAGCTCTGCTGATGATCTTCGTTCTCCTCTACTTCAGTTTCCAAGCCGCTCTGCCAGCGGCATTGATCTTCCTGAATATCCCCCTTGCCGCTACCGGAGGAATCTTCGCGCTCACACTTCGAGGAATGCCTTTTAGTATCTCCGCTGGTGTTGGCTTCATCGCTCTGTTTGGCATCGCAGTCTTGAACGGGATCGTGCTTTTGACCTACATCCGCGAAATTCGCCAAGGGGGGCTGTCCATCGCAGATGCGGTTGAACAAGGTGCAGAAACTCGGCTCCGGCCAGTGCTGATGACAGCCCTCGTTGCCAGCCTTGGCTTCATTCCGATGGCCATTTCAACAGGCGCAGGTGCCGAGGTGCAACGGCCTCTCGCAACTGTCGTCATCGGAGGCCTCATTACGTCCACATTCTTGACGCTGCTCGTCCTCCCCTCGCTGTACAAATGGATTGAGCAGAGACGAGAAAGAAAGGATCTGCAGAAGCCTTGATGAAACTGCCAAATCACGATGGAGCCGCGATTCGATCCATTCAGCACATCACGATTGCATGGATGTGTGTGGAACTTCTCGTCGCCGCCATTGCGGGCATCCGCGCTCACAGTGTCGCGCTGACGGCATTTGCTGGCGATAGCGCAGTGGAGCTCTTCTCCGCAATCGTTGTGCTTCAGCGCTTCCGCATGGGCCCAGGTTCAGAGAGAGTGACAGCCAAAGTGAATGCAGTGCTCTTATATGTGCTGGCGGTCTATATCGTCGTCAGTTCGTCCCTTGCCCTCTTCGGTCGATTCCGCCCACAACCCTCTGTTTTCGGGATCGTGCTTTTGGTCGCTTCGGCAATCATTATGCCTTGGCTAGGCGCTTCCAAGAAACGCCTAGCCCTTCAAACCAATAGTGGAGCGTTGAGAGCTGATGCAGCGCAAAGCAATATTTGCGCGTATATGTCCTGGATTGCACTGGCAGGACTCGTTACGAATGCGGTCTTGCACATCCCGTGGGCGGATTCTATCGCTGCACTGTTGCTCCTGCCCTTGGTGCTCTATGAGGCTAACGAGGCGCTCAAAGGCAAGAGCTGTAGTTGTTGAGCTATCGTTGCGGCTATTGAGCCGCCTTGATTGTTCTGACATTGATCGTCTTGCCGGTTGTTTCACCTTCGATGACTACGTTCAAGCCTGCGAATTTATCAATCTGTGTTTTGTCTCCCTTGAGCGTATACATCTTGTCTCCGCTGACAAGGGCATAATCGGAACCAGACTTCATGCACTCGCGCGTGCATTGCGTGGCAGTCGCATTTTTCATCATGTGCTTCTTGCCGCACATGGAATCCGTAACGGTTCCGGCGATAGTCTGACTCGACTGCGCTTGCATGAAGACGGCGACAAGAACAAACGCTGGAATGAAGACGAGCTGTTTGATGGACATAGCGATCTCCTATTGATCGGTGGGTTGGGATTTGAGAGTGCCCTGACGTAGGGAGCGTTCTTTCATCATGACGAAGAAGACTGGCACCAGGATCAGGACGTGGATGGTTGAGGTAATCATGCCGCCCACAATGGGCGCGGCAATCGGCTTCATGACATCGGAGCCGATACCGGACTCCCATAGGATCGGTGCGAGACTGGCGAGGACGGCAATGACTGTCATGAGCTTGGGACGAAGGCGTTTTACTGCGCCTTCAATGACCGCCTCTTCGATGTCCGCATTACTGTGAATCTTCCCTTGCACTAGGCCTCGCTCCAGAGACTCATGGAGATAGACGACCATTACTACTCCGGTCTCGACTGCTATTCCAAAGAGTGCGATGTAGCCTACCCATACGGCCACGCTAAAGTTATAGCCAAGCAACCATTGCAGCAGCAACCCGCCGGTCATGGCATAGATCGTAGGGACAGTCAGCACCACCGCTTCCGTTACAGAGTGAAAGACCATGTAGAGCAGCAGGAAGATCATGAAGAAGACGATTGGCAGAATAAGTTTCAGGCGTTCCTTCGCCCGCAGTTCAAACTCGTATTCCCCCGACCACTTGTAGCCGTAGCTTGCAGGAATGGAAACCTCCTTTTGCAATCTGCGCGTGGCCTCTTCCACAAAACCACCATAGTTCGTACTCTTCAGGTCGATGTAGACATAGCCGGTGAGTTGTCCATCCTCATCCCGGATCATAGCTGGACCATGAGAGAACGACACTTTGGCAACCTGCCCTAGCGGGATCTGCGCGCCCGAGGGTGTAGCGATCAGAACGCTCCGCATCCGCTCGACGCTGTCGCGAAAATCCTGCGAGTAGCGCACATTGATGGGATACCGCTCGCGTCCTTCGATGTTCTCGGCGATGTTCTGGCCGCCGATGCCGGATGAAACCGCCGTCTGGACATCGGCCACGCTGAGGCCGTACCGCGCCGCCTCAGTACGGTTTACTTCCACGTTAATGTAGAAGCCTTGCGAGATGCGTTCAGCAAAGATCGACCGTACCTGCGGCATGGATGAAAGAACGCCCTGCATCTTCGCCGCAAGCTGCTCAATGCCGTCTACACTCGGACCCTGTACCTTGAGACCCAGCGGTGTCTTGATTCCAGTGAGTTCCATGTCAAGACGGTTTTCGACTGGACTCGTCCAAGTGTTCGCCAGTCCCGGAAACTGCACCTTCTCATCCATCTCCTGAATGAGCTTCGTGTACGTCATCCCAGGCCGCCATTGCTCCCGTGGCTTCAGCATGAGAGTCGTATCGTACATATCGAGTGGTGCGTTGTCCGTGGCGCTGTCCGAGCGACCGACTGTGCCAAAGACGCTCTCAACTTCGGGAATGGTACGCAAAATCGCATCCTGTTTTTGCAGCAGCGACTTCGCTTGCTCGATTGAGATGCCGGGAAGCGAAGTTGGCATATACAAGACGGAGCCTTCAAAGAGCGGAGGCATGAACTGGCTCCCCAGCTTGAACGCAACGGGCAGCGTCGCAGCTAGAAAGAGCAGGTTGATCGCAATCGTCAGCTTGCGATACTTGAGACAGAATCGCAGGACTGGCAGATAGATGGCTTGCGTGAAGCGGGAGATGGGATTGGCGCTCTCTGGCTTGAGCCGTCCTCGAATGAGCATCACCATGAGAACAGGAACAAGCGTGATCGCAATGATGGAGGATGACCCAACTGCAAGCGTCTTCGTCCACGCCAAAGGCCGAAACATACGGCCCTCCTGCGCTTCCAGGAGGAAGACCGGCAAGAACGAGACAACGATGATGAGCAGCGAGAAGAAGAGGGCCGGGCCAACCTGCTTCGCAGCAGTGATGAGTATCTCCCGGCGTTCCGGCTCTGTGACAGGTGTCGGGTCAGACTCCTGTCGCTCGGAGAGATGCCGATAGCCATTCTCCACCATCACAATCGAAGCATCGACAAGGACGCCTACAGCCAAAGCAATGCCGCCAAGGGACATGATGTTCGATGTAACGCCGAGGAAATAGATCGGAACAAAGGACACCAGCACCGCAATCGGCAAAGCAAGAATGGCGATCAATGCCGAGCGGAAGTGAAACAGGAAGACGATGATGACGAGGCTGACGATAATGGCTTCTTCCAGCAAGTCGCGCTGGAGAGTAGCAATCGAATCGTTGATGAGCCCGGAACGATCATAGCCTGCTAGGACCTGCACTCCGGCTGGCAGCGACGGCGCAATATCACGGAGCTTTTGCTTCACCCCTTCGATGACCTTCAACGCATTCATGCCTTGCCGCATGACGACGATGCCGCCGACCGTCTCACCTTGTCCATTCCACTCGGCAACGCCCTCGCGGATGTCCGGGCCGAAGGCGACGCTGCCCAAATCGCGCAGTAGAACCGGTGTGCCGTTCTTGCTGCCGACGGCAATCGACTCAAGATCGTTGAGCGACTTCAGGTAGCCGAGACCGCGAATCATGTACTGCGCTCCGCTCAGATCCAGCACCCTTCCGCCAACTTCATTGGTGCTCGCCTTCACCCGCTCGATGACCATCGAGAGCGGGATGTTGTAGGCCAGTAGCTTGTTCGGGTCGAGCCGTATCTGGTACTGCTTCACATACCCACCGATGCTCGCCACCTCCGAGACGCCGGGAACGGTCTCCAGCTCATAGCGCAGATGCCAGTCCTGGAGAGTGCGAAGATCAGCAAGACTATGCTTGCCGCTCTTATCGACAAGAGCATACTCAAAGACCCAGCCCGCGCCCGTCGCGTCCGGCCCGATAGCCGGATGGACTTCGGCAGGGAGGCGACCGCCGATCTGCTGGAGGTATTCGACGACGCGGGAACGTGCCCAGTACAAGTCCGTGCCGTCCTCAAAGACGACATACACATAGGAATCCCCGAACATCGTCTGAGCGCGGACGGCCTTCACATGCGGAGCAGCGAGAAGGCTGGTCACGATGGGGTACGTGACCTGGTCTTCGATGATGTCCGGCGGTTGCCCCATCCAGCTCGTATGGACGATGACCTGCACATCGGAGATGTCGGGGAGCGCATCGACCGGGACGTGCCGCAAAGACCAGATACCGGCAAGGGTCAGCAGTAGAACGCACATGAACACGAGAAAGCGATTTCGAGCGCAGAGATCAATGATTCTGGAGAGCATGTCACATCCCTCCTTCGGCATTGACGCGCAACTGCTTCGTGGCGATGGTCTGGCCGTTCTGTTTCACCGTCACCGTGACCTGCCACGTCCCACCGGACTCAAGAACTCCCGTTCCGTCATAAAGACCCGAGCTCTTCGGCATGAGTTGAGTGGTCGTGTTCATCGCGCCCATTCCCATTGCCGGCATCGCCGCCATGAAGAAGGTGACCGCAACTTGCGCCCCGGCAACGGGCTGCCCGTTCGCTCCAGTCAGCTTGACGTGGAAGACGTTCGATCCTTTGTGGGCGGGGTTGGGATCGGTGGTGAAATCAATCACGACCGCGGGTTGAGGCGCTGCTGATGGGCTTGAGGTTTGTTGCCCCGCTCCCGGAGCTGGGGGAGTGTACGAACCAGCCGCAGCCTGTAACTGACTCTCGGAGTCGAGCAGGAAGTTTGCCGAGGTCACAATCTGCTGATGAGCCGACAGGCCCTTCAGAACGATAAAGTCATCCCCAACCTTCGCGCCGAGGCTGACATCTTTTGGTTCGATACTGCCACTCCCGTGATCGACAAAAACCACCTGTCGGAGACCCGTCTGGAATACCGCCGAGGCCGGGACAACCAGCTGCCGACCCAGTGCCGACTTGAGATCGACGTTCACGAACATCCCCGGCTTGAGGGTGACGCCGGGATTATTGACCGCCAGCCGCACTTTGACAGTGCGTGTCGTCATATCGACTTGAGGTAGTATCTCCTCGACACGGCCCTGAAAGGTGCGTCCCGGATAAGCATCGACCGTGATGGCAGAGCTATCGCCACGCTTCAACCTGCCTACATCATTCTGAAATACCTGTGCGTTTACCCAGACACGGGAGAGATCGGCGAGCGTGTAGAGTTTCGTCGCGGGCTCGACATACATATTCGGGAGCGCCATGCGCTCCATGATGTAGCCGGAGGCAGGGGAGTTGATGGATAGCTCCGTCACCGCCTTACCCGTTTCCTGGAGCTTGGCTATCTCGCTATTCGGGATGTCCCACTGGCGTAGCCGTTGCTCCGCCGCTGTCGTCAGGGACGATGCGCCCGTGGCAACTCCATCAATCGAGCTTCCCGTGAGAGCCGCCTGATTTCGACGGGCAAGCAGATACTCTTCCTGCGTCGCCACGAGGTCAGGGCTGTAAATCGTGAAGAGTGGATCGCCCTTACGAACATATTGATAGGTAGCGTTCGCAAACACCTTGCGGATGTAGCCAGAGAAGCGAACCTGCACGGACGACTGAAGGCGTTCGTCCACATCGACCGTGCCGGTCGCCCGAATCTCGTCGCTCAGTTGCTTGTACTCGACTGTCCCGGTCTTAACGCCAATGCTGTTCATCTGCTCATTCGTCAGTTGCACAGGCACCAGCGGAGCCTCCATCTTTGCCGCTGGCATGGACGTATCCTTAGCTGCGTCTTTGCTCATCTCCGCCATTGGCCCAGACGCAATGGGTTGAACACCTGTCGGAACGGATACTCGGTGAACGATTGACCTGGTGCGGTAGACATACACAGCAGCCGCAACCGCGAACAAAGCAAGCCAGAATAGGGATGTACGGACAATGGTTTTGTTCATCGCAGTTGCGCTCCAGTCAAAGTTTCGAGACGTGCCAGAGCTGTCTCGTGGTCGAGCAGCGTCTGTTGATAGTCATGTTCAAATGTCAGGACATCCAGCAGAGAGGAAAGAACCGGCGCGAAAGCCTGTTTGCCGGTCTGATAGGTTGTCTGCTCGGCCTGAAATGCGGCCCGTGCTTGCGGCAGAAGACCGTCCTGGTACTCCGTCAGCAGTTCCGCCGTGTTCGTCACAGTAACGTATTGCTTTTGCACCTCTGCGAGCTGCTGTTGCACCTGAGAGTCAAGTTCCTGCTTCGACTTTTCCAGAGACTCGGCAGCTTCCGCTACACCCGCTTCGACCCGCTTTCGCCGAGGCAGCCGCATACTGACGGTGAGCATGTAATAGTCGCGGTAGCCACCGCCCGTCTGCTGAAACATATAGCCGACGTTGAAGTCTGGCTTGCCCTCGCGCTGTGCCGACTTCAGTTGGGCGTCCTGCTTGTGGACACCCGCCGTGTCAACCGAGACAGCCGGGTTATGAGCGAGGACGAGGTTCTGCAATTCTTCGGCGGTGCGTTGTAGCGGAGTCAGGGAAAGCGGCTCTGGAATGATGTCGGGGGCGGACTGCGATCGATGCAGTAGTTGCTTGAGGCTGGCCTGAAGCTGCCCCATCTCCTGATGGTGCATGGTCACTTCACGCAGGATCTTCGTATGCTCGATCTGGGCTTTCAGCACTTCGGCCTGGCTGCCTTGCCCGAGGCTGTATCGGGACAACCCCGTCTCAATCATCGGTTTCAGAACAGCATCGTTCCGACCGAGAATCGAGAGCGTTGCATCAAGATAAGCCAGCCGCAAATAGAGCGCCTTGACCTGATCCGTGATCGACGACCGCAGGAGGTCGGCCTGTGTCTGCTGCATATCAGCTTCGCGGTTGGCTACCTCTCCTTTGAGTCGTAGCTTCCCGGCGTAGGGAAGTTCCTGCGACGCTCCAAATCCGATGTACGCAAAGTCGCTGTTGCTGAAACCCGCGAAGGGTTTGGGACTGCCGACACTGTACGACTGAACGGTGAATTGCGGGTCAGGAAGAGTCGTTACCTGCTGGGCAACGTGCGTCGCCGCTTTCCAGGCGTGGTCAGCGGCCGAAATTTGGGCGTTGCTCGACTGTGCTTCTGAAATCAACGTAGCAAGTGGCGTCGGCATCCCGGTCATCTCCTGCGCGCACGCAGAGACGCCGGTCGCCATCACCAATGCGGCGGTCCAATACAAGGCCACCTTCATAGGGAAAACTCCTGTCTCGATTGCAGTTCAGACATGAGCGCGCACGAAGGCGCAGCTCGAATCTTCAGCGAGAGAGGAGCGAACTAGACTCTGAGAGCAGAGATGATCGAGGGGGGAGGCTTTGGCGGCGAGTGTTCCGGGCGCTGTACCCAGCCGCTCGTTGCATCGTGAGGCGGGAAAAGATCAAACGACGAAACCCAGACTGCGACGGCTACAAGAGGATGGAACGACACCGAATCCGACCTGAGAGCACTGTCGTGTAGCGCCCCCGGAGTCTTCTTGCAGCAGTCGTGGGAAGCAGGCATCTCCATCTGTCCGCAGTCGTTCTTCATCATGCGGCAGCAGGCCCGTTCTTCGACTGTCATCTCCGCATCAGGAGCCATACATGCCATAGCCGGTGCCACAAAGGACACGAGCAGCAACAGAACAGCTCCGAATTGGCGTAAAGACTTCACTGATAGAAGAATACGCGGCACCGGGAAATGCCACAACAGCAACAACTAATACCCGATTGGCTCATCGGTCCTCCATAGGCTCTTCGACAAAGAGAGGCGAAGCCGGGTCCTCGGCGGCTTGAAAGTTGCTGAGGCCGACCCCAACCAAACGGAAGAGTTGATTTGATCCCAATTCAACCCGTTCACGTAGCGCGAGTGCGATACCTGTAAGTTCGTCGCACGACGCGGGTGGAGCCGGAAGCGTAAGGCTTCGCGTGAGGCTATTGAACTCCTTCGTTTTCAGCTTCAGAACTACCGTCTTCGCGGCCCGTGCATTGGCGTGCGAAGACTTCCAAACTTTCTCAGCCAGGAGTCGAATCTTTGGCTCTGTGTCCGCCAGGGGAATGTCCTCGGGAAAGGTGTCCTCGGCAGAGATAGACTTGCTGACTCGGTTTGGCACGACGGGGTTGTAGTCGATACCGCGGGCGAGTTGATAGAGGCGCAAGCCATAGCTTCCGAACTGATCTTCTAGGATCGATAGTTCCAGGGCATAAAGATCGCCGACCGTTGCTATGCCAACCGCCTTCATGCGGCTTTCCGTGACCTGTCCTACTCCAGGGATACGGCCCACCGGCAGCGGGAGAAGAAAGCTCTGCACTTCGTGCGGCTGAATGACGAACAGGCCGTTCGGCTTCTTCCAGTCGGATGCGATCTTCGCCAGGAATTTGTTGGGTGCCACCCCAGCGGAAGCCGTAAGGTTCAGCTCTTCGCGTATCTGCTCACGAATCATCTTCGCGACGCGCGTCGCTGTTGGAAGCTGCCTCTTGTTCTCGGTCACATCGAGATATGCTTCGTCGAGAGACAACGGCTCGATGAGATCGGTATGCCTCTGGAAGATTTCGCGTGCGGCGGACGAAGCCGCCTTGTAGCGCACGAAATCAGGCGGAATGAAGATCGCTTCCGGGCATAGTCGCTCCGCAGTCACCGCTGGCATCGCAGAACGCACGCCGAACCGTCTTGCCTCATAAGAAGCGGCGCAAACAACGGATCGTTTGCCCTTCCACGCGACCACGACCGGCTTTCCACGAAGCTCTGGGTTATCGCGCTGTTCGACCGAGGCGTAGAAGGCGTCCATGTCCACATGAACGATTTTGCGAACGGGAGCGGAGGCGATATGGGCGACTTCGTGTTGGGCGTCGGATGCTGTCATCGTTCCGCAGTCGCTGCACGTTACTTTTTGCAGTCCTCACACGTCTCGCAATGTTCTATGAAAGCGTCCCACTCGGGGATGCCAACGAAGGCAGATGTACCGAGATCAACGAAGTCCTGCGCTTGAAGAAAGGCGTAGTCATTCGGACGTGCCTTTTCCAATCGGCGCAGCAAATCCATCCCAACGGCACAAGCGGGAAGAGCATCGTCTGCCCATTCCGGCCCGGTCGAAATTTGAGGTTCTTTAGCCATCGACACCGCCTCGTTTTCATTCAACCACATTCGCCTCTTATTCGCCTAACAGGTCAGTTGAGATTTAATCCGGCCCGTAACTCCACCCCTCATATTTCGAAGAACAACAGCAAAAGCAAGCCCTCAGTGGCACTGACGCGCGGCTTGGCCCCACTTCGGTTCGCAAGGGTGGACGGCCCATAGAGCGGGCCTTGTGGAGTCCGTTCGGATAAGCGCTGGCCGCGCGCCAAACGAGAGTGCGTGTTTGGCACTTGCCACGCCCACCACTCCGGCCTCCCCACCCTCACTACCCTCGTTCTGCTCTGTCTGCCAGTGGATCGTTTTTTGTCTCGCTGCGCTGTGAGAAACAAAAAACGCCCACCGGGCAGACAGAGGCAAAAACAATGGAATATCAAAGCAACATCAACAACAACAGCGCATCCACCGCCAGCAATGGCGCAGCCAACACCGTGGCCACCAGCCGCCGCAATCGTCCCACTACCGAAAACCCTGAACGACAGCAGCAACAGCCACAGACGGCGAAAGAAGTAATCGCCGCCAACGTGCAGAGCCTTATTGAGCAGCTAGAGGCCGGACACTCCGACGCACTCACCGCCTACCTCAATGCGATGAGCCGCTTTCACAACTACTCGTTCGGAAACATTCTGGAGATTGCGCGGCAGAGGCCCGACGCAAGCCGCGTAGCCGGGTTCTGGAAGTGGAAGGAGCTAGGCCGCTCCGTGAAGAAGGGCGAGAAGGGCATCCGCATCCTTGCCCCCATCGTCGGCATTCGTCGCAAGAAGCAGGAAGAAGCCGAGAAAGACATCACGAAGCAGAACACGGCGGTATTGGTTGGCTTTCGTTCCACGTATGTCTTCGATGTCTCGCAGACCGAAGGTGCAGAGCTTCCCGAGTTGCGTGAGATTTCGGGCGACGTGGGAGAGAACCGCGACCGTCTGATTGCCTTCATTGAGCATCAGGGCATCGAGCTTGTCTTTACCGAGCGCATCGGGCCCGCGCTTGGCATGAGCTACGGCGGGCGCATCGCCATCTTGCCCGGACAGTCCAAGGCCGAGGAGTTTTCAACCCTTGTGCATGAGCTTGCCCACGAGATGTTGCACAAGGCAGAGCGGCGCACCGCGACGACGAAAGTTGTGCGCGAGACAGAGGCCGAATCCATCGCCTTTGTCATTGGCAAAGCCGTAGGACTGGAAACCGGAACCGCTTCGGCTGACTACATTCACCTGTACCACGGCAACGCATCCTTGCTGGCCGAATCGCTTGAAGTCATCCAGCAGACCTCCGCCGTCATCCTCGCCGCATTGCAGCCGTCCGTAGCCGCGACGATGCCCGATGCAGAACTGGCGAAGGTGGCGTAATGCAGACCATCCTCGCAATCCTCAAGATGGCCGGTGGGTGGCATCCCGGCCTCAGCCTCAAGATCGAGAAAGCAACCTATATGGCGTTGGTGATCGAAGCTCTGGACGAGTCCGGCCCGATGGGATTGCCAGCCCTCTCCGTCTGTCACTACAGCAAACACAACGGCGACCTCTTGCGCGACCCGGAGATGCGCTTCGAGCTTGGGCTTGCCGGAGGGCCGCACCTCTCGGCGTTCTACTACCGCAACGATTACGTCGGCATCGAGCGGTGGAGCCGTTACGTGCTGGATGGCAACTATGTCCACCGGATCGAGCTACACAGGCAGCACGAAGCCTTGGCACAAACGTGGGACAAGAATCTGCGTTCGCAGGGTTTCCTTGAAGCCTTCAAGCGGCAACAGTCCCCACGCGCCTGAACCCTTTCCGCAGCGGGGCGACACAGGGCAGCGCGTTCGCTCCACAACCCCATGCAGTGCAACCGCTCGAAAGGAGCACATCACCATGAACACCACCATTGCCAATGCCACCGAGTACCGCGACCTTCCGCTTGCGATGCTCACCGAGTCCACCACCAACCCGCGCCGCATCTTCGAGGAGAACGCCTTGAAGGAGTTGGCCGAGACCGTTCGCGATAAGGGTGTCCTCTCGCCCTTGCTTGTGCGGCCACTCAGTGAGCGCAGCTTCGAGATCGTCTTCGGCGCACGGCGTTACCGCGCCGCGCAGATAGCCGAAGTTGCGACCGTCCCTGTCCGTATCAAGAACCTTACCGATGCCGAAGTGTTGGAGGCGCAGTTGATTGAAAACCTCCAGCGCCGCGATGTTCACCCGATGGAAGAGGCCGAGGGTTACAAACGGCTTCTCACCTTGGAGGAGCCGAAGTACAGCATCGAGCAGATTGCGGCCAAGGTGGGCAAAACGCCCGTCTACATCGCCCAGCGGGTGAAGCTGACCGAACTGTGCGAGGCCGTTACCGAAACGTTCTACCGCAACGACATCGGCGTGGGTCATGCGCTCATGCTGGCGAAGCTGCCAGCCGACCTCCAGCAGCAAGGTCTGAGCGCGTGTTTCAAGGAGGTCTACAACGGGGGTGGCGAAAAGCCCGCACGGATTCTCCTGCCTGTGCGCTCTCTGCGCTTCTGGATTGAGACGAACGTGCTCTTGCTCCTGAAAGACGCTCCGTTCGACAAGCGCAATCCTCATCTTGTCGCCATCGCCGGGAGTTGCGTGGACTGCCCCAGCCGTACCGGGCATAACAAGCTGCTGTTTGCCGACCTTGGCAAGCAGGATGCTTGCACCAATCCAAGCTGCTACGACGCGAAGGTACAAGCGCATATCGCGCAGACCGTCGCCGCCAAACCCAAGCTCGTGCAGATCAGCACGTTTCAGGGGCAGCAGCGCGAAGGCAGCCCCATTCTCCCGCGCAACAAGTACGTGGCGATTCGGGATGACAAGCCGGAGGACAAGCAGCGGGCGCAGTGGCCGGAGTACAAGACGTGCAAGTTCGTCACCGAGGCCATCGTTGCCGAAGGCCACGGACAGGGCACCATCCAGAAGGTGTGCGTTAACCCGGAGTGCCCGGTGCATCACCCCAAGCCGAAGAAGCAGCCGCAGAATCGTCAGCAAACCGACGCAGACAATGCCAAGGCAAAAGCGGAGCACGATAAGCAGCGGCGGGAACAGGCCATCTCCGAGACGACCGGCATCCGTGTTCTCGCCGCCATCGGCGCAGCCGTCCCGGTGCGTCTGATGAAGCGTGACCTGCTGTTTGTGGTCGAACGGTTGGCAACGATGCTGGACGAAAACCGTCTCGCCATCGTCGCCAAGCAACGCGGCATCAGGAAGGCCAAGGACAGCGACTCCATTACAAAGCTGTTTGCCGATTTCCTGCGTCGTGCAGAAGAGAACGTGTTGGGGAGGGTATTGGTCGAACTGACCATCGTGTTCGCTGCCTCACGCGGCAACGCCCCGCAGGTGCTTCATGAGGCCGCCGCCGTATACAAGGTCAACACCGATGCCATCGCCCTCAAGGTCAAACAGGAGTTTGCAGTCAAGGAAAAGACGAAAAAGGAGGCCAAACCAATCCCATCAGGAGCGGTAAAGAATCGCAAAGCAGCCTAAATCACTCTGGGGAGCCGTGAGGCTCCCCAAAGTATTTTGCACATCAGTTGGCTCCGCGCCGGACGGCAGGACGACGTTCCCCCTTCCTGCACCTTTCCCCTTTGCTGCCTGCAGCGCTTGAGTGACGAGAACCCCGTTTATCGATACCTACCTCGACACAGGCTCTGGTAAGGGTGGGAGGCTGTTCAATCAGCAACGAAGCCAAAAGACGTCCTCTACTGGGATGAACGCGTTGGTTGCTGCTAGAAATTCCCTCGAATCCAGTCACGAATCTTCGAATGTGTAGAACCACACGGTGCCGCGTGTAGAAACCCCTATAGCGCCGCCCGTGACAGGAGCTTACTATCAGTAACGGTTGGTCAGTTGGTTTACCTACCAAGACGCAAGGAGATATTGTGCAGGATCATAGACAAAGCATTCTCAGCGCGAGCTTAGCCATCCTGCGGGAGAAAGGTTATGCAGGATTCACGCAGCCGCGAGTGGCAGCAGCCGCCGGACTACGCCAAAGCCATCTGACCTATTACTTCCCAACGCGGATTGATTTATTGATGGTCGTGGCCCGGGTAGCAATTGACCGACAGCTTGTCGCAGTAGACGGCATCCTTACGGCCTCATCGGTGCGGAAGGCCGCGACGACTATCGCCAGTGTCGCGGTGCGCCATGAAAATACACGGGTCATCATGGCACTGGCGCAAGCGGCAGATCAGGAACCTGCGTTACGTGAGTTCTTTCGAGAATTAGCGGATGGCATTATTGTTCGCGCCGGGAAGCTTCTCATCAATCTGAACATTGAGCCGACGGATGAGCGTTGCTATCAGCTTCATTCCATGTCGGTAGGAATGGCGGTAATTGATCTTGCGACGGCGCGGAAGAACGGAGAGCGGCGCGCCGCTCGAACGCTGGAAGCTGCTCTCACCTCGATGAGAAAAGGAGCAACAGGATGACTACGACTTATCCCGAGGTAAATTTTTGGGACAATTTGATTCCAATCAAAGGCGGGCTGGACGGTACGCAATTGGCTGGTTGGACGCCGGGACCGGCAGTAAAGAGCGGGCTGGGCTGCGTGCTGTATGCGGACCAGATGATTCCGGTGGGCGAGGGCGTCTCTCTGGCGGCGGATGTCTTTACACCGAAGGTGAAGGGCCGGTACCCGGCAATCCTGGTGTATGCCGCCTATAACAAGGATGTTCAGTCGAGTGGCGCGCCCACGGGCACGAATGAGACGGGCAGTCCTCCGGTGTTTACGGACCGAGGCTATGTCCATGTGGTGGTAGCGCGTCGTGGGATGGGACGTTCGGAGGGAGAAAGTGTTGTCTTCTTCAACGGTACTGATGTGGAAGATCACGCCAAGGCAATTGCGTGGGCGGCGGCGCAGCCGTGGTGCGATGGGAACGTAGTGCTGTTTGGGACTTCGTACTACGGAATGACCCAACCAGACGTGGCAGTGCGGCAACCGCCAGCGTTGCGAGGCTTCTTCAGCATTGAGATGTGCACGGACTATTTCCGGCACATTGTGATGTTTGGCGGAGCTCCGCAGATTGATTTTCTGGCGTTGTGGATGGGAGCCAACTTTACCGACACGCAAACCCGGTTGCATGTTCCACCGCTGGTGCGGGCGCTGCTGAGCCACGTTTTCAACTCGCCGCTGAAGCGCTGGTGGAAGCCGATGGTGCAGAAGCGAATGTTGCAGATCATGAAGAGCTTTCAGCGTAAGGCTCCGACGAGGGCGATGCGGGAGATGTTTGCGAGCTGGGTGCTGGACGGCAAGACGCGCGCGACGAACAGTATTCCGGCAGGACCATCCGGGTCGCTGGATAAGATTCAGGTGCCATTTGTAGTAGTGCAGAATCCCGGCCACTTCAACCTGCACCAGTTTGGTGCGTACGACTTGTTTGAAAACGCCGGGACTGCGAAGGACAAGAGATGGATGATCCTAAGCGAGGCCGAGTATTCGCTGCCTTGCTATCACTGGCAGTTGGAGGCGCTAGCATTCTTCGACCACCTGCTGTACGGCGCGGCAAATGGCTATGCGGAGCAACCTGCAGTGCGGTATTGGAAGGAGGGTGCCGAGGCTTTCGGAACAGCCACGGATTTTCCTATTCCTGAAAGTGTGGCGGAACGGTTTTATCTAGCTGCCGGCGGCGAAGGCGATGCAGATGCTGCAATGCACCATCTGTCCCGGGAGGACGACGAGACCGGATCGAACCGCTGGGCCGCGACTCCGCTGGGCGCGATTGTGACAGCGGGATTCGACGAGGTAGCGAATCAAATAGCGAGCTACGAGATGACGATGACGGAGGAGACGGAGTTCTCCGGACCGATTACTGCGAATCTCAAGTTCAGCAGCAGCGAGATTGACTCGCATGTGGTGGCACGGGTTGGACGTGTCGACGGAGCGGGCGTGTATCACGCGTTGTCACTGGGGACGATAAGGCCTGCGCTACGGAAGATAGATGCTAAACGGAGTACGTCAACGGAGATTACTATCGACATCGATGTTCCGGTGCCGTTGGTCCGCGATGAGCCAGTGACGCTTAGGTTCAGTCTGACGCCACAGCCAGTAGTGTTGAAGGCAGGAGATCGGCTGCGTTTGGATATTGGGAGCCGTACGGATCTGCTGGTAAGCAACGTGTCGCAGGGGCGGGCACAGTTTCAGATGCAGGTGCCACCATATTTCTCGCGTAACACGCTGCATTACGGAGCGGAAAGCTATATCGAATTGCGGAGGGTGCGGTTTTCCTTTGCACAAAACACCGACGTGCTTCCAATCTCTATGCACGAGCCACGGTGAGACTGGTCAGACTGGTAAAAATCGGGTTTCGATAAGTCCTGATAAATGTGATGAGCAAAACCGTCGGGAGTCAATCGATGTACGTACTAGGCGTTCGGCCTCATTAAGAAAGCCCACTGGCGACTCGACGGGGGTAATCGGTGAAGCCCTCTTGACCACCCCGATAGTAGGTTTGAGGATCACTGGGGGACAAGGGAGAGCCGTCCGAAAAGCGTTCGACAAGATCGGGATTGCTGATGAAGAGGCGGGCAAACGAGATCAAGTCTGCATCGTCTTCCTTCAAGGTGGCATTGGCCTGCGCTTGGTCAAAGCCGCCGTTGCCGATGATCGTCCCGATGAAGATCGAACGGTAATGCTGTAATGCGTTGGCCTGCAACACAGCGAGTGGCGAGTTGCTGACATCGTTGATGGCTCTCAGCAGATGGAGGTATGCAGGTGTAAAAGCATTCAGCCTTTCGGCGATGTGGTGATAGGTCGGTAGGGACTCTTCACTGGCGACGAACGCCCCCACGCCGTGGAGCGTCGGACTCAGCTTCACGCCGATGCGGTTCTTATCCCATACCGTTGCGATCTCCTCTAGTACCTCGAACAGGAATCGAGCACGGTTCTCAGGCGACCCCCCGTATTCATCGGTTCGACGATTCAAAGCCAAGTTCAGAAACTGCGGAATCAGGTAAGTGTTAGCTCCGTGAAGCTCTACGCCATCGAAGCCCGCTTCCTTTGCGTTCTTGGCGGCGGTTCCGTAGTCCTTGACGATCTCTTTTATCTCAGTGTTCGTGAGGGCTCGTGGCGTGATCGTGTCCTTCATTCCTATTGGAGTGAACATCTTCTGCAACGGGTTGATAGGCGACGGACCTGTCGGCATTGCTCCGTCCAGAAGGTCTGGATGTGACACGGAGCCGGAGTGTCCTAGTTGAGCGAAAATGCGTCCGCCCATCGTGTGAACGGCGGAAGTCACTGCTTTCCAGCCCTCCACCTGCTCTGCGGTGTAGAGGCCGGGAACATTGATCGAGCCAACTGCCTGACGACTGACGTAAATGCCACCTGTGAGAATCAGTCCGGCAGAGGCTCGCTGCGCGTAATAGACCGCCTCAATCGGGAGAGGAACCCTTCCTTCACTGGTGGTCCGTGCGCGCGTCATAGGCGACATGACAATACGGTTCGGCAGGGTAAGCGTCCCCAACTGATATGGGGTAAAGATAGGCTCTGTGGCTACGCGGGTACTTCCAGGTGTGTTCCGTGGCATGTCGACCGTCCGTTTCTCTACATCTTGGTTGGTAATCCGAGGAAGCGGCGACCAAAGGCGTCACGTAGCCGTTCACTTCCCAGCAGCTTGTTGATGCGGATGATGTTCCGAGCCAAGCGAGGGGCGGTGTACACCGCTTTGGGGCGAGGGTCTGTCACGGCTTCACCGACCACCTTCGCGATGGCGTTTGGATCGGTGACCATCTTTTCGAAGTCGGGACTCATGAACTTCGAGTACATGGCTTGAACTGCCTTGGCGTAAGGACCGCCGCCAGAGTTTCTAATCAGCGATTCACCCGCCACATCTCTCCATCCGCTCCGGATTGCGCCGGGACGCACGATTACTACGTCCACTCCAAATGGAAACAACTCTTGCCGCAGAGACGACGAGAGGGCTTCGACGGCAAACTTCGATGCGTGATACCAGCCGCCATAAGGGGATGCAGCGACGCCGCCGACGGAGGAGATGTTCACGATCTTGCCCTTACGACGAGAACGCATTTCTGGCAGAACCAGCTTCGTGATTTCCGCGAGCCCAAAGAGGTTCACTTGAAGCTGATAGCGAGCTTCCTCCAGAGCAACCTCTTCGATAGAGCCAAACAGCCCGTAGCCGGCATTATTGACAAGGACATCAACGCCACCGCTCTCTCTCTGGATCGTAGAGATGCAGTCGTGGATGCTGAGACTGTCGGAGAGATCGAGACTGAGGGCGCGGATGCCCGCGTCCTTCAGTCCGGCCATCAGTCCGACCCGCCGTGCTGCGGCATACGTGGTGAACCCGATCCTGTTGAGTTCCAGAGCAATTGCCTCACCAATGCCGGATGACGCGCCCGTCACCAAGGCAACACCGACAGATTGTTTGGAAGATGGGCTTGTCATGAGGCAAGGCTCGATTTCGTCGAGTCCAGCTCCTTGACACTGTTGACGGCCTCTGAGAGCTGTTGGTCTGCCTGCGTAAAGGCCTTTTCAGATGCTTCCGCACCGCCCTGCAAGCCTTCCGCACGTATGAAGGAAATATTGCTCAGCCCCATGAATCCAAGCGCGGTGCGAAGTTGTGGTTCCTGGTGGTCCCACGCAGTATATGGCCCCGCCGTGTAGACGTGACCGCGTGCGGATACAACGATGACCTTCTTGTTGAGAAGGAGACCCTCCGGTCCTGAAGCACCATTGGTAAACGTCCGGCCCATGCGAACGACGTGATCGATCCAAGCCTTGAGAGAGGATGGAATGCCGAAGTTATACATCGGCGCTCCAATCACGATCACATCGGCTGCAATCAATTCGTCTACGGCCTTATCGGATGCAGCGACGGCCGCCTGGAGTGCCTCATTTCGGTCTTCTGGCCGGGTGAAGACGCCAGCCACAAACAGTCCGTCGATATGCGGCAGAGGTGCAGTCACGAGATCCCTCGTTACGAAGTGACTGTCCGGGAATGTGGTCTTGAGACTATCGACTACCTTGTCGGTGAGCTTGCGGGTAACGGACCTCTCGCCCATCGGGCTTGAGGCAATCGTCAGGACTGTAAGGGCCATTGTGTGTCGTCTCCTTGTTGAGTTATTGCAAACTTATTTCGCCGCCCAGGGCGTAACACTCTCGTCTAGCGCGGTGAGAGGTGCTTCAAGTCCGCCGATCCTCGCTGTCCGACAATTGCACCTGGCGTGAAAGCACGATCGAGCAAAGCGAGCTCGTCCGCGTTCAACCGGATATCGATGGCGGCGAGATTTTCTGGCAGCCTGGATCGCCGCGACATTCCAACTATGGGGACAACATCATCGCCGCGCAACAAAAGCCACACGATCGAGAGTTGCGTCGGCGTGCAGCCCTTTGCCTTCGCCATCACGTCGAGAGTCGATACTGTTTGGAGATTCTGTCTGAGGTTAGCCTTACCAAACGCCGAAGATTCAGAGAGTCCGCCAGTGAGCAAGCCTTGAGCCGTGACGTTATAGGCGACGATGGCAATTCCCAGTTCACGAGCCGTTGGTAGGATTTCGCGTTCAATGAATCGGCTGGCGAGGGAGTATTCAATCTGAAGAGCGGCCACCGGATGCACTCGATGAGCCTTGCGGAGTTGCTCCGCGCTAACCTCGGATAGCCCGAGGAAGCGAACCTTTCCGTCGTGGATAAGGTCGGCGATGGCCCCGATTGTCTCTTCGACCGGGATGGACGGATCAAGGCGGCCCGGTTGATATAAGTCGATCACGTCAACATTGAGCCGTTGGAGGGAGTAGGCCGCGAAGTTCTTTACGGAGTTGGCTCGGAGATCAGCACCGAGGAAAGCTCCTGACGGAGAGCGTTGGGCACCAAACTTGACGCTGAGAAACGCCTGGTCACGGCGTCCTTCGATGGCCTTCGATACGAGTAGTTCGTTGTGCCCCATCCCGTAGAAGTCGCCTGTGTCCAGGAGATTGATTCCGGCGTCAAGAGCTGCGCGTATTGTTGCGATGCTCTCCTGGTCACCGTCGGGCCCACTCGAAGGACGCCGCCCAGCAACGCCGGACATTCTCATACAGCCGAGGCCCAGGGAGGACACCGATGGGCCGTTCTTGCCGAGCTTCCTGTATTCCATGCAGGTCCTCAATCACGACCGACTTCTCAGCCTTGGCGGAAAGCCCGCTTCGACGACAGATAGGTTGAAGTTGGCGTAATTACATATCTGTCGGTTCAGATGTATATGGATTCAATCCGGATGCAATATTTGCGATGGCTGCGCGAAACGAAGATTAAGAAACACTCTATTAATATGGCGTCTTGGATGACTCGCCGATTAGATAAAGTCCAAAATATTTGCATCGCCTGTGGCTTATTTACATCTGAATCTTACGGTTCAGAAATTTGATCCCAAGATCAGTGCAGGTTGCCCACAAAGGAGAAAAGGAAAGTATGTCGAATTCAGTTCTTGACCTATCTAAGGAGTTCGCGGGTCGCCGCGCTCTCGTCACAGGAGGTTCCCGTGGTATCGGTGCCGCCATCGCACAACGTCTTCTCGACGGAGGCGCTTCGATTGTCGTAGCAGCGCGTAACCGTCACGAGCAAACCCCCGCAGGTGCAACATTCGTTACGGGCGATATCTTGACCCCTGAAGGCTGCAAGAAGATCGTTGACGAATCAATCAAGATCCTTGGCGGGCTCGACATCCTCGTCAACAATGCGGCAGCAGCCAAGCTGGTCTTGCCGAACTCGGAAGCCATCACAGATGCTGACTGGCAGGAAACCATCGCGTCAAATCTTCTGTCTGCGGTGCGCGTTACAAACGCGGCGTTGCCCACATTGAAGCAATCGACAGACGCCTCGATCCTTATGATCTCGTCCGGTAGCGATCTGCCCGGAGGAGGTCCTCTGGTTCACTATGGCGCTAGCAAGGCCGGACTGAACTACTACACCAAGGCGCTTGCAAAGGAACTTGGAGCGGCGCATAAGATCCGGGTCAACACTGTCACTCCCGGCGGCGTTGAGACACCGGGCGGAGACATCATCCGCAACGAGCTTATGGCTGCAATGGGCGCGCCGCCCGAGGCTGCCGTTTCCATGGTTCCGCTCGGTCGCCTCGGTCTGCCTGCGGACATCGCGGAAGCTTCGGTTTTCTTGCTCTCCCCGCGTGCTAGCTGGATCACTGGTGTGAACTTCTTCGTCAACGGCGGCCTCGCGTTCTAAGGCTCCTCTAAGTCAGAAAAGGTTCACGCTCCAGTAGTCAGCGAGCGTGAACCTTTTTAGCTTTGGATTGCTGACTGGAGCTCTAATAGCCCATGTAACGAAGGGCAGTATCAACGACTTTGGTCAATTCTGCTTTGGTCGCTCCGCTCACGCCCTGTACGCCGAGCCCCTGAATGAGCGCCATAACGTAACGGGTCAATGCTGCCGGGTCTACATCTACTCCAAGTTCTCCAGACTTCTTCGCTTTCTCAAATCGCTTTCTCGCGAGCGCTTCGCCATCCTTTCTTCCTTGAATCAGCCACTGCTTGACGGGCTCTGCCTCATCTCCAACCGCGAGCGCTCCATGCACCGAGAGGCACCCTTTTGGATAGCCGGGAGTGGACAGGAAATCCACGGTGCTACGAAGCGACGATTCGATTACTTCCTGAATCGTGGGCTTCTCAAGGGCTTCGCGCATGTATCCCTGATACGTGTGGATGTAACGCCCAAATGCCTTCTTGAAGAGTTCTTCCTTATTGCCGAAAGCGGCCCACATGCTGGATCGGTTGATACGCATGGCGTCAGTCAGATCGGTGAGTGTAGCCCCTTCGTAACCCTTTTCCCAAAAGACGCGCATCGCCGCATCCAGCGCAGCCGTCGTGTCGAACCCTCTCGGGCGACCCATCCTCGGATTGTCGGTCGTCTTAGTCATACCTTCTATTTGATACACATCTGGACCAAAAAGGTTGAAAGTTCTGAATCGGGCCGTGAAAACGCCTCATCTGAATCTTACGGTTCGGAAATAAAAGAATTCAAGACCTATTAGTTCTAGCTTGCCGGAGCACTCGGCGTCGGAACCCAGATTAAACCCTTCAACCAGAAAGCGAGTTTACGTGACGAACGAAGAGCTCTTCGCAGCTACTGCAATCAAAACCTGGACGACCGTGACGGCTCGGCTCGAAAAACTCCTATCCTCTCTGAGCGACGATGAATTGCAATCGGAAGTATCACCGGGGCGAAACCGGGTCTATTACATTCTTGGCCATCTTGCCGCATATCACGATCGCCTGCTTCCCATGTTGGGCTTAGGCGAACGGCTGCACCCGGAACTGGATGATCTCTTCATTGCCAATCCAGACCGCACATTCCCGGACGAAATAGCCGCCGCCGAACTTCGAAAGATGTTCACAGAGGTGAACGCCAAGGTGACCAGCGCAATCGAGGCGATGCCGCCTGCGGATTTGCTCCAGAAGCACGAAGCAGTCTCCGCGGAGGATTTTGCAAAAGAACCGCTACGCAATCGCCTCGCGGTCTTCGAAATCCGGACAGCCCACGCGATGTTTCATGCCGGCCAGATCCGCCTCGTTGCGAAGTCGTGATCCAAAACTAATACCAATAAGGAGCGATTCGAGACGCGATCACATCGCGGCTGGAATCGCTCCTTTTCCGGGCGATTGTTCCAAGATCGAAAACGACTACCCCTCGCCTGGACGTTCCAGACTCCCAAGGGCGGAGAGCGCTTCGACGTAAGCGTCTAGGGTTTCTCGCCTCACCTTATGCAATCGCCAGCGCCCATCCTTGATTGACTCGATCAGCAACGCGAGACGAAGCTGACGCAGGTGATGAGAAATCGTCGCAGCCGTGAGGCCAAGCTTCTCACAAAGCGCCTGAGAGGTAATCGTCTCGCAACCGCAGATCAGATCCAGCGCGCGGTAGCGCGCTGGATCGGCGAGAGCCGCCTCGATGAGCTGTACATTGATTTCTCTCATGCCTGGTGATTGACCCGAGTCCAGATGGAATAAAGTGCGGGAAGGAACAGCAGGGTAGGCCAGAGGCCGTCAGAGCTGTGTCACTCCGCCGTCAACGACCAGATCGATGCCAGTAGCGAAGCTGCTCTCGCTAGACGCAAGGAACAGCGCCGCGGCGGCTATTTCTTCCGCACGTCCGATGCGTCCAAGGGGCGTCATCTGAGCAAACATTGCCCTCGCTCCATCTGCTTGTTCTTTGTTCGGAAATTGGCCGTCGATAATCGGGGTATCGATTGCGCCGGGGCTCAAGGTGTTCACACGGATGCCTTTGTCCTTCAGTTCCGCAGCCCACGTTCTAGCGAACGATCGAACAGCAGCTTTGGTGGCTGAATAGGTCGAATGAGCTGGAAAGCCTTTCAGGTGTAGTCCAGAGGAGACGAGAACGACAGAGCCGTCGTTCTTCATAAGGGGAAGGGCCTTCTGAACGGTGAAGAAGACTCCGCGAGCATTGATTCCGAATGTCTTATCAAAGTGCTCTGATGTCGCGAGTGCTAGTGGTGCGTGCTCTACAAAGCCAGCATTCGCTACAACGACGTCCACCCAACCCTTCACGTCTCCCACGACCTGATAGAGGCGATCAAGATCGCTCAGGCTCGCTACGTCCCCCTGCACCGCCGTCACATTGTTCCCGATCTCTGCCTTTGCTTTCTCCAATTCTGCTGGACGGCGGCCCGTGATGAACACGTAAGCACCTTCCTCGACAAACCGCTTAGCCGTTGCCAAGCCTATTCCGCTGCTACCGCCGGTGATGACGGCAACTTTGCCCTGAAGCTTACCCATGTTTTTCCTCCTCATTTTTCTCAAACGGACATATGAACCTTACGACTCAGATGTTGACCTAAGTTGAGGGATTCAAAATATCTGAACCTTTCGGTTCCGATATAGCGTCACATTAGAAATAGAGGCTTTGAACAGGCCGTGAATGCAGGACCGGAAGAGCGACGTTGCAGCCGCAACCCATTCATTGTTAGCAACCAACGCAATTTTGAAGCAGAGCAGTTACAAATGCACCGTTGGGGTTACTCCATTGTCCTTGCCTGTCGATATCCGGCTTCAGTTGGCCGCAGTCACTTTAGCTGAGGAACTGAACTTCACGAGAGCGGCAGATCGTTTGAAGATCACGCAGCCGGCTTTAAGTAAACAGATTGCAGAGCTTGAAAGTCGAGTAGGCTTCATCATCTTCAAGCGGAATCAAAAGAAGGTTGAACTCACCGACCCAGGACAAGTGCTTGTCATCGGGTTCCGAGATGCAATGGCTATCCTCGAAAAGGCGATTCGCCTCGCCCGAACAACCCACGACGAGATTCACCCGGTCGTCACTATCGGACACAGCCCGTACGGAGACCCTTCGCTGATATCCGCAATCGTAAGTGTCCATTTGCCGCTCTATCCAAATCTCAGGCTTCGAATGGAGAGTATGTTCGCCCTGGATTTGGCTCACAGCGTCCTAGCTGCGGAACTTGATCTGGCGATCATCACCGAGCCTTCCGACAATCCACACCTCACCCTTGTGCAGCTCGCAACCGTTCCTCTCTGCGTTGTGATGCCGGCCGATCATCCCGCCGCCCGAAAACGAAGCGTGTCTATTGAAGAGTTTGGGAATGTGGGCTGGATGATCTTTCCTCGAAAGGCGCATCCAGTCATCTACGAGCGAATCTTGGACGCGAGCCGACAAGCCGCCGTCTCACCGGTCGAGTTGCACCACTATGTCGCACCTCAAGAGGCGGTACAGCTCATTACAGAAAACTTCGGAATTGCGTTCATGGCCAAGGGCGTTGCCGAACAGATTCGGAATACGGAGATTGCGGTCCGGCCACTGTCGCAGACAACACTTCAAGTAACGAGCTACTTGGTGCTGCGCGCCGATCAATCCTCGCGGCTCGTAAATGAGTTTGGGCGTGCATTTCTTCGAAAAGTGCTGCCAAACTCCAAGATCGAGGATGCCTCAGGACAGCTCTCGTTGGGCCTGTAGGCTTTCGTGCGGGCCATTGTGTGCACCAGCGGGGCGGTGCCGGTTTGCGCTGTTATTCCGTGCAGGAATAGCTCTCGTACGGATTGGAATTGGACTCCACCAAAGCTTCAGGTGAATGCTTGTCCCCAATGATGTGCCGAGTTGGTAAACCAGCCAGCGACACGAAAGGTTGAATCGATTGCTGGGGTGAACGACGGAGGAGAAGCAATGACAGAGTTGCGTAAGCCGCCCGTTTCTGAGAGGGGTACGATTCCCATTTTTGGGCCTGGAGCCGCCCCGCTCATCGACAGCAATCAAGCCGCTCAATTTCTTGGAGTGCATCCGCGAACCCTTCAACGCATGGTACTGCGGGGCGAAATCGCCGGAGTACGTGTGGGGAAGCTTTGGCGATTTGTACCGTCGGCCATCCAGGATTGGATAGCAGAACACAACATCGCCAGTTAGATCGTTTCATTCCTGATTTTCATTGGTCAGTGAGCCCCCGTTCGGCTACGCTTAGGACAGCCATTTGTGCCGGGAAATCAGGGAAAGGAACCTTGATGGAACGTGCACGTTATCAATTTGGAAGTCTCACACGCAAGAAGCGGGCGAAGGGGTCTGACGCCTGGGAGTTTCGTTACTACGAGTCCACCGAAAAGGGCTCACGGCTGAGGAAGACCGCAACCGTGGGGACGGTAGACAAGTACAAGAACAAGGCTCTCGCACAAAAGGCGGTTGAAGCTCTTCTCCTTAAACTCAACTCAGAAACCCCGCAGCAGCACATGGCCGTGGTGACGTTCGGCGCGATATGCGACCGTTACATCCAAGAGGAGATTCCGGAACGGTATTCCACCTCGAAGTCGTACCGCTCAAATATCAAGAATCACCTGAAGCCTCGCTGGGGTGACTATCTGCTTGTTCGCATCCGTCCTATGGCGGTCGAAGACTGGTTGAAGAAGCTCCCTATGGCTCCGAAATCAAGAGCGCATATCCGAAGCGTGATGCACTTGATGTTTGAGTGCGCCACACGCTGGGAGTTGTTCACCGAGCAGAGGAACCCTATCGCACTGGTTCGCGTGAAAGGCGGCAGCAAACGCCAGCAACGTCCGACCAGTCTGACTGTGACGGAGTTTGAAACCATCGTTGCGCTGCTGCCAGAGCCGTATCGCACGATGGTCTATATCGCCCAATGCCTCGGTCTTCGCGTGAGCGAGATCGCGGCGCTTCAATGGGACGACTTCGATTTTGAGAAGAATCAGCTTCTCGTTCAGCGCAGCATCGTGAACGGGCAAGTGGATGATGTCAAAACCGAATACTCCCAGGACTACGTTCCATTGCATCCTTCGTTGACCGAGATCGTGCTGGAGTGGAGCAAACAGGCCGTGCCGACGGAAGAAGGCTGGGTGTTTGCCAATCCCATCACGGAGCGTCCGTACTACCCAACATCGATCCAGAAGCGGCATATCCAGCCTGCCGGATGTTGCCTGGTGGCGTGCCCGACGTGCCGTGCCGGTGTAGGTGTAAGGTGTTCGCAAGATCGCCCCACACCGAACGGAAAGCGGCTCCTGGTCCACGAGGAGCGTCAAGCTGCTGCCGGGAAGTACAGCCGTATCGGCTGGCACACGTTCCGCCACACGTACCGTTCGTGGCTTGACGAGACCGGAGCGCCGATGAAGGTGCAACAGGAACTCATGCGACATGCCTCCATCCAGACGACGATGAATGTCTATGGACAGGCCATGTCATCGTCCAAACGAGAAGCAAATGGGAAGGTTGTCGAGATGGTGCTCAAGCCGGTGAAAGCGAGCGCCTAAACGTCGATTTTCCTTATTGGGAGTTTATGGGAGTTTGTTCGAAGAGTCCGAATCCTGTAAGTGATTGAAGGATTTGGTTGCGGGGGTAGGATTTGAACCTACGACCTTTGGGTTATGAGCCCAACGAGCTACCGGGCTGCTCCACCCCGCATTCCCAATATAGCTTCTTCGGGCACTTTGGTCAAACCCGCACACCCGCACATCAATAGACAATGAGAAGGAGATAAACAGTTCGAAACCCCACGAATTTATGGAACGTCACGATAACTTTTTGCAAAAAAAGGCGTCTTCATTAGTACGACGGCCGACAAGGACTCAAGTCCCCAAGCTCGGCCGCGGAGGATCGCATGCAGTCCAATCTTTCGTTCAGGAAGCTGTATCGCCCAGCGTTCCTCGGCGCCTCACTCCTTTTCTTCCACGCATCCTCTCCGGCCCAGCAACCTGCGGCAGCGTCTGGCACGATCCCGGACGCTCAAATTGAAGCTAATGTCCTGAAAGCGTTGGCTGGAGCTCAATCCCTCAGCGACCAGAACATCACCACTACGACCGTTTATGGCGTGGTCACACTGTCCGGTTCGGTGCGCGACGAGCCGACCCGCTCACTGGCGGAGACCCTTGCTTCCCGCGCTCCCGGCGTCAAAAAAATAGTGGATGAACTCACCCTGGGAATTGCCTCCACCTCCTCCGCTATGCCGCAGAATCCGGACGAAGCCACCAACCCTAATCTGCAGTCCGACGGCACGATGGCACCTAGTCCCCAGCAGGATCAGCAGCCCTACCCGCAGCAGCAGTCCCCGCCGCAGCAGAATCAAGCTCAGGCGCCCCTCGCTCGCCACGCGCCTCCGCCGCCTCCAGATGACGGTTCCTACGGAAATCCCTCCCCCAACTACCCGCAGGGCCAACCCCCGTATGGAGCGCAGCAGGCTGGCATACCGGTCACAATCCCCAACGGTTCCATGATTCGGATCCGCATCAATGAAGGTTTGGACAGCAACCATGTCCAGCCGGGAAGTGTATTCGATGGCACAGTTCTGAATGACGTCGTCGCGGACGGGGCTATAGCTGTACCGCGCGGTGCAGCGGTGCAGGGAACAGTCGTTGATACCAAGTCTGCCGGCAGCCTGAAGGGGCGCGGCGCAATCGTCCTTCAACTCACCCAGGTCACCCTTGGCGGACATGTATTTCCCATTGTCTCCAATCAATGGTCCAGCGTTGGACCCGATAAGACAGGTCGTACGGTTGGAAGCGCCGTCGGTCTGGGTGCGATGGGAGCCTTGATCGGAGCTGTCGCAGGCGGTGGTCCAGGAGCCGCCATCGGCGCCGGCGTCGGTGGAGTAGCAGGTCTGGGAGCCTCAGCCGCCTCTGGTGGCGGTCAGGCGTACGTGCCCTCGGAGGCGATCCTCACCTTCCACCTCGCTCAACCCGCGCAGGTTGCAACCGTCTCGCAGGCCGAGATGGACCGCCTCGGCTACGGCGTCCCGGCAGGAGCACAGCAGCGTCCTCTCATGCGTCGCGTCCGACCAATGCCTGCGTACTACGGAAATTACGGGCCGGGCTATTACCCGCGTCCCTACCCGGCTTACTATCCTTACCCGTATTAAATGATACGGATGAGGGAAGTAGGGCAGTACCTCTCGAAAAGCCGGTCCTGCGGGGCCGGCTTCTTTTTACGACCCAGTTTTTACGACCCAGCCAGCGCACGCACCTGATTCTCATGCAAAAAGTGAATTGCGCCGCCCACTCATTTATACTTGTCCCTTGCCCTGCAACCAGCGTGGCGCGCGTCGAATAGACAGCCGCCAGCTCGTGCAAAATCCCGGGCACGCGGCCACGTCAACAACGAACGGTAACGCGCGAAGCGAAGGTCTTTAGTCAAGCATGATTCGTATCCTGCAGCAGAACAATAAGTTTACCAAGGTTCTCTTCGCCCTCATCATTGGAGCTGCCGTGATCACTATGGTGATCACCCTCGTGCCAGGAATCTTCGACAATGCTTCGGTCGGCGATGCTAACGTCTTCGCAACCGTTCATGCCCCGGGCTTCTTTGGCCGTTTCGGCGACAGCACCCCCATCAAGGCGACCGAGGTCAATCAACTCGCCCAACGCCAGCTTCAGCAGCAGCGCCTGCCGGACTTCCTGCTCCCCTATATGGCGCAGCGCGCTGGGCAGATCCTGGTACAGCGTGCCATCCTCAAGCAGGAGGCCGACCGCATGGGCCTTCAGGTCAGCGATGAGGATCTTCGTCGCGAGCTCCAGACCGGGCCCTTCGCCCAATATCTTTTCCCAAATAACACCTTCATCGGCCAGGACGCCTACATCAACTTCGTCCAGTCCGCCTTCCAGACCAGCATCGCCGACTTCGAGTCCCAGGTGAAGAGCGACCTCGAGCTAAACCGTCTGCAGGCCCTCATCACTGGCGGCGTCACCGTATCAGATAACACCGTCCGCGACGCGTACAAGGTCTCGGGTACCAAGGTAAAGTTCGACTACGCCGTCATCTCCTCCGACGATCTGCGCAAGACCATAAACCCCTCGGAGAGCGACCTGCAGGCCTTCTTCAAGCAGAACCAGGCCAAGTACGCCACCGCCATTCCCGAGACCCGCAAGATCGAGTACGCCGCATTCGACGCCTCCAACCTCCCCGGCGGCAAGCCGCAGGTCGCGGACGCCGAGATCGAGGCCTACTACAAGCAGCATCAGGATCAGTACCAGGTCAAGGAACAGGTTCGCGTCCGTCACATCCTTATCGCCGTCCCATCCGGTGCGGATGCCAAGACCGACGCCGCTGCCAAGTCTAAGGCCGAGGACATCCTCAAGCAGATCAAGTCCGGCGGAAACTTCGCCGACCTCGCCGGCAAGAACTCCGACGACCCTGGCAGCAAGGTGCAGGGCGGGGAACTCGGCTGGCTCGATCGCGGCAAGACCGTTCCCGAGTTCGATAAGGCTGCCTTCACGCTCGCACCCGGTCAGACCTCCGACCTCGTGAAGACGCAGTTCGGCTACCACATCCTTCAGGTTGAAGAGAAGAAGACCGCTCACCTCCGTCCTCTCGCCGAGGTCAAGGCCGAGATTCTTCCGATCCTTGAACAGCAGAAGTCCGGCGCGGCGATGCAGGCCTACGCGACGCAGCTCACCGCGGCCGCCAAGACCGATGGTATCGCCAAGGTCGCTGCCTCCAAGAGCCTCCACCTCGTTACCACCGACTATCTGGCCAAGGACGGGGTCATAGCCGGTCTCGCCGACGGATCCGGGCTGATGACGCAGGCCTTCGCCACCGCCAAGGGAGCAGCTCCCGCCACCGTCTCCACCGGCGACGGCTTCGCTCTCTTCCAGGTGGACGATATCAAGGCAGCCCACGCTCCCGACTTCGCCGAATACAAGCAGCACATCCTCGACGATTTCCGTGAGCAGCAGCTTCCGCAGCTCCTCTCCGCCCAGCTCAACAAGCTCGATGATCGCGCCAAGGTCCTCAACGATCTGAAGAAGGCCGCCGCCGAGATGAACATTTCGCTAAAGACCAGCGAGTTTGTCGGCAAAGACGGTCAGGTACCAGACCTCGGTGCCATGAGCGGCCCCGGTTCGGTTGCCTTCTCGCTCCCCAAGGGCGCGATCTCAGGTCCAATCAACGCCGGTCGCGTGGGTGCGGTTCTCAGCATCCTCGACAAGCAGGAACCCACCACCGACGAGATCGCCAAGAACTTCGCCGCGACGCGTGAGCAGCTTCTTAGCGCGCAGCACGAAGAGATCTTTCGCATCTACATCGGCAATCTGACCACCAAGTACGAGAAGGCCGGCGCAATCAGGTACTCGCAGAAGCCTGCCGCTCCGGCTCCCGTCGGCAACTAACGTAGTTCGGAAACCCGGGCCTGTCGTTCAGCCGCTTGCGGCACGACAGGCCTTTTCCTTTGGATTCGCATCGTATGGTTAGGCAAGCGATTTTTTGGTCCGCGACGACCTGGCGTCCCGTTTCAAGCCGACTGTGGGAGTAGTCAAACGAACTTTAGACTTAGGGCACGTGCAATCGCAGCGGTAGTATTCAGGCCGAACAAAACTCAAGGGGGAGTATGACCGTCGAAGCAACCACGAAGAACCGTCTCTCAAATGTCACCGACCGTCTCTCAGGAATCCTGCTGCACGTTACATCCCTGCCGTCCTACGGCGGAGTCGGTGACTTTGGCCCGGCTGCCTACGGCTTTGTAGACTTTCTCGCAGCCTCGAAGCAGCGCCTCTGGCAGGTCCTCCCCCTTAGCCCCACCGGATACGGCAGTTCGCCCTACTCTGCTCTCTCCGCCTTCGCAGGGAACCCGCTCCTCATTAGCCTCGAACGCCTCGTCGACGAAGGCTGGATCGGCCGGGAGCGCATCGAAGGCCTGCCTTCGCATAACGGTTGTGCCGACTTCGGCGAAGCCACCCGCCTCAAGCTTCCCCTCGTGGAAGAAGCCGCCGCCAACTTTCTGGACCGTGCCAATGACGAGCAGCGCGCCTGCTTCCAGAAGTTCTGCGAAGACAACAACACCTGGCTCCCCGACTACGCCAACTTCACCATCCTTCGCCGGATGCACGGCTACGTCAGTTGGATCGACTGGCCGGCCCAGTATGCCCTGCACGACGGCGACGCCATCTTGGCCCTGCTCACCAGTCACGGCCGCGAGCTCGCCATTGAGCAGGTGGTCCAGTACTTCTTCAGCGAGCAGTGGAAAGCCCTCCGCGCTTACTCCGCCGAGCGCGACATCCGCATCCTCGGCGACATCGCCATCTTCGTCAACTACGACAGCGCCGACGTCTGGACCCATCCCGACCTCTTCGAGCTCGACGAAAAGGGCCACCCCATCCGCGTCTCCGGCGTTCCCCCGGACTACTTCTCCGTGACCGGCCAGCGTTGGGGCAATCCCCTCTATAAGTGGGGCCTGCTGCGTGAGCGCGGGTTCGACTGGTGGGTCGCCCGCATCCGCCGCTCCCTGGCACTCTACGACACCATCCGCCTCGACCACTTCCGCGGCTTCGAGGCCTACTGGTCCATCCCAGCGGAAGAAGAGACCGCCATCAAGGGCCAGTGGGTCAAGGCTCCCGGCCAGGAACTCTTCCAGCGACTCCGCGATGTCTTCGGCGAACTTCCTTTCATCGCCGAAGATCTCGGCGTCATCACCCCCGAGGTCGACGAACTCCGCGAGCACTTCGGCATGCCCGGCATGCGCATCCTGCAGTTCGGATTCTCCGATCGCCCTGGGCACCTCTACCTGCCGCATAAGTTCGTGCCTAATACCGTCGCCTACACCGGCACGCACGATAACAACACCACCCTCGGCTGGTGGCAGCACGACACCAGCGAGAACGACCGCATCAACGTCCAGAACTATCTCCAGACCATCGAGCACGATGGCGACATCGTCTGGGCGCTCATGCGTGCTGCCGCCCGTTCCGTGGCTAACATCTGCATCTTTCCAATGCAGGACGTCCTGCACCTCGGCGTTGAAGCCCGCATGAACATGCCCTCGGCCCCTTCCGGCAACTGGACGTGGCGGTACGATATGGACGCCCTTCATCCGGACTTCGCCGCCAAACTCGCCGCCCTCTCCGAGATGACCGACCGTGACGGCGTCGTTGTCGCCCGGGCAGTCTCCATTCCCTGAAACCCATCCCTGGACCAGTCGACCCGGCACAGGGCCCCGTGACCGTTTAGACTGGGACAAGCAGCAGAAAACACATCAGGAGCACCAATGCCTCTCTCTGGCGAAGCCATCCGCACCATGAATTACGTCGACGATATCTCCGTCACCCTGCGTCGTATCCTCGCCGTGCTTCCGTCCCTTACCGACGACGAACGCCAGCGCGTATCCGACCACATTAAGGCGGCAGAACCCAGCTACGAGTCCGTTATCACCGCAGTCGCGAGCAAGAAGTGACCCAGCCCGCCTCAGCCGCAGGAACCCCTGCCGCTGAGGCACTGGCTCCCTCTGTGCCTCGAACCGAATCTGTGTCTCGAACCGAATCAGCCGCAATTCAAACGATAGCCATCATCGGAGCCGGCACAGCAGGCCGCAGCTTCGCCCTCGCCGTGGCTTGCGCAGGCTTCCACGTCCTCCTCGAAGACGTCATGCCTGCCAACCTCCGCAAAGCTGAAGCCGACTTCGCCGACATAGGCGATCGCGTCAGCAAGGGGTGCCTCTCCCTCGCGACGACCGTAGAAGACGCCGTCCGCGACGCCGACCTGGCCATCGACTTCGTCCCCGACGAACTCGAGTCCAAGCTCGAAATCTTCAGCATGATCGACCGCATGGCCCCCCCGCGCACTATCCTCTGCACCCCCACCTACGCCCTTAGCATCACCGACCTCGCCTCCTGCGTCTATCGCCCCGAGCGCACCTTCGCCCTGCGCGGCCCCCTCACCGCCTCCTCCATCGAGACCCTGCATCTGCTCTACCCAACCGCCGCCGCCGAAGCCCCCCTGTCCGCAACCGCCGCCTTCTTCCAGGCCCTCGGCTTCCAGGTCGAAACCCAACCCGACCCCGACGCTCCTATGCTGGTCAAAAACCTCTCCCGCGCCGCCCTCACCTCCTGATCTCACCCCAAATCCGGGTGCCCCACGTCCGGCCGTTGCGGACGTGGGTTCCGCGCCGCCCCAAAATGCACCCATGCGCCGCAACCCAGTCCTCTAGCTATAACTCCTCCGGGCAAAAAAATAAATTCAAGCCAATATGCTTCTGAGGAAGCAAGAGTCTAACTGGCATCCAGGGAACTCTTCTCTCAAACCGTGCGTAAGATTGCATGGGAGCATCTCCGGACACATCATGCGCGCTTTTCTAGATATCCTCGACCAGGTCTACCAGTCGATCACGGCCAACAAGCTGCGCTCCTTCCTCACCATGTTCGGCATTGCCTGGGGAGTCGCCTCGCTGCTCCTGCTCATCGGGCTTGGCGAAGGCTTCCGATCTGGCCAGCGCCGGGGTCTCTCAGAACTCGGCACCGACTTTATCATGATGTTTGGCGGGACCATCCCGGCGTTGCCCAACCAGCACACCGGCATGATGCCTTACAAGCTGACCCTCGGGGACGCGGAGGCCATCCGCGATCAGGCCGCCCACGTCCGCAACGTCACCGCTCTTATCAACCGCGGCGACCTGAAGGAAGTAAGTGAATACTCGAGCGCTGGCGGCGCAGTGATTGGCGTTCAACTCAACTTCCCCGAGATCCGCCATCTCCCCATCGCCCAGGGCCGCTTCCTCAACGAGCAGGACATCGCCCTCAAGCGCCAGGTCGTCTTTCTCGGCCAGAAGAACAACCGTCTGCTGTTTCCCGGACGACCCTCAGTCGGTTCGTTCATCACCCTAAACGGCTACCGCTTCCAGGTCATCGGAGTCGCCCCGCACATCGGCCGTGGCAACGACGACGGCGACAACCAAAAGATCTACATCCCGCTCACCACCATGCTGGAGCTCTTTCCGCTGAAAGGCGAAAACATCCCCCAGGACGCCGTCTCCTCCATCCAATATCAGCCGCTCACCGAGGATGTGAACGAGGCCGCTAAGGTCGACGTCCACCGCATCGTCGCCGCCCGCCACAACTTTGACGCCGGTAACAAGGAAGCCTTTGAAGAATGGGACACCATCAAGTCTCAGCGCACCATCGGAGTGATCTTCACTGCCATGGACGTCTTCCTCGGCGGAGTCGGAATCGTCACCCTGGCCCTCGGCGCGGTCGGAATCATCAACATCATGCTGGTCACCGTCACTGAGCGCACCAAGGAGATCGGCCTCCGCAAGGCCCTGGGCGCGACCAACCGCAGCATCCTCATCCAGTTCTTCCTTGAAGGCCTGATGCTCACCGGCATCAGCGGAATCATCGGCATCGCCGGAGCCGCCGCCCTGATGTTCGCGTTGGGCAAGGCGGTAGGCAATAACGACATGGGCTTCGATCCACCGCGCCTCGTCCCCTGGTCCGCCGCGATGGCTCTCGGAACGCTCGCCCTCTCCGGCGTCATCGCCGGAATCTATCCCGCGCATCGAGCTGCCATGCTCGAGCCCGTAGAAGCCCTCAGGAAGGAATAACATGATCCCCGTCGAGGTCGCGCAATGATCAAGGACATCTTCGGCCAGGCCTTCGAAGCCATGCGCCACAACGGCCGCCGCACCGCTATCACCGTCGTTGGAATGGCATGGGGGATCGCCACCGTGGTCCTCCTGCTCGCCTACGGAGCAGGCTTCGGACGCGCCTTCGAGACCATCTTCGCCCAGTTCGGTACCAACATGATCGGAGTCTTTCCCGGACGCACCAGCGAGCAGGCCGGAGGCTCCAAGGCAGGAGTTCAGGTTCGTTTCAAGATGGATGACGCCGAGCACATCCAGGAGACCGTTCCTGGCATCATCCACGTCTCGCCCGTCGTCTGGAAGACGGTGCCCGTCCAGAACGAGCTCCACACCTACACCTGGGAGGTCGACGGCGTCACGCCCGAACTCGCGACGATCCAGAAGATGGATATCGAGGAAGGCCGCTTTCTTACCGCTGCGGATATGCAGCAGCGCGCCCACGTCGCCGTCATCGGAGCCGAAGCCAAATCGAAGCTCTACTCCGGGGCCTTTCCCATCGGCCAGACAATCCGCCTCAATGGCATCAGCTTTGAGGTCGTCGGCGTCCTGAAGGCAAAGATGCAGGAAGGCGACGACAACATCAATCGCCTTATCGATATTCCGCTTACCACTGCCTCCGACTTGAAGGACACCAAGTACATCGACGGCATCTGGATGAGCTATAACGGCGATCACGCCACCGTCCAGCAAGCCCTTCGCAAGACGCTGGGAGCCTCGCACGGCTTCCGGCCGTCGGACCGCAACGCCGTCTACGTCGCCGATATCATGCAGCAACTCTCGCAGTTCCGCATCATCTCGCTCGGCCTGCAGGTTCTGCTGCTCTTTATCGGAGCCCTCACCCTGGGCATCGCCGGAATCGGCCTCATGAATATCATGCTGGTCAGCGTCCAGCAACGTACCCGCGAGATCGGCGTCGAGAAGGCTCTTGGAGCGCGCAAGCGCCACATCCTCCTGCAATTCCTGGCCGAAGCTATGGTCATCACCGGAGTAGGCGGCATCGCCGGAATCCTGCTCGCTTACGCCGTCAGCAAAGGCGTCGGCAGCATCACCTTCTACAGCGCACTCGCAAAAAACGCAGACGCCGCCGACATCCACCTGATCATCTCAGGCACATCGGTGATTGTCGCCACCACCATCCTGGTCATCGTCGGAACGGTGAGCGGAATGATCCCTGCGATTCAAGCCTCGAACCTGGACCCGATCGAAGCCTTGCGCTACGAGTAGCGCAAGGCTTCGATCCTGCCTTAGTTATCCGCCCGTTCCCGCGTATAAGGCTTCTGCATCAGCGCACGAGCCTCATTCACAGCGCCCTGGGTGTTGTCGTTTGTCTGGACAGCCAGGCGGTACTCATTAACGGCACGGTCCCGCTGACCGGTCACGTCGAAGATCCGGCCCAACTCAATGTGACTCCAGACCTCGACCCACTTCGGATCGCCATCACCGCGCAGCGCATCGCGGAAAGAGTTCGCCGCCGACTGATAGTTCCTCTGCATGAAGAAGATCTCCCCGATCCGGTACGCGGCAAGCGAGCTGTTCTTGTTTGCGTCCAAAGCCTTCTGGTACTCGATCAGAGCGGCAGTAAGGTCACCCTGCGCGACCTGCTGTTGCCCACGCAGGACGGCAACTCGCACGGCAAGATCCGGGGTGCTCTTCAACAACCAGTTCTGCGGATCGATCCCGATACGGCGCGGCCGCCCGAAGGTCTCGATGGAGTATTGCGACTCCATGCCCGTCACATCGACGCGGCGGATCTCGGTCTTACCGTCTGTCTCGATCCGCAGTTCAACTGGCATCCGGAAAAGATCGAGGTCCTGGTCGATCGAGCCAACTGTTCGAAAGCCTTTATTATTTCCCAGCCGGAATACAGTGAATTTATTCGTAAACTGCGGAGCGCCCGTCCCGTCGATCCACTGCGCGAAGAACGGTCCGAACTGCATATTGGCCTGTGCCTGGGCGACCGTCTCCACGTTACTGCTGCGGACGCTCTTATCGGTATATTGCGACAGCAGTCCACGCAAAAACTTCAGGAAGACCTCATCCCCCATCTCCCATCGGAGCATGTGGAAGACCATCGCGCCCTTCTCCAGCGTCATGGACTGGAACTGCGGGGAAAAGGGATCGATTCGCCCCAGCGTCGTCAGCGGCTCCGTATCGTACGCCAGCGCGCCGGCGGAGACGTCCGTCACCGCAGTCTGGAACGCCGTCTTGCCCGAGGCATCTTCGACGTACATCATCTCTGCATAACGCGACATGCCATTCGTGATCCAGGCATCGTTCAAGGTCGCGGGAGAGATCTCGCTGCCCCACCACTGCCGAGCCAGCGTATTGGCCAGAAGCCGCTGGCTATTGTGGTCGACGATGCGCCGCCCCCCGATGGCCGCAATCTCCGGAGCCCACGCCGCCGAAACAGAGTCATCCGGCAGCTCCACTATATTGATGCGCCCCGACTCCGGCTGCCCGAACGAAGTCGTCATAAACTCAAACTCCTTCGCCGCCGTCTGCGCAAAGTCGATCGCCCCCGCCTTCCGTGCCTCCGTGACATACACCTTAATGTTGCTGATGCCCGGCGCGCTGATCGGCTCCAGGAACTTGCCCGCAACGATCGTCCCTGGGAACCCAGGCTTCGTCCAGTTGAAGCTGTATTCGGTGCGATTGCCGGGGATACTCTTCTGCCCGCCCGCGCCGCTTCCAACCACGCGCTGGTCGGACGGAACGCGGATATGCATCTCCGCCGTAAAGCGATTCGTGAACAGCCCCGTCATCGGAAACCATCGGCCGGCGTAGAGCAGGATGCTGATCGGTTCGGCGACCGCCGCCAGCTTGATGCCTTCCACCGGGCTGGTATCCGATCCGGTCAGTGCCCCGGAGTACTCGAAGTTATAGGTGGTGGTTGTACCCTTCGGCAGGGGATTGGCCAGCGTAATACGCACCGTGGAGGTGGTCGTCAGCCGTTCGGACTGGAGCGGCTTGTTGGTCGCATCGGTCAGCTTCGTGACCTGCAAACCATTGTTCAGCTCAAAGGTAACGCTGTTCAGGTCGTCGAGCGCGGTGAACGTCACCGCCGCAGTCGCCGAGAGCTTGTTCGCCGCAGGATCCAGGTCGGCGTTGATCACGTAGCCAGTGATCTGCATCTGTACCTTCGCAGGCGCAGCCCACGCCGAGACCGTCGCCAGTGCCATTGCAAAAAGTGTCGCAGCCGGAGCGCGAAGAGTGCGGGGAAGGGAATACATGCTGGCTCAAATCCTCAGAAATCCATCCTACAGCGGTGAAAGCGACGTCGGAATGGCATCCAGCCAGCCACTCTATCCAACAACAAGTCCATCCAGAAGCGCTTCAGCCCGAATCACTTACCTCTGCTAACTACCTGAGGCAACTACCGTCGCAATGTTAGACGCTTCCCGTGGCATTTCGGCCACAAGCCGACTTCTTTCATCATTAGAGGATCAAGACGAGCCCTGAAGCAGTCCTTCCACCGCACTTGCTACCCGCTGAATCGCCGTCTTGCGTCCCGCTAAACCAACCTCCAGAAGCAGCTTCGCCCGAACCTCCGCCAGATCGGCAATCATCTTCGCCCGTTCAGGACTGTCGGCTAGCAGGGGGGAGAGCGCAGCCGCGAGGTTCGCCCCGGTGAAGCGCTCCTGCAAAAACTCCGGCACCACCCTGCACCCGGCAATCAGATTCACCATGCCGACAGGCAGATGTCCGGCAGAATCCTTCTGCGCCGGAATTTCCGCCGGATACCGAACCAGCCGCTTCGCCACCCGGAATGTCATATCCGAGACACGATAGACCACCACGAATGGATTTCCGATGATTGCCGCCTGTACGGTCGCCGTCCCGCTCGCCACGATACTGGCCCGAGCATGGAACATCGCTTCGCGGGAATCGTCTACCGCAACGACCCGGGGAGAGCCAGCCTTCAGGCCAATCTGCTCCTCCACCCATGCTTTATCGAGCGTTGAAGCGACTGGAAGCAGAAACTCGCACGCTGGCTTGGCGAGACGATGCAGCTCTTTCGCGGCCTCCAGCATCTCGCCGAGGTTCGCCACAACCTCCTTACGGCGGCTGCCCGGAAGCAGCGCAACCCATGGTTTCACCGCATCCAGCCCATAACGGGCGGCGTACTCCTCTCGCGAACCACCCGGCAAAGCCACCTCCGCCAACGGATGCCCCACAAATTCGGCGACCACTCCTCGGGCACGGTAAAAGGATTCCTCAAACGGAAAGATCACCATCATCCGGGCGACCCGCTCCTGCACCCACCGCAGGCGACTCCGCTTCCAGGCCCAAAGCTGCGGGCTCACGAACCACACCACTGGTATGCCCAGCTTTTTCAGTTCCTTTGCCAGCCGGAAGTTCACGTCGGGGAAATCGATCAGCACTGCGACGTTGGGACGCCGTGCCTTGAAGGATCCGACGAGCTGCCGGTACTTTCCATAAATCTTCGGCATATGCAGGATCACCTCGGTGATCCCCATGACCGCCACATCCTCGGCACGGACGACGCGCTGCTGTCCTGCGGCCTCCATCTTCGTTCCGCCCAGACCAAAAAACTGAGCTCCCGGTATTCGCTCACGCAGTTCGGAGATCAACTGCGCGCCGTACTGATCCCCGCTGGCCTCGCCGGCGGAGAGAAAAATGGTCGGATTGGTTCGTATCTCGATGGTTCCAGTGTAGATTCTTCCCGAGGAGTCTGCATGGCCGTCAACACCCTCAGGCGATTTCGCGCTGTCCTTGAACCGCTCTCCGGCAATCTCGGCTGGGTGATCGCCCGCGTGCCCTTTGACGTTGAGGCCGCGTGGAAGACCATGGTGCGGCTCCGCGTCCAGGTGGAGGTTGGCGGCGAGGTCTTCCGCACTTCGCTCTTTTCCAGTCCAAACCGCGGCGGACACTTCGTGCTGGTCAACAAGAAGATGCAGAAGGCCGCGTCAGCGAAGGTGGGTGCGCAGGTTGACTTCACCATCCGCCCCGATCTTGAGGCACGCGCCCCGACTATTCCAGTCGAACTTGCCAAACTACTCAAGACAGAGAAGGCGCTCTCCAAATGGTTCAGCGGTCTGAGCGAATCCACCCGCTACGAGATCGCCAAATGGATTGAAGGGGTCAAATCATCCGAATCCCGCCAGCGCCGCGCCGAACAGATCGCCGAGCGGCTAATGCTTACCATGGAAGGCGAAAAAGTGCCTCCTCCGATCCTTGAACTCGCCTTCCGTGAACACCCCGCCGCGCGCAAAGGATGGCAGGCGATGACTCTCACGCAGCGGCGCTCACACCTGATGGGGATCTTCCACTATCAAAGTCCCGAAGCCCGAGCCAGGCGAGTCGATAAAGCCATTGAACACGTTCTCCGAATCGCTAAGGCTAGTCCGCTGTAATCGGCTCCAGCCCAGCCGCGATTTCCGCACCCAACTCCTGATCCCGATATTGCAATTGATACAGCTTCCAGTAAAGGCCGCGCTGCGTCAGCAACTCCTGATGCGTCCCGCGCTCACGCAACTGGCCTTTATGCATGACCAGAATGGTATCCGCCCGCTGGATGGTCGAGAGCCGATGAGCGATCAGGATCGAGGTCCGGCCCGTGATCATCTTCGAGAGGGCGAGGCGGACGCGCATCTCGGTCTCGGTATCGACCGAGGAGGTCGCTTCATCGAGGATCAGAATGCCGGGAGCATGCGCCAGCGCACGAGCGAAGCTGATCAACTGCTTCTGCCCTGTCGACAGTGTCGCGCCGCGTTCCCGTACCGGCTCCTGAAACTGAAGTGGCAGCGACCGGATAAAGTCGCCCACGTTCACGTCGTCCGCCGCCTGCTGCAACTGCTCGTCGGTGATCCACTTTGAGCCCAGCCGAATGTTGTCCGAGATCGTTCCGGTGAACAGGAAAGGATCCTGCAGGACGACGCCAAAGCGCCTGCGCAGCGCTCTCAGATCCTGCTCGCGGACATCCACGCCATCAACAAGAATTTCTCCCCGCTGAACATCGTAGAAGCGCATCATCAGCCCGGTAATGGTGGTCTTGCCCGCGCCGGTGTGTCCGACGATCGCCGCAGTCTCGTCGGGATCGACGACGAAGCTGACGCCGCAGAGGATCCACTCGATATCGGCAAACCCTGCGAGTTCCGCTTCACTGGCAGTCGCCACCCGCTCTTTTTGTGCCTCATCAAGCGTCTGATACGTGAACCATACGTTGCGGAACTCGACGCGTCCCGACTTATCCCCGTCGATTGGGGAAGGGGGCGAAACGATCTCAGGCTCCGAATCCAGCAGCTTGAAGACGCGCTCGCTGGCCGCCATCGCCGCCTGTAGAATGTTGTACTTTTCGCTCAGGTCCTGGATGGGACGGAAGAACCGCTGGGCGTACTGCATAAAGGCGATCAGAACACCCAGGCTGACGGTGTTGCCCAGTACGCCGAAGCCGCCGCGCCAGATCACCATCGCGATTGCGATTGAACTCAGCAGCTCCACTACCGGGTAGTAGAGAGCGTAGGCCAGGATGGCGTCCTTGAACGCATCCATGTGCAGCCGGTTGATGGATTTGAAGTCGTCGTATGCGACCTGCTCGCGGCCGAAGAGCTGCACGATCGCCATACCGCTCACGTGCTCCTGCATGTAGGTGTTGATCTTTGCAATGGCTGAGCGGATGCGCCGGTAGCTCTCGCGGACGTACTTACGAAAGACCTTCGTTGCGTACAGGATCAGCGGCAGCACCGCCAGTGTCAGCAGGGCCAGCGGCCAGTTCATCCGCAGCATGATGATGACGATGAACAGCAGCACGAAGACGTCCTCGAAGATCGCGAGCACGCCCGAGGTAAACATCTCGTTGAGCGCATCGACGTCGGAGGTCACGCGAGTCACCAGCTTGCCGACCGGGTTGTGGTCGAAGAAGCCGGGATGCATCTGCTGGATGTGCCGGAAGATCTGGCTGCGCAGGTCGAACATGATCTTCTGCCCGGTCCACTGCATCAGGTAGGTCTGTAGGAATTCGAGTGCGTAAGTCAGCAGCAGGGTTCCGAGATAGAGAACCGCCAGCTCCATGATGCCGGTCATCGGCGTGGTGCTGAGGTGCCGCACCAGCCAGTTACCGTGCGTGACCTTGTCGACAACCCCGCCGTTTCGCGACAGCGCAGCGTCGGACATATAAGTGTCTACCGCCACCTTGACGAGATATGGTCCGAGCACGTCGCTTCCGGCCTTGAACAAAATGGCGAACGCGGAGAACGCCGTCTGAAGCTTGTAAGGGCGCAGATAGGTCAGCAACCTCCGCATCAGGCGGCCGTCGTAGGCCTTTCCAACGACGTCGTCATCGTGCGCGGGCTTTTTGCCCGAGTCTTCGGCTTTTTTAGAGCCGGCTTTTTCTGCGACCTTCAGTTTTGTTTCGTCAGCCATGCGGTTATCTCCATTTTAGATGGCAGAGAACCGCCCCGGATTCCGATTTAGCGAACTGCCGCAATTCCAATGGTCTGTTCATGCCCTGCAACCTGCGCAAGCGCCGTACCAAGGATCGTGCCCGTTCCGGTCTTCTGAGCGAAGACGACAATCCGTTCTTTACCCGGAATAGCATCGGCGGGGGCGGCCAGGACGAACCGGACCGGGCCACTTGCCAGCTCCTGGACGCTGCCGATCCGCTGCAGCGACCGCACCACGCCCACATGATTCAGTTGCCGCCCGCCGTTTTCGCCCGCCTTCACCTGCGTCACGGCCGTCGGATCGACCAGCGCCGCGTAGAGATCGCCTTTGAGCTGTCCAGCAGCTCCGCCCGTAATCGCGCCCGAGACCTTGCGCCCATCCACTGTCACTCCGGAAATTTTCAGCTCGATCTTACCCGTCTGTCCCGCCTGAGCGGCAGCACGCTGCGCCTTTCCCGCGTCATTGCCAATAAACTGCGAAACGCCATCGACCACCATCTGTGGCGTATAGACGCTCTCCAGCCCAAAGCGCTGACCGTAGGCGTTCTGCCGTTCCGTCAGAGCGTGGGACGAGAAGCGGTCGTGCCAGCCGAGGCCATCCCAGTAGTCCACATGCTCGCTCAGGACGATGATCTCAGAGCCGGCGATGGGCTGATCTCGCTCCAGTTTGGCGAGGATTGCATCCGCCGGAGGACAGCTCGAACATCCCTCCGAGGTAAACAGCTCCACCAGCACCGGAGTCCGCGGCCGGTTCATCTGGCTCTGCCCAACCGCAATCAAGCCAGCCAGAATGAATACCACCGCCATGCACACAGACCAAAGTTTCTTCATTGCTTCGTACCTCCCCTATCAGACGCTGCTATCAGCCCGTCGGATACAACCCGCGAAGCGAATCTCCATGAAACAATCGGAAGAGCAGGGAAGCGCGACTCCCGGCTCATCGAATCATGGCGACTCCACTCGGCATCTACATCTCGGTCCCGTTCTGCAAGGCGAAGTGCACCTTCTGCAACTTTGCCTCGGGAGCCTTTGCGCCGCGCCGCATGGACCGCTATATCGACCGCCTCTGCCAGGAGATAGCTGCCATCCCCATCACTGCCCAGAACCTTGGCGCAGTTCTTCCGAATAAAATTGAAGTCGACACCCTCTACTTCGGTGGCGGTACGCCGAGCCTCCTATCGCCCTCGCACCTGCGGCAGTTTTTCACGACACTCCGCGAACAATTCGCCATCAGCCCGACCGCCGAGATCACGTTGGAATGCGCTCCCGGTCAGCTCTCCGACGCTACGCTGGCCGAACTTCTCAGCCAGGGACTCAATCGCGTCAGCCTTGGCGTCCAGTCCTTCGTCGATCGCGAGTCCGCCGCCATCGGCCGTCTCCACACCCGCGCGATGTGCCTCGACGAGATCACCCGTCTGCGCGCTGCCGGGATTGAAAATCTAAGCCTCGACCTGATCGTCGGCCTGCCCCACCAGACGGAGCAGAGCTGGCTCGAATCGTTCGACATGGCCATCGCATCGGGCGTACCGCATATCAGCCTCTACATGCTGGAGGTCGACGAAGACTCCCGCCTCGGCCGCGAGATGCTAGCCGCCGGAACCCGCTACAGCGCCGCAACCGTGCCCTCCGAGGACGACGCCGCGGACTGGTATCAACTCGCTTGCAAGCGCCTCTCCGCTGCCGGCATCCATCAGTACGAGATCTCCAACTTCGCCCGCGCAGGCCACCGTTCGCGCCACAACATCAAGTACTGGCATCGCGATCCGTACCTGGGCTTCGGTCTCGACGCCCACTCGATGCTCGCAACCTCGACCGGAGCGATGCGTTTCTGCAACACCAGCGATCTCGATCTGTACTCTGCTGATTCTGACTCTGAAGCCCATCTCGCAACCGCGTCCCTGCCTCTCTACAAAGAACCTGCCCCGCCGATCTCGCCAGCTCTTCCAACTCCTGATGCAGACCTCATTACTGAGCCGGAGGCGTTTGAAGAGTCTCTCTTCCTCGGCCTCCGTCTCAACGAGGGTGTCAGCCTTGCCTCCCTTCGAGATCACTTCGGCAAAACCCTGGTCGAACAGGCACTCCCCGCTATAGAAGAACTCTGCGATGCCGGCCTGCTCCGTCACACGGCGGACCGGATCGCCCTGACCGACCATGGGCGTCTGGTATCCAACGAGGTCTTCAGCCGTCTCCTCATCGCCACTCCCGCCTGAGTGTCCGTTACAGGCACAATCAGATATGGCCGCAGATAGGTGGAACAAGCCCCGGACGATTGGGATGCGACTCGATGGCGTCGATCTCCTGCGTGGTTTGGCTATCTTTTTCGTCCTGATGAATCACGTCAATATGCAACTCCTCGGAGCGAAGATCCCCTACACCAAGGGACTGCCCGCGCAGTTGGTATCGTCGCTGGTTTGGAATGGACAGCTCGGCGTCCAGATATTTTTCGCGATCTCGGGGTTCCTGATTACCTCCACGTCATTGCAACGGTGGGGTTCGCTCGCACGTATCGAGGTTCGCAGGTTCTACCAACTTCGGTTCGCCCGCATCGCACCGCTGCTGCTGCTGCTTCTGGGTGTCTTATGCGCTCTCCATCTCTTACACGTCCCTCGCTTCGTGGTGTCCGGGAAGACGGGAGGATTGCCCCGCGCACTCCTCGCGGCCCTTACGTTTCATATCAACCTGCTGGAAGCGCGTCGCGGCTACCTGCCGCCAAGCTGGGACATCCTATGGTCGCTGTCGGTTGAAGAGATGTTCTATCTGTTCTTCCCCCTCGCCTGCCGGATCTTCCGTGACGCGCGATTCCTGGCTGTTTTTCTCTTTGCCTTCGTGATCGTCGGTCCATTCGCCCGCGCAGTCGCCTTTAACCACAATCCGGTCTGGCGTGAATATTCCTACCTGGGAGGCATGGACGCCATCGCAATGGGATGCCTCACGGCGTTGCTGCTTGCTCGATATCGTCTCCCAAGGTCCGTCCTCTGGATCTGCGGCAGCTTCGGACTTGCACTGCTTGTCTTCAGCCTGGGATTCTCAATCCAGGCTTACAAGTGGGGCTTGGGTCGCAACGGATTGAGTATGACGATTCTCTCCATCGGCACATGTATGCTCATCGCGGCGGCAGCACAGACGCAGTGGCAGGCTCCGCGCATTCTCAAGCTGTTTCTCCGGCTAGGACAGCGCAGCTACGAGGTCTATCTGACCCACGTCTTTGTTGTCCTGGGACTTTTCAACTTTTTCCTCGCAGCCGGTAAACCGATCAGGGCTGTTTCGTTCCTCTTCCTCGCTGTCCTTGTCTTCGCTGGCTTGCTGGGAGAGCTCACAGCAAGCGGCTACTCAGAGCCGATCAATCGTTGGCTTCGCAAACGATTGATAAAGGGAACAGATATCCGCAGCACGCTTACTCAAGGGTCTTCTGTTTGACCCGTTACACTCGAAGTAGATCCTTACACCAGGAGCCGCCCTACCCTCATGCATGACCTCATCGATCTACGCAGCGATACCGTGACTCGTCCCACTCCCGCCATGCGCCACGCCATGGCTACAGCCGAAGTAGGAGATGACGTCTACGGCGAAGATCCTACCGTCAACCTGCTGGAAAAGTCCGCGGCGGCGCTGTTCGGGAAGGAAGCGGCCATCTTCGTCCCAACTGGAACCATGGGCAACCAGATGGCGATTCGTCTGCACACGCAGCACGGCCAGGAGGTCATCACCGAATCCCGCGCGCACATCTTCGACTGGGAGATGGCGATGACGTCGGCCTTCGCAGGCTGCCAGGTCCGCACCGTCACCGGGCCACGCGGCATTCTCACCTGGCCGCTGATTGCCGCGGCCATCGGCCCGAAGATCTACTACCGTGCTCAGACTGCGCTGATCTGCCTCGAAAACACGCACAACATGGCCGGCGGCACGGTGACTCCGCTCGCCACCATGCAGGAGATCTGGGCCGAGGCCAAGGCCGTGGGACTTCCCGTCCACCTTGACGGTGCACGCGTCTTCAACGCCGCCGCCGCGCTCAAGCTCTCGGTCGCCGAACTGACCAGCGGCTTCGACACAGTCAACTTCTGCCTCTCCAAGGGGCTCGGCTCGCCGGTTGGCTCCATCCTGGTCGGTTCCGCGAAGCATATCGAGCAGGCCCGCATCCACCGCAAGGCCCTTGGCGGAGGCATGCGCCAGGCTGGAATCCTTGCCGCCGCCGGTCTCATCTCGCTCAACGAGATGCCCGCCCGCCTCCCCGAAGATCACGCCACCGCCCGGCTCCTGGCAGAAGCAGTCGCTGCTCAGCCCGCCGCTACCATCGACCTCGAAGCCGTTGAGACCAACATCGTCATCTTCACCCTGACGAACCACGGGGATGCCGCCGCTTTCTGTCTCGCCCTGCGCGATAAGGGAGTTCTTGCCAGCGCTATCGGCCCACACTCGGTCCGTTTCGTCACCCACTACGACGTATCGCGAGTCCAATGCGAAGAGGCCGCTTCCATCGTCTCCACACTTCTGGCTGCCGCCTGAGACTCCCGCCACTGTAAGGTCGACTCTCTTACGCGAGGCGTCCAATACCCCACGAAGGTCCTGCCGAAGGCCCCGTGGTGCCCGCCCGGCGTCAGGGTGCCTTGGCACTTGCCGTCTCGGCTTCTTTCAGCTACACACGCAGCACGACCCCTCTAGTCGCCACCAAGCTGCATGACTGGCTTGGTAGCCAGGACGACGCTGACCACCGTTCCATGCGAATCGGCGGAGGTATCGCTCTCAATCCGGATACTGCCGCCGTGCTTCGTCACGATGCCACGACTCACCCAAAGTCCAAGGCCTGTACCTTTTTCGCCTTTGGTGGTGAAGAAGGGGCGGAACAGGTGCGCGCGCGTCTCTTCTGAAATTTCAGGTCCATTATCCCGCACCTGTACTAGGGCCCCTGCTTCAGTGCGTACCCCGTCGTAGCCCATCTCGGCGGCCTCGGGTCCGACAGTGACCCACACCGAACCGCCGCGCCCGGTGGCTTCAACGGCGTTCGCGATCAGGTTTGAGAACACCTGGCGCAACTCGGCGGGGAATCCCTCCACACGGATTCCAGCTGGCATGTCGGTGTGGATTTTCAAGCCGAGGTCCAGCAACTTGCAATCCATCAACAGAAGAATCTCCTGCAGCATCTCCGGTACGTCCACCTGCACGGGAGTCTTCGCCTCGCGATAGGGCCCGAGCATGGCGCGGCTGATCTGCGTGACGCGGGTCAACTCCTGCTCGGCCATCGCCATAAACTGTTTGGATTCCTCTTCACTCGATCCGGTCCGCATCAGGAAGAGCAGGTTCGCGACCGAGTCCAGCGGATTGTGAATCTCATGGGCGATCGTCGCCGCCAGACGTCCCGCAACCGCCAGCTTCTCGTTCGCCAGCAAGGCGTCCTGGGTGCGGCGCTCCATGGTGACGTCGCGGAAGACCAGTACGATTCCGACGATCTCTCCTACTTTGTCGCGGATCGGCGCGCCACTGTCAGCGATATGTAATTCTCCCCCGTCCTTGCGGATTAGCACCGTGTGGTTGGCCAAGCCGACGATCCCACCGATGCGGCGAACCTTGGCGACCGGGTTCTCGACCGTAGCCCGGGTCGTCTCGTTCACGATCTCGAAGACCTGCTCCAGCGGAACGCCACGGGCATCCTCCAGGCTCCAGCCGGTGAGATCCTGTGCCACGGGGTTCATCATCTGCACGCAACCTTCTGCGTCGCAGGCGATTACGCCGTCCCCGATGGAAGCCAGCGTCGTCCTCAGCTCTTGCTCGGACTCGTAAAGCTCCTCCGCCCGGCGCTTATGCATCTCCAACGCATTCAGGTATGCGTCTGAGACGGAATGCAGGCGACTGCGGGTGAACAGACCGATAACGATGCCCATCGCGACCGCTAGAACGAAGATCCCCTCCAGCGTCGTTTTGACCTGCCAGTGCCAGCGACTGATGCGCCCGGCCCGGCGATTCTGGGCCTCAAGGATCACGGCGTCCAGATCGCTGCGGATGCCATCCATCAGCGCTTTTCCGTGGAGGTTCTGTTCCACTCCGTCGGCCTGGCCGCCGGCTCGGATTGTGGCAATCACAGGTTCCGCAAAACCGACCTGCCAGGTTTCGTGGGCCTCCCGAAGCCGTTCAAGATGATCCCGCTGCAACTGGTTTGCCCCAGGGACGTTCTCCAGCGCCGCCAGTTGGGCCTTCAGGGCGGATTGTGCCCGGGTGTAGGGCTCCAGAAACCGGTGGTCTGGTAGCCACGAAGTCCGCTCTCCTCGTCGAGGATCAGCTTCGCCGCCAGGGTAGCCTGCGTGATCCGCTCGTCCGACTGCTGGATCAAATTGACGGTGGTATTCGAACCTTGAATGTCGAGGTAGAGTGCTCCGGCCATGACCAGCAGGGCAACGACAGGAAGTAGAAAGACCTGAATGAGAATGCGTTTGAACCGACTCAGTTCCAATTCAGCTTCAACCCCTGGGGTTTCGATCCGGATTTTTTCACTACGACACCTTCACGGACTGCAGGAGGCTGCCCACCTTCGTAAGCAGAACCTCAGGCCCCTCGCCCTTGGTCATATATAGATCGACCAGCGAAGTGATCTCAGCCGGCAGTCCAACATGAGCGGACAGGAGCAGGATCGGAACCTGTGGCTTCGTCTGGCGCATACGAGTCGCGACCTCGCCGCCGTCCATGCCGGGCATCGAGAAGTCCAGCACCACGACTTCGATCTGTTCGCGTTCGAAGACGCTAAGTCCAGCTTCTCCATCGGCAGCGGTCAGAACGCGGTACCCGGCTCGCTCTAAAAGGATACGGCGCACCTGCAAACCGACAACTTCATCGTCCACGCAGAGAGCGAGATGGGATTTCTGTGACGTAACAGCCTCCAGAGGCAAAACCTGTACAGTACACGTCGTCCGCCCCGCCATGTAGGACACGGAGATTCCAGTAAGCGTCCTCACGAACCAGCGGGTCACTTCCTTAAGCGTACTGCCAAAATCTCAATCTTTTCATTCATCGTCTGTTCAGATTCATCGTCCATTCGCAATTCTGGAGCGCTTTTACGTTAGCCTTGTCATCGTAGGTTCACGAGAACGAGGTTTCCGCATTGAGTCAGACGATCTTTGTATTGGAAGATGATGCCGATATCTCCCGGCTGGTGCAGTACCACCTGGAGAGCGCGGGTTTCACCGTAAAACCGTATCTCGCCATCCAGCAGATTCTTTCGGATGCGGAACGTCAGCCCCCGGCGCTCTTCCTGCTCGACATCATGGTCCCTGGCGGCGACGGCCTCGACCTCTGCCGGCGCCTTCGCCAGAACCCCACCCTCAGCGTCGTCCCGATTATCTTCCTGACCGCTCGGGCAGCCGAGAACGATCGCGTCCATGGTCTGGAGATGGGTGCCGATGACTATATTACCAAGCCTTTCGGCACCCGAGAACTCGTCGCCCGCGTGAAGGCCGTCCTGCGTCGCTTCGAGCGCCCCAGCACTCCGTCGATCATCCGCTTCGAGCAGATTGAGATCGACGCCAACGCCATGCAGCTTCGGGTCGATGGGGAGCTCGTTACTACCACCGCTACAGAGTTCCGCCTGCTCGACTACCTTGCCCGTCATCCCGGCCGAGTCTTCAGCCGCGACCACCTCCTCGATGCTGTCTGGGGCGATGCGCGCTTCGTCACCCCGCGATCGGTCGACGTCTACGTCCGCCGCATCCGCGAAAAGATCGAAGCGGACGCAGAGACGCCGCGCTATCTTAAAACGATGCGTGGCGCAGGCTATCGCTTCGAAATTCCAAAGGCTGCACAAACCGCCCAGTCAGCGTAGGCGTCGACGAGCATAGAGGAAGTCGCTCACGCGAAGCGTCCAGGACCCCACGAAGTGGCGCCCGCCCGGCGTTAGGGCGAATTTGGTACTAACTTGCGTGAGCTATACGTCTTCAAGCAATCCGCCCACTGACCTCAGGATGCCTTCGTGACTCGTAGTCTTTTCTTCTCATTCTTCGTCCGTATGACCATCGCGCTGGCCTTCGTAGCCATCCTGCGCGTCTGGTTTACGCCCTACGGCTGGATTCCGGGCATCGTCCTGGTGATTGCATGGGCTGCGATTAACGCACTCCTGCTGGCGCGTTCGGTCCGTAAAAACATCTCCGCCCTGGAGACCTCAACCGCAGCCATCGCCGAACGGCCCGTCACCCTCCAGGGGCAGAGCTACCAGGACTTCGACGGACTGGCCCGCGCCATCTCCACCGTATCCACCCACGTCGAACGCGTCCTGGCCGACGCCGCCGAGAGCCGCAACGAACTCGTGGCCATGATCGACAGCATGCAGGACGCCGTTGTCGCCGTCGATCAGGCCGGCCGCATCCAGTGGACGAACCAGCACATGCAGCAGATCATTCCCGGCGCCTCGCTGACCGGGGCCGTCCGCATAGGACACGCTCTGGTCCAGACCATCCGCGATCCCGAGGTCCTGCAATGCGTCCGCACGGCGCTTGAGGAACGCATCGTCTGCGAACGTCGCTCCACAACCCTGCTTCCGGGACGGATCTTCGAAGTGATCGCCTCGCCCATGCCGGGAGGCGGAGCCGTCGCCGTGCTGCACGACATCACCCGCGTCGAGCAGGTCGAGCGCACCCAGCGGGACTTTGTGGCCAACGTCTCTCACGAACTCCGCACGCCGCTTACCTCCATTACCGGCTATGTCGAGACGCTGCTCGACCACGAAGCCAGTCTGAGTCCACAGGCGCGCGAATTCCTGACCACGATCCTTAAAAACGCCACGCGCATGAACCGCCTTACTGAAGATCTCCTGGTGATGGCGCGCGTTGAGTCCTCCGAACAGGATCTGCACCCCGCTCCGATTCCAGCCGACATGCTGGTTCATGATGCCGTCCAGGCGATGAGCGGGCTGGTTCAGGATGCCGAAGCGATTCTGGAGATTGGTGAGACGACGACCTGCCAGGTCTTCGCGGACTCCGATTCCATCGTGCAGGTCCTCAGCAATCTCATCGAGAATGGCATCAAGTACGGTCGACCGAACGCCAGGGAACACTCGCGCGTCGTCGTCAGTGCCCGCGAGATTTCTGAGCCATTCGACGCCGTCGAGTTCCGCGTCCGCGACTTCGGGCAGGGAATCGCGTCAGAGCACCTGACGCGAATCTTCGAGCGCTTCTACCGGGTCGACAAGGCCCGCTCCCGGGAGTCTGGAGGGACCGGCTTAGGGCTGGCGATTGCCCTTCATGTGGTGCAGACCCAGGGCGGCAGCATCCGTGCCGAGAGCGAATTGAACGCCGGAAGCACCTTTATCTTCACTTTGCCGAAGGCGCAGGATTCACTCGATTGAAACGCTTTATCCTCGATTTCACTCGAGTGTAACTTTCCCGTAACATTTGACGGTCACACTGTATCTATTGGTTCTGTCCGGTTGTGAATAGCTCGCAGGACGCTGCCCGGAGTAGAAGGAGACACATGAATCTGAAGTTCCTAGCAGCAGGCGTTCTTGTGCTGGCCACCTTGGGTGCCACCGCACAGAACATCAATGGTGCCGGTGCCACCTTCCCGTACCCGATCTACTCCCGCTGGTTCAGCGAGTACAGCAAGCTTCATCCCGACGTCCATATCAACTATCAGTCGATCGGATCCGGCGGCGGCATTCGCCAGGTGTCCGAAGGTACCGTTGACTTCGGGGCTACGGACAGTCCCATGACCGATGACGCGATCAAGAACGCCAAGACGACGACGATGCATATCCCCACCGTTCTTGGCGCGGTTGTCCCGGTCTATAACCTCAAGGGCGTGACGCAGGATCTCAATTTCTCCGGCGACGTCATTGCGGACATATACCTCGGCAAGATCTCCAAATGGAGCGATCCTCGCATCGCGAAGGACAATCCGGGCGTCAAGTTTCCCGACAACGCCATCCTTCCCGTATACCGTTCCGACGGAAGCGGCACCTCGTTCATCTTTACCGATTATCTCTCGAAGGTCAGCGCTGATTTCAGGAACAAGGTCGGAGCGGCAGCGTCGGTCAAGTGGCCCACAGGCATCGGCCAGAAGGGCAACGAAGGCGTTGCCGGTATGGTGCGTCAGGCTCCGAACTCCTTCGGCTACGTCGAGCTGATCTATGCTCGCGGCAATAACATGCAGTTCGGCTCCGTCAAGAACGCGTCGGGCAAGTTCGTCAAGGCAAGCACCGATGGCGTCACCGCTGCCGCCGCTGCCGCCGCGAAGACGATGCCTGCGGACTACCGGGTCTCGATCACCAATGCACCGGGTGCTGAGTCGTACCCGATCTCCAGCTTCACCTGGTTGCTTATTCCATTGAAGTCGACTGACCCAGCCAAGGCGAAGGCGCTGGCGGAATTTCTCGGCTGGATGCTCGACAAGGGTGAGGCGGAAGCATCGAGTATGACCTACGCACCCTTGCCCAAGCCGGTCCAGGACATGGTGCGCAAGTCGATCGCACAGGTCAAGTAACGCAACGCAACTTCGCCGCCGCACAGAACGTTGTAACCGTTCTGTGCGGCATCTCCGTTCATTCGCGTCACGGGAAATTGAGTTCGAAATAGCCCGATAGCCGCATCAATCTGCAGGAAGACCACTTGGCTCCCACGCGCATGACAACTGAACGCGAACCCGGCTCCTCAATGCCTCTGCCGTCCCTGGCCCCAACTGAGTTCGTCGGCTCCTCGGAACCAACTGTGGTCAGCACCGAGCCGTCGCCCATTCGCGAGTTTCTCAGTAAGCGAGGCAGCGGACGTCTGGCCGATACCAGCTTTGCTGTGGTGATGTTGGTCTGCGCGCTGAGTATCTTCGCCATCGTTCTCTTCATCTTCTTTATCCTCATCAGCCGCTCGAAGCTATCGCTCATCGCGTTCGGCTGGAAGTTCTTCATGCGTTCAGCATGGGACCCAGTCTCCGGCGACTTCGGTGCGCTCCCCTTTATCGTGGGGACGTTGGAGACTTCGTTCCTCGCGCTGCTGATGGCCGTTCCGCTTGCGCTTGGCGTAGCGGTGTTCCTTACTGAGCTCTGCCCCCGGTCTCTGCGCGCACCGATCTCGTTTCTCACGGAACTGCTCGCCGCCATTCCTTCGGTGGTCTACGGTCTCTGGGCCGTATTCGTCCTGGTGCCGATCATGCGCGAGCACCTTGGTCCCTTCTTCGCGAAGACCCTCGGCTGGACAGGCCTCTTCGGCGGAGCGAACTTCGGCGTCGGCCTGCTGACGGCGAGCATCATCCTCGCCATCATGATCCTGCCCGTCATTTCGTCGCTGACCCGCGACATCATGACGGCGGTCCCCAACAGCCAGCGCGAAGGCGTACTGGCTCTGGGCGCAACCCGCTGGGAGATGATCCGCACCGGCGTCCTGCGCAACTCGCGTATCGGTATTGTCGGAGCTATCATGCTTGGCCTCGGCCGCGCCCTTGGTGAGACGATGGCAGTCACCATGGTGATCGGCAATCATGCCGAGATCGCCAAGTCGCTCTTCGCTCCTGGCTATACCCTGGCCAGCGTTATCGCCAACGAGTTTTCCGAGGCGACCGACAATCTCTACCTGAGCGCGCTGATCGAGATTGGTTTGGCCCTCTTCCTCGTCACCATCGTCGTCAACGCCATCGCCCGTCTGATGGTCTGGGCCGTAACCCGCGGCGCACCGGCAAGGGTGGCCTGACACCATGAGCACACAGCCGTTGACTCCGCTTACGCCTCAACCCAAGCCCTCCGCATTCAGCACCATGCGCCGCCGCACGATGAATCAGCTCATCACGGTGCTCTCGGTGCTCAGTACCGTGCTGGTCATCGCGCCGCTTGTAGCCATCCTGGTCTACCTCATCTACAAGGGAGCAAGCTCCCTGAACCTCGCCTTCTTTACCCACATTCCCGCACCCGTCGGAGAGCCGGGCGGCGGCATGGCGAACTCCATCGTCGGCTCCGGCATCATCCTCTTCCTCGCCAGCCTGATGGGGATTCCGATCGGCATTGCTGCCGGCGTTTATCTCGCGGAGTTTGCTCGCGGCACTATCCTTGGCAATGCCATCCGCTTCACCGCAGACGTGCTCAACGGCGTGCCATCCATCGTGATGGGCATCTCGATCTACTCGCTGGTCGTCATGCAGCAGAAGCATTTTTCAGCACTGGCCGGCGGTATCGCGCTGGCAATCATGATGGTCCCCACCATCACGCGGACTACGGAAGAGATGCTTTCCACCGTCCCTCATGCCATACGCGAAGCGGCTCTCGGACTGGGGGTGCCCAAGTGGCGCACCGTGCTCTCCGTCAGCCTGCGGACGGCATCGCCGGGCATCATCACCGGCTGCATGCTGGCTTTCGCGCGCGTCGCCGGTGAGACGGCCCCGCTGCTCTTCACCGCCTTCGGCAACCAGTTTTGGAGCTTCAAACTCAATGAGCCCATTGCCGCGCTGCCTTTGCAGATTTACGTCTACGCCATCAGCCCTTACGACGAGTGGCACCGCCTCGCCTGGGCCGGCTCGCTCGTGCTTATCGTTATGATCATGGTTGCAGTTACGCTCGTCCGCATCTTCGCCAACCGCGGCGTACTCAAAGGAGCAAGCTAGTGGGAGTCGGAATTCAGGTCGAGAATTTGAATGCATGGTACGGGACGACGCACACGCTGCAGGACATCAATCTGCACATCCCCGCCAACCACGCCACCGCCCTCATCGGCCCCTCCGGCTGTGGCAAGTCGACTTTCGTTCGTTGCCTCAATCGCATGCACGAGACCAACCCCATCGCCCGCGCTACCGGCGTGATCAAGATGGGCGACCTCGACATCTACAAGGACGCCTCGCCCGTCGAGATCCGCCGCCGTGTCGGCATGGTCTTCCAGCGCCCCAACCCGTTCCCGACCATGTCCATCTACGATAACGTCGCCAGCGGATTGAAACTGAACGGCTTCCGCAACCGCCGCATCCTCGACGAGACGGTAGAGCGCTCCCTCAAACAGGCCGCTCTCTGGGAAGAGGTCAAAGACGATCTCAAGAAAAAGTCCGGCGCGTCGCTCTCCGGCGGACAGCAGCAGCGTATGTGCATCGCCCGTGCGCTCGCTGTTGACCCAGAAGTGCTGCTGATGGATGAGCCAGCATCGGCGCTCGATCCCGTTTCCACCTCGAAGATCGAAGACCTGATCTTCCAGTTGAAGTCGCAGTACACTATCGTCATCGTCACGCACAACATGCAGCAGGCCGCGCGTGTGGCCGAGAATACCGGCTTCTTCCTCAACGGTAAGATGGTCGAGTTCGACTCAACCCATAAGATCTTCACCAATCCCCGCGACAAGCGGACGGAAGATTACATCACCGGGAGGTTCGGTTGACGCGCGTCAAATTCCACCAGAATCTCGACGGTCTCAAAGAAAAACTCCTCGTCATGGCAGGGATGGCCGAGCAGGCCATCCAGCGCTCCATCGAGGCCTATCGCACCCGTGACCTCTCCATCTGCGAACTCGTCTTCCGAGCCGAACCCTCCATTAATCGGCTGGAGCGCGAGATCGACCAGATGGCCCTCGACCTTCTTGCGATGGAACAGCCCATGGCCATCGACCTGCGCTTCATCCTCTCGGTGATCCGTATCAATGCCGATCTCGAACGCGTCGGCGACCAGGCCGTCAACATTGCCGTCCGGGTTCGCGAGATGGGTGCCTTCGCAAACATCGACCTTCCCGTCGATATCCCCAAGCTTGCGTCGCTCGCCTCTGCGATGGTCCGCAAGGCGCTGCAGGCCTTCATCGAAGCCGACGCCGAACTGGCCCAGTCCGTCCTCCAACTCGACGATCAGGTCGATGAGATGAACGATGCCGCCTTCTACTCGCTCAGCAACCTCATCAAGGAAAAGCCCGAGCTGACGCCGCAATCGCTCAACGCCCTCATCATCGCTCGTAACCTCGAACGCGTCGGCGATCACGCAACCAACATCGCAGAAGACGTGATCTTCTGGGTGCGCGGCAAAGACGTCCGCCACAACGCAAACACAAACTAAGTTGTTCCTCACGCAAAACGCGAAGCGTCCAACACCCCACGAAGTGGCGCCCGCCCGGCGTCAGGGCGCACTTGCTGTAGCCTCAAGCCAAACTAGGCTTCCACCAAAGCAACTTCGGCAGCATCGGATAATACAAGCCCACCCGAAGCTCCTTCCCCTCCGCATCCGCCGCCATGGCCCGCGCATAACTCTCCATCTGCGCCCCATACTTCTCCCGCTCACTCGCCAGAAACGCATCCACTCCAACGCCGCGCCCATGCGTACCGGTCTTGTAGTCCACAATCCACAAGCAGTCACTCCCTGGAGCCAGCGGCTCCGGTCCGGCGACAAATACGCGATCCAGCCGGAAGCTGCGCCGCTTCTCAGTCCAGGTCGTAAATCCAAACTCACTCGCCGCACCCTTCCGCGCTCCGAGCACCCAAAGCCCCGCCTCGTCCTGCAAAGCAGTCTGCAGCGCAGCGATCACCCGCTGTGCCTCGCGCTGCACGGCACTAGGCGGAAGTCCATCCCCACGCAACACCGCTTCCACGCGCGATGTCCAGGTTGCGGCTTCCATTACTAATGCATCGACCGAAACACCAGCGGCCATCCGCTTCGTGACCAACTCCAGAAATCCATGCACCGCATTCCCGAACGCCCGCGCGGCAAACGATCCTTCCGGTCTTTCAAAATAAGCCCTCTCAAATTGCGCCCGCCTCTCGCTTGCTTCGGTGGCACTTGCGGAAGCAAATCGTGACGCGGGATCGAACGAGAGCGGCAGCCTCTGTAGCATCGGAGGTCGTTCGACAGCTTCTTCAACCGCAGCGATAGTCAACCCGGCATCGCCCGTGTCGTCGAGCGGAGCAGCCACTCCAAACGGCAGCACCTTGGCTCCGGGAGCATCGACGAAGTGCCGTTCCGCTGCCGGCCACGCGGCCTTCAACAAGCTGTTCGAAGCACGCAGGATCTCTCCCCTCGCACCTCGCTCCGGAGCAGCGAACAGATGCAACTCCTCCCGGGCACGCGTGCAGGCTACATAAAACAGCCGCTTGCGCTCCGCTGCCTCGCGGGCATCGCGCAGACCCTTCATCCAACGATTCAGCTCCTTGGCCGGCTCTCCCCGTCCGGCGATCGGAGCGAGCATACCTCGAGCCGCATTCTCGTCGCCGCCCTCCACTTCGTTCCAGACCAGCAGACCACTCCGCGAGATCCCTGCCTGCCGCGCCAGTCCGGGCACCATCACTACATCCCACTCCAGCCCCTTCGCTCCGTGGATGGTCATCAGGTCTACCGCACCTGCGCTCTGAACCGCCTGCGCGTACAGCTTCTCCATGCGACGACGCAGTACGGGCACTTCGACGCGATTGGCATCCTTCTCCACCTCGTCCAGCAGCTGCAGATACCGCCGTGCATTGCCGAGCTCCGCGTCGTCGAGGCTCACATCGCCTCCCAGCGATCGCCACGTCCGCTCCACCCAGGCTGCCGTCTTCAATCGCTGCGATTCCGCCGTCTGCAGCACGCTCCTCACCCGCACCAGGCGAAGCTTTCCCTCCTCACTCAACAAGTGTTCCCGCTCAATCATTAATTCAGGAAGAACTCGTTTGACCATCAGCGGATCATCTCCCCCTGCGATCGCGTGCAAATCGACAAGGCTCAACCCACACCACGGAGCCCGTAGCACCGCGAGCCACGCCACCCGGTCCGCAGGATGCAGCAGCGCACGCGTCAGCGCGAACAGGTCCATCACCTCCTGACGTTCGGCCAGCGCATCGATCTTCACGGCGGTGAAGGGAATCGACCCATCCCCATCGTCCTCCTTCAAGGCTCCAACGATATCCAGCAGATGCCGGCGTCCTTGCACCAGCACCGCGATCTTCCACGGCTCAGTGCGTCCCGCCGGCAGCGGGCGCCCTCGCCAATCCTTCGCAATGGCCCGCACCATCTGCGCCTCGTCTTTGAGCCAGTGGCGAGACTCCGCCTTTGCCTCCGGTGAGAAACGTCTGGCCTCAATCACCCGCGTATGCCACTCCATTCCCACGTCCGAGTAGGCCGAACTCCGCACCGCCGCTGCATTATCGTAGGGGACTTCATCGGGAGTCGTGACATCCTCAGCCCGCGGAAAGAGCAGCGAGAAGTCCGCATTGAACGCCGTCACCAACATCGTCTGGGAGCGAAAGTTTGCCGTAAGCCGCAGGCACTCGACCGGCAGATCCCCCATCCGCTGCTCCTGCATCGTCCTGACAAATCGCTCCACCCGCGCCTGCCGGAACAGGTAGATCGACTGCTTCGGGTCGCCGACCAGGAACACCGTCTGCCGCTCGCCGTCCCACTCCTGCGTCAGCAGTTCGATCAACTCATACTGGATCGTGGAGGTGTCCTGCATCTCGTCCACCAGCAGATGCCGGAACTCCATCCCCAGCGCCTCCTGCAGATCCAGCACGCCGCCCGTCTGCCGCAGAGCGCCCCGCGCCAGCAGCGCAAGTTCAGCAAAGTCACATTCGCCTCGTTCCGCAAAGACAAACTGCAACTCCACCAGCGCCCGGCTCAACAGGCGGAACAGCGCCTTCGCGACCCGCCATTGCTCTTCCGGATACTGCGCCGGAGGCAGCCGGTCTACGCGCTGCATCGCCTCCAGCAGATCGTCGCGATGGGCAATCTGTTCCAGCACGCGCTTTAGCCGATCCTTCTCAGCCTTGGTCGTCTCGAAGCCAAGATGGTTCTTCGCGAATCCCTTCCGCCAGGTCCAGCTCGAAGGCGTCACCAGCAGATGGATCAGCGCCCTCCAATGCTCCAGATGCTCGACGTCCGTTCCCGGCACGCTGCGGCTCAGGCAGGCGGCAAGCGGAGAGACCTCACGGTCGTACGGCGCAATCTCCGCAAACGAAGCCGCCAGCGCCGCGACCTCTTCCAGGAAGTCTCGCGGCACACTCTCCGCTAACTGCGTCAGTCCAGCGCAAACCATCTGCTCCAGCGTTTGCTCCAGCTTCGGCAGCACCGTCCCATCCAGATACGCATCGTTCAGTTCCGCATCGCGCAACGGAATCAGTTCGCCCCACTGGTCGCGCAACGCCAGCATCTCTGCCAACAGCCGTTCGCACTCGACAAGATTCCCATCGCGATGCAGCAGCACCTCCCGTAGCGCGTCATTCAACGCTGCATCATCACCGCCAAACTGCATCACCGTCCGGCGAGCCGCCGCCTGGTACAGCGGCATCGCATCCTCCACCGGAGTTATTCCGCCGCCCCCGCCCGACAGCACCGGCATCGACCCCGCAATCACCGCGCACAGCGAGTCGATCGTCTTCAGGTTCATGCGCTGCGGATTCTCCAGCAGCCCCCACTCCAGTCGCCGGTCCTTCTCAAGGACCGCCTCCGTAAACGCCCGCGTCTCGCGCTCGAACCGTGCCTCCTTCACCGCATCGCCACGCTGCGCGCTCTCCAACTGGGCTAGCACGCGCTCCCGAATCTCTGCCGCAGCCTTCTTCGTAAACGTGATCGCCAGCACCTGCCCCGGCTGCATCACACTCTCTTCCGCCAACAGCTTCAGGTAGCGTTGAATCAGCAGTCCCGTCTTGCCCGAACCCGCCGGAGCCTCGACGATCCACGATCGGCTCACATCCAAAGCCCGTTCGCGCTCCGCAACATCCGGCGGTAATCCTTCCCCGCCTGTCGCCGAAATAGCTCTCTCGCTGCCATCCAGATCCTGCCCCATCACGAAGAGATTACTCATCATTGGCTCCGTTCTCTTCGTCCATGTCCGCATCGAGCACCGCCACATCCAACCGGCACACCAGCCGTTGCGCGCAGTGCTCGCACGTATCCGGATACTTTTTCGGCCGCACCCTGGCATCGCCAGCCGCAAACTTCTCCGCTAGGCCCGTCAGCACCCGCCGCCACGCCTCAACCTGCGCCTCCAGCGTCGGAGCGTCTTTCAGTCTGGCAAGCTTCGTCACCAACTCTTCCCGCGTCGCATACCCATGCAGACTCATCTCTTCGCCCAGTCTTACCTTTGCAAATGCAACCCCCGCAATGCGCGAAGCCTGCGATAAGACCGCATAGAGCGGAAGCTGCGGAGCATCCGGCCGGTCCGTCAACCATTGCCCCGGCTCCGCGCGTCCGGTCTTGTAGTCGACGATCATCTCCGCTGGCTCCGTTGCATCGGCCCCGTCCTCACCGCCACCATCATCTACAAGGTCCACGCGATCGACGATTACGCGCAGCCGCAACGGGCCAACCCGGACATCGTCGAACTTCATCTCGCTCAGCTTCACTTCAAACGGAGCGCGCTCCAGTTCCAGCTCCAGCCAGCCTCCCAGCAGTGTATGTAACCGCGACCGTTCCATATCGACATACGCCACATCCCAGGCTGTGGCGCTCCGCGCCGCCGCGCTGCGCAACTCTTCGCGGATGCACCAGTCCAGCATCTCCTCACGCTCGGCCACGGTCATGGCCTTCAACTCTTCCTGCGTCTTCACGTTCTTCCAGAAAAGCTCCAGCACCCCATGCACCAGCGTTCCGCGCTCCGCTGCATCCATCCCGAGCTCCGCGACATCCGGCTCACTCGACCACAGCCTCTGCTCCGCGAATGCCTTGAAGCCGCACGCCGCCTGCGCCGCCAGCAACGCAGCACCACCCCGAATGACGCGATCGGGAAGCGCCGGCAGCCGCACATCGTCCTCGACCATCTCCGTCTCAATAATCTCCCGCACCACGCCGCGAGACAGGATCGTCTCAGCGGACGTCGCCTCCAGACCCAATCCGTCCAAAGCAGCCGAGGGTCGCTGCCTCCCAGCCTCGTCTCCCGCGAACCGCGCATAGCTGAACACCGCCGTTCCCGCGCTCTCCGCAACGCGCAGCGAGACACGCCGTGCAAAGTCCATCTCCAGAGCGGGGTCAGCTCCCGGCATCGCAAGCTCCCGCTGCAACGGCCACGGCAGCAGGGGACTGGTCGACACCGTCATCGGCCACGACAGCTCTCCCGCCTGCAGAAACCACACCGCATCGAACCGGCTGCCCGCTGCCTCCAGCGGCCCCATCACCTGGACCGGTGCCTCGCGAGACTCCGCCGCAAACATGGTCCGCCCGGCGATCCTTTCCAGCCCTTCCAGCGCCTCGCGAAACCGCACCCGCCGCCCGTCGAAGTCCAGCGTCGCCAGCTCGTCCAGCACGCCCTCCCACTTGGACCGAGCCTGATACTCGACGCTCTCTTCATCCCTTCCCGCACCCCACGCAGCAGCCTCCAACAGCTCTCGCACTCCCTCGGCCCACTCTGCATAAGTCAGCGTGTCGTCCTTCGAGAAGCGCCGAGCCACCACCTGCCGCATTCTCCGCAGAGCAGCCGAGACGGCCTCAAGTCCGCGTGCCTGCTCCACCAGCTTCGCCATCTCCTCCAGCGAGATCTCCGGCCGCAGCATCTTCGCGCGACGCAGCCCGAATGCATCGAACTCCGCCCTCGCACTCAGCGCTCCCCGTCCATCCGCGAAGTAAGGAGACAGCAGCAGCGCACTTACCCGCTCTACTGGCAGAGCACCGTTAACCCAGTGCAGTAGATCGAGCGCGACCAGTGCCATGGGAGTCGATGCCAGCGCCTCGCCGACGGAGAACTCATACGGGCCCGGCCCCGCTCCAATCGCTTCCAGCTCCGGCGCCAGAACCTCGCGAAACACTCGGTCAATCTCCCCGACCTGTGCCTCCAGACCCGGCACGATGACTCCAACGCGCCCGTCGGGATGATCGGCCAAAAAGCTTTTCACCCACAGCGCACACGCCCGCAGCTCCTCCGCGCCGTCCGTTGCTTCGATCAGCAGACGGTCACCAGCCGGAATGGCAAGCTGAAGTTCCTCGACCACCACACCCGCATCGCGCAACGCTTCGATCAGGCCCGCCTGCGAAGGCGTCATCGTATCGAACCCGACCAGCACCACCTCACCCGTTCCTGCCTCGAACGCCCCACTGGCGACGCCCTTTCGCACCTCGTCCGCAAGGTTCGCCTGCGCCAAATATCCTTCGTTACGACAGCGCCGCTCGAACGCCTGCGCCCAACGCTGAAACGCCCGGGTATCGGTGCTCACCGCAATCTCCCGAAGCCGCCCTCTGCCGTTATGGCCGCACAGCAGAGTCCATGCCTTCGCGCCCATCTCGGCCAGCGACTCCATTCCCCGCAGGCTCTGCCGCTCGGAGTCCTCCTCCAGCACGTCGCGCCACACCGACAGCTCCTGGCTGCGGTTCAGGAGCATCTGTGCTGCCAGCCCCTCCAGCAACAGCCGGCTCCACCAACCGGACAGCCACGCATCCCACGCCAGCACCTGCGCAGGTTGCCAGCTCCTCCGCCCCAGCATGCGGTTGCGCCGGTCGTACCCCAGCCGAAGCGTCCGTGCCGCCCGCTGGTTCACCGTAACTACCGTAGCCCCTCGCTCCAGCGCCGCTACGACCTCCGCAGGCAGCAAATCCTCTGAGTCCATAGCATCGGTTATACGCCCCGCCCCACTGGAAAAAGCGCTCTTCCCGCGCGGCGACGCTCGGCCCTCACACCCAGTATCATGGAGGCAGGAGTCCTTACCGTGCCCCGTAAGCTACTGTTTGCCCTGACCTTCGCTCTCGCGCTCTCCGGCTGCCGCTCGGCTACTCCACCCGCTGCGCAAACCCCAGTGGCCACCGACCCGGTCGCACCCGTCAAGACCTATGCCATCAAGGGCAAGATCGTCTCCGTCACCGGAAGCGACGTCATGCTCGACCACGAAGCCATCCCCGGCTTCATGGGTGCGATGACCATGTCCTATAAGCTCAAGGATCCCACCATCGTCAGCGAACTCCACCCCGGAGACCGCATTACCGCGACGCTCCTCGTCACCAAGGACCCGGACGGCTTCAACACCGTCCTGTTGGACAAGATCGTCGTCATCGCCCAAGCCAAGCCGGACTATAAGCCCGCCGTCCAATACCATGTCCCTGCAGCCGGGGAAGCCGTTCCCGACTTCAAGCTCGTCAATCAGGGCGCCCGAGCCATCCACCTCGCCCAGTTTCAAGGGAAGGTTCTGCTCGTCACCTTCATCTATACCCGCTGCCCCCTGGCCGACTTCTGCCCCCGCATGAGCCGCAACTTTGCCGACGTCGACAAAGCCCTGGCCGCCGATCCGGCTCTTTACGCTGGCACCCACCTGCTCAGCATCAGCTTCGATCCTGCCTACGACACCCCCGCCGTGCTCCGCAGCTACGGCGAGGCCTACACCCACAATGCGAACTCCCCGAAGAAGAGAGACATCTTCCAGCATTGGGACTTTGCCGTCCCGGGCGAAAAAGATCTCGCCGCCGTCACGCAGTTCTTTAATGTAGGAGTCACCCCAGGCGACGAGAAGTCCATCAACCACTCGCTCTCCACCGTCCTGATCGGAAAAGACGGAAAAATTGCCGCCTGGTACCCCTCCAACGACTGGCAGCCTGCCGAGGTCGTGGCAAAGATCAAGCTGGCCGCAGCGTGAGCCGGGCCTTCAGAGATAGGGTAGCTATAACAGGGGATTGAGCAGACTCCGGCTCAATCGATGCCTTTCGAGGAGGTGCAGGCAGGGAAGCGGTCTAGCAATTCAATGCTAGCGGCTCCAGAAATGAGCCTTTTTCGCCGAATTCTGCACCTTCACCGGTTGCATCGTCTTCTTCGACACGTTGACAGACGCGTGATGAGGAGCAGCTAGCGGAGTCCGCGGGAAAGGACTCTTCCGCGAGCGATCATTCGCAGATGCCGAAACACTCAAAGCGCAAACACTAACTACGGAGCAGAACAGCAATTGACGCAGTGTCATAAGATTCACCTATCCAGACAGCGAAAGAGTACCACCAAAACTATTGAATCCACTACAACTTCGGCTGCATCGCACAACATTTATTTTGCAATGTGGCTGCGAAGCCTCCCAGACCAGCAGCCGACACAGCTTCCTCCTGCTTCAGACCCCAAAAAATACCAGAGGTTGTACCCGCCAACTCTTTTTTTCACGCGCCAGTATTCGTCGTTGCGATCAAGCAGGGATGCTGTCGTGCAACGTTTTTCAAGACGGCGTTTGGCGTACACTCTCATCCAGCCGAGGCAATGCTGATGCCACTTCCGCTGACATTTGAAGAACGTTTCGCGCTCGGGCGCCAGCAACGCAAGCACATGCGCCGCTTCGACCACGCTGCCTTCACGCCCCGTCACCGCACTGAGTCTCCCGTCAAGATCCTTCAGGCCGCCTATCAGGGGCGCCTGCCCTCTCTCCAGCCAATCAAGAACCAGCGGATGGCCGTCTCGCCCTTCAGTTATTTTCGCGGTTCTGTCCCGGTGATGGCGTACGATCTCTCCCTCTTCCCCAATACCAACGTCTACACGCAACTCTGTGGCGACGCCCACGCCAGCAACCTGGGAGCCTTTGAAGGTCCCGGCGGAGAGCTTCTCTTCGACATCAACGACTTTGATGAGACCATCCCGGGCCCCTTCGAGTGGGACGTCAAGCGCATGGCGACCAGCCTCATCCTGGCCGGGATGGAAGCCGGGACGAGCGACAGGCTCTGTCATGACGCCGCAATCGCATCCCTCGAAAGCTACCGCCGCGCCATCTTCCGCTGCGCGCGGATGCCGGTGTTAAAACTCGCCCGGTACCAGGTCCATCGCATCCATCAGATCACCCCGGTCTCCCAGCTTCTCGCCACGGCGCAACGCTCCACGCCGATGCACAACCTGGAAGCCCTCACCGAGCTTCGTCCATCCGCGCTTGCAGGTAAGACAAAGGTCTCCCGAAGCTCTTCTACTAAACCCTCAGCCCGATCGAAGCAGCAGGAAGAAAAGAACATCGATCTGCAGCCGGATGAGGAGATCGCAAGCGAATCCCTGCGAATCTTCAAGTCTGCCCCGCCCATCCTTACGCGTCTCACCGGAGTCGCGGCGCAGCGCATTCTCGACTCACTTACCCCCTACGCTGAAAGCCTGCAGGTCGAACGCCGCCGTTTTCTTGCCCGGTACCGGCCTCTGGACGTAGCCTTCAAGGTCGTTGGGACCGGCTCCGTCGGACTGCGTGTCTACTGTATCTATATGGAGGGCAATGGCCCGGAGGATCCGCTCTTCCTGCAGATCAAGGAGGAGAGGCCTTCTGCGTACACCCCCTATCTCGGAAACAATCTCCTCACCGCCCCCTTCCATCAAGGGCGACGCGTCGTAGAGGGCGAGCGTTCCATGCAGCTCCAATCCGATCCCTTCCTCGGTTGGACGACCATCGAGGGACGCGACTATCTCGTCCGCCAGTTGAACGACCACAAAGCCTCCATCAATATCGCCGGGCTGAAGGCGAGCGCTCTGCTGGAATACGCGGCCGTCTGCGGCGAGATCCTCGCACGCGGCCACTCCCGCGCCGGTGACCCCGTTCTTCTCGCCGGCTATATAGGCTCCTCCGACCGCTTTACGAAGGCCATCGCCCGCTTCGCCACCAGTTACGCCCAGCAGACCGAAATCGACTGGAAGCACTTCGTCAAAGCCACGGGAACGACCGCAACGAAAGTGGCACCGAAGGCAGGCAAGAAAGAAAAGGCCGCCGTTCCTTCCAAGACCGGCAACAAGGCCAGTACTAACAAGGCCGCCACTAAAAAGGCGACCCGGTCGAGGGTGCAGTCCAAAGCCTGAACCCTGAAGTCGCCGCACCTCCATGCTGGGCAAGCCCACTAGGTACAATCAGGGACAACCCCTGGAGGCACTATCGTGGCAAAACTTACCATCGCATTCGGCGCCCTGCTTATTCTGCTTGGAGCAGGCGCATACCTCACCCTCGGACATCACCCCCACACCCTGATCCCCGCCGCCTTCGGCCTGCTACTGGTGATCTTCGGCGCACTCGCCAATACCGAAGTCCCAAAGAAGCGCATGCTCTTCATGCACATCGCCGTGACCGTTGGGCTGCTCGGCTTCCTCGGCACCATCCCCGGAATCATCGGCACCGTTCGGATGATCGGCGGCCAGTTCGTACCCCGGCCCGACGCAGCCAAGGTCCAGGCCATCATGGGAACCCTCTGCCTGATCTATGTCCTGCTCTGCGTCCGCTCCTTCATCGCCGCCCGCCGCCTCCGCACCACCTAGCCCCTCAATTCAGAAAGCGGGTCTGTTGACGAGCTGAACCGTCCGGACCCGCGCGGGCGTACACTTTCAGATATATGTCTTCCTCGTTTGGCCCATCTAAATTTGGCGGTGGCATGAAAGCCGTCGACCGTCCGTCCCGCGGCACCGGTCGCGCCACCACCGCCGATCTCACCGCCAAGCGTCCCAAGCCCCAGCTCAAAAAAGTCCTGCCCGACGTATGGAAGCTCATCAAGCCGCGCCGGCTGCTCCTCGGCGGCAGCTTTCTGCTCATGATCGTCAACCGCGCCAGCGGCCTGATTCTCCCCGCCTCGACCAAGTACCTCATCGACAACGTCATGGGCAAGCACCAGCTCGGTCTGCTTCCCAAGATCGTCGGAGTGGTTGTTGCGGCCACTATCCTTCAAGGCATCACCTCGTTCACGCTCACCCAGCTCCTCTCCAAAGAAGGCCAGCGCCTCATCGCCGAACTCCGCATGAAGGTCCAGGCCCACATCGGTCGCCTCCCCGTCGCCTTCTACGATGAGAACCGCACCGGCACCCTGGTCGCCCGCATCATGACCGATGTCGAAGGCGTTCGCAACCTGATCGGCACCGGCGTCATCGACTTCTTCGGCGGCGTCCTCACCGCGCTCTTCGCCTTCGGCTACCTCATCAATCTCTCCGTGCAGATGACGGTCGTCACCTTCGTCATTCTGCTGATCTTCGGCCTCATCCTGCAACGAGCCTTCAAGACCATCCGCCCCATCTTCCGCGAACGGGCCAAGATCAACGCTGAAGTCACCGGCCGCCTCACCGAATCGTTGGGCGGCGTTCGTGTCGTCAAGGGTTACCACGCCGAAGCCAGCGAAGCCCGCACCTTCGCCACCGGTGCGAACCGCCTCCTGCAGAACGTCATCTCCTCGCTGACCGCCCAATCGCTGATGTCGCTCGCCTCGACCGCCGTCCTCGGAGTCGTCGGCGCGCTGGTCATGTACCTCGGCGCGCATCAAGTTGTAGCCGGAACCCTCACCACCGGCGGCTACGTCACCTACGTCATGTTCCTGGCGTTCATGATCGCGCCCATCGTTCAGCTCGTCTCGATCGGAACCCAGCTCACCGAAGCCATCGCCGGTCTCGACCGCACCAACGAGATACTGGCCGAAAAGGAAGAAGACTCCGAGCCCACCCGCACCCACGCCCTCGGCACTATCCGCGGCGACGTCGCCTTCCAGAACGTCACCTTCGCCTACGAAGAAGGCAAGCCCGTCCTCCACGGCATCTCGTTCGAGTCCAAACCGGGCACCGTCACCGCCCTGGTCGGCTCCTCCGGCTCCGGCAAGTCCACCATCATCTCGCTGATCTGCGGCTTCCATACCACCACCAGCGGCGCGATCCTGATCGACGGCCAGGACCTCTCCACCATCCGTCTCTCCAGCTACCGTCAGCAGCTAGGCGTCGTCCTCCAGGAGACCTTCCTCTTCGACGGAACCATCCGCGAGAACATCCTCTTCAGCCGTCCCGGCGCGACCGAGGAACAGCTCATGGAAGCCTGCCGCATCGCCCGCGTCGACGAATTCGCCGAAAGATTCCCGGAAGGCTACGAGACCATCGTCGGCGAGCGCGGCGTCAAGCTCTCCGGCGGCCAGCGCCAGCGCCTCTCCATCGCCCGCGCTATCCTGGCCGACCCCCGCATCCTCATCCTCGACGAAGCCACCAGCTCCCTCGACTCCGAGTCGGAAGCCCTGATCCAAAGCGGCCTGAACCACCTCATGCAGGGCCGCACGACCTTCGTCATCGCCCACCGCCTCTCCACCATCCGCCGCGCCGACCAGATCCTGGTCATCGAGCAGGGAAACATCCTCGAACGCGGCACCCACGACTCCCTCTACGCCCTCCAAGGCCGCTACCACGACCTCTACACGCGTCAGCACGGCCTCGAAACGAACCTATTCCTGGCTCCCGGCGAAGGCGACCTGGTCGAAGAGAAGGCCACCACAGTCTAAAAAAACTAGAGTCGATTACCCATCGCTGTAGAGTTGATTCATTTACGCGAAGCGTCCAATACCCCACGAAGTGGCGCCTGCCCGGCGTTAGGGCGCCTTGGTATCTGCCTGTCGTAAGCTCTACAGCGATCAAGCAGCCTAAACCACCCCCAACTCCCGCAGCAGAAATGCGTAGTCAAACGCGATCTCCTTCAGGTAGTCATAACGCCCGCTGGCTCCGCCGTGCCCGGCATCCATATTGATGTGCAGTAGGAGGGCAGTGTCGTTCGTCTTCAGCGTCCGAAGCTTCGCGACGTACTTCGCCGGCTCCCAATACATCACCTGCGAATCGTTCAAGCTGGTCTTCACCAGCATCGCCGGATAGGCTCCTGCCTTCAGATTGTCGTACGGCGAGTAGCTCTTCATATAGGCGAACGCCTCCGGCTCGTTCGGATTGCCCCACTCCTCGTACTCCGCGATGGTCAGGGGCAGGGAGGCGTCCAGCATCGTGTTCATCACGTCCACGAACGGCACATGCGACAGCACTACCCGGAACAACTCCGGCTTTGCGTTCACCGCCGCTCCCATCAGCAGGCCTCCGGCACTTCCACCCTCGATGGCCACGCGATCCACAGCGCCGTACCCCTTTTCCACAAGCTGCTCGACCACAGTCGTAAAGTCGGTGAAGGTATTCCACTTCACCATCATCTTGCCAGCGTCATGCCATGGGTCTCCCAGCTCGCCGCCGCCCCGTATATGGGCGTAAACCAGGACCAATCCGCGGTCCAGAAGCGAGAGCCGCGCGGCACTAAAGCCTACAGGAAGTGGGTAGCCATACGACCCATATCCATAGACATACAGCGGATTGCTTTTGTCCTGCTTGAATAAATCTTTACGGTAGACGACCGACACAGGGATGCGAACCCCATCCGCCGCGTCCACCCAGACTCGCTCCGAGGCGTACAGCTTTCGGTCGAAGCCTCCGGGAACCTCCTGCTCCTTGAGCAGGGTCGAGTCGCCGGTTTGAATGTTGTACTCGTAGACCGACGCTGGCGACACCAGCGACTGGTAGCTGTACCGGTAGGACGTCGTCTCGAACTCCCGGTTCGCATGCGCGCCCGCAGAGTAGACAGGTTCCGGGAAGTTGATCGTGCGGGACTCGCCCAGCCTGGCAGCTTCGCCAAACTGGGTAACCGTCAGCGTGGGAAGCCCAAGCTCACGCCTTGAACTAACGCAAAATGAATGAAATACATCGAAATCTTCGAGTGGAGCGTCGGTATTTTCCGGAATCAGTTCCTGCCAGTTTTTCCGCTCTGGAGCCTCCACTGATACAGTGACCACCCGAAAGTTCTTGCCGGAGTCGTTGGTCCGGATATAGAAGATGCCCTCGCGATGATCGACCGAATACTCCTGATCGTCCACCCGCGCCGCGATCAACCGAAACTCGCCGAGAGGCTCTGCGGTCGACAGGAAACGGCACTCACTGGTGGTGTGACTACCCGCCTCCATCAGGAAGTACTTCCCATCCCGAGTCTTGCCCACTCCCAGGTTGAACCGCTCGTCCGGCTCGTCGAAGATCAGGGCATCCGAACTGGTTGCCTCCCCCACCGTGTGACGGTAGAGATGGTTGTGGCGCTTCGTGACCTCGTCCTCAGTCGTATAGAAGACCGTCTTCGAGTCAGCCGACCACGCGAACGATCCCGACCGCTCGACCGTCTCCAACAGATCCGTACCCGTCGTCAGGTCCTTGAAGCGGAGAGTGTACTGGCGGAAGCCGGTATTGTCGGTTGAGTACGCCATCAGCCTTCCGTCCGGGCTCACGCTCATCCCGCCGACGGCCATATAAGGTTGCCCCTCGGCGAGCGCATTGACGTTCAGCAGCACCTCCTCCGGTTGCACCGGGTCGAACCGGGTGACGCCGGAAGCTGCCACCGTCACTCCCTTGCGGCGGCAGTAGACCGGATACTGGCTGCCCTCCATCGTGCGGCTCCAGTAGAACCAGCCGTGGTCGGGGTAGGGAACGGACTCGTCCGTCTCCTTGATGTGCGACAACATTTCCTTGTAGAGCTTCGCCTGGAGCTCCTCGGTCCCGGCCAGGGATGCCGCGGTGTAAGCGTTCTCCGCCTGCAGGTACGCGATCACCTCGGGAGACTCCTTCTGCCGCATCCAGCGATAGTCGTCCTCAAGGGTCTGACCGTGCAGATGGGTGGGAGTGGGTTCCTTGCGCGCAACGGGAGGCAGGACTACGATGTCGGTCATTCTTTTTGGGGCTCCGTGGGGGTAATGTCGGCTGGTATGGGACGATGTCCGGCATGTACGAGAATCAAGAATACAGCTTTTCCGTAAAGGTCTGGCGGGCAACCTCCGATAGCCACAGCACACCAAATGAATGATGTTTCAAAAAAAGCGGCAAACAGTATCGAGAGCGCGAAGGCGGGTCTCTTTTCTCAGGAAACTCCATAGCTTGGCAGATACAACCAGAACGTTGAAGGAGTTGGAAATCATGAACAAGCACACGATCCGCATGGCCCTGTTGGGCGCCGCTGTCACACTCTGTCCGCTTGGCCTTTACGCCCAGACGCCGGATCCCATGTCCTCCCCCGCTTCGCAGACAAGTCCGAACATGCCCCAGCAGCAACAACCTGCTGCGACTTCCATGCAGGACTCCAGCGGCGGCATGGGGAACGCCGCCGAAACCATGCGGGAGAAGATGTTTCTCCGCAAGGCTGCAGCGGGCGGTATGGCAGAGGTTCAGCTCGGCCAGCTTGCCTCCGAAAAAGCGCAGGGCGAGGACGTGAAAGCCTTCGGGCAAAAGATGGTCACCGACCACACCGCTCTCAACGAGCAGATGAAGCCGATTGCAGAGTCGAAGGGCGTCTCCGCCCCGAAGAAGCTCAGCAAGGACGATCAGGCCGAGTATGACAAGCTCAACGGCCTCTCCGGAGCCGAGTTCGACACCGAATACCTCACCTATATGGTCAAGGACCACCACAAGGATCTGAAGGAGTTCACCGAAGCGGCACAGCACACGAGCGACCCGGATCTGAAAGAGGCCGTCCTCAAGGGGCAGAAGATGATTCAACACCACACCATGATTGTCGACAAGCTCGCCCAGGCAAAAGGAATTGCAGTGCCGACGGCTAAGCAGTAGTATGCTCGCTTCAAGTATGTCGATGGAAACCAATGAAGAGGCCGAGCCAACCGCTCGGCCCTCTCTTTGCCGGTTATAGACGACAGAACAAATGTGATTCACCGTTCTACCGGAAATGGAACTTTATGCATCGCGCAAGCGTAGAATCACCCTTGATGAAGCGCATAGTGCAAGGCCTTGTCGTGTTCACTCTCCTGCTGGCCTCGACGGGCTGGCTTCAGGCTGAAAAGGTCAGCGCTCTCCCCGCACCTACCGGCTACGTGAACGACTTTGCCGGCGTTCTCTCGCCTGACACCCGGGCTCGCGTTGAGAATCTCTGCACGCAGGTGGATCGCCAGGCCCACGCCCAGATCGCCGTCGTCACGATCAAGACACTCGACAACGATCAGTCTGTCGAGGAGTTCGCCACCGCGCTCCAGGAAAAGTGGAAGGTTGGAGCCAAGGGCACCGATCGCGGCGTCCTGATGCTGCTGGTCATGACACCAAGGCGCGGACGGATCGAGGTCGGCTACGGTCTCGAGGGCATCCTCAACGACGCCAAAGTCGGCGATATCGGCCGGTCGATGGTTCCATCCGCTGAGCAGGGCGACTACAACGCTGCCGTGCCGCTGGGAGTTCGTCAATTGGCGCAGGTTATTGCGACGGACGCCGGCGTCACCCTGACCACTCCCCAGACGCAGCACACCTACCGGCGCGAAGCCGCTCAACCGGTTCATCTCAGCTTCTTTCAGGTCATCCTGGGCGGCGGAGCGATCCTGGTGGTGCTCTTTATCCTGGTCCGCACCGGCAACATCGGTATCCTATGGTTCATCCTCGGGAGCCTGATGGGTGGCGGAGGCGGCGGTCGCGGAGGCGGTCGTGACGACCGTGGCGGTGGAGGCGGCGGTTTCGGAGGCTTCGGCGGAGGAAGCTCCGGAGGCGGAGGGGCCAGTGGAGATTTTTGATTTCAGCCGGGATTTTTGATTGTCAGCCGAGGTTTTTGAGGTAAAGATGTGATCCAAAGCAGGCAGCAAAGAAGGGCAGCGCAGGCGCGGTGATACAGTACAGCCGTGGAGCGGGCCAGGGCACAGGGGCACAAACATCGCAGGAAACAGCTTAGGAAAGTCGAGGAAAGAATGAAATCTCTTTGGATTGGACTTGGAATCGTTGGACTTCTGATTGTGGTGCTGCTCTTTATCGGAGGCAGCTACATCGGTGCGAAGAACACCATGGTGCAGAAGAATGAAGCCGTCACACAGGCTTACTCGCAGGTCAACGTCGTACAGCAGCGCCGTCTCGACTTGATCCCCAACCTCGTGGCCTCGGTGAAGGGATACGTCGCCGAAGAGACGACTGTGTTGACCAACATCGCCAACGCCCGCGCGGGTGTTCTGTCGGCCGGGAGCGATCGCGGAGCACAGATCCAGGCGAACTCCAAGCTGGACATCGCCCTCGGACCGTTCTTCCGTCTGCAGGAGCAGTATCCCAACCTGAAGGGAAGCGAGCAGTTCATCCGCCTGACCGATGAACTGGCCGGGACCGAAAACCGCATCGCCGTGGAACGCCAGCGTTACAACAAGACGCTTGAGGATTACAACGTCTACGTGCGTCAGTTCCCGAACAGCTTCTGGGCAGGGATTGCCGGGTTCAAGTACCGGGACGAGTACTTCAAGGGAAATCCAGAAAACAGCGCGGCTCCGAAGGTCGACTTCAGCAAGTAACGCTGCAGTCGCCGGTTGGCGAACTCAAACAGAAAGGCCGTCGCGAAATGCGACGGCCTTTCCTATGCTGCGAAGCTGAGTATGCTTCGAAGCCGATTACTTGGTGAAAGAAGAGATAGCGGAGGCCTCGTCGTCCTTTACGTCGAAGACGGTGTAGAGCTTGGTGATCTGGAGCAGATCGTGAACCTTCTTGGTTAGGTTCAGCAGCTTCAGTTCGCCACCGCTGTTGCGGACGGTGGTGAAGGCGCTGACCAGCTCACCGATGCCGGAGCTGTCGATGTAGTTGATGTCGCCCAGGTTCAGGAGAATCTTGTTCGAACCCTTGGCTAGAACGTCACGGACTGCATCCCGGATGGTAACGCTGCCTTCGCCGAGGGTGATGCGGCCGCTGAGATCCAAAATCGTGATGCCGTCCACTTGGCGAGTCTGTACTTTCATGCTCATGATGTTGTCTTCTCCTTAGGTCCCCGGCTGCGCGGGTGTTCGGTGTTTAATCAGGGTGAGTTCGGTTCCGGGGTGTAGCTGCCGAAAGTGTACCTCATCCATAAAGGCTCGAATGAGGAAGATACCGCGACCGGAGCCGCGGAGGATATTTTCCGGTGCCAACGGGTCGGGAAGGGTATCTGGATTGAGTCCCGGTCCCTGGTCGGCGATACGGACGATCAGCGAATCTGTGGTGGTTTCGAACGAGGCCGTGATGTGCTTGTTTCTGTCGTACGCGTTGCCGTGCAGCACCGCATTCACCGCTGCTTCTCGGACTGCCATGGCGATGTGCGGTACGGTGTCTTCATCAAAACCGGCCCGTGCTGCATACTGCTCCGCCGTGAGTTCCACCTTGTTGACGCTGTCGAGCGACGAATCAAGGGTGAAGCTGACACGGCTTGTCGTTGAGTCGGCCAAAAAACCCCTTTATCGCTAGCGATGCGGCTGTCTCAGCAGATACTGGCGATGATGGCAGTTTGCTTGTGTCGCCTCCGAATGTCAAGGCGATGCCTCTGTGAGTTAGGATTCGGTAGGGAATGGAGCCGGAATGGAACGGCGCGGCGACACGATATGACCAAGCATGCAAACCAGCGAACCAGCGTCTCGGCCCTGGTGGGAACGGCCGTGTTCGACAGCGGCGGCCGCGCGTTCGGTAACATTCGCGAGCTGGCCGTGGCTCCCGTCGCGGATGCTATCCACGTCTATGGTGTGGTGGTTCGGCTGGCGTCCTCTCCCCGCGGTGCGCTGCCTTCGCTGGTTCCCATCGCCGAGCTGCAACTGGGTCAGGATGGCAGTCTGCAGGTGCAGAAGAATGCTCACCCGGAGACACTGCTCGCGGATAACAGCTACCTGCTGCTGGAGCGGGACCTGCTTGACCAGCAGATCATCGACATCAACGGCCACAAGGTCGTTCGCGTCAACGACGTCGATCTGGTGTGGGAGGCTTGCCCAGAGGGTACTTCTGCGATGTTTCTGCGTATCGCCGAGGTGGAGGTCGGGGTCCGCGGCGCGGTGCGCCGGCTCCTGAAGGGACTTCCGGCAGGGACCGTCGATCGGGTTTCGGCGCGGTTCCGGCCGAGTGTCATTCCGTGGAACTTCGTCGATCTGATCGATCGCGATCCGGCGCGACGTGTGAAGCTGAAGGTGCAGCAGGACAAGCTGGCGCGGATGCATCCGTCGGACCTAGCCGATATTCTCGAAGACCTTGCTCCAGCAGAGCGGCAGGCGCTCTTCATCAGTCTCGACGAGGAGGTCGCGGCCGAGGCGCTGGAAGAGGTCAATCCGAAGATGCAGCAGACGCTGATCGAGTCGCTGGACTCGGAGCAGATCGCCGGCATCGTCGAAGAGATGGATCCGGGCGCTGCTGCCGACCTGCTGTCAGAGCTGTCCGACGAGCGCTCCGAGGCGATTCTCGGCGAGATGAATCCCGAGGAACGGCAGGAGGTCGAAGACCTGCTGGAGTTCTCCGGCGACTCGGCTGCCGGGCGGATGACGACGGAATACCTGGCGCTGTCACGGGCGGCTTCGGTATCCGATGCGATTGCTGCGCTGCGGATCTACGAAGGCGATGCCGAGGTGGTCAACGAAGTCTACCTGCTGGACGAAGAGGGCAGGGTCGCGGCCCTCATTCCGCTGGTACACCTACTGCTGGCTGGGGAGCGGGACAACCTTCACGATTTGCCGCATGGCCACATCGTAAGCTGCGATGTCGACGCGAATGGGCGGAAGGTGGCTGAGCTGTTCGACAAATACAACCTGCGAGCGCTACCCGTGCTGGACCACGATAAACGGCTGGTGGGCGTGATCCATGCAGACCAGGTGATCGCACTGCTACGCGCCAAGACCTAAGCGAAACGGATACCTAAGTCGATACGGGTGATGACTTCCTCTCGCGTGATGCTTTGAGGTAGTTTCAACGAGGGAGGAGTGTGCGAGCGATGACTTTGATAATGGACCGCTGCGCGCCTTCTCGTTTCGTTTTGCAGCGATTCAGTCTCGCCTGCGCGGAGTTGCGATGAGCTTCTGGCGCAGTTGGCGTACCCGCATCCTTCTGTTTCTCGCCGTACTCGGGCCGGGATTTATTACGGCTAACGTGGACAACGATTCGGGTGGAATCCTTACCTACTCGCAGGCGGGAGCTCAGTACGGCTACAGCCTGCTCTGGACGATGATTCCAATCACGCTGGCCCTGATCGTGGTTCAGGAGATGTGCGCCCGCATGGGTGTCGTCACCGGCAAGGGGCTGAGCGACCTGATCCGCGAGGAGTTCGGGTTGCGCGTGACGTTCTTCGTCATGATCCTGCTGGTGATTGTGAACTTCGGCAACGTAGTGGCGGAGTTCTCGGGCATCGCGGGAAGTATGCAGTTGTTCCATGTGACCAAGTACATCAGCGTTCCGGTGTGCGCCTTCCTGGTGTGGGCGCTGGTGGTCAAGGGGGACTATAAGAGCGTTGAAAAGATCTTCCTGATCGCGAGCGTGTTCTACATCGCCTACATCGTCGCAGGCGTGCTGAGCGGCCCGGACTGGCACCTCGCGCTGGTCGAGACGGTGAAGCTGCCGTCACGGCATGTGTGGAGCGACAAGACCTACGTCTATATGACGGTCGGGGTGATTGGGACGACGATTACGCCGTGGATGCAGTTCTACCTGCAGTCCTCAATCGTGGAGAAGGGGATCAACGTCAAGCAGTACAAGGCCTCGCGGCTGGACGTGATCGTGGGCTCGATCTTCACGGATGTTGTGGCGTGGTTCATCGTGGTGGCTTGCGCGGCTACGCTGTACACCCACGGCGTGCGCAACATTGTCGATCCGTCGGATGCGGCGGAGGCGATGAAGCCGCTGGCGGGGCAATATGCGTTCATCCTGTTTGCGGCGGGGCTGTTTAATGCTTCGCTGTTTGCGGCTTCCATTCTGCCGCTTTCAACGGCTTATACCGTGTGCGAAGGCCTGGGGTTCGAGAGCGGGTTGGATAAGGGCTTCAAGGATGCGCCGTTCTTCTACTGGTTCTATACGCTGCTGATCTTCCTGGGCGCGGGGATCGTGCTGATCCCGAACTTTCCGCTGGTGAAGTTCATCATCCTCTCGCAGGTACTGAATGGAGTGCTGCTGCCGGTGGTGTTGATCTTTATGCTGCAGTTGATCAACCGGACTGAGCTGATGGGGAAGTATACGAACTCGCGCCTGTTCAACGTTGTCGCCTGGGTGACGGCGGTTATTGTGATCGGACTATCTATGGTGCTGTTGTGGAACGGGCTGCACGGGTAGGGGTACCCCCCCATTGCCTGCGTGTAAGTCTTTTTATTACAACGAGATAGATGGAATCGATCGAGCTAAAATCGTCTTAACAAAGGGGTTACGGGTAAATTCGTGACAGGGGTCGAGTTAGCTTGTTTATCTCGCTGAGGCAAGTAAGTGCCAACGCGCCCTGACGCCGGGCGGGCGCCACTTCGTGGGGTATTGGACGCTTCGCGTAAGGGAAGGACTTCCGGCGTGGGGAATCCGCTGTTTTGCTTACTGTCTCTATTTTATGGGTTTGGATAAAACTAAAATGCCACTTTTTTTAGTTTTTTATTTTTTGATGGACGGTGGGTTGCGCCGGAATTTCAGGTTTTCAGGGGTTGACAGGTTTTGGTGTCTGGCTACAGCAGGCGGCCTTCGGCCAGGTCTCGAATGAGGCCGAGGTCGGCGGCGAGGAAGTCGTAGGCCGGCAGGTCGCGGAGGGGCGTCCAGCGCATGTCATTAAAGATGCGGTTATTGAGCGGGCCGGCGAAGTGGTCGACTACGAAGAACTGGAGGTCGATGGCTCCGCCGTTACGGTACTTGTGGCGGACGCGGGCGACACGGCGGCCGATAGTGGCTTCGATTCCCAGCTCTTCGTCGAGTTCGCGGGCGAGGGCTTGCTCGGCGGTCTCGCCGGGCTCGATCTTGCCGCCGGGAAACTCCCATTTCAGGCTCATGGGCTGGTCAGGGCGGCGCTGGCAGACGAGGACTTCAGTCTGGGGAGCGGCGAGGGCAGTCTCGGCGACAGCAGCGCGCAGGATCAGGGCCGCGACTACGAGTCGCAGGGGTTTGGCGGCGGTGGTGTCGACGCGCTTATCGAGCTTGCGGATAGTCTCTTTCACCTTTGCTTAAGGTTAGACGACGGATGTGGCGTAAAGGCTTCAGAGAGTAGGAAGGCTGGCTGGTCGCCAAGTGTTATCGGGTGGGGGCGACGGAGGCGGGGAAGTAGACGGGCCAGCCTTCGGTGGCGCTGCGTTCGAGGAGCGCGGGGGTGGGGTTGACCGGGAAGGCTCGGCGGGCGATGGCCAGCATGGCGGCGTCGTGGACGGAGTTGCCGAAGACGGCGTCGGGGGCGGTGATGCCGGAGCGGTGGAGTGAGGCGACCTTGCCTTCGTCGGTGGGGACGTCGAGCAGGGTTTCGGTGACGATGCCGTTGGTGACCTGGACCCGGGCGGCGAGGACGCGGCTGGCGGGGATGCCGAAGTCGCGGACGCCTTCCTCAATGACCCAGTCGTTGGTGGAAGAGACGGCCCAGATCTCGACACCCTTGGCGTTGAGCTGTTCGACCAGGGCGAGCATCTCGGGGAAGATGTTTTTCTGGATGCGGGTCTGGAAGAAGGTGCGGGCGGCGGCGCGCATCTCGGACTCGCGGAGGCCGTGGTACATCTGGACCATCTGGCCGCAGATGTCGAGTTCGGAGACGTCGCCGCGCTTGTAGCCGCGGTATTTGGCGTCGATCCAGTCGGCGGTCTCGCGCGAGACCAGGCCGGTCTCGATCGTCCAATGCATAAAAGAGGAGCCAGCATCGCCGGACCACAGGGTGCCGTCGCAATCGAATACAGCGACGGTGGGGGAGAGCTGGTGGACGGCGGCGTGGAAGGCTTCAGTGCTGAGGTGCGGAGCGGTGATGGCGTTTGTCACGGTAGGACTCGACTTTTCTGCTCGGAGGGCCCGGCGGTGTCTTTATTGTTATTTGGGTTTTAGTTTACTGGATGGAGTTTGAGTGGGGGATGAATTGAGGCGAGGGGGTGTCGTTTTGGCTTCGGCTTTACTCCGGCTTTCGGTAGAGTGGTTTCGGCTTTGCCGAGGGTAATTCGGCGATGGTTGAGCCATCTGTCAAGCTGAAGTTGCTGATAACCCCTTTTTTGCAAGGTCATTGTTGAGGGCCGGCATGGGACGGCGCGGAATTAGCGACAACCTCAGCTCAACCGATACGACCGTTGCCTTGTCATTGGCGCTCCTGTAAAACATGCGGTAAGGAGCCGTTATGAGTTTTCGCCACGTCGCGTGTGTTGTTGTAGCACTTCAGACATTTGTGTATGCGGCGTCTCAGGACGTTCCGCCCCAAATCCCAAAACAGTGGGAGGCAATTGCTCCAAACCAGAACTTCTCCTCCGCGAAGACGATAACCGTGGCGGTCAGCAGCCGCCGCACGGAGAATGCCGACACCAGTGCAGACCTTGAACGTATCCGACGGCGGGTTCTAGAAAGATTGCCTAAGATTCCCCTCACAGTGGTCACCGAAAAGGCTTCGGCTGATCTCTGGCTCGAGATTATTGTCGAGCCCAATGTTCGCTATGGCATGTTCCATTCCCAGAACGCGCCGTACGTCTACGTCACTCTTCGGGAGCCATCCGGCGGACATCTGGTGTACTGTGCCTATCAGCGAGAGGGGCACTTTGTTGACACGAGCGAGAATTTACTGCGCAACCTCGAAAGTAATATGCGCCGTAAAGCGCCCTCGCCTTCCGGATCTCTAGCAGCTTGCGCAGAACAGGCTATGCGTCCCCTCTAACAAAGAACGGCAGGTGAGAATAGGAAGGTAACGAGGCACCACATAGGGTTTTGGGGTGTCGTTTCGGCTTCGCCTTCAATGAGGTCAGGCCGCAGAGTGCCTGCCAAAGTGGCTTTCCGCAACTTCCGCTGATTGTTTCCGAGAGCGTCGTTTTGCGGGCACTTTGCCAAGTTCGGATCGTCGGTCGGCAGGATTGTTTCGGAGTTGCCGACCAACCTAATTTCTGTCGAGTGAAAACAACGCAGGCAAGGCCGATTCTTCATTAGGGAGATCTGGGAGGAAAGTTCATATGCGTGGTCTTATCGTTCTCTCTCTGTCCGCAATTTCGGCAATGGGACAGGGGTACAACCCGGTCGCCAAGCAAAGAGCGCCGGAATCGATTCTGCAACTGCCCGAGGGTGTTCGCCGGGATCTTATTATTCGACAATGCGTCGTTCCGAAATACAACGTCGATGTTGGTACTAAGGACCAAGCCTATACGGAGGGTCATTTCCGGTCTCACACTTCCGTTGACTACGTTGTCGTTTGCCACATTCCTACCCGCAAGATCCAGGACGTCCTCATTTACTCGAATACGGAGGGTGCGTGGAATGAGGAAGTTATCTCCCAGGGGAAGTTCGATCTTTCATCCCACGCAGATAAATGTGAAGTCACGGTCGGCATTGCGACCTCAAGATACATTCTGGATCATGCACGAGCGTATGCGCCGGATGAATTGAAGTCCCTCCCGCTACTGGACCACAGCGGCATAGAGGTTGGCATCTGCGAGAAGGCTTCGATTATTTATTATTTCAGCAAGGGCAAGTGGCTATCCCTTCAAGGAGCGGACTAGGGCGTTCGCGCTTGATATGTTCCTTATACCGAATTGCATAAATCGCGATTACTCGGTCAACGCAGGCCTTCAGTCCGCAAAAAGACCGTAGTCCTCGTCGGGCTTTACTTCTCCTCATCCATCCCAAGTTTGGGGAATCTGGTGCATGTACTGACAGGCCCTAGATCGGGGAGATGCCTTCAACGGTGGACACGCCGGGGGCGGGATGAAGTCAGTGTTTCACCGTTGCGTGATGATCGGGTAAGTTAGTGAATTTTTCCCAGTTTAACGCAACTTCTCTTGATGGTAACCAGCCGGCAGGTAACTCGTCTCTGGGCGGTCCTTCGAAGGGTTGCTCGACCTTGAGATCAACTGCCTCCGCGAGCGGGCGGTTGCCGCTGTCGAAAGATCCGGTCAGCTTTTTGCGAAAAAACGCGTAGTAGCCGCTGGTTCTATTTACACCCACCGAAGCTTGTTTCAATCGAAGGTTATCGAGAATTATGTTCAGCCATGCGAGGATGAGATCGGTCGCGTCCTGATTGCAAAAATGACCGGCATCGTTCTGTGTAGCGAACAGCCACGGAGCGCCTAACTGCCAGTATCTAGAAAAGTACGAATAGGCTAATTCCGTTCCTACTACCTTGTCTTTGCCTCCAACCAAGATGAGTTCGGGAATCCCCAACGCCGCACCTGAGAGGTTGATCGTGTCGAGGTTAAATGGCGCAACTTGCCCGGCGTGGGAGAGAATTGCTGTTACGATCCGGTCTGGAGCGAAGCTCACAAGCCTGCCCACAAGCGCACCCGCTCCCGAGAACCCAAGAACGAGAAGAGGAGCAGTTTTAAGTTCCGGATGATTCGTTTGTACGGAAAATTGATCCATGGCCGTGAACAAAGCTCTGCCTAGACCTTGATAGGGGTCGACGTCTATGTCTCCATGATCCTTTGAAGGGCAACTCAGTGGCATTAGCATCGCTAAGTCGTGCTCTCTTGCGAAAGCTACAATCTCAGGTTGCTCGTAAAAGTGTTGTAGTTCTGGACCTCGTTCGAAGACCACAAACAAAGCGCGGATTCGTTTATTTGCGGATAAGATATGCATTTCGTATTCGCAGGGGTTCGCAACATCCTCGCCTAATTTGGGAGTTACGGTCGTGTGAAACGCGCGGATTGTGCCCTGAGCCAACCCCTCGAATCGGCCTACAGTTGTGATGATGAAGAGCACAATTGTGACCCGCACCACGCGCCAAACATAACAAATGCCGGTTGTCACCAAACGAGACAATTCGTCCTCCTCCCCAAAACAGCAACATACGGGTGATCCGATATTGCACGCTCGAAGGCCCCGGTAGCCTAATTTTCCGGGAGCAGATTATTCGAGCCGTCGGGCTTATCACCGAATGCGAGTCAGAAACCCTCGCGCCATTTATCTCCGGAAAGACAGGCCTGCGAATCCTGCCTATGTCAGGATCTCCACTTTGTTCTCCGGGCTCTTGGTGAACGCATGAACCACGGTCCCGGTGCTGTCGACATGACGCAGGGTCAGCAGCTTCGCAGTCGCCTCCAAGTGGCTGAACCCGAAGGTCTCCTGCGCATAGGGCCCGCGCTCGGTCTCCTGTTTGGTCAGCGCATATAGTCCCGCTCCGCCGCTGCCCGAGCAGAAGAACGACGTCGGATGTCCCTCGAACTCGAGGTGCTGCAGGTCGTGATCGTGGCCCGCCAGATAAAGATGCACGTTGTACTTCCGCAGCAGCGCATCCCAGTCCTGGATCAGTCGCGCATTATCCCCATGGGGGCCATCGGAATAGAGCGGATGATGCCCGGCCAGGGCGAGGAATGGCGTCGTTAGCGGTTTCGCCAGTTCCTCCGTCAGCCAGGCCAACTGCGCCTTCCGCTGCGCATCCGACATGGTTGTAAATGCCCCCGACTGCGTCGACCCGTCGGCGTAAGGGATATTGCTGTCGAGAGCGATGACTGTAAGCACCGGATTCACCACCGGAAAGGTATAGCGATAGAACCGGGACGGCATCGTCCAGCGGCTTTTGCCTATCGCGGCGTAGGCAAGCTCCACATTGAAGCGAAGGGCCTGGTCATCGTAGATGTAGTCGTGATTGCCTGGAATGCTGTATGCCGGGCAATTGAACACAGCACTCGGATACATCTGCTCGAACTGCTCGCTCCAGCGTGGCGAGTTGACACTGCCCAGCGTCCCGTAAAAGCTGTCACCCAGCATCATCAGCGCTTGCGTGTTCAGATTCCCACTCTTCACATACGCCTGCATCGCGGCCGCTACGCGGTTCTGGTCGGTATGAGCCCCGTCCGCTCCCCAGTCACCCAGCATCAGCATGTGCGAAGCATCCGTCCCCGCGACCGGTATTTTCAGGGAATCGCATCCCGTCAGCGCCCCCGTCAGGGCGGACGCTGCGCTGAACGCCAACGTCTGGCGCAGGAAGAGGCGACGCGAAACCAAGGGGGTGGGAGACATAAAAGCCTGACAGTAGAGAATTAGAAATCGTGCAGAGCTATAGCGGATCGAGAGGCCCCCTGTGATGGCTTTCCGACCGCACGTCCGTCAGGGAAACTCAATGCATCGATAGAATACGCTGAAACTCAACTCGGACCGCAACTTACGTGCATCTTTCCCGTTCATTACTTCAATGACATTTTCCCCGAGTCTGCATTTGAATTCCGGCCCCGTCTCACTCTGGAAACGCACTTGGCTCTGGAAACGCACCTGGGCCGTCGGCCTCGTTTTTACCCTCTGCATGCTCTCCGGTTGCCAAAGCAGTACTACCGGCAGCTCGTTCGTGCCCACGAAGATGGACCTGCCCGTCCTGCAACTCACCACTGCTGGCGGCGCCACCGTCACCTCCAAGGACGACTACCTCGCCGGCCACATGACCCTTACTCCGCCCAGCGGGAGCGCCTATACGGTCCTCGACAGCGACCTCCAGATCAAGGGGCACGGCAATACCTCCTGGACCTGGGCGAAGAAGCCCTACAAGATCAAGCTCACCACCAAGGCCAGCCTGCTGGGCATGCCCACCGAGAAGGACTGGGTGCTGCTTGCCAACTTTGACGACAAGACCCTCATGCGTGACGATCTGGCCTTTGAACTTGGCCGCCGCGTCGGCATGGCCTGGTCCCCGCGTTCGCAGTTCGTTGAGCTCTTCATGAACGGTGCCTACGGAGGCTCCTACCAACTCACCGAAGAGGTCGATATCGACAAGAACCGCGTCGACATCGACTCGCTCGACACCACCGACACGATCTCTCCCGATGTTACCGGCGGTTATCTCATGGAGGTCGACTACAACAGTCCCGCGAACGCCGCCTTCAACGTCGGCGGTGTCATCCCCCTCACGATGCACGATCCCAGCCCCATGGCTGCCGAGCAGCAGACTTACATTCAGAACTACCTCAACCAGGTTCAGAGCACGCTCTACGGTCCCAGCTTTGCCGACCCCAACGTCGGTTATGCCCAGTATCTCGACGTCGACTCTTTTATCGACTGGTACCTCGTCAACGAGATCTTCAAAAACAACGACGCGATTTGGTGGAGCAGCGTCTATATGTATAAGGCTCGCAATGGCCTGCTCTTCTGCGGTCCGATCTGGGACTTCGATGTAGGCGCTGGAAATTCGACCATGAACCAGGATGCCGATCCCACTGGCTGGTGGGTGCGCAACCCCTGGGTGGCAAACGGCCAGTGGATGGCCCAGCTCTTCCAGGACCCTGCCTTCCGCGCCAAGGTCAAGGTGCGCTGGAACCTGCTCAAGACCACCCGGTTCGATACTTTGCCCGCCTACATCGATCAAAGGGCGGCCTATCTCGACCAGACTCAGAAGAACAATTTTTCCCGTTGGCCCGTGCTGAATACCGTTGTCTTCACCGAACCCGAGCTGGCTGGCTCCTACGCCGGTGAGGTCGCTTACATGAAAGGCTGGCTCACGACCCGCATTGCCTGGATGGATACCCAGATCAACTCGAACTCTTATTGAGGCTCGGCGACCAGACTGACAACTCTGGAGCAAGGGGCTTGTTGACGTTGGCAGCGAAAGCGTTTGTCGAGGAACTGTTGCAAGGTTCGCGGCGAGCGCTAGATGGGGGAGATGCCTTCTACGGTGGTCACGCCTGGGGGCGGGGTGAAGGTGAAGTCGGAATCTTTGACAGGGACGTTTTCCTGCATGTCGGAGAATGTGAACTCGGTGACAGCTCCGTCGATCTCTTCGAGGCGCATCTGCTGAATGGCTCCGGCAGGGGTGACGGTGAGGGAGAGGAGCTTGACGCGCTGCTCCATGCCTTTGGGGACGCCGGCGATGCGGGTGCCGGTGCCGACTGGGGTGAGGGTGATCTGGTCGAGCTCTTTGCTGAGCTGGGTGTGGCCCAGGAGGAGGCGCAGGGGGGAGCGGAGGTCGTCCAGCTTTTTGGCGGGGATGCGCTGGGCCTGGGAGTCGCCGGGGGTGTAGAACCAGCCGAACTTGCCGTCCAGGACGAAGACCTTGCCGGCGGGCTGGGCATAGTTCCAGCGCATGCGGCCGGGTTTTTTGAGGAGCAGGGTGCCTTCCTCGGAGCGGGTCAGGCCCATGCCGGCGTAGGTCTCGCGGTAGTGGGTGCGGAGGCTGGTGAGGTGGTTGTAGTGGTCATCGACTTTGCGGAGGATAGCGGGGTCGGTCTGGGCAGAGAGGGTGGCCGCGAACGTCAGGAGAAGGACGGGCGCCGTTAGCAGGGTGCGGACGTGGCGGACGAGATTCTTCGAGGTCGGCAAAAGGTATCTCTCTGGGCTATCTGCCCGGTTGTTGCTGGTGCTTCCGGCTGAAGTCGCCGGGGAAGGAAGGCCAATCCAGGGGGCCTTCGCTTCGCTCAGGATGACGGATTAACTGCGGATGACGCCCCTGATGGTGGATCACGACTTCCTGAAGGAGATCACGACTCAGAGATTCGTACCTCGCACTGGCTACTGAAGGGCTACGGTGCAGTTCGTGCCGCCGGCCGGGTCTTTGCGGATGGTGTTGTTCTCGTCGGAGCAGAAGCCGTTGTCGCCGGTCTTGCCGATGGACTGGGGGACGGCGGTGATCTCGAACGAGGTGTACATGTCCTGATTGTTGACGGTCACCTTGGTGCAGTTGGTGATAGCGAAGGTGTAACCAGCCTTCTGTCCGACGGCGAGGTCGGGGGCGATGAGCTGGGCGGCCTGCGCGGTGGGAGCGCCGGACTTGGGGTCGCCACCGAGGGCGGTGAGGGAGCAGGCGAAGCCGTTGGCGGGGTAGGCGGAGTTGTACTGGATCTCGGCCTGCGCGATGGTACGGACGGACTGGGCGGCAGAGGTCTCGTTGGCCTGTTTGCGGAGCTTGAGAAGCTGAGGCACAGCCAGGGTCATGAGGATGAGCATGACCGACATGACGATGAGCAGTTCGATCAGGGTGAAGCCGGCTTCGAAGGCGTTCGGGGTCGTTTTCCGGGAGATGCGATTCGGGGTCATGGTTCCTCTGCTGTCCTTTGTTGCCGTGGTGCTTTTTCCATTCAAACTCTACCAGTAGATGAGTTCGCAAGCCAGATATTGGCCTTCTCTAGCAGTCGAGGTGCTCGCGTTCGATCTTCATGGTGCCGAGGTTTCCGAGGAGCGTGAGGGCCATGACCTCGGGACGGAAGAGCTGGCGGGCGAGGCGTTGGACGGTTTCGGGGGTAACGGCTTCGATCTCATGGGTGATCTCGTCGACTGCGAAGAAGCGGCCGAAGTACATCTGCTGGCGGGCGAGGTTTGCCATTCTGCTGCCGGAGCTCTCGAGGCCGATGACGATGTTGCTCTTGAGTTGGTCCTGGGCGCGCTTCAACTCGGCTTCGGAGACCGTCTCTTCTTTAAGACGCTTGAGCTCGAGGAGCGTCAACTTGAGGAGTTTTTCGGTTTTGTCGACGGAGGTTCCGGCGTAGACGGAGAGGGAGCCGGTGTCGCGGAAGGGGTTCATCTCCGAGTAGATGGAGTAGGCGAGGCCCTGGTCTTCGCGGATGGACTGGAAGAGGCGGGAGCTCATGCCGCCGCCCAGCATGGTGTTGAGGAGGTAGACGCCGTAGCGGTCGGGATCGTTGACCGGGGGAGCGGGCACGCCGAGGCAGAGCTGCACCTGTTCGAGGGACTTCTTCCGCTTGAGGGTGATGTGCGGGGTGGAGGCGGGGGGCTTGCCGGATTCGAGCGGCTGGGTAGTGGGGGCAAGGTCGCTGAACTTCGCGGCGACCTGGGCGACGAAGGCGTCGTGGTGGAGGTTTCCGGCGGCAGAGAAGACCATGTTGGCCGGGGTGAAGCGGTTGCGGTAGAAGTCGAAGAGGGTCGGCTGGTCGAAGGTCGGGACTGTCTTGGTGGTGCCCAGGATGGGACGTCCGAGGGCGTCGTTCTTCCAGAAGTTCTGGGTGAAGAGCTCGTGGACCAGGTAGTCGGGGTTGTCCTCGTCCATCTTGATCTCTTCGAGGATGACGCCTTGCTCGCGGGCGATGTCTTCGGGGGTGAAGGTGGGGTGGAGGGTCAGGTCGGCGAGCAGGTCGAGGGCTGGCGGGACGTTTTCGTCGAGGACCTTGATGTTGAAGCAGACCATCTCTTTGCCGGTGAAGGCGTCGAGGTTGCCGCCGATGGTATCGACCTCGCGGGCGAGCTGCTGGGCGGAGCGGGAGGTGGTTCCCTTGAAGACCATGTGCTCAACGAAGTGGGAGATGCCGTTGAGGGGGGCGGATTCGTCGCGGGAGCCGGTGCCGATCCAGGCGCCCATGGAGACGCTGCGGACGTGGGGCATGGACTCGGTGAGGACGAGGAGGCCGTTGGGAAGCGTGGTCTTGCGGATGTTGCGGGAGGGTGAGCTCGCGGTGGGATCGATTACGGGGACTGCTTCGGTCAAGATTGCGGACATGCTTCTCCTAGCGTTGCTATTGTTTCATATTGGGCCAGGGTAGACTGAAACAGGCAACTTAGACTCTGAAGCCATGACCAGCTCTTTTCGATAACCGATGCTTACCCCAATCCTGTCAATTCGCATCGTGATTTCTTTAGAAGCAATCAGCGTTTGTTGGCTCGTGGCCAGTATGTTGTTCGGGCTATTTCTTAGGGATGCCGCAGGAATGGTTGCATTTCTGATTTGGAGCATACCGTTCTTCATAGCTGGCTGGATATTGGTAGGAATACCAATCATCGCAACGGGCAACCGAATTCTGAGGGTCCCAACGATACTTCTGGGTATCGCGGGTGCCATTGCCGGGGCCTTCGTCATACTAGTTCCAACTTTAGTCTTTTCTATACTGGATCATGGAACTATAGATTTTTCAGGATGGAGATGGCTGCCTTCCGAGCCAGCCTTGCCCGCTTTTGCTGTGGGAATCGGCGCTTGTGTAGTAGTTCTTTACCATTGGTTCCTCTCGTGTGCGGTCGAGCGGATGATGCCAAAACTTAGCGCCAATTGAGTTCTCGGCGCTCTGAATCAGTTTTCAATCGATAGGATTTATGACGAATCAAATGACATCTCGGGCTCTTTTTGGGCTGACGAAGGCTGAGCTGACCGCTCTGATGGCAGGGTTGGGACAGAAGGGCTATCGGGCGGTTCAGCTTGCCGACGCTCTCTACAAGCAGCGGGTCGGGGAGCTGGATGGGGTAACGACTTTCCCGGTTGCGCTGCGCGAGCAGCTCGTCGCGGAAGGCTATGGGGTGGGGTTGCCGGAGATTGTGCAGGCGGCGAAGTCGGTGGACGGGACGGAACGCTACCTGATGCGGATGGCCGATGGCGAGACTGTCGAGACGGTCTGGATGCCGGATGGGGATGGCGGCGAGCGCGGGGATGGAAGCGAGGCCGCGGCGGAGGAGTCGGGGGACGAGGAGTCTGCCGAGGAGGCCGTGGCTGGCAAGAAGATCGATACGCGCAACTGGGGTGCGCTGGCTCCGCAGGGGTTTCGGCGAGCCACGATTTGTATTTCGAGCCAGGTGGGATGTGCGGTGAACTGCCAGTTCTGCCTGACGGCGAAGCTGGGGATCAAACGGAATTTGACCGCCGGGGAGATCGCGGGGCAGGTGGCCGCGGTGCTGAACCGGCATGGGATTCAGATTGGGAAAGACCGGATCAACCTGGTGTTTATGGGGATGGGGGAGCCGTTCCTGAACTACGACTCATTTATGAAGAGCGTGGAGATTCTGGTGACGGGGATTGGGATCTCGGAGTCGCGGATGACGGTTTCGACCAGCGGAATTCTGCCGGGGATCGAGGCGTACGCGAAGGAGACGCTGAGGCCGAAGCTGGCATTGTCGCTGAATGCTTCGAACGATGTGGTGCGCGAGCAGATCATGCCGATCACGCGAAAGTGGAACATCGCGGCGCTGCTGGAGGCGGTGCAGAAGATTCCGCTGAAGACGCGGGAGTGGGTGACGTTCGAGTACGTCCTGTTGGGTGGGGTGAACGATCAGCCGGAACATGCGCGCGAGGTGCTGACTCTGCTGGCGGGGATACGGTCGAAGGTGAATCTGATTGTGTGGAATCCGGGGCCGGGGATCGAGTATCACCAGCCCGAACCGGCGGATGTGGTGGTTTTTCAGAAGATGCTGATTGACGGTGGGATTCCGACGTATATTCGGCGTCCGCGGGGACGGGATATTTATGCGGCGTGCGGGCAGTTGAAGCGGACGGTGAGCGAAGAGGCGGGCTTGGTGACGATTGGAGCTCCAGGCTAACGGGGCTTCAGGATTTTTTGGAATAGGACAGTGCGAATTGTCGCTTCATCTTGAAAGCTGATTGGGCTGTCCAGTTTCTGATAGCCATCGGCGGTAATGGATAGTTTATATGTACCGCTTCGCAGTCTGACGAGTCCGCAACCCCAGTCATTGACGCTACTCACAAGGTAGGTTCTATGCCGGTCGGGGCCAGTGCCGGTTAGAACGAAATTTGAGGGTGCCACAGGCAGACCGGATGGACTTGTCGGGCAAATTTCAATCCATAATTTAGACAATAAAATGCAACTGTTGCAGTACCCAACTTGAAGGCTGATGTTGATGACGCCCGAAATGCTGGGATCTAAGCTGACTTCGCGTGAAGCATCGAAGAATCCCGGAGAACGCGCTGCCAGTTTGTAGCTTCCCTGGAGAGCGTTGAACTGAAAACAGCCTTCGTTGTCCGTGATAGCGTAGCTGGCCTGCCCATTTGCCTGAGGTTTTAGCAGGACCTGAGCCTTGGGAATCGGCGCTCCTGAAGCGTCGGTGACCTGACCGATGAGATGGCTTGATTCGTCTGTTTTGTGCGGTGCGATTTTGCAATCAGGTGCACGATATGTCTGAGAGAGTACGAGTCCGAGCAAAAGGCCGATCATGTCGAAGAATCTAAAGACTGGCTAAGCTTCCGTCAATGTCGAGCCGCGACTTCAGGCCTTGCTGAACCTGGGGCCAATCTTCTTGCGTGATGCTGAACCAGACGCTGTGGCGAGTGGATCCGTCGGGCATGATCATGTGGTTGCGGAAGGTGCCTTCGTACTGGGCGCCTAGTTTGCGCATGGCGGCCTGGGATTGCAGGTTTTCGTGATGAGTCTTGAGGGCGACGCGGCGGAGTTTGAGGGTTTCGAAGGCGTACGTGAGTTGGAGAAGTTTGGCTTCGGGGTTGACGTTGGCTCCGTGGATCACGGGGGCGAGCCAGGTGTTGCCGATCTCTACTGTGCGGTTGTTGAGGTCGAGGTCGATGTAGCGGGTGGTGCCTACGACTTTGTCTGGCGTTCCGGCGGTCGGTGATTTGAGGATGGTGACCCACGGCATGCCGGTTCCGGCGGCTTCAAGCTTCAGGGCGTTCTGGACCCAGGTGCGGAGGTCGGCTGGAGTCTTGAGGACGTCACGGAAGTGGCGCCAGGTGTGGGCGACCTCCGGGGCCAACAGGACTGGTTCGAGGAGATGGGCGAGGGTCAGGGGTTCGAGGCGGACGCGGGGGCCTTCGAGGGTTGGGGTTGGCATGGTTTTAGGGTAATGCAGTTTTTGTGGGTGGTGCGGTGGGGGGGAGCAAGGGCAAGAATAAACAGCAACAGCAAGAACGACAGCAAGTGCGCAATACAGGGGTTCTGACGGGTACCGCGCTACAGACTGGTCCGCTCCATCTGAAGAATACAGGGGTTCTTCGCTTCGCTCAGAATGACGGCTTTAACGTCGCGAGCGTCGCGCTGTTGTCAGAGGGAAATGGTCGAGCTAGCGGGAGAGGCAGAGGGCCAGCAGGGCGTCGGCTACGCGGTCGTAGTCGTGGCGGAGGACGTCGCCTTCGTGGACGAAGTTGCCGGTGATGGGCTCTACGCCCAGGGCGCGGACGCGGTCGAGGTCGGCTTCGATGGGGCTTTGGCCTTCGCGGGCGTACTGTTCGAGGCGCTCGGCGGAGATGGGGCCGGTGTTGATCAGGGCATAGTCGAAGATGGGGCAGCCGGGCAGTCCGGGAGGGACGCGACGGTCTACGGGAATGTCGCTGCCGGGGATTGCGACAGCAGGGTTGACGCGGCGTTCGACGCGAGCGTGTTCGAGGATTTTTTCGATGTGTTCGGAGGCGCTGAGGCCGATGGACTCGTTGGCCTGGGTCATCAGGTTGCAGACGTAGACGCGGGTGGCCTTCGATGCGGCGATCGCTCCGGGGATGCCGCGGACGAGAAGGTTGGTGATGAGCGAGGTGTAGAGCGAGCCGGGGCCGAGGGTGATGAGGTCGGCGTTGGCGATGGCCTCGAGAGCTTCGGGCAGCGGGTCGACGGTCTCGGGAACCAACATCAGTTCGACGATGCGCTTTTTGCTGGCGGTGATGTTGGTCTCGCCCTCGACGAGGGAGTCGTCGTCCATGCGCGCTGCGAGGCCGACGTTGGTGTTGGTGGCGGGAAAGATGCGTCCGCGAGTGGCGAGGATCTGCGACGACATCTGGACGGCCTGGGCGAAGTCTCCGGTGATGTGGGAGAGGGCGGCGACGAAGAGGTTGCCGAAGCTGTGGCCGTCGAGTTCGCCCTGGTCGAAGCGGTACTGGAAGAGGCGGGAGAGGAGATGCTCGTCTTCGGAGAGCGCGACCATGCAGTTGCGGACGTCGCCGGGGGGAAGCATCTTGAAGTCTTCGCGGAGGCGGCCGGAGGAGCCACCGTCGTCGGTGACGGTGACGATAGCCGAGAGGTCGCTGATGCTGCAGGGAGTGGTGGGGCAGGGTGCCGGTCTGGGGGTGTCCTGCGTGCCGTCGGAGAAGCGGATGCCGCGGCGGCGGTCGGGAGTGGCGACGTAGCGTTTGAGGCCACGAAGGAGCGTCGAGAGGCCGGTACCGCCGCCGATGGCTACGACGCGCAGGGGTTTGACAGCGTCTATGGCAATGTCGGTCGGTTCAGTCTTTCCACTCGTGTTTCCGCTCAGGGAGGAGTGCAAAGTAGGGTCGGGGGAGTCGGCCTTGATTTGCATATTTGGATTCTATCGGGAGTGAGGGGGCGTTGTAATGAAAAGGCCGGGTTTGTTCCGTGGGTCAACCATAAGGAGGCCGGGGATAATGCCCTTTTTCTTTGAGGTTTGTTTCGTGGGGCTGAAGCCCCACGCTCATCCGGCAGTCACAGATCCGGTATTTACGCGCGCCGGAAAGCACGGCCATCGAGAAGTGTGTCGATTTGACTACGCAGATCCGACGCGTAAAGGGCTTTTCGTTGATCTGGATCCGGAGGTTATGGGCAAAGTTCTTAGGGGCTTTAGACCTCGGGGTAGAGGAGTTCAGTGAAGCGGGGGTCGTCGGCCATGTCCTGGAAGTCGGAGTCGGCGCGGGCCTGGATGCGGTTGCGGGGATTCTGACGGATGGCTTCGGTGAGGTGTTCGAGGCAGGTGTGGGAGTCGCCGGTCATGCTGGAGAGGACGGCGAGGCCGTAGAAGGCGTAGTCGGCCTTGTCGTTGGTCTTGAGGATGGAGAGGAAGTGTTCCCGCGCATCCTCGTAGTGACCGTCGTTGAGCAGGGAGACGGCGTAGTCGTATTGCTCTTCGGTGCTGGTGAAGGAGTTCTTTCCCTTGGCGACCTGTTGGAGGCAGGCCGCGATGTACATACGGATGCGGTCGGCCAGATCGCCGGGGCCGGAGGTCAGGAGATGGTCGAAGGCTGCGCGCGCGTCTTCGTACTTGCCGGCCTGCATCAGCCGCAGTGCGGACTCATAGAGTGCAATGGACTGGGTGCGGCTGGTATCGGCTGCAGGCGGGATGATGCCCGCGAGCGTGCGTGGAGTGCGTTTGGTCGGAGGGGGAGGAGCGGTCTTCGTCTGTGCCATTTAGATCCTGTCGCCGATGGCGTCTCTGAGGGGTGATGGGAAGTTAACTCTCAGCTTATTACTGTTTGTTCTTGTTCCGGTTTTATACGCAGACCCGCGACTGAGGTCAACTCCCCGAGTGGTGGGGGGGGGTATGGGTGTATACCGCTGGGTTGAGTTCGGGGTCGTTGTACATCTTCATTTGGCGATAGATCTTGAAGCGGCGCGAGCCTGCTATGACCGCGGCGAAGAGCACGTCGAGGCAGCCGGCAAGATCGCGCGCCTGCTCTTCGAGGACGGCGAGGCGGGCCTCGTTGCGGTGATGGTGCGCCTCGGATGCGTCATCGCGATGAATCTCGATGCGGGTATGGAAGATCTTGAGTGCGAGGATTGAGAGCCGATCGACGATGATACCGGGTGTCTCGGAGTGCAGGGGCGCCGTGGGGTCCTGGTCAGGCAGATTGGCGATGAGCCACTCATCTATTTTTTCAACGAGATCGTTGCGGCGCTGGTTGAGGCGATCGATGGCATGCTTGACGCGGGCGAGCTCCGCGTCCGGGGCGAGAGGGTCGCGCGCCTTGTCCTCCTCGTGCCAGAGATCGAAGTTTTCCCGATGCTCGGCGGTGACAAGGGCGATGAAGGTATTGGACTGGGCCTTAGTCAGGGGGTTGGACTCGGAGATGAGGCCGGGTTCATGCCAGTCGATGGTGAGGTCTTCGTGGAGGCGGGCGATGGAGGTGGCGTTGAGCATGGAATGTGAGGCGGATACCGTGATGCAGCAGCATACAGACTCTATCAGGTGTGGGCGCCGGGGTTGTACTTCGGCCGCGCAGCAAGCAGACTAACTGAAGCAAGCAGACTCACTGTGAAGCTTATGAACGAACTGATACAGGGTACAGCGAAACGGGTCCTGATTTACAGACTGGGCAGCCTGGGCGATACGTTGATTGCGCTGCCTGCGCTGCACCTGGTGGCCAAAGCGTTTCCGAATGCGGAGCGGCGGATGCTGACGAACGTTCCGGTAAACGTCAAAGCGCCTCCCGCAGCGGCGATTCTGGCCTGCACCGGGCTGGTGCAGGGGTATTTCCGGTATGCGGTGGGGACACGGAGTGCGCGCGAACTTCTTTCCCTGTGGTGGAACCTGTTCTGGTGGAGGCCGGATGTCCTGGTGTACCTCGGCGCGCCGCGCGGGGTCGAGTCGGCGCAACGGGATGCGAAGTTCTTTCGACTGTGCGGCATCAAGCGGCTGGTTGGCGTTCCGATAACGCAGGACATGCAGGACAACCGCTGGATCGAGGCGGATCAGGCTCTGGAGCCGGAGGGCGAACGGCTGGTCCGGAATATCGCAGAGTTGGGGGATGGTGAGCTAGACTCTGCTGCGGCCTGGGATCTTCACCTGACGCCGGCGGAGCACGCGAAGGCCGCAGAATCGATGGCCGGGCTAGGGGATCGCAAGGTGATTGCGGTGAGCGTGGGAACGAAGGTGCAGTCCAAGGACTGGGGCCGGGAGAACTGGCGGGAGTTGCTGCGGCGGCTGGGTGGAATGTATCCGGAGTATGGGCTGGCGCTGAATGGGGCTCCTGAGGAGAGTGAAGCCAGTGAGTTTGCAGGGGATGGCTGGCGGGAGGCGAATCCGGGCGGCCCAGTCGTGAATCTTTGTGGAAAACTTACGCCTCGTGAGAGCGCCGCGGCGTTTGCGCGGGCCCAGTTGTTTGTAGGACATGACAGTGGACCGATGCACCTTGCGGCAGCGGTGCAGACGCCTTGCGTGGCGATCTTCGCGGCGCGGAACAAGCCCCGGGTGTGGTTCCCGTATGGACGACAGCACCGGGTTCTGTACCATCGTACAGAGTGCTGGGGTTGTGGGCTGGAGACGTGCATCGTGGAGAAAAAACGGTGTCTGACGTCGATTACGGTAGACGAGGTGGTGGAGGCGGTTCGAGCTTCGCTGGCTTGAGGCTTCGCCTGTCTGCATCAAAACGATCTGCATCAAAAATGCGAGGATAGAAAGAAGGAGTCTTTTATCGCTATGCTGCCGGAGTTACATTCGATTCTGAATTTGCTTGAGGGTGGATTCAGCAAGATTAAGCTCCTGGTGGTGGGCGATATCATGCTCGACCGCTACATCCATGGGGAAGTGGACCGTATTTCGCCTGAGGCTCCGGTGCCGGTGTTGCGGCATGCACAGCGCTATGAGCGTGCGGGTGGAGCGGCCAATGTCGCGATGAACCTCGCGGGGCTGGGCTGCCAGACGTTTCTGGCGGGTTTCTGGGGAGATGACGGCGAGAAGGCCGAGCTGGCGGGTCTGCTGGAGAAGGCCGGGGTGGATACGACGGGGGTCGTGACCGGGGCTTTGCCGACGATCTCCAAGACAAGGATTGTCGGGCGGAATCAGCAGCTTCTGCGGCTGGATATTGAGAGCCGCGATGGAGCTTCAGCGGCGGACCTGGAGCGGCTGGAGGAGCGAATTGTGGGACTGGCGGGGAAGGTCCATGCCGTGATCCTCTCCGACTATGCCAAGGGCGCGCTTACCGATGGGATTTGCGGTGCGGTGATCCGTGCGGCGCGTGCGGCTGGGGTGCCGGTGCTGGCGGACCCGAAGACGCCGGACTTCAGCAAGTACTCGGGTGCGACTACGATTTGTCCAAATCTCGGGGAGCTTTCGCTGGCGACCGGCGTGGCGTCGCACAAGACGGACGAGTTGCTGGTGGCGGCAAAGGCCTTGTTGATCGAGCACGAGTTTGAGTTTCTTACGGTAACGATGAGTGAGAAGGGAATCACCGTCCTGCAGAAGGAAGGGACGGCGTATCACTCTCCGGCGCGGGCTCGCGAGGTGTTCGATGTCTCGGGCGCAGGCGATACGGTGATTGCGACGCTGGCGGCCAGCATGGCTGGCGGGCTCCAGGTGACGACGGCGGTGGAACTGGCGAACCTGGCGGCCGGGATCGTGGTGGGCAAGGTCGGAACGGTGCCAATCGCACAGCACGAGCTGATCGCCGCTTTGACGCCCAGCTCTGGACTGACCGCGGGAGAGAAGATTCTCGACCTGCCCCGGATGGTGACGCGCGTAGCGGAATGGCGGGCGGCAGGGGAGACGATCGTGTTCACCAACGGATGCTTCGATCTGCTGCACGTCGGGCACATTACGCTGCTGGAAGATTGCAGGCGCTTTGGCTCGAAGCTGGTGCTGGGACTGAATGCCGATACTTCGATCTGCCGGCTGAAGGGACCTTCGCGGCCGATCGTCGGTGAACGGGAACGAGCGAAGGTGATGGCCGCGCTGGCGGCGGTGGATGCTGTCGTTCTCTTTGAGGAGGACACTCCGCTGGAACTGATTCGTGCGCTGCGGCCGAATGTCCTGGTGAAGGGTGGAGACTACGTGGTCGAGACCGTAATTGGGCACGAGGACGTGATCGCCCAGGGCGGCCGGGTCGAGATTGTTCCTACCGTGGAAGGATTTTCGACCACCAACATTGTGAAGAAGCTGACCGGACAGACTGTTGCGGGCAGCGGGGCTGTGGAGGCTACCAAGTGATTATCGTTACAGGCGGTGCAGGATTTATCGGAAGCAACCTGATCCAGCAGTTGAACAAAGCTGGAGAGCGGGACATTCTGCTGGTGGATAACTTTGCACCTGCCGCAAATCTGACTGGACCGAAATTTCTTAACCTCGCCGGGGCGGAGTTCGCCGACTACATGGACAAGCGGGAGTTTCGCGCGGCGCTGAAGGCGGGAGACTTCGAGAGCGTGAAGGCGCGGGCGATTCTGCACCAGGGAGCTTGCTCGAATACGCTCGAAGACGACGGACAGTACATGATGGACAACAACTTTACGTACTCCAAGGAACTGCTGCACTTTGCGCTGGACCGGAAGGTTCCGCTGGTCTACGCTTCGACGGCAGCGGTGTATGGGGCGAGCGCGGAGTTCGTGGAAGTCCCGGCCAATGAGCGACCGTTGAACGTCTACGGGTATTCGAAGCTGGTGTTCGACAACTACGTGCGGCGGCTGATGCCGCAGATCAAAAGCACCGTGGTGGGCCTGCGCTACTTCAACGTGTATGGACCGCGGGAGCAGCATAAGGGGCGGATGGCGAGCGTGATTCATCACTTCACACGCCAGTTGAAGGATACGGGGACGATCCGGATGTTCGAGGGATCGGGCGGATACGACAACGGCGAGCAGCGGCGGGACTTTGTCTTCGTTAAAGACCTGGCGCGGATCAACATGTTCTTCGGCGGGCTGTTAGCGGAGAGCCCGCATAAGCCGGTGCAGGCGGTGGTCAATGCTGGCACCGGTGAGGCTCGGACGTTCAAGGCGGTTGCGGAAGCCCTGATGACGGTGCATGGGCAGGGCAAGATCGAGTACATTCTTTTTCCGGGCGATCTGAAAGATCGCTATCAGCACTACACGCAGGCCGATGTTGCCGGGCTACGGGACGCGGGCTATGCGGCTCCGTTTACAACGCTCGATGACGGGGTGAAGCAGACCTTTGCTGAGGAGCCGGCGAAGTAGCTGGCTCCGGATTCGCGACGCAGTAATTTTGCTGGTGTAGTGTGTTGTCTCCAGGGCTCAGACGGGACTATGGGAGACCCTATGACCGATTCGACTGCTTCGACGGACGCATTGCAGCCAACGATTCTCTGCATCAGCACCTATGAAAAGGGGCAAGCGTTCCTGAAGGAAGCGCATCGACTCGGATGCCTGGTGATTCTGCTGACGGTGCAGGAGCTGCAGGAGGCCGACTGGCCGAGGGAGTCCCTCGCGCGGCTGATTACGATGCCCAGGGATCTGACCCCCACACAGATCGTGAACACGGTAAGCTATCTTGCACGCGAAGAGAACCTTACGCGGATCGTGGCGCTGGACGAGTTCGATCTTTGAGGTCGCGGCTCTGCTGCGCGAGCATATGCGGCTGCCGGGCATGGGTGAGTCTGCGACACGGTTTTTCCGGGACAAGCTTGCGATGCGCGTGAAAGCACGCGAGGGTGGGGTGGCGGTGCCGGAGTTCATCTCGGTCTTCAACTACGATCTGCTGCGGCGCTTTACAATGGAGGTGCCGGGGCCCTGGCTGCTGAAACCGCGCACGAACGCGTCTGCGATCGAGATCAAGACGATTGAGAGTGAGGTCCAGCTCTTCGCGATACTGGGGGAGTTTGGCGATCTGCAGAGCCACTATGTGCTGGAACGGTTTATCCCTGGGGAGATCTTTCACGTCGAGGGAGTGACTTGGAAGGGCAAGCTGCAGTTCAGCGCACCGTTCCAGTACGGCACGCCTCCCATGCAGACGATGCACCAGGGCGGGGTATTCAGTACACGGGCGCTGCCGCGGGACTCGAGCGAGGCAAAGGCACTATTGACGATCCATGCCGAGGTCATCGCGGCGTTGGGGCTGGAGTGGGGAGTAACGCACACGGAGTTTATCCAGTCGCGAGCGGACGGGAAGTTTTACTTTCTGGAGACGGCGGCGCGCGTTGGCGGTGCTTATATCGCCGAGGTAGTAGAGTTCGCGACGGGGGTGAATCCATGGGTGGAGTGGGCCCGGCTGGAGGTGGCGTCGATCTTCGGCAGAGAGTACGAAGCGCCGATCGTACGCGAGGAATATGCGGCGAGCGTGATCTGCCTGGCGCGACAGGAGCGTCCGGATACGGTCCGCTATGACGACAAAGAGATTGTGAAACGGTTGGAAAAGCGGCACCACGCAGGCTTGATTGTGCGATCGACCGATGCTGCGCGGGTGACGGAGCTGGTGCAGGACTACAGCGGAAGGTTTCTGGAGGAGTTCTGCGCCGTGGAGCCAGTGCCTGACCGGCCGACGGCTTGACCGGTCGAGCGTAAAAATCACATTGCATCGATCGCTAGTGATCCTTTTGGGTGCAAATGCAGGTGCGCCTCGGAGCCGTCTTTTGATGCAGTCCTACTGGGATATCGTGGACCATTCATTCCGGATGCGCGTTGCGATCAATCCAGCTAACAGGAAGCCGGAAGAAGTCAGCATTAAGCCAAAAGCTATGCCCCGGGTTTGTGCAATGTATCCGACCAGGAACGGTGCGATGGCGCTTGCGATGCGCCCAAGATTATATGCGAAGCCCATCGCCCGTCCCCTGAGTGCTGTTGGGAAGGCTTCACTGGCTATGACGCTGAATCCGCTGAAGTAGCCTGAGCCCCAGAATCCGACGAGTGGCCCAAGCAAAAGTACTGTCATGGGAGTGTGGGCGAAGGCATAGAAGGGGACTAGAGCGCCGGCGACAAGGAGGAAGGTGATGTACACCTTCTTCCGGCCAAAGCGATCTGCGAGCATTCCGAAGCTGGTGTATCCAAGGAACGTGCCAGCCTGCATGAGTACCGTAAAAGACGAGGTGTGGAGAATGTCGAGACCGTGCCCGCCTTTGGCAACGGGGAGCGAAAGGAACGAAGGCACCCAGGAAAACAAGCCCCACCAAGCAAACAGGCTCGCGGCGTTCATGGCAGTGATAACGAGCGTGCGGCGACCGAGATCTCCCTTGAATAGAAGCCTTGCTGATACCTGAGGTGCATGACTCCAGGTCTCGGGCTCCTTGACGTGGCGGCGAATCCATACCGTTATCAGAGCCGGAAGGAGACCAACCAGAAAGACGGCTCGCCAGCCAAAGTGGGGCATGACGAGCGCTACGACTGCTGCCGCGAGCGCGTAGCCGATTGCCCAGGCGCTCTGCACAAGGCCAAGGGCCTTCGCACGGTGCTCCGTGGGCCAGGTCTCGGCCACGAGCGCCGCTCCCGCAGCCCATTCGCCCCCCATACCGAGTCCCAGCAGCATGCGGCAGATCGCAAGTTCAGGCACGTTCTGAACGAAGGCGCACAGCCCCGTGAAGACGCAGTAGATGAGAATGCTCAGCGAGAGCGCGCGGGTGCGTCCGAGACGATCGGCGACGAACCCGAAAAAAATCCCACCAGCCGCAGCGGCGACCAGGGTCAGCGACATCACGAGTCCGGCGGTGGCAGAGCTCATATGCAGATCGCGCTGAGCCGCTGGAATCACCATGGAATACAGCATGACGTCCATGCTGTCGAGCATCCATCCGAACGCTGCCGCCAGCAGGGCGTTGCGACGAAATGGAACGCGCGCAAGCGTCCAGAACGCGGTCTGCGGGGCGGTTCGCTGTGCGGTGCTGAGAGTGCCTGGCGTCAAACTTCTGCTTCTCCTGATCAGTGTTGCGGTTGGGCTTGCGTCGGGTTGGTGGCAGGAGCGGGCACCGGATTGGTGTTCAGCGGTTCCCCAGCCACTCCGGTCGGACTCGCGGTGGAGGTGTTTGATCCACCCGGCACGACCGGCGTATCTGTCAACGTAGTCGGATGCTCTTCCGGAAGCACGGGGCGATCACGGTTTACCTGCCACTGTACCCCATCGAAGAACTCTTTCTGCGTCCGCTTGATTTTGAACTTGCCGTCGGAGAGATACTTCAGGTGAGCATGATCGTAGGCGAGACCAGCTCCTGCAACGAGATGAAGCCATGGGCCGCGGGCTGTTTCATCTGGTGCTTCGGTATATCCGTCGTCGTAGGTTACGTCCGGAAAGCGAGCACTGAAAGCTGGAGAGCGAGGTCCAGGTGTACTGCCAGCGACCGCCATGTACACGCGGACCCCTTTGTAGATGGGTTGCTGGAATGCACGCTGATCCCATTGCTGTCCGTAGCGAAAGTAGCGAGCGTTCATCCGGGTATTCATATCAAGAACGCCGGGAGCCTTTCCCATCGAGTCGACGATGTAGTCTCGCAGGGAATAGGTGACTGTCTTGCTGAGTGGATGATCCTCATCCTCGAAGTAGTTCAGACTGGTAAACCAGCCGCGAGGGATCCACCATGCACGGCCCAGTTCTGCGCCGGTGCGGGTAATGACCCAGGCCGAATACTCGGAGAAGGGTTGAACCCACTCGTGGGATGGGTACCCGTGTGGGTTAAGAAATCCGTCCGGGAGCCATGCCTCCCATAGTTGTCTGCGGGTTCGCGACTCTGGATAGACGGGGTCCTGATCCCACTGACCAGTCACCATGTCTGCGGTAAGCGAAGCATGGTATCCAGCATGCAGCATATTGTCCGGAGTGATCTTTGCCAGGTCCATCGCGAGCTCAGCGCCATCGGGGTTTGTCACGGGATGCAGTACGACATTTACCTTATTGAGCGATTTTCGTGTCTCAGGGTTCAGTACCAGTTCTTCGCCGAACTTTTGTATGTGGCTTGTGCTCGAAACCTCGTTGGCGTGTTGCCGCCCCGAATAGACAATAGCCGCTTTCAGGGTGGTCTCCTTCGCCATGGAGCGGAGAGCGGAGGGTGTGGGCAGCATTACATCGGCGGCCCAGATATTATTCCCAAGGTAGCTTCGTCCCATCCAGTAGACGTTCACCCCTGGAAATGTCGAGAGCCGTGAGAGAAGCTGCTCATTCTCCTCGAGACCGATCGGACGGTCCCATTGGACAAAGGTCTTGTCTGCCTGCTGGGCAGCGGGCTTTATGTCGGCGATTTGAGGGCGCGGATGCAGCGGCTGCGCGACAGCAAGCTGTCCAAGGGCGACCTCGCGCTTGGTATGCTCGGCCGGATGAAGCTCCAGTGGTAGCAGAAACTCGACTGCTAGAGACGCGAGATGAGGGTAGGCGAGCCGGGTCTGGTAGATGCCGGCACTATGGAGCTTCTCGACCCATGTAAGTTGTGCCTGCGCCTGCTCGGCGGATAGAACCGTATGCTCTAGTGACTCTTCGTTTACAAGCTGTCTCCACTCAGCAAACTTATCCTCGCGGCTGGCCACGGGAAGCTGCCAGGTTAGTTGCGAAACTGTATCCGATCCGGCTTTGAGCCGGGCCGCGATCAGGTGGGGATCGCCTGTCGTGATGGCCGGGAGATCGCGGAACCGCTCCTGCGGAGATGAGGATGCGGTTTCCTTCCAGCTCATCTGAACGCGAGGGTGTGCTGCGTCGTTGGCATAGAACTCAATCCGCACATGGCTGTCCTGACCATCCTCTGCGAGGTGCGCTACGGGGAGGATGCGACCCATGTAGTCCATGGCACCGGTCGAGAAAGTGTTGCCAAAGATATAGAAGCCATTCTGGGTCGCGAAGAGCAGGTCTTCCTGCAAGCCTTCAAGGGATGAGATACGTTCCTGGTCCAGGCCAAGCTGGTAGTCCGGCTCGCTCATGTGGAAGTCGATCTTGATGGTATCGAAGAGAGGCTGATATTCGAGCTTGGGCTTGCCCTGGTTCTGCGCCAGTACCGTGTTGTAGATTTTTGGGAGCGTCTTATTCTGATAGTGTTCCCAGAACTCCTCAAGATCGGTGGCAATTCGCTCGTTCGCAATCTGCTTTCCGTTTGCTGAAAGAAGCATCCAGCCGGTCTCGATGCCGACTTGCTCGTAGTTACTGAATTCATTCGAGTAAGGCTTCGGAGCCAGGTGTTCTGTGAACTCGCGTGTCAGGATTTCCTTACCGTCCGCGGCATAGGCGTGCACACGGTAGGTAGGACCCTTATCGGTCGGCATCTTGGCGAGCGTTACGTTTGCCAAAGATAAGTTCAACCTGGTGGCAAGCATTTCGTCGACAGGGTATAGCTCCTGCACCCAGCGTTCTTCTGTGCGCATGGTCGACTTCTTGCTGGGATCGGTGTACGGAGCAAACTCAATTGTGATCTTGGCGGCATTCTTTCCGGCTAAGGACGGGGCGATGCTGTCCATCAGCCAGCTATAGCCCTGCTTATAGGCAGACAAAACTTCGATCTGAGCGTTGTTGATACCGGCGCTCGCCAGCATAGTTTTGAGTTGGGCGGCCAGCTTGAGTCGCTGTTCCGGTCCCTCGCTTACTCCTGCTTCAAGGGTGACGGGTTCTCCGGCTGGAATTTGAGCCACCGCTTTGGTCGCAGCAGTGAGCAGGCGCTTGCCCTCCCACTCGAAAGTAAGATCCTCGGCGAAGGTTGGGGCAGAGGGTTTAAAGGGGATTACATCGGATTGTAGATGCTGAGGAACCTCGCCGGCGCAGCATTTGATCCCCGCATGAAGATTGCCAGTGACTACCTCGATCGTGTCGGCATGCAAGTGGCTGGCGAGAAGCTTCTTCGCAAAGCCCTGGAGCGCAGGATCGGCCTGATCGACATCGATTTCGGCGTGGACGCTTGCGAGTTTGCCGGGATGACTCTTTGCCAGTTCCTGACTCCACTGGTCGAGGTGGAAGAGCGCCGCGGTCGTCTGGCCGATATCGGATTTCAAGCCGAAGAGGTGGCGCAGGTCGTCGCGAATCTCTTCGTTCGAGGCAAATCGTTTATTGGGTTCCCACAAATAGGGTAGGTGTTCGGAGGCATAGTTGAGCGCGGCCGATGCCCCAGCGTCATCGCCACGGACGAAGATCGCATCGGCTTTTCCGAAACCATGTTCGACAACTCGCAACTCGCCTTCGGTTGCAGCGAGAGGCGCAACGGTGGCGGACGTCTTATAGGAGCCCGGGGTGAGCTTATCGAGGTCGGTATTGCTTTTGGCCGAGAGGATGTCTTTCAAGTGTTCGGCCGCAGGCGAACCGTCCACCGTAACCGAGGCGCCCTGTACCTGCGAAGAGGTGAGACCTGAATCGGGGAAGGCGATTGGGAGGGTGATCCCAACGGTCTCCAGCCCGATACGCGCGGCCAGGTTGGCCATGGCCACTCCACGTACGCCTGCGGGAACGTATAGTTTGGCCGCGGTGCCGGAAGGAATCGGCTTTTTAGCGCTTCCGGAAAGAAGCCCTTTGATTGTGTACAACCGCGCGAGATCAAGTGATCGTGTCTCTCCACCGGAGGTGTCGGGCATTGCCGGCAAAGCTCCGCCTCGGGCGTTGGCACTGCTGTTCGTGAGAGTCAGCGGAGTGTCGCCCAACATAATCTCAACCTCCCGTGCCGATGGCAGTGATACTGGCGTACCCTCGTCCGGCCGCAGTAGCTTCTGCACCGCAAGCGCGTCCGTACTGCCCTTGAGTTGCAGAACCGCACGCCGAACGCCGGGCGCGGCTTGAGAGAAGATAAGTGCCGTCAGTTCGACCGAGATGTTTTGCTTAGCCGCAGTGAAGGCTGCATTGATGTTCTTTGCCAGCAGGAGCGCCTTATCGCCCGGAATTGTCCAAAGATATGGGACTCGTGAGGCGTAAGCGTCGCCCGCTGCAAGCAGACCCACGGGATCAGGTGCAATCACCGCAATTCCGCCGTCGACTGCCACTACTGCCCCTTCGCCCAGGCCCAATGAGTTGAGAATTGGCTTTACCGAGTTGGCTGCGACGGCAGGGAGCGATGCTGCCCCGACCCAGATGTTCTTAGCTTCGCCCGTGCAGCCGGGAACGGGATTCGCCGAGCCTTGCACAACGATTGGCAGGGTAAGCGCAGAGCTTTCGTATCCGATGCGTGCTGCCAGGTTGCCTGCCACTGTATTTTCCGCTGCCGATGGACTCGCCGACACGATGATGTGGCCACATACTGCATCCGGAATACCGTCCGCATTGGTGTCTTGCAGAAGGGACCCGAGATGAAAAGGGTTCTCGATGAAGCTCTCCTTCTCGACCGGCGTCTGAGGTTTAGGCACAGATTGAGCCATCGCCCAGGGAGTGGAGAGAGAGACGGCGATCAGTGCCGTGACGGCGAGCTTGTTGCGATTCATTGAGATGGAACCTCATTCGCGGGATTTGTGTGGGAGGAGGGCGGCAGCGCTTGTGCGGGTCCGACAGGCTGTGGCCCAACATGGTGGGCTGCGCGCAGGTAAAGGACGGCGTACGTCCCAAGCCAATGGGAGCCGAGATAGCCTGCTTCGGAGAGCGCTCCGAAGCCGTGGCTCGCGTTGATATCTGCGAGTTGGTGTAGAACCGGGATGCGCGGATCTTTTGCGGGAAGTGCATCGGCTATCTTCACCATCGCCATTGCGCGTTGGAAGGCCAGGCCGATCAGATGCGACTTGCCTGCAAATTCGTCCTTCGATGTGATTGAGGAGACATCGACTGCCTTGGCGAGTGTCTGGAACTCGGGTGCATCGAACTGCGGAAGGAAAGTGTTCAGCCATACAGGATATTCAGAGGCCGAAAGAATGCGACTCATTAACTCCGCTTCTGCCAGGCAGGGGGATAGAAACTCTGTCCCTCCGGGTTCGAAGGCCGTGGGACACTGACGGTCCCCCATGAACAGCCGCTTCGCATTCCGAACGACGGAGTCGTTCAGCGCCTGATCAGGCACGGTGCTCACATAGTCCAGTACCAGAGTCATGGAGAGGGCGGTGTTTGGATGAACGCCGGTCCGCGAGGCGTACGGCAGATGATCAAAATACTCGGTCAGCTTTCCGGAAAAGAAATGAACGAGGGGCTCAAGATTCGCCGCTGTCTTCGCTGCTTCAGGATCGTTCCAGGTCTTCAGTTCAGCGTAGAGCTTCAAAAGCCACGCATATCCGTATGGTTTTTCGAAGGCCTTGGCTTGCTTGAAAAACTCAAGCTCTCCCGAGATATTTTTTTGATCGAGGTGCTCGGTCAACTTCTCTCGCATCAAGGGAGCCAGCGAAAGCTTTGGATAGTCTTTCGAAAGCGCGACCATCATCCACATGGAGTTGACTGCGGAGTGCCAATCGTAACAACCGTAGAATGCCCTGGTCTTGTCGTAATCCGCTGGAAGTTGTGGACGCGATCCGTAGAGCCAGAGATATTGCGCTCCCTCGGGAGCAGCCTGGGGATGATCGATGCAGGAGAGCGGCCACGCTCCAAGGGCAAGCGCCTCCTCCGTACCGAACTGAGGGACGGAGGCTTTCGCCAGCGTGCTTTTGTACTTGGACATGCGGTTTGCCAGATCCGCGTGGCCCAGCCCCTGGGCTGGCAGTTGCGTCCCAAGCAGGAGTGCTGCCAGGGAAGTCACACCGATCCTCTTCGACCGCAGGTTCATTTCAATCTCCTCGGTGTGCGAAGCTACAGCTTGCTCTCTGAAGCTGTAGCCATGGATTAGAAGATAAACCGGGCAGCCAGTTCGCCTTGTTGCATATTGCCTGCAGAGGATGCCTGGCCGAAGGTAGCTGAAGTGACGGTCGTGGTGATGGTCGAGTTGGTGTAATTGACGTGGCCGAAGAGATTGAAGCCTTGTCCGTACAGTTCGAGGCGTTTGCGTTCACTTAGCTTGATCGATTCGAGCAGACGGAAGTCGAAGGACTGGTAGTTGCTGTTCTGAATCTGCGAGGAGTCGATTGCCGCAAGTCCCCGGGTCGCGCGATAGGCATTGATTGCATTGAAGTCTACGTTGCGATTGACCTGGTTACGAGTGGTTCCGGCCACGTATTGACTTGTCGTGTCCAGATTGACGAGTCCGCTGTAGGCGCTGAGGGGTTGGGCGGAGCGCAGAGTGAGAATACCGCTGGCGACCAGGCCATAGGGAAGCAGGACCGCACCGCTTGTGACCAGGGAGTGATGACGGTCGTTGCTGCCAGGACCCCAGTCGAGACCAGGATTAAGAGGATTCGTAATGGTGGCTTGAGGATTGTTGTCCCTTGTCGAGGAGAGGGTGTATGCGACGGTGTACAGATAGCGATGGGAGAGACGCTTGTCAAGGCTGACGAACAGGGCCTTGTACTTCGCGGCTCCAATGGGGGCCCGGAGATTGATGATGTTCCATCCGGTGACGGGGCGTGAGGCGGTGGTGCTGTAGTTCAGATCAACCGTCCGGTAATCGTGAAGGCTATAGCTATACAGTCCATCGACTTTTAGCGAAAGATTATTACTGATCTGACGCGAGTAGCCTACGGAGTATTGCTGGGCATAAGGATTCTGGAAATTCTGTGCCATGAACGAAACGGTCGGTTTGTTCGAAGTACAGAACTGTGCAGCCGTCTTGCCTCCGAAGGGATCGGGGTACGTGGGATTCGCAATACTGATCGAGCAACTTAGAAGGTTGCGCGGCTCGGAGAAATTCTGAAGGGTCTGAATATTGTTGTAATAAATGCCGTATCCGACACGGATGACATCGTGCGCTTTACCGGTAGGATCCCATACCAGACCCAGACGTGGAGCAAAGTTATTGCTATCGCCGCGCGTCTTGGGACTATTCATGAAGGGTATCGCGGCCTGGGCAGGGGTTAGATTCAGGCGCTCGTTGAACGAGCCGAACTGTCGCTCCCAACGCAGACCAAGGTTGAGCGTCAGACGGGAGGCTATCTTCCATTCATCCTCGCCGTAGATGCCGAGTGGGGTCGTTGGGATCTTGGTGGAGAGGAAGGGAATCGTCTGAGAATAGGACGTGGGGTTTTTCAGCGCCGCAATGCTTGCCGCATCCTTCGGGTTGAAGGCTTGATCGGTCCCAAAGCTCCATGTTCCGTTGTAATTGCTGGCTGCACCGTCAGTGAAAGGTATATAGCTCACATCGAAACCGGCGCGAACATTGTGCTTGCCACGCACGTAGGAGACGCTATCGAGAACCTGCAAGCGCTTTTCCACGCCCGTGTCTGCATAGCCAAATCCATAACTGAAGCCCGGAAATACATATGCTGTCTGAAGATTGTTCAGTACGGTTTGCGAGTAGTTGGTGGGGTCGGTGGGGATAGGTGCATTCGGAGGTCCGAGTTGGTATGACGCATAGGCATACTGGAAGCGGAAATCATTCAGCAATGAAGGCGATAATGTCCATGTGTGACCGACTACGAGCGACTTCCGTGGAATCTCGCCGTTATAACAGTTCCTTACCACGCGGCCACCGCATCCCTGGTACGAGAGCAGATTCCATTCCTGGGCATAGCGGACAAACATCGATTGTTTACTGGTGAGCTGGTGATCAATACGACCGGTGAGCATCTGGTCGTGGCTCGGCTTGTCGAAGATTCCGTCGTTGCTGGCATAGAGCGAAGAGCCGGTCGCGACGGTATACGTCTCGGTGGTTTGGGTGCGTTCAAAGGCTGCGTAGAAGTGCGTACGATCTCTGAGAATAGGACCGCCGATGTCTCCACCGAACTGGTTGCGGTTGAAGTCGGGGTTGGTGGTTTGAAACGGAGTCGGACGGTTTATGAACTTGTTTCGAAAGAGCTCGAACGCTTCACCATGAAAGCTGTTCGTTCCGCTCTTGGTCACCACCGAGATCAGTCCACCCATCGAAAGCCCGTACTCAGCAGGGTACTGCGTGATGTTGACCTTGAACTCCTGCACGCCACCCTGTGGGAAGTTCTGTCGAGGTTCTCCCATCTCCGCGAAGATGTTTGATACGCCATCCACCACAAAGCCGTTGGTGTAGTAGCCGGAACCGCCGGCGATCTGAACATTGTTGTAGAAAGAGCGGGAGCCGTCCTGGCTCGTGCCGGGAACAAGCAGGGCGAGGTTCAGATACTGGCGCGTGTTTACGGGGAGTTTGTCGATCTCGTCCTGGGTGACCACGCCGCCCACCGTATTGGACTCGACGTTCACCTGCGGAGAATAGCCGTCTACCGTGACGCTGTCGGATCGTGTGCCGACCGGTAGAGCAACATCCTGCTGAAGATGGCCTCCAAGCTCAAGTGTCAGTTTCGTCACCGTCTTCGACGAGAATCCGTCCGCCGTAAACGCGATCTGATAGTGAGCTGGAGGAAGCGCCTGGAAGCGAAATGTTCCGTCCTTGGTGGTAGTGGTAGCCGAGATGCCCGTGTCGGTGTTCAATAAAGTGATCTGCGCGACGGGAATGGCGGCCCCTGAAAGGTCAGAGACCGTGCCTGCGATATCTCCGAAGGTACTTTGAGCAGAGGCGAGTGAAGCGGCGGAAAAAGCCAGGACGAAGGTGAACAAAGACCTAGTTCCAAGGGATAGACGCATTGCATCCTCCTAGCGCTGCCGCTTCAACGGAGCGCCAATTCATGTGATTTTCACAACGGCGTTCCTTGCTTATAGTTTGTACTGTGCAGTTTGTCAATGATTAATTTTTATCTTGCTGATCGCTAAATAAGCCAGTTATAAGCTTAATAAACGCATTTACAGATCGATGCATTGGATCGTCTGTCGAGAAATCTTTGAATTGTATACAACTTGTATGTGAGGGTAGCCGCAATGACAGAATCACTCCGAATTTATGTGGCTCTGAGAAATGACATCATTAGTTGCGAATTGAAACCTGGCGCTTCACTCTCCGAGTCGGAGCTGTGTGCTCGCTACAAGGCGAGCCGGACCCCCATTCGTGAGGCGTGCCGGAGATTGCAGGAAGAGGCATTGCTTCAGATCGTTCCCTTTCGCGGATATTTCGTCGCGCCACTGACGTTCGACGAGTTTAGAAATCTGAACGAGATGCAGCTTGTCCTCGATCCTGCTGCGGCCGCGATGGCGGCTGAGCGTGCTACCGAAGAACAGATCGCCAATATTGAGCGCTGGGCCAACTATGTCTACCACGCGGGTCAAAAAGCGAGTTACGAAACCTTCCTCGAATGGAATCGGAATCTGCATATTGAAATTGCAGCGGCGAGCGGAAATGAGCTGATGGCCGAGATGACCTCTCATCTGCAAACCCGTCTCATTCGCTACTTCTATCTCGTCATCTCGATGTCGAGCTACGGCAAAGAGCTTGTGGATGAGCATCACGCCATCGTCCGAGCCATTAAGGCGCGTAAGCCGGAGCAGGCCCGCGACCGGGCGACCGAGCACGTTATCCGCACCATCGAGCGGACCTCCCGCGTTACCATCCCAAGTGTCGGCCAGGCTCGTGACGTCCCCAATTCTTCTACTAGCCGGCCCTCAGCGAGTGGTGGTCGTCGTCCCACTCCCTAGCATTCCATCGTTGCCTGTACGATGTGATCCAGCCCGAGACGAACGGAGTTTTGCAGGTATGAGAATTGCGATCGATAGCGGTGGAACCTTCACCGATTGCGTCTATTTAAAGGACGGTGAAGTGCATGTCTTGAAGATCTTCTCCACCCCCGAAGATCCAGGCAGGGCGGTGCTGGACTGTGTCACGCAAATCGCCACGAACGGTGAAGTGCCCGAGGTGCGGCATGGGACCACAGTCGGTACAAACGCGATGCTGGAGCGCAAGGGCGCGAAGGTCGCGTTTGTGACGACTGCCGGCTTCGAAGATACGATAGCCATCGGACGTCAGGCTCGCACCAGCCTCTACGACTGGTTCCGCTCACCGTTAACGTGTGTCGTTCCATCAGCCCTACGTTTTGGCGTTCAGGAGCGTACGGGATCTTCAGGGGAGATATTGTTGAATCCCTCGCAAGAGTCACTTGAACAGCTATCGCAGGCCATCAGCCAGAGCGGTGCGGAAGCCATTGCCATCTCATTGCTGTTCTCCTTTGCGAATTCTCGCAACGAGCTTCTTGTTGCCGAAGCACTCGCTCCGCTGGGACTTCCGATTTCGCTATCGCATCAGATCCTGCCTGAGTTTCGTGAGTTTGAACGTGGTTCGACCGTGGTGACGAATGCTTATCTTGCGCCCAGGGTCAGCAGCTACCTGAGCCGATTGGAATGCCGATTGACTGAGGCTTTTCCAAAAAGCTCGATTCACGTGATGCAATCGTCCGGAGGTATCGTCTCGGCGCGTCTCGCAGCCAGGGAGCCTGTACGTACTGTTCTGTCGGGCCCCGCGGGTGGTGTCATCGGAGCTTACCAGCTAGGTCGTATGGCGGGCTTCGATAAGATCATCGGCTTCGACATGGGAGGCACTTCGACCGACGTTTCACTGATGGACGCCGCGGAGGGCGGACCGCGAACAACAAGTGAGGCGATCGTCTCCGAGATGCCAGTCAGCGTTCCCATGCTGGATATTCATACGGTCGGCGCCGGCGGGGGATCGCTCGCGCGGTTTGACCACGGAGGTATCCTCCACGTCGGGCCTGAATCGGCAGGTTCCATACCCGGGCCAATCTGCTACGGTCGTGGAGAGAAGCCGACAGTTACAGATGCCAATCTTCTGCTAGGTCGTCTCGACCCTGAACTCTTCCTGGGCGGCGGTGTCCGACTTGAGGCACAGCGAACCCGCGATTTCATGGAGCAGGCCAAGGGCAGCTTCACGGTCGAACAGTTCGCCTCGGGCATCCTGCTGCTTGCGGAGGCGGCGATGGAAAAGGCTGTGCGCGTCATCTCGATCGAGCGCGGCCACGATCCACGGGAGTTTACGCTTCTCAGCTTCGGCGGTGCCGGCCCGCTGCACGCATGTTCCATGGCCAAGTCCTTGCGGATTGGGAGAGTTCTTATCCCACGGATGCCCGGAGCACTCTCGGCTCTAGGTATTCTCATGGCGGACACGGTGCGGGACTATTCGCGTACGGTTATGCTCTCGCAGGCGACCCGTGAAGACCTTCATTCATTCTTCGTCGAACTGGAGGAGCGTGGTAAAAAAGATCTCCTGGAAGAAGGTCTTGAAGGAATAGCAGTCCGCTCTGTTGACCTGCGCTACGCCGGGCAGGGATATGAGTTGAACGTTCCTGATGCGCCAACTCTCTTTGAAGATTTTCACAGTATTCATGAGAAGCGCTATGGATATGCAAACAGAAGTGCTGCACTGGAAATTGTTAATGTGCGATTGCGCTTCGTCGTCCAGAACAAGCCCGTTCATCTTCCAGTCAGTAATCCAGCAGTAGGGGATGGTGTTCAAGCGGTGCTGAAAGTACGGCCAATCTATTTTTCCGGGGCATGGCTCGATAGCACGGTGTATAGCCGTGATCTGCTGGTCGCCGGCGACACTGTCTCAGGCCCCGCGCTGATCACCGAATACAGTTCGACGACCGTCCTTCCTCCGGGATGCGTAGCCATGGTCGACCTCTATGGCAACCTGATCGTGGAGGTAAATTAGTCCATGCCAACTACTCCGATCGATTCGAATCCTGAAGTGGTTGACGCAGCCGCCGTGAGTGATCCGATTGAGCTCGCTGTCTTCAAAAGCGCAACGCATTCGGTAGCTGAGGAGATGGGGGCCGCGCTCCGCCGGACCTCCTTCTCTCCAAACATCAAGGAGCGCCGCGACTACTCCTGTGCTGTTTTTGATGAAGCTGGTCAGGTGATCGCCATGGGTGACCATATGCCTGTTCACCTTGGCTCGATGCCCATGTCAGTCAAGGCAGTCATGGATGTTATGACGCTTCGTCCAGGAGATGTTGCCATTCTGAACGATCCATACGCCGGAGGGACACACCTTCCCGACATCACCATGGTTCTCGGAGTCTTCGCTCCATCCGCACCGGACGCTCCTTTGATGTATATTGCGGTTCGCGCCCACCACGCGGATGTAGGCGGAATGTATCCCGGATCCATGGGACTCTGCCGCGAGATATACCAGGAAGGACTACGGATCCCACCAGTACGAATCGTGGAAGCGGGCCATCTGAACGAGAGCATCCTCCAGATAATTTTGCATAATGTGAGAACACCCGAGGAGCGCCGCGGCGATCTGATGTCGCAGATCGGAGCATGCAGGGTAGGTGAGATTCGGCTTCATGAGTTGATCGCAAAGTATGGAATCTCGGCAATTAAAAAACTCTCGGAAGACCTTCTCGACTACTCCGAACGATTGATGCGTGCGGAACTTGCCGGGATTGAAAGCCGCAGCGTTTACGCCGAAGACTTCCTGGACAACGACGGGTTCAGCGAAGTCCCCGTCCGGATACAAGTAGCGATTAAACTGGATGCCGAAGCTCGCTCCGTCACCGTGGACTTTGCCGGATCGAGCGAACAAGTCGCCAGCAGTATCAATGCTGTTTATGCCATCACGTATTCGGCGGTGTACTACGTCATGCGGTGTCTTCTTCCCGACGACGCTCCAGCGTCTGCGGGTTTGATGCGACCTGTCCAGGTCTTTACGGAACAGGGAAGCATCGTCGATGCAAGGCTTCCCGCTCCGGTTGCCGGCGGAAATGTTGAGACTTCACAGCGCATCGTAGATGTCCTACTGAAGGCACTGGCTCAGGCGCTTCCTGGACGCATTCCCGCAGCAAGTTCGGGGACCATGAACAACCTCACCATCGGCGGAGTAGATACCCGAACCGGTAAGCCTTTCGCTTATTACGAAACGATCGCCGGAGGGATGGGAGCCCGACCCAATGCAGACGGCATCTCGGGTATTCACACTCACATGACCAACTCGCTCAACACGCCGGTCGAGGCGCTGGAGTATGCCTATCCCTTCCGTGTGCGTTCCTATTCCTATAGGCCGAATTCCGGAGGAAGCGGTCAGTTTCGCGGAGGAGATGGCATTATCCGTGAGATCGAGCTCTTAAGCCCGTCCAAGGTCACGATGCTGATGGACCGGAGAGTATTTGCGCCGTATGGTCTGGCCGGAGGTGCTCCTGGGTCTTTGGGACGATCCATTCTGCTTGTAGATGACAAGATGACTGCACTGCCAGGAAAGTGCAGCTTCGAAGCGACTGCCGGCTCGGTGATTCGCGTAGAAACGCCGGGCGGAGGAGGATGGGGAGCGCCGCAGTAGTTTGCGATTGCATCACCAACAGATAGTTCAGATGCCAGGTAAGGCAGTTATTTGACACGGCTTGTCTGCGCTCCTTCGGGAGCGCGGGCTTTTTTTGCGTTTCAAATATTGCTGTTATTATTCTTCTTTGTCTAACTCTTTAATATGGACACAGGCCCCTAATACACATTGGAGGACTCGGGTCTCATGGGAAAGAATATTGTCATCTGTTGCGATGGCACCGGAAACGGCTTCGATAAGGTCGAAGAAGAATCAAACGTCGCAAAGCTCTATAGCAGCCTTGAGATAAGTCCACGTCAGACGGGCTATTACCATCCCGGCGTGGGAACGATGGGCGATCCGAACGCAAGGGGTTTTTTCAGCAAACACCTTTCGAAGGTCAGAGGGCTGGCATTCGGACATGGGCTGCTGCGGAACGTCGGCGATGCGTACCGCTACCTGATGGACAACTATGAGGACGGAGATAGCATTTACCTTTTCGGCTTTAGTCGGGGCGCTTTCACCGTACGCGCTCTGGCAAGCCTGATCAATGTTTTCGGTTTGCTATGCCACGGTAACCACGGAGCGATTCCGTACATACTCGATATGTATTCGAAGCGGAGCCGGGACGCCAAGGGGAGAATCAAGCAATTTGCCTCGGATGAGGTCTTCAAGTGGCAGTTCTCCCATACCAACCGCGTGAAGATTAAGTTCTGTGGGCTTTGGGACACGGTAAGTAGCTACGGGTGGGTATATGATCCCGTAACGCTGCCTTTCCTCGGTACAAACCCCATCATTGAGGTTGGCAGGCATGCCGTATCCATTCATGAGCGAAGATGCTTTTATCAGGACAATCTCTGGGGCGAGTGTCAGTCTCCGCAGGATTTCAGGCAGGTGTGGTTCACAGGCGTACATTCCGACATCGGTGGCAGCTACCCAGAGAAAACAAGCGGCCTGTCAAAGATTGCTCTGGAATGGATGATGGTAGAAGCGATTGCCCACGGACTCGAGTTGAACGAATACAAAGCAAAGATCGTGTTAGGCAGATGTACGGCCTTTCCTCAATTGCTTCAGATCCCCGAATTTGTGCAGCCTGATCCTACTGCGGACCCTCATTTTTCACTTAAGGGCATTTGGTGGGCTTGCGAGTTTCTACCGCAACAAGACCCTCACGTGGACAAAAAGAAGTTGATATTCCCGCGCGGACGCTTCAGGACAATTCCGCCGAAGTCGTTCATTCACGAGAGCGTCATGCAATCAAAATGGAAGCCGAAGGATCTGCCTCCTGATCACAAACTGGAGAAGTGGATACCGATGGAATCACTTGAACGACAGAGCATGAGAAACAACTTTGTAGCTGAATTCTGAGAAGATGGGATCGAAAGCATTATTTCTTGTTTCTTCATTTATCCACCTCAGTCTTTTCCAGAAATTCCAAATATTCGTAGAGTTGGTCGATCATCTACTTTCCCCGTCGCGCCGCAGTAGTCTTGGAGTGTCGATGAAAGTCAGCGGGAACTTTTAAAGTTTGGTGGGACCAACCCCTGATTCTGGCCCATCAAGTTGGGTCTACCGTGGTTTTTGAGCCGCTTCTACCCGCGATTAGGCTTTTGGAGACGATCGCAGGCGGTTTTGCAGCAGCGGATTTCGTTCATGGTTGCTCGACTCAGCCTCGATCACAGCCGATAATGAGGCAATGAGCGATATCTGTACTTGAAATATCGATAGATACAAAAGATACAAACGCGTTTCGGGGTGCCAATCCGGAATCATAAGTCACGGCAGCATTCCTGCAATTTGGCCCCGCACCGGACTCCCCTCCTTTCGCCGACTTTGAAAACTTCTCCTTTCACAGGTGCCAGACAGTTCCATCTCGAATTTAGGTTTTGCTGCACGCTTCTAGCTCTTCGCTGATGGCGTCGCAGATCGCTTTCTAAGGAGCAAAGCATGAGCATCACACGCCGCAATTTTGTAGAACTGCTGGGACTCGCAGCTTCCAGCAGTCTTGCCTACGCTGGTCAGGCAAAGGCAGACAGTAGACCCAACATCATTCTGCTGCTCGGCGACGACCACCGTGCGGATGCGCTTGGCTGCGCGGGCAATCGCTACGTCAAGACACCGCATCTGGATGGGATGGCGGCGAACGGCCTGCACTTCCTGAACCACTTCTGCACCACGCCCATCTGTTGCGTATCGCGTGCCAGCATTATGACCGGGCAGTATGCCGCGACGCACAGCATCAACGATTTCGAAAAGCCTCTGAGCGCAGAACAAGTGCAGCGGTCGTACTTCGGGTTGATGCGTCGCAGCGGGTACCACACAGGCTTTCTCGGCAAGTTTGGCGTTGGTGCCACCATGCCGTCGAGTGCGTTCGATGTGTGGAAGGGTTTTGGGGGTCAAGGCCATTACTTTCCGCAAGGCGAGAGCGGTCCCCACCTTACAGACATCCTTGCCGATCAAACTTTGGACTTTGTGCGAAATGCGCCGCGCGACAAGCCCTTCTGCATTTCCGTCTCATTCAAGGCTCCGCACGAGCAGGACGAAGATCCGCGCACTTATTTGCCTTCTATAGCGACGCGCGCACGCTATAACAACCTGAATGTGCCGTTGCCGCAGGGAGCGCCCGCATCGGACATTGAGCGCTTTCCGCTTCCCATTCAAAGATCGGAGAATCGGCGACGATGGAGCACACGCTATACCACTGCCAAGCTGCGACAGGAGACGATGAAAGGATACTATGCGCTGATCAGCGGCATAGACGATACCATCGGAGCACTACGGCAGGAGCTAAGCACGCAAGGGCTGGCAGACAACACCGTCATCGTGTATTCCGCGGATCATGGCGTGTACCACGGCGAACACGGCTTCGCCGGCAAGTGGTATGCGCATGAGGAAGCAACTAGGATTCCGCTCATCGTGTATGACCCGCGGCTGCCGACAAAGCAAAGGGGCGTGCGTGTAGCCGAGCCTACGCTGAACATCGATCTCCATCCCACTTTGCTGGAACTAGCCGGAGTCGCCGTACCAGAAGGGACACAGGGACGGAGCATTGCGCCGGTTATGCACGGAACTACGCCGCAGATGCAAAGGGCATGGTATGTGGAGCATAGCTTCCCTAACCACGGGTTCATTCCTTCGAGCCGCGCTATCCGATCGCTGCATTGGAAGTACATTCAGTACACCGATAACGCAGCACCCTTTGAAGAGGTGTACGACCTGCGCAACGATCCACACGAGGTCAGCAATTTAGCTCTAGAGGCCGCGCACAAAGCCAGGTTGGAGAAGCTGCGCTCCTGCTGTGAGACATGGAACAAGAGCTTCGCCGCCGGCGACAGGTGGCGCGAGCCGCTGCACGGCGTTGACCTCGAAAGTTAGCTAGACTCCGTAAAGCAATGCCCGCCGCGCTGGCGGGCATTGCTTCACGCGTAACCATGTGAAACTTACGGATAGAGCGTGGCAGGTTTGATCTCCGGAGATCCTTCGCCGGCATACTTCAACAACTCTGCTAGCTCGCCCCGCAACTGCTTCGCGGTTTCGAGATATTCCTTGCGACCGGCGAGATTTACTAACTCGTGCGGATCGTTTCGCTGATCGTAGAGCTGCCACTCCAAATAAGAGGGACTCGCAGCCTGTTTTACGCCGGAGATATCTGCGACGCAATAAGTCCAGTCCTTTGTTCGGATGGTACGTGCCGTCATTGATTCGCTAATCTGGATCAGCTCTTTATTCGGCCATGCCTCACGTGCGGCGGTGTCCGCTAGTAGAGGTAGAGAACTGCGTCCTTTCCACGATGTGGGAATAGGCACGCCCACAGCTTCCAGCAATGTTGGCGCAACGTTGATGATGCCTGTAAGTTCCGGAATCTCCTGTGCGCCTTCAAAGCCTGGACCATCAATGATCAGAGGAACGCGCACAGAGCTGTTATGCGTGGAACGTTTGTACTCCTGGTTACGCGTCATGAAGTGGCAGCCGTGGTCACTGATGAAGACAAAGATGGTGTTCTCAGCCTGGCCCGTCTCCTGCAGTACTTTCCGAATGCGGCCGACCGAAGCATCAATGCTCTCGCATGCTCCGTAATAGTCTGGCAGTTGTTGATGCCAGTCGCCAGGTAGTGCGCGTAGATCAGGTGGCACATGTGCGTTGATAAAGCGAGCGGCCGAACCCTTGGGCCCCACCATACGATTCTCGTCATTCTGCTGATGCGGTTCTAACTGAGAGACAAACAGAAAGAATGGTTTGTCGTGTTTCTGCCTGAGGAACTTCTCCGTGCGATCCGTCAGGAAGTCGACGCGATACTGGTCTTCAAATTTGATCTCCTTACCATCGCCATCGAAGAGAGAGCCATAGTAAGGATGGGAGGTGTGCTCCAGAGCGTTAGCTCCTTCCCATAAGTCAAGAAATCCGCCGCGATATTCTGGCTTGACGTAGCCTGGGCCACCACCCTTCGCCTCAGTGCTTGGCGCAAGGTGCCACTTTCCGATCAGGTTGGAGGTATAGCCCGCCTTACGCAGTTCGCCAGCCAGTGTAGGAAGCGTTTCGTCCAATGCAGGGCCGTTATGCCATACCCCGGTCTCTGTCGCGTACCGGCTGGTCATCAACACCGACCGGGCCGGCGCACACACTGGCTGATTGGTCACCGCGTGCGTAAAGTTCTTGCCGCGCTTTGCCATGGCGTCAAGGTTTGGCGTCTTCGTGGAACTATTCGCTCCGTTGGCCCCGACAAAGTCCCATCGGAACTGGTCCGATAGATAAAGAATGATGTTTGGCTTCTTACCAGATGATTTCGCTCCAGCTTTGGTCGTTGTAGACTGAGCGATTCCATGGGTGCCGAGTGATACGGATGTAGCTGCCGCCACACCGCTCTTTACGAGAAAATCTCGACGATTCATATCTCTGTGTCTCCTGTTTTAAACTTCGTTAGTACAGCGTCTTGTCTAGAAGTAGAGTTTAAGGCTGGCCTGTAGTTCTCTCGGATCATTCGGGTTGTCGCGCGTAGCACTGATCGCTGAGAAGGTTGTGGGCGAGGTGAAGTTCAAGCTGCCCGGTTGCGCGAAATTTGGCGTATTGGTTAGATTGAAGCTTTCAGCGCGGAACTCGAAATATCGTGTTTCGCCGAGGCTGAAGCGACGAAAGAGAGAGAAGTCGAGCCGCCGGGACGGAGGACCACTTACCTGTCCGGGTGCGCCGCCAAGGCTGCCAGTTGCTGGATTCGCAAATGCTGCTGGATTCAGGAACTGTGCCACGCGGTTGCCGCCGCTGTTGTACAGCGGCTGCCCAGGCACCTTCAACGCAAAGCAACCTAGCCCGGCAGCCGTTGTTGTGGTGCAAGCAACCGAGAAGGGCTGGCCATCCTGCGCTGAGAAAATCCAGTTGACTGACCATCCCCCGGCAAGCGCTGAAGCTATACCTGTGTTTGCATAAGCGCGGTTCTTACCGAAGGGCAGTTCATAGCTCCCACTGGTATGCACCACACGACGAACGTCGATGTCGCACAGCGAATAGTCCACGCCAATGCCATAGCCCGCAACATAGGGCGCACGGTATCCGCCGACGCCATTATCCAGTAAATCGCGTGCCGTCCCAAGGCACTTGGAGTAGGTGAAATTCACGAGAACACTGAAGCCATGACTGAAGCGATGCTCCACACCGGCCTGTAGCGAGTTGTAGTTGGTGGAGGCACCACGCGAGACGTAATTACCTCCGACCGCAAAGTCCTTGAAGAATGAATTGCTTTTCGTGTTCGCCGTGGGAGAAAGAATGGAACTCACGGCATTCGACCCAATCGAGGACATGATGTGTTTCCCGTTGCTCCCGACATAGCCCACGAAGGCGAGCGTGTTCGGCGCAATCTCATACTGCACTTGCAGATTGAACGCCTGACTGTAAGTTGTTTTCGGGTTGCGCGGTTCACCGTAGAGCGAGATCGCGCCAAGGGAAGCTTTGTCTGCGGTGAGCGGCACATTTGCAAGACCGTTTGAGATCGGTCCAACAGAGTTATCCGCTGTAACGGGTGCAACCGAACTGCCAGCGGTGTAACTGGTTGTTATCTGGAACGGATAGTTGACCCATGGGCTGATGCTGAGTCCATGATTTTCGTAACCCTGATAAAACAACCCATAACCACCTCGGATGACAACCTTCGGTTTTGCCTGAAACGAGAAGCCGATGCGTGGCGCAAAGTTACCCTTCTGCGCATATCCCAGGACGTTATCGGCCATCGGCGTGAAGACTATCCCGTCCTGCGCGAGCAGGGATTGAAATGCCGCCGGAACATTGCTGACCTGCGACTGCGGGATGTAGAAGCGCGATATGTTGTCGCTGGTATCACCCGTCTGCGCGGGAACAAAGTTGGCGAACCGACCGCCACTCTCTGCAGGAATACCGAGAAATTCCCAGCGCACGCCGTAGTTCACCACCAGCTTGTTGGTCGCCTTCCAACTGTCTTGTACATAGGCACCGAAGTATTGCCGAACCAGGTTGAAGATGGGCGAGAAGCTGGATGCCGATACCGCGTTGGACCCACCCAGGCCTTGCAGACTTGTACTAGAGGCGGGCAGTGGCGTCAGGAGGAACTGAGCGCGGTCCGTAGAAGCGTCCGTATTCGCCACGATGGAAGTGTAGACGCCGCTGTTTGTAAAACTACCGCGCGAAGTCGTTGGCGTCAGAGTTGGAAAGGCTACATGCTGATATTCCACACCCGTCCGGATCTGATGACGGTCGTGATCAATTGTCAGGTTCTCCGTGAACTGAACAATCTTGCTCGACTTGTCGCTGGGCAGCGTACCAGGGGCGCCGAGGGTGCTGAGCTGGCCAAAGCCGAACTGCGGCAGGCCGCCGTTTCCTGCGAGCTGCGGAATACCTGGAATGCCATACTGCGCCGGAATGCCAAGCGTATTCGCGTTGAGCTGCAAGCGCGTATCTCTCACGCGACTGTAGCCAATGCGCGCTTCGTTTACCAGCTTGGGCGTGATGACGTGCGTCTCGCTGAACGCGATGTTCTGCGATTGCGTCCGGCCGTTCCCTGGGCGTGACGCTGAACCGTCTGCGATGCCCGGAAACGGGCTTGGCACAACTTGAGTTGTGTTCACAAAGCTATAGCGAACGAAGGCCGAGTCCCGTTGACTCAGAGTCTCGTCGAACCGCGTGTCGAAGCTGTCCGTTGTGGTGCTGTTCACCGGGCTGTTGACGTAGTTATTCTGTAGCGCTGAGCCGTTGGGCGTGGGATACAGATTCAGCAGTGCGACAGCACTCGCTCCAAGCCTGCCTGCCGGGATCTGGTTCAACAGGGCACGATTGGCTACCGAGTTGAAGTTACTCGCGCCTGCCAACGAGCCGGTATAAAACGGATCGCGCACATAGCTTCCAGCGGTACCCGACAGACCAGTAATCGGATCGCGCCCCCCGGTCGGCAGAAGGCGCGTCGTCGATGGATCAAAGACGGTGCCAACCGGAAAGATGCGGCCAAGCGCATCGGTCCGCGTTCCGGACTGTAGCGTGATCAGATCTTGCAGGTTCGTATACCCGCTGTTGCGTTCGGCCAACGTGGGAACAGTATTGGTGTAGGTCTTGCCCTGTGCGATTCGCGTGCCCTGGTAATCGCCGAAGAAGAACGTGCGGTTGCGTCCGTCATACAGTTTCGGAATCACGATGGGGCCACCGAGCGTGCCGCCAAACTGGTTCTGCCGAAACGCCGGCTTGCGCTGGCTTGCAAGGACGAAGTAATCTTTCGCATCCAGAGCGTCGTTGCGCAGGTACTCCCAGATATTGCCATGCAGCTTGTTGTCACCGGACTTCGTGCTCACGTTGAGCACCGCACCCGCCGAATGGCCGAACTCCGCCGAATACGTGCTGGTCTGAACGGTGAACTCGCGCAGCGCATCGGGGGGAGGCATTACAACATATTGCGCCTGATTCACCAGATCCGCGATGGCGGCGTTATCGTCCATGCCATCGAGCAGGTAATTGTTCTGTGTACGGCGAGCGCCATTGGCACTGAACGATCCGCTGGCCTGCAGGTTTCGGCTATCGTTCTGCGCGAACGTGACACCCGGCGACAGTTGCGCCAGAAAAGTTGCGTTGCGGCCGTTGAGGGGCAGTGCGTTAATCGTGCGTTCTTCCACAAGCTGCTGCACGGACGACGAGCGTGTCTCAAGCAGCGGGTTCTCGGACAAAACCTGCACTACCTCGCTCGTCGCACCCACCTCCAGGCGTGGTTTTACTTCGAGCCGCGATTGGATGGTTACTTCCAGATGGTCCACCACACTTTGCTTGAAGCCCTCATGAGTAACCGTAAGCTTGTAAACACCAAGTTTGAGCGGGCTGAAGTTGAAGTTGCCGTCCTTGCCCGACTGCAACCGTGCTGTGACGCCGGTCGACTCTTCACGCAACACCAGATCCGCATGATCAATCGCCGCGCCTGTAGCATCGGTGACTGTTCCTGCGAGAGACCCAGTATCGACCTGAGCATGCAGGGCGGAGGTCGTGGTCAAAAACAGAGCCACTGCAAAGACCAGGAGAGAGATACGAAAAAAAGGGGATTGGGAAAAACGGCGACTCTTCGCCAGAAGTCTAGACAGCATGGAAAATTCCTTATAAGAAAGAGCAAGCAGTGCCGCGGACGCGGACTCACAAGTTCATTGAATTAGATAGATTTGAAGTGAAATCAAGGAAGCGCAGGACACGCGCGTTGTTATCGGACAAGCAGACAGCTCATCGACAACAACAACAACGCCTGAAGCAGTCTTCGAAGAAAAGACCATCAGATGTGCCAAAAGATCGCATGATCGAATGATACATTAGGCCAACTTGTAACCCATTCGGACTATTGCGGCGTGTTAATAGAGAGGCCGTCGAGCACATCACTGATCAGAACGATGGAACTGGTGGATGCCAGTGCTTCTCTCCAGGCTCAAACCACACCACGTCGCTTGGGTGGGACCGCCGTCTCGTTGCACCCGTCCTGCGCCTGAGACCACGATCAGAGTCTGTCCAAGTAGATGCATGTGCCACGCTCCGCGAGCGCCGGATCGGGAGCCTGGAACAGCGGATCCCTTGCCCGACGGCTACAAACCAATTTTTGTAATCTTCATGTCGTACTCCTTGGGGGTAGTTTGCCCGCCATCACAATTGATAATGAGCATCCTTAAAACTAAAAGGCCCCGCATATATGCGGGGCCTCTACGTCTTTGGGGTTACACGCTCACGCATTCAGCCTTTAGGTCACTATGTAAATCACGATGTGACACAGACTGTGGGGGTGTCTAACTTGAAATGTCTGTAAGTTGTTGATTTTGATGGTGAGAGCGCTGGGGCTCGAACCCAGGACCAACGCCTTAAAAGGGCGATGCTCTACCAACTGAGCTACGCTCTCAGACCACACTTCCAAGTTAGCACATTCGACGGCTCTTTTTGACGGGACTTGCATGGGTCTACTGGATTGCAGGACGCGATTCTGGTGTGAGATAGCGCAGATCGACTGATCGCTTTGCGGCAGGAAAGTTTTCCTGGAGAGATCCAGGATCAAGATGGTACTGGCAAGGGCGTATCCCGTGGATGGGAGGGGCACGGCACTATGCATTCTGAAGGGCAGCCGAGCTGCATCGTGGGGACTTCGAGGGAGTACTGCCGAGGTAATGGTGCGATGCGAATCCCCGCGCCAGGATTGAGCGCAGTGACACTAAAGTATCACGTGGATTCATTGACTTAGGGTAGCCGTGCCAGTAGCCTCAGCCTATCGAATGTTGCTCTAAATACTCTTCTTACCAAACGTTTCGAACGTTGACAGTTTTACCGGCATTGGGGATGGCAGCAGTTCCAACCATTGCTAGAAAGTCACAGGGCTAATCTATGGACTCCCACGGCATAGACCGGATTGAAGAGCTACCGGTTGCAGATACACCAGAGGATGTGGCGGTACTTTACTCCTGGGCAAACCTGCACGGCGCAAAATATCGTGACTTCTCCGCATCACGCCGTGAATACCGGGCTCAGTTGCGTCATAAGGCTGCGGAACAGGTGCGGGAACAGGAGTTGAAGGCACAGGCTGAGGCTGAAGCTGCTGCCTCGACGGCGGATGCCGTGGCTTCCGCTGCAGTGATCCAGGCTGAATCGGTCCCCCTGGCGTTTGCCAATCCGGCAGGCGATTCGTCGCGCGAGCAGTCGCTCCGCGAGGCCGATCGCGCTTCCAGAATTGCTTCGGCCGAGCGTGTGGAAGCGGCACGCCGCGCTGAAGCGGCTGCTGTCGCCGAAGCTGCTGCACGCCGTGCGGAGCGTGAGATCGCCGAAGCAAGTGCGTCGGCACGTCGCCAGGCTACACAGTATGTCGATTCAGAGATTCGGAATCGCGAAAGCGGCGCGCACAAGGCATTCGAGGTTCCCGGGGAGATCTCGGACCCATATACGCCGAATCTTCTGCATGGGGAACGTCCGCAGGAGCGGTCCGTAGAGCGTCGGAGTCAGCCGCGGCCGCGGGTCGAGGCGCGACCCGAATCGACCGGGGATCAGGCTTTCGAGAATGCGTTTCAGTCACGGCCTGCAGAGTACAAATCCGAAGAGGTGGACTACGAGCCGGCAAACTTTACGGCTGCAGAAGCAGAGATCTTCACGGCGCCGGAAACTGAGACCTTCACTCCGGTGACGCGGGAGATTGCACCAGCACCGTCTGCCAGGACTTCTTCGTCGCAGCGGCGGCAGGGCTATCGGCCGGACAATGCGTCCGGAGTGAAAGAGATTTTCAGAGCGCCGGAGTTCGACGAGCCCAGGGGTGAGTATGTGGCGGTGCAGCCCGTGCGACCCTACGCCCCGACGCGGAGCCAGCCTGCTCCAGAGCCGCCGCGCCGCCTGCCTTCGAGCTATGAGGAGCGCGGCGCTGACCAGCGTTCCTCCGTTCCTTCGTCCGCGCCCGCTATGGGTTCGTTGACGGGAGGCTTTTCTGCACAGGATTCTGGACCGGAGACGGGCTGGCCGTTCGCTTCGGCTGAGCGGGTCGAAGGAGACTTCACCTCACATACCTCTCAGCGCCGGGAGCCTGCTGCGAGCGGACCGGTTGGAGGGTATCCTGCGCCGCGCCGGGCCGAGGCGCCTCGGGCTACTCCGCCTGCGGTCGCGCGGCCTGCCTCCCTCTATGGAAGGCCGGTCGCGGCAGATGCCGGTCGCGGCCGCCGTGTCCAGGATGACCTGGGCTACCACCCTGCACCTCTCGCGGGTGAACCGAACCGCAGGGCTACTTCAACTCCCGCGCCATTGACGCCGCTGGGCAAAACGAATTCGACGCAGCGGCCTAACTATGCCTCCGATCCAAGTGGCCCCGCGTGGCTGTATGCTCCTCAGACTCCAGTCATCTCTGCAATGCGGCCTGTTGCTCCGCCGGTGCCTCCGGTGCCGATGCAGTCCTCCGTTGCGGATACGCTGCAGCACAGCCGTGAGCGTGTGGCGGCCCGATGGTTCGCGCTGAAGGGCGTCTTCGAGCAGAATGGACCGGATCAACACGAGGTGCCGGTTCGTCAGAAGGAGATACGGACGCCGGTGCTGGCGGTGTTCTCGCTGGCTGGAGGCGTGGGTAAGACAAGTCTGGTCGCGACGCTGGGACGATCCCTCTCATCCATGGGCGAGAAGGTGCTGCTGACGGATACAACGTCGCACGGTCTACTGCCTTTCTACTTTGGAGCAAGCGAACTGCGGCAGGGGATCGTGCGGACGTTTTCACCTCCGAGCGGAAGCACCGACGCGCCGATCTACCTGGTGAGCTACGACGTTGATCCTTTGAGCGGCGATGAAGCTGCGCAGGAGCAACTGGCGGAGGATATCTCCACGAACAGCAAGGGAACGCACCGTATTCTGCTGGACCTGACACCCGGTTCGGGTTGGGTGGCGCGGCGCATGGCGACGATGAATCCGACCGTGCTGGTACCGCTGGCTCCGGATATGAATTCGGTCATCAGTCTGCAAGCTGTCGAGAAGTATTTCTCCGGAGTGCTGGACGCGGATGGCCGACCGGTGCAGCCCTATTTCCTGATCAACCAGTTCGACGCTTCGCTGCCGCTGCATCTGGATGTGCGCGAGGTGTTGCGACGTCAGTTGGGAGATCGCCTGCTGCCGTTTGTGATTCGACGCTCTCCTTCTGTCAGCGAAGCGCTTGCTGAGGGGATGACCGTCATGGACTATGCGCCGGACACACCCATTGCAGAGGACTATCAAAATGTTGCCGTGTGGCTGCGCACGATCGCTGCTCCCGCCACGGCTGGTTTCCGTAATGTGCGCTGGAGCGAACGATGACCGGTACGACGTGGAAAGAGTTCGAATCGGGGGATGGAATCCTGATGAAGCTGCTGCGGTTCCTGGTGCTTGGCGGCGGTATTTTTGTGCTGCTATTTACGGGCATCCTGGAACTCACGTGGCCGCAGCAACTAGTGTTAGGCATCATGACGGTACTGCTCGCGATCTGGATGGATCGCAGCTCCAGCTCCTACCTGGTTACGCTGACACTGATGTTGGTGTCGATGTACTCGACCTTCCGCTATGGCTACTGGCGCATCTCCTATACGATCCATTTCTTTCTCGATCCGGGCAATAACTGGACTTATCTGGATGCGTTCTTCATCTGGATGCTGGTGGGGGCCGAGGCGTATGCGTTCGCCATCCTCTTCCTGGGCTACATGCAAACGCTTTGGCCGCTGCGCCGTACTCCCGTGCCGCTGCCGGATAGTACGGACCTCTGGCCTTCGGTTGATCTGCTGATTCCGACGTATAACGAACCTCTCAGTGTGGTGCGTTATACGGCACTGGCGGCGATGAACATTGACTGGCCCGCCGACAAGCTGAACGTCTACATCCTCGATGATGGAAAGCGCGAGGAGTTCCGGCAGTTCGCAGAGGATGCCGGCATCGGATACATGACGCGCGACGATAACAAGCACGCCAAGGCGGGCAATATCAATCGCGCCCTGGAGCGGCTGGATTCACCCTTCGTCTGTATCTTCGATTGCGACCACGTGCCGACGCGGAGCTTCATGCAGGTGACGCTGGGCTGGTTCCTGCGCGACAGCAAGCTGGGCATGTTGCAGACGCCGCACCATTTCTATTCGCCTGATCCTTTTGAGCGCAACCTGAGCAAGTTCCGCGTCATTCCGAATGAGGGTGAGCTGTTCTACGGCATCGTGCAGGACGGAAATGACTTTTGGAATGCAACCTTCTTCTGCGGTTCGTGCGCGGTGCTGCGGCGGACGGCGCTCGATGAGATCGGCGGCATCGCGGTCGAGACAGTGACGGAAGATGCCCACACCTCGCTGCGTATGCAGATGAACGGCTGGAACACCGCGTACATTAACATTCCGCAGGCAGCAGGACTTGCGACGGAGCGGCTGAGCGGTCACGTGAAACAGCGTATTCGCTGGGCGCGTGGCATGATCCAGATCATGCGTACCGACAACCCGCTGTTTGCCAAGGGACTGAAGTTCGCGCAGCGCATCTGTTACTTCAATGCGATGTCGCACTTCCTGTACGCCTTCCCGCGATTGATCTTCCTGACGGCTCCCCTGATCTATCTGATCCTTGGACACACGAACGTGCCGGGATACTGGGCTGCGATCCTCGCGTACGCGTTGCCGCACCTGGTGCTCTCGAACATTACAAACTCGCGCATCCAGGGACAGCATCGGCATAGCTTCTGGAACGAGATCTACGAGACGGTACTAGCACCTTACATTCTGCTTCCGACGATGCTTGCGATCGTCAGCCCCAAGCTAGGTAGCTTCGACGTGACGGCGAAGGGCGGCGTGGTGAATCGGAAGTTCTTCGATAGCCGTATCGCCCAACCCTTTCTCCTGATGATTTCGATGAACCTGGTTGGGATCGTCATGGCCTTCATCCGTGGGATCTACATTCCGATCTGGCCGCTGAATACCTGGTACGACGGTGCGCATCCGGGCACGATCATCATGAACCTGATCTGGGTTGGCTTCAACATGGTCATCCTGGGCGTGTGCGTTGCAGTCGCCTGGGAGAACCAGCAGCGCAGGCAGACGGTTCGGGTGACGATGGCCGTGCAGGCGGACATTCAACTGTCGAACGGCATGATGGTGCAGGGTGTGACGGCAGACATGTCGAGCGGCGGTGCGATGATCAACGTCGACCACGATTTTGTCTGCACTCCGGGCGAGTCGGTGCGCGTCACGTTTCCGGTATTGGATGGCGATGCAACGCTGCCGGCAACCATCATTGGAGTGTGCGATAACGTGTTGCGTACCCAGTTCGATCCGCTGACCTTGCAGGAGGAGGAAGCGCTGACGATGGTGCTGTACTCCCGCGCGGATAGCTGGCTTGGCTGGGGTGAATCGCGTGAGGTGGACCGTCCACTGAAGAGCCTGGGACTTATCTTTCAGCTTGCGTTCCATGGTTTCGCGCAGACCATACGAGGTTTCATGAAGACGAAGAAGAGTGCGCCCGCCAAGGCAAAACTTGCGGCCAGTATTGCTCCGCTGTTGGTTTTGGCTACGCTGCTGATGGGATCTGCCCGGGTGGGAGCGCAACTGCGTCCTCTGTACGGTGTTCAGGCTGCGGCTCAACTGAAACCCTCGGCCGCTACGACGGATCTGACGCAGGTGCCTGGGGCTCCATCGGCTGTAGATGGCGGTGTCGCTGCGCGCTCGGTGGCACCGGGAAACTTTGACAATGTGTTTACCCTGGCGGATGTCGGGGAGCAGGACACCATCATGCTGCGCGGTGTGGATGCGTACCACTCGGTGTACTTCTCGCTCCCGCAGACGCAGGTAGTGAAGACGGCGACGATGAAGCTGCGCTATCACTTTTCGCCGGGGCTGATTCCGCAGTTGAGCCACTTGAAGGTGAGTCTGAACGGAACGTTGTTCGCGACCTTGGCGGTCAATGCTCCGGCTACGCCGCAGAGCCAGCGTGAACTCACGCCGGCACAGAAGGCGGCAGACCAGCAGACGCTGGTTGTGACCCGCGGCGAGAACAACGCGCTGCTGGAAGCCACGCTCACGATGCCAGCCGATATGCTGGTGCACAAGAACGAGTTGACCTTCGAGTTCGTCGGGCACTACACGATGAGCTGCGAAGACCCGTCGCACACCACTTTGTGGAGCCACGTCGATGCGACTACGACGATCGAGCTGGCGGGTGCGCTACTTCCTCTGCAAAACGACCTCAAGCTGCTGCCGCTGCCGTTCTATGACGAGGCAGTGAACCTGCATCCCGTCGTGCCGATCGTGTTTCTGAGCCAGCCCTCTCCGAAGGCATTGCAGGCTGCGGGTATTGTTGCTTCGTGGTTTGGAATTTTGACCGACTCGCATACGGTGCGTTTTCCTGTCTCGATTGGAACGATCCCGGCTGGCAATGCGATCGTGATCGGAGAGAGCGGCGCAGAGCTGCCGGCTTCTCTGAAGGTGAGTACGAGTTCGGGACCGACCGTAGCGATGAAGACCAACCCGACCGATCCTTACTCCAAGGTGCTGGTGCTGACGGGCGATACTCCGGACGATCTGTTGATCGCTGCCTCTGCGCTGACCTTGCAGCGCGACATGTTCGAAGGGGAGCAGGTCCGTATCCCTTCGATCAAGATGCCGGCTCCGCGCGAGCCCGACGATGCGCCGCGCTGGTTGAGCACAGACAAGATCACTCACATCGGCGACATCGCGCAGACCGGCGATCTTCAGGGAGACGGGTCCGTCCCATTGCGGGTCTACATGCGCCTCCCGCCCGACCTTTATACCGAGCATCTGCAGAATCTCGGCTTCCACATGGGATACCGGTACAACGGCATTCCGCTGGCGAACGAGAGCACGTTGCAGGTCTATATGAACGAGGGCTACGTCAGTTCGACTCCGTTACCCCATACCGACAAGGCTTCGTCGGTACTGGAGACGATCGTGCCGGTTCCCATCGTCAACCTGCGGCCGTTCTCTAACTCGCTGTCGATGAAGCTCATCTTCCTGCTGCACAAGAAAGGGAAGTGCGAGGACACAGCTCCCTACAACCTGCAGGCTGCGGTGTTGAAGGATTCCTACCTCGACATTCGTGACATTCCGCACCTCGCGGTGCTGCCGAATCTGGAGATCTTTGCCAACGCGGGCTATCCGTTTACACGCCGAGCCGATCTCTCGGATACGAATGTTGTGCTGCCGGACAATGCTGCCGCGGACGAGCTTGAACTCTTCCTGACGTTGATGGGTCACTTCGGCGCTCAAACCGGATACCCGGTGCTCAACGTTGGAGTCACCAACGCCGATGGCATGAAGGCGGACGGCCGCAAGGACTACCTGGTGCTGGGCACGGTTGAAGATCAGCCGGCTCTGGCGAAGCTGGGTTCGTCGCTGCCGGTGATGGTGGATGGCTCCGGACTACACATTCAGGACACGCAGGGCTTCTTTGCCGGGCTGCAACATGCCTGGTGGAAGGTTCGCAGCTCTGACCACATCCAGTCCGGCCAGTTGGAGACGGCGGGTGGTCTTCCCGACGCGCTGGTCGAAGGAATTGAATGGCCGGCACGGTCGAATCGCTCTGTGGTTGTGGTCGCTCTACGGGACCATGCAGCGGTGCCGAACTTCCTCTCGGTCTTCCTGAAGTCGTCGCAGTCGTCGGACATCTCGCAATCGGTCAGCGTGCTGCACGGTTCGCGCTTCGTGTCCTACCGGATCGGCAACGACGTCTATAAGGTCGGCTCGCTCTCGTTGTGGACGCAGGCGAACATGCTGTTCTCCGAGTTCCCATGGTTGATCGTCGGGATCACGATGGTGTTCTGCTTCTTTATGGCGATTCTGATTCGTGCGATGTTGCGGCGCCGGGCGCGTGCCCGCCTGCAGGGGAACGACTAAAAGCCATGGATCAGCAACTGATACAGCGGCCATTGAAAGATGGCCGCACGCGGAATCGTCTGCGATGCGGCAACACCATGCGGAGCATGCTCGTCCTGGGAGTGACGCTGGCAGCCTGCCTGCAGGGCGGTTGCAAGACGGAACCGACCTGGCCGCTGTGGGAGGCCTACACCCGCAGCGCCTTCGATCCGCAGGGCCGCATCGTCGACCACGGCGCCGGCGACCGGACGACCAGCGAGGGGCAGGCCTATGGAATGTTCTTTGCGCTAGTAGCGAACGACCGCGTGCGCTTCGACAAGCTGGTGCATTGGACGGAAGATAATCTCGCCAGCGGCGATCTGACCCTACGGCTTCCTGCGTGGAGCTGGGGTAAGGCCCCCGACGGAACGTGGAAGACGCTGGACCAGAATCCAGCGTCAGATGCGGATCTCTGGATGGCCTACGCTCTGCTGGAGGCGGGCCGACTGTGGCATGATCCGCGCTACGAGAAGATGGGGACGGCGATGGCATCGCGCATTGCGCAGCAGGAGGTCGCTCTGGTCCGGAGCCTGGGGGCGACGCTGCTTCCGGGACCGCAAGGCTTCCACCCGGATGCGGGGACCTGGGTTCTGAATCCGAGTTATCTGCCGCCTTCGGTATTGAGTTATATGGCTACGACGTTTCCGCGCGGACCCTGGGGCGCGGTGCTGGCGTCGGTCCCAATCATGCTGACACAGGGATCGGGGAACGGATTTGCCATGGACTGGTTGACCGCGGGAGGCAGCGTGCGCCCGGCGGAATCACCGGAACAGCGCTTGGCTGGAGCGCAGGAGAGCAAGGCGGTGGGCAGCTACGACGCGATCCGGGTGTATCTCTGGCTGGGCATCGCCGATCCTGAAACACCCGGCGTGCAAGCTTCGCTGGCTGGACTGGGCGGAATGGCGGAGCAGTTGAAGCGGCATACCGCGCCTCCCGAGCGCGTGGATGAGAGCGGTGCGTCGCTGAGTGGTGATGGTCCCGTGGGATTCTCCGCAGCCGTAGTGCCCTACCTCCACACCCTGAATATGAGATCGGAAGAGAAGTTGCAGATGGAGCGCATGTCTGCGATGAAGGACCCTGCAACGGGTCTTTACGGTCGAAACGCTTCCTATTATGACCAGAATCTTGTCCTGTTCGCCAACGGCTGGCTCGAACAGCGCTACCGGATGGACCGGCAGGGGCAGCTTAAGTTGAAGTGGCGATAAAGGTACAAAGCTGTAACTGTAAGCATTGATGGGGGGAACTGAGCACGTGTCCACGAAAAAAGCGGTACAAAACCGCAAAAACGCGGTAAGCTTCGGAAGGAGATCGGGGTGTCTACTATGATTCCGCTCAAAGGCCGATCCTGGGCCGGTCTCCGCACAAATACATTTATGAAGAATGTTTGGTCAACTCGGCCCGTTACCTCCGCTGTTCTGATGAGCGCACTGACATTCGGCGCTCTTGCAAGCGGTGGTTCAGCCGTTGGACAGACACTCGCCGGTACCCAGGCGGCGACCCAGTCTCTGCTGGATAAGGCGCATGCTCTCGAGGTGCGCGGCCGCATGGATATGGCGGCCCAGACGTGGCAGCAGGTCCTGCTGGCCGATCCTCAGAATACGACCGCCCTTGCCGGACTGGCACGCGCCGCGAAGTTGAGCGGCAATACTGCCCTGGCGACCACGTATCTGGATCGTCTGCGGGCGATCAATCCGAACGATTCGAATATCTCCCGTGTGGAGAATATGGGTTCGCAGCAGAACCAGACAGCGCAACTGGCGCAGGCGGGCAAGTTGGCGCAGAACGGCCAGTACGCGCAGGCGATGGCGATTTATCGCCAGGTCTTTGACACGACGCCGCCGGCTGGCGACTGGGCTCTGGCGTACTACGAGACCGAGTCTGCTACAGACGATGGACGGGCCCAGGCGATCATTGGCCTTCGTGCGTTGATGAATAAGTATCCCAGCGATTCGCGCTACCAGGTGTCCCTGGGACGAATCCTGACCTACAACCCCAAGACCCGCGAAGAAGGCCGCCGTCTGTTGGAGCGGCATCCAGCCGATCCGAAGGCGGAAGCTGCCCTGCGGCAGGCATTGGTGTGGGACTCGGCCAATCCGTCCAGTGCGGCCGAGATTCGTGCGTATCTTGCGAAGCACAATGACCCGCAGTTGGCCGCCGCTTTGAAGAACCAGCCCAAGGTCGCGCCTCGTTCGAGCGTGATTCCGCAGACTCCTGAAGAGATTGCGGCCAACGCTGAGACTCGGGCCCGCGGAGTTCAGGAGCAGGAAGCTTATAACGCCCTAAACGCCAAGCGGATCGACGATGCCGAGATGCGTTTCAAGGCGATCCTGGCGACCGATGGGCAGAATCCCCGCGCTCTTGCCGGCATGGGCTACGTGCGGATGCAGCAGTCGAACTTCGGCGGCGCGGTCACCTTCCTCGAGCAGGCGAAGCAGAACGGCGCGCGCGACTCCGGCATCGATACAGCGCTTGAGACGGCGCACTTTTACTACACGATGGCCGAAGCCTCGACCGCACTGAATGAGAACGACCTGACGACGGCGGAGCAGCAGTATCAGGCCGCATTGGGTATGCGAGCCAACAGCCCCGAGGCGCTCGAAGGCCTCGGCGGAACGCTGCTGAAGGCGCAGCAATCCGACGCAGCCATCCAGGTGTTTGAACGCTATGCGAAGGTGAAGCCCGCGTCTCCCGCCGCGTGGCGTGGTCTGTTCATGGCGTACTACGGAGCAGGGAACGCACTGCAGGCGTTGATGACGGAGAAGCGGATTCCTACTGCAGTGCGGACCCAGTTGATGCGCGATCCGGAGTTTCTGCGATCGCTGGCTTCGGCTTACTCGGCTGTCGGCCGCGATGCAGATGCCCAGCGCGTATTAAAGAGCGCCCTGGATCTGTCGTTCCCGACCGGCGCGAAGGGCTTGAAGGTTGAGACGCAGTTACAGTACGCGAGTCTGCTGCAACAGGCGAACCGTTTGGATCAGGCTGGCGCGTTGTTCCGCCAGGTGCTGGCTTCGGATGTTTCGAACACGCCAGCCTGGCAGGGCCTGGTGCGAGTCCAGCATGCGATGAAGCAGGATCTCCTGGCGCTGCAGACGCTTTCCAGCATGCCGCCTGCGAACTACGAGATCGCGATGCGCGATCCGGGCTTCCAGACGACCGTGGCCTCGATCTACCAGACTCAGAATCGGCTGGATGCGGCTCAGGAGATTCTGGAACGCTCTGTGAATCAGCAGATGGCTGCCAACCAGAAGCCGCCGACCGCTCTGCTGCTGCAACTCGCGGGCATCTACCTGACCCGCAACAATGCGGATAAAGCTTTTCCCATCTATCGCGCGGTCCTGACCGAGAATCCTGACCGGCCGGACGCCTGGAAGGGTTTGCTGACGGTGCTGCACGGCTCCGGACGCAATCAGGAGGCGCTGGCACAGGTTCAGCAGATTCCTCCTGCCGTGCGCAGCCAACTGGAAAATGATGTGGAGTACCTGCAGACGATCGGCGCTGTGTACAACGCGCTCGGCCAACCTCAGCAGGCGATGATTTTTATGGCCCGTGTTCAGCAACACTACGCGGTGCAGCATACCTCCGCCCCTGCGGACGTCGATGTGCAGGATGCGTGGCTGCTGTTTAATGGCGGAAACGACTTCGGACTTTACCGCCAGTTAATGCTGCTGGGTGGCCGTCCCGATCTGAACGACGAACAGCGTCGCACCGTGCAGACGATCTGGACGAATTGGGCGGTACGTCGCGCAAGCCAGGCGGCAGCGAACGGCAATATTCAGCGGTCGCTGGCGATCTTGAATGCGGCGGCAAAATCTTTCCCGGACAATCCCGGGGTGCTGCGGGCTCTGGCCTTGGGCTATGCTCGCTCAGGTCTGCCCAAGCAGGCGGTACTGATCTTCAAGTCGCAGGACATGACGGCTGCTTCGGCCTCGGACTATAAGGCTTCGGTTGGCGCGGCGCTTGCCGCCGGTGATACCAAGATTGCAGAGACGTGGCTACGCTATGGACTGGATGCGTATCCGCGGGATGCCGAGATGCTGAACCTCGGAGCACGTTTTGAGCAGGCGCGTGGTGACAGCGGACGAGCTGCGGAGTACTATCGCGCCTCGCTGGCAGCACTTCCTCCGGGCGACCCGGGCGCGGAGCTCGCGAACGAGCTGGCCCAGCCGATGCCGGTGATGCGTCTGCCCAAGGCGGTCGAGCCGCAGGATCTCGCGACGCTATTACGTTCTACCGATGGTGCTTCGTCGGCTGTTTCGGAGCCAACCGCCCCCAGCCAGCCCTATCTTCCCAGCTATGGCAATGTGAATGGCGAGGCTCCCGTGCAGATCACCGGACAAGGCTACGCCGGACATTCGAGCGTTGTCCCTCCTTATATGGGCAACCCGGCTTCGCGCACGACACGAGCGGCGGCCAGCAAGGGAAGACTGGGCGACTATGCTCCGCAGGCTTCGGGCGCGCCCCCGCCGACCTATGGTGGCGACGGACTTCCGCCCCTTCAGCCGACACAACAGAGTCAAAATGCAGCAAATACGTACTCTCCCTTACCCTCCGCCACGCGGGGGGATTCGTCGTATCAGGAGCAGCGTCCGCCGACCCAGCAGGCCCAGGGCGGATATCAGTTCACGGTGACTCCACAGCAGGATATTTACGGTCCGTATGTCCCCTACGTGCCACCGACGTACGGCTTCACCCCTTCACCCGTACCGGTGCAGTTGGGCGATGCAACTCCGCGCGTAGGTCCAGCGCAGCGGGATGTGACGGACGTGCTCCCGACGGCCCGGTATGTTCCGAATGCACGGGCAGGGAGGGGCAAAGCTCCCGTGCCGATGACCGGGCAGAGCAACCCTCCGCAGGAAGACTTCAGCAGCGCGGCGACCCAGAATACGCAGTACACCCAGAGCGCGCAGCAGCAGACGAGCGAGAGCTATGGACAGCAGTATCCGCAGCCGGACGTGACACGCGGCAGCTCTACCGGTCGGCGGTCGACGTCGACACGCACCCAGGCTGCCGCTCCGCCTCCTCCTCCGCTGCCGGCCATGAGCTATCCGGGAGTAAGCCAGCCGTTAAGCGGCAGCACCGCGTATCCGGCGATCGGTCCGGCATTGGCGACCGGTGTTCCTCCGACGGACGCGGAGCTGGCCGCGAAGAATGTCCCACCGCTACGGGGCGGCTATGATCCGCGCACTCCTGGCGCACTGGGGCCGCCGCTATCGCAGCGTGCGCAGACCGAGCTGGAGCTTTCGGCGCTGGAATCCTCCTACAGCGGATGGGTGGGCGGTATCGGCTACGGCCGCTATCGGAGCGGTACGCCGGGCTTTGACCGGTTGACCGATCTGGAGTCTCCGTTCGAGGCTTCTGCCGTACTCGGCAAGACGATGCGGGTCACGATCGTGCCGCGCGCCGTGTTCCTGAACTCGGGCATGATCAACACTGCATCCTTCGTTGGAGCATCGGGCGTCATCCCGGTTCTGGGAACTGCGAGCGGAGCTTCCCTGACGACCCCGGCACAGCAGTTTTCCAGCGGCGTAGGCGGCGAGTTGCAGCTTACGACGAAGAACTTCGGCATTGCCGCCGGATACACGCCGTACGGCTTCCTGGTGACGAACGTCACAGGCCGGTTCAACTGGCGTCCGGGCGGCGGGCACTTCTCCCTCTTTGCGGACCGCGACTCGGTCAAGGACACGCAGCTTGCATACGCCGGCCTGCGCGATCCGGGATCGACCACCGCCGTCTACGAGGGCAATATCTGGGGCGGCGTAGTCTCGACGGGTGGTGGAGCCCGCATCGATGTCGGCAACGAAAAGAGTGGACTGTACGTGTCGGCTGCAGGGTACGTACTGGATGGATACCACGTACTCGATAACCGCAAGTACGAGGGCACGATGGGCGCGTACTTCCGGGTGAAGAATTGGCCGCAGTATGGCAGCCTCAATGTCGGCACAAGCTTCTACGGGATGCACTACGACGCCAACGAGCGCGGTCTAACGTACGGGCAGGGCGGATACTTCAGCCCGAATGTCTACTTCCTGGCATCCGTTCCGGTCAGTTTCACCGGCCATTACAAGCGGGCGTTCAACTACACGATCAATGGAAGCGTGGGTCTTCAGACCTTCCAGGAAGACAAGGCTCCCTACTATCCGCTGGACCTGGCGTTGCAGACGGGTGCTTCGAATCCGTTCTACACCTTGAACAGCAACACGGGCCTGAACTACGGGATCAACTCGCAGGGCTCTTACCGGATCGCGGACCGCTGGTATGTGGGCGGCTTTTTGACCGGCAATAATACGAACAATTACAACATGGTCTCAGGTGGTTTCTTCGTGCGCTACCTGTTCAAGTCTCAGCCCGATATCGATGGTGGCCCGACGGGTCTGTTCCCGACGACCGGCTTCCGGCCACTTCGCGTCCCGTAGGGCGCATCGACATATAGCCCCTTGAAAGGGCACACCTTCAGGTGTACCAAATGCACCGTATTTTGATTTGTTTCTTTTATCGGTTTGCCATAGGCAAACCGATAAAAGAAACAAAGGATAGAGGGGGCGCTTCTCTCGGCATGGCTGAAGTCGTGCCCTTCCAAATATCCTTCCCAATTCAACCCCACCGGCGAAGATGTAACCCCTGTATATGTCGATACTGCCTAGCCTAAAAGGTCCACCGTCGATCAGTCCAGGCGCCTGCTGACTCACGGCAACGCTGCGTGCAGCTTGATTTATCGAGCGGGCAATCGACACACTTTGACCGCTTCGTCGGTATAGGCGCAGGCGAAGCGCGTCGCAGCCGCACTCGGCAGCACGACCCAGTTGACCCCAAGCGGTTTGAGCGACGCGAGGCGCGCGGCGTCGGAGGCGGTATTCAGCCCGGTCTGCGCGGCCTGTCCGATAGCCCAGGCCGCGGTGAGGTCTGGGGTGATGGAAGCTTCGCCGCCATCCTTCGAGTAATCCGCGAGGGCGCTGCGTTCGGCGATGGCGCGGAAGGTCTGCGCATCCTCTCCCGGCTGCGTGACATAGTGGGCGTCGAGCGCAAAAAGTGCATCGACGGGGGTATTAAGGCTGATCCAGGTGAAGGCCCGCTGCCAGCCATTTTCGTGCTGATTCCATGGCACCTCGAGATGTGCCGAACGAGGGAAGGTCTGACGCTCGGCGTAGAGCATCGTCACGGCGAGCAGCGCGAAGGTGATGCCCCACCGGGCAGGCTTGCGTTGCAGGATTTTTTCGCCCAGCATCGCTCCCAGCGCCAGGATCATCAGCACATAGACGATCTGGAAGATACGAAGCGGCTGCAAACGGGCCACGAGGTAGGTGGGTGCGGTCGTGCGGGCGAAGAGGAGTGCGACCAGAATCGCAACCGAAGCAGCGACTGTGCCCGTGCGGGCCAGTCCGCGGGCGGAGTCGTCTCCCGCGGCAGGGCGCCATCCGAAATACGCCAGAATGGCCAGCGGAGCGATCAGTCCGAACTGTTCGTACCACTGCCACCGGCCCAGGAACCAATACGTGCGGGTCAGGGCGACGCGAAGGTAGCCGGCGGTCTCAGGTGGCGCGGAACTGTAGAGAGTCGCGGCCGCCAGCACCGCCAGCAGGCAGAGCCCGGCCGTACCCCCGATACGCAGCGTTCGTCTCGTCGCGAGCAGGCAGGAGAGCAGCAGCGCACAGCCCAGCGCATACGCTGCCATCAAGGGATGAACCAGCAGGGCGACTATCAGGGCTCCGAAGAAAATCGCTGCGCCGCGAAGGCGAGTCGACAAGCGTCCATCCTTCGGTCGGAAGCAGTCGAGGATTCCGACCAGGGCCAGCAGTGCGCAAGGCGTGGAGATACTTCTCGCGGAGAAGTAGGGGTCCATCAGCATGAGCGACGTTCCGGCGATGGGGATCGGCAACCATACAGCCAGCAGCGCAACGGCTCCGCATCGAGCCTCGCGGCTGGAGTAGCATCGTTCCGCCAGCAGCCAGGCAGCGAAGAGTGTGGTCCAGAAGCTGGCGATGTAAAGCAGCATCCACACTGTCATCAGGGAAAGATGCGAGAGACGCACCAGGGCTGCGATCAAGGGTGCGAACAGCGAGAAGCGCAGATGTTCTGTAACGAACTCCGACCACTGCGGGTAGAGTGCGGGATTCAGAAGGCGCTTGACGCCAGCCATATAGAGGCCGCCGTCTTCAGCGTAGGGATGATAGCCGTGCACGGCGAGAGCGAAGAGCGTCAGAAGTGTGACCACCGCTGTTCCAAACAGGCGGTCGTCTCCCGATGCTCTTGCGTGTCCGAGCCGTTCGTGGACAGGTAACGTCAATGTTGCTGCCACAGCTTTAACCCCGGCGGAGAGACTCCGCACGACAAGTGTAGGGCAAGACCGGCAGAATCCGCACCAGCGAACACAACCCCGGAACGAGAAATCAGGATTCTGGCCGGATTCGCTGGGTATAGTAGGAATTCAGGTTCGAGATTCAGTTTTTGGATTCAGAGATGGGGAGATCAGCACCATGGACCGCAACGAGATCAATCGCAAGCAGCAACAGTTTATCTACCCCGCCATCTCGAACTATTTTGCGGACCCACTGCCGATCGCGCGCGGCGAGATGCAGCATGTGTGGGACGTGGAGGGCAAGCGCTACCTCGATTTCTTCGGCGGCATCGTGACGGTTGGGGTGGGACATTCCAACCCCCGCATCAACGCTCCGGTGAAGGCCCAGATGGATAAGCTCGGCCATACCTCGACGTTGTATCCGCACGAGACGATGGTGGCGCTGGCTGAAAAGATCGCGCAGATCACTCCTGGTCGGCTGGAGAAGAGCTTCTTTACCACCAGCGGCACAGACGCAAACGAGACGGCCATCGACTCCATCCGCCAGCACACCGGCAACCTGGAGGTGATCGCGTTGCGCCACTCGTACAGCGGCCGGTCGTCGCTGACGAAGTCGTTGAATGGGATCAGCGCGTGGCGCAGGTCGTCCTACCAGGTAGGCGTGGTGCATGCGATGAATCCGTACTGCTACCGCTGTCCGCTCGGTAAAACGTATCCATCCTGCGAAGTTGCGTGCGCGAAGGATATCGAAGGCGTCATCCAGGCCAGTACCAGCGGCGCGATTGCCGGCATGATCGCCGAGCCGATTCAAGGGGTTGGGGGCTTCATCACGCCTCCGAAGGAGTACTTCAAGATCGCCTTCAACATCGTGAAGCAGTACGGCGGAGACTTTATCGCGGACGAGGTGCAGACCGGCTGGGGCCGCACCGGCAAGAAGTGGTTCGGGATCGAGCACTGGGAGGTGGAGCCGGACGTCATCACCGCAGCCAAGAGCCTCGGCAACGGCTATCCCATCGGCCTGACGGTTGCCACCCCGGAGATCGCAAACGCCTATCAGGGGCCCTCGATCTCCACCTTCGGCGGCAATCCCATCGCGAGCGTTACAGCCAAGGCCGTGATCGATCTGATCGAAGAAGATGACCTGATCACCAACTGCGATGTGGTGGGCGGCTACCTCCGGGAGAAGCTGCTGGAACTGCAGCAGAAGTATCCCGTCATTGGCGATGTTCGGGGGATGGGGCTGATGCAGGCGATGGAACTGGTCCTCGACCCCAGGACAAAAGAGCCCGCACCGGCTCTCGCGACCGAGATCCTGGAGGTGGCGCGCGAGCACGGCCTGCTGATCGGAAAGGGCGGTATGTACAACAACGTACTGCGCATCTCGCCGCCCATGAATATCAGCAGGGACGACGTCGACGAGGCGTACCGGCTCCTGGATCTGAGCTTTGCCGGTGTCATGGCAGCGATGACGGCTTCGGCGTAGCTCAACACGGGGCGAACGGTACAATGGGAGTGCCTATGCCGCTTCGCTTCTCCCCCTATCCTGTCCTTCGTCCCGTCCCGTGTGAGGTGTCATGAGTACTCCCCCAGCGAGCCGGGGCCGGAACCTCGCGAAGACCGTGCCGGGTCTTCTCGTCAGCGCGTTCTTCCTCTGGTACACCTTCAAAAACATCTCGTTCGCGCAGATTCGAGCGCTGCGCGTCGTGTCTCCGCTGTGGATCATCGGCATCCTGCTGTTTACCGCAGGCAGCTATACGCTGCGGTGCGTGCGCTGGACCGTGATGATGCGTTCGACCGGCGCGAAGTTCGGCGTCTGTGCGCGAGTGCTGATGACGTCGCTTGCGGCCAACAACATCCTTCCATTGCGGATTGGCGACATCATGCGGGTCTTCACCTATGCGGGCGACCTGGGCGCGTCGCCCTCGGTGATTCTGAGCACGGTCATCCTGGAGAAGCTGCTCGACATCTTTGTGCTGGTCCTGCTCTTTGTGGCTTTCATGGGGCCGGGAGTCTCGCCGCACTCGCGTCAACTCGCCGAGACGATGCTGGGAGTCTCGACCGTGGGGCTACTGGTGCTCCTCGTAGGAGCGCGCGCGCTGGAGGCTGGATTCCGCAAGCTCTTCGCGCGTCTGCCGCAGAACGCAAAGCTGGCCAAGATAGAGAACTGGCTCCTGTTGGCAGTCGGATGCATCCGCCAAATCGGGGTGGCCGGATCGCTCCTGCTGCTGGTGCAATCGTTCGTGATCTGGGGCTGCGAGGGAATGATCTTCGTCTCAGCGGCCCATGCCATTGGCCTGGTAACGGATCCCGTCGGACCGTGGCAGGCCGTCTCGGTGGCAAATCTTTCTTACTTGATTCCCAGCTCCCCCGGGGCCATCGGAACGTTCGAGTGGGCGGTCAAAACGTCGCTGATGAGCCACGGAGCACTCGAAGCCCCCTCCGCGCTGTTCGGGCTGGCGCTTCACGCATGGCTGCTGATTTCGGTGACGGGCGCGGGCGGCATCATCTTTCTGGTCCACCGGGCCCGCATCCATAATCACAAGCCGCTCCTGCAGGAGATCGAGACACTGCCGGACGAGCTGCCGCTGGAGTAACTGTCGTTAGACAGGGACCTGCCTCGCGTAGACTGAAGAGAGTCATACAACATCTTTTAAAGCGGTGAATCGCACGCATGTATCGCACAATCCAGCAGTCATTATTGGCCCGAATTCAGGCCATCCTCCTCGCAAAGTACGACATAACTCTGACCCAGCTCGCGGTGGAACAGCCACCCAGCATCGCCATGGGCGAGCTCGCGCTGCCGGTGGCCTTCGAACTTGCCAAGCGGCTCCGTAAGGCTCCCCGTGCCATCGCGACGGAGCTGGCGGCGGAGTTGACCGCCGAGCTTGCGGCAGGGCAGCCGGAGTTACAGGGTATCGCCAGCGTGGAGATCGCAGGTGCGGGCTATCTGAATATCCGTCTGGATCGGACGGCGGCGGTGCGGCGGAGTGCCGCGGATCAGCATGCCGATATCGGCGGTCCGGGCTTCCGGCTGATCGAGCACACCAGCATCAATCCGAACAAGGCTGCGCACATCGGGCACCTCCGCAACGCGATCCTGGGCGACACGTTCCAGCGCCTGCTCCGCAAGGACGACTACAAGAGTGGCTACGAGGTGGGCGTTCAGAACTACATCGACAACACCGGCGTGCAGGTCGCCGACGTGGTGGTCGGGCTAGTGCATCTCGAAGGGAAGACCCTCGGCAGCACACGCGAACTGCTGACCGAGCTGATGGAGACCAGCACCCGCATCGACTACTACTGCTGGGATCTCTACGCCCGCGTCTCGCAGTGGTACACCGCGACCACGGACGCCGCAGAGTTGGCCGCTCGCAAGCAGCTTCGGCTGGACACGCTGCATGCTCTCGAGACCGGCAGCAACGAGACTGCGGAGATTGCGGACCTCGTCTCAACGGCTGTGCTGCGCCGCCATCTGGAGACGATGGAGCGGCTGGGCATCGAGTACGACTTCCTGCCGCGCGAGAGCGAGATTCTTTCGCTGCACTTCTGGGATGCGGCACGGACCTTGATGATGGAGCGCGGCGTCCTCTACCTCGAGACCTCGGGCAAGAACAAAGGCTGTTACGTCATGCGACGCGCGGGTGCTGAAGCGCAGGTTATCGGGAGCGACGCGCCCGATGAAGATGCGAAGGTGATCGTGCGTTCCAATGGGACCGTGACCTACGTCGGCAAGGACATCGCATACCACCTCTGGAAGTTCGGTCTGTTGCCCGGCAAGGACTTTGGCTATGAGCGTTTCCACGAGTATCCGACCCACACCTGCTGGATCTCCACTGCCGGCCCGGTCACTGAGCCGCAGCCACCGACCTTCGGCAAGGCGGACGCAATCTACAACGTGATCGATTCGCGGCAGAACGATCCGCAGACGCAGGTCGTCCAGGCGCTCCGCGGTATGGGCTTCACGGACGCCGCCGACCGGTACACCCACTTCAGCTACGAGATGGTGGCATTGACGCCGCGTTGTGCGATGGATCTGGGCTACACCGTAAGCGAGGAAGATCAGAAGCGCGCCTACATTGAAGTGAGTGGCCGCAAGGGCTTCGGCGTGAAGGCGGACGATCTGCTCGATCGCTTGATCGCTGCCGCCAAAGCAGAGGTGGACACCCGGCATCCGGAGATCGCAGAGACGGAGCGGCTCTCCACCGCAACGCAGATCGGCATCGGTGCGCTGCGCTACTTTATGCTGCGCTTTACGCGCAACACCGTCATCGCATTCGACTTCAAGGACGCGCTCAGCTTCGAAGGCGAGACCGGCCCTTACGTCCAGTACGCCATCGTCCGGGCAGCGAACATCTTCCGCAAAGCGGGAACAACGGCAGAGGAGTCACTGGCCGCCATGGCCACACTCGACCTCGGCGCAGCTCTCGATGTGGAAGAAGGATCAAGTCTCTGGGAGACATGGCTGCTCGCGTCGAAGCTGACGCTGGTGATCGAGCAATGTATCTCGACGGCAGAACCGGCCTACCTGGCGAAGTATGCCTTCCAGCTCGCGCAGCAGTTCAACAACTTCTACCACCGGCACCATGTCTTGAACGAGACCGATCCCGCCCGCAAGACGCTCCTGCTCGCGACAGCCGCCGTGGCGCAGCGCGAGATGGTGCGGGCACTTGGGTATCTGGGAATTGAAGCCCCACCGGTTATGTAATCGGAATTGTTGCAAATAGAGCGGATCCACCATCGCTATAGAGTTGATTCCCTTACGCGAAGCGTGCAATACCCCACGAAGTGGCGCCCGCCCGGCGCGAGGGCGCCTGGGTATCTACCTTTCGTCAGCACAAAGGATACTTACTTCCCGAACGTACGAACCCACTCGACGATGGAGCGAACCGCGATTCCAGACGGCCCATTCGCGATCCAGGGTTTGCTTTCGTCATTCCAGGCGCATCCCGCGATATCGAGGTGGATCCACGGGGTGTCGCCGACAAACTCTTTCAGGAACATCGCCGCGGTGATTGCTCCACCCCAACGATTCTTGCCGGTGTTCATGATGTCCGCAATCTGGCTCTTGATCTGATCGCGATACTCATCGGTGCAGGGAAGCCGCCAGAACTTCTCGCCCGAGGTGGCCAGACCGGATTGGAACGCTTCAACGGAAGCGTCGTCGTTCGAGAACAGCCCGACATTGAGAATCCCCAGGGCGACGACACAGGCTCCCGTAAGGGTCGCTGCATCGATGAGATGCGTACAACCCAGAGTTTTGGCATAGTGCAGTCCATCGGCGAGGACGAGCCGGCCTTCGGCATCGGTATTGATGATCTCGATGGTCTTGCCGGACATGGCGGTAATAACATCGCCCGGCTTGAAGGCCTTGCCGTCCGGCATATTCTCTGCCGAGCACACGACACTGACGATCTTGACGGCTGGTTTGAGCTGGGCGATGGCGCGCATCGCACCGATCATCGCACCGGCGCCAGCCATGTCGTACTTCATCTTCTCCATGCCATCGGCGGGCTTGATGGAGATGCCGCCGGTATCGAAGGTAATGCCTTTGCCGACCAATCCGATTACTGGAGCATTTGGTGCGGAGCCACCCGCCGGTTCGTAGGTCATGACGATCAGCGCCGGAGGTTCGGACGAACCCTGCGATACTGCGGCGAAGGCTCCCATTCCTAGCTCCAGGAGCTTATCCATCGAGTAGACCTCGCACTTGAGGCCTACCTCCGCACACATCGCCGCGGCCCGCTGGCCGAGGACAGTCGGGGTCAGGACATTGCCGGGCTCGTTGACGAGGGAGCGGGTGAAGTTCTGCGCGGCTGCAACGGTAAGCCCTTCGTCGAAGCCTGCCTGAATCTCAGCACGACTGCTCTTGTCCGCATCGCTCGCGACGACGGTCAGAGAGTGGACTGCGGTGTCTTTCCGATCGCTCTTGTAGGTGTCGTAGTCGATCTCGGCCAGTGCGGCACCTTCGATCAGAGCGCGGGTCATCCCCAGGCAGGGAAGACTTTCGAGGTGTTCGTCGGAGAGCGCGTGGTCTTGTGGCAGGGCGATGGCGAGATCGCGAAGTCCGCGAGGCTTCAGAAAACGGACTGCGGTACCGGCGCCTTTGCGGATCTCGTCGATGGAGAGCGTTTTGGCCTTTCCCAGGCCGACGATCAGCAGGCGTTCCGCCTTCAACCCGGCCGGAGAATGCAATACGAGGGTCTCGCCGAGCGCTGCCTTGAACTCGCCAGTGCCCAGAATCTTGGCTGCCGCGTCGTTAATCGCGTCCGAGGTCGTCATCAGGGCAGGCAGAGGCTCAGTGTCCTTGCCGGTTGCTATGTCAACCGCAAATACAGCGAGAAGAGAAGTGGCGAAACCGGCAGCATCCTGGAAGAGCAGGCGAGAGTCCATAGGTTCTATCCTAGCGCGACTCATTGAAGCTGCTGAGGTAACTGATGGGGAGCCCTATGAAATGCAGGGGAGCGGTGTGTCTTACCCGCACAGATTTACTGGCGCTGACTGCGGGCGATCGCTGACTTGGCTTCGTTGTCTGCTTCGCGTTTGCGCTCGGTGGCGCGTTTGTCCCACTCCTGTTTGCCCTTCGCCAGGGCGATCTCGCACTTCACCCGGCCGTTGCGAAAGTAGAGCCGCACCGGAATCAGGGTGAAGCCTTTCTGCCGGGTCGCGGCTTCGAGCTTCTGGACCTCGCTTTTATGCAGCAGTAACTTACGGGTGCGCAGTGCTTCATGGTTCATGGCGTTCCCGTGGGAGAAAGGGCCGATGTGAGCGTTGAGCAGGAAACACTCGCCATCCTTCAGAAGCCCATAGGCGTCTTTGAGATTGGCTTTGCCCTCGCGGATCGACTTGACTTCAGTACCGCGGAGGGCAACCCCGGCTTCAAATTTGTCGGTAAGGAAGTAGTTGAAGCTGGCGGAGCGGTTGAATGCGGCATCGCGCTTGCCCGCGGCGACAGGGTCGCGGTCCTTTTCCTTCACGACCGGCTTGGTCACGTTGGCTACGGTCGGATTGGAGAGGGAGCGGGGCATTGGAACCTCTGATTTTAACATGGAATAGACACACTCACCTGTCGCGAGGTGCCACGTCTAAATCTCAGGTTTCCCAAAGCTTATTGTTTCTGTTCGAGGCAAAACCGTGCTGTTGGCACGAAGTTCTGGGCTAACCGCATGCCACCGGAAGACACGAGGTTCGACCTGCCCCAAATGCTATACTCACGCGAGCGCAACAGCCTGTATGATCCCGCCAGCACAGGCCGCGTCCGGCTTAGTTCTCAGGCAGGCGGGTGCTTCGGCAGACGCCGCACTTTTTACGGTGTAAAGGACGCAAACGAAAGCAGCATGGCTCGCGGAACTCAATCACTCCTTAGAATCACACGTTTCGTCCGGCGCGTTCTGCCGTTAGTTCTGGTGCTTGGCTGCGTCTCAGGCATCACCTCGGTCTCCGCAAAAGCCCAGTCGGCAAGCGCCTGGAACAAGCGGGCCGTTGATGCCGAAGCTCGCGAAGACTTCGACGGGGCCTTCGAAGGCTACCGCCAGGCCCACCTGAAGAAGCCCAAGGACCTCCGCTACAAGACTCGCTATGAGCGCATGCGCTTTCAGGCCGGTGCTTCCCACGTCGACCGCGGTCGCGTGTTGAAGCAGAGCGGCGATCTGAATGGGGCGCTTAATGAGTTCCTGCGGGCGTACCAGATCGATCCTTCCAACCAGACCTCGCAGCAAGAGATCGATATTATTCAGAAGCAGCAGGCGATCCCAGCGCCCCCTTCGGCGGCAGTCCGGGAGCAGATGGCCGGACGGACCGAGGTGTTGAATAACATCAGCACTATGTCCGGGCCGGTACAGTTGCAGCCGATCTCGAACGACCCGATCACGCTCCATACGGTGGAGGACATCAAGTTCATCTACCAGGCGATCGGCAAGATCGCCGGGCTCAATGTCCTGTTCGACCCCGACTTTACCTCCAAACGCATTCCCGTCGATCTGACCAGCGTCAGTCTCTCGGACGCGCTGCGTATCGTGGGGACGATCGGCGGTACGTTCTACAAGCCGGTGACCTCGAATACGATCTTCGTCGCCCAGAACAATCAGACCAAGCACCGCGATCTCGACGAACTCGCCGTGCAGACGTTCTACCTGACCAACGCTGTGCAGCAGAACGACGTTAACGACATTACGACGGTCATCCGCAATCTCTTCCCGCCCGATATCAAGGTCTTCCCGATCCTCAGCCAGAACGCGATTGTGATGCGCGCCACGCCGGAGCAGTTAATGCTGGCACAGAAGCTGCTGAACGACCTCGACCGCACCCGCTCCGAAGTGGTAGTCGACGTGGCGGTGTTGGAGGTCAATCGCGACAAGATCCGCAATCTTGGAATCACCTTGCCGCAGTCGTTTGGCCTGACCCCGCAGGCTAGCCCTACGACTTCGACCAGCAGCAGTTCCACGACGACGACCAGCACCACGTCGAATTTCACGTTGAATTCGCTGGCCAATATCAACGCCACCAACTTCGCCGTCAGCATCACCGGTGGAACGTTAAACGCGCTGTTGACGGACTCCGATACACGCATCCTGCAGAATCCGCGCATTCGTGCGACCGACGGGCAGAAGGCCACGCTCAAGATCGGATCGAGAATCCCCATCGCGACCGGTTCGTTCAACTCTGGCGCTGCGACGGGCGTGGGAACCGGCCTCGGCGTCCAGACGCAGTTCCAGTACCTCGACGTCGGCGTCAATATCGACATGACTCCAACGGTTCACTACGACCGCGAGATCACGTTGAAGATGAAGATCGAAGTTTCGTCGCAGAACGGCTCTGTGACCATCTCGGGTGTGACGCAGCCTATCATCGCGCAGAAGTCGATCGACCACACTATTCAGCTCAAAGAGGGTGAGCCGAGCATCCTCGCCGGAATCATCACCAAGCAGGACAACCGTACCAGCAGTGGAACTCCGGGGCTTGCGGAGATTCCACTGCTCAAGTATTTCTTCGGAACGCAGGGCCGTGAAAACCAGCAGGACGAGATCGTATTCCTGCTGATTCCTCACATCATTCGCGAGTCCGTTTTGACCCGGCTGAATACGCGGGCGATCGATACAGGGACAGGACAGTCCATCGAACTGCGGCGCGAGACGCTCGCGCAGCAGGATTCAGACCTGGGCGATCCGCGTCTTAACCCGCGACCGGTGGTTGCTCAGCCGACGACGGCAGCAAACGCAGCATCGGCGATGGTCGATCAGCTTCGCCAGCAGGCTGCGCCGCTCCAGCCGGGAATGCCGCCGGGAGCTGGACAGAACACCGGTCCGAATGGCGCTCCGAATCCTGCGGCCCTGCCGTCGGCAAATCCGGCAGCGGTACAGGCTCCCACGGGTCCGCCGGTCAGCCTGACGGTCGTTCCCCCGGCTACGAATCAGGCGGTCGGCAGCACCTTCCAGGTGGCGGTGATGCTGGCGAACGGACGTGACATCTACTCGGTGCCGCTGCAGTTGCAGTTCAATCCTGCGGTCCTCGAACTGGTCAATGTGGATGCCGGAGACTTCCTGGGCCGCGACGGACAGGCGATTGCCATCGCCCATCGCGACGAAGGCAACGGCCTGGTTACCATCTCCACCTCGCGTCCGCCGGGTGTTGCGGGCGTAACGGGACAGGGAAGCGTCTGCACCATGACCTTCAAGGCGAAGGCGGCAGGCGATTCGAACCTGGCTCTCGTCAAAATGGGTGCGCGGAACAGTGCGCAGGCGACTCTTCCGGCCGTCAGTTCGCAGGCCGTGGTGCATGTGAAGTGATTCAGCAGTCGCAGGAACGGGCCCGGAGCATCGCGCAGGGTGGACGATGCTCCGAGTCCGGATTGACGCTGATCGAGCTGATCATTACGATTGCGATCGTGGCGATTCTCGCCGCTGCCGCCGTTCCGATCGCCAAGTTTCAGGTGAAACGAACCAAGGAGCGGGAGCTGCGCAGAGACCTCTGGCAGATGCGGGATGCGATCGACCGATACAAGGACGCGGCAGACAAGAGCGCCTTCCAGACCAAGGTGGACAGCTACGGTTATCCACCGGACCTGGAGACGTTGGTGAACGGCGTCGAAGCGCAGGGCGGTAAGAAGGTGAAGTTTCTGCGCAAGATCCCGATCGATCCGATGACCGGGACAGCCGAATGGGGTCTGCGCTCCAACCAGGACGATCCGGAGTCGGATTCTTTTGGAGGCCAGAACGTCTTCGACGTACACAGCAAGAGCTACGCAACTGCGCTCGACGGGACGAAGTATTCATCATGGTAGAAGTCAGCCCAATCCGGACACCGGAGCAGATCGCCGCCTCGACGCAGCGGGAGAGCGGCTTTACGCTGCTGGAGCTGATGATCGTCATGGTGGTAATCGGGCTGCTCGCTGCGATTGCGATTCCTTCCTATACGAACAACGTGCGCAACGCCAAAGAGGCGGTTCTGAAAGAGGACCTCCACACGCTGCGCGGCGCGATCGATGCGTATACGGTGGATAAGCAGAAGGCTCCGCAGACGCTGGACGATCTCGTTCAGGGCGGCTATCTGAAGGTGATGCCGATGGACCCATTTACACGGCGAACAGACACCTGGGTTCCGGCGCAGTCGGACTCGCTTTCGAGCATGGACCAGACGCAGGCGGGGATCGACGACGTCCACTCCGGGGCGCAGTTGAACGGCTCGGACGGGACTTCCTACTCTTCTTGGTAATCCGGATTTGTGATCCCTGAACTTTCCGACTCGACCTGGCTCACCGGTTGGGCGCATACTACGTCCAAGAGGTGTGGAGCTGCGTCCTTCTTTCGGCCTAGCTAGAAGAAGCTGGTTCCATCTCAGGAGACTCCCCATGCGTTTCGTCGCGCAGCTCGGCTTGGCCGCTCTCGTTTCCATCACTACTTTTTCGTATGGCCAGACCTCTGGCACTCCCAATACGGGCACGCAGACGACGGGAAATACTCCGGTTGACACTCCGCCGACGAAGTCTCCCAATGGCAAGCCGGCTCCCACGGATGAGGAGCTGAAGGCCGCCAAGGCCAAGGTCGATGCCAAGACCGACTCGCTGCCCTCGCCGGGCGAAGCGCTCGACCCGCATATTAAGGCTGGAAGCGAAAATGACGTGAACGCGGTCGGGAACCGCAACATCGGCGGCCGGGGCGTGGGGAACTGGTACTCGACCGACTGGGAGATCCGGAACGGCAAGGGCTACTCGATGGAGATCGAGAAGTCCGCGCACCTGGTGACGGACCCGGTGGTGGTCGAGTATGTGAACCGTATCGGCCAGAACATTGTGAAGAACTCCGACGCCAAGGTGCCGTTCACGATCAAGGTGATCGACTCCGACGAGATCAACGCCATGGCTCTGCCGGGCGGCTTCTTTTACGTCAACTCCGGCCTGATCCTGGCGGCGGACGAAGAGGCCGAGTTGGCGGGCGTGATGGCGCATGAGATCGCCCACGTTGCGGCTCACCATGCGGCGCGGCAGATGACCAAGATGAACTATGCGCAGATCGGGTCGATTCCGCTGATCATCTTTACGCAGGGTTCGTGGACCGGCTACGGCATCTACGAGGCGGCGCAGCTTGCGATTCCGATTACGTTCCTGAAGTTCTCCCGTACCGACGAGGCGGAGGCCGACTGGCTTGGCCTGCAGTATATGTACAAGGCCGGGTACGATCCGCAGGCTTTCATCCAGTTCTTCGAGAAGCTCGACGCGCTGGAGAAGCATAAGCCGGGCACGCTGGCGAAGGTCTTCTCCGATCATCCCCAGACTCCGGACAGGATCGACCGCTCCGAGGAAGAGATTGCGACCATCATGCCGGCACGGCCGGACTACGTGGTGACGACCTCCGAGTTTGACGACGTCAAGACGCGGCTCGCCCGGATTGAAAACAAGCGCAAGCTGAACGACGGCAAGGGTGGAAACAAACCGACCCTGCGGAGGGCTGGTGGAACGAACAACGATCCGAACAGCACGGGTTCTACTACGACGACGGATGACCGTCCTACGCTGGGCCGCAGAAACTAGGGTGCCCCCCGGGGGGGACCTTGGCGTAAGTTCTTTTGTTTGACAGGTTTGCGGGTGAGTTTGGATCGCAAAATAGTCTAAACAAAGGAGTTACGGCTAAATTCCTGCAGCAGCACGAGTTACAGAATTCAGACTGATTATGCGAGGAGGGCTCAGTGTAATGCTGGGCCGTTCTTGTTTCTATATCCATTTTACGAATTTGTACAAAACTAAAATGCCACTTATTTTTATTTTTTATCTGTTGATCTGGGTGGATTTGAGAGGTTTTAGCTGGTTTTAGGGGGTTGACAGCCCTTGATGGTTGCCGAGGGTAGGGAACGACCAGAGCGCCCTGACGCTGGGCGGGCGACACTTCGTGTGGTGTTGGACGCCCAGCGTACGGATGCCATTTGTAGGAAGGCCGATTTAGCCGGTTCTATCCTGGCCGGATAAAATAGAGCCATGACTACGACTAACCCAGAGAGCAGCGCTGCTGCAAAATACACCACAGGCTATACGGATGATCACGCGGCGTCCGGGCTGGATGCGACGTTTCCCGCGATCGAGACGTGGAAGAACCAGTTTGCGGCCTACGAGATTCTGGTGGATGACCCGGAGTTTACCAGCGTCTGTCCCAAGACCAGCCTGCCGGACTTCGGGCGGATTACGATCCGGTATATGCCCAAGGAAAAATGCATGGAGTTGAAGAGTCTGAAGGAATATCTGTTTGTGTACCGGAATCTTGGGATCTTCCAAGAGAACATCGTGAACCAGATTCTGGACGATGTGGTGAAGGCTACGGAACCGGTGTGGGCGGAGATTGTCGGGGATTTTCGACCGCGGGGTGGGATTTCTACGGTGGTGACGGCGCGGTTTCCGCGGACTGAGGAGCGGCGGTAGACCAGGGGGAGATGTGGTCGCGCTTCGCGCGATGCCCATGTCCCAGAGTCGGGACATGGGGCACTCGGTGGCGTTGATTTAGGAAGACGATGCCTGATGGTGCTTCACGCGACGAGTGACGCTGACAATTGAATGCCGAGAGCGTGGATTACTTTCAAGATGGTTCCCAGTTCCGGGTTGCCGGCATCTCCCAGCGAGCGGTAGAGCGCTTCTCGGGAGAGACCGGTCTGTTTTGCGAGTTGGGCTATTCCTCCCTTTGCGCGGGCGACGACGCCGAGTGCCTGGGCAATCTCCCTAGGATCGTCACTCTCAAGCGACAGGGTTAGATACTCGGCTATGCTCTCATCGTCCGTAAGAAATTCAGCGGAATCGTATGGATAGGTCTTAATTCCCATTAGATTAGATCCTCCAGGTCAAGTTGAAGCGCCATTTCCTTAGCCTTCCAGATGTCCTTTTCCTGTGAGCTTTTGTCTCCGCCGCAAAGCAGCACGATCAGCAGGTTGCCTCTTGTGACGTAATACACGCGGTAGCCTGGACCGTGGTCGATTTTCAGTTCGACAAGGCCTTCGCCTACACTCCGTGACTGGCCAGAATTACCGAGTGCCAGTCGATCGATACGTTTCGCAATGCGTGCACGAGCGCGGCTATCTCGCAGATCTGTCATCCATTTCCTGAAGATCGACGTACTTCGAATTTCTGTCATGGCCATATCTTGCTCAATGTTGGATTGGCGCTGATTAAATGTAACCTATAGGTTACAACCATTGCAACGATCTCCTGATATAGTCCCGAAGAGATGGCGAACTCTTCCAAGGCTGAACTTTCCAAGGCATCCGTTGCGGGTGCGACTGTCGCTCTCGTTCTGTTGACGGCGATGAACTTCGTCAACTATATCGACCGCTATATTCTGCCTGCGGTGCAGGAGCAGGTGAAGGGCGAGTTTAGCCTGAGCGATGACCAGATCGGGTCGCTGACGCTGTGGTTTATGGTGGCGTACATGGCTTCGTCGCCGATCACTGGTTGGCTGGGGGATCGGTTTCCGCGGAAGTGGATGATCGTGATCTGTGGGCTGGCGATCAGTGCCTGCAACTTCCTGACTGCCGACGTTCACTCGTATAGATCGTTGAACTTTCGCCATGCTGCGCTTGGAGTGGGCGAGGCGAGCTTTGGGATCTTCGCGCCGGCGATGCTGGCGGACTTTTACCCGGAGGACCAGCGGAACCGGGTGCTGACGATCTTCAATATTGCGATTCCGGTGGGCGCTGCGCTGGGGTTTCTGGCGGGTGGGGTGATTGGGCATCGCTTCGGATGGCGGGAGTCTTTTGTGGCCTCGGCGGTTCCGGGGGCGGTCATTGCGGTGTTGATTGCGATCTTTTTGAAGGAACCTGAACGAATGCACGACAAGAACGAGAAGAAGAGCGGCGAGGGGCTGTGGTGGGAGTTGAAGACGCTGGCGACGAATAAGCCTTATCTTTGCTCGATTTTTGGGTATGCGGCGGTGACGTTTTCGCTGGGTGGCATCTCGGTGTGGATGGCTTCGTTTCTGCAACGCATGAATGGCTACAGCCAGGAGAAGGCGGCGGGCGTGATGGGGCCGGTGATCGTGGTCGCGGGACTGGGTGGTACGGTGATCGGTGGGCTGTTGGCGCAGTGGTGGTCGAAGCGGACGTCGAAGGCGCTGTACCTGGTTCCGGCGATCAGTGCAGTGCTCGCGGTGCCTCCGGCGTTGCTGTGCTTCTTTGGGCCGTCGAACCTGACGATTGTGGGTCTTTCCCTCGCGGTATTTTTCATCTTCTTAGGGACGGGGCCGGTGAATGCGGCGACGCTGAACGCGGTGCGGCCCGAGATGCGGTCGATGGCTATGGCGGGGCAGTTGCTGGTGATCCATCTGTTTGGGGATGCGGCTTCGCCGAAGCTGATTGGGATTATCAGCGATCACACTAATCTGCGCGTTGGGTTGGGAGCGACGTTGATCACGATGGTGGTGGGCGGGGTGATCTTCTTCATCGGATCGAGGGTCGCGCCTCCGCTGGTCAATCCCGATGTGCCGGTTGCAGCGTAGACACGATATACATGCAAGAGGTGGTTTCGTCGAGATGAGCTGCGATTGATCGTGAGCGAAGTACTTCCGCATTCCATTTCCGGGTATTTTTTCCCGGCAGGTCGCGTCGTCGCGTGGCTGGTCGCGGCTTCGTGGGTATGGATCGTAGCGAGCGCTGTGCGGGGGCTTCCTCGTATTTCGAATCTGCTCGAGGCTCCGTTCGACGTGGAGCCGGGAGGTGCGCCGTGGATTACTGTGATCGTTCCGGCGCGGGATGAGGGGGCGAACGTCAGGGCATGCCTGGAGAGCTTGATCGCGCAGGACTATGCGCATCTGCGGGTGCTTGCGGTGGATGACCGCTCAAACGATGCGACTGGCAGCATTATGGATGCTCTCTCGATCACTGTTTCAGAGCGATTGGAGGTGCTGCATATTCGGGAGCTTCCACCGGAGTGGCTGGGAAAGACGCATGCGATGGCGGTCGCGGCAAGGGATGCCATTGCCAAGCATTCGCCGGACTTCCTGTTGTTTACGGATGCCGACGTCTTGTACCGCAGCGATGCGATACGGAGGTCGCTGGCATATGCGGTGACGAGTGGTGCCGACCATCTGGTGACGGTGCCTACGACGATCATTCGACGATGGGATGAGGCAGCGCTGCTGGGGTTCTTTCAGATCTTTGGAATGTGGGGAGCGCGTCCGTGGAAGGTGGCCGATCCGAAGGCGCAGCGGGACGCGATCGGGATTGGTGCCTTCAACATGGTACGGCGGATTGCGTATGAGAGCATCGGCGGGTTTGAAGGACAGCGGATGGATATTCTCGAGGACCTGACGTTGGCTCGGCGGATCAAGCGGGCGGGGCTGGCGCAGCGGATCGCGTTTGGGCGGGGCCTGGTGAATGTGCATTGGGCGTCCGGGGTGTCGGGGCTGATCAACGTGATGACCAAAAATATCTTCTCGGCGTTCCGGTTCCATGTGTCGCTCACGCTGCTGGCGTGTGCGTGGCTGGCGGTGTTCTGCGCTTCGCCGATGGTGACGTTGGCGTATGGGCCGACGCGTTTGCCTGGGGCCATTACGCTGGCTGCGGTTGCGTGTGCTTATGGGTTGTTTCAGAGGACTTCGGGGATTTCGGCGTGGAATGCGTTGCTGTCGCCGATTGCTGCGATGGTCTTTGTATTTACGCTGTTGCGGTCGATGGGGACGACGCTGCGGCAGGGTGGGGTGATCTGGCGGGGGACTTTTTATTCTCTGGCGGAGTTACGTAAGAATGCTGCTCCGCTGTTTGGGCGGGGCGTTTTGTGATTTTTATTGGGTAGGTCTTACGAACTCCAAAACAAGATTGGAGCATCGTTGATATGAAAAACGTGCGGCTACAACGAAAGCTAAATGCGGAGGACTGACGGGTACCGCGCTGCGAGCTGGTCCGCTTCCATTAGCGAAATACAGGGGTCCTTCACTTCGTTCAGGATGACGGACATTTTTGCCACTACGTTACAAGGATGATGGACGTTTTGCCACTTCGTTCAGGATGACGGGCGTTTATGCAGCTTCCGTTTGTGCAACTTTCGTTTGCGCAGCATTACAGTTTTAAACGCCTACGAGGACGTTGCTGTAGCGCTTCTGCACGTAATCGTCGAGTATGACTTTGAACTCGTTGACGATGTCGTCGCCGCGGAGGGTCATGGCGAGCTTGCCGTCGATGTAGACGGGGGCAACTGGATCCTCGAAGGTGCCGGGAAGAGAGATGCCGATGTTGGCGTGCTTCGACTCCCCGGGGCCGTTGACGATGCAACCCATGACGGCTAGCTTGAGCTCTTCGACGCCGGGGTACTGCTTCTTCCACTCAGGCATGGACTCGACGAGGTAGTTCTGGATGCTCTCAGCGAGCTCCTGGAAGTAGGTGGAAGTTGTGCGGCCACAGCCGGGGCAACTCGTCACCTGCGGCATAAAGGAACGGATGCCGAGCGATTGCAGGATTTGCTGGCCGCAGCGTACTTCTTCTGAGCGGTCGCCGCCCGGCGTGGGGGTGAGAGAGACGCGAATTGTGTCACCGATGCCAGCGAGAAGCAGGGGAGCGAGGCCGGCAGTAGAGGCGACGATGCCCTTCATGCCCATGCCGGCCTCGGTGAGGCCGAGGTGCAGGGCATGGTCGCAGCGGCGAGCGAGCTCGGTATAGACGTCGATGAGATCGCGGACGCCGGAGACCTTGGCGGAGAGGATGATCTGGTCGCGGCGGAGGCCGTAGCGCTCGGCGGCGGCGGCGTTGTCGAGCGCGGAGACGACCATCGCCTCCATCATGACGTCGCGGGCTTCGAGCGGCTGGGCGGACTTGGAGTTCTCGTCCATCATCTTGGTGAGGAGGGCCTGGTCGAGCGAGCCCCAGTTGACGCCGATGCGGACGGGCTTCTGGTGCTTGACGGCGACTTCTACCATCGTCCTGAAATTGTCATCGTCTTTGCGGCCGATGGAGCAGTTGCCGGGGTTGATGCGGTACTTGGCGAGGGCTTCGGCGGTGTCGGGATATTTGGCGAGAAGCTGGTGGCCGTTGTAGTGGAAGTCGCCGATGATGGGAGTGTTCCAGCCCTTTTTCGCGAGCTCTTCGACGATGTAGGGAACGGCTTTGGCGGCGTCGTCATTGTTGACGGTGACGCGGACCATCTCCGAGCCGGCACGGGCGAGAGCGGCGATCTGCTGGACGGAGGATTCGATGTCGGCGGTGTCAGTGTTGGTCATCGACTGGACGACGACGGGAACGCTCGAACCGACACGAACGGCTCCGATTTGTACGGTTGCAGAAGAGCGGCGCTGGATGGATGGCATAAGGTTTCTCTGGTGTTAAGTTTACCATTTACGCAACCGGGGAGGGGCTGCGTGAATGGGGCCGAGTGGTCGCGTTACACTAAATTCACGTGGCCCGGTAGCTCAGTTGCATAGAGCAGCGCACTCCTAACGCGAAGGTCGCAGGTTGGACTCCTGCCCGGGCCACCATGAAATATGTGAGGGATGAATGGCTGTACTGATCGATGCAATCGACGTGAAGCGCAAGATGGCTTTTGAGTATGAGAATGTTCCGTTCCAATGCCTGGAGTCGGATATCTCGACGCCTACGGCGCGGGGTGGGCAGACGCTGGTTCGGCTGCGGATGCGGAATATGCTGACGCGTGGGGTCTTCGATAAGACCTTCAAGGCGGGAGACAAGTTCAAGGAGCCGGATCTGCAGACGATCAAGGCCTCCTATCTGTATAGCGATGGCAGCGGATCGCATTTTATGGACCAGGAGAGCTTTGAGACGATCTTGCTGGGCGAAGACATTATGGAGAACGCGCTCGACCTGATGTTGGAAGGGATCATCGTGCAGATCGAGACGTACAACGGGAATCCGATTGAGCTAACGTTGCCCATGCAGGTGGAGTTGACGGTGACGTACGCCGAGCCAGGCGTTCGTGGGGATACGGCCAGTGGCGGTGTGACGAAGAATGCAAAGCTGGAGACAGGGCTGGAGATCAAGGTGCCTTCGTTCGTGAAGGAAGGCGAGAAGATCAAGGTAACGACGGAGACTCGGGAGTTCGCCGGGCGCGTCTAGTTTTGCGTTTGATTTGTAGGGAACGGGCGCGGCTGGGATGGGGTCGTGCCTGATTTTCCTCGGTGTGTCGGGTTAGCATTGGGTATTCCATGATCGATGCCAAGCAACTCTCCCCCGCCACTCTTTTGCATCTTGCCCAGACCCTGGGAATTCCTCTCAGCTCACTTGTGACGACCATCGGGCTGCTCGATGAGGGCGGCACTGTGCCGTTTATTGCGCGGTACCGGAAGGAGGCTACCGGGGCGCTCGATGAGGTACAGATTCGGGATATCGAAGAGAAGCTGGCTTACTTTCGAGAGCTGGCGAACCGGCGCGAGACGATTCTGAAGTCGGTCGAGGAGCAGGGCAAGCTGACGGACGAACTGCGCGCCAAGATCGAGGAGACGCTCGACCGAGGGGAGCTGGAAGACCTCTATCTTCCGTACCGGCCGAAGCGTCGCACCAAGGCCACGATTGCGCGCGAGAAGGGACTGGAGCCGCTGGCAGATTATCTCTGGGCGCAGCAGGCGGGGGCTCAGGCGCTGTTGGAACTCGCGGGCACTTTTATCGATGAGGGTAAGGGCGTTGCTTCGATTGCCGATGCCCTGGAAGGCGCGCGGCACATTGTCGCTGAGCGGATCTCGGAGCATGCGGAGCTGCGCAAGGCTCTGCGGCAGTTGCTGCATGACGAGGGCGTGATTGCCAGCAAGAAGACGATGGACGCAGTCGATGCGCAGGAAAAATTCAAGATGTACTACGACTATCGCGAGCCGGTGAAGACGATTCCTTCACACCGGATGCTGGCGATTCGGCGGGGTGAGGCGGAGGCTGTGCTTTACTTCCTGATTGAGCTGGAGCCAGCGCGCGCGATTGGGATTATTCGACGGCACATTCTGGCGGCGGAAGGGGACTGGACGCCGCAGGTGGATCTGGCGATCGAGGACTCGTGGACGCGGCTGCTGAGTTCGAGTGTGCAGGGCGAGATGCGGCTGGAGTTGAAGAAGCGGTCGGACATCGATGCGATCCAGGTGTTTCGGGACAACCTTGCAAATCTGTTGCTGGGCGCGCCTGCCGGGCCGATCTCGGTGTTGGGGCTTGATCCGGGCTTGAGAACAGGATGCAAGGTCGCGGTGGTGGATGAGACCGGAAAATTCCTGGCGCATGACGTGATCTATCCCCATACCGGGCAGACGGTGAGGGCTTCGCAGACGCTGGCGCAGTTGGTGAAGCAGCACACTGTGCGGGCGATTGCGATCGGGAATGGAACGGCTTCGCGGGAGACGGATTCTTTCGTACGCGACTTCCTGGCAGAGCATCACCTGACCGATATTTTCAAGGTGATGGTGAGCGAGTCGGGAGCGAGTGTGTACTCGGCCTCGGATGTGGCGCGGCAGGAGTTTCCGGATCTCGACCTTACGGTTCGAGGCGCGATCTCGATTGCGCGGCGGTTGCAGGATCCTCTGTCGGAGCTGGTGAAGGTCGATCCCAAGTCAATCGGAGTGGGGCAGTATCAGCACGATGTGGATCAGCGGCAGTTGCAGCAGTCGCTGGAGGCGACGATTGAGAGCTGCGTGAATAAGGTTGGGGTGGACTTGAATACGTCTTCGTGGACCTTGCTGCGGTATGTAGCTGGGGTCACGGAGCGGACGGCGTTGAATATCGTTCAGTACCGCGATGAAAATGGACGGTTCACCAGCCGCGACCAGTTGAAGAAGGTGTCTGGGGTCGGGGCGAAGACGTTTGAGCAGGCGGCTGGGTTTCTACGGATTCGAGGGGGCACGCAGCCGCTGGATTCGACAGCGGTGCATCCGGAGAGCTATGCGGTGGTGGAGCAGATCGCGGCTGCGATTCACGCTCCTATCGACCAGATCATTGCGAATCCTTCGCTGCTGGATGGTGTCGACAAGGGTAAGTTCAGCGCGGGCAGCTTTACGCTGAACGATATCTTCGAAGAGTTGCGCAAACCCGGACGCGATCCTCGCGACAAGTTTGTCGCTCCGGCGTTCCACGAGGGTGTGCGGGAGCTGTCGGATGTACAGCCGGATATGGTGCTCGAAGGTGTAGTGACGAACGTGACGAAGTTCGGAGCATTCGTTGATATCGGAGTTCATCAGGATGGGCTGGTGCATATCTCGGAGCTTTCGAACCGGTATATCAAGGATCCCAACGAGGCGGTGAAGGCCGGGCAGATCGTGAAGGTGAAGGTGATCAGCGCGGATCTGCTCACCAAGCGAATTGCGCTTTCGATGAAGGCGCTGATGGTGCCTTCGGGTGCTCCGGTGCAGGTGGCAGCGCGGCTTCAGCCTCAGCCTCAGCAGCGGCCTGCTCCCGGCAAGCCGTTTGCTGGTAAGCCTGCTGCGCGACCGCAGAAGGTGGCACCTGTGGTCCCTGCTGCTCCGGCTACGATGGAGGACAAACTTGCGGCGCTTTCGAATCGCTGGAAGGTTCGATAGCGCGGTAACGGATCGTGAGACAAAAGTTCGGCCGGGATCGTCTTTCTCTGCATAGACTTAAATTTGATAGCGGTACCTCGGGTTACCTTTCCGAGTTTGACCATTGGAGAATCCATGCTTCGTCGTGCCGTATCTGCCTTGTATCTCTCTGCCTTTGCGATGTCCGTTTCTGCACAACAGCAGGCTTTGTCGCCTCATTCAGCCTATGAGCCGGCTGCTGCCAAGGCGGCGGCTTCGCTGGCTGCGAGTGGTGTGGGTGCTCCTGCGGACTTGCTGACCACGGGCGAGAAGAGCGGCTGGGAAAAGACCGGCACCTACGACGAGACGGTCGCGATGATGCGGGCGATGGAGAAACGTTCTCCGTTGGTGAAGGTGATCCAGTTCGGGACGACTGCGGAGGGAAGGGCGATGTACGCGATGGTGGTCTCGTCGGACCGTGCTTTTACGCCTGCGTTGGCTGCGAAGACGGACAAGGCTGTCATCCTGATCCAGAGCGGGATCCACTCGGGCGAGATCGAAGGCAAAGATACGGCGCTGATGCTGGTGCGGGATATGGTGACCAAACACGAGCACCAGGCGGCATGGTTGAAGAAGGCAATCTTTGTGGTGATTCCCGTCTTCAATATCGATGGGCATGAATCGCGGAGCGAGTTCAATCGTGCGAACCAGAATGGCCCTGATATCACCGGCACGCGGCCAAACGCGCAGTTGCTGAACCTGAATCGCGACTACGTGAAGGCGGCTACACCGGAGATGCGTGGCTGGCTGAAGCTGTATCACGCGTGGATGCCGGACTTCATGTTCGACAACCACGTAACGGATGGCGCGGACTATCAATACGACGTCACCTGGGACATGGCCCATCACGGCGATATGGGGGAGCCGACACGGACCTGGGTCAACGACCGCTTTATCCCTGAGCTGAACAAGCGTATGGAGAGCGACGGCCACCTGGTATCGCCTTACGGCGCGTTGCGGAATACGCCGAAGGGCCGCCGCGAGTTCTTCGTGGAGGTCTTCTCGCCGCGTTACTCGCACTTGTATGCTGCCGCGCTGAACCGTCCCTGTCTGCTGGTTGAGACGCATAGCCTGAAGACGGCGAAGACGCGGGCGTGGTCGAACTACGACATCATGGTTCACTCGATCGATGTCGTGGTCGAGGATCCGCAGGCGCTGCGCACAGCGGTGCGTGCAGCCGATGCGAAGTACGCGGCCATGGCCGGCGATCGCAAAGCCGCTCCTGTCTATCTCGCGGGCAAGACCAGCGATGCTTCGCGTCCGCTGGTGTACCACACGCTGAAGACCGCACCTTTCCCCTCTGAGATCACCGGCACGATGGTGACGCGCTATACGCCGGAGAAGGACGATGTCGAGACCGTCATCCACGATGGGATCGATACGACGGCCGAGGCGCAGGAGCCGCTGGGCTTCCTGATTCCGCTGGCATGGAAGGAGCTGGCCGATGAGCTGGCTCTGCATGGCGTGGTGATGGAGCGGACTCCGAAGGCGATGACGCAGGAGTTCGAGACGTGGCGCTTTACGGATGTGAAGTATGCTGCCGCTGCCTTTGAGGGTGGGGTGATGGTGGACTATGTGCTGCATCCCGTGAAGGAGAAGATATTAGTCCCGGCAGGATCGTACTGGGTTTCATTGAAGCAGCCTCGTGCACGGCTGATCATGGCGTTGCTGCATCCCGCTGCTCCCGACGCTTTGATCCGGTGGGGTTTTGCAGGCTCGATCTTCCAGGGGATGGGACGGATCGGTGCGGCGGAGTATCTCAGTGTTCCGATCGCAACCAGGATGGCAGCCGATAATCCGAAGCTGATGGAAGAGTTCCAGACGAAGCTGAAGGCGGATGCAAAGTTTGCGGCAGACCCGCAGGCGCGTATCCAGTGGTGGACGGCGAAGTCGAGCTATCAGCCTTCGGCTACGAATCGCTATCCGGTGCTGCAGGTGTGGGACAAAAACTGGTAGGGAACTGCAACGGTTTTAGCGCATTTCTCCTGTTACTGTGCACTGGACAAGCTTTGCGAGTGCCGCTTTTCTTGGGAAAAAACGGCGTTCAGATCTGCGGTTTCGGTTTTACACCCACAGGAGAAATGCTTTAGGTTGCGGGATGGGCGTGGATAGCGATGAAGCTACGCCTCCTACTTTTTCCCGCAGCCTGCGCGCAGAACCTTCGGCTTCTTCCACTCTTCATCGGTTGCAAAGAGGATGCAGCTTTGACCGGTGTCGGTGTTAAGGCGCCAGGTAAGGTTTCCCTGACGGTAAAGCTGGTAGTGGCCGGTTCCGGAGAAGATCATCCCGTTGGGAGGGTCAGGGCTTATCGTGTCGCTTGCGGGTGGCGTCGCGGTGTTGGCGATCCGCGTGCCGGGCTGGGGCGAGAGCTCGGAGTCGGGTGAGCTCTTGCCGCTCTGATCTGAGGACGGATAGGCAGGGGAGTTGCTCGTAGAAGGCTTCGTCGCAGTGGCTGCTTCTCCCGGTGCCTTAGAAAGAGGTCTGCTTCGTTCGGAGGGAGAATCGGACGAGGTTACGTCTCCGTTCTCTCCGGCACGCTTCGCATCGTATGTGGTGTATCCGACGTAGAGGAATCCCGCGACGATCAGCACCGCTGCGATCAACAAAATGCGCTTTGCCATGTTCGCTTCCGCCCCTGAAGATTCAACCTTCTCAGTTGTGTGATCCCGTAACGCGCTGGTCCCGCGATACATACAGCAAACCCTATGATACCAACGCGATGCGTTTCGCGCACCCTGCGGGTAAGGCTGGTGTCCTCATCATCAGCCCTTGGGGAGCGGTCTCGCGGGATAAATCGTCATCCTTGCGTTACTAACTCGCTACTTTTTTCAAGTAGGTGGGTTTTGCATCTTAAAGCGTCACATTCACGTCCAACGTATCTGAAGGTCTGTCACAAGGCCTACTTCCACGCAGCGATCATTTAGCCGCGTTCTTAGAGGAGTACCACCAACCGTGCTGAAATATTCGATTGTTGTTCCGTTTCACAACGAAGAGGAGAACGTAACGGCTCTCTATGATCGCCTCAAGGCGGTAATGGAGCATGTCGGAGAGACGTTCGAACTCGTCTTTGTGGACGACGGATCACGCGACCGCACCTACCGTCTGCTGGAAGAGATTGCTGCGGTCGATTCGCGCGTTCTGGTGATTAAGCTGCGCCGCAACTTTGGCCAGACGTCTGCTTTGGCCGCTGGCTTCGATCACTGCCAGGGCGAGTTCATCCTGGCGATGGATGGCGATCTGCAGCACGATCCGGATGAGATTCCCGGATTCCTGGCAAAGCTGGAAGAAGGTTACGATGTGGTGAGCGGATGGCGCAGCCAGCGCGGTGACAACTTTATTTTGCGCCGCATCCCTTCCACCTGCGCGAACTGGCTGATGGCCACTTTGAGCGGCGTTCAGATTCATGATTTTGGAACGACCTTCAAGGCCTATCGTCGCGAGGTCATCCAGAACATTCCTTTGTACGGGGAGATGCACCGCTTCATTCCGGCGCTGGCTTCCTGGTATGGCGCGAGCATCTGCGAGATCCCGATCTCGAATCCCGCGCGTGAGTTCGGCCGGAGTCACTATGGTATTTCGCGGACCTTCCGTGTCTTTTTCGATCTGCTGACGATCCGCTTTCTGCTGCGTTACATGACGCGTCCGCTGCACTTTTTCGGCAGCATCGGGGCGCTTGGATTGCTTGCGGGTGGGGCGATCTCTGCATGGTTGCTAGGACTTAAAATATTTACACATCAGCACGTGATGCTTGAGCATAGTCCTTTGTTTGTGATGGCCAGCGTCTTCATCCTTGCCGGGATCCAGATGATGGGGATCGGGTTGCTGGGTGAGTTGCAGGTTCGCCATTTCCATACTGCTTCGCATCGGGCTCCCTATGCTGTGGATCGGATTTTGCGGCTGCGTTCCGAAGAGAGCTTGATGCAGTAAAGGCACTTCGCAATTGCAGGTTGAGTTGGATTCATCTTTTATAGGATCGCTGGACGGAGGCGGGGTGAGCGCCTCCGATTTTATTGCGACGTAGAGGCGATAGGTCTGCGCTGCTTTTCAGCGTAGGTCGTTCTGCTATATGTCTCTCCGTCCGATACTATCTGGGAGAGGATTGATCAACATGCAGGCTATTCAGATACTCCAGACCGGCGGCCCCGAGGTGCTTACCCTTCGCGACGTGCCTACACCGACTCCTGCCTCCGGCGAAGCCTTGATCCGCATCGAGGCGAGCGGCGTCAATTTCATCGATACGTACTTTCGCGAGGGACGGTATCCTGCTGCGTTGCCGCTCACGCTGGGCCAGGAGGCCGCGGGCACTGTGGTTGCTGTGGGAGCCGATGTTACATCTGTAAAGGTGGGAGATCGCGTTGCGTGGTGCGGGATTGCGGGGACTTATGCCGAATTCGCAGTTGCACCGGCGGCTCGGCTGGTTCCGATTCCCGATGGGGTGAGCGCGGAGCAGGCTGCCGCAGCGATTCTGCAGGGAATGACGGCCCACTATCTTTCCCACTCGACCTACAAGATCCAAAGCGGAGACGAGGTGCTGATTCACGCCGGTGCGGGCGGCACGGGGTTGCTGCTGACGCAGATGGCGAAGTCCCTTGGGGCGCGCGTCTTTACTACCGTCTCTACGGAGGAGAAGGCTGTCCTGTCGCGAGAGGCTGGGGCGGATGAGGTGATCTTTTATACGAAAACGGACTTTGCCGCCGAGGTGAAGCGACTGACAGGAGGGCGCGGGCTGCCTGTGGTGTACGACTCAGTGGGCAAGTCTACGTTTGAGCAGTCGTTGACGTGCCTGCGTCTGCGGGGGCTGATGGTGCTCTTCGGTGGCGCGAGCGGGGCGGTTCCGCCGTTCGACCTGATTCGGCTGTCGACGATGGGGTCGCTTTACGTGACTCGGCCGACTTTGAAGGACTACATTGCCACGCGCGAGGATCTGTTGGCGCGTGCGACCGGGGTGTTGAATGGCGTTGCGGATGGATCCCTGAAGCTGCGTTTGGAGCATACGTATCCTCTGGCCGAGGCAGCGCAGGCGCACCGAGATCTGGAAGGTCGAAAGACCACAGGGAAGCTGCTGCTGATTCCATAGAGCCAACATAAAAGCGCGGCGAATTTTGACATACGGCGTCGCATCCCTTCTACTGGAGGTTCACCCCTTCTGCGGCTGGTCCTTTGTCACCTTCCGTCCAACTTTACCTTTGTCCCGTAACGGAATGTTCGGGAAGCGCGGTGAAACTCCGCCACTGCCCCGCAACTGTGAATCGCGCATCGCTTTGCTGCCTCGTTGGTACCAGGCGTCTGAGTCATGAATGCAAGCCAGGTCCTCCCACTGACGCTATTTCGGCGCCGGGAAGGGAAGCCCAGAGAATGGCTGCATGAATCGCGAAAGTCAGGAGACCGGTTTCGCTGCGTACATCAACCACGTTCCCGGGGGGGGAACGGAGGAGCTTCATCCGAATGTCTACGCCTTTCGGCCGCCCAGCGGCCACATTCTCTCTTGATTCCATCCTGCCAACCGTCTTCTCAGGCGTGAGTGCCCTCAGGATATTTCTGCTTTTATCAGCACTATTCCTTGCTATTCCTGCACATGCGGTCGTTGTGCGTGGCACGGTCACCGATCCGCTTGGTGCGGCAGTTCCGCGAGCGCGGGTGCAGCTTATTCAGGGCGGCAAGGTCGCGGCCTTCTCGATCACCGGGGACGACGGCAGCTTTGAGATTCGCAGCGCTGAACCCGGGCGGTTCATCCTGCTGACTTCGGCGGCCAGTTTCACCCCGGGGATCAGCGAGAGCTTCTACGGTGGACGGACCGATGTCGTTACACGGAGCGTAAGTCTCTCCGTTGCGAGCGTTACCACTGATGTTTCGGTTACGACCAGTGGTATTCCAACTCCGATTCAGCAGATCAGCTCGGCGGTTGGACTGATTTCCATGTCGGCATTGGCGACGCGGGTTGGGCTGGTCGATGAGTTGCGTCAATCTCCCGGCATCGCCGTAGTGCAGACGGGACAGGCTGGCGGCGCAACCTCGATGTTCGTGCGCGGTGGCAACTCCGACGCGAACAAGGTGCTGATCGATGGCATCCCCGCGGAAGACGTTGGCGGACGCTTCGACTACGGCACTGTGTCGAGCACCGGTTTTTCCGGCCTGGAGGTCTATCGCGGACCCAACTCGGCGTTGTATGGATCGAACGCGGGGGCTTCGGTTGTGAGCCTCAGCACGCCACGCGGCGCGGAGCTCCGGCCGGTGCTGAACTACTCGGGAGACGCGGGGAACCTGCATACGTATCGCAATGAAGCAGCCGTCTCCGGTGCTTACAACAAGCTGGATTATTACTTTGCATTTAGCCGCTTCGATACGTCGAATGCGATTGCCATGGACAAGTTCCATGCCGCTACCAGCGTCGCGAATATCGGCTACAACCTTACCTCGAACACGCAGGCTCGTTTCACGCTGCGCAACGCCGATACCGCGACCGGCCTGCCGAATGCGCATGATTTCTTCGGGATCTCGGCTGCGGGTAAGCAGAAGGATCAGAACATCTACTCTGGAGTGACGCTCGAAGACCGTCGCGAGAGCGGATGGCATAACCTGGTTCGCTACGGGATCGCCCGCAAGCGGGAACGGGCGCTGCAGTTCTATCCGGCAGGCGAGCCCTTTGATGACGGCTTTGGCGATTTGACCTACTATGGCAACACTGTCACCATCCGCGGCGCAAACGGATATAAGGCGACCGGGCGGGCGGCTCTTGCATACGGCGATCTCTATCCCACGCGGCAGGACTCTGTTTCCAACCGGGACGAGCTGTACTACCAGTCGGACTATGCGTTTACGCGGCATCTGACTGCCCTGTTCGGATTCCGCTACGAAGATGAGCGGGGAGCGTTCGTTTCGACGGGCTTCTTCGGCTCGAATCGCAAGCTGCAGCGCACTAACTTCCAGTACACCCTGCAGATCCAGGGCGATATCAAGAATCGCTTCTTCTACTCGCTCGGCGGAGCGTTCATGAAGAACCATCTTTACGGGACGGCGGGTACACCGCGTCTCGGGCTGGCCTATACGCCGGTGCTGCCGGGTGCGCGTCCCTTCCACGGCACCAAGCTGCGTGCGAATGCCGCGACCGGTGTGCAGGAGCCCAGCCTGATCGTGCAGTTCACGAGTCTCTATGGGCAATTGCAGCAGGCGGGTAATACGGCAGCGATCTCGGTCTATAACGTACGTCCGATCGGAGCTCTTCGCTCGCGCACGTACGACATCGGGATCGACCAGAACATCCTGGGACAGAAGCTGATCGTCAAGGCCGGCTACTTCCACAATATCTTCGACCATCAGATCGACTACATCGACGCCGGCACCTTGCAGTCCGTCTTCGGCATTCGCACCAGCGTTGCGAAACTGTTCGGTGCTGAGTTGAATACCCTCGCCTACCGGGCGCAGGGACTCGAGACCGAGGTGCAGTATCAGCCGATCCAGCATGTATTTCTGCGCGGAGGCTATACGTATCTGAATGCGGTCGTGATCCAGTCGTTCTCAACGGATGCGATCAGCAATGGAACCTCTGCTACCAATCCCAACCTGCCCGGCGTGGCGATCGGTTCCAGCTATCCGCTGGTTGGAGCGCGGCCCTTCCGTCGTCCGGCGCATACCGGCTTCTTCAGCGCGCAGTACACCAGGCCTAAGTTCACGGTGGCGTTCAAGGGAGCCCTGGTCGGCAAGAGCGATGACTCCACCTTCCTGAGCTTCTCCGATCTGAATGGCGGAAATACGCTGTTGCTCCCGAACCGCGATCTCGACTTCGGCTTCGCGAAGCTTGATCTGGGAGGGACCTTTGCCGTCACGCATAACATCACGGTGTTTTCGCAGCTCGATAATCTTCTCAGCCGGCAGCATACGGGGCCGATCGGCTATCCGGGGCTTCCTTTTACCTTCCGGAGCGGCCTGAAGATCCGGGTGGGGGGATCGTAGTAGAAAGCGCAGATCGGGCAAGCAGGCGTTCGAATTGAGCGGGCGCCTGCTCCAGGATCCTTTGGACCTCTTTCGTGCGTCTAATACTCAGGACGTAGAAGGGAAGTTCCCATGTCAGTAGTTCGCAAGTCGTTCCATCTCATTAAACTCCTCCCGATTGCACTTTCAGCCGTTCTCGTACTCCCGTCGCAGGCCCAGAAGGGCGAGGGTGTGCCGACGCAGGCGCTGATAGCCGTTGACTCGAAGTCTGCCGTGGTTCCGACGCCAGCTAACACCACCGTGAAGGTCGAGAACAAGTCCACTCCCGTCATCAGTCTTACGCGCGTTCTGCCGACAGGCTCGCAGGTCGCTCTCCTTATCGATGATGGTCTGCGGACCTCAGTTGGCAGGGAACTCGGTTCCATGCGGGATTTCGTTCTGTCACTCCCTCGGGGTACGGAGGTCTTTGTCGGCTACATGCAGAACGGCCGGGTCGTCGGTTCGCAGAACTTTACGACCGATCTTGCTGGAGCAGCCCAGGGACTACGCATTCCTACCGGGATGCCGGGATCGAGCGCCAGCCCTTACTTTTGCCTGTCTGATTTCGTGAAGAACTGGCCTGGAGAGGAGCCGGAGGCGGCTGAATCTGCGGGACAGCTTGCTCCGACGCAGGCACCTGCGCGTAAGGCCCGTTTCGTTATGATGATCACGAACGGCGTCGATCTCTATAACGGCAGCACCAGCCCGATGAACCAGAACAGCCCTTACGTTGACTCCGCTGTTGCCGATGCACAACGCGCCGGCGTTCCGGTCTACTCCATCTATTTCTCTGACGCTGGAATTCGCGGAGGCATGGCGAGCTTCAGCGGCCAGAGCTATCTGCAACAAGTTGCGGATGGCACGGGTGGTCGGTCGTACTACAACGGCACCGGAAATCCTGTCTCGATGGCGCCGTTCCTCAAACAGTTTCAGAAGGCTATCGCCGAGACCTACGTCGCAACCTTCGATGCTCCGGGTGATAAGAAACTGGTGCGCGTGAAGCTGACAACCAACGTACACGGCGCGAAGCTTCGGTCGGCAGAGCAGGTCAAGCCCGGCGCGCGTCTGAGCGCCACCGGACAGTAACCCAATCCGCCTTTTGGCTAAAGCACGGTAATGCCCGCCGCTTTGTAGATCTGCTGCATGTATCGCATATCCCGCAGGCCCTCTTGCCCGGAGGTCTGCGGGGTTTTGTCGTTCAGGATGCACTCGGTCATGTGTTCGACTTCGCGGGTGAACTGCTTGGGATCGAGTTCCGTGTTGGGTTCATCGAGGATCGTGGGCGCAGACCCTTTTTCGCCGGTCCGATAATTAGCCCGCAGGCGAAGATTCTGGTAGCCGAACTCGGTGACCTCAAGCCAGCCCTTGGAGCCATACACGCGATAGAAACCCGGCATGGAAGCTCCGTAGGTGGTGCTGCAGCTTGCGAGCGCGCCGGAAGGGAACTGCATCGTCCAGGAGGTGTTCTCCTCGACCGTATCGAAGCGTCCATCGTGGTCTTCGGTCGAGACCGAAGCCGTGATGCTGGAAGGCTCCTCGCCGGTGAGATAGCGGGTCGCGTTCAGACTGTAGATGCCAACGTCCATCAGGGGGCCACCCCCGGACAACGGCTTGTTGATGCGCCACTCGCCCTTGGCGATGTTGAAGCCGTTGGCACTGTTGATGGATTGCACCTTGCCGATCGCTCCATCGCGGATGAGCTTGATGGCCTTCAGTGTGGTCGGCTCGTAGTGCAGGCGATAGGCAATCATCAGCTTTACCTTGGCAGCGTGGCAGGCAGCGATCATGGCCTCTGAGTCAGCCACACTGGTCGCCATCGGTTTCTCGCAGAGAACGTGCTTGCCGGCCTTGGCGGAGCGGATGGTGTACTCGGCATGCATACTGTTGGGCAGCGCGACGTAGACGGCGTCGATGGCCTTGTTGTTGTGCATGGCCTCCATCTGTTCGTAGCTGTAGATGGAAGTTGCGGGCACGCCGTATTGCGCCGCGATTTTCAACGCTTTATCCCGGTGGCCGCTGACCAGACCTGTGATCTGCGAAGTGGATGAATCCTTCGTGCCGCGCATGAAATGGTCCGCGATGCGGCCCAGTCCGATGACGCAGTAACCGATCTTGCGTCCGCCTGCCTGTGCCAGTACCGGCGGCATCGCCTGCGAGGCCAGCCCCAATGCTCCCAACTTTGCAAAATCTCGCCGCGTTAGTTCCATACCGTCCCACCTCCGGAATTTGTTCGCGACCAGCATAAAACAATTTCAGGACTTTGTGCCTGATGCGATTTCGTTTGGGAGAGCGGTAGCAACGGCAAAGGCGTAATACGGGGGGGTGACGGGTGCCGAGCTATGAGCAGGTCCGCTTCGTTTGAAGAATACAGGGGTCCTTCGCTTCGCTCGGGGATGACGACTGTTTAAGGAGGGTGGCATTAGCAAACAAAAAGAAAGGCCCCAGATTTCTCCGGGGCCAGTCTTTGCATTTTGCGCCAAAGGCGCGATCCGCCGTCCGCGAAGGACCTAGTACATTCCGTCCATGCCGCCGCCGTGGTTGTGTCCGCCGCCGCCCGCTTCCTTCTTCTCGGGGATGTCGGCGATCATGGCCTCGGTGGTGAGCATGAGTCCGGCGATGGAGGCTGCGTTCTGCAGAGCAGTGCGCGTTACCTTCGTCGGGTCGATGACACCGGCAGCAACCAAGTCCTCGTAGGCTCCCGTTCCGGCGTTGTAGCCGTAGTTGGACTCCTTCGAATCGTGGATCTTGCCGATGACGACTGCACCTTCTTCGCCAGCGTTCGAGACGATCATGCGAAGCGGCTCTTCGATAGCGCGACGGATGATGCTCGCACCGATCTTTTCGTCGCCTTCGAGGGTCTTGATGAGGGCATCGACAGCCGGGGTGCAGCGGATAAGAGCTACGCCGCCGCCCGGGACAATTCCTTCTTCGACGGCTGCACGGGTCGCGTGCATCGCGTCTTCAACACGAGCCTTCTTTTCCTTCATTTCGGTCTCGGTCGCAGCTCCGACCTTGATGACTGCAACGCCGCCAACCAGCTTGGCGAGGCGCTCCTGCAGCTTCTCACGGTCGTAGTCGGAGGTGGTCTTTTCGACCTGAGCGCGAATTTCCTTCACGCGGCCTTCGACGTCGCCGTCATGCCCGCCGCCGTCGACGATGGTGGTGTTGTCCTTGTCGATGGTGACGCGCTTGGCGGTGCCGAGATCTTCGATCTTGACGCCCTCGAGCTTGATGCCGAGGTCTTCGGTGATGGCCTTGCCGCCGGTCAGGATTGCGATGTCCTGCAGCATGGCCTTGCGGCGATCGCCGAAGCCAGGCGCCTTGACGGCAGCGACGTTCAGCGTGCCACGCAGCTTGTTGACGACCAGGGTCGCGAGCGCTTCGCCGTCGACGTCTTCAGCGATGATGACGAGGGGCTTGGCGGTGCGGGCGATCTGCTCGAGCAAGGGAAGCAGGTCCTTCATCGACGAGATCTTCTTCTCGTAGATCAGGATGTAAGGGTTCTCGAGAGCCACTTCCATGCGCTCGGCATCGGTGACGAAGTAGGGGGAGAGGTAGCCGCGATCGAACTGCATGCCCTCAACCACGTCGAGCTGCGTCTCCATGGTGCGAGACTCTTCGACGGTGATGACGCCATCCTTACCGACCTTGTTCATCGCTTCGGCGATGATGGTGCCGATCTGCGAATCCGAGTTGGCCGAGATGGTTCCGACCTGGGCAATCATGTCGCCGGAGACCGGCTTCGACAGCTTGGAGAGCTCGCCGCCGATGATGACGCCATGCTCATCGCGCTTGCCGATGATGGCCTCGACGGCCTTATCGATGCCGCGCTTCAGCGCCATCGGGTTTGCACCGGCGGCGACAGTCTTGACGCCCTCGCGGTAGATGGCCTGGGCCAGAACGGTGGCGGTCGTTGTGCCGTCGCCGGCTACGTCCGAGGTCTTCGAAGCAACTTCGCGGACCATCTGTGCGCCCATGTTCTCGAGCGAGTTGGACAGCTCGATTTCCTTGGCGACGGTGACGCCGTCCTTGGTGATCGTGGGCGAACCGAACTTCTTTTCGATAACGACATTGCGGCCCTTGGGGCCGAGCGTTACCTTCACTGCGTCAGCCAGAATGTTGACGCCACGCAGGATAGCCTGGCGTGAATCTTCTCCGTGCAGAATCTGCTTTGCCATTGTGTTGCTCCTATAGTCGACTTGCGTCGATCAAAGTATTGAAAGTGTCAGCACCAAAGTGCCTTGGTTGTTGCGTCGAAGACGCGATCCGCCGCGACGCGTAGTCGCCGCTTACTTCTTGAGGATGCCGAGGACTTCTTCTTCGCGCATGATCAGGAGCTCTTCGCCATCGATCTTGATCTCGGTGCCGGAGTACTTACCGAAGAGAATCTGATCGCCAGCCTTGACGTCGAGGGGGAATACCTTGCCCTCGTCGTTGGACTTACCCTTGCCAACGGAGATCACTTCGCCCTGCTGCGGCTTCTCTTTTGCGGAGTCTGGGATGATGATGCCGCCACGGATGCTCTCGCCTTCTTCAATACGGCGAACCAGGATGCGGTCATGCAGCGGTGTAAACGATGTTGTCGCCATTGCGTTACTCTCCTTGAAACGAGTTAGCTGTTCGCTATGTTTGGGCGGACGAAGTCGTCCGCGGGAATGGGCAGACGGACGTTCCGTCTGCGGTTTCGTTGCCCAGCGTCCAGCAACCGGTATGAAGGCCGGTTGGACTGAGGCTGCTGAAAAGGTGGATTCGGCGTTGCCGCCGGGCCCGGGATGGTACCAACGAAGATCGTTAGCACTCAAGCCCTCCGATTGCTAACGATAGGTCAGGCCCCCTCTGTGTGTCAACCGGGCTTCGTGAAATGTGAGTGAAAGTCACGTAGACTTCAGTGGTGCAGCGCCGTGCCTGTAAAGTACTGAAAGTAATGGTTAAATCAATTGCAGGCTCTGGAGTATCTTCCTGCGGCGGACGTCATCTAATCGGGCATGAGCTTACGAACAGTAAAACTAGGATCACAGGGTGCGGTTGTCTCTCGCATGGGATTGGGCTGCATGGGGATGAGCGAGTTCTACGGCGACCGCAACGACGAGGAGTCGGCAGCGACGTTGCTGCGGGCGCTCGATTTAGGCGTCACGTTTCTCGATACGGCTGATGTCTATGGATTTGGAGACAACGAAGAATTGGTCGGTAAAACGATCGCCAGCCGCCGCGACGAGGTCTTTCTTGCCACGAAATTTGCGAATCTCCGGAAGAAGGAAAACCCCGACTACTGGGGCATCAGCGGTAAGCCGGAGTACGTTCACCAGGCGTGCGATGCCTCACTGAAGCGCCTCGGAGTCGATCACATCGACCTCTACTATCAGCACCGCGTGGATCTGGATACTCCGATTGAAGAGACTGTCGGTGCGATGGCCGAGCTGGTGAAGGCGGGTAAGGTCAAGTATCTCGGGCTTTCGGAGGCTTCCCCAGCTACGATTCGGCGGGCGCACAAGGTTCATCCGATCACCGCGCTGCAGACGGAGTACTCCCTGTGGGAGCGGCATGTCGAGGACGAGATCCTGCCGACTGTGCGCGAGCTTGGCATCGGCTTCGTCCCTTACAGCCCGCTGGGACGAGGTTTCCTGACCGGTGCCATCGCCAAGCCTGAAGATCTTTCGAGCAGTGATTCGCGAACCGCTCGATATCCCCGGTTCGCCGGTGAGAACTTCGACAAGAACCAGGTGCTGGTGGACCGCGTTCGCGCCATTGCAGAGCGCCGTGGTGTGAAGGCCGGTCAACTGGCGCTGGCGTGGGTGCTTTCCAAAGGAGAAGACCTGGTGCCGATCCCGGGCACCAAGCGCCGGAAGTACCTCGAAGAGAACGTGGCTGCGGCCGACGTTCAACTGACTCCGGCTGAGGTGGCTGAACTGGAAGCGGCCTTCCCCCAGGAAGAGATCGTCGGAGAGCGTTATGCCGCTGGCAGCTTGAAGACGATCGATCGCTAAGGGGCCGGATGCTTCATTGCGCCGCCTGCATAAAATCCTGCAGGCGTAGAATATCGACATGCGCTGCACACGACCTATCGGGTTCTCCTTACTTCTCGCGTTCAGTTTCCTCCTGGCCTGCCCTCAGTTGGCGCTCGGTCAGGATCAGTCCCAGGATCAATCCTCGTCTCGCCGCGGTCGCAAGTACAAGGCTCCGCCGGAGACTTCGCATATCGTTGTTCAGGTCACGAAGCGGTCGAACGGCAAGCCTATTTCCAATGCGGCTGTCGTCTTCAACCCTACGAAGGACGGCAAGGACATCGGCAGCCTTGAGGTGAAGACCGACCCTGAAGGTAAAGCCACCATCGACGTGATCCCGACCGGAAGCACGATCCGGGTTCAGATCATTGCCAACGGATATGCAACCTTCGCCGAAGACTACATCGTCAACGAATCCAGCCGCGAGATTGCGGTTGCGATGCTGCGTCCGCAGGAACAGATTTCGGCTTACGAAGACAACCAGGGCAAGTCCTCTGGCCGCAAGGCTGGTGTCCAGGAGCCGGTGAAGCCAACCAAGCCTGTAACGCCTCCTGACGCTGCCAAGCCAGCTCCTGCACCAGCACCGCAGCAGTAGGCGGGCATGACGAAACCTCTAGCAGGGAAGGCTGTACTCGTCACGGGTGCGGCGAAACGAATCGGACGTGCAATCGCGCTCACCCTGGCTGAGGCTGGTGCGAGCGTGGCGATTACCTATCTTGAATCGCATGCCGAGGCCGAGAAGACGGTCTACGATCTGGCTGCCTTCAACGTGGATGCCCTAGCCGTCCGTTGCGATCTGCGTGATCCCGAGGCCATACGCCATGCTGTGGTTTCGGTTATCGAAGAGTTCGGTCAGCTTGATCTGCTGGTGAACAATGCCGGCGTCTTCGCTTCGGAAGCCCTCGAAGATATCCATCCAGAGCAATGGGATGCGATGTTCGCTACGAACACCCGCGCACCGTTTCTGGTTGCCCAGGCTGCCCTCCCGCACCTGCGCGCGGCCAAAGGCCGGATTCTGAACATCGGTTCACTGGGCGGTCTGCATCCCTGGGAGACGCATGGGCACTACTGCACCTCCAAGGCTGCGCTGCATATGCTTTCGCAGACCATGGCTAAGGCGTGGGCGCCGGAGATCAGCGTCAACTGCATTGCCCCCGGGATGATCGTTCAAGGTGAGGTTGGGGTCGCGTACGAGCACTTCGCCCAGAAGACGCCGATGCAGCGGAACGGGACTGCGGAGGACGTTGCGGCTGCGGCGCTCTTTTTCGCCACCGCGCCCCACTTCATTACCGGCCAATTACTGGCCGTGGATGGCGGTCTTGGCCTCTAGTCTTTGCCTTACAGTTTCAGCAGTTTTTTCCACCAGCTCTTCTCTTCAAGATCTTCATAGAGATTCAGCGGTTCCGCCTGGGGAAGCAGTGGCTTGCCCTGGAATACGGCCAGGGGGTTTCCTACGCAAAGGGCGTGGGCATACTCGGAGCCGTACTTCTCCGCTACGAGCTCGTAGGCTTCGCGCATCCGGGGGGGACGCGAGCTGGTGTTGTGGGCGTCCGTGGCAAGGAAGTGAACCCATCGGTTGGCGAGAAGCTGATGGGCTACCTTCTGCGCCTGCTTGCCCATGTGCCCAAGGACCGAGCCGGCCGTCACCTGGACGAGCAGGCCTCCGCGCATCCAATCCATCATCCGTAGCTGATCCGTCTGGAGCGTAGCGTTGCGCTCGGGGTGAGTCAAAATGGGAGTGAGCCCTGCGATCTGCAATTGATAGAACGTCTCGGTCAGCGCCTGCGAGATCCCGTAGTCGGGGAGTTCCACCAGCAGATAGCCCTTCCCGTTGATGCTGTAGCGTGCCGGATCGGTCTTCGCTTCCTGGATGTTGTCGTACGTCATATGGAAGTCGCAGCCGCGGCCCAGCGTCAGCGCGATGCCTTCGGCTTTTAGGCTGCGTTGCAGTTCTGCAATCTTGTCCGCTATGATCTGCGGATCATAGACATACTGGCTGTTCGCATGAGGGGTGCATACGACGTGCGTGATACCGTCTTCCGCGGCAATGCGCGCCATTGCAATGGAGTTTTCGATACTCTTCGAACCATCGTCCAGGCCCCACAGCAGGTGATGGTGGATATCGATCACGGTTCGCCTCGAATGCTTCCGCTCAACGAGCGGGATAGTTGCTGAAGATTACTGTGCGGCTGCCAGACTGTGAACCATGGACTGGAAGAGATGCAGACCATCTGCCGAACCTAGCAGAGATTCGCTGGAGCGGTCGGGGTGTGGCATCAGTCCGAGAACATTGCGACCTTCGCTTAGAACACCTGCAATATTTTCGAGGGAACCGTTCGGATTGGCTGCGGCCGTAATCGTCCCTTCGGGAGTCGCATAACGAAATGCGATGCGGTCCTGAGCTTTCAGTGTTGCCAGCGTATCGGAGTCGCAGAAGTAGTTGCCCTCCATGTGGCCGATGGGCATCTGGAGAACCTGCCCAGGCCTGATCTTATGCGTAAAGGGCGAGTCGGTCGTCTCCGTCCGCAGGAAGGTCTGCTTGCAGATGTAATTCTGTCCAGCATTGCGCATCAGCGCGCCCGGAAGGAGGCCTGACTCGCACAGGATCTGAAAACCGTTACAGATTCCCATGACCAATCCGCCCGACCTGGCGAACTTCGCTACGGACTGCATGACGGGCGCGAACTTTGCGATTGCCCCGGTTCGAAGATAGTCGCCATAGGCGAATCCGCCCGGTACAAGGATGGCATCGCAGCCCTGAAGATCTTCGGAAGCATGCCACAAATAAGTCACCGGCTGCTTCGCGATTGCGTCGACGACGTGGTGAGTATCGTGGTCACAATTCGACCCTGGGAAGACGAGCACGCCAAATTTCATAGGTTTAAGAATATCACTCGCAAAAGGCTTCGACCCGCAGGCTGGCGGCGGCACAGCCCACGGATCGGATGATCGAACGACTAGAGCATTTCTCCTGTGGGTGTAAACCGAAACCATAGATCTAAACGCCGTTTTTTCCCAAGGAAAACGGCACTCGCAAAGCTTGTCCAGTGCACAGTAACAGGAGAAATGCTCTAGGCAGGAACGTAGATGCAGTATCCACGGCGGGGGGCAGGGAACTCAGCGTTTCCCTCGGCGTCCGTGGTGCGCTCATCCGGGTGGACGTCTTCGGTTTGGAGATGACCGTCCCAGGCGATCGGCACAAAGCGCTGGTTGGGCCACTTCGTCTTCACGGACGTTCCGGACCACTTATCGCCCAGATTGTTGAGGACGTAGATCAATCCTGGCTGATCGGTAGTGTTGTCCTTCCACCCGACGCGCTGCATGATGTACAGGTCGGGGTCGGCATGCAGAATCTGGGAGTCACCGCCTGCGTATTTGTGGTGCGCCTGGATGAGCGCATCGATGCCGCGTGGCGTTCCGGGGCGAGCCAGCTCGTTGTTGTAGTAGTCGTACCAGAAGATGCAGGGATACCCCTCGTGGACCATAATGAACGAGTAGGCCAGCAGCTTGTCGTTCACGATCATATTGTCGCCCATGTCGTGGTTGTCGACGAACGTTGCCGCATGCATCGGCCGCTTCATGATGACGGAACCACCATCCGTCAGGTTCCGCAGATCGTAGTTCGGTGTGTCGCAGACATCCTTCAGCTTGTAACGCAGCGGGAAGTCAAAGGCGGCGATCTGGTTGTCGGTCATGCCGTTGACTTGTTCCAGCCATCCGTCGATGTCCTCCGTGCCGGACCACAGTTCGGCCACGACATACGGAGTGAACTCTTCGCCGTCTTTGACATAGCGATACTTTGAGAGGACGCCGATCATCCAGGATCCGAAGCCTTTCGCGAAGTCAAAACGAAAGCCGTCGAAGCCAAGCTCCTCAATCAACATGCGGGCGTAATTGAAGATCTCCGTATACACCAGGGGATTACGGTGACAGAGATGCGGGAAGCCTGCGAAGTTCTCGCCCTCAATCATGACCTGTTCGTATCGGCTGGGATGGAAGCAGTTCCAGTCCCTGGGAAAACGGCCGCTTTTAGGATTGAACTTGGTCCAGCGCTTCTGTCCGTCCAGCGGATTGATCTCCTCTTCATCCGCGCCGGAGTTGTGATTGATCACCATGTCGGCATAGAGGCTGATTTTGTTCTCGTGGGCCTTCGCGATAAGGGCCTCGAGTTCGGCGCGATTGCCATACCAGGTCTTGGTTCCACCGCGCTGGTCGAAGTCGCCCAGATCGAAATAGTCGTACGGGTCGTAGCCGTTGGTGGTCGTGTCCGCGGCCTTTGAAACCGGTGGCAGCCAAAGCGCATCGATCCCGGCCTTGCCGAGGTCTTCCACCTTCTCGGCGACGAAGTTCCACCACTCATGCTCCTTGTTCTCGTGCTTCGGTGCATCCCAGTAAAATGCTTGCATCATGACAGCCATATCATTCGCTCTCGATCTCTATCAAAGGATGGGTTGGCGAAGCACGCTACGGGCGTGATCGCATCCAAGGCATTAAGATGGTAGTCCTGGAATTGATTCTTGTGGTCAGATGCGCGGAGAGAGGGGCAGGTTGGTATGGAACCAAGAGAGCAGATTTCGCGCCCGGTAACAATCAATCAGCCTAACCCGGAGCACCCACTGAAGACTGCGGGCGGTGCACTGCTGGGATGGTGGCGTGCCACTATGCTCGACGCCCTGATCGTGGGCATCCTGTGGTTCGTGGGGCTGGAATTGATCGGCGTTCCATGGGCACCGTTCTGGGCGTTCCTGGGAGCGCTGCTGCAGTTCATCCCGACCTTCGGTGGCATGCTGGCCCTGATCGGGCCCGTTCTTGCAGTGCTCTTTCAGGGAAAGGACATCTGGCACCTGGGACTGGTGCTGGGGCTCTACGGCCTGATCGCCGTTCTTGAGGGCCTTGTCATCGGACCTTACGTCTTGCACCGGACCACAAAAGTCCCGTGGTGGGCTGCGTTCCTGGGGCCGATTGTATTAGGCATCGTCATCCCGTTCTGGGGTGTGCTGCTGGCACCTCCGCTGCTTGCCATCGTCTTTGCGTTTCGTGATCGCGAACGGCAGGGGCGGATTTAGAGCAGTTTTCCTGTTGCTGTGGAGTGGAAGATCGCAAGCGGTACCGTTTTCATTGGAGAAAACGGACATGAATGAAACGCCACCGCTATACACCCACAGGAAAACCGCTCTAGCCTTCCAGTTTGTAACGGCTTCCGGCAAGGCGATAGAGCGGCCGCCATACCAATCGGTTGATGGTGACCACCATCAGGGCCATGACCATCGTCGCGAGCAGCAGGATCTGGAATTGGCCGTTGTCCGTCGCGGCGCTGATCTGCGCCCCCAGGCCGACGGTTTGTAGCGTCTGGTTCTTGAGGCGGAAGTATTCCGCGATGATGCTGGCGTTCCAGGCGCCCCCCGACGCTGTCACAAGGCCAGTGATCAGGAACGGAAAGATTCCCGGCAGGATCACGGTCTTCCAACGTTGCACCGTTGTGAAGCGGAAGAGGGTTGCTACCTCTCGCAAGTCCGAGGGAATGGCCATTGCTCCCGCGATCACGTTGAAGAGGATGTACCACTGGGTGCCGAGCATCATCAGCGCGACGGACCCTATTCCAAGTCCGCCGCCCATACGGATCAGGGCCAGCAGTATGACTGGGAAAAGCGCCGTTGCCGGTACCGAAGCCGCGATCTGCGCCAACGGCTGTGCGATACGTGCGAGCCGGGGGTGAAAGCCGATTGCAACGCCAGCCGGGATCGTCCATGCCGCCGCTAGAAGCAGAGATACGTTCACACGCATAAAGGTGGCTGCCGCTCCCTTCAGGATCTCTTTGAACTGCGCCAGTTCCACTTGTCGAAGAAGACCTAGCGCATGGAACGCGGCATACCCCACCACTGCCGCTGCGACGACTATCACTGCGACTCGAGTCCGCTCTCCGCCTTCACTCTCTATGGAACCCGTTGCAGCGGCCTCGGCGACACGCTGCTTTCGCTCGTCCGCATACCGCCGATAGAATCGTTCTTCTAACGGCGCAGTGGTCAGACGAGTCAACGCGCGCAGTGCCGAGGAATTTTGCACCAAGTGGAGCAGAGGCGACTGCACGCGAGCGCTGCTTTCCACCTGTTCAAACTTGAACTTGTCACTCCATGCGATGACGGGCCGCCAGATCAGTTGGTCGGTTGCCACAATGATGGCTACCATCGTCACCAGACCCCAGGTGATCGCGACGTAGTTTCCCGTGCCGGCAGCAGTTTGCAGGTACGACCCGAGCCCCGGCAGACGGAAGTCTCGCGTGCCCAGCACGAACATCTCGCACGCCATCAGGAAGAACCAGCCGCCCGCGACCGAGACCATGGAATTCCACACCAGGCCGATTGCGGCGTAGGGCAGCTCAAGCTGAATCAGCCGCTGCAGCCGTGAAAAACGATAGATGCTTGCGGCTTCGCTGAGTTCCTTCGGGATGCTCTTGATCGAGGAGTAGAAGCTGAATGCCATGTTCCAGACCTGTCCCGTAAAGATGAGCACGATCGCGCCCAGCTCCACCCCGATCTGGCGGGTTGGAAAGAGCGCTACCATCGCCAGCATGACTCCCGGGAGGAAGCTGAGTACAGGGATGGACTGCAGAATATCGAGGCCGGCGATCATCAGTGCTTCGAGCCGCTTGTTGTAGGCCGCGAGATAGCCGTAGCCGACAGCGAAGACCAGGCTGAGCACATAGGCCAACCCAATCCGAACAACGGAGTAGAACGCGTAGAGCGGAAGCGCACGCGGGCTCAACGAGATGACAATGTCAGGCTGCGCATGCCCAAACCAGTGTTTGGCGATCAGTACGACGCCATAGAAGCAGGCCAGCCCCATCACTGCAACGCATAGGTCCAACACAAACGGCCAGGTGCGCTTCAATACCTGCGCACGGGCGAGCGTCTCGCGTCCCCGAATGTAGCTGAAGCTGTCCGGGAGCTGAATCATTCGCGGATCTCCACCCCGGGCTCGGCGTCGTTCTGCACGTTCTGCGGTTGAATGAAGCGGCGGCGCGAGGCGTCGAAGTCGAACAACTCCGCGTACCGTCCCCAGTTGATCGCGGTCTCCAGTTGGCGCAGCGTCTCTTCTTCGCTGAACTGCTCGTCCAGCATGTCGTGAAAGAACTCTTCAGCGACGGTCCGATCGCTTTTTGCTTCGATGGCGCGCACAATCTGCCGCAGCAGCAAAACATTTGTAACCGCGGCGGTTCGGAACAACTCCTTCTGCCGCAGAATTTCGGAGTTGGCGTACTCTGCGCCGGTCGGTGTAATAGCTGCGTCTCCCTCGGTTACGGTTAGAAAGCCAAGCAGTTGCGCGGCATCGACGATCGGCAGCAGATCGTCGATCTCGAACGCCAGATCGTCCGCCAGTCGGTAGATATCGTCTTTGCCATTGTGGTCCAGCACCAGTTCAAGAAGACCGGCGATACCTCCGGGACGCGCATGGGGCAGCATCTGGTAGTGCATCTGGCGCTGATCGCGGACCTTTTTGCCTGTCGGTGTCTGTGGCAGTTCCGGTGGTTGCGCGTCGGGCTGGGTGAGCACCTTGTAGATGTAATCGACCAGCTGCGTAAAAGCTGTTGCCTTGCGGTCGCGAGGATGCTGCAGGCCGACTTTGAAGTCTGTCCGGACATGGCCGGGATTACGCCCGAGCACGATAATGCGGTCCGCCAGGAGTACCGCCTCTTCGATATTGTGGGTGACCAGGAAGATGGCCTGGGTGGGGATGGTCTTCTTCTGCCAGAGCTCCAGCAGTTCGCTGCGCAGATTCTCTGCGGTCAGGACGTCCAGGGCAGAGAAGGGCTCATCCATGAACAGGACTTCGGGCTCTACGACCAGCGCCCGCGCGAAGCCGACGCGCTGCCGCATGCCGCCTGAGAGCTCCTTCGGATACGCCGACTGGAAGCCGTCCAGACCCACCGTATCCAGAATCTTCATCGCACGTTTGCGACGCTCTGCCGGGTCCATGCCACGCGCCTTCAACGGGGCCTCGACGTTTTCGAAGACCGTCAGCCAGGGAAATAGCGCGAAGCTCTGGAAGACGATCGATACATTGACGTCGGCGGTAGCGATCGGCTTCTCGTGCCAGTAAACCAGTCCGGCTGAGGGGGCGGAAAGCCCTGTCAGCATCCGCAGCAAGGTCGACTTGCCGGACCCCGAAGGCCCCAGCAGCGCGACAATCTCACCCGCAACAATCGACAGGTCTGTGGGCGAGATTACCTGGATGCGGTTCTCGCTGGGCTGTGCGTAATATTTCTCAACGCGCTCTGCGCGGATGATGGGCATCTGCATGGTATGTTCTTGATATCTTGACGTTATGGGGTGAATAATTGCCACGCCTGTGGCGTAATCCACCCTGTGGTCAGCGTATCATCGATATGTAGCGAATTTGGTGAAGCGATGCCCCCGTTGGATTGCTCGTACGTCACTCAGCTATCAAATCTGAAATTTGGGGACATGGATATGCCAGAAACAGTAGCCGCGAATACTTCCAAGCCAAAGGTTCTCGTCGCCGACGACGAGCAGGTCATCGCCAACACATTGGCGATCATCCTGAATCAGGCCGGCTTTGAAGCACGTGCGGTTTTCAGCGGAGAGAAAGCCGTTGAAGCGCTCGACACCTTTCAGCCGGATATGCTCATCAGCGACGTCATCATGACCGGTATGACCGGTATCGAGGCCGCTATTATCACCCGTAGCAAGATGCCGAACTGCAAAATCTTGCTCTTCTCGGGACAGGCTGCCACCGCAGATCTCCTCGAGAAGGCCCGCACTCAGGGTCATGAGTTCGAGATCCTCGCAAAGCCGGTCCATCCGACCGACCTGCTCGCAAAACTGCGCGGGTAATTCGACTCACCTACTTACTTTTGTTCTGAAATCGTAACTTCCAAAACACGCCGGCGCTCCTTCACTCTGACAGCAGGAGCGCCGGCGTAGACCGTCCAGGACTCCAGGCTGCGCGTCGCAACCGAACCCAAGCCCAGCACTGCTCCCTCTCCAATCTGCACTCCAGGCGCAACGGAAGCACGCGCACACACCCAGGAGTACGCGCCCACCTGCATTGCATAGGCCAGCAGGGGAAAGTCCGGGTCGTCATAGTCGTGCGTCGCACCGCAGAGGTAAGCTCCCTGGGACAGGATCGCATGCGAGCCGAAAGTCATCGGCGCAGGATTGTAAATCTCTGCGCCGTCCGCCGCCGTCACCTGGTCCGAGCAGATAAGATTCCAGGGAGCCCATACCTTCGATCCGGGATAGAAGTGGCAGTTCGGCCCCATCTTCGCTCCGAACGCCCGCAGCAGCATCGATCGCCACCCATGGAGGGGACGCGGGGAGAGGCGATAGAAGATGCCCCAGCAGATACCCCAGGCGAGCCGGCGCACCCTGTCGTTGACCGAGAAGGCGGGGCGCAGGTAAGGGTCTGCTGCGCTATCCGCAGAGATGTGATCGGCCGCGTTGTAATGGATCTCTTTTGCCATGGCCTTTGAAGACTCTCTACAGAGTATTACTTTGCCGCAGCAGGAACCGTTCTGTCGAACAGCCGGAGGATGGCCTTTGCGTTCTCCTGCATGTCGTAGTGTTCATGGAAGCACTCCATGGCTCGCTTGCCCATCACCTGCTTCTGCTCATGCGACATTGCGATCCAGCGGCGCAGCAGGTTTACCGTGCCCTCGGGAGTATCGGATTCCATCAGGCCTGCGTGCTCTTCTGTGATTTCTTCTGCGATGTTGACTTTGTCTGCCAGCAGTACAGGCCGTCCGCAGGCGAGTGCTTCCGCAACCGCGATCCCAAAATTCTCCTGGTGGGAAGGAAGCGCGAACGCCTCACATGCGAACAGGGAACCCCACTTGGCATCGCCGTTCAACATTCCGGGCCAGTGAACCCTTGCGGTCAGACCGGCAGCGATGACTGCCTGATTCAACTCAGCGCTCCAGGACTGCTGATCCGGACCTGCCATGACGAGGTGCAGTTCAAGATCTTCCGCCGCAACTTTGACGAAGGCGTCGATCAACATATCGCAGCCCTTTTTTCGATGGATGCGTCCCAGAAAGAGCAGGAAGCGCTTTCCCTCCACTGTCGGGCACTTCTCGAAGAAGGCCCGCTTCTGGACCTCAGGATCGCCCGATGGGCCGCTCGCTCCAAACGGTACGACACACGGATTCCATTTATGCAGCCAGAAGCTCTGTTCGGCCAAACGCTTCTCAACCTTCGATGTGAAGAGGACTTGCTCTGCATCGCGCAGTACCCGGTATTCGAAGGGGACCCAGTACAGCCACTTCTTGAGGTGCTTCATCGGGAAGGCATAGCGGAAGTAGGGGTCGAGCATGCCGTGCGAAAAGACCACATAAGGAGTTTTGCCGTGGAAAGCACGCCAGGCAGCGTAGCCGCAGTACTGCCACAATCCATTCACGATCACGCCGTCAAAGCGATGACGATTGGCCCGAAGCCACGGCAGAAGCTTGTCGCTATAGGCGTAGGTCGTATTGGTCGGCCCAAGCGCGTGGACCGGAAAACCGATATCTGCGAGGTACGGTGCAGCGGGGTCATCCAGCGTTACCACCTCGCCGGTGTAGCCAACGGGGCTGTAGTTGAGAAGTACCCGGACCGCCTCAGTGGGACCGCCGGCTTCAGGGTTAATCGTTTCAATAATGTGCAGGATACGCATCAGTTTCGAATCATCGTTGCCGAGCATATTAGTAGCCGATCCCTTCTCTGTTCCGTGATCCAGAGTGTTCATCTCCTAAGCCTCCAACTTTCGTGTTAAGTGGGATCAGGCCCTGCACAGTGCTGAGGTGTCACTGAAAGCTGCTGGCTGTGACATATAGTCTTCCGTCTTAAAGTGACACTGAGGCCGTTGGGTGATTTCATCTTCTCCACCTTGGATGTGAAAAGACGATGCAGAAAGAGTCGCCGCCCTCGACTCCCTGAAGCAATGTTTTTTCTGAAATCACTATCGTGCTCAGGCCGCCCGATTCACGCCAAGGGGACGACTGCAATGGCGTGAATCGGAGTTAGCGTTGGAGACTGTAGACCAGCACGCTCGCGATACCCAGAAGAGTTCCCAGGCCACCGACTTTGATAGCTGCTTTGAAAGCATTCGAGGGCAGGAACACGATATCGTCAGCCTGCAGGATAGGGTCTGGATCCTGGCCCTTCATTATCTTCTTGATATCAATCTGGACTACGGTGCGCTCAGCTCCCGTAGTACGGATGATCCGAAGGTCATTGAATTGACCTTCAAATCCAGCGCCCCCTCCCAGCGCGGTAAGCTGCATCAAGGTCAGCGGAGAGTTCTGCGTAATAGGGATTGCACCTTGGAGCTTGAAGGCGCCAAGCAGGTAGATGACGCCAACCCGCGAGATGACGACGGTGTCGCGCGGAAAGAGCGGGACATTGGCGTTATTGCTCAGCGCAGGATCGGTCCCCATGTCCACGACGATAGGAGCAGCGATTCCGGGACGATGAATTACCACAGTATGGCTCGCCGTCGGAGGAATACCGCCTGCGCCTGCCAGCACGTCGTAAAGTCGCTTTCCACCTGCAACTGGGAAGACTCCGTGCATTTCTCCGGTTATGGTAACAATTTCGTTCGGTGATTCGACCAGTTGAATCGAGACTTGAGGATTTCGATACATGCCCTCGTCGCTGAGGCGCTTTGCGATCAAGTCCTGCGCCTGACGCAACGATAGACCATCGACTGCGATGCTACCGATCAGCGGAAGCTGAATCGTCCCATCCAGCGCAACACGAACCGTGGGGGTGTAGTCCGCCATGCCATACAGATGAATCGTCAGCAAGTCGCCTTGGCCGATCACAATCTCGCGCGCACTGGGATAAAGGATCGCGGGATCGGTCGTGGGGACCAACTTGTGATTCATCGGCGTGGAGAGATCCAGTGCTGGCCCGCTGAACTGGGCGTTCGCACTTCTGGCAAACGACGCGATCGCAAGCAGCAAGACCACGATGCTGCGGAGCCAAAGATCTCCGATGCCGCGACGGGGACGGGAGTGATTGGCGTCCCTGGTATCCATACGTCTCATCATCCTCGTCATTGTTTGTTCTCCGACTTTGATGCTGAATCGCCGGTGGGCCTCTGCCCCTCCCAGCTCTCTGTGTCGACGCTGGAGTAGGAGTAGCCCGAATAGCCGTAGTAACCGTAGTATTCCGGGGAACTCATGTCGACAGCATTGAGCACAATGCCTGTGATCTGTGCCCCTGCGCGGAGCAGAAGATCGCGGGCGCGCCGCACCACGTGTTTGCTGGACTTGCCGTGACGAACGACCAGCACAACAGCTTCGGCATCGCGTGCCAGAATTACGCCGTCAGTTACAGACAGGATCGGCGGCGTGTCGATGATGACATGGGCATAGAGTTCGCCGCATCGCGCCAGCAACTGGTTCATCGCCTCCGAACTGAGCATCTCGGTGGGGAAGGGCGGGATGGGGCCGCTCGGCAGGACATCAAGATTTGGAACCTCCGGGATATTTTGCACGGTATCTTCCAACTTGGTGGCGCCGGTCAGTATCGTGGTCAGTCCCAACTTGCCGTTGAGCCCGAAACGATGATGCACGTTGGGGCGCCGGAGGTCGGCATCGATCAGCAGCACGCGGCTGTCGCCCTGAGCCAGAACGCAGGCAAGATTGCTCGCAGTTGTCGTCTTGCCTTCCGATGGGGTGGCGCTGGTAAACAGGATGAACTTCGGCGGATGTCCTGCCGTCGAAAGCAGCAGGGAGGTACGCAGGGAACGGATGGCCTCCGCGAACTGCGACTTGGGCTGTGTCAGAACGCTGATATTGCGTTGCGCCGTGGACAGATTTGCCGCCTCCTCCGCAGTGGATCGCCGCGAACGAGGAATGATTGCAAGCGACGGAAGCTCAGTGACGGCTTCAATCTCGGAGATGCTGCGGAGGCCGGTGTCGAGGCTTTCCATCAGGAAGGCAACTACGATTCCTCCCAGAAGGCTGAAAATAACCGTGGTGATGACGATGGTCGATCGTGGCTGCTGCCTTGCGCTCGCAGGAATCTGTGCCTGATCGACGATGTCAATTTCCAGAGACTCCAGGCCAGCCTGAATTCCGGCCGTACGTAGCCGTTGCAAAAGTCCTTCGTACAGCGTTCGATTGGATTCGAATTCCCGCAGCTTCTGGGTGTACTCCACCAGGTCGTCGCGCAGCTTGTATGCGTCGGACTTCTGGACCTCCAGGGCCGCGGCGGTCTGCTGTTCATTCGCGCGCGCGATGACGAAAGCTTCCCTGGATTGAATCAACAGTCGGCTTTGTTCTGCTGCAACTTCTTTCTGAGTCGCTTCAATCTGTGCCTTGAGACCCTTCGACGTAGGGTGGTTCGGTCCCAGGTTCGCTTCCGCCAGTGCATAGCTGGCCCTTTGCGTCGATAGTTGGGTTCGCAACTGGTTCAATCCGACCGATGCGGCGTTTGGTCCAATATCAATCGACCCTTCCATAGTGTCCGGATCCATGCCGTTAAACACGCGGTAGCGCGATTCGGCAATTATCCGCGCGATCTTTGCCGATCCTGCCGCCTTTGCCAGGTCGTCCAGTGCCGTGCTGATTTGATTATGAGCGGGGTCAAACCCCAGGATCCCCAACTTTTTCTGCAGGTCCATCATCTGGCCCTGTGAGGTCTCCACCTGCTGTTTCAGATCGTCCAACTGGCTGGAAAGCCACTGCGAAACGCGCTGCGTTGAAGCGAATCGGGTCTCATAGCTCCGTTGAATATAGGTAGCGATAATCTTGTTGACGATGTCCGCCGAAAGTTTGGCGCTGAGACTATCGCAACTGATTCGGATGATGTCCGTCTTGGGCACCAATTGAATATGAACGTTGCTCTGTAAACGGCGAACTGTATTCTGGCGGACATCCGGATCGTCCAGACTGACGTGCGGTGCCGGCCCCTTCAGCGCCAGAAACTGGGCATTATTCGCCAGGTCCATCTCGCGGGCGACTGCCAACATCAGCGAGTCGCTCTGCAGAATCGTAACTTCGGTCAACATCTTCGAGGAAGAGTCGGCGCTGTAGGCTTCTACTGCGCTGACGCGGTATTCGTTCGAAGACCCGGATCGAACCTGGATGCGACCGTATGCCTCGTAGAGCTTGGGTTGCGAGACGGCACGAAAGATCCCATACGCTAATCCCAGCAATACCGCGACGATGAGCACCCAGCGCCGCTTACGCAGCGTGATAAGAGCTTCGGAGAGGGTCGTATCGGTCGCGGTTGTAGTAAACCCGGCTTGAACAGGTTCCGAGGTGCTGGTACTGGGGGAGGTTTTCGTGGTTTCAAAGCCCATCGTCTTCCAATCTATCTCAGTGGTACGAGCCAAACAGCCTTATCGTAAATCGGACGCATTTTCATCCGAGGAACCCGAAGAATTGTATGCTGCCACCTTTAGTCTTTGAAAACAGTCTTTTAAAACCTCATCTCCAATGAATTCTGTCAGCCTAACGCGTTGGCGGACTGGTATGCAGGGCGGGGAACCAGGTCAACTGAAACGCTCCAATCGTATTCGATTGCTGTCCCGGCAGGTAAATGGGAGCCTTCCAGCGCTCATATTGCACCCAGGCATTCATTTCTACGTCGCGTCCGAATCGCTTCACAACGGTTGCTTTCAGTTGATTCTGGGTCGTCCCACCCGGGATAAAGTCGTGCGGAGTCTTCTTGTTGAGATATTCCAATTGGACCCATTCATTCCCTGAGAGGTGGTACGTAATCCAGGCCTGACCGCCTTTTGCCTCACGGCCGATCCAATCGCCCATAATGAAGCCTTTGTTGGTATAGCCCTGACGCTGAATCGTCTCGAAGTAGTTGAAGGATCCCTCGACGCTTCGTCCGGTCCTTGGATCGGTGGTGACGGCCTCTACGCGAAAGTCCATTTTATTAAACTTTGGTATCTGAGAGAGATACACGCCGGTACGAAACGCTGCGCGCCGCGGAGCACTGATCGGACTTACATCGTCATGCGCGATCGAGTCCATGTAGAGCGTCGCGTATTTTCGAACGAAAGGGAGGCGCCAGGAGAAGGTAAAGTCGCTGAACCGTGCCCCCGGATCGTCCCGGGAGTACTTCACAGCCTTAGTCGTATCCGTCAAGTGGAAGAAACTGCTTAGAAATTTACCGAGGGTGACAGGAGAGTGGTCCTTGCCACCAAAGATAATCGTTCGCTGAAAAGCAAACTCGAAGTTCGAGGTGGGGCGGAACGAAAAGATCTCCGAATGCGCGAAGGGATGATTCGGATAGGTATGACCCTGAAGGCTCCCGTAGAAAAAATCATAGCGGAGAGGCCCAAGCACGCGGGAGAGCAGCGGTACGTGCAGGGGTTCGACCCGGTTAATACGGAAGGCGTACATATTTTCGGCGTTATTGGACCAAGCCATCGCCCCGCCCGCCGCCGGCCCAAGCCACGCATCCGACTTGCCTCCGGAAATTTCATGGCCCAGCACATGGAATGAAAGGCTTGCGTCAATAATCCGGAAGGGATTCTGAGCCGCGATCGGCCCGGCCGGAATGGTAGCCTGTGGCACATGCGGAGGCGCATACTCGATTGCATCCACCAAAGAAATCTGTTTCGTGAGCTCAGGGGAGTACCCGGCCGCAGAGGGCGAATGCTGATATTCCCCGCGCACGTGAAGGGAAAAACGTCCCCACTCATTCAAGGTAGAAAACCCCGTCACAGTATTGAAGCCACTCTGGTAGGGACGGCCATAATCGTTGTTCAGCGTCTGCCCGAGATGAAAGCTGTCCCGCAATGTCTGACCATCAACACCCATCAGCCGCGTATAGCCGGACTGCACTCCATACACCATGCCTCGCGGCACATTGCGGTCCAGGGACTCTGCCTTCAGCTCCTGCAGAACCGCTGCCAGAATGTTCTGCGCCTCCTGGCTATCGTCGGCGAGGATATCGTCCTGCGACTCCTGCAGCATGTGCAGCAGACTGCGACGCGTCCACGGGCGCATCCCCAGGAACATGGTGTCAACGTAACCTAACGAATAGAGTCGCACCATCGCGGGGTACACCCAACTATCCACCGGGATGTAAGCCGAACCAAGATGATCGTGCTTCAGGTCTTCGGCCATGGTCCCGTAGGGAACGTAGGGCTTATAAGGCTCCTGCGGCGTCGACGGCCCCGGTGCTGTCTCAGTGGGTGTTGTCTGCTGCGGCGCGGGTTCCGCAGTTTGATCCTGAGAAGGTGTCGGTCCGTAGGGGAGAAGCGCTTCGACAGACGGCGATGCGGCAATCGTCTCGGCGGGGGTTGCAGAGGGCGCAGGAGCAGACGGTACCGTCTGGGCCGACAAGGTCGAAACGGTGCAAGCGATTCCCGCAACGAAAGCAAGAAAAATTCTGATCGGCACTCGCACCTCGACGCTAAACCAGCGTCATCATTTCAGAGTGTAAACGTCGGTACTAGTTTGTTGGATGCAATCGCCGACCCAGATTGGAGTCTTATCTTTGTCTTATCGCATTTTTTCGATAGGACAATTTCTTGCGTATGACCGCTTTGGGTGCCGCGAGCTGCTTGCGAAAGTCCTTATCCACTCCCGAGAGCCACTCTGGGCTTACTACCTGTCGTTGCAGTAGATAGCCTGCGAGGTGCGTCGCAGGACCATGATCCTCCCCGCCGTGTTTCCCTTGCCGGGCAGCTGGAAACGCTACCCCTTCAATCAGCACTGGGCCGCCGCCAACCCGTATTCTCACCAGCGATTCCTGTGCCACCCGGTAGAGCGCCACTGTATCGGTTGCGTCGACTGGAATGCCCGGCACGCCACAGCGATCTGCCATACCGCTCAACTCGACCTTGATCTTCGCCTTACCGCTCCTGGCTAGCGCCATGAAGATTACCGGCAACTCCTGCTTCGCGGCGAGAGTGAGCACCCGTCGCCAGATTTTATGAGAAGCCTCGTGGTGCTCTACGAAGATCACCACGCCATCCGCCCGCTGCATCTGCTTTGCGAGAATTGCAACTCCCAGGCCGGCGAACAGCCGCGTCTCCGCATCTTCCACGAAGGGCAGCAGCCGACTCGCTGAAATCTTCCTGTCGGAGACAGCTTTCTTGTCTTTCACGGAAAGAATCTCGGCAAGGACCTCTTTCAGCTTGGCCCCGAGCAGATAGCCCGTCAGGCCGCCCGGTTGCGAATCCATTACCAGGTCTCCCAAGCCCAACCCCTGGGTCAACGCTACCCTGCAAGCCTCTTGCCCGGAGGTCGATCCCAGAGCCGGTGCTGATTTTTTTCCACGTACCAGCCGGTGCGCATAATCACCCAGTAGACGCGACTCCACGATCTTCCGATACATCTCCCGCAACACCGCATGCGGCACCAGCGGATTTTCGAAGCTCGGTGTACTTGCTTCCTCTTTAGCCGCTGCCTTAACTCCACCCTTACCGCCCACCTTCACAGCCATCGTTCTGACACTCCGTCTCCAGATAAAGTTCGAGGGTCCCGAATAGGACCCTCGCCTAATGACACAGTACTGTATTCAGCAGATGTTGCAGCGAGAAACTATGCCCTTGCCGGATCCGCTGCTTCAACATCCAGACCCAGCTCCAGCAGAGCCTTCTGGGCTGCCTTCGGTTTGAACTTGCCCTCGCGCGCCAGCTTCGAAAGCGTTGCTCCGACGATCGCCTCGGCGCTGACTTCAAAGTGCCGTCGCAGGTGCTCGCGGTTGTCGCTGCGTCCAAAGCCATCTGTACCCAGGGTTACCAGGCGCGGCGTCGGTCCCGCGTTCAGCCAGGGAGCCAAAGCATCGGGGATCACCTTCATGTAGTCGCTGGCCGCAATGATCGGGCCCTGCGCCCCAGCCAGAGTGGTTTGCAGATAGTTCTGCTTCTCCTTCTCCGCCGGATGCAGCCGGTTCCAACGCTCGACCGCCAGCGCATCGCGCCGCAGTTCGGTATAGCTGGTTACGCTCCAGACATCTGTCTGGACGCTATATTTCTCCGCCAGAATCGTCTGTGCGCGCAGCACTTCGTTGAGAATCGGTCCGCTGCCGAACAACTGGGCCATGGCAGGGCCAGACGCAGCCGGCTTCAGCTTGTAAAGTCCCCGCAGAATCCCTTCCGCAGAGCCTTCCGGCATCGCCGGCATCGGGTAGTCCTCGTTGTACATGGTGATGTAGTAGAAGACGTCGTCGCCCTTCTCGTACATCCGCCGAATTCCGTTCTGGACTACAACCGCTAGCTCATAGACAAATGCCGGATCATAGGTCACGCAGGTCGGAACCGTGCTCGAGAGCACGATGCTGTGGCCGTCCTGATGCTGCAGGCCTTCGCCCAGCATGGTCGTGCGGCCAGCCGTGCCGCCCATCAGGAAGCCCTTGCCACGCGAGTCCGCGAACGCCCACGCCATGTCGCCGATGCGCTGGAATCCGAACATCGAGTAGTACATGTAGAAGGGAATCGTCGGAACCTTGTAGTTCACATAGGCCGTGCCGGCCGCCGTGAACGAAGCCATCGAACCCGCTTCGGTAATGCCTTCCTCAAGGATCTGCCCATCCTGCGCCTCGCGGTAGAACAGCAGCATGTCCGCATCGTGCGGCGTATAGCGTTGTCCTTCGGGTGCGTAGATGCCCACCTGCCGGATCGCCGATTCCATGCCGAAGGTACGACCCTCGTCGGGAACAATCGGCACGATCAGCTTGCCGATCTTCGGATCCTTCATCAGGTGCCGCAGAATGCTCACAAAGCCCAGTGTCGTCGAGACCGAGCGATTGTTCGACCCACCCGTCCACTCCGCAAAGGTGCTGAGTGCCGGGGCGGTAAAGTCGAGCGCCGGGACCTCGCGCTTGGGCAGATAGCCGCCCAGTTCCTTGCGGCGCTCCTGCATGTAGACGATCTCCGGAGCGTCCTTTTCCGGACGGTAGAACGCTCCATCCTTCGCTGCCTGCTCAGGCACCGGAATGTCGAAGCGCTTCACGAACTCGGCCAGACCATCATCGGTCAGCTTCTTCTCGGAGTGGGTCGCATTCCGTGCCTGCGCCGTGCCCAGACCGTAGCCCTTGACCGTCTTGGCCAGAATGACCGTCGGGCCGCCCTTATGATCGATGGCGCGCTTGTAGGCATTGTAGATCTTGGCCGGATCGTGACCGCCGCGATGCAGCCGCTCCAACTGGGCATCCGTCTTATCCTTCACCAGCTCCAGCAACTCGGGATACTTCCCGAAGAAGTGCTCGCGCAAATACGCGCCATCCTTGGCCTTGAACGTCTGGAAGTCGCCATCGACGCACTCTTCCATCCGGCGCAGCAGCAGGCCGGTATGGTCGCGGTCGAACAACTCATCCCAATCCGAGCCCCAGATCACCTTGATGACGTTCCAACCGGCACCGCGGAACATGCCTTCCAACTCGTCGATAATCCGCTTGTTGCCACGGACCGGACCATCAAGCCGCTGCAGATTGCAGTTGACGACGAAGATCAGGTTGTCCAGCTTCTCGCGGGAACCAAGCGAGATCGCCCCCAGGGTGTCGACTTCATCCGTCTCGCCGTCTCCCACGAAAGCCCAGACCTTGCGATCCGTCTTGGTGATCAGGCCACGATTCTCCAGATAGCGCATAAAGCGAGCCTGATAGATGGCGTTCAGCGGACCGATTCCCATCGAAACGGTGGGAAAGTTCCAGAAATCCGGCATCAGCCACGGGTGAGGGTAGGAACTGAGACCCGGCGTCGAGCGCAGTTCGTGGCGGAAATTCTTGAGACGGGCGTCATCGAACCGGCCTTCGAGGTAGGCCCGCGCATAGACGCCAGGCGAAGCATGACCCTGAAAGTAAACGAAATCACCTGGCTCTTCACCGTACTTGGCGTGAAAGAAGTGGTTGTACCCAACCTCCAGCAGCGTCGCCAGCGAAGAATACGTTGAAATATGTCCACCGATGCCTGCGTCTTTCTTGTTCTGCCCATGCACCATCGCCATGGCGTTCCAGCGAATCAGTGCTTCCACCCGGCGCTCCAGGCTGCGGTCGCCCGGATAGGCGACTTCGTCATGCTTCGGAATCGTGTTCCGGTAGGGTGTGATCACCTCACTGGGAGTAGGAACCCCGGCCTCGCGGGCGCGCAACTTCAACGCACTCAGCAGTTCGGCACCGTTCTCCCAGTCCGCGGCGATGACGTCGTCAAACGCCTCAATCCACTCCGATACCTCTTCAAGAAAGTCCTGCTTGGCGGGTGTTTCAAGCTTGGTGGTCATAGGGTCTTTGGAATCCTCGCGAAACGTTTGCTTATACAGCCATAACAAAGATAAATCCTCGGGGAAAGAAACGTCACCTTCTCCCACCCCGGACGACGCCATGCCGTCTCTGATTACGTGGAATAATCCGCGTTGATTCGAACGTACTCTTCCGTCAGGTCACAGGTGATGTAGTGGCACTCTGCCTCGCCCATCGCGAGGTGCATGTGGATGGTGTACTCCCGCCGCTGCATCACAGCGTGGGTCGCGGTCTCGTCGAAGCCCGCCGCACGCATTCCGCGTTCGAATACCGGTTCGTCCCCGATCGTCACTGTGACCCGCTCCGGGTCGATCGCGACGCCACTCCGTCCCGCAGCAGCCAGCAATCGCCCCCAGTTTGGGTCGGCACTGCTCCAGGCCGTCTTGCACAGGGGAGAGGTGGCAATCGTCTTTGCCACGGACTTCGCGTCCTCTTCACTGACCGCGCCGCTGATGTGCAGCGTTACGACGTGCGTCACGCCTTCGCCGTCGTCGACGATCTGGAACGCCAGCGATCCGCAGACCAGCGCCAGAGCATTCTTGAAGGTTTCGGAGACCCGTTCATCCAGCCTCACACCACTCGCTCCGCTCGCCAGCAGCAGAACGGTGTCGTTGGTGGAGGTATCGCCATCGATCGAGATCGAGTTGAAGCTGCGCTCCACGACCGGAGCAAGCAGCGCGTTCATCTCCGCGGTAGAAGCATCCAGATCGGTAAACAGGTAGACCAGCATTGTCGCGTGCGGTGGTCCGACCGGCGCGCCGAGCTGCGGATGAATCATCCCCGCACCCTTCGCCGCTCCGAAGAGGCGGACTTCAACGCCGTCGACATTAATGGAAGCGCGCGCTACCTTCATCTTCGTATCTGTTGTCAGGATGGCTCGCGCGAAAGACTCCGCATGTTCCTGCGTTGAACCCAGTGCAGCATTCAGGCTGGGCAACGCGGCGAGCACCTTCTCCGTTGGAAATGGAACTCCGATAATTCCCGTAGAAGAGGGGAGGACTTCGTCGAAGATGCATCCGAAGCTCTTTGCCGCCGCCGCACAGGTCTGCAAGCAAGCCTCAATCCCCGCCTGCCCGGTTGCACAGTTGGCATTGCCGGCGTTCACCAGCACCGCGCCGACGCGTCCACTGGTCGCGGACAGATGCCGTCGTCCGACCGTCACCGGTGCTGCGACCAGGCGGTTCTTGGTGAACATCGCTGCCGCCTGGGAGCCCTTTGTGGCTACCGCCGCCGCCAGGTCCGGGTTTCCGCTCGCCTTGATACCGGCCGCCACCGCGCCCCACGCAAACCCCAACGGAAGGGCATAAGAAGTCATCGAAAATTCACTTTTCATCGACTTCTACTCTATCAAGCCGACGGGTCTCTTTGCCTTTGCGCCGTGCGCGAGATCAAACCCAAGGTGCGCTGGTTAAGAAAACGTCTTCCGGGTATTCTTAGAAAAACGCTATCCGAGGCCTCTCATGCTGCTCAAGGAACTCCGCACCGCCGTACTCGAAGCTAACCTCGAACTGGTCCGTCGCGGCCTCGTCCTGTACACCTTCGGCAACGCCTCTGGAGTCGACCGCGAGCAGGGTCTCATGGTCATCAAGCCCTCCGGTGTCGACTACGACGATCTCCACCCGGAACACATGGTCATCACCGACCTGCACGGCAAGACCGTTGATGGCACGCTCAAGCCGTCCTCCGACCTCGACACCCACACTCTCCTTTATCGCGAGTTTCCGACCATCGGCGCTGTCGTCCACACGCACTCCGAGTTCGCCACCAGCTTTGCCCAGGCTGGCCTCGCGATCCCCGCGCTCGGGACGACCCACGCCGACTACTTCTACGGGGCGATCCCATGCACCGCGCCGCTGAGCGACGAGGCCTGCGCCGGCCGCTACGTTCACGAGACCGGCCTCGCCATCGTCCATCATTTTCAGCAGCACAACATCGATCCGCTCGCAGTACCCGCCTGTCTCGTAAATGGCCACGCGCCCTTCGTCTGGGGCACAGACGCACACGACGCTGCTCATAACGCCGTCGTCCTCGAAGCCGTTGCAAAGATGGCCTACAAGACCCTCACCCTCGTCCCCGGACATCCGGGGGTCTCCCAGGCTCTTTTGGATCGGCACTACTTCCGCAAGCACGGTGATGCCGCTACTTACGGTCAATAAACAGCCATCCTTCAGGGGCGGAAATCACCTCGTGTGCGATTCTCCCCAACCAAGCTCGGGATTGAATAGACAATCCGGTCTGCTAAGGACGATCGCCATCGAGGTCGGTCCGTTCCTTCACCACCTCAAGGTGATCGCCGCCATCCCGCATCTCGTACAGCTTGCCGCGTGCTCCTTTGAACGGGCGATGCAGCACCATCATCAGTTTTCCGCCGAAGGTTTGAAACAGCATCCCATGCCCGCTATCCTGCTTCACCAGCGGAGCAAGTTGTACCCACGGTCCTTTTAATTCGCCGGAACTCGACCGCGCTACAGTCTGCACGTAATGACTCCCGGAGACCTTGTCGCTCAAGTGCTCGTAACTGGACCAGAGCATCAGCAGATGCCCGTCCTTCGAGCGGAACAGCTCCGGCCCATCCGTCACGTAGCGAGAGCCAGCCGTAGTCGGAACCGCCTGCGCATTGATCCACGGCGCGTCCGACGCTTTGAACAAAACCATCGACTCCCCGGTTGTGGCCGTCAGATCATCCTTCAAAGGCACGGCTTCAATTGTCCCATCCGTGACCTGCAACCATTCGTGCGCATAGACCATCCACGGTTTACCGTAGCGGTCCACATACAAAGTGCCATCCAAAGTCATAAAGTCCGACGGAGGAGTTGGCCCATCCGCCTTCACTGGAACAAATGGCCCGTCGGGCGTATCGCTCACCGCGATGATCGTGCCCCGCATATACGTCTCATGGCCCAGCGGAAGCGGTTGTGGAAGCGGCTTCTTCTCGTTGTGCAGCGTCGTAAGCAGATAGAACCGGCCTCTGTACGCATGCACCTCCGGAGCCCATCCACCCTGCTCGGCCCAGAACCCTTCAGGCACCGTGAACACGACCTTCGGAGCGGTCCATTGCTTCAAATCCTTGCTCGTATAGACCATCGTTCCAACACGTTTGACCTGCGTCAGCGCGGGGACATTGGAGGTGTAAAGGTAGTAGGTCTTGGTGGGTGCATACGCCAGAATGTACGGATCATGCAGCGGCATCTGCGGCAGTAACATCGCCGTTGCCTGGGCGGGCACCGACCTGGCCGCCCCGATCGAAAGCAGACCCACAAACAGCAACCGCCGCATAGCGTTAGCGTGCTTCATACACTCCCTTAGAATTTCACCGCTAGAAGTTCACCGTCAGCGTCTTACCAGCGGCAGAACTCTCCCGCGCCATCTCCAGCAGACGAACCACGCGATAGCCATCCTCGGCTGTCACCGCCTGCTCCGCGACTCCGTTGATCGCATCGCGAACGTTGGCGTAGAAGCCGCGATAGTCTCCGCGCTCCGTCTTCACATCCCTGTAGACCAGCTTCCCCGGCTCGCTTGGCTCCGGGGCTACCGTCAGCTTGCCCCACGCCGCCTCTTCCTCCTGAAGCCAGTCATCCCCGGAACCCATCCCCGGCACCTTCGCCCCAGCTACGAGCGCAGGCTCCTGTGGATCCAGCCCGTATTTTTTGAAGCTCCCATGCGTTCCATGCAGCAGGAACCGGGGAGCTGCATCGCAGGCGAGGTAACTCGTCCGGCAGTGGGCCAGCAGTCCGCGCCCCTGGATTGCGTAGTGCAGCGTAATGTCGAACGCATCCTCGATGGCCGTCTCGTCCCGGTCTTTCCGGACGCTCGCCGTGATCGCTTGGGGTGCCCCAAATAATGCCAGGCACTGGTCCACAAGGTGCGGCCCCAGGTCGAAGAGCATGCCGTTCGCGTCGTCGCTGGTCTCCTTCCAGGTATTCTCGCGCGGCGTCGGACGGAAACGGTCGAAGTGCGATTCGAAGGTCACGAGCCGCCCGACCGCCTGGTCCTGAATCAGTCCGCGCACCGTCATAAAGTCGCCGTCCCAGCGGCGGTTATGAAAAGGGAAGACCTTGACTCCCTTGCGGAGCGCCAGTTCGACCAATTCCTTCGCCTGAACGCTGGTTGCGGCAAACGGCTTGTCGATCACCACATGCTTACCCATCTCGAGCGCCGCCATCGCCATCCCGAAGTGCGTTTCGTTCGGCGTAGAAACCACCACCAGTGAGATCGCCAGATCGCTCAAGGCATCCTCCATCGAACGGAGCACCCGCGCCTCGGGATACGCCTTTCCAGCCTCGTCTCCCTTACGCTGCACAATCGCTTCCAGCTTCAAGCCCGGCACCGCGTTGACGAACGGGGCATGGAAAACCCGTCCACCCAGACCAAACCCAACGACCGCTACGCCAATATCTGCACTCATCCCACACTCCTTTATCTAATGCTGTCTCAAGAAAATAATAAAATTGCTATCCTTCGCTGCAGGCGGAAAACCCGCTTTGAGTGAGGATTGGGGTCAGTTCCCCTGAATCGCCTTCAACGCCGGATAAATCCGCCGATACTCCTGGTAGGCCTTCGCCATTACGTCAGCGTGCTGCGGCGGAATTGCCTCAGCGACTCGAACCGTAGCGGCACAGGCAGCCTCTACATTCTTCCACGCCCCCACTCCGGTCCCGGCCAACAGGGCTGCTCCAAACGCCCCGCCCTCCTCGGCTTCCAGTAACTCCACCGGCTGTCCGTAGACGTCCGCCTGGATCTGCCGCCAGAGCTTGCCGCGAGCTCCGCCTCCACCCAACCGGATCGACTTCACCGGGATCTTCAGGTCCTCGAACAGAGTGAAGGTATCCTTCAGCGAGAACGCCACACCCTCCAGCACCGCCCGCACAAAGTGACCCCGGGTGTGCGAGGCCGTAATCCCGACAAAAGCCGCCCGTGCCATGGCGTCGAGGTGAGGCGTCCGCTCTCCGAAGAGGTACGGAGCCCACATCAAGCCATCGCTCCCCGCCGGAACCTTTGCCGCCTCCGCCAGAAGCTCGTCGTACGAGGCTCCACCTGAAAACGTATCGCGGAAGTAGCGCAGGCTCAGCCCCGCGCCGTTGGTCACGCCCATCACATGCCACACCCCGGGAGCGGCGTGGCAAAACGTATGCAGCCGCCCCAACTTGTCCATAGTGGGTGCATCGGTCGCGGCGAAGACCACCCCGCTCGTCCCAATCGTGGCCGAGACCGACCCCGGCGCCAGAATTCCCATCCCCACCGCTCCGGCCCCCTGGTCGCCAGCACCCGCGGCTACCGGCGTTCCCTCGGCGAGACCGGTGGCCCCCGCACCCTGGCTGTCGATGCGCGCACAGATCTCCGGCCCTTCAAACAGCCTCGGCAGCCAACTCATCGGGATGCCCGCCAGCTCCGCCACTTCGGACGACCACCGCCGATGCGCTACGTCCAGCAGCAGCGTCCCGCTGGCCTCCTGCATATCCATTGCGAACTCGCCCGTCATCCGGTAACGCACGTAGTCCTTCGGACAGAGGACATGTGCGATCTTTGCGAAGATCTCCGGCTGGTGGGTCCGCACCCAAAGCAGTTTGGTCAGGGTAAAGTTCGGCAGTGCTGGATTTGCGGTTAGTTCTATCAGCCGTTCGAACCCGATCTTCTGGGTCAGCCAGTCGCACTCCGGCTGGGTTCTCTGGTCGCACCAGATCAGAGCCGGCCGCAGGACTTTGCCGTCGGCATCCAGCATGACGCATCCGTGCATCTGGCCTGTAAGCCCAACGGCTTCAATCTCATTGCCGGCGAGTTTGCTTTGGGCTATCGCGCCGCCGATCGCCTCCTTGGCCGCGCGCCACCAATCTTCCGGGTCCTGTTCGGCCCAGCCGATGTGCTCAGAATGAATAGCCGCGTGCTCGATCCCGCAGGATGAAACCACCTGTCCTGCCCGATTCACCAGAACCGCCCGCGTCCCACCCGTCCCAACGTCGATTCCCAGAAACATCGCTTCTCCTAAAAATCACAAAGATCATCAGCATGGAGATTGGGGACGGCTTGAACCGGCCCCAACTTGCTCAAAGCAGTCTATCCGAGACCGTTCCGGAATGGCCGCAGTTGCCCTGGAGACGCGAAAGTCGCCGTCGAAAGTCAAAGCTTCGTGATCCAGCGGGACTCCCGGCCTTTTCATTATGGCCAACTTTTTTTGAAGACAACGGGCAACATATAGCATCGAAAGGAGTGCAACCGCCAAAACAGACGAAGTCTCCTCTGTTCTGGCAGGCGGCCCTACTCTAAATAAGGTGCATTTACCATCAAAGGTATGAGCGACAGAAAACCAGCGCCTGAAGCCCACAGGTCCCCCCGAGCTTCGGCTCTTGCGGCCCTCCTGCTCTGCGCCTCTACGGTCGCGGCTCAAGCCCAGGGGGCTAGCTCCGCCCCGGCCGCCGCGCTTCCCAAATCGATTGGAGCAGTCTCTCCAACCGAAAGCTCCGCGGTAGCGGGTGGCCAGCAGCAGCTTTATAACTCCTCCGGCTCGAACGGCGCTCAGGTCACGCAGGACTCCTTCAAGGGATCGCTGGTCACCGGCACGTCGACCGGCACCACGATTGACCTGACGCTGGAAGATGCGATTCAGCGCGGTCTGCGCCAGAATCTCGGCCTGATCCTCCAGACGTCTGCTCAGAAGAACGCAAACGGTCAGCGTCTCGAGCAGCTCCAGGCCCTGCTGCCCACTGTCACCGCACAGGCCAGCATCGAGGTGGAGCAGATCAATCTCGCTGCCTTCGGTCTCAAGTTTCCCGGCCTGAATCCCATCGTAGGACCCTTTCAGGTGGTCGACTTCCGTGCGTATCTGACGCAGAACCTCATCAACGTCGCCTCGCTAGAGAACTTCATCGCCGCCAAGCACAACTTCCAGAGCGCGAAGCTGACCGCCGAAGACGCCCGCGACATGGTCGTCCTCACTGTCGGTAATGCGTACCTGCTCTGCATCGCAGACTCAGCCCGTATCGAAGCGGTCAATGCCGAGCTCGCGACGTCCAAGATCAGTCTGGATCAGGCCACCGCGGCCCACGAGGCTGGAACCAGCCCGCGGCTCGATGTCCTCCGCGCACAGGTGGACTACCAGAACGAACAGCAGACGCTCATCTCCACCAATAACCAGCTTGCGAAAGACAAGCTGGCCCTGGCTCGGGCAATTGGCATGCCGCTCGACCAGGACTTCCGCCTGACCGACACCGCACCTTACACCGCGCTCGATAACCTCGATCCGGCCGTGACGTTTGCCCAGGCCCTTAAGACCCGCAAGGACCTTGCGGCTGCCGACGAGACCCTGAAGTCTGCGAAGGCAAGCAAGACCGCTGCCTTTGCCAGCCAGCTTCCCGTGGTCAGTTTTGCCGGGGACTTCGGTGATCAGGGTACGACCCCCGGCCACTCGCACAGCACCTACACCGCGACCGGTCAGGTCAGCGCGCCGATTCTCCAGATCGCGAAGACCCGTGGCCAGGAGCAGGTCGCCGGCGCTCAGTACGAGCAGGCTAAAGCCCGCCTGTCTGATCAAATTCAGCAGGTGAACGCCGACGTCCGCGATAGCATCTTTGACGTTCAGGCCGCTGCCAAGTTGGTTGAGGCCACCCACTCGAATGTTGAACTCGCCACCGAAGCGCTCAGCGAAGCCCAGCAGCGTTTCCGCGCCGGAGTCTCCGACAACCTGCCCGTATCGCAGGCCCAGTCGCAGACCGAGCAGGCCAACGACCAGTACATCAGCGCGCTCTATCAGCATAATGTGGCCAAGCTCTCACTGGCCCGTGCCTTAGGCGTCGCGCAGACAAACTACAAAGACTACCTCGGAGGGAAGTAATCGTGCCAGACCAAGAAGGCCAGAATCAAGACTCGAAACAAGGCCAGACCGCGCAGATCAGCGGCACCGTCCAGCTCAGCCCGGCGGGAGACTCCTCGAAGCAGCAGCAGTCGCGTGACGACTCGCAAAACGAGACTGAAACCCCGGAGAGCAAGTCGGGCCGCAAGTTCATCATCATTGCGGTCGTCTTGTTGCTGGTGATTGCTGCCAGTTTCTTCTACTGGCGCTCGACCTTCTCCGAAGACACGGACGATGCCCAGGTGGATGGCAATCTCTACCAGGTCAGCTCCCGCGTCGCCGGGCAAGTCGTCAAGGTCTACGTTGACGATAACCAGACCGTGCAGGCTGGTCAGTTGCTCGTAGAAGTCGACCCCAAGGATTACCAGGTCGCTCTTGAGCAGGCACAGGCCAACCTCGCCAGTGCACAGGCCCAGTACATCCAGGCGACGGTCAACGTGCCCATCACTCGCATCACCACCGGCACTAGCGTCATTAATGCCCGGTCCGACGTGCGCGGATCTTCCGCTTCCGTCGTCCAGGCGCAGAAGCAGGTGGAAGTCGCTCAGGCTCGCGTCGATCAGTCCAAGGCCAATGCTGAAAAGGCTCGTCTCGACGTAGAGCGCTACACCCCGCTCGTCCAGAAGGACGTCATCTCCAAGCAGCAGTTCGACGGAGCTGTAGCCCAGGCCGCCGCCACCCGCGCTTCTGTCCTCGAGTCCGAAGCGAGCGTGCTCTCCGCACAGGAGCAGGTTCGTCAGGCCCAGCAGCGTCTTGCCCAGTCCAACGCTCAATCCCAGCAGGCCATCGAGAACGGGCCCTCGCAGGTCAAAGCTCAGCAGGCAGCCGCTACCGCAGCGGACGCTATGGTCAAGCAGGCCCAGGCTAAGGTCGATCAGGCCCAGCTCAACCTGTCCTATACCAGGATTACGGCCCCAGCGACCGGCATTATCAACAAGAAGAACGTTCAGGTCGGCGGGAATCTCAGCATCGGCCAGGATCTCCTGACCATCATCCCCCTCACCGATCTGTGGGTCACGGCAAACTTCAAAGAAACCCAGATCGAAAAGATGCACGCCAACCAACCTGTCATCCTCAAGGTCGACGCGCTCGGCGGCCGCAAGTTCCACGGCAAGCTGACCCAGATCGGTGGAGCCACCGGCTCTAAGCTCAGCCTCTTTCCGCCGGAGAACGCCACCGGAAACTACGTCAAGGTGGTTCAGCGCATCCCTGTCCGCATCGACTTCACCAATTTGCAGGAGGAGAACAAAGACCTGGCCTTGCGGCCCGGCTACTCAGTGACTCCAGAAGTTGAAGTGAAGTAACAACGCTGAAGCAAAAGAACGGAATCGCTCATCCAATCAGCCGGAGACAAGGAAACTAGACCCCTGTCTCCGGCATCGTATTGTCTGCACGAAGTGAACTACGAGGTGAAAGATGGCAGCGAAGAAGAGTATCCCCGCCGGCGCTAAAGATCAGATCACGCAGCAATGGCACGCCAAGGCGAAAGAAATTCAGCAGTATGGCCAGGTCGTAAATGACCTGCCGCACCCACTCGATAAAAACGTCCGTGGCAAGATGGTCGACAAGCTCAACCAGCTTCTCGCCGACTCCATCACGCTCCGCGATATGTACAAGAAGCACCACTGGCAGGTCAGCGGCCACACCTTCTACCAACTCCATCTGCTCTTCGATAAGCACTTCGACGAGCAGGTCGAGATCGTGGACACCATCGCCGAGCGAATTCAGCTCCTGGGTGGCGTCACTATCGCGATGGGCGGCGACGTGGCAGAGATTACCAAAATCCCCCGTCCTCCCAAAGGCAGGGAAGAGGTTCCCGTCCAGATCTCCCGCCTCCTGCAGGCGCACAAGCTGATTATGCAGAGCTGCCTCGATCTGGCTGACGCAGCGGATGATGCCGGCGATCAGGGAACCAATGACCTGGCCGTCAGCGACGTGCTCCGCACCAACGAGCTACAGTCGTGGTTTATCGGCCAGCACCTGATCGATACCCCGCTCGTCTTCCCCCAATAAGCAAATTTACCCAATTGCAGCCTTAAACCCGGCCCCTGAAAAGGCCGGGTTACTATTTAAGCGGCAGCACCGCATCGAAGGCCCTCCCCAACTCATCTATCGAGTATCAGCAGTATCTGTAAGAGAGTCAGCCATGCCCATCGCAATTGTCTTCTTCGTCCAATACGCCTACGCCATTATCTTTCTCTGGGTTTTGGTGGAGCAGTTGGGTATTCCCATCCCGAGCATCCCCCTCCTGCTCACCGCCGGAACCCTCAGCGCAACGCACCGGGTCGGTCATTTCTATTCGCTTCTCGCCGTTCTGCTGGCCTGCGTGATTGCGGACAGCCTCTGGTTCGCGCTCGGACGCCGCTATGGAGGTAGCGTTTTACGCCTCCTTTGCCGTTTTTCGTTTGAGGCAACCACCTGCGTCAGCAAGACCGAAGGTTATTTCACCCGCCGCGGTCCGGTCACGCTGCTTTTTGCTAAGTTCGTTCCCGGTCTCTCCACCGTTGCGGCCCCCATCGCCGGTCAGACTGGCATGCCCTACGGTCGCTTCGTGATCTACGACCTGGCTGGATCGGTTCTCTGGGCGGAAGCGTATCTTCTCGCCGGGCGATTCTTTGGGGATGTCGCGAAACGCAGCGCACCGTTCTTCCACTGGCTCAACCACTTCGCCTTCGCAATCTTCGTTGTCATGGTGCTCGGCTTTATTGGCTACCGCATCTTCAAGCAGCGCAAGTTCCTCACCCAGGTCCGCGCCATGCGCCTGGAGCCCGAAGAACTCAAGCAGATGCTCGATACTGCGGCAGAGCAGGGCAATATCCCGCCCTTTATCGTCGATCTGCGCCACCCGCTCGACTACCTGCCCGATCCCCGGGTTCTGCCCGGAGCTATCCGCATCGGGCCGAATGAGTTGACCGCGCACAGCGAAGTCATCCCTCGCGACCGCGACGTGATCCTCTACTGCACCTGCCCCAGCGAAGAGACCAGCGCCAAGGTCGCCATGCAGTTGCACAAGCTGGGTGTCTACCGCGTTCGACCCCTGCGCGGAGGCTTCGACGGTTGGAAAGAGGCTGGTTTCCCCCTGCAGGATTACATCCAGGACGTTCCAACCTCGCCAGCCGGCACGGTGCTGACTTCCATTCAGCCCGCTAAAACTGTCCCACTGCTGTAACGTCTGTCCGGATACGCAGGGAGGCGTCGATTGCCTCCCTGCAACGCGGATGAAACGTTACATTTCGCTGGACGAGTCGCCGGAGGCTGGTCCACGATATTTGCATGTCGACCTTTACAGGACTCAGTCAGAACAGCATCATCGCCTTCGTTCCTATCGTGGACGTTGCGCGTGCAAAGGTGTTCTACGGCCAGACGCTGGGTCTCCGTTTGCTCGAAGAGGAGCTACCCTTTGCCCTGGTCTTCGATGCCAATGGAATCATGTTGCGACTCACTCTCATGGCCGAACGCACCTCCAATCAGGGCAGCGTCCTCGGTTGGAAGGTCCCGGACATTGTGCAGAGCACCCGAGCACTGCAGGAAGCCGGTGTCGTCTTCGAACGCTATCCGTATATGGAGCAGGACGACCAGGGCATCTGGACCACCCCCACCGGAGCTAGGGTGGCCTGGTTCAAGGATCCCGATGGCAACGTCCTGAGCATCTCGCAGCATCCCGAATCCAAGCCTGAAGGTTCTGCAAAGTGAGCTAACTCCCCAGCCTGAAGTTCACCGTAATTGAAGTCTGCACCTCGACCGGCTCGCCGTTCAGCTTGTACGGTTGATATAGGGCCGCCTGAATCGCTTCAATCGCAGCCCGCCGCAGCATCTGCGGTCCGCTTACTACATTCAGGCTCTCGATCCGCCCCGTCTTCGAGATCACCGCCTCTACAATCACCGTTCCCTCGATGTGCGCGGCCTTTGCAATGGCCGGATATACGGGCTGGATCGGCGCGATCAACATTCCCGCTACCACTCCAGCCGAGACCCGCATCGGCTTATCCGCAGCTCGGGCAGGAACCACGCGAACCCCAGCCCCGGAGCCGTTCGTGCCGACACCCAGAGCATCGGGTAGACCGCTTCCGCCCATGTCGACTCGGGCGACGACCGGCGGCCCGTCCGGGACGTTCAGCGTGGAAGGAATCGTCCCCGGCCTTAGAGGATCAATAATCTGCGTGATGCTGGGCGTGGCAGCGGTTGAAGAAGTTGCCGAACTCTGCTCTGCCAGGACCCGCTTCACCTCCGGTAACTTGAGGAGCGGCGGCATCAATACCGGGGGAGAGGCAGACCGAAATCGCAGCACTTCGGGATGCAGCATCGGAAGCGCAATCACCACGCCTGCCAATGCAACCTGCACGGTGATGGAAGCAAGAGCCGTCCAGCGCTGGCCCGCTGAAGCATGATTTTCCTGTGAGATTACGAGACTTCGCTCAAACATAAGGCACCCCTCGGGAATCCGAATCTGGTGCGCATCTGCGAGGAATGCGTCCGTACTTAGTTAGACACCCACGCCTCCTAAATGTTCCCGCCACTGGAGCAAATCACCCGCTGCTGTTGAGGAAAGACAGCCACGAGTTCGAAGCCTCCTCTACACCCACAGGCAATTTGCCCTAGCTCAAACCGCGAGCATCAGCGATGATGGACACCATGCAATCTGTGCCCCAGCCACCTGTGTCCCCGCCACGCGTCCTCTCGATCGACATTCTCCGCGGCCTCACCATTGCTCTGATGATCGTCGTCAACGACGCTGGGGACGGAGCCCACATCTGGTGGCCCCTGGAGCACGCCCCATGGAATGGCTATACCCCCACCGACCTCGTCTTTCCGACCTTCCTCTTCCTGGTTGGCTGCTCGATCGTATTCTCGATGGCGGGGCGCCTTGCACGCGGGGCAAGTAAGTCGCACCTCGCCCTTCACGTCGTCCGCCGCAGCGTCATCATTATTCTGCTGGGCTGGTTTCTCACCCTTGCGCCTTATTTCCCGTTCACCGCGCTGCGGTTCTACGGGGTTCTGCCGCGGATCGGTCTCTGCTATCTGATCGCTGGGCTCATCTTCATTCGCATCCAGCGGCCCCGAACCCTGGCCATTCTCACTGCAGTTCTGCTCATCGGGTACTGGATTCTGATGCGCTTCGTCCCGGTCCCCGGCTTTGGAACTCCCACCCACGAGATCACGCTGCTGGATCCCGATCAAAATCTAGTCGCGTGGCTCGATCGCCACATTGTGGCCTTCACCCAGCATTACCTGCACACCGGACGCCTCTATCAGACTGTCCGTGACCCTGAAGGTCTACTCAGCACTCTTCCATCTGTCGCCACCACGCTACTGGGAATCCTCACCGGGCTCTTCATGCGGTCCACCCAGACGGTCCGTACCAAGACGCTCGGCCTGCTGGGGTCGGGAGCAGCTTTCCTCGTTGCCGGCTATCTCTGGTCGCCATCGTTCCCCATCAATAAAAAGTTGTGGACGAGTTCCTACGTGCTGGTCTCCGCTGGCTGGGCTCTCCTGGCCCTCGGGGTGCTTTATTGGCTGTTCGATGTCCGGCAGGCGCAACTCAAATCGAAGCTGGTAGCTGCTCTCATCTGGCCCTTCCGGGTCTTTGGTTCAAATGCCATCGCTGCATATACCGTCTCGGTCGTATTCATCAAGGCGATGATCGATATCCACGTCGGTACGACCCCTAATGGACGGCCTCTTACGCTGCTCGGCTGGATCTACCGCAACATCTTCGCCAGCCATGGTTCGACTGAATTTACCTCCCACGCCTTTGCCGTGGCTTTTACTTTTCTCTGTTTTCTCCCCATCTGGTTCCTCTGGCGTAAGAAGATCTTCCTGAAGATCTGAAAATCTGAAGATCCAAGGAAGCCAGACCGCGAGGTCTTCGGCTCAAGCATGGGCTATCACCCACCGTGTCCACCTTGATTCCCATTGCCTCACCCCTGGTGCAGCCCGATTTCGCACATGCAAGAAACAGCTATCCTCACCCCATGCTCGCTCGTCTCCTGCTTCTGCTTACCGCCCTCACCCTGCCCGCCATCGCGTCTCCGAATCCGGAATGGACCGCCAACCACGCACCTTTTCGCATCGCCGGCAATCTCTACTACGTCGGCAGCAACGACCTCGCGGCCTACCTCATCACCACGCCGCAGGGAAACATCCTTATCAACAGCAACCTCGCCACATCTCCGCCCCAGATCCAACACAATATCGAGGCCCTCGGCTTCCGCTTCGCCGACACTAAAATCCTGCTCAATGGTCAGTCCCACTACGACCACATCGCCGGCATGGCCGAGATTCAGCGCCTCACCCACGCCAAGGTAGAAGTCATGGACGCCGACGTTCCGGACACCGAGTCCGGCGGCCGCACCGACTTCTACTTCTACAACGACCCCACCGGCTTCTTCACGCCTGTCAAGGTCGATCACATCCTCCACGACGGCGAGCAGGTCAAGCTCGGAGGCACCACCCTTACCGCGCATCTCACGCCCGGACACACCAAGGGTTGCACGACCTGGACCATGCAGGTCACTGAGTCCGGCCGCACCTATAACGTAGTCATCCTCGGCGGCGTCTCAGCGAATGCCCCCAACAACTTCATCGACGACCCGCGTTATCCCACCGAAGCCAGGGACTTCATCAAGACCTTCCAGATTCTCCATAGCCTCCCTTGCGACATCTTCCTGGGAGCCCACGGCCTGTACTTCAACCTGAAGGAAAAGTACCCTCGCCTCAAGCCCGGCAGCCCCAATCCCTTCGTCGATCCCGCCGGTTACAAAGCCTACATTGACGAACGCGAGCAGACCTTCCGCACCGAACTGGCTAAGCAAACGGCTGCGCGTCACAAATAGCAGGGCACTCGGACACCGCCTCCGGGGGCTCGCATCTCTACTTGCACGATCCAAAAACAGAGACGCCCCCTTCCTATCAAGAGGGGGGCGTTTCCATATGTAGTTCACAGTGTGAAGAGTTGCAATTCGGCCTAAGCGGTAAGCCGACGCTTGACCGCTCCGGCAACGGCAAGCAATCCGCTGGCCAACAGGGCGAAGGACGCTGGCTCAGGTACTGCGGTGACGTGGCTGAGAGTGATCTCCTCAGAGGTAATTCCATTCTGGCGTCCTGCGGAGGTAACATACAGCGCCTTTACGGAGGCGTCGTCGAGGCCCGTGAACAGGCTGGCCGGTGATCCAACCGTAACTGCCCACACGAAGGTGTAAATATCTCCGGCATGCCCCACTTCGACTCCAAGGCCGCTGCTCTCGGAGCAGAAGAAGCCTGCGCCAGCACCGTTGCATCCACCCGCGGAGAGGCCGCCGCTGACCGTCGTGTTAAAGCCGGTCGGCGAACTCAGCAGGCTTGCCGTGGAGGAAGAGGAAGACAGCTTGAGCGAAACGGCGTTCAGGAGATCCGTGTTGCTGTTGGTGAAACCGGTTGCGTTGATCACCAATGTAACGTCGAAAACGTTCGGATTGGCGGTGTTTGTGTAGCTCAAGGTGTAGCTTGAACCAAGGCAACTCGTGCAACTACCCGGGCCGATGGTATCTGCCTTGACAGCCGACGCTGAGAGAAGAACAACGGTGCATACAGCTAGTAAAAATTGCTTGAACATGGAACAGCCTCTGTAGAACTGGATTTCCGCAATAGCTTCGGCGTCTTGGCGCGTCTACTCAAGCTGCTTCGGATAGCAGTGATAGAGCATGCGTAGGCCCAATGTTTCTGATTGCAGAAAGAATTTCGTAAACTACGGTATAGCTAAATTTAGGGGATATCTCTCGCGCGAACACAAAAATCGGCTTTGGACTACAGGGCAATAAATTGCACACTAAGGAAAAATATTAGAGAAGTGCGGTTCGGGTCACAGAAATATCTAACATATTGAAATCAAGTAAGATACCTGTGGCGCGATCTTTGTAGGACCAGATAAACTGTGAACCGGAGAATTTTTCCAGACAATATCCCGGCACTGCAATCTCGGAAAGCGGCCAGGTCCAGACCTAAGTCTTATCGTCTGGGTATTTTGTACGAATTACACGGGAGGGAATAGCCCACCCGCAGCAAGACAGGAGCAGGGAATTGGCCTATACCGACCTACGCGATTGGATCACTCAACTCGACAAAGCAGGGGAACTGAAGCGCATTCAGCAGGAGGTTGATCCCATCCTCGAGATGGCCGAGATCGCCGACCGCGCGTCCAAGCTGCGTCGCAACGGTGTCCAGTCCGGCGGTCCCGCATTGCTGTTCGAGAATGTTAAAGGCCATCCCGGTGCGCGCGTGCTGATGAATCAGTTTGGCTCCGAGCGCCGGATGAAGCTCGCCCTGCAGACCGACTCGCTTGATGCGATCGCCGACCGTATCCGCACTTTAATCAAGCCCCAGACACCCACCAGCTTCATGGATAAGCTCAAGATGCTGCCTATGCTCGCGGAGGTCGGCAGCTTCTTTCCCAAGGTCATCTCGGCCAAGGACGCGCCTTGCAAGCAGGTGATCCATCGCGGTGAGGATGTAAATCTCCTGGAACTTCCCATCCTCAAGACCTGGCCTCAGGACGGAGGCCGCTTCATCACGTTGCCCTGCGTTATTACGCAGGATGCGAAGTCCGGGAAGCGCAATGTCGGCATGTATCGCATGCAGGTCTACGACGGCAAGACCACCGGCATGCACTGGCAGCGTCAGAAGGTGGCGGCGGAGCAGATGCGCGACCGGCTCCGTGCCACCGCCACTGACAAGACTGCGGCGGTAGATCTTATGGCTCTCACCGCCGGAGGAACAGCAGCCGCGGCGTCCTTATCCTCGATCCATCAGACGACTCTTACGAAGATTCGCGGCGACCGCATGGAAGTTGCCGTCGCCATTGGGACAGATCCCGCGACGACGTTCAGTGCGATCGTCCCCGCGCCGCCCGAGGTAGAGGAGTATCTGATCTCAGGCTTCCTCCGCCAGAAACCGCTGGAGCTGGTCAAAGGCGAGACTGTCTCCCTCGAAGTTCCCGCTCACGCCGAGTACATTTTCGAGGGCTACGTGGAGCTGGGCGAGCTCCGCACTGAAGGGCCATTCGGCGACCACACCGGCTTCTACACCATGCAGGATGATTACCCGGTCTTCCACCTTACCTGTATCACGCATCGCAAGAATCCCATCTACGCCGCCACTGTCGTAGGCAAGCCTCCCATGGAAGACGCCTGGATGGGCAAGGCCGTCGAGCGCATCTTCCTCCCGCTCATGCAACTCACGCTGCCTGAGATTGTGGACGTGAATCTGCCTGCCGAGGGAGTCTTCCATAACCTCATGATTGTCAGCATTCGCAAGTCCTACGCGGGCCACGCGAGAAAGGTGATGAGTGGCATCTGGGCCATGGGGCAGGCCATGTTCACCAAGTGCATCATCGTGGTGGACGAAGATTGCGATGTTCAGGATCTCGCCGAGGTCACGCTTCGCACCGCCAATAACATCGATCCGGAGCGCGATATCCAATTCACCCTTGGCCCGGTCGACTCGCTCGACCACGCCTCGCGCCTGCCGAACTTCGGCAGCAAGATGGGCATCGACGCCACCCGCAAGTGGCCGGCAGAGGGCTTCACCCGTCCCTGGCCCCCCATGCTGGCCATGGACGCCAATGTCAAAACCAAAGTCGACGCCATGTGGAAGAAACTTGGCATCGAGTAACAAATCCGGGTACCCCACGTCCGGCCTCTGCGGACGTGGGGTACCCTCACCTAATAAAGCGATTTCGTCCATCAAACATCCGAAGCACCCGAAATTCTTGTCAAGCCCCCAACGACCGCTTTCGCTTGCCCCGGAGTCATCCATCTGACCTTCCATCAACACTTATCGGCCAAAAAATAAACTGGAACCATGTGGCACTTTAGTTTTGGTCAAACCGGTAGAATGGATATAGCAAACGAATTGAGGCCCGGCCAAAAGCCGGGCCTCAATTCGTGGACCGCTTCCCTTACGCGAAGCGCCCAATACCCACGAAGGTCCTGCCGAAGGCCCCGTGGTGCCTGCCCGGCGTTAGGGCGCCTTGGTATCTGCCTGTCGGGAGCGCTCTAACTCAACGCCAGGCAGGAATTTACCCGTAACCCCTTTGTTTAGACTATTTTGCAGACGTGGATATCCAGTAAGTCATTCCAAGCAAAGGACTTGCGAGAAGGTAACCCCAAGGGGTGGGGGGGCGAAACCAGGCCGAAGGATTACGATCCCTTGACCGAGCCGGTAGGAGAGATCAAGGTAAGCGTCACGCTGCCAGTGGTGGTGCGCTTGTGGGGGGTATTTCGCGGGATCACGAGCGTGTCGCCCTTTTTGAGCGTGAACTTCTTCGCTCCTTCGGAGGTCGGTGCGAGCCACTCTCCTGCCTTCGGGCTGTGTCCGCCTGTTGGAGTGCCACCCAACTCATAGAGCGTAGTCCCTTCGAGCACCTGCAGGATGTGGTCGCGGCCTTCGTGCCATTCGAATTCGGCGGCGCTGTGAGCGGTCTCTGTAGTTATCACCATCAGGAACGGAAGCTCTTTAGAACTGGCGAGATCCTTATTGCCTGGCTTTGCCTGAAGTTCCTTGGCGTCGGCGTGAAGTTCCTCGGCGGTGATGACGGTATACGGAACCGGAGCGGCCGTCGCCCCAACCTGTCCAGCGCCAACGGTAGCGGCATGCAGCAGGGAGTCGGTGAGGGGAAGCGCAGCGACGGCGAGCGGAGCCGTGCGGAGGAAGTTGCGGCGAGAGGCATTCTTGACCATGGGTGAAGTGAACCATATCAGGCCCACCTCTGCCAAGCATGGAACTACGGTGGAAACCGGGGTGTTCGATGCCGAGGCGCAGTAAACGCATAACAGTTCTTGCGCCGGAGATGTCGAGAGATCATACTTGAAGTATGAAAATCGCTTCCAAAGTGGGTGAGCGCGGCCAGGTCGTTATTCCGAAAGCATTTCGAGATAATCTCGGTCTGGATAAGAACACCGCGGTCGAATTTGAGATGAAGGGCACAACGTTGACCCTTACGCCCAAACGCGACAGGCACGACTTCGATCTTGCGATGAAGCGCTATCGCGGTTCTCTGCGTGAACAATTTCTGGCGGAGGGCAACACCACAGTTGCTGAGTACATCAAGGAAATTCGCGGACGATGATCACTGCAGTTGACGCGAACGTCATCCTGGACGTGCTGGTAGGAGTTCCTTCCGAAGCTGAGGAATCCTCCGAAGCCTTGCGCCTCGCGGAGCTGCAAGGAAAGTTGATCATCTCTGCTGTTTGCTTCGCAGAGGTCGCGGGAAACTTCCCCACACAGGCGCGAGCGGAGGATTTCTTTGAACTGATCCGCTGCTCCATCACTGAAATTGACAAGGAAATCGCCTATTTATCCGGCGTCTTTTACAGGAGCTATAGAAAGCGGGGTGGTGAGCGTACCCGCATCCTGCCTGATTTTCTCATCGCCGCACATGCTCAGATTAAAGCGGATCGTCTTCTTACCCGGGACAAGCGGTTTTTCGGAACCACATTCCCGAAGCTGAAGACGGTCGCTCCTCGCGACGTGATTATTCCGCGCTCTTCAAAGTAATCGCGGTCAAATTCCTCACCCAGCGCTGCGGCTTCTTGTCTTCGCTCGCCACCAGCTTGAACTGCCCATCTTCTCCCAGTCCTTTCCCGCCGACGGACGTCGCCACAATCACATCCCCATTGTGCTCGGAGCTTTCTACCTCAGCGGCTGAGAACAGCACCCAATACTTGTCCATTCCCTCGGCGATGACATAGCTTCGCAGCATCCTCCTGTGGGTCGCCTGGCTCACGGCGAAGCCGTACTTCGCCAGCAAGTCTCCCAGCGACACACCGCTGTAGGTCTCATCGAGCTTGGTGTGGGCGTTATGGACGGTGACGCTCTTCTGTGGCATGGACTGCAAATCCGCGGTCGATACGGGTGTGGCCTTTCCATCCACCGTCACGATCAGAACAGTGGAAAGAGGAGTGGTCGCGTGAGCATGCTCGGCAATCGCCTTTTCCATGGGCGCACTTTGTGCGGTTGCGAGAGCAGGCTGCAACATCAAAAATCCCAGCCCAAAGATCAAGAGGAGAAAACGGTTCGCTCGTGTCATGCCTTCCAGCCTATCGCGCCTCCGTCGTATACTCAATCTATGTCTATCGTCCGCGACGCAGCCGCCATTGCCAAGGGAATGAGCATCACCTTCAAGGAGATGTTCCAGCCAACCGAAGTCGAAAACTATCCTGACGGTAAAGGTCCCATGCGCGGCGCCAAGTTTCAGGAGCGCTTCCGCGGCAAGCACCAGCTTCAGCGCGACGAGAACGGCCTCGAAAAGTGCGTCGCCTGCTTCCTTTGCGCCGCCGCCTGCCCTTCGAACTGCATTTACATCGAGGCCGCTGAGAACACCGAGTCCGTCCGCATCTCGTCCGCCGAGCGTTACGCCAAGGTTTATAACATCGACTACAACCGCTGCATCTTCTGCGGTTACTGCGTCGAGGCTTGCCCGACCGATGCCATTACGCACGGTCACGGCTTTGAACTGGCCTCGCTCAACGCGACCAATCTGGTGATGCGCAAGGAAGACCTCCTGGTCGGTATCCAGCCGGCGATGCCCATGACCCCGGGCAATTCGACCGACCTTGCCGATTCGCTCCGCTAGGCAGCAATTCCAACAGAAGCTAGGCAGTCATTCCAAAAGAAGCTGTAGCGCAGGGTTCCGGACCTCAGGCTGTTGTCGTGAAACTCACGGCGATCGCGAACCCAGCCACGTTTAAGGCCATCGAATATCCATGACAAAATCGCACACACATCCGCTTGAAAAAATCCTCGACAGCCGGATTGCCATCATTGATGGAGCGATGGGCACTACCATCCGCACGTATGGAATGACGGAAGCGGACATCCGCGGAGAGCGCTTCAAGAACTCGACCAAGGATCTGCTCAACAACGGCGACCTGTTCTCGCTGACCCAGCCGGAGATGGTCGGTGATATCCATCGGAGATTCCTGGAGGCGGGCGCCGACATCATCGAAACCAATACCTTTGGGGCGACCAGCATTACTCAAAGCGAGTTTTTCGTGGACGATCCGCGGGAGCACGGCGGCCGGAAAGATCCAGAGTTTTACCAGAAGATCATCGAGGACTCCTCGCTCAGTGGGTTGGCCTGGGATATCAACGAAACATCGGCTCGACAGTGCCGGGAATGGGCTGATCGGGTAGGAACTGCCACGGGGCGCCAGCGGTTCGTGGCAGGGGCCATCGGGCCACTGACGGTCTCGCTGTCTAACTCTCCCGACGCCGACGATGCAGGATTCCGCGTGGTGACCTTCGACCAGGTGAAGATCGCTTACATGGAGCAGATACGCGCGCTTATCGCGGGAGGCTCCGATCTGCTGCTGGTCGAGACGATCTTTGATTCGCTCAATGCCAAGGCTGCGCTGGTCGCCATCCGCGAGGTATTCGACCAGGACGGAACAGAGTTGCCGGTGATGATCTCGGCAGCGGTGGGACGTGGCGGCGAGACGCTGATCTCCGCGCAGACCACGGAGGCGTTCTGGACTGCGGTGAAGCACGTAAGACCGCTGTCAGTGGGACTCAACTGTTCGCTCGGCCCTGATCTGATGTATCCGTTTCTGGAAGAACTGTCGTCGAAGGCGGACGTGGCGGTCTCCTGCTATCCCAATGCCGGTCTACCGAATCCTCTCTCCGAGACTGGTTTCGATCTGGGCCCCGACGACATGGCTCGTTATCTGGGCGACTTCGCGCGCGGCGGACTGATCAATATTGCCGGCGGTTGCTGCGGGAATACCCCGGATCACATCGCCGCGATCGCCCGGGCTCTGGAAGGCAAGGCTCCCCGGCAGCTCGGGAAGCGCGAGGTCGCAGCATGAGCCATGCCCTAGAGACGAAGCCGCTTCGCCTTTCCGGATCACAGCCCTTCACCCAGCAACTCGGCGTCTACATCATGATCGGAGAGCGGACCAACGTCGCGGGTTCGCCGAAGTTTGCGAAGCTGGTGAAGGAGGGCAAGTACGAGGAGGCGGTCAGCGTAGCCCGGCAACAGGTTGAGAATGGCGCGAACGTCATCGACATCTGTATGGACGAGGGAATGATCGATGGCGTTACGGCTATGACTCGCTACCTGCAACTGCTGGCGAGCGAGCCTGAAGTCGCCAAGGTGCCGTTTATGGTGGACTCCTCAAAGTGGGAGGTCATCGAGGCGGGGCTCAAGTGTCTGCAGGGCAAGGGCATCGTCAACTCCATCTCGCTGAAAGAAGGCGAGGACAAATTCCGCCAGAATGCTGCCGCGGTGCTGAAATATGGCGCGGCGGTCGTCGTAATGGCCTTCGACGAACAGGGTCAGGCCGCCACATTCGAAGAGAAGATCCGCATCTGCGAGCGAGCCTACCGGATTCTTGTCGATGAGGTAGGGTTTCCACCGGAAGACATCATCTTCGACCCGAATATTCTGACCGTTGCGACGGGCATGGAAGAGCACAACAACTACGCGGTGGACTTCATCAACGCCACGCGTTGGATCAAGGCGAACCTCCCTCACGCGAAGGTCAGTGGCGGCGTCTCGAACATCTCCTTCAGCTTTCGAGGCAACAACAAGGTTCGCGAGGCTATGCACTCCGCGTTTCTTTATCACGCCATCGCGGCGGGCATGGACATGGGCATCGTCAATGCCGGCATGCTCGAGGTGTATGAGGAGATTGAACCGGAACTGAAGGTTCTGGTCGAAGATGTGCTGCTCAACCGTCGTCCCGACGCGACGGAGCGCCTGGTGGATCACGGCGAGTCGCTGAAGGGCGTTGGCTCTGTCGCCAGCGAGAAGAAGGCCGAAGAGTGGCGGAACGGTAGTGTCGAAGAGCGTCTTTCGCACGCACTGGTCAAGGGAATCGACGCTTACATCGAGATCGACGCCGAGGAGGCCCGCGTCAAGCTGGGCCGTCCGCTCCTGGTCATCGAAGGACCGTTGATGGACGGCATGAGCGTTGTCGGAGATCTTTTTGGCGCTGGCAAGATGTTCCTGCCCCAGGTGGTCAAATCGGCGCGCGTCATGAAGAAGGCGGTGGCTCATCTGACACCCTTCATGGAGGCCGAGAAGGCAGCGCTGGAGGCCTCGGGCCAGGTCGTCAAGGCGCAGGGAAAGATCATCCTCGCGACCGTGAAGGGGGACGTCCACGACATTGGCAAGAACATCGTTGGCGTCGTACTCGCCTGCAATAACTACGAAGTCATCGATATGGGCGTGATGGTCTCCTCGGAAAAAATTCTCGAGCGCGCCAAGCTGGAAAAAGCTGACATTATTGGTCTTAGCGGCCTTATCACGCCGTCTCTCGACGAGATGGTGCATGTAGCCCGCGAGATGGAGCGTCAGGGCTTCACTGTTCCCTTGCTCGTGGGTGGAGCGACTACGAGCAGGGCTCACACCGCGGTTAAAATTGCTCCGCACTATAGCCAGCCGGTGGTCCACGTACTCGACGCCAGCCGTGCAGTCCCTGTGACGACCAGTCTCCTGAGTGAAGATGGCAAAGCCGCGTTCGTGGCGCAGCATCGCGCCGACTACGAGGCGCTCCGCAAAGCCCACCTGGCACCGCGCCAGCAGGTCGTTCCGATTGAGGTTGCCCGCGCAAGGCATACTCCGATTGAGTGGCGTATCGAAGATCTTTCCGCGCCCAAGTTCACCGGAGTGCGCGTTCTGGATGACTTTCCGCTGGCAACACTGCGCGAGTTCATCGACTGGACGCCGTTCTTTCATACCTGGGGTATGAAAGGCATCTATCCCCGCATCCTGGACGACGAGCGGCAGGGTGTGGAGGCGCGCAAGATCTTCACCGACGCCAAGGCGCTGCTGGAAGTCATGATCGAAAAGAAACTGATCACTGCACGGGGCGTCTATGGTTTCTTTCCCGCCAGCGCGGTGGGCGACGATATCGAGTTGTACACCGACGAAACACGCACGAACGTGCTCGAGCGATTCCACTATCTGCGCCAGCAAGCGAACCGCGAAGGCAGTGAGCCGTGCCGTTCGCTGTCCGACTTCATTGCGCCGAAGGATACCGGTTTGCCCGATCACATCGGTGCATTCGCGGTAACCAGCGGGATCGGCCTGAAAGAATTGTGCGACCGGTTCAGAGCGGAGAACGATGACTATAACGCCATCATGGCGGAGGCCATCGCCGACCGCCTGGCGGAGGCTTTCGCCGAATGTCTTCATAAGATAGTGCGGGACCAGTGGGGCTACGGGCGCGAGGAAAATCTGACCCCGGGCGAGTTGATCCAGGAGAAATATCGGGGAATCAGGCCCGCTCCCGGCTACCCGGCGTGCCCGGATCATACTGAAAAAGGTACCCTCTGGCGTCTGCTGGACGTACAGGCCAACACGGGAATGATAATCACCGAATCCTTTGCCATGTGGCCTGGCTCCAGCATCAGTGGAGTGTATTTTGCACACCCGCAATCGCGCTTCTTCAGCCTTGGCAAGATCGACCGCGATCAGGTCGTCGACTATCAAAAGCGGAAAGGCATGAGCTTGACGGAGGTTGAGCGTTGGCTCGGTCCGAACCTGAACTATGAACCTGCGGAGTAGCTATAAAGCTGGCGGTCGACCATGCGTGGATGGTCTTCCAAAACGCACACGTACTGTCTCTCATCTTGTAAAATAAGACGACACGAAATAGTCGATACGATCGATTCCGATACCATGTGTCGCAGAAAAGTTTGAGATCAATGCAACTTCCCCAGGCCCAGAAACCCGCAATTCTTCATGTTTGCCGTCGCGAAATGCTCCGCCCTTTGAGGGATCAGATTCTTCGAATGTCAGGCTATGACGTAGACTCCACGCTGCACCATACCGAAGTCGTTTCTCTTTTCGCCAACCGTCCTTATGCTCTTGTACTTGTGGACGTCGAAGGTGAGACAGGAATTCATGCCGCAGAGAGCCTCTGCTCCGAGATCCGCACGGCCCACCCAGGGCAGCTTGTGGCTTTCGTCTGCAACTGGCGCGTCGCCGTCCTGACGGACTGCCCGGACGAGATTCTTCGCACCGAGTTCGATCCCAAGGCCTTCGTCGAGGGTGTTCAAGCGATCGTGCCAATGGTCTCTGCCTGAGAACTGGGTGGCCTGGTTTGATGCGACACAGTGGTAGTGCATCACTTTGAAATTGGTGGGGCTTGGGGAGAAGATCGCCAGCGCGAACAATAGACCGATGACATCAACACGCTGGCGAAGTTGTGAGAGCATGACGGCATGACGCATAGAAGAGGTAAGGCTAATAAGGCATGGATCGCAATCCTGTCCTTCTGCCTTTTTGTGTTTGTGTGCGTGGACTGTGGATTACTTTACGAGGCTATACGTGAACAATGGCCAGCGCCGAAGGTGGCTGGCTTCTGATCTTTTTGGGAGCAATAACTTGGGCTATACACTCAGCCCTTCGCCAAAGAATCAAGCAACACATAAACCACATTTCAAAGTAGTGCACTGCCGACGCAGTGCATTACTTGCAACGCCCTAAACTCCTGTGTTACTACTTAGTTATTCCAGTTTGGCTCCTGTCTCAGGACCGAGGCCAAATTTGAATTTCATGCAGAGTGGTTGAGGGACGAGCCCTTTGACGCCACGACAACCGGACAGAACAAACGCGTACCGGTGTCAACTCTCTCCTGGGAATACCAGGGAACATGAGATTCGGAGCACGCAGTGCATCTATCGCCTGCACCCCGCATTTCATTCTCCCGGCGATATCCCCAATAGAGAAAAGTCAAAAGCTTCAGTTCCTCTCCACAGGGAGAGTGAGCAATGCAGTATTCCTGTAACAGGTATGAGCTGAAGTGCAACGAGTGCGGTAAGCGGTATGGCAATCAACCCCTCTCCGCCTGTCCCGATTGCATCGCTCCCCTGGAACTCGTCTACGACCTCGAAGCCGCACGTGGGGTCTTCACCCGCGAGAACATCGCAGCCGGCCCTGCCAATATCTGGCGCTACGCCGCTCTGCTTCCCATCCCCGACGGCTTTCAGCCCGATCTTCCCGTGGGCTTTACTCCGCTGGTTCGGGCTAAGAATCTCGGTAAGCGCATCGGCGCAAACAATCTCTATATCAAGAACGACGCCGTGTGCTTTCCGACACTCTCCTTCAAAGACCGCGTCGTCTCGGTGGCTCTGGCCAACGCGCAGAAGTTTGGCTTCACCACGGTCGGCTGTTCTTCCACCGGCAATCTCGCTAACTCCGTCGCCGCTCAGGCCGCTCGCCTGGGCCTCAAGGCGACCATCCTGGTCCCCGCAGACCTGGAGCCTGCCAAGATCCTCAACACCCTCGTCTATGGCGCACGTCTCGTCCGTATCGACGGCAACTACGATCATGTCAACCGCCTCTGCACCCTTATCGCAGACGAATACGCCTGGGGATTTGTGAATGTGAATCTCCGTCCCTACTACGCGGAGGGTTCAAAGACTGTTGGCTACGAGATCGCCGAGCAGCTAGGCTGGCGCCTCCCGGATAACGTTGTCGTCCCCATGGCCGGCGGCTCGCTGATCCGCAAGATCCGCAAGGCCTTCAACGAACTCATCTACCTCGGCCTGGTCGAAGACAAGCCTGTCCGGTTCTTCGGAGCCCAGGCTACTGGCTGCTCGCCCATCTCCACAGCGGTCAAAGAGGGAACCGAGGATATCGTTCCGCAGCGCCCCAACACCATCGCCCGTTCCCTTGCTATCGGCAATCCCGCTGACGGCCCCGCCGCCGCCAAAATGATCCGCGCGGAAGGGGGCTGGGCTGAGGACGTCTCTGACATCGAGATCGTCTCCGGCATCCAGGAACTCGCAGAGACCGAGGGTATCTTCACCGAGACCGCCGGAGGCGTTACCACCGCTGTCACGGCGCGCCTCTACGCGCAGGGCCGCATCACCCCCGATCAGATCACCGTCACCTGCATCACGGGCAATGGCCTCAAGACGACCGATGCCCTCATCAACAGCTTCTCGCACCTCGACGCCCGCGCCGTGCGGCCTCGCATGGCAGACTTCGATGCGTACCTGCGCGAACTCGACGGCACCACCGCCGCCACACCTGAAACCGAAACTGAACTCGTAGCCGCTGGAGTTACAAATGTCCGTTAAAGTATTTCTGCCCGCCGCCTTCACCCGCCACACCGATGGCCGTAAGAACTTCGACTCCGCTGCCGAGAATCTTCCCAGTCTTTTGGCTGACATCGATACTTCTTTTCCCGCACTCAGCACCCAGATCAAAGACGAGAACGGCAAGCTTCGCCGCTTCATCAATATCTACATTAATGACGAAGATATCCGCTTCCTGGGTGGTGAAACCTACGCCTTCCAGGACGGAGACGAAATCATGCTGATTCCATCCATTGCTGGCGGCTGCTAGTTTTACGACAGTCGGGAACAAAGGTGGATTCAATATTTCCGCTGGGCCAAGCAACATTTACCTCTCGCTAACTCTCTTATCTTCTGGAATCACTCGCGTCCCCGCGAGATCTTCAAGTAAGAGAAAGTAGGACGCAAATGTTTTTAATTTTGGCGTTGGTTCTGGTCATCCTCTGGATTGGTGGATTCACCGTAATGCATATCAGCAGCTTCGCGATCCACATCCTCCTGATCTTCGCCGTGATCTCAATCATCATGCACTTTGTTGGCGGTCGACGGTCGGTCTAGAGCATCCGCCAGGTGAAATGCGAGAAAAAAGGCCGGGCAGCATCGCCCGGCCTTTCGGATTTCTCAGGTTATGTTACTGGTGTGCGATTGGTTGCGGCCCTTCGAGCGGAGTCGAAATCACGCCGCCAAGAGCTTCTGGAGTCTCTTCATTCAACTCCGGCAGCTTGCCTTCCAGCGCAATCTGAAGCACTTGATCCATCTCTTCCACGAAATGCAGCTTCATAGAAGTCTTCAGTAACTCCGGAAGATCTGCGAGATCCCGACGGTTGTCTTCGGGCAGAATCGCCTCGAAGATGCCGGCACGATGCGCCGCCAGCAGCTTCTCCTTCAGGCCGCCGATGGGAAGCACCTTGCCTCTGAGGGTAATTTCTCCTGTCATGGCGATATCGCGCCTCACCTTGATCTTCGTCAGCGCACTGGCGAGCCCGGTCGCAATCGTAATGCCAGCGGAAGGACCATCCTTTGGAATCGCTCCCTCCGGCACATGGATGTGAATGTCTACGTTTCGGTAGAAGTCCTTCTTGAGGCCGAGGTGAACCGCGCGGGACCTGGTGTAGGTCAACGCCGCTTCCGCTGATTCCTTCATCACGTCGCCCAACTGGCCGGTGGCAGAGAGCTTACCCTTGCCATCCAGCACTTGTACTTCGGTCTGCAGGATCGTGCCGCCAACCGAGGTCCATGCCAGCCCGGTTACCAACCCTACTTCGCTCTTCTGGTGAGCCTCGGAGTCGCGGAACTTTGCCACGCCCAGCAGGCCTTCGAGCGACTCGCCTGTAACAACTTCCTTATGCTGCGGCCCGGTCTGCACGACTTTGCGTGCCACCTTGCGACCCACGTTGCCGATCTCGCGCTCCAGGTTGCGAACGCCGGCCTCGCGCGTGTAGCCGCGAATGATCGACTTCAAGGCAGAGTCTTCGAACACTAACTGCTCAGTCGTCAGACCATTGCCCTCGCGCTGCTTCTTCACCAGATATTGCTTGGCGATCTCCAGTTTTTCGACCTCGGTGTATCCGTGCAGGCGGATGATCTCCATCCGGTCCTGCAACGGTCCTGGAATTGTGTCGAGCACATTCGCTGTCGCGACGAACAATACCTGCGAGAGGTCATATTCGACGTCGAGGTAGTGGTCCTGGAACGACGTATTCTGCTCGGGGTCAAGAACCTCCAGCATTGCGCTCGCCGGATCGCCACGGAAGTCCGAAGCCATCTTATCGATCTCGTCCAGCATGAACACGGGGTTCTTGGTTCCCGCCTTCTTCATGGACTGAATGATCTGGCCGGGCAAAGCTCCGATGTAGGTGCGCCGATGGCCGCGAATCTCAGCTTCATCGCGCACTCCGCCGAGCGACATGCGAACAAATTTGCGGCCGGTGGCTTTGGCAATCGACATTCCGAGTGAGGTCTTGCCGACACCCGGAGGTCCGACGAAGCAGAGAATCGAACCCTTCGGATTCTTGACCAACTGCCGCACTGCCAGGAACTCCAGAATGCGTTCCTTGATCTTTTCGAGGCCGTAGTGGTCTTCGTTCAGGATTGTCTCAGCGTGCTCGATCGAACGGATCTCTTTGGACTTCTTCTTCCACGGCACTGCCAGCAGCCAGTCGAGGTAGTTGCGAGAGACCGTGGACTCAGCCGACATCGGCGGCATTGCCTCGAGCTTCTTCAACTCCTGCATGCTCTTATCGAGCACGTCCTTCGGCATGCCTGCCGCTTCGATCTTCTTCTTCAGCTCGTCGAACTCGCTCTTCTCACCGCGGCCCAGTTCCTTCTGGATGGCCTTGATCTTCTCGTTGAGGTAGTACTCTTTCTGCGCCTTCTCCATCTGCCGCTTCACGCGCGACTGGATGGTCCGATCCATGTTCAGCTTTTCGATGGCCAGATCCAGTACATCGGCTACACGCTGCAGTCGCATCTCCGGATCGAAGACCTCCAGGAGTTGCTGCTTTTCTTCAATGGAGAGCTGCAGGTTGGCAGCGATCGTATCGGCCAGCTTCGCTCCCTCGTCGGCGCGCACGCTTGCTGCCATCGTCTCGTAGTTGAGACTCTGCTGCAGCTTCACGTACTGCTCGAAGAGCGAGTGGACGCGCTGCATCAACTGCTCGACCTGCGGGGTCATCTCCAGGTGTGTCGGCCCAGTGCGAACGGTAGCGACGAAGAAGCCATCGACATCGTTCACCTCGGTGGCCCGGGCGCGTTCTACGCCTTCGACCAGAACCTTGATGTTTCCGTCGGGCATCTTGACGCTCTGGACGATATTTCCGATGGTGCCGGTCTCGTAGATGTCATCCGAGTTCGGTTCATCTACGGATGCATCATGCTGGGTCGCCAGAAAGATCTTGCGGTCGCCCGTCAGTGCTTCTTCCAGGGCCCGAACGCTCGATTCGCGTCCAACAACAAACGGTGTCATCATGTGGGGGAAGATGACCATATCGCGGATCGGCATCATCGGCAGTTTGCGGACGGCACCGGTCAAAACTTCTTTAGTAGGATTTGTCATAGCTCTCCCGATTAGACGTGTCAGGCAGGACTTCGATGCAAGCACCCTCTGCGACTTCTGCTGATTGTAATTCCTGAAGCTGGGCAGTGCGCTCTCGATTTCGAGGAAGCAACCGTCAGGTCAAATTACAGCAAATAAATTCTGTGCTAAAAGTCACATTTTCTTTCTTACTTCGCCCCGTCGACGAATAACGACAAAGAGGTACCCGCGATCAAGGGACTTCACATCCCCGCTTTCCGCAAATCTGAGACACAGCAGGGAATTGACCGGGTATCTTTGTTGGTTTCTCCAACGCACAGCCGAAGGCAGGATCTCAACGACCGCTTCAACTCCCGCTGTGACCTCTTCCGCGGTCTGCGCATGGCTCCGCCTGGTTTGTCCGGGGTATTATTTGTTCCGATCAGCAGCACGATATCCTGAGTCCCCAAGATTCAGCGCCTTGTGCGGAGCGAAGAACTCCTGCCAGATCGGATAAAAGACTTCATCCAGAGCCGGCACTGTCTTCTTATAATTTTATGTAATGGAATCGCCGACGAGAATTAGTTCATATCCGCCGGATTTTATCTTCTCCAACCGATCCGCGTGACGGGCCACCCACCATGGCTCCGTCCGCGGTACAGGGATAATTGCGGGATTCGTACTCGAAGTCGCATTCGAAACCTGCGCCACCCCGCCCCGCGCCAAACTTACTACAAGCAGAAACAGAAAAGAGAAGGAGCGTGCTTTCTCTTCGCATCCCTCGCTTATCCGGCCTTTTCAAGCAGGATCGGCAACGTTAGGCTGTGTTTCAACACCATCTCCGCCGTAATGGTCAGTTCCTTTACCTTCTTGTTGCCTGGAACGTAATACATCAGGTCCAGCATCAACTCTTCGAGAATCATTCGCAGACCACGTGCGCCGACCTTGCGGTTTAGCGCCTCGCGGGCAATCTCCCGCGCTGCGTCTTCGGTGAACGTGACCTTCACGCCCTCGTAGTCGAACAGCTTGATGTATTGCTTCAGGATCGCGTTCTTTGGCTTGGTGAGGATCTCGATCAGCGCCACTTCGTCCAGTTCATCGAGGATGCCCAGTACCGGCAGACGTCCAACAAACTCTGGAATCAGCCCATACTTCAGCAGATCCTGTGGCTCCGCCTGGCGAAGCAACTCGGCATCGCGCTGCGCACGGATCGGACGTACATCGCCGTCTTTCGCGTCGGCGTCGACCATCGCCTTGAAACCAAGCGCCTTCTTGCCGATGCGCCGTCCAATCACCTTCTCAAGGCCAACAAACGCGCCGCCGCAGATGAACAGGATGTTGGTCGTATCCACCGCGGTGAACTCCTGGTGAGGATGTTTGCGACCGCCTTGTGGCGGCACATTCGCGACCGTTCCTTCCAGCAGCTTCAGCAGCGCCTGCTGCACTCCCTCGCCGGAGACGTCACGGGTGATCGAAGGGTTCTCATCCTTACGTCCAATCTTGTCGATCTCGTCGATGTAGATCATGCCGCTCTGAGCGCGGGTCACATCGCCATCGGCGGCCTGCAGCAGCTTCAAGATGATGTTCTCAACGTCCTCGCCCACATAACCAGCTTCGGTCAGAGTCGTAGCATCCACGATCGCGAAGGGAACATCCAACATACGCGCCATCGTCTGTGCCAGCAGGGTCTTACCCGATCCCGTCGGGCCAACCAATAGAATGTTCGACTTCGCCAGCTCTACATCGTTGCCGCGTGTCTTGTTCATCTGGATGCGCTTGTAGTGGTTATAGACCGCTACTGCCAGCTTCTTCTTCGTCTGGTCCTGACCGATGACATACTCATCCAGAAATGCTTTGACCTCCTGCGGCTTCGGCAGGTGCGCAGGCGCGGCACCCGGTTGAGCCTCGGCGCGGTCGTCTTCAAGGATGGAGTTGCACACCGCAACGCACTCGTCGCAGATGTAGGCTCGTGGATAGTCAGAAGGGGAGGAGATCAGCTTTGCAACCGCATCCTGTGACTTGTGGCAGAAGGAACAACGAAGTGACTCGTCCGAGCCCCGTGACGTTTTCATAGATGCGAAAGCTCCTGATTCTTTGTGCGAAGAACTCTATCAGTTTACACCCGTTTCACATCGGAAAAGCGGACTGCAACGTTACCAAAGGGTCATTCAGCAAAGACTTACGGCAGCACGTCTAGAGCAGTTTTCCTGTTGCTGTGGAGGGGACGATCTCAAGCAGTACCGTTTTCATTGGAGAAAACGGACAGGAATGAAACGTCACCGCTCTACACCCGCAGGAAAACCGCTCTAGTGCCAATGTCACCAGAAAAGCAAAAGCCCGAGCCGAGGCCCGGGCTTCCACCACAATCCAACCCAGGGTTTAAGTCGTCCGGGGCCGATCGATAATATCGTCGATGATCCCGTACTCCTTGCTTTGGGCGGCAGTCATGATGAAGTCGCGCTCCACGTCCCGCTCGATCCGTTCCAGCGACTGACCGGTACTCTGGCTCATCAGCTTGTTCGTAATCTCGCGGATACGCAGAATTTCGCGCGCGTGGATGTCGATATCCGTCGCCTGCCCGCTCAATCCGCCCATCGAAGGCTGATGGATCAGGATGCGTGAGTTCGGCAACGCAAAACGCTTGCCCTTCTTGCCGGCCATCAACAGAAACGCTCCCATGCTGGCGGCCTGACCGATGCAGAACGTGACGACATCGTTCTTGATGTACTGCATCGTGTCATAGATCGCCAGGCCAGCGGTGATCGAGCCACCCGGAGAGTTGATGTAAAGCTGAATGTCCTTCTCCGGGTCTTCACCGCTCAGGAAAAGCATCTGCGCGATGATCACGTTCGCGATGTTGTCATCGATCGGCGTGCCCAGAAAAATGATGTTATCGCGGAGCAGACGGCTGTAAATGTCGTAGGCGCGTTCGCCTCGGCTCGTCTGCTCGATCACCATCGGTACTAAACCCATCGCACACTCTCTTCCTATACATCTTTGAGCAAAAAGTTTCGGTTGCAGAAGGCCTGAATGGACTCCCCTATGCGCTCAGCTTCTCATACAAAACGCTGCCCGTCTTCTCGCGCCGCATCTGCTCACGAATCCTGTCCAGACCACCATCCTTCGACAGCCGCTCCCGCAGCGTTTCAAGGGGCTCACGGGACTGAATCGAAAGCATCAGCAGTTCGCGGTCGAGTTCTTCCTCGTCCACGGTTATGTTCTCCGCCTCGGCCACGCGATCCAGAATCATCGAAGCCTTTACCTCGTTGATTGCCTGGTCGCGCTGCGCGGCACGCAGACGGCCGAAGTCCAGCTTGCGCATGTCCTCAGCCTGCATCCCCTGCTGGGCGAGTGCACGCAGACCACGATCCAGGCGCGCATCTACCTGCTGCTGCACGAACGATTCGGGAACAGGGAACTGATACTTGGCGATCAACTGCTCCAGCATCTGATCCTTCACGCGGCTCTCAAGGGCGTCCTTCTTCTGCTGCGAAGCATGCTCGCGCAATTTGCCTTCAAATTCCTCGAAGCTCTCGTAGTTGCCCAACTGCTTGGCGAACTCCGTGTCCTTCTCTGGAAAGGTCTTCTTCTTGATCGCCTTGACCGTGACGTCGTAACTTACCGTTTGACCGGCCAGCTTGCGCTCGCCAAAGTCCGCAGGATAGACCACTTCGAACGTGAGTTCCTGGCCCGGCTTTGAACCGCGGAGTGCTTCGTTGAACGCAGCCAGCGTGTTTTTGCCGCCCACTTCGATCAGGACATCCTCTCCGGTGATTGGCTCGGAATCGGCATCGGAGGTGCTTGCAAGACCGTCCTCGGTCACGGTCTGTGCCAGGTTCTTGACTTCGCCCTTGAACGTGATCTCTGCCCAATCGCCATCGACCAGCGGACGCTCTTCTTCTACAGCTTCAACCGTGGCGTAGCCGTCCAGCACTCGTGCCAGTTCAGCGTCGTACTCTTCTTCGCTCAGCGCGACGTCCGGCTTCGTGATCGTCACGGCATCATAGCCCGCGATGTCGAACTCCGGCCGAACTTCAAAGCCCGCCTTGAACTTCAGGGGTTTTCCGTCTTCGAGCTGAAGATCGATCAGTTGCGGCTCAGACACCGGCTGCAGCTTCTGCTCGTCGATCGCCTTACGGAAGCGGTCCGAGACCAGCATCTCCATTACTTCCTGCCGGACTTCCTTGGCGAACTTCGAGCGCACCAGCGATTCCGGCACCTTACCTGAACGGAAGCCCGGAATGCGGGCCAGCTTCTGGTACCGCTTCACGACAGTCTTAAAGCTCTTGGCAACTTCGTCCGCGGAAACTTCGACCTCGATTTCCCGGGTCAACTCGGGGTTCAGCGCAGGTCCATGTTGATGGTCGTGGCTGTGGTCGTGCGTATGCTCGTGCTGTCCGTTCGTTGCAGTTTCAGCCAAAGCAGTCTCGTTCTCTGCCGTCTCGGGTGTTGCCGTAGTTTCAGTCAATTCCATGCCTTCCAGGTTCACAAAAAATAGGGGCGCGAGGCTAGTCCATTGGGCCCACGCACGGTGCGCCACACTCTCCACTGTACGAGTCTTGCTCATGCAGGGTCAAACGCGTGCCCAGCCCCGCTCTAAATGGGGATGAACGCCACGCCGAAGCCCAGTGTCGTACTCGTGTATTTCAGACGATTAAAAGTGTGATCCTTGCTGCATTGCCTGTGGAAGCAACTCGATTCGGACCTTCCACTCCGCCGATTGTCCGGGTTGTAGTACCACAATGCCAGTGTCTTCGTTCTTTGGCCAGGACTTGCCGAAGGGGTCGTCATAATTAAATTGCGGATCGATCGAAACGGTCGCCTGGTCGGATGGAGCCTCCACGCGAATCGCCTTGATGGAAGGGCTCAGCATAGTGATTCGTAACCCGAAGTGCCCGGTAACATCCCGCAATTCCACTACCGGCCCCGCGTCGGCCCCGCCCCGCTTCAAATGGACGTAGTTCTCGCTTAAGGTGCGTGTACCAAGTCTTTCCCCGGACTGCTTGCTGAAATCGTATTCCGTGCCCGCTACGGGGAGCAGTTTGCCCGTCGGCATCCCCGCGCCTGTTCCCGCAGCCCGGGTTTCGATGCGCATCTCTCCGGGAATCCGCAACGTGGCATTGGCTCGATCTCCGCTTGGCAACACGAAACGGGGCCGCCATCCGATCCCGACAGGCTCGGGAATGGGACCGATGTTCTTTGTCGTTACACCAAGCTCCATCGTTTGCCCACTCAACATCACCTGGGTGGTCACCTCGGTCTGCGAGACCCAATGGCCGTCGAAGCCGCCGGCGTCGTAGACCGAGCGACTCCGCCATCCATCCGGCACTGCGGTCGTCTCGATCTTGTCTGCCGCGCGCTTCAACATCAATCCACCCACTGCGAATCCAGCCGTTCCGGCAGCCCGAGGAGCTGAGGGAAGAATGAGCGTCTGCCCTCGCCACACAGCCATTACGTTCTCGGCATCCGGCGTGGGAACGCCGCCGAGCCGCCCGGCCCACGGAACCTCGAACGCCCCCCCTAAACTCAGGCTGGCGAGCCCCTGCGAGTCATCACCCGCTCCGCTCAGCCGCCTGGAGGCTTCGTCCATCGAGGGAGAGAACAGCAATGGCACCTCACCGCGCGACGGCAGCGAAGCAGTGATCTGTAGCACGTTCATTCCGCGACCGGACAATAATGTCGCCGACACGAACTCTGGTACGCCGCCCCCCACAGTGGCATTCCGCTTCAATAGGATGGGCTCTTGTCTGCCGGGAGGAGGCAAAGCCACATTCTCCACTGTCGGCTTTGGGGTCAGTCCTGCCTCAAGCCGTGCAAGGTCCCCTTTTCCACGCTCCCGCACAGCAAGAACCAATCCTCCCAGGAGAATTGCCAGGATTGCGGCCGTCAGCCAGCCTGACCGCATTACGGCGACCCGCCAGACCTTGGCCCGTAAGGCGGAGATCTTCCGGCCTGCTATGGCCGCGTACATTCTGCTGATTCGTGGATCTTCCAATTCCAACCGCCTTTATTGTGTTGACATCCCTGCACGCCTCACGTCGGCCTGCAGTCCTACAGTTTGGTGCGCGGCAGAGTTTTGCCCCGGTCAAAGCTATCATCTAGTGAGATGCCGAACCGCTCCATTTCATCCACGTCCGAACTCTTCCAACAGATTCACCAGTCGATCATCACCTGCGAACGGTGCCCTCGCCTTCGTGACTATTGCCGTGGCATTGGCGAAACCCGTCGCCGCGCTTATCAGGACCAGACCTATTGGGCGCGCCCTGTCCCGGGCTTTGGAGACCCGCGTGCACGGGTGCTTATTCTTGGACTCGCTCCTGGAGCCCATGGGGCCAATCGCACAGGCCGCCCCTTCACCGGCGATGGTTCGGGAAATTTCATGTATCCCATCCTGCACGAATTAGGCTTTGCGAACCGGACGGTAGCTGTCTCGCGCGATGACGGTCTCAAGCTTCGCCATGCCTGGATCGCCTCAGTGGTCCGTTGCGCGCCACCCGGGGACAAGCCACTGCCGCAGGAAATCCGAAACTGCTCGCAGCATCTGGCCGCGGAGATCGAAGCTCTACCCCGGGTAAAAGTTGTGGTCTGCCTGGGGAAGATAGCCTGGGATGGCTACCTTGCTCATCTCCTCTTTACCGGTGTCATTGAACGGCGATCTCATTACACCTTCAGCCATGGAGCCGAGTACGTCCTGCCCAACGGGCTGCATCTGATCGGCTGTTATCATCCGTCGTTGCGCAATACCAACACAGGCCGGCTGGATCGCACCATGTTCACTCGAGTCTTCCTGCGCGCTCGCGCATTGGCCGGCCTCGCGGTTTGATCCCTTTAGTCTACGGACGTTTCCGATCGAAGGCATCCAGGGCGAGAATCGTTGGGCCCATTAGAAGCATTAGAAACGTGAAAATTACGAGCAGGTCTTTCATGACTTTTTCCTCTCGATCACTTTAGACGTCAAAGGAAGTTGCTGTCATCGACTGATATAGATTGGTGGAGCGCCTGGTAACTCTTTCGATTCTGCGGCTTGTGGGGTACCTCCCTTCAAGGTCGCAAAAAACCAACCAATCCTTCAGCTTACGAATCAAAAGAACCAGAAGTACAAAAATCAAGCACGAGGTATTTCACATGAGTGCAAAAAACTACTGGTTCGCTTTCGGAGTCGGCGTCACTGCCGGGGCCACAATCGCCCTACTTTATGCTCCCCAGACCGGTGCGAAGACCCGCAAGCAACTCCGTAAGGGAGTAGAAGACGCAGGCGACTACCTCGAGGAAGCTGGCGACTATCTGAAGGATCAGGCAGAGCGCCTGAGCAGCGAGGCCCAGAAGGCTGCCAAGCGTGCCCGCCATCAAGTTGACTCCGCAGTCGACAAAGCAGGGGATGTTGTCGCCGGAGCAGTAAAGTCCGCCAAGGCTCTTGTATAGCCGGTACGTAGCGTCGCGGAAGTAGCGACATAGTTCAGTTGAAACAGAAGCAACGCCCCATTGTTTCAATGGGGCGTTGCTGTGTCTGTACTATATTTTTTGGGCCGATCTGAATTTATTCAGGCGGCCCAACGGTCACGACGAAGTACGTTGCCTGGGTCGATCCGACATTCGCGATGAAGTGCTTGTCTCCAGCCACGCAGATCCCAACGTCGCCTGGCCCCATCCGCCGTGCCACATCGTTTGTCGTCAGCTCGACGGTGCCTTCCCGCACCAGCCAGATTTCGTTATGCAGATGCGTTCCAATCGGTTCATGCGGAGCACCAACCTCCTGCGTTGTCGTATGCATTTCCAAGCGCAGATTGCCGGCCGTCAGCAGCCCGGAAAGATAAGCATGCGAGGTTCTTTTCTCGCCCGCAACCTTTGCAGGACCCGGCTTCCAAACACCCGAAGCCAGCGCGGGAAGGGAAACTGCTTTCGCAAGTCCTTCAGCCTGGCTCTCAGCTTCTGCTTCATTCCCAGTACTCATAGCACTCAATGCCAATAGCGCAGGGAGCATTCCCGCAAACTCGCGTCGATCCATTGTGTCCGGCCCTCTGCAACCACCCTACTCGAAAAAAGAAAGCCCCGGCAAACAGCCGGGGCTTCTCAATTCATCTTGCAGCGAATTTACACCGTGGTAAGTGCGAGACCAGCCATCTTCTCTTCGCCATCCGATGCGATCGGGCGGTAGAAGAGAAGGTTGTTTTCCATATAGACCTCGATAAACGCCGGACGCTGAACGAGGCCGCCGCCGATCAAAGCCTCGGAGAGTGGATCCTCGATGTAGCGCTGGAGTGCGCGCCGGAGAGGCCGTGCACCGTACGTCCGGTCTGAGGCTGTCTTCTCGAGAATCCAGCGCTTGGCATCGTCGGTCACTGAGATCGTGATCGCCTTGTGCACCAGGTTCGCGTTCAACTGCTGCACCAGCAGTTCGAGAATCTGCATCAAGTCAGAATCCAGCAGCGACGTGAAGATGATGATCTCGTCCAGACGGTTGAGGAACTCCGGGTTGAAGGTCCGCTTGACCTCGCCCCGCACCAGCTCCTCCATCTTGTCCAGCACCATGTCTTCCTTCTCGCTTTGGAAGCCCAGCCCCTGCCGCTTCTGCAGGTGCTTCGCTCCAATGTTCGAAGTCATGATGATTATCGTGTTCTTGTAGTCGACCGTGTTGCCGAGGCCGTCCGTCAACTGGCCATCTTCAAAGACCTGCAGCAGCAGGTTGAAGACATCCGGGTGCGCCTTCTCGATCTCGTCCAGCAGGACTACGGAGTACGGGTTGCGCTTTACGCGCTCGGTCAACTGACCACCCTCCTCGTAGCCCACATAGCCCGGAGGCGAGCCGATCAGCTTGCTCACGGAGTGCTTCTCCATGAACTCCGACATATCGAAGCGGATGAGTGCCTTCTCGGAGCCGAACAGGAACTGCGCCAGGGTGCGCGCCATCTCCGTCTTGCCTACGCCGGTTGGTCCAAGGAACAGGAAGCTGCCGATGGGCCGCGCCGGATTCTTGAGGCCGGCACGCGAACGACGAATCGCCCGCGCCAGCGCCGAGATCGCCTTCTCCTGCGAGATCACGCGCTTGTGCAGCTCTTCCTCGACCCGCAGCAGACGCTGCATCTCCTCTTCCTTGAGAGAGTTGATCGGCACACCCGTCCAGCGGCTCACCACGTCCTCGATATCTTCGCGCGTCACGATGCCCGCGGACGAATCATCCAGGTGGTATTTATCGCGCAGCGCTCGCAGATTCTCCCGCTCCTTGCGCTCTTCGTCCGAGTAGAAGCGTGCCTTCTCGAACTCATGATTCGCAATCGCGTTTTCCATGCGATGCACGATGAACTTGATGCGCTTCTGAACCTCGGTCAGCTCCTCGGGCAGGGAAGTCTGACGCAGCTTGACCCGCGCTCCCGCCTCGTCGATCAGATCGATCGCCTTATCCGGAAGGAACCGGTCCGGAATATAGCGGCTGGAGTGCGATACCGAGAAGATGATCGCTTCATCGGTGTAGCTGACAGCATGAAACTTCTCATACTTGTCCTTGATACCCATGATGATCTTGATCGCGTCTTCTTCGTTGGGAGGCGGAACTTTTACGGCCTGGAAGCGGCGTTCGAGCGAGCGGTCCTTCTCAATGGACTTGCGATACTCCGCAGGAGTCGTTGCGCCAATGCACTGAATCTCGCCGCGGCTTAGAGCCGGCTTCAGGATGTTCGCCGCGTCGAGAGAACCCTCCGCCGATCCGGCACCCACCAGCGTATGCAACTCGTCGATGAACACGATGGAGTTCTGATTCTCCATCAGCTCCTTCATGATCGTCTTCAGCCGCTCTTCGAACTGTCCGCGATACTTCGTTCCGGCAACGATCAGCGAGAGGTCCAGCGCCAGCACTCGTTTGTCCGCGAGGAAGCTCGGTACTTCGCCGTCCGCGATCTTCTGCGCCAGTCCTTCAACGATGGCGGTTTTACCCACACCCGGCTCACCGATCAGCACTGGATTGTTCTTGGTGCGACGGCACAGAATCTGGATCACCCGATCCACCTCGGTGTCGCGTCCGACCAGCGGATCAAGCTGCTGGTCCATGGCGCTTTGAGTAAGGTCGCGCGAGAACTCCGCCAGCATGCTCTGCTCGGCGCGTCCGCTCTTTCCACTTTGTGCGGAGGGAGCCTTCTCCTGCGTCGTGCGCTGTAACTCTTCGCGAATCGCAGGCAGGCGCAGGCCACGCTCCGTCAGAATCTCCGCCGCGAAGCACTTCTCCTCGCGCAGCAGGCCGAGTAACAGATGCTCCGTCCCAATATGTTTATGGCTCAGCCGTTCCGCTTCTTCAGCAGCGTAGGCGAGCACCCGCTTGCACTCGTTCGAAAGGGGCAGATCGACCGAAGTCGAGACCTTCTCTCGAATCGTCGTGTGTCCCTCAATCTGTTTCCGTATCGACTCCACCGACGCATGCGACCGCAGGAAGCGGTTCGTCAGTGCCTTGTCCTCCCGCAACAACCCGAGCAGCAGGTGCTCGGTCTCGATATAAGGCGACCCGAACTGACTGGCCTCATAACGCGCAAAGAAAATAACGCGCCGCGCCTTCTCCGTATAGCGTTCGAACATGTTCCCCCTTACAGGCGGTCGCCGAACCCGGGCACTATGCCCAAAAGCAGCGCCACCAACCGTTAGTCCCGAACACGTTCCGAAGAAACCTCTCCCCGAAACCCTAAGGTCCCTCCCAGACAGCGGAAGCACCATCCACGTACTACCAGTTCATTTCCAGTCTAATCCTCGGCGGGTCAAGGTTGAAAGAGCACCGAAAGTTATGCAATACAGTACATCAATCCCGATTGGACGCACCATGTGTAAATCGAGTCATTCCTTCATCCTGTCATGCTACGTTACGAAGCCCGGGTGTCGATCAGTTTTCCTTCGCGCAGCCTCAGCATTCGGTCGCAACGTTCGGCAAACTCCAGATTGTGGGTGACCAGAACGCTCGTAAGCCCATGATTCAGGTGGAGTTTCTGGATCAATCCAAACACTGCTTCAGCCGTCCGTCCATCCAGGTCCCCGGTTGGCTCGTCGGCCAGCAGCACCTCCGGTTCGGTTACGAGGGCCCGCGCGAGACTTACGCGTTGCTGCTCTCCGCCGCTCAATTCACCCGACCGATGCTCCTCGCGCCCCGCCAGCCCGACCCGCTCCAGCCAGAGGCAGCCTTGCTCCAGCGCAGCTTTGCGCCCCATCCCGCGAGCCAGGAGTGGCATCGCGACATTCTCCACGGCCGTAAACTCCGGCAGTAAGTAGTGAAACTGCCAGACATAGCCTACCCGGCGGTTGCGAAACTCCGAGGCTTGACGCTCCGACATCCCGCTGAGCCGTTCCTCCCCGTACCAGACTTCGCCGCCGGAAGGCCGGTCCAGCGCGGCCAGCAGATGCAGCAGGGAACTCTTGCCTGCTCCGCTCTCCCCCACAATTGCGACCATCTCCCCGGCATGAACGGTCAGATCGAGTTCGCTGAACAACTCCAACTCCGCAGGAACGGACGCGCCAGCCCCCTTAGTCGAATTAGACCGGGCCACCGCCGCGTACCGCTTGGTCAGCCCCTCGGCCCGCAACACCACAGCCCGCTCACCCATCCGGGGAAACGGCTCCAACCCAAATGCATTCGACCCATCACTCAAATTTCTCTCCATCCTCGGGATATTCGCTGTGGCTCAATCCAAACTGCTTTCAAATCACGCGACGCCTACGATCTAGTATGGGACCCCAACGCAATCGCAATTCGATTCCACGCGTTGATCGTCGAGATGACCAGTGTAAGATTCACCGTCTCCACATCCGAGAAATGGGCCTGGACCTCCTGATACACCACATCGGAAGCATGCCCATTCTGAATATCCGTCAAAGCCTCCGCCCACCCCAGGGCAGCTCTCTCCCGCTGCGTATAAGCCATCGAAGAGCGCCATTCCGCTACCCCGGCAATCCGCTCGTCCGTCTCGTTGACCTTCTTCAACTCGGCCGTATGCAGCTTGATGCAGTGCCCACACCCGTTCATCAGGGACACCCGCAGCCGCACAAGCTCCATCAACGATGCCGTCAGGCCAGTCCCCGTATTCAGGTAATGCCCCAGCGCCCGCATCTTCTCCATGCCTTCCGGCGCAAGTTGCCCATACTTCAACCGCGGTTCACTCATATCGCAAAGCCTCCGCAGGCAAGACTTTAGCGGCGCTCCCGCTCGGATACAAGGTTGCCACTAAACTGACCCCCAACGAAACAGCAGCCACGATCACCGCATCCAGCACCTTGGGCGCAAACGGCAGGTAGTCAATGGAGTAGACCGCCGCATCCAGTGGAAAGCGGTAGTGTCCGCCCGCCCAGCTCAGCCCGTACCCAACAATTGTTCCCAGAACCGTTCCAATCACTGAGATCAACAGTCCCTGGAACAGGAACACCCGCCGAACCTGGGCGGCTGTAACGCCAAAGCTCATCAGCACGGCAATGTCCCGCGTCTTCTCCATCACCATCATGGTCAGGGCAATCAGGATATTCAACGCTGCCACACAGACGATCAGGGCCAGGACGATAAACGTCACCACCTGCTCCAGCTTGAGCGCGCGGAACAGCTCGCGATTCTGTTCCATCCAGTTCGTAGTCTGGAAGCCCTTGCCAGCCGCTTCCTCCAGCACTTTGCCGACGCGGTCCGCATGGTACAGATCATCTACTTTGAAGCTGATCACCGAGATCAGGTCAGGCTCATTGAACAGCCGCTGTGCATCCGCGAGCCTGAGAAACGCATAGCTTGAGTCGTACTGGTAGAACCCCGACTTGAAGATCCCTTCCAGCCGAAAGCGCTGGTACTTCGGCACCAACCCCATCGGCGTGAGATCACCCTGGGGACTCGTCACCAGCAGCGTATCTCCCACGGAGGCACCCAGAGTCTCCGCCAGATCTTTCCCGATCACGATCGGCGGCACTGGATGTACCGCAGCCAGCACGCGCGCAGCCTGGGCGTCTGCCTCCGCCTGCACCGCCGGGTCCTGCCGGACATCCAGATCGCCCAATTCACTTACCTGCTGCTCTTCCGCTGCACTCCGCCCTTTCCGCGCAGTCACAGCCCCGGCTGCCTCATGTTTCGACCGTTGGATGGTCTCGCTAACAACCGGCTCCAGCCCGTCTGCCGATCCCACCGACACCCCTTGCAACAGATCCCCTACCGTCCGCTCATCCCCCGGAATCACCCCTTTGATGAGCCCTCCACCGCTCCGCGCCCCGCGCGAAATCAAGACCTGTCCATAGAGTCCCGGAGCCGCAGCTGTCACATGGGGCGTCTTGCGCAGACGAGCAAGCAAAGGCCGCCAGTCTCTGATCCCGTCACCCGCCACCCGCATCAGTTCAACGTGCGCCGTCGACCCGACTAGTCGTTCCTGTAGATCCCGCCGCATCCCATTCGTTATCGCCAACGCGATAATCAGCGACGCCACACCCGCTGCCACTCCAATCACGCTGATCGCGGTGATCACACCCACGACCGCCTGCCGCCGCTTCGCCCGCAAATACCGTATCGCTATAAAAAGTTCGAATCGCATCGTTACTTCACCACAGCCTTCACTGTTACCATGTTCTCAAAACGATCGAACACCCGCATCGCGACCACATGCTCTTTAGCATCTGTAACCGAAGCGGGCACATTCGGAACCGCGGCGACAAAGTCATACTGCTCCGCAAGCGAGTCCGAAACCTTGCCCACCGGTTCGACATATTGCCATGGCCCGGCATCCACGCTGTACTCTGCGTGGGAGATCGGCGAAGTCGCATCCTTCGCGTCAAATCGTACTCGAATCGAAGGAAGGGAGGCCGTAGCCTTGGGAGCACCGCTCTTCACCATCTCCGCAACCAGTATCCCCGGAACCGGCGGGGTGGTATCCACAACAAACTCTGTGCTCACCCTTTCGCCCGTCATTGCATCCGCATCCGGATGGACCGGAGCATCGCTCGCGACGACCTTCAACGCATACGGCCCGTCCGGCAGCAGAGCGGAGTCGAAGCTGAAATACCGCTCCGTGATCTTGTCCTTCAGGAGTCGCCAGTTCGTCTCCCCGGTTCCGCGATACCACACGGCAAACATCATGTCGTCGCCGTTATCGTCGTGCGCCAGCCACCGCACCGTCACTGCTGTCTTGTCCTTCTGAGCTGTCAGTGGGGCAGTATTGGCGTCGCCTCCAAAGGTAAGTGGCTGCACCCCGCCCGCCGCCACCGGAAACGCAACCTGTACCGTCGTACTCGCCGGAATCCCGCCGCCGACCTGCATCCGAGCTCCTGCCTGCACCACGATATCGTCGACCACCGGAGCCGCATTTTTCGGGAGATAATTCAGCCCCACCGCATCGAGTTCCGCTCCCGCGTTCAGTACCGCCTTCCACTGCACAAACCGTGCTGCCGGAACCGTCATAGCCCCGTCTCCGTTGACCGGCGCCCACTCACTCCAGCCCATCAGCGCACTCGGAACATTCCCGCTCCGAACCAGCAACGCACCGCCCTTCAACCCCTGCGGCCGCACCTCCACCCGTCCCCACTGCGAGAAGGCCTGCGCGTCGAAGACTTCGCTGGTATAAGCGGCATCCTTCGCCACCCCATCCCCAATCTTGAAGAGCTTTCCGCTATTGCTGGTGCCCACCAGCACTCCGTCCTTCACCGCGGCAAACGCCATCCCCTGCGAAGCCTCCAGGTGGGCCAAATCCGTAAATCGTCCTGCAACATTCGTATCGATCCGGTACACCCGCCCCCGGTTGCCGGTCGCTGCCAGCAGAGATCCATTGCGGAACGCTAATCCGTAAACGACATCATCCTTCATTGTCAGCAGCTTGCTGGGAGAACCATCCATCCCGATCCTGTAGATCTCGGACCCATCCGGCACCAACCCGTTCGTTCCCGCTGCCGAAGCTGAACCCGGCTGCGAAAACGAAATCGTCACCCCTACATTTCCGGTCACCGGTAAAGGCGGCAGCGACCCCAGCCCCTTGCTCCCCACTCCCGCCGCATACACATTTCCGTCTGGATCCATCGCCAGAGCAGTAATCTCCTTGCGTCCAGCCGCATACACTGCAAACGGCTTGGAATCCTTCTGGGTCGTCGCGATCCTGTAGATCACGCCCGCCCCGTCGCTCCCTGCCCAGAGCGTCCCGTCCTCCGCCGCCAGCAGGCAACGGATATGCTGGTCCGCCGTCTTGAAGAGCAACGACGCCTTCGCCACTGTTCCCTTCGCTACCCCTTCCAGCCCGACCCTATAGACCGCAGCCGGAGCACCCGTGGCAATAAATACATTTTGCCCGATCACCGCCACATCCCAGATGTACTTCGGTTTCTCCTCCGTCTGAGCCGGGTCGAACAGCACCGCCGCTCCACTTCCACTCGCAACCGCCGCGCGCCCCGGAGCCCAGTACACCTTGCCATCGGGAGAGGTCGCCACCACGACGGCTCCATCGGCGAGCACCCGCAGACCCTGAACCCCCAACTCCTTACCCTCAAAGATCTTTGTCCCCTTGCCATCTGCCACAACACGCACTACCGACGCTGACCCACCCACGCTCCCGCCGGTCCCAACATACGCATTCCCCGCAGAGTCCGCCGCGACCGACCATACATAGCTGCCCCCAGTCGTGTAGAGCAGGGAAGTCGCCGGCCCCGCCTCCAGAACTCCATCGCTCCGGATCGCCACGCCTTCGGCTGATCCCTTCGACAGCTCTTCGTACCGCTCCACGGTCCAAAGCTTCGTCCCCTGCGCCTTCGCCAGCCCCGGAAACATCGAGACCGCCACCATCCCAACTGTCACCAATACGCGTCGCATCATCGTGCCTTGAGTCTAAAGCACGCGTCCTGCAGTCCGACCCTTCGTCCAAGGGCCGGACAGAGCAAGCCAAGCTCTGGCCCAAGTAATTTAAAGAAAAAAGGCAGAAGCCGAAGCCTCTGCCCTTCTATTCCTGAACGACTGCCCCCTGAAGGATTAGTTCGTCAAAACAGCCCGATACCGAACCTGGTTCTTCTTTACCTTCGTCACAGCTTCGTTGGCCTTCGCCATTGCAAACCGCTCCGTAATGGCCTTGACGCCATGCCGTGCCGCAACATCCAGCATCTCGTGCAGATCCCGCGGGCTTCCGGTCGGACTCCCCGAAATGGCTCGCTGCTGACTGATGAGAGAAAACGCCTGAATCTGAATTGGCGACGGAGCGGCACCCACCACGCACATCGTGCCCTTGGGTCGGAGCGCGTTGATGTAGCCCTGCCAGTCCTGGTCGGCGCTCACCGTGCTCAGCAGGAAGTCGAACGATCCCGCCACCTTCTTCAACGCACCGGTGTCTCGCGTATTGATGAAGTGGTGAGCCCCCAGAGACTTCGCTTCCGCTTCTTTATCCTTCGAGGTAGAGAACGCCGTTACCTCCGCGCCAAACGCCTTCGCAAACTGCAGCCCCATATGACCCAGGCCGCCAATCCCGATCACGCCGACGCGTGACGCAGGACGAACGCCGTGATTTCGCAGCGGGCTATAGACTGTAATTCCGCCGCACAGCAGGGGCGCGACATTCTCGCTGTCCAAAACCTTCGGCACCGGAATCGCAAACTTAGAATTCACGCGAATCCGATCGGCGTAGCCGCCGTTCCGCCCAATGCAGGTAGGCTGCGCTTGCGGGCATAGATGCTCTTCCCCCTGGCGGCACCATTCGCAGACTCCGCAGCTATCCGATTGCCACCCAATCCCGACTCGCTCACCCAACGTACGATCCTTCACATCGGAGCCGATAGCCGTCACGCTACCCACAATCTCGTGACCCGGAATAAAGGGGTACTTACTGATGCCCCAATCGTTGTCGATCAGATGCACGTCACTATGGCAGACGCCACAGTGCGAGATCTTCACCTCGACCTCGTTTGGCTTCAGTTCGCCCGGGTCGTACTTGAACGCTAACAACTGTGCCCCGGCCGCATACACAGCCAAACCATGAATCTCACTCATTGAATCAATTCCTTTTGCGCTCACTCGAAATACCCGTTCGCGCCTCTCTCTGATGCTACAACAAGGTCCCCTGCATAACTCTATCCGGGAGAGCACGTGCGGTTAGCGTTCCAATCTACGGGCCAAAAAGCTTCTGCCGCATGCTACGCCTACCGAATCAGCATCGTCAGTACCTGCAATCCGCTGACCGCGTACTCTGCCGTCGCCGACCCCGCCTGCACTACGCTTTCACCCGTTAGTTGCATCTTCTGGGCTTCCTTCAGCGGACCCATGACATTCACCATCGAAAGCGGAATCCCTCCCAGTGCGCCGGACTCCAACACCGCCTGCGCCGACTTGTCCAGCAGCGTCACGTAGACCGCATCGTTCGCATGACTGCGGTTGAGTTGGGCCACCGTATCCGTAAGCCCAACGGCTCGTTGGGTCCCCGCCCCCGGAGCACTTAGCAGCCGATCGACCGTCGCTCCGTCGCTTACGACGACCCGCATCGTCCCGGGCTGAATATTGGCAGGCAGTACAAATCGAACCCGTACTACCCGAGCCTCGGTCTGGTAGGGCCGTAGCGTGGCCTCGACTTCTATCGTCTCGCCGGCCCTCGCCTCCGCCTTGCTCATTCGTGCCGACTCGATCACCGCCGTGCGCCGCTCGGTAATCGACTCCACCTTCAATTTCAATCCCGTAACAGTGGGCTGGTCCAGAGCATTTTCGTAGACCCGATTGAACTTATCCCCTACCAGCAGGGCAGCGTTGATGGCCCCGGAGTTGAAGTCATTCTGTGCGACTAGCCCGGCAATCCGTACCGGGGTCTGCCCCATCACGTCCAACTCGCCCCGCACCCGGTAGCTCATCTCTGCAGCCGAAACATTCGTCCCCTGCAGACTTTGGTAGACCGAAACCAGCATCGCCGAAGGCGTCAGTTGTCGATTGTCCAGCACCTCAAAGTGGAAACTCTTCGCAGTCTTTCCATCGGGCGGAACCACTTCCACCGTCACTGGAATCATTCTTGCCTTCACATCGAACCGTCCCAGGATCGCCGAAGCCCGGTCCTCCGTAAACGATCCCACCGTCTGCGTCGTATTGATGATCTTGAACGCATTCAGAGGAGAAGCCAGCGTAGCCACGACTTGCGCCTTGGTCATCGGCATCGCCACCGGACCATACTGCGTAATCGGATGACCACACGCCAGCAGCCGCTTCGGGTCGACGTAGGTGACCGTACAGGTCCCTGCCATCGAGAGATCCCCACGCACCAGCACGGCGCTTACAGCGCTCCCCGGCACCAGTGGCTCCGGCTGCACGGCCGCATCGTCGGACCCGCCCAGTCCTGCTACCGGCGTCAGCCCCAGCGCTCGAAAGCGGTCTCCAAATAACTCCACCGTCTCTCGCCCAAATCCGCCTCCAAACACCAGCGGTGTCTCAATCGGCTGCATCGACATGCCACCCGCGACCGAGACCTTGCTCAGACCCGCAGATCCTGATGTGTCGTCTCGCGCCTGCAACGCGGCGGTAAGCTCCGACTTTCCAGTCGCTGCTACGACCTTTCCGCCCGCGCCATCCCGTACCGCAAGCATCAGCTCAATCGGAGTAATTCCAGCAATGGGATCCTTGCTGAACTGTCCGATGCGGTAACTTATGGCTCCTACGAGCCGCCCGTCAATATAGACGGGGCTGCCGCTCATTCCTGCGACGACCCCGGTGTACTCGGGTTTCGTCCCATGTAGCCGGGCCAGGATCATGTCCTGCCCAGGCCCAAGCGAATCCCGCAGCACCCCGAGGATCTCGACCTCCATCGGCTCCGGGGTTACTCCTTCGAAGACCGTGTACGCGACCCCACGCAGCCCGCGCTTCACCTCCGACAACGGAAAAACCCTCGTCTCCGTCGGCGCATTGGCAGGCAGGGCAGCACTGCCCGCGGCCAGCACCATCCCCACACCGGACACCGCAGTTTGTGCCCAAACCTGATGTCCCCCCGTCAAACCTGTAGCCACACACAGGGCCAGCGTCCGTATTACCCCAGACGTTCGCATCGAAAGCGTCTTTCCCTTAGCATTCACGTCTACAGACTAGAGCCGCAAAGGCCGCAACGCAAAGCAAACCCGCAACCACCATGCAACACCACTATTCCGGAGTACAGTTTTAGATGATGACGACGCCCACGAATCCGAGCCACCGACGCCCGTACCAGCTCTCCCGCACCGCCTTGCTGGCCGCACTGCTTACCCTTTCGCTCGGGGCCGTCAGCACCTTGCATGCCCAGGACGCACCTTCTTCACAGCGGCCCGGCAGCCCCTCCCCGGATCCCAACGCCGACCCGAATGCCGGCCCTAACACCGATAACGGGACTATCATTCTCAAAAAGAAGAAGGAGGCGGACGAGCCCCCGGCCCCCGTCGCCCCAGTCGAACCCAAGTTCAAGAACCCCAACAACGAGACCTATTCGATCCGCATCGACGTCCCTATCGTCAATCTCGACGTCAACGTCATTCTGGATAAGACGCACCAGTTCGTCCCCGGCCTCAAAGCCAACAACTTTCAAGTCCTCGAAGACGGCGTTCCCCAGACCATCACCAGCGTCCGTACCGCTCAGACACCGATCACCGCTGTCATGCTGCTCGAATTCGCAGCCAACAGCTACTACTACATCAACGACATGCGGAACGCCTCCTACAGCTTCTTCCGCACGCTCCGTCCCGACGATTACATCGCTGTCATCACTTACGATCTTCGTACCCACATCCTCAGCGATTTCACGAACGACAAGAACATCGTCGGCCAGTCCCTGCAGTCGCTCACCATCCCGGGCTTCTCCGACACTAATATGTTCGACGCCCTCTACGAGACTCTGGACCGCGTCTCCCGTATCGAAGGTCGTAAGTACATCATCTTGATTGGCACTGGTCGCGACACCTTCTCCAGGCTCACCCTCGACAAGATTCTCGCCAAGGTCAAGGCCACTCCCGACGTGACGATCTTCACCATCGGAACCGGCGCCCTTATTCAGGAGCTGGTCGACGCACGCGGCGGCATGGGCGGCGTCCAGCGCCTCGACTTCCTCCAGGCTCAAAACCAGATGCAGACCTTCGCCCGCATGACTGGTGGCATGAGCTTCAACCCCCTCTTCCAGGGTGCCTTGCCCGACGTCTTCGGACAGATCAACGAGTCCATTCGCAACGAGTACATCCTGACCTATCGTCCGACCAACAACCACAACGACGGTACCTACCGCAAAGTCAAAGTGAATCTCGTCGACAACGAAGGCCACCCGCTCCAGATGCAGGACGAAAAACACAAGCCGCTCAAATACTCTGTCGTGGCTCGCGACGGCTACAACGCCAAACAACAAGTCGAATAGTTGCTGATTCGCTGTCGGTCCATTCGCGGATGCCGCGGCATCTACCCTACCGTCGCCGCGGCATCGTCAAATCCAGGTCTTCACCCGCCATCTGCTTGGTCAACAAAATTACCTGACCCACATGCTCTCCGACATGTGCCACCACCTGATAAATAGCTCCCAGCATTGAAACCGTCCGACCCTGCGGATGGATCGTCTCAACCAGCCTCTCCAGAGGTAGGGAGGCAATCACAACGCGTGCCTCCTCGACGGTAGCCGTGAACAGTAAGACCAACTCGGGCCGACCAATCCCGCTCAACGTTTCGAACTCCAGATTTCGCTCTCGCACATCCTCAGCGCCACCCACACCATGCATGATCCACTGCCGCATATTCCCACACAGATGGAGCACTATGTTCCCGACGGCGTTCTCATGCGCACCACCCCTGGCCCAGGTCTGCTCTTCGGTCAACCGCTCCAGGCAAGCCGTCAACTTTTTCGTAAGCTCCACCAGCTTACGATCCGAGTACTCCACGAAAAGGACTGCGACCTCGTTTGTCATGCGACCATCTTATCCCCCGCCTGTAAGCTGGGAATACATCATGCGTATCGCTTCTTTGCAGCCTTCAATCACTCTCACGCTTCACGCTCTTGGCTGCCTGGAGACCCTGTGCGCCATCACGAAATACTGCCTCGAAGCTCTTCCCGAACTAGCCTTCCGCAACCTGCCCATCCTGCAGGACAGTTGGTCCTTCGATAAGCCAGGCAACCTTGAGCTTCTGCTCAGCACGAAACCCGATCTCGTCATAGCGAGTGTCCCGTATCGTCTGGAATCTCTTGCCGCTATCCTCAAGTCCGGCCTGCCAATCCTCATGCTTGCACCCCATACACTCGCCGACATAGCCAAAGATATCCGCCTCATCGCTTCAGTCGTCCAAGCTACCCCCGAAGCCGAAATCCTGGTCGCCTACATTGGCGACACACTCGCCCACACCAGCACGAACGCCGCCTCCGCGGCCGCCAAACCGATCGTGTACTGCGAAGAGTGGGGCAAGCCCCTCATCCATTCCCAGCGCTGGGTCGCCGAGCTGGTCGAAACAGCTAACGCCACCTTTCTCGGCATACCGGGCACCCACACCACGGCTGAATCCATCGCGAGCCTTCCAGACGAGCAGCAGCCCGATGTCCTCCTCTTTGCCTGGTGCGGAGCAGGGAACCGCGTTCCGCTGGAACGAGTGATCGACCAACGCAACTGGCACCACCTCCGTGCCGTCCGCGAGCGCCGCGTCTTCTGTATCCCCGATGAGTACCTGAACACGCCGGCGCCGACCCTTCTTAAGGGGCTCGCCTGCATCGCCGCAGCCGTACACCCAGCCCTCTTCCCACCCCACAAAGACCTCATTCAACTCGCGAAATCCACCGCGTCCCGTTGACCCCAACCGGCTCACACAGTACACTCTAAAAGGCGGTCAGCGATCACCAAAGTTCCTGACCTCGCAGCGGCACCATCACTGCATTGCCCCCTCGTTCAATGGTAGGACTAGCGACTCTGACTCGCTCGATCGGGGTTCGAATCCCTGGGGGGCAACCAAAAGCTCGCGCGCGCCCACGAGGCGCGCGCTTTTCTTTGCCCTTTTTGCGCTTCCTTAGTCCTTCAAAAACCTACTAAATAAAATAGAATGAACGATCTGTTGTCCTTTTTACTCCGTACATCCGAAGAAGATGAAGCGCGAGGAGGTCTGGGGAAGTGCACCCGCAGCCAGCTTTTTCTGGGGGGTAACTGTCGTGGGTACCGAAAGCCTCACATATTGGATGCGGCTATCGCTGTGAAAACTCCGGTATCTGTTTTGTCTTCAATGTCTATCAATCCGCAGGGGCAGCCAAGTTCAGGGAACATACGCATCGCTTGCAGATTGAGTTCTTTGCTACGTCAAGGTCTTTGCGGAAGATCCTTGCAGATGGGCTGTTTATGGCCTGTTCGAGAGTTTGGTAGGCGGTCGTAGCTACTGGTAGATGGAAAAAGCATGGTCGCAGGGATCCATCTGCTTCCATGACCGTCGAGACCCAGGGAGCATTGCAGAGCGGCGCACGTGGCGAGCCTTCTCCGCGGTATTCGCGGAAGCGTTCCGCGAGACGACGGAGTTTTGGCTCGCCCTCCTGAATGAAACGGTTTCGAATGTCTAACTGATGGGTCGCGATGAGGAGTTCGATCTCTGCGTGGAGCGCACCAAGTTCTTCGTGGTTCAGAGCAACCTCTTCCCGGCGTTGGAGATTCCAGGGCTGGTCTCGATTGAAGGCTTGGGAGGATAGGTCGGCGGGGAGGAACGAGATGCTGTCGAGGCCGAGTGAGTGGGCAGTGGCTACGGTGGCCCGGAGATGGGTGTGATTTTGCTTCTGAACGGTCGTTCTAGCCGCTATCGGGAGTGTGGGGTTCAGAACTCGGAGAGCCTGGATGCCCTGGGCGATGAGTTCGAAGGCACGCGGAATGCGGCGGATCTGATTGTGGATCTCGGCGGGTCCGTCAAGAGAGAGAATGACCTCGTCAACGTGAGTTGCGAGAAGCTGCGCGTGTTTGCGGAGGAGGAGTCCGCTGGTAAGCAGGGTAATCCTGATGTTCTGCGCGCGGAAGAATGCAAGGACGGCTGGGAGTTCGCGGTGAAGGAGGGGTTCGCCACCGGTGAGGACGACCTGCTGTACGCCCAGGTTGCGAAGGGATTCGCGGTGACGTTCGAGATCCCCTGCGGGGAACTCGCGGTGATCGGGCCGCTTCCAGATGTCGCACATGACGCAGCGACAGTTGCAGTTGGTATGGAGGTTGAGGATGAGGATTGGAAGGTGGCTCATGCGCGCTGACTCTCTCGCGACGGGCTGGATCTCAATGAGTGGGGACATAACGCACCTCCTTGTTTCCGAGTCGCAGATTGTCCTTGCCGAGAATTTGCTCGGCCTCATCGAAGAGAGTGGCAAGGGGAGCCCTTACCCAACGTTTGTGGCCGGCCATCTCAAGGAGTTGTAGGCCTTCGCGTTGATGGTCCATGAGACGGACATAGAGGGTCTCGGAGGCCAGTTGAACTCTGCCACCGAGAAGGACCAACTCGATATCGGCAGCCGTCAACTGACGGAGCGTTTGAGCTGGACTGGCATGATGGTTGCGAACGGCGATCAGGTCTGCACGGCGGCCAGTGACAATTCGTCCTTCTCCATGTTTAAGTTGAAGAATGTCAGCGGCACTGGTAGTGACGAGGTCGTAGGGATCGCTGAGGAACTTGAGTTCGTCGAGGAGATCTCCCGCGGCAGTGAGAGGTGAGTCGCTGCCCAAAGCGATGCGCTTGATCTGGCCGATCAGAGAGGGATGGGGCGATCGGCCAAAGAGGAATTTATTGGATGAGGGGCAGAGGATGAGCGACGCACCGCGCCGATTGAGGAGTGTCACTTCCTGGTGCTCCAACGCGAGGCCGTGCACGAGTACGGTGCGAGGCGTAAGAAGTTCATGGCGGTCCAGTTCGTAAAACTCGATGCGGCTTCGCTCGTCGATGCCTTCTGCTGCGTGGAGGATGAAAGGCTGATCTTGCGAGCCGTTGTGAAAGCGATTGTTGATGTTTGGGTCGAAGTTGAGGGAGTGGGACCAGGAGTAGTCGCTGACAACTCGAATGGGCAAGTCCGCTTCGAGCAACTCGGGATGGAGTGGATTGTGATGGCAGACGGTGGTTGCTCCGCAGAGTAGATTGCGAATGGCTCCCCACCAAAGTCTCGTCCTGAGGGGGATCTGCAGATGCTGTTGGATTATGGCAGCGCTACGTTGGTGTATATCTTTAGCCCATTCGGTCGCGTTGCTATAAGGAGGATCGCCCAGGTTGGGGAAGAGTGCGAACTCGAGGTGGTCGTGCGCGTTGACGAGACCGGGGAGGAGTACGTAACCATTCAGGTCCAAGTTATTAGTGGCGCGTGATGAAGTGATGGAGCCGGACCGGATGGAGAGCGGACTGTCGTCCCAGGTATGTGGCGTGATGGCCCAGGGAGCGTTGATAAGTGACTGTGCGAAATCGATTGCAAGTGGGCTAGCTGCAGAGCAGACCGGTGTGGATCTGAATCTAAGAACGTAGATCGCTGGAACCTTTTGTAAGGAATCGTAATCGCTCTGTTTAGCGGAACTTTCAAAGATGGATCGTTCGGGTTCGTCGAAGGATGGTTCGATCAATATTTCAAGGTCAAGTCCTTGCTGTTGAAAGATCGCAATGATGTCTGGGATGGAATGAGATTTTGGGGACAGCGCGACGTGATGTGCGTTGGATTTGAAACTCCGAGTCCAGCCTCTTTCTGCGGCAGTAACGGGATGCATGTCAGAGAGTAGAACGTGTCCACCAGGACGGAGAAGGCGAGAGCACTCGGCGGCGAACGTTTGAAGATCGTCAACATAGCTGAGCACAAACGACGCGAGGATTAGATCTTGGGAAGACTGGTTGCCTGGAAGTGTCGCCGCGCAGGCTCTATGGAGCACGGTTGTAGGAGCCACTTTGTTGCGCGCGTGTTCGAGCATGATTGCAGATGGATCGGTACCAGTGAGGGATTTTGGAGCAAGCAGTTCCAGGTGCAGCAGCCATCGCCCAGTGCCGGTGCCGACGTCGAGGATGTCGGAGCCCTGAACACTGGGAAGCAGTGCGGAAAGATGGCGCTCTTCAAGGTGCAGTAGAGGATTGATCTGGGTATCGTAGACCTCTGCCCACAGGTCAAATTGTTGGATGAGAGTGGAAGTCATAGACTCTCTCGTTTGGGCTTGCGGAGGGCGATGAACTGGTTGGCGAGATGAAGCTCGAAGGGGAAGCTATAGATGTGGAGACGGTAGCGCCACGCACTGAGTACCTTGAGGAAGAGGCGGCTCCAACGCGGTGCACGGATGTCCTGAACAGTAGGCCAGCGGGAGGCGACCACGGTCTCGAAGTTATCAATGAGTTTCTTGGTTTTTTGCTTAAGCCACGGTGCGTTCGTATCGATGCGGAGGGTGTAGTTCATCCACTCGGGGGAGGCCCAGCCCGCAGGTGTGTCAGGAAAGGGGACTTCGATCTTGCCATACATCTCGCCACCCGCCAGATGAGGCTGAGGGGTGGGAGTGTAGTGCTGGATGATGATCTCGGAATCCGGGTTGATGCGTTTGATCTTGCGAATGAAGCGAAGGGTCTCGCGGGTATCTCGGTCGGGATCGTTGGGATTGCCGATGACGAAAGAGAACTCCGGGATGATGCCGAACTGGCGGGTGCGGCGGGCGATCGCAAGGGTTTGCTCTGTGGTGATGTCCTTTTGCATCTCTTCAAGGACCCAGTCTGATCCGGATTCGGCACCGAAGAAGATCATGGCGCAGCCAGCGCGTTTGATTGCGGCCCAGGTGTCATCGGAATAGCGGCTCATGATGTCGACACGGGCCTCGCACCACCAGCGAAGATTGAGGGGTGCCATGCGGTCGCAGAGATCGCGGGCGAGGTCCTCACGAAGGAAAAAGTTCATGTCGTAGAACTGGACGGAGTCGGCTCCGTAACGTTCGACGAGATGGGTGAGGATGGCTACGGTGCGTTCGGGCGACTCGAACTTCTCCTTGTTTCCATAGGCGGCGTGGACTCCGCAGAAGCTGCAGTTGAAGGGGCAACCGATGCTCGCGTGATGAACCGCTGTGCGTTTTCCGAAGAAAGATGGCCGCAGATATTTTTCGACAGGGAGGCGATGGAAGGGGGACCAGGGAAACTCGTCTGGTCCCTTCATGGGACGTTCGCCGTTGTCGTGGCGGAGTCCGAACGTGTCTTTGTAGAGTAGACCTTTGATCGTGTTGAACGGTCGGTTGCCGCGAAGTGCATCCATAAGTTCAAGGAGGGTGTCTTCTCCTTGACCACGCACCACATAATCCACATAACGAGCATTCAACGCAGCATCGGGATAGATGGAAGGAAAGTAGCCGCCCCAGCAGATGGGGATGTGAGGGCGAAGCCGCCGAACCTCACGAGAGGTTTCCATAGCCGCAACCATCTGTGGGCCAGGCATGGCGGAGACGCCGAGGAGTTCGACGTTGCCGTTGTCGATGAGGTTGAGGATCGATTGCGTCGCCTCGTCGACGAGATTGCCGTCAACAATCTCATAGTCTTCCTTGCCTTCGAGGGCTGCCGCCAAAGCCAGTATCGCCAGCGGGAGGCGGCGGTTGCGAGGCCTTGTCGCGCGTGGGTGATAGAGAATGATCATGCGGGTTTCTCAGCGAGGAAGATGTGAAATCGCGACGGTGGGCGACGGCGTCTCAGCTTTGCAAGAACTGGACGCATGAGCCACTGGATGCCGTAAAAAGGCTTGTAAATCTTCCACCGTAGATGAAGAGCGCTGGCAATCCTTTCCAGACGATCTCGGGTGACAAACTCCTGGCTTGCAATGGAGCCCGATTGGAAACCGTAGGTTGTTTGGAAATGAGCGTGTTTCGCTTCGACCATGCGCTGACCGATCGCTTCCGTTTGATACCAGGGGGTATCGGCGATGAGAATGATGCCCCCGGAACGGACGCAGCGAAGGGCCTCGGCAGCGGTGCGTATGAAATCCTGGGAGTAGTGAAATGACGCGTTAAAGATCGCGATGTCGAAGGCACTATCCGCAAAGGGTAGATGATCGAGACTCGCTTGCACGCGAGGAAAATGGGCTGGAAAGTGATTGGCTGCACCGAGGCCATCGGTTTTGTTGGTCAGGAGGTCGACGGCGACCGGGCTATGCCCGAGAAGAGAGAGACGGTGACTCAGCCAACCGTTACCGGCTCCGAGATCGAGGATGCGTTGTGGCTGCCTGGGTAGGATGTGCCGCCGGATGTAATCGAAAGATCGCGCGCGTATCTTCCACTGGTCTGACATTTTGCCTGAGAGATCTTCGTATGGTAGAGCCAAATAATAAGCACCGGACTGGCTTCCACGGCCCTCGGCGGCGCGGATGAACTCGTATTCGGTGATGAATCGATCGTAGGACTCGAACTGCTCGGGAGGGAGGCAGCGCCAGATGCCTTCTGAGTAACCGGTTACGGCATAGCAGTGTGGGCAACTCTGACTACTGCTGTCATGGAATGTCGTGACCTCCGCGGAGCAGTTCCAGCAGTGAAGGGTGTCAAAGGTAGCTTGAATCTTCGTGGAGATCATTGAGGCACCCGCTCGAAGCAGAGTAAGACGTGGTCGCCGGTGGTCCGCAGAATCGGAAGCAACGAGACAACGCGCTCGATCCGACACAGGATGCGAAACAGGTTGGGATGCCGTCGAACGAATGGTTCCAGATAGGAAGGAGGAATGGCTACACCGACCCCCACGCGCGAACGGAGGCGGAAGTATGGAGCGAAGCTTTGGCGGATATGACGGATGCGGGGGTAGAAGACGGAGAGGGTCTGGTCTTCGAGGATGGCATGAGAGAAGCCTTTGCAACGCCGAAAAGCTTTTCCCGGCTGATTGTGCAGCAGATAATAGATGATCTCGAGAAGGCAGTACCGGGTAGAAAAGCAGAGAAGCAGGCGGTCTCCGGGTTTTACGAGCCGAGCAAGCGCCTGGGCTACAGGAGAGAGATTCTCGATACAGTTAAGACCGGAGAAGTTGGAGAAGACGCCGTCGAACCTTTGGGTAGGATTGAGTTCGTCGATCCGTTCCGTGGGGAGATGGTAGAAGACACTCGGGGGAGTGGGAGACTTGAGAGCCAGACGCTGTTCAGCCCGCGCGATCATTTGCTGGGACGCGTCGCAGGCGAAGACGGATATGCCGTGGTTGGCGAGAAAGAATGCGTCTTCACCAGTACCGCAATTTACCTCAAGAAGGTTATCGCCGGGCTTGAACGTCTTGAGCAAAATCTTCCACACACAGCCGCGCTGCGCTCGTCCGATGAGAGAATCGGTGAAGTCGCGATCATAGCTAGCTGCGAGACGGTCAAAGACCGCCCCGGCCGTGAGACCGCCGGTGAGATGGGCCTTTGAATTCATGCCTCCACCTCGTTGTGCGTAGCGAGCAAGGCCTGACGAGAGGCGACGATGTTGTCGATCAATTCGCGGATAGTGGAGTCGTCCTGGGCTCCGTTGTCAGTAAGACGAGCAAGCTGGACCTCGTCGCGGAGAAGCTTGTCGGCATGAGCATAGAAGGTGCGAGAGTGGCGGCCGAGGATCTTGATCTCGCGGTCTGAACTTTGGTTCCATGGGTTGAGTTGGACGAGCTTGTTCTGGACCTGTTGATAGTAGGGCGTCCCTTTGATGGGGTAGGAGACAGTCGTGAAGAAGACGTCCGGCTTGGTTTTGCTGACGTGTCGGATGGTGGCTTCAATATCCTGCATCTCTTCACCTTCATAGCCCCACATCAAAAACATGCCGCTCTGAATGTTGCGGGCTCGACTCATCTCGACGGCGCGCTGGACTTGTTCGACCTTGACCCCGCGATCCATGGAGTCAAGGAGACGCTGTGAGCCGGACTCGGACCCGATCCAGATGCGAAAGCACCCTAGTTCAGCCAGGAGATCGAGCATCTCCTCGTTGAGGCGGTCGGCACGGGAGATGCACTCGAAAGGGATACGAAGATTCCGCCGTCGCATCTCTGTGGCGTATTGGCGAATCCATTCGTGGTTGATGGTAAAAACATCATCCGAGACCCAGACGATATCCGGGTTGTACCGTTGGAGGAGCCACTCCACTTCATCGACAACCCTGATGGGATTGCGGCGACGGTGCGTCTGGCCGTACACCTGGTGCGAACACCAACGGCATTTATAGGGACAGCCTCGAGCTGTGATGAAGTTGACTGAGCCCTGCTGGTGATGGGTCCGCCAGGTGTCGACGTAGCGCTGGACATCGATCGCATGGCGTGCGGGCCATGGCTGGGAGTCGAGGTCCGCAATCTGTGCGCGTGAGGGGTTCTGGCGGAAGTATTTTTGTTCGTCAAGATACGCTACGCCGGCGATCTTTGAGCGCCATGATGCATCGGAGTTGTGGGCTCCGTCGCGAAGGGCAGTTAGCAGCTCTTCGAGAGTGGCCTCGCCTTCGCCGGAGACGACGAACTCGGCTCCGGCTTCGAGGTATTCCTGCGCGTATGCACCCGGTTCGGGGCCGCCGACGATCACGCGCCAGCCGGCTTCGCGCGCTACGGACATGATCTCGATGGCGTTGATGCGGGTCATCAGATTAGCGTAGATTCCGAGAACCGATGGGGACTCGGTGCGGAGGTGTTGGAAGAGCGCTTCGCGGCTGGAGAAAGTCGTGTCAAAGACATCGACATCAAAGCCGGCTCGGCGAAGATGCGAGCAGAGATAGAGAATTCCCAAGGGCGCATAGGGTTTCATAATCTGCATCTCTTTGGGGTCTTCATAGAGAAAGTAGCCGTGAGTGAGAAGAAGGTCTGGCATCAAGCGCTCTCCGTAATGGAGACAAGATCGGACGTGTGCAGGAAGCGGTGGGGAGGAAGGACGTGCGTATTGCGGCTGATAGGCTCCAAACTGTGAACGCGCTGCCAGAGAGCCTTTGTGGCATCAACTCCGTTGACCTCGGCGTGGAGAGCGTCGCGCAGGGCATGGTAGAAAACGTCCTGATATGCGGCGGTGTGGATTGTGCAGAGGTCGTCGCTGTCAGCCCAGTTTCGCTTCTCGCCGAGCTGTTGTTGCACGCGCTCATAGAAGGGAGTTCCGGGCAGTGGGTAGGAGAGGGACACACCGATATCATCGGGCTTTGTGTCTCGCACGAGCTGAATGGTTTCGCTGATTTCCGGCCAGGTCTCTCCTGGGTAGCCGAACTGCAGGAAGAAGCAGGCACGAATATCTGCCTCGCCGAGACGGTGACGAGCGGTATGGATAGCTGAGACCTTGAGACCTTTGTTCATCGCATCGAGAATCTGCTGCGAACCCGATTCAGCGCCAAGCCAGACTTCGGTGCAGCCAGCGCGTTTTAGATTGGTGACGTTCGCCTCGGACATGAGGTCTGCTCGGGTTTGGATCTTGAATGGTGTCGGGTTTCCGTAAGCTTCCACGGCGTTGGCGAAGGACTCAAGCCATCTATGGTCGAGTGCGAAGACGTCATCTCCGAACCACACGTGATCTACGTGGTGGAGAGCCTTCAGTTCATGAAGCTCATCGGCGACTGCTTGCGGAGAGCGAAGATGGAACCGGTCCCCCGAGATTGGTTTGGCGCACCAGTTACAGCGGTACGGACAGCCTCGGCTTGCGACCACGTTCGTGGAGAAGAAGCCGTGGTGGGCTACCCATGCATCGCGGTAAGGATTCAGGTCGATAAGGTCGCGGGCAGGCTTGGGCAAAGCGGGCCAGAGGAGATTCCTGGACGGAGAAGGTGCGGTGTGAAGACCCTTGTCGTCGCGATAGACGAGTCCCGGGATGGAGCCGGCCACCTCATAGTTCCCAAGCGCTATGCACAGCTCAACGAGGGTGTGTTCTGCTTCTCCGCTGAGGATGTAGGAGATGCCCTGGTCGAGATAGATCTCAGGATTGTCGGTGGCATCCGATCCATGCGCGATGACTGGGATGCCATATGCACTGGCGAGGCGCGCAAGGTCGCGGGCTAACTCACGCATGTGAGTGAGACACATCTTGGTAACGAAGTTGAAGTCGTCTTCATAGATAACTACGAGTTCGGGGCGATATTGTTTGAGAGCTTCCTCGAAGCCGACCAGAGGATCAACGAAGGTAGTGTCGAAGACAGCTACGGGGATCCCGGCAGCTCGCAGGGCGGTTGCAGCGTAGAGAGTTCCCAGGGGTGGATAGGGCTGCATCTTCCGCCATTGCTTGGCGTCGGAAGCAAGATGGTACGAGTGAGTAAGCAACACGGGGTTAGCAAGCATTGGCGGACTCCGCGGTGGGTAGTTCCTGGCCGGTGACGAGGGAGCGACGCTTGACCAGGTGCTCCGAGAGTTGTGAAAGCCACAGCTCCCAGGGGAAGGAAAAGAGGCTGGCGTTAAGGCGCCAACGAATGGGTTCACTGATGGCAAGCCGGGTGACTTTTTGTAGAAGCGAAGAGCCGGAGCGCCGGCGAACCTGGTTGAGCAGAAGAAAGTACGCGAGCATGCGATCGAGACGTGCAAGCTCGCGTCCCCGGAGCCAGGGGAGAAGGTTTGCACCAAGTGGCATGGACATCCACTCTTCGAGAGTCTGAGGCTCGACGACACCCATCTCGCGAAGCTGCGGCCAGATCGGGATGCCGGGATACGGGGTGAAGATGTTAGGAGAGAAGCGAACGTTTGGGAATTGTCGGCCGATGTCGGACATGGTGCGGAAGGTGATGAGGCGATCCTCTTCGGTCTCGCCTGGATAACCGAGGATGAGGTTGAAGGTAACGCGAATGCGGGCGAGCGAGGCTTTGCGTGCTGTTTCGTACATCTCGTCGACCTCCTGATGTCGCTTGTTCATCATCTTGAGTACAGTCTTTGAGGTGCTCTCGGTGCCGAAGCCCATGTAGCTGACGCCACTGTCGGCTAGGAGTTGGACCTCATCCTGGCTCATGCGGCAGATGAAGTCAGTGGATGCCTGAAAGGTCCACGTGAACTTGACTCCCGAATCGCGTATACCCTGCGCAATGGCAATCGCGCGACGCAGGTCTACTGGAAAGTTGGAGTCGAGCAGGGCGACGTTGGTAATGCGGTACTGCCTGACCAGTCCGGTTAGTTCGGAGACGACGTGCTCAGCGGTATAGGCGTTGAAGCGGCGCTTGTAGACAACCATGTCCGTGCAATAGTTGCAGGCATAGGGGCAACCGATGCTGGTGGCATAGGCAAGTTCGCGCTTGCCGGTAGCGCGCTCGTAGGCATCGAAGTTGGTTAGATCGAACGCGGGCGGGGCGAACGTATCGACAGGCTGGACGCGCCGTTCAAAGTTCTCGATGAGCCGACCATTTTTCTTCCAGGAGATGCCATGGATGAAATCCAGTGGTTGATGATTTGCGAGAGCTGCGGCCAGTTCGACGATCGTCAACTCTCCCTGCCCGCGCACCACGATGTCTACGTAAGGCTCGCGCAGGGTTGACTCCGGGCAGAGCGTCGGATGCCAACCACCAAAGACAACTGTGACGTTCGGGGCGTATTTCTTGACGTGCTTTGCAGCCTGGATCGCGCCGCCAATCATAGGACCTGTGAGGACAGAGATGCCGAGGAGCAGTGCATCTGTGTGCTCCGCGATCTGATCGAGATAGTCAGGCTCGATGGCCGCATCGATCAAGACGACATTGAAATTTGCTTCGCGCAATGTGCCGGCAAGCGACAGAAGACTTAGCGGGGCCCCCAAGGGCGGCCCGTCGTAGGGTGGGTAGAAGAGGACGACCTTGCCGCCGGTTGGCGGGCTCGAGGTCAGCATGCGGCCTCTGCAGGGGTGTTGGCGAGGCGCTTAGCGTCTACAGCAGGTTTGTGTGCAGACGCGAGACGTTTCTTGAGTTTGTTGTTGAGCCAGATCTCTACTGGGTATTTATAGACGTCATGATCGAGCCGCCAGCGAGCCGGCAACGAAATGGACTTCTGGACGATGCGAGTAATCGGCCCCCGGGTGTCGGCGGCGATGGGAATGCGGTCGAATGCGATACGAAGGTAGTCCCGCATGACCTGAAGACGGGTATGCTCCTTGCCTTGAAGCCAGGGAAGTTTGGTATAGCGAGGAAAATACTCGGCCCAGGCTTCTAGCGTCTTAGGTACTTCAATGCCGATCTCGGCCGTCTTCTCGAAGATCGGGGACCCAGGATAGGGAGTGAAGATGTTTGTCCAGAATTCGGCCCCGGGGAAGCGACGGCAGACGTCCATCATGAAGTCGACAGTCTCACGCCGTTCCTTCGGACCCTCGCCCGGAAAGGCGAAGATGATATTGAAAGAAGGTCGGATGTCTGCAGAGAGGCAACGGGCAGCACTCTCGTAGATTTGGTCGAAGTCCTGAAAGGTCTTGTTCATCAGGCCAAGGATCTTGGGGGAGCCAGAGTCGACGCCTTGGCAGACCTGATGGAGACCAGCGCGGCGCAGGAGTTTGAGGTCTTCCACGGAGAGGCGGGCCACCATGTTGGTGGTGGCCTGGATGCTCCACTTGAACTGAGACTGCTCACGTACCAGGCCTTCCGCTATGCCGCGGGCGCGATCGAGATCGACGAGGAAGTTATCGTCTACCACCCAGAGCATTTCGAGACGATAGCGACGGGTGAGGTCAACGGTCTCTTCAACGAACTGCTCCGCAGGTAAGGCGTTCCACTTGCGGCCGTAGACTCCGGCGTTGGTGCAGTAAGCGCAGTTGAAGGGGCAGGCGAGAGAGGAGGTGTACATGGCCCAGCGCTTACCGCAGCCGCGCTCATAGGCATCGAAATCTGCAATGTGATATGCCTTTGGAGGCATATCAACAAGTGGTTTAAGCGCCCGCTCGGGGGTCATGATCAGCTTGCCACCGCGCTTAAAACCGATTCCAGGGACGAGGTCGGGAGCGGAGCGTGTCTCGAGGTGTTGGACTAGTTCGAGCAGCGCGTCCTCGCCCTGTCCTCGGACGACATAGTCAACGCAGTCGGCCTGCAAGGTCTGCTCAGGGAGGAGAGAGGGGTGCCATCCGCCGAGGATGATGGGGAAGTCGGCGTTCCAATCCTTGACGGCGCGAGCGATCTCTACGGTCTCGCGGATCATGGGGCCTGTGACAAGAGAGATGCCCAGGCAAAGGGCATCCCGGACTTCGGCGAGGACACGCTGTTTGTAGTTGGGGGTGATGGTGGAGTCGATGAGAACGATCTGGTAGCCCGCGCGGATGAGAGGGGTGGCAACGGCGAGGATGCCGAGGGGCGCAGTCGCCTCGGAACTGGCGAAGGAGGGGAAGAAGAAGACGATCTTGCGGGAGGTCCGGGTCAGTTTCGGCATCGTCAATGGCCTACTAGTTCAGTGTGGGGAAAGCCTGCGTGAAAGGTGTCAGAGTTTTGTCCGGGTATTGTCATTGATTTGTCACGGGGCCTCCCAGCCTCGCGGAATTCTGCCGAGGTCGACGTTTTGCATTCAGTGCGAGTTGAGTTGAAAAGGTTGAATGTTCTGGAGTAGCTTCTGGCGATTGAGCGTGTCGATTTTCGGAGGGACTTGCGCTGTCCATGGATCGATTTCTCGAGTGAGCTGTTCGAGGCTCGCGATTGCTGGAGCAAGATCCCGATAGTGGATCTCGTAGACGGGCAGTCGGAGGAGGGGTTCGAGGGCAGATGCCTGGAGTTGGCGAATGCCCTCGAGCGGGAAGAGTGAGGCCTCAAGATAAGGTTCGATGTCCTCCCGGGTGAGACGCTTGAGATTGACCTCTGCTGAATCGTGACGATGAAGCAGGATGATGGCGTGAATGCTGGCTTCGGGAGCGATGGTGATACGAGTCAGTTCGGCGGTGCGGACCTCGATGGAGGGTTTGCCTTCGGTTCGTGGGGTGAGACCGCGGCCTTCGAGTTCAGGGAAGAGATCGCGGGCGGAGGGACGGAATCGGACCTGGTATGCATTCCCGCGCACCCTGGGTTGTTCCTGGGGGAGGTCTAACGGATGCTGCTCTCCGCTGGTTCGTTCCTGCTTCCAGAGCAGGTAGCTGGCGTCGTCGGAGGTGAAGGTCCAGCCTGAGCGCGCACAGGCGTAGGCAAGGGTGGATTTGCCGGCGCCAGATTCGCCGCAGAGCAGGAGGCCGCGATGGTTGAGACTGATGGCAGCTCCATGTATCGGGGTGATGTGGGAGCCAGAGAGAAGGCAGAGGGCGATGGCTTCGAGAAAGTGGTAGCGGAGGTAGCTTCGGTGAGCGAGGCAGGAAGGGCTGATCCACCCGAACGCTTCGCCCAGGCGAAGGTCGCAGACGGCGAAGTTCTCTTGATCGGCGAGGATGGTGAGAAGGTGGGAGTTTGCCCGGACCACAGTTGCGGGTGGGCACAGAGCTCCTCCGGAAGGAAGAACTCCGAGACGGAGCTTGAGGAGATAGCCGCTCGGGGTGATGGGGGAGACCTGCTCGCCCCAACTCTCCTGCGCAGCGGTCAGGATCTCCTCGGAGTTCGATTCGATCTGGAGCTCGAAGCCGAGCGGGAAGAAGCGCCGACGGTAGGGAAAGGACTGCATGGCCAGAAGTGGGTCGGAGATCTCGCGTTCGAGGCGGCGGCTGGGTGGCGCTTCGGGTGGCATAGACGCTCCGGTGGGCTGGGAATGTTGCGATGGATGAGGTGCTCGCTGGAGGCCGGCCTTTGTAGGCCGGACTCTATGCGCTGAGTTTAAGGAAGTGTTCAGTTCGAATTGTCACTGTGGTGTCACGCGTTTGTCTGTTTGCTAACTTTTTCCTCATGGAATGACTCTTCGGCGGCAGATGGCGGTAAAACCCAATGCCCGCCCGCAGTCGCTCGCGTAAAGAAGGGTTTTCGAGTCCTGCTCCCATGCAGGCTCTACGTGATTGCAGGCACCGCTGGTAAGGGAATGGATCGCATGGGTGCTACGATTCTCGAGCCATAGGTTCCAGCTCCCTTGTTCAAAGCGGCTGTACGCGAGCCATCGGCCGTCGGGCGAGAGGGCGGGATAGCGTGCCCTGCCAAGGTTCGCCGGTTGCGACGCCTGGTTCGGTTTGATCTCGAAGATCTGTTCGGGCTCGCTACGGATGGAGGCTGCGGCGAGAAAAGATCCGTCGGAGAGGGCTGTGGCTTCGAGAACGTTCATGGATTCGGACGAGACAAGAACCTCGTGCGCGTAGAGACGTCCCCGTCCCAGTTCGTCACGAATGTAGGCGATGAGGGTTCCGTCGGCAGCTAGGATGGGCGAACGAGCATTGTCGATTGTGAGGTAGTTCGGTGCGACCAACCGCGAGGTCGTGTTGACCTGTTCAATCCAGCGCGTGTTGGAGCTTGAGGCGAAGCTTAGTGCGTCGGAGCCAGATTCGATGGGCTCAGAGACTGCGCCGTCTTCAGTCAGGCGGTAGCCTTCCGGGTAGAGGTTGATCGATTCGACTCCGGTGCCGCCTTGGGATGGCTGGACTGCGAGCAGTGAGTCCGGATGTATGGGAATGCGGAACTGATAGTCGTCATAAAGGCCGCGTTGATGACGGAGATTCGAGACGATGCTGAAGACGAGAATAGCGAAGAACGTCGCGGACCAGATTAGATCCGATTGTGGATGAAGGTGATTGGGTGCGTTATTTGGAGCAGGGGTTTTGAACCGGCCCTGAGCGATGGGCCAGAGACAGAGGCCGGTGAAGGCGATGAGAAAAAAGAGGCGAGGGACGTGGAGGATCGCGGCAAGACCATCGACCTGTGAGGTCTTCCAGCCTGGGTAGCCGATAGCCAGAAACAAGAAGACAGCGATGAGAGCAATGAGCCTGTTCCGCGGGATCAAAGCGGCTGAGAGTACGACGATGGGTAGGAGAAGGAGTGTGAAGTTGTAGGAGGCGGGCACGGTAGAGATAGCCAGGGTCGCGCAGAGGAGGGCGGACCACTCGAGCGGTGCGCTGGTCCGGTCGTCGATCGTTGCGCCGGTTGGAATGAGTAAGAGCGCCGGGGCCAGGATTAGCATCTGCAACGTGGGGGCGAGGATCGCGAAGACTGCGGGAAGGTTATGCCAGGGATGCGGATTCCACTGCGGCTCGAAGACGAAGAGACAGTGTAGGAGGGTTGAGAGAGACGAGGCAGAGAGGATGTAGGGTGGGAGGGCCTCGCCGCGGAGGGTCCAGGGAAGGATAATTTCCAGGTAGTAGCGATGCATGCTCCAGCCGTACACCGCTACGGAGACCGCGCTGCACAGGGCGATGGTAAGTACACCAGCCGCCAGGGCACGACCATCGCGCTTGCGGAGGAAGTAGAGCAGGAAGATGGCGGGGAAGATCTTGGTCATAGTCGCGATACCAATAAGTGCGCCCGCAAGGATGGAGAGACGCCGCCAGTAGGCCCAGCACGCGGCGACGAGCAGGGCCAGGAGAAGGATATAGAACTGGCCGTAAAGTAGATTGCGATGCAGCGGCTGACAGGCCAGGGCGAGTAGCGCGATGCGTCTGAGAGGCTGCTGTGTCAGGACGCGTAGCGCAAAGGCAACGGGGATAAGAAGACCGAGTTGAAGTACGAGCCAGACATGCTTGGCCGTGAGCGGGGCAAGGTTGGCAAGGGGCCAGACGAAGAGCGTGGAGAAGGGAGTGATGGGGGCGAGACCGACGATGCGCTGGTCGATGCCGCGGTGATCCTTTTCGCGTTGCAGCCAGCGCCAGTCGTAAGCCTGGGAGGTGTCGTAGCCTTGCCGGGCGAGTTGGGCGGTAAGCAGGTAGTTGGGGAAATCGGTGTTGAGCGTACGCCAGGCATTGGGCAAGATGTGGAATGCGAACACGACCGTAAGAGCCGCGAGCAGAAGCCACTCCGCGATTTGATGAAGACGCGTGAGTGGCTTTTGGGTCACAGGTCGTGGCCAACCTTGTGGAGGATGCTACTGCTTGCAGCGGCCGCGTCCGAACTGACCGACGGGTAGGTTCGAAGATGGCTGAGCTGCAACAGGATGTGCCAGAGAAAGGTAGGGTTATTGCGCAGGTAGCGCTTCCAGAGATGGCGCGGGTCCTGAATGAGACGGTCGAGCCATTGAAGGCCGGCACTCTTAACCCACTTAGGACTGTCGCGGATGCGTCCAGTATGGAAGTCGAACGCTGCGCCGACGCCGAACATCAGGGTTGTATCGAGACGCGGGAGCATGCGGTGCATGAAGCGCTCCTGGCGGGGCGTACTGATGCCCACCCAGATGATGTCGGGACGCAAACTGGCCACGGTGGCGATGAGGTCATCGTCTTCCTGGGGCGAGAGCTCGCGAAAGGGTGGAGTATAGGTTCCGAGAATGCGGGTAGCGGGGTAGCGAAGCTGCAGGGCGTGACGAAGTTCGTTGGCTACTCCCGGCTTGCCTCCGAACAGGAAATGGGTGCGGCCCGCGAACTCGGGGCGGCTGAGAACCTCGAGCATAAGATCGGGTCCGGTGACCTGGCGCATCGTTGTGTGGCCTTGCCAGTGGCCGAGCCATACCATGGGGATGCCGTCGGGCGCCGTGAGGAGGGAGTCGGCGAAGAAAGGGCGAAGCTCCGGATTTCTATGAGCCTCCATCACGCCGTGAACGCCTGTCAGGCAGACGTAGCCCTTGGTGCGATGGTGGAGGGCGTCGGCGAGTTGAGCAATAGCGCCATTCATGTCGATCGGTGCAATCTGCACACCGAGTACATCGACGAGGCTGCTGTTATCTGGCGCCCTCATGCAAGACCGCCTTTCTGATCTTCGAATTGAAGTGGGGCTGTGTAGTACATGGGGTGAGCTGCGAGCAAGTCGCGGTAGAGCTGCACGTAACGTTCAGCGATTGTGAGTGGAGCGAGTTGCGGGAAGAGCGTGGGTGCTGGGCGTGGCTGACCGAGCACGCCTTCGATGACCTGAACGAAGCGTTGTTCAGCGTGGGCGCCCAGGGAGACGAGGGAGGAGAGACCTTCGCCGAGTTCGCGGAAGACGGGGCTATCGGAGCATACGACGGGACACCCGGCGGACATCGCTTCGGCGATAGGGAGACCGAAGCCTTCGAGAGAAGAGGTCGAGAGGAAAAGCTCGGCGTGGCGATAGCACCACTGGAGCTGCTGGTCGCTGATGCCGCTGAGAAGGACAACGCGGGATTTAAAAGGCTCGTGTTCAAGAAGAGCGCGGAGCATGGGAGTCTCGGGTCCTTCGTTGCCGACGAGAAGCAAGAGGAGATCGGGATGCTGGGCAAGCGGATGTTCGATCAGACGGCGGAAGACGGCGAGGGTGAGGGGGATATTTTTGTTGCGGCGATGCTGCGCGACGGTGAGGAGGAACGGATGCTTGGTAATGAGTTCATGAGGCGAATGAGCTTGCGATTCGGCAGATACCGATTCGATGCAGTTGTAGATGCGGGTGGACTTCTGCTTGAGCGACGGACGATGGGTAGTGAGGCGCTTGAGGGTAGAGGTTGAGACACAGGCAATGGCGTCCGCAGCCGAGAGACACTGCTCGAGGATGAGGCGATTGAGGAAGACCCTGGGGTAGCCGAAGTTTTCCGGAATGTCGTAGGGGTAAAGGTCGTGGAGGGTGACGACGACGGGACAAGGGATGCGACGGCGATTGAGCGGGACAGGGTAAGTGGCGTGTATGAGATCGGAGTGGAGGGCTTTGGCCAGACGAGGGAGGGAGGTGTAGTACCAAAGGTTCCGGGCGAGCGGAGCAGATTGGATGGGCTCGATGTGGAGACGGAGGCGTGAGTCAAGGGTGCCGAGGAGGGATTGGATGTAGGGCTGCTGCCATGGGCCGATGACGAGATCAACCTGCGTAACGGACGGCTCGAGGAGCAGGCAACGGGCGAGGTTGATGGCGTGGCGGGTGACGCCGTCGGGGCGGGTCGCGGAGGAGATTGTAGGGACGAGAATTCTCATGGGACATCGACCCCGCGAATCTGTTCCAAGAGGAAGTGGGAGGCGCAACGATCGTTGAAGTAGAAACCCCGGAGAAGTTTTTCGGAGTGGCGGAGGATAGCTGCCGGGATTTGGAGGAGCGTGGCAGCGGTTTGGCGCAGAGGCATGATTGGAAGATAGCTGGCCAGAGGGGTGGATTCGAGTACGACCCGGCGGTGTTCCGCGCGCTGACGGTCGACGAACTTTACGCTCTTGGCGCTGGGATGAATGCGGAAATCAGCGAGGACGCGGGGAAGATGGTGGAAGCGGTAACCGGCTTCAGCGAGGCGCAGGAAGAATTCGAGGTCCATGACGAAGTGGAGGTCCTTGCGAAGGAAATTGTGTTCTTCGAAGATGCGGCGACGGAAGAAGGTAGCGGTAGTTGGGATGTAAAGGACACGATGGTACTTGAGAATGAAGTGGCTGAACTCGATCTCGCGGCGGAGTGAAAGTTGGCAACCGGCGGGGTCGATGAAGGTGTAGTCGCCGTAGAGGATATCGATACCGGGATTACGGGCGAAGGCCTGGGCGACGTATTCGAAGCAACCGAACCTATAACGGTCGTCGGCATTAAGCCATCCGATAATATCGCCCCGCGCTTGGAGGAAGCCTTCGTTGAGCGCGGCGCTCTGGCCTTCGTCGGGGTGGGATCGCCAGGCAAGACGGGTCCCTCCGGCACATTCGCTATAGCGCTGCAGTAACTCGGAAGTACCGTCGGTTGAACCGCCATCGAGGACAATGTGTTCGTATGCCGGGTATTGTTGGGTCCGGACGCTCTTAAGAGCTTCGCCGAGGAAGGCAGCCTGGTTGAGCGAAGGCGTGACGATCGAGATGAGAGGTGAAGCGGCGCCGCTCATAGAGGGGCCTCCTGCGATTTTGCCAGGGTGAGGGTGATGGCCGTCATGGCCCATAAGGGATAGGAGAGATCGAAACGTTCGGCCTCGACGAAGCCCCGGGCGATGGTCATGAGCAGGAGTGCGCGAGCGACGAGGTTCAAAGATGTCGTGGGCATCCATCGAGGCTGCCTGAGTTGGCGGATGAGACTGACATAAAGGGCAATCACCAGCACGACGCCGGGGATGCCATAGGAGAAGAACTGGTGGAGCAGTTCATTGTGCGCATGCCACGCCTGGTAGGGGCCGAAAGCGGGAACTACAGAGTGGAAGGAGTGGAAGCCGTGTCCGAGCCAGGGCTCCTCGAAGGCGAAGTTCAAAGAGGTAAACCAGATGATGGTGCGGCCTGTGAGAGTCTCGGCCTGGGTACCTGCATTGATGTAGAGATCGTAGTAGCGAATCAAGAGGCTGGAGAAGACGAGGAGAACCAGGGCTGCCGCACCGATGAGAGCAAGCTTCCGGGTGCGGGTAAGGGTGGTAGTGCGGGTGAGGAAGTAGGCCTCGGCAAATAGGAAGACAAAGATCGAAGTCTTGCTGAGACTGCGGAGCAGAGTGAGGGCCAGCGCGGCACCCAGCCACTTCCAGCGAGACCCGTGGGGAGCAAGGTACTGGCAGAGTAGGACACCAAGCGCCGCCTCGAATCCGATGACATTAGGGCTGAGAAAGTCGTCGCTGCCGATGCGAAGATCAGGCATGGTGGGGGCAGCCCAGGCGATGAGAGCGAGGATGGCAACACCGGCTACGAAGCCTTTGATTAAAGAGTCGAAGGCATCTTGTATTGGGCCGGCCTGCAAGAGGAGGAAAACAAGAGCTACGTCTGCAGCGGGCGCGCACCAATAGGCGAAGGCCACAGGGATGGATTGAGCTTCGCTCCAAGTGAGACTGACAAGGGTAAGGACGAGGAATAACACAACCAGACGGAAGGGCAGGATAGACCATGCACGGCGGAATGTGAACGTGACCGGTCCTGCGACGTAGAAGGCCACAGCCACCAGCAGAAGGAAGTTGAGCGCAAGGCTGATTTGGGTGCCGGTCTGAGGATCGGCCTGGAAGAACAGGAAAGTAATGCAGGCGCGCAGGCCAAAGTAGATTCCGATAATGCCAGGCACAGTGAAGGCGCTCGAGGTTCTGAGATTGGGCTGGACTACGGCGTTGATAGAGTGAGCGATCATGCCTGCTCCAGAGTGGCGTTCGTCCGCAACGGAAAAGCGAGGAGCAGGCGAGCGAGGGGAAGATAGAGAAGGAGAGTCGCGGGACCGTACCAGAGACGGGCGAGGGCGGCGCCTTCGAGACCGTGACGGGGGATGAGAACAGTCATGGCAAGCAACATCAAGAGACCACCAACGATGTTGGCGGTGGTTACGATGCGTACGTGTCCCAAGGCCATCAGAGTGTAGTGGGCCGTGACGTTCATGGCGAGCAGGCCGAAGCTAAGAGCGATAATGGGCAACAATGCACTCGCTTGGGCAGCGAAGGATGGTCCCATCCAGAGGACAAGTACGTGGGGACCGAGGAGGACGACCGTAGCGCTGAGGATGCAGGCGCTGATAAGGTTAGCGGCAAAGGCTGTGAGGACCGGGCGGCGCAGACTGGCGTTAGCTTCAGCGGGGAAGCGCACGGCCAGGTAGGGAAAGAGAAAGTGGAGGCCGGCAGCGGTGAGACCGTGGATGGGCTGGGCAAGTTGTACGGAAGTGCCGTAGAAGGCGACTGCCGAAACTCCAAGAGCGGTTCCGAGAATGAGGCGGTCGGCCTGGCCGAAGATAACACTGGAGACGGCCTGCAGCCAGGCGAAGCAGCCAAAGGACATGAGCTGACCTGAAGTGGCGCGATCCAGTGCCGGGCTGAAGTGCCCGGCACCGAGATGACGCCGTAGAGCGGATGCCTGGGTGATAGCTCCGGCAATCGTGAGAGCGGCAGTGCTGCACATGAGGGAGACGACGCCGAAGCCGAGGAACGCGAGGACGATGGTAAGAGCGACTCCAAGCAGGCGCGTCGCGATGCCGATCCTGACTGCGGGGCCGTAGCGCTCGTAGGCGCGTTGGGAGCTGTTGAAGACGCTCTCGATAGACTTGATTACGATCAGCAGAGCACCGACGCGGAGCGACCAGAGACAAGCTTGATGGAGAGTTGGATCGTTGTGCGTAATGCGGTTCACCGCAAACGGAATGACCAGCCAGAGGAGAGCAGCCAGAGTGCAGCCGAGGATAAGGTTGATGGCAAGCATATTGGAGATGACGCGACGAACGCCGTCGACATCGTTGCTGGCGCGAAGGCAGGCTATACGCTGGATGACTGCGTCTCCGAAGCCCGAGGAGACTATGCTTCCCGCGCCCACAGCAGCGCTGGCGATGAGCCACAATCCATAGGAGGCGAGTCCCAGATGCCGGAGCAGGATGGGTGCGGCCAGAATCATGCCGGCTGGTTGTGCGACGTACTCCAGCACGCTGTATGCGGAATTGGAGAGATGGGCGCGCATCAGGCTTTGACCTCAACAGGAGCCGGTTTCGGTCTTAGCTCAGACTGCAGCCGGGCGGGAAGGCTGGCCTGGATGGTGCGGAGCAGGATCTTGCGTGGGTCGGCTTCACTGGTCGCATCCCAGCGCTCGCGCACGAGGAACCAGGCGCAGGCGGCAACGAGACTGAGCAGCGTAAGTATGAGGACGACAAGGGTGCGGGGCGGAAAAGATTTCTTCTCTGGAACACCTGGAAGGTCGATGATGCTGATGACGGGAGTGTCCTTGGCCTCCTGGATGCGGGCCATCTCGTATTCCTGGGTGAGGAGTTCAAAGACGGTTTCTTGAACACGGACGCGGCGGTACAGGTCAGCGTAGGGGACCGCGAGACGTGGCAGTTGGCGGAGGGGAGGGTAGAGCTCCTTGCTATCTGTCTGTGGGACGTTTGCGGGCAATGCAGCATCGGTGCCGCTCATCTGGGTGAGTTCGTGTTGCAACGCTCCCACGCGGGCCTGGGCGGCGCGGACACGAACGTTGCCGTTGCCGTAGATCTGTTGGAGTGAGCCGAGTTCAGATTGGCTGACGATAAGCTGCCCCTGGAGGCGTGCGGCAGCGTCGACCATGGCGCGAGTTTGTTCTTTGATGTCGATAGTGGTGTGAGAGCTGGAGAAGTCGCTGAGGGCCAGCTGTGCGTGTTCGAGATCGGCCTGGACGGAGGTGAGGCGCTTCTCAATGAAGGTGCGCTCCTGGCGGGCGGAGGAGGTGTTGGTCAGGGTGACGATCTGGTTAAGTTCGTCGAGGTAGCCCTGGGCGATATCTCGAGCACGCTGGGGACTTGCATCTTCAATGGTGATGGTGATGACGCCGCTCTTCTTGTCGTCCACGACAGTGGTGTGGCGGGCGAGGTATTTTGCCGCGTCAACTTTGTAGCGTTTGCGATAGGCGTGCTGGAGCTGGAAGCGGTCAATGAGGTGGCTGCTGATGGTACCGCAGCGGAGAAGATCCACAAACAGAGCGCTGGTGTTGTGAGTACCGAGAAGACTGCTGGCGAGGCTGCCGAGTCCACCGCCGCCGGAGCCGGAACGACCCACGAGCGCGGCGATCATGGCCGCTCCGCCGCCACCACCCTGTTCCGGTGGCATGATGCGGGCGCTGGCCTCGTATCGTTTTGGAATGACGAAGGCCACGATGATGCTGATGACCGCCCCAACGAAGGTGATGCGAAGAATGCGTCGGCGCTGCTCCCAGAGAAGTGTGGCGTTGGCGACCCAGTTAGCACGAAGGGCTGCGGGAGTGGGAGTCGATGCTTGTGGTGTCATAGGATACCTGCCACGGCTGCGGTGATGGCGACAGAGGAGGCGATCTGGGCGGTAGTGAGAAGGTTGCGCCAGAACTGTGAGGGGCCAATGATCTTTTGCGGAATGACCACGACGTCGCCCGGTTCGAGCTTGGCGGAGAGCACCCTCCCGGAGCCGGAGTGGCGACCGACAACCTGACCGTTCGCGCGGATGACGAAGATTTCCTTGCGATTGGCGAGCTGGCTGGAACCCCCTGCATGTTGCAGGTACCAACTGGCGCTTTTCCCCGGAACGAAGGTGATTGCGGAGGCGTTGTAGACCTGGCCGCTGACGAGAACGAAGCCGGGCCGCTTGGGAATATTGAGCACGTCCCCACGTCGGACCTCGATGTCGGCGTCGGTGTTCGCCCAACTGTCGATGTCGGCGCTGATGCGGATAACGAGACGTCCACTGGCTGGCTGGCTCTTCAGGCGAGCGAGAACTTGATCCTGTTGTTGCTGGATGGCCTGGAGCGCGGCGCTGGAGTCGCCGCTGAGATTGGGGGCGAGCCGCGCGGCTGCCGCACTGGTCTCGATCTGGCGAATGAGTTCGGCCCGGGATTTCTCTTCGAGCTCACGCACCTGCTCGCGGATGAGAACGGCACCCGAAGGATAGGCCGTGTCGCGAAAGCCGCCCGCGCGGCGGAGGACGGAGCTGAGTTTCTCGCCTTCCTGAAAGCCATAGCTGCCGGGATGGTTGGCTTCGCCGTCGATGGTGACGGAAGCTCCGATATCGTTCCAACCGGTGATCTGGTGGACGGTGAGGATGTCACCGGGTTTGAGGAGCACGTCGGCGGTGCGATCGCTGTGGTTAACAGCGTCGCCGATGCGGATGTCGGAGCGCTGGCCGACGATCTTGCTGCCGTCCACGATCTGATAGCTGGTGAGGTCGGCATTTTGCTGGAGTGCCGCGCGTTTGAAGCCGCCAGCCATACGGACGAGTTGGGCGGTGGTCATCCCGGCAGAGAGGGGAAACTCACCCGGGCGGAGAACCTCACCACGGATGGTGACCCTGGGAGAATCGACCTCGTAACGGCCGAGAACGCGAATGGTATCGAAGGGCTGGAGAGAGAAGAGTGTGTTTCCTATAAGCGCTTCGCTGATGTCGAACTGGATGGCCTCGGCATGCAGGTCAGGCGCGACGAGACGGATGATCTCGCCCTGGGTCGCGGGCTCAGGCAGTAGATCCTGATACGAGTGAAGGACGTCATTCAGTCGCATGCCTTCGCGGTAGGCGATCCGGCCGGGCCGGACGACATGTCCTTCGAGGTAGACGGCACGCTCGCTGAAGGGGAGGATAGCGGAGAGATGGATGCGGTCGCCATCTTTAACAGGATCAGTGGGAGAGAGAGCAAGAGTTTCGCGGTGCTGGTTGGCCTCGATACGCTCCACGACGATATGGCTGAGCGCGGCGGCCACGGTGGCGCCGCCAGCGTCTGCGAGGGCGTCGGCGAGCGTGGACTCCTGCTTGAGTTCATAGATGGCTGGACGTTTGACTGAGCCGGAGACGGCTACCTGGGGGCCTGCGGGAGGAACGAGCAGGGTATCGCCGCCCTGAAAGCGATCGTCGCCGGTGCGGACGCCGTGGAGCAAGAAGTCGTAGAGATCGATGTCTGCGATGAGCTGTTTGCCGCGGAAGTGCCGCAGGGTTCGCAATGAACCGACGCTGGTGGGTCCGCCGGCGGCAAAGAGGGCGTTGAGCGGAGTGGAGAGGGAACTGATGTCGTAGGCGCCGGGGCGTTGCACGTCGCCGACGACGTAAACCCGCACGGTACGCAGACGGGAGATCGCGACGGCGACCTGCGCATTCCGGTACTGCTGCTTGAGTGTGTCCTGGATAAGCGCTTGGGCGCGCTCAAGGGAAAGACCGGCGACCTGGACAGTACCGGCCTCGGGGAGGGAGATACGGCCTTCGCGATCGATGATGCGGGTAAGGGTCTGAGAGATACCACCCCATAGGTCAATGGTAAGACTGTCACCCGGGCCGACGATATAGTCGGGGCCGATGGGTATGTCGAGTGGAGCGTCTGGTGGCTGGGTGACGGAGCGCGAGGGCACGGGCTGGTTGCGGCTGAGGAAGACTTCAGATCCGAAGCGCTTTAGATGACCACTGTCTTCAGGGATCTGCGTGTAGAGGTCGCGCATCGAGAGCAGATTGTAGGGGGCGGGCTTGCGCAGAACCTTGGGAACATCGGTGGTGCTGTGGGGATCCGTCTCGCGGGGGGAGCCGGGGCTTGATGGAGGGATGAGGGGCGTCGGAGTCGATGTGGGCTGCGACGATGCGGAAGTGCGAGGAGAAAGCTCCGAGAGGTCGCCGGGAAGATTGGAGCGGTCGCTGGTGGCTCCCAGCGGAAGACTGGCACCCGGAAGTTGCGTGATACCTTGCAGGTTCTGAACCGACGCGAGCCCGTCTTCGCTATCGTGTCCAGTGGTGCTCGCGGCGCGCTGGATATCGATGGACGAGATATAGCCGCGGGCGCGAAGGAAGTTCGTGATGGTGACGCGAAGCGGCGGGCTCGAGGCGATCTGATTGTAGAGGAGCTCGTCGGTGATGGAGTCGGCCTGCATCGTGAGTCCCTGCTGCTGCAACTGATCGGCTGCGAGTTGTTTGAGTTCGACGACCACCTCGGGCTTGTCTTGAAGGATCGCGACGATCTGCCCAGAGGAGAGAGCGTTGGCGCTGCCCGTGATGGGGGCCACCGCGGAGCTTTCCTGATTGGCTGATGAAGGAGTGGAGGGATTCGGTGTCGAGACGCCTTGGGCATGCATCGAATTTGGAACCAGCAGCGCAACGAGAAGCACAAGTGCGTCGATGCTCCCCCTGCTTCGGGACGAGAAAGATTCGAATTGGCACAAATGGATCAATGGGGTAGCCCTGTCACGAGACGTTTGAACCGCGACACTTCGAATAGGTAGTGGATTCCTTCCACGCAATGGAAGCGAAGGCGAAAGCGAATAAACTGGAGTTGTGCGCGGTAGCGGCGACTGCGGGAGAGCAGGCTTTCACCCTCGTAGCCATAGGTAATCATCGGGGGCCTGCTTAATGGCAGGAGTTCCTTGCGTTTGCTGCGTCGGGCAGGCACTGCCTTCGGGTCGAGTTCAGCCTGTAGCAGCAGATACAGTTTGGTGCCGGGGAAATCGGCGGTGAGAATCCTGTGTCCGTAGAGTTTGATCCAAAGCTGCACGGGGGCAGGCACCGTGGTCGTGATGGCTGCAGGCATCGGATCCCCGAAGACTTCGCTCACCAGCAAGGTGACGACCGCGATCGCCAGTACCGTCTCTGGTTCTTTGACGAGAAGCCTCTCAACCTGCTCCCAAAAGCCCGGATCGTTGCGGTGAGAGAGAAGGTTGCGACGATATTCAAGCAGCCAAGCAGCCCGCGTAAAAGCACAGCAAAGATGCTTGAAGAGATGCTTTGCCTGGGAGATGAACTGATCCGCAGGTGACAGAACGGGGCAGGCCACTCCGGAAAAAGAGCGGAGCTGGAGGCGATCCAACAAGCCATCCTGCGGTACGAGGTGGAGATCAATGGATCGCTGCGACTTGGCTTTATACAGATCAGTAATTTTTACGACTTCAGAGACGCCGGTCCGGAACTCCCAGGTTTTACCGACCTTGAAGTCGAGCGTGTAGCCCATGCGTTCGAGGACGAGACGCGCGGCATCTGCCTGGTCGGTCTGGATGAGGAAGTCCAGATCGAGCTGACAGCGAAGGCTTGCGTTGGGGACTGAATCGGGAGAAAGGGTGATGCCTTTTATGTGGGCGAAGACAAACCCTTCGCGTTGAAAGGCGTGATTGATCTCAATGGCTTCGGCGAGAAGCTGCGAGTTTCTGTCTATGTTATCGGCATGATTCTGACGAAGCCTGGCGAGCACGGCCGAAGGCATACTGTGCTCCTGATTCAACTGGATAAGTTGATCGTAGAGGTAGAGAGCGAGGCCGCTGGTGTCGAGCCACTGCAGGTTGGCGTTCCATACCTTTTCGCAGAAGTGACCGAGAGGATTCGCAGCCTTATCACTGGAGGCCGCGAAGACAGCCAACACCGCTTGGCGGAAGAGAATGGAGCGGCTCTGGCCCCGGCTGGTCGAATTGGTATCAGGAGTTTTCATGGTTAGTGGGTGTACATCGCGGGCTCACCCAGGCTTCCAGCAGGAGGCAGGTGGCGGATGTAATGAACGATGGACCAGATCTCTTTGTCGTTAAGCATTCCTTTGGAGCCGGGCATGCCGCTGGGTTTGACGCCGTAGTCAATGACCCACTTGAGTTGGCCGTCGGTATAGCGTTGGACGTCTGGAGAAGTCAGCGGAGGAACCTGGGGGGACATACGCTCGGCGAAAGGTGTGCCTGTGTTCTGACCGTCGAGGCCGTGGCAGGCGACGCAGTAGTGAGCGAAGGCCTCCTTACCGTTGGCGATCGTTGCCTGGGTATCGGGCAGAGGGTTCTTCTCGGATTTATTGCGGATGAAGACATAGTGCTTGGCGGCAATGATGAGATGGCTCTCAAGTGTTCCCGGAGGGTCAGCTTTGCATCCACCGAGCGCGAGCAAGCACCCGAGACCCACGATTGTGCCGTAGCTCCGCATCACTACTCGACCACGTGAAAGGTTAGGGCCATAGAGCCGTGGTCGGGTCCGCAGAAGACGGAACAGTGACCGACGAAGTCGCCGACCTGTGTGGGCGTAAACGACACCGGGACGCTGCTGCCCTTGTCGATTGTGGCGCTAATGTTCAGATCCTCGAACTTGAGTCCATGGGTAACGTCGATGCTCTTGAAGTGGATAATGACGGGCTGGTCCTTCTTCAGCGTTAGCTCGGAGGGCTGATACTCGAACCGTCTGGCGACAATGTCGATCTCCTTCGGTGTGGCCTGGGCGGAGGTGCGACGGGTGAGGTTTGAAGCAGCGATCAGTACGAAAAGCACGAGGGGGATGAGGGTGTAACGGATCTTCATGGATAACTCTCCGGGATGGCCGTGAACGAACTTGGCTGATTGGGAATGAGCAGGGATGAGGACTATGGGTTGAGGTAGTGAAGGATGAGGCGTTCATCCTCCGCGCTGAGGTTGGCGCGCACGCGCATGTGTCGGACGACGGTGCCCGTAATACGCGGCGATAGGCTCTCCGGCGCATAGTGGCAGCGGCTGCAGTTGGCCTTGAAGGCGCGCTCGCCCGGGTTGTTGTGAATGGTGGCGGGCTTCTTGCCGGAGGCGGGGGATGGGGTCTGCGCGGTGAGGGAGATCGACGCTGTCAGAAGCAGAGAGATGGCGCCGATGCAATGGAGTGAGTCGATGTTCATCGGGCACCTTTCCAGGCCGGGAAGAGGAAGCGGTAGGTCAGGGAGATATCCCAAATGTTGCCGTTGGTGGACGAGAATGTGCGGGAGTAGCTGGTGTTGAGTCGGACCTCGTGGGGCAGGTGATAGTCAAAACCGAAGTCAGCTTGCTGCGTGTCGGCAGAGGGCAAACCATCCCCAGGTTGTGGAGTAATGCGAAAGGTTTGCTGCATGCGGAACACAGGTTCAAGGCGGCCTAAGAGGGAGTTAGCTCCTCCTAACTGCGTAAGCGGATAGGCTGTTTCAATCCAATAGCCGGCGGCGTGTGGGCCATGCGCGAACTCGGCGCGGACCTGTAGCGGCGAACGCCAGGGCGACCACCAAAGATGCAGACCGGCAGAGTTGCGATGGGGCTTCTCCGACGGGGTGGCTTGCAGGAAGCGTTCAAAGGAGCCGCCCATCTCGAGGCGTTTAGACGGGAGATAAATCGTAAGGCGATCGCCGAACGCACGTGCCGACTGAAACTGACCGTCGCTAACTTTGGCGGAGAAGAAGGCTGTGTTATCGATGGAGATTTTACGAGTAGCGTATAAGTTGCTGCGCACCATGACCCCGTTGCTGGATCCGCTGGTGCGGGTGCCGATCGCAAAAATGAGAGGCGCGTCCTGCAGATTGCGGATCCAGATGGGAGTAAGTCGCTCGTTATAGGTGCCAAAAGGCGTGAGGAAGCGGCCGGCAGTGATGGTGAGGTGGCGGTTGGCAATGTAGTCGGCTTGGAGGTACTCAAGTGAGGCGGTGAAGCTGCCATGAAAGGGGCCGATATTGTTGTTCTGCTGCAACAGACCACGCAGGTCAGCGCGGGATTCGATGAGGAGGTGTGGGCCTAGCGGAGCGGCGAGCACTGGCGCGATGACCGGTTGCATAAAGGTGGACCCCTCATACGTACTGCTGAACATGCCGATGCCACCGGAGATAAGGGGCACTCTGGGCGCACTCTGCGCCTGCGCGACCAAAGAGGTGAGAAGCACAGCGGCGAGTGCAAGGCACCGCGGTTTAGAGAAACTCAAGCGATATCGGATGGAAGGTCTCTTTGGCATTGGCGTTTGAGTGGTCAACAGCACCTATCCTAGGTACTCGAACGCCGGCGTATGTCTGCCGAATGTCAAACGATTGTCACTACTTTGTCTGAAGGCTGTTAAGGGTTCGCGCAGGTAGACAACGAATCAGCCCGACTCATGAGCCTGGTCGGAGATACGTACACTATTGCCGTTGCTCGAGAGGACACCAACAATCGATTCTACGTAATCGACATGTATGCGCACTAAGCTCCAGCAACGAACAGACCTGCATCTCCGGCCTTGCCGCTCTGTCTGGCTTCTGCCAGTCTGTCTACAGCCGCCAGCTTATGCGCTGGCGCAAGATATAACAAACAGTCCAAGCTACCTCTATGCCCCGGCATAGAGCTGGAAGGGTGCCCAGTACAGGGGCTTACGAAATACTCCTCCCGCGTGAATCATGGAGAGTTTTGCGGAGCGGAGTGCGGCATCGGGAGGAATTCCCTGGACCAGTCTTGCGTAGAGTTGATCCATGAGTTGTGGTGTCGATGCGTCGCTTACCTCCCACATCGCGCCGATCACTTGATGCGAGCCGGCTCGCAGAAATGCCCACGCCAGTCCGACCAGTCCCTCTCCCGAGTAGTCTCGCAAGCCGGACCCGTAACATGCGGAAAGTGTTACCAGATCTGCGTGCAGGTTCTGCTTTAAAATGTCTCTCGCATAAAGTTTATAGACCGTTGCGTCGCTACGATCTCGTGAGAGCACCACTGCGGAATCGAGCGGGCTGGTCATGTTTGCGGTGGCATGTGCCACGAAATGGATATACGAAAACTTGCTCGGTTGTGCGATCTGATAAACCGCTGGAGATGCCTCCCCTCCTGTGTATACAGTGCGCTGACTTGCGTCGAAGTGTCCTGCAATATTTGCAACTTCGGACGATGCATTGGCAAGCGCTCCATATTCCTCTTTGCGGTAGATGGGATCGCCAATGAGAAGAATGCTTCTATTGACTCGTTTTGTCTCAATATTGCTTCGTACAGATAGCAGTCGCAGCGACTTCGCATTCGTAATCGTGACGTCCTCGATCCAATAGTGAGGCTCTCCTCCGCTCTTGATCAGAGTCTCGAAGTTGAGGCCATCCAGTCCTTCGCCTCCGACGATAAAGACCCTGCCATCGTTCTTGATGAGACTTTCCGCCGGTTTCACCAGTTGATCGTAGAGCGTCTGTGCAGACGATTCACGCTGGGATAGCAGATCCTTCGAGGCCATAATCGATTTCGTTTGCTGCTGCACAAGCGGCAGGATCGTTTCGCTTCCTGGCAGTTCGTAAAATTGTTGTCGCGCAGGTGTAATCGCCCAAAGATATGAGACCTTGGGCTGCAACGAATACACCAGAACTGTAGCCTGCATACGAGTTGCAATCGTTTGTGCGTTTATTCTTTGCGACGACTGAATGGCCTGCTTGACCGGAGATGATTTAATGCCATCGAGCAGCGATTCCGCGCGGCTCTCATCCGCCACGTTCAGCGCTTCCTCTGTCCGGTGGTCACGGATCAGAAACTCCATATATCCATCGTAAAGATCGGCACCGTTCTCCAGAAAAGGCAGCGTCGATTCGACGCTCGTGAGTGACGATCTCTGCCGGTGGAAGGTATCGATGGCGCGGCGGAACCAGATATCGGCGTTACGGTGCTGACCAGTGTCAGCGTAGATATGGGCTAGATTGCTCTCCGTCGCCCATCGCAGCGATGGGAAGGCAACAGCCCGTGGCTCCAGGTCAAGAAGAGCTGTAGCGGCACGTCGCTTGTCTCCTCTTGCGTTGCTCAAAAGAGCGCTCAGTAGTTCGGGTTCCAGTCTTTCCGTATCATTGGGTCTCAACGCAGCTACACTCATCGCCTGACGGGCATGCGTCTCCGCAGCATTCAAGTCTCCAGACCGCAGTAGGAGAAATCCAAGATTTACGTGAGCGTCCAGGATCTCTTCCTGGTTGGGAATGGACTGAGCGAGAACGAGCGTTCGTTCGTAGAAGGAACGTGCGGCCTCCAGATTCCCAAGGCGGTACTCGCTCATCCCGGAATTGTTGAGCCAGTGGACCTGGTCGCCCGGCGCGCCCAAGTCGGCGGCCTGCCTTTCGGCTTCCTGAGTGCTAGTAAGAGATCGCTGAAAGTCACCCAACTTGTAATAGGCCCACCCCGCATTCCCGGTTGCTTTTTCGAGCAGCAGTTTGGCACCAATAAGCCGCGCCAGACGCGATGCCTCACCAAAGTCTGTCAGCGCATCCTCAAAATGCTCCTCCCGCAGAGCAACGACCCCCAGGTTTGTGAGTGCACCGATCTGAAGAAAACGATCACCACTTAGACGGGCACCTGCGAGACTGGCCTGAAATGCTTTTTCTGCGTCGTCAAGCTTGCCTCCATTGATAGCAATGATCCCTTGGGCATTGGCTAATTCCGCATGGAGGACACCCGCGGGACAGTGTTCTTGCGCTTGGAGTAATGTTTGTTCTGCTTGATCAAGATGGCCGACCCCAGTCTGTGCGATTGAAAGAAAGATTTGTTGCCTGACTTGGGAATCGATCTTTGATCGAGGAGGTAGAGGCTGTTCAAGGAGGGTCAGTGCGTCTCCACTCTTCCCCTGATAGATAAGCACCTTGGCCAACTCGATACGAAAAATAGCCGCCCTGTCCGGGCGGCTCGATTCGAAACGTCGATAGGCTGCTTCCGATGCTATCCGTGCTTTAGAAAGTTCTCCGGAAAGGAACTCTTTTTCAATCTGCTCATATATGGCTTCAGGCGTTAATCGTGATTCTCGCCTGCAACCGATGCACGCCAGAAATACGATACTCCCCAATATTAGGGAACAGTAACTCCATTGGAGTCGGCGGTAGCGAAACTGAGGTTTCCTTCGGCAGGACATCCCAATTCGGTGCGCATCATAGTCAGTCGGAAAGAGCCTTGATCGAGAACCAATTCCGAAAGAAATATATTGCCAAAGTCGGGCACAGTAATCACGTGTCCAAACGCATCCGCATCTTTTACTCCCTGCACATCTTCCACCAGGGAGCATAGGACGTACCCTCTCTTCTTGCGTTCTTCCGCTGACTGGACCCAGCCGTATCGAGCCTTGAGCCATTCAGGAGCATCTTGCGCCTCCGTAATTCTACGGCTCTGTCCGACCACAGTCTGGAGAAACTTCTCATGCTCTAAATAGGGACGGTCGGGAAAGCCCTTTCGCCCATCCGTTGCAAGCAAGTTAAGGTTCAGCGTTGGATGGACGGGGTGTCCGGCTACTCGCAGATTATCAAACTGCACGCCTACGAAGGATACTTTCGGCGTGTAGCCCACCAGCGGATGCTCCACCGCCAGCCGCGACACGATGCGGTCGGCCGTTACCACCTCCAATAAATTCAGATTCTCCACTACGGAAGTCGTCAACGTGGTCCAGTTTCCGGTGCTTTTATTTACCACCCCAGAAATATGGGAGTAGGCAGAAGTCACCGAGACGATGGGGTCAAGCTGGTAGGAATCAAGACGTGAGCTTACGTGACCGCCCGCCTGTGCCAGTGATGAGGACGCAGCGGTGCTGATGACTTCTTCGAAGGGGTGAGTAATGTGGCCACCCAGGGGGCTGGCATCCGAGTGATAATAAAACTGCCGTTTCGTGCTGGCGTCCATTCAATCTCCATTTTTATGAGTGCAATCAGATGAATCAATCACTTTTGAAGTCTCAAGCGAAAACTATATCGCGCGAGATCAACCAGCTTACCATTGGGCTTGTCGCCAGCAGGTAAACCCTGAACAAGAAGCGTATTCAGGCCCGCATCGGTCTTGTCTGTGGGAATATGGATTAATAAAGCATCGCTGGTCTGCTGGGGAGAGACAGCCGTCTGCCATACAAGTGAGCCAGACGGTGCAAAGAGCGAGCACTCATAGCTTGTGAATCCGCTTCGCGCTGGAATGTCGACCGAGAGGAGGAATGATCCGTGCTGCGGTGCAGCAATCTCGGCCACCGAATCGCCCCGCCCCCCCGCATTCGCCAATACCAGGTTATTGAGTACTGCTGGGGTCTGCGCCTGCGCCAATTCCTGCTTCATCCGTGGCACTACCACCAGCGTCTGTATGGCAATCACCAGCAGACAGGCCGCCAGGGCAGGAGCAAGAACCCATGGGTTCGTAAACCAACTGGTCCAGCTCTGTACTTTATTAATCACGGGAAGGGAGGCCCTAGCCGGCTCTCGCAATTCGGTACGAGCAGCCTCGACGAACAGGTAACCTGCCTTTAGTTCAGCCGCGCACTCCGGGCAATCGAAGAGGTGCTCTTCAAATCCTTCCAGCGATGCGCCGCTTAGCTCGCCGAGCAAGTATTGCTCAACTGCCATCTCCCGAATCGCCTCTGCATGATTCATCTCTGAAACCTCAATGTATTGCTCGCCTACCCTTAATAGTGTGTGCCGGGAGAGAAACGTTTCATTTTGGAGAGATTTTGTATCGTGCCCGTCCAGGCTAGTGGTGTTTATTCTGTATTCGCCTGGAGTACATATCTCGAAACGACCCCTTCGCCCGGTGCAGCAAAACCCTCAGGTACTCACGTTCTACCCCCAACTCTCGACACACCTCGTCTTTATCTCGTTCTTCCAGAAGGAGCGCTCGCAGCAGGGTTTTGTCTCGCAGGTTCATTTTGTCCAGAATCTGCCTTACAATCTCTCGGCTATCTTTTGATATAGCTTCGCTTAGAGCATCCTTCCTGCTGTCGACGAGTTGTTCCGGAGTCGCTTTTTCCAATCCATCGACGCGATCCGAAGATCGGTATTGCTCCATGAGAACGTGATTGCAGATTGAATTGACCAGCGAACCGAGCCGCTCCGCATGGCGCAGCCCATCGCTTCGAATCAGTGATAATGTCCGCGAAAACGTCTCCTGCCTGACATCGTCGATCATCTCGGGAGTGCGCAGCTTCGAACGAAGTTTTAACGTTATCAATTCTGTGAAATATCCAACGAAATGCTGCTCCGTAGAGGCATCTCCTGAGCGGAGTCTGCTGACGTAGGAGGCATCGAATGTCTCGAAATTCACGGAAGTCCTCTTTTATCTGATAGCAAGAGTGTATATGCCTGGGCACTTCGGTCCTCTGCGGTCGAGCCTCGATGCGTTCTGATTTCATTTTAGGAAATTTTGAAACGATCCGACTTCCTCCGTCACTATCCCCTTGAACCGAGCTTCAAATTCCCCACACCAATCAAACCAATGTTTGTTGCTAGTGGAAATCAGGGCTTGGAAGAAGGGAAGAATATCGTGTCCGACGATCGAATCATTTTCTTACTTACTCTTGTTTTTCTTCCACTCATTATTGCAGCGATTGTATTTCTGGTAACTGATCACGGAGAAGCCTCATCTACTAACGACCGCGTGCGTGCGACTGAAGAACGGATGCAGCGCCAGCGCACCAAAGCCTATGAGGTGGCCGTGCTCCTCACCGTTGGAGCTTCTATCGCCTCCATCCTCGGTTGAAGCCCTCTTGAGCACTATGGATCAATCGAACACCTAAAACAAACTATCCAATTCAACACGATCCATGGACAAAAATGCCCTGGGTCGAAGTGAGACGGAGACCCATATGGAATTCGTAGACAGACTCCTGACCTGTGCAGATTGCTACGACGAGTTCATTTTCAGTGCTGGCGAGCAGCTTTTCTTCTTCGATAAGCAGTTTCGCAACGATCCAAAGCATTGCAAGCCTTGCAGGACCAGGCGTCTGGGTAAAAATGTTTCAACCGGCAGCCCCCAAATCATAAGCTTGCGACGGACCGAAACTCGTGCAATTTGCGCTAAATGCAACGTCGAAACGATCCTTCCATTCAAGCCCACCAGTGGACGGCCTGTTCTCTGCCGACAATGCTTTCAAGCCCACCAGCAGCATTCTGCGCCCGTACCAGCGTCAGCAGAGCTGTGACACAAAAAGAATTGCCTGCATCGAAGTGGTTCGATGCAGGCAATTCGTCCGTAGTCTATTTGGCGAAGAGTTGGCCTAGGTCCGCAAACGCCTTGAACTCCAGCGCGTTGCCGGCAGGGTCGAGAAAGAACATCGTCGCCTGTTCGCCGACTTCGCCCTTGAAGCGAATGTAGGGTTCAATCACGAACTTTGTACCTGCGGTGCGTAGCCGCTCTGCGAGTGCTTCCCACTTCTCCATGGTCAGCACGACGCCAAAGTGTGGAACCGGAACATCGTGTCCGTCGACGGGATTGTGGTGGGTATCGTCTTTCGTGGTGCCAGGCTTCAGGTGCGCGACGATCTGGTGTCCGAAGAGGTCGAAGTCGATCCATTGGGCGGAGCTGCGACCCTCCGTGCAGCCAAGTGTGGTACCGTAAAATGCCCGCGCTGCGTCGAGATCGTTGACCGGAAATGCAATATGAAAAGGGGTAAGCAAAGTAGTCTCCTCCCCTACATCATACTGATGTGCCTATCTCACGAAAGCTGGACTAAAAGGTAGCTTTAGGCACTCTCAGCAGGAAGCTTTACGACAAACTCGGTGCCATGCTCATCGGAGGTAAAGAGGATCGTCCCGCCAAACTGCTCGACAATACGATGGACGATACCAAGCCCCAGGCCCGTCCCAACGCCGACTGGCTTCGTCGTATAGAAAGGGTCAAAGATGTGTTGCTGGATCTCCGGCGGGATGCCGCTACCATTGTCCTGGATCGAGATGCACAGCTCCTTGCGAAAGACGCCCTCGCCCAATGTCTGCATCTCAGCCCACGTCTTCACCTTGATCAGGCCTTGTTGCGGAACCGCATCGATAGCGTTGTCCAGCAGATTTGTCCAAATCTGATTGAGCCCTGAGCACTCCGTCTTAAGCATCGGAAGATCGGTCGAGAGCTCTTTTTTCAGGACGATTTCTTTCTCGCGAAGCTTATGGCCCAACATCACCATGGTCGCGTGGATGCTGGAGTTTACGTCCAGCTCCTGCTTCTGGCTCTTGCCTTCGTAGGCATAGGCCTTGACCGCCTTCACCAGGGAAGAGACCCGCCCAATACTCTCCTCAATGGTTCCGACGAGTTGCATGCTGGATACCAAAGCTTCGAGCCAACTTAGCGTATCCGATAAGAGGGAAGCATGGAATTCGCTGCGCGCGCATTCCAACTCGCTCGATTGAATTCCGATCGACACCAGCGTCGGCGCCAGCTTCCACGCGTTCTCGACCTGTGCGGTCTCCATCCACTCCACCAGTGCATCCTCAGCGTCGCTCTGCTCGAGCGAGTTCATCATCACCGGACGTTTCACGGTCAGGGCTTGATCCTGCAACTCGAATAAGCACTGCTTCTGCTGGTCGCTCATGGAGATGCGGCTGAACTTCGCAGACAGCTCATGCATGCGTAGCAGATTGGCGCGCAGTTGAGAAGCTGCACGGCTCGCTGCAGCCCCGGGATTGTTCAACTCATGCATCAGGCCCGCAGCCAGGGTCCCCAGAGCGGCCATCTTCTCCTGCTGGAGCGTGACGCTTTGCAGCCTTTGCAGCCGCACCGCCATATTTCCGAGGATGGCTTTACGCACCTCAGGGCATGTGGTCATCAGCTCCCAGAACTGTTCTTCCGTAAAACGCAGCAATTCACTGGGCTTGCTGGTCACCATGCTGGCCGGGTTCGGCCCATTGGAGAGAAGCGGCAGCTCGCCAAACGCGGAGCCGGAAGGCACCGTGACGATGCTCACCTTCCGTCCATCCGAAAGCGTCTGGTAGATATGCAGCTCTCCCTGCAACAAAATCCAGAAGAAGTGTTCCATCTCGCCCTGGCGCGCAACGTACTCTCCCTCGGCGAGCTTGACCTCTTCGATCTCGTTCAGGCATGTGAGGTCCGCTTCTGTCAGGGACGAAAGTATATCCACCCCACGCAACTGCGAGAGCAATTCGGCCCGGAGGGCGCCCTGATGCCTCACTATCGGGAGAACGTTTTCACCCGTTCCCTGCGTGTGTAGTTCTGTTTCGAGATGGATCTCTTGGCTCATAGATTTAGTGGTACCAAACTCTCCTAGTCTTAAAGACTCGCCAGATATTGATGCACAAACTGAATTGCAATCGAACCCTCACCAACGGCTGACGCACACCGCTTTACGGAGTTATAACGAACATCGCCGGCAACAAAAATTCCGGGCACACTGGTCTCCAGCAAATAGGGTTCACGATCGAGTGGCCATTTTGCCTCGGTCTTTGCTCTAAGATCAGGCCCAGCCAGGACGAAACCTTTGTTATCCCGCTCGAGCTCCAGAGGCAGCCAATCGGTCTTGGGAGCTGCTCCGATAAAAATGAAGACGGAATTGGCATGGCGCGTTTCTTCGCCACGCGGGGTCTTCAGCGTAATGCACTCCAGATGGCCGTCGCCTCCCAGCGACAAAACTTCCGTGCCCGTCTCGACGGTAATGTTCGAAGTCTTTGCGATCTGATCGATCAGGTACTTCGACATGCTCTTTTCAAGCGATGGTCCGCGCACCAGCATGTGGACCTTATCGGCGTAGCGTGCAAAGTGCATCGCGGCCTGCCCGGCCGAATTTGCCCCGCCGACGATATAGACCGTCTCGCCCTTGCAGGCTATCGCTTCCGTCTGAGCTGCACCGTAATACAGGCCTAGACCGCTGAACTTGTCGGCGCCGGGAACGTCCAGCATGCAATACGCAACACCTGTCGCGATGAGGCATACCCGGCAACTTACCTGGCGACCGTCGGACATCGTTACGATGTGGTATCCATTCTCGTTTTTAACGCAGGTGACGCGCTGTGTCAGGAACTCTGCACCCAGCCGATTCGCCTGCAGGAACGCGCGCTTGCCCAGTTCTTCGCCGCTCAATCCCTCGGGAAATCCGAGGTAATTCTCAATCCGGGAGCTGGAACCAGCCTGTCCCCCGGGAGCAGAAGCTTCTACGATCAGGGTCTTCAAACCCTCCGACGCCCCATACACCCCAGCCGCGAGGCCCGCCGGTCCCGCTCCGACGATGACCACGTCGTAGAACTCTTCCTGCGCCTGCGTCCGGAGGCCGACCTTTCCTGCCAGTTCGGTCGTTGTCGGCTGCACCAGGGCTGTTCCGTCGCCAAACAGCACGACCGGCAGCTTGGCATCGTCGATGCCTTTCTCCTTGAGTAGGTCCAACGCTTCCGGCTTTTCTTCCGGATTCAGCCATTGATACGGAATGCGGTTCCGCGAGAGGAAGTCGCGCACGGAATGGCTCGCCGCCGACCACCGAACCCCAACGACACGGATTCCTTCAAACGGAGCCTTGTACCCCTGTTTCCACGCCTGCAACAGATCGTTCAGAACCGGATAGAGCTTTTCTTCGGGCGGATCCCACGGTTTATTCAGGTAGTAGTGAATCTTGGCGGAATTAATGGCCCGAATCGCAGCCTCAGTGTCGGCGTACGCCGTCAGGAGCACACGCTTGGCATCGGGGTATAGCGGAATTGCCTGTTGCAGAAAGTCGACGCCTGTCATTCCGGGCATGCGTTGGTCGGAGAGAAAGAGGGCTACAACCTCTTTGCGTTCTTTGAGTTGGCGACAGATATCCAAGGCGGCTGCACCAGAAGCGGCCCTTAAAATCCGATATTCCTGTCCGTAGTTCCGACGCAGGTCCTGAACCACCGCTTCAAGTACGCTGGTGTCGTCGTCAATCGCGAGCAGAATTGGCTTTGGCATCTTTCTTTTCTATCACCAGCGAGAGTTTTGATCCGCCAAACATTCGATTCCCGCCAAACGCCGAAGGTTCAGAAAACAGTTTTGCCCCTGTTACAACTTCTGGGTTAAGCTGACAGATACTCTTTTCCGCCGGCCATTTCGCCGTCGCTAGAGCGGTTCTTCCCTTAAACCCGGTTTCTGAGGCAGATGTACGAATTACAGACACCGCTCCCTCCACCCGCAGAGCAGCCGATGAGGGAACTGCAAGGGGAATTTAGCCCGCGGCAGGAGGCCGAACGCCATGAACCGACTCATACTTGCCGATAATCAGGCTATCTTCCGGGCTGGGGCCGCCCGCGTCCTCGCACTCGAAGAGGAAATTCGCATCGTCGCCCAGTGCGACGATCTCGTGCGGTTAGCGGCGGCGATCGACGCAAACCGCGGGGCTGTGGTCTTTGTGGCCTCGACCCTGCGACCCGATCTGCCTGCGCTCATAGCCCAGGCACACGCTTCCGAGAGCCGTGTCATTCTTATTGCGGAAAACGCGGAGGTTGTCCCTGAAGAGATCGCGGTGCTCGTCGACTGTATTGTCAGCCGGAGCATCACCGGGCCGGAGCTGGTCGAATGCACCCGCAGCGTCGCCCGCGGACAGCGCTGCAAGCAGCGCGCCAACGTGACTACGATGCAGGCCGCTGATACGGTCGGCTCCCGCGTCCGGGACCGTCTCACACCCAAAGAGATGCAGATTGTCTCCCTGATTGTTCAGGGGTGCAAGAACAAGGATATCGCCAGCCAGCTCAGTACCAAGGAGCAGGTCATCAAGAACTACCTGCGCAGCATCTACGACAAGACCGGAGTCTCCGACCGTCTCGAACTTGCCCTCTTCACCATCCATCACCGCGCCCTCGCCGACGCTGCCGCGCGGGTTGGCAGCCTGCTTCAGAAAAAGACTGCGTAACGTACTCTCGTCGCTAGCTGGACGCCGCTATGCAGATCGATGCAACGCAGAACGCCTGCCGGATTCCTCCCGACAGGCGTTTGTATTGCAAAGGACAAATGTATGTCGCTTATAACCCCAAGCGTCCCTCTTGCTTCTATGCCTGCTCGCTGGCCAAGCCGATCTTCTCTGCGATGCTCTTGCCCTGCGTAAATAGCAATAAGTAGTCCGGGCCGCCGGCCTTGGAGTCGGTGCCGCTCATGTTGAAGCCGCCGAAGGGATGCGCTCCCACCATGGCCCCGGTGCACTTGCGGTTGAGGTAGAGATTGCCGACGTGGAATTCTTCCTGCGCCCGCTCAAGCTTCTCGCGCGAACTGGAATAGATAGCTCCGGTCAACCCGTATTCGGTGTTGTTTGCAATCGTCAGGGCGTCATCCAGGCCGCTCGATTTGATAATCGCCAGCACCGGCCCGAAGATCTCCTCTTGTGCGATCCGCGCCGTAGGAGCAACATCCGCGAACACCGTAGGCGCGATGTAGAAGCCAGATGTCTCCGTGTTGACAGGCGTCCCCCCCGTCAGCAGACGGCCCTCGCTTTTGCCGATCTCGATGTAATCCAACACTTTGCGGTAGGATTTTTCGCTGATGACCGGCCCAGCTGCAAAGTTTGCCGCAGGATCGCCCACTTTAATCTTCTGCACTCGCTCTACGACCATGTCGCAGAACGCGTCGTAGACGCTGACGTCCACGATCACCCGTGAGCATGCAGAGCATTTTTGCCCGTTGAACCCGAAGGCGCTGGCGACTACGCCCGTAACCGCAGCTTCCAGGTCGCAGTCGCTCTCGACGATGATCGAATCCTTGCCGCCCATCTCTAGGATGGTCCGCTTGATGAAGATCTGTCCGGGCCGCGTCTTCGCGGCTTGCTCATGAATCTCCAGCCCCACCGCCTTCGAGCCGGTAAACGCTACGAATCGTGTCTGCGGATGCGCGACCACTGCACCGCCGAACTCAGGACCTTCGCCGGGGCAGAAATTGATGACGCCGTCCGGCAGCCCTGCTTCTTCCATCAGGCTGAAGAACTTCGCCGCAATCGTCGAAGCATCCACCGAAGGCTTCAAAATGACCGTATTCCCGGTCACGATCGCTGCGACCGTCATTCCTGCCATGATCGCGAAGGGGAAGTTCCACGGCGGAATGACCGCGCCCACGCCCAGCGGGATGTACTTCAAGTTGTTTCGCTCGCCGGGGAATTGAATTGGCGTAGCTGTCCCATCTAGTCGCAGCGCCTCGCGCGCATAGAACTCAAGGAAGTCGATGGTCTCGCCTACATCGGCATCGGCCTCCCCCCAATTCTTGCCGACTTCGAAGGTCAGCCACGCGCAGAACTCAAATTTTCGCTCTCGAATCATTCCTGCGGCCTTGAACAACAATGCTGCGCGCTCCGTCACTGGGACGCGGCTCCACGTTGCAAAGGCTTTCTGCGCGGCTTCCATCGCGACTGCAGCGTGCTCGGCACCAGCTCGCTGGTGCACCCCTACGACCTGGGCCGGACGCGCCGGATTCTTTGATACGATCTTCCCTTCGGTTCGCAGCCGTTTCCCGCCGATCACCATGTCATACTCATGCCCAAGCTCGCTAGCGACGAGAGCCAAAGCCTCCTCCATCGCGTGCTTGTTCTCCACGAGGGAGAAGTCGACAAACGCTTCATTTACAAAAGGGGCAAGGACTGAGAAGTCAGCAGGTGAGGCAAGGAAAGTCGTGGCCATGGGGGCTCATTTCTAGCGCGTACGGCGCTCGGTATTCGGTGCAGGGAAGAGCATCATTTTCAAAAGAGAGGAGGGACTGGCCACCCCTCTGGTATCCGTGTAAAGGCTCATCGAAATCGCTATCCGTGGGAACTAGACACTCTCTGTCAGTTTATCCGTTTCGGCCGACATTTGCGCCGTTCGATCCAGCTTGTCCCAGTTGAACGGTTTCCCATCGATCGCCCGCTTCAGTGTCTTGAATAACACCACCGAGAAGACCTGACGGTAGGTAAACCGCTGAATCCAGATGTGGACCAGCAGCCATGCATCACCCTTGCTCGCCGGATGCTTGCGCTCCAGCGCAAATGCCAGCGCCGAGGCAAGGAAGTCGATCAGCAGGAACGCTCCGAAGAACGCAATTAGCTTGTAAAAACTGGCCGTCGACGCTGTATCCGGGTGGAAATATCGATCGACGAAGTAGTGAATCACGCCCGCCACGAACATCAGGTCGATCAGTGGAGAGAGCAGCGGCAGCAGAATCTGAAAGACCAGGATATTCGGCAGTGCGAAGAGTCCCATCGCTCGATGTTTCGAGATGGCGCCACGGTGTTTGAAGATCGCCTGCAGAATCCCGAACGACCAGCGGAAACGCTGCCGCATCAGGCCATCGGCGTTGACCGGAGCTTCCGTGAACGCCAGAGCCTGATCTTCGTAGATCACGCTGTAGCCCTGTTCCAGCATGTTCATGGTCAGGTCGGCGTCTTCTGCCACGGTATTGGTGTGATAACCGCCGCCCGCTTTGACAGCCGCCGTTCGCCAGGCGCCAATGGCCCCGGGGACTACCATCACTACGTCGAACAGATCCAGAGCGCGCCGCTCGAAGTTCTGGCTGGTGATGTATTCAAGCGCCTGCCAGCGGGTCCACAGATTGACCCTGTTTCCAACCTTGGCATTTCCGGCCACCGCTCCGATCTTCGGATTGGCAAAGTGCGGCACAAGCCTGGTAATCGCATCATGCGCGATGACGCCGTCGGCATCGATGCCGATGTAGACCTCTTCCTCCAGCGTATCGAGCGCATAGTTCAGCGCGTCCGCCTTACCGCCGTTCTCTTTGGTCAAAACAATCAGCCGGCCGGAGGCGATATCGTTCGGATACGCGAGCCGAGCGACCTCAGAGGTCCTGTCTGACGAACCGTCATCGATCACAACAATCCGCAGATTCTTGTAGTTCGACATCATCACCGAGCGAATCGTCCGCACGATAACCTTCTCTTCGTTATAAGCAGGAATCAGTACCGCAACGCGCGGCGCGTAGTCCGGTCCAGCAAAGTTCTTGCGTTTTCGGAGGCGATCAATCACCGCAAAAACGCCGATGATAATCAACCGTGCGCTCATCAGCACGTCGCCGACAAAGAACATCCACACCACGAAGTGCGAGAAGAATCCGTAGAAGAAGAACGCAACCGAATCCACGCGCGCCTGCCACCTCTGCTTCGGCGTCAAGGTCGGCATCACCTGTTCGCGCGTCTTGCCCAGTAGTTCAGACACCGGGACAATTTCATACCCCTTGGCCCGAAGCGCCTGGATCAGGACCGGCAGCGCAGCAACCGTCGGCGAGCGATCTCCGCCGCCATCGTGCAGCAGAATTACCGAGCCGCGGGCCCAGGGGCGCTTCTCCATCGACGCGATCTGCTGGAAGACACTATCCGTAATCTCCTGCGGAGTCTTGCGCGGATGCTCATCCCAGTCGTTTGTATCGATCTTGTTGCCGACGATCACATATCCCAGCCCTTGGATGCGATCGACGGGAGCAGCCTGGTCGTTCGTATCTGGCTCCTGATCGATGGAGTAGGGAGGCCTGAAGTAGAGGGGCTGCACCCCAAGCTTCGAAGCAAAGAGCCGCTCCGTCAGGTTCAGTTGCAGGTCCACCTGCCCATTCGAAATTTCGCTGATGTCCGGATGGGTAAAGGTGTGATTTCCAATCTCATGGCCTTCGCGGTACACCCGCCGCATGACGCCGACGTTGTTGCCGGCGATCTCGCCGATCATGAAGAACGTCGCGTGTACCCCATATTTCTTGAGGACATCGAGAATCCGCGGGGTCCAATCCGGGTCCGGCCCATCGTCGAAACTCAGCGCAACCTTCTTCGGATGGTAGCCATACTGCTCCACCGTGTACGAGAGTGGGTAAGAGTCCATCGACTCGTCCGTGATCGACCGGTACTCCGGCGGGACCGCGTGGTCGTCATCCATGGTCACGGTCCGATGCCCGGGCTGCGGCTTCCGAGTGATCTTGAGGATGTCGCCCTCGCCCTCGGTATCGACGTCGTAGCCCGGCTCAACCTGGGCGAGATCCTTCCCCGGATCGGCGCGCAGCGGCGAGTCCCATACCTTCCACAGCGAGTCGTCTTCCGACCCCAACCGCCACAGTGCATACGTCTGTAATCCAAGCGCCCGAGCGGCCCGCATCTCGTTCAGGACCGTCACTGCATCCAGAAACCAGACCTGGTGCCGGACGTGCGCGTCCACATCGTCGTAGGCGAAGTGGGCGTTCAAGGAGTCTTCGTCCAACTCCACTTGCGACTCAGAATCGGAGGCTGCCTGCCAGGCCTCCTGGGTCGAGAGGTTCTGAGAATTCAGCACCTTCTCAGCCACCGGCTTAACCTTACTTTTCTTCTTCGGATCGACGGGTGCCGGCAGTGTCGTGGTCCAGTCGTACCCATAGCTGCCCAGCGAGCAGATCAGCTTCTCTTTTGGAACGACCTTCAGCACAGCCCGCAGATTGTCGATAAACCAGTCCTGCGAAGCGATCGGCCCAGGTTCGCTCTCAGTCTGGTGCTGATCGTAGTTCATCAGCAGAATGCCATCCGAGTGATCGGCGATCGCCTTTAAATTGTAGTCATCATCTCCCACCGGGGTGTTTACGTAGAGACGCAGATTGCGGGGATGCAAGTCGTTGTACAGAGCCACGATCAGCGCCAGGTATCCTGCCTGCGCATCCGACGGAATCTCTTCGAAGTCCAGCGAAAGCCCGCGATAGCTCGGATTCTCCGCAAGGAACGTGTCAATCTGTTTCAGAAAGTTGGCACGGGCAGTTTCACTGGCTAGAAACTCTCCAACAGTGGGAAGGAAGACGCCTTTCACCGGATCGAAGTTATTGACCAGCGGGAAGATTTCAGTGTCGACCCGTGCGGCCGCAATCGTTCGGGCGACCTTATTCTCGCGGTCTACGGGATGTACTTCGCCGTCGTCGTCCACTACGTCGTAGGCCCGATTATCGATGGTGTAGGAGGTAAGTCCGCCATCGGGCGTCACCACATGCAACCATTCCGGAAATAGCAGGTCGATCTGCTTCACGTGCTGCTTCAGGGACGAGTAGCTTGCCGGATCCCAGTCGACGTAGTACGCCGCGCGCAATCCTTCCCCCGAGTTCAACGGTACATCCGAAGGGCTTAGGTCGGTCTTGCGATGCGCGGAACGCTGTAGCTTCTGCCCGGGTTTCAGCAGCGGAACGGTCGGGTTCGCCAACGCGCGGTAGTTTCGCTTCGGAGCATCCAGCAAGAGCTCCGGAAGTGGCTTCATGCGCAGCAGCCCTACGAGAAACAGCGTCCCCATCAACAGTCCGGAGAGGGCCAGGACGTCGAAGATAAAGCGCAGGCGCTTCCAGCGCTTACGCTGCGGATCGTAGAAGACTTGTTTGTTCATTCGGGACGGCTGTTGTTCTCGCGCCAATCAGGCTAAGCCCATCGTATGCAGCAGCCCGGTCCGCGTCAACGCACCTGCTCCTTTAGCTCTTTCTTATTAGTATGATGCTGCTACATGACCCGCAGTGTATCGAGCCAAGACCGGAGCGAAACCTTTCAGCGCCTCACCCTCGCCGCCGCCTTGGCGATTGGCCTGCTCCTGCGTCTCTGGTTCATCGCCCACGCCGCCCGGATCGCCGGCGACACGCTCGTCTACGGCGACATCGCCAAGAACTGGCTTGACCACGGCGTTTACGGCTTCACCCAGACCACCCCGGCCAACCCCTATACTGCACCTCTCCCCACCCTGATTCGTCTCCCAGGCTATCCTGCGTTCCTCGCGCTCTGCTTCAGCCTCTTTGGACGCGAACACTACACCGCGGTTATGGTCGTGCAGGCTGTCCTCGACCTCGTGACCTGCTGGGTCCTCGCCACACTGGCTGGACGACTCTTCGGCCCCCGCGCCTTCCGTGCCGCCTTGTGGCTTGGTGTGCTGTGCCCGTTTACCGCCAGCTACGTCGCCGCTCCGCTGGCCGAGACCCTCACGCTTCTCTGTATTGCTATCGCTTACTACGCACTTCAACGCTGGCGCGAGACCCAGGATTTGGATGATTCGGGCAGGGAAGCCACCCTCGTGCCGCCGATCAATCGGTGGCTCTTTCTTGTGGCCGCCGCGCTCTCCTATGCGATCCTTCTCCGTCCGGAACAGGGACTTCTCGCCGCCGCCGTGGTGCCGGCCATCGCCTGGACCTCGTTGTGCTCAATACTAAGCTCCAAGCCGCACTCAAAAGGAACGATCCGGACCAGTCTCCTCCGCAAATCCTGGCCAACTGTTCTAACCGCATGCCTGGTCGCACTTCCGCTGGCCCCCTGGGCAGTGCGAAACTGGCGCACCTTCCACGTCATCCAGCCCCTGGCCCCGCGCTACGCGACTGATCCGGGCGAGTCTGTTCCGCTAGGATTTCAACGCTGGTACCGTACCTGGGCCATCGAGTTCACGTCCACCGAGGACGTCTACTGGAACTACGAAGGGGACCGGATCGACGTCGCAGATATTCCCACGCGCGCCTTCGACAATGAAACGGAGTATGCCGCCACCGACGCGCTGCTTGCCGAGTACAACGAGACCTACACCCCCACACCTGGCCTCGATGCCTGCTTCAATGCGCTCGCCGAACAGCGCATTGAAGCCAACCCCATCCGCTTCTACGTCGCCCTTCCCGTCGCGCGCCTGCTGAACATGGCGCTCCGTCCGCGGACCGAAATGCTGCCCATTGCGCTGGAGTGGTGGAAGTTCAAAGACCACCCGGGCCAGACTGTCTTCGCCACTACCTTCGCGGCTCTGAACCTTGCTTATTTTGTTCTTGCTGGGCTAGGGCTGCGCCGCTGGTATCGCGCTAACCGCAATGGAGAATTCTGGAACGCCCAGGCTCCTTTAGCCTGGGCGATGATCGCCTCCATCGCGCTCCGTGCTGCTCTATTGCTGACGCTGGATAACTCCGAGCCTCGCTACACGCTGGAGTTTTTTCCGATTCTGATCGTGGCGGCAGCAGCCCTCTTCGGCAGTTCGTACCAGACAACGGAAAGCGGCCCCATCCGGTCTGCCAAAGCTTAGCTGCAACTCCCTTTGCACTTGATCTCGAACGGCTTCAAATCTACCTTCTGGTTGTACTTGATGTTGGTGTAAAACGCAGTCTGCTTATCCCCGGAAGGAGCCAGAAATTCCTGCTTCAGTGATACGCCGCGATCCAGATCCACCCACAGGGTGACCTGGGTGAAGGTGTTTTTGACGCTCGGATCTTTTGGAGTCAGGACCAATTTCTCGACTGCCAGGGTTCCCTTACCGTCATTAATCGACTCCGAACCTTGATCGTCTACGGTCCAGGCCTTTATCAAATCCTGCCCGCTACCGCCAAACCCTAGCGTCAGAAAGCTCTCGAAGCGAGCCCTGTTATCGCCGCTCGCATACGGCTGGAGATGGTTGGTTCCCGGATCGTACAGCTTCAACATGCCATCCTTGAACTCCACCAGTTTGACCGCCGGGGTCGCGAACTTCGCCCCCATCTGCGTCGCGGGGCCCTTCCGGACGAAGTAGATGTTGCCGGTCTGGGTTGTCGTGTCCCTGACTACGCGCTCATACAGATCCTTTTTGAAGTCAGCCTGTGCGGATTGGAACTTCGCACTCGCCGTATCCAACTTATGGATCGTATCAGTCAGCCGAGGAGTATCCGCCGCCGAAGCTTTGGCAGGAGCTAGACTCAGGATCCCCGTAAGCGCGGCAGTCAGAGTAAAAGCAGCAAAAGCGTTTGATCTCAGAAAGTTCATCTGCACTTAGTGACTCCGTTGGTCCCGGTAAAGTGTCCCGGCCCGCGTTTCTTTAGATGCATTCGTCTCTACTTCGGACTACCGAAGTACCCATGCGTCGTACGCCACGACCCGGCCCTGCGCGTCGACTACCGCCTGATAACGCTCCAGGGTCACTTCTCCTGAGATCGGCTCAACCGCCCTTAGAATCGCAGCTCGAATCTCGGTATCTGATTTTGCCCCGCCAATCTCATCCGCACGAATCTGGTAGACGAAGCGGCTGCTGGTTCCGACCGTCCCGGCTTCTTTCACCAGTACCTCACTCGCGTGCAGGGCGACCGTCTCAACGAGGCGATCTTTGAAGTCGACGAAGTGCGGCGACAGGAACAGAAAAATCAAGATCAGCGTCACCATGACGTCATAGTGAAAGCTGCCCCGTTCGTAGGCCCAGAAGAAGTAGCTCTTGAATAATTGCCCTGCGGATCTTTGTGGCATCGCTAGCTCCTGCCTGTCTGCTTCTGCTTGCCGATCACGGTATCGCAGTTCATGTACGGTACCAGTACCTCGGGAATCTCCACCGTTCCATCCGCCTGCTGGTAGTTCTCCAGAATAGCCAGGTAGGTCCGCCCGACGGCCAGACCGCTGCCGTTCAAAGTGTGGAGAAATTCACTCTTCTTGGCTCCCGCAGGGCGATACCGGATATTCGCACGGCGTGCCTGGAAGGCTTCGAAGTTCGAGCAGGAACTGATCTCGCGATACAGGCCCTGCCCCGGAAGCCAGACCTCGAGGTCATACGTCTTGGACGAAGCAAACCCCATGTCGCCGGTGCAAAGCAGCATGCGTCGGTAGGGAAGTCCCAGCAACTCCAGCACCCGCTCCGCGTGCTCTGTTAGGCGCTCATGCTCCGCGGTCGAATCTTCGGGTTTGCAAAATTTTACAAGTTCAACCTTCTGGAACTGGTGCTGCCGAATCATCCCGCGTACATCTTTGCCGTAACTGCCCGCCTCGCTGCGGTAGCACGGCGTGTAGGCACAGAACGACACCGGAAGCTGACCGTCCTCCAGGGTCTCGTCGCGGAAGAGGTTCGTGACCGGCACCTCGGCGGTGGGAATCAGCCAGTGGTCTCCATCCTGAAATTCGCCGGGCGTGTAGGAGCCCTTGTCATCGCAGTGAAAGAGGTCTTCCACAAACTTGGGCAACTGCCCGGTCCCGAACAGCGACTTCGAGTTCACCATATTCGGCGGCATCACTTCGGTATAGCCGTGCTGCGCGGTGTGAAGATCGAGCATGAAGTTTGCCAGCGCACGTTCCAGTCGGGCACCCTGCCCGAAGTGAACGACAAACCGCGATCCTGAGATCTTCGCAGCGCGCTCGAAGTCAAGAATTCCCAGCGCCTCGCCGATCTCCCAATGTGGCTTGGCAGGGAAGTCGAAGTTTGGTTTTTCGCCCCAGGTCTTCACAACGACATTTTCATGCTCGCTCTTGCCCGCCGGAACGCTCTCCTGCGGCAGGTTGGGAAGCGTCTGCATCATCTCGCGCTGACGTTCGTCAGCCTTTGCTGCCATTGATTCCAGGGCTTCTAACTCCGACTTCAGAACCTTGGTCTGCTCCATCGGGGCGGTGGCGTCTTCACCCGCGCGTCGCAATTTTGCAATCTCTTCCGTGAGCTTGTTTCGCTGCGCCTTCAGCGTCTCGACGCGCGTGATGGCGTTCCGTCGCTCGCGGTCGATCGCAACGAAATCACCCAGCACCAGGGCGGGATCCATGCCCCGCGAACGCAATTTTTCTTCAACCAAGGGCAGATTAGCCCTCACAAATGCCAAATCGATCATTGCTGACTATTCTACCGTCACAGGAGTGTTGATTTCGCGGTAGCCGACGTCAGCCTGTCCGTTCGCTGAATAGTCCGACTAAATACCAGTTAAGTGAAAACCCCGCGCTCGAAGTCGGCGCGGGGTTTTCGTTCTGAATCAATTCGGTCGCCTTTTACTAATTACTAATAAGGACGACCCGGTCCCGGACCGCCTTGCGTGTAGTGGCGAACCCCGGTGTCATAGCCCCGTTTGAATCCCGTCCGATAGTCGCGACGCAGCGGCCCCGGGACATTCGGATTGCGGTACTCGTCGCGATTGTTCACATTCCAGCGACGCCGATTCTCAAAATCCTTTTGTGCGCCGTTAAGCCCATCCTGAAAACCGCGTCGGGCAGCGTCGCGAAACTCGCGGGGAGGAGCATCCCAGCCGCCCGGTCCACCTTGATAGCCGCCGCCCGGCGGCCCCTGCGGAGGACCATATTGCGCTCGCGCTGTCGCCCCTCCTGCTATTACAGCCAAACCCAGAGCCCATGCTGCCATCCGTTTCGTAACGTTCAAGTCGTACCTTCCTTTCAAAAACCTTGCCAGCATGATTAGAGGGGAGATCGTTCCGACCCGTTGCCCGGACGCGTCTGCGGCACTCGACTGCACGAACCCGACCGACCCAAACTCACCGAAACAATTTCCAGTTATCCTTATCCCATGCAAAAGATAGTCGCCCTCCTAAGCCTTCTGCTGGTCCTGCCGTTCGCACCCCCAGCCTATGCCGACGCTTACCACGCGAAGCCCAAGCTCGTCGTCGTTCTTGTTATCGACCAATTTCGAGGCGATTATCTCGACCGCTACCGCGACGACTTCAAGACTCCCAGCGGCTTCAATCTGTTCCTGAAGCGTGGAGCCTACTTCACCGACTGCTATTACGACTACGCCAATACCATGACCGCACCCGGCCACTCCACCATCGGCACCGGGGCCTACACCGATGGCCACGGCATCTCACTCAATGAGTGGTGGGACCTCAAGCGTTCAACCACCCATCCCGTCAGCTCCGTCGAAGACGAACGCTACGCCATCGTCGGCGATCCCGATTCGAAAGACGTCGGAGCTTCTCCCCGGAATCAACTCGCATCCACTCTCGGCGATGAGGTCGTTCTGGCCTCGCGCGGCCAGTCCAAGCTCTTCGGAGTCTCGCTCAAAGACCGCGCTGCCATCCTGACCTCGGGCCATGCCTCGAACGGCGCCTTCTGGCTCGACCACGCCAGCGGAAAGTTCGTCACCTCGACCTATTGGTCTCCACAGCTTCCCGCCTGGGCCCAGGCCTTCAATAACAGCGGCCGTGCCGCACAAGCGATCCAGGAGGCCAAAGCCCGCCCCGGATACTTTTATGAAGACGTTGGCTCCAAGCCCGCCTCGGTCTCCTACCTGCTGGACTTCGCCAAGTCTCTGATCACCGCCGAGCAGATGGGCAAGCACGACGTCACCGACGTCCTGACGTTGAGCATCTCTTCCACCGACATCCTCGGCCATAAGATAGGCCCCGACGCCCCCGAGCAGCGCGCGATGATCGACGCCATCGACGTCGATCTCAACGGCTTCTTCACCTGGCTCGATGGGCACGTTGACGGTGGCATGGCCAATGTCTGGGTCTCCCTTACCGGCGACCACGGCGTAGCCCCGGTCGTCGCTGTAGCCGACAAGCTGGGCATCCCGGCCACTGCCTTCAACGCTCCCAAACTCCTTGCCGCCCTGGAGACCTCCCTCAATGAGCGTTACTCCCCCGGCAAGTCAATCAAGTACTTCCTGGGCGGAGAACTGCCCTACCTCGAACTCGATCCCCGCCCTTTCACAGCCATCAAGGTCTCCGAGGCCGAAGCCGAGCAGGCGGTAGCGGACCTACTTCCCGAGGCTCTCGAATCCACGCTTCCGCCACCGCCGACGGGAATCAGCCAGTCCCGGCTGCCTCAGCGTCCCTTTATCCGCCACGTCTACACCAAGGTCCAGATGGCAGCGAGCCAGGTCCCAGCTACGGACGAGGGCCGCCTTATCCTGCACAGCTACTCTCCCAATGGCGGGTGGTACGTGATGTTCTCGAATGGCATGTACCAACAGGCCTATGCGAAGGGCACGAATCACTACACCCCTTACTCGTACGATCGCCACGTCCCTCTGGCGTTCTTCGGCTCAGCCTTCATCCCGGGGACTTACCACGACCGTGTCGCCCCGGTCGATATTGCCGCCACCTTTGCTTCGTTGCTCCGCGTCAACCAACCCTCCGCAACCGTTGGGCACGTTCTCACCATGGCGGTCCGCCCAGAGACCGCCAGCTCCGCCAAGGGCTCCTCAAAGAAGCCGGTGGCCCCATGAGCCCGCCGCCCGCCGATCCCAAGCCTGTCAGTCCTAAGCCCGGCCATTCCAAGGCTCCCAAAGGGCCCGACATGCGTGTCAAAATCGCTGGAGTCGAGCTGAGTTCACCAGTAATCGCCGCCAGCGGAACCTTCGGCTATGGGGTCGAGTTTGAGGACATTCTCTCTCTCGACCGCATCGGCGCCTTCGTCACCAAAGGTCTCTCCCGTGAGCCGATGGCCGGCAATCCCAGTCCACGCATCATTGAAACTCCGGCTGGAATGCTGAACGCGATTGGCTTGCAGAACATGGGCGTTCAGGCCTTTATCGCCCAGAAACTCCCAAAACTTCGCACCATGAAGGGTGCCGTCACGATCGCAAACGTCTTCGGCTACACCATCGAAGACTGCATTGAAGTCATCCATGCCCTGAACGACGCTCCAGGTATCTCCATGTACGAGCTCAACGCCAGTTGCCCGAACACCAGCCACGGCGGCATGGTATTCGGCACCGATCCCGAGTCCCTATATCACCTCGCCGGCCGCTGCCGTCAGATCGCCAAACGCCCCCTGATGGTCAAGCTCTCGCCCAACGTCACGAGCATCAGCCTTATGGCGCGCGTCTGCGCAGACGCCGGCGCTGATGCCATCTCCCTCGTCAACACCTTCCTGTCCCTGGCCATCGATATTGAGACCCGCCGTCCCCGTATCGCCAACGTCACGGCAGGCCTTTCCGGCCCGGCGATCCGCCCCATCGCCGTTCGCATGGTCCACGAAGCCTCTCGCGCCGTGAAAATCCCAGTTGTAGGAATGGGCGGGATCGTCCGGGCCGAAGACGCTGTAGAGTTCATGCTCGCCGGGGCCACTGCTGTAGAAGTCGGCACCGCCAGCTATGCCGATCCCCGCGCTGTCGAAAACATCGCCACCAATCTCAAAAAATGGTGCGCTGCCCATAATGTCGAGCGCGTGACCGAACTTACTGGTGCGGCGATTCTCTAGCAGTTTTCTGGATGCGGTATTACTCTGCCGATTCCACTTTCTGTAGCCTTCTCCACTCGTCGACCTGCACGAGAACAGCTTCTTCCCGTCCATTGCGCGCGATAATCTGGGGGCCTTCTCGCAGACACGCTTCCAGAACCTGGTCGAACTTGCTTTTTGCCTCATCCACGTGCCAGACCATGACTGCCTCCAGTTGCCATGATATGCCGCTCCCGCCCTGACCTCACCTCCGATAAACTAGACCTGTGACCGAATCTACGAACGACCTCAAGCCCATCCGCCGCGCCCTTCTCTCCGTTACGGACAAAACCGGTCTTATCGACTTCGCCCGTGCCCTCGTCGCCCACAACATCGAACTCGTGTCGACCGGAGGCACCTCCAAAGCCCTCCGAGACGCTGGCCTCACGGTTCGCGATATCTCCGACCTCACCGGCTTTCCCGAGATGCTCGACGGACGGGTCAAGACTCTTCATCCCAAGGTTCACGGCGGCATCCTCCATATCCGCAATAACGCCGAGCACGTCGCCGCGATCACCGAGCACGAGATCCAGCCCATCGACATGGTAGTGGTCAACCTCTACGCCTTCGAGAAGACCTCCCAGAAGCCCGGCGTTCAGTTCCACGAGGTCATCGAAAATATCGACATTGGCGGTCCCTCGATGGTCCGGTCCGCCGCTAAGAACTTTGCCGACGTAGCCATTGTCACCGCTGTCGCGGATTACCCAGCCCTCGCGGAGGAGCTCGCCGCCAACTCTGGATCTCTTAGCCACGCCACCCGCTGGCGGCTCGCCAAGCAGGCCTTTAGCACCACTGCCGCTTACGACGCGGGAATCGCAACCGCCCTTGAGGCCATCGCAGAACCCTCCGGACCAGCTATCTTCTCTGAGGAGCTTCCTCAGACCGTCCGGATCATCGACCCTCTGGTAACCACCCTCCGGTACGGGGAGAATCCTCATCAGAAAGCTGCCCTCTACACCGACGGTTCTGGCAAAGGGGTGGCTTCGGCGAAGCAACTTCAGGGTAAAGAGCTTAGCTATAACAACATCGTCGACCTCGACGCCTGCTGGGAGCTCGTGAGCGAGTTCGATGCCTCCGCCGACGCTGCGGTGGTCATCATCAAGCACACCAATCCCTGCGGAGCCTCGACCGGCGCAACCGTTCTCGAAGCCTACCGCCGCGCTCTCGAAGCCGATCCCATTTCGGCCTTTGGCGGCGTCCTTGGCATCAACCGCGAGGTAGACGCCGAAGCTGCGGAAGAGATCGCCAAGCTCTTCGTCGAAGCGATCGTCGCCCCGTCCTTCACGCCGGAGGCCCTCACCCGCTTCGCCGCCAAGAAGAATCTTCGCCTCCTCCAGATCACACCCGCCGAGACTCCGCGCGTGCTCAAGCAGGTCTCCGGAGGTCTTCTTATCCAGGATGCCGACCGGCTCCGTATTACCGAGGCGGACCTCAAGATCGTCACCGAGCGTCAGCCCACTGCGGAAGAATTGCGTGCGCTCCTCTTTAGCTGGAGCATCTGCAAACATGTGAAATCAAATGCCATTGTGTATGCCCGGTTCTCGGAAGGGCACGGCCAGACGGTCGGCATCGGCGCGGGGCAGATGTCGCGTGTGGACGCGGCCCGCTTCGGCGCGATGAAGGCTGTCCTGCCGCTCGCCGGGAGCGTTGCTGCCTCGGACGCGTTCTTCCCGTTCCCGGATGGCCTCGAAACCGTAGCCCAAGCAGGTGCAACCGCTGTGATTCAACCCGGAGGATCAGTTCGCGACGCCGAGGTCATCGAAGCCGCAAACAAGCTCGGAATTGCCATGGCCTTCACCGGCGTTCGACATTTTCGCCATGGATAAAGCTGCATAAAGACGGGAAAGAGCCGCACAAATGGCTATAATCACGAACAACCCTCCCGGGCAGCGCCGCCCGGGAGAGTAGCTCTATCGCGTGCCGACTGCATCCAATCCTTTAGCTGCTTCGTCTAAACCGTGTCGCTGGTCTGTTTTCAGCATAGGAAATCACACTTAATGACCCTTTCCCCGCGCGCATTCCGTCTTCGCCAATTTGTTCTTCTTCCGGCGTCGGCCTTTTTCCTCCTCGGCGCGCACAGCCTCTACGCCCAGAAGTCCAAATCGACCCCTGTCCCCGCCCCAGCTACTGCCCCGCCTGTGACAGGCGCTGCGGATCGCTCTGCCGCCTATTATCACTACGGCCTGGCGCACCTCTATGAAGATCTGGCAACCAACGCCGGTCGCTCCGACTACGCCACCCAAGCGGTCGAAGAGTACAAACTCGCTCTCTCTGCCGATCCAAGCTCGCCCATGCTGCAGGACGGCCTCGCCGATCTTTACTTCAAGATTGGCCGCATCCGCGAGGCAGTTACTGCCGCCCAGGATCAGATCAGCCGCAATCCCGACGACGTCGAGGCCCACACCTTGCTGGGCAAGGTCTATCTCCGCTCCCTCGGGGACATGCAGACGCCCCAGTCCGGTCAGATGCTCCAGCTTGCCATTACCGAGTACGAAAAGCTTGCACAGCTCAAGCCAAATGACGTTGAGATACACCTTCTCCTCGGCCAGCTCTACGGCTTCAACCATGACTCCGCCAAGGCAGAGGCGCAGTTCAAAGCCGCCCAAAAGATCGACTCCAACTCTGAAGACGTCATCCTCAACATGGCCCGCCTCTACAGCGATCAGGGTGACTCCCAGCGCGCTGCGGACACTCTGAGTTCCGTCCCGGTAGGGGACCGTTCCGCCCGCATCGAATATGCACTCGGTGGCAGCCTCGACCAGTTGCATAAGACGAAGGATGCCATCGCAGCATACCGTCGCGCTTGCGACCTGGACCCTGATAACGTTGATTCCCAGCGCGGGCTTGCCAATGCTCTTTTGGCTGACGGTCAACTCGACGAAGCGCTGAAGAACCTTAACGCTATCGTCGCTGCAGAGCCCCAGGACGCCCTCTCCCAGATCCACATCGCCGAGATTCAGCGTCGCCAAGGCCACTACGATCTGGCGCTTGGAACCCTCAAAAAGGCCAAGGTACTTGCCCCCGACTCCATCGAACTAACCTATAATGAGGCGCTGGTCCAGGACTCGCTCGGGCACTATGACGAGGCTGTTTCTGTCCTCAACAAGATACTTGATGGTTCCTCGCATCCGGACGGAAAGTACACCGAAGCCGAGAAGGCGAACCGTGCGATCTTCTATGACCGCCTTGGAATCATCTATCGCGAGCAGAATAAGACTACCGAAGCGGTGACAGCTTACAAGCAACTCATCGAACTCGGCGGCGACTATGTTAAGAGCGGCTACCAGGGCCAGATCGACGCCTATCGGGACGCTCATCAGTGGAAAGAAGCCACAGCGATTGCCGCCCAGGCCGCTGCAAAGCTCCCCCACGATCAGCAGGTTCAGTTGATGTACGCAGGTCAATTGGCCGACACGGGCCATGTAGAGCAGGGAATTACTCTCGCCAAATCGCAACTGGCTCCGCCCCCGGGTGCCGCAGATGATCGCGACGTCTACCTTGCACTCGCCCAGATCTATGTCCGCGTCAAGGACTTCAAATCCGCTGCAGAACAGCTTGACAAGGCCGCCGTCCTGGCCAGTCGGCCGGACGAGAAGCTTTATGTCCTTTTCCTTCGCGGCACACTGTACGACCGCCAAAAGCAGTACGACGAGGCAGAGACGGAGTTCCGCAAGGCCCTGGCAATTGACCCCAACAACGCCACCGTCCTCAACTACCTCGGCTACATGCTTGCCGATCACGGCACCAAGCTTCCCGAGGCTCTCACCCTGATTCGCAAAGCGGTCGAGCTCGATCCGCAAAATGGGGCCTATCTCGACTCCCTCGGCTGGGTCTACTTCAAATCCGGTCAGTATGGACTGGCAGAAGAGAACCTCCGCAAAGCCAACGAGCGCATCGCCACGGACCCGACCGTCCACGACCATCTCGGTGAAGTCTACGAGAAGACCGGCAAACTCAAGCTGGCCGTCTCCCAGTGGGAGCGCTCTATGACCGAGTATGCCCGCTCTCTTCCTGCCGACGCCGATCCCGCCGACGTCTCCAAAGTTCAACATAAGCTTGAGAACGCTCGTGTGAAACTAGCCAAACTCAGCACGACTGCAGCCAAGAAAATCGACTAACTAAGATTTAAAAGATTGGGTGGGAGAGATTGTCTCCTACCCAATTTCGGTTCATAGATGGTCTTGCACTGACCTTCGTCATGCCCTAAGCGCGTGTTGACCCCACTGATATACTTAAGACTCTACAGCCCGGCATATACCGGGCTTTGTCATTGAATGAAGCAGGTTCATTCAATGACATAACATGTTTATTTCTGACTCCTTAGAGGAGTTCCGAGAGGGGAAGACATTGCCGAACGCCACGCACATCCAAACCGGTCTCTCCCTCGTAAATCAGGAGCTCCAGCGAACTGGCGGATCGCTTCATCTCTGCGCTGTAAGCGGTGGAGAGGGAGATCCCCTCCTCGCCCGGGTCTACCCGGCGCCTTTGCGTGCCTCGCGCACCTCCTTTCAGCGGGACCGCGAGCGCATCGTTCAGGCCCGCGCTTTTCGCCGCCTCGCAGGCAAGACTCAGGTCTTCACCAGTCGCGCCTCCGACCACTTCCGCTCCCGTCTCACCCACACCATGGAGGTTGCGCAGATCGCTCGCGCCACCGCCTCTGCTCTGGGGCTTAACGAAGACCTGGCCGAGTCCCTGGCCCTGGTTCACGACATCGGCCACCCGCCGTTCGGTCACGCTGGGGAGCGGGCTCTCGATCGCTGTCTCCAGCGACACGGTCGCCGATTTGACCACAACCTCCACGCGCTTCGCATTGTCGAGCACTTCGAGCAGCGCTATGCCGCCCATCGCGGTCTGAACCTCACCCTCGGGGTTCGCGAGGGCATCATTAAGCACTCCCGCGACTACTCCACCGACCAACACCCAGACCTTTCTCCTTACTTTCTGAATCAGAGTCCACCGCTTGAAGCCCAGATCATCGACCTCGCCGACGAGATCGCCTACCTCACGGCCGATCTCGATGATGGCGTAGAGTCTGGGCTCCTCGAGATCGCTCATATCTGCGACCACGTCGAGATTCTCGCCCGCTGCTACCGCATCGTGGCCAAGCAGCACGCCGGAGTCGACCAGAAGTATCTCTTCAATGAAGCTTTGCAGCTCATGCAGAACACCCTCACAGACGATCTGATCGAGACCACCCGCGCTAACACCCGCGCAATCGGCGCCAACTGCCTCGAAGACATCCGCAACCACCCTGAGCGGCTGGCTGTCTTCTCCCCCCAGGCCGAAGCGGAGCGCCTGCAGGAGAAGCGATACCTTTACGACACCCTCTATACCTGCCGCGAGCTCGAAAACGAGCACGACAAGGCCGAGGAGGTCGTCACCTCACTCTTTAATTACTGGATCGAAGATCCCGCAGAACTTCCTGCCGCGTATTTTGAAGAGGTTCAAACCGAAGGCCTGGCCCGGACGGTAGCAGACTATATCGCCGGGATGACGGATTCGTTCATCCTTCTCCAGTACGCCCAGATCAAACGTACTGTCCGCCGTTAAGCCTGCGAATTAGCAGACGCTGCCTGCTGAAATCGGAAGATCGGCTCCAGTAATGTAACCGGCGGCAGGGGAAAGAAAAAATTGAATCGCTCCGACCAGATCCTGGGGCAAAGCATTGCGCCCCTGCGGACTCGCAGCCGCACTCATCTCTACAGCAACTTCGGCGATTTCACCGAGAAACTGTGTCTGGACCATGCTCGGAGAGATGCCGTTGATCCGAACGCTGGTCGCGGCGTACTCAGCCGCAAGGGAGCGCATCAGCCCTAACTGCGCGTACTTCAGTACGGTATACATCGAAAGGAACTTTGGCGGCATACCGTGCGTGACGCTTGAAAGCACAAAGACGACCCGTGAATCCTGTATCTTCGCCATCTTGGGCAGAAAACGCTGTAGCAAAATCACAACAGATTGGACCTGCACAGAGAGATCCGCCTCAAACCGTTGCCAATCGAACTTGGTAAAGCGCTCGTAGTTGAGCCGCAGAGCTGGTAAATGGAGAACGCTGTGCGGCGCCCCATATTGGGCCAGGATATCGTCGGCCATCTTCTTGACCGACGCAGCGTCTGTGAAGTCAGCTTCCACCGACCGTACCCGCTCGCCGAACTCCGCCTGCAAGGCCTGAATCTTCTCGCCGCCACGGAACGAGTGCGCGAGCACAAGCGGAGCGGCGGCGGAAGCCAGTATTGTCCGTATGACCGCAAGCCCGATATCCGACGAAGCTCCCGTTACCAGCAAAACGCGATCAGCCATGCAAACCTACCCTTATCGTTGCCTTGGAGACCAGCTTCCGGTTTTCCCTGCGAATGGTCGCCTTCACCTCCAGGCGGCGGACTGCATCGCTGAGGAAGATGATCTCACCCTCAACGTTCAGCACATCTCCCGCATGGCACGGCGAGTTGAAGTCAATATCGATTCCCTGGAGCAGGGCGTACTTCCCCGGCAGGTAAACTCCGACCAATTTGGAATACAAAGAAGACGTCATCATCCCGAAAACAACTGGCCCGGGGAATCCTGCCGCTATTGCATAGTCAGCGTCCACATGCAGGGGATTGATATCCCCGGAGAGAGCAGCGAAGTGCTGCATCATCTCCTCCGTGAATGTCGCCGAAAAGCTGTGCTTCAAACCGAGATGCAGGTCTTCCCAACGGTATTCCGTCATTTTTGCGCCAATTTTACCTGGATCAGATCGATCATATCGCCGACGTTCTTCAATCCCTGAAGCTCTCCAAGGGCGAACTTGATTCTGTAACGCTTTTCGATCGAGGTCACCAGATTGACATGCGCCAGTGAGTCCCAGTCTTCGATCGTCGAAGCGTTCGACTCACGTGTCAGCCCCAGGTCTTCCTGATCGAATACATCGCGAAAAATTTCCTGCAACTCGGAGAGAAGATTATCCATGAACTAACTCCGTAACTTTGATGTGGCTATTGCGTGGGGTGTATCCGGCAAGCGAAAGAGAGAACGTCGAAGCTTCATCGCTGCCCGCTGTTGAATCCGTACGTGTGAAGCCCAACTTCTCGTAGTGGTCCGCGACCATACCGTTCTTTTTGGTCGGCAGGTAATAGCCTAGCAGTCTTTCGACGCCGGCCGACCGAGCTCGTTCGACGACGGCATCCAGCATGGCAACCTCCATGTCGCGCTTCAGAACGCGGCAGCTCATCAGCCAGAGATCCATATGCAGCGTCGTGCCTTCTTTGCGCCCCAGAACGATAGAGATCAATCCATTGTCGCCGAATCGGTCGCTCAGTTTGCCGTACAGGCCGATGTACTGGTCGTCGGCTGCGATCGACTCAATCTCAGCCATGGTGTAACGGCGTGTGGTCAGGTTGAACTGGTTGGTCTTATTGGTGAGCTGCGCGATGCGTTCCAGATAGACAGGTTTGAAGACGTCAATCTCGGCAGTCATCTTCAGCGAATCCAGATATTCGCCATAATCAGCGAACTTCGATTCGAAGTTCGCGCGCTGCGAGTTGCCCGCGTAAAGCGCGGCCCGGTCGAGGTCTTCCTTCGAAAGCGAAACCGGTTCAAAGTATCGGCCTGCCTCGATGATTCCCGCATAGCTCGACACATTCGAGCCCACATCCGGCACAGCGATACCGTCTACCTGTGCCTCAACAATCGCACGCTCGGCGGGATTGTCATCGATAAAGACAAAGCTGTCGACCCCGAGGTTCAACTCACGTCCGATCGCCAGAATATTCTCATGCTTCGGCTCCCAATTCGCTTTGAAGCAGGAGATATGTTCCAGCTTGAGCACCGAATCGGGATGCTCAAAACCTTGTTTCGCAATATCCTCATTGTTCTTGGAGCAGACTGCCAGCAGCACGCCGCGGTTACGAAGCGACAGGCAATACTCCTGAAACGCCGTGTAAGCTTCCGCGATCGGCGTCTCTCGCCCAATCTGAATCTTGTCCGCGCCGTCGTCCCCGATAACACCGCCCCAGAGCGTATTGTCGAGATCCAGCACCAGCACCTTACGGCTTCTGCCATAGAGCCCAAGGATGATCGACGCCAGAGACCGCGCCATCACCAGGCTTGCCTCGGCGCTGTTCAAAATCTTGTAGCTGAACCAACGTTCCCAGTCGAACCACTGGGTGAGACCCAGGCGCGCCGAAAGTCTGTGTACATCCTGGATCAGAAGCTTCGAGTTTGTCGCGGCTGCCTTTGCAAAGGCGAGATTCAGTCGCATCACAAAGCTGGAGTGGCCGCCATACGCGACAGCGTCCATATTGCCGAGAATCGCAAAGGCAGGCAGCTCGAAGTTGTTCTGAATGATCTGGCATCCAAGGACATCCAGTCCCGCCCAGATGCTGCGATAGCGGTCGACCTCCGCGTCGACATACCCTTGCAACTCTTCCTCTGAACTCTGTAGAGGAGCGAATCCCTGGATGTTCTGGCAGGAGGTATGGAGATAGACGAGATCCGGACGGAAATCGATCAAGGCCTGCGGATCATGCACGGCCTCTTCATAGAATCGGCCATATTCGCACTGGTAAAAGGTAGGCCGAAAGCCACTCGACAGCAGTACGAGCTCCAGCAGGTCGACTACTTCATTGGTTGTGGAACCGCCCAGAACGGCGATGCGGATCTCTCGCAGGTCGGTCTGCGCGGACAATTGCCGCCGAAGACCTTTCCGTTTCATTAGTAGATCATCTAGGGAAAGAGAATCGAGTCGAATCATAAGGTGCCCTTATGAGGATAACCGACTGGGAACAACATTGGAGGAACCTCATTCAGACCTGCGAGAGTGAACTACAGGAGGAGTTCGTCTGACGCCTGACCTGATAGACGTAATGGTAGACAACCCAATTTTGCCCACCACCAGGATTCCGGTTTCACAGTAGCGAAGCAAATACACGCGCGCCCAATGATTTGGCGTCCCCGACAAGATTCGAACTTGTGTTGTCGCCGTGAGACGGCGGTGTCCTGGGCCGGGCTAGACGACGGGGACTCACCAGAAGGGCACGGTCCCACCACGCAACCGGCCATCACAACGCTATCAATATAGGCTACCCCTGTCAAAAAACAGCGCTGCTTATCTTTATCTCATTATTAGGACGTATCGCTTCGGTTCGACGTAAGATAGTGGCACTTCTCTAACCTGACTTATGGCCGCGAATCCTCCGCGTTACAAATATCTCGACGCCTTGACGACAGCTTTCGTCGTGATTTTTCTCGTCTCGAATCTGGTGGCGCAGAAGGTCTGTCTGATCGGTCCCGTCTCCCTGGGGGAGTGGTCACTCGGACCCTTCGCGGTGAGCGGTGCGGTCCTGTTGTTTCCCATCACCTATATCTTTGGAGACGTCTTCACCGAGGTCTACGGGTTTGCCGCGTCGCGCCGAGCGATCTGGCTCGGATTCTTCGGAACCGCTCTCCTCTACGTCATGGGAGCTGCAGTCATTGCCTTGCCTTCGGCTCCGGGCTGGAACAACCAGCAGGCCTTCAACGTTGTCTTCGGCTTTATCCCGCGCATCCTTGCCGCTTCCTTAGTAGCTTTCTGGGCTGGGGAGTTTGCCAACTCCTACACCATGGCCCGGCTCAAGCTTCTGACCAACGGTCAAAAGCTGTGGACCCGTACCATCGGTTCCACCATAGTGGGGCAGGCGGTTGATACAGTCCTCGTTATCTCCCTGACCTTCGGAGGGATTTACCCCGCTCGTACTATTTTGAACATCATCGTTACGGGGTATCTTCTTAAGGTTGGCTATGAGGTGCTGGCAACCCCCATCACGTACTTCGTCATATACCGCCTCAAGGCAGCAGAGAAAGCTGATGCCTTCGACCGTCACGAGAGCTTCAATCCATTTGCCTTTGCCGACAAGCGTGCCTTTGATGACGTATCGCTGAAGAGATTCACATCCACCGATACGATCGGAATAGATTGACTACATCTGTCGTCTAAGACCTGGAATAACCCGAATCTCCGTAAGTCTATCTTCACGCGAATCAAATGGAACCCTTATGGATTTGATTTCATCTAAACAGCGTTACCTCAAAATTTGTGTGGATGGAAGCGAAGCTTTAGCTTCGCCCGCTCAATGAATTGCGATAAATAACTTTAGAATCACAGCATCACCCGTTTCGGATTATGGCTTTGAATTACAAGGAGAAGCACAGTGTCACTGAACCTCCCTTTTCGCCGCACCCTGCCCCTCATTATCGGCAGCGCATTCTCCGTTCTGTCTTTGGGCTGCAAGCAGGCTGCTCCTCCGGCGGCTGCGCCCCAGGCGATGCCCGTCCAGGTCGCTGCGGTCACGCTTTCGCCGGTCCCTGCTTCTGACACCTACGTTGCAACGATCAAGAGCCGCCGGTCCGCCACCATGCAGCCTCAGGTTGATGGCAACCTCACGCGCATCTTCGTGAAGTCTGGAGATGCCGTTAGGGCGGGCCAGGTGTTGATGCAGATCGACCCTCTCAAGCAACTCGCCACGGTTCAGTCCCAGCAGGGAACCGAGGCGCAGAAGAAGGCCGTGTACCAATACAATCAGTCCGACGTCGAGCGCCAGCGCAAGCTCTATGAATCGGGCGTCACCTCGAAGCAGAGTTACGACCAGGCTGTCCAGGCCTACGAGAACTCCAAGGCTGATCTTGACTCCTCCTCGGCCCTCACGAACACGCAGAAGCAGCAACTCGCTTACTACGAGATTCGCGCACCCTTCAGCGGCATCGTTGGCGATATTCCCGTCCACCTCGGCGACTACGTCTCGGCAACCACGCTTCTCACGACCGTGGACGAGAACGCCGATCTTGAGGCTTATATCTACGTTCCGACTGAGCGCGCCGGCCAACTCCGCCAGAATCTGCCCGTCGAAATCCTCGACACGGCTGGCAACGTGCTGCTCAAGTCGAATATCAACTTTCTCTCTCCGCAGGTCGACAACGGTCTACAGAGCATACTTGCCAAGGCGCCGGTACCACGGACCACCGAGAGACTGCGTAACTCGCAGCTCGTCAAAGCTCGCATTACCTGGAGCACGGCCCCTGCCCCCACCGTTCCCGTCCTGGCTGTAACCCGTATTGGTGGACAGACCTTCGTGTACGTCGCGACGCCTAAGGGTGACGGTTACATTGCACACCAGGTCGCGGTCGACCTCGGCGAAACCGTGGGCAACACCTACCCGGTTATCTCCGGTCTTAAAGCCGGAGATAAGGTCATCCTCTCCGGCCTGCAGTTCCTGCAGGATGGCGCACCGGTCAAGCCCCTCGGCTAGGCTGCGTCCTCCCGCCTCCGCGGCGCCAGAAGTTCGGCGCCGCACTGTTTCTCGCACACCGCCGGGCTCAGTCCCCGGCCAGAGGTTCCCTTGGTAGATTTTTTCATTCGCCGCCCGATCTTCGCAACGGTCTGCGCCTTGCTGATTGTTCTCGCAGGAGCCGTCTGCATCCCGACGCTGCCGATCTCGCTCTATCCGCAGCTCGCTCCGCCCCAGGTTGTCGTCACCAGCAACTTTATCGGTGCCAACTCCAAGGACGTTGAGTCCGCCGTTACCACCATCCTCGAGCAGTCTATCAACGGCGTCGAAGGCATGCGGTACATGAGTTCCACCAGCTCAAACGACGGAACCTCCGCTATCACCGTCACGTTCGATACGGGCTACGACCTGAATATCGCCGCTGTCGACGTTCAAAATCGCGTCTCGTCGGCATCAGGCCGTCTGCCAGCCGTCGTTAACAATACCGGCATCACGATCACCAAAGCCAATGCCAACTTCGTGCTCGCGGCCGGTTTCGTCTCGCCCGACCACTCGCTCTCCCCGGCCTTCATTTCGAACTATATCGACGTCTACATTGCCGACGCGCTGAAACGCGTCCCGGGTGTGGGGGCGGTCGTTATCTTCGGTGAGCGCAAGTACGCTATGCGTATCTGGCTCGACCCCAACCGTCTCGCTGCCCGCGGTCTCACAGCGCTTGACGTTACCAATGCACTTGCCGAACAGAACGTCGAAGTCGCCGCCGGTCAGCTCGGGCAGCAGCCTTCGGATGTGCATCAGCAGTTCCAGATGGCCGTACGGGTCGTTGGTCGACTTACAGATCCGCGTCAATTTGAAAACATCATTATCAAAAAGGGCACCACCGGTGACGGTATCGTGCTGCTCAAGGATGTAGGGCGCGCCGAAGTCGGAGCCGAAAACTACAACACCGACCTCAAATTCTCCGGTGGAGAGGCCATCGGCGTCGGTGTTCAGCAACTCTCCAATGCCAACGCCCTCGACGTCGACAAGAAGTGCCGCGCTGTGCTCGCTGAGCTTGAAAAATCCTTCCCGCCCGGCATGAAGTACATCATCGCCGTCGATACCACCACCGTCGTCAGCGACTCCATTCGTGAGGTCGTTCAGACTATCGGCGAAGCCGTCATCATCGTTATCGTCGTCATCTTCCTCTTCCTGCAAGACTGGCGCGCAACGATCATTCCTGCCGTCACCATTCCCGTCTCGCTGATCGGCACCTTCGCGTTCATCAAAATGTTCGGCTTCTCGATCAATTCGCTGACGCTATTCGGAATCACCCTGGCCACGGGACTTGTGGTTGACGACGCCATCGTCGTTATCGAAAACGTGCAACGCCACCTCTCCGGTCATGCCGTCATCCCGGAGCGTGCCGAACACTCCGACCCGGATCCTTATGGTCCAGACGTCATCACGGTTCACAAATCGGTTGTGGCCCAAAATACCGAGTCTGTCTCTGACGACCCTCATCAGGCCACCAGCATTGCGATGGCCGAGGTCACCAGCGCCGTTATCGCGACCTCGCTCGTACTCATTTCGGTCTTCATCCCGGTCAGCTTCTTTCCGGGAACTACCGGTATTCTCTACAAACAGTTCTCGCTGACGATCGCCTTCTCCATTGCGATCTCGGCCTTCAACGCCCTGACACTTTCTCCCGCCCTCGCCGCGATCCTGCTGCGTCCTGAGCAGAAGAAGACCGGTATCATGGGTCTTTTGCTCAATCCCATCGAACACGCGATTCAATGGCTCATCAAGGTTTACGCCAAGGCCGTCACCTTCGTGGTGAAGATTCGGTACGCCATGGTGGTGCTCTTCTTCGGAGCGCTCGGCGCAACGGCGTTCATGTACAACCATGTACCGACTGCCTTCGTCCCGCAGGAAGACCAGTCGTACTTCCTCATCATCGTGCAGACTCCTCCCGGCGCCTCGCTCAGCTACACCTCTGAGTTCGCCGATCGCGCCTCCGCCCTGGTCCGTCAGAACGAAGGCGTATTCGGAACCTTCTCGGTTATGGGCTTCTCGCTGTCCGGTGGTAGTTCGCCGAACGCGGGTCTTATCTTTGCGCCTCTCAAACCCATTGACGAGCGCACCAAGATGGGACCAAACTTCACCGCACGTGCCATCGTGAGCGAGGTTGGGCCTAAGCTTTTTGGTGTTCCGGGTGGCATCGCCTTCGCCGCGGAACCTCCTGCAATCGCTGGTGTAGGTACGGTCGGCGGCTTCCAGTTCATCCTGCAGGACGCCGGACGCAGCACCTTCGCGGATATCGACCGCGTTGCCCACACCATTGTTGGCGCGTCGCGCGCCCCAAGCTCCGGACTCACCGGCATGAACACGACCTTTACCTCCAACGATCCCCAGCTTCTCGTCTCCATCGATCGCGAGAAGGCCAAGACCATGGGCGTCCCCTTCACCCAGATCACGTCGGCCCTCAACACCTTCATGGGTTCGAGCTACGTCAACGACTTCGACTTCAACAACCGTTCGTACCGCGTTTACGTACAGGCTGACCAGCAGTTCCGCAAGACTTCGCACGATCTCCGCGAGTACTACGTTCGCTCCGACTCCGGCCAGATGGTCCCGCTGGACAACCTGGCCTCGGTCTCGGAGACTTCGGGCCCGCAGGTTATCAGCCACTACAACCTGTTCCGCTCGGCTGAAATCGACGGCTCTCCGGCGGAGGGCCTTAGCTCCGGACAGGGCCTGGCGAAGATGCAGGAGCTCTTCGAAAAGAACAAGCTGCAGGGCATGTCCTTCTCCTGGACCGGTCTCGCTCTTGAAGAAGTGGAATCGGCCGGTAAGGCGATCATCATCTTCGGACTCGGCTTGCTGGTGGTATACCTCACTCTCTCCGCCCAGTACGAGAGCTTCGCGCTTCCGTTCATCATCCTGCTCGCCGTCCCCATGGCCATTCTCGGAGCGCTCTCACTGGTAGCCTTCCGTGGATTGGTGGATGACGTCTACGTGCAAATCGGTCTCGTAATGCTCATCGGTCTTTCCGCGAAGAATTCAATTCTCATCGTAGAGTTCGCGGAACAGCTCCTCGAACAGGGTCGTTCCATCATCGACGCCGCAATTGAGGCTGCCGAACTTCGTCTCCGGCCTATCCTCATGACGTCGATCGCCTTTATCCTCGGCGTCTTCCCGCTCTACGTCGCGACCGGCGCCGGCGCTTACGGACGTCACTCGGTCGGTACCGCGATCATCGGCGGAATGATCCTCTCCACCATCCTCAACCTCTTCTTCATCCCGGTCTTGTACGTAATCCTCAAGACCATCCTGGGACGCTTCAGCAAGAAGAAGACACCAGCCAAGGGCAGGGAACTACCAGCCCACTAAACCGCAGTCGCAAGCTGCACAAACGCAGGAAGGGCCGGAGATATTCTCCGGCCCTTCCTGCGTTTGTGCACTACGAGAGACAAGTAGTTTTAGACGAAGACTTCGGTTCCCAGGACACGCGCATACGCGGGAACCGTAAGGAAGTCCTGAAAGTGAGGAGCCTTCACGAGTTCGCGCATCAGGAAACCAGCGTGCTTGTAAGCTTCGTAACGCTTCGCATCGAACTGAACCTCAGCGAGCGTTAGTTCACGATCAATTTCGCTTTCGACCAACTCGGCTGTCACCGGGCGACCATCGGCCAGCACCGCGCCATGATGGACCCACTGCCAAAGCTGCGCCCGCGAGATCTCTGCCGTGGCCGCATCTTCCATCAGATTGAACAGCGGGACACATCCGATACCGCGCAACCACGCCTCCACATAGCCGAGGCCCACGGCAACATTCTGCCGCAACCCAGCCTCCGTAATCGATCCCTCCGGAACCTGCAGCAGATCCTCGGCCGTCGCATGATAGTCGGGAAGCTGCTTGTCGATCTGGTTGGCTTGCGGCATCACCCGATCGAAAACCTCAAGCGCCACCGGCACCAGTCCCGGATGCGCGACCCATGTTCCGTCATGCCCATCCGTCGCCTCGCGTTCCTTATCCGCACGCACCTGTGCAAGCGCCCGTTCGTTCGCCTCGGTATCGGTCTTGATCGGAATAAACGCGCTCATCCCACCCATCGCACTTACACCGCGTCTGTGGCAAGTCTTGATCGCCAGCTTGGAGTAGCTGCGCATGAAGTGCGTGGTCATCGTGACCTGCCCGCGGTCCGGCAGCAGAACGCTCTTGTCACCCGCAAATTTTTTGATGAAGCTGAAAATATAATCCCAGCGGCCGCAGTTCAGTCCGGCCGAGTGGTCCTTCAACTCCCACAGAATTTCGTCCATCTCGAACGTCGCCAGAATGGTCTCGATCAGCACCGTCCCCTTGATTGAGCCGGCAGGAATTCCTAACTCTGCCTCGGCTTTCACGAAAGCATCGTTCCAAAGCCGGGCCTCCAGATGGCCCTCCATCTTCGGCAGGTAGAAGTAGGGCCCGGAACCGCGAGCCAGCAACTCCTTCGCATTATGGAACGCGTACATCCCGAAGTCGAACAGCGACCCCGACATTGGCTCTCCATCCACATGCAGGTGAGCCTCGTCCAGGTGCCAGCCACGCGCCCGCACAAACAGCACCGCGGGATTCTCCTTCAACGCATATTGCTTCCCGGTCGACGGGTCTGAAAATGTAATGGTCCGCCGTACGGCATCGCGCAGGTTGATCTGACCTTCGATCACGTTCTCCCACGTCGGGGTGGTCGAGTCTTCGAAGTCCGCCATGAACACCTTTGCGCCCGAATTGAGCGCATTGATGATCATCTTCCGCTCAACCGGCCCGGTGATCTCCACGCGACGGTCCAGTAGATCGGCGGGCAGCGGAGCCACGGTCCACTCGCTCTCGCGAATCGCCCGGGTCTCTTCCAGAAAGTCGGGCCGCTCGCCGGCGTCGAGCGCAGCCTGACGCACCACGCGCGCACCCAGCAACTCTTGGCGTCGGCCGTTGAAGGCGCGCTGCAGCCCCACAACAAACGCCACCGCCTCCGGCGTCAGGATTCCCGCATACCGCTCCGTCACCGGAGCTCGAAACTCTACACCCTCACCAAAATTACTCATCGATCACCTGTCCATTTAGAAATTGTCATCATCCGCCAACTGCGGAGGCCCGCTTTTGATTCTTGCTGCGTCAGTCGTTGCTTGAAGGGCGAATTGGCCGTAACCGGAGCTCGAAACTACTCGAACCGTAATCCAACCGAACCAGCCGTGGCGAACGTCACATCCACCCGGCTGTTACTTGTGCCCTGGATATTCCCGGTCCAGCTTCCCGTCGTAATCCACTGTCCGGCCTTCAACCCGCCTGTCCGGGCCGATCCTTCGTTCGCCAGGTAAGGCAGCAGACGCAGGAAATCGCCGGACGTATTCGACCCGGTCTTTTCCACCCGTACGACTCCATCGATCGAAAGCGTGACATGCTCGTGCGTAAAGTCGATGCTCCTCCAATCTGCATACGCCGGCCCGAACACCAGACCTCCATGCATTTGAAGATCGCCGACCATGGAGAATTTCACCGCGGCTCCCGGATCAACCAGCGCACTCTCCAGTTCCTCAATCACTGGATGACAACTCGCAATCGCGGCAATCACCTCGTCGCGCGTGTAAGGAGTGGCCCGCACCGGCAGGTCCTTTCCTAGCAAAAACGCAATCTCCGCCTCCAGGCCGCGATAGCGATGGGTGGCAGCCCCCAGTCCAACTCCACTTGGCCGAATCCAGATGCGAGGCATCGGTCCGAACATCGGTGTAGCCTCCGGCGTCGGGGCGCCGATTTTCCAGCCACCAATCTCGCCATACGCCTCAGCCATTATCAACTGGACGGCATAAGCCTCATCCAGGGTCGTCGGCTGCAACTCCACCGGCAGATCCACTATCGGCGACATCTCCCGCCGCGCATCTAGCAGCAGGTTCGCCGCCTCTATCAACTGTGCTTCCCGTGCTCCGGTCATTCTGTCCCCAATCGTGTGTGCAATCTGTCCTAAGACGAATCTTTCCCCTCCAGTGTGCCACCACCCGGACACCCCTGTCTCTCACGGTCGCACGATCGGTGCCGTTTCCCCTAGAATCCAGGGATGCCCGTCATCACCTAAACACGAAACTAGGAGCGTTTTCAAAGCACTGGTCTCTCAAAATCGTCGCGTATTGTAACCAGAGAACAATGCACTGCGTCCTACAGACAGGAAGCGGTGTTCCATCGTGAGATACCGTGAGAGATCCGCAGCACAGGTAAGAAGGGAATCAAAATGCTCATCCGCAAGTCCGGCAGCCTGGAGTCGACCATCCGCTCCTCCGAGATCACCCCCGAGGCGGCCTTCCAGCAGCACAATCAGGCCCGTCGCCGCTTCCTCGCCGGAGCCGCAACCCTCGGTGTTGGAGCTCTCGCTGCCCGCTACCTGCCCGGCCTGATCGACCCCACAACCACCGTCCACGCCGCCGGGACGCCGCTCAAGACCGTCCCCAGCAAATACACCGTCAACGAACCCCAGACGCCTGAAAGCAAATCCACCACCTATAACAATTTTTACGAGTTCGGCACGGACAAAGACGAACCCGCCAAGAACGCCCACACCCTTCGCACCCGTCCGTGGACCGTTCAAGTTACCGGCATGGTGAAGAAGCCCCAAACCGTCAACATCGACGATCTGCTGAACTATCGGCCCATCGAGAATCGTGTCTACCGCCACCGCTGCGTCGAGGCTTGGTCGATGGTCATTCCATGGGACGGATACTCCCTCTCGGAGTTCATCAACTTCTGCGAACCTCTCCCCAGCGCCAAATATGTTCAGTTCGTGTCGCTGGTCGACAAGAAGCAGATGCCCGACCTCCCCGGCGGATACGACTGGCCCTACTCCGAGGGCCTCCGCCTGGACGAGGCCATGAATCCGCTAGCACTCCTCGCCTTTGGTATGTACGGTAACGTCCTGCCCAACCAGAACGGCGCACCCGTCCGCGTCGTCATGCCATGGAAGTACGGTTTCAAGAACGCCAAGTCTATCGTTCGCTTCCATTTCACGGATAAACAGCCCAAGACGACCTGGAGCGAGATCAACTCCCAGGAATACGGTTTCTACTCGAATGTGAATCCCAGCGTCGACCATCCCCGCTGGACCCAGGCCCGCGAGCGCCGTATCGACGCCTCCGGCTTCCCCCACACCATCCCGACCCTGCCGTTCAATGGTTATGCAGACCAGGTTGCCAGCCTCTACTCGGGGATGGACCTCAAGAAGTACTACTAAAAATCAGATTGAGGGAGCAATCCAACGCGTGAAAAGCATCGTACCTACTGTAAGTGTAAGCAACATTTTGCATGCGCAAGGCTGGCTCCCCTAAGTCCTTTTGTTCTCTCCAACCCTCCATCTCCGTTTGACCGGAATGGAGGGTTTGATCTTATACGCGCCGGATGCGGTGGCGGTTCGGTTTATAGAACTCTGATTCAACCGCTGGATGCAATAAAGCCAGGTATGACCACGTTCACACCGCACCCGCTAAACTAACCAGAAGCAGCCTGATCAAACCCATGTCAAAAAGATCCATCCTCATCCTGAAAGCTCTGATTCATCTCTGCCTTCTGGCCCCCTTCGTCTATCTTGTGGAGTTCTTTCGCAACGGATGCCTCGCCCTCAAAGCCGACCCCGTCAACTACATCACCCACTTCACCGGCGACTGGGCTTTGTATATTCTGCTGGCCTCGCTGGCCGTGACTCCACTTCGCCGTCTCTCCCCTAAGATCGCCTTTCTTATCCGCTTTCGTCGCCTGGTCGGCCTCTACTCCTTCTTTTACGCATCGCTCCATCTCGCGACTTACATCTTCCTCTTCAGCGGATACGACCTCTCCACCGCGCTGATCTCCCTCAAAGCAGGCCATCCAGCCGAATTCGTCACGCAGTGGAAATTAGTATGGCCCGGCATCTGGGACGACCTTCTCAAGCGGCGTTTTATCCAGGTCGGATTCTTCTCCTGGCTCATCCTTCTCGCTCTCGCCTGCACCTCGCCCTCCTTCATGCTGCGCGCGATGGGCGGCAAGAACTGGCAACGGCTCCACCGACTCGTCTACATCGCTACAATCGCCGCCTGTATCCATTTCTGGTGGCTAGTCAAGACCGGAGTCCGTACCCCCTGGAAGGTTTCCGCTGTCCTCGCCATCCTTTTTGCGGCCCGGCTGATCTACACCGCGATGAAAAAAAAACGCCAATCTGCATCCATAGAACAATCAGCCTAACGGTATTCCTACAGAATCAGAGCTTTCGGCGGCCCCGTTCGGTCATTACCGAGCCATAGCGCAACTTACGCATTCAAACCCCTGTCTAACAAGGTTGAGGTTCCGATGCAGAAATTTACCCTCGCACTTCTTGTCGTAGCCCTTACCGCAGCTCCCCTGTGCGCTCAGGAAGAATCCGCACCGATGCGACCCGCCGCGAAGTCCCCGGCTCCGAAGTCCGGCTCCAAGCCCAAAGTCCCTGTTCCCCCTAAAAATGCTCCGCTGACCCCTCTCAGTCAGCGCGACCGGGCCGTTCAGCTCCTCAACCGTTTTACCTTCGGACCCCGGCCGGGTGATATTGAACGGGTTCTGGGCCAGACTCCGGATAAGTGGTTTGAGCAGCAACTGAACCCGACCTCTATTTCCGATGACGCAGTGAACCGCCGCCTCAACGACTACCCCACCATCAATATGTCGCCCGAGCAGGCTCTCATCCTCTTCCCGGATCGCGGCATGATTCAGCAGGTCGCGGAAGGCAAGCGACCCTATCCTGCTGACCCGCAACTGGCGGCTTTGTACGAGGTTCAGGTCTTCAAATACAACCAGGACCTCGATACGAAGAAGATCAACGCAGATGGCAAACCCGCCATTCCACCGCCCTCGGACGCCCAACTCGCCTCCCGGAAGAAGGAAGACCAGGCCACCGCCTCGCGCATCTTTGGCGATCTCTTCTCCATGCCGAAGAACCAGCGCATGGCTACTCTACTCAAGCAGTCTGTCCGCGATCGTATTGCCTTTACCGCCTATGTTGCCGGCGACCAGAAGAACCTACTCCTCGCGGACTTCAATCCCCGCGAGCGCGAACTGTTCTACGGCATGAACTCCAACGTCGGGGCGTCGTACCAGATTATCAGCGAGCTATCCCAGGCCAAGCTCGTACGTGCCGTACTCTCCGAGCGACAGATTCAAGAGGTCATGACCGACTTCTGGTTCAATCACTTCAACATCTACATCGGGAAAGACTCGGACCAGTGGTACACCACCTCTTTCGAGCGCGACGCCATCCGCAAAAACTCTCTCGGCAAGTTTCGCGACCTTCTCCTCGCCACCGCCCAGTCTCCTGCCATGATGGTCTATCTCGACAACTGGCTTTCGATTGGCCCCAACTCCCTTGCTAACGGCGTTAATCCCGCCAATCCAAACTCGAAGAGGGGCGCTCGCGGCCTCAATGAAAACTACGGCAGGGAAGTCATGGAGCTTCACACTGTCGGCGTCAACGGCGGCTATACCCAGGCGGATGTGACTGCCCTATCTGCCATCCTTACCGGTTGGGGAGTCGATCGTCCCAACCAGGCGGGGCCTTTCCTCTTTGATCCTAAGAAACACGAGCCCGGTCCCAAACAGTGGCTTAGTCACACCATTGCAGGAGCACAGGCTACTCCTACGCCGAACGCCGAAGGTATGAAGGAAGGCCTGGAAGCCCTCAGTATCCTTGCCGCCAGTCCCCAGACCGCGCACTTCATCAGCTACAAACTGGCCCAACGCTTCGTTGCGGATGAGCCCCCTGCCGCTCTTGTCGACCGCATGACCGCCACCTATCTCTCCACTGACGGAGATATCAAGGCCATTCTCCGCACTCTCGTCCAGTCGCCTGAGTTCAACTCCAAAAAGTACTTCCGCAACAAGGTCAAGACGCCCATGGAGTTCATCGCGTCCGCCTTCCGCACCACTGCCACCGACTCTGCCAATCCGGGCGCGCTTGTTCAGACTCTCAAGACCATGGGGATGCCACTCTACTACGCTCTTCCGCCGACCGGGTACTACATCACTGCCGACCAATGGATGAACTCGACCGCGCTGGTCGATCGCCTTAACTTCAGCTACGCCCTTACCGCGGGCAAGTACGCCAACCAGAAGTTCGACTCCTCGCGGGTACTGGCTCTGGGCCTGATGTCTCAACCCGCCACCAAGCTAAATCCTACAAATCCGGGTGCCCCACGTCCCGCCTCTGGGACGTGGGTTCCAGGAACCCCGCACTCAGTAGAGGTCTCCTCCAATATTGCCACACCGCTCACACCCGACGCAGCAGGCTCCGACGTTGCGCTCCATGTCCTCGAAACCACCCTTATTGGCGGTGAGGTCTCCACCCAGACCAATCAGCTCATCCACAAGCAAATCAGCGAAATACAAACCACAAGTTCAACCGATACCTTGATTTTGCTCACCGCGCTCGTAATGGGCAGCCCTGAGTTCCAACTCCGCTGAAGTTGATTCTTAACTAGACCCAACTGCTCTTCGCAAAGCTGTAAGGATCCCGCTGTGGCCGCGCAAGCATTGCATTCGCCGCCTCATCGTTGTTGAAGCGTTCCCGCTCCGGATCCCAGTGCAGCCGACGTTTGGTCTTCATCGCAATGTGGTGCAGCAGGCAGGTCGAGCAGGCACGGTGTCCGAGCTCCACGGGAGCCAGCGGCTGCCGCCGCGTTCGCACGCATTCGAGCCAATTGCCGTGGTGCTCCGCGCTCGTCTCCAGATGAATTTCATCGGGCCCGATCACGGACGTCAGAATCTTCGGATCACTCGCCATCAGCGGTTCGATCTTTACGGGCACTCCACCGGCTGCCGTCGGAGTCGTCATCTCATCCCGCGTTACGAACAGCCATCCCTTCGTCCCGACCCACTTGATCCCGTTCGGAAAGTCGCCCGAGATATCCATCGTGACGCCGTTCGCATAGATCGCATGCGTCAGGAACTTCCCGTGGACGTTCCAAAGGCCTTGGGTCGGAAACTCCGCTTCACCCCAGATCTCCACTGGTCCCGTGTACTCCGTGTTCATCCCCCAGTGCGCTGTGTCGACGTGGTGCGCGCCCCAACCGGTGATCATTCCCGCACCAAACTGTTCCATCCTTAGCCAACCCGGCCGGTCGAAGCCACTTTGCGGCATCACTCGGTCGACAGTGTAGGGAACTACTGGAGTAGACCCGAGCCATGCGTCGTAATTGAACCCCGCTGGCACCGGCATCACCTTCGCATCCCCACCTGCGGGATCGCCTGGCAACCCGATCTCTACATGCTTCACCTCGCCGATGCGCCCGTTCCGCACCAGCTCACAGGCCCGGTGAAACTGCTTCCAGGACCGCTGCTGACTTCCGATCTGCACAATCCGCCCGGAAGCCTGCACTGCATCGCTCAGATACCGCCCCTCCGCGATGGTCAACGAAGCCGGTTTCTGCAAATAAACATCCTTGCCAGCCCGCACCGCCGCAGCCGCGATAATTGCATGTTGATGGTCGGGCGTCGAGATCACGACCGCGTCAATATCTTTGTTCGCCAGCAGTGCGTGATAGCTGCTGTATCCCGTTACGCCGTCGTAAGGCTTACCCGTCTTCTGTGCGTAGAAGTCGTTGATCAGTTTCTTGCCCGACTCCACCCTCCCGGCATCCAGATCGCAGACCGCCATGACCCGCGCACCATTGTTCTTCAGGATCGCTGGCAGGTCATGCCCCCGAGAGATTCTGCCTACGCCAATTGCACCAACATTGATCTGCCGGCTCGGAGCCACCTGCCCCAGCACCCGTGCCGGCACGATCGCCGGAAAACCAGCCACAGCCGCGACGCCCGCAGCACCTTGCAGGAAACTGCGCCGCGAAATTTCAGCGACAATTTCATCGACACGTACAGCCATGGCCGTTCTCCTTGTTCCAGTTCGTAACTACGCCTTCAACGTAACGTGGGTCGCCTTCAACTGCGCCTTGACCACCAACTCCGCGGCCAGCAGGCACTGCGTCTGGTCCTGCGCGATATGCGTGCGGTTCACGATATCCGCTACGAACTGTGGTCCGAATGGCAGCCCCACGTTGTTGCAGTCGATATACTTCGCCTGATTCTTGTCGACGATAAACAGATTGTTGCCCTGTTTCGAGCGCGTCACGTCGGTGTACTTTCGCACCTCGATATACCCTTCCGTCCCGAGGATGAAGAGCCGTCCATCGCCCCACGTTCCCAGCCCGTCGGGTGTGAACCAGTCCAACCGGACATATCCGAAACCCTTATCGCCACGCAGCATCATGTCGCCAAAGTCCTGGAACTTGGGCTTCTGCGGATGGGCTGTATTCGCCACCTGTGACGCCACGACTTCCGCCTCTTTGGATCCCGTGTAGAAGAGGAACTGATCCACCTGGTGCGACCCAATATCGCAAAGGATCCCGCCGTACTTCGCCGGCTCCCAGAACCAATCCGGCCGCCCGCCCGATCCACCGGCGTAGGGGTCGGCACCCTTCTGGACGATCTGGTGCGGAGCGATATTGATCGTCTGAATCACCTTGCCGATCGCGCCCGCCTGGACCAACTCGCCCGCCTTCACCGCGGCCTTTACCTCCAGGCGCTCGCTGTACAAGATCGCGTAGATCTTCTTGGTCTCCGCGATCGTCTTGCGAATCTCCGCAATCTGCTCCAGTGTCGTAGCGCCGGGCTTATCGCTCAGGAAGTCCTTGCCACGCTTCATCGCCCGCACGCCCAGCGGAGCGCGCTCGCTCGGAACCGTAGAGCTGAGCACCAGTTGAATCGAAGGGTCGCCCAGAATCTCTTCCTCCGAAGCCACCATCTTCACGTCGGGAAAACGCTTTTTGAAGCCTGCTACTTTGTCCGGTTCCGCGCCGTAGGCTGCGATCAGAACACCTCCACCCCGCTGTATCGCGCCGACCATGCCAAAGATATGGTCGTGGCTCATGCCGCAGACAGCGAACTTGATCGAGTACTTTGGCTTAGTCTCGGCCTCCTGGCCACCGTATTCACCCGGCTCGGCAACCTCATGCACCACGCCGCGGCCTGCTGAATCCAGCACCAGGGGCGACATCCCGAACGCACCCTCGCTCAAACCCGCCAGCATGCCAGCCGACCCCAGCACGCCACCTGCCGCACTCTTAAGAAAACCTCGCCGTCCCACACCTTCGTTGCTCATCGTCTCTCCTCGATCAAGTCATCCATTGTCAATTTCACTGGCCATCAATCTTAAGTTCTCTGGCACAACAAAATTACGTGGACAGACCTCTCTTGGCAAACACTCTTCTGCCGGAGGAGTCGGTGCGCTTCGCGTCTTCGTCCTCGTCGCGTCCCATCCGCCGGGCAGATCTCTCAGAACGACCTGAAGAAAAGCTTAAGTTCGTAGCGGAATATCCGTTCGGCTATCGTGGTTTTCTTTCGACCGACTATCGTACAAGCTCAATGCTGGCCTGCCCAAAGGCTGAAAGTCTCTCAGGCCCCGACAATCCGAACTAACAATTAACACTCCGCCAATCATTCGTGCCTACAGTCGCTAGAACAACTATGAACCCTGCCAAGACAACCACTTTTGCCACCGCACTGTTCCTTGTCGGCACTCTGCTTATCCCGCTGCATTCCCAAACTGTTCCCGCACCGCCAAAACCGCCGAAACACCTCATCCCGAACTACCTCGACCCAACTCTCCTCGACCTCTCCGTTATCCTTCCGCCTCCACCTCCGCAAGACTCCGCGACAACCCGGGCTGAACTGGCTGAGATCCACAAAATTGAGCAGACCCGCACATCTGCCCAGGTCGCTGCCGCGCAGTTCGACGACCATCACGAAGATATCTTCCTGTATTCCACGGTTGTCGGGGCTGCTTTCGCACCTGAAACTCTCCCTGCTACCGCCGCCCTCTCGGCCCGCGTCCGCAACGATGTAGGCCTTATCGATCCGCCGCTGAAGGCTCTCTTCGCTCGCCCCCGCCCCTACAACTTCGACAAATCCCTCCACCCCGTCTGCGATACGAACACTGCCGGAGCCTATCCCAGCGGCCACGCGCTGAACGGCTATCTTTACGCTTTTGTCCTCATACAGCTCGTCCCCGAGAAACGGTCCGAGATCCTGACCCGCGCTGACGAGTACGCTCATAATCGCATCGTTTGCGAAGCCCATTATGCCTCGGACCTGGAGGCCAGCCGCCGTGTCGCCTACGCCACCATCGGAGCCATGCTCTCCAATCCGAGCTTTCAACACGACTTAGGCGTCGCCCGCGCCGAGCTCCGCCAGCACCTCCATCTGTCGTCGATGCAGTAACCCTCGAACCGGTCAAAGATTTACATCGCCCCATACCCAAACCGGCCTCCACAGGCGTATCGTTCTACCGCGGTAGTGCAAACCCTTCTGCCAGACGCAGAACGACACGACACCAAGGAGCAGCGATCATGGCCACTGCAACAACTCCAGCTTCCGAACCCGGAACAAAAGTCGCCCCGGGTTCTTACGGCTACCCCGTAACCTTCAAGCCCAGCTACGGAAACTACATCAACGGCAAGTTCGTCGAGCCGTCCTCCGGCCTCTACTTCGAGAACATCACCCCCATCACAGGTGAGGTCCTCTGCAAGATTCCTCGTTCGAACGCCGCCGACATTAATTGCGCTCTCGACGCGGCTCACAAGGCCAAAACCGCTTGGGCCAAGACGTCTTCTACTCAGCGCGCCCGCGTCCTGGAGCGGATCGCCCAGCACATCGAAGACAATCTCGAAATGCTCGCCACCGTCGAGACCTGGGACAACGGCAAACCCATCCGCGAGACCATGGCAGCCGATCTGCCACTTTGCGTCGATCACTTCCGTTATTTCGGAGCCTGCATCCGTGCCCAGGAAGGCAGCATGACGCAGCTCGACGACGACACCGTCGCCTACCACTACCATGAGCCGCTCGGCGTTATCGGCCTCATCATCCCGTGGAACTTCCCGCTCCTGATGGCGGTCTGGAAGCTTGCTCCCGCTCTTGCTGCCGGCAACACCGTCGTCCTTAAGCCAGCCGAACAGACGCCTCTCTCCATCCTCATCCTGATGGAACTCATCGGCGACCTTCTGCCTCCCGGCGTTCTCAACGTCGTCAACGGTCTCGGCGTCGAGGCAGGGAAGCCGCTTGCGTCCAGTCCGCGGGTGAACAAGGTCGCCTTCACGGGCGAGACCACCACCGGCCGCCTCATCATGCAGTATGCCTCGCAGAACATCATTCCTGTCACCCTTGAACTCGGCGGCAAATCACCCAATATTTTCTTCGCCGACGTCATGCGCGAAGACGATGCCTTCTTTGATAAGTGTCTGGAAGGCTTCACGATGTTCGCCTTGAATCAGGGCGAAGTCTGCACCTGCCCCTCGCGCGCACTGATCCAGGAGTCGATCTACGATCAATTCATGGAGCGCGCTCTGGGGCGTGTGCAGGCAATCAAACGTGGCAATCCGCTCGACAAGACGACCATGATCGGAGCCCAGGCCTCCTCGGAGCAGATGGAGAAGATCATGTCCTACTTCGACATCGGCAGACAGGAAGGGGCCAAGGTTCTCACCGGTGGCCAGCGCTCCGACATTGGCCCTGAATTCGCCAACGGATTCTACGTCGAGCCCACCATCTTTGAAGGCCACAACAAGATGCGCGTCTTCCAGGAGGAGATCTTCGGCCCCGTCGTCTCCGTGACAAAGTTCAAAGACGAAGAAGAAGCTCTCGCGATTGCCAACGATACCCTCTACGGCCTCGGTTCCGGCGTCTGGACCCGCGATGTCAACCGCGCCTACCGGTTCGGCCGTGGCATCCAGGCCGGTCGCGTCTGGACCAACTGCTATCACCTCTACCCCGCGGGCGCAGCATTCGGCGGCTACAAACAGTCCGGCATCGGTCGCGAAAATCACAAGATGATGCTCGACCACTACCAGCAGACCAAAAACCAGCTCATCAGCTACAGCCCCAACGCCATGGGCTTCTTCTAAACGTATCAACGCGGTAGTTGTAAGCCGCCAAGCTCACAACTACCAACTCACAACTGTTTCTTATGCCCCGCTTACCCGACCAAGTTCTGGCAACCGACGCAGCAATCGCCCTTATCGCTACCCTTCACGGCAAGCACGGAGACCTGATGTTCCATCAGTCCGGCGGATGCTGCGACGGCAGCTCTCCCATGTGCTACGCCCGGGGGGAGTTTCTGGTAGGAGATGAAGACGTACTAATGGGGACGTTAGGAGATACGCCCTTTTACATCAGCCGTCCGCAGTTCGAATACTGGAAACATACCCAGCTCATCCTCGACGTTGTCCCTGGCCACGGCGGCATGTTCTCGCTCGAAGGTCCGGAGGGCCTGCGCTTCCTGATACGCTCCCGAGTTTTTACCGACGAGGAGATTGCCCAACTTCGCGCTGCCAACCGTATCTAAACCCCGGAGGGTCAGGCAGCCGGTCCGGTCTCTTGTTCCTCGACGATCTTCCAGGTGTCGCCCACGCGAACCACCTTCAGCCGTATCTTGACCGCATGTTCTGACGTGACTCCGGCCGCATCCTTTGTCATCACGCGTCGCACGACACGCAGCCGAGCTCCAGCCGAGTTCTGGCTCTCAACGTAAACGTGCTCCACCCGCATCGTCCACAGATCTTCCCGTGCCTCGATTGCAGCCTTCTTTTGTTCCTGCACAAAGTCGCGAGTCACCTCAGTATTGGTCAGATACTGGTTCACCGTGTCTGCATAGTAGGAAGCCTGTGCCACCGGATCTTTGGATCGCAACGCCGACGCCCAGTCCTGCACCCAGAGATAAATGTTGCTCGCCGCCTTCACCATCACCTCGGGGTCGGAGACGGTCACTACCTTTTCAATCGGTGCCTCCTGTGCAGCGGGTGCTGGTTCAGGAGCTTTTTCGACCGCGATCTTCATCCGAAGACCTGCGACTTGTGACGATACCTCAGAGGTCCAACTCTCAACCTTGGTCTTCCAGGGCTCAGGAATCGGCAACCTGTCCCGCAGGAAATAAGCTCCGACTGCGAGAGCCAGCAGCATGACGATCAGCACCGTGAAAATTGTCTTCCACTGCCCGCCTTCACGAATCTCATCTTCCTCGATCTGATCCGGGTCTTGCCCACGAAGCAGACCGGCAAGCGGTATCTCTCGCGGAGCCGGGGGCTTATCTTTGAGGCCCGGTTTCACTTCTTCGGGTTTTACAACACCTTCCTCTGTGAGCGGCTCTTTGGTCTGACGATCCGAATCAACATACAACCTGTGTTTCTTTCGCCTGCCTTTCGAAAGACGAATGGCGGATCTCTGCGTCGAAGCGTCTGCTGGAGTTGCTAACTGTGCCACCTCCGACTCATTTGCCGAATCCTTCTGACCAGCGATTTCGGGCACAATCCTGGTTTCAGCAGTAGGCTTTCCTGTTGCCTCGGATTTCTCGTCCGCTATCTTCAAGCGCGTCGCGACTGGCTCAGGTTCGGATGTAGTGGGAGTGGCTGGAACATCTGCTGTCTTCACTTCCATTGACCGCAGTAATTCCGTCTCCGAACTCTTCTCCGAAGGAGGAGCCAGGATGGGCTCAACCACCACTTCGGGCACCTGTGTCGACGCTTCGGGTCGCGGGGTCGGCCACCGCTCGCTTCCCGTGTCGAACTTCCGTTCCTCCTGCAATGTCCCCGGAAGCTCTCCCTTCGGGCGCTCTGCCTGTGGCGCGTCTACCGGCGCGGCAGCGTCCAGCCCGGGCGGAGGCCCCCACGGCTTCCAAACCTTCAACTCGCCCCGCATCTCATCGATTGCGCCTTCGATCTTCGAACGCACGATGCCATCCTGTGGCATGTTTCCCAGCAGCGCCGAAGCCTGATAGTTCACCTGAACGAAGAGCACGGTCTGCCCATCCACCTCGCGCGCATCGATCACCGTGGTATCCCTGCGATTTACCGTACGCGGAGAAGGCCCAATTCCAAAGGCCGTCACCTGCCCTTCAGAGCGCACCACATCGCCCGCCACCGCACGCAAATGCTGCTCTAGAACCCGCAACACCTCTTCGGGGTTCGCTACTGCCACAGTCTCGGTCAATTCAAACTTCACAAGGCTCCTCGAAAGCGTCTTCAGGCTGAAATAACATCCTACCGTCTAACACTCCTCTTTCTTTCGATGCGCGCAAGACCGCCCTAAGGAAAGAGCCGCGATAGGACCCACCCGTCCCCTTGACGCTCAAAGAGCAGCCGGTCATGCAGCCGGTCCGCACCGTCCTGCCAGAACTCGATCCGCCACGGCGCGAGCACAAAGCCCTTCCAGTACGCCGGTCGCGGAATCTCAGCGGGGAACTCCTCCGCCAGCTTCCGCACCATCTCTTCCAACTGCTCGCGGCTTTCCAACACATGGCTCTGATGGGAGGCCGCTGCTCCAAGCTGACTTCGACGCGAGCGGCTATGGAAGTAGTTATCGGCTTCCACACTGGAAAGCTCCGAGACGGCTCCCTCCACTCGTACCTGCCTCCGCTGTGACTTCCAGTGAAAGCACATCGCCGCCTGTGCATTCTCCGCGAGCTGCTGCCCCTTCTGGCTCTCGGCGTTCGTAAAGAATCCGAACCCGCGCTCGTCCAGTTGCTTCAACAAAACCATCCGCACCGAGGGCGCTCCATCCGCCGTAGCGGTTGCCAGGGCAACGGCGTTGGGATCGTTCAACTCCGTGGCTGCGGCATCGTCCATCCAGGTCCGAAACAACGCAATCGGATCGCTCCAATCGTTCGCCGCAAAACTCTTACCCATGGCTCGTACTCCTCTTGCCTGCCCTTAATACCGATACCAACACGCAGTCTGGAAGCAGGGAACTAGCCTTCCAGCCCCGCAACTTCCAGGCCCGCAAACAAATCGTCGGTCAACGCGACCGGATGCGAGCCATCCGCAGCCACCAGCGTGTAGAACTCCTCGCAGCCATATTTCTCGAACAGCTCGCGCGTCGACTCCATCACCGGACCCTGCGAAGGATGCTCTCGAAACGCCGCAGCCTTACGTGCCTGCACGCTGCGGATGTCCAGCTTGACCGACCACGGTGCCGGCAATGGAATCTGCCGTCCGGGAATGAAAAAGTTCGTGCTCGCATAGAACAGACGCCTCGGCTGAAAAGGCTGGGCCAGCTCCGGATACCGTTTCGCGCGTCCCGACCAGTGGAACGCAGAGGTCGTCAGCGCCGAAGCCATCATGTGATCGTTGTGCGTATTCAGTCCGCCGTCGCCGCCAAACGTGATCACCACGTCCGGCTTGAAGCGCCGCATCCGCTCCACCAGCCTGCCCACGGCACGTGAGAAGTCGACAAACTCCAACCGCCCATCCTGGTAGTCGAGCAGCTCCTGGTGCGTCACCCCCAGCACCTTACAGGAGGCGATGAACTCTTCACGCCGTATCTTTCCCAGCGCCTCACCGGAAGCCGCATCTCCGCGATAAGTCGCGGCCTGCCCGTCGGTAAGGCACACCACGTAGGTCTCGATCCCGCGATCTGCGGCCAATCCGAGCGCGCCTCCAAAGGCAAAGCACTCGTCATCCGGGTGTGCGCCAACACACATCATCTTCAAGCTCAAAGTCTTGCATCCTCCAGGCTTTCGGCCTCAAACATCAACTCGTCCATCAACTGCTCTTCGAGCACCGTATCCGGGGCCGCCATGCCTACCGGCCCAAAACTCCGCCGATGGAGCGCACATGGCCCATGCTCGGCCAGCGCCCGGCGGTGCGCTGGAGTTCCATATCCTTTGTGCGAAGCCAGGCCATACACCGGATGCAGCAGATCCATCTCGCGCATCAGGCCATCCCGATGCACCTTTGCGACCACCGACGCTGCCGCAATCGAAAGGCTCAGCGAATCGCCATAGAAGAGCCGGGTCTGGGCGCAGCGGTGATCCACGCGCATGGCATCAATCAAAAGATGATCCGGCTCCACGGTGAGACCCTGGACCGCAGCGAGCATGGCCATACGGGTCGCCTGGTAGATGTTCACTCGGTCAATTGTCTCTGCATCCACCTCAGCCACGCACACTGCGATGGCCATTGCGCGAATCATGCCGTCCAGAGTCTCACGGTCCTCCCGCTTCATCTGCTTGGAGTCCTTCAGCCCAGCCTTGGAGAGGCAATCAATCTCTTCCGGCAGGATCACAGCAGCCGCAACCACCGGTCCGAACAGCGCCCCGCGCCCCACTTCATCAATGCCGGCGATCCTCACAAAGCCGTGGTATCGCAAAGCCTGTTCCGGAGCATCGCTGCAGACCAACTGCTTCAACATTCGCTGTTTGGCCGCGGCCTTGCCGATCACCCGGGCCGGAGCTTTGCCCTTACTGTTTGAACCGCGCATTGTAGGAGTCGTTGCCATCCCTGTGACCCCAAGTTTATATCGCCGTCGATGGAATAGTGGCTGCACTCAACTCAAAACAAAAGCCACAACCGTAAGGTTGTGGCTTTGCACTGCTAATGGAGAGGAACTGATTACTTGGCGCGCTCGACCTCGCGCAGACGGGCAGCCTTGCCGCGCAGACCGCGCAGGTAGAACAGCTTCGAACGGCGTACTTCGTACGAACGAACCTTCTCAACCTTATCGACAACCTTGGAATTGAACGGGAAGATACGCTCTACTCCCTGGCCGAAGCTCATCTTGCGGACGGTGAAGGTACCCTGCGGGCCCTTGCGGGCCGCGATCACCATGCCTTCGAAGGCCTGAAGACGCTCTTTCTCGCCTTCTTTGATCTTGACTTGAACACGAACAGTGTCGCCAGGTGCGAACTGCGGTAGATCGGTCCGCTCGAACTTCGCGGCCAACTTCTGCATGATTGGATTGATTGACATGACTACTTTCCTAATCTGAACTCGAATCCTTAGTGTACACGATTCCGCGCTCTAAATCCCACTTTTGCCCTATTCCGTCCCTGACCCAACCTTACCCCGCATCAAGGCTGATTCCCCCACGAGATCATGTTCTGCGGCATCCCGTTGTTCGTCCGTCAGTTTTACTCGCAGCTTTCGCAGAACCCGCTGATCCTCCGCCGTCAGAACCGCCTTTTCCAGAAGGTCGGGGCGGTTCCGCAAGGTCTTCTCCAGCGACATGCGCCGCCGCCACTGCTTGATAATTTCGTGGTTTCCGCTCATCAGCGCCTCAGGAATTGGCACCCCGCGAAACTCCGCCGGCCGGGTGTAGTGGGGATAGTCCAGCAACCCGCCGGAGCCGTGTGTCGAGCGTGGAACCCCATCCGCCGTCATCCGCTCTTCCGCGACCTCATCTGCGCCGAAACTCTCAAACCGCGCTGAGTCTGGATTTCCCAGTACTCCCGGCAGCAACCGCACCACGGCGTCGACGATCACCACAGCCGCCAGTTCTCCACCCGAAAGCACGTAATCCCCAATCGAAATCTCCTGGTCGCAGAGCATCTCGTTCACCCGTTCATCGACGCCCTCGTAGCGTCCGCACAGGATCACGACTCGCTCCATCCCCGCCAGTTCATGTGCAACCGCCTGGCTGAAACGCCGTCCCTGCGCCGACAGGAGAATCACCGTCTCTCGCGTAGTATCGCGCTCCGCCTTCGACGCCATCCCCAGGGATTCGAAGGCCTCAAAGATCGGGTCCGCCTTGAGCACCATTCCTTCGCCGCCGCCGAATGGCCGATCATCCACCGTCTTGTGTCGATCATGCGTGAAGCTGCGGAGGTCGTGGGCAACGACTTCAACCTGGCCTGCAACGCGCGCACGCTTCAGAACGCCGTAGTCCAGCGGGCTATCGAAGAACCCGGGAAAAATTGTAAGAATATCGAAGCGCATGAAATTTAATCGGTCCGGAAACATGGATGGAGACTCGTTGTGTCAGTCCCGTAAGAATCGGTGCACCAAGAATAAATGGAGCATCGCAGCAGGGAAGAGGGTTAGAAAAAACTGAGTCTCTTACAGACTCAGCGGTTCACGTCCAACAGTCCAACTGGCAACGCCATCTCTACCCGCTTCGCTGCGGCATCGATGGTAACCAGAAAGTCCTTGGCAAACGGAATCAGTAACTCCTCGCCGTCCGCGGAAGAGACCACCAGCATAGGAGCAATCTCTTCCAATCGCCTCAGACCGTCGGGGGAGGTCGTGAACTGGACGTCGTTAATCGAACCGACCGGAGTTTCGCCGTCGTACACAATGCACCCAATCAGATCGCTGATGTAGTTGGATTCATCCTCAAGAAGCAGTCGCTCCTCGCGAGGCACGATGACTTCCAGGCCAGCAATCCCCTCGGCTGCCGTGATGCTGTCGATTCCCACAAACTGCAACACGACGCGCCCCTGGTTCTTCCCCAGCGGCAACCAGTACGAAGTCACCTCGGCTTCACGCGCCTGTTCCGGCGTGCCATCGAAATCAGCTTTGGCCAGGTACACCCGCCTGTTGTGCTTGAAGCGCTCCGGAAAGTCCGTATACAACTCCGCCAGCAACTCACCTTTGCGTCCCTGAGGCCGCAACAACTCTGCTAAAACTACCCACTTCGAATCGTCTTTCATCTCATACAGAATGACACCTCCAGCGAGACTCGCCTAGAGGTGTCTTGTAGTGCTGAATTTTAGAGAAGGCTAGGCTGTGGCCTGGGACGGACTATCTTCCACAATATCCAATCCAAATCGGTGCTTCTGCTTCATACTTGCCGCGCTCAGAATGGTTCGGATGGAGCGCGCCGTTCGGCCCTGCTTGCCAATTACTTTGCCTACATCGGTTGGGGCGACCCGCAGCCGGAGCAACGTGCCTTCACCGTCTTCAAACGCAACGACCTCAACACTGTCGGGGCTGTCTACCAGTGCGCACGCTATCTCTTTTACAAGGTCGACCATACTCTTGGAAAGAGGGTCGGCCGCTGCCGGTGCTTCGACTTCAGTCATTGCAATTTCCTCCTGATGTACTTGCTGCGCTCGGATGCTTACCCGTGAAGGCACGAGTGGATAAGTTGTGGGCAAACCAAGGCGAGCGAAGCAAAAGTAATGAGTGATTTTAAAATTCAAAGCTCACTCATCGTTCGACGCGAAATCAGTGCATCGCGTCGGTATATCAGGAGTGTACTAAAGCAAATCGAAAGCAAACCTAGTAGAATCAATAAGATAACTAAACTTTGGGAACCAGGAATCGGTTCCCAAAGTTTGTACGATAGGTAACTTTAGGCTGCAGCTGTGACTTCGGCAGCAGGAGCAGCGGGAGCCGCTGCTATCAATTTGCCGACGCGATCCGAAAGCTGGGCTCCGTTGCCGGTCCAGTAGTCAATACGGTCGCGCTTCAATTCGACAGTCGCGGGGTTGGTGCGGGGATTGTACGTGCCGACAACTTCAACCGAGCGGCCATTACGGGCGCGGTCCTTCTCGATTACAACGATGCGGTAGTGGGGCTGCTTACGCGCGCCAACGCGCGCTAAACGGATCATCAACACTGGGAATGCCTTTCAGAACATGTTTTAATCGGGCGAAATACATCGACTCAGCCTGCAACCGACTTCGCTCCACACCCCAAACCCTCAAGAAGGCAGGCCGCAGACCGGAATCACCCAACATCTAAGTATCGCGGAAATCCACGTTTTCCGCAATCAATCTATCGGTTCAAACCCCGCTTTTTACCGGAAACAGGAACTTCAGGGCCTCTCCCAACCTGTCCGCCCACGCATTCTCGTCATGCACGGCCCCCTCCGCCGTGACATAGCGAAGATCCTTCTCCGGCCCCCATCCCAACCGTACCAGCATCTTGTACAAAATATCCGCGTCCCGCAGATGCCGGGCACCCTCCGCTGTTCCCATGTCCAGCCAGATCTTGAGATCCGGCCTCGGGTTCACCCCATGCACAAACTGGAGGATGCTCCGATGCCCCCACCAGAGCGATGGCGACATTATGGCCAGCTTCCCGAAGACCTCCGGATGCTCCAGCCCAAGAGAGAGCGAGATCAGCCCCCCCAGAGACGATCCGCCCAACCCCGTATCCCCGGGGCCGGTCTTCGTTCGATAGGCCCCATCGATAAAGGGCTTCAGCTCTTCGATCAAGAGCCTCCCATAACTCTGCCCTTCGCCCCCGCCCATCTTGAAGTCTCGTGTTGGCGTGTACTCCGCCATCCTCCGCAGCCCGGTATTCGCGATCCCCACCAGGATCACGGGTTCCATCATGTTCGCGATAGCCAATTCATCCGCCGTCGTATCCGCTCGCCACGTCCGCCCCGGAACGTAAGAAGTCAGCCCATCGAATAAATTCTGCCCGTCATGCAGATACAGGACAGGGAAGCGTCGCTGTGCATCGGATTCGGATTCGGAAAAATATTGCGGTGGCAGATATACCATCACGTCCCGCACGCTGGGCAGAATCGCCGACCGAAACTCATACACCGCATACCGGGGATTGTCCGCCAACTCTTCCGAAGCAGCCCGGATCCGTGTCACGCGCATTCCGTCGTCATCGTTCGCCGCACTTGCTTCCAGCTTCATTGATTCACTGCCTCAATTCCCAAATCCCAAAGCAAAGCGCGCGACGACGTAAGCTAACATGGCATCAGACTAGCAGAGGGCATAGCGTGAAACGCGAATACCACAAGTGGTTCTCCCCGTCTCTTGGCCGCGATATGGAACTGCTTGTCTTCGGACATGCAGGCCTTCCCGCCATCGTCTTTCCGACCTCCTGCGGCCGCTTCTTCGAGTTCGAAGATCGCGGCATGGTCCACGCAGTCCGCGAGAAGATCGAGCACGGCCATCTCCAGCTTATCTGCGTGGATTCCGTCGACGCCGAGAGTTGGTATAACCGCGCTGTTCCACCTCGCTGGCGCATCGCCCGTCACATGCAGTACGAAAAGTACGTCATGGACGAGGTTCTGCCTCTCCTCCGCGCCCAGAACCATAACCCCCAGATCTCGGCCATTGGATGTAGCTTCGGCGGATATCACGCCGCCAATATCTCCTTCCGCCACCCGGATATCTTCAAAGCCATGCTTTCCATCAGCGGAGCCTTCGACCTGGTCAACTTCCTGGGAGATCACTACGACGACGACTGCTACTTCAACCTCCCCCTGCACTATCTTTCCAACCTTACGAACGACGACCTTCTCGACAAGCTCCGCCACAATATCTACATTCTTGCGACCGGCGTGCATGACCAGTGCTGGGACGCAAACGAGCAGCTCGCTCGTGTCCTGCGCGAAAAATCCATCCCCGTCCGTCTCGACGTCTGGGGCGACAATGCGGGTCATGACTGGCCGTGGTGGCAAAAGATCTTCTCCGTCTACGTTTAGAAGCAAGTAGAAACTCCGATCGAAACGCAAGTTCCAACCGGCGGGACTGCCTGTCCGCAGACTATGGGATATCCGCGCAGGGCTTCAGCCCGGCGCAGCGCCTGGAGCATCAAGGAGTCATTCAATGAAGAAAATCGGAATCCTCTTCGGCATGGAGAACACCTTCCCCAGCGCCTTCGTAGACAAGATCAACTCCATGGAAATCGAAGGCATCCGTGCTGAATTCGTCCACCTCGGCGGTGTCACCATGGCAGAACCATGCGGCTACGACGTGATCGTGGACCGCATCTCCCATGACATGCCTTTCTACCGGGCCTACCTCAAGAACGCGGCGCTCACCGGCACCCAGATCATCAACAATCCCTTCTGGTGGTCCGCCGACGACAAGTTCTTCAACTACGCCTTAGCCTCGAAACTTGGCATCGCCGTGCCCCGCACGGTGCTGCTCCCGCACAAGCAGTACCCTCCGCAGATCGGCGAAAAGTCCCTCCGCAATCTGGAGTATCCGCTCGACTGGGACTCTATCTTCGAATACGTAAAATTTCCCGCCTTCCTGAAACCCCACGATGGCGGCGGCTGGCGCGACGTCTTCCACGTCCACAACCGCGAAGAGTTCTTCGCCGACTACGATCAGACCCGCGATCTCTGCATGACTCTCCAGACCGCGGTCAACTTCAAGGAGTATTTCCGCTGCTACGTCATCGGCCAGGAGAAGGTGCATATCATGCCCTACGATCCGCGCCGTCCCCATGCCGAACGCTATGTCCTTGACCCACCCGCCTATGACAAAAAGCTCCTCAAGCGTGTAGAGAAAGACGCCCTGACTCTCTGCCGCGCTCTCGGGTATGACCTCAACACGGTAGAGTTCGCGGTGGAAGATGGCATCCCCTACGCCATCGATTTCATGAACCCCGCCCCAGACGCGGACCTCCACTCCGTAGGCGAAGCCAATTTTAGATGGATCGTGGACGCGGTGGCGAACCTCGCTGTCCACAAGGCTCAGAATCCAGTCACTCCCGAACTGCGTTGGGCCGCCCTTCTCGCTGGAGGGAATTCTTTACCTAAGCCAGATACGCGGACCCCTGCCCACGAAAAGACCGAGAGAAAAACTTCCGCCGCAACAAAACCCGCGAAGCCCGCCCCAGCCGTAAAAAATGTTGCCGCGAAGAAGGCTTCTGCGACCAGGCCTTCGAAACCCAAAGCCTGAACTGATACCAACCCAATACCTTCGTTCGCGTTGTATCGATCAAACTCTCATTCCGCCTTTACACTTCCGCAGAGGCAAAAAAATGCGCCCCACCTTCACTCTAGGGATCGAAGAGGAGTACCAGACCATCGACCCGCAGACTCGCGATCTCCGCTCGCATATCGCGACCGAGATGCTTGCTCAGGGAAAGCTCCGCCTCGAAGAGCGCGTCAAAGCCGAGATGCATCAGTCCGTCATCGAGGTCGGCACCCGCATCTGCCAGAACATCCAGGAGGCTCGCGAGGACCTCTACGATCTCCGCCGCAACATGATCCGTCTCGCAGAAGAGCATGGACTCGTGCTCGTCGCCGGAGCCACCCACCCCTTCGCTGATTGGCGCGTCCAGGAGATCTATCCGGATCCTCGCTATGTGCAGGTGGTGGAAGACCTTCAACTGGTGGCTCGTTCTAACCTCATCTTCGGTCTCCACGTTCACGTCGGTATCGAGGACAGGGAAGCGGCCATTCGCATCATGAATTCGATCCGCTACTTCCTGCCGCACATCCTCGCGCTCTCCACCAACTCGCCCTTCTGGCTGGGTATGGAGACCGGATACAAGAGCTATCGCGCCAAGGTCTTCGAGAACTTTCCCCGCACCAACCTGCCCGATACCTTCTCCAGCTACTCAGAGTTCGAGCAGTATGTGAAGCTGCTCATCAAAACGAATTGCATCGACGACGCCAAGAAGATCTGGTGGGACGTCCGCCCCCATCCCTACTTCAGCACCGTCGAAGTCCGCATCTGCGACATCCCGCTCAGCGCGCCTGAGAGCATCGCCATCGCCGCCCTTATACAGGCCACCGCCTGTAAGCTATGGCATCTGCACTCCAGCAACCAGGACTTTCGCCAGTACGGTCGCGCCCTGCTGATGGAGAATAAATTCCGCGCCGTCCGCTACGGTCTCGACGGCAAGATGATCGACTTCGGCAAGCAGACCGAAGTCCCGGCACGCGACCTCATCCTCGAGTATCTGGACTTCGTTAAAGACGCAGTCGAAGAGCTAGGCAGCCAGAACGAGATCGCCTACATCCACACCATGCTGGAACGAGGCTCAGGAGCCGACCGCCAACTCAAAGTCTTCCGCGAAACCGGCGACCTGAAAGCCGTAGTCGACTACATGGCCGCTGAAACTAAAGCAGGCCTGTAAATTACGGTGCGGTCGCATCTCCATCCACCCAGTATCCGTTCCTCGTCTCAAGCTTCACGCCCTTGTACTCCCGCAGCGTCACCCCAATCGTATGAAACCCGACGTGCGGTGCCTGCGGATGGAAGCTCAAGATATACCGGTTCGAAATGTGATTCGAAAGCCGTTGCAGATCTCGCTGCAGCCCCTTCTCGTCGCTGAACTTGAAGTACTCGCCCCCGCTCACCTTCGCTACCGTCTCCGGGACATTCTGTCGCAACGCGTTCCTCACCGCGATCGCCGCCATCTTTGCCAGCCGCAGCGGAGGAGCCAGCAGGCTCAGGCAGTCATACCCTTTCACCGCCACATTCTTATGCGCCGCCGGATCTTCATTCGGATCCTTCGCCATGCATCCGCCCGGCGGCCCCGGTTCGCTGCTTCCGAGGAGTTCCTCCGTCTCATGCCGCTCCTGCACGCGCGTGCTGGAGAAGCCCATGCTGTAGATCGCCGTATTGGTATCGCTGATCGCACGAACTGCATCGGCTACCTTCAGCTTGCTGCCATGATCGTTCGTCTCCGTAATCAGCAGGATCGCCCTGCGATAGGTTGGCGGCTGGGTCTTCAGCATCTCCACTGCCAGGCCCACTGCATCGAAGATCGCGCCGCCCGCATCGCCTTCGGGCATCTTCTGAAACGCCGCATTCACCTTCTCCAGGTCGGAGGTAAAGCTTTGCGAAACTCCCGCGTAGCTGTCGAACTCCACCACCGCCACCTTGTGTGGAACCCCACCCACGACGGAGTCCAGCATCGTCCCGATCCCGCGATACTTGTTCAACTGCTGTGCGCCCGAGCTACCTGTCTCGACGACGATCACCAATGCCAGCGGCTCGCCGCCCGTATCTTCTTCCAGGGTGACGGCCTGCTCGATTCCATCATCGGTCACAAGGAAATCTTTAGCCTGCAGCGTAAACACCGGCTCGCCACCCTTGGTCGTCACCATGGTCGGGACCAGTACCAGCGTCGTCCGTGAGGTTAACGTCGTGACCTGCGAATCCTGACCCGCAGCCGGAGCAGCGGCCTCGCCCGGTGCCGCAGGAGTCTGCCCCATTAAAGGCGAATACCCCATCTGCACCCATAAAAGCATCCCAGCAGCGAAAAGCTTCTTCATCCGCACTCCAGTCCTAAGTGTAACGTTGCGAACCGCAAAACCATCCAACCCCAATGCAAACGCATCTCAAACCTGAATCCGGCCTATGAACCGTCTTGCCAAACATTTACTCTAATGACACATCGGAGTAACAGGACCATGACCTCGACTTTAGAACCGGGTACCCAGACAGGCCAGGCGAACATCCTTCGCAGCGCACCGTTTCCCGCCGAGTTCGTTCCCGGCGCGCACAACGCCGTGACCACCTGTCTCGCGATTCAGCCGGAGGAGAAGGTCACCCTCATCACCGATCAGGCCTGCCTCACCATCGCAGCCTCTCTCGCCGCAGAGTTGGACCGCATCGGCTGCGCCTGGAACTCATTTGTCCTCGAATCCATAGCGCCACGTCCCCTTGTCGGTATGCCAGCCGAGGTCCTCGCCGACATGGAGACCTCGCAGGTCAGCATCTTTGCCGTCGAAGTCCAGCCCAACGAACTCCGTTCGCGCATGGAAATGACCGACGTTGTCAACCGTCGCCGTATGCGCCACGCCCACATGGTCAACATCACGCCCCAGATCATGACCCAGGGTATGCGCGCCGACTTCCTCGCCGTCGACCGCCTCTCACAGGCCGTCCTCGACAGGGTTCGTAAGGCCACTTACGTCCGTGCGACCACACCCGCCGGTACCGACATCCACGCCCAGCTCTCGCCCGACTACCGCTGGTTCAAGACCTCCGGCATCATCAGCCCGGAGAAGTGGGGCAACCTCCCCGGCGGCGAGTGCTTTACCTCGCCCCTCGAAGTCAACGGCGTCTTCATCGTCGACGGAGTGGTCGGCGACTTCCTCTGCGCCCGCTTCGGCATTCTCCGCGAAACGCCGCTTACCATCCACATCGAGGGCAACCGCATCACCAAGGTCTCCTCGGCGAACAAGGCCCTCGAGCAGGACTTCTGGGCTTACACCCATACCGACGAAAACTCCGACCGCGTCGGTGAGTTCGCCATCGGCACCAATATCGGAGTCGACCACGTCATCGGCAACATTCTTCAGGATGAAAAATTTCCCGGCATCCACATCGCCTTCGGAGACCCCTACGGAGCCCATACCGGCGCCCCTTGGAAGTCGTCCACCCACATCGACGTCGTAGGCCTCGAGTTCAACATCTGGCTAGGAAACGCCCAGGGCGAAGAAGAACAAATCATGAGCCAGGGCGTCTTCTTGATCGAAGCTTAACTACGGCAGGGCAAACGCAACGTACGCCGCGCCCTGCGGACCTTTACGATCCCGCGCTCCGCTGGTCGCAATCACAACATACTGCTTACCGTCGATCATGTACGTCGCAGGTGTAGCATTGCCGGCATACGGCAGGCTGGCCTCCCAAAGCAGGTTTCCCGTCCTGCTGTCGAAAGCCCGTATCTTCCGGTCGAAGATGGTCGCACTGATGATTACCACGCCGCCAGCCGTCACGATCGGGCCACCGTAGTTCTCGGACCCCGTGTTCTTCATCCCTTTCGCGGCCAGTTCTGGGTACTCTCCCAGCGGAATCTTCCAAAGATACTTGCCTGTATTGAGGTCGATCGCATTCAACGTGCCCCACGGTGGCACAATCGCCGGGTAGCCGTCCGGATCTAAAAACTTCCGGTAGCCCGTAAACCGGTACTTCGCCATGACCGCCGGTGCCACGCCGGACTCCGCCTCACGCTTCGAAGAAGAATCGCGAGCCCCGGCTGCCCGATTGCCCGCCGCCGGATCATTCCCTGTCTTCAGATAGTTCAGCAGCGCCTCGAGCCTTGCATCCGTTACCCTGGGAAACGAAGGCATCCTGCCACGTCCGTTATGGACGACCTCTGTGATGGCCGCATCCGAGAACCGCTGATCCACACTGACCAACGAAGGAAATGCCCCCGGCGAACCCTTGCGGTCCGCACCGTGGCAGGCCGCACACTGGTTCTGATAGACCGTCGAGCCCACACCGCCGCCTGCCTTGTTCTCCGTCAAACCACCCGTCCATGCAATGTCATTGGAGTTGATATAGATTACGCCGCTACGCGGATCGACCGCCGGGCCACCCCACTCCGCGCCTCCATCGAAACCCGGAAATACAACTGTCTGCTTGTCCACGCTGAATGGCACAAACTGTCCTTCGCTGCGAATCTTACTGAACTCCTCGACCGCCAACGCATGAGCCTCCGGCGTGCGCGTCGTCAGCATCTCCGCGGTAAGCAACTGCCGTGCGTACGGCGCTGGAGCCGAGGGAATCGGCTGCGTCGCAGAGGTCTTTTCTCCGGGAACGTTCGAGCCGGGGAAGGGTCTCTCCTCGATGGGAAACAGCGGCTTGCCAGTCGCTCTCTCGAATAGAAATACGAACCCGTGCTTGGTCGTCTGCGCCACCGCATCGACGGCCTTCCCATTCCGCTGCACCGTCAGCAGCACCGGAGGAGAAGGGAAGTCCCTATCCCAGATATCGTGGTGGACCGCCTGAAAGTGCCAGATACGCTTGCCGGTATTGGCGTCGAGCGCCAGGAGAGTATTAGCGAATAGATCGTTCCCGATACGGTCGTCCCCGTAGAAGTCCGTCACCGCGGAGCCAGTCGGAACAAACAGCATTCCGCGCTTCTCATCCAGCACCATGCCAGCCCAGTTGTTCGCCGAACCCGTCACCTTCCATGCACCCTTCGGCCAGGTTTCGTAGCCGTACTCTCCGGGATGGGGAATCGTATGGAACGTCCACCGCAGCGCCCCGGTGTGCACATCGAACGCACGGATGTCTCCATGGAGCGCAGGCTTCGTCTCGGGAGCCCTGAAGCCGATGATAATCATGTCCTTGAACAGCACGCCCGGTGTGGTCAGCGCAGCAAACTCCTTCGATACATCGCCTTCCGTGAGTCCCTTGCGCAGATCGATCCTGCCGCCGTCGCCAAACGACGAAATAACCTTACCCGTCGCCGGATCCAGCGCATAAAGATTCGACAGAGCACCCGCAAACAGGATGTTCGACTTCCCATCGCTCCAGTAGCTCAAACCCCGCGCAGGCTGTCGTCCCACGCCTCCGGGATCGAACGTCCACACTACCTTTCCTGTAGCCCCATCCAGCGCAATCACCTTCTGCGAAGGCGTATATCCGTACAGAGTCCGCCCGACGATCAGTGGATTCGTCTGTAGCCCGCCCTCTTCATGCGGATCGAAGGTCCATGCCACCTCCAACTGATGCACGTTGGCGGCATTGATCTGCGTCAGTCCCGAGTACCGCTCTCCTTCAACGCCCCCACCATACGTAGCCCAGTCCTGCCTTACCGCCTGTGCGCCAACCGCCCCGGCAATCACACGCCTCGAGCCGGTGAGCCATAGACCGCCGCCAACCAGCGCAACCAACCCGATTCCCCACCAGACTCTACGCACGTGCCGCTCCTTCGCATACCGCACCGCCTGGAGACAGCATCTCGCGACCACAGAGTGCAGCATTGAAATCTGGAAAGAATCATAGTGCCAACAACGAACGATGCGCGATGGGCAACCCTATCCGATCAGCCAGCCGGATAGCTGTAAGCTGCAATCAAACCCGAAAGCTGCTCCCGTACCGCTTTGTGCTTTGGCAACTCCGCAAGGTTCGTCAACTCCATCGGATCGGCATGGACGTCGAACAGCATCGCTCCATTGGCCGCGCCCTTACCAAACTCCGCATAGCGCCATTGCTCGGTCCGAACCATGGTTCCGTGGATCGTCTTACCATCCTCGCTCCACACGCTATAAGCAGGTCGCTCCCACGTGGCGCGCGGATCCTGCAGCAGCGGAACCAGACTGCTTCCCTCGATCTCCGCTCCTGCTTCGAGCCCCGCAAGTTCCGCCATCGTCCGGTAGAGATCGAGCGACTGGACGATCCGTGTGCAGGACCGCCCATTCCCTTTGGCTCCCGGCATATGAATAATCAGCGGCACCCGCGTCCCTTGCTCGAACAGCGACCCGGCCTTCGACCACTTACCCTTCTCGCCCAACTGATATCCGTGGTCCGCGACGAAGACGACTGCGGCGTTCTCCCGAAGCCCCAGCCGATCCAGCTCCCCCAGTACTCGGCCAAGATTCCAGTCTGCCCAGGAGATCGAAGCGAGGTAAGCCCGAATGACCTCCCGCGCCTCATCGACAGAAGCCCCGCGCCCGATAAACAGGTCCGCATTGCGCATCCGGATCGCCGCCGTCGGGAAGCCCTCCGGAACATAGGGCCACGCCGCGAAGTCTGTCGGCATCGTGATCTTCTTCGGGTCGTACATGTCGAAGAAGCGTTGCGGAGCCTGCGGAGGGCTATGCGGCTTGGAGAATCCGCACCCGATAAAGAAAGGCTTGTCCTTGCACTGTCGCAGGTAGTTGATCGCGCGGTCGGCCACCATGTAGTCCCCGGCACCTTCACCGTTCCCCTCCAGCACCAGGATCTGGTCGGAGTGCGCTGCCCGCTGATTGTCTCCGGGCAACACCGGCAGCACTCCATCCGGCATCGGGATCTGTTCTCGCTTCAAGTCCATGCGACGTCCCACCTGCGTCGGATGCATTGACTCCACATCCCCATCGAACTCAGTCCACGCCTTGGGGTCATCCAGCCCCGCATGGAACAGCTTGCCGCTCCGCAGCGTCGTATACCCGTTCTCGCGGAACAACCGCGGCAAAGTCATAAACTCCGGATGCTCCTTCACCACCCCTGTGGTGTTCCCGAGAACCCCAGTTGTATGCGGAGGATGCCCTGTGAACAGCGAAGACCGTGAGGGATTGCACAGCGGGAACTGGCAGTAGTTTCGATCGAAGCGAACCCCGGCCGCGGCCAGCTTGTCGATATTCGGGCTCTCCGCATGGAAGCGGCTGCCATAGCAGGCCAGCTCCGGCCGCATATCATCCGCCATGAAGAACAGCACATTCAGCGGCTTCTTCCTTCCACGCGTCACCGGCACTTTGGCTGCTGTAGTCTGCTCTGCAGCAACCGGAAGAGCAGTTGCCAAAGCCGCTCCAGCGGCACCAGTCAGAAATTGTCTGCGAGAAGGATTCAACGTGTCCTGGGTGCTCATAAAGATGGCCTCTGAAACTGAAATTATGACTCGGGGGAAATCAGGTAAAAAAAGATGCTTATCTCAAGTTGCGAACGCAGCGAAAGCCGACGTTAGAAGCTGAGCTGTCCGTCGTATTCGATGTTCGCGCTGCAACGCGATATCGATTGCAGTAGGAGGCATGACATAGAAACGAACCACCCTTCATGACCTTGCTTCCATTCGATTCCTCGAGCACAGGCCCTGCAGGATCATGCTGTGTCGGTTCCGCCTCAAACGTTCTTCCAAACCAGTCTGAGCACCACTCCCACACATTTCCCGTCATCGAATAAATACCGTATCCATTGGGAGGAAAGGTGCCCACCGGGCACGGCCCCGCGAAACCATCCTCGGCCGTATCGACCTGCGGGAACTGACCCTGCCAGACGTTGCAGAGATGCTGCCCCTGCGGCGTCAACTCATCCCCCCACGGATAGAGCTTCTGCACCAGTCCGCCCCGCGCCGCATACTCCCACTGTGCTTCTGTCGGCAGCGATTTGCCGGCCCACGCCGCATACGCGGCCGCATCGTTCCACGAGACGTGCACGACCGGGAAGTCCTCGCGCTCTTCCACGCTCGATCCCGGACCTTCCGGACTGCGCCAGGAGGCGCCCGGCACCTTGCACCACCAGGGAGCCGCCGCCACCGTGTCTTCCACCAACTCGTCCAGCCGTTCCTTCGGAAGCTGCATCCAGAAACAGAACGACCACTCAAAGACCTCTGCCTCGGTGCGATAGCCTGTGGCATCGATAAAAGCAGCGAAATCTTGATTCGTAACCGGATAAGGATCAATTTCAAACAGGGTCAGCGCCACCGCTCGGATCGGCCCTTCACCGTCCGCCGCAAAGGCACCGGCATAATCCGTGCCCATCAGAAAGTCGCCACCCGGCAGAGTAACCATCGGCAGGGAAGCGGAAGACTGCGAACCGCCCCTCACAACAGTACCCTCACTCACCGCATCCGCAGTTCGCTCGGAGGGAGGAGCGCAGCAGGAAGGCGCAGAGCTTTTGACCGATAGACCGATCTCTCCATTCTTCACTTCCGATATCTCGCGCAAGAAACCCTCGTTGCACTCAAGACTAAAACAAACCGTTGCAGGGATGAAACACCCGGGTCTGACTTCACTGACTTCCGGACTAAGTAAGTTGCGGTTTGGAAGCAGAGTCTTCGGCCACTCGGAGGCAGTTGCGACCCGCGTGCTTGGCCGCATCGAGCGCTTTGTTCGCTCGCTCCAGCATTCCCGGTATTGCTCCTGACAGATGAAACGTGCTCAAACCCAGTCACGTCCGTGATCATTCCGAAAACCTGTAGCATTCTATTCACTATGGAAACCAAAAAACTAGGTAACTCAGACCTCGACATTACCTCCATCGGCTTCGGTGCCTGGGCCGTCGGCGGCGCAGACTGGGCCCACGGCTGGGGTCCCCAGGATGACGCGGACTCCGTCGACGCCATCCACCGTGCCCTCGACCTCGGCATCAACTGGATCGACACCGCTGCCGTCTACGGCCTCGGCCACTCCGAAGAAGTTGTCGCTAAAGCCCTCAAGCTCTCGTCCAGGAAGCCCTACATCTTTACGAAGTGCGGCATGGTCTGGAACGAAAAGAAGGAGATCACCCACTCCCTCAAAACCATTCGCGAAGAGTGCGAGGCCAGCCTCCGTCGTCTCGGCGTCGAGACCATCGATCTCTACCAGATTCACTGGCCCAAGCCCGAAGAAGAGCTCGAAGAGGGCTGGTCCACCATGGCCGACTTACAACGTGAGGGTAAGGTTCGGTGGATCGGAGCGTCCAACTTCTCCGTCGCCCAGATGCAGCAGGCGGAGAAGATCGCTCCCATCACCTCGCTCCAACCCCCGTATTCCATGATCAACCGCAGCGTCGAGGCCGAAATCCTGCCCTTCTGCAAGCAGCAGAACATCGGCGTCATCAACTACGCCCCGATGCACTCCGGTCTCCTCACCGGAGCCATGACCCGCGCGCGCGTCGCCGCCTTCCCCGAGAGCGACTTTCGCCGCAAGGCCAAGAACTATCAGGAGCCCTACCTCACCCGGAACCTCGCCATCGCAAACCTTCTTAAAGAGATCGGAGATCGCCACGATGTCAACGCAGGTGTCGTAGCGATCGCATGGACTCTCCACAATCCAGCGATCACAGCAGCCATCGTAGGCAGCCGCAATCCAAAACAAGTAGAAGGAACACTGCCGGTAACGATATTCCGCCTCTCGGAAGCAGAGTACACGGAGATTGGAAACTTCCTCGCCACTCATCCCTAACCGCTGGCTCTGTCTACACGGAGCGTCGGGCATCAAACGATCCGGCGCTAGAACTCCTATCCTCAATAGAATCTGCCACTGCCTGGCCCTCACCACGAGCAGGCAAGTTATGATGTTGCTCTATGAAATCCACTGACAAAGTCCGCTGGGGCGTCCTGAGCACTGCCAAAATCGGACTGACAAAAGTCCTGCCCGCGATGCAAAAGGGCGAGCTCTCCCACATCGCCGCCATCGCCTCCCGCGATCTGGCGCAAGCCCAACAGGCAGCAGCGACCCTTGGCATCGAGAGAGCCTACGGATCCTACGAGGAACTCCTCGCCGATCCAACCATCGAGGCCATCTACAACCCTCTCCCCAATCACTTGCACGTTCCGTGGACGATTAAAGCTGCCGAGGCAGGGAAGCATGTCCTCTGCGAGAAGCCCCTGAGCCTCACCGTCGCCGAAGCGAAGACGCTCGTCGAAGTTCAAGCACGCACCGGCGTGATGATCGGCGAAGCTTTCATGGTGCGAATCCATCCCCAATGGCTCCGAACCCGCGAGCTGATCGCCGAAGGACGCATCGGCGACCTTCGTGCCATCCAGGGCTTCTTCAGCTACACCAACGTCAACCCGGCGAACATCCGCAACATTCCCGAGTACGGTGGCGGCGCTCTCATGGATATCGGCTGCTATCCCATCAACATCGCCCGCTTCCTCTTCGGAGAGGAGCCGAAGCGTGTCATGGGTTGCATCGAACGCGACCCGCAGATGGGGACGGACCGGCTGACCTCCGCGCTGCTCGACTTTCCCTCCGGTCAGGCGACCTTCACCTGCAGCACCCAGTTGGTCCCCTACCAGCGCGTCCACGTCTTCGGAACCAAAGGTCGCATCGAATTGGAGATTCCCTTCAACGCTCCGCCGGACCGCCCCACGCGCATCTTCATCGACTCCGGCCTGGACGTCTTCGGCGGAGGAATTACCACCGAGACCTTCCCCATCTGTGATCAGTACACGATCCAGGGAGACGTCTTCTCCAGCGCAATCCGCGAAGGCGGATCCGCTCCCATACCGTTGGCGGACGCGATCAAAAACATGGCCGTCATCGAGGCCATCTTCACCTCCGCGACCTCCGGCAAAGCTGAGGAGCCTCGTGGTTAAGTCTTCCTAAGTCATCGCAAGAGCTACCCGTATACAATCGAGGCTGGGTTCTAAAGAATAGATATGGCAGAACAAGCATCCAGCAGAATTGAACACAGCTCCTCCGCTCCTGCTCCCGCAAATGAAGCATGGTTGCGGACCGAGTTAGCCCGGCACCCGCAGCGTCCCTATCCGATGGACTTCATCGAAGCACTCTTCACCGACTTCAGCGAGATTCACGGCGACCGGGCCTTCGGCGATGATCCCGCGATGACCTGCGGCATGGCTCTCTTTCACGGCGAGCCGGTTCTCGTCATTGCCAACCTGAAGGGCCGCACCCTCAAAGAGCGCGTCACCCGCAAGTTCGGCAGTCCCGAGCCCGAAGGCTACCGCAAGGCCCTCCGCGCCATGCGTATTGCCGAAAAGTTCAACCGCCCCGTCTTCACCTTCCTCGACCTTGCCGGAGCCTACCCCGGCATCGGGGCAGAGGAGCGCGGCCAGGGCGAAGCGATCGCTCGCAACCTGCTCGAAATGTCCCGTCTCCGCGTCCCTACTATCGCCACCATCACCGGCGAAGGCGGTTCCGGCGGAGCCCTGGCACTCGCCGTGGCAGACCGCGTTCTCATGCTCGAGAACGCCATCTACTCCGTCATCTCGCCCGAGGGCTGCGCCTCCATTATGTGGAAGGACGCCAGCAAGAAACAGCAGGCCGCCGCTGCTCTCAAATACACCGCCTTCGACGTCAAACGTCTAGGCTGCGTGGACGATGTTCTCCCCGAGCCGCCAGGCGGTACCCAGAACGATCCCGCTGCCGCCATGGCAATGCTGGACGAGAAGCTTCGCTATCACCTCGGCACAATTCGCGCCCTTCCTGTCGATGAGTTGCTGGAGCAGCGCTACCAGAAATTCCGCAACATCGCGCAGTTCTACACCACCGCTTAGGCCCCGCACTTACGCCCAGCCCAGCGCCTCACCTACAGGAGCACCACCCGTTGCCGGAGTTTCATACGAGCCCGCCCCACCGCTTCCCCCGAACGCTGGAGTTCGCGCTCTTTGGCACCTCCGTCGTCTGGGTGATCGCCGCACAGGCCATCGCTGGCAGTGCTGCTCGCGGTCTCGCGTTTCGCTTCGGTCTGGGCTCCGGGCAGGCACTTCTTAGCTCCATCCTCTTCCTCTTCATGCTCGCGTTGGGCTTCACCATCCTGCAGATAATCTCCGGGCGTCCGCGCCAGCTTCGCGAGATTCTCGGCCTTCCGCAGCGCAGCACCTCCCGCGAAGAGTGGCAGATCGGCGCAGTGATCGGCTGGGGAACCGTCGTCCTCGCCGTTCTGCCCATGGCGATCTTCGCCTCGCTCCGCGTCCACTTCTTCTTCGAGTCGCGGGCCTTCGTCCTCGTCCTGGTCAATCTCGCCACCTTCTTTGTGGCAGCGCTGGCAGAAGAAGTTGGCTTCCGAGGCTATCCCTTTCGCCGTCTGATCGATGCGATCGGCCCTGTCACCGCGACCCTGATCACCTCGTTCCTTTTCGGCCTCGCCCACCTCTTCAACCCCGAAGCCACCTGGATCAGCGTCCTCATCACCATGCTCGCCGGTGTCCTCTTCTGCGTCGCGTGGCTCCGTACCCACGGCCTGTGGCTCCCCTGGGGACTGCATTTTGCATGGAACGCCAGCATGGGCGTCCTCTTCGGACTGCCCGTCAGCGGCCTCACCGGCTTCTCCACCGTCATCCGCACCCACGCCGTCGGTCGCACCTGGATCACCGGCGGAGCCTACGGCCCGGAAGCAGCCTTCTTCACCCTCGCCGCCGTGGTAGTCGCGATCATCGGAGTCGTCATCCTGACCCGCGAGTACTCCTGGCACTATACCCATCCGCCCATCATCTCCGGCGGATACCCTCTTGATGTGGCGCCCCCCGCTGCCCACACCGCTATGGAAGCGGAGGCTCAGGCTCGTCCAGCGCCGCTGGTTCAGATCCTCTCGACCACTCCCGGAACCATGTCGGTCCAGCCGACCCCACCCCCACCGCGCCCGCTGGCTCCTCCCACAGAAGATACCTTCTAGCCAATACTTACGTCGGCATCAACAAAGATTTGTCACTATTTGGTCACGCCCCTTGTCAAAATCTCCAACAAGGTTCAATCTCTTGAGTATCAAGAGGTGCTCTATGAAACTCCCCACGCGCACCTGGGCTCATAGAACGCAACGCCCCTGGGCCCTCGCAGCCTTCTTTGCCGCCGCCTTTGTTCCATATGTGCAAGGCCAGGTCTTTGTCGTGGGCGAAAAGACCGCTACGTCCGAGCTCAAAACCGACTTCACCCCCACCAATCTCCAGCTACCCGAAGCACGCCTCTCCGAGCGCGGTCGCCGTGAGCTGATTCGCAACCTCGAAGCGGAACAGGGCTTTGCCCATCGCGCGCTGCCCATGGGCCCCGGCCTTACCCTCCGCGCCAATGGCGATCTGTCTCTCGGTGCCGAAGCCTACAGGCGCATGGTCTACGAGAAGGGTCAGGCCGCCGCCCCCGGTGACCGCGTCGCCATCACCGCGATGGAGATCAAGGGTGACCGTATCGTCTTCGACCTCAACGGCGGCCCTTACGCCAAGCATCGCTGGCTTAGCCACATCCAGTTCAACGACAACAACGTAACCGCCCCGCAGGACAAGGCCACCGGCGCTCGCATTGTGCTCCTCTTCAAAGGCTCCGTGCCCGAAATCTCTGCCCCCGAGGTCAAAGCTCTGCTTGAGCCGCTGCTCGACTTCGGCGTCAAATCCAGCGAGCAGGCCTACGCCGACACCTTACCCACCCCCCTGAAGAACGCCATCGCCTCCCACGACGTCCTGGTCGGCATGACCCACCGCATGGTTCTGGCCGCCCTCGGCGCACCCGAGAGCAAGCTCCGCGAACAACCCTCGGGTGATGCAAACGGCGCACGCTACGAGGAGTGGATCTACGGCCACGTCCCCCAGACCGTCCGATTCGTTCGTTTCGTCGGCGACCGCGTCACCATGATCGAGATCGCCGCCCTCGGCAAGCCCATGGAGATCCACGACAAGGACGAGATGGCCGGCTACATTGCGCCCGTCCTCGAGCGCGAAATCGCCCTTGGAGACCGCAAGCCGGACCCCGACACCAGTTCCGCCGCCTCCGCCCCGCCGCCGACCCTGCGCAAGCCCGGCGAACCGATCTCTATGCCCAACGCCGCCAACAAGGTCCAGTTCCCGGATGATCCCAAGACCTCCGCACCTCCGACCGACACATCGAAACCGGTGGCCGGAACCGCCCCGGCTACCTCTCCTCTCCTTTAAATGACCCCACTTGGTGTAAACTTAAAGGATGAGTGTTTCCGCAGTTCTTCTCCTCTGTCTCCTGCCGTGACTTGTCCCATGCAGATCCAATAGAGAAGTCCCGGAGGATCCGGTCCAGCTTGGCCCCACAAAGCCAGTCCGATGGTTCCTCAACGCGCAAAACACCAAATATACGTATTAGGGGAGATCATCATGGCGAAGATTGCCAAGACCGGCGACCGTAAAAAGGTCATGGATACCAACAAAAGCACCGACTGTCCCAAGTGTTCCAAGGCAACGCGCATCGTCAAGCGCGTGAAGGACCGTGAGCGCGGTACCCCCGGCGGAGTCTACATCTCCTGCTCAGCATGCGACTTCTTCGAAAAGCTCTAAGCCATTTCGAGAACCCTTCGAATGGATGTAGACCTTTTGCATTCCAATGCATCCAACACATATGAAAGCCGCACAGAGAGGCTCCTTCGGGGGCCTCTTCTGCGTGCTGAGACCCTTTCGGGAAGACGTTGACTCGTTCACCGAAAATTGAACCAAAGTTGTACTAAAAGTTTCATCTGACCTACTTGACGATCGTTATCCTGAGTAGGCAGACTCTTCAACTGGAAAGTAGGCAACACCTTTTTATGATTACCACCTCCCTCGCAGCATCCGCTCCAGCCGCCCTCCAGGCGTCCAGTCTCGCTCCCACCCCTCACTTCGATCGCCCAACATACCTGATGTGCCCGCCCGAGTTCTTTGACGTAGACTACGTCATCAACCCCTGGATGGCCGGCAATCTGCACCGTCCCTCGCGTGACACCGCCTTCGCCCAGTGGAGAAATCTCTACACCCACCTGAAGCGCATCGCAGACGTCCGCCTTCTCCACGCCCGTCCCGGCTCGCCCGACATGGTCTACGTCGCGCACGCAGCGATCATCTCGCACGGCATCGCAGCCCTTTCCAGCTTCGCCCATCCGCAGCGCCAGACCGAAGAGCAGCACCTTCGCCGCTGGCTGCAGGAAGCCGGATTCCTCCTCTGGGAGACCCCGCGTGAGACAGCTTTCGAAGGCGAAGGCGACGCCATGTTCGACGCCGACGGCCGCCATCTCTGGATTGCGAACGGCTCCCGCACCTGTCTCCACAGCCATCGCCACATCGCCGATGCCTGGCACACGCCCGTCACCTCGCTGCACCTGGTGGACCCGCGCTTCTACCACCTCGACATCTGCTTCGCCCCGCTTGCCGACGGACACGTGCTGTATTTCCCGGCAGCCTTCGACGGAGTCTCGCTTGCCAAGATTGAAGCCGCCTACCCAGCCGAGAAGCGCATCACCGTCTCCGAGACCGAAGCCACCCATTTCGCCTGCAGCGTCATCAACGTCGGCCGCAACATCCTGATGGGCTCGGGAACCGTCGATCTGGCCGCACGCCTCGCCGATCATGGCTTCGATGTCACCCAGCTTGACCTCAGCGAATTCCATCGTGGTGGCGGTTCAGCCAAGTCCCTCGCCCTGCGTCTCAGCGACCTCGAACTAGCCGAATCCCTGTAATCTTCGAAAAAGAAACGCCTCAGAGCCGACTGATCGGCCTGAGGCGTTTCTTTGCTATTTCCTATTAGAGCGGGCTCTAAGTCGTTTCCCCTTACGCGAAGCGTCCAAGACACCACGAAGTGGCGCCCGCCCGGCGTCAGGGCGCCTTGGCACTTACTTACGGCTATTCCGAAGCCCGTCGAATCTCATCCAAAATGCCCCGTGCCGCCGCTCCCGGATCAACCGCCTTCGTAATCGGCCTTCCCACCACCAGCATCGAAGCTCCCCGGGCAATCGCATCGCCAGCCGTGGCAACCCGTTTCTGATCGCCGACCGCGTCATCGGCCCCGCGAATCCCGGGAGTAACCAGCAGCGTCTTCGATCCCAGCGCACTCCGCAGCGACGCAACCTCCTCCGCCGAACAGACCATGCCGTCGATACCCGACTCCCAGGCCAGCGCCGCCAGCCGCAACACCTGCTCAGCCGGAGGAACACCCACCCCAATCCCCGCCAATTGGGCCGCATCCATGCTCGTCAGCACCGTCACCGCCAACAGTCGCGGAGCACCCGGCGTCCGTGCAGCCTCAGCCGCTGCAGCCATCATCGCCGCGCCACCCGCCGCATGGATCGTCAGCAGGGAAGCACCCGTCTGCGTCACTGTCCGCACTGCCCCCGCAACGGTGTTGGGAATATCATGCAGCTTCAGATCCAGAAACACCTCGAAGCCCCGCCCGCGCAGCGTCTCGATCAGACCGTTTCCAGCCGCATAGTAAAGCTCCATCCCGACTTTGAACCAGTGGCACGAACCCTCCAGCCGATCCACCATCGCCAGCGCCTCCGCGCCGGAAGGGAAGTCCAACGCCACCGCCAACCGCTCCTCAGGAGCGATAATTCCCACGCCCTGCTCTGTCTTCATTTCAGTTTTCACCCACCCAGTTTATCCCGCCTTGTACAGGTTGCTAGCCGAAACGCGCAGCCCCGAGTTCCATGCTCGTTTTCCGGTGGAACGTGATTCACCCAACCCAATACACTCCCTCCATGAGAAGTTCCGCTTTCCCGCCGCACGACGCGATGATCCAGGCCATGCTCTCCTCCGACCAAACTTACGAAGGAGTCTTCTACACCGCCGTCAAGACCACCGGAATCTTCTGCCGCCCCACCTGCCCAGCGCGTAAACCCTTGCCGAAGAATGTAGCCTTCTACAAGACCGCGGAAGACGCCCTCTCGGCAGGTTTTCGACCGTGCCTGCGCTGCAAACCGCTCGACGCCAGCGGCATCGCGCCGGAGTGGATCACCGACCTCCTCCACAAGGTCGACCGTCGCCCCAATCATCGCTGGACCGACGAAGATCTCATCGCTCTGAATATCGACCCGTTGCGCCTGCGATGCTGGTTCAAAGAGCACTTCGGAACCACCTTCCACACCCACATTCGCGCTCGGCGACTGGCCCTCGCCCTGGGTTCCATCTCGAACGGAGCCTCGCTCGACGATGCCGCGCTCGACCACGGCTACCAGTCGCTCAGCGGATTTCGCGATGCGGTGGCACAGAATCTTTACACCACGCCTGCCCGCGCCCGCTCCACAGCATTGCTTCTCTACACCCGGATTCTCACGCCGCTCGGCCCGATGATCGCGATGGCGGAAGCGAACGGCCTGGTGGTTCTGGAGTTCGTCGACCGTCCCGCACTATCCGCGGAGGTCGAAGAGCTGCGGTCTCGGTATCACTATGTGATCGCTCCCGTCCGCAACGCGCATCTCGATCAAGTGGAGCAGGAACTCGTCGCATACTTCGCTGGAACCTTGAAGACCTTCACCGTTCCTCTGGTGACTCCCGGCACTCCGTTCCAGTCCCGTGTCTGGGACGAGCTGCGAAAGATCCCCTACGGCGTCACTACCACCTACGGCGCACTGGCCCGCAACCTCGGCACCCCAAAGGCCAGCCGTGCCGTCGGTCACGCCAACGGCCAGAACCGCATGTCGATCCTCATCCCCTGTCATCGCGTCATCGGAGCGGACGGCACCCTGATCGGCTACGGAGGAGGACAGCCGCGCAAGGCATTTCTACTGAATCTCGAAGGAGCGCCTCATGGTGGAACCAGCCTGTCTCCACCACCGGACCAGCCGTCCCTCTTTCTGTGAGCGTTTCCGTGCTTCAAGAAGTAGGGTGCGGCGTCAAACCATTCGTCGGGTTATCTCAGAAAATTTCGAAGTTTCCCAAAACACCGTTTTTCGCTAACGATTCTGAGGTCAAAGAATGACAAGGCCTGTATGCGTCATCCGAGACTCATGCGTAGGCAGATCGGCGGACACTGGCCGACTTGTCAGACCGAACCGGTTTCGGTGAATAGCCAATGATTCCTGGCAGTCCACTTCTCCCATAGCGAGATGAAGACAATTCTATGGGCAGTCTATGGTCGATATCGAGCGGGCAACAAACAATCGCTTGCTTAAAACATACAACTGTATTATTTAACCAGTGAGGCCTATCAGATGAAAGAGATCAGACTGTCGCGGTTGGAACTTCAAATTATGGACGTACTCTGGGGCCGGGAAGAAGCGTCGATACGAGAGATACAGGAAAGCTTTCCTAAGGCAAAAATACCAGCGTACGCCACGGTCCAAACGACGGTGTACCGTCTGGAGGCGAAGAAAGCGGTACGAAGGACCAGGAAGGTGGGGAACTTTCATCTCTTTTCTGCGATAGTTTCGCGCGAAGCCACGGAGCACCGGATGCTGGAAGACCTCCTGGCTTTGTTCGGAGGGCAATCTCGGCCTGTGATGGCGCACCTGATCGAAGCGGGGAAGCTGACGCTTGACGATGTGGAGTTTGCGGAAAAGACGCTGAAGAGTATGCAGAAGAAAGGCAAGAAATGATGAACAGCATCGTAGCCGCTCTATGGAGGCCGCTGTCAGATCATCTGTGGCAGTCCACCGTGTTTGCCGCGGTCGTATGGCTGATGACGTTTCTACTGAGGAAGAGCCGCGCACACATCCGTTATAGGCTTTGGCTTGCGGCATCCGTCAAATTGCTCCTGTCGTTCTCTCTATTGGTATCAATGGGTAGCCTTCTGCCGCGAAGATCACAAGCACCTTCGCAGTTGCAAACCGAACTGTATGCCGGCTTCTACGCATCGGGATATGCAATCGGCCGACCCCCTATGAGTCTTCGGCCTGTGTCCAGACACGGGGAAGAGATGCATAAGGGTACATGGAGTTATCCAGCCGTGCTTCTGCTGGTATGGCTTTCCGGAGCGGCGGCTGTGGCCTTTGTATGGTTTCTCCGAGGAAGGCGGGTTATTCGGATGAGGGGACGGGCGGTTGAAGTGCCTTTGGGGCGCGAGGCGATGATGCTGCGTCGTGTGAGTTCGGGCAGAGCCGTGCCGGTGCTCCTTACTGACGAGTGTGTCGAACCTGGGATCGTCGGGATATTGAGACCGACGTTAATCTGGCCTGTTGAGTTGTCCGACAGGTTGAACGACGGTCAAATGGAAGCAATCTTGAGGCATGAGATGCTGCACATCTACCGTCGCGACAATCTAGCAATGGCGATGCATATGCTGGTGGAGACGGTGTTCTGGTTTCATCCGATGGTGTGGCAGATGGAACGCCGGTTGATCGAAGAGCGAGAACGGGCCTGTGATGAGTCGGTGATGGAAGCTGGCACAGAGGCGGAAGTTTACGCCGACGGCATATTGCAAGCTTGCCGTTTTTGCGTGGAATCTCCGCTGCTGAACTATGCCGGGATTTCAGGTGCAGAGCTTAATATGCGTATCCGTTCGATCATGAATTTCCGGGTGATTAAGCTGAGCTTCGCGGCAAAGATGCTTTTACAAGTTTCAGCTCTGCTTGCGATTGCATTGCCGGTGATGTACGGCATGGTGCGGGCAACCCCGTTTTACGGGCAGATACTGCACGCCAAGGAACCACTGCCCTCGTTCGAAGTTGCGACTGTCAAACCATGGTCACCTTCTGGGCCGCCCCCTTCGGTTGTCGGCGGTGCTCCTGGAGATGTGCCAAAAGTTGTGTTGGTCGCACCTGTAGTGAAGGGCCTAGCATTTCTATACCAAGGTTAGAGTTAGTCTTCGACCGGTTTAGGTTCCAGCCAGTACGCGGCTAGCCGCGTACTGGCTGGCGAACTCGCTTGGCGTCCTGTCCGCGAGAGATGCGTGAGGACGACTGTCATTATATTCGCGTCTCCAACCTTCGATCAGATGCTTTGCCTCCTTCAGGTT
>JAOAPN010000007.1 GCA_025462885.1 Acidobacteriaceae bacterium | reverse complement strand
ACCACCGCAACTCCGCTCTCACTACCGTCCCGCTGCCACTGACGGATGATCGTGCGGCGTTGGGCCGCAGCCTGTGGTTCGCAACCAATCGCGGCTATGGTCGTGCGCTCGACAGCTTCCTGAAGGTGAAGACCGAACAGCAGGTTCGCGCCAAGGAAGAAGACGCCTCGGGCGACTTCAGCGTCGAGACCACGCAGCCCTCCGGCCCGGGATCAGTCTTGCCCGCCGCGCCTCCGCTGAAGGTGGACCGCGCCGCGTGGGAGATACGGCTGCGCGAACTATCGAGCCTGTTCAAGCAGTTCCCAGAGGTCTTCTTCAACTCCGTGAGCATGACCGCGTCGACTGAGACGGACTATTTCGTCTCCTCGCAGGGCACCCGCGTCGCAACCCCGAACCATGTCGCCCGCCTGGTCGTCGTAGCACGCACCCGCGCTGCCGATGGCATGGACCTCTACCGCGCCGAGACCTTCGAAGCCGACGAAGCCGGCCATCTCCCCGACCAGAAGGTGCTCACCGAGAAGACGCTGGCCATGGCGAAGAATCTCGTTGCGCTGCGAACCGCCCCGGTCACTGAGCCGTTCAACGGTCCGGCGATCCTCTCCGGACGCGCCTCTGCAGTATTCTTCCACGAGGTGCTCGGCCATCGGCTCGAAGGACAGCGACAGCGCGGCGACGAAGAAGGACAGACCTTCACCAAGCTGCTGAATAAGTCCATCGTGCCCAGCTTCATCTCCGTCTCGGACGATCCAACGGTTGCGACGTTTGAAGGCACCTCGCTCTCCGGCCACTACTCCTTCGACGATGAAGGCCAGCCGGCCCACCGCGTCGACCTCATCAAAGATGGCATCCTCAATACCTTTCTGATGTCACGTCTGCCTATTGCGAGCTTCTCCACCTCCAACGGCCACGGCCGCGCCGAAGTGGGTCATATGCCAACGGGCCGGCAGGGCAACCTGATCGTCACTTCGACCAAGACCGTCACGGATGCGCAGTTGAAGCAGCTCCTGATCGATGAAGCGAAGAAACAGGGCAAGCCCTACGGCCTCTACTTCGAAGACATCTCCTCCGGCTTCGCCGTCACCAGCCGCCGCTCGCCGCAAGCTTTCTCGGTGATCCCACTGGTTGTCTATCGCATCTTCGTGGATGGCCGCCCGGACGAGCTGGTGCGCGGCGTCTCCATCGTCGGCACCCCGCAGGCCGCGCTCAACCGCATTGTCGCCACCAATAACAAGCAGGACATCTTCAACGGCATCTGCGGAGCGGAATCCGGACAGATCCCCGTAAGCGCAGTAGCTCCCGCGATGCTGGTCAGCGAGATCGAAACCCAGCGCCAGGCGCAGGGTACGACACGTCCGCCGATTCTTCCACCACCCAGTGCAGACGATAAGGAGGCGAAATGAACCGTCTCTTCCGTTGGTCATTCTTTCAGCCAAACGCTGACTTCGCTCCTGCTTCCGACATCCTGCCTGCAGCCATGGCACCAAAGAAGTTACATAATATGCGAACCCTTCCTGCCATTCTTTCTCTTGCCATTCTATTCGTAACATTTTCTGCTACACATATGGCGTTTGCAGAAATCACTCCGTCAGACGATCCGATGCTTAAGGCCATGCAGCTTGAGCTGGATCGTGAGAAGGCCCAGCTTCTGCTCCCAGGAATGCAGCGGCCTTACTTCATCGAGTATCACCTCGACGACATCGACACCTACGAAGCCTTGGCCAACTACGGCGCCCTCACGCTGGAGCAGGCGAACCACCAGCGCATCGTGCGCGTCTCGGTTCGAGTCGGCGATTACGCGAACGACAGCAGCTCCGCGCGCGGAGACGGTGTGGTGCAACTTGCGCCCAAAGATGACAATCCGCTGGCTCTTCGCTACGCCCTGTGGACCGCAACGGACGAGGCTTACAAGGGTGCGCTGCGTTCCTATGCTGCCAAGCAGGCCGCGCTGAAGCGCTTCCAGTCACCGCCCTCCGAGAAGGACTTCGCGCCTGTAAAACCAGTGACGCACATCGACCCACTCGCCACCATGGACCTGGACCGTGGCGTATGGAAGAAGCGAGTCATAGAGGCCAGCGGACTCTATGCAAGCGATCCCGAGGTGCGATCCTTTGCCGAGCAAGTGCAGTACAGCACCGCGAACATTCGCGCGGTCGTGCTCAATCGCTACCTGGTGAATACTGAAGGCACCGTCGTCCGACAGGGATCCAGCTCCTACAACGCAGCCATTAGTGTCGGCGGACAAGCCTCCGATGGGATGCGGCTTGGACGCGATAACGGATCCGTGGCGACTTCAGCGAAGGACCTCGAATCTCCCGCGGCATTTCATAAGCGCGTGATCGATGACCTGAAGAGTTTCAACGCGCTCCGCAATGCACCGGTCGTCGCAGCCGACGACTACCACGGCCCTGTGCTCTTCTCGGGCGACGCTGCCGCCGACACCTTCAATCGCCTCTTCGTTCCGAACGTCGAAGCCGACCGCCCGGAGATGGGTACCGCCGCACGGACGCAGGGCGCTTACAGTTCGTCGCTCCACGCAGCCATCCTGCCCGAGCCCTTCAACGTGGTCGATAATCCCGGCCTGGGGACCTTCGCGGGGCAGACGCTTCTGGGTGCCTATGCGATCGACGATGAGGGCGTTCCGGCGCAGGCGGTCGATCTCGTGGTCAACGGCAAGCTGCAGAATTATCTGCTCGGACGCGGCCCCATCAAGGACTTCCCCGATTCCAACGGTCACGGACGCGGTGCAGCCGGGCAGCCCGCTCACTCACACTCCGGCGTGATGCTGATCAAGTCGAATGCTCCGCTCTCAGCCGCTGCCATGAACGCCAAGCTGCTTGGACTCGCGAAAGATCAGGGCCACGACGTGTACGCGGTCGACACCCTCGGAGGAGAACTCGCGCCACGGCTGCTCTACCGGGTTCATGCCGATGGCTCGCGCGACCTCGTACGTGGCGCAAGCTTCGACGAACTCGACGTCCGTACGCTCCGTTCGGACATCCAGGCGGTGGGCGACGATGCTACGGCCTATGTCGCCAATGCTCCCGGCCCCATTCCCCAGACGACCATCGCTCCAGCGATTCTCTTCGGAGATATTGGAGTGAAGCGCGCCAACGAAGAGCAGCAGAAGCTGCCCTACTACGCGCCGCCCGTACTGGAAATAAAGTAGCCTGAGCGTGACGCATCAGGGGTCACGCTCATCGAACGATAGAGAACAAGGAACGTCATGCCCATCGATCCAAAGCTTCTCCGCGGCGCAGTCCTGGTCGCCGTCATCATTCTTCTGTATGCCGGCCGCATGTCCAAAGGCTCGGCCAAAGAGACGCCCGAGGGGCTGGTCTTCGGCATGAAGCCGCTGGTGCTGTGGACGAGGCTGCTTGCGATTCCGCTCTACATGGCCATCATTCTCTATCCGCTGCTGGCGCTGCATCACGAGGTCCCGATGTGGCTCCCCGTGCTGGTCGTAGCGGCCATCGCGCTGACAGCGTATCAACTACCCGGCACCATTCTGCTCACGCCCGCTGCCGTGGTTCAGCGATTCTGGCTGCGAGGCGACAAGAGCATCCAGTACCACGAGGTCATGACCGTCCAGTCGATCCAGGCTGGGCGCATCACCCGCGTCCTCGGCGACAACCGCACCACCATCACCCACAACACGGCGCACTCCGACGCTGAGCGGTTCCGCTCCGAGTTGGAGCGCCGCACTGGAAAACGAGCCATCTCCTAATTTTTATGAATTAAGTTGACAGCGACTCATTGGATTTTGTATATAACCATTAAGCTATTGAACTGAACGGTTATGCAAATCTCTTCCGAGCAACTCGACGCTACTTTTGCAGCCCTCGCCGACCCCACCCGTCGCGCCATACTCGCGCGGCTCGCCTCCGGGGAGGCGTCGGTCAACGAGCTTGCCGAGCCGTTCGCCATGTCGCAGCCCGCCATCTCCAAACACTTGAAGGTGCTGGAGCGAGCGGGCCTGATCTCGCGCGGACAGGATGCCCAGCGGAGGCCGCGCCGCATCGAAGCCCATCCCCTGGCCGAAGCCAACCGGTGGCTCGAAGAATATCGCCACATCTGGGAGGCAAACTTCCAACGGCTCGACGCATTGCTCGAAATCATGAAGGTTCATCAGGTTGAAACCCGTAAGAAGGCAGCACCCAGAAAAGACAGAAAGCGAGGACACGCATGAGCAATACCGAAGCAGCCAAGCAGCTCGTACTAGACCCACCCCAGATCGTCGAGACGCCCGCCCTGCAAGCAGCCGTCATCCGCTTCACTATCCCGCGCGAGGAGATCCGCTCCGTCATGGGGCCCGGCATGCAGGAACTGATTGCCACGGTCACCGCGCAGGGAATCACACCGACCGGACGCATCTTCAGCCACCACTTCAAGATGGACCCCGCCGTCTTCGACTTTGAGATCGGAATCTCGGTTCCCACTCCGGTCACTCCGGCTAGTCGCGTACAACCCGGTCAGTTAGCGGCAAGGAAGGTGATACGCACCGTCTATCACGGCAGCTACGAACACCTCGGCGCAGCATGGGGCCAGTTTGAAGCATGGATCGCCGCCAACGGTCTCTCCATCGCTCCGGATCTCTGGGAGAGCTACCTCACCGGGCCAGATATGAACCCGGATCCAGCGACGTGGACCACGGAGCTCAACCGACCACTGGCAGGCTAGTTTCGACTTGGCTCCCGAAAGCAATTTCAGAATCATGAACCCTGGGCCAGCTTACCGAGAACACCAGACGGAGGCACGATGAACCCACCCAACTCTCTTCGCAGTACTGGAGCTGTACTCGTCGGACTGATTGTCATCTTCGTCCTCTCCCTAGGGACGGACGTGGTGCTTCACACAGCCGGAATCTATCCTCCCTGGTTCACAGACATGGCTCCCTCCCTTTGGTTCCTGTCCTTCGCGTATCGCGCAGTGTACGGAATCCTGGGAGCCTACGTTACGGCTCGCCTTGCCCCTTCCCTTCCGATGCGGCATGCCATGATCCTCGCCGGTATCGGCCTGGTTCTGTCGACACTTGGCGCAATCGGAACCTGGAACAAGGGGCCGGAGTTCGGACCGCACTGGTACCCGCTCAGCCTCATCGCACAGACCATTCCCTGCTGCTGGATCGGAGCTAAACTTCGGCTTCTGCAGATCTCCAAAGAGGTCCTCGTCTGAAACACGCACCCTGCACCACCAAGGAGCAGTTCCATGAACCTGACCGATACACTCACTGTCACCACGCCCAGCGATCGTGAAGCCGTGCTCTCCCGCACTTTCGCTGCGCCTGCCCACCTGGTCTTTCGGGCCTACACCGAACCGGCACTCGTATCCCAGTGGATGCTGGGTCCCGAAGGCTGGACCATGCCGATCTGCGACATCGATCTTCGCCCCGGCGGTACCTGGCACTTCGTCTGGCGCAAGTCGACCGGCCAGGAGATGTCGATGCATGGAACCTATCTTGAGGTCGATCCACCTTCCCGTCTCATCTCGACCGAGAACTGGGGAGCCGATTGGCCCGAGACCACCAACACGATGGTGTTGCAGGAGAAGGACGGTAAGACCCGGGTCTCCACCACCATCCTTTACGTTTCCAGGGAAGCCCGCGATGCAGCCATGAAAACCGGCATGAAGGATGGAGCTTCCGTGAGCTACGACCGCCTCGAAAAACTTCTTTCCTCGCTCTCCTAAAAAGAGCCTACGGAAGTTACAAATAAAAAACGGGTCTGGAGTGGGAGAATACACAGGATCGCCCAGCACCAGACCCACATCCTTTCGACCGGCTAGTCGAGCCGGATCAAATAAGGTTCCGCATCGGGAACGTGGATACTTTCAGCCACCTGCTCCGCTGTAGTCTTGTCCGGATATTTCAGGTTGATCCTCACCCAATGCCCGGTGGGGCCGGAGAACTCGATCACCTTCGCAGTCGTGTAGCGCCGGATGAGATCGTTCTTCAGCGAGATCGCATCTTCCTGGGTCAGGAACGCACCGATCTGGACGCACCATCGCCCGCCCGGGATCGCAGGAACGCGTGCTGTGCCGGAGCTCTTCGTGGAAGATATAACAGGAGCCGCAGGACCCTGTCCCGCGAACGCCTCCACCTTCACCTTCGCCACGCCCGCCCGATAGACTCCCGTGGCCTTCGCCGCCGCAAGCGACAGGTCGATGATGCGTCCCCGCACAAAAGGTCCGCGGTCGGTAATCTTCACCACGACACTCGAATCGTTGCTCAGATTGGTTACGCGGACGATGGTTCCCATGGGCAGCGTCAGGTGAGCCGCGGTCATGGCGTTCTGGTCGTAGACCGTTCCATCCGCTCCCTTGCGGCCAGCGTAGGGAGGCCCGTACCAGCTCGCCAATCCAACCTCAGTCTGCACCACCTTGCCACGAGCGGCAGGCTGCGGAGCTGTAGCCCGCGCAGGTTCCTCGCCACGCGGAACAGGCCGCGACGCACGCGAGCTTCCTGATCCTGACCCTGAAGAACCACTCGTAACCGGAGGCGGAGGTGGTGCGTGTCTGGCCTTGCTCCCCTTGTGGCATCCTGCTGCAAGCAGCAGCACCGCGCTTAAACCGACAGCAGCAAACAGCCTTCCGAGCCTGAGGCTGGCGCTGATGCTAATGCCGCGAGGCATCACCTACTTCACCCCGTCCTTCGAAGAACCTGTCCCGGCCCGCCGTTCGTCCATCTTCTTCGCAAGCTTTTCCATCTGTGCCGCGGCCGCGCGCAGCGCCTCCGAGCCGTTCTTTCGCACTTCAGGAACTACCTCATCATTAATGTAGGCGATCACTTTTTTCAGTTCGGCTTTCAGTTCGTCCTCGACCTTTGCCCCGGCATCGTGGAGCTTCTCTTCCCATCCAGGACTGCCACTCTTTGGATCGACACCCATCAAAGACACCTCTGCACCTTCAATTATTCGTATCTGGAAATCTCAAGGTCAATGCCTCGTCTGGTCCATCTCACATGCAGTGCCCACAAGGTAACTGCGTGTCGGTCAAGGGATTGTGTCTCAAATCGAATCATTTCAGACAACTTCCAGGCTTGTGTTGGCGTCCGTTAGAGTAAGCCCTCCCCCTCTTTTGGGTGTATACCCGGAAGACTGTGAGCGTCTAAGATCGAAAGACTGCGATCCAGCGATCAAAAGACCAGCGCAAACACCCCTACAGCAAATTGAGGTATTCCTATTGAGCACGACGCTTGTTCCTATCGCACTCCCTTCGCGCCGCGCCCTCCGTGCCTTTGCATTGACGGTTGCCTTTGCACCAGTCGCGACCTGCCTGGCATCGGCCCAGTCTTTCGTGCCGACACTCCCCCAGGTGGCTTCCGTCTCACAGAAACCGGCTTACACGCCAGTCTCTGAAGCCATGCTCTCCCTACCGGATTCACCCGGTGTGGTAACGGCTGGCAGTTTCTCCTCCAGCGTGGATGCTGCGAATGATTCGCCGCTGCCCTTCGGCCCGGCTACCGGTCTAGAAGCCGCATATTTTCAGAATGTGCCTCCGAATAGCTCCCCCATCGCCGGCCGATTCGACAAATACATCAAGCCCGGTCAGCAGGCTCCCCGCCTTCACGTTAGCGACAAGATTGGGCTGGGCATTAAGGATGCGGTCTCGCCGCTCTCCTTTATTGGCTGGGCCGCTGCCGCCGAGTACTCCCAACTGGTGAACGGCAGTCCCAACTACGGCACCAACGGTAAGGCATTTCTGCAGCGATTCGGCGCAGCTTCTGCCCGCGCGTCCAGCCAGGGAATCTTCACCGATTCCATCATGGCCAGCGTGCTGCATGAGGACCCTCGCTACTACAAGATGGGACGCGGGAACAACGTCTTCAAAAGAATCGTCTACGCCGGCACCCGACCGCTGATCACCCGCACCGACGGCGGACACACCACCATTAATCTCGCTTATCTCTCCGGTAACCTTGCCGGTGCAGCCCTGACCCAGGCCTACTATCCGCCTGTGAACACTGGTATATCGCAGGTCATGCAGACGTTCGGCGGTTCGATAGGTGGCGGTGCGATCGGTTTCCTGTCCGCTGAATTTCTGGATGACATCCTGCAGTCCATGCACCTTCAGAAGAGAAAGTAGACTTTCCTGGAGCTGTTTTCCTGTGGGTTATGGCGGCGGCGTCTCACTCATGTCCGTTTTCTCCGATGAAAACGGTACTGCATGAGATCTTCCACTCCACAGCAATAGAAAAACTGCTCGAAACAGTCTCCCTGGGCGATAGTAAGTGCAGCGGGCAATAGTATGTGCGGCGCACCAGGGAGTGTGACAAGGGGAGTTTCTCGATGCGCAGGGCTGTTCCATGGATCTTCATGCTGACCACCTGCGCCGCCTACGGTCAGGGAACTTCAGCCCTGCCCCCTGCCAAAGTCGATGCAGTTCCTTTAGCGCGAGCTGAGACAAACAGCCTCTCGTCCGCACAACAGACCTCCCAGGAAGTCTCACCCGCAGCGCCGGACTCCCCCCTTCCCGATTCGCCGGGATTTCTTCTCCAGCCCGAAAAGCCGCAAACCGTTATCGCCATCTCCAAAGCCGCATTCGCTGCCAGTGGAACCAAACCGCCACCCTGCCGCTCTTCGCGCTGGATGCACAATCGCACCACTGAAAGTCTGGAAGACGGGAATTCGGACGCTCCGCTTCTGTGCGTCGATATCCTGAATCCCTATCTTCGTTTTCTCGATACGCGCTTCAGCATCCCCATGAGTCCGTCCCAGAAGGCTTACCTCGCATTTCGAAACGTCACCGATCCCTTCAACCTCGGAACCATCGCCGGAACCTCCGCCTTCACTATCGCCATCGACTCCCACACCGCCTACGGCCCGGGTTTGAAGGGCTTCGGCAAAATTGCCGGAGTCAGTCTCTCGCAGGACATGATGGGCGAGTTCTTCGGTACCTTCCTGATTCCTTCCCTGGCGCACGAAGATCCCCACTACCATCGCATGCCGCGGGCCAGCGTTCCGCAACGGATTCTTCATGCCGTGTCCCGCACGATCATCGCCCAGCACGACGACGGCTCGCCGATGCCGAACTACGCCACCCTGCTGACCTATCCCATCGCATCCGAGATCAGCAACCTGTATGTTCCCGGAATCCAGAGCGATGGCCGCTCGACCACAGTGCGTATCTTCACCGGCCTCGCTCTCGACCCCGTCAATAACATCGTCACCGAGTTCCTTCCGGATCTCGCCAAGCGCGTCCACATCCGCATCATCTTCGTCCAGCAGATCCTCAACCAAGTGGTCGCTGGTCAGGGTACCAACGGTGGCCAGGCCTCCATTCCCTAACCGGAGCTGCCGGACTGTGGAAATCCACCTTAAATTGTCACCCCATTCACCCCCGGAGATCACCGTTCGCTGCGGATTCTCGCCGTTCAATCCATGAGGCTTACCTTCGGGTTTACCCCTGCGTAATCTTGATGGAACGGAAGTTGATTCACGTTCATCCTATGGTCTGACACCTGCGATGGGCGGACGGAACGAAAAGTTTAGTAAGAGTCGCAAACCAAAAGCATCGTCAGTATCAGCATCGAGCAAGTGCTCGAACATAACTCAGGAGAGACACACACACATGGCTAAGCCAATGAAGTTAGGCGAAAAAGCTCTCGTCCAGGTAGCAAAGGCAGGTTGGGTCGTATTCAATAAGCTGAATTCCATCAGCCCCAATGCCAGCTTCACCCCGAAGTGGAGCGATAAGCCCCTTCTCAAGAGCTACCAGAAAGAGAAGCCGCCCCTCGGCTGGCCCCGCACCACCGACTCCCTCTGCCCCAAGTGCATTCCGGAGATCCGCCAGCAGATCGTCGACGGCAAGCTGCCCCACGAGATCCTGCTCAACGAGAAGGTCGGCGAGATCAAGGCGCAGATCATCGAGCGCGACGGCGAGATCCTGATGGTCAAGGACTGCCCCATTCACGGCCACTTCGAAGACGTCATGTCCATCGACACCGCCTTCTTCAAGCACCTCGAAGAGGTCTTCCCAGGCCGCGACATCCGCGCCCACAATGACGAGAAGCTGCACAACCACGGAACTTCCACCGTCACCCACGGTCGCGGTTCGGTTCTCACCATCGACCTGACCAACCGTTGCAACATGATGTGCGATCCCTGCTTCATGGACGCCAACCAGGTCGGCTTCGTCCACGAACTGACGTGGGACGAGATCAAGACCATGCTCGACAACGCGGTCACCATCAAGCCGAAGCGCCAGATGTCGGTGCAGTTCTCGGGCGGCGAGCCCACCCTGTCTCCCTACTTCCTCGACGCCGTCGCTTACGCCCGCAAGGTCGGTTACACTTCGGTTCAGGCTGCGACCAACGGCATCGAGTTCGCCAAGTCCAAGGAATTCGCCAAGGCTGCCGCTGAAGCCGGTCTGCGCTACGCGTACCTGCAATTCGACGGCATCGGCAACGCTGCCAACTCGCACCGCAAGGTCGGCAACGCGTTCGACGTAAAGCTCCAGGCCATCCACAACCTGCACGAAGCCGGCGTCGATATCGTTCCCGTAACGACCATCATCAACGGCATCAACAATGAGCAGGTCGGCAACATCATCAAGTTCGCGCTCGACAACCCGAAGAAGATCAACTTCCTCTCCTTCCAGCCGGTCAGTTTCACCGGCCGCGACGAAGATATCTCCGACGAGCGCCGCAAGGCACAGCGTTACACCCTCTCGCACATGGCGCACGATGTGAAGAACCAGACCGGCCTCGGCGAGCCGATCCGCGACTGGTTCCCCATCTCCTTCATGTCCACGTTCGCCGACTGGGCCGACCTGGTCCACGGACCGAATCACGACTGGGGCCAGCTCTCCTGCGGTTGCCACCCGAACTGCGGGATCGGCATGGCGCTGATGATCGACAAGGAGACCAAGGAAGCAGTTCCCGTCACGGCCTTCCTGAATGCCGATCGCCTGGCCAAGGACGTCGCCCGCATCAACGACGCCGCCCGTGGCAAGTGGCTCTCGATCCTCGGAATCACCCTCGCCCTGCTCCGCAACTACACCCCGGATGCAGGTCCTACCCACTTCCACATCAAGGATCTCCTGGCCAAGTTCGACAAGAGCTTCGGCGCCACCGGTAAGGACTACGGCAAGATCACCGCAGACCGCACGATGGAAGACATCAACCTGCGCCGCGCGGATCGCTGGAACTTCCTCTTCATCGCCGGCATGTGGTTCCAGGACCTCTTCAACTACGACTTCCGCCGCACCGAGCAGTGCATCATCCCCTACGCCACACAAGAGGGTGAGATCTCCTTCTGCGCCTACAACACCGGCGTGGGCTGGAGAAACATCATCGAGAAGATGCACATGACCTCCACCCTCACCAAGTGGTACGAGGAGCACGGCCGTCACGAGATCTTCGCCGGTGGTAAGAAGGTCGGTCTCGAGAAGGAAGGCACCTACGACCTCGTCCTCAACAACGATCACGTCAACGCTGCCGCCAACGACACGTTCGACAAGTCCGGTATCGCCAAGAACGCCCGCGAAGAGAAGATCCGGGCGCGCGACGCGAAGATCAAGCAGGATGCCGAGAACGCCCGCATGGCCAAGCTCTACCGCAAGGAGATCCTGCAGGAGCCCGATGCTCCCGCCGGTTTCATCTCCCTCGGCGAGATCAAGCCTGCCACTCCGGTCGCAAAGGCCGAAGTCGTTCAAAACATCGAAGAGACCGTCTCCGGCGACTAGGGGACTGCGCGTCCAGCGATAGGCGCTTTGCGCAAGTGCATAAAACTAGAACAGCCACCAGCGATGGTGGCTGTTTTCTTTTGTCTTAAACATGATTTTGATGGAGCCGGGGAGGGCTAGGAAATTTCAACCACGGTTTTGAGCACAAAGTAGTACATAAGTTCACCTTTGAAATAGTTTTCTGATTGACAGTGGTTGATTGCGGTCTCCATAATCCTCTCCGTATTCAATACATACATAGTGTCTGTCCCGAAAACGTCGAGACATCCCCGGACAGCACAGGAGTTACACATGGGTTTCACCGCACGCCTCGCCCTATGCAGCCGGAGTCTCGTCGCTGCCCTCAGTCTTCGCAACGCGGTCTTTGCCGTCGCTCTCCCGCTCTTCAGCTTTTCGGCTCTCGCCCAGATCGGCGGTACCGGCTCGATTCAGGGCACCGTGACCGATCCCTCCGGCGCGGTCGTTCCCGGAGCATCCATTACCGTCACCAGTACCGCCACCAACGCCGTGCTCACTCAGCAGTCCAGCTCCTCGGGCTTCTACTCCCTGGCCGCAGTTCCGCCCGGAAGCTATGTCGTTATCGTGACCGCGCCCGGCTTTCAAAAGCTTGCCCAGCAGAACGTTGTCGTCGACGCCCTGGCCGTCGCGACCGTTAATCTGACGCTGACGCTCGGTGCGACCACCGACACCGTCACTGTCGTCGACGCGCCACCGCAGCTCGAGACAACCAACGCCACTCTCGGCTCCGTGATGCGCAACGAACTCTATACCTCGCTGCCTCTTGCGATGAACGCCGGTCCCCGCGATCCGACCGCCTTTGTGGCGCTCGTTCCGGGCGTCCAGGCGCTTAGTTCCCAGGCTGCCGGAACCTCCTTTGCCTCCTTCAACGGCGGCCAGCCGTACATGAACGAGGTCTACGTCGAGGGCATTCCCATGACGAACGCCGCGGCGCAGGGCGAGACCCGCAACCTTGCCTACAGCGTCTCGGTCGAGGCTATCGATCAGTTCCAGGTCGAGACCAACAACTCGCCCTCCATGTATCAGGGGCAGGGTATCGAGAACTTCACCATCAAGTCCGGCTCCAACCGCTTCCACGGCGCGGCGTACGAGTACTTCCGCAACACCGTCCTCGATGCCCGCGGCTATTTCCCCACCGTCGCGCAGGGCCGCCAGATCGAAAAGCAGAACCAGTTCGGAGGCCGCGTCGGCGGGTTCATCCTCAAGGACAAGCTCTTCTTCTTTGGCAACTACGACGGCTATCGCTATCGTGCCACCTCGAACCCCACCACCCAGTCCGTACCCAACACCGCCTTCCGCGCCGGTAACTTCAGCCAGCTCATCCCGGCAGGGACGAACTGCAACAACACCCCTGTCGCAGGATGCATCTTCGATCCCCTGAGTACCACGGCCACGGGCGGCCGCACGGCGTTCCCGGGAAACGTTATCCCTGCCTCGCGCATCTCGTCGGTCTCCAACTCGCTCGGCTCCTACCTGCCGAACGTCGATCCGTCTCTCGGTTTTGGCAATAACTACACCGCCATCGTCCCCGTCGGCTTGAACACGAACAGCGTCACTGCGCGTCTCGACTACAACTTCAGCCAGAAGCAACGCGCCTACGTCATCTTCTCCAAGGGAAGCTACGTCACCGTTCCGTTCGCCGGCATCTCTGCCAACACCAGCGCGCTGCCGCTGCCCTACGCTGCTACCCGCATCGTCACGGAAAAGCCGATGACGATCCAGTTCCACCACGTCTACACCCTTACCCCGAACCTGCTGAACCAGTTCGGCTACTCCTACGCCCGGCTCGATATCCCCATCTCCAGCGCTACGGCTGCAGGCCAGTACCCCATCAAGGCAGGACTAGCTGGACTACCCGCAGGCCAGGCCAGCAATGCCTTCCCGACCATCAACTTCGCCGGCCCCAACTCCCCGCAGTCCTGGGCTGGAACCAACTCGCAGGCCTTCAACGAAGTAGCCAACACCTACGTCGTCCAGGACAACGTCCAGTGGGTCAAGGGCAAGCACTCCCTTACCATCGGAGGCCAGTTCCAATGGCTGCAGGATAACTTCACCAGCCCCGCCGACCGCAGCAACGCCACCTTCTCCTTCGCCAACTCGCAGACCGCGGCGACGGGCAATCTTCTCGCCACCACCGGCAACGCCTACGCCAGCTATCTTCTCGGAGCTCCGGACAGCGCCAGCGTCAACGAGAACAGCGTCATCACCACCGGCGCACGCTACCGCGACTTCGCCGCCTACGTGCAGGATAACTACCGCCTCACCGATAAGCTCACTCTCAATCTGGGCGTGCGCTACGACATCATGGGTGTCTTCCACGAGGCGAAGGACCGCACCTCGTTCCTCAACCCGACCCTTGCAAACCCGGCTGTCAACGGCTACCCCGGCGCCCTGCAGTTCACCGGCAACGGAGTCGCAAGCTGCAACTGCGCAACTCCTCTCAAGACGCACTACGGCAACGTCGGTCCGCGCGTCGCCCTGGCCTACTCTCCCACTTCGAAGACCGTCGTTCGCGCCGGCTTCGCGATCATGTACGCTCACGGCAACGGCACCAGCGGTCGTGGCGGCGGACGTAACGGCACGGGCCAGCTCGGCTACAACGCCAACCCCAGCTTCCCCAGTGCGCTCGGCAACGGTGCTCCCGCCTTCTTCTGGAGCGGTGGCAACACCCTGCCGGCCGCTTACTCAACCATCTCCCAGGGCGGTCTGCCTGCGTATCAGAAGGCACCCTTCTTTGATCCCACCCTCAACTCCGGCTTCTACACCGGCGGGCCCTCGGGCGGAGGCATCACCTATGGCGATCCCGAGATCGGTGGACGCTCTCCCGCGTACAACAACTACACCCTCAGCCTGCAACAGGCTCTCACGCAGAACCTGACCCTGACCCTCGCCTACTCCGGCAGCCAGGGCCATTACCTGCCCAGCGGCGTAGGCCGCGTGGATTGGGCCAACCAGATCGATCCGCGCTATCTCGCGCTCGGCAACGACCTCAACCTCGCCGTCAACGTCCCTGCAAACGTAGTCAAGTACAACGCCGACGCCGCGGCTGCCGGCCTCCCCGCGTACAAGGCACCCTTCTCCAACTACAACAACAGCTTCGGTCGCGCGCTCACCCGCTTTCCCCAGTACTCTGCTGTAACCGATATCTGGGGCGGCGTCGGCAACTCCAACTACAACGGCCTGCAGGTCATCCTTAACCAGCGCGTCAGCAACGGTCTCACCTTCAACGTCGCCTACGTCTGGAGCCGCGAGATCGACGACGTCACCAACGCCCGTACCGTCTATAACGTCCGGCAGGAGAGGGCCATCGGAGCGATCGATCGCACCCACGTCATCACCTCGTCGGCCACCTATAAACTGCCGTTCGGCAAGGGCCACACCTTCGGCACCAGCAAGTACATCTCGCCGCTCGTCAGCGGATACGAGGTTTCGAGCATCGTGCTGGTCGCGTCCGGCGCACCTCTGGCCATTACCGGAAGCTGCAACACGCCGTTCACCGGCGGACTCTGCGTTCCCAACCTGAACCCCAACTTCGTCGGTTCCCCGGTAATCAACGGTGGACTTGGTTCAGGCAACAATAACGCCATCACGAACCACACCACTGCCTACATCGACAAGAACGCCTTCATCAACCCTGCTGCCTTCACCTTCGGCAACGCGGCTCGCAGCGCACCCTATAACCTCCGCAACCCCTACACCTGGAACCAGGATGTCACCGTCCGCCGGACCTTCGGGATCTGGGAGAGCCTCAAGCTGGAAGCAGCCGTCTCTGCCTTCAATGTCTACAACACCGTCAACTTCGGCGGCGTCAACGTCAACGTCACCAGCACCACCTTCGGAACCGTAAGCAGCCAGGCCAACAGCCCCCGCAAACTGCAGGGCGAGGCCCGCATCACCTTCTAAGGAACGCACCGCAGCAAAGAAAGGCCGCCAGCGATGGCGGCCTTTTTCTTGCGGGTAAAGTTCGGCTCAAGCAAGAGACTCCAGTAACGCATCCACATCCGCCATCGTGTTGTAGATGGAAGGCGAGATGCGCATCCGTCCCGGACTCAACGACACGTCCACTTTGCGCCGCTTCAACTTCGCCGCTGTCGCTGTGCCGTCCTTCACTTCAAACGCCACGATCGAACTGCGAGACTCAGCCGGCGTAATCGATGCGTAACCCAACCGCGGCAGCTCCGTCTTCATCCGCGCCGTCAACTGCTGCGCGTGCGCCTGGATGTTCGCCACTCCCAGCGCTTCGATCCAGGGCAGCGAGTAGCTGAGCGCCGCAATCACGCCGTTGGCATATGTGCCAACCTCGAACAATCCTGCGGCGTCCTTCCGCTGCGTATAACTCATGGGAAACTCGCCCGCCGAATCCCCCGGAAACGCATGGTAGTCATACGAGCTCATCTGGCGAAAGCTCCACTGGGTCCGCTGCATGCGCTCGATCAGGTCGCGCCGGATGTACAGAAACCCAAGCCCGAAGTCTCCCATCAGCCATTTGTAGCTGGCACTGGCGCAGAAATCGACATTGGTCGCGCGGACATCCACCGAAACGCATCCCGCCGCCTGCACGATGTCGGTATAGACATAGGCCCCATGCGCGTGGGCAAGATCGCAAACCGCCTTCACATCCTGCTCGAAGCCGTTGATATAGGAGACCTGCGAGAGCGAGACCAGCCGCGTCTTCTTATCGATCACCTTCTCCAGATCGGCAAACTCCACGCGCCAGCCTTTAGGCTTCACCACCCGCACATCGATACCGCGCTTCTTCAGTTCGCCATACAGATACAGCGAACCCTCAAAGTGCAGCGCATCGGTCACGATGTTGATTCCACTCGGCACCCGGTCCCCCGTCAGGCCGAGCCCGGCGACGATCAGATTCTCTCCAGCCGTCGTGCTGTTCACATACGCGATCTCCTCAGGGACCGCATGAATCAGCCGGGCGAAGCTCTCTTTAACAGCCTTCTGCTGCTGCGAGGCGGCATCCGGCGGCGTCCAGATTCCCCGCGCTTTGTAGTCCACGTGCGCCTGCACCGCTCGCATTGCACCGTGGCTCATGGGGTGCCACCGGGCATTGTTCAGGCAGACCTCATACTCCCGCACGGCGAACTGGCCTATCACTGGAAGGGCCGTGCTGGGTGTCGGCTCCGCCAGCAAGCCTCGCGAGCCGGCACCCAGCGCCGCCGAAACCCCGGCGAGTCCAGCAGCCTTCATCAAGCCACGTCGCGACAGCCCCATCCAGCCACCCCTTTCCCTTGAATCGGTCTAGCCTTTGACAGCGATTCCCTGCAGTTCAAACCGCGCTCCGAAGAGCAGTGTTCCCGAACCCACGAACGCACGCGGCGGAAGCTGGCCCTTGAAGTATCCGCGATAGACCACGTTAAACCGCTCCCACAGCGAAACGTCACTCGCAAACACCTGGAGCGAGACCAAGTCATCCAGCCCCAGCCCCGCCAGCCCCAGCACCCGCTGGAGATCCTGCATCACCAGGTGCGCCTCCTCTTCGGGAGACTCCGGCACCGTGTCGGTCCCGGCGATCAAGCCAATGCGGCCTGAAAGATACAGCGTCTTCCCATCCACCAGCACCGCATCCGCAAACGGACGCGAAGGATCGCTACTGAAATACTCACGGCTCATGAAACCTCCAACCAACTGAAATCTGGATCAGGTCCCTGAAGTCTACAGGCTTCGAACTCCGAAGCCCAAAGCCATCATCCCCACAAACAGAAAGGCCCCGGCAACGCCGAGGCCTAACTCACAACTCACTAATACCAACTCACAACTGAACTTACATTCCAACGCTGGTGCGAGCACCCTTGTGCCGTCGCCCCGCCTTGCGCGGCGAGCGTCCGAAGGCCCACTGCCGCACCGGCCCGACATCGACGTGCACAAACTGCGAGACAGGATAGTAGCCGACGCCGCCTGCATGCAGGCTGAGTGCAGCATTTCGCAGGGCAACCGTCGAGACACCCGGCACACGCAGGTCGATCGCGTGACCTTCCATATGCTGGCTGTGTTCTGCTACTCCGGTCTGAGGAGAGTTCTGCCGCAACGCCGCGTTCGTCTCCGGCGTCCGGTATCCACACACGATATCGATGACGCCATTGGGACGGCGCAGACGCGACAGCAACCCGTGCAGCACGTCGAATTCCTTGGGGTCATAGACGGCTACATCCTGCGTATGCCGATCGCGCAGAAAGAAGTTCAACTTCTCCACCGCCTCCGGAACGTATGTATCGCCGACCCGGTACACAATATCCAGCGTCTCGTTGGTGTGAAGATTATGCAGCTTCAGGCGAAAGTCATCAGTGATCGCCACGACTTCGGACCCTGCCGAAGCAGCCGCAGCCGACGCCGCAGCGGCAATTCGGGCGCGACGCGTCGAGCGGATCGCACTCTTCGTCATTCCATGTGTGCCCGTCGGTACCGTCTTAGCAGAGGCTGCGCCACAAAGCCCCAAAAACATCATTCCGAGTGACACCACAGCAACAGCGCCTCTTCTCTGCAATATCCGCATCCACACTCCTAAAATTGGCATTTCTGTGTCGTGCTGTTTTGCTTCAAAGCTTCGGCAAACCGGCTTACCCGTCCAATGCAACTCGCGAATGCGATTCAGCATCAGCCATTTGCTTCTCTCAGTTTACAGAACTCAACTCTATATCGCCTACTTTCCACTGTAACTTTAGTGTCATTCGCACACAGAGAGAACCATAAGTGGTGCAGTTTGAACACTCTTGCCGCCTATGTCAGATTAGAGACATGCTCCTTAATTCGATCCAGCTCCGTGTGCTTGGCTCTCTCATTGAAAAAGAGATCACCACGCCGGAGAACTATCCCCTCTCCTTGAACGCCCTGCTGAACGCCTGCAATCAGCGTTCGTCGCGCGACCCGGTCCTCGATCTTGAAGAGGAAGAGGTACGACAGGCGCTCAACAGCCTGCAGGACCTCGGTTTCACCGCACCGTATCGCGACGCCCGCGTCACCAAATACGAGCACCGCGTCCGCACCGTTCTCAATCTGCGTCGCGACGAGACGGCTGTGCTCTGCTTGCTGCTGCTCCGCGGTCCCCAGACTCCCGGCGAACTCCGCACCCGTGCCGACCGTCTCTTCACCTTCGACGATCTCGGGGCCGTCACCGCGACACTGGATCGACTGGCCGCCCGTCCCGAACCACTCGCTTCCGACGTTGAAACCCCTGCCCCGCGCGACCCGAACGCTACTGGCCCACTCGTAGTTCTTCTTCCCCGCCAACCCGGTTCCAGAGAGGCCCGCTACGCGCATCTTCTGGGCGGCCCCGTCAGCGCAGCATCAGCCACCGAATCCATTGCAGCCGCCACCGGAGCGTCCGGCTCAGGCACATCCGGCACCAGCACATCCGGACGACTGGCAGAGTTGGAGGCACAATTAGCCTCCCTCCAGGCTCTCGTCCAAACGTTGGAAACACGCATCGCCACGCTCGAAGGCAATGTCGTCTAAGTGACGCATTTTGTTTTCTTAGTAAGTTAGTAAGATAGAAACGTTCAGCATCACTGGTTCGCATGTAAGACTTATGGCTAAATCTCCTATCGCTGGTTCCCTGCGGGTTCGTCAGTCCGCCACAGAACCCGAAAACTCGGACGACTTCCGCCCTGAGGCCTCGTCACAGCTCGTAGGCTCGCCGCATGACACCATCCTCCTTTCGCTGCTCGAGCGCGTACCCGACTCCATCCTTTGTCTCGACTTCGACTTCCGCATCACCTTCGCAAACGCCGAGGCACGCCGCGTCAGTCGCCTGACCTTTGCCGATCTCAACAGCCGTACCCATTGGGAGATCTTTCCCGAGAGTGTCGGAACCGAGCTGGAGCGCACCTATCGCAAGGCGATGGAGGCCCGGCAGCAGACGCACATCGAATACTTTCACGCTCCCTTCGATCTCTGGGTCGATGTGCACGTCTTCCCCACCGAGGAAGGCCTTGCCCTCTACTACCGCGACGTCACCGCCCATAAAAGGACCGAAGTCGCCCGCGATGCCGCGACCCGTCAGCTTCAACTGGTCTTCGAGAGCGCCCCCGACGCCATCGTCTGCATCGACCGCGACTGGAACTGTACCTTCGCGAACCTCACCGCGCGAATGAACTTAAAAAGCGACGATCTCATCGGTGCCAATCTCTGGACCGCCTTTCCGCTCAACAAGAAAGAGCCCTTCGCCTCCAACTATCGCCTCACCATGGAACGAGGCATCCCTACCGAGTTCGAAGCGCACTATCCCGCTCCGCTCAATATCTGGCTGAAGGTCTTTGCCAGGCCTTTCGAAGACGGCATCATTATCTTCTCCAGCGATATCAGCGCGCGAAAGAAGGCCGAAGCACGCCGCGACGCGTCCACCCGTAAGCTGGAGCAGGTCTTCGACGCCATCACCGACGCCGTCGTCAGCTTCTCCCGCGACTGGACCTTCACCTTCTTGAATCGCCGGGCGCAGGAGCTTCTCGCCATCAAGGGCGACCTCATCGGCCGAAACCTGTGGGAGGAGTTCCCCTTCACTCAGCAAGGCGACTTCCTCCAGAATCTAACGCGCGCTATGGACGAGCGTACCGCCGGAGAGTTCGAAGGCTTCTATCCAGAGCCACTCAACCTCTGGTTGAATATCCAGGCCTGCCCCTCCGACGACGGCGTCGTCGTCTTCTTCCGCGACGTCACAGCCGAGCGCAACGCGAAGCAAGCCCTCCTTGCCCAACAGGAGACCCTGACTTTCGTCCAGCAGACCGCGGGCGTCGCCACCTGGGAGATCGATCTCGCAACCGGCGTCATGACCTTCAGTCCTGGCTCCTATCCTGTTCTCGGCCATCCCTTCGACTCCATCCGATCGTTTGAAGAGTTCATTCGGATCGTTCACCCGGATCACGTCGAGCAGGTCCGAGCGGCGACCCGCGGAGCCATCGAATCGCGTACCGCGACCACCATCGACTACCGGGTCGTCACGTCCGATGGAAGCGTTCGCTGGGTAGAGGGCCGCAGAATTCCTGTCTATGACGCTGCCGGCAACATCACGCACCTCCGCGGTATGAGCACTGACATCAACCAGCGCCGCCAGAGCATCGAAGAGCTGGCCGCCTCCGAAGAGCGGTATCGCGTCCTCGCCGACCTCAACCCGCAAGCTATCTGGATGGGATCGGCCACCGGCGAGATTACCTACGCCAACCAGCGCTTCCTCGACTACATTGGCTTCACCATCACCGACAAGGACGCCGGACTTCTCTGGTCCAAAGCCATCTTCGAAGACGACCGCGACCGCGTCCTCGAAAGTTGGAGAAGATCCGTCACCACCGGCGAAGAGTACGAGGTCGAAGCCCGCATGGTCCGCGCACACGACAAGGTCATCCGATGGTGGTGGCTCCGCGCCCTTCCCGTCCGGGACGACGCCGGGAAAATCCTCAACTGGCTCGGCGTCGCCGTCGATATTCATGACCGCAAGACCCACGCCGACCAACTCCACACCAAGCAGCTCGAGACCGAGCGTCAGCGTGCTGAACTCGAAACCATCTACCAGACCGCACCCATCGGCCTCGCCCTCTTCGACCCCAACGGCTTCCGCTACATCCGCGTCAACGACCGTCAGGCCGAGACCCTCGGCCTCCCCATGGACCGCATCATCGGCCGGCCGATCAGCGAGATCGCGCCGCTGCCCGGAGTCCTCGACCTCCTGAAGCAAGCTGCTGACGGCCATCCCGTCCGCAACCAGCTTCTGGAAGGCGATCTCCCCACCCGGCCCGGCGAAAATCGCTTCTGGAACGTCAGCTACTCCCCCGTCCGAAACCCAGACGGCACTGTCGATGCCATCGCAGCGGTCATCCAGGAGATCACCAACCAGAAGAAGTCCGAGGCAGCACTGATCCAGTCGGAAAAGCTGGCCGCCGTCGGACGCCTGGCATCATCGATCTCCCACGAGATCAACAATCCTCTCGAAGCCATCACCAACATCCTCTACCTCATCGATCGCGATGACACCCTCCCCGGGGGACTCAAACCTCTGGTCAACATGGCCCAGGACGAACTCGCCCGCGTCTGCCAGATCGCCACGCAGACCCTGCGCTTCCACCGCCAGGCCGTCCGCGCCACCCATGTCACGGCAGAAGCCCTCGTCGGTTCCGTCCTCAATCTCTACCAGGGACGCCTCTCCAACACCGGGATCTCCGTGGAAGCCGCCTACGCCAGCTCCACCCCAATCCTCTGCCTCGAAAACGATATCCGCCAAGTCCTCAACAACCTGATTGCGAATGCCATCGACGCCATGCGCCAGCACGGCGGACGCCTTATCGTTCGCGCCCACGACACCACGCTCCACACCGAGCACGCCCCGGACGGCACCCCGGGCGTCCGCATCACCATCGCCGATACCGGCCACGGCATGTCCCCGGCCGTCGAAGCCCGCATCTTCGAACCCTTCTACACCACCAAGGACCTCAACGGAACCGGCCTCGGCCTCTGGATCTCCACCGGAATCGTAGGCCGCCACAAAGGCCGCCTCACCCTCCGCAGCTCCACCCACCCCGTCCACCACGGAACCATCTTCTCCCTCCTCCTCCCCACGGAAGTGGAACCGACCCATCTCACACCGTAAGCTGGCGCTCGCCTTTCCTGCGACTCTCGGAAATTGTCATTCTGAGCAAAGCGAAGGACCTGCTTCTCGCTTTTTCTTTCGCTTCATTCTCATCTCCCGTATGCTGGCTCCGTGCCGACCCCGCCTATCCACGGTGTTCCCACCTCCATCACTGCCTTCGCGGACTTCTTCCCTCAAGGGCCAATCAACCAGCCCACCCCGGTCGCCAGCTTCTCTCAATTTCTGAAGGTCTTCGGTCCGCTCGACACCCGCAGCGAAGCCGGCTTCCACATCCAGCAGTTCTTCCTCAACGGAGGCACCGCTGCCCTCATCCTCAACACAGGTGCCGCGCCTCTCAGCCCTGCGTCTCTGGCACCGCTCAAGCAGCCCGGTCTCTTTAGCCTCCTCTGCCTGCCGTCGACCGCTACCCTGTCTGCCACTCCGATGCTCGCCGTGATGCAGGCCGCCCAAATCCTCTGCCAGGCCAACCGCGCCTTCTACCTCGCCGATATTCCACCTTCCTCGGTCATTGCAACCCCCGCCGCCATCGAGACCTGGTTCTCCACCTCCAACCTCGACCTCTCAAGCTCCTCCGCCGTTTACTATCCGCGCCTTACCCTTCCCAACCCGCTCGCGCACGGTCAGCCTCACGAGATCGGCACCAGTGGTACAGCCGCCGGCATCTATGCCCGGATGGACGCTAACCGCGGCATCAGCCACGCTCCCGCCGGCCTCGAAGCGACCTTCCTCGGGGGGGCGACGCCTGTCTTCGCCATCGACGACACCACAAACGGCCATCTCAACACCCTCGGTATCAATGCTATCCGCACTTTTCCCGGTAAAGGTACCGTGCTCTGGGGCTCGCGCACCACCCGCGGAGCCGATACCTTCGCCGACGAGTACAAATACGTTCCCGTCCGCCGCCTTGCCCTCTTCATCGAGTCCAGCGTCATCACTTCGCTCCTCTGGACTGCCGTCGAGCCGGACACAGAAACCCTCTGGGCGGCCATTCGGGCAACCGTCTCCAACTTCCTGCTTATGCTCTTCCGCATGGGATCCTTCCAGGGCGCGATGCCGTCGCAGGCATTCTTCGTCAAATGCGACGCCTCCACCACCACCCAGCAGGACGTGTTCGCCAACCGCGTCAACATTCTCATCGGCTTCGCCCCTCTGCGGCCCGCCGAGTTTCTGATCCTGAAGATCACGCTCCCCACCGGCTAATTATTCTCGTCTGACAAGAATTCCATTTAGAGTGGATTCCCAGCGCTGTCGTCGATTCACTTACGCGAAGCGTCCAATACCCCACGAAGTGGCGCCTGCCGGGCGTCAGGGCGCCGTGGCACTTGCCTTCTTTCAGCTACACACTGTGCAGATCTCCTCCGCACGCCTGTAGTCCCGGACACAAGAATCCGCGTCTCCACTGGCAGTCTCAACCAGGACCAAGGGGCTCCATTTGATCAGAACCAAGGGGCTCCATTTGATTCGTACTTCACGACGCAACTTCCTCTCTACCGCCGCTGCCGCTGCTACAGGACTGCAATTCAGCCGCTACGCCATCGCCGCTACTGCCGCACCCGCGACCGCATGCACGCTCATCTCCGAGCAGGAAGTCGGCCCCTTCTATGTTGCCGACGAACTTCTCCGCTCCAGCATTGCTGAAGATCGGCCCGGGGTTCCGCTTTCCCTGCGCATCGTCCTGCAGGACGTCCGAACCTGCCAACCCATCTCCAACGCCGCCATCGATCTATGGCATTGCGACGCTGCCGGTCTCTACTCCGGCTACACCACCACCTCCCTGGGCCCGCCGCCTGGAGAGGGAGATGGCCCGCCTCCCGGGGGTTTTAGTGCTAGGGATCGCCCCGGCCCACCGCCGAATGGTGGAGACCGCCCGCCCGCGATGAAGCCCTCCGACAAGCTCACCTTCTGCCGCGGCATCCAGCTCTCAGATGCCGACGGAGCCGTTGAATTCCAAACCATCTTCCCCGGCTTCTATCAGGGCCGCACCAATCACATCCACTTCAAGGTACGGATCGGCGGCCACACCGAGAACCAAACCTACGCCGCCGGGCACACCTCACACACCGGCCAGGTCTTCTTCCCGGAGGACTTCATCCTCCCCCTCATGGCGCAGGAACCCTACTCCAGCCATCACATCCACCGCACCACGCAGACGGAAGACGGCATCTTCACCCAGCAACAAGGCAGCCGCTCCATGGCGCAACTCGTTCCCGCTGCTCCCCATTACCGGGCCGAACTTACCGTCGCTGTCGACCCTACCGCCACGCCCAAACCTGTGGGTGGGCGTCCCGGATCACCACGCTAAACAGCAGAAAGGGGAAGCCCGAAGGCTTCCCCTTTCTACGCAACGCTCATGATTTACTTCGTCGCAGTCGTGGACTTCACACCCGTCTTCACAACGGCCTTATCCACCACCGCATAGAGCAGTTGGTCGGGATCACGTCTCGCTTCCTTCTTGATCCAGTTGCCCGCCTTTACGCCGGCCTCCTGATTATCAGGAAGCGTAAGCCCCCGCTTCTGCGCGCTGATAGCGGACAGCTCACGCACCATCTCGAAGAACTGGTCCTCGTTGCGTCCACTCAACACCCAGGCTTCATGCACGGTACTGGACATAAGCTGCTCCTGCGTCCACGCGTGGGTCGCACCGTCTGCGGGTGAGCTAATCGAGTGGTCCACCGCCCCGGCCTGCGCTGGTGCCGCTTGAGCCATCATCGGCAACGGGACTAGCGGAACTGCCAACCCTGCCACCATCACACCCGCCGATACTGCCTTCAGCCATTTCGAGTTCATAGTTCGATCTCCCGTTCGTTCCAATTCTCAGGTACAAATTCTTAAGTCCAGCGAAGTCGAGTACACACGACTCGGCGACGACTAGCGACGATAGTCCCGGTAATCATTGCGTTTATTGTCCTGGTGAACCTTACCGGCCACCGCACCCACACCGGCACCCGCAGCACCGCCGATGATCGCGCCCTTAAGTCCCCCGCCGAACAACGCTCCAAGGGCCGCGCCACCCGCACCACCGATCAACGCACCCTTACCCGGTCCGATGCCGCCCTGCTGCTGGCGATAGCGATCATCCCCACGATGATTCCGATCCGCATACCGCTGGTCATAATTATTGTTATAGCCTCGCGAGCCTTGTCGTACCCCGTTGTAGTATCCGTTCTGTGCCATCAGCGGAGCGGACACGGAGAACAGCATTGCACCACTCAAAACCAAAGCCTGAACCTTACCGAACGTACGCATCGAGCCTTCTTTCTGCGCGCGGAACATAAAACCCCTACACGCACAAGAAGATAGGATGCCTCTGCCAGCCCTTCGCGATGCCCACGGCTTCCATCGCGCCCCTACTTCCAATCACTTACATCTCGGCCCACTGCCGCAGAAGGTTATGGTAGATTCCCGTCAACTTCATCACCGTCGCGTCGGCCGGTCCATTCGATACCGCCAGGCTTTGGATGGATTGATCCAGGTCGAACAGCAACGTCCGCTGCGCGTCCTGCCGAATCATGCTCTGCAGCCAGAAGAAGCTGCTCACCCGCTCGCCGCGTGTCACCTCCGTCACCCGGTGCAGGCTGGTCGACGGATATAGCACCAGGTCGCCCGCCGCAAACTTCACGCTGTGCTCTCCGTAGGTGTCTTCGACAATCAACTCACCGCCGTCATACTCCTCCGGCTCGCTGAAAAACAAGGTGCAGGAGAGATCTGTCCTGATCCTTTGTCCGCTCGCAGCATGGGTCCGGATCGAGTTGTCCACATGCGTGCCGAAGTTCTGCCCGCCCGCATATCGATTGAACAGCGGAGGAAATACCTTCAACGGAAGCGCCGCGCTGCGAAACAGCGGATTCACCCCCAGCGCCTTCAGGATTACATCGCCCACCTGCTGCGCTACCGGGTTGCCCTCCGGGATCTGCGAGTTCCTCTTCGTCAGCGCCGACTGGTGGCCCGCCGTGACCTTTCCATCCACCCACTCCGCCTCATCCAGCCCGGCCCGGATCTGCTTCACCTGCTCCTTGGTAAAAACCGCGGGCACTCGGATCAACATGGTTTATATCCTCTGCTTAAAAAATACAGGTGCGGGAACAGGGTCCCGCACCTTCTTACAAATTGCTTAGAAGTGCAGGTTGAGACCGAACTGGGCGTTGAAACCCTCACCCGGAATCAGATGGTTCGGGTGCGGAGCATCGATGTAGAACTTGTTGGCCAGGTTGATCAGGTTCGCCTGGAAATCGAGACGGTCATTGATCGGCCGGCGCAGCATCGCGCTGAAGACCCAGTACCCTTCAATCGCCTTGAACCCAATCGGCACGTTCGCTATCGGGGTTGGAGCGCTGGTCTGGGGCAACGCGACCAGTGCCGTAGAGCTGGCCCGGCGCGGTCCCGTGTAGTTGCCGCCGAATCCACCGACGAACCGCCACAGCAGATCATGTGTTACCCATACATTGCCGGAGTTCTTCGGCACATTCGCGAGCGGAAATCCGGTCGGATTGATGAAGTAAGGTGCCTGTCCATAGATCGGATCGTTCGCCTTGTAGAGCGCGGCAAACGGAGAAGCGTTCACGATGCTGTTCGTCACCGTGCCATCCAGGTACGCATATCCCACGATCAAGTCGAAGTGCTGCGGCATATGTCCGATCGCACCGACCTGGAGTCCCTGCACCCGCTGGTTGCCGACCGGAATAACGTTCAAGGTGTTATTTGGGTCTGTCTCATATACATTCGCTTTGTTCGTCCGGAAGTAAGCTCCGTTGATGTTCAACCGGTCGTGCACCAGGTCCCACTTCGTTCCCACCTCGTAGGTCTCATTGGTCTGCGGAGGCAGCGCGGCATTGTTCGCCGTGAGCGACAACGACTCAGCCGAGGGGTTGAAGGATGTGCCGTAATCGAAGTACACGCTTCCGTTGCGTCTCGGCTTCACCACCACCGCCGCGCGATACGTCGGCTTCTTGTCCAGCCGGTTCGCCGCCAGCGCCGCCGTCGTTCCGATAGCCGCGGTGTTCGACTGCGAGTTGAAGTAGTCGAAGCGAAGGCCACCCGAGAACAGCAGCCACCAAGTCGGCTTCAACGTATCCATAAAGCTCACGCCGTAGGACTGCGACGAAACCCATGTCTTCGCGCCCAACGTAGCCCCGACCGCCAGCGGAAGCTCAGGGTTCGGATTCAGCGCCGACGTCATCGGAACCGACGCATAGACCAGCCGCTGCGGCCGCGAACGTTCCCGCCCACCCTCCACCATTACTACGAAATTGTTCTCAAGGCTGCCGAGTTTCACGTGTCCGACGGCGCTGGTCTGCTCCCACAGAATGTCCTCCACGCTCTTCACAGGAATCAACTGCTGCCGCACCTGTATCTGGCTCAGAGAAGTGTTCAGGCTGTAGCAAGGAGTAGCTGCCGTTGAAGAACAGGTCGCCGTAGCCACCGGCGCAGCAGTTGTGGCAGCCGTCAGCACGGGAGCCGACGTGATCACCGGCTCGGTGACGTTGATATCGCGCGGATAATTTCCCCAACGCAAAGTCGATCGCAACGTCAAACTGCTTCCGAAGTCGTGCTCGACCTTTCCCGTCACCACGTCAGGGTTCGTCCGCAGATAGTTCTGTCGCGCATATCCGTAGTAGTTCTTACGATCCACCGGCGCCACCTTGATTCCGAAGTACGGCAATCCATAGTCCGGGGTGCTGTCTTCGTTCTCATGCAGATAGGAGATCGTCGCGCGTGTCGGCTTGCCTAAACCGAACGCCAGCGAAGGAGCGATACCAAAGCGCCGCGTCTCTGCAACATTGCGCTGCGCGACCATGTTCTGCGATCCCACCACGTTCATCCGGAACGCTGCGTTCGGCACGAAGTTCGTCAACGGCTCATTTACATCGGCAGACACGCGGCGCATCTGATTCGTTCCCAACTGGATCGTGCCGTTTACAAACTCCTTGCCACGCGGAGTCTTGCTCTCCTGGTTGACCACGCCGCCGGTCGAGCCGCGCCCAAACTGAACGCTCGCGGGCCCCTGCAGCACCTCGATCGCGTCGTAGTCGAACGCATCGCGATAGTAGCTGCCGAAGTCGCGAATCCCATCCAGGTAGATGTCGCTGCGTGCCGAAAATCCCCGGATCGTCAGGTTATCGCCCTGGTTGCCACCCTCACCGGCCGCAATCGAGATACCCGGAACGTTGCGCAGGCTGTCGCGCAGCGTCGTGACGGCCTGCTCCTGCATGATGAACTGCGGCACGACATTCACCGTCTGCGCCGTGTCCGTAAGCGGCTCTGTGAACTGCGTCAGCGCCACCGTGTTCAGCGACGACGTCACCGACACCGTGTCCTTCGCCTGTACTCCTACCACCGCTACATTGTTCTCCAATTGAAAGCTCAGCCCGGTCCCATCGAGCAGCAGGCGAAGCGCCTCGTCCGACGCGTACGATCCCACCACACCCTGGGACTTGAAGCCTCCGATCGTCCCATTTGGAAGCGTCAGCTTCACCTTCACGCCGGACGCCTGCTCATAAGCTGCAATCGCCTCGTCCAGCGGACCCGCCTGGATGTTGAACTGTTTGACCGCAGCACCTGCTCCCGGAGGCAATGCCGCTACCCCGCCATCCTTGGTTACCGCAGCCATCGCCAGGTCGCTCGAACCCATCGCAGCGTACGCCGCAAAGGCTCCCATCGCCAACCAACCCAGCCGTCCGCCAAGCAAATTCTTATCTGATGCCGTCATTTCCTGTCTCCTCGTACTCGTCCGTCGCGCACCAGACTGCTCTGCGGTGCGGTTCTGGCCATGGAGCCGCCAGCCCCTGGCAACGCGTCTCAGCGCACCAATGGGGGTCAGCCCAAACAGGCCATTCTGTAGCTCACCGCCGTCAGCCAGAGCTGAGGACGACTCGCCGTCTTTAGGAGTTGATAGGGCCGCGGACGCAGCCTAGAATGCGAGTAGTCGCAGGCAGACGTCTGTGATCCCAGGTCCTTGCGGTCTCCTCCAAGAGATAACCCGCGAGGGCCTGTTCCTTACTCCAATCCAGCAAGCAGCCCCTGAAATCACAAGAAGACTGCCATATCGTTTCGATATTTTGAATGTACGACATGATAAGTCCGAGATCAAGCAAAATATGCGACTAGATCAGTCCTTGATACTCCCATAACAAAAATAATGTCCCGGACAGAGAAAAACGGAGAGCCGAAGCTCTCCGTTTCCCGATTCGCCCCCCTCGAAAAGGACGAACAGGGCAGAGTCGATCAGGGCTGAGCCACACCCTGCGTCTTCTTCTCCAGTTCCTCCGCCGCTCGCAGATTCCCCTGTTTCCGATATGTCTCCGCAAGCGCCTTCGACGCCGCGACATTCGTACTACGCACCGCGAGCGCCTTTTCAAAATACCCGGCCGCCTCGCCCAGATGCTGATTGGCCAGCGAGCAGAGTCCGGCGCGATACACATCGTTCCCAGCATCGTCAGGAGAATGCAACGGAGCAGCGGTAACCGTCCAGAGAGCAGCAGGCCGCGCCGATGGCGTCGCAATCTCAAAATTCAGAGACTGGTATACCGTACTGTGATCCGCAGGATTCGTCACCTTCAACACCAGGCGATAGTTGCCCGGCTGAATCACTTCGGTACGAATATCTTTGCCCAGCAGCAGATTCCCGGACCGATCAAAATCTCCCCGGTCGACCGTCTGTTCCTCTTCTTTCTTATCCTGCGTTCCAAGCTGCCCGATCATATAGTTCACGATCAGCGATTGGCCGCGCAGCGCATCCGGAGTTCCCGGAGCTTCCCACAACTGAAACAGAATCCGCAGCGGGCTCCCCTGCACAATCACCGCATTATCGGAACCCAGCGGAGAAAGTTTCACGCCTGAAAAGCTGAACGGCAGATCCCCCGCGGGATCGCGCTCCGGCGGCTGCATGCTGGCAAAGAACACCGGGCTCATCGCCAGCGGGTGGTCGAATGCCGGGACAACAATCGCCCGACTCTGTTGAAAGACCTGCTTGCTGATGGAGTTCGTCAGCGAGAGTTGCAGTTCATACTTCCCCGGCGCGATCGGCAGGCGTCCCTCCACGCCGAACGTCATCTCGCGAATCTCCTGGTAGCGCTTCTCGGTCAGATAGTCGGCGATCTTCCGGACGTCCTTGTAAATCTCCTTGCCGTCCGGTCCTTTCAGGTGCGCTTCCATCGAGAACGAATAGTAGTACCGTCCGTCTGTCTGCTGTGCCAGCCCGAGGTCGCGCGGCTCGCGGAACTTGAAGAGATAGTGCAGACTCACATCGCTCGCCGAACCACGGCTAACAAACGTCGTCAGGTCCGTAAACTGCTCGCCCAGAATCACCCGATGCGAGACGCTCTGCAGCTCTCCCCGTCGCAACTTCAACAGATCTTTATTTACCGGCAGATTCCGGTAGTTCTGAATATTGCTGATCAGGATGTCCGACTGCATCGACGGTGCGGGCGACTTCAAGTCCACCGGTTCACCCGGAATCAATGAAAGCGCCACATGCGCGACCTCGACGCCAAGATCGGCGTCAATCATCTTGGTCGCCCTTGCATCGTCGTTGACGGCACTCGTGCCATTCACCAGCTTCTGCGGACGATCCCCCGTCGGCGAGTAGATCTTGTAGTCCTCAATCGGGCTCTGCTTATAGAACATCACGTAGAAGTGAACCGGAAGAGCTCCGCTCGTATTCTCGTAGAACCAGATCTGCAGCGGTCGCAGCGACTTCGATTCCGGGTACGACTGAATCTGGGCCGGTGCTCCAAGGGTGACATACGTCATGCCACGGTCCGTACCTTCACCGTCTCCCAGTGATAGTGAGCCGTAGTTCTGGTTCGCATACTCGAGGCGTCGGTAGTGCTCCTCTTTGAAGACATTCGTCGGCGCGTTCAAAGATGGGTTGCGCACCGCCCAGAAAGTTTCGATGAACCGGTCCCTGGCATCATCCGAAGCAAGATGCAGGAACAACGACCGTTCGTCGTTGGTAATCAGGTAGTTCACCTCCTGATTGAGCCAGTGCGCGTACTTTGCCGGAACAGCCGGATCCTTTGCCGACCACGCTGCCTGCGGGAGAGAGAACACCGCCATCAGAACGACGAAACGCCATCGTTTCGCCAACCACGGAAGACCTGTCAACAAGAGACTCGATTCACGGGACTGCCCGATTTTTTTCATTTGCCCAACCCTTGTAAGACCCTTCATTTTCGGATTAGTTGCGCGACCAAATCTACTTTTTTTGATATAAATCGCCATCGCTAACCCATTGGCGTTGCTTCACTTAAGTGTAAATACTGAAAACGGGATTTATTCTTATCCAGAAATACATAATCGTGGAAATACGATTTTTTTAGCTCCTCGCAACTCGATGATTTTGTTGGGAAAATAATTTGGCCCGAGACGTGCGTATGGCCTCAATACATTTCGAGTTGCCAAATCCGAAGACGCGTAAGAAAAATAATCTCTCCCGCCACTCCTTAAGATGCGACTCGGAATGATCCCGGGAGGTTTTTGTGAATTGCTTTATTAAGGGCGTTCTTGCATCTGCGCTGCTCCTGCCAGTTCTTTCGACGACTGCGCTTCAACTTCATGCGCAGGATGCATCTGCGACACGCGGTGGTCTGTCCGGCGTTATTACCGATCCCACCGGCGCCGTCATCGCTGGCGCCAAGGTAACTGTCACCGGGCCTACCGACCAACGCGATGCCACCACCGACAACACGGGCCGCTATACCATCGGCGGTCTTACCCCCGGCGTCTACACCGTAAAAGCCACGAAAGAAAACTTCAGCGCCACCCAGGCCAAGAACGTCAACGTCGTGATCGGCCGTATCTCCAGCTTCGATCTGACCGTGCAGCTGGGCGGCGTCAACGATACCGTCGAAGTCAGCAGCAACAGTGTCGAAGTCAACACCATCTCGACGGCCATCGGCAGCAACCTGGACTACACCTTCTACCAGCAGGTTCCCGTTGCACGTAACGTTGGCAGCCTTTTCTACACCGCTCCTGGCGCAGTCAACGGCGGCGGCACCGGTACCGCGAACCCCTCCATCGGCGGCGCAACCGGACTTGAGAATCAGTACATCATCGACGGCGTGAACCTCACCGACGTCGGCTACGGCGGTCTCGGAGTCTTCAGCCCCACCTACGGTTCGCTCGGAACCGGCATCAACCTCTCCTTCATCCAGGGTGTCCAGGTGAAGACCGGAGCGCTTGAGCCAAAGTACGGCCGTGCAGACGGCGGTATCGCACTCATCGTCACCAAGACCGGTGGCAACCACTTTCATGGAGCGGTCTCGGCCTACTTCGCGCCTAGCCAGTTCGGTGCCACTCAACGTTACGCCGACGACTACTTTGGACGCGTCAACACCCACGGACGCATCTTCGCGAATCCGCAGTATGACGCTGCCATCGAAGTCGGTGGATACATCCCATTCAAGGGTCAACGCGACAAGCTATTCTTCTTCGGAGCCTTTAATCCTTCCTTGAATCAGGTGCAGTACATCGCGCCAGCTGGATCGGGTCTCGCGGCACAAGGAGCCTTTACCAACTCCATCACCGCCTATAGCTGGGCCGGCAAGCTCACCTACAAGCCCTTGGAGACGGTCACCTTCGATGCCTCCGCCTTTGGCGATCCTTCGAGCACGAACTACGGCTACGGCCCTGCGAACCAGGACGCCTTTCCGCTGTACCCGAACTTCAACCAAGCGAACTCCTCTTCATTCAGCCGTTGGAATTATGGATCGCGCAACGAAGTCGTTCACATGAACGCGGCCTTGAGCCCGACATGGGTCATCAACGTCGCTCTTACCGCCAAGCAGACGCACTTCACCGAGTCTGGCTTCTCAAACCTGTTCTCGATCACCGATACCACCCAAGCCGCGCTTGGCACGGGACCACAGTTCAGCGCTCAAGGTCTGGGCTTCTACCAGAACCCCAAGACCAACGCTTACTCCGGTACCGCAGAGATGGAAAAGACGGCGAGACTGTTTGGAACCCACACCCTCTCCATCGGGTATGAGTTCGATCGCGCCATCTACGATCTGCTCAAGGGATACAGCGGCGGCACGTACGCCTTCCCAACCACGAACGACATCGGCACTCCGACTCCAGCTGGTCTCGCCGGCGCACAGGCCAGCGCAGGCTTCAAGCTCAACGTCGTAACCGACGGATCCTGCCCGACCTCACTCTGCCCTCTTTATAAAGGCAACCCGGTCTATCTTTCCCAGAACCGTGGCCTTTACAGCAATCCACAGGCCTTCACCAGCGTTGGCTACCACCAGATCTATGCCAACGACGACTGGGTCCTAAACAAGCGCATCAGCCTCAACCTTGGCCTTCGTTGGGAAGAAGAGCAGCTCAACGGAACCCAACAGATGTACGTCTTCAACGACAACTGGTCGCCGCGCCTCGGTATCAACGTCGATCCTTTCGGCGATCGCAAGGGTAAGGTGTTCTTTAACTACGCCCGTTACACCCAGATGCTTCCTGCAGACGCGGCCATCCGCACTCTGAACCAGGAGCAGGACATCTACCGTGCCAATTACTCGCCCCAGGCGATCAACGGCCAAGCGGTCGTCAGCTCTCTCGGCACCGTCGTTCCGGTTCTCGATGCTGCCCACTTGATCAGTGGTAACAAGGCAGCCGGTACTGCCGGCGGCGCTCTCTCGATCAGCGGTTCTTCCCCCGAACTGATTGCGTCGGGTACAAAGCTCAACTACGAAGAGGAGTTCGTTGCAGGTCTCGAGCGTAAGGTCGGGTCCGGCTTTGTCGTCAGCGCGCGTTACACCGATCGTCGTCTGCTCAGAATCCTTGAGGACCTTTCCGGCGTTTCACCAGAAGGTGCCAACGGCGGCGTGACGCAGAACTTCCTCATCGGCAACCCTAGCCCGTCGTCTGACTACTTCACCAACGAGCAGGAAGTGGCGTACACCACCACCCCTCCGGCAAACTGCCCGCTCGACTACGGTATCCAGAAGAACTCTGCTGGACAGAACATCGGTGGTGCCTGCGGTCTGAATCCTGATACCGCCGGTCTCACCATTCCGGACGGCAAACCGGACGGCTTCGCAGCAGCCCGTCGTCATTACCAGGCGCTTGAGATTGAGGCCAATAAGAATTTCAGCCACAATTTCCTGCTCCGGGTAAACTACCGCTACGCGAAGCTTTACGGCAACTATGAAGGTCTCTTCCGCAACGACAACGGTCAGTCCGACCCCGGCATCAGCTCCCTCTTCGACTTCACCCAGGGTGTTCTTGGAGAGTTGGGCGGCCAGTTCAAGTCCGGCTACCTCAACACTGATCGTCGTCATGTAGGCAACCTGTACGGCTCCTATGTTCTTCCTCACACCTTCCTGCATGGCCTTACGCAAGGAATGGGCCTTCGTGGCCAGGCTGGGGCACCGCTCACTAACTTCGGAGCCCACCCCGTCTACGACAATGCAGGCGAAATCCCACTCGGTAACGGTCGCGGCTCGTTGGGTCGTACCCCCTCCAACATCCAACTCGACCTCCATACCGACTATCCAATCGCGATCCGCGAAGGGGCAAAACTGAAGCTCGCGTGGGACATGTTCAACGTCCTAAACTCCCGTTCGCTCACACAGATCGATCAGGATTCGGCGCTCAACAACACCACGGTCAACGTCGACTACCTCAAGCCACTCTCCTTCCAGCGCGCTTTCTACGCTCGCGGTTCAGTCCGGTTCGAGTTCTAAAAGCCAAAGTATCGCACCAAACTCGAGAGGGAGAGGGCATCAGTCCTCTCCCTCTTTTTTCTTTGCCGACAGCACTTTCCGCCCACTTTGCTCGCACCCGCAACCCTCATCGTTACAGCTATTTAGGCCTGTCCTTCCGGATAGCTATTGGCAGGTATCCCCCACGACTACCTGCATCCCCCTTCGCCCGCTTCAATCCAGCCCTTAACCATCTATAATAGACAGATAAATCATGGCTGACGATCTCTTTCCAGAAGACCCGAAAAACCCCGAAGTCCCCTCCCCGCAGGACGCCGCCTCCAACGCTCCACCACCAGCCGGAACCCCTCCCGACGGAGGAACCAACGTCCAGGGCCGCGGTGCCGCGTTCATGCTCTCCATCAACATTGAGGAGGAGATGCGCCGGTCGTATCTCGACTACTCCATGTCGGTCATCATCGGGCGTGCGCTCCCCGACGTCCGCGACGGCTTGAAGCCCGTCCATCGCCGTATCTTATACGGTATGCAGGAGATGGGTCTCCAGTTCAACAAAAAATACACCAAGTCTGCCAAGGTCGTAGGCCACGTCATGGGCAACTACCACCCCCACGGCGACTCCGCCATCTACGACACGATGGTCCGCATGGCCCAGCCCTTTTCTCTGCGCTATCTATTAGTAGATGGCCAGGGAAACTTCGGCTCTGTAGACGGCGATTCTCCGGCGGCGATGAGATACACCGAATCCCGCCTCACCCGTCTCGCCGGTGAGATGCTCGCCGACATCGACTTCGACACCGTCGACTTCACCCCGAACTACGACGAGTCGTCCATCGAGCCGACCGTCCTCCCGGCCCGCATCCCGAACCTGATCGTCAACGGCAGCTCCGGCATCGCCGTCGGTATGGCGACCAACATCCCGCCGCACAATCTGACCGAAGTCGTAAATGCGTGCATCGCGCTCATCTCCAAGTCGCCGCAGGAGACCAAGTCCGACCTCGACCTCTGCCTGGAGCACGTCCTCGGCCCCGACTTCCCCACCTACGGCATCCTCTACGGCAGCTCGAATATCCGTCAGGCCTACTCCACCGGCCGCGGCCGCTTCATGATGCGGTCGAAGTGCAAGATCGAGAACATCTCCGGCGGACGCCAGGCCATCATCGTCACCGAGATCCCGTACCAGGTCAATAAGAATAAGCTCATCGAGCGCATCGCCGAGCTGGTCAACGACGGCGTCATCACCGACATCGCCCGCGACGAGTTCCGCGACGAGTCCGACCGCGACGGCATGCGCATCGTCATCGGCCTCAAGCGCGGTGCCGAGCACCAGATCGTCCTCAATCAGCTCCACAAGCACACCCAGATGCAGGAGTCCTTCTCCATGATCTTCCTGGCCGTCCATAACGGCCAGCCCAAAGAACTGCCGCTGGACAAGGCCATCCGCGCCTTCCTCGACCACCGCGTCGAAGTCGTCCGCCGCCGCACCGCCTTCCTGCTCAACAAGGCTCGCGACCGCGAACACATCCTCCTCGGCTACCAGATCGCGCTCGATCACCTCGACAACGTGATCAAGATCATCCGCCAGTCCGGCAGCCGCCCCGAGGCCCGCGAGCGCCTCTTCAGCTACTTCTCCGGCAAATCCATCAACCTGCGCGGCACAGAGCTCGCCGGCGTCTCGCTCGACCCGACCAAGTACGGCGTCGACATGACCTTCAACACCACCGGCACCCTGATCCTCAGCTACCGCCAGATCGACGCCATCCTCGAGCTCCAGCTCTACCGCCTCACCCAGCTCTCCATCGACGAGCTCCTCAACGAGCTCCGCTCCATCCGCGAAAACATCGCCGAGTTCGAGTCCATCCTCGCCTCCGAGAAAAAACTCCGCCGCGTCATCATCAAGGAGCTCGAAGACATCCGCGACAGGTACGGCGATCCCCGCCGCACCATCATCACCGACGAAGCCGACGAGCTCACCCTCGAAGACCTCATCGCCGACGAGCAAGTCGCCGTCACCGTCTCCAACACCGGCTACCTCAAGCGCACGCCCATCTCCATCTATCGCCAGCAGCGCCGCGGCGGCACCGGCCGCCTGGGCATGAAGACCCGCGAAGAGGACTTCGTCGCCCAGCTCATCATCGATTCCACTCACGCGTTCCTGTTGTGCTTCACCAACACCGGGCGTGTCTACTGGCTGAAGGTCTACGAAGTCCCCGACGTCGGCGCCGCTGGCAAGGGCAAGGCCATGGCCTCGCTCGTCGACCTCCAGCCCGGCGAAAAAGTCGTCACCATCCTCCCCGTCCGCGACCTCAACGAGGACTCCAAATTCGTCCTCTTCGCCACCCGCAACGGCACCGTCAAGAAGACCGCCCTCAAGGACTTCTCCAACGTCATGTCCCGCGGCATCATCGCCATCGGCATCGACAAGGACGACGAGCTCATCATCGCCCGCATCACCGACGGCCAGCAGGTCATCTTCATCGCCACCCACGACGGCATGGCCATCCGCTTCAACGAGCAGGATCTCCGCCC
>JAOAPN010000005.1 GCA_025462885.1 Acidobacteriaceae bacterium | reverse complement strand
GCAGCATCGACTCTCCTCTCGAACCCCAACCGGCACCGAGCATGCATGAAGACAGCTCATCAAGAGTGCGAATAGAAACACGGTGGAGAGCAACGAAACCAAGAGCAACAACAAAAGCAAAAGCCCTCTGAAGGAAAAACAAAGAACAATCCCTTGACACTAGTGACCTGCTCATAGAATGTCGGCATATCGGTAGTAACCCAGGGGTCGGCTGCGTGACGCTCGACGAGTTTCGCAACGGTCTCGTTCCCCCTCCTGCGCCTCCCCCTTTGAGACGCTTCGCGCGACAGGGTTTTTCGAGTCTATTGCTTAACCCTTTGATCGGACGTCGATCGTTATCAGCGTGGCTTCACGTCTTCGCGAGGCAACGGAATTGGGGTGTCATACGACGGATTCAGGGTGTTTAATCACCGCTGGGCTCTGTATCAAAAAGGAGTTGTCAATGAGCAGCGTACAGATCGAACAGAAGAGCTATGAGATGCCCCCGCTGGAGGGGATCAGCATCGCGCAATTTCTCACCGTCGCCGACATCGAGCGATCGGCTCGCTACTACGAGATGGTCTTCGGCGCTCGCATTCTGAGCATGGGTGACGGCAACGCGCCTGCGTACCTTCAGCTCGCGAATATCTGGATGATTTTGAACGTCGGGGGCGGGCCGACACCGGACAAGCCGACGGTAACGCTCAGCGTTCCCGACCCGAATCACATCAACAGCTTTCTGAATATCCGCGTGGCGGATATTCAAGCGTGCTATGAACTGTGGAAGAGTCGAGGGGCCGAGTTCATCACAGAGCCGATTCCCAAGTACGGCGAGATACGCTGCTACATCCGCGATCCTGACGGTTATATTATCGAGATCGGACAGAGCACCACCCTCAAGTATGGTTAACACTCGGCCCGCCAGGGTGCGGATTTAAACGCTTACGAATCTCCGCTTAGAGTTCAGAAATTGATTGCGGACGAGGGAGTCGGAAAACGAAGCTAGGCTCCAGTAATCCGATTCTCAAGAGTTGTCGAGGTGAAGTTATTCATCCCGCTCCTGCCTTAGCTGTTCCATCTCTGAGCGGAGCTTTGTCACGACTTCCTGCAGATCTTCCACGGTGGGCAGTTCGTCCCGGATCGCTCCGGGCAATTCCCTGGTCACACGATAGGTCGAGACTCCGATCGGCTTAGCAACATCGCGGAGGGCGTATTCGGCCAGGGCGCTGTTGTTGGTCTCACAGAGAAGCAGCCCTATGGTCGGGGCATCCGGTCCATTGCGGAAAAGATCATCCACGGCCGACAAATAGAAGTTGAGCTTACCCGCCCACTCGGGCTTGAACTTTCCCGTCTTCAGCTCGATCACGAAATAACAGTGCAGCCGAAGATGATAGAAGAGGAGATCGATATAGAAGGTCTCGCCTCCGATTTCGAGCGGCACCTGACTGCCGACGAAGGAGAATCCACGGCCAAGTTCCAAGAGGAGGTCGCGAAGGTGTTTGAGGAGCCCACGCTCAAGTTCCCGTTCTTTGGCGGTCGAACTCAGGGTCAGAAACTCGAACGAATAGGGGTCCTTGAGAATCTGTTGCGTCAGGTCTGAACCCTCTGCCGGCAGCGTTCGGGAAAAGTTGGTGAGAGCCTTCCCTTCTCGTTCCTGCAGCCGGGTGGAGATGTGATGGGTAAGAACGTTGCGGCTCCATCCGTGTTCGATGGATGCCCGCAAATACCATTCTCGGCTCGGGCCGTCTTTGAGCCGATCGAGCAGGACCATGTGATGACCCCACGGCAATTTTGCAGCAAGCTGCAAAATTTGGGGGTCGGGCCACGCCTCGGCAAAGGACCGCATGTAGCGAAGATTTCGGAGGCTGAAGCCCTCCACGCCGGGGAACTCCGTCCCGAGATCCTTGGCGAGCCGATCCACCACCTTCGTCCCCCACCCCTCAGCCGCGAAGCGGGAGGAGAGTTCGTGGCCAATGGACCAATAGAGCAGGATGGTTTCCTGGTTGAGTGACAGGGCGGCCCGAAGTTGGGCGGCCCGAATCCGGGTCTTCAACTCTTCAAGTAGTGCCTGGTAGCCCGAAGGGAGTGAGGTTAGTTCAGCCACAGGAGATTCCCTTCGAATACGGCGACTTCCCCGATCTGCCAAGACTCAGACGGTCGCGCCCTGTGTTGGTACTCAGCATCCTGCATCTCCTCCACCATCATTAAGGTAGCAGCGCCCAATTTTGCAGCAGCTGCTGCAAAATTGACGATAGTAGAAATTGCCCACGACAATTGATATTGTTCACATCACTCATTGGTGCGCACGATGCGTCGAGTGCCCGTTTCCATCCCAAATCAGCCACAACGACGGGCAGGAGGGAACGGCAAATGATCGCTTTAGTGGCTAGGGCAGACGGGAAGCTTCTGGAGGCGCGCGAACAATACGCGAACAATGCGCATCCCAAAACAGCCTAATTTGCCCCAAGCAGTCCTAAAATCGACCGAGCATAACTGCTTTCTCTTCAAGTACATCCGCTGATTCCTGGCCACTTAGCTGAATTGTCCGGCAGCCCTGAAAAGGCTGGCGTTGCTCATTGGGAATCGTAACCTTCTGGTTTGAAAAGACTAGAGCAGTCACTAAATCGCTGCTCCAATGCACTTTCGATGTACTCCTCTCAACTCGGAAGCGTACTCAGGAGAGTTGCGAGATAGTTTCTGACCCCATCTTGCTTATGGGCTTCGCGTTTGCCTCGATCCACTTCTCAACAGCTACGAGGGCGGCTCGTTCAAACAGTAACGATGATCCATTAAGATTCGCGTTAATGATTGGGGGCAGAAATGAACGCGAATTTTTCGAAAGCGGACGGCTTCCTCTTCAATGAGTCGTAATTGCATCGCGAATCGAACGTACTGTGGCCCATAAAAGCAGTGTGCCCGTCAGGGTGCCGGTGACCCAAGCTCGTCTTGCAGGTGAAGTATGCTCCCTTCGTTTCTGAGCTCCCGCTGCAACTCAGTAATGGAAATGTCCTGCAAGGCCATATGATTGCGGACGGCGAGCGCGGCTGCGACTCCCGCCGCCTGTCCAATGATCATGTACTGTGGCTCCATGCGCACCGACGAGTACGCCGTGTGTGTAGCGGAGAGGCAGACCGGCACGAGCAGGTTTTCGACTTCAGAGCGCCGTGGCGTGATGCTGCGATAAGGAATCTCATAGGGCTGCACCGGCACCTGTACATCGCCTTCGTTTTGCACCGTGCCGTCCGGCATCGCGACGCGCTGGATGTTATGCGAGTCGCTGTTGTACGAGCCCATGCCGATCGAGTCAGACTTAGTCCGCTCGGTCTGTAGGTCCGACTGACGAATCATATAGGCACCCAACATGCGGCGGGCTTCGCGAATATACAGCTGTCGCGGCCAGTGACCCGTGTCTCCGAACTCGTCCTTCGGCAGCCCCCACTGATTCATCTCCGCGCGCAGTGTCTCCGGCACGCTCTCGTCGTGCGAGAGGAAATAGATGAGTGACTGCGTATAAAGTAGATGCTCTTGACAGATGGTGGCCTTTTCCGCAAACGACGCTTCCGGATAGCTCCAGCTATGACCGATGTAGTCGGTAGAGATAGGCCCGTTGTTATTGAAGTCGGCCTTGTGGTTCGGAATCAGGACTGCGTTGAAGAAGTCCTTCAGCCGCGGCGCGTGCCCACGGTGCTGCTGGAACTCGGCAATGTAACGCATGAGTAGAGCGAAGCGCGCACGGTTGTAACCTTCGGGGTGCGGAAAGGGTAGACGATTCGCCGAATCGTTCGTCAGAATCAACCGGTAGTTGTAAGCCTGAACTTCTTTATCGCCTGAACCGGCAAGCGCAAGTGGACCCGGATCGATCTCTGGATAGAGACGATGCTGCTCATCATAGGCGGAGAGCGGCCATGTGAACTGGTGCGCAGGCGTGTGTGCCCGAACTCCGGCGAGACTCTCTCCGTACTCCTGGCTGCTTTCGCGCCCCCAGGTGTAGTGCACTCCGGCCTGCGCCATCAGGTCGCCTTCGTAGCTGCAGTCGGAAAAAACTCTTGCGTGCCACGATTCTCCATCCTCCGTAGTCAGCGCCGCGACACGCCGTTTCTCGACCGTCACACCATTGTGTTCGCGTATGCGTCGATGCAACACCACGGTCACGCGGGCCTCGCGCAGCATGTCGTTAAAGATGGCTTCATCTATATGCGGTTCTGAGAGCCAGTTCTCAGGGCGATCCAGATTCTTGACGTCGTATCGCGCCGCGGTACTCATATAAAATGCACGCGCATAGCCTCCGATGATCTGAAAGTGACCGAGGTCAGTGGCCGAAAGACCACCCGTGACCATCCCTCCCAGGTGTGCTCCTGGTTCCAGTAGAACCACATGTAGACCCTGTTTTGCAGCAGAGTAGGCAGTGATGACTCCGGCGGCAGTTCCGCCGTACACCAGGAGATCGGCTGGCGGAGTAGATTGCGCGCCAAGGTGAAGTGCGGCAAAAACAAAAGTACAGAAGTATGCAAGAAAGCGTTTCCAGCGTAGTCCCAGTGTCATGATTTGGTCTCTCATTTTTTTTCATGGGTGATTAGGTTTGGGGCCACATCGGATAAGGCAAGCTCTCCGATTCGATACGCGGTAACCGCGAATACACTTGGCCCCAAGAAGGTTACAGAAGCAGAGAATCCTCTTCTTTAATTCACGATGGAGGAGAACAGTTGTGTCATCTACTCTCCTCCATCGTGGTCAAGTACCACAGCCAGCCTAGAAGTGCAGCTTGGCGCCCAGTTGGATGTTGCGCGGGCTGTTCGACGTGCTCGTGATGTAGCCAAGGTTGGCGTTGCCTACAGTGGTGTTCGGCATGGAGAAAGCCGCTTTGTTGAGAACATTGAAGGCTTCGCCGCGCAGTTCGAGCGACAGGTCCTCGTAAAGCCGAATGTTCTTGATCAGCGAAATGTTGTTGTCGAAAGAGATTGGCCCGCGCGCCAGTGCCGTGGAACGAGGCACATCTCCAAGCTGGAATGCCACAGGCAGCGCAAATGCCGCAGGGTTGAGATAGCTCTGTGCCTGGCCAGCACCTCCCAGGCGGTTCTTTGTAGAACCGGAGGTCAGCGGCGAAACCCCTGGGACCCACATCGGACGCGTACCGGCGAAGGCCGGTGTGCCGGTGACAGTGAACGAGAGTGGATAACCGGAGTTGACCAGCACGATCGTGTTGACCGACCAGTCACCTGCAAGCTTGTTGGCCCAGCCTGGCATGTTCCCGCCAAACCGCTTGCCGGTCCCTACGGGAATCGGCCAGGCAATCGTACCCGTGAAGCGATGGGGGGTGTCGGTCGCCAACACAGAATGCTCCCGGTTCATAAAATAGTAGTTCTGGATGCCCGGGTTCCCTGTCGCGTTCAGGAAGCCGTTGGTCAGGTCGCTCACATTTCCCAGTAGCTTGGAGAAGACATAGGAAACCGAACCCGTCAATCCGCCCTGTCCGTGGATCAGCAGGCTGGTCTGTAGAGCGTTATATGTCGCCGATCCCTTGTCCAGATAGCTGAGCCCAACCGAGTAGTTCTGAATACCCGAGATGGAACCGCCCGTGTACTGTGGGAAGGCCGTGAGCAACTGCGCGCGCTGCACGGTCGGGTTGCGAAGCAGCGAACCGGGCGCAAGGCTGCTGGCGACGCTGTAGAAAGGATTCGGTACCTGTTGCTGCAGATAGCTTACCTGGCCGGTGTCTCCCACCGCGCCGAAATATGCAGGCTGCAGATCGTTCGGCCGTGCGCTGATCGGCAGATGAACGCCGTGCCCGCCGACGTAGTTCATGGTGAAGGTGAGCGAGCGAGCGAAAGCATGCTCGATACCGAAGTTCCACTGCTGCTGATACGAGACCGGGTTCTCGTACTGCAAGCCCGAGATCGACGTTCCCGCGCTCACGCCTGGTCCGGCCGATGCGCCCGCCGGCAGCAGCACGCCACCGGGAAACGGATCGCTGGTCTTTACGACGGGAGTAAAACCGTCAGCGCTTGTAGCTATATTCGTGCCCTGCGAATAACCGATGTTCGGCGCCGAATAGCCGCGCTGCGAAATCGGCAGGTAGAGAATGCCGTAGCCGCCACGCACCACGGTGCTGTTGTCAACCGACCAGGAGAGTCCAAGCCGCGGCCCCACCTTGTTGTAAAACGTGGGCGACGTGCGGGTGGGATTTCCATTCGCTCCTAGAAACTGCGCTCCGCCCTGAACCGTGATGCCGGATACGCCCGGAATCGGGTTGGCGAGGTTCGGGTTGAAGACGGCCCAGTGGTTGTGCCGCTCGCCGAAGCCGGTCTCCACATCCCAGCGTAGACCCATGTTCAGCGTCAGCTTCGGTGTCAGCCGCCAGTCGTCCTGCACATAGAGGCCGGTCACCCACTGATTGAACGCCACGGTGACGCTGCGCGTGATGCTGCCGCTCCCTGGATAGCCGAGGAGGAATGAGGCCCAGGTATCGAACGCGCTCTGGCCGGAGGGCAGCGAGCTGTTGGGCGTGGGTCCGCCAGTGAAGGCGGTGTTGAAGGTGAAGTTGCCAATCGATCCACTCGGTACGCCCTTCTGGTTCTCGAGAATCAGTTGGCCGTTGTAGCCAATCGACAGCGAGTGCTTTCCGCGCTGCAAGAGAGCGGAGGCATTGAGAGAGTGAGCGTTGTGTCCCCAGAAGTTGTAGAAGCTGCCGAAGCCTATTCCCATCTGCGGCAGGAGGAGGTTGTTGAAGCTGATCTGAGGAAGCCCCTTCGACTGCTGCTCGGATGCGAAATTGTTCGAGAACCCATAGTCGCTCGCGCTATAGAGAAACTGGCTCGGCAGTTGCAGATTCTTTTGCCGCGCAAATCCATAGGAGAACTGCAACAGCGTGTCGGGAGAGAGAGACCACAGGTGCCCGGCGGCAAACAGGTACGAGGATAGCGTCTGCGTCCACCCCTGGTTGGCTCCATTTGGCTTATTGAACAGGTCGTAGGCCACATGATCGTTCGCGCTGCGGGTGCCGCGCACAAAGGTCCGGTGTTTATCGGAAAAGTTCTGATCGACGCGGAAGTTGAACTGGTCGTCCTTGTCGGTGATGTTTTGCGCGTAGGCGTAGTTGTTCGTCGTTCCCGAAAGGTTTGGTGACGGCACCAGGGCCATCATCGCCGTTGCCGTTACGTCGAATTGCGATGCCGGGATGCAGTAGCCCGCGCTGTACTGGGTGCCGTTGCAGCTGGCGGTCGCGATCGGCGAACGCGTGCCGGTCGACGAGCTGTACGACTTGGGGTCATAGACAGTAGTCGGCGCTTCGGTAAAGATGCCCTGCCGCATCAGCGCGGTCGGGACCGTAGTCGTGCCGGTGACCGGAGCGACGTTGCGCACGCCTTCGTAACCGAACGTGAAGAAGGTCTTGTCGATGCCGTTATAGACATGCGGCAGAACCACCGGGCCGCTCACAAAGGCACCATACTGATTCGAGCGGTGCGGTGCGCGAAAATCGTTATGTCCCCGGTAAGGATAGACGCCGTTGCGCTTGACGAAATAGTTTGCTGCATCCAGCTTGTCGTTACGCAGGAAGTCGTACACCGAACCGTGCAGGCGATTGCCGCCGGACTTGGTGACGAGATTCAGCACCGCGCCGCTGGTGCGGCCGTATTCGGCCGGCGGCGTCGAGCTGACTACTTTGAATTGGCTGACGACCTCTGCCGAAGGCGTAACGGCCGGCTGGCCCTGGCAGCAGACCTCAATGGAAACTCCGTCGAGCAGGATGTTATTGTTTCCGCCGATACCGCCATTCGACTGGAAATTATTCGTTGCTGCCGCGACCACAGCACCGCGGGCGACGTTGACTCCGACTCCAAAGTTCGCACCAGCCGCAATGCCGGGCGCCAGGACCGCCAGCCCGTACGGATTGCGCCCGTTCAAGGGAAGGCTATTCATCTGCTGCGCCTGTACCGTGTAGTCCAGGTTCGAGGTCTGGGTATTCAGAGTGGCAGAACTGTCCGCTTGCACCACGATCGTCTGGGTTTCAGTGCCCACCTGCAACACAAAGTCCAGGTGCGCTACCTGGCCCACAGTCAGAGTCAGGTTCGTAACGCTCTTCTTGAACCCTTGCATTTCTACCGATACGGTGTACTCGCCAAGCAAAAGCTGTGGAAAAGTGTAGAGACCGGATCCGTTGGTCTGACCGTGAAGGACAAGATTCGTAGCTACCTGCCGTGCGGTCACGCTCGCACCAGGCACGAGCGCGCCCACGGAGTCTGTGATGATGCCCTGGATGATGCCGTTTTGCACCTGCGCGCGCAGGCTGGTCACCGAAAAAATAAGCAGGCACAACAGAACAACTGCCAGTACAGGAGAGAAAGAGTTACGAGGTGGATTGTTAGCTTGTACGCGCTTTTGCGCTGCAATTTGATGGCTCAAGCACTTCATTTACTGCCTCCGGAATCGTTCCAACATCAAATGCAATTGCCGACTTCGGGCAAAAAGAGCACCATTTCGCTCCCAGCCCATCGGCTCAAAATTTCATAGGCCCTGTGAGAGACCTCTGAAATTTACGGTTACCTATATAGGTGTTTGTGGGGAGCGTTGCCGAGTCTCTGTGGGTCTGTTACGCGTAACACGTATTTATTTTCAATAACTTACCGAGCAAATATTGCCCAGGATTCTGTTGCTTGACTGAGAGGAAAGGGGGAGCTTACGGCTATTCCATCCGGCGCAGACGGACAAAATGCAGGTAAGACTAGATCATGTGAAAAGTGCTTCTGATGTTGACTTGGCCTTACAGCTAGTTCCCGCCAGTGATTGGACGGAACTCGGCCAGGTGACTTCCCAAAGACGTACTGCCATTGATCTCCGAAACGATAACAGCCTCAAAGTAGGCAGCGTTCCCATGGGCCCTCTGGGCGGCCTGAAGTTCTGACAAGCCACTCTCTGAGGTGAGATAAGAAATCAGAGCCGAGGTGTAATAGGTAGTCACAAGAACAAGGATATGGCTTCCCTGTGTGCTGCCCGGTATGCAGGCAATGACACCGGGAGTGCTCATCTGGGTCGGCGACTGTTGCACGGTCCAGTAGATTTGCGGTGCGCCAGGCGAGGGATGCTGGTCAACGATTACTCTCTTCACTGCATCCACTTGAAAGGTGAGGCGGCCAAGAATTGCCTGGAAGGGCGCCAACGTCCGAGACGTACCCGCCAGAATCAGGTTCTCTTGATCCAGCGTGTCGACAGGCGACTCCGCAGTCGTTGAAATCATCAGCTGCGATCCGCTCGGGCTCAGATACTGCTCAAGACGTAGCGCGGCGAGCGCGTCGGGAGCAGACACATATCGCGGAGAGAGTATTGGTTTTCCCCACTCCCGGAGCAGCGACCGCAACCAGGGGGACTCCTCGATCTTTGCAAAGTCGTTGACATTCACATCGCGCGCAAGGAAACCGGTGCCCCACTCAAAAAGAACTGGCGCCGGCAGGATCATGAGGGCCTTTTTCCCGTTCCCGAGAAAATGGCGCCAGAAAGGAGCAAGGTTGCGGGTCCGGCCTTCCTGCGCATTCTCGACAGCTCGATTGCGCTCAACCACGAGCCCGACACAAACAAGGAGCAATAGGCCGATGGAAATCGCCTGCGCCAAGATGAGCTTCCGGTTGCGGACCTCACGCTGGAGTGCGCGAGGCAGCAAGTCCGGGTCTGGCACGTCTATCACCAGCGGCCTGGGCGTTTCTATGACCTGCACCTGGTGGCTGCCAACGGGAATGACAATACGTGTCGACAGCTCAGCGCCATCCACCGACTCATAGAAATCCTTGAGCCGTAGCCGAAGGCGCGACACCAGAACCCGAACAGTCGCATCCTCGCGCGGATCAAAGTCCGCCCTACGCCCCAGCGCCTCGGTGGCTATGGCGTATTCACTCACCTCTCCGTTTCTCTGTTCCCACAGATAGATCAGGAGTCGGCGCAACGTAGGGGCCTTATTAAAGGAAGGGCTGGCTAGCACATCCTCTAATTCGCTCCTCGTCTCGCTGTTTTGCTCGACCTCAAGGACTTCCGGATTGAGAACTGGCACCAACTCCGTACGATTCACCCTACGAAGATTACTCTTGGCCGGTACCGCACACAAGGCGTCTGGCATATCACTTGCGAGCCCAGGGTCGCCGTCGAGTCTCACTGAGGGCAGCGTCCTTTCAGATCATGCCGGAAAGAGAGCGGAGAGACACACTCCAGGCACGCAGATGGAGTGTGTCCCTGCATGGGTTGTCGTCTCAGTAGTTGATGGTTATGTCGTCGATAAGTGCGGCTCCAACCTGAGAGGCGCTGGAGTCCTTTGTACCAATGACGTCCAGCCGTTGTATTGAGGTCCCAGCCAGACCGGTAACCTGCACCCATGCTCCAGTTGTCGTACCGGTAGCATGCCCGGGGATGCTCAAATAGGGTACGGTGATGGCGACGGCAGGTGTAGTGTCACCGATATTGGTGTAGCCCTTTAGGATCACGTCTTGTTCCCACCAATCCCAGTTCGTCACGTAGATGGAAGGAATCGCGACCGGCTTGCTGAAGTACAACGAGCCAGTGTTACTCATTCCACTCCCGTTCGTTAGGGTACCAATGTCAATCGATGGCGCACTCGCGTTACTGCCCTGGGTATGATCCTGATATCCATCCCAGGTATTGGCCCCGTTGCGGGACATGTTGTTCCAGGTGATCGTCAGTCCAGCTGCTGGTTGATAGGTAGACGGTATTGCGCCGTACTCGCTTACCTGAAGATCGGAGAGGGTAACCAGCGTGCTTGTCCCAGCGCTGCTGCCGGAGTAAGCGCCGATGCTGGGTGGACCGGTAAGTGTGTTCTGATAGTAGTCCACTGCTCCATTGTTAATGACGGCAACGCCATTTCCAAACGCCGGGGAACCACCGTGTAGCTGATAGGCTTGTGGACAAATTTGAGGTCCCGCCCCGGAGCTTGGTGTCCAGTTGCATGTCCCTCCGTTTCCGGCATTGGCAAACAGTGGGTCTCCCCAGGCTGCGGCAGTTTCCGTCCCCGTGGCCTGCCACAACGATGGGCTGTTGTAAGAGGTACTCCCCCAAACCCAGGTGGGGCTGGCACTCGAATAGTAGAGATTATTCGACAATGTCATACCAGTCTGCCCGTAGGGGTTATTGAACAGATTGGCTCCGCCACTCGGATTGTTGATGTCGCAGATGTTGTCCGCAATCAGCGACCCGGACGCCCACGTTCCTGCCGCGTATCCAAAGTTGAAGCAAGCCGGAACGGCATTTCCCCGCTCCGCTAGATTGTTGAAGAACGTATTGCCATATATGTAGGTGGCATTTGGGGGCGCATTGGGTATGATCGCGAAAGCCCCGCCTTCGGCTGCCTCCCAATCGTCGTTTTCCGAAATGTTGTAGCGATAAGTATTGGGTCCCCAGGTAGTTCCGCTGGGATTTCCGTTATATCCGAGATATCCAGCGCCCGCGTTGTGGTGGGTGTAGTTGTACTGGACCGTTGAGTTAGTGGTTCCGCCATCGAGATCGATCCCGTTCCAATCGCACCCTGCCGTATAGGCCGGCGCAGGCTGAACATTGAACACTTCGTTGTAGGCAATGGTCACTGCGTTGGAGTTGTATGTCTCAATGCCAGATGTTCCCCCGCAAGAGGTGACATTTGCCCCGATGTCATGGATCTGATTGCGTTGGATCGTACCCGTATTCCATCCATTGGCCAGGATTCCGGCGCCAGTCTCGGCCGCAGGCATGCCCAAGTTGTAGATAGTATTTCCCTGCACAAGCACATTGTTGATGTTCCGCCCGTAGCCATACCCGCCCACACCTACACCATCAGGGGATGTAACGGCAGCGCCATGAAGGTTGTTGTTGAGTATCTGGATATTATTGAGCGGCCCTTTGTTTCCATTCATCGCATAACCGATGATCCAGATTTCGCCTCCATTCGGGCTGCCGCTTACCGGCGCAAACCCGGTAATCTCGGAGTTCTTCACCGTCATCGCCTGCGTTGCCCAGGTGGTGGACTGATTCTCCAGCAGCACGCCATAGATGGTGCTGCTCCCATTGACGATCTTCAGGCCATCGACCGTAAAGCCATTGACGCTGTCTCCCGTGATTGCCGCTCCTTTTGTGCCCGTGCAATCCGATGTGATGGTGGCAGTCCCATTGTAGGAGGTAAGGATGAAGGGATTCATAGCGCTCGATGATGGCACGTTTTTCGCGTTAATCACCAGGCAGCCGGTAAAAGTCGCTCCTCCCTGAAACAACAAGGTAGCGCCCTGCGGAAATGTGAAGCTATTGACCTTGCTGATGGTCTGCCAGGGCAGGGACAGAGTTCCTGGGTTGCTGTCGCTACCAGTGGGAGAGACATAGTACTGCGGCTGCTGAGGAGTCGTTGCCGAAGCCTCATTGGAGGGCGAAGACGAACCGGCTCCGTTGACCGCTTCGACCAGATAGTAATAAGTTGTCCCGAAGGTCAAGCCACCATCGGTAAAGGCTGCATCCGCAACTCCGACGGCAATCAGAGCCGATGCTGAAGGGGCAAAACCGCTGCTATTCCCCCTATAGATGTTGTAGGTCCATGTGGTCGATGAAGCGGTCCAACTCAAATTGATGTGATCGACGGAAGTCGCCGTTGCGGTTAGAGCTGTAGGAGACAGCGGAGGCGTTCCTGAGGAGCCTTGGCCACCGCCAGTTCCGGAGTAAGCTCCGATGCTCGGAGGCGTCATAAGAGGGCTTTGAAAGTAGTCCACGCCTCCGTTGTTCGCCACGCCCACGCCTGCTCCCAATGCCGGAGAGTTGGCCTGCAACTGATAGGCTTGCGGGCACGATTGAGGCCCGTTGCCCGAAGATGCCGTCCAGGTGCAGGTTCCTCCATTTCCGCCAGAGCTCAACAGTGGATCGCCAAAGACGGGATTCGTCTCTTTGGCAAAGGTCGTCCACGCCGTTATCCCCTTGTACTGCGTGCCCCCCCAGCGCCAGATTGGAGAACTGCCCGTCGTATAGTACAGGTTGTTCGACAGAGTCATTCCCGTTTCGCCGTTCGGATTGTAGATGAAGTTTCCATTCCGGCCGTACTGGTCGAAATTGTTCATGTAGCAGATATTGTCCGCAACCAGCGATCCGTTCGCCCATGCCCCGGCCGAATAGCCATAGAAGAAACAAGCGCTGGATGAGGTCATTGACTTTTGGGTCGTCACATTATCGAAAAACGTGTTGCCGTAGATCGAGATGGCGTTCGGAGGATTGCCCGGTACGATGTTGAACAGCCCGCCTTGCGCTTTCGCCCAGTCATCGTTTTCCGAGATGTTGTAGCGGTACGTATTCGGCCCCCAAGTGTACCCTGTGGGACTTGAGTCGTACGCCAGCAGCGCTGATCCCGCATTGTGATGCGCGTAGTTGTATTCCACGACCGAGTTCGTGGTGCCGCCATCGAGATCGATGGCATCAAAGTCGCAGCCTTTCGTATAGGCCGGAGATGGCTGAACGTTATAGACCTCGTTGAACCTGATGGTAATCCTATTGGCGGTGTAGGCTTCAATGCCTGAAGCCCCGCCGCAGGAAGTTACATTCGCTCCAATATCGTGAACAACATTGTATTGAATGGTGCCCTGGCTCCATCCGTCCGCGAGAATACCCGCGCCTGTTATCGTTGCCGGCATCCCCAGGTTATAGATCGTATTTCCCTGAACCAGGACGTTGGTGATGTTTTCTCCGTAGCCGTAACCCCCAATGCCGACGCCATCACCGGAGGTAACGCTGGCTCCGTGCAAGGTATTGTTCAGAATCTGCACGTTGTTGAGCGGACCATTATTGCCGTTCATGGCATAGCCAACGATCCAGATCTCGCCCCCATTGGGGCTGCCAGTGACAGGAGCAAATCCGGTGATCTCCGAGTTTTTCACGACGATATTCTGCGTTGGCGAATTCGAGGTCTGGTTTTCCAGCAATACGCCGTAAATCGTCGATCCGCCATTTACAATTCGCAGGCCGTCGATCGTGAACCCATTCACGTTGTCTCCCGTAATCGCGGCGGCGCTCGTGCCGCCGCAGTTGGAGGAGATCGCCGCCATGCCGGTTCCGTACGAGTTGACGGTAAAAATTGTAGATGCCGAAGAGGACGACACATTATTTGTGTTGAAGACCAGGCAGCCAGTAAATGTCTGTCCGCCTTCAAAGGAGACCACGCTACCCACCGGGAATATGAAATTGTTCACCCGCGTAATCGTCTGCCAGGGGTAGGCGGTCGATGTACCTGCATTATTGTCATTCCCATTCGGCGATACGTAATAGTGTTGTGCCGCTAGTGTGGAGGCACAGGTTAGAAAGCCGATCGCTATCATGCTCATTCGACAAAAGCAGCGCATCCACTTCGAATTTGATTGTCTGCTCGCAGAAAGAGATGTTATCGGGAACGTGAAGGTGAATCGACCTCTTCGCAGCCACAGAAAACTCATATGCTTCATGCAATACCTCCAGAATTCTTCTAAGTACCGATTACTAATCCCGGCAGCAGTGCAACGAGCAGCACTATTTCCTCCCAGCCCTTCGGCTCGAGATTCATAGAGGCCCGTGAGTAGACACCGAAATTCACGGTGCCCTGTATAGGCATTCATGATTGAGTTGTAGAGTCTCTCAAGGTTTGTTACGCGTAACACGCTTTAAATTCAATAGCTTGCAAAAATAAAGAGTCAGAGTCAATTGCCGCGGCTTCGCACACACGCTCTCTCGTTCTCTTATATATATAGTCGTAGAGATGAGTCCTTCCCTGAAGCGGATGCCGTCGATTTTTTGCGCGTTGATGGGACGGGTGGAATGCGACGAGGAAATACTGATACGCCCCAATTGGAAGACTACTGGGTCCGGGTAGGTAAGCTGCCGGCGGGTCAGATTACCATTCGGGGTCAAACCACCAATAAGTCCGCGACCCTTTTTGCAAGGAAACCCTCTCCGGACGGATGGGTGAGATCCAGGCAAATCTTCTCATCCTCAGGTGCCGCGCCCGCGGCCATGGGTGATTATCATGTGCGAAAACAGGCGGAACGCTCTGCCCTCTTTGAACCGAGGTTCAGAGAGTACAGGACCTTCTTGTAATGATTTCGGAAGTCCTCCTCGTCTTTACCCTCAAGCTTGAGAGCACAGGCCTTTTGTTCCAAATGGAGCTGGTACGTAAGAAAGCTGCGATAGAGAATTGGGAGCGTCGGAGGAGTTTTCGATGGCTGGGCTGAAGTCGAACCACGGCTCCGCCTTGAGCGAAGGCCGTCAACGTAGCCAAAAAAACAAAGCTAATACATCAGATTTACACCATTGATCTGAACAGCACTCCTGGCGACCTCGGAAGGACCAAAGTGCTGACCCGCTATTCGAACGCCCATTCCAATGGGTCCTTCCGGCAGGCTTATACCGGTGATCGATGGGGGTTGTGTCACAGTGAATGACATCCCGTTACTCGCGTTGCCATTCACTGTGACGACGATGTTTCCGGTCGTCGCACCACTAGGAACCGCGACGACAATGGTCGTGTCACTCCACGTCGTCGGCACTCCCGGAACACCATTGAAGCTTATGGTGTTGCTCCCTTGTGCTACCCCAAAGTTCGACCCCACGATAGTGACTGATGTCCAACGGTGCTTCCGTCGTTCATGGCGTCGCCAATATAGGTCGCTGATAATTCCCATGACAAATATCGGCACCCCCGACACCCTTTATCGGCTTGCGCCACCCTTGATTGCCTTACAGTTCGTTGCCTTCGGTTGGAGAGTCAATCGAGAACTCAATCTTGGTTTCGCTGAGAGGGGGACCTTCGTACTCATACCGGACGCGCTCAACATCGTGAGTTTGTTCGCGGCAGTGATTTGTCTGATCATGTTACCCATCGCAACAGACACCTATTGCTGGCTTTCGCGAATGGTCCTCGCAGGCGGTTACGTGTTGATTGCTTTTCATCCGTTCACGGTGGCGGCGCATTTTCGCCTTTGGAGCAGAGATGCATTCGCAAACACGTCAGAGATGGCAAAGACTGCCCATATGCGACGGGCGAGGAGCTTGTTTCCTCGTCGCTGTCCATTGTCCTGGCAGTGTTAGCTGCCGCCTATATCGGGACGCACTCGACAAGATAGAGCTTTGCAATGTCGCCGAGCCGATTGCCGTGCAGCGGATTAGTAACGACAGGTCGGCTTATGTTTGCTAATCATCTGCTCAACTATCGACAACAGGGCAAAAGCGCTCGTCCAGGCGACGGGCCGGGTGACGGTGGAACTCGGTTTGATACTCGGCGATTTGCCATCAATCCAGATACATCGCTAACGAAAAGCGCGTTTTTCGGACTGAGAATACCCTTGAAGCTTTCGCGATACCGAGTGAAAACCAGCACCCCAAAGCACACAGCCTACCAGCCCCCACATATCAGAGCAGACTCTACTGATTGAGGTCGATCGCGTAGATGTTTGCTGTCCAGGTCCGAGCTCGAATCAGAGGCACATCACCTGGAGCAAGACTGGAGAAGGAGAAATCGATGGTGCCAGCGGTTGGCATGTCGTTCATGCCAACGATACGTTCGATATGACCATCCCCCAACCACACTCGGTATATAGGTTGATCCTCTTCCGCGAATACCTGAAAGAAGATCGAACGACTGTCACTGGACCACGTAGGGTTCGCGAGTTCTCTGTCGACCAGAATTCGCCAAGTTCTCGACGTAGTGTCGAAGATCATAAGACGATGTTGATCCATCGGCATCGCTGCGATGTATTTACCATCTGGTGACCAGCGAGGCGCGTAGAATCCCTCGGATCCTGGTAGTTTGTGGACACTCCCGTCTTGGACATTCACGATCTCGATATCTTTCTCTGCAGTTTCATTCGCCATAATGTTTGGCAAACGACCAAAGATGATTTGGCTTCCATCCGGAGACCAATCAGGGTCAGCTTCGTTCCGATCCTCTTTAAGAAGCATCTTCGTGTCGTTGCCGCTGTTGTCGGCTACGAATAGCTTCCAGGGTTGACCAGGCAGTCGCCCCATATAAGTGAGTCTCTTTCCATCGGGAGACCAATGCATCAGCCAGACACGTGTGGGCGGAGAACTGATCTGAATGCGATAACTGCCATCAGTCCGCCCCCGCCATAACGACCCATCTGTATTGCGAATCCAAGCCACCCACTGTCCATCGTGTGAAAACTCAGTCCTGTCGGTCCCCGTCATGGTCACGGGAGAAGGACTGAATCTCTTCTGCCCGGTGTCATAGCGAAGCTGAGCATAACGCGGCTCCGTTTCAACGAAAAAGATCTTGTGACCAGACCGGTCGGGGACAGGAGCCTGATAGGATGACGGACCATTGGTGATTTGAATCGGCTCGTTGGAACGAAGGATGGATTTGTGCTGAGCAATTTTCCAGAGATTGCTCGTACCGTTGTGACTCGACTGGAAGACGAAGTATCGGCCATCGGCCGTCCAACTGCCACAACATTCGCTCGCAGGCGTGCTCCAGTCGGAAAGCAGAGGTCTTGCAATGAGAATATTTGCTTTGAGTGTCCAGAGTGTACTCGTGTGACGTTGAGAATCTAGAATAGTGAAACGGAGTTCATCCCCGCTGGGGCTCCAGCGCAGCCAAAAGGCTCGTCCCGGCACGCTTGCAAATTCGCGAATTTCGCTTCCGTCTTCGTTGGCAACGAAAAGCTTACTGCCGGTAGCGTATAGGATCTGTTTCCCATTCGGCATCCAGGCGCTGGCATGGACGACAATATTCGGAATTCGCTTGGCCGTTCCACCATGTGTGGGGACAATCCATAAAGACTGTTCAATCTCGGGCCCCAGATGATTGTGCACAAGTAATTTCGAACCATTCGAGGAGAGATCGTCAACGACCGGGTTCCGTACTTCTGGAGGAACGGACAAGGGGCCAACTTCCCCATCCGAGATCGAGACTTCGGCGAGCGCGGGCATTCCACCTGTGATCTCCGAGAGATACAACCGGAGCCCATCGGTGGCAAACGAAGCCAAATTCTCGGTATGAGGCGTGCCGGGCATAATCCGCCCTGAAGTGGTGACTTGGGCAACATAAAGAGGGATGTTACCCGTCGGTCTTGTGGCCGTGAAGGAAACAAGACCTGCAACAAAGAGAGCGATACCACAAATCCACGGCCATAATCTCGGTTGAGACTTTACTTGCAAAATAGTCTCCGCGCCGGAGATCGGACGCCCCGCTGGTACGGTGTCTTTCGCTGTGATCTCCGGAAGATGGCTTACCACGACCGGAAGTTCGCTGAATGATCGCTCAACCTCTTCCATTGTTGTCACGGGCGCAATGAACCGATAGCCTCGGCGCGGCAAGGTTTCTATGAACCGCGGGTTATCTGGAGAATCCTTTAAGGCTTCGCGAATCTTGTTGATGGCCGTCTTGAGACTGTGATCAAGATCAACCTCCACATTGGTTCCCCATACGCGCCGCTGGAGTTCCTCGCGGCTCACAATAATGCCGGCGTCTCAAGCAGCAACATGAGAACTCGGAACGGCTGATCTTGTAAGCGGACAGACATGCCGGAGCGCTTTAGCTCCCGGCTCTTGAAATCGGCTTCGTACATTCCAAATCTGACGCCGGAAGATGGTGTGACAGTCTCATTCATCGGATCGGCTCAGTCGCATCGCTAGGTTCGATGGGTTCCCCGAACCGCGCCATGTGGGGAGATCCACGGCTTCAGTGTAGGCAATCAATATGAAAATTCTGTGAAGGCGCATCACGATGAGTGCGTAAACGCATGAAAATAAATTGCTTGCCTGCAGACCTCAAAATTACCTCACGTGGACGCAATGTGTATTGTCCGCACCCCCGACTTCAGACACATTCAAGTTGATTCAAGACAAATCAGCATACGTCGTCCCTTCACAGAACCGTTCCTCAAGCTCGCTCTGGTTGGCGTCGTGTGCGTCTTTGCGGCGAATCACACTTCACACGCGGATGAATCTTCGATGATGAACACCTTTTCTCCCAGCCGCCGTTGTTTTATTCGCAAGTTGATGGCAACGTCAGCATCCCTTTCCATAAGCCCGCTCGTACCGTGGGGCGCGAGTGCTGCCTCTGTCGCGTACGAACCGTGGAAGCCGGGGATGCTCGATGTCCATCACATCTCGACGGGATGTGGCAACTCGACTCTCATCCTGTGCCCGGACGGCACCACGATGATGGTGGATGCAGGGGCGATCTACGTTCCCTTGGAATACACGATTGCGCCGAAGCCTGACAACTCCCGCAGACCTGGGGAATGGCTCGCTCGCTATGCCATGAGACATCTGCGCGCAGCGGACTGTAAAGAGATCGATTACTTCGTCCTGACTCACTTTCACGCCGACCATATGGGAGAGGTCACGCCGGAGCTGCCGCGTTCAAGATACGGAGACTACCATTTGACGGGAGTTTCCGACGTCGCGGAGATCCTCCCCATCCGCCGCTTTATTGATCGCAACTATCCGAGTTACGACTATCCGCTCCCCTTGAACGATGCTCACCAGACAAACTACATCCGGTTCATTCAGGAACAGGTGCGCAGAGGAGCTTCGGCACAGCGGATTCAAGTCGGTTCCAGCAAGCAGATCAGCCTGCTTCGCAATCCTGAGGCCTATCCCAGTTTCTCCGTGAGAAACCTGGGGGCAAATGGAGAAGTCTGGAGTGGTACCTCCGATACGACGAAGCATCAGTTTCCGGACCTCACGTCCCTGTCCAGGAATGACTATCCCACCGAAAACATGTGCTCGCTCGCGCTTCGCCTAAGCTACGGCCAATTTGACTATTACACCGGGGGTGACCTGAGCAATAGCACCGATTACGCAATGCGCCCTGGCGCGATATTGAAACTCCAATCGCGCAGGCTGCCGGACCGGTCGAGGTCGCGGTCGCGGTCGCGGTCGTCAACCATCATGGCTATGCCGACGCGGATGGACCGGGCCTTGTCCGGGCGCTCCGTCCCCAGGTGTTTCTCATCTTGGCGTGGGACTCAGTCCACCCGACCGTGAATACGCTGGCGAACATGCTCAGCACATCCCTCTATCCCTCCCATCGCGATATCTTCTCCACCGCGATGAAGGAGGAGAATCGAATCGCCAACCAGCGCATCGCGGACTTCAAAAATCAGAACGGCCACACAGTCGTTCGTGTGGACCCGGGTGGCCAAACCTTCCGCATCGTCATTCTCGACAATTCCGACGAGCAGGACCGGGTAATTGCTCAGTTCGGCCCTTACACCTGCAGCTGATTCCCGGGCCCAAGGTTTCCTCCTACTTACGCTTTGCATCGGCCCAACATCAACGCTTCACGCTTGCGGGTATCGGTAGCGGTCTCATGTGCTGGGCCGCGAGCAATGAACGCACGACAAACCATTTGAAAGGAGAATTGAAATGAAATTGAAAGCATTATTCAAAGTTGCCCTATGTTGTTTAGCGGCTCTAATGCCGATGACTTCTAGTGCTGCTTTCGCCCAGGTACTGTACGGAACAATGGTCGGGACAATCACGGATCCTGATGGAAGAATCCTGGCCAGCGTTTCCGTGACGGCAACCAATGCATCAACCGGGACAAGCATCAGCGGCAAGACCGACGAATCCGGGTCCTACGCGTTCCACAATCTCGCCCCCTGTGCGTTCGGATGAAGTTCTCACTGTGGGCGCTGTCGACCAGTCTGTGGAAGTGAGCACATCCTCGAACTAACTTCAGACCGATAGCGGAGTGATTCATGGAGCGCTTTCAACGAAAGAACTCAGAAATCTTCCAATCGGTGGATACGGGAACTATCAGAGTCTTATTAACCTCACGCCAGGAGCGACGCCTTCACGGTATCAGAATGCCGATCATCGTCGATGATTACTTCTCGTTTGCCGACGATGCATCCGGGCACCACAAAGCTATCTGTTTAGGACTCAGTGAGTGACTCGGCCTGTTAGCGTCAGTTGAGAACGACAATAACTCGCTCCTCTAAGGGCCAGAAGCGGTGATGTTTGGTGGTCGCCTTACCGTAAGCCCCGCAGGCTCTCGACGGAAGGCACGAAGTAATAGGAGCCAGTCAACGGCTGCGCGTAACGTGTAAGCGCATCGCGCTTGCCGGTGAGAAGGCCCGCCATGCTATCCAGCATTCTGGAGAGCCGCTTCTGGTCTGCACTGAATCCAACGAACACGGTGCCATGGTCCTCGACATTTCCGTAGGGCATGTTACGGCGAAAGATGTTGCCAAACTTGTCCTGATCGGTGCTGGCGACGTGCGAGTCCGCTGGCTTGTTCTTAAGCTCGATGCTGTCGAGCTTGGTGCGCCCCATGATGAGTTCCTGCTGCTTGACCGGCACAGCCTCCCACTCCGCCGTTTTGTGCTTCCACTTTTGCAGCAATAGGACTGAGCCGGCAGCGCCGGGAACTCCTTCGGGCAGGAGTGCATCCATCGGAGCGTCGAGTAGCGTCGGATTCTCCGAGCCATCAATGAAGCCGGTAAGATCGCGATCGTGCCGGTAAGCCCAACTGGATGTTTCTTCCGCTAGCGACGCTTGCCCTGCGAGGTCATGGATGACCGTACGGGCCATATCGAAGATAACGTCATACGTACTGCCGGACATCCATACCAGCGCATCGTGTTGCGTGGCTGGCATCACGAATCCCTCTGTGCCCTGGATCTCCTTGTTGAAGCCCACCACGCCCGGAGGAGCGTCGTCTGGAACGATATCGCTCCAAAGCTCAGGCCGAAATCCAATGACGAAGTTCACTCCTCCCGTGGTGGTTCGTGGTTCACGGATAGCGGCGATGGTAGAGGCGAACTCCTTGCATTTCTTCGTGTCCAGGAGGTCGAACTCCAGGTACGCGTGAGAAGAAGTTCCAAGAGCGAAGATTCCAGCCTGAAGCGTGTACATGCAGGCATTATATCGAGCACCATCTTAGCCAATTCAACTGAGCACGATTGCGTCACAACCGTTGCAGTTGGCAGAATTACGAACGATAAGCACGCTTCGCTTCACTCACGCACTTTCCAGGAGGGCCGGTTCCCGATGAGTGGTAAATCGCCAATGCACTCTTTGAGGGACGTGGCCTGTTATCAACAACTGAGGCCTAACTTCCGGTCGCCTGTCACTCCGGAATGACCGTGACTCCCTGCAAACCGACCTGGAGTACGTGCAGCTAAGCAGAGGAGACAATCCGTCTTTCGCTTGACATCGCTCAATCATTAGAATCACAATGTAGTTCTAATGGTCGGAGAGTTCGAATACGTCCTTCTTACCGCTGCTGCCACCCTTGGCGAAGATGCCTATGGTGCGGCCATCCGCGAGCAGATCGAGAGCGCTACTGGTCGCCGCTGTTCTATCGGAGCACTCTACACCACGATTGATCGTCTCGAGGCCAAAGGCATGCTCACTACATGGATGGGCGAAGCGACGGCGGAGCGTGGCGGTCGCGCCAAACGAATGGTGCGGCTTACTCCGCAGGGCGTTCACGCCGCTAAAGAGTTCTATATCGCGATTATGCGCGTCAGCCGCACTGTTTCCTGGGCCATCGAAAGAGGAAAGGAGACTGCATGAGCTTTTCGGCCGCTTTGCTTCAGGCTGTTTCATCCCTTCTCGCGCCTTGCGAGCGCGAAGCAGTCCTTGGTGACCTTACCGAACTCGGCAGCAACAACTGGCGCAGCATCGCCGATGTCCTTGATCTCTACTTTCGCCGCCGCATTGTGCTTTGGAAGAGCTGGCGGCCATGGCTCGCCGCCTTCGGTCTTGCTATCCCGTTAAGTCTCACGCTCATGGGCCTCTCCGTCTCCATTGCGCAATCCGGCCAGCGCTGGATCAACGCCAGCATCCTCCAGGGTGTGAATATGACTCTCGGTCCCGGTCTCGCGCTCCTGCTCTCAAACGTCGTGTTGCTCCTCGCATGGTCCTTCACCGGGGCCTTCGTCGTGGGATCGATCTCGCGCCGCACCGTGCGCATAAGCGTCGCGTTATCGTTCTTGCCTTGTGCCTTCTGCCTCGCGAGCTTTCGCATTGAATCGCTCTCGCGGTTTTGCCTCCTTCTGTTCATGATTCCAGCAGCCTGGGGACTTATTCGCGGCCTGCATTTCGCCCATATCCGCCTGCGCTCTGCCATCTTTCTCGCAGCAATCATCACAGTGCTCACCATTCCCACATGGACCAGTAAGGGTGCATGGCTTCCCAACTGGGCGCTCAGTTGGCCCGCTTGGTATCTCGTCGCCACTGCGGCACATGGAACGAACTCGCGAAAGGAGCATCGCCCATGGCAGACCAGCTGACTACTAACGTCAATGGACATGACCGCGCCATCACCTCTGCGCCTGAGACTCCATTGCTCTACGTTCTGCGAAACGAGCTGAGACTCAGCGGCCCGCGATACGGCTGTGGTCTTGCTCAGTGCGGTGCCTGCGCTGTACTGGTAGACGGAGCAGAGGTTCGCTCCTGCATCACGCCCATCGCCGCCACCGCCGGCAAGAAGGTCACTACCCTCGAAGGCTTGCCTTTGCTGTGGGCGCAAAGCAAAGGAGCGACCGCCGACGGCGGCACACTCCATCCAGTACAGCAGGCGTGGATCGACGAACAGGTACCGCAGTGCGGCTACTGCCAGAGCGGCATGATGATCGCTGCCGCTGAGCTGCTCGCCACCAACCCATCGCCTAGCGTTGCGCAGATCAAGGACGCCTATACCAATAAACCGCCATCGCCCCACCTCTGCCGCTGCGGAACCTATGCCGCCATCATCCGCGCTGTGCAGCGAGCTTCCATGACCATGAAGTCCTGACGAGGCATCGCCATGAACGTCACTCTTCCGTCTTCGATTCCCACCTCTTCGCGAGCGCTGCTCCCTCGCCTCACCCGGCGCGGCTTTCTACAGAGTGGAGGTGCGCTCATCGTCTCGCTCGCCACACCTCGACTGGGTGCACAAGCACCGCAAGCCTCATCGTCGCGCTCCATCTCCATCGCTTCATGGCTTGAGCTACGCGACGACGGCGCCATTATCGTTCGCACAGGCCGCACCGAAATCGGCACAGGCATGAGCGGCTTCTATCCGCAGATCATCGCCGAAGAGCTCTGCGTTCGCCCCGATACCATCCGGCTCATCATGGGGGATACTGATCGCACACCGGACGGCGGCTACTCCGCCGGTTTTCTTAGCGGAGCCGACAATCTGCGCAAGGTCGGCGCCTACACTTACCAGGCACTCCTACGCCTTGCATCGAAAAAGCTCCGCGCTCCCGTCGATTCACTTACCGTCGAAGACGGTATCGTCTCCAGCAACGAACAAAAGATCAGCTACACCGACCTCGTCCGCAATCAACGACTTGACCTCACTATCCCCGTCTCCGGCGGGACCGCCAGCGTAGACCCTAAATCATGGAATGGTCTTTCCGGCCTTGACGGCCTTGTCGTGCTCGGCAATCCCCCAACACGCCCGATGAGCAAGTACAAGATCGTCGGCACCTCAAACCCTATGCCCGGCATCCCCGACAAGGTCACTGGCCGCACGCAGTGGACCTGCGATGTCACTCTACCCAACATGCTGCATGCCCGCATGGTGCGACCTGCCACGCTCGGCTCCACGCTCCTCTCCGTAGGCACGCTCGACAAGACAATATTCCCCAACGCACAGGTCATCGTGAAAAAGAACCTGGTCGCCGTCGTCTCCCCCAACGAGTGGGAAGCCGTCAGCGCATCGCAGACCCTAGCCGCAAACACCAGATGGACCAACTGGGCGGGCCTTCCCACCAGCGACAAGCTCACCGAAGCCCTCCGCAGCCACAAGTGGGCCACTCCCCCTGAGGGCAAGGGCAGCACGGAAGAAACGGTAGCTGCTCTCAGCGCATCCGCAAGACAAGTCTCCGCCACCTACGAACAGCCCTTCATTAAGCATGCGCCAATCGGTCCCTTCGTCGCCGTAGCCGACGTTCACGCTGACGGTTCTGTCACCGTCTGGTCGCATTCGGCCAACTCGCAAGGTCTGCGAGCACAGATTGCCAACACGCTTTCAATATCCGTCGAAAAGGTTGTCGTGCGCTGGCTCGATCACGCCGGACAGTTCGGCCGCACCACTTTTGGGGGCGATGGTGCCGAAGGCGACGCCGTCATCCTTTCGCAGATCACTGGCAAACCAGTGCGCGTTCAATGGACACTGCAGGACGACCTCGCCTGGTCAGCCAGTTCGCCCGGCTGGGTCGAAGACATCGCCTGCGGCCTTGACGCTAACAACCACATCACAGCCCTCAAGAGTTCGTTCTACTCGCCGCAGTCCAACGACGCACGCATCGTTGGGGCAATCCTCGCCGGCATGCCCACCCTTCAGCCAAAGCCCGGCTATTGGGTCGCTACGGAGTGGGCCTACGACCGCATCGCACATCGTCGTGAAGAGGTCTACGGCATGCCCAATCTCGGCGACGACTCACCCAACGGTGTCGGCATGCGTGGAATCATCATGCGCACTCCCGGTCAGCGCCAGCAGAACTTCGCCCTCGAATCTCTCCTCAACGAAGCCGCCGCTGCCACCGGCACCGACCCCATCGCCTTTCGTATCCGGCACACCTCTGATCAACGCCTCATCGATCTCATCCACGCCACCGCAAAAGCCGCAGAGTGGCAGCCGCGACCGTCACCCAATCCCAACCCACGTGGTACCGAAGGCAATCAGCTGCATGGCCGCGGCATGTGCCTGATGGTGCGCCAGAACGCCTGCTGGGCTGGCATCGCAGAGATCATCGTCACCCCCTCCACCGGTGTTATCCAGGTGACAAGGTTCACCATAGGCGCAGACCCCGGCAAGATCATCAACCCGCGCCAACTCGAGCGCTGTATGCTCAGCGGCGTCGTCATGGGCATCAGCGAAGCACTTAAGGAAGAGACCACTTTCGACACTGGCAAGATAACTAGCACCCTCTGGACCAGTTACAAAATTCTTACCATGGCCGAGATGCCCGAGATCAAAACCGTGCAGATCTCTCGCGACGACAAAGGCTACGGCGGAGGTTCCGAGGCTGCTAATGCGGTCTGCCCGCCCGCGATCGCCGCCGCTTTCCACGACGCCACCGGCATTCACTCCCGTCGAATCCCTCTGACACCCGCCTACGTCACCCGATTGCTTCAAATTAGAAGAACTGCCTCTTAGAAGAACTGCTTCGCAGCTATTTGGATAGTTTTACCCTTCGCGAGCATGCCTTTGGACGAAACCAGAAGTTGGCAGTCTCTTTTTTCTCAGTTGGCGATAAATCGCCAACGCACGTTTCCAGCAGGATCTGTGCCCGAAACGCGCGTTGGCCTGATACCCCAACCGAAGACTACGCGGAGACAGATCGGCGGACACCAGCCGACTTGAGAGGATCAATCTGCAGAGCCCTGCCGGGCTTCGGCAGAGGTCTGTTCTGTTGAACTCAGCAAGTCCAAGAGATCTCGAGACATGCCGCAATTAGCTAAAACGCGAAGGTGCTGTTGGGTGCCGGTTAACCAACCGCCGACGGAAGGGCATTTCTCAAAATCATCCTCAATATAAGGCACTCTAGCGTCTGGTGTTATGCACCTTTGCCCAAGGCGGACGAGGCGAACTCAAGGATCCTTCGGAATCGGGCCAGACCCACGATAATAGCGCCTGTGGTGGCATCGCGCTTGGACTTTGCATCGGGTTGTAAGCTCTAAGCAGTGATGGACGACTTGAAGATTCAGACGGAATGCAAGCAGCGGCTGCTGGCGCTGGAGCAGGAGACTGCGAACATATTGGCTGGCTTCGCCAACGAACTGAAACATCGTAATCCCAAGGTAACTAAGCAGTCCGCGGTGCTCTACGGAGCTATCTGCAAATTGCAAGAAGGCTCAGCTGCTATCAGGCTGCTCAGTCAGCACGGGTACGTAGACGAACTGAACGTCCTTCTGCGGACTCAAGTGGAACTCTCGGTCAACGCCTGTTACCTGCAGCACGCTTCTGATGAGGAGTTGATGAGCTACATGCACCACGATTCCATCGCGGGCCTTGTGGCACTTCAGGACATGAAGAAAGTACACAAGAACCTATTGGTTCCTTCTGACCTCCATAGCCGCGTTACTAAGCTAGCCAGCGAAGCGAGTAGCGCATCCGGGCTAAAGGTGGACAGCCGCAGTGGGACAAGAAGAAAACAGATGCCATTGACGAGCAAACGGGTCTAACGGATTTCGCGGGTCTGTTGGCAACTGTCTATGTGACGGGAAGCGGGTACGTGCATGGCTCTTACAAGACCATTCACAAACACATACGGTACCTGATTGCCGGGGAGGAAGAATCTCCGTGGCATGTCATGTTTGGAGCGAACAATGTGCTCCACGGCGTCGGGCATGTTCAATTCATAGTCGCTCGTTACCTCGCTAAGCGATTCGATTTCGACACTGAGCGACTGAACGAACTCGCTGTTGAAGCCGTCCACGTCTGTAACGTCATGAACGCGGATTACAGGGCACTCAAGAGGGAAAAAGGGACGACACGTCGGGTAATACCCGAAGGAGGGGACTCTTAGATGTCTAACGAAGGCTAGCGAATCTTGACGATTTCATTCAGGACCAGCAAACGCTAGGGCTCCGGTGCAAATCTGGAATTGTGCATCGTCGCCGATGCACTCATTGATGACGGATCTGCAAAGTAAGGCGACTTGCGATCATTGATCTGCCGGTCTGGTCGGGGGTATACCACGATGTCTCTCAGCCCGTTATCCCTCCCACATCGCACCGCTTCTCGGAGATGCGATTCATTAAGGTCGGGAGCCCTGAATGAGAATGTTCACGAACAGCCGCGCCTTTGCCGGCCAATCGTCTGTGTTGCCCGCGCTGGAAACCCCATAGATAGCACGCAGCATGTCCATCGGATCGACATCTGGCCGAAGATCTCCGCTGGCGACGGCGCGGCTAGCCAGCGCATTGGCAGCTTTCTCCATGACACGAGTGGTCTGTTGATATACCCGCGAAGGACCGCCAGCGATCGCATTCAAAGCCGGGGCAATAATTATTGCCGCAGCAATGTAGTCGATGAAGACCACCATCCACGCCCGAAGCGCCTCGATCGGCGGTAACGCGGCGGAGAACTTTCTTTGTGCCTCGGCCAGCTTCTCGACTTCGCTGATATAGACAGCTGCGAGCAACTCATCGCGGTTAGGAAAGTGGCGATAGAGCGTCCCGGGGCCAATCCTGGCGTACTTGGCAATCTCGTTCATCCTGGCCTCCGCACCCCGGCGCGCGCGAAGACCTGCTTCACAATCTCGAGGACCTGTTCAAGGTTGCGCTGCGCGTCGGCTCAGGGCTTACGAGCGTTTTTTTGTGAGGCTGAAGTTTTCATCGAACTCTCTGAATCCGGAGGAGCTCTCCGATAATCTACTTCCCGCAACGGAGAATACCTCCGTTTTATTCCAGGCCAAGGCCAGTGTCAAAGATTTTGTGATCGGAGAGTGCAGCATGGCAGCGAAATTTTGAGCGAATTCAACAACGGAAGAGGTCCTCGCAGGGGTCGATCTCAAGGGTAAACGGGTTCTCGTGACGGGGGTATCTGCAGGTCTCGGTGTGGAGACCGCCCGTGCGCTGGCGGCGCATGGCGCAGATGTTGTCGGGGCAGCGCGTGACCTGAAGAAAGCACGCCAGCCGATATCTGAAGTCAGTAAGGCCGCGGCGGAGACGGGCGCAAGTTTCGAGCTGGTTGAGTTAGACCTTGCCAGCCTGAAAAGCGTGCGCGCCGCTGCCGACAAATTGGTTGCCGATGGCCGGTTGTTCGATGTGATCATTGCAAATGCCGGTGTCATGGCGACTCCGTTGGGGAAGACAGAGGATGGGTTCGAAACGCAATTCGGGACCAATCACCTCGGCCACTTCGTCTTTGCGAACCGCATCGCGAAGTTGATCAAGGACGGCGGACGCCTGGTCAACCTCTCTTCTTCAGGACACCGCTTCAGCAATGTGGACCTCAACGATCCCAACTTTGAAACGATGCTGTACGAGCCCTTCGTAGCTTACGGGCGTTCGAAGACTGCAAACATCCTCTTCGCAGTCGAGTTCGACCGCCGTCATGGTGACCGCGGCGTACGAGCTACGGCCGTGCATCCAGGTGGCATCATGACCGAGCTTGGCCGCTACATGGATCCGGGAAGCCTGGAACAGATGGTCAAACAGATCAATGAACAAGCCGCAGCAGCGGGCAAAGGACCGTTCGAGTTCAAAACAGTTCCCCAGGGAGCCGCCACCTCAGTATGGGCAGCTGTCGTTGCGGCCGCCGCAGAGGTAGCAGGACGATATTGCAAGAATTGCCATGTGAGTGAGGTCGTCGCAGATGACGCAAGCCTGGGCATGCTTGACGAAGGGGTGCGCGGCTACGCTCTCGATTCGGAGAGCGCAGAGGCGCTTTGGAAGAAGAGTGAAGAGTTGGTTGGCGAAACCTTCGCGTGAACGGTGGAGTGAGACCACGGGCCCGTATCCCCCTGGAAGGGGCCTTTTGTCTTTATCTCACCTTTATGCAGTTGACTCGAGCCATACAGCACAGATGGTCACTCCAATAGGGAGGATGATGAGTACTGATACTGATCTGGCCCAGATAAGCGACATCAATCAGCGTTTTGGTCTGATGTTGCAAGGTGAGCTTTCGCTGACAACGATTCGTAAACACGAGCCGACTTGTAAGGACTAATCAGGGATGGAACCCGCTCTGAGCGAAGCCGCATTCGGTAAATGCCAAATCCCGACTGTTAGGAGGCGTCACCGCCGATCCCGATCAGCCGTGTTGGCGGGTGACGGGCCTAGAGACTTGGCGACAGGCCTCCATCAATTCGCAGATTGATACCCGTTATGTATGCGGCTAATGGGCTGGCGAGGAAAGCGATCATATTGGCGATCTCGTCAAGCTCTCCCACTCGCCCCAGGGGAACCTGCGCAAACATAGGCAAGACGGCGCGCTCGATCTCCTTCCACGGCAAATCTCCATCCCCCATGCCTCGCTCTTTGGCGACTTCACGGAATCGATCCTCCAATGCGGCACTACGAATCGTGCCAGGAGAGACAGCGTTGACCGTGATTCCATCGGCTGCGACCGCCTTCGCCAAGGAAGCCGTCATGGCATTCATGGCTGCCTTGCAAGCCGAATAGTCCGGTCCCGTTGGTGGCGGCAAGGTTGCAGCCAGGCTTGAAATGTTGATGATGCGCCCCCACTTGGTCTGCCGCATCTTCGGTAGAACGCGTGTCGTCACCCTGAGCGCCGCCAGCACATTGCGATCATAGGCAGAGGACCATGAAGATAGTTGGGTATTCTCCCAGCTCTCCTTCACCCCGCCTGAGCCTCCGGCGTTGTTCACCAGAATCTCGACGGTACCAGCGAGGGTTTCCGCCTCCGCCACCAACCGCTCGACCGCATCGTCCTGCGTCAGGTTTCCAATCACAACATGAGCCTGCCCTCCTTGCGCGATGATGCTGGACGCAACGCGCTCAGCGCTTTCGCGATCGCGGCCGTGAACAATCACGATCGCTCCCTCGCGCGCCAGTGTCCTCGCGATAGCTTCGCCGATCCCTTTACTGCTGCCTGTGACCAATGCGCGCTTACCCTGCAGTTCTAAATCCATGGGATGTCATTTCTCCGTGTAACCGATAGTCCAACCCTATGCGTTATGCTGCTGGAATGACAAGAACACACAAATCGGTTGGGTACTTACCGAAAAGTAAGCCCACTGCGGCGATGAAATCCAGAGACTGTTCTCCTGAGGCGGCAGCAGAGGCTTTCGAGCTCTTGGAAGGGCGGTGGAAGCTGGTGATCATTCACAACCTCTTCGGCCGTGAACGAGGCAAACCACCCGTCATGCGCTTCTCGGAGTTGGAGCGGGCGATTCCGACCGTGTCGCAGAAGATGCTGATTCAGCAACTACGCTGTCTGGAACGTGATGGTATCGTGCGGCGCACCATCCACCCGCAGGTTCCACCCAAGGTTGAATATCAACTTACCAGCATGGGAGAGGCACTCCGTCCAACTTTGCGCGCACTGCTCGATTGGGCGAATCTCAGGAAACAGCAAAGTTCGGATTAGTCCTCGGAAACGCTATCTCGCTGTTAGCCAAACTGACGAGAAGCCGACTTCCGAGGACTAACTAACCTCGAACCGTCGAAATTTTATACTCACCTCTGCACCGCCGGTCTCCCCCACCCCAGAACCAAAGCCACAAAACCAGAACGCATCGCACACCTCAAAAAACGAGTTAATCGTTTAATTCATTTGAATCAAGAATGTCAACCGTCCAACAAACTCTTGTCATTTTGAGCGCAGCGAAGAATCCCCACGGTTTGCCCGTAGCGGCACAAATCCACCTGCGCCCCAAACGTCAATCAGCCTAAGCCGTAGTCCCCGCAATCAACTCATAAGGCAGCAGCACCCGCTGCAGCACCGTCCCCGGCTTCTCGATCGAGTCGATCAGCAGATCCGAAGCCAGCTCCCCATCCGAAACGTAGGAATCGCCAGCGACGTTGGCCGCGGCCGCAGATGATTCCCAGAGTGCGCATTCACCCGTCCCAGTACTGACACGTCCTGCGGGATCGACAAACCCCTTGCCTCCATATAGTCGTACAGGTGCAACAGCAACTGGTCATCCGCTGTAAAGATTGCCGAAGGCCTTCCACGCTTGGTCCTGAACCAACCGTCCAAAATCACAAATGCCCGCTCGCGCTCGTATTGCGTGCAACCGATGCGGTCGTCCGGCAGCTCCAGTCCATGCTTCGCCAACCCTTTCCGAAGCCCTTTCAGCAGATACATATGCGCCGGCAGCGTCGAGGATCCTCTCAAGAACGCAATTCGCTTATGTCCGCGCTCGACCAGGTATTCCGCCGCCGCCGCCCCAATCGCCGCATCGTCCACGCCCACATAGTTGATCGGAGCCTTACCATAGTACGAGTTGATCATCGCGAACTTGATCTGCGCCGCCTGCAGCTCTTCAATCGTGTCGTTCACATCCTGCGTAGTGCACGACCGCGTATTGATCAGGATCAGCCCATCCGTAAACCGGATCGCCAGGATCTGATCCCGGGTTGCCCACCCCGGGTTGCCCGAAGGAGAAAACACCAGCAAGTTGTATCCCCGGCACATCAGCGTACTTTGAATCCCCGACAACGCTTGCGCGATGAACTGGTTGAAGAAGATCGGATCACGCAGCGGAACCACAAGCCCCAGCAGCCTCGTCTTCTGCTCCGCCAGAGCCTTCGCCAGCTCATCCGGATAGTACCCAAGCTCCTCCGCAATTCCCCGAATCAGCTTCCGCTTCTCCTCGCTAACCCGCGTCGTCGCGCCTTTATTCAGTGCAATCGAAACCGCCGCCGTCGAGACGCCGGCGGCTTTGCAATATCCGAGAGCTTGGGTGTTGCCATATCGATCGAACCTCTTCTCGCGCGTCTCATGCTACCGGATTCGCGGTCATCCCGCCACGGCTCTACCTAAAACAGGTATGCAGCATAGACAACGACATCATCCCACGCCGCCGAATCCTCCCTGTACTTCTCGTAGCCATCAGCACAATCAAGTCAACGAAGAGACGACAGCATCGATCGAAGAACCTGTTTAGGGCAAGTCGCCTTTGAAGAGCTCCTGTACGGCCTTCCAACTGTCACGGCGCTCGCGCTTTAGCGTGACGACGCCCCATGAGCGGATTCCGTTCGAAGGAGTACCTTTGATGAACGAGCGATAGTCGTTCCAGGTCCACAACGAAGCGCCGATGATCCACGGCCGCGCTTTCACAGCCGTCATTGCTTCATTGATATTGGCGATGCGTTCTGGATCGTGCAGGCCTGCGTCGGTCATCTTGCCGAACTCTGTTATGAAGACCGGTTTATCCGGATAGAGTTGGTGCACGTGATCAAAAGCCTTCGCATAATTTCCATAGACGTTGACGGATACAAAGTCCGAGAACTGACTGGCGTCGTCCGCACCGGTCTTCACAGAGGGATCGCCAGTGTAGCGGTCGGCGAAGGTGACGAGCCGGGTCTGGTCGAGCGAGAGCGTATAAGAGCGCATGTCCCGCGTCCAGTCTTTCCCCTCTTGTTTGTATGACTCGTATTCGTTGCCGACGCTCCAGGCAATGACCGAAGGATGGTTCCAATCCATCTCCATCATCTCGTTCATCTGCAGTTTCCATCGCTTACGGATATCGGGATCAGCTATCTGCCAGCTGCTCATGCCCCAGTTTCCAGCTTCCGCAATGATCAGCATCCCGTGTTCATCTGCAAACCGCAGCATCGCCTCAGTTTGCGGATAGTGTGCGATACGCATCATGCGCATGTTAGCGGCCAGCATGTCGGTTAGGTCACGCTCGATGATTGCGTCAGACTCCCGCGAGCCTTCTTCCTCGTCTTCGCCGATGCGATTTGCACCATTCAGATGGACGACGCGGCCGTTCAGCAGGAGTTCCGTTCCGCGCACCTCGATCTTTCGCACACCAATCCGTGAGCGAAATACTTCCTCACCGAGATGAAGTTCTGCGTCATAGAGATATGGTTCGCGCACGCTCCAGAGATGTGCCTTGGGTAGTGTCGCCGTCCAGGTAAGCACTTTGCTGTCACCGCTGTTGATACGCGCCGGACGGAATGATGTTTTCAGTCCCGCGACCGTGCCGTCCAAATGGGCCGCTGCTGTATTGGCACTGGCGTTTCTGATCCGCGCACGGACCGTGACCGCCGCATCTCCCGTCTGCAGGTTCGGGATAGCGTCGATCTTCACGTTCTCCACATAGATTGCATCACCGATGGTTACGTGGACTGGCCGCACGATGCCGCCGTATGGCAGCCATCCGACGATGGTTGCTTTAGCGGTGTCGAACTCAGGCCATGGATCGGTGGTGAGGTGGCCAGTTGAGAGAGAAGGGATCGACGTGAGAGTGGGCGTATTGTCAACGTCGACGACTACATGATTGCGTCCGACACGCGCCAGTTTCGTAATGTCGAATTCAAATGGAGTGTATCCACCTTCATGGCGGCCGAGGCGCTTTCCATTTACCCATACCTCGGCCACGTCGTACACGGCGTCGAAGTGCAGGCGGGCTATCTTACCTGCGGGCAATGACGGCAGGTCAAAGTCACGCTCGTAGAGACCATGGCCGATGTAGCGTTGCGTTTCCTTCTCAAGCAACCAGGAGTGTGGCACGGTTACGGGACGATGGTCAGTGTCGAGCGTTGTCTTGAAGCTCCAGCCGCTGCCGCTGAGATCGATGACCTGGGAAGCGTGGGCTGAGAGTGAGAGGACGCACAAGAGTAGGAATCTTCTCATAACTAGATTCTCTTAGAAATAAAGGAAGTCAAACGATTAATTTTAATTATAGTCGATTGGCGATGCAGACGTGCTATAGCGTTGCCCACGATGCAACTATGATCAATGTGATCGGCCTCGGCATTTCTTGTGCCAGTTGAGATAGGACAAACTGGCTTGCCGTCCCTCCTCCAGTGCATGATTTCCATTGAACGACAAAACTACATGCGAGATGCAGCTTGGCGCGGCATCCCGCATTTTGCATCACCGATAGTTGAGTTTCGTTGGATCAATCCGAGACAACACCGTTTGAATGAGGTCATGGACGCCACGATGCATCTGATCTTTTCTGGCAAACAGCACCGTTTCTAGCTGCAGGAGTTTGTCTGCTACGGGGCGAAAGACGACGCCTAGGTGCGAGGAGCGGGACATCGATTTCGGCAGCAGTGCCATGCCGAAATTGTGCGAAACGACTTCCATCATATGCGCGAAAGAGATGGCCTCCTTTAAAGAGACAGGTGTTGCTCCTGTGCTTTCGATGTACTCGATGGTGCTGTCGTAGAACGCAGGGTGGGAGGAACGTGGTATGAAGAACATCATTTCGCCGTCCAGATCTTTGGCACGAATGACTGGTTGCTTGGCCAGAGCAGTCTTGTCCTCTGTCTGCTCACCTTCCTTGGCGGCGCCTGTCTTCCGTACACATGCGCTGCACAGAACAACGTGATTCGCCCAGGCGAAACTTGGGTGGATGATCGAGGGCAAACGATCGAAGCTCATGGCGGTGGAATTATCAGGTTGAAGGACACATATTACTGGTTTGGCGAAGATCGAACGCCTTCAAACGATCCCAAGAAGCGCTACGTGGCCTGTTATTCCTCACAGGATTTGGTTCACTGGAAGTTCCGCAATCAGGTGCTCAAGCAGAGTGATCCAGATCATCTGGGTAATTGGATTCTTGAGCGTCCAAAGGTCTTTTACAACAAGGTGAGTAAGGTGAGTCACAAGTTCGTGATGTACATGCATCTGGATGGGCCCGGTTACAAGCTCGCACGCGTCGCGATTGCGGTGAGTGATCAGGTGGATGGTGACTACACGTACGTCCGGAGTTTTCGACCCCTCGATCACGAAAGTCGTGACATTGGTCAATTCATTGATGACGACGGAGCGGCCTATCTTATTTTTAAATCCCGACCCACGGGGGGATTCTTCATTGGGAAGCTGTCCGACGACTACATGAGTGTTGAGAGGGAGGCCAGCTTCGTACACGCACCGCTTGAAGGCGGGGCACTTGTCCACTACCAGGGACTCTACTATCTCATCGGTTCTCATTTGACGGGTTGGGCTCCCAACCCGAATGTCTACGCCACTGCGAAAAGCCTTGAAGGACCTTGGACTGAATTCAAAGACATTGCTCCACCGGAGACGAAGACCTATTCCTCGCAATCAAGCATGCTCATCAAGGTTATTGGAGAGAAAGCGACCACGGTCATCTACGTCGGCGATCGATGGAAACCGAAAGCTCTTTGGGATAGCCGATACATTTGGATGCCACTTGAAATCGGCGGAGGGGCCACTATCCTTCCAGAGCCCAAACCGTGGTCGCTGGATGTGAGGAGTGGAAAGTCTTCCATACTTTCAGCGAAGTAACGATATGGGCATGGAGCAGCATCCTGGATCAGTCCGTTCCCGGCAACACTCCGCTCCGCATAGCCGTCGCGACAGCTTCGGTTCTGTCTGATACTTGTAGTTTTTCCATGATGCTGTTGACGTGATGACGCACGGTGTTGTCGCTGATCTCGAGCGTGCTTGCAATCTGCTTGTTGGTCGAACCTTGTGCCAGCTGCTCCAATATTTGAAGCTCACGGGCCGTGAGATCCGACCGCATCATACGATCCGCCAGCCGAGCGGCGATATGGCGTGGAATGTATCGCTTCCCCCCGAACACTATGGAGATGGCTGCAACCATCTCCGATTCAGTCGTATCCTTCATGAGATAACCTCGGGCGCCGGCTCGGATTGCGCGATAGATATCCTCCTCCTTCTCGAAGCTGGTGAGGACAACAACTCGCGGGGCCTTTTCCATCAGCTTCAGGGAATTCAGAACAGCAATACCATCCATGCCAGGCATTCTAAGGTCGAGCAGGATCAAATCCGGGCACTCACGCTCGATGATTACAAGGGCCTCTTCTCCACTGGCTGCTGAACCGATCACCTCAATAGCTTGTTGTGCACTCAACATGCTGGTTAGGCCGGAACAGACGACCGGATGGTCATCAACGATCAGAATCTTTACTCGGTTGCTGCTTTGTTTTGGCATACGGGATAATCTCCAAGAGATAAATTCTTAGTCTTTGAAAGAGATCGATCAGCATGGCGTTCGGCGGTGTAGGGGCCTCAACTTCGACTCGAGTGCCGACTCCAATTTCACTCACTATTTTTAACTTCGCCGAGATGGATGCTGCTCGACTGCGCATACCGCGCAAACCAAATCCCAATAAATCTCCACTCTTTACGAACCCTGCTCCGTCATCTTTAACCGCCAGCCGGACTGTGCCCTTGGTATATCCGACATGGATCTGGAGATGGGTCGGATCGGCGTGACGTGCCGAGTTTGCGATTGCCTCTTGACCAATTCTTAGCAGTGTCATGCCAATGGCGGGCGGCAGTTGACGCGCATCGCCACTCTTTTCCCCCGTGATGGTCACCGAACCGCCTTCAAACATCTTGTACGCAGACTGCTCTAGCGTGGCGAGTAGATCAACGACCTCCTCATGCACGTCGAGGTGCAAAGGCTCCATACTTCGGCGAGCCTCTTTATGGCTATGGCGTACCAATGCTCCAGCCAACTCGAGCTGTTGCTGAAGACGACCGTTGTCAGCCGGAATAGCCTTACGCATTGCCTGCAACTGAAATCCAATGCCTGCAAAGCTCTGAGCAAGCGTGTCGTGAAGTTCGTGCGCTAGCCTCTCCCGTTCATCTAAAACCGCGTGAAGTCTCCATCGTTCCATCCAGTTGTAGAAGACCAGAACGAGAAAGGCCAACATCAACGCTCCAAAGACACCAGCGATGTAGAGCACATGCCGAGTGTCCCACCAAGACGGCGGTTCCAATATCTCAATGTCTCTGTAGGAACGGATGACCAATTTTGGAGTCACCGTAAAGTCGGCCGGATTGCCGAAGTGCCAGGCTCCCTTGACCTCCAGCATACTTATTCCTGTCACGCGTACGATACTTCCTTCCCGGAGAGCGTCGGGGAAGGAGGCCCGGATTGGTCTTGCCAACTCAGCCATCAGCAATCTCGATCCATCCTGGAGAAGCAGTACCTCACGAGATGGCTCCTGTAGAAAGCGGACAAGATGGCCCTGCGTCGTGACGATGTTGTGATTGGGAACTTGTGCTGCGATTTGGGAAAGGCTCAACGACATCGGACGAGGAGGATCTCCATGGGATAGGCGTCGAAAGACTGCGTCCTGGAGAATCGGCCCCCCCCTTTCCGGGGCAGGGAATCCGGCCACTTCGATGTGATCGCCGATTCGCAATTCATCCGTCTGCGCGGTTGTGACGAGCAGTGCTCTCCCGCCGTCCTCCATGACAAGACTCTCCCCAGGCTTGTAGTACGTCACAGTCCCGCCCACTCGAACGCGATGGAAGTAATCGGTCCCTGAGCGGTACTGCATCAAGATGGCGATGGGGGTAAGCGGTTGGCCGAATAGGTCCTGGGGTGGCGGACGAAGAACGACCACTCGGTGGATGTTCTGTACGGGCAGAGTGACCGCAGTAATCTGCCGAGTTTGATTCTTCTGGCACATTGCCGGTGAGTCGATGCGAACAACGGAATCAACAAGCTTGGTTCCCTCTACGAGGTTTCCCATTGGAAGAGTGGCATCGACCATACCATCGGTCATAGCGATCTTAAGCCAGAGCCGGAAGGTATGGGGTCTCGACTCCCGAACTCCAGCCGAACGTACCGTTCCGGTCACAGAAACGTATTGGCAATCTTTGTCTCCGGAACTCAGCTCTCTAAAGGAGACCTGTTCAGGTTTGGGCATCGTGGCAGTCCCCAGCTTACGCACCGAATTTGCGCTAATGGCCGGCGTGAAGAGACCCGGGGAGGTGAACCCTTGTACCTCAACTCTGTCGCCCGCAGAGAACTCGGCGGAATGATCCCAGTAAACCCAGATTCCGGCTGTGGAGTCCTGCACCGTGAAACCAAGATCGGTTGAGCCGGTGATGACTCCCTGTATGTGGGCTGGGCGGCTTTTATTAGCATCTTGCGGAGAGAGGGCTAACACTGAGGAGGCTGTGTCATACAGCTTCCCAGTCTTCGCCTCGTCAAACTGCGCCTGAGAGGCAGAAAAGGTCAAAAAACTCCATAGAAGGACACAGATCGGCGTTGCTTTAAAGAAATGACGTCGATCCGAAAGAAGGTATCGACTTCGCGGGGGCATCTTCGGCGCGAGTTGTTCAGGCCGTCCCTGTATTGTCATCGCCCTCAATCAATCGTGTCGGAGCCCAGGCTCTCCAGTCGTGATCCTAACGCCGGTTGAGGAGCGTTGTACATGGGGAGCACCGGACACGACGAGTGGCGCATGGAGATACGCCATTCGCCTGCAATAGACCTACCCATTTGACAGTTTTACGCTGACCCTTTCGGACCAGCATTTCAACGCTGATCATCCGATGCAGATTTTTCACCGGAAGAGTAGATTTTGCTGGCTCAAGAAATCATGGCATTGTCGCTGGTGAAATCTGAAAATTGTTGGCGGAAATCTGTCTCGACACCTCAGATGTCATAAAACACCCCTGAGAGCAATGCAACGCAGGTTGAAGGCAAGAAAGGGAACGTTATGTACTCCTACGCAGGACTGCGCGGCTCATATCCCCAAAACACTTCCTATCCTGCCGTTTCAATATGTAGCAGGACGCTCAGAAGCCATGAGCAAGGAACTTTTCGTTCCACATTGTGGGTAAAACCTACGCATTCAGCCTATGCATTATGACAAGAATGAACGGTGCCATCGTCGCGGTGAGAGCGTAAGGCTATTGAGCTTTTTAAACGCCTATTTCACCGTTGCTTGCAGCGGATTAGATCAAGCCTATGCTTCAAACGGACGAAGGGCCTTACTGAGGTCACTTGCCATTTCTACACACTTTGAGGTCTCACATGCGCAGCATTGCTAGACAGAACACGAAGTACATCGCCGCTGCTTTGTGCAGCTCTGTACATGCCGCATCAGCGTGCATCTTTACCACTCTTGCCGTGATCGTGTTGTTCGTTGCTACCATTCCTGCGATAGGACAGGCGAATACGGCGTCGTTGTCGGGAGCGGTCACGGACTCCGCGGGCGCAATTGTCCCGGATGCTTCGGTCGAAGTGAAACAGGTTTCTACTGGGTCTACGCGGACGACGCAGACGAACGCGAGTGGTCTGTTTACGATTCCCCTGCTGCAGCCTGGCACGTACACCTTGAAGATTTCGAAGTCTGGTTTTTCTGTTGCTGAGCGCTCTGGCATTGAGCTGCAGATTAGCCAGGCAGCGAACGTCGCCATCTCGCTTTCAGTGGGGTCGGTGGCTGAAACGGTCGAGGTGACGGGTGGAGCTCCCCTGCTCGAGACGCAGACGGTGCAACTGGGGACAGTGGTTGGTGCGAAGCAGATTGTGGATCTTCCCTTGAATGGCAGGCAATTTACGCAGCTGTTACAGCTTGCTCCTGGGACGGTGCCGATTGATGTCTCTCAGAACTCCGGGGCTGATACGCGGATTGGGCAGGGGGGAGTTTTACCCTCGATCAATGGTGGAAGCAATCGGAGCAATCTGTTCTTTGTGAACGGCATTGTGGATTCCGCGCCTTTTGAAAATGGCTACACGCTAAGCCCATCAGTCGACGCCATTCAGGAGTTTCAGGAACAGACGCATGCGGGGCAGGCTGAGGTCGGACAGGCTATTGGCGGTACGGTGAATATTGCTACACGGGCCGGGACGAACAGCTTTCACGGTACAGCATTTGAGTTCCTCAGGAACGATGCTCTGGACGCCAACAACTTGTTCAATGATCTCCATGGCATTCGTAAGGGAGCATATAAGCAGAATCAGTTTGGCGGCACATTGGGCGCACCTATCGTCCGGAACAAGCTCTTTGCCTTTGGGTACTACGAGGGGTATCGCCAAATCCAAGCAGCGAGCATCATCTCGACGTTGCCCACGCAGGCTGAGTTGGGTGGTGACTTCAGTGCGTTGCTCCCTACAACCGTCATCTACGATCCAGCAACCTATAATCCGACAACTCATGCGATTAGTGCGTTCGGTGGAAATGTGATTCCCAAGCCCAGACTGAATGAGGGCGTGCTTGCTGTACTAAATAATTTTCTCCCATCGTCACTCCCGACGGCGGCAACCCAGAACAACTATGTGAACACCCAGAGCTCGACAATCAATCAGAACTCGTGGGGTATTCGGGTGGACCACACGATCGCACAAAATGATCTTCTGTACGCACATTATTTTCAATCGAACCTGACGCAGAACAGCCCGGATTCGTTGCCCAGCAATCCCTATCCTGGGCAGTCGGACAACAAGAATATGGGGGTGAACTGGATCCACACGTTCTCGCCGACCCTGACAAGTCAGATCACAGTCGGGTTGAACTGGACCAACAATCCGGGCGGCGCGGTTCAGCCGAATGCTGCGAGTTTGTTCGACACTGCAGGCTTTGGAGCAGGCTTTACGCCAAACCCTGGCGCGATTCCAGCGGTCACGGTTCCTGCTATTTCGCCTTCGGGCTACTTCGGGATCGCAAGTGGCGTCGGTGGCGGAGCTCAGGCCGTACCCCAGGTCTCAGGCTCCATCAGCAAGGAGCGAGGAGCCCATACATTGAGAGTGGGAGCCTCGTACTACAAGTTGTTGGTCGGTAACTACTACGCCTCGAATAGCGAGAACTTCAACCAGCAGGCGACGTGGAATCCTTGTGCGACGGTGACACCCGCGTGCGTGGGGGCTGGGGGCGACAGTTTCGCGAGTCTGTTGCTTGGTCTGCCGGTCACGGCCTCCCGTCAATTGGGTAACTCCGGAGTGCATCTTCGCTCCGCAATTGTAGGAGTGTACGCCGAAGATACGTGGAAGCTGACGAAGCGTTTGACGACGAGCTATGGAATTCGATGGGATTACACCTCACCAACGACGGATACGCATAACCGCCTCTCCGGATTTGATTACCGCACCGGTGAGTTCTACATTCCCAAGGGCGATGTCGATGCGCCACCCGTTCTCCCCGCTGGCGTCTTCGTCCTTCCGTCTAACTCTATAACATCTCCCGACTACAAGAATGTTTCTCCACGGTTCGGCCTGGCATTCCTCGCAGATCCTAAGACCACAATCCGCTCGGGTTTCGGAATCATCTTCGACAATTGGTCTGGATCCATGCAGGCGGCTCAAAATGCACGCGGCGCATGGCCCTCTGGTTCTAGTCAGACCACTGCAAATACAAACGTGGCAGGCATCACACCCGGCGCCACGGTTCAAAATCCTTTTGGAAACACGCAACCGACTATTCCGGCGAGTCCGTACCCGAGCTCCGGATTGTTTCCAGACCGACAACTCAAAAATGCGTACTCTATGCAATGGAATCTCGAACTACAGCATGAACTCGCAAGCAATCAGGTCTTTTCTATAGCCTACGTTGGCTCTGTAACCGATCGTTCCCCTCTTCTCGTTCCAGGTAATCAATCGCTAGTGCTTGGACCTACCCAGGTTCTTCCATATCCGAATATGCAACAGTTCTCCACGGTAGAAAGCCACGGTCGGCGAACCTACAACGGACTCCAATCCAAATATGAATGGAGGTATAGCAAGGGGCTTGCTCTGACCGGGGCCCTCACTTGGTCCAAGACGATGGATGTGGGGTGTGTTGATTATTGGGAGGGATGCAATATACAAAATGGCAACAACCTAAGAGCCGAGCGGGCGGTATCTTCGTTGGATGTTCCGCTTGTATTCACCTTATCTGCGGTGTACGAGTTACCATTTGGGCAAGGAAAATCGTTTGCGACCGGCCGAATGGCGTCGATTCTAGCAGGTGGATGGCATGTGAATGGGCTGGTCGCTGCAAGAGGCGGAACTCCGTTTACTCCCACAATCAACTTCGATAACGCAAATGCGAATGGGGGGATACAACGGCCTAACCTCGTCGGGGATCCAGAGAATGCTCCGCATACTATCCAGCAGTATTTCAATACTGCCGCGTATGCGGTAGCGGCACCTTACAATTATGGGAATGTGAGCCGGAACTCGCTGCGGGGACCTGGGTACAAGAACGTTGATTTTTCCTTGTTCCGGGACTTTAAGCTGTTCAAGGAGGGGACGAACCTGCAGTTCCGTGCAGAGGCGTTCAATGTGTTGAACCATCCGAATCTGTCTAATCCCAATTCAACTCTGGGCAACTCAAATTTTGGGACGATTACCTCGATCTTCGGAAACCAGCGGCAGATTCAGGCCGCATTGAAGGTTACATTCTGAAACCAATCCAAAGCGTTTCACAGATCACGCGAAATATGCCCAGGCCTGCTTTCTTCATTCGATCTTAGGGAGGATCATTGAGACGTTCCGTATGTGCCACGCTTCTCGCTTCGTTGTTGCTGTTACCCCTATCAGTTCCCCCTGCGGGGGCGCAGTGGGCCCCAATGGTTTCAGATTCCGATGCCGCTTCGCGCATCGCCTGGTGGCGAGACGCGAAGTTCGGACTCTTTCTCCACTGGGGTGTTTATTCGATTCCCGGACGTGGGGAGTGGGTTCAGTGGAATGAGCAGATCCCTGTGGATGAGTATGCGAAGCTGGCCCAGCAGTTCAAGCCGACAAGCTTCGATCCAGAGGCTTGGGCCGCGGTGGCTAAGGATGCGGGCATGAAGTACACCGTTCTGACGGCTCGTCATCACGATGGCTTTGCCTTGTTTGATGATCCAGGGAGCAGCTTCACAGCAATGAAGGCGGCGGCACACCGAGACTTCGTTGCTGACTATGTCGCGGCTGTCCGGAAAGCGGGATTGCATGTCGGTCTTTACTATTCACCGCTTGACTGGCGCTATCCTGGTTTCTTCTTTCCCGATCTCTATAAGGCAAGTGCTGACGAGTTGCGTGAGCAGTATCACCGGCAACTGCATGAACTCGCATCTCATTACGGCAAGCTCGACATCGTGTGGTTTGACGGTGGGGGAGCGGACTGGCTCGGATTTGGAGGAGTTGAGTTCAAAGGTGGTTGGCATGCGCGTCCAAAGGGGCAGGACTATACCGGATTGTTCTCATGGAAGGATGAAGAGGCAGTTGCAGACCTCAGGCAGTCACAACCAGCGATCCTCGTGAACGACCGCACGGATGCTCCAGCAGACTTTCGGTCACGCGAGGGGGATGGGGCGATGGGCGACTTTGATAACCGTCATCCTTGGGAGCTTTGTACGACTATCACCGAAGGTGCTTGGGGCTATCAACCCAACGCTGAGGTAAAATCGTTCGATCAAATTATAAAGCTGCTGGTTGGTGCGGTCGGACACGACGGGAATCTACTATTGAATGTTGGCCCACGTCCGGATGGGCAGATCGAACCTGCGCAAGCCCAACGACTAAAGGAGGTCGGCGACTGGCTGAAGATCTACGGGCAGAGTATCTATGCAACTCGAGGAGGACCATATATGCCCGGCGATTTCGGTGTTTCTACATATCATGACCGGACAATCTATCTTCACATCTTGAATGCTCCGAACAAAATACTGAAGTTGCCTGCTCTTTCTGCTCAGATTACAGGCTGCTCGGTGCTTACAGGCGGGAAGGTGAACTGTGCTCAAACGGTGGCTGGCGTTGATGTTTCTCTGACGGACAATCCAAGCGCGGTCGATACAATCGTTGCTATCTCTATATCAGAGCCCGCATCCTCAATTAGGCCAATCCGGACGAAAGATGAAGCTTCCGCTGTAGCTCCGGTGGCCAAGAAGGAGTGACGCAGCAGCGCCATCCGCTAGATGTGGGAGCAAGTGCACCCGCGCCTTGACAAGACAATAGTGCCCGAAGTTTCAGGAGTGGATACATGAATTGTGTCAGTCAGTTGTGCGGTACTTGCGGCGCTTCTCATCAGTAAGACTGCAACTGCTCAAGCGCCCACAAGAGCTGACTCGAAGCTGCGGCACTTGCAGAGACAGGACGGCCGCTACGCCGCCGGAGGTTCCCAGGCCGGGAATCGCAGGTGGGGCGAATGAGAAGGCGGTCCCTTGCTTCACGCTGCCGAGAGCCCGTGAGAGATTGGTCTGGATGGCCGCGAACTGCTCGTCTTTACTCTTGCGCTGATCCCAGTTCTTGAGCGTGACGAAGTAGAAGGCGTTGTACGTGCTCTGGGTTTGCGACAGGAGGCTGAAACCGACGACGGAGACGACGGATTCGATGCCCGGTACCCGATGTAGCGCGTCCTCGATGGACTTCGACGCCTGGGCGTGCGTTCCAGGCTTGCACCCTGGGGTAGCTGCAGGTTGACGAAGGCATAGCCCTGGTCCTCGGTCGGGAGGAAGCCGCCGGGTAGACCGCGGCCAAGTAGCAGGATCACGGCACTCAGTCCGAGAATGATGACGACACCGACGATCGACTTGCGCACCAACCAGCCAGAGAGGCTGACGTAGCCATTGGTGGCCTTGCTGAAGACTCGGTTGAAACCATCGAAGAAGCGTCCCAGCAGCCCCGGCTTTGCATCATGATCCTTGGGCTTAAGTAGTAGGGCACAGAGCGCGGGGCTCAGTGTGAGCGCATTGAAGGCGGAGAAGAGGACCGAGATCGCTCAACGTGACGGACACAATAACGAGAGGGGTACCTTCGGACACTGGCCGCGGGAATCGGCTTCTCGGGATTCATCCAGAGGAACCCTATTTGGAGGCGGGGCCACGGTCTCGCAAGAGACTATCGCCATGCCGAAAATTGTGAGATCTGCACGGGAGACATTAGGTTAACGATAGAAGGGGGGAAAGCCCGGCGGGCGATGTGTTGCGTTGCCTGCATCTTCCGTCGTGTTCCCTGCAAGCTGCTGGCGACTGAGTAGATCATCGAAGAATCTTGCCTCAGTGGAGGCAAGGTTCCCATGAAGGTTTCCTGGAGACTTGTAGTTGCAACAATTCCGGTTCTGTTTCGTGTTGCGGCTTCGGCACAAAGCGCCTGCACGGATGGTGTGCGGGTGGAGGGCACCGTCAGCGATCCCTCAGGAGCGAGCATCCGCGGCGCTGCCGTTACAGGAATCGGTGATAGCAGATCGGTCACGGATGCCTCAGGGCACTATGTACTTCTCTGCCAGCCGCGTGCACTTACGCTGCACGTCCAGGCGGATGGTTTCGCAGAAGCGACGCTTCAACGCAATCTCTCGCAGGTAGACCCACTCCGATTGGATGTGAAGCTTTCTATAGCCTCGGTATCGGCGGATGTGCAGGTGACTGCCGATAATCCAGTGGCACTCGATCCAGACCGCGGCTCAGGCACGGTCGTGCTCGACTCGCAGATGATCAAACAGCTAGCGGATGATCCTGATGATTTCCTGCGGCAGCTTCAAGCCTTGGCCTCCGAGTCAGGCGGCGATCCGACTTCGGCTGTGATCACGGTTGACGGATTTCAGAGTGCGACAGTGTTGCCGCCGAAAGGATCGATCGCTTCGATCCGCGTGAATCCGGATCTCTTCTCCACGGAGTACCGGTGGCCGCCATATGGCGCTGGCTTGATCGAGATCGTTACAAAACCAGGGGCTCCTTCGTTGCACGGAGCGGCCTTTTTCACTGGAAGCTCGGGCAGTTGGAACGCAACGACGGCATTCGCTCCCACATCGACGCCAGCAAGTAAGCGTCGTTATGGATTTGAGTTGAGCGGAACCCTTGTGCCAAACAAGGGAGATTTTTCCATGGCGCTGGAGAAGCGTAACATTGACGAATTCAAAGTGGTAAATGCACAGATATTGCAGCCGGACTTTACCATTGCACCTTTCCGACAGACAGTTCCGACACCCCAGCGGCTATGGATGGGATCTCTTCGCAGCGGGTGGCAGCTCGGCAAATCCGATACACTGACCGCGACCTTTGCGGCGAATGTGAATAGCCTTGGCAATCAGGGAGTCAGTGCACTTGTGCTGCCTGAAGCAGGCTACTCCAACTTTACGAGTCAGTATGATCTTCGCTTTGCCAACGCATTGACGGTCGGCACCAATCAATTGCACCAGACGAGGGTGGGGCTAACTTGGTGGAGACTGCAGAACGCTCCCAACTCCACAGCGCCTTCACTGCAGGTGTCGGGTTACTTCACCGGCGGCGGCGCGACAAGCCAAAACCTGAACAACCATGGTTTCAACCTTGAAATGGATCACGATCTACTGCTGACGAAGGGCAAAAGCAGTCTCAAGATGGGTTCCCAGGCGCAGGCGACCTTCACACGAAACTACACTCCTGACACTTTCAATGGAGCATGGCTCTTTGGTGGAGGTGGTGCACCAGTTCTTGATGGCAACAATTTGCCTACAGGCCCGGCCACCACGATTGACGGCATGGAGCAGTATCGTCGCACGTTGCTTGCTTTGGCAGGCGGTGTGCCCACACGGTATCAAATCAGCACAGGCAACCCGGTGGTTCCATTTACGAGGTGGAACGCAGCGCTTTATGTGGAGGAGACGCTGCAGGCTTCGCCTCGGCTCACGATAGCCGGAGGTCTGCGTTATCAGATGCAAACTGCCCCGAACAGCTTTGCAAACTTCGAGCCACGAATCAGCCTGGCCTGGTCTGCGGACAAGCGATCGAAGTGGGTCTTTCACACACGCGCGGGCATCTTTCAAGATGTCAACGATGCAAGAGCTTTTGCCAATGCCTTTCGCTTGAATGGAGTTCGCCAGCAGCAGACAACTGTGTATTCGCCAAGCTATGCCACGCCCTTGTTGCCCACCTCAGGCTCGGTCGCTGTTTCCAGCATTTACGCATTTGCTCCGGGGCTCTCACAGAAAGCGACGGTTTCCTCTGACAGCAACGTCGAATACAGCTTTGGCCACCAGTGGCTCGCTCGCGCCAGTTTCTACTGGGGTGAGGATTGGAACACTATTCGCATGCGCAACATTAACGCGCCCATGGTGACCGCAAGCATCGGCACGCCAGCGGAGCCCACTACAGCCCTGCACGCACCAAGGCCCTATGGCGGAAACGAAAACATCCTGCGCTTTGAAAACTCCGGCCACCTTGCAGGGCACGTGGTCGCGATCGCGCTTGAACAGAACAGCTATAAGCGGTTTCAAATACAGGCACGCTATCGGCACATGATCTTCAAAGCAAACGGCGGCGATGGTATTGTGAGCCCTCAGTCGGCATACGATGAGCAGGGTGAATCGGCTCGCGTTGACTGGTTAAATATCAATGGAGCTACTCTCTTTGCAAATGCCGTTCTTCCAAGGAAGCTGGAGCTGTCAGGCCAGTTCAGCGCGTACTCGGGAAGCTCCTACACCATCACTACCGGAACGGATGGCAATGGAGATGGCATCCTCAACGACCGGCCATCCTATGCATCGGCCGCCGGGCCGGGCGTATACAGCACTCGCTACGGGCTGATGACGGCGAACACGGTAAATGGTACCGTGCCAAGAAATGTAGGTACGATGCCACCGACTGTGCATCTGGATATGAATCTTAGCCGAGCATTTGTACTGAATCCGAAGAACACAGATCATTTACGGACGTTCACGTTCAACGTGCGCAGCGCGAACATCCTGAACCACACGAATGTAAACGGCGTAGGAACTGTTATCTCATCTCCCAGCGTGGACAAGCCGTATCAGGCGGAGGCCGCGCGGCGCATAGAGCTGGGCGCTCGCTTCTCATTTTGAAGAAATTCGTACAATGAATGCACATGCTTCCGGGAGGCTCATCCATGGGTCATTTCAGCGTTATTCGTGAAGATGTAAAGGCGGCTGAGGCACATGCCCCGGGGAGTGTTGCGATGGTTCGCGAGCCCATTTCCGTCAATGCCTGGCATATCATTCTTCCTGCGACCATTGCGATTGCATTGGCAACGGCGGCAGAGTGTCACTCCATCACCGACCTTGATTCGGTGCGTTATGGATTCACTTTGTCCGGCTGGTGGGGCCTAACGGCACTCGCGATTTGGCACATTGGAAAGCGCTGGCCCGCATCGCTTCGGATGGCCACTGTTCCTTTGCTGCTACACACCGTTGCGGCAGCGATTCTCGGCGTGGGACACCTTCTATGGATGGCTGCGGCGGACGATCTTTTCAGTCATGTCGCATGGCTCAGGAAGGAACTTACCTGGCATCACTATCTGGACCTAAATCGTTGGGGCCTTGAGATGCTGGTTTACGGCTTCATCTTCGGCGTTGCAGCTGTAACCCGTCTTCAGTTGCAGGCACAGCGGAATGCCTTCCAGTCGCTTGAACTACAGCGGGCGCTCACAGCAGCGCAACTCCATGCGCTACAGGCGCAGGTGGAACCACACTTCCTCTTCAATACACTGAACTCCATCACGGAACTGGTTGAAAGCGGACACAAGCAGCAGGCCACCGATATGCTGAAGCATCTGAATACGATCTTGAAGATGACGCTCAGACGACCTGCGCCGCAGAAGATTTCTCTGGCACAGGAGTTGGATGTGGTCGAGAACTATCTCGCCATCGAGCAGGTTCGCTTCGCCGACCGCCTACGCATCGAATTCCGGATCGATCCGTCTGCTCTCAACGCCCTGATACCCAGCTTCCTGCTGCAACCCCTGATGGAAAACGCCATTCGTCATGGTATCGGTCAGTCGGAAAAAGGCGGAATGATCCAGACATTTGTCGAACGCAAAGATGACATGCTCTATCTGCGTATCCTGGATGACGGTTCAGGCCCGACAGTCGAGAAACCAGAAGGACACGGGATTGGCTTGAGCAATACTGCGACGCGGCTCGCGCATTTCTACCCCGATCGGCATTCCTTCCACGCCAAACCCGAGGAGCACGGAGGCTTTCAGGTTCGTATCGCAATCCCCTACGAGACGGTAACGGCGTGAAGATCCGATCACTGATCGTCGATGACGAAGTACTTGCGCGAACACGTATGGCAAGGCTGCTCTCCGTGGATCCAGAGTTTACGGTGAGCGGAGAGTGTAGAAACGGCAGAGAAGCCGCGAACTTCCTTAAGACCAACGACGTCGATGTGGTCTTCCTCGATATCCAGATGCCAGGTGAGAGCGGCCTGGATCTAATCGATAAGGTTGGCGTGCGAGAAATGCCCATCACAATCTTCGTGACAGCGCATGACAGCTACGCACTGAAAGCTTTTGAGGTGCATGCTCTTGATTATCTGACCAAGCCTGTCGAAGAAGATCGGCTGAGGGACTGCCTCCAGCGTGTGAAAGAGCAACTCGCATTTAAGTCCGGTGGCTTGTCTGAGGAGACTCTACGTTCGCTCCTGACAAATATGGGGCCACAAGCTGCGCCTGCCGCGTATCGCAATCGGCTCCTGCTGCCGGACGGCGTCAAGACGCTACTCCTCGATGTCGATCAGATTGTGTGCATTGAAGCGGCCGATTACTGCGTGTCCATCCACACCGGCCACAAGGATTATCTTCTGCGAGAAAGCATGAAGGAACTCGCGTCCACTCTCGACCCAAAGAAATTTGTGAGGATTCACCGCTCTGTCATCGTGAACCTTAGCTGCATTCGTGAGGTCATCCGCGAAGGACGAGGTGAGGGCACCGCAATTCTTTCCAATGGCAGGCGACTCCGCATGAGCGATTCAGGATGGAAGGCGGTTTTGGCATCTGCGGGCCAAGCATAAGGGTTGCGTGCAGGCAAGGATCTGGCTAAATGTCAGTAGTGAAAGTGGCTCATCGTCATTTGCAAGGATTTTTGTGATAATTCACACAACCTCTTCCGTGACAGCTAACCGGTAAATTGTAACTTGTTGACACTAGGCGTAGCGAATGGCTACCTGAGTGCCCTGAGACACCCAAAGGAGCGGTTATGGGCCCCTTATCGGACCCGTGACCTTTGCCCTCTAAACCTTTGCCTATGCTGTGCTCAGACCTTTGCTTTTGGGCAGAGGTCGCGGATCCAAATGATACCCGAATCACAAATTGTTCCCTGCAAGGGAACATTCCATGCAGACAATAGCATTTCGTTGTCGTGGTTGGGCTGGTAGATCGTCGGCTTCCATGGCCGTCCGCAAGCCACAAGGAGGTGAACAAGTGATCGATGGCCACTTTGAAGGCGCAAGACGCTACCGGCGCAAGGAACTCTTTCAGCAGTCGCTTTCGTACTGCTATAACCCGAAGCTACTGAAATTTTCTCATGGTCTCACGCGGGGAGAATACCGTGCGGCGAGACATGCACTCGTGTCGCAGAAGCAGGAAATCGAGGGCTGTCTCGACGACGCCTTGAAGAGGCTCAATCTTCGACTCGACGTTGCTATGGCGGCTCCGGAATTTCTGACTGTTCTCACCGCCGCGACTGAGTCGCCGTTTATAGCAACTCTCCCGACGTGGATTGCAAAACGTTACGCAAGCATGTTTGGTCTGACAGTCTGCGACGTGCCCTTCAATTTAGAAGTGGCTCTAATCGCGATGGTTTGGGCCGCTCACGCAGACAAGAACCCGCCTTTGAGTGAATCCGGGAACAGGTTTGTCCCGTGATCGCTGCTGCGCAACAGCTTTAATTGGATCAATCCCAGGAACGCACTTCTCTTCGCCGCAACCACTCACGAGAAGGTGTCTTACGGACTAACCGCACGCGGCGCTTTCTCCAGAGTGGGGGCGAACTCGCGCAGACATGTTTATCTGCCGAGGCCGCTGGAACTCTGCAGTTCCGTTGGCTGTTAGCCCTCAATGAGTTGCATCGAATAACTGCAACAAGGCGGTCCACTTCTTCCGAACGGGGCGTTAGAAAAGGTCCGTACTCTGTTCGATTTACTGGCACAACCCTCTTTCAGTATCGAAGGTTTAATTCGCTCCCTGTTCATCAGCCGGCTTTGCGAGAAGCGGAGCTGCGCTGGGTTCGTTCCATCGATGCAAACGGTTATGGCGTGGGTGGATTTGATGAAAAGGTCATCCCGGCTATTCTCCAGCCATCCGCTCCCTTAACCAAAACCCAAGTCTCGCTCCCGCGATTGGTTTCTTCTCCGTCGGCCAGGAATACGAAGTCGAAGTACACCGAAGCAATTGTTCCATCGCTATTCTGCTGCAGATGTGTGTGCGTCGGATTGAAGCTGACCTTTGAAGTCGAAACGAGCTTTGCGAAATCTGAGTAGCTTCCGACGCGAATCTTTAACGCATCCGGCTTTTTCGCTTTTGCGCGGGCGTAAGCCTCATCGGAGAGCACGTTGAGCCACATACCGCCTTGAGGAAGAAATAGACCCGCCAGTCGAGATCCGTCGTGGTTGAGAACGGCTTCGTGGTAGGCGTCGATCACATGCTGAACGTCGACGGTATCTGACGCGATGCTGGTAGGGATGGTCTTGCTGCTCTCAGCAGTTGATGGGCTTTGAGCCAAGCTTGCGGTGCCAGTCAGAATCGTGAGTGCAAAGAGGATGCTGCTGATGAAACGCTTCATATGTTTCTCCTGAAAGACGAAGGTTGCAGAGGTCACATCTGGATGTGAGAGCAAGAATGTCTAACGTGACTCTACGCACACTCACCACGCACCCGGAGGATATGTTTCGAAGCGGTTCTGACGGGTGCAGATCGGCCTAGAGAGCGAATGAGCCGGATGCTAAAAGAACACAATGGAGCCTCTGAAATCTCTCAACGGCCCTTCCTCCGCCGAGGAGCGTCACTCTGACAAATGTGATCTGTCAAAATGGCTTGACAAGCAATGATGAAAACTACTCTCAGATGGTCGATCTTTTCAGTCGTTTTCTGGACGGCGATTGCTGTGATCTTTGCTTTGCCTCAACTGGGGCAGAACAGCAACCTGCACAAGGTGCTGATGTCCGCGTTGGCGCAATGGTGGTCCTGGGGAATCCTCGTTCCGGGCATCCTGGCCGTCGATTATGCGCTCCCTTTCCCCGTGCAACGAATCCTGCCTCGCTCCCTCACTCTCCTGGCTCTGGGCCCGCTCGTGACAATCGTGTATGGCTACGTCGAGGCCGCTTTAAAAGCATTGCTCGGTGTGGGTACCTGGTCAAGGCTGTCCGGGACGAGAGTCATCTCCGAAGCTCTCAGGGAAATGTTCTGGAGCATGCTTGTGTACTGCCTCATCGTCGGCGTGTGGGAGACCTACCTCTACCACCAGCGCTTCGTCTCCGCAGAATTGCAAACGGAGCGTCTGCAAAAGAACTTCTCAGAGGCTCGGCTCAATGCATTGCGGATGCAGTTAGACCCACACTTCCTCTTCAATGCGCTCAATACCGTTTCCTCACAGGTCGAGCGTGAGCCCAAACTTGCGAGGAGAATGATCGAACACCTGGGCGACTTGCTACGCCTTTCCCTGAACTCACAAGGGGCTCAAGAGATATCCCTTACCGAGGAGTTGGCTTTCCTTGATCACTACCTCGCCATACAAAGGATTCGCTTTGGCGATGCCTTGAAGATCGAAATGAGGATCGCCCCGGACGTAAGAGATGCTCTGGTTCCCAGTCTCTTCATTCAGCCGCTGGTGGAAAATGCCATCCGGCATGGCATCTCCAGAAGGGCTCGGGGTGGGTCAATCGTCCTGATTGCTCAGTGTGCTGAGGAAAAGCTGCTCATCCAGGTGCTGGACGACGGCGTCGGGTTGGCGCCTGGCTGGTCGTTCGATACGCATAAGGGAGTTGGACTCTCAGTGACAAGAGAGCGATTCGCCGGAATGTATCCCGGCAATACGAGTCACTTCGACGTCCGACGCAGAAGTGAGGGCGGAACAGAGGTGTCAATTTCCCTTCCCATGCACAAGCGAAAGGAGACAGATGACTGTCTTACGACCTGATGGTATTCGGGCACTCATCGTGGATGATGAAGCCCCAGCGCGACAGCGCATCGCCGACTTGTTGAAGCAGGATGCGGAAGTGCGTTCGCTGCATGAAGCAGGGGACGGAGAAACCGCGGTGCAGATGATCCTCAGCGAAAGGCCAGACCTGGTGCTTCTGGATGTGCAGATGCCTGAGTTGAGCGGCCTGGAGGTTATGGAAGCGGTTGGGCCGGAAAATATGCCCCTCACTGTCTTTGTTACCGCCTACGACCAGCACGCCATCCGCGCCTTCGAGGCAAATGCTCTGGACTATCTCCTCAAGCCTTTCAGCGATGAGCGGTTCGAGGCGATGATGACCCGGGTGAAAGGTCGTAGGGACGACCTCCACCTACGTGAGTTTGGCAAAAGCCTCGCCCGGGTGATCGCGGCGCAAGCAACGGAAAAGCCTTATCTGGATCGACTGGCGGTCAAGACGAGCGAAATCACCAGGTTTGTGCGTGTGAAAGACATTGATTGGATCGAGGCTGCCGGGGTCTATGTAACCCTCCACACCTCCGGGAAAGTATCTCTCTGCCGGGCCTCGCTAACTGATCTGGAGCGGGGTCTCGACCCAAGCCGCTTTCTTCGTATACACCGCTCTGTCATCGTCAATATCGATAGTGTTGTGCAGTTGGAGCCCCTCTCCCATGGGGAGTTTGAGCTTCTTCTAAAAGACGGTTCCCGTCCTCGTGTCAGTAGAACCTATCGCCCCTCAATGGAGAAGCGATTTGGGCAAAGGCTGTAGGCGTAGTTGCATTGCCTACTCTGTGGATTGTTACGGCGAAGTCGGCTTATGTTGAGCTGCACCAGGCAGTTTGTATAGCGCGGTTCTCGCTCCTCAGAACTACGTGCCGCTTGGTCACCTCAGAGGTGGGTAATGGTTCCTGAACTCGCGTCGCAATGTGACCGCCAAGCAGCACTATCGTCGGCTGAGACCATGTGACAGTTGCTCGCGGTTGGAACGCAACTACGGTCCTTCTTCACTTTCAGCTTGTATCGATCTTGCCAGATAGGAATCGCCCCAATTTGCCAGATTCTCCAAAAGAGTGAACAGGCTCTCCCTTATCTGGTCGTCCAGATCATACTCGACATGTAGGACGGTCTCGCTGAGGTCTCTGCGAACGACAATCCCATCCGCTTCCAATCTTCGCAAGTTGTGCGTCAGCATTTTCTTTGAGGCCCCGGGAATAAACCTTGCAAGTTGACCAAGACGAACCGGCCCCACGCGCAAGGCGCAAAGGATATGCACCCGCCACTTACCTCTGAATAAGACTTCAAGCGTAAGACTCACACGCCGCGAGTATCCCAAGTCGGTAGTCTGCGTTCCGGTCCGTTGATCCTTACGTTTCTGCATCGCCTACCTCTGAACGTTCGTAAGGGGGCTGGGATTGAAAACTGCACGGAACTGAGCGTGTGGATAGTGAACTCTCAGCTAAACTTCATGTGTTCACGTATTTTCTTGAGAACACGTAGGCGCGTGCGAGTGATCTGCGTCATCATAAAGTCCGGAGCAAGCCGGCTCATGACACCTAAGACTTCGGCCAGACCAGGCCGTGCCGCTTCCCAAGAGCTCAACGTGTGAGCCCATAACGTGATGCAGCCTGTCCAGTCTGAGTGGCGTTGAAGAGGGCCTCCGAGGCGGCCTCAAAGCTCCGCAGCACGCCTTCATCTTCTAAAGCCGGTGCGGTGATGAGTTCGCCGGCGTCGAGGCCTTGGAGGGAGGCGTCGACACAGTCTTCAGTGCTCATCACGGTGGCTGGATCGACGTTAGAGATAGGAAAGCCCGAGGTGTCCCAAATCTCTGTGGCGGTAGCGGCCGGGGTTACCAACTGCACCCGAATCCCTGTTCCAGAGAGTTGTTTTTGAAGTGCCTGAGTGAAATTGAGAACATAGGCTTTGGTTCCGCCGTAAACAGCCAAGATAGATAGACCGTTAAAGCCGCCGACCGAACCAATGTTGATGATCATCCCGGAGTTGCGCTTCTGGAATGTCGTAAGGACTGCCATGGTGAGAGCAGTGAGCGCGGTGACATTCAGCGCGACCATGGTGGTGAGCGTCGTTTGAGAGGTAGTCTCGAGCGGACCGAAAAACACTGTGCCGGCGTTATTCACCAGGAGGGTGATCGAGGGCTCGGCAGTGATCTTCCGAATGGTCTCGGAAAGGCCAGTGGGCGAAGCAAGATCGGCGACCAGATATTCGACGTGTACCGAATGGAGAGACTGAAGGTCGTGAGCGATGGCCTGCAGGCGGTCGGCCCGGCGCGCAACTAGAAGAAGATCGTACCCCCGGGTAGCTAGGCGATCAGCATAGACCTTGCCAATGCCAGAGGATGCTCCGGTAATGACCGCGGTACCGAGTTTGCTGGTGCTTACTTTGCTCATGTAATGCTCCTTAGCGATGGTTGCGCGGAAGACGAACCTGCCTCGATGGGTCGCTGTCGAGATTTCTGCCGCTTGGTGATGATCTATCAACTCGGAAGCCGCCCAATCCCTCCGATAGAGCGTCTACCGTTACCGCAGGACGAACCTCGGCGAACTCGTTTCAACGAACATGCGGCGCACACACTTGAGGATGCTCAACTCGCTCTCCTCCTACGGTTTTGGAGTTGACATCTTAGTGATCTGCGCCATCATGAAGTCCGGAGCGAGTCGGCTCATTACACCCAGCACTCTGGCTAGCCCCGGTCGAATCTCGTCCTGATTCGCCTCTATTCCGGCGATGGCCTTCTTGACGAGGACCTTAGCGTCCATCGCCTTCTGGCCCTTGAACTCTTTCGCGAATTCTCCCCGGAACATTGGAGTCTCGGTCCCCGGCGGTATAAGTTCGATCACCTTCACCGAGGTGCCCTTCATCTGCATTCGCAGACATCTGGTGTAAGCGTGCAGTCCGGCTTTTGCTGCGCTGTATATCGGCGACATCGAAAACGGAACCAGAGCAAATCCCGAGGAGACGTTGACAATGAGTGATTCGTTCTGCTGCAGCAGATGATCCAGGAATTGTTGGGTCATCAGGATAGGGCCACTGAGATCGATCGCGATCTCCCGTGCTACATCCGCTCCCCCTTCAATCTTGTTCAGATCTAAATTCCGCATAATGCCGGCGTTGTTGATAATCACACTCAGGGCTGGAAACTTCGAGAGCACTTCACGTTGCAGCGATGCGATCTCCGAAGGTTCACTCGCATCGCTCTGAAACACATGAACGTTCTGGAGCGTTTGCCGAACCTTACGAATGCGTTCGGCGCCGCGCCCCGTGACCAGGACAGTGTTGCCGGCTGCGGAGAGTTGATTTGCGAACTCCATTCCAATGCCGCTTGTGCCACCCGTAATCAAGATCGTCTTGCCGTTGAGTTTCATCGTTCCTCTCCATGAGCAATGCTGCGTCTAAGGTTGGGGTTGAAGTAATAGCCGAGATGTAGGTAGCAATGTAAGCAACAAGGCTGGCAGCTCAACTCAACGCCCGGCGAATTTTGGAAGCATTGCTTTGTGCCTTGCAAGGACATCATGGCTCGCGAAAGAACGTTAAGTGCTAGGATGTAGCGACCGCTACATCCTAGCACAACGATGTAGCGTCTGCTACATTCAGGAGTATGAAAACCCGCGAGGAGCGTCGAGATGCCGCCGTCGAACTCATGGCAGATCATCTCTTGTCGGAAGGCCTTAGTGCGGCCACCCTACGGCCGCTAGCAGCTGCCGCCGGGACGAGTGACCGCATGTTGCTCTACTACTTCGCTGATAAGGACGAGATTCTATCCGTTACGCTGCACCGGCTTGCGGAGCGGATGCTCGCACAGCTTGATGAAGCTGTTCCAGTCGGAAAGCCTCGCCCATTTCGCATCTTGCTGGAAGAGGTAGGGGTAGTCGTAGCTTCGGACAGCATCAAGCCATTCATGCATCTTTGGCTCGATCTCGCGTCGGGCGCGTCGCGCGGTCTTCAACCACACCTCGATATTGCTGGACAGATAGCAGATAAATTTCTTGCCTGGGTGACGAGTCGCTTAAAGGTCAAAGCACACGAGAATCTCGCTGCATCGGCCGCGCTGTTCCTGACTTTTCTCGAAGGGATGCATCTCCTCGACGCCATCGGTCGTCCCAGCATCGCAGGATCCGCCGCCACTGCGCTCACCGCGAACTCGCGACGTGCCATTTGATTGGTGCGTCAGATGATTTCGGCCAAACACGCTCAATATTGAACCGACATTGGGAGCTCTTCGTCAGTCACCGGAAGCGCGCTTGTCGGCATTCGCAATCCATCAAAATAAAACCTTCCGAGTAAACAATGCGCTCGCAAAAAGCGCATCTCTTGCAACACTCAAGAAAAGAGGGTTATTTTGTCTCCCTTATCTGGCACCCGCTCAATCCGCTGGCCAAAATTCCTGCTCGGCGCACTTCTTACTGCGATCCTCGCTCTCAGTGTTCACGTTGTTATGCTGCAGGGTCTGCACGTTCCTTATCCGTCAGGCTTTCCCCACACAGGCATCGGCGCTTGGCTCAATGCTGCCCCATCCGTTCTCGGCGTTATCTTCATCTATACCCTCGCGTCCAACGCCCTCAAGCGTCGCTCCCTTGTCGCCCGCAGCCTGGTGCTCTTCCTCGTGATCACCATGCTGCAGGAACTATTCTTTCGGGCGCCCATTATGAACGGCGTCGTCACCACCGCCTGGACCTTCTCTTTTCTTTCGAACGTACCTAGCCTTCTCAACTGGCTCCTCCTCTCATTCCTCATTGTCGCCATCGCACCGCTGCTCAAAAACATCTGGCTGCAAGTCCTCGGGGCAACCGCTCTGTACCTGCTGGTCTTTATCGAATGCAAGCCTCTCATTGCGCGGGCCTACGCACCCGTTCTTACCCACTTCTCCTTTCTCGCCCATGACGAAGTCTACGGCCTTCCTTACGGCATGCATGTTCTTGTCCCCGCCTACCTCACGTATGCTGAGCCCGTCCTCGCCGCCCTCTTAGTCGCCGCCCTCATCTGGGACAGCCTGTCTCCACGAATCCCCGTGCGATTTCTGCAATTCACCGTAACCGTCCTTCTCGTCCGTCACGTTCTCTTCGCGCCAGCCATCTACCCTTTCTACGCAAAGGTTCCCGTGATCACGGCTCTTGCGAGCATGGGTCAGTTCACTCTGGAAACGATCGCTCTGTCTCTAATGAGTGCGCTCACCTGGCACTTCGCCACCAAAACTAGAACTCGCTCTTAGTTGGAACACTCGCAACAACCTTTGTGACACATCCTCCACATCAATATGGGTTGAAGGCACCGCGCATGCCCCCAGATGTGATTGCCAAACATCACTTTTCCCTCCGTGGATGCGGTCAGGAGTTTCCTGGAACCACCTTGAATATGAACCAGCGTTTGCTTGCCAAGATTGCCTACGGCGCCTGGGGGAGAAAGACATAACCGTAGTGTTTACTGATCTCCACGAGGCGATCCAAATCACGTGGCATGACGAGGGATGAGATTTCCGCGAAATATTCGTCCAGGCCGCCTGAATTCGTCATGAAGAGTACCTTTCCGGTGGTCGTTCCGGAGTTGCGAAAGGCATGGTAATTGCCGCGAAGAGAAGTTTTGACTTCACCTTTCGCGAAAGGAACCCACTTATCTCGATCGAAGAACTCATACTGACCTTCAATCACGATAAAAATCTCTTCTTCCCGTTCATGCAGATGTGGAGGCGGACCACCGCCGGGCGGCGATGTTTGCCTCCCGACACAAAAGGAATAATTTGTAGATTTGCTGGAGACGAGAATTTCAACCTGCTCGCCAAATATCGACAGGACAGTATTAGTTTGCATTGTTGCTCCTTGGGCTTACCCCATCACTATGGTGACCTCTTCAGCCGTCGGCTTTGACCTCGGTCAAAGCCATAAGCGAATGTGTCTTTCTGTGATGCCACGCGCAACTCCAGTCCGTTCGCATTTACATGCGTCCGTGAGAATGAAATATTCGCTTGATCGTGAGTAGTGCATGATGGCACTCACAGCGAGAAGTCCGCCTACACTGAGGGATGGAAGACGACGAACTGCTCGTCCTAAGCGACATGCGGCGCAGTAGATTGGGATGACTTGCACGTTGACATGTCGCGACGAGGAGGCTTGCCGAACATGCGCGTATATTCGCGGCTGAACTGCGACGCACTCACATATCCAACCTCAAATGCAATGTTTTCCACGTTGAAGTTGCTCGTGATCATAAGACGGCGAGCCTCGAGCAGGCGAAGTTGTTTCTGGTATTGCAGTGGCGACATTGATGTCGCCGACTTGAACTGTCTGTGAAACGTCGCCGGACTCATGCCAGCGGCGGTTGCAAGCTGTTCTACTCTGATCGGGTCACTGAACTTGCCTCGAAGATGTTGTATTGCCTGAAGCACTCGTCTGTCGTGAACGTTCGCCATTGTTATGTCAACGATCTGATCACAGGCGGGACCGGTCAGAAGCCAGTAGCAGATCTCGCGCATGATCCCCGGGTACAGCATCGGGATCGCTTCTGGAGTGTCCAGAAGGCGAACAGCTCGCAAAGCACAATCCAAAAGCTGGGGGGTTAAATCAAGCACGAATGCATCACACGCCCTGTCTTTGCGGGCGGGTTTCAGACGAATACCAAGCTCTTCTATCACCTGCTGCGTATAGCCGCGATCGAGCTCAACCACCAGTCCCAGGTAAGGATGTATTGGGCTGGCAACGGGAACGGTACAGCGGCAAGGTTCCTCAACGGAGAGGATGAATGCCTGGCCGGCCCGGTAGTCGTAACGTTTCTCGCCTACCATCGCCCACTCCGCGCCTTGAACCGTCATACATATTGCTGGTTCCGACGCGCGGCGGACCGGTTGCACTGAGTGCTCTGAGAGAACTATCGAAAATCCTTCGACCGCGGTTTCGAGTTGGTTGCTCCCTCTTATGCCATTGGTATGTCGTTCCAATGCTACCGCTAATTCCTCGAGATATGCGCTTCTGGACATCATTGTTGCGGTGCTATCCATGATTCTCGTTCGTTCGGTTCGCGAGCTTGATGATTGTTGTAACGCCTGCGGACATCCGCTCTTTTCAGAAGTGCGATTGCCATAAGAGTTGACGTGGCGAGCGCCACCATTTTCAAGCCCGTTTGATGCATTACGAGTCTTTCCGCTCATGCTCATGTAGTCACACTAACGCCGAACCAGAGGTGGCCTTGGTAAATTGAGGTAAAACGACGCCAGCGGATAATTTGAGGCCAAGGGGAGACATTTATTCAAGGTCGGGAATCGGGCCCACGACGTGTCCGGAACGACCGGAAGTCCTTTAGACTGCTCGAACCAGTTCAGCTTTTCACCCGCAACCTCTAGCATCACCATTGCCAGCTTGGTCATTCACATGCTCCGCGGAAAAGCATCATCGGTTCTGCTCAGTTGTATATAAAGAGATGTAAGGGTGTAAGTTGAGCGCACACGGATGCACCGGTCTGACGACCGCGATCGCGCCGTTCTTCCGTTGGCTGTATGAAAGACAATTAGGATTCCCGTGACGGCGAGCAGCACGTCAGCCTTTGTGGATTCTTGCCAGTAGTCTTCGGAGGGTAAGCTGCAATGAGAGTACTAACCTTGCAGCGGTATCGGAACCCGACTCGTGCTCGCGGCGAGCAGGCGAGCGCACCTCTTCAGGTCCTCAGTCGAAGCTCTTTCTGCGTAGCTCTCATACACGGGCAAGAGGAGGTCGACGGCCTCCTTTTTGTTTCCTGCTGCGATCGCCATCTGCGCTATGTCATTCACTATCCGCAACTGGAGAGACCGTGCGCCAATTGCGACGGCTTTTCGGAGTGCGCTAGCAAGCATTTTGCGGGCTTGGACTCGTTCTCCGAGCGCCGCCATTATCCCGGCCTTCACTCGAAGCAGTTCGGGCAGGCACCAGTTCTCCTTCGACTGGCGTTGCAGCTTCAACCCCCATTCGACTGCATCATCGGCGTCTACGAGTTTGCCTCTTGCGAGCAGCGCTTCGGCCAACACGCCGAGATGCATCGGAGTTCGCAACAGACTTCGGGCGCGAACAATCACATCGATAGAAGACCGCATTTCGTCGAGGGCGTTGAGGTCGCCCCGCGCGTTTCGGATGACCGAAGCGTAGAACCGATGTACCGGCTCCCAGACTGCGAGGTTCTCGCGGTCGAGATTCCTACCAAGCGTGGCCGAATACTGGCCCAAGGCGTCGATCTGGCCACTCCACAATGCGAGCGGCATGGCGACAATCGCGAGAATGGTTGATTGAGCCATCAGTTGATCGCTCTGTCCGGTCTTCAGCAGCATCTCCTCGGTTATCGAGAGGGAGCGTGCGGGTTGACCGGTCAGCCAAGTTGTGAAAGCGAGTGTAATGTTGATGCCGAGGTAGGGCTCCAACTGATAGCGCGCGATCGTCGATGGAGACTGATGGGTTAGATCTTCGGCGAGCCGTTCGAGCTTAGGCCGCACCTCTAGCAACTTGCCGAGATGCATCTCTGCCAAGGCATGCAGCCACTCCGCGTCGAAGAGCAACCCCCGGTCACCGTACTGGACGGCAACCCGGATGGCACTATCCAAAACATCGACGGACTGTTCCAGGCGGCCCGTCCAGATGAGGAAATGCGCATGGCCGCAAATGACGGACAGATGTTGACCAACATCGCCGCTGCGTTGGGCATAGTTGAGCGCAATTTCCCAGGCGTCATCTGTTCCGCTATGGAGCTGTCCGATGAGGGACATGCACCAAGCCCGAGATGATGCGAGCGCCGCCGTTCGCCGCGGCGCATCCGTGAGCGAAGCGCAATAGTTCAAAGCTCGTTCCACCTGAAAGAGCTGCTCGAAAATTGACGATTGCTCGTTCCAAACTAAGACCGCAGAGGCGGCAAGGGCGACGCCGAGGGATGCGTCCCCAGCGTCGCCGAAGCACCAGTCCAGCGCTTTGCGTAAGTCTCCGATCCGCGCCTCGTAGCGCGCGCGCCAGACGCGATTGTCGGCCCAAGCCCATTCCGCCTCGGATCTTTCGAACATCGATAGCACAATCTGCGCATGGTGACGTTGTGCTGCTTGAGCCTGGGAATCCTGCAGCAATCTCTCCGCCGCGTAGCTTCTGGAGCTTTCCAAAAGCCGGTAGCGAAGCTGTTCCCCGTCGATCTCCACGGACAGCAGCGACTTGGAGACAAGGCCGCCGAGCGCCACGGTGGTCTGGTACGGGTCGTACTGTACCAGTCGAGCCATGCCGGTGACATCGGTCCACTCGAAGGAACCCGTGAAGACGGATAGGAGCCGAAATATGGTCGACTCCTGCGTGGAAAGTAGCTGGTAGCTCCAGTCCAACGTCGCCCAGATTGTCCGATGCCGCGAATGCGCGCCCTCTAATTCGTTCCGGAGTTCGCTGAGGCGCGCGCCGACGGAATTGAGGAGTTCCGTGGGAGAGAAGTGATCGAGTTTCGCAGCTACGATCTCGATCGCGAGCGGAAGACCATCCAGCGCTTCGCAGAGGCTTGCAACGGCGCAGGTGTCTTCGTCGGCCAGCCGGTAGTCGGCCGTTTCGAGTGCACGCAACGCGAAAAGCGCAACCGAGGGATAGGCTAGTGCTTCGTTTACGCTTCGCACTTCCGCCCGGGGCGGAAACGCGAGAGGCTCGACGCGTTGCACGTTCTCGCTAGAGACTCCAAGTGGCTCTCGGCTGGTCGCCAGCAAACAACTGCTGATCTTCGCCTCGACGAATCGTGCCGCAACCGCCGCGGCCGCGTGGAGTAAATGCTCGCAACTGTCCAGGACGACCAAGATGCGCCGGTTTCGCAGGTGTTCGACCACGGCCGAGATCAAGTCTGCAGGATCGCCGCGAACGCCTAGGGCCGTGGCCACTAGGTGTGGAACGAGCGCTGGGTCGTCGGTCGCGGACAAATCCACGAAACGAACGCCGTCAGGAAACTCGCCACGTCTCGCGTGTGCGACCGCAATCGCGAGGCTGGTCTTCCCCACGCCGCCAGGACCGACCAGAGTCACAAGTCTTGTGAAGTCGAGTGCTCGGGCCACGCCTTCGACATCGCGCTGACGGCCAATGAGAGTAGAGAGCGCTGGAAGGCTGGAAACAACCAGCTGTTCATCGCCCGTGAAGCCAGTAGTTTCGACGTGCTCCGCCTGAACCTGTCCCACGAATTGGTATCCGCGCCCCGCAATCGTCGCAATGTAGGTTGCTTGAGGAAAAGTATCATTCAGTGCCCGGCGCAGGCTGCTGATGTGGACCTTCAGATTGGATTCGTCGACGAATACATTGGGCCATGCGAACTCGATCAGGTCGTTCTTACTGATCTCCTGACCAGCTCGCATGACCAGCAGGTGCAAGATGTCCAGAGCCCTACCACCCAGCTTCACGGGTCGGTCCTCCCGGACGAGGATCTTCTGGCTCGGAATCAGCCTGAACGGCCCGAACGCAAAAGCGAGATTGAGAACCGGGCTAACTCCCATGGACTTAATTTCCTACTGAGCTCCGATTGAACAACCCTCCCGACCATGCGGCATTATTCCGCTTGAAGTTAGGAAACCCATTCGCCTCAGTGGCTTTTTTCTTGTCACCTAGGTTTTCCCTCATCGCAAACCGAGGGACATCGTAGACGTCAAGAAGATCTATTTGACTTTCCGCCAACAGAGTTGGATGGAGGATGCAGAACTGTCGTCGCAGAAGCCCTTTCAAGGGGGACTGCCGTGTACCCAAAAGAGAGTGAAAGAACATGTCGTCTACCTGACATTTACAGTTTAGTGCGGAAACTCTGTATTTGCCATGTGCACTCTCATGAGCCGTCAGCGCGCAGCGCCGCGAGCGAGACCTGTTTGCCATACATGCCCCAGTTGACTTCGGGGACTTCTCGGATGACCACGTAGACCGTCACCTGATCGTCATTTGACCCGGCATGCTGGCCGAGAATGGCGGTCGCATCCGCGATCAGTCTCTGCTTGGACCCGGCGTCGAGGCCGCCCTCGAGCGCGTAGACGACCAAGCGGATCAGCGAGCTCGGCGCGACCTGACCGCCGCTGAATATAGAGTCTGACGCGTGCTCGGTAAAGAACACCCAGACCCCAGCCCGGACCTTTGCCGTATCGGCGAGGCGCTCGCAAGCGATGCCCAAATTGGTGAGTGCGGCTGCGACCCGAACACGGGCTTCGGCTGTAAAGGTACCTTGGCGCGAATTAACAAACAGTTTTGGCATGGTTCCTACTCCTCCTTTAGTTCATCTAGATGTAAGCAACGGACCGAGCCACGCTCCGCGGTTCTCTGGAGTAAGTCCCGGCGCGAGATCCAGTTTGCCTGGTCTCGCGGCTTGCGACGCTGGTCCGATCCCGATTGGTCGTGGCCTTACATCGGCGGCGAAACGCCCTTGCCTATGGTGACAAGACTGGCCTGGTCGCCCGGGTTGGTTTTGATCATGACTGAAGAACCTACGGCGACTGCCGACCGGTCGGAGAGCACGTAGCGCACGATCGGCGCATTAGGCGGCACGGCGATCCGAAAGCTCTTGCTGCCGCCGTCATAGGTGACCGTAAGCGTGAGACCACCTGCTCCAGCCGTCTCGGCGGAGACGATGCCGTTGGTCATGTTGGTGTTGGAGAACCCTGACGCGCCCGGCGAGACCTTCGACACCAGGCCGTTGGTCATGCTGGTCGCGGTCGTGTCGGAAGTGTGACTCGCGGTGGGATCGGGCAGCGGATCCCAATCATAAAGACTAATGCGCCCGGCGCGCATATTTTCGGGGATTATCGCGAGCTCGACGGCTACAAAGGAGCTCAGCGGCCCTTTGACGGCGCTGCCGACGAAGTCGTTGACTTTGATCGCGTCAAGGCTGAAGGGGACGACGTAGGCATACGCCGTGTAGGGTCCGGTCTTTAGCACGAAGGTGCGGCCGTCCCGCTCCTTGACCGTGACGCTGCCGTCATCGATCGCAGTGATGGTGCCGCGGACCCGCGCCGGAACTTGACCGAAGGCTGGTGCGGTGACGAGCAGAGCAGCGACACCGGTAGTGAAGAGTAAATGGAAAGAAAGCATGTGGGATTGCCTCCCTATCGGTAATGGCGCTCTAGATTCTTTGGTCATGGCAGAGGACGTGTGCTCAAAAAACTGAGCCAAAGCGGTCCCGCAAGCTGATTAGGAGACCGTCTTCACGAGGAGGTTATCAATTGCATGGACGAAGGCCGCGAGATCAATTGGAGCTCGCGACGTAACAATCTTCCCGTCTGTGACCGCCGGTTCATCGATAAAGATTGCGCCAGCATTTTCTAGATCCGGACGCATTGTCCACCAGCCAGTGACACGCTTCCCACGAGTCAATCCGGCGTCGGAAATAACCCATGGGCCATGGCAGATCGCGGCGACAATCTTGTCCGCGGCTGCGGCTTTTTGAACGAAGCTGATTGCCTTCGCATCGGCTCGCAGCGTGTCAGGATTCCAGGTTCCACCCGGAACGATCACTACGTCGTACTCACCGCTGGTCGCGTCATCAAGAAGCCGATCGAACTTGATCCAGCCGCCTTCAGCGATGTAGGTAATGGTCATGATGTGCGTTTCACGGATAGCTGGAAATTGGATGCCGAGGTAAGCTGGATAACCTGGCAACTTGGGCGCGATCAAATCCACCTGTGCTCCACGTGAGCGGAAATAGTGGAGAAGGGTAGTGATCTCAATCTCCTCAACACCGTCCGTTGCGAGTACCGCGATCTTCCGGCCTACGTGGAGTCGGGGATTATCGGGCGGAAGCACCCAGATGTCTAGAATCGCCTTGTTTTCCGGTGCGTCAAGCAGCTGCGCACTGGAGAGCTTAGGTACCGAGGGGGATGCCTCGCCGTTGAGAAGCGCCTTCAGTAGCGAGATATTTCGAGTCATCCGTTTCTCCTTGTCGTGTCACAGCGATCTTGGATGGACTTTCTTTTCTTATCCCCGAGGGTCGAGATAAATTCGGCATCGTTGTGAATTCTTAGTACCAGCCTGGGGTCGATGGCAGAGCAGAGGGGAAAGCGCTCATTAGTCCATACGTAACACTGATGGTGAGTCGGTACAACATCAAGCACTACTCATCTCTAAACGTTGAGTCGGTCGCCTCGAATTGAAGAGACGACCGACCTCCTTTGCCAAATATTGGAGCCGAACACCTTCATGCTGAAGCTCGCGCAACGAAGTGAGCCCTCTCCAACTCGAAGGGCTTGGAAGAATTTCAGACTCCAATCCATGCCCAGGGGTGGCGCACGCCCGACGGGCTAAGAACCGCTAAACCCATGGGTCGCCATTGCCGAATGACCAATCCGAGCGGTCAACGAAGACCAAGTTGATCATAATGTCATCAGGGCGGATGGATAGCTTGCTCTTTAGTTCGTCGGCGATATATCGGAAGAAGGCAAGCTTCGACTCTTTATTATTTCCGACAGTGCTGGTCACTTGGATCAAGAGGAAGTCAGCCGATCGATCAAAGCCGAGGAACTTGGGGTCGTAAATCAAGTTATCGGGTGACTTCTCGCTGATGACGATGAAGCGGTCGCCATCCGGCGCCTTCAGGACATCAATAATTCCCCGGTACACGATGTCCGCGACGGCGGCGCGATACTCGGCGGTTTTTCCCTTAAGTAGATCGATACGTGCAAACGGCATAATAGTCTCCTCTGGGTGCAGAGTTGGTTGAAAAACGTTCAGATTGCTCTTCAAAGTCGGAGCAGACGATAAGACTTCATGCCCGACCGGTAGTTCCACCCTCAGCATAGGCCGTCCTGCTGCCATCCGTGAATGCCGAAGGCTTTCAAATACATGCCTAATCCTGTCACGTACACTAGCCCTATGAGCCGTCTCGAACCACACGAATCGAGAACTCTCCGAGAGTTGGTTCAGAGCCTCCGTCAGTACACAGAGGCTGCAGATGGGAGCGACACGTTCTCGACTGCGATTGACGGACTGTCGATTCTTCGCTCAGATCAGGCGAATCGGCCAGCACACTGCCTGTTCAAACCTGCGCTCTACATGACCCTGCAAGGAGCCAAATGGGCGACCTTCGGTGAGAAGCGTTACAGATTTGCAGCAGGGCAAGCACTTATGGTCGCCGTCGATATACCTTCGCGCGGTACGGTGACTGTCGCAAGTTCAAAAACGCCATATCTCGGAATTGCGATCGAACTGGATTTCTCCATCATGCAACAGGTGGCTGAAGAGATCGAGATGGTTTTGATCGCAGTCGGCAAACCAAAAGCCCGCGGCGCATTCGTTCTGGAGCTAAGCCGTCAACTCGTGGATTGTGCTCAGCACGCAATTCGTCTTCTCGAAACTCCCGAGGCGATCCCGACGCTCTATCCAGGGATCATGCGTGAGTTGTGTTACTGGCTTCTTACGGGGCCTTTAGGTCATCAAGTCAGCCAAATTATGATCATGGCAAACGGTCACGATCAAAGGATCATCCAGGCCATTCACACTCTTCGAGACAAGCTGAGTGAGACCACTCACGTGACAGATCTCGCCCTTACCGCAAATATGAGTCAGGCGACATTCCATCGTCAATTCAAGTCGGTCACGGGCATGACGCCGCTTCAGTATCAAAAGCAGCTTCGCCTCCATGAAGCCCGCCGTCTGCTGATCTTCAGCAATGCCATGGTAGAGTCTGCCGCGCTCGACGTGGGGTATGCAAGCGTCTCCCAGTTTAGTCGTGAATATACCCGCCTGTTTGGAACCTCGCCCCGCCGTGATGTCTCTAATTGGAGGCGTTCTCGACCCACGGCGTGAAGTTCACTGGCTAGATGTCACACCACTCTGATTACAGACAGCGGCAGGCCCTTCCGCTCACAGGAGATTATCTGGCAACAATATAGTTGCCAGATCGTCGCTCACCGAAAGCCCGCAAAACTGATAGAAGTCTTCACCTACAACTGTTCGCCGAGCTTCAGCCTCTCAACCTCTTCCTCGCTGAGGGGAGGGCCAATGATCTGCATACCACCGATTTCGGCCGCCACTACAAGCTCAGAGATATCCGCGATGGTGAGGTTCCGTTGCTGAATAGTCGTGAAGAACTCTTTAAATCCGCCGGGACCGCCAGGCGTAACGATCACGGTGAAATGAAGGGCCTGATCACCAATGGATCGCCATGTGTGGGGTACGCCAGCGGGAAGCGAGACGATATCTCCTGCATGCAGTACGCCACACCAGTCAGGAGTCCACACCGCGATTGAGCCCTCAAGGATCTCCAGAACTTCGTGCTGGAGATAGTGAAGGTGACGAGGCGGTCCGAAGCCGGTCGGCGCACGATAATCGAGAATGCAAAAGTTGTTGTCGTTGGTAACACGGAGCACCCGGATGGAGGCCCGTTCACCCCAAGAAGTAATAGCTGCCTCGCCTAGGTTCTCCGCTCGACTGACGATGGCGGATAGGTGATTGCGACGAGGCTGACGCCCCGCAGTTCCGACGCGGGCATGTCGCAGCCATCCTCTTGCCAGACCAACGGATTGAATGAGGGTAAAGGTGCCATCGGTGAATGCGACGGTGGACCATCCGGGCTCAACGGCTCCAGACGCCACCTTGACCACGACGAAGACAGCGACTAGGCCGCGCGTGATCGCCGTCAACAGCCAAACAACTTCAAGCTTGTCCGCAGGAGCACCCTTTACCGCCAGCAACCCTCCGTAGAGGCAAGCTAATCCCACGGATAGGACAAAGACGCCGAGGTAGGAGATGTAAACTAACGTGTCCTCCGCCGCATGGAGCTTCATCAACCGCAGGGCGAGTGCCGGCGTTGCGATGAGCAGAAGCCCCGTTGATGTGTCCAATAGGCCGATGAAGAACTGATAAGCGATGAGAAACGAGCGCCTCATTGGCTCACTACCTTGTTCCCTTCGAAGAGCTTGACGACTGCTGTCATGTTGAGGTCTCCAAGCTGTTCGTCCATGGCCTTTTGGAACAGATCCCGAACCGCGCTCACGGTCGGCACCGACGCATCTCCGCCGGCCGTCTTCACCGTGTAGTTGAGGTCTTTCAAGAGAAGCTTGATTGGAAAACGTGATTCGAAATTGCCACTCAGCATGGATTCCGAATCACTGGTGAGGTGGGGATTCCACATGGGCGTTGCTGCCACCGCATTTAAAACCTCTTTTGGCTCGACGCCTTGCCTCTTTAGCATCCCGATCATCTCCGCGAGTGTGGCTAATTGGCTGCCCATCAGAGTGTTTGTGACCAACTTTGCCAGGGCTCCGGCGCCTACTGGTCCCGCATGTTGAACGCCAGAGCCCATGCTCTTAAGAAGGGGCTCCGCCTGCGTCAGCGCGTCCGCATTACCCCCGACCAGGAATACTAATTGGGCATTCTGCGCCTGCGGAGTACTGCCAGATACCGGGGCTTCCAGCATTGCGATGCCGGTCTTGCTTATCGCATTCCCGAGTTCACGAGCCCACGCAGGAGTTATTGTCGAGCACTCAATGGCGATAGCTCCCGGCTTCATACCTGCCAATGCGCCGGTTGTTGCATCCAGCCACACCTTGCGCGAAATCTCATCATCACGAACCATCGTGAAGACGAAGTCTTTACCTTCCGCCGCTTCTCGCGCGGAAGCCGCTGTCTTCGCGCCAGAATCAGCCAGCCGCTTGACCGCGTCCGGAGCCAGGTCGCAAACTGTGACCTCGTGACCGGCCTTGAGCAGGTTAGCCGCCATGCGCGAACCCATCGCGCCGAGTCCAATGAATGCTGCCTTGCTCATGTTTTCACTCCTCTCGGCGCCCGCTCAGCGAGCGCCGCTTGTAGCTTCGTAGCGTTTTCGTGATCTGAGCTGCGAACGTTCCTTACAAACTCTCGATCCAGACAGTTTGCGGGTTGACAAAGGCATGGGCTCCAAAATGAGAAAGCTCCCGGCCATACCCGCTGTTCTTGACGCCGCCGACGGGGACCCGAGGATTGGTCGCTGTGAAGCCATTGATGAACACTCCACCGGTATCAAGATCACGAGCGATCTTCCGGGCCGCAGCGATGTCACTGGTCCATATATTTCCGCTCAGACCGAATTCGCTTGCATTCGCCGCGTCAACAGCCGCCTCGATATTGGGGACGCGGATGATCGCGGCAACGGGACCGAATGTCTCTTCGTCGAAGGCCGGCATTCCGGGAGTCACTCCGCTGAGTACTGTAGGCGTGTAAAAAGCCCCTTTGCCTTCCGGAAGGTTACCCCCGCACAGCACTCGCGCGCCCTTTGCAATGCTGCCTTCCACCTGTTTATGCAGACCGTCCCGGAGATCGACACGCGCCATGGGGCCCATCTGAGTTGCTGGATCTGTTGGGTCGCCAACTCGGATCGCCTTCGCCGCCTCTACAAACAACTTCTCAAACTCGTCGGCGATCTCTTCTACCAGGATGAAGCGTTTCGCAGCGAGGCAGACCTGACCTGCGTTACTGAACCGGCTCGTGATGCCTGCCGCGACGGCCTTCGGAATATCGGCATCTTTACAGACGATAAAAGCGTCAGAGCCACCTAACTCCATGATGGTTGACTTGATCACCTTTCCGGCTTCGGAGGCGACTGCAGAACCGGCTCGCACGCTCCCCGTGACGGAAGCTCCCCGGACACGCGAGTCATTGATGACGTTGACGATATCTTCAGTCTTCAGAATCAGATTCTGAAACACCCCTTCCGGAAAGCCGGCTTCAAGCATCGCACGTTCGAACTCGAGCGAACTCCTCTGCGTGTTGGGTGAGTGCTTCACCAGGACAACGTTACCCGCCAGGATCGTGGGAATCGCCATGCGCGTCAATTGCCATATCGGAAGATTCCAAGGCATGATCGCAAGGATCGGCCCGAGCGGTAGATACGACACGTATGCTTCAGCGTGGCCCGTCGCAGCAGGGGCATCCGCAAACATTTGTGGTCCATGCTCGGCGTACCAATCCGACTCTGCGGCGCACTTCTCAATCTCTGCTTTGGCGTCAAAGGGAATTTTCCCCATCTCGGTTGTGATCACTTTTGCGATTCGATCTTTATTCTTCCGCAATGAAACTGCCAGGTTTGAGAAGAGCTGCGCGCGTTGATACGCGGATCCCTTTCTGAAGGACTGGTAAGTTTTCTCGGCGCGCGCGACCACGGATTCTGTTTCCGTTGGTGTGAAGTACGAGAAGGTCTCGATCGACTCCTCTGTAGCGGGGTTTATCGTGGAAAACGTGGATACTAAAGCCATGTGATTCTCCTTTTACTTTTGTCCTTGTTGGGCTACTAACTTAGTCATGTGATTTGGCTCGCACAAGGCCTACAGCCCGAGATCACTCAGTCCAGGATGGTCATCGGGGCGTCGCCCCAAAGGCCAGTGATACAGGCGTTCCGACTCGTTGATTCGCAAATCGTTGATGGACGCATAGCGATGATGCATGATCCCTTCGGCATTGAACTCCCAGTTTTCATTCCCGTATGAGCGATACCACTGGCCCGAATCGTCATGACATTCGTAGGCAAACCTCACCGCGATCCGGTCATAGTCGAAAGCCCAGATTTCCTTGATAAGCCGGTACTCCAGTTCGCGTTGCCATTTGCGCGTTAGCAAATCCACAATCTCTTCGCGCCCATTGGCGAACTCTGAGCGATTTCGCCAAATACTGTCTGGTGTATATGCGAGCGCAACCTGCTGCGGGCTACGAGAGTTCCACAGATCTTCCGCCTTGCGGACCTTCAGAGCGGCGATCTCCCGTGTAAAAGGTGGAACGAGTTTCAGTGTCGATGTGCTCAATTGTTTCTCCTTGTTCGCCACTTCAGAGAATCTGGACGGCTTCGTGGGCGCCTACTTTCCATCAAGCGTGATCACCGCGCGCGATCCGCCTTTAGGCGGCACACGACCGTCCTAGTTCAGAGCCGCGACAGCGCTTGCGATCGTAGTGTCGCCTGCGGTCACTTCGAGAATCGTGTTTTGCACCCTCGGACTGTGGAGCAGAGTTGCAATCGTTGTTGCCACGTCATCGCGGGAAATCGCCGTATGAATCTCGGCAGGACTCAAACTGACGCTTCCCGTCCCGGGCTCATTTGTAAGTGCAGAGGGCCTCAGAATGATCCACGCAAGTTTGCTATGAACGAGCTCTACATCTGCTCTCTTCTTCACGGCCATGTAGTGTTCAAAGCTTTTTGGCATATTTCTCTCTCGCCATGCTTCTGGGAACACTGAAACAAGCAGCAGCTTGGATATGCTTGCCAGGCGAGCAGCTGCGATCGCTTTACGAACTCCATCGCCGTCGACGCAGTCGGTCATCGAGTCGTTGTCCTGCTCTCCGGCCCCTGCGGTAAAGACTATGACGTCGGCTCCGTTAGCGGCAGACGCTAGTTCCTGCTCGGAGATCGTTGTAAGATCACCGAGAATTCCAATGGCCCCGACTGCATCTAAAGCGCTTATCTGTTCAGGTCTACGGTACAGACCAGACACGTAGTCCCCGTGCTCTCCGAGTAGTTTGGCAACACGGGATCCGGTCGCCCCAGCGATCCCTACTATGAAGACATTCATTGGTATCACCCCTTATCGTCAATTACGAACGGACTGGTCAATTGAGGTTGCTGCTTCGCTGTCGCGTTGAGTAATGCCGGTGCTGAAACCATTGCTGCAAAGATAATGAACCTCATTCGCTAGGCGCCCGGATGTCTTCAACGTCAACGCTGGATACTGAATTGAATAGATCTGATGAGTGTGAAAGGTCGACACTCAGATGCATGTTGCCCGCTCGCGAAGGATGGCCCCCACTGTCTTTAGGTCTCGGCCACCCTACTGTCGGGTGACGCTTTCAGTGTGACGCACTAAAGAGGTAGGGGAGAATGCCGAAAGCTATCAAGTATGTGCCTGATCCTTTCATGCCTGGCGCTCTAACCCGCAGGATGATGGGTATTGGCGAAGAGCACAGCCACAGTATCGATGAGCAGTTCATTTATGTGGTTCCGAAGACAGGCGCCACATCGAGACCGACTGCGGAGCGGACGATGAGTAGCTAGTAGCTGATTTGATACATCAATTGATCAGCTCCGAACCGCGTGAGCAAGTTCCCGATTGCTATTAACGAGAGGCTTCTCGGAGAAACCACGACCGGCGCTCTGTCTCGTCGATCCAGTTTTCAAGAACACTTGTCGTCGCTACGTCTCCGGCGTCATCAGTCAAATCGTGTGTCGCTTTCATGCTTCGCACGAGAGATCTATTATCTTCAAACAATTCACTCAGCATGTCTTGCGGAGACACGAAATCCGCGTCGTTATCTTTGAGACGCTGCAATCGGCTGATCTGTCCGACGGGCCGAAGGGTCGTGCCTCCAATTTTCCGGATCCGTTCGGCGATATCATCTGTCATCGCAAAGATCTGTCCCCCCTGTTCGTCGAGGAGCAGATGATAATCGCGAAAATGTGGACCGCTCATATGCCAATGAAAATTCTTTGTTTTCAAATAAAGCGCAAATACGTCTGCGAGAAGTGCGTTCAACGCTCCAGAAATTTCTTCAACTCGCTCATGGGGGATATCGGACGGTACTCGTAACGGAGCCATGCGACGTGTCTTTAGCTCCGAGGTGGAAGTCATATGAATGTCCTTTCTTGTTGCGTTTGACGATTGGTGGTTCAGAGAAGGAGTCAATTTGAGTGTTGCAGCGATTACCGGTCGGCATTCGTGCCTCCCATGAGATGTCCTCGGCCGGAAGGCGCCCTATAGAAGGCTGTCTTGGCACCTAACTGACTGCTTCGTCATCAGATGCTTCACTTTCCGGCCGCTGCTTGAATGATGACGGCAGCTGTCTCCTTTGGATGAGAGAGCATTACGACGTGGCTTGACGGTATTTCAGTCGTTTTGGCATCCATCCGCCTTGCCAGACTCCTCTCGAGATCGGGGTTGATGATGCGGTCGTTAGTAGCAACGATGTACCAGCTAGGTTTGGTGTTCCAGGCTGCAATAGACAACTTCACCTGAAAGCTTGCTGCGGCCAAAGGAATCTGGCTCGCAAAAACTGAGCTCTGTTCACCTGCTGGCAGATCCGGGGCAAAATCTTCCGAAACGCCTTTTTCGGAAAGACGCAAGAGCCCCCCGGATTGCGGCTGAATCTCCGCCCTGCCCGGCGTTATCGGGAACGCACTTCCCAACTCGCCGGTGGTCTGTCCCTCCCCCGGAGCGTATGCAGCGACGTAGACCAAGCCCGCAACCTTTGGGTCATCCCCGGCCTCGGTGATAACGGTTCCACCATAGGAGTGACCAACCAGAAGCACAGGCCCGGTTTCCAGTGAGATCGCTTTCTTCGTAGCGGCCACGTCTTCGGCCAACGAGGTAAGCGGTATGTCTACGGTGACGACATGCAAGCCCTTTGCCTTGAGGAGCGGGATCACTTTCTTCCAACTGCTGGAATCGGCAAAGGCACCGTGGACAAGTAGAACATTGGTTACAGGGTGAGGAGCCTGCTTTTGTGCCACGGCAAAACCTCCCCAAAATGTAGCCGAAAGAATTGAAAGAAGCACCTTTCCCAAAAGCCTGCCCATTGTGTTTTCTCCTGACGCCGATCGATGGATGAAAGGGCGCAGTCCAATTTCGTTCACCTTGTTTACCTTGAATGTGGAGTTGATACAGAGAAATGAACTCCACGAAGAGCATTCGTGCGAACATTTCGACACTCGCTCGGCTTGCTGCGCTTTACCTCGTCAGAACTGCCATGCCATCTCAGATGGAGAGCTTGTCAAAGGCCTCGCGCTGCCCAAGAGTATCTCGCCCTATCCGGTGATGTGAATGCCGAAAGCTTTCAAATGGCTGCCTATTCCTTTCACATGCACTATCCCGCCGAGCCGCTTTCACCTATGCAAACCAACAAGAAGGCCCTTATCTCAGGGGCTAGTATCGCCGGCCCGATGCTTGCCTACTGGCTCTAATCGATACGGTTTCGATGTAACCGTTGTGGAGCGTGCTGCGTCGGTTCGAGGCGGCGGCTATCCGATGGGACTGCGGTTGAGGCCATGGACCGCGTGGGCTTGCTTCCCAAACTACATGCAGCGCACATCGACGCTCAAAAGATCACGTTCGTGGGGGCGGACGGGCTTCCGATCGCAAGCATCCCTTCCGAGGCGCCGACCGGCGGCGAGTTAGAACGCGACATTGAACTGCCTCGGGGCACGCTGACATCGTTGCTCTTAGATCTCACACAACGCGAGCATATTCGGTACCGCTTCTCCGACTCAATCGCGGCTTTGGCGGAACGCGATGGCGGAGTCGATGTTCGCTTCAAGAGCGGCGAATCTGACCGGTTCGATATTGTCGTCGGCACCGGCCTTCAATTTGGAAAATCGGGAAATGACGAAGAGTAGGCGCAGTAGCGGCCAATAATTGGCAGCATCATGCCTACTTCAAGGAAATACAGGGGAAGGTCCAGGAGGAGGAACTTGACTCCTGGCGCGCAGCCGGCGAGTGGGGGCCGGAGTTAGGCGGGATAAGGGGGCGGGGAGAAACCAGCACGGTTTCTCCCCGCGCGATTTTTCGCGAGCGAAGCATGAGGGACGGCGGACTGCCGCCCCTCGGTGGATGGATGGTTAGGCTACTTTCTTTGCTGCCTTGACTGCGGGTTGTGCCGTCTTCTTCGCCTTCTCCTTGGCGGCGAACTCCTGCTTCACCTTCGCAGCGATGGCATCGGTGTCCACTTTGTAGGCGCTAGCTGCATCCTTGAGGGCTGTTGCCGGGTTACCACGCGAGGCAGCAAGCAGAATGCTTGCCTCCACCAACAGCCGGGAGAGTGTACCCTCATCCGCACGACGAACGAAGACTGTCAGAGTTTTGCTGATACCTCCATCGTCGCGCTTCTGCCGGATACCATGCTGCCGTGCCAACGTCTCGACGCGGTTCTCATCCATGACGCTTACCAGCTTCTCAATCACGAAGAGTAAGTCACGCTTGAGCAGGCGAACTGGAACGGCAGCACCCACTGCGGCGAGAACGCGGAGGCCGGTTGCGTTGGCGATGGCCTGTTCCCGACGCTGCTTCTCCTGATCGGCTTTCCATGTCGCATCGTCCGTGCTGGTTTGCTTCTTCGGGTGATGCACCGGGCAAGCTGGATTGGCACACACCTTGTGGATTGTGCCAATATCGCTGCCCTCAGAGATGATGGCTTCCGTGGTGAACTTGCACACTTTGAACTCGGGACGCTTCGCTTCGTCCGTGGACTTCGGCTTATCATCCCGGATCGCAGTGTACTTGTTGCGTGGCAATACCGGGCTACCTTCTTTCTGGGCGCCATAGGCCGTGCTGATCTGCACCAGCTCGGGTTTCGCAGCGATGGACTTGGCGACGTGTGCCGATACTTTGGCAGCGTAGCAGCCGGGGTCGGTGCAGCGGTCACCCTGCTTTCCGAGGTCATCGCCGAACAGCAGTTTGTTATGGCCTGTCCGCTTCGCGCAGTCGGCGCAACTGCCAGCAACGGGAACAAGCTGTGCGTCCCGCTTGTTGAACGGAGCATCTTTCAGAACCAACAGGATGTTGCTGTCGATCCAGAATTGCAGATTGCGAACCGGCAGCAGAATACGCGCTGGCTTCGATGCTCCGCTGCTGTATACCTCTTTGAAGCACGCTGTTAGTGCGGTTATCTGCTGGTCTGCGGGCAACTTCGCCAGCAGTAGCGCGTGTCCGACGCCTATTTCATCGGCATAGAAGGCATCGACCGCTGACGGCACAAGGTCAGTCAATTTCAACCTCGAAGTGACGAAGACGGGCGATTTCCCGACACGCGCTCCAATTTGCTCGATGCTGTACTTGGGTTCTTCCAAGTCCAGCAAGGCGCGGAAGCCCTGCGCCTCCTCCAGCGGGTGAACATCCTTGCGTTGCAGGTCCGATCCATCCGGCTCCCCAGCCGAGAACTCCAGCGCCAAACAGCGCACCGAAGAGCCCTGGTATGGCGTCTTGAAATCGCCCACTCATCATGCGGATGCCCGCAAAAATGAGCCCGCCGAGACAGATAACGGCCCCAGCGTACATGGCGAAAGTTTTGAAAGTTGACATCAACGTTTGTGCGCCGGAGAAGTCCATCGTTCCCTGGGCATGGGCAACTCCGGCACAAGCGAGGGTGAAGAGCGCAGGCAGAAGCGTGCGCCCAACTTGGAGGAAACCCCGCGTGAGCCGGTTACGACGATACGAGTTCAGTGACATAGGCAATCTCCTGATGGCGGGTTCTGCTTCGCCATGTCACGAAAGGTAAGGTCAGGAGATTCGCGAAGTCCAAGACGTAATTTCTATAGTGCTCAAAGTTCTATTTATAGATCGCTCATCGACTGATGAGTTCCAGCTGATGAGGCTGGCGGAGCGCCGCCGGTTGCGGCTGTTTACGCGTGCTCCCGAGATCGTGTTCATCTAGGTATTTCTCGATGAACATCAGGGCCATGTGGCTCGGGTTCTTCGTCGTAACGAACGCGGTGTCAGCCGTCCAGTTCAAGCCCGATAAGGGCCTTGTAATCAGACCTGCATCGAGAAGCCAGAGCTGGTCGATCAATGCGAGTCCGTATCCCTGCTTCACCATCAGTTGGATGTCTGCCGGTGTCGCCGCAAAGCTGGCAAGATGGAGAGGCACGCCCACTTCAGAAAACATCTCCGAAAGGCGTGCATGCGCTGCGGGATGCAATTCTGGATCACGGAACACTTTGAGGCGTGGCGCAGCTTCGCGAATATCTACTAGGGCTTGATTGCTGAGGGGATCGTCTGGGCGCATGCAGATGACGAGTGGTGAGCGTGCGACTTGACGAGCACTCCAGACATCTTTGTCGATAGGCATTGGGAGGAGCGCACAATCGAGCGCGCCTCTCTCAAGACGCTCCAGAATATGCTTTGTATCCCCGCTAAATAAATGGATCTCACACTCTGGGAACATCCCCTGATACGCGATACGAAAGTTGTCGAGAAGGAATCCATTCACAAAAGATGAGAAGCCCAGATGAAGCGGTGGAACCGTTCCGTCATGGATGGCCCTGGCCATGCGGAATGTTTCTTTCTTTCCGGCAAGGACGATTCTGGCCCACACAAGTATGAACTCTCCCGCAGGCGTGGGATAGACTCCATCGCGTCCTTTACGAACGAGAAGCGGATATCCAATGTCATCCTCAAGAGCTTTGATTTGGTGGCTGACGGCAGGTTGTGACCGCAGTACATGCTCGGCTGCTTTGCTGAAGTTCTTGCGCTCGGCAATCGCAACCAGATATTCCAGATGGCGAAACTCAACGATGTCTGACATGGCCCTGGTACTCCGCTGGCAGTGACGTCAAGACTCCAGATCTCCCTCGGGGGACGAGAGTCGATGCTGCACCTTCAATGGTTCAACTAGGAACCGCATACGTCAATTAGTTTCCTTCTGGTTACTAGCAACTCATGCGGGTAACTAGGAACTATAAAGTTCCTACCTCTCTCGCCATGTATGCATGTAATTTTGGGTGATATTGATGAGAAGTATTGGACTCTGGTTTGGCCTCGCCGCAATCTCGACGTGACGAACATGCGAGGTGTCCATGGAAAACCGCGATCTTCATTTGGCTAACTCTGCCTCAGACTCACAGATACCGCGAAAGCCACCAGCCCGATCAGCCTTGGTCGAGCCACTCCTCACAGCAGAAGACGTGGCGCGTCGCTTAAACGTCAGCACTGATTGGGTCTGGGATCATTCCTCCCGCAAAAAGCCTCTTCTTCCAGTCATTCGCATGGGCGACGGAACGCTACGATACCGCGCAAGTGGTATCGAGCTTTTCATCACCGAACACGAGCAAATCAGCAAACTGCACAGGCGCACGGGCTGAGCACGCTCGATACAATGAGAGTGCCCACTGTCTCCCCGCGGAAACAGAGGAATCATGGGTAAATCGCACCAGACAGGCTGGGTCTCGCTGCGCGGAAAGCAGTGGTTTGGTTACTTCCGCCAGACGGTCCTTGATCCTGATACAGGCGAGGAGCGAGTCAAGAAAGTTTGCGTCAAGCTCGCTCTCAAAACGACAATGACCAAGCTCCAGGCGCGAGAAGCACTACGAGCCGAAGTCACCAAACGTACTGGTCAGAACCTCGGAGGCCGGGTCCTCAAGGACAGCTCCGTCACCTTCGCATGGTTTGTGCTCAATCGCTACTTTCCGCTTCGCAAGGGAGATTGGCGACCTGAAACGGCGAAAGAGAAGATGTCGCAGATTCAGCTCGACCTCGTAAATCGATTCGGAGCGTATCCGCTCGATTCGTTCGACAAGTTCATGTTGCAGACGCACCTGAACAGTCTTGCGGAGCGGTACTCGCAGGATCGTGTGAAGCAAGCAAGGTCGTATCTGAAGTCGATCTTCGATGAAGCCATCGAGCAGGAGTACCTGACAAAAGATCCAAGCCGGAAGCTTCGGATTCCGAAGAACCTCCGGCCCAAGGACAAGCAGGTGCTGAACTGGGAACAGCTTTGGCTGATCCTGGCCAATGCGGGCAGGCGAGATCGTCTGCTCCTCATGCTCGATATGACGGAGGCCCTTCGCCCGAGTGAGTTGTTTGCGCTCAGGTGGCGATCCTTCGATGACCAGAACACGCTAACCCTGACCGAGACCGTCTATCCCAGAACGCTCCGACCGTTCGGCAAGACACCAGGCAGCCTCACCAAAGTTCACCTGCCGGATGGTCTGGCGGATGAGCTGCTGCTCTGGAAGATGGAATGCAAGAAGGCTTCCTGCAAGACCAGTTTCTGCACGAAGCCGGAACATCGCAGGGCGTCGCCCGACGAATTCATCTTCCAGAATGCAGACGGTGGATTCATGGATGCGGACAACTACCGCTTCCGGGTACTGAAGCCGTTGGCCGAGTCGTTAGGCATTCCGAAGCTCAACTTCCAAGTGATGCGCCGGACGATGGCGACGCAGGCCCAGAAGATGGGATCGGTGAAGGACATCCAGGCTCACCTGCGGCATTCTAGGCCGGACACGACGGCTCACGAGTACATGCAGGAGTTGCCGGAAAGCGTCCAGGCGATGGTCGGATCGGTGTACGCAATGCTAATGAAGGGAGGAGAGAATCAGTCTTCTGGCGAAATGCCACAAAAAGCCGCAAATGCTTCGACCGTCATACCGCCTAAGTTATTGAAAGGATTGGTGGGCACAGCAGGATTCGAACCTACGACTTCCACCGTGTGAAGGTGGCACTCTACCGCTGAGTTATGCGCCCGCATCTGCCACGATCCCACGCCGTCCGGCAAACCTGACCTCCAAAGAATAGCACCTGATTCTCACTTCAACCAGTATGACGACCGCCCCGTATCAGCGGCCATGACGTCTGGCGCACGAGTGAGCCAGACGTCATGGCCACAAATGCGGTTGTGTCTTCGCGTTCGGCGACCGACTACAATAAACAAGACGAATGCCCTTCCCTCACTCCAGCCCCCGCCGCCCTGGTGTACCTGAGCCACGCCAGCAGAGCGAACCGGAAGTATCTGAAGAATCAAATTCCCAGGACGAATCTGCGGAATTTGATCCGCATCCGCAACCTGAGGATGAAACCGGGGTTGTAGATGATATGGCTTCGCTGGCATTCAATCCGATTTCGTCGGTTCATCCAGCCCGGTCGGATGACGCTTCCCTCCTCCAGAATCTCGAGGCCGTCGAAAAAGCCGCTCCCCACGGCGAATTTGCCGATATGGACGACGCGGCGATCATGCTCCAACTCAGTGCAGGAAACATGGCCGGCTTCGATTTTCTGATCCAGAAGTACCGTAAGCCGATCATTCATTTCATGTACAGAATGGTCCGCAACCAGGCGATCGCCGAGGAACTGGCACAAGAGGTCTTCCTCCGCATCTACCGTTCCCGCGAAACCTACCGCGCCGAAGCCCGTTTCAGCACTTGGCTGTATCGCATCGCCACGAATCTGGGCGTCAATTATGCCCGCGATAATCGCCACGAGCGCACCGCCTCCACCGTGTATCTCGACGAAACCGACCCCGAGACCGGAACGACCGCCGACGTTGCCGATACCACTCCCGGTGCCGAAGCCAATCTTCTCCGGCGCGAACGTTTGAACGCGATCCGCCAGCATGTGTTGGCTCTACCCGAGCGACAGCGCATGGCGGTTCTCATGCACAAGTACGAGGGGATGGACTACCGCCAGATCGGGGACGTCCTCAAGCTCAGCGAGTCTGCCACCAAATCTTTGTTGTTTCGCGCCTACCAGACCTTGCGCGAAAAGTTGAAGCCATTTATTTAGCACCGCACGTCCCAGCAAAGCTGCTGGGCGATACAAGAGGCGATGGCATCGCCCCCGAATCAAAGCAGTCGCACCTCAGCCAAAGAATCAGGAAAGGGACATTATGAACTGCAAAACCTGCCAAGCTGCTTTGCCGGATCTCCTGCTCGACCCCACTGCGCCCGGGAACTCTGCGGCACGCGCACATCTGAAAGGCTGCGCTGCCTGCAACGTGGAGTTCACCGCCCTGCAGTCGACCTTCGACCTGCTCGATACCTGGAACGCCCCCGAGCCTTCTGCTTACTTCGATCAGAAGCTCGCGGTTCGCATCCGGGAGGAGCAGGCTGCCCCGCCGGCCGGTTGGTTTGAACGTCTTCGCTCGCGCCTGCTCTTCAATACAAGCCGCCAGTTCCGCCCTGCCTTCGCCGGAGCGATGGCCCTGGCTCTGATCGTCGGTGGCGGAACAACAGCGATCAACGTCGGACGTACGCACGCGCCGGTACAGACCTCTGCCACAGTGAAGGATCTTCAGACCCTGGATAAGGAAGATCTGGTGCTTCAGACGATGGACCAACTTCTCGATGACAGCTCTGGCGAAGATGACGGTGCCACTCCAGTCACTTAGTTAGAGAGGCGCCATCGCAAAATTATCCTAAGATAGGTCCCGCACGCAGTATCCTGTCATTTCCGGGCTTCAGGCTCGGCATGACCCAAATTCCATGAAGCTTCACGTCCAATCCCGACGCCACCGCTTCCCAGAGTGCTTTGCTGCGCTTACCTTGATGTGCGCCAGTTTTGCCTACAGCGCGCAGATGAAATCTGTCGGCCCTCCAAGAAATAATGGTGCGCCCCGCTCCACTGTAGGGCCACGCCAAAATCAGGAACATCTTGCGCAGTGGATGGACCGTCATCGCAGCCTGCCTTTGTCGCAACAGCACTCTGCGCTTCAGAGTGAGCCCGGCTTCCGGCAGCTTCCCCAGCAGACCCAGCAACGCATGCTGGACCGTCTGACCCAGCTCAACAGCATGCCTGATGAGCAGCGTCGCCGCATCCTCGAGCGCAATGAAGCGATGGAGCATCTGACCCAGCCCCAGCGGCAGCAGGTTGGTGCCGCCATGCGGCAACTCCGCGACCTCCCGGTGGATCGTCGCCGACTCGTCGCCCGTGCCTTCCGCGACCTGCGCGAGATGCCCGACCAGCAGCGCCAGACGATTCTCGGCTCCGACCGCATTCGCGGCCAGTTTTCCGACCAGGAGCGTTCCACCCTCTCCAGCCTCCTGGCTGTCGAGCCTTACCTTCCCGTCCAGCGCAACGCCGACTCTGTCAACGCCGGCAAGTAGCGTTTTTATGCAATCGTGTCCTACCGTGTCTCCCCTTGACCTTCGCTTTCAATCGACCTAGACTGATATTTGTGATGACCCGTCTCCACTTCTGTTGTTGCCGCTGCCTAACGCCGGCCTGCGCAGACGTGTGTCACACCCGCTAACCACGCGCGCATCGTTTCAAAACTTCTCCCAACAATAGAATCGAGTCCTTGCATGAAGCTCCTTGCCGGCTTTTTCCTGCTGTCCGTCTCTACCCTCGCCTACTCCGCGCCGAAGCCTACCATTATCGGTACGTGGCAGGGCACCGCGACCGCCAAGGGCCAGTCGGTTCCCGTCTCGCTGAAGATCACCGGGACTTCCAGCCATCTTGAGGCCGCGCTACTGAACGGAACAGACAGTACGCCTGCCACCTCCGCCACCTTCACCGACGGGCATCTTCTCCTCACCTTCAACTACTACGCCCGCACGCTCGACGCGACCCTGCAGGACGATACGCTGACGGGCAATTTCGGCGGGAAGCGCGGCGGCTTTTTCCCCATCTCGCTGCACCACGCCGAACTCACTCCGGCCGCGAAGCTCGACGACCCGAAGGTCCTCGGCGATTGGGAGATCGCAGTCAAGAGCTCCAAGGGTGAATCCGCCTGGCAGCTTGGCCTCGCAAAATCCGATGCGCCTTCAGCCTCCGTCCGCGCCGTGATCCAGCGCATCGATGGAGACACCGGCGCGCTCTACGGAGTCGTCGCTCAACCTGGCGAAGCGTTCCAGGTAAGTCACTTCACCGCGGCCGGCCCGGCTCTTTACGGCATTGCCCCGCAGACTGACGGTACCCTCGTCGTCACCAACTTGCTGGCCGCCACCGCCGAACCTCTCGTCGCTCGCCGCCCGGCCGTCGCCCGTAAAGAAAACCTCGCTCCCCCCACCGACACGGCTCAGCAGACGACCATCAAAGATCCGAACGCCCGCTTCACCTTCAGCTTCCCGGACCTCGCAGGAAAGACCGTCTCCAATACGGACCCCAAGTTCGACGGCAAGGTTGTCATCGTCGCTATCGGTGGATCCTGGTGCCCGAACTGCCACGACGAAGCTCCGTTCCTCGTCGAGCTGTATAACAAGTTCCACTCCAAGGGCCTGGAGGTCGTGAACCTCTCGTTCGAAGAAGAAGATCAGCTCAAGGATCCGAACCGCCTCCGCGCCTTTATCGCCCGCTACCATATTCCTTACACCGTGCTGCTCGGCGGCACGACCGATCAACTCGAAGAGAAGATCACCCAGGCCAATAATCTCAACTGCTGGCCGACCTCCCTCTTCCTTGGCCGCGACGGTAAGGTGAAGGAGATCCACGCAGGCTTCGCCGGACCCGGCAACCCAGCCGCGAATCAGGCGCTGAAGCATGAGGTCACGGAACTGATCGAACATCTGCTCAGCGAACCCGCCCCGGTTCAGAGCGCTACCCTCGCTCGATAAGTCGATTTCCTGCGCGATAACAGATAACAAAAGAACGCCCAGTCCAAGGACTGGGCGTTCTTTTTCTTCTGCTTTAGTTGTATCGGCTAATTCTTGAAGAAGTTCTTCGCCAGGAATAAGACATTCGCAGGCCGCTCTGCCAAACGCCGCATGAAGTAGGGATACCATTCCGTTCCAAACGGAATGTAGACCCGCACTCCAAACCCTTCCTTCGCCAGTTTGCGCTGCAAATCCCGCCTCACTCCGTAGAGCATCTGAAATTCAAAGGCGCTCTTGTCCATGCCCTGCTCCCCTACAAACTTACGGAGAGCATCGACGATGGTCTCATCATGCGTGGCGATCCCGCAGAATACCCCCGACCGAACCATCCGCTTCATCAGCTTTACATAGTTCGCATCGACATCTTCCTTGGAGGGATAGGCATGCTCCGGCCCTTCTTTGTAAGCACCCTTGCAAAGGCGTATCCGGATTCCCTGCCCCAACAGCCGCTCCACGTCCGCCGCCGTCCGGTAAAGATAAGCCTGCAGCACCGTCCCGACACGGGTCGGATAGCGCTCAAACAGCCGCTCCGTCATCGCAATCGTAACTTCGGTATAAGGCGTGCCTTCCATATCGATCCGTACGAAAGAGTCCGCGGCTGCGGCGTGCTCCACCATCTCACCCACGATCCGCTCCGCAAGCTGCTGGTCGAAGTCCATTCCCATCTGCGACAGCTTTACGCTTACGTTGGCGTTCAGTTTCCTGTCGGCAATCGCATCCAGCAACCGGTGATAGATCGCCGCGCTGGCCCGTGCCTCGGCTTCAGTCGTCACGCTCTCGCCCAGCGAGTCCAGGCTCACCGCAATCCCTTCGCGGTTCACCGCTTCACAGGCAGCCAGCGCCTCATCCACCGTCATTCCGGCGACGAATCGGCCAGACAACTTGCGTCCCATGGTGGAACGTTCAGAAAACGCACGTAACTTCTTATTTTGAGAGAGTGCTATGAACAACGATCGCAACAAAAGACAATACCCCTGATCCGGCTCTCCAGCGAGAGCTCCAGCAAGTATTCTCCCACGTCTATTCCCTCAAGTCGGGGTCACTCAAGTCAGATTGATGAACGAAGCCTAACGCCCGACCTCGGCGCTTACCTTCACGACATGCTCGACCTGGGGAGTCACCATCGTGCTCGTGTCTTTCATCGCGGCGATCGCCTCGTCATACCGCCCGCGCACCGAGTTGGCTCGAATCACAGCCATCTCTTCCAGCATCTTCATGCCGTCCTTCAGGTAACTCATCCGGCTGCGTTCGTCGTGGCCCCAGGTCACAGGAACCTCGCGCACTGTGTACTTCAACTTGCGCGCGATAAATAGAATTTCAGGATCAAATCCCCAACGCTCGATCGTCTGTAGCCGAAATATGATCTGGGCCGCCTCGCGCTTGAACGCCTTGAAGCCGCACTGGGTATCCTTGAACGGTAGGCCCATCACCGTCCGCGTAAACCAGTTGAAACATCGCCCGAAGAACTGCCGGTACAGAGGCTGATGAATCGTCTGCCGGGTGCGATCCATCCAGCGCGATCCGATTGCCACATCGGCTCCGTCGGCGATCGCCGCCATCAGCCGTTCTGCCTCTTCCATCGGAGCGGAGAGGTCGGCGTCCGTAAACATCACTACCTCGCCCGCGGCCTGCAGCAGGCCGTTCCGGACGGAATATCCTTTGCCACGGTTCCCGGGGTTCTTCACCAGGTGAAGCCGCGGATGAACGCTCATCCAACGCTCTACAATGGCCGCCGTGTCGTCCTTGGAGCCGTCGTCCACCACCAGAACTTCGGCGTCCCACTCCTGCTCGGCCACGCAACTCATCACCCGTTCCAGGGTCGCCTCAATGCGTGCACTTTCGTTGTAAGCGGGAATTACGATACTCAATTGCGGGTGCGCCATGTATTTCGCCGAATCTTTCTGGAAGCCGAGGGAAAATGCGTGTCAGCGGTACTTCCCGCGCTTCATCATACTGTAACTATTGGACGCCTCACCATCGATTTCGTGGCAATTCTTTTTAGCGCGGGACACCTGCCGCCCTCTCCCCGCCCTCTCAGCATACCGCTCCCATATCCCCATCCCGCGCCTTTGCTACACTCCTTTGCATGACGGAAGATTTTAAGCCCCAGCCTACCCCGCCGCCTTACGGCCAACCGTATCCCGGACCCTACGCCGCCCAGCCGTCACCCTATCCTCCGTACCCTTATGCGACAAACCAATACGCTCAAGCGAATCCGTATGGCATGCCGCCGCGTCCTCACCGCTCCGCATGGTTTTATATCTCCGTCATCGGCGGTTCCGTCGCTGCGATCTTCATCGTTATGACCCTGATGGTCTGGGCCACCATGCGTTCCTTGAACGGAGGCTCTTCTTCCGGCCTCAAACTCGGCTCCAGCCAGATTGCCGTGCTCGACATCGACGGCGTGATTATGGACGCCGATAAGATCGACACCCAACTCCGCAAGTTCGGGGACGACTCCTCCGTCAAAGCCATCATCCTGCACATCAACTCGCCGGGCGGCGGCGCGGCGGCCTCGCAAGAGGTCTACCACGAGGTGCTCCGCATCCGCCAGGAGAAGCACAAAAAGATCATCGCGTCCGTCGAGTCGGTCGGAGCCTCCGGAGCGTATTACATTGCCAGTGCCTGCGACAGGATCTATGCCAACGACGCGTCCGTCGTTGGCTCCATCGGCGTTATCATGGAATGGACCAACTACGGCGAACTCTATCGCTGGGCCAAGCTCAAAGCCATCGTTATCCACGCCGGAGAGCTGAAAGACGCCGGCGACCCGACCCACGACGTCACCCCACAGGAGCAGGCGTACTTTCAGGGTCTGGTCGATAACATGTACACCCAGTTCATCCATGACGTCGCGTCCGGTCGCCATACCACCGACGAAAAGATCAAACCGCTCGCCACCGGACAGGTCTGGACCGGCCAACAGTCCCTCTCACTGGGTCTGATCGACAAGGTCGGCGGCTTTCGCATTGCGCTGATGGACACTGCGAAGGACGTCGGCATCTCCGGCGAACCCTCGATCGTTCGCCCCAACAAAGACAAACGGGGACTTATCGCCGCGCTTTCCGATTCGGAAGATCTTTTCCCGAACCCGAGCCAGTTCCTGAATCATGCGCCGGGCTTCTATTTCATGTGGAAGTAACTCCTCATCCAGCTCCGTTTACAGCCGCTCAGGGAAGAGTTTCGCTTTGATGCAAAAGGACATAGCCGCCCCCGCGGCTATTTTTTTTCGTTCTGCGTCACATCCTTTTGCTCAGACCTCTGCATCCTACTGAATCAGTGCGGTTTGAAGCTTGGGGAAAAACACCGTGGTTCTTCCTCTCTTTGATCTCATCTAAAATCAGTAGGATAGCGGACCCACAGAACACCGAGCGATACGAGAGAAACGGTTCATACGAACCACAGAGTTGCCTTAACCGTTTCTCCGATCCCGAAAGTGCAACGTTCCCGCACGAAAGGATCTTTTTCTTATGACTAAAGCTGACCTTGTCGACAAAGTAACCGGCCTGGGCGATCTCACCCGCCGGGATGGAGAGATCATCGTCGACACTCTCTTCGAGTCCGTCATCGGTGCACTCCAATCAGGAGATAAGATCGAAATTCGCGGCTTTGGCAGCTTCCGTACCCGGCAGCGCAACGCCCGCATCGGCCGCAACCCGAAGACCGGCGAGAAGGTGGATGTACCGGCCAAACGCGTTCCCTTCTTCAAACCCAGCAAAGAGTTGCGTGACTCTGTTAACCCCTCCGGAATCAAAGCTACCCCGAAGGCTGCTGCTGAAGTGGATCCCCATCACCCCCCAGCTATGTAGTCGATGTCCTCCCTGAAGAGCACTACCCGAACTCGCGTCCCTCCCTCCCAGTCAAATTTCAGCAAGGTTCGCTCCCCCAGTGGAGCGAGCCGTAGCTTTCTTGCGATCACGTACCTCGCTTGCCTCTCCATCCAGAGCTTCGCCCAATCCCCCAAAAGCACTCCACCCAATCCTGCAAGGGTAACTGCGGTTGAGGCAGACAACGCCGAGTCCACCGCCAAACCCGACTCCGTCCAAATCCCCGAAGCCAATCCGGCTCGCCCAACTGTTACGAGTCCGGCCCACATCCCACCTGTCGGCTATATCCAGCTTGAACAAGGCTTCCTGCAGGCGAACCACTCGCCCGACGGCAGGCCCGGCTTATTCGACACGCGACCCAGGCGACCTCCAACTTGGCGTTCAGGCACTCCTTATTAAGGAAGCCGGCCTCGTTCCCACACTCCCGGTTGGGTACGTTCATCGCGTCCGCACCGGTACAGCACCCGACCTCGACATCGGCAGCTTCAACCAGTCAGCCCTTGTTCTGATCAGCGGAGACGTGGGGGAGTTTCACTACGACAGCAACTTCGTCCTCAACGAGCAGACCGCCGACCCTGTGCGCCGCGCGCAGTACGGCCAGACTCTCTCCGTTACGCACGACCTCTTTTCCGAAGCCCTGCACGACAGGCTGGAGATTACGGGAGAGCTTTGGCACTTTACCCAACCCCTCGTCACAACGACGATCCACGGCTCTCCCAACCAACGCAGCAATGCAGTCGGGACACTCTGGACCCTCGGCTACGCGGTCCGCCCCAACCTGATCCTCGACGTCGGCTTCGACCACGGCCTGACATCCACCTCCACCGCCTGGCAGACCTTTGGAGGATTCACCTACCTTATCCCGCACCGGCTGTGGCCCCACCGCACGCCGCCTGCCCTGCCCGCCGGACCACTCAAACACGTCCACCGACGCTAGTTCGCGCTTCCAGATGTCAAACCACTCCCACCACGCTCAACATTCTTCCGGCGAACCCCTTCTCGTCCCGGTGTGAAAAATACCTTCGCCCTCCATCTCCGTTTCGGGCGCAGGCCGTACATTCTCCCACCACAGTGATCTTCTCCTCCAATAATCCTGCAGCAAACAACTGCCGCCGATTCGCCTCCCAAAGATCAAGGTGCAGTCCCGAGTCTCCTCCAAACAACTTATCCGCATACCCAAAGGCACTCTCAAACTTTCCGCGAACCTCGTCTCCCACTCCGTAACAGCAAGCCCCGATGCTCGGACCTACCGCACCCACCAGGTCCTCTGGCAGCGACCCGTACTCTGAACACATCACCGCAACACCCTCCTCCACAATCCGCGCGACCGTCCCTCGCCACCCTGCATGGAGCGCCGCGACCACCCTCTGTCGCACGTCCACCACCAGCACCGGGACGCAGTCCGCCGTCTGGATTCCCAACAAAACTCCGGGGGTTCGAGTCATCAAACCATCACCCTCCAGAACCGCCTTCCCCTCCGCAGTCTCCAGTCCTCCCTGAAAAGCTTCCTCCCCCACCGCGCGTACCGACGCCCCGTGCACCTGCCGCACCGTTACGAGTCGGAGGTCGTCTCCCATCTCCGCGACGATCCTGCGCCGGTTTTCCGCCACCATCGCCGGATCGTCCTCCCGGGTCCACCCCAGATTCAGCTCTCCCCCACCCGTGGAAACCAAGTAAACCGTAGAAACTCCCCCAGCGCGCGTGCTGAACCCATGCCGAAGCCATCCATATTGCTTCCACTCCGGTACTTGAACCACGTCCTGCCCTGTTGTCTCGAACTTTTTGCGCTGCACCATCAAATTCACCTCTACTTCGCCCCTAAAGGACGTGGAATCCAATCAAAAAACAGAAATCCATAGGTTTTCTTCGTTCCAACCCGTTTCAGGCCGGAACGATCTGCGATAATGGCGCGTACTCGCTGTACTGACGGGCCGCACGAACAACAGATTTTACCCACAGCCCTAACGTTTCAGCATGTTTACGAGTCTAGTATCAGGTGCTTTGGCCTCAGTCGCCGCATCGAATACTGGAGCATCATGGGCCCTGCGCCGGAACCAACCGGCACGCCCGCTATCGATATTCAGGGGCTTGAACCCTAACCGGCGGGTCTGTACTATACCGCGATTGTACTCATGAGAACGAACGTGCCCACAGTTGTCCCCCAGTCGCTCCGTCCTCGCATCGGCAAAGTATGTGTTGCCATCATCGGCCACACCCCCGCAGAGATGCTCGAGAAGGCTAACGCTGTCTTTAAAGAGACTCCCTTCCTCGAATTTCGGCTCGATTACCTCGACAAACCGCTTCTTGCGCTGCCAGTCTTGAAGCAGTTCCTGGCCGACAATACGGCCGTCACCGCGATCGCGACCTGCCGCCGCACCGCCAACGGCGGGAAATTTACCGGCGCGCTCAACGCCCAGCTCGAGATTCTGACCGGAGCCTCTCATGCCGGCTTCCAGATCGCCGATATCGAGATCGAGTCGGCGGAAGCCGTCAAACCGGCAGACCTTCAGAAACTCCGCGACACCGGCATCGCGCTCATCATCAGCTACCACGACTTCGCCGCAACCAAGGATCTGGACGCCGTCTACAACCGCATCCATCCCTTCGCGCCTGATTTCTATAAGATCGTCCCAACCGCTAAGTCATTGACGGATAACGTCACCCTCATGCGCTTTCTGGAGCGCATGGACCACCACACCAATATCATCGCCATCTGCATGGGCGACGCGGGGATCATCTCCCGCGTCCTTGGTGTTCGCGCAGGTTCCGCCTTCACCTTCGCTGCCGCCACTCAGGGCGAAGAGACCGGCCCCGGCCAGATCGCCGCCCGTACCCTGATTGAGACCTACCGGATCGATCAGGTGGACGCCTCGACCAAGGTCTACGGAGTCGTCGGCAATCCCATCCGTTCTTCCCTGTCGCCGATCATGATGAACACCGCCTTCCGGCGCGAGACGGTTAACGCCGTCTACCTCGCGCTGCAGGCTACCAAGATCACCGACCTGCTCAAGTTGGTTCAGGAGATCCCGATCCAGGGACTCTCCGTCACCATGCCCTTCAAGCAGGAGATCATGGCGCACCTCGAACGCACCGATCCCCTCTCCGCGAAGATCGGAGCCTGCAACACCGTCCTCCGCCAGGAGGGAAAACTCTACGGATTCAATACGGACGTCGCCGGCATCACGATCCCGATCGAGAAACGTCTCTCCCTGCGCGGGGCCAAGGTTCTCGTCCTCGGTGCCGGTGGAGCGGCGCGCGCTGCTGTCTTCGGTTGTCGTGACAAGGGGGCCGAGGTCTTCATCCTCAATCGCACACCTGAGACCGCCCAGAAGCTCGCCCGCCAGTCCGGGGCCAAGACCATCAAGAAAGAAGCCGTCGCCAAGACTGCCTTCGACGTCATCATCAACGCCACCCCCATCGGCATGGCCGGCAACAAAGCGCCACAGATGCTAGAAGCCAAGGACCTGAACACCAAACTGGTATTCGATCTCGTCTACAACCCACTTGAAACTCCGCTGCTTCGTATGGCCCGTCAGCAGAATATCCCCATCATTACCGGGATCGAGATGTTTGTGCAGCAGGGCGCTCGCCAGTTCGAGATCTTCACCGGCAAGCCAGCCCCCGAGGAAGAGATGCTGCGCGTCGTGATCCACGCTCTGCGCCAGCAGGCCGAAGCAGGCGGCGAGACAAGCCCCAAGGCCGATCAGAAATCAAAGGCGGAGGCTAAACCGGTCGCGAAACCTGCCGCTGCGGAGCAGAGTGTTCCGAAGCCCGTTGCTGCCAAGGTTGCAGCCAAGCCGGCAGCTTCCAATTCCAATTCCAAAGCCGCCGTAAAAGTAGCACCTGCAAAGGCTGTTCCTACCAAGGCGAAGAAGAAGAAGTAATTACCTGGCCGCTTCGGTAGCCAGCTATGAACGAAGAGGCCCCGGCGAAAACGGGGTCTTTTCATTTCTGCGATCGGAAGATCACTTCTTCTCGAGTGGTGGTCCCCCATCCTCCGGACCCAGCTTTGCCTCTGGAAGATTCTTTGCCGACTTGAAGGGAATAGGCACAATCTGGTATTTCGCTTCGTGGAGGAACCGGTCCCCAACGGATGAGAAAAATACCGGCGTCCCATGCATTAAAGGAGTAAAGCCTCCGAGCGCACCCGCTCGTGTATTGATCGCAAGTCGCTCAACCGGATAGCGGTGGCGCATCAGATCCTGCACCATCCAGTTTCCATCGCTCGCCAGAATCAGGTACTGCCCCGCCGAGCGCTGAAAGTCAGCGAGAGTAAGGATAGGCAGGTTGTACCAGCTTCCCTTTCCCACCCAGAGATTCTCTTCCGCGGAGTCTTCACGCCGATAGAGCCGGACCGCAGGAAAGTCCAACGGAAAAACAATGCGCCGCACCATGGCCTCAGGCGCGTAATGCTGGAAGGTCAAGGCCATCAGGGGATCAGGGATGACCAGCGGTTCGGTGGTATACGCACCGCCCGGCATCGCACGGATGACCTTGTAGAACGCCTGCTTTTGCTCCATGTACTGGTAGCCGACTACGGACTCGCGTGCCGCGAACCACGCGCTGCAGCACAGCAGCAGGATCACGGCCGCTTCACGGATATGCCCGAACGTCCGGACGCACGCGGCAACGCCCACGATCGCGAAACCGAAACACACCGGAATAACGAAGCGGGGAGACAGCATTCCGCCTCGAATCGAAGCAATGCAATAACCAAGAATCGGATAGATCATCAGGAGAAAGGCCGCAGTAGACTCATGCCTTGGAAAGATGCTCCACCGCGCGGTCTGCGTCTGAGCATCAGCAAGACGCCCCAACCAGAGCGGCCGCATCCGCGACCGGCACTTCCTGCAGAATTTTCCAAGGACCATTACGACGCCCGCAAAGACGAAGAGTGCGAGCAGTGGGAAGAGAACGATCTCCACCATCTCGGTGTACGAGTCCGCTACCTGATCCAGCGATACTTTATTCCAGGCATACGGAGCAAATTTGGAGATAGAACGTTGAATCAAAGGGCGAAACGCCAGCAACGGCAGGGACGCTATTGCCATCCCGAACCACACCTGGCCATCCAAACCCAACCAGCGATGGCCGCGTTGCTGCCGCTGCCATGTTCTGACGGCCTCCCCGCCGCAGATCGGAAGGAACGCCAATACGGAAAAGTAGTTGGTGCAGAGTCCCGCAGCCAGTGTGATAGTCATGCCTATGAGACAGAGCCGCCGCGCGGCTACGCTTACAGTTCCGTCCACTGCAACGCTCCAGAAGAAGACTCCAAGCATCGCCAGGCCATAAAAGATCCCGTAGGAACGGGCCTCGTAGCTGTATTCGAACGCTCCCATGGTCATCGACAGGACTGTCCCGGCCAGTGCCCAGTTCGGAGAGACGCGCCGCTTCAGGAACGCGAACAGGGCCAGCAGTCCAATCCAATAGCCCAGAATCGCCGGGAGGCGTAAGGCGAACTCGTGCTCGCCGAATACGTTGCGGCTCATCATCATCAGGAGGTGGGTCATCGGGGGATTCGGATCACCGCCCAGTGCCAGGGCATTCCATATCGCATGAACGCTGCCCAATCGCGCGATATGCAGCGTGATCAGTTCATCCAGCCACAGGAGCTTTATCCAGGAGAGAACAGCTACGACAAAACCGTATGCCGCGGAGAGCGCAAAGAAAGCCAGCCATGGATTTTCGTGGATCGCTCGATCCAGTCTCAATAGAGCGATCTGCGGTGAGGAGGCAGCCCGACGTTGAATTGGAGAGTTAGCTGTAGATCCCAAAGAGGCTGGCCCGATGACTGAGTTTGCGTTCAGAATGAGCAATCGCTGACACGCTTGTGAAGGGTTGGATGCACGACGGACGAAAGAGTTTACTCGTAACAAGACCTCAGCCTTAACTCTACTCCGTCGAGCACCAGACTTAGATTCTCACCCTACACAACGGAAAAGACCCAGCCAGAGCTGGGTCTTTTCTTTTCAACCTATTAGATAGAAGGATCTAAGCAGCAGTCTTGCCTTCGGCAGAAGCGATCTTCTCCGCAGCCTCACGCATGATCGCGTTGGCCTCGTCGTACTTCGCTCCATCATCTCCGGCTTCGTGCCACATCTTGTCGCCCGCCTGGAGCTCCTGCTGTGCCTCGGCCTTATCGATCTCGTTGGGATGCAGCGCCGTCTCCGCCAGAATGGTCACCCGCTCCGGCAGTACCTCGACAAAACCCCATGCCACGAAGAACGTCTGGTCGCCCGAAGTTCCACCATGAAGGCGAACCTCGCCCGCGCCCAGCTCCGCCAATAACGGAGCGTGGCCGTAGAGGGCCTCCAGATACCCGGACATCGACGGCAGCTCAACCGCCTCCGCCGTCGCGTCCACCAGCACCCGGTCCGGCGTAACCAGCCGAACCGTCAAAAGCCCCGAATTATTTCCAGTCTCAGCCATCGCTTCCAATCAATCCGAGCCGCAAGCATTTACTCACAACTCACAACTACCAACTGTACTTAAGCCGTCTGCTTCATCTTCTCAGCGGCAGCCAGCACGTCCTCGATGCCACCCTTCAGATAGAAGGCCTGCTCGGGAATGGAATCGTGCTTGCCGTCGATGATCTCCTTGAAGCTGCGTACCGTATCCGCAACCTTGACGTAAGCGCCAGGGATACCGGTGAAGATTTCGGCCACATGGAACGGCTGCGAAAGGAAGCGCTGCACCTTACGCGCACGGGCGACGGTAATCTTGTCTTCTTCGGACAGTTCGTCGATACCGAGAATCGCGATGATGTCCTGCAGATCCTTGTAACGCTGCAGAATCCGCTTCACACCCTGAGCCACATCGTAGTGCTCCTGCCCGACAATGCGAGCCGAGAGAACGCGCGATGTCGAAGTCAGAGGATCGACGGCGGGATAGATACCCAGCTCCGACAGCGGACGCGAGAGCAGCATGGTCGCATCGAGGTGGGCAAAGGTCGTCGCCGGAGCCGGGTCCGTAATATCGTCGGCCGGAACGTAGACAGCCTGCACGGAAGTCACAGAGCCCTTCTTGGTCGACGTGATGCGCTCCTGCAGTTCGCCCATTTCAGTGGCGAGATTCGGCTGGTATCCCACGGCGGAAGGCATACGGCCCAACAGCGTGGAGACCTCGGAACCGGCCTGCGTGAAGCGGAAGATATTGTCGATGAACAGCAGCGTGTCGGCACCTTCTTCGTCGCGGAAGTACTCGGCGACGGTCAGTCCGGTCAACGCCACGCGCAGACGCGCCCCTGGAGGCTCGGTCATCTGGCCGTAAATCAGCGCCGCTTTGCTTTTGGAGAAGTCCTTCAGATCGATAACGCCCGACTCCTGGAACTCGTGCCAGAGGTCGTTGCCCTCACGGGTGCGCTCTCCGACACCGGCAAATACGGAATAGCCGCCGTGCTTGGTCGCAACGTTGTTGATCAGTTCCTGAATGACGACGGTCTTGCCGACGCCGGCACCGCCGAACAGACCGATCTTGCCACCCTTCAAGAAGGGCAGGATCAGGTCGACGACCTTGATTCCCGTCTCGAACATCTCTTCCGAGGTCGACTGCTCGTCGAAACGAGGAGCCTGACGGTGGATCGGACGGTGCTCCTTGGCGTTGACGGGACCAAGCTCGTCCACAGGCTCGCCGAGCACGTTGAGCACGCGTCCCAGCGTCTCGCGGCCCACAGGAACCATGATGCCCGAACCGGTGTCGATCGCCTTCATGCCGCGAACCATTCCCTCGGTAGCAACCATGGCGATGCAGCGTACGCGGCCTTCGCCCAGGTGCTGCTGCACCTCGAGGATCACGTCCACCGGATTGGGCGTCGTGAAGCCGTCCCCGACGACGCGGATCGCCTGGAAGATTGGAGGCATCTGCGCCTCGTCGAATTGAACGTCAACGGCCGGGCCGCTGATGCTGATTACTTTGCCGATGTTCTCTGCCATAACTTTTCTAACTCCGGTACTAGAACTCTTTGTTTGCGGCACAAACCCTATAGCGCAGCCGCTCCAGACACAATTTCGATAATTTCCTTGGTAATAGCGGCCTGACGAACACGATTCATCGTCAGCGAGAGCTTATCGATCAGCTCGCCCGCGTTCTTGGTTGCCGCGTCCGTAGCCGTCATACGCGCCGCATGTTCCGCGGCAATCGACTCGAGGAGCGCATGGAAGATCTGCGTCGTGACATATCGCGGCATCAGGTTGCTGAACAGTCGTTCCGGCGCCTGGTCGAAGATGTAATCGACCTCGGCAGTGCCAAACTTCTTGGCCTCCTGCTCTGCGACAGACTCTTCGGGAACATTGATGGAAACGCCAGCCGACTGCGCTGCCTTCGCCGCAGCTTCCCGCTGCTCCTCGGTCATCTCTTCGAGTGCAGTAATCTCATGCGATCCGAGCTTGCGGATCGGCAGAAGCTTTTCGACGACCACGCGCTGCTGGATGACCGACTTGAACTCGTTGAATACGATGTAGACCGAGTCGATCTCCGTGCGCTCGTAGCGCTTGATGATCGAGTTGGCCATGTCCGTTACTTCGTCGAAGTCAGCCTTCAAAAGCATCGTCGGATGCTGCGCCACGACTTCAATTGGCTCGACGCGATGACGAATGTCCTCGATGTGCTTCGACAGTTCGTTATCGTAAAGCTCTTCCTTGTGCTCGTAGTTCGCAGTCAGGATGCGCTTGTAAAAACCGATGGCCTTCTTGCCGGTCGGCTCGAGGTCGACGTTCTGACCCAGCGCGCGTCGCTCATCGATGAACCGCTGCGCCGCCTTGCCGATATTCGAGTTGAAGCCGCCGGCAAAACCCTTGTCGCCGGCAACCACCAGCACGAGCACGTTCTTTTCTTCGCGCTCCACCAGCAGCGGATGCATGATATCGCCGGTCGCGCTGTCGAACAGATCTGTCCGGCGCACCAGGGATTCCAATACATTCGTCAGCATCTGCGCGTAGGGCCGCGCCTGCATGGCGCGATCCTGCGCGCGCCGAAGCTTTGCCGCCGAGACCATCTTCATGGCCTTGGTAATCTGCCGCGTGTTCTTCACGCTGCGGATGCGACGCCGTAGATCGAGTACGTTTGCCATTCGCTCTTAGGCCCTTGCCCTTAGGCTTTCGCCGCTTCCTTACGGTTTGCCAGAAAATCCTTCTTATAGTCGTTGATCGCGTCCGTCAGCCGCTTCTTGATGTCGTCATCCAGAGCGCGCTTCGATTCGATATCACCCATCAGTTGCGACTGGGTCGAGCTCATGTACGGATAGAAGCCGTCCTCGAACGCGCGAATGTCCTTCACTTCGACGTTATCCAGCAGACCCTGCGTTCCGGCATAGATGATCGTGACCTGCTGCACCCAGGTCAGCGGTGAAAACTGAGGCTGTTTGAGCAACTCGGTAAGACGTGCACCACGGTTCAACTGGTTCTGCGTGACCTTATCGAGGTCCGAACCGAACTGCGAGAACGCAGCGAGTTCGCGGTACTGCGCGAGGTCCAGCTTCAGCGTCGAACCGACCTGCTTGGTCGCCTTGATCGCCGCGGCAAATCCTACACGTGACACCGAAAGACCGACGTTGACGGCCGGACGAACGCCCGAATTGAAGAGGTCCGTTTCGAAGAAGATCTGTCCGTCCGTGATCGAAATGACGTTGGTCGGGATGTAAGCCGATACGTCGCCTGCCTGGGTCTCAATGATCGGAAGAGCCGTCAGCGATCCGCCGCCGTTCTCCTTGGACATCTTCGAAGAGCGCTCGAGCAGACGCGAGTGGAGATAGAAGACGTCGCCGGGGTACGCTTCGCGGCCTGGTGGACGGCGGAGCAACAGCGAAATTTCGCGGTACGAAGCAGCGTGCTTGGAGAGATCGTCGTAGATAATCAGCGCGTGCTTGCCGTTGTCGCGGAAGTACTCGCCCATCGCGGTTGCAGCGAACGGAGCGAGATACTGCATCGGTGCCGGCTCAGAGGCAGTAGCAGCGACAACAATCGTGTAAGCCATCGCGCCGTACTCTTCAAGCGTCTGCACTACGCTGGCAACCGACGACCGCTTCTGCCCGATTGCGCAGTAGATGCAGATGAGGTTGTTCTTCGCGGAGTTGATGATCGTATCGAGCGCCACGGCGGTCTTACCAGTCTGGCGGTCGCCGATCAGCAGTTCGCGCTGGCCACGGCCGATCGGAATCATCGTATCGATGGCCTTGATGCCGGTTGCCATCGGCTCCGTAACCGACTGACGCGCAATGACGCCAGGAGCGAGACGCTCGACCGGCAGCGAGTGCGGCGTATCGATGGGTCCCTTGTCGTCGATCGGCTGACCGAGCGCGTTAACCACGCGACCAATCAGCGCTTCGCCGACGGGGACGGACATGATCTTGCCGGTGCGCTTGACTTCGTCGCCCTCTTTGAGCTCACTGTATTCGCCCAGAACCACGGTTCCGACCTGATCCTCGTCGAGGTTCATGGCGAGACCCATGATGCCGTGGGGGAACTCGACCAGTTCGCCGGCCATGACCTTGTCCAGGCCATGCACGCGGGCAATACCGTCACCGAGGGTCACGATCGTACCGACCTCGTCCACCTGGATCTTCTGTTCGTAGTTCTCGATCTGCTGGCGAAGCAGTTCGGTTATCTCATCTGCCTTGATCTTTGCCATCTCTTCCTCAACTCATCCGTAAGTAACTTCGGAAAATCTCAATCCAAATCGTAACAAAATTCGCTACAAAACTTATGCGTTCACTAACTTCTGCTTGAGCTGATCCAACTGCGCCCGGAGCGAGCCGTCGTACACTGTCGAACCGATCCGTACGACAGCGCCACCCAGCAGCGACTTGTCTTCGGAGTAGGTCGCCCGAATCCGGCTTCCGGCCAGCTTCGCAACCTGTGCTTCAAGCTGCGCACGGTCTTCGTCGTTCAAAGCATGCGCGCTGGTAATTTCAGCCTCTGCAAGCCCGGCGTTCTCGTCTGAAACGGTCGCGTACTCCGCAACCATCCCGGTCAATTCAGACAGCCGGCCATGATCCATGACAACTGCTACAAAATTACGAACCTGCGGAAACATTCCAATCTTGCCTGCGATCGCATCCAGCACCTTCAACTTTTGCGAGGCGGAGATCGAGGGATTCACGAAGACTTCATGCAGCTCGGAGCTCCCTGCCAGCGTCTCGGCGAAGTCATTCAACTGCTGGAGCGCAGCAGTTGAATCGAGCTTCTGGGCCGATGCAACCGAGGCCAGGGCATGTGCGTAACGTAACGAAAGAACTGACATTAGTTCTGCCCTTCTTTCGAGTCGTCGCCCGCCAGCCGGCGCGCAAAGCTCTGCACCAGCAAACGGTCTGTCTCAGCCGAAACCACCAGCTTCTTCGCAGCCTGATCAATCGCCAACTCTGCAGCGTACTGCTGAATCTGCCGCTGAGCATGCGTGGTAGCAGCTGCGATCTCCTGCTCTGCCGAAGCCATGATCTTCTTCGTCTCGTCTTCTACGGAGGCCTTGATGCGCTGTTCTTCGGACGCGGCGTCATTCTCTGCCTGGGTACGCATGGCAGCGATCTGACCATCCAGCTTGCTCAGACGTTCTTCCACGCTGTTCAAGCGGACGCTGGCCTCTTCGGTCGCAGTACGCGCATCGACCAGATCCTTCTGGATCGTGGTATTGCGGTCGCGGAATACACCCGGCAGCGTCTTGATCAGAAACCAGCCCACCAGCACGGCGAGAACCGCGAAGTTCGCAACCTGAAATGCCGTGGCAGCCTGCTCCGTGCTCATACCGAGCTTCGCACCAATCGCCTTGACCGAAGGAGAATGAAGATACGCATCGTTCTCGTCCTTCTCCGCCTTGTTCGCTTCCGGCGAAGCTGACTCTGGCGTGCTCGTCTGCCTAGCGGCCGCGGCCGGAGCTTCTGAGCTCTGCGCGTGCGCCGAAGACATCGGCATCATCAATCCGGCCAGCAATACCAGCGCAGCTAACAAACTCTTACCCGAAACAATCTTCACTGTGTCACCTCCGACGCCGTGACACCGGCGGGCAGCACAGCCTTCAGGATCTGTGCCGTCAACTCCGAGCTCAGCCCTTCGATCTGCGTGCGCGCAGTTACCGCGCTCTGCTCGATCTCCTGCCGCGCTATCTTGATCTTTTCCTGCGTAGCCTGGCGGACCTGGTCCAGCGCTGCATCGCGCTCAGCGTTCCACTGCTTCAGCTTTTCTTCGCGAGCTTTGAAGATCTCGCTCTTGGCTGCGCGCAGCTTGTCTTCGTAGACCGTGGTCTCGGCTTCAGCAGCAGCAATCGCGCCGCGTGCCTGATCGATCGCCCCGCTTGTCCGTGCGCGTCGTTCGCCGAGCACTTTGTCCAGGGGACGCCGTACCAATACGCCGTAAGCAACGACCAGCGCAATAAATAGAATCATCGTCGGCACAGAGCCGAGCACAAGTTCACCGAGTTGATTGAGTATCTGATCCATGAATGGGGTCGGCCGAAGCCGCTCTGGAAGTGCTTTGCGCCACACACCGAACCTGGCTTCAGGGGCGGGATTCCATGTGGAGGGGGTGAATGGTTCCTTGCGGTACATCTAGTTTTAGCAAAGCGATTAGCGCGGTGTCAAACCCAGGAGCGTCGATAACCGTTTCAATTGATCGATAAACGAACAAGGCGCAAAAATGCAAATTTCTGCATGTTATTGTCAGCTGCAAGCGCTGGGTGCGCTAAACTACATACACCACCCGGACCCACTTCTGGGTCAAACAGGCTGCGTGCTTAGGGGACTCTACCTCCGCTTCCCGGCAGGCAGCCTGTACTAATTAAATCCAACTCAATCTTCTGGCTCGCACGCTATAAAGCGTCGAAACCGCCCCAACAGCGACTCCGGGCCACGAGCGGAGACGTACGCCAGATTTCCCTCGAACAGTTTCTCTTTCAGCACCGCTCCCGCCTCCAGGGCGGCCAGCACCGCTCCTTCCGACTGCGGGATACGAAATCGCATCTCCACCAGCGGGTCCTCAACGAGCGCCATATCGATCGCGGCCAGCAGGTTCTCCAGCCCCAGCTTCTTCAGCCCCGAAACCGCAATACTCCCTGGAGCCCCCATGGGCATAGGACCATCGTCTGCAACCAGGTCGACCTTGTTCAAGACCTCGATGCGCGGTGTCCGGGCCACATCCAACTCCGCCAGGACCCGTTCGACCTGCACCTTCTGCTCCTCCACCATGGCGCTGGAGGCATCGCGAACATGCAGCAACAGTTGCGCCCGCTCGACTTCTTCAAGGGTCGCCCGGAAGCTCGTCACCAGCGTATGCGGCAGGTTGCGGATAAACCCTACCGTGTCCGAGAGCAGAATCTTTCGCCGCGACGGCAGTTGCAACTGCTTCAGCTTCGGATCCAGTGTCGCAAACATGCGGGATGACTCCAGCACCCCGGCCTCGGTCAGCGAATTGAAAAGAGTGCTCTTCCCTGCGTTCGTATATCCGACCAGCGCCACCACTGGCACCGGAACCGCCTCGCGCCGCTGCCGCTTCCGAATCCGCCGCACGGCTTCCAACTGCTCCTTCACGTGGTCGATGCGTAGATTGATCTTGCGCCGGTCAGTCTCGAGCTGCGTCTCGCCCGGTCCTCGGGTTCCGATGCCTCCGCCCAACTGGCTCATCGACTTGCCTCGGCCCGCCAAACGCGGCAGTTGATACTCCAACTGCGCCAGTTCTACCTGCAACTGGCCTTCTCGCGTGCGTGCATGGCGAGCGAAGATGTCCAGAATCAGTTGCGTCCGGTCGATCACCCGGCACGGCAGCCTCGCTTCCAGGTTTCTCAACTGCGAAGGCGAGAGATCGTGGTCGAACAGCACCAGATCGGCACCGGTAGAAGCCAGGACCGCCTCAATCTCCTCCAGCTTGCCCTGCCCTATCAGAGTCGCCGGGTCGGGCTTCGGGCGGCGCTGAATGAGCGTAGCCGCCACCTCCGCGCCGGCGCTGCGGGTCAACTCTTCAAACTCGGCCAAAGAAGCCTCAAAGTCGAGATCCGCCAGGGACGGTTCTTCCGTAGCCGCCCTGCGCCGCGCCCCGGGCGACTCATCTGCATCCCAATCTTCCCCGTCGAGCGAATTACCGAGCGAATCGTCGAGCGAATCCAACGCTGCCGCACTCGCCGAAACAGACGCAGATTTGCGAGCCGACTGAGCGGCTGCCGTCAGCTTCTTCTTGCGTCTCTGGGCCGTAAATTCGACCGCGACCAGAATAGCCCGTTCCGCACGCGGCCGATGCGCGGACTCTGCCGCCTCCCGCTCCGCGGCTTCGTGTCGCGCGAGGAGGCTGCGGCGTACGGGTTGTCCCGTACGCCCTTTTGATTCATCCAGTTTTTTCGTATCGTCTACGCTCAAAATCCGGTCGTCCGAACCTGTGTCCGGGTTCTAAGAACCATGGGTTCCCGTGGCTTCGTGCGATACTGCGGCCGGAGCGGCGGCAACGGAAGGTCCCGCACCCGCACGCGCCTCGATCTTGTCCGAGCGCAACTCCGTATGCGCTCCCGCTCGCCCACTCACCACGGTTGAGATCGCGTGCTTGAAGATCAATTGTTCCTGGCTGTTGTTTTCCAACAAAACCGAGTATTTATCAAACGATCGAATGCGCCCTGTCAGCTTGACTCCGCTTACCAGGTAGATCGTGATTGGGCTTTTGTCCTTGCGGACCGTGTTCAGAAAAGTATCCTGAATGTTCTGTGCCGGCTTTGATTCCATGATGCCGATCTCCTTGCATGAATCCTGGAGTTACTTGAAAAGAAAAAGTTTTAGACTATGTAACAAACGCAGCCAGACAACCACAATGCAACTTTGCACTTCTGTAACGCCAACTGGTGCTTTCACCCATCGATGCACCACGCTGCCTTGTCAAGCCTGTCCACAATACGAGCATCGAGCACAATTTTCAACCCTTCTACCTCTTTTATGTGGGATAGTCGACATATTTGTTCGCCCACTCCCTCCTGGTCCGCCTCCACCAACCCTACTCTCGTTGGCGGTATACCATAACAGACGTGTCAAATAGTCATTCGCAACCCGCCCCGCCCGCAATTCCCATGCTGGACTTCTCCCGTCAATACGAGGAGATCCGCTCCGAAGTTCTTACCGCCATCGAAGCCGTCTGCGCCTCGCAGAAGTTTATCCTCGGCCCCCAGGTCGCATTCTTCGAGATTGCCGCTGCTACCGCCTGCGGAACGCCCCACGCCATCGGCTGCGCCAGCGGAACCGACGCTCTATGGCTGGCGATGGCTGCCGCTGACATCGGCACCCAGTATCCGGTATCCGCCCCCATGCAGTACTCCCCAGCGCAGGATGCGGTCATCACCACTCCTTTCAGCTTCTTCGCTTCGGTCAGTGCGATCCTTCGCGCCGGCGCTCGGCCCATTCTGGCAGATATCGATCCTGCGACGTTTAACCTGTCGCCCACCACCGTCGAAGCCGTACTGCATTCCCCTGAGGGCCCGACAGTCAAGGCCATCCTGCCCGTCCATCTCTACGGCCAGTGTGCCGACTGGGACGCTTTCAATGCACTGAAACAGCGTCACGATCTGCTCCTCATTGAAGACGCCGCCCAGGCCTTCGGAGCCACATGGCAGGATCCTACGGGCAAAATCAAGCCCGCCGGAGCGCTGGGCGACGCCGCCGCCTTCAGCTTCTATCCCACCAAAAACCTGAGTGCCTTCGGAGATGCCGGCCTCGTCACCACCACCTCTGCCGCCATTGACGACCACGCCCGCATTCTCCGCGCCCACGGCATGCGTCGTCGCTACTTTCACGACGAGATCGGCTGGAATTCGCGCCTCGACTCCATCCAGGCCGCCGTGCTGGAAGTAAAGCTCCGCCATCTCCCCCGCTGGAACCAGAAGCGCCGCGACCTCGCCGGGCGTTACGACGCTCTGTTTCAGGCTGCCAATCTCACCGCCAGCCTGGGGAGCGCAATCGAAGACGGAATCGTCCTGCCCTACACCGATCCCCGTGCCGGCCACGTCTTCCACCAGTACGTGATTCGTACCCCGCGACGGGATGACCTGCGGCAGTACCTCGCCGACCAGCACATCGGCAGCGAGATCTACTATCCCCTGCCGCTCCACCTGCAATCCAGCCTGGCCAGCCTCGGCTATAAGTCAGGCGATTTTCCCGAGTCCGAACGCGCCGCCGCTGAAGTCCTCGCTCTCCCTATTTATCCGGAGCTGCGCGAAGACGAGCAACAAACGGTAGTGGAGGCCATTCGCACCTTCTACGCGTGAAGATCATTTATTGCGAGTCACCCTTTGGCGATGGGCTTCTCCGGCCGGCCGCCTAGCGTTTCTTCTTTCCCTTACCTTTACCAGCACCCGGCTTCCTCTCAACCACAACCGGATGCAGCTCCATCGGCGCTGGTATTCCAGGCTGCATAACCCGGCGCACCAGATTCCCTTCGAGGCGGTAGGTCTTCAGCACGGACTTGCCCGGAACCACCGCCCCGGTCACCGGATCAGGCAACACGGGGGAAGACTCCGCCGCCAGCACCCGGTAGGTGAAGGTAGGAGCCGGCATCAGGGCCGCCCCCGCCTTGCCGTAGGGGTCCTTCGCTGAAGAGATCCTCACCGGTAGATAGCCTTCGATATTCCGGTCACGAAATCCGGTCTCATACCGGTGCTTCTTCAAACTCCACGTGAACACCCTTACCTGGTCAAAATCGTAGGGTAGTCCCGCTTTATACGGACTGAGCACGGTCACGTAGATCGGAACATCCTTGTTCTCCATCTCGGCTTCGTCGTCATGCACCGTGGTGAGGACATACGCCCCCACGATCCGCTGCCCTTCCGCATACCGCGTCAGCGCGTCGGGAGCATCTACGTCGATCATTCGACTGAAGATCCAACCCGTGCGGCCTTGCGTATCCCGCACCAGCCACCAATCCTCCATCGGCGGAGGCGGTGGGGCCTCCGCGACCTCTCCGGGTTTAGTTGGAGCAACCGCAACGGGCGCCACGGCCCGCGTTCCCTTCGAGCCCGGTATGGCCTTCGGCACGGTTGCCCGGGCAATCATCTTCAGCTTGGTGCCTTCCTGCAACAGGAAGAAGCGCTCGGTGTCGCGGCCCGGGCGCGCATGGAGGAAGACTTCATCCCGTACGACCGCCGAAGCCACATCCAGATCGTTCTTATGATCGGCCTTCAGGGCATCGAAGAGTCCATAGACCTGCTCATTCGCGATGGCCTTCTCGTCGATCCAGCCCAACTCACCCTTGGAGGTCTTGACCTTCAGAAACCGCCGGCCATGATCCAGAACCTCCAGCCGGTCGCCATTCACTACCGTTCCGGTCCGGTTCGATACCGCGGCCACCCGGTCCCGTAGAAACGTCTGCTTTGCCGTTACGAAGACCACCTGCACGGAGGGTTTGGGTTTGAACTTCGAGCAGCCCGACCCGGCCACCAGCAAACAAAACAGCAGTCCCGACGCCCACCGTGATACTTTTGCACCCGAACAACCGACTTGTTGACTTGATAAAAAAATGACGGACCATCTCCACGCTACAAATCAAACATAGCACCGTCACCTGCCGGAATCTGCGCCCGTACCGGACTCGCTACCCCGCTATTTCCCGCAACTCAGTGAGTCGCCACCACCATTAACGTTCCCGCTGGATCCGTGCCTGCGGTAGCCGTCGCAGTCTGCACGAGCTTCCCGGCAGTCGTTGCATCGAAGCTGTACATCGTCACGTCCGGGCTTCCACCCTGCGCTGCCGACAGGAGGTACTTCCCGCTCTTATCCAACGTCAGCGACTGCACCGATTGCCCGCTCGCAAACGGCGACGACGCTAGCGGCGTAGCTACCCCGTTGACGACCGTGAATCCGGAGATTGTTGCATCGCTTCCGTTCGCGACGTACGCGTAGGTTCCGGAGGTGTCGAACGCAACCGCGAGCGGCTGAGCACCTGCAGCAAACGGCGAGCCAGCCACCGAATTCAGCGCTCCCGCCGCGCCGATCGTATAGACCGCCAACCCAGCGCCCGCACCGCTGCGCGCCACATAAAGATGAGTTCCTGTGCTGTCGATCGCCACGGCATTGTCACTCGTCTGCGTCGAAACACCGAGCGTCTGGGTCTGAGTCGCCACCGCTGTCGTCGTGTTGAAGCTGAACACAGCCTCTCCATTCGAACCCAGGGCCGCAAACAGCAGCGTCCCGTCCGGCGAGACCTTCACCATCTTCGGCCGAATCCCCTGCGTTGCTACCGAATAAGCTGCCGTAGTCGTCAGCGCCAGGCCACCGGTCGTCTTGTTGATCTGGTAGATATCCAGTTGCGTCGTCGATCCATCCAGAGCGACCAGCCAGTTCCCGTCCGGCGTCACATCCATGGAGAGCACGAAACCCACAACCTGCGCCGCCCCGTTCGCCGGCAGCGTCAGCGAGCCATCCGAGCCGACGATATAGCCATAGATCGCCCCTGGGCCCGCGACATACAGGTACGTGTTCGGGATCGTGACGACCGCCGCCAGCGGTGTGAATCCCAGCGCGTACGGCATATTGGGCGCGTTCGTCAGCGTACCCGTGCCGACTTGAAAGCCGCTCACCGTATTGGTCAGCGAGTTCACCGTATAGGCCAGGTTCGTAGTCGAACCGGTGCCACCGCCGCCACCGCTGTCCGTAGGCTTGGTGAAGAAATTACTGCAGCCCGCCAGCGCCATTGCGCCTACTGCCAGCATGCCCAATCCAAGGAGCCTGATACCTCGTGCTGCCATCATCCCAAACCCCGCCCGTCCATCATCTCAAATCAAGACTGCAAACACACGCCAGGCGTCTTCTATAATCACGCCTTATGCTCATGCACCTTCGCGGACTTCGCGCCGCATCTCTGCTTGCCTGCGCCATCGCCTTCGTTCCTGCCCTTCATAGTCAGTCCAGTAAAACGTTCGACGCCCGAAACCCGCAAACGTCAGCCGCGCTCGACCGTGAAGTCCGCGCCGACATGAACTTTCTCACCGACGACGAGCTGCATGGTCGCGGCTCCGCCACCCGCGACGAACACCTCGCCGCCCTCTTTGCCGCCACCCAGTTTCAATCCCTGGGCCTCGCACCCGGCGGTCCCGACAACTCCTTCCTGCAGAAGTCAGCGCTGCCCGATCCTCTCCCCGAGCGCCTGAAGAATCGCATCAGCAAATTCGAAGACACGCCCCGCAAAGAGACCTGGAACGCCATCGCCATCCTGCGCGGCTCCGACCCCAGGCTCAAGGACGAGGTCATCCTCCTGACCGCCCACCTCGACCACCTCGGCGTCGCCGCTGCCCTCGACGGCGACCGGATCTACAACGGAGCCGACGACGACGCCTCCGGAACCACCGCTGTCCTGACGCTCGCTCATCTTCTCAGTACCGGTCCACGTCCGAAACGCACCGTCGTGTTTGCCCTCTTCGGCTCGGAGGAGATCGGTGGCTTCGGAGCGCGCGCCTTCCTCGCCGCGCCTCCCGTGCCCCTTACCTCGATCGTCGCCAATCTCGAATTCGAGATGATCGGACGGCCCGACCCCGCCGTCCCCGCTGGAACACTGTGGCTGACCGGCTACGAGCGCTCCAACCTCGGCCCCGAGCTTGCAAAGCACGGGGCCCACCTGGTGCAGGACCCCCATCCTAAAGAAAAATTCTTTCAGCGCTCCGACAACATCGCGCTGGCCCGACAAGGTGTCGTCGCCCACACCGTCTCCAGCTTCGGTCTTCATACCGACTACCACCATCCCAGCGACGAGCTGAAGACCATCGACTTCACCCACATGGTCAACGCCATCGCTTCCACGGTCGCCCCGATCCGCTGGCTTACCGATACCAACTGGAAACCCGCCTGGAATCCAAACGGCCGCCCCGAAGCAGTGAAGGCCGCCCCCGCCACTTCCACCACGCCCCAATAGGAAGAGGCGCAGACAAAAGTCTGCGCCTCTTTCTGCTTCTCAGACTTACACTGCAACAGCAGACGGCACAGCTTTCTCCGAATCCACCACCACGCCGATGGCATGGATGATCGAAGTCACGCGAACAGCCGCATTGATCAGTTCTTCCGTAGCACCCTTCTCCCGCAGCACCTTCTCATGGGAGTCGACACACTTCTCGCACGCATTCACCGCGCTCACCACCAGGCACCACAGTTCGAAGTCCACCGGGTCCACCGTATGGCCTCGCAGCACATTCATCCGCAGGCGCGCCGGCAGAGTCGCATACTTCTCATTGGTCGTCAGGTGATGGAAGCGGTAGTAGATGTTGTTCATCCCCATGATCGCCGCAGCCGCCTTGGCCGCGTCCAGAGCATCGGGTGTAAGAACCGCGCTCGCGTCTTCAATCGCCGCTGCCGTCAGGTCTGCGGACCGTGTCGCAATCGCTGCACAGACCACCGTTCCCCACAGCTGCTGCGGAGTCAGCTCTCCATTCTGCCGGACCAGCGACGAGTAGTTGAGCTTCAAGTCCTTCGCATATCCGGGCAGTCCTGCAATCAAATCATCCATTGCCATCGTCTTCACTCCTTCTGTCTTCATTCCCAAATCATCGTAAAAAAATGGGCGCAGCCTCCGACCGGAAGCCGCGCCCGTACTCCATGTAATTTCCCCTAAGCCAGCGTCGCCTCGCCCTTCTGCCAGTTGCAGGGGCAAAGCTCATCCGTCTGCAGCGCATCGAGAACGCGCAGAACTTCCTGCGGATTGCGGCCCACCGAAAGATCCGTCACATAGATGAAGCGGATGACATTGTCGGGATCGACAAGGAACGTGGCGCGCTGCGCAACCCCGGCCTGCTCATCCAGAATCCCAAGCTCGCCGCACAGGTCGCGCTTGATGTCGGACAGCATCGGGAAAGGCAGGTTTGTGAGATCGGCATGGTGCGTCCGCCAGGCGGCATGGACGTACTCATTGTCGGTGCTGCCGCCCAGGATCTGGCAGTCACGGTCCAGGAACTCACTGTTCAACTTGCCGAAAGCAGCGATCTCGGTCGGACAAACGAAGGTGAAGTCCTTCGGCCAGAAAAAGAAAAGCTTCCACTTGCCGGGGTAGGACTCCTGCGTGATCGTTGTAAACGCCTTGCTCTCGTCCTTGTCCGTCGAAACGGTCGCGGTCACGGAAAAATTCGGGAACTTCTCGCCAATCTGAAGCATGCTGTATCTCTCCTTGTTCAAAATAGTACCAATCAATCTCTGGGCGTAGCCACCGTACAAAACTTGCAAAAAAACAAAAATTTCCAGTTCTTAGGCTATCAAAAAGCAGTTGTCAAAAACGAAAAAGCGGTCCGTCACCAGACCGCTTTTTCACGGCATTGTTTCGGTTATGCGGGAGCAAGTTCCTCTTTGTTGACGAAGTCCTCGCTGGACCGCTTTCTCAGTTCCCTGCGGTCATACGAGATCGAAGCGGTCAAGGTTCATCACCTTGGTCCAGGCTGCCACGAATTCGCTCACGAATAACTGCTGCGCATCGCTCGAGGCATAGACCTCCGCGAGTGCCCGGAGCTGCGAGTTAGAACCGAAGACGAGATCGACGACAGTGCCTTTCCACTTCAGATCGCCCGTAGCCCGATCGAGCCCTTCCAGCACGCCCTCCGCGCCAGCAGACTTCTGCCATTTCGTGTTCATGTCCAGCAGGTTGACGAAGAAGTCATTCGTCAGTGTCTCGGGCTTCTGGGTGAAGACACCGTAGTCCGTGTGCCCGAAGTTCGTGTTCAACACACGCAGACCACCGATCAGAACCGTCATCTCCGGAGCGGTGAGCGTCAGCAGGTTCGCTTTATCCACCAGCAGTTCAGCAGCGTATGCCTCGTGTCCCGGGCGGAGGTAGTTGCGGAACCCGTCTGCAGTCGGCTCCAGTGGAGCGAACGAGTCCACATCGGTCTGATCCTGCGAAGCATCCGTCCGACCTGGCGCGAAGGAAACCTTCACGTCGTGGCCGGCCTTCTGCGCCGCCGCTTCTACCGCTGCGCTTCCACCCAGAACAATCAGGTCAGCCAGCGAAACCTTCTTGCCACCAGATTGCGCTCCATTGAACTCCTTCTGAATTGCTTCCAGTGCATCGAGCCCCTTCGACAGCTCAGCAGGCTGATTCACTGCCCAGTACTTCTGCGGCGTCAGGCGAACGCGCGATCCGTTCGCACCGCCGCGCTTGTCGCCGCCGCGGAACGTGGAAGCCGATGCCCAGGCAGTCGAAACCAGTTGAGAGATAGAAATCCCTGACGCCAGAATCTTTGCCTTCAGGTCGGCGATCTCCGCCTCCCCGACCAACTCGTGATCCACAGCCGGAACCGGATCCTGCCAGAGGAACTGCTCCTTCGGAACCAGCGGCCCGAGGTACCGCTCAATCGGACCCATGTCGCGGTGCGTCAGCTTGTACCAGGCCTTCGAGAAGGCGTCGGCCAGTTCCTGCGGATTCTCCAGGTAGCGCCGCGAGATCTTCTCATAGGCCGGATCAAACCGCAGAGCCAGGTCGGAGGTAAACATGTTGAGCGGGTGTTTCTTCGCCGGGTCATGTGCATCCGGCACGGTGCCTTCCGTGGCGCCGCCCTTGGGCTTCCACTGCTGAGCGCCAGCCGGGCTCTTGGTCAGCTCCCATTCGTACTTGAACAGGTTCTCCAGGAACTCATTGTCCCAGCGAGCCGGGTTGGTGGTCCACGCGCCCTCCAATCCGCTGCTGATGGTATTGGCTCCGACACCATTGCCAAGGCTGTTCTTCCAGCCCAATCCCTGCTGCTCAACGGGAGCGGCCTCGGGTTCCGGGCCGACATACTTCTCCGGATCGCCAGCTCCATGTCCCTTGCCGAACGCGTGGCCGCCAGCGATGAGAGCAACCGTCTCTTCGTCGTTCATCGCCATGCGCTTGAAGGTCTCGCGGATATCCCGGGCCGAGCCGACCGGGTCCGGATTGCCGTCGGGTCCTTCCGGATTGACATAGATCAGACCCATCTGAACAGCAGCAAGCGGGTTTTCGAGCTGGCGGTCGCCGGTGTAGCGCTTGTCTCCGCCCAGCCACTTGGTCTCCGGTCCCCAGTACACTTCATCGGGCTCCCACACATCGGGGCGTCCACCGGCGAAGCCCTGGGTCTTGAGGCCCATCGACTCCAGCGCAACGTTCCCTGTCAGAATAATCAGGTCAGCCCAGGAGATCTTCTTGCCGTACTTCTGCTTGATCGGCCAGATCAAACGGCGCGCCTTGTCGAGGCTCACGTTGTCGGGCCAACTGTTCAGCGGAGCGAACCGCTGCATGCCTGCGCCCGCGCCGCCACGGCCATCCGCAATGCGATAGGTGCCAGCGCTATGCCACGCCATACGGATGAACAACGGCCCATAGTGACCGTAGTCTGCAGGCCACCAGTCCTGCGAGGTCACCATCAAGGCATGCAGATCCTTGATCACCGCATCCAGGTCGAGGCTCTTGAACTCCTCAGCGTAGTTGAACGACTCACCCATTGGATCGTTCAGCGGGGAGTGCTGGCTTAGAGACTTGAGGTTCAGTTGGTTGGGCCACCAATTTGCATTCGTGTGGCCTTTACCGACTGCGGTGGTAACAGGACCATGTACTACCGGGCACTTTGCTTCGTCTGACATCGTTCACCTCGAAATTTTATTGCGGTTCAACCTAACCCTGCTGACAATTCGCGCACAAGCCGATAACGTCGACGGCGTACCGTTCCACCAGGAATCCGCCCGCCAGCTTGCGCCGCTTAGGCAATACTCCCAGCACCTTCTCATCGATATCTGAAATAGACTTGCACTTCGAACAGACCAGGTGGTGGTGTTCGTCCCGATTCATCTCTACCCGCTGCGAGCCGTGGTGCAGGCTCACCTCGCGCAGAACGCCGCTCTCAACAAATAAATGGATGTTTTTATAAACCGTAGCCAGAGAGATCGAGGGAACCTGACGCTTTACCTCCGCGTAGATCTCCTCCGGGCTGGGATGCCCGTGCATCCCCTGCATAACCTCGTACAGAATCTGACGCTGGTGCGTCACGGCAATTCCATGCTCGGCGCAAAGTTCGCGAAACGGTTTGGCTGCAGTCATCTCCACTGCGAGAAGTCTACTCCCAAAAGTTCAATAACTATTACTATTCGATAAAAATAGTTATCCACAAGAAGCGACACCTCAAACCTCATAACGATGCAAAAGAAATGCCAAGCTGGGCTCGGCATGAAGTAATAAAAATCTGCCAGTGCGTATTGACCTATTCGTCTGACTTGTATTTGGAGCGATGTGGTAAAAACGGCTGAGTACTGTAGTTTTGCGGGCTGAAGGCTCGCGATTTACTAGCCCAGGGCAAAGCCCTTGGTCAGGAACAGTCAAGCCATTGCGGGCTGAAGGCCCGCGCTAACAAATTGTCCCAATACGTCAAACTCCTCTAATTGAACCGTTCCCGCTCGCCCTTGCTGAACGGCCCTTCCAACTGGCGACGCTGATCGAACGTCTCATCCGGCCAGTGCCAGTGCCCGATCACGGGGTCGCCCATCTTCCAGCACAACAGGGCCGCCTTGCCATCCACTTGCCATGGAAAGTCCAGCACGCCGGCATGCAGATCCTGCACCCGCGCTCCAATTTCCTCAATCTCGGCGATCGTGTCTTTGGACTCCTGCCCAGCCTTATCCCGTTCCGCCCGGCGCCGCGCCGCGACCGCTACATCGACGTGCAGCCCACCCGACAGAAAGATGCGGTGGCTCAACTGTTGCATCTCCAACTCCAATTCAGCCCCTCGCAGCGCAGACGTCCGCGCTCGCTGCAACAGCGACTCCAGCACCGGCAGCAGCGTCTGCGCCTCACTCAGGGTGAACGTCTTGCTCAAGCCTTTACCTCCAGCATGCGATCGAGCGCCACGCGCGCCCACTGCTTTACATCGTCGACGACTTTGATCCGATTCACGACATTACCCTCCACCAGGTTCTCCAGCGCCCAGGCCAGGTGATGCGGAGAGATCCGGTACATCGTCGTACACAGGCAGCCTGAATCATCCAGCGTAATCACTCGCTTGTCCAGCGACGCAAAGCGCTTCGCCAGCCGGTTCACCAGGTGGATCTCCGTCCCGACCGCAAAGCTCGAACCCGCGGGAGCCTTCTCAATCGTCTCGATGATCTTCTCCGTCGATCCAACGATATCCGCTTTCTGGCAGACCTCGAAGCGGCACTCCGGGTGCACAATCACCTGCATGCCCGGTTCATCCCGGCGCACGCGGTCCACATGCTCCGGCAGAAAGCGCTGGTGTACCGAGCAGTGCCCCTTCCACAGGATCACCTTTGCCGCCTTCAGGCGATCCGGCGCAACGCCACCGTTGATCTGGTACGGATCCCAGACCACCATCTCGTGCAGTGGAATGCCCATGCCGAAGGCGGTATTCCGCCCTAGGTGCTGGTCCGGCAGGAACAAAATCTTCTCTGCGCGTTTGAAAGCCCACTCAAATGCCCCGCGAGCGTTGGACGAGGTACAGACCAGCCCGCCCCGCTCCCCGCAGAAAGCCTTGATGGCCGCAGCCGAGTTCATATAAGTCAGCGGAATCAAACCGGAGCCTCCCGCACCGTCGCCGGCTCCTTCGCCCACCAGTCCGGCCCGAACCAGCGAGTCCCAGCAATCTTCGACCTGCCCGATCTCGGCCATATCCGCCATCGAGCATCCGGCGTTGAGGTCCGGCAGAATCACCTGTTGCCAGGGCTGTCCCAGGACGTCCGCCGTCTCAGCCATAAAGTGTACGCCGCAGAACAGCATGTACTTTGCGCTGGTCTCCGCCGCGACTTTGCTCAGCTTGTAGCTGTCGCCCGTAAAATCCGCAAACCGGATCACCTCGTCCCGCTGGTAGTGATGCCCCAGCAGAACGACATCTTTACCCAGCCGTTCGCGCGCCGCAGCGATGCGAGCATCCATCGTGTGGTCGGGTTGCGCCAGGTAGTTATCTAAGGAACACGTATCTGAAACTGCCGTGGCATCCGCCACGGTCTCTTCCAGTAGATCGATCAAATGACTCCGCCTTCAGTCTCCAGAGGTCGTTAGGCCGCGGTTTGAACCGTGCCGTCCTTCGCCTCAGGAAACGGGGATGTTGAAAGCATGTTCACTGCATCGGTTGCAGTGGATTCACTGTGCCGGACGAGGTGTCCGGAACCCAACCCACGGGGATGTTGCAACCTACATTTCACCTGCCGTCCATCAAAAAATCATCGACGGCACATATTGGACGAAAGCGATTGTCAAAACGATGCATCGATTCGCATCGAGCACTGACTACAAACCAAACAAACAACCGTCGCCATAACGTCATCTATTCTACCCGAACGGAATCTGGGGGCATCCATTTGTTCCGCGCCAACGTAAGCCGTATCATGGGTCTCACATATGCCGAGCTTCGGCGATAGCGCCTTTATATTCATTCTCGCCCTTCTCCTCTTCGGCCCTAAGAAGTTGCCGGAGCTCGCCCGTCAGCTTGGAAAGCTGATGGCCGAGTTTCGCCGTGCCTCCAACGAGTTCCGCATCCAGATGGACGAAGAGCTCCGCGTCGCCGACCAGGCCGAGCAGCAGAAGAAGATCGCCGCCATGGAAGCCGCTGCTCCCGTCACCCCTCCCATCCATGACGCAACCCCGGACGACGTAACCCCGGACGATCCCGAACATCCGCATCTCCTTCCGCATGAAGCGGGCGCGTCCGAGGAAGAAGCAGGGGCAGAGACCGGGACAGTCGCTCCACTCCCCATCGCCTCCGAGGGCGACCTTGCCCTGATGCCTCCGGCTACCGGTCTTCCGACACCGCGCAGCTCCAGCACGTACGCCGAGGCGGAAGCTACCGCCCTGGACCCGATCCTCGATACCATTCCGCAGACCGAAGATCCCGCGACCGCCCCGGCCAGCGCCGAACCCAACGGCTACTACATCCCCACCCCTCCAGACCGCCACACTCACACCGCAGAATCCACCGAAAGCACCTCCGAGGCCCCCCTCCATGGCTGACCTCGATTCCATCGACGGACTCCGCGCCGCTGTCCAGGACCGCGCCGAGCTGCCCGGCATGTCGCTGATGGAGCATCTCGAAGAGCTCCGCAAGCGCCTGATCCGCTCCGTCATCTTCCTCGTCGTCGGCTTCGCCATCGCCTACGCCTTCCACGAAAAGCTCTACGGCATCATCCAGAAACCCCTCGACGACCTCCATATCGCGCTCAACTTCACCCACCCGACTGACGGCCTGAACCTCTATCTCAAGACCGCCTTCCTCGGTGGAGCCCTGCTGGCTTCGCCCTTCATCCTCTATCAGATCTGGCTCTTCATCTCGCCCGGCATGTACTCCAACGAGAAGAAGTACGTGTGGCCCTTCATGACCGCTACCGTCGGCCTGTTCCTAGCCGGTGCCTGGTTCGGCTACCACTGGGTGCTTCCCGGAGCGATCCGGGTGCTGGTGCTCGACTTCGGCAAACGCTTCCACCCGATCCTGACCATCGAGGACTACACCCAGTTCTTCCTCTCCGTTATCCTCGGCCTGGGCATCTGCTTTGAGCTTCCGATCCTCATCTTCTTCCTCTCGCTGTTCGGGATCGTCGACGCCAAGTTCCTCCTGAAACACATCCGCTACGCGGTCCTCGTCATCTTCCTGATCTCGGCGATCATCTGCCCCCTGCCCGACCCGGTCAGCATGTGCCTCTTCGCCAGCCCCATGCTTGCGCTCTACATGATTGGCGTAGGCGTAGCCTTCCTGGTCCACCCGGCCCGCCGCAAAGCCAAAGAGATCAAATCCGCATGACCGAAGCATCGTTCCTTCTCCCAGTGAAGAACTGTCATCCTGAGCGCAGCGCAAAGCGCCAGTCGAAGGACCTGCATTGGCTCGTGTCGTTGCTTGTTCTCTGCCTCACCGCCACTGCTCCAGCCCAGAAAGCCCCAACCACTCCGAAATTCAACGGTCAAGCCGCCTACGCACTGACTCAGCAGTACTTAGCAGCGGCCCCCAAACGCTACGTGAACTCCCCCGGCCACACCGCCGCCGAAGCCTTCATCAAGTCGCGCTTCGCCCTGGAAGCCGCCAAGGGCGACCTGATCGTCGACTCCTTCACCGCGAATAACACTCCCATCGGCGCCGTACCCATGCGGAACATCATCGTCCGCTACCCCGGCAAGAAGGACGGCATCATCGTCCTGGCCAGCCACTATGAGACGAACTACCCGCTCAAGGACATCAACTTCGTCGGAGCCAACGATGGCGGCGCCACCACCGCCTTCCTGATCGAGATGGGGAATTACCTCCGCACCCATCCTCCGCAGGGCTACAGCGTCTGGCTGCTCTTCGACGATGGCGAAGAGGCCCTGAAGGAGTGGTCCAACTCCGACTCCCTCTACGGCACCCGCCACCTCGCCGCCAAGTGGTCCCAGGACGGCACACTCGCCAAAATCAAGGCCTTCCTGCTCGCCGACATGATCGCCGACAAAGACCTCAACATCGACCACGACGAGAACTCCACCCCGTGGCTCCGCGATCTGCTCAGCACTGCCGCTAAAAACACCGGCCACTCCGCGTCGATCTACGCCAAGTCCTACCCTGGGCTGCAGGACGACCATCTCCCCTTCGCCCAGCGCGGCGTCCCGGTGCTCGACCTGATCGACATCGACTACGGTCCTCCCACCCAGGAGCACCCCGAGGGCGGATACCACCACACCGAGCTGGACACCCTCGACAAGATCAGTCCCAGATCCCTCCAGACCGCAGGCGACCTCTTCCTCGAACTGATCCGCCTCATCAATGTCCGCTAAGGCGTATCGACCTATTTGCCTGACTTGTACTTGAAGCGATGCGGTTACTTGGAGCGCTGCGGTAAAAACGGCTGAGTCCTGCGGTTTTGCAGGCTGAAGGTCTGCGATTCCCTAGCCCAGGGCAAAGCCCTGGGTTAGCAACAGTCAAGCCATTGCGGGCTGAAGGCCCGCGCTAACTTACTTCACGCAAGGCTTATTGTGATCCGCGCGAGCTCCCATCGTCCGAGCGTCCGCCTCACTCATATACTTCCCATCCTTCGTCGTCCCATAGAAGTGCGATCCCGGGCAGTGATAGACCTTCGTCCCGACATTCACCCAGACCATCCCAGGGCCACCGCCTGAAGCTACGGCTGCTGGAGCGGGAAGAGCAGAAGAAGCAGAACGAGTAGCTGGAGCCGGAAGAGCAGCAGGAGCAGCCCCCGTCGCAGGAACAGGACGCGCCGCAACCCCTCCACCCGCACTCGGCACAGGTAACGCTCCTGTTGTCGCCCCGGCGACAGGAGCGGGACGTGCCGCCGTAACTCCTCCAGCCTTGGGAGCAGGAAGCGCCGAGACCGGCCCAGCCGCGGCAGGCGCAGGGATTGCCTGAGGTTTTGCACCCGGCGTAGGAGCAGCCACGGAAGGCGTCTTCGCAGCCGCCGCCGGACCCACAACATACCAGTCCTTGATTCCCTGGTGCCCGCGGCACGCTCCCTGTCGCGTCGCCGTCATGGAATACGTTCCATCCTTGCACTGTCCCGTGGCACCGGCTGGAATCTGTCCGGCTGCAAATCCATAGGAACACGCTGCCATACCGATGACAGCGACCGACGCCATCCGAAATACTCGTTTCATAGATCCTCCGAAATCACCGAACCAGTACAGGATTACACCGCAACATCAAATCACCTCTCTGCCCGACACGCAATGCCCATAGCCGGGTTAGCATCGAAATACACATGGAAAGCGTCACCCCCCTCAGTCACTGGATCGGCTTTCACGTCTACATCCTGATTCTCCTCGCCGCCGAGCTCCTCTACGCTCGTCGCGGCGCCCCGGTGACTGGTCCTGCTGCCCAGAAGAAGACCCACACCACCGCCATCGCCGCCACCATCCTCTGGATCGCAGCCGCCCTGGTCTTCGCCCTCTTCGTCTTCCGTACTCTAGGTTCGGGCTCCTCGGTCGAATACCTCGCCGGCTACGCCATTGAAGAGTCACTCTCTATAGATAACCTCTTCATCTTTCTCCTTCTCTTCAAGCTCTTCAAGATCGAACCCGCCCGTCAGCCGCAGGTCCTCTTCTGGGGCGTGGCCGGGGCCATCGTCATGCGCGGAGCCTTCATCGCCGCCGGCCTAGAGCTCCTCTCCCATTTCGAATGGGTCAGCTATATCTTTGCCGTCATTCTCCTGGGAGCAGCCGTTCGCCTCCTCGTTCCCGAAAAAGAAAAGGAAGATGCCGGCTCCCCCCGCTGGGTCCGCTGGCTCTCCCGCGTCCATCCCATTAGCCTGCGCCAGGACAAGTTCTTCGTCCAGGAAAACGGCCAGCGCATGGGAACGATGCTTCTCCTCTGCCTGATCGCCATCGAACTGACCGACATCGTCTTCGCCCTCGACTCCATCCCCGCCGTCCTCTCCATCACCCGCCATCCCTTCCTCGCCTATACCTCGAACATCATGGCCGTCATGGGACTGCGCTCCCTCTACTTCCTGCTGGCGCACCTGCTGGTCAAGCTCCGCTTCCTGCACTATGGCCTGGCCGTCGTCCTGGCCTTTGCTGCGATCAAGATGCTGGCCGCCCGTTGGATCGAGGTCGGTCCACTGCTTTCACTGGGCGTCATCGTCGTGACCCTTGGAGTTACGATTCTCGTGTCGATCCTCGCTCCGGCGGAAGAGTCTGCAGCGTAGAGAAGGCAGCAACAAACCTGGATTCCTTCATATCCAATGAGTTGGCATCTCTTACAATCCACGTATGTCACGCTCTTCTTTTCTGAAGCCTGCACGCCTTCTCCATCTCTACCTTGGCGTCTTCACCGCTCCCGCCCTGATCTTCTTCGCAATTACCGGTGGGCTCCAGACTTTTTCCCTTCACGAGACTACCCGCGGTCGCGACTACACGCCGCCCAAAATTCTTGTCCAACTAGGCCAACTCCATAAGAAACAGACTCTTGTCGTCCCAAACAAGAAACCCCAGACGGCCGCCGTCCCAGAGAAGCTGCGCGCAGATAAATCAGCCGAGCCGAAGCCCGCAGAAACTGCCCCCGCCACGCAACGACTGGGCGAAGCCACACCCATCAAGGCAAAGAATCTTCTCCCCATGAAGATCTTCTTCCTCATCGTGGCCATCGGCCTACTGATCTCGACGCTCACCGGCATCTACATGTCCTACAAGTACGTCCGCACCAAGACAATCATCACGGCACTCCTCGTCGCTGGAATCGTTACTCCGATTCTTCTGACATTCCTCTAAGCCAAGGCAAAAATAAATCTGAGCACCCGGTTGCAAGACCAGATGCTCCGACCGTACTAAGCCTGATTCATCGAAAAATCTAAATTCATTGCCCTGTTGAACGAAACGAAGCACCTGCTTCTCCCCCTCAGCAGGATCACAACCGTCCCTAAGCCATAAACCGCAGCTCCCCCCGTACCATCACCGAGTGCAACCCCACGGCATCATGCTCCGGAAAATCATTCCGGTAGTGAGCCCCGCGACTCTCCTCTCGCCCCAGCGCCGCCGCCACGATCAGCCCCGCCACGACGTGCAGATTCCGGGCCTCAACACCTCGCCGAAACAAACCTCTCGGCATCGTAATCGCCAGCGCATCCAACCCTCGCCGAGCCCGCTCCAGCCCATTGTGGTCGCGCAGCAACCCGGCATCCTTCCACATCAAATCCCGCAACTCCGCAATCCACCGCTCCGTAGCCACCTCGCCCGTAGCCACCTCGCCTCGCGGCGCAACCACGCCAACTACCAACTCACCACTACCAACTCCCAACTGCTCTCCTTCCATCGCCTCCGCCGCCAGCGCTCCAAACACCAGCCCTTCCAGCAGCGAGTTGCTGGCCAGCCGATTCGCTCCATGCACCCCGGTACAAGCCACCTCCCCAGCCGCAAACAATCCCGGCAGCGAAGTCCGTCCATGCACATCCGTCTTCACGCCACCCATCAGGTAGTGCGCGGCCGGCCGCACCGGGATCAGGTCGCGCCCCAGCTCCAGCCGATACTTCGTCAGAAACTTCGAGATCCCCGGGAACCGCGCGAACAGGTCGCCCACCACGTGCCGCATATCCAGATAGACCTCGCCGTCCATACCCTCCCGCGTGATCGCCCGAGCCACCACATCCCGCGGAGCAAGTTCTAACAGCGGATGATATCGCTCCATAAACCGCTCCCCCCGCGCATTGACCAGCCACGCACCCTCACCCCGCAGCGCCTCGCTCATCAGAAACCGCGGAGCCCCAGCCATCGAAAACGCCGTCGGATGGAACTGGTAGAACTCCATATCACTCACCGCGGCACCCGCCCGGTACGCCATCGCGATCCCGTCCCCCGTGGCCACCGCCGGATTCGTCGTGTCGCTATAAATCTGCCCCGCCCCGCCACTGGCCAGTAGCACCGCCCGAGCCAGAACCGTGGTCAGACCGCCCTCTCCATCCAGCAGCGATACTCCAACGACGCGACCGTCTTCCACCAGCAGATCGACGGTGGTGGCCCACTCCATCAACTCGATGTTCTCGATCCCCCGCACATGCCGTAGCAGCGAGACCGCAATCTCCCGGCCCGTCGCATCGCCGTTCGCATGCAGAATCCGCGACAGACTGTGCGCGCCTTCGCGGGTTCGCAGCAAAGCTCCCGCAGCCGTACCGCCTTCGCGATCGAACGCCGTGCCCCACTCCAGCAACTCCTCCACTCGCTGCGAGCCCTGCTCGACGAGCACCTGCGCCGCCTCGCGATTCACCAGCCCATCTCCCGCCGCAATCGTGTCTTCCAGATGCAACCGGACATCCTCATCGCCACCCATGGCGACCGCGATTCCACCCTGCGCATAAGCCGTATTCGACTCCGCCAGCTCTTCCTTGGTCACCACCAGCACCGTGCCTATATTCGCCAACCGAATCGCTGCACTCAATCCAGCTATCCCACCACCTACGACTAGAAAATCGACCCTATCCATACCAACAATGCTACTACCCCGACGCGTGCCAAACCGCTGCGATACCATAGCTCTATCGTGCCTTCCATCGCCATCAAAACCCCGTCCGCAAGCTATGACGTCACTATCGGCTCCGGCCTCCTCCGCACCCTCTCCCAGCGCCTGACGAAGCTGAACCCCGCCAAGCCCTTCCGCCCCTTCGTCATCACCTCGCCCGAAATATGGAAGCTCTGGTCCAAACCCTTCCTCGCCTCCTTCCCCAAAGAAGGCCCAGCCGCCCCGACCGTTCTGCTTCACCCCGCAGGTGAATCCCACAAGCGCATGGCTGCCGTCGAGTCCCTCGCCCAGAAGCTCGCCCTCGCAGGAGCCGACCGCGACGCCCTCCTCATCGCCTTCGGGGGAGGAGTCATCGGCGACATCACCGGCTTCCTCGCTGCCATCTATATGCGCGGCGTCCGCTACGTTCAACTCCCCTCGACCCTGTTGGCACAGGTGGACTCCTCCATCGGCGGCAAGACCGGCGTCAACCTACTCGCCGGCAAGAACCTCATCGGCAGCTTCAACCACCCCCAGGCCGTCCTCGCCGACACCGACCTCCTCCGAACCCTGCCCCCCGCCGAACTTCGCGCCGGCCTTCACGAATCCATCAAAGCCGGCATCATCTACGACGCCCGCCTCTTCTCCTACCTGGAGAAGAACGCCGCCACCATCCTCGCGAAGAAGTCCAGCCCGGCCAGAGAGAAAGCCCTGACCCACGTCGTGGCCGCCTCGGTCCGGGTCAAAGCCGACGTCGTCAATCAGGACGAAAAAGAACTCGGCCTGCGCATGATTCTGAACTTCGGCCACACCCTCGGCCACGCCATCGAGTCCGCCACCAACTACAAGCAGCTCCTCCACGGAGAAGCCGTAGCCTGGGGCAGCATCGCCGCCCTGCAAGTCGCACTCGCCCGCAAGACCATCACCCAGGCCCAGGCCGACCGCATGACCCGCGTCATCCTCAGCTACGGCCCGCTGCCCCAATTCAAAGCCACCGCCGCCAGGCTCGTCGCCCGCACCTACAGCGACAAAAAGAACCGCAGCGGCAAACGTGCTTACGTGCTCCCGACCGGCATCGGCAAGACACAAGTCATCTTCGACATCACCGACGCAGAGCTCAGCACCGCCGCTGAATCCATGCTGACCCTCATGCGTCAAACAAAGGCTTGAATTAAACATCGAGAGATTCCACCGGAGAGCGCCCATGCAACCCTGCATCCCGAGACTCGCCAGGATGAAATCCCTCCTCCGCCTCTGCGTGGCAGCACTCGTACTGACCTCTCCGACGCTCGCCCCAGCGCAGAACGAAGCCAACCGTCTCACCTTTGATGTCGCCGCAATCCGGCTCTCGCGCGCTCCTGATCGCAATGGCGGAATCAAGGCTCTCCCCGGAGGCAACGGCTACACAGCGCAGAACATTCCGGTGAAGCTCATGATCAGCCTGATGTATCGAGTGCCCATGTCTCAAATCTCCGGCGGTCCGGAGTGGCTCGACTCGGAACGTTACAACATTGAAGCCAAGGTCGACCGCTCCTATAGCATCGACGATCTCCACGTCATGTTCCAGAACCTGCTGGTCGACAGATTCAATCTAAAGTTCCATATCGATATCAAAGAAGGTCCCGTATATGCCCTCACGCTCGATACTCCAGATTCGAAGATGAAGGTAAACGATAGCCCGCAGGACTTCAGGATTCCGATGAACTTCGATTCCGATGGCGTCGTTGGTATCCGAGTTCCCATGCCCTATTTTTGCTGGTGGCTCGGGCAACAACTTCAGAGCAGTAAGCGGCCTGTCATCAATCTCACCGGCCTCGACAAGAACTACGACTTCAAATTGTCCTTTGCGCCCGAGCTGCCACCCGACGTCTCCAAAGAAACCCTCTCTCCCGAGCTCCGCGACCGTCCATCGCTCTTCGACGCGGTGAAGCAGCAACTGGGCCTCAAGCTCACCCCGCAACGAGGCCCAGTCGAACATTACATCATCGACCACATCGACAGACCTTCCGATAACTAATACTCGCCACCATTTAACATAGAATTTGTGACCATCGCACAGAAGCCCGAACACGAACTCTCCATCGGAGCCCGGCCGCTCGGTACAGCCGACGAACAGGCGGCTGCGCAAAACGTCCAGCAGATGTTCGACACCATCGCCCCCACCTACGACCGCGCCAACCACACCCTCTCCGCCGGCCTCGACCGCTGGATGTGGTCCCGCGCCGCCCGCGCCTTCCGGCCAATCCTGCAGCGTCCTGAAGCCATCACCCTCGACCTCTGCTGCGGCACCGGCGACATGACGCTCGCGCTCCTGGCGCACCGCCCCAAAACCCCGCTCATCCCAACCGGCGAAGGCTCGGGCGAAGACTCGAATTCTCCCCAGGCAGCTCCCATTCTCGCCGTAGACTTCTCCCACCAGATGCTCTCCCGCGGAGCCCTGAAGTTCCGCCCGCACAACATCATCCCCATCGAAGCCGACGCGCTCCATCTCCCGATCGCCTCGAACTCCATCGACCTTGCCACCTCCGCCTTCGGCTTTCGCAACTTGGCGAACTACGAGGAAGGCCTCGCCGAACTCCACCGCATCCTTCGCCCCGGAGCCCAGCTCGGCATCCTCGAATGCAACCAGCCCGGCGGCCTCATCGGCGCCATCTACAACCTCTACTTCAAAAAGATTCTCCCGCGCGTAGGCGGCCTGATCTCCGGCCAACCGGCCGCCTACACCTACCTGCCCGCCTCGGTCGAACGCTTTCCCCGCCCCCCACGCATGCTCCAGCTCCTCCGCAACGCCGGCTTCACCGACGTCTCCTGGACCAGCTACGTCTTCGGCACAGCAGGCCTCTACAAAGCCACCAAACAATAGCCCCATAGAATCACGGTCAAGAACCACCCCGTCCTAGTCCTTACTACCAACTCACAACTACCAACTCCTTCCCCTGTACCATCACCCTATGGCCTCCGGCGCGACCACCGAAGAACTGCAGCAGAACTCCAGCGCGAAGCAATCCGCCGCGCTCTCTTCGGTCCTCGCCGCCTTCGCCATTACGCTGCTGAAGCTCCTCACCGGCCTGCTCACCGGCTCCCTGGGCATGCTCTCCGAAGCCGCGCACTCCGGCGTCGACCTCATCGCCGCCGCCATCACGCTCTTCTCCGTCCGCGTCTCCGACCGCCCTGCCGACGAAGACCACAACTACGGCCACGGCAAGATCGAATCCCTCTCTGCCTTCGTCGAGACTGTCATCATGCTGGCCTCCAGCATCTGGATTCTCAAAGAGGCGCTCCACCGCATCTTCTTCCGCGAACACCTTGCCCTCACCCTGCCGCTCAAGCTCGTCATCTGGCCCTTCGCGGTCCTGCTTCTCTCCATCGCCGTCGACTACACCCGCTCCCGCAACCTGCACCGGGTCGCCCAGGAGCACGCCAGCGAAGCCCTGGAAGCCGACGCTATTCACTTCTCCACTGACATCTGGTCGTCTGTCGCCGTTCTCATCGGCCTGACCGCCACCTACCTCGGACAGTACTTCCACATCGCCGCTCTCGAACTGGCAGATCCCATCGCCGCCATCCTCGTCTCCGTCATCATCCTGCGCATCAGCTACACGCTCGCCCGCCGCACCATCGACGCCCTCACCGACGCCACCCCCGCCCACTCCCAGACCCGCGCTGCGATCATCCACGACCTCGCCGCCATCCCCGGCGTCCTCTCCGTCACACGCCTACGCACCCGCCGCTCCGGCTCCAGCTACTTCGCCGACATCACCCTCGGCCTTCCCCGCAACCTCACCTTCCAACGCTCCGAACAGATCACCCTGGCTGCTATCCAGGCCGTCCGTCAACACCTACCCCAGGCCGATGTCGTGGTCCACTCCATCCCCACCGCCTCCATCGCCGAGAGTGTCCACGACCGCATCCGCGCCGTAGCCGCCCGCTCCAACCTCTCCATCCACGACGTCACCGTGCAGCAGTTCGACGGCACCCCCGACAACGGCCTGCACGTCGAGCAGCATCTCGAAGTCGACGAGACCATGCCGCTCCGCGCCGCCCACGCCCTCGTCACCCAGCTTGAGTCCGAGATGCGTCGCGAGATCCCCCGCATCTCCTCCATCCTCACCCACATCGAGTCGGAACCCGCCACCATCGAGCGCCCCGCTTCACTCGAACGAAACCGCCAACTCGAAGCCCGTCTCCGCCGCGTCGCCACCGCCTTCCCCGAAATTCTAGATATCCACGAGATTCTCGTCACCCGCACCGGCACCCCATCAAGCGAGGAAGCAAGCGGCATCGTCGCCCACGAAAACACCGAGCGCATCCAGGTAAGCTGCCACTGCACCCTGCCCGACGACCTCCCCATGGCCCGCGTCCATACCATCATCACCGCCCTCGAATCTGCCTTCAAACTGGACTCCCCCGAAGTCTCCCGCCTCCTGATCCACCCCGAACCCGCCACCGACAACCGCCGCTGAACAACCCACTGACCACTGACATCTGATAACTGCTCCACCCTGTATCCTTGACGCTTGCATGAAGATCTCCACCATCAATCGTTTCTTCAACGTCGCCTTCGGTGCGCTCGCCATGATCGCCGTGGCGCTCTTCTCCGCCTACCTCGCGATGCGCATCGCCATCCATGGCCGCGAGGTCGAAGTCCCGACGCTCGCTGGACTGACTCTCCTCGAAGCAGGCAAGAAAGCCGGCGGGCTGGGCCTCCGCCTCAACATCGAGAACCGCTTCTACGCGCCGAACTCCGTGGCCGGCACCGTCCTCTCCCAGTCCCCCGCGCCCAAGTCCGTCGTCCGCCGCGACTGGACCGTCCGCGTCACCGAAAGCCTCGGCCCGCAGCAGGTCTCCATCCCCAATCTCATCGGCCAGTCCGAGCGCCCCGCCACCATCGCCATCCGCCGGCTCGGCCTGGAAGTCGGCGCCATCGCCCACATTGCCTCACCCGGCCCGGCCGGCATCGTCCTCGCCCAGACCCCCAACCCAAGTGACACCCCCGCCGCCAGCCCCCGCATCAGCCTCCTGCTGAGCGCGCCCCAACCCGCCGTCACCCGCCCGGTCTACACCCCCACCCCAGCCGCAGAAGCCCAACCCACCGCAGCCCCCGTTGCAGTCGCAGTCGCACCACCACCCGATCCGACTGCCCCCAGCATCGCGATGCCGTCGCTCGCAGGACTCAGCCTATCCGCAGCAGTAGCCCGAGCCTCAGCCGCCGGCCTCCACATCGTCTCAATCGAAGAAGCTCCCGCTCCCGCCACGCCAACTCCCGCAGAGCCCCCGTCCACAGCAGCCCCGGCCACACCACAAGCCACAGTAGTAAGCCAAAGCCCCGCCGCAGGCCACCGCGTCCAGCCCGGTGCCGGAGTGAAGGTCACCCTCGGCCACTAGAGTTTTCTTGCTTCAATCTCAGCCGAAAAGCCGCCCCTACACCTTCTCCAAAACCACCGCAAAGAACCCATCACACCCATGCACCCCAGGCAGCGTCCGCAAAGCCCCATCCCGCACCGCCGAACCCAACTCGCCCTTCAAAACCCCATCCGCAACCAGACCCTCTAAGAACCCATCCACAGCTACCCGCCGAACCCCACCCGCAGCCACGACAGCCTCTACCACCCGCTCACACTCCTCCGGCTCCAGCGAACAGGTCGAATACACCAGCCGCCCACCCTCAGCCAGCCGCCCCAAAGCACCCGCCAAAATCTTCCGCTGACGATCCGATTGCCGCGTCAACTCCTCGACCTTCAACATATGCCGAATCTCAGGATTCCCCGCCAGCGTGCCCGTCCCGCTGCACGGCACATCACACAGAATCAGATCGAACTGTCCGCGAACATTCTTCTCGGCTGCAGCATCGGCCACCGCACACTTCACGCGTTCCGCATACGCATACCGTCTCAGCCGAGCCTCCGTCTGCGCCAGCCGCTTCGCACTCACATCCGTCGCCAGAACCTCAGCCTCACCGAGCCGCAGCGCCAGCATCAGCGTCTTGCCACCGGGGGCCGCGCAGCAATCCCAGACCCTGACGGTATGATCCAGCCCGTCCGGAACAGCCGCAGCAGCAATCTCCGCAACCAGCCGCGACCCATCATCCATCAGCGGAAGCGCAGCCGCAGGCAGAGCCCCTTCCACCACCTCAGCTTCGACAAACATCCCGCCCTCGCCGTGTTCCTGCTGATCCGCCTCGCAGATCTTCACCGCTGCATCTCGTCCATACGCCGCAACCCAGCGCTCGACTAACCACTGAGGATGGCCTAGCCGCTCTGCAAACGCCGCCGTCGACTCATGAATCCGCACACCCGGCTTCTGCGCCGCCGCGACCTTGCGCAGCACTGCGTTCACCATGCCCGTTGCGTGCGGTTCTCCCGCCGCCCGGCACAATTCCACGCTCTCACTCAAAGCCGCATGCGCCGGAATTCGGTCCATATGCAGCAACTGAAACGCCCCCATCCGCAGCGTGATCGCCACCGCATCCACCAGCTTCTGCTCCGGCCGCTGCAGCAACCCGCGTACCCGCGCATCCAGGGCGATCTGCCAGCGCAGCACACCCATCACCAGTGCCGTCGTAAGATTCCGGTCCTCCGGCGAAAGCGCATCCGTCAGCGCCGAATGCAGCAACTCATCGCTATGCCCCTTGCCCTGCCCCACCAATGTCAGAATCTCAAACGCAGCCATCCGCGCCGGACTTACCTTCGCCCGCGCCTCCGCCACCGACAACGTGGGTCCAGCCGTCGCCGGCCGCCCCTTTACAGGGGTCTTCTTCCCGAAATTCCCGAAAGCCCCACCCCGCGCCATGCCACCTTTGCCTTGCACCTTATCCGTCATAGCCCCAACCGTTCGCCGCTCTTCACCTGGTACCCGTGTAAAAACTCCGCCGCGCCCATCCGCTTCTTGCCTTCCATCTGAACCTCAACCAACTCCAATACCGTTCCCTCCGCACATCCCACCCGCATCGAATCCCCTTCCACCTGCAACACACCCGGCTCTCCCTGAAACGTATCCGCAACCAGCTTCATCCGCTGCACGATCAGCTTCTTCCCCCGCAGCGTCGTGTGCGCTCCCGGCCACGGCTGAAAGCCGCGCCACCGGTCATACACCACCTTCGCCGTGTGCGAAAAATCCATCCACCCATCCTCGCGCTTCAGGATGGGAGCCAGCGAAGCCTGTGTATCGTCCTGCTTCTGCGGATACAGCGTCCCCGCCGCCAATCCCGCCAGCGTCTCCACCATCAATCCCGCACCCACCGAAGCCAGCCCCTCGTACACATCGACGGCCGTCTCCTCCACGCCTACCGGCACCTTCCGCGCCAGCAGCATATCGCCCGTGTCGAGACCCGCATCGATCCGCATCGTGGTCACACCCGTAACCACTTCACCGTTCGCAACCGCCCACTGGATCGGTGCTGCGCCGCGATACTTCGGCAGCAGACTTCCATGCAGATTGATGTTCCCCAGCGGAGGCAGATCCAGCATCCACTGCGGCACGATCCGTCCATACGCCACCACCAGGATCACGTCCGGCTTGATCCCTTCCAGCAACTCCCGAAACTCTAGGTTGTTCTTGATCTTCTCCGGCTGCACCACCGGAATTCCAAACTCCAGCGCCGCCCGCTTTACCGGAGGAATCTGAATCTCCATCCCCCGCCCCGCTGCACGATCCGGCTGCGTCACCACCAGTGCAACGTGATGCCCCGCCGCCGCCACAGCCTCCAGCGTAGGCACTGCGAACTCCGGCGTCCCACAGAACACAACCTTCACAACCAACCCCTCAATCTCAAGCCATAAACCCTACCCGCAAAAGCAGAGAGCAACCCCAAAACCACTACCCGAACAAGACCACTACCAACTCACTACTCACAACTACCAACTGTTTTCCTACCACTCGCCATTCTTGATCAGCTTCTTCATCTTCCGAATCACCAAATCCCGCTTCAGCCGGCTCAACCGATCGATAAACAGAACCCCATCCAGATGGTCGATCTCATGCTGAATCGCCCTTGAGAGCAGTTCCTCACCTTCCAGCTCAAACCACGCACCGGAAGCATCCTGTGCCCGCACCTTCACCCACTCGGCCCGCGCCACCTTCTCGCGAATCTCCGGCAGACTCAGGCAGCCTTCCTCCTCCACCTGCTTACCCTTGCGATCGATAATCTCCGGATTGATCAGCACGATCTTCTCCTCCGGATTCTTCTTGAAGCTCACATCGATCACGCAGATCCGCTTCGACAGCGAGATCTGCGGAGCCGCCAGCCCAATCCCCTGCGCCGCATACATGCTGTCGAACATCTCGTCCACCAACTGCTTCAACGCTGCGTCGAACACCGTCACCGACTCACCGACCCGAGCCAGCACCGGCTCAGGCCACTTCACTACCTCATGAATCTTCAAACCACCAACCCTCTTAGCCAAAACAAGCTCCGTAAAAACTCACAACTACCAACTCATAACTGTCTTTTAGTACTTCCGAATCTGCTCACAATACCCGGCAAAGTTCCGCTCCATCTCGCGCAGCGAATCCCCGCCAAACTTCTCAACCACCAGCCGAGCCACAGCCAGCGCAACCATCGCCTCCGCCGCAACGCCTGCCGCCGGAACCACGCACACGTCACTCCGTTCATACGCAGCCTTCACCGGCTCGCGCGTCTCAAAGCTCACCGAAGCCAGCGGCCGACGCAGCGTCGAGATCGGCTTCAGATACCCCCGAACGACGACATCCTCGCCGTTCGAGATGCCGCCTTCGATCCCGCCCGCGTTGTTCTTCTCGCGCGAGAACTTCGTAAACGCCTCGTCCGCACCCTCGTAGCCGATCGCATCATGCACGGTGCTGCCCAGCGACTCCGCCGCCGTCACGCCCCGCCCGATCTCGACCGCTTTCACCGCCTGCAGACTCATCACCGCCTGCGCCAGCAGACCATCCAGCCGCTCATCCCAGTTGGCATGCGTCCCCACACCCGGAGGCAGCCCATGCACCACGACCTCGAACACCCCGCCGATCGTATCGCCGGTTCGCAACACCGCATCGACCTCGGCCTTCATCGCGGCCTCGCTCGCAGCATCGACGCAATTCAACAACACCGTCTCCTTCGACGAGAGCGCCGCAATCTCTTCCCACGTAGCAGGCCGCTGCAGCTCTGCCTTGCCCACCCGAATCACGTGACTCGCAACCTCGATTCCCAAAGCCTTCAGCAGCAGCTTCGCCAAAGCACCAGCCGCCACACGAGCCGCGCTCTCCCGCGCACTCGCCCGCTCCAGAACATACCGCGCATCGGGGAAGTCGTACTTCAGCGACCCAGCCAGATCCGCATGTCCCGGCCGAGGTGAAGCGACCTTCTTATGCTTGTCCGGATCGCCCGTCTCGACCGGCAGAATCTCTTCCCAGTTCTTCCAATCATTGTTCGCCAGCGTCATGGCAATCGGCGATCCGATCGTCTTGCCATGCCGCACGCCGCTGAGGATATGCGCCGCATCCCGCTCGATCCGCATTCTGCCGCCGCGACCGTAGCCCTGCTGCCGCCGCCAAAGCTCGTGGCCGATAAACTCCTGGTCCACCGGCACACCCGCCGGCATCCCGCTCACCATCGCCACCAGGCTCTCCCCGTGGCTCTCTCCCGCAGTCGAAAAACGAAGCATTTCACTCTCGTCGAGGCAGGCCCATCAACACGCAAGCCGCCTCTGTTCAAACCTCGATTGTAACAACTGCCCGACCAACTCCCTTCAACCCTTGACTTGCCTTCAACTCCGCCTGTACGTTGACCCTGTCACGGCGTCCCTCCTATCGCGCAGGCTCGCCTCTCCGGCCTCGCATCATCCCCTTGTAGCCCTTCTTCTCCCTCGGCCCGCTACCACCATCTCCGGAGGTCAGCCCGTGCCCCAGAACACCGTCACCAACTGGTTCGGCAACATCATCTCCCACCCCGCCGTCATCGTCGACGCCAACTCCGTCGACGACATCGTTCGCATCCTCAAGAATCCCGCCCAATACCCCTCGCCCGTCCGCGCCGTCGGCTCCAACCACTCCACCGCTCCCTGCGGCGTAGCCGAACGCGGAACCCTCCTCCGCATGAAGATGAACCGCACCCTCAACCTCACCGCCGATTCCCTCACCGTCGAAGCCGGCGCTCTCCACCTCGACCTCGCCAAAGCTCTCGAAGCCAAAAACCTCCAGTTCTACATCAACACCGAAATCGGCAGCCTCAGCGCCGGAAGCGCCGCCTGCGCCGGAACCAAGGACGCCTCCATGCCCGGCGAGTACGGCCAGGTCGGCTCCTACATCACCGGCGTAAAGATGGTCCTGCCCAACGGAGAACTTCTCGAAGTCACCGAAGCACAGCAACCCGATCTCATGAAGCAGATCCGCTGCTCGTACGGCACCTTCGGCGTCATCTACGAGGTCACCTACAAGATCCGCCCGCTGCTTCCAATGCACGTCCACCACGAGACCTTCACCCTCGAAGAGTTCGTCGCCCAACTCCCCGCCCTCCGCGCCCGCAACAACTCCATGTTCTTCTATATCTTTCCCTTCGACGACAAGATCACGATCGAGTTTCGACGCTACAACCCCGCCGCCACCGGCTTTCCCGACCACGTCGCCTGGGGTCTCCGTAACTTCTTCTGGGGCTCCGCCGGTCCCAAGTTCGGCCACGACGTCACCGCCCAGGTCGAGAACCTCGCCATCCGCTACGGCATCCTCGACGCCTTCAACGCCGGCTGGCGCTTCAAGCTCGAAACCCTCGTCCAGGGCGACTACACCATTCCCGGCGACCAGATCATCCACTACCCCGCCCAGTCCGACGACAGCCGCTACACCTTCAGCCTCTTCGCCTTCCCCGAAGACACCTACGCCGTCGCCATCACCGACTTCTTCCACTTCGTCCGCGACTACTACGCCCACACCGGCTATCGCTCCAACCTCCTCTACGTCGGTTACTGGATACTCAAAGACCAGCAGGCCCTCCTCTCCTATTCCTACGACGGCAACGTCATGACCATCGATCCCGTCTCCACCGCCAACCCCGGCTGGGAAGAGTTCCTCACCGCCTACAACCAGTTCTGCAGCGACCGCAACGGAGTGCCACTCCTGAATCAAACCTTCGGCTTGACCCCGGCCATCGTCCAGAAAGCCTACGGCGACCGCCTCACCACCATGCAGACCGCCCGCCGCAAATACGACCCCACCAACCGCCTCCTCAACGACTACTTCCGAATCCTCATGGGTTGAATCGACACCCCCGACGCGCATGGCCGAGCCGCGACACGAAGTAAAAGCTGTCAAGCCCCTAAAAGCCGCTAAAACTCCGTAAACCCTCTCCCATCAAGAGATAAAAAATAAAAAGAAGTGGCATTTTAGTTACGCCCAATTCAATAAAATATAAAAGAAGTAAGAAATCCTAACCAGGGCGTATCAACCTATTCACCTGACTTGTACTTGGAGCGATGCGGTAAAAACGTTGAGCACTGCAGTTTTGCAGGCTGAAGGCCTGCGATTCCCTAGCCCAGGGTTAGGAACAGTCAACCAATTGCGGGCTGAAGGCCCGCGCTAACAGATCTTCCAATACCGTAACTCCCAGGCGTATCAACCTAATCGCCAGGGCCGAATAGGTGGGTCACCTCCGCTAAGTCATTCCCCGACACGAATTTACCCGTAACTCCTTTGTTGACACGATTTTAGCGATACTCCGCCCACCTATATCACTGAAAATAATGGGCTTACACCAAGGTAACCCCGGGGGATGGGGTACCCCCTCAACCGAACCCCAAGGTATCCTGATCCAAATGAAAGATTTTTACATCGCCGACGCAGCAAAGTTCGATAACGCTACCGTAGTCAGCTACTTCGTCCTCTCCACCCTGCAGGTCCGCGACAAGAAACAGGGCGGCCAGTTCGTTGCTGCGACCCTCACCGACAAGACCGGCTCCATCGAGGCTCGCATGTGGGACGACATCGCCGACGCAGTCGCCACCTGCGGCGAAGGTTGCTACGTCAAGGTCCAGGGCCAGGTCTCGAAGTATCAGGGCAAGTTCCAGATCACCCTTACCAAGATGCGTATGGCGGCAGCCAGCGAGATCGATCCTGCCGACTACATGCCCATGACCGCCTTCGACATCGAGGAGATGTGGGCCGAGCTCCGCGGCTACGTCGATGGATTCGACAACCAGGACCTCCAGCGCCTCGTCTTCAGCTTCCTCGACGACCCCGCCATCGCCGACGCCTACAAGATCGCTCCCGCCGCCAAGGTGCTGCACCACGCCTGGCTCGGCGGCCTGCTCGAACACGTCCTCACGCTGGTCCGCGTCTGCCGCGCCACAGCGCCTTTCTACCCCGAGGTGAACTCCGACCTCCTCATCACCGGGGCGATCCTGCACGATATGGGCAAGATCCGCGAGCTGAGCTGGAAGAACTCCTTCAGCTACACCCTCGAAGGCCAGATGATCGGCCATATCAGCATCGCGCAGGGCATGCTGATCGAAAAGGTAAAGGAGCTCCAACCCTTCCCGGAGCGGTTGCGCATCCTCGTCGAACACATGATCCTCAGCCACCACGGCAAGTACGAGTTCGGCTCCCCGAAGCTCCCGATGACGCCCGAAGCCATCCTGCTCAATGTCCTCGACGACCTCGAAGCTAAGATGCAGGCCATGCGCAACGAGTTCGCTAAAGCCACCGCAAACGGCAAAGGCCCCGGCGAAATGACCGACTGGGTCCGCAGCCTCGAACGACCGGTACTGGATTCACGTGCGTTTTTGAAGGAAGAGTAGATTCAGGAAGCTATCTGAAGCTCAAATAGAAAAGCCCCATTCCAGCCAGAACATCGGCCAGAATGGGGCTCCTTCACGCTTCATATTAGTTCGGTGGAGGGGGAGCAGAACCGTCGGACGAAGGTGCAGTCGCTGGCTGCTCCGGCTTCGGAGTGCGGTAAGGCGTCGCCTCCGGGGCCGGAGCCGCAGGCTCCTTTGGCTTCTGCTGCAGTCTCTCCTTGGGAGCGCCCTTATCCTTCTTCTTCTTTTTCTTCTTGACCGTATCGCCGTTCAGACCAAGAGGAGCAGCCTGCGTCTTCTGCGCGGCACTCTCTTCCGCCGAAGGGCCAACCGGAGTAGCAGACGACTTCTCTTTGACCTTGGCATCCTTCGCCGCAGCCTTGGTCGCAGCGATGGTCTTCGCCCGCGAGCTGTAACGCACCTTGCCCGTCGAAACGGTCTTCGGCGCGAGTGGATCGTCATCCGGGCTTGCATTGGACGAGAAGTTCGTCGTGGCCGATCCAATCGGAGCGATCGCCGCACCAGGAGCAGCAGGAGCACCCGGTCCAGCAGCATCGTTGTCCGGCCGGCCAAGGCCCGAGTCGGTCGCCATGTTGGTCGGAGCAGACGGCAGAGAGTTACGAGGAGCCTGTCCAAACCGGACCTTCTCCTTCTTGATCTTGGTCCGCTTGCCGTTTGCCTTGACCGGCTTCGACTTGGTCGTCGCAGCCGCAGCAGGAACGGTAGGCGTCTCAGCGGCCGGAGCAGCGGCTACAGGAGCCGTTGCAGCCGCATCAGCAGCCGGAGCAGCACCGAGCGCGGGCACCGGAGTCGTCGAAGGAAGCGGTGGAACATAAACGGGAGCCGTTGCCGTATCCTGGGCCGCACTTCCAACCTTCGCCGGAGAGAAGCGTCCGCCGCGATCGAAGCGCTGCTTCTCATGCACCTTCTTCTTCTTCACGATGGGCGCGGTGTATGCGGTGAAGACCGGCTTCGTCTGTTTCGAGCTGGCACCGGCGTCGACGAATCCCGGCTTGATGTCGATATAGGCTTCTTCGCGCAGCTTCGTCAGATAGGCACGCAGCGCAGGCTGAAGTTGCTGCATGTACATCGCTTCCTGGATCTGCGGCTCCACGTCCTTGATCGGCGGAACGCCTGCATCCTGGTGCTCGGTCACCTTCAGAATCACGAAACCCTGACGCGTCCGGATCGGAGCGGTCGATTCTCCTGCCTTCAAAATGAAGGTCTTGTCTTCGAGTACCTTGGCCAATGCGCCACGCTTGAAGAGCCCAAGGTCGCCGCCCTGCGAAGCCGTCGGGCCGCCGGAGAAAGTCTTGGCCAGATCTTCGAACTTGCCGCCGCCCTGAACCTTGGCAGCGACGTCGTTGGCCTTCGCCTGGGCCTGAGCGACGATATCGTCCTTCGCATCCGCCGCCGTCGGAATCAGGATCTCGCTGAGGCGAACCTGCTCCGGTTGCTCGAAGTCCTGCTTGTGCGCGGCGTAATAGGCCTGCTCCTGGCCCTGCGTCATCTGCAGGTGGCGACCGACTTCGTCGCGTACAACCTGCTGGGTCAGGATGCCGTTCTTGATATTCGATTTGAAGTCCTCGAACGAGACGCCCTGCGAACGCGCGGCCTTCTCCAGGTCTTCCATCGTGTCGAGCTTGTTCTGTTTGCGGATCTCGTCGAGACGGCGAATCACCTCGGCGTCAGCAGTCAGGTTCAGCTCCTTGGCGCGAGAGAGCAGCAACTGCTGGTCGATCATGTCGCGCAACAACCCCTTCTGGCGCTCGGCGGCTTCATCCGCCGGAACGTTCTGCTGCTGAAGCTCCTGCTGCAGTTGCGCCTGGCTGCGTTCCAGGTCGCTGCGGCTGATGATCTGGTCGTTCACCCGAACCACCACATCCTCGACGACCGATCCACCCGCGGTGATCGCCGTAGGCGTCGGCAGAGCAGCCGGAGGCGCCTGCGGTGTCACGGCAGGCGAACTGTAAGGGCTCTGATAACGCGGCGCCTGCGCAGTTACCGCTCCCGGCATTCCCAGCAGGCCCAGCCCGCACATCACTGCAAACTGCGAAATTCTTAAGGTCATCGTCACTCGTAATCTTCAGATCGGCTCAGGTCACATCTACTTTGCAGTCAACATTCTCTGCCAGTTTCAGCCCTGCCCGTTTGGACGCCACATATCTTTAGACGGTATCCACCTGTATTCTAACCGCCGCAGCACCATCCGGCGAATCCCGCCCCCATCCCTCATCCAGCCCCTCATTCCAGCCGCCCTCCCGCTCACCTGGCGGTGTATACTCCGTCCAAAGATGGATAAGGCTGCAGCGGCAATCTTTTTGCCCGTTCCAGGTATCAAAAGGTAGTATCTGAGCTTCCGAATTTACGGAACGCTGTACTCAATACTGTCTACCGATTCAGAAGCCGTCCTACTGAGGCCACATCAGACTGAGGTCACACCAGACAATGGCACCCCGCACCCGTCGCGCACTCTTCACGGCCACACTCTTCCTCGCTTCCTGCGCCGTCTTCGGCTCGCTCCTTAATCAGAAGGTCGCCGCCCAGTCCGCCACCGACGAGTCCACTCTCCGCGACAGCCTGCGCTCGTTTACCAGCGTCTACTCCATCGTCGAGCAGAACTACGCCGACAAACTCGATGGCGAAAAGACCGACAAGGCAATCTATGACGGCGCCATTCCGGGCATGCTCCATACGCTGGATCCGCATTCCAATTTCTACGATCCCAAGGCCTTCGCCCAGATGCGCGAAGATCAGCACGGCAAATACTACGGCGTCGGCATGCAGATCCAGCCGCAGCCGAATAAGGACGGCACGACCAAGATCGTCGTCCTCAATCCCTTCGAAGGAACGCCTTCTTATAAGGCTGGCATTCGCCCCGGCGACGTCATTCTGTCGATCGACAGCAAATCCACCACCGGCATGGACTCCGCCGCAGTCGCCTCCCTGCTCAAGGGACCGAAGGGCACGCACGTCGGCGTGACCATGGAGCGCGAAGGTTCGCCCAAGCCCCTCGTCTTCGACCTGGTGCGCGACGAGATTCCGCGCTACTCGGTCGACCTTGCCTTCCAGATCCGTCCCGGCGTCGGCTATATCCACGTCACCAACTTCATGGAGACTACCAGCCGCGAGGTCGGGGATGCGCTGGACAAGTTCGAGGCATCGGGCGAGCTGAAGGGTCTTGTGATTGACCTGCGCGGCAACCCCGGCGGTCTTCTCAACGAAGCGGTCAATATGTCGGACAAGTTTCTCCAGAAGGGCCAGATCGTCGTCTCGCAACGCGGCCGCGCCTTCCCGGATCAGATCTATCGTGCCTCGCACGGGGAACAGGGCACGGGCAAGTATCCCATTGTCGTTCTCGTAAATCGTAATACTGCCTCAGCGGCTGAGATTGTTTCGGGCGCCCTGCAAGATCACGATCGCGCCCTGATCGTCGGCGAAACTACCTTCGGCAAGGGCCTCGTCCAGACCGTCTTCCAGATCACCGAGAACACCGGTCTTGCCCTGACCACCTACCACTACTACACGCCGTCCGGACGCCTAATCCAGCGCAACTACGATCACGTCTCGCTGTACGACTACTACTATGTGCGCGACGCCGGCGACGCACCCAAGGACAAGTCCAATCTTGAGGTCAAGCTCACCGATGCCGGACGCACCGTCTACGGCGGCGGCGGCATTACCCCCGACGAGAAGATCGACAACGTGAAGTCCACGCACTTCCAGGAGACCCTGCTCCAGCACTATGCGTTCTTCAACTTCAGCAAGCACTACCTCGCCACCCACACCGTCCCCAAGGACTTCGTGGTGGACGACGCCGTGATGCAGGAGTTCAAGGCGTATCTCAAGTCCAACGCAATCGACTACACCGACAACGATATCGCCGGTGTCAACGACTGGGTGAAGGAGAGTATCAAGAGCGATCTGTTCACCTCGCAGTTCGGACAGCTCGAAGGGCTCAAGGTTCGCGCCCAGTGGGATCCGCAGATCGCCAAGGCCGTTACCTTCCTGCCCCAGGCACAGGCCCTGGAAGAGAACCTCAAGGCTTCTCAGAAAAATGCCACCACCGCCAGCCGTTAGTTCTGTCGTAACGCTGCATAAGAGGCCGCCCAACCGGGCGGCCTTTTCCTTGCAATCGCGATGAGACACCGCGATTCCCATCCGAATTCCGGGGTCATGATGATACGCTGCAATCACATTCATTAAGGACAACCCTTACTTATGCGCTTGCGTTCGTCTGCCCTTGCACTTCTCTGCGTTATGACCGTCCCTGTCTTCGCCCAGGGCTCTCGCCAGAACCTCTCGCCAGCCGAGACGCAAGCCCTTCGCGAGAAGCGTGCTGCCATCGAAAAGCAGCTTGAAGACATCGCGATCATCGACCGCAAGGTCATGGTTCCGATGCGCGACAGCGTCCGCATGGCTGCCGATATCTATCGCCCCAAGGACACATCGAAGAAGTACCCCATCATCTTCAGCCGCACTCCCTACAACTTCAACTTCTGGGATGTCCGCACCGGAACCTATCGCGATATGTCCACGGAACTCGATGCCGTGAAGCGCGGCTACATCCTGGTCGAGATGAACGAGCGCGGGCACTTCTTCTCCGAGGGCAACTACGATATCCTCGGCGCTCCGCTGACCGATGCGGACGACCAGTTTTCCTGGATGGCGACGCAGCCGTGGTCCTCGGGCAAGATCGGCCTGATCGGCTGCTCTTCGACCGCGGAGTGGCAGCTTGCAGCCGCATCGCTTGGCAACAAGGCTCTCACCACGATCATTCCGCAGAGCTTCGGAGCCGGTGTCGGCAAGGTCGGTCCTTATAACGAGCAGGGCAACTGGTATCGCGGCGGAGCAGTGCAGATGCTCTTCATCGACTGGCTCTACGGCGAGCAGAACCAGGTTCGCCCCAGCTTCCCCAAGGACACCTCGCAGGCCGATCTGATCAAGGCTTCGAAGATGTTCGATCTCGCCCCGCAGATGCCGCCGGTCGACTGGGCCAAGGCCTTTGAACACCTGCCGGAGCAGGAGATCATCTCCAATGTGAACGGCCCCAAGGGCATCTTCTCCGACAAGATGGATAACACCACGGGCGGAGCGATGATCCAGCGCACACCGAACGATCCTGCGTGGCGCAAGGGCGGCATCTGGCAGTCCGACACGCAGCCGATCAACGTTCCGGGCTTTTGGTTCATGACCTGGTACGACGTCTCCACCGGCCCGAATCTTGCCGCGTATAACTTCGTCCGCGAGACCGCGAAGGGCGAGGCCAAGGATCAGCAGTACGCCGTCATCGCGCCCACCCTGCACTGCGGCTACAAGCGCGCCACGGAGAAGACCATCGTCGGCGAGCGCGATATGGGTGACGCCCGGCTGGACTACGATGCGCTGACCTACGCCTGGTTCGATCACTTCCTGAAGGGCGAGGACAACGGCTTTCTGCAGAAGCAGGCCAAGGTCACCTACTACACGATGGGCAGCAACAAGTGGCAGCATGCAAAGTCCTGGCCGCCCGAGGGAGCGAAGCCGATCACGCTCACCCTAGCCAGCGGAGGCCACGCCAACACGCTGCATGGCGATGGGCAGCTCGTGCTCTCCCCTGCCGCGCCGGTGGCATCCAAGGCAAAGCCGAAGGCCACCCCGGATATCGCCGACCTGTTCGCTTACGATCCGCTGCATCCCACGCCGAGCTATGGCGGCAACGTCTGCTGCGCGGCCAACACCATCCCGGGCATGGGAGGAGCGCTCGACCAGCGCAAGATGGAAGAGCGGCCGGATATTCTCGTCTACACGTCGGAACCCTTGAAGGAAGACATGGAAGTAAGCGGCCCGATGACCGCTACGCTTTATGTCTCCTCGGACGTAAAGGACACCGACGTTACAGTCAAGGTTATCGACGTTCTGCCCGACGGCACGGCGTATAACCTCGACGAGACCATTCAGCGGCTGCGCTATCGCGAGGGCGACGATAAGACGGTCTGGATGGAAAAGGACAAGGTCTACAAGGTCACGCTGACGCCGATGAACACCTCGAACCTGTTCGCCGCAGGCCATCGCATCCGGATTGAAGTGGCCGGTTCGAACTTCCCCCGCTTCGACCGCAATCTCAACACCGGCGGCAACAACTATGACGAGACGACCGGTGTGGTCGCCCATACCGCGATCCACCACACCGCTCAGTATCCAAGCACGCTGACGATCTCGGTCGTAAAACACTAAGCATCGGCGGACGCAGTTCCACGGGTCCCATCGGCCTGCAAAGGCAGGTGGGACTCTGGCGCTGGAAGATGAAAATTGTCGGGAGATATTTCGATTGCCACGAGGCCAAATCTTTGGAGCGGGAGACGGGGATCGAACCCGCAACCAACGGCTTGGGAAGCCGCTACTCTACCATTGAGCTACTCCCGCTTCGTTCGTAATTATACCCGCGAAATCCTGCCCGCTCAGGTTGAGGCACCGAACGCGGGACGGGACGCGTAATCCCATCGCGGCAAGTCCCCGAATCGTAGTCAGGAAGCCAAGCCGACGAGTCGAAGTGAATGACCACGAATCTCCCTTACAACTTCCTGACATTTACTACCCAGGCCCTTGCCCTGCCAGTCATCCTGAGGAATCATCAAGCAGGAGATCCTTTGTCGCTCGAGTCCCAGACTGCCGCCAGTATTCTCGTTGTCGAAGACGATCCGAGGACGGGGGACAATCTCGTCGCGGGTCTTACCGGCAATGGATATCGAGCCATTCTGGCGCGCACAGGAGAGGAGGCATTCTTCCTCATCCACAGCGACCGGCCCGATCTGGTGCTGCTCGACCTCACCCTGCCCCAGCGCGGCGGTCTGGAGATTCTCGCGATGATTCGGACGCAGCAAAATCCTCCTCGTGTTTTGATTCTCACCTCGCACAACTCCGTCGAAGACCGCGTCGCGGGGCTGAATGCCGGGGCCGATGATTACCTGGGCAAGCCCTTCTCGTTTCCGGAACTGCTGGCCCGCGTTGCTTCCCTGCTGCGACGTGTCCCAACGCCACCGCGGTCTTCCACACTGGAGATTGCGGACGTGCAGATCGACAGGAACGCGCGAACTATCAGTCGCTCCGGAGTTCCTATCGAGCTCACGCCGCGTGAATATGACCTCTTCCTCTATCTCCTCGAGCATCGGAATGACGCAGTTTCGCGAGAGATGCTGGCGAAAGATGTTTGGCGAGAGACATCCCGCTTTACCCCGATCGATAACGTCATCGACGTTCAGATGACCCGTCTTCGCCGCAAGATCGACGATCCGTTTCCCATCAAGCTGCTGCATACGCTCCGTGGGATCGGCTTCATTCTCCGGGAGCCTGAGCAATGAGGATTACCCGTCCCACCAATATCAGGACTCGCCTTGCCATTTGGTTCGTCGCGATCCTCAGCAGCATTCTCACGATCTACATCGCGGTTGTATTTCTTTTTCAATACGTGCAGCTTGAGCGGCAGATCTTCCACGATGAGATCCAGGACGTCGAGACCGTCGAGGGTCTGCTGTACTTCGATCCGCAGGGCGTACTTCGGCTCGAAGAGGGCTATCACACGCATCCCCAATCACGCCTGCTCGAAGACCGGCTGATGGATGTGCGCGATCTCTCCGGGAATGTCATCTACAGCAGCGACACGCTGAAAGGTTCGACTCTGGGTGATTCGCTCTTACCCGGCGAGGGTGCCAGCTCCTACAACGAACGGTCCGCGACACTGGCGGATGGAACTCGCGTCCTGCTCATCAGCCATCTGCATCCGGTCCAGGGGCGGCTGGTTTTGATCCGCCTGGGTTACAGCATGGCGGATCTGCACGATCGCATGCAGCACTTCTTTCTGATTCTGCTGCTCGCCACGCCGATTGCCCTCATCGCTGCCGGCTTTGCTGGATCGACCATCGCCCGCCGCGCACTGAGACCGCTTGAGCTTATGGCCGCACGCGCCGAACAGATCACAGCCAGCAATCTCCACGACCGGATCGTGGCCGAGAACCCGGACGATGAACTCGGACACATGGCGCGCGTCTTGAACCATCTGCTCGAACGGCTGCAACAGGCCTTTGCGCAACTGCAGCGCTTCACGGCGGATGCAGCTCACGAACTACGCACTCCCCTGGCCTCTATCCGTTCGACCGGCGAAGTCATTCTCCAGGGCGAACGGCCGGCAGTCGCCTATCGCGATGCTATCGGCGGGATGCTCGAGGAGACCATCCGGCTGAACCAGACCATTGACGGATTATTGCTGCTGGCCAAGGCAGAGGCCACGCAATCGGACACTCCGACGACCGCGTTCTCTCTGGTCGAACTTGTCCACGAGATCCTGGCGCTGCTTGAGGTGATCATCGAGGATCGTCATCTCATCATCCTTGAAGAAAACAGCGGCTGCATCACCGAGCATCTCGTCGGGGACCGAATTCTCATACGGGTCGCTCTGCTGAATGTGCTGCACAACGCAGTCAAATTTTCGCCGGAGCGCACCACCTTGCGCATCTCTTACGAGCCTCGGGAGCACGACGGCCAGAACTTCTACGCTGTATGGATTCATGACTCCGGCCCTGGAATCAGTCCGGGCGAACACCTCCGCGTCTTCGAGCGCTTCTTCACGGGAAGCACCCAGCGGAACGCAGCGTACCGGGGAGCGGGACTTGGACTCTCCATCGCGCACCTTATCATCACCCGCAATGGGGGCCGGATCTTCTTTGAAGAGGCCACCGTTCAAGGGGCCAGATGCTGTATCGAACTCCCGCTTGCGGTCAGCAAGGGCTCTTAGCCATACCGCGTTACATCTTCGCCGGTTCGATTGAATTCAGAGGGTATTCGGAAGGGCACGGCTTCAGCCGTGCCGAAAGATGGCTTCTTCTCTATCCTTTGTTTCTTTGTCGGTTTGCCTATGGCAAACCGACAAAAGAAACAATTCAAAATATGTAGCGTTTGGCACACCTGAAGGTGTGCCCTTCCCGCGCTCTATGTCGATACTGCCTAGAATGATAGAAATAAGCCTATCCAACTATCGGATAGGCCTCGGCGCTTAACAAAACACAGCGACCGCACATCCGGTGCGGTCGCTGTGTTTTGCATCGCCTAAGATTGCCTTCCGGCAATTACGGCTTTGCGGTGTTGTTGATGCGGTTGCTATCGGGGATGCGGTGCTCCGGATCGATCGTTACCTCCACGATCTTTTTGGTAGTAGGCAGAGGCATAGTGTAGGTGGCCTTCAGCATCCAGGTTTCAGCGGGTAGCTTGATCTTCAGGTCAGTCCCGTCGTCGTACTTGACCTGCACCCACGCGGGCAGAACAAGCTGACCGTTCTGCTCGATGGTTACGTGTGCCCCCTTAGACGGGTCGGCTGCGTCGTTGTACTTCAGGTCCTTCGCAGCCATATCCATGGTCCAGTTGTTCTCGTACCAGCCGCGCCAGAAGTAGCTCAGGTCTTCGCCGCCTTCGCTTTCCATCGCGCGGAAGAAGTCGGACGGCGTCGGGTGTTTGAAGGCCCAATCTGCAATGTACTTGCGGAAGGCGCGGTCGAAGACCTCGTGGCCCAGGATCTCTTCCCGCAGCAGATAGAGACCCTCTGCCGACTTGAAGTAGGTGATGGGATGGCGGTACTTTTCACGGATTGCGTCAGAACGCATCAGGATAGGCGGGGCTTCAGGATCGGCGATCACCTTGGCAATTTCATCGGCGGGATAACCGCCGCCGGGAGCGTACTCGCCATCTCGCTTCGGACCCCAAATGCCGTGGTTGAACTGGTCGGACTCATAGATGTCGATGAAGGTGTTAAAACCCTCATCCATCCACGCATCGCGGCGCTCGTTGGACTGCACGATCATGGGGAACCAGGTATGGCCGATTTCGTGTGCCGTTACCGTGAAGAGACCCTTGTTCTTCGAGTTGATCCCGTCGAAGACAAGGCCTGGATACTCCATGCCAGAGGAGAACCCGGCAACGTTGATGCCGGCCGGGTACGGGTAGACATACCAGTCTTTAGAGAAATGCTCGACGGCATCCTTCAAATACTCAGTGCAACGTCCCCAGCCCTGGTCCCCGGCAGATTCGGCAGGGTAGAAGCTCTCGGCGAGTGAGGTCTTGCCACCCGGGAGATTGATCTTTGCGGCATCCCACATGAAAGATGGTGACGCGGAGAAGACAGCGTCGCGCGTGTGATCCATGTGATAGTGCCACGTCAGTGTGCCGTCTTTCTTCGGACGGCTAGCCGGATCGTTGATCTCATCCTTGGTGCGAATGAAGATGGTTTTATCACTCGCAGCGGCTTGCTTCAGGCGTTCCTGTTGGGTTTTGGTCAGGACTTCCGAGCCGTTGACGAGATAGCCGGTACCGGCGACAAGGTAGCTGGAGGGGACAGTCACATAGAAGTCGTAGTTGCCGAACTCGGTGTAGAACTCGTTGCCCAGAAAGGGTTGCGTGTCCCAACCGTGGATGTCGTCATAGACGGCCATGCGCGGATACCACTGCGCGATGTCGTAGATGGGTCCGTCCTTCACATCGCCGACCGAAGTGCGTCCGCCCCAGGGACCGGGCACGGAGTAGTTGTACTTGATGAGGATCTTGATGCTGGCACCGTGCAGTAACGGCGTGGGCAGGCTAATGCGTGCCCGGGTGTCGCTGATGACATACTCGGCCTTCGTCGGCTTCGCGCCTTTGACGGTCGAGAGCAACTCCACCGACTCGAAGACGGTGCCTTCGGTGTTGATGTTTTCGGGACGTTGGCGGCTACCACCGGAGTACGTGCGCGAACGTGCGTCGGCGCGGTAGGTGTTCTGCTCCACCTGCAACCATAGGCTGTTGAGCGCAACAGGGCTGTTGTTGGTGTAGGTGATGGTCTCAACGTTGGAGAGCGTTTTGGCCGCGGGGTCGATGCTGGCGTGCATCTCATAATCGGCTGAGTTCTGCCAGTACGACGCTCCGGGAGCGCCATCCCCGCCGCGGTAGGAGTTGGGCGGCTGCGGCATGGTGTAGGGCGCAAAAGTCTTCAGCGGATCATACGTGGCCGAGCGGCCGCCGGTATCCGGCACCTGCGGACGGCGGCCCTGTCCCTGAGGCGTCTGGGCGGCCGCAGATGGGGTCATAGATGCGGCGAAAGCAAAGACTGCGGCAGCGGCGAGTGCGCGGCGCATGGCACACGAATGCGTCATTAGAGCTCCTGCAAAGCAAAATGGAATCAGATGTAACTGTATGAAAACAGGTGGAGCAGAATCGGGCAAGTTCCCCGTGCTGCGCAGGAGTCTTCAGTGAGAATGTCGATGATTTTTTCGTATCGCTCGTTCCAAGAGAACGGAGCAGCCCCGGCAAGAGTTCTCTGTGCCTCTGCAACATTGCTGTTAGCTAAGACACAGCCGCCTGGCAGAGGCACTTATCCAGGCCAACTTATTGAAACTTTGGTGGAGCTGAGCGGGATCGAACCGCTGACCTCCTCGTTGCGAACGAGGCGCTCTCCCAACTGAGCTACAGCCCCACACCTTCGTTCGGACCGCGTCTGCACGGGTCAAAATCAAAAGCAGATCGAGCCGAACAACATCACCGAGTGTATCAGCACCCGGTCCTTCTCTCAAAGCCCTACGTGGCCTGTGACCTCGGTGCCGGCGGCCAGTGGTTTTTCGACCACATGCCACACCTGGCCTTCGTCATCGACGGTCACGCTCAACACTGGAAAGACGAGTCGAGTACCGCTCCGAGAGACTGCTTCAAGGACTCCCGAATCACCTTTGGCAAAGGTGCTTCCGCTGACTGCCATCTGCCAGCGTGCCACGCCGTCCGAGCGTGACTCCAAACGAATATCCGTGACGACTCCGGAGAATGGGACGCTCACTTCCCCACCGCCGCGGCCAATGCTTCCATTTCGACCCTGCTGCCGATGCAAAAGGGCGTCCGCTGATGGATCCCCTCGGGCTTGATGTCGAGAATCCGGCCTGAGCCGCTGGTGGCCATCCCTCCGGCCTGCTCCGCGATAAACGCAAGCGGATTGGCTTCATAGAGCAGCCGGAGCTTGCCCTTGGGCTGCTTGGTCGTGGGCGGGTAAAGGAAGATGCCACCCTTCAACAGGGTACGGTGGAAGTCTGCCACCAGGCTGCCGATGTAGCGCGCGCTGTATTCCTTGCCCAGCGAGCCGGTCTTCAGGCCTTCCAGATAGGTACGGTACTCCTCGGGCCAGCCGGCTTCATTCGCATCGTTGACGCTGTAGTAGCTGCCCTGATCGGGCATGCGCATCTGCTCGTTGCTCAGGACGAACGCGCCGATGGTGGGATCGAGCGTGAATCCATGCACTCCGTTGCCGGTGGTGTAGACCAGGACGGTGGACGGCCCGTAGACAACGTAGCCAGCTGCGACCTGGCGGAATCCGGGCTGCAGGATCGACTCTTCCAGTGTGCCGAGTTCAGCGGGGAGACGCCGCAGCACGCTGAAGATCGTGCCGACGTTTACGTTGACGTCGATGTTGCTCGAGCCATCGAGCGGGTCGAAGACGATGATGTATTTGCCAGTCTCGGCATCACGATTGAAGGTGACAGGTTCTTCGTCTTCTTCACTCACCAGTGCCGCAACGCTGTCGCGGAGTCCGAGGCAATGGAGCAATGCCTGGTTGGCGTAGACGTCGAGCTTCTGCTGCTGCTCGCCCTGCACGTTCTCCGCGCCGAATGCGCCGTAGACATCGCTCAAACCGGCCGACCGGATCCTGGCCTCGACCATCTTGGCCGCCAGCGTGATCCCGCTCAGCAGCCAGCTGAAGGTTCCGGAAGCCTCGCGGCCCGTGGATTTGAGCGCCTGCTGTTGCTGCTGCAGAATGTGTTGCTGCACCGTCGTAATCATTGCCATCGTTCTAAAATCTCCATCTCCGAGAGTGCCCGCACATTGCAGTGCAGAAGGTCAGCCTAGCATCGCGGCAATGTCCGAGCCAACCCGTGAGGCTCGAAATTCGCCCAAAGTATACGATTACCGCACAGACACGTATTGCGCGCTTCATCCCTCTTTGAATCGTCCCCGCACGGTTACAATCACGCCATGCCCTCACGCAGAACGTTCCTCCAGACAGCCGCCGCTGCAGCCGCAGCGCCCTCCGTCCTTCTCCAGGCCCAGCGTCCTTCGCGGCCCTCGTCCGAATCGTCGGCTGCCCTGCCTCCTGCGATCGCCGCTCTTACCAATCGTAGGGCCGAGGCCACCCCTATCTCGCTTGCCGAGCGGGAACAGCGGCTCGAACGGGCCCGAACCCTGCTGCGCCAGAACAAGATTGGTGCACTGGTCATCACGACCGGCAGTTCCCTGACCTACTTCACCGGGCTCCGCTGGGGACAGTCGGAGCGCTTCTTCGCGTGGGTTCTGCCCGCTACCGGAGCGCCTTTCGTCGTGTGCCCGGTATTTGAAGAGGGTCGCGTTCGCGAGCGCATGGAAGCCAAGCCAGCGACGCTGCCCAGCGCCTCGACCACTAAGGTCTATACGTGGAATGAAGACGAAGACCCGTATGCACTGCTCGCCAAAGCGCTGAAGGAAGCGGGTCTTTCCAGCGGCAAGATCGGCGTGGAAGAGCGTACTCAGTTTGTGTTCGCCGACGGCATCGCCCATGCGAGCCCGGCTCTCACCGCCGTCAGCGCGATCCCGGTCACGATGGGTTGCCGCGCGATCAAGACCGCTGCCGAACTTGCCCTGATGCAGCTCGCCAATAACATCACACTGAGCGTCTATGAGGCTGCGTATAAATCCGCCAAGCCGGGTATGACGACGCGGGAGTTTACGGATCTTGTGGACGCAGCCTATGCGCGCAGTGGAGTGCCCGGCGTCGTCTCCTGCCAGGTGGATCAGTACTCCGCGCTGCCGCACGGATCGCTCCAGCCGCAGGTGATTCGCGAGAACGAGATCATTCTGATCGACGATGGCTGCACCGTCGAAGGCTACCAGTCGGACATCTCGCGGACCTTCGTGCTGGGCAAGGCGTCGGACAAGCAGAAGAAGGTCTTCGACATTGTACACAAGGCGCAGGCCGCGGCGCTGGCGGCGGCCCGCCCGGGTATTCCCTGCCACGCCATCGACGATGCTGCACGCTCCGTCGTTACGGCGGCCGGCTTCGGCCCGGACTACAAGACGTTCAGCCATCGGCTTGGCCACGGTATCGGCATGGACGGTCACGAATGGCCGTACCTGGTTCGTGGCAATAACCTTCCGCTGGCCGCAGGGATGACGTTCTCGGATGAGCCGGGCATCTATCTGACGGGCGAGTTCGGTGTCCGTCTGGAAGATGACTGGTACGTCACCGAGAGCGGAGGCAAGATGTTCACGCCGCAAAGCCCTAGCCTCGAAGACCCCTTCGCTAAGGCCTAAAGATTTTCAAATAAAAGCGGCAGAGAGGAATCACTCTCTGCCGCTTGTTATTTAACTGACACCTAACAACTGCCTCTAAAAACTACGGCTGCGGCATCACCAGAACTTCCACTCCACTGGCGGCTGATGCATTGCGGTAGACGCTCTCCGTCGCCTTCACGAACTGCTCCGGCTTCGCTTCGGGAATATTGACGAAGGTCTGGGGATTGCGGTCGATCAGCGGGAACCACGAGCTCTGCACCTGCACCATGATCCGGTGTCCGGCGCGGAAGGTGTGGTTCACATCCGGCATCTCGCTGTTTACGTTAGCCATCTTTCCCGGAACCAGCGGCGTGGGCTTCTCCCAGCTACCGCGGAACTTCGCCCGCATCGGCTCGCCGCGCACCAGTTGCTGATATCCGCCCATGACGATGGGAGCGGCGCCGATCACGCGCTTGTTGCCGGCTTCGGCTCCGACGGCGTTCGGGTAGTCGTAGGGATAGACGTCGATCAGCTTCACGACGAAATCAGAGTCTGTGCCGGTCGATGCGATCTTCAGCTTCGGACGGACGGGGCCGGAGACCGTTACATCTTCGGTCAACGGCTCGCTCTCGTAGACCAGCACATCCGGCCGACGTGACGCGAAGCGCTGGTCGTCGTCCATGTAGCGCTGCGGGACCGTCGCCGTGGTGTACTCCACGAACGGCACCGGATGGGCAGGATCGCTGACATACTCATCCACACCACTCTTCTCCGTCGGCGCTTCGAAGCTCAGGCGGCCGCCTTCGCGAAAGTACAGCGTTTTCGCCGTGGCAGGCTTCGGAGGCCACGCGTCGTAGGACTTCCAGACGTTGCTTCCGGTCTCGAAGACAAGCGCCTTCGGTAGCGGAGCGCTGGGCTTGCCCTTCAGATAGTGTTCAAAGAAAGGAAACTCAACCTTGGATTTGAAGTAGAGCGAGGTCTTCGAATTGAACGAGACATCACCCAGGCGGTCGCCATCGGTGCGCGACCATCCGCCATGCGTCCACGGGCCGATCACCAGCGTATTCACGGCATCCGGGCTGTACTTGTCGATGGCGTGGAAGGTCTTGAACGGTCCCGACAGATCTTCGGCATCGAACCATCCGCCGACCGTCATCACTGCGGCTTTGACGCCCTTCATGTGCCGGGAGAGATCGCGTTTTTGCCAATATGCATCGTAGGTCGTGTGCATTACCTGGTCGTGGAAGAGCCAGTTCTCGCCGTTCAGATAGTCCTTGCCCGTATCCAGATTTGAAGTGCCTCCAGCAGCCAGAAGCGTCGCATAGGTGTCCGGATTTTCCTTCGAAGATCCGCTCGCTCCACCGCCAGGTCCACCGGTCGGGATGATGGGATTCTTCTGCGGCTTGAAACCGCGGTAGAAGCCGTAGTTCGCTCCGAGCATGAAGGCGCCGCCATGATAGCCGTCGTCGTTGAAGAAGAGGTCCGTCATCGGCGCCTGCGGGCTGGCAGCCTTGATCGCAGGATGCGAATTGATAATGCTGGCCGAGGTGTAGAAGCCCGGATAGCTGATGCCCGTGATTCCAACATTGCCGTTGTTGTTGGGTAGATGCTTCAGCAGGAACTCCACGGTGTCGTACATGTCGCTGGACTCATCGACATCCTTCGCCGACTTCTTGTCATCGATATACGGGCTCATCTCTTGGAACTGGCCTTCGCTGGCAGTACGGCCCCGCGCGTCTTCGCAGACGAAGATGTAGCCCGATTCCATCAACTCCGTACCGGGTCCGAGGCGTGCGGCGAACTTGTCTTCTCCGTATGGAGCGCAACTGTAAGGTGTTCTCGTCATCAGGATCGGGTAGGGTCCCGCATCCTTAAAAGCCCCGAGCACCGGAACATAGGCGTAGGCAAAGAGCTTCACGCCATCGCGCATCGGGATACGGTACTCGTACTTCGCATAGTGGGTGCGGACGAAATCATCCGCCGGAGCAGCCGGAGCCTGCGCTTTTGCACTTACAGCCACTATGGCCAAACCACACACTGCCGCTAAACGAAGCATTGCCGTCATGCGTACCCTCGGGAAAGAAATCGAATATCCGAAGTCTATCGCACAGAGTGCCTCTGCTCGTTCGCGTTTGCGGGCTGCGGCATTCACACTGCATGCGCTACCCGCCCGAAACCTCACGCCAGAGATCGATTCCACCTTCGGTCGCATGGGTGTCGATCTCCGCGAGTTCCTCCGGCGAGAAGGCGAGGTTCTTCAACGCGTCGAGAGAGTCATCCAACTGCGTGACGTTCCGCGCTCCGATCAGAGCGGAGGTGACGCGCGGATCGCGGAGCGCCCAGGCAATCGCCATCTGCGCGAGGCTCTGGCCGCGCTTGGCTGCGATGCCGTTCAAGGCGCGCACCCGATCCAGATTCTCTTTGGTCAGAAACTCCTTGTTGAAGCTGCCTGCCGACCCGGCCCGCGCATCCGCAGGAACTCCGTTTAAATACTTGTTCGTCAGCAGACCCTGGGCCAACGGCGAGAACGCGATGCACCCGACTCCCAACTCATCCAACGTCCCGAGCAGATCCTTTTCGATCCAGCGGTTCAACATGGAGTACGAAGGCTGATGGATGAGCAGCTTCACTCCTTCCGCTTTTAGGATCTCTGCGGCTGCCAGCGTCCTCTCCGGACTGTAGGAAGAGATTCCGACGTAGAGCGCTTTGCCCTGCCGTACGATCTGCGCCAGCGCTCCCATCGTCTCTTCGAGCGGGACATCGAAGTCCGGACGATGCGAATAGAAGATATCGACGTAGTCCAGACCCATGCGCTTCAGGCTTTGGTCGAGCGACGCGACCAGGTACTTTCGCGAGCCGCCGATCCCGTAGGGCCCGGGCCACATATCCCAACCCGCTTTGGACGAGATGATCAGTTCATCGCGCAGGCCCTGAAAGTCTTTTTTCAGAATCGTTCCGAAGTTCTCTTCTGCCGATCCATACGGCGGCCCGTAGTTGTTGGCCAGGTCGAAGTGCGTTACGCCGCGATCGAAGGCGCGCCGGATCACTGCCCTGCCCGTCTCGAAGACGTCGTTGCCACCGAAGTTCTGCCACAGTCCCAGCGAGATCGGCGGCAGCACAATCCCGGATCGCCCACACCGCCGAAACTCAGCCTGCTCATATCGCTTTGCATCTGGTTGATACGTCATCTTCCGCACTCCTAAAAGAGAATCGCCCCGCACCTGTTCGATGCGGGGCTTTTGCTATGCCTCGGGCTACTGCTGAATTTATGTCAAGTCGTCGGTATCGAAGGGAGTGACCTTCCGGCCCAGGGCCGACGTGTCGCGCCCATTCCCGACCAGGCTCTCGACGACGGCGTCCATTTCATCCTCGTCTTCCACGGTTGCTGTCATCCGCCCCAACTGCTCCGGAGCCGCAATCGACTCCAGCAGCACCGTCGCGTAGGCGACGGCGACTCCATCCTGATTCAATCCCTCCGGAGTCTTCGCCTTGATCCCGACGTCCCTCGGACTGACACCCAGTAGGTTCGCGACGCTCTCGCGCATCTCACCCGCGATCGGCACGATCTTGGGCCGCATCATGACCAGGACGGTATCGATGTTCACGATTTTGTAGCCAGCCGTAGCAATCTCTTCCAGCGCGGTCTGGAGAAAGATGTCCGACGACGCGCCCTTCCAGCGAGGATCGCTCGGAGGGAAGAAGGTGCCGATATCACCGGCCGAGACCGCGCCCAGCAGCGCATCCGTGATCGCATGCAGCAGCACGTCCCCGTCCGAGTGCCCTGCCAGTCCTTCGCTATGCTCGATCTTCAAGCCGCCGATGACCAGCGGAACTCCCGCCTTGAAGGCGTGCGAGTCAAACCCGTAACCAATTCTCATTCCCATACGCTATCTTCCCACGGTCAGGTTCAGAACGCCTGTGGATGGCTTCAGGAGATTCAAGCCTTCGTCCCTTGCGCCAGGTAAAACTCCGCCAATTCGATATCACCGGGCTGCGTGATCTTGAAGTTCCGCGCCGATCCCGGCACGACGGCAACCTCGATGCCCGCGCGCTCCAGCAGACTTGCCTCATCTGTTCCGGCGAACCCGTCCGCCTCCGCCTCGGCAAAGGCCCGGCGCATCAGCCCGAACAGAGCTCCCTGCGGGGTCTGGGCGTGGACGACGCGCTCCCGGGGAACCGTTGCGGTAACGATTGCTCCGTCGGCAGTCCGCTCCACCTGTTTGATCGTATCCACCGCTGGAAGTCCTACAATCGCCGCACCATGCCGGGCGATCGCCTCGATCGTCCGTTCGATGGTCAAGGGATCGATCAGCGGACGCACAGCATCGTGCACCAGAACGATGTCCTCGTCCTCGCACTCCAGCGCCGCCAGCGCGTTGCCCACCGACTCCTGGCGGTTGGCGCCGCCCTCCACCATATGGACGCGCGGTCCCAGCTTGTACTCGACCACCTGGGCCTGCACCCGCTCCCGCTCCAACCCGCGCACCGCTACGCAGACAGCATCCACCCGCGGCACCGCCAGAAAAGCACGGAGCGACCGGATCAACACCGGCACCCCGCCGATTTCAAGAAACTGCTTCGGTGCCACACCCACTGCACCCGCGGCCATCCGCGTACCGATACCCGCTGCTGGAAGAATTACAAAGACTCGCATAACCACCGGAGTATACAAGATGAAACCATCCGCGTCGGGGCCGCGGAACTGAATCGTAAACAGTACGGAACAAATCGCGCGGCGCAGCGTATTGCTTCGGCAGTCCCTTCAGCCGAGGTCTTCGTATGCTCCCTGTGCAACGCTGGTCCCTCTCGCATATCAGCCGTTCCCGCCTCCACGCGTTTCTTCCCCTGCTCTGTCTCGGAGCGTGTCACATGCTCCTTCCGGCCCAGGAGCCCGCACCCGACCGGGTTACGGAATTGCAACGGTTGGTGGAATCTTCCCAGACCCTGAATCTCTCGCGATCCAAGCAGGGTTATCTCTATGCCCGGCTCGCGGCAGCCTGGAGAGAGCGAGGGGACTACTTCAACGCAGAGGCCGCGTACGAAAAGGCGCTCAGCCTGTTTGAGGGAGACGCAACCTCCACGAGCAACTACGCCACGACGCTTGACAATCTGGGGACGCTCGACCTGACCTTCGGCCGCGTAACAGCGGCACAGGCTTCACTTAAACGGGCTCTTGCAATGAAGCTTCAACTTGGAGATCCCGCCGACGTCGCACGCACCGAGCAACACATCGCAAAACTTGAGCTCGCCGAACATCACTTTAAGGAAGCGGAAAAGAACGCCTCGCACGCGCTTCGCGCCGCGCTCGCTGAACCGGGCTCCAATGCGACCGATCGACTCTCCGCGTTGGTCACTCTCGCCTTTGCCCGCTGTTCGCGTGGCCACTGCGACGAGGGCATGCGCGATGCGCAACAGGCGATGGAACTTGCCCGGGCGAATTTTCCCGCCGACTCGATCCCCATTGCGCACGCTTACATGGCCCTCGGGTTCACTCAATGGATCTCAAGAGCACCTCAGGATGCGGATCGCTCGATGCAGAAAGGGCTTGGGATCTTCAGAGCTCTCATGCCACCGAAGGATCCGATCCTGGTGCTAGCGCTGAGGGAGTATCGCGAGTTTCTCAACGGGACGAATCGGTCTTATGAGGCGGCACAGATCGGCCTTCAAATCGATCAGCAGTCGACGTTCTGCGCTAACTGCTCGATCAGCGTTCATTCCCTGAAAAGCACGACGCACTAGCGTCAACTACCGTAAGCAGTCTTTTACGTTCCGGACTGGTTTCGTATGTGTAGCGTCTTCGCGACGGTATGCGATCGGTCGGTCAGAATTTGCATTCGCTCGTTATGAGCCGCTCAGCTTTTTCTTCGAATATTTGTTGAAAATCATCGCCTCTACGGAACCATTCGTAGACGTGTGCGTATTAGGTGGGAAGTTCTCTCGACTGGAGGTCTTCGTATGCCCCCTGCGTATCACTGCGCCTTCACCCCAACGAGTCTGGCAAGCACTCTTGTCCTTTCCACCTTGTTCAACCTGGGAGTGTGTCAAGCAGCCCCGCTAGCTCAAGAACCCGCTCCAGACGCTATCGTCGAGCTGCAAAAGCTCTTTGAAGCTTCCCAACGGCAGAATCTTCCCAAGTCGAAACAGGGTTACCTTCAGGCCCAACTTGCGGCGTCATGGAGAGCGCGAGGAAATTATTACAACGCCGAAAAAGCGTACGAGAGGGCTTTAACCCTATTCTCCGACGATCCGCCTTCGGCGGCGAACTACGCTACTACGCTGGATAATTTCGGCACACTGGACCTTACTTATGATGTGATCGATCCAGCGGAAGCTTTGCTCAAGAAAGCTCTCATGCTACGCGAACGCCTCGGGAATCCAATGGACATCGCGCGCACTCAACAACATCTCGCAGAGCTCTCGATCGCTGAGTATCAATTCAAACGCGCGGAGCAGTATGCTGCTCTTGCTTCTGCAGCCGTGGCGGATCAGCCACAGGCCCGAGCCGATGACCGTCTGAGTCCCTACATTACCCTGGCATACGCCCGCTGTGCCCGCCATCGGTGCGAGCAAGGCATGCACGACGCTCAGCAGGCCATGATGCTCGCCCGAACGCTCTTCGCCGAAGATTCAGTACCCACCGGTCACGCGTATATGGCGCTCGGTTTCACGCAATGGAGCTCAGGTGCAACGCAGGCCGGGGAAGAGTCTATGCTCGAAGGTCTTCGCATCCTAAGGCATGCGCTGAGACCGGAGCATCCTGCTCTTTTGCGCGCACTCCGCGCTTACCGGGACTCTCTCCGCAGCGCACATCGATTCCAGGAAGCAGATGTAGTGAGTGCCCAGATCTCAAATGTCCAGATCGATCCGTCGACACAACCTTGTGCAAATTGCACGATCAGCGTCCACGCGCTTCAGAACCGAACCCCCTAGAAACGAGCTGACACTTCATCCTTTACCTGGCCGCCGCAGAATCATCTCGTTGGTCTGCACGAACCCGTTCTTCTCGTAGATCGGCTTGCCGAACTTCGAAGCATGCAGGGAGACAACTTCGATGCCTCGCGCCTCTGCTTCGTCGAGCGTCAGTTTCAAAAGCGTTCCAGCGTGGCCGTGCCCACGAAACTCGGGGGCAACGTAGAAATTCAGCAGATAGGCGCGAACCGGTTCGACGCTCAGGAAATGGGGCGGAAAGTCCATGAGCCACATGCCGGCCCCAGCCACCACACGTCCCTCATGCTCCGTGAGCCAGCCAAGATAGGTGCCGCTCTGGAGCCGTTCTTCGACCCAGGGAATAAACTTCGCGATGACATCTACCATTCGTTCGTCATCCGTCTGCCCGGAATCAACAAACATCCGGTGCCTCTGCTCTCCGATTAGCGCTGCATCGGCAACAGTAGCCGTTCGTGTCACAAACCTGCCCTTATCATCTGCCATACTCCGCAGTATCCCATCCCCGCTCCGCCTCGTATATCAGAACGCGCTAGGATGAACCACAGCATGCCCGCCCCGACTCTCCCCTTTTCTCGTGAGCATCTCCGCCCCGGCGATCGGCTCTGCGCCGCTGTCTCTGGCGGAGCGGACTCCGTCGCCCTGCTGGTCGCGCTTCATGCCGCCAATGGCGCGAAGCACAACGCGTTGGGAATCGGCCTCTCCGCCGTTCACGTCAACCATGGTCTCCGGGGTGCGGAGTCCGACGCGGATCAGGCCTTCGTACAGGAACTCTGCACGCGTCTGGACGTACCGCTTCACCTGCACCATGCGAACATCCCCGACCGGGTCGCCGAGGCCCGGGCCGCCGGGACGCCCGAGACCGTCGAAGAGGCCGCCCGCAATGTCCGCTACGAGCTCTTCAACGCCCTCATCACCTCCGGGCAGGTCGACACCGTCCTCACCGCCCACACCCTGGACGACCAGGCTGAGACCGTCCTGATGAAGCTTCTGCGGGGTGCCTGGACCGAGGGCCTTAGCGCGATCCATCCCCTGGTCACTGTCAGCAGCCAGCCGGCAGCTGGACATTCGGGCAAGATCGTCCGGCCGCTGCTCCAGATTCGCCGCACTGAGATCGTCACCTACCTTGAAGCCCTCAAGCAGCCCTGGCGCGAAGACTCCTCCAACACCGACCCTGCCTACACTCGTAACCGCGTCCGCCACGACCTTCTGCCTCACCTTCGGCAGTACAACCCATCGCTGGATCAGACACTCAGCAACCTCGCCGAGCTCGCGCGCGAAGAAGAGTCGCGCTGGCAGTCCGAACTTAATCGCCTGTTGCCTCAGTATCTGCTCCCCGGCAAGCCTGTCCGGGGAGGGGGCCGGGCTGTCAGTACGTCGCCGGGCGGCTCCAACTCCGCCATCGCAATCGAGTTGGAGCGCCTTCGGCCGCTCGATCAAGCGCTGCGCCGCCGCATTCTGAGGGCCGCTGCCCGCCAGCTTGGAGCTCGCCTGAACTTCGACGAAACGGCCCGCTTGCTCGCGCTCTGCGGGTTTCTCACGATTGCCACGGTAAGCGCAAAGCCGGGAGCGACCCTGCAACTTTCCAACCAACTCCTTGCAGAACGCTCTCCCCGCGAGCTGCGGCTCTCCCGCACTTCGCGCTGAATTGGCTGAGCCAGCCCCGGCCCGGGCCGCAACCCTTCGCATATCAGTTCTTTGGAGTTAAGCCCGACGCGAGAAATTGCCGGAGCCTGGCACGAGCCTCATCCACGCGTGCTTCATCCGCGTCTTTAAAAGACGTGTCACGATTTGGCCCTTAACTCGTTAGTTGCACGAACATTCCCTTTCGCACGAAAGAATCGCCAGCACAGAGAGTAGAATCCAAATCAAGTGTCGGTTCGGAACGTCTCAGACGGATAGATCGTATACCGCTTGGAACCTTCCCGATCCGGCATCGTCTAACGAGTGTAGGCACCGCTCCATGCGGTAGCCGGGCCCAAGCAGAGAATCGCCCCCCCGCCAACAACACTAGGCTGCTGCAGGACCCGAAAAACGAGGAAATAGGCTTTGAACTCTACCGTTAAACAAATTCTGATCTGGGTCTTCATGATTGCCTGTCTGGTCTTTTTATGGCAGTTTGTCGCCAAAACGACCGGCGCAGAGCATGACAAGACCATTAGCCTCACGACCCTTCTTAACGACGCAGACCAGGGCAAGATCGCCGACGTCAACGTCAACGGATCTGAGGTGATCGCCAAGTATCGTGGCGACGAAAAGACCCAGTACCACACCACCATCCCGGGCAATTACCCCGATATGTACAAGACGCTGCGTGAGCATGGCGTCAACATCTCGATCAAGGATCAGAACTCGAACGCGTGGCTCGGATTCCTCATCCAGCTCGCGCCCTTCGCGCTGCTGCTCGGCCTCTGGTTCTTCCTGCTGCGCCAGATGCAGTCGGGTGGAAACAAGGCCATGAGCTTCGGCAAGTCCCGCGCCCGCCTGCTCTCCATGCAGCAGAAGAAGATCACCTTCAAGGATGTCGCCGGCGTAGACGAAGCCAAGGAAGAGCTCAAGGAGATCATCGAGTTCCTTCGCGAGGCCCAGAAGTTCCAGCGCCTCGGCGGCCGTATTCCCAAGGGCGTGCTGCTCGTCGGGCCTCCGGGTACCGGCAAGACGCTGCTCGCCCGTGCGGTAGCCGGTGAGGCCAACGTTCCCTTCTTCTCGATCTCCGGTTCGGACTTCGTTGAAATGTTCGTCGGCGTCGGCGCATCACGCGTCCGCGATCTGTTTGAACAGGGCAAGAAGAACGCTCCCTGCATCATCTTTATCGACGAAATCGACGCAGTCGGACGTCACCGCGGCGCAGGTCTTGGCGGCGGACACGACGAGCGCGAACAGACGCTCAACCAGCTCCTGGTTGAGATGGACGGCTTTGAATCGAACGACGGCGTGATCCTCGTCGCGGCAACCAACCGCCCCGACGTACTTGATCCTGCTCTGCTCCGCCCGGGCCGTTTCGATCGTCGCGTCATCGTCGACCGTCCTGACATCCGTGGCCGTGAAGAGGTTCTGAAGGTCCACTCCCGCAAGGTCCCCATGGCCGAGGACGTCGATCTCAACATCCTCGCTCGCGGCACGCCGGGTTTCTCCGGCGCCGACCTAGCCAACATGGTGAACGAAGCTGCCCTGACCGCTGCCCGATTCAATCGCAAGTCGGTCCATATGTATGACTTCGAAGTTGCCAAGGACAAGGTCATGATGGGTGCGGAGCGCAAGTCCATGCTCCTCACGGACGAAGAGAAGCGCGTTACGGCGTACCACGAGGCAGGTCACACGCTCGTCTCCGCCCTTCGCGAGCACTCCGACCCGCTTCACAAGGTCACCATCATCCCCCGTGGCATGGCGCTCGGCGTCACGGTCTACCTCCCTGAGGAAGACCAGCACACCGTCACCAAGGACTATCTCGAAACCCGTATGGCAACCCTGATGGGCGGACGCTGCGCCGAGGAAATCTTCCTCAAGAAGATGACCACCGGTGCCGGCAACGACATCGAGCGCGCCACCGACCTCGCCCGCAAGATGGTTTGCGAGTTCGGTATGAGCAAGATGGGCCCGATGACCTTCGGCAAGAAGGAGCAGGAAGTGTTCCTCGGTCGCGAGATCGGTCAGAACCGCGACTTCTCCGAAGACACCGCCCGGCAGATCGACGCCGAGGTTCGCAGCTTCGTGGACGCCGGATACAAGTCCGCCTACACCATCCTTGAGTCCAACCAGGACATCATGCACCGCATGGCCACCGCCCTGCTGGAGCGCGAGACCCTGGACGCCGCCGAGATCAAGCTGATCATCGAAGGCAAGGAACTCCCCGTCATCAAATCTGCTCTCGCGCAGGCCGGCCCTCCGGACTCCGGCGAGACCCAGAAGATCCTGAAGCCGGATGCCGGTCGCAAGCCGGGCTTCGGCGAAGGTCAGCCTTCTCCCGCGTAAGCAACACAAGAACACTCGAATAAGAGGCAGCCTGCAAAGGCTGCCTCTTTTCTTTGCCCCTTCACCCGCTATTCGCCTATCGAATCCGGTACATTCTCCGCGATCCTCCAGTACCAATGCGACAATAGCAATACGACGCATGCGCCTCCGCCTTCATACTCTCCTCGTAGCTACAGCCCCTATCCTTGCCCTGCTGGCAACGGGTTGCGGCTATCATCAGGCCGGTGCGGCTACTCACCTGCCGGCAGACGTCCGCACCCTGAGCGTGCCGATCTTCGCCACCAAAGTTCAGACGTATCACACCGAGGTCGCCTTTACGCAAGCGATCGTGCGCGAGTTGAACACGCGCACCAAATATCGCATTCCTAACTCCGATTCGGCCTCCGCCGACGCGACGCTGCACGGGACGATCCTTACCCAAACCGTTGCGCCTCTGACCTACGACTCGGCCTCGGGCGAGACCTCCAGCTACCTCATCACCATCACTGCCAAGGTTGTGCTGACCGCGCACGACGGCCGGGTGCTCTACGAGAACGACAATCTGCTGTACCACGAGCAATATCAGTCCACCCTCGATCTCAGCGGCTTCCTCCAGGAGAACACTCCCGCCGTCGCTCGCATCTCGCGCACCTTCGCCACCGCCGTCGTCAGCGACATCCTGGAGTCGTTCTAATGGCCTCGCTCAAATCATTCGCTCCCACCGACCGCTTCGTCGCCGAGATCGCCACCCCTGCGATCAAGCCCGGCTACGTCCTGCTCGGGGACGAGATATTTCTCTACGACCGCTGCCGCAAAGCCGTTCTCGAAACCCTGGCGCCACCCGACATGCGCGACTTCTGCCTGCACGATCTCGACCTGGCCGATACCTCCATCTTCGAGATTCTCGACCAAGCCCAGACGCCATCGCTCATGGCACCCTTTCAGGTCTTCTTCGTTCGTAACCTGAAGACGCTCTACGGCCGCGGCAGCAAGAAGGATGAGTTTGCCGCCCTCGATGCTTACTTCCGTTCCCCGAATCCCGCTGCCCTGCTGGTCTTCGTCGCCGACCATCTCCGCATCCCCACCGATCTGCGCAAGATGGATTATCAGGACAAGGAACGCTACGAAAAGATCCGCGACTCCCTCGGCGACTGGTGCGGCCTGGTCGAACTGGCCCGCGTCGACGAGAACGACGCCATCAAGTGGGTTACTGTCTCGGCCGAATCCCAGTCGGTGAAATTCGATGTGGACGCAGCCCGCGAGTTGGTCGACGCCCTCGGTGCCGACATGATGCTGATTGCCGGTGAGTTGGAAAAACTTCTCCTGTATGTGGAAGGCAAAGGCCGCGTCACCCTGGGCGACGTCGAAACCATGGTCCTCGCGGCCAAACAGCGCAGCCTCTATGAACTGACCGACGCGATCAGCCTTCGCGACCGCCCCCGCGCCCTGGCCCTGCTCCACGGGCTGCTCAACGCATCGGACGGTGGAGAAGACGCAGCGATCGGCCACCTTTATATGCTCGCCCGCACCTTCCGCCAGATGCTCATCATCTCGGAGAAGGGCGTCCGCGACTCCCGCGCCATCTGGCAGGTTCTCTGGCAGGGCTTCCGCATGCCACCCTTCGCGGCCGACGATCTGATCAAGCAATCCCGTCGCTATAAGTCCCGCCGCGAACTGACCCGTGCCATCCGTTTGGTCGCCCGCGCCGATATCGAACTCCGCAGCTCACCCGCGAACAAGCTTCTGGTTCTGGAGCGTTTGATACTGGACCTCGCGACTGAGCCGAAACCTGCCCAGTTCGACTCGACTCAGCAGTTCGCCATGGAACTCTAGCGAAACTCGCGGCGCCTAAGCTTACCCGCTACTTTTGGCGGCGTTTAGTTTCCACCCGCCAAAAAGAACACAGGCATCACCCTCGATCTGCGAAAATAGACCTTGTGAAAAAGCTCGCGATCTTAGGCTCTACCGGCTCCATTGGAACATCCACCCTCTCTATCTGCGAGTCCTTTCCCGACCGCTACCTCCCCGTCGCACTTGCCGCCGGATCCAATATCGACGTCGCCTTTGCCCAGTGCGAGCGATGGCGTCCGCGGGTCATCTCTCTCGGGACTGAAGTTCTTGCCGACGCGCTGAAGACGCGGCTTAAATCCGCAGGCATCACTGGCATTGAGGTCGTCTACGGAACTCCCGGCAGCGTCTACGTTGCGACGCTTCCTGAGGTTGACTTCGTTGTCTCGGCCATCGTGGGAGTCGCAGGTCTTGAGGCCACCTACGCGGCCGTATGCGCGGGCAAGACCATCGGGCTCGCCAATAAAGAGTGTCTGGTGGCTGCTGGCGAGTTGATCCTGGCCGCTGCCAAAAAGCACAACGTGGCGCTTCTGCCGATCGACTCCGAGCACAACGCCGTCCATCAGGCGATGCGGGGAGGATCTCCGAATGAGGTGAAGCAGGTCTGGCTCACCGCCTCGGGCGGCCCTTTCCGCAATACCCCCGCTGCAGATTTCGTCCACATTACTCCAGCCCAGGCTCTGAAGCACCCCACCTGGGTGATGGGTCAGCGGATTACGATCGACTCCGCCACGATGATGAATAAGGGTTTCGAGGTGATCGAGGCGTGCCGTCTGTTCCATCTGCCGCCGGACCGGGTCCGGGTCACGATCCATCCGCAGTCGACCGTCCACTCGCTGGTGGAGTTCGTTGACGGCAGCATTCTGGCGCAGATCTCGGTGACCGATATGCGTCTCCCGATCCTCTATGCGCTGGCCTATCCGGAGCGCGTGTCTGTTGAGGGTAAAGTACCTCTTACGTTCGACTTAGCCAAGCTCTCGCAACTCGACTTCTTTGAGCCCGACCTGAGCCGCTTCCCTTGCCTGCGGCTCGCGTACGAGGCTGCCGCCACGGGCGGAGACGCCTGCATCGCTCTGAACGCGGCGGATGAGATTGCCGTGGCGGCGTTCCTGGCGAATGAGATTCCGTTCCTGGGCATCCCTAGTACAATCGAAAAGGTGCTTTCACTCACCCCGGCCCACCGTCCTGCGTCTATCAAGGATGTCCTCGCAGCAGACTCCGCCGCCCGGGAACGCGCCAGGGAAGTCGTAGGCGCTTTCTCCCGTCCCACCGCCGGCGCTGCCCTTTAATCGTCTCCAGTTCAAGTATCGAGGTTCTCACTCTCCCAATGTCCACTATTCTGCAACTTGCCATCGTCCTTGGAATCATGGTCCTCGTCCATGAGTTCGGCCACTTCGCGGTCGCCAAACTCTGCGGTATCCGCGTCGAGGTCTTCTCCATCGGCTTCGGCAAACGCCTCTTCGGTTTCCGTCGCGGCGACACTGACTACCGCCTCTCCCTGCTGCCGCTTGGCGGCTACGTCAAGATGGCCGGGGATAACCCCGGCGAAGCGCCGTCGGGCGATCCCGGCGAGTTCAACGCCCATCCCCGCTGGCAGCGCGTCGCCGTCGCGCTGGCCGGACCGGTTGCGAACTTTATCCTCGCCATCGGCCTGATGACGGGCGTTTCCATGCTGCATAACGAGGTCCAGGAGTTCCTCTCCGGCCCCGCGAACGTGGACTATGTGCCGGCCAATACCTCTGCAGCGAACGCTGGCATTCACTCGGGCGACCTGATCGTCCACTATGACAATGTCGAGGATCCGACCTGGGACCAGGTCTACATCCGCTCGCTGCTGAATATCAATCAGACGATTCCCTTCTCCTTCCTGCACGACGGTCAGCGCACCGACACCAAGATCTTCGTCGAGTCGAAGGGCGGCGCCGACAACTTCTCTCCGGAGCGACTCGGCCTTATCGCGCGGATGCAGCCCACTCCCGTACAGGTCTCTGAGCTGACGCCGAATACTCCGGCCGCACGCGCCGGTCTGCAGCCTGCCGATAAGATCATCACCATCGACGGGCTGCAACTTCACTCCGTTCCCGCGCTGCTTGCTTATCTGCAGGATCAGGCCGGTAAACCCGCGAATCTGTCCATCCTGCGGAACGGCACTCCCGTCTCCATGCAGATCACGCCTGAGCTGCTCGACAGTGGCGATGGCACAAAGCTCTATCGCCTGGGCTTCGCTCCTGTCCAGCCGCCGGTGAAGGTCGAGCGCCTGCCGCTTGGTAAGGCGATCGTCGCTTCCTGGGAGTTCAATAAGAAGGGCTCGCTGTTGATTGTCGAAGTGCTGAAACGGATGTTTACGCGGCAGGTTTCAGTGCGTTCTCTATCCGGCCCCATCGGTATCGGGACGCAAATCCACCAGGCCGTGCAGATGCCCGGCTGGATGCCGCTGATCGGCCTGATGTCTTACATCAGCCTGAATCTTGGGATCTTCAACCTGCTTCCCATCCCGATTCTCGATGGTGGCATGATTCTGTTCCTGCTTATCGAGTCGATCATTCGCCGCGACCTCAACCAGCAGATCAAGGAGCGCGTCTACCAGGTCGCCTTCGTCTGCCTGCTGGTGTTCGCGGTAATGGTGATCTTCAACGACATCACGAAGCTGCCGTTGTTCAATCACGTCAAACCCTAATCCTGTGTGCACGAAAGAGCGGTCAGCAAAGGCAATCCATCGCCCACGCTGACCGCTTTTTCTATGCTTTGAACTCTTCGATTCTGATTCCTTAGCCTTAGAGCGAATTCCTCGAAGGTGTATCGCTGAAGCGAGGCAAGTACCAAGGCGCCCTGACGCCGGGCAGGCGCCACTTCGTGGGGTGTTGGACGCTTCGCGTAAAGGAAACGAATTTACAGCGATATAGAATCCGCTCTAGCCCGCAGCTCCTCGACAATCTCTGCCACGGCCTTCCGCGCCTCGACTTCCTGATCGTGCATGAAGCTGATCGCTCCAACGCGTGCGTGTCCTCCGCCGCCGTAGCGTTCGCAGATCTCGGCCAGATTCACCAGTTCTGAGATCGGCTTCGTCGTCCAGGGATTCGTGCCAACGGAGATTTTGATGCGAAAGCTCGACTTGCTCAGCCCCACCACGTAGGTTCCCTCGGGATGCAGGTAGTACGGGATGAATTTGCTGTAGCCCTCGGTGGGCTGATCGGTGATGTCGAAGGTGATGACGCCCGCGCTGATCTCTGCTCGCTCGCGGATGAGGTCGATTGCGGCGTGATGCCGCTCCATCAGCGGCGCGACGAGTTCCTGGAGGAAGGGCTGGTCGAGCACCTGTTGGAGACTCATCTCGGTGAGCAGCGGAATGATCTTCGGCACCAGCGCGTGGTCGTTCGCGCTCTCGATCACCATGGTGAGTTTCATGGCGGGTGCGCCCATCTCGACGGCGGATTGGGCGCTCTCATACTTGGCGCCATCGACGATATCGGCCCAGTAGCGCAGCTCTTCCAGGCCCTGGGTGTTGAAGCCGAACTTTGCAGTCGCAACGTCCATGATGAAGCCGGTGCAGGAGGTGTAATTGGGGTCGTAGAAACGTCGCATGGACTGAGTGCCGTCCGACTGGCCGCGTCGGAACTCGGCCTCATCCTCCGGTGTGCTGAAGGCGCTCAGATGATGATCGAACCACCATGTGACCTTGCGCGAAGTGGAGTATTTGAAGTCGACGACCGCATTCTCGCCCGCGCCGAAGTCTCCTTCGTTAAACATCGGACCGGGGCGATGCACGAGTCCCTGGTAGGAGAAGGTGTCCGCCGTCTTGATGCACTCCCGGTGAAACCGCGTGAATAAAGACGCGGAGCATGCCCCGTCGAAACACTTGTCATGAAAGAAAACCTTACAATCCAAACCCGTCCACCCTTCTCATCGCAAACCATTCGAAACTCTAAGCATAGCGGCCGGCTGACCGCCCTTCAAGCAGGCACAATCAGCCGGCGCTCACCCCGGGTGCCCGTGAGTTCGCCCGACTCTCCGTCAGATCCAGTTCGTACTCCAGCATACGCAGCACTTCGTCGCTGATGCGCCCCTCGTCCCGCAGTCGCAGCATCGTCTGCCGTTCGACCTCGACGGCCTTTTTGGTCAAAGCCAGCAGGCTGGCGCCACCATGATGATGTCCAGAATGATCTCCTTCCGCTGCATCTTCGATGAGGGCTTCCATCCGATGGCCGTACTGGTGCAGCAAATCCTCGTAGGCATGCGCCGAGTCTTCGCCCTCTTTCTCCCATCCCTCCTGGAGAAACTGGATGACCTCCTTCAGCACCAGCCGCCGCGCCTCTTCTTCTTCCACCCGAACTGCCTCGTCCCCGGCCAGTCCAAGCGCGCGAATCAGGGGCGGAAGGCTGAGTCCCTGGACCACCAGCGTCACCAGGATCACGCTGAAGGTAAGAAACACGATCAGGTTCTTTTCGGCAAACGGATGCCCGTTCCCCAGCATGTTCGGCAATGAGATCGCAGCCGCCAGGGCGACGACGCCTCGCATCCCCGTCCATCCCACCACAAACACTCCGCGCGGCCCGCCACGCTTGTAGTCCTGCTTCAACAGCTTTGTGCGGATCTGGTACGCCACCTCCGAGGAGGGGAACATCCAAAGCAGCCGCAGCAGGATCAACACCACACTGAATACCGACCCGTAGATCAGCAATCCTTTGACTCCATAGCCTCGAATGCCCGCGATCACATACGGCAGTTGCAGACCGATCAGCACGAAGACGATACCGTTCATCACAAAGGTCAGCGCATCCCATACCGCGTTGACCTGGATCCGTGTCTCCGCAGAGAAATACACCGCGCTCTTGCGGCTCATGTAGAGTCCGCACGCTACGACCGCGAGCACACCGGAAGCTTTCGCGCTTTCGCCGGCGAGATACGCCGCATAGGGCGCTACGAGGCTGATTACAATCTCGATCGGGCCATCATCGATCCACCGTTCGAACCATGCCCCTATCACTCCAATCAGCAGTCCTACACCCGTGCCACCCAGGATCAGCCACAGCAGGCGCAGCAGGCCTGCTCCTATGGTTGGCGTATGACCGTCGACCAGCATCATGACACCGAACTCCAGCGCCAGCAGTCCCGTTGCATCGTTGACCAGGCTCTCGCCCTCCAGCAGATCCGTAATTCTCCGCGGCAGCCCCAGAGTCCGCGCGATGGACGTCGCTGCAATCGCGTCCGTAGGCGATACGACCGCTCCCAACACAAAACCCGCCTGCCAGCCCAGCCCTGGAATGAAGTGGTCGGCAAACATCGCCACCGCCCATACTGTGAAGCCCACCAGCCCAACCGCGAGCATCCCGATGCTTACCAGGTTGAACTTGAACTCGCGCAACGACATCGCCCACGCCGACGAGAACAGCAGCGGCGGCAGAATCACAAGGAACACGACCTCTGGATTCAACGTAATCCGCGGCAGCCCCGGCACGACACTGATCCCCAGCCCCGCGATGACCAGCACAATCGGATACGGCACCTGCAAGCGGCGCGCAACCACCGCGAACGCCGCCACAAACACCATCAGCAGCAGAAACACCGTCTGCACCCCGTGCAGACTCTCAGCTCCATTCATCGACGCACCCCATTCTTTTTCTTATTATCGCCGTAAAGCGCCGGTATCGATCCGTCGCGCCACCACGGATTCCAGCAGCAGCCAGCCCGCTACACCAGCCCCGCAAACACCGCTACGCAGACCAGCAGAAGCAAAAATACCGTCTGCACCGCCTCGACGCCCATGGTTCCCGGCATCAGCTTCGCACCCCGGCGCTAGCGAAGATCCAATCCCGTCGCATCTGCCCATTATCTATGCTCCGAGGCAGGGCTCCCGGCGCGGGTTGCCAGAACTCACAAACTTGCAACTGGATTTAGACTTCACCTAGCCATGAAGCCTGAAGACAATGCCCCCGACGAACTCGATCTCCTTCGCAATACCCCCGTTTCCGACTCGCTACAGGAAGAAGAGGGGCCAATCGTACCCTCCCGCCTGCCCCGCAACCTGGCCATTGGCTTTACAGTCGTCCTTCTGCTGCTCATCGCGGCTTTCTTCGGCGCGCGCCTTTGGACGAATCGCGCCATGCGCGACAATCTTGCACAGCTTGACGGGTCTGTCTCCCTGACAGGGCTTGGGGCGCCCGTCACGGTGCGGCGCGATAACCATGGCGTCCCGTCGATCCAGGCGGCCTCGCTGGACGATCTGATCGTTGCCCAGGGATTCGTCACCGCGCAGGATCGCCTCTGGCAGATGGAGACGCTGCGTCGTCACGGAGCCGGGACTATTGCCGAACTCTTCGGCTCGACCGCTCTTGCGCACGACCGGCTGCAGCGTACCCTGCGACTCCGAGCTGCCGCCGACCGCGCCCTGACCGTCCTTCCCCCCGACCAATTGCACTTTCTGGAGCTCTACGCCCGCGGCGTCAATGCGTCGATGGAGGCGCAGCGCTCGCACCTGCCGCTGGAGTTCCGCCTGCTGCATGTCGATCCCGCGCCGTGGACCCCCAGCGACTCGCTGCTGGTGGGGCTGGTCATGTTCCAGGACCTGACCAACTCCTTTACGACCAAACTGAGCCGCGAGGTCCTGACTACCCGCCTGCACCCCACTCTCCTTGCTGACCTCTATCCCGTCGGTTCATGGCGCGACCATCCACCGGCTCAACCGCAGATCGACCTGACCACCCCCGTCGATAAACTTCCCGAGATCCCCCTGGACCCCTCCCAGACCGGGAGCAATGCACAGAGAGATTCATTCGATATCGCCGCCCTCCTGACGCTCCAGAAATCCATGACCCGCTCCGATTGTGAAGGCTGCATCGCCGGCTCCAACAACTGGACCGTCTCCGGGACACACACTGCGTCAGGGAAGCCTCTACTTTCGAACGATATGCATCTCGCCCTCTCGGTGCCCGGCATCTGGTACGAGACTTCGCTCTACGCTCGCATGCCCTCGGGAGAGCCCTTCCATGTAGCTGGAGTCTCGCTTCCCGGAACTCCGTTCGTCATTGTGGGCCACAACGACCACGTCGCCTGGGGCTTCACCAATCTCGGTGCAGACGTGCAGGACATCTTCGTCGAACGCTTTCGCAAGACCCCCAACGGACCCGAATTTCAGTCTCCCGACATCACCTGGCACCCCGTCCTGCACCACGCGGAGATCATCCACGTGCGCGGCGGCAAAGACGTCACCCTCGACGTACTAGCGACGCAGCATGGCGCGCTCGAAACCCCGATCATCTCCGCTCTCGTCATCGCGCATCCTCCCGCCGGACAACCCACCAGCGAGGGTCGTCCGCTTGCGCTGGCCTGGACGATCTACGATCCTGCCAACGTCACCTCACCCTTCCTGGGCGTGAACAGCGCTCATGACTGGACCTCGATCACCGCTGCGTTTTCCACCTGGGGCGGTCCCGCCCAAAACATGGTCTACGCCGACGACCAGGGCCACATCGGCTACCACGCCCTGGGCAAGATCCCGTTGCGCGGCAGCATCGTGTCTCCCAGTTCGCTCGCCCCGATCCCCGTCAGCGGGCTTGACCCGTCTCGGCAGTGGACCGGCTATATCCTCTTCGACCAGCTTCCCCAGGTCTTCGATCCTCCCAGCGGGATCATCGCCACCGCCAATGCCCGCATCACCCCGGACTCCTACCCGTTTCCTGTAACGCTGAACTGGGCCGCGCCCTACCGCAACGAGCGCATCTGGAAGGTGCTGAGCGCCAGCCAGAACCTGACCCCTGCTGACATGCTCAAGCTGCAGACCGACGTCTACTCCGACCTCGACCACGTCGTCGCCCAGCGACTGGCTTATGCAATCGACCACGCCAACCCGCGTACCTCCGACAATCCCAAACGCCTGCACCAGGCCGCCGATCTGCTCCGCAACTGGAACGGCAGAGTCGACGCCGGCAGCTCCGCACCCAATATCGTGGATGCCGCCCGCGCCGTGCTCTGGCCCATGCTTCTGACCCCGCGGATCGGCGCCGACGCCACCCAACTCTACACCTGGGGCGAAAAGGCCTTCGCGGAAGAGCAGATTATCCTCCACACTCCGGACCGCTGGCTCCCCAGCAAAGAGATGAAGTGGGACGACCTTCTGGCGTCCGCTGTCGACAAAGGTCTCTCCGCCGCCAATGCCCCCAACGACCTCTCGAAATGGGCCTACGGCAAATCGCATCCCATCGATATCGAGCATCCGATCTTCTCGATCTCCCCGCTGCTCGACAGCATCCTGGGAACGCCCACCGGCACGGGACCGCTTCCGCAGAGCGGAGGCAGCACCACGGTCAAGCAGGTGGGACGCTCGTTTGGCCCGTCGGAACGCCTTACGGTGGACTTCAGCAACCTCGACCAGACGACGCTTAATGTCGTCCTCGGGCAGTCCGGCAATCCTCTGAGTCCGTGGTTTATGGATCAGTTCAATACCTGGTATCACGGCACTACGCAGCCGCTGCCGTTCTCAACTGGGGCGGTGCAATCGAGCACGACTCATACCCTGACTCTGACTCCTTAAACATGGACGCGACTATGGCTCCGCATATTACCGCCGTCCATCTCTCGGCGAAGCATAGCTTCTCCAAGGTCGCACAGCCTGAGATCACTCTCCTTGCTGGCGAGGGTGTTCAGGGCGACGCGCACTGTGGTGTGCTGGTACGGCACCGCTACATGGTGCGTAAAGATCCTACAAAGCCGAACCTCTGCCAGGTTCATCTGCTGCAGCATGAACTTTTGGACGAGCTCGGTCTTCAACCCGGCGAACTCGGCGAGAACATTACGACGCGCGACTTCGACCTGCTTACGCTTCCTACCGGAACGCGGCTCGGGATTGGAGACGCGGTTCTCGAAGTGACCGGGCTGCGCAGCCCTTGTAATCAGATCAATGCAATTCGACCGGGGCTCATGAAAGAGTGTTTTGTTCCGAAATCAGAGTCTCCGAGGGCCGGGATTATGGCCATCGTGGTCTCCGGCGGTGCTGTTCGTCCAGACGATACGATTCACGTCACTCTGCCGCCGGAGCCGCATCGTCCGCTGGTCTGCGTGTAGTTTCTCTAGTGTGCGAGAAGAACCGGGAAAGGAGCTTAAGCGTGAGTGATTCCAGGCCCACCGTCATTCGCCCGATCCCCGCGGACCTGCGGGAGCACACGACGGCCCGCGTTAGCCTTACGCGCACCGGTTCCAGCCTCTCGACGCACGACACCCTGGACTTTGCGCTGGCCCATGCGCAGGCTCGCGATGCGGTCCACACCAGCATGAGTGTTCCTTCCCTGCTGGACGCGCTGCGGAGCCGCAGCCTGGAGTTTCTCACGGTCAAGTCGGCAGCGCCTGATCGCTCGACGTACCTGCGCCGTCCCGACCTTGGCCGCACTTTGAGCGCGGCTTCGGAATCCGAAGTTCAGCTTGCTGCTAAGGCCTTGAAGGCTGGCAAGTCCGGCAGCAGGCTGACGATCGTGTTGGCGGATGGTCTCTCCGCACTCGCGCTCGACCGCCACGCTATTGCGCTGCTGGATGCTCTGTTGCCGCTTCTACCCGCCTGGGAGCTGACGTCGATCGTCATTGCCGAGCAGGCTCGTGTCGCGATTGCCGATCCGATCGGCCAGGCGCTCCACGCCGACCTCACGCTGCTGCTGATCGGCGAGCGCCCCGGGCTGAGTTCACCCGATTCGCTGGGCGCGTATCTGACCTGGGCACCTCGCCCTGGGCGGACTGATGCGGAACGAAATTGCGTGTCTAACATTCGCACCCAGGGGCTACGTTACAGTGCCGCCGCCGAACGTATTGCGGCCCTAGCGAATGAGGCTCGCCGGCTTCAACTTACTGGCACGGCCTTGAAAGATCTCGAAGCCGCGTTGCCGTCTCCGCCGTCTTAGGGCTGGGAAGGGCACACCTTCAGATGTGCCAAAAGGCTGCACATTTTGATTTGTTTGTTTCATCGGTTTGCCGTAGGCAAACCGATGAAACAAAGACAGAGGGAAGGCTTCTTTCGGCATGGTTGAAGCCATGCCCTTCCAATATCCCCTGAACTCAGCAGATCGTAGAAGATAAACCGTCGATATATGTCGACTATGCCTGAAGTGAAGCAGACCTAAAAGGGCCACTTCCACTCGCGGATCTCGGGCCGGTCGATTCCATTCTCATGCGCGTAGTTCACGCTGTCGATGATCTCTTCCTTGAGCCATTCCTTGGTGTGGGCGGCCCTCTCCTGCAGGCCCGGAACACGGTCGATCACATCGATCGAGATGTTGAAACGATCTACCTGGTTCAGAATCGCCAACTCCAGCGGAGTATTGATATTTCCCTTTTCCTTGTAGCCGCGCACATGGATATTCGCGTGATTCGTGCGCCGGTAGGTCAGCTTGTGAATCAACGAAGGATACGCGTGGAAGTTGAAGATCACCGGCTTGGTCTTTGTGAAGAGGCTATCAAACTCGCGGTCTGAGAGCCCATGCGGATGTTCTGATTCCGGCATCAAGCGGAAGAGGTCGACCACGTTCACAAAACGTATCTTCAGATCCGGGCAGCGTTCGCGCAGGATCGCGACCGCAGCCAGCGACTCCGAAGTCGGAATATCTCCGGCGCAGGCGAGCACCACGTCTGGCTCGACCCCGGCATCGTTGCTGGCGAAGTCCCAAATGCCGATGCCTTTGGTGCAATGCTTCACCGCTGTATCCATGTCCAGGTACTGCAGGTGCGGAGCCTTATCGGCAACGATAACGTTGATGTAGTTGGTGCTGCGCAGGCAATGATCTCCGACGCTCAGCAGGCAGTTCGCATCGGGCGGAAGATAGATCCGCGTGACCTCGGGGCTCTTGTTGGTGACGAGGTCCAGAAAGCCCGGATCCTGGTGTGTGAATCCGTTGTGATCCTGCCGCCATACCAGCGACGTAATCAGCAGGTTGATGGAAGAGATCGGCGCGCGCCACCGCAGCTCCAGCTTGCTCTTCTCCAGCCACTTCGCATGCTGGTTGAACATGGAGTCGATGATGTGGACGAATGCCTCGTAGGTCGAGAAGAAACCGTGCCGCCCCGTCAGGACATAGCCCTCGAACCAGCCTTCCAGCGTGTGCTCGCTGAGCATCTCCATCACGCGGCCATCGGTCGAAAGAAAGCCTCCGTCGGCATCGGAGTCGACCAGCGCTTCCATCCACGTCTTGCCGCTGGCCTCGTAGATCGCCTGCAGCTTATTGGAAGCGGTCTCGTCCGGCCCGAAGACGCGGAAGTTGGTCATGTTGTTCCGCATTACGTCGCGCAGAAAATGCGCCAGCGTATCGGTCGACGACACCTCCACCTGACCCGGACGTTCCACCTTCAGCGCATAGTCCTTGAAGTCGGGGAGATCCAGCGGCTTGCGCAGAACGCCACCGTTCGCATGGGGATTCGCAGTGATGCGCCGCTGTCCGACGGGAGCCAGTGCTTTCAACTCGGCGATCAGCGCGCCCTTCTCGTCAAAGAGCTCCTCGGGCTTGTAGCTGCGCATCCATGTCTCAAGCTCGGCGAGGTGCGCGGGACTGGTGACAGGATCGAGGATCGGCATCTGGTGGGCGCGCCAGGAGCCTTCCAGCTTGTGTCCGTCGATCTGCTTCGGGCACGTCCAACCCTTGGGAGTCCGCAGGATAATCATCGGCCAGCGAGGTCGTTCGACCTTCGTGCCGGGAGCTGCACTGCGCGCCTTCTCCTGGATCGCCTTGATCTCAAGGATGCAGTGCTCCGTGACTGCCGTCATCTTCTGGTGCATGATCTCGGGGTCGTCTCCTTCGACAACATACGGCGTCCAGCCGAGGCCCTTGAACAGCCACTCCAGCTCTTCGGCAGGAATGCGCGCGAGGATCGTGGGGTTCGCGATCTTGTAACCATTCAGGTGCAGTATCGGGAGCACCGCGCCGTCCCGCACCGGATTCAGAAATTTATTCGAGTGCCAACTCGTAGCCAGTGGTCCGGTCTCCGCTTCGCCGTCGCCGACGACCACGGTCACGATCAGATCGGGATTGTCGAAGGCCGCGCCGAATCCGTGGGAGATGCTGTAGCCCAGCTCACCGCCCTCGTGGATCGAACCCGGCGTCTCCGGCGTGCAATGGCTCCCGATTCCGCCGGGAAACGAGAACTGCTTCATGAACCGCAGCATGCCATCGGTGTCTTCGCTCTTATCCGGGTAGACCTCCGAATACACGCCCTCAAGATAGCTGTTCGAAAGCGTAGCCGGCGCACCATGCCCGGGGCCGGAGAGATAGATCAGGTTAAGGTCATACTTCTTGATCAGCCGATTAAGATGGACCCACGCAAAGGTCTGCCCCGGATCCGATCCCCAATGGCCCAGCAGGCGGTTCTTGATCTGCTCCGGCTTCAGCGGCTCGCGCAGCAGCGGGTTCGCCCGCAGGTAGAGCATGCCGACACAGAGATAGTTGCACGCCCGCCAATAGCCATCGATCAGGCGCAATTCCTCCGCACTCAGCGGAGCCTCTTGGATCGCAGTTACAACAGTGGGGTTCAAAGTCGAAGCGGTCATCGTATCTCCTCAGTATTGTGGGCAGACAAGGCCTGACGTGAGAGTACAAATGGTTCCGGGCGCAAACCTCAGCCCATAACAGTGCTGCTTAGATTACGCTATGCCAATCATTGCAGAGGAAACATCAACAGAAGGTGACGCACGTCACAGCCGGTTGGGAGTACAGTCGTTTGGATGCAGACGGCTTCCGAAATGATCCCGGGAACAGGCTGATCTTTTGCTGAATAGTCCGTCTATCCCGCCATCATCTCCAGCACATGCACCGCGATCATCTGATCTTCTTCGCTGGGTACGACGAAGACCGCTACGCTGGATTTCGTTGCACTCACTCTTCGCACGCCATCTTCCTTCGCTTTATCAAGAGTTTCGTCCAGCACAATGCCCATCTCCTCCAGTCCCTCCAGAATCTGCTTCCGGGTGGCGGCATCGTGCTCTCCGATCCCGCCTGCGAAGACGATCGCGTCGACTCCGCCCATCAACCAGACAAACCCGCCGATAGCCTTCCGTACGCTCCGGGTAAAGACCTCAATCGCCAGAACGGCCCTGGCGTCGCCTGCAGCGGCGGCCTCGCGTACCGTCTTCATGTCATTCTTCAGGCCGGAGAGAGCGACCATTCCCGCAGCGTGGTTCACCATGTGCTCGACCGACTCCACCGTCGCGCCCTCCTGCCGCAACAGGTACAGCATCAGGCCCGGATCGAGATCGCCCGGTCGCGTCCCCATGACCACGCCGCCGGTCGGCGTCAATCCCATCGTCGTATCCAGCGAGCGGCCCTGCTCAACCGCCGTCACGCTGCATCCGCTTCCGAGGTGCGCGATCACCAGCCGCTGCGGAAACTTCATCGTGCCGCGCTCCACGGCGTTCAGGATCTGGCGCACGATGGATTCGCAGCTCAACCCGTGGAAGCCGTAGCGCCGCACGCCGCGATCCCGTATCTCCTGCGGCAGCGCGTAGGAGGTGGCGGCCTTCTGCATCGACTCGTGGAAGACCGTATCGAAACAGGCAAAGTGCAGTGCATCGGGAATTCGTTCCATCGCCGCACGAATCACTGCCACGGCTGCCGGATCGTGGAGCGGCGCAAACTCTGCCGCCGCCTCCAACTCCCGCAGCACCTCGTCCGTGATCCTGCAATGTCCCTTGAGTCGAGCCCCGGGATGGACCACACGGTACCCCACTGCGTCCATCGCCGCCATACCGGATCCCAGAACCAGATCCATCACCGCCCGGATTGCGTCAGCGGCTGACTCGATCTTTATCTCCGCGCGCACACCAGTCAGATCCTGCCCAGCCGCATCGTGAAACTTCAATCGGCTGCCCGGCATACCGATGCCGCTTACTTCGCCCTCATACAAAGAACGAGGGTCGCCAAATCGGACTTTCTCCCCCACTTCGAAGACAGAGAACTTGATCGACGACGATCCGCTGTTGAGAACCAGTATGTGCATTGCACCGCCCAAAACCACCTTACACCTACCCCATCCACGGATTTGCGTACTGGAAAGACTCGTTCAGGTCTCAATCCTGTCGTCTCAGGCCACTCTTCTAAAGTCGCCGGATGCCTACCTCGCGCTTGACGACACGATCTAGCGGGTAGTCTACTGAGACACAGGATGTACCAGCTAAGCCAATGCACTTCAACGGTTTACAGTGAAGTCTTTTATCTTGAGAGGTTTAGCGTTACAATCCTCCTCAAGTGCAAGGCTATCTCTCATTAACTGAATACTTTAGCGCAACGGTCCCCCAGGGGCCTCCACGATGATGCCGATCGCAAAACTCATTCTCGAGCTGGAGATTCCCCACGCACAGTCCCTCAAAGATCGACGTCAGGTCGTACGCTCGATGAAAGACAAACTGCGGCACGGTTTTAATCTGTCCATTGCGGAACTAGACGAGGCCGTTGTCTGGAATCGCGCTACGCTGGGCATCGTGGCTATCTCCAACTCAACCAGCTACTTGACCGGCCAGATCCAACAGATCGACGAGGCCGCCCTTCGAATCGCCACGGGGCTCTCTGCAGAAGTGCTCGATTCCTTCGCGGAGATTCTTCCGGAATAGCTTGCAAGTCCTAGTTTTGATAAACTAGGAGATTGGCGGCCTAACTAAAATGCCTGAACAACGAGCACGAACGTATCACCGAAACCGCGTAGCTAATACCTTCTCCGAAGAGATCGGAGCGATGCTGGAAGGCGAACTCTCCGATCCACGGATCGCCCCCGCCTATGTCACCGATGTCGTGCTGGCACCGGGCGGCAAGGCAGCCCGCATCTTCGTGGCTGTGCAAGGCTCCGAAGAAGAGGAGCAGTCGACGCTCGAGGCCCTGACCACGGCTCGCGCCTATATCCGCTCTCAACTCCGCGACCGCATGGGGGTACGCCATGTTCCCGAACTTTCCTTCGCCATCGACCGTTCTGCCAAAATGACCGGCCGCATGGATGAGTTGCTCGGGCGGATGCGTAAACGTGACGCCAAACGCACCGCGGCTCAGACAGCCATACCGACGGAGACCCCCTCGAAAGCATGACCGAAAAAGCCTCCATCGAATCGCTGTTGCAGAGCTTTCGCTCGACCAAGCGCTTCCTCATCACATCGCACGCCCGTCCTGACGGCGACGCGGTCGGCTCCGCGTTGGCTCTCGCGGAGATCTTGCAGCAGCTCGGCTGCGAGACCCAGATCATCATGTCCGATCCGGCCCCCTACATCTATCGCAGCCTTCCCGGTGTGGAGACGATCACGGTCGCGACGACCGCCGGCGACAACGATACGCCCGCGATCATTCTGGAGTGCGACAGCACCGAGCGCACCGGCCTGAAAGGTCTGGACAGCCGACTACTGATCAACATCGATCACCACGCCAGCGGCCGGCACTATGGGACCCTGAACTGGATCGACGAACATGCCTGCGCTGTCGCGGAGATGGTCTATCGCATTGCAGTTGCCGCCAAGGTCGAGATCACGCCTTCGATGGCCACCTGCCTCTATGCAGCGATCCTCTCCGACACCGGCTCTTTCACCTATCCCAGCACGACGGCCTCTACCTTCGAAGTGGCCCATCACCTGGCAGAACGCGGGGCCAGCCCCAGCCTGATCGCACGGAATCTCTACTTCACCAATCCCGAGAGCAAGATTCGCCTGCTGGCTGTCGCTCTTTCCAATATGAAGCTGGACGGCCAGGTCGCATGGAGCTGGGTGACGGACGCGGAGATCGAGCGGGCCGGAGCCACGGCGGAAGACTGCGAAGGCGTCGTCAACTATCTCATCGGGATAGCGGGTATTGAATCCGCCGTCTTCCTGCGCGAGGTTGCACCCGGCGGAGAGTTCCGCCTCAGCATCCGGAGCAAAGGGAAGGTGGACGTGGCCAAGGTCGCTGAATCCTTTGGAGGCGGCGGTCACCGCAGCGCGAGTGGCTGCACTCTTGAAGGTCCTCTGGCCGTAGCGACGGAACGCATCCTTGGTCAACTCAGAGGCCAGCTCAGGATGGGACTCTGCTAACCTTGGAGTCGCCGGAACCAAACCCATCCATGAACGAGACGCCGCAATCCTCGAGTTCCAGCGCCCGGATCCGATTCACCCTCATGGCATGGCTACGCTCCCTTCAGACACGATCGGACGTCTCCGCTCCGCGTGAGTTCATCGTTCTACTCGTCGTGACGATCTTTCTGTTGCTCTATGGCTTGGTTCCCCTCTTCGGAGGAGACCAGCTTGGCCTGGTCGGAGCGGACGAGCCGCGCTACGCGCAGGTCGCGCGCGAGATGCTCGCCGCCCACTCCCAGGCGTGCCACGAAGTCAACGCGAAGATGGTTCCCCGCAGCCTTCGGCCAGAGGATCTTAAGAACTCCTACCACTGCATTTTAGGGGGAACCGTCACCCCGATCCTGTACGGCCAGCCCTGGCTGGAGAAGCCGGCCCTGTACTACTGGCGCGCGATGAGCTTCTTCAAGGAATTCGGCGTCTCGGACTGGTCCGCGAGGCTCCCCTCCAGCTCCGCGACCTTCGCCCTGATTATCCTGATCTTCCTGCACATGCGCCGGTTTCGTCCGGGGGGCCACCTGGATGCCGCGCTGATTACAGCCTCCTGCGTGGGCATCGTAAGCTTTGCGCGGGGCGCATCGACCGACATGCAACTGGCCGCTCCCTTCTGCATCGGGATGCTGGGCTGGTATGCCTGGTACGAGACCGGAAAGAAGTTCTGGCTGTTCGATCTTTACTTCTTCGGAGCCATCGCCACGCTCGCGAAGGGACCAATCGCGCCGTTTCTTGCGCTGTTTATCATCCTGCTCTTTCTCGGTCTCAGAAGAGAGTGGAAGGCGCTTCGGCGAACGATATGGCTGCCCGGCGTCCTGCTCTATCTTGCTATCGTGCTGCCCTGGTACATCGCGGTCCAGAAGAAGAATCCGACGTTCTTAAGATCCTTCTTCCTGGAACACAACCTGGAACGCTTTGCGACCAACCGCTATCAACATCATCAGCCGGTCTGGTACTACCTGGCAGTCGTCCTGATCGCCCTGATGCCATGGACGATTATCGCGATTCGCGCCCTTATCGATTCGGTACAAATTTCAATCGCGGAGTGGAAGGTTCGTCACAATCCGCAGCGGTATCTTGGCCACACCCGCGCAGGAGACGCCTTTCCCGAGTTCCTGGTCCTGTGGGCCCTCCTACCCATTTTGTTCTTCTCGCTCTCGGGTTCGAAGCTGCCCGGCTACATCCTTCCTTCGATTCCACCCCTCACCATTCTTACGGCGGACTACCTCAATCGCATTCGCCGGGAGGGCATGCCGGCCTGGCTGCTTTGGGCTCATGCCGGACTGTGCGGCGTACTGGTCTTCGTGCTGGTGCTTGCACCGCAGCACATGAAGTACGAGACGCTGGTTCCCTCCAGGGGATGGCTGCTGGTTGCAGCGGCATCCGCGGCCGGAATGGTGCTGCTCGTCTGGTGGATCATGCGCCGCTGGGGCATCGACCAGACCCGCAATGCCACGCTGATTCCCGTGCTGGCATCGCTTATCTTTCTGCTTGGCTTTCACGGCAAAGACCTGGACCTGAACTATTCCGCCCGGCCGCTTGCAGCGGAGATGGCTCGGCTGGCCCCGGGAATCAAACTGGTGGCGGTGCAGGATGTGAAGCGAGACATGGATTACGGGCTGGCGTTCTATCGCAATGAGCCGCTGATCCACTACAGCAACGACGGCGTCCCTCCGGAGCAGCATCTGCTCGTGGTGCGCTCAAACGACACGGAGAGTCTGAGCCATTGGCTTGCCGGCCGCGTTTATGTACCGCTGTTTCTCTACGATTCGCAAGGATTGGAAGTGTATCGGGTCTACGCCCAGGAGTAGGAGTGTATTCGATGCGATACCGGTTTCACGAACGTGTTGCTGGTTAGTTCCTATACTCTCGACTTACACTCAGGCGGATGACAGTCGCGACCCAACTCGAGATCCTTGATCTGCGCCACTTCTCCGCACGCCAGTTGCGTCCGCTGCTGGAAGAGGAAGCGCGGGTGTGGAAGCAGCGGCTGCGGTGGAACTATGAAAGCTCAATTGAGCTTCTGCTGCAGTATTTAGACTCCAGAATTCTGCCGGGATTTGTCGCCCTCGACCGCGGTCGTATCTGCGGATTTACCTTCTGCGTCTACGAAGGACACAAGGCCGTCGTCGGTGACGCGTTCTCGATGAGCAGCGACTCGTTTACTGATCTCCAGGTTACGGAGCGGCTGTTGGGGCATCTTCTGGATCTGCTGGAGCATTCGCCGGATGTTGAGCGGATAGAGTCGCAAATGCTTCTCTACGACAGCGGCGTTATCGCTCGAAGCTTCCTCGATGCGGGCTTCTCTCTCTTTCCCAGGCTGTTCATGGAGTTCGATGTGAGGAGCGGTCTGTCGGGGGCTCGCGTGGCCTTGCCGGAGTTCCTGGAATTGAACGGGTGGACTGCCGGGGTCTACCAGGCGGCCGGCGAGTTGATCCACGCGGCCTACGCGGGACATATCGATGCCAGCATCAACGACCAATATCGGTCGCTGCACGGCTCGCTGCGATTTCTGCACAATATCGTACGGTTTCCGGGCTGCGGCGTCTTTGAAGCCACAGCTTCGTGGGTGCTGCGCGACCGGCGAACCGGCGGACTGGCGGGACTGGTGCTCTGCTCCCGGGTCGCACCGGACGTCGCACATATTACGCAGATCTGCGTGGCGTCCCCGTATCGGCGGCATGGCCTCGGGAGGCTCCTGATGGAGCACTGCATGACCCATCTCGCAGAAGCCGGATTCTCCGCGATCACCTTGACCGTGACCGAGGAGAATAGCCGGGCAGTAGAGCTTTACGAGGACCTGGGCTTCACGGTGCGGCATCGGTTCGATGCGATGGTGAAGGACAACCGGACCGACCGGATTATTCTGCGTGGTAGTTCGGAGCTTCACGGGTAATGATGACATCGTGAACGTGACTCTCTTTGAGCCCCGCGTTCGAGATACGGATAAAGCGGGCGTTGGCCTGGAGTTCCGGGATGGTGCTGCATCCCAGGTAGCCCATGCCGGAGCGAAGTCCCCCGACCAGTTGGTAGACCATGGCTTCGAGCGGCCCACGATGCGGGACGCGACCCTCAATGCCTTCGGGGACAAACTTGGCGAGGCGGTTGGAGCTGGCCCCTTCCCGGGCGGTAAGGTTGGGACGTTCGCCGCTGCTGATCTCGTTCATATCTTCCTTACCCTGGAAGTAGCGCTCGCCTGAGCCCTGCGCCATTGCGCTGAGCGAGCCCATGCCACGGTAGGCCTTGAAGCTCCGGCCCTGATAGAGAATCGTCTCGCCGGGCGACTCGTCCACGCCGGCGAAGAGCGAGCCCATCATACAGACGCTGGCTCCGGCCGCAATGGCCTTGGTGACGTCTCCCGAGTACTTGATACCGCCGTCGGCGATGACGGAGATGCCGCGCTCCTTGGCAGCGCGATAGGCCTCGGCGATGGCGGTGATCTGGGGCATTCCGGCGCCGGTCACCATGCGGGTCGTGCAGATGGAGCCGGGTCCGATGCCGACCTTGATAGCGTCCGCGCCCGCGTCGATGAGAGCCAGAGCACCCTCGTAGGTAGCGACGTTGCCGGCGAACAGGTCGATGTGTGGGAAGCGAGCCTTGCACTCGCGAACGGCTTCGAGGACACGCGAGCTGTGGCCATGGGCGGAGTCAATCGCCAGGGCGTCGACGCGGGCGTTGATGAGTTCGGCGGCGCGCTCGAGGAAGTCGCCGGTAGCGCCGATCGCACCCGCTACGCGGAGACGGCCCTGCGAGTCTTTGGAGGCGTTCGGGTACTTGAGCTTCTTCTGGATGTCCTTGACGGTGATCAGGCCCTTGAGCTCGAAGTCGTCGTTGACGACGAGAAGCTTCTCGACGCGATGCTGGTGAAGAATCTGCTCCGCCTGCTCAAGCGTGGTTCCCACGGGCACGGTGATGAGGTTGGTCTTGGTCATCACCGAGTCGATGGAGAGGTCGGTGCGGGAGACGAAGCGCAGGTCGCGGTTGGTCAGGATGCCGACGAGTTTCTTGTTCTTGGTGACGGGAACACCGGAGATCTTGTAGCGCCGCATGACCTCGAGGGCGTCGGCGATGGTCTGCTCGGGTGTAATGGTGACCGGGTCGACGATCATGCCGGATTCGGAACGCTTCACCTTATCAATCTCACCAGCCTGCTGCTCGATGGAGAGGTTGCGGTGGACGACGCCGAGGCCTCCCTGCTGGGCCATGGCGATGGCGAGGCGGGACTCAGTGACGGTGTCCATGGCGGCGGACATCAGCGGGGTGTTGAGGGTGATGTTCTTGGTGAGCTGCGTCTGGGTGCTGACCTGGGTAGGAACTACGTCGCTGTATGCGGGGACGAGGAGAACATCGTCAAAGGTAAGTGCCTCGGGAATAGGGGAGATGATCATAATTTTATGGGCCGAGCGTTCGAGACGAAGAGAAGGGTCCTGAGGGCGGCGGTTGATCGATTGTAGAGTCGGGCTGGAGGGAGAGCAAATGAGGCCGGGTTACAAGCTCTACTATTTAGAATCGGCTCTTCGATACTCCAGACGGCATCCACGGCTTCAAGTAATTGATTTAAAACCACTTAAATCACCTACTGCTCTACTTTTAGCTGATTAGGACTTATTTCTCGCTCTTCGGAGCATCTTGCGTGAAAGTCCGGAGGTGGTGCGGTCTTCTAAGGAAGAGGGATTTCGGAAAATTGAGAGTCGGGTGTAAGATATGGGTTGCAGGCGATTTTGTTCCGTCGTTCAGAATGAGCCGTGAGCGTACCGGCAGATTGACGGAAGAGATGAGTGGGCGAGAGCCCACTTTTTATTTGCTCTAAAAGAGGATCGTTCGAGCGTGATTTCAAGCTGGCACTCGGATGGAATTTAGGGCCAGCTTTCAAGATTTTTGTTGGATTTACGGGTTTCAGGAGTGCCGTTTTTGTTTGACGGCTGTGCTTCAGTCAGGGATTTGATATGGCAGTTCAACTCGATGCAATTCGTAGTACCGCTGATCGTGTCGCGGCCTCGCATGACCTGGATGTGGTTGATCTGGAGTTTCAGGGCGGAGTGAAGTTTCGTACGCTGCGGATCTATATCGAGAAGAATGCCGTAGAGCGGGCAAAATTAGCCGAACTGGCTGCTGCTGAGCCCGTCGAAGGTCAGGAAGACGTTGTCCAGCTTCCAAAGGGTGTTCCGGCGGAGATGCTTTCTGGCGTGACCCATGAAGATTGCACGAAGTTTGCGCAGGACTTCGGGACGGTACTGGATGTAGAGGACCTGATCCCCGGCGCGGAGTACACGCTGGAGGTCTCTTCCCCGGGCCTGGAGCGGAAGATGTCGAAGGCCGAGGACTATGTCCGGTTTACGGGCAGTCTCATCAAGATTCAGACGTTTACCGCAGTGAATAACAATCGGCATTGGCAGGGACGTCTCACCGGATTTGCGGATGGCGTGATCAAGCTGGACCTTTCGGCTGTAAAGCAGAAGGGCAAGGCAAAGAAAGCAATTACGGAGCAGACGGTAGAGATTGCCCTGTTGAATGTTGAGAAGGCGCACCTGGTAGCAGAGATTTAGTAAGGCCACCTGGGGACGGAGCGTTACCTCACGGGGGTAAGTTCCATTGGGAAGTTCGAAATACAGGGGTCCTGACGGGTACCGCGCTTCGAGTTAGTCCACTCCAGTGGAGCAATACAGGGGTCCTTCACTTCGTTCAGGATGACGGCTTGAAACGGGAAACATAGTAGCGGCACCAGACACAGTAGCAACATACAAAGTACGTCGCGGTATGACGTTTATAGGAAGTGAGAAAAAGAATGGCAAGTGTTCTGTATCAATCGATTGAGACGTTGAGCCGGGATAAGGGCATTGAGCCCGAGGTTGTCGTGGGTGCGGTCGAAGACGCCATCGCGCTGGCAACCCGGAAGTTTTACAAGACGCAGGAGAACATGCGCGCCGAGATGGACCGCGAGACGGGCGAGATCCGGGCGTATGTGTACAAGACCGTGGTCGAGACGCAGGAGCAGGTCGAGGACGAGATCAACCAGATGACGCTCGAGGCGGCGCGTGCGCTGGCTCCCGAGGTTGAGGTCGGCGGCGAACTCCGCTTCTACAAGGACACGACTCCGCTGGGACGTATCGCCGCGCAGATGGCGAAGCAGGTGATCTTCCAGAAGGTGCGCGAGGCCGAGCGCGATACCGTATTCAACGAGTACAACCACCGCGCGGGCGAAGTGCTGACCGCCACGGTGAAGCGGCTGGAGCCGATGGACGTGATCTTCGATCTGGGCAAGGCTGAGGCGCGGATGCCAAAGCGCGAGCAGAGCCGGTTGGAGCAGTTTGCCGTCGGTGAGCGGGTTCGCGTCGTGCTGCTGCGCGTGGATCGCGCCGCCAAGGGTCCGCAGGTCATCGTGAGCCGTGCCGCTCCGGGGCTGGTGCAGAGCCTGTTCCAAAGCGAAGTTCCTGAGATCTACGACGGAACGGTTTCGATCCGGGCGATTGCCCGTGAGGCCGGCGAACGGACCAAGATTGCCGTAATGAGCCGCGATAAGGACGTCGATCCGGTCGGCGCATGCGTCGGCATGAAGGGCATGCGCGTACAGTCCATCATCCGCGAGCTGCGCGGTGAGAAGATCGACATTATCGAGTTCTCGGAAGAAATTACGACCTTTGCCGAGAAGGCGTTACAGCCGGCGAAGGTCAGCCGGGTGTCGATTACGGATCTCGCTGAGAAGCAGATCGAAGTAATCGTCGACGATACGCAGTTGTCGCTGGCGATCGGCAAAAAGGGCCAGAACGTCCGGCTCGCAGCCAAGCTGCTGCAGTGGAAGATCGACATCAAGAGCGAGGAAGAGAAGCGCCAGGAGGTCGAGCAGCAGATGCACGCTATGGGCGGCGGACCTACGACTCCGGTGGAGCAGATTACGGAGCTGGGCGAGACGATCCTGGAGAAGCTGATCGCGGCCGGTATTACGACCGTGGAAGAGCTGGCGGATATGACTCCGGAGCAGTTGGAAGAGGTTCCGGGAATCGGCGAAAAGACGGTCGAGAAGATTTCGGTCGCAGTGCGCCACTACTTTGGGCAGTATGAAGAAGGCGAGGAGCGGCCAGTTGTGGCTGCACCGGTAGCCGCTGAAACTGTTGAATCTGCATCTGAAGCTGAGGGATCAACTTCAGATGCTTCAGGGACAGAGGGAGACACGATGAAGACACCGGAAGAGTTGCTGGCGCAGCAGGCCGGCGCGGGCGAAGCAGAAGAGGTCAGCGCGATTTCGACCGAGGACATTGAAGCGGCAGAAGATGCCGATTCGGATAGCGATGCCTTCAGCGATGCGGACGCCCGCGAAGAACAGATCGAGATGGACAACGACGCGGTCGATGAACTGGTGGACCAGAGCCAGGAGACCTCGGACGAGGGACCAGATACGGACGGGCACGACCGTGGCTAGCTCCACCGGCCACGCACTTGAGAATCACCGGAGATGGGATGGTTCCATCTCCGGACAGAAGACTTACAATAGACATTCCTTCGCTATTGAGGCTGAGCTGATATGACCAGCTAACGGCGCAGGGAGCAACTGAAAAGGGACGGATGAGCAAAGTTCGAATCAATGATTTGGCACGTGAACTGGAAGTAAAGAGCAGGCCGATTCTCGATGCGCTCGAGGCGCTCGGGGTAACGGGTAAGACGCACTCCAGTTCGATCGAGGCCGACCAGGCGGAACGGGTCCGCGGATACTTCAACGGCGGAAGCCGTGGTACGTCCGCGAGCAGACCTGCGGCGGATACCAAGCCGCGGTTTGACCTGTCCAAGGTCTCCAAGCCCGGAGACGCCCTGAAGGCAATTCTGGAGCGCAAGCAGGCTGAAGAGAACGCCCGCAATGCGCCTCCACCGCGTCCTCAGGCAGTCGTGGTTGCTCCTCCGACGGTAGTTGCCGGCGCTGCTCCGGTGCGCCCGGCGGTATCGACTGCTCCTCCCAGCGCTGTTCCTGTCGCCGCTTCCGGCACATCTTCGTCCAACGCTCCCGATGTGGTTGCTCCGCGCCGGATCGTTCCTCTGCCACGGCAGGGGGCGAATATTGTTGCTCCTGCGGGCGCTCCCCGTCCCACGGTAGCTGCTCCTGCGATTGCCAGCCGGCCGCCGGTTGGGCCAGTGATCGCGAAGCCGCCCATCGCTGTCGCTCCGCCTGCCGGAGCTCCGGTTGTAGCGCGGCCCCCGGTCGTCGCGGCGGCTCCTGCACCTGCTGCTCCCGTTTCCGCTTCCCCGGCTGCTAAGCCGGTAGAGGCAACCGCTCCTCCTGCGACTCCTGTTGCTCCGGCTCCGGTAGCTCCTGTCGATGCGCCAGCCGCTGCCACTCCTGCTCCGGCAAGTGCTCCGGCTGCAGAAGCGGCTGTTCCTGCTGCTGCGGTCCCGGCTGAAGGTGCTGGCACCGTTCCTGCGGTTGCGGCTGTAGCTTCTCCGACCGGCCCACCGGCTCCTCCGGCGCGTCGCGTCATCATGCCACAGACCGGACCGCGTCCGATTTATACCGCTCCTCCAGTTGCTCCGGGTGCTCCTGCGCGCAGCCGTCCCATCTTCGAGCGGCCTCGGCCAGGAATGGGCGGGCCGGGTCAACGCCCTGGGATGGGCGGACCGGGTGGTCCTGGAGGCCCTGGAGGACCGGGCGCACGTCGTCCAATGCATCCGACGCGTACCTTCCCCGGTGGACCGGGTGGTCCTGGCGGACCGCCGCGCCCTGGCTTTACGCCGGGAGCACGTCCCGGATTCCCGCCGCGTCCAGGCTTCGGTGCACGTCCAGGCGGTACGGGCGGAGTAGCAGGTGCAATGCCGGGACCGGGCGAGAAGCCGGGTATGCGTCCGGCGGCACGTCCTGCCTCACGCCGTGGCGGACAGCGCTACGAGAAGACCAAGGAAGGCCCGATGAAGGGCTTCCAGCCGCCACCGCGTTACGGTGGGCAGTCGCTCTCGCGAGAGCCATTGCCGATCACCAAGACGATTACGGTGACGGAAGGAATCAGCGTCAAGGACCTCGCCGAGAAGCTGGATGTTCGCGGCAAGGACCTGATCGCAACGCTGCTGATGAAGGGCGTATTCGTGACCGTGAACCAGTCGCTCGAGGGCGAGCTGGTGAAGGACGTAGCACGGCAGTTTGGCGCGGACGCCCAGATCATCTCGGTCGAAGAGCAGCTTGAGAACGAGGCGATCGAAGGCTTCCTGGAAGATACGACCGGCATGGCCGAGATCGTACGTGCGCCAGTGGTTACGATCATGGGCCACGTCGACCACGGTAAGACCTCCCTGCTCGATGCGATCCGGATGACGGACGTTGCGGCAGGGGAAGCCGGCGGAATCACGCAGCACATCGGCGCGTACAAGATTCACGTAACGAATCCGGACTCTCCGGCATTCGGACGCGAGATCGTGTTCCTCGATACCCCGGGTCACGAAGCCTTCACCCGCATGCGTGCACGCGGAGCGAAGGTAACGGACATCGTCGTTATCGTTGTAGCGGCGGACGACGGCGTGATGCCGCAGACGCTGGAAGCGATCGACCATGCCCGTGCGGCGAAGGTGCCGATCATCGTGGCAGTCAACAAGATCGACAAGCCCGACGCCAACCCGGCGAAGGTCATCCAGCAGCTTGCAACGCGTGGATTGCAGCCTTCGAACCAGGGCGGCGAGACTGAGTTTGTCGAGGTTTCGGCGAAGAAGCGCATCGGACTCGACTTGCTCGAAGAGATGATCTGCCTCGTGGCCGATATCGCCTCTCCGAAGGCTGTGCCGGATCGTCCCGCCGTCGGTACCGTCATCGAAGCGAAGCTCGACCGTGGCCGCGGTGCTGTTGCCAGCATCCTGGTGCAGAACGGTACGCTGAAGCTGGGTGACAGCTACATCGTCGGCAACACGTTCGGTAAGATCCGCGCGATGTTCGATGACCGTGGCCGTGCCATCACCGAGGCTGGTCCTTCGACGCCGGTTGAGATTCTCGGACTTGAGGGGATGCCGGATGCCGGCGATACCTTCCTGGTCATGGCGGACCGCGACAAGGCCAAGGGCATTGCGCAGTACCGCAAGATGAAGGAACGCGAAGCCCAGTTGGCGAAGAGCTCGCGCGTGTCGCTGGAAGGTCTTGCAGAACAGATCAAGCAGGCCGGCATGAAGGACCTGAACCTGATCCTGAAGGGCGACGTACAGGGCTCGGTCGAAGTACTGGCCGATTCGCTGGCACGCATGTCGACCGAGAAGGTTCGTGTTCGCGTCCTGCACTCAGGCGTCGGTGCTATCACCGAGTCGGATGTGCTGCTGGCTTCGGCTTCGAACGCTGTGGTAATCGGCTTCAACGTGCGGCCTGACCGCAAGTCGGCCGAGATCGCAGACCGCGAGAACGTCGAGATTCGCCTGCACTCGATCATCTACGAGCTTCAGGACGAGATCACGAAGGCGATGTACGGATTGCTGGAGCCGGTCTTCAAGGAAAACTACGCTGGCCGCGCCGAAGTGATGAGCGTCTTCAAGATCACGAAGGTCGGACAGATCGCTGGTTGCCGCGTCACAGATGGCCTGATCAAGCGCGATGCGCAGGTCCGACTGCTGCGCGAAGGCACCGAAGTCTGGCGTGGCAGAATTGGCTCGCTGAAGCGCTTCAAGGACGACGTGTCCGAAGTGCGACAGGGTGTGGAGTGCGGTATCGATCTGGCCGGACACAAGGACATTCGTGTCGGCGATGTGATCGAGTCGTTCACCACGGAGACCCTGGCTGCAGAGCTCGGACAGAATTCGGCTGCTGCGCGTAAGGCGGAGAAGGCTGAGAAGGAACGGTTGGAGAAGGAAGCCGCTGCTGCGGCTGCTGCATCCGCCTCTGAGACTGCCAACGCATAAAGAAATAACGTGCGACAACAGCAAAGGCCGGGAGCGATCCCGGCCTTTGCTGCGTTTGGGTGTTGAGTCTGTTTGAGTTTGCCATGACTCGGAAGTGGCTCTCAGCTTGGACTGTCTTGGTCCTCGATGAGTGACTCGGTGATTTGTCACGAACTGCCTTTGTGACGGATGGATTGATGTTTCAGGTTCTGAAGTTGTGAGATTACCCGGCTTACGGAACTCGTCCCACGGAAATAACGTAAGTTATGGCGAGGTACACGCATGACCGTGGTGACAAGAACAGTGGGAGTGTTGTCCCGTTCGGTGGGTCGAGCTTTACTGGTGGTCGGTTTCCTGGTAGCAGGAAAGAGCTCTTTCGCTCAGTGTCTTTTTGAGAACGTCGCCTCTGTAGAGTCTGTAACCTATCGCTTCTCGACAGTGAAAACACCTGACGGGATGCTTCTGAAGACTCAGATGACATTCCCGTTACTCGCTGGGGAGTCGACGGAGATCAACATCCCTTCTCCAGCCATCAACGACCTCCATCCCGATACAGTGGGCACGATCATCCAAGATGGCCCAAAAGGCACAAAAACAATATCCTCAGCGACTACCGGCCCGGTGTCTTTGTCGTACGTGATTCGCAGTGACTGGACCAGGCCACTGGTTAATCCAAAGCAGCAACAGCCGGTTGTTCTCCCGGAGTACCTTGAAGTCACCGGAGACAAAGCGCTGGTCTGGTTGAGGAAGTACGGCGATGCAAGGCTTACAGTCAACTTCGATTGGGAGCAGTTGCCATCAACCTGGGCCTTGGCGACCAGCTTCGGAATTGCCGAGCCATTGCAGGCAAACGAAGTCGACCGGGGAAAGCCAACGCTGGCGCAACGTTGCCAAAGCCGTACCGGTCCGTGGGCCGATATCAATCACGCGTTGTTTGCCGCTGGAGATTTCCGCTTACACCCATTCGAGATTGATGGTAAGTCCGTGGTGTTAGCAATTCGAGGAACATGGACGTTTTCTGATAAGCGGGCAGCAGACCAGATTGGCAGCACCATCCGGTTAATTCGAGAGTTCTGGCAAGATAGCGATTTTCCTTTTTATCTGGTAACCGTGCAGCCGTTTGATCAGGACCATGGCAGCACGGATGGGACAGCCTTCACGAATGCGTTCTGGATGTACGTGTCTCGTAACGACTCGATAACCCCGGTACTGCCCCTATTGGCCCACGAGTCGTTTCATGCCTGGAATCCGCTGAAAATGGGAGCTCTCTCCATAACCGAATATGAAAGGATCAAATGGTTCAGGGAAGGCTTCACCCAGTACTACGCTGACAAGCTCACGTTTGAGGGAGGAGTGCAAAGCACCAGCAGCTATGTCGCGTTGCTGAATCGTGATTTGCGAGCCTTTTCCTCCTCCACCAGCGAGTATGTCCGAGGACGGGTAATCGCTCTCTGGCTCGATGCGGCGATTAGACAGGCATCCAAGGGGAAACATTCCTTGGATGCCGTAATGTACCGTATGGTCCACGATCGTCAGCAGCCCATGACGGAGCAGCGCATCTTCGACACCCTCGAGCCCTACATCTCGGAGCGGTTGCTTGTGCTCCTGAAACAAGCCGCCGACCAGCAGGGGAATCTGCCAGCGCCAGCGAGCATACCGGGTATTAAAGCTTGTTACACCGCTGTCCACGGAAATTTCCCGACTCTTGATTTGGGATTAAATTATGGGAAGTCGCGGTCGTCGAAAACGATCACCGGAACCAAGCCGGACGGCCCGGCCTATAAGGCTGGCCTGCGAGACGGACAGACCTGGCTGGCATCGTCCTACGATCCAGATGATCCCAACCATGCAGCCATCTTTACCATCTCTACGGATGGGGCAGAAAAGCAGATCTCCTATAAGCCACTTGGCCCTGCCGTCCATGCATGGCAGTACCTTCCAACCCGTGACCAGACCTGTTCCGTGCAAAGCAGATGAGTATCCTGCGCCGCCGCGTAAGTCCTGTAAACGCAATCTTTGATCAAGTTCGAACATAGTTCCTGAGGAGTCGGGTCAGTTGTTGACAACAGGCCGAGTCACTCAGCAAATGCTTAATCTATCTCTTCCCGGCGTTGAGTGTGGTTGGTCGCCAGTTCGCGGACTGGCCCGCTCCATGCTTTCGCAAGAGGTTATCAAAGCCCTTAGCAGAGTGTTAGGCTTCTTCCGAGTGAATCTCGGGATGAGGCGAACGGCATGGCGAAGAGCAGGCGGGAGTTTCTGAAGGGTGGCGCGGCGCTGGCTGCGAGTGCAGTCACGATGCGCCGTGCGCGGGGACTGGTTGGTGCGGGTGCGGCAGCTCCCCACCCTGCTGCTGCGGCACCTGAGTTCAAGCAATTTGAGTATGCCGACGTGCAGTTGCTCGATGGCCCGATGCTCGATCAGTTCCGGCAGAACCATGCGTTGTTCCTTGGCTTGAACGAGGACAGTTTGCTAAAGCCGTTCCGGCAGTTGGCGGGAATGCCTGCGCCGGGAGAGGACATGGGCGGCTGGTACTCGCCTTCCAGTAAGTTCGATCCGCCTAAGAACATGACGGGCTATGTCCCCGGCCATACGTTTGGGCAGTACATGTCCGGGCTGTCGCGGGCCTATGCCGTGACAGGGGACAAGCCAACGCAGCAGAAGGTGCAGCGGCTGGTGAGCGGATTTGCCTCGACAGTCACGCCGAAGTTCTATGACGGATACTGCCTGCCGGCGTACACCTTCGACAAGACCAACTGCGGACTGATCGATGCCCACCAGTTCGCGAAAGACCCCACGGCGCTGGCAGTGCTGAACAAGGCTACAGATGCGGTGCTGCCGTGGCTGCCGGAGAAGGCTCTCGACCGCAGGGAGATGGCGGCACGGCCGCACCCGAATGTGGCGTATACGTGGGACGAGTCATACACGCTGCCGGAGAATTTTTATCTCGCTTACCAACGCGGCGCTGGAGCACGATTCCGGCAACTGGCGCAGCGATTCCTGCAGGACGACACCTACTTCAACGCGCTGGCGGAGAACCAGAACGTGCTGCCGGGGCAGCATGCGTACAGCCACGTCAACGCGTTTTGTTCAGCGATGCAGTGCTATCTCGTCGACGGCAGCGAGAAGCATCTGCGCGCCGCTCGTAACGGTTTTGATTTCGTGCGCGAGCAGAGTTTCGCGACGGGCGGATGGGGACCGGATGAGTCGTTTCGGCATCCAGGAACCGATGAGATCGCGAATGCACTGGCGAAATCGCACAACAGCTTTGAGACCCCGTGCGGGGCATATGGCCACTTCAAGATCGCACGCTACCTGATGCGGGTGACGGGTGAGAGCACCTATGGCGACGGCATGGATGCGATCCTCTACAACACCATTCTGGGTGCTCGCCCGATCCGTCCCGACGGCGTGAGTTTCTATTACGCCGACTACAACCGCGACGCGAAGAAGGTGGACTACGAGCAGAAGTGGCCGTGCTGCTCCGGCACGTTCCCACAGCTTACGGCGGACTATGGGATCAGTTCGTACCTGCGCAGCCAGAAGGGCATTGCCGTGAATCTATACGTGCCGTCGAAGATCACGTGGCGTCAGGGCCACGCCCATGTTTCGATGACGCAGGAGACCCGTTATCCCGATGTGGGAGAGACGTCGCTCTCGCTCAAGATGGACCGCTCGGAACGCTTCCTGCTCTCGCTGCGAGTCCCTGAGTGGTCGGGACCGGATACGGCCGTTATGGTAAATGGCAAGAAGTCCGACGTGAAGATTGAGCCCGGAACCTGGGCGGAGATCGATCGTACCTGGAAGGACGGCGACCGGGTCGAGTTGTCGCTGGATATGCCGTTACGCCTCGTCCCGCTGGATGGCGGCCATCCCAATCTCATCGCTCTGGTGCGTGGACCGGTGGCCTTGTTCGCCATCGAACCGGGGGAAAGAAAGATGACGCGGGAAAACCTGCTGGCGGCGGAGAGGGTAGGCACCTCGGCGGATTGGCAGGTCAAAACGGACCAGGGAATGGTCTCGATGAAGTCCTACCCGGCGATCACGACTGAGACCTATCGACTCTACCAGGAAGTCTGATTCGGGCTCAACTCTCAGCAAACGATGAAATTGCTGCTTCGACCGCGCCCTGCGAAGCGGATAAGATTGACTCCATGAATCTTGAGCATGTGCAGGCGGCGTTGCGGGAGCAGGGGCTGGATGGATGGCTCTTCTACGATCATCACAATCGCGATCCGCTGGGGCTGCGGATCCTGCGGATGTCTCCGGACGGGCATGTCACGCGGCGCTGGTACTACTTTGTGCCTGCGAATGGCGAGCCGCGGAAGCTGGTGCATCGGATTGAATCGGGGCGGCTGGATGCACTTCCCGGCGAGAAGGCCGAGTACTCCTCGTGGCAGGAGTTGGAGACCAAGCTCTCCGCGATGCTGGAGGGAGCTGTCCGGATCGCGATGCAATATTCGCCGCGCAACGCGATCATGTACGTATCGATGGTGGATGCGGGAACGGTGGAGGTGCTGCGCGGGCTGGGCAAGGAGATCGTGTCGTCGGCTGACCTGGTGAGTCAGTTCGAAGCCGTCCTCACAGAGGATCAGATAGCGTCGCACTTCGAGGCGCAGCGGCGGCTGGATCCGATCCTCGAAGCTGGGTGGAAGGAGATGGGACGGCGAGTCCGTGCGGGAGAGGCTGGCGCCAACGAGTTTGGCATGGTGGAGTTCCTTCATGCCGCCATCGAACGCGAAGGCATGGTAACGGAGCATGGACCGAATGTGAGCGTAGGGCCGAACTCCGCGGACTCGCACTATGAACCTTCCAGAGCTTCGTCGCGTGTGATCCAGCGCGGTGATTTTGTGCTGATCGATATCTGGGCGAAGCTGGCGAACAAGCCGGATGCCGTCTGGTACGACATCACCTGGACCGGCATTGTGGACCGGAAGCCGACGGATCGGGAGCGGCTGGTCTTCGACACGGTGCGCGATGCCCGGGACGCTTCTATTGCGGTGGTGCAGCGGGCCTTTGAAGCGGGACGACCGATCGCCGGATGGCAGGCGGATGATGCGGCGCGCGGAGTGATTGCGGCAGCAGGCTTTGGGGAATATTTTACGCACCGAACCGGCCACAACATCGCCACGGAACTGCATGGCAGCGGCGCGCATCTGGACAACCTCGAGACCCACGATGAGCGGCTGATTTTGCCCAACACCTGCTTCTCGGTGGAGCCGGGAATTTACTTTTCGGGCGAGTTCGGAGTACGCAACGAGATCAACATGATCACACGCAAGGGGAAGGCTGAGGTAACAGGCCGGATGCAGTCGGAGCTGGTACGCATCTGAACTGATATCATCACAACTGGAATGACGACCAAGGTACAAGCATCGGCTACGGCCGCGGGTAAGACGAATTCGACGCAGGCGATTCTGGCCCTGCTGGCGGGATGGCTCATTCCGGGTGCGGGACACTTTCTGCTGAAGAAATGGATTCGCGGTTCCCTGCTGTTCGTTTCGATCGTGTCGATGTTCCTGATCGGTCTGACGCTCAAAGGCAAAATCTACTCGCCGAATACCGGCGATCTGCTCGATATCCTGAACTTTGCGGGCGACCTGGGGAACGGTCTGCTTTACTTCCTGGCGAAGGCGATGGATATGGGCCAGGGCAACGTCCAGATCGCGGTGGCAGATTACGGAACCAAGTTCATCGTGGTGGCTGGCCTGCTGAATATCGTCTCGGCCGTGGATGCACACTCGCTGGCGATCGGGAGGAAGCGTTCATGATGATCTCTCACTTTGGCGCAGTGCTGCTCTTCTCTCTTTTCACCTCGGTGGTGTTCGGCATTACCCAGCGCAGCGAGCCGCGCATGATGATCCGCTTCGGAGCCTTCTGCTTCGCGATGTTCGTCGGTGGAACGATCGTGGCAAGCTGGGCCATGTGGCTGATCAAGCACTAGCTTCCATACTGATAACGTTACCGATACCCAGGATGCTCCTGGACTCGTTATCGGTAACGTTGTCGCCAAGCTGCCGCATGCGATGAAAAGCTGTGGCGAAAGTGCCAAACGACAAAGGAAATGTAGCAAATCATACCCATAACGGAGTATCCTGAGGGATATTCCAAGAGACCAAAAGACTGTCTTACTTTGTGGTGATTGATGAGTTTACGCCGGGTAGAGAGTGAAGATTCAAGAGTACGGGCTCAGCGTCTGCAGGGTGGGATGGACCCGGTGCCTGAGGCAGAATGCGACGAGATCGTCCACCTGGCCGCTTCCATCTGCGGGACACCCGTCGGATTCCTGACGCTGCTGGATGAACGGCAGCAGTGGTTCCGTGTCTCGGACGGCTTCAAGCTGGAAGAGATGCCGCGCGAGATTGCGTTCTGCGCCTACGCGATCCGTGAGACAGAACTGCTCGTGGTGCAGGATGCTCTCATCGATGGCCGCTTCTCCGAAAATCCCCTCGTGATTGCAGAGCCCCCCATCCGTTTCTACGCCGGAATCGCCATGCACACTGCCGAGGGACTCCCTGTCGGAACGTTGTGCGTGATGGACACCAAGCCTCGTATCCTCTCGCCGGAGCAGGCGAATGCCTTGCAGGTGCTGGCGAGACAGGCCAGTGCGCGCCTGGAACTGCGCATGCATCGTCGCGCGCTGGAAGAAGCTCTCAAGGAAAAAGAGAAGGCGCGCGCGGGACTTCAAGCCAGTGAAGAGTTGTTCCGGGCATTCATGAACGCCAGCCCGTTCCTGAGCTATATCAAGGATGCAGCCGGGCGGCTGCTGTTCTATAACAAGAGCTTCGCCAAGCGGTTCGGAGTCGGCGAGTACACATGGCTGGGACGGACCGACGAGCGTCTGTGGTCTCCGAACCTGTCGCGGTCGGCACGCGCACATGACCTTGAAGTAATGGCTGGCGGGCGCATGGTCGAGACGGAAGAACGGATTCGCGGCGCCGACGGAACCAGCTCCACCTGGCGTTCGTTCAAGTTCCCCTGCTATGACTCAGCGGGAAACATGATGCTGGCCGGGGTCGCTGTCGACGTGACCGAAGAGGTCGTTCGCAAATCCGAACTCGAACGCTATCATCATGAACTGGAAGATGTGAACGAACAGCTTCGAAAACTCGCCGTAACGGATGTCCTGACCGGCTTGAAGAATCGCCGGGCATTCGAAGAGCGGCTGGTGCTGGAGTTCTCCAGCGCCCGACGACGCAAGCGTGAGCTTGCGGTCCTCCTGCTGGACGTGGACAACTTCAAACAGATCAACGACCGCTATGGACACGCGGCTGGCGACGACGTACTCCAGAAGCTCGGCATGCTGCTGCGGACGACCGTCCGGCTACCGGATCTCCCGGCTCGCTATGGCGGGGAGGAATTCGTTATTCTGCTCCCTGAGAGCGGCGAAGAAGGTGCCTTGGGCCTCGCGCGACGCATCATGGAGCGCGTAGCGGGGGAGCAATGGAATAACGAGCGCATGACAGTGAGCATCGGAATGGCTGCGATGAATGAGTCGCTGGTCAACGGCCTTCAACTGGTGGCGCTTGCGGACGAGGCACTGTATGCGGCGAAGCGCTCGGGAAAAAACCGGGCCATGTTGCATGGGGGAGAACAGATTCTGGGGTAAAGACTGGTCTTACAGCCTTGCGGCGGAGGTGTAGCAGCAGCCTCTTTATATACAAGGACGGAATAGCAAAAGGGCACGGCTTTCGCCGTGCCCTTTCTATTGCATAATGCTTGAGGCCTAAACCTCGGCGTTAGGATCGCCCTGTTCGCCGGGATTGCGCTCTTCCATCTGCTTGGCAAGCTCTTCGCGCTTCTTGGTACGTGCTTCAGCGCGCTTCTGTGCCTTCTCGTTGAGCTCGTGCTCGGCTCCGAGGAGCTCGATGTAAGCAAGTTCCGCAGCGTCGCCCTTGCGGGGGCCGGTGCGCGTGATGCGGCAGTATCCGCCGGGGCGGTCGGTGTAGCGCGGAGCGACAGTAGCGAAAAGACGATCGACCGCTTCAGGAGTCATCAGGAAGGCTGCAGCCTGGCGACGAGCGTGAACGGTGCCGCGCTTGCCGAGGGTAATCATCTTCTCGACGAGAGGGCGGGTCGCCTTGCACTTGGTGATGGTCGTCTCAACGCGATCCATCAGGATGATCGAGGTGACGAGGTTGCGCAGAAGTGCGCGACGGTGGCTGGGGTTGCGGCCTAGTTTGAATCCTGCATTGCGGTGACGCATGGTGTGATCTCCTTCGACTCGGCTTATGCCGTGAGTCGGTTACTGCGGATTCTGCTCAAGGAGCAGGGTGGAACGAATGCGAAAAGCCGGGAGCAGAGCGGTGTGGCTGCCCTGCTCCCCTTCTGTTGCATACTTCTTTAGAAGTTCTCTGGCTCGTTCACGGCGAGGTCGAGGTCTTCGTCTTCATCATCCTCTTCGTCGTCGTCAAAATTGCCGAAGCTGGCGGCGAGAGTGGCTGCTGGCAGGACCGAGGTCGGTCCCGGGACAGGGTTGCCGTTCTCGTCGATCTTCATGCCCAGCGAGAAGCCCATCTGCGCGAGGATTTCCTTGATCTCGTTCAGAGACTTGCGGCCGAAGTTCTTGGTCTTCAACATCTCGGCTTCAGTCTTCTGGATGAGTTCGCCGATGGTCGCGATGTTGGCGTTCTTCAGGCAGTTGTAGCTGCGAACCGAAAGCTCAAGCTCTTCGACCGAGCGGTTGAGGTTCTCGTTGCGCAGGGCAGGACCGTCGTGCGAACCATCATGGCCGGCTTCCATCTCTTCTTCGAAGTTGATGAAGATGGTCATGTGATCTTTGAGAAGCTTGGCGGAGAGGCCGAGAGCATCCGCGGGAAGCACGGTGCCGTTGGTCCAGATCTCGACGGTGAGCTTGTCGTAGTCGGTGATCTGACCGAGACGCGCTGCCTCGACGAGGTAGTTGACCTTGCGGACAGGCGAATGGACGGAATCGACCGGAATGAATCCGAGGCCGAGGTCGGCATCGAAGTTCTTATCGGCAGAGATGTAGCCACGGCCGCGCTTGAGGCGCATCTCCATGTCGATCTTGCCGCCTTCGGAGACGGTGCAGATGTAGACGTTCTTGTCGAGTATCTCAACGTCGCCGTCGGCTTCGATGGAACCCGAGGTGATGACGCCGGCCTGATCAGCACGGAGGTAGAGGGCCTTGGGGCCGTCGCCTGCGAGCTTGAACGGGATCTGCTTGAGGTTCAGGATGATGTCGGTGGCGTCTTCAACGATTCCGGTGATGGACTGGAACTCGTGCAGTACGCCTTCGATGCGAACGGCGGTTACAGCGGCGCCTTCGATCGAGGAGAGCAGGGTGCGGCGCAGTGCGTTACCGATGGTGGTACCGAAGCCGCGCTCAAAGGGCTGTGCGCTGAACTTGCCGTACTTTTCGGTGAGTGTTTCGGTTTCGACTGCGAGACGCTTGGGCTTTTGAAAACCTCTCCAAAGCATGTGTTGCTCCTTTATCCGTCCTGGCCGCGATGCACTCTGCGGACCGGCGGGTGGTTCTGTTGCGGTTTAGGTTGTGTACTACTATGCCAGTCCCTTCGGGACTGACGGCGGGAAAAACCCACGTCCGAGACTCCGGGCGTGGGGCACCCGATATTTTGTAACTTCTACAGTTACTTGCTGTAGAGTTCGACGATCAACTGCTCGTTGACCGGCAGGTTGACGTCTTCACGCTTCGGCAGAGCAATGACCTTGCCGGAGAGGTTGTCGCGGTTGATATCGAGCCACTGAACGGAGCTCTGACCGGCGGCAAAGTTCTTCGACTCTTCGAGAACAACCAATGCCTTCGAACCTTCACGGATAGCGATCTCATCGCCAACCTTGACCTGGAAGGAAGGAATGTTCACCTTACGGCCGTTGACGGTAACGTGACCGTGACGGACGATCTGGCGGGACTGGCGGCGGCTCATCGCGAAACCGAGGCGGTACGCAACGTTGTCGAGGCGGGTCTCAAGCTGCTGGAGCAGGAGTTCGCCGGTGACGCCGGTGCGGTTCGAAGCCTTCTGGTAGTACGCGCGGAACTGGGTCTCGAGGGTGAAGTAGATGCGCTTGGCCTTCTGCTTCTCACGAAGCTGCAGACCGTAGCCGACGACCTTCTTGACCTTCTTGGACTGACCGTGCTGGCCTGGGGGGAAGTTGCGCTTCTCGACTGGGCATTTCTCGGAGAAGCACTTGGCTCCCTTAAGGAAAAGTTTGGTTCCGTCGCGGCGGCAAAGGCGGCAGACGGGTCCTGTGTAACGTGCCATGGTATTGCTCCTGTATTTCCGGTGAATCTGGTGACGATCGTTTTACACGCTGGCAGCGCTTCAATCACGATCCTGTTGCGGTTGTTTTCGGGAAGTACCCATGTCCGAAAATCCGGACATGGGGCACCCAAATTGGTAGGAGATCAGACGCGACGGCGCTTGGGAGGACGGCAGCCGTTGTGCGGCATCGGCGTAACGTCGCGGATCGAACGAACCTCGATACCGGTGGTCGCGAGAGCGCGGATCGCGGACTCACGGCCGGAGCCGGGACCCGAGACGCGCACATCGACCGAACGGACGCCGTGGTCGCGAGCTGCGTTGGCAGCACCGACAGCCGCCTGCTGCGCTGCAAACGGGGTTCCCTTGCGGGAGCCGCGGAAGCCGAGCGAGCCGGAGGACTTCCAGGAGAGCGTGTTGCCGACCTGGTCGGTGATGGTGACGATGGTGTTGTTGAAAGAAGCCTGGATGAAGACAAGACCGAATGGAACGTTCTTCCGTTCGCGTTTCTTGAACTTCTTATTCTTACCGGCCTTCGCGCCGCCTTTGGTGTTCTGAGTCTTGGCCATGGCTTATTTCGTCGCTTTCTTCTTACCGGCGACGGTTCCCTTGCGAGGGCCTTTGCGGGTACGAGCGTTGGTGTGAGTGCGCTGACCGCGAACGGGAAGCGAGCGGCGATGACGAAGACCACGGTAGGATTGGATCTCGATGAGGCGCTTGATGTTCAGCGAAATATCCTTGCGGAGATCGCCTTCGATGTGGCCCTCAGCTTCGATAACCTGACGGATGCGGTTCAGCTGCTCTTCGTCGAGCGTGCCGATCTTCACGATGGGATCGATGTCCGCCTTCGTGAGAATCTTGGCAGCGCGAGAGTCGCCGATACCAAAGATGTAAGTGAGACCGATGCGCGCCTGTTTGTTATTAGGGACATCGACTCCAGCAATACGTGCCATGGGGTGCCTTTCGGTTGGGCTTTGCGAACTGGTCGCAGGAGCGGGGTGGAGGTGTACGGTGTGTCCGCCGGGTTCAACGCAAGCCTTGACTTCGGCTAACTAGCCCGGTGGGGCCGATAAAATTACCAGAGACTAGCCCTGGCGCTGCTTGTGCTTGGCGTTCTCGCAAATAACGCGAACGACGCCGCGGCGGTGGATTACCTTGCACTTGTCACAGATCTTCTTTACGGATGCGCGGACCTTCATTGTGATTCCCTTCTGGTTCGCTACCGGGCTGGAGCCCTGCAGGCGTGATACGCGATACAACACGACACAAGGCCGTGATCTTTTTACAGAAACCCTTGCAATGCTAAATGCTAGAGGAGTGCTGCAGGCATAAAACAAAACAAAGACAGGTGCCTTAATTTACTTATTTATACCGATACACAATGCGGCCACGGTTGAGGTCGTACGGGCTGAGCTCAATCGCAACACGGTCGCCGGGGAGAATGCGAATGAAGTTTTTGCGCATGCGCCCGGAGACGTGAGCGAGGGCCTGGTGCTTGTTTTCAAGCTCGACCTTGAACATGGCATTCGGCAGTGTCTCGACGACGACTGCCATTACTTCAATTGCATCTTCCTTCGACAAACGCTCTCCTTTGGAAGTCCGGGGTGGAACCCCTTATTCCGTTGAAACTTTGCTGGTGCTAATAGAACCCGACGCGCTTCTACGCAGAGGTACCCCTTATCATAACCCAGATTTCTGGGAAATACCTAGCGCGTGAGCACCAAAGGGCCATCTTTTGTGATTGCGACGGTGTGCTCAAAGTGTGCGCTGTAGCTTCCGTCGACCGTCACAGCCGTCCAGCCGTCGGGCAGGACACGAACTTCCGGCTTCCCGGCGTTGATCATCGGCTCGATCGCAAGCACCATTCCAGCCTTCAGCCGGGGACCTTTGCCGGCCGGACCGAAGTTCGGCACCTGGGGATCTTCATGCATCGCCCGGCCGATTCCGTGGCCCACAAACTCACGAACCACTCCAAAACCAGCGGCTTCACACGGCTGCTGGACCGCAAACGAGATGTCTCCCAGCCGGCCGCCAGGGTGGCACTGCTGGATTGCAGCTTCGAGAGACGCCTGCGTGACGCTCAGGAGCCGCTCATTGATGGCGCTCACCTTACCGACCGCATAGGTGACGGCGGCGTCGGAGTAGTAGCCGTCGATGATGCAGCCGCAGTCGATCGAGAGAACGTCGCCCTCTTTGAGGATGCGTTTCGCGTTCGGCATCCCGTGGACGACCTCGTTGTTGATCGAGGTGCAGAGAGCGGACGGATAGCCGTGGTAGCCCTTGAAAGCCGCGATAGCGCCGTGCTTGGCGATGTGCTCGACCGCAACGCGCTCCAGATCCATCGTAGACGCGCCCGGAACAACATACGGCGCGATCGCGTTGTGGACCTTGCGAAGGATAGCGCCGGAGATGCGCATCTTTTCGATCTCGGCAGCGGATTTGATATGAATAGCCATAAAAAACAGTCTTCAGTTCTGTAAAACAGAGTTTAAAACAAGTTCGAGATCGAGTTAGGAGTGCTAGTTGCGCAGGGTCTTGAGCGCTTGCTGCATGGCGGCGGTCACGGCTTCTACCGACTGGTCGCCGTCCACTTCTTTAAATCGGCCCTGTTTGCGGTAGTGCTCGACGACAGAAGCAGTCTGGGCGTTGAAGGTCTTCATCCGCTCCGTAAATACTTCTTCCGTATCGTCGGGACGCTGAATCAGGGTAGCCCCTTCGTTATCGCAGGCTCCAGCGACCTTCGGAGGATTCGAGAATACGTTATAGATGCTTTTACAGACAGGGCAGGTGCGTCGGCCCGTTATCCGGTGGAGCAAAACGTCGTAATCGACCAGAATACTGATGGCTACGATTGGAAGCTTGGCATTGGAATCGGAATCGGAGTGGGAAGCGTCAAGATGCCCATCGATCCATTCAGCCTGATTGAGCGTGCGCGGAAAACCATCCAGGATGAAGCCGTGCGTGGTGTCAGGTTGGGTAAGACGGTCGGCGACCATCTGGTTGACCAGATCGTCCGAGACCAACTGCCCCTGATCCATCAACGACCTCGCCGACTTGCCGAGCGAAGTTCCCTGAGAAATGTTGGAACGAAGAATGTCTCCGGTGGAGATCTGTGGGATGCCGTACTCGCCCATGAGAATCTGGGCCTGAGTTCCCTTGCCGACGCCGGGAGCTCCCAGAAGGAGAACCGGCCCAGGCAGGAAGCTACTGTCTGCCGGGGCCGGTTGTGTATGTGCTGCAGAGTTAGTCAATGTACGGGTTCCAAGTGAGGCATGAAGCAGAAATCTTGTTGAGAAGCTATTTCTTTACCAGCTCTTGCGTCCGCGGATGCGGCCGGACTTGGGAGAGAAGCCATCGTAGTGGCGCATGATCAACTGCGACTCGATCTGCTGGACGGTATCCATGGCCACGCCGACGACGATCAGCAGAGACGTACCACCGAAGTAGAAGTTCACGCCGAGACCGTTGGTCGTCCAGGTCGGAAGCTTGTCGAAAATCGGCCCAAGCAGCCAGAGATGGTTGAGGTGAATACCGCTGATCAGCAGGGTCGGAATAATCGAGATGATGATCAGGTACAGCGCACCGACCAGCGTGATCCGTGTGAGCACATCATTGATGAAGTCAGCGGTACGCTTGCCCGGACGAATCCCAGGGATAAACCCACCGTACTTGCGCATGTTGTCTGCGATGTCGTCCGGACGGAAGACGATCGAGATATAGAAGTATGCGAAGAAGATGATGGCAGCGATGTAGAGGATCTCGTACCACGGCTCACCTGGCTGAATGTTCCGGAAGATGGGGCTGAAGAACGCCGTGTCGGACAGCTTCGGGCTACCGAAGAAGCTCATTCCCGAGACCAGCAGCGGAGCAGAGAGAATCGAACTGGCGAAGATCACCGGCATGACGCCGCCGGAGTTGACCTTGAGCGGAAGGTGCGTCGACTGCCCGCCCATCATCTTGCGGCCAACGATACGCTTGGCATACTGAACCGGGATGCGACGCTCGGAACGTTCCACGAAGACGATGAACGCAACGACCGCAATCATGCCGACGATCAGGATCGCAATGGCGATGGGGGTAAAAGCTCCCCACGCGCTGGTGGCGGCCTTGTCGTAAAGCTCACGGATGCCACGGGGCAGGCCAACGACGATTCCAGTGTAGATCAGCAGCGACATGCCGTTGCCGATACCACGCTCGGTGATCTGCTCACCCAGCCACATGATGAAGGCGGTGCCGGTGGTGAGGGTCAGCACGCACATGGGGATGAAGGCGCCACGCGGGATGGTGACCATCGGCGAACCGGTGGCAGTGTTGGTCAGGGTCAGAGCGATAGCGAACGACTGCACGATCGCCAGCAGGACCGTGACGTAGCGGGTCCACTGGGTGATCTTGCGGCGGCCGAGTTCGCCTTCCTTCTGCAGCTTCGCCAGCGGCTCATAGATGACGGTGAGCAACTGGAAGATGATGGACGCCGTGATGTACGGCATGATGCCGAGAGCGAAGATCGTCAGGCGGCGAAGGTTTCCGCCGGTGAAGAGGTCACCGAGGCCGAGCAGCGAGCTGGAGTTCTGATTGAAGAACTGGGCGAGCAGGTCTGCATTGATACCGGGGGTCGGGATGAAGGAGCCAAGGCGATAGACCGCCAACAGACCAAGCGTGAAGAAGATCCGCTTGCGAAGGTCGGGGATGCGGAAGATGTTGGCGAACTTATCGAACATCGGTGTGGTCCTTGTGGTACTTGGTGCTGTGAGACTGATTCAACGGAATGACGGGGAGTGTCTTAATACTTATAGCAAAAAGAGAAGCCCGACCCCGCTCTGTCTCCGTCCGGCTGGGCTAAACCCTGCATCTGGAGAGGAAAGAACGAGATCGGGATCGAAGCTTAGGCTGCTTCGGACTCGCCGCCGATGAGGATGGCTTTGCCGCCAGCCTTCTCGATGGCTTCCTTGGCGGAGGCCGAGAACTTGTGTGCGTGAACGGTAACGGCGGACTTCAGTTCGCCGTTGTTCAGAACCTTGATCAGCCCCTTGCGCTTGCGGAGCAGGCCGAGCGAGACAATCTTCTCGAGCGTGAGCTCGGCGTTGTCAGCGGACTGAGCAACGACTTCAGCGATGCGGTCGAGACCGAGAACCTGGTACTCCACGCGGAAGATGTTGGTGAAACCGCGCTTGGGGAGACGGCGGTGAAGGGGCATCTGGCCGCCTTCGAAGCCACGCATCAGGCTGGAGCCCGATCGCGAACCCTGGCCCTTGTGACCACGGGTGGAGGTCTTACCCATGCCCGAACCCATACCGCGGCCGACACGCTTCTTGTTTTCATTCGCCTTCTTGGGGGCGCGTAGATTGGAGAGATTACGAATTGCCATTTGTGTTTCCTCGCTTAACGCCGAACACCGCGTTGGGTGAACGACTCGCATAATTGGGGCCATAGGAAGCGCCCGTGGTTCTAACAGTTAGTTTACGACGCGAACCAAGTGCGGCACCTTGGCCACCATGCCGCGAATGGAAGGGGAATCTTCGCGCTCGACGATCTGGTTGAGACGGGTAAAGCCGAGGCCCTTGATGACGAGCTTGTGCTTCACGGGGGTGCAGATCTTGGAACGGAAGTACTGCAGCTTGATTTTGGCGATTGCGTTGGTATCGGCCATGACTTGAAGCTCCTCTGAATCTATATAAACGAAGAGCCGGAGCTCCTCTTTGTTTCAACCGAAGAACTAGAGCTCTTCGACTGCCTTACCGCGCAGTGCGGCGACTTCGGCCTTGTTGCGAAGCTGGATGAGAGCGTCGAAGGTGGCCTTGATGACGTTGTGAGGGTTGGCAGTGCCGAGAGACTTGGTCAGCACGTTCTGAACACCAGCAGCGGTCATAACGGCGCGAACTGTCTTGCCGGCGATGATTCCAGTACCTTCTGCAGCAGGCTTCAGCATGACCTGGCCCGCGCCGAAGTGGCCGAGTACCTGGTGAGGAATGCTGGTCGCAGTCAGGTTGACCTTGTGCAGGTTCTTCTTGGCCGCTTCAATCCCCTTGCGAATCGCCTGGGGAACTTCCTTGGCCTTGCCTGAACCATAGCCGACCACGCCTTCACCGGGATCTCCGATGACGACGAGCGCGGCGAAGGACATATTTTTACCGCCCTTGACGACCTTGGTGACGCGATTGATGGAGACAACCTCGTCCTTGAGGTTGAGGCGGTTCGCGTCGATCTTTTTCTTGGTGACCATAATCTGTGTCGCTTTCTGGCTGCCGCTCAGGGCGCCTTGAGAAATCTTTCTTAGAAGTCGAGACCCGCTTCACGGGCGGCATCGGCGAGTGCCTTGACACGGCCGTGGTACAGGTAACCGCCACGGTCGAACACGATCTTCTTGATGCCCTTTTCCTGGGCGCGCTGCGCGATGAGCTTGCCGACTTCTGCGGCTGCTGCGACGTTGCCGCCATAGACCTGCTCTTCACCCTTCTTCCCCATGGACGATGCGGACGCAATCGTTACGCCGTTCAGGTCGTCGATGAGCTGGGTGTAGATGTGGTTGAGCGAGCGGTAGACGTTGAGGCGCGGACGCTCGGCGGTGCCGGACATCTTCTCGCGGATACGCGTATGGACGCGCTGACGAATGACATTGCGTTGACGAGGATTGATCATGATTCGCTTTCCTTCCTAGTAGCGTCGCCAGAATGCTGACGACGTTCGGTCTTGATACGTTGCGCGAGGCAGAGATAAGAATTAAGGTTCTTATGCTCCGCCTCGCAAATAAGCGGTTCAGCAGGCAGCGTGGCTTACTTCGCGCCGGTCTTACCAACCTTCTTCTTGAGCTTCTCACCCGTGTAGCGAACGCCCTTGTTCTTGTAAGGGTCGGGCTTGCGGAGCGAGCGCATGTCAGCGGCAACCTGACCAACCTTCTGGCGATCAATGCCAGCGATAGTGAGGTGGGTCTGCTTCGGATCGATGGTGACGTCGATACCGGTAGGCAGCGGGAACTCGATGGAGTGAGAGTAGCCGAGCGTGAAGACGACCATTCCCTTGCCCTTCAACTCGGCGCGGTAACCGATGCCGACGATGTCGAGGTCCTTGACGTGTCCAGTCGTAACGCCGATGACAGCGTTCGAGACGAGAGCGCGGGCGAGACCGTGAAAGGCTGCCTGCTTATCGTTCTCACGCTCTGCGATCAACTGGCCGTCTTTGGCGACGAGCTTGATGCCGCCGGGAAGCATGGCGGTGACCTTACCCTTGGGCCCTTCGACGAGGACGGTGTTGCCGTCTTCGGCAACGGTGTACTTGACGCCTGCGGGCAGAGCGATAGGTTTCTTACCGATACGAGACATAAAATCTACTTTCGTGTGGCTTGCGAGTCGCAGGCTTGTGACCTGTTCCACTGCAGCCGATGAGCTAAAAGCTCGTACAACAAACTAAAGGCAAAGGTCTGGTTGAATTTTCTTTACCAGACTTCGCAAAGGATCTCACCGCCAACGCCTTCACGACGTGCCTGGCGACCGGTCATGACACCCTTGGGGGTGGTCATGATCGAGATACCGAGGCCACCCTGAACGCGGCGAATCTCGTCGCGGCCGAGGTATACACGGCAACCGGGACGCGAGACGCGCTGCAGGTCGCGGATGACGGCTTCGTTGTTCGGGCCGTACTTGAGGTACACGCGGATGACCTTCATGCCGTTCTCTTCCGTCGGCTTGTAGTTCGCGATGTAACCCTCTTCCTTGAGGATACGGGCGATCTCGGCCTTGAGCTTCGAAGCGGGGACGTCAAGCTTCTGATGACGGGCGCGGATGGAGTTGCGGATGCGGGTCAGAAAGTCTGCTACTGGATCGGTGAGGTTCATTCATTCTCCTTCATCCCCCGTTCGCTCACGAGTGTCTCTCGTAAGAACCAGCGGGGATGTGCTGCGATCAAATCTGTTGGGGCGAGCTGGGTAAGACGTTCAGCTTGCTGTGGTACTTCCAGACTGCTGCACCCGAGCCGAAGCTTGGATGAGGTCTCTGGAGTGTGAGCCGGTTGGCAGACTAAAGTTTACCAGATTTCGTGAGACAGCGAGGCGACAACAATTACCAGCTGGACTTCACGACACCCGGGATCTCACCTTTGAGGGCAAGGTTACGGAAGCAGAGGCGGCAGCAGCCGAACTTGCGCAGGAACGCGCGCGGACGACCGCAGAGCTGGCAGCGGTTGTGCTGGCGGGACTTGAACTTCGGCTTCTTTGCATCTTTAACGCGTTTTGCGGTGGTTGCCATAATGTATTTGCTCTCTATCTATGCTGAAAACAGATGTGATTGTCGTTACGCGCCGACGCGGAAGGGCATGCCGAAACTCTTGAGCAGAGCGCGAGCGCCGTTGTCGTCCTTGGCGGTGGTCACGATGGTGACGTTCATACCCTTGAGCTTGTCAACCTTCGCGTAGTCGATTTCAGCGAAGATCAGTTGATCGCGCAGACCGAGCGTGTAGTTACCGCGGCCGTCGAAGCTCTTGGAGGAGACGCCCTTGAAGTCGCGTACACGGGGCAGCGCGATGGAGACCAGACGGTCGAGGAACTCGTACATCTTGTCGCCGCGCAGGGTGACCATGGCGCCGATCGGCATGCCTTCGCGCACCTTGAAGGCAGCGATGGACTTCTTGGCTTTGGTCGTAACAGGCTTCTGCCCAGCGATTGCAGCCAGATCAGCGACCAGGGGATCCATGATCTTGACGTTCTGGGTGGCTTCGCCGAGGCCCATGTTGATGACGATCTTCTCAAGCTTGGGAATCGCCATCGCGTTCGTGATGTTGAGTTCCTTGGCGAGTGCCTGCTTGATCTCGGTGTCGTACTTCTCTCTGAAACGTGCTGCCATGATTATTCTTCGCTTTCTCCACGGTTTCGGGGTGGGTACCGTTTCGTGGGGTGAACCTTTTACCGCGGTGGATTGTTTTTAGAAGCAGCCCTAAAACTACTTCTTCTTCTCGGGAAGCGTGTTGCCGCTTGCCTTGGAGAAGCGAACCTTTTTGTCGCCCTCGTGGCGGTAGCCAACTCGGGTCTTCTTGCCTTCGCCGTCGAGCAGCATGACGTTCGAGATATGAATGGTCGATTCCTGCTCCGCGATACCGCCCTTGATGTTGCGCTGGGGGTTCGGCTTCACGTGCTTCTTGACCATCATGACGCCTTCAACCAGAAGACGCTCACGCTCAGCGATGACGCGAAGAACGCGGCCTTGCTTGCCCTTGTCTTTGCCGGCGATTACTTCGACTTTGTCATTGCGCTTGATCTTGATGCTTGCCATGATGCTCTCTTTTCCTCGGCAATACGGAGCCGGAGTCCGAAATCCAAATGCGTTGTAGGTGGTCAGTGATCGGTTGCCAGTCTTCTATTGAGAACTGACAACTAAAATCTGAGAACTAAATAACTTCAGGTGCGAGCGAAACGATCTTGAGAAACTTCTTCTCGCGAAGCTCGCGGGCGACAGGTCCGAAGACGCGCGTTCCGACCGGCTCGTTGGCATCGTTGATCACGACAGCAGCGTTCTGATCGAAGCGGATGTACGTGCCATCGCGGCGGCGGTATTCCTTGCGGGTACGGACGATGACTGCCTTTACTACTTTACCCTTTTTTACGGTTCCATCGGGGGAAGCTTCCTTGACGGCTGCCGTGACCACGTCGCCGAGGCCGGCTTTCTTGCCAAGACCGCCACCGAGGGGCAGGATCACCTGCAGCTTGCGTGCGCCGGAGTTATCGGCCACGTCCAACATGGTTCTCATTTGTACTGACATCGTTCATCTCCTGGTGATGCGGCCGGGGCAGTCGCCCGGCGTCAAATCTTAGTAAATGCATCGCGTGGCCAAGGCCGCGCGGGCGGAGCTACTTGGCTGCAGCGGCGGCGGCAGCCTTCTTGTCGTCGGCGAGCGAGAGCGAAGAGCGGCGAACGATCTCTTCGAGCGACCAGCGCTTCAGCTTCGACAGCGGGCGTGCCTCGCGGATGCGGACCACGTCACCGACGCGAGCGGAGTTCTGCTCGTCATGGGCATAGAACTTCTTGTTCGACTTGAGAACGCGCTTGTACTTCGGGTGAGCCTTGCGCATCTCGATCTCGACCACGATGGTCTTCTGCATCTTGGTGGAGACGACGAGGCCGACCTTCTCGTTGCGGCGCGAGGCCGGGGTCTCAGCGGTCGCTACTACGGGGGTGTTGGTGTCTGCCATGATTAGTCCTTCTTCGCTTTCTTGCGGGCGGTGCGTGTGCTCTTGGCCGGGGCGACGTTAGCGACGACCGGGTTGGCTGCCTTCTCGGCGGCGATGCTGCGCTGGCGCGTGACAGTCTGGATGCGGGCGATGTCGAGCTTCAGCGTACGGAGCTTCTTGAGGCCTTCGGTGTTGCCGAGCGACTTCTGGAAGCGAATACGGAAGAGCTGCTCGCCGGCCGTAGCCTGCTGCTTGATGAGCTCTTCGTCACTGAGATTGCGGATCTTTTCGAGTTCCATGGTTATCTTCCTTCAAACTTGGTAGAACTACTTGGCGGCGACGGTCGCCTTGACATCGTGACGCTGGACGAAGCTGGTCTTGAGCGGGAGCTTGTGTGCCGCGAGACGCATGGCCTCACGAGCGAGCTCAGGGGTAACGCCTTCCATCTCGAACAAGATCTTGCCGGGACGGACGACGGCGACCCAGTGATCCGGAGCGCCCTTACCCTTACCCATACGGGTTTCGGCAGGCTTCTTGGTGATCGGCTTGTCCGGGAACAGACGGAGCCAGACCTTTCCACCGCGCTTGATGAAACGCGTCATGGCAATACGGCTGGCCTCGATCTGGCGGTCGGTGATGTAACCGCACTCCATGACCTTCAGGCCGAAGTCGCCGAACGAGAGATCGGAGCCGCGCCACGCCTTGCCGCACATGCGGCCGCGCTGCTGCTTGCGATACTTGACCTTCTTTGGCATCAACATAGAAAAACCCTCTTCACTCTTTCGGGGATACTAGGTTCCCCGGAAACTCCGGCCAGGCCGGGTAAATTTAGGACGCGAACGCAGTGGTCGGAACGCCCTGATCGCGACGCTTCTTCTGCTCGTAGATATCGCCACGGTAGACCCAGGTCTTGACGCCGATGATGCCGTACGTCGTGTGAGCCTCGGAGAAGCCGTAGTCGATGTCGGCGCGCAGCGTGTGCAGCGGCAGACGCCCCTGGAGGTACCACTCGGAGCGGGCGATCTCGTTTCCGTTCAAACGACCGGAGACGCGGACCTTGATTCCCTTGCAACCGAAACGCAGAGCCGAGTCAACCGACTTGCGCATCGCGCGACGGAAGCTGACGCGCTTCTCAAGCTGCAGAGCGATATTCTCCGAAACCAGCTGAGCATCGAGCTCCGGCTTGTTCACTTCGAGAATGTCGATGAAGACTTCGCGGCTGGTGCGCTTCTGGATATCAGCCTTGAGCTTGTCGATCTCGGCACCCTTGCGTCCGATGATGATGCCCGGACGCGCAGTGCGGATGATCAGGCGCAGCTTGTTGCCTGGACGCTCGACTTCAACCGAGCTGACACCGGCAGCCTTCAGCTTCTCGCGCAGCTCAGCCTTGAGCTTGACGTCTTCGATCAGCAGCTTGTCATAGCCGCGCTCCACGAACCAGCGTGACTTCCACGGCTTGTTGATGCCGAGGCGAAACCCATACGGATGGACTTTCTGTCCCATAGCTTCCCTTTACTCCGTGCCCGGTGCCGGTTGAGCCGGCGGGCAGTATTCCAAAACTTTAAGTTTACAAGAAACGCTTACTTCGCGGCCTTCTTGGTTGCAGCTTTCTTTGCGGCAGGCTTGGCAGCGGTCTTCTTTGCTGCGGACTTCTTGGCGACCGGAGCCGCTGCGGAGGCATCAGCCTTCGGAGCGCCCTGGACGACTGCAACTTTTTCAGCAACCGTCACGATGATGTGAGCGAGTCTGCGCTGGTAGCGGAACGCACGGCCCATGGGGGCAGGGCGGATACGCTTCATGCGCGGACCTTCGTTCGCGATCGCGGTACGGACGTAAAGGTTGTCGACATCGACGTCCAGACCCTGCTCCTGCGAGACATAGCTGGCGTTCTGGATAGCGGAGCGGAGGACCTTCTCAACGATCGGAGCCATCTTCTTGGTGCTGAAGTGGACCGTATTGAGCGCCTGCTCCACGCGGAGGCCCTTGATGAGATCGAGGACGAGCTTCGCCTTCTGCGGGCTGGTTCGCTGGAACCTTGCCTCGGCGCGGAACTCTCTGATTTTTTCTACTGTCTTAGCCATGATTGCTTCTTCCTATAAAGACGAAACTAGAGAACGTGTTGTGAAGCAGTCTCTTTGCAGAGATACAGCAAAAGCGTGCGAAACAGCTCTTACTTCGGCTTCGCGGAGGACTCAGAGGCACGCGCAGAGTGGCCCTTGAACGTACGGGTCGCAGAAAACTCGCCCAGCTTGTGACCGACCATGTTCTCCGTCACGTAGACCGGGATGAACTTGCGTCCGTTGTGGACGGCGATGGTGTGGCCGACGAAGTCGGGGTGGATGGTGGACCGGCGGGACCAGGTGCGGAGGACCTTCTTCTCGTTGATCTGGTTCATGCCCGTGATCTTGGACATGAGGTGTTCGTCGATGAAAGGACCTTTTTTCGCTGAACGTGACATTGTGCTGAGCTCCGACTTTCTCTGTTGCGATGCTGGATACGACGAATCTCTTAGGTGCGAGACTTGGTAAGGCAAATTCAATACAAGCTACTGCTTCTACCTTCTTATTTCGTGCGGCGCTTGACGATGAATACGTCCGTACGCTTGTTGTTACGGGTCTTGTAGCCACGTGTCGGCTGGCCCCAGGGGGTAACCGGGTGACGTCCGCCCGAGGTCTTACCTTCACCACCACCGTGCGGGTGATCGACAGGGTTCATCGAAACACCGCGGTTGGAGGGACGAATACCCTTCCACCGGTTGCGTCCAGCTTTACCGATGGTGATGTTTTCGTGGTCGGTGTTGCCAACCTGGCCGATGGTCGCCATGCACTCAACGAGTACCTTGCGGGTCTCGCCGGAGGGCAGCTTCAAGAGAGCGTAGTCGCCTTCCTTGGCTACGAGGTTGACCTGAGCGCCGGCCGAGCGGGCCATCTGTGCACCCTTGCCAGGACGAAGCTCAATGTTGTGCACGATCGTTCCGAGGGGAATGTTCTTCAAAGGAAGAGCATTGCCAACCAGAATGTCGGCGTCCGGACCGCTCATGATCGACTGGCCGACCGTGAGGCCAACCGGTTGAATGATGTAGCGCTTCTCACCATCTGCGTAGTTGATCAGGGCGATGCGCGAGCTGCGGTTCGGATCGTACTCGACCGTCGCTACGGTTCCGGGAATCCCGAACTTTTCGCGCTTGAAGTCGACGATGCGAAGCTTCTGCTTGTGGCCGCCGCCGTGGTGACGCATGGTCATGGCGCCAGTGCTGTTACGGCCGCCGGTGCGGGGCTTGACCGTCAGCAAAGGCTTATACGGCTTGTCCGTCGTGATGTCGTCGTTGACGAGCTTCGTCGCAAAACGGAGGGATGGTGTTATCGGTCGAAATGATTTGATCGGCATCGTCTTTATTCCTTGCCTGCGCGGCGGATCTCTCTACGGCGCTTCGGTTCCTGAATTCTGTTGCATGCTGCAAAGTCGGTTTCAACTCGCGGCTTGTAGGCTAACTGGAAGCCAAACTGGGAGACTGGAGCTTAGAGGCTGTCCAGGTACTCAGGCATTTTCTCGCCCTCTTTGAGGCGAACATAAGCCTTCTTCCAGTCAGGGCGGTAACCGCTGAACTTGCCACGGCGACGTTCCTTGCCTTCGACGGTCGCGGTGCGAACACCGGTGACCTTGACCTTGAAGAGAGTCTCGACGGCCTGCTTGACTTCAGTCTTGGTGGCCTTGAGGGCTACTTCGAAGACCAGGGTGTTCTGAGTCTCTTTGACGCCCATACCCTTCTCGGTGATGAGGGGGCGGCGAATGACGGTATAGAGGGTTGGCATTACGCAACCTCCTTCTCTGCGGCAGCTTTGCTGCGCTTGGAAACAAATTTCTTGAGCGTGTCCTGCAGGGCCTCGATCGCATCCTTCGAGAAGACGGCGTGCTCGTAGCGAAGCAGATCGTAGGGGTGGACTTCCGAGCTGAGAACCAGTTCGACGCCGGACAGGTTACGCGATCCGAGGTAGAGCTTCTCATCCAGCTTGCGGCTGGTCTCGACCAACAGGGTGGTCTTGCCGGCTTCGAGCGTGTTCAGCGCGGTGCGGAACAGCTTGGTCTTGGCTTCGGCAACTTCGAAGGAGTCGACGATGGTGAACTTGCCGTCAGCAATCTTTGCAGCGATAGCCGAGCGGAGTGCGCCCATGAGCTTCTTTTGGGGGAACGCATACTCGTAGCTGCGGGGCTGAGGTCCGTGGACCGTACCACCACCACGCCAGAGCGGGCTGCGGATCGAACCGACGCGAGCGCGACCGGTTCCCTTCTGCTTCCAAAGCTTCTTGCCGGCGCCCGAGACGTTCTTACGTGTCTTGGTCGCAGCGGTTCCCTGACGGAGGGCAGCGCGGTAGTGCTTGACCGCCTCCCAGAGCAGCGCGTCGTTGACGTCTGCCGCGAATACCTCGTCGACGAGTTCGAACTCTCCGACCTTGGCTCCGCTGAGATTTACTACATTGATGTTCGCCATCTCTTCTTCTCTCTTCGTGTCCGCGATCGATGCCGCAGACCTAAACTTTGTTTGCAGGGGCTCGGCCAGGCCGAGACCCCTATGTTGATACTTCCTTACTTCTTCTTGGAGGGTGCTGCTTTCTTCGAAGCCTTCAGCGCGTCCTTCGTTGCGGCACCGGCGAATCCACGACGCTCACGCGGCGGAGCCTTAGCCTTCGAGATCAGCACGTAACCTTCACGCGGGCCGGGTACGGCACCTTCTACCAGGATAAGGTTGTCTTCGAGATCGATGCCCATGATGCGGAGGTTGCGAACGGTGATCTGCGCGTGGCCCATGTGACCGGGCATACGCTGCCCCGGGAATACACGCGAGGGGAACGACGATGCGCCGATCGAGCCCTGCACCTGGAACATGTGTCCGTGAGACTTGGGTCCGCCACCGAAGCCGTGACGACGAATAACGCCAGCGAAACCGCGACCCTTGGAAGTGCCGATCACGTCAACGAACTTCTCATCGGAGAAGATGTCGACCAGGATGCGATCGCCAGCCTTAGCGATGACCTTCTCTTCGCCTTCAGCGGTCTTGACCGCTTCGAGGGAAACTTCTTTGATCAAGCGGACGGGCGGCACGTTCGACTTCGCGAAGTGGCCGGTCATCGCCTTGTTCACCTTGGAAGCCTTGATGAAGTCGACGTAGCCGATCTGGGCAGCTTCGTAGCCGTCCTTCGCGAGGGTCTTGATCTGCGTGATGACGCAGGGGCCAGCCTTGAGCACGGTGACGGGATGAACGTCGCCGCGGTCGTCAAATATCTGGGTCATGCCAATTTTTTTGCCGAGGATTCCAACTACTGACATTTCGATTTCCTTTCCTCATCATGCTGTGCAGTTCGCATCAGCACTGCCGGGTGAATGCTGCGTGAGACTACTTCTGTACCGTCTTGATCTCTACGTCTACACCGGCAGGCAGATCGAGCTTCATGAGCGCATCTACGGTCTGCTGAGTCGGCTCAAGGATGTCGATCAAACGCTTGTGGGTGCGGATCTCGAAGGCTTCGCGGGACTTCTTGTCGACGTGGGGCGAACGCAGTACGCAGTACTTGTTCTTCATCGTCGGCAGCGGAATGGGTCCGGCAACCTGGGCTCCGGTGCGCTTCGCCGTCTCGACGATCTCGCCGGTGGACGTGTCAAGCACGCGATAGTCATATGCCTTCAAACGAATTCTGATTCTCTGTCCAGCCATGGTGTGTCTCTTTCTCGTAACTCAAAGATCGTTGGGAGTAGCTGCCGGTGATGAACTTCTGCACCGGCCGGCAGCCCTCGTGAATCGGAACAACCTAAATCCTCTCGCCGTCCGCGCAGGACTACTTGATGATCTCGGAGATGGTACCGGCTCCGACGGTGCGTCCGCCTTCGCGGATGGCGAAGCGCAGGCCCTTTTCCATCGCGA
>JAOAPN010000001.1 GCA_025462885.1 Acidobacteriaceae bacterium | reverse complement strand
CAACACCCCAAATATCTGCTCAACAGAAAAACGCTTCTTCTTCATCCAAAGCCTCCACCAGCTAAGAGCTGGTTTTGGCCGAAGACTAACATTTCAATTGGTTCAAAAATACCGAGGCAGATCAATGTCCGCTTATGGTATTCCCATGTCGGCACAGAACCGTGTCATCGGAGGGCCTGAGTGGATGAGGAGTCAGTCTGAGAGGTACGAGGTAAATGCAAAAATAGACGAATCGATTTTGGCCGCAATGCAAAAGATGTCTCCCGCTGATCAGCAACGTCAGGTTTCTCTAATGCAGCAATCCCTTTTACTAAGCCGATTTGGATTGAAAGCTCATGTTGAAACAAGGGAACTCCCGATCTATGCTCTTGTGCCTGATAAAGCCGGTACCCACCTGATCGAGGCAACAGTAGATGAAAAGCCCCAGCTGTCGTACGTGCCTGATGCGCGCGGCGCCGTGTTAACTGCCAAAGCCGCTGATCTTCAGGAATTCAGCCACGCACCTTTCTTGAGCGGCATCCATCGTATTGTGGTTGATCAGACCGGTCTTCATGGGAGGTACAACTTTGTTCTGAAATGGAGTTCGCGGATGGAACAGGGTGCGGGTGATGGCATCGAAGTTGCAATAGGGGATTAATCGATTACGACCCTATTGTTCAGTTTCCACTTGGTGACCGATGGGTTTCGCTAAACGCGCATGTCACCGGGAATGCTTTTGGATTCGCGCTAAATCGCCAGTGCGCTCGTCGAGCCCACTGGGTCCGGGCGGTCGCAGGCGCATAGAGTGTTGGGCATGTTTGCGGCAAAGGAGGCCGCTCGTATGCCCAGAAGGATCAAGAAGCCTGTTCCCCGGAAGCTCGTCCTGCGCCTGCCGGATCTCGATCATGCAAAGTCCTCCGTGTTAAATAGCTTGAGTTTCCCACGTTCCAGACGAAACTATAAGTTCGCGATGGAGCAATTCATCACTTGGTACTGTTCTGAACCGAGACTGGCTCTGAACCGAACCGTGGTCCTGCGTTTCGACTTCACCTGGAATCGCTCGGACTGGCTGCAGGTACGATCAATCAAAGGCTTGCGGCAGTCAGGCGACTCGCTTACGAGGCAGCCGACTCAGGCCTGCTGAGTCCGGAACTTACTGCTGGGATCAGGCGAGTCAAAGGCGTAAAGCAACTCGGCTGCCCCGCCGGTAACTGGCTCAACCGCGATCAAGCCGGTTGCTCCTTGAGAGATCGGACGGGGCAGGCTTACGTAGCGTCCGAGACGTCGCCATGATATCGATCCTGCTCGGCTGTGGGCTGCGCCGAGCCGAACTGGCAGCCTTGCGGAGGGAGGAGATTCAAGTCCGACAGGGCCATTGGGCTATCGTAGACCTGGTCGGCAAGGGCAACCACGTTCGGACAGTTCCCATGCCCGTCTGGGTGAAGGATGCCGTGGAAGGTGGGTGACGGCTGCACCGGTGAGGACGGGACGAGTCTTCAGGGCCGCGAGTCGTCACGGAACACCTTGGGGAACCGGCATTTCAGAGAACGTCGTCTGGTATGTAGTCCGCAACTGGGCCAAGCGTTTAGAGCTGGATCACCTCGCACCTCATGATCTTCGACGAACCTGCGCAAAGCTTTGTCACGTGAATGGAGGTGAACTGGAGCAAATCCAGTTTCTTCTAGACCATGCGTCGGTCCTGACCACCGAGCGCTACTTGGGTTGCAAGCAGAATCTGGAAGAACCCGTGAATGATCGGTTCGGCTGCCTGTTCTCGAGGAGTCTGGATTTGCGATAAGGCCTGATGTTCTCTCCAAGTGAAACACCGAAAAGATCGTCTTCAGTACACATGCGTGACTTGTCGTTACTAATCGTGGGTTTTGGTTTTCTAACTTATTCACAAAGCAGGCGCAAAGACGTTGGCGCTTCCAGCGAGGTTTGGCGATGGGACTGCGAAAAGTTGGCGTGGTATCCGAGGGCTACACACCTGCTTGGGCTGGTGCCAATCGCCGCCGGGCATTTATGGATCATCTATAAGGAGCTGACGCACTTGATGTCTAGTATTGCTTATCTACGGAATCGTAGATGGTGGCCTGCCGCGCCGTCATCATCCAATTGCCATCGGTATATTGCCACACGTTCGTGGTTTTCCGATGCAACCGCTTTCCCTTATCGGGGCCAAAGGTGGGAGTATACGTATCCTCACCCATCGTAACCACCACCACGTTGGCGAAGAATTCGACCTTTTCGAGCGTTGACTTGTAGCCGGTCTCATAGTCGAACTGGCCATTCTTCCTACCTTCGAAGATCTCGGCGCGTGTCAGCACGGCGTTGTTAGGATCGTTGACGATCGATCATCTGCGGCAACCACAGTTTTTCGAGTGCCGCCTGATCGGTGCATTGCGAGTGCCTTCCCGAGCGCCTGACCGGCCGCGGCCAATTTGCGCTTGGCTTCGACATCCCGAGCGTGCACGGCAAAAACCGGCACCACCAACGACAGCAACAAAAGAACACGTGGGAACAACACTCGATCTCCTGAGGAATCAAATGGCGGCATGCGCTAGAGTTATACCCGGGAGATTGAATGTGAAGGAAGAACGACCTAAGCCGATCGCAGCCATAGCCTGATGGCTCTCCTAAATCGGCGGTCTACGAAGAGAGTAGCCGAATAAGTCCTCTCATCAACGCTCCTTTCATCATTGGGCCGCTTAGCGGCCTCCAGTTGCCGCGAGATCGTCGAGTATACATCTCGAGACGTCTTGGGCTGAAAACGTGCATCGGCCTGCTGGCACAATCAAAAATTACTTCCCGTGAGGCGCTTGCATTATCGATGCGCTGTTTACGGTAAAGATTAGATTGCGTCGGCCATCGATCAGATAAAGCTGGCACATTCTTGCTAACCCATCTACGATAGAGCCGTTCACCTTTGTAAACTGCCGTTCTTTATCTGCCGGAGGGCCCCATGCGTTGCCATCTCCCCGCACGCGAATTCACCCGCGTGTTTGGCAGCCTGTTATTTAGTGCTGTCGCCATCTTACCGCTCTTTACCTCCCTAACTATTCCATCAGCGGCTCAATTTGTTCAACGTGTATCGCCTGAGTTCCGGGAGCCGGTGACGCTGGCTACCAAGGACGGCGTTCTTGAAGTGAGGCTTACGGCGCGCCAGGGATCCGTGGCATTGGACACTGCGGCCAAGCCAGTACAAGACTTTCTGCTCTTTGACTATGAGTTGATTCGAGGAACACCGTCGGATGGCAAGACCTCGGGCAAAGGACTTTATCCCGCACCGACACTAAAAGTATATCCAGGCGAAGTCCTTATCGTTCATCTCGATAATGCATTGAGCGATCTTACGATCGAAGACTATTTCAGCCCGGAGTACACCGCCACCGGAAAGACAGTCCCTACCTATCCAATTCAGATGAAGTCGTCCCCGTTGAACTTGCATGTTCACGGAATTCACGTCAGCCCCAAGGGCAACGCTGACAACGTCATGTTGCGTATTCCCAATAGCATGTCGAACACCTACACCTACGAAATTCCGAAGAACATGCCGCAGGGAGCGTATTGGTATCACTCGCACCTGCACACCCTGACAGGGCCACAGACCTATATGGGGCTCGCGGGTCTTCTTTCCATCGGACGTACGGATGGCGGTTTTCCTCTGGTTACCGAAAAGAAGATTCCTATCCGCAACATGATGCTTCAGTACAACGCGGTCTACGATCGCTCTGGCGGTTCGGCCACATTGAGCAATGTAAATTGGCCACAGTATGTCAGCAGTATTGTGCCGCCGAAGGAAGGTGAATTGGAAAGGGGAACATACCGTCCCTTGCTAGCCCCCACCAACTTCACCAGGATGAAGTCTGGCACGACATACTTCACTGTTTGGTTCGCGGGCCCGCTTTCTATCCACAATGACCGCGGGCTGATGCAGATGATCCCGAGCAACCTGCAAACATTTACCCCGCGTGATCCGAAGTCAGCGAAAACGATCCCTGCGAATCCGTCGTTACCCGACTCCGATCGCGATGTACAGTTCACCGTTAACGGCCAATTTGAGCCGACCATTAAAACTAAGACGGGCCAGACAGAGATCTGGGTCTTGGCAAATGTCAGTGACTTCGCCTACATGAATATTCAGCTCACTGAGACGGCTACGGGGCGGCATCCGAAGATTGCCATCCTTGCTGAGGATGGCAATCCATTCCCGGCAGTGCATTATCCCGTTACGGATGACGGCGCTCGGCTGACGATTTCCCCGGCGAGCCGCGTTGCGATTGCAGTAACGATGCCGGAGAAGGGTGATCTGATTCTCGAGATGCCACCACGTGGAGGTGGCGCAAAGACGATCGCAGCCCCCGGCGTCCTGTATACAGCAAATGGAACCCAGAATCCTCCGGCAGTGCTGGGCAGCCTCAGCGTCGAGCCCTCAGCTGTCAGCTACGCCGACGGTTTCTTCCTCTTCCCGACACAGATGCTGATCAAGGCAGTTCCGTCTGAGGGTAAAGGTGAGGCAACGGCTTTCGTCGAAGGGCAAAAGCTCGAAGGCTACAACTCGTTCGTGGAGCTGGCGGATGTAACTCCTGACTTCAAGCGCGAGATACTTATCACCGGTGGCTTTACCGACAATCTTGCTACCAATGCTGACCCTAAGTCATATACCTATGTCTTCGACGGTGCCGCATTCCCAAACATGCCACTCATTCAGCCACGCTTGGGATCGGTGGAGGAATGGAAGTTCGTCAATCACAACAACGACGAGCACCCGATTCATATTCACGTCAATGATTTCGAAGTGATGGAATACTCCGATCCAACAACAGGAGTGCATACAGGACCGCAGCATTTCGGTCTAGATAACGTCAATGTGCCTGCCCCCACCATGGGCGCTGAAGAGAGCGTTATCGCGCCCGGTCTCCTCACCTTCCGCACGCGGTTCGATGACTATGTCGGTCTCTTCGTAATGCATTGTCATCGCCTCAATCACGAAGACAACGGTCTGATGGCGTTGGTCAACGTCATTCCGGCAGTTTCCACCTATGCTGTTGCGGTACAGGGGTCAGAAAGCGCGGCGACTGAGATTCGTATCTTCGATGCCAAGGACGATAAGCAGATTTCGACTGTTATTCCGTTTACGGGATATCGGGGACCAGTCAGCATCGCGATGGGCGACGTAGACGGCGACGGCGTTCTTGATTTAGTAGTCGGAGCTGGCAAGGGGCACGCACCAGAAATTATTGCGTACGCAGGCGGCAATCTGCGCAGAGGGCCCTTCGGAACAGAGTTGGCACGCTTCGAGGCATTCCCCTCCAGCTTCCTCGGCGGAGTAAACGTCGCCACCTCGCAGATTGATGGAACTACCTCGGACAACATTATCGTCGGATCGGGTCCGGGTAGGGTGAACGAAGTAAAGGTGTACAGCACGAAGTTCCCGGCCGCTGTTGGCAGTGCGCCAACCGTTTTTTCAAGTTTCAAACCATATAGCGAAGACACATACGGCGTCAGCGTATCAGCAGGAATGGTTGATTTCGCCACCGGACGAAACAGTATCGTCACGGCTCCCGGAGCAGGGAGCGTGGCAGAAGCAAGGGTCTTTGTGTTCTCTCTGCTCACGCCCATTGCAGATGCGGCGCATGCCGGCATGAAGATGGAGGCTATCGATCAGCCAACGCAATCTGCATCGTTCATGCCGTTTGGTAAAGACTATAAGGGTGGAGTCTCACTGAGCGTGGGGTGGCTGGCCGGCTCATTGGGTGGTTCGAAGCGCATCATCTTCAGCCAGCTCGCGGACAAAGGAACTGTCAAGATCTTCTCCAGCGGTTCAGCTCTTGATGGTGGCCCAGCGATGTACCTGCATAACCCGTCTCAACATGATCATGAAACAGTCTTCCGCGAGATAGCGAGCTTCAATCCGTTCACTGGAGGCACACAGATCGCTACCACCAGCACGACAACCGGAGCAAATCTTCTTGTGAGCGGTACAACTTCGAAGGGTAGACGCGTCCTGAAGTTCGATTTCTCCCGCGCGGATGCAAAGGCAATCACCCTGAAAGCTGTGCCTCTTGGCGAGGGTTTTTCAGTGGCTGGCTCGCATTCGGTGGTCCTGGCTGGCGAATAACGGCTGAGAAGATCAGTTGAGGAGAACGGACGTATGAAGGCGACGCGAAGAGAATTTGTGCAGTGGGCTGTCGCAAGTGGCATCTCCCTCGGTGTCTCACGTATTGGCGTAGCGGAGATTCCCGGTTTCCTTTCACACGAGACGCTTCCGGGCCGCGGCACGAAAACCCCAAAGACCGGTCGCGTCGACGGCGTTGCGAAGGCGACCGGAGCGAAGCTCTATGCCTCAGACTTCCGAGCATCCGATCTGCCAGGCTGGCCCCCTGAAACATCGCATGCTTTGCTGGTGCGGACGCCGAATGCAACCCATATCTATTTAGGTCTCGATCTTGAACGCCTGAGCAAGATTGCCAGACCCTCTGTCCTGGTAACGTCCGAGGATATGAAGCGCGTCAACATTCGCGTACCCGAGTTCTACGCGGGTGATCTTTTCTGTCCGGCAGGGACCACGCCCGTCTATCTTGGGCAGCCGGTAGCCATGCTTATCTTCGAAAAGTTCGATGTCTTCGATCAGGCACGGCTTGCACTGCGCGATGGCAACTTCCTGAAGTTCGGTAAAGAGACAGGGCCGCTCACACTTCCAAACTACGGAGCCTTTCGATTCACGCGAGTTGCCGGAGCAACCCCTAGCGATCCCGATGTGTACTCACCCGTGCAGGCCGGTTGGATCAGTCCCGGTTTTCTTGAGTCATCCGGTCGTCCTATCTGGAAGCCGCTCCCGGTTGCTAAAGGCAGCGAATATGTGAAAGGCGCTACTTATGGCGAGGAAATTCGGGCAAAGCTTGCCAGTAAAGATCCCGACGTTCTAATGCTCGATCGTAAATTCGAAACCCAGTCGGTCGACCCGATGTTCCTTGAGCCTGAGGCTGGACTTGCCTGGTACGACCCTGCGTCGAAGAAGCTCGAAACCGTGCTCGGAGTACAGTCGCCTTTCGAAGCAACGGAGTCACTCGCGCACCTACTTGGAGAAGCAATTCCCACGCTGAAGCCGAAGATCATCGATGCTCAATTCGCCTATGTTGGAGGAGGCTTCGGAGGTCGCGACCACACACCATTCACACTGTATGTCGGGTTGGCTGGCATGTTCTTTCCAGGACACCCGGTTCGCCTGGCACACGACCGCTTCCAGCAGTTTCAGGGCGGCGTCAAGCGCCATGCCTTCAAGATGCGGACGCAGATGAGTGTTGACCGTGCGACAGGAAAGATAACTGCGTTCGCTGCGGACCATGTTCTGGATGGTGGCGGTCTGATGAACTACTCACCTAGTGTCGCAACCGTTGGCGGCACGGGGGCACTGGGTATCTATGACGTTCCCAGGGTCGACGTCACTACTGTCGCAGAACACACGCGAGGAGTTACCGCTGGCTCAATGCGCGGCTACGGAACACTGCAGACAATGACCGCTCTGGAGTCATTGGTCGACGAAATCTGCACCTTGCTTCCGATGGACCAGGTCGAGTTTCGTCGTCGAAATGCATTGCGTCTTGGTGGCAAAATCATGACCGGCCACGCATATTCCGTTTCCGTGCGCACGTCGGAGATTCTCGACAAACTCGAAGTTCATCCGATATGGGCGAATCGAGCGGAAGAGAAAGCTCGCGCGAAACCCGGCTTCCTCATCGGTACTGGAGTAGCCATAGCAGCGAAAGACTACGGCACCGGTGCCGACTGTTCGCTCGGTAGAGTAGAGATCGATGCAGACGGTCGCATCTCGATCCATAGCGATGCGGTCGAGATGGGCAACGGCATCGGAACGGCGCTGGCGAATCGCGTCTCCTATCACGTCGGAGGTATCGCGGACGAAGTGACAGTTGCGCAGGTAGACGCGTTCGACGTGCTCGAACTGGTCAAGACAGGCGACCCTTTCACGATGAGTCAGGACGCTCAGGATGCAGGCGCAAAGAATACGCGCTGGGTACCTGAGATCAGCTCGGCCACCAGCGCATCGATCGGCGCACACGTTGGAACACACGCCGCGGCACAAGCAGCAAGGATCATCTTCCGCTTTGGATTATGGCCGGCTGCACTTGTCCTCTGGGGCATTGCGCCCTCTGACCCAAGGGCAAAGCAGTCCGAGGAAGCATACTGGCAAGGCGATACGCTCGTCATGACTGGCTTAGATCCACTGCCTCTAAAAAACATCGCAGCAAAGGCACATAGGTTGAATCTTGTTACGGGAGCTACGGCGCACGCCTTTTCACGGTGGTCCTGGTCGCAGGCCAGCTTCTTGATATCCGGCGAAACATGGTCGACAGATATTGATGCCCTTGCAGTGCGCTATGGCGGCAGTAAATTTACTCGCCTTGATCGTAGCTCAGTGACCTTTCCACCTACTGATTTCAATCGTATTGGCGTAGCGTTTGCATCGCTTTGCGGCACGGGGGTTCGTGTTGAGATCGAGAAGGCAACCGGAAAACTTCAAATCGTCAAGGCCTACAGCGTGCTGGAGTGTGGCAAAGCGCTTGTACCCGAGGTAGTCGTCGGGCAATCGCAAGGCGGATTCGCAATGGGGGTTGGCTACGCGCTTTTTGAGAATCTGCCACCCTTTGAAGACGGTCCCGGCAACGGGCAGTGGAACCTAGGCCAATATCTTATAGCGCGTGGATCTGATCTGCCTTTGCACGATCTTGAAATTGAGATATTGCCGCCAGTGTCCTCGAACGAGCCACCGAAAGGTATGGCTGAGGTCGTCATGATTCCAGTCGTGCCTGCACTACTGAGCGCTATTTATGATGCGATCGGACACCGCTTCCAGTCCCTGCCCGTCACTCAACAAATGATTAAGGATGCAATCGCATGACAACAGTCAACATGATGATTAATGGGCAAGCCTATGGGCCGATGGATGTCCGTGACGATCTGACGATGAACGATTTTCTGCGCGAATGTCTTGGTATGACCGGCACGAAATTCGGTTGCGGAGCTGGGCAATGCCTGAGCTGTTCCGTCATCGTCGATAACCCGGATGGGACGAGCCATACCAATCCGACGTGTATCGTTTCGGCCGCCAACTTCAACGGGAAGAAGATTCGTACCATCGAAGGTCATGCGAAGAATGGTGAACTTACAATCCTGCAGAAGAGTTTTATTGAACACTTCTCCTTCCAGTGTGGGTACTGTACTCCTGGTTTTCTGAACGAGGGCCAGGTTCTGCTTGAGCGCCTGGAGAAGAAGCCACTGGTCCGAGAAGATCTGGAGTCCGCTATCGGCGAAGCGCTCGATGGCCACCTCTGCCGCTGCACGGGCTATGTGAAGTATCACGAGGCAGTGAAGGCAGCAATCCTTAAGGAACCGAAGCGCTATCTGAAAGATGGTGGACGATGAAAAATCGGCTTTGGATTCTCACCGGCATAATCGGTATCGTGCTTATTTTCATCCTGAGAGCTGAGGCTAAGAGCGCTTCAGCAAAGCCTCTGCTGGAAAATACGCTTGCATCACCAGAAAGCTTTGCTTCCATTAAAGATCCGCAAAAGCTTTCAGCCGCGTATTTCACTGAACTGAGTAAAGTGCTCACCAACCAGCGCTGCGTGAACTGTCATCCGTCAGGTGACACTCCGCGACAGGGCGATACGCGCCGGCTGCATCAACCTTTGGTCTATCGAGGTGTAGATGGATTCGGCACCAACTCCATGCGTTGCAGCACCTGTCATCAGAGTGCAAACTTCGAGCCGGGCCGCATCCCCGGACATCCTGGATGGCATCTCGCACCGAGCGAAATGGCATGGGAAGGCAAAACTGTCCCGGAGATTTGTGAGCAGATCAAGGATCCCCAACGCAACGGCAACCGTACACTCCACGATTTGATCGACCACATCGGCAAAGACACACTCGTTGGTTGGGCATGGCAGCCGGGCTATGGCAGAACGCCCGCTCCCGGGACGCAGGCGCAAGCCGGAGCTCTGGTTGAAGCCTGGGTAAATTCAGGCGCTGCATGTCCACAGCAGCAGTCATCGCGATGAATTCCATCGCATCAAGAGCATTATATTCACCGACGTACAAGCTCAATACTTCCGAGTTGCTCCAGAGTAACGGTAAACCGCCATGAATGGATTACTTCCAGTTTGACGACCACACATCCGGAACTTGGCGGTGACCTTTGCGGCTCTTGATGAGCGCATTGGCCTGTTCTCACCAACTGATCGCTACCGTCATCCGGAATGGAACACGAGATCAAACGACTTCGGGATGGATCGCAGCTCTTCGGTGAGGGTGCGTTTCAAGAAGGTGCTGGCTAGATGTCAGCTACGATGAAAGGTCCTCTTCAAGTGGCAATCGGTATGGGTTCCTTTTGCACTAACGGGAGCCTGCCCTGGCAGTCGAACTCGCTCCCCTTCGCCCAAGGGTCACCAGCGAAGAAACCCATCCGAGTAAGACCGATGCCACCACGATGCTTAGTGATTCAGCGAATCCTGGCTTGACTGCCATCAGCAGATTTGTTCCGATAACAATCCAAATACGGATGTTCAACAAAATCTTCAGCAAGGGACTTCGTAGCCTAGCATTCAGATCGGATTCCTTTTCTCTCATGCTATTGCAAAGTCTTCGGATCGCGCGTAGCCGCGTTCCCGTCAGCGCGCCTAAAACGGCAAACAATATAATTTCCAGTACCGCAAACCTCGGCCAAGCGAACTCCCAGGCCCTCAAGCTTTCAGTCAGATACGCTCCCGTGACGTACACGATCACCAGCGAGCTTATGCTGGCCACGGTGAGCCCCGGAACTGGAGTCGTCCAGGAGCGAACTTCGCCCGGGCTCGAGGCTCGCCTGAGTTGAAACAGCATCCACGCCTCCACCGTCAACCCGGCAGCGAGAACAAGGACTGCGATCGCGTGAACAAAGAGAACGCCCGTATAGATAGTCATGATTCACCTTAATCTGGAATGTGCGATGTGCGCTGTTCAGGTTGCGCTTTGGTTAGTTACACAGGCCAACGATCTTGCGACTCGACACATGATTCTCAACACACTGGATCATAAAATTCGCGACGTCAGCGCGTGCGATCTTGAAACCGAAGACGGGTAGATGTTCTTCCCGCACGCGATACCGCTCTGTTTGTGGTTTGTCGGTAAGCTGAGGTGGACGCACCAGGGTCCAGTCGAGTTCACTCGCCATCACAATCTGCTCCATCGCCGAGGCATCGGCAACAACGCTCGGAAAGAACAACCGGCCAAATAGATAGGTGGGGGGAATGATCGAATCCTTGAATAGAAATGCTGTCGATACGATGACCGCGCGCCTTACCGCCGTTCGCAGCATCGCGTTCGTCAATGTCGCGGCGAAGCGTTCCAATAGGTCGGCATCTGTCTTCGACAAAGGCAGACGAGGCCCGAACCCCGACAGGACTCCGTCGTGGCCTTCCAGTGCTCGTCCAAGTTCCGCAGCATCCATCAAGTTGCCTTGAACGAGCCGGATGTGCCCGGCGAATGTGCTGAGTCGCTCAGGCGTGCGGACAAATGCTGTCACGGAATGACCACGTTCAATTGCCTGCCGAACAATTTCGACTCCGATGCCGCCAGTGGCACCAAGAACTACCAGCTTCATCGATCATTCCTTTCAAATCCTATCGTCTCGTTTTCGGTCGACGTTCTGCGATCAATGAATTGCTTCGCAGGCGATAAGGCCACATCGTTCATTGCGTCGCCAAAGTCTGCCGAGGCGAAGTCCATTCGCGCAGCTTGACGGTGACGCCGTAGCGCGGGCCAGGATGCATCCGCGCGACGTTGACAGCCTTGTCTCTGTCCGCTGAGTCAAAAAAAGTAATAGTGACCATCACGAGGTCACTTGACCCATTACCGGAGCTAGACACACTTCCTTGTGCGGAGAAGTCTGCTTCCGCTTCTCCAAAATTCCGCGGATCGAGTGTGATCCCCATATCCACAACTTGTTTGACCCAACTTGCGATATCAACTGGACGCTGCTTATTTTCTTCGGGAGTGAGCGTGCGTGTGGAATAGAAGATCAATGCATAGTGCTTCATCGGTTTCTCCTTAGAACTGGCTATCTGGGAACGAGTGGTTTGGCAAAGAACGGCAAAGCAGGTGAGCAGCGCGAACGAGAACAGATCTGCCGCTTCACGCCGGATGGAGATGCGGACACCGGGAAGAGGAGTCTCATTCCTCGAAGGTAGCGAATGAAGAGGGGTCGCTAATTGGAAAAAATCGGCAGATTGTGAGAGGGGGCGTCGCGAAAAAACTCCTCCGGTGATGTACCGGTGAAGAGCCGGAAATCGCGCACCATGTGCGATTGATCGCAGTAGCCGGCTTCAAAGGAGATCTCCGTAAGAGACTTTCCGGTGTCCCATAGTCTGCAGACATGCTGCAAGCGTGCCAATCGGCTGAGCTTCTTGGGGGTTACGCCGACCGCAACACGGAAATGTCGTTCCAGTGCGCTTTGGCTCATGGCGACATGACGCGCAATGGCAGCAATGGAAGACCGGCCTTGAGAACTGCGGATCATCTGCGCGGCCGCCTCAATCTGGGGAGAAATACCCTGCGGAATGATTCCATTCTGTGTGCGGATACGACTGACGAGAAATCGTTCTACCGCCATGAAGTGCTGTTGTAGCTCGCGGGTATCGGTAAGAACGTTCTGGATATGGTCGATCTCTCGCCGTGGCAGGACGGAATCAAGTGGTGCCGTTCGGTTGTAGAGAAGGTCTACGCGATCATGCAGTATCGCCGGTGCGCCAACCTCCGTGAATCGAACGATAACCAGCGAGGAGTTCGCCGCGTGCTCGATGTAGCGGGTTCGTTGTTGCAGGCCCGAGATAATGGCGTTGGAAAGGGCCTCGTTTCGCATCGACGCAGAGCCAGACTGCCGCAAGACAAGTGTGAGCGTGGTCTCCGGCAGCAGAACCTGAACCCGGGGCCGCTCCGAGTGGACCCACAAGATTTCGCGCACATGGCGGCGAAGGATGCCGCCTGGTTGGTGGACGAAATAGCGCGTTTCGCTCATTTACTGTCTTGGATGAGCGCCTTCGGGCGAAGATTCGTCAATTTGATCGAGCCTACCTCCGGAAGATCGGCCTCCACTTGGAAATTCAATAGCCCGGATGCCGCTCAGTTGTTGCCAAATAGCCAATGCGCTCACCGAGTGTTGGAGAACCACCTTTCGGGATTCCTGAAAAGTCAGCTTATCGGTAACTCCAGATGAAATAATGACTCAGCCCATGCAGACCGTCCTGACCATCGCCGGCTTCGATCCCTCGTCCGGTGCCGGTATTACGGCGGACCTGATGGTCTTCGCCGCTCACGGCCTCTTCGGGACCTCCTGCATCACCAGTCTCACGGTCCAATCCACGCGCGGCGTACTGTCCAGCTATCCGGTGTCGCCAGAAGCCCTTCGCGCAACGCTCGACTGCCTGGTCCTCGATCTGCCACCCGCAGGCATCAAGATCGGGATGCTTGCCACCGCCGGAAACGTGGCGGCAGTGGCCGACTTTCTGCAAATCTTCCGCGCGAAGGCTCCTCACCTACCCGTGGTACTCGACCCCGTCCTGCGCTCCAGCTCAGGCAGGGAACTGCTCGACCCTGCCGGGCTGGATCTGCTCCGCACACGGCTCCTTCCGCAGGTCGATTGGGTGACACCCAACACCGCAGAGCTAGCCGTCCTCACCGGCCTCCCGGTAGAGACCCACGCGGGCCTCGTGACCGCCGGCCTGACTCTCCAGCAATCCATCCGGGGCGGCGAATCCGTGATCGTACTCGCCAAGGGCGGCCATCTCAATCCACCCGACGATCTCCTCATCACGCCCGGCAGTGAACCGGTCTGGCTTCCCGGCGAACACATCGCCTCGACCTCCACCCACGGCACCGGCTGCGCTTTTGCCAGTTCACTCCTCAGCCGCCTCGTGCTCGGCGACCAGCCCCACCCCGCCGCGCTGGCCACCAAGGCCTACGTCGCCGAGGCCATCCGGTCAGCGATCCCACGCGGAAGCGGCAACGGACCCTTGAATCACCTTTGGCCTCTCCAGCCCCGATAGATCGAGATAGAACAGCCGCCAATCGCTTCACCGTAAAGCCCGCCCGTCCCAGGCCGATAGGGTCTCTTGAGACGGAGGCTTCATCCATGTCGACTGCACCCATCCTGACCGCATCCTTCCATCCGGCAACCTCGTTCGGGCAGCCCGTCATGCGCCCATCGGAGCGTTCAGGAAGCACCCTCGCCATGCCGACTGGTCTGGACCTGCGCCGCGTCACGTTGGAGCACGCCCGTGGTCTCGAGATCCTGACCCACGCGATCGAATACCTCCTCGACTCCCGCTTTTACCTCACGACTCGCCAGACCGCAGCCGATTCAGACGCCGTCCAGATTCTGCTTCGCCTCAGTCGTGAACACTTCCACGAATGCATCGAGGCCGCCGCCCACGCCCAAAGCCTGCGTCGCTGGATCTCGAACCGCCTTCGCATCAACTCGAACTGAAGCTCAAAACCTGATCACTGACAGGGAATAGGGCGAGTGGAGGACCTGCTAGGCTAAAGGAGCCATGTCTCTAAGCTTGATTCTGAACGGCCAGCCCCGCTCCTTCGATTCGCTCAACGAACCTGCAAGCCTCGATCAACTGATCGGTCAACTGGGTCTGAAGGCAGACCGCGTAGCCGTTGAGCACAACGGTGAGATCAGCCCACGCACCACATGGTCCGAGCCCAGCATCGCCGCAGGGGATCGAATCGAAGTCGTCCATTTCGTGGGCGGCGGAGCAAGAGAAAACTAACGCGAGGGAATTACCAGCGTCCGATAACAAGCGCTAGAGTTTTCCGGTCAGCTCTTGCAGCAGGGTTTCCCAGCGATCGCCGTACTCGTTCCATCCGCCGATCAGCCGAACCCGCTGCAAAGCCGCCTCGCTCATCTGCTGCTGCAGAGCCGGATCGCCCGCCAGCCGTTGCATCCGGTCCAATAGGGCATCGACGTCCCGCACCGGAACGATAAAACCCTCCACGCCATCCGAGAACAGGTCTTCGCCGCCGGTATTGGTCGAAGCCAGTACCGGACACCCACAGGCCAGCGCCTGCCCCTGGACGAGGGCCAAACCCTCCTCGATGCTGGGAAGCACCATGACGTGGCTGCTACTCATCAACTCCGCCAACTTTGGCTGCGAGACGGGGCCGAGGATTTCGACCTGTTCCTGCGGAAGCCGGCCCATCACCGATTGCATGTCCGGATGGAGTGAACCCGCGATTCTCAGCCGCTTGGCCGGATGCCGCAGTTTGGCGAACGCCTCCAGCAGATACGGAACGCCCTTACGCAGGCTGACCGAGCCGGCAAACAGTATCTCGAAGCGGTCGGCAGGCGGCTCACCCGTCCGGACAAACTGCTCCAGCCGCACACCGTAAGGGATCACCTTAACCTTTTCGGGGGCGACGCCTTCTTCGACAAACGACCGAGCCGCAAAACTCGATGGAACGGTGATCAGATCGGCGATCGCGTAAATCTTCTCCTCGCGGACGGTGTCGCGGTCATCCGTAACGGGGCGATCCACGCCCCAGCGACGATACTCGTCGGCGACGATCCGCTCCTGGTATCGCTGGTGCGACGACCCGCGGTCGCAGATCATCCGGCACCCACGCGCTTGAAGCTCCCGACCGGTCTTCAGACTGGAGCCCGAAAGCGCTATGAGGGCGTCAGGCGTCGGAGCGTTCTTGAGCTTCCGCGACGTCCACCAGTCGAACGCCAGTGCATTCGCGTAACCCGTTTGATCCAAGACCCATGCATTATGAAAGTTATAGCGCTGCATGAGCATTTCCGGGCCATGGATCCATGGGAAGGTCTCCACCAGGTCTCGGGGAAGCCCTTCACGATCCAGCCTGACGTGCGGCCAGGTCGAATAGATTTTCTGGAGATGTCCGCGTTGATGAAGCTGTCGCCCCAACTCGAAATGGTGAAAGACTCCAAAGACAGTCTGAACAATCCGCATAGCGTGCAACAGCCTCGGCCCATCGTAACAAACCAATGCCACAAGCCGGGGCATTAGGAGAGCTCGCCGCGCCGAATCGACACTATACATAATATGTGTTATCGGACGTTTGCATAGTGGGCATTGAACCTGGATATGAGGCCAAGCTTCGTGGAATTCAGTCCGCTCACGGTTATTATCGAGCCACAGTCTCATGCCTCAAGAGTTCTTCCCAATCGAGGAAACTTCTGTGCGACTCTTCCGGACCAGTATCAGACGGGCGGTTAGCTCTCGCATCCTCCTGCTCGGAATTCTTGTAGCCCCCGCGCCTTATGGCGACGCACAACTACGGAGTCTTGCGAACGCGAGTTCCACCACGTCGGTGAAGCTGTCCGGCCAGGTCGTGAATGCGGTCAATGGTTCACCCATCTCTCGCGCACTGGTTCGATTCAACAGTCGGGCGATATTGACCGATCAGGAGGGCAAATTCCAGTTCGACCAGGTGACCGACGCCGCCGGCAACTTTCAGGTGGTCAAGCCGGGCTACTCGCTGTCGAATGATCCGCTCGAGCAGCCGAACCTGTTCTTCCAGTTCAGCCAGATCACGGAGCCGCTGGTATTCCGTCTCTACCCCGAATCTATCCTGACCGGAACCGTGACTGCCCCGGACGGACAACCGTTGGCGCATGTGGGAGTGACGACCCGTCGGAGTACCTTCGACGACCTCGGATCCCGATGGATGGTGACCGGACAGGTGCAGACCGATCTTCATGGCGAATTTCGAATTCCCGTCAACGCAGGCGACTACAGGATCGAAACGGCATTTACCCGCCGTAACGATGGCAGTCGAGAGGCGGTATTGCCTGTCGCTCTGCCGACCCCGGCGCCCGGAGCCTCTCAGGTCATCCACGTTCGCAGCGGCGAGGAGCAGCGATTCGATCTCCGTCCGCCGGTGCGGCGTATCTATCCCGTTCCAATAACCATCGAGTCGACTTCGGAGCGCGGCTTCCCGTCCATTCGGGCTCGTTCCAACGATGGCACCAGTTTCAACGTGCAGGTGTCACCCACTCGCACTGCCGGTCGTGGGACCTTGCTTCTGCCTGCGGGAACCTACAAGCTGACGTCGCAACTGCAAAGTCAGGATTCGCTGGAGACCGCTGAAACCAGCATCACAGTAACAGGCGCTGAGACTGCGACTCCGGACGACCAGCCTCTGGGGGGCGCGGGAGCGGTCCTGCGATTTGTAGCGACTTCCTCGATCCCGGTAGAACTCTCCATTGACTCCTCGTCAACGTCCGATAACTCGAATCAGCGCACGGGCGGGAACAGTGCCAGCTCGATTCGAATGGGAGGCACCAACTCTCAACCGACTCCTCTGCAGTTCGGCCTGTCCCTGCTTCGGGTTGAGGCCGAAGGTCAGGAGGAGGATGGTGGTTTGCGGTCTTCTGTCCCTCTCGCTTCTCCGCGGAATGGTGTTCCAAGCTTCAACATCTCGCCCGGGAGTTATCGTCTGCTCGCTCGTGGGAATGGCCCCTGGTATATCAAGTCGGCAAGTTACGGGACGTCCGATCTCCTCGCGCAAGGGCTCACCGTCACTCCGGGGTCGAGCAGTGCCCCGATTCGTCTCGTCGTCAGCAATCAGACCGGAAGTCTGGAAGCCAGCGTAACGCTTCTCGATAGTCCGGCGAAGAGCTGCTGGGTCTACCTGGTTGCGACTGGGCCTTCCGTTGTGCCGATCTCCAACCTGCGTTGCAACGGCACCAACAGCAAGATCGAGAGCCCGTTCCTCGCCCCCGGAACCTATCAGGCAGTTGCATTTGAACACCGTCACCCAGTGGACCTTACGAACCCTGCGAACCTCGCGCTCTACGCAACCCATGTGAAGTCGGTCGTCATCACAGTAGGCGGCCAGACGACGTTGAGTCTGAGCGCGGTGCCTGAAAGTGAGGAGAAGCCTTGAACCTCCTCGCGCGTTCGCCCGCTTCCCTGTTGCTTCTTGTTTTCGTGCTGGTCCCCGCCGTGGCTCAAACGGCGGAGCAGGCGGTTCCCACGCAAGTGTCTACAACTCCGTACAGGATTACAGGTACGGTCGTCAGCAGCTCCACGGGCGCTCCAGTTCCCCGTTGCCGTATCGTTCCGACAAGGATCGACCGGAGCGGAGCGACGCCACGCCGCTCCATCGCTCCACAGGATGGAGCCGACACCGACGAGCACGGTCGCTTTATTCTGTCACTGCCTTCTGCGGGAAGCTGGGCTCTTCTTGCTCGGGCTCCGGGTCTTCGGCCGCAGGGTTTCGATCAGCACGAAGGGTTTTCTTCCTCGATTGTCCTGACGGAGCATGCTCCCACATTCGAGCTGCTTTTTCGGCTTATCCCGGACTCTGTCATAACAGGCACCATTCGAGACGAAGGCAACGAGGGGGTCCGGCGGGCGCAGATCCAGGTCTTTGCCGTGCCTCGCGCCGGGGTGGATGGAGAGCGAGCGTCGGTGAACCGTGGTTCCGCCTCGACGGACGACCGTGGCCACTACGAGGTGGGCGGACTCGCTCCCGGCGACTATCGCGTTACCGTGCAGGCGCAGCCCTGGTACGCTACAGCGGCACCGCCCTCCCGGACTTCCGGCGGCGCGGCGCAACTCGATCCTTCCCTCGATGTCGTCTATCCCCTGACCTGGTATCCCGGGGTGGCCGATGGCAATGCCGCGCAGACGATCTCGTTGCACGATGGCGAGACGCGTCAAGCCGACATGCAACTCTTGCCCATGCCTGCATTCCATCTGCGGATTCCAGTTCTACCCGCAGAACCTGTCGGGCCGGATGGCAGTCGCCGCTTCGTGGTATATCCGCAGGTCACCAGCGCATCGCCAAATAACTTCTTCGCTCCCACCAGCACCACCAATGCCCAGGGCCAGCTCGAGATCAGTGGACTTGCTCCAGGGATCTATCGCATCCAGACGCCGGACGGGACGGGCCAGCCGGGTCGCTCCACCCTCGTAGAGATCAACGCGAATTCACCCCACACCCTCGATATGGCCTCCGCAGCCAATACCGCTAATGTCGATATCAAGATCGACGGTGGCCCCGGTACCGAGTCGCTGCCGCTGGCCTTCGTGGATGTCTCGAATGAACGGAATACCTTCCGCTCGATCCCAAACCGTGACGGAGGCGGAGGCACATTCCGCCGCGGCGGCCTTGGTGCGCTCCCGAGCAGTACAACCGCTGGGCAGCAGGCCTCTCCCTCGGCGCGAAGCATCGATCTACCGCCGGGACGCTATTCGATCTTTCAAAGCGGAAGCGCAAACTACTTTCTGGCAGGGGTATTGCAGGGATCAAAAGAAATCGCTGGCCGAGTCGTCACCATTCCCATCGGTGCTTCCTCGCTTACAATCCACATCGCCACGGGTCGCGCCACGGTGAACGGCATCGCAACTCTTGACGGTAAGCCCGCCGTCGGCGCGGTCGTCTTGCTGGTGCCGATCACCGTCGGCGAGGTCGGAAGTATCGCCGAGCCCCGGCGCGATCAGACGAATACCGATGGAAGCTTCGACCTGGACATTGTGATTCCGGGACAATACATTCTGATCGCTGTCGACCACGGCTGGGACATACGGTGGAATGATCCGGCGACGCTGAACCACTACCTGCTCAAAGGGATACCGCTGGATCTACGAACACCATCCACAGTGAAGCAGAACATCGAAGCCCAGAAGCCCTGACTGTCGGCATGATGCTGTCCGAAGCCGCCAATTGTGTTAGATTCAATAAGTCCGCAATCAAGCGGAGAGATGGCCGAGTGGCTGAAGGCGCACGCTTGGAAAGCGTCACTTCAAGTAAGCTCAGGCATGTCCTTCATAAACAACAACTTAAGCGACTTGCGACTCCCGTCTAAATAGTAAGACGTGCGCCCTTTTGGTGCAAGGAAATTCCCCATGCGCGGTCTTGCTTTACACTAGCGCCGAGGCGAATACATGGCGGTCCCGCGCGATTGGCAGCTCACTTACCATTTCACCAATGGCGGGGCCACACTAGGCTCCGTAACCGATGTCCGAGGAATTTGCCCGCACTGTCGCATTGCGACATCGTTTCAGACCCTTGCCCTCCAGAGCGAAGCAGTTGGGCCACGAATGGACATCCACCTGATTTTGGCGTGCAGCTACGGACCGTGTCGAAATTTTGTCTATGTTAATACTTCCCCCGACAGGGCCGGGTCAAGCTCGATCAGCAGAGCGCAAGATCCGTTCTTTTTGCACCCATCGGGGTCCATCGAGCCAGCACATGCGAATATCCCCCCTGAAATTGCAGACGATTGGTTGGAGTCTCAACGCTCGTTAAGCGTGGGCAACCCGAAAGCCACGGCAGTTATGTTGCGTCGTGTTTTATATGGTGTTCTGCTCGATAAGGGTTGCACACTGTACCCGCTCAAGAAAGGGATGGAAGACCTCATCTCAGGTCAGCGGCTACCTGGTATTTTCGACGAATGGCTCCCTGCGATTCGCGATGACGGACATGACGCAGCGCACCCCGACCGGGCGCTGCACGTCAGCTCCGAGAACGTCATAGAAACGATGGAATACACCGGCGAACTGCTTCGATACCTCTACATCGAGCCTTACGAATTTCAGCAGCGGAAGGCTCGTCAAATCGCAATCTAGGAACACCGTGACAGACCCAAGTCATTTGACGGTGATTCTTCTGATAACGCGCTCAAACACTGCGCGCGGTATGCGGATACTGCGATAGCGTTGCTTGCCCATGGCGGTCTTCCGTTCAATGACGAGGACGCCCGGCTCATGCTCGAACATCCTCGTAATTGTCTGGACAGAGAAGCCGGTCAACTCTGCGGCCTCCGCGACCGTGTAGGGCCTAAATTCCCCCATCTTCTCCCTCTTCGAGAATCGCCCTCAGATCGGCGGATAAGCGTTTGCGCTGTGCAGCGGTCAAAGGCTTCCTTACGATCACGCGACCCAATAGCGTTCCGGGACCGCCGTAGGTCCGCCATATGGCGCGGAGACCCTTGTAGTCGGAGACTTCGATGGAGGCAGTTGGCGAAATTATCATGAAGGTCATTTGTTGCTCCTTGAGGCTTAGTGGCCGATGTCTGGAGTTAAACACGAATTGCGGCAACCTGCAAATACAATGATATGGTTATAAGTCTTTTTATATGCACTACTTAGATCCAGTTTAGCCGTACATTTAGTGAGTCCATTTAGCAGAGACAGTTACACCAAAAAGATAATTCCAAAATAATGCCTATTGCTATTGCAATTGAATTGGCTTGCTGATAGCTGCTATTAGCAGTGAGGCAAAACATGATGGCAATGGATGTAAAGCAAATGGCGAGCATGGGGCAAAAGGCGATGCGGCAATCACAGAGCATCGCAGAGAAAGTATTTTGGCCCATGAAGGCCGGGCGTCCCCGTCTGGTTAAGCCAAACTTACTTGAGGCCGTGCATTTGGGCCGTACCGCCGCCAACAAGGTCTATGACGCCGTAGGAGAAGCGGGCCTCCGCTTGGAAGACTCGGCATGTTGGTTGGTTTGTGCGACCGATGGCGACATAAGCCCACTTGGTTATTTCACTTTGGTGAATCAGGATTCCTCAGATTTAGAGATGGCGAAGAACATCCTCAACGGCCACGTCAAGCCAATTGGAATTGCATTTTTTCTTATCGACCGCGAGAAAGACAACATCCTCACTCACGGTCGGGCGTTTCAACCGGAGCACTCGCGGCTAATTGACGCGGTTACAGATAAATGGGAGAGGGACTATCAGGAAAAGAAACCGCTGCGGGTGATTTAGCCCGAAGCAAAGATGGCCTCAAAGTGCGCTAACACTCTGAGGCCGGGTAGCCAAATCGGACACGCGCGAACGCATCACGGATGAACTATGTCCATTCTATCGAGAGGACATGCAATGACCAAGTTTGAAGAGATCGTATCTACCGCTCAATATGCCGTATGCGTCATCGGGAACCCTTTGACCTCGGAATATGAGCTATTGGACTTCCCACTCCCCGAAACCTTTTGCGCCGACGTGACCGAACGCGGAATGACCTTTGTAGGCGTTCTGGGTGTGGTCCAGGGCGCTTGCCAAGCGGCGCTTGATATACCGATGGATGACGCCTCGGTTGCCCGCCTTTCGGATTTGTTCCAGAAACGGTTGCAATTGGCTATCGACGCCCACACGCAGGCCGTTGAAGGCGTGGAGTGGTTGAACCGGCTCTATCTCATCCCCGACACTCGCGTCGTGAACTAGCGGAAATCCGCACACTTCAGGGGTTGTCTCACTGCGCGCCGAACCCTCCGCTACGCGGGCACTACCGCGCGCAAAACTCAAACTGAAAAGGACAACACCATGAATGTTAATGATTTGCGCGCACAGAAAGCTGAGTTAGTCACGGCGGCCCAGGCAATGACCGACGCGGCGATTGCAAGAAAAAAAGACCTAGCGGGTAACGAGCTAGTCGCCTACAACGCAATAACCGCTTCAATCAGGCGGATCAACGACGACCTTAACCGCCACGCATCACAGTCCACAGTCCCAGTTCACGGTTTGACCCGGCCCAACTTTGGGGCTATGGCTGAAAGTAGCTCTCCGACAGGCAGTCGCGGCTCGTTCAACCTCCGCGAGATGTATGCGCGGGCCTCATCCGATGAGCGGGAACAAATCGACGGCATTGCCGCGTATCTCGGCGGGCGTGAGATATCAGCAAACGCCGACCTCCGGCCAAGCAGCGATGGCGGCTTGATTATTCCGTCGTTCGTTGTCCCTGCAATTGAGCGGAACTATGCAGCGTTTGCGCCGGTCGTATCGGCTGCGCGGGTGTGGGGAACGGAAACCGGGACCGATACTGTATTCCCCGTCCTCTCGGATACCGAATCTGCGGAGCAGGTTGCATCCGCCGCAGCTACGGGAGCCGATGCCACCGTAAGCGGGGACACACCACCAACGGCCCTCACGGGACCCATGATGTCCGCTTACAAAATCTCCAGCAAGCCAACCTTCATCCCACGCGAGACGTTTTCGGACTCTCCCGTAGATGTCGTGACGGAGGTAGTCGGGGCGCTGCTCGCTCGCATTATCCGTTTCGAGAACCTTCGCTATACAAAGGGGACCGGCTCGGGGCAGGCGGAAGGCTACATGACCAACTCGACGCCGTTTGCGGTTGGGGCCGTTGCGCTGGATCTGGATATTGCCTTGGACCTCGCGTACAGTGTTCCGGCGTTGTATCGCCCCCAGGGCGTTTACATGATGACGGACACGACCGCGAAGTATCTCCGCAAGTTGAAGACCGGCGTGGCGGGCAGCAAAGAGCAGCTATGGGCCGATGCGGACGCAACGAAGGGTACTCCCGCCACACTTCACGGATACCCGGTCCTTATCAACAATGATGCCGACGATGTCAGCGCCGATGGAACGTTCGCCGGAAAGTCCCCGATTGTCTTTGGTGACTTCTCGAAGTTCGTCGTGCGGCAAGTGTCGGACAACAGTCCGTATGCGTACCGCTATCAGGTCCCCGCAAAGGATGGCGCTGCGGTCATTCTGTTCCGTCGCAGCGACAGCCGTCTCCTGGTGCGGTCGGCCATTAGCAAGCTAGTCGTCGCCTAACAATTCCCGGCCTTGGAGGTCCAGGGCCGGGGTCAAGTTTTCGTCAGGGCTGAGAAGGCGGAAAGAAACACCGCAGACGTGCTCAGCAAGGTCCTCTTGCCTTTGGCCCGCGTCTGCAACTCGGTCCCTGATGCATCGGGGAGTGCATCAGGGCCGATTTGATTTGATTTGAAAGGATATTTATGGCGGCTCCAGTTTGGGTTTTATCGGTCGATTTACAGACGAAGACGGCGACGTTTCAAAGCGGCATGGCCGAAGCGGCGAAGTCTGCGCGCGGAGCCTTCGGGGACATTAAAAGCGCCGCCACGGAATCCGGCGAAGGCGTCAGTAAATCCGCGTTGAACGTCCGTAGTGCGATTGGGCTTGTAGACAACACTATCCGGGGGCAACACGCCGCCGCGATGGCTGACTTAATCAAAGAGTTCTCGCATACCGGGATTGTCATGGCCGCGTTGCCGTTCGCCGCCGCAGTTGGGGGTATCGCTGCGGTCGCGGCTATCGCGGTCGAAGTCGCCGAAAAGATTAAAGAGTGGCGGGAAGAGCAAGCCAAACTCCAACAAGAGGCGATGAAGTTCGGGACCACTATCAACGAGAGTTTCCGAAGCCTGGACGAAAAGTTGTTAGCGGCGGGCATCCGCTCGGACGAACTCCGCAATGACCATCTCGCGGCCCTCCGCAAAGAGCTGCTCTTGATTGACGGGCAATCAATGGCCGAATTAGTCAAAGAGCTGGACACCGTCGCGAAGGCCGCAGACGAGGTCTTCGCGGGTTTGAAGGGTCATTGGTACACCTTCGGCATTGGCTCGGATGGTGCGACACACGCCCTCGATACTTTCAAGACCAAATACGACTCGCTCTTAGCCCAAGGTAACGACGGAGCCGCGTCGGATCTTCTGAAAGGGACCCGAGAAAGCGCGCAGCATGTCCTCGATATGCAAAAGCAAGCTGCGGGGTCGCGGACCGGGGGCGGCGCGTACGGCCCATCCGTGGACTACACGAAGCAATATCAAGCCCTTTCGGAGCTGCGTAAGGCGGGCGTGGGCTACACAGAGAAAGAAGTCGCCGCACAGACCGCGTTGGTCCAGGTGCTCTCCGCGCAGACGAGCATAGAAGAGAAAGTCGCGGCCCTCAAGAACAAAGACAAAGACAACGCCTCTGGCGCGGTCGGCAAAGAGGCCGGAGCACGGCAAGCGGACGCCGCGCGGGAAGCGGCGGACCACGCGCAAAAGATGGCGGAGATGACCATAGCCGCCGAACGGGACGCGGCCCAAGTCAGCAATGTTTTACACGCCGCGACGATTGACGAAAGGCTTTCTCAGGACCTCCGCTTGGAGACGGAGACGTACAACGCCCAAGTCGAAGGCAACGCGCAAAAACTGTCAGCGCTCGATAAGGGGAGTAAGGACTACTCCAATCAAGTAAAGGCGGCGAATGACCGCGCGGAAGAGCTGTCGTTAGAGCACGAAAACCGGATGACGCAGATATCGGGAAAGGCTCAAGAAGACCACTACCGAAAGGACCTCCAGGATCTTGAGCAGTCCGAGCGCGAAAAGATCAACGGGACGCAGCAAGCCTCTTCCGAACGGCTGTCCGTCGTAGACGCGGCCATCCAGGAAGAGAAAAACCGCCACTTAGAGGAAACGGCTTTCTATCGGGAGCTGCTCAATATGCGGGTCGATTTGGTCCGTAAGGCAGCGGAAGACGAAGCCAAGCAATCTGCGGACGCCGGTAAAGCCGAAGCGGAGAATACGCAAAAGATGGGCGAGCTGGCCTTAGCCGCGTGGCGAGGACAAGCGGCCCTCGCGGACAGCGCACGCAGGACCACGGCGCAACAACGGATGGCCGAAGAGGTCCAGTTTTCTAACGCGGACTTCGGCATTAAAGCGACCGCGTTAGCCCAAGAAATCGCGGCCCTCGATAAGACCGGCAAAGAGTACGAGAACAAGCTGCGGGATTTGCAGAACAAGCAAAAGCAGCTCGTCCGGGCGCATGAAAACGAAGTGACGGATATCCGGGATAAGGCCGCTCAAGAGCAGAACCAAAAGTTATCTGCGGCTCTGACTCGGATTGAGGACATGACGTCGCGAAGTTTGACGCAGGTTCTTATGGGCCATCAGTCGTTCGCCTCCGCGATGACCGGCATTGGAAATCAAGTCGTCTCGGGGATGATGCAAACGGCCTTGAAATCCATGTTGACCCTCGATATGAGCAAAGAGAAGGAAGCCGCGTCCGCTGCGCGCGCGATGTTCTTATCCGGGGCCAAACTACCGTTCCCCGCAAACATCGTGGCGGCCCCGTTGATGGGAGCTGCGGCGTTCGCTTCGATGATGGCGTTTCAGACGGGCGGCGTTGTTCCCGGTGTCGGGAGTGGCGACGTTGTCCCCGCTATGTTGACGCCCGGCGAAGGCGTTGTCCCAAACAGCATGATGGACAAACTTAACAAGGCCGTCAGCTCCGGCGAGATAGGCGGAGGCCGCCACTACCATGTCCACGCCACGTTTGCCCCGCAGGTGTCCGCAATCGACTCTACCGGCGTGGAAGAAATGCTCAATACCCACTCCGACAAATTCAATAAGCACGTGGAAAAAAACACTACGAAAGATGAACCGCTAAAGGAGAACTATGGAACCGACAACGATTGACGCAATTGACGAGCTAGTAGCGCGGTCCAACAATCACCCCGAGTTGCTTAAATTTCACGCCTACCACCGGGCTAACCCTCAAGTGTTGGATTTCCTTGTATCCGAAATTCATCTGCTTGCCGAGCGCAACAGCTTTTCGTTTGCATCCCTTTGGCATTACTGCCGGTGGAAACTTAGTCTCGTGACCGGGCCGACTACGACGTATTCCATGAATGACCATTTGACGCCCCTGTATGGTCGGGCAATTTTGATCCTTCACCCGGAGTTTAACGGAAGAGCGGAGATTCGTCAGGCGGCAGGAGGTCTTTGCATTGCGGACGAAATCTTCGGGACGCGGCCCGCCGTTGCCAAGCTGCCGGGCGATTATTCGCGTCGGCTTGAGTGGGCCGACGGAACTTCGCTTGAGAATGGGTGGCGTCCGTCTCAACCGCATGTCGTCACGCGCCCCATGAACCGTAAGGCTGACATACACCCGAGATAGGCATAACGCGGGCTCCTACGGCTGCTGTAGCTTGATCCATTTGTTTCCCTTGAAATCGGGATCGCCCCCCCCAATTCTTGGGCATCGGCTGGTCGTCCGCAAACACTCTCCCGTCGTGGAATGACAGCGCCTGCACAAGCTCTTTCACGTCCGTATCTGGGAAATAGGTGACCTCCAGCGGCTGCAATTTTAGGTTTTCGGCGGGGTCGTCCCAGCGAAAAATAAGAATGTTCTGAACGTGAGAGTACGAATTTCGAGGTTGAACAAAAAAACGATACTTTAGCTCTACGGTTTGATCGATTGGCGCGTTCGATAGAAGCATATAGACCATACTGGAGCCCGGTTTGCCGTCCTTCGGCGGGACGACAACATAGCTGTTGCCCGCGCTTATGGCACTATTCGAAGCGGTGGGAAAGCCGAATATCGTTGTCACGCGGCTGCTGAAAACCTTCTTTGCAAACTCAAGAGAGCTTGAAAGGATCTTCTTTTGCTCCTCAATATCGCTCTTTGCCCCAGCGAGGTCGTTTCTGATTGCAAGCATTTGGGGCCGCATCTGGTTTACGGCATCCAGCTCGGCTCGGGAGTGCCCAATATCTGTCTTGAGGGAGGTTGTCTGCTTCGCTACGTCGGAGGACATTTGCGCAGTCTCCTTGCTTATTCGACGGACCTGGACGTCAACGTCTGATGAAGCTTTTGCACTCGCGTCGGTCGCACTTTTTGCAGCCGCGTCGATCTTCTGAACTGAAGTATTCGATGATGTTTTGATTTGGCCTTCGGCTTCTGAAGCCGAGTTTTGTACGGCTTGCTTCGCTTCATTCACACTGGAGCGCAGGTCGAAGGCCTTCCAGAATACCCCGACGCTGAGAGCAGTCGCCGCCACGGCCACCACGGACAGAAGTAGCTTGAAGTATCCCCACGCCCGCTCAAATACGCGGATAGAGCTTTCAGTCTCGATTAAACTTCGGTCTTGTGTTGCGGCTGCGAGTTCATCGCGAATTCGCTTCGTCAGGAACTCGCCAAGTAATAGGGGCGATCCGCAGAAACCGCAGAAGGTTTGGGCGTCGTCGTTCTCTTTTTCGCATCCGTGACAACGCTTCATTCGGGACCACTCCAACCGGCTGAGCAATTTAGGGTATTCGTCATCCTATCTCGGGCCGGTTGGAGATGCCACGGATTCTATCGTTTTGGGATTCCGATTCCTGCTCAATCCATCCTCTCTTCTTTTTTTTAAAAGAGAGGATGAGATGGGTGTAGTGGATTCTAGGTCCTTCTCTATAGCGCCGCCGCCGGTTTTTGGGTCGGTAGACCTAACGTCCGCCTAAACCCTCTACAACCAACCCACTAACCCCTAACGGGGATTAGATGGTTTGTTAGGTATGTGTTTGTCGCCGGTATGCGAGCGGCCCTATGTACGATTCACTGTGCGGACGATGCCCCGCAGACGCGCACAGCGGCCCGTGGTGGCGTTGGCGTGGAGTGATGGTGGGGTACCGCAGCGCTCTTGTTGACTTAACGTAAGCCATTGAAAACAAAGGGGTAGTGGGGGTGGGGTCAAATGTCTACGACGATGTCCGAAAAGGTCTCCGCCAATCTTTTATCTCGATAGACAAAAATAAATCTCGTTTTTGGGCGATTACCGCACGCTCAAGATTGACGCGACTCTCCGTCAATCGATCAATTACTGGCTACTTAGTGCTATGAAAGCAAATGGTTTAGCTCTTCGTCCCGCATCGATTCATGCATACCCCGCACGCACCTTCGGCGTTGTCACGGCGGCCCCTATCCTCCGCATAGCGGCGATGCATCCATCCGCTAATGCCTATTTCTTCGGCTTAAGTTTCTTTTGTTCTTGTATGTGCCGTAACACGGAGGCAGCGAGTCTCTGTGTCTGTTTGTCAGTTAATGAGGCTGGATCTTCTAGGCCTTTGCCCGCCAAACGCTCGATCTCAACGGCAGTGAGTTTTGCTGGTGGTCTCTTGATTGCCATACGCGAAATATACATCGCGGAGAGCACCCGAAACGCACTTAAACGCGCGTAGGTGCTTCCGCTGAAAACCCCTGCACCTACCCCGCCGTCATTTTGAGAGCAGGCTTACCCGCTCGTGGACGGCTTGGAGGTCCACTGTCGATAGGTTAGCGTACCTCCGGGTCATTTCCAAACTGGAGTGGCCGAGGACCTTTTGCAGATGGAAGACACTGCCCCCTCGCCGCAGATAGAAAACGGCGAATGTGTGCCTAAATGCATGGAGGGTACGACTTGGAGGGGCGAAACCCAGTTGCAGGCATAGTTTCTTAACGCTTCGCAAAGCCGTCATCCGCAGGACGCTTGCCCCGTCTCTCGTGGCGATAAGCAGACCGTCCGCCCTGAGTTTAAAATCTGCGATGAAACGGTACAAAACCTTCCGCAAAGCGAATGAGAAAGGGACAATCCGTTGCTTCCTTCCCTTCCCTTCCAGGGTGAGCAGCAAATTCTCCATGTCCACGTCCCCAACCCGCAGCGTAAGGGTCTCCGAGATGCGACATCAGCAATCGAGCAGCAAAAGCGCGAGTAAATTCAATCGTCGCCGGTAGAAGTTTCTCCCCGGCCTCCAACCCACAATCAACTGGACTTGGGCCTCAGTCAGCGTAGGCAAGATGTTTTGGGGTTCTTTGAGCTGGGAGATTCGTGGGTGGGCGCAGCCAGCTCCGCATTTCCGGTCTGACCCGCTACTCCAATGCAGATAGGCATTGATGGCGCGAATCGCTGCGTTACAGCCGGTTTCCTTGAGACCCTTCTGTCGCATCCGCAAGACGGTGTCTTTGAGATCATCCTGCGTGGGCGTTTCAGACGGCAACCATTTAAGGGCGCTTACATACCAAGAAATAGTCCGGGCAGATACGGCGTGCAGATACTGTCTTTCTCGTATAAACTCATTGAAGCGACTCATGTTGCGGCCCTCCCAGGCGTGTTATCTTCTCGGGAGGCGTCAGAGCTAAGTTGTTGAAAAGCGGAGAGATGGCCGAGTGGCTGAAGGCGCACGCTTGGAAAGCGTGTATACCGCAAGGTATCCAGGGTTCGAATCCCTGTCTCTCCGCCACAAACCCCCAAAACCCAACAAATAGAAGACACTCGGCACTACTGCGTGCCGACCTCAAGTATTACTGTAGATATTGGCTATTGCTGACTCGTTCTAAAGCAGTAAGAGCTATTGGCTAAACTTCCTCGACATGCTCGCGCCGTGGGGATGGTGACTGGCTGGATGCTGTCCGCAGGCTCTTAGGTCTGCCTTGCGAGGATTCGCTTCTGCCCCGCCGGTAGATTTTCGTCCGACAGGTTGAGCACTACCAGGGGAAGAAGCCCAGACGTTCTGACATAAATGTATCAAGCCATCCTGCATCGCATTTGCAGTTAAACTTCACATTACGCAATCTATTTTTCACGAAGAAACACTGTCAACATCGGACTTGAATTGAGCTGGTTCGGTCGCATCAGAGTGCATCTGCGAGCGCTGGCAGACGGATGTGCAGTAGGGATCGCAGACTAACCGGCGTGAATCGATCACTTGCAGCCGACCTCGGCAGCAAGCGGCAATCGACCGTCAACAATTCGATCAGGTAGGATGGTTCCGCCACCTCGTATACCGTGATCCAGAATCCAGACCAACCTATACCGCGCCGACGCTGGCGCATCGCGTGGCTCCTGGGCCTCGGTGTGCTTGTCAACTACTTCGACCGGGTCAACCTCTCCGTGTCGCACGATGCGCTTTATACGACCTTTGGCATCTCCACGGTTGCCTTCGGCTATCTTTCCGGAGCCTATAACTGGACCTACGCCCTTTGCCAGCTTCCCATCGGGGTAATGCTGGATCGGTTCGGAGTCCGCCGTGTAGGCCGCGTCAGCACGTTCCTCTGGAGCATCGCATCCTTCGGGGCCGCAGCAACGCCAAATCTTGGAGGGTTCTTCGCCGCGCGGCTTCTGCTCGGAATCGGAGAAGCTCCCACGTTCCCTTCGAACGCGAAGGCGATAGGCTTCTGGTTCCCGCCGCAGGAGCGCAGCTTCGCTACCTCGATCTTTGACGCTGCAGCGAAATTTTCCTCTGCAATCGGCGTTCCGGCCCTGGGGATCATCCTGCTGACCGTCGGCTGGCGTTGGAGCTTCGCTCTTACAGGTCTGATCAGTCTGGCCTACTTCTTTCTCTTCACCGTCTTCTACCGCGATCCGGATGACGATCCGGAACTCTCTGAAGCGGAGAAACGATTCATCCGCGAAGATGCTCCGGTAGTCCTAGTGGCAGAAGAGAAGCCTGCTCCGCTCAGTTCCCTTCTGCGTCAGAGAAAGGTCTTGGGACTCGCGCTCGGCTTCGGCTCGTACAACTATGTCTTCTACCTGCTCCTGACGTGGCTGCCGACCTATCTTTCGTCGGCGCTACACATCGATCTGTTGCACTCGTTTCTCTACACCGGCGTTCCATGGCTCTTCGCTACCGTGACCGACCTCGTGGTGGGGGGCTGGCTCGTCGATGCCCTGATTCAACGCGGTTGGAACGCGAATCGCGTTCGCAAGGTCATACTGATCGGCGGCACAGCGTGCGGCCTTGGAATTCTTGGCGCTGCACACGCCCACACGGCGGTGCGAGCTTTGATCTGGATCAGTATCTCGATTGGAGGTCTTTCGGCGGCAGCTCCGGTCGGCTGGTCGATTCCTTCCTTTATCGCACCGCGCAGCAGTGTCGGCTCGGTCGGGGGCATCGTCAACTTTTCGAATCAGCTCTCAGGGATCGCGGCGCCAATCATCACAGGCTACCTGGTCGCCGCGCATCACTCGTTCGCCCTCGCCTTCGGAGTGTCGGCGGCGTACCTGGTCGCAGGGATCGCTGGATACATCTTCCTGCTAGGCAAGATCGAGCCCATGGAGATGCAGGCAACGTAGTTGGGATACTCCTAAGCCTTCGGCGGCTGCACGGTGGCACGCATCGCACCGGTTGAAATGCCCCCATCGACCAGAAGCGTTTGACCAGTAATGTAGCGGCTCGATTCAGAGGCCAGAAACACCACCGCCCCGTCGAGGTCGTGGGCCTGCCCCGGTCTCTTCAGCGGAATCCGGTCAATCAGATAGTCGACCCATTCCTTGCTCTCGTAGAGCACCTTGTTCTGCTCCGTCTTGAACCACCCCGGCGCAAGACAGTTGACGGTGATGCCGTACTTGCCCCAGTCGTCCGCGAGGCTCATGGTCATCTGCCGCACTCCACCACGGCTCGCTCCATAGGGAGCCAGTCCCACGTAGCCAAACACGCTCGTAACCGACCCGATATTGATGATGCGGCCATACTCCTTCGGAACCATACGACGAGCGATCTGCTGTGCGACGAAGAAGCTTCCGCGCAGGTTGGTATCAAGCACGAGGTTCCAATCTTCCCAGGTCACATCGAGCGCCGGTTTGCGGACGTTGCATCCGGCGTTATTGACCAGGATGTGAATCTGCCCGAACGCCGCTTCCGCAGCGGCGCCCATCCTCTCGATGCTGCCCTGGTCGCGCACATCAAGCTCCAGAGGAATAGCCTTGCGTCCCAGCGCCTCTATCTCGGCGACAAAAGGTTCCAGGTCCGCTATCTTGCGACTGGTGACGATCAGGTCTGCACCAGCCTTGGCCAGTGCGCGCCCAAAGTGCTGTCCCAGCCCACGGCTTGCGCCAGTAACGACGGCTACCTGGCCGGTCAGGTCAAACAATTCGTTCCCCATTGCTTCTCCTGTTTCTTAGTTCTTATTGACGCGGATCGAGCACGATCTTCATGAGGTTAGGCTCGCGGGAGTAAAGACGATCAAACCACGACGGTCCATCGCCCAGCGGCGCAACAGCAGTGATGAGCGGTCGCACCTGGATCTTTCCGCTTGAGATGAGTTCCATCGCCTCGGGATACTCTCCAGCCGACGAGCACGACCCCTGCAGACGAATCTGTCGCGTGACCACCTTCTGCAGAGGCATCGTGATCTCGCGCGCGATGTTGCCAACCAGCGACACCGTGCCGCCCTTCCGCACGCAGTCGATGGCGCCGTTGACGGTCTCGCTCTGTCCGACCGCCTCAAAGACCACATCGACGCCGCGCCCATCCGTAGCCTGCATGATGGCCTGAAACAACCCGTCCCCTGAAACCTTATAAGTCTCATCCGCACCCAGTTGCTTTGCAAGTGCAAGGCGCGTGGCATCGATGTCCGCAACATACACTTTGGAGCAACCGGCAACCCGAGCAGCCTGCAGCAGCAGCAAGCCGATCATGCCGGCTCCGATGACCAATGCGGTTTCGCCGCCCTTCAACTCCGCCACACGGACGCCATGCAGCGCTACGGAGACCGCCTCCAGCATCGCGGCCTCCGCGAACGGCAGAGCATCGGGAAGTCTGTAGAGAATCCGCGCCGGGACGGCAACATACTCGGCGAAGGCACCAGCCCGCCGGTAGTCTCCGCACGATACCCCGACTACCTGGCGATCGTTGCAGAGATTGACCTCGCCCCGTTGGCAGAACTCGCAGATGCCGCAGTAAACGGTGGAATCGAAGGTAACTCGATCCCCGACCGCGAAGCCCTTCACCTCGGCTCCCACCGCAGTTACTACGCCGGCGGCCTCATGTCCCATGACGATAGGGGGGATGCGACGTCCGGAGGCGCCATCGTATCCATGCACATCACTGCCGCAGATCCCGCAGGCCGCGACCTGCACCAGCACGTCGGACGGGCCGGGCTGCGGCGTCGGAACATCCGTCACTTCGAGATGCTTATATTCTGAAAGAAGAAGAGCGTTCATCGTTTGGCTGAAAACCTCGCGCGATAAGGTTATATCGATTAGAGCTGTCTCGAATAGTGGGGCAAGTATCGAAGGCGCTCTTGCGACAACGTTTACCAGACGTATACGATGGCGGCTGCCGATAAAAAGGACACCGCCCATGAATAAACGAGAGTTCCTCAAAGCCTCAAGCGCCATGCTGACCACATCCATCCTGTCGCGATACGCCTCTGGCGCAGATAAGACCACTGGAGCACAGATGCCCGCTGGAGAACAGGCCGCCCACCTTCCCCACCGCACCAACTGGGCCGGCAACTTTACCTACAGCACGGACCGCCTCTATTCCCCTACCACTGTGGAAGAGGTCCAGCACATCGTCAAGAACGCTCCCAGTCTGCATGGGCTCGGCGCGCGGCACTCCTTCAACAGCATCGCCGATAGCATCGCCGCACAGATATCCCTCAAGGGCTTTGACTCGATGGAACTCGACCGCAACGCCCGCACCGTCACGGTTGGGGCTGGAGTGACCTACGGCAAACTGGCTCCCTACATCGACGCCCAGGGATTCGCCGTGCATAACCTCGCTTCCCTGCCGCATATCTCGGTCGTTGGAGCATGCGCCACTGCGACCCACGGATCCGGCGTCAGGAGCGGCAACCTCTCCACTTCAATCGTGGCGATCGAACTCGTCAAAGCTGATGGAACGGTTGTTACTTTGTCTCGCGCCAACCTCGGCGAGAAGTTCAACGGGGTAGCCGTTGCCATGGGTGCTCTCGGCATCACGACCCGCATCACCCTGCAGGTTGAACCGACCTTCCAGGCGACCCAGTCCGTCTACCAGAACCTGTCCTTCAACGAACTAAAACATAACCTCGAAACGATCATGTCCAGCGGCTATAGCGTCAGCCTCTTCACCGACTGGCAGAACCATAAGGCGACGCAGGTCTGGATCAAGCGGCGTGTCGAGCCCGGCGTCACCCACGTCCCGGCTCCCATATTCTACGGCGCAACCCTGGCCACCAAGAAGCTCCACCCCCTCGAAGGTCACGACGCCGAGAACTGCACCGAACAGATGGGCATCCCCGGTCCCTGGTACGAGCGGCTTCCCCACTTCCGCATGAACTTCACCCCCAGCAGCGGTCAGGAGCTTCAGACGGAATACCTTATCCCTCGCGAACATGCCTACGAGGCGATCCTCGCAGTGGAACAACTCCGCGACCGCATCACACCGCATCTCTTCATCACCGAGCTAAGGACCATCGCTGCCGACGATCTCTGGGTCAGCACCGCCTACAAGCAGCCCTCCCTCGCGATCCATTTCACTTGGAAGCCCGAGTGGCCCGCCGTCAAGGCCATCCTGCCGCTGATCGAAGCGGAGCTTGCGCCCTTCCAGGCGCGGCCGCACTGGGGCAAGCTCTTCACCATGGACCCCGCGCATATCCAATCGCTCTATCCACGCATGGATGACTTTAAACGCCTCGTACAGGAGTACGACCCGCACGGAAAGTTTTCCAACGCCTTCCTGCAGACCAACCTCGGCATCGCTTCTGTTGTCGCATAAAAGAAATCTAGAGCGCATTCCCCGTCGCTGTAGAGTCGATTCTCTTAAGCGAAGCGTCCAATAACCCACGAAGTGGCGCCTGCCCGGCGGTAGGGCGCCTTGGTTCTTGCTATGAATCTAAAAAACGGCTAAACGTGACTGGCGCTCATCACAAGTGCCACAGCACTGCGAAGCCGCGCCGTATTACCCTCATAGGCTGGACGCAGCTTGGGAGACTTCGCCAGCGCATTCTGCTTAAGCTCCGCCTCGACGCTCGGTCCGAACATATACCAGGCCGCCGTGATGTCGCCCACGATAATGATCTCGCTGGGAGCAAGCGCGGAGATGATCGTGCGCAGCCCACGCCCCAGGAAACGCGCCATCTTATGCAGCGCCTCAATCGCATGAGCGTCGTCTGCCTCCGCCATCCGCACCAGCCCATTGAACGTCGCGGGAGCCATCGCGCCGCTGATCTCTTCGTAGTAGCGCAGTCCGGCGCGGTTTGAGGCAAGCGTCTCCCAGCAGCCGTGGCTTCCGCACCCGCAGAGCGGCCCGGTCGCTTCCATCTGCACATGGCCAAATTCCCCAGCCATACCGTTCGAGCCCCGCAGCAAAGTGCCGTTGGCGAAGATCCCGGTGCCGATTCCCTCTGAGACGTTCACCACCACCAGGTCATGCAGACCATCGCTGTCGCCAAACCACACCTCGGACAAAGCGCACGCGTTAGCGACGTTGTCCATCTCGACGCGAAGTCCCGTGGCTCGTTGAATTTTGGATTTGATACTCAGCACCGGCCACTTCAGATTTGGAGCGAAGATCGGCTTTTCCGCCTGCAGATCCGTCCGTCCGGGAAAGCTGATGCCGATCCCGTCGAACGACTTCTCCGGGTGGGCTTCCATCACCTTGCGGATCGCAGCCACGATCTGCGCCATGGCCTTATTGGGATCGGCAGGAAGCGCGACGACGTTCTGCGATACGATCCGGCCCCCAAGGTCTGTCACGGCAACCGTTGTCTGGGACGGATGGATATCAAGGGCAATCACCGCGCGTTTGTCATTCAGTTCCAGAAACGTCGGCCTGCGCCCCCGCGGCAAACGCCCCATGGAGCCTTCAAGTATCCACTTATCTCGAATCAGGTCTTCGACGATGGAGGAGATCGTGCTCCGCTGCAGCCCCGAGATTCGCGCCAGATCTGCCCGCGAAATACGCTGCCGCGTGCGGATCAGATTGAACACCAGGCTGCGATTGATCTTTCGAGGCGTCTTGTTCGAAGCACTTTGCTTCTTCGTGAAGGTGAACGGATTCCCGGAAGGTGTAGACATTCGTATTCTCAACCTGACGTAATGTGCGAATCATAGCGAGACGCACAGAAGCACCTTCACCCGCAGACGTCATCTCGCATGGCTTCCGGTTCAACGAGCCTTTATATCACTGAATACAAAGTGTTGTGGGAACCGCTGCCTGCCTCAAGCCGTCGATCCTTATCGACCCTTGGCGAGAGCTTCCTGCACAAGGTCCTGGCCGCGATCCGCGTCATGCCATAAAGCCGAAAAGCGTCGGTAAGCTGCCACACTGTTCGCCTTATCGCCCAGCGATGCGTAAGCCCGAGCGAGCCCGATCTGCGCCATGGGATATACATTGCTTCCTGCCATAAACGCGGATCCCCGATGGTCCAGCACGGTCTGGAAGTCCACCACCGCCAGCGCAGCCTCACCCGAACCCATATGCGCCACCCCACGCAGATAGGGCGTCAACGAAAACGTGTCATACGCCGCTGCGGACGCCAGTAAAAGCAATCCGCCTTTAGCATCCCTCTGGCGCAGAGCACCTATCGCTTTAAGATCAGCCACGTAATAGCCCTTGACGACAGAACTCTGCGGAAAGCGTTGTTGTAGTTCCTCAGCCATACTGTCCGAACCAGCTTTGTCACCGCAAAATCCCATTGCCATACCGGCTTTGAAGCTGGCGACCAATCCCGCGGACTCCTGCCCGGCCTCATGAGCGAAGACCAGCGCTGGGCCACACGATCCCGCGAGCGCTCGATCAAGCGCAGCCTGGGCTACAAGATAAGGCTGAACCGTGCTCAACCCGGACGCCGTCCCGGTCGCGGAGCCGGCGCTGGCCGCCGCCGCCTTCCAGAAAGCGGCCCCCGCAGCCATCCGGCCCTTATCGTCCAGAGACAGCCCATACGATGCCAGTCGTTCATACGATTCCTGGGTCGAAGTTCCGTTGGTAATGGCACGCACTTCACGCAGTCCATGCGTCTCCAGCTCCAACGTATCCCTGTCCCCAGCGAGGTAAGCCGCAGTCAACGAGGTCTCGTTCCGCACCATACCCAGCCGGGCCGTCTGCTCCTGGAGTTGCAGCGCACTCCGAAACCGATCCAGTCCAATCAGCGCGGTTTCCGCTTCGACATACGCATCGCCGTTGTAAGGATCATCCGAGTAGGTCTGTTGCGCCGCCTGCAGCGCCTCCGGAAGATGGCCTTGCGCCCTCAGCAATCGAGCCTGGCTCAGGAGCCCTGCGGAGTCGTGCGGGAACAGCTCGCGGAACTGCTTCAATATCCCAGCGGAACGGGCATAGTCTCCGTTCACATTCATCTCGTAGCAGAACTGCGTCAGAAGCAGCAATCGGTCGCCCGCACCCTCAGCTGCATCTAAAGCCAGTTTCGCTTCGGCGGCCGCCGCGGTCTCCGCATGTTCAAAGCTGTACAACCACGCAAGCCGCAGATGGGCTTGCGTAAACTTTGGATCCGAGACCTTCGAACGCTCAAATGCGGTGATCGCCTCGATAGTCCTGCCTTTTTGGAGTGCGGTCTCGCCAGCCGAATAGCTCTGTAGTGCATCGAGGTCTGCCGTAGCCGCCTTCCCCAGTGGCAACGCCGTTTTGTCGATCGCTCGATCCGTCTCACCCATATCCGCGCGGATACGGCGTGCCACACGATCGATTGCAGCAGCGATGGCGTCCTTGCCTTCCGCCTGCTCTTCGATGCTGGTCAGCTTGTCGTTCGAGTCGGTCTTCAAGACATCCAGATGGATGGAGTAAGCCTCTCCTGACCGTGTGACCTCGCCGTAGAGATACGCCTTCGCCTCCACTAACTGAGCGACCTTTCGACTTGACACCGACCCACCCGTCGCTCCCTCCGACTCAGCCTGCTTCAGCCCCGCTCGATACGCCTCGCCTCCACGCAGGGTTAAATACTGGGATTGCTCCAGCACCAACTCCAGCCCTTCGATCACGGAGCCGTTCAGAGCAGCCTCGTTCGTTCGATTCTGGATCACAGTCAACAGAAGTGGCTCACCCTCCTTCAGCAGTACCGGCTGAAATCTCCCGTTGTTCATAAATAGGAGTCCGCCACCAGCAAGAACGGCCAGCAGTCCCGCCGCAGCCACGATCCATCCCAGGCTAAGTTTCGTCCTGACCTTCTGCTGAACCTTCGCCGCAGTTACGGGCGAAGCAGCGGGAACCCGTCGATTCTTGATCCCCGCCGCGCGCACGGGTGCGGGACGCACCACCCCGTTGCCATGAGCTCCGCCGGAATCGGTCGCAGGGGTCGTCGAATCAGGCTGCGTCGCCACCTCAACAACAGGTCCCACGCTGGCCTCGACCTTTGCTTCCCCATCGGGTATCACGATCGTCGGGGCATCGGCCATCTCTTCTGCAAACTCAAACTGCGTCACTCCCGATCGGCTGCGCAGCGGAATCTGCTCGGACGAGGCCGTGCGAGCGACCTCCTCTGACGTAGGAGGAGCGGCGGTAATCGGAGCCGCGGATACAGCCAACGATCCCTGATTGGAGATCGGTCTCCCACCCCGCAGAACACCTTCATCCCGCATCGTCCCGTCGCGCTGCGGAGAACGCACCACCGGACGAATAAACATATTCGCTTCGCTCGAAGTTCGAACCGGCGCGGCAGTCACAGGAGCAGGAATTGGTACCAGCGGTTTAGCCACCGGTGCAGCTCCAAATCCCGCAGCTCCAGATCCTTTGACCACCGGGTTCGGGCTGGATACCGTCTTCAGAGGTCGCTTGCCCCGCGCGACCGGATCGGAAGCCTTCACCAGGGGCACAGCCGCAGCCGCCCGTTTCAGCCATCCTCCACTCGAACGGAACGGAATCTTCCGCAGTGCCTGCGATAACTGTGTCGCGGTCTGGAAACGAGCGTCCTTCTCCTTGCAGAGGAGCTTAAGGATGATCTTCTCCAACTCCTTCGGAATCGAGTCGTTCCAATCATGCGGCGGCTCCGGTGCGTGGTTCAGCAGTTGCACGAAGATCAGCGCACTCGTCGCACCCTGGAACGGCACCTGCCGGGTCGCCATCTCGTACATCACCACACCAAGGGAAAACAGGTCGGAGCGCTCATCCAGCGTCTGCCCGCGCGCCTGCTCCGGGGACATATACGAGAGAGTCCCAACTGTCGCTCCCGCCATGGTCAGATCCAACGCACGGGAGGCTCTGCCGCCCCGCATCGCCAATCCAATCTTCGCCAGCCCGAAGTCCAGCACCTTGGCGTGCTTCCGCCCGTCGGCCTGGTCGACCAGAAAGATATTTGCCGGTTTGATGTCGCGATGGACGATCCCCTTCGCATGGGCTGCTGCCAACGCATCGGCCACCTGCTGCGAATAGGCGAGGATCTCATCGACGGGAACCGCTCCCCGCGAAATCTTCTCCTTGAGCGTCTCGCCCTCCAGGAGCTCCATCACCATGTAGGGTTCGCCGTCCTGCTCGCCCAGGTCGAAGATCGTGCAGATATTCGGATGGTTCAATGCCGAGGCAGCCCGCGCCTCCTGCAGAAACCGCTCTCGCATTCCGGGCATGTCGTAGTCATGGTGCAGCAGCTTCACCGCTACTTCGCGATGCAGGCGGGCATCCCAGGCCCGGAAGACGAGCCCCATGGCCCCGCTGCCCAGCTTGTCGAGGATCTCGTACGGCCCGAATTTCTGACCAACCTCTGGAATCATGCCCCTGCTTCGCCTTATCAACTCTTCGGCAGAAACCGCTTATCCTGCCCGGTACTGCCGGTTGCGCCCCCCATCATATCCGCTCGCCGGATCAATCCCTATCCCCACCAAGTGTTAGTCCGGGGACAGGAAATTCGCAACCGAAGTCCTTCTCCCGGCATCACCAGCCTTATCTCCAGACAACGGAACGGACTTCGTTGCCGGCCTACGCCACGCAATCCTCGAGCAAGGCCGTAATTAGTCCCTCCCGGCAAGCCGCCAACCCAGACTTATAATGACCCAGTGAACCCGAAAATCGACGCCATCCGCCGCCCGGTCAACCAGACACTCCTCATCGACGCCGACGATACCTTGTGGGAGAACAACATCTACTTCGAGCGGGCGATCGCGTCGTTCATTTCCTACCTCGACCATCGCGTCCACACCCCCGAAGAGGTTCGCGGGCACCTCAACCGCGTTGAACACACCACCATTCAATCCCAGGGCTACGGTCTCCACAGCTTCCGCAAGTCCCTCATCACCTGCTTCGAGCAACTCACCGATCAGCCCGTCACCACCGAGAAGCACGACCGCATCGTCAGCTTCGCCCAGTCCATCGCCGATCAAGAGATCGAACTCCTGCCCAAAGTCGCCGAAACCCTCGCCGACCTCGCGACGCGCCATCGCATCATCATGGTCACCAAGGGCAACCCCGAAGAACAGCACGACAAGCTGCATCGCTCCGGTCTGGCGCCCCACTTCTCCGCGATCGAAGTCCTCCCGGAAAAACACACCGAGGCCTACCTCTCCCTGTCGGCGCACCACGCCTGCGAGGCGTCGATTACCTGGATGATAGGCAACAGTCCACGCTCCGACATCAATCCCGCGCTCGCCGCCGGTCTCCACGCAATCTTCATCCCCCACGACTTCACCTGGGTGCTGGAGCACGAGGTCGTCAACCAGCCACCGGACGGCCAGGTCCTTCTGGAACTTCCCTCCTTTGCTGATCTTGTACGCTACTTCTAAGTTGAGAGCGAAGTCGACACCGAATCCTGTCCTCTGGAAAACTCAGCCAAGCAATCTACCTCAATCTCCTGCTATACTTACCTTCGGATTGCTCGTCGCAACCCGACATGAAAATGCCGGGCAAAATGCGGAGGTGGCGAAATTGGCAGACGCACTAGCTTGAGGTGCTAGCGCCGCAAGGCATAGGGGTTCAAGTCCCCTCCTCCGCACCAATCCAAAGAATCAGATACTTACGAGAAGGCCAGCCCGAAACGGCTGGCCTTCTTTTTCGTCACTGTAGTGGTTTTTGTAGTGGTTGTAGAAGAACTGTGTCTTGATAAGGCCCCAATGCCGACCAATCCGCTTCCCTGCCGATGAAGGTTTGAAAAGCCTCCTCCCTGCATAGCTGTCTGCGCGGAGGTGAACTTCCGGTGCCCCGTGCTGGGTGGGAACTGAAGCCAACCTTGCGGGCTGGCTTCAGTGTTGGAAGAGCCTACGCTGCCAATGCTTCCGTTGCAATACCCCGTGCAACCGGACGAACCGGTCGCACGAAGGTTGCGGTGAGGAGTGGGAGAGTGGCGATGTTGTCTGGCTGAGATTGTGCCTGGACGACCAACTTGATGCGTGTGCCTGTCTGGAGTTGCTTGGCGAAGTGGCCCTGCTTGCCGAAGGCAACGACGTTGTAGTGAAAGGCTTGGAGGTTGCTGTCAGAGATGATGGCGACTCCGAAGGCGGTGTACTTGCGTCCAGTCTTGGAAGTGCGGCTGGTGGCTGAGTTGCTGACGGTGCCGAAGAAGGTGATGGTCTGTTGGGTCTGCATGGTGTTTCTCCTTTTGCCCGGTCAATCGGGACACATCCCAAAGGGCGCGAAGGTGCGCTGCTCCCAAGTCGCGGCAATGGCCGCGTTGCCAAGAGAGGAAGTTTTTGGAAAGGGACCCGGAGCCTGCGAGGGGGGAGGAGTCCAACACCCGAAGGGCGCGGAACGCGAGTTCTGAACGCAGAGCCGAAGGGCGCAGCTCTTTCACCGAAGCGGTGGCCGAGTGAACGTGCAAACAGGAGATTATGCAGTCCACCTCACACCGGATCGGCTGTCAGAAACAGACTACAAGAGTGCCAAACGTAGCTCTGCAACGGTACGCACCAAGCCGTGTGATTCGAGAGTGTTCAGGTATTCCGCAACTGTCTTGGCCGGATTCTTCAAGCTCAGGCGATGAGCTTCGGCGGCCTCGTACACATCCTCGGCGGCTAAATCGAGCAGGTTCATGACGAACTCATCCGGGGTCCGAGCCTCGATCTCAAACTCCTGGAGAACTTCTGGAGGAAAGTCTTTCAGGTTGTTGGTCACGATCACGTTGGCCTTGGCTTGGATTGCAGCAGCAAGAACATGGCGATCCCCTTCATCGGGCAAACTCAAGCTCGGGATAAGGCTTTCATATCCCGTCACGAGGGCATCGGGAGCGTTCTTGTCCATCAGCTCTCGGGTTCGCTCCAACTGCGCTCTTGTGAGGTCAGGCCGATTGAGGAGCAGGTTGGACATCCACTCTTCGTGAATGTCCTTGGACCACTTTGCGCGATAGATCCCTGGAACAGCCAGGTACATGAGAAAGCTGCGAAGCTCTGCCGGGTACAGTACGTTTGCGTCGAGAAGCGCGATGAGCGGCATGAATCAGATGCCGATCTCTTGGTCATAGGCTGAAAGCTCCGCGAGCGCAGCTCTGCGGTCGGTATCGAGTTTCCGCTTGTGCGCCATGAGGCTATCGACGCGGATGCGGCGATGCGTTCCAACCTTCCGATACTCCAGAGCGCCAGCGTCAAGCATCTGGATCAAGGTGGGGCGGGAGACATTCAGCAGATCGGCGGCTTCCTGGGTGGTCAGTTCTGCATGAATGGGAATGATCTTGACTGCATTTCCCCGGCTCATCTCATCAAGAATCTGGACGAGAAGCCGCGCGGCTGACGCCGGGATTCGGATGGTCGGTTCCGTTGCAAAATTAACAGCGCGAAGATCAAGCGAGGACGTAGAGGTCAGGAACGGGGCCAGAATGTTCCTTGTCTCTTTGGCGAGTTGAGCTTCGGCCTGTGAAGGGATTTCCGGCGTGAGCATAGCGGTAGCGGGCATTGGATCTGACCTCTCTTGCCATTCTATACAAACGAAGCAAGCGAAATCAAATGAAGCAAACGAATTAGAGCAGGTAGGGTTGAAATGTCAACCCTTACACAAAATTTTCGCACCCTAAATAGATTATCTTCAAGCACTTGCAAGGCGAGTGCACAATTCTCATTGCATTTGCCATTTGTACATCATGCCGCCGTAGGCGAATATAAGGCGAATACTATGCGATCCACCGCCACCCTCCGCACCCAAATTGAAGCTGCCTTGGCAGACCGAATCCCGTCTGCCCTCACGCCTGCGGCTAAGACGATCCGTGAGGTTGTGTCTACCGGGATTGCAGCGATTGATGCAGTCCTGGACGGCGGACTTCCGGTAGGCGCGGTAACGGAGATGATTGGGGCAGAGTGCTCCGGCAGAACAGCTCTTGCCCTATCGTTTCTAGCGCAGCTCACAAAGGCGGAGAGAGTTTGTGCGTGGATCGACGTGTCGAACGCGCTCAGCCCTGAGTCCGCCGCTGCAACGGGCATGGACCTGAAACGGCTTCTCTGGGTTCGCTGCGGCGTACAGCCCGCCAGTCAACCTGCGTCCTCTTCTCAAGGCGACTTCGCCTTACCTGAGAAGTATCTTGCACCGCCCGCAGCGAAGAGAGGGCTGCACGGTGGCGGCTTCGGCCCGCATCCTCGGACTGAAACAAAGGGCCTGTCCGATGGAGTCAGCGACTTGCTGCGACGCGATGCCATCGCTCCTCGATGCGCTGAGCCGCAACGAAGGATTCGGAACGAACGAGAGACTGTTGAGCCGCACACCTTCCGGCCCTCCAAACGCTACAGTCAATCAATCCGCACGGCAAAGCCGTGGTCAAAGATCGAGCAGGCATTGCGTGTTACCGATCTGCTTTTGCAGGCGGGTGGATTCAGTGCAATCGTGCTTGATCTGGGAAGCATTGCGCCTGAGCACGTCTCGCGCATACCGCTGGCGACTTGGTTCCGCTACGGTGCTGTTGCGGAGCGGAGCCGCACGAGCGTCCTCCTGCTGACGCAACACGCTTGCTCGAAGAGCAGCGCGGGACTTGTCCTACGTCTACAAGCAGGACCGCCGTTCTCTGGCGAGAGCACTGTGCTTGCCGGTCTTGAACGCCATGTCGAGGTATCGCGCCAGCGATTCACCGAAGTCTCGGCGAAGGTAGTGCCCTTTCGCAAGCCTCCGCAACGCGCAAGCGGTGCGGATTGGCAAAGCAAAACAGCATGGGCAGGCATTCGATGAGCCGCGCCGTCGAACTCTATGCGTGTCTGTATGCGAAGGAGTTTCCGGCGCAAGCGGTATTGCGATTGCGGCCAGAACTGAAGGAGCGGCCCGTCGTTGTCATTGAAGGTGAATCACCGCTCGAAACGGTTTGCTCCTTTAATGCGAAGGCCCGCTATCTGGGCATAGTCCGTGGAATGACGAGAGTAGAGCTGGACACCTTCACCTCGTTGATTGTGCTTCCACGATCACGCCCGGAAGAAGTCTCTACACACGCGGTCATGCTGGAGTGCGCGGGTGCCTTCTCTCCGCGCGTCGAAGATCGCAGCGAGGGCAGCGCCTTTCTCTGCGTGATTGATATTGTGGGGACGGAAAAACTGCTCGGCCCTCCTGAAGTGCTGGCGCGGGAATTGCTGCGTCGTGTGCAAGTCCTCGGCATCAGGGCGTCAGTGGCTATCAGCAAGAACTTCTACACTGCCCTGTCTTATGTGCGCGGTTCATCTTCGCGCATCGCCTTCATTGCACCCGACAATGAAGGCCTAGCTCTCGCCCCGCTGCCGCTCAAAGTTCTGGACATATCCGGTGAGCACGCGGATACCTTTGGACTTTGGGGCATCCGCACACTCGGGGCCGTGGCCGCTCTCCCGGAAAAGGAACTGATTTCGCGTCTAGGGCAAGAAGGAAGACGCCTTCGCCAGTTGGCGCGCGGTGACCTGCCGCATCATTTCGTGCCATATGAAGCGAAGTTTGAACTCGAAGAGCGAATGGAGTTGGACACGCCAGTTGAGGAACTTGAACGTCTACTTTTTGTCGTCAACGTGATGCTGGAACAACTCACCCTTCGGGCTACGGCCCGTGTCCTTGCACTGGCGTCGGTCATCATCACGCTGTCTTTGGAGGGCGGTGCCACGCACATCCGAACGGTTCGACCAGCTCTTCCCACGAATGATCGCCCGCTTTGGATCAAGCTGTTGCATCTCGATCTTGAGGCGCATCCGCCACAGGCGGCGATTGTTGCGGTCTCACTCACCGCTGAACCCGGTAGCACCAGTAAGGTGCAGCTCGGCTTGTTCTCTCCCCAACTGCCGGAGCCGATGCGTCTGGATGTAACTCTGGCCCGCATCCGCGCTCTGGTGGGGGATGACTGCGTGGGCAGTCCCGTACTCCGAGACACGAATCAGCCGGACGGCTTTCGTATCGAGCCCTTCAAAGTACCGTCAGTCCATAGCTCCTCGTCCGCGACTGTTAGCTCTTCGGCGGCGATGCGGCAACTCCGTCCACCGGAGAGGGCGGCGATCACGCTGCGCGATCGGCAACCGTCATCCTTTGTCTTTCGTGATTGCAGGTATGAAGTGGAACACGCCTACGGCCCGTGGCTGGCCGAAGGCGATTGGTGGAACCGTCAGACCTGGGCACTGGAGCAATGGGATCTGATTGGTCGATCCAGTGCCCCGTCCGGGGAAAGCACGATGCTCTGTTGCTGTCTCGTGCATGATCTGAAAGAGCAGTCGTGGCATGTGGTGACGCTCTATGACTGAGCGATACATCGAACTGCACTCCTCAAGTGCCTTCAGCTTCCTTGAAGGTGCTTCGCAGCCAGAGGAGCTTATCAAGCGGGCCGTAGAACTGGAGATGCCAGCGATGGCATTGCTCGACCGCAACGGTGTCTACGGGGCCGCGCGGTTCCACACAAGCGCGAAGCGAAATGACGTTCACGCGCATGTCGGAGCCGAGATCGCAGTGTCGAGCTTCGGAAACCGGCTTACGCCTCCCGCGTGGCTCCCGCACCTGCATCCCGCCGAACCCGCGCGGTTGTCCTTGCTGTGCGAGTCGCGTGTTGGCTACCAGAATCTTTGTCAGCTCATCACCCGCTTCAAGATGCGGGAGAGGGTCAAGTGCGAAGGTGCGGCTACCTTCGACGACTTGCAGAAATACTCTGCCGGTCTGGTCTGCCTCACGGGCGGCGACGAAGGGCCGTTGGCCGCCGCGCTGGTGAGCGGCGGTGAGGAGGCAGGCCGTGAGACGGTCGAACGGCTGGTAAGGATCTTCGGACGCGACAGCGTTTACATCGAAGTCCAGCGTCACCGTGAACGTGAGGAGGAGTGGCGCAATCAAGCGGCAATCCGAATCGCGAGGTCTTTGAAGCTGCCGGTTCTCGCCACCAATGGAGTCCGCTACTCAACGGCATACGACCGCGAGGTGCTCGATGTCTTTACGGCGGTGCGCCATCACACCGATCTCGACCATGCTGGTCGGCTATTGGCTCTCAACAATCGGCGGCATCTGCGCCCTGGGCGAGAGATGACGGCGCTGTTCCGCGATGTGCCGGGAGCGGTGGCGGAGACGTTTGAACTGTCCGCCCGTCTGGGATTCCAACTCGATGACCTTGGCTATGAGTTTCCGCGCTACCCGGTGCCGGACGGCGAGACAATGGACAGCTTTCTCAGAAAGCGAGTCGCCGAAGGCGTGATGCGCCGGTACGGGCCGAAGAATGACTCCGCCCTTATGGAGCGAGCGAAGAAGCAAGTCGATCACGAACTCGATCTGATTGCGCGGCTCGGCTTTGCCGGATACTTCCTGATCGTCTGGGACATCGTTTGTTTCTGCAAGAAAAACGACATCCTGATTCAAGGCCGCGGCAGTGCGGCGAACTCTGCCGTCTGCTATGCGCTCGAAATAACGGCTATCGACCCGGTAGGGATGGAACTGCTCTTTGAGCGGTTCCTGAGCGAGAGCCGGGGCGAGTGGCCGGACATCGACCTCGATCTCCCATCCGAAGACAAACGAGAGCAAGCCATCCAATACGTCTATCAGCGATACGGTGAACTCGGAGCGGCAATGACGGCGAACGTCATTACCTATCGCGGTAAATCGGCGGCGCGAGAGGTTGGTAAAGCCCTCGGCTTCGATCAAGAATCGCTGGGCCGATTGTCGAGCCTCGTCAGTCAATGGGAGTGGCGCGGCAAGACCGACACGATGGCGCATTCGTTCCAAAATGCTGGGTTCGATCTCAAGCACCCACGCATCGCTAAGTACCTCGAACTCTGTATGCGCCTTCAGGACCTTCCGCGTCATCTCGGACAACACTCGGGCGGCATGGTGATCTGTCAGGGGCAGTTGAACTGCGTCGTGCCGCTCGAACGTGCGTCGATGCCCGGTCGCACCGTTGTCCAGTGGGACAAGGAAGACTGTGCCGACCTCGGCATTATCAAGGTAGACCTGCTCGGCCTCGGGATGATGGCTGTCTTGAAGGACTGCATCGAACTGATACCTCAGCACTATGGCGAGTCCGTAGACCTGGCTCAATTGCCGGAGGATGAGGGTGTTTATAAAGTCCTGCAACAGGCCGACACCGTAGGCATGTTCCAAGTGGAGAGCCGCGCACAGATGGCGTCCCTGCCCCGGAACTGTCCGACGCGCTTCTACGATCTCGTCGTACAGGTCGCCATCATTCGGCCCGGCCCCATCGTCGGAAAGATGATGCACCCCTATATGCGGCGGCGTCAGAAGAAAGAGGCAGTGACGTATCCGCATCCCTCGCTGGAACCTGTGCTCAAGCGGACGCTTGGCGTTCCACTCTTCCAAGAGCAACTGTTACGAATGGCGATGACAGTTGCCAACTTTTCCGGCGCTGAGGCGGAAGAGTTGCGCCGCGCCGTAGGGATGCGGCGGTCCTGGGAGCGAATGAAGAATCTCGAAGGCAAGCTCCGTGCGGGCATGACGACCAACGGACTCGATGCTGCGACGCAGGAGAACATTATTCAGAACATCAGCTCGTTCGCGCTCTACGGGTTCCCTGAGTCCCATGCGGCTAGCTTCGCGCTGATTGCGTATGCTTCGGCCTACCTGAAAGTGAAGTATCTCGCAGCATTTACCTGTGCGATCCTGAACAATCAACCGATGGGCTTCTACATGCCCGCCGTACTGGTGAAAGACGCGCAACGTCATGGACTGCGTGTTAGGCCAATCGACATTCAGGTGTCGGATTGGGCTTGCACCATCGAACATGAGGTCGATGGTGCGCTCTCGTTGCGGATGGGCCTGGGCTACGCGAAAGGTCTGCGGCGTCAGTCCGCAGAGGCCGTCGTTGCGACTCGTTCGCAAGACGGCCACTTCCGTTCAGCGGAAGACCTCGCGTTGCGCGTTCCTGTGCTCAACCGGAAGGAATTGACGCTGCTGGCGCGGGTGGGCGCTCTCAACAAGCTCGATGGAATTGAGCATCGCCGCGATGCGCTGTGGCAGGTAGAACGTGCCGGCAAACTGGAAGGGCCGCTGCTCAGACAGAACAGCGATTGGCTACGGGAAGCCTCCGATGCTTTGCCTCTAGCTCAGATGAATACTGAGGAGCGCCTCGTCGCCGATTACGCCGGGACTGGCCTCACCGTTGGGAAACACCCCATGCACTATCGACGGCAGGAATTGCAGTCGAGAAATGTTCTCTCGGCCGTGGAGCTTCGCCGCTGCCGGGATGGTCAGTTTGTGAAGGCGGCGGGGTGTGTCATCGCCCGCCAGCGACCCGGTACGGCAAAAGGCTTCATCTTCCTCTCGATGGAAGATGAAACCGGCATTGCGAACGTCATCGTGACGCCTGACCTCTACGAGAGAGAGCGGCTGACCGTAGTGCGGAGCAAGTTTCTACTGGCAGAGGGCCTGCTGCAAAATCAGGACGGTGTGATTCATGTGAAGGCGACCCGGCTCACGACGCTGGTCGATAGCGCGATGGAACTCCGGTCGCATGATTTTCATTAATCGAGTTAGGAGGCCAAAAATAAATGCTCGTTCGGCGCCGTGTTGCCCTGGAGTTGCATGTTAGTATTCTCGACACCCCGGGAAAATACAAATTGGTTGGTTCAGAAAGGATCGCATGATGAGCGAGAGCATCTTGGAAACCCGACCGGCAACTGGAGATGACTTCCAATATGTCTGGAGCGTCTATTCAGATTCAATAAAGGACCATATAACCCCCCACTTGAAAAGTGGATGGGACGATGCAGTTGAGATTGCCCGCTTTCGGAAGATGTGGAATGCTGCCGATTCTCACATCATTACGGTCGATCAAAAAACCGTAGGATGGGGGGGAATCGTCATTTCAGGGAATGAAGTTCTTATCGAGCATCTCTATATCGAGGCTGCTCACCGGGGCAAGCACATTGGGCCTCGGCTCGTCTCTGAGATGACCGCGCAATGGACACGAGAGGGCAAAACGGTGCGAGCGGAACTACTCAAGGACGAACGGGTCATGCAGTTGGCATCTCACCTTGGATTTGAAAAGACGGAAAGTGATTCCGATCACCCATTGACACACACGTTTACCTACAAGAGCAGCTGAACATTATTTCTCGAAAACCATCAAAAGGAGATTTCCACGATGATCGACGTACTTGAGCTTGAAACCGCGATTGAATCACCTAGTGCAAATGATGGCAATTTCTATCTGAGCGACGTTGAGGTAGAAACGCTGCGTCGGGCTGCCAAAGAGCGCCGCTTGCCTTTTGATCCGCAGAGAAGGAGTTATTCTCGCACCGAATTGGCCGACTACGGCATGGTGCGTGAAGGTTACACACGAGAAGAACTACGGGAGTTGGGTATCGGCCCTGAAGCGGTGTCGTGCTTCGACGAACGAGCAATGATGGCCGAAGAGCTATTACCCGTGGAAACGCCGTTTGGAAGCGGCATTAAGAAATGGCAATTGCCGATAGACATGATGCCGATGAGAGTTCACCTAACTGTGTTCCCGCCAAATACTACGGTGAGGAAACACGTTCATCCAGCCAGCACTCCTGAAGCGCCCGGCGGGGGGCTACGGATCGTCTCCAAAGGGCGGATATTCTATGAAGGGCGAGAGTATGGCCCGGGCGATTGGTTCTTTGTCCCAAATGGAACGGCATATGCCTTTACTACAGACCCCGATACGCCAACCATCGTCTTCTACAAGTACGCCTTCTTTGGTTTCGAGCAGGGCAACCGGTTTTCGCATCCTCACGGAGTCGAATAATCAAGAGAAGTGTACTTTCGGCGCGCCGCCGATGGGCTTAAGATTGGATGCCATTCTCACGACCCTTCACAAAGTGAAGGGTCGTGTTCGCTTGTGCAAGCGCTGACAACTGTTCGGGCCCCGTCGGGTGGGCGGCCATAGTCGTTCCTGCAACGCAGGAGCTACGCCCAGGGTGGGAAGAGGGGCGCACGAAAAAGGGAGCCTGCCGCTTGGCAGACCCCCTTATCAAATGTGCGAAAGCTATGCAGCCTTAGCCTCCTTCGCAGGTTTGGGGTGCGCTTTCGCAACGGTTTTCGTTGGTGGCTTTTCGGTGAGCCTCGCTTTTTCCTTGGCGGAGAATTCATGCTTGACCTTGAGGGCAATCGCATCGGTGTCCACCTTGTACGCCTGGGCTGCGGCGCGGAGCACCTTTCCTACATCCGATTGTTTGCTGGCTGAAAGCAAGATGACGGCTTCGACAATCAGCTTGCCGATAACGCCTTCCTCGGCCTTGCGGAGAAAGGCGGTTAGCAGCTTGGCTGCGGATTCGCCTTCCTTCGCTCGGATGCCTCGGTTCCGGGCGACCATCTCCAACCGCTTGTCGTCAAGCAACGGGAGCATCTGTTCGGCGATGAAGAGAAAATCCCGCTTCATCAATCGGACTGGAACGGAGGCGACGATGGTTTGCAGGACGCGCATTCCGGTGGCGTTCGCCAGTGCTTGTTCTCTCCGGCTCTTGTCCTGCTCCGCTTTGAAGCTGGCGTCGGCCTTGGTGGACTGCTTCTTGGGGTGATGAATGGGGCAATCCGCTTCGGCGCAAACCCTCCGCACTTCGCCCTTGTCGATGCCTTCGGAGACGATGGCTTCGGCGATGAACTTGCACGTCTTGAACTCCGGCTGCTTCGCTTTCTCCGGGGTGTCCGGCTTCTCCGACTTAATCTCAACGTACTTGCTGCGGGTGATGATCTTGCTGCCATCCTGCGCCTTGCCGTAGGCCGTGCTGATCTGCACTATCTCCGGTTTGGCTGCAATCTGCTTCCGAACGTGCGCCTCCAACTTGGCCGCATAGCAGAGGGGGTCGGTGCAAGCGTCCGCGTTCCCGCTCACGTCCGCGAAAAGCAGCTTGTTGTGTCCAGTGCGTTTGGGGCAATCGACACAGCTTCCGGCAGCGGGTAGGAGTTGAGCGTTCCGCTTGTCAAACGGTGCCTGTTTCAGGAGCAAGAGGACGTTATGCTCTATCCAATACTGGAGATGCCGGACGGGAAGGACGATGCGTTTGGCCTTCCCTGCTGCCCCACCCCAATCCTCACGAAAGCAGCTTGCGAGGGCTGCTTCCTGTTGGGCTGGTTGGAGCTTCGCCAGTAGCAATGCGTGTCCGACGCCGATCTCCTCGGCATAGAACGCCTCTACCACTGCCGGGATAAGCTCCGTCAACCGGGCACGGCTGGCGACGTATGCAGGTGCCTTGCCCACCTTGGCTCCGATCTGTTCGATGGTGTACTTCGGTTCCTCCAACTTTAGGAGCGCATGAAAACCATGCGCCTCCTCCATCGGGTGAACGTCGCGCCTCTGGAGATTTTCAACGAGCTGAATTTCCAGCACTTGAGCGTCTGTGAGATTACGGACACTGCATGGCGCATCATGCTTACCTGCTCTCTTGGACGCGAGGAAACGCCTTGCTCCTATGACCACCTCAAAGTCCCGCTCTGTGACAGGGCGGACAATTAGCGGCTCAAGAACTCCGTGAACGCTGATGCTTTCGGCAAGCTCTCTGAGCGAATCATCTTCGATGATGCGACGCGGGTTCGTTTTGGATGGAATGAGGACGTTAAGGGGAAGGTTGCGGTACTCGGTTGCGGTGTTGGGGTTCATGGTGGTTCTCCTTGTACGGGTAAGCGTTCGGGGGCGTTGGAGCGAACGGCGGGAGGCCGTCCGCCCATAGAAGGGTTAGCGTTGGGTGCGTTTGCGGTCGAAGGCTTCAACAAAGCCCTGACTGCGTATGTTCCTGTCCCACTGAGCGGCGAAGTTCTCGTGTTGGGTGTACAGGCCGGAATCAAACACATAGTTGTCGCCTTGTATCGAGCGGGAGTATTGCTCGATGCCGACGTAATCATTTCTCCAGTAGTACGGAACGAGACTTAATCCCAAGCGAAGCGGATTGCTCAACTCGAAGCACATCTCCGGGTCGCGCATGAGGTCGCCGTTCTGTTCGCCGTAGTGCGCGACAGATAGGCATCGCAGACCAAGGGGGCCGGGTTCCGGTATCGCTTCAATGACAAGCGGTTGATAGGGAGGGTTCTCGACGCGCAGATAAAGTTCCCGCCGATAGCCTCCCGCCTTTTCGAGGAGTTGAAGAATGGCCTTCATTACGCCACCTCTTCCGACTCCGTGGGCTCCGCTGAACCGTCCGTGATGGGCGACTCCAACGCTGAGAGGATGAGGGCTGAGGTCTTCTGGATGACCTCTAAGCTCTCTGTGAGAAGTGCTGCGTTACCTGCGTATAGGTGGATGTAGTCGGCGGATGCCCGACCTGTGTCGAGGCCGATGGTTCTGCCCACAACAAAGGCGATTGCCTCTGCTTCGGTTTCGCGTACAACCTTGGTGGTGAGGATGCGACGTGAGGTTTTGTGGATAAGCTCATGCGCCGTTTCGTGGACTAAAGTTGAAAAATCCTCAGCCGGAGACTGGCCGGGAAGCAGGACGATTCTGCCTCCGTAGCTCATTCCCAACGCGGGAGCGATGCTCTCTTTGTACTCAAGCAAGATGCCCTGGCCTGCGATGAAGTCGAGCAGACGTTCCCGCCGTTCTCCTACATCGCCAGTGACACGGCTGGAAAGCTCGGGAAGCTCTGCACCCTCCGTTTGGGAGACATCGAAGACATACACGGAACGAAAGCCGACTAGAACGGACTGGTTCTGAGTACGAACATCCTTTGCGGCTTCGTCGTCCTTCTTGCGACGAATGCCTGTCATGGGAGCCAAGATGCGGATGCCCTTCTCTCCCTTGTTGACCCTGCGGCCTAGCTGGTTCCACGCATACATTCCGGCAACGCGGGTTGCGCTCGGCTTCTGCCTTGCGATCTCCAAGATGTTTCCGAAACTGTAATTGTGGAACCTGCCCATAGCCATGAGGTAGGCGGTTAGACCTTCGCTGTGTCCCTCCTCCAACTGCTCGATAAGGGCTTTGACATTGGCTGCGATTGCCTCTTTCGAGGTTTGCGGCTTCTGTTGCTGCTGCTGTTGAAGGTTCTGGATAAAGGGGCTGACGGTGGCTGCGGTTGTGGTGACGATGGCGGTATTCATGGGTGGTTCCTCCTGTTTTGAATGGCTGTGCTGTGTTTGCTCCCAAACACGCCTTGGCCATGGCCCACGCCATCGAGGGCGGCAAGTGCAGGGTGTGGGAAAAGTGGCCTTCAGGCCAGCCGCAGGCCGGAGGAAGCGAATA
>JAOAPN010000015.1 GCA_025462885.1 Acidobacteriaceae bacterium | reverse complement strand
GTGTTTGCTCCCAAACACGCCTTGGCCATGGCCCACGCCATCGAGGGCGGCAAGTGCAGGGTGTGGGAAAAGTGGCCTTCAGGCCAGCCGCAGGCCGGAGGAAGCGAATACCTGGAGCTGCACGGAGCTTTTTCCATCGCCTTGCGCGCGCCAGGAGCGGCGCTCCTCAGCAGGCTTGGTTTCCTTGCTGGGCGCGTAGCGCGGGAAATTGCGTTAGCGGTTGTTCTTGTCGGAGGGGCGTTGCTGGTAGGACCGGGGAAAATAGCCGCTGAAGGCTCTTCGGGATTTCATTGCCAAACAAGAAGCGGCGCGCGCGTTTCGCTGACGGCCGCGCCTGGGGTTTGCGCCGCGAGCGATCGCACTGCCCACTATACAATTGGCGAGTATGGCCGGGTCTCCACGAATGGGAACTGAAGAAGCATGCTCTCATGCAGATCGCGGACATGATCTGCCTCAACTTCAAAACTGAGAAGAGCTTTTCGCTACCGGAGCAGCGGTTACCTCACGAAGTGTTTCAGTGCTGCGGTATAAGAGGAACGATATGACTTATGACGATTGGCGAGCGGAAACGCAAGCTAGGCTTCCGAAAAGCCATTTGTATCAAGCATTGAAGAGCAAATGTGCGAGTGATTCATCAGGACTTCAAGTTTTAGCGCTTGTAGATGAAGCCACCTTTTATGCGTTTCAAAAAACAAAATTAATCCTGAAACATCTGGGCGAATTTACTCTCCATGACGGAGACCATCTGTTTCGGGTTTTAACATTAATGGAAAAACTCCTTCCCCCTGACCAGATAGGGGAATTATCTATACCTGAACTAATGCTTCTTATTTTAAGTGCATTCTTTCACGACATAGGTATGGCCCCAGAAGAAATGGAGGTTCAGGCCTGGAAAAAATATTGGGACGATTCGCCAACCTTTTGTACTGATTCGGAGGAGAACGAGCACCTGAAATTTAGGAGATTCTGCTCTGCAAGGCCCGATCTGGTATCTCGAATAGATAACTTTGTGAGCCAAGGCAACAATAGCGGGGCCGATCTTGCAAAGAGCTACTTAATCTCCGACTACATCCGCAGTACGCACGCTGAGCGTGCAAGAGAAATTATAAAAAAGGACTGGCTGGGCAAAATCAAGTACAGAGACACTGATCTCACGGTTGAATTTGCTTCTATATGTTTCAGCCATAGTGAAGATCCATTAAAGGTCTTGGAGATGGATCAAAACTATCTTTGCGGCCCCGATGTATCTGCTTGCTTGCCAATGGTAGCCGTACTTTTAAGGTTATCTGACTTGCTTGATTTCGACGGTAAAAGAACCCCTTCTGTCTTGTTCTCGCATCTTTTCGTAAGACATCCGGTCTCCATTCAGGAGTGGAATAAGCATAGGGCAGTTGAGGCCTGGTCGATCAGCAGCAGCGCGATCCAGTTTCATGCGAAATGTGCCCATCCAGCAATTCAAGCTTCGATTCACAGCTTCTGCGATGTCATAGATCAGGAATTGAGTGCATGTAACAATGTCATTTCGTCCTTGAATGAATTCAATCAAAGAATAAGCAGAAAGTTGATTATTAAAGTTCCGTTCAAAGTTGACCGGTCAAAGATCGAAACAAGAAAAACTATCGATGGGAAGCCAGAGTTTTTATACAGGGCGACACAATTCAATCTCAGCAAAAATCAGGTCATTGATTTGCTGATGGGAACCAAGCTGTATGGTGATCCCGAAGTGGCATTGCGAGAGCTGCTACAAAATTCAATTGATGCGTGCCTATTAAGGGAAGCTTTAGAAGCAAGCTGGGGGAACCTATACAAGCCCGAGATTACGATTAAGTATTCCCGGGAAAATGACGAAGATATTCTTGAAATCACTGACAACGGGATCGGCATGGATCAGTATATTATTGATTCTTATTACTCTAAGGTTGGATCATCATTCTACAAGTCGGCAGATTTTTACGATCTTAAGTCACAATCCAAATCTCAATTTACGCCAACATCCAGATTTGGCATTGGCATCTTATCCTGCTTCATGGTTGCCGATACTCTTGTTGTGGATACAAGAAAAGTCTATGGCCCGCATGATTCGAGCGATCCAATCAATTTAACTATCGAGGGGCAGGAAAGCATTTTTTGGATAAAGCCAGGCGAAAGAAAAATCCCCGGAACCACTACCAAACTGTTCTTGCGAAAACAGAATAATCCGTGGGATCGAATGAATGAAGATCAATTCATCAAGTCGGTTGAAACCGTAGTGCCGAACCCCCCATTTCAAATATTGATTGAAAGCAAGTCTCATAAGAAGATTAGAGATAAGGATAGTTTCAAGGAAGTGAAGGCTATTTCCTTGAAAAACTATTCGTGGGATGAGAACGAAAACATACGAGAGTTCAATGTAGAGTTTGATGACCCAGAAAATGGATTTGTTGGCTCAGTTGTTGCGGCAGTCCTGGAACGTCATGGTTCGCCTACAGCCGATATCGCCGTGACAACAAAATCTGTAACCATCGATGGTAAAAGTTATGATCTTAAAAAATCGATTAGCTTAAGTGGCGACCATATAAGCTTAAGCACGACTTCCATAACGATCAATGAAGATGGAGAAATTGAACAATCTAACTCATCATCTCACCTTGCGAAGTCGCAATCAAGACTCTCCTTGCATGGAATAGAAGTGCCGTCGACAATGTTCCCTGAGTCATGGAACATTCAAAGGAATCAAGTGAAACTCGACTGGCCGTTGCCGCTGCTTTTAGTTATCGACATTTGTGGCGCAATGGACTTGGATTTGAACTCGTCAAGAACACAAATAATAATGAGCGAAAAATGGATTAAGTTTGAGGAAGAGCTCGCTTATGCAATTTGTTTAGGAATCTCTCGTTGCACGACGCCGGATTACTGGAAGACACTTAAAGAGATTTTACTGAATAAGTCAGAAAATGAGGTTTTCGTAAGGAGCATAAATAGAGTTGGCTAGGATTAGCTGCGTTCACGCTGTTCAGAAGTATCTTAGCCAGACAGGAGCCGGTTCTGGACCGGACCAACTGACAGGGCCGGTGATGGCTATCGTGTCAAGCGAGGCAAAATATTTCTGCTCGGCGGGTAGATCAGATGGATCACATAAATGGTCTTGGAATTAGATCAAGAGGGGCGGGTGCATCCGATACAAGCGGATTAGGACAGCAAAGCTGGCGCTGTGCCCGATGGCATCATGCGGGATTAGAACATAATGCCAAGGTTTGTCGCTGACCGTACTCGCGTGTCGGCACCAAAGAATTGCTGCCTTTGCTTTAAGCAGTACCACTTCATCGGTCATCTCGCTTGCCCGCTTTGGTTCGCAAAGATACCGGTCGGTTTCGGTTTCGACGACAAAGTCCGGCTGATAGACCTCTTCCTGGTAGTAGTAAATTCGCAGAACATCTTTGGGGGGCTTGAGCCATTTAAGGACGGAATGCTCGTCCTCAAGGATGATAGCGAAGCGCCGTTCCGTGTCTGAGTCGAACTTCTGGGCAGGATAGAGGCACTTCGAGAAGCCACCGAAGAGCATCCCGCGAATCAGCAGCCGCTCCTCTACTGGCGCACGGAAAGGGAGGATGGCTTGGTCGGTTTGCATGGCGGCCATGCTGCTCGTAAGGGTCTGGAAGCCCTTTGAGACTGTGACTTCGTACTCGGTCGCCTTCTCGACGTAATGCTGGTTCATCTGGGCATGGATAAGCGTGACGAGCTGCGTCTGGTAGAACTGCAAGACGTTCAGTACATCTTCCTTTGTCTGGAGGTAGGACTGGAGATGCCGCACCATCTGTCCGGCGAGCTTGTAGAGCAATTCCGAATGCTCGTCGTAGTTGATGTCGTCCTTGTCGATCAATCCACGAACGATGTAGTCCTCAAGGTTCTTCTCCAGCACCACGCCGTCTCCGCTGACGATCTTGAACCGTTGATTGTTCATCAAGTGTTGAACGAGTAGATCCTTCTCCGCCGGAGGCTGCCGAAAGCTGTTGCAGTCGAGGTCGAAGTCTTGATAGCCGACAGTCACTTCTCCCTTCGGCGTCACAATGATCTTCGGAATGTCGATCGTGCGCTCGGTGATGGCGCTGGTCACACGCTCGACCACAGAGGCCACGTCTACCGGCTGAAAGACGGATGGGAGTTCGCCCTGGACGGGCTGCATCAGTTCTGTCACACGCTCAGTGATTCGTTGTTGTACATCTGGCGTCTTGAGATCGCCTGACCGTGCAAGTCTCTCGAATTGCTGCCGGATGACCTGCATGGTCACTTCGGCGGTTTTGCGTTCCGGCTCGCTGATCGTTGGAGTGGGCTGCGGCGAACTGCCCGGTGCGGGAGCTGCCGGTGCAATACCCAAACCCAATTGCGTAATGAAGAGCGGCTCGATGGTTACGGCCTTCGTCGGGGTATCGGGAATGTCCCGTCCGATAACGATTCCCGTACGGATGATCGAATTAGGATCGTTGGCATGGTCAACGATCTCCTGGAATCGGTCGTGCGAGACGATAGTCAAGCGATCCACATCCGGGACGCCAGTGCGCTTGCCATACGGAAGGCGTAAGCCGCGCCCGATGGACTGTTCGACCAGCGTTCTTGAGTTGGCTGTGCGAAGCGGGACGATGGTGTACAAGTTCGTCACGTCCCAGCCTTCCTTGAGCATGTTGACGTGGATAACGATCTCGGTCGGGTTCGCAGGGTCTTCGACGGAGAGAAGCTGTTGTACCGTCTCGTCCTTCTCATCGCCCGTTTGGTTGGAGTGGACGGTGATTACCCGGCCCTTGTAACGGCCTCCAAAGAAGTCGTCCGCCTCGATCCGTCGTTGCAGATCGTTCGCGTGGGTGGTGTCCTTCGCCACAACAAGCATGAACGGTTTGACCAGAGGCTTTAGGTTTTCGCGAGCATAGATGTCGAGCTGGACCTTGGTGTGTTCGTGGATGCGAATCCCATCCTCCAGCTTTAGTTTTTCAAGTCCGGCCTCATCGTAATTCTCTGCACGGAAGTTTTCACGGGTTGCGACGGCTGGCTCTTTTACAAAGCCATCCCTGAGCGCGGAGGACAGCGGGTAGCTGTAAATGACGTTCTTGAAGTCCGCTCCACCGGCTGTTTCTGTCCGGGGTGTGGCCGTCAACTCAAGGCCGAGGATCGGCTTGAGTTCATTGATCGCCCGCATTCCGGCTTTGCCGCGATAGCGGTGCGATTCGTCCATTAAGAGAACGAGGTCGTCCAACTCAGACAGATACTCGAAATAGCTCTCGCCGATGTACTCTTGTAGCCGCTTGATGCGTGGCTCCGCGCCACCGCGCACCTCGGAGTTGATCTTGCTGATGTTGAAGATATTGATGTGGACAGCCGCATCCGGGTCTTTGAGGCCGGGGATAGCGGGTTGGCTTAGGCGTTCGGAGCGAACGCCTCGCCCGCTCTCGTAGTTGTCGCCAGTGATGATTTCTGGCGGCTGAAGTACGAAGTCTGACAGGCCTTGAAAGACGTACTTGGGGGAACCTGGTGTGAAGTCCGAGATGAGCTTGTTGTAGATCGTCAGGTTTGGAGCGAGGACGAAGAAGTGACGTATACCTTCGGCCTGATACAGGTATGCGATGAACGCACCCATCAGGCGAGTCTTGCCCACGCCAGTTGCCAGAGCGAAGCACAGCGATGGAAAGTCACGCTCGAAGTCGGTGACATTGGCAAACTCCGAGCGAATCGTGGCGAGCGCCTGAACTGGATCCTGGTCTTTGCTTAGAGAGAGAAGTTCGCAGATGTGGTCGAGAATTTCCAACGACTCTCGTTGCGGAGTGCGGAGACTGAGGCGGTTGGCGATAGCATTACCGGCTTGCTTCACTCTGCACCTCCGTTTCCATCAGTCGCGAACAAGCTCGGTTGCGCGGCGCGACGGCGAGCCTGTTTAGGCGTCAGCGCCTGCTCCGGGTTTGCTGGAGCAACTTCAACGGGCGGCGCGGCCTTTGGCAGGTTGGCAACGTTTAGGCTGTAATCGTCATGTCCCCACTCGCACTTTGCCAACACCGCCGAGGGAATCTTTTTCACTGTCAGATTGGCGAAGACATCGGCCTTCCCGCGAAAGGCTGCACAGCAGATGAGCAAGCTGCGATTGCCACCTACCTCGTCGCTTAGCTTCGCTAGTTGCTCACGGGTGAGTGTCTGGGTTGTGACGTACAGAAAATCGCTCTCATTAGAGCGGCCCTGCTGCCAATAGAGTTCTTCGCTGGGTGCATAGGTAAATCCCATGACCTTGCACATAGCCTCCGCTAGCATGGCAGCGTTGTATTGTTTGCTGATTACGAGGTTGCCGAAACGATCTCTATCTAGCAAAGACGGAGCGAGGTGAAAGGAACGGAATCCGCCGCCGCCTTTCCATCCCATCGCTTCTGTCACACCGCCCAAATCTGTGCCGTCGATTACCTTGTTTAGACGTGGGATGATATGCGTGTAGGCGTGCTCTCCAAGCTCCACCATGATCCAACGACGCTTCATCTTTTGGGCCACCGCTCCGGTGGTGCCAGAGCCGGCAAAAGAGTCAAGTATGAGGTCTCCCTCCTTTGTTGCAATCGTGATGATCTGCTTTAGCAGACGCTCCGGCTTCGGCGTACCGAAAGGTTCTTGGTCGGGATACAAGGCCAGAATTTCTTTCTTCGATTCTTCGGTGTCTCCGCAGTCTGCGGCAGACCACCACGTCATCGGAACAAGTCCTTCCTCTTCGCCTCTAAATAGCTTGATCCGTGGCCTACCATCGCCGCCCTTGGGAAAATACACCCGCCCTTCGACTTCATATTTCTTGTACTCCGGCTCGGTTGCGCCCCAGCAACGGCCCTTTGGCGGGTCCAGCTTCTTGCCTGTCGGTGTCAGAATCTTGTACATCTGGTTCTCTCGAAAACCTTGTGCCGAAAATGGGATCGAGCGCCAAGGACCACGCAGGTCATTGTCGGGATTGCCAAAGCCTGAATCATTCGCGGGCAACTTGTTACGGAAGGCTTTCCATTCAGGCGCGGGCATTTTTGCGTATATCAGAATGTGGTCATGCGAAGATCCGATCGCGGCTCGGTTCTCTCGCGATGTTCGTTTCTGCCAAACAATGTTCGCGATAAAATTTCCCCGTCCAAATACCTCATCGCAGAGAACCTTCAAGTAATGAGCCTCGTTATCATCAATCGTTATCCAAAGACTGCCGTCCTTCGACAACAGTCGATGAAGTAGCTCCAGCCTGTCACGTATCAGGGATAACCAAATTGAATGCTCAACGCCGTCATCGTAGTGCTCAAATGCTGAACCAGTGTTGTATGGCGGGTCGATAAAGACGCATTTCACTTTGCCTGCGAATTCTTGCTCCAGAGCCTTCAACGCCAGCAGGTTGTCACCGAAGATCAAGCGGTTGTCGAAGATGTCGTTGTCTGTCACACGCTTCTTGGCGTGATAGCTTTTCTCTGGGTCTTCGAGCAGTATGCGAGGCTCCAGCCGTGGCCGGTTCTCTTTGCCAATCCATGTCAGTTCAAGCCTTTGCTTCGATGTCATTTAGGGCGTACCCGCCGGTCCCGAATTCTTCTTGCGGTTCTTGATTGTGGCCACGAGTTGTCGTGCATCAGAAATGTCTTTCAGCAGGTCCGTGGGTGTGGGAATAGCTGATTGCGAGGGCGCATGAGCGTCCGTTATGCTGTGGCACTTGTCAAGAAGACGCTTAGCTTCTGAACATTCGTGTTGGGTGATTCCTATCAGGCTGTCGACTCTTCCTGATTTGATCTGTGACTGGAACCGACAGACTATCCCGCCAATCAGTTCGACCTCCACAACTCTCTCCATAGTCGAACGCAGTCGAGAATAAGCGTGGCGCATTGCGGCAACATTCTGCTGGTTGGGCTGGGGATTCCACTGAGCAGCAATACCCTTTTGCTCCGTTTCCAGTTCAGCGAGCAGTTGTGGCGGGTTCTTGCTATCCCAAGGCAATCCCTGAATACATTTTCCAGGCGCTCCGTTTTCCCACTCAAGACTGAGAACACAAGGCGTCACGTTTGTACTCTCCGAAAAGCAGATTAGATCGTTCAGGAATACTTCGTCGTGCGTAAATACGATGACTTGACGCACCTGTGCTTCCTTCACCAGCCGCTCAGCGATCCTTTCGCGATACCAATGGTCTAACGAAGATACTGGGTCGTCAAACACCAGAGCCGATTGGTGTGAGGCTTGAGAGAGCTCAGATAAGAACGCGGCAAGCGCTACGCATCGGCGCTCACCTTCGCTTGCAATGTCAGCAACTTTGCTATTCGCTGCCTTTACCAGTCGCAGGCCGAAATTGGTTACGCCCTTCTTCCCCTGCACCGCTTCCATCACCACTTCGATAGTGTTGAGCTTGAGTTCGCCGATTTCATCCTTAAACCGTTGTTGGAAAGCCTGCGTCACGAAAAGTTCCGTAAGCTCTTTGCTCTTCGTCGTAACGGCAGAGGTCTTTAGGTCTTTCTCGCAATGCTCCAGCTCCGAGAGAGCCTTGTATCTGTCGATCTGTTGAATGACGTCAGCTTGGACGCCAGTGAGCCAATCCCGCGCCTCCAGTTCTTTCAACTCAGATTGAAGAGTCTGCCGCGTCACCGGATCGTGCGCCGACTCTTCGGTTTTAGCCCTCGCTTCAAGAATGCTCGCGATACCTCGAATGCTGGATTCGGGAGACGCAGGAACGGCCGCAGTCATTGCCCACGTTCTATTCGCAAGTGCCGTCTTGATAGTCTGCAAAACCTGATCCGACTGCACTACGAAGCTCGATAGACGCGAGCGTTCATCCGCCGGCTGTAGTGCCAAGTCTGCGTCGATTTTGTCCAGATCCGGCCCTAACGCATTTAGGAGAGTGCATCTCGAAAGTGTCTGTAAGAGCGTTCGCTCTGCTTCGCTCGCGAGCCGTTGAGTCTGGTCCTTGCAGAACGCGCCAAACCGTGAGAATCTGCCTTTGCTTATGTCATCGATCTCTTGCTGACAGAGAACGCATCTCGCATCATCAGAGATCAGAGGGTATTCTTTTCCCGGATAGGCCTGAGCCTCCGAATAGCTCTTTGCTGCGTCCCACAGGGCACGCCAAACATCTGATCCAGTGCCGGGCAAGTAGGTTGAGTCAAATTGGCCAAAGGCGAAAGCTTTTGCGGTCGCAGAGGTGTTGACGGCTGTCTCAAGCTGCGTTCGGATTTGCTCTACTTTATCTGCTGCAAGGTCTGTAGCTCGACTTCCAAGTTTCATTGCAAACGCCTCAAGGCGGGCGACAGCAGCTCTGGTCTCCTTTGCTTTCTGTAGGGGATCAGCCTTCAACGTATCGCGGAGGTCTGTGAGACGCTGAGCTTCTGCTGCGTTAAGTCCAGTTAGGACGTTTATGTCGGACACCTTAGTAGCCTTTGATAGGCCTTGGAGAAGCTGTCCGACCTTTGTCCCCGAGTCGTATTTCCAGTTCGCACTCGTCCCAGAGATCTTTGTCTTGGCCAGTGCAACTTCGGTATTGAGGCGAGCTGCAAGCTCGTCACACGCCTTTGAGAGTGTTGGCAGCACATCGAGTCCGAAGGGAGTGAATGCTGCCGCGCTGTCGGTGCTGACGTAGTGCTCAGCAGAAAACGAGTCGAAGACGAATACATTCGCCAAACGTGCATCACTTGGCTGTCCGTTTGTCCATGTTGCTGGTATCGAAGTGGCCCCGACTGAAAACGTTATCGTCGCTGAAGCCGGAACCGCTGAAACGGTCTTGGCAAACGCATTCGGCATGATATTGGGAGCTGACCCTCGCGCGCGACACGCCTTCTTGATTAGCCGGGCATAACTTGATTTTCCTGCTCCGTTTCGTCCAAAAATCACCGTTAGGCCTTTGCCTATTCCGAAGGTCAACTCTGAGCTATGAGGTAATTGATTTACATTCGAAATCGCTTTGAGTGACTCAAGATGCACAGAGTCGCCCCCAACCGAGGCAGACGGTATGTGTCCGGAGGTTAGCGGCTTAGCCACAATCGTCGTTGGTTTGATCGAGGCGATTGTGATGCTCGATCGGCTAATCCGCTCGAGTTCGGAGATATCCGCGTTATCGAGTTCCCCCTTCTCGATAATGCGGCGCAAAGCATCACGTTGCCATTCCGGTCGGTTGGCTGACCAAGTCAGTATTTCGTGAAGCGGCGATTGGGGCTTGGGGCTGGTTTTTGCTGCGCTCATGCTTGCTCCTCATTTTCCCCGGGTTCAGCTAGGGCTGGGAACTCCAGGCCTTCGATCTCTTGAATTGATTTTCCGGCGATTCCTTGCATATCACCGTACATTCCAACCGTAGCTCCCATGACTCGTTCGATTTGCTCCTGGCGTTTAGCCCACTGCTTCATGATTGCCTTACGCTCTCTGTCAAGGTCGTCCTGCATACAGGAGAACGCTTCGACGATGGCTTCCACCCGTTGGCGAAATCTAGGCCCGGTAAGATACTCGTAAATCATCTCAGCCTTCGTCTGCTGACCAACTGCAATGAGTCGTGTTGAACTCACCTGCTGAAGGGTGTGTCGCAAAATGGTCGCGACTGGCAACACGCATCTGGGATGCGTTACCCAAACACCGTCTACCACATCAAAGGTTTCTATCCCTTCTGGCAGAGTTTGAGAGACGAGGACCGACAGGTCGGCCTTGGCTGTGCGCTGATCGTCTCGCAACTTTGCTAGCCAACCATTGCTCCAGTTCTTCGTGCGCTTGGTTTCCCAAAGAATGGTCCCACTCATTACGCCGTTAGGACTGCCGACACGATGCAGCGTGTCTCCACCGAATTCGCCTTTCGGCACTGGCTCGATGGTGTCGTAGGGAAATTTGGTGCGAAGCGTCTGCTCCAATTCAAGTTCCTGGACTTCTCCCTGCATTTGCTGAGAGCCTTGCTCCGCTTTTTGCTTCAGTTCTTCGATCTTTTGTTGCATTGAGGCAATGGTCTGATCTTTTTCCATCACCTTTAGGCGTAATCCGTCTTCTGCTTCCCGCTTCGCCTGAGTGCGAACTTCTGTCAGTCCGTTTTGCACGCGTTTCTCAACGGTGAGTTCCAATTCGCGCTTCGCGTCATCCAATTCACGCTGCTGCTTGATTACGTCTGCCTGAGCTTTTTGTGCTTCTGCTAGTTTTTGGTCGCGCCCCTTCAGTACCTCTTGCAGCTCGCGCAGTTCTTGCGCCCGCGCCTCTAGCTCCGCAGCGCTTGCAAGTCGTGCTTTCTTGGATTCTTCAGCAATTACTCTTGAGCGTTCACCACGAAGCTGATCGGCGACTTGCTCGGCGATCTGAGTGTCAAGGCTCCGCTTTTCTTCGGCAATCTGCTTTTCCTTGTCCCGAACAGCCTGTTCACGGCCAGCTATCTCGGAATCCTTCTCAGACATTTGCCGTTCAAATTGTTGGCGGGTAGCCTCGATCAACGGAGCAGCGAGTGATTGCGTTAGTGGAAACTCGGTCTTGCATTTTGGGCAAGTAATACTGGGTTCGGTCATGCAAGCCTCCAGTGGATCGTGAAGAGAGGTGTCAACTCTTGTTGTTGTTTCAGCTTGCCCTCTATGTCGGCAATCAAAGTTTCGCGCCGCGCTTCAACTTCATCTTGGGCAATGAATAGGTCCTTGCGACGCTGGTTGCGGGCCACGGTAAGGTCTTTGAGGCGGCGCTGATGCTCCAACTTGTGCTGCAAGCCTGTTGACGCGACCGACTCCCGACGCACCTCACGAATCTCCTTGTCAAGATCCTTAATCTCCTGCTCCAGTCCGAACTTGAGGTCTTCGGTCCAATGATCCAGCTTCTCAATCTCTGAGTCGAGCCATTTTCCGTTACGTTCCTCAAGATCGCCGAGAATTCGCTGTTGGTCTTTGGCTAGCTCGAAGGCAAGTTCATCCGGCGGCTCCAACAAAAGCGGCGGGCCCGGTTCACCGGCTAAGTCGAATAGGCGCTTGCAAGCGGCCGGCTCAAGGGGCCGGCCGTCATCCTGAATGCCGCTGAGCAGGATATGGTCTTCTGTCTCAAAACCATTGAGGGTGAAACGTGAACAGGTGAGCCATCCGCTGCGACTTTGCAATGACTCCAGAACGGCAATGCGCTTGCCACTACCGCTGAGGGTAAAGCTAAGTTCTACCTTTGGTGTCGGAAGAGCACAGCAACTTTGCAAGACCTGCTGGGCCAGAGGATGTCCCACTCGATAGGTATTGGCATCCTCTACGTTCTTGCCCATCCGGTAAGGACCTGGGTTCACCGGCTGCGGGCTACCTGCGGAAGTGGGGAACGGATCGCGCTCCAGATAAAACGAGTGACCGGGAGTATCGAAGCGAGCGAAAGGGGCGAGATAGAAAGCTGTGAGCCGCCAGAGCAAATCTTGGAAACGTCCAAGGGATTGTCCGCTGGAGACGCGGACGCGCTCGATGACTTCCTGGTCGAAATTATTGAGAAGCTGTTCGCTGGCATCGTTGCGCGCCTGGGCAATCTGGGACTCAAGCTCCTGCTGGAGTTGATCGAACTGAAACTCAATTTGTTCGGTCGTTCGGCACTGCTGGTAGATTGCGACGATGCGTTTCTCGAAGTCTACCCCGGACTCAACGGCACCAATGACCTCATCGCTGGCTCCAAAAACTCCATCGAAGAGCTTGAATTTCTCCGCAAGCAATTGGTAAACGCGAATATCGGCGGCATTAGCTTTGTTGAGGAAGTTGACAACCACTACGTCATACTTCTGGCCGTAGCGATGGCACCTGCCGATGCGTTGCTCGATGCGCTGAGGATTCCACGGCATATCGTAGTTGACAACCAAATTGCAGAATTGGAGATTTATACCCTCGGCTGCGGCCTCGGTCGCAATCATAATGCTGGCGGTGTCTCGGAAGTGCTCAACCAGGGCGGCGCGTTTGTCGGCGCTGGGCGAGCCGGTGATCCGATCTGTTCCGGCGTGCTGCTTCATCCACGCCTGATAAATGGCCTGACTCTGGGAATCGGTGTTCGTTCCGTTGAAGAGCACGACCTTCCCAACAAACTCCGTCTGCTGGAGCAAGTTGAATAGGTATTCCTGAGTGCGCCGCGACTCGGTAAAGATAATGGCCTTCTGCTGGAGAGCGCCTGTTCCATCTTCCATGCGAACAGTACGTGCGGCCTCAAAGCCACGCTGCAATGCAGTGAGCAGTGCGTCGCCTTTGGAGTTGGTCTGGATCGCTTTGGCGAGAGCATGGAACTGGCGGAGTTTGTCCTTTTCAGCGCGGAGTTCGATTAGCTGCCCAGGCGACAGACGCTCCGGTAGCTTCTTTTCGTTGGCTCCGTCGGCCTCCGACTCCGAACCGTCGTCCTCATCGGCCCATTCCTCTTCTATTTCGGGTAGCGTCTCGAAATCTTCCGCAAGAGCCGAGGGGACTTCGGCGGACTTCCGCTGGTCGGCTTCTGCCGTCTCCAGCTTCGTCGCAAGCCCTAGCAAGGTGTCGGAAATGGCATAGGTCGAAGACGCAAGGAGCTTCCGCAAGATGAGCGTCATGAGTTGACGCTGGCTTGCGGGGAGAGCGTACAGCTTTTCGCCCATAAGGTAATCGGAGACTAGTTCGTAGAGCTGCTGCTCGGCAGCACTCGGATAGAACTCCTGCACCATCGCGTGTCGGTTCGTGTACGGCACATAAGCGAGCACCTGTCGCCGCAAAGTGCGCTGGCAGATCGGGCGGAGACGCTGCTTGAGAGCGTCAAAGTCGGCCTTCCCCGTAAGGCGGCCAAACTGCGCGCGGAAGCTGCGGAGATCGCCGAAGGTAAACTCGTCCACGATACTGACAAGGCCGTATAGCTCCAGAAGGGAGTTTTGCAAAGGTGTGGCTGTTAGTAAAACTTTTTGAAAGCCGCTCACAGCATTCTTGATGGAGTTCGCAACCTTATTGCCGGGCTTGTAGACATTCCGGAGGCGATGGGCTTCGTCAATAACCACCAGATTCCAAGGAGTGCTTCGCAGGTACGGTTCCTTCGACCGGGCAAACTGGAAGGAGCAAATGATGATTTTAGACTGCTGAAAGGGATTTAGATTACCCGCACGGATCGCCTCATTGAAGGTTTTGGCCTCAAGGATGACGCTGGGGAGGAAGAACTTGTCGAGTAGTTCCTGGCTCCACTGTTTGCGGAGGTTGGCGGGGCAGATGACAAGCAATGTCCGCCGCCGCTCCGCCCAATGCTGGGCAAGCAAAATGCCCGCTTCGATAGTTTTTCCAAGGCCAACTTCGTCCGCGAGGATAGCGCCCTTCGACAAAGGCGAACGAAAGGCAAAGAGTGCCGCTTCGATTTGATGGGGATTCAGGTCAACCTGGGCGTCAGAGAGTGCGGACGCAAGTTTGTCCACGTTGTCCGAACTGGACCGCTTCGTCAGCTCATGGGCAAAGAGCTTGGCGTGATAGGCCGTCAGACTCATTGGCGCGCAGTATTCTCCGTGCACCGATTTTAGAGCATCGGTGCAAGAAGTTCCCCATGTGTTTTACGGGCAGCTGATTCGGAACGGGGCGACTACGCCACCGCCGGATATTGTCAAAGGCTGATGCCTTGATCGTGGGCGTCATTCGTGGGCGATTGCCCGATGGAATTGGCAACTATTGACCGTATCTGGTCGTGGCCCGCCTGTTCCAAAGCCGATTCCCGCGTGGTTGGCTGGGCTTCGCGGTCGTAGAAGTTCGTCTGCTGGTCAATATGGAGCCAACCTCCGGTCTGATCGTGCTTATAGCTCTCAATGTCGCCTGTCTCGCGCTTCCACTCGTAGCCTTCTGTTTCCTTGGGTAGAGCTGCCTCGATGGGGGCGTAGTGCCGCGTATCGACTTCGGCTTCATGGCGGACGATCTCGGGAAGCGAAACCATCGCCTCGGTTGGCGGTTCGCGGCGTAAATCATCCTGCGGATGCTCTCTGCTGTTGGTCATAGGTGGCTCCTTAGTTGCTGTCTGCTGGTTGGCGGTCGGTTCGACCGGCGCTTTTTGAAGGTCTATCGCCGAAGTCTTGGTCACATCGGTACTGAGGCGTTCGCCAAGGGTTCCGGCGTCATTCGTGTAAATCCGCGCGTCCTGCGAAGCGCGGGAGACGGAGACATAGGCGAAGCGGGTATTGATAAGTTCCGGGTGAACGGTGGTGTCCATGTTCACCAATACGCGGTCGGTGGTGAGACCCTGCGAGCTGTGCGAGGTCACGGTATAGCCGTGGTCGAAGTGCCGCATCTTTGCGGAATCGAAGCTGACGGTACGCTCTTTCTCACCGTCCATCTTCACGTCGATCTGCTTGCCGTCGATCCGGTCAATGGTTCCAAGATCACGATTGGAGACGCCCAGTTCGCGGTTTGTGGACGTGAACTGGATGCGGTCGCCCTGGGCAAAGTCCCGGCTGATCTCGCGGTATGCCGTGATACCGCTCAGGCGTTCCGGGTCGTAGGTGACCTGCTTCCCGTCGTCTTTGGAGACTGTAATCCGGTTGGCTGCGGCGTCGATGGAGGCGACGGTCGCATTTGCGCGCGGCTCTATCCCATGCTCCTTGCTGCCGCGCATATAGTACAGAACGTCACCCTGCTGATAGTTGGCTGCCCACTCCCGATCGACACTGGTAAGCTCCGAGCGCTGTGTCAAAACATCCATCCGGTGGTCGTCTCTGGAGACAATGCCGGAGGCTTTCAGCTCCGTGCGGATGGCATCGTTGATATCGCGGCGGCTGGCGTTATCAGGAGAAACGACGAGCGTGTTCTCTGGCTTGGCGGCATAATCCTTGGCGATGGCGTCAATGCGTTGGGCATTGTCCGGGATCTCAGTCACGCGGCCCTGCTGCTGCAATAGCCCGATACCCACAGCCGTTTCATTCTTGGCAAAGTGTTCAACGACGCGGAGCAATTCGGGGTCTTTCTGACGCATGATCTGGTCAAGCTGCGAGGTCTGCATACCAGCTTGCTGCATCTGCTCAAAAGGTTTCCCAGCATCGACACCCTGATGCTGGCGGGTGTCTCCCACGAGCAAAACCCTGTCTTGCGGCCCAATCTTTTCCATGAAACTCTGCATCTGGCGAGTGCTGGCAAGACTGGATTCGTCAACCATGTAGAGATGCTTTCGGTCGGGATCGCCCTTAGCCTGCTCCTGGCCTCCGCGAGCAAGGAAACCTTGCAAAGTGTCTGCCGAAATCCCCGCCTCTCGTAGCTGGGCGGTGGCGCGGCTTGTCGGGGCAAAGCCTTCGACTGCGTAGCCATTCCGCTCTGCACCTTCCCGGATAGAGGACAGGGTGCTGGTCTTACCTGACCCCGCGAGTCCTTGCAAACCGTGGACGCGGTCATGGGATGACAGCACCTCCTCGATGGCTTTCCGCTGCGCCGGATTGAGAAGTTCGCGGGTGTTCGCATGAGCTGCAGCCTGCTCTTTGGGCAGAACCGGCTCGACGGTATTCTGGCCGCGTTGCATATGCCCCACCGTTGCGAGCTCCGCAGCGATGGCCTCTCTGGTAGTAAACTGCCGCCCTGTCTCATGCTTCTGGCCGTTCACTGTCTGGAACTCGCCGCCGTTGTGTCGCTGGTCAAAGTTCGACCGCACCTGGTCATAGGTGAGGTCGCCCATTCCGCGCCGCAAGGCATCGCGCATAATGTTCCGTTCGTCGGTAACGGCCTCACGCTCGAAGCTACGATCCTTGGCAAAGGACACAGCTTCTTGCGCCCTTTGGGGCGCATCCGGCACACGATTTTGTGCGAGTCCCTCAGCCCTCTCCCGCGCTGCCGAGACCACAAGATCGGCCTGGTTGCCAAACTCGGCCGCAATCTGGCGGTGAGCGGCAATTACGTCGGACGGAGTATGAATTTCCTTCCGGTCGCGGGTGTTGTGAGCCGCAATCTCCGCTGCCTCCGGCCCGCTGAAGCCACTGCGCGCAATGGCTTCTTCAATCTGTTGGCGGCGTGGGCTGGATGCTTCAAGATACTCGGCGGTGTAGCCCTTCACATCGGGAGCACCGCTCTTACCGGCCTCGATCTCGTAGCCAAGATGGCGGAGCCGGAACGTGAGTTCGGATTGATAAACGGCGGTAGCAAACTGCTGGGTATCGAAGAATCCGCGCTCCTGCAATGCGCGGGTTGAGCCGTCTGGTCGCTCGGTCATGTTGAAGATCACGGCATGTGTATGAAGCTGCGGGGCGGCGTACCCGTCTACCGGTCGGGCGGTGTCGTGCTCGAACTTGGCAACAATAAACTTGCCGGTGGTTTCGGCGGGATGGTTGCCGCCGATCCGGGCCTGGGTGTACCGCTCCAGTTCCGTGAGGGCGATGGTCACGGCCTGCCGGTGGGCTTCACGGACACGATCATCGCCTCCTACCAAAGCAGTCAGCGAGACGGACTTTGGAGCGGAGAACGTCGCGTCCCACCCCGCACGATGCTCTACAGGCTTGACGGTCGTTCCGTCTGCGGTTGCGTACTCCTGGGCCTTGCGATGCTGGACCAACTGCTCCGCAGTATGAGGGTTCTGGCCTTCGCTGAGACGGGCGAAGTGTTGCGCGTCGATAGCTCCGGCGAGACCGTACTTGTCCGCCAACTGCCCCTGCCATTCTCCCAGAATCGTGTCGCCCTGCTTCCAATAGTTCTGCTCGGCGGACGTGAACTCTTTGGCGTGGTACGTCTGTGCCTGGCCGGAGCTGATTGGCTTGGAGATGGTGAGCATACGACCCTCTAATTATTGAAGGTGAACGTGGTTTGGAGTTCCTCGTCACTCTCAACTGTGGCGGAGTCCGGGGGCATCTCCTCGTTAGAGTCAGCCTCAGTAGTGTCCTCTTTCGCCTGTTCTTCAGGAACCGTCGCGACGGCATCCTCGACCTTCGGCGAGGCAGCCTGCTTCACTGTTGGCACTTCGGCTTCGAGGTCAGTCTTGGGTTCACTGGCCGGTTGAGACTTCGGTACAAGAGTGAGTGGATCGAAGCCCAGCGCATCGTCTTCCATATCGCGGGCGATGAAGCCGCGCATCCTCTGAGGCAAATCCATATATTCGAAATGGAAGCGGGCGACGTTGTTTCCCAGCTTGAGAAAGGCGTGCCGGTTCTCAAGTCCGGAGATTTCAGAGTCCATGACCAACGGCTCTACTTGGCGATCCAAGGTGAAGTTCTTGCCGGAGCGCGTGCCGTCGAAGTGCGTCTCCTTCATGCGCTCGATCTCGATCTTGCCGATGGCATTCGACACCCACTCTGCCGCTTTCGGCTCAGTGGTTTTCAGGAAGATTTTGGTGGCAGGCTGCGACAGCATTACCTCCGCCAGATGGCCGTAGATCACCTCTAGCTGGGCCTTCCCTTGGAAGCCAAGAACGAGCGGGTTCTGGCTTTTCCGATTCTCTGTGATGGCCGTGTGGAGCTGAGGGAGACGCTGCAAGCTCGCCAGCTCATCCAACACGAACCACACTGGTTTCTGGGTGCCTTGCGGGGCGGTCAGAAGTCGTAAAACCAAGAGGTCGATCCAAAGGCTGTGCAGAGGCCGGAGGGCTTCGCGCTCGGTCGCGCTGGACGTAATAAAGATCCAACCCTTGCGTGTCTCTGACCATTCGGTGGCGCTCCACGTCGTCTTCGACTGCTCTTTCGTGGGCAACATCCGTAGGCTGTCCGCTACCAGTCCGAGCGAAGCCAGGACGCCATTGCGCTGCTGCTGTGCGCCCTTCGCAATCATGGCTTGCATCTCGGTTCCCAATACACGTTTGTCGATCTCATCCGGGTTGGACAGCCATGCGACCAACTGCGTCGGGGTCGGCCCAAAGGTGAGGAGATGGGCGAAGATTTTTTGTGGCGTCTCGGTGAAAAACTCACCCTTCTTGTCACTGGTCGGCTGATAGAGCGACGCAGCAATCGCCTTGGCTTCTGCCTTCCGGCGAAGTTCCTCGGATGGTCCCCAATAGGGGCACCGGGCGTCCAACGGGTTCAACACAATGTCCTCACGCTTGGGGTCGTAGAATCTCTGGATAAACTCGCAAGCCGGGTCGTAGACGATAGCCATCTCGCCCCTGTCTTGAATCTGCCGAAGTATCTGCATAATCAGGCTGGTCTTTCCAGCCCCGGTGTCGCCCATGAGTTCAATATGCTGGGCTTCAGCTCTCAGCGGTATCCTCATCATTTCTTTGGCTTCGGTAGTCTTGAAGCCAATCCCGTCGCCCTGGACCGTCTCGTTGAACTCTTTTGGTGTGAGCAACACTGGCCCTTTGAGCAGCCGTCCATACTTCATTTGCTTCCGGCGCTTGATGTCCTTCCGTATCGAAAGTGGGAGCTGGGCGAGTAACGAGAGGAAGCCAAACAGGAGCGGAAATCTATAGATGTTCCAGAGCGGGTCGCCTTGGAAGACGCTCGTCTTCAGGTACTCGTGCAGGGGCTTGTCGAGGTACGGCTGCTCCGGACCGCGATAGAGGGCGCGGAGTCCATGCGCTGCCGCCGCACTTGAAAGCGCGAGTGGAATATGCTTGCCACCGGGGGCGGGAGTCGTGCCTTGCTGCACGTCGGCTTCAACTGCAAGCTCGCCCATTTTGGTGCCGTCGCCAACGTAAAGCAGTTGGTACTTGTCCCTCTTGCCAAGGGCTGCGCCAGCCGCCGCTCGTGCGTAGATCGGCGTGTAGAACTGCTGCAAAGGAGTCTGTCCGTAGGCGAAACGGACATACAGGAAGCACCCGGTCATCACGAACGCGAGGAACACTGCGCCATAGGTGTAGATCGCGGAATGCGGCGGAAAAATGACCGTTTCTTTGCGGCCCCACTGTTGACTTGCCATCACGCACGCTCCAGGTCTTGCTTCGTCTCAACGGCAAGTGCCGTCTTCCGTTTCTTGACCTCCACCATGATTCCCTCGAACACCTCCGGGGTAATCTTGATGCCGGTTGTCAAAGGCTTCAAGAGGTTGGTCAGCATCAGCCGAATCCCCACAATCTCGCTCAACTCTGCGCTGGCAGTCGGTTCAGCGATATGAGGTTTTAGCTCGCTGAGGATGAGCCGCCGGATAAGTTCCCCTGGCGTAGTTCCACGGTCGGCGCAGTGCTTTGCCAGTGCGGCCAGCTCATCTCGGTTTAGCTTTGTACCGGCGGTCTTGACCCGGTAGCTGGCTCTTTGCGTGACCGCTTCATCGCTCAGTAATGGCATCTTTTGCTCCAAGAAAAGCTGAGGCGCTTTGGGGTGCTTTGAAGCGCCCCAGAGCGCCTTGTGGTCTGTAAGCCCTTTGATTTCCGCTGCTGGATCAGAGCGCTTTATGCCGCTCCAGCACGACCCTCGGAGGGATGGAGTGTCATAATTCATCCGGTGCGTAGCACCGTTTCCATCCCGGCACAAATCATCGAGGGGGCAATGCACATTACTTTGTCGCCACATTAGCCATAGGAATCGCTGTCGGAGCTGATGCTGACGTTGCTGGCTTGCGTCCCGGTTTTCCCTTCGGCGCATCATCACCGCTGCGCTTGATACGCAAGGAATGGATTGGCTTTGCATCGTGCGGCGCACCGATGAACTTCTGGAAGTCCTTGTCCTTGGTGAAGACGTATTCGAGCGCCTTGTTCACAACATCGTCCGCGCCAACATGGGTGAACGCTGCGTATTGATTGACGAGGTTGGCGGTGGGCTCCTCAAGCGAAACGGTGGCAGTGACTTTGCGGCTGGTTGTGATCTCAAGCAATGGCATGGACGTTCTCCCTCTTGTTGCTGGTTGAAATGATTGGGTGAATTGCTGGAACGTCGCGCTCACCTGCGAGATCGAAGATGGTGTCGTACATGAACTGTTTGGTGGTGCGGTCATATCCACGCACAGCGATAATCTCGCTCACTTTGCGACCGCTGGCGAATCTTCCAACCTGGGCGACAATCTGAACGGTCTCCGCGATCTCCGCCGAGATGTCGTCCCGGTTCGATTGCTGGTGCGAACGCATCGCCAATTCACCGAACCTGCGGAGCGCCTTCACCGCAGAGCTGGCGTGAATCGTTGCCATCGAACCTGCGTGTCCGGTATTGAACGAATCGAGCAAGGTGCGAGCTTCTTCTCCCCGCACCTCGCCGAGGATGATGCGGTCGGGCCTCCACCGCAACGCAGCCTTCAATAGATCGTTGAAACTCACCGTGCCGGTGTGCGATTCCGTCTGGCACTCCGACGCCAATAGATTCGGCTTGCCGATACGCAGCTCCGACGTATCCTCGATCACGACAATGCGCTCTTCCTCGGGGATGAAATCAGCTAGCGCGTTGAGCAAACTTGTCTTGCCCGCGCCCGTTCCGCCGCTAATCAGCATCGTCCTTCCGGCCTCGATGTAACCGCTGAGAGTTGCACCTATCTCCGGCGTCATGGCACCGGTCTGGATGAGGTCGGCGATGGTGAAGCGGGTCTTGGAGAACTTCCGAATGGTGACGGCGGGGTTGGGCCGTACAACCGGCGGGAGGACCGCCGCAAGGCGGCTCCCGTCCGGCAGTTGTGCATTCAAGAGCGGGTGCGCCTCATCCAACTTGCGGCTGAGTTTGTTCGCAATCACCTCAAGGCCGGTGCGGAGTGCCTTCGCATCGAAGACGATCTCTGCGTGTTCCAACTTGCCCTTGCGCTCAAACCACCATTGCCCGTTCGGATTGCCCATGATCTCGCTCACGCTGTCGTCGAGCAACAGCTCTTTGATGGGTTGGAGAAACGATATGAGGAGGTCTAAATCATGATTTCGGTCGTGATTCATATCGGCTCCTAGTCGAACGCCTGGTCGGCGCGGTAGCGGACGATAGTGAGTCCGAGCGGATTGAAGGCGAGCGCATTGTTCTCGACGTGATCGGCGAAGACGTAGGTCACGCTGGCGGTCCAACGCTCCGTCTTGATCTCCGAGTGGTCGTTCGCGTTGGTATAGACCTTCTCGAACTCAATCCTGGCCGAATAAGGCGACTGCCGTAGATCGTCGAGGATGACGCTCTTGATGTTGATATCGACATACGGAAGCGTGCTGTCTTGCTGGAAGGTTGTGATGGTCTTGCTCAACTGCTCCTGCCGGATGACGGCCTGTTGGACATCCGAATTGAGAAAGTAGAGCGCCTGGGTCTGGTCGCGCTCGATGGTATAGCGGTTGCGCTGGAAGTACAGCGTGGCCCAACGCGAGAGGTAATACTTGTTCTCCGCCTCTTGCGGCTTGTACTGGTAATTGCGGTAGTCGATGGCGTCGGCATGGCCCACGTCATTGATACGAATGACGAGCGGCTTCATGCCGGCAAGTGCCTTCTGGCTCTTGAACGTGAGCGCGCCCAGCATGAAGCAGACAGCGCCCAGAACAAGGATCGTGATCTTCAAATAGGTGTTCATGACGAGCGGGTCGCCATACTGCTCCAGATAGCGTTCCGCTGCACGGGTGATCTCGGGGGATTTCGTCTCTTGAACTGGCATTTGCGTATCTCCTTTTAGCCCATCACTGCGGCGGTAATGGCACCCGTTACTGCGCCCATGCCAGCATCGTGACCGCTGCTGCTGCCTGAGAAGATGGAGGCAGTGATTGCCGGAATCTTGAGAATGAGGAAGATGTTCACCACCACCAGCAAGATCAACAAGGGGAAGTTCTTTATCAGCGTCATCGGATTTGAGAAGTCCGTCCAGTTGGCGTAGTAGGTAACGAATAGGTGCCCGAGGACGCTCATTGTGGCTGCCGCAACGACCTTATAAAACGAGAAGCTGAGGTACGCCTTGAACCATCCCCAGAACAAAAACTCAAGTTTTTCGATCACGAGAAACGGGATGAAGATCGGACCAAGCAAGCCGATGATTGTTCCGGCAACTGCACCGTATGCGAGGATTACCGCTGAGATAGCGGCAAGCACCGAAAGCATGATCTGGGTGCTGATATAGGCGAACAGCATATAGGGTGCAGTGAACATTGCCATGCCTGGGCCTGACTTCGCCAACGCACCGTCAATCGACTGGAACATGGACTGGATACCGTCCTGTCCAATCGTCTGCGCCAGATTGGTCGTTCCCTGGCTAATGAATCCTTTGAGCGAGTATCCGATGCCGGGAATGCTGCTGTCGTAATACTTCACGAACATATAGGCGAAGCTGAGGAGCATGAAGAAGTTGAGAAACTTCGCCATATCGAAGCCGGGGCCGCCGCGCGAGGATGCAAGGGCTTCCTGCACACCGAACCAGACCATCATGATCGTTGCCAGCGAAATAACCATGCGAAGCCCAATCGCATCGACGTTTGGCGACATAGTGGCCGTAAGCGTGTCGCACTGTTGCGTGATAAAGATGAGTATCTGGTTTCCCATAATCGCCCCGTCTGCTCAATAGCTGAGTGCTCTGGTGATGCCTGTTGTGTCAGTGGTGACGTGGCTCTTGTAGTTCGCCTCGTAACCGTCGGCGGCCTGCATGGACATCTTCAAAGCGTCCTGCTGTTGCTTCTGCTGCACCATCTGCTGCAAGCTCTGGGTCTGCGTCATCTGACTCGCTTCCTGCTGAGTACGAAGCTGTAAGAGCATCGCCTGATTGATACGTTGCAGGGTCGCAAGCTCAGTCTGTTGGGCTGGATCGGTGGAATGGCTGGCTGTCTCCAACGTCTTGATATCCGCTTCCCTTTGTGGAGCGTTCGCCCTGACCGTCCCAATCGTTTGTAAGCTGGTGGCGTTGATTGCGTCGGCCAAATCAACAGTCGCGCCCTGCGCCGCGATGGCCTGTTGGCCTTGCGTGTTTAGAGAGCCATAACCGGAGATCTGGCCTGTTCGCTGGATGCTCGCACCCTGGTTCGCCGCTGCTGCTCCGCTGCCATATGTTGCGGCATTGGTCCAAGGAAGCGAATTGCCATAGGTGTTCGCTGGATGAGCGACCGGCGTCCACGTCTGCTGCACCATGTTGCTATATGCGGTGTAGTAGCTCGATGGTGCCGTAGCCATGCGTTGTGCAAGGTTGTAGGTTTCCATCACGTTCTGCGTGGTCTTGATCGTTGTCGTATACAGTTGGCTGCCCTGAATGAGCTGCTGCGCTGCGTGGGCTGACTGCGTTGGGTCTAGCACGATGCCGCCGCCGAACTGCGCGTATGCAGGTTCGGCTAGGGTGGCAAGGGCCAGAATTAGAGACAAGAGGGTGCCTTTCATGGTGTTCTCCATGTTCGCGGTCCGGGTTGGAAGTGACTGTTAGGGTGTAAGGCGACTACGGGAAATGGTCAGTGCTTAGAAGCGGCTACATCAGCCTGAAGGGCGGCGAACTTCTTGCTCGCTGGCTCCATCGCGTCACGCTCCGCCTTGCACTTTGCCTGACTGCGTGCAATGACATCGACCGGAGCGAGCATACAGTCCTTCTGATACTGGGTATTCATGGTGTCGAGTTGTGCATACACCTCGGCGAGCTGATCTTGCTTGCTCTTGCAACCGACAGTTGACACTGCAATGAGAGCGAGGCTGACGATAGCGACTGTACGCATGGAAGCTCCTTAGAATGACTGCGCGATGCGGTGATTCTCATAAGCCGGCAAGAGCATATCTTGCGTGAAATAGACCTTCACACGATGCCCTTCCCGGATTGTGATCGTTGGAGGAATCTGGATGAACTTGTCGAGAATCGTCGTAGCCGATTGCGACACGCTCGACGCTGCACCATTGGTGAAGGACTGCGAGCCTGAGCTGTTCAGGTTTGATCCGCCCTGGCTGATCTGAGAGGCACCGGAGATGACGCCGAGTGCAATCGACGTTCCGAAGATCTGGAGGTAGTGATTGTTGACCTGGTCTTTTAGTCCCTCCTCTCCGATCTGGTCGAGGCCGTGGAATTGGTCCAAATCCACGCTGTATCCGTCCGGCATGAGCAGACGATGAAAGGCAACGGAAATCCGGCGTTGCTGCCCGAACCCGGCACTGCCGATCTTACGGGCCTCGCCCAGCACGATCGTTCCTTCTGGAATGAGTATGTGCTGATGGTCATGGGAATACACGGGATTCGACACAAGAACTTTGACTGGCCCCACCGCATCACCGTCAAGGCGGTTCATCAGCACCGTGTCTAAGGTCAAGCCTTCGTAGATGACATAGGGCTGACCTATGGCATTGTCGATATTGACCTCGGACGGGCGTTTGTAGTCTGTGGCAGGGATCTGGTCGCCGGAAGCCCTTTGTTCTCCTGCTGCTCTAGCCGTGGTCAATGCAGTTGGCTGGCCTGCCTGCACTGCGGCAGCAAAGGGGTTCTGGGGCGCACCCGAAGACTGTTGGGGCACATTCTGCTGCTGGGACGTGGCCTGCTCCGCTGGTCGCACATAGGCGATGTTGGACGAGAACCGTGCTGTATCTGCCCGTTCCTTCTCGGTTGCCGCAAGCTGCTGTCCTGCTTGCTGGGAGGGCGTGAGCTGGGGCTGGCCGTTGGCCTGTGTGCCATTCTGCTGCCCATTGGCGACATAGGTTCCCGACGGGGCGAGTGGACGCCCGTCGGGGCCAAAACCCGACGCTGCCACCTGCTGTGCCCCTGTGCCGCCTGCCGCTGGGTTGCCGGTTGAGGCTGCCAGTTGCGCGTCCTGCTGTGCCTTCAGCTTGTCAGCCCCAAGCTGCCGCTGCAAAGCGTCTACGTTGTTCGCGGTGTTGTCCTGGACATAGGGCTGCGGCCCTGATGCCTTGGCTTTCTCAGCATCCGTAGGAGCCTTCTTCCGAGAGCTGATAACGGTCGCCAGAATGAGGAGAACGACCGCTCCAAGATACAGAAACATCTTGAGGTTCTTCTGGAGAACGCCTTTGGGCTGGGTCGTGTGGTCGGTGAGCTTCGCGTCTGCTGCCGTGGTGACGGTATCGGCCATGACGTTACCCCTTCCTCGTGAAGTCCATCTTTTTCTTGCCGAGTTCGACGTACCCGTTGTCCATGACCTTCGGGATGATGTACGTCCCGTCGCGGAGGTCGTAGTTGATGAGGTTCGGCTTGCCGTCCCGCATCTCGTACACGCTGAATTTCTCCGGCGCGTTGGTCTTGATGTAGGTGAACTTGTCGTCGTGGTAGATCGACTGGATGTTGAACGGTGCTTCGTTCAACTTGAAGGTGTAGTCGAACTTCAACGCGAGCGGGTAGGCGCTCTTGTACTCGTCCACGGCAGCTCCAACATGGGATTGCAGCGTCGCTATCTGTTGGTGGGCCTGCTCAAGCTGTGCCGCTGGGACGTACTGAGCGGGGCCGGTAGCCGCGACAATGTTGGAGGCGTCGGCTGGCTGAATGATGACCTTGAGATCGGGGTCGCCGCCCGACGCGGTGATGTCAGTCAAGGTGAAGCTGTAGATATTGCCCTTGTCCGTAATCAAGTTGAGATTGGAGCTGATGCCCGCCTTGGCCGGGTGAACGAAGCAGAAGTTGCCCACCACGTCTACGATCCAGAAATCTTTGTCTCCAGTCGCGGCCTCCATGATCTTCTCGGTCGCCGGAACAACGATAAGAGTGGTGTATTTCACCTTCGCCCGGATCGGCACGATGTCCTGAGAGTGATACGAGACATTGCGGGAGGCGGTCTGGGCGCAGACCGTCACGCTTCCCGCGATGGCGAATATAAGTGCGATGGTTGTTGTCTTCAGGCTCTTCATGGGAACTCCTTAGCGGCGCGGTTGAAATGGGTGAGTGGAAGCGAGTTGGCGAACGCCCTCGGCGATGCCGTACTGCGCGAAAGCCTCCCGCTTGAGCAGGTTGTCGCGGGCGTTGTTGGTCGCGATCCAGTACGAGACGGAATCGACGTTGAGCCGAACCTTCTTGCTGGACTGCGCTTTGCGAATCAGCATCTCGCCGGGCGGGATTAGGTCGGCGATGATGTCGAGTTCGGTGTCGTTGAGATGGAAGGCTTCGCGGTAGACCTGGCGGTTCATCTCTGGATTCGCAAGGAATATCTTGGTTGGGCAGCTCTCGGCGACAACCGCCAGCATCCCCGACTCCTCAAGCTCCTTGATGGACTGCGTGGCGAGGATCATCGCCGCGTTGTGCTTCCTCCACGTCTTCTGAGCGGCCACGATGTAGGTGCGGATGGTCTCGTTCTTAATGAAGAGCCACGCTTCGTCCAGCAAGAACGTCTTGAAGGTCGCCAGCTTTTCCGGGTTGGCAATCTCGTTACTGGCCCGATGCAGGACGTAAAAGAGCAGCGGCTCCAACACTTCGGGAGCATCGCCCCAGCCGGCGAAGTTGAACGTCTGGAACTTGGAGAAACTGAGCGTGTCCTCTACGTTATCGAAGAGAAATCCGTACTGCCCCTCTTTGCTCCAACGGTGCAACCGCTCCTTCAACTCCCCGATGATCTGGCTGAAGGTGGATAGTGTGCGCTGCTCCGGCGCGACGACATACATCCGCTCGATGGCCTCCCACAGCTTGCGCTCCTCTTTGAAGTCGAGCCGGTAACGCTTGTCGTTACCCTCGATGAGCACGCGGAAGAACGAAAACAGAAACTGCAGGTTCTCCTTGCTCTCCGGCAGTGAGAACGGATTGATGGTGAAGTCCCGGCTCTCCTGGCCGACGTTCAAATACGTCCCGCCGAAGATCTCCGTAAGCGATTGGAAGGAGCCGCCGATGTCGAAGATGTAGGTCTGCGGCCGATATTTCTGGGCGTTCGTGAGCAGGAAATTACATAGAAAACTCTTGCCTGAACCTGTCATGCCGAGAATGAGCGTGTGCGCGACCTCGCCGTTGTGGAGGTTGAGATAGTACGGCGTGGCGTTGTCCGTCTCAAGGACAGCCAGATACTCCGAACGGAGATGTGGGTTCGTCTTTTCGCCGGGATGGATAGTGAAGAGAAACGATAGGTCGGCATAGTTGGAGTTGAGCAAATACATCTTGCGAAGGTTTTGGGCGTAGTTGCCCGGAATGGTCGCAAACAAGGCATTGAGCTGGTTGTAGGTCTCGGTGAATAGCGCGCCATCGGCGTTTGTGAAGACGCCAGTGAACTCACCCATCTCCCGATTGATTGTCTGGAGGTCCTTGCTGTACAGCACAACCGTAAGAGAAAAGTCGCCCAATGTCTGACCGTCGCCAAGCGCCCGCAGGCACTCGCCCAAGTTCTCGATATCAGCCTGTTTCGACTCATCAATCAGCACGTCGCGCTGGTTCGTCTTCGCCGGGTCGCTCCCGATCTGCGACACGAAACCAGACTTGCTCATGTTGAAGTGACGGCGGCACTTGTCCACTTCCTTGCGGGCCTTCGCCATTGAAAGCGGAGTCCACTCTGTGACGACGTAGAAGTTGCCTTCGATCTTGAAGAGCCGGTCAAGGACCAATGGCCGTGTCTCCGCAATGGCCTCTTTCATTGTCAGGATGCGAACGAAATGGTCGCCTACCCGGAGGTGGTCGCGCTCCGCTTCGATGTTGGAGTTCACCACTTGAAAGTCGAGATACTGGGTCGAATGCGGCTTGCCCGCGATGCGCCAGTCATCGAAGTTGAGCAGCCGGCGAAAGAAGCTGAACTGCGCTTGCTGTCCCTGTACCTCGATGGGCATAAGGTCAGCGAGATGCCGAGTGAAGTTCTGGACGCATTGGTCAAGCCTTACCATGTCGGCGTCGATCTGCTTCCGCAGCAGCACCTTCATGTTGTCGTTGGTGAACTGCGCCTTGAGTTCACGAATAGCGCCCTGGGGATCGCGCGGCATCCGTGCGAGTGCGGAGAGGATGCCGGTCTTCGACCGCGCACCCTCCAACACGATCACATAGAAGAGTTCCACCTCATACAGGCGGTCACGCTTGGACTCGAAGTATTTCCGGCGCTGGTCAATGGCGGCGTCGATCAGCTCATCATCGTAGCGAGCGAACGGAATCTCGGGCCGGTTCGTCTTGAAGAGATATTGATAGACGTGGAAGCCTTCGCCGAAGGATTTGAGCGCCGATTCGAGCCGCTTCACGGCATACTGTTGTTCGTCGTTATCGAGGCTTTCGTAGTCCACCCCAGTAACGCTCAACACCATCCCAAGGTCGCCACTCTTGGTGAGAAACGCCGTCTCTGTCCAGAACCCATACAGGTTAATGTGGGCGCTGAGGGCGTCGGCTTCCTTCCACGGTTTGATGACGCGAGAGAGATTCAGCATTAACGCACCTCTACGTTCGGGACTGTCTGCTTGGCCGCGTCGTAGCGCAATTTGAACTTTTCGGAGCGTCCAAGAATCTTGAGAAATGCGGGGTCGGAGTTGGTCACCCAATGGCCGAAGATGCAACCGCCGATGAACACCACGACGGCCCCGATGATCGAATTGAAGAGGTTGAACATCCCCACGGCGGACACCGCGATCATGAAAAACAGGGTGCGTTCGATGCCCATGTAAGTGAGGGGCTTATGCAAACTCTTGAAGACTCTGTTGTGGCGCTTCTGAGTAATTTCCTGCATAAACCCCTCGCTGCGGAATGTCGTTGGAGGTGAAGTGGTGAGGATCGCAGGACATGAGCGAATTGCGAGCTAGGAGCCCCACAGCCAAGTCAGGATGTTGGTCGCCATGATCGCTATACCGGTTCCTGCGGCCACACCTGCCAGCGTCTTCTTCGCCCCAGGTTCTCCATGCGCGAAGGTGTATCCGCCGATCACAATTGCGATCAGACTGGCGGCCTTGGCGATGGTCCCGGTGAATAGTGTTTGGATGGAACTGATGCCCGTATCGAACGGCGAAGCATGAGCGGCGAGTGGAAAGATCAATACGCATAGGAGCAGGGCTGCTCCGCGTATCAGATAGAGCTTTGTCCGCTCAATCGTTGCTGCTGGAATGATGATTCGGATACGTGTCATTGGCACCTCCAACGACCGGGATGGTCGTGATATGCCCTGACACTAGGCGGCGCTTCCGCGCACGTCCAATACTTATCTCCTATGCCGATTTGAAGCGGAATGGCAAATTTTATAGCGGTTACCTATGGCTGAACCGCTATGCGAAGAGGCGAAGATTTTCGTCTTCAATATCGGGGCGCACAGAGCGCGGCGGCTTCGACGCAGACGACGGAGATACTTGCAACCGCAGTCTCTTACGCAACTCTCTTATCAGCCCCGGAACGGTCTTCTGTGACGTGGACTTCCCCAGGATCAACGCACTATCCACAGTCCATGTGACGCCGGTAACAGGCCGAGTGACGAGACCAACGTGCATCTCCGACCCCTCGCGGACCAGCGCATATCCCTGACCCGATTCCACCATCCATTGAATGTTGTGAGGGGTCGTTGTCTTGCTTGCCACATCACCTCGTATCCCTACCTCATCAAGCATCTCCATAAGCCGGAGATGCGCTTCAGGATGCTGTTTTGGCTCCTGAAAGATCGTCAACTTTGCTTGAAGTTGCGCAGGGGCAATCTCTTTCAAGCGCGCCAGTGGGTCGTCCGACTTCATGCACACGACAAGGCGACTCTTGGTGAAGGGATACGTCTTGAATCCCGATCCGCTAATCGGAAGTGCTAGCAAAGCAGCATCAATCTCCCCCTTTTGGAGGAGCAGGAGGAGTTCAACATTGTCGCCACTTCTCGAAGTGATCTCGCACTCTGGGAAAAGCGATGTATGCACTGAGCAAACCATTTCATAGAGAGCATGGTCTACGAACGAAGAGAAGCCCAGGCGCATCGGGGTGAACGTCACACGATGCAAGGCGCGGGCGGTCGCAATGAGACCATCGCGTAGCTTTAGAAGCTCACGTCCTCCAGTGATTAATATCTCTGCGGCTGGTGTCGCATGAACGCCATTGCGATCCCGTATGAAGAGCGGAACCTGCAACGCTTCTTCCAACCCTCTCATCTGCGTGCTGAGGGAAGGTTGCGCCAAGTAAAGGCGTTTCGCTGCGCGAGTGATATTTCCTTCTTCGGCGACGGCGATGAGATATTTGAGATTACGAAACTCGACCAGGTCTGACACTATAGGGGCCCGCTCTCTGGACTGGTTGATGGAGCTCAGTAGGTAATTCAACGCGAGTGAAAGGTCAAGACCCGTTTCCCTGAAGTATGGGCGCAGGTATCCAGCAAGTCAACGTCCCTGGGCGCTGACTTCTTGCTTGTCTAACCGTTTCGGCATAGGTAAAACCTATGCCAAGTCACGTTTTGCCATAGGTACGAAGTATTGGACAGGATGCCCCGCAGGTTCGAGGGTATGAGTATGCGGGGAAACACCACGCAACTCCGGCAAGCAGAACCTTGAAGGCGAGGCCCACTCAAATGACTTCAGCAGAGAGAATGGCGACGGAAGACATGAAGAGCCCGGCAATGTCTGTGCTGGTGAGAGCAGTAGCCGGCGAAGTGGCATCATTGCTCCGACTGGAGTTTGCCCGCGTCGCTCCTTCCGCTGTTCAGCCCGTCTTGCTGGATGTCAAGCAGGCTGCCGTGTATCTGGGGCGCACAGAGCAAGCCGTTCAACACCTCATCTTTCAGCGTGACATTCCAGTGGTGAGGATGGGACGCAGAGTTCATCTCCATCGCCGTGACCTGGACGCATGGATTGAGAAGAATACTTACTGACGCGGCACGCACTAGCTTTTCTAACTACAATAGGTAATGGGCAAGAATGGGTATGGCAGCGGCTCGATCTTCTTACGTGGAACAATCTGGTGGGTTCAGGTCTGGGTCGACAACAAGCAGCTCTCCCAATCGAGCAAATCAACAAAGAAGTCAGAAGCAATCAAGCTCCGCGACAAGCTCCTGGGCAAGAAGCACCGCAGGGAAATCACGGGCGGTCCCGCAGAGAATGTTCTCATCGCTGAGCTGCTGGATGACGTCCTTAAGAGCGACATTGAAGAATCTACGCGGTACATCTGGAAGCTGGTTGTCGAGAAGAACCTTAGACCGTTCTTCGGGCGAACGCGAGGGGCAAGGCTCTCTACCGATCTGCTGGAGAGCTATCGTGAGAAGCGGACGGGCGAAGGGGTCACAAACGCTACCGTAAACCGTGAGCTATCTATCCTGCGAACTGCATTTCATAGTGCGCGGAAAAGAACTCCTCCGAAGGTTCATACGGTTCCCTACTTTCCAATGGTGAAGGAAACGACCGTCCGAAAAGGCTTCCTGTCAGACGAGATTTACGCCAAGCTCCGTGATGCCCTAGAACATGAACTCAAGCCTCTGTTTGTCAGCGGCTATGTAACGGGTATCCGAAAGGGAGAACTCCTAGCGATTCGGTGGCCACAGCTCAACTTCGAGAATAGTGAGATTGGACTTGAACCTGACGAGACGAAGGGCCGGGAAGGCCGATCGGTTCCGATCCTTGATGGCGACATGCGGGATCTCCTTCTTGCCTCCAAGAAGGAACGCGACGAATCATGGCCCGATTCGCCCTGGGTATTCAACCGTGGGGGACAGCAAATTAAAGACTTCCGGGGTGGCTGGGTGAAGGCCTGTAAGGAGGCTGGAGTCCCTGATCTAAACTTCCACGATCTTCGCAGAACCGCCGTTCGCAATATGCGGCGTGATGGCGTACCGCAAGTGATACGGATGAAGATCAGCGGCCACAAGACAGACTCAATGGAGCGCCGGTACAATATCGTAGATGGCGACGATTTGGCCGTCGCGAAGGAGTTTATGGAGCGCGGTATGAAGCTTCGCAAAGTGTAGTGGTTTTGTAGTGGTTGTACGAAACACCACGATACTGAGGGATACAGCATACATAATAGAATCAACAACATAACACCAAGCGATAGACCGTGATACACTCATTCTTAGCTTGAGGTGCTAGCGCCGCAAGGCATAGGGGTTCAAGTCCCCTCCTCCGCACCAATCCACCTTTTAGAAACACTAGTTTTATCAGATGCAGGCTCCAAGAAATCCTGAGGTCGTAAAGCTCACCTGATGGTCTATCTCGTCGTTATCCTTCATGTCATCGTTTCGCTCTTCCTCATCGGCGTCGTCCTGCTTCAGCAGGGCAAGTCGGCCGATCTCGCCGGTGCCTTCGGCGGCCAGGGATCTCAGACGGCATTCGGTCCGCGCGGTGCAGCCAACCTGCTCACCAAGCTGACGACCTACTCGGCTATCTGCTTCATGCTGACCTCCATCGGACTCACCATCCTTCTGGCTCGCGCCAACGTGGATCGCTCTGTCCTCTCCAATACCAAGACGACCCAGACCACCCCGGCCAAGAAGTAACTCTTCAATTTCTGTCTTCACTCCATGCGCAAGCCATCGGCTTGCGCATTTACTTTGCTCAACAAGAATCACACCCGATAATCACATCATGGCCAAGCCCATTCTCCTCCGCCTTCTCACCCTGGCCGTCGCCTCTCTCCCCCTCCTGACCCACGCCCAGACAGCGCCCCTCCCAAAGACCCTGCACCGCGCGACCTCCGCACCCTCGACTCTGTGGCTCTTCGCCGGCTTCAAAGCCAACAGCGAAGACGGCGTCTACTACACTCTGTCTACCGACGGCTACCATTGGACTCTGGCCAACGGCGGCAAGCCCGTCGTCCACCAGACCGAACCGGACGAGCTTATGCGCGATCCCTTCCTCCAGCGCGCGCCTGACAACTCCTTCCGTATGGTCTGGACCTGGGCCTGGCGCACTCCCACGGTCCTCGGCTACTCCAGCTCCACCGACCTCACCCACTGGACCAAACACCAGCAACTTCCCGTCATGGCCAACGAACCCATGGCTCTAAACGCCTGGGCACCCGCCCTCTACTACAACCCCGCAAAGAAGAACTGGCTCATCTTCTGGTCGTCCACCATCCCCGGCCGCTTTCCCGGCGACGACTCCGGAGATAGCAAGCTGAATCACCGCATCTGGTCCACCACCACGACGGACTTCACCTCCCTCACCCCCGCTAAAGTCTTCTTCGACCCTGGTTACAGCGTCATCGACACGACCCTGATCACGGCCAGTCCTAAAACCCCTTACACCCTGATCTTCAAAGACGAGCGCAAGACACCCCTCCAAAAGCATCTCCAGACCGCCCAGGGCCCGACGCTCGAAGGCCCGTGGAGCAACATCAGCGCTCCCATCTCCGAGACCTGGTCCGAAGGCGCTGCCGTCATTCCAGTCCAAGGCGGATTCCTCGCCTACTACGACCACTACACCAAGCCCCAGCACTACGCGGCCATCTTCTCCAAAGACCTGAACGTCCCCTGGACCGACGCCACCGCCCAGATCGCCTTCCCCGAGGGCATGCGCCACGGCTCCTTCCTCCGCCTCACCCAGGCCGAGTACGACCGTCTCGCCGCCCTGAAATAGACCCACGCACCCGGAGAATCCAGCATGATCCATGAAGTCCTCGTCGTCGGCCCCCTCCAATGCAACTGCTCTATCCTCGGCGACGAGACCTCCCGCGAGGCCATCGTTGTCGACCCAGGTACCAATATCGATCGCATCGTCGCCACCCTCGCGAAGCACCAGCTCATCCTCAAGCAGATCGTCGTCACCCACGCCCATATCGACCACATCGCCGGAGCCCAGCAGCTCAAGCGGCTCACCGGAGCCCCCATCTTCTATAACCAGCTCGATCTGCCGCTGGTCAAGATGATGGACGTCCAGGCCGGCTGGCTCGGAATCCCTACCCCCGAGGTCGCCCCTCCCGACGCCGATCTCGCCGACAACCAGACCATCTCCATCGCCGGACTCTCTGCCACCGTCCTCCACACCCCCGGCCACACGCAGGGCAGCTCCTGCCTCTATCTGCCGGAGCAATCCCTTCTCATCGCGGGAGACACGCTCTTCGCAGGCTCCGTCGGCCGCACCGATCTTCCTGGCGGCGACTCAAAGCAACTCATCCAGTCCATCCATGACCGCCTCCTCGTCCTTCCGGAAGACGTCAAAGTCCTTCCAGGACATGGCTCAACAACCACGATCGGCGAAGAGCGAGAAAGCAATCCATTCCTTCAACATTACTAAAATGAATAAGTTACATTGGACAATGAAAGCAATACTATACGAGCATCACGCGAAGCAGTAACTATCTGGGTTCAAGCGATTGATTCACTAAGCCGACGAATTCCACTGGCAAAATGAGTTGGAGATCCAATCAGGCTCACCACCACTAGTCCTCCTCCAGTCATGCCGTAAAAATGCCCCGGATGCACCACCACCCCTGTCTCCTGCAAGAGTCTCGCAGCAAGATCCCCCACCCCGCCTCGCTGCTCCAGACGCAGCATCGCGCTCCAACCCGCCTCCAGCTTCAAAACCTCCAGCGCCGCAGCTTTCGCCGCAGCCAGGTTTTCTCGCACCCGATTCCGAATCTGATCCTGGATGCGATGCCGTCCCACGAGCCATCCCGGCAGAGCCGTCTGCACCGGTGCATTCATCGACAGAAAGGTGTCGGCAATGATCTCCAGACGCCCCAGTGCCTCCGCTCTCACCGACGCCGGTCCAAACGTCGCAATCCACCCGACCTTCATCTGCGGCAGTCCCGCGATCTTGCTCATTCCGCTCAGCACGAACGTCAGCACCGGATGCGGCCCCATCCCGAACGTCCTTAGCTCTTCCCAGCTCACCTCTACCGGATAGTCCAGAAAAACTTCGTCCACAATCAGCGCCAGCCCATGCCGGACGCAGATCTCCTCCAGTTGCGCTCGCTCCGCCGCCTGCGTCGCGTGGCCGGTCGGATTATTTGGATGCACCACGACAATTGCCTTCGTCCTCGGCCCGATCCTTCGTTCCAGTTCCGCGAAGTCGATCCACCAACCAAAGTCGTAGAACAGCGGATACGGAAGCAGTCGAACATCCTCTAGACCCGCCAGAAAGTCGAAGAGTGGATAACTCGGCTGCGCCACCAGCACCTCATCCCCCGCATCGCAAAGCAAACGGAACAAGTAGCCGTACCCCTCGCTGGTACTCGTAGTCAGAACCACCGCATCTGGGTCCAGTGCCGCTCCGTGGTCTCTGTAGTAGCCCGAAACGGCCTCGCGTGCACTCCGCATCCCACGCGGATCGGGGTCGTACACCAGCGATCGCTCATCTCCCAGAGCGCCCAAAATCTGCTCCGCGTCGTACTCGAAACCGCAGACCGTAGGGTTTGAGACGGTCAAATCAATCAATGAACGCCCAGAAGCCCTGGCTTCACGAACCGCGGCCGCGAAGCTGCTCTCCCCCACATCCCAACCGGTTCTCTTTGAAAATCGCTGTATCACCTAACCATCCTAACGTTCCCCGTCCCGCCCGAGTCCCTGTAAACTCAAGCCAGCATGACTCCCATCCAAGCAGTCCTCTTCGACTACGGCATGGTCCTCTCCGGCCCGCCCGATCCCTCAGTCTGGGCGCAGATGCGCTCTATTACCGGCCTCGACGAGGAGCTCCTCCAGCGCGGCTACTGGGCCCACCGGCATCCGTATGACCGTGGCGATCTCTCCGGCAGAGCCTTCTGGCGGAACGTGGGTCAGAACGCCAACCTCACCCTCACGCCCGAGCAGATCGAGTCCCTCATCACCGCCGACGTCGACCTCTGGGGCTCCGTCAACCAGCCGATGCTCGAATGGGCGCAGTCCCTCCAGCGCGCCGGCATTCCCACCGGCATCCTCTCCAACATGGGCGACGCCATGGAGACCGGACTGCTCGCCCGCTACCCCTGGATCCAGGACTTCGACCACCACACCTGGTCGCACGTCCTCAACATTGCCAAGCCCGAGCTCGCCATCTACCGTCACGCCGCCGACGGCCTCAACCAGCCTCCGGCCAACATCCTCTTTATCGACGACCGCATCGACAATATCGAAGCCGCGCTCGCCGCCGGCATGCAGGCCATCCAGTACCTCGACCACGCCGGCTTCGAACAGGAGATGCAGTCGCGCGGCCTTGGACATCTGCTCTAAAACCCATCTAAACCTTCTGCGCGGATCCCTTCGAGACAACCACCGGAACCTGCTCCACGATCTCGATTCCGAAGCCCTGCAGCGCAGGCACATGCGTCGGAGTATTGGTCAGCAGCCGAATCTTGCGAATCCCCAGATCCGAAAGAATCTGTCCGCCCAGCCCCACCTGCCGCAGCGTCCTCTCACTCCGCTCCCCGCTCCGTTCCTTGGCGCGAGCCTCGCGGTGCAGAACCACACGGTGCGGTTCCATACTCTTATCGACTCCAAAGCCCTTCGTGCCATTGTGGAGATAGATCAGCGCTCCACACTTTGCCTCTGCAATCATCCGCAGCGACTCCGCGATCACTGCCCTACAGTCGCAAAGCGTGGTCGAAAATACATCGCCTGCCAGGCACTGCGTATGCACGCGAACCGGAACGGCTGCGTCGCCGCATACGTCGCCATACACCAGCGCCACATGCGATTCGCCACCCTCCACCTCGCTCTCGTACGCGATCATGCGGAAGTCCCCGTGCTCCGTCGGCATCAGCGACTCCGCCACCCGATGGATGTAGCGTTCATTTTGTAACCGGTACCGGATCAAATCCGCCACCGTAACCATCTTTAGCCCATGCAGTTCGCAGAACTTTACCAGGTCCGGCACCCGAGCCATCGTCCCGTCGTCGTTCATGATCTCGCAGATCACTCCCGCCGTAACCAGCCCCGCCATCCGCGCCAGGTCGACCGAAGCCTCGGTCTGCCCGGCCCGCACCAGCACTCCACCCTTGCGCGCACGCAGCGGGAACACGTGCCCCGGCCGGGCGAGGTCCTGTGCCGTCGAAGCCGGATCAATCGCGACCCGAATCGTATGCGACCGGTCCGCCGCCGAGATTCCCGTAGACACACCTTCCCGCGCTTCGATCGACTCGGTAAACGCCGTCCCAAATCGCGAGGTGTTGTCCTGCGTCATCGGTCCCAGTCGAAGATAGTCCGCCCGCTCCTCGGTCAGCGTCAGGCAGATCAGTCCCCGGCCAAACTTCGCCATGAAGTTGATCGCCTCGGGCGTCACAAACTCCGCCGCCAGCGTCAGGTCGCCCTCGTTCTCGCGATCTTCGTCATCCACGACGACAACCATCCGTCCTGCTTTGATCTCTTCGACCGCCTCATTGACCGTTGCAAACATCCCTACCTCCGTGCAGCTTCTACCCTTATCCGATTCCCTACCATGATACTTGGGCGCAAAAAAACGCCACCCCGGTCAGGGCGGCGTTCTCTGTAAAGCTCAAATCGGCCAGCATATTTCTCTACAGCGTCGACTCAATCTCAAATCCCCACGCCTCAAGCAGCGCCTCCGGGATGTACTTCGAGTTCTTGTTCCGGCGCGCCCACTCCCGCAACCGCGTCGACCGGATGTACTGATCCGGAGTCAACTTATACTCCTTCACGACCTGCTCGAACGATGTTACCGTCGGTGTAACCGGCCCAATCGGCTCCGGCTTACCCCAGTTCGGATTTCCACGACGCTTTGCCATAATGCTTTTTTTCCTCTTCAGAACGAAAGTCGACTCACGGTTGATCGAATAAAAGACGAAGAGCCGCACTCATAGTCTAGGCTGTTTCCAGTCATTTATCAAGCTTTCATCGAACACACGCTGGCAAGGCTCTACTAGGTAAAGAAACCTTCTCCTCGGGCGTATCGACCTATTCGCCTGACTTGTATATGGAGCATGAGGTAAAACGGCGGAGTCCTATAGTTTTGCGGGCTGAAGGCCCGCGATTCACTAGCCCAGGGCAAAGCCCTGGGTTACGAACAGTCAGGCAATTGCGGGCTGAAGGCCAGCCATAATTCCACCAACGAACTCCAACTCGGTCTAGCTGGCGGTATCCAAATGAAAGGGCTGATCATACGGTTCCACCGCATACCCCTTCGCCTTCCATCCATCCAGACCACCCTTCAGAAAGCGCATGTTTGTAAAATCCATCCCTTGCGCTTTCCGCAGAATCATCCGGCTGGTGCTTTCACTCGCGCACGTGCAGTAGACAACGACCTCCCTGTCCTTGGGAATATCTGCCGTCGCTTCCAGCACCTCCTTCGGAGGAATGCGCCGCGCACCCGGAATTATCTCGGAGTGAGCCAGCAGATCCAACGGCTGACGCACATCCAGCACCAGCACATCCCTGCCCTCCGCAAGCAGAGCATGAAGCGCATCCGCCTCAATCCCGTACGCCTCGATCTCCCGCCGCTCGCGCAGATGCTTCAGCCGCAGAAACCCGAAGACCAGCACGCCCAACCCTAAAGCCAGAATCGCAACAAGGTACATATGGATCCCTCCTACTCTCATACGATGGAACGACACTAGCAGACGATTCGTCCCGTCCTGAAAATCCCGCTGCACAGAACCGAAAGCGCCTGGTCGCGAACCTCCTCCGCCTACACCTAAAGACGAAGAACATGCGAAACTGGAACAGCCGCATGAACCTCGAAACCCTCCTCCATCAGACCTTCGGCCACGCCACCTTCCGCGCCAACCAGGAGGCCGTCTGCCAGGCCGCCACCGACGGCCGCGACGTGCTGCTCGTCATGCCCACAGGAGCCGGCAAGTCCCTCTGCTATCAGCTTCCCGCCATCGCCCGCGGCGGAACTGCTCTCGTTATCTCCCCGCTCATCGCGCTCATGGACGACCAGGCCTCCAAGCTCTCGCACCTCGGCCTCCGCGTCGCTCGCATCCACTCCGGGCTCTCCCGCGAAGAGTCCCGCCAGGCCTGCCGTGACTACCTCGACGGCTCACTCCAGTTCCTCTTCATCGCTCCCGAGCGTATGCGCGTCCCCGGCTTCCCCGAGATGCTCGCCCGCAAGAAGCCAGCCCTCATCGCCATCGACGAAGCCCACTGCATCTCCGCCTGGGGTCATGACTTCCGTCCCGACTACCGCACCCTCGGCGACTACCTGCCCTCTCTCCGCCCTGCCCCGATCCTCGCCCTGACCGCGACCGCCACTCCAACCGTCCAGCGCGACATCGTCGCCCAGCTTCACCTTACCGATCCGTCCCTCTTCATTCACGGCTTCCGCCGCCACAACCTCGCCATTGAGGTTGTCGAGCTCTCCAAGCCGCAGCGCAACGACTTCACCGTCAAGCTCCTCAGCAAGCTAGAGAACCGCCCTGCCATCGTCTACGCACCGTCTCGCAAGGCAGCCGAGGAACTCGCCTCGAAGTTAGGCGGAAAAGCCGCCGCGTACCATGCCGGTCTCGACCCAGCCACCCGCGAGCGCGTCCAGCGCCAGTTCCTCACCGGGAAGCTCGAAGTCGTAGTCGCTACCATCGCCTTCGGCATGGGCATCGACAAAGCAGACGTCCGCACCGTCGTCCACATCGCCCTGCCCGGCTCCGTCGAGGCCTACTACCAGGAGATCGGTCGCGCCGGACGCGACGGCCTCCCCTCCCGCACCGTCCTCCTCCACTCCTTCGCCGACCGCAAGATGCACGACTTCTTCCTGGAGCGCGACTACCCCGCCCCCACCGAGCTCTCTCGCGTCGCAGCCGTCCTGACCGAAGACTTCCAGATGCCCGACGTTCTCCGCCCGCGGCTGCGCATGGACACCGAAACCTTCGACCGCACCGTCCAGAAGCTCGCCGCCCAGGGAGCCGCCTCCATCGACATTGAGGGCAACGTCCGCAGCACCGGCGTTACCACCTGGCGCACGGGCTACGACCAGCAACTCGCCTTCCGCCGAAGCCAGATCGACCGCATGGTCGCCTTCGCCGGTTCCACGCAGTGCCGCATGACCGCCCTCATCAACCACTTCGGCGACACCGCCGACGGCCACCGTCCCTGCGGCAACTGCGACTTCTGCTCCCCCGAGCGCGCCACCGCCCAGCCCTTCCGCGCTCCCACCCAGCAGGAAGCTCGCCAGCTCAACACCATCCTCCGCGCCCTCGACGGCAACTCCAAGGCCACTGGCAAATTGCACTCCGATCTAGCCCTCGGCATCGATCGCAACCAGTTCGAGTCGTACCTCGACGCCCTGACCCGCGCCGGCCTCATCACCCTCAATGCCGACACCTTCACCAACGCCGAAGGCAACGTCATCTCTTACAAGAAGGCCGCGCTCACCCACGAAGGTCGCAACCGCGACGAGGGCGAAGACCTTCCCGTCCTGCTCCGCGATGCCGCCGAAGCCTCGACCAAATCCCGTTCTTCAAAGTCCTCCAGCACCGCCCGCAAGGCTGCCGCTCCCGAGCAGGACAAGTCCGCCTTCACCCCCGCTCAGAAAGACCTCGAATCACGTCTCCGCGAGTGGCGCAAAGCCGAGGCCGCCAAGACCGGCAAGCCTGCCTTCATCGTCTTCTCCGACTCCATCCTCCACAACATCGTGGTCAGCCGCCCCACCCGTATCCCCGACCTCCAGACCATCTCCGGCATAGGCCCCGAAAAATCCGACCGCTACGGAGCCGCCATCCTCGCGCTCTGCAACGCCGACGCAGTCACTCCCCTCCCCGGAGACTACGGAGCCCCCGCACCACCGACCCCAAGACCATCGCCCAAATCCAAAGCAGCCGCACCAAAAAACTCACAACTCACAACTACCAACTCCCAACTGTCTTCCGACCCCACCGACTCCCTCACCCCAGACCAGCAGGAGCTCGACCGCCGTCTCCGCGAATGGCGCAAGTCCGAAGCCGAACGCCTCGGCCTTCCGCAGTTCTTCGTCTTCGGCTCCTCGACCCTTCGCAGCGTAGTCCTCCAGCACCCCCGCACCCTGGACCAGCTCCGCAGCATTACCGGTATTGGCCCCGAGAAGCTCGAAAAATACGGCCCCAGCATCCTCGCCGTCTGCAATGCCTGAAGTCCGGTCAAAGGAAAGGACACCCATGCCGATCCCCAAACATTCCCGCCACACCCCAGCATCAATGGACTCCAACCCTTCCCTCGACGAACTAGGCAATCACTGCTTCGGCTGTGGCCCCAACAACCCGCAGGGCCTCCATCTGGCCTTCACTCCAGACACCTCAGACCCCACCCGCATCACCACCACTGCCCACGTCGAACTGACCCGCCTCCACGAAGGCCCTCCCGGCTACATCCACGGAGGCATCATCGCCACCCTCCTCGACGAAGCCATGAGCAAGCTCAACCGACCCCTCAACGTCCTGGCCATGACCCGCCATATGGAGATCGATTACCTCCGCCCAGCCCCGCTTCACCAGCCTTTAATCCTGACCGCAACCCACCTGTCCCGGCCCAAAAACCACGACGGCTCCCCCGGCCGAAAACTCCATCACCAGGCCGAACTCCAACTCCCCAACGGAACAGTCCTGGCCCGCTCGAAAGCTCTCTTCATCGCAATCCCCGAAGCCCACCTAAAACCATAGCCGCTACCCCGCCTCACCCCAATACCCCCGGTCCCGCAGAAAGTAGTCGTCGTCCCAGCTATGCATCATGGTCTGAAAGAACATCCACACCATGCGTCCATGCCCTAGCTTTTTAAACCGACGATTCGTCGTGAAAATCTTTCCCTTGATGATGCGGAACCGCTTCGCAGCCACTCCCTTGGACAGCAGATAGTCCTCCGCAAACAGCGCCTGCTCGTTGAACCCACCCAACTCCCAGAACACCCGCCGCTCGAACAGCATGAACATTCCAGTCGCGAACGGCTTCATAAAACTACCCACATACTGCATGAAGTTGTTTCCCGCATACAGCGCGTCATCGAAGAACCCGCCATGCCGGCAGGCGATGTTCGTCGTCACCAGGTGCAGCTCCCGACGCCGCATCGTCCACAACGCACGACGCAACAGGGTCGGCTCCGGCAGCTCCACGTCCGCATCCAGAAACAGCACAAATCGTGTTGTCGCCAGCCGCGCTCCCGCATTGCGCCCCACCGAAGGCAGTCCTCCCGGAATCACCTCGATCGCCAGCCGGTCCCGAAACGTCAGCGCCACCTCCACCGTTCCGTCCGTCGAACCCGCGTCCGCCACCAGCACCCGGGTCTGCGCCATCCCGTCATAGTCTTGCCGGGACAACGAAGCCAGCAGCTTCGGCAGCATCTTCACTTCGTTCTTGCACGGAATTACGATCGTCAGTTCACCCTGCATGACACCTCCATTCAGGCATTTACGGCGTTCAAGCACATCTGCTCCATTCAGCCTCCACCTTCGGCCGCAGCGCACCGTAAATCTCCGTTGAATATTTGGCGAAATACAAGTACAAGTCGCCGTATCATTAACAAAGCCGTCATCGCTCGTCCGAGTGGGATATGAACTGCTAGACTAAGATTTCTGCGGCATACTTCCTTAAATACAAGCTGCGCCTCTCCGCAGAGCGCAAGGAGAATTTCCATGGCAACTCACGCGAACAACGGCACCCAGAACGGTAGCGGCAACTTCAGCTCCTCCTCCCTGCGACTCAAGACCGGCCTGGCCGAGATGCTCAAGGGCGGCGTCATCATGGACGTCATGAACGTCGAGCAGGCACGCATCGCCGAGGAAGCCGGCGCCATCTCCGTCATGGCGCTCGAACGCGTCCCCGCTATGATCCGCGCTGAGGGTGGCGTCGCCCGCATGGCGAACCCCAAGCTCATCAAGCAGATCATCGCTGCCGTCTCCATTCCCGTCATGGCCAAGGCCCGCATCGGCCACTTCGCCGAAGCCCAGGTCCTCCAGACCCTCGGCGTCGACTTCATCGACGAGTCCGAGGTCCTCACCCCCGCCGATGAGGTCTACCACATCGACAAGCACGCCTTCACCACCCCCTTCGTCTGCGGAGCCCGGAACCTCGGAGAGGCCTGTCGTCGCATCGCAGAAGGCGCAGCCATGATTCGCACCAAGGGTGAACCCGGCACCGGCGACGTCGTTCACGCCGTCCAGCACATGCGCCAGATCGTCCGCGAGATCAAGGCTCTCACCGTCCTCGGCGACGAAGAACTCTACAACGCCGCCAAGGTCCACGGCGCTCCCTACGAGCTCATTCAGATGATCGCCAAGACCGGCAAGCTGCCCGTCCCCAACTTCTCCGCCGGCGGCATCGCTACCCCTGCCGATGCAGCTCTCATGATGCAACTCGGCGCCGAGACTGTCTTCGTCGGCTCCGGCATCTTCATGAAGGAAGGCGCGACCCCGCTTGACGTCGAGAACAATCCCCTCGAGCGCGACGAAGCCGTCTCCCGCGCCAAGGCCATCGTCCTCGCCACCACCCACTTCAACGACCCACACATCGTCGCCGAAGCCTGCGAAGCCGTTATCGGTTCGATGAAAGGCCTCGCAGCAGCCGCCATCGAAGAAAAGTACCTCATGCAAACCCGCGGCGTATAAGCAGTCCCCGCAATACACACGGCCTGCTCCCAAGCAGGCCGTTTCTATTTAGATCGTGCGCCTACAGCCCCTACCCGATGAAGCTGTCATCCGTCGACGAAATCCTCATCCTGAGCAAAGCGACAGATCTGTTTCTCCAATTCGCAACAATCCTGAATCTCACCCCTACCACCCTTGATCTCATCTTCAGAGCGTGACCCTACCGCTTCAGGAAGAAGGCCAATCCAATGGCCCATCAATTCTCCACCCTCACCTTTACCGACAACGTCCGGGCTGTCCAACGCGAAATGGGGAGCCGCCCCGCCAATGAAAAGCTGACCGAGCGCGGCCCCGCTAACGACTCCTTCACCGACGATGAAAAATCCTTCATCGCCGCCCGCGACAGCTTCTATATCGCCACCGTAGGCGAGACCGGCTGGCCCTATATCCAGTTTCGAGGAGGCCCCACCGGCTTCCTCCGCGTCCTCGACGATCACACCCTCGCCTACGCCGACGTCACCGGCAACCGCCAGTACATTACCACCGGAAACCTCCGCACCAGCGATAAAGCTGCCCTTTTCCTCATGGACTACCCCCACCAGACACGCCTTAAAATTCTCGGCCACGTAGAGATCGTCCCGTGGAACGAAGCCGGCAACTGGAAGCTCCAACTCTCTATCCCGGAACGCGCTCGCCCCGAACGAGCCGTTCGAATACATCTGGCCGCTTTCGACTGGAACTGCCCTCAGCACATTCCCCAACGCTGGACCATCGAAGAGCTTCAACACACAGCCCTCTTCGAACGCATCGGCTCTCTGGAACAGGAAGTGAAAACCCTGCGCGCAAAATTAAGCGCAGCGAGCATAGTAAAAACCGAACTATGAACTATTACGAGTCCATCCTGAACGGTGGAGTCAAGGCTAATCCAGGCTCGGCCCATTTCCTCGCGACAGTCTCGCAGCTCTTCCACGCCAGCTCGAAGTAGTCCCTCTCAATTCCTATCCACCCAGGCCTCGCGGCGACCCCGCGAGGCCTGATCTACTTATAGGCAATAGGATCATCCCAGCCATGCAATAGAATCATCCCAGCATGCCCACTCCTCTTGTCATTGGTGTTTTAGCCCTGCAGGGCGCTTACGAGGCCCACGCGGAGACCCTCCGTCTCCTCGGCGCAACTCCGAAACTCATCCGCACCCCCCAGGATCTCGTCGACGCCGAAGGCAAACCGACCGTCTCCGGCCTCATCATGCCCGGCGGAGAATCCACCACCATGTTGAAGTTTCTGGAGCGTAATAATTTCTTCGAGGTCCTCCAGAACTTCGTCAGGACTACCCCTACCTTCGGAACCTGCGCCGGTGCAATCCTCCTCGCAAAAGACGTGGAGCATCCCGCCCAGAAGTCCCTCGGTGCCCTCGACATCACCGTCGAACGCAACGCTTATGGCCGCCAGATCGACTCCACCATCCTCACCGCCGAAACTGCTCTTCCCGGTGGCCCGCTGGAGATGGTCTTCATCCGTGCCCCTCGCATCACCCGCACCGGCTCTGCTGTCGAGACACTTGCAACCCGCGATGGCTATCCCGTCCTGATTCGCTCCGGCCACCTGCTCGCCGCCACCTTCCATCCGGAACTCAGCAGCGACACCCGTATCCACCAACTCTTTCTGGATCTGGTCAAAAGCCAAAGCACCACTGGTCAAAGCTAAAGTGTTGATGGTCTGGCCACGTCATCAGAGCAAGAATGCTCGCCACGAAGATGACACCGCGTGTCATGAGCGATGGCAAATAGCCCGCCTGCCAAAAAACTCGTCATCCTGAGCGAAGTGGCAAAAACGTCCGTCATCCTGAACGTAGTGAAGGACCACTGTATTTTGTTTAGTAGCGGACCAGTCAGCCCATCGGTATCCGTCAGAACCCCTGTATTTTTCTGATGGAAGCGGATCAGTTCGAAGCGCGGTACCCGTCAGGCCCCCTGTATTTCGCTTTCGCAGATATCAGCTACAGGTTGGGATATAAAGCACCGATCAGGGCACGTATCAAGCAGGAAAAAGAGCCCAGCTATCAGCGGGCCCTCCCCAAATTTCCACCTATCTAAAACTAACGAGCCCGGCCCACCGGCTTCTTCTGCCTCGGCTCGACCACAACCGGCTCTGCAATTTTTACGCCCGACTTCTCGTCCATCCACGAATCCAGCAGGCTCTTCTTGAAGCGCCATCGGTTCCCCAGCTTGAACGCCGGTACGAAACCTTCGGACGCATATCGATACAGCGTATCGCCGCTGATCCCCAGGTAGTCCGATGCCTGCCGAATGTCCATTACTTCGCGAACCGCTACCTGCGCCATACCAGCCATCGGAAACCCTCTCAAATCAACGAAACAAAACGGAGAAACCCGCACAGAACCCAACCATTCCGGCTCCCCCTTTGTATCCCCTTTTCCGAGAACTCACAAGAAAAATCGCCGCAAGCCTCCATCTAACCTCCGCACCCGCTCACCTTGGCCCGGACAACGGCATCGAAGCCACATTCACCTGGGGCGAGCCGCGCGGCGTGTCCCGCTTCTTCAAAAGTGCCTGAAACTCTGGGTTCGAGTCCAAAAAGCGGTACACCTTCTCGTACCGGATACTCCGGAAATCGTCCTCCTGGCGCTCCGACGAGATTTCCAAATAGTGCAGAGTCTTCTCAGGATTCTTCTCAAGCGCATAAAAATAGGCGGCCCGCGTCGCGTACTGCCCTCCAGAGTCCGTCAATCTTCCATAGCCCTCCGCAAGCCGCCCTACGACCGTCGACGAAGGATGGCCTGCGCTGTCACGTTGCACCTCATCCATCAGCGCGATCTCCGCCATATCCGGAAGCAGGATCGCTTTCTGCCTCTCCTCCTTCACGAAATTTCTCACGTCATCTTTTTTCAGATAAGCCCTGGCCAGATGGGAGTGGACAAACGAAGCGTTCGGATACTTTGCTTCCATCTCTTGCAGGTCGTGTACTGCCTGATCCACATCCACATACTCCATCAGAAATCCACGATTCGCCAGTACCACCAGCGACTCGGGCTCCAGTTGCTGCGCAATATCGATCTCCCGCAACGAATCCTCGAATCGCCCCTCCGAGGACAGCGCCGTCGCATACCAGTGGTGGCTCTGCGCATCCTTGGGCTCCAGGGTAATCGCCCGCCGAAACTCCCGTTCCGCCGCCGGAAAGTTCCACAGCCAGGAGTTCAGCAGCATCCCATACGTCCGGTGCGCCTCAGCCGAATTCCGATCCAGCCGCAGTGCCTGTTCGCTCGCCGCTATCGCCCGCGGAAATGCCTCGGAGTCCGGCATATGGCCATACTGCCGCAGCAGAATATAGCTGTCCGCCAGCCCCGCGTAGGCCGGAGCATAGTCCGGATCGTGAACGATCGACTGCGTAAACAGATCGATCGCCTGCTTCAAGGACTCCTCCGTCCGCAGGTTCCACGCAGTTCTTCCCCGCACATAAAGACTCCGGGCGTCCGAATCCTGCCTCCCCCAGCGCGGAAAGATCTTGAGTGCCTTAACGCGCATCTGTCCGGATACGAACGGCAGGGCCGCCACCAACAGAACGACAATCATTCCAGCCGACACTGCGCCCGTACGCCACCGAACCGGACCAGACCAGGCTTTACGGCGATCCTGGAGCTTAGGCGTCCATGCCACCGGTTGAATCGGAAGAGGCCCAGGAGGGAAGGTTTGATGTATCGCGGCAATAGGCTGGTCCGCCCGGCTATCCGTCGCTCGCCGTCCCGGCGTTCTCCTGCGCTCCCCGGAACCCAGATCTACACCGACTTCACCCCCGGCGTATTCCTTACCCGTGGCTTCTTCTTCGCGTTTCGCCCGGTGCAGCCAGGATTCCATCTCCGAGACGTAGGCAAACACCCCACTCCGGTCACTTCCGGGAATTCGGTGGACTGGAAGCTGACGGTCCCGCTCCCATCGCCGGACCGTCCGCACATCTTTCCCAAAGTAAGCCGCAATCTCTTTCCAGGAGTCGAGTCGCTTCTCTCCCACTCGAAAATCAGGTCCGAATTGCCTGGATGTCCGCAAATGTCCCACCTTGTCCTGTCCTGCACGTTGCGGCTCAGCGTCGGTTGCAACAGTATAGCCCTAGCCGCAAAGCTCCTCGGGAGGGCGCGGAGCGGCAACACAGGACCGGGGCTGGGGGAAACTGGTAGCACAGACACTGTGCTTTCAGCAGCCCCCAGCCACGGCTCTGTTTCTCTCAATTTGGTCGCCCGGGACATAGCCTGGCAAGGAGCCGCTCTCACTTCAAAGGCTGCAATCCGGTCATCACATCCAGCAGATCCTGCCCGACCGTCCGCGTCGCTGCAATCGCTTCAGCCAGTGGAATATCCGTAATGAGCGTCCCCTTCAAAACCACCAGCCGCCCGAACTTCCCGGCATGCGCCAGGTCAATCGCCGCAATCCCGTACCGTGTCGCCAGCATCCTGTCATAGGGAGAAGGCGTCCCGCCCCGCTGCGTATGACCCAGATTGACACTCCGCGTCTCGTAGCCGGTGCGCTTCTCGATCTCTTCCGCCAGCACCTGCCCGATCCCACTCAGCCGCACATGTCCAAACGAGTCCAGCCCTGCCCCGACCGAAATCTGCTCCTTCTCCGGCAGCTTCGCACCTTCCGCTGCGACCACAATGGCAAACTTCTTGCCATGCTCCCAGCGATACCGCAGCAACCGGCACACCTCGTCCATATCGATCGGCAACTCCGGCACCAGCGTCACATCCGCCCCGCCCGCGATGCCGGCCGTAATCGCGATCCACCCCGCATCCCGCCCCATCACTTCGCACACGATCACCCGATTGTGCGCCTCCGCCGTTGAATGCAGCCGGTCCACCGCCTCCGTCGCAATCCCCACCGCCGTATCGAACCCGAAACAGGCATCCGTTCCGCTCAGATCGTTATCGATCGTCTTCGGAACCCCGATGCACTTCACCCCACGCTCCACCAGTGCCAAGCTGATGGATTGCGTGTCATCTCCACCCAGTGCGATCAGGCAATCCAGCTTGTGCTTCGCCAGTACCTCCACGCATTTGTCGAAGCCACCCGGAATCTTCTTCACATTGGTCCGCGACGATCGCAGGATCGTCCCGCCACGCTGCAGAATCCCTGAAGTCGTCTCCAAGTCCAGCGGCATGGTCACATCGTCCAGGACCCCACGCCAGCCCTCCATGAACCCCACAAACTCATCCCCGTGATGAAGAATCCCCTTCCGAACCACGGCGCGGATCACCGCATTCAGTCCCGGACAATCCCCACCACCCGTCAACATTCCAATGCGCATCCACTCCTCCTTGAAAAATCAGGAGAATGATACATCTGCCCGTTGGAATTTCAACGCCACCACTCCGACCGATGCTCCACCCCGCGCACTACCTCGGTCGGCAATCCCGGCTGCGGCGACCACAGCTTCAACCCCTGTTCCGTAGCCAACTCCAGCATCCGCTCGATCGGTTGGCGCCAGCCATGCAGCGCCAGGTCGAACAGCCCCCAATGAATCGGCATCAGCAGCCCCGCGCCCCCCAGCGCCTCAAACGCCTGCGCCGCTCCATCCGGCCCCATATGGATGTCCTTCCAAAGCTCGTTGGACGCCCCAATCTCCAGCATCGTCAGATCGAACGGCCCGTACGCCGCCCCAATCTCCTCAAATCCATCCCAGTACCCCGAGTCCGCCCCGTAATACACCCGATGCACTGCCCCCTGCAGCACAAACGAACTCCAAAGCGTTTCAAACCGATTGCCTAACCCACGCCCTGAGAAGTGACGCGCCGGCAAAGCCGTAATTCCCAACTCGGCTCCCTCACGTCCCGAGACCGTTGTTGACTCCGTCCAGTCCAATTCCACCACCCGGTCCGCAGTCACTCCAAACCCCTGTAAAATCGCCCCCACACCTTTCGAAGTAACCCACTTCGCCCCTTGCATCGAAGCCATCCTGCTGAGCCGTTCCACCGTAGACTTCCCCAGGTGGTCAAAGTGGTCATGCGAGACGATCACCACATCAATCTCCGGCATCTCCTCTAAACGCAAGGGAGCCTGAAAGAACCGCCGTGGCCCCGCAAACCGCACCGGAGAAGCGCGCTCATCCCAGACCGGATCCACCAGCACTCGAACCCCATCCACCTCAACCAGCATCGTCGAGTGCCCCATCCACGTCACCCGCAGCCCACTCTCCGGTGCCACCCCATACACCGAAGCATCCGTCCGAAACGGTCCCAACGCCCGCCGAGGAACCCGCTCTTCCTTATTAGTCAGGTACAGCGGCAGGATCTTCCAGATCATGCTGAACCCACCCACCGCAGTGGGCACAGCATTCACAAACATCTTCCCCACCCGTTCAGCCTTCTTCAACAGCCCAGCCTGCGTCAAGATCGTCATACCTCATTAGACAACGACCGGGTGACGCAAGCTTCAAAACCACTCACCCTCAGCTTTCCCCGAAACCGAGCACTGACAACTGAGCACGAACAACCGCCCTCAAGCCTTCGAAACCGCCTCATCCGCATAGAACGCCTCGATCTCCCTGGCGTACTTCGTCTCGATCACCCGACGCTTGATCTTCATGCTGGGGGTCAGCGTCCCCTCTTCCACGGTCCACTCCTCCGGAACCACGGTTACCCGCTTCATTCCTTCAAAGTGGGCCAGTCCAGCGTTTACCTGATCCACGATCTCCTGGTATACCTTGACGACCCTCGCATCCTTCACCAGTGCAGCGTGGTCGCCTGCTGCGACGCCCTGCTGCTTCGCCCAACCGTCGAGCGCCGCAAAGTTCGGCGAGATAAGCACACATGCGAACTTGTGCTTATCTCCCACCAGCGCCGCATTCGCTACCAGCGAGTTCGCCTTCAACTTGTTCTCGATCGGCTGCGGAGCGATCAGCTTTCCGCCGCTGGTCTTCAGCAACTCCTTCTTCCGGTCCGTAATCGACAGAAACCCTTCCGCATCGATCTTCCCGATATCCCCGGTCTTGAACCATCCGTCCGCTGTAAAGGCCTCGGCCGTCTCCTTATCCTTCTTCCAATATCCTTTGAAGATCGAAGGCCCCTTTACCTCTAACTCGCCATCTTCAGCAATCCGGCACTCGACATTCTTCAGCGGCTTGCCCACTGTCCCGATCCGGTGTGCCGTCGGATAGTTCAGCGCAATGACCGGCGAGGTCTCTGTCAATCCATACCCTTCAAAGATCCGAATCCCCGCGTCTGCGAACCATCCCGCCGTATCCATGCCCAGCGGAGCGCCGCCCGAGACAAACGTCTTCGCCTCGCCGCCAAACGCCTCGCGAATCTTGCTGAACACCAGCTTGTTCGCCAGCGCCCACATCAACCCACCGGGCGCTTTGCCGGTCAGAGTATCCGCACGATGTGCCTTCCCCACGCCCAACGCCCACTTCAGAATCCCCGACTTCAACGGCGAGTGCGCCGACTTTCCTTCCACCGCCTGCCGAATCTTCTCGTACACTCGCGGCACCGCGACGAAGACTGTTGGCTTCACCGCTTTCATCGCCACAGGCAGCAAGTCGAACTTCGAGCAATAGGAGATCTGCACCCCATCCCGCATCAACGCAAAATCAAGATGCCGCGCCGTCACGTGCGACAGTGGCAGAAACGAGATGCAGCGCTCCCCGACCTTGAACTCGAACGGCCCCGTCGAGAGAGAGACATTGCTCGCCAGATTGCCATGCGTCAGCATCACACCTTTCGGTTCTCCGGTCGTGCCCGACGTATAGATCATCGTCGCAAGGTCCTGCGGAGCCACCGCACCGGCTCGTGCGTCGAAGGCAGCGTCGCGTACCTGCTTCTCCTTCGCAGTCTTCATCAACGCAGTAAAGGTGTTCGCCTCCGGATAGTCACCATCCTCCATCACCACGACGTACTCCAGATCCGGGAGATCGCCTGCCTCCTCCAGCTTCTCGTACTGCTCCTTCGAGGACACCACCGCCACCTTCGCGCCAGAATCGCGCAGCATATATCCAATCTGATCTGCCATCAGCGTCGGATACAGCGGGACCGTCACCGCGCCCAGCGCCAGCACTGCAAAGTCCGTCACCGGCCACTCCCAGCGATTCTCCGCCACGACCACCACCCGGTCGCCCTTTTCGACGCCCCACCCAACGAGCGCATCCGCCAGCGCCCGCACCCGCCCATACACCTTATTGGAGGTGATCGGTTTCCAAGTCCCGCCCTTATCCTGCCACTGCCAGACGGCCGCATCCCCACGAGAACTTACCGCCGCAAAAACATCATTCACCGTCCGCAAATCCGCCATCCACAACTCCAATCCCAACATTAATCCATCAAAATCCATCACTCGGCACACGCCGAGCCAAAAAACTCACAACTACCAACTCACAACTCACTACTGTTGTTTGATTCCGTTCAAAAGCACATCCAGCACCTGTGCCGCAGTCGCCTTTGCATCATAGACCCGGCCCGTAAATACCGCCGAACTCAGCAGCTCATCGATCGCTCCGAACATGCAATGCGCGACCACGCCATCCGACACATCCGCCCGAAAGATCCCTTCCTTCTGCCCGCGCCGCACCACCTCGCGGACCACCTGGATGTACTTCACCAGGTGATGGTGCGAGAACTCCGCAATAAACTTCGCGCTCTGCCGTACCTCAGTCTGCATCAGGATCGCCATGCTGCGGTTCACCGCGTGGCTCTCCAGATGGACCTGTGCGATGTACTCCAACTGCTCCCTCGGCCCTTCCAGCGTCTCGAACTTCTCCGCAACCTGCTTATAGAACCGGTCGAACGTCGTATCGATCGCCGTCCGCAGAACCTCATCCTTGCTTTTGAAGTAGAGATAGATCGTTCCATCCGCGACCCCCGCGCGCGCCGCAATCGCGCTCACCGGAGAGCTGAAGTACCCATTCTCTGCGATCACCTCTACTGCAGCATCCAGGATGCGCTGATACTTCTCACTCCCCACGCCAGTCGCGGGAACCGCAGGCCTGCCAGACACTTCTGCCTTCGCCCCGGTCAGCCCACCCGTGGCATCGCCAGGAGCCATCCCGGCCATCTCTAAATCGCTTCCAGAACTCACCTTGCGTTTCAGTCGAGCCCCCAAAACCGGAAAACTCCCAGTTCCGCAACTCTAATGAAAACCAACCACTTTGCCAACAATGAACCCACGCTCAACCCATAACCCACCACACCGGATGCCCCATTCATGCAGCCTCATCGCATGGGTGGGCATCGTGCAAAGCACGACCGCTTTCGCATCCTCACCCAAAGATCCCCGATCAAGTCCGGACAGCACCCGCCCTATAACAGTTCAACTCCGGAGCCTCCCCACACGAGATGGGTCAGAAGGACCGCCGGAATTTCTTGTCAAGCCCCCAAAATCCGCTAAATCTCCCTAACTCAAGCCCCATCAAGAGATAAGAAATATAAAAAAGTGGCATTTTAGTTATGGCAGATTTCCTACAATAGAACTAACGATCCAAAACAAAAGCTTCTCGGAGATGTCAACCCCAGATCGGCTATAAGTCATTGTGGGACAGGATTTTAGCAGTAACCCCTTTGTTTAGAATATTTTACAGAAGAAGACAAGCCGTATCTCTTTCATAAAAATAGACTTGCACGCGGCATACCCCCCAGGGGTGGAGGCACCCGAGCGTTGATACTACAAAAGCAAAAAGGAGCATTCCCCAAAAGAGAATGCTCCTCCTCCAACGCTTTCAGAGATATTAGACCTGTGGCTTCGGAGTCAGCCGCACAAACGGAGCCGCAGCCGTAGCCCAGTCCGCCAGCATTGCCTTCGCGAGACCACTCTCAGAACGTTCTGCATGCTCTTCCAGCAACGCCTTCAAGGCTGACTGAGCTTCCGCGTCCACTGTCCCGAACGCCTCCGCCTCGACGAACTCAGGATGGTAGCGATTCTCCGAGACGAACGTGCCGTCCGCGTCGTAGATCCATGCCAGACCGCCCGTCATACCCGCGCCGAAGTTCATGCCCGATGCGCCCAGAATCACAACCAGTCCGCCCGTCATGTACTCGCAGCCGTGGTCGCCGATCCCTTCAACCACCGCCGTCGCACCCGAGTTGCGAACCGCGAACCGCTCGCCCGCACGTCCTGCAGCCAGCAGCTTGCCGGCCGTAGCACCGTACAGCGCGACGTTGCCGAGAATCACGTGCTGGCCGCTGTCCTTCGCCGCCAGACCGCGTGCACGGATGACGATATCGCCGCCCGAAAGTCCCTTGCCGACAAAGTCGTTCGCCTGGCCCGTCAGCACCAGCTTGATGCCTTCGACCGTAAACGCCCCGAAGGACTGTCCAGCCGTCCCAAGCAGGTTGAACGTGACGTCCGCCGCAACATCCGCCTGCGCCCGCTGCAAAGCGAGTTCGCCGGAAAGCCGAGCGCCGATGGCACGGTCGCAGTTGGCAATCGGCGAATCGACCACATAAGGAACGCCCTTCGCGATCGCTTCCAACGCCGGAACCACCCATTCCTCGTCGAGCGGCGGAGTAGGAACCGGCTGGTCGTTGCGAACCCCCATCCACTTACCTGCGTCGCCATCAATCTTGGCCAGCATCGGCTGCAGATCGAGGTTGCCGTCGAACCGCACCTGTTCCAGTAGATCCGTTCGCCCAATCGCATCTTCGATCGAACGCAGACCGTACCGTGCCAGCAGATGACGCAGATCGGACGACAGCTCTTCGAAGAAGCGCACAACATGCTCCGGCTTGCCGCGGAACTTGGCCCGCAATTCAGGCTTCTGAGTCGCAATGCCCGTCGGGCAGGTGTTTAAGTGGCACTGCCGCGCCATATCGCAGCCCAGCACCACCAGCACCGCCGTACCGAAGGCGAACTCATCCGCCCCCAGCAATGCAGCTACCAGCACGTCCCGAGCCGTCGCCAGTCCGCCGTCGGTGCGCAGACGAACCCGTCCACGCATCCCGTTGTCCATCAGCACCTGCTGTGCCTCGGCCAGTCCAAGCTCCCACGGATTGCCCGCGTACTTGATGCTGGAGAGCGCGGCAGCGCCTGTTCCGCCGGTGTTGCCGGCGATCACGATGAAGTCGGCGTAAGCCTTTGCGACACCCGCCGCAACCGTTCCGACGCCGCAGCTCGAAACCAGCTTCACTCCGACCGCCGCACGCGGATTCACGCGCTTCAGATCGTAGATCAACTGTGCCAGGTCTTCAATCGAGTAGATGTCATGATGCGGCGGTGGCGAGATCAGCGATACACCCGGCTGCGCATGACGCAGACGCGCGATCAGACCGCTCACCTTGTGACCCGGCAACTGTCCGCCTTCACCCGGCTTCGCGCCCTGCGCGACCTTGATCTCGATCTCTTCAGCATGGGCAAGATACGAGGCCGTCACGCCGAACCGCCCCGAAGCCACCTGCTTGATCTTGTTGTTCAGCGAGACCTGCGGCGCGGGAGCCGCTACCGCTTCGGCAACGACCGTACCGCCGCCGCCTGCCTGGGTCTGCATCTCCGCCGCGCCTGCCGTTGAGACGCTCGCACCGACCGGCTGCAGCTTGTAGACCATCGGGTCTTCGCCGCCTTCGCCGGTGTTGGAACGGCCGCCGACGATGTTCATGGCGGCGGTAATGGTCTGGTGCGCCTCCGGGCTCAACGAGCCCAGCGACATGGCACTGGCAACGAAGCGGCGACAAAGGCTCTGGGCCGACTCGACCTCGGAGAGATCGATCTCCGCGCCAGCCGGACGAATCTCCAGCAAGTCGCGCAGCACCGCAGGATCACGGGCGATAACATCCCGCGTGTAGATGGCAAATGCATTCGCCGGATCCGTAGGCTGCGCTACTCCGCGTGCACTGCCCACGACCGACTGCAAAGCCTTCACCGTCGGCGGCTGCCACGCATGCGGCTCCGAAACATCCGACTTGCGGAAACGAACCCAGCCGTAGTCGGGCAGGTCGGCAGAGATAGAAGCGTCCGTTTCCGGAGCCTTCCAGGTCTGCCGCAACTGCCGTTCAATCTCGGCAAACCCGATGCCGGAGAGCGGCGCCGGAGTCTCCGGGAAGCAGCGGTCCACGATGCTCTTATGCAGCCCGAGGATATCGAACAGGTGGGCGCCGCGATAGCTATCGACAACCGAGATGCCCATCTTGGACATGACCTTGGCAAGTCCGGCATCGAGCGCCTTCAACATCTTCTTCTCGGACTCCAGCGGATGGATACCGGCGGGCGCAAGGCTCTGCGCGGTCTCCAACGAAAGCCACGGACAGACAGCGCCCGCGCCATAGCCAATCAGCACAGCGGCGTGATGAATGTCTCTACAGTCGCCGGCCTCCACCGCAAGACCAGCCAGTGTGCGCAGACCAGCCTGAACCAGCGCTTGGTGTACAGCACCGGTCGCCATCGCCATTGGAATCGGCAACAGTTCGGAGCTTGCAGGACGATCAGTCAGCAGCAGAATTCTTCCACCGTTGCGAACCAATTCGATCGCCTGGACGCAGATCTCATCCAGAGCTTCCACCAGCGTGAGTTCCGGGGAAAAGACGCACGCCAGTTCAACGAAGCTCAGTTCGGCGGAGTGGCCGTGCTTGCGCGTACGAAGCGCTTCAACCTGCCCCAGCGAGAGGTAGGGCGAAGCGATGGAAAGACCCGGCAACGCCGCATCCTTGTCCAGCATGTGAGGCCAGGGGCCAAGCCGCGTGTGGAGCGATACGACACAAGCCTCGCGCAGCGGATCGATTGCAGGATTGGTGACCTGTGCAAAGCGCTGACGGAAGTAGGCATAGACGGGACGGGGCGAACGCGCCAGGAAGGCCAGCGGCGTATCGTCTCCCATGGACCAGACTGCATCCTTGCCGTCGACGGCCATGGGCTGCAGAATCATCTTGACGTCTTCGCGGGTGTATCCAAATCCGCGCTGTACGGCGGCAAGCGCCTTCGGGTCGACGGGCTCTTCAATCTCCACCGGATCCAGTGTAGTGTCGGCTACCAGCTTGGCGTAGGGTGCGCCGGCGTCGAACAGCTTCAGCAGCTCGGCATCTTCGTAGACCTTGTGATTTTCGAGATCGACGACCAGCATCTGACCCGGCCCAAGACGACCGCTGTGGGTGACCTCTTCTGGATCCAGATCGACCAGTCCAGCTTCGGAACCGGCAACCACCAGGCCGCTCTTCGTCACAGCAAAGCGGCACGGACGAAGGCCGTTGCGGTCGAGCGCAGCTCCGACGACGTGACCGTCGCTAAAGGCAATCGCGGCCGGGCCGTCCCATGGCTCGGCACAGTCGGCGTGATAACGGAGGAAGGAGGAGTCCTGCGTGCCAGTTACAGCAGGAGGCATCAGGATGCGAATCGCTTCGGAGAGCGTCCTTTCGTTCTGCGAGAGCAGTTCGACCGCCTCGTCGAGGCTGGTGGAGTCTGTACCGCCCTGGGTGAGAACCGGCTTGCACTCGATCGGCAACGTCGCGGTTCGCGCTGCCATCCTGGCGCGGTTTCCCCAGACGGTATTGATCTCACCGTTGTGGGCGAGCTTTCTGCCGGGCTGCGCACGATGCCACGTGGGCAATGTGTTGGTCGCATAACGCTGGTGGAAGATGGCGAAGGGAGTGACGTAATCGGGCGAAGCGAGATCCGAATAAAACTTGTCCAGCAGATTGCCAGTACACATCGCCTTGTAGACGATCGTACGGGTGGAGAGCGACGCGACGTAGCCGGTCACATCTCCCTTTTCGTGCAGGCGCTCAAACTGTTTACGGGAGAGATACAGCCGTCTCTCCATGGTGCCGGCGTCTTCGCCTGCTTCGTTGGCGATCAGGATCTGCCGAATGCGCGGCATGGTGCTGAGGGCGATCTCGCCCAGACACTCCACGTGGATCGGAACATCGCGCCAACACAGCACCTTGAGATTGTGCGAGACGAGACAGCGCTCAATCGCGGCTTCAGAGCGCATCTCGTCGGTCGGCAGCAGAAGCATGCCGACACCGAGCAACTCTCCCTCCGGGAGGGAGAGGCCAGCCTCGCGCAGCAGAAACTCCCGGGGAACGGCGGTCATTACGCCTACGCCGTCGCTGCTCTTGCCATCGGCTGCGGTCGCACCGCGGTGCGCCAGGCGGGCAAGAGCGGTCAGGGCCTGCTCCAGAATTTGATGGGACGGTGTTGCGTCTACGGCCGCAACAAAGCCGACGCCGCAGGAGTCATGATCGAAGCGGCTGTCTACCAGGGATGGGCGCAGTAAAGAACTCCGCGTCAATGAGCTACTCGCGGGAGAGCCCTGGGTGCCGAGCGAGGGTACGGAAGTACCGGATACGACATCTTGAGATGTAACTTTCGGGTAGATCATTCTTCACTGTACCTTGAACGATTATTCAAATCCTTCAAGGGTTCCCTTCTGACATTCTGGAGATTTCAGTAGATCGTTTGTATAAATATACACAATGCTTAGAATATTATGTATATTTATACGAGAGTCTTTCGGTCTTGTCTTTTGAGACGAGGCTGCACGAAATGATCGAGCAGGTGAGTCTTTATGAAGCAGCAGCGCCATCTGGCAATCCGAGAATTATTGATGGAAACATCGATTGGCAATCAGGATGAACTGAGAACCAAACTCGCTGCCGTAGGATTTCATGTCACACAGGCGACACTTTCCAGGGATATACATGAGCTACATCTATCCAAGGGACCTGCCGGCTACGCGCTGCCTGCTGCGGAACAAGACACAGAATCGGGACTCCCAGGTATTCAAGAGGTACTGCGGGGTTTCGGTCTTGAAGTACGAAAAGCTTTGAACCTTCTGGTGTTAGTTACGACCACGGGCGGAGCTCAGCCAGTTGCCGCAGGAATCGATTATGAAGATTGGCCAGAGGTCGTCGGCACAATCGCTGGAGACGATACAGTTCTGATTATCTGCCCAGATGAGCAGAAAGCACAAACGCTAAAAAAACGCGTTGAAACTTATATTGGATAGAACGGACGTCGCATGGTTTGGGAAGAAAGCATGAAGCGAAGTGTTCCTCATCATCTCCGGCTCGAAGTGGCGTTTGGAACTGGCTGGATCTCGGAATCGTTTTACGCAGGACGCGAAAGTTTAGGACAGGAAAGTGAGGGCGCGCTTTGAAATACGTAGTCAAATTGGGCGGAGCATCGCTCGAAGACAAGCGCCTGCTTCACGCATGCGGAAAGGCAATCGCTGAGCTTGCCGCTGACGGCAACCAGGTTGCGGTCGTGCATGGCGGCGGGGTGCAGTTGACGAAGACCCTGGCCCAGATGGGCAAGGTCAGTGAATTTATCTCCGGGTTGCGCGTGACCGACGCGGAGACCCGTGACGCCGCGTTGATGGTATTGGCAGGACGCGTGAATAAATCGCTGGTGGCAGCGTTGGGATCGCACGGCCAGGCCGCCGTTGGATTGTCGGGCGGCGACGGACATGTCTTTCGCGCACGCAAGAAGAAGACCAATCCCGACCTCGGATTTGTCGGCGAGATCGCCGCAGCGGATCCGCGCTGGCTGGATGCGATCTGGACGATGGGAGCAGTTCCAGTTATTTCGTCCATCGCACTGGGGTTTGACGGGGAGTACTACAACATCAACGCCGATGAAATGGCTGCCGCATGCGCGATCTGCACGAAAGCCGATGCCCTGGTCTTCCTTACGGACGTTCCGGGCGTCAAAGGGGCAGATGGTAACGTGATGCGCTGGCTCACGCTGGCGCAGATTCCTGCGCTCGAGAAGCAGCAGATTGTCTCCGGCGGAATGTTGCCCAAGCTGAATGCGTGCCGCGATGCCCTGCTCCACGGGGTCAAGCGGGTTCGCATTCTGCCGGCTGAGGAAGCGGCTCAACTGCCCGACCTCATCTCAACACGAGTGAACTACGGAACGGAGGTCATGGTCGCATGACGCTAGCTACGATTCAGGCAGCGGAAAGCAAGCTGCTCCTGCAAACTTACGCACGGAATCCAAACCTTTTTGTGGGTGGCCACGACGTCTACTTGACCGACGAAGCGGGCAACGACTATCTCGACCTGCTCAGCGGCATCGGCGTCTCGGCGCTGGGCTATAGCAGCCCGGTGATCGAAGAGGCAATCCGCAGCCAGAGCGCGCGCCTGCTGCATACTTCGAACCTCTTCTACCACCCGGGGACGGTCGAACTCGCGCTGCGGCTAACGGAGATCAGCGGCATGGACCGCGTCTTCTTCTGCAACAGTGGCACGGAGGCGTGGGAGGCTGCGCTGAAACTTGCTCGCGCTCATGCCGGACGGCTTCGGATGCAGGGCAAGCAGATTGGCACGAAGTTTATTGCGTTGGAACATAGCTTCCACGGGCGCACGATCGGCTCTGTCGCGACGACGCACAAGGAGAAGTATCGCGAGCCGTTCGCGCCGGTAATGTCTGGTGTTGAGTTCGTCGAGTTCAATAACGTCGCCCAGCTTCGCGAGAAGTTTTCGTCGGATATCTGCGCGATCTGCATTGAGCCGTTGCAGGGCGAAGGCGGAATTCATCCGGTGTCGCAAGAGTTCTTCGCGGCGGCTCGTGAGCTGTGCGATTCCACCGGCGCGCTGCTGATGGCGGACGAGATCCAGAGCGGCATGGGCCGGACGGGCGAGTGGTTTGCGTATCAGCACCACGGTATTCAGCCGGATGTGACGACCGTGGCCAAGCCGCTTGCGGGCGGCATTCCCATGGGCGCAATGCTCTGCACTGAAGAGGCTTCGCTGGCGATCACCCAGGGGATGCATGGCACGACGTTTGGCGGCGGACCACTGGCCTGTGCTGTCGCTATTGCGGTGATCGATACGATCCGCAAGGACGATCTGCTGGCGCATGTGCGAGAGGTTGGCGGCTACTTCAAGTCGCAGTTGCAGGCTCTCGCCGAACGTCATGACTGCATTACCGATGTTCGGGGTGTCGGTCTGATGCTGGGGATTGAAATCAACTCCGCGGAGCTCGCAACCCGTGTCGCGGCGCAGATGATGGAATGTCAAATCATCATCAATCGCACCAGCGAAAACGTGCTGCGCTTTCTGCCGCCCTATATTCTGGAACGGAAGCATGTGGATATCGCCATTAACGCTCTGGATCAAATTTTCACGCAGGATGCAACCGATGCCGAGACCGTAACGGCAGGAGACCACAAACATGGGTAGCAAAACGATTCCAATTGGTACGAAGACTGTCGAAGAAACGGGCGGCGAAATCACCCCAATAAGGTCCTCAGCGGCACTCGGGATTCAATCTGACACCTCGTTCAGCGAGGCTTCGAAGCGTCTTTGTGGGCGCGACCTTTGTTCGATCGCCGACCTCAGCGTCGAAGAGATGGCTGCGATCATGGAACTGGCGCACGCGGTTAAGACGCACCCGGAAGACTTCCGCCATGCGCTCGATGCGCGGCAGATGGTGATGTTCTTCGAGAAGGCTTCCCTGCGGACGCGCCTTACGTTTGAAGCCGCGATCAACACGCTGGGCGGGAATGCGATCTTTGTCGACCAGACACAGTCCCCGCTGGGAGAGCGCGAGTCGCTCTCCGACATGGCGCGCAACCTGGAACGCTGGATGAGCATTATGGTGCTGCGGACCTACTCGCACGATACGATCACGGAGATGGCAGCGTACTCCAAGGTGCCGGTCATCAATGCGCTCTCGGATCTTGAGCATCCCTGCCAGGCCATTGCGGACTTCTTCACGCTGGAGGAGCGCTTCGGTTCGGCTGAGGGTCTTCACTTCACCTACGTTGGCGACGGAAATAATGTGTGCCACTCGCTGATGCTGACCGCGGCGCAGCTTGGTTCGCACTGCACGATTGCAACACCCAAGGGATTCGCTCCGAAGCTCGAAATCATCCACAAGGCGATTGAGATTGCTGAGTCCACCGGTGGCAGCATTACGCTGCTGCACGATCCGGTGAAGGCTGTGGCCGGCGCTGATGCTGTTTATACCGACGTCTGCACCAGCATGGGCTTTGAGCATGAGGCCACGAAGCGCGCTCCGATCTTCAAGCCGTACCAGGTGAACGAAGCGCTGATGGCGCATGCGCAGCCGGATGCGGTCTTCATGCATTGCCTGCCTGCGCACCGCAACGCCGAGGTGACGGACGCGGTGCTCGACGGACCGCAGTCCGTGGTCTTCGACCAGGCAGAGAACCGGATGCATGCACAGAAGGCATTGCTCTTGATGTTGCTGGGCGGAGCGAAGCGGATTTCGAACAGCCGCAGCCGAGGGATCCAGGCAAGAAAGCGTAGCTAGAACTGGTTGCGGGCGGGTGCCACTTCTTTTCCCTTTGTCATTCCCGAAGGGAATCTGCGGTTCACTCGTAAGCCGCACGAACGCTCAAGGAGAAACTCGATTGTCAGCACGCGCATGTCCTCTACACCGAAACCGTCATCGCGCGATCATCCCCCAAACGCAGATTCCCTTCGGGAATGACAAACAAGAGAACAACTAACAACGCACCAGCATTGAGGCTCGTAAGAAAATGTCCGTAATCCTCGAAAACCTGCCCCTTGGCCAGAAAGTGGGCATCGCCTTCTCCGGCGGTCTCGACACCAGCGCTGCGCTTCATTGGATGAAGCAAAAGGGTGCCCTGCCTTACGCTTATACCGCGAACCTCGGTCAGCCTGACGAAGCGGATTACGACGAGATCCCGCGCAAGGCGCTGGAGTACGGTGCTGAGAAGGCACGGCTGATCGACTGCCGCGGTCCGCTGGTTCGCGAAGGCATTGCGGCTCTTCAGTCGGGCGCGTTCCATATCACCACTGCCGGCGTCACCTACTTCAATACGACTCCCATTGGCCGGGCTGTTACTGGCACTATGCTGGTCACCGCGATGAAGGAAGACGACGTCAACATCTGGGGTGATGGCTCGACGTACAAGGGCAATGACATCGAGCGCTTCTACCGCTACGGCCTGCTGGTCAATCCGGACCTGAAGGTCTACAAGCCCTGGCTCGACGCTATCTTTATCGATGAGCTTGGTGGTCGCGCCGAGATGTCGGCGTTTATGGCGAAGTCCGGCTTTGGTTACAAGATGTCCTCGGAGAAGGCCTACTCGACCGACTCCAACATTCTCGGTGCAACCCACGAAGCCAAGGATCTCGAGCTTCTTTCGAGCAGCATGAAGATCGTTGTTCCCATCATGGGCACGGCTTTTTGGAATGACGACGTTGAGGTAAAACGCGAAGAGATCACCGTCCGCTTTGAAGAGGGCTTTCCCGTCGCGCTCAACGGCAAGGAGTTTCCTGACCCCGTCGAACTGCTGCTGGAGGCGAACCGCATCGGCGGCCGCCACGGACTCGGCATGAGCGATCAGATTGAGAACCGCATCATCGAGGCCAAGAGCCGCGGCATCTATGAGGCACCCGGCCTTGCTCTGCTGTTCATCGCGTACGAGCGTCTGATCACCGGCATCCATAACGAGGACACGATCGAGCAGTACCGCGATAACGGCCGCAAGCTGGGCCGCCTGCTGTATCAGGGCCGCTGGTTCGATCCACAGGCGATTATGCTGCGCGAAGCAGCACAGCGCTGGGTCGCCAAGCCTGTAACCGGCGAGGTCACAATCGAGCTACGTCGCGGCAATGACTACTCAATCCTGAACACGGACTCGCCGAATCTTACGTTCCATCCCGAGCGCCTGACCATGGAGAAGGGTGAGTCTACCTTCTCGCCACGCGACCGCATCGGCCAGCTTACGATGCGGAATCTCGACATCACCGATACGCGCGCCAAGCTTTTGACTTACGCGCAGAGTGGTCTCATCAAGCTGAGCAAAGGCACGGAGATGCCGCAACTGAGCAGCGGCAAAGAGAAGGAGTAACGTTTTTGTTTGTCATTCCAAAGGGAATCTGCGTTTCGTTAGAACCTGCACAAACGCCCAAGGAAAACTCCGATGCGCCAGGACGAGTATCACTTTCTGGGTCTACATCCTCTCCAACCGTTCGCACATTCTCTACATTGGTATGACCAACAGCCTTCGTAGACGCGTACTGGAGCATCGCAAGCAGACTCCCGGCAGCTTCACTGCCCGCTACAAGATCACCCGGCTCGTTTACTCGGAGGAGTTTCAATATGTCAACAACGCGATCGCCCGTGAGAAGGAACTCAAGAAGCGGACGCGGGCGCAGAAGATTGCGCTGATCGAAGCGAGCAATCCGACGTGGGAGGAGCTTATGCCCGAAGAAGCCGTAGCGACTACAAACGCAGATTCCCTTCGGGAATGACAAATAAGAGAGCATAGGTAAAAAATGTCTGAACAGAATCAACCCACCAAGATGTGGTCCGGCCGATTCCGGGAGCCTCTCGACTCTGGCTTTGAGCAGTGGCAGCGGTCGTTTCCGTTTGACTGGCGGCTGCTTCCCCAGGAGATCGCTGCGAGTACCGCACATGCTCGCGTCATTGCGGCCGCTGGTGTTCTGACTTCTGAAGAGTTGGACCGGATGGTCGCCGGACTGGCGCTGGTCGGCGAGTTGAAGCTGACCGAGAGTGAGTTTCACAATCCGAACTTTCCTGCTGCCGCTTCCATTGCGCAGGCTGAGGACATTCACCACTTCGTTGAGCTGGAGCTGACGCGGGCGATAGGGGATCTGGCCCTGAAGCTGCATACCGGGCGCAGCCGCAACGAGCAGATCGCTACAGACATGCGGTTGTATGTGCGCGACTCGATCGACGCGATTCTCGAAGGACTGCGGAGCTGGGCGTTTGCGCTGGTGGAGCTGGCGGAGACTTCGAGCGATGCGGTGATGCCTTCGTACACGCACCTGCAGCGCGCCGAGCCGGTTCTGGTGGCGCACTGGCTGCTCTCCTACGTCAGTATGATCGAGCGGGATATCTCGCGGCTTCGCAATGCACGGGCGCGTATGAACTACTGCCCGCTGGGTTCGGGCGCGATTGCCGGAGCGACGCTGGCGCTGGACCGGCTCATTGCGTCCGAGGCTCTGGCGTTCGACGCTCCTACGCCGAACAGCATGGATGCGACGAGCGACCGCGACTTCGCGTTGGAGTTTACGCAGGCGCTTGCGGTCATCGGTCTGCACATCTCGCGGTTCGCGGAAGAGCTCACGCTGTTCTCGACCGCGGAGTTCGGATTCCTCGATCTACCGGAGGCCTTCTCGACGGGGTCGAGTGCCATGCCGCAGAAGAAGAATCCCGATCTGACCGAGTTGATTCGCGGCAAGTCGGGCCGGTTGATCGGCTCTGCGACTGCGCTTTCGGTGCTGATCAAGGGACTGCCGCTGGCTTATAACAAGGATCTGCAAGAGGGCCAGGAGCCGGTGTTTGACGCTTCGCGGACGATGCAGGGCATGCTGGCTGTGTTGCCGGCGTTTACTAATTCGCTGAAGTTCCGCTATGACCGGATGGCGGCTGCGGCAACGAGCGGCTATCTGAATGCGATGGCGGCGGCGACGTATCTTTCGAACAGGGGCGTTCCGTTCCGCAAGGCGCACGAGCAGATCGGCCATGCGGTCCGCTTCGGGCTGGAGTCCGGGCGGGAGTTGAACGCGTTGACGCTGGACGAGCTCAAAGCGTTCGGAGAGCACTTTGCCGAGGACTTCTACGACGCGATCACCATCGAAGCGGCGCTGGACTGCCATGATGTGATCGGGGGAACGGCGCGTGCCCGGGTGCGTGCTGCCTTGGAAGATGCGCGCAGTAGAATTGCGGTTGACGTAGAACAGCCAGCTTGAGAATCTGAGAAACTAAAGTAGGAAGTAGGAGCCGCCGGTCCTTGTCCATCTCGTCGCTATTGCCCGTCAGTGAATCCACCTCGTCCTCGCGTCCTCGCGTGGGTGGGGCGGTGGTGCGCAAGGCGAAGCTGCAGGACGCGGTGAACATCTTTGAGCTGGTGAACTCGCTCTCGGGCGACGGAACGCTGCTGCGCCGGAACTATGCGGAGATCTGCGAGAACGTTCGCGATTTCGCGGTGGCCGAGTCGGAGGGCGGCGTCTTTCTCGGATGCGGTGCGCTGCATCTATATGGACCTCACCTGGCAGAGGTTCGGTCGATCGTGGTGAAGCCGGAGGCGAAGGGCCAGGGCGCGGGCGGCAAGCTGCTGCGGGCGCTGCTGGAAGAGGGTGAGGAGCAGGGTGTCGCAAGCGTTTGCCTGTTCACGCGTATTCCGGACTTCTTCTTCCACTTCGGGTTTCGCGTGGTGGACCGCACGGTGCTTCCGGACAAGATCTACAAGGACTGCCAGATGTGTCCTCGGCTGTATGCCTGCGACGAGGTCGCGATGGTGCGCGGGCCTCTGCCGCGGATCGCGGTACTGGGACCCAGCAAGATCCCTCAGCCGGAGCTGGTGAAGCTGCAGACCGGCGTTATTCCTCCGGCGAAGTAAGTCATCCTAACGAATCCACACAACAAGCTTCGCCGCTACCAGGCGTTGTAGAATCCTTCGCGTTCGGCGAGGTGGACTTGGGTCTCGAAGAGCGCGCTCAGTGTTGGTGCTGTGAGGAGGCTCGATTTGGAGCCGTCGGCGTGGATGCGGCCTTGCTTCATGAGGATGATGCGGTCGATCTCCGGGATAATGTCGGCGATGTGATGGGTAATGAGGAGGATGCCGGTTCCCTGCTGGGCGAGGGTACGGAGCAGGTCGCGGAGATCCTGCTGGGCAGCGAGGTCGAGGGCGTTCGACGGCTCATCCAGCAGCAGCATGGAGGAAGAGGCCACGAGAGCGCGGCCGATCATGATGCGGCGCTGCTGGCCGGCGGACATCTCTCCGACTGGCTTCGCTGCGAGGTAGGTGGCTCCGATACGTTCGAGTACTTCGTCGGTGTGGGTGTGCATCTCGGGCGTGATGGCGGCGATCAGGTTGGGCCAGAGGGTGGAGCTGGAGAAGAAGCCCGTAAGGATGGCGTCGCGGCCGGTGGTGTGAAGGGTGGCCTTGCCGGGGAGTTCGGCGGAGACGACACCGAGGCGCTTCTTGAGCTCGGTCAGGTCCCAGCGTTCGCGTTCGAAGATACGGACCCTGGTGCCGAGCTGAACCAGCGGATAGCACTCGCAGGTGATGGTCTTGATGAGGGTCGACTTGCCGCAGCCGTTGGGGCCGAGGATGGCGATGTGCTCGCCGGCGGCGATGGTGAGGTTGATGTCGTGGAGGACGGTATTGTCGCCGCGGGCTACGTTGACGTGTTGCAGATCGAGGAATGGAGGCATGCTGACCTAAGGATAACGGCGATCCGCCTTAGATAGAAAGTGAGGGACGGTTTAATAGGGAGAACAAGATCCGAAGAGGATGTTGCAGTGCCCCAGCCATCGCGATGAGGCTGCGATGAATGGGGCACCCGGCTTTTGGGGGCGCGTTGGGAGAATGCGAACCGCAGGCGTTTCGACTTCGCTCGAGATGACACGTTTTGTGAAAACATTCTGAATTAGAAACTGTTTTGGTTACATTCCTTTGAGGATGTTTCCTACGATGCCGCCAACGACTCCGCCCTCGACAGCGCGCTCGCGGCCGGCGCTGGGCATGTACTTCTGCAACTGATGGGCGAGGCGGGAGATGGGGAGCGTCTGGAGCCAGATGCGGCCCGGGCCGGTGAGGGCGGCGAGGAAGATGCCGTCGCCGCCGAAGATCATGTTTTTGAGGCCGGGGATGCGCTGGATCTGGAAGCCGACGCTGGACTGGAAGGCTCCGACGTGACCGGGATGGACACGGAGGGTTTCGCCGAGAGCGAGGTCTTTGATGATGACTTCTCCGGAGAGTTCGAGCCAGGCGGTTCCCTGCCCGGAGACTTTCTGGAGCAGGAAGCCGTCGCCGCCGAAGATGCCGGCTCCGAGGGATTGCTGGAAGCCGACGCCAAGCTCAATGCCGGCGGTGGCGCAGAGGAAGCCGTGGCGGTGGATGAGGTACTCATACCCATTGCCGACTGGAACAGGAACGATGTGGCCGGGGACGCGGGTGGCGAAGGCGACCTCGCCGGGTGCTCCGTAGGCGCGGTACTCGGTCATGAAGAAGGACCCGCCGCCGGCGACGCGTTTGATAGCTCCGAGGAAGCCGCCACCACCGGCGTGCTGGGTGTGGGTGGTCATCTGGATGGACTGCGACATCCAGGACAGTTCGCCAGCCTCGGAGATGACGGCGTCGTTGCGGTCGAGGGCGAACTCCAGGACTGGCATGGTGGTGCCGGTGATGTGGTGGTTCATGCGGGTCTCCTGATCTGACCTGAAAAGTATACGGCGGGAGCTGCTGACAAGTTCAACAGGAATTTAGTGTGTGCGGGAGCTCAAGGTAACGCGGAAGAGAACTTCGAGGATGCGGGTAGCGGCTTTCAAAGAAGCGCCGAGGTTGCCGGAGACTTTGCTGGTGCCACCGATGCGGGCGCGGTAGTTCACCGGAATTTCTAGGATGCGGAGTTTTTGTTTCGCGGCCTTGATTTGCATCTCGAGGTTCCAGCCATAGGTGAGTTCCTGCATTTGTAACGTTTCGAGTGACGTTCTGCGGATGGCACGGAATGGACCCATGTCGGTGTAACGGACTCCGAGGGTGAGGCGGAGCAGCAACCCGACGAGGTGTCCGGCGAAGACCTGGCTGGGGAGCATGGAGCCGGATTCTCGCTGGCCACGGATGCGGGAGGCGATGACGAAGTCGGCTTCGTTGGCTTCGATGGGGGCGATGAGGCAGGGCAGGTCGTCGATGATGTCGGAGCCGTCGCCGTCCATGTAGACGAGGATGTCGGAGGTTGAAAGGGCGGCTTCGCTGCCGGCTTTGCAGGCTGCCCCGTAACCCCGGGGTGAGTTGATAATACGCGCGCCTGCGGCTTGCGCGATCTGGGCGGTGGCGTCGGTGCTGCCGTTATCGACTACGATGCACTCGGCGATGAGATGCCAGAGCATGGAGGCGACTACCTGGCCGATGGATTCGGATTCGTTCAGGACGGGGATGATGATGGAGATTTGGGGCATTTGTTTTTTTAGGAACAAGGGCTAGTGCGCCCTGACGCCGGGCAGGCGCCACTTCGTGGTGTATTGGACGCTGCGCGTGTTTAGAGGCTCCAGCGGAGGCCGCAGTTGGTGCAGGCTGGAGGTGGAGCGGAGGTTAGAAGACCTTCGCGGAGGCGCTGGTATTCGGGGCCGTTCCAGATCTCGCGCAGGGTATCCTGAGTTGCGTCTCCGAGGGTAAAGGCCCCGTAGCCCTTCATGCTGAAGGGTGCGATGCAGCATGGCAGGACGCGGCCGTTGGCAGTGATATACATCAGCGACCAGGGGCGGCGGCAGAGGGACCAGGGGTTGTCGGTCTGCTTCATGCGGATGGACTCGCCGGGGTCCACGGCTCCCGAGGCGGAGAAGAGGATGCCCAACTCGGCGGCTACGGATTCGGCTTCGCGGATGAGGGCTTCTTCGCGTTCAGTAGTGTGTTCGAAGAGGGCGGATGAGGCGCGGGCAAGAGAGTTCTCATTGGCTTCGGCGTCGTCGAAGAAGACGAGGCGCTGGAGGTAGACTTCGCGAACGCCGATGGTGTGGGCAAGGCGGACGAAGTTGGGGAGCTGATCTACGGTCTCGCGGAGGCCGGTGAGCCAGAGAGATACCATGGGCTTGGGAGCGTTGAGTTCGCGCTGCAGTTGGGTGAAGGCGCGGACGTTCTCGACGATCTTCGAGAAGAAATCTTTGCCGCGGACCATCTGGTAGACATCGGGGTCGGCAGCGTCGAGCGAGACGCGGAGTTCGTCGAGGCCGGCGTCGATCAGGGCGCGGCCGTTCATGGCATTCAGTACTGTCCCGTTGGTGTTGAAGAGGACGTAGATGTTACGAGCCTTGAGGTACGCAACGCGCTCTGCGAGATCTTTGACCAGCATGGGTTCGCCGATTCCGTGGAGAACGACGCGGGCGATGTTGGGGTACTGGTCGACCAGCGAAGTGAAGAGCTCCCAGGGCATATCGGCTTCGGGCTCAAGCTGCTCATAGGTGCGGGGGCAAGTGGTGCAGAGGAGATTGCAGCGGTTGGTGGTTTCGAGATAGAGGCAGACGGGCTCGTGGGCCACGGTGGGGCTGAGCTGCTCTTCGGGTTTCTCGAAGTAGCGGCGCATCTTGTTCTTCTCTTCTTCGGCCTGCTGGGCTTCGGGGGTTAGGGTCGGCTGATCCAGCAGGTCTTCGGGAGGAAAGATGGGAAGGAGTGTGCTCATGTGGGCCTCTTGCTTTCAAGGGGAGCTTGCTGGAAGTTTAGTCCGGGGAGGGTTCGGTTTCGCAGTGCGAGTTGGATCAGGATCGCTGCGGCTAATGCTCCGTAGAGGATGGCGTTGAGGCGGAAGGTTCGAGAGAGTGTTCCGTCGGCCAGCGGCGTGGTGAAGAGGTAGAACGCGGTCATCAGGTACGTGAGGATGGGAAGGTTCGGCTGGAGGGCGAAGAACGGGATCAGCCAGAGAATGTACCAGGGATAGTGCGGAGAGAAGAGGAACATCAGGGCAGCGGCCAGCACGAAGGCGGGAGTTAGGAAGCTGGCGCTGGTTCCCTGCTTTAGATTTACTGAAAGGGCCCAGACAGTGAGTGCTCCAAAAGTCAGGAGACAGAGCAGGTAGAAGCTGAGAATCGGGAGGGTGTGGAGTCCGGGGATGTGCTGGGCCAGGTCGAGGAAGAAGTAGCGGGTACCGGTGGCAATGCCTTCTTCCCGGACGTAGCCTCCGAGATAGCCGAAGACTAGGAGACCCGCGCTGCTGTAGGTGGCGTAGCCCAGGGCGATGACAGCAAAGGTCGTGCCAGGAAGCCTCCAGTCCCAGTGTTTTGGGTTGAGGACGTAGAAGGTTTTGGAAACCCACGTGCGAAGATCCGGACGTGGGATACCCGGATCTGTGGTGCTCATCATGAGAGCTGGGAGGAGGACGATGGGATAGAGCTTGGTCATGATGGCGAGGCCGAGGAAGAGGCCCGTGAGGATGGGCCGGCGGCGGATCCGGAAGAGCAGGGCCAGGCTGATGAAGGCCATCGCGGCTGCGTCGAGGTGGCCTGCGCCGGCGACCTCCCAGAAGAGGAGCGGGCACCAGGCGTAGAGGAGGGCTTGGTCCGGGCGGCGACCGAGGTGGCGGAGGATTTTTATCAGAGCAAAAAGGGTCAGACCCTCAAAGGCGATCATCGCGGTCTTCATGGCGATGATAGTGGGACTGAAGAAGGTAATGCAGTAGAAGAGGGCCTGCGCGACGGGCGGGTAGATGGTGTGGGCGTAGTCGCGGCGGTTGATGTTATCGAAGATGTTTTGATTCGGCTCGCGCAGAAATGTGAGCGCCGGATTGCCGGGGACGTAGCGATAAGGAGAGAGGTGGGCGTGCTGGACGATGCCGTCCCAGACGTAGCGGTAGATATCGGAGGAGAGGTAGGGCTCGGCGAAGAGCGGCATAAGGCGGCACGCGACGGCCACGGTGAGGATGATGGGGAAGGTGTAGCGATTGACCGGCTGCGTGAGGATGAGGAAGACCGCCGCGATATACAGCCAGGCGGACCAGCCGGAGACACCGGAGAAACCCATGGTGAAGCGACCGTACTCGGAGACGAGCTGATGGGTCAGGAGCAGTAGAGCGGCTCCGATGAGAATGAGGGCGGCATTGGTCTGCCAGGGGCGGGCCTGGTGCCACTCATGAAAGAGAGACGGGGAGGCGGACGGTGGTCCTTCCCTTCGCTGAATCGTTGCGAGGGGCGGCGCTTCCGCACTTGTGCCGGCGGGAGTCATGGACGGGCTCCGCCGTTGAGTTCGAGGAGTTTGGCGCGGGTATGAGGGGCTGGGTAGCCGACGGCGATGGCGAAATGGGGCTGCACGTCCTGCATGAGTTCCGCGTGGAGGAGGGCGAGGGCGGCAGCGTCGTCTACGTCATACCAGAGGGGAAGTTCGACGAGTTCGAGACCGGCGCGGTAGCAGCGTTCGCGGGTTTCCGCGGCTACGGTGGAGGTACTCCAGGAGATGTCGGTAAAGGGAGCGGCGTGGGGACGTTTGAGGCCGATGAGATAGTACCCGCCGTCGTGCGAAGGGCCGAGGACGACGCGGTCGCCGGGGCGGCGGAGGGCTGCGATGGCCTGTTCGAAGGCTGCCGTCGGAACGGTGGGCGAGTCGGAGTCGATCAGGCAGACGCAGCCATAGCCACAGGCCAGAATGTCCTGGGCGGCGAAGAGGAGGCGCTCGCCAAAGGTGTCGCCGCGCTGGGGAATGAGGGCGAAGTCAGCGGGCAGGAGGCCATCGAAGAGAGCTTCATCTCCGACGGGGGTATAGGAGATGAGGCCGGCGGCGTGCCCGGAGGCGGAAACTTCGGCAAGATTCTGGGTCGTGTCTCTTAGGAAGCAGGTGTTGAGAGCGGCGGACTGGTCGAGGGTCAGGGGCGGCGCGAGACGGGTTTTGACCTTGCCGACGCGGGGAGCTTTCGCCATAACGGCGAGCGCGCACTGACCGGCGCGAAGGGCGACGATGGCCGGATCGAGAGGAGCGGATGGGTCGAGTACGGAATAGTCGGAGGCGAGCAGGGGCTGGATCTGGGTATGGGAGGACGGGGACGGCAATGGAGAGGAAGAGGAAGGCATGAACTAAACAGTGCTCCAGATGCTGGTTTGGCTTTGCTGCTCTGCGGTGCCGTTCTGGCTGGAAGGAATAGCGTGAACCGGGGACTTTGTGCAGACGGCGTACTGGTACCAGCCATCGTACTGGAGATCTACGGAGTGCCAGGGCTGGGAGCGGATGAGGGTACTGAAGTCGGGGCGGGACATGACGTCGGCCTGCCGGGGTTCGCGGTACTTGCCGGCGGGACTGGAGGTGAGGCGGGAGAGAAGCCACATGCAGGACAGCGGGATTCGAGTGCGGAAACCGGAGGTGGGTTCGGCGATAAAACATCGTCCACCGGGTCGAAGCACGCGGTGGATCTCGCGGAGGACGGCTTCTTTGCCGGGGACGATGAGGAACAAACGGGACACCACGACGGCGTCAACGGAGGCGGTGGGATCGAGCAGGGACTGGGCGTCTCCGTGGCTGAAGGTGCAGTTATTGAGGCGGCGGTTTGCGGCGCGGGAGCGTGCGCGCTGGATGAGGTTGCTGGAGAGGTCGACTCCAGCGGCGTGGATCCGGGGGTAGTCCTGGGCCAGACGGCAGGCATAGAAACCGGGCCCGCATCCGAGTTCCAGGACGCGGGTTCCGGGTTCCGGACCTTCGCTGGGGAAGAGCGAATTGGCGATCTCCTGGGTGTGGTCACGGAAGAGATACTCGCGGCAGAGGGCGTAGAACCAGGAGCAGCGTTCAAAGAGGCTGTCTGGAGCAGGGTGATGCGGAGGGTAGGCCGGCGGGTGGGCCACGGTCTGGGGAGAGATTTCGCAGTCGCTTTGATCCATGCTTTGAACCTGTGCCGGAATGATGCGGATGCTTTGGGAGGATTGTACGACGTTCGTCCTTAAGACAGCGGCAATGATAGTTGTTGGAACACAGTCAAAATCTAATACGTGCTTTTGTGCGTTCTGGATTCTTTGGGTGAGATGCAGGCTGGGCCGCTTAGGTTACTGAGGAGTGAATGTCTTCGGTAGAGGATGCGACCTTCATCAAGGCTTGAGAATGCCGTCCGTATGCTTGGGTGGCATCCGCAGATGATGTTGCAGCCTAAAGGAGCTTTACTTATGCAATTCAGCCGAGTGGTTCGTTCGATTTCTTTGATGGCAGGCGCGATGATGGTCGTCGCCCCTGGAGTGAGTGCCTTTGCGGCCACCGGACCGTATGCGGTGGTGGATAAGTGGGTGATCGGCGGGCAGGGCGGTTGGGACTACCTACTGGCGGATCCCTCGATGCATGTGGTGTATCTGACGCATGGACCTCGGGTTGAAGTGGTGGATACCAAGACCGGCAAAGCGGTAGGGTCAATTACGGATCTAAAGGGAACGCACGGAATCGCGCTCGATGCTGAAGGCAAGTACGGATATATCAGCGATGGCGGGGCGAACGCCGTGGTCGTCTTCGACCGCAAGACGTATGCGAAGGTGAACTCGATCGCAACCGGGACAAATCCGGATGGGATTACATTTGAGCCGGTGACGAAGACGGTGTGGGCATTCAACGGCCGGAGCAACGACGCCAGCGTGATCGATACGGCGACGATGAAGGTGGCGGCGACGATCAAGCTGTCGGGCAAGCCGGAGTTTCCGCAGGCGGATGGCAAGGGGACGGTGTTCGTCAATATCGAGACGAAGAACTCGATTGTGCGGCTGGATGCGAAGGCTCTCAAAGTGACGGCAGAATGGCCACTGGCCGGATGCGAGTCGCCGAGCGGATTGGCGATGGATACGGCTGGACGGCGTTTGTTCTCGGTCTGCGATGGCAAGAAGATGGCGGTGACGAGCGCCGACTCCGGCAAGGTGCTGAAACTGGTCGAGATCGGCGATGGACCGGATGCGGCTGGATATGACGCGAACAACCAGGTGGCCTTCAGCTCGAACGGCGACGGAACGCTGACGGTAGTGGACGCTAAGGGCAGCGACTACAAGGTGATCCAGAATGTGGAGACTCCGAAGCGGGCGAGGACGATGTCGTTCGATGCCGGGACCGGACGGATTTATCTGCTGGCGGCTGAGTATGGACCGGCTCCGGCAGCTACTGCGGCAGTTCCTAAGCCTCGGCCTACGGTTGTGCCGGGGAGCTATTCGGTGATTGTGGTGGGTAAGAAGTAGAGCTTCCCTGCTCTTTGTTTTGACGGCCTGCGAGCTTATGCTTGCAGGCCGTTTTTAGTGATTGGTACCTGCAGCGAATTTCAGAGCTGACAGATGGGAAGTGCCAAGTTCGCCCTAACGCCGGGCGGGCACCACGGGGCCTTCGTGGGGTGTAGGACGCTTCGCGTAAATGAAGTGACTCTATCGGTGGTGTTGGTGGTCGCAAAGGCTGATTGGTCGTTCTCTTCTGGCTGGGTCATTCCGACGGGTTATGCGTTGCGATTGCGGGTGAGGCGGTAGTAGAGGACAGGGGTAACGATGAGGGAGAGGAAGACCGAGAGGCAGAGGCCTCCGATGACGGCGATGGCGAGGGGTTGGAGCATTTGTGAGCCTGCTCCGAGGGCGAAGGCCAGGGGAAGCATGCCGCAGACTGCGGCGATGGCGGTCATGACAATGGGGCGGAGGCGGCGTTGGGCGGCGTGGAGCATGGCTTCGCGGGAGAGGTCCCTGACGTTTGTGTCTTCCACCGTTTGCGATAGATCTGCATCGGGTTGGGATTCGGATTCGGCGCGGTATTTTTCGTCGGCGTCGAGGAGGAGAATTCCGTTCTTCGCTACGATACCGATGACCATGATCAACCCCATGAAGCTGGCTACGTTGAAGGTGGTCTGGGTGACGAGCAGGGCGAGGACGACTCCGGCGATGGAAAGGACAGAGCTGGTGAGGATAGCGATGGGGGCGGAAAAGTTGCGGAACTCCGCGAGCAGGACTCCGAAGACCAGGGCCAGGGCCAGGATCAGGACGCGTGCGAGATCGTGGAAGGACTTCTGCTGCTCCTGGTAGGTGCCGCCGTACTCCACCCGGACACTGGCGGGAAGCTGCATCGCCTGCACGGTGGATTGGACCTGGGCCATGGCGGAGCCAAGATCGGAACCTTCGAGGCGTCCGGTCACGGTGATGAGCTGCTGCAGGTTTTCGCGGAGGATCTCGCCCTGTGGTGGGAGTTGGGTGACGTCGGCCATCGCACCCAGGCTGGCGGTGTGGCCCGAGGCGGAGTTAAAGACGGTGTTCTGGATCGCGTCGAGCGAGGAGCGGGTGGCTTCGGGCATACGGACGCGGATAGTATACGGGCGGCCGTTGACGATGAGGGGGTTTGTAGCGGGGAGGCCGTCGAGAATGGAGGTCGCATCTTCAGCGACTTCAGATGGAGTGAACCCGAGGCGGGCAGCGAGAACGGAGTTGACCTGGAAGCTGGTAGCTGGACCGGAGATGGTGTTGTCGATGCCGTTCTGGACATCGACGACACCGGAGATTTTTGCAATGGCCGCTCCCACGCGGGGGCCTAGATCCTTGAGGAGGGCTGGATCGTTTGAGAACAGCTTGATCTGGATGGGCTCGGGGGAGTTCGAGAGGTCGCCGATCATGTCCTGAAGGACCTGCGGAAACTCGATGTCGAGAGAGGGTTCGGTTTTTTTAATCTCGGCGCGGACGTCGGAGATGATGTCGTCGATGGCGCGGGAGCGTTTGGTCTTGAGGCGGACGGTGAAGTCGCCGCGATTGGCCTCGGTGACGGCGGCGAGGCCCATCTGGAGACCGGTGCGACGCGAGGTGATGAGAACTTCCGGCGTGTTGCGGAGAATCTGCTCGACGTGGAGGAGGACCCGGTTGGTCTCGGTGAGCGAGGTTCCGGCGGGAGTCAGGTAGTCGAGGATGAAGGCACCTTCGTCCATCGCGGGCAGCAGGTCGGAGCCGAGGGCGTTGTAGCTGAAGTAGGTCGCGATCACGAGTGCAACACACACTGCTCCGAGGGCGAGAGGGTGAGCGAGGGACCAGTTGAGGGTGCGGGCGTGGATGTGGAGGACGCGGCGCATGATGGGGCCGTTCTCGTGGTCGGGATCGGCGGATGATGCTGGGGCTTGTTTGACTTGGTCGGGATCGGTCGGGCTTTCGCCCGAGGCCCAGGTCCCAGAATCGGGACCTGGGGCACCCGTCTTGTTGCGGAGGAGGATTAATGAGAGGGCTGGGGTCCAGGTGAGGGCCAGGGCGAGCGAGGTAAGGAGCGCGGCGGTCATGGTGACAGCGAGGGCGCGGAAGAAGCTGCCGGTCACTCCGGTGACAGCGATGAGGGGGAGAAATACAACCACCGGGGTGAGGGTCGAGAAGACCAGCGGAGTGGTAATTTCGGCCAGGGCGCGGCGGATCGCTTCGTGGCGGGACTGGCCCGAGTCGCGGTGGACGACGATGTTCTCGACTACGACGATCGCGTCGTCGATGACCAGGCCGATCGCAGCAGCAAGACCGCCGAGGGTCATGAGGTTGAAGGATTGTCCGATGAGCCAGAGGAAGAGGATGGTGACTGCGACCGTAACCGGAATGACGAGCCCGGCGACCAGTGACGAACTCCAGTCGCGGAGGAAAAGGAAGAGGATGATGCAGGCGAGGACGAGGCCAATCAGGATGGCGTCGCGGACGCTGGAGATGGACTCGCGGACGAGTTCGGACTGGTCGTAGAACGGGGTGAGATGGACTCCGTGCGGGAGCTTGGACTGGAGGGACGCGATCTCATCCGCGATGGCGTTGGCGACCTGCACGGTGTTGGAGGAGGGCTGGCGGGCGATGTTGAGCAGGACGGAGGGACGGCCGTTCGAGGTGACCATGGTGTAGACGGGCATGGTCGCCGGTTCGACGGTGGCGACGTCAGCGACGCGGACGGGCGCTCCAGAGGCGGTGGTCTTGATGACCAGGCTGGAGAGTTGCGATGCGTCGTGCGCCTGAGCTCCGATGAGGCCGAGGATCAGTTGATGATCGGCTTCGTAGAGGCCGGGAGAGTCGATGATGTTCGAGGTCTGGACGCCGTTGACTAGGTCGAGAAGCGTCACGCCGGAGGACTGCAGCCGGGCGAGGTTGGGGATGACGTGGAACTCGGGAATCTTGCCACCCTGCACGGTGACGGTGCTGACGCCGTCGACGCGGTTCAGGGGTGGTTTGAGGTCGTAGGTGGCAAGCTCCCACAGTTGGGTCTGGGTGACGAGGTCGCGGCCCTGGGCGTCCTGATCGGTGGTGAGGGTGTAGCCGAGGATGGGGAAGGTGGCGAAGGTGAGGCGATTGGTGGTGATGCGGGCGGTAGTGGGAAGCGTCTGCTGGACCTTGGCGAGAGCGGCGTCGGTGAGTTGCAGGGTGCGGTACATGTCCACCCCCCAGTCAAAGAAGAGGCTGACTTCCGCGGAACCACGCGAGGTGGTGCTGCGGACTGTCTTGAGGCCGGGAACGCTGTTGATCGCGTCTTCGATCGGCTTGGTGATGGTGACCTGCATCTGCTCGACCGGCATGACGCCGTTGTCGACGCCAATGACGACGCGGGGAAAGTTCGTATCGGGAAAGACTGCAATGGGAACCTGAAAAGCTGCGTAGATTCCCGCCGCGGTGAGGACGAGGATCAGGAAGAAGATGGTCTTCGAGGAAGTAGCCAGCCAGAAGGGCTTCTCGGGCGGAGTGCTGGAATTGGAGGAGGCGGTGACGGTCATTTGTCGTCTGCATCCTTTCCGGCGGCTGGCTTGGCTGTGTCGGATTTTTCGTCCGGCGGTGTGCCGATCTTGACCTTGGTGTTGTCTTCGAGCGAGTAGGCGCCGATGGTGATGACCATGTCGTTGACTGTGATTCCGGAGAGCACCTGTACGGAGTCGGGGGTGACGATACCGAGGGTGACGGGATGCTTGTGGGCGGTGCCGTCAGGGGCTATGGTCATGACGAATTTTGAACCGGGGGTGCCGTCTGCGGATCCGGCGGCTACCGTCTGGATGGCTTCAACGGGAATAAGGGTGGCGTTGGGTTCGGTGCGGCCAGTGATCGTGGCGCGGACGGGAGTGCCGGCTTTGAGGGTAGCCTTTGGATTTTCGACGCGCAGCCAGACTTCGACCGTGGTGCTTCCCGGGTCGAGGGCCGGGCTGATGAGGGAGACTTTGGCCGGGACCGGATCGGGCAGGCCGGGAACCTTGATGGTGGCGGCCGCTCCGAGGGTGAGTTGCTGGGCCTGCATCTGCGCAATGTGGAGTTTGGCGATCAGGGCGGAGGTGTCCATGACGGTGATGACGGGGTTTCCGGCGGCGGCGGTCTCACCGTTGAAGAGAGGGCGGTCGGTGACGACGCCGTCGATGGGGCTGCGGATTTCGGTGTAGCTGAGTTGCGCTTCGGCACCGAGGTACTTGCCCTGGGCGGAGGTAAGCGTGCCTTGCGCGGAGCGGAGGGAGGCTTGGTTGCCGACGGCTTTTACGGCGTCGAAGTGCTGTTTCGCTATGTCGTATGCGGCCTGGGCCTGGAGGAGCGATGCCTTCGCTGTGTCGAGATCTCGGCCCGGGATTGCTCCCTGGGTGAAGAGTTCGGTACGAGCGGTGACGATGGACTTGGCGAGGGTGAGCGCGCCCTGGGTCTGGATGAGGTCGAGGTTGGCCTTGGTGTACTCCTCCGGAACGGTCGACTTAGTGGCTGTCTCGTAGTTGGCCTGGGCGGAGGTGTAGGCTCCCTTGTTGTCCAGGGCGGCGGCGGCGAGGTCGCTGTTTTCAAGAGTGGCGAGGAGCTGGCCGGCTTTGACGTGGGCTCCGCGCTGGACCAGAAACTTCCGAACCGGGGCGGTGACCTTGGGCGAAATGGCGGCCTGCGCGAGCGGCGCGAGGGTGGCGTCGGCGGTGATCTGCTCGCTGATGCTTCCCTGCTCCGGTTTTGCGGCCTGCACGTAGACCTCGGGGGTTGGAGTGGCTTCGGTTTTTTTGCAGCCGGAGGAAAGGAGTGCGAGAGCCGTGATGAGGACTGGCATCGTATACCCCACCCATCGCGGTAGGGCTGCGATGAATGGGGCACCCGGGAATTTGCGGGGCGTGAGTTGAATGGAGGAGCTTGCTTGCCTGGGCATGAGTTAGATCGTTCCTGTGAGGAGCTGGAGATTTGCGAGCGCGGTCTGGTAGCGGACGGTGCCGTCTTCGTGGGCCAGTTCCGCGGTAGTGAGGGAGTTCTGGGCATCCACGACTTCGAGGACAGTGGCTTCGCCGGCAGTGTAGCGGAGCCGCGTGAGGCGCAGGCTATCGGTGGCGGTGACTACGCTTTCGTCGAGTGAGACGAGCTGCTCATGGGCAGCGATGGCCTCGGCGTAGAACTCTTCGAGCTGAGCGATGAGACGGCGCTGGGTATTGGTGAGGACGGTGCGGGAGACGTCACGATTGATGCGGGATTGGCGGATTTTATTCTGGGTGCTGAACCAGTCCCAGATAGGAATGTCCAGGGTGGCGGAGGCGGAGTAACCGAGATTGCGCGTGCCGTCGTAGGCGTGGGTTGCGAACTGTGTGGCGTCGATTCCGTAAGTGTAGCTGAGGCTGAGGTCCGGCAGGTAGGCGAGACGGGCGGAGGTGACGGTGAGGTCGGCGAGATGCGAGCTGGCGAGTGCCGATTGCAGTTCAGGGTTGCGCTTTGCAAGGGCGGCTTCTACATCGGCCCGGGCTGGTGGTGCCGGAGGCGTGTCCGCGACTGAGAGGGTATAGGGAGAGCGGGGATCCGGGAACAAGAGCACAGCCAGGTCAAGCCGCGAGCGCTGGACCTGGAGGCGGGCGTCGGTGAGATCGCGGGTGCGCTGCTGCTGCTGGAGCTGGGCTTTGACGACGTCGGCGCGGGCGACCTCGCGGGCTGCTTCGCGTTGCTGCGTGAGCGTGGTGAAGCTGTTGGCTTCGTCCAGCGCCCGTTGCGCTACGCCTAATTTTTGATCTGCGGCCAGCGTGTTGTAGTAGAGGCCGACCACGGTGGCGGTAAGGCCGCGGCGGGCAATCTCAAGTTCCGCGGAGGCGATGGAGGCAGCGGTTGTGGCGCGGGTGACGGCGTTGAACTGCTGGGCTCCGATGGTCTCGGTGACGGCACCCTGGCTGACGTACTCGTGGACCGCGTTATTGGCGATGAAGCGTGGGGCGGAGGTGACGTTTGCATTCGTGGTGCTGGCTGAGGTTGTGGTTCTCGGTACCGGCTGGGTGTAGAGAAATTGATTGTGGTAGACCACGGTGGGTAAGAGCGCGGCACGGGCGATGGAGCGGTCGAGGGCTGCATTGCGACTGGCGGCGGCCGCGGCGGCGAAGGTTGGTTCGTTGCTGCGAGCGCGGGTCAGAGCCTCGTCGAGGGTGATCGATGGAGGCGGCGTCTGCGCTCGGGTGAAGACTGAGAGGAGGCACGTGGCGCTCAGGACGAGTAAGCAGAGTCTTGAGGCGTGCAGATGTTTAGGGGTTGCAATCACATCCTCACTATATGAGAGGACACCTTAACGTGGCATGAAGTGGGGGCAGGATTCAGCTTGGATCTTAGAACGGCAATGGCAAAAGCTAGAAGCAGGTCCTTCGCTTTGCTCAGGATGACAATTTTAGAGTTTGAAACTCAAGAGGCGCTTGTGGGGAGTTGTACGAGGACGCGCGTTCCGGTGTTGAGCGTGCTGAAGATCTCGATGCTGCCAGCCGCGCGCTCGCAGATGGCTTTGCAGATCGCCAATCCGAGGCCGGTGCCGCCGCTCTTCCGGTCGCGGGAGGCGTCACCACGGAAGAAGGGCTCGAAGACGTGGGGGAGGATATTGGCGGCGATTCCCTCGCCCTGGTCATCGACGGTAAGGTTTATCTGTCCGTGCTCGCTGCGGAGGCCAACCTGGACTGAAGAGGCAGGATGGCTGTGTTGGATGGCGTTCAGGATGAGGTTGGTGCAGAGGAGCGTGGATTCTTTTTCGTCTAGGGCGACCATGGCCGCGCCGCCGGTCGCCAGAATCACGTTGATCTGGCGGAGTTGTGCGAGGGGTGCGAAGCGGTGAACAGCCTCCTGGGCGCAGCGTGCAAGGTCGGAGGCTTGCGTGGGACTCGCTGTTTGGTGGGCGGTGTATTGCATGCCGGCCAGGGTGAGCATCTCCTGAACCGTACTTTCGAGGCGATTGCAGTCACGCAGGGCAACTTCGAGGCCCTCCTGGTACTCGTCTACGGCGCGGGGGCGCATGCTCAGGAGTTGCAGGGAGGATTTGACGATGGCGACGTCGGTCTTGAGTTCGTGCGCGGCGTCGCTGGTGAAGCGGCGCTGCTGCTGGAAGGTCTGCTGGAGGCGCAGGAGAGCAGCTTCGATTGCGTCGGCCAGAGGCGCTAGTTCGCGGGTGGTGCGGGCGCTTTCCGGAGGGGTGAACTGCCATTGGTGGGCGGAGACGCGGCCGGCTTCGTCGGCGAGTTCGCGCAGCGGGGCAAGGCCGCGACGCAGGAACCAGGCCATAATGATGCCGGTCAAGGTCAGAAGAACGAGCGAGGCAAAGGTATAGAAGCTGACGGCTTCGCGGACCTCGTGCCAGATGGGACCGGTGGGTGCTCCGTACAGGAGCGTGATGTGGTGGATGACTCCGCCGTTCTTGTCGCCGGGGTCGATTATCCGCGTCCCCTGCAGGTGGACGAAGCGGTACGTCTGGCCATTTCGCTTTACGCGGAAGAGAGCTTCGTAGACGGCGGGGTCGATTGGTTCTTTGAGCCAGTGAGGGGATTGGCCGAGGATTCGACCGGTCTCGTCGGTGACGCTGTAGAGGTCGCGCTTGGGGATGGTGATGCCGCGGGTGTCGAGCATGACGTTGGCGGGGTCGTCGGCTTCGCCTACGGCTCCGAGCAGCGTCGCGGCGCGGGACTGCAGGGTTGCGTCGAAGGCTCGGAAGCGGATGCTGCTCTCATGAAAGGTTGCAAGGGCGACGAGGGCCAGGGCGGCGAGAAGTTCGAGCAGCAGCACGGCGATGATGAGGCGGCGGGTGATGGAGCGGGACTTCATTCGACAGGACTCTGCGCGGTAAGGCGGTAACCGCGATGCCGGAGCGTCTCGATCAGCGAACCATCGGTGCCTTCGTCCAGCTTGCGCCGCAGGTTGGAGATGTGGGCTTCGATGACGTTGGAGTGGTGCTCCCAGTTGTAGTCGTAGAGGTGCTCGAGGAGCTCCTTGCGCGAGACGATGACGCGGGGGCGATGCATCAGGTATTCAAGGATGCGGTACTCGGTGGGGGAGAGATCGAGGAGGCGTCCGTTGCGGCGGACGATCTGCTCCAGGGTGTTGAGCTCTACATCAGCAAAGCGGAAGACGGGGTGCGCTGCGCCTTTGCCACGACGGATGAGAGCTTTCACACGGGCCATCAGCTCACCAAGATCGAAGGGTTTACTGAGGTAGTCGTCGGCACCGGCGTTGAGAAGCTCGATGACAGACTCCGCCCCTTCGCGGGCCGTGAGGATGAGCACGGGCGTGGGATCATCCGCTGCGCGCAGGCGGCGGAGGAGGGACTGTCCGGTCTGACCGGGCAGCATCAGGTCCAGGATGATGGCGTCGTAGCAGCCCTGTTTGGCCAGGAGTTCCCCTTCGATGCCGTCGGGAGCGTGGTCGACGGCGAAGCTGCCTGCCTCGCGGAGGGCGGCGGCGAGATTCTGGGCGAGACGGGCTTCGTCTTCAACAATTAGAACGCGCACCTCAGGACCTCCTTGGTAGCGGGTACGGGATGCGCGTTCTGGAATGGGGGAGGGACACGTTGTTTATTGTCTCCAAGAGAGCTTAAGCGAGCCTGAAGGTGCGCTAATATGCGAGCTAGGAGACGTCGCGCCAGTCGAGAATCACCTTACCTGAGTTGCCGGAGCGCATGGCAGCGAAGCCGTCTTCGAAGTCGCGCCAGTTCATCCGGTGCGTGATGACACCGGAGATATCGAGACCGGTTTCGAGCATCACAGTCATCATGTACCAGGTCTCATACATCTCGCGTCCATAGATGCCGCGCAGGGTGAGCTGGTTGAAGACGACCTGGTTCCAGTCGATGGCGATCTGTTCGGACGGAATACCGAGCATGGCGATCTTTCCGCCGTGACTCATGTTGGCGAGCATGTCGCGGAAGGCGGAGGGGTTGCCGGACATTTCAAGTCCTACATCAAATCCTTCCTGCATGTGTAACTGCTGCTGGACGTTCTTCAATGGTGTGGATACCGGATTGACCGCCAAAGTGACGCCAACCTTCTCCGCGAGGTTGCGACGGTATTCATTGGGGTCGGAGATGACGACGTGGCGGGCTCCGGCGTGGCGGGCGACTGCAGCGGCCATGATGCCGATGGGGCCGGCTCCGGTGACGAGAACGTCCTCGCCAAGGGTGGGAAAGGCGAGGGCGGTGTGGACGGCATTGCCGAGGGGGTCAAAGATGGAGGCGATCTCCAGGGAGATTCCGCTGGAGTGCTGCCAGATGTTGGACATCGGGAGGACGACGTACTCGGCGAAGGCTCCGTTGCGGTTTACGCCTACGCCCATCGTGTGCGCGCAGAGGTGACGACGGCCGGCGAGACAGTTACGGCAACGGCCGCAGACGACGTGACCTTCGCCTGAGACGATCTGACCGATGGCGATGTCTTCGACGTTGGAGCCGGTGGCGACGACTTCGCCGACGAATTCGTGGCCGATGATCAGGCCGGGTTGAATGACGGAGCTAGCCCAGGCATCCCACTCATAGATGTGGAGGTCGGTGCCGCAGATGCCGGTGTAGAGGACGCGAATCTTTACGTCGTTGATGCCGATTTCAGGTTCAGGTACATCTTCGAGCCAGAGGCCGCGTTCTGCGCGGCTTTTTACGAGTGCTTTCATGCGGGCATTGCCTTTCTGCTGGGCCGGCTACGTGGGCGGGCGCAGATGGCCTGGTTTGGTTGGGCCACAGTTATTTTACCGTTTGAGGGAGAGTCGCGTTGTTTGTCGCTTCGGGAGAAGGCTCGTGCTCTCCTCGATCTATGTGGGGAGGATTGGTGGCTGTGTAGAACCCATGTCCCAGACGCGGGACATGGGGCACCCAACCGACTTGGTGACTATTGAGTCAGGCGGGCTCGGGAGAGGTAGGTGGTGGAGGTTTCGTCGTGATTGCTGCTGGTGGCGATGTAGGCGCTGCCGTCGGTGTCGAGGGTGACGGTGGGGTAGCGGTCCAGATTGGAGGCTCCGGGGATAAGCTGGGGAGCGGTGACCTTGCCGTCGGGAGTGATGGCTACGAGGTAGCTGGAGAAACCGCCCCAGGAGCCGTCGGTTGAAGGGGTTCGGCCGGAGAAGGTCAGGGCGGCGTGGCCGTCGTCGGTAATGGCGAGATACGGATGGTTCGCGCCGGGGATGTTGCCGTCGATGGGAAAGGGTGGGCGGAAGGACTTGCCACCGTCGGTGGATTGGGCAAGGCGGAGTCCGGGGCGTGTGCCTCCTGCGGAGTACCAGACGATGAGGAGTTTGCCGTTCTGGACGGCCATGACGGGGCCGGACTCCGGGCAGCCGAGGATATGCCAACGGTCGAGGTTGACGCGGACGGGAGCGCTAAAGTGCTCGCCGGAGTCGTCGGAGGTGGCGACGGCGATGTCGCGCTCGTTGTCTCCGTAGACGTGGCGGTAGGCTACGTAGACCTTGCCGTTGGGACCGAAGGCGAGGGTGGGGCGGCAGCATGGACAGGAATCTGTAGCCACCTTGATGTTCTTGTGGAAGGAGAAGCCCTTATCGGTGGAGCGAGCGAGGTAGACGTTGAAAGTGCCGGGCGTGGACTTGTCTCGACCGTCGAGCCATGCGGCGTAGACGTCTCCGTTGGGAGCGAGGCCCAGCGATGGAAAGCCGGAGTAGGAGGTGTCGGCCGGGGCTTTGTCGGTGACGGGAACTCCGACGGGTGGCTTGGCATCCATGCCACTGGATCGGGCGAGGAGGATCCGGGACCCGTTCCCCTCCGAGCGCTCAAGCCACAGGGCGTAGGCGTACATGGCGCGGCTGACGAGTTGCGGAGCGTTCTCGGATGACGCGTTGATCGAACTGGTTTCGGCGTTGAGGTGCTGCGGGGCCATCCAGTGTTCGCCGCCGTCGTGAGACATGCGGAGGTTCAGGGCGCTGCTCTCGTGGGTGCCTTCGACGGTGAGGAGATAGAGACCTCCGGCTACGGTGCTGCCTACGACGGGGCGACGGGCGTTGGTGGCGAGTTGGAGGGGCTGAGGCTCGAAGCGGTAGGCGGACTCATTGGTGAGGGTGAAGCTGGATTTGGGGTGGGCGTGCCAGAACGCAAAGGCGACTGCCGTAGCTACGGCGGCAGCAGCGGCGCAGAGGAGAACGGGTTTCAATTTCATGTTGACCTTTTCTCAGGGCTCGCGAAAGGCGGCGGTTATGCCGCCTTTCGTAGCGCATCGTGCGAGACATCTCTAGAAGGAGAGACGAAGTGCTAGTTGTACGTTGCGGGGATCGCCTACGGCGGTGGCGGTGCCGAAGGTGGTGGAGGGGGCTGTGGGGTAGGTTCCGGTGCCGAAGGTTCCGTTGGGGACCTGGTTGTTGCGGTGGTTGAGGGCGTTGAATGCCTCCGCGATTCCCTGCAGCCTGACGCGCTCGCCGAGAGTGACTGTGCGACTGAGGCGGGCGCTGAGGGTAAAGGTGTCGAAGCCGATGCCGGCGTTGCGTCCGATGACGGTGCCAGGCAGGACGTTCGCACATGTGGTGAGGCCGGGTGCGCACGGACGAAGCGTCGTGGTCTGGATGCTGTTGGCCCCGGTGGTGATGTTGAACGGGAGCGCCGAGTAGTACTGGAGGATGCCGCCAAGCAGGAAGCCGTGCGTCAGGTGGCCGACCAGGGTATGGGCTGAGTCCATAGAGGTATGGGCGGTGGCATCAAAGACGAGGCGGTGGCGCTGATCGTCGTCGGAGCGGCTGCGATCCATGGCGAGGTTGAAGTTGTTGAGGGGGGAGCTGAAGAAGAACTCGCCTACGTTGTCGATGGCCTTCGACCAGGTGTAGGAGACGCGGTAGCTGCCCCAGCGGACAGGGCGTTGGACGTAAGAGACGGAGAGGCCGTCGTAGTAGGAGTCGGCGGAGGAGGCGTACTGTTTGTTATTCGCGTAGGTGCTGTTGGGACGGCAGAGGTTGACGGCGTCCACGGAGGAGAGGCAAGCGGGGGTATTGCGATTGACAGAGATGAGCAGGTGCAAGCCGCGGAGGTGCTGATAGCTGATGGCGAGGCTGCTCTTCTGCGTGAGTTGCTGGTCGACTTCGAGGCTGGCCTGCTCGGAGTAGGCGTTCTGCATGTTGGGATCCATGGTGGTGAGGCTGAGCTTAATGTTGGCCGGAAGATTGGTGGCAGTGTAGCCGGAGGTGATGTTGGGGAAGACGGGCGCGCCGGCCTGTCCGTAGGAGAGTGCCAGGGTGGTGAAGGTGGAGGAGGTGATGGCTGTGCCATTGTTGTTGGATTGGAGGGCGTTCGAGAGGGCGCGCAGGGGGACGCGGTCATAGAAAAGTCCCACACTGCCACGGACGACCGTGCCACGATTTTTGAAGGGCGACCAGGCGAAGCCGACGCGCGGGGAGATGTTGTTGGTGTCGGTGGCGATGGTCTTGAGGAACTGGAGGTCGTAGCGGAGACCGAGGTTGAGAGTGAGGTTGGGAAGAGGCTTCCACTCGTCCTGAGCGTAGAAGCCGATGTTGGGATTGGTCTGGGGGACAAGCGTATTGCCGAAGGATTGGGTGAAGGTGGTGTAGACGCCGCGTTGGAAGTTGGCGAGCGAGGAGAAGGCGTAGGCGCCTCGAATGGATTGGGGGAAGGTGATACTGAGGTCGTTATAGAGGAAGTCGGCACCGACGCGAAGGGCGTGTGCGCCAACCTGGTGGGAGAGGTTATCGACGACCTCGAAGAGGCGATCGTGGCGGCCGGCGGGTGAGCCGGAGAGCGTGCCGAAACTCGCGATGCCGGAGATGCTGACAGCCGGGCCGGTCGAGTCGTTTGCGGGTGCATTGAGGTCGCTGTTGGTGAACTGGCCGCGGGTTTCGTTAATGGTACGCGGGGTCAGGGTGGCAATATTGCTGACGGCTACAGTCTGGTCGAGGTCTTCAAGGCCAGCGGCGGCGCTGGTGTAGTTGATGCCGCCAGCTCCGCGGGAGTTCTGACTGGCTACGTGGTACAGGCTGTAGCGAGCGCTGAGCTGGTCGCGATCGGTGATGCGATGGTCGAGCTTGAGGAAGAAGTTGCTGGAGCGTACGGGGTTTGAGTAGACGGTGGTCGGAGTAGCGGAACTGATAGCGAGGTTCTGGCCTTTATAGCCGGAGCTCTGGAGGACAGAGTTGATCGCGGCGGCGTTGGCGGAGGTAATGGTGATGACGCCGTTCTGATTGAGATTGCGCTGTTCAAAATTGCCGAAGAAGAAGGTGCGGTCGCGAAGGATGGGTCCGCCGAGCGAGGCTCCGTACTGCGCCTGGGTCAGCGGAAGATTCGTGCGGGAGAGGGCATTGGCGGCGTTGAGGCGCTGGTTGCGGAGGTAGCCGTACAAGTCCCCGTGAAGGCTGTTGGTTCCGCTTTTGGAGACGAAGTTGAGGTAGCCTCCAAGAGCTCGACCAAATTCGGCTTGACCGCCACTGGTCACGACCTGCATCTCATGGATAACGTCCATTCCAAAGCCCGCCTGGACTAGGCCGGCGGCGTCGTCGTTGGCGGAGAGGCCGTCGACGATGAAGCTGTTGGAGAAGTTGCGCTGGCTGGAGACGGAGATGCCCTGCCCTCCGACAGCGGAGGTTTCGGCGAAGAGCTGGCTGGAACCGGTGTTGGTCGGAGAGACGCCGGGGACCAGCAGCGCCAGGTCGAGGAAGTTGCGACCATTGAAGGGAAGGTTTGCGACCTCGTTCTGGGAGATGGTGCCGGCGACCTGGCTCCGGTCGGTCTCGAGGATGGGAGCGCTGGCCTCTACATTAATGACGTCGTTCTCGGAGCCGACGGTGAGCTTGATGGGGAGATCGAACGCGGCACCGATGGTGAGGGTCACGAGGGTGCGGGTGTCGGTGAATCCAGGCTGATGGACCGTGACTTCATACGGGCCGACTTCGAGGTAGGGAAAGCGGAAGCGGCCTTCGGTATCGGTTATAAGCTCGCGAGAGCGATTGGTCGCGGTCTGGCGCACCATAACAGTGGCGCTGCAGACGACGGCTCCCGAGGTATCGGTGACGCGGCCGCCGAGGGAGGCGTTGTTAATCGTCTCCTGGGCGTGCATGAAGCGTGGCGCTGCAACGAGGGACAGGGCTAGAAGAGATCTTGCAATGGAGCGGAACACGGGAACCTCCGAATCGTTGAGGCATGCGAGATGCGGCATGCGGGCCATTTCTGATGAAGAAGATCAGAGAACGGAACGAAGGGAAGGAGGACCGCGTTTGGGGTTCGAGGTATCGAGCGTCGCGTGAGGAGTGGGAGGCCGCGCCGCAGTGGGAGCCGACGAGGCTTGCAACGAGATGGCGAGCGTCGCCGGCGGCGGGAGGGCCGTGATGCTGGTGTTGGAACCGGCTGGAGCGGCGGGATTGTAGGGGCACTTCTCCTGGACGGTGGGCGAAGAGGCGCTGGTTCCCTGCTCCTGCGTTGCGGCACGGTGGAGGTGGAGGGAACATTGGTGCTTGCCATGCATCTGGCAGCAGATGGGGATGGGGGCAGCCGGAGATTGAACGTCACCGACGAAAGGGAGGGTCAGAAGCAGCAGAAGGCAGGCGAGGAGGGACGAGGCAGTAAAGCTGCCTCGTCTGGTGGCCCGGGTTGTTCTGCGGATCAGCATTGCGTTTCTTTCTTCGGCGCGGTTATACGACTTACATTTCGGACATGGGTGGCGCGTTGCTACCGAGCAGGCCGGACAGGCTGAGGATGACGATCATTACGACCGCCTCTGAAGCGAGGAGGCGGACGAGCTGGGCCGACCGGCCAGGGGTGGCTTCGGCACCGAGATAGCGGAAGCGGCTGATTGCTCCCAGGCAAAGGGCGAGCAGCACGAAGGCCACTTTGGCGATGAGAATCTTGCCCCAGGTACTGCTCCAAAGACCGTTGAGGGTGTTGTTGAGTTCACGGTCCGACGTATAGATGCCGGAGACAAGCACAGCGATCAATGCATAGGTAGCGCTCTTTGAGAGACGGCGGGTGTAGTTCCAGACAGCGGCGGGACCACGCTGCTGGGCGAAGCGGGGGACGATGAGAAGTCCGGAGACGAGGATGGTGCCGGACCAGATTGCAGTGGCCAGGATGTGGATGGTTTGCAGGATTTCAACGAGAGTGAAGTCGCCTTGGTCCGCGGCGTGACCGGTGGCGGCTTTACCGAAAGCGAGGACAACGATACAGGTGAGGCTGATCCACACTGCAGGGGTTGAACCGATTCGAACGAAAACTGTGGCCATCAAAAATGCAGCGATGGCGGCAGCGTTCAGGTACCAGAGAGTGCCCTGATGGGTGGAGGAGAGGATGGTAGGGATGAGTGCGAGATTGCCGTGGAGACTGCTTGACCCGCTCATGCTGGCGGCCAGAAACCAGGGCCTGACCGCTTGCGCGAATGCGAGCACAAGGGCACAACCGAGGAGGAGGCTGCGTCTCGCCCGTAGAGTGAAGGCCGATTGGATCGGGATCGCCGATCCGGCCGACAACTCTGCGGCGGACTCCGTCGCCTCCAGCCAACGGCCAGTGAGCAGCGTGCCCACGATGAGGGCGAAGGCGCTGTCCGTGACGATGGAGAGCAGGACGCTCAGGATAAGAACGGTTCCCTTCACTACTTCACCGTGAACTTGTAATCACCCTGGGAACGGTGACTATCCACCGAAACGGCCACCCAGTTGACGGTATAGACACCCGCGGAGAGTTTGGGCAGGGCGACGCTGACCATCTTTCCGTCGGAGGCAACAGCGGAGGCTTCCTTGTTGACGACGTGTCCGGTGGCGTCGCTGACGGTGATGGTGCTGAACTTAGGCTCGACCGCGCCGGTGAAGTGAATCATGACGCTGTCGGGGGCGCTGACAGTTTCGTTGGCAGCTGGCATCATGCTCGCAGGATGGGTGTGGGCGAGTGCAAACGGAGCGATCGCGAAGAGGAGAACGAAGATGAAGAGCTTGATGGCGTGGCGGCGATGATGCAGGTCGGCGAAGGTCATCATAGAGTTTCTTTCCTTTGGGAGGACGGCTATTGAGACGGCCCTTATGGTCGAAAATTCAGGGTCAGGTGACAGTACGGTGGACCCTGGCCGGGCCGATACCGAGACGAACAAGGTCTCGGCAAACGACGGGGCGAAGATGAGGCGCGCTTATCTCAACAGGGAGACAGAAATCGGACAGAGATTTGGAAGAGGTATTAGACCCGGTTCGGGGTTGGCGGTCCGCGGGTACTGCTAGTCATGCAGACAGCGCTTTGCTGTCTGTAGTGCGCCGGTGGCGCGAGAGAGGCAGTTACTATCAGACGATTCGCAATCGACGCCGTGGAAGAGAGAGCCGTCATCGCGTGAGTCGCCGCAGGAACCATGCCGGGATAGAACGGGCACCGAGACGGTATTGCCGAGAGATTGATCGCGTCCGATTGCTGCAGGTCTGTTGCCGGGGTAGCGCAGTGATGATTCCCGGCACGACGGCAGCAGGCTGGAAGCTTTTGTTCTGTGTTGGGTGTGAGCGCAAATAAGGGCGTGAGGCCTGGCAGGCCGAAAGTCAGCATCAAAATAATAGCCAGTATGCGTCTCAAGGCATCAATGTAACACGATTTCTGTCGAAGGCTGACACAGATTTTCTGTGGCCGTCGATGCGAAGTGCGCTTCTAAATCGGAGACGCCCTGGTCGCAGAGTCAGTCGTTTTGGGGGGATTGGCTGCCAAATGCTAATCTATTCTCATCTGCATTTTCCTTCCATCGTCCGCGATCATGGCAGAAATTGTATGACCCTCCAACGCCCGAAGCTGCGGCTATGCCTCGGCTGTCGACTTCCGATACTCTTAAATCAAGCAGTGCGGCTAGCAATGCTCCGATACCAACCTCAACCTGTCGCGTCCGCGCCCTCAATCTAAAACCATGCCCTTCTCGCTTTCAACTCGTTGCTCTCTCCTCTTGATGGGTCGCTTCGGTGGGCCGCAATGATGCTGGGGGCCTTGGCGGGTGTAACCGTTGTACAGATCGGCGCGGTACTCGCTGCGTGGGGGCTTCAGTCGAAGGAGCGATTTTTGCGTCGCTACCTTCCGATGTTCGTGAGCCTTGCTGTGGGGGTTTTGCTTGCAACGGCGTTACTCCATCTGTTGCCCGAAGCGGTAGGCCAACTCGGGAACCGCCAGGGAGTATGGCTTCTGCTCGGCGGGACAATGCTCGCGCTGTTCGCGTCCGAGCGTTTGGTATCGCTGGTGACGGGTGCCCATCCGGAACCGGAACGGCTCGATGATTTTGACGACGGACACGGCCATCGCCACTCTCCCCATCCGACTCGCCCGCTCAATCTGGTGATTGCTAGCATGCTGCACAGCTTCGTGGATGGCGCCGCGGTGGCAACTGCTTTTGCCGCAGGTGAGAGGATCGGATGGCTAACGACCTTTGCGATTGCCCTCCATGAGATTCCCCATAGAATGGGAGATTTTGCGCTGCTCGTCCATCTGGATGTTCCGCTCAAGCGAGCGCTGAGACTGGCATTTCTCGCGGGCATGCCTTCCCTGCTCGGTGTGCTGGCCGTGTACGCAATCGGGGTGACGCACGCCGATCGCATCCTGTGGTTTCTTCCGGTGAGCGCGGGTAGTTTTCTGTATATCGCGACAGTAAATCTGATGCCCGAGATTCAGGTGGTCCGAAGTCCGGGCAAGCTTGCGATACAACTCCTCAGCCTGATTGCCGGTGTCATCCTGGTGCTTGCCGCGGCTGGGATTTATTCGGCGTAGTGCAGCATCCGAGGACGAGACCTACAAGACTTTCCAGGACTGCAGGTTTCAGCCACAGAGCGCGCAGAATCCATACAAAAAAAACTCGTGTCCGGTCATGCGGAAACCTTGCGGGAGCCTCGGTTTAATCTGAATGTCACAGCCCTGAAGTTCGAACAGTCGGCCGCACTGGTTGCATTTGAAGTGATGGTGGTGGGCCTTTCCTGCGACCTCGTAACGCGTGGTGCTACCAGGAATTTCGACTGGGGCTAACCATTTTTCATCGAGCAGGCCATTGATATTCCGGTAGACCGTGGCGATGCTGAGGCCTTCCACTTTCTTCTGCGCAAGAATCAGCACCTCTTCATGGGAGAGAGGTCGATCCGCCACGAGGAAAGCATCGCGAATAGCATCTTTTTGTTTGGTGTTGCGAGGGTTATTGTTCATGCGTCGACCTCTATCTTAGAGGATTGCACCTTGCAAGTCTGAGTTACTTCTATTTTGTTTGCTCGGTAGATAGTAGTCGTTTCATCCGAGTCGCTCGAACTTTGAAGTGGAACGGTAGTACGACGGAATAAGGGCAGCTGCGTCGAACTGCGCTACACTGAAGTCCATATTTCCCCTAAATTTCTACCCGGTTGCTTTATTTAGCAATGGAGACGAGATGACGCCACCACACGAATCCGATGAGGGGTCTGCGCGGACTTTGCCGTGGATGGTGCTCGTTGCAGCATGTATCGGGAACGCGCTTGAGTTCTATGGCGTTACGGTCTATGGGTTGGTAGCCGTAACGTTGGCTCCGCTCTACTTTCCGGGAGATCGACCTGGCATCTCGATGATGATGGCTTTCGGGGTATTTGGTGTTTCGTACCTCGCTCGACCCATCGGCGGCGTGGTTCTTGGTGCTTATAGCGACCGTAAAGGACGGCGTGCTTCCCTGTTGCTTACCCTCCAGATAGCGCTGGCTGGATCGACCATCCTCGTCTTTACTCCAACCTATGCGCGGATTGGTTCATGGGCGCCGTTCCTGGTGCTGGTCGCTCGTATTCTGCAGGGATTCGCTGTCGGCGGCGAACTGGGTAGCGCCACGGCGTACCTGTTGGAGCAGGCACCCAAGCATCGCAAGCCACTGTTTGCCAGCCTTCAACTTGCATCCCAGGGGCTGGGAGGGATCTTTGCGGCCACTGCTGGCTTACTGGTCTTCAATCTCACTCCAGAGCATCGAGCCACGTGGGGCTGGCGGCTGATGTTTGCAGTTCCGCTTTTGCTTGCTCCGGTAGGAATTTATATTCGTCGCCATCTCGGTGAGAGTTACGAGTTCCTTAAAGCTGGTCCGGCACAGACGTCGGCGCTGCGACTGCTATTCCAATATCGCCGGGTTATTCTCATCGCCGCTGCTTCGATAGCCGCCCTCACTGCGAATATCTACTTCCGTGTGTATCTTCCTACTTTCGTCAGCATGAGCCTTGGACTACCTGCCTGGTCGACGTTCGTGCTGATGTACATTACGTCTTCCATCAATATGTTCCTGGTGCCATGGGTAGCGAGCCACTGTACGGCAGCAAATAGCAAGCGCATCATGATGGTTTCGCTGCTCTTGCTGACACTTGCCATCTGGCCGTCCATCGCGCTGGTTACAGGCCACGCCACCGTCTCTCGCCTGCTGTTCGGATGCACGCTGCTCAGTGTGCTAGGTGCGGTCTACAGCGCCCCTCAGTGTTTTCTTATCGCGACCCTCTTTCCGACGCACGTTCGAGGGGCCGGAGTTTCGGCATGTTACAACCTTGGAATTCTGGCCTTCGGGGGCTTTGCTCCGGCCGTCTTTTCGGAGCTCGTCCATGTGACTGGCGACACGCGGTCGCCGGCGTTCTATCTCCTGACCGCATGTGCTGTCAGCCTTGTAGCTGTCTTCTTTTTCCCGAAACCGGAGACCGGAACCCCTTTGCCTGCTCGGTCACTTAGACGTGTGAACGAGCGACGGAGTAGCCGTGCGCTACAAGCTCGTGACATTCGACGGCCAGCGGCATCTCATTCTGCGTGCTGATGACCTCTTGCACCACGCCGCGGAATGTTGCCAGCGCTCGCCATTCATTTCCCTTTGCCCAGACCATACCCAGTTCCATGTTGTGAATGGGGCGGTCGAACGGAATGACTTTCACCCCAGGGAAGTTTGCGCGCGCCATAGAGCCCGCAGCCAAAGCGACCCCGCGGCCCGCAGCAACCATGGCATATTGAATCCCTCCGGCTATCGGAGCCTCCACCAACTCGGCGGTCAGTCCAAAGCGTGCGAGCAGACCTGTCACAAACTCCTTGTGCTTGTGGCAATATTGCACCGCTGCCACAAGAACTTTGTTTTCGCAGAATTCTTCAAGAGCGATAAATCCACGCGCCACCGCGGGATGGTTCTCGGGTAAAACTGCAGAGAGCTTCTCCGACCGCAGGCCGATGAACTCCATCCCGGGCAACATCCAGTCCGGCGTCATCAACAATATGTCGACGGTTCCATCGACCGCCGCCAGCTTCATCTCTTCGGGGGATAACGAGAGAATCGTAAGCTCTATGTCTGGGTGTTGAAGGCGCAGCTTTCGCAATACATCCGGAAGGATCGTATATTGTCCCACTGGCCCACACGCGATCGTAAGCCCATCCGATCTGGGGTCTTCTACCGCATGGATGGCTTTGTGTGTATGTTCCAGGATTGCCTTGGCGTGTTCTCGCAGCCTATGTCCTTCTGGAGTTAGCAGGACCTGTCGCTGCGTTCGGTCAAAGAGACTTACGCCCAGCGTGCTCTCCAAGGACTTGATCTGAAATGAGAGGGTCGGCTGTGCGATATCGAGCGCGCGTGCAGCCTTTCCAAAGTGCAGTTCTTCTGCCAGAACAAGAAAATACTCCAACTGCCGGATTCGGAAATCCATCCTACCTCCGTGACGTCGATTGGGATGAGCGCGCCGCAAGGCTCGACGCTATGTTTCTGGATATCTAAAAACTCGCAGATTTACTGCTCTGCGTCAAATAAATTCAGCCTTTGCTAGCGCGTACCACGAAGGCGCCGCTTGCACGCGACACCTTCGTGAAGGATCAGCAGCCAGGCTCTACTTCTTTTTAGTTTCAGGGCCACCTTTGTAGATGACTCCATCCTTTACGACAACCTTGACCTGTCCGAGTGCGGCGATATCGAACAAGGGATTTCCTTCGACAGCGATCACATCCGCCAGTTTGCCGACCTCTACGGTTCCGAGGTCCCGTATTCCCATGACGTTCCGTGCGTTGATCCTCGTCGCGTCGATGATTGCACGCTGCGGGGTCATGCCATGATCGACAAAGACCTTGAGTTCACGCCAGAGCGCATCTTTGTGAAAATTCATCGGCGTACCGTTGTCCGTTCCCATGCTGACCACAGCACCGCTTGTAATCCACTGTTCCAGGGACTTGTCGCCGAAGAACATCTGACGGTCCATGGTGGTGAAGTAGCCCAGCCCGGTGAAGTTTTTGAAAGACGACTTCATCTCGGAGTAGAGCGGTTCGCCTAGATCTTCCTTGTACTGTGGATCGTCCAGGCGCTCAGGGAAGTCCACCGTTGCAGGATAGACCCAGACGCGATGTGCGGCGGTTGGAACTACCGGACGTCCCGACGCGACGATGTCATCCATCAATTTCTGCGAGAAGGGCGGTGTTCCTGCAGAGCCCACATGTTGCAGCACATCGACACCGGAATCGAAGGCGTTCCGCACTGCCTCTTCATCGTAAATGTGCGCATGGACTTTGATCTTGTGCTTGTGTGCTGCGGCGACAATCGCGAAGTAATCCTCGCGCGTCAATCCTGCGTGCGCCTTGATGACATCCACTCCCGCTGCTGCCAGCCGGTCCACTTCGGCTGCCGCCTGCTCCGGGCTGGTCACGTTGATCTGATAGCGGTCCGGAAAGATGGCGACGTGGCGGGTGAGCCATGGTCCGCTGATCTGGATACGAGGTCCCGGCATTCCCTTCTTGATCCGCTCTTTCAGATCGAGCGATTCCTGCAGGGGTGCGCCGAGATCTACCACGCTGGTCACGCCGGCCATGAGCAGTTGCTTAGCCGAGATGTCCATAATGCGGCTGAGCGGATAGTCCTTCTGGTGTTCGTCCAGCCACTTGAAGTAGCGCGGATAATCGCCGTGTCCAATTAGAACCATGTGGACGTGGGTGTCGATCAACCCCGGCAGCATGGTCTGGCCGCTGGTGTCAACGACGGTTGCATCTGCGGGAATCTTAATTTGATCCATCGGGCCAATGGCCACGATGCGATTGCCCTCAATCAGGACCGTTGCATGGTGAATGGGTGGCTCCTCCAACCCGGTGATGAGCATTCCGCCCACCATAGCGATTTTCTTTGGGGCCTGGGCTGACAGCGACACGCTCAGCATTGCAAGCGCGACCACGAACTGCGAGATACCACGGGACAAAGACCGCATCGTTCCATCCTCCAGAAGCCGTTGAGTTACAGCGAAAACACCATCAGGCTCGTCTCGTCGCCAGAGCCCACTGCAATTACTACGTATTGTTTGCCATCGATCATGTACGTCATCGGCGTACCGCCGGTGCGTACTTTTGTGTCATACGTCCACAGATCCTTGCCGTCTTTGGCGTCGAGAGCATGGAAGGCTGCATCGCCTCCGCCAACAAACAGCAGACCCGACCTGGTGACGATCGCTCCCATGGTTCCGACTGCACCGAGTTTGTCAGGCAGCTTCAATCCCTTCAGCGCTGGATTTGCACGCATCTCTGCATCGTCGCCAAATGGAACCTGCCAGACCTTCTTTCCTGTGTTCATATTGACCGCCGTCACCATTCCATAGGGTCCCTTCAGGATCGGGAGACCATCATGAAACAGCCCGTTCGTACGGCCTTCGCTGACATAGTCGGAGTCGACTTCCTTCGCCCTGGGACCAGATCTGTCGAAGACGCCGAGTTTGGCTACCGCCGCCATGTTGTTGACCTTGATGTAAAGGACGTTGGTCTGTGGATCGAACGCTGCGCCGCCCCAGTTTGCTCCGCCCAGAATCCCAGGCCGCATCATGGTGCCTTCATAGGACGGTGGAGAGAAGAGTGGCCCCAGCTTCAGAGTCTTCAGTCGCTCCACGGCTTCCGCATGGAGCGCGGGGCTCAGATCGAAGGCATCTTCCAGCGTCACTCCCTGAGGAGCGATAGCCTCAGGGAGCGACGGAATCGGTTGAGTCGGCCAGGACTCTTCGCCCTTGATGGTGGATTGAGGAGCGGGTGTTTCAACGATCGGCCATACCGGTTTACCAGTCACGCGATCGAAGGTATAGAGATATCCCTGCTTCGTAGGCTCTGATACAGCATCGATCTTCTTACCATTCACCGTGATCGTGATCAGGCTGGGCGGCGACGGTGGATCATAGTCCCATATTCCATGGTGGACGAGTTGATAATGCCACTTGCGCCGGCCAGTTGCAGCATCTAGGCATACCAGTGAGTCCGCGAACCAGCCCATCCCTTTGCGACGCGCTCCGTAGAAGTCGTTGCTCGGCGTGCTCACCGGCATGTAGAGCAAGCCGCGCTTCTCGTCGAGTGTCATCGGTGCCCACACGTTGGTGTGTCCCGTCGTCTCGTTGGAGTTTTCTTTCCATGTATCCGCACCGAACTCGCCTGTCCACGGCACTGTATGGAACGACCACATCTGCTTGCCTGTTCTTACGTCATAGGCGCGCACATCGCCGGGAGGATCCTTCTTATACATGAGGCGGTCGCCAACTCCGTTGCCCACGATCACCAGATTCTTGTAGACGACTGGAGGAGAGGTGTTGGTGTATCGCCTGGGATCGACCTCCCAGCGCAGACCCTCGAGGAGATCTACCTTTCCGTCTTTCCCAAACCCGGCAATAAGCTTGCCAGTAAACGCGTCGAGTGCCAGCAGGGTGGATCGCGTATTGAGAAGGATAGTGTATTTTTCACTTTGTGGATCCTTCCACATGGCGATTCCGCGATGGACGAATCCCGTGCCGTTCGGCGGTTGACCGCCCTTGTAGGCTTCAGGATCGAAGCTCCACTTCTCCGCACCCGTCGTTGGATTGAGCGCAACGACACGGTTGTAGGACGTGACCAGATACATCGTTCCTTCAACTACCAGAGGTGTTCCTTCGAAGACGCCAGGCTTCGTTCCAAACTCCGGACGAGCCTTTTCGCCGGTCTTCCATTCCCACGCCAGCTTTAGCTTGCCGACGTTCTGCTTATCGACCTGGGTTAGAGTTGAATACTTCATTCCGCCCTGATCGCCGCCATAGTAAGGCCAATCAACCGCCTGCGCCTGAATGAAGACCGGGCAAAACAGTAACCCTAATCCAACAAAAACAAGGTTCTTCTTAAAGTACTCGGGAAACATCTTGATTTCTTCTCCTCGTAGGTCATGTCTACGTTGATTCGGGTCGCGGCGTAGCGCCGCCACGGCGAGGCGCGTCACATAACGCGACGTCGAGCTTTGGATAACTAAATTCTGGAACGTGTGTGACCAACAATAAACACAATGTCTTCGGCCGTCTAATCGAAATTTTCGAGGCAGTCATAGCGATATTTGATTGCTCTCAGGAAAAAGTTCAGCATTAGGTCGCGCCTTCCGGCAGATAAAGCCGCTCACAAGTACGTCCTATTTCGAACAGGCCACTAACTGGGAATTTTACGAGGAACTAGCAGGTTTATTCCGTGGCAAGTGTGAGAAGGAAAGGAGCGTTACCGTAGGCGATTAATCAGCAGAATAAACACAGACCGTGCTCTGACGCCGGGAGGCAACAACACGAAATCTGTAGCTTGAACATAAACGAACCTTAGCCGAAGCTTCATTCCGCGTCAACATCAACTCTTGACACGATCGCCAATTCAACCTACATTCCACTTATGCATCGCATTCCGCAAGCACAGTGTTGTTGCCTCCTCTGCCTCTGAGTGGATGCCCCTGTCTCGTGTGAAAACCTGATCGCAGCAGCACCTTCGTCTTGTCGAAGGTAGCATCGCCCCCCTACACATGATGGATATCGCATCTAGCCCGCTCCTGAAGCTGGTCTCCTCCTGCGTTCAGTGATGCGGCGTCTCCCTTCTGCATTCTCACCATAGAAAGCATCGACCCTTTGAAGTCGTAATCATCCATACTGCGTGTCCTCTCGAACTGCGCAGCTTTCGCAGTTAGCTCAAACCCACACGATTTCAGCTTGCGTTCCCTTTTATACAAGCTCAACGACACGAATCAATATCCTTTGCCGCGCTCATACAGATTCCCTATGGACTTTGAAAATCTTTCGATTAGACCCTTTACTGGATCGGGGGTACTATCCGTAGCAACACAGCACAAAATCTCCAGATGGTGGAAGCACATCGGCGCCTCCCATTTGTCACCTGAGCTTTTCTCGCTCCTTCGGACGAACGCATTCCTGTAACTGAGTGCGGCCCGCATCGCAAGCTGTCTTGTAGTGCCTTATTTATTCGCCTGAATTTCGTCTGTTACGGCGGCAATATCCGAACGCCGATTTGCTTCTGCGATAACAGCCAGTAAAGACATTGCAACTCACCAAGCGAAAAGTGGCTGCGTCTCTGAGAGACGCCAACCGCCAACTCTTCGACTATTCAAAAGAATTCACAGGAGGTTTCATGCTGCAGTCGTCTCTCTTCCTAAAGGTCCACGGAAGGCGATTTCTTCTCGTCGTCGGACTCTTTGTCATCACGCTTTTCTTTGGCTCGTTCGCTCACGCGCAGGTAGGAGCCAATCTCTCTGGCGTCGTGAAGGACACGTCTGGGGCGGCGATTCCGGGGGCGAGTGTTGTGATTACCAATCTTTCAAACGGAGGGCTGCACCGCATGACCACAGGGGCTGCTGGCGAGTACCGTGCGGTCAACCTTCCCCCCGCGAAGTACTCGATCGTCGCCCAGGCCAGCGGTTTCGGAACCACTAAGAAGACTGTCGAACTGATCGTAGGATCCGAACTTACGACGGACGTCGACCTCGGGACAGCCGGCACGTCGGAGGTCATATCCGTCGAGGCCGGTGGGGCCGATGCCCTCGTCGAAACCACGAAATCTCAGCCCTCCGCTGTAATTGATAGCCGCCAGCTTGCTGCGCTTCCCGTTCTCAACCGGAGTTTCCTTGCCATTGCGCAGACTATGCCCGGCGTCGCACCTATCGGCGCGATGAGTGTCAATACAAAGTTCGCCATCTCGAAGTTTGGGGGCGTGGCCGACCAACGCAACGGCTACACCACAATCATCGACGGCACTCCACTGGATGACTCCACGTGGGGCACTCCGATCATCAACATCTCCCAGGACGCCATCCAAGAGTTTAAACTCTACAGCCATCAGTTCGACGCCCAGTACGGTCACGCTCTCAATGCTGTGGTCAACGTCGTGACCCTGGCCGGTGGCGACAAATACCACGGAACAGCCTACTATTTCGGACGCAACAAGGCTATTAATGCCACGCCTGCGCTGGTTACGGTAAAGCCTCCTTATAGCCTGCTCCGTACCGGAGCGACAGCCGGTGGCCCCGTACCCAAGCTATCCCAGACCCACATCTTCGGAAGCTTCGAATATCTTCGAATCAACTCCGCCCAGATCACTGCCCTGCCTACCAGCAATCCATTTTCCGGCCAGCAGAACGGCAGCTATCCGTGGACTCAGTGGGAAAACATCGCCGACGTAAAGCTCGACCATACCTTCAATGAGAACCATCGCGCTTATGGCCGATACGCTTACGATCACCAGTTTCTTCCGAACGGCGGGCCCACCAATTCGGCCACCAGCACGACGGATAACAGCATCGCGCACAGTCTCGTCTTTGAGGACAACTACGTGCTCTCACCCAGGCTCGTAAATACCGCTCGCTACGCTTACCTGAGCCACAATCTCTTTTCAACGCCGGCTAACTTCGACATCGAAGTCGTACGACCCAGCTACTCTTTTGGACAGAACCCAACCTTGCCGCAATATTTTCCACGGACCAATCACACTATCTCCGACACTGTGTTCTTCTCCACTGCAAAACACCAGATCAAAGTGGGAGCAGAGCTCGCCAAGATCTACAGCACCTACCAGTCTCACTACTACGAACACGGACAGTTCAACTTCACGACCGACGTTCCGTTCGACATCAACAACACTGCTACCTACCCACAGTCTTTCGTCATGCAGTCCACGGGCGAATATTTCTACCGCCAACTGCAGTACACCGGTTTCATCCAGGATGATTACAAGCTTCTTCCAAATCTCACTATTAATGCTGGTTTTCGTTACGACTTCAACTCCAACCTCCGAAACAACAAGTTCTACAACGGATTGCTCGCCAACTCTTTCTTTTCCGGGATCAACAACTTCGTCAGTTCAGACCGCGGAACCGACTGGGCAGGCGGTCTCCAGCCTCGCGTAGGCTTTGCCTATGACGTTGACGGGAAGGGCAAGCTCGTACTTCGCGGCGGCTTCGGAATGTACTACACCCGCATGCGGCCGTACTGGGGTCTCCAGGACCAGACCCAGACCCTTGGCGCAGCCGTTCGCATTACCGACCAGACTGCTTTGAAGAACTATCCCAACATCACCGCCGTTCTGGGTGGCAGGACGCTGGACCAGTACGTAGCCACTGGTGGAGCCCGTGCCGCGAATATCCTCGACAACAAGTTCAGCCTGCCTTACTCCATGAACTTTACCGGTGGCATCGGCTGGCAGATCGACTCCAAGTCATCCCTCAATCTCACCTTCGTTCACGATCACTCTGCGAAAGAGATCGGAACTCACGATGTCAACCTGCCCGCAACAGGAGTGGTCACGGCGCCCGCAGGAACTACAGTCACTGCTGCCAATATGGCATCCCGGCCCGTCGCCCGCTTCTCTACTGTTGGCAGCGTCTTCAATAATGGCCAATCTCGCTACGATGCACTCGAATTGCAATATCGGGCGCGTCCTAAGTACCTCGAGACGCTTGTAGTTTCCTACGCTTACTCCCGTTCAATCATCAATGCGGTCACCTACTATTCAACCTACGTCGGAACACAGCGCACCCCTCAGAACTACTCTTACAACCCTACCGACACGCCACATAACCTGAGCATCTCGATGGCCTCTCGCGAAATCCGCGGAGGTTTCCGCATCAGCACCATCTTCCGCGGTCTCAGCGGCAGCCCGGTCGCTACGAATGCCGGCATCGACCTCGATGGCGACTCCACTGTCACCGGCGATCGCCCGCGTGGACTCCCACAGTTTGTCGGTCGCGGAGACATAGACGGCCAACTAGTCCTCATCAATGCATACCGCGCCAACCCTTGCGGCTTTCTTTACTTCACCACGACGGCTTGCACGCTGGCTAAAACTACCACCCAGATCACCCGGGATCAGTTACTCCCGGACGCTACTCTAACCTGGGACGCTCGCATCACCAAGACTTTCCACTTTGGAGACCACCTAGTCCTCGAAGGATTCTTCGAAGGATTCAACCTGGGCAATCACCCCACTCGCTACGCTCCGAATGCAGCCATGAACTCGGCTGCCTACATGCAACCCACTGCTGCACTGGATCCCCGCCAGCTCCAGTGGGGTGCGCGCTTCCGGTACTAGCTCTGTGCCGCTCCGGTCCGGAAGGGCTAACCTGATTGTCTTTCTGGCCGGAGCGCTTATCGTAGTCTTCGTTGGTTATGAAGTGGTCGAGGTAAAAGCGCATTGAAGATATTAACGCTGAGAATCATGGCTGGCGCACTGCTGTTGGGACAGGTAGCGATCGGGCAGACCAAAGCCGGCGCGGGTGAAGAGGAACTTCGTCATGCCCAGGGAACGAATATGGGCATCTTCACTTTCACTGGACGGTGTGGAACGTGTCATGACACAGGCAAGAGCGGAGCACTGGATCGCTATCACCTCAATCGATTCAGTCCTGAAGATATTTTGAAGTCGATGACTACGGGCACCATGGCACAATACGCCGAGGGTTTGACCGATCTCCAGAAGAGCGTGATTTCGGTTTATGTCGGAGGTCGTCCGCTGGGTTCGCTGAAAGAGGGCGATGCTTCAAACATGAAAGGACATTGCAGCACTGTTCCCTCACTCAGTAAGGCGGCTGATGCAGAGGCGTGGAATGGCTGGGGCTTCGATCCCACCAATTCACGATTTCAACCGAACCCGGGAATCTCGGCGGATCAAGTTTCAGGTCTGAAGCTGAAATGGGCCTTTGGCTTTCCCGAAGGAAACTCAGCCTACGGACAGCCTACGGTGGCTGGCGGCAAAGTCTTTGTCGGCTCCGATACTGGTTTTGTCTATTCTCTGGCAGCGGATAGCGGATGCGTTTATTGGTCTTTCAAAGCGAATGCCGGTGTTCGCACTGCAATCGTCCTCGGGACAAGCAAGGGAACGCAGGCAAAACAGCTTATTTACTTCGGGGACATCAAGGGCAATCTCTACGCAATCCACGCCCAGACTGGCGCACTCGCCTGGACACTGCGGGCCGACACCCATCCTTTCGCGCGGATTACTGGAACTCCGGTGCTGGAGAATGGTCTGCTCTATGTCGCGATCTCTTCCCTGGAGGAGTCCGGCGGAGGCAATCCGAATTATGCGTGCTGCACTTTTCGCGGCGCTGTCGCGGTCTACAACGCGAGCAGCGGAAAACTGATCTGGAAGTCTTACACGATCACCGACGAAGCTCAACCTACCAAGAAGACATCGATAGGCACGCAACTCTGGGCTCCAGCAGGAGCGGGACTATGGTCGTCCCCTACCCTCGACCTGAAGCGGCACGCTATCTATGTTGCCACTGGCAACGGCTACACGGAGCCGGCAGCCGATACAACAGACGCGATCATGGCCTTCGACATGCGATCGGGGAAACGCCTCTGGGTGAACCAAGTACGGGCGAACGATGCCTATGTGCGCGACTGCCCTGGGAAGTATCGACCTAACGTTCCTACGACGAACCGATCCGAGACATGCCCTGATCATCTTGGGCCGGATGTGGACTTCGGTAACGCCCCGATGCTTAGAACGTTGCCCGATGGCCGCTCTTTGATTGTAGTCGGGCAAAAGGATGGCAACGCTTGGGCCCTGGACCCCGACAAGCAGGGCGCTGTAGTGTGGACGCGTCTGGTTGGACTAGGAATCGACAGCGGAGGCGGAGGCATGCAGTGGGGATCCGCCGCAGACAATGACATGGCTTACTTTCCATTGACGCGCGGAGGCAAAGGTTCTGGACTTGCCGCACTGAAGCTGGACTCGGGAGAACTTGCGTGGAGGGCTTCCCCGCCAATGGGAAGCTCCGCGCCGGCAACAGTGATTCCCGGGGTTGTCTTCTCTGGTTCGAATATGGGCATGATGTATGCGTACTCGACCAAAGACGGACATTCGCTCTGGGAGTTCGACACGAACCGTGCCTTCACTACCGTGAACGGGGTCGAAGCCAAGGGCGGCGGTTTTGGAGGCGCCGCGGGACCAGTTGTAGCGAACGGGATGGTCTTCGTTCCTTCCGGGTACTCCGACCTTTTCGGTGGACCACTTCGGGGCAACGTCCTACTTGCTTTCGGAGTGAAGTAACTTTCTCGTGATCTTTTGTTCACGCAACAACTCGGGTCCGGGTTAACCTGATCTGACCTAAGGCATTCGCATTCTTCAACCCATCTTTAGAGGATCTCGCTACTATGAAGCGTTCAACGTATGCTGTCTTTTCTCTCGGTATCGCAAGCCTTTTTCTTACCTCAGTCGCCCCCGTATCGGCACAGGATCCTGATGGTGGCTCGGGCCGCGGGCGTGCCCTGCCGGCCTATCGGCCCAATGTTCCAGCCATCCACGGCATCGTTACGGCCGGCCATCCATTGGCTGCCATGGCTGGGCTGCAGATGCTCCTGAAGGGTGGAAACGCCTTCGATGCAGCGATCGCTGTGGGCACAACGTTGAACATGATGGAACCGCAGATGAACTCTATCGCCGGGAACGGCTTTATGACGGTGTATGACAAGAAGTCCGGCAAGGTGCTTTCGCTCGCTATGGCGGGAGCAGCACCGCTGGCACTGAAGGTCTCTGAAATCACTCCGGAGGCATTGGATTGGGGCATGAAGGCTGGCCTTCCTCCAGGCAATATTGCTGGCTATTTGGTACAGTTTCAGCGGTTTGGAACGATGAGCTTGAAAGAGGTTCTCGCTCCAGCAATCGACTATGCCGAGCACGGGTACCCGATGGATCGGACACTCGCTCTTGCGCTTACAAACGGGCAGAAACGTCTCTCAGAGTTTCCGACGACATCGAAACTTTTCTTCCCCGATGGCAAGGCACCAAAGGCCGGAGATACGTTCAAGAATCCCGAACTCGCTGCAACCCTCAAGAAGCTCGTCGAAGCAGAACAGCTTGCACTGAAGAAGGGGAAATCGCGTTCGCTCGCAATTCAGGCAGCGTACGACCGCTTTTACAAGGGCGATATCGCCGATGAGTTTGACCGTTTCTTCAAGGAGCATGGTGGCTTGATCACCAAGGCCGATATGGCCGCAGTGAAGGCGGAGTGGGATGAGCCGCTCCATATCACCTATCGCGGATATGACGTTTACAGCAATCCTTCCTCGACGCGCGGCGGATTTGAACTGGAAATGGCGTTGAATCTGGTCGAGCCTTACGACCTCGCCAAGATGGGAAATCAAAGTCCGGAAGCGCTTCATCTGGAGATGGAAGCGATCAAGATTTCCAAGTCAGACATCTACCATTACGTTGGCGACAAGCGCACCTTGAAGGTTCCCACGGACCAGCTTCTCTCGAAGGAATTCGCGATGCAGCGCGGCAAGTTGATCGACCTGAACAAAGCAATCGACTATCCGTCATGGGGTGAGCTTCCACAGGGCACAGCAACGGCGCAGGCGAAGCTGGAACGTCCGAAGGGACCGGCTTTCAATGATGATTACGAGATTGAGCGCGATACGACCAGCTTCTCGATCATCGATCCATTTGGCAATGCGGTCGCCTGCACCCCGACGATCGGAGGTGGTTTTGGCAATGGAGTGGTCGTTGGCAACACAGGCCTACTCTTGAACAACGGCATGCGACTCGGATCGACCTCTCCCTATCCGGACAATGTGAACTACGTGAAAGCCGGTCAGCGTCCCCTGCTGAACAACGCACCTGTGATTGTGATGAAGGGCGGCAAGGTAGCGATAGTGTACGGCACGCCAGGTGGCGAGACGATCGGCCAGACCGAGTTCGAGATGCTGGTCAACCTGATCGACTTCAAGCTTCCTGTACAGCAGGCAGTGGAAAATCCGCGCTTCGCGGTTGATGCCAAGCCAAACTTCTACAAGTCTGGAGCTGAAATCTCGATCACCATTGAAAATCGAGTTCCTCCAGCGACGATGGAGGCGCTTAAAAAAATGGGCTACACCTTGAAGAATGGCGGAGCCTTTACGGCCGCCGTAGGTGGAATGCAGGCTGTAGTCGTCGACCTGGAGACAGGAACGATGACGGCAGGCGCTGATCCACGAAGGACCGGATACGCCGTGGGTTGGTAGATCGGTCTGTCTGAACTGATGACTTTCTGCGTGATTTTTCTGGAATTGAGTGCTTGTTAAGTGTCACGTTCGTTATATAAGCGCGACCAAAAATGAAGCACTGATGAGCAGGGACGAAAACTTGGTTCTTGTCCCTGCTCGTCAGCATGTAAAGAAATAATTCGATCGAATATTTCTTGACTACCTTCGGCACAGCTTCTGGTACGCATCTCTCTGTCGGCAAGTGATGCCTGGTAGCCGTTGCTAGAACACAATCCGAGCGCCGACCTGCAGTTGTCGGGCTGCATAGGCCGATGTAATGGTGCCAAATGTTGAACTGCCGTAGGCCGCCGACGGCGTGGTCAGGTTGGTGTGGTTCAGCGCATTGAAGACTTCGCCACGTAGTTGCAGATACCGCCCTTCCCCGAAGCTGACTGCACGTATCAACGAGAAGTCGAGCGTACCGAAGCCTGGACCGCGCAGGCTATTCCGCCTCTGCGTCCCGAAGGAGTAGTTGGCCGGCTGCGCAAAGGCCGCGCCGTTCAACCACTGCTGACCAGCGCCACGTTGGCTTGCGGGGAGATAGGGATCACCAATGATATTCGCGCGCTGCAAGCCAGAAGAAAACGCATTGGTATTGTTGGTATTTGTCGTTACTGTAAATGGCGCACCGGAGTAGATGCGCGTGACATTGCCGATGGTCCACCCGCCTACAACATAAGCAGCAATACCATGGCTCAGGAAGGCGCGCCTCGGCCCAAAGGGTAATTCGTAGACACTCGAGAAGACGAACTGATGCCGGATATCATTCGATGATGGACCGTAGTCGGACGCACGATCGTAGTAATTGGAGTAAGCACCTCCGTCCGCTCCAAACGATGAGCCACCTTCAAACGAGTTATTCAGGAACTTCGCGAATGTATAGGTCGCATTGAGGTTGAAGCCATTGCTAAAACGTTGACTGATCCGGGTCATCGCGGCGAAATAGTTCGAATCGCTGTTGGTCGGCACAACGACCGAGACATTGCCGAATTGCGGAAATGGCCTGTCCTTCTGAGAGCTATGGGCTGCACTCAAGATAGAAGGGTTGATCTGATTGATCTGCTGCGTTGCGCCGGCAAGCTTATGGGCGACGCTACCCAGTCCAGAAACCTCAAGAACGAATTGCCCGGGCAGACGCTGCTCTACATCCAGGTTGAACTGTGTCGTGTACCCCGTTCGCTTCTTTGGATCGAAATAGCTGACAGCGGTGGTAGCTGCAGATCCAACGGGGACCGCTCCATAACTGTCGTTCAGAGGAGCACCTGCATTGGAAACATTGGGCACCCCATTCGCCAGATAGAAGGGTGCTGTAATGCCATTGTCCGGCGTGGAAAGTGATGCCGAAAGGCTGTACCCCAAGGCTGCGGCATTCGGCTGGCCGGAATCGAACGGGTGCGCGAAGAAGATACCCGCTCCGCCACGCACCACCGTGCTGCCCAAACCGAAGGGTTGATAGGAGAATCCGAAACGTGGCGCGAAGTTGTTGTAGTCGCCGTTATAGGGAGTAGTGCGATAGCCATTGACTCCGAGGAACTTCACGACGCCCGGCGTACCGGACACAGGATTGATGGCCGTGGCGTCGAAGCTGTTCATTCGATTGTTCTCATCTTTGATGGGAGTGTCTGTCTCCCAGCGGACGCCAAGATTCAGCGTGAGACGCGGTGTTACACTCCAGTCGTCCTGCAGAAACCCGGCAAGGTACCAACTCACGCGTGTAACCGGCTCAGTCTGTGCGGCTCCGAAAGCTGTAGGAAATCCAACCAGCAGGGATGCCAGCCCATTCCCCGTGCTGGTGTTTCCCGGTAGTCCAGTGGGCTGTGTTGCGAAGGTGAACGATCCCGACGCGGTTGACAGGCTCACTTCATGATCCATGGAGCGCCGCACCTCGACGCCATACTTCAGGGTATGACGGCCTAGACTCTGAGACAGATTGTCTACGAGTTGATAGACCGTAACCGGATACTGCTGACGCTCCTGCGAACTACTGCCCAGCGGTGAAAAACCTGCGGGAGCAAAATAGGGGAACGCATTCGATGAAACACCGGCAAGTCCCAGGGAAGACGGATAGTTCCCTACTCCATTGGAGTATTGATGGTAGACACGCACGTCATAAAGAAAGCGCAAATCGTTCACGACCGTAGGAGACAAGGTATGAGCCCACTGGGCATACCCGATATCGTCGGTCGAGGTGCTATTTAAGGTCGGGTCTGCTGCGCGCAGTGGATACACGGAGTTATTGACCGTGACTCCGTCCGAGTGAATGTATCGGAGCGCAAGCCGATCCCTCTGACTCAGCACATGATCTATGCGCGCTAAGTAGAACTGGGTATTGTTGCCGCTTACATCGTTAGCGCGGAAGTTGTTCGCACCTGCAAGGTTGTCGGGCGTCCGGTTGGGTAGAGGATAGTACTGCATCAAGGCCGCAGCGACGGGGTCGATCTTTCCAATACGATTGTCCGCGAATGGTGTGCGCACGGTCACGCCGTTGACGGTCCTTGTTGTCGAAGGATCGTAGATAGGAATTAGCTTGCCAGCAGCCGTATAGGTCTGCGAAAAGTCTCCGGCACGTTGCAGCGCGGAGGGTACAGTCAACGTCACGGTAGAGCCAGTACGCTGGTGGCCACCTTCAAACCCGAAGAAGAAGAATGTGCGATCGTGGCGGATCGGTCCACCAATGGTTCCACCATAGATGTTGTAACGTAGTTCGGGTTTGTTTTTCGCTCCGGTTGTCGTGGTTCCCGCGAAGTAGCCCGGAGCATCCATGGCATCGTTGCGGAGGAATTCGTAGGCCGAACCGTGGAAGCGATTCGTGCCGGACTTCGTTGTCTGAATTACGATTCCACCCGCCGAGCCACCGAACTCCGCGCCATAGTTATTGCTGATCACCCCAATCTCCTGCACGGTATCGACTGGGGGGCTGACCTCAGCCGTTCCGATACCGATGCGAATGTTCTGACCTGAGCCTCCATCGAGCCAGGTCATGGAGCTCTTCGTTCGCCCTCCCGACAAGCTGTAGTTCGCCGAATCGATGAAAACTGCGCCGCCGGTCAGGGCAACAATATTCATTGACGTTCGGTTGCCGAGGGGCAACTCCGAGACACTCTTCGCTTCGATGGTCTGACCGATGGAAGACGTTCTCGTCTCCAGTTCCGGCGCGCCGCTGCTCACCGTTACCGTTTGGTCGACCGATCCGGAGGGCAGGCTTATGTCCACGCCTAGCACCTGGTCCGTTGAGAGGGTTATCTCTTTTCGGCTGTAGCGAGCAAACCCTGGGCGCTCCACCACGACCGCGTAAGTCCCAACGTTCAGCGCTGGTACGCTGTATTTGCCCGCGTCGTTCGTGACCGTATTCACGGTCACGCCGGTAGCCGAATGGATAACATGCACCGCTGCCCCGGGAACGACGGCACCCTGTGCGTCTGTAATGACACCGGTGATAGTCCCTTGCGTTGACTGTCCGTGGGCAAGATTAGGCACAAGAAAGGCTGCTATGAGGAACAGGCTGGCGACGAAATGCAGTCGAAATTGACGCAATTGGGGAGAAGAAAGCTTCAAGAAAATTTCCTTTCATGATGGAAGGCTGCATCCACTACAGGCGACGGCCAACCAGGCAAATGCATCACCAAGGGGATGCATGCCGATGAACGTTAGTAATTCGATAGGGTTGGTAAAAAGGCGAACTATGTCAGCGACAACAACAACGACAACACACACACCACTGCACGTAGGATTCGTGAAGATGTCTCGTGTCGAGCGCCGATGTCTGATCTATGTTCTTCATGTTTTTCGTTCTAGCGTCAATGATCAAGCCGGGTCTGGATATTCGACCGACGCTGTGTGCGTCTCGCGTATGTGACGCTCGATACGAGCGACAACATCAGGATGCTTCTCAGCGATATTGGTCTTCTCCGCAGGATCGCTGGTGAGGTCATACAGCTCAAGCAGGCCCTTCCGTCCGTGGCGAACTGCCTTCCACCGTCCCCAGCGGACAGCCTGTTCGAAGCTAGGCTCGTAAAACTCCCAGTACAGAAAGCGGTCCTTCGCAGGGCGATCAGGATGGAGAAGATATGACTGGAGACTGATGCCGTCCGAATGCTCCGCTGGTGCGCCTGCAAGATCAAGCGCCGTGGGCAGAACGTCAGGGAAGAAGATGGGCACCTCGCTCGTGCGTCCTGCGGGGATATGCCCGGGCCACCGCGCGATGAAGGGATCGCGGATACCACCCTCGTACATGTCGCGCTTGTAGCCGTGGAGCGGACCATTCGAGTCGAAGAAATTGATAACTTTCGTTTGTTGGGGTGTGGGCTCGGAGCGCGGTCCATTATCGGAAGCGAAGAAGACAATCGTGTCCTGGTCCAGTCCGGCGGCTTTGATCGCATCCAGAATCCGTCCAACGCCGTTGTCGAGGTATTCGATCATCGAGGCATAGATCTTCTCATCCTTGTCCCAATTCTCGTTCGCATACGAACCCAGATCGGGTGCCACGTAAGGGCTATGCGGGGCGTCGTATGCGACGTACAGGAAGAACGGGGACTCGGTATTGTCTGTGATGAAATCAACTGCGTCTTCTGTCACAATCGTCGTGCCGTACCGTCCCTGCTTGCCATTTGCGTTCTCGGGCAGATCGATGAGTTCTTCATTGTGATAGCGCTGTCTCGGGAAGTACCCCTGTGTACTTCCGGTCTGCGTCAGCCAACCCTTGAAGGTCTGGAAACCGTGGCGATTCGGAATGGCCGCCGGATCGTAGCCATCAAGATGCCACTTGCCGAAGAGCGCAGTCTTGTAGCCACTCTTGCCAAGATAGTCGGCGATCGTATGGTCCTCGTCGGTCAGGCTCGCGCGTCGAATCTCTTCTTTCCCCTTATGCCCGACGTGTCCACCCGCCAGAGCGAAATTATCCCGTACTCTTGTATGCCCGGTATTGAGGCCCGTGATCAACGCACTACGAGACGGAGCGCACACCGGCGCGCCCGCATAAGCCTGTGTAAAGCGGACCCCTTCCGCAGCGAGTCCGTCGATGTGAGGGGTGTGGAACTTCTTCTGACCATAGACGCTCGTGTCGCCAAAGCCCATATCGTCGGCCAGGATAAAGACGATGTTCGGACGCCGCCGTGAGCTCATGGCGCGGGCCAGCAGCGGAAGCGCAGCTACAGAAGTCGCTGCGAGAGCGGACCACAAAAAGTTTCTGCGGCTTAGATCAGGGGGATTCAAAGGCATCGTGCATCTCTCCAGGCTCGCGCCCATTCACGGTTCAAGTTGAAAATTTGTGTGGGCGGCGGCCCAAAAATAAAAATGCCCACAGTAGATGTGGGCAACTCGATCCGCTTTGCTGCAAGGAGCCGATTTCAGTTCTTTGCCAACCGACAGAACACGTCTGCACCACAAGGGAGCTGCGTCGCGATGCGACAACAAGAGCTTGTGGCGAATTGGACGGACCTCTTCATGACTTACTTCGACTATCTCAAACATGCCTTTGAGAGTCAAGAAACTGCGCGCGAAGAGCGACTCCATTTTGCACATCGATCCTGAATTATTAGTGACGCGTTCACTAATCGGGCTGGTGCGTTTAGGATTGCAACACCGGACGTAACGTCAATAGCAACAATGCCACCGAGCTCTCGCCCCAAATGGCAGCACGTCGATTTTCTCCGGCGCGCATTACGCTGGCCGAACCTGACGCTTAAGCACGGACGGTATGTTGTTCCAATCTTCTGTGTGCTATTTACTTAAGTTTATCGAAATCGGCGATCTAAAACCAATAAACACGAGGAGTTCCTGCCTTGCACAGCCTTCGCGTTGCTCTCAAGATGTCACTTAGCATTCTCATCCTGATGTTCTTTGTTTCGTCGATACAGGCTCAACCCAAAGAGAGCGCATTGTCACCGATCACCATCGTGCGCAAGCCGGGGCAGGAAGACGGCGTAGCGGAGATGACAGCAAATGGTAAAGTTCGCAAGATCAGTCCCCATGCGGTTGCGGCGTTTACCGTGCGAGGCGGCGAAGGTGCCTTGGTCCTTGTACTGCAGCCTGCCAAAGGAGCAATTCCAAAGCAATATACGTTGCGCTACTACGACCTCGACACCGGCCGGCGGCGCGTGCTTGGCGTTATTCCGATGAGTGAGCTTAAACTGACAGAGACCGAAGCCAAGGGGGAGGCATGGGCCTTCGCCTTGAGTGGTATAGATCGGGAGACGTCCCAGCCGACGATTGTGGTTGGTGACGATCAGGCTATCCCCGGACTATTACGCAACGCAGGTTCCCCGGTGTTTCGCAAGAATGGATTGAGTTACACCGCGGGAGGTGAGCCGCACGAGTCTGCGCTTGGCGTGCTTCTGGGCAACGCAAAAGGAGATATCTACGCTCCCCCTCAAGGAAAGCAGAATGCGCCGAAGCTGTTGCAGGTCTTTCCGAACGGGACGGCGATGGTACTCACGACAAATGCCCGCATCATCTACGGTACCTGGAAGACAGATGGGCAGGTGCTGCAATTGCAGTCCGAGAACAAAACGATACTCAATTCGGTGCCCTGGGTCGACCTCCAGACGGTGAAAGGGGTTCCATCTGCCAAACGTTTTGGTGTGAGGTTGGTGGGAGAGCTTTCGTCGCGCAGCACGCATCAGGGAGATGTCGTAAAGGCTGTCTCAGTTACGCCTGTGGTTGTGAATGGAGAGATTCTTATCCCAGCGGGATCGCACTTCGAAGGCAAGGTGGTGCAGGCCAACAGCACTGGATGGGGTTTCAAGCATGAGACCGCTTCCCTGACCATCGACTGGACTAAGGCTACGTTTGCCGATGGGCGCGAGTTAGCAGTCGACATGAGGATCTTTCAGGTAGAGAACGCGCAGGAAAATGTAACCAATAAAGGAAAGATCCAGGGTATACGGTCCACCGGAACAGCTGGACGCTCCGTAGAGAATGGCGTACTGACCTTTGGAGGGATAGATCCGATCGCGTATATCTTCGCGTCTGCTGCCGGCAGTGCGGTGTTGGGATTTGCAGAGCCGGAGATTCTTTATCCTTCCGGGACTGAACTGATTCTGGAAAACATGACCCCGCTGCTTACCTCTCAGGCTTATCCACCATCGGTTCAGCCGTCGAACAATACAAGCGAAGCACAGGCTGAGTTGCAGGCGTTCGTAAAGAAACTGCCTTACAGAACGCGGACCAAGGGAAGTAATAAAGTCTCTGACCTTACAAACCTGGTATTTGTTGGATCGGCTTCCGGATTGGAACGCGCCTTCAAGGCGTCCGGATGGTTGCCGACTGAAGATCTAACTGCCGAATCTACCTTCAAAACCCTGAAAACTCTAAGCGGCAACAAGACATACACACAGGCTCCGATGTCGATCCTTCTGCTGGATGAGAGAGAGCCCATATTCGGGTTGAGCAAAACCACGAATACCTTCTCTTCCAGGCACCATATTCGGGTATTTCCGACTTCCGAGACACGTGAGGGGCATACGGTCCTGACGGCTTCGTCAACGCAGGATATCGGTATCGCTTTCTCGCGAAAACAAAAGACCTTCATCCACGTCATCGATCAGCACATCGACAATGAGCGCTCGAAGGTCGTCAATGATCTTATTTTTACAGGCTGTGTAGAAAGCCTGGACATGGTCGAACGACCATGGGTGCCGAGCGATGCATATAACTCCACGGGCGACCGACTGTTGACCGATAGTGAAGTCGCCGTCCTCCGGGTGAGTGACTGCCAGAATCCAAACATGACACCGCACCAACCTGCGCCAAGACCCCCAAGGTCCGAGAGAGTTACGCGTGACACAGCTCTTACGATTCGTAACGACCTGTATCGCGGCAACCTTATCTATCAAGGAATTTCAGGTGCTATCAGAGTGCGCAAATACTTTCGCTCGTCGAGCGAACTGTCCTCGGATGCAGGAGCATGGCGCATGACCGACGCCTCAGGCGCACAGTACAAGGGATTCGGCAAAGACTCACAATTGGAAAACGGAAGTTACAACAGCACTACCGCGTTACACAAAAGAAGCTCCGGCGAGTTCAACGCGGAGCCGAGTTCAGAAGACCTCAAAGCGATTCAAAGGGCAAAGGAGAATCACAAGTGGGACCCGCCACGTTATGAGTTCGCGCTACAAGGTGGCTACATGCACATGCGAACAGATTTTCTTTCGGCAGTCGGTGTCATAGAGGCATCTTCCAATAAAGATAATCCTGCATATTTCCTTTTTATAGGGGACAATGTCGGCGACGGATGGGCAGCCGGTGGGTCAGTCACGGTAAATAGCTGGAAATATTTTTCCAACGAATTTTCATACTTTCGCCAGCAGGTGAAATATGAATTGGGCGCTATTAATGTCGCAATCCCACCGGGGGACAACGTAATCATCGACGACAGTGATCTGGATACGTTTCGCATCGGCTTGGTGACGCGCCAATTCGAGTACAATCTGCTGATCCATGCCCGCCCGCCAAAGTCACGGTGGAGACCGTATGCCGCTGTTGGGCCAGCGTTTCAGCTCATTGCGCTCAATGGCGCTCCGCTAAAGAAACCCGCAGGAGTGTACACGCTAGGCCTCAAGAATATTGGACTCATCAAGGCTGCATTCGACTTCGGCGGTACGCCTCCACTCGACGGCGGAGGCATCTTCCAGGTTGGGTTGCAGTATGGTGCAGGCTTCAAATTTCGAGTATCACCCCGAGTGATGCTACGAGCGGACTTTCGCGAGACGTGGAGCAAGAACCCGGACATCATCGCTAACAGCTACGAAGACTTCGATCCAAACGCCCTCGATGAGACATATACAACAACGATTATTAACGTTCACCAAAATCAAAAATTTGTCCAGGATCGCTACACCATGGGAATTGCGTTCACTTTTTAGTCCCGGATGTTGGCTCTGGCTAACTCGATGGCGTCATGGTCAGCTTCGCAGCGATGGTTCCCTTCACCTTCAGCCTCTTCCTTGCGCCGCTACAGAACGCCTTCGGCTGGAAGCGCGAAGCAATCTCCCAGGCCTTCGGCATTACAGCCCTGACGGTCGCGGCTTGTTCGCCTACCATCGGCACGCTCCTCGATCGGTTCCCGCCACGTCGCATTCTCCTGCCCTGCATCATCGTCTTCGCCTGCGGCACGGCTTCGCTCTCTCTGCTGCGCGGTCACATTGCCCAGTTTTACGGAACCTACCTCCTCCTCGGAATCGTTGGCAATAGCACCGCACAACTCTCCTATTCACGCGCCGTGCTCACGTGGTTCGAGCAGCGTCGCGGACTCGCTCTTGCTATCGTCCTGACAGGCAGTGGGACCGGCTCAATCTTTCTGCTCCTTCTCGCCCAGCACGTGATCACCAGTCACGGTTGGCGCGCCTCATACGTTATACTCGGAGCAGTCGCTCTGCTCGGCTTCCCGCTCACGGCGCTTCTGGTCCGCAACAACCCAGCAGTCAATCCCTCCCCGACACACGCCACAGCCACCGTCAAAATCGGCACGGTCTTGCGCACACGCATTTTTTGGCTGATCGCGTTTCCCCGTGATGCTGTCGGCACTCAGCCTGAATAGAGTTATCGCCCACCTGGCAGCCTTGCTGACCAGCCGCGCGATAACTCCAGCGAGCGCTGCACTCGCTCTCTCCATGCTGGGCATCTCCGGTATCCTGGGCCGCCTGATCACCGGTCACCTGCTCGACCGTCTGTTCGCTCCGTTCGTATCCCTGGCCGTGCTGCTCGTCGCTGCCGCCGGCATCGTTACCATCGCCTACGCCACTACCGCTGCCGCCGGCATCCTTGGGGCCTTTCTCGTAGGCTTCGGCTCTGGCAGCGAGGCTGACGTCGTTCCCTACCTCATCGCCAGATATTTTGGCCGTGCCCGTTTCTCAACCCTATACGGACTCAGTTGGACCGCGTACGCGATCGGAGGCGGTTCTGATGGGACACGCCTTCGACAAAGCAGGAACCTACCTGTCCTCCGCCGTGCTATTCCTTGCGGCGCCGCTCGTCATCGCAGCTATCCTGCAACTTCTTCTGCCTGCCTATTCCGACTCACTTTTAGTCACCAGCAGTGCGAACTCCGCCCTTGAACCAGCTATCGAAACAGCGCTGTAGTCTCCAGCATTCGTAGATCCGCCCGCCCGGGCCATCACACGGCAGCCAACCAACGCGATTAAATCCTCGTCGATAGCATAGCGAGGTTTGTGCCGGGCCACCTTCACCAGCTTGCTTCGTAGCTCCACCACCAATAGCTTCATATCGCTTCGGTATCCCGATGATCTACTCGCGAACCTCCATCGGAACAGTCATACTCACGTTCAGCAGGCCGTCTATGATGATCGCCCATAGAGAATAATGCCTGTAGTGAAATCAAGCTAAGTAGGCGTAGTGTCAACAATCTGCCAACGAGTCAAAAGACATTTACCAACCTTCTTGATGAGACGATGCGACAGGAATGCTCCAGATCGAGCACAATATCTGAATGAGTGCAACACAGGATCCAATGGTCGGAAGAGTTCGTTTCAACTTCACAAATAGCTATGCCCAACTTCCGGAGCGGTTTTATGCACGGCTTGTCCCTTCTTCTCTTTCTGGTGCGCGACTCGTCAAGTTGAATTCTCGACTCGCCGAAGAGCTAGGACTGGATCCTGCTGAACTCGCGAGCAAGGAAGGGATAGAGATCCTTGCGGGCAATCGCGTGGCGGCGGGATCCGAGCCATTGGCCATGGCTTATGCGGGGCATCAGTTTGGATACTTCGTGCGTCAGCTTGGCGACGGTCGTACAAATCTTCTGGGTGAAGTCATCGGACGTGACGGTGTGCGCTCTGACATTCAACTAAAGGGCTCCGGCCCAACCCCCTTTTCGCGCAATGGAGATGGGAGGGCCGCACTTGGTCCCGTCTTGCGCGAGTACATCGTAAGCGAGGCAATGGCCGCGTTAGGTGTGCCCACAACCCGTGCGCTCGCAGTAGTCACAACGGGGCAGTCAGTGGTTCGAGAGACGGTTGTGCCGGGGGCCGTACTGACAAGAGTAGCCGCAAGTCACCTTCGCGTGGGGACCTTTCAGTTTTTTTTGGCGCAAGGCGACGTCGATGGAATTCGTACGCTTGCGGACTACACCATCGGCAGGCACTATCCGGAAGCAGCGCAAGCCAGGCACCCGTATCGAGCGTTGCTGCACGGTGTGATTCAGCGGCAAGCGCGGTTGGTTGCGCAGTGGATGCTGCTTGGCTTCATTCACGGCGTTATGAACACCGACAATACCTCAATCTCTGGCGAGACGATCGACTATGGCCCTTGCGCTTTTATGGAGGAGTACGATCCGCGCAAGGTATTCAGTTCGATTGATCATCAAGGACGCTACGCATACAGCAACCAGCCAAATGCCATGCACTGGAACCTGACGCGCCTGGCTGAGACGCTGCTCCCTTTACTTGTCAAAGAGGAAGGTAGCGATGAGGCAGGCTTGGCATCGGCCCATCATGCGCTGGAGAAATTTGGATTGCACTTCGAAGCAGCTCGTAATGCAGGGATGCGACAGAAGCTCGGTCTAACTACTGAGTATGGGGAGGATATCGCACTCGCCGACGATCTTTTGAAGCGAATGGCAGAAAATGACGTGGACTATACGCTGACCTTTCGCAGGTTGTGTGATGCAGCGGCCATGACGGACGGAGATCAAGGCGTACGTACGCTGTTTGCCAATCCTGCGGACTACGACGCATGGGAGAAGACGTGGCGCTTGCGGCTGACGAAAGAGTCCATCTCGCCCCAGGACCGTGCCACGCAAATGCGGCAAGCGAACCCGGCATTCATCCCGCGCAATCACCTCGTTGAGGCAGTCCTGCGTGCCGCAATCGACCGGCAGGACTTTCAGCCGTTTGAGGATCTGCTTGATGTCCTGGCGTGCCCATACGATGACAGGCCTAGCATGGACCGCTACTCGATACCGGCCGGCCCGGAAGAGTACGTTAGCAAGACATTCTGTGGAACATAGTGACGATATCTTCGACCTTCGGACGCGTGAGATTAGTTGCGCCCCTATCGGGCATAAAACACTCCTACACATTTTCTACTGAGACCGTTTTGGCGTCCTCGTTAAATCTCTAAATCGTGCACCAAGTTCATGTCCGGCAACGGATGAGATGGCCCATGAGACTAAAATTGGAGTAACTCATGGTCACTCATAACCGCAGCAACTTATGGATACTTCTTTTGCTTGGGTCGCTCTGCGTCGTAACTCCGTTCGCAATCGATATGTACCTTCCTGCCTTCTCCCGCATTGCTGCGGAGTTCCATCGATCGACCCCTGAGATCTCGCTTTCGCTCTCGACCTATTTCGTGGGCTTCGCGATAGGACAGATTATCTACGGTCCGCTCCTCGACCGCTTTGGAAGAAAACGACCGCTCTACGTCGGTCTCTCAATCTACATCGTGTGCTCTATTGGTTGCGTCGCCGCGCCCGACCTTCGAACCTTTATAGCTTTGCGCTTTCTCGAAGCCTTAGGCGGATGTGTCGCGCAAGTAGGTGCCATTGCCATGGTGCGCGACTTCTTTCCAGTAAAGGAGAGCGCGAAGGTATTCTCTCTACTTTTCCTGATGATTGGCGTCTCGCCGCTCCTTGCCCCGACGATCGGCAGCGTCATCATGACCAGCCTTGGTTGGCGATGGATCTTCGTCATACTGGCTGCAATCGCCGCGTTGATCCTGACGCTCACAATCTTCCTGTTGCCTGAAGGACACAAGCCGGACCACTCCGTCCTACTGACTCCCAGGCCGATCCTGACAGGCTTTTGGAATATCTTTCGCAACCCGCAGTTTCTGACCTACACGGTAGCCGGAGCCTTCTCGTTTGCCGGTCTCTTCACGTACGTCGCAGGATCGCCCATCATCTTCATAGATGGATTTCACATGAGCACCAAGGTCTTCGGCATTGTCTTCGCGGTCCTCGTGATGGGCTTTATCGGTGGCAATCAACTGAATGTCTGGATGCTGCGTCGATTTACCAGCCAGCAGATCTTTTTCGTAGCCCTCTGTCTGCAGGTCGTAGTAGGAGTCATCTTCCTCGCAGGAATGCTGAGTCATACGATTGGCCTGGCGGCCACGCTCGTCTTGTTCTTCGTCTCCCTATCCTGCATCGGGCTTACCTATCCGAATGGGGCCGCGCTCGGCCTCGCACCTTTCTCGCAGGACGCGGGCCGCGCCTCTGCGTTGCTCGGTTTTTTTCAGACCGGAACAGGAGCTCTCATCTCAATGAGCATTGGAGTCCTTGGCTCGCGAGCGGTTATCCCACTTCTCTCTGTTACAGCGCTGATTGCACTTGCATTTCTACTGATTGGCCGAAGGCTAATCAAAGAGCCCATTGAGGCGGTGGCGAATGAACCAGTCCTGCTGCACTAAGGGGCGCAGGGTTGCAAACTCCAGTTTCACTCAGACGTGAACGAGGCTGGGCAGTAATTACTAAATTGAAAAATTTATGTCCGCTTCACTCGTAGACGTTCGTTAGACAGAACATCCTTTTCGCGGAAACGGCGGTACCGGTTAAGAAGTGATGCTGGTCCTCGTGCTCTGAGAAAGACGAGATTTCCTTCGAAGCGCTTCTCGTCGATAATGGCTCCGCCTTCGAGCAAGGCGAGGATGGAGCCTTCCGATTGCGGGAGCCGAAAGCTGGCTTCTACGAGAGGGTCGACCACGAGCGCAGCATCAATGGCAATCAGGAGTTGTTCCAGGCCGGTGTGCTGAAGGGAGGAGACGAGAATCGCTTCGCGATCGTTGGAGAGGTGGGCGAGTTCCTGGGGCAGGACGAGATCGACCTTGTTCAAGACCTGGAGGACGGGCTTGGCCGAGACTGCAAGCTCGGCTAAGACTTTTTCAACCTGAGTTTTCTGCTCTTCGCGGATAGGGCTGGCGGCATCCTGGACGTGGAGAAGGATTTCGGCGCGCTCGACCTCTTCGAGGGTGGCGCGGAAGCTCGTCACGAGAGTGTGGGGAAGGTTGCGGATGAAGCCGACTGTATCGGAGAGCAGTATTTTGCGGCGGGATGGAAGCTGCAACTGACGGAGTTTGGGGTCAAGAGTCGCGAACATGCGGGCCGATTCGAGTACGCCAGCCTCGGTGAGGGCGTTGAAGAGGGTGCTCTTGCCGGCATTGGTGTACCCGACGAGAGCTACCACGGGGACCGGAACTGCCTCGCGACGCTGCCGCTGCTGGTGGCGGATGCGACGAACGGCATCGAGCTGGGTCTTGATGTGGTCGATGCGAACTTTGATCTTGCGGCGATCGGTCTCGAGCTGGGTTTCGCCCGGGCCGCGGGTTCCGATGCCGCCGCCAAGCTGCGACATGGCGCGACCGCGTCCGGCCAGGCGGGGCAACTGGTATTCAAGCTGCGCGAGTTCTACCTGGATCTGGCCTTCACGGGTCTTGGCATGGCGGGCGAAGATATCGAGGATAAGCTGCGAACGGTCGATAACGTGGCAAGGCAGCCGGGCTTCGATGTTGCGGAGCTGCGACGGGGTGAGATCGTGGTCGAAGAGAACTAGCGACGCGTTGGTGCTGGCCACAACCTCAACGATTTCGTCGAGTTTGCCCTGGCCGACGAGGCTGGAGGGATCAGGCTTCTGACGGCGCTGGACGAGAGTGGCGGCAATCGTCGCGCCGGCTGATCGGGCGAGTTCCTCGAACTCTGCTCTGCCAGCGTCGAAGTCAAGGGTAGAGGCTGCATGGCCCGCGAAGTCTTCTTCTCCGGCCATAACTGCGGCTGCGCTGCGGGCAAGGCGAGCGGCTGCGGTAAGCTGCTTGCGCTTGTGGAGTTCGCCAGTGAACTCAACCACGACGAGCACAGCAAGTTCCTGCTGGGTTTGCGAGGTGCGGAGTTCGCGGGCGAGGAGCGCCGCGTCCTGAGCCTCGCTTGCTTCGACAAGACTACGACGGACTGTCTTTCCGCGATTGCGTCGTGATTGCGTCTGATCCTGGGTGGCTTCAGGCGAGGTCTTCTTGCTGATCAAAGTTGTCTCAATTCAAGGCCGGGTTTTCGACCAGCTCTCCTAATGATACTGAAGGATTAGCGGCGGTACCCTCTTTCTCCCCCCTTCTGTTCGTGGCTGCAAAAATGGGTTGGACATTGATATCGCGTATGAGATCAAGAGTCTTGGCCAGATCGACGCCACCTCCAGATATCTCATTTGTGACTTTATTATGCGAATCAAGCCTATACGTGATTTCGCAGTCTTTTGAAATGGCGCTGATTCGCGGTGTAGGAAATCGGTCGAGGTGATAGTCAAAAACTCTAGCCCGATCGACACTCCTAGGCCTCGTCACAATGCGGCTAAGTTTTTATCTGGATGAAGAAACAAAATTCCTTCTTGCTCTGGAAGGCAAAGAAGTGTTCTCATGCTCCGTCAAGAAACTCAACTCGACGAGGGACACGAATGAAACTGAACCACTTTTGGCCAGTAAAGATCACGCCCGCACACGTTGCAACGCAATTCCCGTTGAAAAAGAGTATTCGGGATTCCCTGCTTTCCTACTTCCTTTTGGTGGCTCTACTACTCATCGGAGGGGTCAAAGCGGCTGTCGCGCAAGACACGACGGCGACTATTCTTGGAACGATCACCGACCCCTCCGGCGCTACTGTGGCCGGAGCGGAAGTTACCGTTACAAGCCTCCAAACGAACGTCGCGGTCAGGCTGCAGACGACTGACTCGGGAGCATACACCGCGCCAAACCTCAACCCCGGCACCTATTCCATCACCATCAAGCTACAGGGCTTCCAAACGGCCAGCGTTCCGAATCTGGCGGTCTCCGCTGGCGATCGACGGCGCACCGACGTCGCCCTGGTTGTCGGCCATGCCAGCGAAACGGTGGAGATCACAACCGTAGCTCCCATGCTTCAAACTGACGCCTCGTCCATCGGCAGTAACGTCACTGAGCGCGCCGTGCAGGATCTTCCGTTGAACGGTCGTAACTTCATCAACCTGGCGCAGATCATTCCCGGCGCTGCGGAGGGCGCGCCCAACAGCATCAGCAGTGGGACTCGCCCCGATGACCGCCGGCCGACGTCGTCCGTCTCGATCAACGGACAGTCCGAAGTCCTGAATGACCAATTGGTAGACGGCCTCGATAACAATGAGCGTGTCATCGGAACGATCGGTGTGCGTCCGGCGATCGATTCCATTCAGGAAGTTCGTATCCTGACAAATACTTTTTCAGCCGATGGAGGTCGTGCCGGTGGCGCTCTCATCAATGTCATCACCAAGAGCGGTACGAATAAGTTCCACGGGTCGTTGTATGAGTTCTTCCGCAATGACAAGCTGAACGCCTACGCCTACCAATTCGGCGCGCACGCTCCGAAACCTCGTCTGCGTCAGAATCAGTTCGGTGGCAGCCTCGGCGGACCCATCTTCAAAGACAAGGCTTTCTTCTACGGCGATGCAGAGTTCTTCCGACAGATCCGCGGTGGCCTGCCTAGCTCCTTGACCGTACCTACCCTCTATCAGCAGCAGCATCCGGGCGACTTCTCACAAAACATCCCAGCCGGAACCATCACCCAGATCGATGGTTCAAAGAGCGGATGCGCCATTATCGCCGCTACCGTTGTCGATCCTACGCAGACGCAAACCACGGGCTGCGTATACGATCCAGACCCCTCCCACGTGGCAGGTCTCAACGGTTACGCCGGAGCTTCCCAGTATCTTCGGACGCCCATCCCAAGCAACATCATTCCTGCGGCATTTATCGATCCTGTTGGTCTTCAGTACTTCAAACTTTACCCCGCACCCAACACCGGCACGAACGGGTATGTAGGTGTACGCAATAACGAGCAATACTCCACGGTGTACGACATCCGTGTGGACTATCACTTCAATCAATCTAATCTTCTTTTCGCGAAGTACATCATCAACGACGTATATACGATTTCACCCGGAGCGCTGCCCATCTCGAACGCGAACGGCTTCCCTGTCGATCCACAAACGGGGAACGGTTTCGGAACTTCGCCGCAACTGGCTCGGAATGCTTCCCTGGTTTACACGCATACCTTCACCCCAAATCTACTCACGACAATTGGGGCGGCGTGGACCTATATCAATAATGCGTCGTATCCGCTGAACTACGGCAACAATCCCAATACGAAGTTCGGCCAGCCGAATGTAAACGTCAGCCAGCTCACTTCGGGCCTTGCCCTGGCTTTGCCTACTGGTCTGACGGGCTTAGGCAATGGCAGCAACTTTGTTCCGCTACAGGACAAGGACAACACCTACCAGATCAACGGCAACGTCATTTACAGTCGCGGCAACCACAGCATTCGTACCGGTGCCGCGCTGATTCGTCGCATCGCGCTCAACATTCAGGACAACCAGGGCGAAGGCAGTTGGACCTTCCGTACTGGCGCTCCAGGCTTGCTTGAAGGAATCTTTTCCGCGGCGACGCGAAACAACAACCTCTTTCCGCCCTACTACCAGACCTGGGAACCCAGTGTCTATTTTCAGGACGACTGGCACGTTGCTTCGACACTCACTCTGAATCTGGGCGTCCGCTACGATGTCTACACTCCTTTTACAGAGAAGAACAACCACATCTCTAACTTTGACCCAACGACTGCAACCATCATTCAGGCAGGAGTCAATGGCGTCGGACGAACCGCAGGAGTTAAAACCGATTACACAAACTTCGCCCCGCGCGTGGGCTTTGCCTACTCGCCCGGACATGGCACGGTGATTCGTGGAGGCTTCGGTCTCGCTTTCTTCCCCAGCAACTACCAGTCCCCTACCAACCTGAAAAATACGCCGAATATTTCTATCTACGGTAACTGCTCTTCTGTGCAGGCTGCTGCAGCCACGAGCGGTTGCCAGAGCGCGTACACGCGGTTCAAAAACGGCATTCCACTGCCGAATCAGAACCCAAGCAGCGTGGGCTCGGGTATCGTCGGTTCCATTCCAGCCACCATCGACTTCAACTTCAAATCGGGCTATCTGGAGCAGTTCAATCTAACAGTTCAGAAAGATTTTCACGGCAACGCCGTTACCGTGTCCTATGTCGGTGCCGTCGGTCGAAGGCTTTCGACCGGGTTCGATATAAACCGCGCTCCTCTGAACACGACCGGTAGCCAGGCCCTGCGTCGATATGCCTCACAGCTCCCGAATGTCACCACCATTGCCCAGACCTTAAGCAAGGGCGCTTCGTCGTATCACTCCTTGCAGGCCAGCTTCGAACGCCGCTTCTCAAACGGTCTCGGATTCAACGTCAACACCACCTGGGCTCACCTACTTGATAACGCTCCAAACATCAACGGACAAAGCGGAAACGGCGTAGGTCAGATCCTCGCAACCCAGAATTTCGACGACTACGGGAATGGAGATCTCGATATCCGCAATCGCATCATCGTCACGGGCAACTATGCCCTGCCCCTGGGCAAAGGCACAGTCGGATTCCGCAAGGCACTTGAAGCGGGATGGCACTTGAATGTGCTCAACCTCTGGTCAACCGGTTTGCCATTCACTATATTGAACGGCTCCAACATCAGTAACACCAGCCCGAACGGGTCCGCCGACCGTCCCAATGTTGTCAGCGATCCGTTCAAGAACATCACTCCGATCTCCACCAATCTGCAGTTCTTCAACGCTTCAGCATTCGCGGTGCAGCCAAGCGGAACCATCGGCAACGAGCGCCGCAATCCATACCACGGCCCTCACTTCCGTCATTGGGATATGTCGGTCTTCAAAGACTTCAGCGTCTATCGTGAGACCAAGCTGCAGTTTCGGGCGGAGGCATTCAATATCGGAAACCAGACAAGCTTCTCAAACCCCACAACTGCTATTACAACGACAGCCACCTTTGGCGCACTCACGTCGACTCTACCGTCCTACCAGCCTCGCCTCGTACAATTTGCGCTCAAGTACGAGTTCTAGTTCTTCAAGAATAAATAAAGCTACCTTGCTGCGACATCATCCCATGTCTCAGCAATGTATGACATTTTTACACGCATATAAGCCTCACAAAATCGAGCTAAAGCAATGAATAATGATTCTGTAAGGTTCACATGTTGCCATGAGTGATGACCCTTCGCTAATTCGCTGTTCTCGCGTTCCTTCACTTCTCTCCCTTACGCCAAGTGGGATTCGAAAACGCTCCACCTCCCGCTATATCCCACACAGCGACGCGAGCCCATTTCCAGTTGGAAGCTTTCACACTCCAACGGAAGGAGTGCTGTTCAAACTCGTGGGTCGTATCAAGGTCAAACTGCTCCGTGTGAGTAGTTTTTCCGTCGCCCCAAACAACTTCTGCGATTCGTAGAGGAAATGTTGACGAGGTCTCAATTTCAACTGCGATCACATCTTCTCCGCCGGAATGAATCTCTGATCGAGGCATCAGAATCTCGCCTGTTGATATGAAACTGTCCCCGCGCACAACTGCATCAAGAAGACTTTTATAATGGTCGAAATCCGGTAGGGCGTTAAGCCGAACGTAGTTTACATTCATGTGACCGTAGAGCTCATCCGTACTTGCTATCTGGAAGAGGTCTACCTCCCCCAGCATGACCTTATGAAGTCCGAGATTATTGACGTCGTCCACAGTCCTAAACGCTCTTTCGCCTAATCGAGGGGAAGAGAGATCCGAGGGCATTGCTTTCCAACCGGTTGCGAAATACTGGGGGTCGCGAAAATAAGACGTGTTCAGGATCTTGTCGGGATACCCCGTGGAACCTTTCGTGCGCGGATGTGTCTGATAGGCATAGCCGTGTTCTGCTTTTACGAGTTGCCACATTTCTTCGGGTGTGTGAACTCGATAGACCGTACCAAACTTTGGGTCGGGGGTTGCAAACGCCTCACCTGCCTTCTTATCCATCATCCAATACACAGGCTTGGGAAAGGTAAGCGACCAATGTCCTCCAAGGAGTACGTCGGCCTCCTCTGCGGGAATAAGGAGGAATTTCTTGTCTGATTGTTGTCGGCATGCTTTGTAGTAATCATCGAGCTCTCGCAGGCGCAGGCCGGTAAGGTCTGCGGGATGACCATCAATATGGAAGTCCATGATCATTGCGGCATCGACACCTATGCTTTGCAATTCCGGTTTGAATGGGGGGATCCATTTTGAGCCATTGGACACCGCTTGTTCAGTGAAGGCAAAGTGCCAGTGCGGAGCGAACGTGATGTAGCCATCAACATGCGGAAAGATATCTTTATGCGTATAGGCAAGCGCATGATCCAGCGTTTCCTCAGCAGAACCGCTACCGAGAAGGAAGAATATGCCCATCTCCTGCGGGGTGCCGGCAGGTGCGTTGATCCAAGGATAGATTGTTGTATTGTCGTCGAGAGGTTGTTGGATGCCAAGGCCAACCTTGCCACGCCAGGAGCTATACCAGGCATAGCCCATGTTCGTGGTGTAGTCGCGAGCGAAGAGATAACGATGAGGAGAAGGCAGTGCAACAATGCTACCGGCCCCCATTTTTGCGGAGACTGTCCTGTAATGTACCTGGAGTGTGTGCCGCTCCGAGCCATAGGGTGAAGCAATCGAACGCAGCTTGCTGTCCGCATCGTAATAGACGATCGTGGACGCCATATTGATGCCGGGCCTGCGGTCTGATTCCGAGACCATCTGGAGACCCGCATCATAGGTATATGCGACGTTTGCCTCTTTCGTTTCCAGCACCGCGATCTGCTGGATGAGGGAGCTGCCGGGATAGAAGGTGTAATGCATTGTGCCGGCAAAGATTCCCATTTCCATTCCGTTGAAAGAGACCTCTACACGATCGCCTATTGTCCGCACAGTGGCGGTCGTAGGGTGGAAGCTTTGGACGAAATTCCGCGTTCCTTGTGGCCTGGCTGGTGGAAAATCGAAGAACGCGTCCCAGCCGCCGGTGCGCGTTCCCGTGCTGCAGCGATAAACCGGTGTTGCCTTCTCTACGACAATACGACTACCCACAGCGATCGCTGTTATTAGCGGAAGCTTGTTGTCCAAGGCAAAGACGGCGGACCACTGCTGCTTGGAGGCATCGGTCCAGCGGACTGTGAGGTCCGTGGTGGTTGCTGATACTTCAATTGGGCCGGGCTTCACCGCAGAGATGTCGGCCACGATAGGATCTGCATGGAGTAGTGATGCAGAAATATAAGTGAGGAAGAGAAACAGGCCTGCGAGCGATGTGGTGGTACGGAGACAGCTTCGCATCAATGAACTCCTGGAGCGTGTAGTGGTGTGCTGTAGGAAAGTTGCCTGAAAAATCCAGGGAAGGTCGCCCGTCACGGCTCTCCCTGGATTGTGTGCGTTAGAAGCGAAGCCGGGCTGTAAGCTGCGAGTTACGTGCCGTAGTAAGGGTTGTAGTAGGAACTCCGAAAAGGTTATCGGTTGGGTTTACCGAAGGAACTCCGAACGCATGACGGTTGAAGGCATTGAGCATCTCAAATTTCAGTTGAAAATCCACCTTCTCGGTAATGGGAGTGTTTTTGATGATGCTGATGTCTTCATTCTTATATCCATTCATTCGGAATGCGGACGTAACGCGAGCGATCGAGCCTAATTGATAGGCTCCACCATTGCGGGATGCGTTTGGATCCACGAATGCCCCGCTGAGAGGGTCCCGGGCAACATTCAGATTAAAAAGACTGTTGACGGCTGGATCCGCTCCCTTGCTGGTCACGATAAAGGGATTGACTACATTACTGATTGAAGCCGCGCTGCGGAAAGAACTTCCGAGGCGCTGATTGAAGCGCACACAGTTATCCCAGCCGGGGATCGATGATGCACAGCCGAATGAGATTGGCGTGCCTGATTGATAGCGCAAGACTGTCCCAACTTGCCACCCACCTGCCAGATAACTGAGAATACCGTGGTTGAAATAGCGGCGGTTTTTGCCAAAGGGTAACTCCTGGATAAAGCTCGTGACAAAAACGTTTGGCAGATCCTGTGTGCTGAGGGACTTCTCGCCTTTGAGATTGGTTGGGTCTTGAACCGAACTAAGATTGTTCGTGTTGAGCACGATCGTGTCTGAATTCGTAATGTTCTTCGACCAAGTATAGGAGACCTGAAGATTTGTACCACTTCGAAAACGACGCTGCAGAGAGGCCAACAGTGCATGGTAAGACGATTGTCCATCATTCTGGAGGCAGCAATTCGTTTGAATTTGCTGATACTGGGGAAACGGACGCAACGCCTGGGATGTTTGCACGTTATTGCCATAGAGCGAATTGAACGTGGGAAAGGGTGCCGTTACACCAGCGGTATTGGAAGCAAGAGTACGGGCGAGATTATCTCCAAGCTGAAACGCATTCTTAGGGATGTTATTGATATTTTCCAAATTTGACCGCAGGCGATTGCCTCGCTGGCCCAGATAGCCGAGGGTAAAGATGAGATCAGGCGCAAGCTCTTGTTGAACCTCCAGGTTCCATTGTTGCGTCATCGCGGGCTTATTCATATTCGCCCTAATATAGTTAGAGGCAACAATCTGACCTTCAAAATAGCTGGGATTGAGAAGAGGAGGAGCTGTGTACGCGGGGAATCCTCCAGCGAGATCAAACGCAGGCGAAAATGCATTCACACTGTTGAATGCGGCGTTTGCCTTGTATCCAGTATTCATCTGGCTTCCGCCATCTGCGTAAAACATGGGTGCATACAGAATGGAGTAACTGCCCCGCAGGACTGATTTTCCATTCCCTGCACTCGAGGAGTAAGCGAAACCTATACGAGGCGAAATATCTTTGTAGTAGGCGTCAATCCATTTTGCATTGCAATTGCAAGTGGTCCCAAAGATAAGTGCGCCAGGTCTGCCCGAAGCCGGATCAATCGCCGTTTCACTAAAGTTGGAGGTGCGGCTCCTTGCCTCGCGGCGGGGGAGATCCACTTCATAGCGTACTCCCAAATTGAGCGTCAAATTCGGCAAGATTTTGTAATCATCCTGTACAAAAGCCGCCCAATAGGCAGAGAGCCACCGCGGCTGGCTGGAATATACGTTAATCGAGCCGGAAGTCGGTAGACCAAACAGAAGACTGGCTAGCCCGTTGCCGCTGTTTGTCGTTGCAATCGTTGCAGCGGTTCCGGCAGTTTGAGCCCGGCTGAAGTTGAGTCGCGGAAGGGGACCATTGAAAGTCAGGAACTGTTGATAACGGTAATCCCCGCCCACCTTAAAATAGTGGTGCCCATGTTCAATTGAGACCGTATCAGTAAACCGTAATCCATTATCGACAGGATCACCGTTATTGCCGCTATTGAGCACTGGAATTGACTCTCCTACCGTCGTGATAGGAAAGGCTACCGCGTCGACATTCCCGATGCCGAGTTGTTTGGCGTAGTTGATGTTGCCTTGGGCGGAGACGCTAAAATTTTTCGCATTAGTGCGATTCAGTCCCATCAAAAGCTGATTCACCACATGTGCATTCAAGGAGGTTGTCAGCCCAAAACGAAAGAGATGTGTCACAAAATTCTGGTTCCACTGATTCGGGTCCACCGGGTCGGGCAGAGTACGGGGATTCTTTTGGCTGGTATTTTGTCGTGCCGTCCAGGAGGAAAACGCTTTGTTCTTTACGTTGAGAGTATGGTCGGCACGCACAGTATAGGTGGTGTTGGTAATTGGATAGGGCTGATTGATGGTGAAGTTATTGAATGTGCCGGCGACTTGTGGCAACGGATAGTAGTTTAGATAGTTCTTCGCGATGGCCGTAATTCGACCCACTGGAATAACATTTCCAGGAAACGCCGTTCTGCATTGAACACCGTTGACAGTCCTTGTCGTATTGGGATCGAAGATCTGACCGTTGTAGACCGGCGTACCGTCACAGGGATTGGTGGTAACGACAGAGTTGGTGAGCAGTGCTGAAAAATCGCCATTCCGCATTGCATTCGTCGGGACAGTAGATGTAACTGGTCCCCCCGTGCTCTGCCTGAACTGTTCCCACGAGAAAAAGAAGAAGGTCCGTTCGCGACCGTTATAGAGATGCGGGATCGATACGGGACCACCCAGGCTTAAACCGTAGTCGTTCTGCTTGTTCGAGGGTCGCCGGTAAAGATTGTTGCAATTGGCGCTTGCCGATGCCGTCGCGGCACTTGCCAGACAAAGAGATTTGCGACCATTGTTGAAGTAGGTATTTGCATCCAGGGCTTCGTTGCGGAAGATATCGTATACAGATCCGTGAAATGCGTTTGTCCCTGCCTTCGTAGCAAAGCTTTCCACCGCCCCCGTTGTTCGTCCATATTCTGCAGACGGATTCGAGATAGTAAGCTTAAACTCCTGGATAGCCTCAACCGAGGGCGATTCTTCATCGAAGAAGGATGCGTTTTCGGAGCGAAGCTGGTCGAGTCCGTCAACCAGGATAGACATCCCCTGGTTTTGAGCCCCGCCGATTTTGATCTGACGGATCCCGTTGGAGGTATTCTGTGTTCCTGGCCCAATCGTTCCTGGCTGAAGGAACACAAACGCCTCAGGCGATCGCAGCGCGCCCACGCCTCCCAGTGCCAGCGGTAACTCAATGACTTGTTTTGTAGTTACGACGCCACCCAGTTCTGAGGATTCGGATTGAACGGAAGGCGCGGATGCTTCAACGGTTATCTGCTCAGAAGAACTGCCGACCTCTAACGAAATGTCTAGGGTGGATATAGTGTTGACCTGAACCAGCACCCCGGAGTAGTTGGCCGCCTTGAAGCCGTCCACTTTTACCGAAATATCGTAGGAGCCGAGAGGCACGGCAGGAAAACGGTACGATCCGGCACCTGAAGATTCTGCAGTCGCTGTGAAGCCCGTCTCTCGACTTTTGGCTACGATGGTCGCGTGAGGAACGGCGGCGCCCGTACTATCAAGCACGCTTCCAGCGATTGCCCCCTGGTTGGATTGGGCAGTCGACGAATCGACCAACAGAAACATTAAAACTGATAGAGTAAGGATCGCTTTGCCCAAGTACGTTTTCTGCATTGCAGCCTCCAAGTGGGACTGAGTTTCGTTTCGGGCCCCGAAAAAGGTCATTGAAGATCACGCCGACTAAATCTCGGACGTTCGCCGATGACTCTTTTGATCGCACAGGAACCATAGAGGGGCCTCAAGGGTTTCCGCAACGTTTATGACCGCGTAACGTCCGACTCCGAGCGTCTCTATTCTTGGGGAAAATGGCTACCCAACGTAGGAAACGGTAGCTACGTTCTCCCTGTAGAGAAACGGAGGTTAGGAGCCCTCGCAATCGCTATCCGGGGGCGGTCCAGGCGCGTTTATAATTCTTTTTGCCGCGAGGCAGGAGTTGGCTGCGTCATGGGACAAATCGAGGAACGGTTGGAAGCAGTCGCCAAGCTGATCCAGTCCGATCGAGACGCGGCGGCCCTCCGGCTTCATGTGGAAAAGATCATCGACAGTCCGGCATTTAGCAGCAGCAGGCGGAGTGGTCAGTTTCTGCAGTACATCGTTGAAAAAGCCTTATCTCAGGAGATCGACGCCCTTAAGGAGCGGACGATTGGGATTGAGGTATTTCACCGTCCACCGGATTACGACACGGGAGAAGATGCGGTCGTCCGTGTGACCGCAAGCGATGTCAGACGACGGTTGGTGCAGCATTACAGCAAAGAGGGCCGAGCATCGGAATTCAAGATCAGTCTTCCGCCCGGCGGGTACGCCCCTGAGATCTCTCGCGATTCACCCATTCAGCAGCCTGTAGTTCAGGAGCATCTGGTTTTGGTCTCTCCAGAACCCGGAGCACACCCGCCGGAACGGTTCCCGATCAACAAGGGTTCGGCTCCACGTGCCTCTAAAGTTCCCTGGCCTCTTGTAGCCGCTATCGCGATTCTCGTCATGCTACTCCTCGGGGCATGGGCGATTCTCTTCGAAAAATCCCGCTCCGGAAGGCCAGCGGATAGTCAGCTCTGGTCACTCTTATTCTCTTCAGGTCGCCCTCTTTACGTCGTCCTAAGTGATCCCGATCTGAACGAGATCCAGATTCTCACCGGTCAATCCGTGTCCGTCTCTGACTACGCTAATGGAAAGCTGGGTTGCGAAACTCTCGCGCCTCCTCTACAAAAGGTCTGCTCAAGCACCCTAAGAGGAGACAAGGTCGCTGCCGTGGATGCGAGTGCCCTGGGTAAAATCGCATCGGTTGCCTCTTTGTTCGGCAGCGCGATTGAGCCACATCCCGCTCGGGAGATTCGGCTTTCCGATCTCAAAACAGATCGGAATATGCTCTTTCTCGGCAGCCGCAGAGCAAATCCATGGACCGACCTGTTTCGCGACAAGCTTGATTTTTATGTCGCTCACGATGACATCACCGGCCTTCAGGTCGTTCATAACACTCATCCCAAGCCCGGGGAAGCCGAGTTCTATACGCCGACCGCAGGGCCACAAGGAACAGGCGAAAACTATACCGTCATCAGCTTCGTTCCGGGACTAAACGGGGTTGGGTTCGCCATGCTGCTTACCGGAGCCACCCATGAGGGAACAGATGCAGCGGTGGCAGTCGTCACCGATCAGGACCGGCTGAAGAAGATCATTGGCGATTGCCAACGAAAGTCCGAATCAGCACCCTTTCAAATTTTGCTCAAGCTAAAGATGATGGTTGGGTCTCCGCTTACGACCGAAGTGATTGCGTGCCATGTTCTGTAACTGACTTGAACCCGCTCCGAACGAAGCGCAGAGCAGCCGTCACCATAGAACCGGAGACAGTGCTCGATGTGCCCAATTGTCTCAAGCTGATATAAAAACTTTCAAAATAATATGGTGCCCGGAGGGGGACTTGAACCCCCACGACCGTTTCTGGTCTGCGGATTTTAAGTCCCTCCGAGATTGATAGCACCAAATTGCATCCGACATCTTAGAAGCTGCAATAACCCCGTAAACACTGGGGATTGCTGCCTCCCCTCTTTCATTCCTAATCGCATAGGTCTGCGTAGCGGTCACCGTTTTAGCACCAATACACAAGCGGATTAGCACCACAGCAGCACCGAGCGACTGGGGACTGCACACTGTGCAGCTACACAATCAACGAGTACGTTGTCTCCAATACGGCCTTGCTCACATGGTGATCTTGGACAAAAACCTCTTCATGACTGCGCTTTGTCTGGTTTTCATAGACCTCTGAGCCAAGGGCGGTTCCGTTCTCCCAATTCATCTGATCCCCAACATCAATGACCCATGCTGACACCAGTTCAATTACGGTGAAGCCATCATCAGTGGCGATTGCCACTACCCCGCGACTCAAATTTACAGCTGCGACCGTTCCAACTCGACTCATGCAACGAGTATGCAGTATCTCCCCAAAGGAAAACATGTCCGAAATCAATCTCTCTCGATTCGCTGGGATCGACCCGGCGCGTCTCACACCCAGCCAGCTTGACGATCTCCGCTACGCCTTCGCCGCCATCGTCACCGAGTACGCCGCCACCTGCCCGAGCAACTACGAACTCCTGCGAACAATAATCAACGCGTCATCGCCTTATGACGGCTTACCTTTCCCCGCCATCCTGGGGGAGGGCAGCACGCGCCGGACATGGTCACTACCGTTTGGACTCGCCCTAAAACTTGAGAGGGGGGATGAGCTAACCGCCGAGGAGATGACGGTGAGAGGATCGGCGGCATACCTGCGAATGAGACGCCGGACGGCCAACTTCAGAGAGGCTCTTGTCGCTACCCAGCACCCTCAGTTAGTACCCCGAATGTACGGCATCTTGTTCGGCTTCGGTCGTAATCCGCCCAACCCAAACCTCCTCATCGTAGAGGCCCTTCCTACCCTAGATCGTGGCAGACCGAATGACACAGTAGGAATCTCTAACGACTGCTTATTCAAGTGCTCGACAACCAGCCGGCTCATAATTGTTGATCCCCGTTTCCCAACCCGCGACACACCGAAAGAGGATGACCTCCCACTGAGCAAGGTATTCCCGGGCCCTGAGCCCGGAACATGGCTAGGTAACATCGGAGTCGACTCGAACGGTGGATACTATCTCACGGACAGTGGGAACGCACGCTTCCTAATTTTAGATATGGATGAACAAACATTCGTACCGACGTTGCCCGAGTGGATTCACTGTTATGAGTCGTCGGCTATGTTCCTAGAGCAGACCCGAAGTCTCTCGCGCGGAGTGTTCAACCTCTACCGAAGAGCTCTCGCCGCATCCAGCCCCACACGCCTCAGCGTAGATGAACCTGACAACACCAACTGCACACAGAAGGAACAGCAATGATCTACATAAAAGACGAGACAGCCAACGCGCTAGTCCTCACCATCGACAACAACGGGAACATGGCTTTTGCTGACGGCACTCCCATCAACATGCTCACCCTAAACGGCTACGGCATCATCGACTCTGACGGATACATCGTTCACGGTCTCGGCTCTGGCTCTGTCGCCAGCATGAGTGGCTCAATCAACTGCCCGCCCGGAACCGCTATCACCGTTGACACGCTTGCTGGATACGTGCCTACAGTGCAGCTAGATACCGTATACCCAGCCACCCAAAGTCGATACGTCCCACAGGGATCAAGTGGAGGGCACCCCACGCCAGAGCATTGCGAGTTCGTCAACCTATGGGAACTATGTGTTCATTCAATCGCGGACGTGCGGGCCGGTTCGTTCACCGTGAAGAACAACGACAGACCGGACGACCTCGGCCTCTGCGCGATCCTCACGCACAGCGACACAGTAGTTTATCGCTGGCTCTAAGTTGTTCTGCCAAGGAACATCCACCGCAACCACAACCGGACGCGCCCAGACGCCCCTAGCGGCTTAGTCGTCACCGGCGGTACCGGAGGGGTGTTACCACGCCCCCCGGCATCAGGAGAGGGCACTATACCGATAATCAGCGCCCTCTCGAAGTCGTCAATCAAGCTGCAACCCCCAACTTTTCTACGGGCCAGCATGAGCAGATAACCTCCCTATGCCTACATGCCTGAGCCTCACAGATCATGCATGAAGATAGATCGTCTGGGTGATCGCACTTGGAGCAACGGTTGACGGTGGGGACGAGGACGGGGGTGGTCTTGCTTGGGTTGTTCATGAGTCGGAGTTAAACACATGAGACCCCTCATGTAAATTCAACAACTTTCTGCGTGTGTCAAGTGGTTGCTCATCACCCTGTAAACACTGGGTAAGTCCAAGGTCGCACCGGGTAAGTAGCGTGCTGGGAGATATACATCTGGGTAGCTTCTCCTAAAAAGCTGAAAAATATAGCTGCGTACTGCTTATCTTTCAATCCTGACGCATGTTCTAACTGATTCTCGTGCTGTGCGCTGCATTCCCATTGAGGCTCGGAGCTTCGCCGTGCATTGGCAACTCGGTGCGGGGGAGGAGTACGCGATCCTAGCCTAGGACGGAATCGCACCTGTGGATAACTTGGCTGCCCCAAAACCATGTACTGCGCGAAAGTATCCTCTAAATACTTGATAGTGCAGCTACTTGCCAAAGCGTGCTTGAAAATGCATTTGACAACTTGACACATTTGTGATAATATGATAATAGAGAGTTTTCTGCTGCTTCTCTCTGAGCCTAATCCGGTGCTCCCCGTCTGCCCTCACCTTATTTGGGGGGTCTGGGGTCGACCCGGTTGCAGCACCGGCTCTTAGGTCTCCTCCCAAGTTTTGACCTCAGATAGCAATACCCAAAACCAAAAGGAAATTCATGACCAACTACACCACTGCTGATGGAGCGGCCGTAACTTTTACGCCCAAACCTACCCCCACCCCCGACCCAGCCTTAGTCCATCGCGTCGATGAACTAGATGGCTACGTCGCTCAACTTATGGACTACTGCGGCACACAGATCGGCGAACTCAAATCCCGAATGGAACTACTGGAGTCCTCATGCCAACCCATCGAACCGACACTCCCACCCCTGCCCCTAGCGTCTCTTCCTCACCACGGAACCCCGGAACCGAAGCCAACCGAACGCCGACAGTCCGCCCCCCAGCGCCAGTGGATCGCAGCCAGCAACGGGCGCTCCGGGATCTTGAAGCCCGCCTCGAAAGCAACGGATGGTCTGCATACGCAGACTAAGAAAAGGAACTCCTAATGATCGACGAAGCCGCCGCCGCCACAGCCCTGAATCTTTCCTTCGACAAGAGTGGGATTAGCTTCCACTCGCGCTCCGAAACCCTCGCAGCCCTCAAAGCCACCGGCTCCGAAATCACCTACGACGAAGCCGGGAAGCCCTGGACTCGCTATGACCATGAATTTTTGGAGCTCGATTTGGCGCTAATTCGCTTCGGGATGGATCAGCCTCAATGGGCAGATGGAAGAACCCTCCCACGCCACGGCGCTCCCGGTCGCAAAGGGACGATGGCGAAAAGCGATTTGAAGACCATCCCGGAAAAGGTCGCGTGGATTGCGGAACATGGTGAGGATGCCTTCGCCCGGCTGCCTCTCACGACTCCTAGCTCAAGCGAGGTGCGATCGCAAGCCGATTGGCTCAAGCTCCCCATCGCGGAACGAGCCCGACGTTGGGAGGACGATCCCGGCGCATTTGAGCGTCTGCCCCGAGCTCCTAAACCGGACTCTCCGAACACCGGCAAGACACACCACGCTGCCTTAGAGAAAGAGCTCCGAACTCGCGGCAAACGATAACCCGGTTTGGACGGTGTCCCTGTATGTAGGCACACCGTCCAGCACTCGGTCTAGGCGGCATCTCTGCCGAGGTAGACATACAAAGCCGCCCGGCTGATACCAAACTCTCTAGCTAGTCCGGCCTTAGGCTCACCGGCTGCGGCACGCTTCACTAGTTCGGCGGCACGTTCGGCAGAGAGTGACGGCTGACGCCCCTTGTAGACGCCTTCCTTCTTGGCAATGGCGATGCCCTCGCGCTGACGTTCTTTGATGAGTTCACGCTCGAATTGAGCAAAGGCACCCATCACGCTCAGGAGCAGATTGGACATGGGCGAGTCTTCACCGGTGAAGGTCAGGTTCTCTTTCATGAACTGCACCTTCACACCCTTCGCCGTGAGGTCTAGGACAATCTTCCTGAGGTCGTCCAAGTTTCTCGCCAGCCTGTCCATGCTGTGTACTACCAGCGTGTCACCTTCCCGTAGGTGGGTGAGTGCAGCCGTTAGCTGGGGGCGCTTGGTGTCCTTGCCCGATGCCTTATCTGTGAACGTCCGGTCTACCTTGATCCCATCTAGCTGCCGTACGTCGTTCTGATCTACTGACGAAACTCTGACGTATCCAACAATGTGTCCGCTTGCCATGTGTGTAACCTCGATGTGTCTCGCATGACTCTAAGACTCAATCGGGAACGTGTCAATCATTATCTTTCGCGACCCTAGAAAGACATATATAAGCCCCTCTCGGTGTGTCTGCTATGGGTATACCCAAGAAAGACACATCTCTCACCTTGTATCAACCACATAGGGAGAGAACACCCTCGACCAGGCGAGCACCCCCACCTATCCCAAACCTCCTACCCGCCCCGTCCTCTCACCTAGAGGGGCATGGTAGGGCGCTCGGTCTTTATGGGTTAGGCGCGTCGGGATCGTGGGAAAGCTATGACTCCCACCGATGTCTACACCTTTCAGAAAGGAACCTTCCACATGGGACAGAACCGACCAATCGCTACCATACCCTCCGCGCCGTTGACCGCTACGATCGCCCCCGTCTCCGCTCCGATCTACACACCCACCGCCAGACCCCGATAACCAGAAAGGCCCACCATGCCGAAGTTGAATAGAAACGGAATTCCCATCCTAAAGGCGACCGACCGCTTTCTGTCGCGACCATCGAACTCCAACATCTCAAGACCCACCACCGGCTCCACCCTCGGGCAGAATGTCGCCACCAGTCTCCAGCGCGTCCAGTCTGCCCCCAGCGCCGGGGGAACCGGCACCATCAATTCCTAGTCCTAGAGCTATCTCAAATAGCCTCCATAAATTATTCCTAGGGTTCCTAGCCATCCTAGTTTCAATCCTTGCAACCCGTGTTAGTGTCGGGAGGCAGCCAGCCGCAACACCGGAGAATTACCCATGATCGCAAGCCGCATCCCCACCAATGAACGTCTTCTTTTTTCTCGTGACGAGGCCGCGCAACTGCTCTCTGTCAGCCCTCGTACCGTGACCTATGCGATCGACGCCAACCGTCTCTCAGTGACTCGGATCGGTCGTCGCACACTCATTTCGAGGGGTGAGTTGGAACGTTTCGCAAAGATCGACCAGCCTAATTTCAGGATCGCAGCGTAATGAGTGAATCCCTCTTCGTCCTGAGGGATTCGTGTCTCTACTCACGTCACGCCGTGCAGCAGATTGCCAAGTTTGGCGGGTTTTGAACCTTCCTTGTATATACGACGCACTACTATGCTTTCTACCCTGTCACTACTGAGTACCGACACAGCCGCTCTCCCTGCGTATTCCCCTCAGTCACCACCCCGGAATCTCCTATCACCTATGACCACCAATGACAGTAAGCCTATGAGATGGAAGATTCAGATAGGGGATGTCTTCTCCCTTCTGACAGTCATTGATAAGGGGAAGACCATCAATGGGCGAACTAGATGGATGTGCCGGTGCTCGTGTGGGGAAGTTGTCGAAGTTCTGGACAACAACCTAAAGAAGGGCCTGTCCAAGTCCTGCGGCCACGTTGTGAAAGCCGCCAGAGCTGTACCAGAAGAGCACAACAGTATCTTCATGCACCGTAGCAAGTGGGGTCTGCTCCCTATCTGTTGGATTCCAGCTAAGGAATCCGGGGGCGATCCTACGAGAGGTCACTGGGTTTGCTTGAGGGGGGCGCGGTTCGTATCTATCAGCACCGCCGACTATCTGAAGGGCAGGAGGCAGAATGCGGGCAAGGGCCGGGGGAGGAAACCCACCACCAGCCTCGCCTATAGGAAGACCCGTCAATGCTGGCGGGATATGAAGCGCAGATGCCGAGACACTGAGCACAAGTACTGGGATCGCTATGGGGGCCGGGGTGTCGACTTCGACCCAATGTGGAAAGACTTCAAGACATTCCTGGAGCAGATGGGCGAGACGCCAACTGGCTTGCAGCTAGATCGTATAAACACCAACGGACATTACATCAAGGGAAACTGCCGCTGGGTGACGCCCGAAGAAAACTCACACAATCGCAACCCGAGGAACTCCGGGGAGGAGCCACACATCCTAGAGCGCATTCCCTCTAGGATCGCCTATGTCCCCTACGTCGGCGTCCCGTATGGCTCCGATGGAATCACGGTCTAACCAGACTGAATTAATCTTGTACTGCACACTGTGCAGAATCCGACCGTGAAAGAGGCGAGCATTGAAAGAGAGAGACAAGCAACGCGGCATCTTCGAGAAAGTTCCGGGGGATGACAAGTGGTGGATCAGGTACACCGATTCAGACAAGCGGTATCGGCGCGAGTATGCCGGAACCTATCGACAGGCGGTCAACCTTCACCGTCAGAGAAAGACCGAAGCCCTTCAGGGCGTCAAGATGCCGGACAACTTCAGGAAGATAGCTGTCACCTTCGCAGAACTGGCCGGGGACGCATTGGAATGGAGCAAGGTACATAAGCGTAGCTGGACTGACGACGAAGCCCGCCTCAAGCCTCTAGTTAGAGATTTCGGGACACTGAAGGCCGAGACCATCAAGCCTAAAGAGATAGAAGCGTGGCTGAATGCAAACACCCGGACCCCTGCCACCGCCAATAGGTACCGAGCTCTCCTCTCGCTTGTATACCGTCAAGGAATTAGGAACCAGATCGTCTCGGTGAACCCAGCCCGAGCCGTGACCCAGAGGGCAGAGAATAACGGCCGCATTCGTTGGCTACGACCAGAGGAAGAGACGCGCATTCGGGCAGTCATGGCCGTTCGGTGTCCTCTAAACATCCCGGCCCTTGACGTGGCGCTCAACACCGGTATGCGAGCAGGGGAACAATTCAATCTCAAGTGGGATCATGTCGACCTAGATCGTAGACAGATCATCATCGACCTCAGCAAGAACGGGACGACGCGACACATCACCCTCAACGATGCTGCGCTCGCAGCCCTGATGCTTGCAAAGAGAGACGCCATATCAGACAGTCCCTATGTCTTCCTGAATTGCTATGGACGACAGATGAGCGTCTTCCATAACTGGTTCGGCCCTGTACTCACAGATGCCAAGATCGAAGGGTTCCGCTGGCACGACTTGCGGCATACATTCGTGAGTCGTCTCGTCATGGCCGGAGTCGGCTTAGGCATTGTCCAGAAGCTCGCTGGTCATAAGACTATTGCCATGACCAGCCGTTATGCCCACCTTAGTCAGGACAGTGAGATGGATGCATTGCGCCGAATGTCGGAGTTTCAGCAAGCCGTTCATCTTCTCACTAGCACCAGAGAAGCAGATCAGCACCAGAACAGCACCAAAGCCCAATCAGCACCTAAGCCAATCAATAGGGCCGCCTAGCCTTATCCATCAAGTTACTTATATTGAATGACTTATGGTGCCCGGAGGGGGACTTGAACCCCCACGACCGTTTCGGGTCTGCGGATTTTAAGTCCGCTGTGTCTGCCGGTAAATTACTGAAATATAGATAGTTAAGCTTTCAGAATTGTGAACTGTGTAAGTTTATGTGTAAATAATGCCGCCTTTGCCATCATCGCACACCTTCTCTTTTGGCTAGTGTTTCGCACTTCAAGAGCCGAGAGAGGGGTGAGCCGCACACATGGGCAGGCTCAGAGGCTCAATCCAATGTCCAAGCCCTGGCTCTTCTCCTGCTTGGGTGCCTCTGCAAGCTCACGCTGCGGCGGCTTCGGGTCCGGCGTATGTGCGCTTGTGTGCGAGACATCATGGCCGAGCGCCGAGCCGAGCTTCTCTCGACTATCTGTGAAGAGTTGCGCGTCATAGGCACCACGAGAAACCGAGACATACGCCATGCGGTTGTTAAGCAGGTCTTTCGCTCCAAGCTCAGTGTCCACGTTGATAAGTACCCGGTCAGCGGTCTGCCCCTGGCTGGAATGGCTGGTCACGGCGTAGCCGTGGTCAAGGTGCGGATGCTTCACAGGGTCAAGCTGCACCTCACGGCCTCCGTCCATCTTGACGGACATACGCCCCTCGGCGATGCGCTCCACGGTGCCAAGCTCACGGTTCGCCAGCTTCATCTCCAACACGGGAGCGGTGAGCTGCACCCGGTCTCCGGTAGAGAACGCCCGCTCTTGCTCACGATAGACAGACACGCCTTGCTGACGGCGTGGATCGTAGCTCTTCTCAGTTCCGTCTTTCAGTTCCACGGTGAGCCGATTGTTCGGAGCATCGACTTGTGTCACCCGCGCATACTCGCCTTTAGGAATGCCGGTCTCCTTAGAGGTTCGGCTGTAGCGCAACACATCACCCTCGGTGTAACGAGCGGCCCACATGCGGTCGGCTCCGGTGAGGTCTTGGCGTGGGACAAGAACCTTGGTCTGGTGCTCTTCCTTCCCGACAACGCCCTTGGCTTGCAACTCGGTATGGATCGCTTGATTGATCTCGGTACGGGAGCGGTTGTCGGGTGAGACAACCAGCGTGTTCTCCGGCGACTTCGCATACTCTTTGGCGATGGCGGCGATGCGCTCCTCCGGGCCTCTGACCTCATGAATTCGTCCCTGCCGATCCAAGCCCGCAATCGCCAAGCCAACCTCGCCACGCGCAAGCTGCTCGACTGTCTGTTTTAACTCCGGGTCTTTCTGACGAACGATCTCATCCAGCCTTATAGTCTTCATCCCGGCTTCTTGTAGCTGGGCGAAGATGCGACCGGCCTCGACGGACTCATGCTGGCGGGTATCACCGACCAATAGAACGCGCTCACTCGGATGGAGACGGCTGACGAACTCGTGCATCTGCCGAGTCGAGGCGAGAGAACTTTCGTCCACCACATAGAGGCGCTTCTCCCCTGTGTCTACTTTCTGTCCTTGGGCAAGATGCGCTTGCAATGTCTTTGTCTCGATGCCGGCCTCGCCGAGCTTCTGCGCTGCGCGAGATGTCGGCGCAAAACCTTCCACGCGATACCCCGCATTCTCGGCTCCCTCGCGCACCACAGCCAAAGCAGTCGTCTTCCCCGCGCCCGCGACCCCATCCAAACCGATTATCTTTTCCCGCGACAGAAACACCTCATCGACTGCTTGCCGCTGTCCAGTATTTAGCTCCGGGTGGCGTTCCTCGGTATCAATGCGAGTTCTCCCGTCTACCAGCATGGGATCGGCGAAGCCGCGCTGGTTGCCGTCCTTCATATGGCCGATAGTCTCGCGCTCCATGCGAAGCGTCTCAGCGGTCGTATACTGCTGGCCTTCATGCTTCGGCCCATGCTGGACAGTGCGGAACTCACCTGACTGCGTTCTGCGGTCGAACTCCTGCCGGACCTGCGAGAAGTTCGCCTCGCCCATGCCTCTGTCGAGCGCCGCCGTCAGGATCGACCGTCCGCTCTCCACCGCCGAACGCTCGAAGAGATGCTCGCGGGCATAGGTCACGGACACCTGGGCGGACTTGCCCGGATGGGATTCGTGATTTTGTCCATGCTGCCGCGCCTCTGCAACTACGCGGTCGGCCTGGTGGCCGTACTGCGCCGACAGCTCGCGGTGCTGCCGCAGCACCTCTTCCGGCGAAAGCAACTCTTTGGAGTCCCGCGTTCGGTGCGCTGCAATCTGTGCGGCGGCTGGCCCGTCGATGCCGTTGGCGCGGATGTAGTCCTTTACCTGCTCCCGCCGCAAGCTGTTGGACGCAAGGTACTCTTTGCTGTACCCGGCGATCTGCGGCTCACCCCACTTGCCGCGCTCGACCTTATAGCCGAGGTCGTTCAACCGAACGGCCAATTCCGATCGGTAGACGTTGGTCGCGTAGTTCTGCGAGGCGAATAGCTCCTGCGGTTGCAGGGAGCGGGTCTGCCCGCTCTCGCGTTCGGTGACGTTGAAGATCACCGCATGGGTATGGAGTTGCGGCGCGGCGTAACCCTCCACCGGTCGCGCGGTGTCGTGCTCGAAGGTCGCGGCGGCGAACTTGCCCGTCGTCTCCGGCTCCCGAATGTTGCCGATCCGCGCCTCGGTGTACCGCTCCAACTCAGTGAGCGCCACGCGGACACTCTCGCGGTGCGCCTGCCGCACCCGGTCGTCACCGCCTACCAGCGCCGTCAGCGATACGGACTTTGGCGCGGAGAACGTCGCGTCCCACCCGGCGCGGTGTTCGACCGAGGTAATCTCCCTGCCATTCTTACCCTCGTAGGTCTTCGACACCTGGTGCCGAACAAGCTGCGCCTCGGTCTGCGGATGCTGGCCTTCGCTCAAACGGGCGAAGTGCTCCGCGCCCACGGCTCCTGAGAGTCCCCACTCGCCGGATAGCCGCCCATGCCACTCGCTATGCCCTTGCTGGTCGCGGCTCCAGTAGTTCTGTTCGCTCGAAGCAAACTCCCGCGCATGATACGTCCGCGCTTGACCTGCCGAGAGCGGTTTGGAGATGGACAGCATTCAGGCCTTCAATTCCTCGACATGGGTAATCAGCACAGTATTTGGTATGTACTCAGTGAGGAGACAAATCTCCGTCCAGGTTTCGGAGAGCTGCGATGACTGTGATTGCCAGATAATTACCTTCTTGCCGTTGTCTCGACAAAAGGCTGCTGTCGCGGTTTTCCGAGTTGGGTAATCATGCCGACGAACCCAATGAGCGATGAGATTGGGGCTTACTACAAGATCGACAACATCCTGTTCGCTCACCCCTATGAGTTCACATGTCAACAGGTGAGAATAGGTATGCCCATGCGATTTGTTTGCGAAAATCAGAGCGTCTTCTCTGGATGGAGCAAAGTACATGCCCTCAGCGATTTTCTGTTTGCTTTTGGTGCTTCCTCTATCAAGAAAAGCTCCTACTGCAACCGGATCATGCACACTGTTTACAAGCCGATAACCTGTCATGTCTTCCCTCATTATTGCGGGTAAATTGCTCAAGCTGTTGCCCTCTATAAGAGGGTCCCATAGTCGATCAATCAATCCCCTTGGACTCATCCCAGACGTAAACCTCTTTCGCTTCGAGGTCGGTGGCCGGGGACAGCGGGAGCGACGCCTGGACAGCAGCAACCCGCTTTTTCGTCGACGATTTCGTTGGCGCGACGGCTATAGGCGGGGCCGTTTCTACCTTCATTCTCGGAATCAATTCAGACAGCTTCCGCTCAATAAATCCCGGCTGCTTGCCCCTCTTCTTTGCCAGCGCGAAGCGTACTGGCACGACGCGATTCTCCTGCTTGATGAAGCCGCGCAGCGGCTCCAGGCCGGAGATTTCCGAGGCCATGACGAGGGGTTTGGTGACTATCTCCAGCGAGAAAGACTTCTTGCTCCGCAACAATCCCATGCTGCGCGACTCCTTCAACCGCTCGACCTCTATTTCGCCGATGGCATCGGAGATCCATTTCGCGGCACGGGGCTCGGAGGTCTTGAAGAACACCTTGGTCGCCGGCTGCGAGAGCATTGCCTCGGCGTCCTTGCCGTAGCGCTTTTCCATCTGGCTGCGCCCTTGAAATCCCAGCACTACAGGGTTGCCATACTTGCGATTTTCGGTGACAGCGGTATGGAGTTGAGGCAGCTTATTGAGGCTGGCGAGTTCGTCGATGACGAACCATACCGGCTTTGCATAGCGGTCTTCGCAGTAGCCCATCATGCGCAGAATAAAGAGGTCGAGCCATACGGAATGCAGAGGCAGAATCTTCTCCCGGTAGCCGGGATTGGAGGTCAGAAACACCCACCGCTTGCGCTCGGTGTGCCACTCGGCCGTAGAGAAGGTTTTACGATTGGCATCGTCATATTCAGGTAGCAACTCCAGACTGTCGGCAACCATATTGAGGCTTGAAATAACACCCGCCCTCTGCGCCGGAGCGGTGGGGTCGATGAGCGCGGCAAGTGGCGTTCCCCTAGCCATCCGCGCCATCTGATCCGGGTCGGACATCCACTTCAAAATGTCCCTTGGCTGCGGCTTCTGCTTAAGAAGATGGGCCAGGATTCTGCGCGGACCATCGGTAAAGAACGCCTTCTCGTACTCCTTATCTGGAAGGAACGCGGCGGCGATAGTCGTCGCGGTTTCCTCTCGTAGAAGCTCAGCACCCAGTGACCAGTATGGGCACCTGGCGTCAAGGGGATTCAGGATCAGGTCGCCACGCTTCGGATCGTAGAACTCGCCTACAAAATCCATCGCCGGATCGTAGACGATGGCGGTCTCGCCGCGCTCCTGGACCTGCCGGAGAATCTGCCGGATGGCCGAGGACTTGCCGCTGCCGGTGTCGCCCATGAGCATGATATGGCTAGACTCCAGACGGCGGGGAATGCGATAGCTCGGCCCAAACGGAAGCCGAGTCTTCCACCTGGAGGGCGAGTCGCCCCACTGCAATTGAAAGCGGATACCGTCTTCCTTCGTTACCCTGTTCCACATGAACGGCGATGACCACTCCGGCCCCTTCGTCCGCCGTCCGTGCCGCTCTTCATGCTTCGACCTGGTCTTCCACCACGCCCGCAAACCCAGCAGAAAGAGTACCGCCGCCGCACATGCAAACAACGGCTGCAGAACCATTCTCCAGATACCTCTTCCGTCGAAAATCTCGGCCTCCAGATACCGCTCCAGCTTCGCGGACTCGACTTGCTGCGGCTCAGTCTTAACCACTCCGCGCCAACCGTCGGCGACGGCGCGCGAGGAAAGTTTGACAGGCAATTCGTTCCCGTTGCCGATGGTCGCTGAGACGACATCGGCACCCGAAGCCACCTCCGGTTTCCGTCCCGGCGCTGTCTTTAGCAACCACTCAACCTTGGTCGTCGCCTCTGGCTGGCTCCCGCGCTCGGTGCTGTCGAGGTAGGTAATCAGGTAATAGTTCTGGAGCGGCGGGGTCACTAACCAGAACCACGCCGCCACCGGCAAGATCGGAAGCCCAGTGAGCATCACGATGGCGACTATCAGCCACGGAAAGCGTTTGGGAAACTGCATCGGGCGGCTCATGGCTTGCTCCCGTTCTTCGGCTCCGGCTTCGTGGAAACGGAAGATTCACGGAGCAGCTTGCGAGCCTTTGCGCCCTTCTGAGCGTCGGCGGTTTCGCGGATTTTGAGAACGGTTTCGGGGAGTAACAGCTTGCCTTCCGACGCCGCCTGGGCGGTCGCATGGAAGAGGTTCGCGAGCATGTACCGGGTAGCGCAAACCTCCGCCAGTATCACCTCAACCGGGTCTGCCGGACGCTGCCGCGCCTCCACCAGCGCCGTGTCGCGGAGCCATTCGGCGAGCGACTTGCCGCTCCGCTTAGCGGCCGATTCGACCTCCTCCAGCTCCTCGGTTGAGAGCCGAGTGGCTACGGTCTTAGCGCGGAGAACCGTCCTTGCCCCTGTAGTAGCGAGCGCCTGAGTATCGAAATCGTGGCCCGTGCGGGTAGTGCTCATGGGAGCCCGCCTTTGGGCTAACCCTAGTCCCATCGCAACAAGGCGTCAAACAAGGCCAATCGCGCGCTCGTGCGAACGTCTTTTGAATCAGCATGTTTACAGAACTTACGCGATAGCGGCTTCAGCGTAAACATCCGTTTCCATTTGGAATCATGAATCAGCCAAGTGGCTGATTCGATACGCGATTCCAAATGGAATCGCTGGGGCGCTCCACAGCAACCCTTTGGGGGTGATGTGTCAATCCTTCTTCCGCTGCATCGCAGCGTGCTCTTCGCACTTGTCCTGACGAGACAGCCTGATGCTGTCTGATTGGCCCTGCGATCCCACGCGAGGCCAGCACCGCTACGCTGGTGCGCTGGGTAATGCTCACATGACGCCGAGTATCCATCCCTCGATCTCGGCAGTTCTACGGTCTGCTTCATCAGGAGGCGGCCCGGCGAACGTAGATAGCGAGCCGTTGCTGTCGGCCTGCCTCATCCAAGCGGCTATGGAGTAGGCGTCATGCTGATGGCCGTCACGATTCCCCAAGGGGAAACTGCGGCTCCAAAGCGCCGGGTAGACCTCGGCCACAACGGATTTCCCCGCTGGGAATTCCCACCCATCGAAGGGCCAGAAGTGAACGCGACCGGCGGCTTTCAAATCGATATACCGAAGCCACGGAATACCGCTATGGGTGGATTTTGCTACTGATCCCTGCGCGTCAAAATGGAAGACTGATTTGGCACCACGGGCGCGGATTTCCGTCACGCGCCTCCACCTCGGATTGCCGGATCGCGCAGGCGCATTACCGCAGACTCCCTCACGCACGAAATCGACATAAGTATGGTCATCGTCCGTCGGCCAATGGTGTTGGAAGTCTTCCAGAAACGCTCTCCAGTCAAGCGGAACACGGTTCTCAGCGAAGTAGCGGAGGGGGAACGAAAAGCCGTGGTCGATGCCAACAAGCGTCGGCACATCTTCGGACAGAACCTCGGCCAACCATTCTGCGATTCCGCGCCGCGTCCAATACCTCTTCGCACCGGCTGGAGGCTGCACCTCGACCGGCTGCGTGTCTCTATCCGCCATATAAACGCGCAAACCTTTGAGACTCGCGATGGGTGTCTCCGCGCCGGAGTAGTCGATTCCGATATAGCGCTCGAATGCTCCTCGCACGATCAAATCAACTCCCGAATTTCAGGTGTGTCCGCACTCTTCAAAGCTGCGTTCCTCTTCTCCATGTGCGCCGCCTTCGCCTCTGCTTTGACCTTCATAACCGTCTGAATCTCGTCGAAGTGCCAGGGGCGAAAGTCGTGACTGTCCACACCAACATCCATCGAAAGGGAGATTGGATCGTCCGGCAGGTTGCCATGCGAGTGTCCGTAGAGCTGCCAAGCTCCGCGTGAATGGTTCGGCCAAACCTTCATCGCATAATGGCAAAGAACGATCCCCTGCTTGCCAATAGAAATCTCGGACAGAGAACTCCAGGATGAGAAGAGATGTTGAAGTTGCCTCGTCGTCTTGTCGTGATTGCCGTCGATGAAATGGATGGTCTGGCAAGACAGCCGATTGCGGTATGCCGCCACATTGTCATGCTTGCCGAGACAGAAATCTCCGAGGAAATACAGTGTGTCGTTGGGCTTCACGCTGGCGTTAAGTCGATCCACAATCACCTCATCCATCTCCTGTGTATCCGTGAACGGGCGATTGCAATATCGGATGATGTTGAAGTGTCCAAGGTGAAAATCGGACGTGAACCAAGTGTCAGCCATGATGACGATTATGCAGGAATGCTCCTCGCATTGATCCGGGAGGAGTGCCAACGCCTCCGCTGGTCCGATTCCCGTGATTCTGCGTAAGCGGCTCAGAGTGTCAATATCATTCCATCGTTGAATGATATTGACCTGGTCGCGCCTCGCATCCACCCCTATTGAGGTACGACGGCAACCGGACGAACCGGTTGCACGAAGGTTGCGGTGAGGAGTGGGATGCTGGCGATGTTGTCTGGCTGGGATTGCGCCTGGACGACCAACTTGATCCGGGTGCCGATCTGGAGGGGCTTGGCGAAGTGTCCCTGCTTGCCGAAGGCGACGACGTTGTAGTGAAAGGCCTGGAGGTTGCGATCTGAGATGATGGCGACTCCGAAGGCGGTGTACTTGCGGCCGTTCCTGGAGATGCGGCTGGTGGCTGAGTTGCTGACGGTGCCGAAGAGGGTGATGGTCTGTTGGGTCTGCATGGTGTTTCTCCTTTTGCCCGGTTACTCGGGACATACATCCCGAAGGGACGCGAAAGGTGCGCTGCTCCCAAGTCGCGGCATGGCCGCGTTGCCAAGAGAAGAAGTTTTTGGAAAGGGACCCGGAGCCTGCGAGGGGGGAGGAGTCCAACACCCGAAGGGCGCGGTACGCGAGTTCTGAACGCAGAGCCGAAGGGCGCAGCTCCTGCACCGGCGCGGTGGCCGAGTAATCGTTCAAAAGGAGAATGTGCAGAACGGGCAGGGGTTCATCTAACCACGAGAACCAGTCACACGCAGGTTACATTGAAGGGTTAGGATCGTGGAGTGTTGCCGGGTTGTGATCACGCCATGAGAGTGACACGGCGAAAGATGAGTACGAGACACGCTAAAGAACCGCAAAGGATTGGGGGCTTGAGATGCAGGCAAAGATAATCGTATTTCCGCGCGAAGACGGCTTCAATGTGCTGATATGGGGAAAATGGGCGGAGGGGTCAATGCGTGTTCGTCACTTTGACAACCGAACAACGATGATTGCTCTGCTAGAGACTCTTGGACTTCTCACATCTCAACAGGCGAAAGATCTGGAAGAGTTTGGCTTCACAGATTCTTGTCCACTCTATTCGGCTGAGATCGACGAAGAAAGCCTTGCCGCCCATGGCTTTCAAAGCGCGCCGTCTTGATGAGTTCCGAGAAGCCGAATGCACCTATTAGGGTTTCCGCTCTAGCTACGATTCCTTGCCGTTGCGAGATGCTAGGGACGCTTGACATCCCTCTACGAAAACGCGTCCCTCATCAGTCAACGACACATCCTGTCCTCTCGTTCGAAACACCTTCATAGATAGGATGGTTTCCAACGTGCTGATTCGTTTCTCCAACTCTGAGAGACCGATGTCTAGCTTCCGCGCGGCTTGAGCGTAATTCAGTTCTGTCGCCAGAGCGACTGCAGCTAATTGAAGTTTTCTTTCTACAAACTCTGCCATGGGCACCTTCCATCTGTAAATCAGGTTGTAGCCGGAAACGCCAAAGCCCTTCGGGAAGACTCGCTACTTTGTCAATGGGCTTGAGTGAATGCAAGCAACACCCGGCATTAGCCGAGGAATCTGATTGCTCTGGCCGCGCCTAAACTCAACTTTTAGATTAGATGCAAAATCTAAATAAAACGTTACACCACCAAGTTTGCGGGAATGCAGACAATGTCACGCTTCGGGTCATTTACTTTGCACGCCGGGTGTTCGCTGGAGTGCCGGACTTGCGCTAACAGGCTCGGGGTCAGATGGCCCGGTGTTTCGCTGCTGCATTCGTCTCCGCTGCTAATCGTCGAGTCCGCCCGGGTGTAAATCGTCCAGGGCTTGCTCACGACAGCCAATGGTCCCGAGCCAGATGGCGGCTGGGACGAAGTATTTAGATGTCGGTCAACTGCTAAAATGAGATTGGCTCGAACATTCTGCATCGGCAGAGAAACTCGAGCCGTCTATTATTTTGAACTGTTATGTCAAAAGCTTTGGAAAAAGGAGCCTCTCTTATGAAAATTGCCGCAACTATTGCGCGTTACCTGCTTGGCCTGCTCTTCTTTGTCTTTGGGTTGAATGGGTTCTTGCACTTTATCAAGCTGCCGCCGCCGACAAATCCGCTGGCGATCAGCTTTTACACGGGCTTGATTGGATCGCACTACGCGTACATGTTCTTCGCGCTTCAGGTTATCGGGGGCGTCCTGTTGCTGGCGGGCTACTTCGTGCCGGTCGCGCTCATCGTGCTAGCGGCGGAGATCGTGAACATCCTGACGTTCCACGTAACGATGGAACCGAGCACCATTGGGCAAGGAATTTTGCCACTGGTGCTTTGGCTTATTGTCTTTGTGCAGTATCGCGGGAGCTTCGCTGGGGTACTGGCCGCAAAACCCACGCAGGCGTAACGCAGGCTAAGCTCCTTCAGCGAGAGAGGCACCGTCTGCCGGAGCCTCTCTCGCTGAGATGGCGCGCTGTACGGTCAAAAGAGATCTCTGCCGATGGTCCCGAAGGCCGATGCAGACGGCAAGTCCTTGATGGATTGGGGAGCGTCAGCAGGACTTCATTTCACCCGCTTCTTGGGTCCCTGTGCGTCAAGTATGTACTCACGCGTGTCCTTCATTATCGCATTGGATAGCGTTGCATTGTTCACGACGCGGGACAAGATTAGCCCACCTACCATCGCGGAGAAAATGGCTGTTGCCCTCTTTTTTGCGAGTCTGGGCGGAACATGCTTGATCTGCTTCGCAATGAGAGCAATGTAGTTGTTTAGACCCGCCGTGGTCACGTTCCCAAGTGCGTCGTCGGAACGCCGTAGCTCGCTGCCAAGAGCCGAGAAAGTGCATCCTGCGGAAACTCGGTCCCGATGCTTTGGAGAAAGATAGTTCGTTACAAGCGTTTCGACAGTTTTTTCGGGCGGCTTGTCGGCAATCGAGGCCTTCATCCAATTCAGTACGTCGGAGATGCTAAAGCTGATCGCTTCAGTCACTAGCTCTTCCTTCGACCCGAAGTGTTTATAAAATCCACCCGGGGTTTCCAATCCTGCGCCCTGCATGAGTTCTTTTAGGCCTGACTCTGCGATTCCGCTTTTTCGGAAGGTCTCCGATGCCGTTTTGACAATTCGCTTGCGAGTCTCCTCCGTCTCTTGTCGGGATTTCCGCATGACTGGTTCCTTTCTAGCGCACAGCACTCATCCATTAGATCGTACACGGCATCTTTCGACGCAACCACTTGAGATGGCGGGCGACACAGGGTAACGCCTGAGGTGGGTGGGCTCTCCTTTCGCTCCGCATCGCTATTGCAGTGGACGGCATCTACAGAAGCCGTCGGAAGGATAGGTCCATATGGAACAGGTAGGCGAATCTCCCGGAACGCCTGATCTGTCCCTAGCCTCTGGCGTGAGACCAAAAGAACGCACGCCCCTAGTCCTGCCGGGGCGTGCGTTCTGCCAAGATGCTGTTCAGTGATCCCAGCGTTGGAGATTTGTTTCTTCCGGGGTTCAAGCCGTCGTTTCGAGGTGTTGCTTGCCGCGAAGATCGAAGCGGCCAAGGTTCATCACCTTGGACCAGGCCTTCACGAAGGCTGTGATGAATGCTTCTCTCGAATCATCTCCCGCATAGACTTCTGCCAAGGCACGTAGCTGTGAGTTTGCACCAAAGATCAAGTCGACTCTTGTAGCAGTCCACTTGATCTCGCCGGAAGTGCGGTCCAAACCCTCGAACAGGCCCTCGCCGGTCGACGCCGGCTTCCACTCTGTACTCATATCTAGCAGATTAACGAAGAAATCGTTCGTTAGCCTGCCAGGCGTATTGGTGAGCACGCCGTTCTTTGACCCACGATGGTTAACCCCGAGAACGCGCAGTCCTCCAACAAGTACAGTCATTTCAGGCGCGGTGAGTGTGAGCAGTTGAGCTCGGTCGAGCAGTAGCTCTTCGGGGCGAAGCTTGTGGCCGGGAGCGAGATAGTTACGGAAACCGTCGGCGGTCAGCTCTAGCGGGGCAAAGGAGGCAATGTCTGTTTGTTCCTGCGAGGCGTCTGAACGTCCAGGCGCGAAAGGGACCTTGACCTCGTGACCGGCCTGCTTCGCTGCTTCTTCTACTGCAGCAGATCCAGCCAGAACGATGAGATCTGCGAGCGAAACCCTCTTGCCTGAGGCTTCGAAGGTCGCTTTGATGTCTCTGAGAACCGAGAGAACCGTCTCTAGCTGTTGAGGCTGGTTCACTTCCCAGTTCTTTTGCGGTTCAAGCGCAATACGGGCGCCGTTGGCTCCTCCGCGTTTGTCGGAGCCACGATAGGAGGCTGCGGCAGACCATGCTGTATACACGAGTTGTGAAATGCCAAGACCAGAACCGAGAATCGTATTCTTTAGCTCGGCGATATCAGCATCGCCTATCAGATCGTGATCGACTTCTGGGACGGGGTCCTGCCAAAGAAAGACTTCCTTAGGCACCAACGGGCCGAGGTAGCGCTGAATGGGACCCATATCGCGGTGGGTGAGTTTGAACCAGACCCGGGCGAAAGCCACTGCGAATCGATCCGGGTGGGCCTGGAAATACTTTCCAATCCTTTCGTAGACCGGATCAAACTTTAGCGCCAAGTCCGAGGTAAACATCATCGGCAGATGCTTTTTCCCTGCGATGTGAGCGTCGGGGATGCTGGCTTCCTCACTTGTTGCATACCACTGCCATGCCCCTCCGGGCCCCTTCTTTAGCGCCCAATCGTAGTCGTAGAGGTTATCCAGGTACTCGCTGTCCCACCCGATGGGATTCGATGTCCACGTGCCTTCGAGACCCGATGAGATCGTGTCTTCAGAGTGGCCCTTTCCTTTCGTGCTTTTCCAACCGAGTCCCTGCTGCTCTATTGGAGCGCCCTCCGGCTCGGGCCCGACGTTGGGTCCCGGATCGTGCGCGCCGTGTCCTTTACCAAATGTGTGACCGCCTGCAATGAGCGCGAAGGTCTCTTCATCGTTCATAGCCATACGGGCGAAAGTCTCGCGGATATCACGCGCGGATCCGACAGGGTCTGGCTTGCCGTCGGGACCTTCTGGATTCACATAGACGAGACCAATTTGCGACGCCGCAAGGGGTTGCTCGAGCTCGCGCTCGCCAGAATATCGCTTGTCGAAGCCTAGCCATGTGTGTTCCGAGCCCCAGAAGATATCCTCTTGGGGCACCCAAACGTCCGACCGACCGCCAGCGTAGCCAAGTGTCTTGAAGCCCATCGATTCCAGTGCGACCGTGCCAGCAAGAATAATCAGGTCAGCCCAAGAGATTTTCTTGCCGTATTTTTGCTTTATCGGCCACAGCAGGCGGCGAGCCTTATCGAGTGATACGTTGTCGGGCCAGCTATTAAGTGGAGCGAAGCGTTGTGTACCCATGCCGGCCCCACCACGTCCGTCATAAGTACGATAGGTGCCAGCACTATGCCACGCCATCCGAACGAAGAATGGTCCGTAATGTCCGTAGTCGGCTGGCCACCAAGGCTGCGAGTCGGTCATGAGAGCGAACAGGTCTCTCCTCACTGCGTCGAGGTCGAGTGCAGCAAACTCCTCGGCGTAGTCAAATCCTGCACCCATCGGATCCACGAGTTCGTTGTTCTGGCCAAGAATCGCGAGATCCAATCGGTCGGGCCACCAATGTTCGTTATCGATGATGCGGCGAGAATTGTGGGTGACAGCGCCGTGTTTCGGCGAGGCCGTCTCGGTTGCGGTAGTTCCAGACGATGGCTGTCCGTGAGGTACTGGGCACTTCATCTCTTGGGACATTTTGATCTCCTTTAGTTTCGAGTTTGAGGATGAGTCTGCGTGTTGCGCCCTACGCAAAGCCCCATTTCCCCGATGTTCGGGATACGGGGCTTCTGCTTGTCGGTGTGTCCATATCCTCGGCAAATTTAACCAACTGCGTTGATGACTTGGCAGCAGGTCCGGCCTGCGTAGTGAACAAACTTCAAGGTTTCCTCTGGGCAGGTCGAAGCAAGACCTCGCTGATGAAGGACGTGGGAGACTGGGTCACAAGCATCGCTACAGCCTCTGCGATGTCGTCCGGCTGAATCTTCCAGCCACCTTCAGCCTCGTTTGTCCCAAGACTGCTGAAGCCACTGTTAACCGAGCCAGGCGCGATCACGGAAACGCGGATGCCATATTCCCGCAACTCTTCCGCCACCGAGTAGGTAAGACCGTTGAGACCCCACTTGGACGCTGAATAGGCAGCAGCGCCTTTCACCGGATTGCGTCCAGCTAGGGAGGAAATATTGATGATCTGTCCCGACCTAGCCTCGATCATCAGTGGTGCCAAGCCCCGAATCATCAGGTATGGTGCGCGCAGGTTGGTATCCATGAGCGCGTTCCAAACCTCTGGGGACGTATCATGGAGAAGAGTCCCAATAGTGGCAATTCCCGCATTATTGACGAGAATGTCGCAACGTCCAAAGCGATCAACCACAGACTTGGTGAACGCCGAGACGGCATCGGCATCAGTCAAGTCAACGGCCGTGGCAATCGCCTTCCCGCCAGCGGCCCGAATCTGCTCTTCAACCTCGGCTAGTTTGGTCTTATCCCGCGCTACGAGGAGCACCGTCGCTCCCAACCCTGCCAACCTTTTTGCAACGGCCGCACCTATACCTCGCGCTGCGCCGGTTACCACTGCTACCTTACCTGCGATTTCTGTCATATACGCTCCTGTCTAAATTGTTTGAAAGATCACCGCGAAGTTTTGCAGATCGTGCCGTTTGCTTGGGCTTAGAAGGTGAAGGTTGGCTCTGGTGATTGACGCCTTATTGGCTACCTAGAGAGAGCGCAGGCACGACAGAGGAGGGTTATGGCTTGTCACCATTCTGGAGATGGGGTGGATTCACAATCACGGGTGTGCCCTTTTCGCCAAAAAACACCGCAAGGAATCGCATTTCACCAGATCCTGTATTGATACCGCGGTGCCATTTCGTTCTGGCCTGCATAAAAGCTTGCCCCGCTTTGAACACCAAATGGGTACCGTCTATGAACTCGACGGTTAGCTCACCTTGCAGGATGTACAGATAACCGGGAACTGGATGCGTCATCCAGTCCGTCTTTCCTCCCTCGGGTAGCGAAAGGATGACGGAAGTGACCTCTGGGTTCGGTGTCGAGAGATAAGTAATAGGCTCCCCAGCGTCTGTGGTTGTATTTTTTGAAACAGCCGTGATGGTCGTCTGCGTCGGCGGTGACTGAGGAATATTAGGTGTTTGCATCTGAAACATTCGTGCTCCTTTTGACAAGTAAATCGTCATTTGTGAGGATCGCAAATTTAGATGTTGATCATACTCCTAAGATTCGTTAGTTTGATCATCTTGTGTTATGTCTAACCGGAACAAATGAATCTTTGCGGGGCCATGTGCGCTCCAAGTAAAGGGAATCGATGCGACCGCTAATCCATCCCGCTATTCAGGATGTGCCGATAGGAGCGATTTTGCATGCACTGTCGGACCCGGTGCGTCTGACGATTTATGCGGACATCGTGGGGCAGGAACGATCGCAAAACTGCTCGACGTTTCTACAGGTTCAGGACAAAGCGATCCCGAAGTCAACGCTCTCGCAACACATCAAGGTGCTGCGAGAGGCGGGGTTGATTCGGAGCGAGCGGCGTGGAGTGGAGTCCTTTAACCTGTCCCGCTCCGTGGAGGTAGATGCGCATTATCCGTTGCTAATTGCGACGATATTGCGGGCGCACCATACTCAATTGGCCACAGACGCCGCGAAAACTAAGAAGGCGAAGCGGAAGCGTTAGGTGGGCCGTAGTGAGCCATCATCGACAGAGCAGCGAGCCGAGCTCTTAAACAAGAGCCCCGATATCTCAAGATATTATTCCGGCAGAAAGCGTCGTGGCCTGCATAGGCGGTTGCAGGCCACGACACGAAGAACGTGATGGCGACTTGACGCCGGCTACTCTGGGCGCAGGTTTACAACCGTCGTCCCGAGATTGAGTTCGAAGTCGGTCGTCTTCTGGAGACCAAGCTCGAGCGACTTGCCGAAACGCGCCTGGGTCGCGGGCCAAGTTATTGTGTGCAAGAACTGCTGCATTGAGGACCAGCGTTCGCTCTCCCTCGGCATCGTGACTCGAGAATTGATCATTCGCTTGGCCAATTCGAGCGCCGGTCGGTCGAACGTCGCGATCCGCTTCGCAAGATTATCCACGAAAGCATCCAGGTCCGCATCGGGGAAGGCGCGGTTGATCCAGCCATAGTCTGCAGCCGTCGTCGCGTCGAAGTCGTTGCCGCCGCACACGATCTCTATCGTGCGCGCACGTCCAGAAAGGGCTGACAGCCAGTCGATCCCGCCGCCGCCCGGTATGCAGCCAAAACCGACCTCGATCTGCGCAAAGCGAGCCTTCTCCTTGCTTGCGAACCGCATGTCTAACGCTAGTGCGAATTCGTTGCCGATGCCGCGGGTTGCGCCACGGATCGAGGCGATCGTCACTACCGGCGACTCGTTGAATCTGGTGAAAAGGCGCGCCCAGCCGTATACGTGATCATCGCTGGGCTTCTCGGGAACCTCGGTAGCCCTTACAAGGTCATAGTGGGAGATGAAATAGTCAGGGTCGGCGCTATCAAAGACGAGCACCTTCACATCCGTTGTCTCCTCGGTCTTATCCAAGATACTTCTCAGTTCGAGAAATGTGTCTGGATCATAAAGATTGACGGGTGGATTGTTAAATGTGGCGCGCCAGAAGCCCGGCACTTCTTCTACAACGCGGAACTGCTTTAGGCTCTCAAGCCCGAGGACAACAGATTTCTGGGACATTAGACTTCTACCTTCCCTTTCTAAATTCGACGGCAGTCCAGATCAGCAGCAGTACCGCGTTTTCTGGCTTCTGATATATGTATATACATGGAATCTCCGAACAGGTCAACTTTCGCGCAAAAACTTTCATCATGAGAAAAGCAAGAATGCTTTTTAATTCGAGCGGCTATTCAGGGAACCTCCGCATGAACAGTACCGAATCTCTGGAATCCGAGCGACGAACTGCTGGCAACGGCCGGAGCGGAAAACTATGCTCGGCGCCTGTCGAAGATCTAGTACCAAACCCTGGACCTGATGCGCCATCTCTTGGGCATACAGACTCCGGTACCATTTCTCATTTACCTGATCGCCAATCAGGCAGTCGCGGGGAGATTACGTCTGCTGGAAGTGACTTGAGGGCGACAGACAATGAGTTGCAGCTTTGGGTGTTGGCATCCATCGCGTTCGCAATCTTCTATGCCAATTACATGATCGCGCCGCTCGTCCCGGCATTGTCGAGGGAGTTTTCAGTGCCGCCCCGCCAATTGGGCTGGCTTATTCCGGGCTATTTGATTCCATACGGGCTATCGACGCTCGTATATGGCGTATGGTCGGATTGGTGGGGACGTGCTCGAACGCTCGTAAGTCTTTTGTTCTTTGCTGCGGCGACCATGATCCTCATTTCATTTTCAGATTCCAGCCGGACCTTGGTCGCGGCGCGGATTCTATCCGGCGTGGGGTGCGGCGGAATTGTAGCGATCGCCATTTCAATCGTCGGGGACAGATATCCCTATGCGGTCCAAGGACGCCCAATGGGCAGGATGTTTGGGGCGATTGCTGCGGGCATAGGGCTAGGATCCTCGCTAGGGCCAATTCTCAACCCCATCGTGGGATGGAGGAATGAGTTTCGGGCGCTCGCGGTTGTATGCTGCCTCGGCGCAGTCTTGGTCTTGAGGAGTGACGGTCCGGTCATCTCTCCGAACCGAAGAGCCACGTCCATCCGGCGAGTCATTCGCGAGTACCTCGTCGTGTTAGACGCTCCCCGCGGCGGCAGAACGCTTGCGTTCATCTTCTGTAACGGAGCGTTTCACGGCGGGATTTTTGCGTGGCTCGGTCTTTTGCTTGCGCGCCGATATCATCTGCATGACATCGGCATAGGTTTTGCGCTCGTAGGCTACGGACTTCCTGGCATCTTCTTCGGAGCGACGATTGGCCGATGGGCGGACCACTATGGAAGACGTTACGTAGTCCCCCTCGGATTTCTTTGGGCTGCCGGATGCGCGTTCTTGCTGGTTCCTCGAAGTACGCGATTCATCGCCGGGCTTGCGATCACGGCTCTCTCGGTAGGGTTCGATGCGACGCATCCCTTGATGTCAAGTATTACGACGTCTTTGAACCCCAAACACAGGGGACAAATTACCGGTCTCGCAACATTCGCAAACTTCGTCGGAATGGGCGTGGGAGCTGTCTGCTTTCAGCATCTCATCCGATTCGGTTTTGGCATCGCGCTGGCCTTTTTCGCCTCTGCACAGACTCTGTCAGGGATTGCTGCTCTTTACGCCTTTCGTCGAGAGCGCCCCCAAATGCGGTCAGTCCCGCCGGTTTGCGACACTCAATGCGACACTCAATTTGTCGCCCCGTCCTGAAGTCTCGGCTAGCCCAAGCGGTTCTGGGCCTGCTCTGTCAGAGTTGGCTGCGCGCAACTGCAGTTTCTCGGGCCTTCGAAGGTTTCGGCTGGGGCCGTTATGAGTGTGCTACGCGAACACAGTGAGTGGTCACTGGCGCGCTGGTCTACCCATTCGATATAGCACGCTTCCAAATCAAATTGGCCGTCTTCAACTTTCCGTTGAAACGTTGAGGCCCATCTGTGGCAAGGTGTAGGCGATCCATCTCTAGTTCGATAAGGCGGATCTGAGTCTGGCCGGTCCAGTTGGGAAAGAAGCTTACGGCCATTTCATGAGAAATCGTTTTCGACTGTTCATCTAAAAAAAAGCGGCCCGAGTAGGCTATGTATGTGCGGCCAGCCTCCGTGTATTCCGACGGCTCCCCCTCGTACAGATCACCACCTACGAACGGTCTCCGCGAGCTCTTCTGAAGCTGAGCAGACATATACCCATCGGGTGTGTACATGATGATGCCTTGTGGCGTAATGCCAAGGGGATGATCCTGTGCGCCAGTCTCGTGGTCAATTTCGACATAGGAATCCAGTAGCCACGTACCAATCAAAGCTAATCGTAGTTCAGAACCGATGGCCATTTGTAGTCCTTCCTGAGGCTGGATTCTTCGATACATAGTTGCAACTCTCATGATCGTCGACGCAACATCCTGACAGCGCATGGGATGAGTCAATCGGCTGACTCATCCATGCGCAAGACAGAGTCCTAGCGGAACCGGTCAGGCAACTGAAAGTCGGGCTAGACGCTCCAACTCGGCGCTCATGGACGCCCATGTGCTGGAACTAATTGCCTTCGTGACTTTTTCCTGAATCTCAGCCCACAAGGGTAATGCGGCCTGTAGAGCCTGCTCGCCCTTCTTGGTCAATCTGACCGACTTGAGCCGGCCGTCGGGTTTCTGAACCTGCTTGATCAATCCGTCGCGTTCAAGAACCGCCAAGTTCCGGGTGAGCGTCGTTTGGTCAATCAGCAACAGCTCAGTGAGCTTGGTGACCGTCGCTTCTCCCTCTTCCCCTATAGCGTTTAGAGTATTGAGTTGTGTTGTGCGCAGCCCTGACGGGCGGAGGGCATCGTCATAGAGCTGAGTTACGTTGCGGGTCGCCTGTCGAAGCGTCGTACAGATGCACTGGGTAGGATCTTTGTATTTGTCGGTCATCGTCGAGGCGTTATGGCTCCTTAGAACGGGCTAGCCGACCTGATGCCGAAGCCGATGCCGATACGTGGCACACTCAAGTCGACGCCACAAGTATTTTATAATGTATATACATGTATTGTAAACAAAGCCAAAGTGGGCAGGGCGGTGGACGCGATACGTATCAATGAAGGGTACAGCCGCATCGTCCACAGATCGCATGCTAGCGCCGCTGCCAGAATCGAGGTCTCACCTTGCTTCAAAGAAAGACATCGCCGCTTTGTTCGTTGGATCTTTCGCCAGAAGCTCTCGGTAAACGCGCGTCTCTTCTTCGAACTGCCTGTTTCCCTTATAGCCTTTCGCGAGAAGCTCCAGCGGCGTAACGCTTTTGGGGAAAAGGGCGCAATCAAACTTCGCCAGGGCTACCGCTCGTGCATAGTTCTTGCTAAATAACACTCGGCTTATCCAAGTCTCGAGTTCGTCCTGATCGAAGCTGTCCCGATTGTCTGTTGCCTCGGCCGCTGCCAAGGAAGCCTCTAAGTGCTCATATCCAAATTTCTCGATTTGAGCGCGCAGTTCGGATATCCCAGACAGCTTGATCCCTGAAACGAATGAAGCCGCTACTTCATCAGTTAGTTCTTCTGGATTCGAGCCCATTAGGTTAGTGAGAATTACAACCCCCAAATCGTATTTGGGGTACAGAGAAACAGCGGCTCTCGTACCTCCGACCATTCCGACTGACACGTAGTTCGGAAGCTGGTGGCGCTCCCAGCCTAGAGCAAAGGAACTTGGAGAACCGTCGTTCAAGCGAACGAGCCTCCACAGGCTTTCGAGCGACCTTTGAGTCAGCTGTTTGCCATCCAGAATGGAAATCATCCACTGTGCCATGTCCTCTGCAGTGCTGTTTAAACCTGCGTTCGCACGCATCATCGGCCCGAACCATTCATAATGATTGTGGATCAATCCGTCGTCGCCAAACTGGTATGGCTGCGACTTGTTCTTGATAACATCTTCAGAGTCGCCATAGGTGGTCGCAATCATGTGCGCCTTTTTCAATTGCTCGTCCATAAGGGACGCGTCGGGATCTCGACCTTCGAGTTTATTGATGATGAGTTGAACGAGTCGAAGGTTCGTTTGGCAATAGTTCACTTTTTCCCCAGGAGCTGAAACCGGCTGGGACAATGCCCAAGCCCACGCCGCCTTTTCGTCCCTGATCCCGTTCAGATCGGCATTGCCATAAGCAAAGATGTCTGGGAGACCAGAGACCTGACCTAGCAGTTGGGCAGTCGTCACTTTTCCCCAACTCTTTGGGATATCAGTGAGGTAGGTGGAGATCGGAACCGACAGGTCTAGCCGCCCTCTTTCGACTTCTTCCATGGCAGCCACGCCCGTGAACGACTTGGTAATGGAGTTTATGGTAAACACGGTCTGCGGGCCAACTGGCACCGGTGTCTGTAGATTTGCAACACCATATGAACGAGAAAAGATCACCTTCCCATTGAGAATGACGGCTGCTTGCATGCCCGGAATCTGACGATCTTTCATCGCGCGCTGCAATATCGCATCAGCCCGCTGGCTCGGCGTTTGAGCGACCGCCTGGCCGGTTGAAAAGTACATCACAAAAATAGTGGACATGACCTTCGCGAACGATCTGAGTCTCATCAATATCTCCCTTTATCGATACGTGGCCGACGCCTTCAGTGCGGGTGACCTAGATCATGCCGTCAAAAGTGTCGCGTACCTGGCTTCCAAGACACCGTGCAGATGCCTGTGTTTAGATTCTATATACAATCTATCCTTGGCTCTGGGGGAATCCAATCGCACCCGCGCCACCGCATGAATAGAATATGACCGCAATCTTAGTGCACGACGGCAATGCGAATTTAGTGAATCGTTGGATAAGCGCGGTCGATCATATCCGCAACCGTGCAGGCGGAATTCAAAATGAAACATCTCGAGGAACTAGACATGTCTTTCAGCTACAAAGGCAGGGCAGTCATCACCGGAGCATCAGGCGGTATCGGTGCCGTATATGCAGATCGTCTCGCTCAACGCGGGTATGACCTGCTGCTGATCGCCCGCAATGGTAGTCGGCTCGACGATGTCGCTAGCAGACTCACCAAGCGATACGGTGTCAAAGTTGAGACCGTCGCCGCGGATCTCACCGACAAGCCTTCTCTTCTAAAGCTCGAAGCCCAACTCAAAACGGATGAGCACCTCTCTATCCTCGTCAACAACGCGGGATTCGGTAGCGCAAAGTCCCTAGTGGACTCCAGCGTCGATGAGCTCGAAAATATGATCTTCCTCAACGTCACCGCACTCACCCGCCTGACCTCTGCCGTTCTGCCCGGCCTTATCGGGAAAAAGGCTGGCGCAGTCATCAACATCGCCTCCGTTGTGGCCGTCAATCCCGACGCTTTGAATGGCACTTACAGCGGCACAAAGGCCTACGTTCTCAGCTACACACAATCGCTGTTCAAAGCCCTCAAGGATACTGGCGTTCAGGTCCAGGCGGTTCTTCCCGGAGGAACTCGTACGGACTTCTGGGATCGTGCAGGCCTGCCGGTGACCAAGCTTCCTGAAAAGAAGGTTATGAGCGCGGAAGACTGCGTCGATGCTGCACTCGCCGCCTTCGATGCGAAGGAGCTCGTGACCCTCCCCGCGCTTCCAGATGTCGAACTCTGGAATCATTTTGAGGAATCGCGCCTCGCGCTCTACCCCTTCCTTTCCAGCAATGAGGCAGCGAAGCGCTACAACCTCCAGGGCTAAGTCCAGTGGCGAGCGGATACGTACTCGTTGGTGCTCCACCGCTCTTGACTCCCAAAGGGATCGTCGCCCCCTTCGGTGCGGTATGAGGGGTTGCACTGAGCAACATCCAACACGTTCGACAACGGGGTCGGCGAGATTGTTTGTCGAATTTCATGCTAAGAACAGGGGCGTAGTCACCGTGCGATGCACGGTGACTACGCCCCTGTGTGGACGATGCGTTATTGCCTGAAGAAGGTGTAGACGACGACTATCCGCAGCTTGCCACGTCCGCCACATCATTCGCCGGTGCCCTAGTAAGCGTTTAACGTCACTACAATCTCATGTATGCGAAGAGTGGTTATCACAGGTCCGCCTCCGGTTCAGATTCTCGATGTTACGGGGCCTCTCGAGGTCTTCTCTAATATCCCGGACTACCATGTAACTTTGGTCGCGTCAGAGGCTGACGGTACACTCATGACAGGTCGCGGCATCGGTCTTGCCGGCGCCGTGCCCCGCGAGAGCATTTCAGGCCACATCGATACGCTCGTCATCGCCGGTGGGCCGGGTGCCGAATCGGGCGAATACGACGAAAGCTATCTACGGTGGATTGCAGAAACTGCGAAGCGTTCACGACGTGTCGCCTCTATCTGCACCGGGGCGTTCGTTCTTGCGGCGGCGCACCTCCTCGATGGCAAGCAGGCAGTGACACATCGGAACTTTTGCGACAGGTTGGCAAACGAGTTCCCGGGGGTAAAGGTCCAGCCAGACCCCATCTATCTGCGGGATGGCTCCACTTACACTTCGGCAGGCATTACCGCAGGCATCGACCTCTGTCTCGCACTTTTAGAGGAGGATCACGGTCATGAGGCCGCGCTCTCGGTCGCCCGCCAGCTCGTCATGTTCCTCGTTCGACCGGGCGGCCAGGCCCAATACAGCCATATGCTTTCCCGGCAGGCCGCTTCCTCGGAGCCCTTGCGAGAACTCCAGGTGTACATGCTCGAAAATCTCCAAGCGGATCTCTCGGTAGAGACGCTGGCGGAGAGGATGCACATGAGCCCTCGGCACTTCTCAAGAGTCTGCCTGCGTGAGATGAAGTTGAATCCGGGCCAGTTCGTGGAACGGCTCCGCGTGGAAGCGGCGCAGCAGATGATCGACAGTACTTCTAAGGAACTTAAAGAGATAGCCGAGGCCTGCGGTTTTGGGTCCGCCGACTCCATGCGCCGTGTCTTTGTACGTGTCTTGGGCGTAACTGCAGGCGACTATACAAAGCGTTTCAAACGTTCCGAGTCCTGATGTCCGAAAGCGTCTGGTTTAAGTCGTTGTGATCATCGTCGGCGTCTCCTAAGCTCTCTAAAGAGCGAGGTAATGACAGTGAACAGAAGATCTTTCCTAAAGGCTACAACGATAACCGCAGGAGCAATGACCCTTGGCGCGGCGCGCGGCCAGAACAACCCTGCGACAACGGCTGACGGACGTCCTTCATTTCGGACACCGAAGAACATCATCCAATTACCCACCCCGCAGAGCCAGTTTCAGAATGTTCAAAGCGGCGTTCCAGACACGAAGCTAACACGCGAAGCCACAGGCCTCCTGCACGAATTCAGCACTCCACTGCTGTTCAACCATTCTCATCGAGTATTCTTCTGGGCTAACGAGTTAGGCCGTAAGAGCGACGCAGCCTACGATCAGGAACTGCTCTTTGTATGTGCGGCTTTCCACGATCTTGGACTTCTCAAAAGATTCTCCAGTGCCGAGGATCGTTTCGAGGTCGATAGCGCCAACGCTGTCCGGCAGTTCCTTGAGCATTTCGACGTTCCGACGGAGCGCATTCAAATCGCTTGGGATGCGATCGCGTTGCACACGACCCCCGGCATTGCTGCTTACAAGGCGACAGAAGTCGAACTGCTCTACAACGGCGTTGGCCTCGATGTGCTCGGAATCGGCTACAGCGACTTTCCCGAACAACTCCGCAAGCAGGTTGTCGCGCAATACCCGCGCGTGAATTTCAAGCAGGACATTGCGAAAGCATTCCTTGGCGGTTTTGAGCACAAGACGCAGACAGCGGAAGGAACGTGTAACGAGGACATCTGCTCACACTTCATTCGCAACTATAAGCGGAGCAACTTCTACGATCAGATCCAGAATTCTCCTTTCCAAAACTCTTAATTGCAGGAGCACGGCTTGAAACTCCAACAGCGCGTCACATCAGTCAATATTGGCTCACTGAGAGAAGTACCCTTCGGTGGCCGAACAGTCAGAACGGGGTTCTTCAAGCACCCAGTGGGACATCCGGTCGTCATTGGCGTGCTTGGACTTGAGGGTGACGCGCAGGCCGATCATTCAGTTCATGGCGGGTTGGAAAAAGCAGTCTACCTCTACCCCCGTGAGCATTACCCCAACTGGCAGGACGTGCTCCAGAGCGATCTGGAGCACGGCAGTTTCGGCGAGAACATTACGACAGATGGCTTGCTGGAAGATCAGTTGTTCATCGGGGATGTCATCCGCTTTGGGAATGCTATCTTGCAGGTCATCCAACCCCGCAGCCCCTGTTACAAGCTCCAGGTCCGCTTTGGGCGGCAGGATATGCTGGCGCTGTTCCTCCGTGAAGGGCGGCCAGGATGGTACGCTTCGGTTCTTCAGGAGGGTACTGTCGGCGTCCACGATCAGATCGAGCTTGTGGAGCGTACCCAAGGCAGCGTCAGCATTGCAGACGTGTGGCGCTACAGCTTCTCGGAGCGAGCCAGCGCAAACACTTCCCGTCAGATTTTGGGGTTGTCGCTGTTGCCCGACTTCTGGAAGGAACGTGTCACCCGAGCTTAGCGCCGTTGCAAAACAGACCAGTCTCTCGATCGCTCCACAGATCGAGAGACTGGTTGCGTGTTTATGGCCCGGCGCCAGACAGGTAAGGGGAATTGTTCGTCGATCCGCTGGACCTCTAACCGACCCACTTGGAAGAACGGATCACGCTACAAAAGTTGCCGCGCACGAACCGAGCATCTTTGTCGGCGATTACGTCCGCTTTGACGTTGCCGAAGGTGGTGTCCGGTTTCCGGTGAATGCCGTCATAAAAGGCTTGGAGAATGTCTTCCTTGAAGTTCGGTGTGCGTGGGTATTTGGCCACGACGGCATTGCGAACCTCGTCTGAGTATTCCGCATACGTCAATCCAAGCACATCCATCTCCACGCCGGCAGTCACCAACGCGATCACGGGGTGCATATACTGCGGGATACCGGGTGTGGTGTGAAGGGCGATGGAGGTCCAAACTGTGTCAAGGTCCTGGACTGCTACCCCGCGTTCTTCCAGAAACGATCTTGCCGCATTGGCCCCATCCACCTCGAACCGATCTGCGGGACTGCTATGACTGGGCATAAGGCCGAGGTCGTGAAACATTGCGCCTGCATACAACAGTTCAGGATCGAATCGAAGCCCGCGCTGTTTGCCCGCGATCGCGCCAAAGTAGAACACCCGGCTAGAGTGGTTGAAGAGCAGTTCAGTTTCAGTATCGCGAATGAACGCGGTGATTTCGACTGCCAGCTTACTGTCAGGAATATGAATGCCAAGAGTGGTGTTCGCGATGCTCATGTTGAGCCTCCAGTTAATTTGCCTACGGGACTACAGTAGCTACTTGCAGGACGGGCTGCCATGACGTTGATCCAGCAGATTCGGACATGCTCTCCTATTTGCTGTTGCGGACAAGGTCAACTACCCATGACCTGATGTCCAGCAAGACTTCCCTGTTGAGGCAGTACCAGATCTCAGCTCCGTCTCTGTGGGAAAGAATCAATCCCGATCCTTTCAGAACCGAGAAGTGATAGGACATTGCTGGCTTACCCAGATTGAAGTGAGCAGAGAGATCGCCGGCGTTTTTCTCACCTTCACGAAGCAGGGCTAGCACTTGCCTACGGGCAGGGTCGGCAAGCGCTCGGAATATGTCGTTCTGTTCCATACGCGGTGGACTACTTCGGTGGCTCTCTTTTCGGTTGAGAACGCTGGTAGCACCCGCGTCTGACAAAAACATCTCTCGGCTCTGAATGCGGCTTTGTTCGCCATCAGCGCGTTGTAAACGATAGGCGGTGTCTCTCGGCTGCAATGCGATTCTCCTTCACCGAGAGCAAGGGGAGGAAATCGCGAAAACCCCCTCCACCGCCCATCATCCAGCGCTGTTCGAGTGGAAAGACGTCCATCCAAGTGCGCATCAACTTGGATGCCCATAAACATCTAAATGATTCGATTAATATACGTTACGACAGTTTTATAAGGTGATTATAGAAGTGGTGTGACATCTTAATGTCAGTTGTGGTGTCGACGGGAGACATTTTTCAGAATCGAAATCGGCCTAGCGCCGTCACATAGAAGGACGTGGGCGGTCGATTGCTTCGCGTCTAAATTTCTCGATAAAGGATTTAACGTATGAGCAAACTCACAAATAAAGTCGCTCTCGTAACCGGTGCTTCCAAGGGTATCGGCGCATCGATCGCGAAGCATCTGGCAGCTGCCGGCGCTGCTGTTGTCGTCAACTATGCCACAAGCAAAGAAGGCGCCGACAAAACGGTTTCCGAAATCGTATCTGCTGGGGGGAAAGCAACCGCCGTCCAAGGTGACTTCTCGAAGGCTGAAGACATCACTCGGGTCTTTGCGGAGCTGAAGAAGCAGCACGGGAAGATCGATATTCTCGTGAACAATGCCGGTGTCTATGCATTCCTACCGGTCGAAGCGACCTCTCCTGAGGAGTTCGCGCGGCAGTTCAACCTCAATGTCTTAGGGCTACTTCTAGGAGTCAAGGAAGCATCGCCTTTGTTCCCAGCCGAGGGCGGCTCAATCATCAACATCGGTTCTGGGGTGGCCAAGATGTCGCCTGCGTACGGGTCTATTTACTCGGGAACGAAGGGTGCCGTCGACTCCATCACTATTTCTCTTTCGAAGGAACTCGGTCCACGCAAGATCCGCGTCAATTCGTTGAACCCCGGTCTGATCGAGACCGAAGGTGCCGTAACTGCCGGTGTGGTCGGCGGCGACTTCCATAAGTTGATTTTGAACACGACCCCCTTGGGCCGTGTTGGTCAGCCTGACGATATCGGAACTGTCGCTGTCTTCCTGGCCTCCGATGAATCAGGCTGGGTCAACGGACAGCAGATCGTCGTCTCCGGCGGCCAAACCATGTAAGCTCCAGCGGCATCCGCGTTTCGGATGCCGCGTTGAGTTCTTTGTGTTCGAAGTCCGTTCCATCTCTACGCTGATTGCAGCCCCCAGGAGGTTCCCATGTTCATCCACATCTTCGGTTTTCGTTGGAAGCCCGAGGCCACCGAGGCCGATAAGAACCGCGCCAGCCAAGAGATTCTTGCCTTCCGCGGCCCCGTCCCCGGACTGATCGACGTCCACACTGGTCCGAACGTCTCCACTCGCGGCAAGGGTTACACCTTCGCTGGCCTTCTGATCTTTGAGAGTAAGGCCGCTGCCGACGCCTACGAGCAGCATCCAGTTCATCAGGCTGCGCTTAAATGGCTACGGCCGCTGATTGAGGATGCCGTCGAGCTCGATTTCGAAGGCTAATCCAGCCGCCTGTAGCGCGGTCGTGAAATCGAGTGCGAATAAAAGGTAAGCAGCGCGGCATCCGCATCTCGGATGCCGCGCTGCTTACATCGTTTAGGCGACGAGTGCCGGGCCAGGAGGATGCCAGCCAAGAAGACGGATCCTTAAGGCGGCGCGAAGAAGGCTGCAAAGAACGGCGCCGGCGAGCGGGGGCCGGGACAGGCCGGATGAGGGTGCAGGGAGAAACCAGCAAGGTTTCTCCCTGCGCGATTTTTGAGCTAAAAGACGAGGGACGGCGCAGTACCCGCCCCTCGATGGTTGGACAACTAGGCCACCTTCTTCGCGGCCTTGGGTGCTGGCTGTGGGGTTTTCTTTGCCTTGTCCTTCGCGGAGAACTCCTGCTTCACCTTGAGGGTGATGGCTTCGGTGTCCACCTTGTAGGCGGTGGCAGCTTCTTTGAGGATTGCGGTGGGATTGCCCCGCGAGGACGCCAACAGGATGCTGGCCTCCACCGTCAGCCGGGAGAGCGTGCCTTCATCCGCACGGCGAATAAATGCGGTCAGCGTTTTGCCGACGCCTCCATCGTCGCGCTTCTGGCGGATGCCGTGCTGCCGCGCCAGCATCTCGACGCGGTTCTCATCCATAACGCCTACCAGCTTTTCAAGAATGAAGAGCAGGTCACGCTTCATGAGACGAACGGGAACGGCGGCGCTCACAGCGGAGAGGACACGGAGTCCGGTCGTGTTGGCGATGGCCTGTTCCTTGCGCTGTTTGTCCTGCTCGGCCTTCCACTTCTCATCGTTGCGGCTGGTTGGCTGTTTCGGATGATGGACGGGGCAAGTGGGATTGGCACATACCTTGTGGATGGTGCCAACGTCGCTGCCTTCGGTGATGATGGCCGCGGTGGTGAACTTGCACATCTTGAACTCGGGCCGCTTCACGTCGTCTTTCGACTTCGGCTTGTCGTCCCGAATCGCGGTGTACCTGTTCCTCGGCAATACGGGGCTTCCATCTTTCTGTGCGCCATAGGCTGTGCTGATCTGCACCAACTCCGGCTTCGCGGCGAGAGTCTGCGCGACGTGCGCTGAGACTTTGGCAGCGTAGCAATTGGGGTCGGTGCATCGGTCACCCTGTCTCCCGAGGTCATCGCCAAACAGCAGCTTGTTATGGCCTGTCCGCTTCGGGCAATCGGCACAACTGCCAGCGGCGGGGACAAGCTGCGCGTCCCGCTTATTGAACGGCGCATCCTTCAGGACTAACAGAATGTTCGAGTCAATCCAGAATTGCAGGTTGCGGACGGGTAGCAGAATGCGGGCTGGTTTGTGACTGCCGTTGTATACCTCCTTGAAACAGGCTTGAAGCGCGGCTTCCTGCTGGTCGGAGGGCAGCTTCGCCAACAGCAGAGCATGGCCTACACCAATTTCATCGGCATAGAACGCATCGACCGCAGCGGGTACGAGGTCAGACAATTTCAACCTCGAAGCCACGAAGACGGGCGATTTGCCCACCTTCGCCGCGATCTGCTCGATGCTGTACTTGGGGTCTTCCAAGTCCAGCAAAGCCCGAAACCCCTGCGCTTCTTCCATCGGGTGGATTTCAGACCTAACAAGGTTCTCCACCAATTGAGCCTCTAACGCGGCTGCATCGGAGAGATGAACGATGCGGACGGGCACGGTCGGGACTTCGGCCATCTGCGCGGCGCGGTAACGCCGGGCTCCAGCGATGATCTCGAAGCCATTCTCAGTGAGAGGACGAACCAACAAGGGCGAGAGTACACCCTGGGTACGGATGGACGATGCAAGTTCTTTCAAGGCAACTTCTTCGAAGGTGCGGCGTGGATTGGTCTTGGACTCATTCAGCAAAGCGAGTGTTACGTCGCGGTATTCCGTGGGATTGACGATTTGCGTTTCCATGATGGTGTGCTCCTTTCGAGCGGTTGAGGGTAAATGCGCGGAGCGGAGACACACTGACTCTTCCGCTCCAAGGGAGCGGACTAGCCACGAATGCACTTGTCCGTGAAAGCCTCTACGAATCCCTGCAAACGCAGGTTGTTATCCCACGTCGCGGCGAAGCGTTTGTGCTGCTCGTGAAGCTGTACAAGATGCACGTAGTGGTCGCGCACGATGTTGCGGCTCCACTGCTCGACGGCAACGCAATCGTTACGCCAGTACCAAGGATCGAGATGAGCGCCGCCCGCCATGCCAAGCTCGAAGCACATCTCGGGGTCGCGCATAAGGTCGCCGTGCTGTTCGCCGTAGTGCGCAACAGAAAGCGCGGGGAGTCCCATCGGGCCGGACTCGTCCATCGCCTCGATGACCAGCTCCATGTAGGGGGCGTTGTCGATCTTGAGATAGAGGCCGGGGTGCCACCCTCCGGCCATCTTGAGGATTTGAAGGATGGTCTGCATTAGGCCACCTTCGCCAGTTCTGCATCGGGTTCCGTTCCCACTACTGCATCGGGTTCTGTTGCGGCTTCTACTGCGGGGTTTTCGAGCGCGGCAAGAATGACGGCTGAGGTTTTCTGAATGACTTCAAGGCTCTCAGTGAGGAGTGCCGCATTGCCGTGGTACAGGTGGATGTAATCTGCGGACGCTCGGCCTGTATCTAGGCCGATGGTTCTGCCGACTACAAAGGCGATTGCCTCTGCTTCCGTCTCGCGCACAACCTTCGTCGTAGCGATGCGCCGCGATGCCTTGTGCAACATCTCGTGCGCCACTTCGTGGACAAGAGTGCTGAACTCCTCGGCGGGTGTCTGGCCGGGAAGCAAAACGATCTTGCCTCCGTAGCTCCTCCCCAACGCCGGGGCGATGCTCTCCTTGAACTCAAGCAAGATGTCCTGCGCTGCGATGAAGTCGAGCAGCCGCTCCATGCGCTCTCCCACATCGCCACTGACACGGCTTAGAAGCTCTGGAAGCTCCAAGCCATCGGTTTGCAGAACATCGAAGACATACACGGAACGGAAGCCAACTAAGACAGACTGATTCTGTGTGGTGACATCCTTGGCGGCTTCTTCATCCTTCTTGCGACGAACGCCTAGCATGGGTGCCAAGATGCGGATGCCCTTCTCACCCTTGTTGACCTTGCGGCCTAGCTGGTTCCACGCATACATTCCGGCAACGCGGGTAGCACCCGGCCTCTGCCGTGCGATCTCCAAGATGTTTCCGAAGCTGTAATTGTGGAACCTGCCCATAGCCATGAGGTAGGCGGTTAGACCTTCGCTATGCCCCTCTTCCAACTGCTCGATAAGGGCTTTGACATTGGCTGCGATTGCCTCTTTCGAGGTTTGCGGTTGCTGTTGCTGGTGCTGTTGGAGGTTCTGGATAAACGGGCTGACGGTGGCTGCGGTTGTGGTGACGATGGCGGTATTCATGGGTGGTTCCTCCGTTTTTGAATGGCTGTGCTGTGTTTGCTCCCAAACACGCCTTGGCCATGGCCCACGCCATCGAGGGCGGCAAGTGCAGGGTGTGGGAAAAGTGGCCTTCAGGCCAGCCGCAGGCCGGAGGAAGCGAATA
>JAOAPN010000014.1 GCA_025462885.1 Acidobacteriaceae bacterium | reverse complement strand
GTGTTTGCTCCCAAACACGCCTTGGCCATGGCCCACGCCATCGAGGGCGGCAAGTGCAGGGTGTGGGAAAAGTGGCCTTCAGGCCAGCCGCAGGCCGGAGGAAGCGAATACCTGGAGCTGCACGGAGTTTTTTCCATCGCCTTGCGCGCGCCAGGAGCGGCGCTCCTCAGTAGGTTTGGTTTCCTTGCCGGGCGCGGAGCGCAGGAATTGCTTTTGCTGTTGTTCTTGTCGGAGGGGCGTTGCGGGGAGGGTGGATCGCCCCGCTGTGGTGGGTGGCGGAGGACCGAAGGGCCGGAGACAGGGAGGAGACCTCATCCCCCTAAAGCGGGCTCTTGCCTCAAATCTTGCCCAATCGTGTCTACCTTTGTTTCGACCGCAGTTCTGATTCAAACGTTGATTGTGCCCGACCTGATACTGATATTGTCGATATAGAAATTCCTTCTCATGATCTTGCTTCTGCCCATCGTTCTGCTCGTCGCTACGGGAATCTTTATCGCGCACAAGTTCTCCCTTGCCTCGGGAGCAAGAAAGCGTGCAACCAAAGCCGTTGCCACACTTCAAACACTTGACACGGAACTCCGGTCGCAATATCAGGACATCCAAAATTCGATTTCCCAAGCGGCAACAAGCTTTATTCAAGAGGTTCGGGCTGGAAGACTCCGCAGCATTCCCCTTGATGAATTGAAGAAACATGAGGGAGGACTACGCCTCCAGGCACTCAAGGATTCAGGTATCCGAACGCTGGCCGATATTCAGGGATGGAACGAAAACCGAATCTCGCAAGTGAGAGGCGTTGGGCCAAAATCGGCAAGCTCCATAGCCCGCCTTGTATATAAACTTAGTTCCGCGTCCAACGCCCTCCCCATCCCCTCTCCGACGCCTCCCTTTGCACTGGATCGTGAGCGCATTCTTCTGCAAGCAATCTATCGAGACTGCTGGTTTGAAATCCATCTATCACCACAGCGCAAGGAATTCGACAACACGACTAGGCTCTTTGAGAAGCGACTGTCCCAGGTAGTCGCAACAACGACTTTCTCGCGTTGGCTCTGGAGCTTCGGAGCTAACGAGACTGTCAGAAGTGGTATCGCGGCGGCAGAAACCATTTGCAGCGATCTGGAAGGCGATGGTTCTGCAGCCAAGCTCCGTGGCGAGATCTCAACAGTCTTGGCAACTTGCCGAAACGTCTGCTCCAATCGTGTCGAATCAGAGCTAGTCCTCACGGATTACAGAACAAGGAAACCGTTTTACGAATGGACACTAGCTAAACACCTGGGAAACTCGGGACAACTTGGCGAACGTCCCGCGATGGCAACCCTTATGACAACATCACCGGACAAAGACGCAGATGTTGTCCACGTTGAGTTCGGACGAGTGTTAAGTGGTGCGGCACCTGTTTTGCAAACACCTTCGGAAATCACGCCCAAATTACCTAGTCCGGCAAAACGAATGGCAGATGAAGAAAGAGTGGATATACACGAGCGGCCAAAGACTTCATTCGACAATGGACTCCACGTCGAGGTATCGAATGCGGCTTTGCCGAAGGCAATCGAAGAGTCCATTTCACAGTCACTTGGTCGGTCCGACAATGCAACTACCGAATCTCTGACGGCCTTTAGGGTAGGTGCCCGCCAACCATCAGCACCGGCTCAGTTTATCCTTCCATCCAATACGCGGCCAAGAACATCAAAGCGTGTCCGCTGGGTGAAAACTGGCGAGGCAATTACTGTCCAAGGAATTCAGATTACAAAGGGTCTGTTTTACTTCGGCGACGAACGCTCTGGAGGCGAGCAGTGGGCAATTGACCCAAACCTGCAAGTAAAGAGAAGCGATCAATCCTCAGAAGAATCCCCTGGTTACTACTACAGCTATATTGGCCTAACCCCAGCGCAAAGATTCCTCTATCTAAAGTGGCTCTCTGAGGGAGCGTCGAGTAACGATGATCCGGGATTTGGCGTTTTGTACTTAGGGGGGCTGGAGCGTCGTATCATTCAAGCTCTCGCGGGTCATGAGACTTTCTCTGCTCCCGAGGAACGGGGAGACATTCTGAGCGAGATCTCCCGTTTAGCCAATCTCTTTCAAAGCACTAGGGGATCGGTGACACAATCTGCTCGCCGCCTGCTTGAATTCATAAAAGCATACGGCCTGTCCGGTTCTACGCTCCCAAAGCTCCCGGAATTGTGGGAGCGTGGATACGAGCTGCCGCCCTCACTACTTTATGGATTGGGTTATTTGATTCAAGCCAAGGAACCGATTCCCTTGGATTGGGCACTTCGTTGGGCTTATCTTGAGCCGACCTTTTACCTGCGGACACCCGCCACACGATGCAGAAGCGAATATGAAGCGGCATTTGCTTACGTCTACAAGGAGCGTTGCGGGGCAGGTCTCGTCATCCCTCCAAACAAAACCATCCTGAAGATCAACTATCAGGCCATGTCCTACTCTTCAGGCCTAACTGGAATCGAATGTAAATTTACCGGAATACCGGACGTGCGAGCTTTGACCGCTCCGCAACAGTCTCTCCGAGAGATCGTTGAACAGAGTACGGCAATGGTGGATTCTTACAGTCGCTTTCTCGGTAGAAATGCTTCCAAGGCCGGTTCATTGGAGGCGTACCTAACGCTTCCACTTGTTCTGTGGCCGGAGAATGCAAAACAACGCTTGCAAGAGATTCAAACAACAATCGCGGAGAAGCTGCAACCGTTACCGTACAAGCAGTTTCTCCAGCAAATCGGATGTGAGGAAGAGTTGTCGTCAGGCAGAAGCACAGAGCTGGTGAAGAGTCTATCGAATGTATCGCTCGGGTTTGAACCTGATGTATTGGCGGGCGCGAAGCGTCCACGCCCGTCCGATGCTGTCGTTCTCTTCACACTGTCTACAAGTGACGATACTGACCGAACGACTCCCACATACAAGAAGGCTTCTCTCACTATTGCCCTCGCTGCGACTGTCGCCCTTGCGGATGGCCACGCTTCCGACTTGGAAATGGAAGCTGTCGATCAAATGATTTCACGTTGGGGCCATCTTCACCTCGACCTAAGAGCGCGGCTACGGGCACAGTATCGATTTCAGGTTCATCAGCCGAGCTCTCTCGCCAGCCTTAAGACACGCCTTACCGGTTTGACAACAGAAGACCGTACAGACTTAGCTCTCTCTATGTCGGCTCTCGCCAATGTAGATGGAGTCGTCTCCCCGGAAGAGGTCAAGCTGCTAGAACAGGTCTATCGCACTCTGGAGTTGGAGCCCCAAATACTGTACAGCCATCTTCATGGTGGTGCTGCGAGTCAATGGCAGCAGGCACCGCTGAGTTCGCCCTCGGACACATCGGCGAAGTCTTCCGCCTTTCTGGACGCAAAGCGGATTATCGAGTTGCGGCAGGAAACGGACGCAGTGACGGAGCTGTTAGCAGGCGTCTTCGTGGAGGAAGAGACCGATACACTTGCCCCAGAAGAGACGGTAGAGTTGCCCAAAGAAGATAAATCGCTAGTGGTCGGCACCAGGTTGCCCGGGCTAGATATGGCTCACGACAAGTTTCTGTCACTACTTTTGACAAGCTCAGTGTGGTCAAGAGCAGACCTGCTTCGCGCCGCATCGGAAAGTCAGATTATGCTGGATGGAGCCCTCGAACGGATTAATGAAGCGGCCTTGGATTTTTCCGGCGAAGTCCTCATTGAAGGTGACGATCCGCTGTACGTACAACAATCTGTCTTGGAGAACGCCCAATAATGGCCCTCATTCGCCCACGAGAACGCGATGCTGTCCTTCAGTCTTTACATGCGGGCGTCGTCCCGCGCATCGGTCAGCACCTGATTCAAGTCGGTCGTGCCCAGGAGCTACGCTCTCTGATTACCGATATTGATCGAATAGCTGATGGCGGTTCGACCTTCCGCTTGGTCATTGGCGAATACGGAGCAGGCAAAACCTTCTTCCTCAACCTCGTTCGCTCAATCGCTCTTGAAAAGAAGCTCGTCACCATGCACGCTGACTTGAATCCAGATCGGAGACTACACGCCTCTGGCGGTCAAGCGAGATCGCTATATGCCGAACTGACGCGGAATACTGCCACGCGCACAAAGCCGGAAGGCGGTGCGCTGGCTGGCATTCTTGAGAAGTTCATCGCTCAAGCCAAGGAAGAGGCTGGATTACTGGGTTCCACCACCGAGCGAGTCGTCCGCCGACAAACCGAGCAGCTTGCGGAGATGGTGAACGGGTACGATTTCGCCGACGTCGTTCTTGCCTACTGGAAGGGCTTTGAAGAAGGTAACGATCAACTCAAGGCGGATGCCGTCCGCTGGATGCGCGGTGAGTTTACAACTCGAACCGACGCTCGTGCAGCTCTCGGTATCCGTTCGATCGTTGACGATGCGTCTGTTTACGATCAACTAAAGCTGCTTGCACGGTTTGTCCGTCTCGCAGGGTACAGCGGGCTGCTAGTTTGCCTAGATGAGATGGTCAACCTCTATAAGCTAGCGAACACGCAAGCACGTACTGCGAATTATGAGCAGATTCTTCGTATCCTCAATGACTCATTGCAAGGCTCCGCCGTTGGTCTCGGCTTTGTTTTTGGAGGAACTCCTGACTTCCTGCTCGACACTAAACGCGGTCTGTACAGCTACACGGCATTGCAGTCCCGTTTGGCGCAAAACTCCTTTGCACGGGATGGCCTTGCGGATTTTTCTGGCCCCGTAATTCGTCTGGCTGCTCTTACGCCTGAAGACTTCTATGTCCTGCTCGAAAAGCTCCGTAACGTGTTCGCATACGGAGATCCAGACAAGTATCTTCTGCCGGATGAAGCTATTCCAGCGTTTATGCAGCATTGCAGCCAAAGACTTGGCAATAGCTATTTTCGAACGCCGCGAACCACGATCACGTCCTTCATCGATTTACTGACAATCCTGCAGGAAAACCCACAGGTGCGGTGGGAGGACTTGATTCAGAAGATCGACGTTGCGCCGGATCACGGCGGCGATTCGGACAAACTGGTTGGAGATGAAGATGAGCTTGCCAGCTTCAAACTCTGAAACCAGCTCCTTCTACTTGCTTGATGAAAGAATCCAGCGATGGATTTGGTCACACGGCTGGACTAGCCTTCGAGCAGTACAGGAACTCGCCATTCCCGCACTTCTGCCCGCGCAGGAGGATGTAATACTCGCAGCCGCGACCTCAGCGGGAAAGACAGAAGCAGCATTCTTTCCGATTTTGACGCGGCTCTTGCAGCTAGGTACCGAGCCGGGTTTCGTCTTATCGATCAGCCCTCTTAAGGCACTCATCAACGATCAGACCCAAAGGCTAACCGACCTCTGCGAATTGCTGGATTTACCGGTACTTGGCTGGCATGGGGATGTGCCGGCCTCACGCAAGCAGAAGTTTCTGAAAGCGATGTTGGGAGTTCTCATCATTACGCCGGAGTCCCTTGAGGCGCTGTTCGTAAACAAGGGCACAACAATCCCCGCACTTGCCAGAGCAGTTCGCTATATTGTCGTCGATGAGCTGCATTCCTTCATCGGAACGGAGCGCGGCAAGCAAGTGCAATCACTCATGACACGGATTGAGCTTGCCGCAGGTCATACGATACCGCGAGTCGGCCTTTCGGCAACACTGGGGGACAAGCTGCTGGCGGCTGAATTCCTGCGCCCTGGCAGCGGGACAATGGTGCGAACAATCGATGCAGCCGGAGAAGGCTATGACCTCAAACTCATCGTCAAAGGCTACGCGGATGAGTGGATAGAAGAAGAGGTTCCAGACGATGAAGTGGGGGAGTCTTCCTCGGATCTCAACACCGATCCGCAAAAGCAGCCCCAGAAGCAAAGCGTCAGCGTGGCGAAGCTGGCAATAGCGAAGTACCTCTACACCCAACTCCGGGGAACAAATAACCTTGTCTTCCCCAATAGCCGCTCACAAGTCGAATACTATGCGGATCAACTTCGGAGGCAGTGCGAACGGAACGGCGTTCCTAATGAGTTCTGGACGCATCATGGCAGCCTATCTCGGGAACTCCGCGAGGAATCAGAGGCTGCGCTAAAGGCTGGAGTCACAGCCGCAACGGCTATCTGTACGAATACCCTTGAGCTGGGAATCGATATAGGAAACATCAAGAGTGTGGTTCAGATCGGTCCGCCGCCATCTGTTGCCAGCTTGCGTCAACGACTTGGAAGATCGGGTCGTAGGCCAGGAGAGTCCGCCATTCTCCGTTGTCTCTCGATAGAGAAGAAGCTGACGGCAAAATCCTCATTCTCCGATCAGATTCGTGAGGGGCTGCTGCAAACTACTGCGATGGTTCGGCTCCTGCTGGAGTCTTGGGTTGAGCCTCCACGAAAGGGAGCGTTACACGCATCAACCCTCGTCCAACAAAGTCTTTCAGTGATAGCGCAGAAGGGTGGAGCAACAGCCGAGGAGCTTTGGACCGTCCTTATAAATACCAAGATATTCGAGAACATCTCCCGAGAAGAGTTTGCCAGCTTGCTCAGAGAGCTCGGTGCTCGTGACATTCTTCAACAAGACAGTTCAGGATTGTTGTTGCCAGGAGTGTTGGGTGAAAAGCTCATCAATCACTACGATTTCTACAGCGCGTTCGCTTCTGGAGAAGAGTTTCGGCTACTTGCTGAGGGTCGCGTTTTAGGGTCTTTACCAATTGATCGTCCTCTAACCATTGGTCAATGCCTTATATTCGGCGGTCGGCGCTGGCGCGTTCGAGATGTGGACACCAAAGGAAAAGTTGTTTTTGTCTCTGCCGATCGCGGTGGGAGTCCGCCAGCGTTTGATGGTGGTGCTGGCTCAGTCAATGACAGAGTGAGGCAGGAAATGCGAAGTGTCCTCGCAGGATCGGAAACCCTGGCATTCTTAGACGCGAAGGCTGTCGAACTGCTAGAGGAAGCAAAGCTGTATTTCCGTACACGCGGGCTTGGTCAGAAACAGTGGTTTGTCGAAGGCAATAGTCTCCTAGTCCTGACTTGGCGTGGGGACTGGACGAATGATGCGCTTGCTTTACTGCTGACGGCCAAAGGGCTTGCAACCTCAAACGAGGGCGTCGCTCTCCGAGTCTCGTCCGTCGATCATCTCAAGTTGAAGTCCGTACTTGAGGAAATTGTGGCTTTGCCTCAAATCTCTGTAGAGGATTTGCGTCTCAAGCCGGAGCATGTGATCCGCGAGAAATGGGATTGGGTTTTGCCCGATGCGCTGCGACTTGCTTCGTTTGCCTCTTCCGCTTTGGATATCGAAGGCGCACACACAACGGCACAAGAAATTGTTGACTGACAACTGATGTATGCTTCAAAAGCCTCACGAACTTGCGGTCGGCTGATTCAACGTCCCTGGTTGAGACGCTGCTCCAGCTCTTCGATGGCCTCGACAACCTCATCCACAGTCGGTATCGGGCCGAAAATCATGCCAGACATCGCTTCGTAGTCGCGCCGTAAATCGGCAAGCATACCGTCGTGAGGGGTCAAGGCGAAACTGCCGGGAACGGCTGAGGCTAGGTCGAGATCGGGCCGATTGAAGAACATCCGGGCATGACGAACGCAGTCCTCGGCCATGTCTGCATCTCCGGTTGCCTTCTGACCAATTTGCGAAGCCAAGAGTCGAGAGACATCGTAGTAGTGGCGCGAGACGCGCTGCCCTCCTCCCTTCAACTCGCCACGTCGATCCCACCACTTGCGTAGGCCGTGCAGGATTATGACTTTATCCCAGAAGGTACGGCTGGGATCGACGGTCGTCACATTGCCGACTGCCAAATCAAGATTCGGAAGGTCGTCTGCAATGTACGGTTTCACAACCACTGGCGCATGAGGATCAAGAGCTGATTTCGCGCCCGATTCGATCTTGATGGCGCGACGGATGTAAGCATTTCCGTCTGCTGTTGCAGTGGGATACCAGAGCAACAAGCTCTGGCGGTCGGGGTCATCGGGATCGGGTTCCACTCGCGCCCGATTAGGATTTATGTTTGCGGTCTGTAGCGTCTGCTGTAAGAGCACGCTCAACCGCTCCAGCATCGGACCACGTATGTAGTCCTGGCACGCAGCTTTGATGGCTTCTAAGCGTGCGTTACGCTTCTTGCCGCTCAGAGCCTCCAACTCCTGAACGGTCGCGGGTTGTCCGATGTCTTCCCGAAAGACGGTGATGTCGATGTCTTCGGAAAAGCGTTCGATCAAGCCGTAGCCTTTCGATAGCGAGGTTCCGCCTTTGAAGAGCAAGCGTGGGCCGCCAGTCTCCAGTTCATTGAAGAGCGCGTCTAGCGTCCAACAGACCCAGAAGTCCTTTTCAACATTCTGTTCGGCGGTGCCAAGACGGGTGCTTGCTCCGACAAATAGGTCACGGCGATCCCTCTCACTCGCGGCCAGTACGGTTTGAAAACCCTCGGTCATCTGCTGCTCAAACCTCTCGCTTTCTTGATGATAGGTGCCGGTGCGCGTCTGGAGGGCTTTGCTCTCTCTGTCGGCGGCGGCACCACAGCACTGACCTGCTGGAGCAGGTCGCGCACGATCACCCGCATCCACTCCGGCAGTGCCGACAGGCCGCTGCGCAAATCGTTCTGAATGGCCTGTCCATGATCGGAGTCTTTGAGGATGGAGACGAGGCGCTTATGGAGGCTTCCGTCGTCGGACGGAAGCATGTCGCGCAGCCAATGGAGTGCCTGCACGAAGCGCATGGCGGGACGGCCTGCCCAGTAGAGACGGCTGGGCGCGGCGGCTTGGAAATCAAGGGTGAGGTTGCCGAGGGTAATGGGCCGCAGGCGACCATCGGTTAGAACGCCGATGCGCGCCGGGACAGCGTCGGTGAGTCCGAGGTCGTTGGCAGCGGTAAGGCCATCGACCACCACCCGAACCTTGCCCTTCCTGGCCAGCGCGTCGATCACGTCGCGCGGGTTTGGATAGGTAGGCTTTCCGGTAAGGCGGTTATCTCGGGGGATGTCGTAGAAGCCGCGCGCAATCCGTCGTAGGCTTTTGGAGGCAACTAGCCTGTGGAGGGCTTGATCGACCGCTGTGCGCGGCCCAAGGTCGGCGAAGTCCTCCGGGGTCCAGACGTGCGGCTGCGTCGGGGCGAAGATTCGGTCCCGGATGGCGGCTGGAATGCTGGATGCTTGAGTGGACATGGGTTGCTCTTATGTCAGAAAAATGCAACAAACTTCTGACTTATCTAGTGTAAACCAATGTCAGAAAAATGCAACAAACTTCTGACTATCGTCCTTGTCGGCTTTCCCCCCCCAATTCAAGCGGTGGTGTCGAAACGATTACAAGCAGGAGAGGTCGGTAACACGAGCATCGCTGCATACGTTCGTATGCAAGCGCCTAAGTGCCTAGCCCGGTGCCGGGCCAAAACGGGCCGGTTCCGGCCCCAAAACACTCCAGGATGGTTCCATTCTGGCTCCAACTGAGGGAAGTGGTGGTGCGGGCGGGGGGACTTGAACCCCCACGACCTGTTAGGGTCTGCGGATTTTCATACCACTTCGGCTTTCGCCGCCCCGTTAAGCGAGTTCGTGGTCTGGACTATCCCTTCACCATCCCTCCAAACGGAGGATAAGGTGCTGCCCATCTAGTCTCTACACCTTCCCGAAAACATTCGGGCTTGGCTCGGGATTGCCATTCAAGGTTTCCCCGACTTTGAGCAGTTCTACTCCGCCGGTTTCCCTGACGGGCACTCAATTTCCTTAAGTCCGCTGTGTCTGCCGATTTCACCACGCCCGCGTGATGTTTACCACAGCCCCATCATAAAGCACGGAGCGAAGGTCTACGCTTCGTCCGCCAAGCGCATTGCTTCCACTCGACCGGGGCCTTTCTTGGAAATCGTCTTTTTCTTCGGACGTGGCTTCATGATGTTGATCGCGGAAGCATCGAGTCTTGTCTTCAAATGGGCCGCGTAATATTTCTCAATCATCTCCACGCTTGTCCGACAGTTCTTGGCGATCTGATAGATGTCGGCACCTTCGAGTAGGCGCAGGCAAATGTAAGTGTGGCGCAGGCTATAGGCAGTTCGCGGCCTACCGTCGCGGTCGGTGCGGAGCTTTTCTTCCTCAAGAATTGCGTTGAATAAATCGCGAGGCCATTTCGGAAACAGAAGATCGGTAGGTCCTGGCTCGTGCCACTCTCCGTTCGCTATGGATGCGGTGCGACTGCCCGATCTCCCCGGCCCACCATCTGGTCTTGTGCGGGCTTTCAGCCGCTCAAATGGATGCACCGCTCCCGCCGTGCTCTTGCAATAACCAACACCGCGTTTCCCACGCACTTCGATCTCAAGGATGGTTTGGCCGCTGCCCTCGTCTTCGACCACCATGACATCCCGAAACTGAAGGCGCATTGCCTCGTCGGGACGGAGGCCGGTATTGGTTGCGAAGAGAACGTAATCGTGAAGTTGTTCCGCTTCCCAACGGAAGCGGGGCTGCTTGGGATCGAGGGCGCGTTTTCGCGTCGCCTCGTAAAGCTGCTTGTACTCTTCCGGTGAGAACCATGCTCTATGGGAGATCTTCGGCGACGAGCGATACGGCTCTGACAAATCCGGCAGATGATCGATCCATCCATGCCGCAGAGCTGTCTTGAATATCTGGCGCAGAGTCACGATCTCCTGGTGCATGGTGTTATGCGCCAGTGGCTTGCCGTGTAGAGCCTTGCTTTGTTCGAGCCGACGGATACGATACTCGTTGACCTTGCCAGAGGTGATTTCAGGAAGCACCATGTTGCCGAAGAACGGGATCAGGTGGCCGTCTGTGCGCGCGTGTTGTCCGCGCGCATAGGTCGGGCTTCGTTCACCCTGCGTGATGATGTCGAATTCGCGCAGGTACAACTTACCGGCTTCGCGGAACAGTTTCCCGCTTTTCAGATCACCGTCGCGGAGCTTGCCGCGCAACTGCAAATACCAGTCTTCTGCTACTTCCTTTGCCTTCGAGAGGCTGTCTTCTTTGGTAGTTGTGCGTCGATTCTTTCCCGCTAGATAGCTGGCGCATTGCCAGCTAGAACTGTTCGGACGCCTGTAGACATGAACTTTGCCACCGAGGATGGTGTGATGTTCGGACATGCGTGGCCCACCTTCTAACCCCTCCAAAAACTGCCAAAATGTGGAAGAGATGTGTAAGGATAGCGCTTGCCCATGATATCGGTCAAGTATATTATTTTCAATAATTTACGCGATGCTTAGATTGTGACATAGACAATTTTAAGTCCGCTGTGTCTGCCGATTTCACCATCCGGGCACTTTCTGCGCTGCATCACCTTATCCATCTTATTGCATTCGCTTCCCTTCTCCGCTCAACCTTCAAAACTCTACGGAACCGATCTACGTCTTCTTTCGTATATGCCACCAGTCGCCATCGCCGGACTCTAAACTTATGCCCATCAGCGAGATCTTCATCCAAACCCTCACCGCGCTCTGGGAGACCAAGCTTCGCAGCTTCCTGACCATGTTCGGCATCGTGTGGGGCATCACCTCGGTCATCCTGCTCGTCGGCCTCGGCCTCGGCTTCAATCAGGATCAGAAGCAGCGTCTCCGCAGCATCGGCACCGACATCGCCATCCTCTTTGGCGGCAAGACCGGCGCGCAAGCCGGGGGATACGCCGCCGGACGCGATATCCGCCTCACCGTCGGCGACGCCCTCGCCATCCAAGAGCGCGCCTCTCTGGTCAAAACCGTCAGCCCCGAACTTCGCCGCACCGTCTCAGAGGTCAGCCAATGGAACGCCGCCAGCCGTCCCGTCCGCGGAGTCTGGCCCGAATACCAGCGCTTCCGTTCCCTAGAAGTCGAGCAGGGCCGCCTCATGAGCGCCCAGGACGAAGCCGTCGGACAGCGCGTCATCCTCCTTGGCGCCGACGCCAACCGGCAGCTCTACCCCGGCAAACCCGTCATCGGCCAGACCCTCATGGTCGCCGGCTACAACTACACAGTCATCGGCGTTCTCAAAAAGAAGAAGCAGAACGGAAGCTACGGCAGCGGTCCTGACAACACCCAGCTCTTCGTCCCCTTCTCCGCGATGTCCCGCGACTTCCCGCTCCCCGAGCGACCCGGCATCGTCCCTGGAATGGTCAGCAACATCGTCATCGAACCCATCTCGCCAGAGGTGCACGAGCAGGCCGTCGCCCAGGTCCAGCGCATCCTTGCCGATCGCCATCATTACAACCCCGACGACAAGGAAGCCCTTTGGATCTGGGACACGCTCCAGGGCTCCAAGTTTACCGAGCGCATCTTCGGCGTCATGACGCTATTCTTTGCTGCCGTCGCACTCCTCACCCTCGCCCTCGGCGGCATCGGCGTCATGAACATCATGCTCGTTGCCGTCACCGAGCGCACCCGCGAGATCGGCGTCCGCAAAGCTCTCGGTGCGACTGCCCGAGACATCCGCCGCCAGTTCCTCGTCGAGTCGGGAATTATCACCGTCGTCAGCGGCCTCACCGGATTGGTCGTCGGAGTCGGACTCTGTCTCGCCATGCGCTATCTCCCCATGCCCGACTTCGTCCCGCACCCCGTCATCTCGCCAGCCGCTATCATCGCCTCGCTCACGACGCTAACAGCCATCACGCTCTTCGCCGGAAGCTACCCTGCACTCCGTGCCGCCAACCTCAGCCCGATGGAATGTCTCCGAACGGAGTAGCCTCTTTGAATCTGACCGGAGTAACCCTGTGAACTTCACCGAAATCATCCGCCAGAGCATCGATTCCCTGCTGCGTAATCGCCTGCGTTCCGGCCTGACCATGCTCGGCATCATCTGGGGTCTGGTGACCGTCGTCCTGCTCCTAAGCTATGGCAAGAGCATGGGCGAAGGGATTCTCAACGGCTTTCTCGGAATCGGCAACAACGTCATCATGGTCTGGGGTGGCCAGACCAGTATGCAGGCCGGCGGTGAGCGCTCCGGTAAGCGTGTCCACTTCCTCGATGGCGACGTCGAGGCCGTACGCGACGCCGTCCCCTTCCTTAAAGCCGTCAGTTCCGAGACCGACGACGGCTTCAGTTTCAAGTACGGCCCCAAGGTCGTCAACATCCAGAGCAAGGCCATCGACCTTCCCTACGGCGGCATGCGCAAACTCAACATCGCCGAAGGCCGTTACTTTGAAGCAGCCGACTTCACCGAGCACCGCAACGTCGTCATCTTCGGCCCCCACGCCGCGGCAAAGCTCTTCAACGGCTTCCCGCCCGTCGGAGAAACCGTGCAGATCGAGGGCCATGTCTTCCAGGTGATCGGCGTCCTCCAAACCAAGATCCAGGACTCCTCCAACAACGGCCCCGACAACGAGAACGCCTTCGTCCCCTTTGGCACCATGCGTGAACTCCGCAACCAGCGCAATCCCGACTCGATCGTCTTCCAGCCGTCGTCACCCGAACTTCACATCAAGGCCATCCAGGCTGTCCGCTCCGTCCTCGCCAGCCGCCATCACTTCAATCCCAAAGACGAAAAAGCCATCGGCTCCTGGGACACCATCGAAGACTCCGCCGAGATGACCCAGTTCAGCGTCGCCCTCGAACTCCTATTGGGAGTCATCGGGGCCATGACCCTCGGCGTCGGCGGAGTAGGTGTGATGAACATCATGCTCGTCTCCGTCACCGAACGCACCCGCGAGATCGGCCTGCTCAAAGCCCTCGGAGCGCGCCGCCGCGACATCCTCTCCCAGTTCCTCCTCGAAAGCCTCACCCTGACCTTCATCGCGGGAGCCGTCGGCATGGTCGTAGCCATCGCCGTCGCTTACCTCATCCCACCCATGCCTCTCTACTCCGATATTTACAAGACCGCCAACCACGAGGGCGACATCATCCTCCGCGCCTCCCCCGCCATCATGCTCGTCTCCTTCGGAATCCTCGCAGTCGTCGGCATCGTCTCGGGCCTAGTACCGGCGATGCGAGCCTCCCGCCTGGACCCCGTAGTAGCCCTGCGCCACGAGTAGCCAAAAGAGCCACTTTCACCATAGGTATGCTTCTGGGATCAGGTCCAGGCTTCAGCCTGGACCTGATCCATACTCTGCAAAATGTTGGGCTTTAGCCCATGTGAGCCCGGTGCAAATGCACGGACGAAAACCCCTAGGTCAGCAACCGGAACCGTATCTTTCCATCCACCAGCAGATACTCAGCCGAGCAGGTAGTCGCCCCACAGATCATCGCTTCCAGCCCAGCCCACTGCTGCCGCGTAATCAATCCCAGAGAGCCGCAGGTAGGACAAGCCAGCACCGCCCAGAAGGGATTCTCCACCTTTCCCAACTCCCCGGCCCGCTCCAGCATGTAGATCGTACCCGGCTGCATCTGTTCCGGGATCCAGACTTCCAGAAGATTCAATTCCGCTTCCATGCTGGCCTCATTCGTCCTGCGGTTGGATTCGTTTCGTTCACTCCGCAAAGATCGAAGCTGAAAGCTTCAACCTTGCGAACCGATGCCACGTTTCAATCGACTCAACCAAGAGACGTACCGATACACCTCGCACAGCACAAGAAATGCACTGCTTATGGTGCAGAGCATATCCCATTTCCCGGCTCTGTCAACTGTGGATTTCGCCCCGCATCTACCCGGATGCGGAGCATGGCTTTGCAGCGTAAAACGCTCTTTGGACGGGGACTAAACAACTAGTGCGCCGGATACAGTGCGCGATACATCTCGCGATTCCGCATAATCGCCTGCACGTACTCCCGCGTTTCGGTGTACGGGATCGATTCGACGAACTCGGGAATGTCCTTGTAGTCGCCCGACGACATCCAAAGTCGTACCGGAACATCGCCCGCGTTGTAGGCTGCCAACGCATACTCCGCCTGTCCGCCGAACCGTCCCAGAACCTGCTTGAGGTTGAGAGTTCCCAACTGAATATTGGTGGAAGCATTCAACAACTGTCCGGTATTGAAGCCCTTCAGCCCCACCTTTTTCGCCGCAGCCTTCCCGACCGAAGGAAGCAGTTGCATCAGGCCATACGCATTCGCGTGGCTGACTACAACGGCGTTGAACTCCGACTCCTGCCGAATCAACGAGGCCACCAGGTATGGATCGAGCCCGTTCTGATCCGAGTTTGTCACAATGTCGCTCCAGTACGGCTGCGGAAACAGCAGTTTCCAGTAGATCGAGGGAACCTGGTCCATCGGCAGTGCAAAGAAAGAGATTCCGCTGTGCTTCATGGATTGCAACGCCCGGGTGATCTCTCCGTACGAAACGAAGATCTCCGCCTGTGCCAGTGCGCCCCATTTGCCGGCCGTCGGACTCGCCTGGATCTCCGGCCCGATGTACTCGTTCAACGAAGCATTCGCCAGCAGCCGCGCCTTGATCAGGTGCGGGTCATCCTCGGGCAATTCACCGGTCAACGCTGGCACATCCGGTCTCCGGACCGAAGCCAAAGCGGGTGAAGCTGCAACCGCCGCCTGCGTCCCGAGCACCTTCAGCCGCTGCCGCGCCAGATTCGCATAGTAGTAGTTGGTATACGTCGCCGCAAGTGCCCGGTAGTAGTTCACCGCCTGGCCGAAGTTGTGTTCTTCGTCCTCGAGAATCCGTCCGCGCCAGTAAATCGCACTCGGAATCTCGAGGCCTCCGCCGTAGCGCTGAATCTGCTCATCCATTAACCGGGCCGCCTCGGAGTAGTTCCTCAGCCGATAGTTCATCCACGCCGCCCGCCAGTGGGACGACGGAGCATAGACGCTGTTGGGAAAGTTGTCGACCAGCAGCTTGTAGTGATAGATCGCCTGTTTGGAATCGTGCTGGATCAGGTACATATTCCCGCCGGAGTACAGCGCCTCTTCCAGCCAGCGGCTCTTGGGAAAGCGCTTGACCATCTCGGCAATCAAGGCATCGTGCTGGACCGCGTTCTTCTCACTACGAGAGATCTCCGCCAGCATGTACATCTTCAACGCCGCCGTGTCGTCGGAGGTCTCAGGCAGACGCTCCGCATCCTTGCGATTCAGGTGCTTCAGCTTCAGATCACAGACCGCCGCATAGATAGAAAGGGCTGCCTGATCTGCCGCGCTGAGTGAGGAATCATTGGTGGCAATCGAATGGTATTCGACTCCGGCGTCGGCATAGTGCTTGGCGTTGAAGAGTTGATCGGCATGCGCCTTGCGCTCGGCAGCCGACAAGGAAACGCCCAGCACCTGCAACTGCTGGAGCGCCTGGCTTGCCTCGGGAGTCAGTGGCTGATTCGCATAAAGGCTCTTGAAGATTGCCGTCGCTTTTCCTGCATCCCCGGCAGTCTGGTAGGCGCGGCCCAGGGCATAACGAAAATCCGTATGCGTTGCCTGGGACGATCCAACCAGTGGTTCCAACACCTTCAACGCACCTTGCGGATCCAGTTGCTGCAGGTGTGCATTTGCGAGCAGCACCGGCGCGTTCGCTGCAAAGATGCTCTCCGGATACTTATCGGCGAACCCCGTGAGCAGCGGATACGCCTGGTTGCCCTGTCCGGACTGGACCGCAGCCTGCGCCGCCAGATAATCCGCGTAGTCGGCCAGCGCCTCGCCGCTGCTGCTCGCCAGCCGATAATTCGAGACCGCCTCCGGATAGTGCCGCTCGATCGCGTGAGCATGACCAAGCGCCAGATAAGCCGCCGCCGCACCTTCGCCCGGATGCGCCTTCGCATAATTCAAAACACCAGCATACGCGGCAGAGGAGCGCGTCGACGCCAATTGCTGAGCCATGGGACGTAACTGTGCCGAAGCCACGAACGCACTGGTCAGCTTCACCATCTGCTTCGTCGGAACCTTGGCCTCAGCGTCCTTCTTTGTCGAACCCTTTTTGACCGCAGCCTTGGAAGATCCTTTGGCGGGGACACTCTTCTTCGCCGCAGCCTTACTCTTCGTCGCAGAAGCGGCAGACGTGGGCCCAGCCTTCTTCTTCGCGCCCGGCTTCTTCGCCGTCGATTTTCCTGCTGTGGCCGATTTTCCTGCAGTGGTGGTGCAGCAGCCTGCCGTCTGGCGCATCGCGGCCACGGATGCCATCGGCATCCCAAACAGGGTACTTACAACTCCGAACCGGACCCAGGCGCGCACACCAATCCAACCTTGAATCAATCTCGCCTCACTTCGGGAGAAACTGAGCTTCTCCCTTCCTTCACTCTAAGCTGTGCGCCCCGCTTCCGTCGCACTCAACGCTTAGGAGAACCTGTGCAGGTACGTTTTTTGACCCTTGGTCCAGATTTACATGTTCTAAGCGACATTGCCGCCCGGCTTCTACCCATTTACTATGACAAATAGCGTTTCCAATGCTTTGCATCCCGCAAAGCCTCTTATGGAGCTACGCAGATTGTTGCGCCCTTTGCCTATGCCCGCCATCCAATCTCCAGGTACGGAAGAGATCCATCCCGACGTTGCGCTTGTAGCGCGCGCCAAAGATGGGGATACTGCAGCATTCGAGCAGCTTGTTCGCCAGTATGAGCGTCAAATCTTTCGTGTCGCGCAGCACATTACACAAAACCGTGAAGACGCTGAAGACATCACGCAGGACGCCTTTCTCAAGGCTTACGAGAAGCTGGAGCAGTTCCAGGGCAACTCGAAGTTCTCGACCTGGCTCGTCCGTATCGCCGTCAACGAGAGCCTCATGCGGCTCCGTAAGCGCAAGACCAGCAAAACTGTCTCTATGGACGAAGACGTCCAGACCGAAGAAGGCTCTATCCCTCGTGACTTTGCCGAATGGCGGCCAAACCCTGAGCAGAACTTCAATCAGGCCGAACTCGCAGAGATTCTGCGCAAGACCATCCAGGGCTTGCCTCCGGGTTTCCGTACCGTCTTCACCTTACGGGACATTGAAAATCTCTCTACGGAAGAGACTGCTGAGGCACTCGGCTTGAGCGTCCCTGCAGTCAAATCGAGACTATTGCGCGCGCGACTTCAGTTGCGCGAACGACTCAGCCGATACTTCGGTAAAAAGAAGGAGGGTCTTCCAGCATGACCTGCACCGACTTTCTCGCCCAGCTAACCGACTACTTCGATGGGCAGATCAGCCCAGAGCTTCTCGAAGAGGTGCGCGAGCACACTTCCTCCTGCCATCACTGCGAGGTCGTTCTCGACACCACCAGCAAGACCATCTCGGTCTATCGCGACAACGAGATCTACGAGGTCTCGCCTGAGTTCCGCGACCGGCTTCACCTCGCCATTATGGCAAAATGCACCGCCGCAAAATAAACCGCTGAATCTGGATCGCCTGATCCAGGTTCGAGACTGCACCGGCTCCCTGCTCTCAATACCCCTCCGCTCGCTCTGACTCAAAAACCTCTCCAAGATCTCATGTGCTCCAGGCATGTATTCTTATCCCGTTTGCGCGAGCCGCTCTGCACCTTCGTGAGTCTTATGAACAAACTGTATCCCGATGCCAAAGCTGCTCTTGACGGCCTGCTCCACGATGGAATGACGCTGGCCATCGGTGGATTCGGGCTCTGCGGAATCCCGGAGGCTCTCATCGCGGCACTTCGCGACAGCGGCGTCAAAGACCTCATAATCGCCAGCAATAATGCAGGGATCGATAATTTCGGCCTCGGGCTGCTGCTCGAAACGCGCCAGATCCGAAAGATGCTCGCCAGCTACATCGGCGAGAACGCTGAGTTCGAGCGCCAGTTTCTCTCGGGCGAGCTTGAGGTCGAGTTCTGCCCGCAAGGAACTCTCGCAGAGCGGATGCGCGCCGGCGGGGCTGGCATTCCCGGCTTCTACACCCGCACCGGAGTCGGAACCCAGATCGCCCTCGGCAAAGAGCACAAGGAGTTCGACGGGATCACGTACATCCTCGAACGCGGTATCACCTCTGACGTCTCGCTCGTCAAAGCCTGGAAGGCCGATACGCTCGGCAACCTTATCTATCGCAAGACCGCGCGCAACTTCAACCCGCTCGCCGCCACCTGCGGGAAGATCACCGTGGCAGAGGTAGAAGAGATTGTGGAACCCGGAGAGCTCGACCCCGACCAGATCCACACCCCGGGAATCTTCGTCCAGCGACTCGTCCTCAACGCGAACCCTGAGAAACGCGTCGAGCGGAAGTCCACGCGACGTCCCGTGAAGGAGGCCTGAGCCATGGCATGGACCCGCGAACAGATGGCCCAACGTGCCGCAAAGGAGCTCGAAGACGGCTCGTATGTGAACCTCGGCATCGGCATCCCGACCCTTGTCGCCAACTACATTCCCGACAGCATCACCGTGACGCTCCAGTCGGAGAACGGATTGCTCGGCATTGGCCCTTACCCCACAGAAGAGGAGATCGATCCAGACCTGATCAACGCCGGCAAAGAGACGGTCACGTCCCTGCCCGGAGCAAGTTTCTTCTCGAGTGCCGATTCCTTCGGAATGATCCGCGGCGGGCACATTGATCTGGCCATCCTGGGGGCGATGCAGGTCTCCCACCGCGGCGATCTGGCCAACTGGATGGTTCCCGGCAAGATGGTTAAAGGGATGGGAGGCGCCATGGATCTGGTCGCCGGCGTGCGTCGTGTCCTGGTGGTTATGGAGCATGCGGCCAAGGACGGAACGCCGAAGATCCTGCCCGAGTGCACCCTGCCGCTCACCGGCCTGGGCGTCGTGGATCGGATTATCACCGACCTCTGTGTCCTCGATGTTGCGCCCGAGGGTCTGAGGCTGGTCGAACTGGCCCCTGACGTCACCCGCTCAGAGGTCCAGTCCAAAACCGGCGTACCGATCTTCTAGAGTTGTAGAGTCGCGTCCCCTCACGCGAAGCGTTTAATGCCCCACGGAGTGGCGCCCGCCCGGCGTTAGGGCGCATTTGCTTCTATCGCAAATCCTCTAATAAAACCCGCTGAAGATAAGCGCCATAGCTGCTCTTCGCCAGGGTTTTCGCCAGCGCCGCCAACTGATCCTTATCTATATACCCCATGCGATAGGCGATCTCCTCCGGGCAGGCTACCTTCAGCCCCTGGCGGCGCTCGATGGTCGCGATGAACTGACCGGCTTCGAGCATCGAATCGTGCGTTCCCGTATCCAGCCACGCGAATCCACGGCCCAGCGTCTCGACCTGCAGATTGCCCTTCTCGAGATAGAGACGGTTTAGATCGGTAATCTCAAGCTCTCCTCGCGGCGAAGGCTTGATGGTCTTCGCGTACTCCACCACCTTGTTGTCGTAGAAGTAGAGTCCGGTTACGGCGTAGTTCGACTTCGGCTTCTCGGGCTTTTCTTCGATCGAAAGCACGCGGCCCGTCTCGTTGAACTCCACGACACCGTAGGATCGCGCGTCTTCTACCTGGTAGGCAAAGATCACTGCGCCATCCTTCACCTGCGCTGCCCGTCGAACCAGCAGCGAAAAGTCATGTCCATGGTAGATGTTGTCGCCCAGCACCAGCGCACAAGGCTCTCCGTCGATAAACTCTTCACCCAGCAGAAAAGCCTGCGCCAGCCCATCCGGGCTCGGCTGAACCACATAGGAGATGGAAAGCCCCCACTGCTTGCCATCTCCGAGCAGATGCTCAAACCGCGGCACATCATGCGGCGTCGAGATCACCAGGATTTCGCGGATTCCCGCCAGCATCAGCGTGCTGAGCGGATAGTAGATCATCGGCTTGTCGTACACCGGGATAAGCTGTTTACTGACTGCCAGGGTCGACGGATAGAGTCGTGTTCCGGAGCCTCCTGCAAGAATGATTCCCTTCACGCGTTGCTCCGTTCTGCGTAGTTCGCCTTCACCCACTTGCGATAGTCGCCGCTGGTCACATGTTGGACCCATTCGGCGTTGTCCAGATACCACTCCACCGTCTTGCGAATCCCGGATTCAAACGACTGCTGCGGAGCCCAGCCCAACTCTCCCTGCAGTTTTCTGCAATCGATCGCGTAGCGTCGGTCATGGCCTGGGCGGTCCTTCACGTAGGTGATCAACTGGTCGTGCGGCTTTCCTTCGGGATGCAATTCATCCAGAATCCCGCATAGAATGTGGATCACATCTAGGTTCTTCTTCTCGCTCAGGCCGCCAACGTTGTACGTCTCGCCAACGCGTCCGCGCAGTAGTACTTCGTGGATCGCCCGGCAGTGGTCTCCTACGTACAGCCAGTCCCGGACGTTCTGCCCGTCGCCGTACACCGGCAGCGCCTTGCCGTTCAATGCATTGTGGATCATCAGCGGAATCAGCTTCTCCGGAAACTGGAACGGCCCGTAGTTGTTCGAGCAGTTCGTCGTCAGAACCGGCAGTCCGTAGGTATGAAAGTAAGCCCGTACGAGGTGGTCCGATCCAGCCTTCGAAGCCGAGTAGGGGCTGTTTGGCTGGTAGGGCGTCTCCTCGTGGAAGGCAGGATCATTCGGCCCCAGTGATCCGTAGACCTCGTCCGTTGAGACATGCAGGAAGCGAAAGTTCGTTGCGTCGTCCTTCGAGAGTGCCTGCCAATAAGCAAGCCCTGCCTGAAGCAGATGGAACGTGCCGACGACGTTGGTCTCGACGAAGGCTTCGGGCCCAGTGATAGACCGATCCACATGGCTCTCGGCCGCGAAATGGACGATTGCGGCCGGCTTATGCTCCGCGAGCAACCGTTGCAGCAAGTCTCCATCGGCGATGCTGCCCTCTACGAAGATGTGCTTCGGATTTCCTTCCGCTGAGGCGAGGTTCTCAAGGTTTCCCGCGTAGGTCAGCAGGTCCAGATTGACGACCGTATAGTCCAGCGCCAGCGATTGCAGTACGAAGTTCGATCCGATAAACCCGGCGCCGCCGGTTACCAGCAGAGTCTTTCCATTCATGGACTTCAGTCCCTCATTCTTCTCTTCGTGCTTCTTTTTAAAACCGTGCATGACAAGCCGACTACCCATCTTACGAGAGGGCTGCGACCGGCTTCAGATTCAACTTCGAACCCGCAGGCGATACTACGAAGACCTCAGCGTCCGCCAGCAGTCTTCCGACTTTATCTTTAGCTGAGAGCACAGGTTCGCCGTCGATCGCTTCCGTCGGCCATGCAATCTTCAGCGCAGGATCGTTCCACAGAATGGTACGGTCATATTGCGGTGCGTAAAGATCGGTGGCCTTGTAGGCAAACTCCGCAAACTCGCTGACTACGAGAAATCCGTGTCCAAATCCGGGCGGAATCCATAGCATTTTACGGTTCTGCGCACTCAGCAGAATCCCGAACGACTGACCGAAGGAAGACGAGTCTTTCCGGAGATCCACCGCGACATCGAACACTTCGCCCACCAAGGCACGCACCAGTTTTCCCTGCGGATTTTGAATCTGATAGTGGATGCCTCGTAGAACACCTTTTCGGGAGCCCGAATGATTGTCCTGCGCGAATCGTGTGGGAAGCCCCAGTTCCGCGAACCGCTCCTCGTTATAGCTCTCCAGAAAGAAACCGCGGTCGTCTCCGAACACAGTCGGTTCAACAACGAAAACGTCCTGCAGAGGAGTTTCTACAATCTTCAAAGCAAAACTCCTTAGGTTTGGATAGACCGTCTCGTAGCAAGAGACGCAATTCGTTTCGGTTCAGGTAACACCCCCCGGAACCAGTCCTCATTCTAACCAATTCAATACTTTGATGTGGTTCAGCAAGGCGTTTCTTGCTTGAATTCGATTCCACACAAGCCAAAGGCGGTATTGCCGTTAATTTCACCTAAGCGTAATAAAACAAATAGGATAAATATATTTTTATCCAATATTTCCATAGTGGTGAACTTCCGCTGAGCACGAAAATACAACAAAAGAGTCATCCAATGGACAGATCGGCAAACGGCCTATCAGGCAGGCTGACTCGGAGCAATGCTCTCGTTTGATCAGCGAGGCGTCGCCCTGGCCGGAGCAGATAGATGGTTCACCGCCGCCAGGCTCGTAGCAACAGTTGTTCGCGGAACCTCGCGAATGGTCAGGACGTTCGGGTTTGCCGCGAGATCCAGCAACTGTGCCTTAGAAAGACGCACCTGCAGATGATCCGAGATATACGCCGACAAAGGAATCGCTCCGTTGACACGCAGAACTTCTGCCATGACGGGGCTCGCCACAAGGGATGGCGAAAGGTAGGCGATAACCTCAACGTTCACCGTTCCGTCGGGATTCATGGAGTTCGGGTCCAGTGACGGGGTGAACGACCCGACGCGAGCATGACGTGCGGCACGTGAGATCAGGAGCAAATTGAAGGAGAGCTTGCGCTCCGCTGGGCTGGTCGAACCGCGCAATGCAACTAAGTCCGCACTCCCATCCTTCGGCCATTCCGTCTGCTGGGCCGACGCTGGCGACGCAAGCAATGCCGCCAATAGCAAAACAAAAAAGAGTGATCCGTAAAAACTTGATGTGTGTGCAGAACGCGCTGAACAAGACGAGAGGTAGATTGACATGAGTTCCAACTCCTTTAGTGGCTGTCCAGGGGTAGGCCTGAAGAAGAGCACGTTTCAATCCAAATTGTTTCCCAAGCATCGATCCCACAGAGCCATGCGAATCAATCACTTAGCAAAGCGAAATTGACTGCGGACGCGTGCATAAGGTTGCACACTATGCAACACAACCTCGTCCACTTGCTAAACGCTTGGACACGACTCATCCCGATACGTGCAATTACCTAATGGCCAAGCACCCGGGGGAGGTTCCAGTGCTCATGGACCGCGACCATGCGAAGTGTGAAGCAGGCAACGATGCCAAGCGTGGATGCGAAGGCCGGCCGAAGCTTTATCCTGAGGCCAAGCACCAGCACCGCAGCACCCAGAAGTGCGGCGGCAGCATAGATGTCCGTGCGCAGCACGCCGGGAATCTGGGCCAGCAAGATATCCCGAATCGTGCCTCCGCCCACCCCGGTAACGCCTCCGAGCAGGATCGCAAGCAGCGGGTGAATCCCGAAGTCCAGAGCTTTCCCGGCGCCCGCTATGGCGAAGAAACCAAGGCCCGCCGCGTCCAGGGTGATCAGGAGCCAGTATGGAATATGCCCTACAGCGTTATGCCCCGCGAAGACCACGGCTGCGGCGAACAGGGCGGTCGCAGCGTACCGCCAGTCATTGATGGAGTTCGGAGGAACGGAACCGATCAGCAGGTCACGAACGATTCCGCCGCCCAGCGCCGTAACGAAGGCGAGCGCCATGATGCCGAGCAAATCGAGTTCATGCTGGACCCCGGTCGAAGCCCCCTCCATTGCAAAAACGAAGGTTCCGAGAAGATCGAGGACAAGGAGCAGCGTGGCGGAGACTGGTTTCATAGTGGACTGTCTGGATCGTTCCCTTACGCTTCAGGCTGTGCACCCTCGGCGATTCGGTATGTCGCTGCGTTTTAGAGGGTGGAAGGCTCCGCAAGCAGATCGAGAGCGCCCTTCGAGATCAGGTCCTTTGCAACCCATTCCCCCAGTGCAGTGGACGTGGTATCGAGCGTCGCTTCGGTCTCGATCTGGACCATGGTCTCGCCGTCAGGTGAGACGACCTGGGCGAACATGCGCCATTTGTTGTCCACCGGCATGCAATACGCTCCGATCGGAAGCTGGCAACCGCCCCCCAGGGCGTGCAGCGTCGTCCGCTCAGCTTCCACACAGAAGCGCGTGTGCGGATGCTCGAGGAAAGCCACAGCATTGCGGATGTAAGCGTCACGATCTTCATCCACCGGATAGTCGGGATGCCGCATCTCGATCGCCAGCGCGCCCTGGCCGGGGGCGGGACACATCTCCTCCGGGGTGAAGCGCTGATGCACCCACTCGGCGCGTTTCAGGCGATCGAGGCCGGCCGCCGCAAGGACCAGCGCATCGCACTTTCCATCCGCGAGCTTCTTCAGGCGCGTGTCGATGTTGCCGCGAATCTCGACGAAGGTCACATCCGGACGCAAGGCCAGGATTTGAGCGCGACGGCGCGGGCTGGTGGTTCCGATACGTCCACCCGCAGGCAAGGTGTGAAGGGCCCAGTAGGGCTCGCAGACCCAGACGTCGCGGGCATCGGCACGCTTCGGAATCGCGGCGAGGATAAATTGCGGAGCGATCGTGGTGGGCAGGTCTTTCAGCGAATGGATCGCGAGGTCGATGCGGCCTTCTTCCAATGCCTCCTCGATCTCCTTGATGAAGATTCCTTTGCCATCGACGTTTGGAGGCAGAATGAAGCCGGGTTGCTGCATGCGGTCTCCGGTCGTTCGAATCACTTCGAGCTCGACGTGGTAACCGGCATCGCGGAGTGCATACAGGATATGGTTCGCCTGCCAGAGAGCAAGCTGCGAACCACGGGAACCGATACGGATAGGATTGCGGGGATTGTTATGTTCGCTGCTCATGTCCTCACTAGGATAAGCGATAGAACATCCGGCCACGCGAACCAATCTTCCCAGCCGATAGGCTTATCGCTCGAAGCGCTGTTCGAAGCAGAGAAATGCCCGTCTTTCGAGTTTGGAAAGACGGGCATGTGAATTGTGATTGACCTGCTGATTAGCGGTGGCCACCACCCCCGCCGCCACGCGAGGCACCGCCACCACCACGCGAAACGCCACCACCGCCGCCTCTGGAGCCACCGAGACTACCTGGTCCGCCACCGTGGAAGCCCCCCGCATTGCCACCGCTATTGAAACCGGGGCGACCGGGGGAGTTGATACGACCGGAGTTGGCGTAGTATCCACGCCCACCGTAGTATCCACCACCATACCCATAGCCGCCGCCGTATCCGTAACGGCCGTACATCAGCCCGCCGCCATAGAGATAGTTGGGCGAGTAGAAGCCGTAGCCGAAAGGGTTCCAGAAGAGACCGTTACCGGGCAGCCAGGTGTAGCCGTAGGGGCCGCCAGCCCAGTACCAGCCGGAGTTGAAGCCTTCATCTCCGGCATAGTTCGATGCAAGGGTTGCGTTTGCCTGCCCGAGGTATTGCGAGCGGAGGCTGCTCCACTTGTAGAGGGGGTCCTGAGCCTGATCCTTGTTGAACTTCTGCGGCTTGGCCTCGTCGTTGTTCAGAGCGAACTCGCGATCTCCCTTCACCTTGATCGGCTTGACGTTGGTCCCGTAGTTGCTGCCGGGAAAGACCGAAGCTTCGCCGTCGAAGACCCGCACGGTGCCTGCGTCCGCGTCGAACGAGTAGAGCCCTTGCTTGATCAGTTGCGTCTGCCCGCGTTGCTGATCGACGAGGATGACGTTCTGCTTGTAGATCTGGTCGACCTCGACGTCGGCGCGCCCGCGCTCCAGCTTGATCTCGGTATGGGTCAGGTCGGGAGAGACCATCTGGATGGTCGTGTCTTTGCCGAGACGAACAAAGATTCCGGGGGTCAGCAGAACTTCAACGCGCCCGTCCGCCGTAGCGAGATACTGGCCGGGCTGCAGCGTGGTCTGGCCCACGGAAGTGCTCGTCAGTTGACGGCCTTCGATGGAGGCGAAGCCTTCCACATAGTTGATAGTGCCTGGACTGGCTGGGTTTGCGTTTTGCGCGAAGGCGGACGCAGACAGAGTCGCCAGGGAGAGCAAGAGAATCGCTTTCGACCTTGGCTTCATCATCTTCATTTCTTCAGAACCTCTAGTGGATTAGATGCTTTCAACCGCGAAAGGTCACAAGAACCAAATGCTGACCCGCTTGGGCTTGCGGGTCAGCACGGAGCAACTTTCGCGTTCGCTTCGGGTTGGCTCACGCCCAGCAAGGACGAAAGTTTTCGCGCTAGGCGGGTTGAGCTTCGGAGCCGATCCAATTGGCATACATCTGCGCCAGATCCTCGGTGTTGCCGCGGGAGAGAATCATCGAGCGCAAGCGGTCTCCGTTGGCGCGAGTGAGGCCGCCGTGCGACTCGAACCACTCGATCGCCTCGTTCTCCAGAGTCTCGGCCCACTGGTAGGCATAGTAGCCGGCAGCGTATCCACCTCCCCAGATGTGGGCGAAGTAGCTGGAGCGATAGCGGGGACGCGCGTACACAAGCTTGAGGCCCGCCTTGGAGAGCGCTGCGGTCTCCAGCGCGTCGGGATCCTGGAGCGGAGCATCGGGAGCAAGGGTGTGCCATTCCATGTCGATCAGGGACGAAGCGAGCACTTCGGCAAGGTGATAGCCCTTGTTGAAGTCCTTCGCCTTGCGGATCTTCTCGGCGAGTTCGGCTGGCATAGGTTCGCCGGTGGCGTGGTGCTTGGCGTAGTTCGAGAAGACGGCTGGATACGTGGCCCAGTACTCGTTGAACTGCGAGGGGAACTCTACGAAGTCGCGGGCAACAGCAGTTCCGGCCAGCGACGGATATTGCGCGGTCGAGAAGAGGCCATGCAGCGCGTGGCCGAACTCGTGGAAGAGGGTGATGACATGGTCCAGCGTGAGGAGCACGGGCTGCCCTTCCGCCGGTTGCGGGACGTTGGAGACGTTATAGATAACAGGCAGCGTTCCGAGCAGGCGGGACTGGCCGACGAGCGAGGACATCCACGCACCGCCGTTCTTGTTGTCGCGCTTGAAGGGATCGAAGTAGAAGAGCGACAGGGGTGAGCCGTCCGTATCGGTCAGCTCGAAGACGCGAACCGTGGGATGGTAGACGGGAACGTCGTGGCGTTCGGTGAAGGCGATGCCGAAGAGTTGCTCGGCGGCGTAGAAGACGCCCTGCTCGAGGACGGTGTTGAGTTCGAAGTAAGGCTTGATGGCCTCTTCGTCGAGATCGTAGCGTGCCTTGCGGAGTTGCTCGGCATAGAAGCTCCAGTCCCAGGGCTGCAGTTGGAAGGACCTGCTCGGATTCTGGGAGTCGATCAGGGCCTGCAGGTCGGCAGCCTCGGTCGCGACCAGCGTTGTGGCTTTGGCGACGAGGCCGCTCAGAAACTTGAGCGCCGTATCCTGCGTTTTGGCCATCTGGTCGTATAGCTTCCAAGCTGCGTAGGTCGGGAATCCCAGCAGCGTGGCCCGTTCGGCACGAAGCTGGGCGAGACGCGCGATGATCTCCGTGGTGTCGTTCGCATTGCCGGACTGGGTGCGGGACCACGCGAGGTCAAAGAGCGCCTTGCGGGTATCGCGGTTGCTGAGAGCGTCGAAAAAGTCCTGCTGCGTAGTGTTCTGGATGGGAAGCGCCCAGCCTTCGAGGTCGCGCGATTTCGCGAGCTCGGCAGCAGCAGCTAACTGCGCTTCGCTGAGGCCCGCCAGTGCTGCGGGGTCGATGGTCGTGAAGAGCGACTCCTTCGCGGCGGCGAGGACTTTGGTCAGAAAGGCCGTGGAGAGGGTGGAAGCTTCTTCGTTGAGTTCCTTAAGCCGCGTCTTCTCGGTCTCTCCAAGGTTGGAGCCTGCATGGATGAACCCGTCATAGTACGTCTCGACAAGGCGAAGGGACTCGGGATCGAGGCCGATTGAGGCGCGCTGGTTGTAGATCGCCGAGACCCGCTCGAAGAGGGCCTGGTTCAGGTTGATCGCGTCGCTGTGGGCTGCGAGGCGAGGAGCGATCTGGGTCTTGATGTCCTGGAGGGTTGGGTTGGTGTTGGCACCCGTCACGGCACCGAAGACGGAGAGGACGCGGCTGAGTAGACGGCCCGACTGCTCCATGGCGACGAGAGTGTTCTCGAAGGTTGCCGGCTCGGAGCTGTTAGCAATGGCATCGATCTCGGCGCGCTGCTCGGCCATTCCGGCTTCGATCGCGGGCATGTAATCCCTATCTTCGATCTTGTCGAAATGCGGAGCTTGGTACGGGAGGGTGCTGGGCGATGCGAAGGGGTTGGACGCTGGCAGGCTTGCGGTGGAGGCAACGGCAGTCGGGAGAGTCGAAGTGCTCATCCAGATATTTTAGTCTTCCGGCGTACTCTCCGGGCCTCGACGCAGTGCTGTGAGCTGTGGATGAAGCAGTTTTGCGGTGAGGCTGCGGGTGAGCGCTTCTACGGCCTCCCGCTGCGCCGGGGTCAGGTCGGAGAGGCGCTTGGACGCGCGAACCAGTTCGGCTTCGCGGATGGCTTCGGCACTTTGCTGCAGGGCAAGAATCGCGGGAACGTTGTCGCGGACCTGGAGCCGCTGCTGGTATTTTTCGACTTCTCTACTGACGATGGACTCGGCGGCCTCGGCCTCGCGGCTGCGATCGGCCAGGTTGGCGGAGGCGACTTGCTGGAGATCGTCGATGTCGTAGACGAAGCAGCCTTCGACCTCGTTCATTTTGGGGTCAACGTCGCGTGGAACAGCGATGTCGATGAAGAACATAGGGCGATTGCGGCGGCGCTGGAGGAAGTGCTCCCCATGGGAGCGGCCGAAAATCTTCTCTGGAGCGCCGGTGCTGGTGATGACGATGTCGGCGCGGTCGGCCTGCTCGTAGATCTTGTCGAAGGGGATGACGCCTGCCGTTACCTTGGAGTGAAGGAACTCGGCGGCGAGATGCTCGGCCCGGGCCTCGGTCCGGTTGGAGACGAGGATGGAGGAGGCTCCGTGCTGGATGAGGTGCCGTGCTGCCAGCTCGGACATCTTGCCGGCTCCGACCAGCAGAACCGTCTTTCCCTGCAGACTTCCGAAGATCTTGCGGGCGAGATCGACTGCCACGGACGCGATCGAGACGGAGCTGGATCCGATCTGAGTCTCGCTACGGACCTTCTTGGCGACCGTGAAGGTGCGCTGGAGGAGGGCTTCGAGGTTCGTAGAGACGGCTCCAACCTCGCGGGCAATGGTGTAGGACTCCTTAACCTGGCCAAGGATTTGCGGCTCGCCGACGACCATGGAGTCAAGGGAGGAGGCTACTCGGAAGAGATGGCGTACTGCTTCCCGCTCTCGGAACTCATAAAGATGGGGCTGCAGGGTCGCCTGGGTGACGGAGAAATACTCATGCAGGAAGCGGGGAAGGTCGGGAGAGAAGCCACCGTCCGCGTCGGACTCTTGAAGAGTGATGAGCTCGACCCGGTTACAGGTCGAGAGAATCAGGCCCTCGCGAATGCCGGGCTGGTGGAGCAGGGTGCGAGTGGCGTCGGCAAGGCGCTCCGGCGGGATGGCGAGGCGCTCGCGCACGTCAACCGGCGCGGTGTTGTGGTTGATGCCGAGCAGCACCAGCTTCTGGTTGGGGCTTCCGGTCAGGCTCATGGTGTCGTGAACCTGTGGACGGAGGAGAACTGGTTAGCAGCCCAGACGGCGACGATCACCAGAAAGACGAAGCTGGACAGATAGACGGCACGGCGTCCGCGCAGGCCGGAGTGGCGGCGGATGAAGATCATGGTGCAGTAGGCGAACCACATGGCGAAGGCCAGGAGGATCTTGGGATCGGAGAAGAAGGCGGGGCCGTAGAGTTGTTCGGCGAGAACGGATCCGATGAGGAGGCCGGCAGTCATGCAGGGGAGGCCGAAGAGCAGGGTCTTGAGGGCGATCTGGTCCGTGGTTTCGAGCGGCGGCAGTCCGCGAAGGGCGGGCTGCTTGGTTTTGAGGCGGCGCTCTTGAATCAGGTAGAGGACGGAGGCGAGGAGAGACAGAAAGAGCGCCACGTAGGCGGCCAGCAACAGCGCGATGTGCAGGAAGATCCAGCCGGAGTTGGCGGGAACGATGGTCTCCTGCCCGCGCCGGAAGGCCGGAACCAGCGTCAGCAGGAAGGCTACCGGGAGGACGAAGATGCCGAGCGCGACCGTCTTGTAGCGGGCAAAAACTGCCAGAAAGGCGGCGACGAGAAGAATCGCGAGGAGCGACTGGGTCTCGTGGGCTTCAACGGGGAGCGTGCGGTGCGCGGCATTCAGCATCTCGGCGAGGGAGACGAAGTGGAAAAGGAGCGCTGCAATGGTGACCGGGATGGCGACGCGGCTCCAGTTGGGTCGGTCGTACAGGGCCGCTGGCAGAACCGCGAGGGCGGCAATGCCATAGAGGAGGACAGCGACTCTGAGCCAGAGGAGGGTCATAACTTGTTGTGGGAACAGTAACGATTGGTCCCAAACCCTAAGTATATCGTGAGGTTGCGTTCGACGGGATCGAAGCCGTCGGTGGCGGGGATGCTGATCTTTATCCTGCTAAGTTCCGATTGCTGGCGACAGCTCCCGTGTTTTGTCCCAGGAGAGCTGTCGCAGCGAAGCATTGCCACGGCAGAGACAGGGGTCGATGGGGTATTCTGGGCTTTCCTGTGACGAAAGAACTTACAAGCGATGCGAATGCCCTGACCCCTGTGATGCGGCAGTATTTTGCTGCGAAAGAGCAGTATCCGGACTGCCTGATGTTCTGCCGGATCGGGGACTTCTACGAGCTGTTCTACGACGACGCGATCCTGGTGGCGCGGGAGCTGCAACTGACCCTGACCGCCCGGGACCGGGAAAAAAAGCAGCCGATGTGTGGTGTTCCCTACCATGCGGCGGAGGTCTACCTCCAGCGATTGCTGCGTAAGGGCTATCGGATCGCGATGTGCGAGCAGATGGAAGACCCGAAGACCGTCAAAGGGATCGTAAAGCGCGAGGTGACGCGGATTCTGACGCCGGGGACCGCGATGGACCCGACGCTGGGAGCGGAGCAAAGTAATTATCTGGCCAGCGTGTATGTGAACGGTTTGGGACCGGCGCAGGTGTGTGCGTTGGCGCTTCTGGATTTATCAACGGGCGAGTTTCGGGCAACGGAGTTTTCTGGCGTTGGAGCCTGGGCGAGTGTGGTGGACGAGATGGGCCGGGTCCGTCCTGTGGAGTTGTTGTACGGGGCGGGATTGTTGGGCGGGGTGGGGCAATCAGGACAATTGGGGCTGAGTGCGAAGAGCAAACAGCAAGAACGGAATACAGGGGTCCTTCGCTCCGCTCAGGATGACGACCGTTCTAAGGGTGACGATCGTTCTAAGAACGGCGACCGTACTCATGGAGATCGTTCCGATCCGGCTAGTCGTGATCAATCTAAGCAGCTTGACGAGAAAATAGTTGAGGATCTGGGCAGTGGCCTGGATGCGATTCGGACCAAGACGGCGGTCGATGAGTGGGTATTTTCGGCGGAGTATGCGCTGCCGTTGCTGCGGAACCACTTCAAGGTGCACTCGCTCGATGGAATGGGACTGGCCGGGCATGAGGCAGCGGCGGTCGCTGCTGGAGCTTTGCTGCACTATATCCAGAAGACCAAGCAGGGTGCGGTCGAGCACGTGGATGGGGTGCGGTACTACGAGCGGTCGACCTGTCTTGAACTGGATGCGGTGAGCGTCCGGAATCTGGAACTGGTGGAGCCGCTGTTTTCGGGCGAGTCGGCCCAAACTACGCTCTTCTACACGCTGGACGCCTGTTGCACTCCGATGGGTAAGAGGCTGTTGCGGGCTACGCTGTTGCGGCCTTCGAACGATCTGCTGGCGATTCAGGCCCGACTGGAGGCGGTCGGAGAGGCAGTCGCCGATCTACGGGGGCGTGAAGGAGTACGGCGGTCGATGGACGGGGTACTCGACCTGGAGCGATTGCTGGCCCGTGTGGCTCTGGATTCGGCGGGACCACGGGAGGTGATGGCCCTGGCGGGGACGCTGGGGTGTCTGCCGGGATTGGTTGCGGCGGTGGGGGTGTTTGGAGCGGCGCGGTGGCGGGAGTTGATCGCGGTCTTCGACCCGCTCGCAGATCTACACGAGAGGGTGATGCGGACCATCGCGGAGGAGCCGCCGGTCAACTTCTCGGATGGTGGCGTGATCCGGGCAGGCGTGAATGCGGAGTTGGATGAACTTCGTGAGTTGAGTCGGAGCGGGCGGCAGGCCCTGGTGGCGATCGAAGAACGAGAGCGAGCCAGAACAGGGATCGGATCGCTGAAGGTGCGATTTAACTCGGTATTCGGGTACTACCTTGAAGTGACGAAGGCAAACGCGAAGTCAGTTCCGGCGGACTATGAGCGGAAGCAGACGCTGGTCAACGCGGAGCGATTTACCACTCCGGAGCTGAAGGAGTACGAGGCCAAGATTCTGACAGCGCAGGAACGTTCGGGCGAGATCGAGCGACGCATCTTTGGAGAGTTGCGGCACGAGTTGCTAGCAGCGGCCCAGCGGATGCGAGAGACGGCGCGGCGGGTCGCGGAGATCGATATGCTGACCTGCTTTGCGCATCTGGCTGCTCTGCGCGGGTGGGTGAAGCCGGAGGTCGAGGTGTCCGGCGTACTGGAGTTTCTGCAGGCTCGGCATCCGGTGGTGGAGCGGCGGATGGAGGAGTCGGGCGCTGGGCGGTTTGTACCTAATTCCTTGTTTCTGGATGCGGGCGGTGTTGGTGGAGCTGAAGCCCAGGTCCGAGAGTCCGGACCTGGGGCACCCGGCTCTAGTCTGGATGACGACATCAAGACGGGTGGCGGGCCGGCCTTGATGTTGATTACTGGGCCGAATATGGGCGGTAAGAGTACCTACCTCCGGCAAGCGGCGTTGCTGGTGGTGATGGCACAGTGCGGGTGCTTTGTGCCGGCGGAGAGAATGCGACTGGGGTTGGTGGATCGAATTTATACGCGTATCGGGGCCAGTGATAATGTCGCGCGCGGACGCTCGACCTTCATGGTGGAGATGACGGAGACAGCGGCGATTCTGAATACTGCGACGGCCCGGTCTTTAGTGCTGCTGGATGAGATGGGACGCGGAACCGCCACCTACGACGGCTTGAGCCTGGCGTGGGCGACGGTTGAACATCTGCATGACCGGATCGGCGCCCGGACGCTCTTTGCGACGCACTATCACGAGCTCACCCTGTTGGCAGACAGGTTGGCGCGGCTCAAAAATCTGCGGGTAACGGTGAAGGAGACTTCGACCGGGATCGTCTTCCTCCACACGGTCGAGTCGGGACCGGCGAGCAAAAGCTATGGAATCGAGGTAGCGCGGCTGGCCGGGCTGCCGGCGGGAGTCATCGGGCGAGCGCGCGAGGTGCTGAAGCTGCATGAAAAAGCCGAGTCACAGCAGGTGCGAGAGGCGGCTTCGGTGGCGGCTCCGCAGTTGCAGATGACGATGTTTACTCCGCTCTCGCAGCGGATCGTGGACCGGATCGGCGAGGTCGACGTGGATGAGATGACTCCGCGCGAAGCTTTGAATTTGTTGGCTGAGTTGCAGAAGGAACTAAAAAACAGTTGAGGGTTGTGAATTAGTAGTTGTGAGCGTGGAGGGACTTTGGCTAAGGCAATGGTAGTGGCAGGGGTGATGAGCGGGACGTCCGCGGATGGGGTGGATGTTGCGTTGTGCCAGATCTCTGCTCCTGCGGTTGAGGGTGGCGTTCCGCGCGCGAAGGTGTTGGGGCATGTGGGGTTTGCGTACTCGAAGGCGACGCGAGCGGCGGTGCTTGGCGCGATGGATGCGAAGGCGGCTTCGGTAGCGGATTTGAGCCGGTTGCATTGGCGGCTGGGTGGGATCTATGCGGAGTGTGTGGCGAAGGCTGAGCAACAGTTTCGGGTGAAGGCGGCGTTGGTGGGGTGTCATGGGCAGACGATCTATCATCAGGGAGTCGCGGCGAAGTACCTGGGAGCTCCGATTCGGGCTACGTGGCAGATGGGTGAGCCGAGCGTGATTGCCGAGCGGCTGCGGGTTCCGGTGGTGAGTGACTTTCGGCCGGCGGATCTGGCGGCAGGTGGACAGGGTGCTCCGCTGGTGCCGATGCTGGATTACGTCATGTTCCGTTCGGCGAAGGTAAACCGGGTACTGCAGAATCTTGGCGGCATTGGGAATCTGACTGCGATTCCAGCGGGTGCTGCGGTAGATGGGGTTATGGCGTTCGATACTGGGCCAGCGAATATGGTGATCGATGCCTGCATGGAGCGACTCTTCGACAAAGGTTTTGACCGGGGCGGTGCTGTGGCGCGGCGCGGACGGGTTCTTCAGCCCGTAATCGAGGGAGTCTTGCGGGAGGGATACTTCTCTGCCCTGCCGCCGAAGAGTTGTGGACGCGAAGAGTTTGGAGAGGCGTTTGTGTCGCGGTTTATAGCAGCTTGCCGGAAGACGGGTGGCGCGGATGCAGACGTCATCGCGACGGCTACTGGATTGACGGCGGCTTCGGTGGTAGATGCCTACCGGAAGTTTGTTTGGGCGCATCTTGGAGCACGGGCTCCGCTGGCTAAGACGGAGTTTATTGCGGCTGGGGGTGGGGTGAAGAATGTAACTCTGATGGGAATGTTGCGCGAAGGGCTTGAGCCGCTCGGGGTGACGGTTCGCGGAATGGACGAGCTCGGAATCGAGGCGCAGGCAAAAGAGGCGGTGGCATTCGCCTTGCTGGCCTGGATGACGTGGAACCGGGTTCCGGGAAATGTAGTAAGTGCTACTGGGGCTGCACGGCCTGTGGTGTTGGGGAAGGTGACGTTCGGATGAGTGGTTGCGGAGGGACAGGAATGCGGCTCGCTTCGCGAATCCCAGCCCATGCGATAAAGATGCATGAATGGGGCACCCGGATTTGTGTCCTGGTGATGTTGCTCTTATTTACAGGCTGTCGTCGGCGGATGGAGGATCCGCGCACAGTGGTGATGATCCTGGAGAGTAGCCCCACCAATCTCGACGTGCGGCAGGGGACAGATGCGCAGAGTGAGTTTGTTGGCGGACTGATCTTTGATGCGCTGGTTAAGAAGGATGAGCACTTCAACCTGCAGCCGTGGCTGGCTACGAACTGGGAACAGCCGGACCGTTTGACCTGGGTGTTTCATCTGCGCGATGGGGTTCGATTTCAGGATGGGCAGCCGTTGGGCGCGAAGGATGTCGCTTATACGATCCGGAGCATGATCGATGGATCCCTGGTGACGGCTAAGAGTGGAGCTTTTTCTTCGGTGGAGAAGGTCGAGGTAGTGGATCCGCTAACGCTGCGAGTTCGCTTGAAGCGACCCGACGCTGCGCTGCTGTTCAACATGAGCGATGGACTTTTTGGAGTGGTGCCGGTGGGAGCGGGTAAGGACTTTGGCTTGCATCCGATGGGTTCCGGGGCGTTCCGGTTCGTGAGTGCGGTACAGGATAAAGAGGTGATCGTCGAGCGCAATGCCGGGTACTGGGCGGGACCGGCGAAGATTGAGCGGGTACGGTTCTCGGTGGTTCCGGATGCGATTACGGCAGCTCTGGAGTTGAAGAAGGGTTCAGCAGATCTGGCAAGCAACGCCGTGACGCTGGACATGGTGCATGAGCTGGCGAAGGAACCGGGTCTGAAGGTGGAATCGGGGCCGAGTTCGCGGGTGATTTATACGAACTTCAATGTCACCGATCCGGTGCTAAAGGATAAACGGGTGCGGCAGGCTGTGGCGTGCGCGATGGATCGCCAGGCGATCGTGAATGCGATCTGGCGGGGTGAGGCGCAGTTGGCGGATACGCTGTTGCCACCGGCGCATTGGGCAGCAGCGGGACCGGGGGAGATGGCCGCCTATCCGCATGATGTCGAGCGGGCAAAACGGCTCTTGGAAGAAGCAGGGCTTCACGCGGATAAGGATGGGATGAGGGTGCGGATCACGCTGAAGACGAGCACGGATGAGACGACTCGGCTGATGGCGGCGGTGTTACAGCAGCAGTTGCGTTCAGCGGGCATCGATCTGCAGATACGGTCGGCAGAGTTTGGGACGTTCTATTCGGATGTAACGAAGGGCGCGTTTCAGATGTATGCGCTGCGTTGGATTGGAAGCAATGAGGATCCGGATATCTTCCGGTACGTGTTCGGTTCGGATCGATTCCCTCCGAAGGGTGGGAATCGTGGGCGCTACGTCAATGCCCGGGTGGATCAGTTGATGAAGGCGGCGGGAGATGCTTCGGATCGTGAAGAGCAGCGGCGGGAATATGTCGAGGTCCAGAGAATTCTGGCGGATGAGTTGCCGGGAATCCCGCTGTGGTATCCGAACAATGATGTGGTGTATTCGACGCGGCTGGCAGGAGTAAGACCACGGGTGAGTGGAAACTTCGATTTTCTGCGCGAGGCGGAGGTTCGCTGATGAAACGCAGGTCAGATCTCTACGATGAACGAAGCCAGGACCTGGGTAGTCGTTGAGCAATCACGCTTCCCTGCCTCCGCTCCGTGGGTGGGAAGCGTTAGAATCACGTGCATCAGTCGATTGGAGCAGGAGTCGCGTCTGACATTGCATAAAGGGCAGCACCTCCAGCAGGAGACGCTGCCCTTTATGCACGATTGATGAGAGCGTTGGATATCTTCGATCCGTCTTCTGGACGTCACCAGGACACTACAGATTATGACGGCGCGTCAGATAACAACGAATCAGTGTTGCCAGTCATACTGTCAATATCAGAACGAGTATCTGAGGGCGAACTGCATCGACCGTGGAGTGTTTGACTGCGAAGTTGCCACACCAAGCGTCGGAGAGGTGACGCCACCGCCGCCGGTGCTGAAGAGTGGATGGTTGAAGAGGTTAAACGCCTCCGCCCGGAACTGAAGCTGCTGATGCTCGGTGATAGAAAAATTTTTCAACACAGACAGGTTCGTTGAGAAAACTTTGGGTTGCACCCCCACCGAACGGGTGGTGCCGTATTGACCCGCTGCAGGCTGTGCAAAGCACGCAGGATTGAAGATCTTGAATCGCGTACGCTGGAATCCCTGCATAGGATTGCAGGTGAGATTCGCATAGGTAGGGTGGCTCGGGCTCGTGTCCGCGTTATTATTGGCGGTGACCGAGATAGGCTGGCCAGACGCAAAGTACTGCAGGCCCGCAAGCTCCCAACCTCCAACGATCTCGCGGTTGAAGATGTTTTTCGAGTTCAGGAATCGTTTGCCGGGCCCGAAGGGAAGGAAGTAGATCGGGCTGATGTTAAGGCTCTGTCCGCGATTGAAGCTCGCTGGACCGTACGTCAACTGAGGCTTGTAGATCGACTGGATGTTGTTGTTGTCACCGTCCACACTATTCAGTGCTTTCTGCCAGGTGTAACTGATCAGAAATTGAAGGTCCTTAGAAAGTCTCCGGTCCAGCTTGACGCCAAGCGCGTTATAGTTCGCGCTCAGTGCGTTGAGCTGACCGTTAATGGGACCTGCGCTCGGAAAAGGGCGGACGTCCAGCTTGCCGGAAGTATTGCCGGCAGAAAGAGCGATCGGCTGGTTGAGATCCGCACGAGAAGACTGGTGCCGCGTGACATTGCCGAGATACTCCACCGTCAGCATCGTGCTGATTCCGAGCTTTTGCTCGACGTTCAGATTCCATTCCTGCGTCGAAGTGTCCTTGAGCGTTGGGTTGATGGAGTAACCACCCTGGCCCGGGACGGATGGTGGATTGGCCGAGAAAAGATTCTGTATATTCTGCAGCGACTGGATGTTGAGGTTATAGCTCTGAGACACCACGTTCGGGGAGTACAGCAGCATGAACTGAAGATTGTTGTAGAGAATCGGCGCGTAGTAAATACCATAACCGCCACGAATAGCAGTGTTGTTTGCCGCCTTGTAGGAGAAACCGACTCGCGGGCCCCAGTCACCATAGTTCGCGTTCCAACTGCCAGGCCTGTTCGCATTTGCTGCGAGCGAGTAAAGCGCACCGCGTCCGTTCTTATCGGTGGGAGGATTGATGTAGTCGTACCGCAACCCTACGTTGAAAGTCAGACGGGGGGTTGCCCTCCAATCATCCTGAATGAACCCGGATACATCGAACTCTCGGAACGCTCCTGCGGAGGTACCTGTAAGGCCGCTTCCGCTGACGGGAAATCCGAGTTCCAGGTCGGCTAGCGCATTGCCCTGATTGGCCGTGCTGCGCTTTCCTCCGATGTACTGCGATGTCGCGGATCCATCGAAGCCATAGTTGCCGTTGTTTGTAACGACCCAGCCTCCGTTGAATTGAACACGGATGAATTCGCCACCAACAGTTAGCGTGTGGTTGCCCAGCGTCCAGGTGATCTGATCCGCAAATTGGTAACGGTTCTGGATCGCTCCCTGCGGGGAGTATGGATCGCCCAGCGACGTGTAGTTAGAGACGGAGATCGCGGGCGGCGTCGACTGCTCAAGCAGCGGGTTGAGATTCTTCAATCCATAAAAATTTGCGTAGTTTTTCGCGCCGGTTCCCTGCTGTGTTCGGAACAGATTGCTGCGGTTGTAGCCAATCTTCAAGGCGTTTACGACGCGACTGCTCAGGATATAAGTGTCCGTGATGGAAGCGTTGGTGCCCTTGAGTGGAATGCTGATACCGAAGAGCCCTGGAACAATACTATTCCCACCACCGGAGCTGCTGTAGCGAGCTACCGTTCCGAAAAGCTGGTTCTTCGCGGAGATGTTCCAATCGATGCGGCCCAGATACTCGTCATAGTTACTGATCGAGGGAATATTAACCTGGTAGTTCACATTGTTCGCGTTGAGCGCCATGTTCGGCAGAGGATAGTTCTGCAGCCAAAGCTGGGCAAACGGGCTGATAGCGGGTAACTTGTTCGACGGAAAGGGGGCGGAAGTGCCGGTTGCGGCGTTATAGGTCGCGGGATTGTAGATAACGGGATCGGCAGAAAAATCTCCCGCACGCTCTGCGGCTGTAGGAACACGATTCTGAGAGAGGCCGGACGAGTGGCTTCGAAGACCGGAGTAATCAAAGAAGCCGAAGAGCTTGTCGCGGAAGATCGGCCCACCCAGGTTGCCGCCGAAGAGGTTGTAGCGCAGTGGCGCTTTCGACGTCGCAAACCAGTTCTTGGCGTTTGCAGCGTCGTTCTGGAGGAAGTCGTAGACCGTCCCATGGAACTGGTTGGAGCCACTCTTGGTGATGACGTTGACGATCGCAGGCTGCCTGAAGATGGCGGGCGCGTTGCTGTAGAGAGTCGAGACCTCTTTGGCCGCCTCGACGGAGGCAAGGATGTTTGCGGTCTGCGTCAGGAGATTTGTGTTGTCGATGCCGTCTTGCAGGAACTGTGTCTGATTTGGTCCCAGGCCCGCAAGGATGACTGCGTTGGCGGTCTGGCCATAAAAGCTTTGGTCGCCAGCCGAGGTGGAAGCGTCCGTGCCGGCCTGTGAAGCCGGGCCAAGGGTGGCGATGCTGAGGATACTGCGGCCACCGTTTGGAATTGTTGTCAGTTGCACGCTGTCCACGGAAGTGGACAACTCATGGCTGTCTGTCTGGAGAGCCATCGATGCTGATGATCCAATCACCGTAATCTCGTCAGAGACGCTTCCCACCTTCATGTGAACGTCAAGGTTGAGACCGCCCAAAGTCAGCGAGGCCGAGACCGCCGTCTTAGCAAAGCCGTTGGCCGTCGTCGTGATGCGGTACGAACCGACAGTCAAGGAGGGGGCCGTATAAAATCCATTTGCATCCGTCGTAACCACGCGCACTGCTGTGGTTTCTGTATTCAGGATGCTGACACTGACGTTCGGAACCGCGGCTCCGTTGCTGTCGGTGACCGTTCCTGTGATACTGGCAAGGTTTGTTTGACCGACTGCCTGCCGCTGTGGGACCGATACAAAAGCAACTAAAAACAGAGCGTGCAGAACGAAGCCGGCAAGGGCCCCCTTCCTTTGTATCTGACCGCGTGTCTGTATCTTTCTGTTTTTCTCTGCGACCAAGGGTCGGAGAATTGGATCGAGCAGTTTAAAGCTCATGGTTGCCTCCTGGAAAAAGATCAATTGTGAAACTTGCGGGGTTACAAGCCTCATAAGACCTATGGTTTAGCCCGACCAACTGTCAATGGTCCGCAGGTACGGTATAGGTATGGTGCGGTAGGCTCATCCGCATAACCTCAAGTGCTGCAACACCAGTTAAGAAAGTGCAGCGGTCACGTGTCGTGGGAAGTTCGGCGCTCTATCGAAGGCGTGCAGCGTCATCGATCAAGTGGCGCAAGTTGCCGAGGTGACGCACTCGCGATCTTGCCGAGCGCCAACCTTCGTTGCAGTTGAAAGCCGACTTGAACGATAGCCGCATCCGGCTTCTGTTGTTGCCAGACGTTCGCTGTGTTGCAGCTGACGAATCTCCCTCGGTCCTGGAAGAACCGCGCGGCGGAGATTGCGCTGTTACCTCGAAGGGAAGTTTCGGATCTTCGCTACCAAACTTTGGTGGCGATCACTTCGACTGAGGTGGGCAAGCAGTTCACCAGGGATGTGTGGAGAACCAGTTCGATATTGCTGTTCCTGAGAGACGCACGCGAAATGCCTGACAGTGCTCGCATTTGTGCCGGGTCGGTGACGAAATCTGCTGCCGCGTGCGTCCCGCAGGTAGAGAGGCCGGCGATTCCCAGCACCGGCGCCCCGGCTTTAGAGTTCATAACTCGAAAGACGAGAGCGTAATCCTCCATCATCCTGGGCGTCATCTCCGCTTTCAAAGGGTTGTGCCACCGTCTGTGCGTCCCCTCGCGTTCGAGAATACCGAACCCGCGATCGAAATAGAATGGAAGATTTTCGTTCATTACTCGTGTCCAATAGTTGTCAAAGGAGCCAATGAGGATGAGAGGGGACCCCTTCAGATCCATGAAGGGCAAGTTCGCACCGGAGCGCAAAACTGGAGTTCGACTGTATTTCGTTAGAAGCCCGGCCACTCGTATATCGGCATAGACGGAGCCCGTAAGCATTCCTTCCCCATAGGAAAAGACACGATCTGGGCCTATCTGCGGTGCATCCGCAGGTGGTGGTTCAGGCAAATGTATAGGCAAGGACAGATCTGCTGGAGACGTCGCTTCGTCAGCCGGCGATTCCGGTTCAAAAACCGGCATAGTCCCGGTATAGACATAGATCGGCTGCTTGCCTTTTACGATGGGCGCCCATAGCGAATCGAGTTCTCTTTGCGAGGTTCGGAAGTAGAACCACCACGATCCGAGGAGAATAAGGGCTCCAGCCGCTGCGACGGCTCCGATTCTGAAACTCCGCTTCCTCAGGAACGTCCAAGGGATAACGGTCGTCAGGCCGATGCGCCGAACCATGGTCGGCAGCGCAATGGGCTTAATGATTGTGTCCTCAGGATCTACGCTGGGAAGTGATGGCGTCTCTGCCTCAGCAAGAAGAGCTTTCGTGCGCGGAGCCTTGGTGACCTGCTGAAACACGAAAGTAGGACGATAGGTTCCGTTTGGAATCACGATCTGGACTGCAGCGTGCCCCCCATCCTCACCTTCGTAATACTGCGCGAGCCGTTTACGGAGCAAACCCATCCGGGAACGAACAATCGGATCATCGGCCGTGTCGTAGTCGGGTCGCCGACCAAAGACGTAGACGCCGATCAACCGCTCCTTGAGAGCATCTTCATTTCCCTTTAAGACCTCGTCGACGACATATCGCAGCAAACTCTGCAGCTGCTGACTGTCTTTGAAGCGGGGGCTGCGCAGGATGTCGGCTAACGCTTCTGCGACGCGTTCTGAGGACTCAGATCCTTCTCTCAGCGACTGCTTGCCAGTGGTTTCGGCTTCGTTAAAGGCAAGCATCGCAACACCTCGAATCTCGTCTCCCTATCACCAGGCTTGTCGGGGGAAAGAGACGTTAGAGCCTTTCTAGTGGAGCAATCATACAGCACTGCACCTGCACTGTTCCCGCAGAAGGTTGACACTACAAGGGCCGCCGTCTAGAGATGGAGTAGTACCAAATCGTGACAGAACGGAACCCCGCCCTGAGCGGAACTTAGTAGGACGCAACGAGAGGCTGAATTGGCAGCGCTTAACGAAATAGGAGACGTATGGATCGCCGCGAATTTGTCGCCGGAGCCGGAGCTGTGCTGCTAAATGGTGGGATCAGTTCAGGAAGTGCCCCAGCCGAATCGACGCCGTCAGAAGCTCTGATCACCGCAGCCTATTACTTCGGCAACTTCCACGTGGACCCACGAAACGAGAAGGCCCACGGCAGCGGTTGGACCGAATGGAATCTGGTCAAGGCCGCAACGCCACGCTTTTCGGGCCACCACCAACCCAAGGTACCGCGGTGGGGTTACACCGACGAGTCCACGCCTGAAGTTTTCAGTCAGAAGATCTTCGCCGCTCGACAGCACGGCGTCGACGCACTCTTGTTTGATTGGTATTGGTATGAGGATGGACCATTTCTGAACCGTGCCCTCGACAACGGTTACCTCAAGGCTTCGAACAACAAAGATGTCCGCTTTGGTCTGATGTGGGCAAATCATGACTGGATCGACCTGCACCCTGCCAAGCTTGATAGCCCCGGGAAGGTTCAGTTCCACGGTGGCATTTCACGCACCGCCTTCGATGCGATGTGTGAACGCGCTGTCGAACTCTTCCAGCACCCCTCGTATCTCAAACTCGATGGAGAACCTTACTTTTCCATATACGAACTTTTTCGCTTCGTCCAGGGGATGGGGGGAGTCTCGCAGGCTGCGCTGGCACTCGATGCAATCCGCGAGAAGGCGCGTGCCGCTGGCTTTCCTGGTGTCCACATCAATGCGGTCACTTGGGGTGTGAAGCTCTTGCCCGGTGAGGCGGAGGTCACGAACTTGCCCGACTTGCTACGGCAACTACACATCGATAGCACGACCTCCTACGTGTGGATTCACCACGCGCAGCTTGCAAACGCGCTCACTACAGAATACGAAAGTGTCCGCCGTCAGTATGAGACGTACCGCAGTCAGGCTTCGGCAAAACTGGGTTGCATGTACTTCCCCAATGTAACTGTCGGATGGGACGCCACCCCTCGTACCTGTCAAACGGACAACTTCCGCGTGGGCGGCTATCCGTTCACATCCGTGGTCGTCAACAACTCGCCGCAGGCATTCGAAGAAGCTCTTCGCTCAGCAAAGAATTTTGCGCTCAGCCATCTACCTATAGGCAAGCGCCTGGTCACCCTCAACTCGTGGAACGAGTGGACTGAGGGCAGTTATCTCGAGCCTGACGCCGAACACGGCGCTGCGTATCTCGAAGCCGTCCGCAAGGTATTTCGATCTTGATCACATTGTCGATCAAGACGATCCTTCGTCCTATCTCTGAAACTTTTCAGCCGAGGCCACTCAATACCTAGTCCGGCGGATCAACGTGAACCAGGTATTGAGTGGCGTCGGATGTATTTCTAAGGCCACCTCGGGGACAGCCGTAGAGTGCGGATAAAGTTGCTACCGGTGAACGGTGGTTGACGATGCCGAACTTCCTGAGCGGAACGTTGATCAACCTTGAAGGCAGCGATGCGGGTCGGCTGCAGGAAATTAAACTGGCTATCTCTAAGCTTCCTTTCGCTCAGGAACGCCCAGTTGCTCTACGCGCCAAAGCCCGACGCTTGTGCGCGGACAAATATACTCTCCAGCACGAGGTGCAGGCAGAGAATAAAAACCATTTGAGTTCGTCTTGGTAGTACGTTCGAGACCTGTACCAGCCTGGCGAACTAGGATGGAGTTGACCCTGATCCCACGCGGACCAAGCTCTCTCGCCAAGGCAAACGTCAGTGTATCGACCGCGCCCTTGGTTGCGGAGTAAACACTGGATGCCAGATAGGGGTCGGTGCTTAGGATAGAGCTGATGTTGATAACGCAATACGTTGACGTTGAATTGCTGATGAAATGCTTCCTCGGTCAGGTCTTCAATCATCTGAAATATCGCGAAGCCTGCATTATTAACAAGTATGTCCAGCGTGCCGTAGTCAGCTTTAACCTTGTCGAACAACCGGATAACATCGACTGCCTTACTCATGTCCGCTTGAACGCTGATGGCCTTGCCGCCTTGCGCCTCAATCTGTGCAACAACAGTCTCAGCGTCGCTCTTGTTCGACACATAGTTCACGACGACCGTTGCGCCGGCCGCACCGAATGCTTTTGCGATGCCAGCACCAATTCCTATTTGATGCACCAGTGACGACAGCAATTTTTCCTTGAAGTTTCATGGGGTTTCCGAATTTATGAATACGTTGATGTTGCAAAGCATTGATTCCGTAGGAGCGCGGGTCCGAGCTCCCCGAAACTTGCGCGTCACTCTGGCGATTCGGGTATCAGCGACGGTCTCGGCAAAGTGAGGCCCAAAGACTTCTACTGGAGTCTGAAAGCCTGCGGCGACCTCGCCGCCGAGCACACGCCGCGCAGCTTCGACCGATTCTGGATACGGTGAACGTGTAACCGTTCACCGTATCCAGAATCGCGCGAGCGATGGTTCCGTCCTCACTCTTCACTTCGACCACTGCCTGATAGCGATTGGCCTCCCGCTCTTGTGCGTCTGGGCCGTCCGGCAGATTGGCGAGATCGCCTGTGGGAAAGGAATTACTCGACACATGTACGAAAGTTTCAATGTTCGGAACCTTCGTGGTGTGCCAGATGGTCACCAGATCGGGAAGTGTGACCGGAAAGCACGAGACTGGCCCGGCGCCAAAGTCGAAGTCTCGTAAGTCAGCAGGATTTCGCTCACTCAACAATCCGTCAATCCGGGTAAAAGTCCCCGCACTCATGCTTCCGGCGCTGATGGCAGAACCGCGTGACATGGAACCGGAGACACGAAGCGCGATGCTGATCTTCTGCGGATGCGAGACCAGGTCTGCAGCATGGATGGCGAGGCTTCCCAGCATCGCAACGCTACCGCCGCTGCCCGGTAGAAGCATCACACCGGCTGCCTTGGCTTCCGAATCGAGCCCTACCAGCGTCAGGCGCACCTGTACCCACCGGTGCGCCGTCGGCCGATTCAGGCTTGCGTGTAGTCCATGCCGTCCAGGTCGGCGATCAGGGCCGGCCCGGTTGGCTTCCAGTTCAGCTTCTGATGTGTGAGAGCGCTCGAGGCCGGCATATCATGCCCGGCGAAGCGGGCGAGCCAGCCGAAGTGTGCCTCAGTCTCCTCGGGCTTGATGCTGACCACCGGCACCTTCAATCCGCGACCGAGCGCCTCGGCGATGGCCTTCATCGACACGCCCTCTTCGTCGACCGCGTGGTAGATCGCGCCGGGCTCAGCCTTCTCAAACGCCAGGCGGTACAGCCGCGCCACGTCGGAGATGTGTGCCGCCGGCCAGCGATTGCCACCGTCGCCGATGTAGGCCGACACACGCTTTTCGCGCGCCACTGCAGTGATGTATGGCACCAGGCCCTGCTTGTGAGTGTCGTGAACCTGCGGCAGGCGGACGATAGAGGTTTTCACGCCGCGCTCAGTGAACTCCTTCACCGCCGTTTCCAATCCTGCACGAGGGTTCCACGAAGCGGTCGGGCCGTCCTCCGTCGATGGCTTGCCGTCAACATTGGCTGCCATCGCCGTGCCCGAGGTCACAGTGAACGGCCGGTCCGAACCCAGCAGCACCTCTCCCAGTGCGACGATTGCCTTGCGTTCATCTGCGGCGTTCTTCTCAAACTGCGAGAAGTCATGGTTGAAGGCCAGGTGGATCACGCCATCTGAATCGGCTGCTCCCTTGCGCAGGCTGTCGAGGTCTTCAATGTTGCCGTGAAGGACTTCGGCCCCAGCCGTTCGCAGCTTCTGGGCGCCGGCCTCTGATCGTGTCAACCCCAACACCTGATGTCCTGCCTGAATGAGTTCCGGAACAAGCGCCGAACCGATGAATCCCGGTGCTCCAGTCACAAAGATACGCATGATGATGTCTCCTCGTCCTACGAATGATGCGGCCAATCTGCGCCGTTGATTACTAGATGGGTCTCACCCTGCGGACGATCTATACTAAGAGTCCGTATGATCGGCTCAATCGTCCTGCCCCATCAGAAGCCCGAAACCCAAAGATCCGGGACGCCGTTCTTGCAACCAGGTGTCGGATCGAATCAGCGTATGGATCCGCTCTCCGAGGTCCTTGCCCTGCTGAAGCCGCAGAGCTTGTCCTCCGGCGGCTTCATGATGCCTGGCGATATAGCCATTTACTTCCCGAAACACCAAGGCATCAAGTGCTACGCCATGCTCGCCGGACAGTGCTGGCTGGTAGTCGAGGGCGCCCCAGAGCCCGTCCTGCTGGAGGCCGGGGACTGTTTTCTTTTGCCGCGTGGGCTGCCGTTCCGCCTCACTACGAAGCTTTCGCTCGAACCGGTCCACTACACACTCGCGTGGAGTCGGCTCAGCAAAACCAATGACGTCCTGGCGATCCCCGAAGGTGCGCGATACATCGCCGGCGGCTTCTTCGGGTTCACGGGCGGCCATGCCGAAATGCTCCTTCAGTCGCTGCCGCCGATCGTTCACATCCGACGCGAGTCGGACAAAGCCGCCATGCGCTGGTCGCTCGAGCGCTTGCGGGAGGAACTCCGCGACCCCCAACCGGGCGGTTCGCTGATTGCCCAGCAACTCGCCTACATGATGCTCATCCAGGCGCTGCGCCTGCACTTAGCTGACACCACCACCGCTAGTCGCGGTTGGCTCTCCGCGCTGTCTGACAAACAAATGAGTACAGCCATTACCGGCATGCACAACGACCCAGGATATCCCTGGACGCTGCAATCGCTAGCCGAACGTGTCGGCATGTCGCGCTCAGTCTTCGCCCTGCGCTTCCGCGAAATCGTTGGCACCACGCCTATGGAGTACCTTACCCGCTGGCGCATGCTTCTGGCTGCAGACCGCCTGAAGAACTCCAGTGATGGCCTCTCCGTCATCGCGCAGTCCCTGGGTTACGAGTCCGAGAGTGCCTTCGGTAAGGCCTTCCGTCGCGTGATGGGCTACTCTCCAAGGCAGTACATCCGGTCTACCGTGCCGTGCGCCATGCCAATAACGCACGCCGCTGAAGATCACGAGCGAGAGCTGGTTGTCGCTGGGTAAACGCTGTAACGCACTTCTCGGGTCAATGAGTGCATTGCCCGGTTCTCCACATATGTCGCCCCCACAGCGCGCGGTGCATCTCTTGAGTTCGAAGGTGAACTCAAGAGATGGCCGATACTAAGCATTTATCCTGTGTGTGTAAACCGAACCGCAGATCTGAACACCTTTTTTTCCAAAAAAAACGGCACTCGCAAAGCTTGTCCAGTGCACAGTAACAGGAGAAATGCTTTAAGCATGGTCTGCTACAAGGAATGTCTGATTCTTCTCCATCGACTTCGTCAATTTCTGAAAATCGGCCTGAGTGAGTTGAGCAGGCAGAAAATCTGTCCTGCCCTCCGGATGCACGGCATCCTTCATCATCCGCTCGTGGTGATACGTTGACACACTCAGCATGCGGCACGGATGTTCACTCTTGTTGAAGAACGTATGAGGCGCATTGGGCTGCACCATCAGACTCTCCCCGGCTTCACACGCGTCCCACTCAGTGACACCCTGGTTGTTCCAATACCCGATAGCCAGAGTGCCTTCCAGTACATAGAAAAACTCCGCAAATGGGTGTCTATGAAGTGGAATACCCATGCCCGGCGCGAGCGTGCTCTCGAAGATAGAGAACGTGTAGCCCGTGTTTTCTCCCAAGGCCCTCCAGAGTAACTTCATTTGCCCGACATCAAGCGCCGGGCCGCCTGTTTTGTTGTTCTTAATAACGTTGTGATGAATGACTTCTTCAAGCGGCGTGGGGAGGTTTGACATAAAACGATCCTTTCTTAGACCGAAGATGATGCTCTGATGCGAACGCCAGAGCTTGTGATTGCGCAGCTAGCACTTCGCTAGTCCCGTGGGTCTCCACAGTCATCTGTCGCATGAATCGTTACAGGCCTTACACAGCCGATCGGTCGCCTCGATTAAAGCGGTGGTCGGCCGACCGATGAGGGAACGAAGGTCTCCCGACTGACTATCCAAGGCGCCTTTCGCAGCGCCGACATCAGAGTCGGCAAGCATCGCTGCAATGGGCATCGGCAAGCCAAACTTCAGAAGTGCCTTCTCGTACTCTTCCTGTGGCAAGTCTTGATAGACCACCGTGATCTTTGCAACCTCGGCCGCGAGTTCTGAAAGGGTGAAGGATTTATCCCCTGCAAGCTCGTAGACTTTGTTTTTGTGTCCCTGGCTGGTGAGGACAACTGCGGCTGCATAGTCTGCCCGCGCAGCGGAAGCGAACTTTCCTTCTTTCGCTGCGCCCAGGATCGCCCCATACTGTAGCGCAGGGGCCAACGATTCCGTGTGATTCTCCAAGTACCAGCCATTGCGTAGGATGACAAACGGCAAGCCTGAAGCTTGGATCGCCTTCTCCGTGGCCAGATGCTCCGTCGCAAGAGAAAGAGTGGATGTATCCGCACGCAAGATGCTCGTATAGACGAGCAGTTTGACGTTGGCGCCAACAGCAGCGTCAATCACATGCTGGTGTTGTGCGAACCGCTGGCCAATTTCGCTGGACGAGATCAGCAAGACCTTCTCTGCGCCTGCGAAAGCCCTGGCGAGGGTTTCGGGCTTCGTGTAGTCCGCTTCGCGAAGCTGCACACCCAAGTTTGTCGGCTCGAAGCCTTGTCGGTATTACGAACGGCTGCAATGATCTGCCCTGCCGGCACCTTTTCCAAAAGACTCTTGATGGCATGTCCACCAAGCTTTCCACTTGCTCCTGTTACAACGATCATTGGTCTTCTCCTTGTTTGTGTTTTGCATGAAAGTCCTAGTTTGTGTTTTGCATAAAAATCAAGGACGCTGCTTTTTTCGCAAAGCCGTCCGTCCACACTGTTGCCTCGGTTGCTTGATCCCTCGCGGAAACCTTGCTACGTGGTCGTGACCGTCACTGCCTGACGCACGTACCGGCTGCTTTCCAGTTGCTGAACCATGAAGGCTGCCAGATCGGCCCGCCCGATCTTGTGTGCCTTCTCGCCGCCCTCCGTGCTCAGCACCCTGGCAATGCCGGTCTTCTTGACGCCGGTCAACATCGGCGGCCGCACAAGCGTCCAGTCCAAGTTGCTGCCTTCGATCTCGGCCTCCATGCCCGCCTTGTCTACCAGCAGACCCCGCAGAAACGTCCGCATGAGCAGGTGCTCGTTGAAGAAGCCGGCGTTCTTGACGCTCTCGCCCGCACCAACCACCGAAATCTTCAGCAACCGCCGCACGCCATTGCGCCGCATCGCGTCCACGATATTGTGTGCCGCGCTCGTTTCCATCGTCGTCACTTTCCACGGCGTCTTGCCGCCCAGCGCGTCAATCACTGCATCCTGCCCGGCTACCGCACCGTCGACAGCAGCCGCATCCAGCACGTTGCCTGCAACAACTCTGACGTTCGTCTTCTTGTACTGCGCGGCGCCGCGCACGAAAGCCGTCACCTTATGCCCGGCCGCCAACGCCTCATTTACCAGTGCCTCTCCGCTCCTGCCCGCTGCTCCAATCACTAGAACTTTCATCGCATCCCCTTTTGCCTCGTATTTGGCCGCCATCTAAATACGCGACCTGACAATTAGAGCCACATACTAACCACTGGTTGCAAAATAGTCACTGGTTTTTTACCAATGGTTATTAATCAACATTCGGTCGCAAAAAGTGTCAAAGCGGACTAAGCTATTGAAGTGACATCCAGATCACCAAGTCGACGGGTAGAGCGCAAGGAGAGGTTGCGGGGCGAAATCCTTGCGGCTGCCAGCCAAATGTTCGCCGATCGCGGCTACGAAGCCGTGACGCTTCGCGCGATCGCTAAAGAGATCGGCTATACGCACGCCGTGATCTACCAGCATTTTCCAGACAAATGGCACATTCTTGCCGAGTTGAGCAGCGAGACGATCGAGCTGCTGATTCAGAACTTCGACGCGATTGCCGCTAAACATCCCGCCCCGAAAGAGCGTCTTTTCGCGACTTCACGCGGCTTGATTCAGTTCTGCACTGCCCATCCACAGCAGTTCCGTAACGTCTTCTTCGGGCCGGAGAACCGCAACGGCGTCCGCGCTGGAGAATACATCAACGACATTGGTTCGCCGTTGTTCGGACGTTTCGTGCAACTCTTTTTCGAGGTTGCCAAGGAGGAAAGATTGCCCAGTAGGGATGACATAGTGGTAGCCCACACCTGGTGGTTCACGATCTTTGGCCTCGCCACACTCATGGTCATCCAAGGGGTTGTGCCTGGCTTGACTGACCAGACTCTCGTGGTCGAGCAAACGATCGCAACGCTTTGGGCGGGCGTTCAGGTTGTTCCGCGATTGCCGAAGAGCGCAGTCTCTAAGCGATCCAGCCGGTCCATTGCTCCAAAGCACTAACACAGTTTTACATGTGCCTCATACGTGGATTTCAGACCTAGCGACTCAGTCGTACGGAAGAAAAGCGAAAGACGACGCCGGAACTGATGCGCATATCGTGCTGTTGCTGGTTGACGTTGTTGGGCAGGCGGGTGACGAGGAATTCCGCTTCGAGGGCTCTGACGGATAGCCAGTTCCTGACACCGATCTCAAGCCTGCCGCCAGGCGCGAAGGCAAGCGAGTTGGCAGCGCCGCCAGACCGTATATCGTCTTTGGGGAAGTAGCTGTCGAAGCCATGAACGCCACCGGCGAAAAACTAAATCGCCAGTGTCGCTCGAACCCCAGCAACTCCTGCCGCAGATGCCATAGCTTAGACTCAAACCACATGCTCAACCGGGGCTATGCCTACACGACAATCATCAGCAGCAAACACCATGGACAAACCCTGCTCTCGCACTTGGCAAGCCTTTACCCACACTCAACCCCACAAGCCTGGCAACAAAAACTGAACAACCGCGAAGTCACCGTCAACGGAGTCACCGCCACCGGAAGCGAATCGCTTACTTCAGGCCAAACCCTTGTCTGGAACCGTCCCCCCTGGATCGAACCAGACGCTCCTCAGCACTTCGAAGTTCTGTTTGATGACCCCCATCTGTTGGCCGTCAACAAACCTGGCGGGCTGCCCACCCTCCCCGGCGGCGGCTTCATGGAAAACACCCTCCTGCGCTTGGTGCAAAAGCAAACCCCCAACGCCAACCCTCTCCACCGGTTGGGCCGAGCCACTTCCGGCATCGTCCTCTTCGCCAAAACACCACAGGCGGCCTCTCAACTATCCGCGCACTGGAACACCCCCCGAATTCAAAAGATCTACCGGGCGCTGGCTCAAGGCATTGCACAGCACGACGCCTACGAAATTCTCACACCCATCGGCCTCGTACCGCACCCGCTCATCGGTTCGGTGTGGGCCGCCAGCTCAGGTGGCAAACCGTCAAAGTCATTGGCCAAGGTCATCTCACGCACAACCAGCACCACAACATTTGAGGTAAGCCTACATTCGGGCCGCCCTCATCAGATCAGAATCCATCTGGCATCCATCGGCCATCCCCTAATAGGCGATCCTCTGTACGGCTTCACCGGCCAGCCTCTCGAAAATCTCCCCGGCCTCCCGGGCGATGGAGGATATCTCCTGCACGCCCAATTTCTGAAATTCCACCACCCCATCACCGGAGAGCAGATCAATCTTGAGGCAGCTTTGCCGTCTGGATTCTTATTGCATCAGTAGGTTCACAGGCGGCAATCAAATCAGGGTGACCGCTGAAACCCGCGCGATCCCGCCATTCCGAATCCTAAAGGCTCCCCCTATTCATGAGGGCATGCGACTGCCTCCGACTCTGTGGATGCCTTCATCGGCAGTCGAGTGCCTACACTGATTGCCGTCGTGCTGCTTCGCATTGGCACTCGACAGGTCAGCACTTGTACGTCCGCTTAAAGGGAAGCGAAGCTCGATCCCGAGGCCGGTGTTTCTCCTGAGCCAGATAGAGAACTGGCAGTTCTGAACACCTCAGGATTTTTTTTGCCACCATAGAACCCGACAGCCACCAAAACAGCCACTTGACCAAAACGAAGAAAGCCACCTCTCGGGTGGCCTCTGCAAGTTGCTAATTCTTATGGTGTATATGGCTCCTGAGGTAGGACTCGAACCTACAACCCTTCGGTTAACAGCCGAATGCTCTGCCATTGAGCTACTCAGGAATTTGAATCAGACGCGATTGGGAATCGTGTCGCGCTGGGAAGTTTGACTCACCGCTGCGCTGTATTAGTTATAACAAAAAAAGTGGATTGAGGGAACGGGTAGATCAGATTCATTCAGGGGCAGCAATTAGCGCAAACGCCCTACGAAAGGAGCGCCGCAGATCGAACCTTTGATGCGAGTCCGAGAATGCCCTCTCTGACTATGGATAGAGCAGGACCGCGATGTTGTATGAGGTGAAGGGACTTGCTTCCGAGGCCGAGCAGGCCCCGACTGCTGCCTGGTGATACTTGCCGGAGCCGATGTGAGTCTGGAGAGGTATCGGTAGCTTGTTCAGGGTTGAAGAGGTGTAGCGCATCACGAACCAGGGGTGGCGTGCACTGGCGTAGCTCGTGGAGCTGGCGCAGCTTTGACGCGCGGCGCGGGTTGCTTCGACTGCTGCATCGGTCGCAAGCTGATTCGCGACTGGAATGCCGGAGGTGGCAATCAGCGTTGCGACGCTGGACTCCTGCTGGTCGATCGTCAGCGTCTCGACGGTGGAGGCAAAATCTTCTACTGCGTAGAGTTGATCTCCGCGCTCGACTACTGCAATGCCAGCTACGTTGACGTTTGTATCGAGAAGGTTCTCGCGGTGGCCTTCGGACTCCATCCACATGTGGTGGATCAGTTCGGAATCTGGCGCTTGTGCGACATTCTCGGTGATGAGAGAAAAGTGAACGCCGGCGGTGGCAGCGCGAGCAGCGAGTTCAGGCTCTCCTGGGAAGCCGTGCGAGATATCGCCTCGTTCAGCCATCTGCAGCGCATGGAAGGCAGCAGCGCGGGAAAGAACCGGATCGCGCAGCAGGGGGCGCAGGCCACGAGCGAGACGCTCCTGGTTCGCGGCGGCGAAGAGGTATTGTTCTGCAATCGACGTCGGCGTGTTTCCGTCGGCGGCCTCGGCCTGAATCTTGCTGCGTGTGATGGTGGGGAGAAGTGCAAGAAGCAGCGTCGACCGAATCAGGATGCGACGGAAGCCGTTCATCTGTCGCATGGAATTCGCCCCTGAACTATCTCTCGCGCGACGGACTTGTCGCTGCGTTCTATGGAGCGATTCTAGGAAAGGGGGGGACGGGAGAGGAATACCACTTTTGGGGTGCTTCGAGGGATTCCGCCCTGGCGATTCGGTTGATTTGGTTGGGCGTGGAGGTATGACGTATTGGACAATCTGTTAGCGTGGGCCTTTAGCCCGCAATTGATTCACTGTTCCTAACCCAGGGCTTTGCTCTGGGCTAGTGAATCGCGAGCTTTCAGCCCGCAAAACTGCAGGACTCAGGTGTCCTTACCTCAGCGCTCCAAATACAAGTCAGGCGAATAGGTCGATACGCATTAGGACTTGAGGGTGTCTTTGACTGCGTCCCAGGTACGGCGAATTCCCTGCTCGAGACCGGTGGTGTGGTGCCAGCCGAGCGTATGGAGTCGTGTGACATCCATGAGCTTACGCGGGGTTCCGTCGGGTTTGGTGGTGTCAAAGACGAGGGAGCCGGTAAATCCGAGGACGCGGGCTACGGTCTCGGCCAGCTCGCGGATGGTGACATCTTCTCCCGTGCCGATGTTGATCAGGGGAGGTGCGTCTTCTACGAGCAGGGTGTTGTAGCTCGCCTCATCGAGGTTGAGGAGGAAGGTGCAGGCCTGGGCGAGATCGTCGGAGTAGAGGAGCTCGCGGCGCGGCGTGCCTGTGCCCCAGACGGTGAGTTCGGTTCCGCCGGAACGGATGGCTTCCGCAGTCTTGCGGATGAGGGCCGGCAAAACGTGGGAGGTGTTGAGATCGAAGTTGTCGCCCGGACCATAGAGATTGGTAGGCATCGCTGCGAGGTACTTCGTGCCGTACTGGCGGTTGTAGCTCCAGCACATCTCGATCCCGGCAATCTTGGCGAGGGCGTAGGGGCGATTGGTAGGCTCGAGCGGACCGGTGAGCAGGCACGACTCCGGCATAGGCTGGGGTGCAAGCTTGGGATAGATGCAGGAGGAGCCGAGGAACAGAAGGCGATTGACCTTGTTCTGGTAGGCGGACTCGATGATGTTGTTCTGGATGCTGAGATTGTCGCGAATGAAGTCGGCCGGATAGGTATTGTTGGCGAGGATTCCGCCGACCTTGGCTGCGGCGAGGACGACGTGTTCCGGTTTGGTCTCGGCGAAGAAACCAGAGACAGCGTCGGCGTGGAGCAGGTCGAGTTCGGCGCGGCTGCGCGTGATGATGTTGGTATAGCCCTGCTGCTGAAGCGAGCGGACGATGGCCGAGCCTACCAGGCCGCGGTGGCCTGCGACATAAATACGGGCGTCGGATTTCATGTGAGGCTCCATCGTGCGCTTTACTCCTTTTAGTTGAAATAGATCGTGTCGAGGACAAGAAGAACAGAAGCAGGTCCTTCGTTTTGCTCAGGATGACAATGGATTATCACCTCGGAGATTACAAGTTCGTAAATTGTTACTTTCTCTATTACATTTCCTGCTTTGCATTTCTAATTTCTGCGTTGCTCGATGGGGCAGCTTCGAATGATCTCTATGCTGCCCCATGCACGCAGGATGGGGCTAGGTTTCGCGGACGGTGAAGGCATCGAAGCCATGGGCTACGGCGAGGGCATCCCGTTTTGCGGTCTTGAGGTCGGCCTCGACCATTTCGCGGACGAGTTCACTAAAGGGAGTACGAGGAGTCCAGCCGAGTTCGCGTTTGGCTTTGCCGGGGTCTCCGAGGAGCGTCTCGACCTCGGTAGGCCGGAAGTAACGGGGATCCACAGCTACGACGATGTTTCCTTCAGCGTCAAGGGCCTTCTCATCGATTCCGCTTCCCTGCCAGGTAAGGTCGAGTTCGAGGAGCTTCGCACAACGCTGCACGAACTCGCGGACGGTGTACTGTTCGCCGGTCGCGATGACGAAGTCCTGAGGCTTCTCCTGCTGGAGCATGAGCCACTGCATTTCGACGTAGTCGCGGGCGTGGCCCCAGTCGCGCTTGGCGTCGAGATTGCCCAAAAAGAGCTGCTTCTGCAGGCCGACCTTGATGCGGGCGAGTCCGCGGGTAATCTTGCGGGTGACGAAGGTCTCGCCGCGGAGGGGCGACTCGTGGTTGAAGAGGATCCCGTTGCAGGCATAGATTCCGTAGGCCTCGCGATAGTTCACCACGATCCAGTACGCGTACATCTTTGCTACTGCGTAGGGGCTGCGCGGATAGAAAGGGGTGGTCTCCTTCTGTGGGATCTCCTGGACGAGGCCGTAGAGCTCACTGGTGGAGGCCTGGTAGAACTTCGTCTTCTTCTCAAGCCCGAGGATGCGGATGGCTTCGAGGAGGCGCAGTGGACCGAGCGCGTCGGCGTCGGCGGTGTACTCGGGCTGCTCGAAGGAGACCTGAACGTGGGACTGGGCACCCAGGTTGTAGATCTCGTCGGGCTGGACCTTCTGGACGATGTGAATGAGAGACGAAGAGTCCGTCAAGTCGCCGTAGTGCAGGACAAGCCGCGGATGGGGATTGTGTGGATCTTCGTAAAGATGATCGATGCGGGCGGTGTTGAAGAGGGAGGAACGGCGCTTGATGCCGTGGACCTCGTAGCCTTTGGAGAGGAGGAGTTCGGCGAGGTAGGCACCGTCCTGCCCGGTGATTCCGGTGATAAGGGCTTTCTTCAAAACGTAAATTCTCCTTTAATCATGGGGCGCGGACTTTGGTGATTCTAATTGAGGTTGATGTTACCTTCGTCGAAATGGATGAGAGGCATTGTTTCCGTGTATTCCAAGCGCCCCCACCCCTGGGGTTTATTTAGCTAAAGTCTCTTTTTTCAATGACATGGCCATGCCGCACTCTCGCAAAGTCTTCGAAACAAAAGTGTTACCGGTAAAGTCCTCTTCCAGAAGGAGTTAGCTGGCTTGCGCTATTTTTCTCTGTTTGAGCTGCTATTTCAATTGTACGAATTCAGCGATAACTAAAATGCCACTTTTTATATTTTCTTATTCCTTGAAGGGGCTGGAGTTACGTGAATTTAGCCGTTGGGAGGGGCTTGACAAGATTTTTAGCGGGCAGGATCGGCGTGAGCCGATTTCCGGGGGTTAGGACGTGCGGAAACCTGGGCTACCTGATCTCGAATTTCCGGGAAACCTCTTCGTTAAGTGAAGGATGACGCGGTGGCAGCGCGGAGATCGCTCTCGAATTGCAGCAGAACCTGCTGTTTGCCGAGGTGGCGCACCGCGTAATCGCGCGCGGCGGCACCGAGCGTCGCGCGAAGGACGCCGTCCGCGATGAGGTGCGCGGCAGCGTCGTGGAGAGCGGCTTCATTCTCCGCGGGAAGGACAAGCCCGCAGGGATCGTGGGGGACGAGTCCTGCTCCGGAGACGACCTGTGCGACCTGGGTTCCGGGATCGGCGGTGGCAATGACGGGACGGCCGCTGGAGAGCATCCCTGTGAGTTTCGAGGGCATCACCAGATCGGCTGCTCCGGCGCGCTGGGGAAGAAGATGGATGTCGGCTGCGTTGAGCAGATCGTTGAGGCGATTGAAGGGCTGAAGCGGGAGCAACGTGACATTCGGGAGGTGGCCTACAAGCGCTTCCAGCCGCGGGCGGAAGGCACCATCGCCACAGAAGAGAAAATGGACGCGCGGATCGGCATGGGAGCCGTCTTTTCCAAAAGCGGCTGCCAGGGGGGCGAGGAGTTCCAGACCCTGTTTTGCGCCGAGGTTTCCGGAGTAAAGCAGGATGATCTTTGCCTGCAATTGCAGTTCTTCCCGGAACGAGTTGGGTTCAGTGCGAGGCTGGGGATGGACAGCGTCGATGTCGACCCAGTTGGGAAAGAAGATGGTCTGTTGGGATGGAATGCCCTTGGTGAGCGCACGTTCCAGCATGTTGGTGGAGATGCTGGAGACCCGGGTAAAGAGACAGGTGAAAAATAACTCCAACCCCAAAGCAAGTGCGTGGATGGGACCTTTTGCCGGAAGCAGGCCGAGATCAAAGGCAGCGTCCACCTCAAAATCCTGCACATGGAGCCAGGAGGCAGCGCCACAGGATTCGGCGACGAGGAGGGCCAGGGGCACGCAAAAGAAGGTGGGCTCAACGGTAAAGACGATGTCCGGTTCCCACTCCGCCTGACCGAAGAGGACGGGTAGGCTTCCCAGCATGAATGAGAAGAGGTGGATCATACGCTTGAGCCCTGAGGGGACGGCAGGGACATAGAGCGGGGTGCGGAAGACGACGGGCTCGGAGGGATTGTGTCTGTCCGCGTTCTCGATGCGGTAGAGCTTGCCGCGGTAATCTTCCCGGATGCTCCACGCCGGATAGTAGGGCGGAGCGGTGACGACGCGGACTTCGTGACCTCGCTCGGCGAGCCAGGAGGCCATCTCACCGGTGTATTTTCCGATTCCGGTCAATTCTGGAGCGTAGTTCAGCCCGTAGATCAGAATCTTCATTTGTGCTACCCCTAAAATTCCAATGGGAGCGACCTGCATTCTTTCTCATCTGACGCCTGCCTCGTCTCGAACGCTGTATGACTTGCACGGATGCCTGTCTCGCGTCATGCTGAGACGGATGAGTGTGGACGGGACGAACGAACTCGTGGGGAAGTTGAGGCAGCAGCCGCTGGCCGCAGTAGGAGTGTTGCTGCTGGGTGTGTTTTTGCTGTGCGCGGTGTTTGCTCCGTGGCTGGCTCCCCAGGATCCGGCACAGCTTGACCTGGTGGGACGACTGGCGAGTCCGAGTGCGTCGCACTGGTTTGGAACGGACGAGCTGGGGCGGGATATTCTTTCGCGCACGTTGTATGGAGCACGGATCTCGCTGGTGGTGGCGGTGAGCGTCGTGGGCTTATCCGGAGCGTTAGGGCTGGGGGCGGGAATGCTCGCCGGGTTTTATGGGGGCTGGACGGATACGGTCCTGAATGTTTATGTCTCGAACGCGTTCCTGGCGTTACCGGGGATTCTGCTGGCGATTGCGTTCGTAGCGTTCATGGGTCCGGGGCTGCTGAATGTGATCCTGGCGCTGGCTATCTCGGGCTGGGTGGGCTATGCGCGGCTGGTGCGGGCGCAGGTGCTGGCGGTGAAGGAACGGGAGTTTGTTGAGGCTGCTCGTGCGCTGGGAGCCTCCGACTTGCGAGTGATCTGCAGGCATGTGCTGCCGAATATTCTGCAGCCGCTGATTGTTCAGGCGGCGATCGGGATGGCGGGAGCGGTGTTGGCGGAGGCTACGCTGAGCTTTCTGGGGCTGGGGATTCCGGCACCGGCGGCGAGTTGGGGATCGATGTTGAATGATGCGCGGTCGCACCTGTTCGACTCTCCGCACCTGGTGTTCTTTCCAGCGATGGCGGTGATGCTGTGTGTGCTCTCGTTTAATTTTATTGGGGATGCGTTGCGGGACTATCTTGATCCGCGTACGAGGTTGTCGGCTGGTTTGTAGACCGGATCAAATCTCGATGATTTCGGGTGTGAACTGGTTCCCTGCTACTTCGATGGTGGCGACGGTGACGGGCAGTTTAAAGCGGCGGGGTCCGGCGCTTCCGGGGTTGAGGTAGAGAACGCCTTCGCGGGTTGCAATGGAGGACTGGTGGGAGTGGCCGCTGATGACGGCAGCGATTCCGGCGGCATGGGGCAGGAGGTCGAGCCAGTGCTCGGAGTGGACGAGGTAGAAGAGTTTGCCTGCCAGCTCGACTACGTCAGTCGCGGGAAGCTCGGCACAGGGGCCCTGGGTATCGATGTTGCCGCGGATGGCGGTGACCGGGGCGATCTGGCGGAGGGCTTCAAGGATTGTGATGTTGCCTACATCACCCGCGTGGAGGATGTGATCGGAACCAGCCAGCGCGATAAGGGCTTCGGGGCGGAGGAGGCCGTGGGTGTCGGAGAGGACGCCGATCTTCATACTGGATGGCCCTCTTCCAAAACTTTGGTAGGGCGTATCGAGATATTCTGCTGTTGAGGATCTGTTAGCGCGGGCCTTCAGCCCGCAATGGCTTGACTGCTGCTAACCCAGGGCTTTGCCCTGGGTTAGGGAATCGCAGGCCTTCAGCCTGCAAAACTGTGGTAGTCGTCCAGCTTTACTTCACCGCATCCATTCCAAGTCAGGCGAATAGGTCGATACGCACTAGAGGACCGCTGTTTCACGAAAGCATCAGGTGAGCCTGCCGCTTAAGCCAGCTTCAAGGTTTGGAGGTTGGCGTAGTGCTTGCTTTCGGCGGGGTTGTGGCTGCGGTCGGGGTCGATGCGGAGCTCGAGGGCGGTTATGTTGTGGAGGTCGACGGCGTAGTCTTCAAGCTCTTCGGTGGTGCCGTTGGGGCTGAAGTTCCACTGCTGTCGGACGATTTCGCGGAGTTCGGCACCGGTGCCGGCGTATACGGCGATCTCCTGGGAGCGCTCGGCGCTGTCGACGAAGTGGAGCTGGATGCGACGGATGGCCTGGGGTTCGTCGAAGAAGAGCTTGATGACCTGGGGGCCGGTTCCTGCGGCGCGCCAACCGGGGGTGGCGGCTTTACCGAAGGCGTTTTCGATGGGGAAGGCTGGGTCTTCGGAGGTGATCTCGACGCGGGCGATACGCTCCAGGTCGCGCCAGTTGTCGGCGATGGGGGTGTTGGTGGTGGCATTGGGTGAAACGATACTCTTACGCATTGTGTTGCCTCACGGTCTCTCGCAAGCATAGCTGATATCGGCGCAAGCTGCGGAGAGCGGCTACTTGTCGAACTGGACGGTCGCGAGGATGGCTTCGAGTCGCTTGCGGATGGCTTCGAACTGGCGCTCGTTCATGTCGCGGACGCCACTGACGTCGCCTCCGCAGAAAGTGTTGACGACCAGGTCGAAGCGATAACAGGAGCCGTTGTGGAGAGCGGTATAGATCTCGTCGCGTGATTCGACGCAGACGCCTCCGTGCTCGTCGTAGCCGTGGGTAAACGGGATGCCAGAGACCTGGGTCGTGGCGACAGGACGAGGATTCTTTGCGGAGACCTGGCGGGCGCAGTCTGCGTCAGAGAGGCGGGGAGTGAGGCTGACGTAGAAGAGGGCCCCGCTGAAGGTGGTCTGGGGGAACGGATTGAAGGTGATGTTGGCTACGGCGCGGAGTTGGGTGGTACGGGTGGTGGAGCGGGCATCCTGGCTGAAGCTGCTGACCTCGTGATCCTTGCGGCTGAGGTCCCAGCCAGCGGGAACCTGGAAGTTGATGCCGGAGCGCGGGTCGTGGAAGGTGCGGGCGGGTGGAGTGATGGGTTCGGGGACGGGCTTCGTCTGGGCGTGGAGCGGTGCGGTGAGAACGGCCAAGGCGATGGTGAAGAGGTTTGTGGATCTCATGTTGGTTTAGTCTCTATGACGCGGTTTGAGCGGCATCGGTTAGACGGGAGATGCTTTGCTGAAGTTTAAGGCTGAGGCATTGGGATACCTGTTAGCGCGGGCCTTCAGCCCGCAATTGCTTCTCTGTTCCTGACCCAGGGCTTTGCCCTGGGCTATGGAATCGCGAGCCTTCAGCCCGCAAAGCTTTAATACTTAGCCGTTTTTACCTCATCGCATGGCAAATCGACAAAAGAAACAAATCAAAATACGTAGTTTTTTTGGCACACCTGAAGGTATGCCCTTCCAACTGCTACTGACTAGGTGCGGATGCGGGGATTTGCCAGGGTGTAGGCGACGTCGGTGAGGAGGTTGACCAGCACGTAGGTAAGGCCGACGGTGAGGATACAGCCTTGTACCAGGGCGTAGTCGCGGTTGGAGATTGCGGAGAGGGTCAGGCGGCCGATGCCGGGCCAACTGAAGATGGTCTCGGTGACGATGGCTCCGGCGAGGAGCGAGCCGAACTGGAGGCCGACTACGGTGAGGACGGGAATGAGGGCGTTGCGTAAGGCGTGGCGGTAGACGACCTGGTTCTCGGTGAGGCCTTTGGCGCGGGCGGTGCGGATGTAGTCCTGGCCGAGTTCTTCGAGCATGGCGGTGCGGACCATGCGGGTGAGGATGGCGGCCAGCGAGAGGCCCAGCGTCGCGGCGGGAAGAATGAGGTGCAGGAGGAAGTCAGTACCAAAGATGGGGCCGGTGCCGGCAGTGGAGACGGGAAGCCAGCCCAGGCGGATCGAGAAGACGAGGATGAGGATCGGGCCGAGGGCGAAGTTGGGGAAGGAGAGACCGACGAGCGAGACGACTCCGAGGGTACGGTCCTGCCAGCGGGAGCGGTGGAGGGCGGAGAGGACTCCGGCGGGGACTGCAGTGACGATTCCGATGAGCAGCGCGGCCAGGGTGAGGGCCAGGGTGTAGGGGTAGCGTTGCGCTACGAGGTGGGTGACGGAGTCGTGGAGGCGCAGGGATTGGCCGAGGTCTCCGCGAACGATTCCGTGCCAGTAGTGGAGGTATTGCTGGCCTAACGGAGCGTCCAGCCCGTAGGCGTGGCGGAGGGCGTCGATATCGGAGGCTGTCGCGCCTTCGCCGAGCATCTGGACGATGGGGTCTCCGGGGACGAGGTGGATTAGAAGGAAGACGACGGAGACGACCACCCACAGGACGGGCAGGATGAGGAGGATGCGGCGAACAGGGTTCCAGAGCGAACGCCGGGTCATGCGGTGGCTTCCCTGCTTTGCTCGTCGGCTGTCTGCTCGGGCGTGGGAGTCAGGGCTTCGACGTTGACGCGGGCGATGCGGCGGCCGGCCATCTCGGCGATGGTGTAGCGGCGGCCTTCGTGGTCGAGCGTCTCGCCGACCTGCGGGATATGGCCGAAGTGGAGGAGGAGGAAGCCGGCGAGGGTTTCGACGCCGGCCTCGCGCGGAAACGTCCAGCGAAGTTGAGTGCTGAGGTCGCGCAGGGTGGTGCTGCCATCGAGGGAGAAGCTGCCGGAGAGGACGCCTGCGGCTGAAAGGTTGGAACTGCGGCCCGCGATGTCGAACTCGTCTTCGAGCTCGCCGACGATCTGTTCGAGGGCGTCTTCGGCGGTGACGATGCCGATGGTGGAGCCGAACTCATCGACGACCACGGCGATCTGGCGGCGGCGTTCCTGGAACTCCTGCAACAACTCGACTGCAAGCTTGGTCTCGGGGACTACGGCGACCTCGCGCATGACCTGGCGGAGGGTGAGTCCGGAGTCGCGCCTGCCGCCGAGACCGAGGGCTACGGCGCGAAAGTGCATGAGACGGGAGATGTCTTTGGAGTAGACGACCCCGATGATCTGCTCGGGGCCTCCGGCTGGGTCGTAGACGGGAATGCGGGAGTGCTGCTCTTCGACGATGCGGGCGCTGGCCTGCTCGATGGCGAGGTCGGCGGGGAGGGAGAAGATCTTGCCGCGGGGGGTCATGATCTCGCGCACGGTGACGTGGTTGAGTTCGATGGCGCGGTGGATGATCTGCTCCTGGAAGGCGGGGAGGAGGCCCATGCGACGCGTGGCGGTAGCGATGAGCTTCAGCTCTTCCGGGGAGTGGACGGCGCCTTCTCCGCTGAGCGGTGCGCGGAAGAGCTGGAGGACCAGGGTGGCAGAGTGATTCATCAAGCGAACTGCCGGGCGGGTCATGCGGATGAAGACGTCCATGGGCCCCGCAACGGCCAGGGCGATGCGCTCCGCGCGCTGGAGGGCGAGGGATTTAGGGACCAGCTCGCCGAGCAGGACTTCGAGGTAGGTAATGAGCGAGAAGGAAAGAATGATGGCGACGGTGTGGGCGTAGAGGGCGGCGTGGGCCGGGAGCGCGGTGAACCAGGATTCGATCAGGCGGAGGATGATTTCGGCGATGGCGGGTTCGCCGATGCCGCCGAGGCAGAGGCTGGCGAGGGTGACGCCGAACTGGACGGCGGGAAGGAACTCGTCGATGGAGTGCTTGAGCTTGAGGACGGTGCGGGCGCCGGGGCGGCCGAGGGCGATGAGCTGCTCGATGCGAGTCTCGCGGACGCTGACGAGGGCGAACTCGGCGGCGACGAAGAAGCTGGTGGCCAGGATGAAGAAGGCCACCATGATTGCACGGAAGAGCATCCACTCAAGCATTTCAACCAAGTGTAACGGGAGCGCGGGGTGGAGGCTATGGCGTGTGCCGCTATCGCAATCAACAAACGTGGCAAGCAACAAAAACGGTTCGACTCCGTTTTCAGAGTCGAACCGTTTTTGTGAGACCGAATTTCAAAATGATGCAGCTTGCAAGGCGCCGAGTCAGAGACGCCTGGGCCTTTAGGCCAAAACCTTCAGGATCGACTTGTCGATGGTGTCTTTGGGGACGAAGCCGACGATCTGATCCGCTACCTTACCGCCCTTGAAGATCAGCAACGCGGGGATTCCGCGGATGCCGTAACGCATGGGGGTTGCGGTGTTGGAGTCAACATCCATCTTCATGACCTTGAGCTTGCCCTGATAGGAGGTTGCGACCTCATCGACTACCGGAGCGAGCGCGCGACACGGACCGCACCATGCGGCCCAAAAATCTACGAGAACAGGTTGATCCGACTGCAGAACCTCTGCTTCAAAGGATGCATCGTTCACTTCTGTGACAAATTGTCCTGCCATTTCTACTTCCTCCTGCCGCGCTGTCCCTGGGATTTGCCCATCTTTAGGGTGCAGTGCAGACTGCTTTCATAATAGATGCTGAATCGTGGCAGTAGTTTCAGGAGTGTCTTCGACGCCAACTTTCCGGTCGATGACCCGATTGACGACAACCGGCTTAGACGCCAAAAGCAAACGCCCGGACCCCTGTAAAGGGGTCAACGGGCGGCGTAGCAGCCCTCCCCAGAACTGCCCACATCGCTAAAATACTTATCCACAAGGATTTGGTAAAGAAATCTTAAGTAACTTGTTGATTTGTTACCTGCTTTCGGTCGCCCCGGCAATGCTGGTTTCGAGAATCTCCAAGTCGGGATTGACCGTTGCTTTGCGGATTGCAGCAAGAATCTCGACTTGAACCGCAGTCCTATCCACGATTAGCAAGACGGACGGGCCTGCCCCGCTCAATGCAACGCCGTAGATACCCGGATGGCCGGCTAGCGGCAGCAGGAGTGGGAGCAGGGCGCACACTTCCTGGCGGTAGGGCTGGTGGATCCGGTCGCCCATGGCGGTTCGGAGCAGTTCGGGGCGTCCGAGGGCGAATGCGGAGACCAGAAGTGCGGTGTTTTGGACGTTGGTCACGGCGTCGGCGCGAGAGTAGGTCGGGGGCAGGAGGGCGCGGGCCTTCGAGGTGGAGAGGCTGGCCGGGGGCAGGGCGATCAGGAGCCGCCAGTCCAGATGCTGTCCGCAGGTCGCAGTAATGACCGTCGATCCGTTCATCGCCGAGGCGGTCATTCCACCGAGCCAGCAGGCAGCGACATTATCTGGATGGCCTTCGCGGCGGCAGGCCTCTTCGAGAATCTGCTGGCTAGTCCAGCCGAGTCCGCCGAAGTGATTGGCGAGAAGGACTCCGGCGAGCAGCGCGGCGGCGCTGGAGCCCATGCCCATGCCGAGGGGTATTTCATTCTGAAGGAAGAGGTGGAGCGGGGTGGATTCCCTGCCCTCGGCGGCGAGGACCTCGGTGTAGGTTCCGAGGATCAGGTTGTCTTTGAGCTGGCCGCAGAGATCGGCGTTGCGGCCGGTAGTGTCGATGGAGAATTTGGTTGAGGCTGTGGCGTCTACGGTGAGGTAGAGAGCCATCGCCAGGCCCAGGGCGTCGAAGCCCGGGCCCAGGTTGGCGGAGGTGGCGGGAAGTCTCAGGTGCAGTGGTTGGGTCTGCATACCCTTCGGCGATGTCATGCGGGCTGGACGGAGTGGCTGAGCTTCATGTGAGCTTCGAGGGCGCGCAGGACCACGTCGGGGTTGGCTTCGAGGACGACCGGGGGTTTGCGCAGTGCGGCGTGCTGGGTCTGCTGGAGCGGGGTCTCTTCGGCTACTTCCGACGGATTCAGCAGCTCGTTGCGGTGGTAGTCGATGGTGTACTGCGAGTCCTTGAGGGTGTGGCCGGTGAGGATGAGGACGGCGCGCTCTTCGCGCGTGACCTTGCCGAGGGCTACGAGCTTCTTGAGGCCGGCGAGGGTGACGGCGGAGGCTGGCTCGCAGCCGACGCCTTCCGCACCGATCTGGGCCTTGGCGAGAGCGATCTCCTGCTCGGAGACCTGCTCACACCAGCCGCCAAGAGTGTCGATGATGGTGGCGGCCTTGCGCCAGGAGGCGGGGTTTCCGATACGAATTGCCGTGGCGCGGGTATCAGCGGTGACAGGCCGCATGATGCGGTTGGAGTCAATGAACCAGCGGTAAAGAGGGTTCGCTCCTTCGGCCTGGATCACGCTGATCTTGGGGCGGTGGGGGATGAGGCCGAGCTGATGCATCTCCATGAAGCCCTTGCCGAGGGCAGCGGAGTTGGCGAGGTTGCCGCCGGGAACGATGATGTGCTCGGGTACCTGCCAGTCGAGCTGCTCGACGATCTCGAAGGCGGGGGTCTTCTGGCCTTCGAGGCGGTAGGGGTTGACGGAGTTGAGCAGATAGATGGGGAAACGCTTGACGAGCTCGCCGAGGATATCGACGCAGCCGTCGAAGTCGGTCTTGAGCTGGATGGTGAGGGCCCCGTAGTCCATGGACTGGGAGAGCTTGCCCCAGGCGATCTTGCCTTCGGGGATGAAGACGATGGAGCGGAGGCCGGCACGGGCAGCATAGGCAGCCATGGCAGCGGAGGTGTTGCCGGTAGAGGCGCAGGCGACCCACTCAAAGCCGCGCTCGGCGGCCACGGAGAGGGCGGCGGTCATGCCGGTGTCCTTGAAGGAGCCGGTGGGGTTCATGCCCTGGTGCTTGGCGAGCAGCCAGTCGATCCCGGCGACCTTGGCGCAGCGCGGCAGTTCGTAAAGGGGAGTGTTGCCCTCGCGCAAGGTGACAGCGTTTTCGGCGTTCTTCAGGATCGGAAAGAGGTCGCGGAAGCGCCATACGCCGGACTGGTCGATGGGCATGGTGGAGGTGCGACGCTCCTGCCAGAGCCAACGGAGGGCGCTGGCATTGGGGAGATTGCCGACGGGAGTGCCAGGGGTCGAGGATTCAGACCAGGCGTATACGACCTCGTACAGGCCGTTGCAGAGGGGGCAACGAAAGTTGCTGCTGACGGTTTCGGGAGCGATGCTCGAACCGCATTCTGTGCATCTAAGGTTGTGTGCCGATTCGCTCATTTTCTCTACTAGCCTACCGTAAAGGTCGGAGCAGACCAAAGCTTCAGCCCGTGTTTTTGTGTTGGATGGCCTTGCTGACCGTGTTTGGAGCGGTGCGGTCCGTCCCGCTTTTCGCCCAGGTAGCGAAGGAGTTGCGGGTGGCGGCAGCGACCGATCTGCAGCCGGTGATGCCTGCGTTTGCAGCGGCGTATGAGAAGAAGACGGGCGTGAAGCTGGTGGTGAGCTTCGGTTCTTCCGGAACGTTGGCCACGCAGATTCTGAATGGTGCGCCTGTCGATGTGTTTCTCGGCGCGGATTTCACGTTTCCGGAGAAGATCGTAGCGGCTGGCCTGACGGACATGAAGGCTCCGACGCCTTATGCGAAGGGAGCTTTGGTGCTGTGGGCACGGAAAGATTCGCCGCTGCAGCCGATCAGCCTGGAGAAGATTGAAGGGTCGGAGATGCAGTCTCTGGCGATTGCGGATGAGTTGCATGCGCCGTATGGTCGGGCAGCGATTGCCGCATTACAGAAGTTGAAGGTCTACGAGAAGGTGAAGGCAAGGCTGGTTACGGCGGAGAATGTGGGGCAGGCGGGGCAGTTTGCGGAGTCGGGGAACGCACAGGCAGGATTGATTTCTCTGACGCTGGCGAGTTCGGCGCACTTCAAAGAGGTGGGGACGTATGTGCTGGTACCGACAGTGACGTATCCGGAGATACGGCAGTGCGCAGTGGTGCTGAAGACAGACCGCAAGGTGGAGGGCCAGAAGTTTCTGGACTGGATGCTGAGCGCCGAGGTTCAGGGGCATTTGAAGGATTTCGGGCTGGCTCCGGTACGGTAGCTTCGATGCTTCGTCCAGCGGGTGTATAGACTTACGTTTGCATGGACGCTGAAGCACTGATCCTGACATTGCGGCTGGCTTTGAGCACGACGGCGATCCTGTTGCTGGTCGCGGTGCCGCTGGCGTGGTGGATCGCTTCAGGGAATGGGTGGGTGCGGGCTTTGGTGCAGGCGGCGGTGGCTCTTCCGCTGGTTCTGCCGCCTACGGTGATCGGCTTCTATCTGCTGGTGGCGATGGGGCCGTTGACGGCACCGGGACGAGCGCTGATTCAGGTGATGGGGCATCCACTGGCTTTCAGCTTTACGGGGTTGTTGGTGGGTTCGGTGATCTACAGTCTGCCGTTTGCGGTGCAGCCTTTGGTGGCTGGATTTGGCGCGGTCGACCGGGAGTATGTCGAGGCGGCGGCCGGGCTAGGAGCGGCTCCCGGCAGAGTCTTCTGGACGGTGGTGCTTCCGATGGCGCGGGCTTCTTTGCTGACGGGTGCGGTGCTGGCGTTTACCCATACGGTCGGTGAGTTTGGAGTGGTGCTGATGCTGGGGGGCAATATTCCCGGCGCGACGCGGACGCTTTCGATCTCGCTCTACGACCTGGTGCAGGATGGAAACTATGCGGCGGCGAACAAGACGGCGCTGGTGCTGATCGGATTTTCGCTGGTGGCGTTGATGGCGATCTATCTGCTGCCTGGGTTGCGACGGCAGGATGGGAGCGCCGATGTCGTTCGATAACGCGGAGCCTTTGCTCGAGGTAAAGATTCAACACCGGGTCGGTGTTCTTACGCTCAACGTGGCGTTCTCGCTGACGCAGCCGTGGACGGTGCTGTTCGGGCCTTCGGGGAGTGGAAAAACCACCGTTTTGCGGGCGATTGCTGGATTTGTGAAGCCGGACGCCGGGAGAATCTCGCGGGGGGATTCGGTGCTGGTGGATGGCGCGGTGGGGACTTTCGTTCCAGCGCATGCGAGGCCGGTGCGGAGTGCGGGGCAGAGCGCTCGTCTGTTTCCGCATATCTCGGTGCGGGGGAATGTCTTGTACGGTGCGGACGGCGGTGCGGGGGATCTGGCGGCAGAGGTGATGGCTTTGTTTCGAGTCGCAGGGCTGGGGGAGCGGATGCCCCGGGAGTTGAGCGGCGGGGAGCGGGAGCGAGTTTCGGCGGCGCGGGCGGTGGTTGCGGCAGCTTCTTTTGGAGGACCGGGAAAAGCACTGTTGTTGCTGGACGAGCCTTTTGCCGGGCTGGATACAGCGTTGCGGGATGAATTGCTGGTTGCGTTACGGAATTGGCTCGCGGGACATGGCATCCCGGTGTTGTCGGTGACACATGATGTGGGGGAGGCGTTTCAACTGGGGGCTGAGGTGATTCGGATTGCGGATGGGCGGGTGGTCGCGCAGGGGCCGGTGGGAGAGGTTCTGGCAGAGGAGCGGATGCGGCTTTTAGGGCAGTTGCAGAGCTGAAGTGTTTACGCTCTGTCGTTAGTTTGGCTCTCAGAAGTTTAGCTCTACGGGCTCCTGCTCTAACTGGATGCCGAACTTTGCCTTGATCTCCTGCTGGATGCGGTCGCGGAGTGCGGTGATGTCGGTGGCCCTGGCGTGGCCACGGTTGATGAGAGCCAGGGTGTGGCGGGAGGAGATTCCTGCCTCACCCAGGGCGAAGCCGCGGTGGAATCCAGCTCGTTCGAGAAGCCATGCGGCGGGGAGTTTGAGCTTTCCGTCCGGGGTGGGCCAGTTGGGGACGGCTGCGGGATCCAGGTTCAGAGAGTCGGCGATGTAGTTGAGGATGGTGGCGGGGACGATGGGGTTCTTGAAGAAGGAACCGGCGCTGCGGCAGTCGGGTTCGCCTTCGACGAGAAGCATGCCCTTGCGGTTCCGAATCTCGCGGACTGCGTGGTAGACGTCCAGCGGGGTGGACGGACTTGGAATATTTGCGAAGTGGGACTTGAGATCGGCGTAGGTGATGTTGGGGCTGGCGGCGGGGTTGAAGCGGAACTGGACAGCGGCGACGATGTAGCGATTGGGGTTGGTGGTGTTGAAGATGCTGCGACGGTAGCCGAAGGCACAGGCCCTGCGGGGGAGATCCACGAAGTCGAGGGTTTCGAGATCGAGGGCGCGGACGGAGTGGATGGTGTCGGCGACCTCCTGGCCGTAGGCTCCTACGTTCTGGACGGGGGTGCCTCCGACAAGGCCGGGGATTCCGGCGAGGCACTCGATTCCGCTGATTCCCTGCTGGCAGATCTGGAGGACGAAGGCGTCCCAGTCGAGACCGGCGAGGGCGATGCAGTCGACATCCTGTGCGGTGGAGGTTGTCTGGACGGGGGCGTTGAGGGTGAGATGGAGAACGAGTCCGTCGAAGCCTTTGTCTCCTACGAGGAGGTTGCTGCCGCCGCCGAGGACGAAGACTCGCAGACTGCGTTCGCGGGCGAATTGGACGGCTTCGCGGAGAGCGGCTTCGGAGGAGATGTCGCAGAAGAAGCGGGCCGGACCGCCGATCCGCAGGGTGGTGTACGGGGCCAGCGGGACGTGTTCTTCGATGGTTAGGGATGGGCTGGACGAAGTCGGCACGGGTTGATGCTACAACACCCGGGTGGTGGGGGGAACTACAGCTTAAGCGGAACAGGTAGCGGAGTTGCGGAGGAGTCCGTACAATTCGTACAGGTGCGGCTTTCACCCGCGACCCGAGGAGAAAAGACTATGTACCCAGAGATTATGGTGATTCCGATGCGCGAAGAGTTGACGCGCGCTGGCCTGAAGGAAGCCCGCAGCGCAGCCGATGTGGATGCGGCTGTAGCTGAACCGGGAACAACGATGGTAGTCGTGAACTCGATCTGCGGTTGCGCGGCTGGCAAGATGCGTCCGGGCGTTCGCCTGGCGATGCAGCATGCTGCCAAGCCTGACCATGCTGTTACGGTATTCGCCGGCCAGGACCGCGAAGCGACGGATCGGGCACGCAGCTACTTTGGCGGCCATCCTCCGACCTCTCCCGCGATTGCGATTCTGCGTGATGGCCAGTTGGTGTACCTGATGCAGCGCTCGGCGATCGAGACCTCGACGGCACCGGCGATTGCGCAGGAGCTGGCGCGGGCATTCGATACGTACTGCGCTCCTACCACCGCATAAGAATTTTCAATCACGAAGTCTAAGCCGGATGTATTGTGGGATTTCCCTGCGATATGTCCGGCTTTTGTTCTGTGACATTGGGACTCACCTGAAGGCGACTCTGCGCCGATGTAGGGAGTAGTCATGCATCCTTCCATTGAACCCAGCCCGATCGCTCTTCCCTTGCCTGGTGGTGAAATGGCTCGGACGTCGCGAGGCCAGGAGGCGATCGTCGGGGAGAGCGCCGCGATGCAGCGGCTTCGGCTACAGGTGCGGAGGCTTGGGCCTCACTTCCGGATTTTGCTGCTGCACGGAGAGGCTGGTACCGGCAAGGAACTGGTGGCGCGGACGCTGCATGACTTGAGTTCTCATGCTAGCGGTCCGTTTGTGCAGCTTCGATGCGGCCATAACGGGTGGTGGCGAGAGAAGGACCTTCGCAGCTATTTAAGAGCGGCTCACCGGGGCACGCTTTATTTTGACCAGGTCGGTCGGCTGGGCGTAGGGCATCAGGCCGAGCTGCTGTCGGTGCTGCGGGGGCGAGAGCGGGGGCAGGACGGTCCGATCCTGGTACGGGGGTTGGAGGCTCGGATTATCGCTTCGACAGCAGAGGATCTGCGGATCGCGGTTGCCACGGGTGGGTTTCTGCAGGAGCTTCACCGGAGAATTGCAGCGGTGGAGATTCCGCTGCCCCCGCTGCGGGAGCGGGTGGAGGATATCCCTGGGTTGGTTCGGTATTTCATCGAGCGGCACAGCGCGGATTCTGCGTTGAAACCTTCGGTGCCATCCAGTGTTTACAAAGCGGCGTACCGATGGCCTGGGAACGTTGAAGAACTGGAGAACATGGTGCGACGAGGGACTGGTGATGGTTTTGGAGAGCAGCCGACAGAGGAGCCCGATACGGATGTGACCACGGTGCAGGCCGCTCCTGCACGACTGCAGGAGGTCGTGGAGCAGCATGTGCTGCAAGTCCTGAAGGAGTGCGGAGGCAACAAGGTTCGGGCGGCGGAGGTGCTTGGAATCAGCCGGTCTACGCTGTATCGGATGCTGGAGGCTGGGCTGTCGGTGGACAAGCTGCCCGGCTTGCGGGAGGAGCTTCCTCACGGGGCTTGATGTGCCCACTCGTGAGTGGTTACGAGGCATCGCACGATACACTGGAGGCAGGATTGAGGGCTTCCATGAGACGAGTTTTACTTGCGCTGACGGCTGGTTTGACGCTTACGAATTTCTGCACGATACGACCGGCTGGAGCTGCCGTCCAGACGAGCGCGGTAGCACCGGCCACGTCGGTTGCGGCGCGGAGCAAGGCGCTTTCGGCCCTGCTGGCGGAGATCTGGGAGGACTCTCTCAAGCACAATCCTGAGTTTGCCTCTTCGCTGGGGGACAAGCGGTACGACGATCAGTTGACGGACTACTCGGTGGAGGCGGTGAACGCTTCGCTGTCGCGGGGATCGGCTTTCCTGCAGCGGTTGAGCGTGATCGATACGACCGGACTGCCGGAGCAGGAGAAGCTTTCCGCAGAGTTGATGCTGCGCTCGCTGATCGAGGACCAGGAGGCGTCGCGCTTCAAGGAGTGGCAGATGCCGGTGAACCAGTTCAACGGTCTGCACACAAGCCTGCCGATGCTGGTGAATCAACTGAGCTTTACCGAAGTGAAGGACTATGACAATTACATCGCGCGATTGAAGAAGATTCCCAAGGCGTTCTCGCAGGTGCGGACGAACATGGAATTGGGGATGGAGGCGAAGCGGATGCCTCCCGCGCTCCTGCTGGAGAAAGTGCAGGTCCAGGCGCAGACGCTGGCAGACCAGAAGGCGGCGGACAGCCCGTTTGCGTTGCCGCTCAAGAAATTTCCCAAGACGGTGGGTGCGGCGGAGCAGAAGCGTATTTCGGACGAGGTGCTGGCGGAGATTACGACCGATGTACTGCCATCGTATCTGCGTTTCGCCAAATTTATGAAGGCGCAGTACGTCCCGGCGGGACGCAAGGAACCTGGCATCTGGTCGATACCGGATGGCGATGCTTACTATGCCTTTCGGGTCCGTCAGAGCACGACGCTGACCAAGACGGCCGATGAGATTCACCAGATCGGGCTGGATGAGGTAAAGCGCGACGAGGCCGAGATGCTGAGCATCGTGAAGAAGCTTGGCTTCGCGGATATGAAGAGCTTCAGCGCGGCGTTGAAGGCGAACCCGAAGGAGCATCCGGTGTCGAAGGAGGCCCTGTTGGACGCCTATCGCGGCTATATCGACGGGATGAAGCCCAAGCTGCCGGAGTTGTTCGGACGGCTGCCGAAGGCTCCGCTGGAGGTGGTCCCGGTGCCGGCGTACACCGAGAAGGACCAGGCAGCGGCTTACTACGAGCAAGGAACTCCCGACGGCAGCCGCCCGGGGCGGGTGAATATCAATACGTACAACTTTGCGGAGCGGTCGCTTGCTCCTGCGGAGGCTGTGGCGTACCACGAGGGGGTTCCGGGACACCATTTGCAGATTTCGATTGCCCAGGAGTTGACCGGGCTGCCGGAGTTTCGGAAGCAGTCGTACTATACGGCGTATGTCGAGGGCTGGGGGCTTTACAGCGAGCGACTCGGCAAGGAGATCGGCTTCTACCAGGATCCCTACAGCGACTATGGGCGGCTGGAGGCTGACATCTGGCGGGCGATCCGGCTGGTGGTGGATACCGGCGTTCACTCGAAGCACTGGACGCGTCAGCAGATGGTGGACTTCTTCCGGGAGCACTCGGCGATCGATGAGACGAACATCCAGGCGGAGGTGGACCGGTATATCGCGTGGCCGGGACAGGCGCTGGGCTACAAGATGGGGCAACTGAAATTACTAGAGCTGCGGCAGCGGGCCCAGACTGCACTGGGGCCGAAGTTTAGCCTCAAGGCCTTTCATGACGAGGTGCTGGATTCGGGTGCACTGCCGATGGATGTGCTGGATCAACAGATCGATGCCTGGATCGCAGCGCAGAAGAGTGGTGCTGCTGCCTCCGGGACGGCGACCAAGTAGGTCTGGTAGCCTTTGAGAATGAGCGACGCAGTGATTGAGGTAGTGGTGCCTGCCCCGGCGATGCCGGGGTTGAAGGTGGCAATTCTGGGCGCAGGTAAGATGGGCGGCATCCTGTTGCAGGCCTTTCTAAAGAACAACCTGGTATCCCCGGACAATATCTTCGCTACCGTGCAGCACCCGGACCGCGCCCAGGCGTTGTCGGCGCAGTTTGGCATCGAGGTGACGACGGACAACTTGGCGGCAGCGCAACAGGCGGATGTGATTTTGCTGGGCGTCAAGCCGATCCAGGTACCGGCGTTGATCGAACAGATCAAACCGGCGCTGAGCCCTGGCAAGGTACTGCTATCGTTTGCGGCGTCGGTAAAGACGCGCAGCATCGAGGATGGTGCGGGCTGCGAACTGGCTGCAATACGCGCGATGCCAAACACTCCGGCGATGATCGGCGCAGGCGTTACAGCGCTCTGCGGCGGAAGATTTGTGACTGCTGAGCAGATGGCGGTCGCCCAGCGCATCTTCAACACTGTGGGCCGCACGGTGGTCGTCGACGAGAAACATATGGACGCGGTGACGGGCCTTTCAGGCTCGGGACCGGCGTATCTGTATATCATCATCGAGGCACTTGCCGAGGCGGGGGTCAATGTTGGATTGCCGCGCGATGTGGCTACGCTGCTGGCGGCGCAAACGACCTACGGCTCCGCACGGATGGTGCTCGAGACGGGGTACCACCCGGCACTTTTGAAGGACCAGGTGACGACTCCGGCCGGCTGTACGGTCGATGGGATTCTGGAGTTGGAAGAGGGCGGGTTGCGCGTGACGCTGATCAAAGCGGTGAAGCGGGCGACACAGCGGGCTAAAGAACTGGCTGCAGGCTAATTGATCCTGGCCAGTTGATCCTGTCGCTGCGATGTGTCGCCCGTCACACCGCAGCGACGGTTGAAGCCGATAGAATAAGGCATGGCTACTGTGAACGTCACAGCGCAGCAGAATCTATCGGCGCAGGTTGAAACTCCCCAGCGGCAGAAGTCTCCGACGCGCGCGCTGATTGCGTTCGCGTGGCTCACCCTAGCATTCATGGTGCTGGTGGTGCTGTGGGGTGCGGTGGTTCGGGCGACGAGTTCGGGTGCGGGGTGTGGAGCGAACTGGCCGCTGTGTAATGGCGACTTCTTTCCGCATCATCCGCGGATCGCTACGGTGATCGAGTTTACGCACCGGTCTATGAGCGGGCTCTGCACTTTTCTGGTGGTGGCATTGCTGGCCTGGACGTTCGTAGGGACGGAGAAGAGACACCTGGCTCGAAAGGCCGCTATCTATTCGGCGGGGCTGCTGGTGACAGAGGCGTTGCTCGGGGCAGCGCTGGTGCTTCGGGGTGATGTCGACAAGAACATCTCTGCGGAGCGGACAGTAATGCAGTCGATTCATTTCACCAACACGATGCTGTTGTTGGCGGCACTGGCTTTGACGGCGTGGTTTCTGGGGCGATCACGGTGGAGTGCGCCGAGCGTCAATCTGCCGAAATTGAGACCAGCTGCCCTGCTGGCAGTGGTCGCGACGATCGTAGTGGGGGCGACGGGATCGCTGGCGGCTCTTGCGGATACGCTCTTCCCTGCAGCGAGTCTCAGTGCTGCCCTTGGGGCGGATTTTGCAGCCTCCTCCCCGCTGCTGATACGGATGCGCTGGATGCATCCGGCTGCATCGCTTGTAGCGTTTGTATGTGTACTGCTGCTGGTCCGGGGCGTACCGAGTAGCTTGAGCCGAACTGTCGTTGGGCTCTTTCTCGCACAGATCGTGCTCGGCATAGGAGACGTGTTGCTATTAGCGCCGACCTGGATGCAGGTGGTACATCTGCTGGGAGCGGACCTGTTTTGGATCGCACTGGTAGCTCTGGCGGCAGAGGTATTGTGGCCGGCTGGCCAGAGCCAAGTTGGGCTGATAGAAGCGATCGAATAAGCCGGGCCGTTCTGAATGCAGACGCTCGCTGATCTACTGCGGCGACGTGGTCTGGGTGGGCTTGCCCTCGACCTTCCGGGCTGCCTTCTTCGTTCCATTCTTGGTCTTGTGATAGGCCTTCTTGGTTCCCTGCTTGATCCCGTGGCCTGTGTCCTTCGCGGCGTTTTTGGTCTCGGTGCCTGCGTTCTTTATGCTCTGCTTGGCCCCCGAGTCGTTCTGGGCGAGGGCGTAGGTGACGGGAAGGCTGGCGACGATTGCGACGACCAGGGTAAGGGTTTGTAGACGGCGAATCTTCATCGTTCTCTCCAATTTTTACCAACGGTGTTTCGGGATTCACTGAGATAGATTCCGAATCAGATGGGTGCGTTGTAAGATCGTCGCTCTGACACTCGATTAAAGTGAATGCGTCGGCGTGGCTGGCTGGTCTTGCGGTCGGCGCAGCATTTGCGCTGAAGGTTGCCGTCGTTCTCGGTCGCCCGGGCTAGCTGCAACGTGCCGTGCGAGAAGCACTTGGTTTCCTGTATAGTTGCAGCGATTGCCAACATACGCCAAGGGTCATGTTATCGTCCCGGGCACTAATTTTATTCGCTGCTGGAGTCGTGTCAATCGAATGCTTGCTGCGTACGTGCGATACAAGGCGCTTTGCCGCCGTAAAAATCTTTGAGAGGGTAAACGCTTACTCGAAACGGTAAGCTCTACTGGTACTTCGAACGATGCATCTTCTGGCGTCTCTGGCTGTGATGATGGAGGGGCGGCAGCTTACGAAGCTTGCCCCGGTGGATGTGCTGATCCTGGTGCTGTACTTTGCCCTGGTGGTGTTCATCGGTTTCTACGCCAAGGGTAAGTCGAACACCAGCGAGGACTTCTTCCTGGCCGGGCGCGAGATGACGGCGTGGATCGCGGGGTTGAGTTTCGTCTCGGCGAACCTGGGCTCGCTCGAATTGATGGGCTGGGCAGGCGCGGCGTACCAGTACGGTATCCTCGCAGCCCACTGGTATTGGATCGGCGCGATTCCGGCGATGCTGTTCCTGGGCATTGTAATGATGCCCTTCTACTACATCTCGAAGACGCACTCTGTACCGGGCTATCTGCAACTGCGGTTTGGAGAGGGTGCGCGGGCACTGAGCGCTGTGTCGTTCGCCCTGATGACCATCCTGATGAGCGGCGTCAACATGTACGCGATGGCGCTGGTGATGAAGACGGTGCTGGGATGGAACATTACCTTCAGCATCTGGGTGGGTGCGGGAACGGTGGCGCTGTACGTCATGCTGGGGGGATTGCGCTCCGCGATCATCAATGAAGTGCTGCAGTTTGTACTGATCTGGGCGGGAGCAGCGATGATCCCGATCCTGGGATTGATCGAAGCGGGCGGCTGGACGAAGTTGAAGGCGCAGATGGCGGTCAATCTGGGTTCGACCGACTACACGCATATGTGGAGCACGCTGGGAAGCTTCAAGGACAATCCGATGGGCGTCCATTGGACCGGGATTGTCTTCGGGCTCGGGTTCGTTATCAGCTTCGGGTACTGGACGACAGACTTCCTAGTGGTTCAGCGGGTTTTAAGCGCGAACAATCTGCGCGCTGCGAAACTCGCTCCGGTGATCGGCGCGGCCTTCAAGATGGCTGTGCCGCTGATCGTGATTGTGCCGGGTTTGCTGGCGCTTTCCGTGCTGAAGAATGCGGATGGCAGCATCATGCACCTGGTACCGGAGAGCATGGCTGCGTCCACCGGACAGCATAGTTACAACGAAGTGCTTCCGCTGATGCTGATTCGGTACTGCGGTCCGGGACTACTGGGGCTCGGGATCACGGCACTCATCGCCGGATTCATGAGCGGTATGGCAGGCAACGTCAGCGCATTTTCAACGGTTTGGACCTACGACCTCTACGGCGCATTCATCAACAAGAAGGCGAGCGACAAGCACTACGTCGCGATGGGCCGGTGGTCGACGGTGATCGGGATGCTGGTGTCAATTGCGACAGCCTACCTGGTGATGGGCGCGGCCAGCATCATGGACTACGTACAGGAGCTGTTCAGCTTCTTTATCGCACCCCTGTTTGGTACGGTGATCCTGGGCATGCTTTGGAAGCGGGCGACGAAGAAGGGCGGATTCTGGGGCTTGCTGGCTGGAACTGCATCGTCGGTTGGCATGTGGTTGATGGTGAGCCACAATCCGGCGAATATCCGCTTCATGATCCTCCAGCTCCATGCCGATCCGGACACGATCATGCGGGTGCAGGCGATGGCGGCAAACCTGTACCGCGCGCTCTGGAGTTGGGTCGTCTGCGTGCTGGTGACGGTGGTGGTCAGCCTCTTTACGAACGCTACGCCGATCTCGGAGCTTTCAGGGCTGGTCTACGGCGCTACACCGATTCCAGACGATGGATCGAAGGGATTGTTCCAGAAGCCGATCTTCTGGGCCTGCGTTGTCATCACGGTGTTTTTCATTGTGAATTTGATCTTCTGGTAGAACGGGCGGGAGCCTGGAGGGATTGTCATGAGTGAACGAGCTGAGATATCGATCTGGTTTTTCTGCGGGATTCTGATGCTGGGATATGGCATCGTGTTGATCGCCACCGGTCTGACGGAGATCCACCATCCGCCGCCTACGGTGCTGGCTGAACTGCAGCCTACGCTATGGTGGGGCGTTGTGCTGGCAATTTTTGGCGGTTTTTATACGGTTCGCTTCCGACCCGGCAAGAGTTAGACTGCATACTATACTTTGGGTATCGAACTAATCTTGAGAGATGAAGATCTCCTCACTAAAACTACACAAGACCCCGGCAGGGGCAATGGAGCGAGATGGCTAAGCAAATGACGTTGGGCGTGATTGTCGGCAACCGTGGTTTCTTTCCGAGCCACCTGGCTACGAGTGGACGGCTGGAGATGATTGCCGCTCTCGAAGCCGTTGGGATCAAGCCGATCGTACTGACCCCGGAGGACACAGCGCACGGGGCGGTCGAGACGTACGAGGACGCCAAGAAGTGCGCGGCGCTGTTCAAGGCCCATGCGGCGGAGATCGACGGCATCATCATTACGCTGCCGAACTTCGGCGAAGAGCGCGGCCTCGCTGATGCCCTGCGTCTCTCGAACCTGCAAGTGCCGGTGCTGATCCAGGCTACGCCGGACCATGCGGGCAAGATGGGCATTGCGTTCCGGCGCGACAGCTTCTGCGGCAAGATGTCGATCTGCAACAACCTGAAGCAGTATGGGATTCCCTACTCGCTGACGCAGCTTCATACGGAAGCTCCGGACTCGCCCGAGTTCAAGGCGGACCTGACGTGGTTCACCGGCGTCTGTCGCGTCGTGAAGGGGCTGAAGAATCTTCGCATCGGTGCGATTGGGGCGCGGCCTACGGCTTTCAATACGGTGCGCTACTCGGAGAAGCTGCTGGAGAAGAACGGCATCACGGTCGAGACGCTCGACCTGAGCGAGGTGATGGGTCGCATCAGCCGGATGAAGGACTCGGATGACGCGGCGCAGGAGAAGCTGGCGGCGATCAAGAAGTACATCCCGGTCGGCGATACGCCGGAGCCGGCGCTGATGAAGATGGCGAAGCTGGGCGCAGTGATCGACCACTGGATGAAGGCCAGCGAATTGACCGTCAGCGCGGTACAGTGCTGGACCTCGATTGAAGAGTTCCTGGGCATCGTTCCCTGCACGGTGATGAGCATGATGAGCGAGAATCTGATTCCTTCAGCCTGCGAGGTCGACGTGCTTGGAACTCTCAGCATGTACGCCCTGACGCTGGCCAGCGAGTCGCCGTCCGCACTGCTCGACTGGAACAACAACTACGGGGATAACCCGGACAAGGCTGTGTGCTTCCACTGCTCCAATTTGCCGAAGCACTTCTTCAATGAAGGCGTGAAGATGGACTATCAGCTCATCATCGCCGGCACGGTGGGCAAGGAGAATACGCATGGGACGCTGGAAGGCAAAGTAAAGGCCGGGGCGATGAGCTTCGCGCGCTTCTCCACGGACGACTTCACCGGAAAGATTACCGGCTATGTCGGCGAGGGAGCATTCACCAACGACCCTCTGACGACCTTTGGCGGAGCAGGCGTGGTCGAGATTCCGAAGATGCAGGAGCTGCTGCGGTATATCTGCGAGAACGGCTTTGAGCATCACGTTGCCGCGAACTTCTCCAATACGGCTGCGCCGGTGTACGAGGCGACGAGCAAGTATTTGGGCTGGCAGATGCACTGGCATCGGTAGGATTCTTTAGAGGCTAATGAACAAGTGCGCCCTGACGCCGGGCGGGCGCTACTTCGTAGGGTATTGGACGCTTCGCGTTTGGCAATTCCATGAGGCTTTCAGGCGTGGTGATAGGATTTTCCAAAGATCTCATCTGAATTTCTTTGGGAGAACTATCGCCATGCGGAGTTTCGTCGCCGGTCTCACCCTGCTTGCCAGCACTGCCTATGCGGTCAACCCGAGCGATGTTCCTCTCCGCGGATACAGCGCAGAGCATTCGGCAACAGAAGTACAGTGGGAGCAGAAGTTTCGTGCACTGCCTGAGCCGGAGCGCCTGCGCGAGACGATGCGGCGGCTTTCAGCTCGTCCCCACCATGTAGGCTCCCCGTACGACAAAGACAACGCTGAGTGGCTGGTTGCACAGTTGAAATCCTATGGACTGGACGCGAAGATCGAGCTGCAGGAGGCGCTGTTCCCTACCCCGAAGCTGCGCAAGCTGGAGTTGCTGGGGGTGGATAAGTTCGAGGCGAAGCTCGAGGAGCCAACGCTTAAGATAGATCCCACCTCCGATCAAAAGAAGGAACAGCTCCCGACTTACAACGCCTACTCGCGCGATGGCGACGTGACGGCTCCGCTGGTGTACGTGAACTATGGGGCTCCGGCTGACTACGAAGAGCTGGAAAAGATGGGTATCTCGGTGAAGGGGGCCATCGTTATTGCGCGCTATGGACAGACCTGGCGCGGTATCAAGCCCAAGGTTGCAGCCGAGCACGGCGCGGTGGGATGCCTTATTTATTCCGATCCACGGGACGATGGATACTTTCGTGGCGACAGCTATCCGGATGGGCCGATGCGTCCGTCCGAGGGCGCGCAGCGCGGCAGTGTGATGGATATGCCTGTCTATCCGGGCGATCCGCAGACTCCGGGCATCGGAGCAGTCGCGGGGACGAAGCTGATCCCGCTGGACCAGGTTCAGACGATCACGAAGATTCCTGTGCTGCCGATCTCGTATGCGGATGCTACTCCGTTCCTGAAGTCTCTGAAGGGCGAGTTGGTGCCGGAGAGCTGGCGCGGTGGGCTTCCGTTTGCTTACAAGGTCGGGCCGAGCGTGGCGAAGGCGCATCTTGCCCTGGCCTTCAACTGGGACCGCAAGCCGCTCTACAACGTCATTGCGAAAATTCCTGGAACAACGCTGGCCGATCAGTGGGTGATCCGTGGAAACCATCACGACGGCTGGGTGAATGGGGCGGGCGATCCTGTGTCGGGCGCGAGCGCTGAGTTGGAAGAGGCACGTGGGCTGGGCGAGCTGCTGAAGCAGGGCTGGCGTCCGCAACGGACAATTCTGTACTGCTTCTGGGATGGCGAGGAGCCGGCGCTGCTGGGCTCTACGGAGTGGGTGGAATCGCATGCTGCCGAACTGAGCGAGCATGCGGTGGCTTACTTCAACTCGGACGGCAACAGCCGGGGATATTTCCGGGCCGAGGGATCGAGCTCGCTGGAGAACTTCGTCGATAGCGTGGTGAAGGACATCGAAGATCCCGAGACCAAGATGACGGTGTGGAAGCGAGAGCGGCTGGTGGCAATTTCGAAGGCTTCCGCGGATACTCGCAGCGAACTGCGGAGCCGCGCCGACCTGAGGATGGAGGCGCTTGGATCGGGCTCCGACTATACGGCGTTTATTCACCACCTCGGAATTGCGAGCGTGAATCTCGGGTATGGAGGAGAGGATCAGGGCGGAGGACAGTATCACTCGATCTACGACGACTTCTATTGGTACACGCACTTCATGGACACGGACTTCGCCTATGGACGCGCGCTGGCGCAGACTGCAGGAACTATGATGATGCGGATGGCCGACGCGGACGTGATTCCCTTCCAATTCGGCAACGTCGCGGATACGGTGAAGACCTACGTGACCGGGGTAAAGAAGCTCGCCGACACGATGCGTGCCGAGGTCAAAGAGCGGAATACCGAGATTAATGACGGAGTGTATAAAGCGCTCGAAGATCCGAAGAAAAAGAGAGTCGCGCCGACCGTTGAGACGCTGCCGCCGTATCTGAACTTCGCTCCGCTGGACCAGGCGGTCGACGATCTAACCACCGCCGCCTCTGACTATGACAAAGCTTTCACTGCCAGTGCTCTCAAGGCGCCGCTCACTCTGAATCCGAAGCTGATCCAGAGTGAACGGGCTTTTCTTGATCCGGCAGGTCTGCCGAATCGCTCCTGGTTTCAAAACATGATGTATGCACCGGGGTTCTATACGGGATATGGGGTAAAGACTCTGCCAGCGGCTCGGGAGACGATTGAGCAGAAGCAATGGAAGGACGTCGACGCACAGATCGCGAGGACGGCTGCAGCGGTGGAACGTGAAGCGGCGATGCTGATGCAGGCAACGCAGATCCTGACTGGAAAGTGAGTCGAGGGGTTGACGTGTGACCCGAGGTGCGGGGCGAGCAGGAATTTTCCCTCTGTTCATCCTGCAGATGCTGTAGCGCGATACACTTTGGGTCTCTATGGGTACACCAACCAAGCGAGCCGTGAAGAAATCTGTCCCTGCGAAGCAGTCCCTGGTCCATCCGGTCGAGAATCTGTTTTTTAGCCGGGATGAGTCGTGGCTGCGCTTCAACCAGCGCGTTTTGGAAGAAGCGCAGGACCCAACGAATCCTGTCCTTGAGCGGGTAAAGTTTCTCGCGATTACGGCGAGCAACTTGGATGAGTTCGTCGAGATACGGGTGGCGAGCTTCCTGCAACGGATCGAAGACGGATACGATCAGGCGCAGCCCCCGGATGAGGGCGGTCTTCGTCCCCAGGAGCGTCTCGACCGTCTGAGAGACCGGATCGAGCAGTTTGTCGAGGCGCAGTACAAGTGCTGGAACGAGCAGTTGCTGCCGGCGATGGCGGCGGAAAATATCCGTGTGCTGCGCTGGCACGAACTGAGCGACGCAGCACGGGAGCATGCTCAACAGTTCTTCGATGATGAGGTCGATCCGCTGCTGACGCCGGTGACGATCGATCCTTCTCATCCGTTTCCGCGGGTGCTGAACAAAGCACTGTGCCTTGCTCTTCTGCTGCGTCACAAGCGCAAGGGGACACCACGCGAAAAGATGAACACGGTGCTCGGCGTGGTGACGGTTCCGCGTTCCCTGCCGCGGCTCGTCTGTCTGCCGAAAGAGGCTGGAGCTTATGACTTTATCTTCCTGCACGAACTGATCGCATCGCAGGTGGAGCGGATGTTCCGGGGATATGAGGTGCTATCGCAGTCCGCGTTTCGTGTGACGCGCAACAGCAACTTGTATATGCAGGAGGAGGAGTCGCGCTCGGTGCTCGAGAGTGTGCGCGCGGAGTTACATAATCGCCGCAAGGGCGACGCGGTGCGGCTCGAGATCGAGAGTTCGGCCGACCAGGAGATTGTCGAGCGGTTGCGGACGAACTTCGAGTTGGATACCTCGCAGGTCTTCCATACCAACGGGCCAGTGAATCTATCGAGGCTGATGAACTTATATTCGGAGGCGAAACGCCCCGAGCTGAAATACGAGCCCTTCACGGCGAAGGACTATAAACTTGCACCGACTTCAGCCGATCTTTTTGAGGAGCTGCGAACGAAGGACGTGCTGCTGCACCACCCCTTCGACTCCTATAAGACGGTGGAAGATTTCATAGAGGCGGGTGCTGCGGATCCGGCAGTGATCTCGATGCGGCAGACGCTCTATCGGACGAGCAAAGATTCGCCGATCTTTCGAGCGCTGATCGAGGCCGGCCAGAACAAGGAAGTTACGGTTGTAGTCGAACTGATGGCACGTTTCGACGAAGATTCCAATATCCGTTGGGCGCGGGAGTTGGAGGATGCGGGTGTGGGTGTCTTCCATGGCATCTTTGGATTCAAGACCCACTGCAAGCTCGCGTTGCTGGTGCGGCGCGATCCGGATGGTGTGTTGCGACGCTACGCGCACCTGGGGACCGGCAACTACAACCCGATCACGGCGCGCTTCTACACTGACATCAGTCTGCTGACCTCGCGCCCGGAGCTGACGGCGGCTGCCCAGCAGGTGTTCAACTATCTGACCGCAGAGACGGACACGGGCACGTACAGCCCGCTGCTGGTTGCGCCCTTGACGCTGCTGAATGGGCTGGTAAAGCTGATCGAACGGGAGGCGGAGCACGCACGCGCTGGTCGGCCTGCAGGCATAGTCGCGAAGATGAATGGACTGCTCGATCGCCGCGTCGTCGAGGCGCTTTACGCTGCGTCACAGGCCGGGGTGGAGATCGATCTGATTATCCGGGGGATGTGCTCGCTGCGGCCTGGAGTCCATGGGCTGAGTGAACGGATTCGGGTGCGCAGCATCGTGGGGCGCTTCCTGGAACATAGCCGCATCTTCAGCTTCGCCAACGGTGGTGCGGAGGAGGTCTTCTGCGGGAGTGCCGATTGGATGCCACGCAACCTGGTAGAGCGGTGCGAGGTGGTCTTTCCGGTGACGCAGCCCGAATTGGCAAAGCGACTGCGCGAGGAGATTCTCGGGGCTTACCTGAAGGACAACGTCAAAGCACGTCTGTTGCAGCCCAGCGGCGAATATCTGCGCGCTCCCCAGACGGGTGCGAAGTTCAGCGCGCAGGAGTTTCTGATGAATGCTGCCCAGGGCGTCGATGCGGTTCCCGCTGCAAAGCTAGTCGCAAAGACAGGTAAGGCGCGAGCCGCGGCAAAGGCTGAAGTCTCCCCGACTAAGTCAGCTTAAGGGTCCAGGTTGTACGTTTGGAGCGATCTTTAGAGGCACAAGCAAAAAGGCCGCGGCTTCTGAATCTTGAAGACGCGGCCTTTGGTGCTATGGGGAATCGCCTTCAGCCTACTGGACTGTGAAGGTGACGTTGGTTGTATGAACCTGTCCGCCGGTTCCGGTGGCGGTCACGATGAGGGTGTAGGTGCCTGGGGTGGCTGCGGTTGTGCCAGTAGTGGGGGTCGTACCCGTTGTGCTGCTGGATGAGCTGCAACCGATCGCTCCGATTGCACCGATGGAGAGCAATACCGCAAGCAGCCCGCCCAGACGCCGGCGTCGCGGCAGGCTAATCAGCAGCAGACAAGCCACCGTCGCGCCCGAGGTCGAAGCGTACCACGGGACGTGACCGAAGGGCTGGCGGTTCGATGAGATATTGACCCTCAGGTTCCCGGTCGCAGTCACTGCGTTGCTCTGGAAGGCGGAGAGCGTTAGCGTCGTGGTCGCCGGAGTTGTGGAGCTGAGGGCGACAGTAGTGCTCGAGAACTGGTAAGAGGCTGCCACCGAGTCACCGGTAGTGAGAGCCAGTGTCACATTGCCGGAGTAACCCTTGAACGGAGTGAGGGTCAGCACGAGACCTGGAGCCGTAGTTCCGCGGGTTACCGTGACAGATGCCGTGCAAGGAGTGATGGAGAAGTCGGCCGAGGTGGAGGAGATAATGTCGACCGGGGTCGACGTAAATAGCCCGGTTGAACTAACCGTTCCGAGTATGCCCTGTGAGGAGTAGTAGCTGCCGTCACCCGAATAGGTGGCTCCAATGGTGTGGCTCCCCGAGGTGAGTGAAGCGGTATTGACAGTGACGGTTGCCGTGCCGCTGGCGCCAAGACTGGTCACGGTCCCTGTTACAGCCTTGCCGTCAATCAGGATCGTCACAGTACCAGTCGGAACAACCGAGCTGGGGGTCGGGGTGGCGGCACTCCCAGCTGTGCTGCTATTGGAGACGGCGACATTGATCACCATGCTCCCGCTGGAGACAGCGCAGACGGCTGTATTGGTGGTAACCAGGACAGTCGATCCGGTCTTGGTACCCGCCACGATCGTGCCAGCGGGAGTGACCGAGGTCCAATTGTTAGCCATTAGAGAGGCGTCGACGGAGCCCCAACCGGTGGCGAGGTCGTAGCCGGTGGTGGCGGTATATCCGATGCTGCCGCCGGTCGGGCAGTTAGGGGTTCCAGCTACGCAGGGACTAGAGTTATTGCCGGTGCTGACATCATGAAAGATGCTGCTGCCGTTTGATTTACTGGCGAGTCCGTAAATTGTGGGGTTGGCATTACCCATCTTTGAATTGATCTGCTGCTGGATGAGCGCGAGGATCCCACCAAAAGAAGGCGCGCCGACCGAGGTTCCGCCGACAACGTTCAAGTTACCTGCAGCGGTGCGGAAGCCGTTGGTGCAGGAACCAGAGGAGCAAAAGATGTAGCCTTCATAACTGGCTGCAGCGTTAAGCGAGACATCGGGAACATCGCGCACGGAGTCTGCGGGGACACCGGTGCCAACCTGCCAGGAGGGTTTGCTGAAGAGAACGCTTGCGCCACCACCACCAGCGCTGAGACCGTTTGTGGCGGTGGTCTCGTTCCACACCGTTTCGGGGATGTAGCCAAGGGCGGACGTGATGACGTCAGAGCCACTGGCTGCCTGCCAGTAGGTGCCGGTGTCCTCGTTAAACATGGTGCCCCCGATGCCCGTGACGTTGGGGGAGCTGGCCGGGAAATCGACTGCAAGGCCCTGCACAGCAGGGTAGCCGCCATAGTCGCAGTCGGTAGCGCCGGAGTCACCAGCCGGGCCGACGATAGTCTGGCCCTGGGCATTCGCCTGCTGGAAGAGCTGGTTGTAGGCGGCTAGAGCGTTGGCCCCGCCGCTGGGCTCGCAGAGTCCGTAGCTGATAGTGATGATGGGAGCGAGATTACGGTTGATCGCCTGGACGAGCGAAATGTTGAGCACGTCGCTGGAGTCGACATAGAGGATCTTGGCTGCGGGGGCGACAGCACCGGACCATTCGACGTCGAGCTGTGCTTCCGCTAGATCGCTGCTGGAGCTTCCGACACACGTAGGAGCGCTGGCAGGAGAGGTCACGATTCCAGCCGTGGTAACGGTTCCGGCTGCATTGGTCTGGATGCAGAAGACGCTGGGGAGATTCGACGCCGGAAAGCTTGCGCTTGGGAAATTGGTTGAAGAGGCGCTGGCGGCGTTCCGGAAGGCCGTGACATCGGAGATGCTGATATCGGTCTGGCCCATGACGGCGATGGTGATGCCGCTCCCGTTGTAGCCGGAGCTGAAGATGGGGCTGACGTCGTAGATTTTGTAGAAGTCACCGGGAGTGACGTAGTGGCTGCCGCTGGTATTAGAGGTGAACTGGGGCCGCACTGTGTTGGGCTGGGCGCTGCCGCCCAGGGATGCAGGTGCGGCCACCTGGGAGACCCGGGCGCGGGACTTGAGCTTGAGGTCGTTGAGGCCGGTGATGGTGCTGACGACTCCGGCGATGCCGGCGGGAAGATCGGGCTCGCTCACATTCGAGATATGGGTTTCGCCATCGACCATCACGGTATGAATGCTGGTGTCGAAAGCCTGCTGGATCTGGGCGATCGTACCGGAGAATGTAACGAAGTTTGAGCCACGGGCGGTGCTGGTTACGGTCAAGCCCTGCGAGGCAAGCCACTGGGTAACCTTTGCGAGGTCTTGCGCGCTGAGACCGAACTGCGCTCCAAATTGCTCGGGCGTAATCCACTGGTGGTAACGGGGCGAACTCGGGTTCTGAAGATCGATCAGGAGTTGATCGAGTGCAGACTGTTGAGCGGCTGTTCTGTTGAAAAACAGAGTGAGCGAGGTCAGTTTCTGATCGCCCGGAGCGGCTCCGAGGTCTCTTCCGGCCAGTGCGCGGGGCGAGACGGTGTGCTCCATGGCAACGCGAGAGGAGGTATTGACCGAGCTGATGCGACTTTGAACGGCAGCGTGGCTGAAGGTCGAGGCAGTCAAAAGCAGGAGTACGGGGAGGGCAAAACGAAAAAACGAGGGGCTACGCATGGGATTCCCTGCCTTGCTGGTTATGGGACGTCGTTCACAGACCCGGGGTGGGAGGAGCAAGGTTTCCCGGAGCGTCACACCCACGAAGGGCGCTATCTGCTGATTCAGTCACAGTTGCGTCAACACGAATTCTACTGGGGCTAGACGACTTTTTATACGTTTGAGGTTACTGAGTCGTCTGTTTAGACCTGAAACGGGAAAAAAGGTTGTGGTTTCCGCCACTGTTTTACGGGATCGCACAACCTTCTCCTGGATCAGCATTTTGGATCGGATCAGCATTTTGAATCGGCACGACGGATCGCTGCAAGGTGGCGGCGTGCTACTGAGCTTGCTATTGCACGGTCACCTGGAAGTTGTAGTTGTGCCGGGCGGTGTTGGTGCCGTCGGTCCCGGCGGTGGTGATGGTGAAGATCTGGGTGCCAAGTGGCGTTCCAGAATCGGTGAGCGGCGGAGTCGGTGTTGTGCTGGTGGCGTCCCCGCACCCCAGGCTGGGGAAGAGTGAGAGCGTCAGAAGGGCCGTCAGCAGCAGTGGCAGAGCGCGGCGGCGGCGCGGCAGAATAAAGCAGAGCAGCATGGCAAGGGCTGATCCTGCTCCCATGGGCCAGTTCCGGTCTCCGCTGTTGTGTGAGACAGTCACTGGCTTGGCCTTGGCTGAGGTCGAGACGACTGTCATGGTGGTGTTGCCGCTGGTCTGCAATGAAGCCGGGCTAAAGGAGCATGTCATCTCCGTGCTCGCAGGCGGCGTGCAGCCGAAGCTGACCGATCCGCTGAAGCCGTTGATCGCGGAGAGCTGCATGGCGACCTGTCCGGATTGGCCGGCCGTGAGGGCCAGGGTTGCGGGAGTCATCGCGACGGCATAGTCGGTAATCTTCACCGGCAGGCTCAACGAGGTCGCGGAGGCGAAGTAGGAATCGCCATTGTACATGGCGTAGATGCTGTGCGTCCCGGCAAGAAGCCCTGTCGTACTGAATCGGGCAATGGATTGGTTGGGTCCGTTCGGTGTGAGCGCCACCGCTCCAGTCGTGCCGCCCAGTTGCAGCGCGGTGCCGGTAAAGGTATCGAAGAAGCTGACTATGCCGCTGGGCACGACCACATTCGCAATGGTACTGGAGACTGTAGCGGTGAAGACGACGTTGACACCGACCAGCGTCGTCGTGACATTGGAGGTGACGGACAGCGTCGACGGGAGCAGGGTCGGATTGATCGCAAGGGGCGTCGAGCTGCTGCCATTCCAATTCACGTCGCCGCCATACACCGCGGCGATGATGTGCGCGACATTGCCGGAGAGGGTGGCGCTGGCCGTGGCCTGATTGGATCCGACGGCTGCAATGGCGATGCTCTTGCCATTGTCGTAGAAGGTCACGGTGCCGGAATAGTTGTAAGTCCCCTGTCCGTTTCCGGCGTTCGTGATGTTCGCGGAGAAGGTCACGAGCTGACCAACCTGGGGAACTGCCGGGGTTGCCGCGACGCTAATAAGGGTATTTCCCTTGACGCTGGTGATGGAAAGCAGCTTGGGAGTCTGGCAGACGAAGTTCGTATTGCCGGCGCAACCAACCTGTACCTGATAGGTTCCCGGCGGGGGGACAGGAACCACAATGTTTGCGGTGGCGCTATTCCCGCCAGCGCTTGGGGAAAGGATAGCGGAGTAGTTGGTTCCAGATACAGGCAGAGAGGCGGTGACTGGGCCGTTGGGCGGAACATTTGCGCCGAGCAGAGTGACTGTAGCGGTCACGGTCGCGGTGCTGCCATACGGGGTGCTCGTGGCCGGAGAGACGGTCGCGGCGATGGCTCCGTTCGCAATGGTCACCGCCACGATGACAACACTGGTGTTGACGCTGGAGGCATAGTTGGTGTCGCCGGAGTACGTCGCCGTGAGGGTATAGCTGCCGACGTCCAGGGCGGTGGCAAGAGTGAAGTTTGCGATGCCGCTGCTATCAATAGTGGCGGAACCCAGCGTCCCCTGAGTCGTTGAGCTGAAGGTCACGATGCCGGTCGGACTGGCGTTGGTGTAGACCGGAGCCAGGACCTTCGACGACAGGGTGATGGCCTGACCATAGGTAATCCCATAGCTGCTCGATGTAAGGGAGGTTGTTGTCGTGAAGGTTCCGGTGGCGCGCGGGAAGACCTTGAGCAAGGTCGTGAGGTTGACCACGCCAAGGCCTGTCGTGGCCTCCCAGGTTCCGGCTGCGACGGAATCAGGCTGGGTGTAGAGATCCGGGGTCGTTGCTAACGAATACAGGACGGAATTGATGTTGCCCTGGCGCGTCCCGGTCTCGCGCTGTAGGGTCGTAAGAGTTTGGGCAAAGGCTTCGGTCGAGGGGGTGGTGAGGTCCGGCTGATGCCGCGCCGCATCCCTGGGAAGTCCAGCAGCTACCTGCCAGTCAGGGCGATCTTCCGTGAGATTGAGAGTCGCGTCGGAGGAAGCGGCAGGGGTAAGCGTAAGAGCTGTGACTTCGGGAAGGCTCAGCAGCGGACTGGGTTGTGAAGATGTGGAGTCTCCCGATCCCGAGGTGCAGGCGCTGGTGGCCAGCACAGTAATACCCTGCGCGCTGGCCTGACGAAACAGTGCCCGATAGGTGTCAAGGTCGGAGGCAGAGAGGGCTGTCGCGCACGCCTTGGCGCTGAGAGTGAGGACCGGCGAGGTGTTCGCGTCGATCGCATTGGCTGCGGCAGCAAGCGGGTCGGAGTCGGCGGTCGTGAGAGCGACGGTACGGCCGATCAGGGAGGTGGCCTTGAGAAGACCTGTCGCGGCCGGCAGATCGTCCAGCCCGGAGATGCCTGAGACCATCGGCACTATGGACAGGGGTACCGAGGGCTTCGTTGTGTTCGCGACATGGAGCCTGCCCGAAACGACGTATTGATGAAGAGACACGGCAAAGGCGCGCTGCACCTGGTCCGCAGTTCCAGAAAGAGTGAGGCGCGTCTTTGCGGCGGAGACTCCTGCAACCGTCAGCCCCTGCGACTGTGCCCACGCGGTGAGACTCGCGAGTTGATCGTCCGTCGCGCCGTAAGAAGCAGCGTACTGCTGCGGCGTAAGCCACTTGTAATAGCTGGGAGAGGTTGAGGTCGTGACCGCGGCCAGAAACTGATCGAGAGCGGCGGCTCGCTCCGGCGTTGTGGCGATCCGCACGGTGACGGTCATCGGCTGTGATACCGGAACAGCTCCAGAGTCGATAGCGGAATCGGCGGCATCTACAACGAGCTCATCCATTGAATGTGCTGAATGTGCGGCGACGAGAGTGCGTTGGGCGTGTAGCCCTGGAATGCAGAAAAACAGGATTGTGAAGAGGGCCAGGGACGGTATGGCAAAGGACGGGCGCGTGCTGGTTCCGCGAGGCAAAGACTTCAAAGTAAGCATGATCGGTACAATCGATGGTTACAGAGGGGTATTGAAAACACAATATAAAACACCGGTTGGAGAGGTGCTACGGCTGGTGCTTTTGTGGGATGCGATGATGCTTTGGTGTCAGGGCAATCGACTGCGGCAAAGATTTGTGACTATTTAGAGAGCATATTTCCCGGCCTGGATGACGTGACGAGCTACCTGTCGCCGCAGGGCGATGGTGTCGGCCCCGTCGTGCTTGGAGAGACGGCGCAGAATCGTCAGTTGGGTGCGAAGCATGTCGCCCTCAGCCACGGCGGCGATGATCTTGCGGGCGCAGAGCTCTATCTTCTCGAACGATGAAGCGCAGTAGATCCGAGCCATTGCGACTGGAATGTCGCTGCCCTTGCCGGGGCCTGAGGCAGGTGTCATCTTCTCGGCCCGCAATAGGGCGGACTCCATGGCGAAGACTTCGATGATCATATCGGCGATGGCCCCCATGACCTCCTGCTCGTCGGCAAGCTTCGCCATGTACTTCTGGGTGGCGGACCCGGCGGCGAAGAGGGTGAGCTTCTTGGCGGCGGCGAGGAGTGAGAATTCGTCCGCGAGCGCGCCTTCGCGATCTTCCTTCGGAACTGGGCCGGCCATAACCTCGTCCATCAGGTTCTTGATGGCGGGCATGAGTGCAAGTTTGCCTGACATCGCGGACTTCATCATCCAGCCCGTGATGATGAGGCGGTTGATCTCGTTGGTACCTTCGAAGATGCGGTTGATGCGAGAGTCGCGGTAGGCGCGCTCGGCGGGATACTCTTCGACGTAGCCGTACCCAGCGTAGATCTGCAACACCTCGTCGACGACCTTGTCGAGCATCTCGGAGCACCAGACCTTCACGATGCTGCACTCGACGGCGTAGTCCTCGATGGCCTTCTGGATGGCGGCGGTGTCGTGTTTGTCAATGCTCGCGAGCGCCGCGTCGATCAGGCCCACGGTGCGATAGCTCAGGGCTTCGCCGACGAAGACGCCCACAGCGCAATCGGCGATCTTCTCTTGGATCAGGCCGAACTCCGAGATGGCCTTGCCAAAGGCTTTGCGGTCTTTGGCGTAGCGGATGCCGTTGCCGATCGTCATGCGGGCAGCGCCGACGGTGGCATTGCCAAGCTTGTAGCGACCGACGTTGAGAATGTTGAAGGCGATGTGATGGCCCTTGCCGACCTCGCCGAGCAGGCTCTCCTTCGGGAGGATGCAGTTGGTCAGGATCAGCGGACAGGTGCTGGAACCGCGGATGCCGAGCTTGTGCTCCTCCTTGCCAACGGTGAAGCCGGGCGTGCCACGCTCGATCAGGAAGGCGGTGAGTTTTTCCTTGCCGGCGTCCTTGCCTTCCTTCACCTCGCACTTGGCGAAGACGGTAAAGATATCGGCGAACCCGGCGTTGGTGATCCACATCTTTTCGCCATTGAGGGTGTAGGTCTCGCCGTCGTCCGACAGCACGGCGCGAGTGCGGGCGTTGACGGCGTCGGAGCCGGAGGTGGACTCGGACAGCGCATACGCTCCGATGAAGGTACCGTCGGCCAGCTTCGGCAGGTACTTCTGCTTCTGCGCCGGCGTGCCGTACCAGACGAGCGGCAGCGTCCCGATACCGACGTGAGCGGAGAAGGCGACGGAGAAGCTGCCCTGCTTAGCGATGTTGTCCGCGATGATGGCGGAAGTCATCTTGTCCATTTCGAGGCCGCCGTACTCCTCGGGAATATCGACGGAGGTGAGGCCGAGGTCTGCGGCTTCCTTGATGAGGCGGCGAGTGACGGCGAAGTCTTTGGCCTCGATCTGGTCGGAGACGGGAAGGATCTCGTTGATGGCGAAGTCGGCGGTGGTCTGGGCGATCTGGCGATGCTCGTCGGTGAAGTCTTCGGGGAAGACGCAGTCGGCAGGAGTGGGATTGGTGATGAGGAAAGAACCGCCGGGTATGCGAGGGGTTGTGGGGATGGGGGTGGTTAGTGTGGCCATGGTGTTACCTCGATAGTTTTCTAACTAAATGATGTCTAAATTTTCTTGTCTATCAACGAACAAGCCTTCTCACCTGGCAGATGTTCAAAATGGTCTCCTTGTACCCCACCGATATGTACGCTGAGCTTTTCGTTACACTCTGGGCAGATGAATCCTAAATTTGTAGTCGGACCTTGCATATTGATTGCTTCAGCAAATTTGCGCATCGTAACTGCCAACTTGATATCTGCCATAGCTTGCGTCATATATTTGAGACCTCGAAGATTCCGGCGGCACCCATGCCACCGCCTACGCACATTGTTACCATGCCGTACTTCGCTTTGCGGCGGGGCATCTCGCGGAGGAGGGTGGCGGTGAGTTTGGCTCCGGTGCAGCCGAGGGGGTGGCCAAGGGCAATGGCTCCGCCGTTGACGTTGACCTTTGCAGGGTCGATGCCAAGAACTTTGAGCACGGCGAGAGACTGGGCGGCGAAGGCCTCGTTGAGTTCGAAGAGGCCGATCTGGTCGAGGGTGAGGCCAGCGAGTTTGAGAACTTTGGGGATGGCGTGAATGGGGCCGATGCCCATCTCTTCGGGGTCGCATCCAGCGTAGGCGAAGGCGACGAAGCGGGCCATGGCGGGGATGCCGAGGGCGGTGGCTCGGCTGGCGGACATGACGACGGCGGCGGCGGCACCGTCGGAGGTCTGGGAGGAGTTACCGGCGGTGACGGTGCCTTTGGCGTGGAAGACGGCCTTGAGTTTTGAAAGGGCTTCGAGAGAGGTATCGGAGCGGGGGCCTTCGTCCTGCTTGAAGATGGTCTCGGTTGATGTCGCCTTCCCTTTTACGTTGAAGGTCGTTCCGGCTACCGGGACCGCAACGATCTCGTCCTCGAACTTGCCTGCAGCGATCGCGGCCAGCGCCTTCTGGTGGGAGTCGTAGGAGAACTGGTCTTGCTGCTCGCGGGTGATGCCGTAGTGGGCAGCGACGCGCTCGGCGGTGAGGCCCATCGACATATAGCTGCCGGGATAGTTTTCGACCAGCCACGGGTTGACCGAGATCTTGTTGCCGCCAAATGGGACGTACGACATGGACTCCACGCCCCCGGCGAGGATCACCTCGGCCCCGCCGCCGCGAATGCGATCTGCCGCCAGGGCGATGGATTGGAGGCCGGAGGCGCAGTAGCGGTTGATGGTCATGGCAGATGCAGTGATGGGCAGACCGGCGCGGAAGCTGGCAACACGGGCGACGTTCATTCCCTGCTCTGCCTCAGGCATCGCGCAACCGAGGATGACGTCTTCGATCTCGGATTTGTCGAGCTGCGGGATGCGGGCTAGAGCTCCACTGATCGCAATCGCGGCCAGATCGTCGGGACGCGTGGTGCGGAGCGTGCCGCGCGGCGCTTTACCGATGGCGGTTCGAACTGCGGAGGTGATGACTACTTCGTTCATGGAAGCCTCGGTGGTGCGGTGAAGACGTCCGATCTAAAGACAAGAACAAGCAACGGAAAAGACAGAATACAGGGGTCCTTCGCTTCGCTCAGAATGACGACGTAAAACAAACAACGTCAAAAACTCTCTCAAACGTCAGGAACTCCCTCATAAGATTAAGAATTCTAGTTCCTCAGTGGCTTGCCGGTTTTCAGAGTGAAGGCGATGCGCTCCTGGGTCTTCTTCTCGCCGCAGAGCGATAGAAATGCCTCGCGCTCGAGGTCCAGAAGATACTGTTCGCTCACGAGGGTGCCGGGAGCGACCTTGCCTCCGCTCAAGGCATGGGCGATCCAGTTGGCGATCTTCGCATCGTGGTCGGAGATGTACTGGCCTTCGCGCATCGTCCAGACGGAGAGCTTGAGCGTCGCGAGGACAGACTCGCCGGGTGCGGGAATGTCGGCACGGGGCATAGGAGCGGAATAGCCTCCGTCTGCGAGATCGCGAGCCTTGTGCTTCGCGTCGAGCAAGAGCCGCTCGCGGTTCATGGTGATAGCGTCTGAAGCTCGAAGGAAGCCGAAGGAGCGGGCTTCAGCCGCGGAGGTGGAGACCTTAGCCATAGCGAGGGTCTCGAAAGACTTCTTGAGGGCTTCGAAGATTTCGACCCCTTCCCCGCGTGCGTCGGGACGAATGCTGGAGCCAGCCTCGATGGCGCGTAGCACCATCTCTTTACAGCCGCCGCCACCGGGAATCAGGCCTACTCCGGCTTCGACGAGTCCCATGTAGAGCTCTGCGTGAGGCTGCCGGGCCGCAGCATGGAGCGCGATCTCAACACCGCCGCCGAGGCACATCCCATAGGGAGCGACCACGACCGGCCGGGGACAGAACTTGATGGCCTGCGTCATGTTCTGGAAGCCACGCACCATCAGGTCGACGTCATCCCACTCTTCATCCTGAATGGCTAGTAGTAGTTGCATGAGGTTTGCGCCGACGGAGAAGTTTCCGGAGTCACCTGTGATGACGAAGGCTTCGAAGTTAACGACCTGCTCGCTCGTTGGCTTCAGGGTCTGGGTAATGAGGCTGACGATGTCCTCGCCCAGCGCGTTCATCTTGGAGTGCAGCTCAATGGCGGCGACGCCGTCTCCGAGATCGATGACCGATGCTCCGGTGTTCTTCTTCACGACGCCCCGGGCCTTTTTGAGAATCGTCAGCGAGGAGATGCCTTTGGCTACAGCGACCGGCTTATAGGTGCTGCTGACAGGATCGAAGTACTGCCGGCCGGAAGGAGTTGCAGGGTCGTCTTTATACCAACTCTCCCCTGCCGCGAGCAGCTTTTCGACGTTGCTAGCTATGGGAGCACCGGCGGCACGCATCTTTTCAGTGGTGGCGCGTACGCCTGCGGCATCCATCATCTCGAATGGGCCTAGCTCCCAATTGAAGCCGGTCTTCATCGCAGTATCGATCTCGACAATGCTGTCGGCTATCTCGGGAACGCGGTTGGCTGCATAGGTGAAGAGTTCTGTCAGCAGAGGCCAATAGAAGGCCGCAGCCTTATCGCTGCGCGGGTCGGCGTGGAGAAGTTGCGGAATCCGCGTGGCGGTCGACTCAATATTTTTCGCCATCTCCAGCGCAGGAAATTTAGGCCGCACACTGGAGTTGTAGTCGAGAGTCTGCCAGTCGAGCACATGGCGAAGGTCTCGTCCCTGCTCGTCTTTTCCTTCCTTCTTATAGAAGCCCTGCTTCGCCTTATCTCCCAGCCACTTTTTCTCCAGCATGTGGCGGATGAAGTCGGGCAGCTTCACCTCAGCGCGTTCGTCCTTGATGCTTTCGGCCTGGGCGGAAAAGTTGGTGGATACATGGGCGAGCACGTCGATCCCAACCATATCGGCGAGACGGAAGGTTCCGGTCTTGGGCCAGCCGAGCGCGGAACCGGTGAGCGCATCGACCTCTTCCACGCTGAGTCCTTGCGCCATCATCAATCGCACGGCATTCATCATGCTGAAGGTGCCGATTCGATTCGCAATGAAGTTCGGCGTGTCGTGGGACCGGACGATTGCCTTGCCGAGCCGAAGATCGCAGAATTGTGCGATGGCGGCAATGTCTGCGGGGTCCGTCTGCGGCGTTGGAATGATCTCCAGCAATCGCATGTAGCGCGGCGGGTTGAAAAAATGTGTTCCGAAGAAGTGAGCCTGAGCCTCCTCCGAGAGTCCGGCAGCGATCGCCGCGATGGGAATTCCGCTGGTATTGCTGGTCAGGATCGCCCCGGGATGCCGGTGCTGCAGAACCCTGGCGAGAAGAGCGTGCTTGATGGCAAGATCTTCCGCGACCACCTCGATGATCCAGTCGCAGTCGGCGATCAGGGCGAGGTCGTCGTCGAAGTTGCCCAGGGTGAGGAGCCGTGCGGAATCAGGAGCATAGAAGGCAGCGGGTTTCGACTTCTTCAGCCCATCCAGAGCGCTCAGGACGAACTTGTTCCGCTCCGCCTTACTCGCCTCCGGGCCGACGCCGGGTGGGACGATATCCAGCAGGATAACGGGAAGTCCGGCGTTTGCAACGTGCGCGGCGATGCGTGATCCCATCGTCCCTGCACCGAGCACGGCAACCTTACGGATCTGTCGCGACGAGGGAAAGGACGAGCTGGAGGGCATGAGGCGGGCTCCGGCGGGCAGGAAGCCCGAACGCGATAAGCCTACTGAATGACCATTCAGTTCGTCAAGTAAAGCTTCGATGAAAGGTTTCACTCGCCTTGGTCTCGCCCGAATCCGTTGGCTGACACCTCCCTCGACCTTCATACCATCACCTCACCTCAACAGAATTCCGGAGGAATCCGTTATTCTTAAGGCTCTGTTGCGGAGGTATGTCGATTTGCGGTTCTTACGTGTAGTTCCCTGTCTGCTGGGCCTTGGTCTGGGCCTGGCCACCCTTTCGGTTCCGGCGCAGGACCTGGCGAGTTTCGAGAAGCGGACGACGGTGAAGGTCCTGCCGAACGGGCTGACGCTGATCGTGTGTGAGCGTCCCGAGGCTCCTGTCTTCAGCTTCTACACGCTGGTGGATGGCGGCTCGGCAGACGATCCGCAGGGTGCAAACGGCCTGGCGCACATGTTCGAGCACATGGCCTTCAAGGGAACGAACGAGATTGGGACGACGAACTATCTGGCCGAGAAGGTAGCTCTCGCCAAGGTAGAGGTCGCTTACGCGGCCTACGATGCGGAACAGCGGCGGCTGGTTGGGAAAGATCCGGCCAAGCTGGAGTCGCTGAAGAAGGCTTTCGATGATGCGGTTGATGCAGCCGGCAAATTCGTTGTCCCGAATCAATTCTCCGAGATCGCTGAGCAGAATGGCGCCGTAAACCTGAACGCCTCGACCGGTGAGGATTCGACCCAATATTTCTGGAGCATGCCGTCGAATCGCCTTGAGCTTTGGGCTTACCTGGAGAGCGGCCGCATCGGTCATCCCGTGGAGCGCGAGTTTTACAAGGAGCGCGACGTGGTGCAGGAAGAACGGCGCATGCGCATCGACTCCTCCCCGACCGGCCGCATGGTGGAACAGTTCCTCGCCACTGCCTACGTGGCACACCCTTACGGTCGTAGCGGCGTCGGCTGGGAGAGCGAGATCAGCCAGGTCACTGCGACCGAGGCCGAGGCGTTCCACAAGAAGTTTTATGTACCCGCGAACATCGTAGTCGCCGTGGTCGGCGACGTGAAGGCAAGCGAGACGATGCCGCTGCTCACGAAGTACTTCTCAGCCATCCCGTCCGGCCCGAAGCCGGAGCCGATGACTACGATCGAGCCGAAGCAATTTGCAGAGAAGTCCGTGGTCATCACCGAACAGACCCAGCCCTTCTATATCGAGGGCTATCATCGGCCGGACTATCGTGATCCCGACGACGCGGTCTATGACGCGATCACGGATATTTTTTCCAACGGGCGCACAGCTCGGCTCTATCGTAGCCTCGTTCGGGACCAGCGTATTGCCGCGGCGGCAGAGGGCTTCAGCGGGTTCCCTGGAAACAAGTATCCGGGGTTGTTTGCCTTTTACGCCGTTCCGTTGCCCGATCACACGCCGGAAGAGATGCGGGTTGCGATCCAGAAGGAACTCGAACGGTTGAAGACGGAAGACATTACCGACGAAGAGCTTGCCCGCTATAAGACCCGCACCAAGGCCGACCTGCTCCGAGGTCTCGCGGACAACGAAGGCCTAGCGCATCAACTTGCCGAGTACCAGACGCGTTTTGGCGACTGGCGTGAGTTATTCAATCAGTTGAAGAAGGTCGATGCCGTGACTCGCGCTGACGTCCGCCGCGTTGCGAACCAGATCTTTGTGGCCAGCAACCGGACGAGCGCGCGCATTGAATTTGCCGATGGGCCAACCAAGGCGACGAAGACGGCGAAGAGCGCTGGGGGTGCTGAGTGAAGATTTCTGTGAACAGATTTGGTGTTGTTGTCCTGGGTTTAATCTTCTCCAGTTCCTTCTCCTACGCGCAGACGACGAAACCCGCTGCGGCACCTGCGGCCTCCGCTGTTAAGCCGGTGGCAGGACAACCGTGGAAGAAAATCACCATGCCGCCACTCCACGCTTTCAAGCCGGTCCAACCGCGTCGCATTGAACTCGCGAATGGTCTTGTCATCTTCCTTCAGGAGGATCACGAACTCCCTTTCATCAGTGGCACGATCCTGATTCGAGGCGGGAGCCGGGATGAACCCGCGGACAAGGTCGGGTTGATCAGTCTGTATGGGCAGACATGGCGTACCAGTGGAACGGCTGGAGCAAACGGCGATGTGCTCGACGACCGACTGGAGGCCAAGGCCGCGAGTCTTGAGACGAGCGGGGGAATTGCCAGTACCTCCCTTGGCTGGAATAGCTTGAAGGGCGACTTCAGTAGTGTCTTCACGACAGCGATGGATCTGCTGCTGCATCCTGACTTCAGCAAGGACAAGCTGCAGCTTGCGAAACGTCAGATGGAAGCAGGAATTGCCCGGCGCAACGACGATGCGAGCGGTATCGCAGCCCGCGAGGCGTCGCTTGTGGTCTACGGCAAGACAAGCCCCTATGCCCGCCGCACCGAGTACGCGACGGTCGAGGCGGTAACGGTCGACGATCTGAAGGCCTGGCACGATCGCACTGTCGTTCCGAACAACATGATCGTCGCGGTCTCGGGCGACTTCGATGGCGCGACCATGGAAGCGACCCTCCGCAAGGCATTTGAACCGCTGGCACAGGGCGCCGTCGTGACGACGGCGAAGATGGACTTCCCCGGCCCAACCCCGGGCGTCTACTTCGTCAATAAGAGCGATATCAATCAGTCGAACGTCTTCATCGTCGGCCTGGGTACGGAGCGCGGCAACCCGGACTACTACGCCCTCAATGTCATGAACGAGATCTTCTCGGGTGGCTTCGGCTCCCGCGTCATGCAGAGTGTACGCACCAAACTTGGCCTCGCCTACAGCGTTGGAGGAAGCTACGGAGCTTCTTACGATCACCCGGGGATGTTCCGAGTTGGCGCGGGAACCAAGAGCGCAAGCACGGTCGCCGCGACGCAGGCGATGCTCGATGAGATTGCGCGGCTCAAGACCGATCCGCCAACTCCAGACGAGCTTCGTAAGGCCAAGGAGCAGGTGCTCAACTCCTTCATCTTCAACTACGATTCGCGAGACAAGACCCTGAACGAACAGGTAACGCTGGCGTTCTATGGCTATCCGACGGACTTCCTCGAAAAGTACAAGACCGGCATCGAGAAGGTGACCGCAGCCGATGTCTCGCGGGTGGCCGAGAAGTACATCGACACGTCGAAGCTGGCCATCGTCGTGGTTGGCAACGAAGCAGAGCTGACGCCGCCGCTGTCGAAGCTCGGCAAGGTGACGGCGCTGGATATCACCATCCCGCCGCCACCCGGTAAACCAAAGAAATAGCCATAGCCAATGAGGGCGGGGATCGATTCCCCGCCCTCGTTCTTTAACGAGCCCCCACCATCGTGGGAGTGCCCCTGCCGTGCCCGGCATGAGAAGATAGCGACCATGGAAAAGCCTGGATTTGCAATTGCAATCATGGCTGCGGGCAAGGGGACGCGGCTGAAGAGTAAGCGTCCGAAGGTGCTGCACGAGATCGGCGGACAGGCACTGCTGCTGCACGTCATCGCTGCCGCCAGGACTGTCGTTCCGGCAGAGCAGATTTACTGTATCGTAGGCCACGAGGCAGACCGGGTGAAGGCCGCCGTTGCGCCCACCGGAGTCAACTTCGTGATGCAGGAGGAGCAGCGTGGGACCGGCCATGCGTTGCAGATGGTCAAGGCATTCTTTGCCATGTCGGGAGCAGCGGTCCCGAAGCATCTTCTCGTCCTCTCCGGCGACGTTCCGCTGATTAAGCCGGAGACCATCGCGGCGATCTGCGACCTGCATCTCGCCGAAAAAGCGGCGATGACCATCCTTACCGCGGTTCCTGCCGATCCCACCGGGTATGGCCGCGTTTTGCGACGCAACAGCGATGGACCCGAGGTGACGGCCATCGTCGAACAGAAATCCCTCAAGCCTGAACAGCTCGGAGCGCCCGAGATCAACTCCGGCATCTACTGCTTCGAAACCCATGAACTCTTCGCCAAGCTCGATCTTCTCTCCACCGACAACGCCCACGGCGAGTTCTACCTGACCGACGTCGCGGCCATGCTGGTAGCGGACGGTAAGCGTGTGGTGGCCGTCAAAGCCGAGAGCGTCGACGAAGTACTGGGGGCCAATACCATTGCCGAAATGATGCACCTCGACGCAGCGATGCGAATGGGAACGGCACGGCGCCTGATGGCCCAGGGGGTCACCATCTTCCGGCCTGAGACCTGCGTGATCGATGCCCAGGTGACGGTCGGTCCGGACACTGTCATCGAGCCCTATGTTCAACTGCTGGGCGGAACGACGATTGGCGTCGAGAGCCGTGTGCGTTCCTACTCCGTGATCCAGAACTCCACCATCGGCGACGGGGTCATGGTGCGCAACGGCTGCATTCTCGACCACGCGCAGGTCAGCGACGGAGCGGTGCTCGGCCCTTACGCCCATCTCCGCCCGGAGAGCCGTATCGGCGAAGGCGCGCACGTCGGCAACTTCGTCGAGACCAAGAAGGTCACGCTGGGCAAGGGATCGAAGGCCAACCACCTCAACTACCTCGGCGACGCGGTGATCGGAGCGGGCGTCAACATTGGAGCGGGTGCTATCACCTGCAACTATGACGGAGTTCACAAACACCTCACCACCATCGGCGACGGCGTCTTCGTTGGCTCCGATTCGACATTGGTCGCACCGGTCACGCTGGAGGCTGGCTCCTACGTTGCCGCCGGCAGTTGCATCACCGACGATGTTCCCGCCGGTGCGCTCGCATTGGGCCGCAGCCGTCAGATCACCAAGCCAGGCTGGGCCGATGCCAAACGAGCCGCCAGAGCAAAGCAGAACTAGAGCTAATGCCAATGCAGCAACCGCCGATATCTAGTTGAGTGAGCTTGTGTTTACCGCAAGCTCACTCAACTAGAGCGGAGGTTCATCATGCCCGGGGAGCGAGTCCTGGTCGTCGACGATGAGGAGGCAGTACGGAGTGTCGTCGCTGCCCTGCTGGAGCGCAGCGGCTATTTGACCGTCGTCGCGAGCGGCGCTGAAGAAGCTTTGCAGTCTCTACAGCAGGGGCCGGAGTGCGACCTGATCCTCTCCGACATCATGATGCCCGGCACGGATGGCCTCACGCTGCTGCAACGTATCTGCGTCGAGCATCCGGGTATGCCGGTCGTAATGATCTCCGCGGTCCAGGATCTGCACGTTGCCACCAATGCCTTTCGCAGTGGCGCGGTCGACTATCTGGTCAAGCCGTTCACACGCTCCCAATTGGATGCCGTCGTCGTCCGGGCGCTGGAGCATGGTCGTCTACTTAAGCAGAACGCCGCATACCGCCACAATCTAGAAGATCTGGTTGCATCCCGCACGACGCAGTTAAGGGTTGCCATGGAAGACCTCGAACGGAGCTATGACACCACGCTTGAGGCTATGGGCGACGCCCTGGATCTCCGCGACGAGGAGACCGAAGGGCACTCGAAGCGCGTCACCGCCTATACGATTGCTCTGGCACGCACCATGGGGATGAGCGGCGAAAGCCTGAAAGTGATTGCCCGCGGCGCATTCCTCCACGACCTGGGCAAGATCGCGATTCCCGACAGCATTCTCCGCAAGCCAGGCAGGCTTGATCCTGAAGAGATGAGCATTATGAGGGAGCATTGCCGCCACGGCTACGAGATGGTCTATAAGATTTCTTTCCTGAAAGACGCTGCAGAGATCGTCCACTCCCACCAGGAACGCTTCGATGGTCAGGGGTATCCGCGTGGCTTGCGCGGAGATGAGATCCCTCTTGGTGCCCGCATCTTCGCCCTCGCCGATACCCTCGATGCCATGACTTCCGACCGTCCTTATCGCAATGGGACCAGCTTCGAATCGGCACGGGATGAGATCGCCCGTTGCGCTGGAGGCCAGTTCGATCCAGAGATCGTCTCGGTCTTCCTGCGGATACCGATCCAGTCGTGGAGTGCGCTGCGCGAGGAGATCACCCGCATGTCTCCCGCCGCGCTCCCGGCAAGGCTCTGCCGACCCACGATTGCGGCTTAGGCCTCCGCCGTCTAAGGCAATTCTCCTGTTACCGTAAAGCGGTCAGATTCGAAAAGTGCCATTTTTCTTGGGAAAAAATGGCCACACGCTCGAAGCCTCGCTCTACACCTACAGCAGAATTGCTATAGCATCGGGGGCACGAGGTATCTCTATGCCGAAGTTGACCGACGCCGAGACGCAGGATCTGCTGAAGCGCGAACCCGCCTGGAAGCTGGAAGACGGGAAACTGGTGCGCGACTGGAAGTTCAAAGACTTCATCTCCGCCATGGAATTCGTAAACCGCGTCGCGGCCGTGGCCGAAGCTGCCGCTCACCATCCAGACATCGATATCCGCTACAACCAGGTTCGACTCGGGCTTGTCTCGCATGACGCTGGTGGAATCACCAACCGCGACGCCAGCATGGCAGCAAATCTCAGCAAGGAATTTCTCAGCTTGTAGACTTCCCCTAGTCTCTTCCAAACCGAGGCGAAGGAGTGACAGCTAAACCTATCTAAATCAATGTCGTGCGACATTTATCTCATCTCAGCTTGCCATACCGCTCCCGAAACGTGTTACTATTTCATCAACGGAAGCGTGAGTAGCCGCCCGAAAAGTTTTTCAGCCGCATAACAGGTTAAAGCAAGTCTGCCTGGGCTGATACAAGTTGCGTCACTGGCCTCCCGGCATGTACAAAGCACCGTGCATGCCGCCTTTTTTTGCCTTTTTTCGACGTACACTCTTGACGAAATTTCACTGTGGCCGCGTAACTCCTCTTCAACGAACTCAAGACGTGCGTTCAAGCCGGATCTGGATTTATCATCAACTGCATGAAGCGAATCATTGGATGTCTCGCATTAGGACTTGTGACGATGGCCGCATCGGCCCAGTGGTCGAACCCCGCCGAAGATATCCCCGCCTATAACGCGAAGCCCCCCATCAAGCCGATGAAGCCCGTTTTGAGCGGCAATCAGCTTACCGGAGAGTATTTCTCCCACCCCTACCAGGTGACGTCTTACCAGATCGCAGCCAAGATTCCTGCCGTTCTACATCAGCAACCCTGCTACTGCCATTGTGACCGCGCGATGGGACACAACAGCTTGCATAGTTGCTTTGAAGGCACCCACGGGGCGACTTGCTCTACCTGCATGAAGGAAGCAGTTTACTCCTACGAGCAGACCAAAAAGGGCAAGACACCTGCCCAGATCCGTGCCGCTATCGAGCGTGGCGAATGGCAGACGGTCGACCTCGAAGCCGCCTCTCTCTAAAGCACCCCGATCCCACCGGCCGTTGCGTTCGCCTACTTTATAAGGCTTGGCGCAACGGCCTTTCCTTTGGCTGAGAAATATTTCGCAACGGGATCCCTGGGCAGCGCCTTGAGGCCGCTGACCACAGCCGCTGCGTTTAGCTCAGCTCCTTCCCTGCTGGTATGGGTATGTGGATCGGCGAACATTGGCTCTACCGCCGCCTCGCCCAGCGCATCGTACCGTTGCCCGATGATTTCGTTCAGGTCGATGAAGCCGATGCGTTGCTCCGCGGCAATCTGACGCGCCCATCCACCATAGTTCTCCGCGTTGCGGACGACCTTGCCATCGCGCCACGTCTTGCGCGGAATCGGCGAACACACAATCGGGATAGCGCCCTTCGCTTTCGTTTCGACGATGTACTTTCGCAGATACCATCCATAGGTGTGGACGGTCTCATGAATCTTCAGGATCGGGTTCTCGATCTCCTTGCTTTCTTCCCCGATCCCCTTGATCGTCCCTCGTGCCCGAGCCGGATCATCCAGCGGCCCGTCATCGTTATGTCCCCACTGAAAGAGGACGACATCACCCGGCTTAACCAATGCGAGCGTCTCGGCCCATTGTCCTTCCATGATGTACGAGCGGCTGCTCCGTCCCCCGATGGCGCGATTATCTACATTGATTCGGGTCGTATCGAAGAAGTCGACCAGCGGTTCGCCCCACCCCCACTGTCCTCCCGCGCCGTCGGCGTGACCATTCCGAACAGTCGAGTCCCCTACCAGGAACAGAGTCGGCAGGCTGAGATTCGCTGGAGGCTTCAGTTCAATCTTTGCGTGTGCAGCAGGGTCAGTCGTAGAACCTTCCATGGGGGCGGACTTCGTCGCATCCTGCGCTACAAGCTTGCCCCAATGACAGCCGAGAACCAGGAAGAAGGCAAACAAGGAAACAACCCTGCGGGACTTTACGAGAGGAGAACATAGTTTCTTCATTGGAACCATTTACGCGTGAATCGCGACCGCGGTCAAGCGCCACCACGAGTATCCTCACAGTATGACCTGGCTCTTCTGGGCACTCCTCTCCGCTCTCTTCGCCGCCGCAACGGCATTGCTCGCAAAAGTCGGAATCGCCGGCATCGATTCGAACCTCGCTACTGCCATCCGTACCAGCGTCATCCTGGTCTTCACATGGGGTATAGCGATCGCCCTGGAGAAGCATCAAGGCATCACCGAGATCAGTCGCCGAAGCTGGCTCTTCCTGGTGCTCTCCGGCATCTGCACCGGCCTCTCCTGGCTCTGCTACTTTCGCGCTCTACAGATGGGACCTGCCTCCAGTGTCGCCCCCGTCGACAAACTCAGCGTGGTCCTGGTGATGCTGGGAGCGTGGGTCTTCCTGGGGGAACACCTGACTCCGCTGAAGCTGGTGGGCGGCTCGCTTATTACTGTCGGAGCTATCGTCCTGGCGTTTGCCTAGTGCGCGAACACGCTACGAGGAACACAGCTATAATAGGAATAGTTCTTTGTACGGCCCAATGCAATGTTGGTGCCAGTCTCCGAATTGGGGGCGTCACGGCTTCGACGGGATTGCTTGCGGCAGAGAGGCATGCCGGGGTGTGGACACCCGTAATCGCTCACAAAACTATAAGTGCCGAACCTCAATTCGCGCTTGCTGCTTAATAATTAAGTAGCCGATCGCTCAGGCTTCGCCTACGGGCTTGTACCGATCGTCGCACAGTAGGCTGGTCAAAGCTGTTCCGCCTGGACGGCAATGACGAGATCGATCAGGCTGGTCGTCGCCGCGTCTTCGCCGGTTCTAAGCGTCGATGACGAGACAAAAATGAACCCGGAAAAGCATGAAAGCTCTCTGTTGACGGTAGTTTCGGACGTGGGTTCGACTCCCACCGCCTCCACCATACTTAACTTCTTTACCTTGAAGAAGTTACAAGTTTCGGGCAAAAACCAGGGTGATTTTTGTACAGCATTTTGTACAGTAGCCCTCCTGGTTTTGACCCATTTCGCGGATTGACGGAAAATCCCGCTGAAGTGGGAGGCCCCGATGCTGTCCGTCTACACCCGTCACGCCGAAGACTGCAAACACTACCGCGACAAACTCTGGCGCCGCTGCAACTGCCCCAAGTGGATCTGGGGATCGCACAACGGCGAATTCGTCCGCACGAGCGCCAAGACACGCCTCTGGGACGACGCGGAGCGACTGCGCCACCGCATGGAATTTCCGGAGATCGCGCCTCCCGAGCCGGAGATTCTTCCGCCAACCGCTCCCCTGCCATCGACGGTCCTTCTTTTGGGCGAGCCGGTTGCGCCGCCGCTCGGGCTCGCCCCAAAACCCAGGGTCACCATCCAGACCGCGGTGGGAGCCTACCTCGCCGACGCCGTCAGCCGGGAACTCGCGCCCGATACCATCTCCAAGCTGGAGACCATGTTCCGCAAACAGTTTCTGGTCTGGGCCGGAATCGCAGGACTCGAGTTCATCGACCAGGTCGATCTCGATGCCCTGCTCAACTTCCGCAGCACCTGGAAGGACGGGCGCCTGGCCAAGCAGAAAAAACAGAGCCGCCTGATCGGCTTCTTCTGGGCCTGCGTCCGCCGCGACTACATCATCAAGAATCCCTCCATGGGCCTGGGCAGGATCAAGGTCGTCCAAGTCCCGACCGATTACTTCCCCCGAGATGAGTTCCAGAGGATCCTGGACGCGACGTATGTCTACGGCGATCCGCGCGGCGGCTGCATCCCCGTCGAAGATACCCGGACCCGGCTTCGGACCCTCACGCTGCTAATGCGCTGGAGCGGACTGCGCATCCGCGATGCGATCACGCTCGAACGCCATCGGCTGCACGGCGACAGCCTCCTGCTCTACCAGGCCAAGACCGGAACGCCCGTCTACGTCCCTCTGCCTCCCTTTCTGATCGAGGCTCTTCAAGGTCTGCCCCCCGGCCCTAGACCGAACCCTCGGTACTTCTTCTGGAGTGGAAACGGCCTTCCCAAGAGTGCGGTCGCCGACTGGCAGCGCAGCTATCGCAGCACGCTCTGGCTTTGAGGATTGCGAGGCAGGGGTTTGCGAATCAAGTTTCTTCGCGATCGACCGGCACGAAGGAAATGATGGCTTTAGAAGACTAGAAGGCTCTCTCGACTGCCAGACCTTCAAAACCATGTGCCTGAATGCGCTCCATATATCGTTGAGGTTGGCTGAGACACTCAAACCCGAACCTTCTATAAAACCCTTGTGCGTCAACTGTCAGGAGAGCGACACGCCGTAGTTGCTCTAGCTGGGGATGCATAAGGACGCAGCGGATAAGCCACGATCCCAGACCCTGGGCCCGAAACTCCGCCACCACAAACACGTCACAAAGATAGGCGTAAGTGACGAAGTCCGTGATGACCCTTGCTACGCCAATCTGTCTCCCACCTTGGAACAGGCTGAAACAGAGAGAATGACGCAGGGCTTGCTCGAGAATTTCAATCGGCATTCCGCGAGACCACGGCGCATCGCTGAGGAATTGATGGACCGCAGCGAGGTCCAGAGCTCCAAAGTCGGTATCAATGTGAAACGTCTCTCGATGCCACTGCACTGATTCTTGCAAGACTGTCAAAACAACTCCTTGAGCAGGGCGGAAGTCACTTTGCAACAGCCCCCAAATGCTCTACGTGATTCAAAATATCACCTATAGGCATTTGGAATGTTATATATTCACAAAATTTGAGACTATGGGGCAAAGTCGCGGTAGAGAATCACCACCATTCCAAGCAGGACAGCAGCAAAACCTAGAAATCCTTGAGGAGCAATCCGTTCTTTCAGGAACGTCATTGCAAAAAACGCGCCTAAGATCGGAACCAGATACAGCGAGACGGAAGCCACAATGACGTCGACTCGACGGAGGGCATGGAGAAAAAGAACCATCGAAACCCCGTAGATGAAGATGGCCAAAAATCCAAACGCTCCCCATTCACGCACGGTAAGGAATGCAAACTGCCGCAAGCATCCGGGGTCGAGAGCGACCAGCAGGGGGATACTTGCAAGCGAGGCAGCGAGATAGCTGAAGAAGAGAATTTCAATCTCTGTGAAATCGTTGAGAAGACGTTTCGAGTAGACGTTGTAGAAAGCCGACCCGAAACACCCAAGGGCAATCAGCGCATTCCCACCTAAAGCGCGATTCATTCCCAGGGAAAGTGGCTGGGACCAGTGGATGGGGGAGAGAAGTAGCACCCCGGATAGACCCAGGAGCAGGGCTCCCACACGAAGCAGAGTCAGGCGCTCCCGCAAAAGAAATGTGGCAATGATCGCGCTGAAGATGGGTACCAGAGAGTTAAGGATGGCGCCATCGGAGGCCAGGGTGCGCGCAATGCCTAGCGTCATCCCAATCTGCGCGACAAGCTGCCCCCCGACTCCCGTAAGAAAGAGCGGTGTGCGATGGACCCAGGCGGTCCCAAGTGAGGTGCGCCAGTCGGGACGCCTCCAGAAAATTGCAGGGGATAGCAAGAGAGTCACCAGGCAAAGAGGCAGGACTGCGATCGCAATCGGATGCATTCCTCGGTCAAGCATCTTTACAGCGATGCCCTGTGCGGCCCATAGCAGGTTGGCCAACACGAGCCAGAGAATTCCGACGAGATACCGCGATCGTACCGTCACATGGTCCACTACAAAACCTGCCGGAAAGTTGACGCGAACATCTGCTCTGCCGCATCGGTTCCCGGAGAACTACCCATGAAAAGATACGGAGTCACTCCATGACGGTCTCCGTACTCTTTGGCGATTCGTACAACACTCGCTTCACCCTGAGGTGTGCCGAGAATCACGACGGTCCCGCCACCTCCGCCTCCGGTCATCTTCGCGCCGTATAGTCCTCTCTCAGGTCCTGCCTGCTGAACCATGCTGACAATTTCATCGCAATCAGTAGATGCAAGCCCCGTCTCTCGGTAGGCGTGGTGCGACTTCGCCATCAGATCGCCGAGCGCCAGAAGCTGCTGTTCGGCTTGAGCGGAAGTTCGGGGCGGATCCATCGCAAGTAATTCAGCAAAGCTTTGCACGCGCTGATGTTCATAGATCGCGTAACGCGCCGCTCCTCGAACCGGATAGATGAGATGCGGAGTAATCGATGTAAAGGGATCCACATGCGGAGCACATTGCCCCAGGAAGCTCTTACCTGATAGCGCCCATGGCAGGCTGGACTCGTACTTCGCGACAAAGTCTGCAGGCTCAAGGTTCGAAAGGTAGCCGTTCCAGCGCGAGTCGCTATATCTGGGCAGGCTCCCGGTCGTATCGAGCACGACCTTAAGGCAGTCTTGATCGCAGAGAATCTTGTAAGCCATAAAGGCGGCAGCCCGGGCGCGGTTGTAGGCGACGCTCGAAGTAGCGCGCGGCACCATCGAATCGATTCCCCAAAGACGCATCCCCGCAGGCAGTGGAATTCCGGTACCGACAGAGAGCGGCTGACATAGTAAAGGAATGAGTTCATCCTGCTGTCCAAAGACAATCGCAGCGTGATCCATAATTCCACACGCCGATCGGACGATCTCGTTCTCAACCCACTGGCCCGCTTCGGCGAGCTCTCGGCCGTTCAAACACGCTCCCCAAGCGGCTGAGACTGCTTTGAGGCTTGCAAGGGCAAGAGCTGCGGACGAGCTTACGCCTTTGTTAGGAGGAAGATTGGACTCGACCAGAATTTGGATCCCGCGCTGGCCGAATCCAAATCCCTTCCTGCGTAGAAAATGAAGACCGCCAACTATATAAGCGGTCCAGTGCAGACGCGGATCGGACTGGCAGCGACGGCGAAGCGCATCGGCGGAGTCAATGTCAGAAAAATCAAACTCAGCTCCGGTCAGCCACGCATATTCAGCTGCTCCGGGGTTATGCAGAACCACTGCGTTATCGCGACGCATCTGCGCTGTGACCAGCACCCCCTCGGCAACCAGCCCTTGCAGCACCATGCCACCGGTGTAATCGACGTTCCCGCCCATCAGGTCGAGCCTCCCGGGAGCACGAGCAACGCAGACCTCGCGCTCAGGATCGAACGCCGGTGCGTCGGCCATATCGAGCTCGGGGCACGCCACAAGAGATGTCATCGAAGACCAAGACGCGTAGAGAAGATAAAAAGCATTTCCCTCGACTCTACATATCCGATACAACGAGAAGGTTAAATCTCCGTGTCGTCGACAATCTGTACGGTCGTCATCTGCCGCAGCCGGGCAAGGTCCTGCGGACGGATGCTGCTATCGGTCAGAATAAGATCGCATTCCTCCACTCCGCACAGCCGGTAGGTCGCCTCCGCGCCGATCTTGCTGCTGTCCACGACAAGGACGCGTTTTTTACCGGCTTGTAACATTTCGCGCTGGGCATCGGGGTCGTGCACCATCACTCCGCGCGAAAGAGACACGGCTGCCGCACCAAAGATCACATAATCCGCACAGATGGAAGCTAAGTACTGTCCGACTGCATGCCCGATCAGGTCATGGCTGCTGGCACGATACACTCCCCCCGTAAGCTCCACCCGAACAGAATCGGCCGTCGCAAGCTCCTCGAGAACTGCAATGGAAAAGGTAAAGACGACCACGTTCCTGCGCGTTCGCAATCGCCTGGCGATATAGAGCGTCGTCGTCCCGGAGTCGAGCACGACCGACTCTCCGTCCTGAACAAGGGCTGCCGCGACCTCTCCAATTCGATTTTTCGCCGGAGACATCTTCTGGAGACGTTCGACGAAGGATCGCTCCATCCCCTGCCAGCGCTCGATGCGCGCTCCCCGCGGAATGCGAATGATGTGTCCCGCGTCCGCAAGCTTTTGAAGGTCACGCCGAATGGTCATCTCCGAGACATGGAACGCTTCGGAGATGGCACCGATCGAAGCAGTCGTGTGCTCCTTAAGAAATTCGAGGATTGCGACCTGCCGTGTAGGCTCGGATGTTTCCGTCATGAACTTTCCCTCTGGTGATTGAAAATAACATATTTTCACAAAACTTCTGCGATCGGTTGAGACTTGAACAACACAAAAGGCGCTTTGGTACGAATATGAAGATTGAATGTTAATAAATGACAATTATTGAACCTTATTTTGTTACTAAATAACATTCCTATATTAGGGTGAAGCTAAGCCGCTAACGAAGGGGCCCTTATCGGAGCCAGATCATGCATAAGAAACTTCTCTTCCTCCTAGTCCTGCTCTTTGCGAGCGATCTTAACCATCTGATAGCCCAGACCTACAGCGGTTCGATCCGAGGCCGGGTCACCGACTCGACCGATCACCCTGTGATGGGCGCAGATGTTGTTACCACCAGCCTTTCCAACAACGCTATCGTGCGTACCAAGACCGGTCAGTCCGGGGACTATACCGTCCCCTTCCTCAATGAAGGGAGCTACCGCGTTGAGGTCTCCTATCCCGGCTTCAAGTCACGGCAGGAAGACAACATTAAGCTCGACCTCAATCAGCGCCTGACGATCAATATCGAGTTGACCACGGGCCAGACCTCAGAGGTCGTCAGCGTCGAAGCAGACTCCTCACAGTTGAACGAAATCTCCTCCGAGATCGGCGACATCATTGATAAAGAGCGGCTGACGGAACTGCCATTGATGACCGGCAGCAATGGACGCTCTCCGCTGCTTCTAGCAAAGCTATCTCCTGGTGTGTCCTCGACCAGCGCGAATAACAGCAACATCAATGCCTTCAGCATGGGTGGCGGCCGGCCAGTGACTAACGAGATCCTGGTTGACGGTCTGCCTACGACGAATCCATCTGACGAGACGTATACCCTCACTCCGGCACCGGAAGCACTTAGCCAGATGAAGGTCATCACGACGCCCTTCTCTGCGCAGTATGGCCACACCGGCGGAGGCGTGCTGCTGCTGACGACGAACTCCGGGACCTCCCAGATGCACGGTTCGGTCTTCGACTTCAATCGCAACCGTGTTCTAAACGGACGAAACTACTTCACGCCCGCCCAAAGCACCATCAAGTACATCCTCAATGATCCGGGTGGTACCTTCGGAGCTCCGATTCCTCTGCCGTGGGAGCGTCACAATCCGAAGACCTTCTTCTTCGGCGCGTATAACCTCACCCTGCTCTCTCAGGGCAATACTTACAGCACGGTCGTCCCGACGGCGGCACAACGCGCCGGAGACTTCTCCTCACTGCTCAATACCACCAAGGTCCTTGCTACCAATCCCTGCGACAACACACCGATCTACCAGGGGCAAATCTTCGACCCCGCTACCGTCGTAACGTCGGGAAAGACCGCCTGCCGCAAGGCTTTTCCGAATAATCAGATTCCTGGCTCCCGGATGGATGCAGTCGGAAAGCAGATGGTGAGTTTTTTTCCCGTATCGAATGGAAGCTTTGCCAACGGCAGCAATTACATGGTCTTCCCCAACAAGTTTCGCTCCAGTGCCCAGTGGATCGCCCGGATCGATCACAATTTCAGCGAGCGGGACAAGGGCTTTATCCGCGTCGGTGGATTCCATCCTTCGAATAATGCCCCAATCAATTTTTCCAACGCAGCGAACAACACGACTGCAGGCGGCTGGGTCGATACGCAGATCGCTGTTACGGAGACGCACGTCTTTACCCCAACGCTCGTGAACGACTTCCGCCTGGGATTCGTGCAGGAACATAACTACAGCAACGAAGGCGGCGGTCCCGGTACAAGCCTCGGACTGACCGGCGTTCCGCTGGACCATTTTCCCAACATCGGCGTGACCAACTACGTGACGCTGGGAGCTTCCGCCCTATCGCACGACCGTGACCGAAGCTGGATCTATTCGGATGCTCTGAACTGGCAATTGAACGCACACGCCCTGACGATCGGCGGCGAGTACCGTCGCCAGTTGTACAGCACCTATTCGCCAGGTAAAACCTCCGGAGGTTATAGCTTCGGTCCGACCTTCTCTGCTTATCCCGGTAACGCAAATACGGGGGATTCCATCGCCGACATTCTGCTGGGTCTGCCCAACTCTACAAGCATCAACGTGGCCAACTATGCCTATAAGTTCAACATCAATAGCGGGTCGCTCTACATCCAGGACGATTGGAAGCTACGCTCCAACCTCACCGTCAATCTCGGCCTGCGCTGGGAATTCAATGGGACGTACACTGAGCAGAATAATCAGTTCTACAGTTTCAATCCGAATGTTATCGATGCCACGACTGGAAAAGCTGGAGCGACGCAGTTCGCTGGCTTCAATGGTGCTCCGCGCAACTTCACGCCGAACATCTACACTAACTTCCTGCCCCGCGTAGGGTTTGCATGGAAGCCCCTGGACAAGACGGTAGTGCGCGGAGGCTACGGTATCTATCGTCTCCCCAATATCGGGCTTCTCGGCTACCAGGGACTTGCAACAAAGTACGGAGTCAGCGCAACGTTCTCCAGCAACGACAGCAATATTACGCCGTTTTATCAATTGAAGAATGGTGTACCTGCCTACTCCTTCAATGTCGATGCCAACGGCAATGCCAATATCCCTACCAGCTTGACCAACCCCACCCAGACAGTCAACCAGGCCGAGCTTCGTTCGCGCAGTCCCTACGATCAGAACTACCAGATCGGAGTGCAGCAGCAGCTTCCGGGCGGATGGTTTGCGGAGGTCAACTACCAGGGCAGCAAGGGAACCAAGCTCCCGGCAATCTATAACCTGAATCAGCTCTTACCGAGCCAGTTTTCGGTTACGGCGCCCCAGTCGAGCCGTCCCTATCCACAGTATAAGGGCGTGCGCGGCTTGCTCAACCAGGCTGGATCGAACTATCAGTCTCTTCAATCGAAGTTGAACCACCGCTTCAATAAGGGACTGGTCGTCGAGGTCGCCTACACGTACAGCAAGTTCATGGACGACGTCGACGCACCGGCAAGAGCGAACGCTGTGTCGATCCAGAATGTCTACAACACTGCGGCTGAGTATGGTGTGGGTGGCTACGATATCCCGCAGCGTGCGGTGGGAAGCTACTACTGGGTTCTCCCCATCGGCCGCGGCGGACGGTTCCTCAACAACGTTCCAGTTGTGAAGGATATTCTCGGCGGATGGTCTACTTCGGGCATCGTCGAGTTCCAGGTAGGGTTGCCCATCTCGGTCACCCAGAGCGCGAACAACCTTGGTGGTTACACCGATATCCAGCGGCCGAACCAGATTAGCTCCGGCATTCTTCCCCGGGGCCAACGGACAATCGCCAAGTGGTTCGACACTGCGGCGTTTGTGGCTGCGCCGGCCACCCAGCCAGGCAATGCTCCTCGCTTTCCCTTCCACGGCCCCGGGTTGATCAATTGGGATCAGGCTGTAGCCCGCACCTTCCCCATCTACGAACGGCTCGCCTTTCAGTTCCGCGCCGAGTTCTTCAACTCCATGAACCATACCAACTTCAGTGCTCCGAATAGTCAGATCGGAAACAAGAACTACGGCGTGGTTACAGGAGCGCAGGACGGCCGGATCATCGAACTCGTCGGCAAGCTCCAGTTCTAAAAAAACAATACAAACAGAAGAGAGACCTCTTACGATGAATTGGAAATTGAACGCAGCAACCGCTTTACTGATCGCCCTGCCTATGGCTGCGTCCGCGCAGCAGGCAGCATGGCCATCGGTCACCCCTGCACCGGGAAAGATCGTAGCGATCTCACACCGTGGAGAACATCTGCATCATCCCGAAAATACGATCGCTGCCTTCCAGGCGGCGATCGTAGCGGGGGCGGATTTCTTCGAAATAGATGTACAAACCACTTCGGATGGAAAGCTGGTGCTGATGCACGACGGGAGCGTCAACCGAATGACGACTTCCACCGGTCGCGTTAGCGACTTTACCTTCGATCAAATCAGGGCTCTGGACGTAGGGAAGAAGTTTTCTCCAGAGTTCGCCAACACCAAGATCCCGACTTTAGATGAAGCCTTCGATCTAGCCTATGGAAAGATCAACGTCTATGTCGATACCAAGAACGCCGATGCAAAGTTGTTAGTCGATACCATCGTTCGTCATGGCATGGAGAATCACGTCGTAATCTACGGAAATCCGTTCTTCCTGCACGATGTTCAGAAGCTTCGGCCTGATCTCAGGATCATGCCGGAGGCCTATAGCGTCGATGTCTGCAAACTCCTCACCAAAGCGATGCCGTTGAAAGTGCTTGCCTTCAGTGCCAGCGATTTCAAAGAAGAAGTCATCCAGGTTGCGAAGCAGGCGAACGCGATGGTCTACGTGGATCGAATGGGCGCAACCGATGGGCCGCAGGGATGGCAGACTGCGATCGATCTGGGCGCAAATGGAATCCAGACAGATCGGCCAGCCGAGTTAGTCGAGTATCTGCGAGCGCACCAAATTGCGAATCACTAGGAGTTACAAATCAATCTGCCGAACATTGCACTTTCGCGAAACAACCGATGGATCCCTTTACGACCAGCCGTATCTTGCGCATTAAAAGTTGAAGATCTTCAAGTTGCAAATAAAGAAACAGGAGTAATTGCTCAAACTGACCTCAATTCATGATACGCCAGGACAATATCTGGCTTCGAGCTGAGCTTGCGCCGATGTTATTTGTTTCGAGGAGCACCTCGAAGTGCGGCAATGTGCCATCTGCGCGCCGGATCCTATTCAGGAACGGCAGCAACTGTGCATCGTCCAGAACAAAATCCATCCCCGCCTCTGCGCCTGACAAAGACCGGCGGTCGCAAAATATCCTTGATCGTGGAAACAGATTATCCGTTCAAAGAGGATATTCGCATTATCTTGACTCCGGAAACTGCCGTTCGCTTCCCATTGCGATTGCGGATCCCTTCATGGGTACACTCCGCAACCGTCCAAATCAACGGCCTGCCGATCTCCCTCGACACAACGCCGCATACCTTCGCGTTCATCGACCGCCTGTGGGCTCCGGGGACGTCATTGAATTACATCTGCCAATGGTTCCTTCCGTTTCACGCTGGCACAATCATTCGCTCGCGTTGATGCGCGGTCCGATCGTCTTCTCACTGGACCCGGGGCAGAGCTGGGTCAAGCTCCGTGACAGGGGGCTGACCGCGGACTGGCAAGTGTACCCGGAAAAATTCTGGAACTACGCTCTACTCGTTAATGAGAATTCATCGTCACAGATTGAAGTCGTTGAAGGCCCTATTGGCATGAAGCCTTTTGCGGCAAGAGCGACTCCAGTAAAGCTACGGGTCAGAGCTCGTCGCATCGGCAACTGGCGCTCAGAGGACGGGGTCGCAGCTCCAGTACCCAAGGGGCTGCAAACCAGCAGTCTTCCCGAGGAGACTCTTGAGCTAATCCCCTATGCCGCAGCGAAGCTGCGCATCACTGCCTTTCCGCAGCTTAGCGAGAGCAGCACAACACCGCCTATCAGTAGATGACAACGATAGTGTTGTATCCGATCGCTCCGCAGGACAGATACGATCGAGGTTCAGACGATGACAACGAAGTGTACGCCTGCGATCTCGTAACTGATGACTCCTACTGCCGCAATTCTTGGACAAGATGAGGTATCCAGTTAGCGTGATCGGGGATCGGGAGTGGATGCTCCGCCGCGATGGACTCGGAAGGCTGCCATGCGCGTATTTGCAGTTCCTCCAGCTACGAAGCTCGTCTCAATCACGATCTCAAAGTCGTTCAGCTTCCCTTCAGCAGTAGTTGCTTCTCGCAGGATAGGATCCAACTGGGTTGGATCGAAGAGAAACTCAGCGGCGGCCTGGTCTCCCTGGGCGGTTGTACCCTGCAGCATCAGGACACGGCCGTTGGCATTCAAATTATGAGTGAGAACGATTAGAGAATAGCCGATGTTAGAGTTAGCACTCGTTTGGCTCCATTTGAATGCAGCGGGTTCGCCCGGCTTGGGTTGAGCGTTCAAGATGCTGATGGAGTTTTCGCGCCCGTCGTAGACCATGTGGAAGTTCTGCCTGCTCTCGAGCAGCATCTCCCAGGGATCGTAGTTTGGCCCCCCTAACAGGATCGCCTGCGAGTCCTTGAGATTGTCGAGCCGAAGGTTTCGCGCGAACAGCACGGACAGTTGACCATCGGCAACCTCAGAAAGTCGAGCAACGCGGGCGGCCAAACCGACGGCGAAATCGGGCGTATACGTGCGAGTTGCGATGGGATTCCAGGAGAATCCAGGCGGTGTCTGGGCAAGCGGGTCCCGCGTCCAGGCTTTAGAGGAGTATTCATCCGTTGTGATCTGGCGCTTGGCCATGTTCTCGAACATATTGGCACCGGCATCGCCGACGACGAAAAGCGTCTCGCGGCCGGGCGTAAACAACGTGTGCCACAAAATCTCTGAGGAAGCCGTGGAGGACGAGGCCGGCCAAAACAAAGATAGCCATAAAGAGTGCCGCAACAGAACGATCGAGACAGCGATAAGGCCAAGAGCCATCAGCCAGTAGTAGCCGGCGCGACGAACACCATGATGCCCTGGAGTTGCGGAACCGGAAGACAAAGTGGGTGACATCGAAGCATAGGGCGACGGTTCGCGCATGGATGGGTAAGCTTGCGGAACCGGAGAGGAGTCGATAACCGTTCTCATCCCGAAGACCGGGACGTACGCTCCGCGCGGAATGTGAAGCCGAATCGTTTCGGCACCACCCTCCTGGGTAAAGTACTGCTCGAGCCGATGGCGAAGTCTGCTGGCATGGGAGCGAACGATCCCATCCATGCTCGGGTCGTAGTTCTGGGAACGACTGAAGATCGTTTCGCCAATCTGTTGCTCACTAATCTCGTTCGACCGCCCCTGTAACTCGAACTCGCAGACGTGCAACAAGAAACTGGAGAGACGTCCCGACTTATTAAATAAGGGCGAAGTAACGATACGTTCCACCAAAGCACGCTTGTCCTCACTCGATATTTCTACCCCTTGCGGGCCGAGGAGAAGACCTACGCCGGTTTCAGTTGTCTTCCGCATGATTGTGGCTCGTGAACAAGTAAACCAGCGCTTTGTGAACCGTTCGTGAACGATTTTTATTGGGCTCAGGGACTGCTCCACAGATTCATCCGCTCCTCGTGAATAGACAGTAAACCATTACAAATAAATGGGTTCTTTCGCTTAACAGTTAAAGTTGCGGCGAAATGACTGGATCGTTTCCTAGTGCTGGGCTATGGTCGCGATGTTCGCATCCTTCAACAGTCTTCGAGCAGAAAAGGACTACCTATGCCCTCCGAATCTACCCTCTCTGTGTACCCTTCGCTCTCCCGCCTCTTTCTGTTGAGGTTGAAACAACCGAAGCACACAGGTGCGGGTCGCAGCCACTACAGGATGCTATTGCTCGTTTGGCTCTCGGCTGTCATGCTGCTCGGCGGCACTATGTCCCGCGCACAGTTCGACGCAGCCGCGGTACTCGGAACGATCAAGGATCGCAGTGGAGCGGTGATCCCTGGTACTGCGGTCGTTCTGACTAACATCGCGAAGAACGTGTCCGTGACGAGCACCACGGACTCGTATGGAGATTTCCAGTTCCCTGTTGTCCAGATTGGTGAATATCGGATGATGGCGACCAAAGAAGGCTTCCAGGTGGTAACCACCGAGCGGTTTACGGTGCGGATCGGTGCGCGGCAACGCGTTGACATGGAGCTTAATCTGGGTGCCGCGAGCCAGGAGGTAACGGTAAATGGAACCGCGGCCCTGCTCGAAACCGATACCAGTGACCGCGGACAGGAGATTGCGCAGCGGGAGCTAGTGAATCTGCCATTGAACGGGCGAGCGTATGCCGACCTGACCCTGCTGGTACCGGGCGTGCGAAAGTCACTGATCGAGAATGGCACGATTCTGAGCCGGGACGCCTCCTACAATGTCAACGGGATGCGATCGAATGCGAACAACTTCCTGCTCGACGGATTGGATAACAACGCGTACCAGGAGGCGAACCAGGGCTACTCCAACCAAGCCATCATTCCTTCTCCGGATGCCTTGCAGGCGTTCCGCGTCCAGACCAACAACTACGCCGCTGAATTCGGAAGAGCTGGCGGAGCCGTGATCAACGTCAGCTTTCGCAGCGGCACCAATGCCTTTCATGGCGTCGTTTACGACTATCTCCGCAATACCGTGCTCAATGCTTACGGACCATTCCTTGGCACCGGGGTCAAACCCACTCTCATCCAGAACCAGTTCGGAGCCACACTCGCCGGACCGATTCTGAAAGACAAACTCTTTTTCTTTGCAGATTACGAAGGCCTGCGTCACATCGATCGAAGCCTCCAGACAGCGACGGTCCCGACCATGGGAGAGCGACAGGGCGTCTTTGTCGCAGCAGACGGCGTGACCCCGATAGCGATGCGAAATCCTATTACCGGTGCCACCTACGCTAATGGCGTCGTTCCCGCCTCCGCACAAAGTGCATTCGCGAGCAATGTGCTGAGCCTGCTGCCAGCCCCAAACCTAAACGTTCCACTGGGTCAGGCAAACTATAGCTCCAACCCAGCCAATACGGTCACCGACGATCACGGCGATGCCCGCATCGACGCCTTCCTCAGCTCAAAGATGACTCTGTTCGGACGCTATAGCCAGCGCCAGTACACCATCTTCGCCGCTCCACCGATTACCGGGCTTGCCGGTGGCAATAGCAACGGAACCCTCTATGCCCGCACCAGGCAAGTGGCCAGCGGAATTACTTACAACCTCACACCCCGCACCCTGATTGAAGCTCGTTTCGGAATTACCCTCACGCACAGCGGCAAGGCTCCTTACAACCTCGGAGCCGCCAACCTCGTCACCTTTCCGAATGCGCCTACCGACCCTTCGGTCATCGGTGGGGTAAACTCGCAGATCGTAACGGGATTTAGTCAGTTCGGCCGGCAGACGACAAACCCGCAATTTACCGATCCCTACCTTGCAACCCCTAAGGTGACCCTTTCTTTCATCCGAGGCCGCCACACGATGAAGGTGGGCTATGAGTATGGTTGGCTGACCCAGGCGATCTCGGACTTCCACCCGAAGTTCGGTGCGGACACTTACGCAGGTCAGTTCAGCCGGACTACCGCGACCGCTTCCTCCAATACCGCAATCACCGGAGCGAATAATTTAGCCGACTTCCTCCTGGGCGCACGCTCGCACTACGAACTGAACAACATTGCTGAAGTCAACTACCAACGTCGCTGGCACTACGGCTTCGTCCAGGACGACTGGAAGGTAAACAACCGTCTCACCTTGAACTACGGGCTGCGCTACGAGTTCCTGACGCCCTACTGGGCAGAGGATAATCACCTCGTCAACTTCGATCCGACTACCAACTCGCTTCTGCTGGCGAAGAACGGATCGCTTTACGACCGCGGCTTGGTTGACCCGAAGTACACCGGTTTCGCGCCTCGCTTCGGCCTTGCTTTCGTGATCGATCCAAAGACCGTGCTGCGCGGCGGGTACGCTCTCAGCTATGCGCCTTACTTTCGTTTCGGCGGGGAGAGCCTGCTGGCATACAACGGTCCATACGTCGTAGACGCCACGATTGATCAGACTCCTCCCATTGGCTTCGGAGCCGCCAGCAAGCCGCTCCCAGCCTGTGCCGGTAACGAAGATCCCACGACTTGTTTCCGCACCACGCAGCAGGGTTACACGCCCAACTTCGCCAGTTCCGCAAGCTTTTCAACGCTGAAAGCACAGACGCGTTACATGCAGCGCGACACGCCCACTCCGTACAGCCAGACGACCTATCTCGGGGTGCAGCGAGACCTCACACATGGCACTCTGCTCGATGTCGCGTGGGTGTGGAACCACGCAGTCCACCTTCCCGCATTGACCGACTACAACCAGGCAACACCTCAGAACGCCACCTGTCAGTCGACACCGTCTACCTGCGTCCTGCTGCAGGCGCGGCGTCCTATTTCCACCTTCACCAACATCCTCGCTACAATCCCGGTGGGCTTCCTGCAATACCATGCACTGCAGGTGAAACTTGAGAAGCGCTACTCGCAGGGAATCTATCTCTTGAATTCGTTCACCTGGTCGCATGGCATCGACAACGTAGCCAGCGATCTAGAAAACGCTAACGGCGACTCCAACGTGGTGAATCGTGACAACGTCGCCGGAGACCGCGGCCGTTCCGGCTACGATCAGCCCATCAACAACACGACATCGCTCGTCTGGGACCTACCCTACGGGAAGGGGCGTCGCTTCGGAACGTCCGCTCCTTTCCTACTGCAGGAGGTTCTCGGAGGATGGCAGGTCACAGCGATCGAGCAAGTGACGAGCGGCCTGCCGGTCAATCTCGTCTATTCGCCCAACACCAATGCCCAGATCAGTACCACCAGCGCTTCGTACGGGTACCGTGCGAGTCTCACTGGACCAGTGTCTTCGGTGTATAACCCTTCTTCAGCGTGGGTCAAAACAGCGACTCAACTCGGCAATGTCTTCAATAATTCCGGAGTGACGTTCTGCGGCGCGGCTACCGCCGGGACCAATCCCGCAGTATGCCTGCCGAACTACGCACAGCCTTTCGGCAATGCAGGCCGAAACACCCTGCGCGGTGCAGCGTATGGCTCACTCGATCTCGGTCTACATAAGCGCTTTGTGATCTATGCGGAACGTGTCGGGCTGGAGTTTCGGGCGGAAGCCTTCAACGTGCTGAATGCCACCAACTATCAGTCGCCTAACAGCACCGCCAACAACAGCAGTTTCGGCGCGTATACGTCTGCTTATGCCTCGCGTCAGTTGCAGCTCGCCGTAAGGCTCAGCTACTAACTCCATCCTCTAAGACCGTCCGTACCTTTACAAGGAGCACATCTTGTCTTCACCTCTCGACCTTTCCCGCCGCACGTTTTTGATGACAGCATCCGCGGCGGCAGTCACAGCAATCACTCCAGAAGTCTGGGGGCAGCAGCCACCTTCGCCTCTTCACTCCATTTCTACCGAGGAACTGCCCACCCGAGATGCGTCACTAAAGTTCAACTCAGACGGGCGACGCAGAGAGTTCCGCGGAAACACTGTGATCTGTCATCTGCCCCAGCAATGCGCGATGCGCGACGAGACCGTTGCGCTGCACGACGCCCTTTCCCGAAGCCCCTTCCATTCAAAACTCGCCCTGCTGCCTCCCGAGAGCCTTCACATGACGGTCTTCTCCGGTGCGAACGACAAAGGCCGCATCGTCTGGCCTTCCGACCTTGCCCCAGACGCAAGCATTGAAGAATGCAATCGAGTCATTGGGGAGCGGATGAGCGCCTTTCATCTCCATTGCGAACTCCCATTGCGAGTTCGAGTTGACCAGCAACGCACGATCGACAACGGGCGCGCCTGCACCTTGCGCATGGCGCCCGCGGATGAAGAGGAAGAACGTAAGCTCCGAACCGTGCGAGACCGTCTCGCCGACGTCTATCGCTTCCGAGCAAAGGACCACGATCGCTATGAGTTCCACATCACGCTCGCCTACCAGATGCAGCGCTTCTCTGCATCTGAACAGTCCGCGTATCGCTTGCTACTCACCACCCACCTGCCGCGTGTCGTTGCTGCGTCACCGATCCTCGAACTGGGGATGCCGGAATACTGCACCTTCAGAGATATGTTCCAGTTCAATATTCAGAGATTGCTATCGACTTAGTGTTGTCGTGCCCGATGGCTCGCTGAAAATTTATCAATAATGCCCTTTGCATGGGCGACAACTTATTTGTCGAAACCAATACGAAACGTGTCCTTCACATCCCAAAGAGGAACTTTGGCTGTTACATCCACTAAACGAATCATCTGGCCCTCAAGTCTGTCGCCCTTCAGTGTGAACGCAACAAAATGGTAATTTGGAAAATCTTCACCCTGGTAAAGATCATCTGGGGCGCGCTCCACTTCGACTGGAGAAGCAGCTCCTCCCCCTGAGACTAGAAACGTAATTCCACTCCTTGAAAACCGCTCATAGTTGTGGATGTGGCCCGCGCTTACGATTAACTTCGCCGTGAGCTTCGGGGCCATCTCCTCCAAGTAATCGCGCAGAGCGATCTCGTTTGGCCGCGGATTGTGGCTGACGTTAATGCGGGTTTGAAAGTCTGCAACAGGAGGGTGATGCAGACTCAGAAATACGAACTTCGTTGTAGTGGGCAGACGCGCTAATTGATCGTTGAGCCAGTTCCATTGATCGCTTCCCTTCAGAAGTGAAGTGTCGCTATCCAGGGAAATGGTGTAGATCGAATCGCCAAGTTCAACTGAGTACCACCGCCGATCGCGAAGCTCTGGAAATGCAGTCCACCAGTGCTCCAGCGCTTCCTGCGGGTCTCCGTGAAACTCATGGTTGCCGAGGGCTGGATAGACGTGCAGATGCTCGTCACGCCAGGTCTGAGTCTCCGACTTGAATACCGCATAGTCATTCACTACGTCGCCGCTGTAGGGTACGTCGCCGTTCATTAGAACAGCATCCGGATGTTCCGCAGCTATCTTCTCTACCAGTAATTTCCGCACTATAGGGTTGGTGACCTTCGTATTCGTCGGATCGGTAAAACGCTGATCTCCGAATACAATGACCTTAACCGTTTTTCCCAGACTGCGTTGCGGAACCCGAAAGCTTGGGCCTGGTCGACTAAGCAGTGTAGAGGTCGGGAGATCCTCGGGTCCTGGACCTTTACGTGGCTTCTCTGCGCCTTGTCCTAAAAGATAGTGACAGGCAAGAAGCGAGAACGACAAAAGTTGCTTCGGCTTCATAGAGCGAAACTCCATCGATGTGAGGGGCGACCTGGAACGGCGCGTTAGCGGGAGTGAATCTCTTTAGACAGAGCTTCGTACTGGTCGGTGGAGATCAAGTCGGCGTGGGCATGAATCGCCGCTTTCCAGCGAATCGTCACAGCCTCGGGCGAGCCGAAGTTGTACTCGTCCTCCCATCCCTGATGCTTATCCGCGGTAAAGCCATCCAGGCAATAGAGGCTCATCCAATACCCGAGGCGATGCCCATAGGAAACGATGCTCTGAAGACGGGCGACCTGATCCTTGCCCCACTCTCCGTGGTGCTCTTCCCCGCCCTTCTCGACATAGGCCCAGTCCAGACCCCACCAGCGGTGGTAGTTGTCCGACTTTTGCGTAGTGATCTGATCCATCGGAACAGCAACAAGGCTATTTACAAACTCCAGTTTTGGCATGTGATTCGGATTCTCTACCGGCTTTGTGACCGAGCCGAAAACACGAATCTGTCCGCCAGCGGGTACTTTGTCATAGAAAAATTGCTGTTTGATATCGTTTTGCTTGTCTTCTACCAGAACCATCATCGGCCCCAACTTCAGAGGTGACTGCTTAGAGATATCCTCGGTCTTCGTGGCGGTAGTCAACCAGGCTGCGTATTGATCGAGCATGGCGCCAATTGCTGCCAGGTGCTCCGGCGGATCGTTCTTGATGTCGAGGTAGAGCGTAATAAGAGGCCACTTACTCTTTAAGCGCCTGCTCCATCATCGGAGCGACTCTGGGGAAGAAGTAACTCTCCAGGGTCGGATCGTCGGGTGAGACATTTTTTGCGCCGTGAATGACGACGGAGCGACCGTTCACACAGGCAAGATCTTCCTCGATGGCGAACGGCATCCCACTCGCGATGGCGCGATCAAGACGATCCGCATACTTTCCGTGGTCGGGATAGGCGTTGTGCGCCAGGATTTGGGTGCGCGCTCCAGGGGCGATGTTCGACTTGCCATTCTGGGCGAAGAGAGGCGTAACGGTACATCCGGCTAAGGCCAAGACAGTTGCAAGATATTTCATGGATTCTCCAATCGATGGGTTTGAAAGCTTCGGCAAAGGGAGAGCGGTTGCAGACGACGGTCCGCAACCGCCCGAATTTTAGAAGTCGACCCGAAGCATGAACTGCAGTTCCCTCGGCGTTCCGGTTCCAACAGGATTGCCGTTGAAGGAGGTCGTGATCAATCCGAAGTTGTTCGGATTGGACGAGCCACCCGCGACCGGAAGAGCAAACACACTGACCGGGGTGCCGTAGTGAGCCACATTGAAGAGATTGAACGCTTCAGCGCGGAAGCTGGCGCCGAATCTGTCCGTGATGGGGAAACGTTTGTTCAACGAAGTGTCGAACTGCCAGAGACCGGGCGCCCGAGCAATGTTCCTTCCAGCGTTCCCATGCACTCCATTTGCCGGTGCGGTAAAGGCGGCGGGGTTGAGCCAGCTTGCGGGAGTCTTGTTGGATGGATACAGCGAGACTCCAGGAACGCGGTCGGGACGCTGATTCTTGTTGAGTTGGTCGGACAGCGCACTCGCGCTGCGGCTGATCGTTACATTGATGGGGAGACCGGAACGCGCTGTGCCGATACCGCTCAACTGCCAGCCGCCGAGGAAGAAATCCGTCAACCGGGAGTCGTTGTTGAGGAAGGTATGACCACGTCCTACCGGCAGGCGCCAGATGCTGCTGGCACTGAAGTAATGCCGCATGTCCTGATCGCTGGAGGCAATCTCACATCGATGGCAAAGGTAGTCCTGCGGGATGATCGCCTCTCCTCCGCCCAATCCGCCGTTGTCGATGGAATGGGAGAACTGATAGTTGGCAGAGATCAACAGACCGGTCGAGATGCGCCGTTGCAGACCAGCCTGTAAGGCGTGGGTATGAGCATCGTTCGCAGTGCCACGGTAGTCGATGGTTGAATAGCCAGCATAAGGACGCGATCCCGTCACCGGATTGATGCCATTGAGCGTCACGTCCGAGAAGACATGCGAAGCCTTGCTGCCAAAGTAAGCGATCTGACCGATGGTCTGACGGGCAATCTCGTGTTGAACCGAAAGGGTCCACTCGTTGACAGCGGTGTCCCTGCGATTGATGGGCGAAGCAGACGGGCTGAAGCTGGAGGTCGCCGCCCCCAGGTACGGTGCCACAGGATAGCTGAGACCGGGTGCCTGTTTCTGCGTCAAGGTGTACTTCGTCGCAAGATTGCCAACCGGTGTACCCAGGTTTCCGAACTGACCGTTGCCGTAGTAGATGCCGAAGCCCGTGCGGATCACGGTCTTACCACCCAAAGCAGCAGGAGAATAAGCAACACTTACCCGCGGCGAGAAATCCGCTAGATTGGGCGAGTACCACTGACTGCCCGTGGGGTACGTCACAGCGGGACAGTTGATCGGATCGACTACGACACCGCGCCCAAGGACCTCGTGGTCTACTCCGAAATACTCGTAGCGCAGGCCCGCGTTGATGGTAAGACTCGGAGAAAACTGGAACTGGTCCAGGACATAACCGAACGACTCAGTTTTGCGCTGGCCCGTTACCGGAACCACACCAGCATAGGAGTCTTGATCCATTACGTTATTCAAGAAGTTCGCCGTGCTGGTATAGGAATAAATCTCGTCCGCGACGCTCGGTGACGACTTATTTTCTTGAACGCGACGAACCGTAACGCCTGCCTTAATAGTATTGCGCCCTCGAACAAGGGTTACGTCATCCAGAAAAGTAAAGGAGTTATCGAACCGGACTGAACCTGTTGCATCGTCCAGTTTGGTGAATCCTGTGACCGTCACCGCATAAGGTAGCGTGCCGTACTCTCCTTGCGTAAACGCTGCCCGGTTGAAGCCGAACTTCGCATCGTTCATCAGCGTCGGTGTGAAGCTGTTCTGCACTCCAAATACAACGTTCGGAGTCGTAACCGTGGTGAACCCGATCCCCGTGAGGTCAGCCGGAGAAGTCAGCGAGTAATGGTCTGTGCTGTAACGAGCAAACACATTCATTCGCCCATTGACGCGATAGTCGATGCGTGCCAGTCCAGAGTCTTCATGGTCGATCGAACGCCCGCTGCCGTACCAGTTCAAGATGTTTGGGTTACTGGTGGCGACAGTCCCTGTCGGATACTGGTTCAGAATCGTAGCGAGTGCCGGCGATTTGGTCAGGACCGCAGCGCGAAAGCTGGCGCTCGGCACGAAGCCTGTAGTGACTGGAGTCTGGATCTGACGCAAGGCTTCGTAGTTGGCGAAGAAGAACAACTTTTCCTTCATGGCCGGCCCACCAAAGTTAGCACCGAAGTTATTCAACCGAAGCGGCGACAGCGTTCCATTCGAACCCCACGGTGCCGCATCGAAGACATCGTTACGAATGAACTCCCAGGCCGAGCCATGATATTTGTTGCTCCCTGAGCGGGAGACGAGTTCGATCTGACCTCCCGGAGTTCCGCCCTGATCGGCACTGTAGACCGCGCTGTTGGCACGAAACTCTGCAATTGACTCCGTCGACGGCTGCAAGCGGATCGCCACCTTCTGGTACTGGTGATTGATCCCGGAGTTATCCACGCCATCAAGATGCCACGAGTTATCTTCCGCAGAAAGCCCGGCAAAGCGAACCTGGTCCTGCGTACCCGTTCCGGAGTCAATCGCCCCAGGAATCAAAGCCACCAAGCTGACATAGTTGCGACCATTCAGGGGAAGCTCTTGCGCCTGGGCTCCCTGCACCACGCCCCCGATCTCCGCAGAGGACTTCGACAGTCCCGAGTCGGCCGAAGTAACCTCGACTTCTGTCGCGATGCTGACGATATTCATGCGGACAGAAAGCGTGCGGATCTGTCCAACATCAACCGTCACATCTTTCACCTCCTGCGTTGCGAAACCCGCAGCACTGAGAGTCACCCTATAGTTGCCAGGCGCCAATGACGAGATGGAGAAGACTCCTTCGCCATTCGTCTTGCTGGTGCGATCTACGTTGGTTGCGATCGATATGACACGAATATTCGCCGAAGCCACGCGAGCGCCGGTCGTGTCGGTCACAGTTCCAGTCAGAGATCCGCGGTCCGTTTGACCAAATATTGGAGCGCTGATCAACAGGAGGAGAAAGATGAGCTTTTTCATGGTCGTATCCTTACGGTGCGAGTGAACTAGCGTTGATAAAGAGCGGACTTGCTTGCAATCTTGCTTTGCAGTTCGTCACGAATCGCGACACCAATCTTCAAAGCATCTTCTTCATTCGCAGCCTTGGTGAAGGGGACTTCCATCACCAGGAAGCCGCCATCCAGATCGCCGCCATGCGCATCCGTAATAGGCAGCAGCAGATCGTAGATCGAGTCTTTCTCTACACGAACCGCAACAGCCTTCCCTGCTGCCAGCTTCTGCATATCGGCCTCCGAAGACTTCTTACCGATCTTGCTCGGAATATCGTTCGCAATGATCACGTTGTCTTTGGCGGCAGGCGGAGTAGCGTGCAGGCCAAGCTTGACGATTTCTGGATGCAACGTCTTTTCAGCAACCACGATGCGCTGAGCCGTAGCCGCATCGACATGGATATAGTTGGCGGGCATAGCCGTCTGTCCGAAAGAGGGAGAGAAGCTCGCAACCAAAGAAGCGCTGAAAGCAAAAATCTGCATGAGGCGTAAAAAAATCGACATGGGTATCTCCTATGTTTGAAATGAATGAAATGGACTACGGTTCGGCTAAGGATTGACGCGGTAAATCAAAAGCCCCGCATCATCGATAGAAGTCTTGGGGTGCATGATGTACAGCTGTTTCAATTCAGGAATGTAGAGACCAGTCTTGCCCCCGTTGGTCGGCAGGTCGGTCAACTTGGTGTAGTGATCCTTGTTGTCCTGGTGGAAGATCGAGAGCCCCTGCGACCCCGCAATATAGATTCGTTTCATCTGCGGATCCCAGATCATCCCATCGGCAATGTTTACGCCGGGATTTTGCTCGACGACCTTACCCGTAGTCGAATCAAACGCATAGAAGATGCCGGGCTTGCGGCCCACCACGAACACCCGCTGGTTCGCAGCGTCATACGTCAGTGCAGTGTTCAAGTTCAGATCCGGCGTCGTCCAGGTGTCGATCACCTTCATCATCTTCAGGTCGATCACGCCGATCTTCTTTTGATCGCGCAGATTTACATACATGCGGTCATGGTCTTCGTCTACTGCCATAGCCTCGACGTTGTTCGCTTCCACGCGGATGCGACCAACGATCTTATGTGTATCGACAGATATCTCAGCAATCTCCGAGTAAGACAGATTGGCTGACTTGCCTCCATTGCCCAGGAAGAGAATCCGCCGCTTCACGTCGTAGTAGCCCACGTCCGGGGAATCCGTTTTGCCAGTCACTGAGCCATCGATAAGAGGGATGCGATCGATCTGATGGAAGTCGGAGCCGGAGAGAACAATGCAGGATGAATCTCCACCATCCGCAACGAAGAGCTCATCTTTGTCGGCAACATACGCCAGGGTGTGCGGTGTTTTGACACCCGGCACGCTCTGCAGGTGCTTTCCCGTACTCGCTTCGAATACCTCAATCGAGTGATGCTCTTCTGCGGCGACGAAGAGATGGTTGCGTTTCACATCGACTGCAAGAAAGTCGAAGTCTCCCTCAATACCTGGAACACTGATGGAATGAATCAAAGTAACCGGCGCACTGAACTGCTGCGTATGCGCGATATGTGGCGAACAGACGAAAGAACTCGCTAAAGCCGCAAACGCAACGTAATGTCGAACAAGACTTGTAATAGACATTGCTTCCTCTCAGACCTGCTGTAGATATGGATCTGATTGAAGCGGGTATTCCTTAGAGAATTCTGAGGAGAAGTGCGCTGTAACGAAGTATTCACGATCTATCTGCTAAACCTTCACACCGAGCCTGTTTCAATCGCAGTTATGAATGTTCTGGTGGTCGAAGACGATAAGAGAATCGCGCATGTGCTGAAACAAGGTCTCGCCGAAGATGGCCATAGCGTCTTTCTAGCGCACCGGGGCGACGAAGGGGCCGAATTGATTAAGAGCGAGCACTTCGACGTCGTGGTGCTGGACATCATGCTACCCGGCCTGGACGGGATGTCAGTTCTCAAACAGGTTCGCGCTCATAAATGTGCCGTTCCAATCCTGATGCTGACAGCCCGCGATTCTATGCCAGACGTCGTTCGAGGACTGGATTTAGGCGCGGACGACTACTTGACCAAGCCGTTTCAGCTCGAGGTTTTGTTGGCGCGCGTTCGCGCGGTGGGCCGCCGTGGACATACAGGCACGACGAATGAATTGAAAGTCGGACGACTTGTAATGGATAGAAGTCAGAGAATTGTTCGACACGACTTGCGAGAAATTGGACTTACAAAAAAAGAATTTGTGCTCCTCGAATTACTCATGCGCCGGGCCGGTCAGGTAGTCACACGGAGTCAATTGATCGAGGCAGGATGGGGATATGACGCGGACGTCAGTGACAACAGCATTGATTTTTACATCTACAGCCTCCGCTCCAAGATCAGCGGCGAGGGTGCAACGAGTTGCATCCGTACCGTCCGCTCCCTCGGTTATCTTCTGATGGAGCCGCAATGAGACTCTATCCTCGTTCCCTTCGGGTCCAGCTCTGCGCCTGGTATGTTGCGTTAACCATGATCTGCATGAGCGCGCTTGGAGTCTTTTCGTACCTATATCTGCGCCATGCACTCGCAAGTTCCAGAGAGCAGACGATGCAGAAGCGCGAGAACCGTCTTCTGCGCTATGTCCGTGAAGAACCTCACGTAAAAGTAGCTACGCCGCTTAGCGAATCGCTACGCCGATTCGGCCTTGCCAGTCCCGATAGCGATCTTTTACAGGTCTACACACCGGCGGGCGTAAAGATCTACCCTGAGTTGAACGTCGGCCTTCGCGTCGCATGGCCCGCTTCGCCGTGTCAAATTCCTTGCTTCCAGGTAACGACATTAGGCGGACACAACCTGCGAGTCCTGCAACATGATGTCGTCATCAACGGACAGGAGGTTATGCTCACGATGGCAGGCGTCATCGACGAACATTACGATATTCTGCGAACCGTCCGCAACTCCTACATGATCTTCCTGCCTTTGATGCTGACCGCCTCGATCGTCGGCGGGCTTGTCCTGGGTCATCGTGCGTTGGTTCCGGTAGACCGTATGACCCTGGCCGCCCACAGCATCAGCATTCACGATCTCACGCGTCGTCTTCCCGTTCCCCAGACCGGCGACGAGATTCAAAGACTCGCTGAAACATGGAACCAGGTACTCGCGAGGCTGGAGTCTGCAGTGGCACACCTGACGCAGTTTACCAGTGACATCTCACACGATCTCAGGACGACCATTACCGTTATGCTATCCACCGCACAATTGTCACTCCGGCGTGAGAGATCAAGCGAGGACTATCAGGAGGCGCTGAAGACGGTCGTACATGAATGTGAGTCAACGACAAGCTTTCTTGATGACCTTCTTGCCTTGGCGCGGATCGATGCATCCCAACAGAACGTTGAACTGGCGGCTATCTCCCTCTCATCAATAATTTGGGAAGTGGCAGAGCACCTTCGTCCTCGTGCTTGGCTCAAATCGCAAACCTTGGAGGCGCAACTCGCATCCGACGCATGGATCCTGGGCGATCCAGCACTCGTGCGAAGACTGAGCGTGATTCTCATCGAGAATGCGATCAAATACACCCCCGAACACGGACGCATCAAAGTTTCAGTTCTCAGGTCGGAAGAAGGCCTGAAGCTGGAAGTTAGTGACAACGGCATGGGCATCGCTGCTGAAGATCTGCCAAAAATTTTTGACCGCTTCTACCGCTCCGACGCCTCCCGCAATCGTGACGAAGGGGGCAGCGGACTTGGCCTCGCAATAGCGAAATGGATCGCTCACACGCACACAGCATCGATTGAGGTTCGCTCCGGTGAGTGGAGCGGGAGTACCTTTTCAGTTTCGTTCCCGGTGCTTGAAACCGGATTGGACGAACGCTCCGTAGGGACATCGAAGCTGAAGACTCTTTTTCATTTATAGATGCTCCTCGAATCCAGTCTGATGCAGCGGACCGGCTCCATGGAGCGACCGACCCGATGTCATTCCGTTCCTTCTCGCAGCGGAATCAAGTCTGACGGCTTTGCGAAGGAGCGTTTGGAGGAGGGATCAGCATTCCTACCCACGGCCTAGGAGCTGTAGGCCACCGCTAGAATCAAGCTATTGAGCACTTGCAGAAGTCAGCTACAGCAGGGTCACCCTTCAATCCGTGCTCTCGAAATTTGTAAAGAACCTAATTCGGCGAAGGTCTTTCTACATAGTCGATGACTATAACGTCATCGGGGGCTTTGATCGACTCGATCTTCAGGCCGAGTTGCTCCTGAATGGCAGTGTAGAGACTGGGCGGGGCGTTAGGATCATCGCGACCGCTAGGCAGGGGTTGGAGCCACGGAATTGGACAAATTGGGAGTCGTCAGGCGTCTACTTAAGTGTCATTTTGCTAATTATTTGGCCAACTTCCGTTCTAATTATGCGGCACACTCATGCATGTGGATGAGCTCTTCGCAATCCCGCAAGCGTCTCGCGATGTTGCGCAGTGGCGTTTCGAGATATTGCGCCCACATTTGGAAGGGCGCAGACCGCTGCGTGTCGTTGCATCCGAAGCTTCAATCCCCTATCGAACAGCCGTTAGGTGGGCGAGTGGATACCGTAAGAGCAGACTCGCCGCGTTGGCTCGCAAGAGCAGTACCGATCAGGGAGAACGAAGACTCGCCTCAGCACAGCTGATCCAGGCCATCGAGGGACTCGCACTCGAACGTCCGCCGCTACCTAACAGTTCCTGGAGTTCTCCATCAATGAACGGATTAGGCTTATTGGCCACACTTGCCACATTGTCGCTGTTCGCCATAGCTTCTGGACAGAACCCGGAAAACAAAATGGAGGCCTCTCCAACTGCTTCCCCGATTGGGCAGTGCCTCTCCGTGTCGATGTCCTCCCCTTCAAAAGGGATGTCCATCGCGCAAGCAGTCTTAAGTAGAAAGGACGCTCCTCCAGAAGCACAGATTCCTGCCCTCGATTGCATGGCTCATGCTGAGGTGATCGTAGGCAAAGTAGAAGCCGCAAGCGCAGATGAGGAACGTGCGCTTCGCATCCTAAATTCATCCCCCCTACCAGAGGCATTTCGGGCTAACATTCTGTCGAACGCTGGAGGCGTGTTTACAGCTCTGGGCGATTCCTCTCGTGCGATCGAATTGTTCGAGGCAGCCAGCACCTCGGCCAAGCAGCATAATATTCCAATGGCTCAAGTCGCAGCTCTGATGAATCTGGCTTCGCTCTATAGTGAAACTCTCAATGAGCCAGCCACAGCAGATGCGTACTTTCGCCAAGCAATTCAGCTAGCCAAGCCGTTGCACCGCGATGATGTCTACATGTACTTCAACTACGGATTCAATCTTGTTCAGTTGAAGAAGTATGTCGAAGCCGATTCCATTTTCACGCATGTCATTGATTTGTCACTAAACGATCCGAGTCTCGAAGGGGTACGGTACCGGGCGGAATCCCAACGCGCCGTTATTCTCCTTGCCAAGGGTGAACTATCACAGGCGCTCGGACTGTTACATAATGCGATTCCAGAATTGCGACGATTGGCGGATGTGGAAGGAGAGGCAAGAGCGCTTCTTACGTTTGCCGACCTTCAGCTATCAAAAGGAAATAACCAAGAAGCATTACTATCTGCCCAGCGAGTGCTGAGGTTGACCGAGCACGGTCCCTTTCCAAAGGGACGCATCGAAGCAATGCATCGTCTAGTTCGAATCTATTTGGCGATGAATTTTCCGCGCAAAGCGTTGGAATTCTCCGAAAGCCTGCGCGAACTCGAACTTGGGGACCTTAAGCAACGAAACTACCGGGACATCCCTACCCTGGAAGCCAAATTGCACAATCAAGTTGACGAATATGAGAATTCGTCAGCTACAGAATCAACTTGAAATCCGCTCGCTCGAAATCAAGCGAGGCAACCTGGTACAGAATGGCTTGTTTGGCGTTCTCTCGGCAGCCCTCGCCTTAGGATGCGCCTTCTACTTTTATCATCGCCATGTCCGCCGCACACTCCAGGCTCTGAGCACGACCGATCCATTGACGGGCCTTCTCAACCGTCGCGAGATCAAGAAACAGCTTGCTAAGTATCAGAACGAAGACGCACGGCAAACTGACAGACAGATGGCGCTTCTCCTAATCGACACCGATCATTTTAAGAGAATCAACGACCTATATGGACACCGGGCAGGAGATGAGGTCTTATCGCAGCTCGCAAAACTCCTGCAGGATGCTTGTCGAACAGAGGATCTTCTTGCGCGATGGGGAGGGGAAGAATTCTTCATCAGTACCTGGCCCGCTAGCGTTCAGGATGCGACTGCAATGGTTGAGAGACTTCGATCTCTCGTAGAAAGACGGGCTTTCACGATTTCTGACGGTACCGAGCTCTCGATCACGATTTCAATTGGGTTTGTGCTGTATCCGCTCTTTCCCGGTGGTAAAGACCGAGGGTGGCGTGATGCATTGCATCTGGCCGATCTCGCCCTTTACGCCGCCAAGGATGCGGGCCGCAATGCATGGGTAGGGATATGGGGCGTCACTCTTGATTCGGAGATAACGGCCAGAGCTATCGCATCCGACATCAGGAGGGCGGAAGACGCCGGCCAAATCAAAATCGCAAGCAGTAAATCGCTCATATGGGAGCGTCCAGCTATCTACGGCAGATCAACTTGACAATTTTAGAACAGCCTCAACCGCTCTTGGGAAAGTCGTGATCATTGCGGGCAGAGTAAAGAATCTTGGGGGATTGATCAGTCGAACCTTTGCGGCACAGGGCGCCAAAGTTGTTGTCCACTACAACAGCGCCGGGACACAATCTGCTGCAGACCAGACAGTAGCAGATCCTCTCCACCCAGTCCTTGCCAACATGCCAGCCTTCATACCTCAGCAGATCTCTAATCCGGCGATACCCATAGCGGCCATACTGACCGGCTATGGCCACGATGACCCGGGTGAGAGCATCCTCGTCTTCACGCTGTGTCGGCTGATAGCGCTGCGGTCGCGTGGCTGTCGACCACAAGGCACGCATGCCGTTCGCTCAGCCCATGCACCTGTCGCGCATGGCTCACCGCACAGCGACGCCGCTCAGGGCTTTTAAGTTTCCCTCCGCGATGTCCTTCAACACCAGCTCTTCAAGACTCAGGTTGGCCACAAGACGCTTCAGCTTCGCGTTCCACTCTTTATTCAAGAAAATCTAGGCACTCGATTCTCTCTGGAAGAACTGGCATCTCTTGCCAACTTAAGTCCTGTCCATTTCGCGCGGCTTTTTCGTCGCAGTACCGGTATTCCGCCTCATCAGTGGCTATTGGAACAGCGCCTCAAACGAGCAGAGGATCTTCTGCGTAATAGCAGACTCCCGATCTCACAGGTGGCAGCGCGCACCGGATTTTCGGACCAAAGCCATCTGACGCGGCATTTCCGGCGATCCCGAGGGACCACTCCATCCAAATTTCGCTCCGACGCATGAGCATTTCATCCCAAAGATCGTTTCATTCAAGACGCTCAGACTCTCTTCGTGCATCCTTGGCGGAGAGGAGAAGTTATGCCGGAAAAGAAATTGGATGGGAAAGTCGTGATCGTTGCAGGTGGAGCCAAAAATCTTGGCGGATTGATCAGTCAAATCCTTGCGGCACAGGGCGCCAAAGTTGTTGTCCACGACAACAGCGCCGGAACACAATCTGCTGCAGACCAGACAGTAGCGGCTATCCGGGGAGCAGGGTCCGAGGCGTTCGCCATCTCTGGAGACTTTACAAAGCCAGCGAGCGTCGAAGCCATTTTCACTGAAGCCAGGAAGCAGTTTGGTCGAGTAGACATTGCCGTCAACACAATTGGCAAAGTCATGAAAAAGCCGATCGTGGATACAACTGAGGCTGAATATGACGAGATGATGGCGGTCAACGCCAAGACTGCCTACTTCTTTATTCGCGAAGCAGGAAAGCAATTGAATGACAACGGCAAAGTTGTCACGATTGTCACTTCTCTCCTGGCCGCGTTTACGGGGCACTATTCCACCTACGCCGGAGGCAAATCTCCGGTCGAGCACTTTACCCGTGCAGCAGCGAAGGAGTTTGGCCCACGCGGAATCTCTGTAAACAATGTCGGTCCCGGGCCAATGGATACACCCTTTTTCTATCCAGCAGAAACACCAGATTCGATTGCGTATCATAAGTCCGCAGCCATGAATGGTAAGCTCACAGACATTAAAGACATTGCTCCGATCGTGGAGTTCCTCGTGACGGACGGCTGGTGGATCACAGGGCAGACAATCTTCGCGAACGGTGGATATACGACACGGTAGCATCGGTTGCGTGAAGGCTCGCAGGCAAAAACAATGGCTCGATCCGTCTACAAACAATGCACAAAGGTTTCTCAAAATCGATCCTGTGGGGAGGTATAGCTGCAGGAACGCTCAGTCTTTCCGCCGCCCTCATTGTTGGGCGAATACAAGGTACTAGAAGCCTTATCGTCCTACAAAGCATCGCTAGCGGCCTTCTGAGCGACATCGCATTCATGGGCGGCAGCTTTACCGCCGCTCTAGGCGCCGTACTGCACTTCGTGATCGCATTTGGGGTTCCGACTGTTTGTTGCGTGCTGGCTTGCAAGCTGTCGTTTGTGAATAAGCTCTTTTTCATCGTAGGACCGATCTATGGAATCGTGGTCTGTCTCGTAATGAAGATGATCATACTTCCACTGTCCGGGTTCCCTACAGTCATGCTTCAAAGTCCCCATTCAGCGTTCCTGGGACTCAACCTGGCCGTTGGGTTCCTTATCCATATATTTTTCGTAGGCTATCCAGTTGCACTCGCCGCAGCCCACTTCTCGGGAGACAGCATAATTGAATCAAAGGCATGTTTTGGAGCAAAAGACTTGTGACGCTAGGTTTTAATCAAGAAATCACTCAACGCCTGCTATGTTGTATAAATTTTTGATTATTTAGCTCAGTTTCCCTCTAGAAGCCTCTATGAATACCCAATTTCGTAATATCTCCCTTGTTCTTTTCGTATTGGTTCTTTTCTCTGCGTTATGTTCGCCGGCGTCAAGCCAGACGCGAACCAGTGATAGCGACTTGGAAAAGCTCATGCAAAATTTGAAAGAGGACGCAAAGTCCTTCCGCCTGTGTTCCAGTCATCCGTGAAGCAAAGTTCGATTCGGAAGACGAGCCAGGAGAAAGATGCAAGGCAACTCGCTGAACGGTTCTCCAAAGAAACTGAAGGTGCATGGAAACAGTTAAAAAAAACGAGGAACAATAATGTCGGCATCTCAGAGGTAGCCGCTACGGCGCAGCAAATTGACAAGCTAGTCAACGGACTGAGCCTAAATGGATCGACAACCACAGCTTGGGCGAAGATTCAACAAGAGCTCGGACAAGTGGAGGTTGCGTTTGGCCTCCAGAAATCGACCTTGCCGCTCGCGAGTAGCACTTCAGCAATGGGTGGATCGTCCTGCCGTCTCGCGGTCGGAGATGAGCGAGCAAAGAGGCTTGTAGCGGAGTGTAGTCAAGTATCCACAGCTACGCATACCCCATGCAATGCAGAGAATTCATGCGTCCTTATCACCGATGAAATTAAGCGCAGCTGTGCTTTACTGGGACGAAATGCGCCGCAATATTGCTTGGAGTATAAATAACGATTCTCAGGTACGCTCCAGCCGATCTTTACAAGGTAGCGATTCTGAAAAGGGGTGCCGCTGTCTTTTAGGATAAGACTTCATTCCAGATGTTGGTGAATGCGGACTGCCGTTCGTGCCTCGTATGGATGCGTGTGCCAGTGTAAATCTGAGTCCAACTGTGGACCAATTAAGCTTTTCGCACATCCTGACGGAGAGCGGTTGATCCCGTTCGACACCTACAACATGTTCTATAGGGTGAGCTTGAGTTGACTCGGCCGCATCTGCTCAGGACGGAAGCGTTAGCTTATCGGTGATGAAGGATTTGAGAGTGGTCCTCAAACGAGCGCCTTGATCAAACTTCGGCGGCACGATTCATGCCGTCGATCTGGACCAGAGAGTATTAGAGAAAATTCCGGATCCGCATGACGGAGTCGAGATTCATAAGCTCTTTGGGCGCCTTCAATACGATTAAACCCGACAACCAGTAGGCGCCATTGCTTTGTGCCTTATGCATACGCTTGATTGGGTTCAAAGGAAGCAGCGACAGAGGGCATTCAAATTCCGAACGGCCTACTCAATCTTATTTCGGTGCCAAGCTCTGAAAATCGCTGGTCTGGCCATTGATAGTTCTTGAGGAGATTACCATTGTGGCTAGACTGTGTGGTGTCTCAGCAGTCACAGGTTGGATCGGCGAAAGAACCAGATCGAGGTGGAGAATTGCGAGTGAGTAGTAGAAGATTTTTCCAATGTTTTCTCTATCTGCCACTTCTTCTCGGAAGTATGCATGCCCAGCTTCCCGACCTGCCATCGCCGCAGAAATCACCAGCATTGGCGGAGCCTACTCCGGTTGCAGAACAACCGCGGCCACAACCAACCGGCGCGATTTCTCTTCCAGAGATCGCTGATCGTGCGGAAGAACTCGACCGTCGGTTGGAAATGATTGCCCGGCGCGTGGCCGAGCGGCCGGACACCATCTCCTCCAACCAGAACATAGTCGCGCAGGCTGCAGAGATCCACGGCCGTGCGCAACAGTTAGGCAGCTTTCTGCAAAATGTTCCAGCCGCCTTGCAGCTGCGCGATGAATTTGTGTACTGGAATTCGCTGAACCAGCAGCTCACCTCCGAGCGCAACCTGCTCATCAGTCGCGCTGCAGAGCTGCAGAATCAAACACGCCAGCTCGATGCCGAGGAAATCATCTGGAAAGCGACTCAGCAACAGATTGAGGACACCACAGGCATCGAGGCCGTCGCGGCCCGCGTTCAACAAGAGATCGATGCGATCCGCAGCGCCCGTACACAGTCGCAGGAGCAGCTCAATCAAATTCTCAACATGCAGAACCAGATGTCGCGAATCGCGCGCGACATTCTCGACTCACTCGATCAGCTCCACGAAGCACAGGAGCGCTTCCGCGGTCATCTTCTCAAACGCGACAGTCCTCCTTTGTGGGCTGCGCACGCTCTCCAAGAGGGATCAACGACCATCTCGCTGATGCTTCGTCAGACAGCCGATCGGAATATTTCGACTGCGGGAGAATTCGGTCGCAGCGGCCCTCTGGGGATACTGACGATTCCCGCGGCCTACCTGTTCTTCCTGGTGTGCGCTTTCCGTCTACGGCGGCAGCTTGCGGGCGCGCTAGCGCCGGCCATGAGTTCAGAAACGCAGAAGATACTGAACCGGCCTTACTCGCTGGCCCTTCTGGGGACCCTGACGATTGGCCTCTGCGTTACTACCTCAGCACCGGTCAGCGTCACCCTGGTGTCGTATTTCTTATGGATTTGGGTTGTCTTTCGGCTCGCTCCGCTTCTGTTTGATCCCAACATCCGAACACTGCTGTATCCGGTGTTGGCTCTGGTGCTACTTGATTTACTACGCATCGGAACACCAGTCCCACCTGGCCTTAATCGAGTTCTGCTAATCGGCTTCCTGAGTGTTGCGCTGATCGTTTTTGGATGGCTGACGCTACCTGCGAAGTTGCGTCAGTTGAATTTGTCTGTGCGGTCCGCCTTCGTTTTCTTTTGGGCTACGCGAGCAGGGCTGGCTTTGCTCGCGATCGCGCTGATCGCCAACATCTGCGGTTATGTGTCTCTGTCGCACGTGCTCGGAGCAGGAACGCTGCTCAGCGCATTTCTTGCAGCAGCTCTCTATTGCACGTGGCGGATTTTGCTTGTGCTGCTGGACCTCTTCCTGCGAAGCCGTCCAGCCTCAATTTTGTCTCCTGAACTCCGGCGGGCCATCGAACTCTGGACGAAACGGGTGCTTCTGCTTGGCGCAGTTCTGCTCTGGTGGACTCGATCCGAGCTATACATCTTCCTTATCCACGACAGCTTCAGTACTGCGGTTTTGAACTTTCTGGCATACACCATTGTGGTTGGAAGGACCAGCATAAGCGTCGCCAGTATCGTCAGCGTTCTGCTCATTGTCGGCATTGGTTATGGACTGTCGCGAGGTGTGAGCTCTCTGCTGCGTAGTGTCCTCATTGCTCAGCTACCGTTGCAGCGCGGTTTGCCCTATGCCATCTCCCAGGTTGTCTACTATTGTCTTCTGCTCGCGATGCTGCTGGCTGCGGTTTCAGCTGCGGGCGTGGAACTGAACAGATTTACCGTGATCACTGGCGCGCTTGGCGTTGGAGTCGGCTTTGGTTTGCAGAATATCGTCAATAATTTCGCGTCCGGCCTTATTCTCCTCTTTGAACGGCCCATTCGCATCGATGATGTTGTAGAAGTCGCTGGCTTGGTGGGCACGGTCAAGCGGATCGGCGCCCGTTCCAGTACCATCGCTACCGGGCAGGGTGCTGAGGTAATCGTGCCGAACAGCAACCTCCTATCGAATCAGGTCATCAACTGGACTCTCTCTTCGTCCTGGCGGCGAGTCGAAATTCCGGTTGGCATCGCCTATGGCTCCGACCCCGAAGCTATTCTCAAGCTCCTGATTTCTGTCGCAGCAGAAAATCCCGGCGTCATGAAAGACCCTTCGCCAGCCGCCTATTTTCTTGGCTTCGGCGAAAGTGGGCTGAATTTTGAGTTGCGCTTCTGGTCCGCTCGCCAGGACACCTGGTTTCAACTCAAGAGCGATGTTGCCATCGGCGTCGCTCTCGCTTTGCGAGAGGCCAATATTGAAATTCCCTTCCCTCAGAGAGATTTTCATCTTCGAAGCTCAGATATCTCGCTCTTCGGGCTGACAGACCTTTCCAAGGCACCTCTTTCTAACAAGGAAATCCTTCGCGACGGGGAAGCTGCTCCATAACGACTTGGAGCGGATAAGATCGCTGATAAATAAGGGATCCAGCCCTGAGAACGTGCTTTCGTTGATCAAACGCAATAGGCTTTGCGATACGCTGGTTCTCGGGGTTCTATGTGCCTACAAGAACTTAGAGTGCCATCGGGGTCTTGTAAGTGATTGAAAATCTTACCGTTGGGTCTATGGCATAGAAACATGCAAGTGTGAAAAGCGTCGCGTCTACTCACCAATCGATTGATTTCGTGAAGATCGCAGCGTAGCAGCCGCATCTGGATCGTACGTCGCCCTCTAATCTAATAAGGCTCTCCAGCGTATCGATGATCGTACCCCTTTGCAGAGAAGGCCACCATCATCACGGTGAAGGCCACCATCACTACCTGAAACAGAAAGTAAGCAACCCTAAACGTGTGATTCAACGGCACAGAGACGTCAATGGCGTAACCATATATCGATCAATGATTTACGCATGATCCAGACGCGATATCCAGACGCGGATTCAGCACGATCCCGGTTGTCGGGACCCGGAAAGGGGTGTGTAGCACTGACCAAAGCCGTCTCTGGCCACCATTAGCATTCACCATCCTCGCATCCTGCGAGTGCCGCTCAATGGGGTTCTTTTGAACCCTCGCGGCTCAGAAATCTATAGCGTCAGAACTCAAATCATTTCGAAGTAAGTCAGTGCAGCTCAATCGTTTGTTCTGATCGAGTGAACGGCACCGTGACTGCCCACCCCATAGCATCCGGTTTCCCGATCGTGCGTTGCTCTTTCGGATGCCATCCCACTACGACGATCTTCAATTCGTGAAACCACGGTTGAAAAGCTCCTTCCGGCTTTCCGATATGAAGCTGGAATCGGCCAGATTCGTCGATAGAACAGGTTGCGTACATCCGAAAAAACTTACCGCTACGGTATTCGAAAGACTTACCATCGTCTAAAAACACATCTCCATTGCAGTGTTCTCCTGGAAATACTTTCAAAGTGAGCGGCCCCTCCGGAAGCTCTGAGGTGCTTTGCGTCAGGGGAGCCATCGGAAGTATCGTTCCTCCACGTACATAAACGGGAAGATCTGCAAGACTAGGCGAGACCATGATCGGTGCTTGGCTATTACCTGTGTCTCGAATCTCAGGGTCTCTTCCTTTGATGAGTTGTGTACGTTCAACTCGCAAACCAGTCCAGTAGTCATACCAAGTACCCAAGGGTAGATGAACTTCATAGGGCGCGATCTCATCTGGAGAAGGTGCAGGAGAGACCAGGATGGACGCACCAAAGAGAAACTCATTGGGAGCGTAAAGGTCCGCAGGAGCCCCGTCGTCAGTTGCATCTGGAAACTCCATGAAGAGAGGTCGCACAATAGGGAGTCCATTGCGTGACATTTCTTCTGCAAGCGTATAGAGGTATGGCATCAAACGGTATCGTTCTTCGATATAGCGCTTTCGAATCTCTTCGTGGACCGGGCCGTCTGACCACACTTCATGCGGTCTGGTCCCCTTAGAAGCATGATTTCGATAGATAGGCTGAAAGGCACCAAGTTCTGTCCATCGAGTAAGAAGATCCGGAGATGGAGAACCTGTGAAGCCGCCGACATCTGCACCAGATAACGCAAACCCACTCAGACCGAGATTTATAAGCTGACTTGTGGCGAGGCGGAGGTGGTTCCACGTTGACGAATTGTCGCCCGTCCAAGTAGCTGCATAACGTTGACCCCCAGCATAGGACGCGCGTGTGAGCACAAATGGTCGCACATTCGGTGAAAGGGCTAGTAAACCTTCGTAGGTCGCTCTGGAGTTTTCCATCCCGAAGATATTGTGCGCTTCCAGATGCGTCGCCGTTCGTGTCTTGAAACCCGGCTCCTCAATCCGGTGCCGGACATCGTTTGGCATCGTCTTGTTTGGATAACTAAAAATTGCCGGTTCATTCATGTCGTTCCAGAATCCTGCCACACCCTGCTGTATGAACTCTCGGTAGAGAGTTCCCCACCATGCACGTGTCTTCCTTTGCAGAAAATCAGGAAACACAGAGGGCCCGGGCCAGACTTGCCCGATGTAATCTTTTCCATCGGAAGACTTTACAAAATGGTCTCCAGCCTTTCCGCCGTCGTATGGCAGGTACCCTTCCCCTGGAAGGTGGGCAATGTGCAGGTCCGTAATCGCGACAGTATGGATGTTCTCCGATTGGAGTGTGCGAATCATTCCAGCAAAATCAGGAAACGCTCGTTTGTCTATCGTGAAGGGGCGATTCTTATTTTGATAGTCGATGTCAAGATAGATCGCATCTACAGGAATCTGGTCGTGACGTAAACGAGCCGCGATCTCTTCCACCTGAGTCTGAGGCGTGTAGCTATACCGGGACTGCTGAAATCCCAATGCCCACATCGGCGGCAGAGGCGTCGCTCCTGTCAGCCAAGCATAGCCAGACACCACTTTTTTGGGCTCTGGTCCGACGATTAGGTAGTAATCCAGTGGCCCGTCTGGAGCGCTAAAGCTGTACTCGCTGTCCGTCTGATGTCCGAAGTCGAAGAAGCTACGAAAGGTATTGTCGAGCAGCACACCGATCGCACCACCATGCTGCATCCGTAGGAAGAAGGGCACACTCTTGTAGAGAGGATCGGTAGACTCCTGAAAGCCATAGCTATCGGTATTCCACATCACAAAGCTTTGGCCGACACGATCGAGGGAGCCGCCTTTGTCTCCCAATCCGAAGAAGTGATCCGTTGGAAGCATCTTCTTCGCCACACGGAAACCATTCTCTCTCCATTCAACCGGGGCGGAATCTTGTTGCAGCACATGACCCGAGGAATCTCTCACCGTTAAACACAACGTTGCATCGATGGAAACATCCACTTCTGCAGTAGCGAACCCTGTTGGAGTAGCTCGCACAGGGACGGAGGAGGTGCGCGCAAGCGGAAGCACGGCCCACGAAGCGTCCTCGCCGATCCGGGTGTCCCTGTACATTCGAACACGAAGAACATCCGATCGAAGAGCATCAACTCGAATCGTCGATCCCCGATAGGAAGCACGTACTCCAGTGGCCGTATGGTGCATGAAGGTGGCTGCCGAAGACGCAATTGAGCAGGAACCTCCAAAGGCTGCTGCGAACAACAGGATGACTTTACGCATTGCTTCCTCTTTTGTTTGTGTATCGTCAAAAATACGCCACCGAGTATGGAATCTATTTGGAGTGCGCGACGACATGAACGAGGAGAGGTGATTGCGTTAAAGTGATCTCCTGAGGGCTGGATGTATAGAAATCGTCTGCAGACCTTAAGAGCTTTGAGTCAATCTCTTCCGCACGAAGATATTTGCTGAGAGGGACTTCGGTCGCACTCTTATTCCAGAACACCTGATACTCCTGCATGTCGACCCGCATTGCTACCTGACAAATTTCTTCCGTACAGGAGCCGGAAAATGACTCTGCTTTCTGGTAGAGCGGCAGAAAATTCTGAATCGCATAGAACAACGGCTTTTTAGTACTATCGCTGCGCAGCGCACCAAAGTGTTTTTCTCGCTCAGGCATTGCTTCCGCTGAGTCTTTCCACTCGTACATCGAAATCAGGGGAGACTTCGCAATCAACGAACTAAGAATCACTCGTGAGACAAGATCGGCCTGCTGCGATTCAGTACGAGTGGTACTCATAGAACTCGCCCCCAACTCAGTAACCGCCACGGGCAACTGCACATATTCAGTGGCCTTTCGCAACTCGTCGATGACAAGTTCAGCATGCTCTCTGTAAAAGTGTCCGGACACAGCGGTCAAACAAGAGGTGGCCCCGCTCTTTTTCATAGAGTCGAAGAGAGTGGTGCTTGAGTTATCTCCCCCGGGTAGAAGAACAAGCCCGAAGCCAAGCAGGGGTAGTTGCGGCCACCCTTTGGCCCTTGCACACACTCCATCCATGGCTGAAGCGATGGAGCCAAGCTCGGGAGCAACAGACCAGAAGCGTCGGTTCTCGGGTTCATTCCAAAGCTCGATTGCCGCGATGGAATGACCGTATCGTTGCACTGAATTGCGGACCAGCACATCCAAATCATTGAGCAAGTTAGAGCGCACGCGCAGGGTATCGAACTTGCCGTCAATATTGGGTACGCTTTGCCCCTTAAGTTGCTCTCGTAGTGTTTCCGGAGGAACGAAAGCTGTCATCAGCACTCGGATATGACGCTTCTCCAGTATTTGGAACAATCGGTCATATCTAGCCCACTCCGGGGCTTTCTGTCCCTGACGATCAAAATCTGGATAGTAGTAAATACCAAATCGAACAAGATGAATTCCGGCGGAAGCCAATAGATCTACATCTGCCTCCTGCAACGTATCAGGCTTGACTTGAACAGCCACTCTCTCAACCACACCAGGCAGCTGAGCAACTACCGGCCTGACCCCATTGATCGTGAATGAAAGGATGGCGCCAACTACAAATAACTTCATATATGTCCTCTTCAGTTGCTGACTACGATAGGTGTACTTGTGATCCATACACTCGACGCGGATACCGTCGTGAATGCTGTTGTCAAAGAGAGTTGTTTCTCGCTCACAGAAATGTTTCCCAGGATTGTGCTCAGCTTTACTCCGGATGCATCACTTCGCCAGTAGATCGTATAAATGTTGGGACTTTGTGTGATTGTGAGGCTGCAAAGTCCGGAACTGCAGCTTCCGCTAGTAGAAACCGCAGGCAGGTAATAGGAATAGAGATTCGAGATGCCCGTGTAAGCCGGCTTGATAGCGTCGTTCTGATCAATCATCCCGTAATGCTGTTGCTGTGTCGAGGATACGGACGCAGTGTCCTTCCATTCATAGATGGATGCGTACAAGGGCTTCGCAATGAAGATACTGAGCATGCTGCGAAGGACGAGTTGGGCCTGAGCGGCATCTGTTCGAATAGCAGGATCTGAAGAGGCCCCAAACTCCGTAATTGAAATCGGCTTGCTCAATGCACTGCCTGCATAGGGGAATTGGGTGAGCAAGACCTCCGGTGTCGTTGTGTAGAAGTGAGCACTGACGGCAGTAAGGCACGAAACTGCATTAGCACTACTGAGAGAATCATAAAGCTGGGTGCTGGCACTGTTGTCGGTGGACGAAACGTGAGGCAGTTGGGTAAAAGCATATCCATATACGGTGCTGACCGGCCATGTGCTCACGCTGTTGCACACATCGGTCATTGCGTTGGTGAAGGTTCCGAGGCTTGAACTCCAGAAGGTGCTGTTGTCCGGTTCATTCCATATCTCAACAGCAGCGATGCGCGTTCCATAGCGCTGTACCGCCAAAGACACCAGAGTGTTGAGGTCTGATTGGACTGTTTGCCTGACGATCAGATCCTTCTGCGCCTGGGTGGTGCTTGAATTCACCTGAGCATTCACTTGCGTGGTGATCGTGGCTGAGGGAATAAAAGCTGTCATGACGAACTTTGTGCCGGTTGCGTCCAGCGTTTGCACAAGAGAATCGTACTGCTGCCACGCCGTAGAGTCTTGTCCGTTTACAGAAAAATCGGTGTAGTAATAGATTCCGAACCGAACAGTGTTCATGCCCGCGCTGTTAAGGTAGTAGCCTGCGCTGCTTGTGTAGGTCGCTGTCTTTACCTGGGCACCAATCGGAACAGCTTGAGCCGAACTGCTTGCCGTATCCAAAGAGATTGCAAGAGCCAGACAAAGTAGACGGAGCGAGAGAGATTGAAATGACATGGATGCCCCACGTGAATGAGATATGAACTACTGCACGATGTAGTTTGTGGCAATGGGATAGCTTAGGATTGCGCCAAGAGCAACGAGCCTATCTTGGAGCTGGTGGATGTCAATATCCTGCACAGCGCGGTGATCATGAACGGCGAGGGCTGCAGCCACACCGGCTGCCTGTCCAAGAATCATGTACTGGGGCTCCATCCTCAGCGAGGAGTAGGCCACATGACTGGCGGATACACAGATGGGGACCAGCAGGTTATCTGCTTCAGAATGCAGCGGAGTTAGTATTCGATACGGCAATGCGTATGGCTGGACATGCTCCTGGACATCCCCTTCATTCTTTGCCATTCCTTGTTCGTCAACGATTCGCTGCACATTATGCGAATCGATATTGTGGGAACCCATACCAATGGAATCCCCCTTCACGCGATCGGAGAGAAGATCCGCTTGGGTCAACACAAACTCTCCGACCATTCGCCGTCCCTCTCGGATGTACAGTTGCGGAGGCCAGTTGTTCGACTCGGTGAACTCATCCTTCGCCAATCCCCACTTGCACAACTCCTCACGGATGGCTATTGGGACCGAGTCATCGTGCGAAAGGAAGAAAAGAAGCCCCTTCGTATATCGAACATGATCATCGAAGATCGCTTTTCGTCCTTCGGCCGTCGCATTCAAGTACGTCCAACTGTGGTTCAGAAAGTCTGTTGAGAATCCTCCAATATTGTTGAAGTCCGCCTTGTCATTTGGTATCGGCACAATCCGGAAGATGTCGGATAGAACGAGTGGTCTGCCCAAAGATTGCTGCAATGCCTTCCACACTCCATTCAGCAGTGCGTACGTCGCGGGGTTGTAGCCATTGGGCTGCTCAAATGAAATCTGATTATGAGTATCCCGGGACATGATGAGGCGAAAGTTGAAGGCTTGAACTTTATCATCCCCGCTACCCGGTCGCGCGAGAGGCCCGGGATTCACTTCGGGGAGCAAGGTCCGCGTACCTGACCGGTAGGAAGATACGCCGTTCGGTAGCTGATTCGCTGGAGTCTCCGCACGCACACCTGCCAGACTCTCCCGATATTTGGAGCTAGACTCACGCCCTGAGGTGAATGCGACACCTATAAGGGGTAGAAGATCGCCTTCGTAGGTACAGTCGGCGAATGCATCCGCGTCCCAACGACGAGTCCGCGTTTGAAACCCTAGTATGTGACTGCCAATACGAACTCGATCTTGTTTCGGGGAGAGGGGCTCATTCAAAAAGACTGAGACGTTCGCTTTGTTCAGAAGATCTTTTAGAGCAGCTTCTGCAACATGTGGTTCGAAGTTCCAGGCGGTCGAATGGCCGAGTCGTTCGGCGTTGTAATGAGAACCCATTCGATCAAAGAACTCGCGCGCCAAGCCACCGATCACATCGGGGTTTGCAATGTCGCTGCCTGAGAGCCCCCCTGTCAGCATTCCGCCGATGTGCGCCGTGGGTTCCACGAGTGCAACTTTGAGATTTTCGCGGGACGCGGCCACGGCGGCCATCACGCCAGCCTCAGTCGCACCATAGACGACGAGGTCGAAGTGCGTTGCCTGGGCAAAAAGGTTTACGAACCCTAACATGAGGAGCAGAGTGATCAGCAACAAACGCTTCATGTATCAGGTATGAAGGATTGTGCCACCTGTGCCAAGTAAGAAACTGTCTGTTACTGAACAGAAAAGGGGTGAAACAGCACAAGTTCCTGGCTAACCAGTCTGTCTGCGTCCATCTCCGAATCAATAATAGCCTCGAAGTAGGCAGGAGATCCTGCCTTCTTACGAGCGGCGCCAAGTTTCTCTAAGCCTTCCTTGGATGTCAGAAAGGCAGCGAGTGCGGAGGTGTGCCGCGAAATAAGCAAGATGCAGACCGAGTTGGAATTCCCTCCGGGCAGTACTGCCACGATTCCAGGCCATTTCGCTCTTTCAGGCGATTCATATTTCACGCCGCGAGTAGGTGACTCACCAGAAAGCGGGTGCCGATTCAAAACAACTTCCTCTCCAGGAAGAAGAGCAAAGTTCATGCGCGACATAAAGTCAGCGAATGGAGCCAGCGTTGCGGTCGTACCTAATGCAATCACGTTATCGTTTCGGACCGCAGGCAACGTAATACCTGCTCGATCAAGGACTTCCACTGAGTCTCCGAACCCGCTTTTGTCCAGAAAACGAGTGAGCACGATGGACGCAAACGTGTCGCTGATCACGGTATAAGACTGTCCGAGGATGGGTTTGCCGTAACGCTCGGTGAAATCGGCCAATTGCGGTGATTTGGCAATATCTTCATAGTCGTTCACAGAGACGTCGCGAACCTGGAGGATTCGCCTATCTGTTGGCGACCCCGCCGAATTCTTCCAGGAGAAGAAGACTGGCGTTGGAACAACAACCTTGATTGGCCTCTTGTTCGACACAATGTCGGCCCACGGCTGCAAGGCGGCTAATTTGCGGTCCGTTGTGACGTGTTCCGCTGGCGAGGGGTGTCGAATAACGAAGGCTGCAATAAACAAAATAAATGCGGCGAGCAATGGCGAGCCAATTAAAGCTCCCCTTCCCCAAGGACGGGACCAGACATCCGGTTCAGGTCGTGCCAACGCGGATTCCTGGGACAGTTCAGACTGCATAGCATCCACGAAAGGACTAGGTTGATCCGAATCGCTCCGCTTGACGAATATGAGTTGATGGCCTCCTAGCGGAATCTCTAGGCGCTGGCCATGCTCTTTGCCTCTATCTATATAGTGGTCTCGAAGTTTTTGCCGCAGGCGTGCAATCGTCACCCGGACTGTCGCGTCAGTCGCAGGATCAAAGTCTGCGCCACGCCCGAGCGCTTCGACAGCGACCGCGTACTCGCTCACATCCGCATTCCGATGCTCCCATAGATATAGGAGGAGCTTCCGTAGAACGGGTGACCGTCCAAAGGAACGGCTCTCCAAAACCTCCTGTATTTCGGAAGCAAACCCGGTAGCAGGATCCACGACGGTCGCTTCTTGAGGAGCGGTAACCATAACGCATGAATCTTAGCATCTCGCTTGTACCATGTGCCAGACCTGTTGAGCCAACAGTATAATGTTAAATATAAAGGACATAACGGCGTAACATTTCGTAACGGACTGGCTGGAACTTGTCAGCCGTTCCGCTCAATCGCTTCAATGGCAGCCGTCATTGAAATCTCCATCGGTGGTACGCCAGTGTTCGCTATTGCATTTCATAAGGTAAGACTTCCATTTTTGTTTGGCCTTTTCTCTCTCGTCCTTACGTTCAATTTGAGCGTTTCGGCAGGCGCACAGGTCTCCACCGGCACCGTCAGCGGTGCGATTACCGATTCCAGCCAAGCAGCGCTACCAGGCGCGCTCGTCAAAATTACGAATCTCGATACGAACCAGACGTTTGTGTCGACGACAAACGGCCAAGGATTCTACAGTTTCCCCGGTTTGCAGCCTGCACACTACAGGGTCGAAGCGACACTCCCACATTTCGATCGAAGCCAAACCACATTTGCACTCGCAGTGGCCCAATTGGCACAAGTGGATCTGCAACTCAGAGTAGGAAGCGAATCCACCGTAGTCACGGTCAACGCAGACCAAGCTGTCGCCCTCCAAACGGAAGAATCTGGCAATGGCACCGTGATCAGCCAGACCGAGCTTCAGGAATTTCCGATCGATGGCGGAAATAGTTTCAGCCTTGCAGCACTTGTCCCAGGAGTGCAGCCGGGAGGAGGATTCGGCATTGCTCTTTCTACAGATCGTGGAGCTGTCCAGACGGCGGGCAATGCAAACTTCACGACGAATGGAGGGACAGCCGGCTCCAACGAAATTTTGATTGACGGCGTTCCCGTAACTGTTTGCTGCCAGGGCCAGCCCGCGTTGACACCTGTTCCTGACATCGTCAGTGAATTCAAGGTCCAAACCAGCGTCTCTCAAGCCCAATACGGACGCAGTAGCGGGGGAGTATTGAACTTCGTCACCAAGTCCGGTACCAGCAATATCCATGGGACGCTCTATGAATATTTCAAGAACGACAAGCTAAACGCTGCAAACTATTTTGTAAAGGCGGTCGGGACCCCACCAATCAATGGCAGGACAGATTACCGGTTACCGCTGCGGTATAACCAATTCGGCGGATCAATAGGCGGTCCGGTAGTGGTTCCACATCTGTACGACGGTCACAAGAGAACATTCTTCTTTGGCGCCTTCTCTGGAACACAGGTTCGATCAACCAACCCGACAATCGGCACTGTCCCGACTACTCTTATGAGAAGTGGCAACTTTTCAGAAGGCTATGCCGCTTACGGAGCAGAGATCTATGACCCAGGAACCTACTCTACGACAACAAAGGCCAGATCAGCGTTCGCAAATCATACTATTCCTGCATCCCAGATCAATAGTGTTGCCCGAAATCTTCTGAACTACTATCCGCTCCCTAATATTCCAGGAGCGGGTGCCGCAGCACTAACGAACAACTTTCAACGACTCCAGAATATTCAACGCTCAGACTGGCAATACAACGGTCGCCTGGATCATCAGTTCACCGATAATTCACGTACCTTCGTACGCGGAACGCTGAGCAAAAATAGCGATCTCAACCCTGATTTGTTCAATAAGCTGGATGGCCCAAACGCCACGAACCAAGTCCTTCAAGCGAATGTGGCAACGTTAGATCATATCTGGGTACTGAACTCCAACAATGTCCTTAACTTTCAGTATGGGTTCGCTTACCAAAGCAATAGACAGACTCTGCAGTCCTTCAACATTGATCCCTCCACGCTCGGCTTTGCGCAGACCTTCATCGCCCAGCAGCAAAAGGCTGGCGTTCCTCGGCAAGTGATTACGGGTTATACAAACATCGGGGCCGTGGGCAACACCGATCTGGTTCACTATACGCATGTCGGTGGAGTCAGTCTCACATCACAGAGGGGACCTCACAGCCTCATCCTCGGAGTAGATGCTCGCCTCATCCTGGAGAATTCGGGAAGTCTTGATTCTCCGATGGGAACATTTTCCTACACCGGCTCCTTTACCAACAAAACGCCAAACACAACCATCCCAGGTGCACAGAGCCAGTTCCTCTCTCTCGCTTCTTATATGCTGGGTTACCCCACCAGCGGCAGTATCGTCCAGAATGCTCGATTCTCATACCGACAGCGCTATGTTGGTCTCTATCTACAAGACAACTGGCGAGCCTCACCCAAGCTAACGGTCAACCTGGGTGTCCGGTACGATATCGAGACCGGGCCGTATGAGAACCACAACAAAATAGCGACCATTAGTTCGACGCTCCCAACAAGTCTGGGTGTTGTGAATGGAAATGCGGTTACGGGTGGACTTGCGTTTGGAGGAATAAACGGTAACCCACGTGCGGCATGGGCAACCAATTTCGCTCAGTTCTCTCCGCGGCTTGGAGTGAACTACAGGTTCCAACCCTCCAGCGTCTTCAGCGCGGCGTATGGAATCATGTATCTTCCCGTATCGCAACGCATCTACAGCGTCGGCAATCCAGGTTCAACGGCCCAAACGACCTATACCGCCACAACGGACAGCATCCATCCCGCGAACTCGCTGACGAACCCCTTCCCCTCTGGCGTGGTTGCGCTTCCTACTCCAGAGCAAGCTGCCACAGCGGCGCTTGGGAGCGCCATCGCGGGGCCGGTCTACGACAACAGAAGCGCTTATATCCAACAGTGGAACGCTGGCATTCAACAGCTGCTTACCGCGAAGACTACGTTCCAGGTCAATTATGCTGGCTCACATGGAGTGAAACTCTCGGCCAATCTCGCGCCAAATGATCTCGATCCGAAGTATTTCGGTGCAGTCGGAGATACCGCAGCGGTCACGGCTCTTCAAAAGACTGTCACCAACCCTTTCTACGGAAAGATCCCTGCGAATTCCGGGACGCTCGGTGCTGCAACAATCCAAACGTATCGATTGCTCCTTGCCTTTCCCCAATTCACCACCGTAAGCCAGAACCACGTAAATATTGGTTCCGGAACATATAACTCGTTACAAACATCGCTGCGTTATGCGTCATCCCACGGGACAGTCTTCAGCATGGGGTATACATGGTCTAAGGCGCTTGGAGATGTAGGAAATCTCACAACAGGATTCTTAGATACAGGCACCCAGACGTATCAAAACTCCTACGCTCGAAGCAATGAGCGGTCATACTCACCAACGGATGCGCCACATCGGGTAGTCGTGTCTGTTGTTGGGAAGCTGCCGTTCGGACATGGGCAAATGTTGCTGCGAAATCTAAGACCATGGCAGGAAGTGTTCCTGGGAGGATGGACAGGCACATCCATTGTGACGTTTCAATCGGGTCTGCCGCTGGGTCTCACGGAAACGGGACAGGCCTCCTTCTCCGGCTCTCGTCCAAGTTTTGTAGAGGGCCAATCGCCTTTGACGGAAGGCTCAACGAAAAGCCGTTTGGGCGGTAGCTTTGCAAACAAAAACTATTTCAACAGTTCAGCATTTCGCGTCACACGCGCGTTCGAACTGGGCAACGTACCGCGATACTGTGGCTCCTGCCGTGCACCTGGATCTCAGAATGTAGACGTTTCGCTCAATAAGCGCTTCCAAGTGATGCGTCGTGGCACCGATCTGCAAATTCGGATAGACGCTTTCAATTTACTCAACCGCGCACAGTTCGGTCGCCCTAACACCATATTTGGAACTGCAGCGTTTGGGACAATCACATCACAGGCAAACAACCCTCGAACCCTCCAATTGGGAGCTAAACTTTTCTACTGATGCCTTGACCTGCTCCCTGAAAACTTTACCAGTTGAAGCTGAAGATCTCCGGCAATGTAAGTCTAGCGAGCAGGGATGAAGAAGAGGCGGCAGGGGCCAACCGCGCGCTTCCGTGGCCATCCCTTCGACAGGCTGTATCTCCTTCATGGAATCGAACACCGGCTCACCAAGCCTAACCATCCCTGGACCAACGGGCACGTCGAACGCATGAACCGTACCATCAAGGATGCTACGGTGAAGCGATACCTCTACAGCACCCATAACCAACTCAAAGCGCACTTAACCGACTTCCTCAGGGCCTACAACTTCGCCCGAAGGCTCAAAACCCTCAAAGGCCTCACGCCCTACGAATACCTCTGCAAACTCTGGACACAAACCCCACACAGATTTACTCTCAACCCAATCCGTCAAATGCCGGGACTAAACATCTAATACAGAAGACCTGTGGTGCCTCAAGAGATTGTTGTCATCGAGCGCTGCTCTGCTGATGGGTGGTCGTTGGTTGAGACTGGCGTGAGGTCTGTGCCAGTAGTACTGGTGGTTGAAGGATAGCAGGGCGTCCCTGCGTTCCTGTGAGTTCTGGTAGGTTCTGGCGTAGGCCCACTCTCGGAGTGCAGTTTGGATGAAGCGTTCTGCCTTGCCGTTGGTGCGCGGTGTATAGGGTCCGGTGCGCCGATGCTTGAGGCCCAGCTGGCCACAGGCGCGGCGGAAGTTGTGCGCTTTGTAGCAGGGTCCGTTGTCGGTGAGGATACGCTGGATGCCGATGTTGAGCCGTGCATACCAGGCGATGGCAGAGTAGAGGTAGTGGGTCGCCGACGACTCGGTTTGGTCCGGGTACTCCCACCGCCTCCACCAATTCTCATCACACTGCAACGCGCTCCAAACCAGGTGCTCTTTCAGGCGCCTGGCAATTTGACTCTGGACCAGCAATGTCTCTTACGGAGCTATCTCCGTCGACGTAGCGAGACTCATCTGATGAATCGCCATCCAGGTCTGCGCATACGAGTTCAATGCATTCGAGGTCGTAGCGCGGGACTGTCGTAGCGCATCCAGATAATCGATCAGTGCCAGCCCGCCATGGTCATACGCAAACTGAGCGATTGAAAGCACGTCCTTGGACTCATCCAGATAGTGCTCGTGATACCGGTCCGACAAGCCCTTCGCCACGCGGTACGCTACCCAGGCTTGTGCCACATCCGAGTGCAACTGGTTCAGTGCCGCCGTCTGAGCGAACCGAACCGTCTGCGTCTGGTAACGCGCCGTCTCCTTGTTTCCCTGGTTGCGGTCGAAGAGTCGCAACGGAATACTGATGCTGAAGCCCGCAGAGTTATATGTTCCACTTCGGTCGTACTCTCCTTCCAGAGTCGGATCCGCCAACCCATTTGCCGACGTCAACTTCACAGTAGCGTCTGCGACACGTACCGCAGCTATTGAAGCCTGGTAATCAGGGCGCGTATCCAAGGCTTTCTGCTCAAGCGAGGTCAACGTCTCGTTAACAACCGGCGGAACAACATCGCCGAAGACATCGAACGTATCGCTGGGTTGAGCGACTCCAGCCAGTGTCTGCAGTTGATAACTTGCCTGCTGCACGTTGACCTTCGCTGTTGCTTCATCGCTCTCAAACTGGGCAAGCTGCAGATCCAGGCGTTCAAAGTCCAGCTTGCCAATATCGCCCGCGTTGAAGCGATCGCGGTTGATATCGACCTCATGACGGAAATCGGCGAGATTGTCCTGCGCCAGTTTCAGCGCCGCCTTCGCGATCACCATACTCGTAAAAACCGCCTTCACCGCAAAGATGATCTGCCGCTGCTGATCGCGATACTGTGCCGCGGTCAGATCGGTCGTGCTTCGAGCGACGTCAAGACGCCAGCGCCGCTTCTGCCCCAGTTCAAACAACCGACTCACCTGCGCCGAGTAAGTGTAAGGATTCGAAGCTCCCTGGGCTGGCAGCGAAACGTCCGACCCATTCAACGTGAACGTCGGATTCGTCCGCACCCCAGCCTGAATCTCCTGAGCCTTGACCGCTTGCAAGTTCTGTTCCGCAGCCAGCAGGCTAGGATTTTTCGCTTTCACCAGATCGATCACTTGCTGCAGACTCAACGCAGTCGCAGAGGCCGGCGCAGTCTGCCCACGACCGTTCACGGCGCAAGCTAGCATCAACCCTGCGAGGCAACATGCCAGCGCCAGCCTTCGCTTTGTCACAGCCTTCGTCAAATCCACTCCCTCATACCGCTCAACAAAACCACTCAATTCTCAAACTCCAGTTCACGTTCCGGCAGCACATCGTTCTGTCGCGCAATCCACACATACAGCGTTGGAAGCAGGAAGACATTGATCGCCAACGCTCCGATCAGGCCGCCTACAATGACAATCGCAAACGGTCGCTGCGAGTCCGATCCAATCTCATGCGATGTAGCCGCTGCCAGTAGGCCTAGTGTAGCCACCAACATCGTCATCATGATCGGACGCAGCCGCAGCACTGCTCCTTCAACCGCAGCGCTCTTGATCGAATGACCCTGCACGCGCAGTTGGTTGATGTACTCCAGCATGATTACGCCTGTCTGCACTGAAACCCCAAAGAGCGCGAGGAACCCAACCCCCGACGACACGCTGAAGTTGGTGCGCGTAAACATCAGCGCCAGCAGTCCACCCAACGGGGCCATCGCCACATTTGCCAGGATCAGCATCGCCCACTTCCCTGAACTAAACATCGTGTAAAGAATTACGAAGATGATCAGGATGGTAATTGGCAACACAATCATCAGCCGACGCGAAGACCGCTTCTGGCTGGCGTACTCCCCTGCCCAATCCAGCTTGTATCCCGGGGGCAACTTCACTTGAGAGTTCACCTTCCCGATCGCTTCCTCCACGGTGCTTCCCAGGTCGCGTCCGCGGACACTGTACTTGATCGCGACATATCGCTGTCCTTCTTCGCGATAGATCTCCTCCGCCCCGTCCTCCGTCTTCACCGTCGTCAACTGGGATAGAGCAACCCGCTCACCGGAGGGCGACAGCAACCGAATACGATCGATAGCTTCTTCTGTATTCCGATACGGCGGCAGATACCGGACAGCCAGTTCATACCGAGCCTCACCGCGCAGTACCTGCGTCACCGAAGTTCCGCCTACCGCCGTCTGGATCGCATCCTGCACATCGGACACGTTGATGCCGTAACGTGCAGCAGCCTGGCGATCCACGGTGAAGTTCAGGTTCGGCTGACCGATCACGCGAAACAGCCCGAGATCCTGCACACCCTTCACCTTGCCCATCACTCCGACGACCTGGTCGCCCATCGCCTCCAGCGTCTTCAGGTCGTCGCCGTAGATCTTCACCGCCAGTTCGCCCTTCACGCCGCTCACAGCCTCTTCGACGTTGTCCGAGATGGGCTGCGAAAAGTTCCACACCACACCCGGCGTCTTGGTCAGTTCGCGGTCCATCGCCGCGATCAGCTCTTCCTTGTTCTCATGGAAGACCGGTCGCCACTCCTTCTTTGGCTTCAGGTCGACGAAGTACTCCGTGTTGAAGAATCCCGTCGTATCGACACCATCATCGGGCCGTCCGATCTGACTCGCGACCTGCGTCACCTCAGGAAACGAGGCCAGCAGTACCCTTGCCTTCTCCATCACAGCGACGCCGTCCGAAGGCCCTTCACTCGGGGCCAGCGTGCCACGTACCCAGATCGCACCTTCATCCAGATGTGGCAGAAACTCCGATCCGATCACTCCACTGAACATCAGGAACACCGAAAGACTGAGCGCCCCCAGCGCCGCACCCACCGTAATGTAACGATGCTCGATCGCCCAGGTCGCCGAACTCCTGTAACGCGTCGTCAGCCACGTCAGTACCGGATTATGCCATTCCTTCGCGTCCCTGCGAAACAGAAAGGTTGCAAGGACCGGCGCCAACACCATCGAGAAAATCAAAGCACCCAGCAACGCAAACGCGACCGTCCAGGCCATTGGGCGGAACAATCGTCCTTCGACCGCCTGCAATGTGAAGATCGGAAGGTAAGCGGTAATAATGATGCCGATCGCATAGAACACCGGCCTCTGTACTTCGTGTACTGCTTCGCGAATCCGCTCCATCGCCGTCTGCCCCTTGGGGTTCGGACGCCCCAGATGACGGATTACGTTCTCCACGATTACTACCGCTCCATCGACGACCATGCCGAAGTCCAATGCACCAAGAGACAGCAGGTTCGCGGGAATATGACGCAAATCCAGGCAGATCGAAGCGAAGAGCAACGCAAAAGGAATCGTCAGCGAAACAATCAATGCCCCACGCACGTTGCCCAGGAACAGGAAGAGAATCAGCACCACCAGCACGATGCCTTCCGTAAGGTTCCGGAGCACCGTCTTGGTCGTCTCGTGCACCAAGTCGCTGCGATCCAGGAACGGAACCACCTTCACTCCCGGCGGAAGAATCTTTTCGTTCAACTCCGTAATCTTCTCGTGAATCGCGTCGAGCGTAGGGTCCTCATCCGCGCCTTTTTGCAGCAACACAATGCCGTTTACCGTGTCGTCTTCGTCGACAATCTTTCCATCCTCACGATGCCGCGCATAGCCCGTCTGCCCCAACCGGATCCGCGACCCCTGGCTTACCGTCGCAACATCTTTCACCCGTACTGCCGTGCCGCTTTGTGCCTTGAGGACAACATTCTCAATGTCATGAACATTCCCGATCAGCCCGACAGCTCGCACATTCACTTGCTGCTGTCCTTGCTCGATAAAGTTGCCACCGGCGTTCACGTTGCTGTTGGTCAGCGCCTGCTCCACCTGCGCGATGCTCAACCCATAGGACACCAGCTTGTCCGGGTCGATCCGCACCTGGTACTCCCGCGTCTTGCCGCCAAAGCTCGACACATCCACCACGCCCGGCACGGACTTGAACTGCTTCTCAATCGTCCAGTCTTCGAGCGACTTCAACTCCATGTTGTCGTACTGCGGATTCGTGCTCGTCAACCGATAGAAGAGAATCTGCCCCACCGGGCTGAAGTCCGTCCCGATCTGTGGCTGTAGTCCAGTCGGCAGCGTCACCTGCTGCAATCGCTCCAGCACCTTCTCGCGATTCCAGTCGTTTACGCTCTCGTCGTCGAAGACCAGCGTCAGGCTCGACAGACCAGCCAGCGAGGTCGAACGCAGATGAGCCATATGCGGAATTCCCGCCATCTGAATCTCGATTGGGATCGTAACTTGCTGTTCGACCTCTTCCGCCGCGCGCCCCGGCCACTGCGTAATGATCTGGACGTAGTTGTTCGCGACGTCCGGATACGCCTCCACCGGCAGGTTGTGGAATGAAATAATCCCCCAACCAAACAGCAGAATGGCAGCACCGAGCACCAGCCATCGGTTGTTCAGAGCAAAATCGACAAGTCCTTTGATCATTCCTGAGCCGCCGAGTTCTGCAGATCCAGCGCCTTCGCAATCACCTGCTGCCCCGCACCCAACCCGGACACGATCTCCTGCCCACCACCGTCCACCATCACCCCAGCGTGAACCTCAGTCCGCCGGAACTGCCCGTTCCCTAAAGGCACGTAAACCCAGTCGCGATCCTGCAGATGGAGCACTGCTGAAGCCGGAACTACCATCCGCGTCTCCGCTTTCTGTCCGTGCAACGTCGCCGTTGCAAACATACCCACCCGCATCGTACGAGCGGAATTATCCACCTGGATCCGAACCTTCGCCGTTCGCGTCGTCGGGTCCAGCACCGCGCCGATATCGCTTACCGTCCCATTCAAAACCTTGTCCGGATAAGCCGTCAGACGGATCTCCGCCGTCTGCCCCAACCGCACGGTCGACAGGTCTCCCTCGAATACATCGCAGACGATCCAAATGTGAGACAGGTCCGCTATCGTGAAAGCCGTAGAAGATCCGGACAGCGCAACGCCGGCAGCCCCTGCACTCGTCACATTTTGACTGATGATCACACCGCTGGCCGGGGCATAGACCTTAACCGCTGCCGAAGGATTGGCCTTATCGACCCCCAATACCTTCAACTGCATCTCCGCGGCATTCAGATCCGTCTTGGCATCCAGCTCACCGTTCTCTGCCGTCTCCATCTGAGCCTTTGAGATCGCACCCTTGTCGAAGAGCAGCTTCGCCCGGTCGTACTGCACCCGCGCCAGCCTCTCGTCGTTTGAAGCTTTCAGGTAAACTGCAAATGCCCCGGAGACATCCGTACTTTGCACCTCCATCAGCAACTGGCCCTTCTTGACCGTGTCGCCCAGCCGGACAAACGTGTCGACAACGCGCCCGTTCGCCAGCGAGATCACCGGAATCGTCCGCGACACGTCGGGGAATACAGCCCCCGTCACGTTCAGCGTCGAACCCGCCTTCCGTTCCGTCACCGTTGTCAGCCCGAACCGCTCGGCGTGTTTCACCTGGACGAGATTGATATCGCCGGCCTTCTCCACACTGGCTTTCGGGGGCGCCTCAGCAGCCTCGTCCTTCTTCTTGCCATCACATCCCGCCAGAAAACTCAGGCACGCCAGCGAGAAAAAAATCACCCTGATACTGCTCAACGTCATTCAAGCCTCATCGTTCGAAATGCAAAGTGCGTTGTAGGGAGCGAACAATAGCACAGGCTGCGCACAGCCTCGATTCGTTGAACGCGTAAACGCCGGAATCCACTCTGTGTAAACCATTTATCTTCAAGAATTGTTCAAAAGGAAGACATTGCAGTCAATTCTGGTGATGCAAACAATCGGGAACGGCCGGAACGGAAACTTTCCATTGACCGATGGTGCTTCCAATTATATAAAGCTCCCGCCATGAGACACATCCCCCTGCAAGTTCAGAGCGCCCTTCCAACCCAGAGATTCGCCGGCTCAATCTCTGTCACCTTATTTTCACGCGCGGTTCTTTTCCTGTTCATTGTTTCAGCCTGCGCACCGTCTACCCTTCGATTCATGTCACCCAAATCCCTCCTCAGAGTGCTCCGTACTCTCCTGTGCGTTGCAGCCACCCTAGCCGGACCCGCAGCCCTGGCCCAGTTCGACACCGGCTCCTTTATCGGCACCGTGCATGACTCCACCGGCGCCTCCGTGAAGGACGCCACCATCACCGTCACCAATACCGCCACCGGCATCGTCACCAAATCGACAACCAACGATAGCGGCGACTACGAAGTCCCCTCCCTCCGCGTGGGTTCCTACAACATCTCAGCCACGGCCCCGGGCTTTTCTGCTTCCGTTGCGAATAACGTCGGCATCTCCGTCGGCGTTCGCCAGCACATCGACCTCACCCTTACGGTCGGCGGCACCCAGACCTCCGTCGAAGTCTCCGACGTCGCCATCCAGATCGAGACCGAATCCAGCCAGCGCGGTCAGACCATCACCAACTATCAGAGCGCTGCCCTACCCCTCGTCAGCCGCAACTACTCTGACCTCCTCGGCCTCGTCACCGGCTCCCGCCAGGCGCCCACGGCGGCCACGACCACCTCCATCAACTCGCTTGTTCGCGCAGGAGCCTACAACATCAACGGCCAGCGCAGCATGTTCAATAACTTCCTGCTCGACGGCATGGACAACAATGCCTACGGCGAAAGCAACCAGGGTTTCGACAACCAGACCATTGCCATCCCTCCTGACTCCGTTGCGCAGTTTCAGATCGTAACCAACAACGAGAGCGCCGAGTTTGGCCGTTCCTCCGGCGCCACCATCAACACCGCATCCGCCAGCGGAACCAATCGCTTCCATGCCACGGTCTACGAGTTCATCCGGAATACGGCTCTCAACGCTACCGGCTACTTCAAGCCCACCGTCGGCACCACCGCCTTCAAGAAGCCCACCTTCAACCGTAACCAGTTCGGCGCGAACTTCGGTGGCCCCATCCTCAAGGACAAGCTCTTCTTCTTCCTCGACTACGAAGGCTTCCGCCAGGTCCTCAAACCCCTGAGCGTCCTTACCCTTCCCACCCAGAATCAGCTCAACGGCATCCTCGTCGTCCCGGTAAGAAATCCCACCACCAACGCGGTTTACGCTGCTAACACGGCTATCCCTGCCGCCGCGATCAATCCAAAGTCGCAGCAGATCGTCAACTACTTCAAGCAGATCCCCGGGCTTCCCACCAGCGGTCTGGCTTCTACCGGTCTCTTCTCGAACGACTATTCCGTCCAGGTTCCCTTCAGCGACAACTCCGACAAGGGAGACCTCCGCCTGGACTACCAGCAGAATCCCAGCAGCTCCTGGTTCCTCCGCATCAGTGATCGCAAAGAGACCGGCATCAACTATCCCGCCCTTCCTGTCCCCCTCGACGGCCAGACCAACGGAAGAATCCAGGTACTCAACCAGCAGATCGCATTCGGCCATACTCAGCTCTTTGGCTCCAACAAAGTCCTTGATGTCCGTCTCGGCCTGTCCAAGACCAAGGCTGGCAAATACAGTCTCTCGATCGGGGACAATTCCATCACCTTCCCCGGCCTTCCCACGGACCCGGTCGTCTCCGGCGGACTTCCGAGTACGGGTATCTCCGGCGGATTCACCTCGTTCGGCCGCCAGGGCACCAACCCCCAGTGGCAGAACCCCGGCCTCGTCGACCCCAAGGTCAACTTCACCTGGGTCAAGGGTCACCACTCGCTCAAATTCGGCTATGAATACGAGAAGGTCTGGATGGCGGTCAACGATAACAATCCCCTCTACGGCTCTTTCAGCTTCGCTGGCGGATACAGCGTTTGCCCCAACGGCACTCAGATCCCCGGTGCCGGAACCTGCGCAACTGCCTCAGCCGTCGCCGACAATTACTGGGCCGACTTCCTCTTCGGTAATACCAACTCCTACTCGCTGGCCAACTACTTCGTAGCCCATCTCCGCCAGACCATCCACAGCGCCTACGCCCAGGACGACTACAAGGTCAGCCCCCAGCTCACCCTCAATCTCGGCGTGCGCTGGGAGTATGGCTCGCCCTACTCGGAGCAGAAGAACTACATCTCCAACTTTGACCCCACCACCCAGACCGTCCTCACAATCAACCCCGGTGCGGTCGCAGGCAACGGCATTACCCCCTACTCCGGTGGCGGCGTCTACGGCAAGACTCTCGTCAACCCTGACCTTAACGACTTTGCACCACGTCTCGGATTCGCGTTCGCCGCCACCCCGAAGACCGCTATCCGCGGCGGCTACGGCATCAGCTACGTCCACTACACTCGCGCCGGTTCGGGTAACATCCTCGCGATCAACGCTCCGCAGGCGCAGTTCATCTCGGTCACGCAGGTCGCTCCCAGCACCACCAGCAAGTGCCCGGCCGGCTCCCCCGCCGCAACTTGCTACGCCACCATGGATCAGGGCTATGCGAATGGCCTGGCCACCAACTTCAATCCCGCCACCGACAACATCACCTACGTCCCCAAGGACAAGCGCGACAGCTACGTCCAAAGCTATTTCATCAGCGTTCAACGCGAGCTTGGAAAGAACACCCTTCTCGACCTAGCCTACGTCGGCAATCACGGAGTCAAGCTGGAAGGCTTCCTCAACGCCAACCAGAAGAACCCGTCCAGAGGATTCGCTCGCCCGTATGGCAACTGGCCCAGCGACATTACAACCGCCCTCAACGAGTTCACCTCACACTACGACGCCTTACAGGTTCGTTACGAACAGCGCTTCGTAGCCGGTCTCACCCTGCTCAATTCCTTTAGCTGGTCGAATTCACTCGATAATGCCAGCGCCTCGCTCGAAGCCAACACCCCCTCCCCGCAGGATGGAAACAACATCAGCGCGGACTACGGTCAGTCCGATTACAACCTCCCCATCGCCAACGTCACCAGCCTGGTCTACGAACTGCCCTTCGGTCGCGGCCGCCACTTCCTCGGCAAGAGCAACGCAGTCGTCGACACGGTCGTCGGCGGCTGGCAGATCAGCGCCATCAACACCATGCAGGCCGGAACGCCCTTCAACGTGACCTACGGTCCTAATTCCGCCAATGCAGTCTCCCCGCAGATCGGCTCCAGTTTCCGGGGCGCCAATCTCTATCGCCCCAACCGGGTCGCCGGGCAGCCCGTCGTTCAGAAGACCAAGCTTGCCAGCGGCTTCATCCAGTACATCAACCTGGCAGCCTTCACCCTTCCCTCGACCCGCGACTCAGCCAACAATCTGCTCAGCCCGTTCGGAAACTCGGCTCGCAACCCTGGCCGCAGCCCAGCCTTCTACCAGACCGACCTCTCGATCAATAAGAAATTCAGCACCCCGGTCGAGAGCCTGAAGGTGGAGTTCCGCGCCGAATCCTATAACCTCTTCAACCACACCAACCTCTACCTTCCTGCTGGCGGACTTGGGGGAACGCTTGGCGCCGCCCCGACCACCGGTGGAACCGTCACCAGCACCTTCCAGCCACGTGTCATCCAATTCGGACTGAAGGTCCTTTACTAAACTCCACCCACCAAAACACAAGAAACGGCCTGCCAAACAGCGGGCCGTTTCTTCGTTCCGCTAGCACTTACGACTAAGCCCGTGTACCTGATAGCGAGCACCTAGTACGATAATCCCCATGCAAAGAGTCCCTTACGCCGACCTCCTCGCCGCCTTTGAAAAAGCAATGCTCACCCTTGGCCTCTCCCCGGACCGCGCCGCGCTCTGCGCCCGTCTCTTCTCCGAAACCACCCGGGACGGCGTCTACAGCCACGGCCTCAACCGCTTCCCCCGCTTTGCCGAAGGCATCCGCAACGGCAGCATCGTCCCGAATGTTGAGCCCTCCCTCGTCACCGCCTTCGGAGCCATCGAGCGTTGGAACGGCAACCTTGGCCCCGGAAACCTCAGCGCCCACGCCTCGATTCACCGCACCATCGAACTCGCCAAACAACATGGCATCGGCTGCGTAGCACTCGCCAACACCAACCACTGGCTTCGCGGCGGAACCTACGGATGGATCGCCGCCGAAGCCGGCCTCTTCAGCCTCTGCTGGACCAACACCCTGGCCAACCTCCCAGCCTGGGGAGCCTCTGTCCCAATACTCGGCAACAACCCGCTGGTCATCGGAATCCCTCGACCAGGTCCGAACGGTGAACCCACCCACGTCATCCTCGACATGGCCATGTCGCAGTTCTCCTACGGCGCTCTCGCCGGTTACAGCAAGCGGAACGAACCGTTGCCCGTGGACGGCGGCTTCGACACCGACGGGAATATCACCCGAGACGCCGCAGCCATCCAGGCCTCCTGGCGCCCTCTCCCCATCGGCTACTGGAAGGGTTCGGGCCTGTCCCTCGTCCTCGATATGCTGGCCGCTATGCTCTCCGGAGGCAAATCCACCCACGACATTCCTAACGACCCCTCGCGCGAGTCCGGCATCTCCCAGGTTTTCATCGCAATCGATTCCTCCAATCTGGCTACCGCTCAGGAACTCGCCCGCATCGCCGACAGCATCATCGATAACCTTCACGACGCCCCGCGCGCCGACCCCAACCGACCAATCCGCTACCCCGGCGAACAAACCCTCCAGCTTCGCGCAGAAAATCTCCGCCTCGGAGTTCCCGTGGACCCTGACATCTGGCAAAAACTCGCATCGCAGACCTTTTAGAGCGGATTCCGCATCGCTATAAAATCGTTTCTCTTACGCGAAGCGTCCAAGACCCCACGAAGTGGCGCCTGCCCGGCGTTAGGGCGCCTGGGCACTTCCCTGTTCAACACCCTGCCTAAGCAAAGGCATAACCTCTCAACCGCTCCCCGCATCCAACCGTGAGCTAACATTAACCTTCAGATGACTCTGGCAGAAAAACACGCCCTGCTCCAACAGACCCTGCGCGACCTCGGTTCCGTCCTCGTCGCCTACTCGGGCGGGACCGACTCTGCCTATCTCGCCTACGCTTCATACAAGGCTCTCGGTAATTCCATGCTGGCCGTCATCGCCGACTCCGCCTCTCTCCCTCGCGCCGAACTCGCCGCCGCCCTCGCCTTCACCGCCCAGCACTCCATCCCCACCCACATCCTCCAGACCTCCGAGCTGAACCGACCCGACTACATCCGCAACGACTCCCAGCGCTGTTTCCACTGCAAGGACGAGCTCTTTACCCACATGGAGCAGGCCCGTGCCGCTCGCAACTTCGCACACCTCGCCTACGGGATGAATCTTGACGACCGCGGCGAATTCCGCCCGGGTCAACAAGCCGCCGCTCTCCACCACGCCGTCGCACCTCTAGTCACCGCGCAGCTCACCAAGCAGGAGATCCGCACCCTCGCTCGCGAGTCTGGACTTTCCCTCGCCGACAAACCCGCCAGCGCCTGCCTCTCGTCGAGAATCGAATACGGCCGCGCCGTAACTCGCGAAAACCTCTCGCAGGTCGAGCAGGCCGAAGAAGCGCTCCACACCCTCGGCTTCACGCAGGTCCGCGTCCGCCACCACGGCGACCTGGCTCGCATCGAAATCGCCCGGGAAGACCTCTCCCGCGCCCTCAGCCTCGACGCTCTGGATCAGATCACCCAGGCCCTGAAGCCCCTCGGCTTCCTCTACATCACCCTCGACACCCAGGGCTATCGCTCCGGCTCGATGAACGATGCGCTCACCCAGATCGCCATTACTCCCACAACACGATAACCAGTGGAGTAGCGTAAGAAATACAAGTGGAGCAACATGCACCATCAGCAGGAAAATCCGCAAGCGTCCGCAGTTCCAAGCAGCCGTCGCATCGCCTATCTGGATTGCTTCGCAGGCATCAGCGGGGATATGTTTCTGGCCGCTCTCATCGATGCCGGCGTGGATCCAGCCATCCTCCACAAAGCCACTGCCACTCTCAACCTCGATGCCACCCTGAGGATCGAAACCGTAGACCGCAGCGGTATCTCGTCCACGAAGGTCCACGTCCTCGAGAACGGAAAGCTCGCCGAGGTTCCCAGCGCTTCTACGCACACCGAGTCGCACTCCCATTCCGAGGCAGGGTCACACGCGCACAGCCATTCGCACTCCGAAGCGCATTCTCACGCGCACGAATCCGTCCAGCAACAGGAACAGCAGGAGACCTTGCGTCTCCATAAGGACGGCCACTCCCACGGGCGTTCGCTTACCGTTATTCGCGAACTCATCCAGTCCGCTGACCTCGCCGCCCCGGTCCAACAGACCGCTATCCGGGCTTTCGAACTCCTCGGCGCCTCCGAAGCCAGGATTCACAACGTGGATATTGAGCACATCCACTTCCACGAAGTCGGAGCCGTCGACGCCATCGTCGACATCGTAGCTGCCAGCGCCGGCATCCACGCCCTCAACACCCAGGCCCTCGCCGACACCGGTCAGCCCATCCAGTGGGTCTCTTCCCCTCTCAACGTCGGCGGCGGCATGGTCGACTGCGCCCATGGCCGCTTCCCCGTTCCGGCTCCAGCTACTGCCGACCTCCTGCGCGGGATACCCACCTACTCCGCCCATATCCAAAAAGAACTTGTCACTCCCACCGGCGCCGCGATTCTCCGCGCCCTCGACCCAACCTTCGGCCCTCAACCTGCCATGCGCGTCTCCCACATCGGCTACGGAGCCGGCACCCGCAATCCCAAAGACTTCCCCAATGTCCTCCGTCTCTCCATCGGCGATTCTGAAGCGGATGCCCCACGCCCCGATCTTGGAACGCGGGTATCCAACCCCACCATCGACGAAACGAACTCCGTAACCATCCTCGAAACCGCCCTCGACGACCTCTCCCCCCAGATTCTCGCCCACGTCACCGAACAAGCCTTCGCGAAGGGCGCCTTCGACGTCATGTGTACCTCCGTCCATATGAAGAAGGGCCGCCTCGGCACCCTCATCACCATCCTCACCGACGACGCCCACGCCCCGGCGCTCCAACGTCTGCTACTCTCCGAGACCAGCACCCTCGGTCTTCGTATCCGGCGCGAGCAACGCGCCTGCCTCGATCGTGCCCACGTCAATGTCTCGACCCCTTACGGCAACATCCGCATCAAGATCGGCTCACTCAACGGCGAAGTACTCAACACCGCACCCGAGTTCGAAGATTGTCGCGCTGCCTCTGCCGCTCACAATGTTCCTGTGAAACAAGTGATCCAGGCAGCAAACTCCGCTTATCTCACCGGCAAGGCCCAATGAATCCTGCAACGCTCCTCGAACTGCTCGCCGAAATAGAACGTGGCAAACTCACTCCTACGGAAGCCTCCGCGCGCCTTGCCACGCTGCCATTTGAAGATATTGGGCACGCCCGTATCGACCATCACCGTGCCCTTCGCACTGGTCTGCCCGAGGTCATCTACGCCGCCGGCAAGACCCCCGCCCAGACCGCCGAGATCTTCGCCCGCATGGCCGCCACCGGCGCGGACGTCCTCGCCACACGCGCCACGGCTGAACACGCCGCCGCTGTCCAGTCTGAAACGCCCGCCGCCCAATATCATCCCGAAGCCCGCGCCCTGACCCTCCGCCAGTCCCCTGCCGCCGAGCCACGCGGCCACATCGCCATCCTCTGCGCAGGCACCAGCGACCTGCCCGTAGCCGAGGAAGCCGCGATCAGCGCCGAACTCTTCGGTACCCGCGTCACCCGTCTCTACGATGTAGGCGTAGCTGGCCTCCACCGCCTCCTCGCCGTCCGCGATCAACTTCTTGAGGCCGATGCAGTGATCGTCTGTGCAGGGATGGAAGGCGCGCTCCCCTCCGTCGTCGGAGGCCTGGTTGCCGTCCCCGTCATCGCTGTCCCCACCTCCGTCGGCTATGGAGCATCATTCTCCGGGGCTGCTGCACTTCTCGGAATGCTGAACTCCTGCAGCCCAAATGTTACGGTCGTTAACATCGACAACGGCTTCGGCGCGGCCTACACCGCAACCCTGATCGCACGCGCCGCCGCAGACTAGGACGCTAAAGCCAGGCAACATGGATTGACGTTACTTTTCAGCGAAGCCTATACTCCTGCCGAAGGGCCTGAGTGGTTGATCGAGTCTTCAGGTCATTCCAAGGAAGTCCGCCATGCTGCCCTACGACAATCGCCCCTGGGCTAAAACCCTTGCAAAATTTGTAGCCGTCTCCGCGACCTGCCTCTTGATCGCCCTGGGCCTGTTTCTCCACCACATCGGACAGATGCGCGTCTCAGAGTACGTTGCGCTTTTGATCCTCTTCCTTACCATCGTGCCTCCGAATCTGGCAGTCATCTATCGAAAACGAAGCAGATCCAGTCCATCCACAAACCACGCCATTTTGCACTAGCATGCAACAACGGCGGCCAAATAAAAACGGACAAGCCATAGGCCTGCCCGCTATTATCTGCTGCAAAATATCCGTTGCTACTGGTTCACACCGCTCGCCAGGAATCCACCGTCCACCACGAGAATCTCACCCGTAACAAAAGCGGAAGCATCGCTCGCTAGGAAGATAGCCGAACCGACCAACTCCTCGGTCTTGCCAAAGCGGCCCATGGGAGTACGCATTTTCAACTCCTTGCCGCGCTCGCTCTCATCAAGCAGCTTCTGGTTCAACGCAGTCCGGAAGACACCCGGGGCAATCGCATTCACCGTTACGCCCAGCGAACTCCACTCGACCGCCAGCGAACGTGTGAGCGCGCCCACAGCAGCCTTGCTCGCCGCATAAGCCGTGACTTCCTTCAAGCTCACAAACGTGTTCAACGAAGCAATGTTGATGATCTTTCCATACCCACGCTCCAGCATATGCTTACCGAAGATCTGGCAGGCCCGCAGCGTTCCCGTTACGTTGGTATCCATGATGTCGTTCCAGACATCCTCAGGAAAATCGACGGTCGGCGCACGCTTGATCTTACCCGCGCAGTTGATCAGAATATCGACCTTGCCGAACTCCTTCACCGTTCCCTCAAGCAGCGCCTCGAGCGTCGTCCGATCCGCCACATCCGAGGTCAGACGCAGAGCCCTGCGTCCCTTGGCCTCGATGGCCCTTGCCGCCTCATCGACCTGCTCCGCGCGTCGCGAACTCGCCACGACGTCCGCCCCCGCCTCGGCTAATCCAATCGCCATCGCCAGCCCAATGCCGGACGTACCCCCCACAACTACAGCTACCTTGCCAGTCAGATCAAACAGCGGATGCCCCATCGAAATCCCTCTCTCTTGTTTCTGTAACAGCCTTTGTAACATTATTCTTGTGCAGCGGATCCAGCCTTAACATGTGCGAGGATCTCATCCACCACCTGATCCGGTTCACGGTCGTTCACAACGCGGACCGCGTCTGCCGGGGTCTCCAGCGTGGCGAACTGGCTTGCCAGCAGTTTCGGCGTCATGAACTCATGCTTCCGCGCTGCCAGCCGCTCTGCTATCAACTCAGGCGAACCATCCAGTAGTACAAAATGAACCGTACCCGCAGGCATTCCCGCACTGAGTGTCACGCGATATTTTTCCTTCAAGGCAGAACAGGCCATCACTCCACCCTCGCCAGCCGCCAACCAGCCGCGCAGCACGCGGTTGAGCTCTTCGAGCCAGGGCTGGCGATCATCGTCATTCAAAGGCTGTCCCGACGCCATCTTCAGCTTGTTCGCGGGCGGATGATAATCATCCGCATCCGCAAACATCGTACCCGTCCGGGCCGCCAGCAGCGTCCCAATCGTCGTCTTCCCCGATCCACTGACGCCCATCAAAACAACAATCATCGCCACCCTATTCTCAAAACTCACACCTACCAACTGTACTTAGAGTCCCAGGAACACAGGCTTGATATGCCGCTCGAAGAGGTTCGTCGTGACATTCTTCGCAACAACTTCCTCGTTGGCCTCAAGCGCGTTCAAATACCGGTCACCCATCTTAGCCGCAACCTTGAAACCCACATGCAGCAACTGCCGGAAGCTCTGGTTGTACGCCGGATTCGACTGGTCATGCCGCAGAGCACTCGTGAACTGCTCGCTCGTCCAGCCGTTCACTGCTTCCGCGGTCGGCAGCTTGCTGTCGTCGATGTCGATGACCGTGGCGTAGGGGCCAGTCAACTCATCCTTGTGGCTCAACGCCTCCGAATAAACTTCCTTGGCGATCTCCAACCCGGTGCCGCCTGCCTCTGCAAGGCCGATCAATTCCTCGAGCCAGGTTGTTCCGGCTGTCTTCAGGTGCACGCCGGCGCCAAACGCGATCACCGCATCATGAATCGCCTTGTAGATCGAAAACTTATCCGAGCCCGAATGCACGCTCAACTTCAAATTCTCCGGCAGACCGTAGGTCTTGATCGCAAACGCAATCGCCGCCAGATCTTCGTTGAACTCCTTCGTAAACTGCGACACATCGCCGACGTAGTCCACGCCCTTGTTAAAGCGGCCCGTAAACTTCGGCGCAATCGTCTGGATCGGAATCTTCTCGTCCGCGATCATCGCGAGGATAATCAGCAACTCAACCGGGGTCTGCGGATAGTCCGTCTCGTCCATCGAAACTTCCGGCACGAACTTCCCTTCACCCTTCTTCTCGACCAGCAGACGATAGATCTCGCCGGCATGTTTGACCGCCGCCAGGAACTTGTTCGCCACACCCTTCACGAACGCCTCGTCCGTCTTGAAAGGCTCCACGATCTTTGGAATGGTCACCGTCCCGACCAGCTCCGGGTGTCCAGCCACGAACGCGTCCACATCCTCCGGCTTCGCGGGCTGACCGATCAGGTCCGCCACGTCGAGCGTAAAGAAGTCGCAAGGCCCCAGGAACCGTCCTACCGTCTTCAGATTGATGTGGTCTGCATCCAGGAAGTACGGCTTCGTCCAACCCAACTCCTTCACCGCTGCATCCGCCGCAATCCGCGTATTGCTCGGCTCCGAGCCGATAATCATGTGCTCACGGTTGGACTTGTTCCAAACCGGCACCACCTCGACCCCTGCGTCCGCCGCCAGAATACAAGCCGCCAACTGTGCCTTCGCCTGATGCGCAAACCGGTCGCCCACTCCGACCGAAAACCGTGGAAGTTTCAATCCATCACTCATGTGTTTTCTTCTCTTTCGTCAGAAAATTAATTGGTCTAACCACTACTCAGCCGTCCAAGCATACCGATTCAACCACGCAACCCGCAACTCCATCAGCTCTTGAATCGACCCTCGTACGCCCAGAGCCCCAATCCCGGGTTGGAAATATAAAAAATCTCCTCGCCATCCACCACATTCCAACCGTCTTTCAGAACCTTAGGGTCGTACTTCGCCGTGTACTCTGCCAGATCGCCGTACTCGAAGTGAGCCGCCTCGATCTCCTCCCGGGTCAGGTGCCCAGGGCAGTACCGAATCGTAAAGCGTCCCTCGCTGGACCCGTGGATGAGATGGGCCGCAGCGCTCAAGTTCTTCGCGAGCTCAGGATCCGTCTTCACGGCCTCAAGCGTCGCGGGCGTCCCGCAGTAGCCATACTTCCGGATCAGCACATCGATCGCCGCATCCTCGCCAAACTCATGAACCCCTGGTGCCAGCACGATCAACTCGGCATCGTTCGCCAGCGCCATGCGCGTCCGGTAGACGCTCTTGTTACCAAGCCAGGTGCTCCTGAACTCGTGCGGATCCAGAAACACGACCGCCTTCTTGATCTCCCGGTCCATCATCAGAAAGTTCACCTTCAGCGCGAGTTCAGCCGCCTTCTCAAAGCACTCCGAGTCGTCGCCCACATACAGGCCCCGCACCACCAGCTTGCCCGCGGCGTTTTTTCCCACGACCGTCTGGACGTACACGATCGGCATATTCTGCGCGAAGTGCTCGCTCGCATAATTCAGCACCTTGCGAACCGGCGTATCCGCGCGTCCCATCATCCGCTCCATGCCGTAGACAGCACCCAGGTAGTGCGAGCGATGAATTCCCTGCACGCCACCCGTACCCACAAAAATATTCTTATTGCCGTTCGCCATCCCAACCACTTCGTGCGGAACCACCTGCCCGATCGACAGAATCAGATCATGCCCACCATCCCGCAGCAGTTTGTTCACCTGTGCCGGCCAGGGGAAGTCCAGCTTCCCTTCGCTCACCTCCAGCATGAACTCGCTCGGAACCTCACCCAGCGTCACAATATCGTTTCGCCAGTCATGCACCCGGAACAGGCCGCGCGGAGTCGCTCCGAACATCGTGGCGATCTCCACATCCGACATCGCCTTATGCGTTCCCAGCGCCGGCAGAACGTCCACCAGTTTCTCCCCGTAGAACTCCCACGCCAGCTCCGTCAGCACCCCGCTCTGCGAGTGCATCCGCGTAAAATCCGGCGGAACCGCCAGCACCTTCTTACGCTCTCCCAGCGCCTCAAGCGCGGTGAAAAGGTTCGCCCGTAACTCGGCGGAAGACATCTCGGTATTCGGTGATCCGGCAGCAAAAAAAAGACTCATGGCTTCCAATCTTACTCCGTGGTGGCATCCCCTAAAAGCCAGGAACGGCGGCGACTGCACGCCAGAGGAAATGGTGCGGGGCTTACTTCAACAGCACTTCAGGCAGCACCATTCAGACTCTGCTTCAACGCACCGTACTCGGCCACCAGTTCACGCTCGAGGCGCTCGCTATCCGATGCATTTGCATTCGCGCGGATCGTCAACGTGATCGGTCGCATCTCTTCGTAGGCTAACTTCAACTCGTAATGAATCCTGCGGTAGGTGCCGGGTGTGGCCCTGCGACGGCGATCTTCCTGCAGCATCTTGCGCAGGGTGTCCGCGTACTCTCGTGTCGGTCGTGTAATGCTTCTGTATCTGCCGACATAGGAGCCGCGGCCTTCAATCGTCCACACATAAATACCCGGTCGGCGGACATCGACACCCTCCCCGACGATGTAGGTGTACCACGGGGACTTAAGCACTACAGGGACGCGAGCTGCGGCCGCTTTATTCTCCATGTCCCTACGCTCCTGCTCTACTGCAGCATCACGAGCCGCAGCACCCAGCGCATCACCATCCTCGACAGATTCAGAAGGCCGTTCGCGGACGTCGGGCTCCGGCGCCAGCCCATTCTCTGCATCGGGATCAAGTCGAACCATAGTCTTCCTTCGTTCTGTAGAGACCTTGAGTGCTTCACAAAGGAAGCACCCAAGGCTCTCTCCAATTACAGCTTGTAAGCCTTCTTCACCAATCCGACCGTCAGATCCTGGATCAGTTCGAACGCCTCATCCTCATCCAACCGGTGTTCCGTAACCAGCCGGGCCAGGAAAGCCGAGTCGATCCTTCTGGCCACATCATGCCGCGAAGGAATCGACAGGAAAGCGCGCGTATCGTCATTGAATCCGACCGTGTTGTAGAAGCCGGCCGTCTCCGTGGCCGTCTCGCGGAAGCGCATCATCCCCTCCGGCGAGTCGTGGAACCACCACGGAGGCCCCAGCCGCAGGCAAGGATAGTGCCCGGCAAGCGGAGCCAGTTCCCGCGAGAACACCGTCTCGTCCAACGTGAACAGGATGAACGTGAACCCCGGAGCATTCCCATACTTATCCAGCAGCGGCCGCAGAGCCCGCACATACTCCGTGGGCGACGGAATATCCGCACCCTTATCCCGCCCGAACTTCTCGTATACCAGCTTGTTGTGGTTGCGAACGCTGCCCGGATGCAACTGCATCGTGAGGCCGTCCTCGACACTCATGCCCGCCATCTCAGTCAACATCTGCGCCTGGAACAGCTCCACATCGCCGGGGTTGGTCTTGCCCGAGTAGATACGCTCGTACAGCTTCGCGGCCTCGCCCGCCGGGAGGTCCGCCGTCATCGCCGTGAGGTGGCCGTGATCGGTGGCCGTAGCGCCCATCTCCTTGAAGAACGCACGCCGCTTCCGCAGGGCATTCAAGTAACCCTTGAAGGTCGAGACATCCTCCCCCGCAACCTCACCCAGCTTCTGAATGTTCTCCTTGAAACCGATGAACTCCGCGTCTACAACCGCATCCGGGCGGAACGTCGGCACGACCCTGCCCTTCCAGCCCGACTCGCGAATCTTCTTATGCCAGCTCAGATCGTCGAACGCCGCATCGGTCGTCGCCAGCACTTCGATCTTGAACTCCTCGAAGAGCGCTCGCGGCAGAAACTCCGGTGTCTCCAGCTTCTTCGCGATTACGTCGTAGTACTCATTCGCGTTCGCCTCGGTCAGCCGGTCCTTCAACCCAAACTGATTCTCCAGTGTGAAGTCCAGCCAAAGCCGCGTCGGCGTCCCGCGGAACAGGTAGTAGTGCTTTGCGAAGATCTGCCAGACCTCGCGCGGATCAGCCTGCTGCTTCCCATCCACCTGCGGGACACCCAGCGACTCCAGCGACACGCTCTGCGAGTAGAGCATCCGGAAAATGTAGTGATCCGGCTGAATCAGAAGTGCCGCTGGATTCGGAAAAGGCTTGTTCTCCGCAAACCAGCTCGGGTCCGTATGTCCATGCGGGGAGATAATCGGTAAATCTCGGACCGTCTCGTAAAGCTTCACCGCTACCTTCCGAGCTGAACTCTCGGCGGGAAACAATCTGTTTGCATCCAGCATTTTTTGATCCTTTCAATTAAGTCCAAAGCCAAAACAATCGACACAGAAGACTATCAAAAATTGGCCGGACCACGCTTTGACAGTCAAAAAAAGGGGCATGCCCGTAAGGACATACCCCCTCTGAAACACAACTTCCTACGGGATGTAGTACCGGAGCCCCGTGAACACCATATTGTTCGTTGCCTTGGGAGCCGCGACCGAACCGGCCGTCGCCCCTACGCCCGCCCAAGCTCCACGCGTCAAGTAGCTATACTGCGCCGAATATTGCAGACGCCCGAACTTCGGGCTCGAATGGATGCGATACGTGAACCCGGCAGTTCCCTCAATCACGACACGTGTCGCGCCAAGGCAGTTCGCTGGGGTGCCCGGATTGTATGGTGCTCCACCGGCTAAGCCGTTTCCGGTACTGGTAGGCAACGTCTCCGTATTGCAACCCGCGTTCGACGAAGTCTGCGGCGCGTAGCCGGTCAACTTGCCAAAGTTCGCCGAAGTAGCGATCGTGTTCAGGTAAACCGTCCGCTGCGCGTACTCTGCGCCCGCATAACCGAACAGATCCAGCTTCTTGGTTGGGTGTGGCTCGATCGAAATCAGCCCCTGATAGGCCTTGATCGGAGCCAGCGTGCCGTCCGGATGAACCGTCAGGTCTGGCAACGTCGACGTACCGTAACGACCCACACCCGTACCGCCCAGAACGTGCGCACCAAGATCTAGGTACTGCGTGACCGGGAAGCGCGCATTCGCAAAGAAGCCGCCGCCAGTCTTGGTGTCGTTGTGAGCGCCAGCGGCCGAGGCCGTCACGTTGGTCTGGTTGGGATAGTATCGATCGCGGAAGAACCGAGCCAGCCCACCGATCTCGTAGTGGCCCACCTTCGGATCAAACGTCGCCTTCACAATCACATCCGGAGCAACGTTGTTCGAGTAGTTCGTCGTCACGTTGAACAGTCCGCCACCCGTACCCGCATTACCGATAAAGAAATTGGCGTTGGCGTTCGTCGCGGAATAGATAATCTCAGCCTCTTCCAGCGATGCAGCCAGTGTCAGGCCGTTCGTGAACCGCTGTTGGAACCGGATGCTCGGCTGACGCTCCCAACTGAAACCGACATGGTACTGGGAGTCGACCGTCATCGGCAGATTCTCTGTCCGGTTATCCGTGCTCTTCTTGGTCTCCGTCACCAACGACCACATCTGTCCGCCCGTCAGGGTAAAGCCGCTCTGGGTCGCCACCTGACCCCAGATCTGCCGCTGACGCAGCGTATAGCTGTTGCTTTGGTTCTCGTTCGAGGTCGCGCCGGCCGAAAGGAAGTCGGCTTCGAAGTAGCCCGACAGCTTGAACGGGCCCGTGTTGCCTTCGAACAAACCACCTAGACGACTCTGCCGGCCGGAGAAGTTCAGTTCGCTGGTGTGCGCCTGTGCCGCGCCCGGGAAAGGGGTCGAATTGAACGGAGTGTTCACATCCGAGTTCAGAGAACGCTGGCGGTACACATTTTCAAACGCGAAGAACGCCACCGGCGTAATTGTCACACCCTTGTAATGCAGTGTCGTCGGAGACTCGATCTTCTCCGTCAGTTCCTTCTTGTTTTCCATCACCGTCTCCATCAGCCCAGTGTTGACACCCTTCATGTCGGAGACCGTCGTATTCAGCGTGGATACCGCCTCCGTATTCGCCTCCACGCTCGAACTCACACTCTGCGCTTGGGCCGTAGCCGCCGCTGCGGTAGCATTCGCCGCCTGGGCATCCTGCGAAGCCGTCGCCAGCTTCGTGTCCCGATCGGCAAGCTGCTGTTTCAGGGCATCAATCTGCGCCTGCTGGCTCAGCATGGCTTCGCGGAGTTCCCGAATCTGCCTCTCCAACGCAGACTCCACCGGCGCATTCTTCTTTGTTGTTTTTCTGCTTGTGGTGCTCTTCGATCTGACCGTCGAGCTCGTCTGCGCCGGCATCGCGATCGCACTCATCGTCAAAATCGCGGCCAAAGTCGCCTGTAGTTGCTTAGTCATGGAACCTCTCAAAGGCTAAAGCAGTTGGAAATAATCAGATACACAGAAAGGGCATACCACTGGATCTCGGCAACTCTGTGCCTGCGTGGGAGTGTTACAACTCCTCTGACACCCATATTCAGGGAATAATGTGAACAGAAAAATAATTCCGCAAAATGCTGCAGCCTCCATCTAGTGGCAAGTCTCCATCTTGCGATCAGTTCGTGTTTAGCAAAGGGGGATCCCACACATCTGCCAGACTTCCAACGAGTCATTTACCGTAGTGTCATGAACTTCAATCTTCTGGGCGCTCTCACTTGTGTTGTTACCCTCGCACTGCCCTCTGCCCTTGCTCAGACCGCCTCCCCTGCCCAGCACCTCATCCCCGTTCCGCGCGAGCTCCGCGCCGGCAACATCCAGCCCCTCGCGAACGGCATTCAGATAAGCTGCTCCGCACCCTGCTCTGCCGACGATACCTTCGCCATTGAGGACCTCAAGTCCTACCTCGCGAGTCTCAACATCCCCGTTTCCTCCAGTTCTCCCGTCAACATTCTCATCACCCGCTATGGCTCCGCGAACTCCAGGGCTATCTACAACGACTCCCTCCCCAAAGGCACTGCTCCCGCCACCGACCTGCCCGAAGCGATGAAGCCCGAGGGTTACGCCATCATCCCTGACGGTCGCGGACTCGCCGTCACCGCCGTCTCCTCGTCCGGTATTTTCTACGCGCTTCAGACCATCAAGCAGCTCATCAGCGGCCAGGGCACCACCGCCACACTTCACACCGCGACCATCCGCGACTGGCCCGCCATGAAGTACCGGGGCCTCCACGACGACCTCTCCCGCGGCCCCATCCCCACCCTGGATTTCCAGAAAAAACTTATCCGGACCCTGGCAGCCTATAAGGTTAACCTCTACTCCCCGTACTTCGAACACACCATGCAGTACACCGGCCATCCCCTGATGGCACCGCCCGGCGGAACGATCACCCAGGCCCAGGCCCGTGAGCTGGTCGCCTACGCCGCCCCCTACCACGTCACCATCGTCCCTGAGCAGGAAGCCTTCGGCCACCTCCATTACCTGCTCAACTGGGAGCAGTACACCCCGCTGGCCGAGACCCCACACGGCCACGTTCTGGCTCCAGCTCAACCCGACGCCCAGAAGCTCACCCACGATATGTTTCAGGAGCTGGCCGCCATCTATCCCAGCCCCATGCTCCACCTCGGAGCAGACGAGACCGTGGAACTCGGCAAAGGCCAGACCAAGGCCGCCGTCGACGCCCAGGGCCTCGGCCCCGTCTATCTCGGCTTCATGCAGAAGATCGTCGCCGATCTCCAGCCCCTGCACCGCAAGCTCCTCTTCTGGGGCGATATCGCCTACAAAGAACCGGATCTCCTCAAAGCTCTCCCCGACGCTTTCAAAAAGGAGACCATCACCATCGCCTGGGAGTACAACCCCCAGCCCAAGGGGTTCAACCGCTTCATCACCCCTTTCACCGACGCCCATATGGAGACCTGGGTCGCCCCCGGCGTCAACAACTGGTCCCGCGTTTATCCCAATTGGAACAATGCCCTCTCCAATATCCAGCAGTTCACGGCTGACGGCCAGAAATTAGGCGTTCAGGGCCAGCTCAACACTCTCTGGTACGACGACGGCGAAGCTCTCGCCAACAACAACTGGTACGGCATCCTCTTCGGAGCCGAGGCCGCCTGGCATCAGGGCGAAGCCTCCATCCCTGCGTTCCAGAACTCCTTCGGCCTTGTATTTCACAACGATCCCACCGGCAAGATCGATCAGGCTCAAAAAGAGCTAATGCTGGCTCATAAACTTCTGAAAGACTCTCCGTATAAGGTCGACGGCCAGGACCTCCTCTACTGGCAGGATCCCTGGAACGCCGACGGCCAGCGCGTCGCCTCCCAGATTCGCCCTGTCCTCTCCGAGGTGCGCCTCCACGCCGAGCGCGCTATCACCCTGGTCGCCGAGGCTCGCGATGCAGCCGCCGGATCCACCGTTGCAGAGGTCTCCGGTCCCAACCGTCACACCGATGTCTCCACGAGCACCACGCTCCGCGAGACTGACGCCCTCGACGCCCTGGAACTGGGTGCCCGCCGCATGGACCTCATCGGCCTGAAGTTCCAGCTCACCGACGAGATGGCCACTAGCTACGCCCACGCCCAGTCACTCCTCGGCTCGAAGACGAAAGAGGACCGCGAGAACCTCACCCGCGAACTCAACGACATCAACAGCGGCGTTAACGGCAAGCTGCAGGACATGCGCAACAATTACTCCCTGATGCGTGACCTCTACGAAACCGCCTGGCTCAAATCCAACCGCCCCTACTTCCTGCGCAACATCCTGGAGCGCTACGACTACACCATCCAGCTTTGGATCTCGCGCAGCGACAAAATGCGCTCCGCCCAACGCGAGTACACACAAAGTCAGACCCTGCCCCCCGCTTCGGATATCGGCCTCCCAGCCCCACCGCGCTAATCCCATCTATTATTTATTCCTCCAAAAAAATCACGCTTCAAACACGGCATGGCACACCACCAACCCCAGCAACCCCTAAAGGCATCTATAACTTACATGGTCCACTCGAAAACAATCACGAACCGCCTCTTGCCGGCCCTGCTCCTTCTAATCCCGGGAGTCAGCCTGGCCCAGGCTCAGAACCAGGCGCAACCCCAAACCACTACCCCGACCGCCGCGGCACTCAAGCCCTGTGACGCCAAACAGCTCTCCCTCTCCGTCGACTCCGAAGCCGGCGAGTTCAACGGCATGTCGCACGGCGGCTTTCTCCTCGTTCTGCGTAACATCGGCCCCACCGCTTGCCTGCTCTCCGCTTATCCGAACCTCACTTTCAGCGACACCGAGCATCATCCCCTCGATATCGTCCGCGAGAACACCGCCATCGCACCCGCGGCACATCCCGATCCCGGCACCCGCCCCGACGCTGTCGTACATCCCGCACCAGCAGTGGCAACCGTTCCAGTAGCTCCCGGTGCCGAACTCACCTCGACCATGCGCTGGGTTTCGGGCGATGTCTTCGACCACGGAGTCTGCGTCAACCCCACCATCCTCACCATGACCCTCAATAAGACCGAGCTGGTCACTCCCATCACCGCCACCCTTTGCGGCAAATCTAAACCGAGCTACAACATGACCAAACTGGCCCCGGACCCGGTCTATACCCCAACTTCCGTGGCACCCCAGCTTTCACAGCAAAGTAAAAGAGAAAAATGAACGGGGCCGGTGAAGGCTTTGATATCGGTGAAGGCTTTGATATCGGTGAAGGCTTTTATATTTGCCGGGATCCATCGGAACGAGAAGCAGAATTTTCTCTCGCCGAACCTCTTCGCAAACCAAATCCCATACACTAACAACCGATGCCACAGACCCTCACAGCACGCCGTCTTCTCACCTCCGTAGGCTCGATCGAATACCCTGTCATCACCCTCACCTCGGACGGCCTGATTGAGGACATCTCCTCTGATCCGTCCATCCAGTCGCAAGACACCCTGTCCTCGCCTTTTCTCGACATCCACACCCACGGCTGCGCCCACCACGACGCCATGGAGGGCACCCCAACCGCCTTCGCCGCTATCAACAGGTTCCTGGCGACCAAAGGTGTAGGCCGCTACCTCCCGACAACCGTAACCGCCCCGGTCGACCAGACCCTGCGCTCGCTGGAAGGCATCGCCGACGCGATCGAATCTCCCGCCACTCCCGGCCTCGCCACCCCCATCGGCATCCACCTCGAAGGCCCGTTCATCTCCCACGCCAAACGCGGCGTCCATCCGCCTGCCGAGATCCAGCCCCCCAGCATCGAGCTCTTCGACCGTTTCCACGCCGCGGCGCGCGGCCACATCCGCCTCATCACCATCGCGCCAGAGACTCCCGGCGCCCTCGACCTCATCCAGCACTGCGTGTCTCTCGGTATCCGCGTCTCGCTGGGACACAGCAACGCCTCCAAACCGGAGACTCTACCGGCGATAGACATCGGAGCTACCTCCGCTACCCACACCTTCAACGCCATGCGCCCACTCGACCACCGCGAGCCGGGCATCCTCGGTACCGTCCTGGACGACAACCGCCTCTTCGCCGAGCTGATCTGCGACGGCATCCACGTCATGCCCGAACTTGTCCGCCTGTGGCTCAAAGCCAAGGGCGAAGCCCGAGCCATCCTCGTCACCGACTCGATGTCCGCCACCGGCATGCCCGACGGCACCTACTCCCTCGGCAACCTCATTGTGCAGGTCGCCCACGAGACCTGCCTCCTCGTCGAAGACGGCGTTCCCACCAGGACCCTCGCTGGTTCCGTCTTGACCATGGATCGCGCGGTAGCCAACCTCCAGCGCTTCACCGGTGCCGCCCTGAGCACCGCTCTCCATCTGGCAGCCCACAATCCTGCCGCCCTCCTCGACCTTCCCAACCCACTTGCGCCCGGTCAGCCCGCCAGCTTCAACCGCTTTTCACCGGAAGGGCACCTCACTGCGGTCATGCTCCTGGGAAGAGAAACTAGCGTGCCTTCAATTCCATAGGTCGCACCTCAAAAATCAGTGAGCTGACCGGCGATTAAGTTTTCCCGATCCGGTAAAATAGAACCAATCGAAAAGATAAAGATGGCCCAGCGTGTGGCACGCTGGGCCATCTTCTTTCAGAGACACATCACGCCCCACGGGCCCGCAGCAGGAGAAGTCATGTCTCACCCACAACCCGCCATCGGCATCGACTTCGGAACTACCAACAGCTCGGTAGCGCTGGCTCTGCCGAACGGTCACGTCGAGCTCGTCTCCTTCCCCACCGCGACGACGCCCACGCAATCCTTCCGCTCGATCCTTTATCTGGAACAGCTCAAGCAAGCCGGTCGCACCTCTACCAAATCCTTCACCGGCCCCGCCGGCATCGAGCACTACCTCAAGGCCGAGCAGCCCGGCCGCCTCATCCAGTCGCTCAAGTCCTATCTGCCCAGTCGCACCCTCACCGGGACTGAAGTCTTCGGCCGCCGTTACACCATCGAAGACCTGGTCTCGCGCATCCTCTCCGACCTGCGCGCCCGTGCGGAGATCCATCTCCAGCAACCGATCCACCACGCTACCGTCGGTCGCCCCGTCCGCTTTGTAGGCTCGGAGTCCGACGAGGACGATGCCTTTGCCTTGACGCGCCTCGAAGCCGCCTTCCTCCATGCCGGTTTCCACTCCGTAACCTTTGAGATGGAGCCCATCGCCGCGGCCTACGCGTATGAATCCACCCTGGATCGCGACGAACTGATTCTTATCGGCGACTTCGGCGGCGGTACCAGCGACTTCTCCCTGATCCGCGTCGGCCCCAACAGCCGCACCGTCAGCGGGGGGCAGCGAATTTTGGGCAACTCCGGCCTCGGCCTCGCCGGGGATGCCTTCGACGCCCGCATCGTCCGCAAGCTGGTCTCACCTGCCCTTGGCTCCGACTCGTTCGAGAAGTCCTATGCCCAGGCCGCCGACCGCCGCGCCAACCTGATCCCCGCCGCGCCTGCCTGGATCTACGCCAACCTCGAGCGCTGGCACTACCTCTCCTTCCTCAAGACGCGCAACGTCGCCGAAATTCTCAAATCCGCTCGCGCTCGTGCGCAGGAGCCGGATAAGATCGCCGCCCTCATCACCCTCATTGAAGAGGATCTGGGCTACCAGCTCCACCAGGCGGTTCAGCGCGTCAAGATCGACCTTTCCCACCATGAGCAGGCCCGCTTCAAGTTCCGCGACGGCTCTATGGAGATCGAGCGCACCGTCACCCGCGAAGACTTTGAATCCTGGATCGCAGACCAGCTCCAGTCCATCGAGACCTGCGTAGACAGCCTCCTTCAGACGAGCGGTGTCGCCGCCAGCCAGATCGACCGCGTCTTCCTCACCGGTGGAACCAGCTTCGTCCCCGCCGTCCGCCGCATCTTCGAATCCCGTTTCACCGCCGAACGCGTTCGTACCGGCAATGAGTTCACCTCGGTCGCCCAGGGGCTCGCGCTCCGTGCGCTTGAATCCAGCCGTGCAAACCAACCCGATTCGAGATCTGTCGAAGTGGGGGCATAAAGCCGACAGGGCGGTGCAGTACCTCCGCAACTGTGAAGATTCCGCAGCGTCGCTGCGCGGCATGATACATTTTCCACAAATATCAAATTCAACCGACACGCACGTCGGCCGGGCCATGCAGTACCCCATACCAGCACGATTTGGAGAATGCTATGGCAACAGAGCCCGTTGTTACGTCGCGATCCCTGCCCCACCGCACCGTGTACCGACCCGTCAATCGCAGCGCCGAACGTATCTTTTTCGGCAGCATGGCTGTCCTGCTCTGCGCGGTCGTCATCGTCGGCTTTTCGCCGACCTACTTCCGCGCTGGTATGTTGCATGCTCCACTCCCCAGCCCCATCCTGCATATTCACGGAGCGGCCTTCACGCTTTGGATGGTCCTTTTCCTCATCCAATCCGCCCTGATCTCGGTTCGCCGGGTCAACTGGCATCGTTCCCTGGGAACCATCGCCTTCTGCCTGCCACCCATCATGATCGTACTTGGCTTTATCGCGGCCATCGATGCACTGCATCGGCGCGTATCGATCGGACCACTTGATCCTGCGGTCTCTCTGTCCATTCCGCTGCTCGGAATCGCATGCTTTACCGTCGTTATCTTCGCTTCATGGCGGACGCGACGCCAACCGGACGCCCACAAGCGGCTCATCCTGCTGGCCACCATCGGACTGGCCGACGCCGCACTGGGTCGATTCCCGTGGGCGAAGATAGGCTTCTCTCCCGCCGCGGGGGCCGTTACCGGACTTGGCATTCTGATTCTCCTGTTAGTCGCGTACGATCTCTTCTCGCTCCACCGCATCCACCGGGCGACCGCATGGGCTGCACCGCTCACATTTGCCATTGGAGCGTTTGCTGTGCCCATTGGGATGACCCCGGCGTGGCATGCTTTTGCTGCGTTTCTGGACCGCACCATCGGAGCGCATCTGTAGCAGAATCGCCGAGCAGTGTCTTGGCGAAGGCTGTCAGCGCAGTTGGTAGAGTTTCTCCGGAACCGCCACTTCCGGCGCAGCCTTGGCAGCCTCGACCGTCACCGCTGCAGTCAGCCCGGTCCCCGTCACATCGGAGATCGTCAACAATGGGCCGCTGAACCCGGTCACCTTCACGCCCCGGATCACGGCGCGGCGGATATGCGCCAGCGAGATTCCCTTCGCGCAGGTACCGGTCACGTCCGCAAACGTAAAGCCATCCAGCGGTTTGCGTGGATGGATTCCTACGCCATCCACCAACACGGGACAATCCGTCACCTTGATCCGTGAAAAGCGGAAGTTGCGAATCGTCGGAATCCCCTCGTCGCCCGGAACCGGAAACTCATCCTGGATTCCGCTCGCCAAAATATTAAATCGCAGGAAGCCGCCCACCATTCCCGAGGCCTCGACGTCGTCCACCGAGATGTCCTCGATGAAGGCTCCGCGTCCTGGCCGGCTCTTGATGTAGACCGCAAACGTCTGAGCGCCGGTGAACTTGCACTTCGAGATCCTCACATTGCGGATCCCGCCCGAAGTTTCGCTTCCAATTCCGATGCAGGCAAAGATCGAGTCTGCAAACGTGCAGTTCGAGATCTGGATATCCTCGCTGGTCCGCAGCAGCTTGTAGGCCTCGCTCCCGCGCCCTGACTTCACCGAGATGCAGTCGTCGCCCGTAGCGATATCGCAGCCATCGATCGTCATCCGCCGGCACGAATCTACGTCGATTCCATCGCCATTCCCGCCCGTGCTCCGAATCGTCAAGCCACGGACTACCACGTCGTCGCAGTACGTCAGATGTAGCGACCACATCCGAAAATAGTCGGTCGAGAATCCCTCAAATCGCAGGCCTTTGCAGTTTATCGGTTCAATCAGTGCCGGATGCCGCAGCGGACTGGTCGCACTCGGCCTGCCGCCCAGCGCATGGTTTCCCATGATCCTGCCCGGTCCGATGATCCCCGTATGCTCCGCGTCCAGCGCATAGATCAGCCCGACATGGCCCTGGATCCACTTGCCCTCCCAGCGCACCTGCATCACCGGATAGTCCGCAAAGTCCGGAGACCCCAGGATCACCGCGTCCTTCTCCAACCGCAGTAGCACCTTCGACCGCAGCGCTACCGCCCCGGTCAGGTAATTTCCCGCCGGAACCACGACCTCACCCCCGCCAAACACCCAGCAGCGGTCGATCGCCTGCTGGATCGCGACAGTATCCTTCGCAACCCCGTCTCCCAGCGCCCCAAAGTCGCGCACATTCAGCACCACACCTGCAGGAGCTGCGACCTTGCCTCTTCCTTCCGAGACCGGTGCTTCAGCAAAGCCGGCGCGCACCAACACCCCGGCCACCGGCACTGCCAACAACCCCTGTCCGGCCCTCTTCAAGAAACTCCGCCGCCCAATCGCCATCTCTGCCATCAGTTCCTCCATCCTGCGATTCAATTCTCTTCCATAAACCGGCTTGAGAATTTAGGCTCCACCGCGAGCCCGCCAAAGCGCCCCATCCAGCGAATCGACCGCACCTTCAATCACCGTTAGTTGTGGTGCGGACTCCGCCAGAACGGAGACCATCGACGCGCGCACCAGTCCAATCATTTCCAGCACGCTGCCGGTATAGGCGACTCCCACCGGTCCGATGTCGCCTGCCTCGCGCATCTTCAAATGCACCAGCCCAACCTGCTCTGCCAACTCCTGCCCGGCCCGTTCCAGCACTGCGGTGGCAAGCTCATCGCCCTCCTCGGCGCACTGGGCTATGACTGGAGCCAAAGCCGCGAAGTCCGGCTGGGCGTTCCCCTTCTCCACCAGCTCACCCAGGGACTCCAACCCCCAGAACGCCTGCACGACCTCCAGCAACCGGGTCGGCACCCCGCGATCCCTCGCCCAAAGTCCAGCTTTCACCGCCTCCACCCCGATCCAGTAGCCCGAACCCTCATCGCCCAGCGCCGGTCCCCAGCCACCCACCCAATACTTCGCTACCGTCTCCGTATCGCCGCCGTCGTCCACGACGACCCTCCCAACAAAATTCGAGCCCGTCCCGGCGATCACCAGGATTCCCGTACCACCCGCAAAAGCTCCATCCAGCGCAATCTCTTCGTCCCCGCAGAGATCGATCTCTCCTCCAACAACACTACGCAGGGTCCGGTCCGCCCAGTCCCGTACCACCGCAATCGACAAGCCCGCTAGCCCCATGGACGTCCGCGACACCTCCCGCAGCGGAACTCCCGCTATGGTGGACAACTCCTCGACCAACCCGAGCAGCCGAACCGTAGCCTCGGCCTCACCGACCCGCATCAACTTCACACTCCCACAGGAGGCCCGGGCCAGCACCTTCGTCTCGTCCGCCAACACACCCGTCGTCTTCGTCCCACCTGCATCCAGCGCCAGAAAATAAGCCAAGTTCCTGCGTCTCCCATCGTTCAGATCAACAACACGCTAACAACACACCGTCCAGCCCGTTATCATAACCTTCATTCGAGTAGTCGGCCTCAGCAATTGGCCTTAGGAGAGACGCAACGTTGCCTCAGATTCCGTTCCCCCTACCTACCGCGTTCCTCTCCGTCGCAATCCTGCCCACGCGCCTTCATCCCTTCGACCTCGCCCTGATCGTCGTCTACCTGATCGGCATCACGCTCTTCGGACTGCGCTTCCGCAACCCCGGAACAAAATCGGCAGACGGATCGACAGTCAAAGCGGACAAGTCTCTTAAATCCTACTTCCTCGCCAACAACACCATTCCCTGGTGGGCCATCGCGCTCTCCATCGTCTCTGCCGAGACCTCCACCCTCACCATCATCTCCATCCCCGGCGTCGCCTTCGCCGGAGACTTTGGCTTCCTGCAGATCGTTCTCGGCTACATGATCGGCCGCGTCATCGTCGCCCTCATCTTCCTTCCCAAATACTTCCACGGCGAGATGCTCACCGCCTATCAACTCATCGACCAGCGCTTCGGCCCCACCCTCCACAAAGTCACCGCCGGGCTCTTCCTGCTCACGCGTGCCGCGGCTGAGGGAGTGAGAGTCTTTGCCGTCTCCATCGTCGTCGGCATCTCCATCGGAACCAACGACACCCTGTCGATAGCCATCATTTCTCTCTTAACACTTCTTTATACCTTCGAAGGAGGTATGGCCGCCGTCATCTGGACCGACGTCGTCCAGATGGCCATCTACATCGGCGGCACCATCGTCGCCATCTCCACCCTGGGAACCCACGTTCCCGGAGGCTGGGAGCACATCCACGCCGTCGCCGGAGCGGCAGGCAAGTTCCACCTCTTCAATTTCGCCTTCAACCTGACCCAGTCCTACACCTTCTGGGCCGGAGCTCTTGGCGGAGCCTTCCTCACCATGGCCAGCCACGGGACCGACCAGCTTATGGTTCAGCGGATGCTCGCCGCCCGCAACCTCGGCGAGTCCCGGCTTGCGCTGCTCTCTTCAGGAGCCGTCATCCTGCTCCAGTTCACGCTCTTCCTCTTTATCGGAGCGGGGCTCTTCGTCTTCTACGGTCTGCATCCCCAGAGCTTCTCAAGCGCCGACCGCATCTTCCCCACCTTCATCGTCCAGCAGATGCCGATTGGCATCGCCGGACTCCTCATCGCCGCGATCCTCGCCGCCGCCATGTCTAATCTCTCCGCGGCACTCAACTCCCTCAGTTCCACCACAGTCGTAGACTTCTACATGCACCTGCGTCCCGACGCGGACGACAAGGAGCGCATGATGATCTCCCGCAGCTCAACCGTCCTCTGGGCCGTCGTTCTCTTCGCCATCGCCGTCTATAGCATCCACGCCGGAGGCAAGGGCCACGTCGTCGAGACCGGCCTCTCCATCGCCTCGGTCGCCTACGGCTGCCTGCTGGGCGTCTTCCTGCTCGGCACCCTGACGCGATATGCAACTCAAACAGGCGCAATTATCGGAATGCTTTGCGGCTTTGCCTTGAACCTCTACCTCTGGCAAGGCAGCTTTCCCGTCCAGCTAGGTCCAGTCATCATTCCCCACGTCGCCTTCACCTGGTACGTTCTCATCGGAGCACTCGTGACCTTCGCCATCGGCAGCCTCGCCAGCCTGATCTTCCGCAAGCAGTCCACCCACAAAGCAATCGCCACAGCCCTGATCCTTCTAGTCCTGACCACCACATCGCAAGCGCAAGCCATAAATCCGGGTGCCCCACGTCCCGACTCTGGGACGTGGGTATCGCGCAACGCGCGACCGCTCCTCCCCACACCGGCTCAGGCGAAGTTCCCGACGACCACCTACGACTTCACCTCCATCAATACCCTCCTCAACGAAGCGATCTCAGACCACAAACTCCCCGGAGCAGTCGTCCTCATCGGCCACGACAACAAAGTCGTCTTCCATCAAGCTTTTGGAAACCGCAAGCTAGCAAACGAACCCGGTCTCGACGGAAAGCCCTCCGCCGCCGAACCCATGACCGAAGACACCATCTTCGACATGGCATCGCTCTCCAAGTGCCTGAGCACCGCCACCGCCATCATGCAGCTCTACGAGGCGGGTAAGCTCCAGTTCGACGATCCGGTTATCAAATATCTCCCTGAGTTCGCCACCAACGGCAAAGAAAAAGTAACCATCCGCGAACTCCTCACCCACTACTCCGGCCTGCCCGAAGACGTCTCCCTCAAAGACCCCTGGGGCCTCGCCGCACCCGACAAGGCCGAAGGAATCCGCCGCGCCATGGATTCCACGCTCTACGGTCCTCCCGGTCTCACTTTCAAATACTCCGACATCAATTTCATCACTCTCGGAGCTATCGTCGAAAAGCTCAGCGGCGAAACTCTCAATGCCTATGCCAAGGACCATATTTTTGCCCCGCTGGAAATGACGGAGACGACTTATCACCCCATCTATGGATACTGTGGCTCGAACGACAGCTTCGCGCCTCCCCCTTACGGTCATGACGCTGCAAAAGTGACAAAACCTCATGCCTGCAGTATGAGCGCGAACTCTCTTACGATGATGTGGTTTGTTTATGGAAAGAATCCACGCATCGCCCCCACAGCTCACGACGACGAATCCAAAGCCGACCCCAGCCTCAACCCTAACTTCGATCACCTCCTCCGCGGCACCGTCCACGACCCCACCACCCGTCGCATGGGTGGTGTAGCCGGCCATGCTGGCGTCTTCTCCACCGCGCACGACGTCAGCCTCTATGCTCAGGCCCTGCTCGACAAGCTCACCAAAAACACCGGCCCGTTTCCGCTCAAGCAAGCCACTCTCAAGCTCATGACCCAGCCTGAGCAGCCGGCCACCGCACAGGGCGGAGCAGTCGTCTTCACTCCCGACGGCCAACCGACCAAGGGGATCGCCAGCCGCGCCTACGGCTGGGACATCAACACCGCCTTCTCCCGCCCCCGCGGCGAGATCTTCCCCATCGGTTCGTTCGGCCACACCGGCTTTACCGGAACTACCCTGTGGATGGATCCCGCCAGTGACACCTACGTCATCCTGCTCTCGAACGCGAACCATCCCCGCGGCGGAGCTCCCATCTCCGTGCTCCGGGGTCAGGTTGCGACGGCCGCAGCCAAGGCGCTCCACATTTTACCGGTGATGACCAAAGAAGCCGATATTCCTAATAATGCGTGCGACATTCCCTCAAACATGTGTGCAGGAGATAATAATAGCCGTGTCGGATTGTATCGGAGCGCGCCCCTTACAGACCTTATCCCTAAATCTGGCTCGTCTTCGCGCAACAGTTCCACCCCGACCCAAACCGGCATCGACGTTCTTGAATCCACCCACTACACCGCCCTCGCCAATATCGCCCAGCACCACAACAACGCCCTCAGGTTCGGCCTGCTCACCAACCAATCCGGCCTCGACGCCCAGGGCCGCCGCACCGCCGATCTGCTCTTCAAGGAAGCACCCAAAGCCGTACCCGGTCTCCACCTCACTACGCTCTTCTCGCCCGAGCATGGCATCAACGGAACCCACGACGACCTCAACCTCACCAACGACATTGACGCCTCCACCCACCTCCCCATCATAAACCTCTACGGAGCCAAACCCGAGCAGCGCCACCCCTCCCATGACGCCCTCAAAGACCTTGACGCCGTAGTCATCGACCTGCAGGATGCCGGGGTCCGCTTCTGGACCTACGCTGCCGCGATGGGCTACTTCCTCGAAGCCGCCGCCGCCGAACGCGACCAGTATCACCACCCGCTCGAGATCGTCATTCTCGACCGTCCCAACCTGGTCGGCGGAGAGAAGGTACAAGGCCCCGTCTCCGACGAGAACCATACCTCGTACACGGACTACATGCCGCTCCCGGTCCGCCATGGCCTCACCTTCGGCGAGCTGGCCCGCTACTTCAACGGCGAACGCCGCCTCCCCAGCCCCGCCTCGCCCAACGTCTTCGCCCCTCTGGGCGTCCCCCTCACCGTCGTCACCATGCAGAACTGGAGCCGCGGCCAGTACTTCGACGAAACCCACCTCCCCTGGACGAACCCCAGCCCGAATCTCAAATCCCCCCGCGCTGCCGTCCTCTACCCCGGCATCGGCCTGATCGAAACCTCGAATATCTCCGTAGGCCGCGGAACCGACACGCCCTTCGAGCACATCGCAGCCTGCTGGCCCGCGAAGCAGGACGTCGCGAAAAAGGCCGCTCCCGCCCCGTGCGCTCTCGGATCGGACGCCCAGATCGACGGACCCGCCCTGGCTGCCTATCTGACCGCCCGCCACATCCCCAGCGTTACCTTTACCCCCACGACCTTCGCCGTCGCAGAAGACCCCAATCACTACCCCGGCCACGGCCAGACTCTCAGCGGCATCGCCTTCACCGTCACCGACCGCAACGCTCTCGACACCCCGGAGTTCGGCATAGAAATCCTCTCCGCCCTCCACCACCTCTACCCGGCCCGCTTCAACCTCGCCCGTGCCTCCACCCTGGTCGCCAGCGTCAACGTCATGCAGTCGCTAAACAACAACGAAGACCCCCGCAAGATCGCCGCAGCCTGGACCACCGAACTCAACGACTTCAAAAAGCGCCGCCAGCCGTACCTGCTCTATCCGTAAGCGACTCAGGACTTATGTAGCTTGAGGGGCTCGCTTTGGATTGCTGTAAACCACACAACGCAAAGCGTTAGTCCGCGAGCTGGATCAAAGCCAGTACAACTCCTTCCAACCGTCGTGCAACAGAAGATGTACCTGTCTCCTAACCCCTGCCCCGAATATTCATCACTCCGTCTTCATCGCTGCGTCACAATAGAGAAATCATTTAACACGAGGGATTCTCCCCATGCCCCGCATCAACTTTCAGCAGCAACTTGTAGCCCTTAAAGACAAACTTCTGGCCATGGCGGCCCTCTCGCAGCAATCCCTCGCCCTCTCGCTGGAAGCCTATCTCAACTCCGATATGGGACTGTGCGAGCACGTCTTAGAGATCGAAGCCGCCATCAATGCTGCTGAGACCTCGGTCGACGATATGGCCTACGACCTCCTCGCCAAAGAGCAGCCGATGGCCATCGATCTGCGCTTCATCCTCTCCGTCATCAAGATCAACGGTGACCTCGAGCGCATCGGCGACCAGGCCTCCAACATCGCCCAGCGCGCCAAGGCCAACCACGATCTGCCCGGAATCTCCTTGCCAGTCGATATCCCTGAAATGGGTGAAAACGCCGGCATGATGATCCGCACCGCCATTCAGGCGCTGCTCGAAGCCGACGCCAAACTTGCCGAGACCGTCCTCAAGATGGACGACGAGATCGACGAGATGAACCGCGCCGTCCAGGCCGAGTTGGTCGGGGTGATGCAGCAGCATCCGACCTTCAGCAGCCAGGCTCTCAACGCCATCATCGTCTCCCGTAACCTGGAGCGCGCAGCCGACCACGCTACCAACATCGCGGAAGACGTGATCTTCTGGGTCCGAGGGTCCGACGTGCGCCACAAATTCTCCCTCGCCGAAGCCGACTGACCGATCCTTGACGCATCCTTCTGCCCCAAGTACCCTTTAAGCAATGCGAGTTGTTCAAATGCCGCGTCTCGGTAGCTGTCGCACCTGTTGTCGCGATGCCGTGCGCCGTTGCTTTTGCTCCGCTTCGATGGCCGAATAGGGCCTAGAGTTTTTCCAGCAAATGCAGTCCGCGCCCACGCACTCCGTGGGCTTTCCTATATCTGCACTATCTAAAGGATTACCACCTACCATGTCCGACGTCGCCACAACGCCTTCGACCCCAGCACCCAAAGAGACAAAAGCCCAGAAGTCCGAGCGCCTGAAGCTCGCTAAGAACCCTTGGGAGGCATGGGACGAGGTCCGCGAATACGCGAAAGGCGGACGTGACACCGTAGCCCCGGACTGGAGCAATCTCTACTTCAAGTGGTGGGGTGTCTATACCCAGGGCGACGGCCTGGGCGTCACCGGCGGAACCGCTGGCGAAGGTAAAGCCTCCGAGTACTTCATGATGCGCATCGGTATGCCCAACGGCATGTTGACCTCGCACCAGACGCGGGTGATCGGCGAACTCACCAAAAAGCACGCCCAGAACCTCGCCGACATCACCACCCGTCAGAACATTCAGCTCCACTGGCTCACCATCAGCTCGCTGGTCGAAGTAGTCGACGCCCTCACCGAGATCGGGCTCTCCCCCAAGGGAGCCTGCGGCGACGTCGTTCGCAACGTCACCGGCTGCCCTCTCGCCGGGAGCGATCAGCACGAACTTCTTGACGCCAGCCCGCTCGCCGTCGAGATCGCCCACCTGCTCACCGCGAACCCCGAGTTCTACAATCTTCCGCGCAAGTTCAAGATCACCGTCAGCGGCTGCCCCCTCTGGTGCTCTTACCCTGAAATCAACGACGTAGCCCTCACTGCCATCAAGCGCACCATCAACGGCGTCGAAGAGATCGGCTACACGATGCGGGTCGGCGGCGGCCTCTCCACCGAGCCGCACATCGCCGTCCGCATCCCGGCCTTCGTACCCCAGGACAAGGCCGTAGACGTAGTCACCGCCGTCGTCCGTGTGTTCAAAGAGCAGACCGCCCTCCGTGAGAGCCGGACCCACGCCCGCATCAAGTACCTCTTCATGAAGCACGGCTGGACCGCCGAGTCCATGCTCGAGGCCATCGAAGCCAAGCTCGGCTACAAGCTCGATCCCAACCCTGTCTCCGCCGACATCGTCCCCGACGACGTCTACCGCGATCACGTTGGCATCACCCCGCAAAAGCAGCCCGGCCTTTCCGCTGTAGGTGCAGCCGTTCTGAATGGCCGTCTCTCCGGGGAGCAGCTCGTCAAGCTCGCCGACCTCGCCGACAAATATGGCAACGGCCAACTCCGCGCCACCATCGGCCAGAACCTCATCATCCCCAACGTGCCGGACCGCGAGACCGCCGCACTGGTCATCGAGCTCAACTCCCTCGGCCTCTACGTCGATACCTCGGCCTTCTGGCGCGGAGCGATCGCCTGCACCGGCACCGAGTTCTGCAAGCTCGCCATCGCCGAGACCAAAGCCTTCAACAAGTGGCTCGTCGCCGAACTCGAAGACCGCCTGCCCACCTTCGACCAGCAGATTCGCCTCCACATCACCGGTTGCACGAACTCCTGCGGCCAGAGCTGGATTGCGGACATCGGCCTCGAAGGCAAGAAGATTAAGAAGGACGGCGCCCTGGTCGATGCTTTCTACTTCTGCGTCGGCGGCTCGGTCGGCAAATACGCCGGCATCGCCCGCCAGATCGGCTACCGTGCGGCGGCGAGCGACTGTCCCGACGCTATCGCCCGCCTGCTTAACGGCTACCTCGAAGCCCGCACCCCCGGCGAAGATCTCCGCGCCTACTTCAGCCGCACCAATGACGAAACCCTCCGCGCCCAGCTCGCCGGAACCGTCATCCCAGCGGTAGAGCGGGACGCCCCACCCGTAGGCGCAGGCCGCCTCGCTCCGGGCGAATAAGCCTCGCAACCTACGAAAACACTGCGCGTTGGAACATAACTTCCAGCGCGTATTTTTACGATTACTCCCAGCACTCAGCTGATCCATCCACGGATCCGTTCCGAGTCGTATCATCGAAGGCAGCATGGACCTCTTCCCCATCTTCCTCAAACTCACCGGCCGCCCCTGCCTCGTCATCGGCGCAGGCAATCTAGCCGAGTCCAAGATCGAGTCGCTCCGCGCTGCGCACGGCAACGTTACCGTCATCGCTCCTCACGCCAGCCCGCGCATCCTCGACCTCGCTGCCTCCGGCGAGATCACCTGGCACCAGCGCGAGTTCGCCGCTGGCGACGTCAGCACCACGCTGCGGCCGTACTTCTTAGTCGTCACCGCCACCGACGTTCCTACCGTCAATCGCGCCGTCTACCTCGAAGCCACCGCCGCCGACATTATCTGCAACGCCGTGGACGATCCGCCGTTCTGCGACTTCTACTTCCCATCCGTCGTCCGCCGTGGCGATCTTCAGATCGCTATCTCGACCGCCGGAGCCAGCCCCGCCCTGGCCCAGCGTCTCCGCAAGGAGATCAACGCGCAGCTCCCGCTCGACACCGGCGACTGGCTCACTGACCTCGGCAACCTGCGGCGCGAGGTCACCCAGATGGAGCCGCTCAACGAGTCCCGCAAGCTCCTCCTCCATCAACTCGCCACCCGCGAAGTCTGCGGCTTCGACCAGTGCCCCTCCCGCACGCTCGCCCGCGAACACGCCAAGACCAACCCCATGCCCACGGAATCCAAGTGACGTTCGCCCTACACGACAGCCGGGGTGCCCGTCCCAAACGACAGCCGGGTGCCTCATTCATGCGGCCTCATCGCATGGGTGGGGTTCCCTCCCTCACCCAGCCCCAAAAACACCCATGACCAACGACTCCAACAGCGAAGCCCAACCCGGCAAGGTCTACCTCGTAGGCGCTGGCCCCGGCGACCCCGGCCTGCTCACCCTCCGCGCTGCCGAGCTGCTCAAGACCTGCGACGTTATCCTTCCCGACGATCTCGTCTCCGACGCCGTCCTTGACCTCGCCAGCCCCACCGCCCTCATCATCCCCGTGGGCAAGCGTTGCGGTCAGCCCCGCATCACCCAGGCCGGAATCCACGACCTCATGCTCGAGCACGCCCGGCAGGACAGCTCCGTGTTGCGTCTCAAATCCGGCGACCCCCTGGTCTTCGGCCGAGCCGGGGAAGAGATCGCCTTCCTGCGCGAACACAACATCCCTTTCGAGATCGTTCCCGGCATTACCGCCGCCTTCGCTGTCGCCGCATCGCTCCAGACGCCGCTTACCGACCGCGCCGCCGCCTCCAAACTTATCCTCGCCACCGCCCACCATGCCGCAGGCAAGGTCACGCTCTCCCCGGCGCAGATGTGGTCCGGTGTCTTTCCCGACGAAGCCACCCTGGTCCTCTACATGCCCGGCCGCGACTTCAACACCCTTGCCGCCAGCCTCATGGAATCCGGCATCCCACCCGCGACTCCGTGCGTCGCCGTCAGCAAGGCCTCCACCCCCGACGAGCACATCACCGCCACTACCCTCGAACACCTGGGCAAAGCCTCGGTAGGCCCCGCCCCTGTCCTGCTGCTCATCGGCCACGCTATCCAGTTACCGCGCTAGAAACTTCTCCACCCGCTCACTTACCGCTGCCGCATCGCAGTTCATGATCAGGTGTGCACACGCACCCGGTGAGACATACGTCTCCGCCCCCACCGCCGCCGCCCAATCGAGCGCCGGTTGCGGCGTCACCATGCGGTCCTCCGCCGCCACAATTACCAGGAACTTCACGGGAACACCCTTGGCGACCTCCGCCGGCGGCTTTCCGTGCAACACATCGTGCGCGAGGATCGCCTTCGCCTGCCAGACCCGGTCGTTCGCATCCTGCCGCTGCGGAGATCCCAACGACGTCAGCCATTCCGTATATTTCTCTCGCGGTGCCTCCGCGTTCCGATATTGCGGCGTAGCGGTCGTCATCGTGCCAATTTCATTCGCCAGCTTCAAAGGCGGCTCCACCTTGTAGCGTCCACCCATATAAGCAGGGTCGGCTGCAATCGCGTCGATCACAATCTGCTTCGACAGCCGGTCAAAGTTCGTCGCCTGCGGAGACCCCACAATCGGCACCGCCAGTTCCACGAATTGCGGATACACCACCGCCCATGCAAACACCTGGTGCCCACCCATCGAGAGCCCCACCGCCGCATGCACCTTCTTCACCCCAAGCACCTCCGTCAGCACCCGATACTGGGCCCGCACCATATCTTCCATGTTGAACACAGGAAAATCCGGCCCGGGCTGCTGGCTGCTGTTCGAGGGCGACGACGAAACTCCATCTCCGAACGCATCGAACGCCACTCCGAAGAAGCGTCCCGTATCCACCAGCCGGTTCTTGCCCTTCTCTGCGCCGAACAGCGAGCCCAAGTCCTCGCTCCGTCCATTAAGCCAGCTCGGCACCACGACCACATTCGTGCCCGCCGCGTTCAACTTCCCATAGGTTCGGTAGCCTACCCGGCAGTCCAAAATCGCCTGTCCGCTCCCCAGCGGACAGCTTCCCAGCCCCGCGATCCGCTGGATCCCATCCTGCCCCCAGGCCGGGCCGGCTTGCAAGAATGCCGCGATCCACAAAGCGCACAGATACATACAGTTCCCACGGAAAGGATTCAGAATATTTACAAATCGCATCCTACGAGAATACCCTCCTTACAGCATCACTTGGAGCAACTTTTAAGCTGAATAAACGTTCATATATACAGGAGTCAGAAGCGAATCAGCACTGACTCTCGCAGCATCCCGGGGCCCCGTAAGCTTCGTGATCTGGAGCAAGTTATAAACATGAGGCTCACACCATGCGTTTCCTAAGAAATCTCGCTCTTCTCTCCCTTTTAGCAATCCCCGCAGCAGTCGTAGCGAACGCCCAGGTCTCCGTAGGCATCGGCATCGGCGGCCCTGTGTACGCCCCCGCTTACGGTCCTCCGGTCTGTTCCTACGGATACTATGACGTAGCCCCCTACTCTTGCGCTCCCTACGGTTACTACGGCTCGGAGTGGTTCAACGGCGGAATCTTCATCGGCGCCGGCCCCTGGCTCCGTGGCGGTTACGGCTATGGCCGCGGTTACGGCTATGGCTACCGTGGCGGCTACTACGGACGCTCTGGCTACTCCTACGCCCGTCCCGGCTATGGCTATGGCGGATACCGTGGCTACACCAACCGCGGAGGCTTCGGCGGTGGAGGATATCGTGGCGGTGGTGGCTACCAGGGCGGTGGCGGTCGCGGATTCTCGGGCGGTGGTGGCGGCGGATTTCACGGCGGCGGTGGTTCGCGCGGTGGCGGTGGCGGATCCCACGGTGGCGGCGGCGGACACCGCTAAACGCTACCCTCAATAATTCAACAAAACATCGGCAGCCAGAACATCTGGCTGCCGTTTCTTTTTGCCCGAATATCACATAGCCGTGATGGCGGCCCATACCTTGCAGGATCGATCACTTCATTCCCGAAGCACACGAGAATACCCGGCCGCTCATGCACCAGCAATTCGTACACCCGCAAACGCAGTAATCTAGTCACCATGAATCCCTTCGTCACTCCCGAATGGCTGGCCGCCCGTATCGACGATCCCAACACCGTCATCCTCGACGCTACCCTCCCTCCCGTCGGCGTCACGCCTCCCGTCGACACCCGCGCCCGCTACCTCGCGCAGCACCTTCCCGGAGCCGTCTTCTTCGACATCGACGCCCTCTCCGACCACGCTTCTCCCTACCCGCACATGCTCCCCACCCCTGAGGCCTTCGCCCAAAGCATGTCTACCCTCGGCATCTCCGACACCAGCACCATCGTCATCTATGAGCAGCAGGGCGTCTTCTCCGCCCCCCGCGCCCGCTGGATGCTCCGCACCTTCGGAGCCGAAAACGTCTACCTGCTCGACGGAGACCTTCAGGCATGGACAGCAGCAGGACTACCCATCGGGTCCGGCCCTGTAGAGCGCACCCCCGCCACCTTCCCAGCGAAACTGGACCCGTCCGCCGTCCAGAGCCTCCCGCAGCTCAAGCAGTCCATCGCGAACCACCAGCAGATTCTCGACGCCCGTTCCGCAGGCCGCTTCACCGGCACAGCCCCCGAACCCCGGGCCGGCCTTAGCTCCGGCCACATGCCCGGAGCCACCAGCGTTCCCTTCACCGAGCTCGTCGAGAACGGCCACCTCAAGACCGCCGCAGAGATCCGCGACCTCTTCGCCGCCAAACACGTTGATCTGCAGCAGCCCATCACCACCACTTGTGGCTCGGGAGTCACCGCCGCCGTCATCGCCCTCGGCCTCGAAATCGCCGGGGCCACCCAGATCAGTCTCTACGACGGTTCCTGGGCGGAGTACGCCCAGCAGGCCGACTCCATCATCGAGAAGTAAACCCGGGTATCAAGCAGTCGCCATTAATTCAGTGCTTGTCGGCGGTTTCGCATTCGCCAGGGGGGTTCGCCATCTCGAGGGTCAGAGACGTCCGAACCACATTCAAGATTGATCGTAAGTGTCGCCGACACCGGCCGCGAAGACTGCGCTACAAGATAATCAGGAAATATCGTCAGGAAACGAGGGCCTTTGCAAGGATGCCGTCCTCATCGAGCCACTCGCAAGGCTACAATCACTTCCAGCAACCGAGCGAGGCCTTCCATGCCTTCACAGTCGAATCTCCTAACCCGTATCACCCCTCGCACTCCCCTCTCCCACCTCACCTTCCCGCCAGAAGTTCTTCAACAAATCGACATCACCGTCTGCAGCCTCCGCAACGTCAAGCGATCCGTTCCAATAACGATTCTCCTTCTCTCTCCAGACCCCGCCACCGCGGCCGCAACCGCTGAAGGTCTGGCTCACTCCCTCGGTCGCGATCTCCTCCGTGTCACTTCGCGTTACATCGGCGAGAGCGAAAAAAATCTCGACCACCTCTTTCAGACCACCAACCCCGACACCACCATCCTCTTCTTCGATGAAGCCGACGCCATCTTCGGTAAGCGCACCGAGGTGAAGGATGCACACGATCGCTACGCTAATCTCAACTCTGCCACCTCCGAATCTGCCAGCCCATACGATCAACTCGTACGGTTTCGTGGAATCACCCTGCTGGCCTCGACCTCAACCACCAACACCATCCCCAAATATCTGATCCGGTATACCCTCCATCTACCCGCGAATACACCGCTATCCCGGCTCAAACCCTGAGCCGAGTCGCGCCAGGCCGACATCCTGAGTCTCTCCCGCACGGACTCGATCCTGTGCACCGACCTAAACTTTCGCGATATGCCAGGTCACGTAGTACACCGAGTTTCCGCCGCACCCTGTAGCTGAGTCCGTTCCCGGATGTTTCGTCTTCTGCGTGAACACTCCATGCGCTGTCCTTGCAACCAGGTCCTTGTACGAGAAAGTATTCTGTTCCGCGGCAACGGCACCGTCGCAGTCCGCGCTCAGCATCCCTTTGAGCTCGCCCACCAGCCATCCCGCCCCTGCACCCAGCAGCGTTCCAAGCCCTGGAATTGGAATCAGGCTCCCTACTGCGGCACCTCCTGCAATCAGGCCTTTCGTCGCCAGCGAACCGCCCGCATTCTCCAGGGTTGAGTAGATCTGGCTTTCGCCCTTGTGGCCGGAGTTCACGATCAGGTAATTGAGCACCACCGTATCGGTCGTAGCGACCGATACATTGGGAAACGACAGTCCAACCTTGAACGTCCCGTTGTTCAGATTTCCCATCGATTTCTTCTGGGTGGTGGGCTGTCCACTTCCACTGCTCGACTTCACCAGCAGGGTGAAAGAAACGTAATCCGTATCTTCATGCCTGGACCGCGTATCGGTGATCTGGAATGAATCTAGCGTAAAGGTGAACTTGGCAGAAGCCGCAGCCACGACAGATGTCTTGACAGCTGCTTCATTCGCTTTGACTGCACTGATTGGATTGGTCATTGTCTGACGTCCTTCCCTTGTTGTCTCTGAATTTAGGGTGGCGACAAGACTGGTATGCCGGCAACACAACAGGGCGCGGGTTCGTTTCCGCGTGCGAACCATTCTCTTGATCGGAGCCCCAGGCGCAAACTTATAGCACTCAATACCTGCTTTGCCAAGCTCAAACGAAATGCATCCCATCTCACTTTTGGAGAAAGTGGGATTTCTAATTTTCGGTCAACTCAAACAATAAAACCCAACGCAGGCCTGGCTTCAAGCTGAGCCTGTAATGTTTGAGGTACAGAGGAACTACATCGGATCGCATTGTGTTCGTAAGTCCATGCGGGACAGGAATTTACCAGCAACTCCTTTTATTACAATATTTTAGCGACACTGCGGACTGTATGCTCCTGAAAACATGAGAGTTGCGCGCAGGCAACTCTGGGGTAGCTGGGGCACCGCATCTCGATTATCGTACCTGCGCGATGCTAGGATGCAACGATACTGAAATATCTAAGGACTTCATGGCCCTCCTGAAAGAGCTGCGTGCCCTCACTCCTGTGCAACGAAGTACCTTCACCGCCTGTTTTCTAGGCTGGAGCCTCGATGCTTTCGACTTCTTCCTCCTCACCCTCTGCGTCCGGTCCATCGCCGGAGAGTTCCACGTAGGAGTCAAAGAGGTCGCCGAGGCCATCTTCTGGACGCTGGTCATGCGTCCCGTGGGAGCCCTGCTCTTCGGTCTGATGGCCGAGCGTTTTGGCCGCCGCCCGACCCTGATGATCAACGTCATCTCCTTTTCGATCTTCGAGTTGGCCTCTGCCTTCGCCCCGTCGCTCGGCACCTTCCTCATCTGCCGCGCGCTGTTCGGAATCGCTATGGGCGGGGAGTGGGGCGTAGGCGCAGCCCTCGCCCTTGAAACGCTGCCCCCCAAGAACCGCGGCTTTTTCTCCGGCCTGCTGCAGGAGGGTTACGTCGTCGGCAACCTGATGGCAGCGGCGCTCTACGGTCTCCTCTTCCCGCACCTTCACGGCACCGGGATGTTCACCCCGTGGCGCGTCATGTTCATGATCGGAACCCTTCCCGCACTGCTGGCCTTCTATGTGCGGTTCAGCGTCAAGGAATCGCCCGCCTGGCTCGCAGGCCAGGAAGCCCGCGCTGAGGAGCGCAGAAACCCGCAGCCCAAGGGAGTCAAGCGCAAGGAGATGCTCACCTATCTCCCGTCCTTTCTTTTCCTCGTCGTCCTGATGACCATGTTCACGTCCTTCAGTCACGGCACGCAGGATCTCTACCCGACCTTTCTGGAAAAGGACCATGCACTCGCGCCGGGCTCTGTCGGCTTCGTCGTAGTCGTCGCCAACATCGGGGCGCTGCTCGGAGGGATCTGTTGCGGCACATTCTCGGAGCGATTCGGCCGCAAGAAAACCATTATCTTCGCAGCTCTGTTCGCCCTGCCGATGGTTCCACTCTGGGCCTGGTCGCATTCCGTCGCCATGCTGGCTGTTGGGGGTTTCCTGATGCAATTCATGGTGCAAGGCGCGTGGGGTGTTATTCCCGCTCACCTTAACGAGCTCTCGCCCGGCCCGGTCCGCGCTATCTTCCCGGGTCTCGCATATCAGCTCGGCAACCTGTTTTCGTCCCGCAACAGCGTCTTCCAGGCGATGTTTGCGAACCGTTTCTCCGGTGGAATGCTCGGCATGGCGCTCTCCGGAACCGTGGTCGTCGTCGCGGTTCTGGTGGCAATCGTGACAGCTCTGGGGTCGGAAGCCAAGGGAGCGAATCTCACCGTTGTCGATTAGCAACCCGAGAAATCTGTTTCGATCCGTCCTTTATGTAACGTCAGAAACAAACTTCAAATAGACTCATGCCATCGGGTCAAACTCTGAGCTCCATTTGTGTCTGGAATCCCCGGATGTATGCCAGATGTATGCAGGACGCACTTCAAACTGAAAGACCGAGGAAAGACATCGTATGAAGAAGCACTTTTTCCTGTCACTCGCGTTCGCCGGACTTGCCCTGGCGACCACGGGTCTCAACGCTCAGACTTCTACCTGGACCATCGACACCGCTCACTCCAGCGCGAACTTTCAGATTCGCCACATGGCGGTCAGCACCGTCCGCGGCTCGATCGGCGGAGTCAAAGGGACCGTCACACTGGATGAAAAGGACATCACCAAGTCCGCCGTTGCCGCGACCCTTGAGACTGTAACCGTAACCACCGGCACCGAAGCTCGCGACAAGCACCTGAAGTCGCCTGACTTCTTCGACGTGGCGAAGAATCCGCAGATCCTCTTCAAGTCCACCGCCATCACCGGCACCTCGGGAAGCCTGAAGCTGGTCGGCGATCTGACTCTCGCCGGCGTGACCAAGAGCATCACCCTCGACGTCGACGGACCGAGCGCTCCTCAGAAGAACCAGAAGGGTATTTTGATCAGCGGCTTCTCGGCCAGCGGCAAGTTCAACCGGAAGGACTTCGAGTTCGGCACGAAATCCACTGCCAGCCCGGCGATCGGCGAAGAAGTTAAGTTCACGATCGACGTAGAGATCGACAAGCAGCCGTAAGAAAGCGGAGAGGGCGCTATTCAGGCCCTCTCCGGCTACATCTTGGCGCGCAGCGGTTGGGATGGCTCCTGCGCTGCCCCGAGAGCGCTCTCCGGCTCCTGGAGATACTTCTTCAAAAGCTCATGATGCAGGCAGTAGAGCGCTAGCTCCAGGCGGTCGGATACGCCGAGCTTGTCGTAGACCTTGCGGAGATAGTTCTTGATGACCTGCTCGGTCGTTCCAATCTGGTAAGCGATCTCTTTGTTCCGCATCCCGCGCGTGATGCAACTGATGATCGCCAGCTCCTTCTTGGAAAGCTTGGGCTGTACTTTGGGATCGGTAAGCGTCGTCGCCTGTGATCGGTAAGCCTCGATCACCCAGCTAATCGACTGATTGTCGATCCACGTCTCGCCATCGGCGATCTTGCGCACGCACTTGACCAGCAGATCCGGCGAAATAGACCGTGGAACGACGCCGCGAACGCCGCGCCGATACAGTTCTACAGTGTTCGACTCGTCGGTCTCCGTAACCTGAACGATGAGCTTTGCGTCCGGCGCACGGCGAACCAGTTCTGGAACGGCATCGATCGTCCCCGCGATCAGTTGTCCCTCCAGCAGCACCACGTCCGTTGGATAGCGTTGCAGTGCCGAGTAGAGATTAGTCAAAGTCTCCACCTGGGCGACGACGCGAATGTCGTCTTCAATCGCGAAGATCTTCTTCATTCCGACGCGATAGATCGCCTGGGAGTCCGCGAGTATCACTCGGATTCCAGGGGTTGTTTCGTTACTATCGAGATGATCCTCTTCTAAACCATGCGTTGGATCAAAATTTACAACCGTCATAATTCAAGCCTTTAGAAAATATTCATCGATCACCGCTGCTGCCTGTTTGACGTCTCCGTGCATCTGATGACGTACGACGCGGCCGATGCAATGGATTGTTACGTCTCGTTCCGAGCCCATAACGGACGAAGGCATAGCGATCGTAAATTCAATTCTGGTATCAACTTCCGGAAGGACCTCTCCCACGAAGAGCAGCCCATTCGCAGAGATGTTTTCAGTCGTCGCATTCAACTCACCCTGGGCACTTTGCACCTGCAAAGCGAGCTTCATCGGAAAACGAACTGCCGTGCGTACGGGGTTGATTCCGTCGGGCCTTTGCTGCAGAGCCACCACGCCCTCCTTTGGACTACGCCATGTGATACAAAAACAGCTTACTTATAGGTGTATCGGAGTTTACCGTACTCTGAGGCTGTTCATCGGGTCAATTTCGCCGCTATTTGAGAACAGTGCGGCGGAACCACCCACCCACCCCTGATTCCGGTTGTGGTCGACTCCCATCATAAGCCCTCTGCCGAGCCGGACGAGGCTTATAACGGGTTCCAGGATGCCGCCGTCAGGCCACAAATACATGATGCGGACCTCAGCCTGCGTCGGCCCTTCCGGTGTATCGATGACGGGCGCAAACCCAACCCGCTCCTGGATGAGGTAATTGTGACGCTCTGAGTGCGGAATTGCAGCGAGATCGGCGTCGGTGGGCGCAAACTGGATTCCCTTCCCGGCGAAGGAGTAGAGCGGCTTCAGCAGGAGCTGGTTGCGGTCCTCAGGCAGATCGGCTCCCCGAAACCAGTCGTCCAGAAAGACGGCCTTCGGAACAGAGGGGTGATTCAGGTAGGGCAACGAAAGCTTGCTGATCCGGAAGTACCAGTTCGGATGTCCGGCCCATTCGACGTCCAGCTCGTCGCGCAAGTCGAAGGCCAGCTCGGTTCCCTTGCGTTCCATCTCGTCCGCGATCGCCCGATTGTAGATCCGGCGAATCGGCGTCTGAACTCCATCTCGATCGTAGAAGAGCGTATCGCCCTGCCTCCGGAGACTGGCAATGTCCACCGTTCGGATGCCCAGACGGTCCTCGTAGACGTGGAAGTCGGGGAGGGTCTTCTGGGTGTCCGGTTCGACTTCAGTCAGCACGACGTTCTCCGGGGCGTGGTCTCCGAGAACCACTTTGCGCAGCAGAGACCAATACGAATCTTCGGTGTGACCGCCGAGGAAAGAGGTCAACGAGGGATCGAGATCGAAGGTTTCGATGTATTGATTTGCCAGAACCGGCTGATAGCCGAAGAGCGAGGGAAAGGCCTGCAGTTCTACGAGCTTCGGGCTCAGCGTGCCGTCGAGGTTCCTGACGAAGCCAAAGTCAACCGTCATGAAATGAGGATGCGATCCGTCGCCGGGAACTCTGTACTTTTCAGGAATGGCCTCGACCGAGGCGGCGACGTAGGCCGGATTATCGAGAAGTTGATGCGTCAGTTCTGCGCCGGTTGCGGCGAGTTCGTCCAGTGTCGTGCGCGAGAAGAAACATGGAGTCTCACAGACCCGAAATTGGATCCTGGCTCGAGTCGTACGGTCGAGCTCACGCAGTAGTTCGTGGTACTTTGCAGCGCTGAAGCGGTGATTGAAGTCGGTTCGGTAGGGCTGCAACATGGGTGCTAGTGTAACTGCCGCTGTTCACGCTCGCCAGCCGCGCAGGCAGCTCGACGGGCTAGTCGATGATTCGAACGCCGCCGCGCCCGACCAGTTCTTCGACCTGATCGATAAAGAGACGATCCGCTGCTACCAATACACCGTGTGGTTCCAGGACGGCGCAGAACTCCCCGGGCTCTTCCAGATCGAGCAACAGCTTGCCCTTGCCGGGTGCGCTGAGCAGAAGCGCATGGAGTTTTTCGAGGAGGGTGGTGTCGGGGTTGTGAAGTGGAACCTTGATGCGCAGGGCGTCCGGCAGCTTGAGTTTGATGTCTTCCAAGGCCTGGATGCTGGAAATGGCAAGCTTCGGGGCTGAGTCCTCTTCCCCGCGCAGCACGCCACGGACGACGACAGGCACGTCGATCTTGAGTTTCTCAGCCAGCTTTTCATACGACTGTGGGAAGGCAATCAGTTCAATCTTGCCAACGGTATCTTCGAGCGAAGCCTGGGCGTACAGCTCGCCGGAGCGTTTGGACTTGGCAACCTTGAGGCCGGTTATGACGCCGGCGATGGAGATCTCGTTCTGCGGTTCGGCGTCGCGGCCGCGGCGGAAGACCTGCGGCTCGGGCTTCATCTCGCACGCGGTCGCGGTGTCGAGCACCTTCATGTTGCGGAGCTTCTCGCGGTACTTATCCATCGGGTGGCCGGAGACGAAGAAGCCGAGGACGTCCTTCTCGTACTGCAGGCGGGTGTGCTCGTCCCACTCGGGTACGTTGGGTAGCGGCTCTTCTGCGGGACCGGACGAGGAGTTCGAGGCGAGGTCTGCATCAAAGATGCCGAAGAGGCCGTGCTGGCCTGCGGCTGCGTCCTTCTGCGCCTTCTGGGCCTGCTCCATGGCCTTGTCCAGCGCGGCGAAGATCTGGGCGCGGCCACCGAAGGAGTCCATAGCCCCGGACTTGATGAGGGACTCAAGGACGCGCTTGTTGAGCAGACGGAGATCGATCTTTTCGCAGAACTCCCACAGCGAACTGAAGCCGGACTTACCCTCGTCCTGCAGCACCTTGCGCGCGGCGATGATCGATTCAATCGCGTTATGGCCGACGTTCTTGATGGCGGCGAGACCGAAGCCGATCGCGTCACCCTGCTCCGTCTGGATCGGGGTGAAATTGGCGAAGGAGAGCTGGACGTTGGGCGGGACGACCGGAATATTCATCTCGCGGCACTCGGAGATGTACTTGACGACGTTCTCGGGCTTCGAAGTTTCACTGGTGAGCAGCGCCGCCATGAACTCGATGGGATAGTGCGTCTTGAGATAGGCAGTATGGTACGCAAGCAACGCGTAGGCGGCGGAGTGCGACTTGTTGAATCCGTACTCGGCAAACTTCGCCATCAGGTCGAAGATGGTTCCAGCGACTGCTTTCGGATGTTTGTTTTCGGCTGCCCCCTCCATGAACTTGACCTTCTGCCGGGTCATCTCGGCAGCGTCTTTTTTACCCATGGCACGGCGCAGCATATCGGCCTGGCTGAGCGAGAAGCCCGCGAGCCGATTCGAGATCTGCATGACCTGCTCCTGGTAGAGCATGACGCCGAGCGTCTCGGAGAGGATGGGTTCGAGCTCCGGGAGTTCGTACTCGACGGCGCGGCGACCCCATTTGCGCTCGATAAATTCGTCGACCATGCCGCCCTGGATCGGGCCGGGCCGATACAGAGCGTTGAGGGCAGTCAGGTCTTCGACCGTATTGGGCTTATAGCGACGCAGAACATCGCGCATGCCGCCGGATTCAAACTGGAAGACGCCGGAGGTCAAGGCCTTGTGGAAGACCTGCTCGTAGGTGCGGACGTCGTCCAGATCGATAGTTGCAAGATCGACGTCGATGCCCTTGGTCTGCTTGATGAGCTTCAGACAATCGTCGATGACGGTGAGCGTTGTCAGGCCCAGGAAGTCCATCTTAAGCAGACCCATCTTTTCGATGGCGCCCATGTCATACGAGGTGACGATAGCATCGTCCTTCGTGCGGGTGACAGGAACGAGCTCGGTGAGAGGCTTGGGGGCGATGACGACGCCGGCGGCGTGGACGCCGGCACCGCGGATCAGGCCTTCGAGGCGAAGCGCGGCGTCGATGAGCTCCTTGATCTTGGGGTCGGAGTCGTAGGCCTGGCTGAGCGGGCCTTTGTCTTCGAGGACCTTATCGATGGTGATCCCGATGGTCGGAGGGATCATCTTGGCGATGCGATCGACTTCGCCGTAGGGCATATCGAGCGCGCGACCGACGTCCTTGATGGCGGCCTTGGCGGCCATGGTGTTGAAGGTGATAATCTGAGCAACCTGATCGTTACCGTACTTGCGCTTGACGTACTCGATGACCTCGCCGCGACGGTTCATGCAGAAGTCGATATCGATATCGGGCATGGAGATACGTTCGGGGTTCAGGAAGCGCTCGAAGAGCAGCTCGTTCTGGAGTGGATCGACGTCGGTGATCTCCATGCAGTAGGCGACGAGGGAGCCAGCCGCAGAACCACGGCCGGGGCCTACGGGGATGTTCTGCTCACGGGCGTAGCGGATAAAGTCCCAGACAATCATGAAATAGCCGGGAAACTTCATGTCCTTGATGATGCCAATCTCGCGGTCGAGACGGGCATGGTAATCGGGAATGGTCTTGCGGAGCAGGCCGCGCGAGCGGAGATGGGTGACCGAGGTATCGAGGCGCTTCTGCAGGCCTTCGCGGCAGACCTTTTCAAAGTAGGTGTAGAGGGTTTCGCCCTCGGGAACAATGAAGTCAGGGAACGGATTATCGACCTTGGACAGCTTGAGATTGCAGCGGTCCACGAACTGCATGGTGCGGGTGCAGACTTCGGGGTTCTCGCTGAAGGTGCGATGCATCTCGTCCGCAGACTTGATGTAGAACTCCTGCGTATCGAACTTGAAGCGCTTGGGATCGTTCATGCTGCCAGCAGTCTGGACGCAGAGCAGGATCTCGTGGGCGCGCGAATCATCAGAGGAGACGTAGTGGCTGTCGTTGGTCGCGATGATGGGGATATTGAGTTCGCGCTCCATTTTGAAGAGCTGCTCGCAGACGCCCTTGTCGGGTTCGAGGCCGTGATCCTGGACTTCGAGGAAGTAGTTTCCCTTGCCGAACATCTCTTCGTACTGGCCGGCGGCGCGTTTGGCTTCGTCATACTTCCCTGCCATCAGGAACTGGTTGACCTCGCCGGCGAGGCAGCCGGAGAAGCCGATGAGCCCTTCGATGTGGCGGGAGAGAAAGTCCTTGGAGACGCGGGGCTTGCGGTAGAAGCCGTGCAGCGCGGCCTCGCTGGTGAGGCGGACGAGGTTGCGGTAGCCCGCTTCGTTTTCGGCGATGACGAGGAAGTGGTTGTACTCGCCGGAGAGGACGCGGTGGTCCTCGGTCTTCGAGACGTAGAGCTCACAGCCCAGGATGGGCTTGAGGTTCTTCTTCTGCATCGCGGCAAAGAAGTGGACGGCGCCGTAGATGTTGCCATGATCGGTCATGGCGGCTGCGGTCTGGCCGAGATTGCTGAGGTGTGCGGCGAGCTTATCGACGTCGCAGGCTCCATCGAGGAGCGAATAATCGGTGTGAAGGTGGAGGTGGGTAAATTCTGCTGCCATAGACCTAGTTTAGAACCCGTCGTGGCAGAGGAAAACGTGGGTGTTTTCCAGTGGTTTACAATTCTGGCGCATGGGCTGGAATTCCATCTTTGATGCGGTGCGCGTCTGGTTTCGACGCAGGGCGCGTGAGAAGCGGCTGGCACTGGCAAAAGGCTGGCCACTGGCGACAGGTGAAGTACTGGGCTGGAAGACGGTACAGGCTCACGAAGATGCCGGGACCTTCGCTACTCCGGACCAGATTCAGGCCGGATATTACTTCACGGTGAGAGGCGAATACTTCGGCGGGCATTTTCGCAGCGTAGCGATGAGCCACGGGGAATGCGCGAAGATCGCCGAGGCGACTCCGAAGATCCAGGTCCGGTATAACCCTGCCGATCCAGACGAGGCTGTGGTTCTGGCGGAGGACAATGTGGGAAATCTGCCGTTTCGGGTGCTCTCAGGAGATTGACGCGTTTTATCCGGGTAGACGGGCCTGGTACACGCTGAGGTTGACGTAGGCAGCCTGCAGGAGCGGCGTCTCGATGCCATGTGCGCGACCTCGCTCGATCAGATCCCCGAGGATGTGGTCTGCCTCGACCGGGCCGCCGGCCATCATGTCACGATACATCGAGGAGGTCAGCCTGGAGCCGGGACTGGCGATCATCCGCTTGGCCCATCCACCAGAGCCTTCGGTGGGCGGGTAGCCGCTGGCAGTCGCGATCGCCGCGCACTCCGCAAGAATCTTCAGAGCCAACTCCCCTCCGCCGAGTGCAGACTGGACTTCGCCAATGGCTCCGCGGAAGAGACAGGTGATGGCTCCGAGGCTGGCGAGCATGACCCACTTCTCCCACATGTCCTGCAGGACGTTCTCAGACAGAATCGACTCGAAGCCCGCGCCATGTAAGGCCTGATCGACCGCCCGGACGCGGTCCGAGGTGCCACCGTTGACTTCGCCATAGGTGAGCTTCTGGACGTCCGTGAGCTGGACGATACGGCCCGCGGCGTCCATCTCGGTGGAGACACGGCAGACTCCACCCACTACAGCATGCTGGCCAAAGCGGGCAGCGAGGGTGTCGAGATGGCGCATGCCGTTCAGCATCGGCAGGATAGTCGTCCTGGGTCCGACGGCAGGGGCAAAATCTTTCATTGCGGACTCAAGTCCGTACGCCTTCACGCTGAGCAGGATGAGATCGTACGGAGCTTTGATATCCACTGCGAGGATTAGCTTGGGGTGGATGGTTGCATCGCCGTGGGGGCTGACCAGTTGCAGTCCTTTCTGCCGAAGATGTTCCGCACGAGCTGCGCGGACAAGGAAGGTTACGTCGCGTTGAGCCTCAGAGAGGCGCCCTCCGAAGTAACCACCAACTGCGCCTGCTCCGACTACGAGAATCTTCATCGTCAGGTCTCCTTTGGGACTTTACTTCACCAGGTCCGAAGCCAGGTTGTAATAAAGTTCCACGCACTCCAACAGCTCTTTCTTGGCGATCTTTTCGTTGGGCGTATGGGCTACGTGGATGGAGCCGGGGCCCAGCAGGAAGGGTTCTCCCCATGCGGTGAGCGAAGGAATGTCGGTGGTGAACTTGGCGACCATGGTGGGGAGGTCGCCGACCTTGCGCATACGGACGAAGGGGAGGTCGAGCGAGAATTCTACGTCGGCGCGGTCCCCTACGGTCTTGAGGATGGACTCGCGGATGACCTCCGAAGGTCCTACGAGGCGGACGAGGAGATGGGCTTCGGCTTTATCGGCGATGACGTTGGGGGCGCGGCCACCGCTGATCAGGCCGATGTTGAGCGTGGAAGGGCCGATCTCCGGCTCGATGGGGAGCGGCATGGCGAGCACGTCGTTGAGAGCAGCGACGAGCTTGTCGATCGCGGATTCTCCAAGCTCGGGGTAGGCCGAGTGGGCCATGCGGCCCTTGGCGCGGATCTCGACGCGAAGGGCACCTTTCGAGGCGAGGGCCAGGCGGTTGTCGGTCGGCTCGCCATTGATGAGGAACTTCGATCCCCTGGGGTTCTCGTTAGCGACTCTTGCGCCGGCAGAGTCGCGTTCTTCTCCGACGACAAAGAGCAGGCCGACCTTCACGCCGGCTTCGCGAAGGCGGTCGGCGGCGGCGACTTGCGCGGCGATGATGCCTTTGGCGTCGCAGGTGCCACGGCCGTAGAGGAAGTCATCGTCCTCGGTGCAGCCGAAGTACGGAGGGACGGTGTCCATGTGGGTAGAGAGGACGACGTCCGGGGTAACGCCGGGAAGTGCGGCGTAGACGTTGAAGCGCTCGTATTTCCCGCTGCCCGGCGTGGTGTGGTCGGGCTGTTCGACGGCCATCCGCTCCACCGCGTACTTCTGCCCCACCAGGTACTCGTGGAGGAATGCTCCGGCCAGACCTTCGTGGTAGGTGGTGGACTCGATATCGACGAGCTGCCGGGTCAATGCAATGGGATCAATCGCCATGCTTCCAGAATACGGCACGCAGTTCTATATCCAGACGAGGCGATTACAAATGCCATGTCAATGTCGCGAACACTCATGTCTCATACACTGAAAGCATGACGCCGTCCGAACCCTTTGTCTCTCGCATTCGCAGCATCGACGATCTGCGCGGCCCTGCCGGTCGCCTGGAGGCAGTCCTCAACACGGGCCGGCCGGATGCACTGTACGCCGCCATCGTCTGTCATCCGCACCCTGCAGGAGGCGGCACGATGCATAACAAGGTCGTCTATCACGCGATGAAGGCGTTCTCGTCGTTCGGGCTGCCAGTGGTGCGGTTCAACTTTCGCGGAGTCGGGCTGAGCGAGGGAGAGCACGATGCAGGTCGCGGAGAACAGGACGACGTCCGCGCGGTGCTGGACTGGATCGATCAGAATTTGGGGCTGCCAATTTTGTTTGCGGGCTTTTCGTTCGGCTCCAACGTGGGGCTGCGGGCCTGTTGCGGTGATGCGCGCGTAAAGGGGTTAATCGGACTCGGAGTTCCCGTTCACGCGGAAGGACGCGACTATACCTATGACTTCCTGCCAGCCTGCGTGGGACCGAAGCTCTTCATCATCGGCGACCACGATCCATACGCTCCGAAAGAGCAGGTGGAAGCAGCGCTGGGGACAGCGACTGAGCCGAAGGAGTTGCATTGGGTCGCGGGAGCGGACCACTTCTTCCAGGGAACGACCGATTCGCCGGGGGCAAAACTCGACCAGGTGAAGGAGTTGATGCGGAGTTGGCTGCGAACCAATTTCGGTCTGAGCTAGACGGCTTCGAGCTGGCGCAGCGGTTCTTTCTGATAGCGCATATTGAAGGCGACTGAGGGTCGCTGCGAGCCGGCGAGCCAATCTCGCATCGCGCGGTTGCAGACCTCGGGCATCTCTTCAAACGCGATGTGGCCCACGCCAGGCAGCACCAACAACTCGGACTGCGGCATCAGTTCTTGAAGTTGACGGGCGGAGGAGAGGCCGACGGCGCGATCGCGGTCGCCCCAGACCAGAAGCACCGGGTGGGCGACGAGCCGGGAGAGTTCTGCGCGGAGGGCTGCCATGTCGGAGTGCCACCGCTGCACAATCTGCAAAACATGATCGACCGAGCCGGGTCGAGCTAGTCCAGCGGTATAGCCTTCGAGCGAATCCAACGTGGCTCGGCTGGGATCGCCGTACATCCGTCCCAATGCAGTGGCTTTGATGAATCGCGGAAGGGCCGGGATCAGGCTGGCGAGGAGTCGTCCGGGACGCGTCTGGTAGAACGCAATCAGTTGGTGGCCGAGCGCACAGAAAGGATTAGCCGGAGCAAACAGGACCAGCTTGCCGACGCGGTCCGGATGACGGGCAGCCAGCATCATGGCGATAGCTCCGCCGTGGGAATGGGCGGCGACGTCTGCTTGCGCAAGCCCTACAGAGTCCATCCAGCGCGCGATCGTGTCGGCTGTGGCTTCGAGACTGGCATCGAGTCCAGAGATGCGGTCAGAGTCCCCCATGTTGAGGAGGTCGATCGCGTAGACTGTGGCGTCCTTGGCGAGATCCTGAATGTTGAGGCGCCAATTTCGGGCTGAACCTACCAGTCCATGGATCAGCAGAAGCGGACGGTCGTTTCCGGCACGCTGGTAGTGGATCAGCGATCCATCGACCTGCGCGAACAAATCCTCGACCTCGTTCGACCGCTGAAGCTTCACCGAACCCCACCACCCAGGAGATTGAATTGAAGTGTTCAGGAGGCTCGGATCGTGCGCGAAGGGTCCTTGCTGAAGATTTCAATTGTTACAGTAATGTTAATTAGAAAGCGTCTGGAGCGCAAATTCTGAGGTCTTCTGTACTTCCATTCCGTCACAAGTTTTTCTTCGAAATCCTTATTCCTGAATGCGCTATGATTTTCTGTAGAAATAAAACATTGATGCACCTTTATTTGTTCATTGCACAAGTCCGCAGATTGGTATTCGATGTGCATAGCTGTATGTAGACCGTAGTTTGCCATACCGATGACGAACGCCTTCCAAACTCGAATTCTTGCGATTGCCCTCGCGCTGGCGACCCTGGCGGTGTGTTTGTTCGCGGGGTTGAATCTGCGCCAGGAAGGCAAGTTCGAGGTTCCGACCGACGGCGCGTGGCTGGTTGAGGCACCCGGCGGATTGCGTTTTGAACGGGTTCCGACCGATTCTCCGGCCCAACGGGCTGGGGTTAAACCGGGAGATATTCTTCAAGCTATTAATGAGCGTCCCACGCCGCGGCAGGCTCCGTACGAGCGAGAGATGTTCCGCAACGGGATTTGGACGCATCCTGCGACGTATTTCATCTTCCGGCCTAATGCTCGAACGACCGATCCGAACGATGGGACCAAGCTCGATATCCAAGTCATTCTCGAGCCGAAAGATCGTTCCACAAATCCAGTGATGCGGCTGATTGCACTGGTGTATTTGTGTATCGGGATCTACGTTCTCTTCCGGCGCTGGACGGCACCGAAGTCGACTCATTTCTACATCTTCTGCCTTGTATCGTTCGTGCTCTATGCGTTCAAGTTCACGGGTGCGCTGGATAATCTCGACTGGACGATCTATTGGGGCAACGTTGCCGCGTCAGCGTTGCAGCCGGCACTTTTTCTGCACTTCGCGGTAAGTTTTTCGGATTACGTTGCGGTCGAGCATCGTCATCGTCTGCGCCGACGTTTTCTGAGTTCCCTGCTGTATCTTCCGGGGTTCTTCCTGATCGGCTTGCAGTGCATGGCGATCTTCCGCTGGTCGGCGACCGAGGTGTTGAAGCATCGCCTGGAGCAGATCACGGTTGGGTACCTGGCGCTGTATTACGTGATTGCGGCGGTCGTGTTCAGCTTCCGCTACAAGCGTGCCGAGTCGGCTCTGGAGCGCCAGCAACTGAAGTGGCTGACGCGCGGGACGTTGCTGGCGGTTCTTCCGTTCACCGTCTTCTATGTAATTCCTTATCTCGCGGATTTGCCGGTTCCCAGCCTTCTATCGAAGCTGGCGGGGCTTTCGCTGGTGTTCCTGCCGTTGACCTTCAGTTGGGCGATTGTGCGCTATCGCCTCATGGACGTCGACCTCATCTTCAAGCGCGGCGTAACGTATACGCTTGCTACCGCCGCGCTGGTGGGACTGTACTTTGGTGCGGTGGCACTCGCGGCGGAGACGGTCCATACACGACTGCCGAGTCTGCGTATCTATGGGTTGCTGCTGGGAATCATCGTCACCGGAATTGTCTTCGATCCGCTGAAGCGGGCGATCCAGGCACGGGTCGATCGCATCTTCGAACAGAAGCGCTTCGACTACCGCGAGACGCTGGTGGACTTCGGCCGTGGACTGAACTCGCAGACCGATCTGCGCGCTCTGCTGGACTCCATTGTTGAGCGCCTGCCGCAGACGTTGCTGGTGACACGGGTGGCCGTGTTTCTTGCGAATGAAGACGAGGCTGTTACAGGAAAGCGGCACTTCGAACTGGCTGCTTCGCATGGCTTGACCGATCTGCAGGCCGCCGAGTTGCGCGCTCTCGATGTCCGGTTCCTCGACTTCGATATGCCGGGCGCGAACAACCACCTGTTCCTTGAGAATCCTCAGCAAATGCTGCGGTTGCCGGAGTCGCAACGACGCAGTGCAGGCCGTTTGGACATGAACTACTACCTGCCCTGTCGCGTGGCGAACCGCGAGGGTGGCGGGACGCGAACAGTTGCTGTGATCGGGCTGGGACGCACAGATGACGGAGATTTTCTTTCTAGCGAAGATATGGAGTTGCTCGAGTCGCTGGCGGGATACATCGGAATCGCAATTCAGAACGCGCAGCTCTACCGCCGCCTGGAGCAGAAGATCTCGGAGTTCGAGCGGCTGAAGGAGTTCCACGAGAACATCGTCGAGTCCATCCACATTGGCATCTTTGCGGTCGACCTAGAAGACCGTATCGAGAGCTGGAATACCGAAATGGAAGTGATGTATGCGAAGCCCAGGGCCGAGGCGCTGCGCCAGCCGATCAGCGCGGTCTTCCCGGCAGACTTCGTCTCGCGCTTCAACAGCGTGCGCGAGGAGCATGGCACGCATACGCTGTACAAGTTCCGTCTCGAACTGCCGACTGGCGACGTTCGTATTGCCAACATTGCGATCGCGCCGCTGGTGACTCGGGATTTCGTCGCCGTGGGCCGGATCATCCTGGTCGACGACATCACCGACCGGATGCAGCTTGAGGCGCAGTTGACGCAGGCGGAGAAGCTCTCGTCTATCGGCTTGCTGGCCGCGGGCGTAGCGCACGAGGTCAACACGCCGCTCGCCGTCATCTCCAGCTACACGCAGATGCTAAACAAGCACATGCGTGACAACGAGAAGGTGGCGCCGATCCTCGAAAAGATCACGCAGCAGACCTTCCGCGCCTCCGAGATCGTCAACGGGCTTCTGAACTTCTCGCGCATCAGCGGCGCAGAGTTCACCAGCATCGATCTGAACCAGTTGCTGCGCGATAGTCTGACGCTGCTGGAGCACCAGATGAAGACCGCGCAGATAAAGGTCGAGACGAACTTCGACGCTTCGCTGAAGAAGATCCACGGCAACCAGGGCAAGCTTCAGCAGGTCGTTCTGAATCTGTTACTCAATGCGAAGGATGCGATGTTCGGGACGACGAATCCGACGCTCAGCATTATGACGTGCGAAGTAGCGGGGCGGGTTCTCGTGCGGGTCAAGGACTCCGGGCGCGGCATTGAACGCGAGCATATGCACCGCATCTACGATCCCTTCTTCACCACGAAGACCAAGCCGCAGGAGGGCGAGCACAAGGGTACTGGTCTTGGTCTCGCCGTCAGCTACGGCATCATGCAGGAGCACGCCGGCAAGATCCAGGTAGAAAGCGAACCCGGTGTCGGCACCACCTTCCAACTGGAGTTCCCCGCATCCGGTGTACGTCCTGTAGTGGCTCTTGAACAGCGGACGGCGGCGGTCCAAAGCGAAGCAGAAGAAGTTGGGAGAAACACGATTCATGTCTGATCGGATTGAGCTGGACCTTGCACCGGAGCAGTTGGAACGTACCTCACGGGCTGGCGGAAGCCCCCGCATTCTCATCATCGACGACGAAGCCGCGATCCGCGAATCGCTCGATACCCTGCTGACGTTGGAAGGCTTTACCGTGGCGATTGCGGTTGATGGACCGTCTGGTCTGGAACAGCTTTCAAGGAACGAGTACGACCTGCTGCTCCTGGATCTGGCTCTACCGGGCGAGAGCGGCATCGATCTGCTGCCGCGTATTACCGCGCTGCAACCGAATCTGCCGGTCATCATGATCACGGCGTTCGGGACGATGGGGAATGTCGTCGATGCGATTCGGGCTGGTGCTGAGAACTTCGTCCAGAAGCCTTGGGATAACGAGAAGCTACTCGCCGACATCCGGACTGCGATCGCTCGACACAAGGCTGAGGAAGAGGTTGTTCAGCTCAAGCGGACGCTGAAGCAGCGGTACAACTTCGAGAATATCGTCGGCAAGAGTGAGCCAATGCTACGGCTGTTCGATGTGGTGGCACAGATCGCTCCGAGCCGTTCGACGGTCTTGCTACAGGGTGAAAGCGGCACGGGCAAGGAGCTGATCGCTAAGGCAATTCACGCGAATTCGCCACGTCGCGACCGGCCGTTCGTCCCGGTCAACACGGGAGCGGTGCCGTCGGAGCTGTTGGAGTCCACGCTGTTTGGACATGTGAAGGGTGCCTTCACCTCGGCGATCAGCGCGAAGAAAGGGCTGTTTGAGGTCGCCAATGGCGGCACGCTGTTTCTCGATGAGATCGGCACAATGGGGATGGATATGCAGGCCAAGATCCTGCGCGTCCTGCAGGACCGGCGCTTTATGCACCTGGGAGGAACGACGGAGATCCAGGTCGACGTTCGCATCGTTGCAGCTACAAACGTCAATCTGCAGGAAGCCGTTCGCGAGGGAAAATTTCGCGAAGACCTCTTCTATCGGCTGAATGTAATCTGCCTGGAGCTGCCGCCACTGCGTTCACGGCGTGAAGATATTCCGTTGCTCGCGGCTCATTTCCTGCGGTACTACGCGGACGAGAACGGGACGGAGCACCGTTCGCTCTCGCCCGAGGCATTGCGCGTCCTGATGGACTACGAGTGGCCGGGGAACGTACGTGAGCTTGAAAACGCGATGGAGCGTGGGGTGGTGCTTTCGACGACCCGCACGATCACCCCGGATCTGCTGCCCGCGCAATTGACGGGGAGCACCTACTCAACCAGTCTGCTCGAACAGAAGCCGGACGCTTCCCTGTTCGACCTGATGGAGGAGATCGAGCGGCGCATCATCGCCGACCGACTGGAACGCTGCCACTGGAACCAGACCGAAGCTGCGGAGTACTTCAAGATTCCGCTCTCGACGCTGAACCAGAAGATCAAGCGTCTGAACGTGGAAGTGAAGAAGCGAAACCGCGACTGACCTACCCCTAGATTCCCGGCTGGATCACGATCTTCAGCGAATCCGGCTGCGGATGCGAGGCCAGTTCGATTGCCGCGACAGCGTCTTCCAGCGAGAAGCGATGGGAGATCAGGCGGGTGAGGTCGAAGCCCGTCCGAGAGCCTTCGAAGACCAGCCGCGTTACATCGTCCTGAATCGCAACCGACGCGCTGTACGAGCCCATCAGCGTCTTCTCATCCATGCAGACTGCGGCCGGATCGAAAGGTGCCTCGCCGTGCTGGGTGCTCGCGAAGAGCATCACACGGCCGCCGGGACGAATTGAGTCCATGGCGAGTTGGATCAACGCATTGCCCCCCACCGCGACGAGAGCCACGTCCGCGCCTCGGCCTTCGGTGGCAGCCTTTGCGGCGCCTACGACATCGCCGCGGGCGTCGAGCGGGTGGTCGAGCCCGAAGGTTGCAGCAATAGCGTGACGCTCCGGGTAGAGATCGCTGGTAAGTACGGTCGCGCCAGTCTGTCGGGCCAGAGCGGCCAGCAGGATGCCGATAGAGCCCTGGCCGATGACCAGCACAGTTTCATCCGGCTTCAGGGCGAGGAGTTGGATGGCCTTGTAGCAGGTGTTCACAGGTTCGATGAATGCGGCTTGCTCGAAGGAAATATCGTCCGGAATCTTTACCAGGCCGCCACGCACGATCCAGTCCATCACACGGATGTACTCAGCGAAGCCGCCGCCCGAAGGAGCAAAGCCTGCCGTGCATCCAACCTTTTTGTAGACCTCGCACTGGGCGAAGGTCTGCTTGCGGCAGTAGTAGCAGGTGCCGCAGGGGATGTGATGGTAAGCCATGACACGGTCGCCGACCTTGAAGTCGCTTACGCCTTCGCCGATCTTCACGACGGTACCGGACATCTCGTGGCCGAAGACGCGGGGCGCGTCGTGCGAGCCGGAGTGGATCTTCTTGAGGTCGGTGCCGCAGATGCCACAGGTATGAATCTTGACCAGCACTCCGCCCGCGCCGATCTCGGGGACGGGGATGGTCTCGATACGAACGTCGTTCACGCCGCGATAGACGGCGGCTCGCATGGTGGAGGGGACTTGCAATTCTGTCGTCACTGCTTACATTGCTCCTGTTCGGTTGGTGCGGTCTACATCTTTTTCTTCAAGAAACTTTTCGATGGTCCTGGCAAGAGCCTTCGCGGCAATGCTGCTTGTCTTTCCCAGATAGAGCAGCGATCCCCAGTACTGTGGGCGAAGCGCGACGTGTGCGAGGAAAGGCAGCATCCTGAGTTGGCCGTGCTCGTCGATGAATGGATTGAGATTGGGAAGATTCGCGCCGCGACCGTCGGAGACCGCTTTGAAGCAGGACACCGGAATTTCGCGGATGTGGGCCAGTCTCGCAATCGCCGCTGCTTCCATATCGACCAATACAGCGCCGTAGGTACTGTGCAGGCGAACTTTCTCAGATTCATCGGCGACGTGCGGAGTCGTGACGAGGCGCTGCTTTCGGTTGCCGTTGGTCAGGGTGTAACGCTCTCCCGTCAGGGAGTCGATCACCTCCGAGGCGATGTAGCAGTGACCGGGCTGCATCGCCTCGTTGAGCGCGCCGGCCCAGCCTACGGAAAGCACCATGTCGAGCGTGCCGATGTGCTCGGCAGCGGCGAAACTGCGGATGGCCGCCGCGGTCCCCATGCCGCCACAGACGGCGATATATTCGTCCTCTTCTGTGGTCTTGATCCAGATGGAGATGCCACGCGTGGGCGAAGCGACACGGTCCCAGTTGCGCACCAGGGGTTTCAATTCACCGGGCAGGGCTGCGAGGATCGCGATCCTCATGGCTTTGGCGCATATCCATGCGCGATGAACCATTCGATGGCTGAACGAAGTGCCTGGTATACCGGAAGCACCTTGAATCCGAGTTCTCGTTCGGCCTTGAGCGAGGAAGCAAACATCATCTTCTTGCCCATGCGAACCGCTTCGACCGTGGCGCGCGGCTCCTTGCCAAGGAGCTTGCCGGTGAAGTTCTCGTCGAAGAACGCGAAGGCCATCGCGACCGCGTGCGGGACCTTCATCGTGGGAGATGGAAGACCCGTGATGGCGGACATGCGGTCGAGGATCTGCTTCAGGGTGAGGTTTTCTCCGCCAAGAATGTAACGCTCGCCGGGGGTGCCGCGATCGAGCGCAATAAGGTGCATGCGCGCGACCTCATCGACGTCGACCAGATTGAGTCCCGTATCGACATAGGCGGGAAAGTTCTTGTTCAGGAAGTCGACAACAATGCGGCCGGTCGGTGTGGGCTTGGCGTCGTTGGGGCCGATAGGAGTTGTCGGGTTCAGGATCATGACGTGCTGCCCTGCTCGGGCGGCCCGAATTGCCTCCTGCTCCCCGAGGAATTTTGATCGCTTATAGTGGCCGATCATGTCTGCAAGCGAAACGGGCGTGTCTTCATTGACGATGGTGCCATCCGTCTTGAAGCCCATGGTCGCGACGCTGGAGGTATAGACGACCCTGGGAACCCCAACCTCGCGTGCGAGCTTCAACAGGTCGCGGGTGCCGTCCACGTTCGCGGCGTACATGGACTTCGGATTACGCACCCAGAGTCGATAGTCCGCTGCAACGTGGACCAGCGCATCGCAACCGGTCAGCGCGCTGCGTAGTTTTTGGGGCTCGAGGAGGTCGCCCACGACCGTCTCGGCATCGAGTCCGGTGAGCGAGTCCAGGCGACTGGTGGAGCGCGTCAGAAGACGCATCTGTGCGCCCGCCCCCGCGTAGACGCGGGCCACATGGCTGCCGACAAAGCCTGTCGCTCCTGTAATGAATACGCGCAACTCGTGCTCTTTCCTCCGCGCAGGAGTGTACGGGAGTGTTTGCGAATGAGTCTACTTGCTGGATAAAGCAAGGGAGAAACTGGAGATTAGTCCAGCTTCTCCGGCTCTATCTGGATGTTCTGCTCGCCCGCGGCCTTCTTGGCCCAGTACTTGGCGACCCAGGCTTCAAAGGTCTTGCCGGCAGCGGTATCGCGACCTGTGAAAGCGAGCGCGGCGATGTCCGCGTAGGCCACATTGACCTTGGTCTTCTCGTTGACGGGAATGATGCGGACAAACGAGTCGGTGAGCGAGTAACCCGAGCGGCGGTCGAAGAGATAGCCCACGACCTGCGTACCGTCCTTGCGCGTGATGGTGATATCGCCGCGATAATCGAAGGCCTTCTCGAGCGCCTCGCGAACCTCAGTCTCGCTGGCCAGCTCTGGAACCCAGCCTTCGAGTTGTTCACGGTCGCGACCGGCTGCAACCTCGATATCGTCGGGGTTCAGGTGGGAGAGTTGATCGAGCTTTGCGGACTCTTGGATCTCGGTTGCCATGGTTAGTCTCCTGAGACTTCCTGCAAATGATCTGCGATCTGCGCTACGGGACTTGCAATCTGCACGAGCGGAGCGTGGCTGGCAGGCTTCCACTCGTTGAGGATCTTCTGCGCGCCATCGTCCTTATAGCTGCCGAAGAACATAGCCTTCGCAGTCTGGAGCATGCCCTTGATGGAGCCGAAGGTGTAGTTGACGCCGCTTGCCTCGTAGCCCGAGTGGACCATGCAATTCGCGCACTGCGGATTGCCGGACTCGGTACCGTAGTTCTGCCACTGGACGGTCTCCATCAACTCCTTGAAGGAGTCGGCGTAGCCATCCTGTAGCAGGTAGCAGGGCTTCTGCCAGCCGAAGATGCTGAAGGTCGGCATGCCCCACGGGGTGCAGGTCAGGTCCTTCTTACCCATCAGGAATTCCATGAACATGGGCGAGGCGTTGAAGCGCCAGGTCTTCTTGCGGTTCGACAGGATCGCACGGAACATCTTCTTCGAGCGGGCGCGGCCGAGGAAGTGCTTCTGGTCGGGTGCCTTGTCGTAGGTGTATCCGGGCGAGACCATCATGCTCTCGACACCGGCGACCATCAACTCGTCGAAGTGAGCGCGAACGCTGTTGGGGTCTGCACCGTCGAAGAGCGTGGTATTGGTCGTAACGCGAAAGCCTGCGGCGACCGCAGCGTGAACGCCGGCCATTGCGATATCGTATCCGCCCTCGCGGCAGACGGAGAAGTCGTGATGCTCGCGCTGACCGTCGACGTGGACCGAGAACGACAGGTACTTGCTGGGCTTGAAGAGGTGAAGCTTCTCCTTGAGCAGCAGCGCGTTGGTGCACATATAGACGTACTTCTTGCGCGCAACCAAGCCGGCGACGATCTCCGGCATCTGCGGGTGCAGCAGGGGCTCACCGCCGGGGATGGCGACCATGGGAGTGCCGCATTCTTCAACCGCTTTGAAGCACTCCTCGGGGGAGAGCTCGGCCTTCAGGATGTGCGCCGGGTACTGGATTTTTCCGCAGCCCGCGCAGGCGAGGTTGCAGCGGAAGAGCGGCTCCAGCATCAGTACCAACGGGTACTTTTTGCGGCCGAGGAACTTCTGCTTCAAAACATAGGTTGCGACGGTCCAAGCTTGCGAGACGGGTACTGCCATCCGTGGTCTCCTTCTAAAACTGAAATTTGCAAACCATCGTGCTGACTGGCGGTGACTCTAAACTCTTATCTGATTCCTAAAGATGTGCGGGCGATTCCGCCTCTAAGACTCGCTTGTACGTCGTCAAAGCAAGCAGCGGAAAATACTGCTTATACAAGTGATACCCGAGATAGAAGACGCGCGGGAAGCCGGTTCCTGTGTAGTAACTCTCTCCGTTACGGCCCGGGACTAACTCATCCCAACTGCCGTCCTCGTGTTGCCGATCGATCAACCAGCGAACACCCTTAGCGACTGAGTCGGAACGAACATCGCCGCCGGCCAGCAGACCGAGCAGCGCCCACGCAGTCTGCGATGGCGTACTGGGGCCGATGCCCTTGTTGAGCGGCTCGTCGTAAGTGCCGCAGGTCTCGCCCCAACCACCGTCGGAGTTCTGCACCATGCGAATCCACTCGGTCGCCTGCAGGATGCATGGCTCGTGACTCCACATCCCAACAGCTTCCAGACCGCGCAGAACGAGGAAGGTGCCGTAAAGATAGTTCACACCCCAGCGCCCGAACCAGCTTCCATCCACGCACTGTTCCTTCAGGATGAACTGCACAGCCTTTTCAATCCGTTTGTCTTCGCGATTGAATCCGTACTGGGCAAACATCTCCAGCATGCGCCCCGTAATATCAACGGTCGGCGGATCGAGCATCGCGTTGTGGTCGGCGAAGGGGATGTACTGAAAGATCGTCTTGGTGTTGTCCTTGTCGAAGGCAGCCCAACCACCGTTCTTGCACTGCATCGCCCAGATCCAGTTGATGGCGCGCTGGCAGACCTCGTGCTGGTAACGCTCGCGTGGGTTATCGACGCAGTTCAGCGCGAGAAGCACTTCGCCAGTGTCATCGACGTCCGGGTAGAACTCGTTGTTGAACTCGAAGTACCAGCCGCCGGGTTCGACGTTCTTGACCTTCTCGGCCCAGTCGCCCTTGTGGCGAACTTCCTTGGAAAGCAGCCAGTCCGCGGCACGGAGGAGACGCGGATCGTTGCGAGGCACGCCGGCCTCGCCCAAGGCGGAGAGCACCTGTGCGGTATCCCAGACAGGCGAGAAGCAAGGCTGCATCCGGAAGGTCGGAGTCGCGTAGTCGGAAGTGCCTTCGGGGCAGTCGATGCCCAGCTTTTCGAACTCGTCCAGAGCGCGGATGAACTGCGGATCGTCGTCCGAGTAGCCAAGGCAGCGCATGGCCACGATGGAGTTGAGCATGGCAGGATAGATGGCGCCGAGGCCGTCCGATTTTTCAAAGCGAGCCAGCATCCACTTCTCTGCAGCTTTGAGCGCAATCTTGCGCAGCGGACGAATATGCACGCGCTCGAAGAGGTGCACGATGCGATCCCAGAAGAGAAAGAAGTTGCGCCAGCTAACGAGTTTCTTATCCCAGCGAAGATGCAGGTCCGCATTGGCGCGGCCGCCTACGAAGAGTTCGTCGATTCCCTGCTCCGGCAGGAGCTTCTTGAAGGGTTTCTTCGCATAAATGATCGACAGTGGAACAAGAATTCCACGGGACCAGGAAGAGATCTCGTAGATGTTGAAGTAGAACCAGTTCGGAAACAGAATGATCTCTGGCGGAATCGCGGGGACCGCGTCGTAATCGTACTGACCAAGCGCGCAAAGATAGATCTTGGTGAAGGTATTGCACTCGACGACACCGCCATGCGCGAGCACCCATTCACGCGCCTTCACCAGCACGGGATTCTCGGCAGACCAGCCCATCAACTTCAGCGCGAGGTAGCTCTTGACGCCGTAATTGATATCCGAGGGACCACCCGGGTACTGGCTCCAACCGCCATCGTCGTTCTGATGGCGGAGAATCTCATTAAGGGCACGCTGCATCTTGCCCGGATCGCCCGTGCCGAGCAGCACATGCATGAAGATGTAATCAGCTTCCAGCATCACGTCGGCTTCGAGTTCGCCGCACCAGTAACCATCAGCATGCTGCTGACCGAGAAACCAATCCTTGGCGCGGCTAATCCCGCTGTTAACGTGCTCGATCGCGAGGTCCATGCGGCCATACCGCGGCTGCGCTGGCTTGTTCCCCGATGGCGAACCCGGCTTACGATTCGCCTGCGGATTGACTGGCACTGTACTCATCTACGACTGACTCTCTGGGACTGACGTTTTAGGTGCTCTTGTGAGAACGAACTACCGTGCCGATCTACCGTATATCTGACTGGTCCAACCGCAATTAGCGAGCAGAACTTAGCGCGCCCGGAGCAGAGGCAATGGCTTGCACGATCTCCGGGGGAAGTCCGAAGCGGACGTTCTCCGGCATCACTTCAACCTCGTCTACGTCGCCGTAGCCCAGGGTCTGCAGATATTCAACAACGTCCTTCACCAGAACCTCAGGAGCTGAGGCACCGGCCGTAACGGCGACCGTATTGACGCCCTCCAGCCATTCAGGCTGGATTGCATCCGCGGAATCGATCAGGTAGGAGTTCGTGTCAAGGTTCTTCGACACCTCAACCAGCCGGTTCGAATTTGAGCTGTTCTTCGAACCCACCACCAACACCAGGTCAGCACCATGCGCTACGTTCTTCACAGCAACCTGGCGATTCTCGGTGGCGTAGCAGATGTCCTGCGCGTGCGGTCCAACGATGTTGGGAAACTTAGCCTTCAGGGCTTCGATCATGTAGCGCGCTTCGTCGAGCGAAAGCGTCGTCTGCGTGAGATACGCGACCTTGTCCGGATCAGGAACGACTAGGGCAGCCACTTCCTCCAGCGTTGAGACGACCTGCGTCACATCCGGCGCCTCGCCCTGCGTGCCTTCCACCTCTTCGTGGTCGCGATGTCCGACCAGAACCAGCGAGTAGCCCTGCTTGGCGAACTTGATGGCTTCCACATGAACCTTGGTGACCAGCGGACAGGTCGCATCGACGACCTTCAAGCCGCGCTCCTTGGCGTGCTGACGCACGGCCGGCGATACGCCGTGCGCGGAATAAATCACGCGTGCTCCCTCAGGAACCTCGTCGAGTTCGTTGACGAAGATCGCACCCTTCTTGGCCAGGTCGGTTACGACGTAGCTGTTGTGCACAATTTCCTTACGCACGTAGATGGGAGCCCCAAACTTTTCGAGGGCAATCTGAACAATATCGATAGCACGCACAACGCCCGCACAAAAACCCCGAGGCTTCAGCAGAAGCACTCGCTTGGTTGCTATAGCGTTGTCGGTCTGGTTAATAGTCGGGAGGTCGAGGGCTGGTGTAATCACACATTCAGTATACCGCGTTCCCTTGTCCAAGGGAGCTATTTTGAACCATGGGAGGTGCATCGCGGAAGACGTCTAAGCCGCGGCTGTACGCTCGGCGCCGCGGCTTCATAATTTACCGGAAAACACTCATTGCAGATTGCTTAGATGCCGTGCCCTTTGCATCCCGAGTGCTCACACTCGCATTTCAACGTGGTCAGTTTTTTGGAGTCTTCGCAGATTTGAGAACAGAAGTTCTTTCCGGCAGGGGCGATACAGCTACACGGCGCGTGCTCACACTTCTTCAGATCAGCCATACGTAGTCTCCTTGGGGCATTAAGCCTGAATCTGGGATGCCGGCCCGGCGGAGGAAGATGTGCGGTTCGCCTTATCGGCTGCTCTGGAGCAGGTGCTGGGCATGCTTCAGACTGGTCTCGGTCAGGGTTGCGCCGCTGAGCATGCGGGCGATCTCCTGCACGCGCTCCACGTCGTCCATGCGCCGAACCTCGGTCTGGGTACGGCCCCGCTTCTCGCTCTTTTCAATGAGGAAATGCTGGTCGCCAAATGCAGCAATCTGCGGTAAGTGGGTGATACACAGCACTTGCTGGCCTTTGGAAAGCATCTTCAGCTTGCGCCCGACCGCCTCCGCAGCGCGGCCGCCGATGCCGATATCGATCTCGTCGAAGACCAGCGTCCGAGGGAGCGCCGTCTTCTTCTTGCGGCCTGCAGCACCACCTGCTGCCTCTTCGACCGTGACCTTCAGAGCGAGCATCACGCGGGACATCTCGCCGCCGGATGCGATCTCGTGAAGCGGCTTCAACGGCTCGCCCGCATTCGTGGCAATCAGGCACTCCACCTGGTCCCAGCCATGGGGAGTCCAGTTCGTGGGAGTACGCTCCGGCGTGACCTGCACCCGGAAACACACGCTCATGGCGAGATCGTTAATCTGCGCCTCTGACAATTTCGCCAACCGCTCCGCAGCCTCGATGCGCGTTTTGCTGAGAGCCTCTGCTGCCGCCATGTATCCCGCGGCCTCATACTCCAGGCGAACCTTCAATTCGATGAGCAGCGCGTCGCGGTTCTCTACTTCGGAGAGCTTCAACGCGGCCTCCGCGCCAAACGATATCACCTCTGCGAGGGTCTTGCCGTACTTGCGTTTCAGCCGATCAAGCGCTGCCAGCCGGTCCTCGATCTCCTCCAGGCGACCGGGAGCAGCATTGATTGTCCCGGCGAAGTCCCGGACCCCGGCGTCGACATCCTCAACTGCGGCCTTGGCGGCGGCAAGTTGTTGCGCTGGTTCCTTGAAGCGGTCGTCGTACCGTGCCAATTCTTCAAGATTTTTGAGCGCAGCACCCAGCGCGGATTCGGCTGAATTCTCCGACTCATAGAGATGATCGTGTGCGCTCATCGCCGCGGCATAGAGCTTTTCGGCGTTGGCGAGGATGCGCTTCTCCGCCTCAAGCTGAGTATCTTCATCTTCCGCGGTCAGTTCTCCCTGGGCGATCTCTTTCGATTGAAACCGCCAAAGGTCGGCCATGCGCAGGCGATCCTGTTCGGCGGATTGAAGTTCGTCCAGTTTGTCCGAAGTCGCGCGCCAGGTCGCATAGGCGGTTGCTACCGGCTCAAGATTCGAGGCGCTGAAGCGATCGAGCAGGAGCCTCTGCTGGGCCTGATCAAAGGATCCAAGCGTCTCGCCCTGCGAGTGGACCAGGGCCAACTCCGGCGCAAGCTGCCGCAGCACTCCGACCGTGGCGGGCTGGTTGTTGATAAAGACGCGTCCCTTGCCGTTCGAACCAATCTCGCGCCTCAGCAGGATTTCGTCTGGCTCGACGTCGATGCCGTTGGCCTCAAGCACCACGGCAGCACCGGCAGTCATCTCGAAAACGCAGCCAACCACAGCCTTATCCGCACCATGCCGCACCACATCGGAGGATGCTTTTCCTCCCAGCAGCAGCGCCAGCGCGTCGATCAGGATCGATTTGCCTGCGCCGGTCTCGCCGGTCAACAGGTTCAGCCCCAGGCCGAAGCCGGCAATGGCGTGGTCGATCACAGCATAATTTTCCGCGCGCAACTCCAGCAGCATGGCTTTCCTCTACAACGTGTCTTGCAGCTTCGTATCGCGAGAATAGCAAACCTCGGCGAGGAACATCTTTTTGCGGGGGAACATCTTTCCGCAACAGGGGGGACCACGAAAGATGCTCCTCGGACCCGTTTTAGCGTCCTATGCAAAATGCAGCGATTTACACTAACGGTTGGCGGTCTCTAAAACTATGGTCTTGTTCCCGGTTCTTGCTCTGCTCTTCCTACAGGAAGACCCAGCCTCCGCGCCGCCCGTCGCGGCCAACAGCAGCGCTCTCGCAGAGATGGTGCACAACAGCGGCCCTGTGGCCTTTGCGGTGCTGATTCTTCTGCTTGCAGCCAGCATTTTCTCCTGGACGATCATGTTCTCCAAGTGGTCGAGCTTCCGCAAAGCCGCGATGCAGAGTCAGCGCTTCATTCGTGCCTTCCGCAAGTCGGGCCGTCTGAGCGAACTTGCCGCCGTCGCCGATCAGTTCAAACCCAGTCCGCTTGTCTCGGTCTTCAACGAGATCAATGACGAGTACCAGCGCCAAACCTCCGGCAGGGGACTTCCCCGCAACGCTGTCGCGCTCGAGCGCGCTGCTCAGACCGCATCCAGCGAAGCCCTGACAGCGATGGAGAGCCGCATGACCTGGCTAGCCACCATCGCCGCCATCGCCCCCTTCATCGGGCTCTTCGGTACGGTAATGGGAATCATCGATGCCTTCCACGGACTCGGCACCGCTGGCGCCGCGACCCTGCGTGCGGTGGCTCCGGGCATCTCAGAAGCCCTGATCACCACCGCTGCCGGCCTCGTCGTCGCGATTCCTGCCGTAGTTGGTTACAACCAGTTGACGGCACGCCTGCGCGAATTTGGCTCCCGCATGGACGACTTCGGACGCGAACTTTTGAACGCGATCGAAAATGCTGCAATTCTTACGCCGCCTGCAGCTCCTGTACAGCCGGAAGAGGCTGCCCGCCGGAGGACGTTCTAGCTCATGGCCTTCTCCTCCCGCAGCGGTGGACAGATCCGCACGCAGACGGCGCTCGCCGAGATCAACATCACGCCGCTGGTCGACGTGGTGCTCGTGCTGCTGCTCATCTTCATGCTGACGGCGCCGGTGCTGCAGTCCGGCGTCGAAGTAGCTATCCCGAAGACGCGCTCCGTCAATCAGCTCACCGAAGAGCGCATGGTCGTGACCATCGACAAGGATCAGAACATTTTTCTGCAGGACAAGCCGATCAATGTCAACGACCTGACGACACGTTTGAAGACCGACGTCGGCGGTAAAGATCCGGCCAAACGTGTCATCTACCTGCGCGCGGACGAGCAGGTACCCTTCGGGGCCTTCGCCTCCGTGATGGACGCCGTGAAGCGCGCGGGCATCACCAACATCAGCATCGTGACGCGGCCGCTCGAGGGGAAATAGTGAGCGAACGCAACGAACGGAATAGCCGGAGGGTGCTATAGCCGCCCCATCCAATTTTGGTCGCAGCGACGACACACTGAACGAGCATCTCGGCGGAAACTTCGTCGGGTCGCTGGTGCTGCATGCTGCGTTGATCGGATCGGTCTTCGCATGGGCTCTGATCTCCCACAGCGGCAACACCTGGGGTGAGCACGACGTTACCGCCGGCGCGATCCAGGCGACCATGGTGAACTCCCTGCCCCTGCCTCCGAAGCAGCGCACCCTCGATGAGGGCGTCCTGACGTCCGAAAAGCCCAGCCCAGCGCCTGTGCAGGAAAAAGAGAAGACCGAACCGCCGCCTTCGCCGAAGGAACTGGCGATTCCGACCAAGACGCCCCCCAAACCGGTGAAGACCGCGGAGAAGGCTGTCGAGCCGCCGAAGCATGTTCAGCCGGTGCCAGTCCAACCCACCAAAGCGGTGACCGGGGAGACCGGCGGCATCCGAATCGCGCAGGCCACCATGCAGCTCAAGAACGGTACCGCCAGCATGACCGTGGCGGACAAGACGTTCGGCGACCGTTTCGCCTACTATGTGAACATCGTCAACCGCAAAGTCGCCTCGAACTGGTACACCCAGGAGGCCGATCCGCGTGCCTCCGAAGGAAAACGCGTCACAATTATCTTTGATATCAGCCGCGACGGCCTTCCTTCCAACGTCCGCGTCGGTGCCCGCAGCGGCTCGCCAAGCCTCGACACCTCCGCTCTCCGCGCCCTGCAACGTGTGCAGGATGAAGGGTTCGGGCCTCTTCCTCAAGGCGACCACATCACCGTGGAGTACTCCTTCGACTATCGCCAGCAGCATTGATAATGCCTGCAAATTTCTGCAGCAGCGTACACCATTGATTACGCCCGTAAACGGTGCGATTGACCTGAAAGTCACGCATTGCATCTACCATAAGAGAGGTATGTCCAGAACGGTGCTCAACTCGACCCCCATCTTTGCTCGTTTCACGCTTGCAGTCGCGACACTGCTTATCCTTTCGACCTCCACTGCACAGGCGCAGGACTGGTTCAAAACCGAGACCTCCAGCGGGGCGGCGAACATCCGCATCGCAGTCGCCGATTTCAAAGCCTCGTCCAGCGATACGCAGACCGTTCCCTTCAAGGGCACCTTCGACACAACGCTGTATTCGGACCTTGCGAACGCGGGTATCTTCGACATCGTCTCGAAGAGCCTTGCCCCGCAATCCTCTCCCGGCACACCTGCGGAGATGAACCTGCAGCAATGGTCTGCCCCGCCTGCTTCCGCCGCGATGGTGGCTTTCGGCAGTCTTGGAGTACAGGGTGGGCGACTCGTCGCCAACGGCTTCCTCTTCGACGTCAAGAACACCCAGTACCCACAGGTACTCGCCAAGCAGTACAGCGAAGATCCCAGTGAAGATTCCGCTCGACAGATCGCCCATCGCTTTGCCGACGAGATTATCTTCCGCCTGGGCGGCGGCATCCCCGGCATCGCCGAGACCAAGATCTACTACGTCAAGATCGCCGGCGGCAATAAAGAGATCTGGGAGATGGACTACGACGGCGCGAATCAGCACGCTATCACCAGCCTGGGAACCGTTACGCTCTCTCCGCGCATCTCCCCGGACAACTCCCGACTGGCTTTCTCGTCGTTAGGTAAGGATGGATTCCAGATCCGTACTTACTCGTTGTTGCTCGGACGCATGGTCAACTTTGCCGGCGTTGGTGGAACAAACCTTTCTCCGGCCTGGGCTCCTAACGGCAAGGACATCGCGTACTCGTCTTCACGCTCCGGCGATCCTGAGATCTGGATCTCCGACATCAACGGTGCACTCGCTCGTCGCATCACTACCTTCAAAGGTCCGGATGTATCGCCGGTCTTCAATCCTCGTACCGGTTCACAGATCGCCTGGATAAGCGGACGCACCGGTCTGCCCCAGCTCTACATCATGGACGTGGATGGCTCTGGCGTTACCCGTATGACCGACGGCGGCTACGCGACCTCACCCTCCTGGTCACCGAATGGCCAGTTCATCACCTTTGCCTGGAACCGCAAGTACGGCCCCGGAGCACCCGGCGGACAGGACATCTACGTCATGGAAGTGGCCACCAAAAAGTGGATCCAGCTTACCCACGACGGCGGCCGCTGCGACTTCCCTTCCTGGTCCCCGGATGGTCGCCACATTACCTACGCGAATACAGCGGACGGACGGGCCGATCACATGAGGATCTGGACCATGCTTGCCGACGGAACCCAGAAACGTGCCTTAACAGGTACGGGCGGCGACATGCCCAACTGGAGTTGGAAGTAAGGCTCTACCCTGTATGGGGTATTCTTTTGATCGCTCTAATTGCTCAAACTTAACCGTCCCATGTAACACTTGGACAAACAATGATGCAGGAGAAAACCATGAGCCCGAACAGCATGAGACTCAGCAAGGTCTTTGCAATGACAGTAGCAGTGCTAGCCCTCGGCGCCGTAACCGGTTGCCACAAAAAGAGCAGCGGCATTGATCCCAACAGTCTTGGGCCCACGAACGGTCCGACCTCGGCAGCCCCGTCCGCCACGATTACTGCGGATCCGCTGGCGATTGACCTCGGTCAATCTGTCGTGCTCAACTGGCGCACCGTCGATGCTACTGTCGTCACCATCGACGGCATCGGCCAGGTCAACGCCAACGGCACCCAGACAGTCTCTCCGTCGAACTCCACCAACTTCCACCTCACCGCCAAGGGCGACGGCGGCACGGTTGAAGCGAACGTTCGCGTCACGGTTCGCGTTCCTGTAGCCCCGACCGTTCCCGCATCTTCCGGCAACCTGCCGGGCGATATGGGTTCGGACGCCGAGTTCCACAAGAACGTCCAGGATGCCTTCTTCGACTACGACAGCTACGAGCTTCGTCCTGATGCCCAGGCCGCAACCTCGCAGGCAGCGGCTTATTTCGCCTCTCACCCCGCCATCAAGGTCGTCATCGGCGGTTACGCAGACGAGCGTGGATCTGCCGAGTACAACCTGGCTCTCGGCGAAAATCGCGCCAATGCAGCCCGTACCGCTCTCACCAGCGCCGGTGTTGCTCCGACCCGCCTGCGCGTCATCAGCTACGGCAAAGAGAAGCAGTTCTGCACCGAAGAGAATGAGACCTGCTGGCAGGAAAATCGTCGGGCGCAGTTCACGCTCGATCGCTAGGCCTTATAAATCTGAAGAAGTGCCATTACATCAAGCCCTTGCCCATCACAGGCAAGGGCTTGATAGCATCTAAGAGAAGATTCAAGCCGCTGCCGCGCCGATGCGAATCCCCGTACCGACGCAGAAAGCCAGACAGGTCACGTTGCCCATGCTCAGTCACTCTATCCAGTCCGTCCAGCTAAAGTGCAAGTCCCGCCGCGCCTCCGGTTTCGTTCTCGGCGCAATCGTTTTTCTCGCTTCGTTTTCGGCACCTGCGTTCGCGGTCAATAAAGACATGGTGCAGCTCCAGACGCAGATTCAGCAGCTCCAGGACGCGGTGGCTCGCCTTCAGCAGTCCAACGACGAGCGCATGGGTGTCATGAAGGACCTCGTGCAGCAGAGCGCGGATGCCGTCAACCGCATGTCCACCAATATCGACACGCTGCAAAAGCACATGCTTACCCAGCAAGAGACGCAGAACGGCAAGATCGACCAGGTCTCCGGCCAGATCCAGTCGCTAAACGACTCGCTCGATGAAATCAAGGCCCGCATGGCCCGCCTCGAAAAGCTCACCCAGGATATCCAGAATCAGCAGCAGTCGATGAGTGCGAACATGCAGAATTTGCCCTCCTCCGGCGGCACTGCTCCTGCCCCTGCGAGCACCCCAGATCTCGCACCCGTACAGTCTCTGCCGACGCAGCCCGCCGCTGCTCCGATTACCCGTAAAGGCAAGCCGTCGCCATCGATCCCTGCAGCCTCTTTGGCGCCCCCCGCGCCTCTGCCTCCCACACCCACGACCGCAGACGCGGCATCCGCGTCCCCACCTGCCGATGAGCTCTACAAGACCGCTCTGGGCGATTACATGTCAGCCAAATACTCGCTGGCATCGTCTGAGTTCAACGACGTCATCAAGAACTACCCGGACAATTCACTCTCCGGAAACGCCTACTACTATCACGGTGAGATTGAGTACCGCGGCGGACGTTACGGCACAGCCATCAAGGACTACGACCGCGTCCTCGAGCAGTTCCCCGACAGCAACAAGGTTCCCGTGGCCCACTTGCACAAGGGCCAGGCGCTGATCGCTCTCAAGCAGCAGGACGCGGGAGTCCGCGAGTTCCGCGCCCTGATTCAGCGCTTCCCGAACTCCCCCGAAGCCATGTCCGCGCGCAGCAAACTGAACGGCATGGCGATCCCCATCACGCCACGCGTCCGCTAGCCCAGTCCCTTAGTTCCGAATCGCTCGCAGCAATGCTTCGATCTCCGTCTTCTGCTCGCCACTTACGGGGAGCAGCGGAAGACGCGGCCGGCCACCGAAATACCCATTCAGATCGCAACCGTAACGAATTCCCGCCGAACCTAATTCCTCTTCGATCCTCTGTGCCGCAGCCTGCACCCTGAGCTGTTTCTCCCCGGCCAGCGGCAGATCGCCGTCCTTCCATGCAGCCAGCACCTCGTAGGTTCCCTGCGGCGCGGCCGCTCCAAACGCCGGCATCGCACCCGCCGCGCCCTCCTGCAGAGCTGTCAGCATGGTGCTTGTGCTTCCTGCCAGCACCTGAAATCCCACCGCCTTCGTCCGCGTGCGGAGAGCAGGCTTCGGCGGAGCCACTGCCAATGCTGTAGCACCATCCGTAATGGTATCCAACGAAATGAAGGTCGCTCCCGCCGAGGTATCGCGCTGCGCCAGCATTCGTCCTGTAGCCGCCGCGAAGATGGGAGTGACCGTCACCTCGCGCTTCACAAAACTTGTAGCAGCCTTTATCGCGGCGATGCGCCCGGCATCGCCTTCGACCAGTCCGAAGATGTTGGGATGTCCGGCAAGCTCCGTCACCGCTTCAAGGCTCAGGTGACCCGCCGCCGAACTGAACAGCACTACGGGCAGGGGCGACTGATCCGCGACAGCCTGAAAGTAAGCCAACACCTGCTTCTCGCGCTTGCCCGTCACTCCCCGCAGCATGGTTGGCACGCCTGCGACGACTGCATCATACCCAAGCGCTCTCGCAAACACTGCGAGCTCCAGGGTCGCAATGACGCTGTCCCGCGACACACCCGCCAGCATAACCTTCTCCGGAGCGGCAGCATCCATGGCGGAGCGCAACGCCTCCCGCGTCTCCTCATCGTTCAGGAGCGTCGCATCGCCATGTTCCGTGAGTACAGCAAGTCCAGCGACCGGCGTCTTCGAATAGCGATCGACGTTATGCTCCAGCTTGCGGAGATTGAGGCGGCCGTCCAGGTAGAACGGGGTAGTCACGGGCAGAAAAAGACCTTCAAGCAACATACTTCTATTCTATGAGCTACGCCGCCTCTGCGGGCACTCCTGCCCCCCAGTCTTTGTCATTCGGGGCAACGAACAGGAGCAAATTTTGACCAGCTCCCCAGGCTCAGGCGAGACACCTGCAACAAAAGGGGTAGTTGTCCGCCGCTTCATCGATCCGCAAATGCAGTAATCTCAACGTTGACAGCCATGGCTATTAAGCAGGAAACAGTACAGGGAAAATCCGTCGGAGACCTCGGCAGCGAGGCTTTCTGGTTCCTCACCCACACCTTCCTCGCGGTGCTGATGCTGGCGCTCGCCGTCGGAGGCATGTCGCTTACGCACCCCGACGCCGATGCCACCACGCCCAAGCTGGTCGGCTCTGCTCTGGCCTTCCTGGTTCCCCTGATCGGCGGCTTCATCATCGCCAAGATGCAGCAGAACGACACGGCCCGCTACGTCTGGATCTCGGGGTTGCTGCTCTTCTCCGTGGTCTGCGTGTGGGTGCTCGATCTGCCTACCGGCAACGGCCTCTGCGAGCACTGCGGGGCGGGAGAGAAGCTCTGGCGCACCTTCTTCGACATCGGCAACGGCAGCGGCCTGATGGGTGGAGACGGCCTGCTGGTCGGAACCTGGGCTCCCATGGCCATGATTGCCTACTCGATCGGCGCACGCTTTGGCCTGGACGAGTAGCCGCTTCCCCAATTTCTCCAAACGTAAAAAGCTTCAACGGAATCCCGTTGAAGCTTTTTTCATTTACGTGCCGAAGAAATACTAGACCTCTGCGGCCACGCGCTCCGCATGAAGTGTTTGTAAGGCGATAACACTCAGAGAACCCTGCTGCAACGCAGCGATGCCCTCGGCAGCCGCCCGTGCTGCCGCCAGCGTGGTAATGGTCGGAATCCGTGCCAGTACAGCCGCTCTTCGAATCGCCTGCTCGTCGAAGAAAGTGTCCTGCCCGCGCGGCGTGTTGATGATCAGGTGGATGCGGTCGCCCTTGATGAGGTCGACGACGTTGGGTCGTCCTTCCTTCACCTTGTAGACGCGCTCAGGCTGCAGGCCTACGGCCTCCAGGACCTCGGCGGTGCCATGGGTCGCCACCAGGTGGAAGCCCATCTCGGTGAACTCCCGGGCCAGCGTGACGAGGCCTTCCTTATCGTGATCGTTCACGCTCAGGAAGATCGTTCCCTTCAGCGGAAGCACCTGCCCAGCCGCGCTCTGCGCCTTGGCAAAGGCCTCGCCAAAGTTGTCGGCCACGCCCATCACTTCGCCGGTGGACTTCATCTCCGGTCCAAGCACCGTATCGACGCCCGGGAACTTGCCCCAGGGGAAGACCGGCGACTTCACGAAGAAGTGGGAGCCCGTCTCAAGATCCTTACCGCTCGCTACCTGGTCCGGCAACAACTCCTTGAGCTTGCGACCAACCATGATGCGCGAGGCAATCTTGGCCAGCGGAATCCCCGTTGCCTTCGAGACATAAGGCACTGTCCGCGAGGCCCGCGGATTGACTTCAATGACGAACACCGTTCCGCGCTGGATCGCAAACTGGATGTTCACCAGTCCCATCACGTTCAGCGCCTTGGCAAGCTGCCGCGTATAAGCGCGAATCGTGTCCAATACCTCGGGGCTCAGATCGACCGCAGGCAACACGCACGATGAATCGCCCGAGTGAATCCCGGCCTCTTCGATATGCTGCATGATTCCGGCGATCACAACATCGTCGCCATCGCACAAAGCGTCTACGTCGACTTCGGTGGCGTCCTCGAGGAAGTGGTCGATCAGCACAGGCCGTTCCTGCGAGTACTCAATCGCGGTGCTCATGTAGCGGACGATGGCTTCATCGTCGTATGCGATCACCATCGCGCGTCCGCCCAGCACATAGCTTGGCCGAACTAGGACGGGATAGCCGACGCGGTTCGCTCCGGCGAGAGCTTCCGGCACGCTCGTTGCCATCGCACCCTCAGGCTGCGGAATCTTCAACTCTTCAATCAGCTTGCCGAACCGTTTCCGGTCTTCAGCGAGATCGATCGACTCCGGCGAGGTGCCAATGATAGGCACGCCTGCCTTCTTCAGCGGAAGCGAAAGGTTCAGAGGAGTCTGTCCGCCGAACTGCACGATCATCCCGATCTCGGCGCCCGAGGAAGCCTCGTGCTCATAGACCGAGAGCACATCTTCAAGCGTCAACGGCTCGAAGTAGAGACGATCACTGGTGTCATAGTCGGTCGAGACGGTCTCAGGGTTGCAATTAACCATGATCGTCTCGTAGCCGTCCTCACGCAGCGCAAACGCAGCGTGGCAGCAGCAGTAGTCGAACTCGATTCCCTGCCCGATGCGGTTTGGCCCGCTGCCCAGGATGATGATCTTCTTGTTCGCCGTCGGCGCCGCTTCGTCCTCTTCGTCGTAGCAGCTATAGAGGTACGGGGTGAAGCTCTCGAACTCAGCCGCGCAGGTGTCGACCAGCTTGAAGACCGGCATCACGCCCAGCTTCTTGCGTAGCGCACGTACCTCAGCCGTACCGGCAGCGCCTTCAAGACCCCAGCCGGAAGCCAGCCGCTCGTCGGAGATGCCCATCCGCTTCGCCGTGCGAAGGTCGTACTCCGTCACCTCGGCGATAGGCTTCGCGCCGATAGCCTTGATCTCATCCGTGATCTGCTTGATCTGGTACAGGAACCACGGGTCCATCGAGGTCATGCGCGCAACCTCGCGTACTGTCATCCCTCGCTCAAAGGCATAGCGGATATACATCAGGCGATCCGGATGCGGCGTTACCAGACGCTGCGTCAGGCGGCGCGGTTCGATATCCTGCGCGCTGGCCTTCTTGCCCGTCTCAAGCGAACGCACAGCCTTCATCATTGCTTCCTTGAAGGTGCGCCCGATCGCCATGACTTCACCGACCGACTTCATCTGCGGTCCAAGGCCTTCGTCAGCACCAGGGAACTTCTCGAACTGCCACTTCGGAATCTTCACCACCACGTAGTCGATGGTCGGTTCGAAGCAGGCCGGCGTGGCCTTGGTGATATCGTTCTGCAATTCGTCCAGCGTGTATCCAACCGCGAGACGCGCCGCAATCTTCGCAATCGGAAATCCCGTCGCCTTGGACGCCAATGCAGACGACCGCGAAACCCGCGGATTCATCTCGATGACCGTCATGCGGCCGTTCTGCGGATTCACCGCGAACTGCACATTACTGCCACCCGTCTCGACGCCGATCTCGCGGATCACCCGGATCGCTGCATCCCGCATCGCCTGGTACTCGCGGTCGGTCAGGGTCTGGGCCGGAGCGACGGTAATCGAATCCCCCGTATGCACGCCCATCGGATCGAAGTTCTCGATCGAGCAGATGATGATGACGTTATCGTTCAGGTCTCGCACCACCTCGAGTTCGTACTCCTTCCAGCCGAGTACGCTCTCTTCGATCAGGCACTCGCTCACCGGCGAGAGATCGATTCCACGCGAAAGAATATCCGTCATCTCCTCGCGGTTATAGGCGATTCCGCCACCCGATCCGCCCAGCGTGAACGAAGGCCGAATCACTACGGGAAAACCAATCTTGGCCGCAAACTCCAGCCCGCCGCTGACAGTGTTCACCAGCGCCGACCGGGGCATATCCAGCCCGATCTTGTTCATCGCATCTTTGAACAGCAGCCGGTCTTCGGCCTTCTTGATCGCCTCAAGCTTCGCACCGATCAACTCGACGTTGTACTTCTCCAGAACGCCCGTCTCGGCCAGATCGACGGCAAGGTTCAGCGCCGTCTGTCCACCCACCGTCGGCAGTACGGCGAAGACACCGGCACCTGGTGCCATCATCTCCACTTCGACGCGGATGATCTCTTCCACATACGATGCGTTCAATGGCTCGATGTAAGTGCGGTCGGCAACCTCAGGGTCGGTCATGATGGAGGCGGGGTTCGAGTTCACCAGCACCACCTCATAGCCCTCGGCCTTCAGCGCTTTACAAGCCTGCGTGCCGGAGTAATCGAACTCCGCCGACTGACCAATTACGATCGGCCCCGAGCCGATCACCAGAATCTTCGCGATGTCATTCCTGCGTGGCATCTTTTTTCTTTCTCTCTTACTAAGCTTGATTGCGTTTCAAAGGGCGCCCTGACTGCTGCGCCCCTCGTACTGAAAACCTGAAAATAGCTCTCTACTTCTTCCACTCTTCCATCATCTTCCGGAAGTCCTTGAAGAGATAGTGCGAGTCATGCGGCCCGGGGCTTGCCTCGGGGTGGTACTGCACGCTGAACATCGGATCCGTCTTATGCTTCAAGCCGGCCAGCGTCTGGTCGTTCAGGTTGGTATGAGTCTGTTCCACATCATCCGGCAGCGACTTCGGATCGACGTTGTAGTTATGGTTCTGCGCCGTAATCTCGACCTTGCCTGTCTGGTGATTCATGATCGGGTGATTCCCGCCGTGATGACCGAACTTGAGCTTGTAGGTCGATCCACCCAGCGCGAGGCCGAAGATCTGATGCCCCAGGCAGATGCCGAACATCGGCGTATTCCCCTGTAGTTTCTGCACGTTCTCGATGGCGTAGTCCAGCGGTTCCGGATCACCCGGCCCGTTTGAAAAGAAGACTCCATCAGGGGACATTGCCAGCACATCTTCCGCGCTAGTCTTCGCCGGAACTACCGTCACGCGGCAGTTCTCGCGCGTCAGCATCCGCAGAATGTTCTCTTTGATCCCGAAGTCGTAAGCCACCACGTGCATCTGCTTGCCACTCTCATCGATGGCCTGCGTCAGCAATTTGTCGCCGGTCTGATTCTTCGGCTCCTTGTCGCTCCACTGATAGATCGTCTTGGTGCTCACGCCGCTGGCGAGGTCGGTGCCATCCATCTTGCGGATGGACTTCGCCTTGGCCACCAACACCTCCACATCGAGGTTTTCGCCGCTCGCGATTACGCCTCGCATCACGCCGTTGGCGCGCAGATGACGCACCACCGCACGCGTGTCGATGCCGGAGATCACGGGAACGCCGTTGCGCTCCAGATATTCGTCAGCGACCTCGGTCGACCGCCAGTTCGAGCTGATGGGCGAGAACTCGCGCGTCACCAGACCTTCGATATAGGGCCGCGCCGACTCCGCATCACTCGGGGTCGTGCCGTAATTTCCAATGTGTGGGTTCGTCAAAACGACGATTTGGCCCGCGTAGGAAGGATCCGTGAAGATCTCCTGGTAGCCACTCAATGATGTATTGAAGACCACCTCGCCAGTGCGTTCCACCTTGGCGCCAAAACTTGTACCACGAAAGATGCGCCCGTCTTCAAGCGCCAGTATTGCCTGCATTGCCTCTCCGAGGAGTGGATTTTATCGATTCTATCAGGTGCGGAGCCGGAAATCAGGCCTACTCGATTAATCCCCCGTCAAACAAAAGACCCAGCCGCAGAGGCTGGGTCTCGAAACAAGTATAAAGCGAAGCCTAGCGGCGGTGATGGGGACGATGATGACGGCGGTGATGACGACCGGCAGCCTCCGCGGGAACCACGGAACCAGCCAGAATGACGAACGTAAGTGCTGCAAGAATCAAATGACGAATCTTCATAAACCCCTCCCGGATGCCATCCATTCGATTGCCGAACGGTCTGACAAACTCAGCGTACTGTCAACGGCACTCGCGAAAACTTAAACTTTAGATCGCGTCCTCAAATGTACCGTCCTTGATTCCCCGTAGCGACTCCCCATACCCTGCCGTCTACCAGCACTTCGATTTCGTCAGACCTCAAGCTTCGCCGGATCCAGCTCCACGAAGACGTCCTCGCCCTCCACCTTGAGCGGGAAGACCGCGACCCGCTCATGCACCGGGAACTCAGCCTCTCCCGTCCTGGCGTTGAAGGCCCAGGAGTGCCACGGGCAGATCACCGCCTCGCCCTCCACCCATCCCTGTCCTAACGGTCCCTGCCGGTGCGGACACCAGTTATCCAACGCCGCCAGTTCGCCCCCGATCCTCGCCAGGCAAATTGCCACCCCACCCGCTCCCGTCTCCTGGACCTGCCCCTCTGAGGGAGCCTCCGCCACGCTGCACAACCGAATCCATTGTCCCAATTCCGTTCTCCTGATCTCTCTTCATCGTAGCCCGTTCGGACGACCGCGCTACTATCGCGATCCCTGCGAATTGATGCCTGCTCCAAATCTCCGATTCTCGAAATGCTAAAGTTCTTGTAGAAGACCTTAATGCCTCGTCCCACCCCATCCTCCAAGAAACGCCAGCCAGCCTCGTCCCCACGCTCCGGCGCTCCCTCGAACGCACCCGAACTGGTTGATCCTCAATGGATCGTAAAGGGTCTCGGCCTGATCCTCCTGGCTGCCATCCTCTGCGGCTACCTGAGCCTGTGCCTGCTCTTCTACATCGGACAGTGGCAAATCGTTCTGCATCCGAAACGTACCTCCGATCACCCGGCTGCCCTCTCCGGCACCCCCGTCCAGTTCCTTAGCTTCGCGCCGGACGAATCCGCCGTTCCCCAGCTCACCGCCTGGTCGATTCCTGCGACGCCAGGTGGCCGCTACCCCGACACGACCCTCCTCTACCTGCCCGCAGGAGACGGTTCGCTGGCCGATGCGATTCCGACGCTCACCGCTCTCCACGACCTCGGCATCAACGTCTTTGCCATCGACTACCGGGGCTACGGGCAAAGTGCGAACACAACCCACCCCGGCCAGAAAATCCTCGCCGAGGACGCCGAATTGGCCTGGCAGTACCTCCACGCCACCCGCAGTCTCTCCGAAAAGCAAATCCTTCCCTACGGAGCTGGCGTTGGCGCCTCCCTCGCCGCTCACCTGAGTGCAACCCATCCCCAAACTGCGGCCGTAATTCTCGATTCTCCACATGGCGACCTGCTCCAAACCGTCCTCCACGACGACCGTACCAAGCTGCTACCCGCTCGCCTGCTCTTCCACGAGCGTTTCCCCCTCACAGCTCCGCTCAGCACCCTTCACACCCCTAAACTTTTGCTCTCTGGCAGCACCTTGCCGCCTGCATTCCAGTCCGCCGCAGATCCCCGCATCACCGTCGAACTCAATGCCGTTCCCGGCAGCCTCTCCACCCAGCCGGGCTTTGCCGCTTCGATCAAGCGCTTCCTCGACCAGTACCTGCCGCCTACCCCGCCACCCCAACTCATCCTGAACCCAGCGCCATCGCGCTAAGCCCAACCTGTTCACCAAGGAATCGATCCAATGACCAAGTGGCTCAACAGCTTACAGCCTTTCGGTGCGCTTCTCATGCGCCTTGCCCTCGGCCTCTCCATGACTGTCCATGGGTATGACCGGGTCGTTCCCCACGGCGCCCTCAATCACTTCGGCCACACCATTGCCGGACTCGGACTTCCCTACTGTCTCGGCTATGTCTCGGCCTATACCGAATTCGTCGGAGGAATCCTCCTCGTCCTCGGCCTGCTCACCCGCTTTGCCGCCGGCATGGTTGCCATCAATATGCTCGTAGCATTCTTCCTGGTGGGCATCCATCAAGGCTTTGGAATCTACAACTACATCCTTGCTCTCGCCGCGCTTGCGATCATGCTGCTCTTTTATGGAGCAGGAAGCCTGTCACTCGACCGAAAACTAGGATTTTCCTGAGACGGTTCCTGACCTTTTGCAAGAAAGAGTCAGCACATGAAGTGAAGGCCCCCGATACTCTGGGGGCCTTACGTAATAGGAGGGGAGGGGTAATGCAGATTTGGGAAGCCGGAACCGAGGGAACTGAAAGCCCGGCGTTTATTTACTACACTCGTTAAGACGCGGTCCTTATGAATAAGTTGTCCGGAGTTTTCCACTTATTCGTGAAACAGTATCTTTCTACGATAACCGGGATTTTATTGTCCTCCATAAGGGAGCACTCTCCCCCGGAAGTTGCAGATTCTAAATAAAATTCAGAAAAGTATCCGGTTTTACCTGAGCACCGGGAAAGACAACATCCAGATTTTTGGAACCCAGCGTTTTGTATGCCGCCTCTCCCAGCACCCTCCGAAAATCGGTTGTAACCGTTAAGTCCCGGCCCTCGTTGAGTTGCTCGTTTGCCAGTCCCGGCCATTTTCCGTAGACCTTGCCGCCTTTGACCGAGCCGCCCAGTACGAACATCACATTTGCGTGACCGTGGTCCGTCCCGCCCGTTCCGTTCTGCCGCGCCGTCCGCCCGAACTCCGACATCGTCACCAGAGTTAAATTATCGGCGTCAGCGCCCATATCTTTCCAGAACGCCGCGATCGTCTCAGAGAACTCTTTCAGCCGGTTTGCCAGTTGACCATTCACATTGCCCTGGTTCTGATGGGTGTCCCACCCCCCGATATCCGAGAAAGCTGCCTCCACTCCGAGATTCGCCTTCAGCAACTGCGCGATCTGCTTCAAGCTGTTTCCGAACGGTGTGTTTGGATAGACCACACCCGCCGCCGGTTGATAGTGCGCCGGGTCAGCCGCCTTCAGCATCTTTACCGCTTCGAAGGTCTCCTGCCCAGTGCCATGCAGTACCGCATCCGTGCTTGAGTCGTACATCGCCTGGAATGCATTGCTGATCGGCGAAGTCTGCGGGCCTTTGCCTCCGACGGAGAAATCCGCCAGATTATTGACCGCGATCGCCGGAAGCTTACCCTGCAGAGTCCGCGGAACCTGGGTCCCCAACGCTACAGCCCGAAAGGCAGAGGGCTTCGCTGCCCCAAGCGGCTCGGCTTGCAGAGCACGGTTGAGCCAGCCGTCCTGCGTGACCTTCAGCCCCGGAGTACCGCTCTCCATGTAATCCTGCGCGTCGAAGTGCGACCGCGTCGTATCCGGAGAACCCGCGGCATGGATGATCGCCAAATGTCCCTGCTCATACAGCGGCTTGAACGAAGCCATCGCAGGATGCAGTCCGAAGAATCCATCCAGATCCAGCACATCCTTCTTCTGGATTGCGATGGACGGCCGCATCGCGTAGTAGTTCTTCTCCTGGTACGGCACCACGATATTCAGTCCATCGGCAGCCCCGCGCTGAAACAACACGACTAATTTCTTCTTATTCGCTGCCGCCGTCGTCATCTCGGCCATTACGCTGCGCGTCAAAAATGCCGGAATCACCGAGGTTCCAACCAGCGCCAAAGCACCGCCCTTCATGAAACCGCGGCGCGTGGTGCCCCGTCTGGCGAGATCCCGGCCCTGCATATCGCATCCCCAGTTGCTGCGATCCATCATCTGCTCTGTCTTCAAGGTCATCTCAAAACTCCCCGCTCCGCAATGGACTCCAGCATACGCACTGGAGCCTGTCTGGAGCTACGTGTCTGTCTTAGTTAACCCCTATCGTCCGGTTAGTTTCGCACCCGACTTCATCCATCTTCGCTATCTCTAACGCTACAATCACTTAGCGGCGCTGAAACTCGGGCGAGCCAAGCAACAGGCCCGCCATGATGGCAGCTTGCTGATCGAACGGTGCCACACGGGGACGATCCTCCTGGTACGCCATCGATCCGCCTGGCAGAGCCCCGGCCAGCATCTCTGGATCGGTCGCCTTGATGGGGAAATCTTTCTCCGCCTGCTGCTGGGCGGCCGTGTCCTGAAACTGCTGTAGTACGGTCTCGCGTGTCCGGGCGCTCACCGGTTGGCCCATCAGTAGCCGTTCCAACTTCTTTTCCTTCAGCATCGCCATCTCGTCCGGCCCGTTCGTGCTGCTGAGAGAAGCTGCCTTCATCAACCCGATTCCATTCGTCTGGGTTCCGGCGAGGGCCTGCGTCCAGTCCGTTCGAGTTCCCGCCAGTCGATTCCCGCTCAATACCAGTGCAAAGTTCATCCGGCTGACCAGGGCACTCGTACTCACCCACGGCTCAGCCATCCAGCTATAGCCGTTCGGAGTCTGCATTCCGTAGAGCGGCATCCCCAGCCGATTCAGTGCCTGCACCAGCGGAACCGCATTCACAACATCCGCATTGCTGGCACGAGCGACCGAAACCACAAACTCCAGCGGCGTCTTGACCTTGGCCCGATACACCTCCGGGGCCCAGAACTCCGGCGCGTTGAACATCGTCCGCAGCACCGTCTTGATGTCTCCGTCGCTGGCGATGAATGACTGTGCCATCCGGCCCACCAGGCTCTGGGGAGGCGTGTCGCTCACAAAGCGCACCGCCAGCTTGTTCGAAATAAACTGCGCTGTAGCCGGACTGGTCGCCAGCAGGTGCAATACCTGCAACCCCTCGCGCTCGCCGTCTTCCCTGATGGCAGTGCCAAGCACCGTCTTTGAGCCAGGCTCATGCCATCGCTGCTCGAAGTTGTACTCCCCGCCCCGATAGGGCCGGTCGATCGTCCAGCCAGTCAGCACTTCCGCGACTTGTGTCACGTCTTTCTGGGTGTACCCCTGCCCACAGGCCTTCGGCAGATCGCTGACCGGGCGATCCGCACTGACCTCGCATTGCACGCCCAACGTGTGCAGTTCCATCAGCTCGCGGGCATAGTTTTCGTTCAACCCACGGTCTTTCAAAGCCTGCTTGACCTGGGCATTCTTCGCAAAATCTGCAAACCGCTTCCCGCCCTTCGCAGCCACCAAGTCCGGCCCTATGCTCTGCCAGTTATCGAGATACATCAGCATCGCAGGACTCTTCGCGGTCGCGACCAGCAGGTCCTCAAACTTTCCCAAAGCATGGGGCCGCACTACGTCCCGCTCGTACGAGGGCAGCAGGTAGGGCTCGTTCTGGTTTTTCTTCACATACACATTGAAGTGGTTCAGCCAGAAGTCGGTCATCACCGCCTCCAACTGCCGGTCGCTGTAGATATCCCGCAGCAGCCGCGACTGCAACAACTCTGCTCCGATCAGGCGCGGCGAGCTTTGCAGAGCCCCGATCGTCTCCCGCTGGATCGGAGACATGTCATTCACCATGGCAGCCAACTCAGCCTGGCTCAGACTCTTCCGAAAATCGATCAACTCCCGAGGCTGCATCGCCAAGATCCGGGAGACCCGCTGATCCGGCGGCAGGTTGATGATCTTGACCGCTTCCAGCCCTGAGTAGAACTGATCCTCATGCGTCGCCATCGAAGCGATCTCAGGGTCCACACCATCTCCGGGAAGCGCGGACTTTCCCCCCTCCATCGTCATGGATTCCTCGTCCTGCTTTTTCGCCATCGCTGCCCCGTCCCCAGGCAGATCGACTCCCCGCTTTGCTTTGACATTGGTAGCAGTCGCACCGGATCCGGCCATCTCACCGCTGGTCGTATTCCCGGTCATTGCCGCGTCTGCCGTCGCCTCCGTGGCAGCCCTCTTCGCCTGCGCCATCTTGTAGAAAGCTATTTGATCCGCATAGATCGCATGTTTTATTGGATCGCTCGGCAGCGGCTCGTTCGTCCGGATCATCTGCCGCAAAAGCTGGGGGTTTGGATAGCGGTCCATCAGCTCCGCCTGCTGCAGCTTCATCGCTGGAAACATCTCCAATCGCTGATCCAGCGCCGTATCGGGGATCGAAGACGGATTCAGCTGCTGTTCAAACCACCGCTGTAGACCAACCGCCTGGATAGCTTCAACATCCCCGGGACGCGGTCCGAAGGTAAGCCGATTCAGGGCATGCAAGACCCGCTGCTCTCCCTGCAACTGAGACGCAGACACCGTTTTGGAGGTCCGTCGCGTCGGCATTCCTTCGGCGATCAGCGGCTGCTCCACCAGCAGAACGCACAGCATCCCCGCCATAAGGATTTGAAAAGAACTTTGCCAGACCTGACTCGAAACGGCTGCCTTCTTCATCGATCTCCTCCGTCTGTTGCCTATCGCAGGTCCAAGCCGAACTGCTCAGTCCTCACACAACAGAAGAAACCCCACCGCACGCCGTCAGTTGCGAAATCAGATCGCAGATCCCTAAGCGTCAGAGATCTAAAAGGCTGCCAAATCTGCCATCGCCTTATACAAATCCTCAGGCTGCGGCAGAATCACGTCTTCCAGCAGAGGCTGATAGGCCACAAACGTATCCATCGCCGCGACCCGCCGAACCGGCGCATCGAGGTCGTGGAAGAGTTCATCGCCGATCCGCGCAGCGATCTCCGCCCCGTACCCCCAGCTCAGCATGTCCTCGTGGGCGATGATCACGCGGCTGGTCTTGCGGACGCTCTCCGCAATGGCTACCCAGTCGTAAGGACTTAGGCTGCGTAGATCGATTACTTCGACGTCCACTCCCGCATCCCGATGCAGCTTCTGAGCCGCCTGCAAAGCGCGCGGCACGACTGCCCCGTACGTAATTACAGTGAGGTCCTTGCCCGGTCGAACGATCTTTGCCTTGCCAAACGGAATCGTATAGTCCGGTCCCGGATACGCAGCGCGGCCGAAGGTCTCCCGATACAAACGCTTGTGCTCCAGGAAGAGCACCGGATCGTCGCATCGAATCGCAGTCCGCAGCAGTCCCAGCGCGTCCAGCGCGTTGGAAGGCATGACCACCCGTACGCCGGGCGTGTGCGTGAAGATGCTCTCGCCGCTCTGCGAGTGGTAGATCGAACCACCCGTGAGATAGCCGCCGATCGGAACGCGCATCACCAGCGGGGAGCTGAAGCCTGCATTCGAACGCCACCGGATCAGCGACAGTTCATTGCGAATCTGGTGCATCGCCGGCCAGATGTAGTCGAAGAACTGGATCTCTACGACTGGCTTGAGCCCACGCACCGACATGCCGATCGCGCGGCCCACAATATTCGCTTCTGCCAGCGGCGAGTTCCATACCCGGTCGCTGCCAAACTCCGCCTGCAACCCAGCAGTAAGCTTGAAGACTCCGCCCTTGCCCTTGAACCTTCCGTCCTTCAATCCCTCATCGCGGGTCGCGTCCGCCACATCCTCGCCGAAGACCACGATCCGCTCGTCCCGGCGCATCTCGTCCTTCAGGCAAGTGTTGATCAGGTCGGCCATAGTGCGTTCCGTCGGATCTGCCGTCGGCTGGGCTTCTGAGGTAAAGCGGACATCATTTGGCTTCAAATCTTCCGAATAAACATGCCGCTGAATCGCTTCGGCTGTCGCAGCAGGAAGCACCGCCTGCACTGCCCGATCCGCGGCGCGCTGCACCTCTTCATCGACGGCACGCTCGAGCTTGTTGATGCCCTCGGCGTTCAAAATCCCTTCGCGCAGCAGCCACATCTGCATGCGTGAGATGGGGTCACGTTTGGCATCTTCATCGATCTCACTGGCCGTCCGATAGGAGCGCTCGTCGTCGCTCAACGAGTGTGAATACGGCCGCACCACATGCCCATGGACGAGCGCCGGTCCCTTCCCTGCCCGGCAATACGCCACGGCCTCGACCATCGCAGCGTAGCTGGCGATGGGATCCGTGCCATCGATCTCCGCGAAGTGGAAGTTGGGGAAGTTCGCAATCAGCTTCGAAATATTTCCGCCGGGAGTATTTGCCTCAACCGGAGTCGAAATCGCATAGCCGTTATCTTCAACCACGTACAGCACCGGCAGCTTTCCATTGCTCGCCGTGTTCAGCGACTCCCAGAATTCGCCCTGGCTCGTCGAACCTTCGCCGATCGAGACGTAGGTCACCTCATCGCCATGAAACTTCACATCCTTGAACTCGCGATAGTCGCCGTCGTGTTTCGCCGCGGCTTCAGGATGCTGCGAGAAATACCGCCCAGCCTCAGCGCATCCGATGGCATGCAGGCACTGCGTCGCGGTCGACGAACTTGGAGTCACGATATTTAGCTTGCGGCTCGACCAGTGCGAAGGCATCTGCCGTCCGCCACTCGCCGGATCGTCTGCCGCTCCAACCGCCTGCAGCATCTGCTCTTCGACCGTGTTGCCCAGCGCCAGGCAGATCGCGCGATCGCGATAGTACGGAAAGAACCAGTCGTACCCCGGCTTCAGCGCCATCCCGGCCGCGACCAGTAACGCCTCATGGCCGGCGCAGGATATCTGGAAGAAAATTTTCTGCTGCCGCTTCAGCACGATCTCGCGATCATCCGTTCTGCGCGAGAGGTACATCAGTCGGTAGAACTCGATCAGTTGCTCTGGAGACAACGCGGATGATTGCTTCGCTGGCGTAGTCGGCTGCACCGTCGTTTTCTTGTCTGCCTTGGATACAACATGCGCCGCCATTCGGACACCTCCGCCAGACCCGATTGTACTGTTTCGAAGCCGCTTCATTCCACCGCCGCTTTCCACCGTCTCCAACTCAAAGCAAAGGACCGCCTCGAAGAGAGAGACGGCCCACCGGATTCCCTGCCGTAATCAACGCCGCAATCAACACCACGGCAGGCATCGGCGCATCACACAAACAAGGGTGCAAGGACCAGCGTGATCGTAGCCAGCAGCTTGATCAGCACATGCAGGCTCGGCCCAGCCGTGTCCTTGAACGGATCGCCGACCGTATCTCCCACAACCGCCGCCTTGTGCGCATCGCTTTTCTTTCCCCCATACTGTCCCGTCTCGATAAACTTCTTCGCGTTATCCCATGCGCCGCCGCCGTTGTTCATCAGCATGGCGAGCAGCACGCCGGAGATCGTCCCAACCATCAGGAGCCCGGCAACCGCCTCCGCTCCTGCAAGATTCACGGGCACGCCGCCAATAGCAGGCACCGGAAGAATCGTACCCGGAGCATACATCGTCGAAACCGCCTGGTAACTGGCACTGAAGTTGCGGAAGATCAGCCCAACCGCCACCGGCAACCCCACTGCCAGCAACCCCGGTAGAACCATCTCCTTCAAAGCCGCGCCGGTCACGATGCTCACGCAACGCGCGTAGTCCGGCTTCGATGTACCCGCCATGATGCCCGGATTCTCTTTGAACTGCGACCGCACGTCCTGCACTACCATCTGTGCCGTCCGGCCGACGGCCTTGATTGCAAGCGAGCTGAAGAGGTACGTCAGCATCGCTCCGAGCAGTGCCCCCACAAACACCGGAACCTGGGCGAGGTTGATGTTCGTGAAGCTCCACCCCGGCGGCATGTATCCTCCCGAGTTTGCAACCTTCGCAGTAACAATTGTTTTAATCTCCTCCAGGTAGGCAGAGAACAACAGGAACGCGGCCAGTGAAGCCGATCCCACTGCATAGCCCTTGGTCAGCGCCTTGGTGGTGTTGCCGGCCGAGTCCAGCTTGTCGGTTCGCTCGCGAATTCCGTCCGGCTGGTCCGACATCTCGATGATGCCGCCCGCATTATCGGTAATTGGACCGAACGTATCCATTGCGAGAATATAAGCCGCGCAGGAGAGCATTCCCATCGTAGCGATTGCCGTGCCGTAGATACCCTTTGCGTAGTCACTGATACCCGCTACACCAGCCAACCCCTGCACACCAAAGTAGTAGCTCAACAACAGCGCCGCCGAGATCGCGATGACCGGGAGTGCCGGTGTCTCCATCCCCACGGCAAGGCCACTGATGATGTTCGTTGCTGGCCCCGTGAGACTGGCCTCAGCGATCGATTGCACCGGCCGATACTTCGCCTCCGTGTAGTACTGCGTGATCCAGACGAACAGGAAGGCCGTGATCAGCCCGATGACACCGCACCCCAGCAGCCACAACGGCTGCACCTGAGGCCCGTTCAACATCAGATACACAGCTCCTGCGAAACCTGCCAGGGCTAACGCGGAAGTCACGTAGAAACCCCGGTTCAGCGCGTCCATGGGATCTTCACTCTCAGTCGCCTTCACGACAAAAACGCCGACCGTGCTTGCGACCAGGTTGATCGCCAGCACAAACAACGGAAACAAAATCCCTTTTACTCCGAAGACAGGAAACAATGCCGCTCCCAGGATCATCGCGCCGACGTTTTCCGCTGCTGTCGATTCGAAGATGTCCGCGCCACGTCCCGCGCAGTCGCCGACGTTGTCGCCCACCAGGTCTGCGATCACGGCCGGATTGCGCGGATCGTCTTCAGGAATTCCGGCCTCGACCTTACCTACCAGGTCGGCCCCTACGTCCGCAGCCTTCGTATAAATCCCGCCGCCAAGTTGTGCAAACAGAGCCACCAGCGAAGCACCAAATCCAAACCCAACCAACTGGTACGGAACCTGTTCCGGATGCTCCAGTCCGCCGAAGAACAGGAACAAGACTCCCACTCCCAGCAGCGAGAGCGCCACTACCACCAGGCCGGTCACCGCTCCCCCGCGCAGTGCCATCTGCAGCGCGCCGTTCAGGCTATTCCGAGCCGCCGCCGCCGTGCGAATGTTCGCGCGGATCGAGCAGTACATCCCCGTATATCCAGCCAGGCCCGAGCAGATCGCGCCCACCAGAAAACTGACAACCGTCTTGGCAGCATAGGGTGCAGTCCGCGACGACATCTGGTATCCCACAAAGACCACCACCGCCAGCACAAGGGCCAGGGCGCCGATCGTCTTGTACTGGCGGCTCAGAAATGCTTCCGCCCCCTCACGGATGGCATTCGAGATCGCCTGCATCTCCAGAGTCCCCGTGTCCGAAGCAATCACCGACCGCGCCAGCAATCCAGCCGCGACCAGTGCCAGTACACCCACCCCCAGTGCAATCCACAGATAGATTCGTCCGTCATCCACTACTACCCCAGAAGAACTTACCGGCCCATATTGCTGCTGAACCGCCATAGCCAAAAGGCTCAATGCCACCATGCAGTCGTCTCCTTGAGGAAGATAAATTCGTTCGGGGTCAAGCAGGGCGCAATTAGAGCACGGTATCTCCGAACGGGTCAATTCACAAGCGAAGACCGCAAACATTCTCTGTCGATTGCACCCAAAAGTAATGTGCTTCTTCTTCTTCGGCTCTGCAGTCTCGCCGCCTTCTCCCGATAAACCCTTCAAGTTCGAGAGAAGCAGCACCACCTGCTCCAGAAAAGAGGTCCAACGCGTGCCGTTCCACACTCCCATTGCGCTCAAGTTCTCGCGCTTCATCCTGCGATTCCATGCCGGAGCTCTCCTCTGCTTCCTGCTCGGCCCTGGTGTATTCCCATTGCAAGCCAACTCGACGCTGCTATTGTTCCGCACCGCTACATCGTCGTGTATCGCGGCAGCTATCCTGCCGGCGATGACAACGCAGTCAGTGGATGGATTAGCGGAGCCTGCAGCTCCGGCAAGCCTTCCACAGTAGACGGCCTCCCCGCCGACCCGAATCACAGCTACGGCTGCTTCAATCTCGGACACGCCTCTTATGTACAGGCTATGGGAACCAGCGCCTCCGCTCCCCTTGCCGCCGGAGTAGCCGCCCTGCTCCGTTCAATCCACCCAGACTGGTCCGTCGCGGCCATTGTTGCCGCGTTACGCACCTCAGCTGTCCCCGCTCCCAATCTGCCAGTACCCCAAATCAACGCACCCACGCCCTGGCCACCCATTAAAAGCTGACAACTGAAAACTGCACTTCAACCCTTCATTCGCTCTTTTACACTCTTCGCCAGCTTCTCGATCTCGTCCGCCTTCTTGATCACGTCGATCGAAAGAATATTTTTATCCGTCTTATCGACTTGTTGCTTCAAGTCCGTGGCTAGAGAGAGCAGCTTCTCAGTATCAGCCTGCAGCCGTCGCTGCCGCTCAGTGTTTCTCGTCTTGGCCTGTTGCCCCTCGATCTTATCGATCATGCCGTCCGTGTCCGGTCCTCTGCCTATATCCATTGGGTTAGGCGTGCCGGGAGCACCGGGAGCTATCGGCCCTTGCCTCTGGGTCGGCTGCTGCGTCCCGTAACTGCCGCGCGACTGCCATGCGCTGGCAGAGTTCGCTCCACCCGCAAAGACCATCCCAACCAAACCAGCCGCCACGATCGCTCTCAACGACGTTCTTGTCTCGATTTTCATAGCGTATCCATTTCCCCGCCACTGGCGGATATCTGAATCCCTTACCCTACATACACCTCGACTGGCAGCGAAAGCATCCTGTCCTGTAAGAATGAAATCCTAAGGGAAAGTATTTTTCCTGAAATAAACGTCGAACAAATCAGTCTTGGAAAGTTGAGATGCCGTAATAATGCTCCTTCAGGCCCCAACCTCGCAACAGGAACGCATCTCCAGGATTCTCGCCACCGACTATCGCGATGATGTCATCAATTTTCTGCGCGCCGATCTGCCCCGCCTGATCGCCATCATCCTGCTGGCCTTCGTCCTGCAACGCATCTGCCAGTTCTTCGTCAATCGCATGCTCAAACTTGCGGACCGGCAGGTTGGAAACTCCCAGCGCGCTTCGCAACTGCGAACCATGGCCGCTATTCTTCGCGCCACCTCCTACAGCGTCATCGGATTCATCCTGCTGCTGCATGTCTTATCGGTCTTCAATATCAATCTCACGCCGCTTCTGGCCTCCGCTGGAGTCGTCGGAGTCGGCATCGGCCTGGGTGCACAATCCATCTTCAAAGACATGCTCAACGGCATCTTTATCCTGATCGAAGACCAGTACAACGTGGGCGAAGTCGTCAAAATTGCCGGTCTCCAGGGCTCCGTCGAGAACCTGACCCTGCGCTGCACCACCCTGCGTGACGGGGACGGCACCATGTACATCATCCCCAACAGCCAGATCGCCACGGTCTCCAATCTCTCCCGCGACTTCTCGGTTGCCTCCCTGCCGGTCTCCGTTGACTCCAGCGTCAACCCCGACACGGTCGTTGCACTGCTCACGAAGCTCGCCATCGAAGTCCGCAACGATCCCGCCTTCCGCCAGGTCGTCATTGAAGACCCCGTCGTCCTCGGCGTAGACAAGATCAACGGCCGCGAGGTCATCTACCCTATCAACATCCGCGTCCGGGCCAATCAGAAAGACGGTGTCCTCCGCGAACTGCGCCGCCGCATCCTCATCGCTTTCGAGAAAGAGGGGATCCGTCCCGGCATCAGCTCCAGCACGATCATCATGCAGCCCAACGATCCTACTGCTCCACCCAGCGCGCCCACCATCGGAGCCTGAAACTAAAAGCGCCGCCCATTGAGGCCGCGCTTTTGAACTGTATTACTACTCAAGCTATAAAGACTGGTTCATCGCCGCGATCAGTGCATCCACGGTAGTCACCGGCGGCAAACAGCCGTTCCCACTGCAGATCACCGCGAAGCTCCCCTCCACCTTCGGCAGAAACGGCAGCGTCTCCGCCAGAGCTTTCGGCAGTGAGGTCAGATGTTCCGGCAGCAGCCGAACTACACTCTTATTTACGGCGTACCGGGCCATCGCCACTGCCTCCAGACGTCGCGCATCCGCATCATCGCCGATTACGCATATCTGTACCGCGCGCTGCACCATCCGTTGCAGGGCCAGTCCATAGCTCGCAGCGTAGAGTCCGAAGTGCTCGACCACTCCGGCGAACGTCTCCATCGTCTCCTGCGCCTTCACGGCGAAGTCTTCGCGTCTGTTCAAAGCCTCAAGCCGCATCAACAGCGCAGCCCCCACGGGATTCGCAGCAGGCGTGGGCGAGTCCTGCAACGGCTTCCGTCGCGTCACCAGAGCTCCAAGCCGAGCCTCTCCCTCCGCTGGAATGTCCGTGTCGAAGAACGCAAATCCTGTCGCGTCGTAGAACCGGGCTACAGCGCTCTCCGCAATCGCCTCGGCTGCCGCGTAATATTTCAGTTCGCCTGTCGCCTCCCAGGCATCCAGCGCAGCGTGGCCCAGGAATACGTAATCATCCAGAATTCCGGCAACCCTGCGCCCCCCCGCGGTCCCTTCTCCATAGGCCACCACGTGAGCCACGCCCGTCGCGGGATCCCAGGCCTCGCCCAGCACACGGTCGAGCGACTTCAACGCAAACGCCTTCACCTCGGGCATGTCCAGGACACGTCCGGCCTCGATATAGGCCGAGATGCACATGCCATTCCATCCCACATAAATCGTCTTATCGACATACGGAGTTGGCCGGCGCAACCGGGCTTTATACAGCTTCGCCTTCGCTGAAGCCAACCGCTCCTTCGCCAGTTCCAGATCAATCTGGTTCGATCGAGCCACGCTCTGGATGGTCGTCCGAACGTGCAGCACGTTCTTCGCCGGGTTGTGGTGCATATCCCCAATCTCGCCGATGTCGTAGTATGCCCCCGCGACAGCGAGTTCCTCCGGAGTCAGTACCGCAGCCGCTTCATCGCGGGTCCATGTAAAGTAATCGCCGTCATCGTCCAGCGAGAAATCAGCATCCTGCGAGGCGTAAAACCCGCCCATCTCGCGGTCGCTCAGCCACTCGTCGATCCACTGGATCATCTCCCGCGCAACCCGCGCGTTTTCCGGCTCGACGAAGGTCTGGTAGGCGTGGACGTAGTTCTTCAGCAGCTCGCTGTTGTCATACGCCATCTTTTCAAAGTGGGGCACGACCCACTGGTCGTCCACGCTATACCGATGGAAGCCGCCGGCAAGATGGTCGTAGATTCCGCCCTTCTGCATCTTGTCCAGCGTCACCAGCGCCGCTCGCTTTGCGGACTCATTCACAACCGCCGCGCCCCCACCAATCGAAACTCTCGATGCCGCGTCCAGCAAAAGATCGATCGCACCGGAGTGGGGAAACTTCGGTTGCGACCCGAATCCGCCCGCCCGCGCATCGAACTGCTTCAGTACGCCCTCCACCAGCTTCGCTACCAGCTCGGGTCCAGGGTTCCCGCTTCGCCCCATGAACGATTCGTTGTGTTCAATCGCCTCCAGCACGCTGTCGGCCGATTCGTTGACCTCGTCCCTGCGCTTTTCGAAGGCCTCCGCCATCGTCAGCAGCACGCGCCGCAAGCCGGGCCGTCCGTGCCGGTCGTCGGGAGGAAAATAAGTCCCACCAAAGTAAGGCTTACCCTCCGGAGTCAGAAATGCCGTCAGTGGCCAGCCACCCTGCCCGCTGATCGAAGACACCGCCGCCTGGTAGCGCGTATCCACATCCGGCCGTTCGTCGCGATCCACCTTCACCGCAACAAAATGCTCATTGATGATCCCGGCCGTCTCCGCGCTCTCATAGCTCTCGCGATCCATCACATGACACCAATGACACCACACCGCTCCAATATCCAGCAGGATCGGTTTGTCTTCCTTCTGCGCCAGGGCAAAAGCCTCTTCGCCCCACTCCATCCAATCCACCGGCTGATGCATCGCGGATCGCAGATAACCCGAAGCGGCCTTCGCCAGGGAGTTCTTGTGTTCAGTGCTCATCGTTTGTGAGTGTACCCGTACAACATGAATTTACCCGAATCGTGCTGGAACATATAACTTATTGATACAAAATAACTTATAGCACGAACGCTTTTTGGTTGTACGCTCAATCATTTTGAGATTTTTTTTGCTTTTAGATAAAATCTCAGATGCCTACATGAATTATGCAAACATTTGCGCAGAAAGGCGTAGTAATAGACTGTCTTCGCTGAACGCTTGCAAAGACAAGGAGGAAATATGCGAACCAGCAGAGTAATGCAATTCGTTTTCTTAACCTTGAGCGTTTCCATTCTGACCGTTCTGGTCAGTTCGAAAACTCCAGTAAAAGCGCAATCTACAGCCGCAGCTCAAGCAATTGTCAATGCTTCAGGCTGTACGACATCATCTACGCCTAGCAGCACCTGTACAGTCGCGATCAATTGGCCTGCAAGTTTCGCAGATGCAAATTACGCAGCTTCATGCACTGCGTCATCCTACTTCGCTTCATTTCTCTTCGGCCAGCCAGCACCTGTGCCGATTGTCTCGCAGACAGAATCCTCAGTAACAGTGTATACACAAAATCCATCTGCACAAGGAACTCAAACGTATTCAATAGAGAACGTCTATTGCATTGGCGTTCACAATTAGCTTCCAAAATCAGAAAATCGCACGTAGCGGTCTAAAAGACACTACGTGCGATAAGTTCTAATAAATATCTCCCATTATAAATCTTGATACGCAGGCAAATTAGCTATTGCACCGGAGCTGGAGTCGACGTAATAGGCTTCGCAGTCGCAGGAGCCACAGGAGCCGTCAGGCCCGGAATCGTCGGCATCTGGCCGACGGTACCGGCTGCCGCCTCCGTGATGCTGATGCCGTACTTGTCCAGCGTATTTGCCAGCAACTGGCTCAACGCCATCCGGTCCTTCGCATACGCAGCGGTCGCCGAGATCAGGCTGTTCTCCGCCGTCGCCAGGTTCCTCTGCTGTTGCAGGACGAGCGCCGTCGTTGAAGCGCCTAGCTTGTACTTCTTCTGTTCAGCGTCGAGGCTCTGCAACTGGAAGTCGCGCGAGGATTGAGCCGCCTGCACCTGGGCACGGTCGTTGGTCAACGCATACTGCCCGTTGATGACTTGGATCCGGGTCTGGGTGTAGAGCTGCTGCAAGCGCATCTGCGACTGCCGGTACTCCATCTGCGAACGGGCCTGGTCGGCCTGAGCCGCACGGTTTCGAAGCGTGATGTTGATGTTTACGCCGACGCCCTTGTCGGGGTAGGAGTTATTGAACGCGTTGCCAAGCACGGTGCCGTATCCGACGGGTAAAACTTGATTGCCCGAGCAAGGAATCGTGGTACCAGTGTCTGAAGTACATTGCAGGTTCGGATTCTGAGCGCCGCCCAGAGCCGATCCGCCGTAGAACGCGTAGGCATCGATCGTCGGAAGCAGTCCGTTCTTGAACGCCTTGATCGTGATCTGGTTGTTCTTCATGTTCAGAACAGCCTGCTCGATCGAAGGATTGTTCACGTAGGCCTGCTTCACCAGGTCTTCGACGCCCATATCCTCCTCGGGCAAACGGTCGAGGGCGACGCGGTCCGTCGGAATGACCGGAGCGCTCGAGAGTGCCGGGTCATTCAGATTCCGCGCGATGGCCTGCTTCATCAGCAACTGCTGATACTCCAGGTTCGTCTTGGATGCGACCAATGCCTGCTTGTCGGTGGCGACGGCGCTGTCGGAGTTCACGACGTCCAGCGGGGCCAGCGTGCCGATCTCCAACTGCTTCCGGTTATCCGAGGTCAACTGGCTCGACTGCGTCAGTGCGCGTTCCTTGGCCTGTTCGTCCTCATACGCGCTCACCAGACCCCAATAGATGTTCTCGACCTGAGCAATCGTATAAATCAATTGCTGGCGGAACGCGGAGTCGGCGATGCGACGGTCGTTCTTCGCCTGCAGGATGAAGCGTCCGTTGATGCCCCAGCCAAAACCCTGCAGCAGGTGCTGCGTCGCCTTCGCCTGGAAGGACGAATTCAACTGCGGGCTGAAGTTGTTGCGTTGGCTGTTCGTCGTCGTGCGGGAGTTGTTGAAGGTGAAGTTGAACAGCGTACCGGTCAGGAAACCCTGCTGGTAGCCGAAGTTGTAGGTCGCCGTATCCTGATTCAACTGGTTGGTACCAGTGATGAAGGTGGTAGTCTGCTGCGTATTCGCAGCCTCGTACTGCACGGTGCCGGTCAGCAGGGGATCCAGATTCTCAACCGCCGGACCGCCTCCGTTGGTGCTCAACACCAGTCCCGATGCACCGGTGCCGCTGCCGCCCGTCGAGGTGGAAGTTCCACCCGGTCCGCCGCCGCTCGTTACGGTGGAGGTCGTGCCGCCCAACGTATTGGTCACAAGCCCGGTCGAGACACCGCGTAGCGTCTGACCTGCCTTGGTCCGCAGAATGTCGGTATCGGCAATATCGAGGTTGATGCGTGCGATCTCAATATCGTAGTTATTTTCGAGAGCCAGCGTTACCGCATCCGGCAGGCTCAGGTAGATCTTGCCGTCGCGCAGCAGTGTATCGAGCCGCGGCGTATTCCCTGTTCGCGGGGCGGGAACGTTGATCCAGCTATAGGGCGCGATGGGATTCCGGAAATGGCTCTTCGGCTGCGTGTAGTCGCGGCCTGTACCCCGGAGATACAGGGGCTCGGTAAGCTTCGGATCCGGCGCCTGCGGAAGGGCCGTATCTGCGGTAGCCGCTGGGGCCTGGTTATTTACCGTCGCGGGCGGGGTCGCCTGCTGCTGTGCAAAGACCGGTTGCGTGCTCACACTCATTAACAGCAACCCGATGCTCGCTGCCGCCTGCATGTCTCTTAATTTCACGTTGCGCTCTCCAACTTTATTCTTCTGGTACAGCCTGTCCAATACAGCTTCAACCATCCAATAACAGCACGTGCCGGCACTCTCTAAGCTCCGATTCAGCCGCAGGCACACAAAGACACCTGACAGCCATTTCGGCCCTGCACAACCAAGCCACGCAAATAGACGATGCCTACTAGACGCACTGCCTACCCCCAAGGACTCCAAATATCCTCTTCAGCTCGTTCCGGCATCCCATCAGGCACTTGTTGGGAGTAGTACGCACAGTGACGCGCCTTCGTTCCCACACTTTGCTCCCCAACCCGGCTTCAGGGTATTTTTCTTGCAAGCAGCTTCATAAAAGGGACTTACCGTGCGGTTAGTCTGCCAAGTATATCAACCCTCGCGCGTTGTGCGCCTCAATCCCGTCGCCACCCTCCCACTACCAGAAGTTCGCTTCCTGCCAACCGTCGGCCTCGGCCGTGATACCGTCCAATAGCATCAGTATGCCTCTTTGGAAGACCATTCTCAGTTATGACGGCACCAGCTTCCACGGCTGGCAGGTTCAGCCCTCTCTCGCCACCGTGCAAGGCACCCTCGCCTGTGCCATCCACCACGTTACCGGGGAGACGGTGCTACCCCAGGGGTCCGGGCGCACCGATACCGGCGTCCACGCCCTCGGTCAGGTAGCGTCTTTTAACATTGACGCCCCCATTCCAGCCTCCAACCTGCACCGAGCGCTCAACCGCGCCCTGCCGCCCTCGGTCCGGATCGTCTTGCTCGAAGAAGCTCCGCCCCATTTCCACGCCCGGCACAGCGCCGTCGGCAAGACCTACGAGTACCGTATCTTTCCTGCCCGCCCGTTCCCAGCTCTACCGGGATTGGAGCCGATGCCCTATATCTGCTCCCCGATGCTCGCTCCCTACGTCTGGGACTGCCCCCTCCCCCTCGACCCTTCCGTACTTCAAAATGCAGCGGATGCCGTGCTCGGAACCCACGACTTCACCTCTTTTGCCGCCTCCGACCCCGACGCCACGACCCGTGCCGAAGCCGCACAGGCGAACCCCGCACCCGTGCATCAAACCAACATCCGGACGATCCATCATTCCGACTGGACCGTCCGCGAAGGCCTCCTCATCTATACAGTCAGCGGAAACGGCTTCCTCCATCACATGGTCCGCAACCTCGTCGGCACCTTTGTGGAAGCAGGCTGCGGCCGCATCCCCGCCGAGTCCATAGCAACTATTCTCAGCGCGAAGGATCGTTCGGCGGCCGGACCGACCGCCCCCGCCAGTGGACTTTTCCTCATGGAAGTCTTCTATCCAAACGATGGGACGTCTCACTGATGCCAGCCGCGACCGCCCAACGCCGCATTGCCCGCCTGGCCAGCCTCACCGCCGTCCATCGCGCCTTCCACTGGCTGCACCTCCACCAGCCCCAGCTCCGCCAGTGGCAGCTTGAATTCGTCCGCATTCCAGCTCCACCTTTTAATGAGCAGGCCCGGGCTGCATGGTTTCTCGACCGCTTCGAACACCTCGGCCTCACTAATCTGCATATTGACGACGAAGGGAACGCTCTCGGAGAACTGGCTCCCACGCCCCCTGAAGCCGAGGTCCCGGAAAAACCCTACCTGCTCCTCTCTGCGCATCTCGATACAGTCTTCGCTGCGGGAACTCCGTGCGAACCCACCGAAGATCCCGATAGCGCCCGCATCTACGCTCCCGGAATCTGCGATAACGGCGCCGGACTCGCCGCTCTCCTGGCACTCGCCGCTGCGCTCCGCTATGCCCAGATCCAGCCCCCCATCCCTATTCTTTTCGCCGCCAACGTAGGCGAAGAGGGCGAGGGCGATCTGCGCGGGATGCGCCATCTCTTCTCCCGCGGCCCGTATCACGGCCGCATCGCCGCCGCGCTTGCGCTGGAAGGTGGCGGAACCAGCACCGTCGTCACTCGCGGTCTCGGCAGCCGTCGCCTGCGCATCACCATCTCCGGCCCTGGCGGCCACTCCTGGACCGACGCCGGAACCCCCAATCCCATCCTGATCCTCAGCCGCGCCCTGACGGAGATCTCCCACCTGCGCCTGCCGGCCAATCCGCGCACTACTATTAATGTCGGCCATATCTCCGGGGGCACCTCTATTAACTCCATCCCAGAGTCGGCCTCAGCGCTCCTCGACCTTCGCTCCACCGATCCCGACCAGCTTGCTCACACGGAGATTGAAGTCCGCCGCATCCTGGACGCGACCCTCGCCGCTGCCTCCCGCGAAGCGACCCGCCAGCGCCCTGCCCGAACCCCCGCCAAGCTCGAGGTCACCCTGATCGGCAGCCGTCCCGCCGGAGCCCTTCCCGACGATTCACCCTTGCTCGAAACGCTCCGTGCCGTCGACCGCCACCTCACCCTCCGCACCGAGCCCCGCATCGGGTCGACCGATGCCAATATTCCCCTGGCCCTCGATATCCCGGCCCTGGCGATCGGAACCGGCGGCCTCGGCGGCGGCATTCACACGCTGCAGGAGTGGTATGACCCCACAGGTCGCGAGACCGCACTCCGCCGCATCCTGCTCACCCTGCTTGACACAGCCGCCCTGATCGCCGAATCCTTCACGGATTAACCCTCCCGTCTTGTTACACTCCGAGACGTGAAGCCCTCCAAGCTCTCTGCTTTCCTCCTCTTGTCCGCGTTACCTCTCTGCGCCCAGCAGTCGGTTGCGCCCGACACTATCTTTCTTCACGGCAACATCCTCACCGGAGCCCATCTCCAGCCGAACGACCCGGCAACGACTCCTGCCCGCGTCTCCGCGCTCGCCATCTCCCACGGCACCGTCACCGCGGCGGGTACGGACGCCGAAATTCTCGCCCTCAAATCGCCTTCGACCAAAATCATCGACCTCAACAACGCCTTTGCAATGCCCGGATTCAATGACGCCCACACCCATATCGCCGGGGCCGGGCAGCAAAAACTTACCGTAGACCTGGACCACGTAGCCTCCCTCGAAGAGATGCAGGCACGCATCAAGAGCTTCGCCGCTACCCTCGCTCCCGGAGCCTGGATCACCGGAGGAGGCTGGGACCACACCCTCTGGCCCTCCAAAACTTTACCCACGCGACAAGATCTTGACGCCGTCACCGCCGGGCATCCGACCGTTCTCTCGCGCACCGACGGGCACATCGTTGTTGCCAATACCGCCGCCCTGGCAGCCGCCAACATCACTTCGGCCACATCTGACCCCGCGGGCGGCAAGATCGACCACGACGCTGCGGGAGCGCTCACCGGAATCGTTCGCGAGACGCCCGCCGTCACCCTGCTCAATAAGGTCATCCCCCCGCCAACCCGCGAAGAACGCCGCCGCGCCCTGACCTACGCGATCAACGACGCCCTCGCTCACGGCGTCACCTCTGTCCAGGATTTATCCGACTGGGAAGACTTTCTCGCTCTCGAAGACCTGGAACACGCCAACCAACTGCACCTTCGCGTCAGCGAGTGGCTCGCCTTCGACACCCCCGTCGACGTCCTCAAACAGCGGAGCAGCGCCCACCCTGCTGACGATCTCCTGCTCCACACTGGCATGCTCAAAGGCTTCATGGACGGATCCCTCGGCTCCCGCACCGCCGCTCTCAAAGCACCCTATACGGACGACCCCAAAAACTCCGGGATCCCACGCTACGACCAGAAGAAACTCGACAGCATGGCCAGCGAACGCGCCGAAGCTGGATTTCAACTGGGCTTCCACGCTATCGGGGACCGCGCCAATGACATGGCCCTCACCGCCTTTGAGCGCGCCCAGCAGGCCCACGCACCCGGTAAGCTTTCCGACGCCTCCCGCTATCGTATCGAGCACGCCCAGGTCGTCTCCGCTGGCGACTTCGACCGCTTCGCCAAGCTCCACGTCATCGCCTCCATGCAGCCCAGCCATCTCCTGACCGACATGAACTGGGCCGCAGCCCGCCTCGGCCCGGAGAGAGCCCGATACTCGTACGCGTGGCGCTCGTTCCTCGATCACCACGTAACCCTGGCCTTCGGCACGGACTATCCCGTCGAGTCCATCGATCCATTCCGTGGCCTCTACTCCGCTATCACCCGCCAGAATGAGGCCGGCATCCTTACCTCCCAGCCGCAGGAAAAGATCACCCTCAACGAAGCCCTCTACGCCTACACCCAGGCCAGCGCTTTCGCCGAGAATAAAGAAAAAATCAAGGGCCGCCTCGCTCCAGGCTTCCTGGCCGATCTGGTCGTGCTCGACCGCGACATCACCAAGGCGACTCCGCAGGAACTCCTCCACGCCCAGGTCCTCGAGACCATCGTGAACGGTGAGGTGGTCTACAGCCGCCAGTCCAACACCGTTGCCGACAACACCATCCACCCGACGTACATTGACGACGATGCCGATGAGTAGTGGCAGGCGCATCAGCGACAGCACTGCTGCCCATCTCCTCCTGCTAGCCGTCGTCGCCGTCTGGGGGGCCACCTTTGCACTCGTCAAAGATGCGCTTCAGGACGTCTCGCCTTTGCTCTTTAACCTTCTTCGTATGTCGCTGGCCTTCGTCGCGTTGGCGGTCATCAATCATCGCCACCTTCGCAATCTCAGCCGTCGAACCATCCTCTGCGGTCTGGTGGTCGGCATCTTCCTGGCCGCCGGGTATCAATTTCAGACCGCTGGCCTCGCCAGGACCACCCCCGCCAAGTCCGCCTTCATCACCGGATTGGTTGTGGTCTTCGTTCCGCTTTTCACTGTCTTCCCGGCTCTTCGTCCCGCCGGAACCCACGCTCCACGTTGGAATGCGGCGCTGGGAGCCCTGCTGGCCTTCTCAGGACTGCTCCTCCTCACCACCCCGGCGGGCACCCACTTCAAGGAGATCTTCAGCACAATCGGCCTCGGCGATCTCCTCACTCTCGCGTGTGCGATGGCCTTCGCCGGCCACCTTCTTGCGCTGGCCCATACCTCCCCGGGCCTTCCTGCCGGTCAGATCGCCACGCTTCAGATTGGTTTCGCCGCCGTCCTCATGGCTGTCACGTTGCCCCTGGGAGGCGCTCCTCATATCTCTGTTACGCCTCGCCTCCTGATCGCCCTCGCTGTCACCAGCCTGTTGGCTACGGCGGCAGCCTTTACCATCCAAAGCTGGGCCCAGCAACACCTACCACCCACTCATACGGCCATTCTTCTTACACTGGAACCGGTTTTCGCCTACCTCACGTCCTTGCTGTTTCTGCATGAAAGTCTTGGGTCGCGGTCTCTTACCGGAGCTGCCCTGATTCTGGCGGGGATCGCCTGCATCGAACTTCTATCCGGTGCCCCACCTATCCCGACCCACGCGGCGTGACACCGATCTACGTGACACCGGTCAAAGCACCAATTCAGATTTGGGTTACAAGGTCTGCCCTTTTTTTGAATCGGTGCGTCTAAACTCTCGTAGCGCCCAGGGCGCCGCCAAAACGGGCGAGTTTCTCCGGGAGAGCGACTATACTTAGCCTTTCGTTGTCTGCATCGAACGCCACGCAACAAAAACCAGCGGATCGGCAACCGCAGGCATCGAACCACAGTAAGAATGAGGTTTGACTGAAGAATGGATATCTTGAACAGCACGACGCCCCCCTCGAAGAACCCCACCCTGCTGGATCGCATCCGCAGCCGCCGCCTTACCGCCACTTTCCTCCTCCTGGCCACCTTCTCCGTCGGCATTCTCGCCGGCTCCGTCCTGACTCACAGCGTCAGCGGCAAAGAACAGAGCGTCGATACCTCGGACGCGAAGCCCCTGGTGATCCCGTCGCCTGCAGCCCTCTCCAACGGCTTTTCCCAGATCGTTAAACAGGTAGGCCCTGCGGTGGTGAACATTAACACCGAATCGCTGCCCAAGCAGTCCGCGAATAAGCCCACCCGTCGCCGGGGCCAGCGTGCCCCCGGCGGAGACGACCAGTCCGGCCAGCCTAACCAAGGCGACATGCAGGACTTCTTCAACCGCTTCTTCGGCGGTCAGGGTGGTGGAGACGGTGACGACGGCGATGGTCCGGCAGGCAGCGAGCGTCGCGCCCTCGGTTCGGGCTTCATCGTCGATCCCCGCGGCTACATCATCACCAACAATCACGTCGTCGATAAGGCTGACAAGATCTTCGTCAAGCTCTCGACCGATCCTGAAGGCGGCGAAAATGGCCGTCCCGCAACGGTCATCGGCGTCGATAAGGACACCGACATCGCCGTCATCAAGATCGATGTCGGTGGACTCAAGGAGCCCCTGCACACGATGAAACTCGGCAACTCCGATGGCGCGCTGGTCGGTGATTGGGTTCTGGCGATCGGAAGCCCCTTCGGTCTCTCCCAGACCGTCTCTGCCGGTATCGTATCGGCGAAGAACCGCTCCATCGACGAGCCCAGCCCCAACGGTGTCTCGCAGAGCCAGTTTCAGCGCTTCATCCAGACCGACGCAGCCATCAACCCCGGCAACTCGGGCGGTCCCTTGGTCGACATGGCCGGTAATGTAGTCGGCATGAACACCGCCATCTACACACAGTCCATGGGTTCGCAAGGCGTCGGCTTCGCCATGCCGTCCAACATCATTGCCTCCGTCTACAACATGCTGATCGGACCGGATCACAAGGTCACCCGCGGATCCATCGGTATCAGCTTCCAGCCTGCTGTCTCTTCGGCGGTCGGTCGCATGTACGGCTTCACCAATGGCGTTATCGTCGCCACGATTACGCCCAGCGGCGGTGCGGCGAAGGCGGGTCTACAGCCAGGCGACGTGATCGTCTCCATCGATGGCCGCGAGATCAAGGACGGCGACGACTTGGTCAACGATATCTCCGCCCGCAAGGTCGGATCTACCGTGAAACTTGGTTATATTCGCTCCGGGAACAAGAACACAGCCAACGTAGCCATCGGCGATCGTGCCAAGACCTACGCTGACATCACCGGAAGCGAAACCGACGATACCGACTCCCCCAAGGAAGCCGATGCCGGCCAGAACACCTTGGGAATCACGGTCGGAGCGGTTCCGCCAGCCGTTCTCAAAAAGCTCAACCTTCCCGGCGGAGTCATGGTCAGCAGCGTTCGGCCCGGCTCCTTTGCGGACGAGATCAATCTCGGCAAGGGCGTTATCATCACTGCAATCAACAAGGTGCAGGTGACAGACGAGGCCAGCTACAAGGCAATCGTCTCCAAGCTGAAGTCCAAGGATGACGTTGTGTTCGTCGTGACCGCTCCCACCCGTCCCGGCAACACGTACGTCGGTGGCACCTTGCCGTAGCGCAGGGCGAATCGAAAAACGAAAAGATGCGCGGAGCCGACTTAGGCTTCGCGCATTTTTCGTTTGTTTGCCTATCGTTGTCTGTCGATTTAGGTCTGTCGATTTAGCCGAACTAGCTTTAGAGAGAGAAAAATCTTCCTCATTCAAGGGCAACCTTTCCTATTGCGCGAAAAGTGACCTGCTATTAGTCTTGGGGTGTGCGGGCTCAAATTCCGCAGAGACCTCAGGCTTCATCGTCAAAACTTAAAGGGTGAATGGCAAATATGCGGTTTGGTCGAATCGTTCTCAGCACGACTGTACTTGCACTCTCTTTGACGTCAGCGCTTCCATCCGTTGCGATGATCCACGCTCGTCGTGGTCCTACCTCGCCAAAGGTCTACAAGCAGAAATCCAAGTCCTTGTTTAAGAAATCCTCTCAGATGACCATTGCTCCTGAGCGCGCGACAGAGATCCAGGTCGCCCTCATCAAGACCGGCTACCTCTCGGGTGAGCCGACCGGCGTCTGGGATTCTTCTACGCAGTCCGCGATGCAGAAGCTGCAGGGTGACAATGGCTGGCAGACCAAGCTGGTTCCCGACTCGCGTGCCATCATCAAGCTCGGCCTTGGACCGAACCAGGAAAATGTGAGCCTTGCCAACCCAACCCCGAACGAGGCTCGTTCGCCATCGGCCTCCACCTACTAAGACCTAAGCGTTATTCCGCAGCAATAAAGAAGAGCCCCTCGGGGCTCTTTCTTTGTTAGTTAGTAGACCGGAAATTTGCTCTAGCTGCGTTCCAGGGCGAAGACTAAATCCTGCATATCCTCCGTGCTCCGCGGCAGGCTGCCGGCGGAACCTTTCGTCCCGCTCTCCAGCCACATTCGCAGCCAGTAATATTGATGCACTCGAACCAGCCGCGCAGCAATCGGCTGCCGTTGCTCCAGAGCGGCCGTTACCCGTGCCGCCATCGTGTCCTCATCCGGAACGACCTCCGACGTGTACTCGACTCCTTCCGCCGCCAGCAGTTTATCCCGAGCGCCCGAGAGCGACGGCGCATCCACCAATCCACTCTCGACCTTCAGCCCGGACATCTGTTCGACCGCATAAGCTACGGAAGCATTCAGCCGGTCCTCGCATCCCAGGTACAGCATCCGCTGTCCAGCGACCCGCAGCGGCACGAGTCGAAATTCCTCCACGAACTGTCGCGGCATCACCAGCGCCATGTCCCGCGCAGAGAAGCCTTCTACCGACAGCACCGGACAGCTCCATTGCACGCTCAGGCCGCGCGTCACCTGCTCCGGCTCCAGTCCACACTCGGACATCAGCCAGTCCCCGATCCGGCCGCTGCCACTCGCGCGCTGCGCCTGCAGAGCGGCCTGTAACTGTGGATTGGTGATCCATCCCTGCGCCAGCATCACCAGGCCCAGCGGAACCCGATGGCGATGCGTTCCCGACTCCTGACCGCTCGCCTTCCCGCTCTCCCGCCGGACCGCCGCCCGGACCAGTTCCAACACACACCGTCCGCTGCACCCCCACTGCCCTTCAAAGACCGGACGCCGCCGATTCCTCCAGGGGCGCACCCAACCCCCTTCACACACCAGGCTCCCGCAGGATCGCCTGGCCTTGTCTTCAAACGAAATGCGTTCTACCGCACCATTTGCAGAAGAGTAGATATCTCGCCCCAGTAATCCATCGGTACTACGCCGGCTCAAACCTAAATCAGGCATCGTATGCTCTCCAGCCGCATCTGCGGCGTCGCAACTTCAGTAATGCGAAGGGCAAAGTTGCCGCTGACCACGACCACCTCACCCCGCGCGATAATGCGTTCCCCCACGACCAGATCGACGGGTTCCGAGACATGCCGGTTCAGTTCCACGACGTCTCCCGGTCCAAGCTCCAGCACCTCGCGCAAGGGCATCTCTCGAGACCCAAACTGCAACGTCGCTTCCAACTCAATATCGTAGAGAAGCGCCAGCGCACTCTCTGAAGTCACATCGTCAACTGCATCCATTCCTATCCCCTCTCCGAAGCTTCAAACCGCGCGCCGCGATGCTCGCCTGTCCGCACCGGCTGCGCCCTTCCCAACAGCAACCCTCCCACCCGCAACTCCGCATCGGCGTGCTTCGGTAGCGGTAGACGAAGCACCGATCCAACCGCAAGCTTCGCGACCAGGCCCGCCCGCAACCGCACCGGAGGAAACTGCAGCACCGCACCCACCCCTGTCTGCCCCAGGAGCTCCCGCATCCTGCTCCGTGCTTCGCTGGGTCGCCGCCGGGGCCGCCCTTCTTCGGCCACCAGCCGCCGCAGGATCGCGTTCAGCACCGAGGCCGGAAAGCAGAGGTTCAACATTCCCTGTGCCTCCGGCATTCGAACTTCAAAGCTGACGCAGAGTGTTCTCTCAAGCGGCGTCATCATCCGTTCGACCTGATCCTCCGTCTCCCGTCGCTCGAATTCCATCTCCAGCCCGACGGACTGCCAGGCCACGTTCAACTCCTCCAGCACCTTCCGCACGACTGAACCGAGGATCGCCTCCTCGATGTCGGTAACCTCTCTCGCCTGCGCAGCCCTGCCCACTCCGCCCAGCAGGACATCTACTATCGGCAGCGCAAGTGGCAGCTCAAACTGCATCAATCCAAGAGCATCAAATGGTTCCAGCCGAATCGAGCACACGTACACCGGCTTGGTGAGGCGTTCGACGAAGTCGCCATACGGCAGCTGCTCTCCCGCGACGAGACGGACGTCAAACTCCGTCCTCAGCCATGCTCCCATCGTGCGCATCAGATTTCTGGCGAATAAATTGTTGACCGTACTGATGGCCCGCATCTGCTCGTTGCTGATCTGCCCGGCGCGGCTGAAGTTGTACGGCTCCGGCCGGGCCGCGAGGTCAGGACCCGATGAGGCGGCTGCAGAGCCAAGACTCGCCTGAACGTCCGCGAACATTGCGTCGATACTCGATTGATCTAGTTGCTTTTCCATCCACTCTCCCGTGAGCAAACCAGTAGAAGTTGAGCGAGTCTTAACGCCCTACACCCTGATGCGAACCAACGACAGTCCGGGTCGTTTTCTTCACTACCGTTCCGCCGCTCTTCAATCCAGCTAACGCTACACGCAGCCGAATCACAGCAGCGGAGTGGATCTGCGAGACCCGCGACTCGACCACACCGAGCACCTGGCCGACCTCCTTCATCGTTAGTTCCTCGTAGTAGTACAGCGTAAGGACGAGGCGTTCCTTCTCCGGCAGTTCCTCGATCGCGTCGATGAGGCACTGTTTCAACTCGCCCTTCAGACAACGAAACAGCGGATCCTCCTCAGGAGATCCCGGAATGTAGGCCAGCTCTTCATCGCCCGAATCCTCCGAGCGCTCCATATGCAGGCTGCCAATCTCCAACCCCTTCAAGTCCCCGAGGAGTTGTTGATAGTTCTCAATACTGAGTTCCATCTCAGTCGCTATCTCCTGCTCCAGCGGAGCCCGCCCCAGCCGTTGCGTGACCGAGCGTATCGCCTCTTCGACCGCACGGCCCTTGCGACGCAACTCACGAGGGCTCCAGTCCAGGGTTCGCAGGGAGTCGAGGATTGCGCCGCGAATGCGGAACTGGGCGTAGCTCTTGAACTGCACCTTCTTGCCGTGGTCGAACTTTGCGAATGCGTCAATCAGGCCGACCACTCCAGCAGAGACCAGGTCGTCCAGTTCAACATGCTGCGGCAAACGCTCGTGGATCCGGCGAGCTATGTATCGAACCGTAGGCAAGTGCTCGATCAAGAGCTGGTCGCGATTCGACGCAACGTCGGATTCAGAACCGATCAGCGTATCCTGCGAGGCAGTCGTATCAGTGAATGGATCGAATAAGGACTTCATCGGCAGGAGCATTCCGGCTAGCTCCGCACCGCTATCGAGTGCAGCGAAATCTTCCACTCCAATATTTTGTGTTCCCAGACCATGCAACATCGCGTCGTTCATTCGTTCTCCTATTTCCCGCCTATCGCCTGACTATTTCTATGCACCGTGAGGCCAGCTTCCTTAGCCCACTGTGCCGATACTTCGTACTCGTATCTCCGGCGGGATCTCTACCGCCGCCAGCACCGTTACCTTTGGCAGGAACGGCTCGAGCCATCGTCGTACGTGATAGCGCGCCGGACTTGGGATAAGAAGCACGGGGAGTGCCGCGTTCGATACATTGCCGGTTAGGCGTTTCACAGAATCCACCAGGCGCTTCATGCAGTCTCCCGGCCGACTGGCTGGCTGGGCTCCGTCGCCGAGTAGCTGCGATGCGCCTTGCGGATCGAATGCATACAGGAGCTCCGCCTCAAGGCCGGCTTCCAGCATGAGGACCTTCAGCCCGCCATCACTGTCCAGCAAGGGGTGAATCAATCCACGGCCCAACGATTGCCTCACCGTCTCGACAAGATGAACGATGCCCTTGGACTGTTGCGCGGCCTCCACCAGGACTTCGAGAATTGCCCCAAGGTCGCGGATCGACACCTGCTCCCGCAGGAGCTGTTGCAATACCTTCTGCACCTCACCCAGCGTCATCAACTTCGGAACCAGTTCTTCGACGAGCTTCGGATGACTCTCATTCATGCTGTCCAGCAGACGCTTCACCTCCTGCCTGCCCAGCAACTCATGCGCGTGGCGTCGGATCAACTCGCCCAGATGCGTCCCGATGACCGTAGTCTGATCGACCACGGAATAGCCCGCCGCAAGTGCGGATTCCTCCAGTCCTGGCTGAATCCAGCGGGCCGCTACACCGAAGGCTGGCTCCCGCGTCTCAAGCCCAGCCAGCGGTCGCGCCTTCGGATCGGAGTTCACCGCGAGGAGAAAATTCTGCTCCGTCTGCCAGCGTGCAATCTCAACGCCGCGCAGGCTCACCACGTACTCCCGCGGCCGGAGTCTCAGGTTGTCGGTGATATGAACCGCAGGCACGATGAAACCCAGTTCGGTCGCCAGATGGCGGCGCAAGGAGCGCACGCGATTCAGCATCTGGCCGCCCTGCTTCTCGTCCACCAGCGAAATCAATTGAAAGCCGATCTCCAGTGTGAGCTCGTCCATCTTCAACAAAGAAGCGAGGTTCTCTCCCTTCGATGCCTCGGCTGCCTTTGCTTTTCCACCTGGCGCATCCGCACCGGAAGCCTCCTCTGCCTGCGCCAGCGAATCCGCCTTGTCTGCCGGGACACGTCGCGCCATCAAGCCGACACCGGCAGCCATCAGGAGAAACGATATCTTTGGCAACCCTGGAATCAGCGCCAGACCGAGCAAGACGCCACACGCAATCCAGAGAGTATTGCGCCCGCGAAGGAGCTGCGTGCCCAACTCTTCGTTCAATGTGCCAGCAGATGACGCACGGGTCAATACCATCCCACCTGCGATCGACACCAGCAGGCTGGGAATGATCGTGACCAACCCGTCTCCGACGGTCAGGATCGTGTAGGTCTTCAGAGCGGTAGCTATATCAACGCCTTGCTGCAGGACTCCGACCAACAGGCCCGCCACAATATTGATTGCCGTGATCAGAATCGTTGCCAGCGAGTCTCTCTGGTTGAACTTCGCAGCCCCGTCCATGGCACCGTAGAACTCGGCCTCACGGGCAATCGCCTGCCGCCGTTTTCGCGCACCCTGCTCGTCGATAAGACCGGCATTCATGTCGGCGTCGATCGCCATCTGCTTGCCAGGCAGTGCATCCAGCGTGAACCGCGCCGTGACCTCCGCTGTCCTCACCGCGCCATGGCTTACCACCAGAAACTGAATCGCAATCAGAGCCAGAAACAACACAAAGCCGACGACGTAATTCCCACCCACGACGAACTGCCCGAATGCCTCGATCACGGCTCCAGCAGCCTGGGTGCCTTCATGCCCGTGCAGCAGAATCCTTCGACTCGATGCAAGATTCAAGGACAATCGAAACAATGTCAGCAACAACAGCAGCGTTGGAAAGACCGAGAAATCCACCGCCTTCCGAATCTGCACCGCCGTCAGGAACACAATCACCGATGCAGTGATCGAAGCCGCCAGCAGCAGGTCCAACACGAAGCTCGGCACCGGAATCAGCATCACGAACACCATGCCGATCGCTGTCACAGGAAGCAACAATACCTGCAGCTTCTTCGCTGAAAAGCCGCGTGTGCCCTGCATCACCAATTCACTCACATCCCACCTCCCAGGTTGGCCATTGCCACGTTTTGCAACGGTGTAAGAAGTCCCACCTTCTGTCGCATGGCGGCGGTCTGGCGTTCCCGCCGCTGACGCTCTTCCATTTTTTGCCGGTACAGATACGCGAGGATTGCCGCCACCGCCGCATAAAGCTCAAACGGAATCGATTGACCGGGTTCCGCCATGCGATACAGGCTTCGCGCCAGGGGTGGATTCTCGATCATTGGAATACCAAGCCAACGCGCTTCCTCGCGAATCTCTGCTGCGAAGAGGTCGCGGCCTTTGGCCAATACTGTCGGTGCGGACATCGTCTCGAAGCTGAACTCTAGCGCCACGGCATAGTGCGTCGGATTGGTGATGACAACGCTGGCCCTGCTCATGTCGGCCTTGACCCGGCGTTTACGCATCGCCATCTGGATCTGCCGTACCCGCATCTTGATTTGCGGATTGCCCATGGCATCGCGGATCTCTTCTCGGATCTCCTGCTTGCTCATCTTGAGACGCTCGTTCCAGCTTCTCCACTCGATCGCATAATCGAGCGCAGACCACGCGAGCGTGACCCACGCGGCGTCCAGTGCGAGTTGGTACGCCGTAGAAAACGTCAACGGAAGTCGTATCAAACTCATCACGGGCATCGGCAGCAGCAAAGCCTTCAAAGCAATCCAGCCAAGCGCCACCATGACACCCGCAGGCACCAGCGATTTGACCGCGCGCGTCGCGGAACGCAAGCTGAAAAGATTTCCCAGATTCGTAATGGGATTCAGACGTGAAAACTTCAGTTCCAACGCGTTCGGATGAAGGGTCACACCTCCGCCTTGCGCGACACCGGATATCAAGGCACCCGCAAAACTCGCAGCCATCACCAGGCCAATCGGCAACAGCGCGGGAGCCAGCGTCCGTCGTACTGCTTCGCTGAACGCCTGTTCGCTCGTCAAACCCACAGCAGCCGACCGCAGGCTTTCAAGGTAGACGTGTCCCCAGCCGGCAACGAACTCGTGTGCGGTCGCCCCAAGCGTTACAACGCCACCCAGCATCGCCACGGCGGAGAGTAGTTCGCGGCTGCGAACAACATCACCCTTTTCCTTCGCCTTCTGCTTGCGCTGTGGAGTAGCCTGCTCCGTTCCCTTCTCGCTCACGACGCCACCATCAGCCTTCCCGCCGCATCGAGGAGGGCGGTGAAATGCCGTTCGATCCACGCCGGCCACATCGCCAGGCTGGCAATCAACACGGTGTACGACACCATCGTCTTGAGCGGGATCCCAACCACCATCGCTGGCAACTGCGGAGACAGCCGCGCCACAAGAGAAACAGTCATCTCGACTGCCAGCGCCGCGGCTATGACTGGCGCAGCCAACTGCAGCCCCGCCATGAATATTCCACTCGCCATGAACAACAAGGCTGCCCCGGTCTTCGCTTGAATCACTGCACGGCCCACAGGCACCACACAGAAGCTTCGAACCACCGCCGCGAACAGCGTTCTGTCGAGTCCAGCGCCGATTATTACAAGCACCCCAAGCCAGCCCAGCATCTGTCCGAGCACTGGCGTCTCGACCTTCGAGTTAGGATCCATCAGATTCACAAGTGAAAAACTGAATTCCATCCCCAGCAGCGCACCCGCAAACATCAACGACTCATTCAGCAAGCTGAGAGACAGACCGAATACCAGCCCCACGCCCAGTTCACCCAGCACCGCTGTCATATCGAGGGTTGCCCTCGCTCCAGGTACTGCGGCCACCGATGGTGCTAACAGCACCGTCATTGCAATCACCAGTCCCGCCTTGAGACGAGGTGCAATTGCCGCCGAGGAAAACACTGGCGCAAAGACCATCAGGCCGCTCAATCGCACCAGGACCAGCATCGCCGCGGTCAGATACTGGGGCCAGTCCGCAATCAATCCGCTTGCCTCACCACGCATGCTCTACCCCAGGTACCGGTGAAAGTTCGTGAAAAGCCGCAGCGTGAATCCCACCAGTCGGTGTACGGCCCACGGCAAAGAGAGCATCATGACGACAAAGACCACCACCAACCGCGGCACCGCTGTCAGCGTCTGCTCCTGGACTCCTGTAAGCGTCTGCAACAGGCTCACCAGCAAGCTCACAGCACATGCGCTGATCAGCAGAGGTGCGCTTAGCATCATCGCCTCCAGCATCAGCTTTCGCATGATCTCTACTGTTTGATCCGGTCCCACGTCTTCCTCGCTCTTTCGTCAAAAACTCTTGATCAACTCTTCCGCCAACAGGTGCCACCCATCGACCATGACAAACAAGAGGATCTTCAGTGGGGTCGATACAACCACCGGGGGCAGTTGCATCATTCCAATCGAAGTCGTCACACTGGCCACCACAAGATCCACCAGTAAGAAAGGCAGGAAGAGTACTGCGCCAATCTGAAAGCCGGCCTTCAGTTCGCTCAAAATGTAAGCCGGAACGACCACCTGAATTGGCAAGTCCTGCTTGCTCGCGGGGCGAACAGCCATACCAGCCGCCGCAAATACCGCAATGTCCTTCTCCCGCGCATAACGAAGCATGTACTGTTTCACGGGCTGAAGCCCTCGATCCATCGCTTCCATGCCGGAGATCGCACCCGACTGGTACGGCACCAGGGCCTGCTGCTCAACTTGTAATAGAACCGGTTGCATAAGAAACCATGTCATCATTAGAGCCAGTCCCATCAGAACCTGGTTGGAGGGCGCGGTCTGCGTTCCAAGCGCTTGCCGAAGAAAATGAAAGACAACGAGCAGACGAACCAGCGGAGTCATGGAAAGCAGGAGAGCTGGCAACAGAGTTAGAAGCGTCAGGCCCACCACAATCGACCACGGAACACTCTTGCTACCCTGAAGCTCAGCCATGATGGACTCCGGTTTTCCAGCCTTACCTGGGTCTTTTTGTTTCGACACTGCCTGTTCCGATACGGCTCTGCGACTCGACCGGTCATGGGCTGCGGTGACGTCCCGCCGATCGTTCGGATTTACCCAAAAGGACTTGCCAGCGGCACCCGTCAACATCGCCACCCGACTGGAACTCCACGGCAGTCGAGTAGCGTGTGCCATAGGCAGTGAATGTCCCACCCAAAGAGCCCCGAAAAGAAATAGCTTCCAAAACTTCACCGATGCTCCTCCGCCCTGAGTCGAGCATCAGAAGTTCCGTGATCAATTGGCACGATCGTCTCCACGCTCTCAGCGCCGGCTCCTACGAGGTAGCGCCGCTCCCCGCACGCAACCAGCAACAACTGCCGACGGCCACCGAGTGAAAGAGTCTCGACTAAACGCAACTCCCGGGAGCTGCTGACCGACCGGTTACGATAGGCGCGTACATAAGCCATAAGCCATTCAGCCAAGCCGCGTGATTCTCGTCTTCGATTGCTTACTAAAGCTTCCATCACTTCGTCTCGCTCCTCATCCCGAACCCTTGTATCGCTCTAGGCCAATTGCGTCAGTCGCACGCCGATCCGTTGACCGGATACTTCAAACTCGCTCCACCCCAATCGCACTTCCCCAACCGTCAAAGGGACATCCTTCGTGTGAGCAACCTGGCTCGTCAGAATTTGTCCTTCGCGCAATTCCAGCAATGTACGAACTTTCAACCGATCTAACGCAATCCGGACCGTCATCTTGAGCTCGATGCGCGAGAGCGTAGGCCACGCCCCATGCTGTTCCATACGCGTGAACCAGGGAGAAGGAATCGCTTCACCGTTTGCCGCGACCATCTCCGAGTTGATTACTGAAAGCTGCGTCGACATCGTCCATCTCCTAACCAGTGCGCTTGCGTTGCCAGAACAACTACCGCTGCACTAAGAATTCCGTGAAGTAGATGTCGTAGAGTGCGATCTCTGGATGCTGCTTTGCGATGGAGGATTTCAGGTCCGCCTTCAGCTTCTGCTTTCCATCCGAAGCCAAAAGTCCGACTGCGGTCTGGTTGCCCAGCACCTGGATCGCGATATCGCGGACTGAGACTTCGTCTTCACTCGCCCCCTTGGCACCCTTGGGCTTCTCTTCTTTCGGAAGCGCCGTCTTCGCAACGCTCAAATCAGCGATCCGCAGTGTGAGGCTCAATCGGAGATAGGCTCTTCCTCCCTCGTCAGCTAAATTGACGACCAAAGGTTCAAGTGTGAGGACATGCGTTGCGGGTTCAACGACAGCATCCATCTTCGACGCCACCATAGCGTTTCCCTGTCCGGGCAGACTCAGCCGGCCGGTCTTAAGCATGTAGTACCCACCCCATCCAAGGGCCAACGCAGAGCCCACGATTGCCACGAATACAGTGAGCACAAGCGGCAACATTAGAGATTTGGGTTGGGCGGAAGATGCTGCCTCGGGCGCTTCTATCGGATCAACGGAACGGGTCATAGTGCAATGAAGTAAAGCAAGTCATTGACCAACATGCTGGTCCTGTAGATTAGAAAATATTCAGAACTCTTCCCTAAAAAGAAAGGCCCAACCTGGAAGAGGTCGGGCCTTTTCGCTACATGGAACCAAGTCTTTAGCGAAGCATGGCGATCGTATCCTGCGTGATGGTGTCAAACGTAGTGACGGTCTTCGAGTTTGCTTCGAAGGAACGTTGAGCAATGATCAGGTTCGAGAACTCTGTCGCAATGTCCACATTAGAAGACTCCAACGCATCGTCCTGGATCGTTCCTCTGCCACCCGCACCCGCAACGCCGATATTCGCAGCTCCGGAAGCTGCCGTGGTGCGATAGTCGTTGTTGCCGGTAAGGATCAGGCCCTGTTGGTTCGATACTGTCGCGACCGCGATTTGTCCGATGTCAGACGTGTGTCCATTGCTGTACGTCGCCGTAATCAAGCCCGTCGAATCTACAGAAAAACTTTGATAGACACCGCTCGCGAAGCCATCCTGTGTCGTTGCCGTCGAGCTGGATGCTGCCGTCGACTGCGTAATGGTAGGCGTGCCGCTCGCACCGCTCAATTTCCACGTCAGGCTCATATCCGCTGCTCCGTCCGCGAACCCGGTAAAACTGATGTTCGCTACACTCGTAGACGGCGCCACCAGGTTCCCGGATGAGTCGAACGTCAACGTGCCGGTATTGCCCGAGACTCCCGTAGCTTCCCCGGAAGGAAGCGCGACGGAGTAACTCCAGCTATTCGCTGCCGTCTTGGTGTAACTCACCGTTGCCACATGAGTCTTGCCCAACGAGTCGTAGGTCGTCACCGGAGTTGTAAAGGTTGTCCCAACGTCCGAACCTGCGTTCAGGTTGGCCGTGATGCTAAAGCTCTGAGTTGCGTTTGCAGATTCTGTCTGTCCCAACGGAAGTTGGAGAGGACCCAAAGCAGTGTTTCCTGTAGCGACCCCATTGACTGCGGCGTAACCCAATACCTGCTCGCCGTTCGCAGTCTGAAGATTGCCAAATGAATCCAGTTGAAAATTTCCGGCACGCGTAAGCGACTGCACGCCTCCTCGCTGCACCACAAAGAATCCGTCTCCACTCAGCGCCATATCGGTGGAATCCCCCCCAGGAGTGATACTTCCCTGCTGATAGCTGGTGGAGGTCCCCGACACCTTGGTTCCGGCGCCTACCTGAATAGCTTCGTTGGCGCCACTCACTCCGATCTGCTGATAAAAAAGATCTTCAAACGTGGTGCTTTGTTTCTTGAAGGCAGTGGTATTCAGGTTGGCAAGGTTATTTCCGATGGTGTTGAGCGCAACCGAGTCAGCCTGCAGGCCACTCAGCGCAATTGAGAACGATGGCATATTTTTTCTCCTGAAACGTATAGATAAGTTGATTTTCAATTAGCGTGTGTTCTGCTTTATTAACTGGCAAGAGTAGAAGTAGGCGTGATGCTTGTATTCGTCGTCGTGCTGGTGGATTCGATCGAAGTAAGGCCCTGGTTAATCTGAATCAGTTGCTGCAGACTATTCACGCCTACAAGTTGCTGGATATACGCTCCGGGATCGGTGGGCTGCGTAGGATCCTGATTCTTGAGTTCGCTCACAAGCAGCGTCAGAAAATCGTTGGACGTAATTGTGGACGACGCATCGCTTGTACTTGTACCCGAACTGCCAGTTGCAGCCGCCTTAGGTTTTGCACTCATCGGAGAAAGGGCAGACGCCACCTTCGCAGACGCACTTGCAATAGAAGGGCTATCCAAAGCATTCATACTGATTTAACCTCGTCTTTCTGTCTGTGTCCCTATTTGTAACGGTGCGAGATACGATCCACTGTTCATCGCCGTGCTCGACTCAAACTCTGATGTTCAACCAACTTCCCGCAGCTAAAACAGGCATCAAACCGCCCCCTTCCGCCAGGGGAGATACATCGTTATAGAGCCATTCCTCTTCAGATTCGGAGCCCGTCAGCGCAACAGGCTCGGAGCTCCCGGCCGCTGCCCCTTCCCGCTCCTGACGAGAAGAGTCTGCACCCTGAAACATTCCATTTGCCTCCCCAGATCCCGCATTGGGCGGCGCAGAGGTTTCTTTGACGGTGAGGGTATTGACTCCAACATTCTCCCCCTGCAAATAGACCGAGAGCGCAGGCAACTCACGATGCAGCATCTCTCTTCCTCCGACAGTGGACGAAGCAAGCGAAGCCATTACTCTGCCGTCGTCCATCTCTGCCCGAACCTTGAGCCATCCATTTGTCCCATGTGTTATTCCAACCTCTAGCACCGTCGGCGAACCTGCTGCCAATGGAACGACCCTGCCCAGACCCGCGTCATACTCTGCCGCGAGGGTGACCTCTTCACCGTGGGTAGTGTGCGCTTGCACTGAAGGAGAGGGATCGTGCCCTACGCTCGAAACTCCAACAGATCCAGTCTCCCGATGTCCGGCCAGAACGCCCCCAAGTTGCGGTGATGCTTCTGCAGAATGTTGGGTCGTAGTACCAGGGCCGCCAGCAATGCCCCCCGCGACAGCAAGTGCTGAGACGCTTCCGCTCACAGAGAGCGAATCCTTGTCGTTCGCACCTGACTCACTGATGCTCGAATCCATTTCGGCCAACCTGAAGATCGAACGGCGTCCTGTCATCGCGACTGTTGGGAGTCCTGCTTGAATCTGTGGCGCACTCGCCCTGCTCCCAGTCGCCGATGGGACAGCAATCCTCTCCTTTTCGGAAGCCGCATCGGTCATTGAAAAAGCTGGGGTGCCGGACACAACCTGTTGGGAGTGGAGCTGTGGGGTATCAATCACCTGCGAATCGGAGACCACACTCGCGATGGGCTGCATGGCATCCGAATCCACATCATTCTTCACTGCCTCGACCTTATTTCCCAGCTTCAACCCCCAGGACTCTACCTTTTTGCTACTACCGGCCAACACAGATTTTTTCTCGCCATCTCCTTCGTTCTTGTGCTGCACGCTGGATACTTTTGGAGTCAGATGTTGCGTGGGGCGAGTGTCTAAGTCCGCATGATGCGCGAGCTCGACCTCTCCACCGTCCGATGGAAGCAAAGCAGCGACGACCGTCGCGGCCTCATCCGACTTCTTGCTCGGGTCGATTGCAACAGCCTGCCCCATCTTGTCGGCCGGAACTTCTCCTAAGTTCTTATCCTCCAGACCAAAGAAATTAAGTTCGCCGGGCATCGTGTCAGCAGGTTCGATTGCCAACCCACCTCCCTCTGGCGCCTTTTCATTTAGGATCTTGCCGGCCTTGAGCGCTCCCCGAATCAACTCGCCAAATCTTTCCGCAAACGACTGCTGTTCGCTGAAGCTTGCTCCCGGCAGCAAAGAACCGGAGATCGATTTCACCGTCGGGATCGGGACCGCGTTCGTGCTGCCCCCTGACAACTCCGTCACCGTCGCCTGCATTTTCGTGAGCCTCCATCTTCAACAAGATTGCATTCAGACGGCCAAAGAACGGTCCATGTGGATTAGAACGAACTCATCCTGGGCCTGGCGTGTGCACTGCCATGCTTCCACGCCCTGCGCGAAAGAAAACGATCATCAGCGATCGCCTGGGTTCTGCGAGTCTCCAATACCTCTTCCTGCCGTTGCGAATTCTCCAGCAGCTTGGCCATCTGGTCTTTCTCTATCCGGCTGATGCGATAGACCTCGAGCGCGCCGTCGAGAAGCCTCTTCTGCACGATGCGCTGGCCCTCCATCGACTCCTGTTCACGCACGATAATCCGCGACCGCCCCTCAGCAATCATCCGTTCCAAACGGTCGCCTTCCGCAAGAGAGCGCCGTCCCTCCGCGTGGGCGCCGAGGCGCGCCGTCCTTAGGTCAGCAAGCACAGACTCTGTCGCGGCAAGCGCACTCGTTGCACGCTGCACTGCGACGCCGCGCACCTCCTCCACCACGCTGTATAACTCAGCGATTCGCTTTAAGCCCGCGGCACGACTTGACACCACTAGATCTCCAGGCTACAGAGCCGTTCGATCGACTGCTCCATCGTGACTCTCTCAGAGCTTCCTTGCTCAAGAAACTGACGAATCCGCGGCACTGCATGCATCGCACGATCCAGATCAGGATCACTCCCCGTTTTATAGGCTCCGATACGGATAAGGTCTTCCGAACGAGCGTAGGTAGCCATCAGTTTGCGAATGAGTGCAGCTCTCTGCCGATGCTCAGCCGTCGTCACTGATGGCATCAACCGGCTCAAAGAGTCCAGCACATCCACAGGAGGATAGTGGCCTCCCGCCGCGAGCGACCTGGAGAGCACCACGTGTCCATCCAGCAAAGACCGGACCGAATCCACCACAGGATCCTGTTGATCATCCCCCTCCATCAAGACCGTGTAGAAGGCAGTAATACTTCCCCGCTGAAAATTTCCCGCGCGCTCGACGAGTTTTGCCAATCGCGTAAAGACACTCGGCGTATACCCCTTGCTCGCGGGCGGCTCCCCGGCAGCCAATCCCACCTCGCGAGCCGCCATTGCGTACCGCGTCAGAGAATCAAGAACCAGCAATACATGCTTTCCTTGCGCTGCGTAAAACTCCGCGATAGAGGTCGCCGCCATGGCCGCTCGCATACGCAACAGCGGGCTCTCATCCGAGGTCGATACCAGGACAACAGAACGCCGCCGGCCCTCCTCGCCTAAAGCATCTTCGACAAACTCCCGAACCTCGCGGCCGCGCTCTCCAACCAGTCCCACCACCGTCAGGTCGGCGGCGGTGTTCCGTGTCATCATGCCGATCAATGTGCTCTTACCTACCCCCGAGCCTCCAAAGATCCCCACACGCTGCCCACGTCCGACCGTAAGCATTCCATCCAGAACACGCACACCCGTCTGCATAGGGAGCCGGATCGGTTCACGTTGCATCGGACTCGGCAACCGGCCATCCAGCGGCCATGCAGACTCGGATCGTGGTAGAGATCGGCCATCCAGCGGAGCGCCTACGGCACTTAGAATCCGCCCTAACATTTGATCGCCGACCGCAACGCTTGGCGCAACCCCAAGCGCCTGCAAGGTGTCTCCATATCGAATCCCCTGGGTCGCCCCAAGCGGCATAGCAAGAACATGTCGACCCCGAAATCCAATCACCTCCGCACGATGCCGCACACCTTCCCCACTCACAATCTCGCAGCACTCCCCCACTGAGCACAGAGGGCCCTCCGATTCGACCGTCTGGGCATTCGCTTCCACCACAGTCCCGGTCCATCTCCACGCAGGACGTGTCACGAGTTGCACTAAGTACGGTGCCAGGCTTCCGTCGTTCACGCAGGCCGAGTTGCTATCAGCCATAGGCAGCGCCATCTCCATATCCACTAAACCGGTCTCTCCTGCAACAGATCGAAGAAGCCCTTCTCGATCTCCGCAAGCTGTGCCACGACTCCCAGCTCAACTCGCCCCACCTGCGTCTCAAGCACACACTCCCCACTCGTAAGCTGGGAATCCCCTCGAATCTCCACCCCACTCACTCCACTGGAACTGAAACGATCACACCAGGCCGTAACGTCCTCTTGCGGTACACGCAGAATCGTTCCTGTCGAATCCATCAGCTTCTCCAATGCAACCTTGACGACTCCTTGCACTACGAGCGGATCCAGCATCACCTCGCGATGCAGAATTCGTTTGGCAATCGCAAGCGCAAGCTTGACTACTTCCGCCTCAACCGAACGAAAGTACTTCTCACGCTCAATCCCGAAGCCATCGCAAGTTTTCAAAATTTGCATCCGTTGAGCATCAAGCTGTAGCTCGCATTCCGTGGACACCTCGTTACGTCCTTCTGCTCTTCCGCGTTCTATTGCCGAGTCCATTTCCTGTGCGTGCAGTTGGACATCGCCATCGACCGCCACGGAGCCATCCAAAATAACTTCATCGCCTGGCACTATCGGCTCCTCGAACCGCCCTGACTCTTCGGCTGCAGAAGTCGATGCCTGAGGCGATCGAAGCACCTGAAACTCCAGCGGCTTCACACCGGTATTCCACGGAATCGCATCTCCTATCTCCGGTGCGACGAGCGTCCTCGCATCCTGGCCGCGCGAGCTGTCAGACTGTGAGATCATCATCGGCCTCCAGCTTCAGCAGAATCTTTCCTTCGCTCTCCATCTTTCTCGCCAGCACGAGCAACGCCTGTCTTGCACCGTTGACGTCCCTGCTTCGCACCGGTCCGAGCGCTTCCATGTCGTCCTTCAGCATCTCCACCGCCCTCGAACTCATCGCCTGAAAAAGATGCGCGAGAATATTGTCCTGTGCGCCCTTCAGCGCCAACGCAAGCGTGCGTTTGTCCACCGCGCTCACCAGTTCACGAATACTTTGGACCGGAACTGTCACCAGATCTTCGAAGGTGAACATCAGGTTTCTGATTCCGATCGCGAGCTCCGGACTCTCCGTCTCAATCTCTTCAAGAATCCCCTTGCTCATTCCCTGGTCGATCCCATTCAACAGATCCGCCACCGCCTTGAAGCCCGAGTAGGTCTGGCGTCCGCTCGTCCCCAGCCCCTCTAGACGTTTGTGCAATACCAGGGCGACCTTCTGCGCCATGTCAGGCGAAAACTGTCGCATCTCAGCAAGCTTTCGGACGACGTCAACCCGCGTTGCCTGATTGAGACTCATCAACACGGTCCCGCCTCTCCGCGCCTCGAGATGTGCCAGCACCAACGCGACCGTCTGAGGCTGTTCATTCTCCAGGAACTTGCTCAACTGTTGCGGCTCCATCTTCTGAAGCACCGCCAGGTCCCCAGTGTTCCTTTCCCTCATGCGGTTGACCTGCACCAGGAGCTGGTTAGCTTTTTGTGCGCCGAACGCCTCGGTCAACACCTTCAACGCATATTCCACCCCACCTCGCACCACGTACTGCTGTGTCTCCAGCAGTCCATAGAACTCCGTAAGAACCTGCGTCAACTGAGTAACCGGAACGTCCCCGAGCCTAGTGATCTCCTCCGTTACCCTCTTCACGTCGCGCTCTGAAAGAGCCTGGAACATGGTCTTCGCCAGGTCATCCCCCAGCGCGACCATCAGAATTGCCGCCTTTCGCAAACCGGAAACCTCGGCAGCGACAAAGCCTGAGTCTGCAAGCAGCAGCGGGGGTTGCCGCGACGCTGCACCGGTCGTTCTCTGCATCGTCTCGCTCATGAGGTCGCAGCTCCTTCTTCACTTCCAATCCATGTCTCCAGCAGCCGTGTGCTTTGTATCGGCTCTCGCCGGATATGCTCTGAGACGTGCTCGAAGATCGCTGGAGGTTGCAGCGCCCGCAGGCGGCTCGGCTCCGGAGGTACAACCTCCTCGTCCGCAATGAGCATCGGGACAGCAGCCCCCCTGTCCACGTCGCCCGTGGGCAGTGCAAGCGGCTCCTTCAACGTCGCTTTGACCTGCTGCGCCACCGGTCGCAGGACCAAGAGCACAATCAAAATCCCGCAGACACCGACCATCAAGGTCTTCAACAATCCCGGCTGAGTGCTTAAGGCGGCCTTTGCCCCATTCAGTGCTCGGTCCAGCCCGGAGGCCCTTGCCTCAGGCAAATTTGAAGTGAAACTTACATTCTCCATCACCACCTGGTCTCCTCGTTTCGCGTCGTACCCCACGGCCGCCTGGGCCAACTGCTCAAGACGGCGCATCTCCTCGGAACCGCGAGCTTTCCAGAGAGTCTTGGCGCCACCCTCAATAACAGCTCTGTCATTGATCACCACTGCCGCGGTAACCCTTTGAATCCGTCCCGGCCCCTGTTGCGTATGCAGAAGATGTTTTGTAACCGCGTAAGTACCATTCTCCTGATGCAGCGTCTGGCCAATCCCGGTCCCCTGCGGATACACCGGCTGTGCCTCCTTCTGGAGCAGCGGAGGAGTGCCGGGTGCCGCAGCTGCTTGCGATCCGGCCACTCCGCCCGCGGCGGCTGCGGAAGGAGAGTTACTCGCCGTACCCGGCACCCCTTGCGGCCTCCCCGTCTGCGGAGCATTCTGATCGCTCTTCTGCATCGAAAACGTGGCAACCTGCGTCGGATCATAGATCTCATCCGTTCGCTCTTCAGAGTTCTCGGAGTAACTTACCTTCACCGTGGCTCGAACGTTATCACGCCCGGCCAAAGGCTCCAGCATCGCTACCAATTTGGTCTCCATTCCCTGCTCGATATCGGCCTCTGCGGCATCCTTCGACCGCGGCTTCATGCTGACGCGGCCATCCGCATCCACCAGCGTTACCTGCTCTTCGTTGAGATTCTCCACCGACCCCGCAACCAGCGCACGAATCGCCTCCGCCTGCTCCGGATCCATGGACGGCCGCTTCAGCTTCAGCACAACGGACGCCTTAGCCAATCGCTGCTCCCCGGAAAACAAGCTCTGCTGCGGCAATACCAGGTGCACCCTTGCCGATCGCACCGCGCCGATCGTTCCAATGGTGTGCTCCAACTCTCCCTCCAGCGCACGCTGGTAGTTCACCTTCTCGTCGAACTCGCTTCCCACCCAGTTCGGCTTGTCGAACAACTCAAAACCCAGCCGTCCTGTCTGCGGCATGCCCTTCGCCGCAACCTCCATGCGCGCCTTGTCCAGCATCTCTGCAGCGACCTGAACTCCAGTGCCGTCCGAGGTCATCTCATAGGGAATACCAGCAGCAGCCAACTCCTGCGAAACCTGCTGCGCGTCCTTTGCGTCCAACCCCGAAAACAATACCCGCCAGTCCGGCCTCTCCGCATACCAGGCCATGCCTGCTATTGCCGCCACCAAAAACACAACCGACGCCATCAGCCAGTTCCGTTGCTTCAACGGCATCGCGGCGAATCGTTGCCGCAACGCAGCCACCGCCGCCGACGCCTGCTGCACAGGGCCCGCGTTTCCTGCCTGCTCCATCCGCCGCAACCCGTTCTCTATTTGTCCGCTGTCTACCATCCGCTCCACTCATCATCCGAAAAGATTGTTCGCAAAGAAACTGAGCCGCCCAGCAGGCCCACACCTTTAGAACTGCATGTTCATCATTTGCTGATACGCCCCAACCGCCTTGTTCCGAACCTGCAGAGCCAGTTCGAAAGCCATATCCGCCTTCTGCGTCGCGATCATCGCGTCGTGAATCTCGACCCCCTGTCCATTCAGCAGACCTGTCACTGTCTGCGAAGCCTGCTGGTCCAGCGCACTCGTCTGCTCCACCATGGAGCGCATCATCCCGGCGAAGGGTGTTGCCCCGGAAGCTTCTGAGGTGCTCGCCCCCTGTGCCGATGCCACCGCACTCTGTAACTGCCCTAAGACCTGTCCCAATCCTGTCATTCGAATCACCTCAATATTTTTTTAGAGACCCACTACTTCAATAAATCCAACAGCTATTTCAATAAGTCCAGCGACGCAGAAGCCATATTCTTTTCCGCCTGTACTGCGGAGGCATTCATCCCGTAAGCCCGTGTTGCACCCATCAGGTCCACCATCTCCGTCAGCGGATTGATGTCCGGATAAGCCACATACCCGTCAGCTCCCGCATCCGGATGCTGAGGGTCGTAGCGTCGCAACGGGTCGCTGTTGTCTTCAATCACCCCCGCAACCGACACACCCCCAGGAGCGGTAGCGGGATCCACGAATCCCATGCCAGCCCCGGCCGAAAACGAAGTCGCATTCCAAACCGTGCCGCCTGATGTGCCTTGCAACTGCCCCATCATCGACTGTTGGAAACTCCCATCGCCCTCCGCCGCAAAGACCACATGATGCCGCCGGTACGGTCCACCCTCTGCGGTCTGCGTCGTCTCGGCGTTCGCCATGTTCGAGGCGACGACCTCGGCTCGAACCCGTTCCGCCTTCAGTGCCGAAGCACTCACATCCATCACTCCGAAGATATTCATCTGCTACCTGGCCTCCGCATGGATGGCGCTCATCACGCTGGAGAACTCATGCTTCAATAGCTCCACGCCCATCCGAAACTGCAACTGCTCCTTTGCAAGCTGCAAGCCTTCGCGGTCCATGGACACGTCATTGCCATCCGGCCGTGCCACCAATCCGTCCACGTGAGTTGCCTGGGGTGCAGAGACGTCCGCAGCCGTACCATCCAACTGTCGAGCCATCTCCTGCTCGAAATCGAACCCCTGCGTCTTGAATCCCGGCGTATCTACATTAGCCATGTTGGCCGCCGTCAGCTTAAGCTGCGCGCTCGTCAGATCCAGATATCGTTGCACTGCCTCGGCCATACCGGTCGTCATTTGCATACACTCACCTCCGTGCCAATCCTGTTGCACTTGGAAGCCCAAACAAAAACGCTCCCACATGAGAGCGTTCTTATCTAAAATTTGTAACCTAATCAATTACATTACAATTACAGAGAGGCAACCGAAGTTTGTCCGACAGTATCGGCGATCAACCGTTCACTCTGCGAAAACGTATCGCGTCAGCATCGATCTCCTGGCAATCGCCGCACAGGATCGTTCCGCGCTCCAGAACATGCATCAGCTCTCGCACATTCCCAGGCCATCCATACTCCAGCAGCTTCGCCGCAGCGCCAGGCGTAAGTCGCTTGCGGGGCGTCTCCTGCCCGAGTTGAATCAAGAAATGCTCCGCCAGCAGACTGATGTCTTCCATGCGCGTCCGCAGCGCAGGCACCTCCACCGGAAATACAGCCAGCCGATGATAGAGATCAAGTCTGAAAGTCTTCTCCGCCGAGCGCTGCTCCAACGGCTGATGCGTCGCCGCAATCACCCGCACATCGACCCGCACCGTCTCATTGTCCCCAACCCGCTGCAACTCTCCGCACTCCAGGAAGCGCAGCATCTTCGCCTGCAAGGCCATCGGCATCTCGCCGATCTCATCCAGAAAAAGCGTGCCACCATCCGCCGCCTCGATCCGCCCCGTCCGCGACTGTACCGCTCCCGTAAACGCTCCGCGCGTATGACCGAACAGTTCAGCCTCCAGCAGAGCCTCCGGAATCGCAGCGCAGTTCAGCACCGCGAAAGGCCTTGCTGCCCGAAGACCCAGCCGATGTAGCGCGCGCGCTACCACCTCTTTACCGGTCCCCGTCTCGCCCTCAATCAGCACTGTCGTTGAGCGCGGAGCCACCATCCGGATCAGCCGCGCGAGTTCCAGCATCACAGGACTTGCCCCAACCAGTTCCGGCAACATCTCTGGCGGTCGCACCGGACTCGCTCCCAAGACACCCGTCCACCTGTTCTCCTTGGCCTCACTGTCCGAGCCGTGCCGGATGTCAGGCCTTGTCATCCGGATTCCTCCCTGCACCACTGGCGCGCTCGCCCCCAGCAGTCCGCCTCTTACTCCAGAAAACGGTACCGAGACAGGAGCCGCCGCCCATGCCGCCGTATCCTGCATCGGAGCCTCCTGCGCCTCTCGCAATGCATGCAGCAACTCATGCCTCCGTGGGCTCCTCACTCCCTGGCTCTCCGCCGCCCCATCTACTCGCAGCAACTCCATCCCCGGATACATCAGGCGAATCTGTCCCGCGAACTCGCCCACCTCAAGGTCCGGCAGCCAGCTATCCACCAGCATCGCCTCCGGTCGCGACTCCTCCAGAAACACCATCGCCTCCGCGCCTCCGCTCGCCTCCCGAACCTGCCACCGAAGCCCAGTTAACGAAGCCCGCAACCTCTGCCGCAGCCCGGCATCCGCACTCGCCAGCACCACCGTCCTGACCGTCGCCACTTCCATCGTTCTCGTCCCCAAAACCGCTTCAATCGCCATTCCGTTAGCCCAGTCCTTCCAAGGTCGCGTTGTCCTTCGCCGTCCGTTGCTCCATCAACTCCCTCATGGCATGCACGGCCGCATTTAATCTCTTGCACTCTCGCAGACTCTCGACCACCGCCGCTTGGGTAGCCTCGCCACCCCGCAACAGCCCGATCTCCAGCCTGCATTGCAGCACCGTCAGCGGCTGACACAGATCATGCAGCGCCACCTCGATCCCAGCGATCATCTCCTCCGCGGCTCGGGTCAGTTCCATATCAAGCGCCCACCAAGGCGATGCCGCCTGGAAAGAGATCCATCGCCGAAGTCGCCCGAGCCACCATTTTTCTCGCGCCGCCCATCCGGTAGCCTTCCCCTCGCAGCGTCTCGATCACCGGCGCCGCATCCCCGTCGCCCACTACCGCACCCAGCTTCTTCCGCAAATAGTTGATATAGACGTCCACAACATTCGTCCCCGCATCCGGAGACATCTGCCACACCTCGCGCAGAAGTTCCGCCCGCCCGCAACACCGTCCCCTACGCTGCATCAAAAACTCCAGCAGGGCAAATTCCTTCACCGTCAACTCAACAGCCCGTCCACCATGCGTCACCTTGCGCTCGATGCGATTGAGTTCCACCGCCCCATGCCGCAACATCGGATCGGCGAATGTCTCGCGCCGTCGCAGCAACGCCCGGCACCGCGCCGTCAGCTCATGAAAACTGAAGGGCTTCAGCAGGCAGTCGTCCGCGCCCAGGTTCAGACACTTCACTCGCTCCTCGACGTTGCTTCGCCCGGTCAGAACCAGCACCGCGGTCCCATTGAACCGCCCGTGCATCTGCTCCAGCACCTGCATCCCATCCATCTTCGGAAGACTCAGATCCAGAACAATCAGATCCGGCCGCTGCTCCTGCGCTTGCCGTAGCCCGGACTCTCCATCCCCCACCCAACTCACCTCATGCCCTTCGAGCTTCAAACCCTTCTGGAGGAAAAGCCCCAGGGCGACGTCGTCTTCCACAATCAAAACCCGCATCTATATCTCCTCAATCAACAAGCTCAACAATGGTCGAAAGAGCTGACAGCGAAGGCTAACTCTGTGCCCTACCTTCGTACCGGCTTGCTCTACCTTGTTTCATGGGTTGCATCTGACACAAGGTAAATCCGAAGAACTTGCAGTTACCATTACCAAAACGGGAATCCATCGAGCCCCATTTCGAGCCGCCTCTCTCTCGATACCCCTGCTCCGACAAATTTCTACCCAATTCGCTTTTTATTCGCTACAATTCCCGCATGGCTATCACGCGGCGGCAAAAAGAGGTCCTGGACTTCCTCTCCGGCTTCACCCAGAAGAACGGTTACTCTCCGTCCTACGAAGAGATCGCCAGCGGTCTCGGACTCAGCTCCCTCGCCACAGTACACAAGCACATCACCAACCTGCAGAATAAGGGCCTCCTCCAACGCGCCCACAACCGCAGCCGCTCGATCGACGTCCTGCCGGCCCGCTCCACCAAGAAGGGCTCGGACCGCCTCCCGTTGCTCGGCCGCATCGCCGCAGGCCAACCAGTGGAAGCCATTGAAACGGCAGAGAGTATCTCGCTCAACGACATCATCGGCAACCGCGAGGTCTTCGCCCTGGAGGTACGGGGCGACTCCATGCGCGACGAGCACATCGTCTCCGGCGACTACGTCCTGGTCGAGCGCACCCGCACCGCCCGCGAAGGCGAAATCATCGTCGCCCTGATCGACGGCTCCGACGCTACCCTGAAGCGCTTCTACCGCGAAGGCAGCATGATTCGCCTCCAGCCATCCAACGCCGAGATGGCCCCCATCTACGCCCCCGCGGCCAATGTCAGCATCCAGGGCAAGGTACTCGGAGTCCTGCGCAAGTACGCCTGAGCCTTAATTCACACTCGCCTCATGGAACTATCTGAGACTGGCCTGCGTACCACTTCTCCGAGACCGAAATATTCCCATTTCTCAGGAGTCGCACCATGGCAACGAACCGCAAAAGCAAACGCAAGCTCTGGATCTGGGGCGGCCTCATCGTCCTCGTTGTAGCCGCTGTCCTGGGCATGGCCGTTGCCGCCCGTGGAAACGGCACCAAGCTGGAACCCTCCCAGCTCGGCAAGGCAGAACGCAGCGATATTGCGAAGTCCGTCGTCGCGACCGGTAAAGTCCAGCCGATCACCAAGGTCGAAGTTAAATCCAAGGCCTCCGGCATCGTTACCCGTCTCGACACTGACATCAATGCCGTGGTTAAGCAGGGCCAGGTGCTCGCTCAGCTCGATCAGGTCGAAATCATCGCCCAGGTCAACGCCCAGAAGGCCCAACTCAACGCCGCTGAGTCCAACGCCCGCGCCGCCGCCGCCGCCATCCAGTTCGACAAGGTCAGCGCCGAGGCCCCCGACCTCCCGATGTACAAGCACACCTACGACCGCGCCCTGCAGATGGCCAAGGACGGCGTCGTCTCCCAGCAAGCGCTTGATGACGCCCAGCAGAAGTACCTCTTCGCCGCCAATACCCGCGACAAGGCCCTCGCCCAGATCACTGTCGACACCTCCAAGCTCCAGCAGGCCCAGGCGCAGGTCGCTCAGGCCCGCGCCTCCCTCAATCAGCTTGAGGAGCAGCTCTCCTACACCACCATCACCTCACCCATGGACGGTGTGATCCTCTCCCGCGACGTGGAAAAAGGCGATGCCGTCTCCTCCATCCTCGTCCTCGGCAGCACCGCCACCCTCGTCATGACCATCGGCGACGTCCACCAGGTCTACGTCCAGGGCAAGGTCGATGAGTCCGATATCGGCAAGGTCTATCTCGGCCAGCCCGCCCGCATCAAGGTGGAATCCTTCAAAGACAAGACCTTCCTCGGCAAGGTCACCCGCATCGCTCCCCTTGGCGTCGAGAAGGACAACGTCACCACCTTCGAGGTTCGCGTCTCCATCGACAATCCCGGCGGCGAGCTCAAGGCCAACATGACCGCCAACGCCGAAGTCATCCTCGAAGAGCACAAGAACGTCCTCACCGTCCCCGAACAGGCCGTCCTCTACGACAAAGACCGCAACGCCTCGGTCGAGGTTCCCGACTCCAAGCAGAAAAAGGGACGTCGCGCTGTCTCCATCAAGGCAGGCATCTCCAACGGAACCCGCACCGAAGTCCTGGCCGGACTCAACCCCGGCGACACCGTCATCCTTCAGCAATAGGAACAGCAATAAATACCGGTCCTCCCTCTAAATCAGCCTCGATAGGAGCCAAGATGAATACCTGCACCCTCCTCAGCACCGTCGCCCTGCACGCCACACTGTCCCTCGCCGCCACCGCAGCCTTCGCCGCGGATGCAAACTTTGATCGCACCCTCAACACCGGCAACGCCCCAATGGTCTCCGTCGCCACCGGCTCCGGCTCCATTCACCTCCACCCCGGCTCCGACTCGCAGGTTCACATCTACGCTCACGTCCACGGCAACAAGGGCTGGATGAACGGCAGCAGCGGAGACGTCGACGCCCGTATCCGCGAGATCGTCTCCAACCCACCCATCTCCCAGTCCGGAAGCCAGGTCACCATCGGCGACCGCCACAACAATAACGATCTCTACCGCAACATCAGCATCGACTACGACATCACCCTCCCCCGCGCCTCCACCATCACCGCCAACTCGGGCTCCGGTGATATCAACATCGAAGAGGTCGGTGCCAGCCTGAAGGCCGAGACCGGTTCCGGCTCCGTCCGCGCTCACGGTATCCAGGGTGCGGCCAATCTTCAGACCGGCTCCGGCGATATCGAATTGCAACAGACAGGCCCCGGCGAAGTCCGCGCCCAAACCGGCTCCGGCTCCGTCCGGCTCAATGGCATCGCTGGCGGCCTCCACGCAGGCACCGGCTCCGGTGACATCGAAGTCGCAGGCAAGCCCACCACCGACTGGAAGCTAGGCACCGGCTCAGGCAGCATCCACCTCGATATCGGAAAGGCTACTGCTTTCACGGTAAACGCCAGCACCGGCTCAGGCGTTATCCACATCGAGCAGCCCTTCACCATGCAGGGCGACCTGAACCGCCACCACATCAGCGCCGCCATCAACGGAGGCGGCCCAAGCATTAAGCTCGACACCGGCTCCGGAGATATTCGCATCCAGTGACAAAACCCCCTCGAATCAACTGACAGGCCGCTCTTCGACATCAGAAGAGCGGCCTGTCAGTTTGTACGAAGCATCACCAAAAGCAAGCCTCCCGATACCATAGAAGCATGCCCACCGAAACTACCCTCGGCCTCATCGTTTTCGATCTTGACGGCACCCTCATCGACTCCCGCATCGACCTCTGCAACTCCGTCAACGCCACCCTCACCTACCTCGGCCGCCCCACCCTCCCCGAGGCCGTCATCGCCAGCTACATCGGCAACGGAGCCTCCATGCTCATCCGCCGGGCCCTCGGCGACCCAGAGGGCGACATCCACGACGAAGAATATGTAACCAACGCCCTTACCTTCTTCCTCGACTACTACCGTATCCACAAGCTCGACTACACCTACGTCTACCCCGGCGTAATCTCCTCGCTCGAAGCCATCCGCGCCGCGTGGCCAGAGCTTCCCATGGCCGTCCTGACCAACAAGCCGGTCAACCCCTCCCGCGATATCTGCACCCACTTCGGCCTGGATCGCTTCTTCTTCCAGAACTACGGCGGCAACAGCTTCCACGCCAAGAAGCCCGATCCCCACGGCCTCCTTACCCTCATCGCCGAGGCCAACGCCCTCACGTCCGAGGCATCCCTCATCACCCCCACCAACACTGTCATGATCGGCGACTCCGACGTCGACATCCTCACCGCCCGCAACTGCGGAGCCCGCAGCATCGGCTGCACCTTCGGCCTTGCCCCCCACACACTCGCCGCCGCCCAGCCCGACGCCCTCGCCGACTCCGCCTCCGACTGGCCTGCTCTTCTCAATCTTCCACCCAGGCTCTAAAGTATCTGCATGACCGAGACGCCCGAGTCGAGCAGCATTCCCGCACTCCAAACCACCTGCTGCATCATCGGCGGAGGCCCCGCCGGAATAATGCTCGGCTTCCTTCTCGCGCGCTCCGGAATCGAAGTCGTCGTCCTCGAAAAACACAAGGACTTCTTCCGCGACTTCCGCGGCGACACCATCCACCCCTCCACCCTCGAGCTCATGCACGAGCTGGGCCTGCTCGAGTCCTTCCTCGCTCTCCCGCACTCAGAGCTGTCGCATCTGGCAGCCAGTTTCGGCGGCCAGACCTTCCCCATCGCCGACCTCACCCATCTCCCCACCCACGCGAAATTCATCGCCTTCATGCCCCAGTGGGACTTCCTGAACTTCCTCGCCTCGCAGGCCGCCCAGCTCCCAACCTTCAAGCTCCTGCTGGAGCACGAGGTCACCGGCCTCATCGAGCAAAAAGGCCGGATCCTCGGCGTCCACGTCACCACACCCACCGGCCCCATCGCAGTCCGCGCCAACCTCACCGTCGCCTGTGACGGTCGCGGCTCCATCTCGCGGTCCGCCGCCCATCTGCGCGTCATCGATCGCGGTGCTCCCATCGACGTCCTCTGGTTCCGCCTCAGCCACCGCTCGGACGATCCCGAAAACGCCCTCGGCAACTTCAACTTCGGTGCCGGCCTCATCCTCATCAACCGCAACGACTACTTCCAGTGCGGCTTCATTATCGCTAAGGACTCCTTCACCACCCAGATTCAACCCGCTGGCCTCGAAGCCTTTCGCAACTCGCTCGTCCGGCTGGTTCCCTTCCTTGCAGCCAGCGTCCACGAGCTCCAGTCCTGGGATCAGCTCAAACTGCTCTCCGTTCAGGTCAACCGCCTTGAGCGCTGGCACATGCCCGGCCTGCTCTGCATCGGAGACGCCGCCCACGCCATGTCGCCCGTCGGCGGAATCGGCATCAATCTCGCAATTCAGGACGCCGTCGCCGCCGCCAACATCCTGGCCATTCCTCTCCGCAAGCCGCTCGTCACCGAGTTCACCCTCGCCCACGTCCAGAGCCGCCGCGAACTGCCCACCCGTATCACCCAGGCCGTCCAGATCGCCGCGCACCGCTTCCTGATCAGCTTCCTCGGCAAACCCGGCCCCATCAAGCCGCCGCTGCCCCTGCGGCTCCTGTCGCCCCACCCATTCTTCCGCCGCCTGGTAGCCCGCTTCATCGGAATGGGCGTCCGCCCGGAGCACATCGCCCCGAGCGAACACCCATAGCCCTATTCCTCGAAGCCGCGATTCCATCCCGCGATCACCCGCGTCTCCCGCTCCCAGCCCAGCACGCTCACGCTTCCCGTCCCCAGCAGAAACAGTCTCCCACCATCTGCGGGCAGGCCGATCCAACGAGCCGCCAGGATGCGCAAAATATGCGCGTGTGCGAACAAAGCCACCCGATGCGACTTCGGCGGAGCGGCCAGCGCTCGCGAGATGACCGCATCCGCCCTCTGCCCCACTTGATCCACCGTCTCGCCATCCACGATCGTGTCCTTCCAGACGCTCCAGCCCGGAACCTCTTTCCGAATCTCGGGCGTCGTCTTCCCCTCATAGATCCCGTAGTCCCACTCGCGCAGCCCCTCCTCGACCACCGCAACATCGCCATACCCGGCGATCCTGCAGGTCTCCTGCGCCCGCTGCATCGGACTCACCATCACCCGGTCAAACGGCCGCCCGCCAAGATACTCTTTCAGCTCCTCAGCCCGTTTGCGTCCATGCTCCGTCAGAGCAATATCCGTGCGGCTCGTATGTTGTCCGCTCAAACTCCATTCCGTCTCTCCATGCCGAATCAGCCATAACTCAGTCCCTGCACTCATAACAAGATCTCCTGCATCCAATATCCTACAAACATGGACTTCCAGCTAACGACCCCGTACAAACCCCAGGGAGACCAACCCCGCGCCATCGCTGAACTCCTCTCCGGCCTCGCCGCCGGCGAAAAGGACCAGGTGCTCCTCGGCGTCACCGGCTCCGGCAAGACCTTCACCATGGCCAGCATCATCAACGAGTCCCAGCGCCCCGCCCTCATCCTCGCGCACAACAAGACTCTGGCCGCCCAGCTCTACCACGAGTTCAAGACCTTCTTCCCCAATAACGCCGTAGAGTACTTCGTCTCCTACTACGACTACTACCAGCCCGAGGCCTACATCCCCGCCGGCGACCTCTTCATCGAAAAAGAGGCCACCATCAACGAAGAGCTCGACAAGCTCCGCCTCTCCGCCACCCGGAGCCTCTTCGAGCGCCGCGACGCCATCATCGTCTCCTCCGTCTCCTGCATCTACGGTCTCGGCTCGCCCGAAGCCTACTACGGCATGTTGCTCCTGCTCGAAAAAGGTCAGAAGATCAAGCGCGAAGACATCACCCGCCGCCTGGTAGAAATCCTCTACGACCGCAACGAGGTGGACTTCCGCCGCGGGACCTTCCGCGTCCGCGGTGACATCATCGAAGTCTTCCCCACCTACGACGAGATGGCCTACCGCATCGAGCTCTTCGGCGACGAGATCGACAGCCTCTCCCAGATCGATCCACTCTTCGGCACCGTCAAGCAGAAGTACTCCCGCCTGCCCATCTATCCGAAGTCCCACTACGTCGTACAGCCCGAGCGCAAGAAGGCCGCCAGCGACTCCATCCTCGCCGAGCTCTTCGAGTGGGAGGCCCAGCTCGAAAAGGAAGGCCGCCTGGTCGAGTCCCAGCGCATCCACCAGCGCACCCGCTTCGACCTGGAGATGATCAAGTCCGTCGGCTACTGCCACGGCATCGAGAACTACTCCCGCCACTTCTCTGGCCGTCTCCCCGGCGAACCACCGCCGACGCTGCTCGACTACTTCCCCCGCGACTTCCTCATCTTCATCGACGAGTCCCACGTCACCGTCCCCCAACTCCACGGCATGTGGCACGGCGACCGCTCCCGCAAATCCAACCTCGTCGACTACGGCTTCCGCCTTCCCAGCGCCATGGACAACCGTCCCCTGCGCTTCGAGGAGTTCGAGGCCCGCACCGGCCAGATCATCTACGTCTCCGCCACCCCCGGCCCCTACGAACTCACCAAGGCCGCAGGAGTAGTCGTAGAACAGATCATCCGCCCCACCGGCCTCATCGACCCACCCGTCGAGATCCGCCCCGTCAAAGGCCAGATCGACGACCTCCTCGCCGAGATCCGCGACCGCGCTTCCAAAAACCAGCGCGTCCTGGTCACCACCCTGACCAAGCGCATGTCCGAAGACCTCGCCAACTACTACACCGAGGTCGGCGTCCGCTGCCGCTACATGCACTCCGAGATCGAGACCCTCGAACGCATCAAGCTCCTCCGCGACCTCCGCAAGGGCGAGTACGACGTCCTCATCGGAATCAACCTATTGAGAGAAGGACTGGATCTTCCTGAAGTTTCTTTAGTCGCCATCCTCGACGCCGACAAGGAAGGCTTCCTCCGCTCGCAAGGCTCCCTCATCCAGACCATCGGACGAGCCGCCCGCCACCTCGAAGGCCGGGCCATCCTCTACGCCGACAAGATGACCGACTCCATGCAGCGCGCCATCAACGAGACCGACCGCCGCCGCGCCACTCAGATCGCCTACAACGAAGAGAACAACATCACCCCCGCCAGCGTCCAGAGCGCCATCTCCATGGGCCTCGCCGGAATCCTAAAAGCCGACTACGCCGACCTCACCGACGACGCCGAAGGCATGCCCGACTTCTCCACCCAGGCCGAACTAGACACCTACATCGGCAAACTGGAATCCGACATGCGCGAAGCCGCCAAGAAATTCGAATTCGAAAAAGCAGCCAAACTCCGCGATACAGTAAAAGAACTCCGCACAAAAGAATTCCTCTTCAGCTAGTCGCGACGTTTACTTGAGTTTTTTTGTTGCTCTGTCCTCTTACCCTCATCATAAAACCCGTCATCCTGAGCGAAGGCGGGGCACTTGCCGCCACAGCCGAAGGACCCCGAAGGTGCCGACCCCACCAAAATAGCTCGTACCTTTCAACCACGAATCCCAAAGCTCTATACTCACCACAAAACATCCAATCTTTTCCCCACAGTGCTCAAAAGGAAAACATGAAACCCGGCTACACCTACATCATGGGCAGCCACACCGGCACACTCTATATAGGCGTAACCAGCGATATCTACGTCCGCGTCCAACAACACAAAAACGGGGTCTTCGAAGGCTTTTCAAAAGAACATGGCTGCACCCGTCTCCTCTACTACGAAGCCCACGAAACCATCCTCGAATCCATCGCAAGAGAGAAACAACTCAAGGGCTGGCGCAGAGAAAAGAAACTAAACCTGATCCGCACTCAAAACCCCACCTTCAAAGATCAGGCCGAACAATGGGGCTGGAAGTTCATCACCGTCCACGAAAAGATGAACCCCTAACTCACCATCTCGACGCCTCGTCCTCTCTCCCGCTAAACCCCGTCATCTTGAGCGGAGTCGAAGGACCAAAAACCACCCTAACTAAACCGTCATCCTGAGCGCAGGCGGCGCACTTGCCGCCGCAGTCGAAGGACCCCGAAACCCTCTGCACCGCCTCAACCGCTCAAAACCTTTCAGCCAATAACGCAGTTGTCCTTATCGTTTGCCGTTGTCCCTATCTTTTGCAGTTATCCCCATCGTTTGCAGTTGTCCTCCCGCCCCATACCACCCACTAAACCTGTCATCCTGAGCGAAGCCGAAGGACCCCGAAGGCCTAACCTCACCATAACTGCTCACCCCTTTTCAACTACGGCTGAATGTCCCAAGCGCCGCCAAACTACGCGACACAGTGAAAGAACTCCGGACAAAAGAGTTTCTATTCAGCTAATCATCACACACGAGCGAAAAAGCTTGCAATATCCATACCACCGTTCAAATAGAAATAACTGTCAGATAAATAGCATCTTTATTAGACGTTACTTTTCCAAGCCAATATCTACAGGGGAGACACCATCTTTCTTCATCTTTGCGGCTCTAATATCTTCTGCTTTTCTTGATGCGACGAGCAGATCATCATGAAGTTTTTCAGCGTTTGCTAATTTTGAATTGAACTGTAGTCGCACCACATCATTACCAATTTTAACCGCGTTCTTGAGGACAACTATTTGGGACGCGTGTTCAAGAGAAAAGTCATAAAGATCAAGTGTCAGCGCCGCCCATTCGTCTTCTATAGGTATTGTGCTTTTTCGAGCTGCAAGGTACTCGGAGTTAGAAAAACTTTCCGTAAACCCTTTTAAATATTTCTCTTTTGTTGCAGTAGACAAGTTGGTTTTGTCGAGGCGAGCCCTCATTGAATGAGGCCACATCTCGAACATTTTTGATGTGTCGGCGTCTAGGGCCTGCTGTTGCTCAACTGCCTGACGCGCGTTTTCCATGGCTGTTTTAGAAGAAAATGATTCTGAGGTGTACAACTTCGCTAACTTTGGTACTAGGACCGCCACAGCATCTTCGTGTGTCTTTCGCCAATCTTTTACTTCCCTGAAGAAATCACGGCTAGCCGTCGCCATCTCTAGATCGCTACGCGATAGGCCCTGATCTAGATTCTTCGTCCCAGTGAGTTCTTGGACAAGATCTTTGTGTGACAGATTCGACAGCCTGTTATGTTGCGCCAGACTAGGCAACAGTAGCCCCAAGCCCAAAAACCAGTACGAAAAGGATACGCGGTTAGCTTTATGCCAACCACGAGATATCAGATAAGCCAAGACGAATGGAATAATCAGAGTGCCGATCCATTCCCCCATCGACCCAGCAGAAAATCCTGCCCGAGTAAACGTTAGGAACGCAACCCAAGCTACGACGAAGGCCACACGAATAATATTTCCACGTTCACTCGCTTCTGACCTTTGATAGACCGGGGCCAAGCTGGTAACTGCATCTGACGAGACGCCTTCAAAAGTGCGCCACATTGACCACAAAACTTAAAATTCGCGTGCAGCTCCGCTCCGCATTTCGCATACGTCATATAACACCTCTTAGTTTGTGAATTGATGCTCCGACATTGTTGCATCTTTGACAAGTGACGAATCTTAAAATCAATTGCACGCCGGCACAACCAACCGACATGGCAAGACACAAAGTCAGGGTGCCCCCTTCAACTTTTATCCCCGGTCAAAAACAAATCAATCCCAGCCGAAGCCGCTGAAGCCAGATGGATCGAATCCGCTAACTTCAACTTGACGCTCCGCACGCCGCCTGATGAACGGCATCACCGTTCCACCATTGAACAGCAGATAATGGAAGCCCAATCAGAAGACCACTGCGGCAGATGCTGAATCGTATCGAGTACGCCGCGTTCCTTTCCAACATAGAAAGCGTCAGCATCGACTTACACTAGATTCCTCTCGCGCTGCATCCTCATCTGAACGCACCCAACGAACAAATCCCTCTGCCCCGCCAGACTCCTTCAACTCTTCTTTCAGCAGACCCTGCAAACCTTCCGTCAGCCGCTTCGCCCGCGCCGCGCCATCGTCATCCACCAGTTTCATCACAGAACCTCCGGGCGATATCATCCATGAAAATCTCATTTGCTTGTAGATTTGCCGCCCAATAAAACAATTTCTCCTTTTACTATGAATAACTTACACCACTTGTCACCCAATATCCCTTGACACGCCCCCATACAATTGAAATAGGAGCAAATTCAAAGACTCGGTAGGGTACCGAGCCTTTCGCATCGGAAGACCGCGCCGTAATCTCAACAGAGAGGTAGGGTGAGCTTCCAATCAAGACCTAAGTCTTTTATCAACTAGACTTTGACAAAAACACCCCGGGGGGAGGGGTATACCATGACGATCCAAACCAGCAGCCCGCACGGCGAAGTTTACAAAGACATCCTTGTCCTATGCACCCATATCTTTGAGGGCGGCCACTGCTGCGCCTCTCCCACGCTCCTCGGCCAGACTCACTGCTACTACCACCACCCCGCCCGTCAGCGCACTCCATCCGCCCGCGAGTTGCACCGACAACTGCGTCTGGATCGCCGCACTTTTTCTGTCCCCACGCCCTCCACCCGTCCCGAGTTCCTGCAAACCCTCTCCACCCTTTTGCAGGCCATCGCTGACGACCGCGTCGCACCCAATCGCGCAGCCCGCCTCCTCTTCGCTCTGCAACAACTCGCGCTGACCCTTCCGGCTATTGCACCGGAAAGCCGCCAAAATTCCGAAGCCAAGAAGCACATGGAACCCCTGCGCTCATTACCATCGCCAGCCCACCCAGGCGCAAATTGACCTTGCAGACTCCCATTCCTGCTACGCTTACTGCGTGAAATTTCTTGCTCAAACCCTCAGCCTTTTAGTCTGCTTCACCTTTTTCACCAGCCAAGCCCAAGATCTGACCCTCCACGGCACCCTGACCCGCGCCAACCACCAGACCTACGTCGAACTCCCCTTCACCGTCCCCACCGGCATCAGCCGCATCTCTGTCGACTTCTCCTACACCGGCCGCGAGCTCCACACCACCATCGACCTCGGCCTCTTCGACTCCGAGCGCTTCCGTGGCTGGAGCGGCGGCAACAAGCACGCCTTCACCGTCTCCGAGTCCGACGCCACCCCGTCCTACCTCCCCGGACCGATTCGCCCCGGAACCTGGAAGCTGATCCTCGGCGTGCCCAATCTCCGCGAGGGCGTCACCTCCACCTACGAGGCGCACATCCACCTCTCGCGCGCCACCGACATCCCCAGCGGCTCCACCTTCAGTGCCGCGCCCTTACGTAGCGGTCCCGCCTGGTATCGCGGCGATCTCCACATGCACGATGCCCACAGCGACGGCTCCTGCCAGAGCCAGGCCGGACAGAAGGTTCCCTGCCCTCTCTATAAGACCGTAGAAGCGGCAACCGCGCGCGGCCTCGACTTCATCGCCATCAGCGACCACAACACCACCTCGCACTTCGACGCCATGCAGGAGCTGCAGCCGTACTTCGACCGCCTCCTGCTGATCCCCGCCCGCGAGATCACCACCTTCGACGGCCACGCCAACGTCTTCGGCCCCACCGCCTTCATCGACTTCCGCCTCACCAGCCCGTCCGTTCCCGACCTCAACCATCTGCTCGATCAGGTCGAATCACTCCACGGCCTCATCTCCATCAATCACCCCAGCCAGCCCACCGGCGAAGCCTGCATGGGCTGCGGCTGGAGCGTTCCCAACACCGACTACCGCCGCATCCCCGCCATCGAAGCCGTCAACGGCAACAACGCCGAGACCCGCATCTCCGGCATCCCCTTCTGGCAGGCACGACTCAACGAAGGTCTCCGCATCACCGCGATCGGCGGCAGCGACAACCACAACGCCGAAGCCCCGCCCGCCTCCAACGTCGGCCACCCCACAACCGTCGTCTACGCGAAAGAGCTCTCCGAGACCTCCATCCTGAACGCCATCCGCGCCGGCCACGTCTTCATCGATACCGAGGGCACGAAGGACCGCACCATCGGTATCACCGCGCAAGCCAACGCCACCACCGCCATCATGGGCGACAGCATCAAGGCGCCCGCCGGCCAAACCGTCCACTTCACCCTCCACATGCTCCACCTCGAAGGTGCTCACCCTGAGATCATCGAAGACGGCGAACCCACAACTCTTCTTGCCTCATCCCCGATTACCGGCCCCGACGCGGAAAAATCTTTCGACCTCCCCAGCGACGGCAAACACCACTGGCTGCGCGTGAATATCCGTTCCAATACCGGGACTCTCCTGCTGGTCGGCAATCCCATCTATCTCAATCTACTAACCCTGCGGTAAGCCCGTCCACCAACCTCGCATCCCCTTGAGCTAACCTCGCATCCTATGGAAGAGTCACACTTACGGACAAATTACGAATGAAGTGAAAACTGAGATTAGGAAAAATTGTGATCAATGCACCAGAATCCACCCGCTTCAAACACTAAGCCCAATACCATCCTCGTAGTCGACGACGATCCCGACATCCGTTCGCTCACCCGTACCTTCCTCGAACACGAAGGCTACGCGGTCTGCACCTCAGGCAACGCCGACCGCGCGGCCCATATCTTCCAGACCTCCGCGCATATCGACCTCCTGGTCACCGACTACTCCATGCCCCAGCGCTCCGGCATGGACCTTGCGCTCGAGTTGAAATCCATCCAGCCCTCTCTGCCGGTCCTTATCATCTCGGGTGCCGATATTCCTGCAGGTCAGCTCATCCAGATGCGCACTCACGGCTGGAACTTCCTCGCTAAACCATTTTCTCTTCCGCAGTTACTGGCAAATGTTCACGCTATTCTTCAACTTCCACATTTAGCGCTCCGATAGAGTCAACCTGAATCCTGCTACCCTGATGCGGTGAAGCTCCTCTCCCGTGCCCTCTACGCCCTCTCCATCGTCCTCTTCACCTGCATCGTTGCCCTTGCCGTCAACGACCTCTCCATTCCAAATCACAATACGGGTGCAACGCACTTCGATACGCTGGTCGTCCTCGGCTGCCCCACCAACCCCGACGGAACTCCCTCTCCGGAGCAGCGCGAGCGCGTCCTCGAAGCCGTCCGCGAGTTCAAATCCGGCATCGCCCCTCACCTCATCATGACCGGCGGTGCAGCCCACAATGCCTTCACTGAATCCCATTCCATGGCGCAACTCGCTATCGCCAACGGCGTCCCCAACGCCGCCATCGTGGAGGAGGCCCACGCCAACAATACCGTCCAGAATCTCGTCTACTCCGCGCAGCTTATGCGCCGCAACAACTGGGGCACCGCCGAGATCGTGAGCTCCCCCAGCCACCTCCCCCGGGCTGCAATCCTCGCAGACGCACTCAACCGCCAGCAGCCTGACCTTTCCTTCAACTGGCGCACCCACGCCGCACAATGGCCGCAAGAGTATCCCCTATCGCGCGAACTCCGCCTTTATGCCTTCGAGTCCTGGTACTCGCTCAAACTCCGCTTCGCTTCCCCAACGATGAAAGCGCCTGCCGTCTATCAATAACACTGACGAGCCCACAGACGCTTCGCCACATTCAATCACCAGGTAGTTCAACTTCAGGCCATCATTCGATTCCGTCCCGGTGCAACCCCGAGCTGCTCCAGAATTCCCAATTCATCGAGCGCTCCCCAACGCTCCACCATGCGCCCACCGTAGAACCGGGCGATCTGGACGCCTCGCACAATAATTGTGTGCCCCGTTGCCGGAACATCCTGAAAAAGCCCGCGATGTATCCCCGTCAGCTTGTAGGCCACGGCGACATTATGGTCATCCGCAATCATGTGTTTGATCTCGATCTTCAAGTCCGGGAACGCAGTCCGCATCTCGTGAAAGAACTGCACATACCCCTCGGCTCCCGGGCCCTGCCCCGGTGCTGGATCGTGATCCACTACGCCGGGATCGATCAACGCACGCAAGCCTTCAAGCTTGCCCGAGTTCACCGCCTCGACGAACCGTCTCTGAGCTTCAACATTCCGATGCCCCATAGGTCCTTCCATGATGATGCCTCCATATCCGGCACAACGGTCGTGCCATCAGGGTCAGCATTATAGGCTCAGGGAATGTTCCTTCGCGATCAAAACTTGGAGGTGGCACGAAGCATCGGCCCCAGCGATTGCATTGCTCTCCGATTCAGACGAATCCTATAAGATGGATCGTCCACCCAGAACTCTAAAAGGATAGAACCAACATGAAGAAGCGCCCCGTGTGTTTTCTACTGCCCACTCTTCTCTTTGGAATGCTGCTGTCCGCCTCAGCCGAAACCCTCGTCGAAAGGAGCGTTGAGGCTCGCTTCCAGATCGACCTGAAGGTCCCGGAAGCCGCCCTCAAACTTTTCCTTCCAGAAGGCTGGACCCTCAACGTCGCTACCCAGGGACCTGCGAAAGACGCGAATCTCCGCCTCATCTTCACCGATCGCCTCAGCATTAACGGGCCCGAGGGAAAGCCGCTCGGCAAAGGCTCGAACCGCATCGCTTACCTCGCCGCTCCGGCGAAGGACGCCTCCGGAAACAACGTTCAGCTCATGATCGGCGGCATTACTGGAGATCCAGACGACGCTCCCGGCCCCTTCGGCGCCTATCTCCCGGCGAGTCGTCAGGACGTCCATCGCACCAGCACCTCCGATTCTGCCGGCCTTACCATCGACACCCAGGACTGGATCTTCGAAGCCAAGTCCGGAGAGCACCTGGAGATGCACATCAAGTTCGAGAAGGCGGTCGGCAACCGCACGAACCCTGCAGACGCAAAGTTCTACTCCGCGAAGAACCCTACCTTCTACCAGATCTCGCACCAGCAACAGGTACTCGATATCCTGAAGAATGTGACGACCAATCCCCCGGATCGCGTCAAAGAGTTCTCGCTCAAAGCCCAGGGCGGCAGCTACGCAAAGCTGTTCGACGGTACCGAGAAAGTTCTGAGCTGGGACAATATCCTATGGATCGATCGCTCCGTATCAACACCTTAATGCTGGATCACAACAAGCAATCTTCGAGGTAACGACATGATCATCGTCAACGACGAGCACGTAGAGCTCACGACCTCACACGGTCCCATGCGGACCCACATCGTCCGCCCCGCCGCACCCGGCCGCTATCCCGGCATCATCTTTTACTCGGAGATATTCCAAATCACCGCCCCCATCCGCCGCACCGCCGCCATGCTCGCCGGGCACGGCTACATCGTAGCCATGCCCGAGATTTACCACGAGTTCGAACCTGCGGGCACCATCCTCGCCTACGACCAGGCCGGCTCCGACCGCGGCAACCAGTGGAAGACCACCAAGGAACTCGCCAGCTACGACGCCGACTCCAAAGCTGTACTCGACCACCTTGCAGCCCGCCCCGACTGCACCGGCAAACTCGGCTCGATGGGAATCTGCATCGGCGGACACCTCGCCTTCCGCGCCGCCATGGATCCCCGCGTCCTCGCCACTGCCTGCTTCTACGCTACCGATATCCACAAGGGCGGCCTAGGCAAAGGCGCGGCCGACGACTCCCTTGAACGCACCAAAGACATCCAGGGAGAACTCCTCATGATGTGGGGCCGGCAAGATCCTCACATCCCCACCGAAGGCCGCATGAAAGTCCTCCAGCGCCTCAACGAACTCGGCAAGAAGATAAGCTGGCACGAGGTCAACGGAGCCCACGCCTTCATGCGCGACGAAGGCCTCCGCTACGATCCCGAACTCGCTTACTCCCTTTATGGCTTGGTCTTCGACCTCTTCCACCGCAAACTAGCCGAAGGCGACCTGACCGTCACACCTGCTCAATCCACCGAGGCTCGCCACTAAATTCATCCAGCCTCGACGAGTGACTCGGCGATTTGGCACCAATCGACTCGGGACAGAGAGGTCACAACTACCCATTGTTTCCGAAAACACCGTTTTCAGGGAACAACTCGCTCAAATTGCGGTTGTTACCGACCACGAACCGACCTTGCCGGAACCATCAGTGTTGAATCACGGATGGGTCATTCCAATCGTAAGCAGCCACTGATCTACCAGGCCGGGCCAGTTCGTGATGCTGTCCTTTGTCTTTCGTAATCCGAATGCATGTCCTCCGCTTGGATACAAATGCATCTCCGCGGGAACACCCGCCCTTTCGAGGGCTATGTAATACGCCAGCGAGTCATAGACACTGTCGACGTGATCGTCTTCTGCTTGTAGCAAGAAGGTGGGTGGCGTCGTTTTGGATGGGTGTAGATCGGGGTTCAATGCGAGATTGGAATCGTTGATCGATCCGCTTACGGGCTTCGGCAGGGAAAATTTCTTGGGATAACGCGACGCATCCCGCTCGGCGGCGTGCCGCGACAGGTGTCCCGGATAGACTGCCACTGCGAAATCTGGGCGGCAGCTCTCGCGATCAGCCGCATCCAGGACGGTATAAAGGCGCTTGTCGAAGTGATTGCTGATTGCCGCAACTAGGTGACCTCCAGCGGAGAATCCAAGAACCCCGATCTTGTGCGAATCGATGTGCCACTCCGAAGCGTGCAGCCGCACCACGCCCATTGCTCTCTGCAGATCTTCGAGTGCCATCCGGGACTCGGGATATGGGCCGGACCGAGGGAATGGACCAACGTCAGTGACCCGGTATTTGAGGAGAACGCAGGTGATGCCCTTCGATGTCAACCAGTCGCAGGCTTCTGTTCCTTCAAGGTCTACTGCCAGCGTCGCATAGCCGCCGCCTGGAAGCACCAATACGGCAACCCCCGTGTTCTTTCCTTTTGGAGCGTATAGCGTGATGGTTGGCTTGGTCACGTTGCTGACGCCGATCACTTGCCTGCCAGCAACCATGAAGCTCGTTCCCGATAGTTCGATCACTTCAGGTGCTCTCACGGGCTGTGGATCTGGCGGGGCTGAGGGCCAGATCGGCATTTGGCTATGCCCCGCTGATGGCGGCCAGACGCCTGTTTGGGCCTGGGCGCAGAGCCCCTGAAAGAGCAGGGAGACGCATAACGAACTCAAGTACCGTGGCTTCATTCGTCCCTTCTTCGGCGCGGAAATAACTTACCATTCCAGTGAGAGTTACGCTCAATTAATAGGATTCCAGGTGAAACAATGTCTAGTGAGAAGACCTACATCTTGGCTGGCGAACTCCTATTGGGGATGGTCATTGGCATTATCGCTCTGATTCGACGCTATCGCGAAAATCTCAGACAGAAGAATCGGTGAGAAGAAGCACTCTTTCCCGTGAAGTCACGTTTGCGGCAATCTAAAAGCTTGCTATGCCAGCGGCTCAGATTCCGTTCCTGAAGGTATGAGCGAATACTAGAACCCAAATGCCAAAGGCGACCGCTGCAAGGACCACAAAGGCTAGAACGATCCATAACCAGCGTAATGATCTTCGCATGTGGTCTCCCCATCCCAAACCTCATCTCTACTAACGTCGATGCTCCTCGAAAGTCGGCCTTTCGGCAACTTCACTTCCCAGTTGTTGAGAACAGGGCAATACGCTCATCGAACGCGCTGTGACCCCTTACCGCGTACCCTTCTTCCAATCCTCATACGAGATCCGCGGCAGGGTCACAAAAGCATCCCGCGTCTTCACATACGAACCCAGTCCGTTCATGCGCCCGATCGCGTGCAGGTCCTCTGATTTCACGTAAGGCCCCGCAGGGTCTATAAACTGGTCTTCCACGTAGATCCCCACCACCCGGCCCAGGATAATGCGCGACCGGCCAATCTCAATCGTGGCGTGTTCGACGCACTCCAGAGCCGCATGGGCCTGCGCGATACGCGGCACCTTCACGTTGGTGGATGGGGTCGTCGTCAATCCCGCCATATCCAGTTCATCGACGTCCTCGGGGAAGTCCGTGGCGCAAACATTCATCTGCTGCAGCAGGTCCTCCGTCACTACGTTCACGACGAACTGCCCCGTCCGGCGAATGTTTCGCGCCGTATCCTTCGGGACGAAATGCTCGCCTGGTTTGTTCATGACTCCAATTCCCACTACCGGCGGGTCGGTGCACAGGTAGTTGTAAGCGCTGAAGGGAGCGGCGTTCAGCCGGCCATCTTCGTTCATGCTTGTAATCAGCGCGATCGGCCGCGGAGCAACAAGTCCAATCAGCAGGTTGTAGATCGTCCGTGCCGGGACCTTCTCAACATTAAAATCCATGGTGCGAGCCTCCGTCATCAAAAGGCTACAGCACAACTCAAAGAATTCCCTCACCGGCTCATCGAGTACAGTGTGCTCACTTCGATCCCACGAAAACGAAACTTCCTGGCACAAATCGCGTCTATGTTGGAGAGTGAAATTGCAAATCTTTCCTACGTCCATCCAGTTTGGCGTTCTCTTCTGTGCGCTGTTTTTTACCGCTACCCTCAAGGCTCAGAGCTCAGGACAGATTGCTTCTCTCGATCTTCCAGACGCACCGTCCGCCCAGGCTACAGTCCAAACTGCGCCATCGGTCTCCTCCAGCCAAACTCCAACAACAGCCGTTGACGAAAAAGAAGAAAAACGCCTGAAGTATGAACAGGCCGAACGCGAACTGCAAGCCCAGCAGCGTCAGCGCATCGCCGGAGTTCTGCCCAACTTCAATACCGTGCTGGGAGGCTACGCCGCCCCACTCAGCCCCGGCCAGAAGATGCGGGCCGCCTTCCGCAGCGCAATCGATCCGGCCCAGTTTGTGATCGCCGGCATCAGCGCCGCCTACGGACAGGCTACAGACTCCCACAGTTCCATCGACTCTACAGGATTCCGTCACGGATATGAGCAAGGAGGAATCGGCTTCGTAAAGCGGTACGGTGCTTCCTACGCCGACCAGTTCGACGGCACACTTCTCGGGAACGGTGTCTTCCCCGCATTACTCCATCAGGACGCACGCTACTTCCGTCTCGGTGAAGGCACCATCAAACATCGCATCGTCTACGCGGCGCTCACGACGGTTCGATGCAAAGGCGATAACGGAAAGTGGCAGCCCAACGCCTCCAACCTGCTCGGGAATCTTGCCGCAGGGGGGATCTCAAATCTCTACTATCCTGCCGCAGACCGTGGTTTTGAACTGACCATTCAACAAGGTCTGGTGGTAACCGCAGAGGGAGCCATCGGCTCGTTCCTGTTGGAGTTCTATCCCGATATCCAGAAGCGCTTCTTGCATAGGAAAAAACAAGCCGCCCCGGTATCCACAAGCCAGACGGTTCAGCCTTAGCCATTTGATTTGGCTTCGAGCTCTTACTTACTCCTGGCAGGAGCGTCGGGCAGAGTGTAGATCACCTCGCCCGCTCGCGTGTAGTGCAGTTCTTCACGAGCCTGGTGCTCGATGGCATTCGGATCGGTTTGCAAGCGGTCTACGTGCCCCTTCAACAGTTCGTTTTCGTGCTTCAGGCTCTGCAGTTGCCGCTCCAGGCTCTTCGTCTCCTGCCGCTTCTGCTCATACGCCGTCAGCCCGTTCTGCCCGAACATTACGTGGAACCCAAGGCCGAACGCGAGTAAGCCCGCAGCAACCGTAGCGACCTTCCGCCAACTGAGGCCACCGCGCTCCAGCCAAAGCCGAACCGCAGCCGTAGCTTTCGAGTTATTTCGCGTTGTCGCAGGGGGAGCCATCTGCTCCAGTACAACGACTTCGTGCATGACGGTCAAGTGGAAAACCACCACGTGCTGCTCAGGTACCAAGTTCGTACCGGAAAATCTTTCACTGCGATCCCTCTCCGGCACTCGCGTCCCCCAAACCGGCTCCAGCTGCACAGAATAAAGTGCACGAATCCCCACCACCTTGCTATCCTTGCACTTGAGACATGCAGACTTTATTCGCCATCTCGGTCCTCTGCTTCCTTGGCGTCCTATGGGCGGCCCTCGCCCTGGCCCGCCGCATCAAGGCAACTCAAATGCAGAGCCAGATGCAGACGATGTCCCACACCCCTTCCATACTTCAACTCCAGGGGCACGCAGCACCTGTACTGCTATCGGATTTCAAAGAGCACTTCCTCGCTGCAGCCGAGGCATCCCCGGTCCGTCCCACTATCGTTCGTGAGACCCTCCCGCAAACACTTGCTACCGTGGCGCCGCGCATCCGCGTGAACGACCTCAATCAGTCCGTTCGCGAGATCGCCGCGAACAAGCACTGGACTCTTCCGGTCCATCCATTACGCCTCCCCTTACGACGCGTCGGTCGCGGCCAGCAGTCAGAGCCGACGACTGCTCTGCTCGCGGCTCGCAAGCCACCGCAGCCGGCTCCCCGTCACGGAATCGTTCAACGCATCGATCCCGCTTTCTTCAACAAAGACCTTGGCGATCTCACCGACCCTTATCAACCTCCTCACCTTCGCGCCAACTCCCAAAACCGGCGAGACTAATTCCAGGCCGCGCGCGAAGCAAAGCAGACCGAAAGGAAAGCACCATGCAATTCGTATCATCGAACTCCCTTCCCATCGCGCACCCCACAAAGTCCCTCAGCAACTCCCTGCTCCGCCAAATCACGCTGTCGATCGCCGCGACCGGATTCGTGGGACTCTGCGCACACATCTCTCTGCCGCTGCCCTTCACCGCGGTTCCTCTCACGCTCCAGACGTTTGCTGTCATCCTCGTCGGCATGGTGCTCGGGCCGGTCGCCGGATTCTCCTCGATGGTCCTTTACCTTGCTGAAGGGGCTGCCGGACTTCCCGTCTTCAGCCCTCACGGTCTCGGCGGAGTCGCGCAACTGATGGGCCCTACCGCGGGCTTTCTCTTCTCCTATCCCCTCGCAGCAGCGGCGGCTGGATTCTTCACCCGCACCGTCCGTCTCGCCCAGTCAAACTTCCGCAACGGCCTCATCGCTGGAACGGTTGCGAGCCTTCCCATCTTCCTTCTCGGCGCCGCATGGCTAGCTCACTTCTCCCATATCGGCATCACCGCCGCATGGTATGTCGCAGTGGCACCCTTTGTGGTCGGCGAGATCGTCAAGGTCACCGCCGCCGCCGGAATCTTCACCTCGCTCCGGCGCTGGCGCCAGTCCCACAGCTAAAACTCAACCAAACTTTTCACGTCGCACCGTATCTGCGAGCTTTTACAGTCCGCGGCTCCTTGCTGCATCTTATCTGAAGACCTTTTAATACTGGAAAGAAGACCGAACCATGTCCACCGCAAGCACTGAAATCAAAGAGATCAGCATCGCCCATAGCCCCGACTCCGACGACGCCTTTATGTTCTACGGCCTCGCGACCAACAAGGTCCGGGTCCCCGGCTTCAAATTCAACCACACGCTAACCGACATTGAGACCCTGAACCACAAGGCGATCAACGAAGCCTTCTATGACGTGACCGCGATCTCCTTCCACGCCTACCCGTACCTGCAGGACAACTACTCCATCATGGCTTGTGGCGGCAGCATGGGTGACGGCTACGGCCCGATGATCGTCTCCCCCCGCAAACTTACGCTGGACGAGGTCAAGAAGACCCGCATCGCGGTCCCGGGAACCCTCACCACCGCATACCTCACGCTCAAGCTCTTCGCACCGGAGATCGAGACTGTCACCCTGCCCTTCGACGAGATCATCCCTGCCGTCCTTCGCGGCGAGTTCGATGCCGGCCTCATCATCCACGAGGGCCAGCTCACCTACGCCAATGACGGCCTAGTCAAACTACTCGACCTCGGCCAGTGGTGGCGCGATGAGACCAACGGTCTTCCCTTGCCGCTCGGCTGCAACGCTATCCGCCGCTCGCTCGGCGAAGAGACGATGCTCACCACCACCAACGCTCTGCGCGACAGCATCCAGCACGCCCTCGACAATCGCGAAGAGGCCCTGGCCTATGCCATGCAGTTCGCACGCGACCTGGATGCCGGTATGGCGAATCGCTTCGTAGGCATGTACGTCAACGAGCGTACTCTGGATTATGGTCCCGACGGCCGGGAAGCCATCAAAAAGATCCTTGAAATGGGCTTCGAGCGCGGCATCATCCCGCATCGCGCGAAGGTCGATTTCGTAGGCTAACGTTTACGCAAGCAGATGCCAGATACTCACAGCCGCGGCCCAAAAGCTGTGCTATCTTTAAAGAGTCAGTTGAGAGCAGCAAGCACCTTTGCGGCCGCAAGCGTCCCTCAACGGCTCCCTGCATCTTGGGACAACAAATTGGACGCGTAGCTCAGCTGGTAGAGCATTCGACTCTTAATCGACTGGTCGTAGGTTCGATCCCTACCGCGTCCACCAATTTTCTACCAATCTATCAAGCACTTACAAGTACCAGCTGTTTGCTCCCTACGATGCGTTTTCCAAAACCTGACCAAACTTTTTTCGCCGGTTGCGCTGATTGATTGCAACCCGCAGTGGTTCCAGTTCCTGGTGCTGATACGGCTCCATCGACTTCAGGTCGGCGTGCCCCATGGACTTGCTTACTGCGAAGGCATTGCCGCTTTTTTCCATCGTGTAGGTGCCGTAGGGTGCCTTGCTGAATACGGGACCAACTTCTTGTCGGAGCCAGCACCCGTCTTGGCACCGCCGAACAGAATATTGAAAAGGACTTCTGGGTCTGTTGGACGCTCGACGCGCTCTTCAACAAACTGGAGGCTGGTGGCCCACGCTTGCTCTTCAAAGGTGGAACCTCGCTCTCGAAAAGCTATGGCTTGATTGAACGGTTCTCCGAAGACATCGGACAACCCGCGACCGTCGAGGAGTTGGAGGCTCTGAGCGGCAAGAAGCGTAACGCACGTTTGGAAGCCATCAAAGCCGCGTGCCAGGACTACATACATCGTCCGATGCTGGAGCGGTTGAGCGTGCTTTTACAGCAGACGCTACAGACCGCAAACATGAATCCTAGTCGGGCGCGAGTGGATTCGGCGAAAGCGCTCACAAAGTGAAAGCGACTAACTTCTGCCCTGAGATGATGAACCCATCCGATCTAAATGAATCGGATGGGCCATGGGATAGCGTCTCTCATCATCGTGGTAAGTCTAACGAGCTATAGTTCAATTGAGGTGATACCAGCAAGCTTTCACCTTTTTGGGAGCGGGATCTAGCGTGAAGGCTGTGATGCTGCAAGAGGTGGTATTCGTAAAGCTTCTAGAGGTGTACTCGGCCAAGCCATGAGTAGTAGATGACGCAGGGGGTCCGAACATCACAGTAGCCGAGCCGGAAAACTTGCATGTGGATCCTTCCTTTGCGCAGAAGCTATACCCGGCAGACGGAGCCTGGGGAACCTCTGCGGCATCCCGGCTCCAGACATTGTTCCCCCCTGCGTCCCAGAGACGAAGAGAAGAATCCGTGCCGAGTATGAGATAGCCCGGATTGGATCGATCTGTGCCGGAGGACCAGATGATTGTGCGGTTCGCATCGTATAAAGCGAGGTTACCGTCGGGATTGAGTTTCAGCTGGACGCCACTCGATGTACTGGTCCACCAAGCCGAATAGTCGTTCCCGGGTTCAAAGTGGTGGAGGACGAGGTTGCCGTTATCCTGGAGAGTCAGTCTATTTTTGCCGGCGCTAAGATAGCTGCCTCGTTCAACAGCTCCGTTCACACCAATCTGGCTGCCCCCGCAGGTTGCCCAAACATTGTTAAGGTTGGGAAGCAGGTTAAGGGCGCTTGTGGTTACGGAGATGGCGTTCCTCGCACCGGCGTCATGCAGACAATTGAACGTGGCCAGGTCCGGAATCCAGCGCCGGCTCCCATCTCCCCCCACCATCCACGCCGTCTTCTGTGCAGCTGTATCGCCTTCCCACTGAACAATCTTGCCGACGTACCAGCCAGAGGTGATCGGACTTGACCAGACTGCGGCGTTTGCCTTGTTGTACAACGTGAAGGATGCGTCGTCGTGGATGGACAGCCAGATCGCCCCTGAGCCCACGGTATTACTTGCCCAGATCACATTGGTGCCCTGGTACTCCACAAGGTTCCCGTCCTCCTGCAAAATGAGGCGATTTGCCCCTGCGCCGCTGGGTGCCCAGTTGGATTTGCCATTAGCGTCAACAGCGGTAAGCCCACCAGCCGTCAATGTGAGGCGCGCGCCGTTCGTCGATTTAAGATAGGTGCCGACCTCTAACTCGCTGTTGGTGCCCATAGTCCCCTGGCCACAAACGGCCCAGACGTTCAGCAGGTTGATGTACTTGTCCAAAGCGCCGGCCGCCTCAACGTCGGGACCTTGTATACCCGCGTCATACTTGAGACAGTTGAATGTTGAACCGTCGCTGATCCAGCGTCGATAGCCATCGGAACCAACAAGCCATGCGGTCTTCTGTGCAGCGGTATCACCATCCCATTGCACGATGTGACCTCTAAGATCCCGCTCGTCCGATCCAGCTACCCCTCCGTCCGCCCTGGAGCTGCCGGAGTTTAATACCACCACCGTGTTTTGATTTCCTTTCCGGAACGCCACGGTGGACAAGTTGCCGGAGTTGTTGGAGGCGATGCGTACCGAGCCGGGGGGCACGAACTTAGAGAACTGCCCCCAATAGAACAAGTCCTGGGTCGGTTGAAAGCTGCCATCGCTGTTTACGGTCACCATACCTCGGCAGGTTTGGCAGGCATCGGAGCCACCCAGATGCGGATTACCATTTGGATCCTGCACGAGTGACCAATAGATAGATCCCCGCGCCCCGTACCGGAGAGGTCCGATCAGCAGATTTGCGACCTCCCAGCCCAGGTTCTGAGCCACGTTTGCGGATGAGGTCGTAAATCCGGAGCACTCCGTCATATACGTCGGGACGGCAGTAGTCTGGTTGCTGTAGTGAGTCCCGTCGTAGCAGTGATACCCAATGGCGTCGATGCTTCCGCTGCTGACGAGCGTATTGACGAAGGCCGGGTCGTTCCAGTTATGGTCCCAACCCAGGATCTTAACGCTGCTTCCAAGCCCACTCTTGAGAGCTCTCGCAAGGGCAACCTCGGTAGTGGCTGACATGAGAGTGGTCGGCATGGCTGTCTTGCAGTTTTCTGGTTCATTCTGCATGGACACCGCCCACGGCGTCAGTCCAAGCGCAGTGTAAGCATTTACGTAGTTCACGAAGTACCCTGCGTACCTCGAAACATTCTTGATATCGAGTTCATTTTGGTCAGTACCGCACTGCGCCGGCAGCAAGGAGCCGCCCCGCTTCATCCATCCCGGTGCGCTCCAGGGCGTCCCAAGCACCTTGAAATTACTGCCAACAATCCCCTTAGCTAGCTGCAGAGCTGAAATTTGCCGTAGATCGCTCACTTTGGCACTGGCAGAGAAATTGCCCGGGGTGTCTTCATAAGTGTGGATATCCGTGGCGGAAGCCATCATGTCGCTCGATCCCATGGGGGACCGAACTATGGTCAAACCTGCTCCGCCACTGCCGCTGCTAAATAGAGTATTCACGATCCTATCGCGGTTAGGAGAGCCGAGGATCAGCGAAGCCGCCGAGTCCGTCATCGCTCCGCCGAATCCGTCGATCGTCTGGTACGTCGTTCCAGGATTCACAGTGATGGTTGTAGAGGGCTGAGCACCCGAATAGGTCCCGGGCCGAACTACGCTCAATGCATATCCCAACCCAGTACCGCTCGCGCTGGTCAACATTTCCGAAGGCGAGCCACCGTCGGTCCAGGTGTAGGTTGCCACGGAGTCGTTCGGTTGCGAGACGTTGAAGGTTGCACCGCCTCCCTGGACCGTGAACGTGGCCGAGTTGGAAGACGATAAAGCGGGAATGTTGCCTGTGGGCTCTCCTGGGCCTGAGAAGTTCCCGGAACTGCTAAGACCTGGCGTATTCGGGACCTCTTCAGGCGTCGTGCGCGAATTGCTACTCAGAGGCGCAACGTCGGTTGGCTGAAAATTACGACACGCGGTAACGTCGGTTGAGAGCCAGCCACATACATTTCGTTTATTCATGCCTCCGAGTTCCGAGTTCCATGCCTTGACATCATCGGCGGTGATGATGTCAAACCCCTTACCAGTGATCCAGCTGTGGTCGCCGCGTCGGTCTTCCACATCCGACGGGCGGTCCCGATCGTAGGCCAGAACTTCAACGTATGGGTCATCGCTGTCCACCCCAATGGTGTTCGGCACGTTGTAACGGTAGTCCAGAAGCGTGTCACAGCAATAGCCGGTATTGCCGAAAAACTTCGGCAGCGCTGGCTGCGGATCACCCGGTTTATCCAGATCTTTGAACGGGCTGAAATTGCCTACGCGCATGGCCACATTTCGACTGTAGTCAATCTTCGCGTAGTTGTATAAGTTCGAAAGGATATGGTCGCCGCCGTCTTCTTTCTGATCGACTTCAGTCGCAACAATCCATCCAGGATGGACGGTCTCCATGTCATGCAGGGCATCCATCATCGCACCTTCGCTGCCGAAGTTGCTTCCGTTCGGCTTAATGGGCTGGATATCTGCTGTGCCGTAGTAGGGAAAAAGTGCCGGACGGGGGGCCGAAGTCCCGAAGACATTGGTGTAAGAGGCTGGTGAAGTGAAATTGCGGGCTGGAATTTTGAAAAGGGTCGAGTAGGCAAAGCCCACGCCTCGATAGTCTACCGTTTGTACAACGATGTCCCAGGCCTTTTTCGCGGTAGCCGCATCCTTGATATCCAACGTCAGGACCATGGCGATACTGTGATCCCTCATGTAGTTCAGGACGTCTTGCAGCGTGGGGGAGTATTCCCCGGTATAACCATGCCCTGTTGTCGAGCAACCCTGGTTAGTAAGAGACGGAGGATTTGCGATGCTGATGCCATCTCTGAGGGTGGTGTTGTCGAAGAACCACCACCTCATACGTGACAGATCCACGTCGGATACTTTGGGGTTTCTTGAATCGTTATTCGCGTTGCCCTTCGCTGTGAACGGGTTAAAGGGAACACCATCGCTGATGGTCTGGTACGTGATGCAGGTCTCGCGGCCCCAGGTGTAATCATGGCTCAAAACCGGGATGCCGTCGTGGGTCAACTTGACATCCACCTCCACCGCCTCCAGCCCCGCCATGGCGGCCTGTCGAATCGACTCGATCGAGTTTTCAGGCACGCCGGGCGTCGATCCGTCCGCCAGAGCATGAAGTCCACGATGAGCGATCAGAAGGGTCAGGTCACTATGCGGCGTCTTGATTTCATTCATGATCTTGTCCAGATCAAGATGCCGGGGGTTGTACACCTGCGCTTGCAGAAGGTTACTGCAAGCACAGAATGCGATGAGGGCCAGCGCCAATAAGCCTGATCTGGTCATCGATGGTCGATTGAAGCGGCGAGCTATCCAGGTCTGCGTCGTCATTGCGTCACCTCGAATGATTCACGTTCTTAGGTGTAGGAGCGTATGGTTGAGGTCTTAGCAAGGAAAGGCATAGCTATATGGTGCTCAGTTGCCCTCTCCCCTTCCTTGCCGCGGAAAAACCGTTGATCAGAACGTTTCTCTTCCTAGAACAGGAAGCGCATTCCGAACTGAATGTGCCGTGGTGAGCTGACACCGCTTGGGACACCAAACGCAGCGTTGTCAGCGTTCGCGTTAATGCTGGTGAAGCGGTGGCGATTGAATGCGTTGAAGAACTGCGCATAGAAGACCCAGTCCACTCTGTCCGTGATGCGCGTGTGCTTCGTCGCGGAGAAGCTCTCAGAGAGCAACGGGAAGCTGCGCATGTTGGAAGACGCCGGCGGCAGATTGCCGAACGAATAAACAGGAGAGCTGAACGCCGCCTTACTAAGGACACTGTTGTTGCTTGCGGCCGTCGGATCGAGGTCTCCGTTGGAGATGTGCGTCAGCGGATCGACGCCGGCCACGATATTGGGTCGCAGACTTCGGTTGAAGATGGGCAACGTGTTGTTGACTGTGATGAGGATTGGGAAGCCACCCTGGTAGCGATGAATGCCAGATAGTGTCCATCCACTGACGAGACGCGAAGCGAAGGCGCGAGCGAAGTTGTCCTGACGCTTGATGTTGAAGGGCAGCTCGTAGGTGTAGTGGATGTTGATGGCGTGCCGCACGTCCTGCGCCATAAGCGACCACTCCGCACGAGGGTTATAGGCATCTTGCAGAGAGTTGTTTACAGCTCCATTACCGGCAAGTGTGGGATTGGTAAATCCCATGTTCTTCGCGAAGGTATAGTTTGCGTTGAACGTCAGGCCAAACGACGTCTGCTTCTTCACGATGATGTGACCGGCGTTGTACTCCGACGCACCGACCTTCGCCGCCTGTGACGTCAACGTCTGATACTGCGGGAAGGCACGCAGTGCCTGCGCTACCGTCCCGGTGAACCCGGGATATGGCAGCGTGATGCCAGCATTTCTTGCGGCGGTGGAGGTTGCTGACTGCGTAAGCAGAGTTCCCAGCGAGAGGTACTTCGGGTCGACCTGGTTGATGTTCACCATGTTCGGCGCGACCTGCCGCGTGGCGTGGGTGCCGATATAAGCGAACTCAAGCAACCATGTTTTCGAAAGCTGCTGTTGTACGTTCAGGCTCCACTGCTGCGTGCGCGGCATCGCGCCGGCTTTGGGGCCGTAGTAGGTTGCGTTCTGTCCGTTGACTGCAGTGGGTGTCAGGTTCGGAGTGGTGGAGATACCCGTCGGTCCCGTACTGAGAACGAATGCCGGCGAGACACCGTTGTTTGGCGTGGAGAAGCTGCTGGAGACTTGGAAGCCGGACTGCACCAAGTCGGTGTTCGGAAGGATGTCGCTGTAATACACGCCATAACCGCCGCGGACAACGAAGCCTTTACGAACCTGGTAGGCAAAGCCGAAGCGAGGACTGAAGGCAGAATAGTCCGTATCGAACAGATTCGATCTTCCGACCCCGAGCGGCGCCGCGCCGGCGAATACCAACGCTCCGGCGCGATTATTCGCGCCAGGATTCGGCGCGGCCAGGTCAACGATGCTTTGGCGGTTGTCCGTCTCAGTCGGCGCACCCGACCATTCATAACGCATGCCAAGGTTCAGCGTCAGATGAGGAAGTATCTTCCAATCGTCCTGCACAAAGAAGCCAGAGTAGTTCTTGCGAGTATGCAGCGGCAGCGGATTGACGATGGACGCCGTCTCCACTTGTCCCAGCAGGAAGCTGGCAAAGCCGTCACCCGTGCCACCCGTGCTCTGCGGGTTCGCGGTCTCCAGCGTCGCGAAGCCGTAGGTGCTGGTCGCCTGTGCCGGGGCGAAGTCGTTGTACTGCGCGCGGCGGAACTCGCCACCGAAACGCAGGTTGTGATTCTTCACAACCCACGACAGAACGTCGCGGAACATGTAGTCGTTCTCGTTCACATTCTGCGAAGTGATGCTTCCCACCGTCGCATAGCCATTGGTGAACGTCATCGACGGAAACAGTCCGCCAGCGATGTTCGCTAACGGCTGCGCTTCCGGGAACTGGCTGACGTCGGAGATAGGTGACTGGAAGTTCGTAAAGCGATTGAAGCCAACGGTGAACTGGTTCAGGAGATTGCTGGAGGCGATCCAGTTATATGCAACGCGCGCTGTGTGCGATCCGATCTTCTGGTTGTATCCCGTAGACAGCGGAGCAGGCAGCGCTCCCGCATTGATCCGCGGAATTGAGGTGCGAATATAAGTCGCGCTGATGCGGTGATTCTCGCGGACGACCTGGTCGACCTTCGCGGTGTAGGTATCGGGATTGAGAAGACGCTCCCCTGTCCATCCGCCGTAATTCTGCGTACTAGCCGAAGCTTGATTCGGCGCGGGAAACAGGCTCAACAACTGCTGTGCGATGGGATCGAAGTGCGTGATCTTGTTGTTCGCGAACCGGGTACGAACAAATCCCGTTCCACTCGGGTTCGGCCTGGTCGTGGCGGGGTCGTAGATGACGCGATTGTAGGTGCTGAAGTCACCCTGCAACTGAGCCGGAGTTGGCACCTGCGAGAGCGTGTAGGTATCCGCGCCGCTCTTGCGCGAGCCACCGTATGCGAAGAAGAAAAAGGTCCGTTCGCGGCCGTTATACAAATGCGGAATGATGATGGGGCCGCCGATGGTAGCGCCAAACTCATTCTGCCGCGTGGGAGAGAGATTGGTTCCATTGTGTTTCGCCAACCAGTTGTTGGAGTCGAGCACATTATTACGGAGGTACTCATACACCGTGCCGTGGAAGTCGTTCCCGCCCGACTTCACCGCGAAGCTGCCGACTGCAGCTCCCGTGTGACCGTAGTCTGCTGGGAGTTGCGTCGTGGTGATCTTGAACTCGCGCATGGCATCCACCGCAGGCGACGACTCGGTATAGTTGCCGATGATGCGCGTCTGCCCTGCGGGCAGGCCGTCTACGATGAGCTCTGTGTTCCAGATGTTGCTGCCGTTTACAGCGATCACGTTCGTCGCGCCGGTATATTCATTACCGTTTAACTGCAGATTTCCCTGCACACCAGGCGCGAGATACACAAACGATGCAGGACTGCGAATACGCCCCACCTGCTCCAACGGATACTCCAGGTACTGCTTCGTGGAGATCTCGGTCGCCATCTCTGCGTTGTTCGGCTGAGTCATCTCTGAATCAGTCGTGACTGTCACGCTTTCACCGCTCGAACCAGCTGTCAGTTTCAGGTCGACACGAGCGGCCGTATCCACGAAGAGGGCGATATCTGTTGTCTCACTTGCTCGGAATCCCGTCGCTTCCGCCTTGACGCTGTAGCGGTCTGGTGGAAGAGCGGATGCCTGATAGTTGCCGTCCGAGTTGCTCTCGAGCACCGTCACAACATTCGTGTTCAGGTCGCGCACCGTGATACGTGCGCGTTGCACAATGGCACCACTGGCATCCGTCACGACACCGCTAATCCGCGATGTTTGCGCATGGAGGCTTCCTCTACTCACCAGAAGGCCAGCAGCGATGGTAAGAAGATGAAGCAGCATCGTGTTTTTTTGTTTTGATTGACGCATTGCTTGTGTTCCTTATCTCTTCCCAGATTGAAGTAATCGTGAATTTGCTTTTAAGAGTTAAGTTTTCTGAGCCGAAGCAGAATGACGCCATGCTTCGGAACGAGAAACCGTTGAGAACCACCATGGATAGGAGGAAGATTTTTTGCCTGCCATAGATCGCGAACCTGCGTGGCAGCGGACCAGCCAAACTGACGGAGATTGAGTTCGACCCATGCAACACCCGCATTGCGATTGAAGATGCCTACGGCTTTGGATCCATCCGAAAGATCGCGCTCCCAGATTTCGACCGGCCCCTGCGTCCAGATGCGATCACCCTGATGACCGGCGACATCCTGATCGACCGCCAACACCTCGCGATTTGTGAGAACGGAGAGCATCTCGGCAGAGGTGTTCGCTGGGTCATTTCCAGCCAGCAGAGGAGCTGCGAGCAGGCTCCACAGTGAAAACTGCGTCTTTGCCTCCTCCAACGAAAGGCCTTTGTTGCCTATCTCCAGCATGTCGGGGTCGTTCCAATGACCAGGTCCGGCAAACGATGAGAGACCTGCCTGAGCAAAGCCAATCTCAGTAACGCTTTCGTATTTGTCTCGAATGTCGTCACCCGTGCGCCACATCTGGAGACCGACGTCAGTTCCCCAAGTCCATACTTCGGAGAGTCCGTGCTGGCTGGCGCTGAATAGAATGGGGCGACCGGCGGCAGCCAATGCATCTCGCATACGTCCATAGGCAGCCTGCATCAGGTTGCGGGCTGCTACTGGATCTCCACTAGCCTGCTGAGCCAATACTTCGCGAAAAGAACAGACGTCGTACTTGAGAAAGTCCACGCCCCACTCCGCAAAGCTGCGGGCGTCCTCTACTTCGTGGCTGCGGCCTCCTTCGAGGCCGGCACATGATTTGCGACCAGGGGTGGAATAGATGCCAAGTTTCAAACCCCGCGCATGAACATAATCGGCGAGAGCCTTCATGTCGGGAAAGTGGTCGTTGCCGTGAATACGGCCTTGTGCGTCTCGTTTGCCCTGCCAGCCGTCGTCTATGTTTACATAGATGTAACCGGCGTCGCGCATTCCGTTCGCGACCATGGCGTCCGCCACACGACGCACATCCTCTGCCGAAACGGTCTTACCGAAGTGGTTCCAACTGTTCCAGCCCATCGGAGGCGTCGCTGCGATTTGTTGGGCGATGGAAGAGGAGGGCCAGAAAAATGCCACCGTCAGACCAATGAAGGCGAACAGGAGAGCACGCTTTGAAAACTCAGAACCAGGGAAATCGACTTTAGAAGGAAATGTCACACCCACATCCTCTGCGGAAACACCGTCGGGAGGCAGGGGGCTTACCGTGAGAGATGAGGGGTCTACCCCTGAAATCAAAGTGAAGACAGTGTTAAAACTTATTTGTTAACATCCCTTCAATGTGTCGCCGCTACACTTGAGAAGAGGTCGATACTATCCCTCTCTTAGATCACGTGATTGCCAACGACAACACGCCGACCCAGGTGGTTTTGGCAGATGCGTCTTCGCTGCGCTATGACCTGCTCTGGATCGCGGTCGAGCGAGTCCTTGCGAGCCAGCAGTTCGTAAAGTCTGCAAGATTGAGCGCCTTCCTTCGTTATGTCGGCAGGCGCGCTTTGGACGGCAATATCGATGAGATTACCGAGCAACAGATTGGTCTGCATGTCTTTAAACGGCCAGCCGACTTCAATGCCGGCGAAGACAACATCGTCCGTTCCTCTGCCCGGCAGCTCCGCCAGCGGCTTGCACTCTACTATCAGGAGGACGGCAAGGACGATGCCATCCGGATTGAAGTGCCGCGTGGGGGCTATGTCCCTGTCTTTGTAGATTGTCCGCGCGAAGTGCTCCAAATTCTTGCCCCGGCGGAGAGTCCGCCTGCTATTGCTATTCCCGATCTGCAAGCAGAATCACCGGTCGAGCCGACGCGTGGGCTGCTTCAAAGACGGCTACTTCTTCTGGTTGCCGGAATTACATTCCTTCTTGGGATCGCCACGACGATACTCCTCCAGCGCTGGCTCAACCTGCAAAGACAACACCACACGGTCTCGCATCAGCTCTGGTCTTCCCTCTTCGTCCCAGGCCGGAACACTCTGCTCGTCCCGGGAGATGCGGGCCTGAATATGTATAACAATCTGGCGAGAACCCAGGTTTCCGTTGGAGACTACATTACGGGCGCTTATCTGCGCGAGCCTGCTGCACAAACACCCGCCGGCTACCTGTGGAGTCCGTTCGCGGAACGCCGTTACACCAGCATTGTCGATCTCAACTTCACCGACAGATTGCGTGAAGTGCCGGAGTTCCTTGCCGATCACTATAGCGTTCGTTTCGCCCGCGACATTCATGTCTCCGATTTCAGAAATGCAAATGTCATCCTGACCGGAGCTCCTACCTACAATCCATGGATCGAGCTCTTCGACAATAACCTAAACTTTCACATCATCTACGATGGTGCGACGAACAAGATCCGCGTTGTGAACCGGTCTCCGCGCGCCGGGGAGAAATCGGAATACGCATGGACGGCAGATGATCCTTCCCATCGTGGCTATGCGTACATCGCTCTGGTCGACAATCTACAGGGCGTCGGCAAGGTTTTGCTGATCGAAGGAACTACGATGGCCGGGGTGGATGCTGCGGATGCGTTCCTACTGAATGATAAGAGAATGCCAGATATTCTCAAACAGGCGACAACAACCTCGGAGCTCAATAATTTCGAGCTTCTGCTAGAGGCAAGCGTCATCGATGGAAGCAGCCCGGATGCAAAAGTGATCGCAACCAGAATCTACAAGAACCAATAGCGGCACATCTCGGGGTCACGCATGTGGGTTGTCGGATGGCTCGGTGATGATCGCTAGATCAAGTTCGGCAGCTAAGACACTGTGAGCCAAATTCAAGGCAAACATGCTTCCATTCGAAGTCGCAGATCGGGGTAGAGCGGAAGGTGGGTGCTCAAGATCGCGGAGATGAAGGCATGGTCAACGTAAGGACTATGACCATGGTGATGAGTGGTTGCACCTCATCGTGAGTTGCACGCGCGAGGCGAACCGATTTTTCAAGTATGGCGAAAGCGTCCCTGCATCCGCGAATAAATACCTGACCGGCATCCGTAAGTTTGACGCGCTTCTGATTTCGCTTGAATACCGCAAATCCAATGCGCTTTTCCAATTCAGCAATTTGCTTGCTCAATGCAGGCTGAGTGATCTTTAGCCGGTCTGCGGCCCGCGTGAAGTTGAGCTCTTCGGCAAGAGTAATGGCTGCGAGTTGAAGGCGAACCTCAGGCGGAGACAATAGGCGATTCTCAACATTGCATTTGTGCTGCTCTGCGATCAATGCTGCCTGTAGCCAAATCAAACGCGTTTAACGCAAGAACCGAAGATTCTTATCCAGAAGATTCCAGTCTCGTTTTTTGTCCATATCTCAACTCTTTTTGGAACACAAAGGACGCTGCTTGATTTCGTGGCGCGGCCTGAAGTGATCAACAGCTGAAAGGGTTGCGGACAGACGTCCGCAACCCGCCGTTTGTTACTTGGTGAGGTTGTAACGTGAAGCAGGCTTTCCGTTCTGTCCGGCCACAAACAGCTTGCCGCGTGCCGCGTCAAACTCCTCGAAGACGCCGAAGTTCTCAACGGAGGGATATGTGATGGTCTCGCCCTTGTCGAGGCCAGCCAGAGCAGCGTCGACACAGTGCTCGGCCGTCATCACAGTCTTAGGATCGAGGGCGGCGACAGGAATGCCGGAGAGCTCCCATATCTCTGTCTCAGTAGCTGCGGGAAGAACAAGCTGCACCTTCACGTCGGTGTCCTTGAGTTCGTCCCGAAGACCGATGGTGAAGATGGCAAGGAATGCCTTGGTCGCGCTGTAGACGGTGCTCATCGGCAACGCGAAGAACGAAAGGATCGACCCGATGTTGATAATGGTGCCGCTATTACGCTTCGTGAAATTCGGAAGCACAGCGAGGGTAAGATGAGTTATCGCCTTGTTGTTCACATCGATCAGGCTGTTCACCGCGTCCAGGGAAATCGCAGTGGTGGGCTTCAGCTCGCCAACGCCGGCGTTGTTCACGAGAAGGGTGATGCGCTCGTCGCTTGCCAGCGCCTTTGAAACCCGCTCAAGATCTGCGGAATTGCCAAGATCCGCAACCAGAATCTCTGCCTTCACTCCATGCTTCTGCTGTAGTTCCTGCGATAGCTGCTCAAGCCGTTGTTTACGGCGCGCGACGAGAAGCAGGTCGAATCCACGCTTCGCAAGCCGGTCAGCGTAGATCTTGCCAATACCCGACGAAGCGCCTGTCACAACGGCTAGTCCCTTACCTTGTGTGCCCATTTTTCAAATCCTCTTTTCCGGCCAAACATGATGTCCATCATGTGACACGTCCACAAGCATGATATACATCATGCTTAATGTCAATGATGATACTTGGGAATTTGCATGAATTTTCTATTTCACCGCACCTTTAGGTGGTCGTAAGCATTAGATGTACCATGTATGTTAGCCGTTTACGAGGAGGCCATTTATGAGGTATCCAGCGACAGACACAGCCCAGAAACACGAACGCATCCTGGATGAATCGATCCGCCTTTTTCGTGAGCGTGGGTTTCATGGAGTCAGTGTTGGCGAGATTATGAAGGCTTCGGGGCTCACGCACGGCCCGTTCTATAACCACTTCGCCTCGAAAGAGGCGCTGATGGCAGAGAGCCTGAATCGTGAGCTCCAACGGACCTTTGGAGACTTCGATAAAGTGCCTGGAAGCGACATCGGCAAAGCCGCCTTCGTCGACTACTATCTCAGCGAAGAACATATGCGCGATTGCGCGGGAGGGTGCGCCGTCGCTGCATTGGCTTCCGAAATCAGGAAGGAACCTGAAGTGCAAGGAGCCTTCACGGCGCAGATCAAGAGTGTGATTCAGAAGCTGTCGAGTTACTTCCCCTGGAAGTCTCGGCGCTCTGCTCGCGGGGATGCGATCCACTGGTATGTATCAATGATCGGAGCTCTGATCCTTTCACGCGCCGTCAACGACGATGAGTTTGCGCGCGAAATTCTCGCTGAGACAAGCAAGCGCCTCCACTAGCGATTGAGCAACTGTTTGGTGAAGCCATCGATGCGGCTCTAGAAGTCTGAGCATGCCATATTCCATCCAGAGCTGCGTCGCCTCAAAAGCGACACAGCCGTTGCAAGTACAGCCGCATTCAAGCGACCGCAATCCGAGGCCGATAGACGCTGGCGACAACTCAGGGTTGCGCGAATTCAGAGGTCCTGGCTATTTGAACCTTTCGCCCTGCGAACTCGGGGTCAACAAATGGGGGATGACAGGCGAACTCATTTCATTTTCTTTTCTGTTGTTATTCCTGCACCATGTGTACCTACGTACTCGCTTCGCTTCTCCTTGAGAAGTCCTAGCAGGCTCTCTTGGAGAAAGCTGGTCTCATCTCGTCTCCAGAACACGACGGCGTCGAGCCTCGCACCACCGTCTCGGAGTGGACGAAAGACGATGTCATTGCCGCGCAGGAATTGCACGCATTGCGGCACCAGACCAAGGCCTTCACCCGACTCGACCATCGTGAGAACGGAATGCCAGGAACTTGGAGTATCCGCGATCTTGGGCGAAAACCGTGCCTTCTTACACATAGCCACAATCGAATCGAACACCTCGGGTGCGCCTTCGCGGCCGAAGAGAATGAGGCGCTCAGAGGTAAGTTGCCGCACGGAGACGGCGTCGTGCTGCGCCAGCGGATGCCCCTTCGGTAAAGCGACTATCACCGGCTCCCGGAAGAGCAGCTCTTGATAGAGAAGGTGTTTCACTTCGGAAGGAATACCCCGAGTGAATCCCATGTCGATGCGACCATCCAGCAGCGCATCGACCTGTTCCGCTGGTGAGTGCTCACGAAGGGATAGCGCGACGCCGGGGAATTGCTTTCGGAACGTTCGGATCGCTTTGGGCAGGCAAGAAGCCGTCACAGGACCACAAAGCCCAACCGTCAGGCGGCCCGACTGCCCTTTAGACGCCCGCATCGCCATATCGACGGCTCGCTCCGAGCGCATCAGGATCTCTCTCGCCTCATGGAAGAACGCCGATCCCTCCGGCGTGAGCGCCACCTCCCGCTTCCTACGATGTAAGAGCGTGACGCCGATCTCCTTTTCAAGGTCACGTACCTGCCCACTGACGCCCGACTGTGAGACGTTCAACTGACGCGCCGCTACAGTAAAGCTTCGATGTTCAGCAACGGCGCAGAAATATCGTAGGTGGCGCAGCTCCATAGGCTAAGGGTACCATTCACACCGCATTTACCTATCAGTCTGGCTGATAGTACCTATCAAATCAAACGTCGTTACTTCTGCAATCAATCATGGTTGAATCAACTCGTGTGTAGGCTCTATGTGCTTACACCTAAACTTTGCTCGGTACGCACGAGCGAGACAAAGGCGATCGGCGTCGTTTCTCTCTCGGTTTACACGTACCGTTCCTCACCACGTTGCCGGAGAAGAAATGACCAAGACCTATTCCCCCGCCATCTCGGCCACCACCGTCACCTATGGCACTCTCGCAGTGGACGGCCTGAACATTGCATATCGTGAAGCCGGCGATCCTTCCAGCCCAAAGCTCGTTCTGTTACACGGCTGGCCGTCGTCGTCCCATCAGTACCGCAACCTAATACCTGCACTCGCTGACCGCTTTCACGTCATCTCGCCCGATTATCCCGGCTTCGGTAACAGCGACACCCCGGACCCTGCCACATTCCCGTACACCTTCGACAAGCTGGCTGAGATCGTTGGGCATTTCCTCGAGGCTAAGGGCTTCAACAAGTTCGGCCTGTACGTTCAGGATTACGGCGGCCCTGTCGGATTCCGCATCGTCGGAAAGCGTCCCGAGCTCCTTGAGTGGCTCATCGTGCAGAACACCAACGCCTACGAGATCGGGTTCACCGAGGCCTGGGGCGGACTTCGTAATGCCTTATGGCTGGACCGCAGCCCCGAGAACGAGGCTGCTGTCGCGGGCCTGCTGGCACTGGAAACCGTCAAAGCGGTGTACCTCACTGGCTCGCCGGTACCTGAGCTCATCAGTCCAGATAACTGGAACTCGGATTACCTACTCACGCTGCAGCGCCCGCACGGCAAGCAGATTCAGCTCGAGCTGTTCTATGACTACCGCACCAACGTGGGTCACTACGCAGAGTGGCAGGCGTTCCTGAAGCAGCACCAGCCGAAGACCATCATCTTCTGGGGCCAAGGGGATATCTTTTTTACGCCCGCCGGAGGCGAAGCTTATCTGGAGGTGCTGCCGAAGGCCGAGATGCACCGGTTGAGTGCAGGGCACTTCGCAGTCGAAGACTGCCTCGACTACATCAGCGAGCATATCCACCGCTTTCACGAGACCTCGGTCACTGCTTAGCCCTGCTGTGACTCCGCCTCACTTTCATTCTCTCGCTAGACGTAAGTGCCCCCCCGGTGAGATCTTCCAAACTTCAGCGGATAATTCCGCCACAACAACAGGAGAGATTTATATGAACCGTCTTCACGCGTTCGCATTGACCGCTACTCTAGCCTTCTCGGGATCTGTTCTGTCCGCTAGTGCCCAAGGCTCTAAGCCGATCGAGACAGGGACTTTGCATGGCCAGGTGCACGCAACTACCGGCCGGGTTTCGATCTATAAGGTGAAGGGCAAAGACGTCCTTCGTCTCACCAACTTCAAAACCTCCAACGGACCGGATGTCCATGTGATTCTTATCGCTGCCGACGACGCAAAGGATGACGACAACTTTCTCAAGAGCAACGTGGAGCGCGTGGAACTTGGCCCCTTGAAAGGCAATGAAGGGGATCAGAACTACGACATTCCGTCAGGCACTGATCTAAAGAAGTTCCGTACGGTCGCAATTTACTGCGAGCGGTTCAACGCGACGTTTGGTGCTGCACCACTTGAGAAGTTCTAGTCGACTAAGGCCGCCGGTCTCCGGCGGCCATTCTTTCCAATCTGATTACCGATCGGTTGAGCAACGTGATTTCATTTCTTCGCAAACATAAGATCGCGACGGCCCTGGCGTCCGTGCTCTTGCTTGTAGCGCTCTGGTATCTCTTCCGGCCAGAGAAGCTTTTTATCAATAAACGGGTCAATGAAGCGGCTCCATTTGCACAGGACGACGTGGACCAGCCTGCTTACACCGGGCTATTCAAGGCTGCGATTCATGAAACCGCCGGTCGCGCTTCGGTCTACCGGAATAGCAACGGCTCCCTCTCACTTAAGCTGACGGATTTTCATACCTCGAACGGACCCGACGTTCATGTCGTACTGGCCAAAGCCGGCGATCCCGCTCTGACTAAAACATCCCCAGGCACTGCACTCGAATTGTTGGAGATAGCTCCAATCAAGGGCGACGAGGGAGACCAGGAGTACTGCTGCCAGCAAACGTAGATTTCGCACGGTACAACACGGTAGTGATCTACTGTGAGAGATTTCGTGCGGTCTTTGGGTCGGCAGGCCTTCAGCCCTTCTGATAGTCCATGTATGGAGAATGCAATGCGACACAACCCGGTACATACAGAGAGCAACGGTCAGCAGAGCCGCTTCGATAGCTTTCGCTACGTGTTCAATAACGAGCGCCCGCATGAGGGCCTGAACAACCAGGTCCCAGCGAGTCTCTACATCCCGAGCTCCGTTCGACTACCCCGCAAGTTGCCGGAGTTCACGTACCCGAAAGGTCTGCTTCTGCGACGGGTGAACAATAGCGGCGACATCAGCTGGCACAAAAACAGAGTCTTCATCAGCGAAGTATTCCGCTTCGAAGAGTTGGGATTCGAGTTGATCACACCAGGGTTTTACAGAGTCTTCTTTCGAGATATGGAGATCGGAGAATTCAATGCGGACGAGCTTCGTTTTAGAGCTGCACCGCGAGTGGTCTGAGTTTGCCGATGAGTACATTGGTCTGTTAGCAGCAATTGAGAAATACTTCCGGATTGCCCGTTACCCAGGAGTAATTCAACCCTTTTGGAGTTTGGACATCAGTTCAATTTCTCCTGAGCGCCAGGAGTTTTCGAAGTGAGACGAGCTCTTCTGTTGAAGGCAGCCGGTGGATTTTCGGATCACCTTCCTCTTCAGCTCTGCTGACGATTCCCTAGTTACCGTCTTCGATGATGGACCTCCACGCGCGGTCCTACCGGATGAACCCATAGGTGGGCGTACGGATGAACGTAGGCACCCCGTCCGACCCACACCCGCCCCACGGCCGATGATCGATGAGGATTGCATGGGAGGGCCAGAGGAAGCCTGAGCCAAACCACCAACCCCAGGTATCAAAGGCGGCTCCGATCGTGACTGCCGGCCCAAAGTGGATCGCGGTCCCAACGACGAACCCGGGCCGAGGTGGCGCAAAGACAACGTAGGGATCGTAAAAAGGTACATAGATCACGCCTGAGTTGACCGGCAGAATCTGAATGTAAGCTCAGTCTGTAAGAACATTCACGTAGCCGTTGGGTCCAAGATAGCCATAATCCCTGGCCTTGCGCCGCATCCGTTGCACGGCATCCATCACCTCAGGATGTTGCGTGAGAACTGCATTGCCAAGCTGTTCTGTCCAGCCGGGATCGCGCGCCATCATATCCAAAACCGAGGGGAATGGCAGCAGCGCGAGTACGCTTGCATCCCAGGGCAAGTGGTCGTCCTGAATGGCATGCACCAGCGCATCACCTTTGAGATAGCTGTGCTGATCCGCCCATGTCGCCGCCTCAAAAATCTGGTTCGAGTACGTCGAAGCGGTAAGCACCTGGGCCAGAAGCGGGTCTGGATAGAGCGCGATGCGCGTCACGAGCTGGTCCAGTTGCGGGCTCGTCCGTGGTACTGGTTGTGCCGGCGAAACCGTGGGCGCAGCCAGAAACGCTCCGATCAGAAGCGCCACGAGTGCGTAACGAATGATCGACGTTCTCCGGACTTGGTTTACCGGTTGCCTCGCTGGCCCGTCTGGACCGCGATGATTGTGTCGAATGGAAAGAGTGTGTACCTGAGACACACAATGTTCCTCCCTATGAATGTGCGATAAGTTCTAGCCGCCGCCTTCCCCAAACAGCGGGTGTTGCGAGATTTGAGGAGAGAGGCCACACCGGCCTATCTCCTTATTGCTTTATGCAACTGCTCGCGGGCTGCGTCAGCGCCACCTCATTGAGCGAAGGCTGAGGATTTCTCACCACGAGTTCATCCTCGACCGTTCCAAGAAGCCCTCAGTACGCAGCAACTTGGGGTCGCATGGCGCACGGCCGACGAGAGCCCGGCAGTTCGAATCTTGTTGACGGTGCTCTCCACGATCAACCTGCCCCCGAAGAATCTGTCACCGCGAACTCTTAAAACAGATCTCGCAGTGAGACCAGCCATCGAAGATACTGGATCCTATCCAACGACATTATCGGCATGATGCATTACAGCTGCAGTGGACCTTGGTGGACTTAGCCAGGACATGGCTCCATGGAGAGGCTTGTCTTCTCTTCAATGTAGATACCTTGTCGACTTTTCGCAGAACCTGCGTCGGCCGCACAGCGGCTTCGTTCAAACCGCGAACCGGAAGCGATGAAGGTTTGCGCTTTTAGTTATTGTGTTTCTTGAACATCTGGTGAGGATGCTGGCTAGGACTTTCGCGTGGAGATACGTTGTAATGCGATGGTGGTGACGGCTTGGAATACATCGCAGGTTCCAAGGGCTCGGGCGGCCAGCATGGCGCCGTGGACTGTCGCCATGAACGTTTGTGCCTCGTCTTCAGGGTCCCCTGGAGCTTCAACGTTTGCTTGCTGATACCTTCTTCAAGCGTCTCTCGAATCCATCCACTCAACTCCAGAAAGTGTTGCTGGACCTCGAAGCGAACTTCCTCGGGAAGGCTGGGCAGTGCGGCTGCCAGCAACGCGGCTATGCAGAACGGCTGACTCTTGTCTCGAATGCAGCCCTCCCAGTGCTGGACATAGGTATGGAGTCGGGCCAAGGGGTCGACAATCTCCTGCGTCAAGAACTGCGTCCCCTGCAGCAACTTCTCTCGATAACTTCTGAGGACGGCAACAACGAGGCTCGCTTTCGTCGGAAAGTGATGATGAATACTGGTCTTCCGAATCTGGACGGCTTCAGCGATATCAGCGTAGCTGAATGCTGAGTAGCCTAGATCGGAGATCAGGGTTCTGGCGGTTTGGAGGATGCGATCTGCTGTTTCTCCCTGCATGCCTCAGTCTTCCACTCGCAGAACGTCATCGATCCTTCGAAGTTCTTCTTCTGAAAAGTTCTTACCTAGAATGGCCGCCACGTTCTCCGATATTTGTTCTGGGCGGCTGGCACCTATCAATGCGCTGGTGACAGCGCCCGATCTTAGGACCCATGACAAGGCCATCTGCGCGAGCGACTGATCGCACAATGCAGCAATATCGTTCAAATCCCAAACACTGACAAGGTCGTTTCATCAATACTCTCAGGACTCAGCGCGCTGCTGGCTACTGCGGCGCGCGAGTCCTTCGGAACTCCGTCTAGATACTTACCCGTTAATAACCCTTGCTGGAGCGGACAGAATGCAATAACGCCCAACCCATGCTGATTTGTGACTGGAAGTAAATCTGCTTCGATTCCCCGGTTTAGCAAGCTGTAGCTTGGCTGGTGAATGATCGGTTTGATAAATCCGTTGCGCTCACATACAGCTATTACCAGTTTCGTGCTAACGGTGGATTCAGACATGAGAGACTCCAAGGTTCGAAGGCCCCTCCGGACGATAGCGATACGAGAGATGGCAGCGAGAGAGGAACTTCCTCGATGCCAAATATCTAGAAACCCAGTTTCAAGGCGAACTGCATGCTGCGGGGCGCATTTGCCATGGTGCTGACGACTCCAAAGGTTGCAGGGGTAGATATATTTGAAGCCGGTGCAGCAAAGATTACCGTATTGAAGAGATTGAAGGTCTCTGCGCGGAAATCCAGGTGTATCAGTTCGCGAACCGGGAAGCTGCGTACCACTGAGAAGTCAGCATTCCAGTAGTTGGATGCCTGCAGGCTATTCCTACCCTCGCTTCCGAAGGTGTACTGCGAGGGAATCGCGTAGGCAGCCGTGTTGAACCACTTTGCGGCGCTCCGCGACCCGCTCTTCGGATCGCCAACTCGATTCGGACGCATATAGCCCGTATTGCCGGTATTCGCGATGTCGCCGCTTACTGTCAGGTTATAGTTCTGGCCGGATCTGGCAGAGACGATCGCATTGGTCTGCCAGTGACCGATCGCGTAATTTGCAAACCTGCTTCCCGTACGGAAACGGCCTTCACCGAACGGCAGCTGATAGTTTCCGTTTGCGGTGAAAAGATGGGGGATGTTGTACGCAGAGACACTGCGGCTACTCCGTAGATCGTAAGGGTTTTGAACGCTGAAACCCTCGGCTCCATACCATCCGGAAGAACCCGAGTCGATCGACTTACTCCATGTGTAAGCGAGCTGGTAGACCAGGCCTCTGGTCATTCGCCGCTCGATCGAAGCCTGCAAAGCGTTGTAGTTTCCGTTGCCTGCACTGCGGTCATAGTGTGTCGCATTGATATAGGGAAACGGAGCACGCAGATGGTAGTCACCTGGACCTGGCGTCATCGCCACGTTGTAATAACCACCAACATCGGTATGGTGTGACTGTGATCCAACGTAGCTCAGATGCAAGACGGTCGACCCGCCAAATTGCTGCTGCAGTCCCGCAGTCCACTGTTCGCTATATGGGATCTTGAAATGAGGATCGACGAAGTAGTTGTCCTGCGTAAACGGCGTGGCGGCGGGGAAAAATCCTGTCGTCCCCAGCGGATCCTGGCCGGTCACGTTTGGAGTGGGATTTGTACTCGTAGGCGTATTCAGGTTTGTAACGCTCAGCGATCCAATATCCGGCCAGGAACCCTGATAGTTCTGAGCGATCTGCGTACCAGTTGCCCAATTATTGACGTAGATACCGAATCCGGCACTTACAGTGGTTTTGTCTGTGGCCTGGTAGGCTACGCCGATTCGCGGGCCAAAGTTCGAGTTTTGATCGTGAATAATCTTGCGATTCGGGCTCACGATCACATGCGCCGGTAGCGTTGCACTTGGCAAGCATGGAGCGGCCAGTCGGACCGAGCATAGTGGCGGAAGCTGCTGCACAATATAGGTTCCATTGGTCAGGTCCATGTCGCCCGTCTCGATGCTTCCCTGCTTTCCGATGCTTGCATCAGTTCCGTACGGGGGCATGAAAGTCCGGTCCCATCGGAGACCAGCATTCACCGTCAGCTTTGGAGAAATCTTGTACCGGTCGCTGAAATAGTAGCCCATGATTCCACCAGGGCGCAGAGTGATGTACACGTTTCTTCGGGCGGCGCTGTTGGGGACGTTCAAAAGAAACGATGCAAGAGAATTTCCCGATTGCGCCGTGTTCGCTGGATTTCCCGTAGGTGTACCCAGGAAGGTGACTGTCGCTGACTCCTGAATCTGCTGGAAGTTGATCTGGTTCCAGCTTCCTCCAAAGGCAAACTCGTGTCGTCCGAAGGCCTTTGTGAGCGCCACTTTGTACTCATGTGTGTTGGTGTAGTTTGAGCCGTTGTTCAGGCTCTCACCTCCACTAAAGAATCCGTTAACGGTCAGGTTCGGTGCCAGCCTGCTGTCCTGGATGAAGCTGCTTGCCAGAGTCGCTGCAGCACCATACGTATCGGCGAGCCCACCGACGCTGAAAGAGGCGCGCCTCGACTGCGCGATATGTGCGTGCGAGTACTGAGACTGAATCGTGAATGTGGGACTGAAGGTATGGACCCAGCTCCCGCCATATTGCTCTGACGGCTGATTGGTGTAGGTGATCAGACTTGCAACGTTACCAGGAGTGTTGACCAGATGCCGCTGTCCACTGTAGCGGAAGAATATAAAGTCCCTTGACCCGAAGGTGTGGTCGATACGACCCGAATAGTTCTGCTGCTGCTCCGTCAGAGCCGTCTCATTCAACGCGTTATAGGCAGTCGTGCCAGCGATTGTTCTCGCTGCAGGAAGAGCTGCACGGGCAAAAGCAATCGCCTGCTTGTTCAGCCTGGAAGCGGGAATCTGATTGCCTGCGAATGCAGTACGTGTGAAAACTCCTGAGCCGGGGGTAGTTTCCCGTGTGGTGAAGGGATCGTAGAGTTGCGTCGCCGTAGCGCTGAAATCTCCGTTCAGCTCTGCCTCGGTCGGGACACGCTGGAACGTGTTTTGGGGCATTGAGTAGGTAAAGCCTTCTGCCGCGACAAAGAAGAACGTCTTGTTGTGTCCGTTATAGAGTTTGGGCAGGACTACGGGTCCACCAAGCATTCCGCCAAACTGGTTCTGATGATAGGGCGTGACCCTCGTCAGGAAGTGATTCTTGGAATCAAAGAAATTGTTGCGCAGATACTCCCACGCACCACCGTGCAGCCGGTTCTTTCCAGAGCGTGTCACCACGTTGATCACACCGCCTGTCACACCGCCGAACTCGGACTGATCACTATGCGAGCTCACCTTGAACTCCTGGATCGTATCCACGATTGGGGCCACGACATAGGTTCCGTTGTAGCTCTGCAGATCGTTCAGCCCATCCAGCATGAAGTAGTTGCTGCGATTGTCCTGACCATTCACCGCAGGAAAGCTGAAGGATGAACCCTGAGTCACTGGCGTGGCATTTCCCGCGCTGTTCTGTCCTACGCTGATCGGCACCGCGCCGGGCGTTAGTTGCAGCAGTTGCGTAAAATTCCTACCATTCAAGGGTAGGTCCGCAATCTGCTTCTGGCTGACCACGAGCCCAAGTTGAGAGGATGAACTCTCCAGGGGAGCGTCGTCTGTTGTCACTGACACAGTCTCGGCTACGCCTCCAACCACCAGGTTTCCGTTCACCGTCGCAGACTCGCCGACGGTGACCGTCAGGTTGTCGATCACACTTGTCTTAAAACCCGCAGCCCCGAAACCAACCCTATACCGGCCCGGTGGCACAGAGGTGAAGGAGTAGACTCCGGCCGAATTAGTTTTAGTCTTGCGGACGATCCCCGTATCCGAATTTGTGAGTGCCACGTCTACTGCGCTCACACTCGCATTTGCCGCATCCCTTGCTTCGCCACTGATATTTGCGGACGATGACTGCGCGCGCAGGGACCCACAGCCGAGCGCTACTACGATGACGACCAAGGCAACAATCCGGGCAACACTTCCATACCTTCGGACGGCATCGACTGAAGAACGATTAGAACGAATCTCGATCATGGTAAGGCTCCTCAATGATTTGGGTACAAGTCCGGGCGCGCTCGCGAATTGATGGATTCTTAGCGAGAGAAGTAGCTGCCAGGTGAGTCGGATTAATGCGAGTGTATGAGAGTGTTACAAAATGGTCAAGAAAAACTTACGCGCTAAAGTAAAATAGTTTAAAACTCGTATTTTCTAATTATTTATACATATTTACCCACGTAAGCGGCGTCGCTAGTAAAGTAGATCAGACAGACTCCACCCGCTGTGCAAAGTTCACAGCTCGTGTCCCCTTGGCGAACCCTTTATTTATGCGTCGTTTGCGAAAGATCTAGTAATCTTTCGAAGACATCAAGAAGCATAGGAAAGCGATTACGGAAATCAAATGCGCGTAAGAATGATAGATATCGCCAAAGATCTTAACGTCTCGGCGGTAACTGTTTCGAAAGCTCTACGAGACTCCCCCGACATTGGAGCCGAGACCAAACGGAAGGTGCTCCAGCGAGCTAAAGAACTCAACTTCCGGCCGCATCTCCAAGCGCGCGCGCTGGCGACTGGCAAGACCTCAATGATTGGTCTGCTTGTCCCTGGTCTTACGAGTGCTTTCTTTGCGGAGATTGCCCAGTCTGTTGCAAACACACTGAACAAGCAGAACTACAGCCTCGTCATCTCCTCCTCAGAGGAGTCGCCCCAGCAGGAGCGGCATCTCGTGGAGAACCTCATGATGGCAGGGATGGACGCACTCATCATCGGATCCGTTCAGTGGTCCGTGGAGCTCTTTCGGCATATCGAGAGCCTTGGCGTCCCGTACGTTCTTGTCGACCGGAAATTCACTGGGCTGATGGCTAACTTCGTAGGCTGCGACGATGATGAGATTGGTCACATGGCAACTCGTCATCTTCTGGACGGGGGCGCTCGCCGCGTTGCGTATATAGGTGGCCCCGCCATTAGCACTACCCTCAGCCGCCTCGAAGGCTATAAGAAAGCACTCGCCGAAGATCAGATGGTTCCGGCTCGTGGCTACATCGAAGAGCCTTCTACTGCAGATGTCGGCGCCGAAAAGGCGGGTTACCGCAGCATGAAACGCCTGCTCAAGCTTCAGCCTGCTCCTGATGGCGTCTTCTGCCACAACGACGCCATAGCAATCGGGGCCATCCGTGCCATTCAGGAAGCCGGGCTCAGGATTCCTGACGATGTTAGGGTCATAGGCTGTGGCAATTTCTCATATGCGGATCTGCTCTCGCCTGCCCTCAGCAGCATTGATCAGGGCGCCTCGTCGATCGGAGAGCGGGCTGCCAAGCTCGCCCTCAGCCTGCTGGACGGCAAGGCAGACAAGGCTCCTAGATCGATTCTCCTTAAACCTAAGCTGATGGTTCGCGCCTCGACCCGACCGGTCCTGGCTACACGTACTCGATCAATTGCATAAATCCGTAGTCCATGTGGATTTGCTGGTGGCAATGGAATAAAGTTCGTCCCGGATTATCCGCGACAAAGTCCACCTCTACTGATCCATACTTCGGCACGACGACGGTGTCCTTGATGATTCCATTCGTCGGGACACCCGTAATGCTCTTCAGTTCAAAGCTGTGCCGATGCAAGTGAACCGGGTGGTCTTCGCGGCTTGCATTCATAAACTGGAGCCGATATTTCTTTCCGCGAATCACCCGCAAAGGATCCATCTTTGGAAAGCTCGCGCTGTTGATCATCCAGACATCCATTCCCTTCTGGGGGAGATAGACCCGCTTGAAGACCATAGGAAAGATCTCTTCGACCTGCATGGCATCCAAGCGTGCTGCCGGCTTATCTTGGAAGAGATGATAGGACCAGTCGGAGACTCCCGGATCATCCCACCGCGCCTTGCCTTTATGTCCCGCGTATTCGATCACCTGGCCAAGCCCGCTGGCGCGCTCCTGCTCATCGGTAGCTCCTAAGACCCACACTCCGGGCGCATTCATCTCCACGATGGCATCGATCCGCTCTGCAACACCCAACTGTAGGGTCTTCACCTTGTGCGGGGAGGGCACGAGGTTCCCATCCAGTGCAATCACCTCAAAAGTATGCCCCGGCAATGCTATCGCCGTGTTCTGGCTTCCGCTTGCATTCAAAAACCGAAACATCACCCGTTCGCCACGCTTGACGCGCAGCGGTTCGCCTGCACCCAACATTTTGTCGTTGAAACTGGCATATCGATAGCCGACCATGGGGTCTGGTTCCGGATTTCCCATCTCCATCAACGATGGGCCCCAGTGGTGGATGGCCATGAATACTTCGCAGTCGAAACGGCCCGGCTCATTCTTTGGTTCAACATACAGAAATCCAAACTGCCCGGAGTAGCCACCCTGCTGCAGATCTTCCATCGCCATCGCGTGCGTGTGATACCAGCGCGTACCTGTGGGCGCCGGAGTAAACCGATACTGCAAGCGACCCCCCGCAGGCAAAACCGGTGATCCTTCTTCCATCGACCCGTCCTGCAGACTCTCGATGTGGAGACCATGCCAGTGCACCAGTTCATCAACGCCGGTGCGATTTTCAACGTCGATCATCACGGGCACACCCTCTTTCAGTCTCAGGATTGGTCCCGGAACCATGCCGTTGTAGCCAACAGTCGGAATCTCGACGCCGTGGGCAAGTTCGATCTTCAACCGCTCAATGGTCAAATTCAACTGATTGCCACGCAGCGAAGCGGCCGCTTCGCCTCGAGCAGCATTGGCCCATCCTGGACCCGCTGCGAGCTGTACTGCTGCTGCTCCGCTAAGTCCGAGAAACCGTCGGCGATCCATCATGAGTCTCCATTCATCTACATCAGAAACAGCTGAATCTAAAGTGAAGCCAACTCCGCTACCGCACGATGGGCCATATCAACGGCGAGTGGTGTCGAGTCAGTCCCACCGGAGTCTGTATTCGCAATCGTGATCTGCCCAAAAGGCTGACGGGCTCGCAGGTGAGGCGGCTCACCGCCATTCACCATAAACTCGTCGTACAAAGGCGAATACCAGTACGAATAGCCATGGCCCCAACGATTCACCGTGATTCCCAGGATGTCTTTTACTGGATCGAAACCGTAGGGTCCTAACATCGCGCCAAGCTGCTTTCGCGTCTCCCGCTCGTAGGTCTCGAAGCTTGTCTCATACATCTCGATCCGACCCAGGCGGAACTGGTCCTTGATATGCAGGCCGGGCTTGCCGTAGCCGCGCAGCATACTCAAAACGATAGGATCCTCGGGCCGTTGCGAATGCTTATAGTCTCCGACCGAGACTGGCACTTCGAGAATCAAGGATGCGAAGTAGCTCTTAGGAGCATTGACCAACGTCACACCTGCCTTGTGGAAGGCGGTCCAATTCCGCAGCCAGACATTCACCCATAGATTCGGGGTGTGCACGTTATAGTTCAACGCAACCCGCTGCTCCTCCGACATCTCCGGACAGATATAAGGGATGATGTGGAACCAGCACGCGAGCACACATTGCCGAGCATTAATCGAGAGAAGATGGTCATCTTGCTGGTAGGTAACTCGTACGCCCTTGCCACCGGGTGTATCTGTCACATTGAGCACGTTCACTACCGTGCTGTTCAAGCGAATCCGCGTCCCGTTCCCTGCTCGATCCAACGTCGCATAGTTCACCCGCGTCGTCATGCTATCGGCTAACGTGCTCCCTGGCAGCGATCCCGGCACCAGCTTCCGAACCAGGAGTCGAGCCACGGTTGCGTTGCCCTCGGGAAAATGAAATGTGGCCGACTTCCCCGTTACCTGCCGTTTTGGAAGACCAAGACCCTCGAAGCCCGGAAGCCCGAAGCGCGACTGTGCGGCCAGCGCCGTCGTCGCATCCATTCCCCGTCCACTTCCAAAGGTTCGATCCCGCAGATAGGTGCACACCATCGGATCGCACCCCACCACCTTAAGGAGGTAGTCCTGGTAGCTCATCCGATCCAGCTTGGTCGTCTTCTCTGCAATTGACAGACCAGCCAGATAATCTTTCTTGTCGTGATACAGCCGGTACACGTCCTGCCGCACATGCTCCGGCATCGGAGCCTCCCCCAGAAATCGCTGCCACAGCTCTTCAGCGTTATCTGGAACCAGCGGCTCATACGCAAACTTGAAGTCGGTCCACGGAGCCGGATCTTTGAGCAGCCTGTCCTCACCGAACGTCTCTTTATCGAAGAAGACCCCCTGACCCATTCCGCGCGAGGAATAGAAGCGCCGATCGATATTCTGTTCCGCCAGCGCAATTACATCGATGCCGAGATCCCCAAACAGTTCCTTCTGCGCAGCCGAGCTGCGTGACCCTCCGGCAAGGTCATACGCCCCACCATTCGAGACCCGCACATCGGTGCCATGTTTGAACTCGTTTCGCTTTGCATGCCCGCCAAAATCGTCATGGTTATCCAGCACCAGGACCTTCTTTGTGAAGCCGTGTTGCTTCTGGTAAAAATAAGCCGCCGATAGTCCGCTGATTCCGCCTCCTACAATCACCAGGTCATACAGCTCATCCACGGCAGATGGCACGGGTGCAGTGTCAAAAAAGTGTCCGTCGCGAAGACTGTGCCCCGCCGTATAGCCGCGCGAGTAACCGCTCCCTCGCATTCCTGTAAGCTCCGGCGGATAATACCCCGCTGAATCCGGTGCTGGCCCGGTCACATCCGCTGTCTGACCTGCGGCGGGTCTGGCATACGGACAATAGGCCTTGGAGGCCTTGCCCGCTTTTTGATCCAACGCTGCAACTGCGTCAGCACTATCACCGGCATAAGCAAAACCGTCAACATTATCCACACGCTTGATGCTCGCGTGCATTCCAAGCTTCATATCGTCGATCAAGCTCACACACTCCTCGAAGATGTCCCTACGCATGCAGTCTCTCTCAATTTCCATACTTACGCGCTAACGTTGCCATGCCTAGCTTGAATAAAAGACTATACAAACAGATATTTACGATAAATAAGCGATAAAGTAAAGACATTTCGTGACTGGAGAGCGAAACACGTCCCGAGCAATTAGGAGCACGTCACCCTCAGCCTTGCCACCCGGGAGTGCTGGAAGAACGACAACCGTGTGTCATTTGAGCGCGGAGTGGTGCTGACGGCGATAGTCAGGCTGTTCTTACAGTATCCAGACGAAGGGTTATTCAACGGATGTCTCAGATCCACAGCCCCGAATCTTTTTCACGAGTTTGCACACCTGTATTCTAAAGCTCGCCTGCTCGCCAAGAGATCGATCCGATGGCTTCCACATCATGCAGAGTCTCTATGATGATTTGATACGCAACGCTCCGCGTCCGCCTTATGCTGAATCGAGCCGTTTTCCGTTAGCAATCGAGATCGAGATCCCATTGAGCGAACGCCCTCTTAGTATCGCGAAGCTGCCTGTAAAATACGGAATGGGCTAGTTTGGATCGGCTCCCCATGAACGAATGCAGGAAATCGCCGCAGCTGCGGATGCTTATATCCGGATGATCGCCGAATCGACCGAATGGAATTTGATGGACCTGGATGGGCTTACGTTTACCGATAACTACGTCGGTGCGCTCGCCGCGATTGATCGGGGAAAGCCGGGGATGCGAGGCCCCGCGCCGACGGTCACCGAATACGGGGTTGGAAGCGCGATGACTGTGGGAGTCATTCGCGACGGCAAACTCCGGTTCCGGTTGGTGATCAATGTGAACGATCTCTTACGCATCTTGGAGATCGATGAGGCGGATGTCCGTAATGGTCTCTACACACTTGCCCATGAATTGGCTCATGTGGACCTCTGTTCCATGTTTTATCGCTCCTTTCCTGAAGCATTCGGAGCACCACCACGGTGCGGTCGAAGATATCCGCCTCTATTCCTGACCTCCTTTAGAATGTGGGATGAGTATGCCGCCTCCAGGTCTCCGCAGGATTTCGCATAGAACAGTAAAAGGACTACGAACAGGCGCTGCGCTCCTCTATCCCGGTATGTTCGCAGCAAGTGCAAGAGGCGTTCCAAGCATTTGAGAAGCAGCGCCAACACATGGTTACACTCAAGGATGTTCACGACGCGTGCGCTGGGGCTTATTTCATGGGACATCTCCAAGGTCTTGGCGCGGATAGAGCCAAGATCCAGGAGCGACTTGATGAGGTGGTTGAGGATGCTGTTTGGAAGGGTCTGCTTTGTCAAAGCCTTGATTTGCTAGAACAGCTGTGGGCTGAAGCAGCGTGGGGTTCGGAGGAGGTCTTTGCGCCCACTGCAGAGATCGTCCGGAGAGCTATTGCCATGCAGGGCGTTGCGGTTGGCTGGCGAGATGGCGAAGTACAGGCGGCACCGGTTCGTAGTGCAATGCTAGCCGAGAGAATCAATATGGAACTCGACCAACTCTCCGGTGCCTCGCACCTTTAAGGCTTCCGAGCATTCGTCGGCTTCGTCCACAAACTACCTCGATGGTTCTATAGCGGACTAAGAGTATGTTCGCGTGTGTCGCTTTCCCTAGATGAACGTGCAATCCTTAATGCATGAAGAGTCTCGCCAGACCGGGCTTGTGAAGCCGCTGCCTAGAGGGAAGCTCCTTCAAAGGTTGGAATACCCGATGGCAGATGTAGCTCCGCGATGCAACCCTTCCCTCCTTCTACATTTCTCAGTTTGACTGTGCCGCGGTGTGCCTCAGCGATCTGCTGGGTCAACACCAACCCAACTCCCGCACCACCCGGTTTCGTCGTATAAAAAGGAACGAAGAGATTGCTCAGGTTAGACAGTCCAGAACCGTTGTCACGGATCGAGATAACGACTTCATCGCTGTCTTTATACCAGGTAATCTGCACACAGGCTGCGTCATGCGGACCCGCATCTGCAGAGAGCGCCGCTTCTGTCGCGTTTTTAACCAGATTGATCAGTGCCTGTTGGATCTGGTCCGCATCCATGCGAACCATGGCATCATCCGAGGGAACGAGCGATACGTGCAATCTTGTCTCGAGATCGACGACCCGTTCCAACACCGAAACAAGGGAGACCGGCTTCAGCTTGGGAATAGGCAGCCCCATGAGTTTTTGGTATGCCTGGAGGAAGCGATTCAAGGACTCAGCTCGGTCCTCAATGACTGCCAACCCACGGTCAAAGTCTCCGCTGCTTGCACTTTCTGCAAGCCGGCCGCGCAAACTACCTGCAATCGATTTGATTGGAGTTAGTGAGTTATTGATCTCGTGACCGAGCACTCGGATAAGCCGCTCCCACGCCATTCTCTCCTCCTCTCGCAGGACCGCGCTCACGTTCGACAACATCAGCAGCGAATGCCTGACTCCCTGCAGCCGAAAATACGTTCGCTTTACCACCCAGCGTTCGGTCGGCTGGCCGACAGAGAGCAGTTCCCCGTCGGCCGAAGTCAGCAAGTGGTTCAACTTCAATTCGCTTGCACTCCTTCCGAGAGCAAAGGCCATTGTTAGACTGAAGACTTTTTCGCCGGCGGGATTCAGAAGCCGTAAACATCCGTCCGGGTCGAATGCCAGCACCGGCGACTGCATCGACTCAATCACACGTTCGACAAGTGCTGTAGCTTCAATCGCGCTTGCTCGCTGCGTCTGCAGCATCCCTGCAAGCGTATTGATCTCGAGAGCGAGATCTCCCATCGCATCGTTCCTACGAGCGCCGCGGGCGCGAAAAGAATAGTCATCTTCCCGCAACGCAGCAACGACGTTGGCAAGTGTTTGGAGGGGACGTACGATTTGCTCAAGCAGAAAGGACACGGCAAGCATCCAACCAAACACAGCCGCCAGAGACCAAATCAGCAGTACCGGCAAGGTCGTGGCTAGCTGATGACAGATTGAGGCGCAGAGCAAAAGAAGAGGGCACCCCATCAGGTAAAGCCATAGCCGAACTCTCTTCTCAAAGCTAAGCCTGCGCCGCGACCTGCCGAGTGGCACACGCTTGCGCTGCGTGCCCAGGGTTATCGGAGTCTGCGCATCAAATGCCATACTTCTCGATACGACGGTAGAGCGCTCCGCGGCTGAGGCCCAGGGCCTCAGCCGCATGGCTTACATTGCCGATCGCCCGCGCCAGGGCCTTGCGGATCAGGACCTCTTCCACCATCTCCAGGCTCATCTCGTCCAGACTTTGCACGACCGCTTTTTGCGCATAGAGGCCCAGGTCGCCTACACTCACCCAAACATCCCGTGCCATCAAAACCGCGCGCTCAATGGTGTGGTCCAATTCGCGTACATTTCCTGGCCACGCATATTGGAGCATCGCCTGCAAGGCCGCCGGTTCCAGTCCTTGAATCACGCGTCGATAGCGAGCCGCGTAGCGGTCGAGAAAATATGCCGCGAGTGCGGGGATATCTTCACGTCGATCCCTCAATGGAGGAATACGAATCTCGACCGTGTTCAAACGAAACAGCAGATCTTCACGAAATCTGCCCGCAGAGGACTCCGCTCGCAGATCGGCATTCGTTGCGGATAGTATCCGCACATCCACCTGCTTGGTCTTGGACGATCCGACGCGCTCAATCTCCCCCATCTCCAAAACACGCAGCAACTTTGCCTGCTGCCGAATCGGGACGTTCGCAATCTCATCCAGAAATAGTGTGCCTCCATGAGCAAGTTCAAACCGACCGATACGATCCATCCGAGCATCGGTAAAGGCTCCCTTCACATGCCCGAAGAGCTCACTCTCAAACGTGCCCTCTGGCAAAGCACCCGTATTTACAGCAACAAGAGTCCGGTCAGCTCGGGTCGAAAGGCGATGCAGCGTCTGCGCCACCACTTCTTTTCCCGTGCCGTGCTCGCCCGTAATCAAAATGTTCGCATCCGATGGGCCGACGCGAGCCATTGTTTCTAGCACCGTTCGCATCGATGGTGCGGACGCGATAAAGTCCGTGGTACCTGGAGCCCGCAGGATCCGGTTCTCCGCCTCCAGCCATTGTGCATGTTTGCGACTGCGGTACAGATCCATCTGCGTCTTCAGGATGCTGAGCAACCGGGCGTTCTCCCAGGGCTTCTGGACAAAGTCGCTTGCCCCGCGTCGAATCGCTTCGACCGCTAGATCAATGTTTCCCCACGCCGTCATCACAATGATAGGCAGTTGTGAGTCGATCTCTTTGACACTTGATACAAGCTCTAACCCTTCCTGCCCGGAGGTGGTATCGCGGGTGTAGTTCAGGTCTATCAGCAGGCCGTCAAAGCTCTCGTGTGCTAGCGCATTGAGCACAAGCGCGGGAGTCCTTACCATCTCCAGCGTGTAGCCCTCCGGATCAAGTAGAAGTCGCAGCGCTTCTAAAATATGCGGCTGATCGTCGGCGACAAGCAAGCGACAAGGCAACTCTTCCACTTTGAGTGCCGGTTTCGTTATCGTGATTCGTTCCGCCTGCATCGTATTCCTGCTTCGTGACCTATGGGTTCTTCTCTGGGGCGATTCCTGTCTTCGCTGATTCTATCGAAATCGAGTTCGCATCGAGCGTACTGCCGATCGCGCGGTCTACCTCAATCTTAGCCTTCTGGTACGCGGTCAGCGCCGCAACCAAGGTAGATTCCGCTGCAGCCTGATCGCGGCGAGCAGTCAGGGTCTGGTAATTTGATCCGGCACCGAGTTCCTGCTCCTTCGATGTAATATCGAAGGTCTTCTGCGCTAGATCGCGCGCCTTTCTCGCAGACTCCACCCGCGCCTTACTCTGAACAAGTGCATACTGAGCGTTGCGGACTTCGATGCGAATCTGCTTCTTCAACTGTTGCAGCCGTAGCTCCGACTGTCTCATCTCGAGCTCCGAACGATATTGATCACTTTTGGCGATGCGGTTTCGCAACGGAATATTCACCGACAAACCAACATAATAGTCCGGCGCAGAGTTATTGAAAGCATTTGTAACCGCCCCCGGAAAACCCCTCGGGGCTGTCGAAGCGACGCCGGAGACGGGGTTCGGCAGTCCGCCCAGGCCGGTTCCTCCATAGAATGCAGTGGCAGCAACTTGCGGCAGCAAAGCGTTCCGTGCCGCGCTCCGGCTAATCTCCCGGCTGTCAAGATCGATGGACGACTCGTGCAACTCGATTCGATCGCGCAGCGCTCGCGCTATCAGATCCTCAGTCGGACCAGACTCCTCGTTCTGGATCATGGCGCTTCGGTCCATCGGCCGCACAGGCATCGCTTCCAGAATCGAGTCATCCAGGTTCTTGGTCAGTGCATTCTTGATGAGTAGCTCCTGGAACTGTAGCGTCGTCTTCGCAATTGTCAGATCTTGCTCGCGGTTCGCAACTTCAGATTCGTCCTTCATCACATCCATCGCGGGTATGGCTTGCAGCGCAAGTTGCTTTTGCCCACTCTCTAAAGCCTGCTTTGCAAAGTCAAGGGAGCGGCTCTTCACCTGCTCGTCCTCATAAGCTGCAACAAGATCCCAGTACATATTCGAGATCTGTGTGACTGTCGTTTCAAGCTGGAGTCTGAAAGCTTCATCTGAAATCTTCTGGTTATTCTTCGCAATTCTGAAAAACCGCAGGTTCGGCCCGAATCCAAATCCGGCCAGCAACTGCTGCTGAAACAGAACGCGGTAGTAGGAATTCAGGGTCGGATTCAAGATACTGAAAGGGCTGTTGCTCGTCTCCCGGCTATTAGTAAAGCTGGCACTGAAGGTCGTCCCCGTTGCAAACGCCTGCGAGTAGCCCAAGTTTCCGTTCGTCGTATTCGACTTCAACGTCTGGGTTCCGTACAGCGCAGTATTGGAGAGTGGTTGTGTGAAATGTTCGTTGTTAAACGCACCGGTGATCGTCGGGTCGTAGGTGGACACGTTCGTACCCGTACCTAAAGTCGACTGTACCAAACCCGATGCGCCCGAGCCCGCACCACCGGCACCTCCCGACGTACCTCCAGCACCAGCGCCGCTCGATCCCGATCCGAAGCCTCCCACACCACCGCCGGGGGTGTTCTGCACTACTCCAGTATTGACTCCGCGAAAGGTTCCGCCTGCCCGGGTACGCAGAACGTCGGCCGTTGCAATGGGAATGTTGTATCGCGCAATCGCCAGATCGAGATTATTCTCGAGCGCCAAAGCGATTGCGTCGCTTAGCGACAGCTCCAGCACGCCATCATGGATGAGCGAGTCGATACGGGGTGAATTCGCTAGATTCGGTTTCGGCACCAGAGAAGCTCTGTAAGGTCCAAACGGATTGCTCGAGTGCGGAATATCCAATCGCAATGCAGGCTGGGGGGGGCGAAGCGTCTGAGCACACGACGATCCGGCATCCAACAATCCCACTAGTATAGCCAGCAATACCAATGCTCGGAGAAGGTGCGAAAATCCCCGCATTACTGCAATGAAGCAGGAATTGAGCAGCAGAACATAGTTCACCAGGATTAGTAGCCAGTCGACGTTCACACCTGCCCCCCTTGCACGGCGACTGCGGCCGTATCCTTTGATAACCATCCATCGCGCAACTCGATCGTTCGCGATCCGTACTCCGCATTGAGCTCCGAGTGAGTCACCTGGACGATCGTCGTGCCTTCTTCGTTCAGGTTGCGAAACATCTCCATAATTTCCTTCGCCTGCGCCGAATGCAGATTCCCCGTTGGCTCGTCGGCGAGGAGTAGCGCCGGCTTATGAATCACAGCGCGTGCAATTCCAACAATCTGCTGCTGCCCGCCTGAGAGCTGGTTCGGATAGAGATCTTTCTTCCCTACAATGTTGAACCGGTCCAGAGCATCCGCCACCAATCCCTGGCGTTCTGACTTTGGAATGTCCTTGTAGGAAAGAGGCAGGTCGATGTTTTCTGCTACGGTCAATTCATCGAGCAAGTGGTAGCTCTGGAAGACCATCCCTACGCGCTGTCGAGCAAGCTGAGCACGCTGCTTACGGTTCATTGTGTGAACTGCATCTCCGTTGAAATAGAACTCGCCCTTCCACTGGTCGTCGAGCAGCGCCATAACATTTAGCAGCGACGACTTCCCTGCCCCGGATGGACCCATCACTGTCACAAACTCTCCTTCGCGGATCGTGAGATGGATCCGCCGGAGTACCCAGGTCTCCGTCGGTCCGGTCTTGTAGCTTCGTTCCAGGTTCTTCATCTCAATCATGGCTATCCTTGTCCGTTCTTACTCTGTACGCAGTGCGTTCATCGGGTCGGTCGATGCAGCTCGTCGCGCTGGAATGAGTCCTGCGATCAATGCTGAAACTGCCAGCGCCAAGGTGGCCAACACCAGTACACCGAGGTCCCTGCCTTCAACTCCATACAACTGCGTCTTGACGAACCGCACGCACAGCAGGGCCACAGGAATCCCGATTGCGAGTCCTAGCGTTGCCTGAAACATTGCTTCCTTTAGAACCATGCCGACAACGTTGCTCCGTGCTGCACCAAGTGCCATGCGGATACCGATCTCCGATGTGCGACGGGCAACCGTGTATGCCGTGACACCGTAAAGCCCCACAGAGGCCAGGACCAGTGCAAGTACTCCAAAGATCAAAGTCAACCTGGCGATCAGCCGCTCCTGACCAAACTGACCGGCAATCTGTGTCTCGAATCTGGTGTAGTTCATCACCGGAAGATTTGAATCGATGCTGGCCAGAAGTTTTCGCGATTGCGACTCCAACCCCTCAACCTCTCCCTTCGTCTGCAGCATGATTGCGCTCATATAAAGGGAACGAGTTTCTCCGTCGGGCGAAGATTTCGCAACCTGCAACAAGGGCCGGAAGTACATCGCTCGCACCGGCTCACGCACATTGTTGTACTTGACGTTGTTCACGACACCAACAATCTCGAAATCACTGGAGCTCTTCACACCTTCCGTTCCGAAGTGCTTTCCCAAAGCATCTTCCCCGTTGGGAAAGAACTTCTTTACGAAGGCTTGATTGACGACCGCTACTCCCGGCGACGTCGCAGTATCCTGCGCGGTAATACCACGGCCGCGAAGCACACGATGCCCGACGATGTCGAAGAACTCCGGGCTTACCCTTAACCAGGAAGCCCCAACCGGTGAGTTGGCACCAGCCTCCGGCCTACCTTGAATTGCCACTGCCTCGCCCCAATTGTTTCCTTCGAGAGGCGTATAGAGCGAGAGCGAGACCCGTTCAACACCCGGCAGAGCGTGGAACTTCTGCTCGATCTGCTCGTACAGTGGTTGCAACTGTTCCGGTTTGAATCCGGCATTCTCGGGACTGATGTGCATCACGATCCGGTTCTCTGTCTCAACACCAAAATCCTGATGCTCCAATTTGCTCAGGCTCTTTGAAAGCAGCCCCGCTCCAACCAGCAAAACCAGCGACAGCGCAGCCTGAAAGACAACCAGTCCGCGTTGCAGGAGAGAGGAACTGTCCTTCGTGGAGCGGTTCGAACCGCGCAAAGCTTCGGCTGGCTCGGAGTGCGAGGTGACCCACGCAGGCGCAATTCCGAAGACCAAGCCCGTCAGCAACGACAAGCCAAAGGCGAATCCCAGCACCACGGGCGAAGGGCTCGCCTGAATCGGGAGATTTGGCGCATCAGGAAACGCCAAAGATAGCAGCGTCCTGGTTCCCGCATACGCGACCGCAAGCCCAGCGACGCCGCCGAGGCATGAAAGCACGACACTCTCCGTGAGCATCTGCCGTATCAGCCTTCGGCGTTGCGCTCCGAGTGCCATGCGGATTGAGGTCTCAGCGCGGCGCGCCATCCCACGTACCAGCACAAGGTTCGCAATGTTGGCACACGCAATCAACAACACCAGAGCGGAGATGGCCATCAATAGGCTGAGACCACTCGAATAGTTCTGCTGCATGTTTGCGATACCCACGCCTCCAGGCGTTAGGACGACATGGGAGTCTGCAAGATTCTTTTGTTCGTCTGCCTTTTGATACAGCGGGATCGTAGCCAGATACTGGCGCAAACTCCCGCTGACCTTCGCCTGCAACGGCGCAAGTTGAGTTCCTGGCTTGATGCGCCCCAGCAAATAAACCCAGTTCAAATTGCGCCGATGGAGAAGCGAAGCCTGCCCCATCAGCGGCTCCAGAGCAAAAGGCATATAAAAGTCCGGAGGCGAGTCCGTCATCCGGTCCCCATAGAACGCTGGCGGCGTGACGCCGATAATGGTCACGGGATGCGTATTGAGAGTGAATGTGCTGCCGACGATCGTCGGGTCGAGTCCGTACTCGCGCTGCCAGGTGCGGTAACTCATCACAGCCACGGACGGCGAACCTGCGACGTCGTCAGAGGGCAGCATTAACCGTCCCGCCCCGGATTGCAGTCCCAGGGTCTGGAAGTAGTTGCCGCTCACGAACTCTCCACCCAACGACTTGGGCATTGCATCTAACTTGCTGCTCCGTGCGGTAAAAGCTGCTCCGCCAGCCTGCATCGCCGCAAGCTGTTCGAACTCGGGCGTATTGTCTTTCAGGTGCAGATACAACTCGTAGGCAAAGATCGAGTAGTCGTTACGGTCCGGCGTGCCGCCGTTAACGCAGCAATCGTCAGTATTCCCGATTCGTACGAGTGCCTTCGGGTCTACAACTGGAAGATTCCGGAGCAGCACCGCGTGAACGAGCGTAAAAATAGCCGCGTTCGCACCAATACCTAAGGCCAAAGTCAGCACCGCAGTCGTTGTAAATCCGGGCGACTTCCGCAACTGCCGCAAAGCGTACCGCACATCCTGGATCAGTTGATTCATTGGCTCTCCAACTCCACTCGCAAAATCTGATAGAGGGGCTCCCCTATCCCTGCACCTCGGCCAGCAATCGATTCAGTTCCCCCTCGGCCACGACCTTGCCATCGAAGAGGTGTACCTGCCGCTCGGCGTGTGCAGCGAATCGCGGATCATGTGTCACCATGCAGATCGTCGCGCCTTCATTGTGCAGCTCCTGCAGCAGCTTCATGACTACCTCGCCGTTCTTGGAGTCCAGATTTCCGGTTGGCTCGTCCGCCAGAAGAATCGAGGGAGAGCCCGCCAGGGCGCGTGCCACCGCAACACGCTGCTGCTGACCGCCCGATAGTTGGGCTGGATAGTGCCTCATCCGATGTGCCATGTTTACGCGCTCCAAAGATTCCTCGACCCGCTTCTTCCGCTCTGCCGAAGGCATTCCCGCTCGGTAGGTCAGAGGCAACTCCACATTCTCAGCAACCGTCAGGTCACCAATCAAATTGAAGCTTTGAAAGATGAAACCAATCTCCTGGTTCCGGATGCGCGACCGGTCAGCGAAATTGAGGTTGGCGACCTTTTTTCCATTCAACGTGTAATGGCCTGCTGTGGGGGTATCGAGCAGACCGATGATCGACAGCAGCGTTGACTTCCCGCATCCTGAAGGCCCCGACATCGCCACATACTCCCCACGGTTGATTGTCAGGTGGATGCCCGAGAGCGCGTGGGTCTCGATCTCGTCCGTGTAGAAAACCTTCATCATCTGTTCAATCTGAATAATCGATTCTGCCATCGCCATCTATCTCCTTAGCTTGCGTGTGCTTAGGGCCGCTCTAATCCAATCGAATTTTGTCCGTGCTCTCCCATCGGCTCATGTCCGACAAAATCACCATGTCTCCGGCATGCAAACCTTCGATTACCTGAATGCTGTTAACCGAAGCACGTCCCACCTTCACCGGAACTCGTACCGCCGTTGTGCCGTCTACTCCAAGCTTGAAGAGACTTATCGTGCTATTTTCATTGCCGAACGCCGGACGTCCGACAAACAATACATCCGACATCCGGTCCAGATCGATCGTTCCGTCGACGCTGAGATCCGGGCGTGCCCCCTGCGGCAGCGCGCCTGCCAGTTCTACGTCAACCGTGACCGTTCCGTTCTGCACCGCAGGATCAATTCGCATGACCTTGCCTTCGATCACACCGTTATGCGTGTCCACCTCAGCTGGCTGTCCAATCTGAATATCGCGGGCCTGAGTCTCCGCGATCTTCAGGCTCGCCTTCAACTGATCCGGCTGTACCACCTTTGCTAGGGTAGTTCCAGGCGCGACATGCTCTCCTACCTGGTGCGGCAGATCGACTAGAACTCCACTGATGCCCGCTCTCACACTCAGTGCGTCCAACTGCTTCTGTTTCAGCCCCAGCAACGCCTGCGCCTGCTGCACTTTTGTCTGTTGCACCGCAAGTTGCGTCTCTATTGCCTTCTCATTCAGTACCAGCCGCTGCCTCTCAAGATCGTTACGTGTAGAGAGATCATCTGCCTTGCCCTTTGAGGCGCTATAGGTCAACCCACTAATGACGCCCAGCTCAAATAGACTCTTATCCGTTGCGGCCTGCAACTGCGCCTGTTTCTGGTCCGCACCCACCGTCGAAGCGCCTGACTTCTGAGTCATAAGATCGCTTTGCAGCTTCGCTTGGGTGTTGGTATAGTCCGCCTGCGCGGCCATCAATTGCAGTTGTGCATCCAGCAGCTCCTGCTGTACCTGGGGGTCCACCAAGTCCATCAATAGAGTGTCAGGTTCTACCTTCGCTCCCGGCAACACACGAATACGTACTACCGTCGCCTCTGTCTCGGCAGGAATGAGCCTTATCTTGTCTTCCCGTGGAACGAGTGTCCCAGGGCCCCGCACCTGGCGAAGCAAGGGCCCGCGCTTCACGGTGTCAGTCCACACTGTCGCCCGATCCACTTGTGGTGCCGCAGGCTTCAGTCGCATCACAAAAAACGTCGCTGCGGCCAGCACTACAACTGCTACCGCGCCCACAATCCATTGCTGGCGCACTTTTTTCCGTCGAATGTCTGGTCTCGATATGTCCATTGCATACAACCTAACCGCATTTACTCTGCCAATCTATTACCCTATGGTTTCTACCACTTAGAATGCCTCTGTCCGAGGTCACTGTCCGCCAACGCTAATAGTTGTCCATTTTCGGACAGGTGGTTATGTGAACGCCGCCCTCTCTTTTGACAGAGCGAGAGCACGATTGTGGCGAAAAGTTGACCTTATCCAGGGAACTTGGCAGCTCCAAAGAGGGAAAAACTTCTGTTGGCTGACCTTCCTGTGGCACGACAACAGAAAGAATGGCATACTGATGTGGCATTCGCACAGGAGCTCTTTCATGTCCCCATCCAAACTAGACCTTCTCCAGGGAACTCTCGACCTTATGGTCCTGCAAACGCTCACCACCATGGGTTCGCAGCACGGCTACGGGATTGCGCGCCGCATCGAGCAGGTCAGTGGCGACGAGATACTTCTCAATCAGGGCACGATCTACGCCTCGCTGATTCGCTTGCAGCAGCGCGGCTGGATCAGTTCTGAATGGGGAACATCCGACAATAACCGCAAGGCTAAGTTCTACTGCATCACACGTGCCGGTCGGAAACAACTTGTTGCCGACACAGCGTATTGGCAACGTCTCGCTTCGGTGATGACCCGCGTTCTCTCCATGTCCTCGGAAGGAGACAACGGATGACACTTCTGCGCCAGTATTTTGCCCGCGTCTGTTCGTTCTTTCATAAGCAGCAGCAAGACGCCGATCTTGAAACGGAGGTCTCACACCACCTTCATCTGGCCGTTCAAGAGAACATCGCCCGCGGTTTCAGTCCGGAGGAGGCCCTCAGGACAGCATTGCTACGCTTTGGGAATGTCCAACAGGCCCGCGAGCAGCAGCGTGCTGCGCGCGGCTTGCCCTGGCTCGATGTGTTCTTCCAGGACCTCCGGTTCACCTTCCGCACGTTGCGCCGCGACCGCGCCTTTGCCTTGATTGCCGTACTGATTCTTGCGCTTGGCATTGGTGCCAACATCGTCGTCTTCTCCATCGTGGATACGATTCTGCTCCGTCCACTGCCCTTCCCGGCTGCCGAGCAGCTCGTCCGCATTGCGCCCAAGGTGTCGAAGTGCGGCGCATCCTGCGCGACCTACTCCACCGATGCCACACAGGAGTTCCAGCAGCGGACCAAGGTCTTATCCGATGTCACGGGCTACGATGCCTTTACCTCTCCTGGCAACTGGAAGCTCACCAGCCGCGCCATTCCCATGCCTGTCACTGGTATCGATGTGATGGAGAACTTCTTCCATACCCTTGGGGTCCAGCCCTTTAAGGGACGCTTCTTCACGCCTGACGAGGCACGCATCAACGCCAGCCCCGTCGTCCTTGTCACGTATGCGTTCTGGAAGCATCAGCTTGCCGCAGACCCCAACATCGTCGGGCAGTCGATCTCTCTCAACAACACCCCCACGACCGTAGTTGGGGTTCTTCCTGAGACGTTCGACTTCGGCTCGATCTACGCGCCCGGAGCCAAGATCGACATCTTCACGCCGTATATCTACGACCGTGTCCGCGAGTATGGGAATATGATCTCTCTCACCGGCCGCCTGAGACCGGGTGCGACTCTTGCGCAGGCACAGGCCGAGGCCAATCTGCTGTTTCCCGGTCTCGACGGCAGCGTTAAGAAAGGATACAAAGGCGGCTATACCGCGAAACTTTACGACTTGAAGGACTACGTTAGCGGCAGTCTTCGCCGCTCTCTGATTGTCCTTTGGTGCGCTGTCGGGTTGATCCTGCTGATCGTCTGCGTGAATCTCTCGAACCTTCTGCTGGCTCGTGCTGCGGCCCGCTCGAAGGAGTTCGCCATGCGCAGTGCGCTTGGCGCCTCGCGCGGCCGCATCGTGCGTCAGCTTCTCACCGAATCGCTGATACTCTCCGCTGCCGGCTCGCTCCTCGGTCTTGGCATCGCCATTGGCACGACCTACTATCTCGCCCATCAGGGCTCCATCGCTCTCCCGCTGCTCAGCCAGATACGCATCGACCGTACCGCTCTCGGATGGACTCTCTTGCTCGCTGTCATCGCTGCTATCAGCTTCGGGATCCTTCCTGGGCTTCGCATCTCCAGCTCGAACTTGCAGGAGGGGCTCAAGGACTCCGGGCCAGGCAGCGGCTCCGGCCGCAAACACGACCGTATCCGTTCCATCCTAGTCGTCTCGGAGATCGCACTTGTCTGCGTCCTGCTGGTTGGCGCCGGTCTATTGCTGCGTAGCTTCCTCCGGGTGCTCGAAGTAGACCTGGGCTTCGAACCTGCCCACTCGGCTGCCATCGCTCTCGACTACCCCAGCAGCCTTAAGACTCCGGAGCAGTTCAGCGCCTATGTTCAGGAGCTTCTGCACCGCGTCAAGGCAGTTCCTGAGATTGAGTCCGCTGGCATTACGGACTCTCTTCCCATGAGCCGCAACCGGAGCTGGGGCATCAGCGCCAAGGGTAAGTCGTACCGCGATGGCGAGTTGCCTGGAACGTTCGTCTACGTCATTACGCCCGGTTACCTAAAGTCCATCGGCATGCACCTGGTCAAAGGACGAGATATTGCCTGGAATGACATCGATCCCAAAGAAGGCGTAGTCATCATCAATGAGACCGTTGCCCGGTATCTGTGGCCGAACGAGGACCCGATCGACCGCATTGCTCGTGTCGGCGGCGCAGACGCACGCGTTATAGGCGTTATCGCCGACGTCCGAGAGAGCAGCGCGGAGGCTACCGGTGGCTGGCAGATGTATGTCTCGGCCCTGGCCCCACAGTTCGGGGCTTCCGATTCGAAGCTCGTCGTCCGCTCCCGTATCCCTGCGGAGACCCTTCAGCCGACCATCCTCAGTATCCTGCGCCAGCTCAATCCAGGTCAGCCTGCCGTCGACCTGAGCCCTATCCAGCGGTTGGTCGATCACGCCGTGTCTCCGCGCCGCTTCTTCGTGTATCTCGTCGGAGTCTTCGCCGGCCTAGGACTGCTGCTCGCTTCGCTCGGTATCTACGGTGTCATCTCTTACTCCGTCACGCAGCGCACCCAGGAGATCGGCATACGCATGGCACTCGGCGCCACACAGGCTATCGTTCAGTTCGACGTCATCCGCCAGACCCTGCGCATGGCCGCCCTCGGCATTCTCATTGGAGCTTTTGCCTCCGTCGCTCTTTCCAACCTGATATCGTCACTTCTCTTCGGCACCGCCCCTACAGACCCTGCCACCTTCGCTGCCATCGTGCTGCTTCTTGTCATCATCGCTCTCTTAGCCGGATACATTCCAGCGCGCCGCGCCTCGCGGATTGACCCGATGATTGCCCTTCGCAATAGTTGATTCGTAATTGCACGTTTAGTCAAAAACGGCCTGCGGAGTGGTTGCATAGGGACTGTTCACACTCTTCTTGCCGTTCGCATCTGCCAACCGCTGCGACCTTGCCCGTCAAGCAGTTCAAACTAGAGCAGCAAAAGATTATAAGCAGTACTCATGTGCCTCAAGAATCATGGCTTGTCTGAATATTTCGCTTCAGCTTTTTTGGTAGGGCCATCTTTTCAAGAATGGGAGAGAAGCATGGCACCGATACACAACTTCACGAGCTAGCTATTGTCGGTGCAGTCGGGTCGTGTGCGACCCAAGAATAGCTGCCGCACAACGGCCCTGAGTCTGTCCTGGAACAATGGCTCAGTTGAAGCTCAAGTCCTCCTTAAGCTGATCAAACGACAGATGTATGGCCGCGCCAGCTTCGATCTACTCAAGCTGCGCGTCCTCGAGAGGATTTGAAAGAGCCAGTCGCACGCTCGACCCATCGCCAACACATCTCACCAAATGTGCGGCAGAACCCATTGTGCGATCAAAGCTACAGCTTATAGAGCAATAAGTTTCGATTCAGGGAACTTTTCGTCGAGCATTGACGTTCTATCCATAGATGGTCTATACATCTGCTTATGCCAAAGAAACCTGACCTGATGCCTGGAACGCTGGACATGCTGATTCTGAAGACGCTGACGCGAGCACCGCAACACGGATACGGAATCGCGCTGTCGATCAGGCGCGCCTCCGAAGAGGTGCTGACCGTGGAAGAAGGCTCGCTCTATCCGGCGCTGCAACGGCTGTTGCTACAGGGGTGGGTGAAGGCGGAGTGGAAGAAAACGGAGACCAACCGGCGGGCTCGCTACTACACGCTGACGGCGGCTGGACGGAAGCAGCTGGGAGTGGAGCAATCGCAGTTTGACCAGATGATTGCGGCGATCGGCCGCGTAATGCAGGACGCCTAGGAGGCTGACGTGGACTCAATTACGCGATTTTTCAAGAAACTGGCACTGCTGGTTCGCCGCGAGAAGTTCCATAGCGAGTTGGAAGAAGAGATGAGATTTCATCGCGAGCAGAAGGAGAAGGACCTTCGCGATGAAGGCATGGCGCCGGAGGCGGCTCATCGTGCAGCGATGCGGCAGTTTGGCAACGGCACCCGACTGAAAGAGCAGAGCCACGAGGTGGTGGGATTTCGTCTGGAGACGGTTTGGCAGGATTTCCGGTTTTCGATTCGACAGTTGCGACGAAGCCCGGGGTTTACCGTTACGGCGATGATGATGCTGGCTCTCGGGATAGGTGCAAGTGTTGCGATCTTCGCGTTTGTCGATGCGGCTCTAATCCAGCCACTTCCCTACAAGGATCCGAATCGGCTGGTCGATGTGAACGAGCGCGTGGCACTATTTCCGCGGTCGAATCTTTCGTATCAGGACTACGTGGATTGGAAGAAGATGAACAAGGTCTTCAGCGCGATGGAGGCCTATACGGCGACGGGCTATCTGTTGAACACTCCCACTGGGACGGAGCCGGTTCCGGGTGCGCGGGTGAGCGATGGGTTCTTTCGAGTGCTTGGTACTAAGCTTGCTTTGGGTCGTGATTTTTATTCTGGCGAAGATCAACCGGGAGCCGCGGACACCGTGATCCTGAGCTACGCCACCTGGCAGTCACGATTCGGAGGAAGAAATGATGTCATCGGTCAGACGGTTAAGCTGAGTGGAATCCCGAACACAATCATTGGCGTGCTTCCGGCGAACTTTCAATTCGCCCCGAGAGGTAAGGTTGATTTCTGGGCAACGCTTCATACATTGAACAACTGCGAGAAGCGGCGGAGTTGCCACAACCTCTATGGCGTGGCGCGGCTGAAGGATGGGGTTACCGTTCAGGCAGCTCTGACAGATATGACGGGTGTGGCGAAGCAGTTGGAGGTGCAATATCCCAGCTCCAATCGCGACCAGGGCGCCAGCGTAAAGCCTCTTTATGAGGAGATCGTTGGAGACATTCGTCCGATCCTGCTGGTGTTGCTAGGTGGCGCGGGGCTGTTGTTGTTGATTGCCTGTGTCAACGTTGCGAGCTTGTTGCTGGTGCGATCCGAGAGCCGCAAACGGGAGATCGCCGTACGGGGCGCATTGGGAGCTTCCCCTGCGCGTTTGATTCGGCAGTTCATTACCGAAGGAGTGGTGCTGATTGTAGGCGGTTGCGCGCTAGGATTGCTGGCAGCTTATGGCGGCATGACGCTGCTCAGCAAGCTCATCTCAAAGGACATGCTGAATAACATGCCCTATCTCAGCGGGATCGGAATGAATCCACACGTCCTGATCTTTGCCGGGACGATCGGCGTAGTTGCGGCTGTATTGTTCGCGGTTACCCCGATCGTTCGTCTGCCTTTGACGGCGATGCAGGAAGGGTTGGCGGATGGAGGTCGGGGTAGTGCGGGGACATTGTGGCGCCGCTTTGGAGCGAATCTTGTCGTGCTGGAATTGACGGTTGCGATGGTGCTGCTAGTTGGGGCGGGACTGCTGGGTAAGAGCTTTTATCGGTTGCTGCATGTGGAGCTTGGGTTCCGGCCGGATCACTTGGCTACGTTGCAGATCTCCCTGCCGGAGCTCACCTATGCCAAGGAGGAACAGGTCATGGCCATCGGGAGGCAGATCGTAAGTCGGGCTGCTGCTCTGCCCGGGGTCAAGTCTGCGGGCATCACAAGCATGCTGGCGGTCAGCGGCAACGGCAATACCGATTGGATTCGCTTTGTCGGCAAACCTTACAACGGTGAACATAACGAAGTGAACCAGCGAGATGTGAGTTCAGACTACTTCAAGACGCTGCAGGCGAAGTTGATACGAGGCCGGTTCTTTACAGATGAGGAAGACGCTTCGAAGCCGAAGGTTGCACTCATCAATCAGGCGTTGGCCAAGAAATACTTCCCCGGTGAAAATCCTATCGGCAGGAAATACGGCGATACAGCGCTGACGCCGACTTCGATACGAGAGATTGTTGGGATTGTCGATGATGTGAAAGAAGGGTCCTTGGACTCGGAGATATGGCCCGCCGAGTACACACCGTTCAATCAAAATACCGACACGTATGTGGGCCTCGTGGTGCGCACTTCGCAGGATGAGAAGACAATTCTACCTACGCTTGGAGCTGCGATTCATCAGATCGATCCGGGCATTGGCACAATGGGGGAGGCGACGATGAATCAGCGTATCAGCGAGTCGCAAACTGCGTCTTTGCATCGATCTTCGGCTTGGCTCGTCGGTGGATTTGCGGTGATGGCGCTGCTTCTAGGCGTGGTTGGTCTCTATGGTGTGATTGCTTATTCGGTAAGCCAAAGGACGCGGGAGATCGGCGTGAGGATCGCGCTTGGCGCGCAGAAAAGTTCTGTCTACCGGATGATCCTGAAAGAGGCCGGATGGCTGACCGGGTTGGGAATCTTTGCAGGACTGGTGTGCTCCGTCGCCGCGGCGACCTTGATGCGGAAGCTGCTGTTCGGCATTCGATCCTGGGATATGCCGACGCTGGCTGGCGTTGCGTTGGTGCTGGGAGCTTCGGCACTGCTGGCGAGTTACTTTCCCGCTCGCAGAGCCGCCTCGGTGAATCCCGTGGAGGCTCTGAGGGCCGAATAAGCCGTTTTCACGCTGCACTGAAATTCCGGAGTTTGTCTGGGATATAAGTACACAAATGACACTAACCTTCTTGCGTACATCGGTTTCTGTCCGGGATTGAGTACCGCACGACAGCTCGAATTGATGAAGGTCGCTGTTGTGGTTCTGCCGGAGGAGTCGAAGTGAAGAGAAAGAACAGCATTGCGCTTGTCTCCCTCATTTCGATCGCTGCAAGGGCGGCAAGTGGACATGAAGATTTGCCCACCAATCCACGTATTGTCTTTACATTCTCCTGATCATGTGCGGGATCAGTGGCGCCGCGCGAGATCAAGTCCTTTGATATCGAGGTGGATGCGGTAGACGCTGCTGGACGCCGTGATATAGAGAGTCTGCCAGTCGGCGCCGCCCCAACCACAGTTGCTCACGCGCTCTGGTACATGGATGGTGGCAATGTGTTTGCCTTCCGGGGAGATGATCCAGATGCCTCCGGGGCCGGAGCCATAGAGGTTGCCCTTGACGTCGACCTTGATGCCGTCTGGCCCCCCGACGCCGGGCGCACCTTTGGCGCTGAGGAGTACCTCGCCTGCGCCGACGGTTCCATTCTTCTCGAGTGGGTAGCGCATCCACACCGGGTTCGCCGGGTCGGAATTGGCAACGTAGAGGTATTTTTCACTGGGAGAGAGGGCTATTCCGTTGGGCCGCGTCATGTCGCGGATGAGCAAGATCGGCTCTGTGGGCGTTGATCCCGGCGCCTTGTGGGCTGCGCCGCGAACCATAAAAACCCCGTTGAAGGGCAGCTCCTTCTTTGGATCGCTGTCCTGCTGGCTCGCCAGGCCGTAGGGTGGGTCGGTGAAGAAGAGCGATCCATCGCTTGCATAGGTTAGATCGTTGGGGCTGTTGAAGCGCTTTCCCTGGTAACGGTCCGCGAGCACGGTCATCGACGAGGAGCCCTCGAGCCGGTCAAAGCGGAAGACCTGATGCAGGGCGTGGCCCGCGACGGTGAGCCGCCCGAAGGTGTCAAAGGCGTTGCCATTGGTTCCAGGCTCCTTGCCATGGAAGCTAGGGTCGGTGAGACCAGAAGGCTTCTTGAAGATTCTTCTTTTGCCATCGGAGGCGACGGCAAGAATCTCGTTCAGGTCGGTGTCGCTGACAAAGAGGCGTCCGTCGGGCGCCCAGGCGGGCCCTTCGAGCCACTCGCAACACGTAGCCACCTTCTCGAGGTGCGCTGTGCGCGGGATGATGGCCGTGGCGGCTGACGTCAGGCGGTCAATGGCTAGTTCGGCCTGCATCTGAGAGAGTAAAGACATCGGGGCTAGGGCGGCAGCCAGCAACAGTGGATGGAGAACGACACGGCTCAAAATCATGCATCCCTTCTATCAAATAAACCCGTTCCATGTATTGTTGTCTTCGAAATGAACCAAACTGGTGGTGGGTCTAACTTGTAATGACCGAGCGAAAGCCATATGCCCTGCGCATGGAATAGAAACCCTGGGTTTGTATAGATTTTCAGAAGCGGTAATTTTAGGAAGTGTGAATTGATGGGAACAGGTCAATATGTTCATCGAAAGAGCTCTATCGCATCGGCAACGTAGTCTAGCGCCGGGAGAGCTTCCGCCGGATGCTCCTGGCGTTCCTTGAAGATGGACTTGTGATATCGATCGAGTGTTGAGAAGACGTGGGCCTTCTCCTCCACTAGTCGCCAACGACGTTAGCACGTAGAAAGCCATCAGTCGTGTGGCTAGGCTGAAAATGGCCATTGGTCTCCGAAACAGGAGCGATTGACCAAAAGTTTAAATCGCCGCATACTGAATTCAGACCGAACAAGTCCTAAATCGACAGCGGTGGCAGACGCTGCTCTCCTTGGAGAGCCTCCGGAGTGACGATTCGGACTTCAAAACAGAAAGTTGTTGCTATGAAGTCCTTTGCCTTACTGCGTCATGTATTTTTTTCTCCCTGGTGTTACTTCCCTCTGCTCTGCTCGCGCAAAATGCCTCCCTCTCCGGACGAATCTCACATCGTGACGGCAGCCTGATTCCAGACGCATCAGTCGCGGTCGAGAACCGGGAATAGGGTGGAGTCCGCCATCTAAAGGCCGATGGCGACGGCGTCTTCGCCCTTCCGATCCTTCCGCCCGGTCACTACCGCATCACAGTCGAGCACAGCGGCTTCCGTACGGTCGAGTTGAACGATGTCGTTCTCCGTGTCGGAGATCAGCCAAACCTTCAGATCAGGATGGAGGTCGGCCCCGTCGCCGAGACCGTGGATGTCGACGCGTCCGAACCGCTTCTGCAGACCGAATCCAGCACGGTAGGCACAACGGTTGACCGGCAGTTCGTCGAGAACATGCCTCTGAGCGGCCGCAGCTTCCAGTCCCTCATCGAGCTTTCGGCGGGCGTTGTCTACACGAATGCAAATAGCTCCGCCTCCGGACAGTTCGCCGTCAACGGACAGCGTCAGGACGGCAACACCTTCCAGGTGGATGGAGCGAGCGCCAACTCAGGCGTCTCCAACACGTTTGGCATCGGTGCGGGCGGTACCGGAAATAATGCGAACACCGGCGCAAACGGAGGATTCAATACGCTGGTCTCAGTCGATAACCTGCAGGAGTTCAAGATCCAGACGTCGGGCTTCGCGCCGGAGTTTGGCCGCAGCCCAGGCGCGCAGATCTCGCTCGTCACGCGATCCGGCACGAATCGCTTCACCGGATCGGTCTTCAACTACTTCCGCAACACCGTGCTCGATGCCAACAACTGGTTCAACAATTTCAACGGTCTGCCTCGTGCTCCAGAGCAACAGAACGACTTTGGGCGTCATCGGCGGACGCCTCCTGCGCGACAAACTTTTCTTCTTCTACTCCTACGAAGGTCTGCGTCTCCTGCAGCCGAAGACTGGCAGCTTCTATGTCCCCTCGGTGGCGGCGCGCTCGATTGTCTCCGGTACTCAGCCGCTCCTGCAGGCGTTTGTCCTGCCCAATGGCGCTGTCAATCCAGTTGATACCAACACTGCACTCTACAACGGCAATTGGTCGAATCCATCGAACCTCGATACCAATAGCATTCGCATCGATTACGTTCCCACGACGAAGATGCTTCTCTTCGGACGTTTCCAGAACGCTCCCTCGTACGTCGATTCACGCGGCGGGGCCAACACCGCCAGCGTCGTCACCAGCACTTGGAATACTTCCAAGCTCCTTACTATAGGGCATACCTACCTCATCACTCCGCAGATCACGAACGATCTCCGGGTCAACTCCACATGGAGCGGCGGCAGCCAGCGCAGCCGCATGACCACTTTCGGAGGTGCGATTCCCGCAGCCGACTCCTACCTCTTCCCTATAGGGTATGACTCCGGCAACGCCATGTTCTCTGCGCCCATGACGAACGGAAGCACCCTGCGCACCGGAACGAACGTCGCCAACACCACAACGCAGATCAATATCGTTGATTCGGTTGCCATCATAAAGGGCACCCATCAGATGAAGTTCGGCGTCGACTACCGTAGGCTGCAACCAAAGCTTGTGCCGCGCCTCTACGACATACAGGCGACCCTACGCACCAGTGCGAACTATACCAGGGGCATTGTCGATTCGTTACGCATACAGGGCAAGGCAGGGCAGGAGTACCTCTACCAGAACTGGTCCTTCTACGCACAAGACGCGTGGAAGATGAATCAGCAATTGACCCTCACCTATGGTCTTCGCTGGGATATCAACCCAGCTCCGAGTTCGCCGAACGGCAACCCCGGCTTCGTCATCACACCCCTCGTAGTCCCCATCAGTCAGATCACAGTGCTTCCTCTCGGCTCGACCTCTCCATTCCCGACGCGCTATAGCAATGTATCGCCGCGCCTCGGCTTCGCGTACAGGTTCACACAGACCAGAGCTGGGGCATGGTCGTTCGCGGCGGATACGGCCTCTTCTTCGACACGGCAAACAGTGCAACCTCGAGCTGGCAAGGTCCCTACAACGCACAGAAGACTCTGACCAACGCGGCATTTCCCTTGACAGCAGCCAATGCAACGAAGCCTCCAGTCCCCGCCGACGCGCCATACATCGTGAACGCACCCGCCCCCGATCTCTCTTCGCCGTACGTTCATCAGGCAACCTTCACCGTCGAACAGTCACTCGGCCCAAAACAATCGATTACCTTCTCCTATGTTGGCGCGTTTGGCCGCAGACTTCTGCTCTCCGAGACCTTCCCCGTGAACTCCGCGACGATCGCCTCGCTCAACGCCGTGACGAACAATGCGGCCTCCGGCTACAACTCATTTCAGACACAGTTTCAGCATCGCCTCGACCGAAACCTGCAAATCCTCTCCTCCTTTACCTGGTCGCACTCGATCGATAACGCCTCGTCGCCCAACTCGGCAAACGGCAACGCTCTCCAGCCAGGTTTCCTCGAACGGCAGCGCGGCGACTCGGACTTCGACGTCCACACCCTCGCCTCCACCGCGATCAGCTACAGCCTTCCCATACCGCGATGGAATCGCGCCGCCAATGCCCTTCTGGGACATTGGGGAACCGACATGATCTACCGCTGCTCCGGTGGAACTCCGTTCGACGTCGTAGGCAACACTGTCATCGATCCCATCACCAGCACTACCTATATAAGCCGCCCAAACGTCGTCGCCGGGGTGCCGCAATGGATCGAGGGCAACTACCCCGGAGGCCGTCGCGTCAACATCAATGCCTTCACCGCGGCCGCATCTGGGATGGCAGGAAATATGCGCCGCAACGCCCTCCGCGGATTCTCCATGCACCAGGTCGACCTCTCGCTCCGCCGCGACTTCCCCTTCACGGAGCGCCTTCACCTTCAGTTTCGTGCCGACCTCTTCAACAGTCTCAACAAACCTTCCTTCGGCAATCCGCCGGTCACACTCGGCCAGCCCGCCACCTTTGGCATTGCAAACTCCATGCTGAGCGACTCGCTGGCAACGGCCACCTCGTTCAGCCCTCTCTACCAGGTAGGCGCACCGCAATCCACGCAACTGTCACTGAAACTGCTCTTCTAAGAGCTATGTCGAGGTACATCCATGATGAAGATGAAACTCCGCAGCACATCGTTCCTACGAAAGATGTTCTTCAACATCCACCTTTATCTCGCATTGGTCTCCAGCGCGGTCCTGTTCGTAGTGTGTCTCACAGGTAGCATCGTCGCCTTCGAGCAGGAGTTGGACCGGCTCTTCCATCCCTCGCTCTTCTACAACGCCGTGCCGGCCGCTCCCGAGGTCGGGCGCATTCCACTTGCCACCCTGGCTGAACGCACCGTCACGGGAACGAAAGAGAAGGTCGTTTACTTCCGCGTCTCCGACAATGCAAGGTTCACCACCGGCGTAACCACAGACGCGCACCGGCAGGTCTTCTACAACACCTTTACCGGCGCGGTCGCAGGAAAACGTGTCGGTACCACGGCTCTCGAAAAGATTCACCAACTCCATACCAACCTGCTTCTCGGCCCACCCGGCAAACGAATCGTCGGCATCGCAACCATCATCCTGGTCCTGCTCGCGCTCTCCGGAATCTACCTGTGGTGGCCCATCCGGCGAGTCACCATCAAGTGGAGCGCATCCGTCCGGCGCATCCACTTCGACATCCACAACGCAACCGGAATCATCTTCGGATCATTCATCCTCATCCTCTGCATCTCCGGTTTGATGATCAACTTCGACGACACCATCAATCCGTATCTTTACCGGTGGACCCACTCCGCCCCCACCTCACGCAAGGTCCAGTCCAAGCCGAGAGCCGGCATCACTCTCCTTCCCGCAGAGAGAATGATCGAACTCGCTAAGGCCGCGATACCCGGCACCGCGCTGGTCAATGTTCAGCCGCCAACCGATGCCAAGGGGGCATATCGCGTGTCCTTGCACTATCCCGAGGATCTCACCCCTGGCGGACGAAGCTGGGTCAATCTCGATCAATACACTGGGGCCATACTCGTCACACAGGATTCCCGCACGCCACCCAAGGGAACGGGAATCATCATTACTAACCGCGCCATCCACACCGGCGACATCTTCGGCATCCCTTCAAAGGTCGTAGCCTCCATGTCATGCGTGGCCGTGATCACAGAAATCATTACCGGGATTTTTCTTTGGTGGAAGAAAAGAACTACAAGACTAAGGACGGTTGCCTCGTAGGCCTAGATGTGGACAATTCAGGCCTGTCGATACCGATCAACGCGAATAGGCAGCAATATCCGCAGGCTTGGGATCGCGCTTCGTCAGGCATCTACCCAAAATGTCGTCGAAGTTCGGAGAGCTAAACTCGTCCAGCTCTCAGGCCCAAACACATCCTGAGCCAAGCACCTCGCATTGATGGGGATCACCTCCTTCTGCGCGATGCGTACCAGCGAAGTGTTCGGATTGACGTGGGGAGCTTATCCTGAGTGACTCGATTCTGGTGAAGAGCACGGCCTGGGAAGGCAAGGTCTATGACGAGCAAACCAAGACGGACGAAAGCCGGGCCCATGTGACCGTGCCTGAAATGATCCAGCCGTGGATCGAACTATGGAGAAGCCAGTGTAAGCACACTGCTCCAGATGATTTGGTGTTTCCGGCCATCCGTCGCAACAAGTTCAAGCAGCAGATCCCGATGCGCCCGCGGCAGTTCCTGCAACGGCACATGAAGCCGTTGGCACAAGAGCTTGGGATCGATCCCGCTTTGATTACGTTCCAGGTGCTGCGCCGGACCTTCGGGACCACCATGCAGAAGCATGGCTAGATGAAGGATGTGCAGGCGCACCTGCGTCACGCCAGCATTACGACGACCGGGAATATCTACGTGCAGGAGATCCCGGCGAGCGTCCGTTCGGCGGTCAATGCAACGACGCGGGAGATTCTGGGTACGGTTACGCGCGGAGAGACACAGGAAAAGGAAGGTTCCGATTCAACATGTGGCCAAGTTGTAAATCAGAGGAGGTGTAAGTCTTTGAAAAGATTGGCTCCTGAGGTAGAACTCGAACCTACAACCCCTTCGGCTAACAGCGCAATCGTAAGGGCTGGAGAGCGTTTGTTATCAATGGAGTAGAGGGGAGCCGAGAGGACGTTTTGGAGCCTTTTCGGCGCGCAACTCGGCGAAGAACTCGGCGAAGTTTTCGATGACATGAGCATTCGGCCAAATCAACGACTTTTTGGGCCTGAACCGACTTGAGTATTCGGCTAACCGCTTTTGGAAACCTGGTCGCGGACAGAACGGATCACCGAAAATCCAAGAAAAACCATGAAATGCGCCTTGCAACCTTGCGGGCGACGCGGAGTTCTTTCGGCGAAGGTTTCGGCCAAAGAGTTCGGCGAAATTTCGCTCGTCAAACAATCTGCCGCATCTCCCATGCGTTCGGCGAGTTGTACGACGTTGAAATAGGCGCTTTCTAAATGGATCGAGATAGGCCACTCCCAATCTAACCGTAACAGAGATGTCTACTTGAATGATGTTCCTTCGCGAATCTCATCCGAAGCCCGCTTGACCACCTCTTGGCCGACGGCAATTTGACCTCGAACAGAAACGTTTTCGCCGGCAGTCGGCCCTTTCCGCACATCAATCCAGCGGGCTCGGCCATTGACCGATGCAATCACAAAAATCCGTTCGGTCGTCGTCACGACGCTCGTGGCGGGAACAAACAGAAGATGTTCTCCCGCTCCTACCGGCCAATCGACGGTTGGGTACATGCCTGGCGCCAGGCTCCCGTCTTTGTTGTACACATCAAGTTCGATCATCATCGCCCGACTCTGCTGATCGAGAGCATTCGGGATTCGTGCGACCTTCGCGGTATACCTTCGTCCGGGACGTGCCGGAACATGGAACACCGCCGACATTCCCTTCACCACAGAGCCAGTGTAGGTTTCCGGAACAGGCACAATTAGCCGTAGATGGGCGACCTGCTGGAGCTTCAGCATGGGAGTGTGGCCACCGTCGATTAACATGCCCGGATTCACGAATCGGTCGGTAATCATTCCATCGAACGGCGCGGTCACGCGGAGATAGGACTCCATCGCCTGACTCGCCTGAAGGCGCTCTTTCGCAGTGCGCACCGCAGCCTTTCGGCTATCAACCAACGCCTGCGCTGCGTCCCGTTGCTTTTGAACCTGCAACAGTTCATTGCCAGCCACAGCTCCAGGGGTCTTGGCCGCCTCTTCTAGCTTTGCCGACGTGCTTTCGGCTGCGGCGGCCTGCGCCTCGGCCTGCGCTGTCTCGGCTTCCGCCTGATGAAGGTTCGCTTCCGAAGCTGCCGTCTGTGAGTGGATCTCCGGCGCGGAGAGCTGAACCAATAGCTGCCCTTTATGAACCAAGCTACCCCGGTCAACGAGCACCTTCTCCACGTAGCCAGGAGAACGAGCTTCGATGTTCGTCTGCAAGAACGGAGCAAGCTCCGCAGTTAGAGGCACTGTTCGAGCGGAGGAATGGCTCTCCACCTTCGCCATCTCCACATGCGCGAGACTCTGGGAGAAGGCGAGTAAGCAGTACACCAGCGGAAGCAAAAAGCAGATGCGTTTATGGATGAACATAGTATCGACTCGATGGATCTTCGGGGTTGAGTGAATTCGATGTAGTGGAAGCCTTGCGTTGCAGCAACGCATAGACGGCGGGCAGCACTGTGAGGGTCGTCAAGGTGGAGAAAACAAGGCCACCGATTACAGCCCTTCCGAGCGGAGCGGATTGCGCGCTTCCTTCACCAAATCCAATTGCCATCGGAGTCATGCCGCATATCATGGCCGTCGCTGTCATCAGGATTGCCCGAATGCGGCTTGTAGCTCCGGTCCTTGTCGCGGTCTCGACATCCTCATTCTGATGTCTCGCCTGCTCTGCGAAGCTGACAAGAAGAATGGAGTTGGCAACAGAAATTCCGACCGCCATGATCGCGCCCATAAAGGACTGGATATTGAGCGTGGTTCTTGTGAAGAGCAACATCAGAACCACGCCGCAGAGAACACCCGGAATCGTGGACAGTATGGCGAGGGGAAGGCGAAGAGACTGAAAGTTCGCCATGAGTAGCAAGAAGATTGCGGCGATGGCCAGGAGAAGTCCGATGCTGAGGCCCGATATCGTCTCTTCAAGGGCAGGTATTTGCCCGCGTACCGCAACTGTTGATCCCTTGGGGGCTACCGGCAGGTTCTTCAACACCTCCTCAATGCGTTTCTGCGCTTCACCGAGAGGCATCCCATGAAGGTTTGCAGTCACGCTGACAATCCGCTGACCACTCAATCGTTCGATCATCTCAGGCATTGTCCCGTATTCCAGCTTGGCAACCTGATCGAGCTGCGGCTGAGATTGTCCGTCGCGCATCAGCGGCAACGTGGAAAGCGCGTCGAGACCCTGCATTCGGTTTGAAGGGAGTTGGACCTGAATCTGAAATGCATTGCCGGTCCTGGGACCGCGCCAATAATTCGGCGCCGTGAATCGGGACGAACCGGTAGCCGGAGTCAGAGAGTTCGTCACGTCGGCCATCGTGAGACCGAACTGCCCTGCGTAATCCCGGTTCACCGTCACCTCGACGGTCGGATAGAGATGAGGTTGAACGATGGAGATGTCTCGCAGGAAGTCGAGCTTGCGCAGTTCGCCTTCTACCTTCGCCAGATAGGCGTAGTCCTGGTCTATGTCGGCGCCTTGTACATCGATCTGAATGGGAGTGGGGGACCCGAAGCTCATCACCTGCGAGATGATGTCTCCTGCTTCAAATGCCACCGTCACGTTCGGCATCTCTTTGTGGAATGCGGCGCGAAGATCCTCTCGCAGTCTCTCATCGTCGGGATGTCCGGGCCGAAGCTGGACCTGCACCAGAGCTTCTTCCGGGCCACTCGTGAAGAGGTGGATGAGATTGACTGGATAGCTTGAGGGTTGCACTCCTATGTAGTCGGAGGTGATCTCGACGTTCTCCTTGCCTACTGTCTTGCGGATCATGTCGAGAGCCTGCATTACCATAGGTTCCGTCTCTTCGATTCTCGTCCCAATCGGAGCTTTCAACCGCATTCGCAGGACAGGTCCATTGGAATCCGGGAATATCTCGCTCCCGACGCGAGGCGCAACCAGGATGAGAATGAGTGCAGAGACAGCGAAGTAACCAAGAATGACTGGCCAGCGGCGGTCCAGAATGACATTCAGATACCGTCCATAACGTGTTCTCAGTCTGCCGAAGCTGCCTTCTTTCTCTTCTCCCTTGTGCGACTCCTTCATGATCCACGCTGCAAAGACCGGAACCAGACTGCTCGATAAGAAGTAGGAAGCGACCATCGCAAATCCTACGGCAAGCGACAGGGGGACGAAGAGCTGTCGCCCCACTCCGTTCATAAAGAAGGACGGAACGAATACCGCCAGGACGCAGAGCATCGAAAGCAAACGGGCTATTACGGTGCGGCGACACGCTTCGAGAACGGCACGCGCCCGTGATACGCCTGGCAGGAGCTGCGTATGGATATTCTCGACTTCGACTGTTGCCTCGTCCACAAGCACACCGACAGCCAGCGCCAGTCCGCCGAGGGTCATAATGTTGATGGTCTGGCCTGTCACCCATAGGAGAAGCACGGCAGCAAAGAGGGCAAACGGGATGTTTGCTACCACGATTAGCGCGCCGCGCCAGTCTTTCAGGAAGAGCAGGACAACCAACCCTGTCAAAATTGCGCCGAGCGCCGCTTCTCTGACGAGACCATTGATCGCATTCGATACATAGCCGGACTGATCGAAGGCAAGCTGTACATCGACATCATCCGGCATGACCTTTTTGAAGCTGGGGATTGCCGCTTTCACTGCCTGAATGACCGCCAATGTCGATGCGTCTGAACGCTTTGCAACCGAGATGTAGACCGTGCGGCGACCATCGCCATGAGCGTATGCCGTGACAATATCCGTCCCGTTCTCGATGGTGGCGATGTCACTTAAATAGATGTTGGCACCAGAGCGGGGATGAACCGGCGCTGTCATCAAGTCATTCAGTTCCGGCCCAAGTGTGGAGTTCGTTCGCGCGATGCGATTCAGCGTTCCGTCATAGAGATTGCCGGAGGGCGATACGACCGTGCCGCTGGTTACTGCCGCGATTGCCTGCTCCGGGGAGACCCCATACTGCTTGAGTTTGTCAGGATCAAGTGTGACGACAATGGTGCGCTGGTTGCCGCCGAAAGGAGGAGGGGCTGAAACGCCGGGAAGCGTTGCGAACAGAGGGCGCACCTGATTCAGAGCAATATTCTGCAGTTCACCCTGCGTATGATTGTTGCTTGTAAACAAGAGGAGGCCGACGGCAATACTTCCAGGGTCGAATCGCGTGATGAAGGGTGGGACTGTTCCGGGCGGCATGAAAGCTCTCGCACGGTTGACGTATCCAACCGTTTCGGCCATCGCCTGCTGCATGTTTGTGCCTTCACGGAAGGTGAGCTTCATCAGAGCGGCACCCTGGACGCTCTTGCTGTCTACCGCCTGAATGCCGGTGATGTAGAGGAAGTGATACTCGTAATAGTAGGTAAGGAACCCTTCCATCTGAGCGGGAGTCATGCCGCCGTAGGGCTGAGCGACATAGATCACCGGATTTCCGACTTCTGGAAAGATGTCCATACGCATCCTTCCAACGGCCATAAAGAACCCGGCAATGATCGCAATCAACGCGACGATCACGGTGAGGGGACGACTCAGAGCTGCAAGGACTAAACGCATGTCAAATGACCACCTGAATTACTGAGCTGCCTGAAGAAAAGGCTGAAGATCGCCACGCACCGATTGCAGTTGAAGAAAAGCACGCCAAACGTTCAAGCGCGCGATCGAGTCATCCATCTCTGCTTGAACGACAAGCCGTTGCGCCTGCGCTACATCGTCGATTGAGGTCAGGCCCGCTTTATAACGAGCTGTGGCCTGTGCAAGAGTGGTTCGAGCCGCCGCCGTCTGAATGGGAGTGTTCTTTGCGATGCTGCGCGTCGCACGTAGGGCGGCCCGTGCTTGGGCGAACTGCTCCTGGAGTTGCCGGCTCACCAATGCCTCGCGAGACTGTTCCGCTTTCAATGTTGAAGCTTGGGACGCTTCACGAGCGCGGATGCTAGCAAAATCGAGAAAACCGAAGGTTACGTTCAAATCGACAGCGTAGTTTCCTACGGTCGGAGCGAGACCATTCCCTCCACCTAAGCGTTGTCCGTCTGTCTCTGCGCCGGTGCCTCTCCCATAACCCGCTGCTTCCAAATTGAACTGCGGAACCCAGCTTCGGTCAGTAGCGCGAAGCTCCGAAGCTGACTGAGAGACAATCGCATGTTGCTCCGACATAACAGGCGTGCTCTCTGGATGAAATGCTCCATCGTCCTCGGCTCCCAAAGGGACCTCGCCGAGGAGGTGGGCTGAGTTAAGGTGTCTCGTTATGTCGTCCGGCTTCGACAGGAATTTGGAAAGTGTCGCTTCGCCCATCTCGACGGCTTCTGTTGCGAGGGCCAGTTGAGTATTCGCAGCCGCCTTCTCGGCCTCAATTCTTGATTCGTCCGCGCCTGGACGCAATTCCGACGTCGTGAGTGCATGGATGCTCTTCCGCAGAGTCTCCCAGTTATCGACGGCAACCTGGGCAGCACGTTGAGCCTGACCAGCCGCAAGAACGGTCAAGAAGGCGTCCGCCGCCGCACTTGAGACCTCAAGCTGGCTTCTTTGCACAGTTGCATTTGCCCGGTCACGCGCTGCCGCAACTGATTCCACTTTGGCGTGTCGCAGGCCGAAGTCGAATGGTTGCCAATTGACCAGGAGCCCGGTAGCACTTCCCCAAACGGACCCTGCATTGTTCGTTCCAATGACCGGACCCGACATGCTTGGTAGGATGCTCTGGGGGAGTAGGGTGCCGAAGACGTTGTTTCGCGTGGCCCTATTGACTTCCACAATCCCATCGAGGCGAGGCAGATAGGAGGTTCTTGCCAATCGGATATTGGCGATAGCCGCGTTGAGTTCCTGCTCGGAGACATGGATCAAGGGATAGTTTTGTTGTGCATCCTGAACAACTTGGATGATCGTGAGATCAGGGGAGACGGTGTGAGTAGCTGCGGCCTGAGATTGAGCCAGAGGCACAACGGAAGCAGCGGCTACAAGAAAGCTGCCGACACCGACTCCTCGAATCCAGCGGACATCTCGCCGGAATGGATTATTTGCCTTCAATCAGCTCTCCAAAAAGCTCGCGAACCCGGAGCTTTGCTGTCTTGAGCGCTCGGCGTCCAGAAGCCGTGATTTTGTATAGACGGCGGGCTGTTCTGCCGGACCGCTCCTCCTCGGACTTCAGATAGCCGCGTTTCTCTAAACTATGGAGGATTGGGTAGAGGGTACCAGGACTAATCTTGTACCCATGCCGGGCAAGCTCCTCCGTCATGCCAGCCCCAAAGATAACTTCGTGCTCCGCATGATGAAGAATGTGAAGACGGATCATGCCGGAATAGAGATCGCGGTCGTCCATATCGCCTTTCATCATCGACTTTCGTTATCGAGAGACGATAACACACAGAGCCTTAAGACGACATGAATTCACGAGACCGGAATGTCTCGAAGCCGTGTTCCGTGAGCGGTCGAACAAGGAGGGGCGAGAGAACACCTTGGGTGAGGATGGTTTCCGCCAGTTCCTTCAAGGCCGCGTCCTCGAAGTTGCAGCGCGGGTTGGTCTTGGACTCAACGAGAAGTGAGAGCGAGACGTTACGGTATTCAGTAGCATTGGTAACGGTGGTTTCCATGATCGAAGCTCCTTTCGAGCGGTTGAGGGTTGAAGAACGCGGAGCGGAGTCGTGCTGGCTTGTCTCCGCTCCAAGGAAGCGGACTACCCGCTGTGTCGGCGCGACTCGAAGCTGGGCACGTGTCACGGTGCAGTGGTCGAGCGCTTCCATATGGACCGCCACCACCACTGCAGTTCCCCAGCCTCGGGACAGCTGAATGGTCTGTGCGTCATCCATAATCAGGAGAGCGCGCCCAGAACCGCCCCGCCTGAGTGCGTGATGACCACGTCCGGCTTCCCGTTTGCCACGACATGGAGAACATCAGTGGTGAGTATCGTGTCTCCGGCCCAGTACAGTGTTGGTTCACCCTGCACTCTTAGTACGAAACTCATCACAGATCCCATCTGCTTCAGAATTTCGTCCGTCCCAGGCTGCCCGGCGGTAATTCGGAGAGATAGACCGTTCCCGTTCCGTCGTCTGGATAAACGATTGCCCAGCAGGAACTTGATCTGTTCTAGATCACCCCCGTTTTTCCGGCACAACCTGGCGCAGGTACGACGGAGGCCATGGCGCCGAAGTACTCGATACCGATTTACTTCGATGATTGCTTCCTGCAAGAGCCGCCGCACTCATCTGCGAAAAATGGACCTCCTCTCCGCTAAACTAGAACTTCCACTCACGGGACGCCGTATGCCAGCCGAAATCATTCTCCAGCAAACCCCGGACACCGCCGCCCTGCTCGACAAGCGCGAGCAACTTGCGGCGGTTCGCACCACGCTCGCCGAGCGCGAATCCGAACTTGCCCAGATCCGCGCCCAGCTCAAGACCTTCGAAGGCCGTTACATGCGCCAGGTCGGCGTCCTCTACGCCGACCTTGACGATCTCGAAGCGCGTATCGCCGAGCGCGAAGTCGACCTCTACGACTCCGACTCCGCCCGCCGCCGAGCCGAGGAGACCCGCCAGCGCGCGCAGGAGACCCATGACGCCGCATTCGGCGAGGCCCACGAAGCCGAAGAGTTCGATCCACCGCCCAGCCTCAAGACCCTCTTCCGCGATGTCGCCAAGCGCATCCACCCCGACTTCGCGCGCGACAACGCCGAGCAGAAGCACTTCACCCTGCTGATGGCCCGCGCAAATCACGCCTACAGCCGCGGCGACACCGAAACCCTGCAGCGGCTGCTTGACGATCACCGCGAGATCAACGCGGCTGATGAAGGCATTACCGGCGAAAGCGCTGTTGTCGAGCTTCTCCGCATCACGCGCCAGATCCAGCACGCCGAGCGCGACATCGCCACGCTGGATGCCGAGCAGCACACGCTACTCGCGGGAGAAATCGGCCAACTGCACCTTGACGCTGAGACCGCAGCCCGTGAACATCGCGACCTCCTCACCGAGCTCGCCACCAGCCTCCGCGAGCAGATCGCCGATGCCCAGCGCCGCTTCGAGTTGATCGACCGCCAGATCGGGGCCGCCTATGGAAGATAAGCTGGCCGAGACTGGCCTGCAGCACATCCCTACTGGCTCCGCGCTGTCGCTTCATTCGACACGTTCCGGCATCGTCGCCCGCGGCCGTCGCGACGCCGCCAACGCAGCCTCCAACCCGCACTTCCGGCAGGCCGTCACCGACTACAACGCCCGCAACTTCACCGAAGCCGCAGCCAGCTTCCGGCTCGCTGCCGAGCAAGGCCACGCCGAGTCGCAGTACCTCCTTAGCACGCTGTACGACGCGGGTCAGGGCGTGCCGCAGGACGACACTCAGGCCGCTCACTGGGAGCGCAAGGCAGCCGAGCAGGGCCACGCCTACGCACAGGCCAACCTCAGCTTCCGTTACTACGCAGATAACAATTTCCCTGAAGCCTTCGCATGGTGCCAGCGTGCGGCCTATAGCAGCCTCGCCTGGGCGCAGTACAACCTCGGCCTAATGTATCGCAAAGGGGAAGGCGTCCCGCAAAGCGACGCTGACGCTGCGTACTGGTACCGCCTGGCCGCCACCCAGAACTTTCCCGAAGCCCAGCAGAAGCTGGCCGACCTCTACAACATGGGCAAGGGCGTCCCACTCAGCCACACGCAAGCCGCGGCGTGGTATCGCAAGGCCGCCGATCACGGCAACGCCGAGGCCCAGTTCCAGCTCGGCCACCTCTACGCCATCGGACAGGGCGTCGAGCACGATTACACCCAGTCCCGCCACTGGACTCGTCAGGCTGCCCTCCAAGGCCACGATCAGGCACTCCGCGAACTCAAGCGCCGCGAGTACCGCGATCCATAACCCACACCGCAACACTCGATCATGTTCAGCACCAGCCCCGCCAGCGACATCTCGCGATACCGCCACTGCAATTGGCCATGTCCATGCGGCACATCGTCTTGATATCAAACCCCAATCGGCTGGGACCGTTTGCCAGCCAGAGATGACACTGCAACGGCTTGAGACCTCCGTAACATTGACGTTTCCTGCTGAGACTACTAGGATTCCGTGAATGAAGAGGCGTGACTTTGTGAAGGGGTTTGCCGTTGCGACGGCGACCGCAACAGCGCTAGGCCAACAGGCACCACCGCAGGCGAAGAACCCTGTGCCTGCTACAGGAACGGTAGATCAGGGGGCACAGGCGGTCGCCCCCAATACGGCATCCAGTCCTGCCGCCACGACGCGAATGCAGCAGGTGGCTGAATTCCGTACACCCAACATTCCGGTTACGGCACCCGACATTGTCGCCACCACGGATGTGCGTTATTTCACCGCCGCTCGTTATGCGACCCTCGTGCAACTCTGCGCGATCATGATGCCTGTCAGCAGCGACTATCCAGGTGCCATCCAGGCCGGTGCGCCGGAGTTCCTGGACTTCCTCCTCGGCGGCTCGCCCACGGACCGGCAGGCCATGTACAACGAAGGCCTCGATCGCCTGAATGCGGACACGGTGAAGAAGTTCAGTGTCGCCTTCGCCAAGGCGGACGCAAAGCAGGCTGACGCCGTCATCCGACCCTACCTGAAGGGCTGGATCAACGATCATCCGCCCAAAGAGAAGCACGAGCGCTTCATTGCACTGGTGCACCGTGAGATCCGCACGGCGACTATGAATTCCCCGGCCTGGGCAGCCGCTGCAGAAGCTTCCGGCGAACGCACCCCGGGCGTGGGCCTCTACTGGGCCCCCATCGATCCAGGCATTGAAACATGGGTGAGCCACGGCACGCCGAAGGCGTCCGCACCCGTCGCCCGACAGGCGCATTCCTAAAACAGTTTCCGTTACCAGAAGGTAGAGAGCGCATGGCAGACAAGAAGGTTGACGTCCTGATCATTGGGTCAGGTCACACCGGCGGCTTGGCCGCAAAGATCCTGACGGAAAAAGGCATCTCCTGCACCATGTTGGATGCAGGCCCCATGATCAATTTCGAACGGGACCGTACCCTGAAACCGGCGAGCCAGTTGCCCTATCGCGGCTTTGACGCCCCGGGCCGCCACCCGCACATCTTTCAGTCCAGCGAGTTCAGTGCTAACCAGTGGGTCGACGAGAAGGTGATCCCGTACAACTACCCCGTGGGCCAGCAGTACAACTGGGTACGCATCCGCAGCGTAGGCGGCCGGTCACCCTTCTGGGGTCGCCAGTCCTTCCGCCACAGCGACTACGAGTTCAAGTCGAAGGACCACGACGGTTTTGGCGAGAACTGGCCTATCAGCTACAAGGATCTCGCTCCCTTCTACCCGCGCGTCGAGGGTCTCTTCCGCGTCTCCGGTCATACCGACGGCCTTCCGCAGTACCCCGACGGCAACTTTATCGAGGACAATGCACCGTGGTCTGGTGCCATGCAGCGCTTTGTCGATGCCGGCAAGAAGATGGGCGTTCCCGTCACCAAGGCCCGGTCCGCCCGCGGCGTAGGAGGTCTCGCCGCCTCCATCAACCTCTTCATCCCGGACGCAGTCGCGACCGGCAAGCTCACCACCATTCCCAATGCCATCGTGCGCCAGATCACAGTGGACAAGAACACTGGAAAGACAGACGGCGTCATCTTCATCGACCGCCACTCGCACCGCGAGATGACGCTGAAGGCGCGCGTAGTCATCGTTGCTGCGGGCACGCTTGAGACCACACGCCTGCTCATGATCTCAAGCATTGCCAACTCCAGCGGTGTGCTGGGTCATTACCTGTGCGACCAGATCTACGGTGCAGGAATCGCGGCTTCCGTGCCAGAGGCTCGCGGAGGCAAGGGTGGCCGCAACGTCACCGGCGGCGGAGCGCTCATTCCGCGTTTCCGCAACCTTGAGACCAAGACGCCCGGCTACCTCCGTGGTTACGCTGTCAACGTCTCCAGCGGCAACGGCCCGATGGATGCGCGCTGGTTCCCCGAGTACGGCCCTACCCTGGACAAGAAGCTTGAGGAGTACAACGGCAGCGGCTTCACCACCAACATCATGGGTGAGACGCTGGGGCACTACGAGAACCACGTCGTCCTGAACAAGCAGGTGGTCGACGCCTGGGGCATGCCCACCCTGACCATCAGCACCAAGTACGGCGACAACGAAGTGAACATGGCCAAGGACATGGTCGACACCACCGCCGCCATGGCCGAAGCTGCCGGGTTTGAGGTGCTGGTCAAGAACTACGAGTTCAACCCACCGGGATACTCCATTCACGAACAAGGCACTGCTCGCATGGGCGATAGTCCCAAGACCAGCGTAGTCAACAAGTGGAACCAGAGCCACGACATCAAGAACCTCTTCATTACGGATGCCAGCGTTTTCGTCTCTGCCGGTTGGCAGAACCCAACGGTCACTATGTGCGCCCTGGCCATACGCGCCTCCGAGTACCTGGCGGAGGAGATGCGCAAGGGGAATGTCTAGCGTGCGGCGCTTCCTGCTTCTCGCCATCATGTTCTGTATGGCAGTCGCCGTGCGCGCCCAGGATGCTCCCGCGGCACCCGCGGCGGTTGCCCCTCCAACCACAGCAGCGCCCGGAACGCAGGCGTCCACCGGCGCTCCAACCATCACAAATCCAGCGCCAGCCCCCGGCCAGCCCGTCGCCTTTAGCCACAAAAAGCACATCACTGAAGCAAAGATGGCCTGCACCGACTGCCACGAGCCCTCCCGCAATGGATCCACCGTTGCCATGCCGCAGCCAGCCAAATGCATGTTGTGCCATGCCGCCATCGCCACGGACAAGCCGGACATCAAGCGCATTGCCGACGCCGCAAAAAACAACCAGGTGCTGCAGTGGGTCCGCGTCTATCGGCTGCCATCGTTCGTGACCTTCAGCCACAAGACTCACACCAGCGCCGGAGCGCAGTGTGAGGACTGCCACGGCCCCGTAGCGCAACGGGACGCGATCGCCCTCGAGAAGGACATCTCCATGGGCGGCTGCATCTCCTGCCACACGCAGAAGGTCGCGCCCACCGGCTGCGACACCTGCCATCAACTCAACTCCGTCCAGATGGAGGCCCCGCTGCCGCGTCGGACGCTGCGCTGGTCGCCCCTGCTAACTCCCACTAACTCGGTCGGCGTAGGCACTTCCCTTCACCGATTCTTCGCGACGCTTAGCCTTCCGCAGGCTGCCAGCGCACTCTGAAATACACTTCAATCGCAGATCGAAAGACCTGGCAAACTAAGCCCGCCCTTGTCCTGTTGGAGTTCCTTGGCTTGGAGTTCATTGACTCACCCAAAACGCCAGAGTGCTTGAACGAAAAAGACTACGACTGCGCTACTCTATCAGAGCATTAAGTTTTACTGGTGAAATGCATGGTTCTGAAAAAGAAGATCTTCGCTAAAAAAGAGAAACCGCAGAGCTACGCGACCCCGGCACTTGAAAAGGGACTCGATGTCCTGGAGTTACTGGCTCATCAGCCCCAAGGGCTTACCAAAAGTCAGATTGCCCGTGAACTCAATCGCACCGTCTCTGAGATCTTCCGAATGCTGCTTTGCCTGCAACGCCGCGGCTATATCGCTCAACTGAGCGATGAGCGGTTTTCACTCACACTGAAGCTTTTTAAGTTGGTCCAGGAACACCCTCCAACGGAACGTGTTATTGCCGATGCGCTTCCAGTGATGCAGCGACTTGCACATGACACGCTGCAATCATGTCATCTTGGCGTGGTTGAGGGGGCGCGAGTGGTGATTCTGGCGCAGGTAAATGCCCCTACGAATCTGGGTTTCTATGTCAAGCTGGGATCTACCGTAGACCTGATGGAGGCGGCCAGTGGATACGTACTGCTGGCACACCAGAGTCCTGAACAGAGAGAGCGCATGGTAAGCGAGTGGACCCGGGAAACGGGGAGAACGCCACCAGAGGATCTCGAAGTACATCTGGCGCGGATTCGCAGGGCTGGTTACGAGAAGCGCGCAAGTTACCTGGTAAAGGGAATCTTGAATATTAGTTCCCCAATCTTTGATGATCGCGGCGCTGCAATCGGGGCTTTGACGGTGCCGTTTATACAATACAGCGGCTCGGCTATCAGCGGCGCCGAGGTTACCGAAGCTTTGCGCCAGAGCACACAGGAGATCACTGAGGCCATCGGCGGAAAGCAATTTGCTGGCTGAGACCCGCACTTGAATCGGACTTTGACCGGGGCTTGGATGGCCGCGTGACTTAGTGGGAGACGTTCGCTTGCTGCGGGGGACGATCCAGCATCGCTTCGCTCCAAAAGACTCCGGCTCAGTACATCCACAACTTCTTCCCGGCCAGACTCAATGCGCCTCCGGCTATGCAACGTCCCGTCGAGGGGCTAGAGCAAAGCCGCACTTCGTATTTGGCAATAGTTTGCAAACTGTACAAATCAAAACATAACTCCAATAGTATGAAACCCACACCATTGGAGTGCGCTTGAACCCCTCTCCCTCCTCCAGCGAATGTTCGCCATTTTCGAATAAAACTCCCTGAACCGGCCCGACACGGGCAGAGAAATGCCCGCAAATCAGCGGGAAAGATTTGCCTTGACAGCGTTGTCCCCCATTCCTATATAGTTTGCGCCGCGTATAAAACTGCTCTTCCAGCTTCCGCAAGCATTCCTGCACCTCTCACGAGGAGGATCGTCAGGGCGCGAAAGCTGAATCATTACTGCACGCATTTTGTTGAAGTTGAATTGTTTATGGGGGTCACAAATGAAATTTGCATCACTAAGCTCCGTTTTGCTGGCATGCGTCTCGACCTGCGTCATGCATGCCCAGACGGTGGACAGCCAACAGATCAGCGGTACCGTCACCGATCAGACGGGTGCCTCGATTCCAGGCGCGGAAGTAACTGCAACCAATGGCTCCACAGGACTGAGCCGCACTGTCCAGACCAACGGTGACGGCTTCTATGTCGTCCTTAACCTGCCAGTAGGCACCTACACCATCGCCACGACGATGCAAGGCTTCAAGAAGTCCGTGCTGACCGGTGTGACCGTGGACGTGGGCGCGAAGCCTGCCGTACTGATTCAGCTCTCGGTGGGTCAGGTCGGTGAATCCATCGAAGTAAAAGCTGACATGGCGATGATACAGACGACCACCGCAGAAATCGGTGGGGTGGTCACCAGCACAGAAGCTACCCAGATCCAGTTGAACGGCCGCAATTATGTTCAGCTTCTGACGCTGCAGCCGGGTGTCTCACAAACTGTAGCCAGTGGCTTTGCCATCTTCGGCACCTACGGCGTCAACGGCAACTCGCAGTCCGTCAATGGTATCCGTACCGATTCGGCGAACTTCTTCATCGACGGCGTCGACAACAAAGACAACGGCGGTGGCGGCAACAATTTCGTCAATATCTCTCCCGACTCACTGCAGCAGTTCCGCAACGTCGCATCCAGCTACGACGCCAGCTACGGCGGCACCTCCGGCGCGACCGTCTCTGTCGCGATCAAGAGCGGCGGCCGCGACTTCCATGGCAGCGCGTACGAGTACATCCGTAACGATGCCGTTCAGGCCTACCCCTTCCGTGCGCTCAGCTCTTATAGCCAGGCCCCGATCAAAGCACCGCTACGCTATAACGATTTCGGCTACACCATCGGAGGTCCCATCTGGATTCCGGGTCTCTTCAATCAGAACCGGGACAAGCTCTTCTTCTTTGCCGCGCAGGAGTACAAGCGCCTGCGCACCTCCACTGTGACCAACGCATCGGTTCCCACACCGGCAGCCATAGCGGCAGCTATCGCCACTGGGCCATCGACGGCAACTGGACGAGCCCTTGCAGCAACGGTTCTACAGGATCCTAGCGGCAACTACCGATACCTGAGCCTGGGAAACAACAACCAGTCGGAGTACCTGGTCAAGATTGATTACAGCCTGAATGAAAAGAACCAGATCAGTGGACATTTCGTTCACGACAACGTGCTGAACGTCGGCAACCCGACCAACTATGTCATCTATGATCGGACGATCCCGGGCCTGACATCCTCCCTGTCCTGGACCCATACCTTCAACTCCAAGACCGTGAACGTCGCGACGGGTTCCTACTCTGGAAACATCATCAACGAGGGTGGGAACATCCGGTCCAACCCCCAGTTTGCAAGCAAGCCGATCAACCGTACCGACTACGGCCTGACCTATGCGACCCTATATAACGCTTCGCCCCTCATTCCGCAGATCACAATCTCCGGTTTTGGCAATCCTGGTGTGACTCCAAGACAGTTCGACAACTCTCAGCGTATCTATGCGCTGAAGGATGATTTCTCTCGTGTGTTGGGCAATCACTCTGTCAAGGCAGGTGCTTATTTCTGGCGTGCCCGCAAGAACCAGACTGCACCGCCGCAACTGAATGGTGCGTTTACGTTCAGCAACCTCGCTGGACTTGTGGCTGGCAACTTCGCCAGCTACACGGAAGGCAGCAACATTCCGCAGGTTCAAGCTCGCTTCGTCCAGTTCGAAACGTACGTGCAGGATGACTGGACCGTGAGCCGCCGTCTGACCCTGAACCTGGGCCTCCGCTGGCAGTACATGCCGCCGATCTCCAGCTGGCCCAACAACACCGCCTTCTTCGATCCGAACTACTACGATCCGACCAAGGCCGCGACCGTCAACCCCACCAGTGGCCTGATCACTGCTGCTCCCGCTCCTTACAACGGCCTTGTGCTTCCCGGCACTGGCTTTTCCGATAAGGCCAAGCAGGTGGTCGCGCCGAGCGTGTACAACAACCCTCAAGTGCTGGCGCTATTCCATGGCCTGCCGGGTGGCATCGTCAATACCGTCTACAACACCTTCGCCCCGCGCGCCGGATTTGCCTATGATCTGACCGGGAAGCAACAGACTGTTGTACACGGCGGCTACGGTATGTCGTACGAGCGCGTCGAAGGAAACTACATCTACGGCGCGGTTTCACAGCTACCGTTCACTGCCGTCGCTTCGCTCGCCAGCGCCGGTAATGCGGACAGCCTGGGTAGCCTCGGCACCTCTTCGGCACCGACCAACATCTCCAATTCGGGAGATCACAACCTTGTGCCACCGCGGATTCACAATTACAGCTTCGGCGTGCAGCAAAAGGTGTTCAGCAACACCTCGGTCGAGGTGAACTATGTGGGCTCACGTTCCACGAACCTGACCTACCGCAAGAATCTGAACCAGGCGGTGGCAGGCACCGAGAACGCAAATCCTACTGTGGCAAGAAATGCTCTACGCCCCTACAAAGGCTACGGCGAAATCTATCAGTACACCAATGGAGCACACTCCAACTACAACTCGTTGCAAGCACGCATGCAGACCCGCTTCAGCAAGGGCGGCCTCGTCACTCTCTCCTACACCTGGTCCAAGTCATTGACCGATGGCTCCACCTTCGATTACCAACCCCAGGACAGCAACAACATCCATGCCGACTACGGTCCCGCCAATTTCAATCAGCCAAAGATCTTCGTCGCCAGCTATGTTTATCCCATTCCGTTCTGGCAGCATGAGCACGCGTGGTACAAGCAGGCTGTGGGTGGTTGGCAGCTCTCCGGCATTACCCGCATCGCGAATGGCTTGCCGATCAATGTGGTTCAACCCTCCGGTCTGTCGGTCGCAGGCAACCTCGTCACAACGGCCAACGTTGCACAACGCCCGAACCTGGTTGGCAATCCATACGCGCATAACGGGAAGCAATACCTCGACCCGGCCGCCTTTGCCGCGCCTGCTCCCGGAACCTACGGCAATCTGGGCTACGACGCCATCAAAGGACCGCTCTTCAACAACTGGGACGTGGCACTCCAAAAGAACATCGCCATTCACGAACAGATCGGTCTGGAGTTCCGTGCCGAGATGTTCAACGCTCCGAACCACATGTCGTTCTTCTACATCGGCGCGACGAACGTAGCTACGCTCGGCGCTGTGCAGGCAAACGGCACCTACCAGCCTAACTACAGCTCCAGCGGCGCGTTCCAGAACAACTTCGGCCAGGTGACCAGCACCACCGATCCGCGCACCATGGAGTTCGTGCTACGCGTCCACTTCTAACCCGATCGGGCGGACTTGCTTTCATAGGGTCCGCCCATCCGATATGCAGTAGATATGGATTCAACACAACTGATACATACGAGGGCAATCCGACCCGAACCATCCTCTAAGGGCGACCGAGGTCGACGTGCACGGATGAATCGCGGTCGGTTGTAAGCACTCCATCTTTTTCATGAAGCTCCGTGACTTGGAGTACGGTGTGCTCTCGAGAGTGAGCCAGTGCCGGGTCTGTATCGGCATCCCGTTGGTGGGTGAAGTAGTAGATGTAGGCCGAATCTCCATGCACGATGACGTCGCAGTGGTGTCCTTCGCTCCGGTCGGTCGGCAGGGTGCCTGGCGCTTGGAGAAGATTGTTCGGCTGAACCGTCCAATGCTCCAGATCGTCGGATTTATACACCCCCAGCCCTTTCCAGACATCGGTGATCATCCAGTAGCTGCCTCTCCAGCGAAAGACCTTCGGGGCCTCGCCACTGCGGTCGCTGACCGCGACGCCCTTCTGAGTCCACCCGCTCAGATCCTTGCTGTCGGCATAGTGGATATGGCTGTGGTCGCGCTCATCCTTGTACCAGAGGCGCCAGGTCCCATCCTGGAGTTGATAGAGCGAAGGATCGATGATGCGATCTGAACCAACTTCGAGCTTCGAAATCAACTTCCAATGCTCCAGGTCGGGACTGGTGAAATGCACGATCTCCCGCGGCGCATTCCAATCTTTGAAGGTGCCGGGAACGACCGTCAGGAACATGTGATACCCGCCGTTTGCATAGACGATATCCGGAGCCCAGTGGGTGTAATCTTTCCCGCCATAAGGGATGTCCGAAGTCCCTCGGTACTTCCACGTATTTCCGTTGTCCTTCGAGACCGCGATTCCAATCCGTGTGCCGTGGACCCACGAGACGTCCTTCGGATCTCCGTTCGCAAGATCGGCCCGTCGATTGGTGTAGAACATCCACCACTCTTTTTTGGCCCTGTTCCAGATGAGAGTAGGGTCCGCTGCACCATCGTGGATCGGGTCACGAAAAAGGGGCTTCGGCGCCACAGGAAACGCAGGCCCCCTCGCAGAGGCAGTCACTGAAGGCCCGGCGATCAGCCCAACCAAAAGCAGAGACGAGGCGAGAGTAGTTCGTCGTCCAAAGACTTTATCTACCAGATCCATAATGTAACCCATTTTCCCGTTTCTCCAAACGTTGGAAGCCGTTACCCCTATCCCGCACAGACAGTTCGCATCTGCATCACGCGGTGACTAGGGCCTAAGAACTTCGTCCTTCCAAGTATCAACCAGTCTTCGATCTCCGTACATTCGGCAGAGACTACACCTTCCAATCCAGGATCCATCGCACCCGGCCGACGCAAAACGAACCACGATGGATATACTGGCTTTCGACTTCACAAAAGTTCCTCAGCGGTTCCCAGTTGTAGCTCCGTCGTGTCCATAACTCCGAGAACGACTCCATACGCAGAAGACGCAACCTGATTCATTCAAGACTTCCAACAAGGGAACCTTCATGACGGTGGTTTGGCCTCAACCGTATTACCTCTTTAGTCACGGCGTTGGCATCTCTGCTCTGCTTGCCATGACTCCGACCCTGCTGCTGCTTTTCCTGTTGGCCGTGAAGCGAAAGCCATCGTGGGTGGCGGCACTCTCCGGGCTTGGGGCAACCATGGTCCTCGTGACCCTCGCCTATGGGATGTCGTGGCGCCATAGTCTCAGCGCCGCCGCCTATGGAGCTTGCTTCGGCGTGTTCCCCATCTCGTGGATCGTGTTCTGGTCGCTCGTGCTCTACGAGATCAGCGTAAGGACGGGAAAGTTCGAGATCATCAAAGACTCGATCGGCTCCATCACCTCAGATAGGCGCTTGCAGGCGCTCCTGATCGCCTTCGCCTTCGGTGCCTTCATCGAGGGCTGCGCGGGCTTCGGAACCCCGGTAGCCGTAGCCGCCGCGATGATGGTGGGCCTCGGGTTTTCGTCGCTGTATGCCTCCTCCATCTGTCTGCTTGCGAATACCGCCCCCGTTGCCTTCGGATCGATCGGCATTCCTGTCATCACGCTCGCCGGCATTACCGGGCTTTCGCTGAACCAGTTGAGCGGAGTAGTAGGACGGCTCAGCGCTCCCATCTCTCTCTTCCTTCCGGCCTACCTCATCCTGGTCACCAGCGGACTGGCGGCGACGATCGAGGTCTGGCCTGCCGTGCTAGTCTGCGGAGGCGTCTTCGCCGCAGTCCAGTTTTGCGTCTCCAATTACATCGGCCCTCAGCTCACGGATATCCTCAGCTCCATCTCCGCCATGGGCGCGCTGGTGCTGCTGCTGCGATTCTGGAAGCCCACAAACATGGAGCAACAGGCGGGCACCCTGGACGACTCCGTACTGGCCGTAACCGATACCCTTCCAGCTGAGCGCGCGTCCGACAAGCCCAAGCCAAGCTACACCGCACGCGAGATCTGGGCCGCCTGGATGCCGTACGCGCTGCTCGTTATCATGGTCCTCGCCTGGGGCTATCAGCCGTTCGTGGCAGTCCTCAACAAAGCGTCGCTCTCGTTTGCATGGCCTGGTCTGCATAACGAGATCCTGCGGATGCCACCGGTCGTTCAAACCCCCGTCGCGTACGGAGCAATCTTCAACTTCAACTGGCTATCTGCAGCAGGAACCTCCTGCATGTTCGCCTCGCTGCTCGCGGCAGTGTTCTCCGGAATGCGCCCGAAGATGCTGGGCGAGATCATCCTCGCGATCGCCAAGAAGCTGATTCGCCCGACGACGACGGTCGCCTCCATGCTCGCGATGGCCTTTGTGATGAACTACAGCGGCGCAACCGGCACACTCGGACTGGCGTTTTCGGCGAGCGGCCCGGCATTTCCCTTCTTCAGTCCGATCATGGGATGGCTGGGAGTCTTCCTCACCGGCTCCGACACCTCCTCAAACGCGCTATTCGGCAACCTTCAGGTGGTCAGCGCGACCCGTCTCGGGTTCGATCCAGTTCTGATTGCAGGCGCTAACTCCGTCGGCGGAGTGATGGGCAAGATGATCAGCCTCCAGACCATCGCAGTAGCGGCGGCCGCTACCAATATGACGGTCGCGGAGCAGTCGAAGCTGTTTCGGTTCACGCTGCGCCACAGCGTCTTCCTGGCTCTCGTGGTCGGCGTAGAGGTAATGCTGTATGCCTATGTCTTTCATATAAAGTAGGCCGTCGTTTGGCGAGTATGTCTTCGGCGTACTATGATTTCGCATGCTGAATTCGGCAGTTTTGAATGAACTCCGCGCTGCGCTCGGTCCCGACGGCCCTTCTCTCCCGAGCGGCCTGATTACCGCGACCAATCAGCTTCAAACCTATGAGTGCGATGGCCTCACCAACATGCGCGCTCTCCCCAGCGCGGTCGTGCTGCCACGCACGGCCGAGCAGGTCCAGGCAATCGTTCGCATCTGCGATCAGCACCGCATCCCCTTTGTAGCGCGCGGAGCCGGAACCGGACTGAGTGGCGGCGCTCTCCCCGCGCAGGGCGGCATCGTCATCAGCTTCGCACGCATGAACCGCATCCTCGAGATCGACATTCCTAACCAACGGGTCGTCGTTGAGCCCGGTGTCGTCAACGCGCATGTCACCGATGCCGTAGCCGCCCACGGATACTTCTACGCGCCGGACCCATCCTCGCAGACGGTATGCACCATCGGTGGAAATGTTGCGGAGAACGCAGGCGGAGCGCACTGCCTGAAGTACGGCTTCACCACCACCCACGTTCTGGCGATGGACGTGGTGCTCCCCAACGGCGAACTCGTAACCTTTGGGTCGAGTGCGCCAGACGCACCGGGCTACGATCTGACCGGCGTCTTCGTAGGATCGGAAGGAACACTGGGAGTCGCGACGAAGATTACGCTGCGCATAGTGAAACGCCCCGAGACGGTGCAGGTCCTGCTCGCCGCATTCGACTCGACGACCGCCGCCGCCCAATCTGTTTCGGACATTATCGCTGCGGGGATGTTGCCCGCCGCGCTCGAGATGATGGACCGGCTCTCAGCCCGGGCGTCCGAGGCTGCAGTCCATCCGAACTATCCGGTCTGCGAAGCGTTGCTGCTCGTCGAACTCGATGGCCCCGAAGCTGAGGTAAAAGCCCAGATGGCCGAAGCCACGGATCTCTGCAGGAAGAATGGAGCCTGGGAGGTTCGGCTGGCCCAGACCGCCCAGGAACGCGGCCTCATCTGGAAGGGCCGCAAGGCTGCCTTCGCTGCCATGGGTCGCATCTCGCCGAACTACATCGTGCAGGATGGCGTGATTCCCCGCACCGCCCTGCCGGAGGTCCTGACCGCCATGAGCCGCATGGCCGCCGAGGTCCAGCTCCGCATCGCAAACGTCTTCCATGCCGGAGATGGCAACCTGCATCCGATGGTTCTCTACGATCAGGCGATCCCGGGGCAGGAGGAGATTGCGCTGGATCTTTCCTACCGCATTCTCTATCTCTGCGTGGATCACGGTGGCTCAATCACCGGGGAGCACGGCGTCGGCAAGGAGAAGCAACAAGCCATGGGCTACATGTTCAGCGAGCCCGATCTCGATACCATGCAGCTCGTCCGGCGTGCCTTCGATCCTCACAATCTCGCGAATCCCGACAAGCTCTTTCCGCGTACTCGCCTGTGCGGTGAAAAGCCCGGTCCCTACACCCCACATCCGCTCGAAACAGCCGGTGTCGCGGAGTTCTTCTAGGTGGCCCTTATCCAGCATCGCTTCGACGCTCTCCGCACGCATCTCGCCACCTTGGAAACTGGCGAACATAACGGCAGAATCACTGTATCTCCGAAGAACACGGAGGAAGTCGCTGCTCTCACACGCTATGCCAGCGAACAAAAGCTGACCATCGAGATCCTCGGCGCGGGCACAAAACGCGAGATGGGACATGCAGCGGACGCGGATATCCTGCTCTACATGACGAAGCTGGCGGGAGTAGTCGCACATAGCTGGCAGGACCTCACCGCAACCGTATCGGCAGGAACTCCCTGGGTCACCATGCAGCGCGCCCTCGCACAGCATCATCAATATGTGGCACTCGACCCCTTGTGGCCCGAGACAGCCACGGTGGGCGGCATTATCGCCACCAACGACTCCGGGGCCTTGCGGTTGAAGTACGGCAGCCTCCGCGATCTGATCATCGGCATGACCATCGTCCTTGCGGACGGAACGATTGCAAAGTCCGGCGGCAAAGTCGTGAAGAACGTCGCCGGCTACGACCTGCACAAGCTGATGACCGGAGCGTTCGGCACGCTCGGTGTCATCACCGAGGTCAACTTCCGCCTGCATCCTCTGCCTGCCGAGACCAGGATCTGGACCGCCACATCTTCTGCCGCAGAGCCTCTCGGTGACCTCATGATGATGGTGCTCGACTCGCAATTGAGCACACAAGCCATGCAGCTTCGCGCTCACATCAACGGCTATGCTCTGGATGTCCAGCTCGCCACTCTGCCTGAGGTGCTCACGCTTCAGGGAGAGAGACTCAACGATCTTGCCCAGCATGCTTCTTCGAAGACAAACGGAACATTCGAAGTTTCGCAGACCTCAGATCCAAAGGTCTTTACCGCACGCGAAGACCTCTTCACAGAAGCTGGAGTCGTTATCAAAGCAACCATGCTCCCATCGTCGATCGCATTGCTTTCCTCCGAGGCCGTACAACTCGGAGGCACTGCTGTCACACAGGCAACCGGAATCATGTTCGCCCGCTTCAACGAAGACACAGCGGCAGCCGCAATCTCCGCACTTCAAGCAAGCATTCGTGCTACAGGCGACGGATCGCTCACCGTACTACGTTCCGCGCATACCGCCGGCTCTCCCTGGGGCGACATCGCCGCCGATCCGCTGACGCGCGAAATCAAACGTCAGTTTGACCCCCATCACATCCTCAACCCCGGACGCTTCCTCGGCGGAATATAACCATGTCCCATCTCACTCAAATCGAGCCCACCCTGCCGTCCAGCTTCGACGCCCATCACGCTCCGGACAAGGGTCTGCTCTCCGACTGCGTCCACTGCGGCTTCTGCCTTCCCGCCTGCCCCACCTACGTGCTCTGGGGCGAAGAGATGGACTCGCCCCGCGGACGCATCTACATGATGCAGAAGGCCAGTGAAGGCAAAGCCGCGCTCGACACGAACTTTCAGTTGCACATGGACAACTGTCTCGGCTGCATGGCCTGCATGACCGCCTGCCCCTCCGGCGTCCAGTACAGCAAGCTCATCGAAGACACCCGTGCGCAGGTAGAACGAAACATCCCGCGCAGCACGGAAGACTCGCTCTTTCGCCGTCTACTCTTCGCCACTTTCCCGTACCCGGCGCGCCTGCGCATGATGGCAGCACCTCTCTTTCTCTACCAGCGTTCCGGATTGCAGGCGCTGGTTCGCGCCTCAGGAATACTGAAACTGATCCCGAAGAAATTTGCCGCGATGGAGACTTTGCTTCCAAAGGTCCCCGCGCATTTCAACTGGAGGATGCCAGTCCGAACCGCAGCCCAGGGCGCACCCCGCAGAAGAGTCGGCATGTTGAGCGGATGTGTCCAGCAGGTCTTCTTCTCGCATGTGAACGCTGCGACCGCGCGGGTTCTCGCCGCAGAAGGATGTGAGGTCATCACTCCACAGAACCAGCCCTGCTGCGGCGCACTAATGGTTCACTCCGGACTGGAAGAGCAGGCGGCGGCGATGGCTCGCACGCTCATCGAACTCTTCGAGCGCGCTGATGTCGATACCATCGTCATCAACGCTGCCGGCTGCGGGTCGACGATGAAAGAATACGGCCATCTGCTGCGAGACGATCCGCAGTGGGCCGCGCGGGCACGCGCCTTCTCCGACCGCTGCAAGGACATCACCGAGATCCTGTGCGACCTGCCTCCGCAGGCCCCGCGCAATCCACTCCCCATGCGCATCGCGTACCACGACGCCTGCCACCTCAGACACGCTCAGGGAATTTTTCAGCAGCCGCGGCAGCTTCTGTCCGGAATTCCCTGCCTGGAAGTTGCCGAGATCGCCGAGTCGTCCCTGTGCTGCGGCTCCGCAGGCGTATACAACCTGCTGCATCCCGAGCCCGCCCAGCAACTCGGCGACCGCAAGGTGACGAACCTCCTCGCGACCCAGTCTGCAGCAGTCGTATCGGCCAACCCCGGTTGCCTCCTCCAGCTCGAAAGTGGCCTGCGCCGCCGCGGCGAAACGGTACTGCCCGCGTTCCACATGGTGGAACTGCTGGACGCCTCGATTCGTGGAGTATCCACCGAAGACCTGCTAAGCGAACGAAAGACCATCTCCGTTAATTAATGACATGTATCCCAGGTCATCCTGCCGATGCTTCCTTACAACTCCCGCAAGCTTTAGAACCTGTCCAAAAACTACCATTGAGAGCTCTTATGCGGTTGTTTGTTTCACGCCGTCATCCTGAACGTAGTGAAGGACCCCTGTATTTCGTCGTTGCTCTTGCTTTTGCCTGTTCCTAAATCCGTTTCATCTGTGCAAATTCCTGCTAAGCCTTGATTTTTTGGACAGATTCTTAGAGGCGGGACGAAAGGTTATGGCACAAGCAATATCTGCGCCCGCCAGAAGCTGCCTTTCGTTCCCATCGGATCGAGAACCGTCACCTGGCAGTCATACTCTCCCGGTGGGAGCTCGCCCAGCGGAATCGTAAAATTCAAAGGCGTAGTTTGCAGTCGAGCATTTACATTGCGCGCAACTTCGATCGGCTTCGTTTCGAAGACCTTTTCCCGCTCGCGATAGAAAGTAACGAAAGCAATCAGCGGTTGTGTGACGGGTGGCCCCTGCGTGGCTTGTGCGTTGTGATCATAGGCCTGCAGGTACACATAAAGATCCCGGCTTTTGCTGAAGACACGCGTCACGCTCGGGATCAGCTTCTTCCCGTCCTGCACCAGCGGATTTACTGCAATCTGTTTGTCCTGGTCCTTTCCCTTCACCGCGTTGTAGAGTGCATCTTTCATCTCCACCCGCTGGCTGCTCAACACGACGGAACTCGTCGGAACGCGCTTCTCTTCCTTGACGAGATTCGGAATGACGAAGTTCGCCTGGTAGGTCCCAATCCTTCCCGTCTCATCATCGCGCGCGAGAAACTTGATCGTGTACTTACCTGGAAGCAGCGTAAAGCCCGTGTCGTACTCGATCGGTCGGCGCGCCAGTTCAGTGGCCGTGGCATCACTCAGCTTGATGTTGACCTTGTCATGGATGTTCGTGACCGTCACCCCGCCGTAGTTATCCTTGATCTCTCCGATAAAGTCGATCAGGGTATGCTCAGCGCCGCCTTTCTTGGCGAGGGCGAGTTCTCTTCCGGGGATCTTCACCACGATCGGGACGAAGTACTCGGCGCGGTTCAGTTGGAAGTAATTAATCTCCATCGCGATCGTAAGCTCAGTAATCGGGTCGTTGAGCATCAGGGCATCTTCAAGCTGACGCTCCTTATCCACCGCCGTGAACTTATTGAAGACCTTCCCCGCGTAGTAGCCCTCACGATATTCCAGTTTGGCCGCAAGGCTCTCATTGACAGAGACCTTGATGCGCCGGAATCTCCCGTCCTGCACGGTATTGGTCGTATAGTAGCCAAGAATGTAGTAGCTCGTAACACTCTGCTGGGCCTGAACGATGCCGCGGCTCAGATCGTTATAGTCGAACAAAGCCTTCCCACCGGTGTCTCCTGCGAGCGCATACAGCGTGTCCTGCGACTGCTGAAAGTTCGAGCTCACCGCCTGCGCAGCCGCGCCGGAGTACATCCCGGCATTGCCGGGCGAGCCCTGGGTGGCATCCCCCAGCGGCGCGCCCGCGACCAGGCCACGCGCATCGATCGGCCAGAACGAAACCCCTGCACGAATCGCTGCATCGACCGTAGCGTGAAGCTGCGCCTGGTTGTTCATCCCATTCAGCTTCAATCCGCTGGCGAAGTAGATCAGCGACTTCTTTTCATTAAGATTTCCCAGCATCTTAGCCGCAGTCTGCAGCGCGGAGAGTTGGCGGTCCGTGTTGAAGATATTGAACTCGCTGCTGTCCTGGCCGAACGCCGCACCGGTATCGGCGGTGCTCGCATCCGCCGCAGCTTCGTCCTGCCCTTGCCCCTCCCCAACGACAAGCGTCTCCAGAACACTCAGGAGATGGTTGCGATCGTCGCTGAAGTCCTGCAATACCTCGACCGATCCGCCCGCATAGCGGAAGATCGCAACCCGATCCGCGGAGGTCATCTGGGTGCGGATAAACTTCTCCGCAGCCGCCAAAGCACGCATCTGATCCGGCTGCGGCATGGCCGTCATATCGAAGTACAGCGCAAGCAGGCGGCGGTCCTTGTATTTGACAGTGCCATTCGCTTCCGGCGAGATCTGGGTGTGGCTTAGCTGCCTGTATATCTTGATGTCCTCCCGCTCGGATGGAGTCGCCGGCACCGCTTCGGAGGCCGTAGGCAACTGCTGGTACTCGCAGAAGCGAATCGTCTGGGCGATGCCATTCTCGGTGATGGTGAAGTCCTTCGCCGTAAGCCCGGTGATCGGATTTCCCTTCTTATCCTTGACGACAACCGGTTCCACCACCAACTGCGTCCGCACGGAGAGCGTAAAAGTCCCGTTCGAACCCGGCGGAACATTCTGCCCCGTCTGCTGCGCGTACGCCTGCGGATGCGCTATCCCGAGAATCCCGACGCCCAGCAGCGCTCCGATATAAGGTATGAGTCTCAGCAGTCGCATCTCAGAACCTCAACCGTATCGTGGTCTGCAAGCTGCGCATCGGATTCGGGGCGATAGGCAGTCCGAACTGCGTGTTGTTCGTCGTCGTATTCCAACGCGTAAAGTTCACATGATTGAAGATGTTCGTCGAGTCCACCCGTGCATCCAGGTTGAATCCATCCTTCAACCGGAAGGTCCGGGCCAACGAAGCATTCCAGGTAAACACCCCCGGCCCTGTGATCGAGCCGCGCCCTGCATTGCCCCATTGTCCAGCGAGCGGGGCCGTATACGCTGCAGGATTTAGGAAGTAGCCCGCAGGAGCCGCATAGACATCGGCCCCCGTTCGGTTTGGACGAATGCAGCAAGTGAAACCCGTTCCAGGGACGACCGCAAGATAGCCCGGCGTCTGCGGAAGTCCCGTCCCCGCATTGATCTGCGTCTGCACCGCCCACTCCTTCAGCGCCGTGCCTCTCCATCCTCCCAGCAGCGTATTGCCTCCCATGCCCATGCCCGTCGTGTACTGCACCACAACGCCGACCAGATGACGCTGATCGAACGTCGAGAGCCCACGCTCTGCCTTCAAATCCCGCCAGTTCTGGGCCTGTACCAGTGCAGGCTGGCTTGGACTCTGCGTAGATATCTGTCCGCCAGTTCCCTGGCTCGTGCTGCTCGTCGCCGCCACCGGGCCCTGCCCTCCCAGCGCAGCATCGTTGTCGATCGACTTCGAATACGTATAACGAAGCGAAGCTGTAAGTCCATTATGTAACCGGCGTCGAAGCAATATATCTCCCGCCTCGCGCGTCGAGTTTCCATTCGAGGTGAGATACGCAAACCCGGACGGGCACAATGGGCAAGGATTCGCCCTCCCGATCGGATACGAGTTCGGCAGAAACTCCTGCACCCCGCGCGTACCCTTGATCCCGAGATACGTCGCCGTCAGTTGCAGCGACGCGGGCAGATCACGCTGCACCGATACCTGCCAGGTCTGCGCATACCCAGTGCGGAAGTTCGGATCCGCCGCGAAGGTGTTCGCCGTTGTCGTCGAACACGCCTGGAACGCATTCGCCAGCGAAAGCGGACATAAAGGGCTGTTCTGCACGCTGAGACTCTTTGAAAGCGGAGCCTGCTGCGCCATCTGCAACGCCGTGGCCTGGTACACCGAGGTGTCCGCGTAGATCCCGTAGCCCGCCCGTACCACCATCGACGAGTTCGGGATTGGCCGCCATGACAGACCCACCCGGGGCTGAAACTTGCTCCGGTCCGGACGCAGCAGCGAGCCCGGATAATGCTGACCCGTCAAGCGACCCACAGGATCATTTGCCAGCACCGGAGCAACGGCAGAAAAGCCAGAGGCCACATCCAGATTCACCAGCCGCCCTTTCAACTCCGTAATCGGCGCACCGTACTCCCATCGCCCTCCGACGTTCAAGGTGAACTGTGGAGTAACGCGCCAGTCATCGGCGATATATGCGTCATACACCGGCTGACGAAGATACTTATCCGCATTGCCCGTAGCGATCGAGCTGCTGTCCGGAACGCCCACCAAGAAGTCCGCAAAATCCGAGCCACCCGTCGCAATACCATTCACGCTCCCCTGTGTCGCAACTCCAGTAAAAGCAAAAGTCCCCCGAGGATCCTGCTGCGACAAATAATTAAACTGCTGCCAGCGAAAATCGCCACCCACGGTCACATTATGTCGTCCGCGATTCCGCAGCACCGAAAACGAAAACGCATCCGTACGATTCCTTGTAAAAGAGCTCTGCGCATCCGACAACGCAGCGACACCACCCGAAAAATTCAGACTCGGTGGACCCCAGTTCGTCGGGTCCTGATTGTTGCCGCCAATCCCCGCCTCGCCGGAGACGTTCCGCCGATCCTGCCAATACGGCGTAACCCGCGTGGAGAGCCTGCTGAAGCGATAGCCAAGATTCGCCGAGATACGTTGATTGAAACGATGCGACCAGGTAACGCCGCTATTGAAGCCCAGGACCTTGGTCTTATCCAGAAAACGGAAGAGATTCAGCGCATCCGAGCGGGAGCTCACCAATCCGAAGTCTCCAAAGACCTGGTTCTTCGCGTTGATCGTCTTATTCAAGCGAGACTGCAAAGCGTCCTGATGTGTGTTGTTCAACACCGCGATCTGATAGTTATACCGCGTGTTCCCCGGCAGATTCGGCAACGGATAAAGATTCAGCAACGCTTGCGCCTGCGCGTTGATGGGGACGATCCCTCCGGAGTACGGCTGCCCCGTAGCCGGATTGAAGATCTGCAGCGGTTTGCCGAACGCATCCATCTGCTGCGAAAAATCCCCACGCCGCTTCGCCAGGTCGGGCACCAGCGCAGACAGGATCGTAGCGTCCCGGTTTCGCGTCCATTGATACGCAACAATGAAGTTCGGCCCACGCGGAAGCACATGCGGAATACGAATCGGTCCGCCGAACGTAGCGATCCCCGTGAAGCGATTGTAGGAAGCCTTCGGCGTATCCTGCCCACTCAGCGAATAGGGCCGTGCATCCAGCGAGGAGTTATCGAAGATCATCCCGATCCCGCCGTTATACAGACTCTTCCCACCCGCGCGATTATTCCCGAACGCCTGTGCAAGCGTGTACTGAGAGGTCGCTGCATTGTTCACACTGCCGTTGACAAGCAGGCCATCCGCCGCACGCTGGGCGAGCTCCTCCGCGGTCGGCCCCGCCTCAGTGGGCTTCGCATTGGCGGCTTTGACCGACTCGTTCTTGATCGTTGCCGCAACAGTCCCTGTGTTAGGAACAAGCTTCACCACCGCTCGCATCTGATCCAGCGGAAGCAGCGTCATCGGCCACGTCGAAGCGGGAACACCTGCCCCGACCGTAATCGCCTCCTTGACTGTCGCAAAGCACAGCATCTCCACCTGGATCGTCCCTGCCCCATCCGCAAGCTCCGGGAAAAAATAGATCCCCTGAAGGTCCGTCACCGTGACGAACTTCTTACTTCCCTGCGTAACCGTCACCGTCGCACCCGGAACCGGAAGCCCCCCAAACGTCACCTGGCCGTGATGCTCCGCGGCAGCCGCGACCAAAGTTGCCGCGGCCAACCACCCAAGCACGACACAGAGACGGATCCAATTCGACAGGCGCTGCAAGAACATCGAAATTACCATCCCGGTTAGTTTTCGGAGGGCTTCTCTACATGATCGATGGCGACGACCTCCACCGGCGTCTTCGCAGACTCCAACTTCAATCCAAGCTGATCCTGCAACGCAGTAAAGAGGTTCGGGAAGGCGTTGGTCGCCTCCGTCGAAGCCGGCAGCGTAGGCGGATGCCCACTGAACTGCGAGTCATCCGGCATGAACTTCACCGTGAAATCGAATCGCTCCTTCAAGCCAGTCTGGTCCACTACAGGCCGATCGAGAATGAGCGTCTGCAGGAAGCCCGTAAAATCTCCAATGGCCCCGTTCCTCACTCCAAGACTGACCCCTTCAGCACTCGGCCGAAAACCAATTCCTGGCAGCGGTCCTGCCATCTCGGTCGGCTTCAGCTTCGCTCCACCTTTTCCGACGCTCAGGATATATGCAGCCAAATCCCGCTTGTCGTGATGGAACTTCAGTTTGAAGCGTTCAGTCAGCAGCTTCTGAATCATCGTGCGAACCTGCTGCGGATTCGGAGCACCCTCTGTATCCTGGGTCGCTTCAATATCGTAGCGGTCAGTATCCAACCACTCAGGAGCCCCGACGATCTGCTTGATCTGAATCTGGTACGCGAACGTAATCAAGTCGCCCAGAGACGAATTGCGCGTCCGGAAGTTGCGCCCATTCACAGTGAGTTGCTGCATCTGGTGTGCGCCGGATGTGTTCGGCTTGATAGTCGCTACCTCAAACGACGGGTTCGAATCGGCGGCCATCAGCTTCGGCGGAGGCGGAGGTGCCGGAATCTCCCACGCCGTCTCCTTCGTCGCCCGCACTAAAGTCAACGGTAAAGGCTTTGGCCCCTGGCTCCACGTCCCCACGATAGAGTTTCCGTCCGCGCTCAGGGTTCCCTGGTAATTCCCACCGATCATGTCAACCGCGTACTTGAAAGCCGTGCCAGTCAACGTGACAGAAGTCGCGCTGATAGGCCGCGCGCCCTGGTCGATGCTATACATCTTCGCGCTATAACCCTTATCGTCTTTCGCGATGCTCAGGATAATCCGGAGCACCTTTTCCGCTTCCAGCGTCCCTTGCCAATTGCCGGTTAGATCCTGTGCGCGCAGGAAGCCGCCGGAAAGCGTAAAGACTGCGATCAAACTCAGCAGCAGCTTCTTCATAGACAATCTCCTGGAAAACATTCGATTCCCTGGGCCCGAGGTCTCACTGAATCAGATAAATTTTAGCTTGCATAGTAGTACGAGGATGGAAGATAGACGGTTCAAACTAAAAAAAGAGTACAGCGATAACAAATAAATTCAGCTATTTTCGTCATTATTTCTTCAGGCCCGCTCTACCTTTGCGCCACCTTTAACGCAGCAGCCCCGGCTTCCGTACCGCAAGCGTCCCGATCAACTCTCCAAAAAGCGTATTCGCCCACGCAAACCAGCTCCGCGTAAAGCGCTTCGGATCGTCCTTGAAGTAGCTCTCGTGCATGAAGCCAGTCCCCGCAGAGGAGTCCTTCAGCCACCCCACCACCCGGCGAATCTCTTCGTCGGACGTGCTGGTCATCGCATACACCATCTGCGCCATCGGCCAGATCATGTCCTTACCAATATGCGGCCCGCCCACTCCCTCCCCCGCCGTACCCTTGAAGAACCACGGATTGCGCTCACTCCACACAAAACTGCGCGTCCTCGCATAGAGCGCCGCATCGGGCGAACTCGCCAGGTACGGCAGCCCCAGCAGACTCGGCACATTCGCATCGTCCATCAGCAACTGGCTCCCAAAGCCATCCACCTCATACGCCCAGATCGTCCCTTTCGTCGTCGGAGCGATCGCATACTGCCGCAGAGCCCGCTCCACCTCACCGGCGAGCGCGGTCGCCTCGTTCGCCAGAGCCTCATCATGCAGAACCGCGTGAACCATCTCCGCCAACTGCCGCAGCGACGTCACCGCAAAGAGATTCGAAGGGACCAGAAATGGAAAGATACAAGCATCATCGGACGGCCTGAATCCCGAAGCAATCAGTCCCACCGGCTTCACCGGATTCCCAAACCCAGACGCAGGCAGCATCTCCGTCGAGACCGTCGAACTCCGTTGGAAGTGGTACGGCCCGTCCCCCTGTTTGCGTTGCTGCACGCGAAAAGTCTGCATCACCAGGGTCATCGCCTTCTGCCAGCTCGCATCGAAAGGCCGTGTATCCCCCGTGCTCTTCCAGTAGCCATGTGCAAGCCGTATGGGATAGCACAGCGAATCGATCTCCCACTTGCGTTCCCCGACTCCCTGCTTCATATCCGTCTTGTCCTGCCGGCTCCACTCCAATGCAGGCGCGTTCAGGTCCGCCATAAACGCATTCGCGTACGGATCGATCTGGATGCATCGCGCCTGCCTGCGAATCACTCCCTCCAGCAGCGCACGTAACTGCGCATCCTTCGCAGCCAGCGGCAGGTAAGGCCACACCTGCGCGGAAGAATCCCGCAGCCACATCGCAGCAATATCGCCCGTCAGCACCGCCGTGTCCGGCTTGCCCTCGTACGTCCCAAACTCCACCGTCGTATCGAGCGTATTCGGATAGCAATTGGCAAACAGCCGCGACAACTCCGGATCCGCAATCCGCGGCACCGTCTCCGCAATATAAGCCTCAACCGCAGTGCTGCTGAACTTGCGATCCCCTCTGGCAGGCCGCTGACCCGTCCGCGTAGGGTCCGTCACCTGGGCGGAGAGCACCCGCCCTCCAAACGAAACAGCAGCCACGCCCGCAGCCGCCTGTGCAGACAACTTCATCGCCGCGCGGCGCGTAAAAACATTCAATCCCGAGGGCTCAAGCATCAATCATCGTCTCCATGCGAACGATCGAGAGCAGAATCGGACGCCAGAGAAGCATATCGGATCGAACAATCCACGCGCTTCGGACGATCGCATCGAGAAAGCAGCACACCCGCTCCCATGTCCGCTGCACACCGAACCCTAAACCCCAATCGGAGAGCAGGATAGCCACCATTATCAAATCCCCGCAGCTCATTCCTCCACAACAAATGCCCCAGCCAGTCACGCTCATCTCGGTCTAAACTTCCAGTGGTCGAACGAAACCACTTTTACTGTCGTCCGGAGTCACTCAATGCCGATCTCTCGCAGAACGTTTATGAACGGTGCCGCCGCAGTCTGCGCCGCCGCCACGCTGGAAACCTCCGCCCTGGCAGCCGCTGCCAAACCCGGCCTCGAAGAAGATCCCCTCCACTGGGTCGATCCGCGCATCGGGACCGGCGGCCACGGTCACTGCTATCCCGGCGCCAGCGTCCCCTTCGGAGCCGTCCAGCTCAGCCCCGACACCTACAACGAGGGCTGGGATTGGTGTGCCGGCTACCACGTCTCCGACACCTCCATCATGGGCTTCAGCCACACCCACCTCAGCGGAACAGGATGCGGCGATCTCCTCGACTTCCTCGTCATGCCCGGCACCGGTCCCGCAAAGCTCGTCCCCGGCACCCGCGACAATCCCGACGGCGGCTACCGCTCCCGCTTCGACCACAAGGACGAGCAGACCGAGCCCGGCTACTACTCCGTCCTGCTCAAGGACTACAACGTCCGCGCCGAACTCACCGCCACCGACCGCGCCGGGCTCCACCGCTACACCTTCCCCCAGAGCGACCAAGCCTACCTTGTCCTCGATCTCCAGCACGGCTACGACGGCGGCCCAAAGCCCAATGTCCTCGCCGCCGAACTCACCAACCCGACCCCGGGCACTCTCGCCGGGGGACGTCAAACCCGCGCCTGGGGCAACGGACGCCACTCCTACTTCACCCTGCAGGTCTCCAAGCAACCCACCAAGATCGTCTTCTACCAGGATGACGTTGAGGTCGCTCCAGCCACCAAATTTACCGGCACCAACCTCAAAGCCGTCCTCCACTTCAAGACCACCGCAAATGAAGTCATCTTCGTCAAGACCGGAATCTCCGGCGTAAGCGCCGAAGGAGCAGCCGCCAACCTCAAGGCCGAGATCCCCGCATGGGAGTTCGACCAGGTCCGCAAACAGGCCAAGGAGCGCTGGCGCAAACAGATCGGCAAGATCAAGGTCGAGTCCGCCAATGAAGATCACAAGCGCGTCTTCTACACCGCCCTCTACCATATGTCGCTCGGGCCGACCCGCTTCGACGATGTCGACGGCAAGTACCGCGGCATGGATAACCAGGTCCACACCCTTCCCTCCGGGCAGCAGAACTACACCGCCTTCTCTCTCTGGGATACCTACCGCGCCGCCCATCCCGCCTACACGCTCCTCGAACCCGAACGCGTCCCGCAGTTCATGAATACCCTCATCCGCATGGCGTCGGAGAGCCCCGCCGGCATGCCCGTCTGGCCGCTCCAGGGCACTGAGACCGGCACCATGACCGGCTACCACTCCGCCTCCGTCATCGCCGAGGCGATCAATAAGGGCTTCACCGGCATCGACACCGAACGCGCCTACGAGCTCATGATGAAGCGCGCCATGGTCGACGACTACCGCGGCCTCGGCTACTACCGCAAGATCCACTACATCCCCGCAGACCGCGAAGAAGAGTCCGTCTCCAAGACCTTTGAGTACTGCTACAACGACTGGGCCATCGCTCACGTCGCCAAGAAGCTCGGCAAAACGGACGACGCTGCCATGCTACTGAAGCGCTCGACCAACTATCGGAACTACTTTGATAAATCCATCGGCTTCATGCGCCCCAAACTCGAAGACGGCTCCTTCACCACGCCCTTCAATCCCATCGACCTGGGCCACAGCAAGAAGTGGCGCGACTACACCGAGTCCAACGCCTGGCAGACTACCTTCGGCGTGCAGCACGACGCCGCCGGTCTCATCAATCTCTTTGGTGGAACCCAGCCCTTCGTCGCCAAACTCGACGAGCTCTTCACCACCGCCTCCACCCTGCCCGAGGACGCGCCACCCGACATCGCCGGCCTTGTCGGACAGTATGCTCACGGTAACGAACCCTCGCACCACATCGCTTACCTCTACGTCTACGCGGGCCAGCCTCACAAGACCCAGGCCCGCGTCCGCAGTCTGCTCGAAACCATGTACTCCCCCAACCCCAACGGCATGCAGGGCAATGAAGACGTCGGCCAGATGTCCGCCTGGTATCTCCTCAGCGCCCTCGGCTTCTATCCCGTCGATGCGGTGAGCGGCAACTACATCCTCGGCTCACCTCTCTTCGAGCGAGCCAGCGTCTCTCTCGGCAGTGGTCGGCAACTGGAGATCGAGGTGCTCCGCAAGGACCCTGCCCACCAGTACATCCAGTCCTTCACCCTCAACGGAAAGCCCCAGCAGCGCGCCTGGTTCCACCACAGCGATATCGCACGCGGAGGCAAGCTGGTCCTGAACATGGGGCCGGAGCCAAACCTAAGCTTCGGCTCCGCCCCAAACACAATCCCACCCTCCATGACCCTCTAGAGTCGATTCCCTAACGCGAAGCGTCCAATACCCTACGAAGTAGCGCCCGCCCGGCGTTAGGGCGCACTTGGCACTGTCTTTCATCATTTAAAAAAGGGGTGCAAGGCCACAGCCTAGCACCCCTTACTACATCGACTACTCCATCCCCTTAGGCCAAGCCGGATTCGGCTGAGCCGCCATCTTGAACACCAACTCCCCACCCGCAACAACCTCAGCATGGCTGATCCAGGGACGCTCCAGCGGCTTCCCATTCAGAGTCACGCTCTGGATATAAAACAATCCCTTTCCAGCGCCCACCGCACGCACCCGGAACCTCTTCCCGCTGGGCAGCACAATGCTCGCATCATCAAAGCGCGGAGTCCCGATCTGATACTTCGGCGTCCCAGGCGATACCGGGTAGAACCCCAGCGCACTGAAGACATACCACGCCGAAATCTGGCCCGCATCATCGTTCCCCGCCAGCCCATCCGGAAGATCGTGATACTCGCGTCCCATAATCTCGTGGACCCGCGCCTGCGTCTTGTAAGCCTGCCCGGCATAGTCGTAGAGATACGCGATGTGGTGGCTCGGCTCATTCCCATGGTTGTAGTACTTGCCATCGAACAGCCCATCCAGCTTCTTCGCAAACGCCTCGCGCCCATGCAGCACATCGATCAGCCCCGGAACATCCTGCGGGACAAAGAAGGTGTACTGATACGGCAGTCCCTCGGTGATGTACTTGTACGTCCCGACCGGATCGAACGGGCTGTCCCAGCTTCCATCCGCATGCCGACCCCGCGCAAAGCCAGTCGCCGGATCGATCACATTGCGGTAGTTCTGCCCCCGCTTGTGAAACAGCGCCGCATCCTCGGTCTTCCCCAGCGCCGCCGCCATATCGCCCAACACCGCATCGTCATACGCATACTCCAACGTGCGCGACACCTGCTCGTCATGGTGGAAGGCATCCGGCACCGTGTCCTCTAGCGGAATATAGCCGTACTTCATATACGAGATCAGCCCCCGCCGCCCGCGCCCATCGTGATACTCCTCCACCGTGGCTGGCGACTCCAGCGCATTCTTCCGCATCAACCGGTACGCCTCCGCCACATCGAAGCCTCGAATCCCCTTGAAGTACGCATCCGCAATAATCGAGTCACCGTGGTCGCCCACCATCTCCGACGTATAGCTGTTCCACGCCGGAAAGATCGGCAGAAATCCACCCTGCTGTCCCTTCACCACGAACGACTGCACCATATCCTTCTCCCGCGCCGGATCAAGAATCGTCAACAGCGGATGCAGCGAACGAAACGTATCCCACGCAGAAAAATCGTCATAATACACAAAACCCTTAGCCTGCTCGATCTGTCCGGAGCCAGCAAAGCGCGGATACGTCCCACTCACATCGCTGAAGGTTCGGGGCAACTGCAGCGCGTGATAGAGCGCCGTATAAAAGATTCGCCGGTCCGGAGCGTCCTTCGGAATCTCGATCCGTCCCAGCGCCTCCACCCACTCCTTCCGCGCCTGCTCCTTCACGCCGTCGAAGTTCCACTGCGGAATCTCCGCCTTCAAGTTCTTCCGTGCCTCATCGATCGAGGTAAACGAAGTCCCCACCCGCGCCTGCAGCACCTCGCCCGGCTTCAGCGCAAAAGAAAGATACGCCCCCGGCTCCCCCGCAGAAGACTCCTGGTGCAGATTCCCCTCACTCTTTGCCTCCCCCGACCATGTCCCGCCTGCCACAAACGGCCGGTCGAACTGCACCACAAAATATCCGCTGAATCCCGCCAGCTTTCCCGCCCCGGCATAGAGACGACGCACCGCATTCCGTCCCGTCACCTCCTGATGCACCACGTCCACATTGATCTGGCCATCGCCCTTGCGCGCATTGTTCTGCACCAGCATCCAGGCCTTTCCAGCGCGACTGAATCGGAATCGCATCAACCCACTGCGACTTGTCCCCGTAATCTCCGCATGGATTCCATAGTCCTTCAACTCCACGGAATCAAGGTAAGGATGCAGCACCTCGCTCGAACGATCGAAGCTCGAAGCCCGTTCCGCACCCCCAACCTTGAGCTCTCCACTCAAAGGCATCAGCGTCACGCTGCCGTAGTCCTGCGTGCACGATCCGCTCAGAAAGTGGCTGCCCCTAAATCCCTGGATCTTCGTATCCGCCACATAATACGGCGCAATGCACTTCGCCTCCGTACTCCGCGTCTGCGGAGTCCACTGCGTCATTCCAAACGGCACACCCGCCGCCGGAAACGTCTGCCCCTCGCCCCCCGTGCCGATCAGCGGATTCACCACATCCACTGGCTGCATGGCAGCCCCTCCCGCTGCCTGAGCCACGCAAAGCTGCCCGCTGAACCACATCCCACTCACAACTCCCGCCAATAACGTACCGCGCAACAGATTTCGCATGCTTCCAATCTCCCTGAGCCACCGAAATAACGCAAGTCGAGCTTCAATTGCGCCTCAGCCATCGTTCCAGCCCCGCGCACCGTCTAAACTGAAGAGACATCAACACGCTCCCGGGCGACCAGGCATACCTCCCCTGCCGAATGAATAACGAACCTTCCCAAAATCGCGCGCTCCAGCGTCAACTCATTCTGCGTGACTCGCTCGTCTTCTTCACCCTCATCCTCATCACCATCTTCCTCTTCCTGACCACCCTCCTGCTCTTCCGCTCCTTCTCATCTCATCGCGAAGAACTGGGCCACCGCTGGTACTCCCGTGGTCAGCGCGACCTCGCCAGCTCCCACGCTGACGATGCCATCTTCGACCTCCGCACCGCCCTCGGCTACGCTCCCGCCGATACCGACTACCAGTTTCTCCTCGCCGAAGCCCTGAAGAACGCCGGCAAGACCGACGAGGCCTACAACTACTTCTCCGAGCTGCGCGAAGCCGATCCGGGCAGCGGCCCCCTCAATCTGCAACTCGCTCGCCTCTCCACGCAAAGGAACAACGCCTCCGACACCCTCCACTACTACCGGGCGGCCATCTACGGCACATGGGACAACAACCTCGTCCGCAACCGCCGCGCCGTCCGCCTGGAGCTGATTCGTAACCTGCTCGCATCCAGCAACACCGAAACAGCCCGCACCGAACTCCTCATCGCCTCCGAAGACGCGAACAACGACACCCCCTCCGAACTCGAAATCGCATCCCTGATGAGCGAAGCCGGCGATAACGTCTCGGCCCTCTCCCTCTTCCAGAAGACCCTGACCCACGTTCCGAAAAATGAATCAGCCCTCGAAGGTGCAGGCGCAGCAGCATTCAATCTTGGCCGTTACACCACAGCGCAGCGCTATCTCCGGTCCGCCGAAGACCACGCCCGTCCGGTCGGCCTGCCCATCGCCGCCACACAGCGCCTCAACCAGGCCACTCGTATTCTCGAGCTCTACCCCTCCCCCGACCTTCCGCGCGCCGAACACTCCAGGCGCAACCAGCAATTCCTGTCCCTCGTCCGCACCCAGCTCGTCGACTGCCGCCTCCAGACCGCCGGAAAAAATGGGGCCGACACCCTCACGCAGCTCGATGACCAGTGGAAGGCCAACGTTCGTAAGTTCTCCCTCACCCGCCTCCGCAACGACCTCGAGCTTCAAACATCGGAACTGCCCCTCGCCTACAACACCCTCGATCAGACCCGCATATTCTGCCCCGCAACCTCGGGCGATGATCTGCTCCTGCAAAAAATCTCAATCGCACGCGACAAGGTACTCCAATAGCCATCGATTAAGCCGCATCGCAACGTAAACGGAAACAATGCCTCCAAGCCTCGAAGACAACTCGCAATCCATACCGGAGCTTGAATCTCAGCCCACGCCAAAGGTCATCGCCTCCCGTTGGAGACGCGCTTTTGCGCTGCCCTCTTCCGCCGACGTTAGCCGGATCGCACCCGACCGCGAAGAGCGTCTCTTCCTCCTGCTCTCTATCTTCATCGGCCTTATCTCCGGCCTGCTGGTCGTCTCCTTCCGCATGGCCATCGAGTGGCTCAACGTCCTGCTCCTCGGCTCGGCCCCGCACGGCGGCCAGCTCCGCCTGGTCATCGCCCCCGCCGCTGCAGGAATCGTCATCGCCATCCTGTCCCGCTGGGTCTTCCCCAACGTTCGCGGCAGCGGAGTCAACCAGACCAAGGCCGCGATGTATATCCACAACGGGTACATCTCCTTCCGCACCGTCGTCGGCAAGTTCTTCCTCTCCGCCCTCGCCATCGGCAGCGGCCACTCCCTCGGCCCCGAAGATCCATCCCTCCAGATCGGAGCCGGCGTAGCCTCCGTCATCAGCCGGCGCATCGGCCTCTCCCGCGAGCGCCTCCGCATCTTCGCTCCCGTCGGAGCCGCCGCCGGCCTCGCCGCAGCCTTCAACGCCCCCATCTCCGCCATCCTCTTCGTCATCGAAGAGGTCATCGGCACCTGGAGCTCCGCGGTCCTCGGCTCCATCGTCCTCTCCGCCATCTCCAGCGTCGTCATCGCCCGCTGGTTCTGGGGTGCGGAGCCGATGTTCCGCATCCCCGCCATCTCCCTCCGCGACCCCCGCGAACTCCTCGCCTACGCCTTCCTCGGCCTCGTCGGCGGCCTCGCCTCACTCATCTTCGCCAAGGCCCTTGGCTACCTCCGCCCCTGCCTCAGGCGCCTCAGCCCCAACGCGCAGATGTTCCAGCCCGCCATCGCCGGCCTGCTCGTCGGAGGCATTGGATACTTCGGCTTCGCCCAGGTCATGGGTCCCGGCTACTCCGCCATCGATCAGGCCATGCACGGCCAGTTCGCGTGGAAGTTGCTGCTGGCCCTAGCCGTCCTCAAGATCGTCGCCACCACCCTCTCCTTCTCCAGCGGCACCCCCGGCGGCATGTTCGCCCCCACCCTCTTCGTCGGAGCCATGCTCGGCGCAGCCGTCGGCTCGCTCGAAAAAGTCTTCCTCCCCCACCTCACCGGCTCCATCGGCTCCTACGCCCTGGTCGGCATGGGAGTCCTCTTCGCCGCCTTCCTCCGCGCCCCCCTCACCTCCGTCTTCATGGTGCTCGAGGTCAGCGGAAACTACTCCATCATCATGCCGGTGATCCTGGCCAACACCATCGCCTACCTGCTCTCGCGCAGCCTCCAACCCATCCCCATCTTCGAGATCTTCACCCACCAGGACGGCCTCGACCTCCCCTCCATGGAAGAGCGCCGCGAAGAGAGCGAACTTCACCTCCACCTCGAAGACGCCCTCGAACCCTACAACAAGCCCACCTTCCTCGGAGTCCAGACCCCCATCGCTATCCTGAAGATGATGCAGGAGACAGTCGCCTCCGTAGCCCTCATTCAGTGCGCCGACCTCCGCTGGTACGCCGCCCGCCTCGAAGAGATTCAGACCCTCGCCGCCGCCCCCGCTGATTCCGAAACGCCCCCATCCATCGAGTCTCTCCTCGGCAAAGAGCGCACCCCATCCCTCTTCCCCGATCAACCCCTCGACACCGCGCTGCAGCCCCTCTCCCGCTGGCCGCTTCTCCCCATCACCAACCGCTCGAAACGCGGTTCCCTCGAAGGCATCATCACCCTCGAAAGCGTCCTGAAGCGATACCAGCAGCACTAGAGTAAATTGCCTGCTGGTATAAAGTCGCTCGTCTCTGAGGGCCAACGGCCCGTCGCATACCAGCCTAGGCCGAAGGCCTAGGTTCCGAGATTGCTTGAGGTCAGAGGGCTGAAAGCCCAACCCATAGAACTCCACCACACTAACTGCTCTAATTACTACCAGTCGGCGTTAGATTCAGATCCGCTACTCCTTCTGGAGACACCTCGCGCAACTCAAAAACCTGCGCATCCTTCGGCAACTCCAACCTTCCACCTGCCAGATACGCCACCAGGGCCCCACCCGTAATCTGCGGACTCAGCACCACCAGCGGCAGCAGATACTTCTTGCTCTTCACCAGCGACTCCGTCACCCCATGCACCTTGTGGCTCCGCGCCACACTCCCAGCCATCTGCGGAATCACAAACGCATGCATCTCCACCTCAGGATGCCGTTTGCCGTACTTCACCATGGAGCGCGCCAACTGCTTCGGCGTCGTCAGCCCCAGGTCCGCAATAAAACTTCGATGGATCGAATGCGGATAGTAAAGATTCAGCACCATCTTCGAGAAGTCCGCGCAGTTCCGGAAAAACAGGTTGAAGTGACTCACATTGCGCCGGTCGTTCAAGATCGCGATCAGGCGCTCATCCTGCTCCCGCGTCGTCTCCACTTCGAACCCGTAAATCGTCCGGTCATAGGACGAGCCCACCAACTGCGTCCACTCCCCCTTCGGCATTCCTGCTTCCGCGGCATTCGGAGCCACGGCCAGCAGATGCGCCCTCCGGTATCCATCCCGCAGCTTCGCAACTCGCACCGCATCCACGGCAGTCGGAATCGCGTCGACGTCCTCCACGCCATACAGGTATGGGATCAGCGGAACCGCCAGCCAGTCGTGCCCTCCAACCCTGTGATAGCGGCTGATCACCACACCATATTCCCCGGCCCGGCAAGCCCGAAGCTGCGTTGGAGTCTCCGCACAGACATGGTTGAGATACACCGCCGCGTGTCCGGTAGGATTCATCCCCCCAAACCGCCCGTACGGCTCCTCCAGCAGCAGCGCCGCCGATCCATAGGCCCGCCCCACAAGCATTCCCACGCAAAGCGCAACCAGGCCCACCCACCGCCCCATCGCCAGACGACCCGGCGCCAGACAAAAGCCAAGGCCCATCCGCTGCCAGTTCATAAAACCTCTCACCTTCATCCTCTAGAAAATATCGACATATACCGGCGTTACATCTTCGCCGGCATGGTTGAATTTGGCGGATATTTGGAAGGGCACACCTTCAGGTGTGCCGAAAGAAGCATTCTCCTCTCTCTTATTTCTTGTGTCGGTTTGCCATTAGGCAAACCGACACAAGAAACAAATCAAAATACGTAGCATTTGACACGCCTGAAGGTGTGACCTTCCAAGGGCTATATGTCGTACTGCCTGGAAAGATAGATGCTCCAGAGCCATGCTTTGGAAGCAAGAGTCATGAGCAAAGATTCGCGAGTGCCACGACGAGGTGGAAAAAGCTGTCAAGACCCCGGCCAGCGTTTTGCCGGCAATAAAAACATGTAACTAAAACAAAATAAATCGCTTACCGAAACAAAAATAAATCCAAAAAAGTGGCATTTTAGTTTTATGCCATTCGCTAAAATAGAAACAGAAGATCAGACGGAAACAGGTCCGGCTAATAGCCGGACCTGTTTCCGTTTGCAGGACCAGAAACCTCGAAAACAAAGGACAACGACCCGTAAGCCGAGATGTTGCACGAATTTGGCCATAAGTCTTTTGTTTAGACTATTTTGCGGAGACCTCCCTACGCTAAACTAATAAGAATAAACGACTTACGCCCCGCATGCCCCCCAGGGGGGATGCGGCTAGTCAGCCTGCCACTGGTAAGCGCCGGGCTGGGCGAGACCAAGGTGAGCCAGCACCCGATTCACATACTGTCGGGCCATCTCGGTCGTACTCTGCGGAAGGTTATAAAGCGTAGGAATCACCGGAAAGATCGTCGCCCCAGCCTCAGCCGCCAGCGTCATGTTCCGCAGATGGATCCGGTTCAAAGGCGTCTCGCGCACGCACAGCAGCAAGGGTCGCCGCTCCTTCAGGCAAACGTCCGCCGCCCGCTGGATCAGATTTGAAGCAAGGCCGTTCGCGACCCCGGCCAGCGTCCCCATCGAGCAAGGCAGAATCACCATGCCATCGCTCGGATAGCTTCCGCTCGCGATTCCAGCCCCGATATCGATCTCCGGATGCTGCCGAATCTTCTCGGAGACGGCACCCACCAGCTTCTCCGCCAGCCCGTTCCGGCCGCTCAACTGCAACTCCTCGGCAAACACCCGCAGCGCGCTGTCCGACACCACAAAGTGGATCCGCGCCACCCGCGCATCCGCCACCAGCGCCCGCAGCATCTCCGCCGCATAGATCGAACCGCTCGCGCCGGTCACGGCAAGCGTAAGGTTGAGCCCGGCAGGTGTTGCTCTCTCAGTCACATCCCGATTATCGCCGATGCCCGCCACGCGAATACGCGCGACTTTTCCGGCCGGACTTGTTTTAATCGTAGGACTCATATTCAAAGCAGATTTATGGGCCGCACGAAACCATCCAGCGTTCAACCTTTCGCCCGGAGAGAACCTAAAGTGACCGAGTCGTTTCGATCCAAGTTTCGGATAGCGCTCGCCGCCTTCCTCGCACTTCCACTGGCCTTCCAGGCTGTACCAGCCAGCGCGTCCGTCGCCCTTCTTATGGAAGAGCCCTACGGAGGGTTCGGCGGAGCCAATCCTACCGGCCACGCGGCCGTCTACCTGAACCACATCTGCGCTGAATCGCCCACGCAACTCCGCCCCTGCCGCAGCGGCGAGTTCGGTGTCGTCATCAGTCGTTATCACAAGATCGATCACCTCGACTGGATCGCGATCCCGCTCATCCCCTACCTTTACGCCGTCTCGGATGTAAACAACGTCCCTAAGACAGTGGACAAGGCCCAGGTCGCAGCCCTGCGCGAAGCCTATCGCCTCCAGCACCTCGAACCCCTCGCTCCCGACCAGAACGGCAAAGCGCCCAAGGGAGAGTGGACGCAGCTCGTCGGCTCCTCGTACGACCGCACCATTCATGGCTTCCAGGTCATCAGTACCCCGCAACAGGACGAGCGCTTCATCGCCCTCTTCAACGACCGGAAAAACATCGGCCACTTCAACCTGCTCTTCCATAACTGTGCCGACTTCTCCCGCGTGGTGCTCGACACCTACATGCCCCACGCGATCCATCGCAACTTTGTCGCCGACCTCGGCCTGATGACGCCGAAACAGGCGGCAAAGTCGCTCGTAAAGTACGGCAAGAAGCATCCAGAACTGGAGATGAATGCTTTCATCATCCCCCAGGTTCCAGGAAGCATAGGCCGCAGCCATCGCGTCGACGGCGTCACCGAGTCGCTCACGCGGAGCAAGAAGTACCTTCTCCCGCTGGCCGTTCTGAGCCCCGAGTTCGCCGGCGGTATCGTCGCGGCCTACCTTGTCGAGGGTCGTATGCGACTCCCGAAGAACGCGATGATGTTCGAGATCGACGACGCCGAAATGACCGGCGGACCGAAGATTCCCATCGCCCTCCCCGGCGAAGTCACCCCACCCACGCATCCATAAAGCAAAGTCGTTGCCCTTCACGCGAAGCGTCCAACACACCACGAAGTGGCGCCCGCCCGGCGTCAGGGCGCACTTGGCACTTGTGCCGTTAAACAAAGAGATCCACCTCTAAGGCTGAGCCGGAAACACCCGCCGAGCACCGCGCGGAGCCGGCTCGGCCCGAAGAAAATCGACCGTCCCCTCCAGCACCGGCTGCCAGCACTCCGACGGAGCGAGATGGCCACACCCTTCCACGACTGCCATGGAAGATCCGGCGATCCGTTGATGAATCGTTTCCCCCGTAGCCAGTGGAATCAGATCGTCGCGCGAACCCCACATCACCAGCGTCGGTCGTGTGATTCCCTGCAGCCTGAAGTCCATCAGATCGCGTCCGCCCATCATCGCTGCAACGCTCCGATGGATCACCCACGCGATCGCACCGTTGCGCCGCACCACATCCCGCGCCACGAAGTCCGGGAGATTCATGGGCCTCGGAGACAATACCCCCACAAGCTTTCGAACTCCGGCAACGTCAATGGGGGTAAAGACCTCACTCGCGCTCGCCGCTTCAAAGTAGACGCCGGCGCTGTCGTACACCACCAGCCGATCCACCATCTCCGGATGATCCAGCGCCAGCTTCATGGCGATCCAGCCGCCCATCGACCAGCCCCCGACATCGGGACGCGTCAGATGCATCGCATACATGAAGCCGACGATCACCTGCTCCTCCAGCGAGATGGAATAGCTCACATCAGGAGCAGCCGAGCGACCATATCCCAGCAGATCCGGCGCATACACATGAAATCCGCGCGCCGCCAGACCGGGCAGCAGCCTTCCCCAGTCCTCGCCCCGCGCACCCAGCCCATGCACCAGAAGGAGTGGCGTTCCGCTCGCTGGACCGGCCTCAAAGTAGTGCAACCGCTCGCCCCCGACCGTCACATAGTCACTCCGAACGCCCTGCCGCCAGAGTCCGAAGCGCAGCACCTGGTCGTTCGCCCAGAGCGGGAAGCGATAGAAACCAAGTCCAGCCACGATCAACAATAAGACCACCGCTGCAAGCGAACGCCAGAAAAGCTTCATCGATCTACTCTCCCTAGCAGCCGTCGCGCGAGTCTTACTTCAAGGGCTTACCAAATTCCTCGCCAAATACTGTGTGTCCCATGTCGAAACGCCCACCGTCGAACTTGTCTGTCCCCTTCAGGTGCCCGATGGCCAGAAACGCCACCACCCAATAGCTCAGCGGAAGCCGCAATACTTCGTGCACCTTATCCTGCTCGAAGCCTTCCATCGGGGCGGTGTCATAGCCCATGGTCTCTGCCATCAGGAGCATATGGGTGAACGCCAGCATCACCTGCTTGTTCAACCAACCCTTCATCTGGTCGACGTTGAAGCTGGAGAGGAAGTTTGGTACGCTGCTCCTCGCCTGGTCGGCGTAGCTTTCGGGCATTCCGCCCTCACGTCCGCTCTGCAACATCAGATCCAGGTCCTTCCGCCAGCCATCGGCGTCGCCACAGGCCACGATCACCGCGGAAGCCTCTTCGATCTTGCCCTGGTTATATCCGGCCGCGCGCAGCTTGCGCCTCTGTTCTGGCGACTGCACCACGATGAAACGCCACGGCTGTATGTTGTATCCGCTCGGAGCGTGCAGCCCGGCGTCAAGAATCCGCCGCAGATCTTCGGCTGGAATCGGTGCTCCATCAAAACTCGGCGTCGCCCGCCGGTCCGCAATCGCCTGGGTAAGGCTTTTTTCAATCTTTTGCATCATGCCTCATCTCGTCCTTTAGAAGGATCTCGTTGATTCAAAACGTTCTTCTCAATGCTCGGCGTTTCCATCTTTAACCATGAGATGCGGTCGGACACCCTAAAAGGAGCCCTTCCCGAATCGGCACGCCGACGAGCCGTCATTCTAAACAACCGTATGGAAACGAAGCCTACCTTACCATGACGCCATCAATATCGCTTCAAATAAAGCACTTAGAGCAAATTACCTGTTGCTGGGCAGCGGAACTTCTTGAGCAGTGCCGTTTTTCTTGAGGAAAAACAGCCATAAGCTCGAAGCCTCCCTTTACACCCACAGGCAGTTTGCTCCAGCTCATCGAATCTCGCTCATCGCAGACTCCGTCACGAACGGATTCTGCCCGGCGGCATCGCTGAAAATCCACACACCATGGAACGCTTTGCGCAGCTCCGGATAGGCTCCCACCAATGCAGCCATCGCGTCAGAGTTACGCTTCTTCGCGGTCGCAGCGTCACCGAGTGCGTCCACCTTCAGGTGAGCCACTACATCGATCTTCTCTTTTGCGAGCGAGTCGTCCACAGACAGCCCGGTGAACCGGTACTCCACGCCGTCCGCCCCTTTCACAACCAGAGGAGCCTCCGCACTGACGCCTTCCGACAAGGCAGGCGGAGCAGAGGCGGTGCGTTCGGTCTGCAGCTTTTCGAGATGTGTACTCTGCACAAAGTTCGCGGGACGCAGCAACGCCTCGGCCTGCTGGTAGTAGAGCCACGCGCTCCACTGCTCCTTCCGCTTCACCATCTGCCGCGCTTCGGTCCAATACCAGAGCCCATCGTGTCCAGCAGCCAGAGTTGCGCGAGGATAAAACCCAGCCAGCGCCCACTGGCCTGCCTCCTGCCGCAGCAGAAAGGAGAGCCGCCACGGAGACGCGCTCTTGCTGTCCACCATGGCAAACCCGTAGCGTCCCGGGGGAAGCTGCGGAATCAGAAAATCGACCTCCGCCATGGACTTATTCAACGAGCAAAAGAACTGCGCGTCCGGCGCGCTTCCATCCGCCGCACGCTTCAACTCAGACCCATCGAGCAGATAGACCTGCTCCACGGTGAGCGCTGCGTCCTTTAGTTTGGGAGCGGTACTTGCGACCACGTTTTGCACGCCGCTGAAGTCCTTGCCCAGTTCCGGCACCGTCATAGCGCGTAACCCCGCGCCATCGCCTGCCTGCACCTTCGCTGCCATCGCAGCGGCAGCGGCGGCAAGGCCATCCCGGTCGGCCGGCTTCATCTGCGACTGCGTGGTGCAAACCTCTGCTCCCGCCGCACCTGTCAGCACTCCCACCGCCAGCACCATCACCTTCAATCGACTCATCGTCTGCACACTCACCCAGCTCTCAAGCCTGTTCCGTCCGGCCCACAATGGCCCGTTCAATCATTGTCAGTCTAGTACAACCGGGGCCGCTGCCCGATCTTCGCCAATTCAGATAAACTCCAACCAGCAGCGAAGGGTAACCTACAGCGCCGCGAGACGTCCTACCTTAAACCCATGCCGCGATTCGTTCCAATCCGCGCTTTCGCCGCTACGGCTGGTCTGCTGACCCTTTGTGTTTCAAACTTTGCAGACGCCCAGGGGAACCTCAGACCGCAGCCTCCATCGAGTCTGCCGGTCAGCCAGCCGCCGACGCAGCCTCCGCAGTACGCACCCGCTCCGCCGCCCCAATACACGCCGGCAACTCCCGCAGCAGCGCAGCGCGCCCAGATCACCTACGCCGCTGGAATTTTGACGGTCGTGGCCAACAACTCCAGCCTGAACCAGATTCTGCGGGAGATCTCGCGCCAGACCGGCATGAAGATCACCGGCGGCGTGGCTGATGATCGCGTCTTCGGAACGTACGGCCCGGCCTCTCCTTCGAAGATTCTGCCTACGCTTTTAGAAGGCACCGGAAGCAACATGCTGCTGGTGCAGAGTTCCGGGGACCAGCGCGCCGCAGCGCCGGTCGAGCTGGTTCTTACCCCGCGCCACGGTGGACCCACGCCACCCAACCCCAACGCCCCCGGATTCAGCGACACGCCGGACGCGCAAACCGACATTAGCCCATACCGCGCGCCAAGTGGTTCACGTAGTGCCCCTCAGCCGGATCAGAGCGTCCCGACGAACCCGGGGCCGCCACCTTCGGCGTCACCCGACAGCCCTGCGACGACGCAGGATCAATCGCCCAATGGGGTGAAGACGCCGCAGCAGATCTACGAGCAACTGATGCGGCTCCGCAACCAAACCCCGCCCACTCCAAATCAGTAGGCGTTGCCAGTCCAGACGCGACAACTCCAGCGGCACGTAAGGCGCAGGCGTACTTTCGCTCTATCAAATAAATTGTTTTGAAATAAATCAGGATGGAATTCGCGCGCCTGTTCCAACCGGCGTAGTACTTCCTGGTTAGCCGCGTGCGACCTGGGTCCGCGTCCCTACTCGCCGTGCCGAACCCGCAGCGACCTGCGTCGCATGCATCCGGAAGAGCCGGAACATCGCAATACAGACTCCGTAGGCCATCAGAACTCCGGCTGCCAGGGATGCCAAAACCGCTGCTACCAATACAATCGACGACGTCAAAAACATCTCCAACCCCACTTCATTCCGCCTGCCCGGACTTTCACGCCGAACTGCAGTCTGAATCATCTCTCACATAGATTAACGCCGTATTGCATTCCTACGGCCCAGCCGAAGACTACCACTCCCTCTTCTGGAAACATATTGTCTGTTCGGATACCGCCGCCACCCTCCGTCGGGGCTTCCCATGCCGTATTCTGTTAACTTGGCCGTCTGACGGTCTAAAACAGCGGTTGAAAACAGTGTTCGAAGCAGTCAAAAGCGGCAGTCAAAACCATCTATGGGCATTACACATATCACCGTCCGCGGAGCGCGCCAGCATAACCTGCGCAACGTCAATGTCTCTATCCCTCGCAACACCCTGACTGTAGTGACCGGACTCTCCGGCTCCGGGAAGTCTTCGCTCGCCTTCGACACGATTTACGCCGAAGGCCAGCGCCGTTACGTCGAGACGCTGTCCGCCTACGCCCGCCAGTTTCTGGACCAGATGGAGCGGCCCGATGTGGACGCGATCGATGGGCTCTCCCCGGCTATTTCGATCGAGCAGAAGACGACCTCGCGCAGCCCCCGCTCGACGGTCGGCACCATCACCGAGATCTACGACTACCTCCGCCTGCTCTATGCCAGCGTCGGACAGCCGCACTGCCCCAACTGCCACCGCCCGATCTCCCGCCAGAGCGCCGACCAGATCGTCGAACGCATCGTCTCGCTGGCTCCCGGCGAACGCATTACGGTCTACGCACCGATCGTTCGTGGCCGGAAGGGCGAGTTCCGCGAAGAGCTCGAAGCGCTCGACCAGCAGGGCTTCCGCGCCCGCATCGACGGCGAGATTACAGAACTGACCGAGGGCATGCGCCTCGAAAAGCGGAAGAACCATACCGTTGAAGCCATCGTCGATCGCATCATCCTGAAGCCGGTTCCGACAGACGATACCAACGCAGCTCTCGCGGCCGATTCGAAGAAGCCCGCCGCGCCGAAGTACGATACGCGCCGGCTCGAAACGTCGGTGCTCAAGGCGCTGCAGATGGCCAATGGCCTGGTGCTGATCGGCCTGCAGGATCCGGTCACGCGCAAACAAGAGGAGACGCTGTACTCGTCCTCCATGGCCTGCCCGGACTGCGGCATCAACGTTCCGCGCCTGGAGCCGCGCAGCTTCTCGTTCAACTCGAACTACGGAGCCTGCCCCGAGTGCCACGGCCTGGGCAGCATCTACGACTTCGATCCGGCACGCACCATTACTGACTGGTCCAAGCCCCTGCTCGACGGGGCGATGGGGCCCGGAAGCGGCTCCGCGTATCTGCTGCGGCTGATCAAGCTCGCCGCCGAGAAGTACAAGATCAATATCAAGGTTCCGTTCGAGCAGCTTACTTCGGAGCAGCAGAACCTCTTCCTCTATGGTCCGCCGCGCAACGAGGCGGGACGGACGGGATTCCACGGCATCTTTGCGTACCTGCGCTCGAACCTCGAAGATACGAAGTCTGAAGGCTATCGCGAGTACATGATGCAGTACATGTCGGCAACGACCTGCCCGGTCTGCAAGGGCCGCCGCCTGCGTCCGGAGTCGCTTGCCGTCACCGTAAACGGCGCGAGCATCGCGGACTTTACCGGGCTGTCATTGGAACGCGCGCTGCAAAGCGCGCAGGCGATGCTCTTCACCGGCCGCGACCGCATCATCGCCGACCGGCTGCAGCGCGAGGTGATCGAGCGGCTGGAGTTTCTGAATGCCGTGGGCCTGGGCTACCTGTCGCTGGACCGTTCCGCGGCGACGCTTTCGGGCGGCGAAGGCCAACGCATTCGCCTGGCCACGCAGATTGGTTCGCGGCTTCGCGGCGTGCTTTATGTCCTCGATGAGCCGTCCATTGGGCTGCATCAGCGCGACAACCAGCGGTTGATCGACGCGCTCGAACGCCTTCGCGATCTGGGCAATACCGTTCTAGTCGTCGAGCATGATGAAGACACGATTCGCAAGGCCGACTACGTGCTCGACCTCGGCCCGGGAGCGGGAAAGAACGGCGGCTACCTGATCGCCGACGGCACACCGCAGCAGATCATGGACAACCCGGCCTCCATCACCGGGCAGTACCTCGCCGGCAAGATTGAGATTGTCGCGCGGGAGAATCCGCGGGCTCTCACTGGCAAATGGCTCACGGTGGAGAACGCCCACTCGCACAACCTGCAGAACGTCACCGCGCACTTCCCTCTCAGCGTAATGACGGTGGTTTCGGGGGTCAGTGGCTCCGGGAAATCGACGCTGGTGAACGACATTCTGTACCGCGCGCTGGCCAAGAATCTCTATGGCTCGCGGGAAGAGCCGGGCCAGCACGGCGCGGTTCGCGGTATCGACCAACTCGACAAGGTGATTCAGATCGACCAGTCCCCGATTGGGCGGACACCGCGCTCCAATCCGGCGACGTATACCGGCGTCTTCACGGCGATGCGCGACCTGTTCGCCATGCTGCCTGAGTCGCGCGAGCGTGGCTACAAGCCCGGGCGCTTCTCGTTCAACGTCCAGGGAGGACGGTGCGAGGCCTGCACCGGCGAAGGGCAGCGGCGGATCGAGATGAACTTCCTGCCGGATGTCTACGTCCTCTGCGAGGTCTGTAACGGACGCCGTTACAACCAGGAGACGCTGTCGGTGAAGTTCAATGGCTACTCCATCGCCGATCTTCTGGATCTGCCGATCGAGGATGCTGTTCCGATCCTGAAGGACATTCCCAGCGTTCACATAAAACTGCAGACGCTGGTGGATGTCGGCCTGGGCTACATCCATCTGGGGCAGTCTGCCACGACGCTCTCGGGCGGCGAGGCGCAGCGCATGAAGCTGGCGAGAGAGCTCTCCAAGCGCCAGACCGGACGCACGCTTTACCTGCTGGATGAGCCGACCACCGGGCTGCACTTCGACGACGTCCGCAAGCTGCTCGAAGTGCTGCATCGGCTGACCGATCTCGGCAACACGATCATCATCATCGAGCACAACCTCGACATCATTCGCAACGCCGATTACGTCCTGGACATGGGGCCGGAGGGTGGCGAAGCAGGGGGCCGCGTGATCGCTCACGGTACGCCGGAGCAGATCGCCACGGTGCAGGCCTCACATACCGGACACTTTCTCGCTCGTCACTACACGGCGTCGCAGCCGAACTTCGCTGAGCGCAACGGCGTCAGCCATGCAGGACCTCAGCCCTTCCAACCGGAGACTCCCGAAGACCGCAAGAAAGACTCACGCGGCAAGTTCATCGTGCCGGACAAGAAGACGGGCGTGCCGAAGGCGAGTGCGGAGAAGCCTGCCGAGCGCGCTCCCAAGAAGTCAGCCGCAAAGAAGACCGCAGCAACGAAAGCATTGAGCAAAGACGTACCGGCAAAGAAGGCTGCCAAGAAGAAGGTTTCGAAATGACGCTCGGTCATGACAGCGCGGATCTACGACCGCTTGACGCCTCCCACGATACGCGTGCCGAGGATCAACCCGGCAACCTCGTCGCTCCCCGGCCGATTGTGCCGATTCTTCTCGACGGTGAGGCGATCCTGCAGCCGCCGATGGACAACACCCCCAACGACGCGCCGGACAACGAAGCCCCTGCCCGGATCCCGCATCTCGGCCACGCCGCTCTCTTTCTTGGGCTGACCGGGGCGCTGCTTCTGCTGTCGCAACTGCCGTTTCTCGGTCTCCACGTAGCGAGTAAGACTCTTCCTCCGACACCGCCGAAACTGCTGCTGGCGTCTGAAGCCTTTACTTATCTAGCGACACTGGTGATCTCGTGGTTTCTCTTCCCGCTGTTGTGGCATAAGCCATTTTCGACCGGGCTGCAGACCAATGCGTCTGCAGCGTGGCGCAACGCTCTGCGGCTGATTCCGATCGGCATCACGCTCTCCTTTGTCGTGCAGGCCGTCTCGTCCCTGATCACGATGCCCAAGTCGATCCCTATGGACGACTTCTTCCGGACTCCTTCGGATGTGTGGCTGGTTACCGCCTTTGGGACGCTGCTCGCTCCGCTGTTCGAAGAAGTGCTGTTCCGCGGTTTCCTGCTGCCGGGCTTTGCGATCGCCTATGACTGGCTCTCGCTGCCTCGCATCCCCGCTGCCCGCGAGCAGTGGAACGCGTCGAATCACCTGACGCTTCCTGCGCTGATCTTCTCGGCGGTCCTGACCAGCATCCTCTTCGCGCTACTGCATGGACAGCAGACTGCCTTCACCTGGCCGGTGCTGCTTTTGCTGTTCTGCGTCTCGCTGGTTCTCACCGCGGTGAGGATACGGCTGCGGTCGGTCCTGGCCTCGACCCTGGTGCATGCGAGCTATAACTTTGCGGTCTTCCTCACAGCCTTTCTGGCAACCGGTGGATACCGTCACCTCGACAAACTCACCCGGTAAGGCCAACCAGCGAACTAGCCAAAGAGTAACGCCTCTAGTAGGTTCATCACCAGCTCTTTATCTTCATGTTCGCAGGATGGGAATCGACGATGCTCACGCACCAGGCCAAAGTTCTGCTCCTCAAGAGCGCCATCACCGGCGCGCTCGGAGGACTTCTGTTCGGGTTCGATACTGCGGTAATTGCGGGTGTCACCCACTCGCTGCAGGTCCAGTACGCCTTGACCGAAGGGCAAAAAGGATTCACGGTCGCCATCGCGCTTTACGGCACGGTGATCGGCGCGATCTTCAGCGGACTTCTGGGACAGAAGCTCGGCAGCCGCGGAGCGCTCCGCATCATGGGGGTTCTGTATGTCGTCTCCGCGATCGGCTGTGCCTTCGCCGCGAACTGGGAGATGTTCCTGGTGTTTCGCTTCCTTGGAGGCCTCGGCATCGGCGGCTCGTCGGTCCTGGGTCCGGTCTATATTGCTGAGCTGTCGCCTGCGAAGTGGCGTGGACGCATGGTGGGACTGTTCCAGATCAACATTGTCATTGGAATTCTGCTGGCCTATCTTTCGAATGCAATCGTCGCCCACTTCGCCCTGGGGGCCATCGAGTGGCGCGTTCAGCTTGGTGTCGGGATCCTTCCTGCAGCATTCTTCCTGATCATGCTGCTCACCGCTCCGCAAAGCTCCCGCTGGCTGGTGAGCCAGAACCGTATCGACGAAGCGGTCCTCACGCTGGCAAATTTCGGGTCCCCGGACTCCCGCGCCGAGGTCGACGCCATCACGGAATCGCTGAAGGCCGAAGGCGGCGGCGCGCAGCATGGTCTCTTTCAAAGGCGTTATTCGTTTCTGATCTTCCTTGCCATCTCGATTGGGCTTTTCAATCAACTCTCGGGCATCAACGCGATTCTTTATTACCTGAACGATATCTTTGCCAGCGCCGGCTTCAGTTCAGTTTCGAGCAACGTGCAGGCGGTCGTCATCGGGCTGGCGAATCTTGTTGCAACACTGCTGGGCATCTCCATCATCGACAAAGTGGGTCGCAAGAAGCTTCTGCTCTTCGGAGCTGTGGGGTGCGGGCTTTGTCTGAGCGGGGTGGCGTGGGTGTTCCACGTCAATCAGCATCTGACGCTTCTGCTGCCACTGCTGGTGGGCTTCATCGTCTTCTTCGCGATTTCGCAGGGATCGGTGATCTGGGTGTATCTCAGCGAGGTCTTCCCGACCAACGTTCGTTCGAAGGGGCAAAGCCTCGGCTCCTCGACCCACTGGATCGCCAACGGGATCATTGCGAATGCCTTTCCTTACATCGCCGTGCACTCGCGGGCGCTGCCGTTTGCCTTCTTCGCCCTCATGATGGCGGTGCAGTTCTTCACCGTCCTCTTTCTCTACCCTGAGACCAAGGGGCAGACGCTGGAAGGGATGCAGGCCCACCTGGGGCTGCACTAGACTGACCTCGGCCGCGCTGGTCTTGGCGGCACTGCAATAGAATCGAAGAGACCATGCCGACCGACAACCGCACCGCCCTCCTCGACCTTATCGCTACCCTCTCGTTCAAGCTCGGCCATTTCACCCTCGCCAGCGGCCAGAAATCGGACTACTACATCGACTGCCGCATTACCACGCTGCACGCCGAGGGTGGACGTCTCTCCGGTCTAGCGTTCTACGACCTCATCCGGGATCATGTCGACAGCCCCGAGACCATCGAAGCGGTGGGCGGACTGACCATGGGCGCCGACCCGCTGGTCTCCAATACTGCGTCCGCGAGCGCGTGGGCGGCTGCCGAGTACGCGGAGATCCGGACTCTGGCCGCTGACCTTGAACTCGATCCGGACGATGAGCCTGCCCCCACCCTGATCCACGGCTTTCTTGTCCGTAAGGCTGAGAAGACCCACGGGACTGGACGCCGCGTCGAAGGCTTTCTGCGCCCAGGCGCTCGCGTCGTGATCGTCGACGACGTCTGCACCACCGGTGGCTCGACCATTACGGCCATCGAAGCGGCTCGCGAAGCGGGCATGGAGGTCGCGGCGGTACTTTGCCTGGTTGACCGCGAGCAGGGAGGACGAGCTCGCATCGAAGCCGCGCTTGATAAGGGTATTCCCTTCCTCGCGGCCTTTACCGCGAACGACGTACGCAAGGCACATATCGCCCTGAAACGCTGACAGAGGTGAAGTTCTGGCATATGTCCATAAAAATGATGCAAAAAGTCAACTGGCTGATCCCTTTATTCGTGCAACGTACCCGAAGATTGTAGAAAATTAGCTCGCTTTCATCGATTGCTACGCATAGAGTTGAAGTTTGAAGTTGTAGTCACAACTGCGGAGCTTTGACTTATATGAAAAACTGCCCTGGGTGCAATTCCGTACATGTTCAGCGTGTGCATCGAACTTCGTTCGATCAAATTCTCTCTCTTACCGGCCTTCGGCCCTTTTCCTGTTATGAATGTGGAAGAAGATTTTACACCCTGCCGAAGCGTTCGGAGTCCCATCGGAACGGCGTGAAATCGATTCCGGCCGCCGTCATTTCGTCTAAACTAGACGTACATGATTCCGACTCTCGAATGGCTCCCCACCGGCGTTAACTTTCTCGATCAAACCAAGCTTCCTCTCGAAGAAACGTACGTTCTCGCTACCGATTATCAGCAGGTTGCTACTGTTATCCGCGACATGATCGTCCGTGGCGCTCCCGCCATCGGCGTCTCTGCTGCCATGGGCATGGCCATTGGCATCGACCGCAGCACCGCGACCACGCTGCCTGCTCTAACCGCTGAAGTTGCCGTTATTGCGAAGACGCTGGCCGAGACTCGTCCCACCGCCGTCAACCTCTTCTGGGGCATCGACGAGGTTCGCAACCTCTACAACGAGCTCGCCGCCAAGGGTACGCCAATCCCGGAGATCAAGGCCGCCGTCGTTGCCAAGGCGCGCCAGATGTACGACGAGGATATTGCCGCCTGCAAGCTGATGGGTGCCAACGGCGCGGCATTACTTCCCATGGAAGGCACCGTCCTGACGCACTGCAACGCCGGCGCTCTTGCGACCTGCGGCTATGGATCCGCCCTCGGAGTGATCCGCGCAGCCATCGAGCGCGGCCACAAGATCGACGTCTTCGCCGACGAGACGCGTCCCTTCCTCCAGGGTGCACGCCTGACCGCGTGGGAGCTGATGAAGGACAACATACCCACGACCGTCCTGTGCGACAATATGGCCGCTCACCTTATGTCCAAGGGCCGCATCCAGGCTGTCATCGTCGGGGCGGACCGCATCGCCGCCAATGGCGACACCGCCAACAAGATTGGCACGTACGGCGTGGCAATCCTCGCCAAGGAGTTCGGGATTCCTTTCTACGTGGCGGCTCCGTGGTCGACCATCGACGTCGCGACTGCGACCGGCGATCTTATCCCGATCGAACAGCGCGCGGCAACTGAGGTGACTCACTCGAATGGCAAGCAGATGACGCCCCACGGCGTCGCCATCGAGAATCCTGCGTTCGACGTGACCCCGGCCCGCTACATTACCGCCATCATTACCGAGCGCGGTGTGTTGAAGGCTCCCTCGACTGAATCGATCCTCCAGATGGACGCACAAGCCGCTCCTGAACTCATCTCGGCTTAAACCGCCTTCTCCGGCTCCACGCATTCCCGCGGAGCCGGGGGAGGCCACAATCGCCCCCGATATCTGAACTCCTCTCCGGAAAAATCCTGCAAGACGTCCTTCTCATGTTCTGGTAGTTCTTATAGACATCGAGGGCTTCCATGCTGCGTTTCGTGCTCTTTCTACTTCTTCTCGTTTGGTCGTGCCTGCCAGCCACCTGCCAGGGAAACGCAGCGCAGACCGCGGTGACTACGCTGAAGGCCAACGCCCGCCTGGTCGTCGTCGACGTTGTCGTGACCGACAAGAATCAGAATCCCGTACACGACCTGAAGCAGTCGGACTTCAGCCTGCTTGAAGGGAACGCACCCCAATCCATCACGCACTTTGAAGAGCACCGCTACCCGGCTCTGAATGCGCAACCCGTAGAGTCTCTGCCGCCCATGCCGCCCGGCATGTTCACGAACTTCACGGCAGTACCGCCTTCCAGCTCGCTCAACATCCTTCTGCTGGATACTCTGAACACCCCGATGACAGACCAGGCCTTCGTCCGGGACCAGCTCAAGAATTATCTGAAGAAGGCCCAGCCGGGTATTCCAACCGCCATCTTTGGCTTAACGTCCCGTCTCATCATGCTGCAGGGATTTACCTCCAACCCCGACCTGCTCAAAGCGCTCGTTGAAAAGAAGGTTCCCGGGGCTTCGCCGCTGCTCAACGATGCAGCCGGCACCGACGGCCAGCAAAGCCTCTCGGACCAGTTCGGGGACGTGGCCGGAAACGACCCGAACTCCGCCCAGATCCTTGCAAATCTTCAGCAGTTCGAGGCTCAGGAGCAGTCGTTCCAACTCCAACTTCGCGCTAAATATACGCTTGACGCGATGAACCTCCTGGCCCGCTATCTGTCCGGTCTGCCGGGCCGCAAAAACCTGATCTGGTTCTCCGGATCGTTTCCCATCAGCGTCCTTCCCGACGGAGACCTCCAGAATCCCTTCGCCACGGTTGCATCCTACGAAGACGAATTCCTCGAGACCACCAACCTCTTCACGACCTCCCAGGTCGCCGTCTATCCTGTCGATGCGCGCGGCTTGATGGTCTCCCCCAACTTCAGTGCCTCGAACTCGGGGTCCAAGTATGTCCGCAACCCCAGGGCTTTTGGGTCCGACGAAACTAAATTCTTTCAGCAGACATCGGCGGAGCACAGCACCATGCTGCAGATGGCGGAGCAGACCGGTGGCCACGCCTTCATCAATACCAACGGCCTCACCCAGGCCATTGCAACTGCGATCACTAGCGGCTCGAACTACTACACCCTCGCCTACACGCCGACCGATCCCCACTATGACGGCAGATATCGCAAGATACGAGTCCACCTGCAGCAGGGGCAGAACCTCTCCTACCGCCGTGGGTACTATGCCGTCGATCCCGATGCGCCGACGAAGCTCGCCCGAGCCAAGGCCGAGACGCAGGGCAATGTGAAAGGAACTCCGGTCAAGCCGCCGCCTACCGACATCATGCGCGCTGCGATGACCCGCGGCGCACCCAATCCCTCAGGCATCCTCTTCAAGGTCCGCATCCTTCCTGCGGCCACCACACCCGAGGCGACCCTGGTCTCCGGGAACGAGGCCAATCCCGATCTCAAGCTCTCCCACGGCCCCTACCGCCGCTACGTCCTCGAGATGGCTGCCGATCCGCGCGCGATCCTCTTCACCCATACGTCCGACGCCCTTTACCACGGCGATATTCAAGTCCGCGCCTACGTTTATAACCAGGACGGCGCTCTCATCATCGACTGCTTCAACACAGCTCACGCAACGATTGACGCTCCAGCCATGCAGCGCATGCTTGCCACGGGAATCCAGATGCACCAGCAGATCAGCGTGCCGGAAAAGGGCACCTACTTCCTTCGTATCGGGATCCACGATCTGAACTCGGACCGTCTGGGCGCAGTGGAAGTTCCGATTGCCACCGTCAAAAATCTGCCGCCGCTTGCTGTGCCCGACGCAGCCGCTCCTCCGAAAGCTGCTGCCGCCGAAGTCCCGAAGTAGACCCGGGTCCACTCACGCGCCTATCCTGAGTAAGTGGCGTATCCCCCCAACTTCGAGCCGAGTTCTCCGATCACCGCAAGGTATCTCGCCACGATTCGAAGGGATCTGTTCAACCTTCGCCGCCACTCTCTCGTCCGGGCCAGCGGACTGGTGGTTCTGTCGTTTGCCGCCGCACTGGTTATGTCGGGCTTCCCGAATAATCGTGCGAATCCCTACCTTGTGATACCCGCCCTCTTCAGCAGTATCGGCACCGCGGACACCATTCGCTGTATGCAACGGCGCTGGAGCTTTTACCACGCTGGTGTCATTCTTTGCATCTACATGGACATCATGGTCGTCGGCATGATTTTCTTCTTTCTCTTGTACCCTTATCTGGATTGGCTGAGCCTTACGAAGTAAGCAAAAGACCTTCGTCGATGCCGCGTTCCTGGCATCCAAGGTTTACGGGCCCCGTGACTGCATCCATTTCCAGTAAGTCACTGTTCCGAAGCAGCTTGTCATCCCGCAACTGCGTCGTAATGGTAAACTTCACGCGTTATCTATACCCAATTTCGGAGAATGAAAACATGCTCAAAGGCTTTCGTGACTTCATCCTGCGCGGCAACGTTCTTGATCTCGCCGTCGCCGTTATCATCGGTGCCGCCTTCACGGCGATCGTCAACTCGCTCGTCAAGGACATCATTACTCCACTGCTCGCTGCAATCGTAGGCAAACCCGACTTCTCCGCTCTGATCTTTACCTTTCATGGCGGTATCTTTACGTATGGCGTCTTCCTGAATGCCGTAATCTCCTTCGTCCTGATGGCTGGAGTCGTCTATTTCTTTATCGTCGTTCCCTCGAACGCCCTTATCGCACGCCTGAAAGGACCTGAAGCAGTTACGACGAAGGCTTGCCCGCAATGCCTGAGCGATGTGCCATTGGCGGCGACCCGTTGCAAGTTCTGCACCCAGGCCGTCTAGGCAGTATCGACCTATAGTTCTTGGAAGGGCACACCTTCAGGTGTGCCAAACACTACATATTTTGATTTGTTTTTTTTGTCGGTTTGCCGATGGCAAACCGAAAAAAAACAAAGGATAGAGGAGCATGCTGCTTTCGGCATGGCTGAAGCCATGCCCTTCCAAATATCCTTCATATTTTTCCGAATTCAACCACGCCGGCGAAGATGTAACCACTGTATAGGTCGATACTGCCTAGCCAGACCGCTTAAGCCCCGCCGTATTCCCATGCCCTGCCTGCGATCTTCCGAGGCAGGGCACTTTGCTTTCTGTCATGGGCCGGAGTTCCTTCTTCGCCCGGCTGTACAAGTTTGAGTTACCCTACGGTTACACAAGACCGAAATCAGCGACTCTGATTCAGGACCCTACTTTTTTTCTGAGGCCCCAGTTGACCCCTGTCCGCACTCTGGCTCTACGCAAGCTGTCCGCTCTCGTCGCTCTCGCTACCCTGATCCCACCTGCCCCGGCACAGTCTCCGGCGCCTGCCGCTCCGACGACTGTGTTTGGTTATCGCGATTTTTCGCAGCAGGCGAAATGGGATGCCGCCTTCCTCGCGGTCCCCGACGCCGCTCTCGCTGGCCAGCATCTGAAAATTCTTACCGCCGAGCCTCACTGGGCCAGCTCACCGGAGGATTACAAGACCGCCGTTTATGTTGCGGACAAGTTCAAAGCCGCCGGCTTGAATACCAAAATCGTTCCGTACAAGGTTCTGCTCAATAAGCCAGTCAAGATCTCCATTGAAGCGTTCGACTCGAAGGGTCGCACGCTCATGTCCGGCCCGACTCCGGAGCATGTCGATCCCAGGCTCGATGGCGGCGACCCTTTCCAGGACGATCCCCGCATCCTGCCCGCCTTCAACGGCTCTTCACCATCGGGCGATGTGACCGGCGATGTCGTCTATGCGAACTACGGCACGCTCGCCGACTTCAAAAAACTGACTGAACTTGGTGTTTCCGTCAAAGATAAAATCGTTCTGGTCCGGTACGGTGGCAACTTCCGCGGTGTGAAAGCCTATATCGCGCAGCAGTACGGAGCCAAAGGTGTTCTGATCTACTCCGACCCTGCCGACGACGGCTACTTCCGCGGTGACGTGTACCCTAAAGGCCCCTATCGCCCCGAGTCCGCTGTTCAGCGCGGCTCCATCCAATTTCTGCCGATCTACCCGGGAGACCCTGGGACGCCCGGCATCGCCTCTACGCCGGAGCTTGCCAACTCCAAGCGCATTCCGGCTGACAAGCTCCAGAACAATCAGTCGTCGATTCCGGCGAATCCGCTCTCCTACAAGGATGCCAGCCCCATTCTGCATGCACTTGCCGGGCCCAACTCTCCGCGCGACTGGCAGGGGGCTCTGCCGTTTGCCTATCATCTTGGCTCCAGCGACCCTGCCAATCGCGTGACGGTCCATATGAATCTGCAGCAGGACATTGCCCTTCGCACCATCTGGGATGTCATCGGCACGATCGAGGGGACCGATCCGACCCAGAAGGACAACTGGGTCGTGGCCGGCAATCATCGTGACGCCTGGGTCTATGGAGCGGTAGATCCCAACTCCGGCACCGCTGCCATGCTGGAGAGTGTTCACGGTCTGGGCGAGCTTCTGAAGCAGGGCTGGAAGCCGAAGCGCCGCATCGTCGTCGCCTCCTGGGACGCGGAAGAGGAGGGGCTGATCGGATCTACGGAGTGGGCTGAGGATAATGCTAAAACTCTCTCCCATGCGGTCGCGTACTTCAACACGGACGTCGCTGTCTCCGGTCCAACCTTCAATGCTTCGGCGGTACCGTCACTCAAGCAGTTCGTGCGCGAGGTTGCGCGCCAGGTCCCCAGCCCCGCAGGCGGAACCGTCTACGACCAGTGGTTTGCCGAATGGAAGAAGTCTCAGACCGAGACCCGCGAACATCGAGGCAAGGGAGAGAAAGGGCTCCATATCGAGACTGATGTTCGCGTGGGCGATCTGGGCTCCGGCTCCGACTACACCCCCTTCATCCAGCACCTCGGAGTTCCCTCGACCGACATCGGATCGGACGGCCCTTACGGGGTCTATCACTCCGTCTTCGACAACTACAACTGGTTCATCAAATTTGCCGATCCCACTTTTGTCTACGTGCAGCAACAGGCACGCGTCTTCGGACTCGAACTGATCCATATGGCGGACGCCGACGTGCTGCCGTACGACTACGATCTCTACGGCAAAGAGATCGTGAGCTACCTGGAAGATGCCCGGAAACGATCAAGCCTTCCTGAGTCCAAAAGCATAACGAATCCTTCGGCGCACCTGAATCTCGATTTCAGTGCGACGCTGGCGGCCGCTCACCGGTTCGCTGCTGCCGGTACCGCGATCCGGCTGCTTCAATCGACCCCGGCGGCGGAGGCTACCGCTTTGAACAAAGCGTTGCGCGACGCCGAGACGGCGCTGCTGAATCCCGACGGTCTCCCCAAGCGTGCCTGGTACAAGCACCTGATCTATGCTCCGGGAGAGTTCACGGGCTATGCTGCCGTCGTCATTCCCGGAGTGAATGAAGGGATCGACGCCCCAGACGCTGCCCGCGCACAGAGCCAGCTCGCCATCCTTGCCGGCGCGCTCAACCGATCCGCTGCGATCCTTGAGGGTGCAAGCAAGTAAGCTACCCGCGAAGTACTGGTCTTAAAGCTTCATCCAGAGCAAGGTGCCCTGACGCCGGGCAGGCACCACGGGGCCTTCGTGGGGTTATTGGACGCTTCGCGTGCGGGTACGCCTGGCGCCAAACCGCGAATTTGCACTACAACTTTTGGGGGATGATGCAAATCCCTCGTGCTATTTTCCCGAGTAGCCAATCGTCCGATGATGACTCCAGTAGACGGTGTAAAGCCGCCCAAAGGAGCATCCCATGGTCCACGATCTCGTTCTAGCCTTGGTCTTTCTCGGTATGATTATTGCACCAGCTCTTCTCGCCATGCGTTCCGGCAAGGAGGAGAAAGATTCTCTCTAACTTCCCTGGGGCCCTGTTTCGGGATACTTGCAGCCTGCCAACGCCGCGACACTACCTAGTTCGGGTCGCCGGAATGGCTTTTAATTTCAGCGCAATTGAAATGGATCGAACTCCCGCAGCAGTTACTCCGGACGTCCCTCCCGATGCACATCGGAGTCCTGTCCGCTCCCGCAGAGCCCGACTCGCTGCAACCACCGCGAGTCAACCGCACCAGTTCAAATATCGCTGACAAAGGCCGCCCCCAAACTGGAAGCGGCCTTTCTCTTTGCACTGAACTGAGAACGAGTTACCGCCTCAAAGCCATCTGCTCGGTGACGATCTGGGTGAGGTCCGGCTTCTTGAGGCCGTGCTCCTTGGCATTGAACTCATCCACCTTGCTCGACCAGTTCATGCTGCAGAACTTCGGACCACACATGCTGCAGAAGGCTGCTTCCTTGTAGTAGTCGTCCGGCAGGGTCTCATCGTGCATTGAGCGAGCCGTCTCCGGATCGAGCGAAAGCGCAAACTGCTTATCCCAATCGAACGTGTAGCGGGCATGCGAGATCGCATCGTCGCGGTCGCGAGCGCCGGGCCGGTGCCGCGCTACGTCTGCCGCGTGGGCAGCGATCTTGTAGGCGATGATTCCGTCCTTGACGTCCTTCTCGTTCGGCAGTCCGAGGTGTTCCTTTGGAGTGACGTAGCAGAGCATCGCCGCGCCGTGCCAGCCGATCATCGCAGCGCCGATGGCACTGGTGATGTGATCGTAGCCGGGAGCGATGTCGGTGACCAACGGTCCCAGTACGTAGAACGGAGCGCCGTCGCAAAGTTCGACTTCCTTGTCGACCTGCAGCTTGATCTGGTCCATCGGAATGTGTCCCGGTCCCTCGATCATGACCTGCACATCGCTCTTCCAGGCCTGGCGGGTCAGGTCGCCCAGGGTCTTCAGTTCGGCGAACTGAGCCTCGTCCGAGGCGTCGGCCAGACAGCCGGGCCGGAGCCCATCGCCCAGCGAATAGCTGACGTCGTAGCGAGCCATCAGTTCGGTGATGCGGTCGAAGTTCTCGTACAGGAAGTTCTGCTTGTGATGGTGCGTCATCCACTGGGCCATAATCGCGCCGCCGCGGCTCACGATGCCGGTGATGCGCTTGGCTACGAGAGGAACGTACTGGACCAGCACGCCAGCGTGGATGGTGAAGTAGTCGACGCCCTGCTGCGCCTGCTCCTCCAGCACCTCCATGTAGATATCGATGTTCAGATCTTCGAGGCGCTTGACGCGGTTAAGGGCTTCGTACAGAGGCACCGTGCCGATCGGCACCGGGCTGTGCCGCAGGATCGCTTCGCGAATCATGGGAATGTCGCCACCGGTCGAAAGATCCATCACCGTATCCGCGCCGTAGTGGACGGCCGTATGCAGCTTGCGCAGCTCTTCATCGACGTTGCTTACGAGCGCCGAGTTGCCGATATTCGCATTGATCTTGCAGAGCGATTCGACTCCGATCGCCATCGGCTCCAGTTCGACGTGGTTGATGTTCGCGGGGATGATCATGGTGCCCTTGGCGATTTCGCTCCGCACCAGTTCCGCCGAAATCTTCTCGCGCTGCGCGACGTAGGCCATCTCTTCGGTGATCAGACCCTTGCGTGCGAAGTGCATCTGCGACATATTAGTGTCGCCCGTCCGCGCGGCCTCGGCCCTGCGCTTGACGATCCAGTCGGCCCGCCCGGTTGGCACCCTGTAATCATTGCCATGAGAGTGCACTCCGGCACCATTCCCGTTCGAGTGACCGTTCCCATTTTCCTGATGAACCTTACCGTTTTCGCTCACATTACCCCCAGAAACCAATGACTTCGACGTTAGACGTTATCGAATGAGTATACGCCGCCTGACGCTCCGGGCGATCCGACGCTCCCCCTGCCAGAACGGGAGCGCGCAGTGCGATTTCCGCACGTTTAGAAGCCCGTCGGAGTGGCTGCCGCCACGCCAAAACTTCGCTCCAGTGCCATTCCGACGCGGCCAAGGGTGCCCTCGTCATACATGCGTCCGATGAGGGTGATTCCGTGTGGAACCTTGCGCGGCGGCGAAAACTTTGGCAACGGATAGTTCGGGTTGGGAGCCCAGTCGCTGCGGGCTTCCGAGACCTCGATGAAGCCGGCCCGTAACGTCAACGAAGGGTGCCCGGTGTTGTTCGAAATCACCAACATCTCGTCACGCAGGGACGGCACCATCAGGACATCGACTTCTTCCATCACGCGCGACATCTCGAGCGCGACCTTCCTCCGCAGCCGGTCGGCTTGAACGTGGTCCACTGCGGAGAGAAAGCGTGCCTGCCGGAAGATATTCGGCCACGCATCGGCGACCTGCATCTTCAACTGGTCGACTTTTCCGCTTGAAGTGAGTTCCTCGAACGCTGCTGCTGCCTCCGCAAAGAGGATCAGGTTGAGCGAGTCGTAGGGCCAGTCGGGGATTGAGATTTCTACCGGCCGCATGCCGAGCTTGCGCGCTGTCTCCAGGGCACTCCGGTCGACGTCGGTGGCTCCATTGCCCTTCAGCCAGGCGGGAATGTATCCGACCCGCAGGCCCTGCACGCCAGCGGCTGTGTCGAAGTCCAGCTTGCACGCCACGCTGGCGACGTCGAAGTTGTCCGGCCCGGTGATCGCTTTGAGCACCAACAGCGAATCCTCCACACCGCGAGTCATCGGGCCCAGTTTGTCGAGCGACCAGCAGAGCGTCATTGCCCCGGTTCTTGGCACCCGTCCGTAGGTTGGACGCAGCCCCGTCACGCCGCATCGCATGCTGGGGCTGACGATACTGCCGCCGGTCTCACTTCCGATGGAGAATCCGACCAGCCCCGCGGCCGTCGCCGAGCCCGGACCCGCGCTGGATCCCGACGCCCCCTCCTCCAGCAACCACGGGTTCATCGTCTGTCCGCCGAACCAGATATCGTTCAGCGCCAGTGCGCCCATGCTGAGCTTCGCGACCAGCACTGCTCCGGCCTCATGCAAACGCTGTACCACGGTCGCATCGTGCCCGGGGACACGGTCCTGAAACGGCTCTGCGCCATAGGTCGTCTTGATCCCGGCCGTGTCCAGTAGATCTTTTGCGCCCCATGGAATTCCGTGCAGCGGTCCGCGATAGTGCCCTGCCGCAATCTCCCGGTCCGCCGTGCGGGCCTGGTCGAGCGCCAGATCCTTCGTGATGGTGATCGCGCAGCGGAGGGTCTTGTTGAACTTCTCCAATCGGCCCAGGTAGATGTTCGTGAGGCGCTCGGAGGTGATCTGCTTCGTCTCGATCCAGCGTGAGAGCTTCGTCACGGGCGCGAAGGCTATCTCCCGCTCGGCTGTTTCGCCTGTGGGAAGCTTTCCGGCATCGTTCCCGCTGCGGACGAACTTGTCTTTCGTCGGCCCGCTGCCGTTCTCCAGCAACAACGGTACCCAGACGGAGGCAGGTGCCACATTGTCCTCGATCTCGACCTTCTTCGGCCCCATGCGCCGCTCATAAAGGGGAGCCATCGCTACCCGCCAGCTTGAGGCCGCCTCCTGCAACTCCTTGGCGCCCATATCGATCCGCATCAGCTTCTCAGCCTCAGCGAAGGTACCGGCCGAAACGTCCGGCCCGACAGCCTGCGAGGTGGCAAAGGCCGAGGGTGCGCCTGGCGGCAGTTCTCCAGCGGGCGCACCAACTGAACTCTGCGATTCCCCACCCTTCTTACAACCCACCGCTGCCCCGAGAACACCCAACGCCGTCGTAGCTAAGAAATCTCTGCGTGATCCACTCATCTGTTTGCAACCTCAATATCGCCATTCTAAAAGACATGGCGCTAAAGAGCCTTGGTTTCTGACCATGAGACTTCGTTCCGTCACAAAACGGGCCTCATAGTCCATGCTTAGGAGATGCAGTCGACGACTCTGTGAATCTCCTTACAAAGAGCACAACCCGGCACCGACACGTTGAACCCACGGCCGAGATTGCGGACGTGTCTCCTAATGCCGTTTAGCCTGACGCTGACCTTGTGTCCGATCATCAAAACGGGAACTCCGAAGGCGGAGTTCCCGCTTTCGTGAGCACTGCGGCGCACACAGAAGGCTCCTGTCGGCGTAAACTAAACGGGTAGCAACCTACAAACCTATGCCGCAGCAAACATCGAAGAGTTCTCTGAAGATCGTCGTCGCAGCCGTCATCATTCTCGCCACCATTGGCTGGCTTACCTTCACCGGCGTCCGCGACAACAAGAGCTACTACGTCACGATCTCCGAGCTGAACGCGATGGGCAACAAGGCGTACGTGCGCCACCTGCGCGTCGCTGGTAACGTGGCTCCGGGAAGCATCAAGCGTTCCGGCACGACCGCTACCTTCGAGCTGCTGGAGCAAGGCAAGAAGTTGCAGGTCAGCTATCAGGGCACGGAACCGCCGCCCGATACCTTCAAGGACGACGCCCAGGCGCTTGCTGTCGGAACCTACGGCAAAGACGGCGTCTTTCACGCCACGCAACTCCAGGCCAAGTGCGCTTCGAAGTACGCTCCTGCTGCGCCCGGCGCGACGCCTGGGATGAGTGCGAAGCCGACTACCACCGCAACTGCTCTGCCTTCGACGCGCTAATCCCAGCTATGCAGACGAAAGCGTCCCCTTCCGGCTCCGCTGCCCTTCCTGTCGCCGCCGCAGAGTTGACGTCTGTTTCGCGTGTCTACGGCACATTTGCTGCGCTGCGGAACGTCTCTGCAAGCTTCAGCGCTGGGTCCTGCACGGTGATTTTGGGTGAGAATGGCGCAGGAAAATCGACGCTGCTGCGGGTGTTGGCGGGTCTAATTTCGCCTACGCGTGGCTCTGTCTCGATCTTCGGCGACAGTCCGCAGAAAAATCGGGGGCGTATCGCGTATATGAGTCACGCTCCCATGTTGTATGAAGAGCTTACGGCGCTTGAGAATCTAACTTACTTTGCCTCGCTGCACAGGGACGATCAGTGCGCCTGTGTTGGATCACCCGAGATGGCTCTGCGGGCGGTCGGACTCGACCCGGCCCTGACCCGAACCGTATCCCAGTATTCGCAGGGGATGCGCCAGCGGGCTTCTCTTGCGCGCGTGCTGCAGACCGATCCCGAGGTGCTACTGCTGGATGAGCCGTTCTCTAACCTCGACGTCGCCTCCGCACACCAGATGGTCGAACTGCTGGCCGATTTCCGCACCTGGCCGCATCATTCGGGCCATGCGCGCACCATCCTGCTCACGACCCACCAGGCGCACCTCGCCGAACCGTTGGCCGAGACCACCCTCACCATGCTCAACGGTCAGATCGCCAATACCAAACACCGCACCTCCGAGCCTGCCGCGTGAAGTCAGTTGCTAAAACCAATGCCGCCCGGCTACTCGACTCGCTCGCCATCCCGTACGAACTTCTCAGCTACGAGGTCGACCCCGAGGACCTGACTGCGATCTCCGTGGCGCGTAAGATTAGCCTTCCGCCCGAGCAGGTCTTTAAGACATTGCTGGCCCACACCAATAGCGGTCAGTATGTTTTCGCTGTTATTCCTGGCGACTCTGAGTTGGACCTGAAGAAATTGGCCCATGCGGCGGGAGCGAAAAAGGCTGAACTTGCCTCCCTCAAAGAAGTCGAACCGCTCACCGGATACATTCGGGGCGGTGTCACTGTGATGGCGGCTAAAAAGCCGTTCCCTGCCTTCGCGGACGAGACCATCGAGTTGTTCGACCGCATCACCGTCTCGGCCGGACTGCGAGGGCTTCAATTGCTGCTCTCTCCTGCCGATTATCTGCGTGCCTCCCAATCGACGCTTGCCGACCTGACGAAGGCACCCGGCACCTTTGAGGCCGCCCGATGAAGTATCTCCGGTTCGTCCTAGACCATCTCCGTAAAGATCTTCGGCTGGAATGGCGCGGTCGCGATGCTATCAACGGCATGCTGTTCTTTGCCCTGCTGGTCGTCGCTATCTTCTCGCTGGCCTTCGACCCAACGGGCTACCCGACTACGACGCGGCAGATCTCTGGGGGAGTCCTTTGGGTCGCGATTCTTTTCTCTTCAGTGACTGCTCTGAATCAGGCCTGGACGCGGGAGATCCGCAACCAGGTGCTCGACGCGCAGCGGATGGCTCCGTCCCCGGCGTCCTCGCTGTTCCTCGGCAAAGCGCTTGCGAACCTGATCTTCGTGCTGTGCGTCGAAGCGATCCTGGCACCGATCTTCATCATCTTCTATAACCTTCACCCGCTCGGGAATGCATGGCTGTTCCTGCTGGTGATGCCGCTTGGGACCTGGGCGCTGGTGGTCAACGGAACCTTCTTCGCGGCGCTCGGACTACGTGCGCGGAATCGTGAACTACTGCTTCCGCTGCTGCTCTTCCCTGTCTCGCTCCCGGCGATCCTGGCGATGGTGCAGGCCGCTAGCGGCATTCTTACCAACGACATCGACGCCATCCAGATCAATCTTTGGATCAAGCAGCTCGCCGCCTACGACATTATCTTTACCACCCTCTGTATCCTGCTCTTCGAGACGATTCTCCACGCCGAGTAAGGCCGATTCGGGGACTGGTTCCGGGGATGTCGCATCGACGCCACAGAAATTATCCAGCCCCACAGCCTGCCTCGTAGCGCAACACAGCTCAGAAGGCGATAAAATATTGAGTGAAGCAGCTACGGAGCTTAAAAATGGATCAGGGCACCCTTACTTCTCAGCGCACCGCCACCATTGCGGCCCCTGCTTGGCTCCGCGCCACCGCCATCCTGTGGTTCATAGCGACCGTGATTGTACTGCTTATCGGCTTCCGACAGGCATTATTCACCGCCCCGCCTGATGGCGAACTCGGGGACGTACAGCGCATCTTTTATTACCATTTGCCCTTCGCAGTTCTCGGCATGGTCTTCCCCTACGTCAACCTCGTAGCCTCGTTGGCTTTTCTTTACCTTCGTAACCGCAATCCGCTCAAGGCCCTTACCGCAGACGCCCTAGCGCTAGCCTCCGCTCAGGTAAGTGTGCTCTATGTCACTCTCATGCTTCTCACCGGAATGCTCTACGCTCGTCCTGTGTGGGGTATCTGGTGGACATGGGACGCGCGCCTTACCACCGCCTTCATTCTTTGGCTTCTCTATGTAAGCTATCTGCTCACTCGTAAATTAGCCGCGCCTGATCAGATAGCCCCACTATCCGCTGTTCTCGCTGTCTTCGCGGCCGTAGATATCCCCATCGTTTACATGTCCATCCGCTGGTGGCGCACCCAGCATCCCGCCCCCATTTTCGGAGGGGCCGAAGGCTCCGGTCTAGCCCCAAGCATCTGGCCTCCTACCCTCTGGAACGTAGCCGGGTGGCTCATGTGGGGCATCTTCATCCTCTGCTTCCGCTTCGCTGTCGAACGTCGTAACCAGATCGCCGATCAGGAGCACGCCTTGCAAGCCATCGAAGCCTCTCTTCACGACCATCAGGGCTAAATCCCACGACTAGTAGAAAACGAGGCCAAAACCAATGACTTGGAAATCCATCTTCGACCTCCACACCATGCAGCATCAGCACATTTTTTTTACATACGTCGCGGTGCTGGCCGTTCAGGCCGCATATTTCGCGCGAATCATTTATCTCTGGAGCCATCCAAAGTTGCCGCAGGCTTAGGCAGATGTAGCTTTTGGAAGGGCCAACCTTCAGGTGGGCCAGATGCTTCGTATTTTGATTTGTTTCTTGTGTCGGTTTGCCTATGGCAAATCGACACAAGAAACAAAAAGTAGAGAGGGATGCTTTTGCGGCATACCTGAAGGTATGCCCTTCCGATATCCGACGGAATTCAACCGTATAGCGACGATGTTACGCGCGCGCCCTTACTGTATCCGACGAGATGCAATCGCGCAGCGATGATGTTAGCCCCCGCCCTTCCGGTATCCGTCGTGACGACCACACCCCGAGATGTAATGCCCGTGCCCTTACGGTATATGTATCTCTACCCCTTGCCGCTCATCTCTATCTAAAATCGTTCTATAGATAGAGATGGGCGTAGGGTTCTTCATTCCGGCTTGCAGGGCGGCGACCCACCCCGATAGACTCGCAATAGTGTCCAGCCCCATGTTCGTATTCCGCTCTTGCGCCGCTCGTCGGAGCGCTCTCGCTCTTTCCTCGCTTCTCTTCCTGGCAACAGGTTGCCGCCGCAACGCCTTTCCCGATGTCCCGGACGGGTACCGGGAGTTCGCCTATGTCTCGAACGGGGCGGCGAATACTGTTTCGGTGCTGGACCTTGTTTATCTGCGTCCGGATCGTACCCTCCAGGTAGGGCTGAACCCGACTGGGCTCGCCGTAAACCCTGTTCTCAACGAGGTTTACGTGGTCAATTCGGGGTCGGCTACACAATCCGGCTCGGTTTCGGTTATCGACTCTGCGGCGAACCGTGTGGTCGCTACGATTCCTGTCCATAAGCTTCCCTACTTCATCGCGGTCGAGCCTTCCGGCCATCGCGCTTTCGTGGCGAACTCGGGCTCCAACTCGGTTTCGGTGCTCGACCTGGATCGCCGGCGCGAGATAGCCGTGGCGGGAACAGGGGAGCAGCCGGGTCTGGCCCGGATCTCGCCCGACGGGCGCTCGCTGGTCGTGACGAACCGCGGGAGCAACAGCGTCTCTATCTATAACATTGCGGCCTACGATGCCAAGGCTTCCGGCGGAAAGATATTAGCCCTTCGTTCCGCTTATCCGGGCTGCCCGGGCGCCACGGACGCCGTGATTCTTCCCGATTCGTCGAAGGCGTTTATCGCCTGCTCGTCGGGCCACCAGGTGATGGCGATCGCGCTTGCCGCAGAGCCGGGATCCTGGCCTGCGCGGCAGGATGCTGCCGCGCTCAACGACCATCTGCTTACCCTTCTGGATGTCGGGACGAACCCGGTTCATCTGGCCATGAAGCCGGACGGCGGAGAGATTTTCAGCTCCAACTTCGCCTCCAACTCGATCTCCGAGATCGACACCTGGAACAACCAGGTGGGGGGCACCTATCCGATCGGCGACAAGCCGGTCCACGCCATCGTCAGCGGCGATAATAGCTCGCTGTGGGTCTCCAACTTCGGGGCGGATGCGATCGGGATCTACAGCATTGACGACGGCCGCCTGATCTCCAGCGTCCGGACCGGCTCCGCTCCAGACGCACTGGCCTTCTCCGCCGATGAGCACCTTCTGCTCGCCGCCGATGCTCACTCGGGAGACGTGGCGGTGATTCGCACGCAGGGGAAACTTGGAGCGCTGAGTGCCACGCTCTTCACGACTCTTCCGGCTGGGCCTTCTCCCAATGCGATTGTGGTTAAGGCTTCTTCGGCGAAGAAATAGCTGGTGCAAATGCGCCCTGACGCCGGGCTGGCGCCACTTCGTGGGGTCTTGGACGCTTCGCGTAAAGGCAACGACTTTTCATTGATTGGGGACAGGCTTTAGAGCTGCCGCGCCAGGACTAGCGTGATGTCGTCCGGCTGCTCGTCGGCACCGATCCACGCATCCAGCGCCTGCATGACCTGTGAGGAAATCACGTGCAGCGGCTGGTCCTTGTATCGCTCCACCACCTCCATCAGCCGCTCTTCGCCAAACTCGCCGAAGTCGTTCTCCGGCTCCGTCACACCGTCGGAGTAGGCCACCAGGATGTCCCCGGACTGCATGGTGAACCGGTCCTCCTCGTAGCTCATCCCGTCCATCAGGCCAACGACTGTGCCGCCCTTGTCCAGCCGCCGCACGCTGCCATCCTTGCTCAGTACCAGCGGAGGGAGTTGGCCCGCGTTCGAGTAGGTGAGGAGAGCCGATGGCGCATCGTAGTGGGCCAGGAACAAGGTCGCATACTTCTCCGGCTGGGTGCTGCGGTAGAGATGCCGGTTGAGCAGCGACAGGATGCGTCCGGGCGATTGGAACAGCTCATCGCAGTCCCCAACCGTTACGTTCTTGCTCGCAGTGAGTCCGGCAAGGTGCGATTCGGTGTAGACCAGTTCTTCGCTGGCAAACCGGTACGCTCGAACCGCGGAGTGCAGCGTCGCCATCAGCAATGCGGCCGAGATTCCCTTCCCGCTGATATCGCCTAACGCAATGCCCACGCCGGTCTCCCGGCCAACGGCTTGCCCGTCATGGGCTTCTTCATGGAAGACCAGGAAGTCGTAGTAATCGCCGCTTACCGAACGCGCTGGGCGGCAGACTCCATGCAACTGCAGGCTGGGAAGATCGCAATCCTGACGGGGGAAGAGATTCGCCTGGACCTCCTGTGCGATGGAGAGCTCGTTCTGGAGGCGCTCCTTCTCCTGCTGCTCCACCAGGAGTCGCTGCAACGAGCCGGTCATGCGGTTGAATGAGCGGCTCAGCTCGGCCAGTTGATCGTCCCGTTCGACGCCGATGCGATGGGCAAACTCTCCACGGTCAATCTTCAAAGTGGCCTCGTACAGATCGTGGACCGAAGCTGTAATCGTCCGGCTGAGCCGAATCGCCAGCACCAGCGCCAGCAGCCATATCAGGAAGAACATCACGCAGAGCGCGATCAGACTCAGCCGGATCACACTGCTGACGATTCCGCCCAGCGAACTGCCAAACAACTGCCGATAGAGCAACGACGGTCGCGAGGTCACCTGGATCGGAATGTTGTCCTGGTCGCCTGTATCCCAGTCGGTGACCGGCACGGTGGAAGGAAAGCTTACCCGGACGTCGGCGAGGTTGAGCCCGTACGGCGTGCTTCCGCCTGAGATCCAGGTCGCCCCGCTGCGTCTTTTGGCTCTCCGCACCTGCGAACGGCTGATTGCAACTGGAGATCGCTCCCTGGTCTTCTCAGCACTGCCATTCGCATTCGCTTCGTTCGCGAGACTCTGCGCTGTTCCCGCAGTGGTTCCGGTCCTCACCGGCAAGAGTCCAGCTCGTCCAAGCCCATCGGCGATCAGATCCATGACCACGGCATCCACAGGGAGACTGCTGACGATACTGAACATCTTGCCGTTCCCGAGACGGTGCTGATGAGCCGCGACCAGATAAAGATAATCGCCGTCCAGCACCAGTCCATGGAACTCCGCTCCGGGCAGCTCTCCGGCCCACGGCGGCAATCCGAATGGCGTCTTGCCTTCCGTTCCATTCGACTTTACCGGGGATCCGTCCAGCGACACGGCAACGTCGTTGAGATAAGCGGTCGTCTCGCGGTGCAACCTGGTCCGTGGCGTGTCGTCGATTTCGACGCGCCCCGCCGGTTGTGCACCGAACCCATTTGGAGGGGGCACCGCATAGTCGTGACTTTCCATATAACGCGCGATTCCCCGTGTGCGCCCCGCGTTCTCGCTCGACATCTGCTCGAGCTCCGATTGCAGACGTGTATCCGCTAGATGGATGGCAAACTGGCCGGCGGCAATATAAGCCGAGATCCCTACCAGGGTCACGAAGAGAACAACAGGTGCCAGCCCGATCAGCAGATAGGTCAGGACGAGCTTATTCCGCAGGCTCCACAGCATGTGCCGCCGCACCAACCGAAATACGACTGCTCCGGATACCACCAGCAGAGCGAGCCCGATTACGATCTCGCAGACCGACAGGAAGGTTCCCAGCGCACCAAAGACCACGCTGAGCAAATATAAGAGGCAAAAAAATACGGCCAACCATAATGCTGCGCCCTCGATGCGATTCGGGAGCCACCACCACCGGTCGCCTAAGCTTCTATTTTGCAATCCAATCCGCGTCGTCATTGACTTGCGTTACTCCGACTCGTTTTCTCCCGTTCCGCCTCGCGCGCCAGCCGCAACGTGTAGCGTGTCGCGGAGAAGTGGGCTCCCGCCAGAAGCAATAGCCCGGAGAGAAAGGCCCACATCATCAAGCCGACGGAGATATAGAACGGCCCATACACGGCCTGAAAGTCTAACCACGGCAGCGCCATCACATACAGGTTCTTTGCGACCTCCCATAGTAGCCCGATCACGATCGCCGTCGGGAGCACTGCGCGGGCCGGCACCTTACGAAACGGCAGTACCCAATAGATGAGGAAGAACAGCAGAATGGACGCCAGCACTGAGAATATCCTCATCGCGTCATGGGAAGCATACAGATATGCGGCGTTCTGGATATGGCCGAAGAAGACCCATCCAAGGATTGTCGTCTGGCCGGCGGTCGACGCTACTGAGATCATCGCCAACACGCCCACGGCGAACGCCAATCCCAACGAGACTGCCTGGTTGTGGAGGTAAGAGCGGTTTTTCTTTACGCCCCACACATCGTTGAGGGCAACCTCCAAGGGCAAAAATACCCCCGTCGACGAGATCAGCAGCATGACAACGGAAAATATCTGCGTCCCTTTTTGAGGATGCGCGAGAATCTGCATATTTCGGATGACGAAGTCCTGTCCGGTGGGCAGGAAGCTGCGCATCATGTCGGCTACGATGCCCTCCATCGCGTGCGAATGGAGCACCCTGCGGCAGATTGTCAGCAGCAGAACGATAAATGGAAACAGGGAGAGGATCGCGTTCGCCGCGACACTGAAGGCGTAGGTATGGACCTCCGACCGCGCCATGTACTTTACCAGCGCTACAATCTGCGCGCCGAGTCCGTCGCGGCGCACAACAGGCTTGAGGTCTTCGATCGGCTTAACCACTTCGGACGCGGTCGTCTCGACGGCGGTAGGGATCGTAGCCGTCTGCCGGACTTCCTGCGCTTCGTCGTTGGGAATCTTCGCCATATTCTTAAGCACTATTTAAGGCTGGGCGCGACTGAAAACATAGACGCTTATCACTGGACGGAGCCTACGCACCGTCTCCCGATGCTAGCAGGTAGAGCCGGCCTCATCGCCTGGTGATCTTTCAATCCGGCTTGCTGCCCAATCCGCCGTCTCCGCCAACACGGCATCGTCTCCTTGCCGCCAGACATGCAACTGCTCCAGAAAGCGCCTTTCCCCGCTGTTTCCCATGGCAATCGCGACGTTTCGGTGGAGTCTTTTGCGTTTGGTCCTCTCCAGCGGAGACCCGGCGAACCACTGTTTGAAGGCTGCCGCGTCCATCTCCGCCAGCCAATCCAGCGCTGGATTGATGAGCTCGGCCCGGGCGATGCTTCCCTGCCGCATGGCCACCGGCGACCGACCACTCGCCTTCCCGTTCCAGGGACAGACGTCCTGGCAGATGTCGCAGCCGAAGACCTGACGCCCCATACCCTCGCGCAGTTCCTCCGGGATGGCTCCTTTTTTCTCGATGGTCAGATAGGCGATACAGCGTGCCGCATCCATCTCTCGCTCGCCCACTAAAGCTCCCGTGGGGCAGGCATCGATGCAGCGCGTGCAGCTTCCGCAGCGATCTGCCGCTTGCGTGAGTGCAGCGCCCTCTCCGACCGGAAGAGAGGTTACAACCGCAGCCAGCAGCAGCCATGATCCTAACTGCTGATTGAGCACGCAAGTATTCTTGCCGATCCACCCGACGCCTGCGCGTGCTGCGACCGACCGCTCTACCAGCGGTCCCGTATCCACGTAACATCTGGTTTCGCACTCCACCCGCCCAAGGAGTGCGGCTTCGACCTTCCGCAGACGTTGCAGCAGTTCTTCGTGATAATCCGTGGGGTCCAGACCAGTTGCTACGCCGCTGAAGGGGCGGTCTTCTAACGGCGACTCGCCCGCCGGATCGACCTTAGCCTTGCCGCTCCAGGCGTAGCGGCCGATCCAGCCAGCTCCTGCGTCCGCAGGCTCAATCGAACGAGGGCCGCCGGCGTTGTAGTTCACGGCGCAGATCACCACGGAGCGGGCCCAGGGCATCGCGATCTGCACGGCGCTGCGCAGCAGAACACCCGCCTCATTGCGCCGCTTTAGATACTCCATCTCCCCCGCGCGGCCTGAATCCACCCAATCCTCAAACCTCTCGCTTTGGAGCGACTCGGCGGCGGCGCCGACGGCCGCGACTCCACAAAGATCAAACGCAGCCTCAATGGCAGTCTCGCGAATCCAGCTTTCGAGCTGTCCTGTCCATTGCTTTTCCACGTCACTCCTTCTTCCATTGGACCATGCACTTCGGCTTATCCGTTTCTTCAATCGAATCAGAAAAAGCTGCGAGGGTAGAGCCTGGTCGAATATACCCGAACCTGGAGGGTGAATCTCAGCAAACCCATACATCCAAATTCCGTCCCAATCCGTCATCTATCCGCAACCAATTTTTTCCTCTCGGCTTGCTCCATCACTACAAAGCTTTCATCAACTGCGATGTCAGCGGAAGCGTGGACCGAAAGCGGGCCTTCCGCGAGATGGCTGACCTAAGCCGCAAAACACTACAAGGGAGGCTTACGAGTGACGTCACTGACATCGACTGAGTCCGTTGCTCATTCATACTCGACAGCAGATGTCGGCTCTTCCAGTGTTTCTCTTCAGCGGGAAGAGCGGCTGGTGGCATGGTTTACGGCTATTTTTTTTGTTGGCATTGCGAGCGTTATGGCGCGGCCGCTATTCTCTCACTCATCCTGGATGATCTTTATCCAGGACGACTTTCTCTATTATCTGAAAGTCGCTCAGAGTATCGCTCAGGGTCACGGTTCAACCTTCAACGGAATCACTGAGACAAATGGTTATCAACCTTTGTGGCTTGCGGTTCTCGTTTTGCTGAGTTACGTCACCAACGCTCCGAAACTTATATTTGGCTTTATTGTCCTCAGTGGCCTGGCCGCGTCTTGCGTCACATTTGTTTTGGCTCGCAAGATTCTTGCGACTACTTCTGTACGTCCGCTCCTCGTCTTCTCATTTGCCGCCTGGACGACGCTATACTCCACCACGCTCTTTTTTTATGGCATGGAGGTAACACTGACTGTTCCATTGACCCTTGGAGTGGTTTGTTTGTTGCGGAAAGTCACATGGCTCCAAGAGGGACCTGCGCACACCTTTGCTCTCGGTCTTTTGCTCTCGGCGATGGTGCTCTCCCGCATTGACACCCTGATCCTCTGCGGCCTGATCGTTGTCGGGGTGATGCTCTCCCCCTCAATTCGGCGTCTCGTCCGCGTGGATCTACTCTTAGGACTGCTCTGCGGACTTCTTCCCATCGTTGGCTATTTCTTTCTCAACCATTTTTTATTTCACACATGGCTTCCGGTGTCGGGAATGGCTAAGGAACTTCGATCTACCCATTTACCGTCTATTGAGCCCTGGCGAGTCTTCTTTCATCCATTGGCAGGTTTCTTTGCCACTGTTTTATTGACAGCTCTTTCCCTGGTGCCTCTGGTGCGTACAAGCCTAGTTGCAATGGAAAGGGTCATTTTTTCGGCGGTTATCCTCTTCCCTTTCACCTACTACTTTATTCTTAGCTGCGTAAGTGACTGGACTTTATGGGGTTGGTACTATTACCCGATTCGAAGTGCACTCTGCGTCAGCTTTCTTATCTTCTGTCTTTACCCTTCCTTCGCTCGAATTCTTCAAACTCAGGCAGCCACCATTGCCTTAGCGGTTTCGGTCGCTATCTGCTTGATTTTTATGCGCTGGACGCGCCAACAAACCGATATCTATGCAGCATCCGTGGAAATCCAGCAATTCGCATTAGCTCATCCCGGAATTTACGCCATGGGAGACCGCGCAGGTCGCGTGGCTTACCTTATTCCTAATCCCGTGGTGCAAACAGAAGGCTTAATGATGAATCGCGAGTATCTTCGCTTTATCGAACACGAGACACCTCTCAGAGAAACCCTTGCTCATTACAAGGTCAGGTACTACGTCGCGACAGCTTATGAACCATTTAGTGGTTGCTTTCAAGCAGTAGAACCCGCCAAAGCTGGGCCTGAGTCCTCTCATATGCGCGCAGAATTCTGCGAAAAACCATTGGCTCTCTACTCTCACGATGGAATCCAAACTTTGATCTTCGACTTAAGGATTGTGGAATGAAATCATTCCAGCGTCCTTCATCTATAATCCCGCACTAGTATCGATTTTCGACTTCGCCGAATTTCCCTGATGGAAAGCTTTCTAAAGGTATGACATGAGGTAAAAGAAAGGCTGTTTGCCATGAAAGCCAAGATACTGTGCTTGATCTTGGCTGTTGCCAGCATTGCTGCGGTAGGGTTTGAGGCAAAGCTATCCGCTCAAAGCGGCCTCAAGGTTATCTACGGGGGCAAAGGCATTCAGCAAGTTTCTTATAACGGGGTAATCCTCGAAGACCTGAATCAATATCCTTCGGACGCCTTTCACATCTGGCACATGAAGGTAACCGATCTAAGCGGAAACATCCTTACTTCGGGCCAATACGGATGGGGTGAAAACGCCAATAGCCGGACGTGGGATGGCAACAGCAACACCTGGAACTACTCCTACACCTGGGGCTCTATTGCGGTTCACTTCGTTCAGCATGGCGATTCGTTAGACATGACCGTGACGGCAATCAACAATCCGTCGTCCGGGATTATTTTCGACGGTGCTGTCATCTATCCCTTTGTTCTGAATTTTCCGTCTCTCCCCCTGGGCTTTACGGATCCAACCTACGCACAGCTTGCCTTCAATACGACAGGACCGAGTGTAACTCTTGCCGACTTCGGTTCAGGCGAAGTCGCTGCCGTCTTCGGCGACGCTGCGAAACCACTTTATAGCGGCTTTCAACCAGCCAATTCAAGGAACTCGTACTTCCCGATCATCAGCGGGACCGCGCTGGATGGCATGGCATCCTTTCAGCCCCACAACGATCGTCCGGTTCTGCCGGGACAAACCGATACTTACACCGTGTCCCTGCGCTTTGCGCCCTCTGGAGCTCCTTCTTCGAATCTCGCCGGCGATGCTTATAGTAATTGGGCAAGCACGTGGCCTCCGAAGATCAACTGGACGGATCGACGCCCGATCGGCACTGTTTACTTGGCGAGTTCGCCCACTGGCAACGTTAATCTTCCCGGGGGCTTTCCAAACAATCCGCGGCGTTACTTCAACGACAGCAATGCAAACGACTTCGATATCCGTACTCGGGCAGGTCTTTCGGCCTTCCAATCTAAAATTATTCAACAAGCCCTGGCCAACGTCACTAATCTGCAAAGCATGCACGCGCAAGGTGCAATTACCTGGGACATGGAGGGACAGCAGTATCCACAAGCAACGAGTTACGTTTGTTCCCCCGATCAGATTGCCCAAGTGGCACCCGAGATGGAAAGTCTAGTCACCGAATCTTCCTCTCCTTACGTCGGAATGAAACTCGATGATACTTACTTCAAGATTATGCGGGACGCAGGCTTCCGTGTCGGTGTTTGCATTCGTCCGCAGCACTTCGCGTTAAACGCGGATGGATCGGCCCAGCAGGTTTATCTTGCGAATGCAGCGGTTGCCACTGAACTGATTCGCAAGATGAAATACGCCCATGATCGATGGGGGTGCACGCTTTTTTATGTCGATTCGACCGTTGAATCGAATGGCGCGGTTCTTGACGCAAGTATCTTTCAGCAGGTCGCAGCAGCGTTGCCCGACTCCCTGATCTCGCCTGAAGAGAGTACCCCGAAGTATTACGCATACACGGCTCCGTTCCGTACATTCATCTTCCATGGCGATCTCGGAACGGATCCCGCTATCTACAACTACTACTCGAAGGCTTTCAGTATCGTTCTAATTAATGACGTCGCTCCCGACACTCTTATGGCTGCGCGAAGTAAGTTAGCTGCCTCGGTTCGCGGTGGTGATATCTTGATGGGCCACGTTGATTACTGGCAGGCGAACAACCCGACTCTTCTACAGATTTATCAGGACGCTGGGATTTCTATCGGTACATCTTCACCCTCCGATCCGGCACCACCCTCCACTCCGCCTCCACCGACGGATCCGATCGTCACTGTTCCAAACCCGCCGTCACCACCTAATACTACGGGCGTGGTCGTGATATCAGCGCCGATGAACGGTCAGACGATTGCCGGTCAGGTCACGGTGACGGGTCAGGTTTACGCTACGCTCGACGCCGCAGGGTCTTACCTGATGGTGGATGGAATTCAGATAGGGACTGGCCGCGTAAGCTCCGCTCCCTATATTTATCCTCTGGATACGTCGACGCTCGCGAATGGCTCTCATACACTTCAGCTTTGGGCGCACGATACAGGGAATAATGCCGTTCTCTCTTCTACCGTTGCTGTCACTGTATCCAATACGGTCGGTGACACTACTCCGTCTACCCCAACGACTCCATTCCCACCTACTACCCCATCGCTTCCCATCCCAAGTTCTTATCCCATTGCATTGAACTATCCTCTCAACGGTCAGACGATGTCAGGTCTGATAGCTGTTGCCGTGACCATCCTACAAAATCTTGATGCCGCGGGGTCGTACCTCATGGTCGATGGTTTGGAAATAGGGACGCGGCGTCTAACCTCTCCCCCTTTTCTCTACGAGCTCGACACTACGACGCTTACTATCGGAACGCATCTATTGCAGATATGGGCACACGATATCAACAACAATACCTTGCTCTCGAATCAAGCAGCGATCACAGTTGCAAACTGATTGGAGGTCCGGCCCTTGACGGCTATTACTGGGGCAACGCTATAGCGTCATTTATTCTGCAGAGATCGGTGGCTGCTGACGGATGAAACTTATTCCTCTCAAGAGAAACGTTCGGAGAGTCTGCCAGCCTGGGAGCCAGTTATGCCGTTTGCCGATTGCAATCATGATAGCGACGGCGATGGATAAGACCACCACCATCAACAATACAGTCAACCCTGACCATCCCGCGCGCGCGTCCCGTATCCACGCGAGGCCGGCCAGCATGAGTGCGCCGCTTACGCCGGTTACGAACGAGACTATGGAGCCTCTGGGCATCGAACCGCTTTTATTCAGCGAATGAATCTGCAGTATCGCGAGGAATAGATGGCCAGCGAGGTAAACGAGTGCTCCCTTTGCTGCATTTCCACCGTGCAACAACAGTATCGTTGACAGCGTTGCAACGATAATTGCCCATGCCGTGTTGATGCCTCCAAAGGCCCTGAGGGAAAGGATCGAAAGCCTTGCCGACATGGGAGCGCTCCCCATATGCACCACTGCGGTTGTCAGAGCTAACGCAGTTGCGACTGCAGCGGCTGCATAATTTCGACCGTACACGTGCGTCAGACCCCAGGGCGCCAGGATCATCCCTACCCCCGCCATCATCAGCGAGACTAACGTGGAGATGTACGCACACATGGCCATAACGTTATCGGGCGTCTTGTTGAGTTTGCTATCCGAGGTCGCCATCACCGCCAGACTTCCCTCGGTCAACAGACTTGGTCCGAGCGCCACCATATTTCGCAACTGATGCGCTACTGCAAAGAATCCCATCTGCACCATGGTTGTGTCGCTGCGTGCCACCAGTGTGGTCAACCACCAACCCGCTGCGTTTACGCTCAGCAAGCTTGCAAGCTGCACGGCACCGAAGCCCCAGACTCTTCGTAGAAGTGGGCCCATTGGCTTGGAGTCGTGCGACGACTTTGGGGATCCCAGCCCCAGCGCTTTGTAAAAGATGACGATCAGCAGGACCGCTCCGATGGTGACCGCACTTTGACTGCGCACCATAGATACGGCACCATAGCGTGACATCGCGGGGAGTAAGGCCAGGTAGCCAATGCCCACAGTGCCCGACAGAAGCAACAAGGCCTTGATGCGGCGCTGACCCACCAAAAATCCCCGGCAACATTCGAGAAGAATAATGCCTGCGGCCGAGAATGCTGCCCACCGCAGTACACCAGTAAAGCTTTCCTTGCCTAATAGCCTTGATACTGGCGACGCACCAAACCATAACACTGTTGCCGCCAAGGTGGCTGACAAGAGAGAGATGACAGCAAGAACTTTTGCCAGAGTCGGATATCCCTCAGAGCCCCAGGGATGCTCACCTGAAAAGCGGATCGCAGTTGATCCAATACCACCGGCCGCATATGCGCTTACGTTATTCGCCGTCGATATCGATAAGGCATACAGACCAAAATTCGCAGCTCCACCCAGCCTCGCTGCAAGTATATTTGCCAGAAAACTACACGCCCGTTCGGCCACAGCACCGATCCCGAGAGCGGACGTTCCTTGTAGAAGGTCCTTCTTCACCTGCGACGGGATCGCTCCGCTGACCGAAACATTCTCCAGTTCCACTACCGGAAGATCATCTGCAGGACTACTCTGCATCACTTATATTCCTCAAGTTAGAAGCATAGTGCCGAGCTGCCTACACCCCTATTTTATAGATTCTCAGAGGAAGAGATCTGCGAAAGTTGCGCTACTCGTTCCCTTAGTAAAATTAATACAATGGAATTAAATTTGCGCATCTTCCAGGTCTGGCACCAGCCTGGCCGCCGCCCGTGCAAAGCCTCAAAGCGCTCAACGCACCGCGAATCACAGTCTTCACCGTACCTAACGGGATCCCAGTCATGATTGATATCTCGGAGTGAGTACAACCTTCCACATACGCCATTGCCAATAAGCGCTGTTCCTTCTCGGAGAGATGTCGCATGTGATCGGCTAGCCGCTCCAGCATAAGGTTTTTTGTGCAATCCGAGAACAAATCTCTAGAGGCGGCGACTACAACATTGTCCAGGGACACCTCCGGCCGCTGCTTTCTGAGCATATCGATCGACCGATTTCTCGAAATAGTAGCAAGCCATCCTCCCAAATTACCCCTGAGCTCTGTAGGCCGGGGCGAGCTTCTCCACAATTGCAAAAAAATCTCTTGATGAATATCCTCCGCTGATGAATGCTCCTGCAATGTACGAAGGGCAACAGAATAAACCAGTTTGGAATAGCGTTTGTGAAGCGATTGCATTGCTTGTTCGTCGCCTTGCTGAACTCGGTTCAGTAATGATCTATCATCGGACACTGTGCAATTTTGAATTTCTGCGGCAATCATAACGTAGCCTCCATCGCATCTCCCGAGCCACCATGGAGCAGGTGGTGAACGAACGTTCAGTTGAGGCCGAGATAACTCTGCTGGCACGAATTAAAGGCTAACCGCTGCACACCCGTACAGACGGCGACGCGGGCCCGTCAATTCACGACTGGTGAATAGCAATTAGCATGCCAAAACTGCGTTTTGCTTTAAGAATAGGTTAGTACCCGATACAAATAATCACATGCAATGGCTTGCACTTTATATAGAAAAAATCTAGCTCTTAACCTCGACGCTAATCTGCAACGGCCATAGCCTGGCTCTTTGTTTTGGGCCTATGTCACATTCAGGATGCAATGGATTTTCTCCCTTGCATCTCACGCAGACCATCGATCATCCGATCCGCTCTGTTCTCCCATGTCTGAGTTACGCTCGCCACTCTTCTCATTTCTTCTAAACGATCGGTTTTTTCTATCGAAAACTCAAGTAACTGCTCTGCCAGTTCAAAGGAAGTATCAAATAATCGAACAAGGGGTACCTTCGTAAGCAACTCATCAACACCACGTGTAGCCAGCATGGGGCGACATGCAGCAAGATGCTCGTAAAAACGAGTTGAGCTTCCTGAAAGTGTCGGTTCAACATGACGATATGGCAGCACCGCCACATCGAATGCCCTTGCATAATCTCGCAGTAGTTCATAAGGCCGCACCCCAATATTTTTTACCCGGGGATGTTGCAACGTTTTCCGCCTGGCTTCGCGTTGCTCAGGATCGGCCACACGCATGGAGGATGGGCCCACCAGAAGCCAGGTATAAGAGGGTGCTCGATCTATCGCCTCTAGAAGCAGTACCCAGTCAATATTGCTTGCTAGATTTCCGATGATGCCCGCAATTGGACGATTTATCTCAGCCACATCCAGCGGGAGATCTAACGGACCATGAGATGTTGCGCGTATATTGCTTGCTCTTGTAGCGTTTGGAATCAGACGTATGAGTTCTGGATTACAGCCGGCTTCGGCCTGCAAGTACTGTGCAATCCGTTGAGAATTTGGGCACACCAAATCTGCGACGCGGCAAAGCCTGGCATCAAGTTCCTTAACTTGCGATGCCTTGAGGCTGGCGTAGGCCACGGTAAGATCGGTCGCATAATAGACGATTGGCCCGGGCCAACGCTCCGCGACCGGCGCCCAAAAAGGCGATGTGCACACCAGGGCGCTTGTTGTTGGCTCGCCGCTTTGTGCCGTCAGGAGTTCTGTGATTCGTCGTGACGATCGCACGAAACGCTCAACATACTTCCTGGCATAACCTCGCTGCAACGGGAAATGTAACTCTTGCAGGCCGCTGGTCTCACAGATTTCGGTACGGATCCAATCTCTCGCATAGCCGGTCATCGACATCTGAGGAATCCACGCCAGGGTAGGAACCGCACGGTGCATTGCCATCGCGAATTCTCTGACCGGCACACTCGACACGCTTAGGATGTGCCATAGAGTTGGCTCTACCTTCGTAGCGTCACTGTAGGATCTATCGCTTCTCAAATCCATAACTCACAATAACGATACACCCGTCCGCAACAACTCGTACAGTAAACTCGAGTCTGGCAGTTAGCATCTTTGATCAGGAGACCGGTTTGACTGGCTTCAACCCATGGATGGCTTGTGCTTCTTTGATGGTCGGGGGGGCGTCCACCCTTGCATATGGGGTCTCCCATCCTTCGTCTCAGATCTTCGGACGGTCTGTGCATCGAGGATCCGGAAGCAGAAAATCTATAGCTCTGACCTTTGATGACGGCCCGAGTGAAGGGAGCCTGCGTCTTTTGGATTACCTTGCGCTGCAGGATGTTTCCGCCACCTTCTTTCAATGCGGAGTCAATGTTCTTCGCCTTCCAGAGATTGCTCGTCGAATCAACGACGCCGGACACGAGATAGGAAATCATACTTTTTCTCATGCCCGACTTTGTCCGCGGCTGGGATGGAAGATGAATTTTCGTTCTGTTGAGTCTGTTTACTCTGAATTTGCACAGGCCCAGCAAATCATTCTTGACGAAGTTGGAGTGAAAGCCTCGCTGCTCCGCGCACCCTATGGTCTGCGCTGGTTCGGAGTAGGTACGGCGCAGAAGAGATTAGATCTTATTGGGGTCATGTGGACCGTTATCGGCCATGATTGGGAGTGGAGCGCCCCAGATATCGCGCGGCTTGTGCTCACAAAGGCCAATCCCGGAGGGATCGTTTGTCTTCATGATGGGCGCGACATTCAACAGAATCCCGATATCTCGGAGATGCTTGCTTCACTGCGGGAAATAATTCCAAGGCTCAAGGACAAAGGATATTCATTCGAAACCGTTTCGCAATTGATCCTGCCCGATGCCGACGTCGTCTAGGAGTTGGCTCTCCGAGCTATGCTCTTATTCGTCTTTGATTAGGCCGCCCCGGAGACCATCTGCGTAACATGGGATGAAGAACTCGTAAGCGCCAGCTCCTTTTCGCTAATTGTCTCCTGCAAGAGAACTAGTGCTGACATCATCAACCGCGGCGGCGTCTCGTCTCCTGTGCGCGTCAGCATTAGGTGCCCTTCCCTTCCCAAAGCCAGAGTCATCCTCCAGGATGGAGGGACAGAACTCAAGATGAAATTGGCTTCGAAAAAAGCGCCGAGAAGATACATCTGCGAGGTGGCGAAGCCCACATCCTTACATGCCGACCGGACGACGGCCCAGCAAGATTCGGCCGTCGTCGCATCCTCAATGGCGCGGCGAAGTTCGTGGAGATAGATCTCTTCGTGTAGTCCACTTAGGACTGCTTTTCTGGAGAGAGTCTTACGCAAAGCCCCAAACTCAATGTAGCCCAGATAATTGATTCCGACCCAAACCAGAGAGCAGAATACGCCGATAATTGCGGGCCGGAACTCTTCTCGACTGTAGTTCTGTAACAAGGCAAAGAATGCTGCAACAAAGCAGACCGAATATAGGATGAGGGCGACGCTACTCGGCTTGAACCCGCGGGCTAGAATCATGTGATGGATGTGTCCACGATCCCCTTTGAAAATTGGAACCCCGCGCAGAAATCTCCGGCCAATCGAAAGCCCTACGTCCACCAATGGCAAGACAAGCACCATGAGAGGTCCAGCCATGCCCAACAAGGTTCCGCTTCGCTGGCTCCATATGAGACCGAAGCACCCAAGCATGAATCCGATTGTGAGACTTCCGCAATCTCCAAGGAAGATCGAAGCAGGGCTAAAATTGTAGCACAGAAAAGCCAGAAGGCAACCGACGAGGGGAATCGTAGCGGCAGCCAATCCGAGATTGGCACTCAATACAGCAGCAGCCAGCGTAGCAACTGTCGCAAAGATTCCCACCCCTGATGCCAGGCCATCAAGGCCGTCGATCAGATTCACTGCGTTAGTGCAGGCAATCAGCCATACAAGGCTCAGAGGAATCGACACCCACAAAGAGTAGGGCTGCCCATGGAAGGCGGTGATTCTGGCTCCTAGCGCGACAGCCAGGGAAGCCGCGAAGAGTTGTCCACACAATTTTTGCACCGGAGTTAGCTGAATCAGGTCGTCCAGCAATCCAGTCAGGAAGATAATGGCCGTCGCCGGCATGAGGGACCACAACAGGGTTCGGTGTTGAATATAAAGCTGCGCGCCTTGCGGTGCGAAGAACATCATCAGGCAGAGTGCGCCGGCATACGAAATTACAATAGGGATTCCGCCGATTCTAGGGATCGGATTCAGGTGCAACTTCCGGTCGCTGTCTGGATGATCCACAATCTTATACCGCAGAAATATATTGCGGCACAGCGGGGTGAGGATCAGGCAGAGTATAAAGGCGGTGGCGCCTAAACCTACAATCGCATACATAAGTCTCTATCCCTGGAGACAAATAAATACTTGGCCAGTAGCTACTAATGAAATGAGCCCTTATCGTGCGTAGGTCGTCGACACAAGTGCGGACGGTCGAACTTTTCCGCGAGAGACACCTAGAATCTTGGAAATGCGTGCTACTCCAATCGGAAGGTCATAATTGTCAAGCAATGTTTCTCTTGCAAGTGCGGCCGCGATTTCTATCTCATGTCGGTTCTCAATAAGCCGTAGCAACAATTTTGTGAGACCATCAACGTCACCGCAATCCACCTGCCAACCGCAACCGTACTGCTCGATGATGCGCGCTGGGGTAGCTTGTTTGGGACCGATGAACAGCACTGGACGACCTGCTGCCAGCAGTCCGTAAACCTTGCTTGGAACAACTGCACCGCAGCAGGAATCTATCTGCGTAACCAAACCAATATCGCCCTCACCCAGGCTGTCTCCCAGCTTCGACCTTTGTGTGTAAGAACGCAGGAAGACCGTGTTCAAGCGCTGGACTGAGCAGAACGCTTCGAGATCCTTCCGTCTCCCTCCACTACCGACAAATTCAAATCGGAATCTTTTATCTTCGCGCAGGTTTGAGATCGCCCCCGTTATGGTGTCCAGATCATGGGCAAGCCCCAGATTCCCCGAATAAAGGAGAACCAAGTCTTTGGCATTGAACGTGCGGATTTTAGGCGTTATCGCCCTCCCGTCTGCCCAGTTGTCTGCGACGTAGATCTTTGATCCGTCAATTCCCCGAGTGATGAGGAGATCTTTCATACATTCACCGAGCGCGATAATTCCGTTTGAGCGACGCCGGGAGAAGTCGGCTAGTGCGCCTGTAATCTGATCCGCTAAACCGCTTGCCTTGAAATATTCCAGGCTCACTGCAACATTCGGATAAACATCCATCTCCCAGATGAAATGACGCGAGCCACGGATCGATTGCAGCAGCGTTCCTAAAAGTGAAAGCAGTGGCGGGGTCGTCAGCGTCACAACGAGGTCCGGCTTCTTCACCGAGAAGCAACGAACCAGCGCCAAAAGATAAAACGACAAATAGGAAAGCACTCTTCCAATTTTGCCCCGCCCGAATGGCACTCCTCTCACGCGATTGACCTTTGCCGCAGGCCCGTGGCCAGCATCGGCAACTGCATAGTTACCATCCGCGCAAATAACTTCAACGTCATGCCCCTCCGATACAAGGTGACGTGCAAGATCAGTCAGCATTTGACTTGTGGCTGAGGAGTCGGGCCAAAAAAACTGGTTTAGCAGCAGTATCCTCATGATTTCTGCCCCACCGGACCGACTCCCACCCATTCCTCGACCCCGTTGCGGATAACTCGTTTCTTTACAAAAGTACCTGGGTTGCCGGAATAGATTTCATAATCCGGAACGACGCCGCTGATCACGCTACCCGCCGCCGCGATCGAACCTTCTCCTAATACGGTGCCTGGTAGCAGAACCGACATCGCGCCGGCCCACGAACAATCGTTGAGCATGATAGGCGCGAGCATAAGACCAAACGCTTTATCGCCCCAGTCATGATTTCCCGTGCACAAATATGCTCCTTGAGAAAGACATACGCTGTCGCCGAGACGGACTGTTGTAAGGTTGTCAATCCAGACTCTCTCGCCCAGCCAGCAATCATTCCCCACGATCAAATGCCATGGATACTTGATATGGGCTCCAGGACGCACAACGACCCGCTCTCCGATGTGCGCCCCAAACGCTCTAAGGATAAATACTCGCACGGAGGATAAAGGCATCCACTGAGCGCGGATAAAAATCGACCCAACGAAAAACCATGCAGAGCGCCAAATGGCGGATCGCCCTGGGTGATACCACGCATTGTCATAGGTGCCAAGATCGATTTTTGCCATACAAACCTAGGTCGTCACGAAGTCGAATTCCTGTGGTCGGCAACCGCTATCAATCCATCGATATAACTCGACCATCTGAGCGGTAATAATTTCCCAGTTGTAGCGCTCCCGTACTAAACGTCTTCCTCTTCCACCTACTGTGGCATTGTGAGCGGGTGAATTATTTAGAAGATCCCGTAATGAAGACGTAAGAGGACCGGTTTCGGATTTGATTAGCCATCCCGCATCCAGTATTCCGACTTCGGGTAGATTGCACTGCTCCGTCACAATGACGGGTAACCCCATCCCCATGGCTTCCAGGACAGAAACACTCAATCCCTCTGAGTAGGAGGGCAACACGAAGCATTCTGCGTGCGCTAGTGCGCTCCACTTTATCTCGTTCCGCAACATTCCCGTGAAGAGTACCTGAGAACCGATACCAAAATCTTCCACTAACTTCTCAATAACTGCCCTGGTATCTTCAAAGTCTGGTCCAGCCAGCACCAGATGTGCATCAGGCCAATCTTTCGCCACCTTTGCCCAGGATTCGATAAGAATGTCCAGCCCTTTCTTGAAATGGATTCGCCCCATGAACAGAACCATCCTTTTGCGTCTTAGTTCTGGAAATCGATTTAGAAAGCATTCGGAGTCAATCGAGTCTGGAATATGAACTCCATTGGGAATGATCGCGATCGGGGATCGAACTCCGAATTGCCTATAGTCCTCGGCCTCAGCACCTGTAAGTGCATGAACACAGGAGGCTTTTTGAACATTCGCACGCTCAATGAATGCCGAATAGATCTGCTTTTTTAGTCTCTTATTATTTAGAGCCCATTTCTCGAGCATTCCATGAGCTGAAATGACGTACGGCTTTCTCAAAGCTCTGGCTGTATGCGCGGCAATTGCTGTGCTCTGCTCCCATAAACCATGAATATGTAGACCGTCAACCTTGCGAACCTGTTCCTGGAAATGAATGCGGAGACTACGGTCCCGCCACCACTGTGCGCGGCTGGTCGGCCATGTTGAGACGGATAACTCGGGGTAATTGGACTCGGAATATAGTTCCGTTGGCGCGCAAAAAGCCGATAACTCCATCGTGCATAACCCCGTGCGTACAATCGAAGAACTGAGCTGCGGCACCACGGCGCTGAGCCCCCCATAGCGAGGATCAAGATGCGACACTACTCCCATCCAATGTGGCACTTGCGGGGTCAAGGCTTCCTGTCCGAAGTCTAATATCCGTTCGGTAGACATCTCAGTCCCTTTCATTCTTATGGCCTCACCAACCCACATCCTCACTTCAGCACCTTCTAACAACACGCTGTCAGAAACTTTAAGCGTTCGTGATTCGTGCTATTTCTCGGCCAAAATTTCGAGGCGAGTAGTGCTCAATGATTTCGCGGGAATGCAGACCCATGTGCGCTAGTTCCTCCGATTTGAGTGCACCAATTTTTACTAGGCAGGAAGTCAGGTTCATGTCATCCACGGGATCAAATATCATTCCATTCACGTCCGAGACTACGAGATCCTCGGCACAGCCGCAGCAATTTGAGACAATGACGGGCAGTCCTGACGCCATCGCCTCGTTCACCACCAGTCCCCACGGTTCGCGGGAGCTCGGCAACACAAAGCACCCTGCAAACCCGTAGTACCTGGGCAGATCTTCCGATCCCTTATGACCTGCGAAGTGTATGTCCGCGCGATAGGTAGATTCGGCTGCCATTTCTTTGAGTTCATTCGCGGTTGGTCCGTCCCCCACGAGGAGGAGCGGCCAAATTCCTCCCAGGGCTCGATATGCAGACCACGCCCGGATCAGCCCACCGACATTTTTCTCTGGTGCCAGCCGACCAATGTAAAGGAAGTAACGAGCCGGAAGATCGAAGAACTCTCGTGACCGTTGTCTAAGTCGAGTTGTACGTTCCTGGTAGATGCTATTTTCGACCACGTCGTAGAAGTGGCCGATGCGATTCAGTGGAAAGCCCAGATGCTCGAGGTATCGGACATGAGCTTTTCCGCCCGTCACCGCCCAGTCGAACAAGCTTCGAATTACGCTTGACTTCAGTTTTTCTTTCCACCATATGCGACGGTGGTCGTCCTCGGTGCTTTCGGTCATCAATACGCTCTTGGCACCGTGCAACTTCGCCCATAAGGCAGCGGCGATTCCCGGGAGTGTATAGTAACCCGGCACCAACACGACTTCAGGATTGAATCGCGATAAGACCTTCCAGAGTTTTAGTGCCAGTTGTATCTTCCCTACATCGTGCCAACTGCTCTCTGGCATGAGAGTTTCAACACGAAGGTCTGCCGGTAGATCCTCACGAAACTTCAACCCCTGGTGAACGCCCGCTCCACCGACCATCTCGATTCCTAATGCGGTTGGGCCCAATGCGGGGTGACTCAGTATTCCTCTAAATCTGCCTACGTGATAGGCGTACCAGTCAATCCAAATAACGGCGACTTTACAACTCCCACTTCGGAGATCGCCAACTCGTTCGTCCGATGCTGGGTCGTTCAAGGCGGTGGCACTAAGCATGCTCAACACTCCTGCTATCAAGAATTATTCGTAATGAATCCACGTCAGTCGTGCCTTGAAGAGCATCCGGTGCCCGCATTGCCCATTTCCATGTCCACCAGCTTGGGATCGAGAGCAGTAGAGTTCGGAAGATCACAGCCTCCATGGTCTGCATTACCAAGTAGATTGACAGGGCGGAGAGAATCACATACTGGCTGGACCAACCTCCACCGCGGAAGCTAGACGTCCTCCATATCACCCCGTAACTCCAACCCAGCAGGGCCATAAGTGGAATTGCCAACCACCACACCTCGACAAACAGGTCAGCGATGATGCCGGGGGCTGAACCAACTGCTCCTACCCAACCCAGCGCATCACCGAACCCTTCGCCCGTTCCCGCGTTATGCAGAAGTTCGGGCACGCCGAAGTCCTCATATTTCGTAGGCCATATGGCACTCGGGATGGGCCGAACTAAAATCTGGGCCAGGTACCGCCGCATCCAAAAATAATGACCGCGCCGTTCGGCACTCAGAACTGTTCCAGTTCCATAGATGAATTCGTTCCCGGTGTCCGGTTTATCTACGATATTACCTACATCGGACTTAACGTCGAAGCTCGAACCTAGATAAATGCTTCCTCGGTTTGTAACCAGAAATAGCACAAGCCATCCAAGGCATAGTCCCAGCACGCCCACAGCCAGCAATGGAGGACGCTTTTCTCGATTAACATACCATCCCATCAGAAAAATCGTCATGATCGCAAACGTTGGCCCTCGTCTGGCAGTAAGCAGCGCCTGCGTCAACCATGGAAGACCGAATAGACCAATCAGCAGCAGACTTGAAACTTTGGGCGCTCCTGCCGACAAAGCCGAAACCGCCATCAATACCCCGACGAGCATCAGCAGACTGCCGTCGCGTACATAGCCACTGTCATCCCAGCCCCCCGAGTAAGAAGCACTGAATGCATTGACGAACCCACCAACGTTGACGATCGTAACGCACCAGCAAGCGAGCCCAACACTGCCCACGAGGGCACCACCAATCAACAAGCGGCGATTGGCGGCCGGCGATAGCCGTAGGGTCTTCCTTGGGCTGGTTCGACTCAGCCGCGATCCTGCCGCTAGGCATGCCCCTACAAACGCGAGGACTCCCAGCACGTTGAGTGTCTGGACCGATACAAGTTGTTCCTGGTCGAAGAACTGATCCAATCCGCCGGAGGAATGAAGCTTGTACGGCATCCAGAAATAGAGAAAGAGCATCATCGGGCTGATGAACATCAAGGGATGAAACACGTCCCTGCTTCCGTCGTAGGCACAAATCATCCCGAGGATCAAGATCCCGGCACCCGAGAACAACAAGATCTCAAACATCATTCCACCCCGGCTCTGACGGATTCTGCCGATCGAGATAGTCTTCGACGCTATCTGCAACCTTGGAACGGAAGCGCTCCCATGTGAACTCTTCGGCACGTGCGCGGGCCGCTTGCCCCATCTGGGTCAGTCCGTTCCGGTGTTCCAAGGCCCAGAGGATTTTCTCCGCGATCAGGTCGGGTCGTCCTGGGTCCACGACGAACCCTTGTACTCCCTGGTCAATCAGGTCTGGAGCCGCTGTATGAGTTGTCGAGAGAATCGGAAGCCCACAGGCCAACGACTCCAAGAGGACCTGCCCAAACCCTTCCGCAACGGAGGGGAAAACAAAGAGGTCCGCAGCTTGATATGCGGCGACCAATTCATCCGCACTCACTGAAGGACGAACTTGCACACGGCCCGCAAACGGACGAAAAAGTTCAAGCCCATCGATGACCCTTCCACACACCGTAAGCTCGACTTCACTTCGGTCCACTAACCGCAAGGCCTCCAGAAGATATTTGATCCCCTTGCGTTGATTGATACGACCAACAAACAGCAAACGAAGTTTGCCTTGATGATTGGAACGCGATTGCAGGCTGGGCTTGAAGCGTGTGGTATCCACACCATACGGAATAACCGATACTGCGGAGGAGCGTATACCATTTTCGACTAGTGTGCCCTTTGTAAACGAAGACGCCACCAGAAAATGAGAAGCCATGCGCGTCTCGTGGACCAGATGTTGAAAATCTTCTTCAGGAAGAGAAAGCTCCCATTCCTGGCTCAGTGAATCAGCGCAATCCGGATGCGCCGCCAGTTCCTCACTCAGGATGCGTCGCATGCTCTCCGGATGCGGATGCAGTTGGAACAGCATCCCGGGTTGTCCGTACGCCTTGAATGCGTCGTAGCCATAGTAGCTATAACTCAGCAAGCCAACTTTTTTATGTTTTGCGAGGGCTCCCGCAGTCTGCCCAAGCACCGCATCCGCCTGACGCATAGCTCGTCGTCGCACATCCAAAGAACTCCAGGAGAGCCTCTCCAGGAGAAGCGTCTTCATGCCTACCAGCCAGCAAAGCTTGATCCTGTGCCAGGGCAACCTTCGCTCGCTGCGCGGCAAGATCATTGAACGGATAACTGGTGGCAGCGCTCTGAGCAGCGACCGTGCCCAGCTTTCATCCAAGGGCCAAAATAGATCTGTGACCAATGTTTCCAGGATGTCTCTTTCCGACAATGCTAACGCCAACTGGTATGCATCCCGAGCGCCACTCTGCACTACCACCATCTTCATCATGCGAGTGGGACGTGATGCATTTTGGACAACGCCAAAATCGGCATCGACCTCGGCTGGCAGCAGACTCGGATTGGGAGTAACAGCCACGGGCGACATCTGTTTATCTCCGGGTTTGATGAGCTACGAAACGTAAGTTCAAATAGTTCGAGACGCTATAGCAGTGAGTCAAAATGTCGTTTTATCTGGCAAGCAGACGACTCCCAGGTAAATAAGGAGGCGCGAATGCGACCGGCGCGGGACAGTTCTAGACGTGCTGCATCATCGGTTAGCAGATCGTGTATTGTCCGCACATGAGATTCCCAATGAGACGGATCGACCAGCATCGCGGCATCACCTGCGATCTCCGGAAGAGATGACGCGTTGCTCGCCACGACTGGCGCACCACACGCCATCGCCTCAATTACCGGTAGTCCAAAACCCTCGTAGCGTGAAGGAAACCAAACTACACTGGCGGCAGCATAGAGCGCATGCAGCGAGGAATCCTCGACGAATCCCAACAGCCTCAGATTCGGCTGCAATGCCTTGGCTTGCTCTACATACTCTGAATTCGAATGATTAACAACAGCAATCACCAAGTCAGGGAACCTACGAATTAACTCTGGGCAAGCAGCGAGGATCAGGTCCGCATTTTTTCTGAAATGCAGTCCCCCGGGAACAAGGACAAAGGAGCAATTCGCTAACCTGATACTTTCCAAATAGTCGAAGCCGGCCTTGGGAACAGCTTCGAAGAAGTGAGGCGCCACCGCATTGTGGACAACGCGAATTCTGTCAGCGATCGTTGGGAAAAAATGCGCTAAGCGACTCGCCGAAAAATGCGATACGGTGTGAAACATATCCGCGTTTTTCGCGAGTTTTCGATAGAGCATAGTCCATTTCAACTTCTGCTTCCAAAATGCTTGATCGCGTCGATGCGCCTGAGTTTCAAAATAAGCCGCGTCGTGCACGGTGACAACCAGCTTCGCTTTTTTAGTCGGAACGAATGATTCTCCCGTGCAAAAGATGATGTCCGCCTCCGGCCAGTAGCTCTCTGCTTTAGGGCTGTTTAGCCAGAACCATCTCGCCTGCTGCTTGGAGGTATCGTTTGAAAAAGTTGTATATTCAAAAGTGGTCCACGGCTCCTTTACAAGAGGCAGCACTCGTTCTTTATCTGCCGCATCAACTAATACCCGAAGTCTTACATCGTTTCTCGACGCCAAATGCTCCGTCAGCTGTCTCGCAACCCGACCCGCTCCAGTTGAATTATGGATATTTCGAAGATGTACGTACGCGAGCAAATTCAAAGTTCGTTTTGGCTCACTCGCTTCCGTCGACTGGGAGGTGGCGAGAGCATCCGAAATTGATATCGAGTTCATAACTTCATGACGCTTTCTTCCACGCCATCCGTTTGCTGCCTGTAGCGATAATAGGAATCGTAGTAGCTCGCCTTGCCTTCACGAATCGGATCGAAATCGTTCAATATAGTGCCTATCAATGGAACTCGATCATGTTCGAATAGGTCGACCGCGGCACCTGCCTGGTCCTGCGTCGTAACACCTGCTCGAAAGACGAGAATTGCTCCATCCGCATGTGTAGAAAAGATTCGAGCGTCCGTCATATGCAGCATCGGCGGGGTATCGATGAGCACAACATCGAACTCATGGCTGAGCCGCGTCAACAACGTACGCACATCAGGCGAATGCAGCAATTCCACCACTTCCTCTCGGCCTGTTCCGGATAGCAGCACTGAAAGGTTTGCCATCGAAGTCGGCTGGCAGAAGTGCGATAGCGGTGCGCGTTGAATATCTATCTCTCCGCGCAAGATATTCCTCAGGCCGAAATTATTTTCCATCTGCAGTGCTTTGTGTAAGCCGGGCTTGCGAAGGTCCCCGTCTACCAGGAGAACCTTAAGCTTCGATTTGCTGAGTGCCACACCGAGATTTGAACTCACTGTAGTTTTGCCTTCGCCCGCATTGGGACTGGAAACCACATACATCCTGGCACGACTCCGCGGATGATCTGATAGCAGAATCGAAAAGGTGGTGCTCCTATATGCCTCAGCGGAGATCGAAAAATCATTCGCGTTCCACTTCGTCAAGCCGATGGGTCCTTGAGTGTCCTTCTCTGCGTCTGACTTTAGACTTAGGGAGCCCTTGCTATGGATGGCCCGGATCATGACATTCTTACGGCCTGCATCGGATGAGGGAATGACGCCCAACTCCTGCACACGCAGCCGCTTTTGAATATCACCAGGTACTCGGAAGACTTCTGAGTTCCGCTCTTTGAAGAAGGAGAACCCGATGCCAAAAATTGCTCCTACAAGAAAGCCCGCTCCGGCATTCGTACCTCTCCGAGGCGAAATGGGCACTTTCGGATCTTGTGCGGCATCTACAGTGCGAATCGTGGTGGTCTGCATGGCCGAGGCGAAGCCCGCTTCCCTAGCCCGTTGTAGCAATGTCTGGTAAAGCTGCTGTTCCGATTCCACCTCGCGCCTCAGTAGATTGATCTTTGAAGCCTTACCCAGATCGGACGAGACTGCAGCCTCTGCTGCACGGTAGGTCGCCATTAAAAGCGCTTCTCGATGTCTGGCAGCTTCATACTCATTTTTCATGCGGCCATTTCCAACCGACCGCTCACGCGCCATGCCCGCCTCAACCTCTCGAATCTGCGAGCGGAGATGAATGACTTTGGGGTTCTCCTCGGTTAGTGGGGGAACCAACTGAGCCACACTGGTTTTTAATTCAGCAAGCTTCTGTTCGTAAGAGCGGTAGGTGGGGCTGTCCAATACATTCGGCAATGTGTCCGAAGAAGAGGTCGCAGTCAAACCCGCCTGTGCTTCTTTTTCCATTCGGTCTGCCTGGGACCGGACTAACTCGCCTTGTATCTGTCTCAGCCGATCCTCTCCTACCGAGTTGCTCTGCTGACTGAGCACCAAACCATTTCCGCCGGTTGCCTCCTCAAGCCGATGCTGCGACTCTTCCGCCTTCAACTTCACGTCCGCTACCTGGCGAGTGAGCCAGTCGCTGATCTTGGATGCCTCAGAGCTGCGGGTTTCCTGATCGGCCTCTCGATATTGACTTACCATTGCATTGCAAAACCTTGAGGCAAAATCAGAACTCCAAGAGTCACAGGTAATCTCCACCAAGCGGGTTACACCCAGCGGCTTCACCGTTACACTCTTGGCTGTTTCAGCAATCAAATCGTCATATGCGAGGGGCTCGCTCCTTGAAATATGGAGTCCACGCTTCAGATTCGACAGCAGATCATTTCGCTCAATGGACTCTGGGTGTTTTTCCTTTTGCAAATAGTCAACCACTCGCTCTCTCAGGGAATCACTCTGCAAAAGCTTTATCTGGGTTTGCACGTCCTGTTCACCAGAAGCTCCACCGCCGGTTGGAGCTACGGCGCGCATATCCATGAAATCGCCGTTGATGCTTTGGATCTCAAGCGATGTGCGGGCTCGAAATACAGGAAGAGACGTCAACGTCAAGAGAAAACTGGCGCCAAGCCCAATGACGGCAGAGAGCAGAATCAAGCCTCGCCAGCGGGATAAGGTGTGAAAATAATCCGCGATGAGGCTGGGATTCCTGGACTCTCCCTGGCGCGGTAAAGGCAAGTTATAGCCAAGCGTCCCTCCGGAGTTCGACGCTATTTCTCTACGGAGGCTTTGTGGTCTCTGCGAATTGTCAAAACCGTTATGCATAGGCTACTCAAGGCAGTGCATGGATCATTTTAGGAAGGGCAGGACAGTGTCGCTAGTTCCAGATCTAAAGCAGTTCCTGTGAAGTCCCGCAGTCTCACAAGACAACGTTTTACTTCTCGCTTGCTAAATCAATGTCTGTAAATCAGAATTCCGGTCGTTACCTGCAATACGGCCTCTGCGGAACGTCGCATGGACGACTTCGCCACACTGTTGGGAATAAACAGAACATCGTTCGCATACATGGGCACATCTGGCTCCGTGCCATCGAACACCTTAGCCACGTTGATTGGAATCTCCTTCGGCTTACCATCTCCTCCTGGGGCCGGCCTAATAATTCTTGCCCTGCTGCCAGCCGCGTCCGGTGACAGGCCTTCGGCGAGTGCTACCGCTTGAAGTATGGAGACAGTCCCCCGAGAGGATAGCTGGAAGCCGCCAGCCTTCTTTACGTTGCCTACGACATAGACAATCTGAGCCTTCGGGATCGATATAACGTCGTTCGGCTGTATAAAAATGTTGTTTTCTGGGTCGGTTGAATTCATCAGGTCATCAAGAGAAATGGAAGCCGTGGTGTAGGCATGCGTCGCGTCGGTCCGTGCATCAGGAAGCGGCAGAGAACCCCATTTCAACTGCCGCGTAATGATTATCTTCGGTCCGGCGTCTGGCCTTATGCCTCCTGCCATGGAGATCGCCTCGATCAACCTCTGGGGTCCGTGCAATTGACGAACTCCGGGCGTGTTCACTTCGCCGATAATCGAGACGGGCCGGCCCTGATCCTCGACAAAGTTAGCTGAGATCTGCGGGTCATTAATATACTTACTAAGCTTTGCGCCCAAGTGCTCCTTGAACTGCTCCAGGGTCAAACCGCTCGCCTGCATTCTTCCTATGAGCGGTAAGTCGATAAAGCCGTTCGGATCCAGGCGTATCGCCTTGTCGGAAAGCTCTTCCATATCGACAACGTGCAACAGTATCTGGTCCCCTGGCGCGAGGAAATATTCCGAAGCTGCTGAAGGTCGCGGAATCAATTTGGGTTGGGTTTGCGCGACGATGCCGGGGGTGTACGCAAGACGCAACATCAACGAAATCACGATCATCAGCCAAGTTGGTCGCAATGAATCCATAATCTGTACATTTAAGACGAGCAGCACCCGCTCTTGGATTTGATAACACCAAGAAAGGCGAAGGACTTGCTGCCCGTCATCCGTGCCGCTCAAGCGAGTGGAGCAACTTCTCTTAGGCAGATTGCAAACCTGTTGAACCAGCGGGATACCCCAACGGCGAGGGGTGAAGGCAGGTGGTCCGCTGTCCAGCTACAGCGAGTTCTTGTTCGGGGTGACGTTGCACGAGGGCAGGTCATCTAGCAACTACAGAAAATCGGTCTGAATGGTGCTTCTCCGCTGCTGAGCTGGTTGCTCCCAATATCGCTGTCCGCAAACTACGCAATGTCTTGCAATGCCACCAACATAAGTCTCTCCCTCGGGAGGGATAGACACGTGCGCGCGAAGGCCCTTCATAGCATTTCGGGCAAAGTGGGTCTGTCACGCCCTTTTGAACCAATAGCCGAACTCGCCACTTCTCTCCAGCGCATCTTCTACATTAGGCGTCCTGGAACATTGAAGACCAAACAAATCCGTTGTAAGGTTCCAACAGCTTTGTAAGGTAAATGCCGTCTGAAGCCTTACAACCACGCAGAAGCCGCACAGAGCATACAAGCCAATCCGCCGACAACTTTTTTTGCTGATTTTATGTTTGCCTTGCATGGCTTGGCGGAAGTTCTGGCGGAGAGGGGGGGATTCGAACCCCCGATAGACTTACGCCTATGTCTGATTTCGAGTCAGGTGCATTCAACCGGGCTCTGCCACCTCTCCTTTATTTATCAACAACTTAGCTGCGGCATCTCAATGCTAAATCATGCCGGCGTCAGTTGTGGTGCTAGTTCCAGCCGGGGAGACTGTCACTAACCTACCGACCGCCGCCTCATTCGGAGCAGGTGCGAGATGCGAAAAGCACATCATCATCGATAGTAATGTTTGGCCTGGAACCCCATCAAGAGTTCAGATTTCCGTTCCAGCCAATATAAGTCTACTGGCAAAGGAGTGTCTGTTGCAATGCCGTGTGCCGTCCTCTGTCCATCATCTTAGGAATTGCCTCGAAAACCAGCCCTGCGCCACAACCGTAATTCTCCTGTTCTGATGAAGCCCGACACTCTTATCATCGGGTATGGGCTGGAGATCCCATCATCATGAGTTTTGAGTGCGAGCTATGACTTCAGTCCGCCGAGACTTATTTCTTAGTCAATGGTGGCACTACGTACAGGATGTTGGACGCGATGACGTCTTGTATTTCGTTCTGGACGCCACGGCCATTTGCATTCCCCCAGAGTCCCCCATATGGATCCAGTTCCGCCGCATTCAGAGCGGTGTAGATATCAAAGTCGGCGCAGCCAAAATCCATCACGTAGTATCCGTAGACCTGCATCGCACGCAAGATTCGATAGGCCGGGAGGCTAAGGCCGCGCCTGGAAAGATCGAGGGCAGGATCCAACTGGATGACGCCACCGTAAGGAATGAGGCCGGTATTGGTGAAGCCTTTGTGAGTACAGCTATTGATGCTGGTCCGTACGCCTGCGTCCCAGTTGCTGGCGGGATAGACACGAGCAGCCCAGGTGCGGCTTACAGCTCCCCCGATAGCATGCGGTATCTCTTGCGCAGCATTGGTCGCCTCACCAGGCTGGATCATCACTGGCAGGTCTGCGAAGCCCGCAGCATTTGAGCCTCCTGTGTCCCCAAGCCCAGCGATGGTGTGTGGGTCGCTGATATATAAAGCGTTCGGGCCTCCTGTGAGCGGGTCCCTTGAGGTCTTGTAGCTGCTGATGAACGTGTTCGCAACCGGGTCGATGAAGACGAGATGACGGTCTCCAGCCTCTTGCGTTGGCAGGTGTGTGGACCAATCGGCTGGCATCCTAAAGTTAAAGCGGCGAAGCGTTCCGGCTACGTCATACCACTGGCTCCGTACCGGAAGAACCGGATCGGCGGCCGAAGCGACTACCTGTCCGAACCCGATGCCGTCTCCTTGATACGCTGTGTTGAGTTGGACGCCGTGGATATAACCAGGGGGCAACGCCACACGCGGCCATTGTCCAGGGATCGAATGATAGAAGGCCGCATCGGGAGAGAAATGCATGCTGAGAGCGGTTCCCTCTCGTGGGGTCTTGGTCTTGCCTGCGCCCTTTGGGAAGAGGCTCACTAACGCTGCCGACTGGTCGTTTGCAAAGTCGAACGAAGGATCGATACCCCAATCCACATACATGGCGAGGATCTTGCGTCGTATCGCCATCTCATCGTCAGTCAGTCTGGCTCCCGGCGTGGAGGTTCGTGCCAGAAGTGCTTCAAGGCTAAATTGCTGAGCAGTCCCTTGATTTGGATATGGGCCAAGGGTGGCGGTGAACTTCGTGTTGATGCTCGGAATGATCGTAAGTGAGATGGGATCTGAAACAAGAATCTTCCGTGTGGGCAAGAGGGCGCAGACAGAGAGTTGATGCTCTCCGAAACCGAACGGTGTCAGATCCAGTCCTTGTGGAATGCCTGACGACACCTTACCGAGGTAGTAGGGCGAACGGGTTGCCGTCCATATCTTTATGCCGTCAAGGGTGAAGATGACGGTCGATGAGTCCGGCACGCCCTCTGCAAGAGCAGTCATTGAAACGGAGACTACGGCCGGGCTGTAGAGTCCGTAGATCGACAGCCTGCCGTTGGTCACACTTTCTGGGGAAGCATCTCCAGAGATTGTCCGCAGCGTTGCCATGCACGGATCGGCAGAAGGTTTAGGCGCCCGGATCGAATCCTTAGCTTCGGGTTCGACATGGGCACCGACCACCGGATCAAGCAGCCCCAATCGCAGGCCGAGGCAAACGATGAGTAACAAAACCGGAAGCCCAAGCAACGAGGCGAATCGCAGGACGATCTGTGAGGAACTTTGTCTAGATATTCCACGGAACATTAAACACTCCTATTCCGCAGTAGCTTGAGTGGACTCTCGAAACCCTTGGCGCCGAATGCGCCACTCGGACTCAACCGTGTCGTAAAGGTCCTGGAGTTGAACTTCGATACGATCCAGTCCGCACTGCTCCTCTACCGTGCGAGCAGCATTTGCACCCAGCCTGTCTGCAAGACCCGGCAGGCCAAGCAAAAGCAAGAGCAGATCGCGAATGGATCCCGCATCGCCAGCCTGAGCAAAAAGTCCATTCTTTCCGTCGCTGATGATGTCAGGCACTCCTCCGACCGCAGTACATACAACGGGAAGCGCATAGCTCATGGCCTCTAAGAGAGCCATCGGCAGGCCTTCGTCGAAGCTCGGAAGGCAGAAGATGGAAGCTCTACGGTAGTATGCGTCCAACTGGCTCGCGTCGACCCATCCTAGAATTCTTACTGATTTCTCGATGCCAAGACTTTTGGCTCGCTGCTGCGCCTCCAGTACCTCACCATTCCCCAGCAAACACACCTGAAGATCGGGGAAGCCAGGCAGTACTTCAGCAACAGCAGCGAGTAAATCTGCGTACCCCTTCCGTGCTTCCAGCTTCCCGACATAAAGCACTACGGGCGGATGATCGAGACCACGCGGGCGCAGATCAAGCGGAATAGCCACGGGATTGTGCAGGATCACCACACGCGTCTCCGGCACATGAGTAAGGACAATCTCGGCCCAGGCGCTCGATAGCACTACCACTCGATTTGAGAGTAGAAAAGTGAGACGCACAATCCACTGAGGCGTCCTTTCAAACAATGGTATTTCGCCGGCGGCATGTAAGTGGACAATAAGAGGCTTACGCATGATCTTGCAAAGCAGAATGAACGGGAGCTTGCGAATCATGCTGGTTTGAGCAGCAAGATGAATATGGACAAGCGAGGAACGCAGAATGAGGAAGGGTGCAAATGTGTAAGCTCTGAGCATCACCAATAGCTTCATCCAGAGATTGCGGTCATCGAAGGTCGGTAGCAGATAGCAGTTCATGGTTTTCCATAGCCTGGTTCTGCTATGCATCCGAAGAACAGACGCAATCCCTCCCTTCCCGCTGGACGGGCCCACCACTAAGACACGTTGATGAGACTTCGATTTCATAGATACCCTGCGGTGCTGGGTTGGTGCTCCACTTCACGAGACATATCGATGCCTTCCAATAACGAAGGAATAACACGAAAGTCGACACTCTCTGAGCGGCAGTAATCGAGAAACAAGCGGCCAGAGTGACAGGAGATGGAACTGGATGAGACCAGCACATGGTCTACGTTGTACGTGTCTACAAGCCTCTTAATCTCGCCCGGGGCTCCGAGAACACGGCCGCCAGCTATCTGAACTCCTTTCATGGCCCGACGCGAATCCACAAAACCCAGCAGCTGATATGTAGAGCCTAGCCTGCGGATCTCCGATGAGATGACGACTCCCGCAGCATCTGCACCGTAAATTACGACGCGTCTGGAACGCGACTTTACACTTCCTTGCTCTCCCGTGCGTGTGAGATACCTTGTACTTATCTGCGCCAACACCAAAGCGCCCGAAAGCAGGAGCGCGTTAAGAACAAACACGGCGCTGGGAAGTGTCCCAATGTCACTGCGGGTAATAGCCAATCCCCCCAGAACGCCCGCCAGATTCGCAGCAAGGGACATACCGACAATATTCGGAATCTCTTCTATGGAAACAAGGTGCCAATGGCAACGATGCAGACCAAACGAAAACAGCGTGATCAGTTGACCTGCGCTGCACAAAAGGGCCAATCGGAATAGACTGACGGGGATTTCGCGACCCGGGTTCTGCTCGCCAAAGAGTAACGAGAGACCAGTACAAGTAAGACAAAGCGCTCCAAGCACCAGCGCCTTGCATAATAGAGGCATCTGGGCTGGCACTAGAACCCGAAGTCGATCGCTCAGGCGCTCGGCCCCATCGCTCATGCCAACCTGAGCGATGAGCATGATGGTTCTCCACCGCGGGATCCCGTCGTCCCACACCACCTCGCCCGCATGAAACAGATAGGCAAGGGATACCAGGGGAGCCCAGGCACACAGCAGAAGAAGCGGCCCCCAGCTTGGATGAATCTCCGCGAGAATCGCCCAGGGCGTAAGCCAGAGCAGATTGATCGCAATAACAGTTACAGTTACATTACGGTGGCCAAAGTGCCGTGAAGCATGTTGAAAGGCGTGCAGACGATGTGGCTTGTACCAGCGTTCGCGTCGCAAAATGCGTTTGAACAAAGTCATCGTTGTATCAATCGCGAAGACACCAAGCAGGATTACCGGGGTCCAGATTGAAAGCTCATGGCGATGCACTGCGAGCAGCGAAAGTGCGCCCAGGCTGTATCCGAGAAAGCCACTTCCGGCGTCTCCCATGAAGATCCGAGCCGGAGGCCAATTCCAGATCAGAAAACCAATTGCCGCGCCCGCCAGTACCGCGAACAGAAATGATGCTCCATCAAATCCGCTATGGAACGCCACAAGAAGAGAGCATACAGATGCAACACAGACGGCCTCCGACCCAGCAAGACCATCGAGCCCATCCATAAAATTAACGAGATTGATGACCCAGACAAACGCCAAAATCGAAACGACAAAACCTAGAGCTGCAAGCGCCTTTAAGCAGATAGGCCCATGAAGCGGGGCTCCAACGAAGCAATAGAGAGCCACGCCCGAAGCGGCGAAATGGACCAACAGGCGTGCCCGAATCGAGAGCCCCCCGCAATCATCGAAATAACCTACCAGTGCCACAAAAACTGCAGCAAGAAGGCCCACAGCCTCCAGCATTTGGAGCCGATGCATCGCGGCGAGAGCCACTGTCGCCCCTAGTAATACCAGGACGAAAGAAACACCACCTCCGCGCGGTGTAGTAAACGAATGAGAACTCCTTCCGCTGGGAACATCTACGACGTGGCGCTCCAAAGCAAAAAGAACAAACCCACGTGTGATGTACCAGGACATCCATACGCAGGCCAAAAGGCATGTAATGATTACCATCGCGTTCACGAACTTACCTCCGAGCTAACTAGTCCGTCTCATTTCCACTCGGCCCACTTTCAGAATTTGTGACACTCTTGATTCTTTTGAAAGTGCCAGCTTTATCCCGAGAGTGGCTGGCCCTGTGCAGCGGAGATGTTCCCGCCCAGACGATCGTTCAATGAGATCTCCCAGCGATTTCGCCGGGCCTCGTCCATAAAAGTCCAGCGAAACGCGAGAAGAAGGAATACCGGCGAGTAAAGATTGCGCCGTGCCAGCCGGCGCGGTTCCTGACACAGTCGAACAAACCAGGTAAGACCGCACTTCTGAATACATGCCGGAGGAAGCACCTTCTCTCCGCTGAAGAACTCAAGGGCCGCTCCGATGCCAAGACAGACACAATTGAGACTCGGACTGAAGCGATCCATCCAGCACTCCTGCTTCGGCGAACCTAATCCTACAAACAAGAGCTGTGCCCCGGAGCTGTTGATGTCATCGATATGCTGCTCCTGCTCCTCCTCGCTGAGGGGGCGAAATGGAGGCGAGAAGCAATATGCTACGTCCAGCGTGGGCAACTCCAGAGCGATACGTTTTCGTAGTAGTATGAGCGTCTCTTCGCGTCCGCCATAGAAGCCCACGCTGACCCCGCGCTCAGCAGCCTCACGCAGCAGGACCGGCAATGTTCTTGGACCACTGATGCACTCCGCGTTCGTGTGGCCCAGCATCCGCACAAACCACATCACGGGCACCCCGTCTGGACTAATCATGTTTGCATTTTGATAGGCCGATCTAATCTTTGCATCGCGGGTGGTCTCCACCAGCATGTGCGCAGTTGCAAAGCAAACATAGGCAGGTCTCTGCACTGAGGCTAATAAAAATACCCTGTCGCACAGAGTATTCAATGTTGCTGCAGTAATTTTCGAACCAAGGAGATTAGCGGTTCTGTGATTCACGACCGTCATCGTACAACCTCTCTTCCATCCACTTCCTGCTAAGCGGCTATGGCCGCTCCAATCGCACTGCCAGATCTGTAGACGAGGGAAACCTTCGCTTTATGCAATCTTCCGATTACATAAAGCGATTCAAGCGAGACCATGTAATACGTCATGGAGTCAGTCCCCCATAGCTGCCCGGTAAACTGTGCATGGCATAGATAGGTAAGTAAAATAGCGGCGCTGGCCGCTCCTTCAGGAGTCGCAAGAGAAAGCCTCGAAACTCTCACCACGCGATCTCCGATCAGGAACAGAAGCCAGATACCACCTGTGGCTCCGGCGACGAGCAGCATATCGAGACCGTCATTGTGCGTATGCTTGACGTCCGCGCCATAGTTGTCGAAGAGCAACGCCGACATCGAACTGTACCCACGACCGATTATTTGTTCAGACGTCTTCCCATCTACGTATCCCGTCACGGCAACTTTCCAGAAACTTGCGCGTCCGGAGCCAGCCTTATCCCCCTCATCAATGTCCCCCCAGCGAGCGAAGAGAGTCTCCGCAGGCACAAACATCGCCGTTGCCAGAGCCGCAATCAATCCCAGTCCAATGAATCGCGAGAGTGAAAACCACCCCTGCTTCCGACCCTCGATCGCGTACCAGATGAGGAGCCAGAGCACCACAACTCCCAAAGCCACTGTGCCCGCCCGTGCATACGTCAAGACACATGCGGCAAAGCAGGTAAGGGTCACCAGTGGGTAGGTCAGGCCTTTCTTTTTGCGCCCCAGATAGAGAATTACGACCCCCCCGGTCACAAGGACACCTGTGATCATCTTGGCGGTGTCAAACCACCCTGACGACGAGCGGATGGAGTCATCCTCGTAATAGTTGAGTCCTCCGTGAACGTATCCGACAAGCACTGAAAGTGCCGTCAAAACCGTACCAACAGCCAGTCCTTTAAGTAGAAGCTCCGCCTGTTCAACCTGAGTACAGAGAAGCGATACGGTGATCCAAAGAAGGAGCCAATAGATCATCTGTCCATACGGAATCGCTCCGGTCATCGCGATCGTTCCCGTCTGTACAAGCTCTTTTGAGATCACCACCGCGAGCAGCACAAGCGCCGCGACAGCAGGCAGTGGAACCCTCGACAAACCACCAGGATCGCGGCGTAGTAGCCATGGGCACAAAACAATAAATAAGACCATGATGGCGCCACGAAATAACTGCAGAATGCTGAATGGACCAACATTTAACTGAAATGCGTTATTAAGCTGATTGAGAATGCAATCGAGCAAAGGAATAGAGGCAAGCGCCAGAAGTATCTTCCGGTATCGCATCGCTCCTGCTGGCAGCCGTTTCATCGTCCTGCCTCCAGGGTGCGTACCGACAGGCTTCGCAGGGAAAGAATGGCCGCAGGGACGACATAGATCACCCCAAAGCCGATGTTAGTCGCCCAGATAACGCCGGCAACGGAGCCATGTGTGGCAAATAAGAATTTGAGAGCCAGGCTCGTCAGTGAAGCGAGCCCAAAGATCAGAACATGGAACTTCATCACCGCCCTTTGATTAAGGAGTGCATTCATCGTGGCAATGTATCCGACCAGGACAACCCAAACAGCGAAGCCAATCCGCAATGAGTCAATTGGCCCCGGATCTACACCGGACCAGCGTTTCATCAGATATCGACTCGCCATGAGCAGGGAGACAGAGCACACTGTTCCAAGCAGCAATATCCCAGCGAGCGCCCGGCGAGCGGTGCGTGCGGCCCAGTGCAAATCACGCCTCGCCACAGCTTCACTGATAGCGGGCCAAAGCGGTGCCACAAAGTATTGTGTAATGAGTCCAATCGAAAAGATACGCTGAAGAACCGCATAGCGAGCCACCTCAGTAGCGCCCATCGTACGGGCGATGACAATGTTGTCGCTCAGGTAATAGATAAGGCCGAAGCACTGTTGAACAAAGAACAGCCCTCCAATTACGAACAACTGTCGTGCCGTTGCAATGTCGAACAAGCTGATCCGCGGACGCAACTCCGGACGTATAAACCAGAATTGAATGATCCAGTTCACAGCGTTCACTACTAAAGGAAGGGCCGCGACCGCCAGAACAAGCTGGGGGAGCCCACCGCCGTGCTTGACCACAAAAAGAATGCCGGCCAGTGCCAGAAGGCTGCCGAATGCGTTCCAGATATCTGCTACATATCCTTGCTGATACCCCAACTCCACACGCAGCGCAGTGCCGAGAGGCATGTTCAGCGCGCTGCACACCAGCAACACGGCAGTGGCCCATCCAGCCTCTTGTACAGCGAGAGGGCTTCTGACTCCATAAACGCTCTGCCAGCTAACGTGATGAAATACACCAGCGGACACCAGCATCAAGATAGCGCTGAGCGGCAACAAAAAGTAGAAGGCGCACGAGACACACTTTGCAGCTTCGGCCTGGTTCTCCCGTCCGTGGGACTCGGCAATTCGCGCGGTCAGCCCGTTCCCTATTCCCAAATCCGCGAATCCAAGAAAGAGGACGAACGAGGTGATCGTCATCCACAGTCCATAGCGTTCCGGCCCGAGATAACGAAAGGTAAGCGGTACAACGACAACGGCGGTCAGCAGCGTAATCCCTTTGGCTCCGAGCGATGTGAACGCGGTGAGAGTGATGCGGCGATAACGCTCAAGGGAGCGACGCCGCACTACATTCTCTGCCACGTGAGGAGAGTAGATCGCACCCCACCGCGTAAGCGGATTGCTCCTTCCGGAGACCTCAAGCTCTGCAGTGTCGATCTCGTCTAGAGCTTTAGTGGACTGGGTTATAGATGGCACCAAAGGCTCCTAGGTGGACGATCTTTTGAAGGGTGCTGAACTTGGTGGCAGACACATAGATGACGTCGCCGGAGCGCAACTGTGGGACCTCTTCGAGGTGATGGCTCTGAAGAAAATGGGTGAGGTTTACCACCCGCGTCTGTACTCCGTTACTGGGGTCAGGACGCAACAGAAGAACATTGCTCTTCGCGCCCGAATCTTTGAAACCGCCGGCAAGCGCAATAGCATCCAGAACCGATATATCGGTGCGAAGCTCGACACGCCCCGGCGTGTTGACCTCGCCCTCGACGTAAACCTGGGGCTTTACATAGTCCTTTAAAGACACGGAAATGATCGGCTTGACCAGACGCGCCTCCGAGAGCTTCGTGAGGTCCTGCTTAAACTGCTCGAGCGTCCGCCCTCGCCCAACCATCGTGCCCACACCCGCTATCGTCGCCCGGCCATCAGGCCCGATCACAACCACCTGGTCCAGTTCGGGAGTGTACTGATACTTCACATTTATGCTGTCACTGTATTGCAGCGTATACTCCGGGTTGTGCTCCGAAAGCTTCTGTGCCCCGCTCGAAGCGGCTGCGATAAATGCAAGCGAAAACATTGCGACCCAACGCCTGTTCATAGCAATTCCCCAGTCTCTGAGTTGCCGTCAACTCGGTTGTAAATTGCGCCGAGGAGACGACCGCCCTGGGCGGTCAGTTTGCGTCGCGCAACAGATACTTCGCGCACCTCAGTAACATTCGGCATCACCACCAACATGCTGCCATTCACTGCAGTCGAGAGAAACTCAGCCGCATTGGAGATAGACATGGCCGGGGCATCTACCATCACGTAGTCAAACAGGAGCTCAAGCTTCTCGACTATCTCGCGGACCGAGAGCGGAGCCGCCAGGGTGCTTGTAGACATCTCTGCAACCGAAGCGGAACCCAGAACCCACAGATGGCCATGGTTGATCTGAACGCACATAAAGCGGGTTGGGAGTCGCCCCTTGCGAGCCAGACCTACGATTGCCAAAGCATCGACCAGAAGAGTAGGTCCATGACGCTCTGCCAGCATCATCGCTATGCAGCTTGCGAGATAGGACACCCCGCTCCGTGGTTGCGGGGACGTCAACATCAGACTGCAAACTGGAGCAGACACGTCTTCGGAACAAACTTTGTCCAGCAGCGCAGAGAGTTCGTCATAAACATTGGGATCGAGAAACGTGGCCGTCCCGGCCTCACGCTCAATTTGCTGGTTCATCTGCATTGTAGATATCACGCAATCCTCCAAACTTTTTTATCCGTCGGCCTGTCCATCGATAGGTAAACCTCGGCCAAGGTACCGCTATGTCTTGGAGAAAGGCTGTCCGAGCCTAGGTATGCCAGCACCGGGGCTCCAAGCGTGCGCTCCACATCGAACGTCGATCTAATGCGCGGCCTGGTCCGGTCGATAGCGATCACGCTGCCGATTGCTCCAAAGAGGGACCAGACAAGTCCAACCGCAACGATTGCACCAATCTTCGGAGAACTGGCCTTTGCGGGCGAGTATGCCTCCTCGGCCACAGCTACGTTGGAGATGCGCTGCTCATCCAGCAACTGGCTCACCCGCGCCTGATCTGCCTTTTCACGATATTCATGATCGAGGGCAGTCAGCCTCAGGACGTCCTGGTTCAGATCGTTGTATGCAGCAGTTTGGGAGTCGAGCTCAGTAAGCCGGCGTTTATTCGCCGCGAGCCGCCGGCCTACCGATAGCATCTCCGCCTGGTACCCGGCTGACTCATACTGCGCCCTCACGAAATCGCTCTGTGCGCTACCCAGAACAGGATTGGCAATCGTTGACACTTCTTCCGCTTTCCTGGTCGTCGCCCCCGCCAAGGCTCCTTTGGTCTGTGCGATCTGCTGATCAAGATCCTGAACAACCCGATCATCGGGCTGGTAGCGGGCCGCGGTCTCCACTCGCTTATTCTGTAGCCCAACCAGCAAGGTACTGAGCTGCTGCGTCTCGTATTGGTTCGGGATGGACCTGCGCTCGTTGACCACACTTGCCGGGGTCTGACTCACAAGGGAAGAAAGCTTCGTACTCTGTTGCATACTCCTCGCGGCTGCCGCGGCCGCGTCAGCGTAGTGCTTATCCAAATCGGCTTCCCGTTGCAGGGCGATCGTTTTTTCTTCCGGCAACGTTACGATGTTATGTTCCAGCTTGAACCGGGCCAGAGCCAGATCCGCTTCTTCTCGCTCCGCAGTAGATCGCCGGGACAACTCGCGAAAGAACGCATACGACCCCGGAGCACCACGCAACCGCAGGTGCGAGTCCAGGTATAACTGCGACAGAACATTGAGAACATTGACGGAACGGGCACGATCCGGAGATTCATAACGAAGCAGGATAATGGCCGACTTCCTTAGCGGGGTCACCGCCAGGTCTCCTTTCAACTGATTCAGAGCCAACTCTTCACGCATAGCCGGGGTAGCATGCGCTGCTTTCACCGTATCCCCTAGTCTGCATCGCTGTACCACCTGCCTTAGCAAGTCGTTGCTAAGCAGTAACGCCACCTCGGTGTTGACTCGCGACTCTGCAATGTCATCCAGGTAGAAAATTCCCTGAGTTCCCTTATCCGGGCTGATGAGAGCATCGACGCGTTCGTTCTTGACCAGGAGCCGCATCGTCGCCTCATATCGGCGCGGCAACAAGGCGGCAAACAGGAGCGTCAGCCCAAACAAAATGGAGAATACAGCCAACGCCAGACGCCACTTTTTAAGCAGCACTTTCCCAAAAGCGTTCGGCCGATCTGGCGAAGCAATGTATTTCCTGTCGGTTACTGAAAGCCCAAGCGTTTCCATGGCACTCCTCTGTGACGTCAGCACGCCCTAAGAACGTAGGGACAGGCGTTCCTGTATCCCCTAGCTTCACGCGAACATCTCGTTGCTGGTCAAGTTGTCTTTGTAGCGTGAGGGAACAATGGCAAGCGGGTGTCGTCCATACGCGACATGTTGTCAGTGGACGACACGCCCTAGCCCAGTGATAAGAGAAAACTGGATCACGCCATACGTTCATCGAAATCAGCCGCACATGAGAAGGCGCACCCAAATGACAGTCAGCCTCGCTTCATTTCGAAACAACCGGGCCATCCACACGAGGCCCTTCGCCTTCCGAGCGATCTGGAGGCTGCTCGGGCTGCCATTGTTGCGAAGCTCCTTGCTCTACGGGACTCACTGGAGAGTGCTCCTCCTTCAAATCTTCGGAGCTCACATCGGAGAGGGCGTTCAAATAAAGACCGGAGTGCGAGTAACAACCCCGTGGCTACTCAAGATCGGTGAACACAGTTGGATCGGTGAAGACTGCTGGATCGACAACATGGCGATGGTGACTATCGGAAACAATGTCTGCATCTCGCAGGGCGTTTACCTTTGCACCGGGAACCACGACTGGAAGGACCCCGCCTTTCGTATGTTTGCCATGGAGATCACGCTTGCAGACGGCTGTTGGATCGCCTCGCGGTCGGTGTTGGCCCCGGGCGTGACAGTAGGTAGAAACGCGATCGCCGGGATCGGCAGTGTCGTCTCTTCAAGCATCCCTGCCGATCTCATCTATTCAGGGAATCCCGCCATTTTCAAATCTATTAGGACTTTCACTACCCCGCTCCCGACGGAACAATTCGCCCGGGCCATCTCTCTTCAGCCACCGGCTTGTCCTGACGATTTAGCGCAGTCCACGACAGACAGCTCCCCAACCAATGCAGTGAGTGAGACTGTCGAGCTAGTCATCCCACTTTGACTGCTTCACCCGATTTCTACGCTGAATGGCGTCGATTTTCTTTTCCAAGATTAAACATGGAGACATCCAAATGCGATCCTTACGTTTCACGGCATTCTTGTTCCTTTCGTTGCTCCTTCACAGAGCGGCCTTGGCAACGATCTACTATGTAAGCCCAACGGGCAGCGATGCTGCGGCAGGCACGTCAACAGCAAGTCCATGGAAGACTATCGCCAAAGTGAACGCAGCGAGCCTGGGATCAGGGGATCAGGTTCTCTTCCTTCGCGGCGGCACCTGGCGCGAGATGCTCACACCGCATGCAAGTGGTCTCTCTTTTGGCGCCTACGGGACCGGTGCACGGCCGATCATCTCCGGCTCAAATCTCGTGACGACAACATGGACGAATGTTGGCACAAACGTCTGGTCCAGCGTTGTTGGGGGCAGTGATTTGACGAACGTCTGGTTCAACACGGTTATTGGCACACCCGTAACGTCTGTCGCGGCCATCATCGGTCCGGGACAGTGGTACTGGAATGGGAGCGTGCTATACGTCTACCAGACAGCGAACCCTGCAACAGCCTTCACCGCGCCAGGCGTCGAGATTACGAGGAGGGATGAAGCACTTGTCATAAGCAACATTGGCTCGATTACAGTCGAGCACCTTGGATTTGTGAATTCGCACTACATCAACATCTACCTGGGAAGTGGGTTGACTGGCACGCAGACCTTCAATGATGTCCTGTGGAGTGGCGCCAAATACGAGGGTTTCTATGCCGCATCCGGAACGCCGTCAATCGACAACAGTCTGGGACTCTACAACCTGACTGGATTAGCAGTCGGAGGCGGAACCGGCTTTACCCTGACGAACTCTCTCCTGAGTGGCAATCATCTGGATGCCATTGAGATATACGGAACAACCGGTCCAAGTAGAATCCAGAGTTCAACCATCTCCGGAAACTCAACCGACGACAGCACCGGAGCCACCATTGAGAACTGGGCGTCCTACTCTCTCACAGCGAGTAACTCGGTTCTCCTCGGAAATCCATACAGCAGCTTGAATTGGGACTTCTCCGGTCTCACCGACGACGGCACGAACGTTCAGAAAAGCCCTCTCTTTACTGCGCGCGCCGCACCGCTGATCATTGTTCCCTACATAGACGACTACAACAATCTCTCGGTTGCGGAGTCTGTTGCTGCCGCTGCCGCAACCTACGGTTGCCACATCAGCTATGCGATCAACACAAAGCTCGTAACACCCGCGAATTGGACTCGCGTCAGCGCGATGCAGACCGCGGGCAACGAGATCGTAGCCCATACTCGCAGCCACTCGGATCTGGCCAATAACAATGTCTTTACGATCCTGTACAAGGGCACAGCGCCCACGGCGAAGATGACGATCGACACGGTCGGGGGGACTATTCAAACCTTCTTAAACAACTCGATCACGCCCGATCTAAACATCCCGCTACTGGATAAATACAACAGCATGCAGAATGTGTGTTCACAGATCAATGCGAACACCGCATACAGTTGTACCGATCAAACAAACCAGGATTTTTTCACTCCATTCAATCTGGCGAGTGTATCGCTGGTCAACATTAAGAGCGCTTATACTGCGAGTGCGGCCCCCGGCTACCTTACATGGGAGATAGAAGGTGCAAAGGCCGATATCGCAGCCAATGTTCCTGGGTATATCGCCACCACCTTCGCTACACCTTTTACATCGTCGAATAACACCGTCGAGAATCACATCCGCGATGCCGGGTTCCTGGCCAATCGCAACGGTACCATCACAGCAACCGGGCAGCCGAATGGCAACTGGCTGTTCTCAAATCTGGACGTGTTCAATATGGGTTCGGAGTGGCTCCCCAACGGATACAACCCAAGTCAACCGGCCGGGTCTGTCGGGGCGCTGATCGAAGGTTTAGGCGCGGCTGGCGGAGTCTTTGGAGTCTACTCCCATGGGTTCGATGAGTTCACCCTCGCACAATGGCAGCAACTCTTCCAGATCAACCAGCAGATCGGAGGCACCTGTATGACCATGAACCAGGCGAGTGCCTACGTACAAACCAACGGCACTCTTCTTCCAGATGGCACCAATAAGAACTGGACGAGGACCATCCCGTTGACCCCGAACTACACCAACACTCCCAGTTCTCCAGTGCAAGGGGCACACGGCCTGCTGAATTGATCAGGGAGTGGCAGACGAGCGGCTACCGTCTGACACTCCCTGTCAGTCCCAGATTGCGCAAAAAATGCTTCTTCGCTCCACAAGAAAAACGCGATTGGACTGGATGCAAGTTCAGCATCCAATCCAATCGCGCATCTACAATCGGCTAACTCGAACGATTTTTAGCCAACTCAGACTTTGGCTGACCTCTTCCGAACAATTCTGGAATCCTGCACAAGCGACAGGGCCAAACTAGATATCTCGAAGCAGGTCAGCAAGCTTGAGGTGAAAGCCGATTGCTATCACCTCGAGCGTCGCCAGTGAGATTCCTTTCTTACCACACTCAATATCGCTAATGTAGCTGCGGTCAATACCGAAGCCGACCGCCATATCGATCTGCGTCATTCGGTGCTGTCTTCGCAATTCACGGAGTCGCACCCCAAAACGCTGTCCAACGTCTCGATACACCTCGTTCATCGGAGGAGCGTCAGAAGGTCTATAGAAAGAGAAAGACCGGGCCCGGTTTGCTACGGGTAGCATTTGTAGTAGTTGAGGGTTTGTGCGGCGATCCCGGTGTGGAAAAGTAACGTTTATGGATCTGCGTTCAACAAATCCATCTCTTCCATTAAACCTGGGAACCTGACGTTCTGAACTCACATTCAACATGATGTCCTCCAAGACAGGTATTTAAGAGTGCAACAGATGGTCCGTTTCTTATTCTTTTACTATGAGGTCCCTTGTACCGGGCCTGAGTCGGCGTGAAGCGATATTACGTCTGTCCCTCCGGGTCGCTATGTGTTTTAGGAGACGCAGCGACAAATAGATTGTCCCGTATACCTTCCTCTATAGAAAAATTACCGAAAGAGTAACAAGATTTGTAACATCCGTTGCGATCCCCACTCGCCGTCCAGCTACTCGTGAGGAGTTGACAGAAAGTTACATTACGATATGCGTGCATCACGCATCGTCTCTGGACACAACCTGGCCCAATACTTGCATGGCCCGAGGAGCACCCTTCCGAGCTTAAATTGAGTTGTCTTGCTTTTTTGTTTTGGGCCCGCGTACTGTGGTGTCATAAAACTGCTTCAAGAACAGTCGTGGAAAATTTACACCAATTTTCGTCTCCGACTCAAGCCTAATTTCAGGTTTAAGTCAAAGAGAAGTTAAATGTGTAACTAAAGGAGGTCTGCACTGCTAGTCAAGCCCAAAGAAGTTCATGAGTTGTAAAGGGGGCGTGCATAGAGGCGGAGCACAGATCATCGCCAAGCAGTAACATCTAACAAGCCCAGCAATAACACGCTTATTATCATGGGCATAACGGGAGGGTGACTCTCTTAACCGGAGAAGAATCAAAAATTCTACCAGTACCGCTGCCGCGACGAGATGCGACTCGATTGTTCCAGTCTGTATCTCGTCGCTGGCACTACGGCCTATTGCTTCTTTATGAGCGGTGCCACGACGTACAGGTTGTTCGAAATAATGACGCGCTGTACTTCGTTCTGGACACCCGGGCCTTTGTTATTGCCGTACATGCCACCATACGGTTCAAACTCCGTCTCCGAGACTGCAGTGTAGATGTCCATATCGCCGCAGCCGAAGTCCATCACATAGTAGCCGTAGGTCTGCATCGCCTGCAGAATTCTCAGCGCTGGAAGGGATAGAGACAGCGTGGTCAAATCCAGCTTCGGATCCAACTGAATCACTCCGCCATAGGGAACGAGGCCGGTATTCGTGTACCCAGTCCCATTGCAGGGGTTTGTACTCGTCATCATTCCATCATCCCTGGCGATAGCCGGATACACCCGAGCGCCCCACGTGCGACCGACAGGTCCTCCGATCGCGTGAGGGATGGGCTTCGTCGGATTCGTAGCTTCTCCGGGCTGCACCATCACTGGAAGTTCGGCAAATTGTGCAGCGTTAGAGCCGCCAGCATCGCCAAGTGAGTTAAAGGAGGTAGGCGGACTTGCATAAAGCGCGTTCGGTCCCCCGGTGCTCTGGTTGTAGGTTGTCTTGTAAGTGCTGACATAAGTCCCCGTAGTCGGATCCGTGAAGATCACATGGCTGTCGCCCGCCGGAAGCGTTGGAAGGCTTGTCTTCCAATCGCTTTTCATCCGATAGGGAAACTGCCGAAGCGTGCTCTTGTCGGAGTACCACTGGCTCGTCACCGTAAGCTGCGGGTCGGTAGACGCTGCAATCGTCTGACCGTAACCGATTCCGTCCCCACCATAAGCGGCGTTTAGTTGGAGTTGCTGCATGTACCCGCTGGGCAGCGCGACCTTGGGCCACAAGGCCGGAATCGCATGGTAGTAGGGCGCATCCGGAGAGAACGCCATGCTCAGGATCGTGTTCGCCGAGACCGGTGCAGAAGGAGCCTGCCACGTCTTAGGCTTGAGGGCAGCGAGGACGCTCGATATATCGCTCTTCGAATCAAGGGAAGGGTTAATGCCCCAATTCATGTACATCGTGAGAATCGCCTGACGTGCCGCAACCTCATTCGAGGTCACCGCAGCACCCGGTGTAGTCACGCTAGCAAGAATGGTGCTGAGCCCCGCCTGTTGAGCCGTCAATTGATTGGCATATGGCGTAAGCGTCGCGCTTAACTGGCTGTTGATCGAAGGAACTACGTTCAAGGAGACGACATTGGAATCCGCCCTGCTGCCATCCGCCAGGGTCGCGGACGCACGCAGGTTGTGGCTGCCGACGCTCAGGCCCGCAACGGAGAAACCGTTCGGAGAAGATGCGGTTTGACCGCCCATCCAAAAAGGAGAAGCCTTCTCGGTCGTTCGTAGAACATCGTCGACAAAATAGGAAACGCTGGCGGTGGAAGCAAGGCCGGTTGAGGAGACGAAGATAGATTCCGCAACGGTCGCCGGACTCACTAGACCGTTTAGCGTAAAGCTCGTCGTTGCAGGGGTTGTAGTGACCGGCGTTGTAGTGACCGGCGTTGTAGTGACTGGGGTTGTATTAACTGGGGTCGTCGTAACCGGGGTTGTCGTAGTTGGGGTCTTAGTAGTGGTTGACTTACCGCTGGAACCGCGACTCGAGCGGTTCCAGCGCTGCGCCGAAGCCAGTGGCACAACCGCAAAATTGGTAGCGACCAGCATGGTTAGAGGAAGGGCCAAAATCCGTAGGGAGCGGAAGGGAGCAACAAACAAACGAGAGGGCAGTGGATTTCCACTGTCCTTGAATAACATTACTTTCACTGGAAATGTCTTTCTTGGTCTTTAGTACGGCTCCGAAACCAGGCTGAGGACTAAGGTCGACCAATCAATTCCAAACGCAGAACTTCTCTACAAACTGCCTTATGAGCAGCGACGTTTCAATCAATTGAACTTGATTACGTACGATTTACACTATTTGTACTGCAATTATGCAACCAAAGGTAAATATGCACCAACTTGCGCATTTTAATAGATGGAGTGGAAAATAGTTACAAAAATCGTCCGCAAAATGTTTCACATATCGGAGTTTTTTACTAACTGGAAAGTCAAAGCTTCCCCAGTCTCCAGCTTTAGGCCTATTGCTCATTTCTCATAAAACTAAGCCGCCAACCCAGTTTTGTCGGCTATAGCCGACAAAGAAAATGCTAGCTTCAAATTGATCGAGGTGTAGACCAATATTGCTCTGTTAAGATAAGAGGGAATGCATTCCGGTTCATCTACTGTCCACTTCCGTAGAACAGGTAGCGCAGTAAGATCAGCCGATACGTGCCACATAGGCCAGAATTCTAACTCCTGATAGATCAAGAAATACCGCTGCGTCCCTCAGAGACTGCAAACTTACTTTCGGTCTTTCCAAATCGGCCTGTGACTAACCTCATACCGGAGCCGCAATAAGGAGAGCATCTTGGACGGACCGCGGCGAGAAGAACCAAGAAAAAGTATGGCAATACAGAGAATCAACACAAGCCACACAGAATAGGGGCCAGGGTAGGTTTTGACCATCGATACCAGAGGTCACCTTGTAGCCCAAATAACGAACGCGAGAGGATATATCCTCTTGCGTTCGTTATTTAAATTGGCATGCCCACTTCGCTGAGATACAGACCTAAAGCCAAGCTACGCTAGCCCTTAGCTGAGATAGCCCCAGACTGAGCCGCACGAAACTCCCGAACAATCTGCAGGTATTTGCGTGCCGTCTCCGTCACGATCTCCGGCTTCCCTGCCGCCATTGCCTTGGCATCCACCAAGTCGGAGCCGACTCCCAACGCAAAAGCACCGGCCTGCAGAAACTCCGGCGCGGTTGCCAGCGAAACCCCGCCTGTAGGAATCAACTCAACCTGTGGCAGAGGTCCCTTTAGCGCCGTCAAGTACTTCGCCCCGCCCATAGCGCTCGCCGGAAACACCTTCACCACGTCCGCACCCGCCTGCCACGCCGTAACGATCTCCGTCGGAGTCAACGCACCCGGCAGAACCGCAACCGAATAGCGGTGGCACATCTCAATGGTCTTCACGTTGAGCGCGGGACTCACCACAAATTTCGCACCCTCCAGGATGCACATCCGCGCAGTCTCCGGATCCAGAACCGTTCCGGCACCAATCAGGATGTCCGGACGCTCCTCGGCTAAACGCCGCATAACGTGCATCGCCCCCGGCACCGTCATCGTTACTTCGAGCACGGTCACGCCCCCATTCGCGATCGCTGCGGCCAACGCCATCGCCTCGGCCACGCTCTCCGCCCGCAACACCGGAACCAAACCGATCGCCCGCAACTCCAGCAAAACCGCAGCCTTATCCATCATTCCCCTCGTCTCTTTCTGATCTTTCTAAATTTATCGCTGTACCGCAGCCGAACCACCCTGCATCAGCCGTTCAACCTCAGCCAGCGTAGCCATCGAGCTATCGCCTGCGGTCGTCATTGCCAGTGCACCATGCGCCACGCCGCAGTCCAGCGACCACTGAATTCCCTTGCCTTCCATCAATCCATAGATCAGTCCGGCACCAAACGAGTCTCCGCCGCCCACGCGATCAAAGATCTCCAGATCGTTGAACTCGATGCTCCGGCTAACCTTGCCTTCCGAGTACGCCAGCGCCGCCCAGTCATTCACGTTCGCCGTCTTCGGTCGTCGCGTCGTCGTGGCAATTACCTTGATATTCGGGAACTCCGCCAGCACCCGCTCCGCCATCGGACCGTAGCTTGTCGCGTCATACCAGGGCGGCCCCATCGAAGCTTCACATAACTGTGCCGCCAGATCGCCCTCGTGCCCGAACAGAACATCTACATAACGAGCCAGCCGCCGATTTACGTCGCAGGCCCCCTGCCGACCACCCGCGTTCTTCCATAGGGAAGGCCGATAGTTGCAGTCATAAGACACCGTAACTCCATGCCGCGCAGCCGATTGCATCGCCTCCAGCGCCACCGCAGCCGTATCGGCCGAGAGCGCACACAGCACGCCCCCCGTATGAAACCAGCGCACGCCTTCCTGGCCGAAGATGGCATCCCAATCCACCTGCCCCGGCTTCATCTGAGAGATCGGGGTATGCCCGCGATCCATCATCCCCATCGCACCGCGCAGGCCAAACCCACGCTCCAGAAAGTAGACTCCGTTCCGGGCTTCACGCCCGATGCCGTCGTAGTCCACCCAGCGCAGATGCGAAAGATCGACGCCGCCCTGCAGCATCAGATCCTCAAGCAGCCGCCCCACTGGATTATCCGCGAGCGCCGTAACGATAGAAGTCCGCTGCCCAAAGCACCGCCGCAGCCCTCGCGCGACGTTGTACTCGCCACCGCCCTCCCAGACGCGGAAGTTGCGCGTGACGGCGATCCGCTCCTCACCAGGGTCGAAGCGTAACATCACTTCACCCAGGCTCACCAGGTCCCAACGGCACTCTGTCTTTGGTCGCAGGCTCAAACCCGCGCTGCCAGACACTAGCGAAGCTCGGCGATCGTTACGCCGTCCATATCGCCATAGTCCTGGTTCTCTCCGCCCATACCCCAGCAGAACGCGTAGTTCTTGGTCCCAACGCCCGCATGGATCGACCAGCCCGGAGAAACTACCACTTCCTTATCTTTCACGATCAAGTGGCTCGTAGCCTCCGGAGGCCCCATCAGGTGCAGCACACGGTGCGCCGGATCTACATCGAAGTAGAAGTACACCTCCGACCGGCGCATATGCGTATGCGGAGGCATAGTGTTCCAGTTGCTGCCCGGCTCCAGCAGCGTAAAGCCCATCACCAACTGGCAGCTCTTGATCCCATCCAGGTAGATCGCTTTATAGATACGCCGCTTGTTACAAGTCTCCAAAGACCCAAGCTCCACCGGAGTAAGGTCAGCGAACTTCACCATCTCCGTCGGATACTCCTTGTGTGCCGGATAGCTCAGCAGGTAGAAGTTCGCCGGAGCCGCGGCATCCGCGCTCACAAACGAAACATCCTTGCTCCCGCGCCCAATGTACAGGCAATCCAGCTTCGCCAACTCAAAAGTCTTTCCGTCCACCACCACCGAACCCGCGCCGCCGACGTTCAACACACCCATCTCACGCCGTTCCAGGAAATACTCTGCCCGCAGATCAGAATCCGTCTCCAGCGTCAGCGCCCCGCCCGTGGGCACCGCCGAACCGATCACCGTGCGGTCCAGATCGACATACGCAAACTCGATCTCGCCCGGCTGAAACAGCTCTTCCATGAGGAACGTCTCGCGCAGTTCTTCGGTATCCATCATCTCGTACCGCACCGCGTCTGCCATCTGATAAAGCCGCATACGTATCTCCATAAATGTGTTGGTTGAGGATGGAAGTGCCGCCCCCAAGAACGGCCAGAGTTCACCGCACCAGATAGGACGAAAAGTTGTCACCACCATTCTAATGCCGAACCGTTGCGGCAACGCGCGAGCCACCGAACCTGCGACGCAGATCAGCCTGCGCCCAGGCTATCAACAGTTCGGAGACACATAGCCCCAACGAAAAGCGCCCCAAGCCTCAGGGACGAGCTTCGAAGATTAAATTGAAGGGCGTCTGCGTGGCCCGGCGAAATCTGCTGAAGCCGCCCGACGTCACCACCTCACGAATGCGTCCTTCCCCGGCCTGCGCCCCCAGCGCCGCGCCGACCTCCTGCGACATCGAAGCCGGAACACACAACATCGTCGAAGCCGAATAAAACACCCGGCCCACTGGATTGTGATTTCCCTCGGTAGCATCCTCAGCAAACGGCTCGACGATCATCCACGTCCCGTCCGGCTTCAGGGTCGACCGCACATACGCCGCTGCGCCCTTTGGATCGCCCATATCGTGGAGACAATCGAAGAAAGCGACAAAGTCATAGCCGCTTCCCGGATACGACTTCGCCGATGCCACCTCGAAGTGAATCCGGTCTTCGATTCCCGCGCTCTTCGCGGCCTCACGCGCAAGGTCGATCGATCCGGCGTGATAGTCGAATCCATAAAACTCCGATTCCGGAAACGCCTTCGCCATCAGGATCGTCGAAGCCCCTAACCCGCACCCGATGTCCGCCACCTTCGCACCGGATCGGAGCTTTGCCTCCACTCCCTCCAGCGCTGGAATCCAGCTCGCCATCAAGTTCGCCCCATAACCCGGGCGAAAAAAACGCTCCGTCCCATGGAAGAGATCGTGATGATGCTCGTGCCAGCCCACACCCTTACCCGTCCGAAACGCGTCCTCGATCTTATCCGCATCATGGAAGCACGCAGAGACGATCTGAAACACTCCCGGCAGAAACGCAGGACTGTTCTCCACTGCCAACGCAAGCGCCTGCTCCGGAGGCAGCCGGTACGTCCCCGTCTTGGCGTCGTACTCCACATATCCGCTGGCCGCATTCGCGTTCAGCCACTCGCGCACATATCGCTCCGTTGTCCTGGTACGCTCTGCCAGCTCGCCAGAAGTCACGGGCTTGCTGTCGGCCATCCCCTTATAAAGTCCCAGCCGATCTCCCAGCAGGATCAGTACGGCGTGCATCGCCGCCCCCATGTCTCCTACTGCCTTGCCCATAAAGTCGTTCAACTTCGCCATGTCGATAGACGCACCATTCCCTGAAGATCCCATAAATCCTCCTTTCAAAGTTGGCCCGAGAGTCGACCATCTTAGTCCCGCGGCGTTCGAACAAGCAAAGAAAAGTGCCGCACTTATACCGCTGATTTGCCCCAGCAACGCTCCCCCGGTAGAGTGACAGCAGCATGGAAAACACCACACCGCAAATCCTCGACCTCTTCCGTCTCGACAATAAAATTGCTCTAATCACCGGAGCCGCCACCGGACTCGGCGCAGCTATCGCCACCGCTCTCGCCCAGGCAGGAGCCTCCGTCGCCGTCCACGGCAACCGCCGCCCGGCTGATGAAACCGCCGCCAGCATTACCTCCTTCGGAGCCACCGCAGCAGCCTTCCAGGCAGATCTCTCCAGCACCACTGGAGCCGAAGAGCTCTTCACCCAGGTCAAAGCAAAGTTCGGTCGCGTCGACATCCTCATCAACAATGCCGGCACCATCATTCGAAATCCCGCTGAAGACTACACGCTCGAAGACTGGCAGCAGGTCCTGCAGGTCAACCTCACCAGCGTCTTCCAGCTCTCACAGCTCGCCGCCCGCGACATGATCACTCGCTCCACCCCAGGCCAGAATGTAGGGAAGATCGTCAATATTGCTTCCCTCCTCAGCTTCCAGGGCGGTATCCGCGTCCCCGCCTACACAGCCTCAAAAGGCGGCGTAGCCCAGCTCACCAAAGCCTTCGCCAACGAATGGGCCCCCAAGGGGATCCAGGTCAACGCCATCGCACCGGGCTACATCGCCACCACCAACACCGAAGCCCTCCAAGCCGACGAGACCCGTAATCGCCAGATCCTCGAACGCATCCCCGCTGGCCGCTGGGGAGTTCCCCAGGACCTCGCCGGAGCCGCCCTCTACCTGAGCTCCCCTGCCAGCAACTACGTCACGGGCACCATCCTCACCGTAGACGGCGGCTGGATGGGAAGATAGCCGGCGCAGAAAGTCTCCAAACCGAAACAACACCTTCAAGATTACCCAGAGACAATATCTTGCTAAGATAGAACAACGCCGGGATGGCGGAACTGGCAGACGCAGCGGACTCAAAATCCGCCGAGGGCAACCTCGTGGGGGTTCGACCCCCCCTCCCGGCACCATAAATACAACAACTTACATCATCGTCGGTTCCAGGCCTGGAGCCGACTTTGTCCATTCTTTGTCCAAACATTAGAAACAAACCGAACGACCGGCGGAACCGCGCATCGTTCGCCCCTCTCCTCTCCAAAGAAAAACCATCATCCTCGTCCTCGCTCCCATTGGGAGAAGAAGAGCCGACTGAGAACCCCGCAAATTCAACACCTCAACTTCTCCTGAGTGGGCAATCCGATGACTGCCCAGACATCGGCGGAACGTATCCCTTCTCCGGCTCGCGCAGAGTGGGTCTGTGCGCTCCCTCGTCTGGAGGGCAGAGGCCCTACGTCGGAAATTTGACCGAAATCCGGAACAGCCCCATGATCCCCACTCGACCGGCTCGTTGGTCGAGGCTGACATGTAGGTGCGGAACTGCCTGCATGCGAGAGGACCCCGCTATGACCGTTATTCCCATGGTGACCAGACGGCTTTTGCGCACCAAGCAAGCCGCTACCTATTTGTCGATGAGTGAATGGAAGCTGAGACGCCTCATCCAAACCGAGATCATCCCGTTCGTTCAGGACCAGCGCGGCGGCCCGTTTCTCGTCGATGTCCGCGACTTGGACGCCTACATCGAAGGCAACAAGCACAACATCAGTGACGCCTACCACTGGGAACCGAACCCAGTACTAACGGCTGCGCGCGAGACCTCACCTCAACAGAGGAGGGGCAAATGATCCGACGCCAACGTGGAACGGGAAGGATCTTTCTGCCCAAGGGAAGCTCGGTTTGGTGGCTGCAGTACTACCAGAATGGCGTCAAGCGACGAGAATCCGCGGAGACTTCTAACCGAAAGGAGGCTTTGGAGAAGTTGAAGCTTCGAATCGCGGAGCTAACAACTGGTTCTGTCACCGGGCTTACTCCGAAGAAGACTCGAATTTCGGAACTCGCGGAAGACTTCATTCGCGACTACAAAATCAACGGCAGGACCTCACTCGATGACGCAGAGGCGAGGTGGAGACTCCACCTGGAGCCGTTCTTTGGAAGGATGAAGGCCTCTCAGGTAACGAGCGTTCTCCTCAATAAGTACGTCGACAAGCGCCAAGAAGCGGGTGCAGCCAACGGAACCATCAACCGCGAGTTGGCCGCGCTTAAGAGAATGTTCAATCTCGGTCATGAGGCCACTCCTCCGAGGGTCTTCTTCATTCCGCACTTTCCAAAGTTGTCGGAAAACAATGTTCGTCAGGGCTTCCTTGAGGATGCCCAGTACCAACGACTCTTAGAATCGTGCCCGGAGATGTGGTTCCAAGCTCTTGTGGAGACCGGATGCACCTATGGATGGCGCATTGGCGAGTTAGTGAATCTCAGAGTCAACCAGATCAATCTCGCAAATTGGACGATCCGTCTTCATCCGGGTACGACGAAGAACAAAGAAGGCCGAGAAGTAAAAATGACTGAATCGGTTCATAAGCTGCTTGAGCTTTGCGTTGAAGGCAAAGAGCCGGACAACTACGTCTTTACTCGACCGAGTGGAAAAAGAGTGAAAGACTTTCGCGACACCTGGGAGAAAGCCTGCAAAGCTGCTGGTGTTCCAGATCTTCTTTTCCACGATTTGCGTCGGACGGCTGCCAGAAACTTTCGGAACGCCGGAATTGCGGAGGGGGTGATTATGAAAATCGGTGGTTGGAAGACTCGAAGCGTCTTCGAACGCTATGCCATCGTTTCACACACTGATATTGAAGATGCCTTGCAAAAGCTGGAGCAGCGTAAGAAACTCTCGAGGCAAATGCCAGCTAAGAATCAGAACCTACACAAGAATGGCAGACCCCGCCTGATCCTCGTATCATCGCGGCAAGCCTAACGTAGCTCTCCAAGCTTCAGACATGGCGTAATTGAGAGCCAATTTCCGGATGTAATCCGGAAATTTGACCAAATTTCGAAGATGCAGCATGATGCCTGCGCTGTTGGAGTCAAATCTTTGCTTAGAAAGTTGGAGAGACAATGACTAAAAGAGATGTTGAGATGCAAGCGTATCGCCAAAAGTTCCTTGCCCAGGAAGCACAACAAAAGTCCGAAGATGTTGGCTATGCCCTCGAACTGCTCTTGAATGATCGATTCAGGCCGTTTCATACAAGCACAACTTCCGACAGAGGTAAGCACGAATTCCTGATAGGAGTTGTAAAAAACCTACCAATCAATGACATTTCTAGGTTAGTGAGGGGAGGCTCTCCGACTGAGGACAGGCGAATCATCCTTTGGAAAACCACTTTCGAGTCTGGCGAAGTGATCGCCTCGGCGTACCACGATGTGGAATTCAGATCTTCGCCTAGCAAGCTTGATGGTCAAGCTCCTGAACTAAAAGCGTTGCTTCAAGAGGCAATCAGAAAGCTTTCCACTGACACATCGTCTCCCGATTTTTCTTGAAGATCCATCTTCCGCTGAGTTCCTAGTCTGAGTTTGGCGGTCAAATGATTGATGCCTCAACGAAGAAAGAGATGCTTGTCGGGGATGAGAATAGAGGCGATGATTGCAATTGGAAGCAAGATTCAGATCCGGGCTGATCCCAAAAGGATCAGCTCACGGTCTATTGTTAGAGATTTTGGGGGCATTTTGTGGGCAAATAGCGCCCGGTAGAGTCTGCTATTCCGGCTCTGCCGGTTTCTGCCGGTTATACCGGCCGAAAATGACGCCTGGACCTCTTCCATGGCATGGAAGAGGTCATCGAGCAAAACCAGCATGGAAAATCAACGACTTAGCGGTCTCCTCAACCGACATTTGCAACCATGCAACCAATGCCTGTGCGACTCCATGAAAAAGTTGACCTCTTCCACGTTATGGAAGAGGTCAAAGTACTTTTTCTATCGATCGCTAACTACTTATCGACAATTCCACATTAAACGAATGATCTGGAGGCTGGCATGTGCTTCTGGTTTGATCCAACCTGGATGAAGAGGGAATTGCCCTCAGTTCATTGCTGATGGACAACAAAGCCATCTGCACACCCTCAGAAATTTCCTGCATGTAGACATCTGCAGTTGTCGACGCAGACGAGTGCCGGAGTATGCCCTGGATATCTTTAACCGAGCCCATTGTTTGAGCGCGCGTTGCAATCGTGCGCCGAATCACCTGAAACGTCAGCTTGGATAATTGCAGATCGTTCGCCAGTTTGTGCAATAACTGTTTGCGGAATCTGTCTGCGTCAATAAAGTTCTCCCTGCTGTTCGAGAAAATAAACGTATCAGGAGTGGGGGTTGGACATTGCTGTTTCCAAAACAGGAGTGCCTTGGCTAACTCTTGCGTGATATGGATCTCCCCCATGCTTTTTGGTGTTTTACCCCATGGACGAATTTTCCCTTTATAGACTGTCTCGCTCAGTGTCAGGGTTAGCTTTTCATAATTGAAGCATCGCCACTTGAGAGCAAACATCTCACTAGGACGTAGCGCATTCGTCATACCGAGTTCCAGTAGCATGCGATCCCGGGTACTCAACTGAGAGAGAACTTCTCTGAGTTGTTCCCAGGTCAAGAGTGTTTTATCAACCTCGCGTAGCTGTGTCGGAACTCGAAGCCTTCGCGCTGGATCCTTCGCAAGGAATCCCTGCTCCTCCGCCTCCGCAAAAATATCACGCAGATATGCGCGTATTTGAAGGACACGATCTCTGGATTTCTCCTTGGCCAAATTGTTCAGGTGAATCTGCAGACGAAATTTATCGAAGCTCTTCAGTGGCATCGTGTCAAAACTGTCGATCAGATCACGCTCGATGAGAAGCTTCTTGACCTTGGCGGTTTCAACCCTCCACATTCCTTCTTTCAAAGGAAAGAAGCGATTTCGGACAAACCACCCAAAGGTGACGGGACTGTCGACCCAAGCACCATCTCGATAGGTGGAGCCTGTCTGCTTAAAAAGGAGGAAATCCAGGGCATCTCGTGCTTCGCTCTTATCCATTTGTGCTTGGAGTCCGAGGATTACAGCGGCGGTCATACGTTTCTGTTCATTGGTCATTGGATCAACCACTATCTTGCGGAAATATCCATACCACTTCTTTCCGCGAAGCGCGATCCAGCCTCGTTGGCGTGACTTTCTCATTTATCCCTCGATTGTGTAGTGGTGGGACAGAGAGTCGATCACTGACGATTCTAACGAGATATGCCTTGATCATGGTCTGGTACGTACTGATGCCAGCTCCAGAGGCTTGGCTGGCAAACAGTGAAGGACCGGGAAACAGTCGTTTCGCATATATTTCTGTCTCGCGCGCTTCACTTGACGCGCAGACTTTCACGAATGATGCAACCAAACTTGCTGAAAATCTTGGCCGCGATGTTTCCAAGGCGTCCGTGCTTGAAATGCATAGAGTTCAGAGTCCGAGTGATAGCACCGGGTTAGAAACACAAGCCGCATTTAAAAAAGTCCACGGGACTAAGCCTCGTAATCATCCTCTAAATCAGAGTGTGAATAGCCTTGAGTTGTCCGCCGACGCGATATTCAAGCCCTAGCAAGATCTTAGTGCCTTGTCGTCATCACCTTTTAGAGGACTTGCCAGAGCGCTGCCTCCTCAGTCTCGCTAAAACCTTTCCAACTAGGGTATCGGCTCCTTGAGTCTCGCCCTGAATTATATGAATCGCTTCGATCACTTGACGCAACACCTCGCGCTCTTTAGTCGGGAAGTCGCTCAACGGGTCTGACCCTTCGCCCTTTTCCGCGAGGGCAGCGGCTTTGCTCTCCAGCCTCTGGAGACGCGACCGAAGTTGCTCACCATCAGGTGTATCGAAAAGTCCTTTTGACGTAGCCTTCACTAGTGAAGGCTGAGCCGAAGCGAATTCGGATTGAAACGCAGTCACCACGAAACCTGGAGTTCGGGGCTTACTCGCAACCTGAAGCTTCTCTTCGAGCTTCAGCAAGTCTGATTCGACTTTTTGATGGGCATTGCGTGTTATCGAATTGCTGCGACAAAGGTTCGCAATCAGACGAGCAAATGGTGTCAGTCGAGTGAGAAGATCCGTCAGATGTGCGCTGTGCTCATAATTGTCTCTCCGACCGTTTGGAACCACTTTAGGGTCGATCACATGCGTTTCTGCTATCGTCCAACCGTTGAAGCGCGATTCTGGAAACAAGTCTTCAAGGAGTGCCTCACCACCGACTTGGATGTTTCCAGAGCGCATTCGCCAACCAGCCACATTGGTCGATTTTGGAAGAGACCCAAGATAGCTGTGATGGAGAATCCAAGAGACAGCTGAAGTGTCTCCATTCCGGTCTTGTAGGACGAAAGTCTCAGGCTCTCCCACGTCCATCGACTTCCCGTTGCCGAAGCCGACCACATTCCGATGTGGGCGATAGATCTGACCCTCGCCTTCGATGTGGATGGAGAGGGGGTGAAGATTTACACCGTGGTCAACCAGGAATTGGCTGATCGCTTTTCCATGTCTGAAGTCTGGATGAAATGGAACCGGAGCAACCTGCTCCAGATAGGCTGCGACTGCACTCGAATCTAACAGTCGATCGTCACGATGCCGGACCACATTCCTGAGTTCAACCTCAAAAAAGTGCGCGGGTTCTGTTGAAGCCTTCATACTACGTGTGTCCACGGCCTCGGCGACGATTTGGGCCAGACTCAGAGACGCGTCGGAGGAGCTAAGCAACGAACGAATTTTGCGCGTATCCCAACGTAATTCTTGAATCTGTTCGGCGCCGTTCGCGCGAGTCCGGAAAATCAACTCCTGGCAAAATGCCAGTCCCGCGAGCCGCCCAACTCCGCGGAAACCCCGTAGCTTCATTCCACGCTTGGCGCTGCCTCCAATTGCAGTCAGTCGTCGGTAGAATTCACGAGAGGACAGGCCTTGACCTCTATCGGTGATACGTATATTCCGCAGCTGTCGGTCAATGCGAATTTCAACATCATGTGGGAGGGAATGCTCAAGAATCGCAGATTTCGACGATTCCAACGAATCTGCCGAATTCTGCACATATTCTCTGTACATCGACAACGGCTCGACGTACATAGAGGTACTTAACAGCTCAAGGATGTCCTTGCCAATGAAGACCTCTTCGGCCTTCTTCTTCCATTCCGGTTGCTTGACTTCAAGTGTTACCAAAGACGACATCAGGCTGAAATCTCCACGTAATTTTGCGCTTCCGCGTCTTCTGTCAAACCCGCATCCTCAACGCGCTCATCATCCGCTACTTCTGGTGCAGGACGAGGCGTGTTCCAAATCATTGCTTCCTTTTCCTTATCCATCGGCACGTAAAAACGTAGTATCTCGGCAACCGACCCGCTCGACGCACCTTCATGAAGAGTGTTGAAGTTACGCGCGTCGACTGACGAAAGAAGGTTCAGCAACTCAGACCGATCATTTGAAGTGAGTCGCTTGAACTGAGCAGTAAACTCATCAAACTCGGCTTTGCCGCCGTGATGCTCAAACCAATCGCGATTGAAGATGAAGTGATGCGGCATCAGCAGAATTCGTTCATAGTCCTCGAATGAATTGCCAAATGCTCGTTTGAAGAACGTGGGCTGTCCGCTGACAACACCGTGCGTCGCTTGGAGGATCAATTGCATTGAACGCAATTGATAGCGAGACCATTTGTCACCGATATGCGTCCGGTTCGGCCGGTCTGTTGGCTGGAATCGCATGGGGAATGACCAGATTCGAATACCCAAATCCTCATTCAAACGCACATTCAGTCGCATTCGCTCGAAGAGGTCGGCTGGGGTGTCATGAAAGTTGTAAAGCATGTAATTCGAAAGCTCAGTCAGGCCAAACTCGGTAGCATATCGGATTGCCTGCTCGTAGGGACCCTTCGTCCCAAGGTGATCGAACGCAATCCGCAGAGGTTTCAGGCATATCGTCGCGAGCTCTCGAAGATACATCTTGTCCTTACATAGAATGCGAGCATCAACCCCTTGATTGAAGTCAACTCGCCTTTGAACATATCCACGGCCTCTCTTCAGTTTTGCTCCAGGTGTGAAACCCAGATCCCGAATTTCAGCGATGATGTCTTGGAAGCGATCCGAGGCAACAACGTTGTTGTCCATCAATGTTAGGTCTTTCTTTGCCCCATAGAGCCTCTCAACCCCCCGGACGATTGCGGAAATGGACTCTGTATCACGCTGTGCTCCCTCCAGTTTTGGAACGCCGCAGAAGCTGCACTTTCGAATACAACCTCTCGAACCGTAAGTGAAGTAGGCGTCACTCACGGGATACGAGTAGTCAATCTGGTCCAAAATGCTGTAATCGGGAATCAGATCCTCGATTGGTGCGCCAGATGTGTCGTCCGCGTAGAGCTCATCGGAAAACTCATCAAGCTCCAGTGCGATAGCAGGCGGTGAGGTTAAGAGTCCCTTGATGATCCGGACGCCACGCCACCGAGGCTCATCCAAGAAGCGCTGATGCATAAGCGAAGCGGCGATTCCTCCGACGAAAACTTTGTCGCGGGCTCCACCTGCTGCTTGTAACGCGAAATCGATCGTTTCTGCGATGCGCGGATATTCGAATGAAAATAGGGTTGTTACGTAGATTCGGTCCCATGCCTGGCCGAGCACTTTTTTTTCTTCACCCTTAATGAAGACAACGTGATCACGCTTGCCGCGTGGACCGTGGTATTGGGCGATCTTCATCAGACCGAGGGGAGGATACTTGTTCTTGTATCCGGGTTCGATGAGGAGAATATTGTTGTTAGCCATTTACTACCTTCAATCCGCGAGTTGCGCGCGCACGGCGGATGACAGCGACCGCAGCCGAAACCCCACCCTCCCCACCTAGACCTTTCAGTGGGCCGTTCTGGCCCCAATCGACAAGAGTCAGGAATTCAGAGAGTTTCCCTACAAAATATTTCCGATCGCAGATCTGACCGTTCGATTCGGAGTAGATGTCCGCTGCGATAGTCATCAATGCGTAGACGCCGATGCCTTTATTCACGAGATAGGCCCTAGGAGAATTCCATTCAGTCGGCAGCACTAACGCCAAAGCAGCCCAGAAGGCGATCACTGCCTCTGCGGCAGTAGTACCGCTCTCCATCTTGTAGAGCTTCGTTTGATTTAAAAACCGCTTCACTGCTTTTTGCATGGTTCTCAATGACGCTCGACGTTTCAAGCCTGAAGTAGCACGTCCACCTAGATCGAGTTGTTTACACCACGGGGACTCAGGGGCCGAGTTCAACTGAAGCGAGATGTAGAGTTCGGGGCGATCTTTCCAGAGGTCGGACGAGAGCGAAGCATCGTGGAAGTCAAGGAGGCTGGTGCTGAGGCCCTTAGCCTTGCTATTGATGACGCTGAAGATTTCCATCTCTTCACGAACGCTGAGTCCAATGAAGCACATAAACGGCAATGACACGTCGAGATCGCCCAAATAGCCCAGCCTATGCTGGCAATCAACTCGCGCCATCACTTTGCCTGCGCTTGGTTGAACCTCTAGCATCGACATCCCGCCATCGGTCTCGGTCAACTTCCAGCCATCATCAGGCGTCGGTCGCAAATTGAATGTTAGGGGAATTGTCGAACTTCCATCTTCTTGCACATAGCGACGGAAGTCTTGGCTGTGCCCCGAATTGAATCGGCGCTGGTAACCGATTCCAGTATCCTCGTCCAACACGTCTGCGAAGCTCAGGGCCGCCAAGACGCGAGCGGGGGCGAACCCAAGAAACACCCGTCTGCGCACGGATGTGCCGACGGTTCCGGATAGCTTAAGCGAGTCGGTTCTTAAATCTGCAGCCATTCACTGCAATTATGTCATAGTTCTACTGCAGAATGGCTTCCCCAAGCGGCTGCCAATCATGTATATGAAATCACAATCTCTTATTCAACTCTATTTAGCCGAAAGTTCAAAGAATTCACTTGACGCAGGATTGTCGGTCCGCTATGGTCTTCACAGTTCTTATCAGTATCATTAGTTTTTATGATACTGAACTGATACCGAAAGTGAGATCTGATGGCGAGCGGAAAGAAGAAAGTTGAAACGCCGGTCAGTCGGCAAACGCTGATCATTGAGGATCAGAAGGTTCTTGTTGAACATCGCGACATGCCGTTGAAGGCAGTCAAACTCGACCCTCATAACCCGCGCATACAGCACGCAGTCAAACAGAAGTTTCAAAACCGGGAGGTGACACAAGATGAGCTCCGCAAGCTCATTTTGGATCAGCCTGGTGTTTCGGATCTTTTCAGGTCGATCCGTGACAACGGCGGCATTAGTGATCCAATTCACGTTAGGCCGGACGGCAGCATCATCGAAGGAAACTGCCGCGTCGCTTCTTATTTAAAGCTGAACTCGATAGACAAAGACAATCCACGCTGGCAGGCTATCCCTGCCATCTTCGTGCCCAACATCACTCCTCGCCAAGCCGCTGTTCTTCAGGGGCAGTTTCACGTCGCTGGCAAGAACAAGTGGGCGGCTTACGAAAAGGCTGGCCATATGCACTCCATGAAGCACACCCTCGACATGGACGAAAAGGCCATCGGCGTGATCATGAAGATGACTGAGAAGGAGGTCTTAAGGGACCTCCAGGCCTACACGATAATGACGGAAAAGGTCCTTCCCCGCATGCCCGGAGGCGGTGGCCTGGATAAATGGAGCTTTGTTGAAGAATTCTGTAAGCGCAAGGGACTTGAGGAGTACCGCACAAAGCCAGCGAACGTCGACGAATTCGTTTCGATGGTGATCGATAAGAGGCTCAAGAAAGGAGCCGATGTTCGCAAACTGGAGAAGGTGCTGAAAGATCCAGCAGCTGTCAAAACTCTGAAGAAGCACGCCGTCGACGTCGCACTGGCCGTTGTTGGCAAGTCGGACCCCACCGCCGACTCGACGGCATTCAACAAGTTGAAGAAAGCAACGACACTGCTGCAGCGCATGCCAAACAAGGACTTGCAGCGCTTGATGAGCAATGAGGAGTCGAGAGTCATCCTCCGCGATTTGTTCAGTGCGCTTAAGGATGTTGCCAAAGCTGCTGGCGTCAAGTTGACCTAGGTGAACAAATGAACTCTATCGAGCATAATCCAGCCCCACTCGTCGTTGACGAAATCACGCTGGATGGAAAGCGTGTTCAAGTCCAAAGTATCGACTTGCCGCTCGATCAAGTGACCCTTGATCCTTACAACCCGCGAATCGCCAATACCTTTTCAGTCGGAACTTCCGATCTCGGCAGTGAACTCCAGCTCAAGCTGGAGGCGCTTCTTTGGGATGATTCAGACGTCCGCGATTTATATCGTCAAGTCCTAATCAATCATGGGCTGATCGAGCGGATTATTGTTCGGCAAGACGGCAGAGTTGTAGAGGGCAACTGCCGTACAGTTGTCTACCGGAAGCTTCGGGAGAACCAGCCATTGGAAGCCCGCTGGCAACAAATCCCGGCACGTGTTCTCCCGGCCGACATCGGTGAACGCGATGTAGCCATTCTTTTGGGCGAAATGCATGTGGCGGGCAAGAACACTTGGACCCCGTTTGAGAAGGCGGGGCACGTATACAAGATGCACAACGAGTTTGCTCTCGTTCAAGACGAAATTGCACTGCGCCTCCGAATGTCAAAGTCTAAGGTTAATCAGCTCGTTCGTGCGTTCGACATGATGAAAACCAAATACATAACCAAGTATCCTGGCCCGGCTAGTAGCCGCAAGTTTAGCTATTTTGAGGAACTCTTCAAGAAGCCTCCACTTCGAGAGTGGATGTCCGCGACTCCGGGTGCAGAGGAACTATTCGTTGACTGGATCGGCACCGGAAAGCTCGACCAAGGAGTTCAAGTTCGAGATTTGCCGGCCATCATCGAAGATCCAGATGCGCTCGCGGCACTCTCATCTGAAGGGTTCTTAGCGGCTCAAAAGGTTCTAGCAGAAGACAACCCTGTTCTGACATCGAAGCTCTTCCGTCGCATGGTCGAGATGACTGAGGCGCTCCTGAAGGCACAGATGGACGATGTTCAACGCGTAAGGAAAGCCAAAGGGCCTAAGGCCAAGAGAATCGTCTTGGAATTGCAGGAGTCTTTGGAGCATTTCGTTGAGCTCTGTGGAATCGAGAATTAGGAGAACTGCTATGGCCACTTACACGCGCAACATCCAGGGACATCCGATCGAACTAACGCTGGTTGAGGTCAATCCGAATCAGGTTCTCCTCGACCCCCAAAATCCTCGTATCGGTTTTTCGATGCGCCAACTCTCTGAATTCGAACGCAGCGACAGCGCTTGCGCTCTTCTTTTGATCAGTCAGGAGGAAACTGAGGCGCTCAAACGATCAATCATTGCTTCCAAAGGAGTACAGGAGCCAATTTTCGTGCGAGCTGACGGCCGTGTGGCTGAGGGCAATCGGCGAGTGGTGGCAATGCGAGCGGCGCAGGAAGAATTTCCAAACGACGAAAATTTCTCCCGCATGCCCGCTTGGGCGATTCCTCCGTCCACCCCGGAACAAGTCATCCAGGATCTATTGAATGAGGTTCACCTTGGAGCTGTGCGGGGATGGGCTCCCTATGAGAGAGCATTGCAGATGCAGGGCCTAATCGACGGAGGGCTCATCGAAGAAGAGATAGCAGAGCGGTATCGCATGGAGCCGCGAGAGGTACGTCAACAGCTGGCTGCTGTCGACTTCATGAACGAGATGTATTTTCCGATCACGTCGGACCCCAGCGACCCAGAACACAAGTCCAAGTTCTCGTACTTTCTCGAGTTCTATAAGAATGGACGAATTCAGACACACGAGAACCTCATGCCTGACTTGAAAGAGAAATTTGCACGATGGGTACGAGATGGGCGGCTCGACACTGGCGTGCGGGTTCGTCGCTTACCAAAGATCTTGGATTCGAAAGAAGCGACACGTCTTCTGGACGTAGTGGGCTTTTCTGCAGCCGATGAGTTCCTTCAACGCCAGAACCCAGAAGAACATGAACTCTATGCAACGATGGAACGCGCAAGGGCCCGTCTTGAAGGAATGACGGTCTCTGAATTGATGGAGCTTGCGGGTAGCCCTGAGCGCAAAGCGATCCTGCAGTCACTCCAAGAAGAACTTGGCAGAGTCATCGATGCAGTCTCGCGCCTGGGAGAGGAGACTGATGCCTAGTCCCTCAACAACTCATCAGACTCTAGTGATGTGGGCCCTTCGAAAGATGCAAGCTGATGGCTTCTTGCCAGTAGCTTATGACGGCACCTTGCCTCAGTTTGACTGCCAACGACGCCTCCAGTATCCGCCCATCATTTCGGGAATTCGTCCTGATGCATTTGCGTTCTCTCCCTCGAATGGTGTCTTCGCCTTTGGCGAGGCCAAGACAGTCTGTGATATTGAGTCAACCCACACGAAGCAGCAACTGCTCTCCTACGCCAGGATGACGGGTCGAACTCGTTGTGACCACGCACGTCTATATCTAGTGGTGCCTCGCTCGGCATCGATGGCGCTAGACAGAGTGCTTGCTGAAGTTGGCCTCATCGCTGCGAAACAAGTCCGCCGGATGCATGTGCCTGATTGTTTTGTGGAAGAGAGGTCAATCTCATATGCGTGAAACGCCGCCACCCGCTTTGCCTCACCAAGAAGTCGGATCGAAGTTTCTCGAAGACCGGACCGCAGCAGCATTGTTCGACGAACAGGGTCTAGGCAAGAGCCGACAACTCCTGGATGCGATCTGCGCCGCGAAGTCTGCTGATGAGATTGACGGTGCCTTGATCGTCTGCCCAAACACCATTAAGCCAACATGGGGAGAAGAAATTGAACGATTCACTGATCTACCGTATGCGCTTTTTGGCTCTGGGAAAAAAGTTCGCAGGCTCGCTTTTCAAAGCCTGAGGGCAGCATTTTATGTAATCAACTACGAAGCCGTGAGTGCAGAGATCGCATCTCTCAAGGCTCTCTTGCGCTTCAAACGCATGGCGTTGGTTCTTGATGAAAGCCACCGCATCAAGTCCCCGTTGGCGCGCATCACGCAATCGATTCATCTCTTGAGCCCGTTAGCAGCGAGACGGTACATCATGAGCGGCACACCGGTTGCCAATAAGCCGGAAGATCTATGGTCGCAGTACTTCTTCCTTGATCGTGGTGCAGCTCTGGGAGAGACTTTCGATGACTTCAAGAGCCGATACTGTCAACCATCTGGAGGCTACACGAGGGTGGCTGAGTTGCGAGAGAGGATTCAAGAACTCTCACTAAGGCGGGAAAAGGAAGGATCAGTTCAACTTCCCACTAAGAGCATCATCAGAATCCCTGTGCAGCTGGGCGGTCGCCAGCGAGACATGTATGAAGAGCTTCGGGCGTCTCTCGCTCTTTGGGTAACGAGCCTTAGTGGGCAAGAAATTCTCACCCAAGCGGAAAATATCTTAACGAGACTTCTTCGACTAGCTCAGCTCGCATCGAATCCAGGTCTAATCGACGCATCCTATTCCGAAGTACCGTCCAAATTCGCCGCGCTAGACGATTTGTTACCTCGGTATCTTTCCGAGTCGAACGAGAAGGCCATCATTTGGACTTCCTTCGTAGAGAACATTTTCACTTTGCGGAAGCGCTTCGCCCATCTGGAGCCCGTCTGTATTCACGGCGGAATGGACAGCGCTGCCAAGCAACGTTCCGTGAGGGCGTTCAGGAAGGACGCTCGCGTGCGCTTGTTGATCGCAAACCCAGCGGCCGCTCGTGAAGGTTTGACCCTGACAGAAGCAAGCACAGCAATCTATGTCGACAGGACCTTCAATCTCGTTGACTTCCTCCAATCGCAAGACCGCATTCATCGTTTATCTCAAACGCGTCCATGCAACATCCTGTTGCTTATGGCAGAGGGAACGATCGATGAATTTGTTGATTTTAGTCTCGAACAGAAACACCGCCTCGCTCGATATACGCAAGGCGACGTCGACACCATAAGCACCGAAGATTTAGCTTTGCAAAAACCCGAGATTCTTCGGGCGCTTGTAGATCCGTTACCAGCTCTCCCATAGCCATCAGAACCGTAACTGAAGAAAAGAGGAGCCTGCAGTTTCCGCGCTTGTGATGGGCAGACTATATATTGGCATTTGCACCCTCTTCCACCATTCTCCTTTAGTTCTTGAACCCTCCGCACGTTACAAGGATACAAATGCTGACACAGCCAGCTGAGCAAGGTAGCGGGGCAGCGCAAAACCCGAATGTTATAGCGAGAAGAGGGCTCACCCTTCCTGGACGCGAACTGAAATTCTCGGAATTCCACAATCGGTTGCGTGCAGCGCTGGTTGAACCCCGGCTCAATATTTACATTGACACGTCTCTCTTGATGTGGCTGCTCAAGATCTCCGCCACCGCCCGTCGCGAGTTTTTAGATTGGTGCGATGCAACAGATCGGGCAGGAAGGGTTTTCGTGACCACATGGTGCGCCCATGAACTCTACCGGCATCTGAGAGAAGAATCTGTTCTCAATCAGATCAGGGAGCGTGTCGGCAATCAGAGAAAAATGCTTGAGGATGTAGTTCGCTTCGTCGACCAGTCTTACGACGATAGTTTGTGCGCTGATACGGACTTCGCAAACAAGGCCGCGGCGATCGAAGGACTGAGAAATTCGGTCGGTATCGTCAACAAAAATCTAGGCCAGTTTCTACAGAAATCGCTGAAACCGGCTTATTCCAATGCGGAAGCGGAGGTCAGAGAGTTCGTCAATACACACAGTGTCTGGACAGATGCGACGAACATCGTGGCTTCTGTCAAACCCGAATTCCTTCATCGCGTGGAAGGCCGGATTCCACCCGGGTACGAAGATCAAGCCAAAGAAGAGAACTCATTTGGTGACTTCATTTTCTGGCGTGAAGTACTTGCACGTGCGGACTCAAATCCTGTTCTCATTCTGACGAACGATTGCAAAACGGACTGGGTGCACGTCGTTTCGAAAATTGAGAACTATCAAGGAAAACCTCTTGGGCGAACGCCTCAGACTGGATTCGACGCTCAATTGCCACATCCGTTTCTGGCCTTTGAAGCCGGTGAGCGAGGCATACTCCAGCTGGAGGTCATCAACGTCGGCAACCTTGCTCTGTTTCTTGAAATGGAGCAACCGCAGAGCGCCAAGTACCTAGTGGCCGCAGCTTACCCGCGAGGGTTAGATGAAAGTCCAATTCCAAATTGGGATATTGTCGGCATCCGGCGCCCGCCTGAAACAGCCGTGACCGATCTAGCGAGCATAACTCTTCATTCCTTGAAGCTCAATGTGCCATCCCAACAGCTGAAGCAAGCCCTTCGTCTTCTCTTACGGGGAGAGAGGGAAGATGTGCTGAGCTTTGTCTCGCCCACAGCATTTCCAGAATTGCTGCCCACTATCAGCGGCATCGAAGCAGCGGCATTAGGAAAGGCATTCTTTCGAGCGATTGCTGTCTATCCTGGTTCGCACTCGTTGGCGGAGGTCTTACAGACTGCAGGACAGACGCATGCGTCCAGCCAATCCGCTCTTTATCTGGGGATGCTTCTTGGTATTTATCTTTCCAACTCGAACGAAGTTCGGCGCACGCCTGGCGGTGATTTGGCTCAAGGCGTCTTTGCCCTCGCTACCGAAAGCTACGCAACATCAGCTTTCGAACGACTTGACACGATCTTGGAAGCAGAAAATGTCTGGTTACTTGCCAAGCCAACAGCAGCACTCGGGTCGGTTGCCGTTGTTTTCGAATTCCAGAACGATATCGATCCTTTGCAAACACTGGCGAGCATTTCGGTTGCTTCAAACGAGGTGTTTGATCAAACAGCCGCGGACCAGCGCAAATTGTTGAAGTTCTTTCCTGGTGGACACTGTACTGTCGACGAACTGTTACGAGTGATCGCGCGCGAGTTCACGATTCCTCTCGGCGCGCTTTCTACGGAATATGAGGGGAGTAAATCCGTGACTTGGGAAAAAAGCGCCGGACTCGGAATATTGCGTACTGACCTTCGCAAAGTCGCCACTGATTTAGAAGTGCTTTTTGAGGACCCAAGCCATGAATGAGACAGCCATCGATCAACAGCCCTATATCGGCTCCTATGTCCTTGAGTCGCTTACGACTGGCATGTACGGAGAGTCCGAGAATGCCATAAGAGAATACGTGCAGAATGCATTCGATGCGCTTCGGTCCGCCGTCCAGCAGAGGCTGATCACGGACGAAAAAGCACGCATCACAGTGACGCTTGCGGCCGGCGACCAGATTACAGTCTATGACAATGGCGTTGGGGTTGGTGCATCCGCGGCTTATAAGACACTGACGTCCATTGGAGCGTCAAAAAAAGACCGACAGAAGCAGGCAGGTTTCCGCGGCATCGGGCGCCTGGCCGGAATCGCCTTCTGCGACAGACTGACGTTCCGAACAAAAGCCCAAGGGGACGATTTTGAAAGCACTGTCGCGTACAACTGTGTCGCGTTACGGAATGGTATGAATAACGGTACGTTGAAGTTGGTGGACTTGCTTCAGTCATCTGTAAGTTTCGAACAGCTTCCATCTACGGATAAGTCCGCACACTTTATGGAAGTCAGTCTCATCGGTCTTTCTGCTGCGCCCGAGGTATTCAAAGACGCCGGTCACTTGAGGACGTATCTTGCCGAGACATCGCCGGTGGAATTTGAGCCTTCCTGGGATAAGGGCCCAGCAATCGCAGAGTACGCGAGTAAAAAAGCGTGGGCCATTGAGACAGCGCGCCTTTCTCTTGGCACATCCGCTTTGACGTTGAAGCCGATTTACAAGCCGTACAAAGATACTTTTGTTGGCAAAGGTGATTCGCTGCAGAGGATCGAGTGGATCGAGTACTTCAAAGGATCTTCCGGGAGATGGTGGGCATGGGTCGGGCACACGAACCAAAGCGAGATCGTGAACGACAAAAGTGTTCATGGACTCCGCGTCAGAGTTAAGAACATCGCTATAGATAAGACAACAATCCTTGATGAGCTGTTCACGATGGTGAATAAGTCTTACTCCCGTTTCAACAGCTACTATGTCGGCGAAGTTCACATTAGCCCTGCTCTTCTCATCCCAAACGCCAGACGGGACGGGTTTGAGGATAATGAGGCGTGGCGGCAGGTGAAAAAGGAACTGGCTCTTGAGTTATGTAAGCCTCTCGGTAAAAAAGCTTATGACAATTCAAAGAAGAGACAACAAAGCCTCGAAAAGATACAGAAGGACCTAACGAAGTTCACTGCGGAAGCAAACAAGGTGATTCGGACAAACGATGTCAGTGCCAAACACGTCGTGTTGACCAAACTTGCGAATCTCCGTTCCAAGATGGCGGACGCCATCTCCGACGCAACACCGGAAACACAGACGAAGCTGAAAGCGCAGTTACAGCAGTTAAATGCCGTTCAACGCAGCATTGATCAAACATTGGATTCGGGCGACTGCAAGGCGGCCGTGCAGAATGCCTTGGAAAAAGTGTTCTCGGTTTTAGAAACCCATCTTGGGCCAAGTGAATATAGATCGGTAAAGAAGGCCATCGAAGAAGCTCTTGTTTAATCGAGGCGTCCTGAACTGATTCGCCCGACTCGACGCTAGAAGTCATTATCGTTGCGAATCCCATCTTTTGGAGACCCTATGGTAGTAATCATGGTTCACTGGTTAATCAAGAAAGGTATCGAAAACGAACAGGCCTTCGAAGAGATGTGGAAACGAATGACTATCAGTCCCAATACGGGACTCTATCGGGAAGTGCTCACGCAACCGGTCGAAGCTGAGGATGCGAAGTTCAACACCTTCAGCATCACCGACAAAGCGTACACGACCTATATCAATATCGGAATCTGGAAGGACTTAGCCAGCTTCGACGCAGCAGTTGGAAAGTACATCCAGGCACCAGAGCGGAGGAAGCCTCTCGGAGGTTCGTTCAAGGACAAAGAAATGCTCACGCTCTACCAACACGACTTCGAGTTCAAAATTAGAGAGCGAGTCATTCTTAAGAAGCTGCTTGACCGAAAAGGGGCGCTCGAATTGCCACCGGCTGATTTGAGCTGAATTCAGTTGTGATTAGGTAAACGCTAGACGGCTTCGTTGCAATGGGCGGCAATAGCTTCTAGGGGGGATCGATGGAGCGTCGCACGCATAATTGGCGTTTCGGTTGGCGGCTTGCGTTCGCGCCGACCCGAGCCCTGTTCGACTCACGTTTCATGAAGGCCCAACCTCGTTGGGATATCAAACGTTGGAGCCGTACATTCTTGGCACTCAATCTGGCTCTGCTGTTTGTGTTGAAGCCTTTTTCGGCGACCGAGAGTTGGGCTGCCCGTATCATTATCTTCCTGATCGTATATTTGGTGCCGATGTCTCGCGTGGTTGAGATCCTCTACGCGTTCTACTACGACGCTCTCGAAAAGATTGATCAGGAAGGTCATCAACCGTCAAAATTAAGACGTGGTGATCGGTTTCGCCTCTTAGGGCTGAGCTACGTCGAAGTGAGCGTCTGTTTCGCAACGTTCTTCCACGTGATGCCGATAAATTGGTTTAGTGTTCCTTCTGCGGCTATTCATTCGGGGTTTCTACTCAGTCCGCTTGATTGGCTTTATTTCAGCTGGATAACTATCACCACTGCGGGGTACGGCGACTTCTATCCAATTCATCCTGCGGCCCGTATTGTTGTGATGGCAGAACTCGCAATGGGCTTATTCTTGGTGGTGTTCGCAGTTGGCTCATACTTTGCATATAAACAAGAGCTGGATCAGCCCAGAGTCTGACCCGGCAAGCATCATGATTGAGATTCTAGTAGTGATCGTTGGGGCAACATGTGAAGGATACGCACGAGAAGTTTGAAGAGCGCTTGCGCCAATCTTCCTATAAGGGGAAGTAAAATAACCATTTTTCTGGATAATTAGGTATAATAATTCTTGTTATGGGGAAGACGATTCCAGCTATACTCCCGCGAATGAGGCGCCTGCTTGAAGGTTTTGGCGCGAATCTCAAGCTTGCCCGGCTTCGGAGGAAGTATTCTTCGGAAATCGTCGCTCAGCGCGCCGGCATTACGAGGCGAACGCTCTCGAAGGTGGAGCAAGGCGATGCAGGTGTCGCGCTGGGTGTCTACGCTCGAGTGATGCAGGTTCTGCGACTGGAGAACGATCTCGGGCAGTTGGCTGTCGACGATGTTCTCGGGCGCAAGTTGCAGGATGCGGGGCTCACTCCAAAGCGCCGCGCACCAAAACGGACATCGGCTAAATTAGCCGAAGAAAAACCTGTCCAGAACGAACCGAGGGATGCATGACTCGGTTCGATACTGTTCAAGCCTACGTCGATATCGAACGTTTTACGCAGCCGGCCCTAATGGGAGAGCTTCACTGCCAGCAAAGCCGGTCAGGGGAAATCTTCTCCTTCAATTATGACGAGGCATGGCTGGCCGGAGCGGAGACCTTTGCGTTCGATCCGGATCTTGCCCTTGTGGCAGGTCATCAATACCCAGCGTCCGACAGAGCAAACTTCGGGATTTTTCTGGATTCGTCTCCCGATCGATGGGGACGTGTGCTGATGCAGCGCCGTGAAAATTCACGCGCACGGCAAGAGCAGCGAAGGGCCCGCACCTTAACAGAATGGGATTTTCTGTTGGGCGTGCATGATGAGACCCGACTTGGAGCGTTACGCTTCCGTGTGCCACCTGATGGTGCATTCATCGATAGCGATGAACACTTGGCTGCTCCTCCGATCCTTTCGCTCCGGGAACTGCAGGCTGCCAGCCTCCAATTCGAACAGCACATCAATGAGGAAGAACATCCTGAATATGAAAGATGGCTCACTCAGCTCTTTGCTCCCGGAACTTCTTTGGGAGGTGCAAGGCCTAAGGCCTCCGTGCGAGACGAGGAGGGAACCTTATGTATCGCCAAGTTCCCAAGCCGACAGGACACGCGCGACATCGGAGGCTGGGAGCTGGTGGCACACCAGCTCGCTTTGAAAGCGGGTATTCTTGTCCCTGAAGCACGTCCGCTTCGACTTCAGGAGAGCGCCTACACAACTTTTCTTGTGAAGCGATTTGATCGCACCCCGCATGGGAGGCGGCTTGCCTTTGTCTCTGCCATGACTCTCACACAGCATAAAGACGGAGAGCCTGGAGCGAGCTATTTGGAGATTGTCGACCTTCTGCAGTCAAGAGGCGCCGACACAGCGGCCGATTGTGAGCAGCTCTTTCGCCGTGTTCTCTTCAATATCCTGATTCACAATACAGACGATCATCTGCGCAATCATGGCTTTTTCATCGGCGAGCAGGGTATCCGGCTTTCCCCGGCCTACGATATGAATCCGTCAATCGATCGCACCGAGTTGACTTTGGCAATTAATGAAGTCGAAACAGCTTGTGATGTCGCGATTGCAATGGATGCCTATAAAGATTACGGCCTGACGACCCAACAGGCTGACAATGCGCTACAGCAGGTTCAAGCGGCAGTCCATGGCTGGCGCAGTGAAGCCAACCGGTTTCATATTCCAAAAGCGGAGCAAGATCTGATGGCACCCGCCTTCGAGCCTTAAGATAAAGCTAGATTCCGATCTGGCCTTGATGTTCGGTCCATTCTGAATGAGTGATCCCATACTGTTTCGAAGTTGGCTTCTCTCAGCGAGAGCTTGATGGCGATAAGCGCGCATCTCAGGACTAATCGACACAACATCAAAGACGGAAACTCGCTCTTACCGGTTCCTCGACAAAGCAGATTCATGACGAATCTTGATGGTACTTTTTGTGCTGTCGACGCAGGCATATAAGAGCCACTTGCCGTCAGGGGACACTGCCAAGCTTGGCGTACCTAATGACAGCGCCTGTGTAAGCTTTCCAGCCGTCATTGTTCGGCCGTCCCGGAAAGAGTAAAAATCAAGCCCCGTCGAAGCTGCCTCGGTTACCGCGAAGTAGATCCCATCTTTGCTCACCGCCCAATCCAGGTCTGGATCAGGATGAATTGCCACGAGTTGCTTTGGTTCACTCCCATCAGTTCTCTCGGACCAGATGCTATGCTCTCCTCGGCCATTTCCACTGAAGAAAAATAACATCCGACCGTCCATGGACTCAGACGGATACAGCGTATCCTCCGGAGCGATTGCGCGAGCAGCGCCGGTAGATAAGGTGCGTCTCCATATCTGAGGCATACCGCCCCGGGTCGTGTCGAAGTACACCGATTTTCCATCGCGTGACCACCCAGGCCTGCGTACCTCGAATTGCTCGTGCTCGAACAGGGTCGGTTTCCCGCCCGAGGCCGGCATTGTATAAATCTCGGAGTTACCGTTTGGTCTTGCGTCGAAGACGATGGTCTTACTATCGGGAGACCAGCGAATCGTTCCCAGCCACGGTCCCCCAAAGTGGGTCATCTGCCGGATACTGGCCCCGTCGGCATTGGCAAACCAGATCTCGGGAGTTCCCGACCGATCCGATACGAAGGCAATCGTCTGACCGTCAGGCGAGAAACTCGGAGAGTGGTTGTGGCCCTGGGAAGACAAAAAGCGGACAGGAGTCCCGATGTGACCGTTCTGGATGGGCACTCGCCATATATTCCAGTTTTCGTCGCTTTCGACGAACGCCATCCAACCGCTGGCGCGTGAAATCGCAGGATCCGACGCCGAAGCTGTATCCGAGGGCAGGGGTTTCGATTCGCCTCCGTTCATGTCTATCTCGCGGAGTTCGTATGATCCTCGCCGATTGGACGCAAAGATGAGGTGGCGCCCGTCCGAAGCCCAATCAACCCCCCGCACGTTTCTGTGGTCCGTCGTCAGCTGCCTAAGGTCTGTGCCGTCGACAGCCATGGTGAAGATCTCCCCGGCGCCATGGCTGATATAGCGTACAAATGCGATTCGAGTACCGTCCGGGGAGAATCTTGGATAGCAATCCTCATCCTGCGGACGAGGCGAGGTGAGTGGTTTTTCTGTACCTGAATCGGCAGCCATGAGAACGAGACCGGCTCCGTAGTCCTTGCCCAGACCGTCAGTGAGTAGCAATTGCCGACCGTCCGGTGTCCAGGTAGGGCTCTGGCAACCGGAAAAAGGATTCTCGGATGCCCAGAGCCCACTTGTGCTTCGGATGGTGCCAACCGCTCGTTCAGAGCCACCACCCGCGGGCTTCACAAACACTTCGGTGCCGGACTGGGATGGTCGAAGAAATGCGATCTCCGTCCCATTGGGCGACCAGGCAGGATGAATGTCAGGCAGTTTGTTGTCCGTCAAACGGACAACATTGCTCGTTTTCAGGTCCTTGATGTAGATGTCATAGTTGTCCGCGTTCCCGTCCCAGACATAAGCCACTCGGGTTCCATCTGGGGCAATCGAGGGGCTGAACTGCGGCCCGAGTTCGTTTGAGAAAGGCGCCACATCGAAGCTGTCGGCTTTCGCCTCGACGGACCTGCGTAAAGAGATGAGCGACGAAACACCCGCCGTGGCCAGAACGACAAGAAAAACTGCTGCCGCAATGGTTGCTGGCCATCGAAAGTGACGCCAAAATCTTTCAACCGAAGTGACCGGAATCGGGGACTGAGGCAAGACTCCTGGGGGCGGGAGGCTGGCGGGGAGCTCTACGAACTCTGCAACATATCCTCCTTTGGGCATCGTAACCCGGATTGTCTCGTCCGGATTTTCACTGGCGGCGTATGCATCGAGCTTTGCTCTGAGTCGCCTCGCTTCGCTCCGGACAACGTTATCGAGTTTTGGATCCCAGTCCACAGGACGGTCGAACACCTCGATGCCTATCTGCCTCTCCCTCAGCGCGTCTGCATCGTCATGTAAGGACCGTTCCACAACAAAACGCAAAAAACGGACCATGCGATCAGTTCGCCCGAACTCGGCGCTGACGGCAAGACGCTCAAGTTGCTTGCGTACTTTGTCGTGGGAAATTTCCATGGATCGATGGACGATGCCGTCCACTTGAAATCTTACATTCGGAAACCCACCGGGATGATGAATCCGGGCAGCGTGACGGCTCGGCCGAGGACTCTCAATGAGTGCAGTAACAGTAAATTAACAAAGCCCCGCCCACTCATTTGCGTCGGGTGTAATCGCCTGCATATCAGCCACATACGCCAGAGTGGGAACAACATCCCCACTCCTCTGATGAGCTGCAGACTAGCCGGTTCACACCCCCATACCCACTTGTTCAACCATAGGCGGTCGGCAGAGATTCGCTCTGTACCCTTCTCCGAACCGGCATGGTGATTCTTCCTAAAGAGCCTGCCTCCGTGCGAATAAGGGATCCCGAGCTTCACGAAATTTCGACCTAACAGACGCAATACTTTGAGGAGATGATCCAGATGAAATCCATTTTGCGAATGATCGGAGTCGCGGTACTCATATTCGCGCCGATAGAGTTCAGTTGCTTCGCGCATGCTCAGGTTCTGTACGGCACGATTGTCGGAACAGTGACCGACCCAAGCGGAAAATCAGTCCCTGGTGCAACCGTAATTGCGACCGAGATCCAAACCGGAACAGAGCACCGGCAAACGACAAACAATGAAGGTGGGTATGATCTTCGCGACCTTTTGCCTGGTGTTTACAAAGTTCAAGTAACGGCCAGTGGGTTCTCGCAAGCCGAGCACACCGGTCTCAATGTTCGAGCGAACCTCATTGTGCGCGCTGATGAAAAGCTGAGCGTCGCGGGGTCCTCGCAGACAATTGAGGTCAATGCAGCGAACACCGAGCTGCAAACCGACAGCGGGACGATTCATGGCGAGCTGACGAGCAAAGAACTCAGCAACATCCCGATCGGAGGATTCAACAACTACCAGAGCCTTCTGAGCCTGCTGCCGGGTGCAACTCCATCGCGCTATCAGAACTCTGTCATGGACACCCCATCCCGGTCGTTGACCACCAACATCAACGGATCATCCCGTAATAATAATGAGACCTCGGTGGATGGTGCGGCCATTCAACAGGTCTATCTTCCGCACCACACTCTCTATAACCCGCCCACCGAAGACATCCAATCCGTCGACGTTGTGACCAACAGTTTCGCGGCCGAACAGGGATTGGCTGGAGGCGCGGTGGTGTCCGTCATCACTAAGTCGGGAACAAACCAGTTTCATGGAACGTTATGGGAGGAAAACACGAACTCCGCACTTGCCGCAAGAAACTATTTCTTCAACAAGACCTACTTTGCGGGTGCGGGCAGTTCAGCACCGAAGAACATCCTCAATCAGTTCGGAGCGAACATCGGTGGTCCGATACTTCACGACAGGCTCTTCTTCTTCTCCGGTTTTGAGGGCCTGTCTCAGCGCCAGCTCTTTCCCGAAATCGTCTCGGTCCCAACGGATGCTGAGCGAAACGGAGACTTCACGGGTCTGGCGGCGCTGTACGATTCCAATACCGGTAACCCTGATGGAACGGGACGCGCAACCATAGCGAGCGAGAACGCGGATGGACGAAACGCGATTGAGAGTGGGATCAGTCCCGCAGCATTGAAAGTTCTCGCTCTCATCCCACACGCCAATCTTGCCGGAACCTCGAACAACCTCTCCGTCGCAGGCACCTACAGTTTGGACCGCTTCTCCTTCGACGAGAAGGTGAACTGGCAGATCGATCCGAAGTCTTCGATGTTTGCTAAGCTGAGTTACCTCAGTGCAGACGTTATGTCGCCGAGCACGCTGGGAATCGGCGGAGGCACAGGTCTCAGCCCCGGCGGCAGCAACTCGGGATCTGGCTACAGCCAAACCCGCATTTTCATTGGCGGCATCGGCTACACACGTACTCTCTCGCAAAATCTATTGTTCGATGCGAACTTCGGCGTAGGACACAACGGCCTCACATGGTATGAAGCTGATTTTGCCCGGAACCTCGGGCCTGGCCTTGGAATACCAGGAACCAACAGCGACGGCAATGGCAGCTATGGCGTCGACCCCAATCAGGCGGGCTTGCCTTCATTTGCGGTTACCGGGCTTGAGACGTTCGGCAATCCTGACGCTTACACCCCGGAGCTAAAAAATGATTTTACCTACACATACGTTGGCAATCTGACATGGGCAGTCGGTTCGCATACCCTTCGTTTCGGAACACAGATGCTCAACAATCATCTGAACGAATATCAACCGCAGAGAGGGTTTGGCCCACGTGGTGGCTTTACCTTTACCGGCGGCGTGACCGCGCTCAAAGGCGGGACGTCTCCGACCTCGGCCAATGCGGTCGCCCAGTTCTTACTAGGGCTTCCGGACTCACTTGGAAAGAGCTACCAGTTTGAGAATCCAATCTCAGAAACCGAGTGGCAGTATGGCTTCTATGCACAGGACCAATGGCAGGCTTCGCATCGTTTGACGCTGACCTACGGACTCCGTTGGGAGTTGTATCCAATTATGTCGGGGATGGATCGCTACGACTTCACAACGAACCGCACGGTTCTTGGAGGCACCAATGGGCAGCCAACCGGCGCCGGATCGAACTCCAGCAAACTCCAGTTCGCTCCTCGGTTCGGATTTGCATATCGCATGAATGACAAGACGGTTTTTCGAGGCGGATACGGGATCAGCATCGATCCTTACCCCTTCACTCGCGCCATGCGCGATCCCTATCCAGTAACCATCGCTCAGACCGTCAATGCAAACAACTCCTATGTGGCCGCCGGCAACTTCGTGACCGGTATCCCCGGATTTGCGACCGTTGCGCCGGTGATTGCCAGTGACGGCACTGCCGCACTCCCGCTCAGCGCATACACAAAGACCCTGCCCGCAGGCACCTTCCGTAGAGGCTATGTGGAGTCGATGAACCTGACAGTTGAGCGATCGCTCCCTGCCGGTTTCAACCTCACCGCGAGCTATGTGGGAACGCAAACCATCCGGCAGACTACATACCTCGAAGCCAACGCAGGACAGACTCCTGGGCTCGGTGCAGCGGGCCAGCCCCTCTACACCGCGTTCGGACGCAACGCAGAAACCCAGGTCATCCTTCCCTACAGCACAGCCCACTACGACGGGCTACAGTTCAGCCTCAAGCACCCCTTCAAACATGGAGTGCTGCTCACAGCTTCGTACACCTTCAGCAAGTCGATTGACGAAGCCTCAGACGATGACAGCGTGCCGCTGTTCAATGCGGCGGCCTATCAATATCGCAACCGTGCGGTCAGCGACTTTGATCGCAGGCAGGTCTTCGATACGGGCTTCACCGCCGAGCTTCCTTTCGGAAAGGGACATGCGTTCCTGCGCGAGCCTGGCTTGGCCAGCGCGCTCGCCGGGGGATGGAAGGTGAATGCCGTTATCTCGAAGTACACCGGTCTGCCATTCACGCCTGTAGCGTCTGCAACCTCGCTCAACGCAGCGTTCAATACGCAGGTCGCGAATCAAGTCAAACCTCAAGTTGCAACGCTACATGGGATTGGAAAATTTTCTCCTTGGTTCGATACAACTGCGTTTGCTCCCGTCTCGACAGCCAGTTTTGGCACGGCGAGCCGTAACTCGCTGCGCGGCCCCGGTGATGCGGATCTCGATCTGGGACTATCCAGAGAGTTTCCAATCAGGGAGAGGCTCCGTTTTGAGCTGCGCGGAGAGGCTTTCAATCTCACCAACACGCCGAACTTCGCAGTTCCAGCAAACAACGTCTCGAATAGCAACTTCGGTCAGATCACTTCGACGTTTGGAAGTGCCGCGGATTCGAGGGTCATTCGGTTCACGGGCAAGCTGAATTTCTAAGCTATCCGGTTTGCTGGATGCAGTTGCTGGTGCCGGCTATGCAATATAGTCGCCACCACCCTTGGTGCCATGGCTTATGGAGCAAGGTTGGCTTGCCCTAGACCATTTGCGGACCCGACGTTCGAATTCAAGACTAGGAAACAATCCATTGATCAACAGCAGAGCGATATCGAGGCGAGCATTCACTCGCGCAATCTCTTCCCTACCACTTGCGGCCTGCCTGCCGTCGTTTGGAACCACAGGCTCGGCGCTGCCCAACCGCGACAAGATCCTTGCCTTTATAGGCCGTCATCGCAAGTCCAGCGGCGGCTACGGATGGCTCTCGAGGACGAAACCGCATATCACGCCGACCTTTGCTGCTGTCGGTTGCCACCGCCTGCTGCAGTCGCCGATTACCGAAACGGAAGCTCTGGCTGACTTTGCACGTTTGCACTACCCGGTACCTGAGGGGTTGTCACAACAGCCGCTATGGAGGATCGACTATGAGCAGGCTCAGATATTGAACTGGCTTGGCAAGGCCATCGATTCAGACAAGCGTGCGATGTTGCAGGAGCCATTTGTTTATAACACCTACTTTGAGCAGAACGCATATCCAACACTTCAGCATCAGGCTATGGCTGTCCGCCTGAGAAAGATGATCGGGGCTGACAAGAGTCACTCTTCAACAGCGTGGGAGCACTATTTCAAACTGCGCAGAAGGCCAAATGGCACATTCAACAATTCCGTTGCGGCAGACGGCTCCGATGGTCACATCGTCAATACGCTTTGGGGTATGGGGGCACTGCAGGACCTTCAACAACAGGTTGAGATGCCCGCCGACGGAATCGATTGGATAAGGAATTGCCAGCTAGCCACCGGTGGATTTACCTGGAGTCCGTCTCCTGAGCTCGGACGGTGCGAGAACATGATCTACACGTGGGCCGCAGTTTCCTTACTCTCTCAGGTCGGAGCAAAGCCAGTGGACCGGGACAGCTGTGTTCGCTGGATCAACGAACAGTTCACAACCGAAGGCGGCTTCCGAAGCTCGCCGGAAGCCAACCCAAATCTCACAGCAACCTACTACGCACTTGATGCGTTGCGGATGCTTGGCGCTTCGGCAGCGGGTACGACTCGTCTACAGGCTGCTCGCAAGAGCCCCTCGTTACCCTCCACCTTCAAGGTCTATAGCGCACAGATAGAAGCCCCGGGTAACGGCAGCCCCAGCGAGGCTGTCGTGCTGGCCAAAACGTTGAACATCCAACTCTGGACAGCAAAGAACGCTTCGCGCGAATGGATCGCTGAAGCGCAGAGGCTCGCCAGTTTGCATCGTGTCAGCGTTCAATTCGCCCGCGCCGATGAGGAATACGGAACCTACACAAGCGTCCGCGGCTTCGGGACATATAGCCATCTGGACGACCTGGTCGCTCCAGGGGACGCACAGCTGGGACCATATCCTCCTCAGAAGGATGTTGCATTGCCTTGGACAGAGTTTCGCGACACTCGCATCAAGGCTATCCGTGAAGACAAGGGACGCATGGTGTGGCAATTCAATGAAAATGAGGAATTGACACGGGTCCTGCTGGACGAGGCCTGCCGTACAGGCGACTATGGCGCAATCAGCAGCTTTCATTTTGGGCTCGATGATTTTCTCGATTTCGAACCCTTCCTGATGGAGTGGGAGGGACGGATTGGCATGATTGGGCTGCAGGACTCTCACGGTGGAGAGAGTTGGTGGTGGGCAGATCAACTAGAAGGCTTCCGGACGCTCTATCTTGCGGAAGATCCCTCTTGGGAAAGCTTCGTCAAGGCGATCGACAACAAATGGGTCTTATCCGTTCGACGGGATGCATCCACAAACCATCGGATCGAATGGAGTGGCGCATTGCCTGAGGTCCGTCAGTTCATCGCCGATCGAGAACAGAAGTGGTCATGGTGGGGGGAGAGCCACTCCAATCGGCCGCTGGCCATCATGACGGTTCTTAGGCCGGAGATGCCTTTCGAGGTTGGCGCACCGAAAGCGGGGCTGAGCATTCGTGTGCGATTGCGCTTCGGCTTAGGCGATAGTCCAAACAAAGCGGTTCTACACGAAAAGCAAAGCGAACTCGTGTCCATGCGTATCGACGGTCAGGAGATATCTCCAGAAGAGGTCGTCCTGGCCCATGACCGATACCTCATCCATCATGTGCGAGAAGCTGGACCAAGGACCGTCACTGTAGTGGTTCGCGACCTGAGAGGCCACCGCACTGAAACTCTTTTCGCCGATCTCAAATAGAGCCCCGCGATCACCGTACGCTTTGACGAACGAATATCACTGGAAAGGTCACTACTGTGCCAGACAAACTACCAACAATCACGCGCCGTGCAGCCCTGCAGAGCCTCGCTGTATCCGGCATTGTTTCCCTGCTACCCTCCGACAGTATTGCTCAGAACGTACCGCTCCCGTCGCAGGTCTCTCCAGTCGCTGGTCTAAGGCTGCAGCCTTGGACGCCCGGCAGTTTGGACATTCATCACATCTCGACCGGCCGGGGCAACGTCGCGTTTGCTGTCTGCCCAGACGGGACGACGATCTTGATTGACGCTGGTGCTCTGCAAGCCGCACCCGATTGGAATAGCGATGAGAAGTATCGAATCTCACCTCTTCCGAATACATCTCGCAGACCAGGTGAATGGATTGCTCGCTACATCTCCCGTCACATGCCAGCTGGCCGACAGCCCGAGATCGACTACTTCGTTCTAACCCACCTCCACCCCGATCACATGGGTGGGCTTGATCTCCTGTCGCTCAAGAAGGTCATGTCCCGACTGGGACCCTACGAGTTGACTGGAGTCATGGACGTTCATGAACAGGTCCCCATCAAGACCATTCTCGACCGGGCTTATCCCGATTACAACTATCCCGTCGAGCTAAACGATCCTCATCAACTCAACTATCGGAAGTTCATCTCTTCTTTCGTGCACAGCGGCGGGACTGTGGAACGTTTTGTACCCGGTTCCTCGACACAGATAAAACTTCGCCACTCGAGTCCAGAGGCCTACCCGACATTTACAGTGCAGAATTTGGCCGCTAACGGAAAGGTCTGGACTGGAAGAGAAGACGACGCGATCGAGACGTTCCCTCCACTGAAGACTTTGGCAGTAAGCGACTATCCGAGCGAAAACAAGTGTTCGGTTGCATTGAGGCTTACTTTCGGAGGATTCCGATATTTCTCAGCCGGTGACATGGATCACGATACATCCTATGCGCGGCTACCGTGGGGAGATATTGAGGCGGCGGTAGCGAGGGCAGCAGGCCCTGTGGATGTAGCCGTCGCAAACCATCATGGCTATGCGAATGCGTGTGGGCCGGAGTGGGCCAGATCGCTGCGCCCCAGAGCATTCATCGTGAGTGCGTGGGACTCAGCTCACCCCACAATTCCTTCGCTGGGCAACATGTTGAGCCAAGACCTTTATGCCGGTCCGCGTGATATATACTCCACCGCCCTTAAACCGGAGAACATCATCGCCACAAAACGATTGAAAGAGATTCAGAGCGGAAATGGTCACGTCGTAGTACGTGTTGCTCCGGGTGGACATTCCTTTGAGGTAGCCATCACCACTAACTTAGAGGAAAGTGACAGAACAATCGGCATGTTCGGACCATACAAAACGATGTTGCCGAGCAAGTAGCCGGTGGATGCACTGATCCTGCAACCGAGTTCCATCACTCTGAGGCATGAGACCGACTGGCAGCTTCAGATTTTGCACAGAACCGTATTCGATCCCAAGAGGCGACACCTCCAAACACGAGGCTTCGATACTGAATCGAGTGAGGAGAGGCGAAGAATAGGCACCGCAGTTATGTTGTATTGCGATCTGCTTGATATATTGAAAGCGAGGAGAAATGGCTCGAGGAGGGACTTGGTCTAAACTTTGTCCAAATCGAACTCACAGACCCTCAAATAACCTTACGGAACCGAACGATGATGTTTCGTAAGTTGCTGTATCCATATGACTCTGGGCAAGTGAACTTGAGACTGCTACGGTCTCAAAGACTGGCACAACGGCCTGGGCATGCAGGCTGTTATCGGCGCGGCGATGGGATCAAGCTCGGGAACGGCCATCATCGAACCGATAGCCGGCATTTCGATCTCACTAATGCACCGCGCCTTCTTTATCTCACCGGTAATGCAGATTGGCAGACGAGAGAGCCTGCTACCGGGATACTCCATCGGCTTCCCCGAAGGCAACGGTCTCACGGCGGTTCCAACCAATACCAGTTGGAAGCCTGGCTTCGGTTTGACGTTCACTTTCTCTGTATCTCAGTAGGTGATACGGAACGGCCAGCTGAGGTGGGTGGCGAACGACGCGAAGCGGCTGCAGCCAGGGAGGAGCGACGCTCCTCCCTATAATGAAGTAGTTGAGTTGCTCCCCACGAGAGACAATGGCTATAGGTTCCCGGGAAACTCTTGTCATCTCAGCGGGAGACGCAGAGCATCTGGCTGATCCGTTCCAACCCTTTAGGAGACGGCGTGGATTTTGAACAGATCATCTCGTTTGTGAAGACCGGGATTACCGGGCGCACCCTCATGGAGTGCTCGGAACGGAGCCAGACACGTATCGGCATCCGTGGCGGCGTTACTCGCAATCTTCTCTTAGGGAAGGTTGGCGAGTTCCGCGATCTGCTTGATGCCGTCGATCCGTTTTCCGACGTCGATTTGGTTGTCGATGATCGCCGCGAAGGAATACGTGCTTGCAAATTGATCTTTGCAAGCGTCCCATTTGCGGGCTTCTTCCGCTGGGAGCTTATGACCAAGGAAGACGTAACCGCATGGTTGAAGCAGCACCCTCATTTCGCTTCAGACGAGTCGGTGATCTGGATCGATGGACGAAGCGGTCAAGCCGCCGTCACTGTTTCAAAATTCGGCGCGTCAGCAGGTCTAACTTTGGATCAGCCTCTCAAGGAGCATGATCTTCGGGAACGTTTCGGAACGACGCCTCCCCTAGACTTGCTGCTCACCTATTTGAAGCTGTTGACGATCCTGTCACGAAGACCAGAACAGGCTGAAGAAGCTGCTTTCGTGGCCCCTTTCCAGAGATTGATGGCGCAGCGCCGTGGGCAATTGACGAATCTCGACTCCGTTTCTGCGCAACGTGTCGACTTGCAACTCGCGAAGCTCTTCGGAGCTAGCGTGGAGCTGGGCAGAGAGACTGCGCAACTCGCAGTGCTCTCGGACTTATTTGACAGACAGTTGTTTGCCTCCCACCTACTGATGCTAATGAACGGGCTAGGAAACAAGGCTGAGACGGCTCTTGGAATGTGGAGGTCGGCGAGGATTCCGCGTTTCAAGCTCCTACTGTCAGCCTTCGGGGCAGATCGGTTGGGACTCTCTAAGGGAAATATTCCGAATTTCACGTTGAACTCAACGGCGCCAGGATGCTGCCCGTACACCGATTTCAATGAAGGTCCAGCGACGGTCATGTGGCGAGGTCCTTCGCTCCCACAAACTCCCGTCGAGCGGCTCACGTTGTCCGCCACCGCTGAGGTTCAGGACACAGACGAGTTCTACGACAGTTCGATCGGATACAGCGCCAGTGACACGGAGAGGATTCAGATCCCCAATCGAATCTCGCGGCGCAACGGTCTCATCGCTCGCATGGACCATAGTTTTCTTGGGGCCATGATGGGCCGCTCCGCGCCAATGCAAGTGACTTTGCAGGAGGTTGCCGAAGATGCATAACCCGCTCCACTCTGTGTTCGGCACAACGTCAAACAATCTCAAGGCGCCTGCGGTTTACTTGCGACACGGCTTTCTAAGCGACGGACATATCTTCCAAACACTAGAGACAAGGATCAACAGTTCGTTTCCAGGCAGCTTGGTGGATCGCACTACGTATGACTGGAAAGCCCCGGTCGTGATCAATGGGCTAAGGCTTGCGCACGAGGTACTGAACGGCGCAGGAGATCGTCCCGTTTTTCTGGTCGGCCACAGTATGGGAGGTTTGATCAGTCGAGTCGCGGCGATAGCGCTTCACGATCCAGCAGCAATGTTGCTGCATTTGAACCTTCTGCCAGCGGGATGGAACTTTGATCCTGCGGAGGCGAGGAGCCTGTGCAGCACCCTGCAAAAGCGCGCCGTCGCAGGAGTGGTCACCCTTGCCACTCCCAATTCTGGTGCAGTTACGCACGGGCAAATGTCACTGCTCGCCTACTTCTTCAGAAGATCGTTCTCCAGCCACGCGGCATCCATCGTGGACCTGACGACGGATCATCTGTTCCGCTTTCTACAGCGTTATGCAGTCGACATTCCAACATTATCGATCTCCGGGTCAGCTTTCAGCGTGTTCTCGAAGCAAGCTCAGGGGCCAATGAGGATCGCGATGGGTCTCAAGATGCCGAACGATGGCATTGTTGAGGATGCATCTGTAGACCTGACACAGTCAGTACTTCCAAACGAGGTTGTCAACAGCCCTTCCGCCCACTATTTGCACGTTCGCGCCTATCCTGACTGTACAGATGTGTGGCACACCGACATTCACGGGAACGTGCGGGTACAGGAGTTTGTCGTCGAATTTATCTCACTGACCTGATCGAACCCAGCCCACACTTCGTTCGCGAACCTGCTCGAATCGCGCTTTGCAGATGGAACAACCACGCAGGTTTACACCGGATGCGATGGATTCAATGGGAGTTCCGGACTTCTTGTTCGTCAAGTAGAGCGCCAGTTGCGCAAGATAGCCTACGAGGGTGGTCGCTCCGGTCAGTTGGGCGAAGGCGATGCGTTTCTTGGTGGCACTGCAGACGATCCGAAGCTTGCCCTCTGTGTGCCGAATAAGTTCGTAGGATTCGTGCTCCTCATGTCTCTTGGAGACTGTACTGATGCCGCAGCGTCGGCTGCTATCGTAGCCGGGCATGTAACCAGCGAAGTGCTCAAACGCGATGGAAAGAAGCTTTGGCGCGTTCTTTCGGTTTCTGGACCATTTTCGGATGGCCTCTTGCAATTTGAGCGACATGGTCTGTCGAGGACGCATTGTGTAGAAAGTCAGCTGACATTGGAGAGCTGTCCCCCATGCTGGCTCGCCTACCACTTCCTCAACGGCCTTCAAGATGCGTCCCATCCCAGAACCAGATTCCACCTCATCGATCACAAGCAACCGAAGCGTCCGTTTCCCCTGATCGACAGAGGACTTAGCCAGCGACCGAAGGCATCGTTGGAATTTCAATCGTGGCTGCCGCGCATGATTGAGACCTGGAAAAATGACAGCACGTTCCATCAGGTGAAAAGTCTCGTTGAGATAAACGTAGGCGAAATGACCACCACGTAAGAAGAAAAACACGTGGTCGAAACGATTCGCTTCGTCCTGCGCAGAGAAACAGTCACGGACGTCTTGCAAGAGCCGGCAGTAGTCAAGGAAAGCGTGCAGCCGAAGGGGCTCATTGCCCATGATGCGCGATGGAGTTTGCTGGGAGCGTTGCTGTAAATCTTCCGTTTTCCAAGTAGCAGCTGGCACGCGACGTATCCGATTTTTCTTGGATGTGGACATCGGATCATAATGACGTACAGGCCCGATATATTCAAACCGACAAGAAGCACTATTCGCAGTCGGGGATCGCATAGTGAACGCTAGCGAGCCGCGGGGTTTGTGGACGGGCAAAGCGAAGTCTTCAAAGCTGAGTAGGGTGACGGAAGACGCGGAGGGCATAGAAACTAGGGTCTCGACTGAACTATTCGTCCATTTCTGAGTTGGGAGCATCCTCGCCCTCTTCCGATGACGAACCGGAATAAGCTTCTTTGCCGAGGGCTCTCTCGATAAGCTTTAGCAACTGTCCTTGTCGGTTCTGCATAAAGGACTCAAATGAGTCGCTCCGCAACGTCTCCGGCGAGATAAGGTGGCTTCTCAGAAAGTTATCGAGTCTCTCGGAGGATATGGGAGGCGTTCCATCGTTGCCTTTCTCCAGGCGACTCAGGTAGCCCTTATACCGATCCGATGCTTCTCTATGCTGTTGTCGATCCACTTGCCGCCCTACCCGAAGTTTCGGCTCCACAGCGACTTCGTATTCAATCTGATCCACAGTCTGTTGACTACAGAACTCGATATAGCCCTGATCGCGTGGCCGCCCGAGTGACAGTCGATCACGCTTGTCCTAGTGGTGACCGCGGCGCTTCTCGTCGTTCCTTCGAAGGTGCTGCTTTCCGAACTCGAACTTGCAAATGAAGCTGCCGAACATTCCATACCTGCATTTTGGACGCCTTGGGGTGAGCCGAACACGGCGCACTTTCGCTCAGGGGCAGTTGGCGTTCCGGACTCTCATTTGATGCTAAATCGCCAATGCCCTCAACGACACCAGATTAGTACCGATATGTCGGCTTGTGGTTACTGAATTCAGTGAGTCGAGGAACAAGCGTGGCCGTTATGTATTGCGATCTGCTTGATATACTGGATGCGAGGAGAAATGGTTAGGAATGGACTTAGTCTAAACTTTGTCCAAATCGAACTCACAGACCCTCAAATAACCTTACGGAACCGAACGATGACGTTTTGTAAGTTGCTGTAGCTATATGATTCTGGGCGAGTGAGCTTGAGGCTTCTACGGTCTCAAAATCCGCCGAGGGCAACCTCGTGGGGATTCGATTCCCCTCCCGGCACCACGATAAGCACTGCGAAGTGAATAAATTACAAAGACCAAAGCCTCTCGACCCGAGAGGCTTTTCATTCGTGTACACCCTCCGACCCAGGAGCAACAGCTTATCCTCGATCTGCTTACCGAATCCGCAGGCAGCACTTGGTCACCATGTACGAGCAGAACACGGTGTAAGGACCACGGTCGGCTGTCTTCGGATCTTGGATCAGCTTGTGGGGGTTGTCCGTAAATTGAACTACCTGCTCGAACATTTTGTGAGACCAGCACCCAAGGCTATCCTGCCGGTAAAAGTGGAAGTCATGTCCAGGCCACAACACCAGAGCAACGTACCAGCCTTGTCCTGCCGACAGTGGATCGCTGAAGTTCGAGCTCGCGACCAGGCCGTCCGAGATAGCCGCCTCAAGGACCGAGCCTGCACCTGCACACGTGTCCTTCTGCGTGAAGAGGTGACCGCTTCCCTTTCCGGGTTGCGCGTTCGTATTCGTTACCCGATCATTCGCATAGTTGTAGGTGTTGTTCAGGTTCACAATCGCCTGTGCATCCGACAGTCCCCAGAACTTGGCATCCCGAACTGGGGCATCTTTTGCCACGCAGGTCGGACATAGCAACCGAGTGGGAAATGGAAAGATCGGATCGTACTTGGTCACGATAGCCAGTTGGCGGTCAACGTGTTCGCGTACGCCCTCCTCCACGCTCGCCCGTCCCGATGCCAGAAGCCATCGTTCCAGCTCGCGATCCTCAGTCAGGAGTGTTGCGCTCTGACGACCCGGATCGATCACGCCCCCGTAGATCTTTACTACCCAAAGACCGCTTCGGTCCGTTACCGTAAATCCCCGGTAGCCCAGCGTGCCCGCAACACTGCCGGGCTTCAAATTCGAGTTACGAGCCGTCCGCGCGATCCGCGCCAGCCGCTCGTGGAACTCAGCCTCTGCGGCCTCCGGCAGGATCCACTCCGGATTCGATCGCCCTGAAAAAACATGCAATGTAACGACCAGACTCAAATCACGCCTCCGCTCGCTTCCGTTCTTCCGATCCAGTTACCGAATCTTGAGGCAGCACTTCGTCACCATGTAGCAGCAAAATGTCGTGTAGGGTCCGCGATCGGCAACCTGTGGGTCTTTGATGGAATGGTGAGAATTATCGAAACTGGAAGCGTCGTTCCCACCCATCTTGTGCGACCAGCAGCCCTTGCTGTCCTGCCGGTACCAGTGAAAGTCATGGCCCGGCCACAACACGAGCGCGACGTACCAACCACCTCCCGCCGGAAGCGGATCGCTGAAGTTCGAGCACGCCACCAGTCCATCAAAGGTTGCTGCCTCCTGGATCGAGCCCGCTCCGGAACATCCGTTCAACTGCGTAAAGAGATGCCCGCTTCCGCGCCCGGGCTGCGCAATCGTATTCGTCATCCGGTCATTGGCGTAGTTGTAGCAATTATTGTCCGCCGACGAAGCAGACGAATAACTCCAGAATGGAAGTTCCAGCAAAGGCGCATCCTGAGCCACACAAGTGGGGCACGCAAGCGTTGGCGGATGCTGCAGGATAATCGGCCCTTGAAGAAGCTCGCCTTTCAGTTCACGCTCCATGTAGGAGAGCGCACCTTCCGAAATCACCCTTGCGCCTGTCGTAAGTAGCCACCGCTCCAGCTCTCGGTCGTCCGTCAGGAATGTCACACTGTGCCGGCCTGGGTCAACCACTCCGGCGTAAATCGCGATGCTCTGCGAGCCGTCCAGGTTCTGAACCGTAAATCCACGATACCCAAGTCCGCCCGTTACGCTCGCCAGCTTCAGTGAAGACGTGCGCGCGGAGCTTGTGATTCGCGCCAGGCGCTCGTTGAATTCAACCTCGCCCTCATCCGGGATAACCCAGACCGGGTTCGGCCGACCAGAAAAGATATGCAACGTAACAACAAGGCTCATCGTTCCTCTTTTCTGGGCTTGAGAGCAAACAGCACAGAGGCTTTCCAGTCACGCAGTCCAACGTAAATTCAGTCCCGCCTAAGTACGAAATTCTCTAACCACCCAACTCCGGCAACTCCACGCCACCTCGCTCACTCGAAAGATAAGCCGCCTCCACCGTGCGCATCGTATCGATCGCATCCTCCACGCTCGTCGGCAGAGCCGTTGCCTCCCCCTGCACGTACGCCTGCAGACTCCCCATCGATCCCATAAACGCATCCGGGAACCAGCTCCCACTCATGGGTCCGACGCTCCAGTCTTTATCCCCACGCACAAAGTACTCCAGGTTATCGGGCAGCCCGATTGGATAGTTCAGGTTCACTCCCATCTGCGCGCGCATCGCCCCGTCGAGCCCCTCCCACTGCACGAAGCTTTGCTGCATCTTCGGATGAAAGTCATGGCTGTGATTCGTCGTGATGAACACCCGCTTGCTCTCGCCGTAATCCAGAATCATCACCGTCTTCGTCGCCGCGAGATGCGCCGTCTTCGGACTCTTCACCGTCTTCGCATACACTCCCAGCGGATTCCCAAACCAGGACCGCACCAGGTCAACATAGTGGATCGAGTGGTACAAAATCTCCAGCCGCGGAGCCTTATCCAGAAAACTCCAAAGCTCCCACGGCATATGGCAGCTCACCTTCACTTCCATATCGTGGAGTTCACCTAGCACCCCCGTACCCGCCAATGCCCTTGCCGCCAGCATGTTCGGCGCATACCGCAACTGAAAGTTCACCGCGGCGGTCAACCCCTTGTTCCTGCAGATCGCCAGGATCTCCTCCGCCTCCGCCAGCGTCTCACCCATCGGCTTCTGCAGCAGCACAGCCGCCCCATCCGGAAGCTGTTTCAGGATCGCCCGGTGCACCGGCGAAGGAGCCGCGCAGTCGAACACCACGTCCTTCGGCGCATACCGCACTGCCTCCTCGATCGTCGCAGCGACCTTCGGAATCGCGAACTTCGTCGCCAACGACTGCGCCTTCTCCTGGTCGACATCCACCACTGCAACCACCGGAAATTCAGCCTTCGCATACGCCGGAAGATGCGCATCATGGGCGATCCCGCCCGCTCCAATCAACACAATCGGCCGAGCCACCTTTGGCCGCGGAGCCACCGCATCCCCCATCACCTGCTGCAAATCCATTTTCTCTCCCGAAACATACTTTTCAAATCCGAGAAACCAGTCTACCTTCGCTCCCTGCTGGTTGTCGTGACATCGAGTTATAGCTTCGCACTCCGCAGCCGCAGCGCATTCGCAATAATCGTCACCGAACTGAAGCTCATCGCCGCCGCTGCAAGCATCGGGTTCAGCAGCAGCCCGAACACCGGATACAACACTCCCGCAGCCACCGGCACTCCAATCGCGTTATAAAAAAACGCAAAGAAAAGATTCTGCCGAATATTTCCCATCGTCCGCCGGCTCAACCGAATCGCCTTCACGATCCCCCGCAGATCGCCCTTCACCAACGTGACGCCACCCGCCTCCATCGCCACATCTGTTCCCGTTCCCATCGCGATCCCCGCATCCGCCTGCGCCAGCGCGGGAGCGTCGTTGATGCCATCCCCCGCCATCGCCACCACGCGCCCCGCAGCCTGCAGGCTCTTCACCAGTTCCGCCTTCCCCTGTGGAGTAACCCCCGCATGAAACTCGATCCCCAGGCGTCCGGCAATCACTGCCGCCGTCTTCTCGCTATCCCCTGTCGCCATCACGACCCGGACCCCTGCCTCGCGCAACTGTGCAATCGCCTCCGCAGTAGACTCTCGTACCGGATCCGTCACCCCGACCACCCCGGCGATCCCTCGCTCTACCGCGACGAAGATCACCGTCTGCCCTTGCCCCCGCAGATCTTCGACATGCTTCCGCCACAACTCCCAGTCCTGCGTCGGAACCCCCATCCGTCCCAGCAGCGCTTCGCTCCCAATTCCCGCAATCTTCCCGCCCACTTTGCCAGTCACGCCCTCACCCGTCAAAGCCTCGAAGCCCACCACCTCATCCGCGAAGACACCCCTCTTCGCCATCCATCCCAGCACCGCCGCTCCCAGAGGATGTTCACTCGCTTTCTCCAAACTTCCTGCGACTTGCATCACTCTCTCTTCATCCCAACCCTCGGCCGTCAGCACCGACACCACCTTCGGCTTCCCTTCCGTGAGCGTGCCGGTCTTATCCACCACAAGCGTATCGACCTTCTCCAGAGTCTCCAGCACCTCGGCACTCCGTACCAGAATGCCTTCGCCCGCCCCCCGTCCCATCCCCACCATGATCGACATCGGAGTCGCCAATCCCAGCGCGCACGGACACGCAATAATCAGTACCGCCACCGCATTGATCAGCGCATGCGCCATCCTCGGCTGCGGCCCCGCATACGCCCATACGATAAACGTCACCGCAGAGACCAGCATCACCGCCGGCACAAAGTATCCCGACACCGTATCCACCAGCCGCTGAATCGGAGCCCTCGTCCTTTGCGCGTCACTCACCATCCGCACAATCTGCGCCAGCAGCGTGTCCGAGCCCACCCGCTCCGCCTGCATCACGAAGCTTCCCGTCCCATTCACCGTGCTCCCCACCACCTTCATCCCGACGGTCTTCTCGACCGGCATCGACTCGCCCGTCACCATGGACTCATCGACCGAACTCCGCCCCACAACCACCGCTCCATCCACCGGAATCTTCTCCCCCGGCCGTACCCGAAACATCTCCCCCACCTGGATCTCGCCCAGCGCCACCTCAGCCTCATGCCCGTCATCGAACATCCGCAGCGCAGTCTTCGGTGCCAGTCCTAACAGCGCCTTGATCGCCGACCCCGTCCGGCTCCGCGCTCGCAACTCCAGCACCTGCCCGAGCAGCACCAGCACGATAATCACCGACGCCGCTTCGAAGTACAGCCCCAACCCACCCGACATATCTCGAAACGCCGCAGGAAACAGCCCCGGAGCAATCACTGCAGCAGCACTATAGAGGTACGCCGCCCCAGCCCCAATCGCGATCAACGTGAACATATTAAGGCTACGGTGAACGACCGAGTTCCACCCCCGCACGAAGAACGGCCATCCACCCCAAAGCACCACCACCGAGGCCAGCGCGAACTCCGCCCATCCCAGCGCACCGCTCTGCTGCAATCCCTTCAAGGGATGCCCCGGCAACATATCCGCCACCATCACCGCCAGCAACGGCAAAGTCAGCAACAGGCCAGTCCAGAACCTCCGCTCCATACTCACTAGCTCCGGATTCTCTGCCTCCGCCACCGGCTCCATCGCCTCAAGTGCCATGCCGCAGATCGGGCAATCCCCCAGCCTATCCTTCATAATCTCCGGATGCATCGGGCACGTGTACTTCACCGCGGTCTGCCCCACCTCCGCAGCCTCCAGAGCCATGCCACACTTCGGGCAGTCCTCTGGCCTATCACTCCGCACCTCGGGATCCATCGGACAGACATACCCGCCCCGAGCCACCGGCACCAAAGCCTTCGCCGCCTCAACCTTCGGCTGCGACCCGTCATACTTCGCCGGATCAGCCTCAAACTTCGCCAGGCAGCCCTTGCCGCAGAAATACCAGGTCGTCCCCGCATGCTCAGACGAACCCGCCGCCTTCTCCGGCAGCACCTTCATCCCACACACCGGGTCGATCTGGTATTCGCTTTGAACTTCTGTGTTTTCTGCTGTATTAGGCTGCGTCATTCATTCTTCCTTTGCTGTCTCACACGACTCGATACTCAGATACAAGGCCTTATTCCTATAAGACGCAGGCGACAGCTTCAACTTACACGCATTGACAAATCCACCCCCACCCCTCACCCTTAAAGGAGTGAGTTTCTCCACCCAGTCCGCCTGTCGCACCTGTTGCACCGCCTGTTGTACAGCGTGTCGCTGCAGCGCGCGGATGTGTGGGTGTGAGTTCAAAGGATAGAAAACCAGCCTTACCTATCCAGAGCAACTCAGTCAGTCAAGCCACCCACCTCCAAACCGGATGTGGGTTTTTCATTTGCCTCTGTAAGAACACCCCGTCCTATAAGAAAAATATGCCCACACTAGCCCCACCCGATATCGCAGCCCTCCCCGCCTCCCGCCTCAGCCACCTTCAACTTCTTGAGGCCGAGAGCATCCAGATCTTCCGCGAGGTTGCCTCCGAGTTCCAGAAGCCGGTCATGCTCTACTCCATCGGCAAAGACTCCTCCGTCATGCTGCGCCTCGCCCAGAAGGCCTTCTACCCCGGCCCCATCCCCTTCCCGCTCCTTCACGTCGATACCGGCTATAAGTTCAACGAGATGATCTCCTTCCGCGACAACCTCGCCAAAGAGCTCAACCTCGACCTCCGTGTCTGGCGCAACGAACAAGCCCTCGCCGACGGAGCCAACCCAGTCGCCCTTGGCACCCAACGCTGCTGCGGCCTGCTCAAAACCACCGCCCTACTCGACGGCCTGCGCAATTACGGATTCGACGCGGCCTTCGGCGGAGCCCGCCGCGACGAGGAAAAGTCCCGCGCCAAAGAGCGCATCTTCTCCTTCCGCGACAAGGCCGGCCAGTGGGACCCGAAAAATCAGCGCCCCGAGCTTTGGAACCTCTATAACGCCCGCATCGCCCCCGGAGAAAGCATCCGCGTCTTCCCGCTCTCCAACTGGACCGAACTCGACATCTGGCACTACATCCTGCTCGAAAACATTCCCATCGTCCCCCTCTACTTCGCCAAAGAGCGAGAGATGATCGTCCGCGGCGACTCCCTGATCCCTGTCGAACAGTCCTTCGTGAAGTCCCTTCCCGGCGAAGTCCAGTGGATCAAGTCCCGCCTCCGCTCCCTCGGCTGCAGCCCCTGCACCGGAGCCATCCGCTCCGACGCCGACACCATCCCCAAGATCATCGCCGAACTCGTCAGCTTCCGCTCCTCCGAGCGCGCCAACCGCGTCATCGACCACGACCAGGACGGCTCCATGGAGATCAAGAAACGCGAAGGCTACTTCTAAATGCCCGCTCAAACAATAAACGTCGTCAGCGTATCCGCCTGCGCAACCTCAAAAAAGGCCGTCATCCTGAGCGAAGCGAAGGACCCCTGTATTTCTCCGTTGGAGCGGACCAGTTCAAACATCGGTACCCGTCCGGACCCCTGTATTTCGTCTTTCCTTACCTCAGCACTGAGCTACCCGAAAGCCACCACCTAATGCCGACCCTAACCCCCATCGAACCCGACTTCGCCATCGAAGAGTTCCTCCACGCCGAACAGCAAAAGGACCTCCTCCGCTTCTCCACCGCCGGCAGCGTAGACGACGGCAAGTCCACCCTCATCGGCCGCCTCCTCTACGACTCGCGCAACGTCTACGAAGACCAGGTCCGCGCCGTCACCGGAAAGACCATCGCCCCCGGCGCAAAAGCCCCGGCGATCGACTTCGCCCAGCTCACCGACGGCCTCCGCGCCGAACGCGAGCAAGGCATCACCATCGACGTAGCCTACCGCTTCTTCTCCACCCAGCGCCGCAAGTTCATCATCGCCGACACCCCCGGCCACGAGCAGTACACCCGCAACATGGCTACCGGAGCCTCCACCGCCGATCTCGCCATCATCCTCATCGATGCGCGCAAAGGCATCCTCACCCAGTCCCGCCGCCACTCCTACATCGCCTCGCTGCTCGGCATCCGCCACCTCGTCGCCGCCGTCAACAAGATGGATTTGGTCGACTTCTCCGAAGACGTCTACAACACCATCGTCAGCGACCTCCACACCCTGCTCGGCCAGCTCAACCCCGACGGGAACGCTCCCAGCCTGGTCACCATCCCCGTCAGCGCGCTCGACGGCGACAACGTAGTCGAGCCCAGCACCCGCACCCCCTGGTACTCCGGCCCCACCCTCCTCCAGCACCTCGAAGAGGTTCCGGTCTGGACTGAAGAGGCCACCGCGCCCTTCCGTCTCCCTGTCCAGCGCGTCATCCGCCCCGACCAGCACTACCGCGGCTTCGCCGGGCAGATCGCCGCCGGAACCATCCATCGTGGCGACACCATCGTCGCCCTGCCCTCCGGCCGCACCAGCCGCGTCGCCAGCATCACCACCTTCGATGGCGACCTCGAAAAAGCCAGCGCTCCTCTATCCATCGCCCTGACCATGGAAGATGAATTAGACATCAGCCGCGGAGACGTCATCTCCATCGCCGCCCACCCGCCGCAGCACGCCACCGCCCTCGAGGCCTCGGTCGTCTGGTTCGATGCCACGCGCCTCGAAACCCACCGCCCCTATCTCCTCAAGCACGGTACCCAGACGCTCCCCGCGCGCGTCACCCGCGTCCTCCACCGCACCAACATCCAAACCCTCACCGACGAAGCCGTAAACTCCCTCGGGATGAACGATATCGGCGTGGTCGAGATCGAGTCCACCCGCTCCCTCTTCTTCGATCCCTACGCCGAGAACCGCGCCTCCGGCAGCTTCATCCTCATCGATCCTCAGACCAACGCCACCGCTGCCGCCGGGATGATCCGCCGCAGCCTCGGCACCGCCACTGCGATCCATACCCCCACCCACAAGGCCGCCCTCCTCAGCGTGCACACGCCGGAGCAAGCCACCACCCTCGAAGCCGCCCTTCTGGCCGAGAACTTCGCAGTAGTCAGAACCAAACTCCAGTCGCAACCCATCCTCCGCAGCCTGCTGAGCCTGGGCCTGCTGGTCATCCTCGAAGGCATCCCCACCGAGCACACCACCGTCGGCCTCGAACTCCACACCCTCGAAGCCGACCCCCAAAGCCCCAACGCAGTTGCAGCCTTCCTGAACCACCTCCGTGCGGTCCACATCCTGCCAGCGCAAAAGGGGATAGAGGAGCAACAATCATGAGCGAAACCCACATCATCACCCCGGCGCCCGAAGCTCCCGTCGCCCCACTAGCCAGCACCGACGAAAAAATCCGTGCCGCCGAGACCCTCATCGCCGAAGAACTCGCCGCCTTCACCGGCCCCGACGCCGCCCAGGACATCGTAGTCACCAGCAGCTTCCAGGCCGAAGACATCATCGTCCTCCACATCGTCCGCAAGACCCTGCCCAACGTCCCCGTCGTCTTCCTCGACACCGGCTACCACTTCGCCGAGGTCTACGACTACCGCGACCGCATCGCTCACGACTGGTCCCTCAACCTCATCAACCTGCTCCCCGAGATCACCGTCGCCGAGCAGGAATCCCAGTTCGGCATCCTCAACCAGACCGAACCCAGCCGCTGCTGCGGAATCCGCAAAGTCAAACCCCTCTTCAGCGCACTCGAAGGCTACAAGCTCTGGTTCACCGGCATGCGCCGCGAGCAGGCCAAAAGCCGCGCCACCATGCAGCTCACCGAGTCCTTCGCCCTCCCCACCGGCACAAAGATCCGCAAGATCAGCCCCCTCGCCGACTGGACTGCAAAGGACGTCTGGGCCTACGCGAAGCAGCACAACATCCCGCTCCTATCGCTCTATGACAAGGGCTACTCGAGCATCGGCTGCGAACCCTGCACCAGCCTCCCCCTCGACCCCAACGACCCCCGCTCCGGCCGCTGGGGCGGACAAAAACAAGAGTGCGGCATCCACATCCAAGCCACATAACACTCTTGCCTTTGCTGTTGTTTGTTTCACGCCGTCATCCTGAACGAAGTGAAGGACCCCTGCATTTCGTCTTAGTAGCGGACCAGATCAAAGCGCGGTACCCGTCAGAACCCTGTATTGCGTCGTTGTTGTTGCACTTGCACCTGTTGTTCTTTTTGCCCTTCGGATTTTCGTAGGGCCTCAGCCCCACGAAAAGTGCCCCGGCCCTCCCAACCACCGCCCCAAAGGTAAACAATGTCGGAATTCCTCATAGGCTTCTTCGTAGCAATCATCATCGCCCTCACCGGCGTCGGAGCCAGCGTGGTTACCGCACCGCTGCTCATCCTCTTCCTGAAAATCCCGGTCGATATCGCCGTAAGCACCACCCTCGCCTACTCCGCCATCGTTAAGCTCATCGTCGTCCCCTTCCAGGTCGCCCGTCGCCAGATCAACTACCGCGTCCTCGCCATCATGCTCCTCGGCGGCGTCCCCGGAGTCGTCGTCGGCTCGATCCTCTTCAAACACGTAGCGGCTCACGGCCCCAAGACTGCCCTCACCCTTGCCCTCGGCCTTATCATCTTCTTCACCGCCGCCTGGCACATCTTCCGCCACTTCCGCCCCGCCGCCATCGCGCGAAACCGTCCCGACAGCTCCAAATGGCTTGCCGCCATCACCTTCCCCATCGGAGCCGAGATCGGCTTCTCCTCCGCGGGTGCTGGAGCCCTCGGTACCGTGGCCCTGCTCGGCCTCACCTCCCTCACCGCCACCCAGGTCGTCGGAACCGATCTCGCCTTCGGCCTGGTCATCGCAATCGTCGGCTCCGGCGTCCACTTCATCGGCGGCCACTACGATGCCATCCTGCTTGCTAAACTGGCAGCAGGCGGTGTGGTTGGAGGTCTGATCGGAAGCGGCGCAGCCCCCAAGATCCCCAATCGCAATCTGCGCTTCGCCCTCTCCATCTGGCTGCTCTTCATCGGACTCCAGTTCTGCTATCAAGCAGCCACTAAGTAGGTCCCTAACACGCGAAGCGTCCAATACCCTACGAAGTAGAGCCCGCCCGGCGTTAGGGCGCTTTTGTACTGGCCCTAAACAATTAAGACACGTTAGAAAACATCGCAACCACCACGAACAGGCAGTAGCAGTCATCCCCACCCACAGCACGGAGAAACAAGTGACCCCGTGGCATCAGCTCTCGCAATCCATCCACTCGCTTATCGCTGAGACCCCCAACTCCGTCCTGCTCCAGACCGCCCGCTTCGACCCCGCCAACCAGAACAGCTTCCTGTACCTCGATCCCATCCGCATCCTCACCGCCGAAACCCTCGAAGACCTCCCAGCACTCTTCGCCGATCTGGAAGCCGCCCAAACCCAGGGTCATCACGCCGCCGGATACCTCCACTACGAGTGCGGCTACCACTTCGAACCCCGCACCAACACCCCACCCTTCAAAGCCTCCCCCAAAATCCCACTCGCCTGGTTCGGCATCTACGCCGAACCCATCACCTTCAACCACGCCACAGGCCTCTTCAACCGGACCCCACCCAACCACCAACCGCCACTCACAACTTACAACTCACAACTCACAACTGTCCTTCCCACCCTCAACATCGACGAAGCCCACTACACCCAGCAGATACTCAAGATCAAAGACCTCATCGCCGCCGGTGACACCTACCAGGTCAACTTCACCGACAGCCTCTCCCTCCACACCACCCTCACCCCTGCCGAAGCCTTCGGCCTCCTCATCCGCCAACAACCCGTCTCGTACGCTGCCTTCCTCAACGTCGCCGGCCGGCACATCCTCTCCCTCTCGCCCGAGCTCTTCTTCCACCTCGAAGACGAGACCATCCTTACCCGCCCCATGAAGGGCACCATGCCTCGCGGCCTGGACCTCGAAGACGACGCCCTCACCGCCCTCACCCTCCAGAGCGACGAGAAGAACCGCAGCGAACACGTCATGATCGTCGACCTCCTGCGCAACGATCTCGGCCGCATCTGTACCCTCGGCAGCGTCCACGTCCGCGACCTCTTCACCATCGAGCGTTACGACACCCTCCACCAGATGACCTCCACCGTAGCCGGCACACTACGCCCGGACCAAAGCCTCTACGAGGTCTTCCGAGCGCTCTTCCCCAGCGGCTCCATCACCGGCGCACCCAAGATCCGCACCATGCAGATCATCCGCGACCTCGAAGCCCACTCCCGCGGCATCTACACCGGAGCCATCGGCCACATCACCCCTGCCAGCCCCGGCCAGACGCGCCGCGCCACCTTCAACGTAGCCATCCGTACCCTCACCCTTAACGATGACGGTGAAGCCCACATGGGCGTAGGCGGAGGCATCGTAGCCGACTCTGAACCCGCCGCCGAATACCGCGAGTGCCTCCTCAAGACCGCCTTCCTCACCCGCCCCCCGAACGACTTCCAACTCATCGAAACCATCCTCTACAACCCAGCCAACGCCGCGGAACCCTTCTACCTCCTCGACCTCCACCTTGATCGCCTCGTAGCCTCCGCCGCCTACTTCAACTTCCCCTGCGACGACACCGACCGCACCGCCATCACCACCCAACTCCAAACCCTCGCCACCACACTCAACGAAGCCCCCAAATACCGCATCCGCCTCCTCCTCCACCCAGACGGCCAGGTCACCCTCACCCCCACTCCCTTCGCCCCATCAAGACCAACGGGCCGCATCTGCATCGCCACCGAACGCACATCGTCCCGCGATCTCTTCCTCCGCCACAAGACCACCCGCCGCAGTCTTTACGATCAGCAGTACAAGCAAGCCCTCGCCGAAGGCTTCGACGAAGTTCTCTTCCTCAACGAACGCGACGAACTCACCGAAGGCGCCATCAGCAACCTCTTCCTCAGCATCGGAGGCAAGCTCCTAACCCCACCCCTCGCCTCGGGAGTCCTGCCCGGTATCTACCGCCGCCACCTGCTGGAAACCTACCCCAACGCAGAAGAAAAGGTCCTCACCCTGGAGGACCTTCGCACCGCAGAAGCAATCTACATCTGTAACTCAGTCCGTGGCATGAACGAAGTGGTCTCCCTTACGCGAAGCGTCCAATACCCTACGAAGTAGCGCCCGCCCGGCGTTAGGGCGCACTAAACCCTACCCCAAATCCGGCCAAAGCCACGCCGCCCCGCGCACGCCACTCGAATCCCCAAACTTGGCCTGCACCAGCGGCGTCTCACACTCCCCGCCAAACACATACTTAGGCAGCAGCAACGGCAGTTCACGATAGATCCGATCCGCCTTCGACAACCCGCCCCCAAACACAAACACATCCGGATCGAGAATATTCACCACATGCGCGAGAGCCCGTGCCAGCCGATCCTCAAGCCGTCCAACGGCAGCAATCGCCTGCTCATCCCCAGCCTCGCAAGCCACCATGATCTCCGGCGACTTCATCGCCCGCCCGGTCACAGCCAGAAAATCCCTCGCCAACCCGGTCCCCGAGAGCCACGTCTCCAGACACCCCTTCTTGCCGCAATAGCAATCCGGCCCCGGAAATTCATCTGCATGCTCCCACGGCAGCGGATTATGCCCCCACTCACCCCCTACACCATTGATCCCCGAATGGACCTGCCCGCGCAGTGACACGCCGCCGCCGCAGCCCGTGCCGAGAATCACCGCAAACACCACCGCCTGCCCCGCCGCCGCCCCATCGGTCGCCTCAGACACCGCCAGGCAGTTCGCATCGTTCGCCACGCGAACCTCACGCCTCATCGCCACCGAAAGATCGCGGTCGAACGGCATCCCGTTCAGCCACGTCGAATTCGCATTCTTCACCAGCCCTGTACGCCGCGAAACACTCCCCGGAATGCCCGCGCCCACCGTCGCGACAGCACCCGTCTCCCGCTCGATCCGTTCAACCAGCCCGGCCATAGCCGCAATCGTCCCCGCGTAATCTTCCCGCGGAGTAGGCACACGATACCGGACCAGCTCATTGCCGTCCCGGTCGATCGCCAACGCCTCTATCTTCGTACCACCCAGATCGATGCCGATGCGCATCGTTGCCTTAGTCATTCCGCGTCACTCCAGTCGGCCCAGATCAAATCCATACCGATCCCGCCTACTGCACCTTACCCGAGGGACGTAACCGCCGCAACTCCAACGCGCACGCGATCGCATTCACCGCACCCAGCTTCAAGTTGTCCGCAGCCAGCCAAAGCCAGAACCGAGTCGAACCCGCCGCATCGTCCTCCGGGCTCACCTGGACCATCACATTATTCTGCCCAGCCGCGCTCACATTGCTCGGCGGATCGGACTCACCATCCACAACATCGATCCCGTCACCTGACAGCGCAGCTTCGACCTGCTCTATCGTCGCGGAACGTTCTAACTCCACTAATACCGATGCTGCATACCCGTGAAACACCGGCGCCTGCACTACCTTCAGCGCCAGCTTCGGCAAGACTCCCGCGGACAACACCGCGTAATGGTCCCGAATCCTCTTCCCCACCACCGCCAGATCGATCTTCGCCGATTCCCCCAGCGCAGGAAGCAGGTTGAATGAAACCTGCGCGTCATACTGTTCGCGCGGAACGCTGTGGAACGACAGCAGGTTCACCGTCTGCTGATGCAACTCATCCATCGCTGCCCGGCCATGCTCGCTCGCTGGCTCCATCAACGTCGCAGCCAGCGACTTTACCGCCAGCTTCGCCTGCAACCGCCGAGCCACCAGCGCCAGCATCACCGCCGCCGGATGCGCCGACACAACCGCAGGCGTCTTCAGATCAGGAGCACCGTCCGCGACACCCGTCTCAAGAAACGGAGCCCGCACCAGCACGTCCTTCTCTCCATCCAGCTCGTACGTCAGATCCACCAGGCTCGCGCCCGAACGTCGCGCCTGCTGCCAGAACTTCTTCGTCCCCGCAGCCTCACCCGTAAAAAACACGAAGTCCATCTTGTTGAAGGAGCTGCTCTCGATTCGCTGAATAAACGTGGGCTCATCCCCCGCGGCCGTCATCTGCCCGGTCGCCTCTTCGTCCTCATCCAGCAGCACCACCTCGGACGCCGCGAGCAGCGACTCCTGCAGTTCATCCGCCAGCTCTTTTCCAGCCAGCGAAGTCGCCCCTACAATCCCAATCCGATAGATCCCTTGTGTCATCGCAATACCCACCCTTTCCTCACGCACCCGCGTGACGGCGCTTCCAACTCCAGGAGTAGGCCAGTCGAGCCACAACTCCCGAAACCAGGTAACCCAGCGCTATTACGATCAGCATCACCTGGTGGAAGGCCGCAACCATCGCACACAAAATTGCCAGTCCTGCCACCTTCCGGAAGGAAAGGCGCGTTCCCGCACCCACCTCTTTACCGCTCCAGAACCGCCATGTGCTCACCATAAGGAACCCGGTAAACAGGATCAAGCAGAGCCATACCACCGAAAGCCGCGGATCGACGATCGGAGCACCCAGCTCGAAGTGAATCACCGAAGCGATCACCCCCGCGCCAGCCGGAATCGGCATTCCGACGAAATACTTGCTTCCCGGTCGTCCGGGATTACGCGGCTGCGGATTCACACTGATATTGAACCGCGCCAGACGGCTCGCACCACAGATCAAAAACGCGAAACATACAAACACCCCAAGGTGCAGGAGCTTGTCGTGCATCAGCGGATTTCCAATCGTCGGCAACATCCGGAAACCCCAGATATAGGCCAACAGGCTGGGAGCAACGCCAAACGTGATGACGTCCGCCAGCGAATCCAGCTCCTTGCCGAAATCACTGGTCGTGTTCGTCATACGCGCAATGCGGCCATCCAGCCCATCGAAGAGCACGGCAAACCCGATTGCCAGCGCAGCCCGGTCAAAGTACCCCGGATCCGCAACCGAACCCTGCACGCTCTGGGTGATCGCGTAGTAGCCCGCCGCAATATTTCCAGCCGTAAACGCTGAAGGGACGACGTACATCCCACGGCTCGGACGACGCTTCGTGCTCGCACCGCTGTTTGCCTCTCCATGAGCCCCCAACTCCATCTCCTCAGCCGCCATTAAGCCACCACGGTCGTATCAGGCAACGCGCCCGTAGGAATCTCAGCCAGAATAGTGCTTCCGCCCTTAACCCGCGAGCCCATCTTCACCTTAAGATTAGCCTCCGCTGGCATCAACACATCGCACCGCGAGCCGAACTTGATCAGACCCATCCGCTGCCCGCGCTGCACCGTATCTCCAACCTTCAGATTGCAGACGATACGCCGCGCCAGCAATCCAGCGATCTGCTTGAAGCCCACATCGTAGCCGCCGGCATCGATCACCACCAGCGTCTGCTCGTTCGTCAGCACCGACTCCGGCTTCATCGCGTTCAGAAAGCCGCCCTCGCGAAACTCCACGATCTTCACCGTCCCCGACACCGGCACGCGGTTCACGTGTACGTCGAAGACGTTCAGGAAGATGCTCAACCGCAACCGGCTTCCGCCGACGGTCTCAATCCACTCCGCCTCGGTCACAACACCGTCCGCAGGCGAGACAATCTGACCCGCACCGGTAGGAATCTCACGGTTCGGATCACGAAAGAACCACAGAAAAAACATCGCCAGCAACAGCGGAATAGCAGTAAGCGTGTAAGCAACAGAGGCACTGGAGTTATGCGTCAACTCCCAAAGAATGGCCGCCACCACTCCCAAACCCAACGCGTAGAAAAATCCATCTCGAACCATAGGTCTCCCGATTATAAGGCCCTGCGGGAAGAAGCCCTGCAGAGAACGCATTCCATACGCGAAGCGTCCAATACCCTAGGAAGTAGCGCCCGCCCGGCGTCAGGGCGCCTTAGTATTGGCATGTAGGCAGCTATAAAACGCATTCGGAAGAAACTCAAAGAGACGGCGTCGGGCCGAAGCCCATCCTGCGCATCCGTTCCATCTCATCCTTCAGATGCAACTTCAGCTTCTTGAGGCGGACCTCTTCCACCTTCTCCGTCTCGGTCAGGTAAGGTCGCTCGCGCAGGCAGTCCAACCGGCGCGCATACAGCCCGTGTTCCAGCTCCAGTTGATGCATCGAAGGAAGAAGCGAAGGCTCAGGCAGAGCACTCATCTTGGCGGTTTGCATCGGGCGCACCTCCAACCACATTCGAGCCGGGCAGCTCCCACAGCCCACCAGTCACCACCCGCCGAACGCGCAAACGCTACCACACCCCCACGAGCGCTGGCAAAGCCTGTTTTCCTCAACTATTTTTCCTTACCAGCGCCCTTACCCACCCGAAAAAAACTACCCACGCAACTCCAACCGCATCAACAAGGCATCCTCCACCGGCTCCCGGTAATATCCTCTCCGCCGCCCCGTCGCCACAAATCCCAACCCTTCATACAGCCGCACCGCTCCCGCACTTCCCACCCGAACCTCCAGCTCGACCTCACCCGCACCCATGCCCCGGCACCACTCCAGCACCGCCTCGCACAACGCCCGACCCGCCCCCTGCCGCCGAGCCTCTCGGGCTACCGCCACACTCTCCAACTCCCCTACGACCTCATCCCCCAGCGAAACCACCTTGCCCACCGCAAAGCCCACCAGCCGCTTGTCTATCTCTGCCACCAGCAGACACCGCCGCACCCCACCCCCTTCAAGCGCCGCCCGATACTCGCCCTCCGCCCAATGTGGAGCCTCCGCCGCGCTCCGCTCCAGCGCCAACACCCCCGCCAGGTCTCCGACACCCGCCGCCCGAATCATCAAGCAGACAGCCCCGCCGCCCGCTGTTCCAAACGCTGCTGAATCTCAAAGTCCGTTCGCCGGAGATAGTTCGCATCCACCACCGCCGCGTCATCGACCGCCCCCCGCCCCAGCCGCTCAATCGCAATCCCCAACAAATCCCCCGCCGAAGGCTCCTCCAGCATCACAACCTCCACCCCAACCAATCCCTCTGCCACCTTCGCCTCACACGCCACCACCCGCCCCGTCCCAACCGCCTCGACAACCTCCGCAGCGGTCAAAAGACTCTCCCGCAGACAAACCCCACCCTCATACACCCCAAAATAAAACTCCCGCCGCCCCGCATCCAGCACCGGATAGACTCTTCCAGCCCCGAAACCCGAAACAGCCGCCAGCAAAGCCAGCCGCGAAACCGCCACCAGCGGAACCCCGCCCGCCTCGCTCAACCCCTTGGCCGCACTCAACCCCACCCGCACCCCGGTAAACGATCCCGGCCCATGCACCACCACCACCGCCGACAGCTCCGCCAGCGGCCAACCCGCCCCCTCCAGCAGCCGGCGAACCTCCGGCACCAGCCGCTCCGACGAGCTGCGCCCCGGCAACAAACCCTCCGCCACCACGCCCGAAACATCCGCTAACGCGACCGTCCCCTCAGCCCCGGCCGTATGGATCAACAAAAATCGCATCATGCACTCTCCCCAACAATCTCCACCAAAACCCCACCCGTACTCGCCGGATGCACAAAGAAATACCGGTGCCCTCCCGCTCCAATCTTCACCGCGTCACTTACCAGTCTCACCCCATCCGCCTTCAGCCGCTCAAACATCGCATCCACCGCCGCTACCCGGATCGCCACGTGATGCAACCCCTCCCCTCGCTTCGCCACAAACCGCCCAATCACCGAGTCCTCCGCCGTAGCCTCCAGCAACTCAATCCGGCTGCCCTCCAGCCCCAGCATCGCCACCCTTACCTGCTCGTGTTCGATCCTCTCTTCCCCTTCGACTACCAACCCCAGCGCCTCATAAAACCCCCGCGCCCCCGCCAGACTCCGCACCGCCACACCCAAATGATCCAGCGCCAGCGGGTGCCCCATGTCCCGCATCTGGGACATGGGGCTCTTCGTCACCCCTGAAAAACCCCTGACAACACCCATCACCACCCCCATCAACTCCGCCACCCCCTCCCCCGACAGCGCCACCGTCCGCACCACGCTCCGCTCCGACTCGCCCCGCAGCTCTCCCTCCAGCCGATCCGCCCCCTCACGATCCGCCTTGTTCACCACAAACACGTCCGCCACCTCCATCACCCCAGCCTTCAAACTCTGCACCTCGTCCCCCATCCCCGGGACGAGCACCAGCACCGTCACATCGGCGACCCGCACCACCTCGACCTCATCCTGTCCCACTCCCACCGTTTCGATCAGGATCGTCTCCCTCCCCGCTGCCTCCATCACCGCGCAGATATCCTCGACACCACGCGCCAGCCCACCCATCACCCCGCGCGAAGCCATACTCCGGATAAACACCCCGTCGTCCCCAGCAAACCCCTGCATCCGAATCCGGTCTCCCAGCAAGGCCCCACCCGTATAAGGACTCGAAGGATCCACCGCAATCACCCCCACCCGCTTCCCATCGCCCTGCGGCCCGTCCGCCCTGAGCCAACGCACCATCTGGTCCACCAGCGTGCTCTTCCCCGCCCCCGGAGGCCCGGTCACCCCAATCCGCAAAGCCCTCTTTCTGCCAGCCCGGCAAGCCGCCAACAGCTCCGCAGCGATCGCATCCCCATCCTCCACCAGCGATATAGCCCGGGCCAGCGCCCGTACATCCCCCGCACGCAGCCGTTCCATCATCCGCTCCAGCCCGCGCCCGCCGTCCAAATCCGCACCATGACTCACGTCAGCGATGATACCGCGCAGGCCTTCCGCATCTATCCCTGCTCCCGCCCGCCGCCTGTCATTCGCCGCGAACCGGAGCAACCCACCGGCCCGCTCCCGCCCCAACCTTCCTCCCCGCAAAAAATATATTTCACAAATAAAAATTTGAAACACATGACCACCCACCCTTTCCTCCCTTACAATTTCGAGGCCAACAGCTCAACCCGAGGAACCGTCTTGAATAAACTCCGCCTCACCCTGACCGCAGCCCTCCTCCTATCTTCTGCAGCCTTCACGCATGCCCAGCTCGAAGGCAGCAAAGCCGACGCCACCCCCACCACCCATCCCGTCCCCGCCATCCAGGACAACGAAACCGCCGCCCAGCGCGACGCCCGCATGAAGTGGTGGCGCGAAGCCCGCTTCGGCATGTTCATTCACTGGGGCCTCTACTCCATTCCCGCAGGAGAATGGCACGGCCAGCGCACCACCCACATCGGCGAGTGGATCATGAACGACCTCTCCATCCCCGTCGCCGACTACAAGGCCTTCGCCAAGGACTTCAATCCCACCGCCTTCAGCGCCCACGACATCGTCGCCCTCGCCAAATCCGCCGGCATGAAGTACATCGTCATCACCGCCAAGCATCACGACGGCTTCGCCATGTTCGACTCCAAGGTCGACCCCTTCAATATCGTCGCCGCTACCTCCTTCAAGCGCGATCCCCTCAAAGAGCTCGCCGAAGAGTGCCGCAAACAAGGCGTCAAACTCGGCTTCTACTACTCGCAGTCGCAGGACTGGACCGCCCCCGGCGGCGGCGCAGCCGTCCGTGGCGACCACAACAAGGAGAACGGCCACTGGGATAAAGCCCAGGACGGCAGCTTCGACGACTACCTCAAGAACAAATCCATCCCCCAGATCAAGGAACTCCTCGAGAACTACAAGGACTACCCCGTCGTCGTCTGGTTCGACACCCCCGGCAAGGCCATGACGCCTGAGCGCTCCGCCGAAGTGGTCCAGCTCCTCAACCAGCACCCCAACCTCATTTGGAACAACCGCCTCGGCGGCACCTACAAGGGCGACACTGAGACTCCCGAGCAGTACATCCCGCCGCAAGGCTATCCTGGCCGCGACTGGGAGGCCTGCATGACCATGAACGATACCTGGGGCTTCAAGTCCTTCGACACCAACTTCAAGTCCACTGAGACCCTCGTCCGCAATCTCGTCGACATCGCCAGCAAGGGCGGAAACTACCTCCTCAACATCGGGCCTGACTCCAAGGGCAACGTCCCCGCACCCGAGATCGAACGCCTCCACCAGGTAGGCCAGTGGCTCAGCACCAACGGCGAAGCCATCTACGACACCCAGCCCACCCTCTTCGGCTCAGAGGCCGGCGCCTTCAGCCCCACCGAAAAAGACAAGAACGGCAAGCCCAAATTCATCCCCACCTGGAACTGGCGCTCCACCACCAAGGCGGACAAGATCTACCTCGAGGTCTTCACCTGGCCGGCAAACTCTACCTTCCACCTCGACAAGCTGCCCCGCACCGTAACCAGCGCCTACCTGCTGGCAGACGCCTCCCAGACGCCCCTCAAAATCACTCCCTCCGGGGCTGGACTCGACATCCAACTCCCCTCCAAACCACTCGACTCAATCGCTACTGTCGTAGTACTCAAAACCGCCACCAAATAGCCCATCGGCAAAGCAAAAAGCCGACACTCAGGCCACTACAAAACCACAAAGCGGGTGCCCCATCCTTTCGCAGTTTCATCGCGATAGGGTGGGCATCATGCAAAGCACGACCGTCATTACTCCCAGGAATCGCAGCCCAAAGCGACCAGCCCGCTGCCATCCTTGCCGATACCCATCCACTGAATCACCTTGAACCAGCAGATCGCCAGGCGTAACCTGTTGCCAGACAGTTGAGGCCCCAGCGATGAGCTACCAGAACACTACCACTCCTCCCGGACACCCCATCCAGAACGCTCCATTCTGGCTCCGCGGAGCCTTCTGGATCTGCACCTTTATCGCCATAGCAGTGGTGGTCCGGCGCATCGTCACCCTCGCGAATCCAACCTCCAGTTCCAATGCAACACAGTTCACCCAGCTCGACTCCGCCTTCGCCTCCCACGCGGTGCTCACCCTGGGCCACATCATTCCAGCTCTGCTCTTCGTCGCAATCGCTCCGTTTGCGTTCCTCCGGACCACCCGGGACGCAGTGTGGCCCGAACGCATTCTTTTTCCCCTGGGAGTCATCGTCGGCATCACCGCATACGCGATGAGCCTCTACGCCGTCGGCGGCTGGATCGAGCGTTCCGCAGTCCTCGTCTTCGATACAGCGTTCCTGCTTTCGCTCGCGCGCGCTTACAGCTACCGGCGCTCAGGAGACATCGTTCTTAAGCGCCTTTGGCTCACCCGGGCCGTCGCGATCCTGCTCGGAATCGCAACAACGCGTCCCGTCATGGGATTCTTCTTCGCAACCAGCCGCATGACCCATCTCTCCCTGGAACAATTCTTCGGGATCGCTTTCTGGATCGGCTTCTCCATCAACGTCGTAGTCATTGAACTCTGGCTTCGAGCGACCAGGAGACAATTCTCCCTCTGAAATCGCGCTGACCGGCGAGCACTATTTCACCGCCGCAGGGTCCCATCCATCCTTCCCCGCCAGATATACCTTCGCCCCGTAGTGTTTCGCCTGTTCCTCGCCCAAGTTGAACTCCGCATACGTAACTCTCACCAGACTCTCAAATGCCATCGGAATCTGCACCAAGGGGGAAGCTTCGGTGGCTCTACCAGTTCCAGCCATCCGCAACCCCGGCTTGACACCTACATCCCACAAGCAGCTATCCTCATCCTCGACCCGTCTGCAGCAAAAAATCTGGTAGCGACACAAGTCCAGGCGGCGATGGTCCAACCATTTGTACCGCATCAGCACCCATTTGAACCTATCTGAACCACGGAGTGCCTCCGCTATGTCGACGACGCCCGCCTCATTCTCCAATCCCAATACTGGATTCTCCAGTGAGGCTTCCAATCCCAACACCCGGTGGTTCGTCTGCTTCCTGCTCTTTCTGGCGACCACCATCAATTACATGGATCGCAACGTCTTCGGGCTCGTCGAGCCGATGCTCCACAACGTTCCCTTCATGGGTTGGGATCCGCTGGCGGACAAGTTCCATCAGCCCGTCTTCGACAACAACTTCGGCAACGTCCTCATCTACTTTCAGATCGCATACGGAGCCGGCTTCCTCTTCGCTGGCCGCATGATCGACAAGCTCGGCACCAAGACCGGCTACGCCATCGCCATCCTCGTCTGGGGACTCGCCTCGATGAGCCACTCCCTGGTCATGTCGGTTGCCGGCTTCTGCATCGCCCGCATCTTCCTCGGCATCGGCGAGTCCGGCAACTTCCCCGCCGCCATCAAGGCTGTCAGCGAGTGGTTCCCCACCCAGGAGCGCGGCAAGGCCGTCGGCCTCTTCAACTCCGGCTCCAACGCCTCCGCCCTCATCGCTCCCGCCCTCATCCCCATCGTGACCGCCCAGTGGGGATGGCGCGCCGCCTTCATCACCACCGGCTCCATGGGAATGCTGTGGCTCGTCCTCTGGCTGCTGTTCCCCTATAACCGCCTGCGTCGCGGCTCCACCATGACCCAGGCCAACCTGCAGGCCGACTTTGCCTCCGAAACCACCGGTGGCGGAGCCATCCCCCTCTCCGCCCTCGTCCAGCGCCCCGGCCTCTACGCCTTCGCCATCGGCAAGTTCCTCACCGACGGCGTCTGGTGGTTCTATCTCTTCTATCTGCCCCAGTTCCTCAATCGCAACTACAGCCTCAGCCTCAAGGACGCCTACTGGTACATCGTCGCCGTCTACATGATCTCCTCGGTCGGCTCCATCGCCGGAGGCTCCCTCTCCGGCACACTGATGAACCGCGGCTACTCCACCAACCGTGGACGCAAGTCGGCGATGCTCATCACCGCGCTCTGCGTGCTGCCCGTAGTCTTCGTCCCGCACATGAGCCAGCTCTTCCCCACCAACGCCTGGCCTGCAACGCTGCTCATTGCGCTCGCCGCCGCCGCGCACCAGGGCTGGAGCGCCAACCTCTTCTCCACCCCCGCTGATATGTTCCCCTCCACCGCCGTCTCCACCGTCGTCGGCATCGGCGGAGCAGCCGGAGCCATCGGCGGAGCCTGCTTTACCTGGATCGTCAAGCGCAACCTCTCCCTCCACCAACTGCTCGTCTTTTCCATGGCAGCCGGAGCGTATGTCGTAGCCCTGGCCATCTTCCAGCTCCTGGTCCCGAGACTGGGCGTCAAGCAGACCCAGTCCGCCTAATCGCAGCACGGGGTGCGGGGGTACGAGGAGACCCGGTTGGTCCATCCTCGTACCCCGCACCTAAGCCTCGCGCTTGCTTCATCCCCGTGTGTTACCCTTCTCCAGATTTCGAATCAGGAGCCTGTTTCGCCGTGAAAAAAGAGGCACATAAAGAGGTTGCAGAAGAGAGCACTGGCCACAGCCAGCTCACCATGCAGGTCGTCGATCACGTTCGAGCCCTCATCGCCTCCGGAGAGGTCCATCCAGGCGACCGCCTTCCCCCCGAGCGTGAGCTGGCCCGCAAGCTCAAGATCAGCCGCTCCAGCCTCCGCGCCGGCATCGGCTTCCTCTCCGCCATGGGCGTTCTGAAGTCCCGCCACGGAGCCGGAACCTTCGTCTCCTCCGGCCCACCCGCCCTCGACTCCAGTTCCCTCACCGTCCTCGGGGTCCTCCACGGCTTCCTTCCCTGGCAGATGTTCGAGGCTCGCCTCGTCCTCGAAGCCAACGTAGCCGCCCTCGCCGCCGAACGCGCCACCGACGAGCACATCGCCGAACTGGCCGAAGAGGTCGCCGAGATGTACGCCGCCCTCGACGACCCGCAGGAGTACCTCATCCACGACGTCCGCTTCCACCGAACGGTCGCTCGCGCCTCCGGCAACCCCATCCTCGGCGCCCTGATGGAGACCATCACCGCCAACCTCTACGACGCCCGCCTCGACACCGTCCAACACACCCAGAACCTCAAGGAATCCGCCGAGCAGCACCGCGAGATCTTCCGCGCCATCCGGTCCCGCAACCCCATCCAGGCTCGCCGCACCATGGAAGAACACCTCAACGATGCCCGCCGGGCCCAGGACGCCGAAACCGACCTCCCCCCAAGTTGATAAGGCAGATTCTTCATCGCTGTAAAGTAGTAGCCTCACACGCGAAGCGTTCAACACCCTACGAAGTAGCGCCCGCCCGGCGTCAGGGCGCACTTGCATCTCATCCTCACAACTGCCCTACTGCTAAACTGACCTTGGCCTCCACTCATGTCTGAAACAAACAAAAAGTTCTACCTCACCACCCCGATCTACTACGTCAACGCGCGCCCTCACATCGGTCACGCCTACTCGACCATCGCCGCGGACGTGATCGCCCGCCGTCACCGCCTCCTCGGCGACGACACCTTCTTCCTCACCGGAACCGACGAGCACGGCCAGAAGGTCCAGCGCTCCGCCGAAAAGGCCGGCATCCCCCCGCAGCAGTTTACGGACGAAGTCTCCGCCACCTTCCGCGATCTCTGGAAGCGCATGGGCATCACCAACGACGATTACATCCGCACCACCGACGACCGCCACAAGCGCGGCGTCCAGAAGCTCTGGAAAGACCTCGAAGCGCGCGGAGCCATCTACCTCAGCTCCTACACCGGCCAGTACTCCGTCGGCGAAGAGATGTTCATCGACGGCCCCCCCGGCACCATCGGCCCCGACGGCAAACCCACCGAGACTGTCACCGAAGAAAACTACTTCTTCCGCCTCTCCGAATACCAGCGCCCGGTCATCGACCTCATCGAGTCCGGCCAACTCCACATCCAGCCCGAAGCCATCCGCAACGAAGTCCTAAGCTTCCTCCGCGGCAAGTTTGATGCCGTCTTGACAGAAGTCTACGACCGGGAACCACCACGCCTCGACGCAGAGAACCCGCAGCACATTGCAGAAAGTGAGGGAAGAATAATTAGGTCGTCAGCTGGCCATAATTACGTTCCCGGAGCCCTAAAAGACCTCTCCATCTCCCGCACCACCTTCAACTGGGGCATCCCCGTCCCCGGCGATGAAAGCCACGTCATCTACGTCTGGCTCGACGCCCTCGCCAACTACATGACCGCCATAGGCTACGGCTCCGAAGACCCCGAAGACATAAAGAAATTCAATACATACTGGCCCGCCGACCTCCACCTCGTAGGCAAGGAGATCACCCGCTTCCACTGCATCTACTGGCCCGCGTTCCTCCTCGCGCTGAACCCAAAACTCCAGCGCACCCCCGACCAGCCGCCCCCGATCCTCACGCTCGAAGAACACTCCGAGTGGGCCAAAAAGTGGGTCCCAAATTCCATAGTAGCCAACGGCTGGCTCCTCTTCGAAGACTCGAAGATGTCAAAATCCCGCGGCAACATCGTCCGCACCGAAACCATACTCGACGCCTTCGGAGCCCTGCTCCCCAAACCCGCCGACCTCCCCGGCCCTGAACTCTCCGACGAAGCCTGGAAGCACCAGCAAGACCTCTTCGCCTCCGACATCCTCCGCTACTTCCTCCTCCGCGAGATCCCCTTCGGCTCAGACGGCAGCTTCAGCTTCGACGCGTTGGTCCAACGCTACAACAGCGATCTCGCCAACGGATACGGCAATCTCGTCAGCCGAGTTCTATCGATGATCGAGAAAAATTGCAATGGAATAGTCCCTGCTCCCGCAAACTCAGATGAAGAATTTGTATCCACACGGAACGTTAGTTTCGAAGTTAGCTGCGCGGTAGTGGTTTCTGTCATGCCGGATGAATACGATAACTACAGATTCACGCGCGTGATCACTGCAGTGCAATCATCTGTCGGACTTGCGGATACCTTTTTCAGCGAAAATAAACCATGGAAGCTCGCTAAATCTTCAGAGGCTGATGACGTAAAACGATTCGACACGGTGCTCTATAAGACCGCCGAATCCATCCGCATCATCACGGCGCTCCTCTATCCAGTGATGCCCTACGCAACCGCCAAAGTTTGGGCACAACTAGGCCTAGGCGACATAGAACAAGCCGCCAAGAACGGCGAACTAAAAGACCTGCAATGGGGCGGCCTGAAACCCGGCACCAAACTAGGCCCATTAGCCCCCATCTTCCCCCGAGCAGACAAAGGAATCATCCAGATCATGACCGACATGGAATCTCCCGCCACCCCATCCCCTTCGAAGCTCATCGACGAGAGCACCACCCACACCGCGCCCATCTCCGACGACCCGACCCACCCCGCCGCACCGCCCCGCACCAGCGCCCTCACCGAGCACGGCTCCGGTACCCACGTCGCCGCCAGCTCGTCCATCACCACCGAGCGCCCCGGCACCCCGGCCCACACCGAAGCCCCGGCCTCCGGCGTCTTCGCCAACGCCGCTGCGCACTCCGACATTCCCAACACCCCACAGATCGCCATCGACGACTTCGTCAAGATCGACCTCCGCGTCGCCCAGATCGTCGTCGCCGAACGCATCCCCAAGGCCGATAAACTGCTCCGCCTCGAAGTCGACCTCGGCTACGAGAAGCGCCAGATCCTCTCCGGCATCGCCGAGTGGTACACCCCGGAAGACCTCATCGGCCGCCGCATCGTCGTCATCGCCAACCTCGCCCCCCGCAAGATGCGCGGCCTCGAATCCCACGGCATGCTCCTCGCCGCCAGCCACGGCGAAAACGGCAAACCCGTCCTCGCCACCTTCGGCGAAGAAATAGCCCTAGGCTCCCGCCTCCGCTAGGCATTACAAGTACAAAGGCGCCCTGACGCCGGGCAGGCGCCACTTCGTGGGGTATTGGACGCTTCGCGTAAGTGAATCAACTATAGCCGGGTGCCCCATTCATCGCGCACTTGCGATGGGTGGGCATCGTGCGCAGCACGACCGCACTCCTCCCCCAGCCTGAACACTCACAACTCACAACTGTTTCTCCTCACCGAACATCCCCACCAATCGCCACCACCACATACTTCGCCGGTCCATCCCCCACATTGTGCAAAGTATGCAGGGTCCCCATCGCCACATAGATCACCCCGCCGGCCCCCACCTTCTCCGCCGCCGTCCCATGCTCGAACGCCACCGTCCCCTCCAGCACCGTAATAATCTCCGAGTGCTGAATCACGTGCTGAGGATTCGCCTTCATCCCCGCCGGCATCACCGACTCATGCACCGACACCGCCTCCCCACTCGCCAACCGCCCCTTCACCGAGTCGCGACTCTCCCCACCGTTGGCCATTTTCCGCACCGGCATCTCCCCCCATGCATATACCCTGGGCTGCGCCATGACCCCCTCAGGAGTTCCAGCCATGCTCCCACCCCCCTGCCCAAACGCAACCCCACCAACCCCCACCAAAATCGCCGCAATCAAACCAACCCTCATCGCACCCTCCCCCAAAAAACTCACAACTCACAACTACCAACTACTAACTACCAACTACCAACTGTTTTAACTCTCCTTCTGCCTCCCAATCGCCACCACAAAATACTGCGCCGTCGTCTCCCCGACGTTCTTCATCCCATGCATGACATTCGAAGCGTTGAACATGATCCCGCCCGGCCCCACCCGCGTCGGATGACCGTCGTTGTCGAACTCGACCGTCCCCTCCCGCACCATGATGAACTCCGAGTGACGATGCTTATGCGGCGGGTGCGGCATCTGTCCCGGCGGCAGCGTCGTCTCATGCACCTCCACGAACTCACCCGTAGCCGTCACCCCTTGCACGACAGCCCGGCTCGCCCCACCATTTGCCGAAGGCTTCACCGGCAACGTATCAAACGGGTAGACATGCGAGTGCGAAAGCACCGCCTCCCCCGTCACCGCCTGTTCGGCCCCTGCCGGAGCCGCACCCAAAGCCGCCAGAGCCGAGAAGGCCATCAGAACATCCCGCCGATTCAAACCATCCAGATTTTTCATCCCGCCATCCTATCTCACCAGCGAAACGATCTTCAAAACGACGCTATTTCTTAGGCCCGAATCGAGCGTGCCTAGATAGGGCGTATCGACACATTCGCCTGACCTGTAATTGGAGGCTATGAGTTAAAACGACTGAGTACCCTAGTTTTGTGGGCTGAAGCTCACGAGTTTTGCGGGCTGAAGGCCCGCGATTCCCTAGTCCAGGGCAAAGACCTGGGTTTAGGACGACAAAACAATTGCGGGCTGAAGGCCCGCGCTAACAGATCATCCTGCACCTCAACTCTCCAGCAAATCAACCCAATCGCCAGGGCGGAAGAGGTCGATGCGCCCGAGCCCTTTGAAATTCCTGTCAACCCCCTGAACGCTCCAAAATCCTCGTAACCCACACCCTGTCAACAAATAGAAAATATAAAAATGTGGCATTTTAGTTTTCACCCATTTCATACAATAGAAGCAGGGAGAATAACGGCAAGACACACACCCAAGACTGCCTCCTCCCTGTAACTCTATCCCTGTCAAGACTTTGCGGCTAACTCCTTTACATGGAAGACTTTACACCGCCAACCCTTCCGCAAGTAAAACAAAACAAGTACTTTAGCTCCCAACATAGGGAGGGGGAGGGTCCCTTACCGATCCCAGTGCACTATCCTGAAGCAAGACCATGAAGTTAATCGACTCGCACGCCCATCTGGACTTCTACGCCGACGACCTCGAAGCAATCCTCACCCGAGCCCGTGAAGCCGGGGTGGAGGCCATCCTCGCCATCGGCATCGGCGAAGGCCCCGACACTATGCACCGGGCGCTCGACATCGCCAAGGCACGTCCGGGCATCTACGCCAGCGCCGGAATTCACCCGCAGGAGGCCGCCCACGCCACGCCTGAAGCGCTGGCGAAGCTCTCGACCCTGGCGAACGATCCAAAATGCATCGCCATCGGCGAGATCGGCCTCGACTACTACCACGTCGATAACCCGCTCCCCCCCGTCCAGCACGCCGCCTTCACCGCCCAGATGAAGATCGCAGCCGCAGCAAAGAAGCCTATCCTCATCCACTGCCGCACCAGCGAGCTGGCCACTCCAGCCGCCAAGGAGAAGTTCGAGCACGGAAACCCCGACGCAGCCTGGGACGATCTGCTGCGCCTGATCGGCGAGCACTGGACACCCCACGGCCTCGGCGGCATCATGCACTGCTTCTCCGGCACTCCCGAACAGGCCCGCCTCTCCGTCGCCGCAGGATTCTACCTCTCCTTCGCGGGAAACCTGACCTACCCGCGCTCCATCACCATCCGTGAAGCAGCAACGGAAGCGCCCACCGACCGGATCCTCGTAGAAACCGACGCTCCGTTCCTCGCTCCCATTCCACACCGCGGCAAGCAGAACGAACCTGCTTTCGTCGCCCACACCGCGGCAGCCCTTGCCGAGCTTCGCGGCATCTCAACAGAAGAACTCGCAACGCAAACAACGCAAAACTTCAAGCGACTCTTCCCCACCACGGCCTGACATAATAGAAAGCGACATCGCTAAAGATTAAGGAAAACAACATGGCAGCCGATAACAGCTTCGACGTAGTCAGCAAGGTAGAGATTCAGGAAGTAAAAAACGCGATCGATCAGGCCTCGAAGGAAGTCAACGCCCGCTTCGACCTCAAAAACTCCAAGTCCAAGATCGAGCTCGAAGGCGACGTGACCATCCAGCTTGCCAGCCAGGACGATTACACCCTGAAGGCGGTCATCGAGATCCTGTCGCAGAAGCTCGTCAAGCGCGGCATCTCGCTTAAGAACCTCGAGTACGAAAAGATCGAGCCGGCCTCGAACTCCAGCGTCCGCCAGAAGATTAAATTGAAGCAAGGAATCGCCTCGGATAACGCCAAGAAGATCGTCGCCGTCATCAAGGACTCCAAGCTCAAAGCGCAGGCTTCGATTCAGGGCGATACCGTTCGCGTCGTCAGCAAGGATCGCGACGTTCTCCAGCAGATCATGGGGAAATTGCGCGGTGGAGACTTCGGCGTGGAGCTTCAGTTCACCAACTTCCGCTCCAACTAGGCCGCACTTTCACGCCATCATCCTTCCGGTCGTGGAATCCACCACCGCATCCATTCCGACTCGCTGCCGCCGAACCACCGAACTGCTGCTGATACTCTAAATAACGAGTGAGTACGATCTCCATAGCGACTGCAAAAGAGGTCTTCGACCTTCTCCGCGACGACCTCGCTGCCATTGAGCAGGAGTTCGCGATTCAATCGGCATCGCCAGTCGAAGTCATCACCGATATCGCCACCTACCTGATGGCAGGCGGCGGCAAGCGCATCCGTCCCACACTGCTTCTGCTCTCCGCCAAGGCGCTCGGATGCACCTCGCATAGCCGTATCCGCCTCGGCTCCGTCGTAGAGATGCTGCACACCGCAACGCTCGTTCACGACGATATCATCGACGAAGCCGATACCCGCCGCGGACGTCCTTCATCCAACACGACCTGGGGCAGCGCAAAGTGTGTTCTCGCCGGGGACTGGCTCTACATGCAGTCGTTTGCGGTGGCGCTCGAAGAGCGCAACTTCCGCGTGCTCGATCTGCTAATCTCGCTCACCCAGCAGATGGTCGAAGGCGAACTGCTGCAGATCCAGAAGCTCGGCCACCTGATCAACGAAGAAGAGTACTTCGACCTCATCTACCGCAAGACGGCCTGCCTCTTTAAAGTCTCGATGCAGCTCGGGGCAGCGATCACGCCCCAGCACGGCCTGGGCGATCACGAACAGCTCGACGGCCAGTTAGGCGAATACGGACGCAACCTCGGCCTCGCATTCCAGATCGTCGACGATATCCTCGACCTCACCGCAACCGAAGAGGTTCTGGGCAAGCCCGTAGCCAGCGATCTCCGCGAAGGCAAAGCGACCCTTGCTGTGATCCACGCCCTTGAGCGCGGTACCGGAGCCGACCGCGAAGCCATCCGCACTGTTCTGGCCGACCGCAGCTTCGAGCGCATCTCCCACCCGCAGATTCTCGAAATCCTCCACCGCCACGGCTCCATCGACTACGCCATGGACACCGCCTGCGCCTACGCCGAAGCCGCCCGCCTCAGCATCGCCGACCTGCCGGACACCGAAGCCAAACGCGCCCTGCTATGGGTTCCCGGCTTCGTCACCACCCGCGACCGCTAGGCATCGTCTAAATAGCAGCTTCGCTCTTTGCCTTCGTTTCTCTAGCTTTTTCTTCTCTGATCCATGCGAGTTTCTTTTGTTCCCACGCGATGCCTTCGCGTCCGGCCTTAATCAGTCTCTCAGCGAACTTCCTGATATCCACTTGAGCGTCTATAGCCGAGAGTTTACTCTTCGTCCTCTTCCATCTCAAGCTCCAGATCCTGAGGCACGAGCGAGCCAGCCGTCTTCTCTACCAGCACCTGAATCCTGCCCTCTGCCGCGTCCAATTCCTTCTTACAGGCGGTCGATAACTTCACGCCCTCTTCGAACAACTGCACCGACTCATCCAGCGAGAGTTCCCCGCGCTCCAGCCGTTCTACCACCGTCTCTAACGCGGCTAACTGATCTTCAAACTTTGCCATCGAAATCCTCGCTTTATATCAGCCCAAGAACCGCGGCTGCAGCCGTGTACTTGCCAAACGGCGCGCTGACCTGCACGCCTTGAACGCCGAGGCTATGCAGATCGCGCGACTGCGCCAGCATCTCCTGCGCGATCTTGATACCTTCGGCGCGGGATGCTTCAGGAGACGGCATTGCCGCCATCCGCGCCATGATCTCGTCCGGCATCGAGACCTTCAGGTCGTTCTTCATAAACTCTGCGTTCTTCAGGCTGGTGAGCGGCCAGATGCCGGCGATCACCGGGATCTTGTACTGCTCCACCCGCCGCAGGAACTGCTCCAGGATGCGCAGGTCGAAGACCGGTTGCGTAATCGCGTACTCCGCGCCGGCTTCCACTTTATACGCAAAGCGGCGAATCTCCTGCTCGATATCGGGAACCCCGGGGTTCGCCGCAACAGCGATGGTGAAGCCGGTCGACTCTCCGATCGGGTTCTTGCCGATGTCGAGCCCGTAGTTCAGTTCGCGAACGATCTTGACCAATCCGATCGCATCCACATCAAAGACAGCCGTCGCGTCCGGATAGTTGCCCAGCTTCGGCGGGTCGCCGGTCAGGCACAGAATATTCTTGAGCCCGATCGAAGAAGCACCGAGAAGATCGCTCTGGATGCTCAGGATGTTCCTGTCCCGGCAGGTGTAGTGCAGCACCGTCTCGATGCCAACCTGCTGCTGGATCTGCACGCACAGGCTCTGTGCACTCATTCTGGCACTCGCGCGCGGCGAGTCCGGCACATTGATCGCATCGACGCCGAGCTTGTAGAGCATCGACGCGCCTTCGATCTCCTTGCTGCAGTCGATCCCCTTGGGCGACACGATCTCGACCAGCGTCACAAACTCGCCGGCAGCAATCTTCGCTCCGATCTTCGAGCGTTCCGCCAGCGGCGGCGGGGCAATCTTGTTCCCCTGCGCGCCGTTTGCAACGGGCACGGAAAAATCCATGACCTGGACACCCTTCGCGTGCACTAAAGCTTCCTGCGCCTTCGCTTCAACCGCGCTGACCTCCTGCGCCTGGATCGCACGCAAGGCGCTTCGGACGGCACGCGTATGGGTCGGAGTCGTTCCACAGCATCCGCCGACGAACGTTGCTCCGGCCTTCACGAACTTCCGGGCGAAGCTCGCCATGTACTCCGGCGAGGCCATATAGATGTGACGGCCTTCGACGTACTTCGGCATGCCTGCATTCGGCATCGCGGCCAACGGGAGTTGGGTCACGGCGCGCATCCGCTCGATCACGTTCAGCACGGCACCCGGTCCGGCGCTGCAGTTGCAGCCGACGCCGTCCGCTCCCCATTCTGTCAGCTTCTGCGCGGCGGTCTCGGCAGAGGCGCCATCCAGGCAATTTCCATCCTCATCCACGGTCACCATGACCAGCAACGGAAGCTCGGGAGCCTCGAATTTCGCCGCTCGGATGGCCTGCTGCGCCTCGGCCAGCGACGTCATCGTCTCCACGACCAGCAGATCGGCTCCGACTCCGGGGCCGCCTTGTGCCAGGGCGCGTACCTGGTCCGCAAATGCCGCATAGGCCCCGTCGAGCGTTACTTTGCCGTGTGGCTCCAGCAAGATCCCCAGCGGTCCCAGCGCGCCGGCTACAAACGCGTCGCTGGCCTGTTTCTCCCGGATCTGCTCCACGCACTCTCGTGCCAGCCGGATCCCGGCCAGATTGATCTCTCTGACCTTATCCCGCAGTCCGTAGCGCTCCAGCCGAAACGCGTTCGCGCCGAAGGTGTTGGTCTCCACGACCTGCGCGCCAGCCTGGAGATACTCCGCGTGCACGGTCCGCACCAGATCGGGCTGCGATAAATTGAGTTCGTCGAAGCAGCGGTTGATAAAGATGCCGCGCGCATACAGCATCGTTCCCATCGCGCCGTCGCACAGCACGGTCTTCCCGGTATTTGTCGCAAAGAGCTCTCGCGCCGGATTGGGCAACGTCTCGACCGACGCACCTATTTCTCCGCTCTGGCCTGTCGTATCCACCGCTTTGTCCGTGCCGTATTCCACTTCACTCCTCATGTTCGCCCGCAGCCTCAGACTCTCCTGACGGCTCAAGCACATCCATCCATCCTAAGCCACCCGGCGCACCCGCTCCAAACAGGGTCGTGCACGGCCTTCCAGCCCCGCTCACAAATCGGTCGCAGGCTCGTCTTTGTTATACTCAGGCACAGAGTAGTGGCTGCAAAACTCGTTACAGTATCCAGGTTGGAGTCGTTAAAGTTGATCAATCGAAGTCTCTTTGCCCAGTCCCCCGGCGTCAAGCCGCTCCTCGTCCGGTTCGTCTGTGGCCTCCTGATCACCGTCGCGGGCCTCGCCCTTACGTCATGTCACTCCGCGGCCTACTATTACTACAAGTTTCCTGAGTACACCTTTGCGAATCGTCCGATTCCGCCCAGCAAACTGGCGAATCGCGTCATGGTTGCGTTGACGACCAACGGCATCCAAGGATCCCTTTCGATCCTCGACGGCCTTCGCGATATTCGCAACAACGTCCAAAACACGATTCCTGCGTTCTCCATCTCCGGCTTTGCGGCAGGGTATCCGAACCGGATCTACAACTATCCCGAGCAGGTTCACGGCTACGTCTACTCCGACAACGACGCCTCCCTGACTACGATCGATTACAGCAAAGAAGCGACAGCCGGTACCGTCGGCACCTTCGTTCCGAAGAGCACCGACGTCGGTCTCTCTTCCGGTGGACTGCGTGTATTTGCCGCACTGCAAAGCCTGGGTCAGATCGCAGTCATCGACAACACCACCGGTGTGAACTACTACCTGAACCTGCCCAACGTGAACCTGATCTCGGTCAACCAGGGCGGAACCATCGCGCTCGCGACCGTGCGCAACGCCAACACCTTGTACCGCGTCCTGAAGCTCAATGCCAATCAGGCGAGCCCTCCGGGCGCCATCGACTGCCAGCCCTACAATCTGCCGGTCTACTGCGTCGTTCCAGTCCCCGGGACCTATGACCGTCCGCAGACCGCGTATTTCTCGCTGGACGGCACCACCGCTTACGTTCTGAACTGCGGTGCAGAATGTGGCGGAAAAACCTCCAGCGTCAGCTACCTGCAGCAGGGTGCGCTCACGCTAGACGTGATTCCGACCTCCTTCCCCTACACGTCGCCCGTGACGGCCAACGTGCCGGTCCCAGGCGGAGCCACCACGGCGCTCGCCGACGGCACTACGCTCTACATCGCAGGGCAGCAACTTCAACCGGACGGACTATTCGCTGGGAACCTTACGACCATCTCGCTGGCTGACAACACGGTCACCGGCAAGTACTCGATCTCGGATGGCACCCATTCGAAGCTGCTCTTCGCCGACGACAACACTCTGTGGATCGGCTCGCAGTACTGCGCCAACGGCGAGCGAGCGGCTCAGAAGCAGAATTACAACTGCCTCACCCGCTTCGATCTTGGCACCAAAGCGGTGGCGATCGTTCCCGCGGTTACGCCGGGCTCTGCTACGGCTACCGTTCCCTATCCCAACGGGGACAACAATCTCTACTACTACGGCAGCCTGACCGGTCTGTGCTGGGTGCAAGGTCTGCACAAGGTCTACACCGCCTACGGTGGTCAGGTACACGCTTTCAATACTGCCGATGGCTCCGAGATTAACAACTATTACATCACCGTCCAAGGCACTGCCCTTGACGTTGCGTACCTCGATGCAGTCACCAACGCTGCAAACTAAATGCCTCAAGCAACCATCTGAACTACACCCTCATCCGTATAAACAGCACACCATCATGGTGTGCTGTTTTGGTTTAAGACTCATCTCGATCTTCCATCGCGAACAAGGTCTCCGCACTCCGCGCAACTCTCGGCGGTGGTAACGAGACCACGCTCAGCGTCAGCACCATCGTTGCCGCGGACACGACGAATGCCATTGCGTTCCGTCGCACCACCGATCAGGTCCTGCACATCGTCTATGGCGCAGCCGGCACCGGTCTTGCCAAGGGTGGCTTCTTCCCCAATGGCTTCAACGGCACGATCAAAACAACTGCTTCCTAAGGACGGAGAATTCCATGGCCACTCAAGAGACACAGCTCCTCGACGAAATTATCGTAAATACCCGCCGCAAGATGATCACCATGGGCGGGACTGCATTGGCCGGGCTCGCCTTCGCCGGCGCGACCAAAGCCTACGCGCAGACCACCGCCATCACCGATAACGATATCCTCAACTTTGCACTGAACCTCGAATACCTCGAAGCGCAGTTCTACACCCTGGCTGTCTCGGGCGTGACCATCGACAAGCTGACCACCCCGATCCCGGTCGCAGTCAACGGCGCACGGCGGGAGCTGTCACGCTGAAGCCCAGCTTCGCCAAGGTTCCTTTCGCCATGGCTACCGTTGCGTCCTATGCGGCAGAGACGGCCATCGAAGAGCAGAAGCATGTGAAGTTCCTCCAGGGTGCGCTCAGCACCAAGGCTGTCTCCATGCCTGCGATCGATCTCTACAACTCGTTCAATGCGCTGGCCACGGCAGCAGGAATCGGCGCCTCGTTCGATCCCTTCGCCAACGATGCCAACTTCCTGATCGGCGCTTACATCTTTGAAGACGTCGGAGTCTCCGCCTACCACGGTGCAGCCGGCCTCATCACGGACAAAACCACCATCCTGCCCGCCGCTGTCGGGATTCATGCTGTCGAGGCGTACCACGCTGGCCTCGTCCGCACCACCATCAACGCCATCGACGCAGGCACCGGCACGCTCAACACCCTGACGCAGAAGATCTCGGCAGCACGCAGTTCGCTGGCACCGGCCGATAGTAAAGCTACCAGCTATGCCGGCACCAAGGCAGACGACATCGGCCTCACCACGGTGCAGGTCGCTCTCAATGGCACCGCCGGTCAGTACACCTCGTCTACCATCGTCAACTGTGACTCGCAGAGCCTCGGCTGGGCGCGCACGACGACGCAGGTGCTTGCCATCACCAAGCCGTTCTTCCCGGCAGGATTGAACGGAACCATCAAGTAAAACGGTCGTCGCTGGCCTTTTGTCCGCGCCGGAGCAGGCCGTCAGAATCCTGGCACTTGCTCCGGCGATTTTTTTTGCCGGAGCTTGACCCCGAGTGCTCTCCGCACGAAGTCCACGACGCTCTCAGGGCAATAGTCCGGCGGCGTGATGGTCAGTACCGGTGTCCCTTCCAGCAGGCGCAGCGATACCCCCTTCCAATCGGGTCGACCCACGATGCCCTCCGGCACCAGCACGGCGTCGGCACGATCCAGGTAGAGCCGCGCCGAGTCCTTGAAGTCTGACGTTCCAGGGTCCAGAACGCTCAGATAAACGTCCGGCCGTAGAAACCGCAGGATGCTGTTCGATTCCATCACCACGTTTTCGGCGGTAGCGATCTCCTTGCGGATGCGCGGCATCGCCTCGGCCAGATCGCCCATGCGCGTCCTGACCCAGAAGGACCGTGCCGCTCCGGCCTCAAGATAGCGGGCGGAGTCGGTGCCGGTGGCACCATCGCGCTCCTGGCTGACTGCGACGGTGTGCTCCGCCGTCTCGCAGTCGCAGGGCTCCCCATTGGCCGAGCACATGCCATGGCCGAACTGGGTGATCTTGAACGCGGTCCAATGCATCTCCGGCAGAGCCCGGATGATGCCTGCCACCACGCTCGTTTTGCCGATGTTCCGGCTATGTCCGCCGACGACTACGATTGCCACGTCTCACCACCCTTACTGCATTTAGCGATGTTTCAACCGGGCCAGATCCCGCAGGTACTCTTTCAGCGGGCGCGCCGGCCGGCCCCAGAAGACTTCACCCGGCCCACGCATCTTCTTTCCGCTCAGAACCCCAGCGCCTCCACCGAGGATGACTCCTGCACCTACGGTGGCGTGCTCGCCGATCCCCACCTGGCCGCCCAGAATCGCCCCGTCTTCGACGACACTTGAACCTGAGATGCCGGTCTGCGCCGCGATGATCACGTTGCGTCCGATCAGGCAGTTGTGGCCGATGTGGACGAGGTTGTCGATCTTCGTTCCGCGCCCGATGCGTGTCTCGCCCAGTGCTCCACGGTCGATGGTCGTGTTGGCTCCGATCTCAACATCGTCTTCGATCGACAGCGTGCCCTGCTGCGGAAACAGCAGGTATTCGCCCGTCTCCCGGTTCACGGCGTAACCAAATCCAGTTGAGCCGAGCACTGCTCCGGCCTGAACGACGACGCGGTCCCCCAGGACTGTTCCGGCATGGATCGTCACGCGAGGTCCAAGAACGCACTCCCGACCCACGGTGACGCCGTCTTCGATCACTACTCCCGGCCCTACCTGAGTTCCCGTCCCCAGCGTCACTCCCGCTCCGAGGACTACCGAAGCGTGAATGTCTCCCCGGGCAATCTTTCCTGCGAGGCGCTTTGCAACGACCGCAAAGGCGTAGCGAGGGTCCGGAACCCAGATCACCCGGCCGTTTGTGGCAGACTCTTCGGTGCGCATCCGGACATTCGCCAACACCGCGACGGCAGGCGACTCCAGCGCCCGGACAAGGGTTCCAGCATCCATCGCAAAGACAATCGAGTCCACTGCAGCCGCCTCAATGCTGGAGACACGCAGCACCTCACTCCCAACCGCAGGAGACTCCGCTCCCACCCACCCCGCTATTTCCAGCAAAGTCGCCATCAGTAGATCCCCGTCTCGCCCGCAGGCCGCGTCTTCCATCGCCGATGCATCCACAGCCACTGGTCAGGATAGGCACGAATATACCGTTCCAGCACCGCCGTAAAGATCGCCGTATTGGCGACGGAATCGTCTTCGGTGTTTCCCGTGTTCACCATCTCGATCTCTTCGCCAAACCGTAGCACATACTGCCCCTCGTGCTCATCCCAGAGCAGGAAGCCCGGGACGACCGCCGCGCCAGTCTTCTGGGCCACCCGTGCCATCCCCGAGGCGCTGCAGGCCGGAACACCAAAGAACGGCACGAAGACTCCCTGCGGCGGAGTCATATTCGTATCCATCAGAATTCCTACCGTCTCGCCCGCTCGCATGGAGGCGATCAGCCCGCGGGCGAAGTCGTCCTTGTGGATGACGCGGTTCCCATGCAGACACCGGATCTTATTCACATACGCATCTACGAGAGGGTTATCCAGCCGCCGAATCACCATTCCCATCGGCATCCCCATCAGCGAGTGATAGAAGCTCGACAGCTCCCAGGCTCCCAGGTGCCCGGTCAGGACCAGCACTCCCGCGCCCTTGTCCCGAGCCTTCACGTAATTTTCCAGGCCTTCGTAGCGGATGAACTCGCTCGCCTGCTCTGCGGTATACCCACGCATCTGGCAGAACTCAGTCAGCAGCCAGCCGAGGTTGCGATACTCCCGGCGCAGGATTGCGTCGCGTTCTGCCGCATTTTTGTCTGGAAATGCGAGCAGAAGATTTCGCTCTCCCACCTGCCGCAGACGAGCGAGAAGCACAAAGCTAATCCGGCCAACCCCCGCGCCGATCCAACGCGCCAGGCCTCGCGGCAGGATTCGCAGTCCATTCACGAATACCCATACCGCGACAAACTCCAGCGTCTGCCGGAGCGTTACCGCCTGGGGTCGAATCCTTACTGGGCCGTTTGCACTCAAGTCTTTAGTCTACCGGGCTTCCCGGTAAAAATACGATACCGGCCCATTCGCGCATGCTTCGCTTGTGACGCCGAACTGAGCCCATCCGTTTCGTTTTTGGCCACAAAAAAAAGACGACCCGAAGGCCGTCCCTTTCTTCAAAGTATGCAGCCGCACTTAGTTGTTCGCCTTGGCGATTACGAAGTACTTGGCCACCGTCCGTACGAAGGGACGAGCCGCGACGGGCGTAACCTGGTTGCCCTTAAGTACTTCGGCATACGGAACATTCGCGCCGTACATCGTGCGCGTGTCATCCTCGTTCTGCGAAAGGACCGTACCGTCCAGGTTGATACCGGCGAACAGACCCTTGCTGCGCGAGTAGGTGAGGAACTCGGCGTTCAGTTTCCAGTCCGTACCAGCCTGTGCGTTGCGGCCGACCGGGCCGGCGGAGGCAGCAGCGTCCGCGCCGATCTTGAACTTGTTCTTCAGCATATCCTGCAGACCCTGCTGATTCATCGCGACCAGAACAAGATCTGTCGACTGTCCACCGATCTGGAAGCCGAAGCTTCCACCGGCGAGCTGAACAAATACGGGAGCGCTCCAGCCCTTGGGCGTGCGGCAGGTCGCTACACCCTGACCGTACTGGCCGCCGACCACAAACGCGGCCTTCTTGTAGCTGGGAACAACCACAACGCAGGATGCACCGGCGAGAATGCTGCCCGGGATGCCTTTGTCCGGAGTTGCCATGATCTCGTTGACTACAGCCGAGGCATTCGCCAGGCGCTCCGTCAGCTTTGCTTTATCTGTTTCGCCAAAAGCCGAGAGCGAGCTTGCTGCCATCGCCACACCTAACGTCAACGCGGAAATCTGCTTCATCTTCATAAATTGTCCTTGTCTTTCTCTCTACGTAGTTGATCTGAATACCGAAATTTTGTCTTCCGACCTCGCCGGCGAATTTTACGCTCTTATCGACCAGCCTGAAAATAAGAACTTTTTAGTTCGCTGCAATAGGACGAGCGCCAACCCAATACTGGGTAACAATTTCTTGAGATGTAGAAGAATTCGGCAAAGTTGCTTGCTTCCTAGGATTTACGGACGCGACCCACTGGAGAATATCCTGTCTTCACCCAAACACGAAAAAAATGGGGTTATAGACATCGTGCCAGGCGAACCTGACTCGCTCTCTATAACCCCTCTCCCAGGTAGTTATTGCGTGGTTCAACAATGCCACCCATCTGGATCCTCCACAATGTTACGGAGGTATGTAGACCTTTGGTGCGGGTTCGTTAGCCAAAAGATAACGGGAAAAACTGCGGCCGGTTCTTGCGAGTCGACAGCTAATTCGCATCCGGCAAGAGCTTGCGCTCCATTGCCTGCATAGTCAGGGCGATTCTGTTTTCGACGCCGACTTTGCGCATCATTCGCCCGACATGCGCTTTGACTGTTCCTTCATCGATTCCCAGAGATTCGGCGATCTCCCGGTTCGGTCGGCCCGCGACCAGCAGGTGCAGCACCTCAAGCTCCCGCGCCGTGATCTTCGGTGCCTCACCTGAACCCGCCGCAGAGGCAGAGTCTTTCCCCTCCAGCAGCTTCGCCAGCACCTTGCGCGGAGCCCAGACCGACCCGTCGAGCACGATATCGATCGCCATACGGATCTCGCTCTCCCGCGCCAGATGCGTCAGGTACCCCTTGGCTCCCGCTCCGATCACGCTCTGGATGTAGCTGTGCTCGCCGTCCATCCCCAGCACGATGACCTTCAGCTTTGGGTATTTCCTACGAAACCCGGCCAGCAATTCAAACAGGTGCTCCGTACAGCCGGAGTCGATGACGATCAGCGCGAATCCCTGCAGATCCAGATTCCCGGGCACAGTAAGCGGCACGAGTTCCAGTTTGCCGTCTTCGGCGAAGATCGTCTCCAGCCCCAGCATTCGCAGCGGGTCCGTCGCCAGCAGTCCAACGCGCAGGCGTGCCCCGCTCGATTGTTCAGCCTTCGTCTCTGGCGGCATCGCTCTCTCTCGCACGGCATGTCTTCACACGGCCCGGACAGTGTTTTCGAGTCGGGAAACAGGGGACTTCAAAAAGCCGCAGCGAGCAGTTACAGCTTCGGCAGCACGATTCCCTGCTGGTTCTGGTATTTGCCCTTCCGGTCCGCATAGCTTACTTCGCAGACTTCGTCCGACTGGAAGAACAGGATCTGGCATAGCCCTTCGTTCGCATAAATCCGCGCCGGCAGCGGGGTCGTATTGGAGATCTCCAAGGTTACGAATCCCTCCCACTCCGGCTCGAACGGGGTCACGTTTACGATGATGCCGCAGCGCGCGTAGGTCGATTTTCCCACGCAGATCGTGAGCACGTCGCGCGGAATCTTGAAGTACTCGATCGAACGTGCCAGGGCGAAGGAGTTGGGCGGCACGATGACGCTCGGCGCCTGCACCGTCACGAAGGAACGCTCGTCGAACGCCTTGGGATCGATGATCGCGCTATTGACGTTCGTGAAGATCTTGAACTCGTCCGAGACCCGCAGATCGTACCCGTACGAAGACAGACCATACGAAATAACGCCGTCTTTTACCTGTTTCTCGCTGAACGGGGAGATCATTCCGTGTTCCGTCGCCTGCTGGCGAATCCAACGGTCACTTTTGATGGCCACTCTGGTTGCTTCCTTCCTGAATCTGGTTGGGGACGTACCTGAACAATCCTCGCATACCCTCGACACATCCCGGCCTGATGCAATAGCATCTCAGCCAACGGAGCGTGTCGTACAGCACGCTGGTGGACATCCATTTAGTTTCTTCATCTTACGGTAGCGATATCACGTTGACAATCTCGCCACTTGTTTCTACCATCTCGACATTACCCCAACTGCATTATGACTTTACCTAAGGACGGCGACCCTAATGATTAAGCAGGACCTGATACAGCGGGTTGTGGAACGAACCGGACTGCCACGAACCAAGGCTGAATCCGCGGTTGACGCTATCTTCGACAGTATGAAGCAATCTCTCGTCGCTGGCGATCGCATTGAACTCCGGGGCTTTGGCGTATTTACTGTGAAGCCTCGCAAGACCGGCATCGGACGCAATCCGCGCACCGGAGCCGAAGTCACCATCGCACCCGGCAAGGCGGTACGCTTCAAGCCCGGCAAAGAACTCCACTTGCTCCCGTAACCCTCTACCGTTGCAAATCAGGCCCCCTCGCTCTCCCGATGGCTCATCCTGAGGGCTCATATTGAGCAAGACGAGCCCGCCCCCCGGCCCTAGTCTCAACTGACAGCTACATCAGGTGTACAGCGTCCACGTCGATCATCAGTCCACGGCGCGGAATCCCCTGCGCCTCTGCAAATCCCAGCATGCCTCGCAGGACTCCCTGCAGGATCTGCCGCTGTTCCGCTTTCAAGACAAAGTGAAAGCGGTAGATCCGCTTCAGCCGAACGATCGGAGCGGCCGCAGGTCCGAGCACCCGGATTTTTTCCAGCCGGGCCGCCTGGAACCATCGTCCGAGCGCAGCAGCCCAGGCCGTCGCCTCTTCCAGTTTCTCGCTCTGGATCACTACGTTCGCCAGCACCGCATACGGCGGATAGTGCATCCAGCGCCGGTACTGCATCTCCTTGGCGACGAATCCCGGGTAGTCATGCTCGGCCGCGAACTTCACGGCGTAGTGGTCAGGATGATAGGTCTGCACCAGCACCTTGCCCGGCAGTTCGCCACGTCCGGCCCGGCCTGAGACCTGCGTGAGCAGCTGGAAGACTCGCTCGGCGGCACGGAAATCCGGCAGCCCCAGCGCGAAGTCCGCGCCTACGACGCCCACCAGGGTTACGCCGTGAATGTCGTGCCCCTTGGCGATCATCTGCGTACCCACCAGCAGGTTGATCTCACCCGCGTGCAGGCGCGTCAACAGGCGCTCCATGTCGGAGCGGCCTCGTACCGTATCGCGATCCATGCGGCCGATCCTTGCGCCGGGAAAGATCTCCTGCAAGCGCTCTTCTCCTTGCTGCGACCCGGCCCCCATGTAGTACAGGTGCTCGCTCTCGCACTTCGGACAGGTCTTCGGCACATTTCTTTTGTAACCGCAGTAGTGGCATTCCAGCTTCTCGCCCGGCTGCGCGATGCCGTCGCCGGTGGTCACGTGCTTGTGATAGGTCATCGAGATGGCACAGTTCTCGCACTCGATCTTTTCGCCGCAACTCCGGCACATCACTACGAAAGAATAGCCGCGGCGATTGAGCAGGACGATCGCCTGTTCTCCGCGATCGATGGTTGCCTGCACCTCCTCCACCAGCCGCCGCGAGAAGATCTCCTCCTTGCCAACCGCCTGAAACTCCGCGCGCATATCTACCAGCGCCACCTTCGGTAACGGACGGTCCATCACGCGGGTCAGCATCTCCACGCGCGCATAGCGGCCCTTCTCAGCGTTGCTCCAGCTCTCCAGCGACGGCGTCGCCGACCCCAATACCACCACCGCATCATTCAACTTCGCCCGCATCACCGCCACGTCACGTCCGTGGTAGCGCGGCGTCTCCTCCTGCTTGTAGCTCGAGTCGTGTTCCTCATCCACCAGGATCAGGCCAAGATTCACCATCGGCGCAAAGACCGCCGACCGCGTCCCCACCACCACCCGCGCCTCGCCCCGGCGAATCCTGTGCCACTGCTCCGCACGCTCGTCCGGCGTCAACTGCGAGTGCAACAGCGCCACCTCGCTCCCAAACGCAGCCACCATCTGCCCGACCATCGCCGGCGTCAGACCGATCTCCGGAACCAGCAGCAGCGCGCTCTTGCCAGCCTCCAACGCCCGCTGCATGGCAGCAAAGTACACCGTCGTCTTCCCTGAGCCGGTCACACCATACAGCAGATGCGGCCGAAATCCACCCTTCGTCATCGCCGACGCAATCGTCCCCAGCGCCTCCATCTGCGCCTCGTTCAACGCATGCTCATGGGCGTGCAGCTTGCCGCCGCCAAAGCCACCGCCAGCCCCTACGCCTCCCAGGTGGAACACCTCGGCCACCGCTTCAATCGCCACAAGCCCGCGCTTCACCAGAGTTCCTAACGTCGACTCCGGCACAGCACTCAAAGCCGAGGCCGAGCGCAGGTCCCGCACCCGCATCCGCCCGCCGACCGCGGCCAGCTCCGCCATCACCGCAAGTTGGTTCTCGTTCAGCTTCGGCAGCGGAACCTCGGGCACCAGCGCCGCGATCTTCTCCAGCCTCCGCGCATCGCGCTCTTCCGCAAGCGCCTCGCGCTCCAGCCACTTCTTCCGCACCATGCCGTCCAGCAGCGCCTTGTTGGCTCCCGTGGCCGATCGTAACGCTCCTGCCTTGCCGGCCTCGCCGCTCTCCAGGTAATTCAGCACCGCGTACTCGCGGTTCTGCTCCTCTGCAGTCAGCTTCGAACGCCGCGAAGAGCCCTTTGCCGCCCCCTCATACAAAACTCTTCGCCCCGCCTCGGCGATTCGATATACGAACTGCCGCTTCACCTCCGCACCCAGAGGCAGCATCCCACGTAATACCTCGCCCAGCGGGGCCACATAGTAGTGGGCAATCCAATGTGCCAGCTTCATCAACTCATCCGGCAGCAGCGCAACCTCGTCCATCACCTGCTGCACCGGCTTGAACTCGATCGCCTCGCCCGGCGCATCCTCATGCACCCGCACCACCACACCCATCAGCCGCTGTCCGGCAAACGGCACCAGCACCCGCGCCCCAACCACCGGCACTACGCCATTCACCGTGTAGGTAAAGAGCTGGTCCAGCGGAACCGATAGCGCGACATCACAAAACAAGGGCATCTCTTCAGCTTATTCGCTCCCCCGCAGCACAACCAGTACCTAAGACCAAAGAGCCGGAAAACCTGTCAAGTCTTCACACAAACCGGATATACTTTCGCGCAATACCGACCATCGGCACGGTCGGTAACGAAACCACCTCAAACCAAGGAGCAAACTATGGCTGGAAAGTTTGAACTCAAGAAGGCAAAGAGCGACCAGTTTTACTTCCATCTCAAGGCCGGCAACGGCCAAGTCATCCTGTCCAGTGAGATGTATGTGGAAAAAGCCTCTGCCGAAAACGGCATCGCCTCGGTCAAAAAGAACGCGCCCGATGACAGCCGCTACGAGCGTAAAGACACGAAGAACGGCCAGTTCATGTTCAATCTGAAGGCCGCGAATCACCAGATCATCGGCACAAGCGAGACATACACCACCACAGCCGCGCGCGAAAACGGCATTGCCTCGGTCAAGGAAAACGCACCCTCTGCACCTGTCCACGACGAAACGGCATAGTCAGCCGGGCGCAGCGCAACCTACCCTTTGGCCGGAGCCTTCAATCCCAACTCCGCCATGACTCTCTGCAGGTCCTTCCAGGCCTCGCCCTTCTGGCGTGGATCGCGCAGCAGGAACGCTGGATGATAGGTCACTGCCAGCTTCGCCCCTCGGCAGCTATGCCACGAGCCCCGCAGTGACGCCAGCGACTGCTTCACACCCAGAAGATACGTCGCCGCCGTGGCCCCCAGAGCGACGATTACCTGCGGCTGCACCACGTCGATCTGGCGCAGCAGAAACTGCGAGCAGGTATTGGCTTCGACCGGCTCCGGAACCCGGTTCGCCGGCGGTCTGCACTTGACGATGTTCGCGATGTAAACCTCTTCGCGCTTCAATCCCATCGCCTGGATCATGTTGTTCAGAAGCTGCCCGGCCTTGCCCACGAACGGCACGCCTGTCTCGTCCTCGTCCGCGCCGGGACCTTCGCCGACAAACATCAGTCTCGCCGCTGGGTCTCCGTCGGCGAAGACGATCTTCCGTCGTCCAGCATACGCAAGCGGACAACGCGTGCAGTCACCAATCTCGTCCTGAATTGCTTTGAGTGCAGCCGCGCGATGTTCAGGCGCAATCCGGCTCTCCGGCCGAGGAGCCAGATCGTCAAAACTTACCAATTTTCCAGCCAAACCCACCCCCACACTTTCAACCAGAACCGGAGCCGCAACGATCTTGCGTGGCTCCGAAGCAACAGGTGCCGGGCCGGCCGCTGCAACGGGCGCAGCGAACACAGGCTCTTCTACAGCAGCAACCTCTGCCGCAGGCCACGCCAAGGTCCCAGGCTCACCCCTGCGATAGAAGTCGTACACCCCCAGGTCGCGGAAGTACTCGACGTACGCCCGCAACTGCTTCTGTGCTTCATCCGCCATGGCTCTATGCTACCGCGCCTCGTACATGTGCAGAAAGCCGCCGCAGGAAGCGACGACATGCGCGCAGATCGCGGCAACCTAGTTCGGCAGAATCAGCGGCGGCTCAACGAGCTGTACAGGAAGCACAAACTTCACGTGCCCCTGCTTGATCTCGTCCTGCGCCACCCGGCAGGCCTTCATGGACTTCGCAACGATCAGCGGAGTCGCACCCGATTGCAGTTGCCGCGCACGACGCGCAGCTCCCTTAACCAGGCTGTACTTGTTGAGGAATGCATTGTCGGGATTCGTAGGATTCTGAATCGTCATGCGGTCACCCCATGCGTTAAATTGTTTGCGTAACTCGAATCTACCCTACTTCCGAGTTTCACGCGCAATTCGCTGAAGAAAATCGGCGGCTCGATGCTGACCACCGGCAAGTGCCAAGTGCGCCCTTACGCCGGGCGGGCGCCACTTCGTGGGGTCAGGGACGCTTCGCGTTAGGGCAATGAACTTTATGAGTGATGAGGGTTTTCTAGCCTGCGTGAAAGGTATCGAGCGCGGCTTGCAGCCGTGGTGATGCAGCGTCCGTCCTGCAGCTCGAAGCTACCGCCTGGACTCCATCGCGCTCGCCGCGTTCGCACAGCACGATCGCTCGCATCTCGGCTACCGCCTGATCCAGTACATCGTTCACCAGGGCGTACTTATAGCTGCGGATCTGCTTCAGCTCATGCTCCGCCTCAGCCAGCCGCTGCTCGATCACCGCTTCGACCGTCATCTTTTCCGCTTCGCTGCGGTTGCGGAGACGCATCTCCAGCACCTTCGGACTCGGCGGCAAAATAAAGATCGACACCGCTGTCGGCAGTTTCTTCATCACCTGCATTGCACCTTGAACATCGATATCCAGCAGCAGATCTTTTCCTGCAATGCGCGCATGCTCCAGCGCCGCAAGCCCCGTCCCGTAGTAGTTCCCGAAGACCTCCGCCCACTCCAGGAACTCACCGGCGGCGATCATCGCTTCGAACTGCTCCCGCGTCGTGAAGTGATACTCGCGCCCATCCTCTTCGGACCCACGTGGCGACCGTGTCGTATACGAGACCGAAAACTCCAGCCCTTCCACCAGCGTGCGAAGCTGCGTCACCAGCGTCGATTTGCCCGACCCCGACGGCGCCGAAATGATAAAAAGTATGCCCGCCATGCTCTCCCAAATCTTCCTTGCAGATCTTCTGTCAGTCTAACCGCGTCTCGCTTACAAACCGCTACTCCAGGTTTTGAACCTGTTCGCGGGCCCGCTCGATCTCCGTCTTCATCTCCAGCCCGAGCTCTGTAATGCGCAGGCCGTTGCCTCCGGTCGCGCCGCTGGTCTTCGAGAGCATTGTGTTCGCCTCGCGGTTCAACTCCTGCAGCAGGAAGTCCAATCGTTTCCCGACCTCGCCCCCTTCGTCGAGCATCGCGACGAAGCGCTCCACATGGGTCCGCAGCCGGACGACCTCTTCCTCGATATCGCTGCGCTCCGCGAGCAGTGCAGCCTCGGTGAGCAACCGTTCCTCACTTACTTCGAGACCCTTCGTCAGCTCGACGATTCGTCCGCGCAGCCGCTCGAACTGCGCGTCACGCACACCGCTGCGCAACTCCGACACCTCGCTCGCCAGCGCGTCGAGCCGTCCCATCGACCGCCGCAACTCCGCTGCCAGCGTTTCGCCTTCCTGGGCGCGCATCTCGTTCAACTGATCCACCAGCGGTCCAAGCTGGTCGAGCACCGCGGCCTCCAGACCTGTGGTGTCTTCCTTGTTGGAGCTGCTTTCGAAGCTCATCACGCCGGGAATCCGCAAGAGCGCATTCAGGTCCGGCTCGGCAGTTACGCCATGCAACTGCGCCGCTTCTTTGTAGGCCAAAACGTAGGTATCGAGGAGCGGCGCATTGAGTTGCAGCCCACCGGCCACTTTACGTTCCAACTGTAGCGAGACCTCGACGTGTCCGCGCTTCAGCCTCTCCTTCAAGGCCCGGCGCAACTGGACCTCCAGAGCATCCGTCTGGGAGGGCAGGCGCAGGTTCAAATCGAGGAAGCGGTGATTCACGCTTTTCAACGTCAGAGTGAAGCCTGGCTGTCCCGGCGGGGTCGTCTGAACGCTTGCGAATCCGGTCATAGAATAGATGGGGCTCAAGCGATTCCCTCCACACTTGCCAGTGCCGCTTCGGTCTCCACACGCGCCGGATCATCGTCGCTGAACTGCAGGTTATACAGCCGCCGATAGGTCCCGGACTGCTGCAGCAACTCATCGTGGGTGCCAATCTCGGTAATCTCACCGCCCTCGATCACGGCGATGCGCGAGGCCTTCCGAACGGTGGAGAGCCGGTGCGCAATCACGAAGACGGTGCGCCCCTTCATCAGGTTGGCCAGCGCCGCCTGCACAAACTGCTCGCTCTCAACGTCGAGCGCGGAGGTCGCCTCGTCCAGGATTAAGATCGGAGCGTTCTTCAGAATGGCGCGTGCAATCGCAAGGCGCTGCCGTTCGCCTCCGCTCAGACGCGTCCCCTTCTCGCCCACCCGGGTGTTGTAGCCCTCCGGCATATTCAGGATGAAGTCGTGGGCCAGCGCCATCTTGGCGGCTTCTTCTACCTTGCTGATCGGAACATCCGGCTGACCGTAGGCGATGTTGTTGCGGACGGTGTCGTTGAACAGCACTGTCTCCTGCGTGACCTTGCCGATCTGCTCGCGAAGCGAGGCAATCGTCACATCGCGCAGGTCGTGCTCGTCGATCAGAATCCGTCCCTCGTTGACGTCGAAGAAGCGCGGAATCAGATTTACCAGTGACGATTTGCCCGCTCCACTCGGCCCGACGAATGCGATGACTTCGCCGGGATGCACCGTCAGATTAATTCCGTGCAGCACCTGCTTCACTTCCCCGTCGCTCTCGTAGGCAAAGCCTACGTCTTCAAACTGGATGCCTTCCTTGAAGCCCTTCAGGACAAAGGCGCGCTTCTTCTCGCGCACATCGTCCTGCGCGTCCATGAACTTGAAGATCTCTTCGCTGGCCCCGAGCGCCTGCTGGAAGCTGTTGTAGAACATCGCAAACTTCCGCACCGGGTCATACAGGGTAAACACTGCCACGAGAAACGCGATGAACGAGCCCGCTGTCATCTCGTGATGCAGGATGCGTCCGCGCCCGACCAGCAGCAGCAGTGCGATTCCGACCGAACCCAGCGCGTCCATCAGGGGAGAGCTGATCGCCTGCACGCTGACCGACTTCAGGTTGGCGCGAAACAACCGGCGTGCCGCACGGCGGAACCGGTTCATCTCCCACAGTTCCATCCCAAAAGCTTTCACGATGCGATTGCCGGTGATGGTCTCGTGGAGGATGTTCTGGATCTCCGCCAGTTTGTCCTGCCCCTTGCGGGTCGTCTGCCGCACACGGCGGCCGATCCTTCGTGCAGAAGAGATCACCACCGGCACAAACAGCAGCAGGATCCACGACATCTTGCCGCCCAGCAGAATCGCCGCCGCCATCATAAAGATCAGCGTGAAGAACTGCTGCAGAAACTCACCCAGCACGCTCGACATCGCCATCTGCACGCGCTCGATGTCGTTGATCAGCGTGGAGAGTAAGGTCCCGGTGGTGTTCTTCTGGAAGAAGCCCACCGACCGCCGCAGCACGGCGTTGTACAGGTCGTTGCGCAGGTCGGTGATCATGCCGAAGCCGGCATAATTTACAAGGTACGTTCCCGCGTAGTCGCACAACGACTTCACCACTGCGGAGACGATCAACGCATACGCCACCACCGTCCATGCATTGTGGAAATGATTCGGGACCAGGAAATGAAGATTCAGCGGCTGCGAAATGTGCGGGAGCCGAAAGACCAGCAGGTCTTTGGTCGGCGCGTCCGGGCTCAATACGTTCTCAAAGATCGGACGGATCAGCAGAATGCGAAAGGCAGCCATCGCCCCCACCATCGCCATCAACACCACCGACGCCAGGGAGTACAGCGCATAGGGACGAACGTAGAGCAGTAATCGCCAGATACGTCTCAAGCCATCACTCTCCGGGTCGGCCCTGTCATCTTGCGCATTCCATTATTCTAGTGCTTCCGCGTTATTCCAGGCAGCATCCCCAGAAGGCCTTTGGAAGAGCACACCTTCAGGTGTGCCAAACGCAACACATTTTGATTTGTTTCTTTTCCCGGTTTGCCACGGGTAAACCGGGAAAAGAAACGGAGGATATAGGCTTCTTTCGGCATGACTGAAGCCATGCCCTTCCGAATATCCTTTGAATTCAAAACAGCTTTGAAACATCTATCGAGGCATATCCCGGTGTGCGGTCTTCACGCGATAGCCTTCGGACGCCAGCCGCTTCTTCATCTCTTCGGCGATAAACACGGAGCGATGTTGCCCGCCAGTACAGCCAAACGCCACGGTGAGGTAGCTCTTGCCTTCCTTGATGTAGTGCGGCAGCAGGAAGGTCAGCATGTCCGCCGTCTTATCCAGAAACTCCTGTGTCTGGGGAAACTGCCGGACATACTTCGCCACCTTGGGGTGCTTGCCGGTCAGCTTGCGAAACTCGGGGATGAAGTGGGGATTGGGTAGAAAGCGTACATCGAAGACCAGATCCGCTTCGGCTGGAACGCCGTTCTTGAACCCGAAACTCATGGAAGAGATCGTCAGGTTCCGGTCGCTCTCTTCGCGCTCGAACTGGGCATTGATATGTGCGCGTAGTTCGTGGACGTTGAACTTGGTCGTATCCAGAACGATATCCGCGACGTTGCGAATCGGATCCAGCCGTTTGCGCTCTGCCCGGATCGACCGCACCACCGTGTCGCTGCGCCCCAATGGATGCGGTCTGCGGGTCTCGGAGAACCTCCGCACCAGCGCATCGTCGTTCGCCTCCAGAAATAACAGGCGTGTCGGCAGCACCTTGCGTACCTTTTTCAGGATTGCGGGAAACTCATCCAGCCGCATGCCTTCGCGCACATCGATTACGAGGGCTGCGCGCTGCCCATTCTTCGTCTGCTGAATCAGATCGGCGAAGCGCGGTATAAGTTCCAGCGGAAGATTGTCGACCGAGTAGTACCCGAGGTCCTCAAACGCCTTCAGCGCCGAAAGCTTTCCAGACCCGGACATGCCCGTCAAAATGACCAGTTCGCCCTTTGACTTCAGCCCCGGAACCTGCGGCACAGCCTTCTTGACTACTTTCTTGAGCAGCGGCTTGACCGCCTTCTTTACTTGCTTGCCTGCCATGCCGAAATCCTAGCACTCACTCGCGCGCAAAGCCTACTCCACCGCAAAAATCCATTCGCTTACGAAGCCCTGTAGCAAACAGAAGAGCCGGCACCCTGGGGCACCGGCTCCTCTCACTCGGTAAGCCTACGGAATCTCAATCAACTCCATCTTGCCGTCGCGTTTGCGATGCAGGACCATCGCCTGCCCCTTCTGGTCGCGGAAGACGAACACGTCGCGATCGCGGAACGCAGCCTCTTTCACCGCCTCTTCCAGCGACATGGGACGCATGGCGACGGCATCGATCGACCGCACCACGTGCGGCTCCGGCAGCGGAGAGTTCGACGGGAAAGAGTGCACCAGCATCGGCACGGCCTTTCGACCTACACTCGTCTTAGTTCCGGCTTTTACGACTACGGCCTTCTGCGGCTCGACGCTTTCATCCGCGCCGCCATCCTTGCCCTTGGGCCCCTTCGCCCCGGCCTTCGAGTGCCTCTTGATGGTGGTCGACTTCTGCTTATGACGGATCGCCTGCTGCTCGATCTTGGCCAGCGCATCGTGCAGAGCCACCGTCATCTCTGTGGACTCGCACTTCGCCACCAGCTTGTAGGTCTTGGTCTTCAGCGTGATCTCGGCGGTGTGCCTGTACTTCTCCGTTGTGAAAATCACATGCACGCTGCACGCTGTTCCCACGATCTTGCAGACTCGCTCCAGGCCCACTTCGGACATGGTCTTCAACTTCTTCGTAACGGTTGTTTGTCTGCCGGTGTATTCAATATCCATGCACTCACCTCATACGTATTTAAAATACGCTGCCGGTCAGCGTACACGACGTTGATGTGTACTTGGAATCTGCATATCTTCGCGATACTTGGCTACCGTCCGCCGCGTGACCTGGATTCCCTGCCGCTGTAACTCCGCCGCCAGGTGGTCGTCCGTTAGGGGTTTCCGCGGATCCTCGTCCTCGATCAGCTTCTTTACCTTGCGCTTCAGCAGCACCAGCGGCAGATCTCCACCCTCCGGCCCATTCACGCCTTCGGAGAAGAAAAATCGCAACTCGAAGACGCCTTGCGTCGTATGCACATACTTGTTCGCCACGGCACGACTCACGGTGGAAGGATGCACCCCGATCTCCTCCGCGACTTCCTTGATCATCATCGGCTTCAGGGCTTCGACGCCGTGCTCCAGGAACTCCTGCTGACGCCGGACGATCACATCGCAGGTGCGCACAATCGTATTCTTGCGCTGCTCGATGTTGCGGAGCAACTGAATTGCGGACTTGTACCGCTCCTTCACGTACTCCTTCACTTCCTTTTCCGTCTGCTTCTCGCGCAGCATCTTGCGATAGCCCTGGTTCAGCCGCAGCGTCGGCATATCCTCTTCATTCATCAGGACGACGTACTGATCGTCGCGCTTCACAAACGCCACATCGGGCTCAATCAGCCGCGTCGCAGTCTCGTTGTACTGCTGGCCGGGACGGGGATCGAGGGTGCGGATAAACTCCACCGCAGCCATCACCTCTTCCGCACTGCGGCCGCAGGAACGCGTCAGCTCGCGCATATCTTTCTTCTGCAACAGCGGCAGGCAATCCGAAACGACATGCGAGGCAATCTGGAATATATCGGAACGGTCCGGGACTGGAGTTCCGCTTCCGTTTCCGTCATACCGCTGCCTGCGCCCCAGTTGGATCACCGCTTCAGCTCGTTGCGCGGCAATCTGGATCAGCAGGCACTCTCTCAGGTCCCTCGCGCCCACTCCGACCGGATCGAGGTAGTTCACGATCTTGCGCGCCTCACGCACCACCTCAATCGCATGCGCCATCGCTTCATCCGCTGGGGAGACCTCTGCCACATCCGCAGCCAAGTCAACCACACCGGCCTCAGAACTGACTGCGGCTGCGATACTGACTGCGGCTGCGACCGCAAGATCCTCAACGCCCCTACCTTTGATGCCTCGTTCAAACGGAATCGGCTCGGTGCGAACCGGATTCATCTCCAGAATCAAAGCCTGCGCCATCTCTTCATCGGTCGCCGTTAGATACCCTGTCTCGTTCAGATTTCCAACTACGAGCTGGGTCGCAAACTGCAGCTCCGGCGAAAGCGTCAATGATCCAAGCTGCCACGCAAGGTGATCGCTTAGCGAACCCGGCTGCGAGAGAAAGTGCTCAAACGAGGGCTTGTCATACTCTTCAAAGTTCGAGGCCGTCTTGAATCCCGGATCCAGGTAGTCCTGGAAGTAGCTTCCAAAGTCGATCTCATCGAAAGGATCTTTCTCCGGACGCTCACTCTCCGCCGCAACATCCTCGGCCGAACGTTCCCGGTCCCCTTCCTTGCCGGAGCGTTCCTCCAGACTCAGGGAGGTCTCTTCCAACTCCTCCAACACGGGATTCTCCACCATCTCCGTATTGATCATCTCCCTCAACTCAAGCTTGTTCAGCGCGAGGACGCTGACCATCTGCACCAGGCCGGGGGTGAGCACCTGCCGTTGCGAGACCTTCAGATTCAGCTTGGGTTGCAGTTGCACGTTCTACCTTTCTTACCATCCGTTCGCGGCTGCGAATTCAAGATGTTTTCATTGCGCTCTCATACGCTGCGACACGAAATCGTCTCTATCTCGACTTCGCCACAGTCTACACAACATCGTTCTGCTTGGCTGTAAGTCTAACCGCAGCATGGCAAGCAAAAGACTGCACGGATAGCGCACAGATGCTGCAACAGAAGTTGTAGCAGTCCAACCATAGGCCAGTCCATTGCTTGCAACTCGCGTCTTTTGTATCAATCCATTGAAAACTTTTCGCCCAGGTAGATCCGTCGCACTTCAGGATCACGGCCGAGCTCCCCTGGCGTTCCGGTCCGAAAAATCTTGCCCTCATTGATGATGTACGCCCGGTCCGTTACCGACAAGGTCTCGCGCACATTGTGGTCGGTGATCAAAACCCCAATGCCACTGCGCTTCAAACCGAAGATAATCTCCTGCAGATCCAACACCGCGATCGGATCGATCCCCGAGAACGGCTCATCTAAAAGGATGAATGCCGGTTCGATCGCCAGGCAACGCGCAATCTCCACGCGCCTGCGCTCTCCGCCGCTCAGAGCATAGCCGCGCGTCTTCCGAACGTGCCCTAGGTTCAACTGCTCGATCAGCCGTTCCGTCCGCGTTCTGCGGTTCTCCCAGCTCAGATCCTGAGCCTCCAGAACGGCCAGGATATTGTCCTCCACCGTCAGCTTCCGGAACACCGAAGGCTCCTGCGGCAGGTAACTGATTCCGTGGTTACGTGCCCGCAGATACATCGGCAGCCGCGTGATGTCCTGGTCGTTTATCATGACCTGCCCGGCGTCCGGACGCACCAAACCGACGATCATGTAGAAGCTCGTCGTCTTGCCCGCGCCGTTCGGCCCCAGCAGACCCACTACCTCGCCCTGCTCGATCTTCAGGCTCACGCCTCGAACTACCTGGCGCCCACCGTACGACTTCGCAATCTCTTCCGTCGACAACGTCCTCATAAGCTACTGTTTCACCCGCGTCACGGTACGAACCCGCTGCCCCGTGGCGCCATCTGGCCCATTCGCTACTACCACTCCATTATCGCCTGCGTGGAAGCTCATCGATGCACCTGTTATCTGTCCCCGTGTCTCATCCATCATCCGCGGCGGAAGCCCGGGCAATCCCGTCAACACAAACAATCCATCCGCAGCCGTATACACCACCTGCTCGCCCGTGGCGCGACGCCCTGGCTGCACCATATCCACACGCCCCGAGGCCACCACCCGCTCCACGCTTCCGCCCAGGAATGCTCCTGAAGCCGCTTCCTTGCCGGGAGGCTTTGTGGTCTTTGCTGCAGCCGCTGCTTGCAGGAACACCGTCGCCTGCAGCGCCCGCATCGTCCCGACGCCATCCTCCACCAGCACTCCGCCGCTGAAGTCCGCCCGTCGGGCCAGATCACTGTAAGTCATCTCATGACTCGCAACCCGCACCGGTACCGGTACCGGGCGTTTCGCCCCCGCCACCTTACCCTGCGTCACGCTTCCCTTGGCCGTTGTCGGATTGGCCGACGTCGCACTCGTCAACGTCGCACTCGTGGCCCCCAGGGCATCCAGCGAACCGGCATTGACGAAGACCGCATGCACTTCCAGCCCCGGGCCATCCGCCTTCGCCACCATACGCCGGGCCTTCTGCTCGAACTGCAGTACCGGGGCCTCGACCTGCGAAGCTCCCTGCCACAGCCGGGCAGGCTGCCCCGCCACTCCGTAGAACAGTGCCAGGCCAGCATCATGCTTCAACTCACCCCGTGCCGCCAGCACATGCACCACCTCTGCAGAGCTGCTCGTCTGCGCACCTTGCGTCAGCTGCGAATAACTCGCTTTCACAGCACCATCGGCCATCGCATTGCCGGTCTGCTGCTCCATCACCACCCGGTCCGCCGAGACCATACTGTCCCCATCCGAAACCTGAACGGCACCCGTCAGCGTCATCTTTTCCGTCGCGCCATCGTAAGAAGCGCGGCTCGCGGTCGCCTTCTGCTCTCCACCCGAACCTAAACCTGTAACCGCTCCCGCCGAGCCTTTGGCCGCAGTGACTTTCGATACAGCCTTGTTCGTCATCACAACATGACCCTGCTGCACCGCGGTGACGATCTCATCGCCACCCGCCCCGAAACTCCTGCTCCCCTTAGCGCCGCCGGCAACTCCAATGCCGCCGCGAGCAACTCCACCACCACGGAACGTCGCATCCAGCGCATCGCCCGAACTCGTCGCGATAGCCCCCGTATCGCTTACGCGCCATAGCGTCGTGTGCCCCGCGCCGTGGACGTCTTTCACATGCATCCCGCCGTCGCGTTGCACGAAGCTCGCCATCAGAACATCACCCGAGAGAGCACTCGAAGTCGCTCCCGTGTGCCGAGCCTTAGCCCCCGCGACCGCTGGAGTCAGAGTCGTCAGCTTCGCATCTCCCGCAGCCTTGGCGTCTTTGAGCACTACATGCTTTGGATCACCCGAGGCCATCGCCAGCTCCAGCCCCTGCGCCGTCAGATCCCGCTCGCCCCAGGCATCCTGCGCAGAGCCGCGCGTTCGCTCGTGAACGCGAACCCCGCCGGACATCGTCACATGCTGTAAGGTTCCCGCTGTGTCGAACGCTGCCCGGCCCTCCTGCGCCTGCCCCTGCGCCTGTCGCAGAGGATCCTCTGTGGCGAATCGCACATCCCCTGCGAGAGTCGCCGCCTGGGGCTGGTTCGCGGCGCTCAGATGCACCTCGCCCCGCTGGGCCGATACCGTGCCACCCGCATCCGTCAGCGAAACCCCACCCTCGGCTTGCGCCCGGTCCACTCCGCCCTCGTGCCGCAGATAGGCCGTCACCCGCTCGCCCTTCGCGATGCGAGGCCCAGCGTCGCGCTCCACGACGGTATACACCGCATGGCTCAGCAAAACCTGCTGCCGCTGGCGGTCCAACTCCGCTCGCGATGCGGTCAACACCGTCGGCTTGCCGTCCTTCACCCCATTGACCTTGACCGCCGATTGCAGCACCAGCAAGCCCGTATCCGAGCTGAAGTCCGCACCATGCGCGTGCCCGGTCATGCCATTGAACTCGAACTCCAGGTCCTGATCCGTCGCCGCCACGCCCAGCTTCTGCAGAAACACCAGGCCGCTGGTCTTCACATGAATCAAGTGATCGTCGTCATGTACATGAGAGCTGGGCGTTACTTCCTTCCCTCTGGCATACTCCACCTTCGCTCCCGCACCCACCGGTGCCGGCGCCTGCAGATCGATATGCACCTCACCCATGGCCCGCACGACGCCCTCGGTCTGGTCGTACTCAAACTCCTTGCCGTAGATCCGGTCCACCCGGTCCGAGTTGCTGCCATCCCCACGCCCGTACAACACGATTCCCACATCGTTGAGCGTCACCTTGCCGTCCTTGCGTTTCAACGCCTTGGCAGCGTGGATCGTATAAATCGTCTTGCCCTTTACCGACTGCGAGTACGTAAACGCGTTGGTCTCCTGCTGGATATCCATGCCCATCTTGCCCGGCAGTCCTGTCAGAAAACGGTGTGCCCGGTAATGCGCGTATCCCAGAAATGCACCGATCACCGCCACGAGCAGGCCTGCGCCCACCAGCAACCAGATCCGCAGCCTCTCAACAGAAAAATTCATTCGTTCGCCACTTCCATCATCTCACCAACGGCCCGCACGCAGCCTGTACCTCGCACCCAGTACCTAGTACCCTAGAGGAATGGCCGATCAGCTCTACCTTAGCCTCTGGTTCCCGAATTTCCGCTTCGAAGCGCTCCCTGCCGCACTCATCTCCGTGCTGCGCCAGTTCGCGCTCATCAGCGGCAGCCCTGAGAATCCAGAGAATGCAGCCGCCAAGCGTGTCACCGCCGCTACCGTCTACCCCATCAATTTCACCGAGTCGCCAACCTACCAGCGCCTCTTCGTCAACGACTCCCGCTCCGAAGACAACTCCGACTCCATCATCGAAAACGCCGTCGCCGAAGCCACCGAACACCTCCACGACGACATGGCCGTAGAGTTCGAGATGCGCTGGAACCTCTGGTCGCCCGAACTCGAATCCATGGCCTCCCGGCGCATCGCCTCCGACGAAGAGTTGGACGCAGAGCTCGAAGCAAACGATTCAGACGAATCAGGAGCCCAACTCGATCCGCTCTGGAAGCTCCGGCCCAGCACCGTCCGCTTCCTCGGCTTCGGCCCCCAGTTCGACGACGCCGGCTTCGAACAGAACGGACACATCCGCGTCGAATTCGGCCTCGATACCCCCTGGGTGATGGAAGAGACCCTCGACGACGAAGAGCTCCTCGAAGACGAAGACCTGAAGGCCCTCGCTCAAAAGCGCATCCAGCAGAACATCGAGATGCTCCTCGCCTTCACCCTCTCGGTAGAAAAAAGCTGCGGCATCTCCAGCCGCCTGCTGTGGACAGAGTCCGGCGAGCCGCTGGCAGAAAAGCTGATCGCCCGGCTGCAACGCCTTAATTAGCTGGTTTTTTCAGTTTTATGCTTCGCCACCGCGCTACCAATTCCTGCGCGGCGGCTTCCCAGTCTTTATAAACAAACTCGAAGCCACTCTCCCGCAATCTTCCCGGAATCACTCTCCGGCTCTTCAGCACCAACTCCGATTCTGTTCGCATCGCCCAAGTGCCGATCTCGATCATCCACTCTGCAGCGGGCAGCCCAAACCCTATCCCCCAAGTCTCCCGCAGCACCCGCATAAACTCCCGGTTCGGTCGAGGGTTCGGAGCTGCCAGGTTCACTGCTCCCTCGAGCCCCTCCTTCGCGATCAGCCATTCCACAGCCCGAATGAAATCCACCTCGTGGATCCAAGAGACATACTGTGTCCCCTTCCCCTGCGTCCCACCCAAGCCACACCGCACCAGCCCGAGAAACACGTCGAAGACTCCATCTTTATCCGGACTAAACGTCATCGCACTCCGCAACGCGATCTTCCGTGTCCGCGGTGTCGCCGTTCCGAAGAAGGCTTCTTCCCAGCCCTTCGCCACTTCAATCGAAAACCGCCATGTATCGGGAGCCCCGACCTCGCCTCCACCCAACTCTCCCATCGCCTCATCCATTGTCCGATCAAGCGCATGGCGATAGATCGTAGCCGTGCTGGAATTGATCCAAACGGCGGGAGGCCGTTCCATCCTGCGATCACATCACCCAGCAGACGTGTCGAGATGACCCGCGAGTCGTAAATCTCCCGTCGATTTTCCGGCGTATAACGGCAGTTCACGCTCCGCCCCGTCAGGTTGATACATACATCGCATCCATCCAACTCCCGCACCCAATCTCCACGCGAACGCCCATCCCAGATTGCAACCCTCCAGGGTGCTTGCGAAGCCCGTCGGCTCAACACCGTAACGGTATGTCCCTGTCCGTGAAAGTGTCGCGCCAGCACCTGTCCTACCTGCCCACTACCACCGGGAATCACGATCTTCATGAAGCTAGTCTCCGCTAAAGCAGATACAGACGCCAGTCCTCAGACTCAGCGACCCGCTTCACCACAGCATTCCGTTCCCGTAGCAGCTTCGTCATATAACGTTTCAGCACCAGCGTCTCAGCCACCAACCCGAGTGCCCCAAGCGGAGCCGCAAAACAAAAGACGTCCCGCATCTCCGTTCTTTCCGCCCCGCTCCCATCTTCAACAGCGCTGAAGAAGTGGTCATGCTGCATGGAGCGAAAAGCGCCGCGCCTCATCGTGTCCTGAAAGTATCGTGGCCGATCCAGCGCCGTTATCTCGCTCGTCAGCCTCTGCCGAACCCCAAGATGCCGAGCCCGCCACGTCACCCGCTCGTCCATCTCCAGCAAACCTGAGGTCACCCCGCCCTCAGACACCGCCTCTTCGCCCCAGTGGACATTACCCAAGGCGTGGACTTCCACACTTCGAGCCAGATCGAAGCACCGTTCCACCGGCGCTTCAATCATCGTGACCTCTTCCAGTCGCAGCAACTACTTCGCCTCGCGCCGACGCCGCCCGCTGATCAAATAAATCGCCGCTCGCAACTCCAGCAACGGATCATCCGAAGGCTCAATTCCATCCACCCGCGGAATCGGGTCGAAGATAATGTGTCGCTGCGCCTCTGCTTCATCCGGCACCATCGCCGTAAGTTCGATCCGGCCCAACTCCGCAACCTCGCGGCTCTCCGGCCAATGGATCGTCGCATCGTCCACCACGTCGCCCTCACCCGCTAACTGCACCATCAGCTTGAATGCAACGGGTCCGGTCTTTACTCGCTCGACGATCTCTTCAAACAGATACTCCACACCCTTGGCTGCGGTTGCCGCGTCGTCGAGGTGGTCGTTTCCTGCCTCCGGAATAATCCTGTAGCGTCCAAAACGCGTCACACCCTCCGCATTCGTAAACTCCATCGCCGTGACGCCAAAGTAAGACTCACGCCCGAAGCTGGAAGGCGCCGGCTTGGGTGTTTGCACAAACGCCAGCGCAGCCGGATGTGACCCAAGAAATGCGCCCAAAGGCGATGCAGGAATGTTGGAGAGATCGCTCGATGCCAGCGCCTTCAGAAAGGCTAAAAACTCCTCCCCGGTATGCGTCGGAAATCCATCCGTCGAATGGCTCACGATATCCGTATGACTGCGTTCCGCCAGGTTGAATCGCACCGCCATACCCCGCGGATTCGCGTTGGGATCGTTGTCCGGAACCAGCGGCAATCCGGTGGAATTCGAGAACCGCACCGTCACCGGCGTCGACTCCCGCGTCACATGCGGAGCACGAGTCACGCTCGCAGCACCCGCGGCCGGAGTAAACGTCCCGGTCAGCATTGTGCCCTTCGCATGCGCCGGCCGAAGCCCCGGATACGCTCCAAAGATCGCCTGCAACTGTGCAATCAAATCTTCGCTCAAAGCAAGCAACTTCTCGTCAGTAGGCAAAGGCATGGTCGTACTCCTTAGTTCAGTCTTGGGTCTCTCCACTCTAACCGCAGCGACGCGCCTGCCCTGTGAAAATTTGATCTAGCCTGCCGTAACGATCTCCGCAAAGTCCGCAATGCCTGAGAAATCTCCCAGCACGCGCTCAAGCAGCGCGAGCCGGTTCCCGCGAACCTCTGCATCCGAAGCCATGACCATCACAGCATCGAAGAACGCATCTACCTGCGGCCGCAGCGTCGCAATCGCCTCCAACGCAGCGACATACTTTTTCTCCGCGCGCAGAGCCTTCACGGAACCCGCCAACTCAGCCGACCGCTCGGCCAGCGCCTTTTCCGTCGGCTCCGTCAGCAACGCAGCATCGACCGATCCGCTGGATGCGAAGCCCTTCTCGCCAGCCTGCGCCTGAATATTCTTCATCCGCTTGAACGCCGCTGAAACCGCGGCAAAGTCCTCGCCGCCACGAACCGCCGTGACTGCTTCGGCTCGCGCCACAGCATCCCGCACGTCATTCGCACCCACCGCAAGCACCGCCTTCACGACGTCGTACGCCTGCCCCTTGGCTTCGCGCAGATAGAACTCCAGCCGCTCTGCAAAGAAGACCTCTACCCGCACACGAACAGCCTCATCCTTCGTCGCAGCATCGACGACATCGCCGAGCGACAGCGGCAACGCCACCGCGCTCTCTGCGAGAATCTTTACGATGCCATTGGCCGCACGACGCAGTGCAAAGGGATCCTTCGACCCCGTCGGCTCCAGCCCCAGCCCAAACATCCCCGCAATCGTATCCGCCTTATCCGAGATCGCCAGCAGCGCCCCCTCGACCGTCCGCGGCACCGAGTCTTCCATCGACTCCGGCAGATACTGATCGTAGATCGCCGCCGCAGTAGCCGCACCAAAGCCCTGCGCCCGCGCATACAAGCCGCCGACCACACCCTGCAGTTCCGTGAATTCCTTCACCAACTCGCTGGTAAGGTCAGCCTTCGCCAGCAGCACCGCTTCATCGAGAGCAGTCCCATCGACCGCGCCGCCACGCGAACTCACCAACTTTGCAAGAGCAACCGCTACTCTGCGCACCCGCTCCGCCTTCTTCGCATAACTTCCGAGATCCTTCTGGAAGGTCACACTCTCCAGCAGCTTCACCCGCTCCACCAGTGGCACCCGCTGATCGAACTCCCAGAAAAACCGCGCATCGTTGAAGCGTGCACGCAGCACCCGCGCATTGCCATGCCGGATCACGCCCAGCCCGGCTTCATCGGCCTCCATATTCAGCACCGCCAGAAAATACGGTGCCAGCTTCCCGGCCTTATCCTCGACAGCAAAATAGCTCTGGTGATCGCGCATCACCGTCACCAGAACCTCCTCTGGAAGCTCCAGGTACGCTGCCTCAAACTCACCTATCACCACCGAGCTCTTAGCCGATGCATCAAGCCCGGAAGCCCACTCGGTCAGATGCGTCAGCTTATCGACCAGCCCGTGATCTTCACGCCAGCGCAGCCCGATGCCAGCCGTATCGCCAGCCCGGCAGACCCGATCCAAAGCCTTGCGAATCCGATGCCGCCGCGCCTCTACGTCGACCACGACAAAGGCATCCGCCAGTGCCTTCTCATAAGCGCCCGGAGCGGTCACAGGAATCTCCGCATCCCCAAACAGAACTCGATGCCCATACGTCACATTCGCAGCCGTCTTTCCCGCGAACGCCAGCGGCACCACTGCGTCGCCCAGCAGAGCCACCATCCAACGCACCGGCCGCACAAACCGCTCCGGCTTCCCGGCCCGCCAGTACATATTCTTCGCCCAGTAGATTCCGGCCAGCTCCTTCGGAAGCTCCGCCGCAATCACCTCCGCAGCCCCACGTCCCTTCTGTTCTGTTTCAGCAACCAGGTATTCACCCTTCGGGGTGCTCTCAACCTTTAGCTCAGCTACACTAACACCGTTCTTACGTGCAAACGCCTCAGCTGCTGGCGTCGGCTGACCATCTTTGAACGCGATCTTGACTGCTGGACCTTGCACTTTCGTGAAGCTATCGCTTTGCTTGTCAAAGACGTTGGGAACCAACACTGCAAGCCGTCGCGGCGTCGAAAAAGAGACCGTCAGCTTCTCATCTTGTGAACTCAGCAGATTCTGTAAACGGAGCATACTTACAACACGCCGCTGCAACTCCGCCTGCGCCCCCGCGATCATTCGCGCCGGAATCTCTTCCAACCCAATCTCAAACAAAAACTCAGCCATCGTTCTCACTCAACTCAATCCCCGCCGTAGCGGAATAAATCTTCATCTTTCGACTTGGCCTTCGCGCCAGCGCCTACGCCTGGACGGCCAGTCCCTGCAACATCTGCCCCTGCGCCGCATACGCCTTCGCCACTCCAACCACCAGGGTCCGAATCCTGGCCATCACACCGACCCGCTCCGTCACCGAGATCGCTCCGCGAGCATCCAGCAGGTTGAACATGTGCGAGCACTTCAACGCCAGCTCATACGCTCCAAGCACAGGGAACCGCTTCAACTTCAGAGTATCCATCTCATCGAAGCCCTTCGCCTGCGCGAGCAGCCCCAGACACTCTGCCTCATATGAGTTCAGGTGCTCCCAAAGCTTCCCCACATCCGCATAGTCGAAGCTGTACGCCGAGAACTGCTCCTCCTCCGCCAGCCGCATCTCGCCATACGTCACCTTGCGGCCTGTATCCGGCTCGACGGCCCACACGATGTCGTAGATCGAATCGACATCCTGCAGGAATCCGGCGATGCGCTCCAGCCCATACGTAATCTCGCCGGAGATCGGGTCGAGGTCCATCCCGCCGCATTGCTGGAAGTACGTAAACTGCGTGATCTCCAACCCGTCCAGCATCACCTGCCAGCCGACGCCCCAGGCGCCGCCCACCGGCCACTCCCAGTTGTCCTCTTCAAACTTGATGTCGTGTTCCTTCAGATCGATCCCGATCGCTTCCAGCGATTCGAGATACCACTCCTGCACCCGCTCCGGTGGCGGCTTCAGAATCACCTGCAACTGCGTATGCCGAAACAGGCGGTTCGGATTCTCACCATAACGCCCGTCGGCTGGTCTCCGAGAAGGTTGTGCATACGCGATGCGAACCGGCTTCGGCCCCAACACCCGCAGAAACGTATCCGGAGACATCGTCCCCGCCCCTACCTCAACGTCATACGACTGCTGCAACACACACCCGCGGTCCGCCCAGAACCGCTGCAAAATAAACAACATCTCCTGAAACATCAAAACCTTCTTCTTTTCCGCAATCGCGACCATCAGAAGATTCTAAACGCTACTATCTTCGGCAGCCCGTGCAAGCCGCAACTTGATCCGCGTCTCGCGCTACGTCCGCCCCAAAGCCCGAGCGCTCATCAGCCGCCGCTCCAGCCCGCGCTCCAGCAGCTCCACCGCAAACCGCCGCAACTCCGCCGCCCTGCCCTTCGGCCACTCCTCTGCCGCGAGGCCCTTTACCGTCCCGCGGAACATCCGTCCCGCCTCGGCGACAGCCTCCGCCGATAACGCGACGGCGCCGTTCTTCCGATCATCGGAGCACGTCACCCCATCGCTCGTGCCCGAGTACCAGACCGCGCCCCCGCGCAGATCCAGGCCGCACACCACGCAGTGTCCCAGCTCCGGCATCCACCCCATCAGCCGGTTCATCCACAGGCAGAAGTACATCACCGGCATCCACACCCGGCCCACCTGCATCTCGTCCAGCACCGCTACCGCCAGGCGAAAGACGGCATCGTCCACCGCGCCCTCCGGCAGCTCCTCCAGCACCTCCGCGACCAACTCCAGCGCCGCCGTCCGCTCATAGTCGATGGCGCGCGTCAGCGGACTCGACACAATCTCAAAGGAGTCCAGCCGTACCAGCTCCTGCTTCGGTCGCTCCGAGTAGGTCGCCCGAACATGCGTCATCGGCTCCAGCGCCCCGCCAAACCGCCGACGGCTCCGCATCGCATGACGCGCCACCCCCTTCACCCGGCCCTGGTCCCGGGTGAACAGGCTCACCAGCAGGTCCGCCTCATGGAAGGGCCACGTCCGCAAAACAATCGCCTCCCCCACCCGCTGAATCATTCCGCCAACCCACCCCGCCACAAAAGTAAAACGCGCGACCCAAAGGCCGCGCGTCCCTGAAACCAAAGATCAAAAACTACCGCCCAAAATGAGTGGCATTCTTCTCCTGGAACGCAGCCCACTTCTCCGGCAGGTCGTCGCCGGCGTAGATGGCCGATACCGGGCACACCGGAACGCATGCGCCACAGTCGATGCACTCAACCGGATCAATGAACAACTGTTCGCTCTCGCCGTAGCCTGTCTCGTCCTTCTTCGGGTGAATACAATCCACCGGGCAGGCGTCCACGCAAGCCGAATCCTTTGTCCCGATACACGGTTCCGCAATCACATATGCCATCTCTAAATCTCCCTTTTGCCCTCATCTGAAAATCAGTTTTGCAGTTGAGCTTTGCACTCGATTCTAACAGCACATCTCCTCCCAACCGCAAATCAAAACTCCGCGCAAGTACGACCATTTCAGGCCGGATTCCCTCTTTCTGCGCGCTGCAAATCCCGCACCCGCCGGGCAAGATCCGGAGGGAAAATCGCGTCCGGCGAAGACTCGATCTGCTCCGCGCTTCGCTTCCGCAAACTACTTCGCAGCCTCGGCGCGACGCCGTGCAAACTCCGCCGGCGTTGGAATCGTCTCCAGCTCCCGCCCCGCAAACATCTCCGTAAAGAGATGCTGCATCTCCGGCAGAATCAGCCCGTTTGTAGCCAGAACCTCGCGGCTGTCCAGCGTAAACTTGCTGCCGTCGAAATGTGTCACAGTCCCACCGGCTTCCGCAACCAGCAGCGAACCCGCTGACGTATCCCACGGATTCAGATTGAACTCCCAGAACCCATCCAGCCGCCCACAGGCCACATACGCCAGGTCCAGACCGGCGCTTCCTACCCGCCGAACCCCGTGCGACCGCAGCGTTATCTGCTGATAGAAGTGCACATTCGGATTCTCATGGCGCTTCTGGCTGGGGAAACCGGTCGCCGTCAAAGACTCCTGCAGCTTCGCCGTCTTCGACACCTTGATCGGCTTCCCGTTCAGCCACGCGCCTTTACCCTTCTCCGCCGAGAACATCTCATCGCGCAACGGATCGTAGATCACGCCGGCGACAACCTCGCCGTCCGCATCCGCAGCCAAACCGGCCGGCCGCTTTTCGAGCCCAAGGATCACGCAGAACGCCGGAAAGCCATGGGCAAAGTTCGTCGTGCCATCCACCGGGTCGACATACCAGCGGTACTCGCTCTCCAGGCCCTCACGCGTCCCTTCTTCTCCATAGATCCCATGGCCTGGAAACGCTACCTCCAGTTTTTGCTTGATCAGGGCCTCGCTGGCCCGGTCCGCCTCGGTCACGATATCCACATCGCCCTTGTACTCGGCGGTTACACCCTTCTCATAAAACCCACGCAGCAAGGACCCCGCCTGCCGCGCAATTCCCTCAGCCACATGTGCAAACTCAAACTTCTTCACCAGACTCTTCATCTATCCAGCTTAGTCCATGCGACGGATTCGCAGTTTTATAAGAATCATCTTCGGTAAATACAGTTGACAAAATCAAAGATATTGATTGAGCCTGTCTTTATGCCAGAAACAGCGATTGAACCACCCAGCCCCGCGACCCATACGGACAGGTTCCGCCGGTTCAACCGGATGTACACCCGCTTTATCGGCACCCTTGACGAAGGCCTGCTCAATACCGAATACAGCCTCGCGGAGGCTCGCGTCCTTTACGAACTAGCCACTCGCACCCAACCGAACGCAAAAGAGATCGCCGCAGCGCTCGGGATGGACACCGGCTACCTTAGCCGAGTCCTCAGCAAGTTCCAGGCCGCCGGGCTCCTCCGCCGCACCGCCTCAAAACACGACACCCGCAGTTCGGAACTCGCCCTCACCCTGCGCGGGAGATCGGCCTTCACGAAACTCGACACCCTCTCAACCCAACAAGCCCACACAATTCTCTCTGCACTGTCCCCCGAAGACCAGGCGAGCCTCATCCACGCGATGCAAACCATAGAATCCGTCCTCGCGACCGATCCGCACGAACGCCAGCCTTATATCCTTCGCCCCCACCGTCCAGGCGATATGGGCTGGGTCGTCCATCGCGAAGCTGCCGTCTACGCCGAAGAGTACGGCTGGGACAATACCTTCGAAGCCCTCGTCGCCCGAATCGTCGCCGACTTTATTACCCACTTCGACCCCGTCCGCGAGCGCTGCTGGATCGCAGAGTCCACCGGCCAGAGCATCGGGCACATCTTCCTCGTCAAGCATCCCGACAATCCCGAAACCGCAAAACTCCGCCTGCTCCTCGTAGAATCCAGCGCTCGTGGCATGGGACTTGGCCACGTCCTGGTCAACGAGTGCATCCGCTTCGCGCGCACCGCCGGGTATCGCAGGATCACCCTCTGGACCCAGAGCATCCTGGTTCCGGCGCATCGCATCTATGAAAAAGCAGGCTTCCGCCTCGTAAAAGAAGAGCCCCACCACAGTTTTGGTAAGGACCTCGTCGGCCAGACCTGGGAACTTGATGTATCGCCCGGAAAATAACTTGTGTCGGGCAAAGAACGGAAGCGCTGCCGAAGCACCACCAAATTCCCGCGCGAGAAATATTACTCGGGCATAAGTGCCTGCAAATGAATCTTTTCCCCTCCCGCGATTCATCACGCCGTCACCCGAACCGTGCAATGATAATGTAACTAGTCACCCTGGCTCTGTATGATAGGCAACATTCATCGGACCTAATAAGGTGTCCGGCCCAATCGAACCAACCCGGTTCGCCATACTGTGACCACACGCTCTGTGTAGCCACCTAGCCCGTACGAGGAAAGGTCGCTTCATGCGTGTGCATCTCGTTAATCCCAGCGACAACTCTTTTGGCACTGCCGTTATTACCCCGCGCTGGCTCTTCGTGCTGGCCGCCGCCACCCCCGCCGTCGCTGGCGATCCCATCCTCGTCGACGAATCCCTCGATCAGATCGTCCCTGAAAGCATTCATCCCGGCGACATCGTCGGCATCAGCGTCCACACTGGCAACGCCCTGCGCGGCTACGAAGTAGGCCGTATCGCTCGCGAGCGCGGAGCCTGGGTCGTCTACGGCGGCATCCACGCCACCCTCTTTCCGGAAGAGTGTTTCGAGCGCGGGGAGGCCCACGCTGTTGTCAAAGGTGACGGAGACATCGCCTGGGGCAACGTCGTCCGCGACTGCCTCGCCGACGGCCCCGGCAAGCTCTACGAGGGCGGACGCATCGAAGGCAGCCAGTTTCTCGCCGCCCGCTGGGATCTCATTCCGCAGGACAAGTACATGTGGGCCTCCGTCCAGACTATCCGCGGCTGCCCGAAGCATTGTTCCTTCTGCAGCGTCTGGCGCACCGACGGCCAGCAACCGCGTCAGCGCCAGTACCAGTCTGTCATCGACGAGATCGTCAACCTCCGCCGCATCGGCTTTCGCTTCATCGCCCTCGCCGACGACAACTTCTATCCCGTCACCCTGACCGACCTCCGCCTCGCCCGCGAACAGAACAATACCGCCAAGGTTGAAGAGCTGACCGCCATCCGCAAAGAGCGCTTCCAACTGATGGAAGAGCTGGCCAAGCTCCCCAAGGACATGGTCTTCTTCACCCAGATCACCATGGAAGCGGGCGAAGACGGCGAGTACCTCGACGCCATGCGCAAGGCCAACATCAAGGGTGCCCTCGTCGGCGTCGAGGCCGTCACCCCCGAAGGCCTCAAGGCCGTCTTCAAGGACTTCAACTACTCCGGCGAAGCCCTCGCGCGCCAGCTCCAGACCTTCAAGAAGCACGGCGTCCACGTGCTCGGCTCGTTCATCTTCGGGCTTCCCACCGACAAGCCGGCCACCTTCGACGCCACCGTCGAGATGGCGCTCAAAGCCGGCGTCACCTTCGCCCAGTTCGTCATGATGACGCCCTTTCCCGGTACGGTCGACTTCGCCCGTTGGGAGAAGGAGCAAGCCAAGGCTCCCGAAGTGGTCGCCACTCCAACGGGGGACGTTCCCATCACCCGGTACTGGCTCATTCCGACGGCCATCCGTCCCAAGATGTTCACGCCGCACCCTTCCATGACCTCCGGCGAGATCAGCGAACGCACCCAGCGCGTCTGGGACCGCTTCTACGACTGGCCCTCCATCTGGCAGCGTTCCGCCTGCACCCCCACCCTGCGCGCTCGTGTCGCCTTCATGTTCCTCTCCAAGCTCTACCGCCAGATGTACGCGGGAACCGGCATCTCCACCGACAGCGCCCGCCGCAAAAAGTCCAAGACCTGGGCTCGCTGGACCGCGAAGCAGTGCCGCAAACTCTTCCAGGCCGCTCCCATGCCGGAACTCCAGTCCCCTGCCTGGGAGCTCGCCTTCGCTGCCCCTCAGCTTCGACCTGCTTTTCTCGGCGGCCCCAAACCCGGACCCGAAGCCTTCAACATCATCTCGAAGCAGTAACCCGGCTCGCAGCGCACAAACCCCTGGACAGGTATAGAATTGCGCCTGTTCAGGGTCTCCTCGTGCGCATCCCTGAATCTCCCCGGGCCACCCCATATCGTTGCCAGGTTTCTTCGGAGTTGAGAGCTTCTGCTCGCGACGGATTCCGCTTGCACGCTTTTTTATAAAGCGTGAGCGCCGCGTCGGCAGTCCTTCCACTCCCTTCCAGCGTACGACCTGAAACGCGCCGCCCATGTCTCTCTGAAACTCTCGCGTCTCCCGGGCCTCACTCAAAGGAGATCCACCATGCCTACCTCAACGCAACTTGTCACCGGCCTCGCCGGTGCTGTCGGCTGCGACTTTCGCACCGCTCAAAATCAGCTCGTCTTCGTCGAATTCGGCGGCAAGCTCTCTACCCTGGATCTTTTTCCGGCCGCAACCATCGTGGCGCAGGCCCCCAGCACCATCCTCAAGGGAACTTTCCTCTTCGACTTCGACTCCGGCGTTCAGGGCGGCCTCTCGCCCAATGCGGACGTCTTCTGGGAGCAGATGACCGCCACCGCCCGCCAGATGACCCCGCGCAACACCGCGCGCATCGTCAACCTCGGCCCGGTCGACTTCAACTCCCTCACCGCCGAAACCCTTCGCAGCCTCACCTACGGAACCGCCCCCATCCCCGGCAGCACCGACGCGAGCAACAAGCTGGTTCCCGGAGACATCTTCGCCGTTCACACCACCAGCGGCAACTATGCCAAGGTCAAGGTCCTGAACTACGGCTACAACCTCACGATTCAGTGGATTACCTACAACATTCCCAGCGGATATCACGTCATCGGCACCGGCTACAACCAGCCGGAAGACGTCAAGGTAAGCACCGACGGCGTCCACGCCTACATCACTGAGCGCTCCGGTGACCTCGTCAAGGTTGTCCTCACGCCCTCCAGTTCCAATCGTTCCACCGCAACCGTCGTAGCCTCCGGCATCACCGCCCCGCAGCAGTTCTTTCTCGACGAGGCCCACAACGCGGCCTACGTCGTCGAGTACGCAGCTACCGGACGCCTGCTCAAAATCAACCTCACCACCGGCGCCCCCACCCTCATCGCAACCCTCAACTTCCCTGTCGGGGTCGTCCTCAGTTCCGACCTCCAATACGCCTACGTCACCGAGCAGACCACCGGCCCTGACACCGGCCGCGTCAGCAGCATTCAGATCAGCAGCGGAGCCCGCACCACCATCGTCAAAAATCTTGTCTCCCCGTTCTTCCTCACCTGGGCCGACACTACGCAGGACGCACTGCTCATCCCGCTGCGCGATCCCTCCAACTCCATCATCAGCGTCAACATCTCACTCGACACCTCCAACCTCGTCGCGGCCGGCGTTCCCGTCCGACCCTCGAGCGTCGCCCTCGCAAACCCCGGCCTTATGCTCATCTGCTCCGACTCCGTTATCGAGTCGGTCGCCTTCACCAGCTTCCCTGCAGGCGGCCCGCTGCTGATGGGCATCGGCTTCATTCCCTTCGATAAGATCCTCCAGTCGCCCCCGGGTCCTCTCGTCGGAACCGCGACCACCGATCCCGGCTACTTCTTTCAGGTGCACAACGCGCCCTTCGCCGGAACCCTGCCCGTCATGGTCAACTATCAGTCCGCGCTCGATGCCGGAGCCTCCTATTACCAGGTGAAGATCGATGGAGTCCCGCACACGGACAGCTTCAGCGACTACCTCTGGAATGGCGCCCATTACGTCCTCCAGACCACAACCCCGCACACCGTTGGCCCCTCCGCCGGATGCTATCCCGTGCGCCCGTTAGGTCAGCTCTTCCTCTGGATGAACCCCTCGCTCGGCGATCTGCTCAACACCACCGGACTGACGAACGGACTGCACACCCTGACCCTGCAGTTTCTTAATGCTGCCGGTACTCCCACTGTCGCCGCTCCAGCTCTGATCCTCGATATCAACAACCAGCCTTCGGTCGCATCGCTCTCACTGCCACTCGTTGGCGGAGCGCCGGCCGATGCCTGCGGCGTCTTCCACTACGGAGCCAATACCGCAGCAGTACTCTCCATCGCCTTCACCGCAAGTCACCCCGCAAACCTGGCGAACTACTCCTTCTCCATGGTCCGCGGAGTCACTTCCGTCGTACTGCCTCCACCCACCAGCGGTCCCGTCAGCCCAGCGCCGGGTCCCATCACCTCCACCGTCGCAACCCTCCTCGGCCCCTGCCCCACCGCAGGCTTCGCCGTCGAGCTTTACGTCGCCGTCACCATGACCAACGGCTGGGGCCGCCAAAGCCAGTACGACGCCTCATCCCTGCTGGCCTTCGTCCTCACGCCATAACTACAACTACTCATCCGTAGCCGCAAAAGAAACGGCCCTGGCTCGATAGCCAGGGCCGTTCTACTGCTCTTGCACCTACCAACTTTCCTTAGAAAATAATGCGCATTCTCACCCCGAGCAAAGCCGTCGTGTACGCCTTCACACTATTCGTGGGATGGATCGAGACCTGCAGATCGGGGCCAAGCTCAAGACTCTGCGTCATCCGGACGCGATAGAACGTCTCGAACAGGCTCTCGTGATGCTTCGCTGAATGACTCGGGTCTGTGACGGTGAACGACGCCCCGAACATATCGCCGCGACGCCCGAATGGTCGAATATGAACCAGCCCCGCATCGAACACCCGCTTGATCAACGAGCCCTTATCGGTCCCGATCCCGATGCGTCCGAATGGCACCCATCCGCTCTTCAACTCGTAGTCCGAACCGAATCCCAGTCCTGCACCGCTTCCCTGCGTCGCCGTATCGTTACGCCAGACCGCAAAACGGAAGAGGTGTTCCTGCTGCGTCGGCGAACCTTTCTTCCACCCAAGCTCGATCGCGTTCATATATTTCTTGTCGACCAGCGTCTTCAGGTTCCTCTCCTGGCCGCCCTCGGTATCGGCTGTCACCACATGCACGTAGATGCGCGGAGTGGCCTGGTACTCGAACGCGGCGCCGCCGGCATAGGTGCCATCAGAAGGAATGGTGAGATTTCCATCATTCTCTGCGTTCAGAAACTGCGTCCGCTCATCGTTGTTATAGAGACTGAGGCTGATGAACTCGTTGGGGTGAATTTTGCCGATGTAGAACGCCATCTTCTTGCGATAGAAATCCTGGCGATAGTAAAGAACGTTCAACGTTATCGGCTGCTGTGCCCCTCCACCGGGCAGACAGTTCAGCACCAACCCGGAACCCAGCGAGGTGCTGAGATTGAACTGCTGACTCACCCCAAGGTTCGTACCCGAACGCATCAGCATACTGATCGACCCGCCATTGCCTCCATGGTCATACGCCGTCCATCCCCCGGATAGATCCAGCCTCGCGGGGCCCCAGTTATGTCTGACTCCGGCCGGAGTGGCCGTCGCATATTGATTGACCACGGTATATGTCGCCGCAAAGCTGAGCCGCTCTTTCTTGCGCAGCTCATTCATCGCCTTGTCGACAGGATGAAGAACAGGGCCAAACGGATCGGTTCGAAAAAGAGGATCGGCAGGCACCCGGGAGAGCACCAGCACGTCCTGATCCAGCGCCTGGCCTACCAGAAGATTGTCCGGCGTAACCGTATCTGGTGAGACGTCGTCTGCCTTTGTCTGCACCTGCACGTGGGCCGACGCATGTGGCGCTCCGGACCCAACCTGCGCAATGACCATCACCGGAGCCATCAACAAAAACAACAGTGCTGACCCGCAGGACTTTCTATTCAACTGCAAGCGTAGCCTCAAGAGATATCCTTCATTGTCTCTTGAGATTAGCCGATCCCTGGAGCACATCACTTCCGGGTCAATGCCACGATCGATTCCTGCCACTCCGGCCAGCCCGCGCACAACTCCTCCCGCGTCCCTTCGTCATAGTCCTGAAACTCAAACCCCGGACTCACCGAGCACCCCAGCAGCGCCCAGTCTCCACCTTCCACTAGACGCGATCCCTGCCACACGCCGCGTTCCACCACTAATTGCGGCCGCTGCCCCGCGTCCAGCCCGATCCCCAGCACTGCCCGGTCGCCGGTCCCATCCGAAAACAATCGCACCAGCTCCACCGAATCACCCATGTAGAAATGAAAGACCTCATCCGACTTCAGCCGGTGCATCTCGCTGAAGGTATCCGGCTCCAGCAGGTAGTAGATCGCCGTCCCCGTCTTGCGTGCGCCCTCATACCGGCCGTCTTTGAACGACTCCGCTGGAATCGCTTCCTTCGACTCATACGTCCGCACAAACCAGCCGCCCTCCACCGGATGCGGCTGCAGCCCAAGCATCTTCTTTACCTCGTTCGCCGTCACGCCTTCACCCCTGAACCTTTCACTCGCGCTGGATTCCCCATCACCGTACTCCCCGCCGCAACATCCCGCGTCACGACACTTCCTGCCCCAATCACCGCGTCATCTCCCACTGTTATGCCCGGCAGCAGGATCGAGCCGCCACCGATCCATACGTTCCGCCCGATCTTGACCGGCTTGCCATTCTCCAGCCCTCGCTTCCGCACCTCCGGATCGCGCGGATGATCCGCCGAATAGATCTGTACCGCCGGACCGATCTGCGTCCCGTAGCCAATCTCGATACGGCACACATCCAGCAGCACACAGCCGAAGTTCAAAAACACTTTGTCCTCAAGGAAGATGTTGTATCCATAATCACAGTAGAAAGGCGCACGCATCACCGCTCCCTGGCCGAGTCTGCCCAGCAGAGTCTTCAAGACGACGACATCGCCGGTCTCGTTGTAGCGCCGCTGTAACACCTCCGTCGCCACCCGTTCCGCGGCCAGTTCGACGTCCTCCGCGAAGTACAACTCTCCGCGCAGCATCTTCTCTTTTTCGCTCATCCGCTCCTCCGCGCCCAGACGACCCATAGTCGCCCTGCACTCACACGCTATCCTGTAACGGAACACCCTAACAAGCCATACCAAAGTTCCGAACAGGAAAGCCATCCTTCATGCCCAATCGCTCCGGCTATCGCGGATCCCTCGAACGCTACTTCCAATTCGCCGAGCTCGGCACCAACTGGCGCACCGAGACCCTCGCCGGCCTCACCACCTTCATCACGATGGCTTACATCATCTTCGTGAACCCGGCCATCCTCTCGCAGACCGGCATGCCCATTGGAGCCGTTACCGCCGCCACCTGCCTGTGCGCCGCCTTCGGCTCGATCCTGATGGGTGCGGTCGCGAACTATCCGCTCGCCCTGGCTCCCGGCATGGGCCTCAACGCCTACTTCACCTACACCGTCGTCAAAGGGATGGGCGTTCCCTGGCAGACCGCTCTCGGAGCCGTCTTCCTCTCCGGCCTCATTTTTCTGCTGCTCACCTATGCCGGGATTCGGCAGCGCCTCGTCGCCGCCATCCCCCACCAGCTCCACGCTGCGGTCGGCGGAGGCATCGGCCTCTTCATCGCCTTCGTCGGCTTCAAGAACTCCGGCATCATCGTCCCCAGTACCGCGCATGTCGTCGCTCTCGGCAATCTCCGCACTCCCGAGACGGCTCTCGCGCTCTTCGGCCTCATCCTGATCGCCGTCCTCCAGGTCCTCCGCATTCGCGCCTTCATGCTGATCGGGGTCCTCGGCACCATGCTCGCGGGGCTGCTCTTCCATCAGCTCCACTGGCAGCCGACCCCGTACACCCTGACCGCCATCAAGGCCACCGCCTTCCACCTCGACATCAAGGGCGCTCTCCACTACGGAGCCTTTGAGATCATCTTCGTCTTCCTCTTCGTCGACCTCTTCGACAACATCGGCACCCTCGTCGCTGTCACCGAACGAGCCAAACTGATGGCTCCCGACCACTCCATCCCGCGGCTCAACCGCATCTTCTTCGCCGACGCCACCGCCACCATCGTCGGCTCGCTGGCCGGAACCAGCACCGTCACCAGCTATATCGAATCCTCCGCCGGCGTCGAAGCCGGGGGGCGCACCGGCGTCACCGCCATCGTCACCGGCCTGCTCTTCCTGCTCTCCCTTTTCATCGCCCCACTGATCGGAGCCATCCCCGGCTACGCGACGTCCCCCGCCCTGATCCTCGTCGGCGCACTGATGCTTACCGGACTCGGCAAGATCGAGTGGTCTGAACCCAACATCGCGATCCCCTCGTTCCTCACCCTCACCATGATTCCCCTCACCTGGTCGATCGCCGACGGCCTCAGCTTCGGCCTCACCAGCTACGCCCTCATCCAACTCCTCACCGGCCGAGCTCAACGCAAAGACTGGATGCTCTACCTGCTAACCACCCTCTTCCTCTTCCGCTTCATCTACCTCGCCAAAGGCTAGGGCGCCGCTGATCCAAGGGGTCCGCGGTCCAGCATCACCCCGTCATCGCTGAACGAGTTGCCGTTGTTTGTTTCACGCCGTCATCCTGAACGCAGTGAAGGACCCTATTCCGTTTTACGCCGTTGCTATTCTGCGCATCCGCCCTTAAGACAAAAAAGAGGTGCATCGCAAACGCGATGCACCTCCTTCGCCTTACACAACAAAAATTACTTGCCCAGCGAAGGAACCTTGCGAGTCTCCGCCCCGGGTCCGTTCACCCCATCCAGCGCAGCCTGAAAAGCAATGATCGACTTCAGCGTCTCGTACGGAACCTGCGACAACGGGAGCACATGCCCGTTCACCGACAGCATCGGAGTCTGATCGACCCCGGCCTCTTCGGCGAACTTGATCGAAGCATTCACCTGGTCCTTGGTCGCCTGCGTCGCAGCACAGGTGTCGATCGCCGCCGGATCAAGACCAGCCTTGGTCACAGCCGCCTTCAGGGTCGCATCGCCGGCCTCGGCGGTCAGAGCCTCATGGGTGGCATAGACCGCAGCCGCATAGGGGAAGAACGCATCGTTCTTCTGCTTCTGCACGCAGTAGCCATACGCCGCCGCCTTGAACGCAAAGGGATGAATGTCGACCAGCGGGAAACTCTGGTAGACCACCCGCGCATTGGGGAAGTCCTTCACGATCTGATCCATCGTCGCCTGCGCGTCCTTGCAGTGCGGGCACTGCAGATCGGCAAACTCGACCAGCAGAAATTCCTTGCCCGTCGCACCGCGCGAAGCGCCATCCGCCTTCGCCTGGACCAGCTTGCGTGTCTCGCCAAACGGAGTCGCGCCAAACGGCACCACGCCATCGCCCGCCAGTGCGTGCGCGCCGTCCGGAGTCACGAAGAAAGCCGTCGTCTGCACCTTGGCATTCGCCGTCCGCTCGGAGACGAACACCACGACCTTCGCCACGCCCGGTGCGGCAGTCGTCTGGATCGCCTCCACCCGCCAGATACGGTTGGCGTCATAGCCCCAAAGCTGCTTCAGAAAGCTGTTCACCGTATCGACGGTCGGCGAAGCGGCGGTGAAGAACTTCGGGTTCACCGGAGGAAACGGGTCGGCCTTGGTCGTTGCGTCCAGCGAATTGATCTGCAGCGGTGGTGCGTTTGCGGGCGTCTGGGCCGCCGGGGCCTGTGCCATCGCTGAAACGCTGAGTACCGAAGCCAATCCTGCCACCATCCAGTGCGAGATCTTCAAAAGAACCTTCCTCCTGCCGCCGATCGAACGGAAGCGCTGCTGCTGTTTGAACAAAAATATAAGGGCTAAAGCTGGACCTTCACCGCAATCGGAAAGCGCCGCCCCATGCCGAACGACTTCTGCGTCACCTTCAAAACCGGAGCCGCCTGCTGCCGTTTGTACTCGCTCCGCTCCACCAGTTGTAAGACCTGGCGGACCAGCGAAACATTAACGCCCTGCTCTGCCGCAATCTGTTCCGCCGAGCAGTATCGCTCGACGTACGCCTCCAGAATCGGGTCTAGTACATCATAGGGCGGTAGCGAATCCGTGTCCCGCTGCTCCGGCCGCAACTCCGCCGAAGGCGGCTTCTCAATCGTAGCCCGGGGAATCATCTCGCGTACGCGATTCGCATAATGACTGAGCGCGTAGACCTTCGTCTTCATCACGTCGCCGATCACCGCCAGCGCGCCGACCATATCTCCGTAAAGGGTGCAGTAGCCAACTGCCATCTCGCTCTTGTTGCCCGTCGTCAGCACCAGTGAGCCGAATTTATTCGACAGAGCCATCAGCAAACCGCCGCGAATGCGCGACTGCAGATTCTCTTCCGCCAACCCAAACGGGGTTCCGGCAAACAGCGGTTCAAGCACGCCCTTGTACTGCGCGAACACATCATGAATCGGCAGCAGTTCGAAGCGCACTCCAAGGTTCTTCGCCAGCTTGCGTGCATCGTCGATGGAACCCAGCGAAGAATATTCGCTCGGCATGCCAACGCCCAACACGTTCTCTGCTCCCAGAGCCTCAACCGCGATCGCTGCCACGAGCGCTGAATCGATACCGCCGCTCAACCCGACCAGCACCTTCGAGAACCCGCACTTCCTGACGTAGTCGCGCGTTCCCAACACCAGCGCTTTCCACATCGCTGCCACATCATCCTCAGTCGAAGCCACGGAAGCTTCGGCCTCGGTATCGAACACCACCAGGTCTTCCGCGAAGCCTGCTGCTCGAGCCAGCACAGTGCCATTCGGGGCAATCGCAATTGAACTGCCATCGAATACCAGGCTGTCGTTGCCGCCCACCTGGTTGACCATCACCACCGTTGCATTCTGACGCGTTGCAATTGCAGCGAGCATCTTCTGCCGGACCACGGGCTTTCCGGTCCAGAACGGTGAAGCCGAAATATTCAGGATCAAGCGCGGCTTCGCAGCCTGCTCCGAAGACTGCGCGTCCCACTGCCGCATCAACTCATCCACGGGATCGACCGCATACATCTGACGCGGCCAGAAACCCTTGTCATTCCAGGCGTCCTCGCAGACCGTAATCGCCAGAGGCTGCCCATCGACAATCGTCAGGCCCTGACTCACTGCAGGCTCAAAGTACCGCTGCTCATCGAAGACATCGTAGAAAGGAAGCAGCATCTTCTGCTGTACGAATTGCACCCCGCCGCCCGAGAGCAACGCCGCCACATTGCGAACCTGCTTGCCCACCTCTAATCCAGTCGGCATTACCGTCCCGCACAAAATGGCCGGACGTCCAGACTCCGCTGTCCAGGCGGCAATCTCCTCGATCGCTGAGCCAGCCCGAGCGACGAAGTCCTTCTTCTCCAGAAAATCCGCCGGCGGATAGCCGCAGACCGATAGCTCTGGAAAAACAACCAGTGCGGCACCGCTCTCGGCCGCTCGCGCTGCGTAGTCAAGAATCTTCTGTACGTTCCCGGCGAAGTCCCCTACCGTCGGGTTGATCTGAGCGAGCGCTATCTTCACGCTTTTAAGTCTAACGCCTGGAACAATTTTCCTGTTGCCGTGGACTGGAAAACGTTAACGAGCCCCATAGATTCAAAGATTCCCATGCGCCCACAGGAGATTGCTCTAGCTGCCCGTCCCGCTAAATACAACTCCGACCGTACGGGCCAGAATCTTCAAATCCAGCCAGAGAGTCCAGTTCTCGACATAGGCCGTATCGAGCGAGATATAGCTGTCGAACGAAGGATCCTGCCGCGCCTCGACCTGCCACAGGCCCGTGATGCCGGGGAGAACGTCCAGCCGACGCAGGTGCGCGAGGTCATACTGCTCCACCTCGGCAGCCATCGGAGGCCGGGGTCCAACGAGGCTCATGTCGCCGCGCAGGACGTTATAGAACTGCGGCAGTTCATCCAGCGAGTACTTGCGCAGGACACGACCAACCTTCGTGACGCGGGGATCTTTTTCGATCTTGAAGAGCACACTGTCGCGCTCGTTCATGTGTTGAAGGTCCGCCTTCAATTTATCCGCGTTCGGCACCATCGTCCGGAACTTGTAGCAGCTAAAGGTTCGCCCTTTGCGGCCGACCCGCTGGGCCCGATAGAAGATCGGCCCTTCCGAGTTCATCCTCACGGCAATGGCGATTGCCAGCATCACGGGTGCAGCCACCAACAGCGCCAGCGAGGCTAGCGTGATATCCAGAATCCGTTTGACTAGGAAAGCCCCGATGGGGAAGTCCCTGCGGTGGAGTGGAATCGTCGGAAATTGCCCGATGTATTCAACAGGCGCATTCCAGGCCAGCCCGTCGTACAGGTCCGGTACGACACGGACATCGATCCCCGCAGCCCGCGCCTCTTCCACGAGTCCGATGACCAGGCGCTTATCCGCCGGCACCGAAAAGAAGATCTCATCGACGAAGAGTGAGCGCGCCAGCGAGAGGCAGTTGCGTACATCGCCCACGACATCCACATCGCCCGAGTCCGCTTCGCGCTCCGTCAACGCAACGAACCCCTTGAAGCGAAAGCCCAGATGCTGCAGCGAATCAAGATGGTTTCGCAATGCATGCGCAACGCGACCGGCACCGATTATGAGGACGTTCCTGGTTTCGATTCCGGCGCGGAAGCGGCTGTATGCCATATTCCGCCATACCGCTCGACGCACACTGATCAGTACCGCTGTCATCAGGATCAGCAGACCTACGATTTCGCGGGAGATCGCCACGCCCTGCAGCAAATAAAGCGTTCCGCACAGGATGAGTCCCGCCACCAGGGTCGCCTGCACCAGCATGCGTTGTTCGTGAAGTCCGCTGCGATTCTGAATCGGGCCATAGAGTCCATACGAGCGCATGAAAAAGATGACGCAAACCGCAAACCAGATGAGATAGAAGAACAACTCGCGCGGTGCCGAGTTGAAAAGATTCGGCATGTTGGCCATGGGGCGCGTATCTTTGGGCATCACGATGCGAAATCGGAATGCGAGCACGCCAGCCAGAAGAACTGTGATCAGGTCGAGCGACGCCCAAACGATGCTCGCTACGGAAGGACGACCGAAGGCACCAAAGCCGGCTCCGGCTTTGCTATCTCCCGCGGCTCGCTTTCTGCCCGAGATAATAACCTGTTGTAAATATTCCGGTGTCGCCACAGAGTACGCCTCTCATACACATGTTGCGGCTTAGCTCACGATCAGTCGGCTGCAGCAGACACTGCCGCAGCACTGTGACCGATCTAAAAATAGCTTCCAAAATTACAGAGATACACCTTCGACGACGGGATGTGTATCAAACCATCTCCAACATCTCGGGTTAACTGATTGTAAGCTGGCAGACTGAAAGATGGACATGCAACCGAATTCCATCAGGACGGGAAGAGCTACAACTTTTGCACCATTTCGCCAACAATATTCATGTCATTGAAACGGCACGGCGGGGAGAAGCGGATTGGTTCAATATCTAATATCTATCTAAGCTGGCAAGACGAGAGCATCGAGTGACAGAAACTCTTGCAAGACAGGGTCGTCGCTTTTCTCCATCTCTTCCATGGTACCGAAGAAACGAGCCTGCCCCTGATGAAGAAACACCACACGATCTGCAAGCTTCTTGGCGAACTGCATATCGTGCGTGACAACAATGCTGGTTAAATGGAGTTGATGCTTAAGCCGCTCAATAAGGTTGCCTAACAAATGAGCCATTAATGGATCGACCATCGTCGTCGGCTCGTCATAAAGCACTGCTTCCGGCTGCGAAGCCAGGGCCCGAGCGATCGCAACGGACCGCTTCATGCCGGTCGACAGGTCGGAAGGCAGCAGATCTTCCATCCCGGCCACGCCCACCATCTCCAACAGACCTTTAACCACCTGCTGAATCTGATCTTCGGCCAGATCGCGCCGTTCGCGCAGCGGAAACGCCACATTCTCTCCAACCGTGATCGAGTCGAATAACGCTCCGTTCTGAAATACCATCGTCACTTTTTGACGAATACGCTGCAGCTCCCGCTCGGAAAATCCACAGATATTTTCTCCCGCCACCCGGATCATGCCCTGGTCCGGCTTCAGGAAGCCCAACAGCATCTGTAGAGAGACCGACTTGCCCACGCCGCTTCGTCCCAGGATGCAAAGTGTCTCGCCAGGGTTTACGCAGAAGCTCACGTCTTCGAGGACGACAAAATCCCCGAACGCTTTATAGACGTGCTCGAACGAAATATACGAGCCAGGCTTGTTCTTATGGTCTGGAATCTCATCAGCCGCAGCCTCATTCTGCTGGGCCGCCTGCTCCATGAACTCCCCGACCGCCTCCGAGACCTCCGGGGATACCTCCTGCATCAAGGTACTCACACCAATCCCTGAAGCTTCGCTATCCGGCAGATGCGCCGCCCCCTCCTGATCGGATTTCTCAACCGTATCCAGCTTTTCCTTTTTTCCCGTCTTCAGGATTTTGTCTTCCAGGTCCGCCATCCAATCCCCCATTCCGCTTTCTTTATTCTCCCACTCATCGATCTTTCAGATAATGGAACTATCAGCTAATGGATTCTGTCAGCTATCTGATGCTTCAACCCATGTCTCCGAAGCTGCATCGCGAAGATCCTTCAAGAGACGCTCTGCCGCGGCGAACTCATCCGGAGTGTTTACATTCGCAAATAACTCAGGCCGATCAGCAACGTCAAATACTTCCATCGCTCCCGCGCGTTCCACCGCCGCCGTGACTTTATACATTCCCTCCGACAGCGACTGGCGCAGTCCCGGCAGCGCGGCGCGTCGATAGGCAGCGCAGAGTGGCTCGAGCCGGCCGGCGACCCGAGGCAGGACCGCAACCGCGGATGAGGCCAGGGCACGCTCAGTTAGTGCTCTCAGGAACTCCAAGGGCAGAAGAGGAACATCGACGGGGAGGAAGAGACACCACTCCGTCTGACTGCCCTCTAGCGCGGTCACGATCCCGCCCAATGGGCCACATCCCGGGTTGGTGTCCGGAAGTACCCGTGCATATCGCGTCAGCTCCTCTCCCCCACCCGCGATCGCTACCGAGATGCATACGGCGCTCAATTTCGCGATCGCCCTTTCCACCAGTGTCCTTCCATCCAGGATCAGGAGCGCCTTGTCGCGACCCATGCGCGAGCTTCGCCCTCCTGCGAGAACGAAGCCGATCACCGGCAGGAGACTCAAGCACCGACTCCAATGAGGAAGCCGATGATCGATTCAATTCCGCGATAGAAGTTGGCCAGATGGAACTTCTCATTCGGAGCATGCAGATTGTCATCCGGCAACCCGAAGCCCATCAGCACGGTCGGGATTTTCAGCTCGCGAACGAAGTCTCCGACGATTGGAATTGATCCTCCGCCGCGCACAAAGACCGTCTCTTTGCCGAAGACCGCGTGCATCGCATCGGTGGCTGCCTTCACATAGATATTGTCGGTGCTCACCACGATCGGGTCACCCGAGTGGATCAGACGCACCTCCAGCACAATGCCCTTCGGACACAGCGATTCCACGTAGGCCTTGTACTGCGCGAAGCTCTCAGCCGGGGTCATATCCGGCACCAGCCTCATGCTTACCTTCGCCACGGCCTTAGCCGGAATCACGGTCTTCGCCCCTGCCCCAATGAAGCCGCCGGGCATGCCATGGACATCGACCGTCGGGCGGGCCCAGGTCCGCTCCAACACGGAGTACCCAGGCTCGCCCGTCAGGGAGACAGAGCCTACCTCCGTCTCGCGGTAGTGCTCTTCGTCGAATGGCAGGGCCCTCCATGCCTTCAACTCAGCATCGGTGGGTACCGCGACCTTGTCGTAGAAGCCAGGGATCAGGATCTTCCCGTCCGCATCCTTCAACTGTGCGATCACCTGCGACAGTGCCACGAAGGGGTTCGGGGCTGCACCGCCGTACATGCCCGAGTGGAGGTCCGTGCGTGCGCCACGGGCCTCGATCTCGGTGTAGATCATCCCGCGCAGCCCGACGCACAGTGTAGGCAGGTCCGGCGCAAACATTTCGGTATCGGATACAAGCGCCACATCCGCCTTTAACTGCTCGCCGTGCTCGCGGACGAAGGCAGCGATGCCTTCCCCGCCGACCTCTTCCTCGCCTTCGACAGTCACGCGCACGTTCACCGGCAGCTTGCCGGCGCCGGCCGCAAACAACGACTCCAGCGCCTTAACGTGCATCCACATCTGGCCCTTGTCATCCACCGCTCCGCGGGCGTAGATGTTGCCGTCTCGCTCGGTCGGCTCGAAGGGAGGAGACTTCCACTCGTCCAGCGGCTCCGCGGGCTGCACATCGTAGTGCCCGTAGCAAAGCACCGTCGGAGCACCGGGCAGCTTGAGCCAATCAGCGTAGACCAGCGGATGCCCACCCGGCCGCTCCGCCGTCGCCGTCTCGATCAGGCGGACATTTTCCATGCCAATCCGGGTGAGTTCTGCCGCCACAAACTCAGCCGCCTTGCGAACGTCCCCTGCGTGCTCCGGCGCAGTCGATACGGAGGGAATGCGCAGCAGCGCCTTCAACTCTTCGACAAACCGCCCCTCGTTCTCCTGCGCAAACTCCACTGCCTTGGTCGTCATCAAAAACCTTCCCTTACTTCAGATTCGAACTGCGTCCACAGACTTCGCCGCATGCAGCCGATCTTACTACCCGCAGAATCGAGTAGCAGCCCCGCTTATCGTCTCCTCAATAATCCTTATCCTGCTGGATTGTCAGGACATAAACGCGAACAATAGCCGTATGCCCGAATTGATCGCACCCTCCGCTCCCCATACTCTCGGCCAGACCTGGAATACCGCCGCCTATGCCGCCAGCGGCCGCTTTGTCGCCGATCTCGCTACCGCCGTGGTCAGCCTGTTGGCGCCACAAGCCGGTGAAGAGATCCTCGATGTCGGCTGCGGGGACGGCGCCCTCACCGAAAAACTTGCGGCCACCGGAGCCATCCTCACGGGAGTCGATGCATCCCCGGCTATGGTGAAGGCGGCACGAGCGCGCGGTCTGCACGTCGATCTCTGTCCTGCCGAGTTTCTCCCCTATAGCTCGCAGTTCGACGCTGTCTTCTCGAACGCCGCGCTGCATTGGCTCGCCGAGGAGAAACAGCCAGCAGCCCTCACTGCCATCCATCGCGCTCTGCGACCCGGCGGCCGCTTTGTCGCGGAGATGGGCGGGCAGGCAAACATCGCCGCGATCCGCGTTGCGCTCCAGACCACGCTGGCACGGCATGGCATCGACGCCGAATCTGCCGCCGCCTCCTTCTATCCCTCGCCCGCGACCTATTCGACGCTGCTCGAAGCGACGGGATTCACCGTCCACTCCATCGAACTGGTACCGCGCCCGACGCCGCTCTCCGCCGGACCGGACGGCAAGGACGCGATGACGACCTGGCTGACAACCTTCCGCAACGGCGTCCTCGACCGGCTCGCCCCCGCGGATCGCGCACAGGTGCTGGCCGACACCGTCGCGCTCCTCGAACCCGTCCTGCGCGACCACCAGGGCAATTGGTGCGCCGACTACGTTCGACTGCGCTTCCAAGCGACCCGGGCCTGACCATCACGAAACGAAGCGGCATTGGCATTCCAGTGACGAAATACTTTCGAGGGTGATATTCTCGGCCCCATGCCAATCCTCGCTCCGTTTCGAGCCCTGCTGCTCGTTCTGCCGCTTTCCTGCTCTGCCCTGGCCCAGACAGCGGGGACGCCCGGCCCCGCTCCGATCACTCCGGTCCAGACCAGCGTTCCCAAGGATGCTCCGCTGAATCCAGCGCTCCCGACCGTCTTCATCGTGGGCGACTCCACTGCGCGCAACAAGATGGATCTGGGCTGGGGCGATCACTTCGCGCCGCTGTTTGACACGACCAAAGTCAACATCGCGAATCGCGCAGTCGCCGGACGCAGCTCCCGCAGCTATTACAACGAAGGTCTCTGGGATAAGGTTCTCGCCGAGATCAAGCCGGGCGATTTCGTCCTGATCCAGATGGGCCATAACGACGGCGGCGGCAACCCGGCCAGCGACCCCAAGGCACGCGGCAGCGTCAAGGGAATCGGCGAAGAGACGGCCGAGTTCCCGGTTGCCAAACCCTTCGCAACCGGCCCCATCGCCGGGCAGACCACCGAAACCGTCCACACCTACGGCTGGTATCTCCGCAAATACATCGCCGACACCCGCGCTAAGAAGGCCACCCCGATCCTCCTCACCGTAACTATCCGCAACATCTGGATGCCCGGGCCCGACGGGAAGCCGAGGATCGAGCGTGACATGGGCTTCCGCGACTACGAGAACCAGGTAGCCGCCGCCGAGCACGTTCCAGTGGTCGATATGGCTTCCATAGCCGCCGATACCTTCCAAGCTCTCGGTCCCGAAAAAACCGCAACACTCTTCCCAATCGATCACACCCACACCAGCCCCGAGGGTGCCGACCTCAACGCCCACGCCGTCGCTACCGCCCTGCGCAAAGCAAATTCACCGCTGGTTGCGTACCTCAAGCCTTAATCCTGCAAGCCACTCATAATTTTGCTCACAGAGGACCTGCTATTTCTTTGAGTCGGTTACTCCGCAGGCTTCGCCGCCCGCGACCGCGCCGCAACCACCATAATCTCGATCAACCCCGTAGGAATCACCGTTCGCGATACCTGCACGGTCGCCCGAACCGGCTTGTTCGGCTGTTCCTCAGTCCCGAAGAACTGGCTGTAGGCCGCATCCCAGCCGTCGCGATCCATGACGCCGCCTTTGGCGGGATCTCCGACCAGGAAGGCCTGCATCTGCACGATATCCCCGAGGCCCAGGCCCTGCTGCTTCAGGACAATCTCAATCGACCGAATCGCTCCAATGGCCTGCGCCCTGGTGTCTCCCTTGTAGCCGGCGGGCGTGCCTTTCGCCCGGTCTGCCGGATAGTCCACTGGTGCCATAGTCCCAGAGACGTACAGCGTATCCCCAACCCAGACTACGGAGCTGATCCGGGCATTCTCCGGCCCCACCCGGCGGATCACCTGCCCCGACTGCCCCCATCCTGCCGACGGAAGAACCCCGGCAGAAAGAGTTCCGACTATATATAGAGCAGCTACTGCCGTTCGGATCTTCACTTTGCGGCTCCGCCTTCCGGCAGACTGTAGTCAAAGACGTAAGAATGCTTTCCGTTGGCGATGATGATATCCATCCTGCCGGTTAAACCAGCCAGTTCTTCGGTTCCCGAATCCGGCACGACCGTGATGCTCAGCGTGGGTACGCCGCGGTTCATCGTCGCCGAGTGCTGCGGCACAAACGTTCCCGTATGCCCCGCGAGCGTGCCGCTTACCAGCTCGATAGCCACATATCCTGCCGAATCCTTCACCGCCGTCCCCGCCGCGAGCATCTGGCCTTTGGCCGTAGCTTCCAGTGGACCGTGATAGGTCTTATCCAGCAGCATCCGGGCTGCGCTTCCGCCCGCAGCCTCTTGCGCCTGCGGAACCATCCTGACGTCGAAATCTCCGGTCACATGTTTCGTCATCGCCACACTCTCCTTTGGAACGCTCGATACAGCCTGGGACTTTGCCAGCGAAGACCCGTCCGAACACATCAGGACAAGGCCAACTAAAAGACTCAGGCGGATGCGCTCCATTGTTCCTTCTTTCCTATCCTTCGGCCCCACGGTGGTCGTGATCCAATGCTGGCGATTCAATCCAACGGTCCAGCGAACGATATCCGTATTATCCGGTCTCCCGTGAGTCCCTACAAATCGACTCTTCCGAGAGTCGTCCGATTCGCAGAACCCCAGCAACCCCACAATTCGGCACCACATTCCAGCCCGGATTCGAGTACCATAGAAGAACCGTCCGCTGGACACTCTTTCATGCGACTCCGCTCCTCCCATCTCGTGTTTATGGTGCTGCTGCTCTGCTCCGTGCAGTTGCGGGACGATTTCACCCTGCAACTGGTCAACGACGGCATCGCGCGGCGGCCCAGTGGAGCATCCCAGCGTAACGGCGGAGCTTCTCTTCCCGTAAGAGAAATTGTCACGCATGACGGCAGCACCAGCCATATTATTGTCCCGACACGGCTTGACTCCGCCGGATGGACGGCCCACCGCGCGGTGTGGACTATGCGCCGCCCTGCACGGGCCGCTACCTCCGTCAGCAACTACACCAGCCTGCTGCGCGCATAGTCTTTGCGCCCAGGCTCAAGTGGCCTGACTTGAAACCGTACTCCGCTCGCCTCGTGCTCAGCCCAGGCAGGCTCCTCCGCCAGACCCTCTTCCGCGACTTCTCCGCGTCCAAGCCCTAAGGAAATCATCCGTGCTCAATTCAGTCATTGCAAAAGTATTCGGGACCAGTAACGAACGCGCCGTAAAGCGTATTCTCCCCATCGTCCAGCAGATCGACGCCCTGGATGCCTCTATCAAGGTTCTCTCCGACGACGAACTTCGCGGCAAGACGCTGGAGTTCCAGCAGCGCATCGAGGCCGCGCGCAGCCCCATCGAGGACACCCCGGAGAACGCCGACGCCCGGCTCGCCGCCGAAAAGGTCGCCCTCGACGACATCCTCCCCGAGGCCTTCGCCGTCGTCCGCGAAGCCGGACGCCGCGCCGTGAACATGCGCCACTTCGACGTCCAGATGATCGGCGGCATCGTCCTCCACCAGGGCAAGATCGCAGAGATGAAGACCGGCGAAGGCAAGACCCTCGTCGCCACGCTTCCCTGCTACCTGAATGCGCTCGCGGGCCGCGGCGTCCACGTCGTTACGGTCAACGACTATCTCGCCAAGCGCGACGCAGAGTGGATGGGCAAGATCTACGGCTTCCTCGGACTGACTGTAGGCGTGATTGTGCACGACCTCGACGACCAGCAGCGCCGCGAGGCCTATGCCTCCGACATCACCTACGGGACGAACAACGAGTTCGGCTTCGACTATCTCCGCGACAACATGAAGTTCGAGATCAAGGATCAGGTTCAGCGCGGACACTACTATTGCATCGTCGACGAAGTCGACTCGATCCTGATCGATGAAGCCCGTACCCCGCTCATCATCTCCGGCCCGACCGACCAGACCACCGACAAGTACGCTCGCGTCAACCTCATCATCCCCAAGCTCGAACTCGGTGAACTCATCGAATCGCTCGAGACCAAGACCTGGTCGGGAGACTATGTCGTCGACGAGAAGACTCGCTCCATTACCGTCACCGACGACGGCTGGGAGAAGATCGAAGAACTGCTCGGCATTGGCAACATCGCCGATCCCGAAAACTGGGATCTCAAGCATCACGTCGAGACCGCCATCAAGGCCCACTCCCTCTACAAGCGCGACGTCGAATACGTCGTGAAAGAGGGCGAAGTCATCATCGTCGACGAGTTCACGGGCCGCCTGATGCCCGGCCGCCGCTGGTCCGATGGGCTACATCAAGCCGTAGAAGCGAAGGAAGGGGTGGCCATCCGCAAGGAAGACCAGACCCTCGCCACCATCACCTTCCAGAACTACTTCCGCATGTACAAGAAGCTCAGCGGCATGACCGGTACCGCCGAGACCGAAGCCGCCGAGTTCGACAAGATCTACAAGCTCGAAATCGTCGTCACCCCGACCAACCGCAAGATGCTCCGCATCGAGAACCCGGACGTCGTCTACCGCACCGCGAAGGAGAAGTACTTCGCCGTAGCCGACGAGATCACCCGCCTGCACGAGCTGCGTCAGCCGGTCCTGGTCGGCACCACCAGCATCGAGAAGTCCGAGCTGCTCTCCGAGATTCTGAAGCGCAAGGGCGTCCGTCACGTCGTCCTCAACGCCAAGTTCCACGAGAAGGAAGCCGAGATCGTAGCCCAGGCCGGACGTCTCGGCATGGTCACCATCGCCACCAACATGGCCGGACGCGGTACCGACATTCTGCTCGGCGGTAACTCCGAGTTCATGGCTCGCCAGGACCTCGTCCGCAAGCAGCAGGCCCGCGCCGTCTCTGCCGCCGAGGGAGCGATCTCTCCCGTCGCCAGCCCCGGCATGGTCCGCTTCTACTACCAGTCGCAGGAGTTCGAGACGACGCAGGAAGCCTGGGACAATGCGGTCGCCTCGCACGCCGCAGCGGCCAAGATCGAGCACGACGCCGTCGTCGCGGCCGGTGGACTCCACATCCTTGGTACCGAACGCCACGAGTCACGGCGCGTCGATAACCAGCTTCGCGGACGTGCCGGACGTCAGGGCGATCCCGGTGCGTCGCGCTTCTACCTCTCACTCGAAGACGATCTCATGCGTATCTTCGCGCGCGAGTGGGTCTCGACCCTGCTCCAGCGCCTCGGCATGGAAGAGGGTGTGCCGATCGAGTCGGGCATGATCTCCCGCCGTATCGAAGCCGCGCAGAAGGCCGTCGAAAGCCAGAACTTCGAGTCCCGCAAGCACGTCCTCGAATACGACGACGTCATGAACAAGCAGCGCGAAGCCGTCTACGGCCTGCGCCGCCAGCTCATGGAAGGGACAGACCAGAAGCAGCTCATCACCGAAGACTATCTCTCGACGATTCTCTCCAATGTCCTCGACGAGAACATCCCCGAGAAGGCCAATCCGGACGACTGGAAGACCGAGGCTCTCTATAGCCAGGTGTACGACGTCTTCGGTGCCCGCTTCGATCAGCAGCCCGACCAGATCGACATCACCGCTCTCAACCGTCACGAGTTGGGCGAGACCCTCTTCGAGCGTCTCCGCTCGCGTTACGATGTCAAGGAGCAGATCCTCGGGCCCGACCAGATGCGCTATCACGAGCGCATCGTGATGCTCTCCGTCCTCGACGGTCTGTGGAAGGATCACCTTCTCGCAATGGACCACCTGAAGGAAGGCATCGGCCTGCGTGGCTACGCCCAGCAGGATCCGCTGGTCGCCTACAAGAAGGAGTCCTTCGAGATGTTCGAAGCGATGATGATCCGCTTCCAGGAAGATACCGCACGTCATCTCTTCCGCATGCAGATTATCGGGCCCGACGGTACGCCCATCGAGACGGCCGAGCAGCTTGCCCGCATCCAGCAGCAGCCTCCGGTCATCGAAGGCGAGGTTGCCCTGCCGCCGCCTCCGCAGCAGCAGGCTCTTCCCGCGAACGGCAGCTCTTCCATCCCGACCAGCACCAACTCCCCGGGAGCCGCGCAGCCCCCCCGTCAGCCGTTGCCTGCGTCGAACCGCGCACCGTCAACCACCATCGACGCCCTGGAGCGCGAGTTCCAGAAGAAGAAGCAGCGTGAACTCGATCAGGCTCGTGCCGCCAGCTCCGCCTCAGCAGACAGCAACGGCGCAGGCCCGCGCCTCGCAGGAGAGAAGGTAGGGCGCAACGATGACTGCCCCTGCGGCTCCGGCAAGAAGTACAAGAAGTGCCACGGCGCAAACGCATAGCGCTCGTACCTCTACAGCGAGAAAGCCCAGAGCGATTACTCTGGGCTTTCATTTTGAACTGAAGAAAGGCAAGTGCCAAGGCGCCCTGACGCCGGGCAGGCGCCACTTCGTGGGGTATTGGACGCTTCGCGTACGGGAATCGACTTTACAGCGTGGGAAATCTGCTCTAGTTGCCGCCGCCGCGATCCAGATCATAGAGCAGCAGCTTCGCCTTGGTAGCCAATGTCAACGCACCTTCCGCGTCCCCTGAGTCCAGCGCCAGCTTTGCCTGCCGTTGAAAATTCCGTATCTTGCTGACCTGCGATCGCTGCGTGCTCACAATCCTTGCCGACAGCGCCTTCAGCCTCTTCTCATTCGAATCGATAACATCGGCCGCCTCCTGGCGTCGCTGTGGATTCGCATCGCCACCCGCCGTCAGTTCCCCGATCGCCGACTCATCCGGCAGTCCCTCTGCGGTCGCCACCTGGGGCGGCACATTCGCGGCCGGAGCCGCATTCGTTCGAGGCACCGGTCTGCGCCGCGGTCTCGGGTGGCTCGCCGCGACAGCAATGGGATCTGGAAGCGCCTCTACTTCAGGCTTCTCGATCAATGGCTGGACATCCTCGTTGGGCACACTCAGGGCCACGGGAGCGAAGTTCGTCGGAGGCACGAATACCCTCGCCTTCTTGTGAAGACATCCGCTAAGCCCCAATGACAGGCAGGCGCACAAAACAGCAGCCCCGCCTCGCCTCATCCCTGCACCGTACACGTTCAAACGTTCTCCCTGCCTTTCGTTCCAGCGTCCATCTCCCGGACGCCTCCCAACCGTGCTGCAGTGCGGGCGATCCCTGCAGCCGTCTTGCGCGCTTCATTTCCTGTTGCCGCCACCGGAACCTTCAGAGTAAATGTAGTACCGCGATCCTGCGCGTTCGGGTCGGCATTAGACCTCACGTCCATCGCGCCCCCGTGCATCTGCAGAATCCGATATGTCGTAGCCAACCCAATCCCACTACCCTTTGGCTTCGTCGTGAAGTACAACTCGAAGATACGCGGTAACACCTCCGCCGGTATACCTACACCGTGGTCCTGCACCTCAACGACTGCCAATTGTCCCTCGCGCCGTACTGCCACCCGCATCGCTCCACCCTGTGGCATGGCCTGCATTCCGTTCAAGAGCAGGTTCAGCAGCGCCTGGCGCATCTGCTCGCCATCCACGCGAACCAGCACCGCGTCCCGTGGCATTTCGGTCGTGACCTCGACGTTGTTCTCTGCCATCTCCAGCCCGGTCAGGTCGATCACCGAGCGCACGACCTTGCAAAGATCCTGCTCATGCAGATGCAACTCCATCGGCCGCGAGAAGTCTGCCAGCGTCTGCACCACTCGATCCAACCGCTGCATCTCTCCCGCCAGGATCTCAACATGCCGCTGCGCTCCACGAAATACGTCGCTCGCGCCTGCACCATTCCCTACCGTGTCGCCAATCGCCAGCTTTCCGCGCAGCAGTTCCAGATGTACCACCATCGCATTGATGGGATTCTTCACCTCGTGGCCGACACCGGCCGTCAACCGCCCGATCGCCGCAAGCCTCCGCGAGACCTCCAGCTCCTGCCCCAACTGAAGTGCCGACTCGGTGTCTCGCAGCGTCAGCAACGTACCCATACTCGACGCACCAACGCCGCCCCCGATGCGGTCCAGCGAGATCTGAACCTCCCGCCCGTCCTCCAGCGTAACGCCTTCCGCAATCACCTCGCGTCCGCTTGCAAAGGCCTCCAAGACTACCTTGCCCAGCGACGTCTCCGGCGCGAAGATCTCCTCCAGCAGCAGCCCAACCATCTGCCCCTTCTCGTCGCTGTCCCTCCGGCTTACGAAGTTCTCCACCGCATCCGAGACCATGACCGCCCGCCGGTCCGCCGTAAACAGCAGCACCCCATCCCGCAACGTATCCAGCATCTGGTTCAGATTAGCCTGCAGCGCCGTGTACCCGGCCTCCTTCGTGCGCATCTGCTCGCCGAGCCGGTCGATAGTCTTGGTCACGCGCACCACGGCATCGCTTCCGGTGCTGCCAGCCTTCAGCATCAGCGGGGCAGCCTCATCGCCGCTCAACCCCGACACCAGCGTTAACCGCTCCAGCTTGCGGCTGATCTGCTCGATCGGAAGCAGCGCGAGGTTCGCAAGCAACCCCGCCGCTACCAGTGACGCAAATCCTGCCAGCAGCGCAAAGATCGCCGCCGTCGTCAGCCAGGGAGTGTAGGATGCCCTCAAAAAAGTCGACCGTACGCCCACATGCACTGCCAGAAACGGACTTCCATTCCGGTCCAGCGACTGCGTCAAATCCAGCACCCGCGGTTTTCCGAAGACCTGCCTTACCTGGTAGAACACCCCGCCGTCCCGCACCGCGTTCAGGCTCGTCCGGAAACTCGAGGGCTGATCCAGCTCATCCGGGTCCGTGCTGAGCAGTGTCACCCTATGGGCATCCGTCACGCTGACATCCTCCACCGTGGGGGAGTAGCGAACCACAGCATTCATCACATTGGCCAGCGCATCGTTGCTCCGCAGCGCGTCTACCACCGCCGCATGCAGGGCTTCGTCACTGCGATCCGCGGGAGGATGCTCCTTGAAACCCTGCTCGACCGCCTGCCGTGTCATCAGCAGAACTTCCTGGGCCAGCACCCCATTCGCAGCGGCGGTCTGCTCAATCCTTTGACGCAGCAACTCCGCCACGAAAAGGAATGAGAGCACCAGTACGATCGCAAACGTCAGGCCCGATACTGCAAGCACCAACTTGGTCTTTAGCCGCATTCGTCTTCCCCGACCCGCGCTTGCGTCACTTCCGCCACCCAGTCTACCGTTCTACCGTCGTACCGTTGCTGCAGCGTTACTCCGCGCCTTCCGCTGCACTGTTGTACTCCTTCAACTTATTTTGCAGGGTCTTCGAGCTAATACCCAGGATCTCTGCCGCCCTCGTCTTGTTGTTGTGGGTGGACTCCAGCGTCTTCAGAATCAGTTGCTTCTCCGCCTCATTCACGGTGGTCCCAACCTCCACATGGACGGTGCGGCGGTCATCCAGAATCCGCTGCGCCTCCGCCTTGATCGCTTCCAGATCGCGAACGCCCGAGTCCCTGCCCGGTTGCCGTGAACGGCTCGCCAGCGGAGCAAAGCCCGGCTCTCCGAAGTGCGCCGGCAGGTGTTCGACGCCGATCAGTCCGGCTCCCGCCAGGATCGTCGCCCGCTCGATCGTGTTGCGCAGCTCGCGCACGTTGCCCGGCCATTGGTACTCGATCAGGCGCTTCAAAAACGTATCCTTCATGCCCGAGACTTTACAATGATGCCGCTCGTTCATGTCCTGGATCATCTGATCTGCTATCGCCTGCACATCCTCGGGATGCTCGCGCAGAGGAGGCATCTGGATATTGAAGACGTTCAGCCTGTAGTAAAGATCACCCCGCAGCTCCCCGTTGGCGACGGCCTGCTCCGGATCGCGGTTCGTCGCCGCCACCACGCGCACGTCCACCGGCGTCTCCACCTTGCTTCCTAGGCGCCGCAGTTTCCGGTCCTCAAGAACCCTCAGCAGCTTGGCCTGCGTGGCCGCTGGCATCTCGCCGATCTCGTCCAGCAGGAGCGTGCCCTCTTCGGCAAGCTCGAAGCATCCTGCCCGCCGCTCCAGCGCTCCGGTAAAGGAGCCCTTTTCGTGGCCGAAGATCTCGCTCTCTATCAGCGTCTCCGGAATAGCCGCGCAGTTGACCGCCACGAATGGCTTGTTCCGGCGCGCGCTCAACTCATGCAGCGCCCGAGCGACAAGTTCTTTCCCGGTGCCGCTCTCCCCGGTTACCAGAACGCTTACGTTCGACGGGGCAACCCGTTCAATGAGCGAGAAGATCGACTTCATCTGCGGCGACGTCCCCACCAAGGGTCCCAGCTTGCCTGTATCCCGCAACTGACGCCGTGTGACCTCCAACTCGACATCCGACTCGCGCTGGCGGCTCGCGTTCTGCAGAATCGTCCGCAGCCGAATCGGGTCCACCGGCTTGGGGATATAGTCGTACGCGCCCATCCGCATGGCATCGACGGCCGATTCGATCGACCCCTGGGCCGTCAACATAATCACCACGACACGCCGCGGCAATTCGCCAATCCGCGTCAGCAGTTCCATGCCATCCATGCGGGGCATCTTGAGGTCGGTCACGACGATCGCCGGAGACCACTGCACGATGCGTTCCAGCCCCTCCACCCCGTCTGCAGCGCCCTCAGCCTGGTAGCCCCAGCTTTCAATCAGCTCGGTAAGCCCCGTCCGGGCGTGCAGTTCGTCCTCAACAATGAGTACCTTTTCCAATCTTCCTCCAACCACACGGGCCAACATTGTTACGATCCAGGGCCCAGTGCACCGCCGCTCAAATCCCGAATCAAAGCTTTCGTATCGCCCGATATTCGTTGGATGCAAGCTATCAGTAAGTGTACTGGCAAGCATCGCTTATAAGCGTGCGAAGAGCACCGCGGAAGATACCTTTTGGCATCCAAATACCTTCTAATTTCACAGGAATTCCTCTAGCTTGCGTCTGAAAGCCTTTTTCCGGAGCTGGAACCACCGCAACACCTGAAGTATCCTTGGCACTATGCTCGATCCAGAGATTACCGCCCAGGCCTATCTGCAGCAGCGCGATTCCCCCCAGCCCCCCGTTCTGCTCGATGTCCGAGAGCCCTGGGAGGCCCAGACCGCCAGCCTTCCCGGAGCGCTCCTGATGCCCATGGGGGACGTCACCTCCCGCGCCCACACCGAACTCGATCCCGACCAACCCATCGTCGTCCTCTGTCATCACGGACAGCGTTCGCTTTCCGTCGCCATGTGGCTCCGCAACCAGGGCTTCGAGCACGCCCAGTCGCTCGCCGGCGGCATAGACGCCTGGTCCCGCAGCATCGATCAGACCATCCCGCTCTACTAACCACTTACGCAAATTCCGAAACTGCGGAAGGGCTAAGCCAGAGACCAACTCTGGGTGCCCCATTCATGCGCAGTCTCATCGCGTATGGGTGGGGTCTCAAGTGGTTGACGTTACGATGGGCTTCCTTACCCGCTACTTCGCCCGCGGGTGCGTCTCGTCGTACACCCGCTGCACCTGACCCACGGTCAACTGCGTATACCGCTGCGTCGTCGACAACCGCTCATGCCCCAGCATCTCCTGGATCGCCCGGAGATCCGCTCCCTCTTCCAGCATGTGCGTCCCAAACGCATGACGCAGCGTATGCGGATGGACATCCGCCGCCAGCCCCCGGCTGAGCGCAATCGACTTCACTATCCGCCCCACGCTCCGGGTCGTAAGACGGCAATCTCCGCGCATCCGCAGATTCGTCACCAGCGGCCCATCATGAATCAGCTTCCCTTTACCGGCGGCGGCGAGCTTCGTCTCCCGCAGCGGCAGAAACACTCGCAGCGCAGCCGCAGCTTCATCCCCCAGCGGAACCAGCCGTTCCTTCTTACCCTTGCCCCGCACCAGGATCGCATCGTCCTTCCACCGGACATGCTCCATGTTGAGCCCCACCAGCTCGGAGTTCCGTATCCCACACCCGTACAGCAGTTCGAAGATCACCCGATCCCGCTCCGGCCAAGCCGCCGTCTCTCCTTTATCCTTGGCGTCGGCGTCAGACCCAGCCCCTTCCAGTGAGTCCAGAACCCGGTTTACCTCCTCCATACTCGGAACTCGAGGCAGATGCAGCGGCCGCTTGGGAGTGCTCACCAGCAGCGCCGGATTCTGCACCACCTTGCCCTCCTTCGCCAGCCACTTGAACCAGCTCCGCACCGCCGCCAACGCCCGCGCCGCACTCGCCTTCGTCAGCCCCCGCTCGTACAACACCGCCAGATAAGCTCGAATATGTAGATGTTCGACCGTCGCGATCCCGCCATCCTTGCCCAGCGTCTCTTCGAGGTACGCGACAAAGTTCCGCACCTCCCGCGCATAGGCCCGGACCGTATGCTCAGACGATCCGCGCTCATTCGCAAGCATCGCCAGAAAACGCTCCGCGAACTCATTCATCTCCGTCTTCCGGTCGTCCTCGCTTAAACCCATCCGCAGCCCCGTCCTAACTCACAACTAACAACTACTCACTACCAACTGCCGTCTCTTCCCCCGCGGATGATGCGCCCGATGCACCGATTTCAGATGCCCCAGCGCCACATGCGTATACACCTGGGTCGTAGCAATATCGGCATGACCCAGCAAAGTCTGAACGCTCCTCAAATCCGCTCCATGCTCCACCATATGGGTCGCACAGCTATGGCGTAGCTTGTGCGGACTCGCCTTCGGTCCCGGCCCGGAGACGCTCCGCACCATCTCCCAAACCCACTGCCGCGTCAGCGCATTTCCCCGGACACTTAGAAACAGAGCCCGGGCGAACACCCCGCTCTTGACCAGCCCGGGTCGTCCCAGCGAGATATACCGCTCCAGCGCAGCGATCGCGCGAACCCCCAGCGGCACGATCCGCTCCTTGTCGCCCTTGCCGCGAACCTGCACCCGAGCCTGGTCCAGATGCAGATCCTCCTCCCGCAGAGCGCAGATCTCCCCGACCCGCAGCCCTCCGGCATACAGCAACTCCAGAATCGCGTGGTCCCGCAGCGCCAGTCCATCCGCGTCGGCAGCGCGCGCAGCCGAACCCGTCCGCTCCAGCATCTCCTCCACTTCGCTCTCCGCCAGCGACTTCGGCAGGATCTTCCAGCTCGACGGTGATTCCACATTCACCGTCGGATCGTGTGAAATCCGCTTATCCAGCAGCAGCCAGCGGAAGAATCCCCGCAGCGCGCTCACCTTCCGCGCCACCGACCGCGACTCCACCCCATGCGATCGAAGCCCTTCCATAAATCCGCTCACATCCGCCTGGGTCGTCCCCACCAGCAGCCCGTTGCGCCCTTCCACGTGCTCGGCAAGCTGCTCCAGATCGCGGCGGTACGCCTCGACGGTCGCCGGGCGCATCCCCTTCTCCACCTGCAGATAGGCGCAAAACTCCCGCACGACTCTGACGTTCCCGGAAGCCTGGTCTGACTGTTGCATAGAAGTTGATTATCCCCGCCCCCGCGCCCAAAATCCTGTGCCACCCACACCGCAGTACCCACCTAGCCAGCATCCTCCTCGCCACTTGCATAGCGCGGGTGCCCCACGTCCCGACTCTGGGACGTGGGTTCGTACGCAGCACATACCGCCACTGGTAAACTGAAGGGAGTCATGTTTGAAAACCTAAGCGACAAACTCCAGCGATCCTTTAAGAACCTCCGCGGCCAGGGCACCCTCACCGACGAGAACATCTCCGACGCCATCCGCGAGATCCGCCTCGCCCTCCTCGAGTCCGACGTCAACCTCAACGTCGTCGAGGAACTCGTCGCCCACATCCGCGCCCGCGCGCTGGGCACTCAGGTGACAACAGCGTTGTCACCTTCAGAACAGATCGTCAAGATCGTCCACGACGAGCTGGTCAACGTCCTCGGCAAGGACACCGCCCGCTTCCAGAAGTCCTCCCAACCCCCCAGCGTCATCCTGATGGCCGGCCTGCAGGGTTCGGGCAAGACGACCACCTCCGGCAAGCTCGCCCAGTGGCTTAAGAAATCCGGCCACCGCCCCATGCTGGTCTCGGTCGACGTCTACCGTCCCGCTGCCCGTGAGCAGCTCGCCATCGTCGCCCGCTCCACCGGCTCGCAGATCTACGAGGGCAACCTCGCCGGCGAGACAGCAAACTCCGACCTCGTTCTCCGTCTCGCCAAGGAAGCCAAACGCGAGGCCGCCAACTTCGGCTGCGACATCCTCATCGTCGACACCGCCGGCCGTAACCAGATCGACGCCGCCCTGATGGACGAAATGGCAGCCCTCAAAAAGCTGCTGAACCCCTCCGAAATCCTCTTCGTCGCCGACGCCATGACCGGCCAGGACGCAGTCAACTCCGCCAAGGCCTTCAACGACCTCCTCACCATCACCGGCTCCATCCTCACCAAGATGGACGGCGACGCCCGCGGCGGCGCAGCCCTCTCCATCCGCCACATCACCGGCGCGCCCATCAAGTTCCTCGGCACCGGCGAAAAGCCCGACGCCTTCGAGCCCTTCCACCCCGACCGCATCGTCTCCCGCATCATGGGTATGGGCGATATCGCCACCCTGCTCGAACGCGCCGAAGAAAAACTCGACCGCGGCAAAGCCGAGCAGTTCGCCAAGAAGGCCCTCTCCGGCGACGGCTTCTCGCTCGAAGACTTCCGCGACCAGCTCCGTCAGATCAAGAAGATGGGCTCCATGAAGTCCATCATGAAGATGCTCCCCTCCGTCGGCCCCTTCGCCGGCATGGCCCAGGCCGCCGAAAACGTAGACGAAGGCCAGCTCACCCGCGTCGAATCCATCATCAACTCGATGACCAACAAAGAGCGCCAGGACCACGAACTCATCAACGGCAGCCGCCGCAAACGCATCGCCACCGGATCCGGAACCTCCGTCCAGGATGTCAACAACCTCCTCCGCCAATACGCCCAGATGCGAAAGATGTTCAAGACCATGGGCGGCGGAGGCGGGATCAAAGCCCAGCAAAGAATGATGAGCCAGATGCAAGGCAAACAAAAGTTCGGCAGATAGACACTCAAAATTATGTATGGGCTTACCGTCCGACATTCAACCTACGCCCAGTACGGCATGCTGCTAATATCCAAGGGAAACCAAAGCGGAGCAAGTTCGGTTGCCTATAACAGAGCAGCACACAGAAGAACGTCTATCGATCGCTCACGTTCAAGCAATTGCTGGCGTTGCCGGCTACTTAGCCGCCTTTGATCCTCCGCTCGACTATGGAGTTGATGGGCATTTTCATCCGGTACGACGCATAGGAAATAGATTTGTAGCTGAAGGAATTCCGCTGGATTTCCAATTGAAAGCTACAGTCAACTGGTCGATCTCAGATGATTCCATCGCGTACGATCTAGCCGCTACCGCATACAACAATATCGTCTCTCGTTCTCCAGCGGAAACAACATTAATTCTCATCCTTCTATGTCTTCCCACCGATAGAGATCATTGGCTTTCTGCGAACCACGGCGTTACTGAACTGAGGAACTGCTGCTACTGGTATCTTCCTGATGGACCGGTGACTGAAAATACCTCGACGCAACGAGTCTTCATTCCTAGAAGTCAAATTTTTACTCCAACGGCCCTGGAGCATCTTATGGAAGAAGAGCGGGAACGGAGGTACTCACAAATATGACTCCTCTGCGCCCGGACCTTCCATCCAATTTTATCCGCGCATACCTTCAGTCGACTGGCTGGAGCATCGCTAATCACCGTCCTTTGCACGAACCGTCTTCAGGCGAACGCTTATTTGCCAAACGCTGGGGCGCACCACGTACTTTTGATCTATTCGTCTCTAGCGACCCTTCCCAAGTTGAATTGGTTGTGCCCAGAGATGAAAGAAGTGCCGATTATCAACGACGAGTCCAAGACACTCTTCGCACGCTGGAGGAGGTGGAAGAACGTCCGTCGCAATCGATTGCGACAGAAATTTTATTTATAAACTTCGACCTCATTAAGTCAGCGCTATCCAACTCGTATTTGGTCTATGATGCCATCCCACTAGATTCGGCCATTGACCACGTCGGGCGCATGCGCGACCTTCTGTCGTCATCGGCCACTACTGAAATTAGCCCGCGACCATTCTACGGTCGGGTACGAAAGGCGGCTGTCGAATACAGTTCACGTTGTCTTTTTGGGCACACCTATCAAGGGAGCTTCGGATTTACCGTTCAATCGCCGCTAACCACTGAAGAGTTCCAGCAGAGCCTATTCGGACCAACCATTCCTTTTGAGCGCAAAGTTTTAGTCCGTTTGGTGAATGGGCTAGACAGCGTGAAGGCAGCCCAAAAGGAGAATAACCTTGAGCTCGCAATGGACCCCGAAACAGGACTTAGTGCCAACGGATTCGACATCCTCGCCGATATAGTCGAAAACGCCGGTGGCCAAGTATCTCTCGAGGTGGCATTCAGCCGTCGCTGGCAGCCAAAACCCGATTCGCCGCGTGTCGAGACTTTTGAGTTTTCGCAACAGACTGTCGAGGTATCGCGTGAGGCAGCAGAGAAACTTCGAGCAACATACCAGCCCGTAGAGAAGACGATAGTTGGTCGCATAATCAACCTTCGAAACACTACAGATCCATCCCAACTAATGCCGACTGCGGATTCACGCGAAGTGGTGATCGACTTCGAAGATGAAGACCTTGGCGAAATCAAAGTGCGTATTGCTCTTAACGCTGCAGACTACCTCAAAGCTGTAGAAGCTCACAAGCTTGGGCAGCGGTTGGCGGTGGACGGTCTGCTCGAACGCCATGGTCTACGCTACATAATTCGAAATTCCCTTCAAGTCCGCGTTTTCTAGTAGGTCGGGCGGGTAGCCTTCATTGAACCGCCGTGGGTGCCCCTTTCATGCAGCCTCATCGCATAGTGGGACATTCGGTAGAGTCAGCGAGGTACTTGACGCTGGGACAGGTTCGTTTAGCGCTTCTGGTACGGGTGGAAGATGTAGTCCTTCGCCTTCACGGCCACATGGCACTTGTGCCCGCAGTCCGAGAGGCTGGAGTCCGCCGAGAACTTGTCGGATGCGGCAGCGTAGTTGAACACCGCGTATCCCCATCCGCCGGTCTTCGGAAACTTCTTGCTGTCCTTCTCCATCACGAAGGTCTGCGAAAAGATGTCCGGCACATCCACGACGAAGGGGGCCTCTGTGCTCTTCTTCGGCTTCCACTGGAGCTTCACGATTTTGGCGCCATCCGGGAAGGGCTGGCCGTTGCCCGGAACGCCGGCCTTGTACGCCTTGATCATGGCCGGATTGGCAACGATCACCTTGAGCACTTCGTCGGTCCGGGCGGAGGAGACCACCGCCCAGTCCTCGTATCCCTTAAAGTCCAAGAACGCGATCCCGCCCGGCGATTTCAGCGAGTACTTTTCCTGCGGGTAAACGGCTGCGGCGCCGAAGATGGCGAGCACCGCCGTGGCTCTCGCAATTCTGATCCTGCTTTTGCGCTTCATGGCTGATCCCTTCTAACGAGGATTTCCATTTGGGCCGTTGGATGCGGCACAGCATATCAATTTCTGATTCATCGACGCAAGTTACGCCTCCACGATCCCCAATCCGTCAGCTAAACTTGCGCCACGAATTATCGCAGTGCCGATATCGCTCGGGTGACCTTACACTTAGTGCAGAGCCACACAGCGTATGTAACGTACTTCAAACCATCGAGAAGCAGAATGGAACAGACCCTACACCAAACCGTCGCCCTCCTCACTCACACTCCCGCAACTCTTAGCGCCTTGCTCCGCGATCTGCCCAACGCATGGACCTCAGCCGACGAAGGACCCGAGACATGGACCGTCTTAGACGTCATCGCACACATGAACCACTGCGAACGCACCGACTGGATGCGCCGGGCAAAGATCATCCTGAGCTCCGGCGAAACCCAGCCCTTTCCCCCGCTCAACCGCGCCGCCCATACCGAGGCGAGCCAGGGTAAGTCACTCAACCAACTCCTTGAGGAGTTCTCCCAACTGCGCACTGAAAACCTCCAAGCATTGCGGGCGTTGGACTTACAGCCAGCCGATCTGGAACGTCGGGGACTCCACCCCGCCTTCGGCCCAGTCACCCTTTCCCAGTTGCTGGCCACCTGGGCCACCCACGATCTGACCCACCTTCACCAGATCTCGAGAATTATGGCCCATCAATACCGGGACGCAGTCGGCCCCTGGAGCGCGTATCTCGGCGTCCTCCGGTGCTCCGGCCACAGCGCCCCATAATTTCTCCAAATCCAAACCGCAACGCCATGCGTACTCCTATCCCGTGCCCTGAAGCCGGGAAGGAGGCATGCGATGCCGCTCCAGGCTTGTCCAGAAGGCTCCTCCCTCATCGCGAACGTAGCTGAAGCGCTTAGCCGGCAGTGCGACCTGCGCTCCGATATCGCATCCCCAGACGCATCGCAAGGTACCTCTGAAACCGAGTTGGCCGGCAAGCGGGAGATCGCCCTGGCACTTCGGGCTGCAAATCGCCGCGCCACCGAACACCTGATGAAGTGCCCCATCTGCCGCTCCCACTAAGCCTGGTCATTCAAGCTTGGGAAGCTCAAGCCTCCTTCACCATCCGCACCACCTCAATCTCCTCCCCGCCGCCCACCGGAACCATCACCCGCGCCACCTCCCGGTAGCCCTTCAGTTGATAGAGCGCCACCCCAGTCAGCGTGCTGCCCATCTCGAATCGTCGGAATCCAGCCGCCCCGGCCGCCCTCTCTGCCGCTTCCAGGATCAAGCTCCCCAGCCCCCTCCGCGCAAATCGCGGTGCGACAAAGATTGCCCGCACCTTGGCCGCATCGACGGACGGATCCAGCCGCTCCGGTTCGATCCGCTCCACCTGTGCATCGCCTCCATAAAGAGTCTTCCGAAAGCTCCACCCGCCGCATCCCGCCAGCTCTCCGGCCTCATTCTCGGCGACGAAGTAAGTCCCGTCCGCAATCAACTGGCTATCGATGGTGAACACTGTAGCGAGCGCTCCTTCGATCTGGGCGACGCTGTAGTCGCCCGCCTGCAGGCCTCGCACCGACTCGCCGATAAGAGCCGCGATCCTCCCCACGTCCGCCGTGGTCGCAATACGCAAATGAAATTCCATGTCCTCAGTCTAAAGTCCCCTCTCGCAAGAAAAATCGCCCGGCCCCAATCCAGACAGCCTTTAGCCAGAATCTGCATCCTAGCCATCATGCGGCGAAATGCCGTAAACAGTACAAGCTTTCGAACTACACGGAGAAACAAACAATGCTCATCCTTCTGATCGTCCTGATCATCCTCTTCGGCTTCGGAGGCTATCGCATGGGTCCCGGCCTCGGCTACTACGGTGGCGGCAGCCTCAGCCTGATCCTTACCATCGTCCTTATCCTGCTTCTCCTCAAAGTCATCTAGCAGTAACCTTGACTCCATCGGGAGGCTCGCATCAGCGAGCCTCTTTTTCATTGCCCTGAATCACTCTTGTCCCAACACTCTTGTCACCGCGAAGCGCGCCAGCATACACTCCTCGCATGCTCCCAGCCCTGAAACGACTCGCCCTTCTCTTCGCAGTCTCTACGACTGCCTTGACGACCTCTCCGCTTCACGCCCAGGACTGGGCAAAAGCCAACCTGGAGAAGTCCCCGCGTCATCGTGAGTGGGTCCCGATCAAGCACGGCGACCGCATCGTCAACTCCTACGTCGTCTATCCCGAGATCAAGTCCAAAGCCCCGGTCGTTATCTTGATCCACGAGATCTTCGGCCTCTCCGACTGGGCTCGCGAGATGGCCGATGAGATCGCTGCCGCAGGCTACATCGTCATCGCGCCCGACCTGCTCTCCGGCTCCGGCCCCAATGGCGGCGGCACGGACGCTTTCCCCTCAATGGAAGCCACTACCAAGGCCGTCTCCGCCCTTAATCCCGACACCGTTACCGCCGACCTCGACGCCGTAGCCGACTACGCCAAGACCATCCCCGCAGCCAACGGCAAGCTCGCCGTCACCGGCTACTGCTGGGGCGGAGGCAAGTCCTTCCTCTTCGCTACCCACCGCCACGATCTATCCGCCGCCTTTGTCTTCTACGGTCCGCCGCCGCCCGAGGCCGAGATGAAGAACATCACCGCGCCCATCTACGGCTTCTACGCCGGCAACGACGCTCGCATCGGAGCCACGCTCCCCGGTGCCATCGAAGCCATGAAGACCGCCGGCAAAAAGTTTGAGCCCATCACCTACGAGGGCGCAGGCCACGGCTTCATGCGCGCAGGCGAAGATCCCAACGACAAGAACCCCGCCAACAAGAAGGCCCGCGACGAAGGTTTTGCGCGTCTGACCACCCTGCTCAAGCAGATGAACACGCCGACCAAGGGCAAAAGCAGTACCTCACTTGCACCGAACAGTTCCCACCTCGCGAAGGCTCAGAAGAAGGCCGCAGAGCCAGTCCTCTGCCACGATGCCTCGATGGTCATGACGGCAAGCCTGTAGTGCCCGACGGTAGGCGGGAGTCCTCGCCTACCGTTTGCTTCCACCCAGCAGCGACCCCAGAACACCGCGAATAATCTGCCGTCCCACCGTACTCCCCATGGTCCGCGCAGCGCTCTTCACCATCGCCTGAACCACCGTATCGCCCCGGCGATTCCCTCCTCCACCCAGCACTCCACTCAAGGCAGTTCCCGCAGTGTCCAGCCATCCTGGCCCACCAGCCGCAGGTGCAACAGGGCCTGGCTGGCCTGGAGCGCTTGCCGTTGCTGAAGCCGCAACTTTCCCTTTCAACCTCTCGTAAGCCGACTCCCGATCCACCGCCAACTCATACACTCCAGCCAGTACCGATGCCTTCACGATGACCGCCCGCTGCTCCGGTGTAATCGGCCCAATCTGACTATGCGGAGGACAGATCATCGCCCGCTCGACCACGCCCGGAATACCCTTCACATCCAGGAACGAGACCAGCGCTTCGCCCACACCCATCTGCGTAATCACTGCTTCGACATCCAGCGCCGGGTTCGCCCGGAACGTCTGCGCTGCCGACTTCACCGCCTTCTGATCCCGGGGTGAGAAAGCCCGCAGCGCATGTTGCACCCGATTGCCTAACTGCCCTAGCACCACGTCCGGCACGTCGATAGGATTCTGCGTCACAAAGTAAACGCCCACGCCTTTGGAGCGAATCAGCCGGACGACCTGCTCGATCCGGGACTGCAGCACGCTCGGCAGATCGTTGAACAGCAAATGCGCCTCGTCGAAGAAGAACACCAGCTTCGGCTTCTCCGCGTCCCCTAGCTCCGGAAGCTTTTCGAACAGCTCGCTCATCAGCCAAAGCAGGAACGTAGCGTACAACTGCGGCGACCGCAGCAACTCATCCGCCGCCAGAATGTTCACTACGCCTTTGCCATGTTCATCGACCTGCAGCAGGTCCTCGATGTTCAGCGCGGGCTCGCCAAAGAAACAGTCCCCGCCCTGCTGCCCGAGCGACACCAGGCCCCGCTGGATCGCGCCGATACTGGCCGCGGAGATATTCCCGTACTCCGACTGATACTCCTTCGCCGCCCCACCCACATGCTGCAGCATCGCCTGCATGTCCTTCATGTCGAGCAGCAGAAGTCCTTGGTCGTCGGCGATCTTGAAGACCAGCGTCAACACCCCTGTCTGCGTGTCATTCAGGTTCAGGATGCGGCTCAACAGCAGCGGTCCCATCTCGCTGACCGTAGCCCGCACCGGGTGGCCCTGCTTTCCAAAGACATCCCAGAACACCACGGGACACCCGGAGAATGCCACTTCACCCAGCCCCAGCGCCTTCACCCGCTCGTCGAACTTCGGAGAACTCTTCCCCGGCTGGCTAATGCCGGACAGGTCGCCCTTCACGTCTGCCGCAAACACAGGCACACCGATGGCGCTGAACGCCTCCGCCATCACCTGCAGCGTGACCGTCTTGCCCGTGCCCGTCGCACCCGCGACCAGCCCATGCCGATTCCCCATCCCGGCGAGCAGATACAGATCCTTATTCTCCTCAAGTTGCTTCGCAATCATCGACATCTCGACCATGGTTGTCATATCTCCCTAGCCTTAGCAGACTAACCCAAGCCAAGCCACGTCGCGCGCCATCGCTCGTACAATAGAGAGAGACCTTCATGCCTCTTCAAGACCAACTCGACCGAATCACCCAGAACACCCGCGCCCTGGTGCAGCCGGAACGCCTCGCCGTCTCGGAGAAGGCCACCGCCGACCTGTTCAATTCGGGGATCGAAGATCGCATCCTTCCCGTCGGTGCGCAGGCCCCGTCCTTCATCCTGGAAGACGCCAGCACCCGCAAGCTGGTCCGCTCGACTGACCTCCTCGCCCTCGGCCCTCTCGTCATCAACTTCTTCCGTGGCCGCTGGTGCCCGTATTGTGTCACCGAGCTTGAGAACTGGCGAGAACTCCTGCCCGAAGTCCGTCGGCGTGGCGGACTCTTCGTCGCCATCTCTCCGCAGACCTCCCGCCAGAACGACTTCACCCTTCAGCAGCACGGCCTGCCCTTCCCGCTCCTGGCAGATCCCGGGGCCGAAATTGCTGAACAGTTCGGCGTCGCCTACTCTATCCCACCCGAACATCGCCGTTACTTCCAGTCCATCCTGATCAACATCCCGTTCAATAACGCCGGGCTCAGCTATCACAACGCCACCGAAGCAAGCTGGCGGCTCCCTCTCCCCGCCGTCTTCATCATCGATCGGAACAACACCATCACCTTCAGCGAAGCGCACGCCGACTTCCGCGTAAGACCCGAACCCGCCGCCGTGCTGGCCGCCCTCGACGCATTGCCGCGCTAACGCAATCCTGCCCCGGCCGAAAGTTAAATGCCTCACCAAAAGCTAACGGCCCCACGCCTCTGCTTCGAGACGTGAGGCCGCAGAGAACTCCTTCAGCCATTACTTATTCTTGCGATACCGCTCAATCAGGCTGTTGGTCGAAGAGTCATGCGAACCGTCCGGCGCGCTCGCACTCTCCAACTCTCCGAGGATTCGCGTCGCCAGCACCTTGCCCAGCTCCACGCCCCACTGGTCGAACGAGTCGATGTTCCAGATTGCTCCCTGCGTGAACACCGCATGCTCGTACAGCGCGACCAGCTTGCCCAGCACTTCGGGCGTAACGCTCTCGGCCAGAATCGTATTCGAAGGACGGTTCCCTTCGAACACCTTGTGCGGAATCAGCGCCTCGGCAACACCCTCGGCCTTGACCTCTTCAGCTGTCTTGCCGAACGCCAGCGCCTCAGCCTGCGCGAAGACATTCGCCATCAGCATATCGTGGTGCCGTCCCAGCGGATTCAGCGTCTTGTAGAACCCGATGAAGTCGCACGGAATCAAACGCGTTCCCTGGTGGATAAGCTGATAGAACGAGTGCTGCCCGTTCGTACCCGGTTCACCCCAGTAGATCGGTCCGGTCTGAGTCGTGACATGCGTTCCATCCAGCGTTACATGCTTGCCATTGGACTCCATCGTCAACTGCTGCAGGTACGCCGGGAAACGCTTCAAATACTGCTCATACGGCAACACCGCGACCGTCTGGGCATCGAAGAAGTCCGTGTACCAGACCGTGAGCAATCCCATCAGTACCGGAAGGTTCTTCTCAAATGGAGTGGTGCGGAAGTGTACGTCCATCGCATGGAATCCCGCCAGCATGGCGCGGAAGTTATCCGGTCCGATCGCCAGCATCGTCGAGAGGCCGATCGCCGAGTCCATCGAGTAGCGTCCGCCGACCCAGTCCCAGAAGCCGAACATATTTTCGGTGTCGATCCCGAACTTGCCCACTTCCTTCGCGTTGGTTGAGATCGCCACGAAGTGCTTTGCCACGGCCGTCTCATCACTGAGTTGTCCGAGCAGCCACTCCCGCGCCGAGTGCGCGTTCGTCATCGTCTCCAACGTCGTAAACGTCTTCGAAGCCACCAGAAATAACGTCTCATCGGCCTGCAGATCCTGAACCGCTTCGGCGAAGTCGCTTCCATCCACATTCGAGACGAAACGGAACACCAGGTCTCGCTGGCTGTAGTGCTTCAGCGCCTCATACGCCATCACCGGGCCAAGGTCCGAACCACCGATTCCGATGTTCACGATGTTGCGAATCTTCTTGCCGGTATGGCCCTTCCAGGCTCCGCTGCGCACACGGTCGGAGAAGCCGGACATCTTGTCCAGAACTGCATGGACCGCCGGAACAACATCCTCACCGTCCAGCACGATCGACTCGCTCTTCGGAGCCCGCAGCGCGACATGCAGCACTGCGCGATCTTCCGTGATGTTGATCTTGTCGCCGCGGAACATCGCCTCGATCTTCTCGCGCACTCCGGACTCTTCCGCCAGTTGCACCAGCAGCTTCAGCGTCTCGTCCGTAACGCGGTTCTTCGAGTAGTCCAGAAAGATTCCGTCCGCCTCAGCGGTGTAGCGCTCCCCACGACCCGGATCCGCCGCGAACAACTCCCGTAGATGCTTTCCGCCAATCTGTTCAAAATGTCCCTGAAGAGCCTTCCAGGCCGGACGATCCCCAAGTGGTACAGGCTTTGTTGCTGTCGGCATACGCTTTATTTCTCCTTTGTCGAGACCGCTTCGCATTGCATCTCCTCCAGTTTAGAACCCGCGAGCATTCCGCGTTGTGAGCATCAGTTGAAATCCCTTCGGTTCGAAATTTGATCAGGCCAAAACGAAATACGGGGGCCTGACGGGTACCGAAGTACGAAATGGTCCGATACGAAACAAAATACGGGGGCCTTCGCTACGCTCAGGATGACGAAATTTGGTGCCTCCACGATTTTTGCGCCTCCACGAGTAGACGAGCATTACAACAGCCGTCATTCTGAGCGTAGCGAAGGACCCCTGTATTCGTCTTTGCTGTTGCTGTTGCAACTAGCCCTCCGAAAGATCATCAACCGAGACTGCGCTGGAGCGGCATGGCGATTTTCTTCATACAAAGAGTGACTCACCGCACCGCCAGATCAAAAGACAAAGCAGCCCCCACTTGCCATCGACCTATCCGTGCGTTTACCGTAGAGATAGTCCGGCTATCGCACATCGATCCGCTTGCCCCGCGACAGCCGCCTAGAACAGGACTCCACCATGAGCCTTCCCCTGCGCCGCTCCGTCCTCACCCCTTCGACTCCCGCCCGGCCCCTGCCTCCTGCTGCCCCGACCGCACCTCTTGAAGCACCCGTTCCAACCAGTGCGACGCCCGCCGTGCCCGCAGTCCCCGCCGGGAAACCGACCCCGGCCTCCTCCCTCGACATCTACGCCGGCGATCCCAACTTCATGACCTCGCTCGCCCGCGGACTCATCGTCATTCAAGCCTTCTCCCAGCAATCTCCGCAGATGACCATCTCGCAGCTCAGCATCCGGACCGGCCTCTCCCGCGCCGCCGTCCGCCGCTGTCTCTACACCCTCTCCAAGCTCGGTTTCGCCGGGGCCGAGGATGGATCCCGCTACTCGCTCCGCCCACGTATGCTCACCCTCTCGCATACCTATACCGCTTCCAACACCCTCTCCACCGCCGCCCAGCCGATCCTTGAGCGTATGTCCGCCGCGCACCGTGAGTCCTTCTCCGTCGCCACCCTCGACGGCGACGACATCGTCTATGTCGCGCGCACCACCGTCACCCGCGTGATGGCGGTCGACCTCCATATCGGCAGCCGCCTTCCCGCCTACTGCACCAGCATGGGCCGCGTTCTCCTGGCGTATCTACCCTCGGAGCAACTGGAGCAATACCTCGCCCGCGTCGTCATTACGCCTCTCACCACCCGCACGGTGAACACCGTGGACAAGCTGCGCCTCGCTCTCCGCAACGTGCGGCGCAACGGATACGCTCTGGTCGATCAGGAGCTCGAAGTCGGCCTCCGCTCGCTCGCCGTCCCCGTCTACGCTCCCTCCGGAAGAGTCGTCGCCACAGTGAACCTCAGCGGGAACGCACCTCGACTTTCCGTACTGGAGATGCAGAGCCGCTTCCTCACCCCACTCCGCAATGCCGCCAACGAGCTGGGCGTCTACCTCCGCTAAGCCATTTTCCTGCTTAGCTTCTACTCAGCGATGACTTAGAATCTAGCTGCCCCATACGGACGCCACCCCATCGGTCCTCACCTGATTGGGAACAGAATCCGTCATCAATGCGTTCAAAGATTCGTCCAGACTTTCCGCATAATAAATAGAACTCCGGCCGGAACTTGTAACCCGGAACTGGGTTTACAGCGTCATACCCAAGATGATGTTGCGCGACCTGACTCCGTCGTCGCACCCATGATTCTGCTTGTATGCTCGCAAAAGAGATACAGACGATGAACGAGTGGGTAACGTCTAACTACAATGATCAAGAGCCGAGATTATTAAAAACTTCTACCCCACGACGATGCCCACACTCTGTCTCGATGGCCTCGGCACGGTGAACTCCCTCTCTGCCGCAACTGTTGGCAGTTCACTGTTAGACCTTGCCATCGTTCTGCCCACATATAATGAGCTGGAAAATATTCCCCTCATCATCGCGCGCCTTACAGAAGCACTGCAAGGACTCGCCTGGGAGGCAATCTTCGTAGACGACGACTCTCCCGACGGCACTTCGGAGGCAATCTCAACTCACGCCTGTGAGGATTCTCGCATTCGCCTCATCCATCGGGTCGGACGGCGAGGACTTGCATCCGCAAGTATCGAGGGGATGATGGCTACGCAGGCGCCATTTATCGCAGTGATGGATGCTGACTTACAACATGATGAAAGCATTCTGCCCCGGATGCTTACCCGTCTGCGCAGGGAATCACTTGACCTGGTCGTCGGCACGCGAAATGCTGAAGGCGGCGGCATGGGTGAGTTTGGTCATGGGCGGGTGCTTCTCAGCCGAATGGGCCAGAGGATTAGCCATGCTGTCTGCCGGTGCAATTTGACCGACCCCATGAGCGGTTTCTTCATGCTCCGCCGCAATTTCCTGCTGGAAGTAGTACGCGACCTGCACGGTGGCGGCTTCAAGATCCTAGTCGATTTGCTCGCCTCGGTACGGCGACCGGTGTTGATCGGCGAGGTCGGCTACACCTTCAGAATGCGCGGCTACGGTGAGAGCAAGCTCAACGTCGTCGTCGGCATCGAATACCTCTTCCTCATCGCCAACAAGCTCCTGGGCGGCATCATTCCAACGCAATTGACGCTCTATCTTCTGGTAGGCGGCCTCGGTCTCGCCGCACATCTCACTTCTCTGCTGATCCTCACTCAGATCTTTCATATCCACTTCGTTGCAGCTCAGGCTATTGCGACCTTTATTGCTATGACGGAGAACTTTTTTCTCAACAATCTCATCACCTTTCGCGACCGGCGTCTTCGAGGTGCGGAGATCGTTCCCGGAGCTGTCAGGTTTGTACTGACATGTTCCTTTGGTGCCTGGGCCAACGTCGTCTTCGCTCGCGCACTATGGCAGTCCGGAGCAGAGTGGTGCTTGGCCGGGTTCGCCGGAATCGTTCTCGGCTCAGTCTGGAATCTCTCCATCAGTAGCCTCATCACATGGGAAACGCAGCGGCGTTCGATACACAACCAGCAGATGCACGAGGCGTTTGCCACCGATCTCGGAGTCTCTCGTTGAGTTCCAGGCAACAAACTTCAGCCGACCACCAGCCACAGCATCCGTCCCGTCGCGGCATCCTCATCGGCTTCTGGGTACTCGTCCTGGCGGCGATGCCAGTATGGATTGCCTTCGACCCGCCAGGCTGGGACTTAGCGATCTACCACACTGCGATCCGCGCCCTGGCCGCCGGACATGACCCCTACGCCGACGCAATCGCAATCCAGCAGCTCTTTCACAGCCAAATAGCCCTTCATCCCACAGATGCGCCTCCGTACAGCTACGTCTACTCTCCCATCACGCTTCCACTTCTTCGGCTTATAGGTGCTCTGCCTGCCTGGCTTAGCGGCAGCGCCTACTGGCTCGTCTATTTGGCTGGAGTCCTCACTCAAGTCTGGGTGGGGATGCAGGCAGTGGAAACCAACGAGCGCCGCTATTTTATCTACCTCACTCCAGTCGCCGCCTTCTTTCCAGGCCTTCTTGCCAACGGTATTGTCCTGAGTGGCAACGTAGCGTACATCCTTTACGCTTTGGTCTTCCTGGCCGCAATCTACGGCTGGAGGCATAGCTCGTGGCACTGGTTCTATCTAGCCATACTTGCCGCTTCGTGCGTCAAAGCTCCGCTCCTCAGTCTGGTTGTAATTCCCATCCTCTCCGCCCGCAGACAATGGGTTCCAGCCAGCATCACGACTGCCACGGGAATTGCGCTCTTCGCCATGCAGCCTTTGATCTGGCCCACCCTATTCAAACACTACCTGCAGGCAGTCGAACTCCAGTTCAGCTACAACCGCGATTTCGGCTGCAGCCCGGCCGGTCTTTTCAGCGGATTCCTTTACGACCGCAGAATCCCCTATTCCCCCGCCAGCTTGATCTTCTATCTCTGTTATGCAATCCCTCTCTTCGCGCTGCTTGTCTACCTCTCCCGCCGGTTCCTGCGTGGTAGTTTTTCTCTCAAGCAGTGGCTTCCGGTCCTGCTTGTCGGCGTGGTTCTCCTCAATCCGCGTCTCCTCGAATACGATGTCGCCTCACTTACCCTTCCCCTGGCCCTGATCGCCTGGCGCTTCTTTGCCTCGTTCACCACCCCACCCAAAATAATTCCCCTATTCTCTCTTCTTTTTGTCGTTACCAACTGCTTCGGCTTTTATAGCTGGAATGTTTGGAAGCTGACCGAAGGCCCTTTGCTAGTCACATTGTTCCTCGCCGGCAGTTGGAATCTCCTCCAACTCTCCCGTCGGCCCTCCGGCATCCCATCCGCAAACGATGCGATCCAAAACGATGCGATCAACAGCCGCACCTCTCAAATGGCGGCACCGGCACATTCATAATGAGTTATGACCTGCTCATGAATATGCAGGGGCCAGACACCGCGCAAAAGCCCCACCCGCCTCCGCCTCGACGATCACCTCACCCCACTCCGACGGCACGACCACTGCCTGTCCGGGAAGCAGCTCCACCTCGTCCCCCGGAGTGATCACCACGATGGTTCCCTCCAGCCCCACGAGACAGCCAACCCCGTCCATCTTTACCGTCAGCGGCTCCATCTCTTCCAGCTCGAAGCGATCCACCGTGAAGTACTGTTCCTCGAGCAGCCGCGTAAACCCGTCCATCTCCCGCGGAGCCACCTTGCCCGCCCGCGTCTTCGTCTTCATTACCGCGATTCCCTGCTCCAGATGCAGTTCACGGGGTCGTCCATAGTCATACAGCCGATAGGTCACGTCGCAGGTCTGCTGCGTCTCCAGCAGCACCACCCCAGGCCCGATCGCATGCACCGTCCCGGCATCGACGAAGACCATGTCGCCTTCCGAGACCGGCAGCCACTCCATCAACGACTCCATGGTTCCGTCCGCCACGGCAGCGCGTACCTTGTCCGGCGTAACGCCTTCCTTCAACCCCAGCGCCACGGTCGCCCCCGGCTCCGCCTCCAGAACGTACCAGCACTCCGTCTTCCCCCGTGCCTGCCCCATCGCCTGCGCCTGCGCGTCGTCGGGATGGACCTGCACCGACAGCTTCTCGTTCGGAAACAGCATCTTCACCAGCAGCGGAAACTCCCCGCCGCCCAGGCCTTCGGACAACTCCTGCGCCACCACCTTGAAGCTCTTTCCTTCGAGATCTCCGGTCTCCACCAGGCACTCCGGCCCAGTCAGCCATGCCTCACCGACGAGCTCCGACGTCCCCGTCTCCTCGTACCAGGGCTTCAAGGTCTTGCGCCCCCATACCCGCTCACTAAACGTTGGCTTCAATCGAAACGGCGCTTGTACCTCGGAGTTCTTAGTCGTCATCATCATCCTTCGCAGCTTTCTTTCTCCGCTCAAACAGCGCCGCCGGAACCGGTCGGTCGCCCATCGCGTCTCTCCATAGAATAACGTTCAACTTCTGTGCATCGGCACGATCCGCATGACGAAAGTCCATCTTGCTCGACTCCTTCGCCCCCGACGCCGTCTTTACATTCGCAGTATAGATAAGCCCGCTCTCCCGGTTGCGATAGTCCGCCGTAAACGCAGCCTGGTCACCTGCCCCTGAAAACTCAGGACTCATCATCGAGCTGAACGCATCGTTGTTATTCATCGGCGGCAGCCCCAGCAACGTCTCCATCGTTCGAATCATGCTCACCGTGGAGTAGAAACGGCTATCCACAAACGCCCCGCCCTCTTTGGTCTTCGGGGCGTACTTGCTCACCACCAGCGCCAGGCTCCGGTGAGCATCCACGTGGTCCGCACCATTCTGCGCATCGTCCTCCAGTATGAAGAAGGCCGTATCGTCCCAGAACTTCGAGTGCGAGATCGCCTCCACCGCCCTGCCCACCGCAAGATCGTTATCCGCCACGGACGCCTTCGGTGTCGGCGAACCCGGAGTCGTCCCTGCCGTGTGGTCATCTCCCAGCCGCAGCAGGATAAAGTTCGGCATCGTATCCTTGCCCGCCTCGCGGTCCGCGACCCAGCCCTTCAGGTGTCGCAAAAACACCTCCACCCGCATCTGGTCCGGCACCTTCGTATTGAAGTCCGCAGCCTCCGGAGCGAAGTGTCCCACCAGCTCCGGCTTGGTGGCGATATTGTTCGCCAGCAGCGGAATCTCCCACTGAAACTTACTCACCCCACCACCCCACTCCGCCGGAACCGCCTCACCCGGCTTGATTACCGGACGGTCGCAGTGCAGCCCTTCCAGCATCGGACCCTCCTGCGAGCTGCCACTCTTCTTCTCATTGCAGAAGGTCGACGAGATGAACTCGCCAAAGTGATACAGCGTCTTCCCATGCCGCGCCAGGTTACCCCACAGATAGCCACTCGCTGGCTCCACTACATCCGGAATGTTCTGCAGCAGCGGATACCCCTGCGCCACGACGCCCTCGTAGTCATACGTTCTCTGACCACCGCGATAGTCCTGCTGCCAAACCTTCTCCAGATAGTCCGTCCCGATCGCAGCCATCGACCACACGTGCCCGTCGCCCGAAACTTCACCCGAGTCGAAGAAGTTATCCAGTACCCCAAACTGCAACGCCAGTTTGTGCTGATTCGGCGTAATCGCCTCTCCATACATCGTCAGGCTTGGATCGCCGTTCCCTACCGGCTTGCCGTCCTGCTTCAGATCCCCCAGCAACTGGTCGTACGTCCGGTTCTCCTTGATGATGTAGATCACATGCTGGATCGGCCCACTGCCTCCCGCCCCCGATGCCGAAGCCGCAAACTGAATCTTCTCCTCCGCCGCCTTCATGCGATTCGATTCCAGAACCTCCGCCGTCCAGCGCGGCAGCTCCTTCTCCATCGCCGTCATATCCAGCGTCGCCAGCGAACCATACAGCAGCGTGCCGATATACGTCGAAGCACCCGGCTTCTTGATTCCCTTCGCCGGACGCTGCGGAGAGCCATTCGGCCCCGTACCCTTACCCTTGGCCGTCGCCACATATAGTTTGCCGCCAGCCATTCCCATCGCCATGGGCATCCACTCCGTCGGCACAAAACCCATCGGCTCCACCATGCCGCGCCGCACCGCCTTCTTCGTCAGCTTCGCCGTATCGAAGATCGCGACCGCATCCGTAATCGCGTTTCCTACATACAGTCTCGTGCCCGCCGCATTTAGAGCCAGCGCCTCCGGCTCCGCGCCAAAGTAGGTCTGCCGCGGCAGTCGCGTATCGAAGTAGCCCTTCACTGAAAACTCGCGGCCACCGACATTCACCGCAGCCACTGCATCGCGATTCGCCAGCGCGACGTACATCGTCCTGCCATCCGGAGCAATCTCCAACGCACAGGGATGCGTACCCGCAGCCGTCGCGCCCACCGGCTTCAGCAGCGCCAGCTTCCGCCCGACCGTTCCCTTCACCAGGTCCAACTCCACGACTTCGCTCGCATTCCACAAAGCCACAAACGCCCGTGTCCCGTCCTTCGACACCGCCAGCGCCTCCGGATACACCGATGGCACGGCCTCGTTCTCCGACACATCGAACCGTTTCAGGACAGCACCGCTCACGGCATCCATCAGCAGCACATCATCCGAAAGATTTCCCGCCACCAGCAGCCGTTCCCCTGCCCCCTTGCCCGCCTTCAACACCGCAATCGCCGCCGGAAACGGAATCGCCTTATCTCCCTCCATCCCGCCGATCATCCGCGTCTTCCGCCCCGCCGCAAGTTGGATCAGCGCAAGAGACATCATCCGCTCGCGAACGATCCTTCCCCCATCGAATCCATATACCAGCACGCCGCTCCCGGTCTTGTCTTTTCCATCGCCCAGAGGGTCCGTCTCCGACCCCATACTCGCGTACACATGCTTCCCGTCCCCGCTGAAAGCCAGGCCCGAATACAGCGTCTGCTTCGCCTTCAACGGCGTCCGGTCATCCGGAAAATCACTCACCGTACCGGTCTGCGTATCCAGCACCGCCAGCGACTGCATGTACTGCGACTCATACGTCCCGTAGCCGGCGTTTACCGTCACGATGTAGCGACCATCCGGCGACACCGCCATCGACATGGGAAGACTGTTCAGCCGCTGCGGCCCTCCCGGCACCGGACGCACAATCTGCTTGCTGGTTGGCAAATCAATCGCCTGCCCCAACGTAAACCCCGCGCTACCCACAAGACACATACCCGCAGCCAAAGCGATCCGCATTTACAGCCTCCAAACTCACACACCACCCTACCAACTTCATCATTGCAGGCGCATTACAGTCTATGCCCATGGCAGGAGGATATGAGGCAAAGCTCCCATTACAAAAGTCTTACACCCACTTACCCCCGACCCCTGTTAGCGTCGTTACAGCAGCAAAGATGTCCATCCGTTACAGGGACAGAAGGAAGAATCGAAGCCATGACACCGACCACAATTACTCCCCAGGAAAATAAGGTAGCCACCAAGCCAGCCAGCAAGCCGCACGGCGTGCCCGCTGTCGCCGAGGTCACGCAGAAGATCAAGCAGGATCTGCGCATGGGCCGCGAGCACCAGCAGGGCCGCATCAACTGGATCACGTCCATCGCCATGGGCCTCTTCCACGTCGGTGCCATCGCTTCCCTCTTCTTCTTCTCCTGGAAGAATTTGGCTGCTTTCTTCGTGATGTACTTCTTCGCCATCAATATCGGGATCGGCGTCGCCTATCATCGCCTCCTCACCCATCGCGGCTTCAAGACCCCCAAGTGGGTCGAGTACTTCGTCAGCATCTGCGGCTGCCTCGCGCTCGAAGGCGGACCGATCTTCTGGGTCGCCACCCACCGCGTCCATCACCAGTTCTCGGACCACGAAGGCGACCCGCACACCCCACACGACGGCACCTGGTGGGCTCACGCTGGCTGGATTCTCTCCGGTCGCGCGCTGCACTCTGAGACCGCCCTGCTCGGCCGCTACGCTCCCGACCTGACCCGCGATCCAGTCCATGTCTGGCTCAGCAAGTACCACTATGTGCCGCTGGTCGTGACCGGCCTTCTGCAGGTCGCTCTCGGTGCCGTTCTTGCAACGCCCGGCCATCGCGTCGTCGGCGCCGTCGGAATGCTCCTCTGGGGAACCTTCCTGCGCGTCACCGTCGGCCTCCACGCCACCTGGCTCGTCAACTCTGCCACGCACCTCTGGGGCAAGCGCCGCTTCGAGACCAAGGACGACTCCCGCAACACCTGGTGGGTCGCTCTCCTCACCGGCGGCGAAGGATGGCACAACAACCACCACGCCCACCCCGTCAGCGCGCGCCACGGCCTGGCCTGGTATGAGTTCGACGTGAACTACTACTGCATCTGGCTTCTAAGCAAGGTCGGCCTGGCCCAGAAGATCCAGATCGCCCAGTACGACAAGAACAACCCAAAGCCAGCCGGCGTCTAAACCCCGCCCCTGCGCATAAAAAGGCCGTCCTCCACATCGGAGGACGGCCTTTCTCTTGCTTCACAGTCTAAAACCATACGAAAATTCCCGTGATCAACCACACGAAACGCCCGTCATCCTGAACGAAGTGAAGGACCCTGTATTTTGTTTTAGTAGCAGACCAGTCAGCACATCGGTACCCGTCAGGACCCCTGTATTGCGCTTTTGCCGTTATTCCGACTCGCCTAAACCTTCGGCGAGAACGGCAACAAATCCAAAAACAAAATGTCGTGCACCTCCACCAGCACACCATTCTTCTCCGACTCCGCCTTCACCTTGATCCACTCCGGATCTTTCTGGAACCTCGCCCAGTTCTCCTTTGCGGACTCTCGGCTCTTATGGCGCAGGATATACACCAGCTTGGTGCTCTTGCCGGGCTCTTCATCCGGAACCCAGAACCCAACGCCCGGCATTCCCATCCGCGCGAAGATCGCCATCTCATATTTTCCGAAGCGCTCCAGCAACGCCGCATGCTTGCCCGGAAAAGCGGTGTAAGTCCGCAGTTCATAGATGCCGGTCCCAGCCTCTTCCGCGCCAACACTCGTAGCCGCCAACAGCGCAGGCTCCGTCACGAACGGCACAACCGCTGCCGCCCCCATCATCTGCAGTGCATTCCGACGATTCATGCCAGCCACTCCTTGAACTTCTCTTCTACATACTCCCGCGTCACGAGGAACGGTTTCTCCAGCAGATCCACGGTCAGGGTCTGGCCGTCGTAGGCGTAATTTGCCTTCACACCCATCTTCTCGATCGTCCCCTGCGGACCGTTCAACTCGATCCCCTGCGAACTCTTCAACCGCGTAGTCACCGCATCGAACTCGCCCTGCGTCATCTTCACCTGCATCGGTCCCCTCCTCGAAACATCCCACCCACTATACTTTCTTAACCGATGAACATCACTCGACGCCGCGGAGCCATCGCTTTATTCATCACCCTCGGGGTACTCCTCGTCGGCGTCGCCGTTACTCTGAACATCGGCTGGATCATCCGCAACGAACGTGCCGTCGCGCTTGCCGTTCTCGGCACCATCCTCTTCGGCCTGCTGATCGCCGGAGTCGTCCTCAACACCATCTTTCTGGTCCGCGAGGTCCGCCGCAACGAGCGCCAGAACTCCTTCCTCAACGCCGTCACCCACGAGCTCAAGACCCCCATCGCCAGCATCCGCCTCTACCTCGAGACGCTCCAGCGCCGCCCCACTACCGAGGAGCAGAAGCAGCAGTTCTACAAGATCATGCTCTCCGACTCGGACCGCCTGCTCGCCACCGTTGAGCAGGTCCTTAAAGCCGGAGAACTCGGCCAGCGCGCGCGCCAACAAAACCGCGTCCTCATCGACCTCGAATCCCTGCTTGCGGATTGCGTCGCCATCGCCCTCCAGCGCCACAACCTGCCGCCGGAGGCCATCGTCATCACCCCCACACCCGGAGCCGTACGCCTCCACACCACCGGCATTCCCGAGGACCTCCGCGCCGCCCTGCTCAACCTGCTCGACAACGCCGTCAAGTACTCCCCCAACGGCGTCCACGTCAGTTGCTCTCTCTCCATCACGCGCTATACCTGGGTCTCGATCCGTATCACCGACACCGGTATCGGACTCCCCTCCAACCAGCTCAAGCGCATCTTCAACCGCTTCTACCGCGTCCCCGGCCGCGACATGCTCAAGATCAAAGGCACTGGCCTCGGCCTCTTCCTGGTCCGCAACATCGCTCGCCAGCACGGCGGAGACGCCGTCGCCACCAGCCCCGGCCCCGGCCTCGGCACCACCCTCACCCTGACCCTGCCGCTTACCAATCCCTCCGGCCCCGCACCCGCATCGCCTTCTGCCGCCTAGTCGTTTCCTACGCGAAGCGTTCAATACCCTACGAAGTAGCGCCCGCCCGGCGTCAGGGCGCACTTAGCTCTTGGCTGTCCTGAAGCGCGCAGTACAATCAACCCACCATGTCTGAACCCTGGAGGGTGCTCCTCCTCCTCTGGAAGCACTTCGCGCTCACTTTCAGCGCGCTGCTGCCTCTTATCAATCCGCTCGGCTCGGCCCTGATCTTTCTCGGCCTCGTCGGCTCGGCGCCGCCGCAGGTCTATCGCGCCCTCGCACGCCGCATCGCCATCAACACCGTCCTGTTCTTCGCCGTCATCGACCTGGTCGGCTCCACCATCCTCGCCTTCTTCGGCATCTCGCTCCCCATCGTCCAGTTCTCCGGCGGTCTCGTCATCGCCGCAATGGCGTGGTCCCTGCTCAACCAGAAAGACATCCAGCCCAACGCCGAAAAGATCCAGGCAGCGGCAGCCGTCGCCGAAGAAAGCGAGATCAGCGGCACATTAGAGCAGAAGGCCTTCTACCCCTTCACCTTTCCCGTCACCGCCGGTCCCGGCTGCATCGTCGTCATGCTGACCCTCAGCGCCCATGTCCGCCAGGGCCGTATCAGCGACACCGTTGTCGCGCAAACAGGAACCATGCTGGCCGTCATCCTCCTCAGCGGAACCGTCTATCTCAGCTACGCCTACGCGCCGCGTATCACCCGCTCCATCTCGCCTTCCACCGCGCATGGAATTCTTCGCGTCATAGCATTTATCCTTCTCTGCATCGGCGTCCAGATCGCCTGGAACGGCCTCGCCCCACTGCTCATCAGCGTCATCCACCAGGCATAGAAACCTACCTCAGAGCCGAACGCAAGCCATGGAAAACACTGCTCCCCTCATCGCCATCGTCGAAGACGAAGATCACCTCGCCCAGGGACTTCTCTTCAATCTTCAGGCCGAAGGCTACCGAACCCACCACGAAGCCGACGGCGATGCCGCCCTGGCATGGCTCCTCGCCCCGCCCGAGAAACCCGCAGCCGTTCTGCTCGACTGCATGCTCCCCGGAACCGACGGCTTCACCATCGTCCGCACGCTTCGCGACACCGGCGTCTACACCCCCGTTCTCCTGCTCACCGCCCGCTCCCGCCCCGAAGATATCCTCGAAGGTATCGAAGCCGGAGCCGACGACTACCTCCCCAAACCCTTCGACCTGAACATTCTCCTCGCCCGTCTCAAATCTCTCCTCCGTCGCACGGCATGGCAATCCCTCGCACCCGGCACGCCGCAACCCATCGGCGAAGCCGCCCAGCCCGAGGCCGCCCCACCCGCCCCCTACAGCTTCAATCACCGCACCATTCGCTTCGACACCCTCGAACTCATCGCTCCCAACCGCATGACCCACCTCACCCTGATGGAAGCCGACCTCCTCCGCTACCTCACCGACCGCGAGGGCCAGATCGTCTCCCGCAAGGACATCCTCGAACAGGTCTGGCGCGTCCACGAAGACACCGACACCCGCGCCATCGACAACTTCATCGTCCGCCTCCGCCGCTACATCGAAGACGACCCCGCCAACCCCCAGCACCTCGTCACTGTCCGCGGCATCGGCTATCGCTTCCTCGCAAATCCCTAGTCCTGTAGCCACCTTCGCGATATCATCTTGCTATGTCCACCAATCACATCTCGGTCACAGAGCTCTCCCCGGAGGTCCGCGCCCTGATCGACCATCTCGGCGTGGGCGAAGAGATCCTCATCGACTCGGGGAACGAAACGATCGCAGTCCTACGCATCCCCGGTCGTCCAAAGGCAAGAAGTCTTTCGGAGCTCATCACTCGCTTCGAAGCGCAGGAGAAGACGACCGGCCAGCCGATCCTGATGGACGAGGAATACGCCAGTGATATGAAAGAGATCATCGCCAGCCGCAAGCCGCGTGATACCTCTGCATGGGATTGATCCTTGATACAGATTTCCTGATTAGCGCAGAGCGTCAAAGCATCTCTCTTTCGGCTGTCCTTCAACAACTCAAGCGATATGGTGCAGACTCCGAAATAGGCATCTCCAGCATCACCGTGGCGGAGTTGACCCACGGAATCTATCGAGCCAGGTCAGAACAGCAGATGCGGCGACGCGCCCAGTATGTGGACCAGATCTGCCGCGAGATAGTAATCCATCCACTCAGTGAATCAATCGCACGTTTGTTGGGGCGTATCGAGGGAGAACAGGCTGCACAGGATATCGCGATTGCTTTTCAGGATCTCGCCATCGGAGCAACGGCCTTATCGCTCAACTTCGCCGTGGTCACCCATAACAGCCGCCACTTCGGCCTTATTCCGGGCCTAACAGTTCAAAATCCATAAATCCCTCTGTTCTCTCTGGCGCAAATCCCCAAGCAGGAGTACATTTCTGTGCATCGGGCGTATTGCCGTCAACCTGCGCCTGAGCGGCCCTCTTTCAAAGGAGGCACGTCATGTCCAGATGCACCTTACGTTACGTCTTCACCATCATCATGTACGCCGGAATCGTCGTCTTTCTGATCCCCTACGTCTCCGGAGAGATATCAAAGGGCACCATCTTCCTGATCATCGGCGGCGCGGTTGCGGTCTCCTGCGGAATGCTCCGTTGCTACTTCTCCGAGAGCAGCGCCCCACAGGACCAGCACTTCCCCACTAAACCCTGCCCCTGATTCACTCTCAGCGCAGCGTCCCCACCAGCAGCAGATCGATCTGGACTTCCTTGTTCACCTTGATCATCATGCTGCTCGGATCCTTCAAGCCCCACTTTACATAAGGGATCGCAAAGCTGCCTACCGCATGCAGTTGCTCCTCGCTCACCTGGACCTGCATGGGCACATCAATCTCGTGGGTCGTTCCGAGCATGGTAAAGAGTCCATGCACCTGCAGAGCCGAATCCCCACTCGTGTGGAACGCGCCCGTAAAGCGCTTTGGAGCGAACGTCACGGACTGAAAACTCTCCGTCTTCAACTCGTCCTTCTTCATGCGTTTGTCCCGCATCGAATTGCCGCTGGTCCCGCTCAGCGCATTCACCACGATGCTCCCACCCGCCTCACCCGTGCTGGGGTTGAAGTCCACCTCACCCTGTTGCACATGAAACGTTCCACGTACCGTATGGAGCGTGTCCACCAGCGTGAAATGAACCTCGCTCTTAGCCGAATCGACCACCAGCTTCTGCTGCGCCTGTAACCCGCTCCACCCAGAAAATCCAATCCCAACCATCAGCGCCAAACGTCCCAGACGCAATCCAGAAAGCCCACAACGCATCCGCCCCGCAGACGCATTGTTTCGGCCACCACCAACATCATTTCGCATCAATCCGGGCTCACTCATCTCCCTTAAGACGAGCCCCGCTGCAATAAGTTGTCACCTTAGATCGCTACCGCAGCTTCATTTCCGTATATGCCGCATGCTAGACTTCTCCCGCCGCAACTAGCGACCCCACAGCGTTTTACACGTTTGCTCCCACCCCGCTGATCCCACAAACCGGCACCAAACCGGAAGGACCCTGACACCATGAGCGCCTCTCTGAACCGCTGCGTCAAGCTTCTCGCCTCCACTCTGCTGCCCCTCACCCTCGTCTCCACCGCCCTCGCCCAGAAGCCCCTCCAGACCCTGCTCGTCGGCGTCGACCATCGCACCGTCACCAGCCTCAACGGTCCCTGGCACTACCTGGTCGACCAGTCCCCCGGCCGCGCTCTCTATAACGATAAGGGCGAGATCAACGACAACTCGTACGCTCTCAACACCCACCCCAACATCGTCGGCCCGCACAACCTTGAGTACGACTTCGCCACCGCCCCCACCCTCAACGTACCCGGCGACTGGAACACCCAGGACCCGAAGCTCTTCAACTACGAGGGCGTTCTCTGGTATCAGCGCGACTTCGACTTCCAGCCCAAAGCCGGCACCCGCACCTTCCTCCACATCGGAGCTGCCAACTACCGCTCCCACGTCTGGGTCAACGGCAAACGCATCTGCGACCACGAGGGCGGCTACACCCCCTTCGACTGTGAAGCCACCACCGTCCTCCATCCCGGCTCGAACTTCGTCGTCGTCGCAGTAGACGCCACCCGCCTCGTCGACGGCATTCCCTCCGTCGGCATCGACTGGATGAACTACGGCGGCATCACCCGCGACGTCTCCCTCATCACCGTCCCCAGGGCCTTCATCGACGACTACGACGTCCACCTCGAGCACGGCGCCACCTGGCAGGCCGGCAACATCACCCTCACCGGCTACGTCCACGTCCTCGACGCCCCCGCCGGCACCGCCGTCACCGTCAGCATCCCCGAAGCCGGCGTCAAGACCACCCTCAAGACCGACGCCGAGGGCAATGCCCCCTTCACCGTCAAGGCCGCCCGGCTCAGCCTCTGGTCGCCCGAGACTCCTAAGCTCTACAAAGTGGAACTAGCCTCTGGTGAAGACAAGCTCACCGACGACATCGGCTTCCGCGACATCCGCGTCGACGGCACCCGCATCCTCCTCAACGGCAAAGCCATCTTCCTGCAGGGCGCCAACATGCACGCCGAAGCTCCCGTCCGCAGTGGCCGCGCCATCACCGATCAGGATGTCGCCACCATCTACTCCTACCTCAAGGAGATGAACGCCAACTTCGTCCGTCTCTGCCACTATCCCCACGACGAGCGCATGACCCGCGCCTCCGACAAGAACGGCACCATGGTCTGGTCCGAAATCCCCAACTGGCAGCACATCTCCTTCCAGAAGCCCGAGGTCTATGCCAAGGACGTCTTCATGCTCAAGGAGATGATTCGCCGCGACCGCAACAAGGCCTCCGTCATCCTCTGGTCGGTCTCGAACGAGACCCCCAACAACCCCACCCGCACCAAGTTCCTCACCGACCTCGCCAACGAGGCCCGCAGCCTCGATCCCACCCGCCCCATCACCTCCGCCATCATCGGACCCAAGATCATCGACCACAAGATGGACGGCAATGATCCCCTGACCGCCGCCCTCGACGTCGTCGGCCAGAACGAGTACATCGGCTGGTACGAGATGACCCCCGAGGACGCCGACCTGATCCAGTGGAGCTTCCCCAACAAACCCGTCATCATGAGCGAGTTCGGAGCCGAAGCCAAGCAGGGCAACCACGGAGCCAACAACCAGCGCTGGACCGAAGAGCAGCAGGTCTACGTCATCGAGCACCAGTTCACCATGATGAAGAAGATCCCCCAGCTCCGCGGCATGACCCCCTGGGTCCTGATGGACTTCCGCTCCCCCACCCGCAACATCCCCAAACTCCAGGACGGCTTCAACCGCAAAGGCCTCATCGCCGAAGACGGCAAGAAGAAAGCCGCCTTCACTCTCTTCCAGAAAACCTACAAAGATCACTCCGTAGGCAAAGCGGAATAGAAACACCCTCTCTGAAGAAAATGGCCTGAAACGCACACCGTTTCAGGCCATCTCTTTGCTCTGTCCATCCTTATCGTTGCAACGCGAAAATTCACTTGCACTTGCGAACCTGCTCGCGATACAGTCACGCCACAGACACCGACCCAGAGCGGTCACTCGGCCCTTTCCTCTCTCCCAGCCGTCAATCAGGATTACCAGCGCAAAGTCTCTCTGGAGGCGAACAGACCTTTACGTCTGCTACCGCCTCAACTCATCCGAAAGAGGAAAGCCATGTCTGCCTTTACCAATTCCAAAACCAGCGGCGGTCTCACCGCCAAGCTCTGGCGCGGCCAGCGCATGTGTCTCATCGGCATGAATGTCGAAGACCCGGAGCCCGACTTCGTCGGCTTCTCCATCGAGGTCAAGAGTCCCGGGCAAATGAAATTCCAACCCTTGCGCAATCGTCTCGCTTTTTCCTACGACAAGCCCGCTACCGAGGCCGTCTCCGGCTATCGCAACTTCCCGTCCACCGACGCCCCCTTCCAGAAGTTCCGCTGGACCCACTTTCCCTACAATCCAAAGCCAGGAACCTATACGTACCGCATCACCAAGAAGCATATGCCGGCAGACGACACCCTTGTCTCCGGCGATACCGTCGACGTCGAGATCAGCCTCGAATCGGAGATCTACGCCGACTTCCTCGAAGTAGGTTTTACTCGGGGTTTTGCTTCCTCGCAGGCCTACCTCGATAAATTTGGCGGCAACACCCACATCCTGCCTCCCCAGGGAACCTCCGGCCTGGACTTCGACAAATCGACCGCCCCTGCCGGCGTCTATGAGTGGCTTGGCTTTGAGGCCTACGACCTTCTCTTCGGCATCCTCGACGAAGTCATCGCAGACAAGACTCTCCTCCTCGACGTCTTCGCCTACGACTTTGACGAACCCGAGATCCTCGAAAAGCTCAAGGCCATCGGCGGCCGGTTGCGCATCCTTATCGACGACTCCGGAACCCATAAGCCTGCCCAAAGTGCGCCGTCTGCCGCCGCGGGCATACTCACGACGGCAGGTGCCGCGGTCAAACGCACCCACTTCGTCAAGCTCCAGCACAATAAGGTCCTGATCGTGAAGAAGGCCGGAGGAACGCCGGTCAAAGTGCTCTTCGGCTCGACCAACTTCAGCTTTCGCGGCATCTACATCCAGGCCAACAACACCCTCGTTCTTTCCACACCGGAAGCGGCCTCTCTCTTCAGCCAATACTTCGATATCGCCTTCAACAGCACCGCAAGCTTCGCAACCAACCCCCTCGCAGGCCAATGGCACTCCATTGCCATCCCGGACAATCCACCCCTTCAGCTCTGCTTCTCACCGCATACGGATACCGAACTCTCGCTGCGACCCGTAGCCCAGGCCATCGACAATGCGGAGTCCTCTGTCTTCTTCGCCATCGCCTTTCTCTATCAGACCTCCGGCTTGGTCCGCGATGCCGTTGACAGTCTCATGAAGCGCGACCTCTTCAGCTACGGCATCTCCGACCGGGAATCTTCACTCATCATCGATAAGCCAGACGGCAGCCAGGGGGTCGTTTCGTTTGCAGCGCTCGCCAGCAACGCCCCCCCGCCCTTCAAGGCTGAGTGGAGTGGAGGCTCCGGCATCAATGAGCACAACAAATTTGTCGTCACAGACTTCAATCTCCCTACAGCCAAAGTCTTCACCGGCTCCTCCAACCTCTCTCCTGCGGGAGAATCCGGCAACGGAGACAACCTGATCTGCATCCAGGACCAGAGGGTCGCCATCGTCTACGCCATCCAGGCAGTCACCATCTTCGATCACCTCCACTTCCGCGAACGCCTCAAAGAAGCAACCGCACTCGATAGCACAGCAGCAACGGACAAAGCCCTCACCCTGCACAAGCCCATCGCGATCAGTGGCGAACCGAAGGCATGGTTTGACAGCTCCTACGTCGCAAAAAGCCAGGCAGAGCGCGATCGGCTCCTCTTCTCGCAATAACCTGTCGCCAACTGACCCGAATAAGGCTCGTACTCAGTTTTGGCAGCCGCGCTAAACTGGGTACGAGATTAATTTCCACCTCTAATGCGCATCATCACCCGCTACATCCTCCGCGAAGTCACCTCGCACGCCCTGCTCGGCGGAGTGCTCTTCACCTTCGTCCTCTTCATGCGCGACCTCGGCAAGATCCTCGAGTTCGTCGTCCGCGACTCCGCCTCCCTGGCCGACGTCGCTCGTATCTTCCTTTACACCCTTCCCAACGCCCTCACCCTCACCATCCCCATGGCCGTCCTGGTCGGCATCCTGCTCGGCCTCTCCCGCCTCGCCGCCGACTCCGAAATCACCGCCATGCGCGCCTCCGGCATGGGTGCCCTGGACTTCGTCAAGATCATCTCCATCGTCTCCACCGCCGCCCTCCTGCTCGGTCTGGTCAACTCCCTCTACATCGCGCCCTACTCTGCCGCGTCTCTCCTCAGCCTCGAAAGCTCGCTCAAATCCTCGCAGGCCTCCTTCGAGATCCAGCCCCGCGTCTTCTACGAAGACTTCAAGAACTATGTCCTCTACATCCAGGACGTCCGCCCCGCCGCCGGCGCTGCCCTCTGGCACCATGTCTTCCTCGCCGACCTCACCCAGCCCGGCAACCCAAATATCACCACCGCCGACCAGGCCGTCGTCGTCAACAGCACTCAACAGGCCGAAAACTCCCAGCCGGCCCTCCAGTCCATTCGCCTGCACCTGATCAATGGCGGAAACCACTCCACCTCGGCCACCGATCCGAACCAGTACAACATCTCCACCTTCGCCACCAACGACCTCCCCATCCAAACCGGCGCCCAGGAAGACACCCGCCTCGGCCGCTCCGACACCCCCATCCTCGCGCTTCCCGTCGCCGAGCTCATCCGCCGCGGCCGCCTCCCCGACACCGATCCCACCGCTCGCAACTCCCGCATCTATCGCATCGAGTTCAACAAGCGCTTCTCCTATCCCTTCGCCTGCCTCGTCCTGATGCTGGTCGGTGTGCCTCTCGGCCTGTCCTCCAAGCGCGGCGGCAAGTCGACCGGTTTCGTCCTCACCATCCTGCTGGTCTTCATCTATTACTTCCTCTCCTCCGTCGGAGTGGCCTTCGCCAAGACCGGCAAACTCAGCCCCTTCCTCGGCGTCTGGGGCGCGAACCTCATCTTCGCCGCCGCCGGAGCCTTGCTGCTGTACCAGATGTCCCGCGGCGGCATCGCGCTCGGCCTCTTCGGAGCCATCGGTCAGGGCATCAACAAGCAGATCGCCCGCATCACCTCCCGCAAAGATGCCGACTCCGCCCTGAGCCCACCCAATGTCGCCACCGTCCTGCGACGTCTGCGCGGCATCCTCGGCACCCGCTTCCCGCTCATCCTCGACGACTACGTCATGCGCGAGTACCTCACCAGCTTCGCCCTGATCCTCGCCGCCTTCTCCAGCCTCTTCATCATCTTCACCTTCTTCGAGCTCATCGGCGACATCATCCGCAACCGCACCCCGCTCGTTACCGTAGGCGATTATCTCCTCAACCTCATCCCCTACATCCTCTACAACGTCACCCCGCTCTGCTCCCTCGTCGCCGTGCTAGTCACCCTCGGCGCACTCAGCCGCTCCTCCGAGCTCACCGCCATGAAGGCCACGGGGATCAGCCTCTACCGCGTCGTCGCGCCCATTCTGGTCATCGCGCTCCTCATCTCCGCCGCCCTCTTCGCCTTCGACGACCTCTACCTCCCGGCTGCCAACCGTCGCCAGGAAGCTCTCCGCTCCATCATCAAAGGCAAACCCGCCCAGACCTTTCTGCGCCCCGACCGCAAGTGGATCTCCGGCCAGTCCAACTCGGCGACCTCGCCCGACCCCACCGCCCACAACTCCGCCACCCCGACCCGGATCTTCTACTACCAGTTCTTCGACCCGGATAAGAACGTCTTCGCCAACCTCACCGTCTTCGAGTTCGACCCCAACTCCTTCGTCCTCACCCGCCGCATCTTCGCCACCTCCGCCCGCTGGAGCGACCGCCTCTCCCGCTGGGACTTCGAAAACGGCTGGCAGCGCACCTTCTCCGGCGAGACCGTGGCCAGCTTCCAGCCCTTCTCCGTCGCCACCTTCCCCGAGATCCATGAGCAGCCCACCTACTTCAAAAAAGAGGACCTCCAGTCCCAGCAGATGAACTACGGCGAACTCTCCCGCTACATCTCCGACCTCAAACAATCCGGCTTCGACACCAAGCGCCTGGCCGTCCAGCTCAACCGCAAGCTCGCCTACCCCCTCATCACCCTGGTCATGGCCATCCTCGCCATCCCCTTTGCCCTCTCCATGGGCAAACGCGGAGGCCTCGCCGGAATCGCCACCGCCATCGGCCTCGCCATCGCCTACTGGGTCGTCGACGGCCTCTTCGGAGCGATGGGCAACGTCAACACCCTCCCCGCATTCCTCGCCGCCTGGTCCCCCGACCTCCTCTTCGGAATCACCGGCGCCTACCTCCTCCTCCGCACCCCCACCTAGCGTCCTGAGTCTATTGTTCGTTCCCAGAACTCAGCCAACGGCACATCCCATACCAGCCCAGGCCGAAGCCCAGGTTAGATAGACCCGCAAAATTGAACTGAAAGCCCGTTCCGGGAACTCAGGGCCAACGGCCCGACACATACCAGCCTGGGCCGAAGGCCCAGGTGAGAGACACCGCGAACCAGAGGGCTGAAGGCCCGACACATAATGCCTTCAGCCAACTTCAGACTCAGAACAGCCCAAAAATTGCTGTCAACCCCCAAAACCGACCCGAATCGCAGTAACCCAAGCCCCATCAATAGATAAAAAATATAAAAAAGTGGCATTTTAGTTATGGAGGGTTCCCTACAATAGAAGTAGCCATAAAACAGACGACACTACAGAGCCTCTTGCCGTAACTGACGCTGGCAGAAGACTTTACCCATAACCCCTTTATCTGGAAGACTTTAGCGCCACCCAATACGTCATCTACATGAAAATAAGGACTTTACGCAAAGGTACCCCCGGTGGGGGACTGGACACACAAAAGCCTCCCACCCGACCGATTCCGTCCTAAACTAGACAAACGATGACTCACAACCGCACTGCCCTCTTCCTCACCCTGGCCCTGACCACCGCCGCCACCGCCCAAACCGCCGCCCCCAAAAAGCCAGCCACACCCGTCCATCGCACCACCACCGCGACAACCGCGACAACCGCGAAGAAACCCGTCGCCGCGACCACAGTCGCCGACCCGAAAGACACGCCGCCCAACGTCCCCGCAGTAACTGGAACCCCGAAACCTCTTTACTCGCTCCGCTACGTCGATACCGTCATCGGAACCGGCCCTCTCGCGGAGCCCCGCAAGTACTACACCGTTCACTACACCGGCTGGACCACCGACGGCACCAAGTTCGACTCCTCCGTCGATCGCGGCACCCCGATCTCCTTCCCGTACGGTGCTCACCAGGTGATTCCGGGCTGGGACACCGGCTTCCAGGACATGCACGTCGGAGGCAAGCGCCGCCTCTACATTCCCTATCAACTTGCCTACGGCGAAGCAGGCCGACCGCCCGTAATCCCCGCCAAAGCCGACCTGATCTTCGACATCGAACTGGTAGGCCAGTCCGACACGCCGCCCGCACCGCCGACTCCAGCCACCGCGAAGCCTGAGCCTGAACCTGCGAAACCGGATAACTCCGCCACCCCGCCGCCCTCCGGCACGGCTCCGCAAACAACCCCGAACCCTCAGGGCAACTAACCGCCTCTAATCCAAAGGCAGTTCCAAACCCAGAGGCTCCAATAAGAATGTTCGAAAGACTCCGACCCCTCAACCCCTACCTCAGGCGCTATTGGAAGTCCCTCGCCTGGGGCGGGGTCGCCGTCATCATCTATAACCTCTCCAAAGTCCTGATGCCGCTGGTCATCGGCCACGCCATCGACGACATGCGCCACGGAGTCACCAGGCAGAAGATCGTCTTCCACTCCCTCCGCCTGCTGGCCGTAGCGATCGTCGCCGCGATCTTCCTCTATATCAATCGTCAGGTCATCATCGGCGCATCGCGTGAGATCGAATTCGATCTCCGCAACGACCTCTTTGCCAACCTCGAGCGTCAATCGACCGGGTTCTACCATACGCATCGGACCGGCGACATCATGGCCCGCACGACGAATGACCTTGCCGCTGTCCGCCAGTTGCTCGGCCCCGCCATCATGTACAGCGCGAACACCATCGTCTTCACCGCAGCCGCGCTGCCCTTCATGATCCGCATTAGCCCCTGGCTTACGTTCTGGGCCTTTGGACCTCTGCCGATCGCCTCCGTGCTGGTCCAGTACTTCGGCGCGCGCATTCACACCCGCTTCGAGCGCATCCAGGCGATGTTCTCCGACATCTCGTCTAAGGCTCAGGAGAACTTCTCCGGCGCTCGCCTCATCCGCGCCTTCGCCCAGGAAGATGCCGAGATCGCCTCCTTCGAGACAGCCAACCAGGAATACATTCGCCGCTCGCTGCTGCTCGTCCGCCTCATGGCGATGCTCTGGCCCACACTCGAATTCGTCCTCGGCCTCTCGCTGATGATCACGCTGCTCGTCGGAGGTCCACAGGTCGTCGCGCATCGCATCTCGGTCGGACAGTTCACCAGCTTCTTCGTCTACATGGTGCAGCTCACCTGGCCCATGATCGCCATCGGCTGGGTCGTTAATCTCTTCCAGCGCGGAACCGCCTCGGTCGTCCGCATCGACGAACTGCTGAAGCAGAAGCCGGACATCGCCGATGACCCGGCACTCATTTCGAAGACGCAACAGCCATTCTCTGGTGCCGTCACGCTGCGCAGTCTAACCTTCGCCTTCCCAGGCGGCCCGAACGTCCTCAAAGACATCAACCTGGAGATCCCAGCCGGAACGTCGCTGGCCATCGTCGGTCCGACGGGATCGGGAAAGTCCACGCTGGTCAACCTCATCCCGCGGATCCTCGACACCACGCCAGGTAGCGTATTAATCGACGGCCAGCCGATTCGCCATATCCCGCTCGGCACGCTGCGTAACAACATCGGCTTTGTCCCGCAGGAGACGTTCCTCTTCTCTGAGACCATCCGCCAGAACATCTCCTTCGGCGTCCCCAAAGCGACTGATGCGGATGTTCAAGAGGCCGCCACCGTAGCCCACATCGCAACCGAAATCCTCGAGTTTCCCAAGGGCTTCGACACGATGGTTGGCGAGCGCGGCCTCACTCTATCCGGTGGTCAGAAGCAGCGCACTGCCATCGCCCGCGCCGTCATCCGCAACCCGCGCATCCTGATCCTCGACGACGCCCTCGCAAGCGTCGACACCTACACCGAAGAACAGATCCTCTCCGGCCTGCGCCGCGTGATGCAAGGCCGAACCACCATCTTCATCTCGCACCGCATCTCGACGGCACGCAACGCCGATCAGATCGCTGTCCTCGTAGCCGGTCGCATCGCGGAGCGCGGCACGCACGACGAATTGATCGCCCGCAACGGTTACTACACCAGCCTCTACGAGAAACAGCGCCTCGAAGAAGAGATCGCCGTCACCACCTAGAGCCGATTACCTATCTCTATAAAGTCGATCTTTACGCGAAGCGTCCAGTACACCACGAAGGTCCTGCCGAAGGCCCCGTGGTGCCTGCCCGGCGTTAGGGCGCCTTGGTACTTGCTTGTCGTCACCATCCAAACAGCTAAGCAAGCCAACGCGAAGCAGTCGCCTCGCAGTCATTCGGAGCGATTGCCGAAGCCGGAACAAATCGCTCTTCCCGTGTGCGCAACTCACGCGGCAGTACCCGGCCCGCCTCCGGATCGCGAGCCGCCACGACCCACGCATCCCGGACATTCAGGACGTTGGCGATCACCTCGCGAAACTGCTCCACCGAGGCATAGTGCGAGGCCTCCAGCGTCTGCGTAAACATGGCGGCGTAGAAGTCCGAGAGCGCCGCCGCCGGTGCTGCACCAACATCCGGACGCAGCCGGGCCTGGAGATACATAAAGATGTCGACGACCTTCTTCACTGCCTTGCGTCGGCCGTGGACGTCTTCGTCTTCCACACACTGCATCGCTCGATAAAGAAAGCGGATGGCCGCGTCATACAGCGCTACCACCAGCTCGATGCCCGTTGCTCCCGCGAGCGATTGCTCCTGATATTCGTTGCTCACCGTCACTCCTCTTATTTGGCGTTGTAACCAGTTATGGCGCTGTAGAGCTTGTCGAACGAATCGAGTTGCGTCGGAATGGATTGCAGGATCTGATTTGCGAGGTTCAACTCGGTCGTCAGACTGTCCTTCTGATCCGCGATCCGGGCCTCCTGATCGCTGATGTTCTTGTTGAGCGAGGCCTCCTGGGCGGTGTTCTCCTGTTGCGCGAGATAGACCGCGCCCTGGACGGAATCGACGCCCAGCGAGTTGAGCGTCTTGGCCATGATCTGGCCAAAGCCTCCCGCATTTTGAAGAAAGCCCGTGACGTCGAGAAAGTTGTTATCCAACGCCGATTCCAACGTCGTACTGTCCAGCGTGAGCGTTCCATCCTGACCGGTGGTCAACCCCAACTGCGTAACATTCGTGATCGCGCCGCTGGCTGCGCCTCCCAGCAACGCCGCGTTGAGCTGGCTCTGAATCAAAGCGAGCGTAGGGCTTCCATACAGAGGCTCGGCAGCACCGGTGGAGTCTTTTCCTTCCTGCGTCTTGATGTCTTTCACCACCGCGTTGTACGCCGTCACGACGGCGCTGAGTGCAGTTTCAACCGCGCTGTTGTCGTTCGTAATCTCCACCTGGATCGGATTGGCGGACACCGAAAGCAACTGAAAGGTCACGCCCGGAATCGCGGTGCTGACCTTGTTGGTGGCGCTGGACAGGGCTACGCCATCGACCGTAAGCTGCGCGTCCGCTCCCGCCTGCCCGACCTTGAAGGCGAGTGCCGTACTCGTGGTGTCATCGGACAATGCGCTGCTGACCGTAAGCGCACCCGCCGCGCCGCCGGTGCTGCTGACCACGGAGAGGCGCGACCCCTTCGTATCGGAGATCACGCTCGCGGTAACGCCGATGCCTGCCGTATTGATGGCCGCGGCGAGTGTTGCCAGGGTGTTGCTGGAACTGTCGACCGTAACCGTCTGGCTTGCGCCCGAACCGACCTGGATCGTGATGCTGCCCGAGAGCGCGTCAGTTGCGTTCGTCACAGTGTCCGAGTACTGCGAGGCGACCTGGGCCAGCGAAGTGACGACGACAGTGTGACTGCCCGCTACGGCTGTCGGGTTTGCGGCAGTCAGACTCAGAACATTTGCGTCCGAACTCGAACCCTGCTTCTGCGACATGACGCCGGAGAAGTCCGTCAACGATTGGAGGCTTGTGCTCAACGCAGATAGATCGGTCCCAAGCGTCGTGAAGATCGTATCCTGCGACTTCAGCAACGCCAGTTGTGTCTTCCACGGAGTCTCAATCGCCTGTTGGACTGCCAATATCTGGGTGACGGTCGATGCTACATCGAACCCCGCACCACTTGTTGCCGATCCGAAACTGAGTCCAACCGTACCCATGCCGTCTCTCCCGTATGCTGCGCCGCCAGTGCCGCGTTGAGGCTCCTGCGATACCTCTTGCGTATGCAATCGCCAGGCCAATGCATCGAGCCAACGCATTAGCAAAACCTAACCTGGTTAAAGAAGCTTGCCGCCAGGAGGCTTCCCTGGCGGCAGACTTCCGTGGGTTTTACTGCAGCAGCTTGAGAATCTCCTGCTGCACGCTGTTGGCCTGCGCCAGTGCGCTGATACCGGTCTGGCTCAGGACCTGGAACTTCGCGAGGTCGCTGGTCGCCTGACCGTAGTTGGTGGAACGGATGCTGGCCTCAGCTGAGCTGAGGTTGACACTCTCCGCACTGGCCACGTTCGCAGCCGCGTTGAGCTGGTTGATGCTGGCACCGATCGTGCCGCGCTGTGCTGCCACGGCGGCAATGGCGGCGGTGATATCCGTCAGGGCCGAAGCTGCGCCCGTGTTGCTGGTCAGCACATCGGCGCCGAGCGTGACGGTCGTACCGCCGATGCTGGTGCCGGTGAGAACACCAACGACAGGAGCGAAGGTCGTCGTCCCGGACGTCGTACCGTCGGTCGTGACGATCGAAGCAGCCGTCGCCGAGAACACCGAATTTCCGTTGAAGTTGGTCTTCGATCCGATGTTGCCGATCTCCGTAACGATGGACTGAAACTCGGTGTTCGCGGCCGAGAGCTGTGCCGTATTCAGGGTGGAGTTGGATGCTTCGGTGGCAAGTGTGACCGCGCGGGTCAGCAGGTTCGTCACCTGCGAGAGCGCACCGTCCGCCGTCTGCAGCAGGCCGACGCCGTTCTGCGCGTTCTGTGCAGACTGTGTCAGTGCTGCGGAGTTCGCCTTCAGGCCGTCCGCAACTGCGAGGCCGGCAGCATCGTCGGCACCGCTGTTGATGCGAGAACCAGAAGAGAGCTGCTGCAGTACGCCCTGCAGACTGGTCTGGGTCTGGTTCAAGTTGTTCTGCGCGTAAGTTGCTGCGACGTTGGTCAAAATGCCCAATGACATGGGAGACGCTCCTGAGTGTTGGATTGAAGTACCGCGCTGCCTGTCTCGGGTGTCGGCCTGCAAGTCTTTTGTAATGCCACGATGGCAGTTACAAACTCCAGGTCACCTTGCGGAAGGCTCCGCGTTCTCACACCTCATCGGCTCACCGGCGGACGGCATGAGTGACTTCGAAACGAAAGTACCTCGGAAGCCGGAAGCTATTGCAGTCGCATTCCCCGCCGATAGAGACCAGAAGAAGGAAGGCTTCCCATGATCGAACTCACCCGCCTGAACGGCAGCCGTCTCGATGTCAATTGCGATCTCATCAAGTATGCGGAGTCCTCGCCCGATACCGTTCTTACGCTGATTACAGGCGAGAAGCTCGTCGTCCTCGAAGCCTGCGATGAGGTGGGCCGCCGCACTCGCGCCCATCGTGCCGCGATCCTGCGCGAAGCATGGCCGGAGGCGCTGCCCGCTCTAACCGCACGATCCGCGCATGAAGCTTCTACGCTTACTCAACTCATCTCCGACTCCACGCCGCAGCGCTAAACGTTCGAACGCAGCATCCAAGGACTCCTTATGGATATCGCCAGCATCGGTGGAATTCTGCTCGCCCTCATCGGCATTCTCGCCGGCATGATGATGGAAGGCGGCAGCATCACTCAGATCGCCCAACCCACGGCCGCCATGATCGTCATTGGCGGCACGGCTGGAGCCGTGATGCTGCAGTTCCCGATGAGCATCTTCCTCGCCGCCTGCAAGCAGGTCGTCAAGGTCTTCCTGCACAAAGCGGAAGACGGCGAAGCCATCCTGGCGCAGCTCGTCGAGTTCGCCAACAAGGCGCGCAAGTCGGGCATTGTCTCGCTCGACTCCGATCTCGACATGGTTCGCGACCCGTTCCTCAAGCAGGCACTGATGCTCGCCGTCGATGGGACCGAGCCCGCTGAGGTCCGCAAGATCATGCAGCTCGAGCTCGATAACACCTCCGAGATCGAAGAGAAGATTCCCGCCGTCTTCGAGGCCGCCGGTGGATACTCACCAACGGTAGGAATTATTGGAGCGGTGCTGGGCCTGATCCAGGTGATGAAGAACCTCGACAATATCGACGAGGTGGGTCGGGGCATCGCCACCGCCTTCGTCGCTACGATCTACGGTGTTGCGCTCGCGAACCTCATCTGCCTGCCTGCTGCCGGCAAGCTCAAGTTTCGCCACCGCGAAGAACAGAGGATCAAGGAGATGATGCTCGAAGGCGTGATCTCCATCCTGGAAGGCATGAACCCGCGAATGATCGAGACCAAGCTCCGCACCTTCCTCTTCGATTCCAGGCCGGCAACCGCTTCGAGAAGCAACGAGGTGACCGTATGAGCCGGAAGAAACATCCCGAGCACGTCAACCACGAGCGCTGGCTGGTCTCGTACGCGGACTTCATCACACTGCTCTTCGCCTTCTTCGTGGTGCTCTTCGCCTCCAGCCAGGCAGACAGAAAAAAGCAGTCGCAGCTTGCCGCCGCCATGCAGACCGCCTTCACTCCGATGGGGGCCTTCGAGGCCCACTCCAAAACCCCGCCACTCGACCGCACAGCCGGTGCCTCCAGCAATGGCACACCTGCTCCGATCCAACCACCGCTGCCCACCAGCGGTGCGGCAGATCTTGCGGCAGAGGCCATACGCGAGGCTGGGATTGCCGCCCATATCCAGAAGCTTCTTCGCGAAAGCACAGCCTTTCCGAAGCTCCCGCTGGATAGCATCACCATGCGCTCGACCCCCGAGGGCCTGGTCATCTCGCTCAGGGAGGCAGGCTTCTTCCCCTCCGGCTCAGCCGATGTGCGCGCCAACTCCCTTGCGCTGCTGGCAAAGCTGGCCGCAAGCCTGCCTATGGCACCTCTCCGCATCGAAGGGCATACGGATAATGTTCCAATCCACACGGCGCAGTTCGTATCGAACTGGGAGTTGTCCACGGCGCGCGCCACCGCGATCGCGAGGCTGGTGCTCGAACACAGTACAGTCTCGCCTGCCGATCTCTCGGCCGCCGGCTACGCGGAGTACCATCCGGCAACCTCGAACGCCACAGCAGCGGGCCGCGCGCAGAACCGCCGGGTCGACATTATTCTTTTACGACACCCAGCACCTTCACAATGATCCGCTTCGCGCGCTGTCCATCGAACTCGGCGTAGAAGATCCTCTGCCAGGTACCGAGATCGAGGCGGCCGCGAGTCACGGGCAAGGTCGTCTCATGATGCAGCAGGAGCGCCTTCAGGTGGGCGTCGGCGTTGTCCTCTCCGGTCTGGTGATGCTTGTACCCCGGCCATCGCGGAGCCAGCTTTTCAAGCCAGAGACCGATGTCCTCGATCAAGCCGTCTTCGTTGTCGTTCACGTAAATGGCCGCCGTAATGTGCATCGGTGAGACGAAGCACAGGCCATCGTCGATCCCGCTGCGCCGTACGATCTCTTCGACCTTCGGGGTCAGATGCACCATCTCGTAGCGCTCGTCCGTGGTGATCGTCAGATACTCCGTGTGCGCCTTCATCCCTGCCATGCTGTCTCCTTTGATTTCCGTTGGCGACGCAGGCTGTTCCCCAATGCCAGTCGCGATGCTCACAGAACCTATACTAAGCACACCTGTATGACTCTCTACGTTGCCACCTCCAATCCCGGCAAGCTTCGCGACTTTGCCACCGCCGCCAGCGGCTCGAATCAGGGAGCTACGCAGATTCAGATTCTCCCGCTCCCCGGCCTCAGCGCGATCCCTGCTCCGGCAGAGGACCAGCCGAGCTTCAGCGAGAACGCGATCCTCAAGGCGCGCTTCTACTCGCGGCGTGCACCCGGCCAGATCGTGCTGGCTGACGACTCCGGCCTGGAGGTGGATGCTCTGGCTGGAGCGCCCGGGATGCGCTCCGCCCGGTACGCCGACGATCTCTCATTCCCCGAGCTCCCCAGCCAAAGCCTCGACACCCGCAACAACCTCTGTCTGCTGGAGGCGCTTTCGAACACGGCGGAGGAGGAGCGCTCTGCCCGCTATCACTGCGTCCTCGCCGCCGCGCGTGACGGTGAAGTCCTCTACACTGCCGATGGCACCGTCGAAGGCCGCATCCTGCTCGCACCGCAAGGGACGGACGGCTTCGGCTACGACCCTCTCTTCTATCTGCCGGAGCACGGCTGCACCATGGCGCAACTCGACTCGGCGACACGCCTCGGGCTGAGCCATCGCGGACGCGCCCTCGCTGCCCTTCTCCGGAAGTTGAATCCCACGGATTGAACGGCACAGCATCTTCTGTGTTTTCATGCTGGACAACAATTTCGCACAAACGTAGCGATAACCGCACAAACCACGTCACTTTCCTTGACGGTCGTTCCAGCGCGGCGGAATAATCAGCCTGCGGCCGAGTTTCGTTCGTCCACTTGTAATAGCCTCACGTTTAGGAAGCCCACGGCAGATCGTGCCTGCGTCCGTATTGAAAGCCCCCCGTACTGAAAGCCAAGCCTCAAGGAGTTCTCATGGCCACCACCGCACCGCCAGCCCCCGCATCCTCAACCCGCATCAAGGGAGTGCAGCCCCTCCGCGCGGGTCAGGGCAACTCCTTTCTCTGGCGCAAGCTGCACTCGCTCTCCGGCATCATTCCCATCGGCGCTTTCCTCGTCGAACACATCGTCTCGAACTTCGAGACCTGGAACGGTCCGCTGGCCTACGCCAAGCAGGTGGTTTTCCTCAACTCGCTCCCGCTGGTCCGCGTACTGGAGTGGGGCCTCATCTTCATCCCGCTGGCCTTCCACGCTCTCTATGGCGTGTTCATCGCCTTCCGCGGCCGCTCGAACGTCAACGTCTACCCCTGGGCCGGCAACTGGATGTACATCTCCCAGCGTGTCACCGGCCTGATCGCCTTCGCTTACATTATTCAGCACGTCCTGCGCCAACGCTTCCTCGGGGTTCAACTACCGGAGCACCCCGGCGCCGCCTTCCACAAGGTCCAGGTAGAGCTGTCGAATCCGTGGATGCTCGCCATCTACGTTGTCGCGATGATCGCCACGACCTGGCACTTCGCCTACGGGATTTGGCTGTTCGCCGCCAAGTGGGGCATCACCCCCGGCGATAAGGCTCGCAAACGCTTCGGTTATGTCTGCGCTGGGTTTGGTGCTGCGCTCTGCTTGATGGGGCTTATCAGTATTTATTCGGTCGTCTATAAATATCCGAACGCTCCGGAAGATGTCCTGCCAGAGCAGCCTGCAAGCATATCCCTACCGACTCCCAGCCCAGTTCCCGCCGGATCTACGAATCCCGCACAGCCGGGTGAGGTGCGCTAAACATGTCGTGGATTTGCTTCGGCATATTTCTCATCTGCGGTTGGGTGGCTGCTTGGCTCACCCATAGTGTGACAGAAAAAATGCTGGACGAGGTCAATTCGAATAGGCTCTCCGGAACACTAATTAATCCGTATGGATGGCATCTAGGAAAATTTCAACAGCTTTGGCAATTGCACAGATCGATCACTCCTATAAGCGCGTTAAGGAAGAGATACATCATCGGTCTCACCATCGGTTTAGTTGGGTTCGTAATAGCGATGATTGGTATGTTCAGCACAATTGGAACAACTGCAGGAAATAGATAGCGGAGAAGGATCACATGGCAGCATCACCCCGAATCATCGTAGTAGGCGGCGGACTCGCCGGACTTGCAGCCGTCATCAAGATCGCCGAGGCAGGCGGCACCGTCGACCTCTTCTCCATCGTTCCGGTCAAGCGTTCGCACTCCGTCTGCGCGCAGGGCGGCATCAACGCGGCCAAGGATCTCAAGGGCGAGGGCGACTCCGTCCTGAAGCACTTCGACGACACCGTCTACGGCGGCGACTTCCTCGCCAACCAAACCCCGGTCAAGAACATGACCGCGCAAGGCCCGGCCATCATCGACCTCCTCGACCGCATGGGCGTCCCCTTCAACCGGACGCCGGAAGGCCTGCTCGACTTCCGGCGCTTCGGCGGCACGCTATACCAACGCACAGCGTTTGCGGGAGCTACCACCGGACAGCAACTGCTCTACGCGCTCGACGAGCAGGTTCGCCGCTACGAGTCCGAGGGCAAGGTCACCAAGTACGAGGGCTGGGAGTTTCTCTCCTCCGTGCTCGACTCGAAGGGTGCCTGCCGCGGCATCACCGCGATGGACCTCCGCACCATGGAGACCCGCACCTTCCCCGCCGAAGCCATCATCATCTGCACCGGCGGCAACGGAGCCATCTTCGGCAAGTCCACCAACTCGGTGGTCTGCACCGGCTCGGCCCAGTCCGCGCTGTATCAGCAGGGTGCGTTCTATGCGAACGGCGAGTTCATCCAGGTCCACCCGACCGCGATCCCCGGCGAAGACAAGCTCCGCCTCATGTCCGAATCCGCTCGCGGCGAAGGCGGTCGCGTCTGGGTTCCGCGTGACCGCAGCGAAAAGCGCGTCGCGAAATCCATCCCCGAGGCCGACCGCTACTACTTCCTCGAAGAGCGCTATCCCAAGTACGGCAACCTGGTCCCGCGCGACATCGCCACCCGCGAGATCTTCAAGATCGTCTACGAAGACAACATGGGCATCGACGGCCAGCCCATGGTCTACCTCGACCTCACCCACCTGCCGAAGGAGCGTCTCCACAAGCTCGAAGGCATCCTCGAAATCTACGAGAAGTTCGTAGGCGACGATCCCCGCGAAGTCCCGATGAAGATCTTCCCCGGCGTCCACTACACCATGGGCGGCCTGTGGGTCGACTTCAACCAGCAGACCAACATCCCCGGAGTCTTCGCCGCCGGCGAGGCTGACTACTCCATCCACGGTGCGAATCGCTTAGGAGCAAACTCGCTCCTGTCGTGCATCTACGGAGGCTTCGTCGCTGGGCCACAGGCGGTTGCTTACGCCAAGGCCCTGCCCGCGCAGGAAGGCGACGGCGGCCACGCAGCCGAGCTGCAACGGCAAAAAGAAAAGAACCAAAGCCTTTTGTCGTCATCCGGCACGGAGAACCCTTTCAAGATCTGGCGCGAGCTCGGCGACACCATGACCAAGCACGCGACAATTGTCCGATATAACAGTGGACTGGATGAAGCCGACGCCAAGCTGGTCGAACTTCTGCACCGCGCAAAGAACATCAACCTCTCCGACAAGAGCCAGTGGGCCAACACCAGCTTTGCGTTCGCGCGCCAGCTCTACAACATGCTCGAACTGGCCCGCGTCATTGTTCAAGGAGCACGTCTCCGCGACGAGAGCCGTGGAGCCCACTACAAGCCGGACTTCCCCAACCGTAACGACGAACAGTTCCTCAAGACCACCAAGGCCGCCTTCGTCGACGGCGCACCCAGCATCACCTACGAGGACGTAGACACCAGCCACATCAAACCGCGCCCCCGTGTCTACTCCAGCAGCTAAGGTCTAAGAAGAGCGCCATAGGCGCGACCTATACCAGCCTGGGCCGAAGGCCTAGGTGAACGCAGAAGAAAAGCAAGAGGGCTGAAGGCCCGACACATAGATTTCTGAGGGCAACAACCATGCCAAGCATCATCAAAGTCGAGATCAAGCGCCAGGCCAGCCCGGACTCCCCCGCTGTCACCGAGAAGTTCGAGGTTCCCTACCGCCCGAACATGAACATCACCTCGCTGCTCGGCGAAATCGCGCTGAACCCGACCACCATCACCGGTCAGGCCACCACTCCCATCACCTACGACTCGAACTGCCTCGAAGAGATCTGCGGCTCCTGCGCGATGCTCATCAACGGTAAGGCGCGCATGGCCTGCTCCGCCCTGGTCGACAAGCTCCGTAGCGGCGATGAGCCGATCACGCTCGCCCCGCTCTCGAAGTTCCCTATCGTTCGCGATCTCTCGGTGGACCGCTCCGTCCTCTTCGAGAATCTCAAGGCGGTCAAAGCCTGGGTTCCGATCGATGGAACCTACGACCTCGGCTCCGGCCCGCGCCAGATCCCGCAGATCCAGGAGCAGCGCTACCCGCTCTCGAACTGCATCTCCTGCACCATCTGCATGGAGGTCTGCCCGCAGTTCAATGACTCGACCAACTTCGTCGGCGCCGCCACCATCGCGCAGGTCAAGCTGTTCAACATGGATCCCGCAGGTGCAGTGCTGAAGGAAGAACGCCTCCGCGCCCTGGCCGGCGACGGTGGAGTCCAGGAGTGCGGCTTCGCCCAGAACTGCGTCGAAGCCTGCCCGAAGCAACTGCCGCTTACCGAAGCGATTTCGGACGTCAGCCGCGACGTGATCTTCCAAGGGGTCAAGGACTTCTTCACGCTATAGCAATGCCCGTCATGCAACCCGTGCGATAGCATGATTGCATGACGGATCTATCCCGCCGCCGCTTTATTGCGCTCTCCGCAGCCGCCGCCACTTACCCGGCCCTTTCTCTTCACGCCCAGAAGGCTGCCACTCCCGGCAACCTCCGCCTTATCTTCTTTACCGATACCCACAACCAGCCGGAGCTCTCCGCCAACGAAGGCACCGCCCTCGCGCTGCGCAAGATCAAGTCGCTGAAGCCCGACCTTTGCATCCAGGGTGGCGATCACGTGATGGATCTCACCGAGGTTCCCCGCGAGCGCTCGCTCATGCTGCTCGATCTCTACCAGAAGACCGAGCACGCGCTCGACGGCATTCCCGTTCATCACGTACTCGGCAACCACGATGTCTTTGGTCGCGACCCCAAATCCGGGATCGCCCTCACCGATCCCCTGTATGGCAAGAAGGCCTTCGAGCAGCGCTTCAACACCCGCACCTACCGCTCCTTCGACCACAGCGGCTACCACTTCATCCTGCTCGACGCGATCGGTATCACTCCCAACCGCGATTTCGACGCTGTCATCGACCCCGTCCAACTGGAATGGCTCAAGCAGGACCTGGCCGCCACCCCGGCTGGAACTCCCATCATCGTCACCAGCCACGTTCCCCTGGTCAGTGCCGCCCCTCAATACGCTCCGCCGTACAAGGGGAACTCCAACCCTGCGCTCCATACCTACCTGCTCGGCAATGCCTTCGAGGTGCTACCGTTGTTCGAGGGTAAAAATGTGATCGCTGTCCTGCAAGGTCACACGCACCTTAACGAAGTGGTCTACTGGCGCAACATCCCCTTCATTACCAGCGGAGCCGTCTGCGGCAACTGGTGGAAGGGATCGATCCTCGGAACTCCCGAGGGCTTTACCGTATTCGAACTCTCCGGCGGTGCTGCCCGCTGGCACTATGAAACCTATGGCTGGCGGACGGTCGCTCCGCAGGCCGATTCGTTCCGCCCCATCCTCAACCCGCGCATCGCGCCACAGCTCACCCCGCCGCAGTTCACCCCATAGCGATACGCATCCAATGATTAAGTAAGCTTCGACCCAACAAGGAGACACCATGATTCAACTCGCAGACGCCCGCCGCATCCTCGCAGCAGCAGAGAAGAAGGCCGATGAACTCGGCCAGCCCATGAACGTTGCTGTAGTCGATGCCGGCGGCAACCTCATCGCGTTTGAGCGCATGACCAATGCATGGCTCGGCTCCATCGATATCGCGCAGAAGAAGGCCTGGACGTCGCGCGCCTTCGACATCACCACCAAGGACCTGGGCGACAACTCCCAGCCCACGCAGCAGTTCTTCGGCATCAACGCCTCGAACGATGGCAAGGTCATGATCTTCGCCGGCGGCATTCCCATCAAGAAAGACGGCAAAGTGGTCGGCGCAATCGGTGTCAGCGGCGGTTCCGGCGTGCAGGATCACGCGGTGGCCGAAGCTGGCGTAGCAGCATTCTAAGAATCCTGCTGAAAGCGCCCTGCGCGGGCGGCGGTCATTTCATGACGTGTGTTGGGCTTCGCACGGTGCTCCCGATGGTCGCAGGCAAAACTCCGCGCCGATCAACGGGAGGACCGACGAATTCTGTGCCATCCAAGAAAAGACCCGCCCCGCGCGCAACGGCTTTGTGTTGCACCGAACCTCCTTCCAACGGCGTCCGGCGTCCAATGCCCAGAGGTAAAAACAAATGGCAGAAAATACCGGAGTAGTTTTCATGGGGCAGAACAAAGTCGAAGTGCAGTCCATCGACTTCCCCAAGATGCAGAATCCAGCAGGCAAGCAGATCAACCACGGCGTCATCCTGAAGGTCGTCTCTACCAACATCTGCGGGTCCGATCAGCACATGGTGCGCGGCCGCACCACCGCTCCGACCGGCATGGTGCTCGGCCATGAGATTACGGGCGAGATCATCGAAATCGGCTCAGACGTCGAATACCTCAGCATCGGCGACCTCGTTACCGTGCCCTTCAATGTGGCCTGCGGACGTTGTATCACCTGTCGAGAGCAACAGACGGGCGTCTGTCTGAACGTAAACCCCGGTCGCGCCGGCGGAGCCTACGGCTACGTCGACATGGGCGGATGGGTCGGCGGTCAGGCTGAGTACGTCATGGTCCCCTATGCGGACTTCAACCTCATCAAGTTCCCTGATAAAGCGCAGGCTATGGCGAAGATCAAAGATCTCACCATGCTCTCGGACATCCTCCCGACCGGCTTCCACGGAGCCGTTACAGCCGGCGTTGGCGTCGGTTCCATCGTCTACATCGCCGGTGCCGGTCCGGTAGGACTTGCCGCCGCGGCGTCGGCCCAGATTCTCGGTGCCGCCCTGGTCATGATCGGCGATATGAATCCCGACCGGTTGAAGCACGCCGCGAGCGTAGGCTTCACCCCCATCGACCTCACCAAGAGTAACGATCTGGGCGAGTTGATCGCCGCTGTCGTGGGCAAGCCCGAGGTTGACGCCGCTGTCGACGCCGTCGGATTCGAAGCGAAGGCGCAGGGCAAGGATGGCGAAGAAGCTCCGGCGACTGTGCTCAACTCGCTGATGACCGTCGTTCGAGCCGCAGGTGGCATCGGCATTCCGGGCCTCTATGTGACGCAGGACCCAGGTGCCACGGACGAAGCCTCCAAGACCGGGAACCTCAAGCTCCGTTTCGGCCTGGGCTGGGCAAAATCCCACCGCTTCGCCACCGGACAGACCCCTGTCCTGAAATACAACCGACAACTGATGCAGGCTATTCTCCACGACCGCATCTCCATCGCAAAGATCGTCAACGCTACGGTCATCCCTCTAAGTGAAGCTGCTGAGGGATACAAGGCGTTCGATGCAGGCGTAGCGAAGAAGTTCGTGTTGGATCCCCACGGCCTGCTCGGAACCTCCGCAAACTAACCAGTAGAAGCAGCAGCAGACAAAAAGGCCCGCCGAAACATTCGGCGGGCCTTTCGCTTTGCAAATACTGGTGTGATTACTTCGAGAAGATCGTGTTTCCGGGGGTAGTCTCTTCGTTGGAGTGGATGCGGTTCGATGCCCGCTTGGCACCTTCCATCGCAACGTGGTCCAGCTTCTCTTCTTCGGTCTTGCCGACCTGCGTCGCGCTGCCGGGCTTATTCTCGATCGCTTCATGGGAAGGACGTGCGCCGGTCTTCGTTGCATTGATTCCTTGTGCCATACATCACCTCTGCCTACTAAGGATGGCTTCGCCCCATCCCGCGTTGCCCGTACGTAACTCGACGCAGGCCTGAAGTTCACAACCTCCATGCCCTCATCAACTTGTAGAATCATAAAAATGATCGATGCTCTCGATACGTCCGATCCCCTCGCGATCCACAAGGCAGCTCTCTTTCTCGACACCCACGTCGACACGCCGCAACGCTTCGCCGACGACGCCTGGGAGTTCACCGGACCTCTCGACGGGGGCCACCTCTCGCTCGAGACGGCACGTCAGGGAAACCTCGCCGGGACCTTCTTTGCCCTCTGGGTCGAGCCGACTCAATGGAAGGGACGCTTCGCACACCGCACCCTCGTCCTGCTCGACAGCGTTCTGGAACAGGTCCGCAAGCATCCGGACCAGCTCCAACTCTGCACCACCGTCGCCGCGATTCACGCCGCACGAGCGGAGAATAAATTTGCTGTACTCCTCGGCATCGAGGGTGGCCATTCGATCGAGAATTCTCTAGCTTTGCTTCGCCTGTATCACCAGCTCGGGGTGAGATATATGACCTTGACCTGGGCGAACTCCAACGAGTGGGCTGACTCCTCGGGCGACATCGAAGACCCCGAAATTCCCCACCACAACGGGCTGAGCGACTTCGGCCGCGATGTAGTCCGCGAGATGAACCGCCTGGGGATGATGGTCGACGTCTCCCACGTCTCCGACAAGGCTTTCTGGAATGTGCTCGATACCACCCGCGTCCCGATCCTCGCGTCGCACTCCTCCGCCCGCGCCCTCACTCCAGCACCGCGCAACCTTACGGATGAACAGCTTCGCGCTGTCGCTGCGAACAACGGCGTCGTCATGGTGAACTTCTATCCCGCCTTCATCGACGAGACGTGGCGCGCCGCCTGGACCGCCCAGCGCCCCGAACGCATGATGGCCCACCAGGCCCTGGCCGCTGAACACGCTGGCTCAAATCGCCCCATTCCGCACAGCGCATCGGACCGCATCGACAAGGCTTTCGCCGCGAAGCTTCCCCGTGCGCCCTTCCAATCCCTTATCGATCACATCGACCACATAGCCCGTACCGCCGGCATCGACCACGTCGGAATCGGCACGGACTTCGATGGCATCCCATCGCTTCCCGAAGAGATCGATTCTGCCGCCGACCTTCCCAAGGTCACCGCCGCACTGCACGCTCGCGGGTACTCCGCCGACGATCTGCACAAACTACTCGGCGGCAACCTGCTCCGCGTCTTCAACGCAGTGCAGGCGGCCGCCGATTCCAATCGTTAGAGTTTGATCGCCTTACTTCTCTGCGATCAAAGTGATCTTGTGGATCACGGGTGGCTCGGTAAAAAACTCGTCCGCCTTCGCGAAGAGGGCTTTCGCAATATCCCCGGTGAGGTGAGCGTCGCGGCCCGCTTCGTCGTCGAAGGTATCGAAGATTCCGAAGACACCTGGCTTATCTTCCTTAAAGCCGAACCAGTGGATGGTGCCGCTCTCGGCCTGTGCCATCTCGCCGCCCTGCTTCAGGAAAGCCTCTACCTCGGCCAGTTTGCCCGGACGGGCCTTGAGTTCCGCATACAACGCATACTTTGCCATTCAATCTCTCCTTGGAACCTTGACCAGATCTTCTGTCTGGGGCCACTTGCTGACACACCATCTCTAACTTAAACGCAACAACTTCCATGAGATGCTTCCTGCGCCGAAGAGTATCCGCCAGCGGCGGGAATCTGCATCAAAAGATCTGAGGTACACATGAAGAAACAAAAACCATCCATTCTGCGCGGCGTCGTCACCGGCCTGGCTGCGGGCATCGCCGCCACCCTCATCATGGATCAGTTCCTGAAGCTGTCCGCCGCCAGCCAGAAGGCCATTGAAAAGCACCAGAAGCTGGCCGAGGGAGAATCTCCCTGGCAGATCGCCCATGAACAGGCCCAGCAGGAGATGCAGGCCGCTGAGCAGGAAGGATCCACCGAAATCGTTGCTCGCAAGATCGCCGAAGTCGCCGGCAAGCCGCTTCAGAAAGAGACAAAGAAGACCGCCGGGCAGGCCGTCCACTACACCTTTGGAACCCTGATGGGCGTGGCCTACGCTGTCACCGCCGAAGTGCTGCCCGAAGTGACCTCCGGCGGCGGCACCGCGTTCGGCACCCTGCTCTTCCTTGGAGCCGACGAAGTCGCCGTCCCTGCGCTCCGCCTCTCACCGCCTCCCACTGAGACGGCCTCGACCGACCATCTGCAACATTGGGCTGCCCACGTCGTCTACGGAGGCTCGCTGGAGCTCGTCCGCAGCCTCGTTCGGAGACTTGTCTAACGCTTTCTCTCCGTGCGAATGAGGCTGTCGCCCTTTGCGTCCCCCCGCCCAGTGCGATAGCCTCTTCTATGGAGCTGTTCAACGCATGATCTTCCGTACTCTCGCCGTCGTTCTCGCCCTTGCCGCACCCATAGCAGCACAGACGCCCGCGCCGCAGCAGCCTCCGCCCGCAGCTCCTGCTGCAGCCGACCAGCTTCCGGATGCTCCCAGCACTACCAGCCAGGCTAAGGCTCCGGTGATCCCCACCGGCCCCACCGCTGTCATCGACACCACCATGGGCCGCCTTACCTGCAAGTTCTACGACGCCCAGGCCCCCATCACCGTCGCCAACTTTATCGGTCTCGCCGAAGGGACCAAGGACTGGACCGATCCCACCACCCTCGCAAAAGTCCACAAGAAGCCCTTCTACGACACCACCACCTTCCATCGCGTCATCCCCAGCTTCATGATCCAGGGCGGAGACCGTGCCGGAAACGGCACCGGCGACCCCGGCTACTTCTTCCAGGATGAGTTCGACCCCTCGCTCACCTTCGACGAGCCAGGCCGCCTCGCCATGGCCAACTCCGGCCCCAGCACCAACGGCTCCCAGTTCTTCATCACCGAAGAGCCAGTAACCCAACTCAACGGCAAGCACACCATCTTCGGCCAGTGCGACGCCCACTCCGTGCTGCTCGTCGGTTCCATCGCCCGGGTAGCGCGCAACGCCGACGATAAACCCAACATCCCCGTCGTGATCCACCACATCACGATCGTTCGCGAAGGTCAGCCCATGCCGCCCGAGCCAGTCATCGCAACGCCCGCGCCCGCACCAGCCCCTTCCTCGACCCCCACTCCGACCGGTGCAGCCATGCCATCCCCAACGCCAACCCCTCGGTAACCATTTTTCAAAGGCCAAGACACACGCCTTTACTACCAACTCACCACTAACAACTGTCTTTTCAGGAGAACATCGAAATGCCAACCAAGCCCGGCACCTACGCTACCTTCAAAACCACCGAAGGCATCATCGTCTGCGAACTCTTCGAGACCGACGCCCCCCAGACCGTAGCCAACTTCATCGGCCTCGCCGAAGGCACCAAGGACTGGACCAGCCGCAGCAAGAAGGGCGACAAGCTCTACGACGGCTCGGTCTTCCACCGCGTCATTCCCAGCTTCATGATCCAGGGCGGAGACCCCGAAGGTACCGGCATGGGCGGCCCCGGCTACAAGTTTGCCGATGAGACCAAGGGCTCCAAGCACGGCTTCCAGCAGCCCGGCAAGCTCGCCATGGCCAACTCCGGCCCCAACACCAACGGCAGCCAGTTCTTCATCACCACCACCGACACCAGCTGGCTCACCGGCAAACACACCATCTTCGGTGAAGTCGTCGAAGGCTACGACATCGCAGAGAAGATCAGCAAAGTCTCCCGCGACGGCATGGATCGCCCCAAGACTCCGGTCGTCCTCGAGTCCGTCACCATCGAGCGCGTCGCTTAAACTACATTTGCCATAAAATCAGAAGGCCCGCTCAGCGAGCGGGCCTTCTGACGTGAAGCAAAACTCATCTGCGGCTGCCTCCTGTCCACAGCATGGTATCTTCGTTTACCGGAAAGACTATGGACGCAGCGACCGATACCTTCTACGACGATTTGGCTGACTACTACCATCTGATCTTCGAGGATTGGAATCGAAGCATCGACAAACAGGCTGCAATTCTCGGTCCACTGTTGGAGCAATATGCAAATCGGGTCGCACCTCGTGTCCTCGACTGTGCCTGCGGAATAGGGACACAGACCCTCGGCTTATCCATGAGGGGACACCATCTCATAGGCTCGGACCTTAGCCGTGCATCTGTCGCGCGAGCTGAGAAAGAGGCCGTTCTACGGGGTTTGAAGATTCAGTTTTACATAGCAGACATGCGCAATCTAAGTCCTGTCCGAGAAGACGGCTTTGACGTTGTTCTGGCTGCAGACAACGCCCTGCCTCACCTGCTTATTAGGAAAGACCGCGATCAGACATTGCGCGAGATGGCTGGCAAACTAAGACCTGGCGGCATATTGGTAGCAACTATTCGGGATTACGATCACCTGATCCAAACGCGCCCAGCAATACAAGCTCCATCATTCTATGGAATTCAAGGCCAGCGACGCATCGTTCATCAGATCTGGGATTGGGATGGCAACGAATACGACGTTCATCTCTACATATCTCTGGAAACGTCTACGCAATGGATTGTTCAGCATTACGTCTCGCGTTATCACGCCTTATTGCGAAACGATCTCACTGTTTCATTACAGGAGGCTGGATTCACAACCGTTCAATGGCTCGAACCCTCAGAAACATCGTTCTATCAACCTGTCGTAATCGCAAGAAAATAATCATCACGCATGACCGATGCATCCTAAAAAAGGCCCGCTCACCGAGCGGGCCTTATCGTTCATCCGTCTCAATCCGCGGCCGGCTTCTGTTTCTAAGCCACGCCAATCACAGTGCAAAGTTCCTTCACCGAATCAGCGCTCTTCTGCAGCGCAGCCTGCTCTTCAGCGGTCAGTTTGATCTCGATGATCTGCTCGATCCCCTTCGATCCCAGCTTGCACGGCACTCCAACATATAACCCCGAGATGCCGTACTCACCCTGAAGATATGCAGCGCAAGGCAGAATTTTCTTCTTGTCCTTGAGAATAGCCTCGACCATCTCAACAGCGGCAGCCGACGGAGCATAGTACGCCGAACCCGTCTTGAGGTGCTTCACGATCTCCGCGCCGCCGTTGGCCGTGCGGGTCTCAAGCTCCTTCAAGCGATCCGCAGAGATCAGCTCCGTGATCGGAATCCCAGCCATCGTTGAGTAGCGAGAGAGCGGCACCATCGTATCGCCGTGTCCGCCCAGAACGAACGCCGTCACGTTCTCGACCGATACCTTGAGTTCTTCGGCGATGAATGTACGGAAGCGAGCCGAGTCCAGAACGCCCGCCATCCCGATCACGCGCTCGCGTGGGAAGCCGGCCTTCTTGAAGGCTGCCTGCGCCATCGCATCCAGCGGATTCGAGACCACGATGATGATGCAGTTCGGCGAGTTCGCCACCACCTTGCCCACCACATCGGACATGATGTTGAAGTTCGTATTCAACAAATCATCGCGGCTCATACCCGGCTTACGCGGAATGCCCGCGGTAATCACGACAATGTCGGAGTTCGCCGTATCCGCATAGTCGTTGGTGCCCAGGATGTTGCAGTCCCGCTTCTCGATCGGCATCGCCTGCAGCAGATCCAGCGCCTTGCCCTGCGGCGTTCCCTCGACCACGTCGATCAGCACTACATCCGCAAGTTCCTTGGCCGCAATCCAATGTGCCGCCGTCGCCCCAACATTACCCGCTCCAACAATCGTGACCTTCTTACGCATTCAACTCTCCCGAGAAATCGTTTCAACCTGCACAACAATTCTAAGTCCACAAAGAAGCCACTGGCCATACGTCAGTCACAGGAGAACGAATACCGCACCAAACCAGCAAAAATCGCGCCAAAGGCGCCTACGCCCGTCCGGCAGGACCTACGCCCGACACGGCTAGTGTCCCATGTTGGAGATCATGTGGGTGGCGAACTCGCTGGTCTTGACCTTGGTTGCGCCTTCCATGCCGCGCTCGAAATCGTATGTGACGAACTTTTGCGCGATGGTCTTCTCCAACGACGATTCGATCATCCGAGCTACCTCCGTCCAGCCCAGGAAGTCGAACAGCATCACCCCTGACAGGATCACCGAACCCGGATTGATCACATCCTTGTCCGCATACTTCGGAGCTGTGCCGTGGGTCGCCTCGAAGACAGCGTATCCATCGCCGATATTCCCCCCCGGAGCGATACCCAGTCCGCCGACCTGCGCGGCCGCTGCGTCCGAGATGTAGTCGCCATTCAAGTTGGTCGTAGCCAGAATGCTGTAGTCCTCGGGCCGCAGAATGATCTGCTGAAAGATGGAGTCTGCGATCCGGTCATTGACCAGGATCTTCTGCTTCCACTTGCCTCCGCCGTGCGAGCCGCCAATCGAAGCGATCACCTGCTTCACCTCGGCGATTACACCCTCGCCAAACTCCTTCGCCGCGAACTCGATCCCCGGCTCAATCAGTGCTGCATTTTCCTCCGGCGTGAGCTTCGGATTCGCTTCGACGTTCCCGAGGATCCAGCTCTCCCGCTCCGTCACCGTCTGCTCGCGAAACTCCTCTGAAGCCACCTCGTAGCCCCACTCGCGGAACGCGCCTTCGGTGAACTTCTGAATGTTGCCCTTATGCACTAGCGTCACCGTCTTGCGCCCATTATCCAGCGCATATTGGATCGATGCCCGCACCAGTCGCTTCGAACCAGTGATCGAGATCGGCTTCACCCCCACGCCCGAGTCCAGCCTGATCTTCTTCTTCGTGCCTTTCAACATATCGTCGTTCACGAAGGCGATAAACTTCGCAGCCTCCGGAGTTCCCTCACGGAATTCGATGCCCGCATAGATGTCCTCGGTATTCTCCCGGAAAATCACGACATCCAGCTTCTCCGGATGCTTCACTGGACTCGGCACGCCAGCGTAGTACCTCACCGGCCGCACGCACTGGTACAGATCCATCAACTGCCGCAGGGCCACATTCAAGCTGCGGATTCCGCCCCCTACCGGCGTCGTCAGCGGTCCCTTGATCGACACACGGAAGTCCATCGTCGCCTTCACCGTGTCGTCCGGCAGCCAGTTCTGGGTCTGGCGATAGGCCTTCTCCCCAGCCAGCACTTCAAACCACTTCACGGAGCGCTTGCCACCGTAGGCCTTCTCCACCGCCGCATCGAACACGCGCTGCGAGGCCTTCCAGATGTCCCGCCCCGTACCGTCGCCCTCGATAAATGGAATGATCGGATGATCCGGAATCTTGAAGGCATTGTTGGCGTACTCGATGGGCTGGCCGTCGACCGGCACTGGAATTCCGTTATAGCTCGATTGCATGAACTTAATCTCCGTCTCGCGATATCAGGATCGAATCGTGCAGGAGACGAACCTAACATCCCCAAAACGAAGAGGTCAACGCCTCAAGCGTCTCAAGATTCGAACATCGCCCAACCTGCTCCGAATATCGAACATGGTCCCGAGACATTTTTACTTCATGAGATAGTAGTCCACGGTCGCTACCACCCGAACCTTCTTCATGATGCTGGCATCCGCATTGCCGCCACCACCGCCGCCCTCGCCCACTTCGCCGCCACCGCCCTGGCTTCCGTCCGCTGCCGAAATCGAAAACACGCCCTGGTTGGCCGACCGAATCGACCCGACCTGGCTCCCCGAGTCCGCGGCAAAGCGGTCAGCCGAAGCCCGCGCATTGCGCGTAGCTTCCGTAATCATGTCCGGCTTCAAAGCATTCAACCCGTTGAAGACATACTTGATTCCCTGCCCAAAACCTCCGCCGACCACGATTCCGGCCTGCACCAGTTCCGCCGTCTTCTGCCCCGCCTTCGCAATCTTGTCCACGTCGCCCGACGCCACCGTCACCGTCTGCTGCACGATATAGCGTGGCCCGGCGTTATTGCCGCCGTACTCGTTCGCCAGCTTGTCCGTCACCTGGATCTGCCCCACCGAGATCTCCTGCGGGGTGACCCCCTGGGAGGAAAAGAACTTCAGCACCGCCTGCTTGTCCTCTTCACTCTTCGCAAACACCTGCGGCAGGTCACTCCCAGCCTCCTTGAAGCTCACCGGCCAGATCGCCGTATCCGACTTCACCGTCCGCTCCACCAGACCCTTGACCGTCACATAACGGTCTCCCAGTTTCATCGCTTTGATCTGACCACCCAGCAGCCATCCACCCACAATCAAGCCGACCATCACACAGACACCCAGCACCGCAGCCGCCGGCTTCAAATCATCCCGAACATCCATACCATTCACCTCAACACGCGAGTAGAGTGCCGCATCGCAATCCCAACGTCAACTCAAAAGCGTCAGCTCAAAAGAGAAGGGCCGGCGGATAGCCGGCCCTCTCTCAACATCCTCGCAGCGCTCTTAGAAAATGTTCCAAAGCAACTGGTTGTAGACATCGTGGTGAAACTGGACCTCGGAGGGCTTCACTATCGTTCCCAGCAGGCGTGCACAACGGTCCGCCGAAGCCTGCTTCAGGTCCGCGTAGCGGCCCTTCACGTCTTCTCCGAGGATCTCCGTCGTCCATTCGGCGCTGCGAAAGTCCTCGAGCGCGGAGTAGATGTTGTCCGGCAGGTAACGATCCGCCTGGCGCAGGTTCTTCATCTTCGAGATGTTGCCATCCAGACCCGTCTTGAAGATCGAGTACAGCACCATGTAGGGATTCGCATCCGGTCCCACCGAACGAACCTCAACGCGCGAGCTCTTCTCGTTGCCGATGGGAATACGAACCATCGAACCACGGTCCGTCGCCGAAGCTTTGATCTGGTTCGGAGCTTCGAAGTGAGGATCCAGGCGACGATACGCATTGACACTCGCATTCAACAGAACGCAAAGATCGTTGCCGTGGGTCAGGATGCGGTCGGTGAACTGCCACGCCATGCGTGAGATCTTCTCTTCGCCCTTCGGATCCCAGAACAGGTTCTTTCCATTCTTGGTCACCGAAACGTTCGTGTGCATGCCGCTGCCGTTGACGCCCGTCACAGGCTTCGGCAGGAAGCAGGCCGTCATACCCATCTGCGTTGCTACCTGACGACAGATCAGCTTATAAAGCTGAATTTGATCGGCAGCCGCAACTACTTCGCTGTAGGTGTAGTTGATCTCGAACTGCGAAGGCGCAACCTCAGGGTGGTCCTTCTCGTTCTCGAAGCCCATCGCGCGCTGTACTTCCGCAGTCGTATCGATAAACTCACGCAGCGGATCGCCCGGCAGCGAGTGGTAGTAGCCACCCTTGTTTACATACTCGAACGTGCCCGTCTCGTGGAAGCTGCGCTCCGCATCGATTCCCTCGAACAGGAAGCCTTCAATCTCGTTCGCCGCATTCAACGTGTAGCCATTCTTCGCAAACTGCTCCTGCGAGTACTTCTTCAGCACGCCGCGCAGGTCACCCGAGTAGGGCTCGCCGTTCTTGTCGATCACTTCGCCGAAGACCAGGACCTTACCCGCGCCGAACACATCCGCCGGAACCCAGTAAAACGCGCTCCAATCGATGCCCAGCCGCAGATCGCTCTCGCGCTGCGCCGTAAAGCCGCGGATCGAAGACCCGTCGAACGTCAGGTTGTCGTAGCTCTTCACCAGGAACTTCTTGTCGTAGTCCAGCATGTGCAGCCGGCCTTCCAGGTCGCTGAACACCACGGTCACGGCCTTGATCCGCCGCTCGTCGGTCAGATACTTGATCCGCTCGTCTTGAATCACTTCGGCTGGAACGCGCCTTCTGCGCTGTTCTTTGGCTGCCAGGTTCAAGTCCTCGAGTTCGGAATACGAAAGCTCCAGAAAATCACGAAATTCGCTCAAAATGCCACTCCTTCTGCATGAAAATACACTTGGTCCGCACATCGGCGGGGGATGATGTTCAGTTGTGCTTCAGGGAGCGCCTGCTCGACGTGGAGTGGCAATCCGACACTTCCAAACTACCAGAAAAATCCACAGCAAAAAAGACTTACCCGCCGAAGCCAGTCCCTTCAAGAGCCTGTAGTAGCGTGGACGCAGTCCTTGGTGAATTCGAAATGGCTGTATTGACTATCTCCAAGATGCGCAGATGGAAAGGCCGGAACGATCTCTCTAACGTTCCGGCATGCGTCGCTGATATAGGCTCTGAGGTGAATGCTGGCGCCGCTGTTCTGGCGAATTTCATTCAGCAATTGAAGTTAGACTGAAATGAGTGCCAAATCGTGACAAATTTCGGTTTATGCAGCTTCTTGCGCATAGGAATAGGCGTCACCCTATCTTCGGCTGCATGCGTGGAACCGTCAAAATACTAGGAGACATTGAATCCCCGGCCTGGGACGGTCCGTGGGACGCCGAACTTGGCATTGCCTATCGCGGTGAGAACGGAACACCTGTCTACTACACAGGGAACGGAATTGAGACAACAGATGACCTCCATCAAAAATAAAAAAATCGCCCTCATCCAGATGTCCTGCGAGCCGGACACCGCCGCCAACCTCGATAAAGCCGCCGACCGCGTGCTCGACGCCGCAAAACTCGGAGCCAACATCGTCTGCCTCCCCGAGCTCTTCCGCGTTCAATACTTCTGCCAGCGCGAGGAGCACTCCCTCTTCGACACCGCCGAGTCCATCCCCGGCCCCTCCACCGCGCGTCTCGGAGCCATCGCTCGCGAGCACAACATCGTCATCATCGCCAGCCTCTTCGAGCGCCGCGCCGCAGGTCTTTATCACAATACCGCCGCCATTCTAGACGGCAAGCTCGACCCCGCCACCCATCCAGACAACATCGCTGGAATCTACCGCAAGATGCACATCCCCGATGACCCTCTCTATTACGAGAAGTTCTACTTCACCCCCGGCGACCTCGGCTTCAAAGCCATGACCACCACCCACGGCCGCATCGGAACCCTCGTCTGCTGGGACCAGTGGTACCCCGAGGCCGCCCGCGAAACCGCCCTCCGCGGCGCCAATACCCTCTTCTACCCCACCGCCATCGGCTGGCACCCCTCCGAGAAGGCTGAGTACGGCGACGCCCAGTACTCCGCATGGCAGACCATGCAGCGCGCCCATGCCATCGCCAACGGAGTCTTTGTCGGAGCCGTCAACCGCGTCGGCTTCGAGCACGGCGACGTCATCCACAATGGAGTTGAAATGAAGGGCCCCGAAGGTGCAGGCCTCGAGTTCTGGGGCGGCAGCTTCATCGCCGACCCCTTCGGCCGCGTCATCGCCCAGGCCAGCCACGACAAGGAAGAGATCCTCACCGCCGAGATCGACCTCAAGCTCCTTGAAGACACCCGCCGCAACTGGCCCTTCCTCCGCGACCGCCGCATCGACGCCTACGGAGGCATTACCAGCCGCTTCATCGACTAACTAGCCGCCGCGGATCTTGAATCTACTATCAAGATCCGCAGTGCCCGGCGGACGCCGTTCCCCACGCGCTCTAAAATAGTGTTGTGACGACTGCGCCGAACCCGCTGACCTACCGCATGCCCGCCGAATGGGCCCCCCACGCCGCAACCTGGATCGCGTGGCCCCATAACTCCGAAGACTGGCCCGGAAAGTTCCAGCCTATCCCCTGGGTCTACTGCGAGATCGTCCGCCACCTCTCGCAGGTCGAAGACGTCCACATCCTGGTCAATGATCTCCCTGCCGAGAACCGCGCCACCGGGATGCTCCGCCGCGCCGGAGCCAACCTCGCCCGCCTCCACTTCCACCAGTGGCCCTCCGATCGCGTCTGGCTGCGCGACTCCGGCCCCATCTTCGTCAAAGCCCTCAAGCCTGAAGACGCCGAGACCGGCGCTCCCACCGGCGACCTCGCCATCACCAACTGGAAGTTCAACGCCTGGGCCAAATACGACAACTGGCGCCGCGACAACCTCATCCCGCACCACATCGCCGAGCACTACGGCATGACGGAGCTTTGCGCCCAGGTCACCTTCCCGCATCGCGACCCGCACCGCCTCGTTCTCGAAGGCGGCAGCATCGACACCAACGGCGCCGGCATCCTCCTCACCACCGAAGAGTGCCTCCTCTCCGAGGTCCAGGAACGCAACCCCGGCCTCGGCACCGTCGAAGAGACCCGCAACCACCTCGAAAAAGCCTTCAAGGAATACCTCGGCATCGAGCAGACCATCTGGCTCCACCGCGGCTGCGCCGGCGATGACACCCACGGCCACGTCGACGATATCACCCGCTTCGTAGGCGAAACCACTATTCTCACCGCCGTCGAAAAGAACCACCGCGATGAGAACCACCTTCCCCTCGCCGAAAACCTCGACCGCCTCCGCTCCGCCCGCGTCCACCACGGACCCAACGCAGGAAAGTCCTTCGACATCGTCGAGCTTCCCATGCCGAACCCCGTCGTCTTCGAAGGCCAGCGCCTGCCCGCTAGCTACGCCAACTTCTACATCGCCAACGACCTCGTCCTGGTGCCCACCTTCAACGACCCGCACGACCGCCACGCCCTCAACATCATCGCCAACTGCTTCCCCACCCGCGAAGTCATCGGCATCCACGCCGTCGACCTGGTCTGGGGCCTCGGCACACTCCACTGTATGACCCAGCAGGAACCGGCATGAGCAACTATCGCGAAGCCATTGAGAAGTACCTCCAAACCAACGCCAACCCGCCGCACAAATACGGCCATCAGCCCCGCCTCTACGCCCTCACCCGGCAAATCGGACAGGGCCTCACCTACGATGACGACGTGGTCTTCGCCGCAGTCTTTCTCCACGACCTCGGCGTCTTCATCGGCCACCGTCCCGAATCCGAAGCAGCTCTAAAATCCTGGGACCACGTAGCCTACATCACCGCCAAAGCCCCTGTGATCCTCGCCGAAGCAGGCTTTCCCCAGGGGAAAATTCCAGCCGTCCTCGAAGTCATCCGCACCCACCAGCCCCAGGACACCCCCGGCACCATCGAAGCCACTATCGCCCGCGACGCCGACATCCTCGAACTTCTGGGAGCCATCGGCATCACCCGCACCCTGCCCAAGCTCGGCAGCGACACCCGTTTCCACACCTTCACCGACGCCCTGACCGCCCTGAAGCACCAGTTGGCCACCCTCCCCTCGAAGCTGCAACTCGAATCCTCGAAGGCCCTGGCTGCACCTCGCATCGCCGCCATGAAACACTTCATAGAGGCACTGGAATCCGAAGCCGGTCCCAACCTCTATTAGCTCCAAAGGAACACCATGCCACCCCGCCCCGACCTTGAATCTGTTCAGGACATCCTCCGCACCGCCGACATCGAAGGTCTCATCGCCAAGGGCGCTCCCGCGGACGAGTACGAACCCGAAGAAGCCCTCCTCCTCGGCGCAATCCAGCACCTCCCTTCCACTGAGATCCATCCCGCCACCCTCATACCGATCCTCGAAGGCATCTGGCACAAAAGCTTCGCTCCCACCGAATCGGATCTCGTAACCCGGCGACCTGCACTGGAGTCCGTGGCCGCCCGGATCGAACACTACTTCGGCCAGCACTCGCAGTACTAGCCCATCCAAATCCACATCCACTATTTGTTATTTTTAAGATCGAAGGAACCAGAACATTTATGTCGAAGCGTGAATTTCAAACAGAAGTAAGCCAACTACTCCAACTGATCATCCACTCCCTCTACTCGCACCCGGAGATCTTCCTCCGCGAGCTGATCTCCAACTCCTCCGACGCGCTGGACAAGCTCCGTCACCTGACCCTGACCGACGAAGCCTTCAAGGCTCTCCCGTTCGATCCCCGCATCGGCCTGGAGCTCGACGAAGAGAACAAGACCCTCACCCTCTCCGACACCGGAATCGGCATGAGCGAGGACGATCTGGTCTCGAACCTCGGCACCATCGCCCGCTCCGGAACCAAGAACTTTCTCTCGCAGCTCTCCGGCGACGCGAAGAAGGATTCGAACCTCATCGGCCAGTTCGGCGTCGGCTTCTACAGCGTCTTCATGGTTGCGGATCGCGTCGAGGTCATCTCCCGCAAGGCTGGCGAAGAGCAGGCGTGGCGCTGGACCAGCGACGGCAAGACCGGCTTCGACCTCGAACCCGCAGACCGTCTGGTCGCAGGAACGACCGTCATCATTCACTTCAACGAAGAGGGCAGCCAGTACGCCAACAGTTGGCGGCTGCAGGAGATCGTCAAGAAGTACTCCAACCACATCGCCTTCCCCATCTTCATGACCTACGACAAGAGCGAGTGGAACGCGGACGAGAAGAAGTCCATCAAGACCCGCACCACCGAGCAGGTCAACGCAGCCAGTGCGCTGTGGCGTCGTTCCAAGAGCGAGCTCACCGAGGACGATTACAAGGAGCTCTACAAGTCCATCACCGGCGACTCCGAAGATCCGCTCTTCTGGTTCCACACCAAGGCCGAGGGCAGCCTCGAATACACCACCCTGTTCTACATTCCGTCCAAGGCTCCGCTCGATCTCTACCAGGCCGAGTACAAGGTCGGCGTCAAACTCTACGTCAAGCGCGTCTTCATCATGGATGACGCCAAGGAGCTGCTGCCGCCGTACCTCCGCTTCGTTCGCGGCATCATCGACAGCGAAGACCTGCCCCTCAACGTCAGCCGCGAGATCCTGCAGCAGAACCGCGTCCTCACCAGCATCAAGACGGCCAGCGTCAAGAAGATCCTCTCCGAGCTGAAGAACATCGCAGCCAACGATCCCGACAAGTACCTCAAGTTCAGTACCGAGTACAACCGTCCCCTCAAGGAAGGCGTGTACAGCGACTTCGCCAACCGCGAGACGCTCCTCGATCTCATCCGCTTCAAGTCCACCAAGGCCGAAGGCTTCACCAGCTTCGCCGAAGTGAAGTCGCGCATGAAGGAAGATCAGAAGAGCATCTACTACATCACCGGCGGCGCAGAATCGCTTCTCCGCACCTCGCCTCTGCTTGAGATCTACAAGAAGAAGGACCTCGAAGTCCTGATCCTCGATGACGATATCGACGAGATCATCTTCGGCGGAATCGACAAGTACGGCGACGTCGAACTCAAGGCCGTCAGCAAAGCCTCCACCAGCGACGACCTGAAGGACGAAGCCGAGCCCGATAAGGCCGAAGCACTCAAGCCACTGCTCGATAAGTTGAAGGCCACCCTCGGCGACCGCGTCAAAGACGTTCGCGCCTCCGTTCGGCTCGCCGACAGCCCTTCCTGCATCGTCTCCGATGAGGACGAGCCGTCCATGCAGATGCAGCAGATGCTTCGTGCCATGGGACAGACCGACTTCCCCGCCCCCAAGCCAACCCTCGAGATCAACCCCGATCACGAGATTGTCAAGAAGCTCCTGGCCCGTCCCAACGACGCCCTCGCTGAAGACGCCGCATGGCTCCTTTTCGACCAGGCGCTGCTCATGGAAGGCGTGCCCCTTAAAGACCCCGCCAGCTTCGTGCAGCGCCTCAACCGCGTCCTCACCCAATCCATTTAACCTGGAGCCGGAAGCTCAGTCATCCCGCTAAACTAGACGAGATGACTGAGCCCTCCACCTCCGACCTCGTCTTCCTCCGCGCCGCCATCACCGAGGCCCACGCCGCCGAGCTCGCCGGCGAAGTCCCGGTAGGCGCCGTCATCGTCTCTCCCACCGGAGACATCCTCGCCAGCGGCAACAACCGCGTCCTCCGCGACCACGATCCTACCGCTCACGCCGAAATCGTAGCCCTCCGCAACGCCGGCCTCGCTCTCAGCAACTACCGCCTCACCGGCTGCACCCTTTACGTCACCCTGGAGCCCTGCGCCATGTGCGCCGGAGCCATCCTCCACGCCCGCATCGCCCGCCTGGTCTACGCCGCACCCGACCCCAAAGCCGGGGCCTGCGGCTCTGTGCTCTCCGTGATGAACCACCCCCAGCTCAACCACAAGGTCGAAGTCACCTCCGGCCTGCTCGCCGAAGACTGCAGCGCCCTGCTGCAGAACTTTTTCCGTGCCCGTCGCCAGCGCCCCGCCGCCCTCGCGCATCCTAACCCTCAAGGCGAGCGGCCCGGTAGCGACCTGGATGACAATGAAGAAGGCTGCGAAGAAAGCCGCTAAGAAGTCACCTCAATAGCTTGACCACACGGAAAGGTTCCCCATGCCCTCTTGTCTCACAAGCAAAGTCGCCATCGTCACCGGTTCCTCCTCCGGCATCGGCCAGGCTATCGCCATTCGCCTCGCCTCCGAAGGCGCAACCGTCGTCATCAACTATCGTTCCGGCTCTGACGGAGCCGACGAGACGCGGGCTTCCATCGAAGCTGCTGGCGGCAAGGCCATCATCGTTCAGGCGGACGTGGCAAAGACCTCCGACACCCAGAAACTCATCGACGATACCTACTCCCAACTCGGCCGCTGCGACATTCTCATCAACAACGCCGGCATTGAGAAGAAGGCCGCCTTCTGGGACGTCACCGAAGCCGACTACGATACAGTCCTCGACATCAACCTCAGGGGAGTCTTCTTCCTAACCCAGTCCTTCGTTCGCAAGCTCCGCGACACCAAAACCACCGGCCGCATCATCAACATCTCCTCCGTCCACGAGGACCTGGTCTTTCCCAACTTCGCCTCCTACTGCGCGGCAAAGGGAGGCATCCGCATGCTAATGCGCAACCTCGCAGTGGAACTAGGCCCTCTCGGCATCACCGTGAACAACATCGCTCCCGGAGCTATCTCTACCCCCATCAACAAGTCCCTGCTGGAGGACAAGCCCAAGCTGAACGCCCTCCTCGCCAACATCCCCCTGGGCCGCCTCGGCACCACCGACGACGTAGCCTCCCTCGCCGCCTTCCTTGCCTCCGACGAAGCCGCCTACATCACCGGCAGCACCTACGTCGTAGACGGAGGCTTACTCCGCAACTACCACGAACAATAGATAAAAAGAAAGGTATACCCACCACGAAGTGGTCGCTCCGCGCGTAGCGGGCCCGTCCGGCAGGACACCCACAAATCCATCAAGCCCCGGTAAACTATCCCTATGGACATAACGGTCTACTCTGCATCCTGGTGCCGCGACTGCCGCGAAGCTAAAAAGTTCCTCGACAAGCACAACCTCCCCTACACCGAAATCGACATCGAGCAGGTCCCCGGTGCCGCCTACGCCGTTGAATCCAACGTAGGCAAGCGCGCCATCCCTCAATTCGTCATCGACGGCAAGTGGATCCAGCCCTACAAAGCCGGCCGCGGATTCCTCTACGAAGAGATGTCCACCCTGCTAGGCGTCTCCCACCCCTAACTGAAAACGCTCTGCCGCGCGATCTTGGTAGACTTAAAGTCTCAAACCAAGGAGCCTAACTTGATCGCGCGCTACACCCGCAAGGAAATGGGCCAAATCTGGTCCGACGAAAATAAGTACCGCTGCTGGCTCACCGTAGAAACCGCCGCCTCGCAGGCCCTGGCCAGCTTCGGCCTCGTCCCCCAGTCCGCCGCCGACGCCATCCGCGACAAAGGCGCTTTCACGGTCGACCGCATCAACGAGATCGAAGCCGAAGTCCGCCACGACGTCATCGCCTTCACCACCACCGTCGCCGAGCACATCAATTCTCCGGAAGACTCTCGCTGGCTCCACTACGGCCTCACCTCAACCGACGTCGTCGACACCGCCCAGTCCCTCCAGCTCAAGGAAGCCTCCGCGATCATCCGCGCCGGTATCGTCAGGCTCTCCGAGACGCTGAAGAAGCGCGCGATCGAGTTCCAACACACTCCCATCATCGGCCGCACCCACGGCGTTCACGCCGAACCCACCACCTTCGGCCTCAAGCTCCTGCTCTGGTACTCCGAGATGCAGCGCAACCTCACCCGCTTCGACGCCGCCGCCGAAGACCTCCGCGTCGGCAAGCTCTCCGGAGCCGTCGGCACCTTCGGCCACCTCAAGCCCGAGCACGAAGAAGCCATCTGCAAGGCCCTCGGCCTCACACCGGTAGCCGTCGCCACGCAGGTCGTCCAGCGCGACCGCCATGCCGCCTACGTCGCCGCCCTCGCAATTCTCTGCTCCACCCTGGATAAGATCGCCACCGAAGTCCGCCACCTCCAGCGCACCGAGGTCCGCGAAGCTGAAGAGTTCTTCTCCGAGAAGCAGAAGGGTTCAAGCGCCATGCCTCACAAGCGCAACCCCATCACCTCCGAGCAGATCTCCGGCCTCGCCCGCGTCGTCCGGGCCAACGCTCAGACCGCCTTCGAGAACATCGCCCTCTGGCACGAGCGCGACATCTCCCACTCCTCCGCCGAGCGCGTCATCCTGCCCGACTCCACCATCCTGGCCGACTACCTGCTCGCCAAGACCGACAACCTCATCGCCAAGCTGCTCGTCTACCCAGCGCGAATGCTTCGCAACCTCGAATCCACCGGCGGCCTCATCTTCTCCGGTCAATTGCTCCTGGACCTTGCCGAATCCGGCATGTCCCGCGAAGACGCCTACCGCCTCGTCCAGACCCACGCCATGAACTCCTGGAAGAATGAACTCGTCTTCCGCGACGAAGTAACCAAAGTCCCGGAGATCACCGCCCGCCTTTCCCCCGAGAAGCTGGACCACGCCTTCGACTATCACCGCCAACTCGCCAATGTGGACGCCATCTTCAATCGAGTGCTGCATCCGTAGCATCTAAACAGAATGTCCAACATCGCATTGATTGCCGGCGTCACCGGCATCGTAGGAAATAATCTCGCCCAGCACCTGCTGTCCAAAGGATGGCAGGTGTACGGGTTGGCCCGACGCCCCTCCCCCGGCCTCGAAGGCGTTAACTTCATCGCGGCTGACCTGCTCGATCCCGCCGCCCTCAACACCGCCCTCGCGGAACTCAAACCCACCCACATCTTCATCGCCACCTGGCTCCGTCAGCCGACCGAGAAAGAAAACATCCGCGTCAACAGCGCGATGGTGCGGAACCTTCTCGCCGCCACCAGTGCAGCAGAATCCGTCCAGCACGTGGCTCTCGTCACCGGCCTCAAGCATTACCTCGGGCCCTTCGAGGCCTACGGCAAAGGCACGCTTCCGGCCACACCTTTCCGCGAAGAACAGCCTCGTCTCGACATCGACAACTTCTACTACGCGCAGGAGGACGAGGTCTTCGCTGCCGCTGCCCGGCAGCACTTTACCTGGAGCGTCCACCGCCCGCACACCATCATCGGCTACGCTCTCGGAAACGCCATGAACATGGGCGTCACCCTCGCCGCCTACGCCTCTCTGTGCCGCGAGACCGGCCGCCCTTTCATCTTTCCCGGCTCGGCCGTCCAGTGGAACAGCCTCACCGATATGACCGACGCGCGCCTCCTCGCCCGCCATCTGGAGTGGGCCTCCACCACCCCCAGCGCCTCCGACCAGGCCTTCAACGTCGTCAACGGCGACGTCTTCCGCTGGAGTTGGATGTGGTCCCGCATCGCCACATGGTTCGAGCTGGAGCCCGCACCCTTCCCTGCGGAGATCACGCCGCTGGAAAAACAACTCGAATACGCTGCCGAAGCCTGGCGCACCCTCGCCACCGCGCACCACCTCGTCGAACCCAACCTCGACCACCTCGCCTCCGCCTGGCACACGGACGCCGATCTCGGCCGCCCCATCGAGGTCGTCACCGACATGAGCAAGAGCCGCAAACTCGGCTTCCTCGACTACCAACCCACCGACGACAGCTTCCTCGACCTCTTCACCCGCCTCCGCGAAGACCACATCATCCCCTGACTTCGCAGTTGCGTCTCCCCAAATCAGCGATAATCAAGAAGCAAGGTCTCTGCGCTCCGGATCGCTTCCAGACAAGCCGGGTGCCCCATTCATGCAGCTTCATCGCATGGGTGGGCATCGCGCAAAGCGCGACCTTCAGCCAAATCCCATGCCAACCCTCATCCAAATAGTAGACGCCGCCCTGGCCGACTCCGTCGCTCGCTCCGGCCCGCATCTCGTCTGCAAACCCGGCTGCTACCAATGTTGCGTCGGAGTCTTCCCCATCGCTCTCGAAGACGCAGCCCGCCTCCGCGAAGGCCTCCAAGCCCTCGACCATACCGACCCAGAAACAGCCGCCCGCATCCACGCCCGGGTCGCCGAATCCCTCACCCGCCTCGATCCCTGGTTCCCCGGCGAAGTCGCCACCGGAATCCTCAACGAAGACTACGAAGCCGCCATCCTCTTTGAAGAGTTCGCCAACGACGAACCCTGCCCCGTCCTGGACCCCGCCACCGGCACCTGTGATCTCTACGAGTCGCGCCCGATCCTGTGCCGCACCTTCGGCCCACCCATGCGCACCGAGGAAGACAATCTCGCCACCTGCGAGCTCTGCTTCATCCACGCCTCCACAGAAGAGATCGCCGCCTGCGAGCTCGACCCCACCGTCCCCGCCCTCGAAACTGCCAGCAACGAAGCCTTCAACGCCGCCCACAACCTCCACGGCGAGACCCTCATCGCCTACGCCCTTCGAGCTTAATTAGCCTGCGGCTCTAGTTCCGCATCCCGCTCGATCCCATCTTGATCCCAATCGAGATCGTCCGCGGAATCCCCAGCGTCAGGATCGGTGTTCTGCCCGCCTCGATGGTTCCCCCGCCCAGGTTCTGGATCGACGTGTAGGCCCGCAGTCCATGGCCAAAGCCGTGCTCCGCATATAGATCGACCTGCGCGTACGGGGCCAGTCGAAACTGGTTGGCCGAGTCGTCGAACTGCTGCCCGCTCGTACGAATGTCCAGGCTCAGTACGCCAAGCCGCGGTTGCGCCATCCGCACCTGCGCGGACGCGCTGTTCCGCGCCACCTGCGCCGTCCACTTGCCCTCCAGCGTGCGGTCAGCCTGGAACTTCGTTACGGTCGAATCCGCATATTGATAGCCCGCCGTGATGTTCATCCAGCGCAGCGGCTTCGCTTCGCCCTCCACCGTAAAACCCTTGCTCGTAAGCTGCCCCAGGTTCTGCCGTTGCAGCAGAGAGCTGGTCGGCGTCGTGCTCAACGTCACCGCCGCCACTGGCCGATTCACCTGTGTCCAGAAGTAGCTCGTCCGCAGCGTGCCCAGCTTATGCTGCGAAAACAGTGTTCCCACTTCGAATCCCGTCGCCCGCTCCGACCGCAGGTTCGGATTCGCCTGCGTCGTCTGCTGACCCACCTGGCCCGTGCGGTAAAGCTCGTTCATGGAAGGTCCGCGAAACGCCCTGAAGCCCGAGGCCGTCAGCGAAACGCCGCCACCCAGCTTCCGCACAATGCCCAGTCTCGGGTCGTACACGAACTCATCCGTCGCCGGCAGAGTCGTCAGAACTCCACTCACCACCTGCCGTGCATCGAAGCTGCGAAACCGGTCGACGCGCGACGAGAAGGCAAACGACCAGTTCGCCGGCTGCCACAGCACCTCGCCATACACTCCACCCTGCCGCTGCCGCGCGCTGATGCTGATCTTCGGCTGCAGCAGATTATTCGTCACCGGAGTCTCGTCATCCGTGGCCCGCGTATCCATCAAGTCGCCGCCCGCCACAAACGTCAGCGTCTTGTAGCTCTGCGCCCACTGCACGGACCCGCCAAGCTGCTGCGTCGGCACACGCTGCAACCGGGTCAGCCGTTCCGATGCGCGGCCCGTTGTCACCGACGAAAAGCTCTGCCGATAGCCCTGCTGCGTCCCATACACCCGCGCCAGCACCCGTCCCGATCCCGGTAACGACCAGTCGCCCCCGCCCACATAGCGCCACAACCGCGTCGCGTTCGTCGTCACCGGAGTTCCATTGCTCCGCGCCTCATTCAAAATATTGCCACGCAGAAACAGTCCATCGTCCGTTCCCAGTGAATGCCGCAACTCAATCCTTCCGCTCTGCGAGTGAACGTTCGAAGGAACATCCACCGGCCCGCGCACCTCCGGGGCGATCAACGTATACCCATCCGTCCGGAACGCCGTAACCGCCGCCAGGGCCTGTGTCTTTCCCACTCCCAGCGTCAGCAAGCCATTCGCCAGCGAAGTATTGCGGCTCGCGCCCGATAGGTCGACGATAAATCCGTTCTTCTCCGGCCGCACCGAAGCCACATCGATGACGCCGCCAATCGCGCTCGAACCATAAAGATCCGAGGCGCCGCCGCGCATCAACTCCACCCCCGCTACCGCAAGCTGTGGAGCCTCATTCCAATGAATCCATCCGCCAAACGCATCGTTCAACGGAACCTGATCGCTCAGCACCAGCGTCCGGCTCGCCGCCGTTGACCCCAACCCGCGTAACGAAGTCCCCTGCGTCGTCGGGTTCGCCACCCACGAACTCGTCCGTCGAAACAACTGAAATCCTGCCACCTGCCGCAGCTTGTCATCCAGCGCCAGTCCCGGAGCCTCATCCAACTGTGTCTCCGACAACGTCCGCACACTGCTCGCCGTCGCGTCCAGGTCCAGCGGAGTTCGAGCCGTCGTAACATCCACCACGTCACGTCGCGTCTCCGGCTGCATGACAACCGTAAATTTTGCGTTTGCTCCCAAACTCCGTGTCACCGGATCGAACCCATTCCGCGTCAGTTGAACCACCTGCCCCGTCCCCGCATCCACCGCCAGGCGCGCACATCCGGTCGTATCACTCACGCCATCCACCCCGGCCACCCGAACCTTCACATCCGCAATCGCCCGCCCACTCTGATCGACCACGCAGACCTGCACGCTACGGCTCTGCGCCCATGCGACTGAACCGCCGCCCACGCAGGCACACCACGCCACGCTCCATCGAATGTGTTTCAGGATGTTTTGCACACATTCAGCTTATCGCTACTCCCCCATGCACTGTCGAATGGCATCGCTTACACCGCTCCAATCGGCATCGTTTCTCAAATCCGCCCCCATGCGCCTGCCCGTGATACTCTTCCGCGGAGCACACAACCATGAGTCTCACCCGCAGACACTTCTGCTCGACCACCGCCCTCGCCCTCCTGGCCCCCGGCAAGCTCCGCGCCCAGGCTCCCAGCGCCCGCGCCGACGTGGCCGCCATCGACCGCGATCGCATCCTCGCCGCCGCCAACCGTTTCCTTACCCAGCCTCCGGCCACCATCACCGGCTTCCCCGCCTCCCAAAGCCCCGGCACGCCGCAGGACTTCTACTCCGAAGCCGCCGAATCAACCCCGGATGCAAAGACCGGTGCAACAGCCCAGCCTTTCACCGCTCACAGCGAAGCTCTCCTCAACTTCAGCATCCAGGTACCCGCCCTCACCGCTGCCTTCGTCCTGACCAACGACCTCCGTTACGCGACCCACGCTGCCGCCCATCTTCGCGCCTGGTTCGTGGATCCCGCGCACCGCATGGCGCCACAACTCCCTTACGCGCAACTCATACGCGGATCGAAAGAGCCTCGCTTCGAAGGAATTCTCGAAACCGTCCACCTCGCCGAAGTAGCCCAGGCCGTCAGCTTCCTGACCCGCACCGAAGCTCTCCCCGAAGCAGACCTCACTGCCATCTACGCATGGTTCGCCGCCTATCTGGAATGGCTTGGCAGCGCCCGTGTCGCGCTGCTGGCCCGCGATCAACGCAGCCACCACGGAACCTCCTGGCTCCTCCAGGCTGCCGCTTACGCACGACTCGTTCCTCTCCCTAACGCCGGCGTCCGAAAAATCCCCCAGCCGACCTCGTCCCTCGCCCCACTTACACCGCCACCCAACGAGATCATCGGCCTGATCCAGCTCCGTCACTTCTTCCGTACCACCACCCTCCGCGCCCAGATGGTCGCCAACGGCAGCTTCCCGCGAGAGGTCACTTCATCGCTGCCCTACCGCAACTCGCTCTTCAACCTGGATATGCTCGCCGCCATCTGCGATCTTCTCTCCACCCGCTTCGAGAGCGCGTGGGAGTATGAGCTGCAGGACGGCCCTGGCATGCGCGTCGCCATCGCCCACCACTTCCCCTACATCCTCAACCGTGGCGCCTGGCCGTACCGTGCCGACACGACCCTCTTCACCGCGCTCCCCCTGCGACAGCCCAGCCTGCTCCTCGCCGGTCGTGCCTACAGCCGCCCGGAGTATGTCGACCTCTGGAAGAGCCTCCCCTCCGACCCCACGAACCCCATTCTCCAACTCACCTTCCCCATCCGCCAGCCTCTCCTCTGGGTCCGTCGAGCCCCCGCGATGTAAGCAGCAGCGAAACTGTTCAACCTCTCACAGAGCCTTCTCCCAACCTTTCGCCAAAACTCCAGAACATGGGACACTCTACGCTCGCCCGCGAATAAACCGCCACGACATACGTCACACTACAATCGACAGATGCAGTCGGAATCAGGTCATGCTTCAGCCCAGAATTCAGTCCAGACACCCGCGGGGGCTATAGTGTCGACAGAGTCCATGCCCTTCTTGCGCCTGCGGCGTAAGGAACCTCCAGGTACGGCAAACGGTCTCCGGGGAGCCCACCAGCGATGAATAGCCGGGATTTACATTTCTGGGTCACCAACCTCATTCGCGGTCTCCTCGCACTCGCAGTCGGAAGCGGAGCCATCGTCATTCCCGACCTGGCCGCGACGCTGCTCTTTCTTCCCTTTGCAGTCATCATCTCGGCCCTCTGCCTCTCGGTTTACGCAATTCTCGATAGCGCGCTGGTCTTCATCAGCAGCTTCATGCTGCCCTCCAAAACCGAGGCTTTCACCCTTCGCGTCCAGGGCATCCTCGGTGTCTCCTTCGGAGTCGCCCTGCTTTCCCTGGTCTACGACAAGGTGCACCTGCACTGGTTTCTCTACATGATCGCCGCACAGGCGTTTTTCACGGCCATCGTCGAGTGCATCATCGCCAGGCACGCCCACACACGAGGCGCAAGCATCTGGAACTACGCCGCCTCCATCGCAGCCCTGGCCTTCGCTATCGGATACTCCTGCGTCGCCGTCACCGCCGAGACCGAACGCGAACCACGGGAGATCGCCTGGCTTATCTTCGGCTATCTCCTCAGCTTCGGACTGGCTCAGTGCATCACCGCAGCAAGAGAACTCTTCTCAAAACAAAGCACCGCGGAAGCCTCCGTCTAGTGTCTCGCAGCAGAAGTTCGTGTAGTGTTCCGCATGGAAGTTCGCCCCATGCGAACGAAGTACTCAATCCCCCGAGAATAACCCTGCAGGCACAATGCTCTATCCTCGATGCATGACGTCCGCGCTCCCCGCACGCCTCCTGCTTGCATCCCTGTCACTCTTCCTGCTCGCATCCCCCCAGGCCCGGGCCATTGAGGTGAAGGTCTCAGCGCAGGCCATCGAGCGCACCCTCAAAGCCCAGCTCTTCGACGCCGGGGACGGTCGCTATTACATGCGCGGCGACGCTGCCTCCCCCTGCTACGTCTACGCCGACTCCCCTAAAATCTCCTTCAAGGACGACCGCATCGTCGTCCACGTCCATACCCGAGCCAAGATCGGGACCTCCGTCTACGGCACCTGCGTCGGAGTCCCTTTCAACACCGACGCCGACGTCTCCTTCATCCCCGAAGCCCAAGGCGAATCCGTCGGCTTCCGCGACGCCCGCATCGAAAGTCTCTCCGAATCCCGCGAGCTCAACTTCCTCCTCGTCCCATTCCTCTCCCGCAAACTGCCGTCCCAGATGAAGGTCAACGCCGCCGACCTGATGCGGAAGCTCCTCCTCCATTCCGCTGAAACCACCGGCTACGCTCTCTCCCTCAGCTCCCTCAAACTCCATTCCCTCCTCGTCCAGGGACAATCCCTCATCCTCGACGTGGACGCCAACATGCGAGTCGACTGAAAAGCCAGTTCCAACTTGTCAAGCCCTCGAAGCCTCGCAAAACACAGTAACTCTAGCTCCATCAGCAGATAAAAAATAAATAAAAGTGGCATTTTAGTTATGTCCACTCACTAAAATAGATACAGAAAGAAAAAATGAGAAAAGCAGCGCCCACCCTGGCAGCATCGCCCGTAAGCCTATGCCTGACAAGACTTTACCCGCAACTCCTTTGCCTGCAAGACTTTGGAGAGAGCCACCCTCTGTATATTGTTGATCCGAAGGACTTTACATAAAAACAGTGGGGGGGCCTAGTCAGCCTTGAACCCGCAAAGCCGCATGGCAGCCTGTGCTTCGGGATTCGACATAAACGTATCCCAGACGAACCGCGAACGAAGGTTCTCCGCCATCAGCAGGCTAATCCCCAGATCGATCCCCAGAACATCCGGGTCGTACCAAAGCTGATCCGGGTGAAACGCATCCGCCGGACCGTACCGTCCCCACGCGTCCTTGCCGAACTTCTCCTTCAGCGAGCGCAGCACCCGCATGCACTCCGTCGGAAGGAACGGCAGCGAGCCCGCAACCGCCGCCGGAACCACGGAGCCATCCACCGGCCCCATCAGAGGGGGGCCTCCCCAGGCAGTGTAGCCATGTTGCCAGTCCGAAGCCGAGACGCCCCAGTAGTCGTCGTCATAGCCGCGATTCAACGACATGCACCACTCTTTGTGGGCCCGCGTCGCTGTCACCGAGTTGTTAAAGTAATTCGCGAACGCATCGCGCTTATGACCAAAGTCGAACCACGCATGGGAGTACTGGTGCACAAACAGCGGATCGCGTCCGCCGATGTAGTCGTAGGTGCTGTACTTCATCCGCGGTCGGCGGAAGTTCGCCCAGTGTTCCGGAGAGATCGGGTTCGTAGGCGACCCGATCGCCAGCAGATACAGCATCATCAACTCGCAGTAGTGGTCCCAGCGCAACGCCAGAAAGCCGGAGCGCGGCATCCATCCCATCGAGAAGGTGCTGCCACCGTTCAACATCCACGGCCAATCCACGCGATTGTAAAGCTGAGTCGCCAGGTAATTCACCGTCGAGTCATTGAAATGCGCACGGCAGGTCAGCACACCGCACAAGAAGATCGCCGTATCGATCGAAGAGACTTCGCTGAACGAAAGCGGCCGTCCCGACCGAACGTTGCTGAAGTGATAGAAAAAGCCACGCTCATGCGGCATGTTGTTCAGGTGGAAGTTCAGCGTCGACCGTACCTGCTTCAAAGCGAAATCGTCGTCCGTATTCGGCGCACGATAGCCCCGCTTGTCGGCAATACAAAGCGCCGTCAGCCCGAAGCCCGTCGCCGCGATACTGGCCGCGGGTCGAGGATCGAGATTGCCGGTCGAAGTCTTGTTCGCAGCCCGATCCAGCACCTGGCCACTCGCGGGATCACTCTGCTCGGTGAAGTAAAGACACGCGCTCCGCTGCATCTCGTCCAGAAATGCGATATCCAGCGCGGACAGTCCGCCCTCCGGAGCGGCCGCGCGGCGGCGCGTCTTAGCCTGTTGCGAAATAGCGTCCCCCGGCGAAGCAAACGTAGAGAGCGCAGCGCCAGCCATGAGCAGAGTAGCTCTCCGGCGCGAGATGGATTGCAAGGCAGAATCTTTCATTCGTACAGTCGTCCGGTCTTTCCAGGCAGGGCCTTGTTAAGTAGACGCACAAATCCGCCTTTCCGATGGTCTATTTCTTTATCTTCTTTATCGACCATTTGCAATCGTAATGAGCACAAGTCCTTGCGGTGGAATCGAGAGCGTAAGTACACCCTTCTGCAGGTGAGACTTTTCCGGATCCGCAGCTTTGCCGGCAGCCCGCAAGGCCACAATCTGTTCCCGCGAAGGAAAGTCGGGACGCCCCATTGCGTCATAGGCTTTGATCACGTTGCCATGATCGGCATCGAGCCTTTGGATCGTAACCGCAGCGTTCGGTGCTACATGATCCAGCTTCACGACGAAAGACTTCGACGGCCCGGCATTGCCATTCTCCGGCGTGTAGTTCGCTCCCGTTCCGACCGGAGCAGCATAGTTCCACAGAGCCAGCGCAAGCCCACCATCTTCGCCGCGCGTAGCCAGCACAGAATCACTCTCCACCTTTAAGCGCTGCGTCCCGAGACGATGCAACATGGCAAATGCATTGAAGGCAGGCTTCTGAATGCTGTCCGCCGACAGCAAACCAAAGCCTCCGTAGAACGGGGTGCGAACCACGCCCTGCTCCTCGAACACATCCGAGAAAGTCCAGTAGCTCATCGACTCGGTAAGCCCATCGCACTGTGCAATATTCGTCGCGAACCACGGCCCCATGTAGATCGAGTCCGTGACATTCGGCTCATTGGCATAGCTTGCGTTGTACTCGGAGAAGATCAGGGGCAGCTTCGGGAAAGGCGAAGCGACGATCTCGTTATGAACCTTAAGGACAGAACGAGCGACCATCTTGTCGCGCGGAATCTGCTCGTCGGTCCCCATCACATCCTTCGCCGTATCGTTCGCATAAACGTGGCTGGAGGCGAAGTCGACGGGAATGTTGTCGTCCTTGCAATGCTTGAGAAACGCAGCTACCCACGCGGCCTGCGCCGTGGAAGGACCGCCGATACGCAGCCGCTTGTCCACCTTCTTCAGCGCCAGCGCGGTGTGATCGTACAGCGTGAAATACGTCGGCTGCTTCGGATTCCCCGCCCAGAAATCGATGTTCGGCTCATTCCAGACCTCGAACGACCAATGCGAGACCTCATCGATTCCGTAACGCGCGATCAGATGCTGCGCAAACGCCGTGATCATGTTGTCCCACAGGGTGTAGTCCTTCGGTGGCGACACGTTCTGCTTGTACCAGAACGCATGCAGCGCCGCCGGATCCGACGCCATCTTCTTCGGCATGAAGGACAATTCGACGAACGGTCGAACGCCATTCGCCAGCAGGCCATCGTAAATTTCATCGACATACGAGAAGTTGTAATCGCCACTTGCTGCCGGCTCGCCATTCAACTTGAGATTTGCAGTCTGAGCGAATTGAATCACCTTACGGTCCGGATCGTAGAGGCCGACATCGTCCATGAAGATTCCATGGAATCGCACGGCGTTCAATGCAGTGACGTCCTTTACGGCACGCAGGTCGTTACGATAGCTCTCGCGCAGTGACAAAACGGCACGACCCGACCCGAAGGTCGTCTCCCAGAAATGCGGGAAGGGGGTCGTAGCGGCCTTCGCATCGATGGTTACGTTGGTTAGGTTCACGTTTGCTGGGGGAGTATTTTGCATTGTGCTTTGCGCGTTGACAGTCCCAGCGACCAACGGTGCGACCAGCGAGGCTACTGCGAGCAGTGCGGGGTGAAGCAACTTCATCGGCGTCTCCGGGCGGGCTGGATATTCCGCAGCTTTAGTTCCGCAGGCTAATTAGATGAAGCCCCTAGGGATTTGGGTTCCCAAGGGCTTCAACACAGTTCAACGGGTCAGAATTGGAATCGAGCGAGAAATTCTATAACTCGTCCAGCATTGGCTCCCTGCGATTGGCCAAAAGTGGCGCTGTTGATGTTGGAGCCAGCATTTGCATTCCCGTTAGTGAGCGGTTGGAGGCTCAAAATGTTGAAGGCGTTGATTGCATTAGCTTGGAAGCGAAGCATGGTCGAGTGACCAAAGGCTTCGTAGCGGAACTCCTTGGCTGCGCTGATGTCTACATCGACGTAGCAAGGCCCACGAAAACTATTACGCCCGATGCCTGGGGTATAGGCCTTTCCCGCAGGAAGTGTGGTGCTGAAGAAGGCCGTCCCTCCGCCCGGGAAGTTTGTTCCACTCTTGAACGCGTCAGTGGAGCAACTGGTTCCAGCACCTCCGAAGTATTGCAGCGGACGAACCGGATTGATGGTCGCAGAGGTTGGGGTTGTCGGGAGTGAATTAAGGTCGTTGGTGACAGGGGTAAATGGAAAGCCGGTGTGATAGGTCGCAATACCATTGATCTGCCATCCGTTTACCAGCGCTTTAACAAGCTGCTTGTCCGAGTGAATATTCGGCAACTCCCACAAGGCGGTTGCTGTAACGCGGTGCCGTGAGTCGTAGTCGGAGGGACCGTACTCGGACGCATTGTTTGCCGGGTTGGTCTGGTTGGCATTCGAGTTGGCCAGGTCGCCGTTTGAGACCTGGTCGAGACTCTTGGAGTAGGTGTAGTTGACCGACGCGGTGAAGTTATTCTTCATGCGCCGCCGCAACTGGATGTTCATGGCGTTGTAGCTCATGACAGAGTCAGTCTGAGCCATGTAGATTCCGGGCGAGCTGCTATTCGTCGCATACAGGAAAGGTTGGTAGACGAGGCGCGCATAGTGGCGTCCTAGGCTGCCTGCATATCCGATCGTCGCAGTTAGCTGCGACGGCAGTTCGACCTGCGTTTCGAGAGAGTAAAGGATACTATATGGAAGCTTGGTATTTGGAAATGCGCCGTAAGCTTCGATAGTTGGGCTGACTCCGTTGAACGTTTTCGGAAAGCCATTCGCTCCCACACCGGTGGCAAGGGCTGGATTAATTGGATAACTCGTAGGAGAGTTACTCGTGCCAACCGCGTATTTAATGGTGCCCCCTGCGAAGGGCGACGCGCCATTGGTGTTATCGCTGGCTTGTCCGCAGCACAGACCGTACTTAGCCAGTCCAGGTCCGTTATCTTCCTGGGCAGGATTGAACAAGGCAAAGTCGAGGTGGTTATAAGCCAGCGCAAAGCCCCCGCGCAGCACTGCCTTTCCGTGCATTGCAGTCGGGTTATAAGCGAAGCCAACCTTGGGTCCGAAGTTCTTATACTGCGTATCCCAGAGACGATCTCTCGCGACCAATTTAGCATCAAGCAGCTCACGGCCGGGGCCACCGAGGACCGGGTAGTTCAGCTTGAAGTCTTTGTTGCGCAGAGGCGTAAACAGCTCCCAGCGAAGGCCGGTGTTGATGGTAAGTTGCGGAGTGGCCTTCCAGTCATGCTGGACGAAGACAGCATAGTTCTCCGAACGCAAGTGATTGCCAATGATCGGAGGGCCGCCCGTGTTTGGATTCGCGATAATGCCTTCAAAGACCGGAGCGTCGTTGGCAAGGTTCCACAGACCGCGGAAGGAGTAGACGGGACGAACCTTGGCGAGGACGGTGTTGTCATTATCCTGCTCACGTCGCAGTTCGACTCCGATACGAAGGACGTGACTGCCGAAGGTCTTGCTCACCGTGTCACGGATCTCGTAGGTGTTCTGCGCGAAGAAGCTTCCGGTGCCGGAGGGCAGTCCGAACTGGATCTGGTTGACGGGGATTCCCTCGGTGTGAGCTTCGGGAATGCCATAGTTTACGAGGCCGCCGCCGTCCGCGATGCCGTTATCGAAGAAGCGCGTAAAGTTGCCGCGCAGCTCATTGATTACTGTTGGCGAAAAGGTATGGATATAGATCAGCGTTCCAGCGGAGTTGAGTGGCTTGAAAGGATTGTCGCCCTGCGGCCGTGAGTTGGCGTTGGCAGAGCCGTAGCTGTCCAGCTTGGTGACGTAGGTGCTCGCCGCGATGAGGTCTCTGGGGGTGACCTGGAAGTCGATGCGACCGTTGTACTGATTGCCACGGCTGTGCGACGGGATCGTAAGTTGAACGTACTGCAGATCCGGCACGCCGTCGAGACCGTTCCCAACCTCGGTCGCGCTGCCTTTTCCTGCAGGTCGCGTCTCGCCCGCATAGACACCAATCTGGCTCGCGCCGCCAGCAGTCGGAGAACCGATATCGATCCCGCCGTTGACGGCCTGGCACCAGATTCCAGTGCTTGCGGTTTGGCCGGGATACATGGTTTGATTCGCAGCATAGTCAACGCATCCACGATTGAGCATGCCGGTGATGCGCGGCTGAACTCCCGGGCTACCCAGTATCTGGGAGGTAACGCTGCCGGGCCGATTCGCCGCGACGGAAGCCCGATACTGGCTGGTCTCGACCCATCCCACCGCGGTGCCGGTATTACTCAATCCGAAGCCCTGGTAGGACGCGAAGAGGAACAGCTTGTCCTTCCAGATCGGCCCGCCGAGAGAGCCGGCGTAGGTGCGTTGCTTATTGGTGACCTTCAGACGGGGGCCATTGGTAGGGCCACCCCATTTGTTGAAGCTGTTAAGGCCGGGCTCGTCGTAGAGGAAGAAGAGCGAGCCGTGAAGCGAGTTGGTTCCGCTCTTGGTGATGGACATGATCTGCGCGCCGGTGTTGCGTCCCTGCGAGGCGTCGTAGGAGGTCGAGATGACGTTGAGGGAGCCGACAGCTTCCGTATTCGGCGTAACGACCGCGGAACCACCGTGACTCAGGGAGTTCACGCTGACGCCGTCGATCATGTAGTTATTGTTGGCGACGCGCTGGCCATCTGCTGAAATCTGGGTCTGATTCTCCGTCTGATAGACGCCCGAAGAAGAGCCGCCGGGACCCGCTCCATTGGGCAGGAAGTTTGCGGTGCCGTTGCCGGCACGTGCCGCGTCGCCGGTGATACCCGGGGCGGTGCGGAGGAGTTCATACGGATTGGCTCCGAACGTAGGAATGCGTTGAATCTCCGCGCTGCTGATGGTGGCACCAATACTCGCGTCGCCGGTCTGAAGGGCAGGAACCTGATCGGCCGTTACGGTGACTGTCTCACTGCCTCCGCCGCTTTCCAGCGTGAGATTCAGGTCGCGAGGATTCTGCGCGTTCAGCGTTACGCTGGTGCTGTTGTTCTTGAAGCCCGTTGCTTTCACGTCGACCGTGTAAGAGCCCAGCGGCAGTGAACCGAATCGATAGAAGCCACCCTCGCCCGAAGTTGTGGTGAGGACCTGGTTGGTTCCGGTGTTGGTCAGGGTCACCGTCGCGCCCGGAATCACGGCTTGCGTGGAATCCACCACGGTGCCGGAGAGACTCGCGCCGTATTGTGCGAAGACAGGAGTCACGAACCCGAATAGCAGGAGTGAGATGACGGCTAGGAAGGGGCGTGCCAGGTTACGAGGTTGGGCCGGGGTGTGCATACTGCCTCCTGAAAGCAAAGAAGGTTACTCGAAGTCGTGCGCTTCGTTGGTCCATCATGTACGGGATCGATTGCTTCATTGGGATGACATCGCGATGGATGCAGCGATTGCGGTCGACTTGGGGAGTTACGGCTGCTTGAGCTGCTTGAAGTACCAAGCTCCTAACAGGGATTAGAAGACAAGTGCTTGTATAGCGATGCCCTTGATTGCTATCAGGTTGCCATCAGGTTGCTTTTTGAGGCACAAGTCGGCCAACTGGAGAGGTTTCGCCAGTCGCGTTTAAAGCTTCAACAGCAAAAATAATTCCTGGGGCAGGTCAGTCCACTTCGTTCGAAAGCACTCCGATAGCTCCGATTGTGATCCGGACCACATCCCCCTTCGCAAGGGTGATGTTGTCGGGCGGGACGACCCCGGTTCCGGTCATGAGGTAGCAGCCTTTGGGAAAGCTGTTGTCGCGAAAGAGGTATTGCACGAGACTCACGGGATCGCGCTTGAGCTCCGTCAACTGGACGCTTCCGGCAAACTCCGGCTTTCCTCCGCGAAGAATTTCGATCTGGATCAGGGTCTCAAGCGAGATCGGCTGAGACAGCAACAGAACGCACGGCCCGAGGGCGCAACTGCGGTCGTACATCTTCGCTTGCGGAAGGTAGAGAGGGTTCTCTCCCTCGATGTCACGCGAACTCATATCGTTGCCGATGGTGTAGCCGACGATCTTGCCGGCGGGATTGATCAGCAGGGTCAACTCCGGTTCGGGGACTGACCACTTCGCATCGCTCCGAATGTGGACGGTATCGTTCGGGCCAACCACGCGAGGACCAGTCGCTTTGAAGAAAATCTCCGGCCGCTCAGCGCTGTAGACGCGGTCGTAGAAGTCTCCGCCGCCAGCGTCTTTCGACTCCTCGATCCGCGCGCTCCGGCTGCGGTAGTAGGTCACGCCGGCAGCCCACACCTCTTGGCTCTGAATCGGCGCCAGAATATCCGCCTGGGATGGCGCATCCGAGGGAGTCGCCCCTTGCACTACACTGCGGCAGAAGGCTTCCAGATCGTCCTGCACTACCAGGTCGTCCCACGTCGCGTTGGGAATCAGAAAATACGAACCGCCCTCTTCTACATAGCATCCGTGTTGCGTTCGATAGAGTTTCATCTTCTCCCTTTCAGATTTTCAAGTCGTCAGATTCTCAGGCTGTTTGGCTTCCGTTCAGTCGCTGCAAAATCATCTCTGTGTCGTAGACGCAGCCGCCCCAGACGCCGCCGCTGGCCTGCACGAGTGCGGCCCACAGCCGCGTATCGGTCGGCAGAGACGGATGCGGCGCGAGGTCGGGTCGAGGCGTGCGATTTGCGAGACGCCGCTGTCCCTCTTCGGGGCTGAAGGACTCGCCTGCTTCACCGACCAGGTCCACAGTGCCCACGAGGTTTTCGCGGTCGATGACGATCTCGATCGTATCGCCCTCGAGCACCTTGCCGATGGGGCCGCCGCCGAGTGCTTCGGGCGAGATGTGGCCGAGGCAGGCTCCCGTGGAGACTCCGCTGAAGCGGGCATCCGTGAGCACCGCGACATGCTTGCAATGGGGGAGTTGTTTCAGCGCGGAGGTGATCTGGTAGATCTCCTGCATACCGGCTCCGGCAGGGCCTCCGCAGATGAGGACAACAACGTCGCCTTCTCCGACGGAGCCGTTCTTGATGGCCCGTATCGCATCGGTCTCGGTGATGAAGACCTTTGCGGGTCCACGATGGCGATAGACGCCCTGCGCGTCGATGAGCGAGGGATCGATGGAGGTGCTCTTGATCACACAGCCCTCGGGCGCGAGATTTCCAACGGGAAAACAGACCGTCGGGGTGAGACCACGCCGTCGCGCCTGATCTCGATCCATGATGACGGCGTCCGCGTCGATGCCGTCCAGTTCGAGCAGCTTCTGCCTCATCGCTGTGCGGCGCTCACTTCCCTGCCACCAGTCCAGGCTTGCATCGAGTGTTTGACCGGTCACCGTCAGGACGCTGGTGTCGAGTAACCCGGCTGCACGGAGATGCAGCATCACCTCGGGAACGCCGCCAGCAAGGAAGACTTGTACGGTTGCGTAGTTGCCCGGTCCGTTCGGCAGGGCGTCGACGAGACGAGGAGTCTGACGGTTAACTTCGGCCCAGTCCGCAGCCGTGGGGCGTCGCAGTCCGGCGGCGTGCGCGACCGCAGGAATGTGAAGCAGAAGATTCGTCGATCCACCGAAGGCTGCATGGACGACCATTGCATTGCGGATCGCGGCATCCGTAAGAATATCGGCGGTTCCCATCCGCATCTGATGGAGACGAATGAGTGCGCGGGCGGAGCGGGCAGCAGCATCGAGCCACAGCGGTTCGCCGGATGCGGCGAGCGCGGTGTGCGGCAGCGACAGGCCCAACGCCTCTGCAACGACCTGCGATGTGGCAGCCGTGCCGAGGAACTGGCAACCGCCACCGGGTGTCGCGCAGGCACGGCAGCCGACTTCCGCGGCGTACTCCAGTGTGATCTGGCTTTGCGAGTAGCGAGCGCCGATGGTCTGGACCTTGCCGGCATCTTCCCCTTCGTCCGGAAGCAGCGTGACGCCGCCAGGAACCAGGATGCTGGGCATCTTGCCGGAGGAAGCGAGGGCCATCATCATGGCCGGAAGTCCCTTGTCGCAGGTGGCCACTCCGAGTACGCCTTTGCGGGTGGGGAGCGATCGCATCAGACGGCGCAGCACGATGGCCGCATCGTTGCGAAACGGGAGCGAATCGAGCATCCCATCCGTTCCCTGGGTTCGTCCGTCACACGGATCGGTGCAGGCTCCGGCGAAGGGCGTGCAGCGTTGCGCGCGAAACTCGCGGGCAGCCTCAGCGACCAGCAGCCCGACCTCCCAGTGGCCGGTGTGGAAGCCGAGAGCGATCGGCCTTCCGTCCTCGGCGCGCATGCCTCCGTGGGTGCTTAGAATCAGGAATTCGGGATCCAGCAGGCGGGACGGCTCCCAGCCCATGCCTGCGTTCTGGCTCAGCCCGAAGAGGTCACCGGAAGGCTGCCCTAGCAGCATCTCTACCGTGATCGGCAGACTGCCTTGCGGACCGGGAGCATGGGTCCGGACTGACCCGGCGTCAAAACCGGGGGTCTCCAAAATAGACTCGAATGAGATCTCTGCCATACGTTATTCCATCACCCTGACTTGATCTGTTGTTCCGCTGATTGGGCTGTGAGGGTTGATCGCAACTGGTTCGCGCTTTCTGATCTTCAGGCAGAGCAGAAGCAATCCGGAGAGGATGAGCGAGCACGCCATCAGGAGATACCCTGCCTCCGAGTGACCCGTGCGTGCCTGCAATAAACCTACAAGCCATGAGCCGAGGAAGCCGCCGAAGGCTCCGCTGCTGTTCACCAGCGCGAGCACCTCCGCGGTGACGTTCTTCGGGACCACCTCGGGGATGATGGCGAAGAAGGGTCCGTATGGGGCGTACATCGCACCACCGGCTACGATCAGCGCTCCGTAGGCTAGCCAGAAGCTGTGATGCGCAGTAAAGAAGGAGACCAGCAGTGCAATTCCGGAGAGCACCAGGAATGGCCACACGAGCGACTTACGCTCGAGGAACCGGTCGGAGAGATAGCTCACCAGCAGCATGAGCAGGACCGCAAGAACATAGGGAACGGCGGTAAGCAGGCCGGTCGCTTCGATCCCCATGGCTGAGCCCTGCTGAATGATGGTCGGAAGCCACAGGACGAAACCGTAGACTCCGACGCTCCAGAAGAGATAGAGGGTCGAAAGCAGGAGGACGTCGCCGCGCACCAGCGCCTTGCGAACGCTGGAGACCTGGGGTAGCCCTTGCTGTTCCTGATCGAGTTGTTGCTGGAGGAGCGCGCTCGCTCCAGGGGTCATCCAATGAGACTGGTGCGGTCGGTCCTTGACCAGGCGCACCCAGAAGATCGCCCAGAGCACCGACGGAATTCCCTCGACGATGAAAGTCATCTGCCAGCCGAGGCGATGGATGAGAAAGCCCGTGATGACCGACATCCAGAGGACGGTCGTCGGATTTCCCAGGATCAGAAACGTATTCGCCCTGGAGCGTTCCGCCCGGGTGAACCAATGGGTGAGGATGACGAGCATCGCGGGGAAGATGACGCTCTCAGCGACACCGAGCATGAAGCGGATGAACGCCAGCAGCCAGAACTGGCGCACCACTCCGGTCAGAGCTGCGAGACTGCCCCAGACGATGAGGGCAACGAAGATGAGCTGGCTCGCGCTGCGACGCCGGGCGTAAGCGGCTCCCGGAAGCTGGAAGGCGAAGTATCCCAGGAAGAACACGGAACCGAGCAAGGCAGACTGAGAGGCCGTGATGTGGAGCGTTGCTGCCAGGCCGGCCGCGGCACCGAAGCCATAGTTTGCGCGGTCCAGATAAGCCAGGCTGTAGGTCACGAAGACCGCAGGCAGAATGTAGAGCCAGCGCTTGCGAAGCGAAGCTGAATCTGCAGCAGTAGCGACAGTGGGCGTCTTGAGCTCGTTCATGCTGGGTGCATTCATAAAAAAATCAGGACGCAGATACTTCGGAATCTCGTAAGTGCAGACTGACGGCAGACGAAACTCATTTATCGGAGCACGTTGACTATAACTGAGCGAGCAAGGATTCGTCTTCGCAGCGATTTGCTCCTTCATCTTCCTTCGATGAAATTTAATTTCAGCGGCCTAAGTGTTTTGCGATAGAAGAATTGAGCCGACGGGACTTTGATTGAAACTCTTCGCCTTTTGCCGCATCCTAGGGCGTATGAACCGTACGCTCCTGCCCGGCCGTCCTTACCCGCTTGGCGCCACCATTTCCAGCAAAGGCACCAACTTTGCCCTCTATTCCGAGGGAGCGACTCGCGTCGACCTCTGCTTTTTCGACTCTGAGGGCCATCAAACGGATTGTGTCACGCTGCGCGAACGGACGGCGTGGGTCTGGCACGGCTTTATCCGCTCGGTGGGTCCGGGCCAACTCTACGGCTATCGCGTTCACGGACCGTGGGAGCCGGAGAAGGGCCATCGTTTCAATCCTGCCAAGTTGCTGCTGGATCCCTACGCGAAGGCGATCGCGGGAGAGGTCGATTGGAAGGCTCCAATCTTTGCCCACGATGCGGCCTCCGGCGACGACCTTAAGATCGATACGCAGGATTCAGCCGCCGGGGTTCCGAAGTCCGTCATTATCGACGAGACCTTTGACTGGGAAGATGACTGCTGCCCGGAGACAACACTGGCCGACTCTGTCATCTACGAAGTGCATGTGCGCGGATTCAGCAAGCGAAATCCGATGATTCCGGAAGAGCTGCGAGGCACCTACGCAGGGCTGAGTCATCCCTCCAGCATCGACTACTTCAAGCGGCTGGGGATCACTGCGCTGGAGCTGCTTCCCATTCATCACTTCATCGATGAAGAGCACCTGGTGACCAACGGCCTGACTGACTACTGGGGCTATAACACCCTGGGCTACTTCGCTCCCATGTCGCGCTACAGTTCGTCGGGCGATCAGGGCGGGCAGGTCACGGAGTTCAAGCAGATGGTGAAAGCCCTGCATGCCGCCGGGATCGAAGTCATCCTGGATGTGGTGTACAACCACACCTGCGAGGGCAATCAACTGGGGCCGCTGATCAGTTGGAAGGGGGTCTGCAACAGCACCTACTACAGGCTGATGCCGGACAATCCGAGGTATTACAAGGACTACACCGGGACCGGAAACACCCTGAACGTTCGCCATCCGCAGGTGCTGAAGATGATCATGGACTCACTCCGTTACTGGGTGACGGAGATGCACGTGGATGGCTTTCGCTTTGATCTGGCTGCGACGCTTGCGCGCGAACTGCACGACGTCAGTAAGCTGTCTTCCTTCTTCGATACGATTCATCAGGATCCCACACTGGCTGATGTCAAACTCATCGCCGAGCCATGGGATGTCGGTGAAGGCGGATACCAGGTGGGCCAGTTCCCCGTCCTCTGGGCGGAGTGGAACGGACGATATCGCGACACCGTGCGCCGCTTCTGGAAGGGCGATGCAGGGCAGCTCTCGGACTTCGCCTATCGACTGACGGGCTCAAGCGATCTTTATCAGTTCGATGGAAGAAAACCGTATGCAAGCATCAACTTTGTCACAGCCCATGACGGATTTACCCTTTGCGATCTTGTCAGCTACAACCAGAAGCACAACGAGGCCAACGGGGACGACAACAGGGACGGGACGGACAATAACGACTCATGGAATATGGGCGCCGAAGGACCGACCGACGATGCTGCGATCAATCATGCGCGGGAACGTCAGACCCGCAACTTCCTGGCGACCTTGCTGCTCTCGCAGGGCGTTCCCATGCTGGCCGGTGGGGACGAAGTGGCGCGTTCGCAACGCGGCAACAATAACTGTTACTGCCAGGACAATGAGCTGACCTGGTTCGATTGGAATCTCGACACATCACGAAAGCGCCTCCGGGACTTTACCGGCAAGCTGGTTCATCTGCGGCTTGCGCATCCGAATCTGCATCGCCGCAAGTTTTTTCAGGACCGGGAGGTTCGCAAGGCCGACCAAAACGTTGTCATTCAGGATGCCGCGTGGTTCAACACCGACGGCAAACCGATCTCGGATGAGGTCTGGAATACGACGTGGAACCGTTCCGTTTGCGTGATGCTGAACGGCCAGACCCTGCAGGTGACGAACGACGAGGGAGATCAGGTCAAAGACAGCAGCTTCCTGCTCATCGTCAACGCCGCCGCCGATGGAGTGGAGTATTCCCTGCCGCCGTCCCCTGCCGGAAGTCCGTGGTGCCAGGTGCTCGACACCCAGGACATCGACGATCCCTTCAGGAAGAATCAGTTGACCGACAAGATCATCGTGGGAGGAAGATCTCTGCTGCTACTTATGGACAGCTCCGAAGAAGTGGACGCCGTCTAGTCAGCGAGTTGCCTATGTTAGGCAGTATCGACATATAGCTCTTGGAAGGGCACACCTTCAGGTGTGCCAAACATCACCTATTTTTGATTCGTTTCTTTTGTCGATTTGCCTTCGGCAAATCGACAAAAGAAACAAAAGAATTAGAGGAGAACGCTTCTTTCGGCACGGCGAAGCCGTGCCCTTCCCAATATCCTTTCGAATTCAACCACACCGGCGAAGATGCAACCCCTGTATAGGTCGATACTGCCTAGCGATGCAGGACGGGCGCGGTGCGTGCCCGCCAAAGCGCCCCGGCAAGAGGATCGACGACGCCACTCAGGAATTGAGCCGTCGGAAATTCGGCCAGCACAGCAGCGATCAGGGCATCGCGGACGGGCAGAACCTTTTCCATCACGGAGCCAGCAAACGCGATGGGCGGAACCCATTGAGGATTCGTCGACCCGGCCCGCAATCGGCGCATTACCAGGCGAACGAGGTAGGCGAGATCTTCGCCTTCGCTCCGCAGCACCTCCGCGGCAACTATATCTCCAAGCTCAGCGCAGCGAACGACAGTCTCGGTTAAGGTCGAGAAGTCGGGAGGCGGGAGGCGGTTCGCGTGTTCGATGAGCAGATCGAGGGATGGCAGCTCCCACAACTCTCGAACTGCGTCCAGCAGAAGTGTAGGCCGACCTTCGTCCCTGGCCAGAAACGCCCTCCGCAAAGCCCGTAGACCAACTCCGTGCCCGGATCCCTGATCGGCGAGTGCGGGTCCCCATCCACCGGCAAACGTAAGTTCCCCACTGAGAGCTCGGCCCGCGACATTGGACCCGGTTCCGGCGAGCACCAACACGCCGGGCTGCCCGGGAAACGCTGCGTCCAGCGCGATCTCGACGTCTCCCAGCAGCAGGAGCTCTCCGCCGACCCGGGTGCTAAAAGCTTCGCGGAGCCACTCGGCCACCAGAGGAACACTCTCACCGGCAGTCCCGACACACGTGCAGGCTACGGACTCCATGGGAACGCCACTCCGCGCGGTCAGTTCTGAGAGAGCCGAGCGCAGATTATCCCCGGCTGTGGCAGCATCGGTGCGCATCCGCTTGATGGTTCCGGTACGGACTCGCGCCAGCTCCTGCGTTTCGTCAGCCAGCACATAGTCCGTCTTCGTGCCGCCAGCATCCAGCGCTAAAAAGAAACTCATTTCGTGCGTAAACCTCGTTTCGATTCTTCGAGCATGGTCCTTTATTCTTTCGCTCTCTTTCTGGTGTACAAGATCACTAGGCTTGAAGTCCAAAAACTCCACCCCGAAACTGAATCCGCACTGCCTTAAATTTACCTTTGACGGACCTGCCTTTGACCCGATCGATCACGTTCGAACTTTGCGCCGAGACGCTTGAAGCTTGCCTGACTGCAGCCCCGGGCGGCGCCAATCGCATTGAGCTTTGCTCCCATCTTGAGCTGGAGGGATTGACCCCCGAGGACGATCTTATCCTTAGCGCCGTGGAGCAGAGCGGACTGCCCATTCACGCAATGCTGCGTCCCCGTTCCGGCGATTTCTGCTATTCGCCTTCCGAGTTCGAGCAGATATGCGAAGATGTGCGTCGCGTGAAAGGCATGGGAATCGCGGGCGTTGTCTTCGGCTTTCTGCATGAGGACAACACTGTCGATACGGAGCGAACGCGTCTGCTGGTCGAGCTGGCTTCTCCGCTCCAAACTACCTTTCACCGAGCCTTCGATGCGACCCCGAACCTTACCGAAGCGCTGGAGTCTGTGATTGCGTGCGGCTGCGATCGCGTTCTTACCTCCGGCGGCGCGCCCGATGTACTGACTGGCGCTAACACCCTTGCCGCGCTGGTCTCCCAGGCCAGCGACCGTATAGCAGTCGCCGTCGGCGGCGGGCTTCGGTTCGCGAACGCCGGGAAGGTGGCTGAGATTACAGGAGCCCATCACTTCCATGCTTCGGTGCGTCGCAGCGTGGATGGCTCCCGTATCCCCGGAACGATTGCCGATGTGCAAGAGCTGACTGCGATTCTTCGCAGCAGTTCATAAACCAGGGCCAGACTAAATTACCTCCGGCGGCGTCAACGCGATGCGGGTTGAGTAGCCTTCCTGCACGTTCTTGTGGCCGCTTACGGAGAAGAAGATCAGGTACAGGTAGCACAGCAGAACCACCATGAAGCTCTTCTGGTAGCCGAACGAATCCGCCAGCAGGCCCTGAATCTCGGGGACCACCGCGCCTCCGACAACCATCGTGATCAGGATGCCCGAGCCCTGGCTGGTGAATTTGCCGAGCCCCTTGACCGACATGGGGAAGATACAGGGCCACATGACGGAGTGGAACAGACCGCACGAGACGATCGCCCAGAGAGCGATATTTCCATGACCCAATATCGCCACCGATACGAAGATTGAAGCTGCTATCGAGACAAACGCCAGCGCCCTGGGTGCGCCGACTTTTTGCAGTACGACGAAGCCGATAAACCGGCCGACCATAGCTCCACCCCAGTAGAGGGAGACATACTTCGCCGCTTCAAAGTGGCTCAGGCTGCCCATGGAGGGCTGGCCGAGATAGTTGATCATCAAGCTGCCGATGGCGACCTCTGCCCCCACATAGGTAAAGATCGCCAGCGCGCCAAAGCGCAGATGCCGGAAGTCCCACGCGCTTCCATCGTCCGTCCCGTCCTTCGGAGCCTGTTCGATCAGGTCTGGCAGGTGAATGAACCGCGTCAGGAGCGCCATGGCGAAGGCCACTCCAGCCAGCACCATGTAGGGCGTCCGGACGGAACGCGACAACTCTGCCGTGGTCGCTCCCGCGGCGATGAAGATGAAAATAGACCCGACCTTGGGAGCGAGAGTGCCTGCAATCGAATTGAATCCGCCTGCGAGATTGAGGCGGGATGCAGCCTTGTCCGGCGAGCCGAGCGCGGTGATATAGGGGTTGATCGCTACCTGAAGCAGGGCGAGTCCGCTGCCCACCACGAACAACGCCGAAAGGAACAGCGGATACGCGATCAGGATCGATGCCGGCAGAAATAACAGCAGGCCGCATCCTACCGTCGTGAGCGCTACCACGATTCCTGACTTGTAGCCGATTCTTCCCACGATCCAGCCCGAGGGCAGCGACATCAGGAAGTAAGCGCCAAAGAACGCGAACTGAACCAGCAGGGCCAGGAAGTTCGTAAGGTGGAACAGATCCTTGAAATGCGGGACCAAGATATCGTTCATCGCGGTGATGAAGCCAATCCCGAAGTAGAGCGAGACCATCAGCGCCAGCGGAATCCCATAGCTCTTATTCTCATTCGTCGATAGGTGCGAAGTAGATCCTGCGGTTCCAGCGGCCATCGTTTCTCCGGGTAGATTCTCTGTTAACATATCGCGCTCGGATGCTTCCCGGAACTGCATTCGAACGAATGTGGGGTATTTCAATACGCTTCGCGCCTCGAATGGCTCGAAGCAGCCGGATCCTCAAGGGCACCGTAGTTTCCAGAAGCTTTGAAATTGGTGGATGTCATCGAGTTGTCATTGCTTTGTCACTGGCCGCTCAGGATGCGCACTTCGCTGGCAGCCTGCCCGGCGAAGCATTACACTTGCTGACGACAGTTGGAACATAAAATGCAGAATATTTTGGTGATAGAGGACGATTCCCGGGTTCAGAAGACGCTCGTCCGTCTCTTTGAAGGTGAAGGATATGCGGTTCGGGTGGAAAGTGATGGGCTGAATGCCGTCGCAGCCTGTCGCGCCATTTTGCCGGTGGCCGTGTTGCTCGACCTGATGTTGCCGGGGGTACCGGGGCGCGAGGTCTGTAAACGCATCAAGGAAGCACACCCCGAGATTCCTGTGCTGATTCTGAGCGCGGTAAGCCATGTCGCTGACAAGGTTTTATTGCTTGAGCTTGGCGCAGATGACTATGTCACCAAACCTTTCAGTCCGAGAGAATTGCTTGCGCGCGTGCAGGCGGCCGTCCGCCGCTCTCACAAGACGAAACGGGAGAAGACGTTCAACTTCGGGGATGTCAGTGTGGACTTCGCGCGCATGGAGTTGCAGAGAGCGGGCGAGGCGGTCTCCCTGACCGCGCACGAGTTCAAATTATTACGCTACTTTATCGAAAACCCCGGTCGTGTCATCAGCCGCGTGGAGCTGCTGAATGACGTCTGGGGATACGAAAACTATCCGACCACCCGAACGGTTGATAATCAGATTTTGAAGCTAAGACAGAAGCTGGAAATCGATCCGGCACAGCCAAAGCACTTCCGCACCGTGCATGGTGCGGGCTACAAGTTCAGCCCCGCATAGAAACAGAGGCTGCTTCGCAGCATGAGGACCGTTGTGCGTCCACTCCGCATGAGAACGACATTGCAGGCATCGCTGCTCCTGGTAGCGGTGTCGATGACGATCGTTTTTCTTATACTCGTTAGGTTTACCGTCCAACGCCAACTCAACCGCGATCTGGCGGAGGATACGCAACGTTCGGAAGTAACCTTCTCGAATCTCCAGAACCAGCGCAGACATCTGTTGGAACGCACCGCTGCCCTTATGGCCGATCTTCCGTCCCTTAAGGCGTTGATGACGGCGCGCGACCCGCGCACCATCTCAGATGGAGGAGCTGAGTTCTGGCGCGTGAGCGGCAGCAGCCTGTTCGCGTTGAACGACCAGGAAGGACGCATCGTCAGCTTCTACAACGACGGTACGCCGCTCAATGTGAATGAGATCCAGGCCGCGGTCGCAAAGACCATTGTGCATCCAGGAACGCCGCAACTGCTCGCTGCCCGCGGACGCCTGCTGGAGGTACTCTCTCAGCCAATTGAGTTCGGCAGTGGTGCGAATGGAAGCAGCCTTGGGTATGTAACCGTGGGCTACTCTCTCGATCGAGAGATGGCGGAGGAGGTCGGCCAGGCGGTATCCGCCCATGTCGCTTTCATTGGAGCGGACGGTGTTGTGGCCAGCACGGTCGACCCGGCCGCGAACGACGTTCTCACCCGTTTTGCGCGAAGCGAAACGAAGAAGGAGGGAGCGGATCTGTGGCTCGGCAAGCAACACTTCCTCGCGAGAACCATCCCATTGAATGCTTCGACGGCAAACGATGGCGGCCCCTACCTTGTCGTACTGAAAAGCTACGATCAAGCCACGCGAACGCTGCGCCAACTCAACCTGTGGATCATCCTGATCGGGGCATTTGGTCTGCTCGTGGGTGGGTTGCTGGCGGCAGAGATCGCCCGCACTGTAACCCGCCCGCTTGAATCCTTGCTCGCCGGAACACGTGCTTTAAGTGCCGGCAACTTCAACTACAAATGGCAGGAGAGCGGCGCGCTGGAGGTTCGCGGTTTGAGCTTATCCTTCCGTCGCATGCAGGCGGAGATCGAAAGCACCCAACGGGAACTCCTGCTGGCGGAACGCATGGCGACGATCGGCCGCATGGCGAGTTCCATCTCGCACGATCTCAGGCACTACCTCACTTCGATGTATGCGAACGCGGAGTTCCTGAGCATGGATAGTACAGGCCCTGCCGCTCGAGAAGAGATGCTGGACGAGGTCAAGACAGCGGTGGTCGGCATGACCGATCTGCTCGATTCGCTCCTTGTCTTCGGACGGACGGGCATGGCGCTGCAGAGACGCATGGTGAACCTCGTCGAGATACTCGACCGGGCGATCGGGCGCGTGAAGACCCATCCTGAGGCGCGCGGCATCGAGATACGGGTAAACGCTGCCGGCAGTTACAGCGCTATCGCCGACCCGCAGGAGCTGGATCGAGCCATCTACAATCTGCTCCTGAACGCCTGCCAGGCCGCGAAGCGCAGTGCGGGCAAGCCGCGCATTGCAGCCATCCTTACACGCGACGGGACAGAGCCGCAGATCAGAATTGAAGATAATGGCCCCGGTGTTCCGGCGGCGATACGCGATACTCTGTTCCAACCGTTTGTAAGCGAAGGAAAAGAGCACGGCACAGGGCTTGGCCTGGCGCTGTCGTCCCGCATTATGGAAGCGCACGGCGGTTCTCTGCGACTGGAAAAATCCGAAGCGGGTCACACTGTTTTCTGCCTCAATCTGCCGGCACAGTTGGTTGAAGACGATGTAATTCCAACAAAGTATCTTGAGGGGAAAATATGAGACGGCTGCGAACATTGGCGATCGCGTCAGGACTCTATTTCGTTACAGGAATGGCGGCTGCACCCGCGTGTGTCGCGCAGTCGGCAACCCCCGGCACCGCGACACCTGGCCCATCGCAGCAACAGGCGCTGAAGGAGCGCATCGAGCGACTGGCTTCCAGCCTGGAATCCGCTCAATCGCAGGTGGATGAACTTCGGAAAGAGGTCGAAACCCTGCGCAGGGATTTGAGCGTGGCTAATGCACAGAGCGCAGCCAATGCACAGAGCGCAGCCAATGCACAGAGCGCGGCTAGTGCACAGAGCGACATCAGCGCCCAGAAGGCGGCTGAGGCGCCCCCAACGCGCGAAGCGGACACGCAGCAGCAGGATCAAGTGAGCGCTCTACGCGAGGATCAGGATGTGCTCGCCGCCGAAGTGAAGCAGCACGAGCAGGTGAAGGTTGAGAGCGAGTCCAAGTTTCCCGTCCGGGTCACAGGGCTGGTGCTCTTCAATGCATTTGTGAATCAGGGTGTAGTCGATGAGATTGACCTTCCGACCAGCGCACTTCGCAGGAGTGCGGATGTAAGTCACGGCAGCGTCGGCGGCTCCATGCGCCAGACATGGCTGGGGCTGGAAGGACAAGGCCCGGTGCTCGGCCGTCTGCACACGTCCGCCCGGGTAAGTCTGGATTTTTTCGGCGGAGTCGGAGGCGGCACGACCTCGGGCCCGGCCCGCCTCGTCCGTCTCAGGACGGCAGGGATTCGGGCAGAGACGGAATCGAACGTATTTGAAGCGCGTTACGACGAACCCTTGATCTCGCCGCTCTCGCCAGCTTCTCTGGCAGCGGTGGCGCAGCCATCCCTCGCGTGGAGCGGCAATTTGTGGACCTGGGCCCCGGAACTACGCTTTGAACATAAAACGAGGCTCGGACAACGCCGGACACTCAATCTCGAGTTGGGCCTGCGCGACCCCTACATGGCGGGAATACAAACCTATCAGGAGGCGAAGACCCTAAGTCCCGCAGAGTTGAGTCGCATTCCAGCCATTGAAGCTCGACTGTCCTATGGATCCGCAGTCGACCCCGGAACGCGCCTCAGCAGCTACGCCGATCCGGTCGCAACGGGTTGGAGAATCGGAGGCGGCGGATATTATGCGAAACAAAGTTACGGCGGCGGCATCATCGTCAACACCTGGGCAATCACGACAGACTGGCAGGTCCCCATTCTGCGCTGGCTGCGCCTCAGCGGCGAGCTGTATAGAGGAACAGGGCTTGGAGGATTGGGCGGAGGCGCATATCGTGATGTTGTGCAAGGAACTGATCGAGTGACGGGTGTGAGCCGAACCTTTGGCCTCGACAGTGGAGGAGGCTGGGCGCAGCTTCAGGCTATTGCGTCGCCGCGCATGCAGTGGAACGCCGCGTTCGGTCAGGACGCTGGATCGGGAAGCCAGTTGCGTCTGCTCAATCTGCCAACACCGGCCAATGCTCTCGGGTTCTACGCCCGCAATCGCGCCATCACGGGAAACCTCATGTATCGACCCTGGAACTCCGTGGTGCTCTCTCCCGAGTTTCGCCGTATCTGGAGTTGGCCGATCAACGGTTCCCCCAACGTGGCCAACGTCTTTACGTTCTCCGCGGGGTACCAATTCTGATGGGGCGAGCGGCCAGATATGTGCTGCTGTTCAGTCTGGTTCTCACCCTGCGCGGCGTCGCGCAAAGGGCGGAAGCGACGTTCCGCGTGCATGTCCTCGGACCGGATAGTCTTCTGACCGGAGATACGCCCGTCGTGGCGTGGCTCTCTCCTCTCAATACAGCAGCCATGCCTGCCCGCGCAGCGCGAACCTTCAAGATGGATCAGCAGAACAAGCAGTTTCGGCCACATCTGCTTGTCGTTCCGGTCGGCAGTACCGTGGAGTTTCCAAACCTCGATCCTTTCTTCCACAATGTGTTCTCTCTCTTCAATGGCAGACGCTTCGATCTCGGACTGTATGAGACAGGCCAATCTCAAGCTGTAAAGCTTCCACGCGAGGGGATCTCGTACATTTTCTGCAATATTCACCCGGAGATGGGCGGCGTCATTCTGTCATTGGCAACTCCGTACTATGCCAGCTCCTCGTCCAGAGATATCGTGATTCGCGGCATACCACCGGGGTCCTACAGGCTGAGTGTCTGGAACGAGCATGCCACCGCTGAAAGCCTCAGTGCGGCTGCACGAGTCGTAACCGTCGCAGCCGACCTTACCGATCCGAGTACAGTGACGCTTGCAATGGCTCCGCGCGGTGCGCAAACACACCCTAACAAATATGGAGAGCAGTACCCGCTTTGGAAACCATAAGCTTCGGGGCTACCCAAGCCTCGAACCTTCGTGAGTCATTTCGCGATCGGTGGCTGCGACATGGAGAAGGGCCGCGAAGCAGGAGAGGTAGCCCACTTGGTATTCGGCTTGTCCTGCATCACAAACCTCAGCTCGCCTCCACGGAGTATCTCCTCGTGGGTAATGAAGCTCCGATCGAGAAGCTTGCCGTTGAGCTTTACGCTGCCCACATAGAGATGAGCTTCGCTGAGACCTTCAGCCACAACCTGAAATTTCTTTCCATTCGGCAGGTTGAGCGTTGCCTGGTCCACAAACGGACGGCCGAGCACATACTCGTTCGAACCCGGCGCGACCGGGTAAAACCCGAAGGAAGTAAACAGCAGCCACGCGGACATCTGTCCCAGATCGTCGTTGCCGACCAGGCCATCAGGCGTGGGTTTGTACTGGCTTGCAACGATCTGGCCCAACCTCTGTTGAGTGCGCCAGGGCTGCCCTGCATAGCTGTACAGATACGCAAGATGATGACTCGGTTCGTTGCCATGGACGTACTGGCCGATCAAGCCGGCCATATCTTCTACGTCGGCATAGTCTTTCGGATCGACGTGCGCGTCGAACATTGCATCCAGCTTCGCAACGAGTTTCGTATCTCCACCCAGCAGGCGGATCAGCCCCGCCTCGTCCTGCGGCTGGTACCAGGAGTACTGCCACGCATTGCCTTCTGTAAAGCCGCTATCGGCCCCGGCGCGGGCCGGATTGAACGGTTCGCGGAAGCTTCCATTGACAAGACGCGGGCGCACAAATCCGCTGGCGGTATCGAAGACGTTGCGCCAGTTCCCTGCGCGCTGATCGAAGCGATCCGCGATCTCAGTACGGCCCAGCTTGCGAGCCATCCGCGCGATGGTCCAGTCGTCGTACGCATACTCCATCGTCTGCGAGGTGGCTTCCCCATGCGAGCCTGCCTCCCCTCCATCGACCGGGACATAGCCGAGCTTCTTGTATTCGTCGAGGTGGCCATAAGGGCCGTAGTCGGCGGTCGCAACCATCGCGTCGAGAGCCTGGTTGGCATCGAAGCCGCGGATGCCTTTCATGTAAGCGTCCGCGATCTCCGGCACCGCGTGGTAGCCGATCATGCACCATGTCTCGATCCCCTGAAACTGCCAGATCGGAAGCATCCCAAAAGGACTCTCCTTCTGCGAGGCAAGCATCGACTGCACGAGATCCGAGGTGCGGCTCTCCGGCTCAAGCAGCGTCATTAAAGGCTGCTCCGCCCGGTAGGTATCCCAGAGCGAAAGGCTGGAGACGAAGTGAAATCCATCCGCGCGATGCACCTGGTTATCCGGCCCGCGATAGCTTCCGTCCACATCCATCGCCAGGCTTGGGGCCAGCATGGCATGGTACAAGGCCGTGTAAAGATTTTGCCGCATGGCAGGCTCGGTCTTCAGGTCAACTCTACCGAGAGACGTCTCCCATACAGTACGCGCCGCCGCGTGGACCCCATCAAAGTCGAAGCCCGGGCACTCGGCATCGAGGTTCGCGATGGCACCGTCTTCACTGGTAGGAGAAAGAGCGACCTTGACGATAAGCGGTGCGCTCAAAGGAGCAAAGTCGAAGACAGCGAGCAGTCCGCGGCCCTCGATTGCCTGCGTGTCGGACGCGGTGTTCCCCGGCGTCTTGAATCCTTTGTATTCGAGAGGAAGCGGCTCGCGATTCAGGAGCTGATGCGACGCGAGCGGCTGGGAGAAACGCATCGCGAAGTACAACTGACGCCCCGGAGCCCAGCCACGGGTCTCGCGCATTCCAGTCACCGTTCCATCCGGTCGGATGCGGAGCCGCGACCACAGCACCTTGCCCGCATAGTTGTAAATCGACGAGCGCATATCCAGGAGGACGTGGGCCTTCTGCCCGGTCGGAAAGCTGTAGCGATGCACGCCGACGCGTGCTGTTGCGGTGAGCTCCGCCCGCACTCCGTAGTCCGCCAGGGTGACGGCGTAGTACCCCGGTGCAGCGCTCTCAGTTGCGTGGCTAAAGCTCGACCGATAGCCGGACTTTGGATGGTCCGAATCGCCCGGCTCGAGGCGGACGTCACCGGCGATCGGCTGGACCAGAAAGTCGCCCAGATCCGAATGGCCCGCACCCGAGAAGTGCGTATGCGAGAAGCCGAGGATCGTGCTGTCTTCATACCGATACCCGGCCGCCCATTTATAGCTCTGCTTGAAGGGTCGTATCTGCGTATCGGGACTTAGCTGAACCATGCCAAAGGGGACTACCGCACCTGGAAACGTGTGGCCGTCAGCGCCGGTTCCGATGAAGACATTCACTGTCTCGTAAGGGGTGCGTTCCCCCGACGAACTGGTTGCCTGAGCGAGCAGCGAACCCGGCACCGCTATCGTAAGCAAAGAGAGGACAGAGCCGGCACGGAGAATGCTACGGAGCAAGACATTGCGCATGATGTTCGATTGTTGCGACAGCAGACGATAAAAGCAAGGCTGGGCGAGTCCCCTAAGAAGAGTTCCGAGCAGCCGCTGCTAGCTGGACTTCGAGCGATCCCAGATATTCGGCAGTTCGCTGTTGGAATATCTGATTGCAACTCGGCATTGTCGATACGGACGACACCCAGAACTAAAGCCGCACCACCACATGCCCCGGACAAAGATTCTCTGCCGCTGCCACCATGCGCTCCACCAAGCCCTCGCCATAGCGCCCCAGAAACCATACCCCGGCCAGCAGCCGTTCCTGCGGATGTCCCTCAGGAAACAGATGCAAGGTCAAAGCCGCCGCATGCTTCTTGAGACTGGCTTCCTTCTGCAACTCGAAGGTTGCTGCCACGCGTCGCAGCCGGTTCATTTGATACCGCATTTTGTTGCCCGAGACCGTAGCGGCCCGCCCAAGATTCTCATCCATCGCCGACATATATTCCGTAAGCGCGGTCAACTCCGCATCCATGGCATTGCCGACAGCCGCTAACCGACGCTTGCCCGTGATCGGCATAGCCCGTGCACCGAGCCTCTGCCCTAACTCCTCGGCGGTAGTCATTACGTCGGGCAGGGTCACCTCGTGCCGCTCCATCACCGTTGCAATCGCCGGCTCAACCAGCGTCGCGCTCAGACGCGAGAGCGCAGGCGTGATCCGGCCCAGAATCGCCTGATAGGCCACCGCGCTCTGGGCAAAATACGCCACCTCCGCCGGTCCGCCAATGTAGGCTGCAGTCGGCAGAATCGTATCCTGAAACACCGGGCGCAGCAGCGCATTCGGGCTGATCCGTTCGGGCTCAGCACTCAGGATTCCCAGCAGGTCCGCCGTCGTGTAGGTCTTTCCTCCAGCCTTCCATCCACCGTCCGGCAAGCGCCGCAGCGCCGCCCGGTCCCCGGTCACGCCATCCACCAGGAAGAGCAGGCTATGCCCTGCGACAACCAAAACCTGGGCATGATATCCGGCCGCTTCAAGCTCCTTCGTCCGCGCCAGCAGACCTTCTTCCAGCTCGGAGACATGCTCAATCGCATACCGCAACGTGCGTTCGCCGAGCGCATGGAACTCACGCCCCGCAGCATCCAGAACAATCAGTCCCTGTGCAGCAAAAATCTTCGCCATCAACCGCGCAAAGGCCCCGCCCAGCGTCGGCTTGTAACCGTCCCGCGGCGCGTAACACTCCCGCAGCAACTCGCCCACCGGCCCATAGCCCAGCAACTCCTCGGCCTGCGCCAGCACCGCCTCGATCTCCGGGCCGATCTCGACTCCGCCCACCGGAACCGTACCCGACACCTTCAGCCCGGCCCGCAGCGTCTCCACCGAGTCCTTCGTCAGCAGCGAAACCTGGTCGACCTCCGCCAGATCGTGGTCCTCGGTCGCCAACCAGAACACCGGAACATGGTCCACCCCAGTCACCTTGGTCGCCTGCTTCGCTCGCGCAACCGCTGTAGCCGCCTTCAATAAGGTCAGCAGCGGTCCGCCCAGCAGACCGACCTGCTGCCCGGTCACCACAGCCCGGGCACCCGCTCGCAGCTTCTCAATATTCGCAAGCGCAGCGGTACCCGCACCAAACTCCAGACTCTGGGCCTTCAGCGCATCCGCCAGCCGCGAAGGGTCGGCAATCTTGACCGCGTCGTTCGAATCGATCCTCATCCACTTGCCTGCAAACGGCTCCGCCCCGTACCAACGCCGCACCGGCGCATCCGCGGGACTCTCTGCCATTGCCAGAAAGTCGCGATAGAGCTGCGACACATGCGGCAGAATCGTGATCGGGTAACACTCAATACTCATCGCAGCCACTCACTCCCGGGCCTGGAAAACCCGTTATACAGACTCTTCCCAACCCGCTGGACAGCCGCGGCAATTGTAAGAGCACTCCCAGCTTATATCCGTTACAACGGATAGGATGCCCCGCACCGCACCCTAGATGCAGGATGATACCGTAGCTGCATGGCCGCCTCAAAAAATACCCCGCGCCCCGCCACCCCAGCCAAACTCTCTCCCAAGGCCAAAAAGGCCCGCCTTATCTCGTCCAAACTCGCCTACAAGGGCAAAGTCTTCTCCGTTTTCACCGATAAAGTCGAAGAACCGGGCGGCAACATCAACACCCGCGACGTCATTCGGCACAACGGCTCCGTCGTCATCCTGGCAGTGGATGAGTCGAAGAACCCCAAAGACCCCGACATCATCCTTGAGCGCCAGTACCGCCACGCCGCCGGACAGTTCCTGCTGGAGCTCCCCGCCGGCCGCATCGAACCCAACGAGGCTCCGCTGGCCGCCGCCAAGCGCGAAATGATCGAAGAGACCGGCTTCCGCGCCAAAAAATGGACGCTCCTCACCAAATACTTCGCCAGCCCAGGCTTTCTGGGCGAATGGATGCAGATCTACCTCGCCCGCGACATCCGCGAAGGCACCGCCCAGCCGGAGGCCGACGAGCACATCGAGATCCAGCGCGTTCCCCTCTCCCAGGCGCTAGCTCTTATCGCCGACAATAAGATCCACGACGGTAAAACCCTGATCGGCATCTCGCTCTACGATGCCGCCCGCCGCGCCGGACGCCTCTAAAGCCGCACTCGGATGCTCGAAAACTTTGCCTGCAACAAGGAAAAAACATCTCCGCGGCGGGTATCCTTTTCCGCTCCATCCCGCAAGAGCTACGGCACTTTATTGTCCGGCACTTTGATCAGGCAACCCAAAGCTATCTCTCCGTCTCACACCACATAGACATTCGCGACTGATAGCGAAGCGGATGCGTGGCAAGTAAGGAGAAAGAGCACATGGCGCAGTACAAAGGCACCGTGAAATGGTTCAACAATGCGAAGGGCTATGGTTTCCTGGGGCGCGAGGACGGTGCCGATGTCTTCGTGCATTACAGTTCCATCCAGCTTGATGGCTATAAAACCCTCAAAGAAGGCGACGAGGTAGAGTTTGACGTAATCCAGGGGAGCAAAGGTCCCCAGGCCGACCAGGTGAGCCGCCTCAAAGAGGCTATTTAGCAACAAAACAATTTCAAATAACTACATTTAGTTTTCCTGCCTCGACTGTCTTGCTACAGCGTTCGAGCACCTCTGCATGGCGCGACCACATCCATTGCGGAGCTTTTGCTAACCCATAATTTTGCTATCCCCTGATAAGGCATACTGGAGCCAGGCCCAACGCATTCGGCCTGGCTCATTTTTTCTATGGACAACATCACTATCGCTCGTCTTCTGGACGAAACTGCTTCCCTCCTCGAAATCGATGCTGCCGATCCGTTTCGCATCCGCTCGTACCGGCGCGCTGCGGAAGCCGTCGAGCAGCAGACGACGCAGCTCAGCACCCTCGCCGCTCCCGACGCTGACCCCAAGCTCCTGCTCGCCATTCCCGGCATCGGGAAAGGCATGGCCGCCAATATCCGGGACCTCGTCGCCACCGGAACCATGCCGCTGCGCGAAGAGCTTCTCACCAAATACAAGCCAACCATGCTCGAACTCCTTCGCCTCCCTGGCATGGGGCCGAAGACCGTCGCTCTCGTCTGGTCCGCCCTGCAGGTCTGCGATATCGATGCACTCGAAGCTGCGGCCAAGGCAGGCCACCTCGAAAAGCTTCCTCGCATGGGCACGAAGTTCGCCACCAAGCTCCTCAAGGGCATCGAAGACCACCGCAAGAACTCTGGCCGCTTCCGTATCGACGCCGCCCGCGACTACGCAGAAAAGATCTCCGCGCTCATCGCTGCATTTCCCGGCATTGAAACGATCACTCCCGCAGGCTCCCTGCGACGCGGCCGCGAGACTGTCGGCGACCTCGATCTCCTGGTCACCGGTCCCGCCTGCGAGCCGGAGGTCGTCTCCGCCGCGGTGGAGCACGTAGCCACGCTCCCCTTGATCGATAAGCTGCTCGCACGGGGCGCCAACAAGGTCTCCTTCACCCTCCGCAACAACCTCCAGGTTGACGTCCGCCTGCTCCCCCGCGCCAGCTACGGAGCCGCGCTCCAATACTTCACCGGCTCCAAGCACCACAACGTCGCGCTCCGGCAGCGCGCCATCAAGCGCGGCCTGACGCTCTCCGAGTACGCTCTCCTGCGGCTCGAAGACAACACCATCGTCGCCGCCGCAAGTGAAGAGGAAATCTACCGCGCTCTGGACCTCGACTACATCCCCCCGGAGCTCCGCGAGAACTCCGGCGAGCTCGAAGCCGCTGCTGCCCACACCCTGCCTCAACTCATCACGCTGAGCGATATCCGCGGCGACCTGCACATGCATACCAACGCCTCGGACGGCCGCGACACCATCCGCCAGATGGCCGAGACAGCTCTCGCCCATGGACTTCGCTACATCGCGATCACCGACCACTCCAAGGCTCTCGCCATGACCGGCGGCCTCGACGACGCGCGCGCCGTCGCCCACATCAAGCGCATCCGCGAGGTCAACGCCGAACTTCAGCAGGAGTACGAAGGCCGCATCACCGTCTTCCCCGGCATCGAAGTCGACATCCTCGCCGACGGAACCCTCGACCTCGAAGACGAGACGCTCGCCCAGATGGACATCGTCGTCGCCAGCATCCACTCGCGCTTCGATCAGTCCATGGAAGAGACCACCAACCGCGTCCTCCGCGCGCTCGAAAATCCACACGTCCGCATCCTCGGCCATCCCACCGGCCGCATCCTGCTGAAGCGCGAACCCATTGCGCTCAACATGAACGTCATTCTCCGCCGCTCAGCAGAACTCGGCGTAGCCGTCGAGCACAACGCCAACCCCGCCCGCGCCGACCTCAACGATCTCCACCTGCGCCTCGCCAAACAGCACGGCTGCAAGATCGTCGTCAACACCGACGCCCACTCCACCGAAGAGCTCGACATCATGTCCTACGGCATCACCCAACTGCGCCGCGCGTGGCTCACACCCGCCGATCTGCTGAACACAGAAGCCAGTGCCGAAGTCATGCTGGCCAACCTGCGACCGAAGCCGTGAACAAATACCACCGCGCCTTTGAACGATAGGAGTAGGTGAATCTGTTCGGCCACGCGGAGGAACGTTACAATCAAGACTCGGCCCAAGGCCTGCTCGGACCAATATCTTCCGGGCATGAGAGGATTTCTGTATGAGTGATTTCATTCCTAAAGCAGGCGCAATCAAGATTGGCGGACTGAGCCGTAAGGCGCAAAAACTGCAGTCGGCTCGCGAAAAAGCCGACCAAGTCAAGAGCGGCGCAAAGCCGCCTCCTGGAGCATCCGCATCATCGTTCAAGGCGAAAGACTCTTTTGCCAACACCAAGAAGACCACCTTCCAGCGCAAAGCCGTCTAACCGAGCGATACAAATAACTCCTGATTCACCCTGCCCGTAGGCGCTTTCTCATCGATGCCCCTGCGGGCAGTCTGCGCTGCGCTGTAACTCTCCCAGCTTTCAAAGCTAGTGGGAACTGGTTACGTGCCGAGGCCGTATCATTCCCACCATGAAGTTCCTCCTTCACCTCGCCGCGCTCCTCACCTTGCCTTCTGGCCTGTCTCAAACTGCCGCTGCTCAAAAAACTGCCCCCACCATCCGCCGCCTCGACAACACCACCCTCACCTCCGCAGAAGCCGATACCTTCGCCCAGAAGACCCTCACCGAGGCCCACGTCACCGGTGCCCAGATCGCCATCCTCAACGACGGCCACCTTACCTGGTCCTACGCCTACGGCCTTCGCTCCCGCAACCCGGATCTCCCCATGACGACCGAGACGACTACATGGGCGGCCTCTATTACCAAGAGCGTCTTCAGCACCTACGTCATGCAGCTCGTCGAGCACCATCAGTTCAACCTCGACACCCCCGTTGCCAAACAACTCCCCCAGCCGCTCGATGCCTACGCTCCCTACAAAGACACCGCCTCGGATATCGTGAACGATCCTGCGTGGCCCAGCATCACTCCACGTATGCTGCTCAGTCATACCTCGGGGCTGCAGAACTTCGCTTCCATCGAGCCCGACAAGAAGATGCATCTCCACTTCAAGCCGGGTACGCAGTTCCTCTACTCCGGCGAAGGCATCAACCTGGTGCAGTTCGTCATTGAACAGCAATTCCGTAAACCGATGGACGAACTCATGCAGGCCGCGATCTTTGCTCCGCTCGGCATAACCCAGACCGGCCTGATCTACCGTAAAGAGTTCGCCGCCAATGTAGCCGACCGCTTCGATGGCGACGAAAAATTTCACGCCCAGACCAAACGCTTCCCTGCCCGCGCCGCCGGTTCCATGACGACCAGCGTCGAAGATCTGGCGCACTTCCTGACCGCCCTGTTTAGCGACGCGATCCTGAAGCCTTCCACCCGCAAAGCCATGTTTGCCCCGTACTACGCGATCCACGGACTGCACCAATTTCCACTCGCCGCGAATGAACCCGAAGGCACCGAAGCCGCCTCCACCGGCCTTGCCTATGGAGTTGGCTGGGGTCTGCTCACCCGCACACCCTACGGCCCCGCCTTCTTCAAAGAAGGCCACGGCGACGGCGCCCAGAACTACCTTCTCTGCTTCGAACGCCGCCAGACCTGCATGATCATTCTGACCAACAGCGACAACGGCGAGCTCGCCTTTCGCCCTCTCTTCGAACACCTGCTGGGCGACACCGTCACGCCCTGGGAATGGGAAGGCTACACCTCTACCTATATCGAAGCTGCTCGCAAGCAGCCTTAGAACTTCAAGTCTTAGCCACCGTCGTATGACGCCACAAGACATGTGAGACCACCAGCGCCACCACGATCCCGAAGCTGACTTCCAGGAATCTGTCCCGCGCCACCGCGCCGTACGAAAAAGAAGTCGGCACCAACAGAATGATCGTTGCCGCAACCCCGGCAAGCCTTCCTGCGCCCTTCAACCCGATCAGTTCCGGCACCACCATGCAGACCAGCACCGCGAGTGCATACGCCAGGAAATTTCCCTTCCACAGATACGCCGCCCCCCAGCCCACCAACGCGCCCACCGCAGTTCCCACCACCCTGTCTCGCGAAGCCGTGATGGTGGCCGCAGTCTCCGACTGCATCACCACGATCGTCGACACGCAGGCCCAATACGGCTGATACAGCTTCAGCATCCGCGCCAACACCAGGCAGAGGCCTGCGGCCAGCGCAGTCTTCACCCCGTGCTTCCAGTTCACATCCTGCCAGCGCACCTTCAACCCGGATGCCCCGCTGCGATCCGCCCGATCTCGTCCGCTTCAATCAGCGGCTTTCCGTACCCATTCCTGGCAACCGCAAGCATCGCTCGCCCTACCTCCTGCGTCGACGTCACATACTTCGGGAACAGCCGCTTCAGCAACGGCAGCAAAGGCCCAATCGCCGAATAGAGGATCCGATACGACTTCGTCTTCGACTGGATGCCGTCCAGAGGCTGAATCATCCCCGGCCGAAACATATACGCGCCCTTGAAGCCAAGTCCGAGCAGCGCATTCTCCGTCTGCCCCTTCACCCGCGCCCACATCGTCCGGCCCTTTTCGGTGCTATCCGTGCTCGCACCGGAGACATACTCAAAGACCATCTCCGGATTCAGCCGCACCAGCGTCCGCGCGATGCTCAACGTCAGGTCATACGTCAGCCGCCGATAGTCCGGCTCACTCATTCCAGCCGACGAAACGCCGAGGCAGAAGAAGCAGGCGTCGAATCCCACAAGCTGCTCTTCGACCGCTGTCAGATCGAACAGATCGCGACAGACCAGCTCCTGCACCTTGCCTCCGATCACAGGCAGAGCGCTCCGCCCTACGCACAACACATCGCCCACAGCAGCGTCCCGCACGCACTCCCGCAGAACTCCCTGCCCGACCATTCCAGACGCACCAAAGATCAAAACTTGCATCGGTTTCACCGCTCGCACCGCCCATACATTCAGAACTGAATGTATTCACGAATGTACCGCAAGATGCGAAGGCGGCTCTCGCGATCCGCGGCACAGAACGGCCAAACTCAGTGCGTCAGACGACTGACCGGCTGCTGCAACGCAGCGACCGCCTCCAGCTCCGTCTTCTGGGCGTCCAGCACCTCGGACAGTTGTTCCATCGCCTTACGCATCAGCGTCGCCGCCTGCGCGAACGCCTCCGGCGCCAGGTTCAGCGTCATCGGCCCAATGCTCAAATGAACCGTATTGCATCCGCATAGCCGAACCTGTCCCAGACCCGGATAGTTCGCCAGAATCACATCGATATCGCTCATCGCGTCTCCCTGTTTCGCTGAAACCGTCACTGCCCCCGCCACCGTCGCACCTGGAGCAAAGCCTTAGACGCCCCGCTTCGCGTAGTACTCGGCCACCTGGTTCTTGTTGAACTCGAACGGAATATGGCTCGAATCCGGAATCATCAGCAGAATGCCCCGGTCTGTCGTCTCCGCGTTCTGGAACTGCAGGAACGAAGGCATCGGCAGTCGCGGCGACTGACGCGCAACCTGCGTCGCCTCCAACTGGTCCGCCCGCTCCGTCAACTGCACCACCTCACCCGGACGCAGCACCATCGACCCGATCGTCACCCGCCGCCCGTTCACCAGGATGTGTCCGTGCGACACCAACTGCCGCGCCGCCGAGATACTCTTCGCAAAGCCCAGCCGGAAGACGATGTTATCCAGCCGCCGCTCCAGCAGACCCACCAGCGCATCGATCCAGTTCGAAGGCTGCAGGCTCCGCGCATTCCGCACAAACCGCCGCAACTGCTCTTCCCGGATCCCATAGTGGAAGATCAGCTTCTGCTTCTCGCGCAACTGCGCTCCATACTGCGAGATCTTCGCCTTCCGCAGCTTGCCATGTTGTCCCGGTGGATAGTTCCGCTTGTCGAGCGCTCCAACCTTACCCAAGCCGGGCAGCTCCAGCCCCAGCGCACGCTGAATCCTGAACTTCTTCACATCACTCATCGTCATCCCTCGTTGTCGGAATCCGCACCGGAGTGCGTTCCCTGTCGTCGTTCTCTCCAGTGACCCGGGCGCTTCGCCAAAAGTCTCCCAAATCACCGGCTTCTAAATGCAGACTACTTTGGTCGTATATCAAAGTCAACCTTCTTTTCTCCACAAAAAAGTCAGCCCCAAAGCGTCCTGATTCTCCGTCCCTTGCTCCACATCCATCACCTGGGAGGCCGTCCTCTCTCTTTCGAAACCGTCGCCCCGTAAACGCGTTATCCTAGAAACGTGGCCACCTCCGCGACAACCGAGCACGTCATCGCCCCGGCGGCCCCGGCAGCAGCCAGCCATTCGCTCCTCGGCGACTACATCACGCTCTTCAAGCTGCGCGTCTCTACGATGGTCATCATTACCGCCGGAGCAGGCTTTTACCTCGGCTCGCTCCGCAGCGGCATCAGCCCCTTCCACGCTGGACTCGTCCAGGCTCTCTTCGGAATCACCATTGTGACCTGCGGTTCTAGCGCCCTCAACCAGGCACTGGAGCGTAAGACCGACCGCCTTATGCGCCGCACCGCAGACCGTCCGATGGCCGCCGGCCGCATCTCCCTCGTGCATGGACTCACCGTCGGCTTCGCCACCATCTTCCTCGGCTCGCTCTATCTTGCCCTGGTCACGAATCTCCTGACCGGAACCCTTACCCTCCTGACCGCAATCGGCTACGTCGCCATCTATACCCCGCTCAAGCGCGTCACCAATCTCAACACCTTCATCGGGGCCTTTCCCGGAGCACTGCCCCCCCTGATCGGCTGGACCGCCGCTCGCGGCCTCATCGAATGGCCGGGCGTCGCTCTCTTTGCCATCCTGTTCGTCTGGCAGTTCCCCCACTTCATGGCCATCGGCTGGATGTATCGCGAGGACTATGCCGCCGCCGGAATCCGCCTTACCCCCACCCTGGGAGATACCCGGTATGCGGCTCTGAGCACCGTCGTTCAGTCGCTGTTTTACGCAGTCCTGATGATTCCGGTCAGCCTCTGGCCCACCGCGCTTCACACCACGGGCACTCCCTACGCTATTGCCGCAGCGGTCCTGTCGCTCGGCTATCTCTGGTACACCATTCGCTTCGCGAGAATCCTGCGTGACCCCGACGCTCCCGAAGCCCGTCAGTACGCTCGCGACCTCCTCCGCGCCTCTGTGATCTATCTCCCGCTGCTCCTCGGAGCCATGATGCTCGACGCGAAAGGACGCCTGCTCTTCTAAATGACGATGCCGCCACTCTCCACCCTGCCCCCTGAGAACTCCGCACGCACCCCGGCCAGCGTCATCGCCGGAATCATCCTCGCCTCCGCCGCGGCCAGCGCGCTGATCTGCTACCTCGTCTACTTCCACGCCCCCAGCGACGTCACCGGAACCCACCTCCGGTCGCTTCCACTGCTCAATGCCGTCCTCAACGCCCTCTCTACGTTTGCGCTGCTCGAAGGCTACCGGTATATCCGGGCGCGCCGCATCAAGTTCCATCGCTTCTCCATGTTCGCGGCCTTCTTCTTCTCCTCGATCTTCCTCGTCTCCTATCTCACCAACTTCACGCTTCACGGCGAGACCCACTTCAACCGGCTCAGCCCCTGGTGGCCGTTCTACTGGAAGCTCCTTGCCTCCCACATCTTTCTCTCCGTGCTCGCGCTGCCGATGATCCTCATCACTTTCTTCCTCTCCCTCACCGGCCGCTTCCCTGCCCACAAACGCCTCGCCCGCTATACCTTTCCCATCTGGCTCTATGTCTCCGTCACCGGAGTCATCGTCTACATCATGCAAGCCGCCATCCACTAGGCCTCAGCTACTCACAACTACCAACTCACAACTGCCTTTCGCCTTACCCCTTATGCAGCCAGACACCCGCAAGATCCTCACCACCGGCCTCATCATCTTCGGCACCGGAGCTTTCTCCGTCCTGCTCATCCGCTACGTCTTCGGCGGAATCGGCCACCAGGGACCGCACACCAACGGCGGCTGGCTTTTCCTGATGCTTGCCATGGGCTGCCTCCCGACCGGCTCGCTCACCTTGTTGCTGGCCATCTTCAAAGTCATCAACGATCTTCGCCGCTAACCCTTTGCTATGATTAAGCCCTGATCCTGCTATGGTTAAGCCCTGATCTGGGAGATCGTATGCTCCGGCTCCTTGCCGCTCTCTTCATCTGGTGCTCGGTTGCATCCGCACAAACACCACTGACCACCACGCCGCCTGCTTTGCAACTTTCTCCGCAGGCAGCCTATGACCAGGCGATCGCTCCCGTCGAAATAACCCATCGCGCCATCGCTAACTGGTCCTACATCGAAATCGCAGCGCTCGGCACCGCCGTACACCAGGCCAGCGAAGCATGTGCCCAGCGAGCCTCCATCGCCTATACCAGCGACGACCTGATCGCATTTGCCAAGCTCTGTGCCCTCGGCCAGCAGTGGCCGGCCTCCCTCAAAGCGTCCACCACCTACATTGGCAGCCCCGATCCACTCAAGCCCCAACTCGCCCGCGCCTATGTGTATCAGGTCGAGGCCGATCTGAACCTCAGAGACGAGAAAGCCGCATTGGAAGCCTGTCTGGCCATGCTGAAGTCCGTCCCCTACGGCCCTATCGCGGACGAGGTCACCACCAGCGCCCTTCGCTATCTGCAGCTTGCGTTTACCCAGGATGCCCTCGAACTCCACTCCGCCCGGCAGCCCTTCCTCCTCCGCATGTTGCGTGCCCCCGCACCAGCTACTGCGACGCAAGCTGCCGACTCGATACCGCGACCCATCCTCTTCCAGCACGCCCTGGATTTCGCAGCACTGGAGCTTTACGACAACCACGCCTACCTGGCAACGGGCATCCTCACCGACCTCAACGCAGCCACTCCGTCCGATCTCTCGCCCGACGATGCCATCCCCATTGCCGACGCACGCCGCCAGTACGCCCTTCTTGGCACACATCTCCCGCCCATCTCTGTCAGTGCAGCACTTTTTTCTTCTACAACTCCGCCGCGCATCAACCCCGACTTCGGAGCTTCCACTGTTTTGCTGCTCTCTCCCCCATGGTGCGCGCAGTGTCTTCGTCAGGCCCAGCAGATAGCTCCGGCTCTGTCTCGATTGGGAAGCAGTAAAGTCCGTATCTACGCCCTGTTGGCAGACGACCACTTGCCCACCCAACAGGTTCCTGGAACCTCTCAACCTTCTTCAGCCCCAGCAAGCACTCGACGGACACCGCAACGAAACCAACCCGCGTCGCCCTCGGCAGAAAAAGAACCCTCAACCGAACAATCGGCCGCCGACCAGCTTCTCGGCACTCCAACGCTCGTCGTTGCCCCTGCCACCCTGTCCAGCTTCGCCGCCTCGGACTTTCCATTCCTCATCGCAACCGACCATGATGGCATCATTCGCCTCATACTGCCCGCCGCGCCCGAAAACGGTCTCGTTGCGGGAGGCGCAATCGACCAACTCACCGCGCATATCCTCGAGAATTGGCCCCTTGCACCGCCCCATTAGCCCCATAAATCACACCCCTCGATCTGCTATGCTCAATCTCTAATAGCTAATCAAAGTAACAAGACGGAGCATCATTTCCATGGCAAAAGGCGTAAACAAAGTTCTCCTCCTCGGCAACGTAGGCAAAGACCCCGAGATCCGTTCCACCGCCGGCGGCATGACCGTGGCCAGCTTCTCGCTCGCCACCGCCGACCGCCAGAAGGACGCCCAGGGCAACTGGACCGACAAGACCGAATGGCACAACCTCGTGTGCTTCCAGCGCACCGCCGAAGTCGTCCGCGACTACGTCAAAAAGGGCACCCAGATCTTCGTCGAAGGCAAGATCCAGACCCGCTCCTGGGACGACAAGACCAGCGGCGAAAAGAAATACAAGACCGAGATCCTCGTCAACGAACTCACCCTCCTCGGAGGCGGCGCAGGCCGTGGCGAAGGCGCTCCCGCAGCGGGCGGCTACTCCAAATCCAACACCGCCAGCTACGCCAGCACCCCCGCCGCAAGCTCGCCCAGCTACGAGGACCAGGGCATCACCGACGACGATATCCCCTTCTAGCAGCGGTGCATCAAAGATGCAACGCAAATAGAGACGCCCACTTCAACCGAAGTGGGCGTCTCTATTGCAGGGTATGGATTCCGCTCTAAAACGCCAGCCGCAGACTCATCACCAGCGCATGGTTGTAGGTGTGATAGTTCGTCACCGCTGTCTGGAACGCCACTCCGCCCACGATTCCCATGCGACTCTTTGCCTCGGCGGACCGAATTGGAAATCTTCCCATTACGATCCCCGGCGTCAGGAATGTCTGCGTCTTGCCGTCCCGCGATCCGCCAAAATAGCGCGTGGAGTTCACTTCGAACTCCGGGTTCCAGTACTTCCCGATCTTGTATTGCGCCACCGTATTTGAGTGCAGGATACGACCATTGGCGAGCGCATCCGAAGTCGGCAGACTGCCTCCGAGGCTTGTGAATACATCGAATCGCCCAAACCCCTTACCCGCCAGCAGCGTTGGCGTCAGCACCGCCGTCGTCGCACCGTTCTTATGACTTCCAGTGGGAAACGAGAAGCCCAGGGCTCCGCTTACGACGTAGTTTCCGTGCTGCTCATTAGCCGAGAACATGCGGTACTTCGCGAGAAAGGCGATGTCTCCAAAGCCGTCGGCCGTGCCATCTCCGTGCGTCACGAATCCCGGCGTCAGAACATCAATCTGGGTGTTTGCAAAAGGAATCAGGTTGAAGCCCTTGCCCGTCCCAAGATTCCAATTCTCTTTTCCAGCCGAGGTCGTCTGCCCCGTAAAGTCCGTACGGTAGACCTGCGCCAGCATCGGGAACGGAGCGACCATGGGGACGCTCCACTTCGGTTGCTTCGATTGGGTCTTGGTGGCCCGTGCCTGCCACTTTTCGGCAAAGCTCTCGCCGTCCTGCGCCTCGAGGTCTATGGGAAACATTCCAACTACAGCCAGCAGCAATACGATTTTGTACAAAGACAGAGGCCCCTTATATTTTTTTAGCGACCGCCCTGGTCGCACACGCACTGCGACTATCCTACGTTCCGCAGGCTGTGGTTGTCTCCCAAAGCTACCCCATGGCGTAACTCGCTAATTCGCGCTCGGTCTTTCGAGCCGATCGATAACAACAAACCGGACAGGCCCTTTCGTCGATTGCAGCTTCAACCCCAAATCTTCCTGGACTGCTGTGAAGATCGATGGCCCGGATGAGTCCGGCCGGGAAGCTTCGGCTGTGACCAGCCCCGAATCTGGTTCCCACCTCAGGGACAGATCGTATTTGCCAGTCAGGCCGGTCTTGTCGACGACGGTGCGTCCCAATTGACGCGAAAGTTGGTTCACAAAGAGATACATCGGCACGGCCACGCCCGTAAGCTGCCCAGGTGCCATGTGAATTCCACCGAATGCCTCCGTCCCTTCTTTCAGCCTGGAACCGTGTTTGCCAACCACTAGCTCATAGACGGGGGCATCCCGCGTCTCCAGATGCGCGGCAAACTGAAAGCGTTCAACCAACAGCGCCTGAAGCATGACACGGAAAACCTGTGTGCCATCGGCACCGGAGGAAAGAGGGATCGCTCTTTCGTCTGCAATGGCTTCAATGGTGAACCTCGCGGAACTCCGCCAATCTGAGCCGCCGACGATCTGGTGAACGCGAACGTCATAGGCAAAACCAATCAACTGGTCCAGTGTGGCGGAGTTGGAGGAGAACTTGCCAGCCGCGGGCCGATATTCGAAAGAACCATGCGCAATTGCCGGATCGCCCGGTCTGACGGAAATCACGGAAAACTTGAGGTCCGTTGCGTGTGCAGGGGCAGATTGCGCCTGAACCGTCAGCCCACCGAAGACTATGGCCAGAACGAATATCGAAGCGTTTGCAAACAGCCGAATCTCCTGCAGAAAACGATGTGTCACGATGACCTCAAAAGGAAGTTGTTCTGGAAGTCCTTGTCCAAGATGTTACTCATATTCCCAATATTTCCCGTCAAAAATCTTCTGTCTTCTACGGGACGGGAACTCAAGTACCATCTCCCCATGAAGCGGTTCTTTCTTCTACCTCTCCTTATCACTTGCTTCGTTCTTCGAGGGATCGCCCAGCAGCTTACCCCTCACACGCTTTCAATTACTTCGACGCGGTCCATCACCCTCAACCTTCCCGCCAGCCTCACGATCCAAGTCGCCGCGAAGGGCCTCCGCCGTCCACGCTTCTTCGCCCAGTCGCCGGACCACCGCATCTTCGTTACCGACATGGACAGCCTCGCCGACAATACGCGCGGAGCCGTCTACATCCTCGACAGCTGGAACCCCACCACCCATACCTTCGGCCGCACCGTTCCGTACCTGCAACACCTCCGCAATCCCAATAACCTCGCCTTCTATACCGATCCCGCGACTCAGCAGACCTGGCTCTATCTTCCGCTCACCGATAGGCTCGTTCGCTACAAGTACAACCCCGGCGACACCGCTCCCACGGCTCCGCCCGAGGTCCTCGCTCGCTATCCCGACTACGGACTCAGCTACAAGTACGGCGGCTGGCATCTCACCCGCACCATCGCCTTCGCCACGCTGCACGGTCGCACCAGGCTCTATGTCAGCGTCGGCTCCTCCTGCAATGCCTGCGCGGAAAAAGAGCCCATCCGCGCCACGCTCTCCGTAATGGACCCTGACGGGAAAAATTCCAGCATCGTCGCCACCGGATTGCGCAACGCGGTTGGCCTCAGCTTCGTCCCCCGCGTGGATGGCGGCAGTCTCTTCGCCACCAACATGGGTGCCGACCACCTCGGCGACCGTGACCCTGAAGACCAGTTCTTCGAACTCGACTCCAACGACCGCCCCGGCCCCATTTACATATCCCACCCACCGAACTACGGTTGGCCGACCTGCTTCTTCGATCACGGCACGCCCCACCCCGATCCGTTGGTCTCCGCACCCAAACCCGGCGACCACATTTTTCCACCACCTCCCGCTGGACCGCCGCCCCCGCAGTTCGACTGCGCGAAGGTCCCTGCCGCCTACACCGCCTTCGCTCCCCACAGCTCTCCTCTTGGACTGGAGTACTTCGACGCCACCTCCACGACCCTTGGAAATACCTTCCTCGTGGCGCTTCACGGAGCGGGCCACCCTCGTGTCGGCTCCGGCTACCGCGTCGTCCGGATTCGCACGACGGGTTCGCACACGCCGGAAGACTTCATCACCGGCTTCCTCTCCTCGAACGGCGTAAAGTTCACCGTCCATGGCCGTCCCTGCGGCATCCTCCGCACCAGTCCCGACTCGTTCCTGCTCACAGACGACCGCAACGGCGTCATCTACTCCATCTACCCGAAGCAGACCTCGCCACCCGTCCAATCAAATGACATCCCGGTGACAAACCCCTGACAAGTCCCACCGCCTGAGTCCCTACTCTTCGACTACCGGACACGCTCCCCGTCTCCGGCAAGCTCGCTGCCCAATCAGCAGTGAGAGAAAAGTGAGACCCCATGCGCAACCCCCTCCGTCCCACCCCGCACAATCCCGTCACCCCCTGCACGGGAGCCAAAGCAGCCGCGCGGACCCTCGCGCTGCTCTCCGCCGCGTCCGTCCTCTGCTGCCTCCCCGCTTCCGCCCAGATCGCCGGCACCTATACTGTGACCAACATCATCTCGGATGGCTCCGTGCCCGCCACGACCGTCGATGCCAACTTCATCAATCCCTGGGCCGCCTCCGCCAGTCCTACCTGGTGGATCAGCGCGCAGGCAAGCGGATACAACTATGTCGTTCCGGCTGCCGGCACCATCGCTTTCAAGGTCATCGTCCCCGCAGCCTCCGGTCTCACGACAGCTACCGGACTTCCCGCCGGTTCCGTCACCACCGCCGGAACGACCGGCATGATTCTGCCCAACGGCACCAAAGCATCGTTTATCTTTTCCACCCTGGACGGCACGATCTCAGGCTGGAACAGCAAGCTTGGGACGGCGAATGCAATCTCCCAGATCGTCGTCAACAAGGCAGGCGCGTCCTACCCTGGGCTGGCGATCGTCAATACAGCGACCACCAGCTTCCTGCTCGCCGCCAACTTCGGGACAGGCAACGCCATCGACGTCTTCGACAGCAACTTCCAACCCGCCAAGCTGGCCGGCACCTTTACCGATCCCAACCTTCCCGCCAACTATGCGCCCTTCTCGATTCACGTCATCGGCTCGCAGATCTTCATCGCTTACGCAGTTCCCACAGCGGCAGCCCCGTTTCGCACCGTCGATGCGGTCGGCAACGGCATCGTCAGCGTCTTCGATACGACGGGGAACTTCGTCGGCCGCGCCGTCACCGGCGGCAACCTCAACTCTCCCTGGGGAGTCGCAATCGCTCCGACAGGCTTCGGCGTCTTCGGCGGTTCGCTGTTGATCGGAAACTTCGGCAACGGCCTGATCAACGCCTACGATCCCAAGACCTTCGCCTACCGCGGCCAACTCTCCGACGGAACCGGCAAGCCGCTGACCTACGCCAGCCTGTGGGAGCTTCTGCCCGGCGCGACTGCGGTCGGAAATACTACCACCGTCAGCGCAGGCGATCCGAACAGCGTATATTTCACCGCCGGGCTAGCGGGCGAGGCGCACGGACTCTTTGCCAGCATCGCCAATAACCCCACCGCCACCGGTACGCCTACCTTCGGCTTCAGCTCATCGGCTGCTGCGGCGACCGTTGCTGCTGGCTCATCCGCCACCGCCATCATCAGCGCCGCTCCAACAAACAACTTCAGCGGAACGGTCACGCTCACCTGCAGCAGCGGCCTCCCCACCGGAGCCACCTGCAGCTTCTCGCCCGCGCAGTTGACCGTCTCGCCCAGCTCAAGCGCAACTGCAACGCTAACCATCCAGACCACCAAGGCATCTGCCGCACTGCAACCCGGCTTTCTCCACACTGGCCGCACGGCTGGCATCACCTACGCCCTGCTTCTCCCGTTTGCCTCCATCCTGCTCTTCGTTCGGAGACGCTCCGGCATGGGACCGAACCTGCCCCGCCTGCTGGGAGCGGCGATTCTCCTGATCGCATCCGCTGGATTCGTCACCGGCTGCTCCTCGTACACCGCTCCTACTCCTACGCCCACTCCCTTCACCCCGACCGGCGTGTCGAACATCACGATCCTCGCCACCTCCGGAACCATCACCCAACAGACCTCTGTGGCTCTGACGGTGCAATAGGTACCGTCCGGCAAAGTTCACCCTGCAACTCTTCCGCCGCCGCCCATTCTATGGGCGGCTTCTTTTTGTCCCACGGCGTAGGCCAATTCACACGGTGGTCCGTCTCAAAGAGCAAACCAGCTAAACTAGACTCATGATCGACGAAGCCACCTTCCGCCGCGAGTCCGACAATGCCATCGAATCCTTGAAGCAGTCCCTCATCGCCGCTGAAGACGACTCCGGCACGTTTGAGTTCGAAGACAACAATGGCGTCATGAACATCATCTTCGAGGACGGCTCCAGCAAGTTCGTCGTGACTCCGAATACCCCTGTCCGGCAGGTCTGGATCTCCGCGCTCTCGACCAGCTTCAAACTCGAGTTCTCCGAGGCTACCCATACCTTCGTACTCACCAAAACCGGCGAAGACCTCAAGACGCTCATGCAACGGCTCCTGCGCGAACACCTCAACGACCCCGCAATTACCCTCTCCTAGAAAACGCGCTCCCTGTGCGTCAGCCTCCGGGGAGCCGCTTTGCGATGTCGGGGTGCCCCCTGTTCAACCCCTCAAAAATCCTGTTCCCCACACCCATTGCGTCTCATCCGCCACCCTTAGCGTCAAACCCGCATTCCCCTAAATCGGGTAACGTTACCCCGTCGGAGGCGATTCGACTGAATCTTTGAGCGGATTAAAGCTCATTGTGTGCAAAACTACACACAACGATTCTCGACTTTGGGTATCCGACTCAGGGTTTACAAAGAGCGGAAGACGACTCCCAATGCAGGACCGCAGATTTGCAACGCATCACTGTAGTGTCTGCATTCCCACAGGCAACGCCGGCCCAAGGAAAGGTTTAGTTCATGCAGTCCACGCTGTCCGTAGCCATCATCACCCTGAACGAAGAATCCAACCTTCCCCGGACCCTTGCAAGTGTTCGCTTCGCAGAAGAAGTCATCGTCGTGGACTCCGGCTCCACCGACCACACTCTGGAGATCGCAGCCTCATTTCCAAACGTCAAGGTCGTCTCCGAAGAGTGGAAGGGCTTCTCCGCTCAGAAGAACTCGGCCATCGAGAAATGCACGTCCCAGTGGGTTCTCTCGCTCGACGCCGACGAAGAGCTCTCGCCCGAGCTCCAGATCGAGATGCGCACCCTGCTCACCGGCGATCCGCCCGCCGACGCCTACATGCTGCGCCGACGCAACCTCTTCCTCGGCAAGTGGGTCAAACACGGAGGCTTCTACCCGGACGCCAAACTTCGCCTCTTCCGGCGTCACTCCGCCAACTTCACCCCCGCAGCGCGCTTCTCCGAGCGCCCCGTCCACGAGACCATCACCTTCGAAGGCAATCTTGGCGATCTTCGCCATGACATCATCCACCACGCCTACCCGACTCTCGAAAGCTTCATCGAGCACATGGACCGCTACAGCACCCTCGGTGCCGACCTCCTTGTCTCGCAGGGCCGCACCAGCCGGGGGCTCATCGCCTTCTACTGGAATATCTTCGCCGTCCCGCAGTTAACCTTCTTCTGGAACTACCTACTGCGATTCGGATTTCTCGATGGCCGCGAAGGACTGCTGCTGCACCTCTACCACTCCACCTATATCAGTTGGAAGTACGCTAAAGCCTGGCGCAGCCACCTCGAACCCCGGGCATCCTACGAGCCCCGCGATCTCTCCGGAACGCGCCCAGCCCACCGCAGCACAGCCCCATCCTCGGTTCCAAGCCAGAGCAAAAGCTAGCGAAGTGCTCCGCGAGTATACTCACCCCTCGATGCCCCATCCCGTCCCCATCCGTGTTCTCGTAGCCAAACCCGGCCTCGACGGCCACGACCGCGGCGCCAAGATCATCGCCCGAGCCCTGCGCGACGCAGGCATGGAGGTCATCTACACCGGCCTCCGCCAGACTCCCGAGATGATCGTCTCCGCGGCCCTCCAGGAAGACGTCGACTGCATCGGCCTCTCCATCCTCTCCGGAGCCCACAACGCCATCCTCCCCCGCATCACCACCCTATTGCGGGCCGCACACGCCGAAGACATTCTGCTCGTCCTGGGCGGCACGATCCCCGAAGAAGATATCCCCGCCTTAAAAGCAAACGGGGTCTCCGCCATCTTCGGCCCGGGGACCCCGCTCGAAACCACCATCACCTACATCCGCGAGCACATAAAGCCCCGCACGCTGACGTTGTAGAGAATTGTTCCCTCACGCGAAGCGTCCAACACACCACGAAGGCCCCGTGGTGCCCGCCCGGCGTTAGGATGCCTTAGCACCTGCTATTACCAGGGCAGCGTCTCCCCAAGATGGAAGAACCCACCCGTAGGCCCGTCATCCGGCAAAGTCGCCAGCGTAACCTCGGTCTTCGCACCATCCACGACATCCATTGGAGCCGCATCCGTCCCAAGGTCCGTCTTCACCCAGCCCGGATGCGCCGAGTTCACCTTGATCTTCGTGTCCTTCAATTCATCGGCCAGATGGATCGTAAACGAGTTCAGAGCCGCTTTCGAGGTGTTGTAAGCGAACGTCTTCACTCCATGGATCGGAGACCCCGGCGTAGCATGCAGCGTCAGCGATCCAAGAATGCTCGATACATTCACAATCCGTCCCGCGGCACTCTTCTTCACCAGCGGCAGAAAAGCCTGCGTCAGCAAGACCACCGAAAACAGATTTGCCTCGAACGTATCCCGCAGCGTCTTCTCCGAGACCGAACTCGTCGTATTCTCTCCCATCGACTCCGTCATCACCCCGGCATTGTTCACCAGGATATCGAGCACGCCATATTCCTTCTCAACCCACGCCACCGCGGCCTTCACATCCGCCGCATTCACCACATCCAGCTTCAACGCCCGCGCGCCGATCCCTTCAGCCACCAGCTCCGCCGCAGCTTTTTCGCCACGCCCCAGGTCCCGAGCCCCGATCAAAACCGTGATCCCAAGCTTGCCCAACTGCCGTGCGGTTTCGAGTCCAATACCTTTATTGGCACCCGTAATCAACGCAACCTTCTTCGCCTGCTCGCTCATACAAATCTCCTTGGGAAATCATCCAATGCTGCCGTGAAGGCAAGTTCAAACCAAACCGGCCCGGATGAACACATAGATTCATTCCGCGTCCAACCCGATGCAAAACGATTGTGCGAAATTTACGCTTTTACCTGAGCCGACAGCAGCGCCGCATACCGCGCCGGAAGCCGCCGCCGCTTCATATCGCGTCCCACCACCACATGCACCGTATGCCCTTCACACAGCAGGACGCCATCTGCCGAACGCACCACTTTATACTCAAACCGCACCACCGCTCCCCGCACCGAGGTCAGCGTCGTCTCAATCACCAGTTCGTCATCGTAGCGCGCAGGGGAACGGTACCGCGCATTCGCCTCCACCACGGCGATCATGCAGCCCTCCTCCTGCTCCATCTCCTTGTAGTTCAGCCCGCGCACCCGCATGAACTCCACCCGCCCCACCTCGAACCACACCAGGTAGTTCGCGTGATACACCACCCCCATCTGGTCGGTCTCCGCGTATCGCACCCGTATCCGCGTCTCAACCCCATCCAAACCGCCCACTACAAAGTCCTCAGTCAAAGTCGAAGTCAAGCTTTCATTCATCCCAACAGTCTACTGCTCTATTGGTTCCAGTGCTCTATTGGTTCCAGACGGGCTTTCGCTTCTCCAGAAATGCGGTGACTCCTTCTTTGAAATCCAAGGTCGTCCGTGCCACGGCGTTTGCCTCCAGCGACTCCGTGATCGCCGCATCCAGCCACAACTCGTTCTGTGTCAACAACAATCGCTTAGTCGCTCCCATCGCCTCAGGCGAGTTCCCCACCAGCACCCCTGCCAACTCCGCCACCCGTTCCTGCAACATTCCTTCCGCCACCACCTCCGTCACCAACCCCAGCCGCAGCGCTTCTTCCGCGCCAAAGATCCGCCCCGTCAGGAACAGCTCCCGCGCCCGCTTCTCCCCGACCTGCAGCACCAGGAACGCCGCTACCAGCGCCGGCACAAACCCGATCCGCACCTCTGTATACCCAAACCGCGCAGACGGCGTAGCCAGCGTGAAGTCGCACAACGTAGCCAGCCCCGTCCCCCCGGCGACCGCCGCTCCCTGCACCGCAGCGATCGTAGGCTTCTCCAGTTCGTACAAAGCCCGAAACAACCGTGCCACCCGAGCCACATCGGCCCGATGCTCTTCAGCACTCTGTCCCACAGAACTCTTCAGCGCCTCAATATCCAGCCCCGCGCAAAACGCCTCACCTGCCCCGGCCAGCACCACCACCCGACAGTCTCGCGCCGCACCAGCGTCAGCGAACGCCGCAATCAACTCCTCCTGCATCTCCGGAGTCATCGCATTCCGCCGCTCCGGACGATTCAAAGTAATCGTCCGAACCCCTCTCGCATCCGCAACCAGAATCGAACGAAACATACTCCTCCGAGCAGTAACTCACAACTACCAACTCACTACTGTACTTTCGCCCCAAACTTCCGCGAGATCTCCGCCGTGCCTGCAATCAGTCCATCCAGCGGGCGCATATCCGGCAACTCCGCTCCAAGCTCCCGCAACACCGCAATCAGCGTCTCCGTAGGAATGTTCCCCACCAGCGCATCCTGCGCCAGCGGGCACCCACCCAGTCCTCCTATCGCCGCATCGAACCGCCTGCACCCAACGCCATACGCGGCCTCGATCTTGTCCGCCGCTTCGTCGTACCGCGCATGCAGATGGACACCGACCTCCACCGCATCATGCACCGCCATCACATCCGCCAACACATCCGCCAACATCTTCGGAGTCGCCAGCCCCACCGTATCCGCCAGCGAGATCTGCCTCACGCCCGAGTCCACCAGCAGATCGCAAGCCGCCACGACCTCATCGATATCCCACGCATCGCCATACGGATTTCCGAACGCCATCGAGATATAAGCCACTACGTCCATCCCTGCCTTGTAGGCAATCTCCCCGACCGCCTCCAGCGCCTCCAGGCTCTCCTCCGGCGTCTGATTCTGATTCCGCTGCAGGAACGCCGGCGACACCGAATACGGAAACCCCAGCGTCTGTACCGCGCCCGTCTTGACCGCCCGCTCCGCCCCCTTGGCATTCACGACGATGCCGATAATCTCCACGTCATCCGGCGGATCCAGATACTGCAACACCTGCTCCGAGTCCGACATCTGCGGCACCGCCGCCGCAGAAACAAAGCTCACCGCATCGATATGCTTGAAGCCCACCGCAATCAGCGTCCGCAGATAATCCGCCTTCAACTCCGCCGACATCTTCATCGGCAATCCCTGCCAAGCATCCCGCGGACACTCAATAATCTTCACTACGTTTTTTACTTCGTTCGATAACACTTTTGAATCTCCTAAACTCTCGTCATTCACTTTCGCCAATCAAAAATCTCGTCATTCTGAGCGCAGCGAAGAACCCCTGTATTCTTCAAATGGAGCGGATCGGTCCGTAGAGCGGTACCCGTCAGAACCCCGTATGGGTTGCGCCGCCCGCCTCGAAATCACGTCTGCAAAACCCCCACATTAAACCTCGCCACCTCAGGATTCAAAGCACAAGCCTCCAACGCAGTCATCAAAACTTCGCGCGTCTTCGCCGGATCAATGATCGCATCAATCCACAACCTCGCCGCCCCATACCGAGGATCGGCCTGTGCATCATACGTCGCCTTGATCTCGTCGAAGATCTTCTTCCGCTCAGCCTCTCCCACTACAACACCGCCGCGCTCTACCTGCTTTGCCCTGACCTCGGCCAAGGTCGTAGCCGCCGAAGCCCCGCTCATTACCGCATACCGAGCCGTAGGCCATGCAAACAAGAAACGCGGATCGTAAGCCTTCCCGCACATCGCATAGTGCCCCGCGCCAAAGCTGCCCCCGACAATGACGGTGATCTTCGGCACCACACTCGTCGCTACAGCGGAAACCATCTTCGCCCCCGCCCGAATGATGCCCGACCACTCCGCATCCTTCCCCACCATGAAGCCATTCACATCGTGCAGAAAGATCAGCGGCACGAGACTCTGATTGCAGTCCATGATGAATCGCGCCGCCTTCTGCGCGCTCTCCGTATAGATCACCCCGCCAAACTCCGTCCGCTTCGTTCCCGCTGCCGGGCCCATGGCCACCGTCTGGCTCTGGTTCACCTTCTGGTTGGCGACGATCCCCACTGCCCGCCCGTCGATCCGCGCATACCCGCACAGCACCGTCCGGCCAAAGTCTGCCTTGTACTCATCGAACTCACTGCGGTCCACAACACGCGCAATCACCTCGCGCATGTCGTAAATATTGCTCGCCCCCGGGGTCGGATCAAGTAGCCCGTACAACTCCTCCGCCGCAAACTTCGGAGCATCCCGCACCGCATCAAATTCCATCTTGGAAAACACCTCTTCCGATGCAACACTGACATCAGAGAACTGAGAACTGACACCCGGCCTCCGGCCTAACTTACCCACCAGAGAACGTAACCGTGCGAGGCACATATGGTCGTTGGCTTCCTTGAAGTCCACCGTGCCCGAGATCTCGCTATGCATCGAAGCCCCACCCAACTCCTCCGCCTCGGTCTTCTGCCCGATCGCTGCCTGCACCAGCGAAGGCCCCGCCAGGAACAACCCTGAGCCCTCCGTCATCAACACCGTATCCGTCATCACCGGCAGATACGCCCCGCCCGCGACGCACATTCCCATAATCGCCGTAATCTGCGGAACCCCCAGCGAGCTCATTACCGCGTTATTCCGAAACACCCTGCCAAAGTCATCCGTATCCGGAAACACATCCTCCTGCAAAGGCAAAAAGACCCCGGAAGAGTCCACCAGGTACAGCGTCGGAATCCGATTCTCCAGCGCAATCGTCTGCGCCCGCAAAACCTTCTTCGCCGTCATCGGAAAGAACGCCCCCGCCTTCACCGTCGCATCGTTCGCGACGATCATGCACAACCGCCCACTCACCCGTCCCAACCCCGTCACCACCCCCGCCGCCGGAGCCCCGCCATACTCCCCATACATCCCATGCGCCGCCCAAAGCCCCAACTCCATAAAATTCCGCAACCCAACCAACCCGGGTGCCCCATTCATGGCAGCCGTATCGCCATGGGTGGGGTGTAAACCGTCGCCCACAGGATCGACCAGCAACGCAATCCGCTCCCGAACCGTAAGCCGCCCCTTGGCCCGCTGCGCCTCCGCAGCCTTAGCTCCTCCACCCGCACGAATCACATCTTCCTCAGCCCGCACCGCCCCCAGCAGCACCGACATCGCCGCCTTATTCGCCCCAAATTTCACCGAAGCAACATCGACCTTCGAGCCCAATCCATTCTCAAACTTCACTTCATCCGCCATAGCACCATCCAAGAAGGTCGAAACAATATCATGCAGATTGAATCTTATGCTGGCATACTGAGTTCCATGCAAGAACGACTAGCCAACGGACCCGCTACAGCATCTCGACTAAACAAGTTCTGGCTGCGCCTCAGGGGTATGGATCAGTGGCAAGCGACTGAAGCGTCAGTCTTCTCCTGCGAATGGACAGCTCTAGAAGAAGCCCGAAACGATGAAGTCGGCCACTTCACCGTCACTTACTCTTACAAAGTATCGGCCGAGAGATACGTCGGGAAATTTATCGACTTCGCTTCGGGACAAGAGACAGCCTATCAACGCGATGAAATTATCCAGATAAAATACAACCCATCGAGGCCCGAAAGAAGTTATTACCCGGAACAACGGACTCGAACGAATTTCACTCTAGTCTGTTTGGCAATCGGTGCGTCTATCGGAGTTCTTGTCCTCTTATTTTCGAGCATGAGATGAACCCCTGCTCTTGGCAGGTGCTGCAGCAGGCAAGCTAACCAAACGACTGTTTTACGCAGAAAGTCATTTTTAGCCACTGCTCCTTATTTAGCCGATGCATTGTCCGACCTGATAGCTCTTGAATCCTCGTTAGCAAGCTGTCATCCTAACCCTATGCCGATGTCCACGCTCAACATCTCGCTACCCGAACCATTGAAGTCTTACATCGATGCCCAGATCGAGGCCGGCGACTACGGAACTCCTAGCGAGTACGTTCGCGATCTCATTCTCGATGACAAAAAGCGGCGCCTCGGCCGGATCGAGCAGCAACTTCTGGAAGCAATAAAAAGCGAGCCTCTTCCCATTTTGTGGGAAGAGATCGAGCAAGGGAATTTAGTCTCGGTCCTCAAAGAGCGTCTCGCCCAATCGAAATGACGCCGAAGTCAGTTCTCCAACTGAAAATTCTGCCCTTGGCCGCACAAGCGATTGTCGATCAAGGCAGATACTACGAATTCAAACAAGACATCCGCCTCGCTGAACGCTGGGAAGCCGCAGTCAAACAGGCCATCCTCAGTCTGCGCACTTCTCCCGAGCGCGGCAGCCTTTGCCGATTTTCTGCTCTCTCTTTGGACGGGATCCGGCGCCTTCCTATCCCACAGTTTTAGAAGTATCTACTCTTCTATCAATTCGTCCATGGGACGAATACGCTCATCGTCATCAACGTTCTTCACGGCGCACGAGACCTTGAACCTTTACTCTCTCAATCCTTATCTTAAAGAAACTCAGCGTAAAATCCTCCCCATGCCCCTCACCCCTGCACAAGCCATCTCCGAATACTTCGCCGCCCTCCGCGCCATGGACATCGACCGCTGGGTCGACACCTTCGCCCCCACCGCCACCAGCTACGACCCGGTCGGCACCCCGGCTCTCCACGGTCACGAAGCCCTTCGCGGCTTCATCACCGGAGTCTTCAGCCTCTTCAAAACCGTCGGCCTCACCGAGAACAACGTCTTCCTCATCGGCAACACAGCGGCCGTCAAATGGACCGGAGCCGGCGAAGGCAAGAACGGAAAGTCCGTCCACTTCGAAGGCGTCGACGTCATCACCGTAGACGACTCCGGCAAGATCTCCTTGGTCAACGCCTACTGGGATCCAGCACCTGTCATCGCAGAAGTACAAAGCTAGATCATCCGCGCAGCAGCAGGAGCGGCTTCGCGAGAGCTAAGAAATAAGAAACCTGTCAAGCCCCGCAATCCGATCAAAACCCAGTAACCCACCGCCCATCAACACATAAAAAATAAGAAAAAGTGGCATTTTAGTTATGTGCCATCCCGTAAACTGGAACTAAGCGATCAGAAAGAGCAGGCCCGGCCGACCAGCCGGGCCTAACTCGTTCTGTGACACGAATTTAGCCGTAACTCCTTTGTTTATACGATTTTACGAGGAACAGAACCGCGCAAGTTGAAGCATTCAAACGACTTACACCAAGGCCCCCCCAGGGGGAGGTGCCCAGCCATTGGAGAACGAAGCATGACTCTCACCCAATCCGACGCTCTCCTGGTCATCGACCTCCAGAACGACTTCTGTCCCCCGGTGCATCGTGCCGGAGGAGCCCTCGCCGTCACGGAGGGCGATACGATCATCCCGCTGATCAACGCTCTCGCAGCTCGCCTGCCCCACACCATCCTCACCCAGGACTGGCATCCGACAGGCCACATCTCCTTCGCCACCACCCACGCGAAAGATCCCTACGAGACGATCGCCGCGCCCTACGGCCCGCAGGTGCTCTGGCCCGATCACTGCCTCCAGCACTCCCACGGCGCAGCCTTCCACCCCGCCCTCGACGTCCCGCAGGCCGAACTCATCCTCCGCAAGGGCTTCCGCCAGGAGATCGACTCCTACTCTGCCTTCCTCGAAAACGACCACACGACTCCAACCGGACTCGCCGGGTATCTTCGCGAACGCGGCATCACCCGCCTCTTCCTCTGCGGCCTCGCCTACGACTTCTGCGTTCGCTACTCCGCCCTCGACGGCAAAGCTCTCGGCTTCGAAACCATCGTCATCGAAGACGCCTCCAAAGCCGTCAACCTCCCCCACTCTGTAGCCGACACCAACGACGCCCTCGCCGCCGCCGGAATCCCCCGCGTCCACTCCTCCAAGATCCTTATCGCATGAGCCCACCTACCCCAAAACCCGAGTGGCAGCCTACCCAGGCCCGCGTCACCGCCTGCAAGTACGAGTTCGGTGGTCAGAACGCCCTCACCCTGGGCATCCGCACCGACCCCAACCGCTTCCTGATCTCCTTTACCTACTACGCGCACGCCAAAGCCTACACAGGGGAATTCACCTCGCCCACTTATCTGGAGCAGGACGCCCGCTTCCCCATTACCTACAACCCCCTCAACCCGCAGGAAAACTCGAAGTCCGCCTCGTCTTCCGCAGGTCGCAGCCCTCTCTTCGCCATCGGGGTGGCTGGATCCGTGATCCTCTCGCTCGTCTACCTCACCTTCATGCGCGGCTGCAACTAGAGTCGGTTCCCATACGCGAAGCGTCCAATACCCCACGAAGTGGCGCCTGCCCGGCGTCAGGGCGCACTTCGTAATTACCTTTGCTTCATCTCAGATCGAACCAGCCAAACCCAGCTCCTCAGCCCGTGCCTGCATCGCACTGAGACAATTCCCCACATGCTCCTCGACGCTCACACCCAACAACTCCGCGCCCAGAACGATATCCTCGCGCTTCACCGCCCGCGCAAACGCCTTGTCCTTCATCTTCTTCTTCACCCCTGCGACTTCGACCTCGCGGATCGAACGGCTCGGCTTCACTAGCGCACACGCCGTTAGAAAGCCGGCGAGTTCGTCGCAGGCAAACAGCGCTCGCTCCAGATGACTCTCGCGCGCCACGCCGGAATAGTCAGCATGCGCCAGGATCGCAGTCAGCACCGTTTCCGGCCAGCCCAGCTCGCGTAGCGCTGCCACTCCTACGAAGGGATGTTCGTCCAACGAGGGATGCCGTTCGTAATCCATGTCATGCAGCAGCCCCGCGCTGGCATATAGACCCACAAAGTTGGCAGCTTCAGCTCCACTCAAACCCAGCCGCTCCGCCTCCAACCGGCCATACACCTCGGTGCAGACCGACACGGCAAGTCCGTGTTTCCTCAGGCTCTCGCCCTTGGTCCACTCCTCCAGCAACTCCAACGCTTTCGCTCTAGAAAACACATCCACCATTCCTAAGGACCCTCCCTCGTTATGCCTTCACAACCGTCTCCACAAGTTACCATTTTGGTTCGTCTCCGGTTTTTTTAGGCCTTTCGCTAATAATCAACGGGTTTCCCCTTGACTCCGTAGTTACCCGGTGTCAATCTAGGCACATCGCACATCCGTTATCGGACGTGCGTGGGTCCTTGCTCTGGGTCCCTTCGCTACACACAACTTATGGCAACCATGATGGCGTCCGTCGAACAACGTGAGGTACTGCGTTGTGACAATTGCAGCCTGGTGCAGTTTCGCACCGCCAGCGCGCTCTGCCGCCGCTGCCGCAAATCTCTCGAAGTTGAAGAAGCCGCACCGACCCCAGCACCGCTCGCTCTCGTCCCCCCGCCGGCCGAGCAGGAAGGTGGTCTCCAGGTCGCTACTGCCGTTCGCGATCTGCGCCACGTCCGCAATCTGTCCCAGCGACAGCTTGCAGCCCGCATGAACGTTCCACGCACCTACATCTCCAAGATCGAGAATGGCAAGGCAATGCCGACCCTTTCTTCTCTGGACCGCCTCGCGCGGGCTCTGCAGGTCGATATCTCTGCCCTGCTCCGCGACGCCACGACCCGCCATCGCGACGAAACAGCGGTCCTCATGACCGATCCGTTCCTCGCCGAGATCGCGGCTTACACCTCGCAGCTCGACGCCCTGCAGCGGTCGATCTTCCTGAATCACGTCAGGGAGCTTGCTGCCGGACGTCGCCGCACGGCTTAGAGCATTTCTCCTGTTACTGTGCACTGGACACGCTTTGCGAGTGCCGTTTTTCTTGGGAAAAAACGGCGTTCAGATCTGCGGTTTCGGTTTACACCCACAGGAGAATGCTCCAGCTTTCCCGCAAGCCGCTCCTCCTCTCGCGCGGATGCCTCGATCCCATCAGGATTGGAGCATCCGCCTCTCCTTTTTTACCGGCACTTACGTCGACCTTCCGGGGTAACTCCTGAACAACAAAGCATCTGAATGCCTCCGGGATTCCGCTGCAACTCAACATTCATTGCACACCCCATCTGCGTGTGCTAGCGTCATGTCTGCGAGGTCGCTTTTGCGCGCATTCAACTCCAGCCGCGTTCACGAACTGTCCCCCGAGGAGCAGGTCGTCTACCGGCAACTCGATCCCAATAAAATCCCCCAGCACGTCGCCATCATCATGGACGGCAATGGCCGATGGGCCGGAAAACGCGCCCTCAAGCGCTTCCTCGGGCACCAGCAGGGCGCCGAGTCCGTCCAGTTCGTCGTCGAGACCGCCTCCCGGATCGATCTTCCCTGGCTGACTCTCTATGCCTTCTCGCTGGAGAACAACCTCCGTCGCCCGCGATCGGAGGTCAACTTCCTGATGAAGTTGCTCAAGAACTACCTCATCGGCAATGTGAAGCGCATGAACGACAACAATGTGCGCATGGCCTACATCGGCCGCACCCACGAGCTGCCCAACGAAGTCCAGGACACCATGCAATGGGCCGCCGAGGCCACGGCCAAGAACACCGGGACCACCCTGACGCTGGCACTGAACTACGGCGCACGTTCCGAGATCGTCGATGCCGTTCGCAAGATTCTTTCGAATCTCACCGCCGAGGCGCACACCCGCGGCTGCTCTGTCGAAGACCTGCTCGGCTCGGGAGCGCTCGACGCCCTCGACGAGCCGGATATCTCCCGCGCCCTCTACACCGGGCACATGCCGGACCCGGACCTCATCATCCGCACTTCGGGGGAGCAGCGCATCTCGAACTTCCTGCTCTGGCAGATTGCGTACTCCGAATTCCTGGTCACCGATCGGCTCTGGCCGGACTTCCGCGGTATTCATCTGCTGGAAGCCATCGCCGACTACCAGCAGCGCGAGCGCCGCTTCGGTGGTCTCAGCGACTCAGTCACCGACGAAGACCTGGATAAACTGCAACCCGCCGAAGAGATCGCTGCTGCAATAGCCACAGAGCTTTCGCGACCCTAGTTCCCCGTCTACGCTGAAGCTGGATGACATGGTAGAAGTCATTCTGCCGAGGCTGGCATCCCTCGCCCGTACTTTGGCTCGTGAATAAACCGATATATGCTTGTTATGCCTTCATGAAACGTATCCTCACTGCCATCGTGCTGATCGCTGCTGTCCTTGCCCTGGTCTTCTTCGGAAAGCTTTGGATGATCGTCCTCTTCTCAGCCGTGGTGGCCGAGTTGGCAGCTTACGAATACCTCCAGATTGCGACGACCAGCGGCTCGGTCGGTTCCCCGAACACCAGAATTCCTCTCTGGTGGATGGCTTCCGCGACGGCCCTGCTCTTCGTAGCGACACTGCCGAACTGGCCCCTTGAAGCCCAGTTCCCTCTTCTCAGTGCGCTTACGATGCTGCTGTTTGCGTGGAATGGTTTCCGCGCTCATCGCGACACGCTCGACCGCGTGCTGCCCGATACCGCCAAGGGTATCTTCGGACTGATCTATGTCGCCTATCCTCTTACGCTCATTCCACTGCTCTGGAAGCAGGAGGATGGCACTGCGCTGATCGTGTTCCTGATGGTCTGTGTGTGGGCGGGCGATATTGCTGCGCTGTATATCGGCAGGAATTTTGGCAAGCGCAAACTGGCCCCGCGCCTGAGTCCGAACAAGACCTGGGAAGGAAGCATCGCGTCTGTCATCGGCTCCGTGCTGGCTGCCGGGTTGGTGATGATTGCCAGCGACCAGCTTTCCGCGCGCGGGAACACCATCCTGCACATCACCGAACCGGCTTGGCAGTCGATCCTGCTGGCGATCGTGCTGAATATCGCGGCCCAGGTCGGCGACCTGCTGGAGTCCGCCATCAAGCGTGGTGCGAACGTAAAAGATTCCGGCACGATGCTGCCGGGGCACGGCGGCATTCTGGACCGGATCGATGCGCTGCTGCTCGCTGCACCCGTGCTGTGGTTCACGCTGCTGCTGAAGGATGCTTTTGGACTTGGAAGGTTTTAGGGCTTATCCGGACAGCGGACTTCGCCGCTTAGTCTGCGCTGCGCTCTAACGACACGCCATCGATAATGCGTCGCTTAAGCCACTCATCCTACAGGCACGTCACTCTGTATTTCGTATGGTCGCGTCCGCGGTCACCAACGTTAGTTCCTCGATCAACGCTTGCGCTACCAGCATGCGGTCGAACGGATCACTATGGAGTAACGGCAACGAAGCCGCCGACTCGCCATGCTCCACCGTGATCGGCAACTCAATAAACCCAAACCGCCTTATCAGAGTTCGGATCGAGTCAGACAAAACCAGCTTCCCTGCCGCACGCTTGATACCCAGCTCCCATCCAGTCACTGAGCTTACGAAAACCTGATTGTCGGGATTGCCGATTGCCTCATGTTGAACTTTGGACAGCTTGTCCAAGTCGGTGTCCCACCACAAAACCATGTGCGAATCCAATAGCAGTCGCACTCGTTCAGTATCCCCATTCCTTCAACTCTTCGTCAGTCATCGGCGCGTCGAAATCGGGTGCGATGTATGTAATACCAAGAAGGTTTTGGCCACCAATCCGGCGACCTGCGGACGGGGGATTCTGGGTAGCCACCGGAACCAACTTCATCCCCGGATGTCCTTCGCGTTCAATCACGATCTCTTCGCCGCGTTCAACGCGGTCGAGCAGGTCCCCGAGATGCGCTTGTGCTTCATTCAATGCCACCGAACTAGCCATTCCACACCTCTGGTCGAACTCAGTATAGCGGGAACTTGCACCCTTTTCTTTAACTTGGGGTGCAAATTCGCGAACGAACTATTCCTTAGCTTTGGCGACTCCTAAAGCCTCTCGCGTGATCCCGATCACTTGGTCGATCTCTTCCTCGCTCAAGGTAAACGGTGGAGCGTAGACCAAGCTGTTTCCGGTCGACTTGATGTGCAGACCCATGTCGTAGAGGAGCTTCTGGAAGCCGTAGCCGTCCATGCCCAGGACGGCGGGATCGATATCGATTCCACCCAGCATGCCGTAGCCGCGCACGTCCAGAATTCCCGGAGCGTCGCGCAGTCCGAACAGCCCTTCGAGGAAACGTCCCGAGAGTTTGCGTCCGCGCGCAAAAAGATCCTCCCGCTCGTAGATGCCCAGCGTAGCCAGCGATGCCGCGCACGATACGGGGTGGGCCGAGCCGGTGTAGCCGTGGAAGAACTCGACGGAGCCCTCAGCGCCTGAACCGACGATGGTGTCGTGGATCGCTTCGTTGACGGCGACAGCCCCCATCGGGATGATGCCGTTAGTGATCGCCTTGGCCATGGTGATGATGTCCGGCGTTACGCCGAAGCTCTGCGCTGCGAATGGCATTCCGGTGCGGCCGAAGCCTGTAATGACCTCGTCGAAGATCAGCAGAATTCCGTGGGCGGTGCAGATCTCGCGCAGGCGCTCCAGGTAGCCGACCGGAGCTACCAGTGTGCCGGTGGACCCGGCGATCGGCTCTACGATGCAGGCAGCGATATTCTCCGCTCCGTGAAGCTGGATCAGACGCAGCAGATCTTCGGCGAGTTCAGCACCGTGCTGGCCTTGACCTGGGACGAAGCGGTTCTCCTCCAGCCAGGTGTGACGCATGTGGACGACGGGCAGGATCGGAAGGCCGAAGGCGCGGCGGTTGTTCACGAGACCCGACAGCGCGACGCCCGTCATGTTCGCACCGTGGTAGGCGCGCTCGCGCGAGACGAAGATGGTGCGGGACGCTTCTTTGCGCACACGGTGGTAGTGCAGGGCGATCTTGATCGCGGTATCCACTGCCTCCGAGCCGGAGTTGACCAGGAAGATCTTGTTCAAGCCTTCCGGCAGCAGCTCCGTTAGTTTTTCGCAGAGCGCGAACGACTTTGGATGGGAGCGGAGAAAGCTGGAGGTGTAGTCGAGTTCCAGAACCTGCTCGTAGACTGCAGTGGCGATCTCCTGGCGGGCGTGGCCGGCGGGCGTCGTAAACAGCCCGGAGCTGCCGTCGAGAATCTGCACACCCTCGGGACCGAAGAAATAGTTACCCTTCGCGCCTTCGAAGAGACGCGGGTCGCGCTTGAAGTCTCGGTTCGGCGTAAAGGGGATCCACTGGTTCTCCATCGCAACGGTCGTCACCACAGCCTCGGTCGTGTTCATGCTTGCTCCTTGATTCAAGAAATCGTCAGGATACTTTGGGATACTTCCAATCTATTCCCTCTATGCTAGCCGCTGCAAAGGGCGCATACTGGCAGCGCGATGCGAACCGACCGAATTCTTCTCGCCTGCACCCTCGTGCTCATCTCTGCCTGCGTTGCCGCCGGTAAGCCGCGATGGCAGCTCGGCCCCTTTACACGACCCGTCTCCAGCCCCGTGATCTCTCCATTGAAGGCGTCGCTCTTCAACGACCCTATCGCAAAGACGCCGGTCCACTGGGAGTCGCTTCATACCTTTAATCCTGCTGCGATTGTTCGCGACAATAAAATTTATGTTCTGTATCGCGCGGAGGACGACAGCGGCACGATGCAGATCGGCAACCATACGTCTCGGCTGGGCCTTGCAAGCAGTACGGACGGTGTCACGTTTACCCGCCAGGCCGAGCCTGTCTTCTACCCTGCGAAAGACAGCCAGCAGAGCCGCGAGTGGCCGGGCGGAGTGGAAGATCCGCGCATTGTCGAATCCGACGATGAGACCGATCCTGACCAGCGCTATGTGCTCACGTACACTCAATGGAATCGCGTCAGCTACTCGATTGGCATCGCTACTTCGCCTGATCTTCAGCACTGGACCAAGCATGGGCCCGCGTTTCTGCATGCTGCAAACGGCAAGTACGACACGCTGAAGTACAAGTCCGGCGGCATCGTCACGGAACTCAAACACGATCACCTGGTGGCAGCGAAGATTAACGGCTCGTACTGGATGTACTGGGGCGAAATTTCGATCCGGCTTGCGACGTCTCCCGACCTTGTCCATTGGACGCCGGTGGAAGACGCGAACGGTAATCCGATTGAGGTGCTTACGAAACGGCCCGGCCACTTCGATAGCGGCTTTCCTGAAGTTGGTCCGCCGCCGGTTCTTACCAGCAATGGAATCGTGGTGCTCTACAACGGTAAGAACGATCCTGACCGTGGCGATCCAACGCTGGGTGCCAATGCCTACGCCGCCGGGCAGGCGCTCTTCGATCCTCGCAACCCAGCCCACCTCATCTCCCGCGACGACGCTCCCACCCTCAAGCCCGAGCAGCCCTACGAAAAGACCGGCCAGTACATCGCGGGAACGACCTTTGCCGAAGGCCTGGTTCGCTTCCACAGCCAATGGTTTCTGTACTACGGCTGCGCAGACTCGGCGGTTGGGATGGTTAAATCCCACTAAGCTTTTGCCGGTTCGCTAATCGCGAACCGGCAAAAGAACAAAATATAGAAGAGTGCTTCTTTCGGCACACCTGAAGCCGTGCCCTTCCATACTCGTGAGCCGGTTCGTTCGCCTTTGAGTTGCTATACGTTCTTTCCATCACTTGTGCCATCTAAACTATTGCAAGACAGTATCCCAGGGAGGGATTGAATCAAGATGCCAGAGACACAGCGCGAGACAAACTGGCAGCAGATCACGCTCTTCCTCTTCACCTTTGGCGTTCTCGTCCTCTGCGCGCTGATCCTGCAGCCCTTCTTCGCCGCTCTGCTCGGAGCGGCTGTTCTCGCCGTTGTCACGCAGCGTCCTTACGACTGGCTCGCCACGAAGATCCGCAATCCCTCGCTGTGCGCTGCCGTTGCACTGCTTGCTGTCGTCCTTGCAGTTATCATTCCTGCCTTCTTTCTCGCGCAGGACCTGACCCAGCAGGCGATCGCTGCTGTAGCGGCCTTTCGTGATGACGCGAACCAACAGAAGGTCAACGACTTTATCGGACGGCATCCTGCGATTGCGGAAAAGGTCAGGACGTTTACCGACTCCATCGATCTCAACAATGCCGCGCGTACGACGGCGGCCTACGTTGGGAGCCATCTTGCCAGCATCCTCGGCGGTTCGGCACGGGTGATCACGCAGAGTGTGGTGATGCTTTTCATTCTCTTCTTCCTGTTCCGGGACCGCGCGCTGGCTCTCAGGTTCCTGCGCTCGCTCCTGCCTCTTCGCGACGACGAACGCACGGAGCTGCTGCACCGTCTGGATGACACGGTCTACGCGACCGCACTGGGACGACTCGCCATCGCTGCCATTCAGGGCGTTTTGGCCGGACTTGCCTTCTGGCTCCTCGGGGTTCCCGGGCCAATCCTGTGGGCCTTCACGACCGCGATTATGGCGATGGTGCCGGCGTTCGGGGCCTTCCTGGTGTGGGGTCCGATCGCCGTCTATCTCGGCCTGTCCGGACACTGGGGCAAGGCCGCGATCCTGGCTTTATGGGGCGGAGTCATCGTCTCCTTGATCGACAACTTCCTCTACCCGATTCTCGTTGGGACGCGTCTCCGCGCCCATACCGTGACGATTCTGATCTCAATCCTCGGCGGCATCACTCTGTTTGGAATCGCCGGGATCATCCTCGGCCCTGTTACGTTCACCCTGGCCGCGACCCTGATCGATTTCTGGCGTACTCGAAGCTCCGATTCGCCTCGTTCGATTGGCGCTTAGTTTGTTTTGGGCTTAGGGGCATACGGGCTTGCCGGATTCCACGTAGGCCGTTCAGCAGTGTTTGCGATTGTTGCCGCCAATTCCCCATAGAACCGGTTGAAGGTTCCAGCGGCTTCCCAGACGATGGGAGTCTTCAGGTCGTCCTGCGGTTTGTGATAGCGCCGTGCGTACCAGTCGCGGTAGATGACCTCCTCGGGTGAGCCGGTGTTATAGCCGAAGATGAAGCTGGCAATCGGTACCCCGACCCGCACGAAGCTGTAGTTATCGGCGCGGCGAAACAGGTTCCGCTCGGGTTCAAGGTCGGGACGAATCTCGATTCCGTACTTCGCCGCCAGCGTCTTGACGGTGCCTCCCAGGGTCGACTCTTCCACTCCTTCCATCGTCAGGATCTTGAGGGGAAAAATGGGGCGCAACTGGTCCAGGTTGAGGTCCGCGACGACATCCTTCATCGGTAGAGTCGGGTGGGTGGTGAAGTATACCGACCCCAGCAACCCTTTCTCTTCACCAGTAAATACGCAGAAGAGAATGCTGCGGGATGGTGCTTTGCCATGCAGGTTCTTCGCGAGTTCGATCAGCGTCGCGACGTACGCTGCATCGTCCAGTGCGCCGTTGTAGAGTTTGTCGCCGAGCATCGGGGTTCCGTAGCCGTAGCCGTCCAGATGCGCCGATACCGCCACATACTCCGACGCCAGCGCTGGGTTTGATCCTGGCAGCACCGCAAGGATGTTGGGTGAGGAGATCTCCTTCTCCAGCACCGCCGCCTTCACTCGCAACTCCGATCCGAGCGGGAAGGTGCCGAGGGGTGCACCCTTTATCCCATCCTTCAGAATTTCAGCGAAGGAATGCCCTTGGGCACTCGCGAACAGCTTCTTTGCAGCTTCCGCACTTACGCGAATCGTAAGAGGTGCAGCGGAGACGGCAGGGGCCTTGTCCGAGACGATCGTTACCGACCGCGCGTAGGCTGCGGGCCAGTGAAACGGCTCAATCGCACCGGGATTGTCGATCGAGACGATGGCTTTAACGCCGGAATCCGCCAGGCCTTTAAGGCGTCTGGCGGCAAAGCCATCCCGCTCCTTCGCGGTCAGACCTGCCGGAGTGCTGTTGAAGAAGACCGCAATCTTTCCGTGCAGATCCAAAGCGCTATCGGTCGTTCCGTAGCCTACGAAGACCATCGCTCCTTCGAGAGCCGCATTCAGCCCTGCCCGCGGAACCAGCGTCGTCTCCTGCATCCAGGTGAGCGGAACTGCTTTCGCGCCCGAGACCACTTCCACCGACGACTTGGTCAGATCGAGGTCCACCTGGTGCATCGGGACTCGCTGGAAGTAGCTCCCGCTCTCCCCTGCCGGCTTCAATCCGGCGGCCTGGAACTGCCCCACCACATACTGCGCGGCTCGCTCGTATGCAGCGGATCCTGTGTCACGACCTTCCATTCCGTCGCTCGCCAGTGCCGTGGTCTGGGCCCACCAGGCCGCAGTTGCCGCATCCGGTTTTCCCTGTCCGTGAACCTGAGTTGCACCCAAAATCGCTACGAAAGACACCGCTGCCAAGCCAGACCAGAACTTCATGCACACTCTCCAAGGGGACGTGCTCTGATTCTAGTGTCCTGAGTCTGAAGTTGTTGAAGGAATTATGGGCCGGGCCTTCAGCCCTCGATTTTGCGGTCTATCTAACCCTGGCTTCGCACCTAGGCTGGTATGCGACATGTAGCCTTATGGAAGGGCACACCTCAGGTGTGCTAAACGCTACTTATTTTGATTTGTTTCTTTTGTCGGTTTGCCTATGGCGAACCGACAAAAGAAATACTAAGGATAGGGGAGAATCTTCTTTCGGCACACCTGAAGGTGTGCCCTTCCCAAATATCCGCCAAATTCCCCCCCCGGCGAAGATGTAACGCCGGTATATGTCGATACTGCCGAGTCGATGATGAGCCGGAGCAAAAGAAATGCGGGCCTCCGTGGCCCGCATTCTCACAACAGAAGAGACGCTTAGGACTCGAACTTGCGGCGCATCATACTCTTTCGCATAAATGCTGATATACGAGTACTTGATGGCTCGCGGCGACACGAGGAAAGAGTCTGTACGGCGGGGTTTAGATGCAAAGTTATATAACTGGGATTTTGCGATGTCAAAAATAAACGGAACCGGAAAGCTTGAGCCTCTTTGAGCTATTCGAAGTCGAACCAAATTTGAATTCTCACAGGGACAGATCGTTATAAGCGCGACTGCTCAGTGCAAGCCATCTGCATCTTTTGACTTGCCTGAGCGTTCGAAAATCGATGTTCCGATTTCCTTCGTGCAAAGATGAGTGTCAAGAGGTAGTGCGTTGTTCCGTCCATTGGTAGCGAAATATCTCGAGCGCGTCGCCCCTCTGTTTTCGCTCTCGCGGCGTGCCCGGATCGCAGCCTGGATACTGCCCAGGCGAAGTTGGTATCGCTTCGCTCTGCTTGCGAGCCGTGCGCAGGGAAAGTTGAAGTCCAGACTGGGCGGCAACGGGCCTCTGACCGAGGCGCTGATGCTGGATAGCTGGCTGAGAGAATTGACGCTCTGCGGGCCCTTTCCTATTCCGTGGAAGGCGGTCGAAACCAAGGTCCTCGACGAAAGAAAAGCTGGACGTGGCATCCTCTATTGCTGGACCCATGTGCCCCTCTTCGAGATTCCGATGAACGCACTCGTGACCTTCGGGCAAAAGCCCGATTGGATCGTTGCCGATCCGGGAAACATCACCACCGAAGGCAATTTCCTTGTCCCTGGCCTCACTGTCCGGCTGGACGCCATGGCCACCGATAAGCGTGTTCTCACCAGGATTAGAACGGCCCTGGCAAGCGGCAAGTCGGTCGCCTGCCTTGCCGACGCCAAAATTGGCGGCCCCCTGTCTTCCTACGCCCTGCATGTTGCAGGTCTGGTCGGAGCTTTCATCATCTTCTTCTGGGCAGAACGACAGCCGGATGGGACGATCAACGTGACATTCCAGCCAGCGCCGCATCCTCTTTCGCTGAGTCCCGAACACGTACAAGAGAACCTGGAGTTTATGCGCACGATGAACCGTAAGGCACTCCTCGCACTTGGAGTTGAACCGTCTGAGGAGGAATAGGCGCTCGCCATCCGCTAACACCATTCCTTCGTCGGCTGGCGCATCCCTCATCTGCGGATCGCTACCCTGATACCATCGAAATCGAAGACACCATGACAGAAAACACCGCAATCGCTCCTCCTGAAGCTCCTATCCGCGTCCGTATCGCTCCCTCTCCCACTGGAGATCCCCACGTCGGCACCGCCTACATCGGCCTGATCAACTTTATCTACGCCCGACAGCGTGGAGGCCAGTTCGTGCTGCGCATTGAGGACACGGACCGCGCGCGGTTCGTTGCTACCTCGGAGCAGATGATCTTCGACGCGCTCCACTGGCTGGGGCTTACCTGGGACGAAGGTCCGGATGTTGGCGGACCGTATGGCCCGTACCGGCAGTCCGAGCGCACCGAAATTTATCGCGAGCACGGCGACATACTGCTTGCGAACGGCACGGCATACCGCTGCTTCTGTACCGCGGAAGATCTGGAAGCGGCACGCCAGCGCCAGATCGCAGCCAAGCTTCCGCCGCGCTATCCCGGCACCTGCCGCGACCTCGACCGGGCGACCATCGACTCCAACCTGGCTGAGAACAGGCCGTTCGTGATCCGCATGAAGGTGCCGACGGAGGGCAGCACGACATTCCGAGACGAGCTTCGCGGCAACGTCACTTTTGAGCATTCCAACGTCGATGACCAGGTGCTGATGAAGTCGGACGGCTTCCCGACGTACCATTTGGCCAACGTGGTCGATGACCACTTGATGCACATCACCGACGTTATCCGCGCCGAGGAGTGGATCTCCTCCACGCCGAAACACATCCTGCTGTACCAGGCGTTTGGCTGGCAGTTCCCGCGCTTCTGGCACATGCCGCTGCTGCGGAATCTGGATAAATCCAAGATCTCCAAGCGCAAGAATCCGGTCTCGCTGGTGTACTACCGCCAGGCTGGCTTCCTGCCCCAGGCGGTCATCAACTTCCTTGGACTGATGGGTGGAGGGATGCCCTCGCCTACGCCGGTAGAGATCGTCAATGGCGCGAAGGAGAGCGAGATCTTCTCGCTGGACGAGATGATCCAGCGCTTCGAGGTTCCGAACATCCGCCTGGGCGGCCCGGTCTTCGACCTGACCAAGCTCCGTTGGCTGAATAGTGAGTACCTCCGCGCGCTAACACCCGAGGCTTTCTTCTCGGCGCTGCGAGAGACCGTTCTTTCGGACCAGTATCTGCGCGACATCTCTACCCTGATCCAGACCCGTATCGAGACTCTTGGCGAGTTCGGCAACCTCACCGCGTTCCTCCTGCAGGACAACGTGATGCCGCCGCAGGATGTATGGGTGCCGAAGAAGCGCACTCCGGAAGAGACTCTGGTCTTCTCCGCTGAGCAACTCGCGATTCTGGAAGTCACGGAGTGGACCACGGCTGCGATGGAGCTCGCTCTGAAGAAACTGGGCGAAGAGAAGACCTGGTCGGTGAAGGAAAATTTCATGCTGCTTCGGGCGATTCTGAGTGGCAGCACCATGTCGCCGCCGCTGCTGGAGAGTATGGTGATCTTCGGCAAGGCGCGGACACTCGACCGGCTCCGTCGGTTCCAGGAAGCGCAGAAGAAGTTAGCGAACACGCGGAAGTAAAAGGATTATCCATGGAAGTCGACGACCTGTTACGCAAGCTGGAATCGGACCTGTTGGAGCCATCCAACAGGTCCGATTCCCGGTTTCTGGATTTGGTAGTGGCTGACGAATTCCGCGAGTTTGGGAGTTCGGGACGCTTGTTCGACAAAGCATCGCTTATTCAGGCACTCCTGAATGAGTCGCTGCACGAAAAAATTGTGCTCAGCGAGTTTGCCGTTCAAGCTCTCGGAGCCGAGGCTTCCCTTGTGACCTACCGTTCCACTCGGCAAGCTTCGTCCGAACTGCCGCAACAGAGCGTCCGTCGAAGCTCCATCTGGATTAAGCGCGAGGGGCGCTGGCAGTTAATTTTCCATCAGGGCACGCTGATTCCAACTGTCGGCTGATTATGCGAGGCTACTCCTCAGCAATATTTCCTAAACAGCGCTCCAGCACTTCGGCCAGCGTGGCAATCTCTTTCTTCGACACCCCTACCCATAGTTTCTGCTCGATACGCATCACGATGGCCTCGGCGTGGCGTAACAACCGTTCGCCTGCCGGGGTGAGCGAAGCCGCGAGCACGCGGTCGTTTCCCTTGTCTTTATGGCGCTCGATCCAGCCATCCTTCTCGGCTTTTTGAATCAGTGCCTGCATCGTCTGAGGCGTGACGTAACAGCCCCTCGCTAGCTGAGCGCCCGAACTACCCGGAGCCGCCTTAATCGCCTTCAATATCTGTAGCTGGGCGGTGGTAACTCCTTGCGGACGCAGTTCCTCATCCATCTGGGACCTGAAGCCGAGGAGAATTCGCTTCATCAATTGAGTCGCCCGACGTCTGTCGTCGTTGGATTTTTTTGTCATGCGCTTGGCCATAGTTATCAGTCTCCTGATACTGTATCAGGAGACTGATATGGCGACCGCAACACAGGCACTCTCCCCGGCACAACTCGCAGCGCAATGGAAGCCGAGCCACAATCCCTGGGCGGTGGCAATGACCGTCACCCTCGCGACGTTCATGGAGGTGCTCGATACCTCCATTGCCAATGTTGCGCTGCCCCATATCGCGGGCTCGCTGGGAGCCAGCCAGGACGAAGCGACCTGGGTGCTGACCAGCTACCTGGTTGCCAGTGCGGTGGTGCTCCCGATCTCGGGATGGCTCTCGAACCGTTTTGGACGCAAGCGTTTTTATATGACCTGCGTCGCCATGTTCACCGTCTGCTCGCTGCTGTGCGGTATCGCTCCGACGCTTCCGCTTCTAATCCTCGCGCGCATCCTGCAGGGTCTGGGTGGAGGCGGTCTGGCTCCCAGTGAGCAAGCTATCCTTGCCGACACCTTCCCCATTCAGAAGCGTGGACAGGCCTTCGCCGTCTACGGGATGGCGGTCGTCTTTGCGCCAGCCATCGGCCCTACGCTGGGCGGCTGGATCACGGATAACTTCAACTGGCATTGGATCTTCTTCATCAACCTGCCGGTGGGTTTGTTGTCGCTTTATCTTTCGAATCGCATGGTCGAAGACCCACCGCACCTGGTCGCGCGCAAGAAGGCGGCAGTCGGGGCGAAGATCGACTTCATGGGTCTCGGCCTCGTGGCAATCGGCGTTGGCCTGCTGGAGTTCACGCTGGACAAGGGCCAGGAGAAGGACTGGTTCTCCGATACGACCATCCTGATCTGTGCGATCTCCGCAGGCGTGCTTCTCGTCTGGTTTGTGTTCTGGGAGTGGTTCCATCCGGATCCCATCGTCGACATCAAACTGCTAAAGAACCGGAACTTTGGCACCGCTGTTTTTCTGCAGCTCATCCTTGGCATGGTGCTCTTCGGATCGACGGTGCTGATTCCGCAGTATCTGCAGACGCTCCTCGGCTATAGCGCGGAGCGCGCCGGCATGGTGCTGTCGCCGGCTGGCTTTGTCCTGATGGCCATGATGTTGATCGCCGGCAAGACCGTCGGAAAAATCGACCCGCGCGCCATGGCAGCGGCCGGATATTTCTTCACCGCTGTGGGCGTCTACAACCTCACGCGGCTCGACCTGGGGACGTCGTTCGGTACTGTCACCGAGTGGCGCATCCTGCAGATGATGGCGCTTCCCTTCATCTTCATCCCGATCAGTACGCTGAACTACGTTGGCGTTCCTGCGGACAAGAGCAACCAGATTTCGAGCCTCTCCAACTTCGCTCGAAACATTGGAGGCAGCGCCGGGACCGCCCTGCTGACGACTTTCATCGCCCGTACCTCGCAGGTCCACCAGCAGGCGCTCGGGGCGAACGTCATCCCGGGCAGTGTCGCCTATCGGCTCTACATGTCGCGCATGGAAGATGTGCTGATCGCTGGAGGCATGACGGCCTCCCAGGCGTCGAGGGCCGCAATTGGGCAGGCTTATCGTCAGATGCAGTTGCAGGCTTCTATGCTGAGTTATCAGAATGCCTTCGTCGTACTGGCGGCGCTGCTCTTCTGCCTGGTTCCGCTGCCCTTCGTCATGCGGTTGCCTAAGAAGCGTGTGAAGTTGGATCCGGAAGCTATGGGACATTAGAGGCGGCGAATATGAAAAATGCAGGAAAAAATGCGCCCTGACGCCGGGCGGGCGCCACTTCGTGGTGTATTGGACGCTTCGCGTTAGGGAATCCGCTTAGCCGTTCTTGAACATCTGCCGGATACCGCGTAGCGCCTGCCGGGTTCGTTCTTCGTTCTCGATCAGCGAGAAACGGACATGGCCGTCGCCGTGCTCGCCAAAACCGACACCGGGGCTTACTGCGACTTTTGCTTCCAGCAGCAGCTTCTTCGAGAACTCCACCGATCCAAGAGCGCGATACTGCTCCGGAATGCGCGCCCATGCAAACATGGTCGCCTTGGGAAGCTCGACGGGCCAGCCCAGTTTATTCAGGCCGGGGACCAGAACGTCCCTTCTGCTCTTGTAGATGTTACAAATCTCGGTGACGCACTCCTGGGGGCCTTCGAGCGCGGCGATCGAAGCGACCTGAATCGGGGTGAAAGTTCCGTAGTCGAAGTAGCTCTTGATGCGCGACAGCGCGGCGACCAACTGCTTGTTCCCCACCATGAAGCCGACCCGCCAACCGGGCATGTTGTAGCTCTTCGAGAGCGTGAAGAACTCCACGGCAATATCCTTTGCGCCGGGAACCTGCATGACGCTCGGAGCGCGGTATCCATCAAAGGTGAGGTCCGCATAGGCGAGATCGTGAATGAGATAGATTCCGTATTCCTTGCACAGCTCGACGATCCGTACGAAGAATGACAACTCAACACACTGCGCGGTCGGATTCGCGGGGAAGTTCAGGATCAGCATCTTCGGGCGCGGCTGCATTCTGGGTAGTTCGTACTCCAGACGAGCCAGCAGAGCGGTCTCATCGGTTCCATCGATGGCTATGCTCTGCACCTTGGAACCTGCGATTACGGGGCCAAAGATGTGGATTGGATAGCTGGGATTCGGTACCGCTACGGTGTCCTCATCGTCGAGCATCGCCAGGCAGAGGTGGGCAATGCCCTCCTTCGAGCCGATAGTTACGATGGCCTCGGTCTCGGGATCGAGATCGACATCGTATCTGCGCTTGTACCAGTTACAAATAGACTTTCGGAGCCGCGGAATGCCACGCGACAACGAGTAGCGGTGCGTCGCCGTTCGCTGCGCCGCTTCGATCAGCTTGTCCACGATATGCTTCGGAGTCGCTCCATCGGGGTTCCCCATCCCGAAGTCGATGATGTCTTCGCCCCGCTTGCGTGCCGCTGCCTTCAGTTCACTTGTAATGTTGAATACATATGCGGGTAGCCGTGTCAGCCTTCTAAACTCTTCCATGCTCGTACGTATCGCCCCTGTTGTCTCTATCAGCTAACTTATTTTTATGAGCGTCTATTTTGCAGTGAACAAGATCTGCAGCGGCAGCGTCTTGGGCGGATAACAGGCCGCGTTGTCGCAGGCCTGGTAGCGCAATGCCGCGTCGATCGTGTGCTCTCCCGCGTTTGCAAAGACGGGCACCTTCACCGTAAACGCTCCGGTGTAGACATCCAACTTTTCCTTGGGCTCGAATGCGAAGCTATACGATGTTCCCGCCTGATACATGATCTCGGCAGCCTTCACCCCGTCTGCCGGCTGCAGCTTAAGAACGGTGGGAATCAGCAGCTCCGACTTCGGCGTATGCGAGTTCACATGGAACCCGTCGCGCACGCGAAAGTGCAGTTCCACCATGCTGGGCTTGCCCGCCTTCACGACCTGCGGCTCAGCCGCATAGGTGATATAGCCCTTCGGCTTGGCCGAGGCGTCCACCCCGATCTGCGCTTTGAGCGCGAGCGATCCAGCGACGCCCGCAACCAGAACAGCAGCCGCCACCCACAGCCCGGCGCGCCTCACAGAGCACCTGCCCGGACGACCTGAAGTGCGCTGCGCCCCAGCGGTCGTAAAGCGCCCATCTGCATATTGCTGGACGGAGCAGTTGCGCCGGTTGAAGCGATGGTCTTCTTGATATTTGCCTCGATCTCGTCCTTCGATCCAAGGCCAGCAGTCTGCACTACGATGGTGCCGCTCTTATCCACATAGAACGACATCGGCAAGACTTCGAGACCGCCGTAGGCCGTCTGGACCTTTCCGTCAGTCAGCAGAATCGGGTACGTGACGCCGGTCTTGGTGGCCACCTTGGCGATCGCTTCTTTCCCTGCGTCCACGTCGTCTGCCAACCCAAGGATCTCGAATCCCTGGCTCGCATACTGCTTGTGGAACTCCTCGAACCACGGCATCTCGACCTTGCATGGTCCACACCATGTCGCCCAGAAATTGACCAGGACGACTTTGCCTTTGTAGTCGCTGAGAGAGACTTTCTTTCCGTCCAATGTCGTCAGCGTGAAACCCGGCGCCGCTTTGCCGCGCATCTTGGGGCCATCGCCCTCGCCTGCTGTACCCGGGGCTCCGCCCTTATTGTCTGGAATCAGCTCGATCTTGCTCTCCTGCGCCCGCTGCATCGCCAGCTTCCGCTCGCGCAGATTATGCCAGCCCGCCCACAGCATCAGCGAGATCCCGAACACCATCATCCCAATCACAAGCGCCATTCGCTTCACGTCGTCCGTCCTCCAGCAGGCGCGATGGAATCGAACGCCGCTTCCTAAAGTCTACCGCCAACCCGCGTGCAACGCCGCGCGTCCTCCATGAGAGTCCTTTTCCCCGCAATGCGTTACACCGCCGCTACTAACCACCGATGCGATCTCCTAGCTGCTAGCATCATCATGGTCGAATCTATATGCCCAGCGAAGCCCAAGCCAACCCCAGCACCGCGCCATCCGACTTTGTCCGAATTGAGGCTACCGCCCTGCTCGACCTGGCGCTTCGCCTGGACACCTCCATGCAGTCCCCTTTTGCGGCCGCCATTGAACTCCTCCTCAGAACTTCAGCGACTCGCGGCATCTTCGTCACCGGCATCGGAAAATCCGGCCTGATCGCCCAGAAGATCGCCGCCACACTCCGATCCACCAGCACCCCGGCCCACTTCCTCCACCCCGCCGAAGCGATCCACGGCGACCTGGGCATGGTCGCCCCCGGCGATACCCTGATCGCACTCTCCTACAGCGGTGAGACGGAGGAGCTGCTCAACCTCCTCCCCACGCTCAAGCGACTGCCCACCAATCTGATTGCGCTTTGCGGCTCCCCCCATTCCACCCTCGCCCAGACAGCCGATATCTTCCTCGATATCAGCGTGAACACGGAGGCTTGCCCCCTGAATCTGGCCCCCACCGCCTCTACTACCGTGATGCTGGCCCTGGGCGACGCACTCGCGTTGGAGCTTTCCCAGCGCCGTGGCTTCGCTGCCGCAAACTTTGCTGACCTCCACCCCGGTGGGCGCCTGGGAAATCGGCTCGCCCGCGTGCGCGACCTGATGCATAGCGGCGAGGCCCTCCCGCAGGTGGCTCCCGAGACTCCCATGACGCAGGTTATTTACGAGATGTCGCGGAAAAAGCTGGGGATGACGACGGTTCTCGGTGATGGAAGACTTCTGGGGATGATCTCGGATGGAGACCTCCGGCGGCTGCTCGAACGCGATGGCAACCGGGCACTCGACCATACCGCCGCCGAAATCATGAACTCCGCCCCGCGTACGATCGAGGCGGATGCCTTTGCATCCACCGCGCTGGCTGTCATGGAAGAGCGCAAAATCACCTCGCTCATCGTGGTAACTGCAGATGGAACCGCGCAGGGCGTCCTGCATCTTCACGATCTCTGGAGCCGTTAGCGTCTCAGGGGGGTAGAGTCGCTTGGTGACGCCAAACTACTGCCAGGTGTGGCCAAACGTTACCTATTTTGATTTGTTTCTTTTGTCGGTTTGCCTATGGCAAACCGACAAAAGAAACAAAGGATAGAGGGGGACGTTTCTTTCGGCACGGCTGAAGCCGTGCCCTTCCAAGAGCTATATGGCGATACTGTCTAAAGAACGTACTGCGGATTTTTGCCCGATTTCAAACCCAACACTCGATCGTAGGAGGAACGGACGATGCCGTAGCACTCGCAGGTCGTGCTCTCAAGTCTCAGACGATTCAGAATCTGTATCTTGCCCCGGCTATAGCCAATGACTCCTGCACGCTGCAACGCTCCGGCCGCCACTGTTACCGTGGAACGCTGCGTCCCCAGCATCTGAGCCAGGAACTCCTGGGTCAGGTTGAGGGTTTCGGACTCCATGCGGTCGGCGGAGGTCAGCAGCCAGCGCGCGAGACGCGCATCCACAGGATGAAGACGATTGCACAATACAGATTGAGAGACCTGGGCAAGCTGAAGATAAGCGAAGGAATGGACCAACTGCCGCAGAACGCCACCCTTGTAAAAGAGGTCGCGGACGATCGAGGAGCGAATCCGCAATCCCTCTCCGAAGCCCTGAATAATGACCGCTTGCGACAATTGCGGTTGGTCCAGCAAAGCCGGGAGGCCGGAAAATCCTTCGCGACCGATCACCCCAACCTCCACCGACTCACCGTTCTCCGTGAGAGCATCGGTTGAAATCAGCCCTGTATTGGGGAAATAAACGAATTCAATCGGACGATTCGGCTCGGAGAGGACTTTGCCCAGCGGCAGTTCTACGGGAACTAGAAATTTGGACAGTGCTCCATACTCTTCTTCGGGGAGCTGGGACAGCATAAGATTTCGGGGCCGAGACGATTGACTCGGCACGTTTGAATCAATTGCCACTAAATGTCCTCTTTAAACGAGAGCTAGCCCCTCTGGCCGCAGGACGACAGACTCACCACGCTAAGAGCTTCCCCTGTGCGATTAGCTCGACTCTACGCTTTTCATCGAAAAAGTCTGTCTTATATACAACATACGGACGCTCAAATTTTCACTATCTTGATTCTGCCGTTCACTTAGCGGACCTGGCCCCCTCCGATTGCCTGTCCTTCGCTCGTGCGGTTTAGAATGGAAACTTCATCCTCAACGCCCGCGCAATGCAACGACGCGGGCCGGAAAGTGCCTTCCTTGCCCATGCACCGCTGGTCCACTCTCTTCATCCCCACCCTCCGCGAAGCGCCTGCCGACGCCGAAGTCACCAGCCACAAACTTCTCCTCCGCGCCGGCTATGTCCGTCAGCTCGGAGCGGGGATCTACAGCTACCTCTTCCTCGGGAACCGGTCCGTTAATAAAATTGTCGGAATTGTTCGCGAAGAGATGGACAAGATCGGCCAGGAGTTCCTGCTGCCCGCATTGAATCCGAAGGAGGTCTGGGAGGCCAGCGGTCGCTGGTCCGTGATGGGTGACAACATGTTCCGCCTTAAAGACCGCAAGGGCGCTGAGCTCTGCCTCGCCATGACGCATGAAGAGGTTATGACGGACATCGCCCGCAAGGAGCTTCGCAGCTACAAGCAGCTTCCCCAGATCTGGTACCAGATCCAGACCAAGTTCCGCGATGAGCCCCGTCCCAAGTCCGGCCTGCTCCGCGTCCGCCAGTTCATCATGAAGGACGCCTACTCGTTCGATATCGACGAGGCAGGTCTGGATCTGAGCTATCAGAAACACTACGACGCCTACGTTCGCATCTTCAACCGCTGCGGACTTGACTTTGTAGCTGTCGAAGCTGACTCTGGTGCGATGGGCGGCTCCGGGTCGCAAGAGTTCATGGTCTACACCGAAGCTGGGGAAGACCTGATCGCCTCTTCCGTTTCCGGTTACGCAGCGAATCTCGAAAAGGCCACCAGCCACCTCGCCGCCGTCGAAGACCTCGCCCCAACCGGCGATGGCACGCCGGAGCTGGTCCATACGCCTGGCTACCGCACCATCGAGGAGGTCGGTACCTTCCTCGAACTTCAGCCTGTACATCAGATCAAGACCATGGCCTACATCGCCGACCTCCCCGAGGCGGAGCATGCCAAGCTCGGCAAATCCCGCGCTGTCGTCGTGTTTCTGCGCGGGGATCACTCGCTCAACGAGGCGAAGCTCGCCGCCCTCTCAGGAGGAGAACTCCGCCCGATGACACCAGAAGAGCTGCAGACCACCTTCAACGCCCCTGCCGGATATCTCGGCCCTATCGGCATCCAGGCGGCTCCGCATCCCAAAAAACCGGGCACGCTTGTCATTCTGGACAAGGCGCTGGAAGGTCGCGCCAACCTCATCGCCGGAGCCAATCAGGAGGAGTACCACCTCCGCAATGTCACTCCGCTGCGCGACTTCAAACCGACCCTTACGGCTGACGTTCGCAATATCATCGAAGGCGAGCTTGACCCCATCGGGGGCGAACCTCTGCGGCTTGGCAAGGCTGTCGAGATTGGCCACATCTTTAAATTAGGAAAAAAATACACCACCAGCATGGGCGCCTCGGTGCTCAACCGCGACGGCAAGGAGGTTACTCCGATCATGGGCAGTTATGGCATCGGCATCGAGCGCATCCTGACGTCTGCAATCGAGTCCTCGGCCGCAGCAAACGGTGGAAATGCATACGCACTCTCCCCCGCCATCGCTCCGTTCCAGGTGGTCGTGACCATTACGAATATTGGTGAAGCGCCCCTGCTCGAAGCCGGAGACAAGATCGCCGCCGACCTCACCGCTGCGGGTCTGGATGTTCTATTGGACGACCGCGACGAGCGCGCCGGCGTCAAATTCAAAGATGCGGATCTGACCGGGATCCCCTTCCGTATCAACATCGGCCGCGGAATCGCGGAAGATAAGGTCGAAGTGGTCAACCGGCTGACCAACGAAACGAAGAGCCTAAGCCCCATCGAAGCCGTCCAACACTTGCTCAGCCTAACGAGCCAAAACTAGAAACTGATTCCTAAACTCCGATACCTCTCCTATGGCAGTGAAACTGAAGTACGGCAAAGGCAAGAGCGGCTTCAGCAGTCGCGTTCTCCGCGGCACCCTCATCGTTGCGCTCGGCGTCCTGGTGCTCGGCGCAGCGATCTTCGGCTTCTTCTACTTCAAGTACCAGCGCGTCGTCGACGACCGCCTCGCCGCAGGCCCAATCTTCGCCAGCGTGTCGCAGATCTACGCTGCCCCGAAGGAGGTCCGCACCGGCCAGAAGCTGACAGCCTCCCTTATCGCGCATGACCTGCGCCAGGCCGGCTACAACGCCAACTCCGAACTCGGAACCTTCACCCAGACCGGCGACACCATTCGCATCAAGCCGGGTCCGCAGAGCTATCACGCGACCGATGGTGCCACCATCGATACCACCGATGGCGAGGTTCGATCGATCACCGCTGAGAATGGCGCAGCGCTGCGCGGCTACTCGCTCGAACCGCAACTCATCACCTCTCTCTCCGAGGATAAGAACCGCACCAAACGCCGGCTTGTTACCTACAGCGAGATCCCTCCGCGCATGGTCCAGGCGGTGCTGGCGATCGAAGACCGGGACTTCTTCAACCACGGCGGCATCAACTACCTTCGCACCATCAAGTGCGGCTTTACGGATATCATCAGCGGCCGCAAGGCCTGCGGCGGGTCGACCCTTACGCAGCAGCTCGCCCGCGGCTTCTTCCTTTCGCCGGAGAAGCGCGTCAAACGCAAGCTGATTGAAATTCTCATCTCCTTCCAGCTTGAAGCCCGCTTCAACAAGCAGCAGATCTTTGAGATGTACGCCAACCAGATCAACCTCGGCCAGCGTGGCAGCTATGCCATCAACGGCTTCGGCGAAGCAGCCCAGGCGTTCTTCGGCAAGCCGCTCGGGCAGCTCGATCTCGCTGAGTGTGCGCTCCTCGCCGGCACCGTCCAGTCGCCCAATCGCCTGAATCCCTACCGCCACCCGGAGCGCGCGATGGAGCGCCGCAACCTCGTGCTCTCCTCCATGGTTGAGACGGGGTCGATCACCGCCGCCGAGGCCTCCCGCGCCAAGGCCGAGCCACTGCACCTCACCACCCCGAACGTCGAAGCCAGTGAAGCCCCGTACTTCGTCGACCTCGTCCACGACCAGATCGTCCAGCGTGTCGGCGATAACGACAGCTCGCACCAGAGTCTCCGCATCTATACGTCGCTCGATCCTGATCTTCAGCGCGCAGCCTCAGAGGCCGTCGAGATCGGTATGCGTAACGTGGACGAACTCGTCCGCAAGGCCCATCGCACTCCCAAGGGCCAGGCCCCCACGCCGATCAACTATCCGCAGGTCTCGCTCGTGGCGATCAACCCGCACACCGGCCAGATCCTCGCTCTCGTTGGAGGCCGTAACTACGGCATCTCGCAGCTCGACCACGCAGTCGCGCAACGACCTACCGGCTCCATCTTCAAGCCCTTCGTTTACGCCACCGCTTACAACACGTCGCTCAACGGAACAGCCCTGGATGAGTCCGGCGTCTTCACCGCGCTCACCGAGATTAACGACGACACTACGACCTTCACCTTTGCAGGCAAGGACTATACGCCAGGCAACTTCCTACGCGGCGAATATCCCGGCATGGTCACCGCAGTCCAGGCAATCGCTCATTCGCTTAACATCGCTACGATTGCCCTTGCACAGAAAGTCGGATTTGAGAATGTTGCTGCACTCGCTCGTGCCTCAGGCATCGTGAGCGCGCGCGGCACTCCCTCAGTTGCCATTGGCACCTACAGCGCCACTCCTATCGATATGGCCGGTGCGTATACGGTTTTTGCCAACAACGGCGTTCACCTCAAACCCTGGATGCTGGCCAGCGTCCGCAATACGAACGGCGACATCGTAGCCGATTATGCCCCGGAAGCAAAGCAGATCCTCGACCCGCGCTCTGCCTATCTCACGCAGTCGCTGCTGGAAAACACGATGACCTTCGGCACCGCCGCCGCAGCGCGCCGCAGCGGCTTCAACGCACCCGCCGCAGGCAAGACCGGCACCTCGCACGACGCCTGGTTCGCCGGCTATACCTCCAATCTCCTTTGCATTATCTGGGTCGGTAACGACGACTACACCAACCTCAACCTCGAAGGGGCCAAAGCTGCTGCTCCCATCTGGGGTGAGTTCATGACGCGCGCTATCAAGCTGCCGCAGTATTCCGACTTGAAGTCTTTCTCTGCGCCCGACGGCGTCACCGTTGCCCGTATCGACAAGACAACCAATCTGCTGGCCGACTCCTCCTGCCCCACCGGAAATTTTTATGCAGCCTTCCTCGATGGCACCGCCCCGCAGAATACCTGCAGCCACATGTCCGAGTCGCCGCAGAACTTCATCCAGAAGATGTTCGGTATCGGCGGGCATCCAGACGAAACCCCGCTCTCCACGAATCCGCAGCAACCAGCAACTCCGGGTCAGCGACCTGCTAATCCCAATACGCCCCTCGACGGAAACGTTGCCGATCCGAACCAGCCCGCGCAGCAGAAGAAGAAAAATATCTTCCAGAAGATCTTCGGCGGCGGCAAGGACAAAGATAAGAACAATCCCCAGCCCGAACCCACACCTCCGCCGCAGTAGCCTTAAAGCTTAAGGCGGGGGAGGAATTTGCTAGCACCCAATCTTCCCTCGCCGCACCACCGTTGTCTTCCCCACGGGTGCATCCCCCTCTCCGACCCACGGCTGGCATTCCGGACACCAGTACGTGCTCCGCGCCTGCTCCCCTTGCTTCCGCATCATCACGATTGCCCCGCAGCGTCGGCACTCCAGCCCCTGCCGTCCATAGACCCAGAGCCGCTCCTCGCGATCCATCGCATGGGTCGTGCGGCGGTTGCCCGAGTAGATGACGATTCCGTCGCCCTTCCCGTCGACTACATTTGCCTTCATGTACTTCATCGAGAAGTCCACCATTGTCTCCATCTCCCGTTCCGACAAAGTCCGCATCGGACGAAATGGATTCACGCCAGCCGCAAACGCTACCTCGCTCTTATAAACATTGCCGAGCCCGGCCATCACACGCTGATTCAACAGAACTACCGCAATCTCTGCCTCCGGATGCTCCGCTCCGTATGACTTCAACCGCGCGACCCCGCCCTCCAATGAAAACTCATCCGACAAAATATCCGGTCCCAGCTTCGGCACCTCGCTGCTCCGCTCCAGCGACCGGGCCGTATGGAACTCCGCTATCGGCACATTGAAGGCGACCGCCTCCCAATCCGCGGTCCGCACGACCACGCGCATCCGCGATCGCTCCATCCACCACTTCTCCCCGGTGCGATAGAGGTGCCAGGTCCCGCTCATCAACATGTGCGTCACCAGAATCAAATCGCCGGAGAAATACACAAGACACCACTTGCCGCGCGACTCTACCTTCTCCACTACCCGACCTACCAGCGGAGAGTCGTCGTTCACCCGAGCCAGAGGAGCGAGCCCCGTCTCAAAGCCAGTCACGACCTTCCCGGCCAAAGCCTTTTGCAAAGCCCGCGCCGACCGATGGATTGTGTCCCCTTCAGGCATTCGTTCGGACCTCTGTCCCGCGCCCAGGCAGACCTGGCAAAGCACGCCGCACATTAAATCCCATAGCCCCCGCGACGAAGCCAGCATCGAGCAGCGCCCGGGCCATCCAATGCTCCGCCACCGCGATCCCATTCACCGAGGCGATCAACATTCCCGCTCGCCCCGTGGCATCGTCCGCGTCGCGGTCCCCCTGCACCCGCTCAACAAAGAACTCCGCCAGTGCCTTGGCAACCTGCCCCCGCGCCGGCTCTTCTTCTGGCAGGAACAATTGCACATTAGGATTACCACGGCGCAGATACGCGACCAGTGCGCCGTCGCAGAGAATGACGCGCGCGCCAACACTGCGGGTGAGCGAAGAGGCAGCGTCTCCACCTGTTGGCCACCGCAGGAGAGAGCCGTAAGGATTCGCGGGATCGGTCGCCGCAAGCATCAGTATCTCGGCCCGTTCGCCTTCGCGTTCCACTCGCAGCGACCGTAGTAGGTCCACCGCCGCCGGCATTGCAAACTGCGTTGCTCCGAGGTCCGCAGCAAAGTATCCTCGCCGCACCTTTCCGCTCTCTTCCATCGCCTTCAACACGTCATACACCGCGCTAAATCCACCCACCAGGCCCTCCGCATGAGCCGTCTCACGAAACACGACTCCATAGCGCGTCAACAACTGCGTCGCCATGGCCAGGCTCCACGCAGCGCCCAACCCGCCCTCTGCAAACGCCGCAGTATTCAACGCCCAACGTCCCTGACCCGTTGGTGGAGTCGTACGTCGCGAGCGAAATCCGGCTCCCTGCTGATGCACCCTTCTGCCCGACTTGCCACCTCGTCCCGAAGGGGCAGGTCTCTCGCAATACGCTCGCAGAGCCGCCATTCCATCGTTCGTGACCATTCCCTTCCACACCAAGCCCCATAGCGCCTCCAGCGTCTCGCCCGGGTATCCGCCTCCCAGTCCGTCGTTTAGGTCCTGAAAGAACGAGGCTCCGCGAGTTTTGAGATAGGCAATGATCTCGCCTTCCTTGGTTGCAGCTTTGCTCTTCGCTTCTTCTTTCTCGGCAAGGGTCGTTCGCGGCCCAGGGCCTTGTACCTGCCACAGCAACGGCAGCTTCTCCGCCAGGTAGAGCCCGACCCGTCCATCCCGCTCTCCAATAGGATCGAACCCAACCCATACGACCTCACCGGCTGCGATCAACATGTCGAGATCGGCGCTCTTGTATCCGATCACCCGGGCCGGCAGAATCTCCGTCTCCAGAACCGATGCCGGCAGCGGAGCGCCCTGCAGATTCTCAATCACATCGAGCAGTGCATCCAATCCTCTTCGCGGTTGCACCACGCCTTGCCAACGCGTTAACAGGCGAGCGAGTACACGCTGCTCGACCGGCTCCACCTCTTTTCGTAACCGTGCGAGTGACTTTCTCCGGATCGCGCGCAGGACCGCTGCATCGCACCACTCGCGATGAACTCCACCCGGCCTGAACCCACCCTCCACGACACGCCCCGACTGCACCAGACGCTGCAGAACGCTCTCAACGCTTGCCGCCGGCAGACCAAAGCGTGCAGCGACTTCCAGCGTCGTAAATGGTCCGTTGGTTCGCGCGAAGCGGCGTATGAGGTCCACCATCGCCTCGGGCCTATCCTCCAGAAAAGCTCCCGGCAATCCCGGTGGCAGTGGAACGCCGAGCGCGTCCCGATACCGCGCCGCGTCCTCCACAGCGATCAGTCGTTTCTCCGACGCAACCTGGACCTCTAGCATGCGCCGTGCCCGCATCAGCTTCGCAACCGTATCTGCTACATCTTCCGTTACACATCGCCGGAGTAGTTCAGGTCGCGTCAAGTCTCCCAGCCGCAGCAGGAGATCATGCACCCCGTCCATCGTACGCGCCTTGTAGGGATCGACCACGCACTGCAACTGCTCCTCGGTCTCTTCGATTGCATTCAGGTCCAGCAGTTCGCGGAGATCGGCGTCCCCCATCAGCTCGCGCAACTGGTCCTGATCGATGGAGAGGGCCTGCGCCCGCCGTTCCGCTAAAGGAGCATCGCCATCGTATATATAGTTCGCCACGTAGCTGAACAGCAGCGCACTGGCGAACGGGCTTGGCGTGCGCGAGTCTACCGCATGCACGCGCAGCGAACGATTCGAGATCGCCCGCAGCGTCTCCATCAGCGCAGGCATATCGAATACATCGCGCAGACACTCTCGATATGCTTCCAGCAAAATCGGGAAGCTCGCATAACGACTCGCCACACTCAATAAGTCATACGCTCGCTTTCGCTGCTGCCATAGCGGGGTACGTCCGTCGGCTCTTCTTCGCGGTAATAAAAGCGCCCGGGATGCGCTCTCGCGAAACTTCGCAGCAAACAGTGCGGTCGATCCAAGTTGCCGCAGCACCAGTTCCGCGGCCTCCTCTGGCTCCAGCATCAGGGCCTCGATATCCGGTGCTACATCGCTCTCCGGAAACCGCAGTACAAATCCATCCTCGCTCCACATGGTCTCGACATCGGAGGTAGCTCCGTTCGCGCGCAGCTTCGCCGTGATGGCCATCGCCCAAGGCGCATGGATCCTGCTCCCGAAGGGCGTCAGCACACACACACGCCAGTCGCCCAGCTCATCCCGAACCCGCTCGATCACGATGTTCCGGTCATCTGGCACGACCGTGGTTACAATCTCCTGGTCGGCAAGATAGCGCAGTACATTTTCCGCAGCCCCCGGCTCGAGGTCGTGCTCCGTTGTCAGCCGTGCGATTGCCACGCTGCGCGGCACCTCGCGCAACTCCCGCACCAGAGCGCCGATCCTTCGGCCAAATTCCAGCGGCCGCCCGGCCCGATCGCCATGCCAGAAGGGCATCTTCCCCGCCTCGCCCGGCGCGGGTGTCACCAGTACCCGGTCATGGGTGATCTCATCAATCCGCCAGGTCGATGCGCCGAGAATAAAAGTGTCCCCGGTCCGGCTCTCGAAGACCATCTCCTCGTCCAACTCGCCCACGCGCATCGGCTTGGAATGCGTTCCCGCGAGGAACACTCCATACAGTCCGCGGTCCGGAATCGTCCCACCGTTCAGAATCGCAATCCGCTTCACTCCGGCGCGCGGCGTGATCCAGTTCTTCGTACGGTCCCACGTAATGCGCGGTCGCAGCTCTGCGAACTCATCCGACGGATAGCGCCCGGCCAGCATATCCAGCACGCCATCGAACATCCCGCGCCCCAGCCCCGCAAACGGTGCAGCACTGTGCACCAGCGAGAAGAGCGCGTCATACGAGATCCCGGGACTCTCCTGCTCGTCGGTCATATGCTTCCGCCGCAGCTCCGCATCCGTAAGGTTCAGCGGCGGATGCGCGATCACAGCAACGATCTGCTGCGCCAGCACGTCCAGCGGATTCCGTAGAAAGCGCGTCGACTCCACATGGCCTTCATGCATCGCGCGCGTCACGGCGGCACAGGCAATCAGGTCCGCGCGATACTTCGGAAAGATAATTCCAGCCGACGGCATTCCAACCGAGTGCCCTGCCCGCCCGATTCGCTGCATCCCACTCGCTACGCTCGGCGGAGCTTCTATCTGGATCACCAGATCGATGGCACCCATATCAATCCCCAACTCCAGCGAACTCGTCGCCACCAGCGCCTTGATCTTCCCGGCCTTCAACAACTCCTCGATCTCAGTGCGCTGCACCGCGGCCAGAGAACCATGGTGCGCCCGCGCAATCGGCTCGCCCGCAAGTTCATTCAGTGCGCCTGCCAGCCGCTCCGCAACGCGCCGGGCATTGACGAAGATCAGCGTCGACGTGCGCCCCTGAATGATTTCGAGCAAACGAGGATGGATCGATTGCCAGATACTCGTCCGCTTTGGCCCCTGCGAAGCCGGTCCGCTCGGCTGCTCCTGAATCTCTCCCAGTCGAGCCATGTTCTCGACCGGAACCTCCACCTTCAGCTCCAGTAGCTTCCTCGCTCCGGCGTTCACCACCGTTACCGGTCGGTAGCGGGGTGCATCGGCCCCGGTGTCCGGTTTCACCCCATCGTCACTCGCGGCGTTCATCAGAACTGCATCGATCTCTGCGCCCACCTCCGTCGCCCGAGGCGTTTCTGTAACTAAATTCGCTACACTCCCTGCGCTCTCCGCCTCGGCACCGCCCAGGAATCGCGCGACCTCCTCCAACGGGCGCTGCGTGGCAGACAGGCCGATCCGCTGCAGCTTCCGTCCGCCACTGGATGCAACCAACGCCTCCAGCCGCTCTAGTGAGAGCGCCATGTGCGCTCCGCGCTTGCTTGGTACCAGCGCGTGAATCTCGTCGATTATGACCGTCTCAACCGACCGCAGACCCTCCCCAGCCTCCGACGTCAACAAGAGATACAGCGATTCGGGAGTCGTAATTAAAATGTCCCCCGGATGCCGCGCAAACCGTGCCCGCTCTTTGGGACTCGTATCTCCCGTCCGCACGCTGATCTCGGGCATACGCACCGCGATACCCTCGCGTTGCGCCATGTTTGCGATTCCCGCCAGGGGAGAACGGAGGTTGCGCTCTACGTCCGCGGCCAGCGCCTTGAGCGGTGACAGATACACGACCCTGCAGCCCTTCGGGGCGTCAGCAGCCGTCTTCAACATCAGGGTGTCGAGACACCAGAGAAACGCCGTCAACGTCTTGCCGGTACCGGTCGGGGCGAGGATCAAGGTCGACTCGCCGCGCGCGATTGCGGGCCACCCCTCTACCTGCGGAGCCGTAGGCCCATCGAATACCGCTCGAAACCAGCGCTCCGTAATCGGATGAAATATGGCAAGTGCAGCATCAGCCGCAGCAGGGGAGACCGTGCCCGGAACCGCCGCGAAGCCGTCACCGATCGAAGGCGCAGGCAGTGCAGCGCGCCTGGCGACTGATTGAGCCTTGTCAGATTTCTTCGCGGTCTTCTTAGCTTTAGTAGGCGGCATAGAGAGAGTTTGAAGCACCGCTCAGGGAAGCAGCAGTACTTTCAGCAGCATACCGCCGCCATCCCATACGATGCGCCATCCTCCCGTTAAGTTCAGTCTGAATCAGCGACCATTTGCAGGCCGGTAAACAGAACACCCCAGAGTCAACTCTCCCGCGAACAAGGCCGTAGAATCCTCCGCCCGCTCCGCCGCGCCCAGTATCAGCACTCCGTCTGGCGCCATCTGTTTCCGCACGCGTTTCAGTACCTCTCCGCGCTCGATCGGCGCCAGATAAAGCAGGACGTTCCTCAGCAGTACCAAGTCAAACGGCGGCACCGCGCGATTCATTTCCCGGAGGTCTCCCAGAATAAATTGACACAGCCCCCGCACTCTCTCTGACACCGCCCACCCATGGCTTTGCCGTTCCATCTGGCGCTCCAAAAAGCGCCGCGGCAGACCACGCTCCACTTCGCTCCTACGGTATCTTCCGCTCCGCGCACATTGCAAAGCAGGCTCCGACACGTCTGTCCCGATCACCCGCACATCCCAGCCAGCCAGCTCTGGGAAATGCTCACTCAGCATCATCGCGAGGCTGTAGGTCTCCTGTCCTGTCGAACATCCAGCGCTCCAGAGGCGCAGCCGTCTTTCCGTGCCACGCCGCACGATCAACTCAGGCAAGATGCGCTCGCGCAGCTCCTCAAACATTGGCAAGTCACGAAAGAAGCTCGTTTCACCCGTGGCCAGCGCTTCCGCTTCCGCGCGATGCAAATGCGGCTTCCCATCCCTCCGCAACACGGCGACCAGATCCTCCAGACCCGTCCCCGCCATCCGCCCCGCCTGCATCCTCCGGGTATCGAAGAGCGCGCCCCGTGCAGTATCGAACCCACCCCGTCCCGGTGCCATCCGCCCGTCCTTGAAACTCTCGATATCCGAATCCGTACAGTCCATCCGCTCCTCCTCTAAGCCGCAACAGTCAGCCGGCCGATTGGCAATCCCAAGCCAGAAAGAGTGGCCCAAAGCCGGTCCACGAGAAATGGCTTCAGCAGGATCTTATCCGCACCGCAGTCGACCGCCAACTTCTCAAAGCCCTCACTCCCAGCCGTCATCAGCACGATCTTCATCTCCCGACCGAACCCCGACCTCCGCACCACCGAAACGCATTCCAGCCCGCCCATTACCGGCATATTGACATCCACGAGCATCAAATCGAAGCCAGCCACCCCTCGCAGCACCTGCAATGCTTCCTGCCCCTGCGAAGCCTCGACGCATAGCGCTCCCGCCGCCTGCAGGACCGTCCGCAGATATCCACGCACCAGGCTCGAATCGTCCACAATCAGCACCCTCATCTGCGCTCCTCCTTGCCTCCTCTCCCTTATCGGACGCACGCGCCGCACCATGAGTCGGCGGTCAGCGCTTGCCTTCCCCTGCCTCACCCGATACCCTCACACATCATGGCAACCGCATCCGCAGTCCCCGAAACACCGGCTCTCACTCCGCTCCAGATCGCAGATCTCCACCACCGTGCCGAGTGCGTCGCCCGCAACGCCCACGCTCCGTACAGCAACTTCCGCGTCGGAGCCGCCATTCTCCTCGCACCGGATCCCGACGCCAACATCCTGCCCGACACCATCCTCACCGGCTGCAACGTCGAGAACGCCTCCTACCGCCTGACCACCTGCGCCGAGCAGTCCGCCATTGTGGCCGCCGTCGCGCTTTACGGCTCAGCACTCCGCCTCCGCGCGGTCGTTATCGTCAATCTCAAAGCGGCCCTCTGCTCGCCCTGCGGAGCGTGCCGTCAGACCATCCTCGAATTCAGCACTCCCGAGACCCGGATCTTCTTCCCCGGTCCCGACGCCACCACCATCGAAGCCTCCATCGCCGACCTCCTTCCCCACGCCTTCCAGGCTGACTCCCTGCCGCCGAGTAGCCAACCATAGTCATTTCGCAGCGAAGCGTAGAGTCGACTTCGCAGCCTTCGCCAGCAGTACCGGATCAACCATGAACTCCCAGACACCCATCCACGCTACCGACGTCATCCGCCACAAACGCGACGGCCTCTCCCTCACCACCGAAGAGATCCAGCACTTCATCCGCGGAGTCGCAGACCAATCCAATCCCGGGGCTCCCACCGACGCGCAGATCGCCGCCCTGCTCATGGCCATCTTCCTCCGCGGTCTCAACCCGCAGGAGCTTGCCGACCTCACCTCCGCGATGCGCTTCTCCGGCGAAGTCTTCGACGCTGCCCCGCTCCATACCTTCACCATCGACAAGCACTCCACCGGCGGCGTCGGCGATAAGACATCACTCCTCATCACCCCGATCCTCGCTGCTGCCGGGCTCGCCCACCCCACCCCTGCGGGTATCCCCGGCATCTGCGTCCCGATGATCTCCGGCCGCTCCCTTGGTCACACCGGCGGAACCCTCGACAAGCTTGAGACCATCCCCGGCTTCAACACCCAGCTCTCCCTGCAGCAGTTCTTCGACACGCTGAAGTCCTGCGGAGCCTCGCTGATCGGACAGACCCCCACCCTTGTCCCCGCAGATCGCCTCCTCTACGCCCTGCGCGACCACACCGCCACGGTTGAGTCCCCCTTCCTGATCACCGCCAGCATCATGAGCAAGAAGCTCGCCGAGTCCCTCAACGCTCTCGTCCTCGATGTCAAGACCGGCAGCGGAGCCTTCATGAAGTCCTACGACGACTCCAAACACCTTGCCAACCTCATGGTCCAGACCGGCACACTCGCCGGGACCCGCACCGTCGCTCTCCTCACCGCCATGGACCAGCCTCTCGGCCGCTTCTCCGGTAACTGGGTCGAAGTGTGGGAGTGCGTCGACATCATGCAAGGCACGCGCCACCCGATGTCCGCAGACCTCATCGAGCTGACCAACATCCTCTCCGGCTGGATGCTGCACCTCGCCGGTCAGTCCGACACCCCCGAAGCCGGAGCTATCCTATCGAACGAAATCCTCAGATCGGGAGCCGCCTACAAGGCCTGGCTGAAAATCGTCGCCGCGCACAACGGAGACATCTCAGTCTTCGAAAAACCCGCAGCCTTCCACAAGCCCTTTACCACCCGCGTACTCAACGCTCCGACCGCTGGTTACCTTGCTTCGATGGACTGCACCGAAGTAGGCTGGGCCGTCCAGCGCATGGGAGCTGGACGGCTGAAACCCGGCGGCCCGGTCAGCGCCCACGCCGGGCTCGAAATGCATAGCAAGCTTGGCGAAAAAATAGAGGCAGGTCAGCCCCTTATCACTCTCTTCAGCGAAAACGAATCCCTCCTCGCCGAACCGTACGAGATGCTCCTCAACACTCTCAAGATCACTCCGACCCCGCCCGCCCCCCAACCCCTCGTACGCGAAGTCATCACCGCCAGCGCCTAGAGCAGTTTTCCTGTTGCTGTGGAGGGGAAGATCTTAAGCAGTACCGTTTTCATTGGAGAAAACGGCCATGAATGAAATGCCACCGCTATACACCTACAGGAAAACTGCTCTAACGGAATCAACACGACTTCTGTCACGAAGGACCGAGTTGGAGATAAGTTCTGCGCGATCATCGCCCTGCGGTTGGCAACCCTTACAGGTAGCACCTATAATTCGGCGCAGGCTGGAGCTGAAATCGTTCCTGTCGGTAATGGTATTTATCTGATCCTCGAATACTCGGAGAAACCAATATGAAGGTATGGACCCGTCCTGATTTCGAAGAAGTCAACCTCGGCTGTGAGATCAACTGCTACGCCCCTGCGGAACGCTAACCAGTGCTGAAGTTCAAACTGCTGGGGACGGCTGCCGGTGGCGGCCTTCCCCAGTGGAACTGCTCCTGCTCCATCTGTGATCTCTGCCGTAAGCAGCCGCAACAGGTACATCCCCGCCTTCATCTGCAAGCCGCTGTCTCCGGCCAGTCTGGCGGCTGGTTTCTGCTCAACGCCTCGCCCGACCTGCGATTCCAGATCGAGGTCAATCCCGAGCTTCAACCCTCGGCCGTGCTCGGCAAGCGCAATACCCCCATCCAAGGCATCGTTCTGACCAGCGCCGACCTCGATCAGGTTCTGGGCGTTCTTCTGCTGCGCGAGTTTCAGCCCCTGACCCTCTACACGACCGCCCTGGTTCGCCGTGTACTGGAAGCGAATACCTTCTTCCGCATGCTGCAACGCGTTCCGCAACAGCTCACCTGGGTCGAGATTCTTCCAGACGTGCCGTTCCAGCTCGGCAACACCGGTGTAACCTGTACCCCCATTCCTCTCCAAGGCGGCCTTCCCTTCTACGCCCGCGATATGGACACCGGCGCAGCAGGTCAAGCCTCCCTCGGATTGCTTCTGGAGTCAGACGGCCAGCGCATCGCCTACACCCCGTCTCTGCCTGAGGTGACTGAAAAGCTCCTCACCCTCTACAACACCTGCGACGCGATCCTCGTCGACGGCACCTTTTGGGAGAACGCTGAACTCTCCCAGACCCACGCCGGAACCCCGCTGGCCCGCTCCATCGGCCACGTCCCGATTCACGGCAAGCAAGGAACCATCGCACTGCTCTCGCCTCTCGAAGGTCCGCAAAAGGTCTTCGTTCATATCAACAACACCAACCCCATCCTCGATCCGGCAAGCGAAGAACACAAGACAGTCCTCGCCGCCGGATGGAGGATCGCAGAGGACGGATGGCAGTGGAACTAGCAACCAGGGAAATTACCGATCAGGAAGTCCTGTCCCGCGAACAACTCCGCGACCGCCTGCTGGCAGTGGGGGCAGCTCGCTACCATCACCGTCACCCCTTCCATCTCAAGATGCACCAGGGCGAACTCACCCGCGGCCAACTTCAGGCCTGGGCTTTGAACCGCTTCTACTACCAGGCCTCCATCCCCATTAAAGACGCGCTGGTCCTCGCCAAGAGCGACGATCCAGCCTTCCGCCGCGCCTGGCGCAAGCGCATCCTCGATCACGACGGAGATCAGGACGGCTACGGCGGCGTAGAAAAATGGATCCAGTTGGCCGAAGCCGCCGGCCTCTCTCGCGAACAGGTCATCCCCTGCACCGGCATCCTTCCCGGAGTCCGCTATGCCGTCGATGCCTATCTCTCCCTCGTTCGCGACCACTCTCTGCTGATCGCCGTCGCCTCCTCGCTCACCGAACTCTTCTCCCGCGATCTCATCTCACTGCGCATGGACAAGATGCGCCAGCACTACCCCTTCCTCACCCCTGGCCTCGCCTACTTCCAGGGACGCCTCACCCAGGCCCCCGAAGACGCGACCTTCGCCCTGGACTTCGTCTCGACTCACGCCAAAACCCGCGAGCAGCAGGAGCAGGTCATCCACGCCCTCGAGCAGAAGTGCGCCATCCTCTGGGCCCAGCTCGACGCCATCGACTACGCCTACGTCGCTCCCGGAAACATTCCTCCGGGCTGCTTCGTCCCTCACTGTGACTAGAGCAAAGAAAGATCTCCCATGGAAATGAGCTCCACCCCGACCTTCGCGCCCGGTTGCCGTCTCCATCCCACGCAGGAGGTGATGCTCGTCCCCGAAGGCACTCTCAAGCTCACCGGCCCATCCCGCGATATTCTTCTCCGCGTCGACGGCCAACGCACCGTGACCGAGATCGCCGACGACCTCCTCCAGGGTTACCCCGAGACCAATACCGACGAGATCCGCAACGACATCCTCGACCTTCTAGCCCGTCTCGAACAACGCGGAGTCCTGCGCACAACCCAGCTCCCCACCCCCAATGACCTCCGAAGCTAATCCCATCCTCCCCGGCCCCCTCTCCCTTATCGCGGAGCTCACCCACCGCTGTCCCCTGCATTGTCTCTATTGCTCGAACCCAATCGAGATGCAGCGCGCCAGCGATGAGCTCTCCACCGAAGACTGGACCCGCGTCTTCCAGCAGGCTGCGAAGCTCGGCGTCCTCCATCTCCATCTCACCGGCGGCGAACCCCTAGTCCGCAAAGATCTCCCCGAGCTGATCCGCGCCGGACGCGAGGCCGGCCTCTACGTCAACATGATTACCTCCGGCGTCGGCATGACCGAGCAGTGCCTCGCCACCCTCGTCGATGCGGGCCTCGAACATCTCCAGCTCAGCTTCCAGGATCTCGAAGAGGAGAGCGCCAACCACATCGCCGGAACGCGCTCCCACGCCATCAAGCTGGCGCTGGTTCCCATCCTAAAGAAGTTCCACCTCGCCTTCACGGTCAACCTGGTCGTTCACCGCATGAACCTGGACCGCCTTGAAGACTTCATCGCCCTCGCCGAAGACCTCGGCCCCGACCGCCTGGAGATCGCCCACGTCCAGTACTATGGCTGGGCCTTGAAGAACCGCGCGCTGCTCATGCCCACCGAAGAGCAGGTCCACCGCGCCCTTCCCATCGTCGAAGCCGCGCGCGAACGCCTCAAAGGCCGCATCCACCTAGAAAGCGTCTTTCCGGACTACTTCGGCAGCTTCCCCAAGGCCTGCGTCGGCGGCTGGGGACGCCAGATGATGCTCATCGACCCCGTCGGCCAGGCCATGCCCTGCCACTCCGCCGCCGTCATCCCCGGCCTCACCTTCGACAACGTCCGTCAGCACGACCTCCGATGGATCTGGCGCGACTCCGCTGCCTTCCAGCGCTTTCGCGGAGACAGCTGGATGTCAGACACCTGCCTCGCCTGTCCCCGCAAGGAGCGCGACCTCGGCGGGTGCCGCTGCCAGGCCTTCATGCTCACCGGCGACGCCGAAGCCATCGACCCTGTCTGCACCTACAGCCCCCACCATGGCCTGCTCCAGACGCTCCGCACCTCTACACCGGAAGTCCTGCCGATCTGGCGAGGTTAGGAACTTAAGGCTTCGTAACCTTCAGCCCCGTCACCGTGGCATCTGTATTATGCGCAAACCTGATTCCCCACACACCGTCGGTTGACTTCAACTTCCCTGCCGTTACCAGCGTCGTCTTATCGGCGGTCCACACCGTGGTTCCATTGATGGCGCATGAAACGCTGCTGCCCTTCACTGACATCGCGATCTCCTGCATCACCGGCTCGCCGATGGCTGGAGCCTTGTGGACCGCAGCATTCTCTTCACCCCTGCCGTTGGCCTGGAACGAATCTGGCCCGAAGCCGCGCACGATAAAGCGTCCATTCCCATAGGCTGCACAGTACAGATAGCTCTGCTGCGCTGTCCCCAGGTCGTTGCCAGCAATCACGATACCGTAGGGATGCGGATGCGAGTTGAGATTTTGAAACTTCGGTTCATTGAACGTAGCCGAGACCGTGTAGTCGCCCTTCGCTATGTTCGACGGATTCCAATATGTGATCGCCGGTCCGGTCGTTACATGGAGCGCCTTACCGTCCATCGAGAGCTTAGCGTCAGCCACCGTCTGCCCGGCCTTCTCGGCGTTCGCATCGATCTTTCCCTGCCAGCCGGCCGCGCTGATGCCTCCACCCGCAACCTTACGATTCGCATCCGGCGACTCCTGGGCGGAAGCCACACCAATCAAAACGACAGCAACCAAAGCGAGTTGAGCTAGTTGAATTACGCGCGGCATAGGACACATGGCGGAAGATCCTTTCGAAATACGAGAGTGGAATACGCGCCGATTATAAGCGCCCTAGTACGATCTGCGCTTCAAGGAATACGTGATCCCCAGCACTGCCCCGACAGATTGAGGAAGCTAAGGGAATGGACGGCTGAGACAAATTACAGCATCCGATCCGCATCTCCAGTACACTCTCCAAAACACCCAAAAGTATCGCCCGGAGAACGCCTTGGCCCGCTTCACAGGACTTCTAGGACTTATCACCTTCCTCGCCCTCGCCTACGCGCTCTCCACCAATCGCCGCGCCATCCGCTGGCGGACCGTCATCTGGGGACTCGGCCTCCAGCTTCTCTTCGCCTTCCTGGTCATCAAGTGGACTTACGGGCAGCACATCCTCGCCACCGTCTCCGGCTTCATCACCGGCCTGCTTGGCCACTCCGCCGACGGCTCCGGCCTGGTCTTCGGCTACCTCGGAACCCCCAGTAACCCACTGAGCGTCTTTGCCTTCGCCGTCCTCCCCACCATCATCTTTGTGTCAGCTTTCTTCGCCGTGCTGTACCACATCGGCCTGATGCAGCAGATCATCAAGGTCGTCGCCTGGGTGATGCAGCGCACCATGCAGACCTCCGGCGCGGAGAGCACCAACGTCGCCGCCAGTATCTTCATGGGCCAGACCGAAGCGCCTCTCACCATCCGCCCCTTCCTCGCCGGAGCCACCAACTCCGAGCTCATGACCATCATGACCTCCGGCATGGCGCACGTCTCCGGCGGCATCATGGCTGCCTACATCCTCTTCGGCATCAACGCCAAGGACCTGCTCTCCGCCGTCATCATGACCGCGCCGGGAACAATCCTCGTCGCCAAGATGCTCGTCCCCGAGACGGAAGTCCCCGCCACCGCCGGCACCGTCAAAATGCCGCCCAACGAAGAGCACGCCAACGAGAACTTCATCGCCTGCATCGCTCGCGGCACCATCGACGGCGGCCAGCTCGCCTTCAATGTGGCCATCATGCTCATCAGCTTCGTCGCGCTGGTCGGCCTCTTCAACGCCATCATGCTGGGGATCTCAAACTTCGCCTGGGCTCACGGCCACATCCCCTTCCCGCACTCTTTGAACTCCATCCTCGGCCTCGTCGGAGCGCCGGTGGCGTGGCTCATCGGCATCCCGTGGCACGACGCCCGCACCATCGGCAACCTTCTCGGCACCCGCACCATGATCAACGAGTTCGTAGCCTTCACGGAGCTTGGCAAACTCAAGTCCGCCCTCGACCCGCGCACCTTCTCGATCGCCACCTTCGCTCTCTGCGGCTTCGCTAACGTAGGCTCCATCGGCATGCAGATCGGCGGCATCGGAGCCCTCGTTCCCAACCGTCGCAACGACCTCGCCCGCCTCGGGCTCCGTGCCATGCTCGCGGGAACGATGGCCAATCTCATGTCCGCCAGCATCGTCTCCATGCTGCTCAAATAGCCTCAACCAAAACAGAGAGGCCGGCTCAAACGAGCCCGCCTTTTTCCATCAGCACAAACTACTTCTGCAGCAACTGCGTCAGGTAATCCAGAGCCTTCGGGTCCTGCGACTGACCCAGCCAGAAGACTGCCTGCTTCCGCACCACCGGATCCTTCCCTGTCTGCGCCAACTGGATCAACTGTCCCGTAGCCTGCTCCTTCGGGAGCTGCGAGATGGCAAACACAGCCGACTTCCGGATACTTGCCTCGGGATCGTTCTCCGCCATCTCCCGCAGGTCCGCCGTCACAGCCTTCCCGCCCTTCTGCGCCATCCAGAACTGCGCTTGCCGCCGCACCTTCACTGCGGGATCGTTATGCGCCATCCGCACCAGTTCGGGCACAGCTTCGGGCTCGCGGCTGAGCGTGAGGTCGAACGTCAGCTTGTCGCGAAACGCATCGTCCTTGTCCTCACGCGCCATCTTCTGCACCGCGAGAAATCCATCCCTTCCGCGTTCGTTCGCCAGCCAGAAGGCCGCCTTCTCGCGCAACCACAAATCATTGCTCGGCCCAGCCAACTGGACCAGCGCCGCTGTAGCGCCTGGAGTAGCGTGTACCGACACTGCAAAGATCGCAGAATCCCGTACCCGCTTCGTGCCATCCCGCTGAGCCAACCCGGCCAGGTACCGCAAGCTCTCTTCCGGAGCGACACCCGTCAGCCACACGAACCGCGTTCCGCCACCATCCAGCACCCGCTCGGGACTCTCCACCCGAACCTTGTCCACGCCGGATTCGTCGACCCGAAGCAGCACGACGCCCCGCCCCAAATCCTTCTGCTCTTGTCTCTGTTGAGACGAAGGATGGTCTCCTTCCAGGTAGGCTGGCCCGTTGTCCCAGCCCGAGTGGAAGCCCGATACCGTAGCAACATCCCATCCAATCCACGCAACGCCACCGCCTTTTACAGCGTCGACCTCCGTCGCAAGCCCCTTGCTGGCAGACTTGCTGGAAAGCTGTGCATGCACCACGTTCGGCTGCTGTCCGACACAGGCAGCGGCAGCAGAAAGAACAACGGCGATACCGGTAATGCGAGCGAAGAGGCGCATAGCAATCTCCTTGGTTCAAAGGAAAAGCGGTGGAATGGAAGAGCGGTACCTACTTCAAGAGTTCCATCATGTAATCCGTAGCCGCCGGGTCTTTCATCATCGCCAGTTGCGAGACGATGCGGCGCTTCAGATCGAGGTCCTTCTCGTTCCTGGCCAGTTCGACCAGCCGCGGCGCATCCTGCGAGATGAAGAGAGCCGATACGACCGCCCGCTTGATCTTCGGGTCAGACGATCCACGGTAGACGTCGACCAGCGTCGCATTGTCCTTCTTCCCGAGAAACACTCCCACGGACTGGATCGCCTGCGCCTGCACCTCCGCCCCCATCTTGCCCAGAACGGCCTCGCGCATCACGGCCTCAGCCTCTGGCGTCTTGCTCTGCGAGAGTACAAACAACGCATGCTTCTTGATGGAGGACGACTGATTCCCCGACAACATTCCTCGCAACATCGGGATAGCCTTGGCGGGATCCTGATTCAACAAAGAGTTCATCGCCAGCAGCTTGAGATCGTCATCCGGATTGCGACCGCTGTCTGAATCAGGCCTATCCTCTCTCGCTTCCACTCCGATCCTCTGGGACGGCATCGGCGGAATCCTTCGCGAACCGGGAGGGTCTATCGGCTGTACTGCGATCGGATCAATGATCCGACCAGAGCCCTGTCGCGACATCTTCGTATCCAAGCTCAAAGTCGCGCAGTCCCGATTCCAGGGGCTCCCCTTGAACTGTCCGCGCAGGAGTTCGCAGGTGGCCTGTGCGGCCGGCAGATCTCCCAGCTTCCGCAGCGAGTACGCCTTCCAGTAGAGCGACGCGTCCACGCGCTTGCCCTTCGCCGCGATCACCTTATCGAAGGCCGTAATAGCGTCCTGCCAGCGTTGCTCGTTCATCGCCTTCGTCCCGTCTGTGTAGGGAGAATCGTCGGCTGCCCAGCCATACCAGTCGCCGGTCTCCGTCGGCATCGTTGCCCCGTACATGCGTCCTGTTGTAGAAGTCAGCAGCAACGCTGCAGCCCAAAGTACTCGTTTCATGGTCATCTTCGTATCCCTTTCCAATCCCGTCCGTACAACATCACTGCTTGCGATCGTCGTTCTGCCGCAGAATTCGAATCTCCAGCAAAAGTCCGCTCGTGTTCATCTCCAGCCGAAAGCCCACGCCCTCCGGTGCATCCGCTTCCTCACTGAACTTGACGCTGCGGGCTCTCCGAACCGCCTCGGGCTCGTTATCGATGGTCGTCAACACCCGGCCAAGGTTTTCGAGAACCGCCGCCTCGGCCACGTCTCCCTGTGTATGCGCGTCGCTCACGTAGACCGCGTTCTTCAGCAAAAGCGCATGCGCCTGACTCCGCGTCGTATCGTCGAGCGGTCCCGAAGCGTGGTTCACCTCGGTCAGCAGCCGCTCCGCAGCATCCAGATGTCCGGCAACGGCAGGCTCCACAGGCTGCGTCGTCAGAGGTCCATGGCCGTTCAAGGCATAGTTTGGCCGCGGGGCAAACACGTGCCGCACCGTGACTCCTTGCAGGAGGGCGATGACCAGCACCGCTGCAACCACAATTCCTGCAGCGCCCCACATCCAGCCTGCCTTCAGCCAGCCAAACCGGGGCTTCGTTTCCAGCACCGTAAGGTGGCCTCGCACCCGTTGCCAGTTATATTCAAGATCGACCTCGGGCACCGGCTCGGCCGAGAACACCCGCAGCGTCTCCGCAATCGAATCCGACATGGCCTCACACGGAGCGCACTCTTCCAAATGCCGACGAATGGCGTCCCGCTCACTGCTCTCGTCCAACTGATAGGCAATCAGCTCTTCTTCCGAAAAATGCTTCATAACCGTCCTCCCGCCGCCGGCGCCAGCGCCTGACGCAGCTTCGCTACCGCGCGAAACACTGCCTGCTTCGCCGAGTTCCCCGTCACGTTCAAAGCCGTCGCAATCTCCGCGATCGGCATCTCCTCCATGTGCCGCAACGTAAACGCCGTGCGTTCCATCGGAGTCAGTGCTGCGAGCGCTGCCTGTCGCAACGTCGTCGCCTCATGGTCCAGAAGCAACCGCTCAGGCCCGGCACTCTGGTCTGCAAACTGGACCACGTTCTCAGCCGAAGAGGTCTCCTCTCCAATCCGCGGAGCGTGGCGGCTCAGGTCACGATTGCGGCGTTCCACTAGATTGAGAGCAGTATTCATAGCGATTCGCGTAATCCACGTACTAAAAGTCGAGTCCATCCGAAAGCTTGCAAGTTTGCTATAGGCACGCAGAAAAGCCTCCTGCGCCGCCTCCTCCGCATCCTCGGGATCGCCCGTGATGCGAAAGGTAATGCGATGGACAGCATGGAAGTGTCGTTCCATCAGGACGCGATATGCGTCACGGTCTCCCGTGAGCACCCGCTGGATCGCATCTCGTTCCACCTTGTCCATTCGCCCGATTAGACAATGGATTCCCCCGGCGGTTAGGTCGCCCCCCCCAATTTTTTTTCGAATCAGTCCTCACGCGAAGCGTCCAATACCCCACGAAGTAGCGCCCGCCCGGCGCCAGGGCGCACTTGATCCCGCAAACTCGTTAAAATAGAGCCAGCCACCTACCCGCCCGCCACCGCACCAATAATCAGAAACGGCTCTTTGCCCTGCATCACCGCATCCGGAAGCAACACATCCATCCCCAGATGCGACAAGTCTTCCTCGCAGGCGAAGAACCGCAGGAAAGCTCGCCGCTCACCCGTCCCATGTTCGCGAATCGTCCCCAGCAGCGTCGGATACCACGCTTCAAGCGCATCCAGCACCGAGCGAGGTGTCGCTGGTCCCACCACATCCAGACACACCTCGCCCTTCACCCCGGCCAGCGTCCGCAGATTCCCCGGCAACTCCACCCGAATCATGGAAGCGTCTGCACCTCAACAGACAGTACCGCCGGTAGATCCCGCACAATCGGAGCCCAGCTATCGCCTGCATCCGACGAGCAGTACACCTGCCCACCCGTTGTGCCGAAGTACACCCCGCAGCTATCGAGCGAGTCCACCGCCATCGCATCCCGTAGCACATTCACATAACAATCGCTCTGGGGAAGGCCTTTGGTCAGGGGCTCCCACTCGTTCCCGCCGGAGCGGCTACGAAAGACCTGCAGCTTTCCATCAAGCGGGAAGTGCTCTCCATCGCTCTTGATCGGGACGACATAAATCGTCTCGGGCTCATGCGCATGGACATCGATGCAGAAGCCAAAGTCCGTCGGCAGGTTCCCGCTCACCTCGGTCCATTGATCTCCGGCATTATCGCTGCGCATCACATCCCAGTGCTTCTGCATGAACAGAACGTCGGGTCGCGACGGATGCATCGTAATGTGGTGTACACAATGCCCAACCTCGGCATCCTGATCGGGAATATGTGCGGACCGAAGCCCCTTGTTGATGGGCTTCCACGTTGCCCCGCCATCGTCCGTGCGAAACGCTCCCGCTGCCGAGATGGCGATGTACATCCGCTGCGGATCCTTCGGATCGAGAATGATCGTGTGCAGACACATTCCGCCTGCTCCCGGAGCCCAATGCGGCCCTGAACCATGCCCTCGTAAGCCGGAAAACTCTTCCCAGTTCTGTCCACCGTCCCCGGAGCGGAATAGCGCTGCATCCTCGATCCCTGCATACACCGTCTCTGCGTCCGTCAGCGAAGGCTCCAGGTGCCAGACACGTTTGAACTCCCACGGATGCGGCGTGCCGTCGTACCACTGGTGCGTCCCCGGGACTCCGTCATACGCAAACTTGTTGCCCATGGCTGCCCAGGTCTTGCCGCCATCCTCCGAACGCTGGATCACCTGGCCGAACCACGAACTCGACTGCGACGCATACACACGGTTCGGGTCCACCGGCGACCCCTTCACGTGATAGATCTCCCATCCGGCAAAGTGCGGACCGCTCACATCCCACTTCTCCCGTTTCCCATCCGAAGTCAGCACAAACGCGCCTTTGCGCGTCCCGACCAGCACTCGCACTTTGCTCATACGCTTCTCCTTGAGAATCTGCTCGCTGGCTCCGATGAGAAGCCGGCGGCCGCCGCATTACGCCTTTGGCTTTTCGAAGTTGAACATCCACTGGATACCGAACTTATCCGTCAGCATGCCAAAGTAAGCACCCCAGAACATATCCTGTGGCGGCATCGTCGGCTTGCCACCGGCTCCCAACGCAGCAAAGAGCCGATCGACCTCCTCCGCACTCTCGCTATCGACGCTTACTGAAAAGTTGTTGCCCTGCGTAAGCGGCATGTCCGGCATCGTGTCCGAAGCCATCAGCACCGCCACCCCCTGCGAGATCCTCGCATGCATAATCCGCTCACTCGCTCCCTGCGGACACTGCGGCATATCGCCAAACGGCATCAGTTGAATCTCGGCTCCCAGCGCCTCAGCGTAGAAGGTCATGGCCTCGCGGCAGTTTCCATCAAACGTCAAATAGACATTAATCTGTTTCATCGATTCCTCCATTCGTAGTTTCGTTCTGCAAATTGAGTTGAAAATTCCGAAGATCATCAGAGCATCAGGAGATCACGCCACCAGCCCACGCAGCCGCGCATCCCGCAGCTCTAGTCCCAGCCACATCAGTACGCCAAGGTACACCGGGAACAATGCCTCGCTCCAAAGCGGGCTGCCTGCCCGGAGATGGATTGAAACCGCGCCTCCCAGGTACCCCGTCAGAAGAACCGCACCCAGCAAAGCGGTCCGCGGCACAGCATACAGTAACGTACAGACCAGCAGCACTGCTCCGATCGGCGTAATCAGTTCCAATGGCAGCGAGAGCTTCGCGCACGCCTCGACCACCGGTGCCGGTTTCACAAACTTCATCACTGCATCCATCAACAGGAAAAGAATGACCAGCCCGCTGATGATCCATCCTGTCCACACCTGCCCCTTCGATCCTTCAGACATCCATTTCTCCTTTCGATTTCTTCCATGTCGTACACGTTCCCTATGTCACTTACCCGCACCAAACTTTGGCAGAATCGGGGTCGGGTCTCGTTCCGCCCAACGCCGTCGTGTCTCTGCCAGCACCCACTCGCGGTTCTTCGCCATCTCCACCATCACCGCGCAGGGAGCGCCCGTATCTTCGTGTTTCGCGCCCCATAAGAGCATCTCCAGCAACACGGGAGCAAGGTCGATTCCTTTCTCTGTCAGCCGATAGTGGACACGCCTTCCATCCTCGAGATCCGGTTCGGTCATGAGTATCCCCGAATCCTCCAACCGTCGCAGGCGATCCGCCAGAACGTTCGTCGCAATCCCTTCCCCGGAGGAAAGAAACTCCTTGAACGTCTTGTTCGCGCGCACCATCATGTCCCGGACAATCAGCAACGACCATCGGTCACCGAACATGTCCAGCGAAACACTCACCGGGCATCCTGACCGCCGTCCTTTCATCCCATCACCGAGCCTATCCGAATCATGCAGGACACCCTATCAAAATTTACTTGCAAAAAACAAGTGAATTTTTTCAGAATCGTTATTCCCATTGACCCTCTTGGCCGACTTGCTCTTAGCAGCATTCGCCAGCGCGCCCGGCGTCTCTCTCCCACTAACGTAAAATCAGTGAAACTCTAGAACACGCCGGGGAAGTTTCACCACGATGCCAAACACCACCGACCTCTACTCCCAGGCACAAGCCGCAGCCGACTACGTCCGCTCGCAGTCGACGATCCGCCCTACCCTCGGCGTCATCCTCGGCTCCGGCCTGGGTAACTTCGCCTCGCAGGTTGAAGACGCGACCGCGATCACCTACGCTGATATTCCAAACTTTCCTCTCTCCACGGTCGCCGGACACTCCGGCAAGCTCGTCCTCGGCACCATCGCCGGAGTTCAAGTCGCCGTCATGCAGGGCCGGGTCCACGCCTACGAAGGCTATCCCCTCGCCCAAGTTACCTTCCCGACCCGCGTTCTCGGGCTGCTCGGCTGCACCACCCTCATCGTGACGAACGCGGCTGGCGGCATTCGCTCCGATATTCCCCAGGGCTCGCTCGTCGCCATCTCAGACCACATCAATCTCACCGGAACCAATGCGGCGCTTGGACCGAACGAACCACGCTTCGCCCTCCACTCCGGATTCGGCGAGCGCTTCTTCGATATGTCCACGGCCTACTCCGCCGACTTCCGAAAGATCGCCATCTCCGAAGCACTCAAGCAGGGATTCACTCTTCCAGAAGGCGTCTACCTCGCAGTCCTCGGACCCAGCTTCGAGACCCCCGCGGAGATCCGCGCCTTCCGCACCCTGGGCGCAGACCTCGTCGGCATGTCTACCGTTCACGAAGTCATCGTGGCCCGCCACATGGGCATGCAAGTCCTGGGAATCTCGCTCGTCACCAATATGGCTGCCGGAATCACAGCCGCCGGGAAGCAGGAAGCCGAGACGATCCACCACGAAGATGTCATGGAGATCGGACGTCGCGTCGAGAAGCAATTCACCACGCTCCTCACCGCCGTCATCCCGAAGCTGCGGCCAAGCCTCTCCTGACGATGCAGCAGCTAACCTTTCCAACCCGCCCTCTCGTCCTCGCCATCGCCGGCTGCTCTGGCTCCGGGAAGACCACCCTCGCGCGCGAACTAACCACCCAGCTCGATGCGACGCTCTTCCCGCTCGACCTCTACTACCGCGACCTCTCCCACTTCCCCCTCGACGACCGCAACCAGCAGAACTTCGATCACCCCGACTCCCTCGAGTCCGAGTTGATCCTCGAACACGTCCGGGCCCTCGCCGACGGCCAGCCGATCCAGCGCCCCGTCTACGACTTCAGCACCCACTCCCGCGTCCCCGGCCAGACCGACACGCTGACCCCGACCTCCGTCGTCATCGTCGAGGGCATCCTCGCTCTGCACTATCTCGAATTGCTGCCGCTCTACCACTTCAGCATCTACGTCAACGCGCCCAACGAGATCTGCCTCAACCGCCGCATCTATCGGGACATGCGCGAACGAGGCCGCACCGAGGCCAGCGTCCGCGCCCAGTTCGAGGCCACAGCCAAGCCTATGGCAGACCTCTACGTACTGCCCTCTCAAGCCCACGCCTCGGTCACCGTGGAAGGCACAGACTCGCTCGACTGGTCCGTGGAACAGGTCCTACAGCGCCTCCACCAACTCCGCCTCATACCCCACCGCGCCTGATTCGCACTCCCCAAACCCCTCGTACATCTCAGCAATTGCAGCGCGCGCGCTTGCAGATAAAGCAAATCGATCCGTTCGCTCTAAAACCTCTCCGCCGAACCGAACGTCCGCTCTCACTCCCCGCAGCCCCAGAAACCGAAACAGATGCGGCCCCAGCAACATGTCCCCCCACCAGCAGATGTCCTGCGCGATCGTGGCACCCTCATTGCCATCCTCTAACGAATAACGCAGCGCAGCAGCACGCAATGTCACCTGCTCATTCAAGACAGAATGAAACAGCCCACGCCGAAACGGCATCACCCCACCGTCCGCATAGGCTCCATCCGTAGTCGTCCCCTCCGGAAAGAACAGCACCGGCAACCCGCTCCGGTAGGCCTCCGCCATCGCCCGGTTCACCGCGGGATAAGTCGCCGGGCCGCCACCCCGCTCTACATACACGGTTCCCGCCCGCGCCGTGAGCCACCCCAGCAAAGGCCAGCCACGCACCTCGCTCTTCGCCACCATCACAAACGGCGCTATCGAACTCATCACTACAATATCCAGGTAACTCAAGTGGTTACAAACGACCGCCCCGCTCCTCGGCAGTGCGCCTTCAAAGCTGCACTCGATCCTCAGGGCCGCCACAATCTTCCTGCACCAGCCATGGATCCAGACCGCTCCCGGTGCCCCGACCTGCGGGCGACGGATCATCCCATCCGCGACAGCAGCAAGCAGCAACGCAACCAGAGACACACTGCGCCAGCATGAACGCAGAAATCGCATCCCCCGCTCAAGGAGCTCCAAGCTCAGCATCCTTCCAAAAACTTCGCCGCCATCCGCGGGTGCAGCGCCTGCAGATCCAGCAGTGTAAGAAAATCGATCGTCCCAAACTCCCGGTCGATCGCCGGAGGCCCACAGATCCTCGCCCCCAAAGTCAAATAAGCCCGCAGCAGCTTCGGAGCCCGCTCCACCAGCTCCGTGCTCTCGCAGGCAGGCAGCGCGTAAGCCGCCGTAGGAACCGTTCGCAGCTCCGGTTCCACCAGGCAGTGCTGCAATGACGCGTACACCGCCCACCCCATCTCTGCGTCCTGAGAGGTTAGGGAACAGCAACCCATCATGTAGCGTCCGCCATGCGCCAGTGCATACCGTGCAATTCCGCGCCACAAAAGATGCAGCACCTCCGGAGCCCGGTGCTCCCGATGAATGCAGGCCCGGCCTAACTCCACGATCTGACCGCGCATCCCCTCATACGGCACAAACCCAAACTCCTGCTCGCTGTAGTACCCGAAACTGCGCCCCGCCACCTCGCCCCGCTGCAGCCGGTACGTCCCCACAATTCGACCGTCCCGCTTGTCTTCCACCAGCAGATGCTCGCACACATCGTCGAACTGGTCGCGGTCCAACCCATCCGCATAGGCGGACATCAATCCCTCATGCAGTTCCAGGTTGAAGACCACAAACCGCAGACGATACGCGTCCAGCCTGTCCCTTTGAGTCACAGCCAGTCGAACCCCGTACTCCCCGGCCTCGACAAGAAATGTCCGCTCCGACGGCAGCGCAACTTCGGCTATCTTCCCTGCAATCGGTCCTACGACCTGCGACTCCGCAACAGTGAGCATCGCCTCTCCTCATCCATCAGGACTTCGAGCTTGCGACTCTCACTCTGCCGTCTCTTCTCTAACGCCAGTTGTACGCATGATGAACATTGGTTGAATCAAAAATGGTGCAACAGCAAAATCGTCAGTAAAGTCAAAATCTGAATCTCAAAGCATTTTCCCAACATCTGTTGTTTAAATAGATTTTGAAACTCGTTTGATCTTGAAAGGAATACCCACCATGAACATCGTTCTCTACGGCGCAACCGGAAACTCAGGCAGCCGAATCCTCAAGGAACTTGTATCCCGCGGCCACTCGGTCAAGGCAGTCGCCCGCGACACACCACGAAGATCACCCCCACAAAACTCATCTCAGTAGCACAAGACGATCTTTCCGCCGAACACTCGGACTTGGCGAAAACCACAGCGATCGTCCAGGGTGCCGACGCCGTCATCAGCGCCTACGCCCCGCCACCCGATAACACCGACGCAGTCGTTGGAGCCACCGAAGTCCTCATCCAGGCTGTCGCCAAATCCCCGAAGACCCGCCTCATCGTAGTCGGCGGAGCAGGCGGACTCAACGTAGCTCCAGGAGTCTCCCTGATCGACTCCGGCTACCTGCCCGAGGCCTATCTTCCCATCGCGAAAAGTCACGTCAAGGCCTACGAACTCCTCAAAGCCTCATCCATCGACTGGACCTACTTTGCCCCGGCCGGCTTTTTCGAGCCCGGCGAGCGCACCGGCACCTTCCGCCTCGGCAAGGACGATCTCATCGCCGACGCCAGCAACAACAGCCGTATCTCCATGGAGGACTACGCCATCGCGCTCGTCGACGAGTTGGAGAAGCCCGCCAACCACCGCCAGCGCTTCACCATCGGCTACTAAGCTGTATCGACATAGAGCCTATGGAAGGGCACACCTTCAGGTGTGCCAAACGCTACATATTTTGATTTGTTTCTTTTGTCGGTTTGCCTATGGCAAACCGACAAAAGAAACAAGAATAGAGGGGAAGCTTCTTTCGGTACGGCTGAAGCCGTGCCCTTCCAAATATCCGCCGAATTCAACCACACCGGCGAAGATGTAACGCCCGTATATGTCGATACTGCCTAGCAAACTAACTCCTGCGGAACATCACTCTGCATCGCCAACTCCTGCACCGCCACCCGAGCCTCCACCGCAGCGTCTTTGCGATGCAGCAGATCGCTCGAAAACTTGATCGGCGCCTCCGCAAACCGCACCTTCACCTTCACGTTCCGCAGCGACAGAAACTTGAAGATGTGCCATGCCAACGTCACATCGCCCCAGTAAGCGACATCATCCGAGACCCGCACTTCCGGATCGTTCCCCTCCCCAAGCTCGTACCGCACATAGGCCGCCGTCACCGGCAGACCCGCCCCCAGAACCTGCGCCAGCATCCCCGACCGGAACGGCAGCATAGCCTCTCCATTCGTAGTCGTACCCTCTGGAAAGAAAACTACCGGCAGACCCGCGTCCGTAGCCGCCTGCATCCCGGTGGAAGCCTGCACCGCCGACCCGCCCCGTCCGCGATGCACGTAGACCGTCCCGGACATCGTCGTCATCCATCCCAGTACCGGCCACTTCGCAATCTCCGCCTTGGAGACGAAGACGCAGCGATGCAGCGCCGCGAACACCACGATATCCAGATAACCCGTGTGGTTTGAGATCACCGCCCCCCGATCCGGATAGCGACCCACCACCTCTACCTCAATCCCGAACGACTTCAGCGACCGCGCACAGAACTGATGCAACCACTCAGCCCGCCCTTCCCGTGTCGCCGGCCGCTTCACCAGCAACTCCGTTCCCGCGACCACAAACGCCCAAACCAGTTTGAAACTCCGCACCACGCTCCGAAGAAAACTCACCAACCCAGACCTCCGCATCCTGCTCCAGACAACCGCACACCAGACACTCGCAGTTTATCCTTTACAAGTGACCCAGAACCAAACTCCACCGCAGCACGGCTGGGCCTATCGCCGTATCGCCCTTCCCATCCTCGCGCTGCTACGCCGCGGGGCCTCGCCCGAAAAACTAGCCTGGAGTCTGGCCGCCGGTACCCTCATCGGAATAAATCCCATCCTCGGCTCCACTACCGTCCTCTGCCTCGCACTGGCCTTTATCTTCCGGCTCAACATCGTTGCATCCCAGATCACCAACCACCTGGTCTACCCGCTGCAACTCATCCTGGTGATCCCGTTCATCCGGCTGGGCAGCCGCCTGTTTCACACCGCGCCCATGCCTCTATCGGCGAAAGAGCTACTCCACGCAGCCCGCACCAGCCCCCTCAAGCTAGCCCGCGAACTCTGGCTCTGGGAGAGCCACGCGCTGGTACTTTGGGTCATTCTTTCGGCAGCCCTCATCCCCATCCTGGCGCTCGTCCTCACGCCCATCCTTCGACGTCTGCTCGTCCGCATTCAACGCCACGAGTACCCTCTGATCCCGGAAGCCTGATACAGCCAGGCCTACTGCGGTCCCTTGTACTCCTCGACCGGATCTCCACTCCGAACCCACGCCGTGTAGATCATGTCTCTCAGTTCGATCGCACCCGCTGCCAGCCGTTCTTCAGTGAACGCCTTCCCCTCCGCAGTACCTGCATCGGTGAACCCGCCCGCCTTCTGGACCTGGTACAGCTTTTCAACGTACCCGTTCGAAGCCTGAAGATAAGCCAGGTAATCCGACCACTGATCGTTCAGCAGCTTCGGCGCAGCGGCTGCCACCAGCGGTTGCACATCAGCTTCCTTCAGGTTCGCCTTTACATAGATCGATTCGAACTGCGCGTGAATCTTGTGCTCCGTCGTATATCCATGCGGATTCTCGCCCGTCCAGCCGTTGTACTGGATCGTCACATGCAGCGGCTGCGACCCGTCCGCCACATAGTGCCCCAGCCACCCAGCGTAAAACACAATCGCCGACTCCGCCGGCTTCGTATCCAGGTTCGCCGCAACGGCCTTTCGGTACTCCCACATCCCGACCTTTAGCCGCTGGTAGACCTCTTCCACCTGCCACGGTTGCATCCCGATGTTCTCGGGAGTCATCTTGATCTTCGGATTCTTTGTCTGCGCCGCATCCAAAGCGCGAATGAAGTCATACCGCTTCTTCGGAAGCGGGGCCACTAGATTCGCCCACTCCAGGTCAATGAAATGATCCGGCGTCTGCTCCGACGAAAGCTCAACCGCTGCCTGTGGGGTCTTCCACTGGTCCGGCTCCGGTCCCAGGTAGGCCATCATGTCCGCCGCCGAGCCATTCCTCAGAAACGCCGGAACATCCTTCGGCAGGTTCAGCACCGCCAGCCGATTAATGATGATGTGCCCGTCCCGCCCCCAGGCCAAAGCACTCGCAGAACACAATAAAGGCACCATCGCCACAGCCACCGCAACCCGCACCAAACCACCAAGCTTCATCATCCCAAAAGTATAACCACCCAACCCGCAACCCAAAATCACAACTCACAACTCACAACTCACAACTCACAACTGTAGTTAGACCACCACCTCAGCCCCCACCACAGCCCCTGTCCCAAACACCCGTCGATACCGCTCAATCTCCGTCACCGGGCCAGTCGCCTTACGAGCATTGTCAGAAAGTTTCACCGCGGGCCGTCCCTCGACGGTCATCACCTTGCACACCAGGCTGATCGGCCCCAGCGTGTCCTCGCCCCTCGGATGGCAGCCGCGAAAATCATTCGTCAGCAGAGTTCCCCAACCGGCACTGAACCGGATCCGCGCCCGGAAGTACTCGTGCAGCCGAACGATGTCCTCCACATCCAAACCATCCGAAGCGATTAGCCGCTTCGTCCGAGGATCGCGACCCCGCTTCATCAGCCACGCGATGTATTCGTCGCCCGCAACCACGGGATCCTTGCTGTCGATCCGCTGCCCCGTCCAGTCCGCCACCCACTCCGGAGCCCCCTGCAGAAACTGCGTCGTCCCAAAGGTGTCCGGCAGCATGATCAGCAGCGCTCCCCCGTAGCTCCGCTGCCAGAGTTCGAGCACCTTATACTGCGATGCCCGAAGTTCATCCTCCGTGCCCCCCGAAGCCATCGCCGCCAGTGCCATCGGCAGCTCATGGGCATTCGTTCCAATCGCCTCCAGGTCATGCTTATATGCCAGCGCCGTATTTGAAGTGCCGGTAAACCGCTCGGTCCCATTGGCGTTCAACGAGACCCGCATCGCCTGCACGCAATACTCCTGCCACAGGAAGCTATGCCGCCGCCGCGTCCCGAAGTCCGAAAGCTGCAGCCCCTCCACCCCCTTCAACCGGGCGATCTTGTCCCACAGCCGCGTCTTGGCCCGCGCATACAGAACATCCAGTTCCAGCTCATTCAGCGTGCTCAAAGCAAACCGCGTCTTCAACTCGCTCACGATGGCCAGCGCATAGACCTCCCACATCGACACCTCGGTCCAAAGCCCGCTGAACCGTAGGGTCAACTGCCCATCATGCTCCAGCACCTCGTAATCACTCAGGCGAAAGTCCTTCTCCAGCCACTCCAGAAACGCCGGCTCAAAGATCGTCCGCGTCCCGTAGAAGGTATTGCCCGCCAGCCAAACCATCTCCGACCGCCGAAACTTCAGCCCCCGCACATGCTCCATCTGGTCGATCAACGCCGCCGCGCTCACCCGCTCCGCCAGCCGAACCTCCACCGTCCGGTTCACCACCTCGCTGGTCACATGCACCGCGAGAAAGTTCTTCCAGATGAACTGCAGCATCAGCAGCTTGTAGAAATCCGTATCCAGCAAAGACCGCACAATCGGGTCCAGCTTCCAGTTATGGTTATGCGCCCGCTCCGCAAAATTCACATTCATGCAACCAGCCTAAGCCATCCACCAGAAAACACGCGAAGCGTCCAACACCGTACGAAGTACCGGCCGCCCGGCGTCAGAGCGCACTTCGCATCCTGCCTCAACTCAAAATTCATAAATCCCCGCGTAAACTCAGCCCGAAAACGTTGTTATCCTAGTTAAGCCATGCCGACAAAAAAAGAACTCCTCGCCCGCCCCATCCAGCACCTCGACATCACCCAGCACAACGTCGTTCCCCTGGTCGATGCCATGTCCCACATGGCCTACTCCGCGCGTGACACCGCCCGCGCCGCCAGTATCTACGACATGATGCTTCGCGACAGCGACTGCGGCGTCATCCTCTGCCTCGCCGGATCGCTCATCTCCGCCGGACTCCAGAAGATCATCGTCGACCTCGTCCGCAACAACATGGTTGATGCCATCGTCTCCACCGGCGCCAATATCGTCGATCAGGACTTCTTCGAAGCCCTCGGCTTCAACCACTACATCGCCGGCGACGAGTACAAGTATGGAGCCGGCGACGCCGACCTCCGCGAGCTGATGATCGACCGCATCTACGACACCTTCATCGACGAAGAAGAGCTCCGCATCTGCGACGAGGCCACCCACCAGATCACCAACTCCCTGCCCCCGCGCCCCCACTCCTCCCGCGAGTTCATCCGTGAGATGGGCGCTTATCTGAGCAAGAACGGCAAGACCCCGCAGGATGGCGGCCGCGACTCGATCGTCCTCGCTGCTTACGAAAAGAACGTCCCCATCTTCTGCCCGGCCTTCTCGGACTGCTCCGCCGGCTTCGGACTCGTCGCCCACCAGCACGCCCGCCAGGGCAAGCCGATGGTCTCGATCGACTCCGCCAAGGACTTCTACGAGATCACCCAGCTCAAGATCGCCAACCCCACCACCGGTTTGCTCATGATCGGCGGAGGCGTCCCAAAGAACTTTGCCCAGGACATCGTGGTCGCCGCCGACATCCTCGGAGTCGAAGCCTCCATGCATAAATACGCCATCCAGATCACCGTGGCGGACGCTCGCGATGGCGCCCTCTCAGGCTCGACCCTCAAGGAAGCAAGCTCCTGGGGCAAAGTCGACCTCACCTACGAGCAGATGGTCTTCTCCGAAGCCACCCTCGCCCTGCCCCTCATCACCGGGTACGCCTTCCACAAGAAGGCTCATGCCTCTCGCACCGGTAAGAACTGGGCCGAAATCCTCGATAAAGTCCCTGAAACAGTCTCAGTCTAGCCTCTCAAAGTCCTGTTTGAGCCTTCCATCCAACGAGCCGCCACCGGGCGGCTCGTTTTTTGGTCGGACCACAATAAAACTTAACCCCACCCCACACTTACGTACAGGTAATAAACGCTGGATAACGAGCGGAAGATGGGCATTCTAGCCTCCGCTTCCGCCCCTCCCTCCAGCTCATCTCCTCCGTCCGGAACGAATGGTCAGCCCCTACAACTTCCAAGGGATACGAGCAGATTGCAGCCTCCAAAACCGCCTTCCGACGCCCGGATAACCCCAACTAAATGAGTTTCTTCGGTATTGCTAACGCTGATAACCCCCATAGGTGTTATTCCCGCTGCAACACGATTTCTGTCATTCTCAAAACCAGTCAACAGAAATCCACAGATGCCTCCACCTGAACGAGTTCTCCCGGGCGTTCGGTTCCGAAGGCCGAACGTCGAAACACCGCAGAAACGCTTCACTCCCATACTTTCTCGTGGTCAGTTTTCATTCGCGAGTTTGCTTCGATGAATTACCATTGGGCAGCAAAGAAAGTTACTAACAGGTTACCGGCTCAACCATGCACATCCTACCAATCCTCTGTTACCTCTCTTTGCTCAGCACCTGCGGCGTACTCCTTTTTGCGTTCATTCGAGCGCAGCGATCGATTCGTGAACTGGCTCAGCAACTCACCTTCGCGCGTGAGGAGCAGCACCAGAACAAGATCCAACTGACGCAGCGTTCCGAGCTCGATACCCTTAAAGACGAGTTCATCTCCACCGTCTCGCATGAACTGCGTACCCCGCTGACCAGCATCCGCGGAGCCCTGGGTCTGCTCTCCTCCGGCGTCATCGGAGACGTCGACGCCAAGGCTCAGAACCTCCTGCGCATCGCCGTCACCAATACGGACCGCCTCATCCGTCTCATCAACGATATTCTCGACCTCGAACGCATGGAATCCGGCCGCGCCCCCCTTCAGATCCGCCGCTGCTCCCTACTGGAGCTGGCCAACCAGGCCATCGAATCCATGACCGGCATGGCGGAAGCCAATACCGTTCACCTCGAACTCGCGCCGCTCTCCGCCGCCCAGGCTGCCGCTGCCGAAGCACTCTTCTTCGACGGTGACTCCGACCGTATCCTTCAGGTCCTCACCAACCTGCTCTCGAACGCCATCAAGTTCTCTCCCCCGGCCTCGACCGTCCGCATCTTCACCGAAGCCACTGCCGACTCCATCCTGTTCAAGGTTGCCGACGAAGGCCGCGGCATCCCCGCCGAACAGCTCGACTCTATCTTCGATCGCTTCCAGCAGGTCGAACCCTCCGACGCCCGCCAGAAGGGCGGCACCGGCCTCGGACTCGCTATCTGCCGCAGCATCGTCCAGCAGCATTGCGGCTCCATCTGGGCCCAGCGCAATCTCACCATCGGGACCACACTTTACGTTATGCTTCCCCGCACCATCCGCGCCACCGACATGATCACTCCGAAAGCCGAACCCACGCGCGCTCCGGGTACCGCCATCCTCGTCTGCGACGACGACGAAGGCATCCGCACCATCGTCAATCACCACCTCACGCGCCAGGGGTACACCGTCCTGGAAGCTGCATCCGGCGAGCAGGCCCTCGTTCTCGCTGCCGAAAATCATATCGAAGCCATTCTCCTCGACCTCTATATGCCTGGCCTCAGCGGTTGGGAGACACTGCAGCGTCTCCGCAATACCCCTGCCACCGCGCACATTCCCGTCGTGATTCTCTCCGTCCTCTCCTCCACCCTGCGCCCCCAGCTCACCGGAGACGCCCAGGGATGGGTCCAGAAACCCTTCAATGAGAGCCTGCTCTTCGCCGAACTCGGCCGCGTCCTCCATGCCGGAGACGGCCCCGCGCATGTTCTGCTCGTCGAAGACGACGAAGACCTCGCCAGCGTCATCATCTCCAGCTTCCAGGATGCAGCCGTCTACCTCGAGCACGCTTCCTCACGCCAGCAGGCCATCCGCCACTGCATCAACCGCCGGCCCGACCTCCTCATCCTCGACCTCACTCTCCCGGATGGAGACGGCTTCTCGCTGGTCGAATGGCTCCGCAGCCAGCCGAACCTCGACACCCTTCCCCTGGTCGTTTACTCCGGCCGCGAGATCTCCGAGGCTGACATGGCAAAGCTTCGCCTCGGTCCCACGGAGTTCCTCACCAAGGCCAAGGTTCAGCCACAGGAGGTCGAGACCCTCGTTCTCTCCATGGTCCAGCATCTCCGTAAAAATAAGCTGTCAGAGCTGGCTCCCACCCAATAGCGTAAGTCTCAGAATCTTCACGACCGATCACGTTCCTTTTCAGTTACTGCAGATCTTTTGTTTGCATGAGAGAATGACTACGCTCATGCGAAAAATTCTGATAATCGACGACGAAGATGATATTCGCGAAGTCGCGGCCCTGTCGTTAGAGGCCATTGCCGGCTGGGAGATCCTCACCGCCAGTTCCGGAGCTCAGGGTATCCTCATCGCTGCCGCCCAGCAACCCGACGCCATTCTCATGGACGTCATGATGCCGGAAGTCGATGGCCCGACCACCTTCGGCCTCATGAAGCAGAATCCCGAAGTAGCCGGAATTCCGGTGCTCCTCCTCACCGCCAAGGTTCAGGGAGTGGATCAGCGCCGCTTCGCCAACCTCGGTGTCAGTGCAGTCCTGTTCAAGCCCTTCGATCCCCTCACGCTCGCCCAGCAGATCAGTGACGCACTCGGCTGGAAAGACTAGAGCGGATTCCCCATCGCAGCAAAGCCGTTCCCATACGCGAAGCGTCGAAGACCCTACGAAGTAGCGCCCGCCCGGCGCCAGGGCGCATTGGTACTTACCTTCCTTCAATCAATCTCACATTGGGAATAAGGACAGAAATTTTCACATCTGTCTGGGCATCACACATCTTCACTGAGTACCATGTACCTATGAATTCCGAAGCAGCGGCAGAGACCGCAGCACTCATCGCCAATCTTTGGCAGCGCCAACTCCCTACGCTCCACGAGCGCCTCGACACTCTGGACCGGATCGCAGCCTCCTCGGCCCACGGTTCCATCAGCGCGGAAGACCGCCAGGAAGGCATCGCCATCTCCCACAAGTTCGCCGGATCGCTCGGCATGTATGGCTATGCTCGCGGCTCGCAGGTAGCCAGCGAAATGGAAACGTTCCTCCGCTCCGACGAAGCGTTCGATCCCGGCGTCCTGCTCTCACTCACCTTTCAGCTTCGCGAATCCATCTTCCCTACGCTTTCAGCCTAGCCGGTCAAAAAAGAGAAGCCCAGGCCATTGAGCCTGGGCTTTTTCTTTGCGTAAAATGCCGTAAATCGAAGCCATAATTCGAATCAATGGGCTTGTCGTAAAGCCCAGCCAGCCAGGTCGATCGCAGCCGCATACCCGTCATAGTCCAAGGGAAGGTTGTTTCGCCGATCGACATATTCGTTATAGAACCACGGATCGACGACCGCATACACTGTTCCCTTCCCCACCTTCGCCACTGCCATCATCACGTCCGTCTTAGGATCAGTCGAGGCGGTCAGCACCGACTTCGCAGGTCCTGAGACCGTAATTGTGGAGGTATCCTTGAGATACGCCTTGTGCGGCTGGGCGAAGACCCCGGTCCCGGCAGGAATCATCAGCGTTCCAGCCGGAAAATCATCGCCGACTACATGATTGCGCAGTACCGGGTTGAAGTGGATGCCGAACCGGTCCGTCAGGGTATTGAAGTGCTCGAACTCCGCGTTCGGTCCATCGTTCTGCAGCAGCAGGAGCACCCCGCCCGCCTTCACCCATGCCTCGATCGCATCCCCACTGGCCTTATCCATATAGTTCGGCTTCGGATTCTTGCTCGGGATATCCGGCGAAGCCATGATGAAGACCTTCGCTTCTTTCAACTTTGCCGCACCCTCCGCAGTCCCCGGCGATAGCGTCTCCTCCTCCAGCCCCGCTCCATACCACCGGAACGCCCGCCCAAAGAATGCAAAGCCGTTGTTCGTATCGTCATCCCACTTGTAGTGAAACAGCTCCGTATTCCCGGCGGCATTCTTCCGCGTCTGCGAGTTGAACCACGCATCCACCATCACCACCTTGCCCTGGGCCAGCCCAGCCGTAGCCGCCTGCTCGATCTCCGAGCCAGCCAGCAGATAGGCTCCGACGCCCTTCGCATCCTGGTCGATTGTCTTCTCCCCGATGTAGTACTCATACGTCCCGCTGCGATACGGCGACCCGCCCAGCCCGCCTACCTTTACCGTGCCATGCAGCGTGGTCTTGCCCTCCGCATCCGTCGTTACAAATTTCTTCTGAATCCCATCCCATCCGCGTTTTGCCGCGGCCATATCCGCCATCGGCAGATATCCCATGCGAGCGCCCTTCGCCAGCGCGTAGACAAACATGGCACTCGCCGAAGCCTCGGGATAGTTACCCGCCCGCGCACCCTGGTCCACCACCTGCCACCAAAGTCCGGTCGCCTTATCCTGATACTTCACTACGGGCACCATCGTCCGCTGCAATACTTTGATTAGCTCCGCACGCTTCGGATGATCGACCGGCATCCAGTCCAGCACATCCACCAACGCCATGCAGTACCAGCCCATCGCTCGCGCCCACACCTCGGGAGACAGACCCGTTGTCTTGTCCGCCCATGGCATCGCCTTCGATTCATCCCACCCATGCCGGATCAGGCCGGTCTTCGGATCGCGCATCTTCGCATCCATCAGCAGAAACTCCTTCGCGATGTCGTCGAAGTCGCCCTTCTCCTGAAACGTAGCCGCATATCCCGCCCGAAACGGTCCCGCCATATACGCCCCGTCCAGCCACATCTGGTTGGGATAGATCTGCTTGTGCCAGTACCCTCCACTCGCCGTCTGCGGCTGCTCCGCAAGCTGCTCGTGGATAAACTTCGCCGCCTTGTAGTACTTCTCCTGCTGCGTCACCCGATACACCAGCAGCACCGCTCGTCCCATCTCGATGTTATCCAGCGAGTGCGCGTCCACGGGATACCCCTTGATCGCACCATCGTTCGTCACATACTTGTCCACCGCAGCCTTGATGTACTTGAACTCGCGCCCGTCCGCCGACACATGCCACTGCGCTGCCAGCCCGTCCAGCAGAACACCCTCTTCATACGCCCACTTCCCCGGATTGTTCTCCGTCGTCACCACCCCGGCCGGCCACTCCTGCATCACCGTCGCCGCCATCTTCGCCCCGGCACCGGCATCCGTCTGCGCACCCGCCCACTGTCCCGCTGCCATCGCCGTCAACAACACACCGCATCCGATCACGCGCACAAACACTCTCCTCAACTCATTTTGCAGACGCCACCAGCATATCCCTTGCACCCCATCCCTGGCACCAGCATGCTTGCCCCAGTCCAATCACTAACTACACCCCAGCGCAGTCCAGACCCCCGCCACAGTACCACTCGCTCCCGCCACACTCAGATCAACAAAACTTCCCGCGGCAACGGCCACGCTGCCCGTCACCGTGCAGCTTCCTCCCGAAGCCGCCACGCAAGCCATCGCAGTATTCGCCATACTCCCCGGAGAGCCATTCCTCAGCGTCACCGTCACCGCATTCGACTGCTGCGAAAACACCGTCATGGAGGTAGCCGTACACGCCGCCGGAACCCACGTCAGAACCGCCACCGCTTCACTCGCACTCGCATTCGGATTGCTCACCGAGTAGAAGCTCGTCGCGAACGAAACTGGGTGGTACATCGACAGAAACGTACTGGCACTCCCCCCGCTGCCTCCACCCGAACCATTCGCTCCCGCCGTCCCCTGCGGAATCGTGAAATTCAGCACCGCCGCTGCGCTCGTCCCACTATTCGTCACCGAAGCCTGAGTCCCCGCCAAGCCGGTGGTCACCGTCCCAACCGTCACGTTAGCCGCACTCCCAGCGGGTCCCGTTGGCCCTGCCCCACCCTGCACTGCCAATACCCCCCAGGCTGCGGGATAAAGATCCGGCTGAAATCCCGCCCCGCTCGCAGTCGCAATATAGCTCGCCCCTCCAAACAGCACCGCGTCCCCCACCGCATAAGCAGTCCCAACGAGCCAGCCCCCGCGATACACCATCCCCGGCTGCCCCGCCGCACCCTGCACTCCCGTCGCCCCGGCAGCACCCGCCCCCCCAGCCGGGCCAGCGGACCCTGTCGCTCCCGCAGGTCCGGCAGACCCCACCCCACCCTGCGCCGCCAGCAAACCCCAACGCGCCGGACTCAGATCCGGCGCGCTCCCGACATTCCCGGCCACCAACGAGATATAGCTTGCCCCCAAATACGTAACCGCATCATGCAACCCGTAGTTCACGCCCGAACTATACGTCCCCTGATAGCTCAGCCCTGCGACACCTGCCGCGCCAGACACACCCGCAGGCCCAGCCGGACCAGCCGGACCAGCCGGGCCAGTTGCCCCAATCGCACCCGTTGACCCCGTTGGCCCGACCGGCCCCGCCACTCCCTGTATTCCCGCCGGTCCGGCAGACCCGGTTGGCCCTTGCAATCCCTGCGGCCCGGTAGCTCCAGCGGGGCCAGCAGCACCAGACTGCGCCAACAATCCCCAATAGACCGGGCTCACATCCGGCTGCCGCCCTGTGTTCCCCGTCAGCGCCACATAACTTGACCCGCCATACCCAACCACATCGCCCAACGCATATGCCGTACCCACCAGCCATCCCCCAGCGAACGTAACCGGAGGCCCCTGCGGCCCTTGCGCCCCATCCCTTCCCGCAGTACCGGCTGGTCCCGTCGCGCCAGCGACTCCGGGCGCACCAGCGGATCCCTCAGGCCCTTGCGCCGCCAGCAAAGCCCACTGCGCCGGACTCACCCCCGGGGTATTCCCTGCGTTTGCCGCCACCAGCGAGATATACGTAGACCCGCTAAAGCTCACCGCATCATGCAAGCCATAGTTCGTCCCCGAGACGTAGTTTCCAAGGTAGTTCGCCACCGCCGGACCCTGCGGCCCAGTCGCACCCGTAACTCCCGCCGCCCCGGGAATCCCCTGGGGACCGGGAAGTCCCTGGAGCCCCTGCGGTCCAGTCGCGCCCGTTGCACCCGCAACCCCGGCCGTGCCGGTCGCAAACAAAGCCCACTGCACAGGACTCAGATCCGGGGTATTACCGTGATTCGCCTCTACCAACGACACATACCCTGCCCCGTTGAACGTCACCCCATCCGCGAGCCCATAGTTCACCGCGGACGAGTACGCCCCCCGAAATACCATCCCCACCGGACCAGCCACGCCTTGAGGCCCCGCAGGACCGCCCACCCCCTGCGCCCCTGTTGCGCCCGTTACCCCCTGGGCTCCCGCCTGTCCGGCAATCCCCTGGGTCCCCTGCGGCCCCCGCTCGCCATTCGGACCCACCGACCCCGGCAATCCCTGCGGACCAGCCGCCCCCGGATCGCCATTCGCGCCCGTTGCTCCCTGCGGACCCTGCGCGGTCAACACCCCCCACTGTGCCGGACTAAGACTTGGCGTGTTTCCCTGGTTCGAATCCACCAGCGAGGCGTAACTCGCCCCACTCCAAAGCACTACATCCCCCAGCGCATAGTTCGTCCCCGAACCGTAAGCCCCCCGATACACCAACCCCGGGTCGCCCTTCGCCCCTACCGGTCCAGCGCCCCCTGCAATTCCAGCAGGACCGGCACCCCCAGCCGGTCCGGTCAATCCCGCCGGACCAGCCACCCCTTGAGGTCCTTGTGGCCCGACAGGACCCGTCCCACCCTCTGCCAGCACCCCCCAACTCGCCGGACTTAGCCCCGGCGTATTTCCATGGTTCCCTGCCGCCAGCGATGTATAGCTCGACCCCTGAAACACCACCACATCCCCAGCGGCATAATTCGCCACCAACGAATAAGCCCCCTGATAGCTCCCCAACACCCCGCCTGCCGAGCTCCCCGCTGGTCCCTGCGGCCCCGTAGCTCCAGTCGCGCCCGTATCCCCCTTAGCTCCCTGTGGACCGGTTGCTCCCTGGAGGCCCGGAGTTCCCGGCGCTCCGGTCGTACCGGCCACCCCCTGCAAACCCTGTGGCCCTGTAGCTCCAGCTGCTCCAGCAGGCCCCTGCGACACCAGCATCACCTCCAACTCCGCCGCATGCCCCGTAAGATCGTTCTCTTTGCTGTCGAACTGCACCGCCGCACTCCCAGCCGTCAGCGCCAATCCAAAATTCGTTCCCGGCGCCGTTACCCACCCCTGCAACAAAGCCGTTACGTCCACCGCAACATAGGTCCCCGCCTGCGTCACCGAAACCACCTGCGCGGCACTCTTCAACGCAGGCAGCGTCGCATGCGTGACGCTGTACTCGCCCCATGCCGCCCCGATCGGCTGCACGCTCACCGGCCCGGTAGTATCCACCCGGTTGCAATAAATCCGCAGCACGGCCTTCGAGACCTGAGCCGCCGTTGTCCCCGCAGGCAAAGTCCCCAGGTCGAACTGCAACAGCGCCGTATAGCCCGCGCCGACATTCAAATTCGAGATAGCCCCACTGTTCATCGCAGGCAAGGCGCTATTTACATGTGCGTCCGCCACCAGCGTCGCCTGCACCGCCAGAGCGGGCGTCGCCCCACCTACCGCAATCGTCAACGCCACAAAGAACCGCGGCGGTACCGCAAACCTTCCAATCCAGCCCATCCGGCCCATCTATCCTCACAACGATCAAAGCTCAGCAGTGCACGTCGCGCAACCATCCACGCCGGCCAAAGAAAAGCGCCGACAGAAGATACAGGGCAACTCAGGGGTACTCCCGTTTTAGGCCAACTCCACTCGCAACACAAGCTTTTTCGTTCATGCCGTCCCTCAACCGACCAGCCTCCCCCATCCCAGCCATTCCCTCCTCCAATCCGCATCCTATAGAGTGCAGAAGATGACACACTCCGCGAAGAGGACAGACAACTCCATGAGCAACACCACCACCCCGCCCGCGAACACGCCCGGACAGACGCCCCTCCCCGCCAACCTCGTCAACATCTCCCGCCTGATCACGGCCTACTACTCGCTCCGTCCCGACCCCGCGATCCCCGCCCAGCGCGTCGCCTTCGGCACCTCCGGCCATCGCGGCAATGCCTTCAACTCCAGCTTCAACGACGCCCACATCGCCGCCATCACCCAGGCCATCGTCGACTATCGCAAGCTCGAGAACACCACCGGCCCCCTCTTCCTCGCGCAGGATACCCACGCCCTCTCCGAGCCGGCCTTCGCCACCGCGCTCGAGGTCCTCGCCGCCAACAGCATCGACACCATGGTCGACGACCAGCTTGCCTACACCCCCACACCCGCGCTCTCGCACGCCATCCTCACCTACAACCGGGGCCGCAAGTTCAACCTCGCCGACGGCATCGTCATCACCCCCTCGCACAATCCTCCCGAGGACGGCGGCTTTAAGTACAACCCGCCCAGCGGCGGCCCCGCCGACACCACCGCCACCAAGTGGATCGAGAACCGCGCCAACGACCTCATCGCCGAGGCCCTCGCCAACCCAGCCTCCACCAGCATCAAGCGCATTCCCTACGCTAAAGCCCTGGCCGCTGGAACCACGCGCCGCCACGACTACACCACCATCTACGTCAACGACCTCGCCAGCGTCATCGACTTCGCCGCCCTCAGCGGCACTACCCTCACCCTCGCCGTAGACCCCCTCGGAGGTGCTGGCGTTCACTACTGGCCCCGTATCGCTGAAAAGTATCAACTTCCGTTACAAATACTCAACCCCAACGTCGACGCCACCTTCCGCTTCATGACCTGCGACTGGGACGGCCGCGTCCGCATGGACTGCTCCAGCCCTTTCGCAATGGCTTCGCTCATCGAAAACAAAGACAAGTACGACGTAGCCTTCGCCGCCGACACCGACCACGACCGCCACGGCATCGTTACCCGCACCACCGGCCTGCTCAACCCCAACCACTACCTCGCCGTTTGCATCCAGTACCTCTTCACCCATCGCCCCGGGTGGTCCGACAAAGTCGGCATCGGCAAGACGCTGGTCTCCTCCAGCATCATCGACCGCGTCGCCAAGGGTCTCAACCGCCCCATGCTCGAAGTCCCCGTAGGCTTCAAGTGGTTCGTAGACGGTCTCATCGACGGCACCCTCGGCTTCGTCGGCGAAGAGTCCGCCGGCGCAACCTTCCTCCGCTCCAACGGACAGGTCTGGACCACCGATAAGGACGGCATCATCCCCGGCCTGCTCGCCGCCGAAATGACCGCCCGCACCGGTAAGGACCCCGGCCAGCTCTACGCCGACCTCACCGCCAAATACGGCGCTCCCACCTACCAGCGCATCGACGCCGCCGCCACCAAGGACCAGAAAGCCAAGCTCTCGAAGCTCTCTCCCTCGCAAGTCACCGCGAAGGAACTCGCCGGCGAACCCATCACAGCCATCCTGACCGAAGCCCCCGGCAACGGAGCATCCATCGGTGGCCTGAAAGTCACCACCGAAAACGGCTGGTTCGCCGCCCGCCCCTCCGGTACCGAAGACGTCTACAAGATCTACGCTGAATCCTTCAACGGCCCCGACCACCTGAAACAAATCCAGACCGAGGCTCAGGCATTGGTAAACGCCGCCATCGCATAAAAGAATCCCCCAGCCGGGTGCCCCATTCATGCAGTCTCATCGCATGGGTGGGGTTTCGTTTGTACATGCGAACAGTCGGACGTTTCCATTTCAGACTGCTTCGTGAGTCTCCCCACTCGCAATCCTTCTCTAGCTTTTCGTACCTACTACACGGGAATTCCTACTTCGCCAGCACAAAATGAAAAAGACGACTGGGACCATCTTCAGGCAGCAGGTAGAGGTCCTTTCCCTGGAGTGCCATCGCTTCGCTCGTGTAGGGTCTGCCGCGATCTGTAACACCAGAGCGCACACTACGGATCTGTTTCATCGAGGGCCAGGAGTACCAGTCGATCGTCCCGCTATTATTGTCAAGAGTTCCCGAAGCTACAAGCAGTCCGTCGACAAACTTTATATCCTGATATTGAGTAGCTGATGAGTTCTCGATGACTCGAAGCTGCTTTCCAGCAAGATCGAAGACGTATATTTGCCAGCTTCCCCAATTTCCGGCGATTAGGGCGTCACGGGTGACAGCAACACAACCCAGGTGATCGCCGACGGAAATCTCTCGCTTGAGAACAAGCGTCTGCTTGTCCAGCTCTTCCAGAACGGCGGTGCTATGCGGTTTGTACTCTGCGACCGGAACCCAGATCGAATCACCCTGAATCGAGAAGCCGCCAGGATGGAAGCGAGGGCCATCGGTGACCTCAACCTGACGTTCGAACTTTCCTGTCGTGCGGTTGAACTGATGGAGATAGCCCTTATGATTCACAGCGTCCACCGAAGTGACCCAGATATGTTCGCGATCTAAATCGACACCCTGAACGTGATAGAGCGTGCCATCCAAAAGAAGTACGTTCTCGAGATGCGCGCCCTCAACGCCGACAACCGGACTCGCAGCAGGTGGGGCTGTTTGTGAAACAGACGGCAGGACAAAAAATATCCCGACACAAAGAAGGATCGCTATCCTGAAAAAGCTCATTTGAAGATCACCTTGAGGAGCCTGCGTTACGACATGATGAAGAGCGCACTCCTACTGCGCCACACCGACTATATCCGGGCCCAACTCCACCTGCTCTTTGACCAAAGCATCCGCCACCATCCGCCCAAACACTGCCTGCCCCTTCGGATTCAGGTGCGTCCGATCCAGCTTCGGCGCGGCACTTGCGGTCGCGGAAGCCTCTGCCTTCGCATCCGGATGCACCTCGGCGTCAAACGTATCGGCCTCCGCCTGCGTCATTCGATCGAGAAATTTCGTCGACATCGCATTAAGGTCAACCATCGTTACATACTCTTCCGCAGCGACCCGCCTTGCCGCGGCAGCATATGCGTTGAGGTCCTCCACGACCTTGCCATCCTTGTACGTCCGACGCGATAGCGACGTCACCACCACCGGCACCGCGCCCATCGCCCGCACATCACGGATGTAGCGCCGCATCGTCTCCACAAAGGTCGTCTCCGCATCCGTATGAAGTGCTGCATTGGGCTTCTGATCGTTATGCCCGAACTGGATCAGGTAGTAGTCCCCTTTGTCCGCCAGCGTCTTCGCCCATGCGCCTTCGTCGATAAAGCTCTTCGAGCTCCTGCCATTCAAAGCCTCATCCACGCACGTCACCTGCGGAGCCAGCACCGCGCAGAAGCCCGGACCCCAGCCACCACCCAGCGCCACGGTCGAATCGCCAACCAGCACGATCTTTGCCGGAGCCCCATCCAACACCTGCATCGCCTTCATCCCCTCCAGAGGCAGCTTCGCACGATCTGGCCGCACATACTGCTTCAATCCCGGAGCAGCATCTCCCAACCCCACCGCTACCATCCGCCCAAACACGAACGAGCCTGCCCAGTTCAGGTGCGTCTTATCCGGGATCGTCTTTCCCTGGGCATCCTTCTTCGTAATCCCCAGGCCGTTCCCCTTCGCCTCACCCAGGCTGTCCAGATACGCAATGCTCTGGCCCTGCAGATCGATCAGCGGAACCTTCATCTCCGCCGCGACCTTCTTCATCGTCGCCGCATGCCCCAGCAGATCGGAGTGCACCTTCCCATCCGCCTCAAAGTAGCGCCGCGTCAGCGGAGTTACCAGCACCGGCTTGATCCCCGCTGCACGCGCCTCACTGACATAGCGCCGCAGATTCGCCTCATACTCCGCCATCGTCGTCTGCCGTGGATTGTGGTCCGCACTCTCCATATCGTTATGTCCGAACTGGATCAGCATGTAGTCCGGCTTCATCTTCAGCCCGCGATCCCACAGTCCCTGCTCCCGAAACGTCTTCGTACTCGCACCACCCTTGGCCAGGTTCACGCAATCTACCGCAGCTGTCAGGTTGGCGCAGAAGCCGCGCCCGTATCCAGCATTGTCTGTCTGCGTCGAATCCCCGATCAACTCCACCCGCAACGAAGTCCCCTTCGCCCGAGCCGCAGCCGTCGCTTCATTAAAAGCTCGCGGCGGATCTCCCTGCGCCCACGCAAACGCCACCGGTGCAACGAACGCTACCAACAGAACTTTGGTCAGACCACGCATCTCTTTTCCCTCGCGAACCAGCATACTCGCTTACACAGTACCGGCCTCGGTGGCAGCGAGACACAGTTCTCTGTTCTGTAATCGAACAGATGTGCGATAACGCATTGACACACTTCTCCAGAAGGCAAAAGATTGAGTTCCAGAGTTAAGTAGTACCGGATAACGTACCCGAAGCCCTGCTCGCACCACGAGGAACGATCGAATGACAGCAAAGACCGCAGCCATCGCCCCGCCCACCACCAATAAGCACCTCGTCCGCTGGGTAGAAAAGATGGCCGACCTCTGCCAGCCTGCCGCCATCCACTGGATCGACGGCTCGCAGGCCGAGTACGACTACCTCTGCCAGCAGCTCGTAAACGCCGGAACCTTTACCCGCCTCAACCAGGAGCTCTGGCCCGGCTGCTTCTACGCGCGTTCAGCGCCGAATGATGTGGCAAGAGTAGAGGACCGCACCTTCATCTGCTCCCTTTCCAAAGACAACGCCGGCCCCACCAACAACTGGGAAGATCCCTTCGTGATGCGCAAGAAGCTCAAGGCGATCTTCAAGGGCTCCATGCGTGGCCGCACCATGTACGTCCTGCCCTACTCCATGGGTCCCATCGGGTCGCCCATGTCGCAGATCGGAGTACAGCTCACCGACTCCGCCTATGCCGTCGTGAACATGCGCATCATGGCCCGCATCGGCCTTCCGGTCTTCGCCGAGATCGATAAGGACGAGAAGCGCGTCGTCCCCTGTCTTCACTCGGTCGGGGCGCCCCTTGGCCCCGGCGACAAAGACGTGCCGTGGCCCTGCAATGACGAGAAGTACATCGTCCACTTCCCTGAGACGCGCGAGATCTGGTCCTACGGCAGCGGTTACGGCGGCAACGCCCTGCTGGGCAAGAAGTGCTTCGCCCTGCGCATCGCCTCCAACATCGCGCGCGACGAGGGCTGGATGGCCGAGCACATGCTCATCCTCGGCGTCGAATCTCCCGCAGACAAAGACGGCAAGACCGAAAAGACCTACGTCGCCGCCGCCTTCCCCTCCGCCTGCGGCAAGACCAACTTTGCCATGCTGATCCCACCCGCGGGTTTTGAAGGCTGGAAGGTCCACACCGTCGGCGACGATATCGCATGGATCAAGCCCGACGCCACCGGCCAACTCCGCGCCATCAATCCCGAGGCAGGCTTCTTCGGCGTCGCTCCCGGCACCTCGGCTAGGACCAATCCCAACGCCATGGCGACCCTCGCCAAAAACACCATCTTCACCAACGTAGCGCTCACGCCCGAAGGCGGCGTCTGGTGGGAGGGTATGACCGACGAGACCCCGGCCCACCTCACCGACTGGCGCGGCCAGCCCTGGACCCCTGAGTCCAAGACACCTGCCGCTCATCCCAACGGCCGCTTCACCTCTCCCGCCAGTCAGTGCCCCACCATCGACCCCGATTGGGAGTCCCCCAACGGCGTCCCCATCTCCGCCATCATCTTCGGAGGCCGCCGGCCAACCACGATGCCGCTCGTCTATCAGGCCTTCAACTGGTCCGGCGGAGTCTATGCCGGAGCCACCATGGGCTCTGAGACGACCGCAGCAGCCGGAGCGCCCGTCGGCACCGTACGCCGCGACCCGATGGCTATGCTTCCCTTCTGCGGATACCACATGGGCGACTACTTCCGGCACTGGATCAAGATGCAGCGCACCCTCGAGTCCACCCCGCGCATCTTCCACGTCAACTGGTTCCGCAAGGACGAGGCCGGCAAGTTCATCTGGCCCGGCTACTCCGAGAACATGCGCGTCCTGAAGTGGATCGTCGATCGCGTCCGCGGCCGCGCCCAGGGCAAGGAGACCCCGATCGGCTGGACTCCGCACTACGACGACATCAACTGGAAGGGCCTCGACTTCCCGCGCGAGACCTTCGAAGCTCTCCAGAAAGTAGACCGCGACCAGTGGCGCCGCGAGGTCATGGGCCACGAAGAGCTCTTCCTCCTCCTCCACGACCATCTCCCCCCGGAGATGATCTACGAGCGCGAACTCCTGATCTGCCGTCTCTAAATCTCGTCTCTCAAACAAGAAAGGCGGCTACCGAAAGTACCACCGGTAGCCGCCCTTTGCTCCGTCATTCCCCCGCGAAGCACCCGCGCCCATCCAAGCCAAAATACACTGAATTTCCCCCGAGAACAGGCACTTCCTCATCATTCCCACCTCCTCACTTACAACGGTTCTCCGGAACATTGCCGCTTGACTTCACCCCAAAACCGGGCTACATTTGGGGAGTGGCAAGACTCCCTTCGGGTTGAGTCAGTCATAACGAAGTCCACCCACTTCGTTGCTTTACCGGAATACCCACGCATCAGCCCCCACCGCGCTGCGTGGGTTTCCTTTTTAAGTCGCTGGATTTCAGCTCAGTGCCTGTAGAATTCCCCGCAGATGTTTACTCCCTCCAGCATCGCGGCGCTGATCATCGCATCCAGCTTCGCGGCCGGCCTCAACATCTACGCCACGGTCTTTACCCTCGGCATCCTGGCCCGATTCAACCTGGTCCAACTGCCTCCCGGTCTTGATCCCCTCGGCCACACCTGGGTCCTCGTTACATGTGGTGTCCTCTTCATAGTGGAGTTCTTCGCCGACAAAATCCCAGCCTTCGACATGGTCTGGAACGTCCTGCACACCTTTATCCGTATCCCCGTCGCCGCGCTGGTCGCCTATCACGCCAGCTCTCAGCTCACGCCGCAGATGCAGGTCGTGGCCACGGCGCTCGGCGCCGCCATCGCCCTCGCCGCGCACACCTCAAAGACCGCCGTGCGTGCCGCAGTCACCCCCAGCCCCGAACCCATCTCCAACATCGTCCTCAGTACTCTGGAGGACGGCACTGCAGTGGCGCTTACCTGGTTCGCCACACACCATCCCATCGTCGCCGCCGGAGTCGCCCTGGCTCTTCTCGCCGCAGGAGCCCTCGCTGCCCGAGCCCTGTTCCGTGCTCTCCAACGCCCCCTGCGCAGGATCTTTCGACCGGATCTGGACAATATCTCCGAGTCTTCTTCCACCCGAACAGACCTCTAAGACAGAAAAGGCGAACCAGACCAAGTCTGGTTCGCCTTTCTCTATCTTGTAACAAAATCTGTTGCTTATCCTAAACCGAAAATTACCGGCGCATCCGGCGGCGAGCCGCGCTTGCCACACCAGCCAACCCAGTCGCCATCAGCAGCATGCTGCTCGGCTCCGGAACAGGCGTAATCGGAGGAACAGGAGGCTCAACCGGCGGGGTATTCGGATTACCGCCTCCGCCACCATAGATCGGAGGGCCGGAGACGCCGCCACCGGGAGGCGGCGATCCACCACCCGTCCCACCTGGCGTATACGGAGGCGGGTCGGTCGGCGAGATCAGGCCGCCGTCATCGGTCGTGCCCGATGCCAATGGGACAAACGGAGACATATTCGAGGCAAACTCCACCGGCGTCATCTTGCCTGCCATCAGCTTCTCAGCCGGCTTACCCATTCCCGGCAGATCGCCACACAGCACATTGAAGCGATCCATGATCTGCTGACGGGTGTATTTCGGACGGACGTAATGGGCCAACATCGGCTTCGGATGGGCCGGACGCATCACATAGTTCGCCAGCTTACGCTGCGCCATGTGCTTCACACGATCATGCGCGGCTAACGCTCGACGTACCGATTTTGTATGGGCAAGCTCTGTCTTGTAAGCCGCCATCCAGCGTTCGCAATCTGTCGAGGCGCGAATTCCCGTCTCGGTTGTAGCCGCGACTAGCAGAAGGAGTAACAAAAGTTGCAGTTTTTGGCGCATGGAAGTCACCTGGGGCGTTGAATCAAAATGTTATTCACTTAGAATACAGCAATCTTATAGCCAAACAAAAATTGCGATATTGCTAGATTTTGCATGGTAGAACCTGCGAAACATTGCATCCTGGGAAAAAGATTTCTCTTCGGTCTATTTGCTTTCACATGCCAATTCTGGACGAGAGACCGATGTCCTTTAGAACAGAAGCTGGATAAGAAACATACAATATCCACACAGCCCGCAAGTCAAGCACCAAATCATCCTCGGCTCGTCCTAAGCGAACTTCGTTCCTTGCAATCTTCCGCATAGCTCCCATCTGGCTAAAACTGCCCTTCCCCCAGTTCGGAAACCCGTAAACTAGATTTCAGCGCATGCCTTTAGAAACTCCAAACTCCTCCCCTGCCACTGCGACCGCCTCCCCCATCCCCTCCGCCGATGGATTCGCGCCTCTGCGCATCCCCCTCTTCCGCGATCGCTGGATCGCCTCGACCGTCTCCTCCCTCGGGACCTGGATGCAGGACACCGCCGGCACCTGGCTGATGACGTCGCTCACCACGTCGCCGCTGCTCATCGCCCTGATGCAGACCGCGGCGTCCCTGCCCGTGCTCGCCCTCGGCCTCCTCGCCGGAGCCACCGCCGACCTCTTCGACCGTCGCAAGCTGCTCATCTTCTGGCAGTGCTGGATGCTCGTCTCGGTCGCGGTCCTCGCCGTCCTTACCTTCCTCGGACACATCTCTCCCTGGTCCCTCCTCGCCTTCACCTTCCTGCTCAATGTCGGCTCGTCCATGAACAACCCGGCATGGCAGTCGATCATTCCCGAGCTCGTCCCTCGTGAACTCATCCCCGACACCGTCTCCCTCAACTCCGCCTCCAACAACCTCGCCCGCGCGCTCGGCCCCGCGCTGGGCGGACTTATGGTTGCCGCCTTCAAGAACGCCGGTACCGGCACGGCATACGTCTTCCTGCTCAACGCCGCTTCCTTCGCCGGAGTCATCTGGGTCCTCGTCAATTGGAAGCGCACGCCCCTCTTCAAATCCGCCCTACCCTCCGAGCGCATCGCTCCCTCCATCCGCACCGGCCTCCGCTACGTCCGGTATGCGCCCGATCTGCAAGCCTCTCTTATCCGTGCCTTTACCTTTACTTTCTTCGTCTCCGCCATCTGGTCGCTGCTCGCCGTCGTCGCTGCCCGCGACCTCCACCAGGGAGCCTTCGGCTATGGCATTCTTAACGGAGCCCTTGGCTTCGGTGCGCTGGTCGCCGCTACCCAACTCCCAAAGATCCGCCGCCTCGTCTCCGCCGACACCATCATCTCCTCAGCCACGCTCTATAACGTCCTAACCCTGTTGATCCTGGCCTTCGCGCACAAACCCTGGCTCATTATCCCCACCCTGATCGTCGCCGGCTTCGCCTGGACCAGCACCATGGCCACGCTCAACACCTCCGTCCAGCTCTCCGTCCCCGCCTGGGTTCAGGCGCGCGCGCTCGGGACGTACCTGATGACCTTCCAGGGCGGCCTCGCCCTCGGCTCGATCCTGTGGGGCTTCGTTGCCGAACACGCCTCCACCTCCAAGGCGTTGGCCGCCTCCGCTGCCGGGCTTCTCGTCACCCTGCCCTTGGTTCACCGCTACAAGATCCTCCAGGGCGCGGCCCCCGACCACACTCCGTACCAGTGGAAGCACCCGGCCCCGGCCCCGCATCCTCTCTCTGGCCAGGAGTTGGACCACACCGAAGGGCCTGTCCGTATCTCCGTCGAGTACATCGTCCCCATCGATCGCTACGCCGAGTTCACGCACGCCGTCCACCAACTCCGCGGCGTGCGTCTCCGGGACGGAGCCATGCGCTGGGGCATCTTCCGCGACGCCATCAACCCCACCCTCCTCAACGAGACCTTCGTCATGGAGTCCTGGCTCGACTACCTCCGCTCGCGCGAGCGCGTCACCCTGGCCGACCGCGAGATCCAGGACCGCGTCCGCGCCCTCCACCACAACCCCGATCCGGACCCGGACTGCGCGCCCGACTGCGAATCCTTTCCCCCGCGAGTCAGCTATCAGATCTACGCCCGCGAAATCGCCAACCCAACCCCGCACTCCGCATAGCCGATATCCAAACTCTCCGCACTAGCTCTCCCCACTAGACACGGCTACTCCATTCCCATACCTTTTCTTTGCACCTCGAAGATCAAATATTCTCCGCGCAAAAGGATCCGATGCCTCCTCTGAACCGCCGCTCCTTTCTGAAAGCCGCCGGCCTGGCCGCCGCCGGGACCAACGTTACGATGCTCGCCCAGCCGATCACTATCGAAGAGGCGCAGACACCAGTTGCAGCCAACGACCACATCCAGCTAGCTCTCATCGGCGCTGGGGGGCAGGGCCAGGGAGATACCCGCACTGCCATCACCGTTCCCGGAGTCAAGCTGGTAGCCGTCGCTGACTGCTACGACGGCCGCCTCGCCCACTCCAAAGAAGTCTGGGGTAACGACATTGTCACCGCCCGCGACTACAAGGAGATCCTTGCCCGCAAGGACGTCGATGCCGTCCTCATCGCAACCCCTGATCATTGGCACCGCCAGATCGCCGTCGATGCCATGAAAGCCGGTAAAGACGTCTACTGCGAAAAACCCATGATCCACATCTACGCTGACGGTCCGGCCATGATCGAAACCGCCGCCTCTACCGGTCGCATCCTGCAGGTGGGCAGTCAGCGCGTCAGCTCGATCATCTACGCCAAGGCCAAGGAACTGCTCGCCTCCGGAGCCATCGGTCAACTCAACATGGTGACGGCCCGCTGGGACCGCAACTCCTCCATCGGCGCCTGGAACTACTCCGTGCCGCTGGACGCCTCGCCCGAGACTTGCGACTGGCCCCGCTTTCTCGGCTCCGCCCCCAAAGTCGCCTTCAATGCCGAACGCTTCTTCCAGTGGCGCAAATGGAAGGACTACGGATCAGGAGTCGCAGGCGATCTCTTCGTCCACCTCTTCAGCGGAACGCACTTCATCACCGGTTCCCTTGGTCCCACCCGCGCGATGGCCACCGGTGCCATCCGCTTCTGGAAGGACGGCCGCGACGTCCCCGACGTCATGCTTGGCCTCTTCGACTATCCCGAAGGCTTCAACCTCTCCCTGCGGGTCAACTTCGTCAACGGTGGCGAAGAAAGCGAGGGCTTCCTCTTCACCGGCACGGAAGGCACCATGGAGATCGCCGGAACAACTCTCACTGTCAGCCGCACTCCCCGCGAGAAGGAGCCGGGCTACTCCATCGGCACCTTCACCAACGACATGCAGAAGCGCTTCCTCGAACAATATCGCGCAAAGTATCCAGCGCAGGACCCCACCAACAACCCCACATCCATCGTCCAGAAGTATGCTGCTCCGCGAGGTTACAGCGACAGCTACGACCACTTCCACAACTTCTTCAACTCGGTCCGCACCCGCAAAGCTCCCGTCGAAGACGCTACGTTTGGCTATCGCGCAGCCGGAGCAGCTCTTCTCAGCAACCTCAGTATCGAGCGCAATGCGATCGTCCAGTGGAATCCGAAGACGATGAAGCTGGCCTGATCGCTCTGGCTTCATCGCTAGACTTCCGTCCAAAGACTACGTCACCGTGAGAGCGATGGTGATGGGTGTGGGGACGAGAATAATCGTAGAGGCCGTCGTTGAAGTAATGGTGATCGTGTAGCTTCCGGGTGTCGTTCCTGGCGTCGGCGGTGTTGTGTCAGCAGTCTTACCGCCTCCGCAGGTCATACTCGCAAGCCAGACTGTCGTGCCCGGCTTGCGCAAGGGTGAGTCCTCCGACGCCCTGGTTGCCGAGGTTATTTACATTGGACGAGAAGGATAGGGTTGCGAGATCTTTGGGGTGACCTGCCAGTCTGTTCGCGCAGATGCGATCCAGAACCGCTGAGAAGCTTGAACCGATTGATTCACCGGTGTCTGGTTTCCATTCGAATCCAGAGATACCGCGTTGACGACATTAAATTCATTGATATCTCGTTTTCGAGATTCAACGACATGTCGGCCTTCTTTCGAATCGCCGGACCGTTCAATTCAAAACCATAGCGACGCTTGCCCGCCGGGGTCGGTGTAACGGAGAACGGGTCAGTAGCATTGAAGCTGCCGTCACTATCGGTAAAGAACAAAGCTCCATGAAAGCTATCGGCCCCAGTCTTCGTCGTAATTTCAATTCGTCCGCCGTTCCATTGTGGCTTCTGATACTCCGGAGAAAAGACATCCGGATTGATTCGAATGGAGGCGATGGAACTCTTGGGGGGCAATGCACTTGCATTCTGGAATCCATCCACAACAATTGTGGTGGCCTCTGGATTTCCGCCAGCACTTGCGGCAAGCATCTGCAACTGTTGAAGGAGATCGCCCGGATCATCCGGGAGCCGTTGCACATCTTCCGTGTTTAATACAGTCGTTCCTCCTCCACGATCGGAATCGACGCCGCCCGAACTGTCGCTGACTTGAATGTCTGTTTGAACAGCAGCGAGGACCAACTGGACGTGTACTTGACTCACTTGGCCGCCGTGAGTTGTGACCTGCAGCGTTTTCGACTGAAAGCCTTGAGCCTCCACTGTAAGAGCGACAGCGCCAAGAAGAACACAGGGCAACAGATATCTCCCAGAGGGAGCGTTCTCTGCTCTCTCTCCCTTTTGTGTTGAAACTTGGGCTCCTGCTATGACTGCCCCTGTCTGATCTGTGACATTGGCCTCGATACGAGCGCCGTTGGGACATTTGACTTGTGCTAATACGGACACAGTAGTGAGTAAGCTCCCTAACACCACTGCGAGTTTCCATTGTGTCTTCATTCCTAACCCTGTCCCCTGACTCCACCCTTACAGGAGCGGCAGACCGGTTCCAGTGCTGTGCAGCGAACAACGGGAGGGTGCAGCGAATCGACATATGGTGCGGCTAACTAATAGCGCTTCAGTTGAGGTATTGGTGCGTGCCGCAGACGCTGCTGAACTTCTCCTGGTAAGGAGGTCGCTGCGGTAGTAGTAATGAAACTGGCCAAAGTGGCGCTGAACGAGGCGTTCCGATCTAGTCGGAACCCCTAAAAGTCGCGCTCGGAAAGGAGTATTTTCAACGAATACTCTCGACATTTACCGAACAGCCGGCGCAGTCTTTACGCCGGATTTCCTTCAAGGCCGCTTCTGCCGTTTTCCTCACCGTGTTAGCTTGAGCCTTATCCCCCCGAAGATAGAGGACACGCGCCCGCAATAGTTCTACTTTCAGGAAAGCGGAACGGTCTGCACCTACCGTTTGTTTGTAAATCTGAAGAGCGCGGTCAACATCCTGGGAAGCTTTGGATGGGTCTCCTGTCTTGAGGTAGGCCTCGACGCGGAGGGCTAAATACCCCCAACCATAACGTGCATTTCCCCGTGCAATTTGATACAGCGATCGATCGACTCCTGGAAGTCCGCGAGCGCAGTCCTAGCGTCACCATCTTCCAACGATAGTTGCCCCTCAACGCTGTGCATAACGGCATGGTCGTCGTCGTTCAATACCGTCGTTCTCCCAGCTTCGCTAAGAGCCGTGTCGATATATCGACGCGCTGCGCGGCGGTTCTTCTTCTGCAAAGCCGTGATGGCTAAGTTGCTCAAGACCCTAGCAGTGCCTGCGTGATCACCCGTCTCGATAAAGAGCTTGAGAGCCCGTTTCCGTAGATGTTCTGAGGCCGCCGTATTTCCCATCAAGGCTTCAACGGCTCCAAGGTTGTCAATCGCGGCGGCATACTGGCCCTCCCCTCAGTAAGTGGCTGAAAGATTCTAATAGCGATCTCGTAGGCATGCTCAGCGTTGCGGTATCGTTCGATATCCTGGTAGGCTAGGCCGAGAAGGTCCCAAACTGCCCCGAGATCCATCTCTCGTAAAGAGGTCGTAGCAGAGAGCGTGAGGGACTCGAGGATCGCGATAGATCTGCGCGGTTCTCCTGCAAGTCTCAATCGATCTGCCTGAATGATCTGATCGGTTTCAGAAATCTGGCCATCACACTTCCAACAGGAGAGTAAAAGAACGAGTACGACAATACTGTTTGGTAGAGCTTTCATGATGAAAGCATGCGAGCCTCAGTCTCTCGAGTCACGACCTTTGCAAGGAATGTCAGAAATCATGCAACGAATGAACTAAATTCGTTGAAGTTTAGACGGCCTTACGTTCCTTGGTTCAGATAGCTCCAAGATAGGGAGATACTTTCCGTTCATCACGCTACTCATGTACCACTAACGTAAATCATTGTCGTGAATGGACAGAAAGGCAGCTTCGATCAAACATCAGACCTTTCCAATCTCCACCAATTTTTGCCGGCCGGCCCTACTCATCTTTAGTTTGCTTCCGTCTTTCAGGACAACGGTGCCATCAGCGACACCATCTCGATAGATTTCGCCTATTCGATCGAGGTTGACGACAGCGGATCTATGTGTGGACCAAGCTATCTTCTCGCCGCTGGTGCGCACCACATCGTCGCCCTTCAGGCTCCGACCAACTTCGATCGCCACCGCCTCCTGCGTATAGACATCGACGACGGTCAGCGAACGGAAGCGGATCCCGTCCTGCAGCTGGTCCGCCACGAAG
>JAOAPN010000011.1 GCA_025462885.1 Acidobacteriaceae bacterium | reverse complement strand
GCTCACTGACTCCCTGCTCGCAGGTTCACCACCTGCTCTGGCTGATACCTCTTGCCTCGTGCCAGATGCTCTCCTCGTTCTAGTGTGTCTCTTAATCACTGGTACAAAGCAAGCCGGGCAAGCCATTAGTGAAGCGCTACATCTGGACCATTCGGATTGTCTACAGGCCGTCCGAATCAAGAGCGATTTCCCCGCTGATGAGTAAAGAGGTGGCATCGTTCAACGATAAGGACGACCTCCCCGTTCCGTTGCGAGCCGCGGTTACGCACGATCAGTATCTGACGATCCGCAAATCACTGAGTGAGTTCCCGTGCTTGAGTTGAGTTCATCGCCGACTCCCCAGAATCTTCCCAAGATGCGCAGAATACGAATCGGAGTGCCCCCCGCCATTACCGAAGGGGAGACGATCTGGCAATTAGATAGGTGTCCATGATCCATCCATTCTTCTGTCTCTGCTCACTGCGAACTTCTGCAATCCGGCTCGCAATCTCACTGAGCTTTCCAGACAGGAGTATTTCTTCGTCCATTCCCAGATAAGCACCCCAATAGATATCCAGATCTTCATCGAGCAGATTGTTGAACGAACATTGACCATCCAACATCACGATGGTTCTTTCCGCGGTGGCACTCATGTCAGAAGACAGTTGGCGACCTGTCGTCATGGCGATTGATTCACCTATTCCATTGAGAGAGATTTTGTGTCGGGCGGTTAGAGCCTGCATGCTAGTGATGCCGGGGATGACTTCGATCTCGAAACAAAGCTTTTCGCGGGCTTTTATCTGGTCGATGATTCTGAGGGTGCTGTCGTAGAGAGATGGATCTCCCCACACAAGGAAAGCACCGCACTGACCCTCTTTGAGCTCGCGAGCGATCATCTCTTCGTAGATTAGAGATCGTTGGCGATGCCATTCTTCAACACGAGCCGTGTAATCCGCGATGGCGGGGTCGCGGACAGGATCTGCTGCCTCGACCATTCGATATGACCGGTTCTCGATATATCGCTCACATATTTCCTTTCGAAGCTTCAAGAGGTCCCGCTTCGCTTCGCCCTTGTCCATAAGGAAGAACACGTCTACAGAGTTCAGTGCTTTAATCGCCTGCACTGTGATGTATTCCGGATTTCCGGCACCAATGCCGATCAAATAGAGCTTTCTCATAGATTCTGAATCTCCTTGGGATAAGGCATCGCAGTCAGGGGTAGCTACAGTAATCCCGCAAGTATGTTAAGCACGTCATCCGCTCGGGCTAAAGTCTGTATGCTGTGTTTTCTAGGGCGATCAATCATGACAACGGGAATCTTTAGTACTCTCGCGGCTTCGATCTTGGAATAGGTTGCAGTGCCCCCGCTGTTCTTGGAAACTATTAGGCTGATGGACTCGTTGCGAAACAGTTGAAGTTCATCGTCCAGATGAAAAGGACCGCGCTGCAGGATCAGCTTTGATTTCGCCGGCATTTTGTCGGCTGGCTCATCGATGGCACGCACCAGAAACCATGCGCCTTCGCAGCGGGAGAATGCGCCGAGCTCCTGGCGTCCAATGGAGAGGAAGACTCGGTTGTTTTTATGGTTCACCATGGTCACAGCGGCTTGCACATCGGGTACAGTGCACCAGCGATCATGCTCATTTGGTTCCCACGGTGGGCGCTCCAGTGCGATGAGTGGGACACAGAGGGTATTACAGGCCACCTCGGCGCTGCGGCTTATCTTTGCGGCGAAGGGATGAGTTGCATCGACAACTACCGCAATATTCTCATCAACCAAATAAGCGATTAATCCGGCAATTCCGCCGAATCCACCCACTCGAACAATTCCCTCGGGCAGTCTCGGCTGATTCACTCGACCAGCTAAGGATGAGATCACGGTCAAATCAGGCCTGCCTGCTAAGTGCTCGGCAAGTTTCCTTGCATCGCTTGTCCCACCTAGAATGAGAATTCGTGGCGACCGGCGTCGAGTTAGGTTGGTAATGGGTTGCATCTCGATGACCTTGTCTGAGTCCATGGAGCTATTCCACGGAAGCATCCGTGCGATCCCTCGCCGCTGAATAGAGATAGCTCTCACCGAAGGGCGAGTGGCCAAGAGATTTCCCAACCAGAATGAGGGCATTGCGATCTATACCCGATTCCTTAATCATTTTGTGGATAGTCGAAAGTGTGCCTCGCAGGATGCGTTCGTCGGGCCAACTGGCCCGGAAAACGACGATGACAGGACAGTCTTCGCCATAGAGGGGCAATAGCTGCGATGTCACCTGATCGAGGTTCGTGATGGAGAGGTGAATGGCGAGCGTCGCGCCGGTGCGGCCCAGCGTGGTGAGGTCTTCTCCGGCGGGCATCGGTGTTGATCTTGTTGAGGTGCGAGTGAGAATGAGCGTCTGCGCTATGTTTGGCAACGTGAGTTCCTGATTGAGTGCCGCGGCTGCGGCTGCGAATGCAGGAACGCCAGGAGTGACATCGTAGGGGATGCCGAGTTGCTGGAGTTGGCGAATCTGCTCTGCCATCGTGCTCCAGATGGAAAGATCGCCGGAGTGGATGCGAGCGACATCGAGTCCCTTCGCGTGTGCCTCGACGATCTCCGCGATGATCTCTTCCAGAGTCATCTCGGCGGTATCGACGATACGGGCGTCCGGTGGTGCGTGGGCAAGGATCGCTTTGGGCACGAGCGATCCGGCATAGAGGCAGACCGAGGAGTTGTGGATGTAATCCCGGCCCCGCAGGGTGAGGAGATCGGGAGCTCCCGGACCTGCTCCGATGAAGTGGACGATCATGGGCGCACCGCGATGGGGAGTGCTGCAACGGCACAGGTACAGAAGCGGCCTTTGGTTTGGGGCGCGATAAGCCGCGCAGAAGGACCAAGCGACGCAAGTGCGGACGCTTCGGCAACATTGGCGGTTCGTGTTTTCGCGAGAGCAAGCGAGGAGTACGTGGTGATTCCGTTGACACTTGCAAGGATACTGGCAGGGAAGAGCACCAGGCGCAAGCCGAGGGTTAAGGCAACGATCTCGCCTATGGAAGCGCGACGGTCGAGGGTTGCAATGACGGTGCCCGATGGTATTGAGTCGACGGATGACTCGATGAGACGGATTACATCATCGCTGGTAGCGCGGGACGAGCAGCCGATGCCGATGGAGAGATGCTGGTGCTGGATGATTTCAGTCACGGCCTGGTCACCGTCCATTGAGTAATCGGCATCATAGGTCGCCATACGTGCGATTCGCCGATGAGATCGGCACGGGATACCATCATCCGTGTCAGATCGCCTCCATGCAGTGCATGCCGCGCAGCGAGGCAGGCTTCGCTCTGGAGCGTGACTGCGTTTGCGACGAGACGGCCGCCGGGGGGAAGCACAGCCCAGCAAGCGTCGAAGAGATCGTCGTTGGCGACGCCTCCTCCGATGAAGATCGTATCGGGTGGGCGCAAACCCGCAAAGGTTGCGGGCACAGTTCCGTGTATGACCCTCAAGGTGGGTACACCGAGACGCGCTGCATTAGCCCGAATTCGAAGTACGCGGTCCTCTCGCGCTTCGAAAGCGATGCAAGAGCAGGAGGAGTGATGACGCATCCACTCGATCCCGATCGAGCCGGAGCCAGCGCCCACGTCCCAAAGGGTTTGGTTGGGTAATGGGGCGAGGCTGGCGAGCGTTACGGCGCGAACCTCACGCTTGGTCAATTGACCGTCTGTATCAAAGGCATCGTCACGTAACCCGGGAGCGAGGGATAGGGGCTTGGCGGTCGTATCGGGATTGCAGAGAACTGCGATGAGATTGAGTCTGGCGTACTGCTCGGCCGGCCAGCTTGCGGCAAGCTCGCTCGCGCTGCGCTCTGAAGGGCCACCTAGATTTTCGAAGAGATGGATTCTACTGAGCCCGTATCCAGAGTTCCTCAGGAACTGAGCGACAGTCGCGGGCGTACTGCCGTCTTCGGAGAAGATGACGAGCCGTTGACCTGGATAGAGATGGCGAACCAACTGCTCTATCGGCCGATTGACTAGCGTAATAAGGATCGTCTCCGCTATGGACCAGCCGAGTCGGGCACAGGTGAGAGATAAAGCGGAGACCTGCGGGAGGACGCGAAACTCGGTTGGAACAAGGTCGCGGGTGAGAGATACTCCGACGCCGTGGAGCATTGGATCGCCGCTGGCGAGCACCGTCACTTTCTTCTCTCCGCGATGCTCGGTGAGAATTTGTTGGACGGCTGGGGCCATCGGAGATGGCCAGGGGATGCGGGTTGCCTGCGACGCTGCGGTTGGTAGGAGGGCCAGGTGGCGAGCGCCGCCGTAGAGCACCTGGGCACGGGCGATCGCTTGTTTGGCTTGACCGTTCAGCCCATCGTAGCCATCTTCGCCTATACCTACGATCGACAACCAATGCTCTGCAAGGTTCATGCGCCGGAACTCCTGTCACCGTAGGTGCGTGGAGTGTAGATCAGCTTTCTGCTGTTCGCCAATGCAATCACGCGGGTTGTTGAGGAGCCGATGAGAACAATGGTTTGCATATCGGCCAGCGACGGATCGAAGTGCTCAAGATCGGTAATGATGATCCGTTCGTCTGACCTGCCTACACTGCGGGCAAGGACAACCGGAGTGTAGGCGCCGCGGTATCTGGCTATGATTGTTCGCGCCTCGGTGAGCTGCCAAAGGCGCTCCGACGAGCTTGGATTGTAGAGCGCAAAGGCAAAGTCGGCGGATGCCGCTGCTTCGAGTCGCTTTACTACGGTCTCCCAGGACTTCAGCCGGTCCGAGAGCGAGATGACGCAGAAGTCATGCCCTAGCGGTGCGCCAACTCTGGAAGCAGCTGCCTGCATGGCCGACAATCCCGGAAGAATGCGAATGTCCAACGCGTGCCAAGCCGGCGGTCCCTGGTCCACACATTCCAGAACAGCCGATGCCATCGCGAAGATGCCCGGGTCTCCAGAGGAGACGACGCAAACGCGGCGACCTGATTCTGCCAGTGAAAGAGCTTGCCTTGCGCGGTCCGCCTCAACCTTGTTATCGGAGCCGAAACGGCGTTGACCGGATCTCACGGGGACTCGGTCAAGATAGGTGTGATAGCCCACCAGGTCTGTCGCCTCGGTCAGCGCCTGCTGAGCTTCAGGCGTGATCCAGCCAGCAGCACCCGGACCCAGGCCAACGACGGAGATCCAACCGACACTCCGAATGGTTTCGTTCCGCTGGATCTGACTTGCATCGGGAATCAGGATGAGCGAAAAGTAGGGTACATGGAGCGGGTCGACTTCGCGGAGCGGGATGATGCGTTCGGCAGCCATGGTTGCTCGCTCGATGAAGAGTGCTTTGTCCGCGAGGCCGGCCGTATCGATAGCCCGCTTTACCTTTGCGAAGTTTCGGCCGAGCTTCATGACGGCAAAGGCGCCCTGCTGGCTTAGCTTTGCGATCAGCACGTCTTCAGAGAGAGTTCCAGGTAAGACCGTGAATTCAGTATCTCTGCGGACGAGCGGCGTTCCGAGCTGGGCAGCTGCACCCATGATTGAGGCGACTCCAGGAATTACCTGCGTGGAAAAGCGATGAGCGAGACGGTCATGAAGATACATGTACGAGCCGTAAAAGAAAGGGTCGCCTTCGCATAGGATGGCCACGTCCCGACCGCTTGCAAGGTGCTCCGCAATCTGTTCGGCCATCTCGTCATAGAACTGCGACAGTGCGACCTCGTATCCTCCGGGTTGGTCACTTTGCTCTGTCGTAACCGGGTACATCATTGGGAGTTCGATCTGGCCGTGAATCAATTCAGAGCACACGATTGAACGTGCATTGCTGTTACCGTGTCTGGCGCAGGGATAAGCAATAACCTGCGCCTGCCTTAGCACACGCTGCGCTTTGACCGTAATCAACTCCGGATCGCCGGGGCCGACACCGACTCCGAAGAGGCGTCCGCTTCGTTTGCCTGCGCTCATTCCTCCTCACTCGCAAGTGCATTGACTGCTGCCGCTGCAATGGCGCTCCCGCCGCGGCGTCCTCGAACAGTCAGGAAGGGTATTCCAAGCCGATTGGCGGCAAGTGCTGCCTTGGATTCAGCCGCCCCTACAAATCCGACAGGAATTCCGATGATGAGCGCAGGGTTGAGCGTAGAGTCTGGAGTTCCCGCCTCAAGCATATCGAGGAGGTGAAACAACGCTGTCGGAGCGTTCCCGATCACAACAACCGAGCCCGCGAGTTTATCCCGCCATAACTCGACTGCGGCAGCACTTCGGGTTGTGTGAAGTTTCGCAGCGCGATCCGCGGTTCTGGCATCGCTCAACGTGCAGATGACCTCGTTGTTTCGTGGGAGTCTGGAACGTGTGATTCCGTTCGCCACCATCGTCGCGTCGCAAAGCAGTGGCGCACCCGCGAGTAGCGCATTGACACCCGCCGAGGCGGCATCTGGCGACGCCTGGACATCCTGTGGAAGGTCGGTCATGCCGCACGCATGGATCATACGGACGACGACGCGAGCAAGATCGGTCTGAAAAGCAGATAGATCGGCTTCTCTTCGGATGATGGAAAAAGACTCGCGATAGATGGCCGCGCCATCCTTGATGTAGTTCATTGGGCAGCAACCTCGGACAGCAGATTTTCATGCAGTGCGGCGACCGCATCGAGAGCGAACTCACGCGAACAGTCGGACGCAACGCGACTCCCAGCCATATTTAGGGTGTAGCCTAATGGGCCCGCGATGAGTTCAGCGGTCGCGCCGTGCCTTCGGGCGCATTGCTTGTCGCATCCGGATAGATTCACCGTCCATCCGGAAGGCACAGCGTGGCCCAAAAGGCGCTGCGCGAGCGAAGCTGCGTCGCCCCGCACATCAGCCAGCGACGCATCGCACCCAGTGATTCCGGCGCAAGCCGCAATGCCTTGAAAGCCGTCTCGTCCTTCACAGGACAATCCTATGGTCTGGAGATGACCAACAATATTGTCCGCCGCGCTCTTCGGGATAGAGCCGAGGACGACACCGCGCCAGGGAGCAAGTCGAATATCACCTTCCCACTCATTCGACACGTCGGCAAGATAGCGTGCCTGTTCCGGGTTGAGCCTGCCGAGTGGGACGGATGGGATGATGCTCACTCGGCCATCTTGAGTTGTTGGATAGACACCCATGAGGGCCTCGATGACTGTGTGTGAGGGAGTCGCAACAGGAGACGGCGTCAACAGGTGTGAGAGAGCATCAACAATACCCTTCAACGCATCCGGAATCTTCACTACTGCTTTCGCACGAACGGGTACGCTGTACTCACTCGCCAGTCCGATACACAGCTTCGTTACTGCCAACACACATTCGACGGCATCCGAGCGTTTAACCATAAATCCTGAAGAGAGTCCGCCGATGGACAGGTGAAGATGGGGTGAAGAGTTGAGATCTACTGCCTGAAGCGCGATATCGTCGAGATCGCGATTGAAGCGTCTCGGGCCACCGTGAATTGCAAAACTGAACTTGGGGTGCAGATTTGCAAAGATCGGTTCCGCCCGCAATTGCCGATCCAGTTCATGGATCAGCGGTCGCGGATCCATGAACTCCTCGCCGTCAAGCCCCGCGATGGGGCTTGTGACGATATTGCGTACTCGATCATGCTGCGGCGATGGCAGGAGGCCTGCAGAAGAAATGCTTGCAACGATATGGCTGAGGTCTTGATTCCGAACCGCACGCAACTGAAGGTTAGCCCGTGAAGTGATTTCGATGGTTCCGTCGGCAAAGCTGAGGGAACCATCGGCAATGGTCCTGAGTTGATTTGCATCAATCAACCCTCCGGGTACCCTGATGCGCAGGAGTAGACCGTCTTTTGCCTGAACTGCATGAAGGACGCCTGGACAGAAATGTCCCCCGACTCTCATAGAGCCTGCTTCTGCAGCGCTAGATCGCGGGATCGATTTCGGTCTGAACAAGTGCACCTCGCCAAAGCAGGAAGGGAGGCACAAAGCTCAAAGACCCATGAGCGATTGCTTTCCGTTTCCACGCGGACAGGAATCAAAACTATATCTGAGGTAGGTCTCCTGATTGACAGGTTGAGCGCTGTTTAAGCGCTCTGGAGTCTTCGCCTTCCTCGGTGTGATCGAGTGGCTTACGAAGAGTCCATCTCCTGAACACAGTGGCGGGACCATGCCGGACTCACACCGGCTTCCCTTTTATGCCCTCGCGGGCACCCCAGATTCTTTACCTAATTTACCAGACTCATTTCACAAGGTTCTACTTTTCACGTCCCGAAAGCGGGCAACCGTTGCTTCGCAAGGTCCAGAATCTGCCGCTCCATCGCAGGTCCGTGATCGAAAGCGGCGGGATATCGATACGCCAGAACGACTGCGCGGGAGCCTGCAGCACGAGAAGAATTGCAGCACGAATCACTGCCGGATGGGTAAAGGCAAGGATGTGTCCAGTGCCGTTCTGCCCACCCAGCCAGTGTTCGATGCGCGCGAGTAGGCTGGTAAGGGATTCGCCGCCATGTGGAGCGGCATCGACATTCGTGAGCCATAGCCCAACGCCGTGCGGGTCCGTGGATTGTACTTCGTTCAAAGACTTACCTCGCCAAGAAGAGTAGTCCAAATCTTTCAGTTCCGGGGAGAGAATGGGGTCTAGTCCGAGGGCGCTGGCGGTCTCTCTCGTTCTCAACTCCGGTCCAGCGAATACCTGATGAACTCGCGGCGGAGTCCAGCCGATGGATACAAGTTTCTCAAGTTCGCGGGATTCGATGGATTCGTCAAGAGGAAATGCCGCTCTACGTAAAGACGCGGTGGGCGCGTGGCTGATAAACGTGATTCGTCCCGGCCGGTCGGTCTCTTTCAAGGCGTCACCCAAAGACAGGCTACCATTGCGGCTGAATGGCGGCTTGACACTCCCTGAGAGGTTCACTACGCTCGGAGTCAAGCAACGATCAGGAGACTTACGTGACTCAGCCTATTGTCGGCACAATTCCCCGGCCCATATCTATACCGGTCATTCCCTTGCGCGAGTTGCTACCCTGGGCTTTATTCGGTGGTTTGCTCATGTTGCTTCTGATCTATTTCGTGGGTGCGGAACAAGGAGCGACTTCCATCATTCATGGCCGAATCGTTCACGAGTTTGTCCACGACGGACGCCATCTGCTTGGCTTTCCGTGCCACTAGTTAACCATTGATGACTCGTACGCTGCTGCTTCGCGGGATGCTGGTAGGCCTTGTGGCTGGCCTTGTTGTATTTGCATTCGCACGTTGGACCGCGGAGCCACAGGTCGACAGGGCGGTCGCCTTTGAAGCCAGTATGGATCAGGCGAAGGGCGAAAGTCCCGAGCCTGCGATGGTCAGCCGCAAGATTCAGCGAGGTATCGGGCTGCTGACCGGTGCCGTGGTCTACAGTTCAGCTCTTGGGGGCATCTTCGGGCTTGTCTTCGCCTTTTCACAGGGGCGCTTTGCGGTGTCCAGTCCGCGTGCCCTGGCGCTATGGATTGCAGGTCTGGGGTTTATCTCAGTAGCATTGATCCCTTCTCTCAAGTATCCGGCGAATCCACCGTCTGTCGGCAGTCCGGAGACAATAGGAATGCGGACCGCGACGTACTTTCTTGCAATTGCCTTGTCGCTGGCAACTATGACGCTTTCGCTGCAATTGGCACGTCGCCTCACTCGGCGATTTGGAGTCTGGAACGGCTCTTTGCTGGCGGTGTTCCTGTTCGTCTTTCTAACGGTTACGCTTTCGAGCTTTTTGCCCGTGATCGATGAAGTACCGCAAGCCTTTCCCGCGAGCTTGCTTTGGAAATTCCGAATCGCATCGTGGGAGATGCAGTTTCTGCTTTGGGGCACGCTTGGGGTCCTGTTCGGTTGGTTGACGGAACGCGATGGGAACACGCACACGCTGGTCCGTTAGAGCAACGTGCGGCTGAGTAACCGGCGGCGTGGTACAACTATGTCAGACCCAAGGTGCCCGCAAGGGCTGAAAAGGGAAGTCCGGTTCAATCCCGGTGCGGTCCCGCCACTGTAAACGAAGATGAGTCGCCAAACATCCACTCGGCATTGAAGCTGGGGAAGGAGGAGGCTCGGCACCAGGAAGAAGGTGCCGCTTCGAAGCCAGGAAACCTGCCCGGGGTACATAGCAATTTCTGCGGAGAACAGAAACCATGCGGCTGACCCCGGCACCCTCAACCCGTCATCTTCCCGTCATCAGTTCCTCCTACGCTCCAGAGAATGAGGCGTAGCCGTGGCCGACTCTTTTCGTCAGCGTGTAATTCGCACCGATGGCCGCGCCTTCAACATCGTCCAGCACCGGGCGCATTTGACTTATTGCTACACGGGCTGCTGCTGCGGCATCACCGAGCGCGGATACGCCGCAGTCCCGGTTGATGTTTATACAGAGGAGTGGCTCGGGCGCAAAATTCGCAATCAGGTTCATCTCACCAAGGGCGGTTGCCTTGGTCCCTGTGCACTCGCAAATGTGGTCAGCCTTGTCTTCGATGGCAGGTCAATCTGGTTCCATTCGGTGAACAGCTCGTGGCAGGTGCGTCAGATCTTCGATTACATCGACGCAATGCTGGATGCCGATCGCTTTCTCCAGCCGCCAGCCGAGTTGAGTGAGTTCGTCTTCAACTACTACGACTGGGACGTCCGCAAACCGAGTGAGATCGTTGCTATCTCCACGCTCGTCAAGACTGCTCCAGATGCAACCGGCGCCATCATGCTGCTCTCGCATGCCGATACCGATCTGTTTACGTTGATAAAGGCTTCAGAACTACTCCCGGCAGAGCTTCGTGTGAGTGCATTCTCGCTGAATGCACTGCGCAACGAAGATCAGTTGGACGTACTAATCCATGGTGAGATGGGGAACGCTCGGGTGATTATCGTGCGATGCCACGGGCCACTTAGTTGCATTCCAGGCTTCGAGCGGCTGCGGGCGGCTTGCATCGAGCGTGGACAGTCGCTGGTGCTGGTGAGTGGCTGCGGCGAGAATAGCTCGGAGTTTTCCGAGACCATCAACGTGCCGGCGGATGTCATGCAAAGTGCCGCCCAGTATCTGGCGCTTGGAGGCGTGCAGAACTTCGCTGAGTTGTTCCGATTCCTTTCCGATCGCCTGATGCTGACGGGCTATGGTTACGCGCCGGCCAACCCGATGCCCGAGCACGGGATTTATCTGCCCGCTGTGGAGAGTGCCACGTCCGACGACTGGGAGCGCCAGGCCGACCCCGTCAAACCCACGGTTGCCGTGCTGTTTTACCGCGCGCATCGGATGAGTGGAAACACCAGCTTTATCGACACGCTCGCATGTGCGCTCGAGGCCAAGGGAGTCAATGCGCTTTGCATCTTTACTTCAAGCCTGAAGGCAAAGAAAGATGGACGTCCGGCCGTATTCAAACTGCTTGAAGGCCGTGCAGACGTGCTGATTACGACGCTGTCTTTTGCGCTTGGCGAGGTGAATACCGGCTCTGTCACCCAGCCCGGAGAGGCGATGTTATCGTTCGAGAGGCTTGGCATTCCGGTTGTTCAGGCCATTGCATGCCAGATGCCGCAAGGCGCGTGGGAAGGCTCGCGACGAGGCTTGAACGCGGTAGACACTGCTGTCAATGTTGCGATCCCGGAGTTCGATGGCCGCATTATCTCCGTGCCTGTTTCGTTCAAGGAGCGGAGCAAGAATGGCTCGGAGAGCCTTTATGTTGCGAACGAAGACCGGGCTGCGCGCGTCGCCGGTATAGCCAGTCGGCTGGCCGGACTTCGTAGAAAGGCGAACTGCGACCGTCGCGTAGCTTTTGTCCTGACGAACTCCGCCGCCAAAGCATCGCAGGTCGGCGGAGCGGTTGGCCTCGATACTCCCGCCAGCCTGTTAACGACGTTGCATGCGATGCGGGCACGTCGCTATGCCATCGCCGAGCTGCCTGAGAGCGCCGATGAACTGATGCAGGATTTGCTCGGACGCGGGACTTACGACAACAACTACCCACTCGATCCGGCCCGGGCCATGCGTTTTTCGAGAGCGGTCTATTGCAAGATCTACTCGAGTTTCCCCCCGCGTTCAGCGCGCCGGATGCAGGATTTCTGGGGCCAGCCGCAGGACCGTGGCCCAAGCAAGAAACCTGCCAAGAAGACTGACAAGAAACTTCTCCCTACGATCGCCGGAAAGGTTGTCTCGATTGAAGAGGAGGAACCCTGGGGCGACGAGCGCGACTATCTGTTCGCTGCTATGGAGCTTGGCAATGCCCTGATCACATTGCAGCCACCACGAGGATATGGCATCGATCCTGATGCTATCTACCACACGCCTGACCTGCCCCCAACCCACCACTACGCGGCCTTCTATCGCTGGCTCGGAACTCCGCAAGCAGAAGGCGGCTGGGGTGCAGATGCCATCGTCCACATGGGCAAGCATGGCACGCTCGAATGGCTGCCTGGCAAGGGCATCGGGCTTTCCGGCGAGTGTTTTCCGGACCTTCTACTCGGCGACATGCCGCTCGTCTATCCGTTCATCCTCAACGATCCCGGCGAGGGAAGCCAATCCAAGCGACGTGCGCACGCCGTGATTGTCGACCACCTGACGCCGCCGATGACTTCTGCGGAGACCTATGGTCCGCTGGCCGAGTTGAACCAACTGGTCAATGAATACTATGCCGTCGAAAAGCTTGACCCTGTGAAGCTGCCATACCTGCAACAGCAAATATGGCAGTTGGTCGAGAGCACGAATCTGAAAGCCGATCTGGACCTGAAGACGATGATGACGCGCGAGCGTGGCGATCACAGCCACGAGTGGGACGACACGCTAACGCCCGAAGGCATTCCGGCGCAACTCGCCACGATGAACGGCAACGAGGTGGCCCACCTAATCGAAGATCTTGACGGCTATCTCTGCGAATTAGGCATGGCACAGATTCGCGATGGCCTGCACATTCTGGGGCAGATGCCTCCGCTGCCGGAGATGCTGCGGTCTCTGACGCGATTGGCAAACACCGACGCACCGAGTCTGCAGGCGAGCCTCGCGACGGCGTTCGGCTTCGAATTGACCGAACTTCTTGACAAGCCGGGCGAACGCCTTGAGCATTCGCTGGACCTGCTGGGCCAGCCGTGCCATACCCGTGCCGATGCTCTGGAGATTCTCGACCGCGCCTCACTCGACCTTTACACGATGCTCGACACGCTCGGCTTTCGGAGCACCGTCATCGGTGAAGTGCAGCACGCGGTGCTCGGCCTTGAATCGGCGGGGATTACAGCTGCACTCACCTTCGCCTGTGACGAACTTGTGCCGAAACTTGAACAGTCTGGCGACGAGATCGAGCACCTGCTCGATGCACTTGAAGGCAAATATGTTCCCGCAGGGCCGGCCGGCGCACCGACCCGCGGTATGGCGCACATTCTTCCGACTGGCCGTAACTTCTATGCGGTCGATCCACGTGCCCTGCCCTCGCAGGCGGCGTGGCGAGTAGGTCAGCAGCTTGCCCGTGCAGCTGTCGCTCGCTTTTACAAGGAAGAGGGCAAGTATCCGGAGATGATGGGACTAAGCGTGTGGGGAACCTCGCAGATGCGGACCCACGGCGACGATATCGCTCAGGCGTTTGCGCTACTCGGTGTCAAACCCTTGTGGAACGCGCAATCGCGGCGGCTCGACGGCGTGGAAGTGGTTCCTCTGGAGCAACTCGGCCGACCTCGCGTCGACGTGACGCTGCGCATCAGCGGCTTCTTCCGCGACGCATTTCCTCACCTGATCGACACGTTCGACCAGGCCATTTCGATGTTGGTCGAACTGGATGAACCGCTCGATCAGAACTTCCCGCGCAAACACTATCTTGCGGAGCTTGAGGCAAAGAAGGATTTACCGAAGCACGAGGCCGAGGCTCAGGCGCGCTATCGCATCTTCGGTTCGAAGCCCGGCTCATATGGCGCGGGTATCTTGCCACTTATCGAGACCGGAAGCTGGCAAGGAGATGACGACTTTGCCCGCGCATTCCTTGCCTGGGGAGGCTACGCATACGGCAGGGGTACCGATGGCGTCGACGCACAGCTCATCTTCGCAGAGCGTCTCAAATCCGTCGAGGTCGCGCTGCACAACCAGGATAATCGCGAGCACGACATCTTCGATTCAGACGATTATTTCCAGTTTCACGGCGGCATGATCGCCTCGATTCGTGCGCTCACCGGCACTCAGCCCAAGGCTTACTTTGGTGATAGCTCGCGGCCGGAATCGGCACAGGTTCGCGACCTGCGCGAAGAAGCCCTGCGGGTCTATCGTTCGCGCGTTGTGAACCCAAAGTGGATCGAATCGATCAAGCGACACGGCTACAAGGGCGGGCTTGAGCTTGCGGCAACGGTGGACTACATCTTCGGATTCGATGCTACGGCGCAGATCGCCCCGGACTTCATCTACGAGGGCCTTGCAGAGCACTATGCGTTAGACCAAAATATGCGGGATTTCCTTGGGGCTTCCAATCCATGGGCATTGAGCGCGATCGTCGAACGATTGCTTGAAGCGGCAAAACGGGAGCTCTGGGAGAACCCCGCGCCGGAGACTCTCAATGCACTGCGCGGCGTTCTGCTTGAGGCAGAAACGCTGCTGGAAGCCCAGGGCGAGCAGAAGCGGGAGCCTGTTTCGTGAGACCGACTGCCTATCCCTTCTCCGCAATTGTTGGCCAGAGCGAGATGAAGCTCGCGCTGCTACTCGCTGCTGTCGATTGGCGGCTGGGAGTTTTGCTGCGCGGAGACAAGGGCTCGGGTAAGACAACCACCGCGCGCGGCCTCGCTGCGCTGTTGCCGGCACCAGCCCGCTTTATCAATTTGCCGATCGGAGCTACGGAAGACCGTCTTCTCGGGGGGCTTCATCTGGAGCGCACGTTGAAAGGCGACCCCGTCCTGAAGCCGGGACTGCTCGCAGAGGCACATGGCGGCGTGCTTTATGTGGATGAGGTAAACCTCCTCCCATCACACCTGGGTGATGCCTTGTTGGACACTGCTGTCAGCGGGATCCATGTGGTGGAGCGCGAAGGTTTCAGCGCCACACATTCAGCCGAGTTTGTGCTGCTTGGCAGCATGAACCCGGAGGAAGGCTCGCTGCGCCCGCAGTTGCTGGATCGTTTCGCATTATCAGTGACGGTCTGTGCTCCACCCGACCCAGCCGAACGCCAACTCGTGATAGAACGAAGAATTGCATTCGAACGCGACACGGTTCAATTTGCCAGTGAGTGGTCACAAGCTCAACAGGCTTTACAGTCGCAGATTGCTTCCGCTAGAGCTTCTCTCGGCTGCATCACGTGTTCCAGCGACATGATGGGACACATTAGCTTCACCATCTGCGAACACAGCGTTCAATCCTTGCGAGCCGATCTAGCTGTCGTAAGGGCGGCAATCGCATATGCCGCTCTCACCGACGATACGTGCGTCGAAGTACAGCATGTAGACGCCGTGTTACCTCTTGTCCTTGCTCACCGGACGCGCGCGAGCGGGCGCTCCTCATTCACTCCGCCTCCACCTCCAACACAGCCGCAACAGTCAAAGCCCGAATCGCAGTCTGAAACTGGTGGACAAGAAGCACCGAAGCGTGTCCACGAACGCATCTTCAGTCCATCAGAAGTCAAGACCCCCACTCTCGATAGTCGGTTCAGTGCAGGAGCGAAGCGAGGGGACAGCGCATCTGCAGATGGCTGTGATTGCGGTCCAATCATAGGCACTCGACAGTCGGATTTCCCTGTCGAGTTTGATTTGCGTGCCACGCTCAGCCATGCTCTGCGTGAAACTGGCGGCTTGCAACCTCGTGTTGAGGATTTGCACGAACGGGTGCGCAAGCCGAGGACCGGAACTCGCTATCTCTTCGTCATTGATTCCAGTGGCTCTCACGCTGCCCAGCAAAGAATGCGTCTAGTCAAAGGCGCTATTTCAAGCCTACTGACCCGCTCCTTCAAACGAGAGGACGAGGTGGCCATGATCGTCTTCCGCGGAACGTCCGCCCAGGTCATTCTCGAGCCAACGCAAGTTCTTCCCGACGCACTCGCTGCGCTCGAATATCTTCCCACGGGTGGTCGAACGCCGTTGGCGGCCGCTCTCGATCGGGCGCGCGGTTACCTGACGCCCGCAACGCTTCTCATCCTACTCACCGATGGTAGGGCAAATATCCCGCTCCATGGAGGAGACCCCTGGCAAGAGACTCTTGATGCGGCGCAGCTGATGAGTTGCAATGCAATCGTCGTCGATACGGAGACGGCCGCACAGCGGCTAGGCCAATGCGAGGAATTAGCGAAGATGCTCGGCGCGCGCTACCTCTCGCTGGAGGAGCTTGCGCAGAGTGAGAATGTTTTGATCGCGGTCGAACCGCTCAAGCCACTAGCGCAAGGAGCTTAGCGTGCAGAAGAACCAAGACAATGCGGTGATCCTCGTCCTGGGAGGCGTTCGAAGCGGAAAGAGTCGCTATGCGCAGCAGTTGGCCGAGCGGTTCGGACGGGTTACGTTCGTTGCGACGGCCGAGCGTCGCGATGACGAGGAAATGCACCGAAAGATCGAACGCCACCGCGCAGACCGACCCGCACACTGGACAACCGTGGAAGAACCTATCGCATTGGGCCGCGTCGTGCAATCCAGTGGAGATAACTCCGATGCCATTCTTATCGACTGCCTCACGCTCTTCAGCGCCAATCTTATGGAAGCATACGGCAGCAATGAAGCGGGTCTGGGAGCATGCGTCGAAGACCTCTGCAGGGCTTTGAAGGCGACTTCCTGCAAAGTGATCCTGGTCTCGAATGAGGTCGGCAGCGGTGTCGTCCCAGCGTATGCGCTCGGACGTCGCTTCCGAGATGTGGTTGGCGAGATCAACCAGCGCGTTGCGGTTGTGGCCGATACCGTAGTCCTGATGGTCGCCGGACTTCCGCTTCCCCTCAAAGGCTCGCTCGAAGGAGGCCATCGATGAAAGGGTTTCTCATTGCCGGAACGGCCAGCGGTGTCGGCAAGACCACCGTCACCCTCGCGATCGCTGCTGCCCTGCGCCGTCGCGGCTATACGGTGCAGCCGTTCAAGGGTGGGCCTGATTTCCTCGACACCGGGCACCATACTCGCATCGCAGGCCGCACAGCACGTAACCTCGATACATGGATGCTATCTGCAGAAGCAAACCGTGACGTGATTTGTCACGCATCGCATGGTGCTGATGTCCTGCTGGTAGAGGGCATGATGGGGCTATTCGACGGTAAGGGCGGCGCGAGCGAGTCGGGTAGCAGCGCGGAGATCGCAAAGCTTCTAAAGCTTCCGGTGATACTTGTACTGGATGCAGGGAAAACCGCGAGAAGCATCGCAGCCATGGTGCTTGGATTTGAACTCTTTGATCCTGAACTTCCGTTAGCCGGAGTCATCCTGAATCGCGTCGCAGGCGATCGCCACTTTCGCATGCTGGAAACTTCGATCAAATCTGCCTGTAAGACTCCCGTCCTCGGTTGGCTGCCCCGAGAGCCTGCAATTGCATTCCCCGAGAGACATCTCGGGCTACAGACAGCGGAAGAAGGCGAGACCGGCGAAGGGCTTGAACGCTTGATAGATACTCTTTCCGACCTCGCGAATAAGCACATGGACATTCCCCATCTTATGGATTTGGAATGTGGCCTGGACATGAATCTTCAGGCTCTTCCAGTGGTTTGCGAAACGCGAGACGAGATTCGTATCGGAGTAGCGCGCGATCAGGCATTTTCTTTCTACTACGAAGACAACCTGGACCTACTACAGCAGCATGGAGCGACCCTGGTGCAGTTCAGTCCGATGCACGGCGAGTTTCTGCCACCGGATCTCGATGCTCTTTATCTCGCCGGCGGCTACCCCGAGCTTCATGCAGTTCAAATCAGCGAGAACGCCGCAATGCTCTCGGCGATTCGAGAATTTGTCGCATCCGGCCGTCCTGTCTATGCCGAATGCGGAGGCATGATCCTTCTGTCGCAGCAACTCACGACTCGCGACGGAACCACATATCCGATGGCAGGTGTACTGCCCTTCGAAATCGAGATGACCGGGAGACTCGTCGGCTTTGGATACGTCAATGTGGAATTGACCAACGATTGTCTGCTTGGTAAAGCAGGCACAGTGCTGCGTGGACACAGCTTCCATTACTCTCGCATCTCGAACGAATTTCAAGCCGCGACGAATTATCGCCTCCAATACTCACTCTCGGGCCGTGAGGAGAACGAAGGTTATCGCCTGGGCAATATGCTAGCGAGTTACGTGCATCTGCATTTTCGCGCAGAGCCAACCATCGCTCGCAGTTTCGTCGAGGCAGCTATCGCCAGTAGAACTTCGAATTTGGTGCCCCGATGACGCCGCTCAGTGCAAGGGTAGTGACAGAATTGATCCGCGGAATTGAGCCTCCGGACGAGACTTGGCGAACTCGCGCTCGTGCACGTCTGGATACGCTCACCAAACCCCTAGGCAGTCTGGGCAGGCTCGAAGACCTCGCCGCTCAGTTGGTGGCGATCCGACACGAACATCTTGCGTTGCCTCTCAACAAAGCTGCCTATATCTTCGCCGCGGATCATGGCATCACTGCTGAAGGTGTGAGCGCATACCCGAGCACAGTCACGCACCAAATGGTACTCAACTTCCTGGCTGGGGGAGCCGCCGTCAACGCCCTTGCGCGTTTGCATGGCGTGACACTGCATGTGGTCGATGTGGGGGTCGACGCCGACTTCAACAATATCGAGGGCCTGCTCCACCACAAAATTTCGAACGGCACGAAAAACATGCTGCGCGATGCTGCAATGACCGACGATGAGCTCTCGAGGGGGCTGCTCGTCGGCGCACAACTCGCGGATGAAGCTGCGGTCGGCGGGCATACCATGCTGGCCGTGGGTGAAATGGGCATCGGCAATACCACTGCCGCCAGTGCAATTACCTGCGCCATCACGGGCTCTGCTGAGTCACTCGCAACCGGGCGCGGGACGGGCCTGGACGATGCGGCTCATGCGCGCAAGATTGCAATCGTCGAAGCAATTCTGAAAAAGCACTTTGCAAACCATGCCTCACGCGCTCCGCTCGAAGTGCTGCGCTGTGTTGGTGGCCTGGAGATTGCGGCCATGACTGGCATGATCCTGGCAGCAGCACGCAACCGTGTCGCTATCGTTGCCGATGGGTTTATCTCCACTGCAGCAGCGGCCCTTGCCGTAGCCCTCGAACCGAAGGTTGGGGGATATCTGATAGCCGGCCACCGCTCCGAGGAACCGGGTCACAGATTGCTCCTCGACTACCTCAAACTAACTCCCATCCTGAGCCTCGATATGCGCCTTGGCGAAGGCAGCGGTGCCGTCCTTGCCATGTCCATCCTTGAGTCCGCCATCGGTCTCTACTCGCAAATGGCTACCTTCGCCTCTGCCGGCGTCAGCGAGGCCACCCTATGAACAGCTGGAAGTTCGTGAAAGGAACAGGCTCAGACTCTCTCGCTGCTGTGCAGTTTCTCACCCGAATCCCTATGCCCTACCTGCCATACGATCCAAACTCGCTCTCGCGGGCAGTCAAATACTTTCCAGTCGTGGGTCTGGTCATCGGGAGCGCTGCTGCGCTGCTTCATCAGCTTCTTACGCCGCACCTTCCCAGGCTCGTCACCGCTCTTCTCGTCATTGCCTTTCTGGTTTCGATCACTGGATGTCTGCACGAGGACGGGCTGGCTGACACTGCCGACGGCTTCGGAGGTGGTTCGAGCCGGGAACAGGTTCTCGCCATCCTGAAAGACAGCCGTATCGGCAGCTATGGCGGCGTGGCCCTCACGCTCAGCGTGCTGGCCCGCGTCCTGTTGCTTACCTCGCTGCCTTTGACTCAGGTCCCGCAGTACCTCATCGCAGCTCACGTTCTCTGCCGCTGGACTACTCTCCCGTTGAGCTACTACCTCGCTTCGGCTCGCAGTCTGCAAGATAAGGCTGGAGCCGGTCAGGGAGCACGAATCGCCAAGCTCACCACACGCGGAACACTCATTGTTGGCTCCATCTTCAGCCTTGCGATCTGTACGTTTGCATTGCGAACCCACGCGGCTGTTGCCATTGCCACAACAATTTTGGTCACGCTCTTGAGTGGTCTCTACTATCAACGGAGAATCGGCGGCGTGACCGGAGATTGCTTTGGCGCCACGAATCAACTCGCTGAAATAGCCGTTTACCTGACCGGAGCGTGGATTGCATGAACGCTCTTCTCTTCATTCGCCACGCCGAGACCGACATGGCCGGGACCTTTTGCGGTCAATCCGACCCAACTGTGAACGCCGCAGGCCATCGGCAAATCCAAAAACTCGCTGAAAGCCTACGCCCCGAACCAATTGCAGCCGTCTTCACGAGCGATCTGCAACGCTCGGTGACGACGGCGCGGGCTCTCGCTGAGTCCTTCGCCATTCCATGCATCACCCGTCCAGCATTGCGTGAGATCAACTTTGGAAGGTGGGACGGTCTGACTTGGGAAGAGATTGAGAAGCTTGACTCGACCTTCGCTCAGCGGTGGCTCAAGGCCTTTCCGTACCTGACGCCACCAGAGGGAGAATCCTTCAAGATATTCGAAGCAAGAGTGATGGCCGAGACAAGCTATCTCCTCAGCCAGTCCGAAAGCAGCTCGATCGCCGTCGTCACACACGCTGGAGTCATGCGTGTGGTCCTTCGTACTCTCTGCGGTCTTGATGAGAAGACGGCATGGGCTCTGACAAAACCCTACTGCTGTACCTTTCGATACACGCACCACTCTCACCCCGACAGGCGTTTGCAGGAAGTGCTCGGATGATGCCACATATCTTCAGCCCGATCCGTACCATAGAGCTTGTCGCCTGGGACTTCGACGCATACAAGCCCCGCCCCGAGTCGTTTGATCACGAAAAGCCTGTCAAAGCGAGAGATCTCGTATTTCAGAGGCGATTGGATCACTGTTCCAGTGCGTTGTGCGAAGAGGAGACTCGACTGCTTCGCGATACTTTTGACACACAACTATCGCGCCACGACCTCCAAGCGGAGATGAGGGGCCTCGATTGGTCTCTCGGTGTAGTAGACCTGCGTCGCCTGCTCGCCTTTCAGCGCAGGTTGTCTTTCGATTCAACACTTCCCGCCATGACCGTCCCTCCGCAATGTGATTGGGGCGGCCTGATCGAGATAGCTTTCGCTTCTCCGAATCCAGTCGTTTGCGATGTGATCCACAATAGCGAGAAGAAAACGGTCACGCTGCAATCGAGTAACCCCAACGTACAGCTTCGAGTGACGCAAGACCCTGCAATGCCGGTCGCCGTTTACGCGGGCAGTCCGTTCTTTGAGGTTGCTCAATACGCAGGGCGCTGGTTCCTGCGCGATGGCTATCACCGCGCCTACAATCTGCTTCGTGCAGGCATTTTTCGACTTCCAGCGGTGATCGTCCGCGCCCGAACTCTCGAAGAACTCGGAGCCGTCCAACCACGGTTCTTCTCCGAGGCAATTCTTCTTTCGGAGCACCCTCCGTTCGTCACCGACTTTCTCAATGAATCCTTGACCATCGAATACGACCGTCATCCAATCATCAAGACGCTACGCATCACGATGGAAGAGAGCTTCACATTCCCACTTCCAATAGCAACTTCAGGAGAGCAACTATGAGCATTTCAACCACACGCGGCGACGGCGGCCAGACGGGGCTCGCGGGCGGCATCCGCGTCTCCAAGGCTGATCTACGAGTCGAGTCCTATGGCACGGTCGACGAACTCAACACTGTCCTCGGCTTCGCCCGCAGCATCTGCCAAAACCCTGAGATCAAGGCGTGGACTGAAACGATCCAGCGCACACTGTTCAGGCTCGGCTCAGCTCTGGCCACTCCTCCGGAGAGCAAGAAGCAGCCGCCCATCATCTCTGCTGAAGACGTTGCCATGCTCACCGACCTCGTCCACAAAATTGAAGCGATCGAAGGTATCTTGTCGGACTGGTCGCTGCCCGGCGCACACACCGAATCCGCAGCCTATGAAATGGCACGCGCAGTCTGTCGCAGGGCCGAGCGAAACGCTGTCCGCTTTGTTGAGAGCGGCGGAGTAGTCAAACCCGAGATCATCGTCTACCTCAACCGCCTCTCCGACGTCATCTGGCTTTTCGGTAGACTCATCGAATTCAATGCAGGCGTCGATGCACGCCTCCGCGATGAGACGAAGACGGGGCCCAAGTGGTCGAGGGCATGGTGATGAAGGAACGCGCTGAGTTTGATGTCCAAGAGCGCGACGCTATCTATCGCGCTATTGTCACCCGGCGCGATGTACGCAGCGGCTTTCTTGAGAAGCCGTTGCCTGACGAGCTGATTCATCGTTTGCTGTCTGCGGCTCATTGCGCTCCCTCCGTCGGTCTTATGCAGCCGTCGCGGTTCGTTTTGGTCCGCGACTGCGACGTCCGCCGGGCCGTCCATGAAGCATTTCTTCAGGCCAACGAACAGGCCATGGCAACCTACACCGGCGAGCGGCGTGAGCAATACGCAAGTTTGAAGCTCGAAGGCATCCTGGAAGCTCCACAAAACCTCTGCGTTCTAAGCGATCCACACAGTGAGCGCGGGCATCAACTTGGACGCCATACGATGCCCGAGACTGCGATCTACTCGACCGTCTGTGCGATACAGAATCTTTGGCTTGCCGCTCGGGCCGAAGGCGTGGGTGTTGGGTGGGTCAGCATCCTCGATCCGGGTCGTCTGCGCGAGATCCTGCACATTCCTGCAAATATCGTACCGGTGGCCTATCTTTGCTTGGGCTATGTCGACCGCTTCGCCTCAGAGCCGGAACTTGAGCGCTTCGGGTGGGAGAGTAGGATACCGCTCGAAGGGGTTGTGTCTTATGACCGATACTGCGCCGCCCCCGAGGCATTCAAGCCATGAGGGCGCGCGCAATCATGGTGCTTGGAACGAGTTCCCACGTAGGGAAATCGCTTCTCACGGCTGCGCTCTGTCGAATCTTTGCAGATCGGGGAGTGAGCGTCGCACCCTTTAAGTCGCAGAACATGTCTCTCAACTCATCAGCGACCTTGGAAGGTCTTGAAATCGGCCGCGCGCAGGCTCTGCAGGCGGAGGCAGCCCGCATCCCCGCTTCGGTCCACATGAATCCCATCCTTCTGAAACCCACTGGAAACATGACATCGCAAGTGGTTGTTCGCGGGAAAATATGGGGCAGGCTCTCCGCCTCCGATTATCACCAGCGGCGTGTCGAAGAACTGTTACCCCTCGTTCGCGAGAGCTACGAAATTCTTGCCGCGAAACATGAGGTCATCATCCTCGAAGGCGCCGGCTCCCCAGCGGAGATCAATCTGAAACAGCACGATATCGTCAACATGCGGATGGCTGAGATCGCTGATGCAGTCTGTCTTCTCGTAGGCGACATCGACCGCGGAGGCGTCTTTGCCTCGCTCCTCGGCACTGTTCAGTTGCTAGATGCGAAGGAACAAACCCGCATTCAGGGCTTCCTCATCAACAAATTCCGCGGAGATGTCGCACTCCTTGAGCCCGGTATCCGCATGATGGAAGATCGCCTCCAGAAGCCGTGCCTGGGGGTCGTCCCATATATTCATCATCTTGCGCTCGAAGAGGAAGATAGTCTCGGGCTCGCCGACATAACTGACGAGACGGAACCATGGCTGCCGGAGGATGTGCGCGCGAGACCACTACGTATCGCGGTCGTTGCGCTGCCATCTTTTTCGAATTTCACCGACTTCGACGCGCTACGCAACGAGCCATCTGTCTCGTTGCGGTTCTGCCGGAAGCCATCGCAGCTTGCGCTGGCAGACTTAATCATCTTGCCTGGCAGCAAACAGACGGTCGAAGACCTCCTCTGGATGCGCCGGCAAGATATGGATTCCTGCGTTGTGGCGCATGCCGCCCAAGGCCTCGTCGTCGGCATCTGCGGAGGGATGCAGATGCTTGGTACTGCGATTGTCGATCCACTTGCCATGGAGCGTGGCGATCAAGCCGATGCGCTTGGAGTGCTACCGTTCACTACTCGTATGAACATGGATAAGGTGACGAGGCCGATAACTGGTCGTCTGTCTCTATCAATGCTTTTCGGTCAGCCCGTGCCCGCAATGGATATCGATGGCTATGAGATCCACATTGGAGAAACCATCTATGCAGACGGCGCTCAGGCTTTTTCAATCCTGAATGGGCACGAGCCCGACGGATGCATCTCGCCTGACACCCGCATCTTCGGAACGTATCTGCATGGCATCTTCGATGACGACACATTCCGCCACACCTTCCTGGCTGCGGCCCGTAGCTTTCATCGACTTGCGCCTGTAAGCCACTTCGAGAACTGGAGGCAAACACGCGAAGATTCGTTCAACCGGTTAGCCGGCACCATTCGCGAATCGTTGGACCTGCCGCGTATCTTCGACTGGGTAGGCATTTCATACAAATCTCAAGGCCAGCTTGAGCCCATGGAGCAAATCCGTTGAATCGCTGCTCCCTCATTCCTGCTGCGTGGTTCCTCGACCAACTCTCCGGCGACCCCGAGTGGCTCCCGCATCCGGTGCGCCTGATCGGTTTTGCCGCGGCGCGTGGCGAAGCTGCCCTTCGTAGGCCCGACCAGAGCGAGTTGTCGGAATTTGTGTCTGGCGCAGCCTTGAGCCTGGCTGTCGTTGCCAGCACTTACTATGCAACCCGCCAGTTCATTCGCTTAGCGAACCGGTTATCGCCCGCAGTGGGCAATACGGTTGAAGTCCTGCTCGCATGGAACTGCTTGGCAGCTCGCAATCTTGAACAGGAAGCAACCTCCGTAGTCGATGCAATCGATTCTGGAGACATCCCGCTCGCTCGTCACCGCCTCGCACGCATCGTCGGACGCGACACCCAACATCTAGACACGCAGGAAATCTGCCGTGCCTTGATTGAAACACTAGCTGAAAGCGCCTCCGATGGCATTCTCGCGCCGCTCTTCTATATGGCGCTGGGTGGCGTTCCTCTCGCTATGGCCTATAAAGCCGTCAATACACTAGACTCCATGATCGGACACGCTGACGAGCGTTACTTTTATTTCGGAAAGGCTGCCGCTCGCCTGGACGACGCAGCCAACTACCTGCCTGCGCGCCTTACCGCAGCTGCCATCGTCGCAGTATCGAACGTCCACGAACATTGCGACCCTGTGGCAGCGTGGCAGACGTGGCGTCGTGACGGAGACAAGCACAAGAGTCCCAATGCGGGCCAGCCTGAAAGCGCCGTGGCAGGAGCGCTGCACGTTCGACTTGGAGGCGACAATACCTACGGCGGCGAGTTGGTTCGAGCCGCGCATATTGGCCGTGAGTTTTCACCGCCATCACTGCCGAAAGTCAAAAGCGCACTCCGGCTGGTCTCAGTCGTAACGCTACTTGGTGTGGCCTGCGGCGTTCTTCTCTCAGCTTGTGCTCAGCCACGTGAAGCCCCAGGGGCGTCCCGATGATCGAACTCGTTCCCTTGCATGGCGGCCAATTACGACAGATCTCCGAGCGCTTCAATATCCCCTTGTCGCAACTAATCGACTTCAGCGCCAATATCAATCCCGACGGGCCTCCGCCCGCAGTCCTGTCCAACTTGCGAACGAACCTTGAAAACATCTCAATTCTGACCGCATATCCCGATCTCGAACAGGCCGGACTCAAGCGATCAATAGCAGACTACGCCGGAGTTCACCCCAAAAACATCGTAGTCGCTAACGGCTTCATTCCGCTGCTGGAGTCTGCGCTCCGCACGCTAAGGGTCAAGCGCTGCCTTCTCCCAGTGCCCGCCTTCGTAGAGTATCGTCGCAGTCTTGCACGTGCAGGAGTAGAGATCGAACCGCATATCCTAACTTCAGATTCCAATTTCCGTTACGACGTCCATGCCTTGGTGCATGGGGGTCACGACGCTGTCTTGCTTGCCAATCCACAGAACCCCTCGGGCGTTCTTACCACAAGGAATATCTTGTTCCAGCTTGTCTCGGAGTGCGCGGATCGAAATATAACCGTGCTGCTTGATGAAGCATTTATCGACTACGCACCTTTGGATTCACTGACGCGGGATGTTGAACGATTTGCAAACCTGATCGTCTTTCGCTCCGTGACCAAGTTCCACGGCATTCCGGGCCTCAGAGTGGCCTATGCAGTAGCCAACGAAGCTATAGCGCGTTCACTTAATGAACATCTTCCACCCTGGCCAATCACAACTCTAGCCTCATGCGCCGTTATAGCTGCGTTAGCCGACCATCCCTTCGCGGAGCGCACCAAGCTACACAACGACGGGCGAAAAGCTCGTCTGAACGGTGACCTTGATGCCCTGGGCATCCACACATACCCCTCAGCCGCCAACTTCCTACTCCTTCGTCTTCCTGATGGCACCTCTGTAGAGCGTCTCTGGAAACACATGATCGCCGAACACCATATAGTGTTGCGAGACTGCTCAAATTATGAAACCTTGCCATCCAGGTACTTACGCACGGCGATACGCACGGCGGAGGAAAATAACAAACTCGTTGGAGCAGTAGCCCAGTCATTACAATTTTGCTAGCGAAGTCAGCAGGCGCAAACGAAGAGGAGGATATGAGGCGGGCAGAGAAAGGCAAAGTTTATTTGGTTGGCTCGGGGCCGGGGGATCCGGAACTGTTGGCCGTGTGTGCTGTGCGACTGCTAGAGACAGCGGATGTTGTGTTTCATGATGACCTGGTGTCGGACGAAGTCCTCGGATTGGTGCATCCTAGTGCGCTTGTAACGAGCGTGGGAAAGCGTTGTGGGCGACCTAAGATTACGCAGGCAGGGATTAATGCGCTGATGATCGAATCGGCGCGTGCCGGGCGGTCGGTGGTGCGGCTGAAGAGCGGGGACCCGCTGATATTTGGACGCGCCGGGGAAGAAATTGCGGCGTTGCGCGGGGCGGAGATCTCGTTTGAAGTGGTGCCGGGCGTGACCGCAGCGCTCGCGGCGGGTGCGATGTTAGGGTTGCCGCTCACGGATAGGAAGAGTGCGTCGAAGCTGATTTTTTTCACCGGGCATCATGCTGCGATAAGGCTGATTGCACCCCAATCTGGAGTGGCCCGTTGCCCGAGGATGCGACACTGGTCGTATATATGCCGGGACGTAACCTCGGTCGGATTGCGCAGGAGCTTAGAGTCGCTGGCGTGAAGACTGATATGCCTTGCTGTGCTGTGTCACATGTAGCCACAGCACGACAGAGTTAGTCGACCTGTAGGTTAGTCGACCTTGAGGGGTTAGTGTGTGGGCCGGCGCCGCTTCTGCTGCTAGTGGGGCGTGCGATAGATTTACTGTTGGATCGTCCAGTGTCAGTCGTTCCCTTTGCGCGCTCATGACCGTCTCGATCTCGCCTGCTTTTTGAAGGAGCATCTTATTCCCTAAGCCCGTCAGAATTCGAGGTGGATTGCCTCCTTGGTGAGCAGCAATTTCTCGAATCGAACGGAGGTCAAGATGATCGTAGTGGTTATGGCTAATAAGGATTACGTCGATGTGTGGCAGGCTCTCGATATTGACGCCTGCATTTGTCACACGACGTTGTCCCAACACACGATTGTGTTCGATGTAATCAAAAAACACAGGGTCGGTCAGAATATTCATTCCTCCGACCTGTACTAGAGCTGTCGCATGGCCGATAAAGGTGATCTTTGGGCCTGTCATTACAGTTTTCTCCGCGATCTGCTGTTGCGGAGTGGTGAAGTGCTTCGGCCACTTGCCGGGTTTACGCAAAAGCTCCCAAGAGACTTTCACCTGCTCTGAAAAGGTCTCCGGCGGAACCGGCTCAATATTATGAAAGCGTCTGCCATCAAAGTGATCGGTTCGCGGAAATGGCGCATTGGGATGTGCGCATCCATTTAGCCACAAGGTTCCGCATAAAATCGCCAGCATAAATGTGCCTCTAATGTTCATAGCCGCTGTTTACTCAGTGGGTGCTCCACTTGGAGTGAGGATTGTCCGCAATAATGCACGTACTCATATGCTGTCTCTTGGGGAGTTTCTTTTTGGCAGGCTCGATTCAGATGACACGCTGCGAGTCTGACTAGGTGGAACGTGACGGTAAAGAAGCACCTCTATCGTTCGCAGAAATCATGTCCCTGAGTCGTTGGTTCTTAATCAACAGTTCCACGACGAGCACCTGCAGGCTATTTTTCTCTGTTTCCAGGCTCCGAACTCGGTTCAGGAGATTCAGGTATGGAGAAGTGGTCTGCCCGGCTCTTTTTGTACCAGTTGAGAAGCGATCGAACTGGAATAAGAGGAGTTATGTATGGCACGAGGGAAGAAGCATACGGCGGAGCAGGTAGTGAACCTGCTGCGACAGGTTGAGGTTGGTGTAGCGAACGGTAAGTTGATGGCTCAAGCGTGCAAGGAAGCTGAGATCGTGGAACAGACATACTATCGTTGGCGCAAGGAGTATGGCGGTCTGAGGGTGGACCAGGCTCGGCGACTGAAGGAGCTGGAGAACTCGAAGCTGAAGCGGTTGGTGTCTGAGCTGAGCCTGGAGAAGCTTGTGCTGAAGGGCATCGCGTCGGGAAAATACCAAGCCCTGAACGACGCCGTTGTGTGGTGATCGGTGCGTGTGCCGAGCATGGGATCAGTGAGCGTCATGCGTGCCGTTTGGTGAAGCAGCCAACATACCAGCGGCAATCACATTCGCGGCTCTGCCTACCTCGCTCACCATCACCCACGGAGCCTCCGAACGGTCATCACTGCTACACCGGTCGGTGGCTACACAGGCAGTGCCGCATTTGCCTGCGGCACTTTGCCGGCTGGAGTGTCCTGCAGCTTCTCTCCTGCGACGCTTACCTTCACCGGTAACAACACTGCGGCCAGCACTACCCTGACCATCTCCACGGTCACGACGACGGCTCTTCTTGAGTCGCTGCCGGGAGGAAGCTCCCTCGGTGGAACACTGGTCGCGCTCACGCTGCTTCCGCTCGGCATATGGCGGCGGCGCAACATCCTTCGCGCCGGTCCAATTATGTGGCTGTTGCTGATCGTCGGTTCAACGTCCCTCATGGGACTCGCCGGTTGCGGCGGTAGCAATAGCAGCAGCGCGACTAAAACCCTCACTATCGTAACCACAGCCGCAGGCACCTACTCGGTCCCCGTCACGATCACAGCGGGTACCGCGGTTTCTACGCTGAACCTCTCCGTTACCGTGCAATAACAACACACTCAGCGCGACGGTGTAGTTCATCGAAGCACAATAAGAAGCGGTGAAGGTCCTTCGCACGAAGGCACCTTCACCGCTTCTCTTGTCTCAAACATGGACTAATTGGCTCGGCGGTAACAGCAATGATGGTCCTGTATTTTGAATGCGGCCAGCAAAGATAATAGCTATTGCTTGATGAGCATCCGTTCCGCTTCCGTATCTCATCCCATCCTCCATCAAAAAGTTCGCACTATTGGTGAACGGTGACTCCAATGAAGCACCAACGATGAGCTGGCTCCGAGCATAGTGTTTCGTAACGGTCTCGTGAAGCTCCCGCTGGCGTTGGCCGAGCTGGGATTGATCGATGAGTACGAGTTCGTGGTGCAGTCCAGGCTAGCGGGCCACGGGCCGACGTTGTTCGCGGGGCTGTCGAAGCATGTCGACTTGAGGCTCGTGAGCCGGCTGGAGTTCGGCTCGGGGGCGGTGGCGATGGGGTATGAGCCGAGTAGATAGCCATTGGGCTTGTTAGCCCGAGTCGGCCGCATCATGGAGCAACTCGGGCAGATCCAGTGGAAATATTCCGATCCGACCCGCCGCATCCGCAGTAACGTTGTCTCTGCGACATGCCACTAGTCCTGAGTAGACGCAAATCCGCTTCGGCCGAATTTAAAGCCGATCCACTTCAGAAGATCTTTGCCACCAACGCCTGCGTGGATTTGCGCTGGCCCGGTATGCGATCCCTGCCGGGACCTCGAGTTCAACTTCAGTACCGGCTGGCTTGCCCGATCTTTTGTACCAGTTGGCTTGTTAGTGTAGCGCGTTTTTGAAGGGCCTAGCATTTCTATACCAAGGTTAG
>JAOAPN010000006.1 GCA_025462885.1 Acidobacteriaceae bacterium | reverse complement strand
TGAAGCCGACCCGCCAGGGGCCGCCCCGCAGGATGACCGTGTCGCCACCCGCAATCACCCAGGCCCTGTTGCCATAGCTCTGATCGTCGTACAGGAAGCGATAGTCGTTGAAGGCGCAGTGCTGGTTGGTGCCGACCCCGCCGTACGCAGCATCCGCCTTGCCGTCGCACTGGCCCGTCGTCGTGTTCGCCGAGTAACGCGTCCCGCCATCCGCACGCACGTACCAACTCGTCCCAGGACCAGTCGGAGCAGCAGCCGCAGCGGCAACCGTAATCGACGTCGAAGCAGACTGTGACTGAGATGGCGTGCTGTTGTCTGTCACGCGAACGGTGAAGCTGAAGGTGCCCGTCGTAGTAGGAGTACCCGAAATCACGCCAGTCGTCGCAGCCAGAGTCAAGCCAGCCGGCAGTGTGCCCGAGTAGTTCCAGGTGTAGGCGGGAGTGCCGCCCGTGGCACTCAACGATTGCGCATAGGCAGTGCCGTTCGTACCAGAGGCGAGGCTGGAAGAAGAGATAGACAAGGGGCTCGCAGTCACCGTAATGGATGTGCTGACCGACTTCGTCTGCGCCGGGCTGCCACCATCCGTCACCTTGACCGTAAAGGTCGAGCTGCCAATGGTAGTAGGCGTGCCGGAGATAACGCCTGTCGAAGGTGTCAGCGTGAGACCAGCAGGGAGCGTCCCCGAAGCTATCGACCAGGCATACGGAGTCGTACCGCCACTGGCCGACAGAGTCTGCGAGTAAGCTGTGCTGCTCGTACCCGCAGCAAGGCTGGAGGAGGTAATCGACAACGTGCTCGCCGCAACCGTGATAGATGTGCTGACCGACTTCGTCTGCGCCGGGCTGCCGCCATCCGTCACCTTGACCGTAAAGATCGAGCTGCCAGCAGTAGTTGGAGTTCCAGAGATAACGCCCGTGGAAGACGCCAGTGTGAGACCACCAGGCAGCGATCCCGAGGCTACCGACCATGCGTAGGGAGCAGTGCCGCCGCCAGCCTGAAGCGATTGCGAATACGGTGTCCCGCTGGTTGCTGTGGCAAGGGTCGAGGATGTAATCGTGAGTTGCGAGGAAGGCGCCACGACGACGGTGTAGGATGCCGACTTGCTCTGGGCGGGGCTGCCGCTATCTGTAACAGTCGCGGTGACAGGGAACGTACCGGCAACGGTGGGAGTACCTGCGATCACGCCGGACCGTGTAATGGAGAGGCTGGTCGGCAGAGTGCCGGATGTGATGGTCCAAGTGTAGGCTGGCGTCCCTCCGGCAGCCTGTAGCGTCTGCGAGTAGGAGCTGCCAGTAACCCCAGCGCCGAGCGAGCCTGTTACGACACTTAAGGACGAAGCGGAGACGGTGATCGAAGCGGTAATCGATTTGCTCTGAGCAGGAGAGGAGCTGTCTGCAACCGTCAGGGTGAAGGGGAACGTACCAGCAGCGCTCGGAGTACCGGTAATCACGCCGGCCGAAGGTGCGAGCGACAGACCCGCGGGCAGACTCCCCGCAGTGACAGCCCAGGTGTAGTTCGGAGTACCACCCGTGACCTGAAGGGGTTGCGAATACGCGACTCCAACGCTACCCGCCGACATCGTCGAGGATGCAACAGCAAGGTCCGAGGGAGAAACGGCGATAGCCAGTGAGGTGGATTGTGTCTGCGCGGGACTGCTGCTATCCGTCACAGCAACAACAACGGGGAAGGTGCCGGACACTGTGGGTGTGCCCGCGATCATTCCGGTGGAAGGCACCAGGGAAAGTCCAGCCGGCAAGCTGCCCGAAGTAATGGACCAGGTGTAATTCGGAGTGCCGCCTGTCGCCTGAAGAGCCTGAGAGTAGGCCACTCCAAAGGCAGCGGCATTGGCAGATCCGGTAGTAATTTTGAGAGTCGCAGTATTCGCTGCCGCAGCGGCAGTAATCGTAAATGGAACGGCAGCGGACTGCTGGCCTGTGCTGTTGACTACCTGCAATTGAGCGACGGTAGCCGACGCGAGAACGCTGCTGTCGACCGTGCCCGATAGAGTGCTGGAGTCGATCGTAGACGTGGTGAGCCGAGCGCCGTTCCAAAGGATGACCGCCTGATCGCTGAAGTTAGTGCCCAGGATCTTGATGGATTGGGTCGGCGCTCCCGCGGGAAGGCTCTGGGGCGCGATCTGGCCGATCACCGGCGTCGCGGAGGGATTGGTGCCCGATGTCGCCGCAGAGATAGATGCTTTACCTACTGCGCAGCCAAGAGACACCGCGCACATTACCGAAACAATACTCACCGAGAGATACTTGAAAAATTTGCCCATTGGATTACCTCGTGCCTTGTGGAACTTGCCTGCCTCACCGAAGTGATGGACTGACGGTCTTCTTCTATTTCCCGAGTACACCCCAAAGCTGCCGGCACTACACTTCCACAGAAGTGCGCCCTCTCCCACCTTCGTGTTAGGGCCTCCTGGGTTGCGTACAGCGATGTCTTTGAGGCAAAAGAGAAAGCACCCTGGCTGTCGACAGACAATAAGAAACTAATTAAGTTACAAATAAATGGAAGATTTGCAGCATAACCAAACGAATTGCCGCGATTTGCCACAGTCCCTGGCGTCTGGCCTCGATTCAATTGAGGGAACGAGAGGTGGCTCAGAACTTCTATCGAGAGCGTTGAAGCCTTCTTAGCAGCGCGTTCGAAAATGGGAACCCGGGATGGATGGGAGGATCGTAACCCGCGTTGATACATGCTCGAAGCAGGCCGTTACAGCCTGGGGCAGACGCCAATCGGAAGACGTCGCGTCAAAAACGCTCTAACACCTGTGTGGGATAACACCTGCGTATCCGGCGGCATGCAACGGGTATCATAGGAGTAGCAGGCTGTACTTGCCGTTCCGCAGCACTACCGAAACTCTTGATACACCTCATGTTCAGCACACGACACCTACTCTTTTTAGATCGCGAAGCTCTGCCCGGCTGGGGGAAAGCTCTCCATTCTCAAGCGCCGATCTGGAGCACGCGATGAAGACGTTGTTCTGGGTCAGTTTCGCTCTGGTGAGCTATGCCTATATCGGCTATGCCCTTTGGCTTTGGCTCTATGTGCATCTGCGTCGGCTCAATGTCCTCAAGAGCCCGTTCACGCCGACTGTTTCGATTGTGATGGCGGCACGCAACGAAGGAAAGAATCTGCCAGCCAAGCTGAACAATCTTCGTCAGCTTGACTACCCGCAGCATCTGCTTCAGATCGTGATTGCGTCCGATGGATCAACCGACGACACGGAAGAGATCCTGCACGCCGCTGGCTCCTCCGTTGTTCCCGTGATTCTGCACACATCGCATGGCAAAGCCGGCGCGCTCAATGCGGCAGTCAAGCAGACTACCGGAGAGATTCTGGTCTTTCTGGACGCACGCCAAAGCGTGGACGCACGAGCGGTTGCCGAGCTGGCATCCTGCTTCGCGGATCCAGACGTCGGAGCCGTCAGCGGAGAACTGCTGCTGGAGAACGCCACAGGGCAATCTACCGATAGCGCCCTCGGAATCTACTGGAAGATTGAAAAGACAGTTCGAAAGCTCGAGTCTGCCTCGGGCTCCGTGGTCGGAGTAACCGGGGCGATCTACGCGCTGCGCAGAGAGCTCTATACCGAGATCCCGCCAGACACCATACTCGACGACGTATTCGTCCCCATGCATGTGGCGCAACGCGGAAGACGGGTCATCTTCGAACCGGCAGCGATAGCGCGTGACTTGATCTTCAAGGAAAAGGGTAAGGAGTTTTCGCGCAAAGTGCGCACGCTGACGGGAAATTATCAGCTTCTGCAGCTTGCGCCCTGGCTCCTGACACCATCCAACCCATTATTGTTTCGTTTTATCAGCCACAAGCTTCTGCGGTTACTGGTACCGTTCTTGCTGGTGGCGATGTTGATTGCTTCAGCGCTCGCCGGAACCCCTTTGTATTGGGGTATATTCTCGGCCCAGGTCGCGTTCTATGGATTGGCCTTGATCGGTTCTCTGAACCCGCCATCGAAGCGCCTCAAGCCGGTTGCTGTCGCAAATACGTTTGTCATGCTGAACGCAGCGGCAGCACAGGCGTTCTACAATTTTGTCGCAGGCCGAAAGAAGCTCTGGGTCTAGCACGTGTGATTGCGAGTTACGAAAGTATCTGAAGCTGGGCTTGCAGCGATGCAGGCAGGATTCAAGAGGATTGTGCGTTGGGAACAGGCATCGGGCATTACATTCCGTTGATCGCGTATCTGGGGTTCTGGGTGATGACGCTCGTCTCCCTGGGTGGGAAGCCCCTGTACGGGCTTTATTACACCATTCCGTTTCTTCCGTATCGAACCATGCGGGACCATTTTCTCGACTATCCGCTGGGCGGAAATGTTCTGACCATCCTGGTCTTTGCTGTGATTATCGGTGCGCTGGTCCGCGGAAAACGAGTGCCAAAGTCCAACCTATTCCTCATCTGGTTCGCATTCGCAGTTTATTTATATATATCGATGTGGATTGGAACCTTGCTCGGAAATGCTCCGGCGCCCTTATGGCTATCAGACGTCAACTTCGTCACCTGGAAAGACTACATTCTGATTCCGCTTGTCTTCTTTGCGACAAGCCTTGTAGTCGAGGACAGGAAGGCAATCCGCACGGTGATCCTTCTGACCGGCATCTCTCTCCTGTTCATTGATCGAAGCTGCCTCATAGAAAGCATGTCGCGGAGCTGGTCGAGCTTTGACGAGAGCAAGCGCAGCGGAGGCCCTCTCGGTTACGGGTCGAACCAGACAGCTGCTTTCCTCGCCCAGTTCGCCATGTTTTTCTGGGGATTTGGGCAGTTTATGAAGCGGATCAAGGTTAAGCTGCTTTGCTATGCCCTGGTCGCGACTACGATCATGGCCACGATGTACACCTTCTCGCGCGGCTCGTACCTTGCGCTTCTGGTCAGCATCGCAGCGCTTGCGATCCTGAAAGACCGGAAACTTCTCATCGTGCTGGGAGTCTTCCTGTTTACCTGGCAGGTTGTCGTCCCGACCGCCGTTACGGAGCGCGTAAAGATGACCCAAAGTTCCAATGGCCGCCTGGAAGCCTCGGCGCAGGAGCGCGTCGATCTTTGGACTGCAGCGCAGTCGGAGTTTTTAAGCAGTCCAATCGTTGGAATCGGATTTGGCGCCTTCCAGTTGGGGACGCATACGGACAATCTAAAGGACACGCATAACTGGTATGTGAAAGTAGCCGTGGAGACCGGAGTCATCGGACTGGTGTTTGCAATGATGCTGATCCAGCAGATGCTCTCGCTCGGTTACCGGCTCTTCAAGAAAGCTACCGACCCACTCTACAAAGGGCTCGGCCTTGGACTCTTCCTCGCCGTAGTCTCCTGTGCGGTTGCCAACTTCTTCGGAGACCGGTGGACCTACCTCGAGATCATGGGTCTGCTTTGGGTCATGATCGGAACCGCCACAAGGGCGATGCAGATCACCAACGACGATCCAGCCTTGGCAGATGAGACGGCTCTACACATGGAAATGGCCCCGCATGGTGCCTACCGCTAGATACAGCAGCAGATCAACATGCGGGACCACGATGAACTCATCGGCTCAAGCATCACGCCTCTAGGTGAGAGTCGTCAGTGCCTGCTGGGCTTCCTTGCCGTTCTGACCGTTCGGATCCAGAGTGGCCGCCTTCTTGAGGTGTAACGACGCGTTGGCCTTGTCGCCAAGCTTCGCGTAGGTCATGCCAAGGTGATAGTGCATCGACGCGCTATCGGGCGTCATCTTGAGAGCTTCCTCAAGCAGATCCCGCGCAGAAAAGTAGGACTGCTTATGGTAGTAAGCCCACGCCAGTGTATCGGCAGTGCTGGTGGAGTTCGGCAGCGCACGCCGGGCAGTCTGTGCCAGAGAGAGAGCTACATCAGCGTTCTGTCCGCTTTCAATCATCAGATAGGCGAGATTGTTGGCCGCGATAGGCTGATCCGGCTGGATCTGCAGAGCCTTCTTGTAATAGACCGTAGCCTGATCCTTATTCCCACGAGACTCTTCGAGCGATCCGACCAGTGCGTTAGCCTGGGCATCATTGGGATGATTCTTGATCCACTCCTGCCATGAGGTGATCGCCTTGCCGACGTCGCCGGAAGCGATCTGCGCGCGCGTATAGGCCGCCACGGCAGCTCCATCCGAAGAGTTCATCTGCATCGCCTTCTCCGCCGAAGCCAGCGATCCTGCAGTATTTCCGGTGGCGAGTTGCACCTCCGAAAGCTGGTCATACATCTCGCTGTTCTGAGGCGATTTGGCAATTTGATCCTGGATGCGTGAGACAGCTTTAGCAGGCTGCTTCTCGTAAAGATCCAGCGAAACGAGCAGACGAAGAGCGCGGGTGGAGTTCGGGTTGCTGTCCAGGGTTTGCTGGAGCAATTCCTTTGCCTGCGGCAGGTGCTTCTGAGCAAGCTGTATCTGAGCCAGTTCAAGGCTCGCGTTTCCATCCTTGGGATTCAGCTTTAGCGCCTGGCGGAAGTCGGCCTCAGCTTTGTCCTCCTGCTTCTGGGCTAGCTCCGATATTCCGCGCCAGACATAGGGGTTGGAAGCCTGAGGCGCAATCGCAATGACCGCATCGGCGACCTGTCCGAGAAGACTGAAGTCGCCCTTGGCAAGCGCAGTTTGAGCAAGACCTTCCTGGGCTTCGAGGTTCTTGGGATTGATGCGGGTGGCATCCTGAAAACTCTGCAGCGCTGTAGCGGTGTCGCCTTTTGCTGTCGCAGCCCGACCAAGCCAGATCTTGACTTGTATATTCCCCGGGTTGTTCTTGGCTGCCTTCTGAAGAACATCAAAGGCTTCGTTCTTCTTCGAGTCCGAAAGCAGCATCATGCCGTTCATCACGGCCACGTCCGGATCGTTCGCATCGGACTTTACCAACTCGGCAACAACCGTCTTCGCCTTGGGGATATCGCGCTTCGCGAGCAGAAGACGGGCGTAGATCAGTTTGAGCTGTGTGCTCTTCGGATGCCGCGCCACGAGATCGGCATAAGCCGGTTCGGCATGATCTATCTGGTTGGTCTGGGCATAGAAGGCCCGCAGCATCTGGACGGCCTCGGGGCTATCGGGAAGATCGTCAGCTGCCTTCTTCAATACCTCCTCGGCCTTGGCGTTATTGTTCTGGCGCATCAGAAGACCAGCCAGTCCACCGCGAGCCTGAACGTTCTTCGGGTCCTGGGCGATGGCCGAATTGAGCTGTTCCGCAGCACCGGCCTGATCGCCCTTACGCTCCAGCAGAGCGGCAAGTACGAGGTGTGCCGTCGCATTCTTGGAATCAAGCTCAACCGCCTTACGAAGTTGCTCCTCCGCCGCGCCTCCGGAGTTCGGATCGCTGCTCTGAATTAGACCGAGGGCGGCATGGTACGAAGCCTTGCCCGGATCGAGAGTGAGGGCCTTCTGAATCTCTGTCAGTGCCGTAGCGCGATCGTTCTTCATGGCCGCGACGCCGGAGAGCAGTGCGTGTGCGTCGGCGTTATTGCTTTGCAGGGCCAGCACAGCATTGGCTTGATCCGTGGCACGCTGTTGCTGGCCGCCGGCAAGCAGCAGGTTGCCCAGGTCAATGCGAGCGGTCGCATTCGTGGGCTGCAGATCGACGGTCCGCGTGAGTTCGGCATAAGCCTGCATCATCGAATTCGTCTTCATGTACGCTTTTGCGAGCTCATAGTGGGCTTCCGCAAAATTATGGTCGACCTTCAACGCGTTCGAGAACTGGATCGTCGCTTCTTTATACTTGGCGTCCTTGGCATAGCGCTTGCCGCTCTCGAGATACTTCTGCTTTTGCACGTTCGGATCGCGGTGGCAGCCAACGGAAGAACCGAGGACAAGTGAGACAGACAGCGTGGCCATAATGCGAAATGCTGTCGAAATCGTGGGTGTTTTCATAACGGATTATCCTTTAGCCCTTCTTCAATGAGGCGCGTTCGATTGCGAGTACAGCGTTGCATGTGCCGTCCGATTCTGTGCAGGGCGGTCGTTCCCTGTGTTTGTCGTTCTAGTCCGGGATAAACCTGGGAAGCGATGGCGCCATCATGCCGGTGAACCGGACGACCCGGTCGCGTGCGGTCGCGACGTCTTCCCGAGGTTGAATGGGCGTGATCACCCTGACGATAGCGCCGTCGGTGCGATTCAAGCGGATGGCGTCCGTAATCATGTACCATTTGGCGGCGTACTCGTTGGCGATGCTCCGTCCATGAGCCTGGTACCAGTAAAGAACGAACTGCCGGGTCGTTCCGTCGCTGATCACGTACTCGCCTACCCGGAAGACCTTTCCGTTGTCAGCCGTCAGGTCCGTGTAGCGGGAAGATTCGAAAGTCCAGCCAGCACCGGGAAGACAATTTTGAGGTGAGTGGATCGACTGGCCGCTGCGTTGGGATGCGAAGTATCCGATGAAAAGGCTGATCGGCACTAAAGGGGCACTCGCCGTCGAAACAGGCTGCAGATTCGAACCCGAGACGTCGCGAGGACCCAAATAGATACGATTCAGAAAATCGCCCTTTCCCAGGATCGCGAGGACGTCGTCCTGCATGGGAATATCGCGTGAGTTCCAGGGACCGATGGTCTGCGGCATGGAACTGAGAGGCTGGCTGGTTGGAACGCGATCGACGTCCCCACGGCTATGCAGCATGATGGCAGTGGCGAGCAGCAGGAGGGCGACTGTCCAGAAACGAGGGGATTTCATAAAGCCTTCTCCCGCGCGGGGGGTGCCACGAGACGCATAAGACGGTGCAACAGATAAAGACAGACCAGCGAGATGACAAACATAACCCAACCGGAGAATTCATGGAAGAAGCCCAGAGCCTTCTCCGGATCCCAGTACTGAACACAGAGGCCAGTTCCGACGATACGTGCAGCGTTGGCCGCGACCGCAATAGGAATGCTCGCTATCGCTAAAATGACGCGCCGCGTGGTGGTGCGCTCCAGGAAGTAGCCATAAAAAACAGCCAGGGTGAACAGGCTCATCAGCGAGCGAATGCCACTACAGGCCTCGGCTACCTCCAGCTTCATGACTGGCAACTCGATGACGTTGCCCTCGTGGAGCACCGGAACCCCCAGAAACGGCAGGATAAAGCTTGCCAGTTGCGAAGCAAAGAGCTGGAGCGGGAAAGTTATCTGGTTGAAAACAATGGCCGGGAAAGGAATCGCGAGGAGAAGGATAAAGATCGGAAAACGCACCGCGTACAGCATGCCCCTGCCGAAGAACGTCCATATGATGCCGCAGAGCAGGATAAGAAAGGAGATGCGAGAGAGAAAAAGGTCGGCGCCATACACGCCAAGAATGACGACCGCAATACCCGCAAGAACCAGGGGAATTCCACTCCACGTTGCGCGGACCGGGACGCTGCGGAGAACCGCCCTGTTATCCCAAAGCACGAACAGGGCGAAAAACGGGACGAGAAAGCCATGCGAGTAGTCGGGAAGATCGTACCAGTCGAAGACTAGTTTGCCCGCGACGCGGAAGTAGATAGCCACCAGCAGGAAGGCGATCAGTGCATAGGGCCACCAGTCCCGATGCATCCCGGAAGGGTTCGAAGTGCTTCTGGACGAGTCGATTGGGCTTTCCGCGTATGTCGGGGTGATTGCATCCGATAAAGGTGGCTCAGCCTGTTCACTGCCAACGTCGGTGGTTGGGACGATATACTTCACGAGTCACCATGTATGCAATTTGAATGCCGCAATTCAAGTCTGTGTAGATAGGAGTCTAATTCAACCACAAACCAGCCTGAGGTCTACCAAAGTGGTAGGTTGAAAACGATTAAAAGGGAAAATGTTTTCCCTTCGTGCTGGTAATCTGCACACTGTAAGTTACAGTTCATTCCGCAATTGCGAGAAGCAAATCGTCCAGGACGCCAAGCGGCCACTCGGTTGACTACAAACTGCCCAATCCTTGCACTTTCAAGTAAATAATTTCAACGCCGACTCCCAATTTCGAGACTTTGGCACTCGTAGTGCTTGAAGGATAATGGATATCTCAGGCCACCATGTCTTAGATAGAGTATGAGACGCAGATTCACTTGCCCCAGAGAGCAACTCTCCGCGTACGTACCGGTGCCTGGGCAGGCTACAGCGGCGTAAGCTGCTAAACAAATTCCGCAAGAATTAGGATAGTTGGATCAAGAATGAAAAATAAAGGACTTATCCCGATGAGACGGTTACGCACGATGCTCGTTCCCTCCGTCCTGGCGACTTCTGTGATGTTCTTTGGAGCCTACGGAAGCGCACAGGACGCGCAATCTGCCCCAGCCCCGGCAACTCCTGCGCCCGCACCGGCAACAGCAGGCACCGCTGGACCGGCCGCACCCCAGGCCAAGGGCACCACGATGATCGACAGCTCCAGCTACATCATCGGGGCTGAAGATTCCCTCCAGATCACGGTATGGAAGGAGCCCACTCTCTCCGGCACCTTCCCGGTTCGTCCGGATGGCATGATCTCCCTGGTTCTCGCAGGGGACATTCCGGCGGCAGGCATTACGCCCATGCAGTTGGGCAACGATATTACGAACCGCCTCAAAAAATACATCCAGGATCCGAGCGTCTCCGTAGTCGTTACAGCGGTGAACAGCCAGCGCATCTTCATGATCGGCGAGGTCGGCAAGGTCGGCCCACTGATGCTTTCACCCGGCATGACCCCCTTGCAGGCAATCTCCGCGGCAGGCGGTCTCAGCACGTTCGCGAATTCAAAGCGTATCTATATACTTCGTGGACCCCAGGGCAAGCAGATTAAGATTCCCTTTAATTACAAGCAGGCGCTGAAAGGCGACAGCAAACAGTTGGTCACGCTGCAGCCCGGCGACACGATCGTGGTCCCATGAGATCTCCTAAACCAATGAAGATATCCATGGCAGCTCTCGCTCTTCTCTTCGGCAGCAGCGTCGGTGCGTTCGCACAGGCTACACCCACCGCAACTGCTGGCCCAGCGGTGTATAGCCCGGGTCCAATGCTTCCTCTTATGGACGGCAACTTCCAGTACAGCCTCACAGGGTCGGAGATCGTCCAGTTCGGCAACAGCTATTCGGGAGGCGGCGGAACCAGTTCATCCTCGATCTCGAGCGTTTCCGGCAACATGCAATATACAAACAGCAGTTCGAGCCATCCGTTCTCCATGATCTACAGCGGCGGAGTTCTGTTTTCGAACTACTCCGGGCGCGGAGTTTCCACCTTCCAATCCGTGTCCGCTTCGCAGGGCCTGATCAAGGGTCGATGGGCGATGGGAGTCTCCGACACGCTTTCGTTCCTGCCGCAGACCGGTACCACCGGAATTTCCGGCATCCCTGGCGTTGGCGATCTGGGAGTATCACCCATCCTGGATCCACTCGCGCCCAACCAGACCGTGCTCAGCAACTACGGTCGCCAGATCAACAATTCAGTAAGCGGAAACATCTCGCGCCAGTTGACCGGCCGCACCTCGATCAGCGGCACCGGAAGCTATGGGATCCTGCGCTTCATAGATGGCGTCGGCTTCTCCAGCGATCAGGTCTCTGGACAGGTGGGGATAAACCACCAGTTGGATCGACGCAGCAGCATCGGACTCAACGCGCAATACTCGGCCTACAGCTACGGTATTAATTCGACCTCGTTCCAATCGCGCGGCCTGAATCTGACCTATAGCCGTACGCTGACCAAGGAACTAAGCGTCCAGGGTTCGGCTGGCCCGCAGTGGACGAATTCCTTCCTCTCACTCCCAATCGCTGGAAGTGGCATCACGACCCCGGTGCTTGTGCCGTCGCGACTTGGATTATCGGCGAGTGCGTCGCTGCTCTATATGCATCATCACTTCAATAGCTCCGTGATTTACTCACGCGGGGTGAACTCTGGTTCTGGATTGCAGATCGGCAGCGTTGCAGACACCCTTTCAGGTCAGGTTGGACGAGGTTGGGGACGGGACTGGTCCGGATCGCTCAGCATGTCGTATGCCCGCACCACCGGTCTGGCGCTCCCAGGAACCTTCACCTCAGTCTATGGTGGTGCGCAGGTTACACGTCGGCTTGGACAGAAATTCTCTGCTTACATGAGCTACACCGCGATCCAACAATCGACTCCCAATTCACTGCTGGGTCTTAATGCGTATAACGGACTGACTCATTCGATCGGCGTTGGAGTTACGTTTGCACCCCGCCGCACTCGATTGAACCAGTTCTAAGGAGTAATTATGCTTGGTCACCGCACGCTTGCTGCCGAAGACTATCTGAATATCCTCAAGAAGCGCTGGTGGATCGTCGCGATCCCTGCCGCAATCTTTGCAATTGCGGGATTTACCGCAACCTTCTTTGTCGTTCCCGTCTACACCTCGCAGACACTGGTTCTGATCGAACAGCAGAAGGTACCGGACAACTATGTCAAGCCCGTCGTCTCCGAAGACCTGAACGCCCGCCTCGCATCGATGCAGGAGCAGATCCTTAGCCGTTCGCGCTTGCAGCCCATCATTGAACGTTTCAACCTGTACCCCGGCATGGGCATGGACGGCCGTATCGATAAAGTCCGTAAGGACATTGCCATCAAGCCGATTGAATCCCAGATCGCCCGTACGGGTGGTCTCCCCGGCTTCTTCATCTCCTTCCAGGCGCGCGATGCACAGACCGCGCAACAGGTCTGTGGTGAGATCACTTCCCTCTTCATCAGCGAAAACCTGCACGCCCGCGAACAGTCTGCCGAAGGCACCATGGAGTTCCTGAAGCAGCAGCTCTCCGATGCGAAGCGCAGTCTGGATGAGCAGGATGCAAAGATGGCCAACTTCCAGCGAACCTACGCGGGCAAGCTACCAGGGGAAGAGGGCACGAACATGAACATGCTCACCACCCTCAGCACCCAGTTGGACGCCGCGACGCAGGCCCTGAGTAGGATGGAGCTGGACAAGGGATATGCAGAGTCCATGCTGTCCGCGCAGACGCGCGAGATGCCCTCTTCTCCCGAGCAGCAGCGTGTGCAGCCGCAGGCCCAGCAGACAGAGCTACAAGGTCTCCTGGCACAGGAAGCCGACCTTCGAACTCGCTATACAGATGATTATCCGGATGTAGTGACGGTACGGCGCAAGATCAAAGAACTGCGTGCCGTGATGGCAAAGCCGCAGCCGGCTTCTTCCGCTTCAACCGTGGTATCCGCCGCTCCCAAGGGTCCTGAGCCGATGAACATCGTTCAGCTTCGGGCACAGATCCGCGGGATGGATCAGATGGTCACCCAGAAGCGTCGCGATCAGGCGCAGATTCAGAACCAGATGCGCCTCTATCAGGAACGGGTCTCGTCGAGCCCTGCGGTTCAGGAAGAGTTCAAACAGATCACCCGTGACTATCAGACCGCGCAGGCCTTCTACACCGATCTGCTTGGAAAGATGAATCAGTCTAAGATGGCAACGGATCTGGAACGCCGTCAACAGGGCGAACAGTTCAAGTTGATGGACGCGCCAAATCTCCCGGACGGCCCTTCCTTCCCGAAGCGCGGCGTATTCGTTGGCGGCGGACTGGGCGCTGGCATGATGCTGGGTCTGCTCATCGTGGCATTGATCGAATTTATGGACACAGCGATGCGTTCCGAGCGCGATATCTGGGCCTTCACCAAGCTGCCAACGCTGGCGGTCATCTCTGTCGCACCGGACGTCATTCAGCGCGAGTCGAAACGTACCGGACGCTTTGGACGCTTCGGCAGATTTGGCAAACGAAAAGACGAGATACCCACGGCGAATAAGCCGTTGATGAATGCGGGTGGATAACCATGTATAAGGCTTTCTTCAAACTGCAGAGCAGCCCATTCGGGACCAGTCCCGACCCCAGGTTCCTCTACATGATGCCGCATACGCGCGAAGCGCTGGCTTGCCTGGAGTACGGGATTTCGGCACGAAAGGGATTCACAGTGCTGACCGGCGAGGTTGGAACCGGAAAGACGACCCTGCTGCGACGCGCGCTGAGCTCCTTCAATGGACGCCGTGTCTCGACGGCCTTCGTCTTCAATCCGCGTCTTGACGTACTCGACTTTCTCGAATTCGTCCTCACCGATTTTGGCCTGATACCTGCGACCCGAACCAAGTCTGGAATGCTTCTCCAACTCAACCGTTGGTTGATCGAGCGATTCCGCATGGAGGAGACCTGTGTCGTGGTCGTCGACGAGGCGCAGAACCTGTCGTGGGAGCTTTTGGAAGAGATTCGTCTACTAACGAATCTTGAGACGTCTTCGGAGAAGCTTCTGCAGATCGTCCTCTCCGGCCAACCCGAGCTGGAAGAAAAGCTGCGCCATCCAAGCGTCCGCCAGTTGCGGCAGCGAGTCTCCCTGTGGTGCCGGACCCAGTCCCTCACCGAGGTGCAGACCCACGCCTACGTGGCGGAGCGGCTTCGCATCGCCGGCGCTTCCTGGCAGATCTTCCCGTCTGAGACATTGGAGTTGATCCACCGCTATAGCCGTGGCATTCCGCGCATCATCAACCTGATGTGCGAACACGCTCTGATCGTCGCCTACGTGGAGCAGGTGCAGCAAGTGACCGTGCCGATGATCGAAGGCGTAGCCGCAGAGTTGGAGCTAGAGTCACAGCCGTTCCTGATCTCTTCCGCAGCGATGGGCGGTGGATACGGTACGCGCAATGCGCCAGGAGAATCTTCGGGCTTCATGACGTCGTTCAACGACGAGTCCAATGGGAGACAGGATCGATGAGCCGTATCTACGAAGCACTGCAGAAAGCAGAGTCGGACCGAAAGGCAGGGCTGCTGGACCGCGAGCCCCAGGCGGAAGATCAGCCGTTTAGCCCTTCGCTGGAGACAACACCAGAGTATGAGGTTGCACCTGCTCTACCGGCGGACGCTGCCATCCACAGCGCGTCACCGCAGCCGCGCCGCGCCTCCCGATCAGAATCGGGATCGGCTACGCCGGCGCTCAGTCTGAACGATGTTCCAAGGCATGTCTGGACGCCGACTTACTCCCAGTTGCCGGCGCTTCTGGAGCGTGGACCTGCAGTGGAACAGTTTCGCAGCCTGCGTTCTCGCATCTACGAGCTGCGGGACATCAAACCCCTGAAATCCATCCTGATCAGCAGCGGCTTGCCTCAAGAAGGAAAGAGTTTTGTTGCGACCAACCTGGCAATCAGCCTTGCACGGCACAAGAACAGCAAGGTTCTCCTGATTGACGGCGATATGCGCCGCTACACCCTGCATCAGTTGCTCGGGTGCCAGCCTCATCCCGGACTCGCCGACTATCTTTCAGGCAAAGCCGAGATGGTAGAGGTCATGCAGCGCGCAGAGGAACCCCGTGCCGCCGATCGGGTACGTTCCGCGATCCTGCCGAATCTCACCTTCATCGCCGGAGGCAACGGCGGAGACAAAGCGGCAGACCTCTCCGGCAATCCAAGATTTGGAGAGCTGATTCGGGCAGCTTCCCCGTATTTCGACTGGATTATCATCGATTCGTCGCCGGTGCTTCCCGTATCGGATGCGGTCAACCTGGCACGCGCCTGCGATGGAGTTCTGCTGGTCGCCAGGGGTGGGGTTACCAAGTTCCAGGTCGCACAGAAAGCTCAGATTCAATTGAAAGCCTCTAACATCCTCGGTTTTGTTCTCAATGCTGTGGAAACGCAACCTCAAGTCGGCACCTACTACGGATACGACGCAGACAAAGAATAGTAGAACCAGACGGAGCAAGCGAACCGATGATACGGCTGTTCAATGTGTACTACCCAACCCGCACCATCGTTTTACTGCTCTGCGAGGCACTGATTGTAAGTGGTTCGTTTCTTCTGGCAACGGTGTTGCTTGTGGGACCCGACACGTACCTGGTGCTGAATTACGAGTACGGGGCAGCAAAGATCCTTGGCCTTACCGTTCTCACGCTGCTCTGCTCGTACTACTTTGATCTGTATGAACCCCAGCGCATCTCCGCGCGTTGGGAGATTTATTTCCGACTGCTGCTCGTCCTCGGGTTTCTCTCGTTCCTTTTGTCGGCGATCACCTACCTCTTCCCCGCCGCGGACATCGCGCGATACGTACTGGTGGTCGGATTGGCTTTCCTGACTGCCGCATTAGTCGCGTGGCGCAGTGCATACGAGTGGCTCATCGGGCAGGATATGTTTCGCGAGAGAGTCTATGTTCTCGGAGCCGGCGAACGCGCTCGTACCGTCGTCGAAACGCTCCGCTCCCGCAAAGACGCTGGCATGCAAGTAGTCGGCTGGGACGACGATGCCTCCAACGACAAGGAACTGCGGAAGGAAACTTTCGAAACCGCGCTGGCTTCGTTCCTGGTACCCAAGCCTCCCGTCGATCGAGTCATCATCGCGCTCGAAGACCGCCGCGGCGAACTCCCGATGCGTCAGCTTTTGAAGCTACGCTTCAACGGGATCGTGATTGAGGATGCCGCCACTCTCCTCGAAAGACTGACCGGCAAGCTCTATCTGGATAGCCTGAGACCCAGCAGCTTCATCTACAGCGAAGGATTTCGGATCAAGCCGTCGCAACAAATCGCCCGCCGCCTGGTTTCAACTTTGACGGCAGCCTTCGGACTGCTGCTCTTTGCACCATTCTTTCCGTTTGTAGTCTTGCTGGTGAGGATTTCGTCCCCCGGACCGATCTTCTTCCACCAGACCCGCGTCGGAATGAACGGACGCAATTTTAAAGTGCATAAGTTTCGCACCATGAGAACCGACGCCGAAGCAGCAGGCGCGAAATGGGCTACCAAGAACGATCCGCGTGTCACCCGAATCGGAATGTTCATGCGCAAGACCCGTCTCGACGAAGTTCCACAACTTTGGAACGTACTGTGCGGCGACATGGGATTCGTTGGCCCGCGACCGGAGCGACCGGAGTTTGTTCCGATGCTGGTAGAGAAAATCCCGTACTTCGAACTGCGGCACATGATTCGTCCTGGCCTTACCGGATGGGCTCAGGTCCGTTACGGATATGGTGCCACGCTGGCCGAAGCACGCGAGAAGCTCGAATTTGACCTGTACTACATCAAACACATGGCGCTCGGTCTCGATCTGCTCATCATGTTCGAGACAGTCAAGACCATCATTCGACGGCAGGGCGCACAGTAAACCCGACCTTAGCACTCACACACGTCGAGTACCGCGAGGATGACAGCCACAGCCGTCAAGTCCAACTCTCAATCAAAAAAGCCTCGCAGCGATGATCGCTGCAAGGCTTCTCAGTATCTAAATCCAATGCATCCAGAACCAAACCAGAACAGTTAGTACACTCTCGATCGCCCGAAAAGGGCAGTCTTGAGACCCCTCTCGTCCGGGCTCTTCTTGAGAAGTTGGGGTACGCGAATCGGACGCGGTGGAACCTCCGGCATGCCGGCCTCGCTCAGTTTGTACAGAAGGGACCGATAGCTGATCTGCAGCCATTTCGCTGTCTTCTGACGATTCCAGCTATTCGCCTGAAGCACCTTCAAGATGATCTGCCGTTCGAGATCCTGCGTAGCCTGCTTTGTAATCCGCTTCAACGAGACAGGTTCGCTGATATCGATCTCCGTCGTAATTCCGCCATTGCGCGGCGACTCCGGCATCAGCTCCGCAACCAAAGCTTCTTCACTTCCAATCAGGACATAACTGCGGATGAGATTTTCAAGTTGGCGGATGTTTCCGGGCCAATGATAGTTCTGCATCAGCCGAACGGCGCTCTTCGAAAGAAGTTCCGGAGTGTTGTGAAAGGCTCTGGCGTAATGCTCAATGAAATAGTCGATCAGGACGGGCAGATCTACAATTCTCTGTCGAAGCGGGGGCAGATTGATCGTCACCGCATTAATGCGGAAGAGAAAATCGAGCCGAAAAGTGCCATCTTCAACCTGGTTGCGAAGATCGCCATTAGACGCCGATACCAGACGTGTCGCGATGGAGCGAGGCTCGTGTCCGCCAACCCGCACAAACGTCCCATCCTGAAGGACTTGCAACAGCTTCGACTGAACCGCAAGATCCAGGCTTCCTACTTCGTCCAGAAAGAGTGTGCCATTATGCGCCTGTTCGACGCGGCCAAGCTTGGTGTTCATCGCGCCCGTAAAGGCGCCTTTTTCATACCCAAACAGCTCAGTCTCAAGAAGAGAGTTTGGAATCGCCGGACAGCTCACCTTTACAAGTGAACCGCGCGCCCGCATGGAAAAAGCATGAAGAAGACGCACGGAGATCTCTTTCCCCGTTCCGCTCTCTCCCTGTATTAAAACGGGCACGTCAGTCTCTGCTACCCGCTCTAACTTATTTCGGACCGCCTGCATGGCAGGAGTTTTTCCGAAAATAATGTCGAGCGGCGGCAGATCGAGCAATGCAGCGGACTCATTATTGTGCACCAAGGTCATTTTTCCCTATCGAGGTATGGCAGTCCAGCAACATGAATTGATAAGCACGTTAACTGCCACACTCAATTGCAAGATTGCATTGCCGGACGGATCTATTTCGATGATGACTGAGCCAATGGAAAACAGGGCGGAAAAGGACGATGTAACCTTCTGTTTATCATCATCCCGGCGGTCATAATGCGCTACGTTACCAAAGTCACACAACTAAAAATAACTCTTTTTTCTCTCACGAAGCAAGTTATTAGCATGTAAGCTTGCAATACTTGAGGAGAGAAAGAGAAAACCTTTCTCTCTTTTGTCAGCAAAATTAGTACTACATCTCTGCCGAAGTTTGATTCGTCCTGATCTGTTCCTTCCAACCGGTCTCGTGTGTTGAGTTCGCCGTCGTTCCAGGGCTCTTTTCAGTATGAAGTGGTTAGTATCGGGACTCGATGTACGCCACGAGTCGATGAGCAACGCCAATAACGGGTGATTGGTCCTGCAATGGCGGAATCGAGAGGTTTACGAATGTCAGCATCGCTGTCTTATCCAATGTCTGCTTTGAAGTCGAATTCAAAATTCCGGTCGCAGATCCTAATTCTGGAGCCGGATCTCGCAGTGCTCGATTACCTGCGCTCAACTCTTGGAGATCATTACTCGCTCAGCCTCTTTTCTGAGGAGAAGACCCTGCTGGAACGACTCGAGCAGGGTGCCGAGCCGGATTTGCTGCTATTGGCACTGCACGCACACCGCGATCCGATGCCCCTGCTCACGCATATTCGCTGCACGAAGCCGAATCTTCCCGTGATCGTACTCTCTTGCTCCGCCGAACTCGGCGACCTTGAGATGGTCATCCGGCTCGGTGTGCGTGCGATCGTGATGAAGCCGTTTCTCGGCAGCGACGTCGAGCAGGCGATCGAAGAGCAACTCGCGACCGTGGCAACCGATAAAGACAAGAAGGCTACAGCCGACACCATGCGGGAGATCCCGCTGAACGAGACCCACTCGTTCGTCCGATCCAGCAAGAGAATGCGCGATCTCGAGGCGCAGGCCGCTCTCGTAGCACGCGCAGACATTCCTCTCTTGATTCTTGGGGAAAGCGGCACGGGAAAAGAGATCCTCGCTCTCTATACGCACAAAATGTCTTCCCGCAGCTCGAAGATCTTCCTTAAGGTCAACTGCGCCGCAGTTCCGGCGGATCTGCTGGAAAGCGAACTGTTTGGCTACGAACAGGGTGCTTTTACTGGAGCGATCAAGACCAAGCCGGGCAAGTTTGAAATTTGTACCGGTGGAACGATCTTTCTGGATGAAATCGGAGAAATGCCGGCGATTCTGCAGGCAAAGCTCTTGCAGGTCCTCCAGGACGGGACCTTCTCCCGCCTCGGCAGCCGCGCACCCATGAAGGTGGACGTAAGGGTGATCGCCGCGACCAATATCAATATGAAGGAAGCGATGGCCAACAAGTCGTTCCGCGAGGACCTCTACTATCGCCTGAACGGTTTCACTTTGAGCATTCCGCCGCTGCGGGAGCGCAAGGACGAGATTCCTGTCCTCTCCGAATACTTCATGCGCAAGGGCGCCAAGAAGTACGGACGCAGCGTACTTCCCTTCTCGAAGAGCCTTACCGATTCACTGGTTGGACATCACTGGCCCGGCAATCTTCGGGAACTTGAGAACGTGGTCAATCGCTACCTGGTACTCGGTGATGAAAAATCGATCCTCGACGAACTGACGCCACCGGAGAGCGTCGAGACGCACTCCGGAGTCGGTGCAGATGGGCAGGGCGGAGCCGGACTCAAAGCTCTCGTTCGAAATCTGAAGGGCGAGGCTGAATCGACCGCAATTGCGCAGGTTCTGGAAGGCGTCGGATGGAATCGGAAAGCGGCAGCAAACGACCTTCAAATCAGCTACAAGGCTCTGCTGTACAAGATCAAGCAGTACGATCTGTCACCGCAGAACCGCGCGTAGCCGGGAGCAGCGTGGATCCAGAATCTCTTACAACGTATCGCATCGTTATTCGCTACGAAGACCATGCCGTCAGAGGGTTCGCTGAAGCCAGTGAACTCGGTTCCATCGAACAACTTCTCCGCAATGAGCCTGCGGCTTCGCTCGAATCAATCCGGCTGAAGCTCGTGGATGGCGGAGTCGCGGAAAATGTCTCTACCAAGAACGCGAAAGCTGTCTTCTTCGTGAAGACCTTTGACGGCGATGTCAATCACCGCGCCCTCCATTTTCACGAAAATGCGCCCATCGTGCAGGGACTCTGGGTGCGAATCGCATTTAACGACGGCGAAACCGTCGAAGGGATTATCAGCAACAGCCGGGATTACGTTTTGGAGCATGGATTCTTCATGATGCCGACGGATCCCAATGGCAATAACACCCTGATTTACGTCCTGAAAGATCGTCTGAAAGACTTCAACGTCCTGGGTATGCGAAACGCGCCCAAGATGTTCAAACCCAATTAGAGCGGTTCTCTTGTGGGTGCAAACCGAAACCGCAGATCTGAGTGCCGTTTTTTTCCAAGAAAAACGGCACTCGCAAAGCTTGTCCGGTGCGCAGTAACAGGAGAAATGCTCTAGAGCGGTTTTCCTGTGGATGTCCGGTGGTGCGTATGCACCATCGGACGCGGCCTTCTCTCCTGAATCGTCGAGGATATCCCAACAAAAGCTGAAAGATACAACGAAAGTTGCAGAAGAGCGAACCTTCGCAGTACATAGAATCAGGAGGGGCAGATCGTCCACCCGTCCGCTTCACACAAGGATTCTCTTCTGTCACTCCCAATGTCTCTTCCATCCATCTACGAACTCGTCCCGCCAGAGATCGAAAGACTCTCAGCAGGGAAGTTTCAGTGGCTCTCCTTCCCCGAGCGCCTGGAAGAACGTTTTGAGCAGGATGTTGCGCCCGCACGACTGGCGAGGCTATGGATTGAGGGCTTGGTGGCGATTGCCCTCTTCAACCTCTTTCTCTTCGCAAATCTTTGCTTACTGCACACGGTGGCCCTGCATGATGTGCTGGTTCGATCTGGTCTGATCACTCCCGTAGCGCTTGGTGTAAACTTCAGCATGCGCACGTGGCCGGGCCGCGTGTACCGCGAGGCAAGTATCGCCCTGGCGGCTTGCTGGATCTGCCTGATTCACCTTTACCTCGAAACCGGACCATATGCCATGGGTCCCGCGTACGCCCAGGTGGGCGTGATCGTAGCGGTCCTGTTCACGAACATGGTGATGCGGCTGCAGTTCCCATACGCGCTCGCAGCGTCGATTACGATGATGGCGGGCGATCTGACCTTCCTGTACTTCGACAAGCTTCAAGGCACTACTGAGAAGGTCTTCGGAGCCACCCTGACGCTCTGCGCGGTCGCCATGACGGTCATGGCAAACTACAGCCTGGGCCGCGAGGAGCGGCTGGCCTATCTGCTGCGGCTGCGGGAGGAGATCCAGAGTGCGAAGCTTTCAGTCAGCAACGAGGAACTACAACGCATCTCCAGCATGGATTCTTTGACCGGCCTGGCCAACCGCCACGCATTCGACAACCAGTACATGAAAATGTGGAAGCGAGCCCTGACCTCCCGGGCTCCTCTTTCGGCCGTGTTGATCGATATCGATAATTTCAAGTCCGTGAACGACCTCTGTGGCCATCTGTACGGCGATCGCGTTCTGCAGCGAATTGCTCTACTCCTGGAGCAGGCGCTGCGCGGAAAAGAAGACTTCGCAGCGCGTTTCGGCGGCGAAGAGTTCGTAGTGCTGCTTCCAAACACATCGCCCGAGATCGCAATGATGGTGGCCGAGCGGATCCGGAAGCTCGTCGAGGTCGCCGGCGCTCCGGCACTGGACGAGGTTCCACAGCTCCCAACGCTTTGGGCGACGGTAAGTTGCGGTGTCTCCACCTGCTGGCCCACCCACACCGATCTGCCGGATGACCTGATCGGTGCAGCCGATAAAGCTCTCTACGAGGCGAAGGGAAGCGGCCGCAACCGCGTCTGCTTCGGCGAGACCGTACCGGAGCGAATCGCGATACGGGCATAGGGCTCGGCAGCATCGACATATACAGGCGTTGCATCTTCGCCGGGTGGTTGAATTCGAAAGGATATTTGGAAGGGCACGGCTTCAGCCGTGCCGAAAGAAGCGTTCTCTCCTAATCCTTTGTTTCTTTTGTCGGTTTGCCTATGCCAAACCGACAAAAGAAACAAATCAAAAATGTGACGTTTGACACACCTGAAGGTGTGCCCTTCCAAGGGCTCTAGGTCAATACTGCCAATCTGTTACAGATTGGGCGCGTCGGTCAGGACTAGTAGATTGCCGTCCGGATCCGTGACCGTCAGAGAGTGCCCGGCGGCCTTCGCATCGATGCCGCGTTCTTTGAGTTTGCCGGCGGTCTGCTTCAAGTCGGGCACGCTCAGGTAAATCTTCGAAACGGTACCCGTGTAGGGCTCGAGCAGGATTTTTTCGGAGCTCCCCGGAATATTGAGCAAAGCCTTGTTCGTCTCGGCGGTCGTAAAGCCTAGTTTGCCCGTGTAGTATTCGCTGGCGGCGGGAACACCCTTCATGGCCAGACCGACAGCGAAGAAGCCTTCAGCAATCCGGCTGGTGCTGATGTGCTTGCCGCGGTCTTCATAGTGGAGCGAGCCCGGCATGTACTGGGTGTACTCAATATTCTGGTTTTCGGGGCCGCGAAGGGTAAACAGCATGTTTCCGGCCCCGGCTTTGCGAACCGCGATCGGGGTCAAGCCCTGCGCTACATCGAAGTCGTGCAGCGCGTTCAGGTCTTCCCCGTCAAAGCAGAGGTGCATAAAGCCGTGTGCAGGCTGGTTATCGGGCTTGGTGGAGGTCGGATAGAGTTCGATGAACTGGCGGTCGTTCACCTTGAGAAAAGACTGTGTCACGACATCGGATTTGCCCGGCTCTTTGCTGAAGAAGGCAAAAGCATGCTGGTAGCCGAGCTTCTCGTAGAAGGCGCGCGACGCTGCGATATCGTTGACCCGGATCGCAATATGCGCGATCCCGTGAATGGACGGAGACTGGACGGGCGGAGACGGGGGAACCTGGGCCAGGGCAGAAGCGGCCAGCGGAGCGAAGAGCACAAGGGCTGCGAGAGTCTTGAAGCGAGCAAGGGGCATCGGTAGTAGTCGTCTCCTGCCGGGCATCAGCAACTGCCCGGCGCTGCGAGAATCATATCGCAGCGCCACGTCCGAGACCGTGTCGCTAAGCGCCTTCACCCCAAATGGTTAGCCCTACGCCGCGTAGCCTTGAATGACCGCCTCGATCTGGTCGAGAGCCCAGGCAAGATCTGCCTCTTCGATGATCAGCGGAGGTGCCAGCCGGATCACCGTATCGTGGGTCTCCTTGCAGAGCAGGCCTCGATCCTTGAGCGCTTCGCAGAGCGGGCGGGCGGGGACGTGAAGCTCGATGGCGAGCCACAGGCCTTTGCCACGCACCTCCTTGAGGATGGGGCTCTTGAGCTGCTGGAGGCGAGAGAGTGCATATTCGCCCAGCGTAGCCGAGCGAGCGCTGAGATCTTCGTCCACGACGACCTTGAGAGCGGCCCGCGCTACGGCGCACGCCAGCGGATTGCCGCCGAAGGTGCTGCCGTGGTCTCCCGGCGCGAAGACGCCGAGAACCTCGCGGGAGCTGAGGACAGCGGAGACCGGGTAGTAGCCCCCCGAAAGCGCCTTGCCGATAACAACGACGTCCGGAGAGATACCCTCGTGCTGGTAGGCAAACAGCTTGCCGGTGCGACCCAGGCCGGACTGGATCTCGTCCAGCATCAGCAGAACGTTGTTCTCGCGGCAGATCGCCTCCACCTGTTGGAGATAGCCAGCCGGCGGGATCAGAATGCCGGCCTCGCCCTGGATGGGCTCGAAGAAGAACGCGCAGGTATTGGGTGTGATGGCGGCGCGGAGCGCTTCCACGTCGCCCATGGGGACGTGGCGGAAGCCCGGCGTGAAGGGTCCGAAGCCATTGCGGTACTGCTGCTCCGAGGAGAAGCCCACAACCGAGATCGTACGACCGTGAAAGTTGTTCGAGAGGACGATGATCTCGGCCTGATCTGCGGGGATGCCCTTGACGGTGTAGCCCCATTTACGGGCGGCCTTCAGGGCAGTCTCGACCGCCTCGACGCCCGAGTTCATCGGTAGCGCCATGTCGAAGCCGGTGAGGTCGTGCAGATCCTTGAGCAGCAGCGGAAGCTGGTCGTTGCGGAAGGCCCGCGAGGTCAACGTAACCTTATGCACCTGCTCGGTAAACGCCTTGAGGATGGCAGGATGACAGTGGCCCTGGTTGACGGCAGAGTAAGCCGCGAGGAAGTCGAGGTACTTGCGGCCATCGACATCCACGACCCACGCGCCCGCCGCACGCTCGATGACGACGTCCAGCGGGTGATAGTTATGCGCGCCATACTGCTCTTCGTAGGCGATGAGTTCTGCGGCAAGGGTGGAGGGCTGCTTATAAACGATTTGGGCGATGGACTCGGAGGCTTGCACGGGCCGTCTCTTCTCTTGGAATGAGGGCTGCGAATCCGATGTCCCCCATGTGTGCCAGGCGGCTATGGGTTTTGCTTACAGCTTCGCGCGCCGGCCAGATGTCGGAGACACAGTCTATGCGTGGAGCTCGGGGACTTGTTCTAACTGATGCTACACGGTGAGGTGGGCGAGAGAGAAGAGTGGGCACGGAAATGGATTTTTATTCACTGTTTTTGTATAGCCATGCAAGGTATCGTTCATCCCTCACTGGGAGATCGGCAAGCCGCTTCCATAAAAAGAAAAGCCCTCCGGGTTGGAGGGCTTCTCTTGCAATGCCTTCTCTATGCTATGCCAGTTCGATTTCAAGCTGCTTCGTTTCAAGCTCCAGCTTCGAGATGCGGAAGCTACGGATCTGCCCCGCAGCCGGGACCTCCGCCTTGGGCTTGGAGTTAGCTGGCACAGCACCCTGCCACTTGGCCTTGAGGAGCGAGCTGAAAGCCGACAGATCGACCGCCCCGGTGCTCGCCGGCGCTGCTTCCTCTACCGTTGCAGCAGGTAGGACACACGGAGCAAAGATACCCTCACCAAGCTCAACGCGAGCCTTGCCACTATCAATGCTGATAATGCGGCCCGTGACCGTATCGCCCTGCTTGTGGTCGGCAAGAAATTCGTCCAGATCGCTGGGAATAAGCTGCTTGATCGAGAGCCGAAGCTGACGCTTGGCGGTATCCACATCCAGCACCTGGGCCTTGACGACTTCGCCGATGCGCAGAACATCCGTCGGATGATTCAGCCGCTTCTCCGCGGTGATCTCGGAGATGTGGATCATGCCCTCGACGCCTTCCGCAAGCTGCACAAACGCTCCGAACTTCGTAAAGCTGACCACGGGAGCTTCAATCGCCGAGCCCACAGGAAACTTCTGCGCAATGTCGGCCCAGGGGTCACCCAGAGTTTGCTTGAGTCCGAGCGCAATCCGCCGCGCATCGGTATCGATGCCGAGGATCACGGTCTCAACCGTATCGCCTACTTTGACCATGTCACTGGGCTTGCGAACCTTCTTGCCCCACGACATCTCGGAGATGTGGACCAGCCCTTCGATGCCCGGCGCAAGCTCCACGAACGAGCCGAAATCAGCGTCGCGCGTGACGGTGCCGGTAACCCGGTCGCCAACCTTATACGTTCCGGGAACAGACTCCCAGGGATGCGGCTGGAGCTGCTTGAGCCCAAGTGAAATCTTGTTCGACTCAGCATCGACCTTGAGAATCTTCAGGTCGAGCGCATCCCCAACTGAAAGTACATCCTCCGGCTTGGTGATACGGTTCCAGGCGATATCAGAGATGTGGAGCAGACCGTCCGTCCCGCCAATATCGACAAACGCCCCATACGGAGCTAGCGACCGGACGGTCCCGTGGACGATCTGGCCTTCCTCAAGTTCGGCAAACCGAGTGGCCTTGTTGGCCTCCTCTTCCTCTTCGACGACCGAGCGGCGGTCGACGACGACATCTTCATCCTCTACATCCAGCTTGGTGATGCGAACGCGGATCTGTTGGCCGACCAGCTTCTCCATCTCGGCTGCATCGCGTGCGCCGCTGCGCGAGGCAGGCAGGAAGGCACGAGCGCCCACATCCACCGTAAGACCACCCTTTACGACAGCGGTGACAGTCCCGGCAACGATACCCTTGGCCGCGAAGGCCTCTTCCAGCGAAGAAAAGTCCTTGGGCTGGGCGAACTTGAGCAGCGAGAGTTGGTAGTAGCCATCCTCATCGCGTCCCTTGACGGTCACGATGAAGGGATCGCCCACGTTGGGCGGAGTCGAGAACGCCTTCAGTGGCAGAATGCCTTCGGTCTTGTAGCCAATATCCAGCAGCGCGGAGTCCGCCGTCACGGCCGCGACGGTAGCGTTGATCTGCTTCTGGCCCGTCTCGGAGTAGGTCGCGTGGGCCTGCTCATACTGCTTCAGCATGTCCTTGAAGGCCTCCGGGGTGGTCTCGGGGGCTTCCTGAACTTCAGTGGCCGCGACGGGCGTGGTGGGCTCGATGACTTCGGGGGCGATGACGGATTCTGGAGTGTTTTGGCTGGACATGAGTTGTTGCTTTCATTTTGGCATAGGCGAGGGGTAGGGTGCTTCCCTGCCCTGCTGCCGTCGACCGGTTGGGTTACGCTGAAAGGCGGGCTGCATCGGTTTAGGCGGTTGCCCGGGACGGTGTTGTGATGAAAATGCTCAGGATTGTGCGACGGCTGATGTTGGGTGGGGTAGCGGTTTGTTGCGTGGTCTCCGGGCCTGCTGCCGACGCGCAGGCGAAGGCGCGAACCGCCGCGAAGAAGGCCACAGCGACCCAGTCATCCCCGGTCACGGCCCCTCCGGTCACAGCATTGATGATGAGCGATATCCACTTCGATCCCTTTCGCGATCCCGGCAAGGCCCAGCGTCTGCTCGACGCACAGGAGGGCGAGTGGAACGGAATCCTGAACGGGCCGGATTCCGCCGACCGGGCCGAGACCTTCGCAAGGGTGCAGACGGTTTGCAAGGCGAAGCGTTTCGTCATGACCGAGATGCTGCTCCAATCGAGCCTGGCGGCGATGGAGCAAAGCGCTCCCGACGCCAGGTTTGCGTTGGTAACCGGCGACCTGGTGGTCCACGACTTCGACTGCCGCTTCAAGACGGTATTCCCGGGCAAAACAGAGGCGGAGTACACCGCATTCGCAGCAAAGACCCTGCGATATGTCGTCGCCCAGATACGCCTGTCGTTAGCGGGAATGCCGTTGTACGTCGCGCTGGGGAACAACGACTCCGGCTGCACCGACTACTTTATGGATCGCGGCGACGAATTCCTGAAGGCGACCGAGCGAGCAATGCTGGATGGACTGGCGAGTTCACGGGCGGAGAAGAAGGCAGCCGAGACCAGCTACTCCCTGACCGGAGACGTGAGCCTGAAGATGAAGGCGCCGATGCAGCGCACCCGCCTGATTCTGCTGAATGATACGTTTCAATCGCGCAAGTATGAGACCTGCGGGCACAAGCCAAATCCCGAGGCAGTCGGCGCACAGATCGCCTGGCTGACGAAGCAACTGGCCTCGGCGCGGCGATCCAAAGAAAAGGTCTGGGTGGTGGGACACATCCCACCGGGCATCGACCCGTACTCGACCTTCTCCAAGTTCAAAAATATCTGCGTGGGCGATCAGCCGGTGATGTTTCTGTCGTCCGAGCGCTTGGCGGACGTTATGGGAGCGTACGCCGACGTGATCCAACTCGGCCTGTTCGGGCACTCGCACATGGACGAGATGCGGCTCTTCGGGACGGATGGCAAGGGAGCGAGGGGAAAGGTCCCGATTAAAATGATCTCCTCCATCTCGCCCTGGGACGGCAACAATCCGTCGTTTACGGTCGCAAAGGTGGACCCCGTGGGATCGCGGCTGCTGGACTACGACGTCATCGCCGCGTCGAACATGACAGGCGTAGGAGCCGTCTGGACGAAGGAGTATTCGTACGGCGAAACGTTTCATAAGCCGGACTTTTCTGCGAGCACCTTGAACACCCTCTTCACTGAGTTCGCTGCCGATCCCGACGTCCGCGATCCAATGAGCCGTGCCTTCCTACAGCACTACTTCGTCGGAGATCAGTCCCTGCTGCTGAAGCCGCTGTGGCCGCAGTACGTCTGCACCCTGGGAAACCATACCGTGAAGGGATTTGCGGCGTGTGTCTGCCCCGCCGCCGGCTCGCCGCAGTAGTTTGAGAGAATAGTTAAATGTTGATTCCTTCGATTGATCTGATGGGCGGCCGCATTGTGCAGTTGGTGCAGGGCGAAAAACTGAAGCTGGCGTTTGACGACTTTGAGTATTGGATTGAGCGCTTTTCGAAATACCCGGTCGTGCAGTTGATCGACCTCGACGCCGCAATGCGGCAGGGCGACAACCGCGCCCTGATCGAGATGATCTGCAAGCGCCTTCCCTGTCAGGTCGGAGGCGGTTTGAAGACCGCCGAGGACGGCCGCGCCCTGCTCGGCGCCGGGGCCAAACGGGTAATCTACGGCTCATCCCTCTTCGGAGCACCCCTCGACGGCGAGACACCGCGACGCCACAAGATCATCCGCCTGGAGTTCGCCGAATCCCTCAAGAAGACGCTCGGCGAAGACGCCCTGGTCTTCAGCGTGGATACCAAAGGCGGCCGCGTCGCCGTAAAGGGCTGGAAGGACTCCGTCGACCTCACGCCCGAGGAAGCCGTCACCTGGCTCGAAGACTCCTGCGCGGCATTCCTCTACACCCACGTCGACACCGAAGGCACGATGACCGGCTTCCCGCTGGACGTAGCAGCCATCCTGCGCGCCTGCACGGCAAAACAGTTGATCGTGGCAGGCGGCATCAAGGAACAGGCCGAGGTCGACGCCCTGGATGCCATGGGCGTCGATGCCGTAGCCGGGATGGCCGTCTATTCCGGCGCGATGCAGGCTTAGTACTCTTCCGCAGCGCTAATTATCGTCGTTGGCATCCGCCATCGCGTAGTAGCCTTTGCGCGTTTGCACCTTGGTGTCCTTGCCGCAGGAGACATTCAACGCGCGGAACGTACCGTCCATCTTGAGATTTGTTGGCGTGTAGCTCACCAGGTACTGGGTCCGCAGTTCATCCTGGATCTGGTTGAAGGCGTCCTGCAGGCGCTTGCCGTTGCTGCCGACATTGATCATCCGGCCGCCGGTGTCCTTGGAGAGGCGGTCCATCTCGCTCGCACCGCCCATGCCGAAGCCGCCAAAGCCGCTATCCGAGATCAGGATGACGTAGACGATCGCGTTGGCCTTCTGGGCCGCTTCAGCCGCGGTCTTCAGCGTCTCCTGCGAACCCTGATCGCCGCCGTCGGTGAGGATCACGAGGACCTTGCGGCCCGCCTCCTGGCGCAGCTTGTCGTGTGCGGCAAGATACACAGCGTCGTAGAGCAGGGTGCCACGGGCCGCGCCGTTGCCGGTCACGGAACCTGTGCCGGCGCCGGTATTGATGCGGGCCTTATCGAGGGCGCGTTTGATCTCGCGCGGACTGTTCGTATAGTCGGCCAGCAGGTCGACGTTGATGTCGAACGAGATCAGGAACGCCTCGTCCTTAGGAGTGAGCACGTCCTTCAGGAACTCGGCGCCAGCCTCCTGCTCCATGGGCAGGACGTTCATCTGCGAGCCGGAGGTATCCAGCAGAATACCGATCGTCAGCGGCAGGTTCTTCTCCTGCGTAAAGTTCCTGATCTTCTGCGGTTCCTTGTTTTCGAGGATGGAGCAGTCGTCCTTGTGCAGATTGGTGATGAAGCCGCTCTTGTCCTTGACGGAGAAATAAAGGTTGACCAGGTTGACCGTAACCTTCAAGGTCTGGGTGTCGAGGCCTTCAATCTCCTGCGGCTTGGCGTTGCTGGATGGCGGCGGCCCACCGGGCGACGGGGCCTCCTGCGCGTGCAGAGACAGGGTGAGGCAGAGGGTGGCGGCGGCAGTTGCGGCGGCGAGCGAGGAGCGCATACGTCATTAGACGACGGACAGGGCCGTTGGGACTAATCGCCAGCAAATTGGTAGCTGATTGAATTCAAAAGCCGAACTCTAAAGCGTAATCATGACGACCGCCCCAGCCGCGATGACCATCCCAAGAGCCTGGCGAGGAGTCGGCTTCTCGTGGAGCGTCCACGCCGCCAGCAGGATCGTCGAGGCGGGATAAAGCGATGCAAGCACAGCGGCCACGTCGAGGCGTCCGGCGCGCGTTGCGGCGATGAAGAGAAGGTTCCCCGAGGTATCGAGCAGCGCGGTGGAAAGGCACCACAGAACGGCGGCTTTCGGCAGACGAAGGCGAAGATCCGGGTCGCCGGCAGGCTTGCCGAGCGAGACTGCCAGCAGGACGAGCGTACAAGTGGTCAGGCTGCCCATGCGGGCGGTAGCCATCGGCCAGATAAGACCGCTGGTTCCAGCGTACTTGAGGCAGACGAAGTAGAGGCCGAAGCCGATTCCCGAGAGAACCGCAAGCGTCATGGTGCCGGATTTAGCAGCAGCTTCATCAACGGATTCCGTGTTCTCAGGGTTCGGTCCTGCTGCGATGCGCCAGATCGCGAAGCCGGCCACGGCAAACCCCACAAGATGCAGCAGTCCGGGCGAGCCTTCCTGCGAGATCGATACCACCGCCGGAATAGCCGCAGCAAGCAAGCCGCTAATTGCAGCGGACGCTCCCATCGCTCCGCGTGACAGTGCGACGTAGAAGGCAGTGAGCGAAAGTCCTCCGGCGACTCCGGCGGCCAGGCCCCAGGCGAGCGGCGCTCCGTGAGGAAAGACATCTCCCCGGAAATGCGCGATCAGCAGGAGGACGACAAAGCTGGTGGTATGACTCAGGAGCACCACGCGCAGAGCGGCGCGCATGGTTCCCCCGGCATGCTTGGCTCCCATGCCACCCGAAAAGTCTCCGCCGCCCCAGAGGACGGCGGCTGCCAGGGCCAGAAGCGGCCCCGCAGGAAGGTTGGATAGATTCATTCCGCCTCTACTGTGAGGCGGTCGGGATGGTGGTGGTAGGCTTCGAGTTCTCAGCCGACGGGAAGTAGCCCTTCTTGGCGACGACCGTCAGATTCGGCTTGAGCACCCGCACCTCGAGCTGGCGGTACTTGCCGTCGAGGAAGCTCTGATGCGAGTAGTAGCCGACCGTGTACTGGGTCCGGACTTCCTCGGTGATGCGTGCGAAGCTCTCTTCGATACCGCGCTGGCGGAACTCCGGATCGATCTGTCCGCCCGTCGCATCCGTGTAGAGCGGCAGAATATTGTCGCGCATGGTGTACGGCAGATGGATGCGATCCAGGAAGCCGATGCCCATCAGAGATGACTCGCCGACCAGAGTGGCATAGACCGAAATCTTATTCTGCTGGAGATACTTGATGACGTCCTTCTGTTTAGCCGTGCTGCCGTACTCCTTGCCATCCGAGATGACGTAGACGATGCGGCGACGGCCCGGCGCGGCTTTGGAGGTCGAAATCGCGGCAGCGAGGATGGCGTCGTTCAGCGTGTGGACTTCCTTGGGAACGTTGATCGCGTTGCTCTGGCTGGTGCCATGGTTCGAGTTCACCAGCGGCATCGTGCTGGCCATCGCGCCACCGTTTAGATTGATGTTCTGCGAGAGTGGGCCGCTGGTGTACATCATCGCGCCTTCGCGTCCGACAGCCTTGGACCGCTCAAGCGCTGCTCCGAGACGTGCGCTCTGTGCGGCGGTGAACTCAGTCTGCTGCTTCGGGCCGTTGTTGTAGGTGAAGACCGAGACCATGTCATACGGGCTGAACGCTCCCTGCAGTGCGGCCAGGGAGTTGTTGATCTTCGTCATGGTCATGTACGGCACGCTCTGATCGATGACGATCGCGATCGAAAGCGGGAACGGGTCCACGGTAAACACGCTCAGCTTCTGCCGGACGTTGTTCTCGAAGACGCGCACATCGCGCCACGTGATGCCGGGAACCGGTTGGTTCTTCTTGTCCTTCACGGTAAAGGGGACTTCCACGAAATTAGTGCCTGCACCCCGAATAGTGAAAACCTTGGAGCCTTCGCCTGAAACAGGAATCTCAGGAGGAACACCGTCATCGACCTGGCTGCTGGAACTGGAATTATCCTTCAGGCTGGTGCCTGGAGCCTCTTTCTGGCCGGGGTCGTCAGGGGCGTCGCCGTTCGATTCAGGCGTGGTGCCCTTGCCGGGAGCGAGGTTCAGAGAACCGGGCAGGATGGGCTGCTGGGGGCGCGGCGAGTCGGGCATTGCCTGCTGGGCGGCTTGCGGGGATTCGGGGAGAGCCGCGGTCGAGGATTGCTGTGCGGATTGTGCGCTGGGTTGGGCGGATGCAAAGAATGCCAGAGAACCCGCGAGTACGATATGCCTTACCAAAATGAACTCTCCCTTACAGGATCTGGCCAGTGGCCAAATCTGTTGCAACCTTGAGATTACCAGTGGCCGGGTCCAGCGTCACGCGAACTTCGCCACCATTCGTTGGACGCACCACCCTACCCCGGCGTTGTTAAAAAGCCTTCTGCCCCCCCACGAGGACCATCGAGAGCTAAAACTTGAGTTTGGACGGGCTCACGGGCGGTTTGGGATACTTCAAATCCAGTCTCTGCAGGGTATCCACCAGGATGCTGGAGATGGTCACATTCCGGTACCACTTGTGATCGGACGGAATGACAAACCACGGAGCGTGTTTACGGCTGGTGGCGGCGAGAATCTGCTCGTAGGTCTCGCTGTATTGCTTCCAGAATTTACGCTCGTAGAAATCGACCGGGTCGAGCTTCCATTGCTTCTCCGGATCTTCGAGTCGTGATTTGAGCCGGATCGCCTGCTCTTCGCGTGAAATATGCAGGAAGAATTTGAGCAGAACGACGCCGTTATCGGCCAGCGTGTGCTCGAACTCGTTGATATCTTTGAGCCGCTGCCGGAAGACCTTCTCCGTGATCCGCTTATGGATCAAGGGGGAAAGGACGTCCTCGTAGTGAGAACGGTTGAAGATGCCGATCATGCCGTGGGCAGGAACGGCGTTATGGACGCGCCACAGGAAGTCATGCCGCGCTTCGAGCGGGGTTGGAACTTTGAACGAGGTAACGTCGCAGCCCTGGGGATTGATGCCGGTAAAGATGTTGCGGACCGCGCCATCCTTGCCGGAGCAATCCATGCCCTGCAGGATGACCAGCAGCGCCTTCTTGCCGCTGGCATAGAAGACCTCTTGAAGCTTGTCCAGCGCCGCGATGTGCTTTAGAAGCACAGGCGCAGCCGCCTGCTCGGAGACGAAGTCTCCCGTGCTGGCGGTTGGGATCCTGGACAACCGGATGGAGGTACGGGACGGAACGAGGTAGGGCGGCTTGAGTTTCATACTGAATGGCCTGGAGGAGTGCCAGCGCAAAGGCGGGCACTCCCCGGCTCAGGGAGCTCGATGCCTACTTGACCGACTCTTCCGGCTTGGGGGTGACAGCGTGGGTCGTCTCGGTCGGCTTATTGACCTCTTCGGTGACGCCCTTCATGCCGTCTTTGAAGCCGCGCAGGCCCTCGCCGAGTCCTTTACCCAGCTCAGGCAGCTTCTTGCCGCCGAACAGGACCAGAACAACGACTGCGAGGACGATGAGGTGCATTGGTGTAAATAATTCGCCCATACTTTTTCTCCCATGCAGCCGGGCGATGAAGGCGCCGGCGACAGACACAATTGTCGCACAGGCGCGGCCTCTAAGGCTGCTGCGTATAGATACGACGGGGAGGCCGGGGCAGAGGTAGCCCAAACGTTATATCTTGGAAGTACAGTACTGCGTTATGAGTTGGCAGTTGTAAGTCGCGGCGGTTCGTGCGCTGGTGGATCTGAAGCGGCAGGAAAGAAGACCTTGAGAATGAAGTTTGACATGATGAAGGCGTTGACCGGGATCTCCGGCGCGCGCGTTGGGCGTGTGGTTCGGACGATTGGTTTGATGGCAGCCGGCGTATCCTCAATCTCCGGCGCAGTCTCGGCCGAGGCCCAGGCAGTACCCACAGCAACCGGAAAACTGGGGCCTGCGGCTCCCGTGACCTATGCCAACAAATGGGAGATCTACGGCGGTCTGAACCTGATGACGTTCCAGGCCGGCCAGGCACTCCCCAAACGGATGAACCTGGGCGGCGGCGAAATCCTGGGGACCTACTGGATCACCAAGCATATCGGCCTGGCCGCCGACTACCGCGGCGAAGCGGGAACCACCCCGGTGCTCGCGAATCCTTACACCACGCGCCCCCTGGTGTACATGAACATGGGTATGTTCGGAGCGCAATACCGCGGACCCAAGAACCAGCATGCCGCGCTGAACTTCCATGCGTATGGCGGCGCGGCGAACGGCGTGTTCAACAGCAGCACGGGAGATATTCCGGCCCGGTACAACAACGTCGGCCTCTACGCGAACAAGACGGCTCCTATCTTTGCCGTGGGCGCCAGCGTGGATCTGAACCGCTCCAAGCACTGGGCGATTCGCCTGTCCCCGGACATGATCATCGAGAAGTTCGGAACGGAGACGCGCGAGTTCTTCGCAATCTCCGGCGGCGTCGTGTACCGCTTCGGAAGCAAGTAGGGCAAGACAGTTGTGAGTTGGTAGTAGTGAGTTGTGAGTAGCAGCATAAGAATGGCCGGAGAGCAGCTGCTCCCCGGCCATTCTCGTTTAACTGTTTTTAGCCTTTACTCACAACTACCAACTCAAAACTCACAACTGTTTTTACCAGGTTCCGCCAGGCTGCAAGAACTCCGGCGACACAGGATTCTCATAGACCGAGTAGTCGCGCGTCACGACGGTGAGACCGCTCGAGGAGACGAAATAGTTCTTCTTATCCTCTGCGGGATCGTAGCCGATGACGGTTCCGTCCGGGATGTGGACGTCGCGGTCGATGATGGCGTGGCGGATGCGGCAGTGCCGGCCGATATTGACGTGAGAGAAGACGATGCTCGAGTCGATATCGGCATACGAGTTGACGCGGACGTCGTGCGAGACGACCGAGTTGCGAACAACCGCTCCTGAGACGATCGATCCCGAGGCAACGATCGAGTTGATCGCCATGCCGGTACGTCCGGGCTCGCCGAAGACGAACTTGGCAGGCGGGTACTGATACGGACGCGTCCGCATGGGCCAGGACTTGTCGTAGAGGTTGAAGGTCGGTGTAACGCCAGCGACATCCATGTTCGCCTCGTAGTAGGCCTCCAGCGTACCGACGTCGCGCCAGTAGAGCGCCTTCTGCTTGTTCTCGTCGACGAAGTTGAACGCCTGAATCTTGAAGCGCCCCAGCAGGCCGGGCAGGATGTTGTGCCCGAAGTCATGCTTGGAGTTGGGGTCTTCCGAGTCCCTGATCAGCTCGGGCAGCAGCACGTCAGTATTGAAGATGTAGATGCCCATCGAGGCATCGACCATATCCGGATTGAAGGGCGAGCGGAGCTTGGTCTCCTTGGGCTTTTCGACGAAGCCGGTGACCTCGCCGTTGCGTTCGACCTGCACCACGCCGAAGGCCGAGACCTCATCGGGGCTGATGGGCAGGGTCGCGAGCGTTACGTGCGCTCCGGAGGCCTTGTGCTGCTCCAGCATGCGCGCGTAGTTCATCTTGTAGATGTGATCGCCGGAGAGAATCAGCACGTACTTGGGCTCTTCCGAGCCGATCGAATAGATGTTCTGATAAACAGCATCGGCAGTGCCCTGATACCAGGATTTCGACACGCGCTGCATGGGCGGCAGAATCTCGATAAACTCGCCGAGCTCGTTGGCGACGACCGGACCCCAGCCCTCGCGGATGTGGCGATTGAGAGAGAGCGCCTTGTACTGGGTCAGGATGTACACGTGACGCAGGTCGGAGTTGATGCAGTTCGAAAGCGTGATATCGATGATGCGGTATTGTCCGGCGAAAGGTACGGCGGGCTTTGCACGATCTCGGGTGAGTGGGAAGAGCCGTTCGCCGGCACCACCGGCAAGAAGAACACCAAGCGTATCTCTCATAATCCTGCTACCTCATTGCAACTCTCTGTGTAACCTCTGCGTTTAGAACGTTAGACGGCCGAAGGAACGCTTTGGACCGACCGTGGTTTCTCTACCCTGGCTGCTCTCTATCGGATGCACAAAAATAGACCCTGGCTCGGAGAATCGAGAGTCTATCACGACGGATCTCATAGGTTTATGACATAACCTTGGGATTCTGCGTTGTATGGATTGAGAGACAGCAGGAGATAACCGGATTTTCCGGGGGATTTTGGACTGATAATCGACGCGCTGCCGAGCTTCAGGAGCCTGGAGCAGCCGGATCTTCAGGAACCTCGTCTTCGTCGAGGCTGATGCGGAGCGACTTGAGAAAGTTAAGGTCGTTGGCGGTGAAGGGACCGTCAGCGGGTGCATCGGCAGCGTCTACGGACTCCGATTCGGCAGAATCCTCAGCGACTTCGTTCAGGCCAATGGTGGCCTCAAGCATCAGGAGCACGTCAAAACCCTGCTCGCGAATGTTTTTGACTACTCCGGCGATGTCTTCAGATTCGGAGACAGACTCGTGAATTGCTTCGCCAAGTTTCTGGATAAGATTCTTTACCTTTTGATTCAATGCCACCTCCGGACTGCCCTATGGGTTCATGACTGGCCACGCATCGGGTATTCCCGGCCAAGCCTGACCGGCGGGAACGGCATTGCGGGTACTACTAGTGTACGTCTGTCTTAGAGACACAATACGCTGTGGGGGCGTCCACTGCAACGGCTATCGTCTGTGGTATTTGGCGGAGGACAAAGGTAGATTCCGGGTACCAGCATCAGGACTCGAAGGATAGTAGGCGCTGGGCCACACGGGCCCAGTCGGCTAGACGACAGTGTGATTGTCGGCCCAGGCCGCTTCCAGCCGGTGGGCGAGATCCTGCATGGGGGCGGTCCGCTTCGGACCCCAGATGAGGACGCCGACTGCAGCGGCGGCGAGTCCAGTGGTGAGCCATAGAAAGTTCTTCATCGTTGCCAAGTCTCCTTTGTTGAGGCGGCTAACCGGTTTCGGGCTGGGCAGCGACATCTGTCTGGGACATGCCGTCTGCGCTCCGATGGGGAGTTGGATGCAAGCGGAGCGAGCTTGGATGGGTGAAAAAGACGGGCTACACTGGCGGTATGGATTCGGTGCGTTTTGGAAAGGTACTGGGGATCGGGACTCGGCTCGCTGCTAAGACGATGGTAGCCGCGGTCGATGCTGCAACGGCTCCGAACCCCTCCACCGGTAAAGCGGCATCCGGGACTGCGCGTTCGGCCCCGCAGGCGGAGACGCGAGCAGCAGCGGCAGGCACTCGGCTCGGACAGAAGGCAGCCGAGACGAAGGCGCAGGTTCAGCAGAAGCAGAAGAACCTGAAGCAGGGAAAGAAGCGCTTCGGAGAGGCGGTCTGGGGGCCGTTCACCAAGGCCGGCAAGGTTCTGTGGCTGGAGTTCACCGGCGTGTTCTTCGGATTGTTTTCGCTGTCGGCAGCAACCGGCGCATGGAAGCTCCGCAGCGCCATGCACGGGACCGACGCCAACCACGAAGCGCATGTCCAGTTCCTGATCGCGGTGGCCGTCTCCATCGTCTTCGGCTACTTCTGCGTGACCGGCTTTGTGCGGGCGAGCCGGCGGGGAAGAAAGTAGAAATACAGTTGTGAGTTGTGAGTGGCCTCACGGGTGGGCTGGAGGTTTGCTCTCCGCCATTTCATCGAGACGTGACTGTCCGTCGCACTCGTACTTGCTCACAACTACCAACTCACAACTCACAACTGTCCTTCTGTACACTACGCGGCATGGGTGAGACGCCTAAAACGAGTTCCGGGATTCCGGTTGAGGTGGTGTATCGAGCGGAGGATCTCGACGCGGCTACGCTGGTGGGCGAGCCGGGGGAGTATCCGTTTACGCGTGGGATCCAGCCGACGATGTATCGCGGACGGCTTTGGACGATGCGCCAATACGCCGGCATGGGCGATGCCGAGGAGTCGAATCGGCGCTACAAATTTCTGCTGGCGCAGGGGGCTGGCGCGGGTAAGGGCAAGGGCGGGCTGAGCGTCGCGTTCGATCTGCCGACGCAGATCGGGTACGACTCGGATGCTCCGCTGGCGCTTGGCGAGGTGGGTCGGGTCGGGGTTGCGATCGACTCGATCGAAGATATGGAACGGTTGTTCAGCGGCATCGCGCTGGATACGATTTCGACCTCCATGACGATCAATGCCACAGCTTCGATTCTGCTGGCACTGTATGTCGCCGTTGCGAAGAGAACCGGGGCCGAAGTGAAGCGGCTGAGCGGAACGATCCAGAACGATATCTTGAAGGAATATATCGCGCGCGGCACCTATATCTATCCCGTACCGCAGGCGATGCGGTTGGTGACGGATGTGTTCGCGTGGGCAGCGGTCGAGGTGCCGGAGTGGAATACCATTTCGATCTCGGGCTATCACATGCGGGAGGCAGGCTGCACCGCGGTGCAGGAGGTAGCCTTCACGCTGGCCAATGGAATGGCCTATGTACAGGCGGCGGTGGACGCAGGGCTGCAGGTCGATGCGTTCGCTCCCCGGCTGAGTTTCTTCTTCAACGCCCATAACAATTTGCTGGAAGAAGTGGCGAAGTTCCGTGCGGCGCGACGGATGTGGGCGCGGATCATGCGCGAGCACTTTGGCGCGAAGAATCCGAAGAGCTGGATGCTGCGGTTCCATACGCAGACGGCCGGTTCAACCCTGACGGCCCAGCAGCCGGAGAACAATATCGCGCGGACGACGCTGCAGGCGCTGGCTGCAGTCCTCGGCGGCACGCAGAGCCTGCATACGAACGGCTTCGATGAGGCGCTGTCGCTACCAACGGAGAATGCTGCCCGGATCGCTCTGCGAACCCAACAGGTGCTGGCGCATGAGAGCGGAGTAGCGCAGACGGTGGATCCGCTGGCGGGATCGTACTATGTCGAAACCTTGACCAATGAGATTGAGCGCAGGGCCGAGGCCTACCTGCAGACGATTGCCGGATTCGATAAAGTCGGCAGGTACGGTATGCTGCGTGCCATCGAGCAGGGTTACGTCCAGCGCGAGATTCAAAACGCTGCCTATCAGTATCAGCGCGAGGTTGAATCAGGTGAAGCCATCGTGGTCGGGGTCAATGCGTTTGTAAGCGAAGGCGACGCGGCGGTACCGATCCAACGGATCGATTCGCAGTTGGAGGGGCGGCAGGTGGAGCGGCTCCGGGCGATGCGCGCGCGACGGGATACGGGCGTCTGGAAAGCAGGGCTGCGAGGGGTGGAAGACGCGGCACGCGATGGGGAGAATCTTATGCCGCGGATTCTGGAAGCAGTGGAGAGCTATGCCACGGTGGGGGAGATTGCCGATGTACTGCGACACGTCTTTGGGGAGTACCGGGAGACGGTGGTGATTTAGGAGTAGGCCGAGGCTCGGATCCCTGGCTTAACTTTCATTTAGGATCTGGATCAACAGAATCAGCAGCAAACAAGAGACTGAATCGGAGAAAGTATGTCGCGACTACTTTTTTATTTAGGTTTGATTTGTCTGGTTGGATCCGGCGGGCCGTCGGCAGCGATAGCGCAGGACACTCCGGCTGCGGCGGTGGCTCCAGTGCCACCGGGTCTGTCGGCTGGGAAGAAGGTCTTTCTCTCAAATGGGGGAGGAGATAGCGGCCTGTTTCCGCATCCTTTCAGCGGAAACCAGCAGCGAGGGTATGACTCCTTCTACGCGGCGATGACGCGCTGGGGCAGATATGAGCTAGTGAATGATCCGGCGGAGGCAGACCTGGTCTTTGAACTGCATCTCATCGCACCGAGCGGGCCTGCGAACGCGGATAAATCGAAGGGAGCGTCCGATCCGCTACCGATGTTTAGACTCGTGATCTTCGACCGAAAGACGCACTATGCTCTCTGGGCGCTAACGACAGCGATCGAACGTGCCGCGCTGCAGAAGACGCATGATCGAAATTTCGACGACGCTGTAAATACTCTGATTGCAAATTTGAAGGTGCTGGTAACTCAGAAAGCCGGACAGATGCCATGAGGGTGGCGGATAGCTCCGGCGAAGTGAAATGGCAGACGTATGAGACCCTCAGCGAAGGCATCTACGCCACGATGAAAGAGCAGGGTCGAGGAACTGCGTTCGGGTACCGGACATTCCGGCCAGTGAGCGGGCGCTGGGTCGCGAGGGGCGATGCTGCGGTGCTATCGTGGATTATCCGCTCATTTAATCGGCAAATCTGTATTGGCAAATCGAACCAGGCAAATCTAAACAGAATCGGGATTGACTCTTCATGGCAGAAGCAACGGCAACACTTCGCAAGACGGCATTGAATGCAACGCACCGCACGCACAAGGCCAAGATGGTGGACTTCGGTGGATGGGATATGCCGGTCGAGTACTCCGGACTGATTGCCGAGCACCTGGCGGTACGGACGGGCGTCGGTATCTTCGACGTGTCGCATATGGGCGACATTCAACTGCGTGGGCCCGGCTCTCTGGCCGCTGTCAATCAGCTCTGCATGAACGATGCCTCGAAGCTGCAGGGTGGGCAGGCACACTATTCGGCGATGCTGTATCCGAATGGCACGTTTGTGGATGACGTGGTGGTGCATAAACTCTCGGACAACGATTACCTCATCGTGATCAACGCGGGTACGCGAGAGAAGGACGTGCAGTGGGTACGCTCGCAGATCGGGCACATGCCCGGCGTACACGTCAACGACTTCAGTGACTACTACACCCAGCTTGCGATCCAGGGGCCGAAGGCCGTGGAGACGCTACAGAAGCTCACCTCGACAGACCTGAGCACGATCAAGAACTACTGGTTCACGTGGGGCCAGGTATGCGGTCTGCACAACGTGATGATCGCTCGCACCGGCTACACGGGCGAGGATGGCTTCGAGATCTATGTGCCTTCGGATGAGCCTACCAGCGCTCGGGTGTGGGCTGAGGTGCTGGAGGCAGGGGCAGAGTTCGGAATCATCCCCTGCGGTCTGGGCGCGCGCAATACGCTGCGGTTGGAGTCGGCGATGGCGCTGTACGGACATGAGATTTCGGAGACGATCAATGTCTTCGAGGCCGGACTTGGACGCTACGCGAAGCTCGAAAAGGACTCGTTTGTCGGCAAGGCTGCGCTGGTGGAGATCCAAGCTGCGGGCGGTCCGAAGCGCAAGCTGGTCGGGCTGGAGATGATCGATCGCGGTATCGCGCGCGATGGCTATCCGGTGGCGACGCTCGATGGCACCAAGATAGGCGAGGTGACCAGTGGTTCGCCGGCGCCCTTCCTGAAGAAGAACATTGCGATGGCGTACGTTCCGGTGCAATACGCCGGGGTCGATGAAGAACTCGCCGTCGAGATTCGCGGGCAACTGGTGAAGGCGAAGGTGGTGCCGCTTCCCTTTTATAAAAAGCCAAAGAAAGTCGTTTTAGCTTAGCCTCGCCGAGTCTTTACGCTCAAAGGAGCTGCCGTGCAATTTCTTGTTCTAACACGACGTCGTATGGATGTGTTCCCTGCTGAATCGTGGACGCCGGAGCTGCTGGAGGCCGAGGCGCAACGTATCCGCGAACTCTTTACCGCGAGCATCATTCGCAATGCATGGCGACGGAAAGATATTGCGGGTGCTGCCCTGCTGATCGAAGCCGCTACCGAAGCTGAGGTTCGCGCCGCCGTGGAGAGCCTACCTCTGGCGCAGCTCCAGATGATCGAGTTTCCGACGCTGACCCAGCTCGACCCGTATCCGGGATTTGCGCCGCGCTGAAACGGACTTGCGACAACTGAATTTTTACAACCAGACACTACAATGAAAGACGGAGAGAACGCGAAAATCATGAGCTATCCTGCGGATTACAAGTACACCAAGGAACATGAGTGGATTCAGGTTGACGGAGCGGTTGGGACCGTCGGCATTACGGACTATGCGCAGAATTCGCTGGGCGACATCGTCTTCGTCGAGCTGCCGAAGATCGGCGACGTGCTTGAGTCGGGCAAGATCTTTGGATCGGTCGAGTCGGTTAAGGCTGTCTCCGATCTTTTTTCGCCGGTGTCAGGTACCGTGACGGCTGTGAATGAAGAGCTTGTAGGCGCACCGGAGAAGATCAACTCGGACGCGAATACGACCTGGATCCTGAAGGTTGAGCTGTCGGATGCTGCTCAGCTCAGCGGACTGCTGTCGGCGGCGGACTACGAGGCGTTTATCGCCGAAGAGACGGGCCACTAAAGATGGATCTGGAAGCGGACAGCAATCTGGACGCCGGCACCAATCTGGAAGCCCTTATAGGGCAGGAGCTGGGCGCGGTCGAGTTCGTGCAAGACTACGTGCAGCTTCGCTTTGACGGTCCTCTGGTCACGTTTTATGAGTGGCCGGAGGTCTTTCGCGAAGAGGGCTCGTACGCGTTCGGCGAACCTGAGTACCGCGACTGGCTCTGCGCACTGATTGGCGAGAGCGTCACGGCAGCAACGGTCGAAGACGGCGAGGCCGTGGAGATCGCGTTCGCCAATGGCGTGAGCGTCCGCTGCTCGCTGCGGCTGGAAGATCTGGCAGGGCCGGAAGGTGGATCGGTCGCCTATGCAGACGGAGCTGGCGAAGTCCTGAACTTCTAAAGCCGTCTCTCGCGCGAAGCGTCCAATACACCACGAAGTGGCGCCCGCCCGGCGTCAGGGCGCCTTGGCACTTACGAACCCAAGTCCGGTAGACAAACCATACAAGCAGCGAAGCTGCGAACCTCAAGAGAGGTTCGCGGCTTTCTTCGCTATGAATCGGTAGTAGTGCTATTTCGCGGTGACTGCGATGTATTGGTCGGCCTTCTCCCACTTGATGTGCAGCTCGGTGGAGTTGCCCTTGGTCTTCTCAAACGAGATCGACATGACCTCCTGGGGCGACCCCAGGGTCTTGCCCGTCAAGGGCGTACGGCCAAAGTCCTGTCCCTCGGGATAGGGGATGCCCCACTCGCCGGTCGCCTTGCTGACGATGAGCTGCCAGGACGATGCGGTGGGGAGCGTGAAGAGGGTGTAGGTGCCGGCGGGAAGGGTAAGGGTACCGATCTTGAGTTCAGCCGCGGTGATCAGAGTGGTGGCTTCGTTGGCGCCCGTGCGCCAGACCTCTCCGTAGGGGACGAGGCCGCCCATGATCTTGCGGGTACGAATGGAGGGAGCGCCATAGTGGATGGTGACGTCCTTGCCGCCGAGAGAGACTTTGGCAGTGGCGGCTGGGCTTGCCAGCGGAGCACCGGGCTTGTCCATCGCCATCTGGGCCTGGGCTGAGGTTGCGGAGAGGCTGGAGAGACTGAGGAGGGCCGTACAGGCCAGGGTAGCGATGAGGCGCATGATGTTGTTCTCACTTTCGGTAGAGGCTGGTCCAGATGCCGGGCATCGAGCATCGGGCTTAGGGCATCGGACTTTGGGCTCGCTCTTGATGCTGCGGGGTGAGGATGTGGCCTGTCAACCGGTGCTTTGATATTGCGAAAGGGGCAGCGTGTCGTGCTAGGCTAGAGATGCGCGCCCGTAGCTCAGCTGGATAGAGCGGCAGCCTCCGAAGCTGTAGGTCAGAAGTTCGAATCTTCTCGGGCGCACCATTTTTTCTTCCTAAATTTATTTTTTTGAGCTTGTCCGGCATCGACTGCGCGGGGCGCCTCTTCGTGCCGGACCAACCCACTACCCCTCCCCCTGCTTTTCGTTCAAAGTCTTCGAAAGATAGACTTTAGGTCTGGACTTCTCCGGCATCTCAGTGGACGGAAATCATCCGAATCTCGTCCACTTGGGGTGTCAGGAGCAGTGATGTTGTCAAGTGCTACGGTTTGTTTTCGACGACAGATGACAAGATGACAGACGCCAAACGCAGAACGGCCCCGGGATGAACCGGGGCCGCTTTTGCTTTAGGTCGGTGATGGTTAGAAAAACAGCTTGGCGGTGAACTGAAGCTGGCGTGGGCCATACAGAACACTGCTGGTAGCGGTGGGAGTTCCAAACGGAGTCGCCTGAGAGGCTACGCCGATCGTGGTAGCGGAGTTGAACTGGTAGGCCGTCGTGTTCTGGCTGATGATGTGGCGACGGTTGGCTACGTTGAACGCTTCCATGAAGAACTGCATCTTGATGTTCTCGTGGATGGGAATGTCACGCGAGATGCGGGCATCGACGTTGCGGATACCAGGTCCCGGGAAAGAGTTGCGGCGGAGCTGCGGGGCACGGCCGGAGCTGTTGGAGGCGAAGAGGCTGACCTGGGCTCCGGTCACACCGCCATCGATACCACCGGTGACGTTGCCCGACATGTTAGCGGTGAGAGGAAGACCCGTCTGCTCCGTAGCGGTACCGGAGAGTGACCAGCCGTTGGCAGCGAGGCGAGCGTAGCGATTGGCGAAGGCGAAGGTCGGGGTATAGACCATGCTTCCGACAAAACGTCCGCGCATGTCGAGGTCCGAGCGCGTGTACTCGGTCAGGGTGCCCGGATTCTTCAGATTGAAAGGATCGAGGATCGTATTGGTTCCGTTGAAGGTACCGTTCTGACCCGAAACCTGGCTGCCGTCGATGGCCTTGGCCCAGGTGTAGTTGACGAGCAATTCCAGACCGTGGGACATCGGCTTGCGGATCGAGGTCGCCATCGAGTGATACCAGGAGTTGATTCCGCTGTAACCGGTGAGGATGATGCCATCATTCGGCGAGGGACGGGGGTTGGTGGCGGCGTAGAACGGCACGGTGACCTGCGAGGTGGTGCCATTGGCTTCCGTGACCGTATAGGTACGGCTCTGGTTCGCCTTGGGCAGGTTCGAGTCAATGAAGTACGGCAGCTTCATACCGCGCGTTCCAACGTAGGCGATCGTGAGGCTGACGTGGAACGGAAGCTCCTGCTCGACCGCAAGGTCAAAGGAGTGAGTGTAGGGATTGGTGAAGCGCTTATCCTGTCCGCGGAAGGCAAAAGACTGTCCTGCGCCAGGTGACTGGACCGTGGTAACCGGGGCTCCTGCGAAGGGAGCAGCGAGAGCCGGTCCTGGCGGCGTGAAGAGAACACCGATGTTTTGGGGAGATCCGGCAGGATATACGATACCGGCCGTGGTGGTGGGAACGTAGTTGTACTGCTGCTGGAAGACGCCGTTTTCGACGCGTGTCGCGTAGAAGGTGGAGTTGCTGCTGAGGCCATAGAAGATGCCGTAGCCGCCACGTACTACCGTCCCGGTGCTGTAAGGAGACCACGCGAAGCCAATGCGGGGCTGAATCATCTTGTAGTTGGTGTTGATGAAGCTGGTAACAGAGTTGCCAAGTGGGCTGAGTGCGCCGTTAGCGCTGTTGGTGTAGGGGCGCTGAGGCTGAGGTACAAGCTGCGTGTCATAACGAACACCGGCACTGATGAGCAGCTTGGAACTGATCTTCCAGGAATCTTCCACGAAGGCAGAGAGATCCTTGTTCCAGAAATCGTCGATTCCCTTGCCGGTAATCGGGTCGTTCACCTGGGTGAAGTTGGTGTAGTGACGTCCGCCGTCAAGACCGTAAAGGTCTTTGACGTATCCGACAAAGGCGCCGTAGCTGGCATTGGTGATGGGTGTGCAGCCGGCCGTCTGGCTGTTAAGGCACTGACCGTTGAGGAGGCCGTAGCTATAAAGCCCGCCGCCCTGGAAGAGGTTCTGAATCTGCTCGTGGATGAAGTTGAGATCGACACCCACCTTCAGGCTGTGCTTGCCGCGGGTGGTCGAGAAGGTGTCAGCAGCCTGCCAGCGATGTTCGTCAGGGAAGGCGCCACGAGGCAACGCATTAGGCATACCGTAAGCGACGATTCCCGAAAGGGAGACGTTGGGGCCGGGGGCGTTGGCGGAGGTTACTTCGAGATCGCGAGCCCACTGGAAACGAGCCGAGTTCACCGAACGGGAAGAGACGACGCTTTCCCAGTTGGCAACGAAGATGCGTTCGTGGAAGTCGGCACGGCCATTGGTGGTAGGAGAGCTGTTGTTATTGGTCGCCGAGGTGGTGTAACCGTTGGGCTGGTTGTAGTTCTGGAAGTTGAATTCAGCGCTGAGGTGGTTGTTGCCGTTGAGCTGATAGTCCAGACGCGGGAAGTAAATATCCTGTTTCAAGTTGCGCGACGCAGCGACCTGCTGGGCGAGGATAAAGGTCTTGACCGCAGCGCACTGCGTGGCTGAGACCGCCGTGGGGCAGACATATCCATTGAGGGTAGCTGCGGGAAGCGAGGAGGTATACAGCAGCGGGTTAACCTTGCGGAAGCCGTCGTAGGTAAAGAAGTAGAACAGCTTGTCCTTGATGATGGGACCGCCGACGGAACCGCCGAACTGCTGCTGCTGGTGGACGGTCGGGGTCAGCAGGAAGGGGTTACCACCAACCTGACGTCCCTGGAACTTCGACAGCGGATCGAGTGCGTTCAGCGAGGGGTAGCGGAGGTAGTAGAAAAGGTCTCCGTGGGTGGCGTTGGTACCGGACTTGGTGATGGCGTTGATCTGTCCGCCGGCGGCCTGACCGAACTCAGCCGAGTAGCCCGAGGTGGAGGACTGGAACTCCTTGATGGAGTCCTGCGAGAAGACGTAAGGTGCGCCGATGGCGCGGCCGCGGGCTTCCGAGAAGAAGGCCTGCTGGTTGTTGGCACCGTCGATCAGGTTGGTGTTGTAGATACCGGAGATGCCGCGGTAGGAGATAAGACCGGAGGCTCCGTCCGGAACGACGTTCGGGGTCAGCAGCACGAAGTTGTCGTAGCGGCGGCCGTTGACGGGCAGGTTCGAGACCAGGTTCTGGCCGACGTTCTGGGAGACTTCCACCTTCTCGGTTTCGATCAGGGGCGCGTCGCTGGAGACGACAACTTCGGTCGAAACTCCGGCGTTGGGCAGGGCGGCGTCTACCGTGATGGTGCTGCCGACGGTGACGGGAATGTTCTTACGATCAATCTTGCCGAAGGAGCCGCCGCCGAGGACGACTTCGTACTGGCCCGGCTGCAGGAAGTCGGCGGAGTAGTAGCCGTCGCCGTTGGTGGTCAGGTTGCGGACAGCGCCGGTGCCGAGGTTGGTTACAACGACGGTCACGTTGGGAATAATGGCGCCCTGTGTATCACGAACGGTGCCAGCCAGGTTACCGAGAGCTGCGTTCTGGGCCGATGCCGGAATAATGGCTCCGGCGAGAAACATGGCAGAAGCAGCAAGGGTGAGAAGCTGCCTACAAAAGGAAGAGGATTTCATTGCGTGGAGGTCTCCTTGAAAGACACCGATAACAAAGATGCGGTGTGTGAACTGATGGCAGATTGTCTGCTTGTAAAGTCTTGTGCGTCCTTGCTCCGAAGAGGTGGGCGCATTGTTTACGACTAAAACTGGATTTGTTGTAATGCCTTAAAGGTCGCTGAGCGCGCGGAGTGTGTCAAGGACAAAGCATATTCCTGAGACTTCCCACACCATCGGCCTATAGCTTTATTAACATTCTGTTAACAATTGACCAGATGGGCGCTGGCTGATCCGACCACATTCGCCCGATGCGCGGATGCCGCGTGATGCTGCATCGCCGAGTGCCGCTAACTGCGAATCGACGTGATTTTAGACGGACAACTCCGACGGGTAGCCCCGGCACCCTGGGAGACGATACCCACGAGCCTCTGTTTCCTGATCGCGTTCCGGAGCTTTAGTGGAGCTGGCTCGGGATGATCGCGTACTGGATCAGCAACTCGAAGGGGACGATCTGCAAGGTGTTCTCGTGGGTGGCTTCCAGAACGACAGGGCAGGCGGCTCCGGCTTGCTGCACCTGCAGCCAACGGGCGGCGCAGACGCACCAGCGGTCGCCGGGCTTGAGGCCTGCGAAGCCGTACTGGGGCATCGGGGTGGAGAGGTCGTTGCCGAGAGCTTTGGAGGCGGCCAGAAATGGCGCGTCGACGACGCAGCAGATGGTGTGAACACCGATGTCTTCAGGCCCGGTGTTGCAGCAGCCGTCGCGGTAGAAGCCGGTCATGGGGTCGCACCCACAGGTGTCGAGGAGCTGGCCGAGGACGTTCTTACCGCGTGGGATCTGGGGGTCAAGTGCGGGCATTGAGTGTTCTCTTTTTCTAAAAGTCTTGCAGGACCAGTATCCCACTTCTAGCCAAGAGGGCACTGCGGGTTTGGGAGTGGATTTGAGGCTGGGAGAAGAGGGCGGTTCGCTTTGCGAATGCCCATGTCCCAGAGTCGGGACATGGGGCACCCGTTTATATGACTCTCCTACTTTGCGGCGATGGCTAGTTGCTGTTGATACTCTAGACGCTGCGCGCTCAGGCTACTTTGCGGCAATAGCTAACTGCTGTTGATACTCTTCGTATGGGCCCTTGTGGTCGGTGATGTGGAAGCTGGTGGGGCCGCCTTCGAAGTGCCAGATGCGGGTACCGGCTTCTTCAATCAAATCCTGGTCGTGGGTGACGAGGAAGACCGTCCCTTCGTACTTCTGGATCGCCTGGTTGAGGGCGTTGATGCTCTCCAGATCAAGGTGGTTGGTGGGCTCATCGAGCACCAGCACGTTCGGCTTCTGCAGCATGATCTTGCAGAAGAGCAGGCGGGCCGCCTCTCCTCCCGACAGCGCGTCGGTCTTCTTCAGGCCTTCTTCACCCTTGAAGAGCATCTGTCCGAGGATGCCGCGAATATCTTCCTTGGTGGCCGAGGGATCGAACTGGTGGAGCCAGTCCGAGGCGGTCATGCCGAGTTGGATGGAACCCTTATGGTCCTGGGCGAAGTAGCCGATCGAGACCTCGTGGCCCCATTTGACCGAGCCGGAGTCGATGGAGACATCCTTCTCTTCGATGCCGGGGCCGTTGGCGAGCAGTGCCTTGAGCAGCGTGGTCTTCCCTTGTCCGTTGCGGCCCATGAGGATGACCTTGTCGCCGCGGTTGACGGAGGCGGAGAAGTCGTTGATGACGTGCTCGACCTTGCCGTCCTTCTGGGTGTAGGACTTGTTGACGTGCTCGAACTCGACGACCGTCTTGCCGGAGGGGCGCTCCATCTTGAAGGCGATGAAGGGGCGGGCGATATTGGAGCGAGCCAGCTCGGAGGTGGCGAGGCGCTCGACTTCCTTCTTACGCGAATTGACCTGCGATGACCGTGTACCGGCGGAGAAGCGAGCGATGAAGTCGTTCAACTGGGCGATCTTCTTCTCGCGCTGTTCGTTCTGGCTCTCGATGCGGGTGCGGACGCTGGTCTTCTGGAAGACCATGTCGTCGTAGCCACCGTTGTACGTGATGATGGTCTCGTAATCGATATCGGCGATGTGGGTGCAGACGTTGTTAAGGAAGTGGCGATCGTGCGAGATGGTGATGACGGTGCCGTTGTAGCGGGTCAGGAAGTCCTGCAGCCAGTGGATGGATTCGAGGTCGAGATAGTTCGTCGGTTCGTCCAGCAGCAGCGCCTGCGGGTTGCCGAAGAGAGCCTGGGCGAGCAGGACGCGGACCTTCTGGCCACCCTGCAGCTCGGACATCTTGCGCTCGTGCAGCTCGTCGGGAATATCGAGCCCCTGCAGCAGGACGGCGGCGTTGGACTCGGCCTCATAGCCGTCTTCGTCGCCGACGACGCCTTCGAGTTCGCCGAGGCGTGAGCCGTCTTCATCGGTCATCTCGGGCTTGTTGTAGATAATCTCGCGCTCTTCGAGGGCGGCCCAGAGAGCTTTGTTGCCCATGATGACCGTGTCGATGCAGCGGTACGCGTCAAAGGCGTACTGGTCCTGGGAGAGAACGCCGATCTTGCGGGGACGTACGACGGTGCCCTTCTGCGGGTCGATCTCGCCGGTCAGGCACTTCATAAAGGTGGATTTGCCAGCGCCGTTGGGGCCGGTAAGGCCGTAGCGGCGGCCAGTGGTGAAGGTGACGGAGACATCCTCAAAGAGGAGCTTGGAGCCGTAGCGCATGGTGACATTGGATACAGAGATCATAGGTTTTCTCTTATTTTATAGGGCAACAGTGTTTAAAGACTGTGAGGAAGCGCGATTTCGCCGAGTTTGGCCCGGAAAGTTACAGAACTGCCCGCTATCTGCTCTGTTTTCGGTCCCTGCTGCTTCGACGCCGTCTCCACGAGGCCGCGCTGTCGCAGTGCGATCAGGAGGCAGTGGCTGCTTCTACTTCTGAAGCAGGGGATGGTGGCGCTGCCTTGGGTGGAGCTGGAAAGACACGACCGGGCACACCGATTACGGTTGCACCTTCCGGCACGTTGCCGATCACCAGCGTATTGGCGGCGATCTTCGCTCCGCTGCCAATTTTGAGTCTCCCGATGAGCGTGGCGCCCGTTCCGACATAGACGTTATCGCCCAGCACCGGCGCACCTTTGCGGCCCATGGCGGACGTTCCGATGGTGACGCGGTGGGCGATATCGCAGTTGTCTCCGATGATTGCGCCCGGATTGATATGAATGCCGCCGATGTGGCCGAAGCAGATTCCGCCGCCGATGGTGGCCTGCGCGTCGATACACATCTCCATCACCACTTCACAGAACATATTGGCGACGAAGTAGACGATCTTCGCCGGGATGCGAACGAGGACGCCCGGCTGGGTCGTGTACAGCCAGTTTCCCAGGCGATACGTGACGATCGACCAGACCGTGGGATTCAGCCAAAGCTGCCTTCCTTTGAAGCCTTTAGCTTTGTAGCGGGCGAGATCCTGTGAGAGCTTCGACATACCGATCCCTGGACTAGAGCTATTGATAAACCTATTGGAACTCAGGCAATTCTAGCAGCCAGGCATTGGGGGCATGGGGCCTCATCAACCTAAGAGCCACCATGGCCGAGGTAATTTTCTATGGAGACGGAGTCATGTTGGGATTTGATGGTAAAGACGAGCGAGGAGACGGGAGACGCAATAATTTTTCGATTCTTCTTCGGACAGCGTCGGTCCGAAACTCCGTAAACGATGCGAGTGCAAAGGCGTAGAACAAGGTGACCAAGCCAAGGCCGAGGCCCGCAAGGATGTGGGCGGGCGTTGGGATCCAGCGGGTATCGCCGATAGTAAGCGACGCCATAAATACGAGCAGCGGAATATGCACGGCGTACAAAGTGTAGGAAAACCGCGCCAGCTCGCGGGAGAAACGAACGAACGGAGATTTAGGGTCCGACCGATGGTTCGCAGACTGGAGTATCCAGAGGAAGGCGAAGGTAGCTACCGTGAGGAGATAGTCGCTGACAAGACCCGGAATTCCGTGAACCTTTGCCAGAAAGAAAAGGAGCAACAAATAGACGGGTGTCGACACAACGCGTAATAGCCGTGCCCGGCGTGGGTCGAATCGAGGGGGCAGAACGAACAGAAGAAGGGTTCCGGCGAGCCAGATGGGAAACCCGAATAGAATCCCGCCACGCACCAGCCAGGCTGTGCCGACAAAGAGCAGTCCGTAGAGCAGACGATGAGCAAGCCGAGTGGAACGCCGCAAGGCAAAGAAGCCGAGCGGAAAAAGAATGTAATACCAGAACTCGTTCGCCAGGCTCCAGAGGGCGCTGTCCGAGCCGAATGTGTCTACAAAAATGGATTGAAGGAAGAAGAGATTCCCAAAGAAAATACCCGGCGTCAGAGATTGTCCGACGTCTCTGAGCATATGATTCTGGACGGCACCACGGTAAAGTTCAGGCGCGTGCCCCAGATAGATGCCCCACTTGTCCCACAGAGCGCAAAACAAAAGCGCTGGAACAAGGACGACCCAAAGCCGGACAAGACGGCGTACAAGGTAGTCACTCCAAAGCCATTGATTCCGACGGACAGCACTGAAGACGGCACCACTGATGAAGTAACCGCTGAGCACGAAGAAAACAACAACGGCTTGATGGCCTGCTCCGCACAAGACGTACGGCACTGCCAGAAGAAGACGGTGTGAGACGAGGTCCGGATAGTCCACGAAGAGGAGATTGCGACCGTGTTCGAGGAACACGAGTAGAGCCGCAAGTCCGCGAAATAAATCAAAGAGGACAGAGGCAGAGGAATCGACAAAACGTGTCGGCGAGGCGGGCACCGATGACTCTTCCAGCTTCTTAAAAGTGGCCATAAAATACGAATAGTCTTACATGGATAGGATGCTGATGCTGTTGCGGTCTGTAAGCCGCTAGGAGCGTCGGACGGAGATGTCCAAGGAGAATCCGGGCGTCAAGTAAGGGCCAGCGGCGACTGACTTTCGGCAAACAGAACTGCCGCGGCACTCGGGACGTTGGTTGACGTGCGGAGCGACGCGGCAGTTTCTTTTGAGAGCGCAAAGCCTACAGCTTCGTTACGAGCTTACTGACCGCGACGGGCCGGGCCAGAGCGGCTGCTGCCGGGACGGTTGCTGCTGGCACGTCCGTTGGATCCGGGACGTCCGCCACCACCGTTGCGACCGCCAGCGAAACCGCCGCCGCCGTTACCACCGCGACCACGGAAGCCATTGCCATTTCCACCGCCTGCCGACTTGTAAGGGCTGGGGTTGGGGGTCATGGCCGTGATCGGGTCGTTGCCCTTCCACGAACGAGTCTCCATCTGCATCAGGTCCTGACCCTTGTTGGTGTCGACCGGCTGGTTGCGGAGTTCCTTCTCAAGGTTCTTATCGGCTTCACGCCACTCGAACTTGATCTTCAATTCGCGCTCGAGCTTGCGGGCGTCGGACTTCTCCTGCGGCGCGACGAAGGTCGTAGCAACGCCCTTCTTACCGGCGCGACCGGTGCGGCCGATGCGGTGAACGAAGTCGTCGGAGGCATTGGGCAGGTCGTAGTTGACGACGTGCGCAATGTCGTTGACGTCGATACCACGCGCTGCAACGTCGGTCGCAACGAGCACGCGGTGCTTGCCGTTTGCAAAGCCCTTGAGAGCGGCAGTGCGCTGCGACTGGCTACGATCGCCGTGAATCACGTCAGCATCGTGGCCGAGCTTTTCGAGCTTCTTCGAGATACGGTCGGCGCCATGCTTGGTGCGCGAGAAGACGAGGAAGGTGCCTTCCTCTTCGCGCAGCATCTGGTCGAGCAGGCCGAGCTTCTGGTCCTGCATGACGGTGTAGACGCGAAGCTCAACGCGGTCGGACGGCTTGGAGGTCGTGCCGATCTCGATGCGAACAGGCTTGCTGACGTAGTCCTTGACGATCTCGCGGATGTTGGCATCGAGCGTCGCGGAGTAGCACATGGTCTGGCGGGTCTTCGGCAGCGCGCCGACGATGCGGCGGATCGCGGGCAGGAAGCCCATGTCCAGCATGCGATCGACTTCGTCGAGGACCAGCATTTCGACGGAGTTGATGTTGATCGAACGGCGACGGAGGAAGTCTTCGAGACGGCCAGGCGTGGCGACGACCAGGCGGGGGCCGCGGTCGAGCTGATCGAGCTGGTTGTTCTCGGAGAGACCACCGCAGACGAGCACGGCATCATTCTTCGCGCCCGGGACGAGCTTGGCGTAGGCCTCTAGGACCTGCATCGCAAGTTCGCGCGTCGGCAGCAGGATCAGCGCGCGGATAGGACCGCGCTTGCCCTTGGTGCTGGGGACGGAGTTGGCATCCATCCGCTGAATCATCGGGATCAGGAAGCTGAGCGTCTTGCCGGTGCCGGTGGAGGCAGTGGCAAGGATGTCAGCGCCTTCGAGCGCGGGCGGGATGGCCTTGGCCTGAACGGGCGTGGGCAGCGTGAAGCCTGCGCTGGTGAGGCGGTTCTTCAGAGAATCGGAGATGTTGAAGTCCGTGAAGTGGACGTTAGCGACGAGCGGAAGGCCGCTGGGGCTGAGAACTTCGGCGGATGCTGCCTGGGGAGTTGCTGCGTGGGGAGCGGTATGGTTCTGGTGCAGAACTTCATTCTTTACTTCTGTTTGCGGCTCAAGAGTTGCGGAATTCAAGTGTTTTCCTTTAGGTGTGGTTACGGCACAGTGCTGGGCTATCGACCAGCGAGGGATGCAGGGGTACCCATTCGCGGGCACCATAGATTTATCTAGTCAGCATTGCTTGGGATTTCGAAGCGCTGCTGCTGCACGGCGAGACTCGTCCGATGACGAACCTTCCAGCCAGAGCAACCAGCGCGACTTCCTTAGGATGTTGCTTTGGGAAGGGGTGCGGTGGTGAGGCGAATCGCAGTCTCTGGCCAGACCCGGGATGACGCTACGGAGTCTTTGCCTGCGATGCCTGCACTCGTATTTCAGAATGCATGTACAGCATAGCACAGATTTTAGAGATCGGCGCTCGTCAGTGCTCCGAGGCTACTCCGCAGTACTCCCGCTTCGAGAAGGATTCCTGGCAACGAGGGTGGCGCGCGCGATAGCCCACGCCGCTGTGATATTCCAGCACTCGGCGGAGCAGTGGATTGGGGCACTGGAAACGGGTCCACACGTCGGTTAAAGCCGTAAGAGGTTTGAGCGGCACGGGATACCGGCAGAGTATGTCGCGAACGCGACGCCCCATGCTGTCCGGGGGAACATGCTCCGGCCATAGCTCGTGGAACAGGTGGGCTGCGAATCCCACTCCCTGCATGCGCTTGCAGCCCTGCAGGAAAGAAGTGGGGTGAAGATGATGAGCGAGGGCATCTGGCAACAGGACGATGCTGAGTTGGTGCTCGCGCTCCATGCGATAGCCGAGTTCGAGATCTTCCATGGCCGCTTTGGTGAAGAGCTCGTTGAAGGGGTTGAGGTGCAAGGCCTCAGTCTTCAACGAGATATTACTGGTATAGAAATGGAGCCAGTTGGGCTTGAGACTGCCCTTCATGAGGGCCTCGTAGCCAAACTGCATCTGGCTAGTATCGAGCCAACGCATAAATGGTGTGACGACCTGCCCGGTCTCGCTCCAGCGGGTAAGCCCCAGACCTGCGGCATACAGGTCCGGCCTCCGATGATGAAAGTCATGGTGGACTTTCACGAAGTCCGGCGAAGGAAAGATATCGTCCCCGATGATGATGCACAAAGGAGATTCGGTGAGGGAGATTGCAAGGTTTCGGGCACGCGCCGGGCCACTGTTCCGCTGATGCAGGAAGCGAAGTTGGAGAGGCGTATGTTGGCGATAGTGCTCTATCTCAGCAACTGTGGAGTCGGTCGAGCCATCGTCGACGACAAAGACCTCGAAGTCTGTCCACGTCTGTCGTTCAAGATGCTGGAGGCAGGTGAGGAGAGCCTGCACCCGGTTATACGTGGGGATGACGACGCAAACTGATCGGGGTGCCGTGGACGACGACAAGCTGTCCGTGCCGGGCGTATCGCTCACCACTTAAATGTCCTCTGCTGAATGCTGATTCTTACCTGCGCCATAAGTATATCTGCCGGAATACAGCGGGGAACTTGTCGGAATACGTTCGGAGATGGGAGGATGAGACGGTGATCGACTCTCTTCGCAGCAAACAGAGCTACTTCACCGGGTTTCAACCGAGAGTGCTGCTCCGAAGCCTCAAGGCGATGCCGGCCTATCTTCGGACGCTGCGGCGCTATCGTGCGATGAACGATCTGCCATCGTTTCAATTCAGCTTGCGCGACGCCTTTCCTATTTTGACCGATATGGACGCCGGAGCAGGCATCGCAGAGGGACATTACTTTCATCAGGATCTCTGGGCAGCGCGCAAGATCTTTGAACGCCGCCCGGAACGGCACCTGGACATCGGATCACGCACGGACGGTTTCATCGCGCATTTGCTGGTCTTCATGCCGGTGGCTGTGGTCGACATTCGTCCCCTGGAGAGCGATATTCGCGGACTTACCTTTCTGCAGGACGACGCCGCCGAACTTGCGAACCTGACCAGCGGGAGTATCGCTTCGCTCTCCTCGCTGCATGTTGCCGAGCACTTCGGATTAGGACGCTATACTGACCCCATCGATCCGCATGCCTATTTCAAATTCATGAGCTCCTTGCAGCGAGTTCTGGCTCCGGACGGACGGCTTTACTTCTCTGTCCCTGTAGGACGGGAGCGTGTAGAGTTCAACGCGCATCGAGTGTTTGCACCCCAGACTATTTTGGAGCGTTTCTCCGAGCTGAAACTGGTGTCGTTCTCCTTCGTCGCAGACGATGGATCCCTCCATGAGAATTGTGACCCTCTGTCAATGCCTCAGAGCGAAATGGCGTGCGGCCTCTTTGAATTCACTCGGTAAGAGGAATTGAAACGTTCTACGATGGCTAAACCTGGAATGAAGACCGCACCTAAAGGCTTGAGATGCAGATCATAGTGCGGCAGTTCAGTGGCCTTGGAAACCAACTCTTTCAATACGCCGCCGGGCGATATTACTCCAGGCGCTACGGAGCGCAAATGAGACTGGCTATCGACCCGCCACGTCGTGCTGTCTCGCACGGTTATCCAAGACCCTACATGATGTCGCACCTCGCAATGCAAGTGGTGGCCGCCGAAATCTCGCCCTTCGATCGCATCATGCTGGCGCGTAAGCACTGGATCAGACCTGTAACGGATCTACTGAAAAGCGCCCTGAAGATCCAGGTAGTCAGCGAAAACGCTTCGCAACGCTATCAATTCCTTAAGGACCTGCCACTCAGTGACGAGGTGAAAACGCTCTACCTTGTGGGCTACTGGCAAACGCACCGCATAGTCGATGAAGTTGCCGACGAACTTCGGGAGGAATTTCGATTCCGGGACTCACCCCAGGGGAAGAACCTTGAAATTCTGCGCCAGATAGAACGCAGCGAGAACCCGGTCTCGCTGCATATGAGGCGAGGCGACTTTACGCTCGCAGCAGAAGGAAACATTGCCTTGCCTCTGGATTACTATGAACGTGCGATTTCGACCATGAGGGAGCGACTTGGCAATCCCACCTTCTTTGTCTTCTCGGATGACATTGCATACGCCAGGGAGCATTTGAAACTCGGCAAGGATGCATTCTTTGTATCTCATAATGACGTTGCCTCTTCGCACGAAGACCTGCGGCTGATGTCTTCGTGCCGCCATCACATCATTGCAAACAGCACATTCTCCTGGTGGGGAGCGTGGTTGAACGCGAGTCCGGACAAGATGGTCTTCGCCCCAAAGCATTGGCTTCTTAAGCCCGAAAGTCACTACCCCGATCTTCTGCCGGACCAGTGGCTTTTAGAGCCGACTTCGCGGCAGGAGTAGGTTCGCCCCCATTCCTCTAAAATCGACGTCATGGCGATAGTTCAAACCGAGTTAGGCGACTTTCACGGCGAACCATTGCCGCCCGATCCTCCGCCTCCCGTGCCACCCAGGATGATTCGGAGTCGAGGACGCCGTATCGTGCGCGTCCTCACCGGCTTCTTCCTGGGTCAAGGCGCAGCGCAGGGCGTGAGTATCTTGGCGGGCTTGCTTTTGGTCCGAACGCTCAGTGTGGAAGCCTATGCTCAGTTTGGTCTTGCCACGGGCTTTCAAGCGGTGTTCACGACGCTGATGGATATGGGGTTCGCGAGCACCATCATTCCGATGGTGGCGGATCGGAGAGACGATCGTGCGCTGGTCGGTCGATATGTGCGCTCCGCGAAACATCTGCGAGACCGTGCCTTCTGGATGCTGGCTCCGGTAGCCATCCTCTCGTTCCTCGCCATCATGCATAAGCAGCATTGGAGTTGGACGACCCAGTTCATGCTGCTGGCATCCGTTCTTCTGGCGCTTTATTCCAGTGGACGCTTCTCCTACTATTCTGCACCGCTGCTGATCTTTGGACGGCTTCGCGCATACTACGTTCCGCAGGTTGCCACCGGGTTGGGCCGACTCGTAGCCTATATCGGGCTTGCCTTTGGCGGTGGATTGAATGCCTGGACCGCTGCAGTGCTAAGTGCCCTGAACGTCACCCTGAACGCAAGTCTGCTTGCCAAAGCGAGCCAGCCGTATCATGAGTGGCCCGAGCAGGATGATCCCGTCACCGACCGGGAGTTGATCCACTACATCCTTCCTGCCGCCCCTGCAATCATCTTCGCGGCCTTCCAGGCGCAGATCACTCTATTCCTGATCAGTATCTTTGGCGGAACAGTTTATATCGCGGAGGTGGCTGCTCTGGGCCGCATTGGACAACTCTTCGCGGTCCTGATGACCTTCAACCTGATCGTGGTTGAGCCTTACATCGCACGGCTGAAGCGGAAGCAACTGCTACCCATTTTTCTGGGGTTCGTCGCTTTAGCCTCTCTTGTCGGCCTTCCGGTTGTCTTGATCGCATTCAAATGGCCGGGAGCGTTTTTATGGCTTCTTGGAGCGAAGTACGCGGGCCTCGGCTCGATCGTGGGATGGGTCGTACTCTCGGCGTGCATGAATTACATTGCTGGTCTGATCTGGATCATAAACCGGGCCAGAAAGTGGGTGTTCTGGAGCGGTAGCATGGTTGAGATTGTTCTTCTGCTTGGCGTACAGATTGCCTATGTGATCCTGATTGGGGTCAGGACCACGCGTGAGGCCGTCATGCTGAGTCTCGTTTCCAGCTTTTGCTATCTGACAGCGCATTCCTACGTCTCTGTTCGAGGATTTCTCTTGAAACCTCGCGAGATTCAGGGCGCATGAAAAGGGCAAGGCTTCACAGCCTTGCCCTTGCATTATCCGACTCATGTTTTAGATGTGACAGCTCACCATGCCGCGCTTTTCCAGATATTTCTGGTGGTACTCCTCCCCCCTCCAAAAAGTCGAGTGGGGGAGGACCTGCGTCGCGATGGGTTGACGATACATCCCGGAGGCGTTGAGCTCTGCGATACGAGCGCGCCCCTGAGCGAACTGCTCTGCTGAACGGGAGAAGATGACGCTGCGGTACTGCGATCCGTAATCGGGTCCCTGGCGATTCACCTGCGTGGGATCGTGCAGGCTGAAGAAGATGTCGAGAAGCGCGTCGTAGCTGAGACGGCTGTTATCGAAGGTCACTTCTACTACCTCCGCATGGCCAGTGCGGTCCGTACAGACTTCTTTATAAGTGGGGTGTTCGAGGTCGCCGCCTGCGTATCCTGCGGCCGTATCGATGACACCTGTTATTTCGCTGAAGCGGGCTTCTACGCCCCAAAAACATCCTGCTCCAAATACAGCCTTTTCCATTGCCACGGTGTTGCTCCTTTGCAGTTCATTGGATGCTCGCCGCTTCCGATTGTCATCGGGCGTCATGTGAATTGCAGGAGTATTTTTGGCTTTGCGAAGGAGAGGTGTCAAGCGCGCTTGCACAGCAGTTACAGGACGTGTACCTGCCCCATAAAAACTTTGAAATGTTTTATTTGCAAAGAATGCGCCACAATGCTCTATGTAGCACAGGCAACATAGAGCCCCAATATCTTTCGATCTATCCGGCCTCCGCGACCGGGATGGATCGCGGAGTTTGCCAGCGTGTCGATGGGTTGACTTTACGCGTTAGGACGGCGGCTCGGAGACGCCTTGGAAGCGAAGGTCCGGCGAGCAGGTGCCGACCGCTTTTTGACGGGCGCTTTGAGCTGCGCGTACTCGGGGAGCTTGGCCTTGGGGACAACCTTCTTACCCTTGGCGGCGCGATCCAGGGCCTGAACTTCTCCTGGAGTAAGCTCACGGAACTCGCCTGGAGGAACATCGAGCCGAAGGGCTCCGTAGCCGATGCGCCGGATCTTCTCGACGTGATGGCCGATCTCCTCAAACATCTTGCGCAGCTGGCGATTGCGACCTTCGATGAGGGTGAGTTGATACCAGGGATTGTCGCCGCCACGGACGAGCTCGACCTGCGCAGGAGCGGTGATGATGCGGTCGCGGCGGCCGGAGCGAATCTCATCCAGACGGCCGCGATCGATCATGATGCCGCGCCGGATCTGATCGATCCCCGACGCAGGAGGCTGTCCGGAGACTTTGACCAGGTAGGTCTTTTCGACCCCGGCAGCAGCCTTCGAGAGCGAATTCGCGAGGTCGCCGTCGTTGGTCATCAGCAACAGCCCCTCGGAGAGGTAGTCGAGGCGTCCGACGGGATACAGGCGAACCTGGTCGCCGTGGGGGCCAGACTTGGGCTGCATCAACTGCATCACCGTCGGGCGATGCTGCGGATCGACGAGCGTAGTGACGTAGCCGCGCGGTTTGTTAAGCATGTAGTAGCGCTGCTCTTCGCGGCCATGCAGCAGCTTGCCATCGACGCGGATATGGTCACGGGTCAGGTCGTGCCGGGTGCCGAGCGTGGTGATGGTGGTTCCGTTGACCTGGACGCGGCCTTCGAGGATGATCTCCTCGGCCTTGCGGCGGGAGGCAATCCCGGCTTGCGCGAGGATCTTCTGGAGACGGTCGCCCGTAGGGGCGTCTTCTTTAGGGGTCGAAGTGGAGTGCTTGGGAGGCATGATTTTAGCTTTCTGACTGCGGAACGGCTCGTCGCGGTCTGGGTACTGCTGAGGTGCTTCTACATTTGATTGTAGCTGGGCGGAGTCTGAGAGGGTATCCGCAGAACCAAATCGCCTGCCGGCCGCCTGAAAGCAAGCCCACGGGCACTCCTCATTTTTGATGAAAAGTGGCCCGTGGTGTTATTTGATGAGACAGAACCGGACGATGCAGTCCAACCTTAGAGCTTGTCCGTGTCGATGGCGGGAGGCTTCTAAAGATCCTCGGAGGCTGCCTTCAGGGGAGCATCGGGCAAATCCTCGTTGTCCCCTTCGGGTGTATCAACTAAGTTCTGTGTCGTCTCGCCGGCATCCGCTGACGCTCTGCGGACGTCACTGAAGTCGTCCTGCAATGGGCTTTCGTCATCCTTCGCGCTGTCGTCGTCAGAGTCGTCCTCGTCCAGCGGATCGTCGAGAGGGTTGTCGCTTTCGTCGGGACTTCCATCGGCCTGCGGAGCATGCGTGTGGCGCTCGGGTTCGAGATCCATTGCGGATTCAGGAGCGTGGTGAGCCTGGGTGTCCCCGGCGGTCTCGGCATGCTGCATCGGTATCTCTTCCTGGACGGGTTCGGCATCTGCCAGCTCGCCGGCCATCTTCTCAAACTCTTCGATGCTGGGAAGCTCATTAATGTCCCTAAGCCCGAAGCGAAGGAGGAAATCCTTTGTAGTTTTATAAAGTATTGGGCGGCCGATGACCTGTTTGCGGCCGGCCGTAGTGACGAGTTTGCGCGCCATCAACGAGCCGAGCACACCTCCCGTATCGACTCCGCGGATCTCGGAGATCTCCGGAGCTGTAACTGGCTGCTTGTAGGCCACGACGGCGAGCGTCTCGAGCGCCTGGAGCGAAAGCTTCAGGGGTGGCTTCAGGGATTTGACGAAGCCGCGCACGGCGTCGTGATACTCCGGCTTGGTCGAAAGGCGGTAGCCACCGGCGACCTCGCGGATCTCGATGCCCCGGGCGGACGCGGCGTAGTCGGCGATCAGCGAGTCCAGGATCGAGCGGAAGTACTCGCGGAGGCGACGCGCCTTCTCTTTTTCAGCCTTATCGTCCTTCGCCTTCGCGGATTTCTGGGCGGCCGCTTCGGAGTCGGCTTCGCTTCCCTGCTCTGCGAGGGCTGGAGTTCCAACGATAGATTCGGAAACCTCGGAAGCCTCGGGCTCTGCGGACGCTTCGGAACTCGCTTCCGCCAGGGGTTCGGCATCGGCGAGAATCTCTTGATTCAGGCCATCCTGGTCGACGGAAGCATCCGCGTCGCTCTCCGCGCCGGCTTCGGCCGGAGTGCCAGCTTCGGCGGCATCGAGGCTGAGGGTTTGCTGGGCGGCGTCAAGATGATCGAGTTCGGCCTGCGCCTCGTGGCCGAGAAGGCCAGCGAGCTGGGCAAGAGTGACAGGCTCTTCGGACGCGTAGATAACGGCTTCTATTTTTGCTTTCAGGCTCATAGGTGCAGAGATGAGTGTATCGCGACGGACGGCCGGACGGGCCTACAGAGCCGAGAGGATAGAGACAAATATCTCCGTAAGTGCAGAAGAGTCAGCGCGCATTACGGCCAGATCGCGAGCACGGTAGAGTCTTTGGCGCGCGGATTCCACCTCTTCTACGGTCCCCAGCACCGCCCAGTCCAGCAGATACCCCGCTTTGTGGGCCAGACCGTAAAAGAAGAGCCGCAGGGTCCGGCTATTGCCCTCGCGAAAGGGATGAACGGCATCCAGTTCGCCATAGAAATGCGTCGCACGCGCGGCAAAGGCCTCCAGGGTGAGATGTTGTAGATAGTCCTCAGATTTGAGTTGGACAAAGACAAGGTCGAGTTGCGAGTCTACAAATGCAGAGTCCCCGTAGAGCACGACGGAGCCGTTTTCTCGTGTTTTAGTCATACTTCCAGTGTTGCGTCGAGTCTGGCCCGCCCAGGGATAGATTCTTCCAAAAAGAGCTTGATGGAGCTTCAGCAGATTGGGCTTGTCCGAAGGCCATAGACTCGCCCGTTCCGCTAACTGACCGGTCATTGCCGCAGTGACTGCGCCTTCAACCTTTGAAAGCTCGTCTGACGATTTGATATTGAGCTTGTTCCGGATCACGGTGGTGCCCGGATAGCAGTAAAAGTCGTTTGAATCCACGCTACGCGGCGAATGTCTTTGAGCTGGCGTGATTGTGGAGAGCGAGAAGCTGATCTACCATTTCGTCAACATCGATCTCCCCTGCAATTACGCGCGACCTCAGACCTTCGTACGCTGGTTCATCCTTAGGCTCAAAACCTTCAAGGCGGACGCTAGCCTCGCCAAGACGAAATGCCTTCGCAGAAGAGAGCTTTGATGAGGATTTTCTCGGCATAACTGTAGCTCCTCGATACGGCTTCTCTATCATTTTACTTGGAGCTGCGGCGGATTTGACAGCAAAAAGAACAATCTACGAGACTTCTAAAGTCTAAAGAATGAGTTCCAAAACGGAACGGCGGGCTGAGGGCAGCCCGCCGCAGTCGATTCCCTGCAGTTTATTTTGCGATCAGGTTGAAGACCCAGAAGAGGCATCCGGACAAGAGCGCAGCGGCGGGCAACGTAAAGATCCACGCGGCAGCGATATCCCGAATGGTCGACATCTGGAGTCCGCTCCTATTCGCCGCCATCGTGCCGGCGACTCCTGAAGACAACACATGCGTCGTACTGACCGGAAGCCCGTACCCGTCGGCGGCGAGGATGGTGCACATGGCGACCAGTTCGGCCGAGGCGCCCTGCGCATAGGTCAGGTGGGTCTTGCCGATCTTCTCGCCTACGGTGACGACGATGCGCTTCCAGCCAACCATCGTCCCAAGGCCGAGAGCCAGGGCGACCGCGACCTTGACCCACGAAGGAATGAACTTGGTGGAGGTGTCGAGAAATTTCTTGTAATTGGCGATCGCCTTGACGTCGGCATCGGACATTTTAGGAGCGCCTTCGGCCTTACCCAGCAGGCGCAGCGTCTCGCTGGTGAGGTACATCTGGTTGCGGACGTTGGCCTGCATATTCTGCGGAACCTGTCCGAGGGAGCCGTAGCTGGTGGCCTCGTTGCGGATGTCCGTAATCATCTGCTGCAAGGCGTTGATGACGGCGGGCTCGTACTGCTTCGTCGAGACAAACTTCTCCAGCTCAGGGCCGGACTCCTGCAATATGACTCCGGGCTGGGTGTAGTCTCCGAGCGCTCCCGCGACCTGCGTGGAGACGGCAGCGAAGGTCTGGATCTGCGCGGCGGTAACGGTATGGTTCAGCGCGTACGCCGTGGGAACCGTTCCGACCAGGATCAGCATAATCAGCCCCATGCCCTTCTGGCCGTCGTTCGAGCCGTGGGCGAAGCTGACACCCGTGCAGGTCAGCACCAGCAGCGCACGGATATAGAACGGTGGCGGTGCCGTGCCTTCAGGAGCCTTGTAGAGGCGAGGATCTTTGGCGACAGCCTTGAAGATCAGGAAGACCAGGGCTGCGAAGGCGAAACCGACGATAGGCGAGATCAGCAGCGCCTTGAAGACCTTCGTGACCTGTTCCCAGTCGACGCCAGAGGTGCCGGAGTTGCCCTGCATCAACTGGTTCGCGACGCCTACGCCGAGGATCGAGCCGATCATCGTATGCGAACTGGAGGCGGGCAGACCGCGCCACCACGTCGCCAGGTTCCAGAGGATCGCGGCGACCAGCAACGCGAAGACCATCGAGAAGCCTGACCCCTTGCTGACCTTCAGGATCAGCTCGACGGGCAGCAGCGAGATGATAGCGAAGGCGACGGCACCGGAGCTGGTGAGCACTCCAATGAAGTTCCAGATCCCCGACCAGACTACGGCGATATGCGGCTCCAGCGAGTGGGTGTAAATGACCGTCGCGACGGCGTTGGCGGTATCGTGGAAGCCATTCACGAACTCGAAGCCCAGCGCGATCAGCAGCGCCAGACCCAGCAGAACATAGGGGTAGATCGATGCCTGATGGACGAAGGAGAGATCGTCCGAAAGCTTGCTGACGATGTAGAAGAGCCCACCGACGAGCATCAGGGCGAAGACGACCAGACCAGCTTTGCCGGGGCTGGACTTGGCCAGCTTCTGATCCAGGAGGGATCCGCTTGCCAGGGCTGCGGGATCGGTTACGGGAGTTGCCATGGGATCAATCACCTTGAGTTCGAGAGTTCGCGCAGTGGGTTGAGACTAGGGCGGGATTGCTACGGAGGCGTTACAGAGGCATGAATCCTGAGCGAACGGAAGAACGCGGCATCAGGACGCTGAGTCCTGGTAGAGCTGCTACCTGTCCGTCCCAATGTCTACGAATTGGGTTGATCGATCTGACAGTCTCTTTCTGCAATTGCATGTGAATCGGCCTGCGACAAAATATGCACTTAAAGTGTCTAAGTCGGAATTTATTTCCTCTTTTGTGTAAATTGCTTCACTCAGTGGGCTAGAAATTACGCATTTTTCTAATTTTCCCCAGACAAGGCTGCGATAGCGTTTGGAGAGACAATTGCTTGTAGGGGGGTATGTTCAGAAAATCTCTTTCCCTGCTCGTGCTCACCATGGCCGCCGGCGCCGCGGCTGCGCATGCCGATTCTCTCGCCCCGTTTGGCGTCGCCAGCGCGTATAACCTGGTCGCTCTTGGAACAGTCGACTCCCATGGAGTGACAGTGATTGCAGGCACCATCGGGACAAACGCCGACGTGACCGGACGTGTAGCCGCCGCCGACAAGGTGTTGTACGGAACGACGATCGGCAGTTCCCTCAACAACGACCCCTACGGCTCGCTCGCCACCTACGGACTGGTTTCGACCAACGGCCTGGTTGCCGGACAGAGCTTCAATATGAACGGCGGCGGAAATGCCTTTGCACCGGGTTCGAACGGAAATATCAACTTCAACGACGGCGGCCACCGGGTCGCAAGCGGCAGCTCGGGGATCGACTTCAACGCTCTCCGCACAGCGCTGGACCTTGAGACCATGCTGCTCGCCGGACAGACCGCCAACGGTGTCGTCCTGGGGACGAACCAGCCCGGCCACAACCCGTCATGGCTGGTGCTGAAAGGCACAAGCACGACGTTGAACATCTTCAACCTCACCGCAGCCCAGTTCGCGGACACGAATCACAACATCGACATCGAGGCTCCGGCTGGCTCGACCATCATCGTAAACGTCGACGGAGTGAACGTAACCCTTGGAACGGGCCTGTACTACAACGGCAACCAGACCTCAGGCGACAGCGCGGCGAACGCCAACATCCTGTTCAACTTCTCCACGGCCCAGACGGTCACGATCAACGCCCAGTTCAACGCGTCGATCCTGGCCCCGTTCGCAATCCTGACGGGTGGTTCGCAGATGGGTGGAACGTTTATCGCAGCGCAGATCGGCCAGACCGGCGAAGTCCATAACGTGGAGTTCACCGGTACGCTGCCTTACGATCCTGGCTCTCCTGTCCCGGAACCTGGGACGTTGATGTTGATGGGAACAGGCATGATGTCGCTGGCCGCTGCTGTACGACGCAAGATGTCAACGAAATAGGCTGTTCTCAAACGCGAAGCGCCAGCGCCCCACGGAGTGGCACCCGCCCGGCGTTAGGGCGCCCTTCGTAATTAATCTTCAACGATATCTTTTGAAACCATCCGCCCTGGCTTCGGCTCGCAGGGTGGATTTTTATCTTTCAAGACTTATTTCAAGACTCAACTGCCAAGTGCGCCCTAACGCCGGGCAGGCGCCACTTCGTGGGGTATTGGACGCTTCGCGTAAGGGAAATAATTCCTATCGCCAGTCATCCCGCGTGCTTTGCTGATCGGCAAACACAGTATCGAAGTTGTCTGTCTTCTTGATCAAAATATCCCCCTGCAGAACTGGCTGATGCAGCAGGACCGCCTGCAGCCGAACCAGCTCCAGCATCGCCAGGAACATGCAGATCAACGCGCGCTCGGTGTGGGTATTGTGCAGCAGGCGTCGGAGCGAGACCGGCTTGTCTTCCATGATGAGGCGGCGCTTCACGTAGTCGATCATCTGGGCGACAGTGACGGACTCCTCGTCGACGTTGAGGATGGGACGGGCGCGAAGCCGTTCCAGAATCTCCTGAAAGACGCGGACGAGGTCGACGGTATCGGCTGCGACCTCGCGGTCTTCGTCCAGGGTGGGACCGTTGCCTTCCCCGATGTCGCGGCGAAAGTTCCGCAGGCCGGGGGTCGTCCAGGTGGCTTCTTCGATCTGCTGCTTCTGCATCAGCATCTGCGCGGCGGCTTTGAAGCGCTCGTGCTCGAGCAGGCGCTCGACCAGCTCACGGCGAGGATCTTCGGAGTCGGCTCCGGTCGGATCGGACGGGTCCCGCGGCAGCAGCGTCTTCGACTTGATGTGGATCAGCAGCGAAGCCATGTAGATGAACTCGCCGGCAGCATCAACGTCCGTCTGCTTCAGGTGATGGGTGTACTCGAGAAACTGGCTGGTGATACGGCCGATTGGAATGTCGTAGATGTCGATATTCTGCTTGCGGATCAGGTCCAGCAAAAGATCGAAAGGCCCGTCGTAGACCTGACCCACGGTGATCGAGAAGGGAGACTGCGAGGCCTCTTCTTTTTCAGCCGTGGGGCGCTTCGGCTCCGTCGGTGGAGCGATCGGCTTGGGCTCGAGGGCGAAGGGGGCATGGACTTCGGTCGGTGTCTCCGGCTCGGCTGAGACAGCAGTAGCCTGGGCATCAGCAACAGAAACTGGCGTCTCCTGCTCTGGAACAGTGTCCGACTCCAGGGCAGAATCGGTGGGACGCTCGGGTTGAAGGTTCTCTTCGGGCATTGGTTAAGGGAGACCTACGACGTCTCGTACTTCCTTCATCGTCTGGGCTGAACGTGCGTTAGCGCGGAGATTTCCCGCAGCAAAGATTTCATCAACTTCAACGAGATGCGTCTCGTAATAGCGACGGCGCTCCTGGATAGGAGCGAGCTGAATTACGACGGTGTCGGCGAGCCAGCCTTTGCACTCGATGCAACCGATGCTGGCGGTCGTGCAACCCTCCCGTACCGTAAGCTGCGTCTCTTCCGAGGAGAAGACCTTGTGGAGGTCGAAGACGGGGCAGACGTCGGGATTACCCGGATCGGTGCGACGGATGCGTTCCGGGTCGGTCACCATGGTCTTAAGCTTGGCTCGGAGATCGGCTTCCGGCTCGGAGAGCAGGATGGTGTTCTTGTAGCTCTTCGACATCTTGCGGCCGTCAAGGCCCGGCAGCTTGGGCGAAGGCGTGAGAAGCACTTCGGGTTCCGGCAAGATGGTCTCAACGACGTAGGGTGATTTCAGCTTGGTCTGGTGCGCCGCCTGGACGAGTTCATGGGTCGTGAAATGAACCTTGTCGGGTTGGCCCGCGATCTTGCGCGCCTTGGTCTTGACGGCCTCCAATTCCCATGGGGCGGCTTCAGGTCCAAAAGAAAAACGACCAGGGTAGAGGGAGTTGAAGCGTCGCGCGATCTCCCGCGTGATCTCGACGTGGGCCTCCTGGTCTTTGCCTACGGGGACGTACTTGGGCTGATACGCAAGAATATCGGCGGTCTGGAGAAGGGGGTAGCCAAGAAAGCCGTAGGTGGCGAGGTCCTTCTCTTTGAGTTGCTCCTGCTGGTCCTTGTACGTCGGGACACGCTCGAGCCAGGTCACCGGGGTGATCATGCTGAGCAGGGTATGCAATTCGAAGTGCGCGGGAACCTTGCTTTGGACGAACAGCGTGCATAGATTCGGGTCGAGGCCACCAGCGAGAAAATCGAGCGCAACTTCGCGGATGTTTTCCATCAAGGGTGCAGTGTTCGCGTAATCGGTCGTCAGCGCATGGTAATCCGCGATGAAGAAGTAGCACTCGTATTGGTGTTGGAGCTGGACCCAGTTGTACAGGGCACCCATGTAGTTGCCGAGGTGGAGACGGCCGGTCGGACGCATGCCGGAGAGGACACGGGGGCGCGGTGCGATGGAGTTTTGTTCAGGCATGCCGGGCATCAGGGTCAGATAGGTTCAAGGATTGATGATACGGGAAATGGCGCTGGACTGCCGGTTCGGACGAGGAAAGGCGGGCAGATGCGGCGCCGGATCAGAGAGTGAAGAGGATGGTGTCAAAGGTGTTGCGAAGCGGGGTCAGGAAGATGCGGACGATGAAGCTTCCGCCCAGGATCATGATGAAGAACATCCCGAACATGCCGATGCGGTCGTAGACCTGGAGCGCCTTGTAGGGCAGGAAGTGGCGGAGAATGTTGCTGCCGTCGAGCGGCGGCACCGGAATCAGGTTGAAGACGAACAGCACCAGGTTGATCAGGATCACGTAGTACAGGAAGAGCGCGACGGGAAACAGCGCAGGCAGGTTTTCGGTGGAGACGCCGGGATAGTGCGAGGCAAGGGCCATGGCGGTGATCACGGCAATCTGGCCGCCAGCGATAACGTGCTTCAGGATCAGCAGCAGCGTGAGAGCAAGGGAGGCCGAGAGCAGGTTGCTGGCGGGACCGGCCAGCGTGACCAGGATGTCGTCGCGGCGGTAGTGCTTGAAGTTCCGGGCCGTTACGGGCGTGGGCTTGGCCCAGCCGAACAACATGCCGCCGTAGACCAGGCCGATCAACGGAAAGAGAACCGAGCCGAAGGGGTCCAGGTGCTTGAGAGGATTGAGCGTGACGCGGCCGAGCATCTTGGCCGTCGGATCGCCGAGACGCCAGGCGGTCCAGGCGTGGGCGCACTCGTGCACGCTGAAAGCAAGGATAAGAACCACAACTTGAAACAGGATGAGGACGACACTCTGACTCATATTTGTTAGCTTACCGAAAGACTGCAGACAGAGTATGGGCTTTGCGTGATTTGACCCGTATGTTTAGGGTATGCGACCGATTGAGGTGAGAGATGGCTTGTGATCCAAGTGAATTAAGGCATATTCCGCTGTTTACGCTGCTGGATGACGAAGAAGTAGCAGTATTGGCGTCGCAGGTGGAGTTGCGGAAGTTCGCAGCACGGCAGCGGATCTACAAAATTGGCGATGTAGGCGGCCAGGGCTACGTGATGATGTCCGGCAGTGTGACAGTCAGTACCTTTGACGAGGACGGCCAGGAGGTTCTGGTTGACACGCCGGGGCACGGCGACCTGTTCGGCTTCGCCTCCATGCTGGAGCAGACCGTACACCAGACCAACGCCCTGGCTCTCGAAGAGACGGTCTGCCTGGAGGTGGACCGCAACGATATAACGATTCTGCTGCAGCGCAAACCGATGGCCGGCATGGATATGTTGACCGTGCTGGCTCGGCAACTCCACGCCCACCAGCAGTTAGTGAGAATCCGCGCGAGCCGCAACCCGAACGAAATCATCGACGAAGAGGCTACCTTCGGCAATCGGGTCGCCGACTCGGTGGCGAAGTTTGGCGGCTCCTGGTACTTCATCATCTCGTTTGGCGTGGTGCTGGTAAGTTACACGGCATTGAATATCGCGCTGCGCGGGAAGGCCTGGGATCCTTATCCGTTCATCCTGTTGAACCTGTTCCTGTCGATGCTGGCCGCGATCCAGGCTCCGGTGATCATGATGAGCCAGAACCGGCAGGACACCAAGGACCGTCTGCGCGGCGAGTTGGACTACGAGGTCAACCGGCGCGCCGAGTCCGAGATTCAAGGGCTCGCGAAGAAGCTGAACCTGCTGACCGACAAGATCGGAGACGTAGACGACCGTTTGCGGGAGAAGCTGGGCTAGAGAGGATTTCCCCCTCGCTGTAAAGTTGTTCCCATTACGCGAAGCGTCCAAGACCCCACGAAGTGGCGCCTGCCCGGCGTCAGGGCGCCTTGGCACTTGCCTTCTTTCAGCTATACGCCTTTGATAAATCCACTATAAGCGCCTGCTTTTCCGCTAAACACTTAGTGTTTTGGAAGGGCATATCTTCAGGTTTGCAGATACACATTTTGATTTGTTTTTCCGGATCCCTCGGCTTTTGGCATGGCTGAAGCTGTGCCTTTCCGAATAACCTTTGAGCATTTGAGCAACCGTACTGACGAAGACATGCCGCCACGGATTCGTTTGCCTAAGCCGTAGGGTCTTTAAGCCGTCGGGTCTTTTTCGCGCTGGACATGGGCGGGAATCCCCACGGAGACGGTGCCTGCAGGAACGGGACGCGTGGCTACCCCCATCGCTCCGAGCATGGCGTTCTCGCCGACGTTCGCTCCGGCCAGGACTGTTGCGTGGTACGTCACACGAGCGCGCGGGCCGAGTTCGGTGACCTTGTTGATCACGTCCGCCTGCTGGTTGATGTTGTGGCTATGGGAGTAGATGTTCGCGTAGTCGGAGACGCTGGTGCCTTCGTGGAGGATGATCTCGCCGCGGTCGTCCAGCATCACGTTCTTGTGGATGGTGCAGTTGTCTTCGATGGTGAGGTTGTAGCCGTAGGTGAATTCGACGTTATGAAAGATCTTGGCGCCCTTGCCGAGATGCCGGAAGATGTGGCGGCCGAGCATGCAGCGGAAGCGGAAGCCGAGCCAGTGGTTGAGGCCGACGGGTGAGCGGTCGAACATCTGCCAGAAGTAAATGAGCGGCTTGCGAATGGCGTACTTCTCGACGTCGACGTCGCCGTAGTACTCGGGTTCGAGCGTTGCGTTACGCGGGTCGAACGACTCAAAGAGGACGTTGGAGCCCAGTTCGCTGGTAAGCGTCGCCTGCTTGCGTCCCCCCGCGGGACGGGCGAGATAGAGCTGCACCAGCTCGTCGCGGACGATCTCGGAGCGGCGGTCGACGGACTGATGGCGGGTGAACTCTTCGTTGAGGTGGGCGAGCCAGCGGCGGAAGATCGCTTCGGCTTCGGGGGTCGGCTTCAGTTCGCGATACGTATGGACAGGCATGGTCGTGACCCTCTGAGTCTGACAACAAACAATAGCGCGAACCGGGCCGCTCCGCCAGCTATTCGATAGCGAAGACCGCGTAGACGGTAGCCGACTTCTCAACATGACGCGGGTTGATGGCGAGCGGCTGTACTTTATCCATCTGCATTGGGGCGGCCATGGCGCGCATCATCGGACGGACTGGTTCGGCCTGGACTTCATTGCTGGCGAAGATGAGTGCTCCGAGCTTGACGTTCATGCCGGCAGCCATCTGGGTCGCGACGGTGCGGGCGCGTTGCAGGGCCTTTCCGGCGGCTTCGGCCTGGACGGCGTTTTCATCTTGAAGCGACCACTCGATCTGGCCGGACTGGTTGGCCCCAGCTTTAACCGCGATGTCGAGCAGGCGCGCTGAATCCTTGGCGTTCGAGCGGAGGGTCCAGCTCTGGGTGACCTGGAACTTGCGCTGGGCCTTCTCGGCCTCGGTGAGCTTCTGAACCTGGTATTCCTGGACCGGCGAAACGTTCTGGTTTTCGCTTTCGAGCGAGCCAGCCGGGACACCGGCTTTGGTCAGGGCGTCGGCGATGGCGTTCGAGACGCGGGAGCCCGCGGCGTAGGCAGCCTGGCTGTCGGGGCCGTAGGCGATGAAGCCGAGATGCAGCGTCGCGACGTCGGCCGTGGCGGTGACACGGTCGGTGGCGGTGATGGCGATGGTGCGGTTGTCCTTGTTGACCGGTACGGTCTGGCTGGTGAGCGGTGCGGCAAGGGCGGCGAGCAGGAGGGTAAGGGCGGCGATGCGGGGGAGGGTCATGCGTCTTCTCCGGTCTTGTTGAGGAGAGCGGCGAGCGTCTCCTTATGTTTCGGGTTGGCGGCGGCCTTCTGCTTGGGGTCGGGGAGGACGCGCTCGGGCGGCGGTGATCCGACGCGGGTGCGGGCGTTGGCTTTTACGGCCTTGACCTTGGAGAAGACCTGCTTTTTGGCTTTGCTCATAAACGTCTCTGCGACCTTGCTGGAGCCGAAGCCCAAGGTGATTATGCAATATACTCGTCTTCGCAAGTGCGTCACCGTGGATGTTAGGCACCAAAATGGGCCAGCACGGTGCAACGAGGTGCCGGATGGAAGAGCGTGATTTTTTTGATGAGCGGCCGGAGCAGCGTACGCATGTGATGACCTGTCCGCACTGCGGCCAGCAGGGCGAGTACGAACTGAGCTGGCTGGTGCGGCGTAAAAAGACCCAACTGCCGCGTGGAGCCGACGACCGGGACCGGGCACGATTCGCCAAGGCACAGAGCTACATGGTGCGGCGGGATGACCTGGTGGGGTGCAAGAATATCCGCTGCCGGAAGCGATTCGATGTCGCTGGTATTCAGTCAGTGGCTTTTATTTAGAGATCCAGGAGGGTCCCCCCCCCTGGGGGTTACCTTGGCGTAAGTCTTTTTTTTAGAATGACTTACACGCATCGATGTCGCTAAAATCGTCTAAACAAAGGGGTTACTGCTAAATTCCTCTGCCAGAACGAGTTAGGCCCGGCTGGGTAGCCGGGCCTGACTTTTTGTTCGCTGTTTCTATTTTAGGAGTTTTGCCATAACTAAAGTGCCATTTTTTTATATTTTTTATGTGTTGATGGGTGGTGAGTTGCGGTAATTTATCTGTGTTTTGGGGCTTGACAGCACTGGATGGTCGTTTAGCGCGAGGCCTGCTCGTATCCTGAGTCTGAAGTTGGTTAAAGGAAAAATGGCTGAGTACTGCAGTCAGGAACAGTCAAGCAATTGCGGGCTGAAAGGCCCGCGCTAACAGATTGTCCAATACGTCAAACCTCAACTCCCAAGCGTATCAACCAATCGCCAAGGCGGAATAGGTCGATACGCCCTGGATCAGCTATACAAATAAGACGAAGCCCATGCGAACAACGTTTGCTCTCCCGCAATTCTTACTCACGGCAGCCCTCACCCTTGGCGGGATTCTTCCCCCAATGCTCGCCCAGCAACAGAAGCCGCTGGTCACGGCGGACGCGCCTTCCACCTCGCACCGCACCCGCCTCATCCTCAAGGACGGCAGCTACCAGATCGTCATGAGCTATCGCGTCACCGGCAACATCGTCCACTACATCTCAGCGGAGCGCGGAGGAGCGGAAGAAGAGATTCCCGCGTCCCTCGTCGATCTCGACGCCACCCGCAAGTGGGAGGCCCGCCGCACCGCCACCGCAGACGGACAGGCACCCGCCCCTACGCTCGACCCCGAACTTCTGAAGGAAGAGGCCGACCGTGCCTCTCTCACCCCCGAGGTCGCGCCCGACCTCCGTCTTCCCCAGGAGGACAGCGTTCTGGCCCTCGATACCTTCCACGGTACCCCGGAGCTTGTTCCGCTGCCCCAATCCTCCGGCGACCTCAACCGCAACACGGCGCATAACATTCTTCGCGCCACCATCAACCCGCTCTCCAGTTCGCATCAGGTCGTCCAGCTCAAGGGCGAGCGCTCCTTCATCCAGCTTCACGTCGATACCCCAGTCCTGTATCTCCGCGTAGGCGACTCCGCTCCACCCCCAACCGGAGGCACACCGCTTACCGTAGACACCCACGGCTCCAACGCCCAGGCCCCAACCGCCCCTGCCGGTGGCTCTCCCGACAGCCGCTACGTCATCGTCCGGGCCGACGTCCGAGTCGGAGCCCGGCTGCTGACCAGCTTCAAAATCAACATGCTGGGAGGCGTCCGCCGCCAGGAGGACGTAGTCGAGACCACCACCGAACTGCTCCCCGGCAATCACTGGATGAAGATCACCCCGAAGCAGCCCCTCGACTTCGGAGAGTACGCCCTCATGGAGGTCATCTCCGACAAGGAGGTCAATCTCGGCGTCTGGGACTTCGGAGTCCACCCCATCGCTCCAGAAAACCGCGACGCCCTAAAACCCCAACCCCGCCGCCCAGTCACCCTCGAACGCCGCCGCCCCAACTGATTGGCCGATTCTTTCAGAGTTCGGGTGAGTCACTTAAGCCTCATTTGAATGCATGCGTTTTACGGTTCGATCTTTTCACCGGCAAGCAGATCGAAGGGAATCGAAAACATCTGCGCGACCGCTTCAGGATGCACACCTGCAGCGAGCAGCTTCCTCACCCTCGCCATCTGCTCCGCTTTGTACTTTTCACTCGGAATGAACTGCTCGGCGATGAAGTCGCTTTGCGCGCCCATGCCGCGACGATCGGGATAACCTCTCTGTTTCGCCATGCACGCCCTCCAGCACCCTGAATTTTATTAATACGCCAGAAACTGAAATCGCCCGACCTGCTATCAACTCACAACTACCAACTGTCTTTCTTTTATTTCCGCCCCACCCGAAACGCCCCACCAGCCCGGTCCATCTCCAGCATCAGGCCTCGGCCTGCGACGGCGACGTTATCGCGGGTCGTATTCTTCGCCTCGTACATCATGGTGTCGGCTGCCCGCAGAATCGTTGGCACGGTGTTGCCGTCCTCGGGAAACGTCGCCATCCCAAAACTACCCGAGATCTTCAGCGAAAGTCCCGCACCTTCCAGAAAACGCGCTTCCCGCAGATCGTCCCGCAGCTTCATCGATGTCTCCACGCCCTTGGACTTCCGCATCCCGGGCATCAACGCCACGAACTCATCGCCGCCATACCGGAACGCCGCGCAATCCGGACCCAGCGACCGCTTCATCAGGCTTCCCACCTCGGCCAGCAGCCGGCTGCCTACGAGGTGCCCATGCGTGTCGTTGACCGCCTTGAAGTGGTCGAGATCCACAAACAGCAGCGTAAAGTCCTGCTTGATCTTCACCTGCTCGTCCAGCATGGTGTACAGATGCCGGGCGTTGAAGAGACCCGTCACGTCATCCGTAATCGTCAGTTCGTGAATCAGCGTCATCGAGCGCGCGTTCTGAATCGCGATCGCCGCGTAATCGCACAAAATCCGCAAAAACGAGATGGAGTACTCCGACATCAGGTCCAGCTTGCTGTTCAGCAACTGGATCACTCCGAGCGTCTTGTTCCCGGACCGGATCGGCACGCACGCAATCGACTGGATATTCAAATCCGGAAAGCGCCTCGAGAACGCCAGCCAGTGCGGATCCAGCGAAACGTCCGGCACCACCAGCGGATTGCCCGTCTTCGCCACCCACCCGGCAACGCCCTCGCCCATCTTCACGCGCAGACCCTTCAGCGTCTCCGCGTTCTCGCCCACCGCAATCGCGTAGTAGAGATCGTCCTCCGCTTCATCCACCATCAGCAGAGACCATCGCTCCGGCCCGAAGAACTGGGCCATCTTTTCCATGATCGCGCCGAGGATCTCCTCCAGCTCAAGCATCGACGTCAGCGCACGCGCTACATCGTGGAACACCCGAAGGTGATCCATCTGCCGACTCTCAATGACTTCGAACTGGCGCCGCTCTTTCACTCGTTCACCGGAAAAATTATGCAGGTATAGCAGGGACGTCTCAAAACGATCCAAGGTCTAAAACGGTATTTCATGTCATCCATCGCAGCGGTCAATCCTCTATCGGCAGCCGAAACGTCAGCCCCCGATGTGGACCATGCTCCGCGAAGGCTTTTCGAACCCAGGTTCACCAATGTGATGGCGAGCCTCTTTCCGCATCACCACTCGACGGATATACGTTGCAAGTTCGGAATCCGTTCCACCCCGAACCATCTCGCCTTGCAGATCGTGATCGCTCTGCGAGAAAAGGCAAGTCCGTATCTTTCCATCGGAGGTCAGTCGCACCCGGCTGCAGTGTCCGCAGAATGGCCGCGACACCGGCGCGATGATCCCGATCTCTCCCACCCCATCGTCGAACGTGTAGCGCTTCGCCGTCTCGCTCGCGACGTTCGGAGCCAGTTCCACCAGCGGCCGGTAAGCATTCAGTCGTCCCACGATCTCGTCCAGCGGTACGACGGTCTCCGGCTTCCACGTGCGATCTTCCTCAAGAGGCATAAACTCGATAAATCGAACAATGACTCGCTCTCGACGCGAGAATTCCGCAAACTGTTCGATCTGCGAATCATTGAACCCGCGCAGCAGAACGCAATTCACCTTCACCGGTCCAAGCCCAGCGTCGCGCGCCTTACGAATCCCAGCCAGAACCTTGTCATAGCTTCGCGGAACCCGCGTTATCGCCGTGAACGTCTCTGCATCCACCGCATCCATGCTGACGGTCACCCGGTTCAGCCCCGCCCGCTTCAGCGGCTCCGCCAGACCCTCAAGCAGATGTCCGTTCGTCGTCAGAGCAATATCCAGAGGCAAACCAGCTTCGCCTGCACCCACCGCGGTCCCGTCCGGAAGATACGAAGTCCGCATCCTGGACAACTCCTCCACCATCTCCACCAGGCCCGCTCGCAGCAGCGGTTCACCCCCGGTCAGCCGAATCTTCTCCACGCCCAGCGATACGAAAATCCGAACCATGCGCAGATAATCCGCAATCGGAAGCTCCGCGTACTGCGCCCCTTCATTGCCCGTCCGGCAATAGACGCACTTGTAGTTACATCGGTCCGTCACCGAAACCCGCAGATCCGTAATTGCGCGGCCGAATTTATCCCGCAGCCGCCCCAGCTCTGGTTCCCCGAGCTCAAGCCGCTCTTGGACCTCCAGGCCTTCGTCGCTGTCCAGAACGTCAGCCCCGCCGATGATCACTAAAGGCATCGTTGTCACAAAACTCCCACGGTCGCTTCTTTCAGATGCAGTGATTCATAATCCGAACCGATAATTCAGAACGAGCCGATCCCGGCGTGTCTCCTGAGACACGCCGGCATGCCCATTCCTCTTAATACATTAGACCCGTCGGGCTCTCTGCGTCAGCCTGCTGCCTGCCAAAATAGGTCCAACCTCATCAGCCTTTTGCTGCCAGAACCGCCTTCGTGAGCTCCGGAACGATCTCGAACAAATCCCCCACTACCCCGAAATCCGCCACCTCGAAGATCGGTGCATGCTCATCCTTGTTGATCGCAATCACCGCCTTTGAACCCTTCATTCCCACCAGGTGTTGAATCGCGCCTGAGATTCCGACTGCCAGGTATAGCTTCGGGGAAACTGTCTGCCCCGAGCTTCCGACCTGCCGCTCCATCGGCAGCCAGCCGTTATCGCAGATCGGACGGCTCGCCGCCAGCTCCGCTCCCAGCGCGTCTGCCAGTTCCTGCATCATCGCGATATTGCCCTCCTCGCCGATCCCCCGGCCGACCGACACGATCACCGGTGCCACACTCAAATCCACCGTCTGCGCCGACTCCCGGAACGGCTCCCCCGGCTTGCTCCGAATCTGTTCCGGCTTCAGCTCCGGCACAAACACATCCACCGCAGCTTCTGCCCCCGAGCCCTCACCCTCGGCCCGGAAGCTCCCCGCCTGTACGGAAACAAAACAAGGCCCGCTCGCTGTCTGTCGATAATCCGCATTCAGCTTGCCCTGCAAAAGCTGCCGCACAAACACCGGCCCCACATCGCCATCGTGCATCGCCACCACATCGCTGATCAGTACCTGCCCAAACCGCGTCGCCAACGCCGGCGCAAAATCCCGCACCTGGTATGTATGCGGAAACAGCACATAGCCCGGCTCCAGCTTCTTCACCAGCTGCTCCAGCACCGCGCAATATCCATCCGCCGTGTAGTCCTTCAGCAGCTCGTGCTCGACGGAGTAAAGCTTCGCCACCCCGCCCACCTTCAATCCGCCGCCACTCGAAAGCATCGCCGCCGAGCACTCCCCGCCGACCTTCGCCGCCAGCAAATGCCCGGCCGCAACAGCCTCCAGGCTCATGCGGTTCAACTCCCCCTCGCGCTGCTCCAACACCACCAAGACTCCGCTCATAGCACCCTCACATCGAACTTCAGCTTCTCCACCAGCTTCGCCGCAATCTCCGCAGGCGTTCCCGTTAACATTTCTGTCCGCTTCTGCTTCTCCGGCAGATACACCTTTTCAAGCGATACCGCCTTCGCCCCCGCCGCACTCGCAGAGAACGTAGCCGTCTCCTTGGTCTTCGCCTTCTTGATTCCCATCAACGTCGCATAGCGCAGCTTGTTGCCGCCACTCTGGATCGTCAGCAGCGCCGGAAACGGCATCTCCACATGCTGGAACCAGCCATCCTCCAGCTCGCGCTTCACTCGTAGACCCAAGTCGGTCTTTTCGACTTGCATAATAATGGTTGCGTGCGGAATCCCGAGCAGCTCCGCTAGCACCACACCCGTCTGTCCCAGCCCAAGATCGTCAGATTGTAACCCTGTAAGGATCAAATCCGGCGACTCGCCCTTGACCGCCTCCGCCAGCATCCGTGCAACGCCGAGCGTATCCCGCTCCCCCAGATCATCCGCCTCAATATGAATCGCCCGGTCCGCCCCCTTCGCCAGCGCCTCGCGCAGCGTACTGGTCACCCGCTCCGGTCCCGCGCACACGACGACCACTTCGCCCCCATTCTTCTCCTTCAACTGCAACGCCTCTTCCAGCGCGTACGCGTCTGGCTCATTGATCGTGTACGAAAGATCATCCTCATCGATCCACTTACCATCCGCGGCCACATGAATCTGCGCGTCCCGCTCCGGCACCTGCTTCACCGCCACCAAGATCTTCATAAGTCTCCCCAGAAAAACTCACCACTCACAACGCACCACTACCAACTGTGGTTATCGCTCTCGCTGTCAATTGCGCAATATCCAGTAACTGCGGTTTCGTCTCCATCTCACTCAAAGCATCCCGAAACATCGTATTGCAGAACGGACAAGCCGTGCCCACCACCTGCGCCCCCGTCCCTGCAAGCTCCGCTGCGCGCACATGACTCACGCGCTCCCCCGTCTCCTCACCCAGGAACGCAAGCCCACCCCCAGCACCACAGCAAAAGCTCTTCTCACGCGATCGCGGAGCTTCAACAAGCGTGCCCGCCAGCGCGACAATCTCCCGGGGTTCCTCATACACATCGCGATACCGCCCCAGGTAGCATGGGTCGTGATAGACGATGCTCTCGTCCGATTGCTGCTTCGGCAGACGATCCTTATGCCGCGCCATAAACTCCGAGTGGTGCTCAATCTCCGGAGCGATCCCATACTCGCGCCAGTCGTTCGAGATCGTCCGCACGCAATGCGGACAGATCGCCACGATCTTCTGCACCTTAGCCGTCTCCAGCGCCTTCAGCCCAAACTCCGCCATCGTCTGGAATACCAGGTCGTTCCCCAACCGCCGCGCCGGATCGCCCGTACACTTCTCTTTCTTCAGCACGCCAAACGTAGTGCCGAGGTAGTCCATTACCCGCGCGAAATCGGCGATAATCTCCCGCCCCTTTGGGTCATATCCACCCATGCATCCCAACCACAGGCAATACTCCTGTGTGCCATCGAAGATCGGAAGACCAGTTTTGGTTACAAATTTATCCCGCTCACTCGAACTCAGCCCCAGCGCATTGCCGTTCTTCTCAAGCGCCAGGAAGAGCTTCGTCCCATAGGTGTCCTCCCACGCCCCCGTGTTCGTCGCGCCGCGCCGCAGCCCGACAAGAATCGGGACATGCTGAATTCCCACCGGGCACTGGTACTCGCAGCTTCCACAGGTCGTGCACTCGAACGCAGCCTCCATCGACATCGTGGTCCCGAACGTCGTCTCCGGCCGTGCCTCCGCCAGCAGCGCCACCTCGCTGGCAGGTCCAAGCTCGTTCAGGTAAGAACGCATCCCGAGAATAATTTCCTTTGGATTCAGCACTTTGCCCGTTATAGAGGCAGGGCAGTGCTCCGTACATCGTCCGCACTCCACGCAACTGTAAGCCTGTAACGAAATCAGTTGCGTAATATCTTTCCCGGCCACCAGCCCGAAGTCTTCATCGCCACTGAGGGGAGGAATCTTCGAAAATCCATCCCGCTTCAAAAACACCGTCAGCGGACTGAGGACGAGATGCAGATGCTTGGTGTGCGGAATCAGCGGCAGAAACATCAGCAGGGCCAGCGTATGGGTCCACCACAGGGATTTCACGGCAGCGCCGCCGTCCTCTACAAAAAACGCAGCGAGATAGGTAACCATCAAGGTGAAGATCAGGAAAGCAATAAACCCCGACTCATACGAGACCTTCGTCCCCAGCCAGATCGGCCGCACGAAGAAGCGTCGCACAAAGAGTCCCGCAATCGACACCGCCACCAGCAGCGCCCACACCGCCGCAAACCCAAAGTAGAACCGTCCGACGGAGCCGTCCGGCGCCAGAAACCCCAGTCGCATCCCGTTCGCGAAGTGATTCAGACTCACCAGCGCAAACGCCAGAAATCCCCAGAACACGAACGCGTGCGCGATCCCCGGCAGAGGCCGCTGCCGGATCACCTTCGCCTGGCACAGCACCTCCCAGAAGAAGTCCCACACCCTCCGCCCCAGCGGGTGCAGCGTAAAGTCATTATCTTTTTTGGAGCGGAAGATATTCCGCAGGATCGGCGCGAAGCGCCAGAAGAAAAGGCCGCCGGAGGCTAGAACGCATGCCACCAGCAGCCCAATCTCGATCCCTGTAAATCCCGCCGGCTCAGCCAGCGTCCCTGAGAGGTGAAGCCCCGTGAAGACCGCCAAAGTACCCGGGCGGGCAGCCATCCCCATCGCCGCCGAAGCAACAACCGAAACATCCAGCATCCGAACCCATCCGCGGGCAGCGCCTCAAGCAGCGCACGCTCGCACCATGCAGCACACACCGGAAGGTCGGCTCATCGATGGAACTAGCTCTTGCAGGGAACTAGTAGCTGATGAACTCGTTGCTTCCGCTCCGCAGACGAACTCCGGCAATGCCAAACACGATTGCTGCCAGAAGCGTGATTCCGTTCCAGTACGCCACCGGATGCATCCAGCCCGGCGAATACGTCAGGTCCTGGCCGGTCCAAAGCGACAGCAACGCCGAGACGATGATGCATTGGAAGCAGACCACCAGGAACAACTGGCCACGCCGACGCCGCTTATCCAGCAGCTCAACCTCGTCGGGGGTAAGGTTCCGTTCTTCGGGGGAAAGCAGTAAGTTTGCCATTACGTTCTTTCGTCTCCTGCGGCCTGTCTCGGCTCGCTGCGTGATCGTCTTGAGAATTCGATTTGATGATGGTCGTGAAGCCCATCGCGACACCCATCCGGGCAATCGCAACACCCCCCATTAAATCACAGCCCAAAACTACAGCAAAACCAAAGCCATAACCGCAGCCGGAATACCGCTCCGTCTACGAGTCGAAAGCATAACTGAATGATCATTCATCCGTAAAGTTGAACAACTGGAGAAGCCACCCCCTTTTTGAAACTGCTTGCGTCTCACTTAGCGGCCTGCGAGTATCGCTGACATGCGGAAATCAACAAAGTTATCTACACGCATCGGCGTATTTTGTATTGCTTCACTAGCAAGCGCAATAATGTTCTGCTTCGGTTGCTCTGTCCATGAAGAAACGCGTTGGGGACAGTCGCAGGACTCCGTAACGTCGCTTCTAGCGGGCGGAACCTACCTATCTCTGTGTTCATTCATCCTTTTGGGGGTGGTCTTCATTACCACCCTTGCAAAGGAAAAGTAACGGTCCGCTCGATAAAACGGAGTAGATGTTAGGCGCGACCAACAATCCGCGATCTCAAACCTGTCAACCCCCAAAACCCAGCCAAATCACCGCAACCCACCACCCACCACCCACCAACAGATAAAAAACATAAAACTACGCTAGGCACGCTACTCATTCTGAGCAGAAATCACGCTGTAGCGCTCCGCTCATCCCTGGAGGGCAACGAGCAGCAGTAAAGTTCTTGCACTGCTTCGGCTTTTTTTGGTTTCATGACGCTGGATGTGCTAAACAGGTAAGAGTAGCCTTGAAGCGATGCTGACCATATTCCAATCCGGAAGCAGGCAGAAGCACCAGGCTGGCCCACAGCGGCCGGGATGGTTGCGGATGCTGGCGCTGCTGTGTCTGCTGCTGCTTTCGGTAGCGAGCACGGTGCAGGTTTGCCACGTTCATGGCGAACTGGCTGGAAGCGGATCGCAGGATTCGCGTGACTCCAGGCAGACGGTTCCAGACCATTGCCCGCTCTGCGTGGCGATGCATTCGGCTCTGCCGGCTACGGCCCATACGTCCCCTGAACCGGTATTGCAAGTCCAGACGGTTCTGCTGCAGGCGGTCCAGGTTGAGCGTGTTCAGCGTTGGAACTACGAGCTGTTCAGCCGGCCTCCGCCTGCTGTGTCTCCCCAGGCATAGCTGACGGCAGGTGTAAGGACGTATTTTCCGGGATCCCCGCGAACTTCTCTTCCCTGTCTTTCCGAGCGGATTAAATGCTGAGAATCAAAATTCTCTTGGTCTTTCTATCCCTCGACCGTGCTCTTCCAGCCCGACAGGAGTTTTTCATGCAGAGGCCTCGCTTCCTCCCATTCGCACTTTCGACTTTTCTATTTCTATTTGCACTGGTTCGACTTAACGCGCAGGGCACATCCGGCTCGATTGCGGGAACCGTACAAGACAGCACCGGGGCCATCGTTCCGGACGTGGTGGTATCCGTCTCAAATCCTGTGAGTGGGTACTCGCAAACCACGAAGACCGATAACCAGGGGCAGTACCGCGTTACGAATCTGCCGTTTGGCCGGTATCACGTCGCGGTGACGGCAAAGGGATTCCGCTCGACGACCGGAGATGCGCAGTTGCGTTCGGCGTCGGCGACGGTGCTCGACTTTAAGCTTTCCGTGGGCGGCGGCGATGAGGTCGTCAATGTCGAATCGGAGCCGGAGGACATGGTGAACGCCGATCCTACCTCGGGCAATGCCGTGGACCGCAACCTGTTCTCGCGGCTGCCGACAGAGAGCACGAACGCTCCACTGAGTTCGCTGGTCTCGGGCAGCACGCCGGGCATTGCGGGCGACTCGAACGGGCTGTTCCATCCCATGGGCGAACACGCGGATACGAGCTTCAGCATCGACGGACAGCCGGTGAGCGACCAGCAGAGCCGGGTGTTCGGCAACCAGCTTTCGCTGAATGCGATCCAGTCGATCAACGTGATCAACGGTATCGCTCCGCCGGAGTACGGCGACAAGGCTTCGCTGGTGGTGCAGACGACGACGCGCTCAGGGTTGAACCTGACGCATCCCACCGGGAGCATCTCCTTCAACTATGGATCGTTCGGGACTTCAGTAGGAAGCGTGGCGCTGGGATTCGGCGATAAGCGGTTCGGGAACTTCTTTACTGCGGATGGCGTGAACAGCGGGCGCTATCTCGATACGCCGGAGTTTCGGCCGCTCCATGCGAAGGGCAACAACGAAAACTTCTTCGACCGGATCGACTTCAATCCGAGCGCGAAGGACATGCTGCAACTGAACATGACGGCTTCGCGGTCGTGGTTCCAGAACCCGAACCAGTACGACCAGCAGGCGGCGGGGCAGGACCAGAAGGCGCAGATCTTCAGCTACAATCTATCGCCTTCGTGGACGCACATTATCAGCGCGCACAGCCTGTTTACGGTGAACCCTTACCTGCGGCAGGACAACTTCCACTACTACCCGAGCAAGAATCCGTTCAGCGATACGCCGGCAACGCTGGCCCAGTCGCGCCGCCTGCAGAACGCCGGCATCAAGGTGGACTATTCGTACTCGCGCGGTATCAATACGCTGAAGGTCGGAGCGATGTTTTACCACACGTTCCTGCACGAAGGGTTCTCGCTGGGCATTACCGATCCGGGCTTCAATGCGCCTTGCCTGAACGCGGACGGCACCCCCGACACGAACACCAGCTACCGCGATCCAAGCCAGTGCCCGGAGCAGGATACGGTGAACGAAAGCTTCAATCCCGGGTCCGCTGGATTCGACCTCTCGCGCGGCGGAAGCCTCTACCATTTCAACGGCAAGACGGACATCAAGCAGGAAGCCATCTACATCCAGGACAACCTGGCGTTCAAGGGATTCACCTTCCTGTTGGGCGGACGCATCGACAACTACAACGGCCTGAGCAGCCGCTCGCTGATCCAGCCACGGCTCGGTGCGACGTACCTGGTGAAAGCGACCAATACGGTGCTGCGGGTCGGATACGGCAAGCTGTTCCTGACGCCGTATAACGAGAATCTGATCGTCTCGAGTTCGACGGGTGTAGGCGGCCTGGAGGGTGCAGGCTTCCCGACTCCGCTGAAGCCGGCGGCACGCAACCAGTATGACGCGGGCTTCGAGCAGGGCTTCGGCAAACACCTGGTGGTGAATGGCGAATACTTCTGGAAGTACACGGACCGGGACTTCGACTTCGACATTGTGCTGAATACTCCGCTGGCGTTTCCGATCCAGTGGCGGAAGTCGAAGATCGATGGCTTCGGGATTAAGTTGACGGTTCCGCAGACGCATGGGATTTCGGCGTACGCGGTGCTCGGGCATACGCGGTCGCGCTTCTTCGACCCGGAGGTGGGCGGGATTCTGTTCAACGATCCGAGCACCGGAGACCAAGGCGTGTTCCGCATCGATCACGATCAGGCGTTTCAGCAGTCGACGCATGTGCAGTATCAGCCGTTCAAGCGTGGCCCGTGGTACGGCATCACGTACCGGTACGAGAGCGGACTGGTGGCTGGAAATGCGCCGTTTGCAACCAAGGACGATGTGGCGCAGGGCTTCACCGACCTGAGCTACCTGACCGCCGATCAGCAGGCGCAGGCACAGATTACCTGCGGTGGCGTCGTTGCAACTTTGGCGGCTCCGCTGAAGAGTTGCGCGGTCGGGCAGCTCTCGTCTCCGCTGCTGAGCATTCCCAAGCCCGGCACGGAGAATGACGACAAGAACCCTCCGCGGATTGCGCCACGCACGCTGTTCGATATGGGCGCGGGTTGGGACAATGTGCTGCATCGTGATCGCTTCAAGACGAATGTGAGCCTGACTGCGGTGAATGTCACCAATAAATATGCGCTGTATAACTTCCTCTCAACGTTCAGCGGAACGCACTTTGTTTCGCCCCGAACGGTGAGCGCGCAGGTGACTTTGAACTTCTAACAGCGGCTGATTCAGAGCGGGTGTAGACGAGTTCGTCTGCACCCGTTTTCTTTTTTAGCTGAAGGAAGCAAGTACCAAAGGCGCCCTGACGCCGGGCGGGCGCCACTTCGTGGGATATTGGACGCTTCGCGTAAGGGTATCGACTTTACAGCGTTGCTAAATCCCTTCCAAGGTGCTGATTTTTTTAGTGCCGCATTTAAGATGGTGGAGTGACTTCTTCCCTTACTCCGAATGGAAATAGAGCCGGCCTGAGCACCAAGGTGCTGACCGCATTCGGGTGCGTGTATTTCTTCTGGGGCTCGACGTTCGTAGCGATTCGGTTTGGAGTGGAGGTGTTGCCGCCGTTCGTCCTGGGAGCTGTGCGGTACGGCGCTTCCGGCGTGCTGATGCTGCTCTTCTGCAAGGTGCGCGGGATTTCGCTGCGGTTGAGTAGCCGCGAGGCATGGCTCCAGGCCGTAATCGGAGTACTGATGCTCTCCGGCGGAAACGTCGGCCTGATGTATGCGGAGCGGACACTTTCGAGCGGGCTTTCGTCGCTGATTATTGCCGTGATTCCGCTGTACGTGGCGCTGTTTGAGGCTGTCGCTCCACGCGGCGAAGGACTGCGGGCACGAGGCTGGGTCGGGATCGCCACAGGATTTGGAGGACTGCTGGTGCTGTTGTGGCCGGGGCTGCGGGAGAGTCTGCATGGTGATCGGACGCAGATGATCGGCGGAGCGTTTGCGCTAGGGTGTGCGCTGAGTTGGACGGCAGGGACGATTGTGGCGCGGCGATTCAAGATGCCGGTCAGCCCGTTCGCTTCAGCGGGATGGCAGATGCTGATTGCGGGAGTCTTCAACTGTGCGGTGATGCTGGTGCTGGGAGACTGGAGCCGGGGACGCTGGGGCGTTCAGGCCGGAGCTTCTGTGCTCTATCTGGTTACATTTGGTTCGCTGGTAGGGTATACCGCTTATATCTACCTGCTGGAGCATGTGCCGGTGGCGAAGGTGTCTACCTACGCCTACATCAATCCGATCGTTGCGGTGGTGCTGGGAGCGATCTTTCTGCATGAGCGGATGGTGGGGATCGAGTACGTCGGAATGGCCGCGATTCTGGTCGCCGTGTGGCTGGTAACGAGCTCGAAACTGAAGAGCGGTGCGCCGACCGCTGAGATCGAGTGCACCGCTACGGAAGAGATCGCCTAGAGCACGTTGCCTAGTTCTTCGAACCGGCATCGTTGATCTGGCTGGGGTAGAGCGGCGCGGCAGCCGAACGGCCGAAGCGAACGGTGCTCTTGGTGATGCGGTTCAGGGTCTGGATATCGGTCGAAGTAAAGAACCAAACCAGCAGATGGTTGTTCCAACCGGTGGAGAAGCCCATCGTGTAGAGCCGCTGTGGTGCGGCGTCGGGTGCGCCCTGCGGGGAGCCTTGCGCGGCTGCCATATGGACCTTCTGCCAGCCGACGTTATACCAGGCAGGTGGCGCGATCGAGGTCATGCCGCCGATCTTGTTGACTACCTCCGCCAAATTCGCGAGGAGGTCCTTGGGAGTCGCCTGCTGCTCGGGGGTAAGACAGGTGACGTCAAGCTCGGCGAGAAGAATAGTGGCGGTAGCCGACTGCGCGAGGAGATCGGGACGCAGGCAGCGCATAAGGCTGGGATCAGAGACGCCGGGAAGCGTGAGATTGCCGTCGTGGACCACGCTGGCAGGATCGCCCTTGGTGAGGTCTGAGGGATAGCTGAAACGAAGGTTCAGGGAGTCGCTGGACCACTCGGTGAGCGGGGCCTGGGCAGGCGCGGTCAGGGAGAGTGCGAACAGAACTGCGGAGACGAGGGGGAGCGTGCGGTTGTTCATTGATTAGTTGAGATGCCTTGCGGGTGCGTCGTGGAGGTTCGCGGAGAGCTAAAGTTGATCAAGTGCGCCCTGACGCCGGGCAGGAACCACGGGGCCTTCGGCAGGACCTTCGTGGGGTCTTGGACGCTTCGCGTAAGTGAACCAACTTTACGACGATGGGGAATCCACCTAGATCAACTGCCCGTCGTGCATGTGGACCTTCCGGTGGGCGAAGGCTGCGGCCTGCTCGTCGTGCGTGATCATCAGGATGGTCTGGCCGAGGCGCTGGTTGAGGTCGCGCAGCAGGTTAAGAACGGCGGTCGAGTTCTTGCTGTCGAGGTTGCCGGTGGGCTCGTCTGCCAGCAGAATCGCCGGGCCGTTGACCAGGGCGCGGGCGATGGCGACTCTCTGTTGCTGTCCGCCCGAGAGGGCGCGGGGCTTGTGCTTCAGCCGGTCTTCGATGCCGAGCAGTGACAGGATCTCTTTGAAGTGCGGATCGAAGTCGGTCGCGTGGCCGGCGATGTAGCGGACGATCCTGATGTTGTCTTCGGCCGAGAGCGTGGGGAGGAGATTGTATTTCTGGAAGACGAAGCCGACCGTGTCCTTGCGAAGATTGGTGCGCTCCGCATTGGACATGTGGGAGAGGTCCTTGCCGTTGATGTGGACGCTGCCGCCAGTGGGCGGGGTGAGCCCGCCGAGGATGTTAAAGAGGGTCGATTTCCCGGAGCCGGAAGAACCAACTACGGCGATGAACTCGCCCGGGGTAACGTCGAGATTAACGCCCCGCAGTGCTTCGACATCGACATCGCCTACACGGTAGGTCTTGGTGAGATCGCGGACCTCGATGATGGACGTTTCACTCATAGGAGAGGGCCTCGGTTGCATCCTGCTGGACGGCTTTGATACCGGGAATGATGGCTCCGATCATGGCACCGGCAATGGCAATGGCGCCTGCGATGGGCCACCACGCGTAGACGGTCTCCTGCGTGAGGCTGTTGGGCACGACGTGCAGCATGAGCCATTGAGTACCGTACGTGAGCAGGATACCGACCACAGTTCCGATGACGGCCAGCAGCAAGGTCTCGCGCAGCAGCATGTTCAGGATGAGGCTGGAGGAGCTGCCGACTGCTTTGAGAATGCCGATCTCACGTGTCCGTTCGAGGACGGCGGTGTACATGGCCATGAAGACGACGATAAAGCCTACGATCATGGCGATTCCGATGACGACGTACGTAAAGTTTCGGAGTAGTCCGAGACTGTTCACCGAAAGCAGCGAGGTGAAGTATTCCAACGTATAGATCTGATAACCGGGATATTTGGCGCGGAGGGCATCGACAATTGCCTGGGCGTGGCTGGGATCGTCCACTTTGAGATAGACCTGACTGAGCCGTCCCGGATTGCCGGTGAATCGTTGCAACGCCGATAGCTTCACGCAGATGCGTGCCAGCTTGCCGGGCTCGTAGATTCCGGAGATGTGCCACTCGTGGGTGATGAGAGTGAGCGTACTGCCGACCTGGAGATGCTTTTCCCGGGCGTAGGGCTCATCCACGATCATGTCTGTGTCCAGAACGGGCAGACCGCCTTTCAGGAAGCGAAACCCTCCGCTCATCGTGGCGAACTGATCCATGTCGAGACCGGTGATGGTGTCGAAAAGTTCCAGGGGCTGCACCATGGTTCCGGTGGCCAGGGTGATGTGGGGCTCCGCTGCGAGGATCGCCGGCAGCTTGTCGCTCATGGGAGCGGAACTGAGGGAGGAGAGGGCGGAGGATCCGGGAGGACGGACGAGGATATCTGCGCCGGTTCCGCGGGCGCGGCGGGCGGACTCGTGCAACGTTCCGTTGCTGACCCCTACCAGAGTGAGGATCATCGTCACCTCAACAGCGATGGCGAGGATACTCAGGATGGTTCGAACGGGCCGATGGGCTAGGTTGGCAAACGTTAGCTTATTGAGCAAGGTTGAATTATATCGTTCGTGTCAGCGGCTACAAGATTGCAAACAAGCTACTTGCGCTTCCAGTGGACGCCATCTTTGCTGTCTTCGATGAGGATTCCCTTGGCGAGGAGGTCGTTGCGGATGGCGTCGGCGCGGGCGAAGTTGCGGGTCTTCTTGGCCTGGGTGCGTTCGGCGACCAGGGCGTCGATGTCGGCGTCGGTCAGGGCGAGGGTGGCGAGGAGGTCGGGGGAGGCTTCGTCGAAGCGGCCTTCGCGTTCGGCCCAGGCGAGGGCGAGGCGGGTCAGGTCGGCATCGCGGTCTTCGAGGACGCTGAAGATTCCGTCGAAGAGGGCCAGCACTTTCAGGATCTCGGTGACGTTATCGGCGCGGAGGGTCCCGTGGTCGGCGGCTGCATTGGCGGCGCGGACGAGGTCGAAGATGGCGGCGCGGGCTTCCGCGGTGTTGAGATCGCTGGCGAGGGCGGCGGTGTAGTCCTTTTCGGCCTTGGCGGTGGCGGCGGCGATGCTCTCATCGAGCCCGGCTGAAAAGCTGCCGGTGCGGATGCGCTTATCGAAGGTGCGGAGGCGGTCGACAGCGTTGGTGCTCTCGGTGAGGCTGTCGATGGTGAAGTTCATCTGGTTGCGATAGGGCACGGAGAGAAGCAGGAAGCGGATGGCGGAGGCGCGGTAGCCCTTGAGGAGGAGATCGCGGAGGGTATAGAAATTGCCCTCGGACTTGGACATCTTGCGGCCTTCAACCAGCAGAAAGCGGACGTGCATCCAGTGGCGCGCGAAGGTCTGGCCGGAGGCGCACTCGGACTGGGCGATCTCGTTCTCGTGGTGCGGGAACATGAGGTCTTCGCCGCCAGCGTGCAGGTCGAAGGACTGGCCGAGAAACTTGGTGGCCATGGCGGAGCACTCGATGTGCCAGCCGGGACGACCGGTACCGAGGGCTGTGTCCCAGGAGGTTTCGTTTGGCTTAACGGCCTTCCAGAGGGCGAAGTCGCGGGCGGCGTCTTTTTCGTACTCGTCCAGGTCGACGCGGGCTCCGTCGGTGATGTTTTCTAGGTCTTTCTTCGAGAGCTTGCCGTAGTCGGGGTCGCGCGCGATGCGGAAGTACCAACTACCGTCCTCGGCCTGGTAGGCGATGTCTTTTTCGGCGAGCTGCTGGATGAGTGAGACCATCTCCGGAATGCACTCAGTAGCGTGGGCGACGTGTTCGGGAAGTTGGATGGAGAGGGCGTCAAGGTCTTCGAAAAACGCCTTCTCGAACTTGGCCGTGTACTCGGCGATGGGCAGGCCGGCATTCGCGGCGTTGCGGATGATCTTGTCGTCGACGTCGGTGACGTTCATGACGTGCTGGACGGGAATGCCGAGCTGGATGAGGAAACGGCGCAGAACATCGACGTGCAGGAAGGTGCGGAAGTTGCCGATATGACCGTAGTCGTAGACGGTAGGGCCGCAGCAGTACATACGCAGGGCGGGCGCGCCTACGGGCGTGAGGGGGTCTATTTTTCCGCTGAGGGTGTTGAAGAGTTCCAAGGTTGCCACGTGCGGTATGTCCCTGCCGCAGCCGGCGCGTGGCACGGTGCAGACTGCTCTCGCTAAGTTTCTGGTTCGATTTTAGCTGATCTGGCTGCCTTAAACAGCGGCGCGAAAAAGACGCCTTACCCGAGGCGCAGTTGGGGGGCGGCGGTCAGGTCTTCGGGGGCGAAGTCGGCGGCGAGAAAGCGCGGCCATGCGGCGGCGGCGATCATGGCGGCGTTGTCGGTTGAGAGAGCCAGTGAGGGGAAGGCGACCGGGAGGCCGCGGCGGGCTGCTTCGGCCGTGAAGCGGTGGCGCAGTTCGGAGTTGGCGGCGACTCCGCCGGAGACGACCAGGCCGCGGGCTCCGAAGACCTCGGCGGCGGCGAAGGTCTGGCGGAGGAGATTTCCGACGACGGCGTTCTGGAAGGAGGCGATCAGGTCCAGGGTCTGGGGGTCGAGGAGGGCTAAGGCCTCTGGAGACGAGGGCTTCAGCGCCGGATTGGCGGTGAAGGCGCGGCGGCGGGTCTCGATGGCAGCCTGCATGGCGTGAGTCTGGGTGTAGCGGAGGACGGCGGTCTTGATGCCGCTGAAGGAGAAGTCGTAGTTCGGAGCGGGCGGCAGGGACGGGGTGCCCTGGCCATTGGAGCTCTGCGCGGCGGCGTGTTCGAGCTTGGAGGCGCGCGGTTTGATCTGGCTGAAGGTGAACGGAACCGCGCGCGGATTGCCATGCGAGGCGAGGGTATCGATCCAGGGGCCGCCGGGGTAGCCGAGGCCGAGGAGCTTGGCCACCTTGTCGAAGGCTTCGCCGGCGGCGTCGTCCACGGTGCGGCCTACGTTCCGGTACTGCCAGGTGTTCTGCACAGTTCCGGTTGGCGCAACGGCGCTTCCCTGCCGTTTTGGGTGCTCCGCGAGGTAGAGGTGGGTGTGGCCGCCGGAGACGACCAGCGCGAGCAGCGGCAGTTCCATGGGCGCTTCGGCACGTTCGCGCGCTTCCATCAGGACGGCGTGGATGTGGCCTTCGAGGTGATTGACGGCGATCAGGGGCTTGCCCGATCCGAAGGCGAGGGCCTTCGCGTACGTGATGCCGACCAGCAGTGCTCCGGCGAGTCCCGGGCCGGAGGTGACGGCGATGGCGTCCAGGTCGCTGAAGGTTACGTTGGCGCGGGTGAGGGCTTCGCGGACGACGAGGACAATGTTGCGGAGGTGCTCGCGAGAGGCGAGTTCGGGGACGACGCCGCCGTAGTTGGCGTGCAGTTCCATCTGCGAGGCAACGACGTTCGAAAGCGCGTGGCCGCCTGCGCGGACGACGGCGGCGGCGGTCTCGTCGCAGGAGGATTCGATGCCGAGAATGAGGCCGGTGTGGTGCTCCGTGGGCATCTCTCTATGATAGGGGAGAGTGATGACGATGGAGTTCAAATACGATCCGAGATACGGGGCTGCGCGGCAGATCGTAGCGGCGCTGCGGAACGCTGACCACCAGGCTTACTTTGCGGGTGGATGCGTGCGGGATCTGCTGCTGGGTGTCGCCGCGAAGGACTTCGACGTTGCGACCAGCGCTACGCCGGATGCGGTGATGGGGCTGTTCGCGAAGACGTTCTCCGTGGGCGCACACTTCGGGGTGGTGCTGGTATGTCTTGAAGCGGACGGAGAAGAGATTGCGACCGAGGTCGCTACCTTCCGCCACGACGGCGCTTACAGCGATGGGCGGCGGCCGGATGCGGTGCGGTTCTCGACCGACGCGCGCGCGGACGTACTGCGGCGGGACTTCACCATCAACGGGATGCTGCTCGATCCGCTGCTCTTCGAGGAGACGGGCGATGCTGGCGCCGCGACGCTCGATTACGTCGGAGGGAAGGCGGATCTGGCGGCGGGTGTCGTCCGGGCGATCGGCGAGCCACGCCTGAGGTTCGAAGAGGACAAGCTGCGGATGCTGCGAGCGGTGCGGTTTGCGGCTCGGTTGGGATTTGTGGTGGATGAGGGTACGGCAAAGGCGATTCAGGCGATCGCGCCGGAGATCGGCCAGGTGAGCTGTGAGCGGATCCGCGAGGAGTTGACGCGGATTCTGACCGAGGGCGGTGCGCGGCGCGGGATGGAGCTGCTGTTCGAGTTGGGGCTGCTCAAGGAGGTTCTGCCGGAGGTCGTAAAACTGCGTGGGGTCGAGCAGCCACCGGAGTTTCACCCCGAAGGTGACGTCTGGGTCCATACGATGATGCTGTTGGAGAAGCTGCGTGTCGTTCCGTACGACGACCGGGCTTCGGCGACATTGACGTGGGGGGCGCTGCTGCACGATATCGGCAAGCCGGCTACGTTTCGGGCGCCGGATCCGGCGGTGCCCGGAGATCGGATTCGCTTCAACGGGCACGTCGAAGTAGGGGTTCGGATCGCCGAAGACATCCTGAAGCGGCTGCGGTTTTCAAACGAAGATACGGCCCAGATTCTTGCGCTGGTGCAGAATCACATGCGCTTCGGTGATGTGAAGGGCATGCGGGAGTCGACGCTGAAGCGGTTCTTCCGGCTGCCGAACTTCCCCGAACATCTGGCTCTGCACTGGCTGGACGCGAGCTCGTGTCACGGTGATCTTCGGCTGTATGAGTTCGCGAAGGAGAGGTTTGAGGCGGAACCTGTCGAGGCGATGCGTCCGTCGCTGCTGGTCACCGGGCGGGATCTGATTGCGGCGGGGTATCGGCCCGGAGTGAGCTTCAAGGCGATGTTGGAAGCGGCGGAGGATGCTCAGTTGGAGGGAGCCGTCCGGACCAGGGACGAGGCGTTGCATCTGGTCCGAGAGCGGTTCGGTGTGGCGCCGCACGCATGACCTTCGTTCTTTTCGCGGAATAGATTCTGGGCCTGGCTGCTTGAACTAGATCGCGGAGTTAGATCGTTGAAATCCTTGTGCCTTGCCGGAGGGTCGTCCGCAGGTCTGGGAATCCTCTGGTATGCTCCGGGCATCAGAGGACCTATGGCCGCGACGAAATCTCTCCTGAACACTCCGCTGAATACGACTCCCGATACTGAGCTGCGCGTCAATGGGCAGGTGGTTCCCGCGCGAGTGGGAGAGCTGCTGGTGGATGCCCTGAACCGCCACTCGAAGGCGTCGGAGACGAAGCAGGTCCCGCAGGTCTGTTATCTGCCGGCGATGGGACCGATCCAAAGCTGTGATACCTGCATGGTGTCGGTGAACGGAAGCCTGGTGCGGGCGTGTGCGACTCCGGTTACGACTGGGATGCAGGTGGTGACTGAAGGCGAGGCAGTGGACATCGCGCAGCGGGAGGCGTTCGACCGCATCCTGCAGAACCACATGCTGTACTGCACGGTGTGCGACAACAACAACCAGAACTGCACCGTCCACAACACGACGGCGGAGCTGGATGTGAAGCACCAGTCGCGGCCTTATACGCCCAAGCCGTATGAGAAGGACATGTCGAACGCCTTCTACCGTTACGACCCGGACCAGTGCATTCTCTGCGGACGTTGCGTGGAGGCCTGCCAGAACGTCCAGGTGAATGAGACCCTGACGATCAACTGGGAGAGTGAACACCCGCGTGTCTTGTGGGATGGTGGCGAGAAGATCGAGGGTTCGAGCTGCGTCTCCTGCGGCCACTGCGTGACGGTGTGCCCCTGCAATGCGCTGATGGAGAAGTCCATGCTCGGCCATGCGGGCTACCTGACGAACACACCGGAGAAGGTGCTCGACGACATGATCGAGGTGGTTAAGGGAATTGAACCTCCTATCGGATACGGGCCGATCCTGGCGCTCTCAGAGATAGAAGCCGAGATGCGCCACTCGCGGGTGAAGCGGACCAAGACGGTCTGCACCTACTGCGCGGTGGGATGCAGCTTCGACGTCTGGACCCGCGACCGGCACATTTTGAAGGTCGAACCGGCGCACGGTCCGGCGAATGGCATTTCAACCTGCATCAAGGGTAAATTTGCCTGGGGCCATATCAACTGCGACGACCGTTTGACGGTACCGCTGCTGCGCGACGGCGACGGTTTCCGCGAGGCGTCGTGGGAAGAGGCGCTGGATGTAATCGAGGCAAAGTTCAATAGCATCAAGGCGGAACATGGGCCGGATGCGCTGGCGTTCATCGCTTCTTCCAAATGCACGAATGAAGAGAGCTTCCTGATGCAGAAGCTGGCGCGGGCAGTGATCGGCACCAACAACATCGACAACTGCGCTCGCTACTGCCAGAACCCTGCGACGATGGGACTGCAACGAACCGTGGGATACGGTGGTGACTCCGGCTCAATTGCGGATATCGAGAAGGCCGGACTGGTGTTGATCGTCGGGGCAAACCCGGCAGAGAACCATCCGGTGCTGGCGACTCGGGTGAAGCGGTCGCATAAGTTCCGCGGACAGCGTCTGATCATGGCTGACCTGAGGAAGCATGAGATGGCGGAGCGGGCTGACCTCTTCTTCCGTCCCAATCCGGCTACGGACTCGGTGTGGATGGGCGCGGTGTCAAAGTACATTCTCGATCACGGACTGGCTAACATGAAGTTCATCGACCAGTGGGTGAATCACTTCGAGGAGTTCAAGAAGTCGCTGGAGCCCTACACGCTGGAGTATGCGGAGAAGATCACCGGGGTTCCGGCGAGCACGCTGATTACAGTCGCGAACGAGATCGCGGCGGCGGATGGGGTTTGTATCCTGTTTGCAATGGGCGTGACGCAGCATTGCGGGGGTTCGGATACGGCGACTGCGATCTCCAACCTGCTACTGCTGACGGGCAACTACATGCGGCCGGGAGCGGGGGCGTACCCGCTGCGCGGGCATAACAATGTGCAGGGAGCGAGCGACTTCGGATCGATGCCGAATGTCTACTCGGGCTACCAGAAGGTGGATGACGAAGAAGTTCGGATCAAGTTCGAAGCGGAGTGGGGCGTAACGCTGCCTACCAGCATCGGCAAGGACAATCACCAGATGATCGATGCGATCCTGGCGGGGAGTTTGAAGAGCCTGTACATCAAGGGTGAGGACACGATTACGTCCGACTCGAATGCGAACTTTGTTGGCGAGGCGCTGCGCAAGGTCGAGTTCCTGATCGTGCAGGATATCAACTTCTCCGAGACAGCCTGGTATGCCGACGTGGTGCTACCGGCTTCACCATCTCTCGAAAAAGAAGGGACGTTTACCAGCACCGAGCGGCGCATTCAACGGATCTACCAGGTGATGAATCCGCTGGGCGAGTCGAAGCCGGACTGGGAGATTCTGCAGCTGATCGCGAACCGCATGGGAGCGAAGTGGCGGTACTCGCACCCTTCGCAGATCATGGATGAGGTAGCCCGTCTCACTCCGCTGTTTGCCGGGGTGAGCTACGACAAGCTGGAGGGCTACGGCAGCCAGCAATGGCCCGTACATGCGGATGGCACAGACACGCCGCTGCTGTTTACCGAGGGCTTTCCCTTTCCCGACGGTAAGGCGCGGTTCTATCCTGTCGAGTACATCCCATCGTCGGAAGAGATGAACGCTACCTATGATCTGCATTTGAATAACGGACGTCTGCTGGAGCACTTCGAGCAAGGGAGCATGACGTATCGCACGAAGGGCATCAAAGAGATGACGCCGAACACCTTCCTGGAGGTCTCGCCGGAGCTGGCTGCGGAACGCGGTATCACCAGCGGCCGCCACGTGCAGATCAAGTCGGCGTATGGGCAGGTGAAGGTACAGGTGCTGGTATCGGATCGGGTGCAGGGCAAGCAACTCTACATGCCGCTGAACTCAATCGAAGAGCCGGTCAACAAGCTGACCAGCAGCCATACCGACCGCGCCACACACACGCCTGCTTATAAGGAGACGGCGGTCAGCATGACAGTGCTTCCGGAGCAGGGTAAGAATCCGTTGCCGCGCGCGAACTTCCGCAATGGGATCAGAACTCCGCAGACTGGCGTCGAGATCGAGCGCAAGTGGAAGCGCGCCGACTACCATGTGCCAGGCACCCAAGCTTCGGACAAGCTGGTGCAGATTACTTCCACTACGGTCTAAGAAAGTTATGAGGAGTATCTGCCATGGCTAATCCGATTCGCTTTACCCCCGCACCGATCGATCCAAAGCTGGAGTTGCAGAAGCGCGTTGACGCTGCCCCCGTGGAGCATGCCGAGGCACTGCTGGTGGCGTGGGATGTATTGCAGTCCGCGCATGATAAGGGCCTGCTCGATGCTTTGCAGGGCATGATCGACGCGAAGGACACAATCGCTGGCAAGGTTGCGGAGTACGCCAAGCTACCCGAAGGGATTGCGGGGATTCGCAATCTGCTGACGGCAGCGAAGATTCTGACCGAGCTGGATCCCGAGGTGTTGGAGAAGCTTTCGAGGGCGATTAGGGACGCTTCGGAAGAGCAGCGGAAGGAGACCACTCCGCCGAGTCTTTGGCAGATTGCGAAGCGGGCGATGAGCGAGGACGGGCGGAGAGGGCTGTCGTTTGCGACGTTGCTGCTGACGGGATTTGGGCGAGGGATGAAGCGATAGGGCAGGTGGGCCTGGAGCGGCGGACTGTCTCTACTGTGGTCAAATAAAGGGGTGAACTCCCCTTTCAGTTTCGATATCGGAGGCGTCGCCGTCGGGCGAGGCCAGCTTTTTCTTATTGCCGGACCCTGTGTGATCGAGTCCGAAGTGCACGCGCGGAAGATGGCGGATTCGATTCAGCGGATTACGGCGGATCTTGGTATTCCCTACATCTTCAAGGCCAGCTACGACAAGGCAAACCGCACCTCGATCCGCAGCTTTCGTGGACCAGGGCTGGTGGAAGGTTGTCGCATTCTGAAGGCTGTCAGTGAGAGTACGGGGCTCCCGGTTCTGACCGATGTTCATACAGCCGTGGACTGTCCGGCTGTGGGTGAGGCTGTCGACGTGATTCAGATTCCCGCGTTCCTTTGCCGCCAGACCGATCTGTTGATCGCAGCCGCCGAGACCGGACGGGCGATCAACGTGAAGAAGGGTCAATTTGTCGCTCCCGGCGATATGAAACATGCTGTGCAGAAGATCGTGGACAGCGGCAACACGCGGGTCTGCCTGACTGAGCGAGGCGCCAGCTTCGGCTACAACAACCTGGTTGTGGACATGCGCTCCCTACCGATCATGCGTGGCTTTGCGCCGGTTATTTTCGATGGGACGCACTCGGTCCAGACACCCTCAGCAGGCGATGGAGTCAGCGGAGGGCAGCCGGAGTTTATTCCCGTGCTGGCACGGGCTGCGGTAGCGGCTGGGATAGATGGAATATTTCTCGAAGTACATGACAATCCAGCGGAGGCGAAGTCGGATGGCGCGAATGCGCTGCGGCTGGATCATTTGAAGGGTGTGTTGGAGCAGTTGCTGGCGATTCATGCGGCAGTCCAGATTTAGCCAGACGTCTTGCCCTTAAGTGGGTCCTTCAAGGTGTATCGCTGAGGCAAGATAATTACCAAGGCGCCCTAACGCCGGGCGGGCGCCACGGGGCTTTTGGCAGGACCTTCGTGGGGTATTGGACGCTTCGCGTGGAGAAACTTCATGGTTGTGGGAATCCACTTTAATTTCGGCTTGAAGAGTTAAAAAAAACGGCCCCTCATCGAGGGGCCAATCTGCCTTGGTTCTCTCTGGTTAGGAGAGGGTTTTGCGGATGCGCTCTAGGTCGCTATTCCGGCAAACTTGCGGGCGGCACGGAGGAAATACTGCGCTCGGTGCCACCCTGAGGGGAGGGCTATTGCGCCGCGGGACTGCTTACACCGCGGGTGGCTGGCATCGCTGCTGAGCCATTGGTTGCGGTGGTGGTTCCCATGGTTGCCAGACTGTTGTGGAGAAGCGTCACGCGAACTCCATTGACGAGCAGCTTTTCGCCGTCTGTTGCCTTGGCAGTGTTCTTACCGAGGCCGGTGCGGTAGATGCGGTAGACGGGAACCTGGTGCTCGGTTACGAGGTAACGAACGACTGAATCGGCCATTGCCTGCGAAGTCTGAACGCCGGAGCGGCTGTAGCCCTGTACTTCAATGATGTAGCCCTTCTCGCTCGCGAGCTTGTCGGCTACCTCGTCCAGGCTGGCCTTGGCGGTCTTGCCAAGAACCGTGCGTCCTGCTGCAAACGGTACTGCGGTCGAAGCGACTTCCTGGTACTGGTCAAGGTTCTGTACGGTACCGTTCAGAGCCGTCGTGCGCTGGCTGGCGGTTCCGGCTACCTGGCCTGCTGAAGCAGCCTTCGTCGCGGCGTCCTGAGCATGCTGGTCTGCGGTGCTTGCTGCGTCCATCGCATTTTTGATGCCGGACTGGGCACGCGAATCCACATCGCGAATGTCATTTGCGTTCTTGGACTGCAACTGGTCGAGTTCGTTGACACGATCCTTGACGGGGCTGACCTGCCGATTCACCCACTTCTTACGGGCGAGGGGGTTCATGTGACCCCAGAAACCTTCCTTGGACTGCTGCTCCAGGGGCTTGCCGGTTGCGTAGCTGCCCTTGTTGTCCGGGCTCATTGAAGAATTGCTGGTGGCTGCGGCGGGATCCGCCTGGGCAGCGGGGGTAGCCTGAGCGAAAGCCGAAACGCTCATTGCACTACCAAGAACAAAAACTGAGAGACCAAGCGCATTGCGTGATTTTGTAGTCATCATTGCTTCACTCCTCAAACTGGTTGCCTTCGGTCGTTCCTGGGTTTCGCGTCGCTTCGTACGCAGGAGACTGTAGCAACTGGCGCGCCAAACTTGCGGCAAAGAACTAAGCCACTTGTAATGATGAATTTAGGCTGCGAAACCGGACATGGCTCGGGAGATCCAGCGCAGTTCTTACCAGTAGTTTCTTCCGGATAGCGCGTAAGATTTGCCAGACGCGATCAGGGTGGATCTTGAACTGGCAGAGCTATTTAGAGTCCACCCGAATGATATGGACTTCCGGCATCTGGTAGTTCCAGTTTCCGGCAATGGTCTCAAAGGTGAGGCGGAACTCCCGGTCCTCGCCCGGCTTGATCGGAGCCGCACTCACCATCTGGGTGTCGATATACGGCTGATGGGTGCGGATCAGGGCAAGCGGGAGCGTTTCGAGCTGCGGCGGCATCTGCTCTTCGTTATGGAAAAGCACCTGGACGGTCACGCTGGTGACGGTCTGGGTGCCGGTATTGCGAATGTGGCCGTCGATGTAGGTGTACTTGCCGCCGGAGAGATTGGTGGACTCGCTCATGGCGAGCTGCGAAAGCGGAAGGCTCGCGGCGTAGGGAGCCAGGGGCTGGACGGTATTCCCTGCTCCGACGGACTTGCTGCGGCCGACAAAGATCAGAACGGCAACCACCACCACGATCACGAGACCGGCGATTCCCCAGGCAGCTACGGGAATGCCGCCGCTACTCTCGGGCTGACGGGGGGCGAAAAGACCGGGGGAGTTCTTGTCGCTGGGGTTTCCTGCCTGCTGAAGCTCGCTCATAAGCCGAGATTTTATACCTTCGTGAATCCGGCTACGACAAGGCGGTATCAGATGAAGTGAGCCGGAGCAGGTACAGCCGTTGGAATCTTTGCCTTATTTTCATGGATGCCCGGAACTTTCTAGGGCATGATGCCGTTAGATAGATGAAACAGAGAGAGTTGCCGTACGTGATTTCGGAGCCGGGAGATCGCCCGGGAGGCCGCAAAGATGAACCAGAATTTCGAGTTCGATGACGCGACACAGGGGATGGATTACGCGGGGATAAGTCCAACTGCGGGTGGGTGCGTCGCAACCGTGCGACGGGAACTGACGGCAGAGGATGTTCTGTACCGGGTGGCTACGGTGAGCGCAGTCTTGTTTCTTCTGATAACGATGCTCTAAAGAACCTCGTGCAAAGGCGCTGCCAATTTCAGGCGAAGCTGGCGCGTTTTACCTTCTGGCGAAAGTCTTCGCCCTGCATTTCAACCACAACACACATCTCCTGCAGGCGCGAGCGCATGCGTTCGCCGATGCGGTCGCCCAGCGTCTCCTCACGCATCGCAGCACGGGAGGAGTTCCCCGCTTCCATACCAAGCGGAGCCAAATTAGCGTAGTTCGTGGTGATGATGGTGGTGCGGCGGTCGTTATAGCGGGTATTGAGAATATGTGCGACCGTGTCCCAGACCCAGTCCGTGGGCTTGGAAGCTCCCAATTCGTCAATGACCAATACTTCGGCATCGAATACGGGCGCCAATATCTCAAGTTCCGTGGCGGCAACCTGACGGTTATAGCTGTTTTGAACCTGCTTGAGAAGATCTCGATAGTCGACAAAAAGCCCCGAGGCGCCTCGCTCTCCCACTAGCGCCTGCAGGATTCCCACGGCCAGGTGGGTCTTGCCGACGCCGATGGAGCCGGTGATCAGCAGACCTGTTCCGGCGGTCTCCAGCGGATAGCTGTCGACGAACTTCCGGGCGCGCATATGGGCGGTCGACAAGCTGCGGTGCGACGACGGAAACTGGGTGTCGTAGTTATCCAGCGAGCAGTGTTCGTAACGGCGAGGAATGTGGGCCTGCCCGATGCGCCGGGTCGCCTGCCGCTGGATCCGGCAGTCGCAGGGCTGGGCAAACTGCCGCCCGTCCTGCTGGGTAATTCGCATGCCGGAGCCTCCGCAGAGGCTGCAGACGTCGGAGGCACGCTCGATGGCTAGGCTTGGCACGTCTTCCAGTATCGCAGGAGACAGCCTCGGAGGCGGCGCCCGGAGCCGGATGAATCCAACCCTGGGGTGTGGGAATCCAATTGCCGTGTGTGGTAATACACGATAAAATTATTGGAGTGCCTGAATGCTCTCCCCGGGGAGCACGACCTGTGACGCGAAGTGTTGTTCGATGTGACGTGAATCTGTCCGTTGCAAGCGATCCGCGAACCGGCCGGTCCTATGAGACGAAGGTGCCGAAATTCGGCCGCAGCCTGTCTGGCCCGAGAATTGGGTCAAAAGCTGGGTCAAAAAAGGAAATTACGATGCCGAAGCAAGGGATTCACCCGAAGTACGATCTGATCACCGTCAAGTGCGCCTGTGGCAACAACTTCTCGACGCACTCCACCCACAAGGGCGACATCAACCTCGAAATCTGCTCCGCCTGCCACCCGTTCTTCACCGGCAAGCAGAAGCTGATCGATACCGCAGGCCGTGTCGAGCGCTTCCGCCGCAAGTTCGCGAAATCGGACGCCGGCAAGGCAGAGACCGCCGCGAAGTAAGCGGAGCGAACGAAACCCAAGGGGCCTCCGCCAGCGCGGAGGCCTTTTGTCTGAGTAAAACATTTGCATTACAGGCCGCACAGGATTCGATACTCGATGACGACGACCACCACCAAAAAGCGCTACACCCTCGAGCAGAAACGCTGGGACGATCCGGCGGAGCATGCCATGCCCGAGCAAGCGCGTGTTCCTGCTGAGTTTTCGATCGGCAACGTGCGCATCGCGCCGGCGACGGTGCTGGCTCCGATGGCGGGTGTGACGGATACGGTGTTTCGGCGATTCATCAAAAACGCCAGCCAGTTCACGACGACAGCAGAGCCTTCTGAGACGGCTAGCGGGGTAGAAGTCGAGACTTCGAATCAGCAATCCGGTTGCGGGCTGATCATGACGGAGTTCACCTCCGCTGACGGTCTCTCGCGGATGCGGGAGACGAAGCGGAAGCGCTACCTGACCTACTACGACGACGAGCACCCGATCTCAGCCCAGCTCTTCGGATCGAACCCGGAGACGCTCGCTGACTCGGCGCGCATCGTGCAAGATGCGGGATTCGATCTCGTCGATCTGAACCTCGGCTGTCCGGCCAAGCGTGTTGTGGCTTGTAATGGCGGCTCCGGGCTGCTACGGGATCTGCCGCTGATCGAGACCATCTTCAAGGCGGTACGGGGAGCGGTTTCGATTCCCTTCACCGTCAAGTTTCGGATGGGTTGGAACGACTCCAACATCGTCTGCGTGGAACTGGCGAAGATGGCGGAAGATTGCGGCCTGAACGCCGTCGCGCTTCACGCTCGAACGCGCGAGGACGGCTACACCGGCCAGGCACGCTGGGAGTACATCGCCGCGGTGAAGGACGCGGTGCGAATTCCAGTGATCGGGAACGGCGACATTCGCACACCCGAAGATGCCGCCGCCATGGTCGATGCGACGCATTGCGATGCGGTGATGATCGGACGGGCGGCTCCTAGCAATCCCTGGATCTTCCGGCAGATCGCGCAGTACACGGCCTCCAAGGAAGCCACCGGCGTGGGTATCTATGACGAGCCGACCGATCGCGATCGCTACCTGATGATCAAGACCTACTTCGAGATGCTGGTCCACGAAATCGCTCTCGAAGAGCAGGCCGAGGCAACCCGAGCCGCAGCGCTAACAGCCGCTGGACAACTCGCGCGCGATGCCCGCAACCGGGACTGCGTGGGCAAGATGAAGCAGTTCGCCAGTTGGTTCACGCATGGCGTACCAGGTGGCGGCGCGCTGCGGAAGCAGATCTTCGAGGCGAAGAACGGACCTACGGTGCTGGATGCGATTGAAGTGTTCTTCGCTACGCGGCAGGAACACCAGAACAATCCAGATCTGGCCGAGGAGCAGGACATGGTGCTGACTTCCAGCGCTGCATACTGCGACTAGGCAACTGCCTGATTCCCTGATCCCCGCCTCAATCAAACAAGAGATCTCTGTTGAGCGTACATACGATGTAGTTACTTTTTCAAGCCGTTCGAGTGTTTTCGCCAGACGACTTTCACTTGTTTCCGCCAGCGTTCATCCAGCGCGAGCAAGCTCCACTCGAGCCTTGGAGACAGATAGCGCAGGATGGTTTCGGTAGCGGGATGGATTCGAAGGGCTGGGGCAACGAGGTAAAGCCGAGGTGGATCGGGCGACAGGCGGAGGCCGGTGAAGTAGCCGTGGCGTTGGAACTCTCCGAGTCCGAAGGTGGGGCCAGTGGACGAGTCGCTGGTCTGGAGATGGTGATGGCGGACGCGGATCCAGTAGTCGAGTCCCTGCAGGGCTAGGTGGAGATCGTCGTCGGCTTTGAGCTCGATGACGGCGAGGCGGCCGTCCGAGGTGACGCCGAGAAGATCCAGCATGCCGCGATCGGAGGCGGCGAACGCGGGCACCTGGGTGTAGACGTGGGCTGGGTTGAGGTGGGGGGTAATCGCTCCGTTGAGCAGATCGAGGTTGCCGCGTAGCACAGACTCGAGCCAGCGCTCGGGGGCCATGCGGTAGAGGGGATCGCGTTTGTCTCCGGAGGCGATGCGGCGTTCGAAGAGGCGGGCTGTCAGTTCGCGAAGGTCAGGGGCGTTCGCTTCGGTAAGAGGGGTTTCGTTCGCTCCGGCTCCGAAGGTGATCTCCTGGGCGTGATTAAAGGAGTTACCGGAGAAGCCGCTGCGGATGCGGGCGAACTCCAGCCCGTGGAGATGGAAGGAAAGCTCGCTGGGGTTGCGGATCTTCTGCTCGACGATATCCCGGGCGGCTTCAGGAACGAGAGCCATGACGCGCGCGGTCGATTCGGCGAAGCGTTCGCGGGCGGATTGCTGGTTTGGGGCGTGGAGCAGGCGGGTGGTGAGATTGCCGTGGTCGGCGGCCTCTCGTTCTACCAGCTCTTCGGTGGAATGGTTGAGTTCATACAGCTTCCACTGCGCGGCGGTGGGGTTGAGCCATGCCAGGCGGGAGAGCGTTAGGGTCGCAGCACCTTTCGGAACGATGACCTTGAGCCCCTGGTAGAGGCGGCGGCCGGAGCCTGACTCGCGGCAGTGATGCAGCCAGAGAATGCCGAGCGTGAGAATTCCATCGATGGTGGCCGCGGATTCTTCGTCGTTGACTGCGATGACCGCCCACGCCTTCTGGCCTTGGACGAGTGAGCCGCGGGCGTAAGCAGGTCCGAAGGACTTTTCCAGATCCATCGCGGTGCGGAAGGCATCAGGATGCCAGTCCGGGAAGTTACGCTGCAGCACGCGGTCGAGCACCCGCAGATAGCGAACGCGAGTCGCCTCGCGGGAGCTGGGTGTGCGGCGGTCTTTATCCGGGGACAACTCCAGGGTCTGGGGTTTCGACTGGCCGAAGCGTTGCGTCGTAAGCCGGAGCACCCCGTTGCGCATGGAGGTGGCAGTCACGCGCCGGACTAGATTGCGATCCTCCGACCACAGATGAAGGGCGCAGCGGCCGTGCTCGGTGGCGAGGGAGTACTTCGCGGAGCGCATATCGAAGAGGACTTTGCCGTCTTCGAGAAGAACGCAGTGGGGTTGTTCGGCGAGAAAGGCCTCGAGCGCGGCGGCGATAAGCGCGGGGGGCTGCTCGGGCTCCGCGGAAGCTGCTCTGGGCGGGGGCATGAAGAGGATGGTAGCGGCAGGTTGCTGATTCTACAAGCGCTGGCTTTAGAGCGGAAGCTGAAAGTGGAAGTCGGAGATGCGGAGACCATGGCGAAAGTAAAAGGCGTGGGCCTCCTTGCGATGGGTGCCGGAGTCCAGACTGAAGGTGCCGCAGCCAGTTTCGCGGGCTCGTTGGATGAGCCATTGCAGCATGGTCTCGCCATGGCCCTGCGAACGGGCCGCTTCGTCGGTGACGAGGTCGTCGACGTAGAGTGTCTTACCGCTCCACAGGACATGCTGCATGCGGAAGCCGGCGACGGTCACGACACGGTCCTGGTGCTCAAGAAAGGCGAGGTGATATCCCTCGGACTGCTGGGTGCGGATGATGGCGACGAACTGATCCGGCAGCAGAGTCGGTCGCAACTGGTGCATCACCGCAAAGCAGCGGTCGATCTCGGCATCGGTCTCGGCAAGATGCGGCATGGCTTCCGCTACCACTCCTGCGCGATGCGCAGGTGATTGATGTGGGCGACGTGATGACGGCTGTGCCATGCGTAGTTAAGGGTAGCGAGTTCGATGGTCTGGCGACCGCTCTCCGGATGAACGAAGCCGCGCAGCCATTGCTCGTCGGACAGAGACTGGAGCAGCATGACCCAGCGAGCGTGCAGGCTCTCGATCAGCTCGAGCGACCACTCCACGGGGGCGGTGGCGTCATGCAGTTCAGCCCAGGCAGCCTCGTCGTACGGCTTGATTGTGGGCCAGTCTTCAGTAAGCGCAAGCCGCACGCGAATGAAAGCGTTCATGTGGCTGTCAGCGATGTGATGGACGACCTGGCGAGAGCTCCACCCACCTTCGCGGTACGGGGTATTGAGATCGGCATGGGAGAGTCCCTGAACGGCGTTGCGCAGTTCGCTGGGCAGATCGGCGAGGGTCGCAATGGCGTTGACGCGGTCATCCACAGAGATGCTCTCAGGGCGGACGAACTTGCCGATGGGATAGCGAGGGTCGAGATCGGGCATAGATTTAGGGACGGGTGCTCTTTCCTTTAGACTCTGAATTGCAAGGTAGCACAGCTTTTGAAGAACGATGGACTAGATTCCAGGAGGCCAGGTCTGCCAATGCGATGGATAACGCGACTCCTTGTGCTCACTGCCTTTAGCAGCCTCGCCTTCGGCCAGCAGTCCGGAATCAAGACTGCCAGGACGACGGCGGAGCAGACTGCGGGATCGTATGTGGGGTTCGACCGGAATGACTACCCGGGAGATGCGGCGCTGCCCGTGCTCCGGAAGCATTTCTCGTTCGTGGGGTACTGGCTGACCAATCCGCCGGGGGGCCGCAGTAATAGCTGGGTAGGAAAACGCGCGGCGCTCCGGGACCTGGGCTTCGGATTCCTGGTGCTCGCGAACGGTAAGGTCGACGCCGAAATCCTGAGAGCGAAGAAGACTTCGGGCCAATCCGCCGAAGCGCTGGGGAAGAAGGATGCGGCGATAGCCATCGCAGCGGCGGAGCGCGAACACTTCCCAGCCGGGACGATCGTATTCCTCGACCAGGAGGAGGGCGGCCGTCTGCTCCCGGAACAGGCGGACTATCTCTTTGGCTGGACCGAGGCCGTCGGCCGCTCCGCCTACAAGCCGGGAGGCTACGTGAGCGGGCAGGCGGTGGGCGACGGTCCGGGTAAGACAATCACCACCGCGCAGGACATTCGCGAGCAGGTCTCTGCGAAGCATCTGCATCCGGTCGCATTATGGGTCTACGACGACGCGTGCCCACCCTCGAATGGGTGTATGCTGCAGCCACCTGCCTTTCGCGCAAGCGGGGCTGGACCGGGATCAGTACCGGGATCAGTTGGGACGGGCTTACTACAGGGGGCTATGCAGGATGTCGTGGTGTGGCAGTATGCTCAGTCACCCCGCCGGAAAGAGATCACCGCAGCCTGCTCCAAAACCTACGACGCCGCCGGGAATTGCGTCGTATCGGAGTTGCCTGCCATCCACCTCGACCTGAACGTCGCGAGGACCGCAGACCCGTCGCATGGGCGGTAAAGACGAGGTGAAACCAGGCGCGCATTTGCCGCCACCCTCTGAGAAGCCTAGAATCAAAGCAGATGACGATACCTGCCCCCGATCCTAAACGCTATTTTATCGAGAAGTTGGGATTATCTGAACGTCTGATGGAGCGCTGCCTGGGCGAGGCACTCTCCGCCGGGGGCGACTACGCCGATCTTTATTTTGAATCAGTTACATCGACTTCTCTGGGAATTGATGAATCTTTGGTGAAGTCTGCCAGCCAGGGAATCAGCGTCGGATGCGGCATTCGCGTGGTATCGGGCGAACGCACCGGATACGCCTACACGGACGATCTTTCCAGCGACCGGCTGCTCCGCGCGGCCCGGACGGCAGCCCTGATCGCCAGTGGGCCGGCCAAGGAATTGATGAGCGGATTTCGCCACACGGAGGCGCCGCAGTCGCTTTATCCCGTGACCGGAGCCACGAATGATGCCGAAATCGCCGAGAAGCTGAAGCTGATCCAGCGCGCGGACGCTGCGGCGCGTGCGTTCGATCCCCGCATCACGCAGGTTCGGGCAAGTTTTAGCGACGAATTGCGCCGCATCCTGGTAGCAGCGTCGGACGGAACCTACGCCGGCGATACGCAGCCGCTGGCACGACTCAATGTCTTCGTCATCGCCAAGGACGCGACCAGCACCTCGCGCGGAACCAGCGGCGGCGGTGGCCGGGTGACACTGGACTTCTTCGAAGCCGACAAAAGTCCCGAGCACTTCGCACGCGAAGCGGCCCGCACAGCGATTCTGCAGCTTGGCGCAGTGGATGCTCCTGCCGGCGAGATGGAAGTGGTTCTCGGTCCCGGCTGGCCCGGTGTTCTGCTGCATGAAGCAGTCGGGCATGGCCTGGAAGCGGACTTCAATCGCAAGGGAACCTCTGCATTTGCCGGTCTGATCGGCCAGCAGGTCGCGAGCAGCAAGGTGACGGTGGTCGATAACGGCCTGATGCCGAATCGTCGCGGCTCTATCAATATGGACGACGAGGGAAATCCCACGCAGGAGACCGTGCTGATCGAAAACGGCATCTTAAAGGGATACCTGTCGGACAAGTTGTCCTCGCGCCTGATGGGAACGCCGAATACCGGCAGCGGGCGGCGCGAGAGCTATCACCACATTCCGATGCCGCGCATGACCAACACATACATGCTCAATGGTGACGATATGCCGGAAGACATTATCAAGAGTGTGAAGCGCGGGCTTTACGCGGTGAACTTTGGCGGCGGCCAGGTCGACATTACGAACGGCAAATTTGTGTTCTCGGCCAGCGAAGCTTACCTGATCGAGGACGGCAAGGTAACGCGTCCGGTGAAGGGTGCGACCCTGATCGGCAACGGCCCGGAGGCGCTGAAGTACGTTTCGATGGTTGGAAACGATCTTGCGCTGGACGAAGGGATTGGCACCTGTGGCAAGGCTGGGCAGAGTGTGCCGGTTGGTGTAGGCATGCCGACCGTGAAGCTCGACCGCATGACGGTCGGAGGAACAGGACAATAATGGCCGTCGAGCGCGAGAAGATCTACGAGTGTGAAGTGAAGCGCCGCAGGGTTAAGACCGGCGGCGGCTACGAGCCTTTCTGGAAGATCAAGAACGTCGCGATTGCCCTGGCCGACAGCGACACCGAATTCCGCTGCAAGGATTGCTTCGGCGAAGTGAAGCTTTTGGGCAAGAACAATAAGGCCGGTGCGCCGGCTTATGTCGAGCATAAGGTTCCAGCCGACTCGGAATACTGCTCCGGCGGCATGCTCTTCCTCAAGGCCACCGATGGACGCGTCGCGAAGCTCTCCGAGCACCCGGTCGCCTAGGTCCCCAATTTTCGTACGCTCTGCAACGGGCTGGATGGAATGCTGTCCTGTGTCGTTGCGATCCCACGCTGCCTAACCGCACCAACTGAACACCGAGGTGAATCATGGCTGTCGAACGCGAAAAATTTTATGAGTGCGAAGTGAAGCGTCGGAGAGTTCGCGCTACAGGCGGCTATGAGCCGTTCTGGAAGGTAAAGCTGATCGCCGAGGCCCTGGTCGACAATGACACCGAGTTCCGTTGCAAGGACTGCGCGGGCGCGGTGAAGCTGTTCCGCCGTCACACCGAGGGCGCTCCGCCGCCGCATATCGAGCACAAGCTCAAGAGCGACTCCGAATATTGCGTGTCCGGCTTGTACTTCCAGAAGGCAACGGATGGACGCGAATCGCGGATGTCGCAGACGCCGGTTCGTTAGATTCAATTCGCTCTACTTCATTCGCTACGAGGTACTCCCGCTTGTCTCAGCTTGCTCCTTCGATCGTCTCCTCTGACCTGAAACAGCTTGCTTCCGAAGTCCTGGCCAAGGCCATGAAGGCCGGGGCCACGGACGCAGAAGCGGTCGTCTATGAGGGCGACGAGTTCTCGGCGCTGGTGCGGCTGGGACAGGTGGAGACCTTGAAAGAGTCGGGGTCACGGGCGGTCGGGCTGCGGGTCTTTATTGGCCAGCGCACGGCGAGCACCTCGTCCTCTGACTTCTCGAATGAATCGATTCATCGCCTGGTGGATGGGGCGGTTACGCTGGCAAAGATCACCAGCGAAGACCCCTTCGCCGGGCTGCCGGATGCGAGCGAGTTCGGCTCCATCCCTGGCGATCTGAACCTCTACTTCGAAGATGTGAACGAGCAGCCTCCTGCGGAACGCATCGAGATCGCCCGGCGCTGTGAAGCGGCTGCGATGGCCTTCGATACGCGCATCCAGAACTCCGGTGGTGGCGACTTCGACACTGCCACCTCGCACAAGATCCTGATGAACTCGCGCGGCTTCACCGGCGAATACCAGCGCAGCTACTGCGGCTTTTCGGCAGCACCGATCGCAGTGGACGAGAAGGGCGGCATGCAGCGGAACTACTGGTACTCCAGCTCGCGCACCACGCGTTTGCTGGAGTCTCCGGAGGAGGTCGGCCACGAAGCTGCCCGACGGACGCTTCGGAGGATGGGAGCGCAGCAGGTCAAGACGCAGAAGGCCCCGGTGGTGTTCTCACCCGAGATTGCGCGTGGCATCATCGGCAACATCTTCAGCGCGGCGGAAGGCGATTCGATCTACCGGAACGCGAGCATCTTTTCAGGCCAGCTCGGGGAGCGCGTGGCCGGTGAAAACATCACCGTCATCGACGACGGAACCATGGTCTTCGACCGCAATGGCGTCGCCATCGGCGGCTTTGGCACCTCACCCTTCGACGGCGAAGGGCTGCCGACGCGACGTACCGTGATCGTCGACCACGGCATCCTGAAGAACTACGTCATGAACACCTATACGGCGCGCAAGCTGGGGATGAAGTCGAGCGGCAATGCGTCGCGCGGGTTGGCCGGAAATCCCGGGACCGGTGCGGGAAACTTCTTTCTGGAGCCGGGGGAGTTGACTCCGGAGCAGATTATCGGGGATGTGAAAAATGGTCTCTACGTCACCGAGGTGATGGGGATGGGCGTCAACCTGGTCACCGGCGATTACTCGCAGGGCGTCAGCGGCTTGTGGATCGAGAATGGCGAGCTGGCTTACCCGGTCGAAGAGATCACCATCGCAGGAAATCTGAAGGATATGTACAAGAACATCGTTGCCGTGGGGAACGACCTGGTATTTCGTGGAGCGAGCGCCGCTCCGACGCTGCGGGTTGAAGGTATGACGATCGCCGGGGCTTAGCGTTTCCTGATGCGATTCCTTGAAGGCTTGTAGCTAAGATGGGTTGATTGCCAAGTGCGCCCTAACGCCGGGCAGGCGCCACTTCGTGGGGTATTGGACGCTTCGCGTAGGGAACCAGCTCAGAGCAATGGCAATCCGCTCTAAGACTGTAGACGACTTACAGCCCTTCCCGAAACGGTCCAACATCCTTACGGCTACAATCCTGAGAGTGGCGGCTGACTTCCATTTCGATCATGTAGTTGCGTTTGAACCGGGGCGGGCGGAGGAGATTCTTCGAGCTGTACCGGCGGTGCCGGGCGTGTTTGCGCTGTGTGGGGCGCGCGATGGGGATGAGCCTTACCTGACGCGGACGGCGGATCTGCGGCGACGCATGCGGCGGCTGCTGAACCCTCCGGAGGAGCAGTCGAAGCGGCTCAATCTGCGGGAGAAGGTTGCTCGGATTGAGTACTGCTGCACGGGGTCGGAGTTCGAGTCTTCGCTGGTGCTGTATCACGCGGCGGTGGAGCTGTTCGGTTACGGTGAGGCGCGGCGGCGACTGAAGCTGCATACGCCTTACTTCCTGCGGATGACGATGGAGAATCCGCACCCTCGGGTGTATGTGACCAACCGGCTGTCGAAACGTGGGTTGGCGCAGATGTATGGACCCTTCCCTTCCCGAGCGGCAGCGGACCGGTACTGCGATGCGGTGCTGGATCTCTTCAAGCTGCGGCGATGTTACGAGGATCTGGAACCGCATCCCGAGCATCCGGGCTGCGTGTACCAGGAGATGAAGAAGTGTCTCGCACCCTGCAATCTCGCGTGTACGCCCGAGCAGTATGCGGCGGAGGCGGAGGCGGTGAAGCGATTCTTCGATACGCGAGGCGGCAGCATGATCGACGACATCGGCCTGGAACGCGAGGAGGCCGCCGCCGCGATGGAGTTTGAGAAGGCTGCGGTGCTGCACGAGCGCTGGCACAAGGTAAAGGCTGCCACCGCGTTGGCCGACGAGCTGGTGCAGCCGGTTCCGAAGCTGCGGGCCGTCATCGTGCAGGCAGCAGCGAAGAGTGAGGACCGGGACGCGCTGGAGGCGGCCGTCTTTCTGATGGAACGGGGCTGCCTGGCTGGGCCGGAGCGGCTTTCCACGCTGGGAGTTCGGGCGGTGAAGGAGCAGACGAGCGTTGGAAGCAGCCTCTTTGCGCAGCCGTTGATGTTGCAGGCGGTGCCGCTGGAGGCCGAGGTTTCGGCCGTGATGAAGGACTCTCCCGAGGATCGGGCGCGCGGCGTCCTGGTGAAGCTGGAGGAGAAGATCGGTGCGGAGAACGACCTCGCGCTTCTGAGCGACCATCTTTCGTTGCTACGGCGCTGGTATTACCGGCCGGAGAAGCAGCGGGCCGGTGAGGTCTTTCTGCCGAATCTGGATGGTGGATGGCCGGTGCGACGGATTCTGAGGGGTGCGGCGCGGATGGCGCTGGGCGAACCCGGAATGATCGCGGAGACGCAGCGCGAGGCTGTCGTTGCGGCGAAGGTGAAGATTCTGCACGAGGGACGGGAAGGCGTGGAACGGGTGGTTCCGGTGGTTTCAATGCCGAAGCGGGGGCGGAAGAAGGCTGGCAATCTTGCGCCGCCTCAGGAGAACCAGGAGTAGTCACGGCCTGCGGGTCGTTTCGATCCCTGTACCTGAACCCCACCCGCGATGGGGCTGCGCGAATGGGGCACCCAAATTTTGGCGTAGGTCGGCGAGGAGATAATTTCGCTTTGACGCGGCGCTGGTAGACTTTCTCTTATGGTTGAACTGGCATTTTCGATATTGGCTTCGGACTTTGCGCATCTTGCGGATGAGGTTGCTACGGCGGAGCGAGGCGGCGGCACGATCGTCCATGTGGATGTGATGGATGGGCACTTTGTGCCGAATATTACCTTTGGTCCGCCGATGGTGAAGGCGCTTCGTCCGATCACGAAGCTGCCGCTGGACTGCCACCTGATGATCGAGAATCCGGACGCTTATATTCCGGCGTTTGCCGAGGCGGGCGCGGACATGATCAGCGTCCAGCAGGAGGTGTGCCGCCATCTGCACCGGACGCTGCAGTTGATCGAACAGCATGGAGTTCTGCCGGGTGTGGTGATCAATCCCGCGACGCCGGTGGACTCGTTGATCGAAGTCCTGCCGATGGTGCATTACGTGCTGGTGATGAGCGTGAATCCGGGCTTCGGCGGGCAGAAATTTCTGCCGCTGGCGCTTGAGAAGATTGCCTACCTGGCGGACCTGCGGCACGAGATGGGCCTGAACTTTCGTATCGAAGTGGACGGCGGTGTTGCTCACGATACGGTGGGTCTGGTGGTCGAAGCAGGAGCGGATATGCTGGTCGCGGGTTCGGCGATCTTCAGTCCGGGCAAAACGGAACAGAACGCGGTCGATTTCCTGAAGCTGGCGCGGACTGCCGAAACGGAACGGGTCAAGATTCTGGCGGAGCAGGATCACGAAGGCTGCAATCACCCCGGGCATTCGCACGGCGAGTAATTCCGGCCGGGGTTGTTTAGAATAGAGTAACGTTCCGGCGGTGCCAGAGGTATAAGGCCGCGGGACAGATGAGGTCCACCTTTGATGAATGAGCGTTCTTTTTTTCCGAGTTTGAAGTCGGGCCGGCGTGCCGGAGTTTCCGTTGCTGCCCTGTTGATGGCTTCCTTGCTTACGGTTGGGCTTTCAGTCGGCGCAGCAGCGCAGGTTACGGGCGCGTCACAGACTTCGACCGATCCCGCGACGGGTCGGCCGCAGGAGACCGTGACGTTGAGCGCGTCCCCTGGCAAGAAGACCCGCAAGGAGAAGGAAGAGAAGGTCGTCCAGTCCAAGGACACCAAGCGCGAACTGAAGAAGACCCGCAAGGCCGAGCCGCTGATTGGCGTGGACTCGAAGCTGCCGGATAAACAGCTCTACGACAAGGCGACGGAGCAGACGAAGAAGGGCCATTACGACGTAGCGCGCCTCGATCTCCAGACTCTGCTGAATACATATCCAGACTCGCAGTATCAGATGCGCGCCAAGCTGGCGATCGCCGATAGCTGGTACAAGGAAGGCGGCACGGCAGCGTTGACGCAGGCTGAAGCGGAGTACGCCGACTTCCGCGTCTTCTTCCCGAATGCCCCGGAAGCTGCCGAAGCGCAGATGCGTATCGGAGACATTTACTTCCGCCAGATGGACAAGCCGGACCGCGACTACGCGAAGGCTGTCCATGCACAGGAAGAGTATCGCCGCATGCTGACGGATTATCCGGAGTCGACGCTGGTGCCGGACGCGAAGCAGCGTCTGCGCGAGGTGCAGGAGGTACTGGCGGTGCGCGAGAGCGAGATCGCAGCCTTCTACTCGACCCATGCGAACTGGCCGGCGACGATTGCTCGCTACCAGACCGTAGTGGACAGCTATCCGCAGTACAGCCATATGGACGACGTACTGGTCGGACTGGGCGATGCATATGAGGCTGAGGCACGTTACGTCCGGACTCTGAAGCTGCCTGAAGCCGGAAAAGCGCGGCTCGAAAAGACCTACGACGATCAGGCAATTGCTGCGTATCGTCGCGTGGTGACGGAGCATGCTGCCTCGTCGCACGTTGAGGATGCCCGCGACCGGCTGGCGGCGATGAACATCCCAATGCCTGCTCCGACGCCGGAGCAGATGGCGGAGAGCGCTGCGCTCGAGAACAGCCGTCGCTCGTACCGGTTGCAGGATCGTTTGAGCCTGCTGATTCTGCACAGACCGGACACCGTTCTGGCGGCGACCAAGGGCGAGCCGACGCTATCGGACCCGAAGCCTACGCTTGCTCCCACGGTCTACAAGCAGATTCTTGCTGACTTCAATGGCGCTCTGAATCCGAACGCTGTTCAGCCTGCAGCAGCTGCGGCTCCGGCAGCAGACGGAACTCCTGCTGCGGCGACGGATGCGGCGGCGGGTCCTGCGGCGCCTCTTCAGTTGAACGAGGTTCCCGCTGCGGGTGCGGGCGATAGCGGCAACGGCGCTTCGACGATGACGGCAGCTCCTGCTGCTCCTTCCGGAGCGAGGGGCAACTCGGTTGGTGTGGAGATTCTTACCCCCGGCGTGAACGGGTCGTCTGCGGCTCCGGCTGCTGCGGCAACGCCAGACGCCGGCGGCCTGAAGGCGGTTGGACCTATGAACTCGGCTCCGCTTCCAGCGGTCGAGAAGGTTGGCGCGGCTCCGGATGCGGTGAACGATATTCCGGCGGGTGCTGCTCCTGCCGGTCAGACTCCGGCGGCGAATGGAAAGAACAAGAAGCCCGAGTTCGATAAGGGTGAAGAGTCGTCCAGCAAGCACAAGAAGAAGAAGGGTTTAAACAAGATCAACCCCTTCTAAATGAAATCGAACTGACGTTGTTGTTGCGAAGAGCCCTCTCTACGGAGAGGGCTCGTTTCATTGCGTTGATATACCCCGGAGCAATGGATCGAAGTTCCAAACCGGAAACACTTTCTGGTCGTACCATTTCTCTGCTAGGATTCCGGCCATGGATCTCTTCGCCTCACGCCGCGACCTTCTCAAGTTCAGCCCCTTCGCCCTCGCCGCAGCAGCCACCACCGCGCCCTCCGCGTTCGCCTTTGCCCCCGCTAAACCCGCAACCGCTCCGCTGCTCTTCGATGTCCGCGCCTACGGGGCCATCGGCGACGGAAAAGCAGTCGATACCCCCGCCATCAACAAGGCCATCGAAGCCGCGGCAGCGGCAGGGGGCGGCACCGTCTACTTCCCTGCCGGAACCTACCTCTGCTTCTCTATCCATCTCAAGAGCTACGTTCACCTCTACCTCGCGCAGGGTTCCACCATCGAAGCCGCAGCCTCGCCCACACCCGACCAGACCACCGGTTACAGGGGCGGCACCTACGATCCTGCCGAACCCAAGACCTCCTACGACGCCTTCCAGGACTTCGGCCACAACCACTGGCACAATTCCCTCATCTGGGGTGAGGACATTCACGATGTCAGCATCACCGGTCCTGGCCTCATCTACGGCAAGGGTTTAAGCTTCGGCGCAGGCCCCGGTCGCGGCGGTCCTGCCCGCACCGGCTTTGGCCCGGAGCGCCAACCCGGCACCCCGGCTCCTCCGCCCGTTCGGCCTCCTCGTGGCGACTACCCGATGTACCAAGCGGAGCAGCCCGGCGTCGGCAACAAGGCCATCGCCCTCAAGAACTGCCGCAACGTCATCTTCCGTGACTTCTCGCTCCTCAAGGGCGGCCACTTCGGCCTGCTCCTTACCGGGGTCGACAACCTCACCATCGACAACCTCAAGATCGACACCGACCGCGACGGCATGGACATCGACTGCTGCAAGAACGTTCGCGTCTCCAACTGCACCGTCAACTCACCGTGGGACGATGCGATCTGCCCGAAGTCCAGCTTCGCCCTCGGCTATAACCGTCCCACCGAGAACGTCACCATCACCAACTGCCACGTCACCGGATACTACGTGCTCGGCAGCGTCCTCGACGGCACCTTCAAGAAGTTCGCCGACGATGCCCCCCGCGTCCCCCGCACCGGACGCATCAAGTGCGGCACCGAATCCAACGGTGGCTTCCGCAACATCACCATCTCCAACTGCGTCTTCGAAGGCTGCCAGGGTCTCGCCCTCGAGAGCGAAGACGGAGCGCTCTGCGAAGACATCACTATCTCCAACATCACCCAGCGCGACGTCATCGAAGCGCCCCTCTTCTTCCGCCTCGGAGCCCGTCTCCGCGGCCCCAAAGGTACGGGCAACCAGAGCACCGTCGTCGGCACGATGCAGCGCATCCTAGTCGACAACTTCGTGAGCTATAACACCAACTCCCGCGTCTGCTCGATCCTCTCCGGAATCCCCGGCTACGACATTAAGGACATCAAGCTCTCGAACGTCTTCATCCAGCACCAGGGCGGCAACTACGCCGACCTCGTCAAAGTTGTCCCACCCGAGAACGAAGACAAATACCCCGACCCAGGCATGTTCGGGCCGATGCCATCCGCTGGCTTCTTCTTCCGCCACGTTCGCAATCTCGAGCTAAGCCACGTCGAGATCGCCCCGATGAACCCCGACCCGCGCCCGTCCTTCTACCTCCAGAACGTCACCCGCGCCGACTTTATCGCCGTCACCGCCCCCACCAGCCCCGCCGCCTTTACCTTCAACAAATCCGCCGACATTCGTATCGCCATCAGCCGAGCCGCGAAGGACACCCAACTAGCCACCGCCGACAACCAGTCCCTCTAACCAATCCTTAGCCGTTGTCATCCTGAGCAAAGCGAAGAACTGCTTCCAAGGCGTGTGCTCCATCCTCCGCAGTACCATCGCGAAGGATGGGCACCGCTACCGCAACATCAAAACCCGCATCTCGTAAGGCTTCAACGCCAGCTTGACCTCCATCGTCCCACCATCCCCCTCACGCCGAGCCGACACGGAGTGCACCTTGCCTGACTCGGCATCCCACTCCTCCACCAACTGCGCGTCGCCGCGCATCGTCACCATAGGTGCCACAGCGCTTGGCCCTTCGTTAAAGAACACGTACACATCCGAGTCCTTCAACCGCCGCTTCATCACCTTGACCGCCGTGCTCTGAACATCCAGCACCACATCCGGTGCCTCAATCACGGAGGACACTGAAGCTTCAATCGCAGCAGGCACTACCAGCGGCCCCGGAGCACTCGCAGGAGGTTGAGCGGGAGGAGTCGGCGTCTCCGGCAACTCCGCCGACACCTCCACCTTCGCCCAGCTAAAATCTGCGGCCGTAGCAGGCCGCGCCTCAAGGAAGTTTCTGCCCGCAATCATCGTCGGCAGGTGCCCCAGGAACAGCACCTTCCCACCGGCCGCAGCGAGCGCTTTCAGCCTGCCCAGCGCAGCTTCCGACAGCACAGACTCCCCGGGAAGAATCACGGTCGAATACACATTCCCACTCGTCGTCTCAAAGCCGCCCTTGCGCGCCTTGAGATCGGTAGCCAGCGAGTCTTCGCTCACCACATCGAAATCAACCTGCCGCTCCGACAGCATCCGCTCTGTTGAAACGAACGCCCGGTCCGCGGCCGCGTCTCCCAGCCACAACGCACTGCTCGGCAGATACAACGCCACCGTAGCCGCAGGCCGCCCCATCGAAAGCAGGTAGCTCATGCGCCGTGTATACGCGAGCAATGCCGCATACCCGGGCTCCTTCATATACGGCGAAGGCCCACGCCCCGGCGTAGCACTCGCGGGATAGTACATCGTCTCGACAAGGTTCACGCCGCGCACAAACTGCTCGTTCAACACATACCGCGCCATGTCCACATTCGGCTCCGGCCGGTACGCCGCGAAGCTCTCAGTAAACGCTCGTGGTCTCCCATAGACATGCGCCACCGAACTGGCCAGCCGCGGAAAATCCGAGACCGTATCCTTCCATATCTGGTGCCAGATCGAGTCGATCCCCGGCACCTGCACGTACTTCATAGCGCGGAAGAACTCACCCTCGCTCTTCACCAGGTTCATCTCCAGTTCTTCGTGATTCAGGTGTACCTGGTACTCCAGGTGATTCGCGGCACACCACTCCCCCTGCACCTTGAAGAACCCGTCCCGGAACATCTGCGAGAACACGTCGTTGTAATCCGCCTTGGTCCGACGCTCCACCTCCGTCATCTCGGCCGGCTTCGCTGCAAAGAACCCCGCCACATACGGCCGAACGTCATACCCCTTCACCCGTTGAAACTCATCGAAGAACTTCGGCGTCCACGGCAGACCGCGAATCGAATAGTCGGGCTCATCCCCGCGAAAGCCCAGGATCGTCTTGCCGAACTCATCCCCGACATACTTCTTGTACTGCGCATGGGTAAACGCCAGGTACTGGCGCGTCGCCTCGGGATCCATGTAGTCCTCGAGCGACTGCGACCCGTCCTTGACCCGCTTCGGATTCGTATCGCTGCGGGTCGGCGACGTGCTGAACCGGTGCTCCACCACCGTCACTGTCCAATCGCCTGCAGGTGCTGTCCAGGCGATCGAATTATTTGTAACCGGTACAGCTACAATCTTTTCATCGATCGAATTTCGCGCCGTTACCGCCACTACCTCAGGCTTCAGGGTGCGCGTCACCGTCTCACCACTACGCGCTGGAATCCGCTCGGCGGCTACCAGTGCCTGCATCCTGAGTTCCGGCTTCAACTCCGTAAACTTTCCACCTGCGAAGCCGCTCGGGTAGCCTGCGTCGTCCACAATCCAGACCCGCATTCCCCGCCGCTTCGCCGCTCCCACGAAGGTTTTGAAGAACGCGAACCACTCCGCCGAAAGATAGGGCCGCGCCGAACCATACCCATACTGCACCGTCACCGCCTGATATCCCAGCGCCTTCATCGCATCGAGATCCCGCTGGATCACCGCCTCATCCACCGCGCCGTTCAACCCGTAGTAGGGCTCGGGCCCGTACTCCACCGGAATACTCGACCCTGTCCAGACCCGCTGAACCTCCGCCGCCGTCGGCATCTGGATCTTCTGCCACGGCTCCGGTGATACCTTTCCCTGCCCCCACCCCAAAGCCGTTACACCCGCCGCCAGCACCCCAACCAGGTTCACCATCCGCATTCAAATCTCCCGTCCGGCACCCTTCGACACCGGTCCAACCTCAAACAAAGGCCTGCCGATTTATACCGGTTTAAAGATACGTTTGGAAACTGTTCCCTGATTGAACTAAGAAAACGTCTTTCGTCGAGTGATTCTTTACCGAAACTGATTGTTTTCAAAGCCCCGCCATGTTTTCATCGTTCCTACATCAACCCGCTCACTCCTCCGCCTCCAACCGCACCTAAGGAGTTTCGAATGTCCTACCAGGTTTCACGCGACGGTCAGCTCTACGGCCCCTACACCCTCGAAGATCTCCAGCGCTACGTCGCCTCCGGAAACGTCCTCGCCACCGACCTCGCCAAGAGTGACGACATGACCGACTGGCTCCCCGTCTCCCAACTCCTCGGAGCCGCCGGTGCTGCCATCCCCGTCCCGCCTGCACCCGCCTATGCTGCTCCTGGTGCCTACGCCGTGCCCATAGTCCCTTATCCCGATCCACCCAATCTCAACTGGGGCCTGCTGCTTCTCATTGACATCCTTACCTGCGGATTCTTTCAAGTTATCTGGAACATCATCCTCTCCGCCTGGGCCAAGAAAATCCAGCCAAACAGCAAGGCCCTGGTCTTCTACATCGTCGGAACCATTCTGGTCTTCGCGAACTTCGGCTCCTCCTTCGGCAACGCCCTCGCCGCCATGCACCACGAGCCGCTGCATAAGAACTACCTCGGCAGCCTGCTGGCGATCGCCGCATGGGTCGTCCGCCTGATCGCCCGCTTCAGCATGCTCGGCACCCTGGAGCAGCATTACAACGGCCCCGAGCCAATCGGCCTGCGCCTCAACCCAGTCCTGACATTCTTCTTCGGAGGAATCTACTTCCAGTACAAGCTCAACCAGATCAATGAAATCAAACAAGCCCTTCGCTACCGGGGAACCCTGTAATGCAACGACTCCGCAGCCGCCGCATGACCTCGATGTGTGCGGCTGCATGGATCGGGGGCGCTGGCAGCGCAATCGCCGTGCTCCTCACCCTCTTCCCACCCGACCGCTACCCCTTCTATCCCGCCTGCCCCATCGCCACCTACCTGCATCTCCAGTGTCCGGGCTGCGGAGCTACCCGAGCTCTCGCCGCCCTGCTCCACGGGCACCTTACCGAGGCCCTGCACCTCAACCCCCTCACCACCCTGCTCCTCCCCATCGCGGTTGCGTACTACGCTTGGAATCTATGGCGACAACGCGCTTTTCCCACCATCGTTCTTCCCCAGCCACCCGTTTACGCCATCTACACCCTGCTCGCCACAGCGACCGTCTTCACACTCATCCGCAACCTGCCCCATCCAACTGAGCACCAAATAGAGATGGCCCCGACTCTAAGCCGGGGCCATCTCTATTTCATGCAACCATTGCGGTTACATAAAAACTATACTTCGACCTTCACCGGCTCTGCCACAGGAGCAGTCGCCTTCGCGTCGGCGCCCGGCTTGCGGATGTCGATGCCGCCCTTGAAGAACGCGCCATCTTCGATCGAGATACGAGCCGCAATCACATCGCCCGTCAGTGAACCTTCGCTGCGGATATCAACACGGTCGCTGGCCTGGCAGTTTCCGCGAACCTTACCCAATACCACGATCTCGCGAGCCAGAATGTTCGCTGCGACCTGGCCGTTGCGCCCGATCGTCACACGGTTGCCGGGCAGATTGATTGCGCCCTCGACCTTGCCGTCGATGTAAAGAGACTCGGAACCGGAAAGTTCACCCTTCACGATCAGAGACTTTCCGATCGTCGCCTGCTCACCAGTCGGGACCGCTGCTGCCGCGCCTGCACCAACCGTAGGACGTGCTGGAGTTGCCTCAAACGTCGTTCCCGTCGGCGTCACCGGACGCGCTGGCTCAGGGCTGGATGGGGTGTTATTGCCGGGCTGATTTGGTTTCCACATAATTTAGTAATTTCCTTTCATCTCGTCTCGAATATGGACCGCAAGGGACTCACATCTGCACCCTTCTCTACGGCCCCGCGCACTCTTTTCACCATACTACTCTGACCCCTCCATGTGGATACCCCGGCCAAAGAAACTCTGCGTCTTTATTCACTGAAATTGTTCTTCCCCGGCATTTCCTCCCAACCCTGCAACAAAAATCCCCACCCTCAGCCCATTTCTGCCCACTGGCAAGAAAGCCTTGCTCTGGCGCTCCTCCATTGCGGAGAAACCGCTTGCCAAATCGGTGTCCTTGAAATCTCCGCCCTGCCCCAGTACCCTCAAGCCCATGCAGATCTTCCGTTCCGCTTCTGTGCGCCTGCTGCTGTCCCTGTGCGTCCTGACCTCAGCCCTCCGGGCCGCAGCGCCCAAGGTCCACACTGTCACCCTCGGCGCAGTCCGTCGCGTACCGTACACCCAGCCCGACGCCACCCCCTCCACCAAATCCGACGAGACCTCCACCCTCAAAGTCCGTGCCCTCTTCGTGGACGAGCGTCAGAAAGACTGGACCACAGGCGACTCACACGACGTCACCGACCGCAGCTTTACCATCCGCCGCGCCCTCCGGATCAACGACGCCCTCCCCACCGACCCCGCTCCTCACTGGATCTGGCAGCCCGGCCCCTGGCTGCTCGTCGACCGTGCCACCGGACACATCGCCGCCCTCCACCTCCCCGCCTTCGATCCTGCCGTTTCCGATGCCGTCTGGTTCCGCGACTACGCAGCCTACTGCGGCATCGCCGCCACAGCCAAGGGCGGCCTCGTCGCCGTCGTCGCCCAGCTCGGAGCCCGCCGAGCGGTCGTCCAGCGTCCCCTCGGTCCCTGGCCCCAGCCCAACCACTTCATCCCCGTCTGCCAGCCCGCTAAGTGGCAGCGTCTCCCAGTACGCGTCACCCTTCAACCCACCTCTGCCGAACCCATCACCTTCGACGTCATCGGCTCCACCTCCCTCATCGAAGAAGGCGACAACGCCGCGGACGACCAATAGCAGCAGATCGTCAGATCGTCGCAGCTCTGCAGCCCTACAATAGGGCAGACCCTATGCGCTATTTAGACAAGAACGCCCTCGCCCACAACGAAGACTGGTACGGCACCAACGCCGCCGTCTCCTGCACCTCCTGCGGCAAGGTCTTCATCGTCTCCGCCACCCTGCATCGCAAGGGCCGCAAGTGCCCCGCCTGCGGACTCTGCACCGCAACGGTCACCAAGCAGCAGGTCGCCATCACCGAACCCTCCGACCTCTAGGAGTATCGACCTATAGCTTTGGAAGGGCCACCTTCAGGTGTGCCAAACGCTATACATCCTTTTGTTTCTTTTGTCGGTTTGCCATTGGCAAACCGACAAAAGAAACAAAAGGTAGATGAGGATGCTTCTTCCGGCAGGGCTAAAGCCCTGCCCTTCCAATCCTCCGAATTCGACCATACCGGCGAAAATGTACAGAGGATGTATATCGATTCTGCGTAACTCCCAACCACCCCTAAAGTAGTCCACTCCCGCGCCGATATCTCCAGAGAATCCATCTGGAGATCCCCTATGACCCGTACGAAGACCCGTCCTGCCAAGCCCTCCCCTCTCGCGTTGCTCCCCTCCCTCGCCGGTGCAGCCCTGCTCCTGCTTCTCCCCTCTCCCCTGCTCCATGCAGCCGACGGCGACTCCCGCAAAGTCATCACCCACATCTCCCCCGCCTATCCCGAGATGGCGAAGCGCATGCACGTCAGCGGAACCGTGCATCTCAACGCCACCGTCAGTCCGGACGGCCACGTCGAAAAGGTGAAAGCCACTGCGGGCCATCCGCTTCTCTGCACCGCCGCCCAGGACGCGCTCCTTCGCTGGAAGTTCGCGCCCGGCCCCACCGAGAGCGTCGTCTCCGTCCAGATCAACTTCACCGACGGCGAAAGTAAGTAACCCCGTCCTCCAGACCCATTCTCCCCAGCGAATTCAAGTAATTAAAAAGGAAGATATCGATGAAGCCCGGAATGACGATCAGCAAGAAATTCATGGTGGCCTGCGGAACCCTGCTCTTCACCTCACTCCTTCAGGCCATCCTCGCCATGGTTGGCTTCAATGCCGTCCGCCATGGTATTGAGTCCATGGTCTCCACCACCGTTCCGGGCATCGTCTCTTCGTCCCAGATCCTCGAAGACCTCTATGTTCTTCGCGGCGACTATATGCGCCACATGCTCTCCATCGACGTTGCCGACATGGCTCGCCTCGAAGACGCTGATGCCAGCGCCCTGCGCAAGCTTCGTGATGACATGCACGTCTATGAGGCCTCCATCACTCAGGAGGTCGACCGCCAGAACTTCTCCCGCGTCACCCCCGAAGTCGAAAAGATGCTGCAGATCTGGGAGACTATCCTCCCCATCAGCCGACAGGGCCGCTCCGCCGACGCCTACGCCCTCTATATCTCCAACATGATGCCCATCATGACCAACGTCGACGCCCGTCTCACCGATATCGCCCGCTGGAACAAAGACGGTCAGGACACCACCAGCGCCGCCGTCACCGCCAGCGCCAATCGCGCGTGGTGGCTGACCCTCTCCGTCACGCTCATCGCTCTCTCTCTCGGCTCTGGAATCACCTGGTACATGGTGCGCGGCATCAACTCCATGCTCCGCAGCGCCGTCGTCGAGCTCTCAAACGGAGCTGAAAGAATGGCCGCAGCGGCCACCCAGGTCACGGCCTCCAGCCAGGCCCTCGCGCACGGCTCCTCCCAGCAGGCCGCCTCGATCGAGGAGACCTCCGCCTCTACCTCCGAGGTCAACTCCATGGCGATGCGCGCCACCGAGAACTCGCGCTCCACCGCCGACATCGTCTCGCAATCGCAGGAGAAGTTCTCCCAGACCAACCACTCCCTCGAACAGATGCTCCAGGCGATGGACGGTATCACCAGTTCAAGCGGCAAGATCTCCAAGATCATCAAGGTGATCGACGAGATCGCCTTTCAGACCAACATCCTTGCCCTCAACGCCGCCGTCGAAGCCGCCCGTGCAGGGACCGCTGGAGCTGGCTTCGCCGTTGTCGCAGAAGAGGTCCGCAACCTGGCCCAGCGCTGCGCCCAGGCCGCCAGCGATACCGCCGAACTCATCGACGACTCCATCACCAAGGCCAACAACGGCCGCACCAAGGTGGACGAGGTCGCCAGCGCCATCCGCTCCATCACCGCCGAATCCGCCCGCATGAAGATCCTCGTTGATGAGATCAACCAGAGCAGCCAGGAACAGGCGCGCGGTATCGGCCACATCAGCACCTCCATCCTCCAGATGGAGCAGGTCACCCAGGGCGCCGCCGCCAGCGCCCAGCAAAGTGCAGCGGCCGCCGAAGAGCTCAGCGCTCTCTCCGAAGCCATGCGCACCGTCGTCCAGGAGATCAACACCATGGTCGGAGGCGACGTCCACACCCAGCTCCCCCACCGTCGCGCAGCCTGACGCGGTCGCATCGGGCGGAGGCGCGAAACACTCGCACCTCCGCCCGCCGTATCATCTCCGTATGGCCTCCCCCGCTGCCGTACCTTCCGCACCCCTCGACTTCGAAACGCTCCTCAAGGAAGCGGAAGTGGCCCACGGCCATCTCTGCGCCGGTCAGATCCTCGGCGTCCGCATGGCGCTGCTCGCCTGCCACCGTCTCGGCGTCGAAGATCCGCGCGGCCGCCTCTCTCCCAAAGACCGCAAGCGCCTCGTCACTGTCGTCGAGATCGACCGCTGCGCCACCGATGCTATCGCCGTCGTCACCGGCTGCCGCCTTGGCAAACGCGCCCTCAAGTTCCGCGACTGGGGCAAGATGGCCGCCACCTTCATCGATCTCGCCTCGCCGCTCGAGCCCACCAACAACACCCCGACCTACAAAGCCATCCGCGTCGCTGCCCGCGAATCCTCCAAAGCCCGCGCCCGCGAACTCTACCCTCACATCGAAGACAAGAATCAACAGCAGATGCTCGCCTACCGAGAGCTTCCCGACGCCGATCTCTTCTCCGAGCAATGGGTGCAGGTTCCCCTCCACCCCCGCGAGATGCCCGGCTACAAATCCGCCCGTATCGCCTGCGAGCAATGCGGCGAAGGCATCAACTACGACCGCGAAGTAATTCTCGAGTTTCCCGATGGCCCATCCACCACCCTCTGCCAGGGCTGCGCCCATCCCGAATCCCGCTACTACCAACCCCTGTCCTGATTTATCTCAACCAGAAACAGCGAAGCCGACCCGGAATGAACCGGCCCGGCTTCCCGAACCTCGTTATGGAGCCGGATGAATACTGCTATCGGCCTGTCGCGTTACCGCCCGCGATAGTCATCCCGGTCGCCGCCACGGAAACGATCGTCGCGGTCATGGTCCCAACCGCGTCCGCGATGTTCCCAGGCCTCATGCCGCAGGAACGCCTGCTGGCGCTCATACGCCTGTTGACGGGCAAAGGCCTCGCGCCGTTCACGCTCGAAACGCTCATGCTCATAGTAGTCACGACGAGAATAGTCGTAGTGCGGATATCCAATCTGCACCCCGACCGCGAACCCCTGGGCCTGAGCCTTCTGCGGCGCCGCCATCACAAACGCTCCTGCCAGCAAACCAACCGTCATCACCTTCGCAAACAGCTTCGTCACCTTTACGTTTGTGCTCGTCATAACTACCTCCCGGACCGGTTTTACTTCTTTCTAATACCGGCCACACAGTAATGAACACTCATTCATTTCATCCGTTGCGCGCAACTTCCTGCCGCTGCCGTGTTGTTCGCCACTGAAGTTCAAATCCATCCTGTAAACTAGGCGGCACCATGCAGGTCCTCCTCCAGCCCGAGTCGAAGCACCGCATGATCCTCCGCCGCTGTTGTCCTTAGCGAAGAGCGTCCATTTCGCCGCACCCCTGGCAACCCCTCTGGAATCATCGCTTCAAAACGCCCGCCTCACCCTAACTGCATCAGGAGACTTCTATGCCCCCCGCTACCCGCCGCATCTCCACCGACATCTGGGCCGTCGTCCTCTCGCTGGCCCTCGCCCTTGTTGCCCGCCTTGGTCTCCTCAAATCCGTTCCCTGGTAAGCCAAATCCAGCACCTGAACTGACACCTGAGAACTAAACGCCAAGCCGAGGAACCCATGCCGAATCCCGCCACCGAACTTCCCGACCTCCGAGCCGATTATCCCCCGCAAGGCCCCGGCAAAGCTCCTGCCGAGCGCTCCAGCTTCCTCGGCCTGCTCCCCGGCATTGCTCTCCTCGCCGTCGTCGGCTACGCCGGCAAGTTCGTCGAACACGCCATCAACACCTACACCAAAGCCCACCACATCACCTTCCCCAACATTGAGTACGTCCTCTGGGCAATCCTCTTCGGCATCCTCATCGCCAACACGGTTGGGCTCCCCCGCATCTTCCGTCCCGGTGTCGCGACCTACGACTTCTGGCTCAAGGCCGGCATCATCCTGCTCGGCGCCCGCTTCATCCTTGGAGACATCCTTAAACTCGGCGGCATCTCCCTGATCCTGGTCTTCGTCGCCATCGTCCTCTCCATCGCCTTCATGACCTGGCTGGGGCGCGCCTTCCATCTGAACCCGGCCCTCACCACCCTGCTCGCCGTTGGCTCCAGCATCTGCGGCGTCTCCGCCATCATCGCCACGCAGGGAGCCATCGACGCCGACGAAGAAGACTCTTCGACCGCCATCGCCGCCATTCTGGCTCTCGGAGCCATCTCTCTCTTCGCCTTCCCGCTCATCGGCCACGCTCTCCATATGTCTGACCACGCCTACGGACTATGGGCCGGACTCGCCGTCGATAACACCGCCGAAGCCACCGCCGCCGGAGCCCTCTACTCCGATGCCGCGGGCAAGTACGCCGTCCTCGCCAAGACCTGCCGCAACGCTCTCATCGGCTTCGTCGTCCTCGCCTACGCCGTCCAGTGGGCACGCAAGGGACTCGCCAACGCCGCCACCCAGACCCAACTCCAGAACAAAGCCGCCTTCCTCTGGGACAAGTTCCCCAAGTTCGTCCTCGGCTTCCTCTTCATCTCCCTCCTCGCGACCCTCGGAGCCTCCACCACCCCCCAGATCGCGGCACTGGGCTTCACCAAGGCCCAGCTCACCACCCTCGGCAACCTCAGCCGCTGGGCCTTCCTCCTCACCTTCGCCGGAGTCGGCCTCCGCACCGACCTCTCCAGCCTCTTCAAACAAGGTGCGCGCCCGTTCATCGTCAGCGCCCTCGGTGAGATCGCCATCGCCGTCATCACTCTCGCTCTGATCCTCGGTGCCGACCACATATACCATCTCTAGTAGAGGGATTTCCCCCTCGCTATAAAGTCGGTTCCCTCACGCGAAGCGTCCAACACCCCACGAAGGTCCTGCCGAAGGCCCCGTGGTGCCCGCCCGGCGTTAGGGCGCTTGGCCGTTACCTTGCTTCAGCAATACCCTGTCGAGGAATGAAACCATGGCCCCCCGCACTCAATCGCTCCTCACCCCCCGCGAAGCCGCCGGCATGCTGAACATCAGCTACCCGACCATCAAGCAGTGGATTCTCTCCGGCAAGATCTCCACCCTTCCCACCCCCGGTGGCCATCACCGCATCGCCGCGTCCACGCTCAAGCCTTTCCTCAAGCGCGAGGAAGAAGCCGCACCCGTTCGCTCCCGCGAGCGTTACCGCAAGGTAAGTGGCCGCAACCAACTTGTAGGCAAAGTGATTGAGATCAAGATCGACGGCCTGATGGCCAAAGTCGTCGTTGCCATCGGCGACCAGCGCATCACCTCGATCATCACCTCCGACGCCGTCCGCGAGATGCAGCTCAAACGCGGAGACACCGCCGCAGCGCTGGTCAAATCCACCGACGTTATGATCGAACTCGTCTAAGCCCCATCCCCGCAGCAGCCCTTAATTTCCTGCACTTTGCTCGTCACCTCGAAGCGAAGCAGAGGAACCTGCGACTGCACCCGCTCCATTCCCCATTCAGAACCGCGCCGGAACGATCCGTCTTCACAAAAGAACAATACGAATCAAAACGAGTAAATTCGTTATTATTAACCAGTGCCCACCGTAACCGAATCCCATCACTCCGCATCCAACTCCAAACCCTACCCCTGGAGAATCCGTGTCCCTGCCTCGCAAATCCCTCCTCGCTTCACTGCTGCTCGTAGCCGCAACTCTGCACGCCCAGATCTCGACTGACCTCAAAGGCCGCATCACCGATCCCTCCCAGGCCCCCATCTCCGCGGCTCAGATCACCGCTACTGAAACAGCAACGTCAGCCGCGCGCACCACGCAAAGCTCCGCCGACGGAACCTACGCGCTCCCCGCACTCCAACCCGGCCGCTACCGCATCGAGGTCACCGCCCCCGGCTTCGCGCGCCTCATCCGCGACGGCGTCACCCTCACCACCGGCAATACTGTTGCGCTCGACCTCAGCCTGACCGTCGGCTCCGACAACCAGACCATCAACGTCACCGCCGATGCCCCGCTCCTGCAATCCGAGACCAGCAGCATCCAGACATCGATCCCCTCGACCACCATCGCCGCGATCCCGCTCAACGGACGCAACTTCGTCCAACTCGCCGCACTCGCCCCCGGTGTAGCGCTGCCCCCCGGAACCGTCCTGCCCCGCATCAACGGTGGCCGCCCGCGCACCAATGAGTATCTCTTCGACGGCATCTCCGCCCTCCAGCCCGAGCCTGGTCAGATCGCCTTCTTCCCCATCATCGACAACATCCGCGAGTTCACCATCGAAGCCGACAACGTCCCCGCCGAGTTCGGACGCTTCAACGGTGGCGTCGTCAACCTCTCCACCCGCTCCGGTTCCAACCAGATCCACGGCAGCATCTACGACTTCTTCCGCAACGAAAATCTCAACGCCCGCAACTACTTCTCCCGCGCCCCCACCCCCAAGCCCGAGTACCGTCGCAACCAGTACGGCGGTACCCTCGGTGCGCCGATACTTAAAGACAAGCTTTTCTTCTTTGGCGGATTCCAGGGCCAGCGCTTCCTCGCCGGAATCACCCGCATCTCCACCGTCCCCACCCTCGCCCAGCGCCGCGGAAGTTTCGGCAGCACCGCCATCTACGATCCCAGCACCACCGTCTTCAACGGCACTCGCTACGTCCGCCAGCAGTTCCCCAACAACACCATCAACAAGCCCCTTGACCCCGCCGCCGTCGCCCTGCTCAACCGCTTCCCCATCCCCACCGACACCGTGGCCACCGCCAACAATTACACCCGCACCGCCAACGACTCCGACCACCAGTCCCAGTTCGACGTCCGTTTCGACCTCGCTCTCCACCAGCACGACCGCGCCTTCGTCCGCTACTCCTACTTCAACGACGTCGAGCAGCCCGTCTCGCCGCTTCCCGACGGCAGCGGCGCCATCACCGGCTCCATCATCGGAGCCGGCAACGTAGCCGGCCTCTCCAACGTTCTCGGTCAGCAGGCCGTCCTCGGCGAGACCCACACCTTAGGCACCCGGATGCTCAACGATCTCCGCCTCGGCTACACCCGGCGCGGAAATACCATCAACGGCGCCACCCTCGGCGACACCGCCTCCGCCGCTCTTGGCATCCCCGGCATTCCCACCAACGCCGCCTTCAACAACGCCCTCCCCCTCGTCACGATTACCGGCCTGCAACAGCTAGGCCCCTCGGCTGGAACTTTCTCGCAGTACCAGACCGCCGTCTCCCAGCTCGTCGACACCTTTACCATTACCTCGGGCCGCCACACCATCAAGTTCGGCGTCGATTTCCGCATATATCAGCTCAACGCCGTCGCTCCGCCCAACCCCACCGGCTTCTTCGCCTTCACCACCACCGGCACCAATCAGCAGGGAGTGACCAATACCGGCAGCGCACTTGCCAGCTTCCTCCTCGGCCAGGTCGACACCTTCCAGATCGATCTGCAGTCCAGCAAGATCCGCCCCCGCGACCACATAGAAGAGTACTTCCTGCAGGACGACTGGAAGCTGCTTCCGAACCTCACCCTCAACCTCGGGGCACGCTACACCCTGCACCACCCCTCCACCGAGGCAACCGACCAGGGTGCGGTCTTCAATCTCGCCACGCAGCAGCTTCAGTACCTCGGCCGCGACGGATTCTCCCGCTCCGCCCGCACTCTGCACTACACCAATGTCGCGCCCCGCATCGGCTTCACCTACGGCATCACCCCGCGCACCGTGGTTCGTGGCGGCTTCGGCATCGTCTTCATCGACCAGTCCGGCATCACCACTCCCTTCACCACCCCGCAGTTCCCCTTCATCCAGAACGTCTCGCAGAAGACCCAGGACAGCGTCAACTCCGCCTTCGCCCTCTCCTCCGGACCCACCGTCTCCCCCATCGCCCTGACGCCCGACGCCGGACTCGGCCAGTCCGTCTACACCGCCAACCGCAACCTCGGCTCCGGCTACGTCCAGCAGTGGAACGTCGCCTTCCAGCGCGCCATCACCCAGAACCTTTCGCTCGATGTCGCCTACGTCGGCTCACACATCGTCCACGTCGGCATCCCCGACCAGAACCTCAATCAGCTCACCTCCGCGCAACTGGCTCTCGGCGCGACTGCTCTGCAGGCTCCCGTCACGAACCCTTACTTCGGTCAAATCCCTGCCTCCAGCCCCATCGGCGGCAAGACCATCACTCTCGCCCAGTCCCTCAAACCCTACCCCCGCTTCCAGAACATCGCAGCCTACCGCAACAACACCGGCACCACCAACTACAACGCCTTCGAGGCCAAGCTGGAGCAGCGCCTCAACCACGGCGTCTCGCTCCTTCTCAGCTACACCCACTCCAAGCTGATCGACGACGCCTCCTCCGTCTTCTCCTCCACCGTTCTCTCCAGCCCCAACTCTTCGTCGCTCACCGCCGCCGACAGCTTCCGCCCCTACCTCGAACGCGACTCCTCGACCGGCGACGTCCCCAACGTGCTCGCCACCAGCGGAACCTGGCAGCTCACCAATCCCCGCAACCCACGCATCTTCGGCAAGACCTTCAGCAACTCCGCCCCCGGCTTCCTAGTGAACGCGCTCCTCGGAGGCTGGAACTTCAACGTCATCTACTCCATGCAATCCGGCATGCCCATCGCGATCACGCAAGGCACCAACAACCTCGCCTTCGGAGGCTTCGTTCTGCAGCGCCCGAACCTGGTCCGCTCGCCCACCCTGCCGGCAGAACAGCGCACCCCTGCAAGGTTCTTCGACACCGGGGCCTTCGCCTCCGCCGGCTTCAACATCGGCAACGCCTCGCGCAATCCCGTCCGCGGCCCCGCTTATCGCGACCTTGACCTCGCCCTGGTAAAACACACTGCCCTCACCGAGCACACCAACCTCGAACTCCGCGCCGAACTCTTCAACGTCACCAACACTCCCGCGTTCAGCCAACCCAACGGAAGCTTCGGCACCACCGCCTTCGGCAGCATCACCAGCACCACCACCGACCCACGGGTGCTTCAACTGGCCCTCCGCCTAAGCCGTTAAGAATTCTAAGATGCAGCCCCGCAGCCGGCCTTTAGGCACTCTCTCCATTACGATCAAAGAGAACGCCTAAAGGCCTCCAACTCATGCGCAAATTCGCACTGCTTTGCCTGCTGTCTGTCTTACCCAAAATCGCGCCAGCCCAGCCCACTCCGCGCGTCCTCGAACACGGTACCTACAAGATTCATCTCCTGCTCCACACCATCGGCACCGAGGACTACTCGATCACCGAAGCCACCCCCGGCTCTCCAAAAGAGCAGCGCGTCCAGCGCATCCTCACTGCGATCTCCACCACCTCGGACCGCGGTATGAGGCGCACCAGCACCTCTACCCTCACCTTCGGCTCGCAGCTCGAACCCATATCCCTGGAACAGCACAGCGGAGCTCCTGCCTCATCGGAGACCCAATCCACCACCATCCACGGCCGCACCGCGACCATTAAAGAAGCCGCCGCGGAACGCACTATCCCCAAGCCGACCGTCGCGTTCGTCGGCTTTGCCTCCATGCCCGCGCCTACCCAGATGTTGATGATGCGCTACTGGAAGCTGCACCACTCGCCCGCGCGGCTGCCCATCCTCCGCGTCAGCAGCCAGGCCCTGCCGCTGGAGATTCGCCTCGTCGGCCACGAAGCCTTTAGCATCGACGGCCACACTGTCCGCCTCACTCGCTACACCGTCCAGAACCTGATCTGGGGCCGCGAGATCCTCTGGATGAACGACCACGGCCGCCTCGCCGCCGTCATGACTTTTGCCGGAGGACTCCCCCAGGAAGAGATCCTCGACGAGTACGACTCCGCCGCCAGCGAGCTTCTCCGCAGCGGAGTCCGCCAGCAGGTCCTCGATCTCGCCGACCTCGACCGCCAGGTCCCGCCCCTCGCCACCGGATCCTTCGCGATCGTTGGCGCACGCCTCATCGACGGCACCGGCGTCCCCGCCATTGAGAACTCCGCTGTCCTGATTCGCGATGGCCGCATCGTCAGCGCCGGACCCGCAGCCTCCACCCCCATCCCCACCGGAACCCGAATCATCCATGCTCAGGGCAAATCGCTCCTCCCCGGCCTCTGGGAGATGCATCTCCACTACTCCGGCATCGAGTTCGGCCCCGCCCTCCTGAGCGCCGGCATCACTACTGCCCGCGACTGTGGAGGCGAGTTCGGCTTCCTCACCACCATCCGCGACCGCATCGACCAGCAACACGCCCTCGGCCCCCGCCTCCTCCTCGCCGGCCTTATCGACAGCGGCGGCCCCCTCGCCTTTGGCGGCGTCGACGTCGAAACCCCCGCTGAGGCGATCCAAGCCGTCGATCTCTACGCCAGCGCCCACTTCGAGCAAATCAAGGTCTACACCCAGATCAAGCCGGACATCGTCAAAGTCATCGCCGACGAAGCCCACAAACGCGGCATGACCGTCACCGGCCACGTCCCCGCCGCCCTCAACGCCTTCGACGCCATCCCCGACGGCCCAGATCAAAACATCATGGACCAGATTAACCATCTTCAGTTCGTCATCCGAGCCATGAATCCCGACGGCGGCGTAGGCCCGGTCGATCTCCAATCCGACCGCTCCAAAAAACTCATCACCCTCCTCAAACAGCACAACATCGTCATCGACCCCACCAACGCCTGGGGCGAGATGGCCGGCCACTCCAAAGACATCGACCCCGATACCTTCGAACCCGGCCTTAAATCAGCCCCCTTCACCCTCGTCACCAAGTACCGTGCCCTCGGAGTTCCCGCCGCGGACGGTACCAAGTTTCGCGAGCGCATGGACACCAATGGCAAGGTCGTCCGCGCCCTCTACGAAGCAGGCATCCCCATTGTCGCAGGCAGCGACACCAACCTCCCCGGCTACGGCCTCGACCGCGAACTCGAGCTGTACGTCCAGGCCGGCATTCCCCCGATGGCCGCCATCCAGACCGCCACTCTCAACGCCGCCCGCGCCATGCACCTCGAAAAGGACTCCGGCTCCATCGAACCCGGCAAACGCGCCGACCTCATGCTGATCGACGGAAACCCCCTCGCCAATATCAGCGATCTTCGCAAAGTGACAAGCGTAGTCACTAACGGCCGCCTCTACGACACAAAAAAACTAGCCCGAGCGGTAGGCTTCTCGCGCTAACAAGAAAATTGGAGCTCGATAACTGAGAACTGACGGCTGACAACTACGCCAGCGCCAGATTCAAATTAGAAATTGCTTCATCGATCTCGCCGGTGTTCTTATACCCCACCGTCACGCAATCCACCCCGGCATTTCTGAACGCAAACCGCATCGCCTTCTGCCGGTCTTCCCGGTTGAATGTCCCTTCGCCAACCAGTTTCATGCTGATCACACCCATCCCCGTCTTCCGGGCGGCGTGGACATGCGACACCACCTCGCTGACATTGCCCAACCCGTCCGTGTCGTAGTCTTCCGCATCCATCCGTGTGCCCCTATGATTCACCCGAATCATCGCCACCTGCAGCCAAGGATTGCTCGGGACCTGCCGCAGCGCCGGAAGCCCATGCACCGAAGCCCCCCGCCCGATCACCACCTTCTTCGACTCCGCCTCAAGAATCCCATCCTGCCACCGATGCGTATCCGTCGGCCACGACGACGTGTGCTGCCAGTGCATCAGCATAATGTCGAAGTACTCCGTCTTCGCCAGCCTGCGCAGCTCATCGAACTTCGTCCGCGGATCCACCCCCGGCCGCGTCGTCACCTTCGACATCAACTGGTAACTCTCCCGCGGAATCCCCTGCAGCGCAATCCCAAGCATCTTGTGCATCTCACCATAGGTCTCCGCAGTCTCAAAGAAACGAATCCCCCGGTCGTAGGCATGACGCACCAGCTTGGTGAAGCCCTCCTGCCCGACCTGCCGTTGCACCTGCCCGCTAAAGCTCCCCGTCCCAAAGGCCAGACGAGTCACCCGCACACCACTCTTACCCAGTGGAACAAGATCGGTAGCAGTCTGACGTTGCGCAAGAAGGGGAAGAGTCCCGGAACCTGCCAGCGCACCCGCAGCCAGCCCCGTCTTCAAAAAATTACGTCTGGAGTAGAAAGCCATAGCACCTCCAATGCCAGAAATCCTACCACTTCGATACCTGTCCACGATATCGACAGCCAACCACAAGACTGCGTGGGCAGGAATGGATGCCTACTCTTTTGCAGCCTTGCGTTGATCGGTTATGGTATCGTGCAAAGCACTACCCCATCGGTAAGTCCAAGCGATGAAGCACTATACCCAGGAGTGACGAGATGATGCCAAGTTCAACTGCACGACGGCTTACCGTCTGCATCGCATTATTGGCGGGTGTCGCACAGGCTGCCTCCGCCACCGAAATTCTTATCGTTGATGCGAAATCCCAGCCAGAGAGTTTGACTGTCGCACCGGGCGGGGTACTGTTCGTCGGGAGCGCGAGCACTCCGTTCATCTACAAGGTGCGTCCGGGCTCGACCACTCCCGAGAAGTTCGTTGATGCCAGCGCTGAAGGTGCTGGGACCTTCTTCTTCGGAATGCTTGCCGATGCTGCTGCCAACATGTTGTGGGCGTGTCAGCTAACCCCGGTGCCAGGCACGACGCCTGCGAAGCGTCACACCGCGCTCAGGGGCTTTGATCTCTCCACGGGTGCCCAGAAGCTTCGTTGGAGCCTGCCCGATGAAAACAGTACCTGCAACGACTTTTCGGTCGGACCGGATAAGGCGCTCTATATAACTGATACCGCCAACGGCAAGATCTTCAAGCTGCCGGCTGGTGCCTCGACAGCGGAACTTTACCTGGAGCACCGGACGCTGATGGGCGTCGATGGCATCACTTTTCTGGATGGCACACTCTATGTGAACAACGTGATCTTCAACAAGCTCTACCGCATCCCGGTGGACGCCGCCGGAAAGCCGGGGCAGCCTGTCGATATCTGGATGGATCAGCCGGTCAAGGGGCCGGATGGTATGCGCGCAGTCAATGGCAAGCTACTCGTTGCTGAAAATGGCAGCGGCAAGATCACCATTCTTACCGTCACTGGCGATAAGGCTAGCGTTACGGTACTCAAGGAGGGACTCAAGACCCCAACCGCAGTGGAGCCGGCGGGCGACACGATCTGGATCGCCGAACGCGGCGCCGGCAAGGCAGTGTCGATTCCGATGCCGAAGTAAGAGAGAGCTTAGAGCAGTATTCCTGCGTAAAACAGGGGGAGCGGCCTAGAACTCCAGATCCTCCACCACAGCCGCGACCCGCAGCATGGTGCCCTCGTCGAAGTGCTTGCCCATAATCTGCACTCCGATCGGCAGGCCATCCTTGGTATTCCCGCACGGCACGCTTACGCCGCAGATCCCCGCCAGGCTGGCCGCGACCGAGTAGATGTCTTCGAGGTACATCTTCACCGGATCGTCGGTCTTCTCGCCCAGCTTGAACGCCGGCGTCGGCGTGACTGGTGAGACGATCACATCCACCTGCTCGAACGCCGTCAGGAAGTCCCGCGTCAGCAGCGTACGAACTTGCTGTGCCTTCTTGTAATACGCGTCATAGTACCCGGCAGAAAGCGCATACGTTCCCAGCAGGATGCGCCGCTTTACCTCCGGGCCAAAACCCGCATCGCGCGTCCTGCGATACATCGCCGAAAGCGTATTCGCCTCCTCGGCACGCAGCCCGAAACGGACGCCGTCGAACCGCGAAAGGTTCGAAGAAGCCTCTGCCGTCGCGATCACGTAATACGTCGGAACCGCGTATTTGGTGTGCGGCAGACTCACCGGCTGCACCACGCATCCCAAAGCACGCAGCCCATCCAGAACCCGCTCGATCGCCGCCCGGATCTCCGAGTCCAGCCCTTCGCCGAAGTACTCCGCCGGAACTCCTACCCGTAGTCCCGCAACCGGCTTCTCCAGGTCGCTGACGTAGCTTCCGACGGCCTTGTCGGACGAGGTCGCATCGCGCTCATCCTTGCCGGCGAGAACCTCCAGCATGGTCGCCGCATCCTTCACCGTTCGTGTAAACGGCCCAACTCGGTCGAGCGAGGACGCAAACGCAATCAGCCCATAGCGGCTCACGCGGCCGTACGTCGGCAGCACACCGACCACACCGCAGAACGCCGCCGGCTGACGAATCGATCCGCCCGTATCCGTACCCAGCGTCGCGACCGCGAAGTCTGCCGCAACCGCCGCCGCCGAGCCACCGCTCGATCCGCCCGGAACGCGATCCAGCGCCCGGGGATTCCGCACCAGCCCGTAGGCCGAGTTCTCGTTCGAGCTGCCCATCGCAAACTCGTCGCAGTTCAGCTTGCCAAGCAGCACCGCGCCGGCAGCCTCCAGCTTGGCCACCGCCGTCGCATCGTACGGAGGACGATAGCCCTCGAGAATCCGCGATCCGGCCGTTGCTGCCGAGCCGACCATCGTCAGCACGTCCTTGATCCCGATCGGAACCCCGGCCAGCGGCCCAAGCGTCTCGCCCGCCGCGACCGCAGCATCGACCTTCGCCGCCTGCGCCAGCGCCCGCTCGCGGCTCAACGTCAGATAGCTATTGATGCCCTTGGCATCTGGACTGTCCGGACCCGCCGGGCCGTCCTCTGCCACGATCCGCGCAAAGTGCTCCTCCGCAAACGCAACCGCCGTCTTCGTGCCACCCGTAACCGCCGTCCGAACCGAATCAATCGTCAACAATTCCAAACCAAATCTCCTAACCCAACCATTCGCTACCAACAATCAACTCATAACTACCAACTGTTCTTAACGCTCAATCACCTTGGGAACCTTGAAGAAGCGGCCATCCGTCTCCGGGGCCGAAGCCATCACCGCCATGCGATCCACCGAAGGCCGAATCGCATCGACGCGCAGAGCTTCGCCGTTCTCCTGCGTCAGCAGCCCCAGGATCTCGCCGACCTGCGCCATCGCCGGAACGCCAGTCGTATCCAGCTCATTCAACTCGGCGATATGCCCCAGGATGGCGTTCAGATCCCGCTGCATCCGTGGCTCTTCTTCAGCGGTCAACTCCAGGTTCGCCAACTCCGCAACCCGCTTCACATCGTCCAGTGATACACCTGCACTCGAACTCATCAGCCTCTACCTCTTTACCGTCGAATCGTGGGGGCGTCGGACCGCCGGGGCATTGGATCCTCCCGACGCGTACCCTTCACCTCAAAGTGTATCCCGGTCACCGCCACGCTCGCGATCTTGCCCAACTCCCGCTGCAGCACGCCGCTCATCGACTGCATCTGCTGCAGCCACGCTTTATCGGTTACGACGATCCGGACCAACCCACCGTCATACCCACTGACCTCTCCATGGCCCGCCATCGCCGACCCACACGCTACCGGCCACGCCGCAGCCAGGCGGTCCTCCTCGGGCATCGCCCGCAGGCTTCGCCCCAGCACTCCGCGCAACATGCCACGCATTCCTTCCATCAGACCTCCGAACTACGTATGGCTTTATGGCTCAATTTATCTGGAGGTCAGCATCCACCACCGTCACCTGCGGTACAGTCGACACCTGCGCCGCCGCCGCTTCTACCATCTCCACCGTAATCCGGTTCATACAGTCTGTCGCCTGCCCATCGAAGTTGAATCCCAGGTGCAAATATCCACACCCTTCTCCCGGCGCTTCCACTCCCACAGCCAGCGGCCCGACGGGTCCCCAGCGTCCATTCCGATTCGGTCCATTGATCGAAACGGTCGGAGTTCCAAGGATCGCTCCCAAATGCATAATGCCCGTATTGACGCTCACCAGCACCCGAGCTCCCGCCAGCATGCGTGCGAGACTCACAAAGCCGTCAGTACCCGCGAATGTTTCGGCCCTGAGTCCAGCCTCCTCCATCCTGCGAACGAACGGCTGAGCTCTCCACATATCCTCGGATGAGCTGTGATGGCGAACAGCGTCTCCTCCCGGCCGATGCGATGTGCCAACGCGATCCAGCGCTCCTCCGGCCACTCGCGCAGCCAGCTCCGAACACCGGAAGCCAAAGGTGAAGTACCACCACATCCCGCTCGTGCGCCAGCGGCCTGGCTCCGTCCGGGACGACTGCCTGCGGCGTGGATCCAACTTCGATCCCCAACCCTCGTAGCAGCTCTCGAAAGTTCTCCACCTCGTGCCGATCGTCTCGATGCTGAATTGCGAGGTCATATCCGCGCGACCGGTACTGTCCCGGGGTCTTGAAGCCCGCACAAAATTGAGCTCCCGCCATCATGCTGTAAAACGCTGTCAGACGCTGCCACGAGGTGAAGTCCAGCAGGACATCCAGCCGCTCGGCTCGCAACTGGCGAATCGTCGCGCCCAGCTTGGTCAACACGATCACGACGCGCCGGTCAGCCCCGGGAATCAACTCGGCGGCGGCAAGGTTCTGGCTCATGCAGAAATGAACGATCTCAGCTTCCGGAAAGTGACGGCGGACGTCCTGCAGCGCACCCGAAAAGAGAAGGGTGTCTCCCAAAGCCGGAGAACACATTACGCCCACCCGGCGAATGGCAGTGGGCCACGCACGTCTCCGCCGGAACGTCGCCAAAGTGTTCAGCAATGGAATTCCAAGCCTGAAATCCATCTGCCTGTTCGCTAGGCTGCCTCGTTGCATGCAGTTATTCTAACCAGATATGTCGAATATACGACTGAGGCATGGGCTAGAAGGCGCCTTCCGGGTTGACGACCGACATAAAAGTCTTAAGTAGGATCACGAAATCCCTGCTCAACGACCAGCGCTCTACATACTCGCAGTCCAATGCAACGCGCTCGTCGTAGCTCAAGGTGCTCCTGCCCGAGACCTGCCACAGCCCCGTAAGACCCGGTTTCACGCGGCAATAGCATCCGAAGCAATCGCCATACTTTTCCACTTCTGCCGCCACGATGGGACGAGGCCCTACCAGGCTCATCTGTCCGGATAACACATTCCACATCTGCGGCAACTCGTCGAGACTGTACCGACGCAGAAACGACCCCATCGGAGTAACCCTGGGATCCTTCTTGAGCTTGTGAGACTTATTCCACTCCGCCCGTGCCTCGGGATGCCTGGACAGATGTTGATCCAGTACTTCTGCCGAGTTTTGACACATGGTGCGGAACTTCCACATCGAGAAGAACTCGCCGTTGCGGCGAATTCGCCGATGCGAGTAGAAGACCGGTCCAGGGGAATTGAACTTTACAATCGCTGCAATAACGATCAGGAGGGGAAATAAGACCGGCGTCATCGCCACCACCAGGGATATATCCAGACATCGCTTTACGATGCGATACCGAATGAGCTTCGCCGGGATGCGATTGGAACGGTAGGATCTGGAATAAGACTGGCGGGTCGTTCCTGTGTAGGGGAATGAGCCCTCAGCGGTCGCTATCTGCGACTCAGGAGATTGATATTCAGCCAAGATCATAGTCCTGTCTTTGCATGGCGCAGCCCCTGAGAGGCAACGTTCCGTGTATGCCATGCCGGTTATCTTGCTTGAATGGTCTCGCAGTTATTAGTATCACTCCGCCTCGCAGCCCCGCATCGTCACGAAACGGCCACAACTTCTGAAGGGCCGTTACTCGAATCTTGCTTATCCACCTTACGCTTCATCATCTATTAGCAGGGGAGTAGAGAAAAGCAGTCATCGAACCGTCAGTGCATTCATAAGGCGGAAGGAGCAATGCCAATGGCTCAGTCAATTCAGTTTACTAACGGGCACCCCGGATCTAGCAAAGTCCTAAACTTTAGACTCACTATACCAAGTGGGTACATCTTATTGCAATTGAAGAACTTCAAGTAAAGCAAGTGTGCTCACAGTAGCCAAAAACGTGGCGTTTGACAAGCGATATTGCCAAAAACCCGAAATGTCGTACACAGTCGTGCAAAAGAAGGCCATGAGCAGAATTTATCCTGCGCTAAGGCCCTGGCCCAGTGCTTATTCGGATGCTTATCCCTTCTCTACCAACCAGGACTCAACGTCGCGCAGTCCCGAAACGGGAATAAAGGAACCAGCGCAAGCAGCACTATCCTCCGTGCCATCAACGAGAAAGGCCTGCCGCAGGCCTGCCGCATTCGCGGCCACTATATCTGTACATCGATCGCCAACCATCACGCACTGCGTCAGGTCCAGGCCAAACGCCTTCTGGCCACGCAGCAGCATCCCAATACCAGGTTTTCGATCTTCGTGCTCCTGTTTGTAGTGTCCGATACCGTGCTCTGGATGGTACGGACAGTGATAGATCGCATCCCACTCCACTCCGTGCTTTCTGGCTTGCTCGCGCATCCAGGCCATCAGTTCCTGGAACGCCTCCTCGGTGTAATAACCGCGCGCGATTCCGGCCTGATTGGTCACGATGACCAACCGGTAGCCAAGCCCCGCCGCAGTCCTGCACAGGGAGAAAACTCCGTCGACAAATCGCACATCCTCTGTGCGATGGAGGTATCCGACCTCTTCGTTGACGACTCCGTCACGATCCAGAAACAATGCCCGTTGCTTCATTTCCCGTTCTCCATCCATCGATTCATCAGCGCCGCCGACTGTTCCGCGCACCTCTCGAAGCTAAACCTGCGCGCCTGGTCCCGACCAGTTCGGCGGAGGTCTTCCGCTATCCCAGTGTTCTGGATTCTGACCAGGCACTCGGCGAGCTGCTCCTCCGAGTGGGGGTCGAAGTACATTGCAGCATCTCCGGCCACTTCCGGCAACGAAGCCGCAGTCGAACACAGTACGGGACACCCCAGTCGCATCGCCTCCAGGACGGGCAGACCAAACCCTTCATAGAGGGATGGGAGCACAAATGCGCTGGCTCCCGCATACATGGAGATCAACTGCGCATCCGAGACCGCCCCGGCAAACCGAACCCGGTCTCCCATTGCCTCGGCCATCCGAACCACTCCCTCGTCTCCGGTGCCAAGACCTTTGAGGCGTCCCACCAGAAGGAGCCGGTACGGAATATCCTTCGCGGCACGGGCAAACGCCCGCAAGAGAAGACTGAGATTCTTGTTCGGCTTCACGTTGCCTACATATAGAAGATAGGGCTTGCCGTCCTCCTCAACGTGGGCGGTCCCGGCCTCTGGCCATGAGGCTTCGATTCCGGGATAAGAGACCGTAATCTTTTCCGCTTTCACATGCAGACGATCTTGCAACTCGGACGCGGTGAACTCGGAGTCTGCAAGGATCGCCACCGCCCGCTGCACGGCACGTTCAATCAGAACCTTGGCGTAGCGCCGCTTGACCGTATTGCCCAATATTTCCGGCATGGCGAGGGGAGCGATGTCGTGGATCGTCAGCAGTATCCGTCCTGGATAAAGGAAGGGCGCGTTGAAGTGAGGGATCCACAGCAGGTCACTTCCGCTAAAAGCTTCCCGAAGACCCAGCGTCTGTTCCCCGATGCTGTAAACGGCCGCCTCACTGTGCACGACCTCAACCCTCGGATCGCCGAGCCATCCAGCATTCTGGAAGAGGGCCGCTCGCCCAGGACACGCACCCGGTCCGCCTGAAGCTGCGGCAGCAGCAAGGGGAAGATGTTCCGCAGGTAACGTCCGATACCCGAATGCCGATACATCCGCAGATCTGCGGTGAAGGTCTTCATGCAGCAAACCACCCTCTACTCGACGCACTGTGCATCTGTCGAGAGCGCAGTTCGGGCTCAGAGAAAGAGGGACATATTGCAAGGACCTTGATTGTTCCACCTGTCACGCTCTTCACGATAGTCAAATCCAGATGGGGATGCAATGTCACGCAGCGCCATTCGGTCCGCAGCAATAGCTCGTCTCATACGAAGCCGCTACCGTCGAGTCAGCAAAAAGAAGCGCACTCTGCGGATTGAGAAATCCCCCCTGTCGCCACCTCGTCTTCTCTTCTATAGCTCGCCCCATGATTGCCGCCAGCGCTGTTGTATCCCCGGCCGGAAATACTTCGACAACCTTCCCCAGTGCTGCTATCTCCGGGATCCCGCCCGAGCGAGCGCAGATAAGACTCTTCCCAGCAAAAAGGCTCTCGATCGTGACATACGGAAGCGGGTCGAACCAGAGGGACGGCACGATCGACACATCGATCGATTGATAAAAGTCCCTTGATTCCGTGAGACCGAGCCAATCGATCCTTGGGTCCGGAAATCGCGCTTTCAACTGTTCCACGTAGTCCCGAAGTCCAACCCCGGCTATCCTCAGCCGTCAATCGTTCCCTGGCAAACTCCGCGTCGCCGTGAGCACAACTTCGATCCCCTTAGGCTCCTCGATCTTGCCGATATACCCAAAGATCAACGCATCCTCCGCTGTTCGCGTGCGCTCAGACAGCATAGCGCCAGAGTCATCCATGACGTTGAATACCACTGAGCTCGGTACCTGCTTGAAGTACCCGAATCCTTGATGCTGCTTCAGAACAAATTGGCTCACGGAGACGACCGGGTCGACCTTCTGCGAAGCCATCTTGCGAGCCTGCGTCATCACCGTGCATGTGCCACAGCGTCTCTCGCAGATGCGCCCATCCCGAAAGAGCGACGACCTCACGCAAAGCATGTAGTAGTCATGCAGCGTGTGGACGAGCCGGATCTTTCTTTTTCGCACCTCGCGCCATGCCGCGACCGAGAAGCCTGCGATCACGTGTGAGTGCACTACGTCAGGCTTTTCGAGATCGAGGATGCGGCCGACCCGTCGTGCGCTGCGCCAATTCCAGATATCGATCGCGTGCCACAGGAGCCGCATGAGGGGATGCTCTTTTTCAACGCACCCGAAGGGCCAGTACATACTGTCCATCGGGATGCGATGAACGCGGACTCCGTTCCGGTGCTCTACCGATGCGTCTTTTCCAGACTGAAACGATATGACGCTGACCTCATGGCCGGCCTTCACGAGCGCCTCGGCCAGCAGGGACGCGGCCTTCTCTGCACCGCCTCGTCCGAGCGGCGGGTAGAGTGACGACAGGAGCATTATCTTCAAAAGGCCCTCCCGCGAGCTGCCCGGACGTCTCCGGAAGCCCGCCCCATCTTCCCTCGCAGTCCGTCCGCAACCCCTCGCATCGAGGCGAGCGACTTCTCTAGGGCGCTGTCTTCGACCAGCACGATCTTGATACTATCTTTCAAAAAATTGAGTCCAAACCAAAGACAGATCGCGGGAAAACGAAAGCTATAGTGACGCACCATCCAGATCAGGTTTCGGGCGAGATAATACCGTCGAGACGCGCTGTAATTCGCGGTCGTAACAGGCAGTAGCGAAAAGAGCATCCGACGTTGCGGGTCTGCCGGCGCATGCAATAGAACAGCCGCGCTGCACTCCTTCAGAATATATCCAGCGGCGCGCGCGCGGAGGGAAAAATCATAGTCGACGTAGTCGATAAACAGATCCTCTTGAAACCCTCCGATACGACGCAATACCGTCAAGGGAATCAGACTTCCAGAGCACATCGCAAGGGCAAGTCCGCCGTCCGCAACTCGTGCTGCCGCGAGATCCGTTCCAAGTCTGCTGTCGCGATACCGTGGCGCTACGATGGCAAGCGTACTCTTACTGGAATCTTCGTCATAAAACATAACCATTGTCTTTACAAAATTATTGGGGACCGCACTGTCCTGGTCAAAAAAGATGGCAAGCTCGAAACCTTGCGCCTCTGCCCATGCGATTGCCATATTTTGTGCCGCTGCAATACCGAGGTTCTCTTTCAACTCGATTAAGTTGAAGCCGGACGCGCGACTCGTTTCGCGGACTCCTTGCAGCAATTCGACTCGCGATCCGTTATCGACAACCACCATCCCATCGACCTGGGAAAGAAGTCTCGCAAGTTCGCCGGCAACCTCCTGCCCAGGTTGCCAGGTCACGACAATCGCGCAGACTCGCGTTCCTTCCTGCATCCGTTCCTTATCCGTCGACTCGATTCGTCGTTCCGATGCAATTGAATGAAATCATCACAACTCCGACAGCACCTTACGTAGCGACTCGTGCCAATCCATCATCGACCATCCAAACTGTTCCTTCAGTTTTTCGCAGTTCAGTCGCGAGTTTCCGGGACGCTTCGCCGGCGTCGGATACTCTGATGTTGCAATCGACTCGATGTTAGCCCAGTTCACTTCCGGCTGGACCAGCTTCATCAAGCGCACCGCCTCCGCCGCAAATCCAAACCACGTGGTCTCGCCGCCTCCGGACGCGTGATACACCCCTCCCACGCGCTCGATCACGTCGGCCAGCGAGCTATCGACAGCCTCGACCTCGCAGCGCGCCATCACCGCCGCAGTCATTCCTGCCAGATCCCTGCTCCAGGTTGGAGCGCCGTGCTGGTCCCCTACGATGCGCAGCACCTCTTTTTCCCGAGCCAGCTTCAGAATCGTCAGCAGAAAGTTCTTCCCGCGGCTTCCATAGACCCAACTGGTGCGAAAGATCATGTGTCCCGCTCCAGTGTTTGCCAGAGCCGTCTCGCCCGCGAGCTTGCTTGCACCGTACACACTCACCGGCCCAGTCGCCTCCGTCTCCGCATAGGCCGTGGTTCCTTGCCCGTCGAACACATAGTCGGTAGAGAAATGGAGGACGACCGCGCCGATCCTTTGCGCCTCCTCACCGATGGCCCGCACCGCATCCCGGTTTACCGCATAGGCAAGTTCCGGCTCACTCTCGGCTCTGTCTACCGCCGTGTACGCAGCAGGATTGACGATCCAACGCGGTTGCATCGCGCGAATCGTCTCTCGGAGCAAACGAAAATCGCCCGCCGCATCCGAGAGGTCCATCTGCGCCCTTACGGGTGCGATCACCTCACCGAGCGGCGCCAGCGCGGCTACCAATTCTCCGCCCAACTGACCGGATGCTCCTGTCAACAGGATTCGATCCCCTGGTGCCGAATATCTCTCATTTGAAACCATGTTGTTCTCGTTCATCCTTCGCGCCCAGCACCTGAATACGGACGACTATTTTTTTAAAGTTTCCCACTTATATAACTCAGCCGCTTCCATCACTTCTTCAGCCTGCGACCTTCGACAATTCATCTCGCCTTATTTTTTTTGCTAAGACGCAGGCAAGACCCAAGGCAAATGCGGTAACGATCCAAGGATAGGTCATGTTGAGCTGCGCTCCGAAAATGTGAACGACAGGTTGAAGCAAAGCCAGGTTTGTCACATAGAGCGGCATTCCCAATCGCCGCAAGTACAAATAAGGAAAGATGAGACACACCATCAGGTACGCACCCAATAGGATTCCCAATTCCGCAACTGTACCGAGGATGCCAAGTCCGGGATCGTCCGCGAGATTCGCCCATGCCGCAGCGCCGCGATACTCCGGGGCATTCCTAATGGTCGCATAGTTCCCCCAGCCTATTCCGCTCCAGGGATGAGCAGCAATCATCCTGGGAACAAGGAACGCACCTGCTACCCACCCTGCGACGAAGCTCGTATCCTGCTTGTGCAGATGCGAAACTCGTTCATACGTCGCACCCGCCTCCCGGTAGATACGAATCCCTCTTGCCAGGTCCACAAACTGGCTGGAAATTGCCAGGAACAAGATCGTGGCTCCGATGACTATGCCACGCCTGCCTGTGCTGCGAGCCATCAAACCGTTAAGAAGAAACAAAAAAAGCGCCACCGCTAACGCAGCTTTCGATTCGCTCTTCAGGAATGCTATTCCGATCACCGCCATCGACAGACCCAATCGCCGGGTCGGCTCCCAGCCTTGGCGGTAAAGAGCTACTCCAACCAGGAGGACGCTGAGGATATATAACCCATATGGACCGCCCTCATTCATGAACCCTCTCATGCGGTGCAGATCGGAATATGTTCCGAGGCTCGCAATCCCAAGGATGTCCAGTGGATAGCAGACGATCGAGTAGACGGCGCTCGCGAAACCCACCCAGAAGTAAAGGCGCATCGTGAACCGAACCTTCATTACGTCATGGCCAAACTCGCTCACAAGGTAAAACATGATAACCACGGAAGCTACCAGCTCTACGACACGCGACACCGTAATGACGACCGGATATTTCATTGCGGACAGCATATCCGGCAAGAAAAAGTCGAATCGTAACGCCGCAAGCGACAGAATCAGGGCAACGATGCAAAACAAGGTATAGGCAATACCCAGTTTTGCCAGGGACCGAAACAGGCGGATTCTGTAGTGGTTCCTGTGAAACGCAATCAGCAGGACGCCGATTTGAACGAAATAGATCCACTCCAGTATTGGATCTGAGCGACCTTGAGCACGATGGTGGAGGACAGCGTCGCCACCAGTACCAGGAAAGTCTTATCCCACCAAAGATTGGTAGCCTCGGGGGCTTGAATGGAAGCGTTCGTATCCTGCACGCTCTACCCTTCGACTTCGGCAGTGGGAGGTGACAGTAACTCCCGTAGGGTCCTCTGGAATTTTGTCCACACAAGAACATGAATCAATCCCAGAATCAACCCGGCAAAAGCGCCTCCAACCATCCAAAGTCTTCGCGGCGGTCCGGCCTTTTGTTCGGGAATCATCGCTCGATCCACCACCTGCAACTGCGGACCAGGATCGATTGAACCGATACGCGCTTTTTCATACTGTTGGGTGAGACTATCGTAGATCGACTCCCTCAGTTTAAGTTCTCGCGCCTTTCGCATGTACTCCAGCGTAAGCGCCGGCAATTTTGCCGTCGACGCCAAGCCGCCTCCAGGAGCTTGCGTCTTTGTATTGGCCTGCTGCCGGAGGAGTTGAGCGCGCAACGCTGCAAGTTCAGCCCGCGCCTGCGTCACCTGCGGGTTTTGTTCCGTCTCGCCCATCAACAAGCCAGCTAGCCTCGTCTCCGCTGTTCCGATGGCGCTTTGCAGTTGCGCTGTCGCCATCAAACCGGCTTGCGCTTCGCCCGCGGGAAGTACAAGCCCCGTCTCCTCCTAAGTCTTTTTCATATCCAACTCAGCTTGCGCCAATGCGTTCTTCTGCTGGTCCAGTTGCTGCTCAAAAAACTCCCGCCTATGGAACGACGCGGATGCGACCATCTCACCATTCAAGCGATAGAGTGCATCGAGATACGCGTCAGCAATCTTCGCCGCCAACTGCGGTGTCTTTGCTTTCACATCCACCACGATGAGCGAGTTCTTGTTGACCAGGAAATTGGAGTTGGCCGAGAGAACATTCTTTGCCTGGGTGCGCGTTATCGCCTTGTATTCCTTCATCAGGCCGGCATGATCCACGACGTCCTCTGCAACCGTGCGACTCATGAGCATACCGAGATAGGTATCGCTGGTGTCTTCGCTGCGTAGGAGTGAGGAGCCCGAGAGGCTGGCAGGCAGATCCGCATTCTTTGGCGGCAGGAACACCACCTCGGCCTTGAACCACGGGGACAGGAGCAGCGCAATTCCCATTCCAACGATCGCCCCTGCAAGGAGAAATATTAGTAGAGTCGACCGCTTTGCCACCAACCGGCGCACGATGTTCCCAACATCCCACTCGACTTCATCCAGTTGGTGCCCGCGTCCCTGCTTCATCCCTGGTCTAGCCTCCACAGGTCACTTTGCTTCATTTCAAGACATTGATCGCTGCGACGCCGATCCCAAATTGCCCAACGACTGTTGCAACGTCGACCAGGGTGCGAAGCACAGCTCGTTTGTCGATCTTCATCGGTACGATGAGGGTATCGCCTGGGAACATTACTGCTTTCTCAAGATTGCCATACTGATGGCTGAAGACCGAGCCATCCGCCCGCAGCACGAAGGTACGATTTGTGTTGGCCAGCCGGCTGGGTCCGCCGGCGACCTTCAGGTAGTCCTTCACGCGATGCCCTCGCTCGAACACGAACGCGTTTGCGCTGTAGACCTGGCCGGCGACATTGACGTTCGACGGCACCTGCGGCACCACGAAGCGATCGCCGTCCTCAAGGGCCAAGTCGGGAATATCGTCGATGCTCCGAGTGTCCGGCTTCAGAGGCAACACGATGCGGCCCACCGGCTGAATTCTACGGAGACGGGCGATCGCCGCCTAGGCGCCGGTCGCAGAAGCAGTGGCGGCCGAGGCATCCCGATCGGTTACGGACTTCGCGATCATGCCGCTTGTCTCCGCCGAGACCTGGGCTTCGAGCTGGTCCGCATACTCATTCAATCGTTGCTGCTCGACCCGCTTGGTAGACTGCCGCGTAAACTCCGACGCATAGAGATACGCCTCAGGGGTGAGTCCGCCCGATCGCTTCAGCAACTGCCGCAGCGTCTCTCCGGGCTGCACGCTGTAGACGCCTGCCGCAATGAACTCCCCTTCGAGTCTCACGAAGCGCGTCTGCTGTGTTGTTGGAACGCGCAAATCCGCTGTCGAGAAGATCGTTACAATATCCCCGGGCAGAAGCTCCATGTTCTGCGACTGATCTCCGTCGAGGACGACCTTTCCCAGGTTGAAGGAGATCAGCGTCGTGGTCAGGTCCGATGCTCTCTGCCGCTCGATGACGGTGTAGCTCCAGTTGATATCCGGCGCACTCAAGACGACATCGGTAATGCCGTGAAAGATTCCACTGCCGCCAGCGAGGGCCGCGCCCAGGGCATTGCCCCCTTCACTCGCACGGGCTGCACCGCCTTCGGTCACGCGATCCGTCGCGGCGAGATCGGTTGTGCCTCGGACCTGGAGCGACCCTGCAGCGCCGCTGTCTACCTGCGGTTGATACTCCCGAGGTAGCTGGCCGAGTTCGTTGCGCTTCTGCCAGTAGTTGCGGGTTACGAGCGAGTCTTTATTCGGAATCAGATCGCTAACCCGCATCCCCGTGTGCCAGACATACCGACCAGGATTCGCAACGTTTCCTCGCAAGGTCACGGCATCTTTAAAGTGATCGACAATGGAGGTCACCGAGACCATATCTCCACCCTGTAAGACAGCTCCTGCCGTGCTGCCAAGGTCGACATCGAGGATGCTGAGCACCTGGTGGTTCACGATGCGTTCGAGACGGACCTGAGTTCCGGCTGCGCTGCTGGTGCGGCCACCCGCCAATTCCAACAGATCCGAGACAGTGGTCGCACTGGCCGGGTCTTTCTTTAATTCATAGATGGCAGCATTATTCACGCTGCCCAGTAAGGCCACCTGCGGACCGACAGCAGGGCTGAAGATCACGTCCCCGGGCGACAGGACGATATCTTTGCTCTTATCCCCGTGCAGCAGCAGATCGTAGAGATCGAAGTGGACGATGGTCTCCGCTCCGCGCTTTACCTGGATATCCCGCACGCTCCCCTGTGGCATGGGACCGCCGGAGGCAAACAGGGCGTTCAGCAGCGTGCTGAGCGAACTGATGGTATAGCTTCCGGGACGGCGGGCCTGTCCGACAATGAAGACCTGGATGGAGCGCAACTGGCCCATGTTCACATTCAGGTTGAAGTTCCGGTAGACGCGTCCGAACTGGGCCTTCAGGAAATCGCTCAATTGGTCGTAGCGCTGTCCCGACACGTGGACGGTCCCCATCTGGGGCACTGAGATTGCCCCGGTCCGGTCCACTACGAAGGAACCTTCCTGGTTCACCTGGCCCCAGACCTGGAGGCGGAGCTCGTCTCCGGGACCGATTACATAGTCGGGAGCGACAGGGATATCGTCCACGGGGGCGAAGGTCGAAGGAACGTCTCCTGCAAAGAGCGACGCCCCGAAGATCGGAAGCTGCCTTCCCGTCGTCGCCGACACCATCCTTTGAAATTCGGTATCGGGTGTGGGTGCGATGGCAGGGCGGGTCACTTGGCGTTCCGCCGCAGTAGCCGCACCAGCAGCGCTGGGCTGGGAGCCGATGCCTCTCCGCGTCGTAGTCGTTGTGACTACGTTGCTCTGCGGCACCCTAGAAGTAGAGTCGGGGCCCGTCTGTCCCGTCTTGCGCAGGCTGTCCACCAAAGATGCTGGCGGCCGCATCCATCTGCGCTCGCAGGGTCGACGGGAGAGTGAAAGCCATCAAAGCCAGAACGAGTGCCGGTACTGCAGCCCGGCGGCCTGTTCTGCCCTAAAATGTGGTTGTCCGCGCTGCTTTCACTCTGATTTTGTCCTGTCTCTTTGCAAAGTGCAGATTAAAACCATCCAATGGCCAGGGTCGTGATGTGTGGCTGTTTGCAGCTACAGCTTACCGAACTTTGTCTGCCTTGCGTAAGTAGACAACCAGACACGCCTTAACCCAGTCTCAAGAACAGAAACACGCGACGGATCCCATTTAGAACAAAGCTCTTCAGGTGAATTCCCATGTCCCCATCCATGCCCGATTTATTCAAGCCCATTTCAGACACCGGCATCCTAGCTCCAACCGGGAAATCAGCCCAGCAGACCTCGAAGTCCCCGGCCGTCGAGCCATCTGGACCAGGAGGAGATAACCCTGCAACCGCCGGCCCCGGCCATACCGGGGTCAAGTCCCCAACCCCGGAAAACGCCAAGGGTCATCTGAACCCGTCCGCTCCCGAGGACTCGAATACCACCCCTGGCTCTACCACCACCAAATAGCGTGTTTGCAGCAGGATCCGGAGTTCGAGAGGCAAAACCTTACCTCCAGCTTTCTCCATTTACGGTAGACTACGATACGTCCGTCCGATTCAACAGGACGGTCTCCACTTCAAAAGGGCCCATAGCTCAACGGTTAGAGCAGAGTGCTCATAACGCTTTGGTTCCAGGTTCAAATCCTGGTGGGCCCACCAGATCCAAGTGAAATGTCGAGGTGGAATCGAGCCGAATACAGAAGAGCGGGCGGACGAACCAAACCGCTCTTCCATCCGGCTCAGCGACCGAGGCCATAGACATGGACCTCTCTCGATCAGTCCTTGAAGCACTCCCGCTGGATCGCGCGTAGCTCCGGCAGCACCCTGCCCAGGGCAACGGGTGCGGCATCGCGGCTTCCGAGTCCGAAATAAACATCGCGGTACAGGCTGTAGAGGCGGTCATAGCGAGCCACCGCTTCAGGTTGTGGCTCGAAGACGCGATATGCCGGGCAGAGTGCATCCTGTGCCTGCTCCACCGTCGCGAAGTCCCCTGCTGCCAGGAAAGCGAAGATGACAGACCCCAGGCTGGTGACGTCCCCGTCCGGCACCAGGACCGGCTTGTTCATCACATTCGCGTAGATCTGGTTGAGGGCCGCATTCCGCTTCGGGATTCCGCCGCCGTTGATGACGCGGTGGATGATGGTCCCGTGCTCCTGCATCCGTTCCAGAATGATTCGCGTATGGAAAGCCGTTCCTTCTACCGCCGCGAAGAGTTCGTCGGCTGCCGTATGCATCAGGTTCCAACCCAGCGTCATACCCCCAAGCTCCGAGTTCACCAGCACCGTGCGGTCGCCATTGTCCCAGGTCAGGCGCAGCAGGCCCGTTTGCCCGGCCTTGAATCCTTCGGTCTCGGCTGAGAGCGCCTGCACGGTTGTTCCCGCGCGTGCGGCGATCGCTCCGAAGATATCTCCCACTGCTGAAAGTCCGGCTTCGATGCCCACTTTATCCGGATAGACCGATCCCGGGACTACGCCGCAGACTCCCGGCACTAGGCTCTGCTCGGCGCTCAATCCGATGATGCAGGTCGACGTTCCAATCACGTTCACGACGTCGCCGAGGCGGATGTTCGCCCCGACCGCATCCCAGTGGGCATCGAATGCCCCGGTAGGAATCGGAATCCCCGCCTTCAGACCCAGCTTTGCTGCCCATGCTGGACTCAGATGGCCCGCCAGTTTGTCCGAGGTTTGATAGTGCCCGGTAATCTTCTCGCGGATTCCAGCCAGCAGGGGATCGATTCCAACCAGGAAGTCTTCCGGTGGCAGACCGCCCCAGCGATCATTCCACATCCACTTATGCCCCATGGCGCAGATGCTGCGCGGGAGTTCTTTAGGGTCCGCAATCCCGCACAGGGTGGCGGCCACCATGTCGCAATGCTCCAGCGCCGTCACGAACTTCGAGCGAAGCGCCGGATTGTGCCGCAGCCAGTGCAGCAGCTTTGACCAGCCCCACTCCGACGAGTACACTCCGCCGCACCACTCGATGCCTTCAAAACCTGCGCCGCCGCGATACTCTTTTGCCGCCTGTGTGATCTCCGCTGCCTCACCCGCCGCTCGGTGATCGCACCACAGGTAATACTCCCCCAGCGGAACAATGCCTTCGCCCACCGGAATGACGCTTGAGCCGGTCGTATCCAGTGCAATCGCCTCGATCGAATCGCCGGCGATCCCGCTCACCCGCACCGCCTCGTGCATCGCACGGGTTAGCGCCGTCATCTGGTCGTCGTGACTCTGGGTCGCGAAGTTGGGATCTGCCTGCGAACGGTGCAGCGGGTACTCTGCGGTCGCCGATCCCAGCTTGCCCTTTTCTTTGTCGAAAATAGAGATACGAACGCTCAGCGTCCCGAAGTCAACTCCCGCAACTACGCTCACAGTGATCTCCCATGCCGGCGCGTCGCCGCGTCAGCGCCGTTTCGGCACTCTTCAATATAACGTTTTCTTAAGCGGCTGCTCACTGAGCCAGTGCGTTACTAGCTGATCCTGGTATCGCCGCAGACATGCACTTCCAGACCCAGCGCATACAGCATCGCCGCCTTGGTCGCCAGCGCAGTATCCGCCAGTTCGGCTGTCGGGGCGTACGCCACATTCACGTGGTTCGCCCGGTGCCGGGCCATGAACTGGTTTTGGGTGACCCCGTGAAATACGGCGTGCATGATGGGCCATTGGTAGGTCGTCTCGCGCCACCTGCGCTCCGTCTCCCGCGCTGGCAATGCGACCGCAGTTCCGCGTCCGATGTCGGCATGAAGTCGCCCGCCTTCCACAAACACCCGGCTCCAGACGATCTCCCCCGGACGGCTAATTCCCTTAAAAGACCCGCCGCCGAGCGGGAAGTACATCGCCGGCTGCCGCTCACTGCTGGCACCACCATACCCGCCGATGAAGTGGTTCGCCGGTGCTGCTCCCGAGATTTGCAGCAGCCAGATGAACTCGTCCAGTCCCTCGCCCGTGTAGTGCTCGCCCCAACGCACATCGTGCAGGGTCGTCGAAGGGTCGATCCCCAGCGCTGTCCAGCAAAGATTCGTGACCAGTCCATCCACTCCCGCGCACTCGTCCACCTCGTTGAAATGAACCAGCGGGCCACCAGCATACAACTCCTCGCCTCCCGTCTCCGCATACACGGGCGGACGGACGGCGTTATTCAGCAGCCCTTCTACGAGGTCGGAAGCCGCAACCATATCCTTCAAACCCTGCTGATACTGGATCCCAATCGCATCGCAGCCAAACTCCTTCGCGATCCGAACTGCGGCGATGTACATCTTGCACTGCTCCAGGACCTGCGCCAGCACCAACTCCGTCTTTGGTTCGCTTCCGAAGACAAACTTCACTCCCCAGGTCTGCAGCCAGCGGTATATATCCTCCGCGTCCCCCTGCCGAACGGTCCGCATCTTTGCCACTAACGCCGACTGGCTCAATCGCTCTTTATAGATACCGGCCGGATTCAGAAGCTCATCGTCGATGATGGCGTTGTACATTCCCATGCATCCCTCGTCGAAGACGCCGAGGATCGCCTTGCGATGTTTCAGCGCGACCGCCAGCGAAGCGCCCATCGCCTCAGCCTCTGGCGGAATCCTGGCCGCATCCAGCGTATGGACGTGCGTCAGATCGTGCGTGATCGTGCCATCCTTCAACCACTCGGCCAGACCGCCGAGGAAAAATTCGTCCGTAAAATCTTTGCTCCAGAGCGAAGAAAAGGTCACGCCCGCCTTGGTCAGGGAGCCGTTCAAATTCAGCAGGCCAACCAGCCCCGGCCACTGCCCCGACCAGTTCGCCACCGTCAGGATCGGCCCTGTATGGCTGCGCAGTCCCGGCAGAACGTGGTGGCTGTACTGCCACGCCGCCGTCGCGAACACCAGGGCAGCGTCCTTCGGAATTCGCATGAAGATATCCATCCCCATGCGCTGCGACGAGATGAACCCATGCTTCTCCGTCGCGTTGTATGCGTGCGCCCGCACCAGGTTGTACCCCTGGTCCGCGAACGCCGCCGTCAAACGCTCTTCCAGATCCTTCTGCGCGGGCCAGCAAGCCTGGTTTGCGCCGAGCCGCAGATCGCCGCTTGTGACCAGAAACACATCGTTCGGTGAGCTATGCAGCGTCTCTCTTCCGTCAGGCATAACGATCTCTCCGTTCTACTGCTCTAATCCGCATGCTCTAGCCTGCATCGGTCCCTATCGAGAGACCTTCTGCACACTCTGATGCACAAGCGCCGCGGGGAGCCACTCCGCCAGCCACGCATTGAGCGCCATGTGCTGCTCGGTACGATGCTCCGTAATAGGTTGCGAGAATGTAGCTCGCAAGATTCCCCGTGCCTCCGCAGCCCACTTAAGGCCCCACGGAGTCGGGAACGGATCCAGTTGCGCAATAAACTCCCGCAGCAGTGCGTCAACCCGCACAAAATCCGCAGATTCCGGCTCCGACTGGTAGATCTCCAGAATCACCTCCGGCAGAGCACACGCTACGCCCGACACCACCCCGTCGCAGACGGCCTCGCACAGTGCCGGAGCCAGCGCACTGTCGTTCCCGACAATCCGGCAGGCATCCACTCCGTGCTGGGTGAGGTCGCGCAGAATCTCCAGCGATCCGCTCGAATCCTTGATCCCTATAATGTTAGGCACCTCGACGATCAGCCTCCGGACCGTCTCCTTCTCAAGACCGGAGGTGAACTGAGGCAGGTTGTAAAGCAGAATCGGAAGTTGCGTGCTCGTCGCCACCTCGCGGCAGAACAACTCCAGGTCCTCCTGCTGATACGGAAAGAAGTAAGGCATCGGCAGCAGCAGGCCCTTCACTCCGGCATGTTCCGCAATCGACGCCAGTTCCCTAGCTTGTACGACTCCTGCAGCTCCCACCCCGCAGAGAATCTCCGCCTTCCCGGCGCTCGCCTGTTGCACCGTCGCAAGAATCGTCCTCAGCTGTTCGGGTGTCGTCAGGCAGAACTCACCGGTCGCGCCGTTCATCGCAAACTTCGAAATACCCTTCGACAACAAAAACCGAATCAACCCAGCGAGCGATTCGACGTCCACTTCGTCGTCCCCATGCCGCGGCGTAAGCACCGCTGCATACACTCCGTAAATCAGCTTGTTTTGCATCGAAATCATCCTTTTCCTTATGAAATCCGGCGGCCGAAAACCCATACTTCGGAACCTCGGCCAGCGGGAAATGAACGTGCTCGATAGTCTTCCGCTGCCAGGTATAGGTCATCTCAAGATCTCCATTTGCTGCCTGGATGATCGCCGGATAGGAAAACTCACCCTCGGCCTCCTCCAGCGTGTAAAACATGCGGAAGTGCTCTCCGTCGGTCGACACGGCGAGATTCAGAGGGCTTCGTCCAGTCGAGGTATTGTTGTAGATCATCACTACCCGTCCGTCCCGGAGCGCCACTGCGTCCAGCCCGGAGTTGGGGTTCGGAACATCCAGCGCCCGCCCCTGCGTCCACGTCACACCGGCATCGAAAGAGTCCGACACCACAACCCGCTGGGTCAGCGGAGTCGACCGTGCATACAGCCGAAGATGCTTCCCGCCCAGCGAAACCACTGAGGGCTGAATGATCCCCCGGGTCACTGCCGAATCCTTCGGCTTCGTGCTCCCCGGAAGGACTGGCGCCGGCCCGCGACTCAACTCAGCCTTGGCACTCTCTATCGGGGGAACAATCGGCCCGGTCTTCGTCCAGGTCTTGCCACCGTCTGTACTCCGCTCGATCCACACTGCCCAGGAGCGATACGACTCGACCGAACTTCCGCTCAGGATCGTGCCATCTTCGAGCACCAGCGGCTTGGCCCGCACCGGACCCACCAGTCCCGCAGGGATGTAGTCTGGAACGCTCCAGGTCAGGCCCTCGTCCGTACTGAATTTTCGCGCCGCGGTCCAGGTCCCGGGGCTGGGCCCGAACTTGTAGTACAGCCAGAGCATCCCATCCCGGGTGTGGAAGAGCACGGGATTCCAGCAAGGGACGTCGGGCTCGCGCGCCAGTTCGACAGGCACCGACCACCCGACAGTAGACTTGTGCGCACCCCAGATCGCGACGTCGGGCTTACCCTCCGCCGTTCCCCCGAACCAGGCTGAAAGCAACTCTCCACCTTTCAGCTCCACCACAGTGGATGCGTGACTCGCGGGAAATGAGACCGAGCCCGGCGCGAAGATCGCTTCCTTTACGACTTTCGTCTGCGCCACCACCGGCAGCGAACTGACGGCGAGTATCAACACCATCCCACATAAAACTTGTGACCGCTGCATACACTTCTCCTGGAATGTTTCCGAAGCTGATGAGCGAAATATATCGCAATGTCGTCTTGATGTCGACATATCTATGCCCGACGCGATATAAAGATACATCCGAGCGAAACGTAGGGCGGATTCGCCACACCAGTATCCATCAAAATCCATGTCGACAGCCACTCAGAAGAAGACGCCGTTATATGCTGTGCGGATGAGCCGCAAACCGAAAGCGCACCATGGCGTCCGCGACCTTTCCATCCGCGAAAAGGCGTATCTCCACATCCAGCAACTCATCGCGCAGGGCACCCTGCCTGCGGGCAGTGGCATCTCCGAGCTTCTTCTGGCGAAGGAACTGGGCAGCAGCCGCACTCCGATCCGCGAAGCCATGAACCAGCTGGCCGCCGAGGGACTTCTACGTCAAAGTCCCGGAGGAGGCATGGTTGTCGCGCAACTGAGCCGCGAAGACATCATCGAGCTTTACGAACTGCGCGAAGCCCTGGAGGTCCACGCCGTCGGCAAAATCGCACGGATCGGGCTGCGCCCTGCCGACCAGGACCGCCTGCAACACCTGGTGGATGAAATTCGCGTCCTCGAAAAAGAACTCGAGAAATTGAAGAAGACCCACCTCGATGCCAAACAAATGGAGCGTTTCATTCATTGCGATCTCAGCTTCCACGCTCTGCTGATGAGTATGGCCGATAACTCGCGACTGCAGAAGATCATCAACGACACGCGGCTCCTGATCAGCATCTTCGCCATGCACCGCGGCGGCCACGATCGCGCCGCACTGGCAAGCATCCACGCGTATCACCAGCGCATTCTGGATGGTGTCGCCCAGCAGGACAGTAATGCTGCCATGGAGGCCATCGTCGAACACATTCAGACCAGCCAACGCGAACGTCTGAACGCCTATGACCATTGGAAACGTGAGACCTCACTTCGCCAGAGCGGAGCCATCTTCTTCGATATTCACAAGATGGCTCCGCAGCTTTAGCGCCACTCAACGAGACCACCCGATGAAGCTATGACCCTCGCTGCTACGACGTCCGCGCAACCCAGTTCCAACTACAAATGGCTCGTCGTGGGGATGCTCTGGCTCGTCTGCTTCTTCAATTACGCTGACCGCCAGGCCGTCTTCTCGGTCTTCCCGCTGATCCGGCAGCAACTCCATCTTTCCGACGTTCAGCTCGGAATTGTGGGTGCCTCCTTCATGTGGATGTACGCCCTCTTCGGTCCATTCGCCGGATGGCTGTGCGACCGCCTCTCGCGCAAGACGGTCGTGCTGAGCGCGCTGCTGTTCTGGTCGATCGTTACGGCCGCCACCGCACTGACCCATACCTATGCCCAACTCGTTCTCTGCCGCGCCCTCGGCGGTCTCGGCGAGGCGTTCTACTTCCCTGCTGCGATGTCGCTCATCGGCGATTATCACGCTTCGGCGACCCGCTCCCGCGCAATGTCGCTGCATCAGTCCGCGGTCTACGCTGGAAGCATTGCCGGAGGTGCTGTCTCCGGCTACGTCGGCCAATTTTACGGTTGGCGGTCGAGTTTTACTCTCTTCGGCGGAGCGGGAATCTTCCTCGGCCTCATCCTGTGGATCCTGCTCAAAGAGCCCACGCGCGGCATGTCGGAGCCAGCCTCCTCCAACAGCAAGCCCTACCCGGATCATGCGGACAAAACGACAGTCCACACCGACGGAAACATTCTGCTGGGACTTCGCGAAGTCCTCCGCAACCCCATGGTGTTGCTCCTGGCGACTGTCTTCATCGGAGCCAACTTCGTAGCAGTTGTCTTCCTCACATGGATGCCCACCTTCCTCTTCCAGAAGTTCCACATGAGCCTCTCGATGGCGGGCCTCAACGGCACTGCCTATCTCCAGATTGCATCCGTTTTAGGGGTCATCTCGGGAGGACTGCTGGCCGACACCCTTGCCAGAAAGATCTACGGAGGCCGCCTCCTCACCCAGTCCCTGGGATTTCTCTGCGGGGTGCCTTTCCTGTTCCTCACCGGCTGGACGACGTCCGTCTCCTGGCTGATCCTTGCCATGATCGGGTTCGGCTATTTCAAGGGGTTGTATGACGCGAACATCTTCGCCAGCCTCTACGATGTCGTCCCCGTCTCCCGTCGCGGAGCAGCCGCCGGAGTGCTGAATTCCCTCGGCTGGCTGGGCGGAGGCTTCGCTCCAATCGTCATCGCCGTAGCCGCCCAACGCTACGGTATGAGCGCCTGCATCTCCGCCACCGCCGGAGTCTATCTCTTCATCGCGCTGCTCTTGTTCTGGGGTGCGCGGCGCCTCAATCCTCAGCGAACCTGAACTACCTCAATACCCCAGTTCGTGCGGAGCGGGCCAGACCAGCGTTCCATCCTTGCGGATGTAGTACATGAAGACCTTGTGGTCGCCATTGACCCGAACCGCGACGATGATGCCGGTCCCGAAGGCACCCGAGCCATCCGTCTTCGAGATATCGACCGTGTGCGAGACGATCGGAGCGCTGACCGGGCTTTCGGTCGTCCAGTCCTCGGTGAAACGTTTCAGCGTGTAGTCGTACTTCTGCTGATGCTGTTGCCAATCGGCGTCGTTGAACCACAGCCCATACGCCTTGGGATAGTCCTTCGCTTCCAGGGCCTTGAAGAAATTATTGACGCGATGCTCGGCCGGCAGGTTGGAGAAGAACCATCCATGTCCCAGCAGGTAGCCTCCGAAAAAAAGCACCACGATCAGGGCCACGACCGCGCCTGCGCCGATCAGCACGTTCCGTTTCAGATTCTCTTTGCGCCCGTCGTACTCCGGTGCATTCAGCAGTGTCATCTCTCAAACCTCGTCAGGAATCGCATCCAGCTTCCACCCTACCGCTTCCACCCTATTAGACACCGGCAACACAGATTCGGTCAGCCGGCCTCAACCATCGTCCAGGCGCGCAACAGACGCAGATGGTGTTCCATGTGCGCGACGTAGTCTTCAATCAAAAATCCCAGCGTAAGCTCGTCACCCTCCACGATGCCTGTGTGCCCTAACTTGCTTTTTTCCACATGCGCAACCACCCAGGCAATCTGGGCGTTCAGGATCGCCCACGCCGCGAGCACCTGGCTCCAGTCCCGCTCCGCATAATGCTGGAGAATGACCCATTCCTCCTGCTCATATCCTTGCATCGTCTGGCCCGGCGCGATCTGCATCCGCACAATCCGGCCCAGGTTATTCACGGCAGAGTCCGTCAGATGCCCGATCACCTGCTTGCCACTCCACTTGCCCTCACGCTCCGGCCGCGCCGCTGCCTCTTCCGAAAGCTTTCCCAGCCACCGCATCCCAGCCATGACGACATCTTCCAGTCGCGCAGCTAACTCCGCCGGTTCCAGCGCCGACACATCCGTTCCCTGCGTATACGTCATTCCCATGCAAACGCTCCCTTCCGAACCTCAACCTCCACCTTACCCTCTACGAGATACACCGACACCACATCAAACCGCACCGGCACCCCGTCCCGCAACTCCCGCGGGAAGCCTTTCAGGTAGGCGCGCGCCATCTTCCGCAGCATCTCCTGCTTGCCGGAGTCTACGGCCGCCTCCGCCGGTTCCATCGGATCTCTTCCCGAACGCGTCTTCACTTCTATAAAACACAGCCACTCCCCATCCCACGCGATCAGATCGACATCTCCCCGCAGCCGCACGCTCTTCCAGCGGCGTGCCACCACCACATATCCAGCGGCCCGAAGGTGAAACAGGGCTTCACGCTCGCCGGTGAGGCCGGTCGCCAGATGGGGCGCAATCCTGCCCCTACCCGAAGCCAGCCGGTCCAGCCGCCCGAGACCCCACCGCTGTACTCCCAACCACGCCGAACTCGCTGCAACTCGCATCGTTTCGCCAGCTTACCGTGTCAGCGCCTTCTCCTGAAAAGAAAAGCGCACGGCAATCGAAGTTGCCGTGCGCTATTCCCATCCTTCCGTCGGACTATCGCTGCGAGATTAGAAGCTGACTCGCAGAGCAGCCTGCCCGGTGCGATTGCCTGCATTCTCAGCCGTCTGCGGAGCGCTCAGAACCCCGAACGTCGAGGGGCTATCGACCACCGTCGCCGGAGGAGCAAAGTTCGTATGGTTCAGCACGTTCGTAAACGTAGACTCGAACCGCACATGCACCCGCTCGGTGACGCTGAAGGACTTCGCAACACCCATGCTGACGGCGGCCGTACCGGGGCCCTGCAGGATTCCGACGCCCGCGTTGCCAAACCGTCCTGCACCTGCAGGAGTAGCCGAGAACGCCGCGAGGTTGAAGAACTGCGACCTGGACTGGCCGGCGTAGAAGTTATTGGAGACCACATCCGGCCGGAGCACCGCGCTGCGGTTCGCCACGTTCGTATTGGATGCGTCGTTCGCACCGCTGATGCTCGGTGTCAGCCACGGTCCTGTCTCGAGCATCGTGACATTGGTCAGATCCCATCCACCGAGAATCTGGTTCGCCCAACCACTTGTCAGGAACTGACGTCCCTTGCCGAAGGGAAGCTGATACACGCCAGAGAGCAACATGCGATGGTGACGCGTGCCGGAGACGTTGCCATAGTTCCGAACCACGTTGAAGCGGTCTGCCACGGGTAGACCATAGTTCACCTCACCCGCGAACGATCCCGGAGCGTCGCCCTGGTTGTCCGCCTGGTTGTTGGCAAACGTATAGTTCACGTCGAAGTACAGGCCATGCCCCATCTTCCGCGTTGCCTCCAGTTCAAAGGCGCGGTAGTTCGCCTTGCCCGCGTTGAACGTGCTCAGGAGGGAAAACCAATTCTGGTACGGTGCACGCGCATCGACGTAAACTCCTGCCGTTGAGCCCGTGTTGTAAGGCGTTGCGCTGGCGGGGATCTGGTTAAGGTCCTCAGTGACGCTGAGACGGTACGTGTGCATCCCGACGTAGCTTGCCCGCAGCGAAGTGCTATTGCTGACCTGACGCTCCACCGTGAAGCTCCACTGGTTCGACTGCGGATCGCGATAGTTCGGATCGACGCCCTGGTCCAGGCTTCCACCTCCGTACTGCACGCCTACCGTCGACGGTGCTGTCTGGGGGAACGCGATCTGTGGCGTGTTCGCACCCGCAGTGTTGACGTTCGAGTAGGTGTGAAGGTTCGAAGTTGGGTTACCGCTGTTGTTGAACGAGAGCGGCCCAAGGTTCGTCATCGTGTAGATTCCGAAGCCCGCACGGACGACGGTCTTCGTATCGTTCAAGGGCCGGTAGGCCACCGAGACGCGCGGCTGAAAGTTCCCCTTGTAAGAGTTGCGCAGACTCTGCGGCAGTCCCGCTGCACTTGCCGTAACGTACTTCGTACAAGGCAGCGCGGTGTAGTTCAGGTTGCACGCATTGATCGACTGCTGGAAGGCCAGGTTCGATGCCCCAATGTTCTGCTGCGTCAGATACGCTGCGAGGCTGTCTGGCACAACGATCGAGTCGGTTCTCTGGTCGAAGTTCGCCATGTTTCCGCCATCCAGGTTGAACCCCGGCAGGATCTGCCAGCGCAACCCATAGCTCAGCGTCAACCGGCTGTTTACCTGGTACTCGTCCTGCAGGAAGAGGCTGTACTGCGTCGCCTTACCGCCTACGTCCGGGCTTGAGACCGCGAAGGAGAGCGTCGTCGGAGTTCCCTGAAGGAAGTCGCCGAACGCATTGCCAGTGAAGACACCCTGTTGTCCATTCGGATCAGTATGGGTCGGCTGAAAGATGAAGCTGCCAAAGTCATCCGAGGCGAACGCCGGGGCGAAGCTCTCCAGGTCGAAGTAGCGAACGCGCCGCACATCGAGGCCGGCCTTCAACGTATGCTTGCCCACGGTGAAGGTGACGTTGTCACTGAACTGCATCGTCTTCGACTGCGTGATGCCCGCTTTGTCGCGGCCTATGGGCGTCAGGCCGGTTCCAGCGCTGAAGTTGAACGTCGGGAAGGCATGCACATTCGGGTGTTGGCTGATGTCCACACCCTGCAGATTCAATTGCTGCAACGCTGTCGAACCCGCGATCGCGAACCCTACATCGGTCGTAACGTTGGTGAACCCGAAGCGAAATTCGTTCAGCAGACGCGGCGTAATCGCATAGGTGTGCGAGACCAGCAGGCTGCGATTGTGAATGCTGTCCACATCATTCGGCAGAAACGCATTGGCAAAGTTGGAGGTGATGTTCTTGCGGCTGAAACGCGCATACATCGACTGCTTCGAGTTGATCGTCTGGTCCAGGCGAATGTCGGCGCCATCCGTTCTGGCAGGAGTCGAGGCAAAGTGCTCGTAGTTATAGTTCGTCTGTCCGAAGACGTTCGGCAACGGATAGTAACCCAGCAGCGCCTTTGCCGTCGGGCTGATGCTGTTCGGCGCAACGGTTCCTCCACCGAGATCGCTCAGATCGCCGCCTCGCTGCGCTGCCGTCGGCACCAGAAACTGTTGCGCCACCGCGGTCGTCCGGCGATTCGCCTCATAGTCCACAAAGAAGAATGTCTTGCTGCGCCCGTCATAAATGTGCGGAATAGAGACCGGCCCGCTCAGCGAGCCGCCAAACGTGTTGAACTTCTTCGGAGCCTTGCCACTGAATCCATACGGGCTGGCATCCAACGCGTCGTTTTGAAGATATTCAAACACGCTGCCATGCATCGCGTTGCTGCCACTTTTGGTAGTGAACGTCACATCGCCAACCTGCGAAAACTCCGCACTATTGTTGAAGGCCGTCACCTTTACGCCTGAGATTCCCTCCTGCGACGGGTAAGCATCCTGCAACGCACCGTTCTGGCGGACATTTGCTGTTGAAATTCCATCGACGGAAAAATTCACCATCGACGAACTGGCTCCGCCCAGCGCAATGTTTCCAGAGCTGTCTGTCTGCACATTGGGCGATAGTCCAAGCGCTCCAAGAGGACTCGTCGTTGTCGCCCGATTGTTCAAAGGCAACTGCGTAATCTGAGCGTTGTCCTTCGAGTCACCGATCGCGGCATTCTCACTGTTGATCTGATCTGCCGAGGCCGAGACCTCCACCGTTGTGGCCTGCGAAGCGACCTTCAAGGTCAAGCTCAGACGAACGTCCTGGCGCGCCGCCACATTCACGCCGGTCATAACCGTCTCGGCGAACCCTGGCATCGAGGCGCGCAGCGTGTACTGTCCCGCCTTTACGTTCTCGAGGACGAAGCCGCCGTCCGAGTCCGTCACTCCGGTACGGTCCGTATTCTCTCCAACGTTGTGCAGCGTCACTTTGGCGCCCGGCATGACGCCGCCGGCGTCATCCTGTGCGACACCGCGCACACTTCCAAAGGTAGATTGAGCCGAAGCCGTTCCCGAAATCAACAAGAGAGCGAATACGCAAACTCCGGCATAGCTGCAAAGCTTGCGGAACGAAACTGGTTTGTAAAATGCCTCATACAAAACACGACAAATCGAAACGATGGTCATAAATCCTCACGCGAACACCGGCCTCAGCCGGACGTAAGGTCATCTCATCATCCACTCCATAAAGATTCGATAGCACCGGCATAAAGGCCGCATATCGATTCCATAAAAGATTCGTAAAGGGACCGCAGCGGAAGCAGCGATTTGCCCGCCGAAACTCAGTGCCAGACGTGCCCTCTCTCTGTCGCTGCTGCATGCTCGGCCACCGCAGTTACTGGCGCAGAGCGGGCGCCCCCTCCATTCGCGTTGACCGCAGTCACCACGAACGCAACGCTGCCCTTCTCTGCTGGAACTCCGCTCAACGTTGTTCCGACAAGGCCAGTGGCCAGGGTGTGGACAGACTCTCCGCCCTGGACTTGTTCAACCGTATAAGTCCGTGCCCCACCCACCGCCTGCCACTCCAAAGTAACGAGGCCGTCGCGAGTCACCGCCGTTACGTGCTCTGGAGCCGATGGCACAGAGCCCGTAGCGCCGGGCAGAAGTCCATACACGCATATCTGTCCGGTTCCAATGTTCTGCGTCCCGAAGCTCGCGAGGTACACCTTCCCATTCGCAATCGTCGGCGGAGCCATCTTGGAGTACTCCCCGCAATCATCCCTTGCGCCGCTCTGGAGCGAGTTCCAAAGCTCGTGCTCGATATCATCGGCGGCATAGGCATGCAGCACGCCGGGACGCGACTCGTGCCATGAGTCCCCTGTCGCATGGATCGCGGCCCACAGAATTCCATCGCGCTTGCCGTTCGCTGAAAGCGACAGCATCGCGCCCGGATGCCCTTCGTTCACTTCGGAGCGCGTCATCACAGGCGTCTCGTTCAGTTTGCCGTTCTGGATGGAATACACCCGCGCCTTATCCCGCTGGCCCCAGACGTACAGCAAGTCTCCCTTGGCCTCGCTCTTCCAGAAGACCAGGCTGTGCAGATGCGAAGCCGTCGCCTGAAAGTGCTGCACTGCATGCTCATCCCCCAGATGCCCGAGGTGCCTGGCATCCAGCACATACAACACGCCCGCCTTGCCCCCGCCGAGCACCAGTGACGTCCCAGGAATCAACGTGGCTCCGGAAGAATTTATATCCGCATCTTTCCTATCCAGCTCCGTATGATCCGTCGGGGTAAACCAGTCCAGTAACTTAAGCTTAGCGTCCAGCTTGAGAAAGCTCTCGGTGAAGTTGAGCTTGCCATCCCAGGACTTCGCCGACTCTGCCGGTAGCGGTGGGCCATTTCCGGAGACGACATAGATGTTCCCTAGTGCATCCACCGCTGGCCCCTGCCCCGACTGCCAGATGCTGCCCCATGTCCCCGTCGGCGTGGTGTTGAAGACGGCCGTCTGCCGCAGTGTCTTCGCGTCATATCCCATCAGGAAGCCGTGATACGGTCCCTTGTCGCAGTGCGAAGCAAAACCCACATAGACCGTGTTGTTCGCAAGCAGCAGTGCCGGACGCTGGTTCTGATAGATGGGATCGAAGTCCTTCGCTTTAATCTCCACCGGGCTGGCCGCAACGTCCGCCCCAGTAGCGAGGTCCAGCGCATGCAGGCGATGGACGAACCCGTCCCCGACCGCCGTCAACGCCACCACATACAACGCACCTCGGGCGGCGGCTCCAGCTTCCAGCCCAATCGCGGGGGTTCCGACAATGCCCATCTTGCCGTTCATGTCCAGGCAGCCAAACTTGGCGTCGTACAGATTCGCAGGCTTCCCAAAGTTCACATGCCACAGCGGAGACTCAGCCTTCGCATCGTTAGCATCGAAGGCGTAGACGCTGTTGTTGACCGTCGTCACATATACAACGTCGTGCAGCCCTCCACCGATCTTTACGGATGAAATATACAACGGCTGCCCATAGATCTGGTCATCGACCACCCGCTTGAACAGCATTCCGAACTGCCGTGCGTTCACGTCAGTGGGAGTAAGCACCGTCTCCTGCAGATTTGCGCCGGTGCGCTCTTTATCGTTGTGCTGCGTCAGGACACTCACTTGCGCCTGCGCAACGCACGCACCTGCAACAAGCAGAATCCCACCAATCCACAGTCCAGACTTCATCTCTATCCTCAGGGCGTATCTCCATGCTAACGCTGCTCTCTTCAGGATGAAGGAGCGCTTGCAGGATCCCCCTTCAAAAGACTAACCCAAGGTCAAACTCGTTCTGGAGATACCCTGCGACTCCATTCCGCGAGGGACAGCTATTACTAGGCAAAGGCCGGGGTGTCGAGATTCGCAGCGACCAGGACCTTGTTGCGGCCGGTGCGCTTCGCCTGGTAGAGAGCCTGATCGGCGCTCCGCAGCAACTGCTCCATGGTGGTCCCATCGACGGGGTACATCGCCACACCAATCGAGATCGTGATCTCCGGCATCCTCACGTCGTGCATCCATAGACGCATCTCGCTCACGGATCGCCGGATCGCCTCCGCACGTTCCAATGCAATCTCCAGCGCGATCTCGGGCAGAATGATCGCAAACTCCTCGCCACCATAGCGGCAGATAATATCCTCCGCCCGGACGCAGCGCTTGAAGACCTCCGCCACCTCTCGCAAGGTGATATCCCCTGCCGCATGGCCCAGTCCATCGTTGAAGGTCTTGAAGTGATCGACATCCAGCATGAACACGGCCAGCGTGCTCTGTTTCCGGTGTGCGCGTCGCAGCTCGCGGTCGCACGCGACCTCCATGAAATTGCGGTTGTACAACTCCGTCAGCGGATCGCGGATCGACTGGTACTGCAGCTTCACCCGCAGCTTCAACGACGCAATCGTCATCGCTGTCAGTTCCACGATCTGCTGCAAGCTGGCGCTGCCTGTCTCCAGCCCACGCAGCGCTGCCTGATCCGCGCATCGGATCGTCACGAACCCCAGAACTTCACCTTGCGCGGAGAGTGGAAGGCAGGCAGAGTACGCTGCCGCGATACCGGTATAGTGCCCGCACCGCACCTCCGAAAGCCCTTCGTACTGCCATCGAGCCCGTCCCGTCCGCAGCGCACAGCATTGGTCCAGCGCGAATACCTCGGGGATCCCACCCGCGTCGGCGTCAGACCCCCACGTCGCCACACGCTCCACCAGATTCCGCGACTCGTTGATCAAGCAAACCGCACCACTCGACTCGGGCATGAGTTGCGACAGGAATAAGGCCGCTGACGCCTCAACCTCTTTGAGAGTCCCGCAGAGCTGTAGCTCGTCTCGCACCAGTGCCAGGAGTTGCAGATCGACTGCCTGCTGCTCGAGTTGTTGCACCATCGCCGAAAGGCCCTGGTTCGCATTCTCCAGATGCTTCGCCAGCCCGCGCCGCTGGATAGCGCTTCGAATCAGAAACCAGAACAGTCCAACCGTCCCTGTCAGAGACAGCACGGCTCCAACGATCCCTTCCCATACCGCCCTGTCGCTGCTCTTCTGGGCTTGTTCTCTTCGGCTTCGCAAGAGACTTGCCTCGTCATCCCGCATCAGCACCAACGTCTGATGGCAAGCCGAAAAGCTATCGGGCTCGACCGCCAGAAATCGCTGCACAGAACTTATGGAGTCGCGCATCCGGGTTGTACATCGCAAAAACTCCTGGACCCTTAGGCTTTGGACCGGATTATCCGCAACTAAACGTCGCAGGGTCAGCGCTCCTGCTTCCAGTGCCAATGCCTGACGGCGATTCCGCTCAAACAGTTCGCCGTTGTCGCCGACTCGTATAAATCTTTGATCCGCTTCCATCTGGTCGAGCGTCCGGCTGCTTCGGTCCAGTCCGTCGATAACCTCGCGCGTATGGTCGACCCTCTCCCGTGACTTCGTCGCCTGCCGTTCATGGACGAAGATCATTCCATACGTCAGCAGGAGAAGGAGCGATCCCACGACGGCGCCCGAGATGAGTGCTGCCATGGAGCGATCGTCTCGTTCAAACGGAGTGGCCGGACTCGAGTTCAAAGGTCTCCTTACCACATCGAACACCCATCGCTTACGTCCGACGCGTAACACATAGATTGATTATCGAGGTTTACAATCGGCGAGCCCTGCTACTTTCGGGGGATGGGATTTCCACCCCGATCTTGTAAATCCCAACCTGCCAAGACTTAACCCGCTAGATTCTCTCGATATCTATCTCTCCCTTATTGCGTCGACCGCCCGACCCTGCGATACTTAACCGTGCCCATCCTGCACAAAATAAAAATCAACATAAAGAGGTCGCGGACATGTCTGCAAAGTACATCTTTGTAACCGGCGGCGTCGTGTCTTCGCTCGGAAAAGGTCTCGCCGCAGCCTCCATCGGCTGCTTGCTGGAGGCCCGCGGTCTCCGCGTCAACCTGATGAAGTTCGATCCCTATCTCAACGTAGACCCCGGAACCATGTCGCCCTTCCAGCATGGCGAGGTCTTCGTCACGGACGATGGTGCCGAGACCGATCTCGACCTCGGCCACTACGAGCGCTTCACCCACGCCCGCCTCACCCGGGACAATAACCTCACCACCGGGCGCATCTACGAGCAGATCATCACCAAGGAACGCCGCGGCGACTATCTCGGCAAGACCGTTCAGGTTATCCCTCACGTCACCAACGAGATCAAGAATGCCATGCGCAAGGTCTCGCAGGAGTGCGACGTCACCATCGTCGAAATCGGCGGAACCGTGGGCGACATCGAATCCTTGCCCTTCCTCGAAGCCATTCGCCAGATGCGTCAGGACCTCGGCCGCGACAACACCCTCTTCGTTCACGTCACCCTGATCCCATGGATCGCGGCAGCGCAGGAACTCAAGACCAAGCCGACCCAGCACTCCGTCAAGGAGATGCTCTCCATCGGAATCCAGCCCGACATTCTGCTCTGCCGCTCCGACCGGGCCGTTCCGCGCGAGATGCGTGCCAAGATCGCCCTCTTCTGTAACGTGGAAGAACAGGCCGTCATCGCCGCCCGCGACGTCGCCAGCATCTACGAAGTTCCACTTACCTTCTCGGCAGAGGGCGTCGACACCCTGGCCCTCAAATATCTCCGCATGGAGACGCCTTCCCCCGACCTGTCCCTCTGGAAGGACCTCGTCCACCGCGCATACCATCCGCAGGACGAAGTTTCCATCGCCATTGTAGGCAAGTACGTCGAGTACGAAGACTCCTACAAATCCCTTAAGGAAGCCCTGGTTCACGGAGCTCTCGCCGACAATCTAAAGCTCAAGGTCACCTGGATCGAAGCCGAGGGTCTGGAGACGAAGGATCATAGCGGCCAGCCGAACCACGATTACGTTCAGCAACTACAGGGCTTCGACGGAATTCTCGTCCCTGGCGGCTTCGGGAAGCGCGGCATCGAAGGGATGCTCAACGCCATCCGCTACGCTCGCGAGACGCTGACACCCTACTTCGGTATCTGCCTTGGCATGCAGACTGCCTGCATCGAGTACGCGCGCAACGTCTGCGGTCTGCACGACGCCAACTCCGGCGAGTTCGATCCCGGCACGCCGCACCGTATCATCTATAAGCTTCGCGAACTGACCGGGGTCGAAGAGATGGGCGGAACCATGCGTCTCGGAGCGTGGAACTGCGTCATGGAACCCGACTCCCTTGCCGCCCACGCCTACGGGACGACTGAGATCTCCGAGCGGCATCGTCATCGCTACGAGTTCAATCGCGAGTACGAAGCCATCCTCACCGGCGCCGGCCTTCGTCTGACCGGAACCACCCCGGACGCGACATACGTCGAAATTGTAGAGATCCCCACCCACCCCTTCTTCCTGGGCTGCCAGTTCCACCCGGAGTTCAAGTCCAAGCCCCTGGAGCCTCACCCGCTCTTCCACGCCTTCGTCGCAGCCAGCTATCAGAATCGCCTTGCCACGCTGCCGGCAGCCGAGGATGTCCAGATAGAGCAGCCCGCCAAGTAGACGGGATGCGATCTTATTTGCTTCGAGACCTTCTGCTTAGAGCAGCTAGAACGGTTTTTCTGTGGGTGTACAGCGGTGGCATTTCATTCATGACCGTTTCCTCCAATGAAAACGGTACCGCTTGAGATCTTCCGCTCCACGGCAACAGGAAAACCGCTCTAAGTGGAAGATACTAAAGCAAAATCGACCCCTCCGCATGCTTTGCCAGGGCCTTGTCGAACGTCACCAATCCGGCACCCGATTCGGCGGCAAACGCAGCTAAATACGAGTCTGCCCAATCCTTTGGGGAGGCCGTATTGAGCCGGGCGAGTGAACGAAAGCTTTCGTCGAGCGTTCGCGGCTCCTGCATGAATCGCACGCCGTCTCGTAACAGCAGGTCATACATGCGCCAGGCCTGTCTCTGAGTCTTCACTTCCGCTCCCATCACGGCGGTGGTGGTGAGCAGTCGCAGAAGACCCATTTGCGTAAATCGGCAGAAAATCAGCTCAGCGTTCTGATCGAGGGATTCAAACCAGAGATTGGAGCGTTCGTGATGAATATGATGGGAAAAGTTCAGCGCCAGCCAGACGTTGATATCAGGGAAAACCAATGATGTCATAGATGCGCTCGTTGTCGATGTTGAGTTTGCCCGGCTGCTTCGAATGGATCAATGGAAACCTGGGCCGCCGCCTCGGGGCAGCGGTTTCCTCGGCCAAAATAACGTCGACACCCCGCATGACGAGTTCCTTGACCGTCTTTCCCTGCGCTGCAGCCCTGCTCTTAAGCAGTCTGTATTTGGGATCCGGAATGTCCACCGTCGTTCGCATAGGCGAAGCGTACCATATTTATGGCAGACCGGCCCAGCCACGCTCCCACAGAGTATTCGGAAAGCGCGGCTTAGCCAGCCGCCTTCGCCGCGGCAGCAAGCGCCTTCTCTCCCTCTTCTCTTGCTCCCTGCATCAGCTCCACTACTGTTCCGAATAACTTGTTCCGCGTATCCAGCCTGACTCCGGCACGAGTCACGTAGCGCACTACGATATCCACGCCCGCTCCGGCTGGACGCATATCCACCGAAGGCGTCGCGCTGAAGTGAGCGAGACCTTCGTCCTTGTTCGTCCGCTTCCACTCCGCCTCGGCCATCTTGGCGTCGTGCTCCGTCGCCTTCACTGCGGCGACCCGGATCTTTTCGATCAGGGGATACGCCTGAGCTCCCGCAGGGATGCTGACCTTGATCTCGTCCCACATCCATTGCCCGGAAGTAGAGAAGTTGAAATACTGCCCGCGAATGGCAAATCCATTCAGGAACGAGATCCGCCGGCCCGTGGGGTGCCCGTTCGCCGTCCAATTTCCCGTCTCCAGCAGCCAGGTCCGGAAGACTCCGATCTCGACCACCTCGCCGCCGACGCTGTTGATCTCCACCCAGTCGCCCACCCGGATGCCATTCCGCCCCATGAGCACAAACCAGCCGCAGAACGCCAGGATGAAGTCCTGGAACACGACCGTCAATCCCGCTGTCGCCAGCCCGATGATGGTCGGCATCTCGCTTGGGGTGCCGAAGATCACCAGCAGTACCAGGATCAACCCGACCAGTTGCGTACCCAGGTTCAAAATGGTCCGCAGCGTCTGTCTTTGCCGCCGGTCCTGAGACACCCGGTCCAACGCAACCTGCAAACCCCAGCCCACCAGTAAGGTCAGCAATACGATCAACGCGATCCAGGCGAGCGACTGCAGCATCATGTGCATCACGATCTTGTGCTGCAGCTCGACCTGGTTGCCCCAGCGTCCGTAGAGCGCGACCAGTTGCTGCTGCGCCCCCAGTCGGTCGGCGATGATGCTCAGAATGTTCCGTTGGGAGGCCATCTGCTGCAACTGCTTCACCCGGCTCGCACTGGAGACGAAGGTTCCTGCCGCCCTTTTTCCCGCCTCGTCGGTCTCGGCTGCTTTGGCTTCGGCTTCGAGGCGTGCATGATCCTCAGTCAAAGCCGCAACGTCCGCCCGCGCCAGTTTTGCAGCATCCTCAATCAACTGCATCCGGCTGCGCTGCGCCCACCATGCTCCAAGTTGTCCGGCAAGAGTTTGATACTTTCCGGCGGAGACCACGGCCGTCTGACCGTCTCCCGCTGCAATCTGCGCGTCGTACTTCTTCATTCCGGCTTCGCGCGCCGTCAACTCCTCCTGAATCTTGCCGCGCTGGTCGCCACTCTCCCGCGCCAGGTCGTCCATCGAATCGGATAACTCGTTCTGATCCAGGCCCAACTGTGCCTTGGCGACGTCCAGATCGTCTCCGGGGTCTGTCCCGGTGACGATGGCGCCATCGGCCGAACCCGGCTTTGGAGTCAGGGCGGTCACGCGTGCCTGGTCCTCCTTGACCGTCTTCTGCAGATCGCTGATCCGCTGTTGCAACGCGAGAGCTTCACCCTTCAACTCGCGCGGCACCGCGCTGGCCTGACGGAGCGACTGGGCGAAGGCCTGGTCCACCTCATGGTCGGCGATCCGCTCAGCCTCGCGTGCAAACTCCCGCTCTTCCGCAGAGACAGCCAGCGCGGCCAGCGTCTCCGCCGCCTGCCATGGCCGTTGATCGACGATGCCATGACCGCTCGCAACCCCACCCCATCCCGACTTCTGCCCATGCAGAAACGGCATATGCTCCATGACGCCCCGGGTCATAAAGCTTCCAACCACACACAACACCAGAACGACCGCCGCAACCGTCACACTCGTCTTTCGAATCGAATTCATTCCGCTTAGCCCTCACTCATGCAACAAAAACTGCTACATCTCTATTAGATGCCATCCGCAACCCGCATCTAATCAGTCTGGCACTCACTTCGAGGCACACACACTTCGGGGCATACACTGGCAGCAGACCCGCTTACCAGCGAAGGGGAACTTTGACCGCATGACCACCCAGTACTCTTCCGGCCGCGCGCCCTCCAGCACCTTCCTCGCCTTTCTTCTGGCCCTGATCCTCGGCGCGGCCGCGATGGTCGTGTTCATCCGTCACGCCACCTCCGGAATTCTGGCGCGTGTCGCCTCGGTAATGACCGGGCGCACCACCTCGTACGACACTTCGGTACCCGCCGTCGTCCAGAAGATCCAGCGCCTCAACCGCCTCGAAACCGTCGTTTATTCGCTCGATACGGTAGTCGAAGGCAGCAAATCCAGCCCCATCCTCCCCGATCTACTCGCCGGAGACCGCATTCTGCTTGTGGTCCACGGTCAGTCCATCGCCGGGATCGATCTCGCCCAGTTGAAGCCGGAAGACGTCCGCATCACCGAAAACAACGGGACCCGGAACATCCACGTCACTCTGCCCGCGTCGCAACTCTTTGTTACGACGCTGGATAACCAGCACACCCGGGTCTACGCGCGCTCCACCGGCCTGCTCGTTCCCGTGGATCAGAATCTTGAGTCGGAGACTCGCATTCGGGCGCAGGACCAGCTACAGAAGGCCGCGCTGGCAGACGGCATCCTCGACGCCGCCCGCAAAAACGCCCGCGCCACGGTAACCACACTGCTTTACAGCCTCGGCTTCCAGAATGTCGACGTCACCTAAACGAGCAGCATGTTCCAACCACCCTGCGCGGATTCCGCATCCCCAGGCTTACTCCTTGACGCTAACCCCAAGAGCCTTCATCTTGCGATAGAGATGGCTGCGTTCCAGGCCCAGGGACTCGGCGGCGCGACTCACATTCCCGTGGCACTCATCCAGTTTCTTCAGAATGTAATCTCGTTCATAGGCTTCGCGAGCCTGTAGAAGCGAGGTGAACTCTTCAGCGGGCCCGGATCTGGAGGAGGGGCTGGTTCCGCGATTTGCTTCTCGGTTTGGATCGCGGAAGACCAGCATCGGGAGATGTTTTCTTTCGAGCCGCTGGGTCTTGGGATTCAGGATCAGGACGCGCTCGACGAGATTGCGCAGCTCACGGACGTTTCCAGGCCAGTGATACTGGCGGAGCGCTGCAAGGGCATCTTCGGTCATCTCGACGTGGGGGCGGCCGTACTGCTGGCCGAACTCGTGGAGGAATTCTTTGACCAGGAGAGGAATGTCTTCCTTGCGCTCGCGGAGGGGCGGAACGAAAAACGGGATGACGTTCAGGCGGTAGAAGAGGTCTTCGCGGAAGTTGCCGCGAGCGATCTCTTCTTCGAGGTCCTTATTGGTGGCCGCGATGACGCGGACATCGACGTGGATCGGGTGCGAGGCTCCGACCGGATAGAAACGCTGCTCGTCCAGGGCCCGCAGAACCTTGGCTTGCGTCTTCAGGCTCATGTCGCCGACCTCATCGAGGAAGAGGGTGCCTCCGTCGGCGCGCTCGAAGGTACCTTTCTTTTCGGTTGGAAAGCTTGAGCCTGCAGAGGTTTGACCCGCCGGGACGGCTCCGTGGCGGTAGCCGAATAGTTCTGATTCGATGTAGTCCTCAGGGATAGCGGCGCAGTTGAGCTCAACGAAGACACGATCCTTGCGGAGAGACTCGGCGTGCATGGCGCGGCCGATGAGCTCTTTGCCGGTACCGGATTCCCCGTAGATCAGGACGCGGCCATTGGTGGGAGCCATCAGCTTGATCTGCTGGCGTAGCGCCTTCATCGGGACGGACTGGCCGGTGACCGTGCCTCGCACCGCGAGTTGCCGGGAGAACTCCTGGTTGTCCTCGCGCATCTGGCGGGCGCGCATCGCGTTCTTGAGGACGATGAGGGTGCGATCGAGCGACAGAGGTTTTTCGAGGAAGTCGTAGGCGCCCAGCTTGGTCGCTCGGACGGCAGCTTCGATGGTGCCGTGGCCGCTGATAATAACCACCTCGGGAACATTCGCGCGGTCCAGGGTGCGGATCTCCGAGAGCGCATCGAGGCCATCGCGATCGGGCAGCCAGATGTCGAGCAGGACGACGTCGTAGGCGGCATCGCGAAGCAGGGTAAGGGCCTCGGCAGCGGTCGCGGCAGAGGTGACGATGTAGCCCTCCTCCATGAGGATGGACTCCAGCGATTCGCGGATTTCGGCTTCGTCGTCGACGATAAGGACGTGATTCATACGCTTCTTTTCTAACCCGTTACTGGCTGTTCGTTGGGCTTCGGTCGTTTGTCGTCGTTAAAATTTTCCGTCACAAGAGAAGCATCTGTCTCCAGTGCAGCCACGACTTCGACGTAGTCTGAGCTTCGGCGGCGGAGTGCGATCTCAGAGCCATTTGGCACCAGTTCGGGATCGCTGTCGGCGGCGTTGGCAGGCTTCAACTCCACTATGAACTTTGCGCCGGCAGGCTCGTTCTTCTCGGCGCGAATGGTGCCCTGGTGCTCCTGGATGATCTTCGCGGCGATGGCCAGGCCAAGCCCGGTGCCCCGTTGCTTGGTGGAGAAGTAGGGCAGGAAGAGACGTTCGCGCATGGCATCGGTCAGACCGGTGCCGGTGTCGGCGATGCTGAGCTCCACCATGCCGGTTTCGAGCAGGCACGAAGTGATGCGCAGCTCGCGAAAGAGGCTCTGCTGCATAGCTTCGGCGGCGTTGTCGATGAGATTGCCGAGGGCGCGCTTGAGCGCTTCGGGGTCGGCCAATACGAGCGGCAGATCGGGTGCGAGCTTGCACACGGTCTTGATATTGTTCATCCGGCCAGCAAAGAGAGCCAGGGAGTTTTCAACGATGGTGTTGAGATCGGCCGGACGCGGTCGGGCGGTGGGAAACTCCGCAAGTGCTCCGAACTGATCCACCAGCGAACGCATCGATTCGACCGAAGAGGTGATGACCTCGCTGCAACGGCGGATGACGGGGACGGAGGGCGATTCGATAGCGTGGTCACTGAGCATCGTGGCGAGGCGTTCGATGTGGCGGCGGATCTGTTCGGCGGAGAGACTGATCGGAGTGAGGGGATTCTTGATCTCGTGCGCGACGCGGCGCGCGACTTCTTTCCAGGCGGACTGCTTCTGTGCATGGAGGAGTTCGGTGGCGTTTTCAAGGACAAGGACATAGCCCTGGTGTTCCCGCTGATGCCCGTGTCCGGGCACTTCCAGCAGCGCGACCGTTGCAAGCAGGTTGGTGGTGCCGGTAAAGCTCGCTTTCATGTCGCTGGTGGGATGGGTGAGTTCGATCTCGGCGGAGGCGGAGCCCATACGGTGGCTGCGCAGGATGAGACGGTCCAGAACCTCGTAGACCTCGGCCGGGAAGACGTCCTGGATAGGCATGCCGAGGAAAGGACGCTGGCCGCCGGGATCCATCATCTCCGAGAGGGCACGGTTGGTGAGGATGATGCGGCGGCCTGGGTCGAGCGTGGCGACGCCGTTGGGAATCGTCTCCAGCATGGTCTCAAGCTCTCCGCGTCGTGCCTCGAGCGCGGTGTTGGCGGCAGAGAGCTGGATGGTGGAGTGCTCGACGGCGCGGCGGCTGTTTTCGAGGTCCGAGGCCATGTGATTGAAGCTGCGGACGAGTTCACCGAGCTCCTCCGTGGCGCTCTCCTTGACGCGATGGGCATAGTCGCCGGCGGCGATGGCTTCCATGGCGTCGGCCAGCGCTTCAACCGGCTTGGTGACCTGTTTTGAAAGATGCAGGGCCAGCCAACTGGAGGCAAACAACGCCAGGATGGTCATCATCAGCAGCAGGATGGTGTACAGGTAGCGGACCTGGTTGCGGCTGCGGAAGACCGTCCAGTAGGCCTCGGCTGCACTGCGGAGCCGGGTCATCGTGGCGGCCATACCGAAGGGCATCGGGAGTCCAACCACGACCGTGATGCCGGGCTTCAGCGAGGAGGCCCCCAGCGCATAGTCGATCGGCCCCACAGAAAAAACGGGCTGATCGTTGCGCCGGGCAGCGTCGAGGATCGCGGTATCGGTCGCTTCAACTTCAGAGCGAGGAACGATTGCGCGGGTAGAGCTGGCGGGTGCTTCTTCATCGGCAGCGACCTCAGGGAGCCACGTCTTGAGCTGGACGGGAGCGCCGTCGCGCTGCGGCATCTGCATGGCAGCCACCGCACGACCGTTCCGGTAGACGATGGCGAAGCCGTTCTGAAGGGTGATCTCGTGCTGACGCAGCACCGCTTCAATCGCATCGCGGTTGCGGCGGGCCGCGGACAGCGCCGGTGCCCGGTTCGAAATATGGGCCGGGGTACGCGGGGAGTTGCGCGAGGCCGCCTTCTTCGCGGGAACCGCGGCAGGTTTCGCGGCGGCAGGTGTTGGAACCGGCTGCGCTTCGGACGGGAGCGTGGTTGCAATAGAATCGGCTTCGGCGCGCGCGTTCGCGGTCGTATAGCGGGAGAGCTCGAGCGCCATGTTATTGCTGTCGTCGCGCATCTGGCTGACTGGGCCAGAGAACCAGCGCTCGACGGCGCGGTTCATCAGGCCGTAGCTGAAGGCAAACATGAAGACGATGGGAATGAGGCTGACCAGCACCGCTCCCCACAACATGCGGGTACGAAGGCGAGCCCCCATCACGCGGCTGCGCTGGTCGGCATAGAGCTTCAAAACGTTGCGGACCAGCATCATCAAAACCGCAACGAACAGGATGAAGGCCACGATCGAAAGGCCGGTGAAGACGAAGATCTGTTCTGTAGTGGCAGGATTGAGGAACTTGATATTGAAGGCGTTGAGCGCGGCAAGCGTACAGAAGAGGAGCAGCAAAAGAGCCCCCAGGGCGATGATCAGCCCCTTTCTGCGATTCGCGTTCCGGTTCTGGTTTTGGGGCATGTCCGCGCCGTTCTCCGTGAACCGATTATAGGCGCGGCTATGTCATTCCATGGGCCGTGAGTGAGCCCCCGCAAAAGCTAGACCAGTTCGGCGATAGCCTTCCACTCACGCTGCTGTGCTTCCGCAACTGCGCCATAGGTGAGGGTTCCTTCGTAGGTGTTGACGCCTTCCGCGATGCCCTTGTCTTCCGCGATCGCAGCCTTGGCTCCGAGACGGGCGAGCTTCAGGACGTAGGGGAAGGTGGCGTTAGTGAGAGCCAGGGTCGAAGTATTAGGCACGGCCGCCGGCATGTTGGTGACACAATAGTGGACGACGCCGTCGACTTCGTATGACGGGTCGGAGTGGGTGGTCGGACGAGCCGTCTCGATGCATCCGCCCTGGTCGATGGCGACGTCTACGATTACTGCGCCCTTCTTCATCTTCGAGACCATCGCCTTGGTGACGATCTTGGGGGCTGCGGCTCCGGGGATCAGGACGCCGCCGATGACGAGGTCAGCCTCGGAAGTCGCGCGCTCGATGTTGTAGCTGTTCGAGGCGACCGTGTAGAGGCGGCCGCCGAAGATGTCGTCCAGTTCGCGCAGGCGGTTCAGGTTGAGATCGATGAGGGTGACCTTCGCGCCCATGCCGAGAGCGATCTTCGCTGCGTTGGTGCCGACGATGCCTCCGCCAATAATGCAGACGTTGCCGGGAGCGACGCCGGGGACCCCGCCGAGCAGGACACCGCGGCCGCCGTGTTCCTTTTCGAGATAGGTTGCGCCTACCTGGACAGACATGCGACCTGCGACCTCGCTCATGGGAGTCAGGAGGGGGAGCGCGCCGAAGCGGTCACGGACGGTCTCGTAGGCGATGCCGGTGACCTTGTTGTCGAGCAGGGCGTTGGTGAGATCGGTGAGCGGGGCAAGGTGGAGGTAGGTGAAAAGGACCAGGCCGGGGCGGAAGTGTTTGTACTCCTTCTCGACGGGCTCCTTGACCTTGACGACCATGTCGGCGAGGCGCCAGACGTCATAGGCCGAGCCGACGATTTCGGCGCCGGCAGCCTGGTACTCGTCATCCGGCATGGCGGAAAGAGCGCCGGCAGCCTGCTCGACGAGGACTTTATGGCCAGCTTCGACGAGAGCCTTGACTCCGGCTGGGGTGACGCCTACGCGGCTCTCGTGGTCTTTCACTTCCTTGGGAACGCCTACGATCATGATCTTCTCCGGTGCTTTGCCGCTAAGGTTTTGAGGTTAATTTGTTTACTCGATTGTATCGAGTTTGATGCGGCCGGGGATTTCCGGTCGCATACAGCAATGGAGAGGAGGGATCTCAGCCCGATTTTGGAAGACGTTCCGAATCGGGAACCGGTGGAAATGCGCAAGGGCGGGCAGTTCGAGGTGCGGTTTCTACGATTGAAGGACCAGTTTTCCTCCGACGCGAAGCGGCATGGCACAGTAAGCCACACAAAGCCGTACAATACCGACTAAGACCCGCTTTCAGGAATGATCCCGCAGAATGTCTTCGAACAACTTTCAGATGCGTTACTCCCGCATACACAACATGCGGTCCCTCTTCAGCCTCTTTTCGAGCGACCTGGCGATCGATCTCGGCACAGCGAATACGCTGGTGTTCGCGCATGGCAAGGGCATTATCGTTAATGAGCCCTCCATCATCGCCGTCAATAAGCTGACGAACGAGGTCGAGGCCGTCGGCAAGGAAGCCAAGGAGATGTTGGGCCGCACGCCCGGCAATATCGTGGCCATCAAGCCGATGAAGGACGGCGTTATCGCCGACTTCCGCCATACGGAAAAGATGCTCAACTACTTTATCCACAAGGCGCACAACCGCAAGATGATGGTGCATCCGCGCATCGTGATCGGTGTGCCGAGCGAGATTACGCAGGTGGAAAAGCGCGCTGTCATGGACTCGGCCTACCGGGCCAAGGCCAGCGAAGTGCACCTGGTAGAGCAGGCGATGGTCGCGGCCATCGGTGCCGGACTCCCGATTACGGAGCCGGGCGGCAACATGGTTGTCGATATCGGCGGCGGTACGACGGACATTGCGGTGATCTCGCTGGCGGGTATTGTCTACTCGCGCTCGGTGCGTATGGCCGGGAACCAGATGGACGAAGCCGTGATGACCTACCTGAAGCGGAAGTACAACCTGCTGATCGGCGAGCGCACGGCAGAGATGATCAAGATCACGCTGGGTTCGGCCTTCCCGCTGGACAAGCCGATCACCATGGAGGTCAAGGGCCGCAACCTCATCGAGGGCGTGCCGAAGACCATCACCATCGAGGACTCCGAGATTCGCGAGGCGCTGAGCGAATGCATCGCCACCATCATCAACGCGATCCGCGTGGCGCTTGAGCGGACCCCGCCTGAGCTTTCAGCCGACATCTCCGACCGCGGCATTGTGCTGACGGGTGGTGGTGCGCTGATCAAGAATCTCGACAAGCGGATTCGCGAGGAGACGGGCCTGCCGGTCTCGATCGCGGACGATCCGCTGGCGTCGGTGGTTCTGGGAACCGGAAAGATGCTCTCCGACTTCAAGCTGCTGCGTAAGATTTCGATCGACTAACTGCAAAAGATTGACTGGTGGACTGGACAGCGCCGCTCCCCTGTTATGAGGAGCGGCGCAGTTTTTGCTTAGGCAATAGATTGTCTCTGGTTTGATTGAATTTTGAGGATTGGGAAGGGCACGGCTTCAGCCGTGCCGAAAGAGTATTTTCCTCTATTCTCTTGTTTCTTTGCCGGTTCGCCTATGGCGAACCGGCAAAGAAACAAATTAAAAAACATAGCTTTGGCACACCTGAAGGTGTGCCCTTCCAAAAGCTATATGTCGATACTGCCTAATGAGACGCTATTCGCTGTCAGGTGACGTGGCCAGGCTGACGCGAACGCGGTCGACACGGCGGTCGGTGCTGGCCAGGACTTCCAGGCGCAATCCATCTTCTTCGACGACTTCGCCGGGTAGAGGGATGTGCCCGGCGATCTCGGAGACGAGGCCGCCGATGGTGGTGGATTCATAGTGCTCCGGCAGCCGGAGAGCGGTGGGATCGTCGCGGTTGTCGCGCTGATCGCGGGCCTCCAGCTTGCGGAGAGCCTCGGCCTGCGACTCGGCATGGGCCTGCTCGTCCGCGTCCGTTGCTTCGTCGGAGTCGTCGGGATCGGTGGATTCCAGATCTTCGGGCGGCCGGGTGAGGTGCGGCTTGTGGGCAGGCTCGAACTGGTCGGCGAAGAGGTCACGTAGCCGGGAGAGCTCGAAAGACCCGGACACGGTATAGGCTCCGTTGGCCTCACGGATGGGGGTATCGTCGGGCTCGGTGTCATCGTGCTCGTCGGCGATGTTGCCCACGATGGCTTCGAGGAGATCTTCGATCGTAACGAGGCCGGCGACGCCGCCATACTCGTCGATGACGATGCGCATGTGCTGCTTCTCACGCTGCATCTCGCGGAGAAGTTCGGCGACGTTCTTGGTCTCGGGAACGAAGGCGACGGGACGCTGGATCTGGGCCACGGTGCGGTGCCGGGCGTCCGTATCGGCGACATGCAGCAGATCGTGGGCGAAGGCGATGCCGGTGATGTGATCGAGCGAGGCGATATACACCGGAACGCGGGAGAAAGCGGTCCGCTGAATCACCTCGGTGAACTGCTGCAGGGTCAGCGAGGCGGACACGGCGATGATCTCGGGGCGCGGCGTCATCACCTCGCGAACGACCTTGTCCCCGAACTCGATGACAGAGCGAACCAGCTCACGGTCGGACTCTTCGAGGATGCCTTCCTCTTCGCCTGCTTCGAGCAGCGCGTCCATGGCCTCGGAGGGATGCTCCTCTTCGGTGGCGTCCTCGGGCTCAGCCAGCGCGGCGATGGAGAGCAGTAGCTGCAGCAGCATAGTGATCGGAAGGATGATGTAGAAGAGGACTTCCAGCACGACGCGAATACGCGCGATCCAAAGACCGCGGGTGCGGGTGAAGAGGATCTGCGGGACCAGCCGGTCGAAGATGAGGATGAGCAGCACCAGTTCGCAGGCCGTGCGGACGATGTCCCAGTTCTCGGGGATCTGGACGAGCTTCGGCAGCAGCGTGGTGTGGGTGTAGAGACGCAGACCGGACATCAGCGCAATCGTCGCGACCGTAAGCTGGCGCAGGATCGATGCGGAGAGCGTGACCGACTCGCGGGAGAGATGCAGGCGAGGCTCGACGACCTGTTCCCAGGCGTCGATGTTGTCCTGATACTCGCGGGCGAGGAACTTACCCATCTCGGAGTAAATCCTGTCGACGTAGGCGACCAGGGCGAGTACGGCCAGGAGAAAGGTAAGCGCGATGGGATATAGGAAGCTCATGCGCGACCTCGCTTCGTCAGTTTAGCCTTGGGCTTTGGCTTGGCCGGAGTTTTAGGCTTCGCCTTCGCAAACGTCTTCAGCTTTGATGGCGTTTTTGGCTTCGCACTGATCTTCGTCACGGGCTTGACCGGGTTGGTGACACGGTCGATGAGGCTCACGGGTAGCTTCAGCTTCGTACGGAGTTCAGACTCGAGTGCTGCCATCTCGCCGTCATCGACTTCGTGGTCTTCCCCGCTGAGATGCAGCAGGCCGTGGAGCAGCAGAACCTTGATCTCGACTTCGAGGGAATGGCCGAAGGAGCTGGCCTGGCGAGCGGCGGTGTCGATCGAGATGGCGAGGTCGCCGGCATGATGATCGGCGATCTCCGGAGGAGTCGGGAAGCTAAGGACGTCGGTAGCCTTGTTCTTGCCGCGATAGGCACGGTTCAGGCGTTTGAGTTCGGCGTCGGAGCTAAGCAGGACTTCGACTTGACCAACGAGACCGACCGCAGCGCGGGCGCGGCTCAGGAAGCGCGTCAGGCTGGGCTTCGACAGCACGGGAATGGGAATAGTACTGGGGGGTTCGATGGTGATCATCGGCGACGGAGAGATCGAGGCTTGCGCTGGATCCGGTCTCTACTATCGATGGTATCGCATCGGCGCGAACTTCATGCAGGAATCGGGTCGTCCGGGCGCAGTTCAATGTGCGGAAACATGGATGGCGCGTAGATCATCGACGATCGGGATTGCTGCCAGGACGAAGAGCAGGACAGCCAGAGGAAGTGCCGACAGAAAACCAATATGTTTGAAGCCGAGGGCTCCGACCAGCCCTCCGAAGATGAAGAGGCCGAAGAGCGAGGAGAGCAGCCGCAGCTTCTGCCAGTCGGCTGTAACGCGCTGGCCGGGGGAGCGGTTCCAATAAAATAGCTTGCCTAACTCGATGCCGATGTCGGTCACAATGCCGGTGACGTGGGTGGTGCGGATCTCGGCATGGGAGATCTTGGTGATAATGGCGTTCTGGAGACCCATGGTGAAGCAGAGGAGGACGGTGACAGAGGAGAAGAAGAGCCATTGGCGATGTTCGAGGTATCCGCTCATCAGGCCGAAGCAGATGAGCAGCGCAGACTCCAGCATCAGAGGAAAGGCGTACTCGCTGTGGAGATGCCGCCTTCGACCCCAGTTGACCAGCAGCGCGGTGCAGGCGGCTCCGGCAATAAACGCCAACAGAGCGCCAACTCCGGCAAGCATCAAGCCGACATCGCCTAAAGCAAGATTATCTGCGATCGAGGAGACGATCCCCGACATGTGGGAGGTGTATTGCCGGACGGCCAGGTAGCCGCCCGCATTGATGCTGCCCGCGACGAAGGCCAGGACGAGGGCAAGGTGACGGTTGGATTGCTGACTTCGTTCGCTCCCCGTCAGTCGACGCACGTACGAGATGGGCATAAGACCACGATACTCGTACGCGCGCCGCTGGACTGGTCACTTCTGTTCGCTCTACTGGGGTTTGGGGATGTGCTTTGCCTCGGCAGCTAATGGTGAACCAGCCAGGACAGCCTCGCCGATGGGAAGCGGAAGCTGCTGCTGGGCCTTGCCGTAGCTGTCGTAGGCGCGGACGATGCGTTGGACCAGATGGTGCCGGACGACGTCCACATCCTCGAAGTGGCAGAACTTGATCCCCTCCACGCCAGAGAGCACGTTGAGGGCGTCGAGCAGGCCGGACTTCTTCGGGTTGGGTAGATCGGTCTGGGTGAGGTCGCCGGTGATGACGGCCTTGGAGTTATTGCCGAGGCGGGTGACGAACATCTTCATCTGCTCGATGGTGGTGTTCTGGGCCTCGTCCATAATGATGAAGGCATCGGACAGGGTGCGGCCGCGCATGAAAGCGAGCGGGGCGACCTCGATGACGTTGGACTCCAACAGCTTGTCGACCTTCATCGGGTCGAGCAGGTCGTAGAGCGCGTCGTAGAGCGGACGCAGGTAGGGATCGACCTTCTCCTGCAGCGAGCCGGGCAGGAAGCCGAGGCGCTCCCCTGCCTCAACCGCAGGCCGAACCAGGATGATGCGGCTGACTTTCTTCGCGACCAGCGCGGAGACGGCCATGGCGACAGCGAGGTAGGTCTTGCCGGTACCGGCGGGTCCGAGGCCGAAGGTCATATCGGACTGCTCGATGGATTCAACATACTTGCGCTGGTTCGGGCTGCGAGGCTGGACCATGCGCTTGACGCCAGCGGAGCGCTGCTTGCCGGCGTCCATAAGGGAGCGGAGTGTGACAGCAGGGTCGGCGATGACGAGTTTGAGCATGCCGTGGAGTTCGCCGTTATGCAGGTGAACGCCGGATTTGCGAAGGGAGTCGAAGTCAGAGAAGATCCCGACCACACGATTCACCGCATCGTCCGGCCCCGTGACGTGGATGGCGTCAGAGCGGAGATCGATGTTGACGTGAAGGCCATCTTCCATGAGGCGAAGGTTTTCGTCGCGGGTCCCGTACAGGGGCTCAATACCGGGCGTGATTTCGATGGCCTTTTTATTCAATGAGTGATCTGACCTCCGTCAGGATGTGCGGGGTGGTTGACTGCATATGGGACGCTGGGATGGGTAGAAGGGACGGGCGGGAGGTAGCGGCGCGTGGGTAGCGCTTCTGGACTGCGACCGGATTGGCTGGTAGTGCCAAACGAATGTCGAAGATGGGCACAGATTAGAACTTAGGGAAGAGGCCGTCAAGTGAAATGATGGTTGCAGCGGATCGGATACTTTCCGGTGGCGCGCTGACCCAGTCAAAAGTGACTTTTGCGGACCGAGGGAGCGAGAGAACTCTATGTATATGAACATTGTGTTGGACGAAGTGCAGATCGCGAAGGCAATTTCGCTTACCGGGATCAAAGAAATATCGACTCTCCTCCAAGTGGCCCTTCAGGCGCTAATCGAACGGGAGAGCGCCCGGCGGCTCTCGCTCCTTGGCAGAAGCGAGCCGGCATTAACTCCGATGCCGCGGCGGTGCGCTCTCTAACTCTTACTTCCTCGGTGCGGCGGAGGGCGGCAACATGCCGTTCAGGCGCAGGTAGCTGGCCATCTGGGAGTAGTGATCTTCGAGATCGTCGGTGATCTCAAAGAGGGCACGTGCCCGGGGCGGGTGGGTATTGCGGAAGTAGGTGATGGTATCGCCGAGTTTGGCGTCCTGAAGGTTCGCGAGCGCTTTTCCGCAGAAGTCGAAGGACGCCTTGAGGGCAGTGCCGAGGACTTCCTTGGTATCTGTCTCGCTGATTTTGGCGCCCGTCGGAGCGGGGGTGTCGCTAAGCATCGCGCAAACCGCATTATTGGACTGGGCCACGTGGGCGATGATCTTGGCGTAAGTCCATTGGTCCGGGGTGGGCTTGTAGGTGTACTTGTCCGAGGGCATCTGCTCGGCGGCGGCAACGATGAACTTCGACTGGCGGTCGTAGATCTCGCGAGCGCTGGAGACCACAGGGTTGGCGGGAGCCTGGGCATGGAGAGCCGGACATATGGCGCTACCGATCAAGGTCAGTGCGAGGACGATCTTCATAAGGTGTCTTCTTGTCTTCTCTGGATGGATTTTCTGTCGGGGAATGGACGCGGATGCTGCGCCCTGCCTCTCACGGTAGGGCGCAGGCGCGTTGGTGTCAATGCCTGACATCCGTCGAAGACGTCGCGACTCAACAAGATTTGGATCGGAGGGCGTCGAGAGAACTCCATCGAAACACGCCCTGATCTACGTCTAAATCGGGAGAAAAAGACTCATGCAGAGACGAATCGGGCAAGAGGAAGGGATGAAGAGACGCTCCAACTCCCTTGCGCTGACACCACCGCAGGGGAGTTCATTGAACACGCGCTCATCGTTCTTCGGATTTCGGATTTTTCCTCAGCTTCACAAAAAGCCCCCGAATCCGATTCCTGTGCCATTTTCTTGACCTTCGAGCGGTACTTCCGTAGACTTAGTGATTGCAGGGTGTGCGGCGGGCTGTTTCTGTAGCCTAAGGCTGTGACCGTTACCAGCTTTCTGGCCTGCTACCCCAATTTCCCCCGACATTAGTTCAGGGTTTAGAGAAGAGAGTTTATGGCAAATCATGTTTCGTCCTTGAAGCGCTCGCGTCAGACCATCACCAAGACCGCGGTAAACCGCGCCAACAAGAGCAAGCTGCGCGGCACCCTGCGCGTCCTGCGTGAGGCGATCGCCGGTGGCAACGCCACCACACTGGGCGAAGTCTACCGTTCGACCGTCTCGGTCCTCGATAAGAGCGTTCAGAAGGGCATCCTGCACAAGAACACCGCGAGCCGCTACAAGAGCCGCCTGAATGCACGCGTCAAGGCTGCCGTTACCAAGAAGGCTGCTTAGTCTTCTGCCGGCTCGTCCGGCGAGTGGTTCATTAGAGATGGGGCTGGCTTCCGGGAGACCGGAGCCAGCCCTTTTGTTTGTGATGTACAGGCAAGTGCCAAGGCGCCCTGACGCCGGGCGGGCGCCACTTCGTGGGGTATTGGACGCTTCGCGTGGGCTCTAGGGCGTATCGACATATATCAGCGATACGTTGTCAGAGACTTGGGAAAATTCAGAGGATTCGGAAGGGCACACCTTCAGGTGCGCCCTTCCAAGCGCCATATGTCGATACTGCCTAGTGGGGCGGCTGGTTGGGATCGGGGGCGGACGGGTTATAGAGGGTGGGCGGCTTGCGCGGCTTTGCTGGCTCACTCTCCTCCGGGCTGGCCGGGGGTTGGGTCGCAGAACTTTGGGTGCCAGAACTTTGGGCAGTCGCCGGCTTTGCCTGCGGATTATCTGCGGGCGCGGTCGAAGCGGCAGGGGCTGGCGCGGAGAGTTGGAGCGTTGGATCGGCTCCGCCTGCGTCGGAAGCGTCCGAAGCTGCAACAGACTCGGCAGAGGAGTTCTGGGGCTGCCCCTTTGTTCCATTCGCCGTGCGGGACGAGGGATCGGAGGCTGGCGAGAGGTCCACCAAACCGTCCACCGGTGGCGGTGCTGTGGATTTGGCGAGTTGCACAGCGGCCCTATCCTTGGGACCCAGTTCGGGCAGGCGGTAGATCTCCACCGCTCCCTCGCGAACGACGGCGAGGCTCATCCCGTCCGGCGAAAGAGCGAAATTCTGACCGGAGCGCGCGATGGGAGTGCAGTCGATGTGCAACAGCAGCTTGCCGCTATCGATCTGGTAGACATCGACAACTTGTCCGCTCAGTTGGGCCGGAACCAGCGTATCGGTCGCAATCGCGGCTGAGTTCATGGACAGGCGGCCAAAGGCGAAGCGGCCTACGCTCGGAGCATAGACGAAAGAGGGTGAGATGTACGAACCCACCAGCGTCTGCTCCCACATCTCATCGCCGCGGAGATTGAAGGCTCCAAGCTGCTGGCGAATGCCTCCGCCGCGGCAGCCAAAGGCCAGGAACTCGCTGGCGCTGACAAAGATCGGCTGAGGGCGGCAGGTCGAGTCGAAGAGGGCAAGCTCGGAGGTTTTGCCGGTATGGGTGCGGAAGTCGAACGCCCAGCGCCCGCGGCCCTGATCGAGGATACGCAACATTCCAGCGGGACTGACGGGAAGTTCCACAGGCCGGGGTGCGAGGGCTCGCCCGGCAACCCGGATCAGCGGGCGGCCCGCAGGATCGGACGGCGGATCGACGCGGTAAAGATTGAGCTGAACACTGGAGCTCCTCGGCGGAGGCGGTGGAGCGATACTGTCCGGGTCAGAGGGCTCCGGTAGAGGATCGATGGTTTCGATGGTCAGCAGGCCGGTATCGGAGGAGAGAATCACGGCGACGACCGGGCGGTTGGAGTTCAGGAAGGGCCGCTGGAGAAAAGATTCTCCCCGCTTGAGATTCGCCAGCGGCACGAAGGTGGTGAACGTATCGCGGACCCGCATCATGAACTGGCCGTGGCCGAGGTTCCACAGATATTGGCCGTGATCGTGGAGGAGCCACTCAGCGCGAGCCAGGACACGGCCGGAGGGCAACTCGAGCAGAAGTGCGTCGATGTTGTGGTCCTGATCGGTGGGCGGGTCGTTTGGGGTGCGGCGAATAAGCCTGCGCGCAGCGAAGGTTACGAGGAGGTGAGTGTCGTCGACGTAGTGCAGGGTCAGCATCGAGCTGCCGGCGAGGAGGTAGCGCGAAGAAATAGGTTGCAGACCCAGGGGCTCGAGCAGAACGCGTGTGGCAGGCTGGGGAGGACGGGCAGCCCGCGCCAAAGTGGGGGATAGAAAGGCTACGCAAAGAAAGAGTGCGATGATCTGACGTCGCAGGGCGGGGCGACCGTGTCTGGCAGGATGAAACGGGTCGGAGATGGGTGTGGGAACCGGCATGGCCTGGGCTGCGTACTATCTTTCGTCCAACGTGCGGGATTACTGGGCCTGGCTGCGTCTGCTTCGGTTGTGCATGTGGAGTTCCGACGCACCCGTAGCACTACTGTTTCACAGACGGCGAAAAGGCGACAATGGAAGCGGCCCCTTCGTGAATTTGGATGGGATGAAAGCATTGTGCGCCGCACCAAGGTACGGTGGTACAAAGGCTCATAGGGAAGACCCTATTTTTGGAGATATACATGGATAAGAGTTTCGGTAAGGGATGGATGGCTGCGGTCGCGGCTGCGGCAGTGGGTCTGAGTGCGGGAACCACGCAGGGGATGGCGCAGAGTGGGGCGGTTGCCCCCCCGAAACCAGCCGAACAGGTGTACCTTCCCGTCCCGGGCTTCGATACCAGCTCGATCGATGCGGCGACCGACCCCTGCAACGATTTTTACAAGTTCGCGTGCGGCAAGTTTGCCGCGAACCACCCGATTCCAGCCGACCAGACGGGCGTGGACCAGTTTTACGCCCTCTATAACGTGAATACCCAGAGCCTGCGCGGAATCCTGGCCAAGGCCTCAACCGGCGGCGCGGGACGTTCCGCCGACGAGCAGAAGATCGGCGACTACTTCGCCGCCTGCATGAATCGCGACGCGATCGAACAGAAGGGGCTTGCGCCGCTGCAGCCGTGGCTGGAGCAGATCGACGCGGTAAAGAGCAAGACGCAGCTAGCAGGGCTGATCGGACGGCTACAGAAGTACGGAGTGGACGCGTTCTTCAGCTACGGAGAGCAGCAGGACTTCAAGGATGCAAGCAAGCAGATTGCAAGCATCGGGCAGGGCGGACTGGGGCTTCCCGAGAAGGACTACTACCTGCGGACGGGCGAGAAGGATGTCGCCCTCCGCAAGCAGTACGTCGAACACGTCACCAAGATGCTGACGCTGGCCGGGATGACACCCGCACAGGCGTCGAAAGAGGCCACAGGCATCCTGGCGTTCGAGACGTCACTGGCAAAGGCCTCGCTGGGAGTCGTCGATCTGCGCGATCCGGAGAAGATCTATCACCTGCAGCCGATTGCGACCTTTGAAAAGAGCATCCGCGGGGTGAACTTCGCGGCTTTCGAAGAAGGCATCGGATCGCCGAAGGTGACGGAACTCAACAACCAGACGCCGGAGTTCTTCCCTGCCCTGCTGGCCTCGGTAAACTCGACCGACCTCAGCACTCTGAAGGCTTATATGAAGTACCACCTGCTGACGACTACGGCGGGGCGGCTGCCGAAGGCGTTCGACCAGGAAAACTTCGACTTCTACGGGCGCAAGCTGAACGGACAACCGGAGCAGCCCGCGATGTGGAAGCGGTGCTCGAACTCCGTGAACGGCGCGCTGGGCGAGGCGCTGGGCAAGGTCTATGTCGAGCAGTACTTCGCCGGAGACAGCAAGGCCAAGATGCTGGAGATGGTCCACGACATCGAGACGGCGATGGACCACGATATCGACCAACTGGACTGGATGTCCGCCCCAACCAAGGTACGGGCCAAGGAAAAACTGCACGGCGTGGCCAACAAGATCGGCTACCCAGACAAGTGGCGCGACTACTCCAAACTGGAGGTGAAGCCGGACGATGCGCTGGGCAACTCGCTGCGGGCGACGGGATTCGAGAACGACCGCCAGTTGGCCAAGATCGGCCAGCCGGTGGACCACAGCGAGTGGGGCATGACGCCTCCCACGGTGAACGCCTACTACGATCCGAGCATGAACGACATCAACTTCCCTGCCGGAATTCTGCAGCCGTCCTTCTACGACAAGAAGCAGGACGACGCGGTGAACTACGGCCATATCGGTGCGGTGATTGGGCATGAACTGACCCACGGCTTCGACGATGAGGGCAAGAAGTTCGACGCCAAGGGTAACCTGTCGGACTGGTGGACCGCCGAGGACACGAAGAAGTTCGAGTCGCGAACCGATTGCCTGGTGAAGGAGTACGGCGGCTTTACCGCGGTCGATGACGTGAAGGTCAACGGCAAGCTGACGCTGGGCGAGAACACCGCGGATAACGGCGGCCTGCTGCTCGCGTATATGGCGTACCTCGACCGGGCGAAGGCGAACAACGTCGATCTGACGACAAAGCAGGACGGCTATACGGCTCCGCAGCGGTTCTATATCGGCTACGCGCAGAATTGGTGCGAAAACAGCCGTCCCGAGCAGGTGCGAAACCAGGTGCTGACCGATCCGCACTCGCCCGACCACTTCCGGGCAAACGGCGCGATCGTGAATCAGCCAGGATTTGCGGCGGCCTTCGGATGCAAGAAGGGCGCACCGATGGTTCCTGCGGATAGCTGCCGGGTCTGGTAAGTAAGTACAGTTGTGAGTTAGTAGTTGTGAGCTGTGAGCTATCGCGGAGACTTCGGTCTCCGCTTTTGCGTTTTGGTGTGCGAGAGTGGAAGGATGGCTGGATTGGAGAGACATAAGACGCTTGGATTCGGCGCGTGTGCAATCGCGAGTTCGCTGTGGGGCTGCGGGTTCTTCTTTGGAAAGATCGCGCTGGCAGAGATGAGCTTCGCGCACATGGTGCTGTACCGGTTCCTGTTTGGCATGGTGGGGCTGCTGCCCTTGTTGGTGACGCATCGGCCCAACCTGAGCGGGCGGGAGTGGGGCTTGCTGACTGTAGCTTCGTTTCTCGGAGTGCCGTTGCAATTCCTGCTTCAGTTTTACGGGCTTTCGCTGACGACGGTCAGCCATGCTGCTTTGATGGTCGGAACGATGCCGGTAATCCTGGCAGTGGGTGCCGCGATCTTCGCCCACGAGCGCATGGATGGCGTGGGCTGGATCGCGCTGGCCGGTTCGACCTGCGGTGCCGCGCTGATTGCGCTGGGCGGCAAGCATCATGCCGGCAAGAACGAGGCTTCGCTGGCCGGGGATCTGCTCGTGGTGCTGTCATTGGCAATCGCACTGTTCTGGATCCTGCTGAACAAGAAGCTGATGGCGCGGCACAGTCACATCGTGGTGACCGTCTATGGGATTTTGCTCGGCACGTTGATGCTATCCGTGTGGGTACCGTTGCGGTATGGAATGCCTCCAGTGTCCGGTATCTCGACCAAGGCGTGGTTAGCGCTGGCGGCCAGCGGGGTGCTGTGTACTGCCTCGACGACACTGCTGTGGAACTGGGGGATGACGCAGGTTCCAGCCTCGCAGGCAGGCGTCCTGCTGAACATGGAACCGCTGATCGGAAGCCTGCTCGGCGTGCTGGTTCTGGGAGAACACCTGGGGCCCAGCGCATGGGCGGGCGGCGGGTTGATCCTGGCGGCGGCGATTACCTTGACGACGCACTCGAAGACGCATGTCGGCGGAGGGAATGCGGCGGTGCCGGAGATGCTGGTTTAAAAACAGTTGTGAGTTGGTAGTTGTGAGTGAGTGCTTCTGGGACTGGCGCATAGACTTGGTATATGGGAGTTTGGGTGAAGGTGGGGGCCGGGCTGCGACGTCTGCAGTGGACGCGTGGACTGCGGGCGGGCGTCGCGGTGGCAGCGGCGATGATCGTGTGTCATCTCCTGGGCAAGCCGATGGGCTGGGCCGCACTCGGTGGGTTTGAGGCAATCCTGGTGGACAACGGCGGCCCCTACCGCAGCCGACTGACGACAATTTCGACCTTGATGCTAGGCGGAGCCCTGGGTTGTGTAGTGGGGGCGCTGGCCTCGACTCCGCTTGAGAATGTTGCCTTGGGATTGATCCTCGCGTGCGGGGTGACGGCAGCGTTCTCCTTTGCCACGACGTTTGCGCGGGTGGTGGCCCAGCCGGTGGCTTCCACCAGCGTCATCATTCTGGTCATTTACTTTGCAGGCTACGGGGGCGGGACGCACGATCTGCGGGGCGCACTCTGGAATGCGCTGGCCTTCGTACTCGGCGGTGCATGGGCGGCGGTGTTGAGCCTTGGGCTATGGCCGGTCGATCCGTTTCGTCCCGCACGGCGTGCCGTGGGCGAGTGCTACGGCGTCCTCGCGGAGTTCGCCGCGAGCGCCACGCGAACCGCCCCGCATAGTTCCGAGCGTGAGGCCGAGCGGCTGCGGATCCACGACTTCCAGCGAGCCATGCGGATCACGATGGAGGCAGCACGCGGTGCCCTCGAAACGACTGCGGCGCGGACCACAGCCCGGACGGTGCGGGCTCGCAACCTGACCGTGCTGCTGGAGACGGCAGACATCCTCTTCTCCGAGACGATCCGCTGGGTGGAGTTGCTGGAGGCGACGGGAGATGTGGCTGACGGAGATGTCGATGCAGCCTTGCTGCTGAGTGGCTTCCGGTGGATGAGTGGCGCTGAACGCGCCGTGGCACGCGGCCTGGAGCATCGTCCCCAGGATGGCGGAGCCTCCTTTGCGCCGGAGGGATCGCACTCGCTCGAGCATGTAAGGCGGCGGACGGCGGAGATACGCGCACACGAGACGCAGAGCGGCTCCGTTCTCCGCTACCTGATCCCGGAAGAGCGGGACGCCCTGCAGAATATCGAGATTGCGTTCGAGTCCGTACGCGCCGTGTGGACCGGAGCGGAGATCCGCGCCGGGGGAGCTGCAGAGCGCTGGGAGGGTCTGGCAAGGCGCAGCGCAGCGGCAGAGACAGGTGCCGGATGGACCGATGCGGTGCGAGCCAACTGGACGCGCGAGTCGCTGATGATGCGCCATGCTCTCCGCGTGGCAGTCGTAGGAGCGGTGGATGTACTGCTGATGCAGCGGCTGCACGTGAGCCACGGCTCGTGGCTGGCGATGACGTCGATCATCGTGCTGCAGCCGTATGGATCGGGCACACTGCGCAAGAGCTTCGAACGCGTGGGCGGCACGATCGCCGGCGGTGTGCTGGCAGCGTTGCTGGCAGTGTCGATCCACAGCCAGATTGGCATTATCGCGGTCGTCACGGTGACGTCGGCCCTGACGCTCGCAACCTACGCAGTGGACTACGCCTGGTATAGCTTCTTTCTGACTCCCACGTTTGTACTGCTTGGCCTGCCGCGCCTGCGGGACTGGCACTTCGCCGGCGTTCGCATGGGGATGACGGTGCTGGGCGCGGCGGTGGCCCTCGCCGCGATGCGCCTGCTGTGGCGTGAGCGCGAGCACTTCCAGCTTGGCCTGCTGCTGGGTCGCGGAGCAACGGCAGACGCAGCCTACGTGCGCGCGATGCTGCGCTTCTGGTCGGTCGCGCAGGAGCAGCGGCCGGTGGCGGATCGCGAGTTGATGGCTCCCGCGCGGCGACGCTGCGGACTCGCAATCAACGACGCGGAGGAAGCCCTGGACCGGCTGATGCTGGAGCCATCGTTCGGGCGCAGAAGCTCGGATGGCAAAGACGTGAAGACCACGGCCCTCACCTTCGTGACCTACCTTCGGCGGCTGACGCGCAGCGTAACGACGCTGGAGGGAGTCGGCGTCGCAGAGCCATCGACGGTGCGGCGCGTCGAGGCCATAGCAGATCGGCTGGAGTCGGTGGGCAAAGTCCTGCAGGGCGGAGGCACCGTTCCTCTGCAGATCGACAATGAAGCGCCGGAAGGTAGCATCGGCAGTGTGACAGAGCAGCAGGTTCGCCGCATGGAGCGACAGACAAGCGTCATGGAACGGGCAGCAACGGCAATCCTGCAGGAAACGGCTTAGGACACTGGGGAGTCGGTAGTCGCGAGTTTTTGTCTGCGCAGGGGCGTGATATTCTCCGCCATTATGAGCAAGATTTCTGTAGCTTCCCTGCTGGCTTTGGCTGGTGTGTCGTTTGTGTTCTCAGGCGTAAGCGATTTCGCCCAAACTGCGAAGCCGAACACGGCTGAGATGGCGATGGTGCGCGCGGTGGATGCAGAGAATCCAGCGGCGGTGGCGCTGCTCGAAAAAATCGTGAATATCAACAGCGGCACGATGAATCTGCCGGGTGTCATTGCGGTGAAGGATGTGGTGATGCCGCAGATCGAAGCCCTCGGCTTCAAGACCCACTGGGAGCCCATGGAGGCGTTCGACAAGCGTGCCGGCCACATAGTCGCGGAACATCCCTGTCCTGCGGGCAGCGGAAAATGCGGGAAGCGACTGCTCTTGATCGGCCATCTGGATACGGTCTTCGAGCCTGCCAGCAGCTTTCAGAAGTACTCCATCGTTCCCGGCACGAACGGCAACGTTGCGACGGGCCCGGGTGTGAACGACATGAAGGGCGGGCTGGTCGTCATGCTCTCCGCGCTGAAAGCGATGAAGGCAGCGGGCACACTCGACAAGGCTGAGATCACCATCGTCCTGAGCGGCGACGAGGAGCGGCACGGCGAGCCATCCAGCATCTCGCGCAAGGACATGATTGACGCGGCGAAACATAGCGATGTGGCGTTCGAGTTCGAGAACAGCTCCCGCATCGAAGGCAAGGACATGGTGCGGATCAGCCGGCGCAGCTCGCTGAGCTGGCGGCTGGAGACCAGCGGCCGCACAGGCCACTCCTCACAGATCTTCCGCGACACCATGGGCTACGGCGCGATCTATGAACTGACCCGTATCCTCGACCAGTTCCGCCGCGAGTTGCCCGAGCACGGGTTGACCTTCAACGTCGGACTGGTGCTCGGCGGAGCCACCGCAAAGCTCGATGAGAAGGGACTGGGCGGCGGCGCAACCGGCAAGACCAATGTGATTCCGCCTACGGCCCTCGCGCTGGGCGATCTGAGAACCCTCAGCAATGATCAGACGGAGCGCGTAGAAGCCAAAATGCGCGCTATCGTGGCCGATCACCTCGCCAAGACCGGCGCAACCATCGACTTCCAGGAAGGTTACCCGGCGATGGCCGAAACGGACGGCAGCCGTGCGCTGGTGAAACAGTTGAACGAAGTCAATGCCACCCTCGGGCTCGGCGCGGAAGAGATCATGGATCCGATACTGGGCGGCGCCGGCGATATCGCCTTCGTCGCGCCCTACGTGCCGGGACTCGTCGGGACCGGAGCGATGGGCGAAGGCGCACATGCCGAGGGTGAGACAGTCTTCCTGGATTCGTTGCCTCGCCAGGCAAAGCGCATGGCAGTGCTGATGTACAGGCTCGGCAAGAACTAGTTCGGAATCGGAGCAGGATTCGCCATTGCCGGATGCACATTGTGGTCCGCAATGATAGTCGGCAGTAGCTTCGTGGTTCGATACCAGATAGTCGTAAGCACGATGCCGGCGAGGATCAATCCGAGGCACAATCCGGACCATAGGCCAGCCGCGCCAAGGTGATGGTGGATGCCGAAGTAAAGACCCACCGGCAACCCGACGACCCAGTAAGCACAGAAGTGTACATAGAGTCCGATGCTGGTGTTGCCCGCACCGCGCAGGGCTCCGGTCGCAGTCACCTGGAGACCGTCGAAGAGCTGGAAGACCGCCACGATAAACATCAATGGAACAGCCGCCGCAATGACCACAGGCGACGGCGTGAATCCCCGGGCGATCGTTCCAGGGATCGCGATAAAGACGCACGAAGCCGTCAGCATGAAGACGCTGGAAAGCAGTATCCCGGCCCATCCTGCGGCTCTCGCTCCGGGAGCGTCGCCACGGCCGATGGCTTGTCCGACGCGGACGCTGGTGGCTGTGCTGATGCCCATCGGCACCATGAAGGTAAAGCTGGCGCAATCGAGCGCGATCTGGTGGCCTGCGAGCGGCAGCGCTCCGAAGGTAGAGATGGTGGCCGTGACCGCTCCGAAAATCGCGATCTCCACGAAGATCTGTCCGCCGATGGGAGCACCGAGACGCAGCAGCTCCCGCATCCGCGCGGACTCGTAGCGCCACTTCGTCTTGAAGAGTCCATACGCATGACGGCGGTCGTAATAGAAGACCGCGCCGACGACCACCAGCGCCTGGTAGACGCGGGATAGCATGGTGGACCAGCCTGAGCCGGTCACTCCATAGGCGGGGATATGGATCGACCCCCACGTGTGGCCGTAGATGAAAAGCCAGTTGAAGAGAATGTTGAAGAGGTTCGCCGAGATCAGCGTGAACGCGATGGCCCGAACGTGGTTGAACGCCTGCAGATAGCGCCGCAGCACGAGCCACAGCATCAGCACCGGAGTGCCCCAGTTCAGCGCGTTGAGAAACGGAACGCTGCCCCGCAGAATCTCGGGGTCAGTATGGAGATGAGAGAAAGCGATGGGCATCATCGCCACAATGCTCATCAGGACGACAGTAACAATGCCTCCCAGCACTAGACCATGCTGGAGTGAGCGATTCGCATCGTCAATGCGTTTCGCACCATAGGCCTGCGAGAGCACGGTGTCCAAACCCAGCAGGATGCCGCCGACCCCGAAGGCCAGCGTGTGATACATCACCTGCCCGAGCGCAGCAGCACCAAGGGATACGGCAGAGTTGGGCAGGTGGCCGACCATGATGGTGTCGACGATCCCCATCGCCATCCAGCCGATCTCCGCAAATACAAGCGGAAGCGCGAGGTGCAGCATGGGCGAGATTTCACGGCGGATAGACATGACTCAGCTTTCGAGTCTTAGGATACCTGCCCACCATGAATTGCGATTAAGCGATGGCGGCGAGTCGCTTACTTCTTGACCGGCACATCCGGTGGGAGAGTCGTGTCCCGGTTCCGCAGCCAGTCGAGCGTAATACTCTTGCCGGACGTATTGGCGAGCTGCTTGTCGAGGTCGGGCATGAACATCTCAACGCCTAGCTGCGGCGTCATGCGGCTATAGCCATTGACGAGCTGCGCCTTGTAGTTGACCAGGTCCAGGTCGAACCAGGGGTCGTCCGAGGCATCGATCAGCGTCAGGTCCGCATCGTGCATGGTGACTTTGGCGAAGTCGATGGTGCCACCCGTCAGCTTCAGGAAATTGTGCCACTGGGCGAGGCGGGTCTCGTCGTTGCGGGAGTTGCCGTAGATCAGCACCAGGTCCGGCCGGGTCACGTTTACATTTGTCAGTTGGCCGCGGATGTACGGCGGAGGTAGAAGCTTCGGAGTATCGAAGTACAGGTCACTACCGGAGATCTCAATTCCATTGAGCGGAGCCTGGCCCATGACGTCGGCGATCTCGATATGGAGCGCGCGCATCAGCAGCTTCACCGGCATCTTCAACACATTGATCTTCGTCACATGCAGATGAAGCCGGCCATCGGGAGTCGACGACACAGTGCTCAGCAGTTCGACGGGTAACGGCATCATCCACTTGTGCAGCATGCCGGTGACCCGGACCTGCTCGTCGTCGCCGGTCACCGCGATATTCCTGAAGGGGAACTTTGCGGGGATGGCGGAGTTCAGGTAGTTGCCGATATCCCCCAGGTTAACGTGGACCACGCCCTTTTCGATCACGAAGATGAAGGACTTCGGATCGTCCAGTGACGGATGGATCCCCGCATGGGTCGCCTGCATCTCTCCGCGAATCCAGCGAATGTAGACGCGGAAGGTCGGGCCCTTGCGAAGCCGCAAATTGTGCGCGTAGACCGTGGTGGGTGCCGGGCCTGCTGCTGGTCGAGCCGCCCCGACCTCACTCCCCGTGTACAGCGCAGGGCCGGCTGCATTCCTGTTACGTTCAGGCCACATCCGCCACAGAACAGCGACGACAAGAAAAGCCCCAACGATCAGGACCCCGATGGGCGAGATTTGGCTTCGTTTGCGGATAGAGACTCGTTTGAGTGAGTTGAAAAGGTTGGTGTGCGCTGCAAGCCTTGCTCAGGGAAGCTCTCAACGTAGGATGCGGAAAAGCGCGCGTGCATACGGGACGGTTGGAAATTTGTTGCTGGCTTCCATACCGCCCCCGGCATGTCTAAGCTTTACTTAGAACGATCCGTCTCCTCAAAGGCGAAGCGCCCCAGCTCGATCGGAGAGGTAGTGACGGGCTTGTCCTGAAGAGAATTCGATGGGTAGGGGTCCAGGGTTCCCGTTGGAAACCCCCAGATGGCACCGCTGCGCATATCGATCACGACCTTGCCATAGACATTGAGAGTGCCGTCGGGTTTACGCAGGAGTTGAACTCCAGGCTCGATATAGAAGGGATAGGCTGACTGAGACGCCGCCCTGGCAGACGCCGGCTGGATGTAAGGACGAATCGCGATGGCTATCAGGGCCATCGCGACCACGAACAGAAGAACCTGCGTCAGTGAAAATCGCTTCATAGTGCACCTCAGGGAATGCGAGAGCAGCCAGATCTTTACGCGCCAGGACGTTTCAAGTGCATCGCCTCAGCGGTCATATCGGTGTATTTGAGACCAGCCCCGGTATTGAACAGGACCACCTTATCCGTGGGCTTGAGCTCGCCCGCTGCAATCAACTGATCGTAAGCGGCGGTCGCGGCTGCGCCCTCCGGAGAGAGGAAGATGCCCTCATGCTTCGCCCAGTCGAGGATACTCGCCAGGATCGTCTCATCGGAGGCAGAGATCGCCTTACCGCCAGACTTTTCAAGGATATCCAGGATGATGTAGTCGCCATACGGCTTGGGAACCCGCAGACCAGCGGCGAAGGTAGCTGCATTGGCGAAGAACTCGCTGGCGGGCTTGTGAGCCTCAAACGCCGTCGTGATCGGAGCACAGCCAGCAGCCTGGAGCGCATACATCTTCGGACGCTTGCCCGAGACCCAACCCAGCTCTTCCATCTCTTCGAACGCCTTCCACATACCGATCAGGCCGACACCCCCGCCGGTCGGATAAAAGACGGCGTCGGGATACGTCCAGCCGAGCTGCTCGACCAGCTCATAGCCCATAGTCTTCTTGCCTTCCACGCGGAACGGCTCCTTGAGCGTCGAGATATCGAACCAGACCTCATTCTCCGGAGTATCGGCTTCCTTCTGGGCCTTGATCTTTTCGCCCACCATGCGAGCGCAGTCGCTGATCAGACCATCCACCATCGTCACGTCCGATCCGTAAATGATGCCTTCGAGGTAGTTCGCGAAGGGAACATCCTGCGGCATAAAGATGTGGGCGGCAATGCCAGCGGCAGCCGCGTAGGCAGCCAAGGCACCCGCTGCATTGCCAGCGCTGGGAACGGCGAGGTGTTGCAATCCATAGTGCTTCGCCATGGTGACGGCCAGACCGAGCCCCCGCGCCTTGAATGTGCCGGTAGGGTTGGCGCCCTCTTCCTTGATGTACAGACCGGGATAGCGCTTGCTGTGCAGCATCGGCGTCCAGCCTTCAGCGAGCGTGACAGGAGTGATCGGCTTGCCTGCAGCCTCTGAGGGGAGCACATCGGCATAGCGCCACATCCCGAGAGAGGCCGGGCTGGCGGCAGCCATGGCGGCGATATTCTCGCGCTTCGCAGTCTTCTTGAGTGCGTCCATGTCGTACCGGACGTAGAGAGAACCGGCACAGAGAGGGCAGAGGGTCTGCGGAGTTTCGGCGGATACAGGATGGTGGCAGCGGGAGCATTCAAGCGATGAGATAGCAGGCATACCTCATGGTAATCGGTCGAGCGAGATCCGCACTGCGGCACGCACGCGATGTCCCAAATACGTCCCCGCTCCCCTGCCGGCAAGACTCTTCGGCACACAGGTTCACGCGCCGCGGAGGCGTGAGGTCTCAGCGGAGATTGCAACTGCTAGTGAGCTTTGAGCCAGCGGCGTGCGGAGAAGTCCGTCGCGATGCTGGCGGCCAGCAGCATCAGGCTGATGGCGAACGCGGTGAGCACCCAGTTGATCTCCATGCGGCCCTTGAGCATGAAACGGTCCAGCAAGGCCAGCACGAGGACGAGCACAGCCGCCTCTGCAAAAAACGAGGAGCAGCGATGCGCGGAGATTGCGATGAGTTCTACGAGTGCGGAGGGTGCCTTCAGACTGAGAGGACTGGAGCCATCGCCACCGGAGGGAACTAACTGAAGCCTCGGGGCGAGGCCGGAAGACTGCTTTGCATCGTTTGCTGCGAGGGTGGAAATACTCCGAACGGAGTTTGCTACATTTTTGTGAAACATAAACAAGCCTTTGTCGTGCCTGTGTTTATTGTCTGCGCGGCCCCGGGGAAAGTCCAGTGAATTTGCGGTAAATCCATGCCATGCAACCACTTATGCATTTTTATTCAGGCAGGATGAGAGAATAGAAGGGTGAATATAACAGAGAATCGAATCACTCCGGTGCGCATGATTGCCGTCGATATGGACGGCACCCTGCTTGGCGGGGACGGCAAAGTGAGCCCCCGAAATCTCGCGGCGCTGCATACAGCAGAGCAGTCGGGGATCGAAGTGGTGGTCGCGACGGGCCGCAGGCACTGTTACGCGATGCGGCAGTTGCGAGGTTTAGGGCTCAATGAAGCGAACGCGCTGGTCAGTTCGAACGGCACCGTGACGCGGACCATCGGGGCGACGCTGATCGAACGGAACCTGCTGGCCGCGCCGACCGCTCTTTGGCTGTGCGGTCATATCGAGGAGTTTCGTAACGCGCTGGTCGTGACCTTCGACCGGGTCGGGCCGGATGGCGAGGACGAACGTGGCGCGCTCGTCGTGGAGCACCTCGAAGAACTGCACGGAAGCATCGGCAAGTGGATGGAGGCCAACGAGCCCTACATCGCGCACGTGAAACCCATCGAGCGCGCCCTCCCCGGCGGCGGGGGCGACGTGCACGAGGCACCCATCCAGATGATGCTCTGCGGAACGGTAGAGCGGATGCGCCGCGCCGAGGCTCGGTTGCTGGAACACCCAGGCGTCTCCGCGGTGGGCGTCGCTCCTCAGGAACATGCCCGGGACGCAGAGATTGCCCTGCACCGGACCGAGTATCCGGAACGAAATCTGAGCATCGTGGATATTCTTCCGGCCGGCTGCAGCAAGGGCTCGGCGCTGGTGCGTCTGGCCGCCCGGCGCGGTATCCGGATGGACGAGATGCTGGCCATCGGAGACAACTGGAACGACGTATCGATGCTGGAGGTTGCGGGACGCGCTGTTTTGATGGAGAACGCTCCGGAAGACCTCAAACAAGAGGCCGCCGCCAAAGGCTGGACCCTCGGCGGAAGGCACGATGCCGATGGAGTGGCGCAGGCTATCGAAGCGGTGCTGGAAGAATCGGGCGTGGGAGCGCTATCCGGTACGCGATAGTTGCAGTCTGACAGGTACGAAGCGATGGTAGGGTAGAAGCGTGGCGATGCGATCTCACAAGTCCGGGCGTCGGTATTTTGGCTGGTTTGCGCTGATTCTGGCGTGTCCGCTGGCGTATGCCACGGAGCACATCACGCTGCGGAACGGCTTCGAGCTGGACTGTGTGCGCCGTGAAGTTACAGGCGATCGCATGCGGCTCTTCTTCGCGGGAACTACCGCGGGGGCCTCCAGCGAGGCCAATTTTCTTGAGGTGGCGGCAGAGTCGGTCGTGCGTATCGAGCAGATTGCAGATCTGCCCCAAACGCAGACCATAAAGCTCCCAGCATCGCCAGTATCGTTAGCCACGCACTCAACGGCAGTCGCCCCAACCAAGGCCGAGATGCAGGAGATGCTGTCCCACGCTGGCACAGCGCACAATATCGATGCCGACCTGCTCGCAAGCCTCGTCCGAGCGGAGAGCGGCGGCCAGGTCCATGCCGTTTCGCGGACAGGAGCCCGCGGCCTCATGCAACTGATGCCCGCAACGGCAACGTCGCTGGGAGTAAAGGACGCCTTTCAGCCGGAGCAGAATATCGCCGGAGGAACAGCGTATCTCGATGGCTTGCTAATCCGCTATCACGACAATATCGCCCTCGCGCTGGCCGCCTATAACGCCGGGCCGGGCGCAGTCGACCGCTATCACGGCGTCCCTCCCTACGCCGAGACGCGGGCCTACGTGGCACGCGTGATTCGGGAGTTCAACCGACGCAAGCAGACGGCCCTGGTGGCCGCAACGCGATAAGTCGCATCGCAACATTGCACCAAAATCAGGAGTCCATGAAGAGACGCAATTCGATTCTCTGGTTCGCGCTGCTGGTGGTTCTGGTTCTGGTCGTCACGCTGTTTCGCGACCGGATCCACTTCGACTGGATGAATTTCTGGCAGCAACTCAAGCATGCGAGTCCCTGGCATCTGGCCGCGGGTGTCGCACTGATCTACGGTACATACTGGCTGCGGGCACTCCGATGGGCCGTCATGGTTGCTCCGACCAAGAAAGTCGCTGCCGCATCGCTGGTAGGTCCCATGTTCGTTGGATTTACGGCGGTGGCGCTCTTCGGGCGGCTTGCGGATCTATCCCGGCCTTACCTGATCGCACGCCGCCTCTCGTTGCCCGTGAGCACCCAGGTCGCGGTCTACACCATCGAGCGGATGTTCGACTTGGGAGCAGCGGCAATCATTTTTTCCAGTGCTCTGGCCTTCACCCCGAAGACCATGCAGCACCACGAATTGTTCGTCCGAACCGGACTTTTGAGCCTGGGTGCAACTCTGCTGCTTGCCGTGTTCGCAGCAGTGGTTCGCGTCGCGGGGGGCATTGTGGCAGAATTCGCCCGCCGAACACTTCGCAGGTTCTCGGAATCCTTGGCAGAGAGCGTCGCAATCAAGATTGAAGGTTTCCGCGATGGGATGAATGCACTCACATCGCTACGTGAATTCGGCATCGTCCTCGTGCTATCGCTGGCTATCTGGGGAATGATCGGTGGAGCGTACCTCCAGACGGCGAATGCCTTTGTCGACACGCCGGAGCTGGCAGGGCTGACCTACTCGCGGACCATGCTCCTGATGGCCGCCAGCCTGGGAGGCTCGTTACTGCAACTGCCGGTCGTTGGATGGTTTACGCAGATCGCGGTAACGGCAGGCGCGATGCATGCGCTCTACGGCGCGCCCATCGAGGCTGCCACCGCATGCGGAGCGATGCTGACCGCGGTGACGATGTTAAGCATTGTGCCAATCGGACTGTTTTTCGCACGCCTGGAACACGTGGACCTGAAGCAGGTCGCAAGGCAGAGTGAAGTTGCGGCCGAGGGGATCGAGCAGACCCCCTCCTGAGAGCCACTGCTAGAATCAAGACATAACGATGCGATGTCCCTATTGTGGTTTTGCCCAGGATCGAGTTGTAGATTCCCGCGAGAGCAAGGAAGCTGATTCCATTCGCCGCCGTCGCGAGTGTGAGGGATGCAACAAGCGCTTTACGACGTACGAGCGGATCGACGAGATTCCGTACATGGTAGTCAAGAAGGACGGGCGGCGCGAGAAGTTCGACCGTCAGAAGGTTTTGAGCGGGCTGCTGCACGCCTGCGAAAAGCGCCCGGTCTCGGCCAGCAAGCTCGAACAGATTGTCGATGAGACCGAAGCCTACGTCGTAGATTCGCCGGAACGGGAACGCTCCACTAGCGAGGTCGGCGAGTTGATTATGACGCGGCTCAAGGATATCGACACCGTCGCCTACATCCGGTTCGCCAGCGTCTACCGCGACTTCAAGGATGTTCGCGAGTTCAAGGCGGAGCTGGAAGAACTCTTGAGCGGCAAAGACGCCAGGAAACGGCGAGAGCTGTAAACAAAGTTTTGACTGCGGGAATTACGCTGAGCCCGTTCGAATGCCCGGCGTTTGCATTTTTCGATACACCAACACTGAGGAGAAGGCGATTTCATGACGGTAGCTCAGACAGCAAAGCGTACGCACAAAATTACATTGATTCCCGGCGACGGCATTGGACCAGAGGTTTCGGGCGCGGTAGTAGAGATCCTCGAGGCTGCAGGCGCAGCCACCGGAGTGGCCTTCGACTGGCACCGCTATGCAGCGGGAGCCGAGGCCTTCGAGCAGACCGGCTACTACATCCCGCAGGATCTCTACGACTCGATCGAAGAGAACCGCCTCGCCCTGAAAGGCCCCGTCACCACTCCGATCGGCGGCGGCTTTGCTTCGATCAACGTAACGCTGCGCAAGAAGTTCGAGCTCTTCGCCAACTTTCGCCCCATCAAGAACCTGCCCGGACTCAAGACCCGCTACCCCGATCTCGACCTCATCATCGTGCGCGAGAACATGGAAGACCTCTACGCCGGCCTCGAGCATGAAGTCGTCCCCGGCGTCGTGCAGGCCCTCAAGATCATCACCGAAAAGGGCTCGACCCGTATCGCGAAGTTCGCCTTCGAGTACGCCCGCAAGCACAATCGCAAGAAGATCCACGCCATCCACAAGGCGAACATCATGAAGCTCTCCGACGGCCTCTTCCTGAACTGCTGCCGCAAGGTACACGAGGGCTTTCCCGAGGTCGAGTATCACGAACACATCGTCGATAACACCTGCATGCAGCTCGTCATGAATCCGTTCCAGTACGACATCCTGCTGACCGAGAACCTCTACGGCGATATCCTGAGCGATCTCTGCAGCGCCTTCGTCGGCGGCCTCGGCCTAGTCCCGGGTGCCAACCTCGGCACCGAGTGCGCCATCTTCGAGGCCGTCCACGGCTCCGCTCCGGATATCGCCGGCAAGGACATGGCAAACCCCACCGCACTGCTCCAGAGCGCGGTGCTGATGCTGCACCACATCAACGAGACGGAGACCGCCGAGCGTGTCCAGACCGGCCTTGAACAGGTCTATCGCGAAGGCAAGACCCTGACCAAGGACGTTGGCGGCACGTCCGGCACCAAGGCATTCGCACAGGCGGTTCTGGCGGCCATGGAGTCCCCGGTCGCCGTCGCAGTCTAGGATTTTTCGCGCGGCTCGCTGAACATGGATTACAGTAACTGGCTGGTGGCTCATCGAGTTGCCAGCCAGTTTTTGCATTCAGCTTGTAGCATCCAGTACGAAGGATTCAAACTAGATTCCTCTGAGGTCGTTTGCAATGGTGATCCATACTCTGCCGTTCTGGTTCCTGGTGTTTGCGCTGTTTCTCCCCCGCATTGCGCTGCTGGTCGATTGGTTCCAGGGCGGCCTGGTGCAGTTCCACCTAGTGGGACTGATCCCGCTGATCTTCTGGGCGCTCCTGCCTCGCGCGCTGGTGCTCTACCTGATCTATCTGGATCAGGGGTTCAGCACCTGGTTCCTGATTCACCTGATCGTAGCGCTACTGGTCTGGGGCGGTTCGGGCGGATATCACTCCCGGCGCAGGCGCCGAGACGACTACTAGAGCAGTCCCAACCCGGATTTCGCACCGAAATGTGACTGTTCCTCGCGCCTCGCGTTATTCTTGATGGATATGGAACGGCGTAAGGTAGGCATTCTCGGTGCGACCGGCATGGTCGGTCAGCGATTCATTCAGTTATTGAGCAATCATCCGTGGTTCGAGATTGCGTGGCTTGCAGCGAGCGATCGCAGTGCAGGCAAGACCTTCGGCGAAGCGTGCCGCTGGAAGCTCGACACCCCGCTCCCCGCGAAGATCGCCGCAATGACGGTCCAGCCGAACACGCCCGAAGGCTGTGTCGGCGAGCTGCCGAAGATTATCTTCGCCGCCCTCGACTCCGATATCGCCAAGGAATTGGAGCCAAAGTTCGCCGCTGCCGGCTGCGCGGTCATCTCGAACTCCAGCGCCTTCCGCATGGTCACCGACGTTCCCCTCGTCATTCCCGAGGTCAACGCCGACCACCTCGCCCTCATCGAAACCCAGAGCTGGCGCAAGCAGAGTGGCGGCTACATCGTCACCAACCCGAACTGCAGCGCCATCGGTCTGGTCCTGGCTCTCAAGCCACTCGAAGAAAAGTTCGGCATCGACAGCCTGTTCGTCACCACCATGCAGGCGGTCAGCGGAGCCGGATACCCCGGCGTCCCCTCGCTCGACATCCTCGGCAACGTCGTCCCGTTCATCAAGAACGAGGAAGAGAAGATGCAGGAGGAGGTCGGCAAGCTCCTCGGCCGCATCTCCGGCAATCACATCGAGATGCTGGACGCGAAGGTCAGCGCCCACTGCAACCGCGTCGCCGTCGAAGACGGTCATACCGAGTGCGTCAGCATCAAGTTCCGCAAGAAGGCCACCCGCGAAGAGATCCTGGCCGCATGGGCTGAATTCGCTCCGCTGCGTGACGAGCAGTTACCGACCGCGCCGGATCAACCCGTCGAGTTTGACGAAGCTGTCGACCGCCCCCAGCCTCGTCTGGATCGCATGCGCGGCAACGGCATGGCGACCACCGTCGGACGCCTCCGCGAGTGCGCCCTGCTGGACTGGAAGTTCGTGCTGCTCTCGCACAACACCATCCGCGGAGCAGCCGGAGCAGCCCTGCTGAACGCAGAGGTTCTGGCCCGCGCCGGCAAGTTCGACAACCTCGGCGTCCCCCTGAAGCAGATGGCGGTGTTGGCTTGAGCGGAATGCGGGAATCGATCGTAGTCATGAAGTTTGGCGGAACGTCGGTGGAAGACGCGACCGCCATGGGCCGGACCGCGGCAATCGTCGCAGGCCGCCGCGAGCGCGGACTCGGCGCCGTAGTTGTCGTCTCGGCGATGGCCAAGGTGACAGACCAGCTCCTCGCCGCTGCTTCCGCAGCCGGACACGGCGACCGCACCGGCGCACTCGCCATCTCCGCCCGTCTGCGCAATCGCCACATCGATACCGCTGCCGACCTCCTCGACACGAACCGTCTCCTCACCCTGCGCGTCACCCTGGATCTGGAGTTCGACGCCCTCGACGACCTGCTCCGCGGCATCGCTGCGGTAGGCGAACTCACGCCCCGCACCAACGACCTCGTCGTCAGCTTCGGCGAGCGCCTGTCCAGCCGCATGGTCGCGGAAGCCTTCGCCCAGCGCGGCCTCGATGGGGCCCACGTCGACGCCCGCACCTGCATCATCACCGACGCCCACTACGGCAAGGCAGCACCACTGGAAGCCGCAATCGAGCAAAAGCTTCTCGCGCTGGTTCTGCCGATGGTGGAAGCAGGCAAGACCCCCGTCATGGGCGGCTTCATCGGCTCGACCACCGAAGGCATCACCACCACCCTCGGACGCGGCGGCAGCGACTACACCGCTGCGCTGGTCGGCGGCGGTCTCCATGCCGGAGCCATCGAGATCTGGACCGACGTCAACGGCATCATGACCACCGATCCGCGCATCTGTCCCGATGCCTTGCGCGTCAAAACCATCAGCTTCGAAGAGGCCGCTGAACTCGCCTACTTCGGCGCGAAGGTCCTGCATCCGGCGACCATTCTGCCCGCCGTACAGAAGAGCATTCCGGTCTACGTGCTGAACTCCCGCAACGCCGGAAACGAAGGCACGAAGATCACCGCCGTCGCTCCCAGGTGCGCCAGTCCCTTCAAGAGCATCGCCGCCAAGAAGCGTCTCACCATCATCGACATCGTCGCCAGCCGCATGCTGATGTCGCACGGTTATCTCAAGGCCGTCTTCGATGTCTTCGATAAATTTGAGTGCGCCATCGACATGGTCTCCACCAGCGAAGTCAGCATCTCACTGACAGTTGACTCAAACCAGAGACTGCCGGAGATCTGCGCGGAACTCGCCAAGATCGCCGACGTAAAGATGGAAGGCCACAAGGCACTTATCTGCCTGGTCGGAGAAGATATTCGCGGCCATAACGGCATCGCTGGCCGGGTGTTTTCAGCAGTCAGCCACGTCAATGTGCGGATGATCTCGCAGGGAGCAAGCGAGATCAACATGAGCTTCATGATCGAGGAAGAGGACGTCGAAGAAGCCATCCGCAGCCTGCATGCGGTATTCTTCGCAGATCCCGATCCGAGCGTCTTTGATGTCGCAGCGCGCGCGTCAGCAACGGTTCCGGTAGCAGTCAAGATCTAGAGAGTAGGAAGGAATACGATGCGGGTTCTGGTACTGGGAGCGGGCAAGACAGGCAAGCTGGTGGCAGAGGTCGCGACCGAACGCGGACACAGCGTCTACGTGCTGGACGCAAAAGAAAACAAGGAAGCCGCGGCCCTGACGTTTCCCTTCGTCACCAGCTTCGACGTCGTCATCGACTTCACCACCCCCGAAGCCGTCGTGCAGAATATGCGCGCCTGCCTGGCTGCCGGAGCGCACATGGTCATCGGCACCACCGGCTGGTACGACCGTCTCCCGGATATGCGCGGACTCGCGGAGCGCAAGCAGGCAGGCCTTCTCTATGGAACGAACTACTCCATCGGAGTGCAGGTCATGCTGCAGACGGCGGCGAAGATGTGCGAAGCGCTCAAGGGTGCGGGCTACACCTTCTCCATCGAAGAGACCCACCACACCAGTAAGCTGGACTCGCCGAGCGGCACGGCCCTGACCCTCGCTTCCGTTGTCAAAGCCGCCGCCGGAATCAGCGATGTGCCGGTAGACGCTCACCGTGTCGGCGACGCCGCCGGAACTCACGTTCTGGTAGCGAAGAGCTCCTCTGACAAGCTGATCCTGACCCACGAGTCCTTCTCGCGGCGCGGATTCGCCGAGGGTGCTGTCCGTGCGGCGGAGTGGCTTTCGACCCGCACCGGCTGCTATGACTTCCAGGATGTCTACACCAAAATTTAGCGGGAGAAGTTCTCGATGAGTAGGTCTGAAGTAGCAGCAGTGACGAAATTTTCCGCATTGACCTTTGAGCAAAAGCTCGACCGCCTGGCCGAGGTCGCGGTCAAGATCGGGCTGGGCCTGCGCGCCGGGCAGGAGCTGGTCATGACCGCTCCCATCGATGCGCTGCCGTTGGTACGCCGTATCACCGAACACGCCTATAAAGCCGGGGCCGTGCTGGTCACCAACTTCTACTCCGACGACCCCGCGATCCTCGCACGCTACCAGTACGGCCCGGATGCCAGCTTCGACTTTGCTCCGGTGTGGCTGCAGGACGGCATCGCCGCCGCCTTCAAGAGCGGAGCGGCCCGTCTGGCCATCGCCGGAGCGAACCCGGCCCTGCTCAGCGGACAGGATCCGGCCAGGGTATCCCGTGTCAACATCGCCGTGTCCAAAGCCAGCAAGCAGGCGATGGAACTCATCACGCGGCACGAGATCAACTGGACCATCGTCGCCTGCGCGACCCCGGAGTGGGCAAAGCTTGTCTTCCCCAATGAGCCCGTAGACATTGCAGTGGAGAAGCTGTGGGAGGCGATCTTCGTCGCCTCGCGCATCGCCGTCGACGACCCCGTCGCCGAGTGGCAGCAACACGGCGCAAAGCTGAAGCAGCGCGTCGACATGCTCAACGCCAAGCGCTTCTCCGCCCTGCACTTCAAGTCTGCCGACGGCCTTACCGACCTGACCGTCGGCCTCGCGGACGATCACCTCTGGGCCGGCGGCGGCACGACCGCGGGCAATGGCATCTACTGCCAGCCCAACATCCCCACCGAAGAGTGCTTCACGACGCCCCACAAGGATCGCGTCGATGGAATCGTCCGCGCCTCCAAGCCGCTCTCCCACCAGGGATCCCTGATTGAAAACATCTCCGTGCGATTTGAAGCCGGAAAAATTGTAGAGGCCACCGCCTCCGCGGGCGAAGACGTACTCAATCGCCTGATCTCAACCGACGAAGGCGCACGGCGGCTGGGCGAAGTGGCCCTGGTGCCGCACTCTTCCCCCATCGCCCAGAGCGGCGTGCTCTTCTGGAACACCCTATTCGACGAAAACGCCGCCAGCCACATCGCCCTCGGACAGGCTTATTCCACCTGCCTGATCGGTGGCGAAAAGATGGATGCGGCTCAACTCGCAGCCCTCGGGGCGAACTCCAGCCTGATCCATGTCGACTGGATGATCGGTTCCGGCTCCATGGATGTCCACGGAGTGAACCCCGACGGCACATCCGAGCCACTCATGCGCCGCGGCGAGTGGGTCTGACCCTCATATCCGGCTCCTCAAGGGCCGCAATGTGATTCGTGCCACGGAAAAGAGTAGTTCGATGCTCTTTTTCCAGCGGAAATTCTCTCATTTCCGTAACAGAGACAAAAAAATGCGGTAAATTGAGACTCAGAAGCAGTACAGATACGTCTGTAGTGTGTCATCCCAAATTTCAAATCACTGGCAGCCACGTCGCTGAGCAGGGATTCGATGTATCAGACCGCAGTAGGCCCTTCGTCCTTCTGTGCAGGTACTCATCCTTCTGCATAGCTATTTAACCGTCGCTCATTGAACTCGCTCCAGGAGACTTGACTATGAATTCCGAACTCAACGGCGTATCCCGCAGAAACTTCATGCGTATCCTCGGCGCAGCCTCCGCAGCCGCTACCTCCTTCCCCGCATTCGCAGCCGTACAGGCCGCTGCCCCCCAGGGCACGCGTCGTGGCGCCGGCGGTATGTCCGACATGGGCGACATGCGTGCCATGCGCAACGCGGATACGGTCATCATCAGCTCGAACGAGAACCCCCTCGGACCTGCAAAATCCGCGCTCGATGCAATATGTAGCACTGCATCCCTCGGCGGCCGGTATCACCAGGAGCAGACCAAAGACACCATCGTGGCTTTCAACAACATCTATGGCCTGAAGCCTGGCTACTCCGCACTGTTCCCCGGATCGGGCGGTCCTCTCGACCTCGCCCTCATGTCCAACATCGGCCCCGATAAGCCCCTCGTCTATGGCGATCCGAGCTACGAGCAGGGCTACCGCGCTGCTGAAGCAATGAAGGCCACCAAGGTTCCCGTACCGCTGACCGCGACCTACGCGCACGACGTCAAGGCTATGCTGGCCGCTCACCCCTCGCCCGGCGCCTACTACATCGTGAACCCGAACAACCCCACCGGCACCATGACCCCCAAGGCAGACATCGTCTGGCTCCTCAAGAACAAGCCCAAGGGTTCGGTTGTCATCGTCGATGAGGCCTATCACCACTTCTCGAACGACGAGTCCTGCATCGACCTTGTCGCCGCAGATCAGGACATCATCGTTCTCCGCACGTTCTCGAAGATCTACGGCATGGCCGGCATTCGTGCAGGCTTCGCCATCGCCAAGCCCGAGCTGCTCGCCAAGTTCCAGACCGTCTCTCCCGCCGGCCGGAGCCTCGCCAGCATCTCCATCACCAGCGCCGCCGCTGCGCGCGCCAGCCTGCAGGACAAGGAACTGGTGCCGCTCCGTCGCAAGATCAACGCCGACATCCGCAGCGAAACGCTCGAATTCCTCGCCAAGAAGGGCTACAAGGTCCTTCCCGGATCCCAGGCTAACTTCTTCATGGTCGACGTCAAGCGTCCTGGCAAGGAGTTCCTCGCAGGCATGATGAAGGAGAACGTCGCGATCGGTCGCAGCTGGCCCGCAATGCCGACCTACGTACGCGTCACCGTCGGCACCAAGGACGAAATGGCGAAGTTCCAGACCGCCTTCGTCAAGTGCATGGATACCGCACCGGCATCCGTCTCCGCCGGTACCTCCGAGCTACACATCCCGGAGTTCCACATTCCCTCCGAGCTGAACCGCGGCATGTACCTCTAATCCAGCTTCACCAACCAGAAAGAAAGACCCCGGCGGGCGACTGCCGGGGTTTTTCTTTGCCTCGAACCCGCATTCGTACCCTGCATTCGCACAGATAGCGCTCTTCCCGCAAATATTTCAGCTCTAACGCGGTAAACTTGAAGGAACTATGGAACTGATGGGTTGTGGCACGGCGCTGGTGACTCCCTTTCGCAGGGACGGCAGTGTAGATGAGCCCGCGCTGCATGCGCTGGTGAACTGGCAGATCGAAAACGGTATCTCCTTCCTGGTCCCCTGCGGAACCACGGGCGAGGCCTCGACCCTCAGCGAAGCCGAATGGCTCCGCGTGGTGGAACTCGTCGTCGGAACCACCGGCGGACGCGTCCCGGTCTTCGCCGGCTGCACCCACAACGCGACCCACGAGGCCGTAGCCCGCGCGCACAAGCTCTCGAAGATCCACGGCCTCACCGGCATCCTGTCCGCAAATCCCTACTACAACCGTCCCGGGCAGGAAGGCCAGTACCTCCACTTCCGCGCAGTCGCCGAAGCCACAAAACTTCCCGTCCTGCTCTACAACATCCCCGGACGCACCGGCACCAACCTCGAGCCCGCGACCGTCCTGCGCCTCGCCGAGATCGAAAACATCATCGGCATCAAGGAGTCCAGCGGCAACATCACCCAGATCACCGAGCTCCTGACCACCGCCCCGCGCAGCTTCAAGGTCTTCGCCGGTGACGACAGCATGGCGCTCCCCGTAATCGCCCTGGGTGGAGCCGGACTCATCTCCGTCGCCTCCAACGCCATTCCCGCGCAGATGTCCGCCATGGTCGGAGCCGCGCTGGAGAACGACTGGGCCGCCGCCCGCCGCATCAACCGCCAGTTCTTCCGCCTCATGCAGGCGCACTTCTGGGAGCCCAGCCCCGCTCCCGTCAAGGCGGTTCTCGCACTGCTCGGCCACGGCGTGGATGTCCTGCGCCTGCCGATGGTGCCCGTCTCCGCAGCTACCCGCCGCAAGCTCGAAACCGTAGTCGGCGAGCTAGGCCTGCTGGCCGGCGTCGCCGCGAACGGCGAAGACCTCCGCATGTTTTAGCGCGGCATAAGTTTAGAGTCCCGATCTTAGCGCTCGAATTTTAGCGCACAGCACCCGCCGTACCTTCACCGTTGGAAAGAACCTGCAGAACAGGACGAGACAGAATTTGAGCGACATGTTGCACGAAAAGATTGAGCATTGGTTTGCGCTGGGCGCAGCCGCCATTGGAAACCCGGAAGCTGAAGCAGTCTTCCACGAACTGCGTTCCGGCCTCGAAGCCGGAACCCTGCGCTCCGCCCAGCCGGACGCCTCCCTGCCCCTCGGCTGGCGCGTCAACGCCTGGGTCAAGCGCGGCATCCTGCTTGGCTTCCGCCTGGGTTCGCTGGTCGAAATGGGCTGCCCCGACGGCTTCTCCTTCGTCGACAAAGCCACCTATCCGGCCCGGCGCTTCAAGGCCGAAGACGGCGTCCGCGTCGTCCCCGGAGGCTCGTCGGTCCGCTCCGGCGCATACCTCTCCCGTGGCGTCGTGATGATGCCCCCCGCCTACGTCAACGTCGGCGCCTATGTCGATGAAGGCACCATGATCGACTCCCACGCGCTGGTCGGAAGCTGCGCCCAGATCGGCAAGCGTGTCCACCTCTCCGCCTCCACCCAGATCGGCGGAGTCCTCGAACCAGTCAACGCCTCACCCGTCATCATCGAAGATGACGCCCTGATCGGCGGCAATACCGGGGTCTACGAAGGCACCATCGTCCGCAAGCGCGCCGTACTGGCCGCCGGAACCATCCTCACCCGCGGAACCCCGGTCTACGACCTCGTCCGCGGCGAGATCTACAAGGCTACCTCCGAAACCCCGCTGATCATTCCCGAGGGAGCCGTAGTCGTCCCCGGCTCGCGTGCCGTGACCTCCGGCAAGGGCCTCGAATGGGGACTTTCGGTCGCCACGCCAGTCATCGTGAAGTACCGCGACGAGAAGACCGAACTGTCTCTCGCGCTAGAAGACCTGCTTAGATAGGCAACGATCTCGATATCGACTCCGATTCCAAAGCCGCGCCCGGGGGCTCAGACCCGGCATACCCGTAGTAACGCAAGAGTTAACAAGGAGATTCATGGCTGCTAACGACAAGTTGAAAATGATACCGCTGGGAGGCCTTGGCGAGTTCGGTATGAACTGCATGGCACTCCGCTGGCAGGATGACATTATCGTCATCGACGCCGGTCTGATGTTCCCGGAAGAAGAGTTGCTGGGAGTCGACATTGTCGTCCCGGACATCAGCTACCTCACCGAAAACCGCAGCAAAGTCCGCGCCATCCTGCTCACCCACGGGCACGAAGATCACATCGGCGGCCTCCCCTGGATCCTCTCCGAACTGAACGTTCCCGTCTACGGAACCGAGTTCACCCTCGCCTACGTCGAAGGCAAACTCGAGGAACACCGCCTGCTCGACGACGCCGACCTGATCGAGATGCTGCCCGGCAAGCGCTTCACCCTCGGACCCTTCTCGATCATGCCGATCCGCGTCACCCACTCCCTGGTGGATTGCGTCGCGCTCGCCATCCACACCCCCGTCGGAGTCATCCTCCACACCGGCGACTTCAAGATCGACCTCTCCCCACCGGACGGCAAGGCCTTCGACCTCCACGCCTTCGCCGAACTCGGCAAGCAGGGCGTCCTCGCTCTCCTGCAGGACTCCACCAACGTCGACCGCCCGGGCTACACCCCCAGCGAGCGCGCCGTGCGTCCCCGCCTCGACGAGATCTTCGGTCAGGCCAAGAAGAAGCTGTTCTTCAGCTGTTTCTCCTCTTCCATCCATCGCATCCGCGTCGCGATGGAGCTGGCGCACCAGCACGGACGCAAGGTTGCCGTAATCGGCCGCTCGCTCGATAACTCGACCGAGATCGCGCAGGACCTCGGCTACCTCGACCTGCCCCAGGGCCTCGTCATCAACCCGGGCCAGATCAAGGAACTGCCGGCCAACAAGGTCTGCGTCCTGATCAGCGGAACCCAGGGCGAACCGATGAGCGCACTCAGCCGCGCCGCCGTCAACAACCACAAGTTCGCCCGCATCGACGCAGGCGACACCGTCCTCCTCAGCTCGCGCGTCATTCCCGGCAACGAGAAGTCCATCTACCGGATGATCGACCACCTGGAGCGCCGCGACGCCAAGGTCATCCACGACGACGGAACCGCCGGCCTCATCCACGTCAGCGGACACGCCAGCCAGGAAGAGCTTCGCCTGATGATCAACCTCGTCCGGCCGAAGTTCTTCATCCCCGTCCACGGCGACTACCGTCACCTCAAGCGCCACGCAGAGCTCGCCGCCGGCATGGGAATCGTCGAGAAGGTCATCATGCTCGAAGACGGTGAAGTCCTAGAGTTCGACAAGACCACCGCCACCAAGAACGGCAAGGTCACCGTCGGACGCGTCTGCATCGACTCCGGTGGATCCTCAACCGATGTCGTAGAAGACATCGTCATCAAGGACCGTAAACACCTCAGCGAAGACGGAATCGTGCTCCCCATCATTGCCATCAACCGCCGCACCGGCAAGGTAGAGAACACCCCCGAAATCGTCATCCGCGGCATGGCCATCGACGACGAGCGCATGATCAACGAGGCGCGCCAGATCGTGCAGCGCACCCTCGACGGATCCGGCGCCGAAGAGAAGGCCGACTACGGAATGATCAAGGAAAAGATCCGCAACGACCTCAAACGTTACATCCAGAAGAGCACCAGCCGCCGGCCCCTCATCATGCCGGTGATCCTGGAAATCTGATCGGCTTCCACCGCAACACAAAGCAAAAGCGCTCCAGCAATGGAGCGCTTTTCTTTATGAATCCTAACAAAGCCCGTCATCCTTGAACGTCTTACGTCGTCATCCTGAACGTAGTGAAGGACGGCGGATTCAAGGAATCCGCTCCAGGAGGCGGACCAGTCCGAAGATCAGTACTCGTCTGGACCAGGTATTGCGCCACCCCGGTCTTCCTGCTGCACGGCCAAGCGGATAACATAATCCCAAGCGATCGACAGGTGGCGGTTGATACACTTTTTCACTCTGGTCATGAACGCTGCAGACACACAATAGGGGAGAACCAATGAGTGACCTCGTAACACTGGATGAGATTCGCGCCGCACAACAGCGCATCGCTGGCGTAGCCCTGCACACCGGTCTGCACCGCCTTGAGCCCGATCGCCTCCGCCAGGCCGGCTTCCCCGTGCCGACCTTCGAGATCTACATCAAGGCCGAGAGTGAGCAGCCCATCGGCAGCTTCAAGCTTCGCGGAGCCTACAACATGGTCGCGCAGCTCGATCCCGAGGTCCGCGCCCGCGGCGTTATCACCTACTCCAGCGGCAACCACGCGCAGGGCGTCGCCTACGCCGCACGCGCCATGGGCGTAAAAGCCGTCATCGTCATGCCGGACAATGCACCCGAGGTCAAGAAGATCGCCACCGCAGCACTCGGCGCGGAGATCGTCCTCGTCGGCCCCGCCTCCTCCGAGCGCAAGATAAAAGCCGAAGAACTCGCCGCCGAGTTTGGCTACGCCATGATCCCGCCCTACGACCACCCGCACATCATCGCCGGTCAAGCCACCTGCGGCCTCGAGATCGTCGAACAGCTTCCCGAAGTGGACGTCGTGATCTCGCCCGTCAGTGGTGGGGGTCTGCTCAGCGGCACCGCCACCGCCGTCAAACTCGCAGCAGCAGCCGGCCTCGCCAAACCCGAAGTCAAAGTCTGGGGCGCTGAACCGGAACTCGCCGCCGATGCCAAGGAGAGCTTCGAAACCAAAAAGCTCGTCGAGTGGCCCGCTGCCAAGACCACCCGCACCATCGGCGACGGCCTCCGCACCCAGAGCATGGGCGTAATCAACTTCGAGCACGTCCTCCGTTACGTCGATGGCATCGCCGCCGTCAGCGAGGACGAGATCCTCGCGGCCATGCGTCTCATGCTCTCAGCCACCGACCTCATCCCCGAGCCCAGTGGCGCCGTCACCCTCGCTGCTGCTCTCTTCCACGCCGAAGAGATGGGTCTGGACAAGGTCCGGAGAGTCGCGGTTATCCTGAGCGGCGGCAACCTAGAACCAGCTCTCAAGGAAAAACTGGAGCACGAACTAGCCACCACACACTAAGTCACAACCGTTGGAAGGGCACACTACGCGAAGCGTCCAATACACCACGAAGTGGCGCCCGCCCAGCGCTAGGGCGAATTTAGTTCTTTGCAGCGTCTAACGAGAGGTCGAGAATCTTCCTATGCGTCAGTTTCACGTAAAGCAAGCAGTCTGGAGCGCAACACTGCTGGCAACCCTGTGCCTCCCTGCTCTGGCCCAGAAGCAGAAGAAGGACAAGTCCTCCGGCTACGATCGCTCCGCCCGCGCGACCCTGCTGCATGACGCCAACGTCTACGTCGCCGCCGACCCCAACACCCAGCGCATCTCGCTCGTCACGCCCGGCCACGAGGTCGTCGTCGTCGAGCGCAGCGGCCCCTGGGTCAAGGTCTTCGCCAATACCGACATCGGCGACGACCAGGACGAAGACCAGAAAGCCGACTTCGGAGATGACGCCGTCGCGACCCCCTCTTCCGGCTGGATTCGCGACAAAGGAGTCGTAAACCCTTCCACCCCCAACGGCGACGCTATTCTCTACGGGGCCGCAGCTAACCTCGAAGAGCTGGCCGCCCAGCCGCACGCTCCGAAGGGTGCCGCCGGAGCCGCCCATCTCCTCTACCGCCGCGTAGCCGAGTACTTCCCCGACTCCCCCCTCGCCCCCGAGGCCTCCTGGCGCTCCGCCGACGTCCGCTGGCAGATCGATCGCCTCGACATCAAGTCCCTCCCCTCCGCCAAGGAGCAGGACGCCTCCCTCCGCCCCAACATCTACGACGGCGAACTCAAACGCGTCATCAAGAACCATCCCGGCACCAAGTTCGCCGCCATGGCCGCCTTCGAGATGCTCGACAACAAGCTCTGCGGCGACTGGCAGGGCCTTCCCAAGTGCCCCGAGCTTGAAACCAACCTCTACGAAAAGTACGCCCAGCAATTTCCCGACGGCCCCAAGACCCCCGAAGCCCTCTACAACGCCGCCTATCGCCAGGGCGTTCTCGTGACCATGTATACCGTCGAAGAGAATCGCAAGAAGGCCGAGGCCGCGACCGCCCGCACCCAGTCCATCGCCCAGCAGCTCAAGACGAAGTTTCCGCAATCCGACTACACCGCCCGCGCCATCAGCATCGCCTACAAGGTCCAGCAAGGCATCGCCCTCTACGGAAATGACCGTGACTGATTCCCCCGCCCTGAGCCTCCGCCCCATCGCCACCAAAGACGCCGAGGCAGCGGCAGCCCTCAGCGTTCAACTAGGCTACGAAGCCACGCCCGACCAGATTCGCCAGCGTATCGAACGCCTGGCCGCCTGCACCACCTCGCAAGCCGCCTTCGTAGCCTGCCTCACCCGCCCGGAAGCTCCCGATACCCCGGAGATCGTCGGCTGGATCGAAGTGGCCATCACCTATCACCTGCAGTCCGAGCCCTTCGTCCTCATAGGCGGCCTCGTCGTCCAGGACGGCCACCGCGGCTTAGGAATCGGCAGGCGCCTCTGCGAGCACGCCGAGAATTGGACCCGCGCGCAGGGTATTCGCATCCTGCGCGTCACCTCCCGTAGTACCCGCCTCGACGCCCACCGCTTCTACCTCCGCGACGGCTATATCGAGACCAAAACCTCCAAAGTCTTCGAGAAGATCCTCGCCTGATGGAAACTCTCATAGCCGTTTCGCTAATGCTGTAGAGCAACTTTAGAACTGTCGTCATTCTGAGCGTAGCGAAGACCCCTGTATTCCTCCAATGGAGCGGACCAGCCCGAAGCTCGGTACCCGTCAGCCCCTCGTATTGCGTCTTTGCTTTTGCACTTGCTGTTGTTTTGCTCTGTACCAACGGCAAAATGGGCATAGCCGACGCCGATGACACCCATCATTAACCCAGACTTAAGCCCCTCCGTTTAGGATAGGGACATGTCCATTCTTCATGTCGTCATCCTGGCTATCGTCCAGGGCCTGGCCGAGCTTCTGCCTGTCTCCAGCTCCGCGCACGTCGTCGTCGCCGAAAAGCTGATGGGGCTGGACCCCTCCTCGCCGCAGATGACGCTGCTGCTCGTCATGCTTCACACCGGCACCATGTTTGCCGTCATCGTCTACTTCTGGAATCAGTGGAAACGCGCCTACTTCTCCAGCTCCGACGCCTTCAAACGCTTCGCCATCCGCGTCATCTGGGCCACCCTGCTCACCGGAGTCATCGGCGAAGCCCTCAAAAAGCTCATCGAGAAGACCATGTTCCACGGCGCAGAAAAGGCCGAGATCGAACTCCTCTTCAGCCGCCTCGACCTGATCGCACCCGCCCTCGCCGCCGCCGGAATCCTCATCCTCATCACCGGCCTACTCGAAAAGCGCCAGATGCAGATGGCCGGCACCAAGACCTCCAGCTACAGCACTCTCGGCCTCGGTGAAGGCAGCGTTACCATGCGCCAGGCCGGATGGATGGGCTTTGTCCAGGGCCTCGCTCTTCCCTTCCGCGGCTTCTCCCGCTCCGGCTCCACCATCTCCACCGGGATGCTGGCCGGTGCCTCCAAGGAAAAGGCCGAACGTTTCAGCTTCGCCCTCGCCGTAGTCCTGACTCCCGCCGTAGTCGGGCTGGAAGCTCTCCGTCTCCTCAAGGCCTCCCACGAAGCCACCGCCGCCGGAACTCCGATCGACCTTCACGCCAGCGTCGTCTCCAGCCTGCTGGGCATGATCTTCTCCTTTATCGCTGGTCTGGTCGCCCTCCGCTGGTTGAGCAGTTGGCTAGAAAAGGGCCGCTGGTACCTCTTCGGAATCTACTGCCTCATCGCAGCCTGCGTCGTCTTCTACCTGCACACCAAGGGCTACTAGAGCAAGCTGCCATTACCGCAAAGTAATGTACTTACGCGAAGCGTCCAATACCCCACGAAGTGGCGCCCGCCCGGCGTCAGGGCGCATTAGTATTTGGATACTTCGTTTTCCGATCCGGAAAACGAAGTAGATGACGCATACCGGACTCTCCAGCGATTCAATCAAACTATAGGGACCATTACAGCAGTAAAAATGGGACACCGGAATCTCGGCGTCCCATCCTAAACGGCACAACTTACTTCAAAAATTACTTGGCTGCCAGCGCATTGCGATGATCACGCACAAAATCATGCGAAGTGATCACATGCGCCTGCTGTTCAGCCAGAACCTGACGAATTGGCAGCGGCAAATCCTGCTTTAGCGCCTCTTCGTAAGCCTTCTTCGCCACATCCTCACCCTGCTCTGCCGTATCCAGCAGCCCATGGTCGTCGCCACCCAGCTTGGCCTTCAGGTCGCCCCATACACGATGAATCGTGCCGACGGTGGTACCCGTCTCGTGAACGTCGTGAACGCCCTCCCGGTGCAGTTCGGCTTCAAGCTCTCCGCGGAAGCTGGCGCGCTTCAGCGACTCGGCCAGAAAATAGCGCTTGAGAGTCTCGTCCTTCAGCTTGTCGCCGATGTCCGCAAAGCCCTTCTGGCTATCCTGCAATACGTTGATGAGACCCTTTAGAACCAGATGAACTTCGCTCGTCTTACCTGCGTCTGTCGCCATAATCTACCTCAAATCTTTGAGAAATCCTGGCTTTGGAATGGCTGGGACAGGGTCCGCCGGATGATTGCGATTCTCCTTCACCGGCGGCAAGCAAGAGAAATCGCGAAAATCCCGCTCCCCTGCCAGCCATTTGATAAGGTCCGACAGGAAATCTCCTGCCGGCAAGTACTGGTATGCACGTACTGGAACCATAGATGCAGAGAATCCGGAATAGGTTTGCATCCGGATACCCCGCCCCGCACACCGCCCCATTTCACCGGACGCTCTGGGATAATCGAACTTGCTCTGGTGGTTTACGGCCCTGTCGTCTGTCGTCTGAAACGTCCCGGTTGGCCTCCGCACCGCCGGAGATGCAAAGGGCCGCGCGCACCTCCAGGAAGGCACATCCCCATGAAGAGTCTTCGCCTCGTTACCACTCCGACGCGCAACCGGCGCCTGAATGAGATCCTCGGCCTCACCGTGCTGGTCGCCGCAGGCCTGTTGCTGCTCTCTCTCGCCACCTATACCCCTACTGACCCCTCCTTCAGCACCGTCGGCGGATACGCCAGCGGACGTCCCGCCCACAACTGGACCGGCATGATCGGGGCCTATCTGTCCGACGCCATTCTCCAGATGATCGGCGTCGCCGCCTTCTTCCTCCCGCTGGTCATCGGACGCCTCGGCCTCTGCTGGATGCGCTCCCGCCCCGCCGGCTCTCCCCAGGCCAAGACCCTCGGTCTCACCCTTTGGGTCATCTTCGCCCCCGGAGCCGTCGCCCTGCTCCCCGGCCACCTCCTCTTCCGGCACGCTCTCCCCATCGAAGGCACCACCGGCCGCCTGCTCGCCGACATGATGGTCCACTACCTGAACCTGCCGGGCGCGAGCATCGTCCTGGCGCTGATGGTGGCGCTCTCCCTCTACCTCGCAACTACCTTTACCTTCAATACCGCAAGCGAATGGGCGACCATTCGCTTCGGCTTCCTCCAGAACACCTGGGACCGCATCCAGAACTTCCGCAACCGCCGCTCCAACGCCAGACTCCTCCGGCAGGACGAAGCCTTCAACAGCCAGCAGGAAGACTTCCACAGCAAGCGTGAGGCGATGGAAGAGAAGGCCCGCCGCGCACAGGAAAAGATTGACGCCGAAGCCGCCCGCGCTGAGAAATCCCGGCGCCCCGACAGCACCACGCTTCTCGGAAGCCTCTTCGGCTGGCTCGGCCGCCGCAAGCGCCGCAGCGAACCCATCTCCATCGCACCCGAGCCCGAGGCAGCGCCCGCTCCGCAGGGCTCCATGTGGCAGTCCATGCCCCGCACCCTGGTTGACGCCCCGCCAGTCACCCCCCTCGGTACCGCGGCAGCCGCAGCCGCTCCCTTCGCCGACGCCCTGGCCCGCGCCGCCGCGCCCGTTCGCGCCTTGGACGACGTCTCCAACTTCAACCCCGACGCTCCCCGTGACTTCAGCTTCGACGACGCCGTCGCCGAGATGCCCGAGCTCTGCCCGGTCCGTGTCCCCACCCCCATCCGCCCACCCCGCGCTGCCGAGCCGATGTCCTCCGCAGCCTTCGTTCCCGCTGCTGCTCCCTCGTTTGCGCCGCCGCTCGCCATGCCTCTTCCCGCCGCGCACGACGAAGCCATCTCCTTCGGCCGCCGCGCCGACGCCGATATCAAACCCGTCACCATCGTCCCCAAGAGCATCCGCGGCTACAAGCTGCCGCCTTCTTCCCTCCTCTACCGCAGCGAAGAGCAGGCCGTCGTGCGCGAGGAAGAGCTCCGCGACGAAGCCCGTGTTCTGGTCGAAAAATGTGCCGAGTTCGGCGTCGATGGACAGGTAACCCACATCAACCCCGGCCCCGTCGTCACCACCTTCGAGTTCAAGCCCGACGCCGGCGTCAAGGTCGCCCGCATCACCGGTCTCGCCGACGACCTCTGCCTCGCCATGGCCGCCGAGTCCATTCTCATCGAGCGCATGGCCGGCAAGAGCACCGTCGGCATCCAGGTTCCCAACGCCGAACGCGAAACCATCTGGCTCCGCGACGTCGTCGAGTGCGAGTCCTTCGCCCAGTCCAAATCCAAGCTCGCCATCGCTCTCGGCAAGGACATCAACGGCCGCATCGTAACCGCCGACCTCGCCTCCATGCCCCACGTCCTCATCGCCGGTTCAACCGGCTCCGGTAAATCGGTCGCCATCAACGCGATGATCATGAGCGTCCTCTTCAAAAGCACGCCCGAGCAGGTCCGCATGATCCTGGTCGATCCGAAGCGCGTCGAACTCGGCATGTACGAAGGCATCCCGCACCTCTTCACCCCCATCATCACCGAGGCCAAGCTGGCCGCCAACGCCCTGCGCAACGCAGTCCGCGAGATGGAACGCCGCCTCAAGCTCCTGGCCGCCAATCACGTCCGCAACATTGACCAGTTCAACAAGCTCTTCGACAACGGCAGCGAATACCTCTTCGAAGACGTCAACCAGGAGCCGCTGCCCTACATCATCATCATCATCGACGAGCTCGCCGACCTGATGATGCTCGACCGCTCCAACGTCGAAGAGTCCATCACCCGCCTCGCCCAGATGGCCCGCGCCGTCGGCATCCATCTGGTGCTCGCCACCCAGCGCCCCTCGGTCGACGTCATCACCGGCCTCATCAAGGCCAACGTCCCCACCCGCATGAGCTTCCGCCTCGCCACCAAGGTCGACTCCCGCACCATCATCGACAGCAACGGTGCCGAGAGCCTCCTCGGTCGGGGCGACATGCTCTACCTGCCGCCCGGAACCAGCCGCGTCCAGCGCGTCCACGCCCCCTTCGTCACCGAGAAAGAAATCTCCGCCGTCACTGCCTTCTGGAAGGCGCAGGGCGAAGCCGAGTACGTCCACGGATTCCTCGAAGGGCCGAAGGAAGACACCGGCAAGGACAACGACGGAGGCGACAGCAGCGAGAACGACGACCCCATGTACGACGACGCCGTCCGCCTGGTCTTCGAGTTCGGCAAAGCCAGCACCTCCCTGCTGCAGCGCCGCCTCCGCATCGGCTATGGCCGCGCCGCCCACCTGATCGACATGATGTACAACGACGGCATCGTAGGCCCCGCCGACGGCTCCAAACCCCGCGAAATCCTGAAAGCGCCCAACTGGGTCAGCGAAGTAGACGCCGTAATCCCATAAACACCAAAAATAGACACAAAAACCGGGTGCCTCACGTCCGGCCCTTGCGGACGTGGGTTCCACTCCCACCCCAAAAGTCCAAACTCCGGAACGACTCCCCCTCTGACCCACCTGAAATCCGACTACTAGGAACACCCCCTTCAGGTGTGTCAAAACTCCAACCACCGGGGAAGGGCACACCTTCAGGTGTGCCAAAAGCAAGCCGCACCGCAGGTGCCTCCGCTCTGCTGAAGGCCGGAGTGAAGGCAAAGCCGAAACGACAGAATAATCGCTCTGGCTTTTGCCTGTTTCCCGCCCAGCCTTAAATCCTGTCAAGCCCCCAAACCCCGAAATCTACCCACCCCAAATCTCCAACCTCATGCAGACCAACACTTCCAGCCAAAAAATAAACTTAAGAAATGTGGCATTTTAGTTTCACTCCATTTCGTAAAATAGAACTAGATCGAAACGCAAAGCTCACAAGCCTGCCTTTTTACGCAAATTACCCTTCTGTCCGGAGTCCAAGTTCGCTCCATCGACCAAGGGCCAACGGCCCGTCGCATACCAGCCTAGCCCGAAGGGCTAGGTCAGACAGCCCGCAGAATCCAGGGCTGACGGCCCGATCCATAACGCCTTCCATGACCTGTCGACCAAGGCAAGTCGGTCTAACTCTATACGCTGCACGATTTTAGCTATAAGTCCTTTGTTTGCAATATTTTAGAGCAGAAGCCCTTCTCCAAGTTACTCATACCATTGAGCTTATGCAAAGGTAGTGGGGGGGTGGGGGCTACCTCGGAAGCGCCTTTGAAGACCGCAACGCCACCACAGCCAGCACGCAGATCACGATCAGCAACACCACCCAGATCAGGTCCGGGTGCCGCTCCGTCATCGACCGCGTATCCGGCCGCACACGATAGGCCGCGTTCGTCCGCTCAGGCCCAAGCTGCGCCTGCAACATATGTGCCGAGGGCGAAAACAGCCGCGAGAAATCATACTGCGGCGTAGGCAGAGCCGCATCGCCGTAGAACAGCTCAGGCCGCGCAGCCGACGAAGCATCGAAGCAAAGCTGACGCTGCCGCATCTCCAGCAGGATCGCGGTAATCGGCAGCGGAGCGTCGTCGCCGTTGTTCACCGCCACCTCCAGCGTCGCGCTCTCTTGGAGATTCGCGCCCAGCACCGCCGAAACACTCAACTGCTGCTGACGAATCTCGCGGCCCGCCTCGTTCAGGTGGACCCGCTGGATCGTTCCGCTCGCTGTCTCCGTCGCCGGTTCACTTGCAGCATGGGCCGAAACCCGAACGTCGCGGCTGAAGTTGCCCTTGAACGAAGGGGCCAGCACGAATGAGATTCGCTCGATCGGCAGGCGCGCGGGCAGCGTAATCGTCCCCACGGTCTGACGCCCTTTCTGCTGGACCGATGGAATCGTCAGCGCCGTGGTAAAGATCGTCTGCGCCTCACGGCTCGGCGGGACCGTTGCGCCCCGCACCATCTGCGGAGTCGCGACGAATCCGCCCGCTCCCGGCGCGGCCGAAACGCTCAGCGCAACGTGCAGGGAATGGAAGCTGGACTCCTGCAAACGCAGCGTCGTGTTGTGCGAAAGATGCTGCGACGTCAGATCGAAGAGCGTGTACTCTCCCAGCCGCGTCTGTGTTCCGCCCGGCGAATCCATGCCTGAAACGGTCGCGGTCGCCAGGTAGTCCTTGCCCACGAGATCCAGCGCGACCTCGGTATAAGAACGGTCCGGCATCTCCAGGTCGAAGGCCACGGCACGGTCTTGCATTCCCAGATTCGACACCCTGGCTGCGTCGGAGTCTGGCTGCTCCGGCTCGCTCAACGTGATCGCGTACGGAACCTCGTGGCCGTCCTGGTAGAGGCGCAGATCCTTCAGCGACAGCGCAGCGTTTGGAAAGATCCCCGGGTCGATCACCGAGCAGGCTTCTCCCCGTCCAGAGGTCGGCACCACGCTGCGGTGATAGCGAAAGTACTCCTGCGCCGCTAGTGGTGCAGCGGTGTTCGACGACTGCAGAAACAGTGCCAGCAAAGCCAGGAGCACGACGTTCATCGACTCTCCTCGGCATGCACAGCATCCTCGTCAGGCGCCGGTTTCTCCCGCAGAGCCAACCAGTCGTTCTGATAGGCAAAGCTCACGCCGAGCAACAGAACTCCCAGCGCCATGAAACTCGCAACGCGATAGCCCTGGCTCAGATTGCGCATGTCATACACAAACGTCTTGGCAATCGTGTAGACAATCAAGAGCAGCGCCTGCCAGCGCACGAAGGCACTCCGCTTCCAGAAGCCCACCGCCAGCAAAGCCCCGCCGTACACCATCAGGAAGGCCGAGACAGCCAGTGCCTGCTGCAGATCGGCCTCCGGGTTGGCGCTGGTATGCCTCCACAAGGATTCGATCTCCTGCACCGTCGCCAGAATCGCGATCAGGCTAATCGCAACAATGGAGGAGCCCTCAATTTGTAACCAGGAACATTGCTCATTCTGAGCGTCCTTAGAGGTGTCGCCCACCAGGGTGCGACGCGCACCCTGGGCAATCCAGACCGCTGCCGCGAACGCCGCAATCCCGACCAGCGCCGTGCCGTACCGGTGATTGAAGAAGGCCGGATCGACGAATTTATAGTCGTAAATCCCGTACATTACGCCGGCGAACCCAAGCGAAAGCGCACCCACCCCCAACGCCCGCAGCACGCGATAACCGGCGACTGGAGACCTGTCCTGCGCGCTGCCGGCGGAGACAAGCCGCACCGCCACCCACAGCAGGACGGCGCCTTCAACCAGCCATGAAACCGTGATCCAGTGGCCGCTCACCTTCAGCGGAATCGCAATGGTAATAAAGACGATCGCCAAAGAGAGGTGGACTGCCGAAGCCGCAGCGCTCTGCGGCAGCCGCATGATTCCCAGGTAGACGGCGGCGAAGACCAGCACCATCCACGGCTGTGCACCGTGACGGCCAGAGTCCTGCAGGGCCGAATAGAACGCCAGCGAACCAAACGCCGCATTGGCCAGCGGCAGCAGAATCTCAGTCAGGATACTGGCGCGCGAAGGCTTCAAGCCCGGCTTCGCTTCCGTGCTCTCTGGTTCGAGTGCAAGCGCGCGGCCCAGCGGCACGCTCGCGAACGCAACAAAGAACAGCACGATGAAGACCGCTGTCAGCGAGAACTGGTCCGCCGTGTAGAACTTCGCATACCAGCCGATGAAGTAGCTCATCGTCGACGGAAAGACTCCCATCAGCAGCCGCGGCCAGGGTCGTAGTCGGACCAGCGCAATGATCGCCACATCCAGAACCAGCAGATAGGTGAAGAGGAAGGTCTCGTGGTTGCCGCCTGAAGAGAGCAGCAACGGTGTCGCGCAGCCACCGATCAGCGCATAAGCGGCCAGCATCTCCGCATCCTGCGCCCAGGCCATGTAGGCATTCCAGGCCGTCACCAGCAGCATCGCCGTCAACGCTGCCCAGTCCGGCAACAGGTGGTAGAGCTGGAAACCAGCCCACAGCGCCAGGTAGAGCACGCCGCTCCCAACCGCCTTCAGAGTGTAGGAGAAAGCGCTGAACCCTTTGCGACGGAAGCGCTCCGACCAGACGACCAGCCCCGCTCCGGCGCCGAGCCCTGCCAGCACACGTCCGGTCGGCCCGATCCATTGATTGTCGATGGCCAGCTTTAGAAAGAGAGCAGCGCCGATCAGCACAACCAGAATCCCGACGCGACTGAAGACCTGCGACCCCAGCCGGTTTTCGAGCGACTTACGCGGCGGCGCGCCCGCTGCGGCGGCTACGCTGGCTGAAGGTATCGGAGGAGGAGCGGCAGATTCACCCGTCTGTAACACTGGCGACTGCACGTCAGGCCTCGTCTTTGCCTCGATCCGCATCCTACCGTCAGGATCAGCGGCGAGCACCGCGTTGAGAGACTCAATTTGATGCTCGAGCGCTGTAACCCTTGCGGACAACTCCGCCAGTTCCTTACTTCCGTTGGACCGTGCGTCCTGCGGCGGTTGCTCCTCGGAACCATCACTCATGGACACTACTCTACCGCTATCGACAGATATAAATCTCGCAGTGATACCCTTTTCCCCTGATGAAGAATGATCCCAAATCAATTCGCCTTCTCCTGGTCGAGGATGACGAACTGACCCGCGAGCTTCTGGCCATCCAGCTTGCCGGGGAAGGCTACCAGTTCGCGACCGTCGAGTCAGGCGACGCAGCCCTGATCCACCTGGAGCAAAATCCCTCCTCGCTTCCAGATGCCGTCGTCACCGATCTTCAGATGCCCGGCCTCTGCGGCGTCGAGCTGGCCACGCACCTGCATAGACTGCCGCAGCCAGCCGGCTCTGCGGGCATGGTCCTATTGGCGATGAGCGCGTCCACTCCCGCGGCCGATCTCTTCGGCAGCTACGACGGCTTCCTCCTGAAGCCCTTCACCATGGATGAACTCGCTACGGCTCTTCAGCAGGCTGCGGCAGGCGTAGCTGCCTTCCGCAAGGACGAAATCACCGCCGACATCGTAGCAGGCCCGCTGGACGAAGCCGCCCACCAGCATCTGGTCGATGCGATTCCCACTGCGCAGTTGGAGCAGCTCTACGCGCTCTTCCTGGAGGACGTCGAGACGCGCATCGAGAAAATGCGCCTCGCGGCCGCCCATGGCGAGGACGCTACCTACCGACGCGAGGCGCACAGCATCAAAGGTGGTTGTGGCATGGTCGGCGCGGCAGAGCTGCAGTCCCTTGCCATGACCGCGGAGCGAAAAGGCATCGACCCTGCTAATCATGTAGCTTCACTCGACGAATTGATGGCAGCATGCAGTCGGTTCCGGCGTATTCTGGTCGCACAGCATACACGGGCCACTTATTAACGCAGCACCCCCTGGACACCAAGTGGACAGCAAATAGACTCCAAGTGGACACCAAGAGAAGGCATGTATGAATCAATTGCTAAAAAAATCCCCTGAATCTGCCGCCAGCCCCGCGCATATTCGAATCGTAGTGGCGGACGACCACCCGGTCGTACGTTTCGGCGTCAAGAACATGCTGATGAACGAACCCGGATTTGAGGTGGTCGGCGAAGCCGAGGACGGCGACGTCGCCATTACCCAGACCCTCGACCTTGAACCCGACATCCTGCTGCTCGACCTGCAGATGCCGCGCCTGCCCGGACTGGAGGCGATGCGCGCCATCATGAGCCGCTCGCCCCGCGTCAAGATCATCCTGCTCACCGGCACCATCTCCACCCAACAGATCATCGAGGCTCTTCAGATCGGTGCCCGCGGCATCATCCTGAAGGATTCCGTGGCGAGCGACCTGGGCCAGGCGCTCCGGGCGGTCCTCTCGGGCGACTACTGGATCGGCGGCGAGCGCGTCGTCAACCTATTGCGCGCTCTCCGAGAACTGATGGAGAAGGCTGCCGCCGTGCCCGAGCGCAAGACCTACGGGCTGACTCCGCGCGAACTCGAAGTCGTCACCTGCATCGTCGAGGGCTGCAGCAACAAGGACGTCGCCAAGCAGTTCACCATCAGCGAAGAGACCGTGAAGCGCCACCTTTCGAACGTCTTCGACAAGACGGGCGTCTCCACACGCCTGGAACTGGCCCTCTTTGCTATCGCGCACAAACTCGTCGCACTCGATACCTAGCCGCTAGCTTTCACATCCATCACTACGCGCCGTCTGCCATGCCTTCGATAGAATGGATCATGGCCGACGGCGTTTCGTTTGATCTCTCCCCCATTGTGGATCTTCTGGTCATCGGCGCCGGGCCGACGGGTATGGCATGCGCCATCGAGGCGCAGCGCGCCGGCTTCTCCGCCATGATGGTGGATAAGGGCTGCCTCTGCAACTCGCTCTTCCACTACCCCGCCCACATGACCTTCTTCACTACGCCGGAGCTGCTCGAGATCGGCGACCTCCCCTTCTCCAGCCCCAACCAGAAGCCCACCCGCAACGAGGCCCTGGAGTACTACCGCAAGGTCGCCGAATACTACCGCCTCGACGTGCGGCAGTATGAGACCGTCGAGTCCATCACCGGCGCAGACGGCGATTTCACGGTCCATACCTCCGACCGCTTCGGCCGCCCTTCGCACCTTCGCGCCCGCAAGCTGGTGATCGCCACCGGCTACTACGACCTTCCCAACACGTGCGGGATCCCGGGTGAAGACCTGCCCAAGGTGAAGCACTACTACCATGAGCCTCATCCCTTTTACGGGCTGGATGTGCTGGTCATCGGCGGCAAGAACTCGGCCGCGATCGCTGCCCTGGAGCTGTGGCGGCACGGCGCTCGCGTCACCCTGGTGCATCGCGGCGCGGAGATGCACCGGCACGTAAAGTACTGGATCCTGCCGGATATCAACAATCGCATCAAGAACGGCGAGGTCAAGGCTCATTTCCAGTCCACGGTTACGAATATCTCTGCGGACGATGTAACCATCGCCACGCCTGACGGCAGCATCACGATTGCCAATCAGTTTGTCTTTGCGCTCACGGGATACCACCCGGATTTTCCATTCATCGAGCGCCTCGGCGTACAGCTTGACGCCAACAACGACCGCTGCCCGGTCTGCGATCCTGCGACGCTTGAAAGCAATGTCCCTGGAATCTATGTGGCAGGCGTGATCGTTGCAGGAGAGCGTACGAACGAGATCTTCATCGAAAACGGGCGATTTCACGGGAAGCTGATCGCCAGTGATTTAACTCGCAAACTCCGGGATCATAGAGACAACCTCGCCGTACTTACGGTGGTGGAACCGTTGGTCGGGCATCTCCGCAACCAGGAGTAGGAACCTCGCAAGGACAAGAGCAAAAGCAAAACACGGGGGTCCTGACGGGTACCGATGTTTTAGCTGGTCCGCTCCAACGGAGAAATACAGGGGTCCTTCACTTCGTTCAGGATGACGGAAATTTTTACCACTTCGTTTAGGATGACGAGCATTCTTGCTGCAACGAGCCTGCTGCGTTGATGAGTAGCTCCGGGCCCTCAACAATCGCTGGCTCCGTCGCGAAAATGCAACAGTCACGGTAGCAAATCAGAAAAGCTAGCCGATGACGCGTCGCAGAAATCCGCGAATCCCGAGCCATGTCAGCAGGCAGAGCGCGACCACCAGCATCGCGATGATAAGGAGCGGATGCATGTGGGGCAGGGTTGGCGTCAGCGCTGCTCGCAGTCCTTCGCTCATATAGACGATGGGGTTCAGCAACACGCCCACCTGCAGCCAGCGAATATGCGTGAGCGCCGCCCAGGGGTAGTAGACGCAGCCCAGAAACGTAATTGGAATCACGACCACGCCGAAGATCAACCCGATCTGCTGTGGCTTGACGCTGGTTCCGATGGTCAGGCCAAGCGCGCCTGCGGTCAGGCTCGCAAGCACTACGACCAGCAACAGGAACGGCCAGCTCGACACATGCGTCGTCGGATGCACCGCAGGAACGTAGTAGGCGAGCGGAAAGACAATCACCGCCGCCATCATGCTCTGCACCGCGGAGAAGCAGATCTTTTCGACCGCAACTGCCGGTACCGGCAGTGGGCACATCACGCGATCGTCGATTTCGCGTGTCACACCGAACTCCTGCGCCAGTGGCAACGCAACCGCTGCGATTCCGCTGAACATGATCGCCACCGCCATCAGCCCCGGAAGCAGCACGGTGCTGAAGGCATTTCCAGCCATCGCGGCCGTGGGGTTCATCGACGCGCCGCTGCTGATGTGGGGAATGACATAGGTGAAGACAAACAGAAACAGCAGCGGATTCATGCAGACGCGGATCACAAACGGAAACAGCTCGCGCCGCAGCACATGCAGGTCACGCAGGAATAGTCCCGCGAACGCGCGAGAGTATTGCACGGTCTTTGAAGCCTCGGTGCTGCGTGCCACTGTTGCTTGCGCCATGTTTCCCTTCTACTCCCGCAGATCGCGGCCGGTGAGACGGATGAAGACGGTCTCCAGGCTGGTCTCGTTGATGGTCAGGTCGCGCAGCCCGTACGGATTCGCGGCCTGCACGATCTCGGACAGCAGCCCATCCGCTCCCTGCGCGAAGATGCGAACACCCTTGTCCGTCGCTTCGACCCCGGTGATGCCTGCCAGTTTCTTCAATCCATCGACCAGCACTGGAACGCTGCTGCAATCTTTCAAATCAAGCAGATAGACGCGTTGTGCGCCGATCGACGCCTTGAGGTTCGCCGGGGTGTCTTCCACCAGGATTTTGCCGTGGTCGATGATGGCGACGCGGTCGCACAACTCGTCGGCCTCTTCCATGTAGTGCGTGGTGAGGACAACCGTAATGCCCTCCTGCCGTAGCCCGCGCACCGCGTCCCACATAGCGATGCGGCTCTGCGGATCGAGGCCCGCGCTGGGCTCATCGAGGAACAGCACCTTGGGCCGGTGCGCGATGGCGCGTGCAATCTGAACCCGCTGCGCGAGTCCGCCCGAGAGCTGCGATGGATACGCGCCCGTCCGTTCGGTCAGGTGGAACTGCTCCAGCAACTGTTCCGTCCGGGCCTTGGCCTCCGCTCGCGAAAATCCGAAGTACAGGCAATGAAAGTTGATATTTTCGAAGATGGTGCAGGCTCGATCGAGCGTGTTGTACTGCGGCACGACCCCGATGCCTTTGCGGGCAATCGCCGGGGCTGCCACTACATCAACGCCAGCGATGCGAACGCGTCCACTGGTGGGCAGCGCGCGCGTCGTACAGATGCTGATGGTGGTCGTCTTGCCCGCTCCGTTCGGGCCGAGCAGACCGTACAACTCGCCCTCGCGCACGTTGAGGTCAATGCCGTCGACTGCAACGACGCGCTGCCTGCCGTTGTATATCTTTTGCAGACCCTCTATCTCGACAATCAACGCAGACCCATCCCGAAGAACTCGATTCTCAACCCCTGCAGTGCCTCGATTATAAGCACCGCTTAGGGTTGGATGCTCGGACGGACTTTTACGCCATCCACAACTGAGTCACCGGGGCTCAGTACGACGAGATCGCCCGGCTTGACGCCCCCGAGCACCTCCGTCGACGCTCCTATGTCGCGACCCAGAATGATGTCGCGGAAGTGAGCGATATTGTTGGAGTCAATCACAATGGCTTGCGGCCCGGCGGTTCGGACGACCAGGGCATTCGCAGGCAGCATCACCGGCGGCGTGCCACCTTGTGCCGTATCCAGCAACACCATCGCGTACATGCCCGGAAGAATACGGCCATCGTTCTTGAGGTCTACCTCAATCAGCAAGGTGCGGGTACCAGGGTCGATGCTGCTGCTGGTCCGTGCGATCACGCCCGGGAAGACCTGCCCTGGAAGCTCGCGCACCACTACTTTGGCAATCTGCCCCTTGTGCAGGCCCACGGCGTTGGTCTGCGGAACGTTTGCAAAGACCCGCACCGTCTCCGACTGGCCCACCGTAAACATCTGGGTCACGCCCGTCTGGCTGCCGGAGCTGATCAGCGAGCCGCGATCGATGGCCCGTGCAAGAATGATGCCGTTGAACGGTGCCACGACGCGCGAGAAGGAGGCCTGCTCGGTGAGGTTCCGCACCGCGGCCTCGCTGGCCGCGATGTTCGCCTGGGCTGCGGCAACGGCAGCCGTATCCGCGCCAGCCTGCGCGCGCCTCTGGTCGGAGTCCTGCTTCGAGACCACACCCTGGCTCTGCAAAGCTTCCCAACGCTGGTTGGTTACCGTCGAGAGACTGGAGTTAGCCTGACTCTGCGCAAGTTGCGCCTTCGTCTGCGCGAGCGTCGCCCTGGCCTGCAGCAGTGCCTGGGCCGTCTGCGGGTCGTCGATCACCGCGAGCAACTGGCCCGCCTTTACGTGGTCGCCGATATCGACGTAGCGGTCCCTGATATAACCCGAGGTCCGAGCGAAGATGGGGGTCTGTTCAAATGCCTGGATACTCGCCGAGAGCTCCAGGTGCCCGGCGCCGTCGCCAACCTTCAGGCGTGTCGCCAGCACGACGGGTGGCCCGGAAGCTACATCCGCTTCCGTACGCAGATCTTCGCGATGACGCAGCTTCGGCAGCAAGGCAATCACGCCGATAACGATAAGGACTACAAAGAACGCCACCGCACCGAGGTACGGGGTGCGGCTGCTGCGTTCGGGAGCGGTAGGGTTGGTCTGCGTCATCTCGTCTCTCATGATCCTGACTTCCATCTCATTCGCGGCTTGCAACGTGTTTTGTTACGAAATCTGCGGAACGGCGACACACTTTACTCCGGCACTTCTTCCATCTGCAGCGCAAGCGCATCGCCTTTACGCAGACGGCTGTAAATCAGCGGAACAATCAGCAGCGTCGTGAAGGTGGCTAACAGCAGGCCGCCGATGACAGCGCGCCCCAGCGGGGCATTCTGCTCGCCACCCTCGCCCAATCCGAGCGACATGGGCAGCATGCCGATGATCATGGCGAGCGCCGTCATCAACACCGGACGCAGACGCGTCGCACCCGCAGAGGCTGCGGCTTCATAGGCCGTCATGCCCGACGCGCGCTGGTCGTTCGCAAACGTCACCATCAGGATCGAGTTCGCTGTCGCCACACCAACCGTCATGATTGCGCCCATCAAGGAAGGCACGTTGAAGGTTGTGCCGCTCAGGTACAGCATCCACAGAATGCCGCACGCTGCACCCGGAAGCGCCGTAAGAATAATCAGGGGATCCAGCCAACTTTGAAAGTTCACCACCATCAGCAGATAGACCAGCAGCACCGCGAAGATCATACCCAGCCCCAGGCCGATGAAGGATTCGTACATGCTCTTCACCTGTCCACGCACCGTCAACTGTGCGCCCGGCGGAAGATGCTTGCGATAGCGATCGAGGATCTTGTCGATGTCGGTTGCGACGCCGCCCAGATCGCGTCCTTGCGTATTCACAAAAATATCGAAAACGGGCTGCACGTTGTAGTGGTTGGTGACGGCGGGGCTCGAGGTGTGCCTAACCTGCGCGAGGTTGCTCAGGAGTTGCGGGGGCACCACCGGGCCTCCGTTGCCTCCACCTGATGTCGCAGCGCCGGAGGTTACAGGAATGTTATTCAGTTGGTCGATCGATGCGATCTGGTACTGCGGTGTCTGTACCACGACCGAATAGTTCACGCCGTTCTGAGGATTCAACCAGTAGTTCGGCGACGCCACACCGCTGCCCGACAGGGCAAACAACATACTGTTCGCCACGCTGGATTCAGTCAACCCAATCGTCTGCGCGCGTGTCCGGTCCACGTCGACACGCAGCTCCGGAGAGTAGACCACCTGGTTCAGGTGGACGTCCACCGCGCCCGGCACCGCCGTTACGTCGTGCCGGATCTGCTGGGCGATATCGAGGTTTTGCTGGAACTGACGACCGCTGATCTGGATATCGATCGGGGCCGGCAGGCCGAAGTTAAGAATCTGGTTGACGATGTCCGACGCCTGAAAATAGAAGACAACGTCGGGGAACCGTTCATGCAGCACGTTCCTGAGCTTCTGCCGGTAGTCGGCTGTCGGGTGATGCTTCTCGTTCAGCGAGACGAGGATCTCGCCATCCTGCACGTCGGTGAGGCTGCCGTCGCCGAAGGCCAGGTTGAAGCTGCCGTTCGGGATACCGATATCGTCCAGCACCATCGAAAGCTCGTTCGCAGGGATGACCTCACGGATCGTGGCTTCAATCTTGCTGAAGGTCTGTTCGACTTCTTCGATCCGTGTTCCCGGGGCCGCACGCACATGCAGCCGGAAGGTTCCGGCATCGACCGTCGGGAAGAAGTCCTGCCCGATAAAAGGAATCAGCAACACCGACAGCAACGCGAAAACTCCAAAGCATCCGAACACGAACGCCGCATGTTCCAGCACCCAGCCCAGCACGTCCTGGTATCGCCGCCGTAACCGCTCGAACAGGTTGTTGAAGCGGAAGTGAATCCGCCAGACCCAATCCGCATTGGGAGGGATCGTCGCGTGGCCGGCTTCGTGGTCCTGGTACATCTCCACTTCGCCGCCCAGCAGGAACTTCACCATGGTTGGCACCAGCGTACGCGAAAGCAGATAGGACGCCAGCATCGCGAAGACCACGGCCATGGCCAATGGAGTAAACAGACTCTTCGCAGCGCCCGAGAGAAATACCACCGGCACAAACACGATGCAGATGGCCAGCGTCGAGACGAAGGCCGGCACAGCGATCTGCGCGGCACCATCCAGAATCGCCGGCTCCAGTTCCTTGCCTTCCGCGAGGTTACGGTGGATGTTCTCGATCTCTACCGTGGCGTCGTCCACCAGGATGCCGACCGCCAGCCCGAGTCCGCCGAGGGTCATGGTGTTCAGAGTCTGGCCGAAGAGCTTCAGGATGATGATGGACGTCAGGATCGAAAGCGGAATCGAGATTGCCACGATCACCGTACTGCGCCAGCTCCCGAGGAACAGCAGGATCATCAATGCCGTCAACGTCGCCGCGATCGCTGCTTCCTTTACGACGCCGGAGAGCGCCGCACGCACGAAGATTGACTGGTCGAAGAGCAGCGTCGTCTTCAACTCCGGCGGCAGTCCAGCGGTGATGCGTGGGAGTTCCTCTTTCACGCGCTTCACAATGTCCAGCGTCGAGGCTGAACCAGCCTTCAGAATCGTCAGCAGTGCAGCCCGCTGGCCGTTGATGCGGACGATGTTCTGCTGAATCGCGGCCCCTTCATGGACCTGCGCCACATCGCGCATGTAGACCACGGCGCCGTTCGAACTCTTCACCGGCAGGTCATTCAGTTGCTCCAGAATGGTGGGGCTTCCGTTTGTCCGGACAATATAGTCCGTCGTCCCTACCTTGGCCGTACCCGCGGGGAGGATCAGGTTCTGCGCCGTAAGCGCCTGCACCACATCCGTCGGTGAAAGCCCTTTGGCATAGAGCTGCCCCAGGTCGAGATCGACGGTAACGTTGCGGGCCTTGCCGCCGTAGGGTGATGGAACCTGCGCGCCCTGCACCGTAGCAAGCTGTGTCCGGACGAAGTTCGTCCCAAGGTCGTAGAGGTCTCCCTCAGAGAGCTTGTCGCTCGAAAGAACTGCCTGCAGAATCGGAACGTTGGACGCACTGAACTGGAGGATGAAGGGCGCAGTGGATCCCGGCGGCAGAATACGCAGAATCGTCTGGTTGACCGAGGTGACCTGCGCGACCGCGGCCTCGATCTTCGCGCCCGGCTGGAAGAAGATCTTGATGATCGAGATGCCGCTGACCGATTGCGATTCGATGTGCTCGATGTCGTTGACCGTCGTGGTCATCGAGCGTTCGCTGATGGTGGTGAAGCGCTTCTCCATCTCGTCCGGACTGGTGCCGCTATAGGTCCAGATCACCGTTACGACAGGAATGTCGATAGACGGAAAGATGTCCGTGCTCATCGTCAGGATGCTGACGATGCCCATCACCAGAATCAGCAGCGACATCACAACAAAGGTGTACGGACGGCGCAGCGCAAGTCGAACAATCCACATCTGAGTTCCCTTTTTTTCGCTCCTGGCGGAAGAGCGTCGTTCCAATGCAAGCTACATGGATTGCCGGTAACTTCATTGTTGCATTGAGGTTCGGTTCGCGTCACGAATCCGGGTCGCGGGACTGCCGCGCCGAACTTTATAAACCGAGTAACAGGCTGATTTAAACCGAGTAACACTCTAGGGACGTTGGAGCCTTCGTTTCCGTTGCAAAAAAACCTTTTTCATTCACGGCACTCCCCTCGGGTTAGAATGAGTGCATGTCGAAAGGCTGGGAAAGTAAGTCCGTCGAAGAACAGCAGGCCGAGAAGCACTCTCTGGCTGCCGCCCCGAAGCCTGTCGCTGCCAGCATGCACCTCGAGGAAGCGGAGCGGAAACGCAAACGCCAGGCCCTCGAACTACAGCGCGAGCGCATCCTGTCCGAGCGTACCTCCAGCCCTCACCGTCGCACGGCTCTTACCAACGCGCTGGCCGATATCGAGGAAAAGCTCGCCGAACTTGGCTGGACCCTCCACCTCTAAATCTCTCGCTATCCCCTCCGGCTGAATGTGAACGAGTTCGCCTGGTCGATGGTCGTCAACAGGATCGTGTGGATGTTGACATGCGCCGGACGTCCGGCAGCCCATACGATCGCGTCTGCAATATCTTCCGGCTGGAGCGGCGTGATGTTCTCGTAGATCTTGGCTGCTTTCGCCTCGTCTCCGCGAAAGCGCACGGCGCTGAACTCCGTCTCCACCATGCCTGGATCGACCGACGTGACGCGCACCGGCGTTCCCATCAGGTCGATCTTCAATCCCTCGCTGATGGCTTTCTCCGCCGCCTTGGTCGCGCAGTAGACCGCTCCATTGGCATAGGTGATGTAGCCGGCCGTCGATCCCATGTTGATGACGTGGCCGCGTCCACGGGCCACCATCCCCGGCACGACCTGCCGCGTTACATAGAGCAATCCTTTGATGTTGGTGTCGATCATCTCTTCCCAGTTATCGGGGTCGTCCTCGTAGACCTTGGCAAGCCCGCGGCTCAGCCCGGCATTATTAACGAGAACATCGATCTCGGCCCACTCTGCCGGGAGCCCCGCAATAGCAGCCTCCACTTCGCTTCGCTTGCTCACGTCCAGCAGGAAGTGATGCGCATCCGCTGCTCCGGCCGCCTTCAATTCAGCGTCCAGTTCCAGTAAGCGTTCTTCGCGACGCGCACACACCAGCATCCGGCAGCCCTCCCGCGCGAATGCCAATGCCGTTGCTTTACCGATCCCCGAGCTTGCGCCCGTCACTAATACCGTTTTGCCGTTTAAGAAAGCCATACCTCTTCTTATAAACAAAAAAGAGAAAGGCCGCACATCGGGGATGTGCGGCCTCTACTTCTGGTTCTAGCGTTCGTGCTACTGGGGGTCCGGCGCGCTCTGGTGAACACCGATTGCATCACCCGAGACGACCAACTGAACCCGGCGATTCTGCGCCCGGCCCTTAGCCGTACCGTTGTCTGCCACAGGCGACCGCTTGCCGTAGCCGGTTGCGGAGATGTTATCCATCGACACACCCTGAGAGACCAGGAAGTCGCGCACCGCACTGGCGCGATTCTCCGACAGCTTCTGGTTGTACTCGTCGCTGCCAACGATGTCGGTATAGCCTTCGACCTGCAGCTTCAGGCCGGGATAAGCCTGCAGAATACCTGAAACCTTGGCGAGGCTGACCTTGGTGTCGCCCTTCAGCGTGTACTTGCCCGTGTCGAACAGCACATCCGACATGTTCACGATCAGGCCGCGTGCCGTCTCGCTGGTCGCCAGGACGCTGTTCAACTGCGAACGCAGCTTCTCACGAATTGCGTTGGCACTCTCGGCGCTCTTGTTTGCCTCGGCAGCGTTGGCACGTGCTTCCGCGGCTGCAGCTTCTGCACGAGCACGATCAGCGTCAGCCTGCGCCGTGGCGGCCTGGGCCCTGGCAGCATCCGTCTGGGCCTGCTGTGCCTGGGCCTGAGCGTCACGCTTGGCGATCTCAGCATTCAACTGGCGCTCGGCGGCCTGCTTGCGCAGGGTGACGATGCGAGCATCTTCGGCGCGCTGTACCGCCTGCCGGGCGAAGGTGATCTCCATCTTGCGATCACCCTTCTTGTTGCTCTGGATGTCGGCAGCATTGCGAAGGTCCAATGCAGCTTCCTTCATGATGTCCGCAGCATATTTATCCGCACCGGTGTTCGTGGCGATACGCATGGCGTTGTACGCCTGGAAGAGTTCCAGTGGTGCCTTCTCGTCGCGCGTGATCGGATTCTGAACGCTCTTCGAACCGTCCGTCTCCGCATACGCCCCACGAGGCAGCAGCGAATAGTGAGCGTTTACCTTCTCGAGCACGCCCGTGGTCTTGTTCTGCTGAATCACGTTCTGCAACACGACAACGTCACTGGGCTGAGAGACGGAGTAGTAAGGCTCGGCCGTCACAATCATGCCGAAGGACTGCAGAGCGGTGGTTACGCGAATATCGTTCTTCGTTCCGGCTGGCAAAACTTCGCCGAGATTCTGGGGACGTCCGTCAGGGCTGATGGCCCACAAAACGTAGGTCAGATACTCAGGTCCGAAGCCGTTTGCGGGGGTCAAACCCTGGAACCGGGCGTTGATCGTGATGCCGCCGCGCTCGCTCTCGACCTTTGCCTCACCCTTGGCGCCGGGCAGAAGCGTCGTTCCCTGAAAACCAATCGTGGTGGAGCCGCTCCGATGCAGATAGTTCACTGCATCCAGGTCGCGCTGAACTACCTTCACGCGATAGATATAGATACCGTCCTGCTTCGAGATCTGACCGGGCTCGCCTTGCGTCGGGTTCGGCTCCTGGGCCTCAGCAGTGTTAACGGTCCCAATGGCTCCGGCAAATAAAAGGGCCAGCATAGCCTGGCCTGTGAATATTCCAATTTTGCGGTTCATGCACGTTCTCCTCGCCTCTTCGGCGTAAACCATTCGACACGGTCGCTGCGGGAGCGTCACGCGTACTAAGTGCGATGCGCAGGCGAGGTCAAAAGGTAGTCCGCAGGTCGTTCGATTCAAAGGAAAAACCCGCCAATTCCCTGAAAGATACTGCATCTTTTCAGGGAATGGCGGGTCTTGAATCGGTGAGACTTTCGATCTATCAGACTTTACGCGTGCGAATGATGAGGCGTGGAGCGCTGCACAAAGTGGTACGGAGGCCAGGGCCCGGAGAGCTGCATCCTGCACTCCTTCAGCTCCTGCGTCGCCGAGGAATACTTGTTCTGGTACCGTTCCACCGTCTTGTTATCGATCAGGTGAGCGATGTCCAGAAGCATCTTGCCTGACTCCATCCGCTTGCACGTAATCTCTTCCGCGAGCGGAAGAAACATGCGGTGCATCTGGATGGAGAGGGCGCGCGCCTTGGACTGACGCTCCCGCTGGCGGCTTGCACTCTCCCGCAGGCTGGTCAGATACTCCTGCCCGACGGTCATGTTGCGCGCCGAATTACCTGGGCAGGTGTCATCGACGAGTACTTTCAAGTGCATCTCGGCCTTGCCGCGCAGACGCTCGACATTGGCCATGAAGTGCCGGTGGTTGGAGCGGACGGAGCGACGGAGAGCGTCGTCGTCCTGGAAGGTAGTCCCGAAGCGGAATGGCAATACTGTGGAGTGTTTGAAGCAATCCGCGATGACGCGGGCATGGTCTTTCAACGCCTGTTGGCCGTCTGGTTGGGCCAGCTGCTCAATTTTGGCAGCATCTTCAGGGTTATGTTCCGAGACGATAACAGCCAAATCGCTGGCTGGAAAAAGGAACGTCTGGTTTCCAAATAAACCCGAAACTCCAGTAAGCGGCATCGGGCGGCGGTGGCGGCAAAGCTCAGGAAATGCCTGACGCTCTGCAATACAGTAGGCGTACCATGCCATTGTGTTTTACCTTCCTTCATGCGCTGAGGGGTCTTAACGCCCCGCAGGAAGTTGTTTCTTAAAACCAGCTATTGATGAAAATGATGAAAAAACGTTCATCCGCAACTGTTTCAGTAACGGGGCCTCGGCCTGAAAAGGTTCGGTAATCGAAATCCGTTCAAACCGAAACGGATAGTAAGCCTATGAATGCACAATTGGCAACATCAATTTTGCGTTGGGCTTAGCGCGTTCTTTGTATTCTTTTGGATACTCCAGGATCGTCAAAAAGCCCCATATTTCAGGCATTTTTCGTGCCATCGAAATAAAAATATGGTCCTACCACTTGCGGCACGACACATTTCGCAACGGATTTAATCTCCAAGCCGAATCTTCCCCCATTGAAATCCGGCACCGGGAAATTCAAATACTACTCATTCTTCGGCTCGTTTTTCTGGTCTTGGGCGACTTTCGCCTCAACTGCTGCTTGCTTGCGCCACGAAGGAGGACCTTCTACTTCTTCCCGCTTGGCCAACGCATCTTCGGGACTCGAAATGCCAACCAACCTCAAAATCTTTCCTGCGGCACGAATAACAGGGTGCATGATATGAAAGTCTCCTGACCTAAGCCTAAGCTATTTTCCCCCTCCAACTTGCCCCTACGTTACTTTTAAGGGATGGACACCCACCTACCTTCCCAAGCCCTGCGCGGCATTCTGGCCAGAACTGTGGCCGCGCTCTGCCTTACGCTCTGCGTCCCCTCGCTGTATCAGACGGCCTCCGCCCAAACCCCTGCCGACAAACCGGCACCCGATGTCCTGGTCTTTACCAACGGCGATCAGCTCACCGGTAAGCTCATTCGTGGGGTCGGCGACTCCGTTGTCTTCTCCAGCGATATGGCCGGCGAGATCACCGTTCCCCTGGCCAAGGTCAAGGAGCTGCGCAGCGTCTCCAACTTCGCCGTCCTCCGCAAAAACGCCCCCGTCAACAAGACGGTAGTTCCTGCCGGCACCATCCATATTGAGGACAACGCCGTCGCAGTCTCGACCTCCAACGCCGAGCCCCGCACCATTCCCGATGCTGAAGTTGGCTATATCGTAGACGCCGCCACCTATACCAAGGAGGTCGCCGGCCACCACAGCTTCCGCGATGGCTGGAACGGCGCCATCACCGCCGGAGCGACCCTCATTCGCTCCACCCAGGCCGGCTCCAACTTCAACCTCGACATCGCCGCCGTCCGCAACATGCCGACCGTCGCCTATCTGCCCAAGCGGAACCGCACGATCTTCAATGTAGCGGAGACCTACGGAAAGCTGAGCCAGCCGGTCATTCCCCAGACCAACCCGCGGACCCCGGACTCCGTGGCCAAGACCAACATCTTCCACGCCGACCTGGAGCAGGACCAATACTTCACGCCCCGGTTCTATGCGCTGGCCATCACATCCTTCGATCACAACTTCTCGCAGGGCCTCGACCTCCAGCAGCTCTACGGCGCTGGATTCGGTTGGACGATCATCCAGTCTGCAATCCAGCAGCTCGATGTCACGGCCAATATTCACTATGAGAAGCAGGCCTTCCAGATCTCCAGCAACAACCAGAATCTGATCGGTGCCACCATCGGCGACAGCTACATGCGCCACCTGCCCGGCAAGCTGCTCTTCACCCAGTCAGCCAGCTTCCTGCCCGCCTTCAACAACAGCAACGCCTACTCGGCGACCTTCGCCGCCGGGCTTGCGTTGCCCGTCTATCACCGTCTGAGTGTCAGCTTTAATACTTCGGACAACTTCCTGAACAACCCGTCGCCCGGATACCAGAAAAACAGCTATCAGTTCGTCACCGGCATCACCTACACGATGCACTAAAAAGGCGCTTCCAACCAAAGCAAAGGTCGTGCCGGAATCCTGGCACGACCTTTGTTTTTTAGACCCTCTGAGCTACTTTGCGGCACCGGTCAGGATCGCCGAAACCGGCTGTGGAAGCTCCTTATCCGCATTCTTGAGCAACAGGCTTACCTGCCACATCTCCCGCTCCGAGAGCACCTTGTTATACGAAGGCATGCCGGTCAGGCGGATGCCGTTCGCCACCCGCCAGTAGGTCTCGCCGACCTCGTCATCGCTTACCCCGACGACGTTTCCACGCGGATGCTTCTTCCAGAGCTGGGGCGCGCTGGGATACATGTGCTTCGCGAATGCCACATCATGGGCCGGAGTTCCGTGGCAGCTCGCGCACTCCGCCTTGTAAACCTTTGCCCCGCCCTCGAAGACGTCTTCGCTGATTCCAAAGGGTGCATTCTTCATCTCGCGGTCGATCCGGCCGTGCAGGGGCAGGCTCACAACCTGCTTCTCCAGCGGAAACGCCTGGTCCGTGACCGCCACCGGCAGAGGGCCGAACTTCAGGTACAGGAACCCTGCCGCCGCCACCGCCACAATCCCCAGCAGGAAGCCAAGCACCACTTTGCCGAAGCCTCCGCCGCTACTCTTTTTCGCCATCTCTCGTACTCCTTCCAGGTTCCATTGCCCCCACCGGACGCGGCAGATGTTCTAATAAGAACAGGACTTCAATCCAGTCTGGATGCGGTCCGTCATTTTCACAAGCGCAAACGATGAAGGTGCAGTTGCATCTCTCGCAGGAGTCAATCTTTGATGTCTGGTTTCAGAAAGAACATGCAGCGGCTGGTCGTCGTCTTCTCCGTCGCAATCCTCGCCGTTACTACCGCCTCCGCACACGCCCAGGGCCGCCGCACACGCCGCGAGTCCAACGCCAATCGCAAAGCGCGCATCGCGCGTCTGACCCAGGAGACCTACGCGCACAAGTACGAGCTCTTCGGCGGCGGCGGCTTTCTGCGCTTTCGTTCCGGCGAGTACAAGCAGCGCAACGCCGAGGTCACCTGGGCAACCAGCGGCACCTACTATCTTGACTCCAAGCTCGGCATCGTCGCGGACATCCGCGGAGCCTACGGCAAGGCCAAGGTCGGCAACACCCCCTACAACATCGGTAATCCGCTGATCACCGAGTACACGTTCATGGCGGGCCCCAGCTACCGCTTCTATGCCAAGGAAAAAATGGCGGCCAGCGTACACGTCCTCGGCGGCTACGCGCTCGGCAACTTCGACGGCGGCACCAAGGGAATCGAAGCCGGCAAGGTGGGCCTGTGGCAGACCCAGGGTCGCCCTGCCTTCTCCGCCGGCATCAACCTGGACTACAATCTCTACCCCAACCTCGCTCTCCGCGTGACTCCTACCTACGTGGGGACTACCTTCCAGGGGATCGAATATAACACCGTGAACAACATCCCGGTCGCTACCGGAAAGACCAACGGCAGCATCCAGAACAACCTCGGCTTCAACATCGGTATCGTCTACCGCTTCGGCAAGCTCAATAAATAACGAGACCCGCCTGTCAGCCTAACGGCCTCCTTCGGGAGGCCGTTCTTTTGCTGCCTGCGCGTAAGGCAGAGAATCTGCTTCTGTCGCAGCCTGCTACCCATGCGGCTCGGTCATCGTTTTTGGATCCAGCACCGAACGAATCTGTTCCTCGCTCATCAGCCCCTGCTCCCGTGCCAGATCCACAATGCTCCGACCCGAAGCCACCGACTCCTTCACCAGCGCCGCAGCCTTCTGATACCCGATATAAGGATTGAGCGCCGTCGCCAATGCGATCGTACTTCCCGCATAGAACTCGCAACGCTCCCGGTTCGCGGTGATCCCGCGGACACAGCGGTGATCCAGCTCCCGCAGCGTATTGGTAAGGATCGTCACCGATTGCAACATGTTGTGCGCCATCGCCGGCATCATCACGTTCAGCTCCAATTGACCCGCCTGCACCGCCATCGCTACCGCTGCGTCGTTCCCCACCACCTGGAACCCCACCATTGCAGTCAGCTCTGCCAGCACTGGATTCACCTTGCCCGGCATGATACTCGACCCCGGTTGCAGTCCCGGCAGATGAATCTCATTGAACCCCGTATTCGGCCCTGACGAAAGCAGCCGCAGGTCGTTCGCGATCCGCACCACCTCCAGCGCCAGGTTTCGTAACGCACCGGATACCTCCGCCATGCAGGCACACGACTGCATCGCCCAGCGCAGGTCTTGCGCAGGCGTCAACTCCAAACCTGAGATCCGGGCGAGATTGGCCACCGCCTTCACCCGATACTCCGGATGCGTGTTCAGCCCCGTCCCTACCGCCGAACCGCCCAGCCCCAACTCCCGCAGGCTTTCCGCCGCCCGCTCAATAAAAGCTTTCGCCCTGCGCATAGCAACCGCATAGGCGGCAAACTCCTGCCCCAGCGTGATCGGCACGGCATCCTGCATGTGCGTCCGCCCCGCCTTCAACACATCGCCGAACTCAGCCGCCTTCCCGGCAAACCCTTCGGCCAGCGAATCCAGCACCGGGTAGAGTTCCTCCAGGGCCAGCAGCGCACTCAGCCGCATCGCCGTCGGGAAGACATCGTTGGTCGACTGTCCATAGTTCACATGGTCGTTTGGATGCACTTTCTCATACGTCCCGAGCCCAGACCCCAGGATCTGACCCGCCCGGTTCGCGATCACCTCGTTCGCGTTCATGTGCAAGCTCACCCCGGCTCCGGCTTGAAATACGTCGACTACGAACTCCCCATCCAAAGTCCCGTCGATGACCTCCTGAGCCGCAGCGACGATCACTCCCCCTTGCTCCGGCGTAATTAGCCCCAACGCCTGATTCGCCTCGGCAGCCGCCCGCTTGACCATCCCCAGCGCCCGAATCAAAAACGGGCTCGCCTTCAAACCGCTGATCGGGAAGTTTACGACTGCGCGGGCCGTCTGCGCCCCGTAGAGAGCGTCTGCCGGCACGTCGACCAAACCGAGCGAATCCTTCTCCTGCCGCATCGCAACCATAGCCCACCTCTTCTTATAGGAGTGCAGCTTATTCTCTCAGGACTCATCGAATCGCCCTCGCATCAGTAAATCCTTGCAAACCGCCTCGAACCGTGAAATCGTGCTCCCTCTCCCCCAATCGCACTCTTCAGGAGCTAAATTATGGCAGAAGAACGACAACCGACCAGCCTGCTTGTCTGGGCCATCGCCCTGCCCATCGCCGTGGCGGTCCTTGGCTCTGTGTTTTATCTGGTGCATCATCACAACGCACTCTTTCAGGATCAGCAGATCAGGACGCTCATCATCGGCATCATCGGTCTGCTCATGCTGGTCGCCGCAAACCAGGCCATCATCCGCTCGAACCGCAATCTCGAAGTCAAGTTCGTCATCGCCTTCGATGTCGTCCTGTTTATTGTTCTGGGCATGGTGGCGCTCATCTCGGCTGCGCCGTACTGGGGTATGGCGAGTCTGTGCGCGGGAACCTGCCTCTTTGGAGGCGGCATCATCGGACTGCTCTTTGGCCTCCCGCTGGGTTCGGAGCAGATCCAGGACAAGACCGTCATGGCGCAGTCCCAGGCCCGCAGGAAGATGGACCTCATCAACCTCGCCACCGCGAAGGCCGTCTCAGCCAATACACCGGAACACGCTCCCGATCCGGAGGTCGTCCAGGCAGCCCAGATCGCCCGGGAACAGGCAGACGCCCAGGCCGCGAAAAATCATAGCCGCAATCTCCTCTCGGAGACCGCCAGCTCTCTCGGCAAGCTCCTGGCCGGGGCCAGCCTCGCAAAGTTCGGCGACCTCTTCGACAAATTCAAGGGAGCAGCCCTCACCATCTCGCGCGATATCAACCCCGGCCAAAACTCCCTCACCCTGGGCGGCTCCCTGATTCTCTACTTCGGGTTGATCGGCTTCATCTCCGGACTGCTCCTGCCCGCGTACTTCATGGGTAAGTGGCAGGACGGCGGCGATCCTCATCCTCACGATTCAGCCTCCTAAGCCAACCCACGCTGCGGTTTGATAGGCTGACTGGGGAGCGTTCCCTCAAATTCATGGCCACCATTCAGCAAAACGACCTCATCCAATCCATCGCCGACGCCCTCCAGTACATCAGCTACTACCATCCGCTGGACTACATCACCAATCTGGCCCGCGCCTATGAGCTGGAAGAGTCGCACGCCGCCAAGGATGCCATGGCGCAGATCCTCATCAACTCGCGCATGTGCGCCGAAGGGCACCGCCCCATCTGCCAGGACACTGGCATCGTGACCATCTTTCTCAAGGTCGGCATGGAGGTTCGCTGGGCCGGGCCTGACGGAGGCTCCGCGACGCTCGACCTCCAGGGCATGTGCGACGAAGGTGTCCGTCGCGCCTACCTCGATCCTGACAACAAGCTGCGCGGCTCCATCCTGGCCGACCCCGCCTTCTCGCGCAAGAACACGGTAGACAATACCCCCTGCGTCGTCGAGGTCTCGCTCGTACAGGGCGGCGATGTCGACGTCATCGTCGCGGCCAAGGGTGGCGGCTCCGAGGCCAAGTCCAAGTTCGTCATGCTCAACCCTTCCGACTCCATCGTCGACTGGGTGCTCAAGACCGTCCCCACCATGGGGGCGGGCTGGTGTCCTCCCGGCATGCTCGGCATCGGCATCGGAGGCACCGCTGAGAAGGCGATGCTGCTCGCCAAGCAATCCCTGATGGACCCGATTGATATGCAGGAACTTAAAGCCCGGGGGCCGAAGAACAAGATCGAAGAGCTCCGTATCGAGCTCTATGAGAAGGTCAACAATCTCGGCATCGGAGCGCAGGGACTTGGCGGCCTCACTACCGTGCTCGACATCAAGATCCTCGACTACCCGACCCACGCGGCGAACCTTCCCGTCGCAATGATCCCTAACTGCGCCGCCACCCGCCATGCCCACTTCCACCTCGACGGCTCCGGCCCCGTGATGCTCGATCCGCCGTCGCTCGAAGCGTGGCCGAAGCTCACCTATGACGTCTCCTCCGCGCGCCGCGTCGATCTCAACACCGTGACCCGCGAAGACGTTAAGACCTGGAAGCCCGGCGAAGTTGTCCTGCTCTCCGGCAAGCTCCTGACGGGACGCGACGCTGCCCACAAGCGCATGACCGACATGTTGAATCGCGGCGAAACGCTTCCCGTGGACTTCACCAACCGCTTCATCTACTACGTTGGCCCGGTCGACGCCGTGCGCGACGAAGCCGTAGGTCCGGCCGGTCCCACCACCGCCACCCGCATGGACAAGTTCACCCGCCAGATGCTTGAGACAACCGGTCTTCTTGGAATGGTGGGCAAGGCCGAGCGCGGCCCCGCCGCCATCGACGCCATCCGCGACAACGAGGCCGTCTACCTGATGGCTGTCGGAGGCGCAGCCTACCTCGTCAGCAAAGCCATCAAAAGCAGCCGTGTGCTGGCCTTCGAAGACCTCGGCATGGAAGCCATCTACGAGTTCGATGTCGTCGACATGCCGGTAACCGTAGCCGTAGACAGCAAAGGAACCAGCGTCCACAACACCGGACCCGCCGAGTGGTCGCATCGCATCGCAGCATCGCAGCAGCTTGCCGGGGTTCCGATTCTCGGCCAGTAACGATCAAGGAGCCTTCATGGCCGCGTCCCTTGCACGAGCGCATCGCACTCTCGCACGGACCCTCGCGGCCATCCTCTGCCTCCCGCTACTGGCTCACGCGCAACAGCCTCCGCAGCCCGCCGACTCCCCCGCCCTCCAGGCCGCTGCCGACAAGGCCATCAGCTTCGTCATTCAGCGTGAAGCCCTCGATCCCAACGCCCTCGTTCCCGATACCGGCAAGCCGCTGCCACCGAGCGGCAGTTGGTCTGCGGCCCGTCAGCGTCCGGCGTCCTGTCCGCAATCGACGGACATCTGCCTGCGCGTGGTCTATCGCGTTCCCAACACCACCGTCTCGTGCGAGTGGGTCGTGCTCTTTCAGCCCGATAGCGTCCACGGTACGATCCTTGAGCAGAATCTCGACTCCGTCCGCTACCTGCTCCGCACGGTTCCCACCACCGAGGTGCAGAGCCTCATCCTGAGCCGCGCTCTTCCCCTTGCCCCACGCAATGCCTCAGGCACCATCGAGCTCCGCGTCTACGTGGGCGCCAGCGGCAATGCCATCAACAGTTTTGTCACCAGTGGCGGCCCGGAAGGCCTGCGCACCGTCTCGCTGGTCGCGGCCAGGCAATGGCTCTTTAAGCCGCTGATGGCAGGAAACCGCGCCATTCCCTATCAACTCAGCATCAAGTTCAACTTCAGCCCCTCCGGACGCGTCACCAGCGAGCCATGATTGCTAGTGGCAGCTTATGAAATCCGGGAAGGATGCTCGGCGGCGGCCTGTGCGGCTTTTTCTTTGCGGCTCAGCACGAAGCTCCGGCGCTTGCGGCGTTTATCGCTGGCATGGTCGATCTTCTTCCAGAAGCCTACGAAGTAGTCCACCGCCGAGATGATCGATACGATCGTCATCCAGTAGATCGACGTCATCGCGATAAAGTGCACCGCGATGATGAACCCGTTGCCCCACTGAGGAAACCAGATCCAGTAGTCCCAGCGATGCGCGAGGATTGCCGCCACTACGCTCACGATCTGGATTACCGTCTTCAGTTTGCCGATCTCGCTCGCCTCGATGGTGAAGCCCTCGCTCGACGCGATGGACCGCAACCCGCTGACCAGGAACTCCCGGCCAATCACCACCACGGCGATCCACGGCGGAACCACGCGTGGGTTGTAGGCAACCAGCAGGATGTAGGCCGTCGTCACCATCAGCTTGTCGGCCAGAGGATCGAGCAGCATCCCCATGGTCGTAATCTGTTTGCGCTTCCGCGCCAGGTAGCCGTCCAGCCCGTCCGTGATGCTCGCCGCGATAAACACCAACGATGCAATAATCTCCTGCTCGCCACCACGGAGTCCGTGCATCCCATGCCCCGTCCAAGGGAACCCAGGGGACAGAATCCAGATCAGCAGCGGCACGCTGGCAATCCGGCTCATCGTGATGGAATTGGGCAGATTCATACGGCTCAGGACACGGCACAATCGGCAACTCCGGAAAGCTGCCAGACACAGACATTCTCCCACACCGCGACCACGCCAGCCCAACCGCTCCGCCGGAATTAGCTTGCCGTCTGAAGTCCGTTCTGGAAGGTTCTGCCAAGGGAGACTCACTAAAAAGCCCCGAGCCAAAGGGCCCAGGGCTTTCATTGCAAAGGATAAAGAGGGTATCCCTCAATCAGGCGTACATTCCCCGTTGCTTGGTCGTATAAGCCACCCGGTCGATCGCCAGCATATAAGCTGCGATCCGGTTGTTGACGCTGTGCGACTTCGCGTACGCCATCACGTCGGAGAAGCTCTCCGTCATGATCGAGTCCAGCCGCTGGTTCACCTCGGCCTCGGTCCAGAAGTATCCCATGCGGTCCTGCACCCACTCGAAGTAGCTGGTGGTAACTCCACCCGCATTGGCGAGAATGTCGGGAATCACGAAGATGCGCTTGTCTTCGAGGATATCGTCGGCCACGGTTGTGGTCGGTCCGTTCGCGCCTTCGCACAGGATCCTGCAGCGCAGCTTTGCTGCATTCAGGCTGGTGATGACGTTCTCGGTCGCCGCCGGAATCAGGATTTCGCACTCATACGTCAGCAGCTCATCCTTATCCGCCGCTTCCGCTCCGGCGAAGCCGACGATGGTACCGGCCGCCTTGCGGTGCGCGATCAGGGCTGGAACGTCGATACCGTTGGCGTTATACAGCCCGCCGTCGTACTCGGCGATGCCGATGACGGTGTAGCCCTTATCCGCCAGGATCTTGGCCGAGTTGGATCCCACATTGCCGAAGCCCTGCACGATCACGCGGCAGCCTTCGATGGACATGCCCAGATGCTTCAGCGCCTGATCGCAGACAACCGAAACGCCCCGGCCTGTCGCCTCACGACGTCCGCGCGACCCGCCGATGTTCACCGGCTTGCCCGTCACCACGGCCGTGACCGTCTGCCGCATGTGCATCGAGTAGGTGTCCATGATCCACGCCATGGTCTGCTCGTCGGTACCCATATCCGGTGCGGGAACGTCCTTCTCCGGCCCGATGAACTCGATCAGTTCGGCGGTGTAGCGGCGGGTCATCCGCTCCAGCTCGCCTTGGGACATCTTCTTCGGATCGCAGATCACGCCACCTTTGGCACCGCCGAACGGGATGTTGACGACGGCGCACTTCCAGGTCATCCAACTGGCCAGAGCTCGTACCTCGTCCAGCGAGACGTCCGGGCCGTAGCGGATTCCGCCCTTGGCGGGTCCGCGAGCGATGGAGTGTTGCACCCGGTAGCCGGTAAAGACCTCGACCGATCCGTCGTCCATGCCGACCGGGATATGTACGATAATCTCGCGTGCAGGATAGCGCAGCACCTTCCAGATTCCCTGGTCCAGGTTAAGTTTCTTCGCTGCAAAATCGAATCGAGCAGCCTGGGCTTCCCAGGGATTGGTCTCCTGCTCGATGGTAAGTGTGTTCATCTTTGGTTCCTTCTTCTCGATAACGGGTATCAGCGATTCGATCGCCATCAGTAAAGTCCTCCTTGAAAATCTTCCCAGGAAGAGCGCCACGCCCTGGAGACGGCCCAGAGCCCAGTGGAGTATAGGCCGATGCGCTCTGCGTCGGCAAACCACGGCGATAGAAGAGTTTCCGCGCGCGGCCCCTTTGATTCGATGCCCCGAACGCAGGAAAGTGAGCACAATTTATGATGAAAGGCATCATGCCTCCTTCCAGCAGTCCGGCGCGCAAACCCAATAAGGCGCGCAACAGTGCAGCCGCAGCGAAAAGCGTTATGAAAAGCTCGGCCAAACCGAAAAGTAACGCCTTTCCTTTACCAGCGGACTTCGTCAAGCTCAGCCGCAAACACTCGCTGGTCCCGGTCTACCGCATCGTCGCCGCCGATCTCGAAACGCCGGTCTCCGCCTTCCTGCGCATTGCAGCCGAGGAGCCGGAAGCCTTCCTGCTCGAGTCCGTAGAAGGCGGCGAGCACGTCGGCCGCTATACCTTTATCGGCATCCAGCCGTATAAGAAGATGGTCTCGCGCGGAACCGATATCACCGTCCAGGAAGGCCGCAAGCGGCGCGCCTTCACCGGAGACGTCTTCGAGGAGTTGAAGAAAGCCCTGAGCGGCCACACGCCGGTCCGTCTCCCGGGTCTGCCGCCTTTCACGGCTGGAGCCGTCGGATTCTTCTCCTACGACGTCGTCCGCCAGATTGAAAAGCTGCCGGCCACCGCAGCCGATGAACTCGGTGTGCCGGACGCCTGTCTCATGTTCTTCGACCAGGTGCTCGCGTTCGATCACGTCAAGAAAGAGATTCACCTGATCGTTACCGCCGACCTGCTGCGGGAGCCCCGCGAAGGGGCCTATGAGCGCTCCGTCCGCCGGCTGGACAAGCTCGAACGTCGCCTTGCCCAGGCCCTGCCAAAGTCTCGCAAGAAGAAGCCCGAAGGCAAGCTGAAGCTGACCGCGCGCACCTCCAAGGCTGCTTTCCTCAAATCGGTCAATAAGGCCAAGGAGTATGTCGCATCCGGAGACGTCTTCCAGTGCGTCCTTTCGCAGCGCTTCGACTGCGTGCCCGGCGTGGACGCCTTCGATATCTACCGGGCGCTCCGCATCATCAATCCGTCGCCCTACATGTACTTTCTACGTTTCGGGATGCAATCGGGGGGTGTGAAGAAGAGGGAGTCGCAGGCTCACATCGTGGGTTCGTCACCGGAGTTGCTGGTCCGCGTCCACGGCCGCACCGTGGAGTACCGCCCCATCGCCGGGACTCGGCCACGCAGCGCCGACGAGGTGGAAGACCGCGCCATGGAAGCCGATCTCCGCGCCGACGAGAAGGAGGTCGCCGAACACATCATGCTGGTCGACCTTGGCCGCAACGATGTGGGCCGCGTGAGCGAATACGGCACTGTCAGGGTTAAGGATCTGATGTTCGTCGAACGCTACAGCCACGTCATGCACCTGGTCAGCGCGCTTGAAGGCCAGCTCCGCAACGACCTGGAACCGATCGACGCCTTCAAAGCCTGCTTCCCCGCGGGAACCCTCAGCGGCGCGCCCAAGATCCGCGCCATGGAGGTCATCGAAGAGCTGGAACCCGCGCGCCGCGGCGTCTACGGAGGCAGCATCCTCTACGCCGACTTCAGCGGCAATCTCGATTCCTGCATTGCCATCCGCACTCTCTTTATGGACGGCGAGAAGGGTTATATCCAGGCCGGGGCAGGCATCGTCGCCGACTCGGTTCCGGAAAAGGAATATGAAGAATGCGGCAACAAAGCCCGAGCCGTAGTCCGAGCCATCGAGAGAGCCCGAGGTTAGCGCGAAGCACTCACGCGAAGCGTCCAATATCCCACGAAGTGGTGCACGCCCGGCGTAAGGGCGCCCTTCACACTTCAGCGTAGAATCAAGAAAGAGCCATGGTATTCGTCCTCGATAACTACGATTCCTTCACCTACAACCTGGTCCAGTACATGGGCGAGCTTGGCGCTGAGATGGTCATCCGCCGCAATGACGAGCTGACCCCGGCTGAGGTCGAAGCTCTGCATCCCGACAAGATCCTCATCTCGCCAGGACCCTGCACCCCGCAGGACGCCGGCATCAGCATCGCGCTGATTCAGCACTTCGCCAGCGCAGGCGTAGCCACAAGAGTTCCGATTCTAGGCGTGTGCCTGGGACATCAGGCCATCGGCGCGGCCTTTGGCGGCAACGTCGTCCGCGCTCCCAAGCTGATGCACGGCAAGACCAGCGAGGTGGAGCATGACGGCAAGACCATCTTCAGCGGTATTCCGTCGACCATGACCTGCACCCGCTATCATTCGCTGATCGTGGCGGAAGTGGGTCTGCCTGACGAACTCGAAGTCTCGGCCCGCACCAAGGACGGCGAGACCATCATGGCGCTGCGTCATCGGACGCTTCCCATCGAAGGCGTCCAGTTCCATCCCGAGAGCGTCCTTACGGTGCACGGCAAAGAGATCATCAAGAACTTCCTGAAGATGTAAGCAGCACAAGGTGGAGTCGTCATCGTGGTTCGTGCGGGTGTCTCGCAACTCTTACAGCTCGCGTTGCTCTCAGGCATCGGCCTGGCGCAGCAGTCCCTTGGTTTCGCGCAGCAGCCCATCGGCTCGGTCGGGGTGCAGGACGCCACTGTCGCCGGGGCGCTGGAGGTGACGAACGGCCGCGCCGTTCTGGTTGGGAATACCACCGTCACCGCGAAGGATCACACCGCGGAGGTAACGCTGGGACGCGGCGGCAAGGTGCTCGTCTGCGCGACCAGCGGGCTTCATCTGACGGCAGGCAAAGCCGCATCGGGGGCCCAACCGCTGCTGCTCTCGCTGGATCGCGGAGCCGTCGAAGTCCAGATGGCCGCCACCGCCAGCGACGTCGTGATGACCCCGGATCTTCGCTTCGCGATCCAGAGTGCCGGCCCCCTGGATCTGAAGCTCCGCGTCACCCGCTACGGCGATACCTGCGTCGAAAATGTCGGGGCTAATGCACCGCTGCTGCGGATCTCCGACCAGTTTGGCGACACCACCTACGAACTGCACGCCGGGCAACACGTCCTGTTCGAGCACGCCAATTTGAAGGAGGTCGTCGATCGCGAGACCTCTCCGTGCGGCTGCCCGCCCGAACCGGTCGTCTCCGTGGCGGACGCTGGAGTCACCTCCGCGACACCAGCCGCACCGGGTAGCGTGGTGGCCGCGAAGCAGACAGCGGAACAGCATCCCTTTCCCGCAGCCGTCAGCCAGGGTCTGGCTCCGAGCAATGGGCCTCCCCCCACGCAGGCCGGGGCGATCCATACGCAGGTTGCAGCAACTTTGACTTTCAACGCGGCAGACGCCGAGAAGAAAGACCCTGCCACGACCCCGGCAGCTGCTGCCGCGAGTACTTCTTCAATCGCGGCAGGCAGTTCCACGGGCGCAAGCGCCGGATCGCAGCCTGCGCCTCCAACTGCAGCGACCACCGTCCGGGCCGAGGCTCCTCTCCCCCCCGCGCCGCCGTCCGGCACCGATATTGCGCATCGCATCGGACGCTTTTTCAAACGGCTGTTCGGCAAAGGCTAAAGCGTTTCAACCGATAGGCCGCCGCGACGCTAGGCTGACGACTCCGCTACAGGCGGATTCCTCGCTGCGCTACAATCGAAGGGTTGTAGTCCAGCGAGCGAGAGCGTCTCCTGTCGACCGCAACGCAGCTCGATTCCAACGTAGTATGGGGCGCAGCTCAATTGCACCCCAATCCGGATCCCAGAGCTGCATCAGACCAAGATCAGAGGTTTTCTTTTTATGTCGATTCCTGCCACGCAGATGCGCCCGGGCATGATTATCAAGCACAACAACGATCTCCACATGGTGTTCTCGGTGGAGCATCGCACTCCCGGCAACCTTCGTGCGTTCATCCAGGCCAAGCTGCGGAACGTTCGCACCGGCGCCATGTTCATCGAGCGCTTCCGCTCGCCCGATCCCATCGATAAAATTCGCGTGGACGAGATCAAGATGGAGTATCTGTACAACGACGGCGATGACTACTACTTCATGGATGAGTCGTTCGAGCAGACGGTATTGAAGCTGGATACGCTGGGCGACGCGGTCGAATACCTGATCCCGAACCTCAGCATCAACGTGAGCTTCTACGACGGAAAAGCAGTCGGAATCGATCTTCCCGGCGTCATTGAAATGACAGTGATCGAGACCGAACCCGGCATCAAGTCGGCGACGGCGTCCTCCGTTACCAAGCCGGCGAAGATGGAGACGGGCCTGGTCGTTGCGGTCCCTGCGTTCATCAACGAAGGCGAGAAGATCCGCGTCGATACCGCTGAAGGCTCGTACGTCAGCCGGGCTTAGTTCTCTATGGTCGTTCATTACTTCGTCAAAGGCAGGGTTCAGGGCGTTGGCTTTCGCTGGTTCGTCCAGCGGGAAGCCGCTGAACTTGGCCTGCGCGGCTGGGTGAAGAACACCGATCAGGGACATGTTGAAATTGTGGCCGCAGGCGACGCCGAACTACTCGCGGAGTTGAAGGCCGCGCTGCACAAAGGTTCGCGAGGCAGCCGCGTCGATGCAGTGATCGTAGATGAACTGGTCGAGAGCGAAGGCGCACAGCTTGGACCATTTGAGATTGAAGGAGCCTGGTAAAAGATGACGATTCCGATTAACTGTGAACCGCTGAAGGAACTGATCCGCACGGTTCCGGACTTCCCCAAGCCGGGGATTCTGTTCTACGACATTACGACCCTGTTGAAGGATAAGGCCGGTTTCGCACAACTGATCGACGCGTTCGCCGCGTACTACATCGGTAAGGATATCGACCTGGTGCTGGGCATCGAGGCCCGTGGCTTCATCTTCGGACCAGCGCTGGCGTATCGCCTGAACGCTGGGTTCGTGCCGGTGCGTAAGCCGAAGAAGCTGCCGGCTCCGACCGCTCGGGTGAACTACGACCTCGAATACGGTACGGACTCACTGGAGATTCACCTGGACGCAATCCAGCCGGGGCAGCGCGTGATCATCGTGGACGATCTACTGGCGACCGGAGGAACCATGCAGGCAACGGTACAGCTCGTGCGGCAGCTCGGCGGCGATATTGCCGGCCTCGCCTTCGCAATCGAGCTGGACTTTCTCAAGGGACGCTCGAAGTTCCCTGAGTATGATGTCCACAGCCTGCTGCACTATGACGAGTAAGTAAGCAGGCCGATTGACATATACCGGCGGTACTTCTTGGTCGACATGGTCGACTTCGAAGGATATTTGGAAGGGCATGGCTTCAGCCATGCCGAAAGAAGCGTTCCCTCCTGCCCTTTCTTCGGCGGTTTGCCTATGGCAAACCGCCGAAGAAACAAATCAAATGGGAGCGTTTTGGCATACCTGAAGGTATGCCCTTCCGACGCCTAAAGCTCGGTGATGCGAAGGGTTTCGGCTGCGGCGAGGTAGCTCTTGCGGCGGAACCAGTCTTCCATCTTCTCTGACAATTGATCCAGCGGAACGCGGCTTCCGGCTTCGAGCAGGCCGTCCCCGACCGGCAGCGTGTCGTCGAAGATGGCGTCGTTGGTGAAGTTCCGCATGGCGAAGTTATCCAACTGAGCGATGGGGCACGCGTGGACCGCGCCTTGTGTATCGATGCGCTCAATCTTCAGGGTGCGGAGGAACATCTACGGCCGGGTCAGGGTTTCGGGGGCTGCGTGGGACTCGGGGTAGATGGTGGCCTTGTCGTTGACACTGGGCTCGGGCGCGCCGAAGTAGGCAGCAGAACCGGGGTCTCCGGGGACGTGACCGAGGAACTTCTCCGGCTTGATGTCGTCGTTGATGACGGGCAGGCTGGGCAGCTTGTCGGTGTTTCCGGCCTCGCGGACGACCAGATCGGCGTGTTCAAGAACCTCTTCGACCGTCATCGTGTACATCTCACGACCGTTGTCGTAGCCGGACTCGATGGCATGCTTCAGGTAGCGGCCGGCGGTCTGGGCAGCGAGATAGTCGGTGATAACGAAGCCGGTGCGGCGCTTCTGCTCCACCCAGGCTGTGTTGGGCATGGCGATCCAGACGGGACGGCCGTTGACGGCGAAGCGGATATCCGTAGCGTCGGCGTGGCGGGTCGCGATGGCGACCACAGTTCCCTTCCAGGTGCAGTGGAGAGGCTCGGAGGTCCAGCGGTCGGTTACTGTGAAGTCTTCATACATGGTTCTCTCCAGAGTAGAGCAGGGGAATGGGTTGGGCAAGCGCCTCGCAGAGTTCCGAATTTCCTCTCACGCACAGGATGTTGCTTTCGTCCTGCCCGTTTGACTTGAAGATTCAGTGGAGGACCAAGGCAGAAGCCCCAGCCGGATCGGCTGAGGCTTCTACTTTTACTGGGTATTAGAACTTCAAAGCATGCGATTGAGAACGATATCTCGCTTTGATTCAACGACTAACGGTTCAGATCGTGGACGGTCTCACTTACGGCATGAGCCACTTTGCCTGCCGCGTCTTTGGCAGCCCCGGCCACCTGATCCACGACACCCTCGCCTGCGAGGGTGTCATTTCCGGTGGCACGGCCCACGCCTTCCTTCAACTTGCCGACCAGGCGGGTTCCGGTTCCGGTGGCGCGCTGCTTGGTGCCCCAACGCCAGGCCCGGTTGGCGGCGTCTTCCACGTCGTCGCTGCCGGTGGCGTATTGAGGGGAGGGCTGATTCAGAAGGAAATATGTGGCGAAGCCTACGCCGACTCCGGCGATGATCCAGGGAAGAGCTTTCATGGTGTTTCTCCTGGTTCCTACGATGCGGAGTTGGCGTGTTGCGCTGTGTGGTGTCTTTTGTCGGCTGAGAAGTTTGATGTTGATCGGGCGATGCGGGAGCTAAAAATGGGAAAAGCGGGTCCTTCGCTTTGCTCAGGATGGCAATTTTATGGGTATAGAGAGCGTTTGGGGTAAGGCTTGGGAGGAGAACAGCTCAGGCAACAGTAAGGGCCGACGGATGAGCGTCGGCCCTACTGTTGTTGGCGAGTTTCTGTTTTGTGTTGGTGAAACCCTTATTTTGCGGCTTCGACGACGGCGGGCTTGAACTCGGCAACCAGTACATCCTTGGTCTTCGTACCCTGATCGATCGCCGAGGTCCCGCCAGCGAGGACGATGCTGACGTCAGTGATACCGATGAAGCCGAAGATCTGCTTCAGGTAGCTGGACTCGGCGTTATAGGACTCAGCCTGGGCGCCGGGTGTGTAGACGCCGCCGCTGGCGATGATGATCGTCAGTTTCTTACCCTTGGCCAGGCCTTCATAGGAGGAGGTGAACGTACGACCGAGCCGAACGATGTGGTCGATGTAGGCCTTCAGGACCGCAGGGAGCGAGAAGTTGTACATGGGCGTCCCGAGAACGATGTGGTCGACTGCTAGCAGTTCATCGACGAGAGCGTTGGAGATTGCGATGGCCTTCTTCGACTCCTCGGAGTGCTGCTCGGCCGGGGTGTATGCGCCCATAAGCCAGGGAACGTCGACGAAAGGGAGTTCGGTCTTGAAGAGATCGCGCTCGACGACGGTTCCGCCGGAGTGATTTTTGGTCCACTCTTCGCTGAAGAGTGCGGTGAAGGAGCGAGAGACGGAGTAGTCGCCGCGGGGGCTGGCATCGATCTTGAGAAGAGTCGGCATGGTGTGTCCTTTTCGGGTGAGTTCGCGCATCAATGTTGGAAAGGCTGCCTGCCGACCGCTGTTGTCGGCTTTAAACCCTTCACTAGAGTTGACGCGACACCGGAAAGAAGGATTCAAGAAAAGCGACTTATGTTGTTTAGACGATATTCATCGTCTAGATTTTGAAGAATTGAGGAATGGTTGCCAAGAATGGTGCGGCCGGGCAACAATCGTGCCCTCACTGATTCAATCGTCTGCCGGGAGCTTTTATGTCTACTTCAATTCGTTTCATTGGTTCAGCGGGACTTTGTGCTTTGCTTCTCTCCTCGCAAGTAATTGACGGGCAGCAGGTTGCAGCGAAAAACGTGCAGCAGCCGGGGTTGGGTTATCGATCTGTTTCGTTGCTGAAGGTCGATGGTCTGGAATTCAAAGACTTGAACCGGAATGGGACGCTCGACCCCTTTGAGGACTGGCGGCTCAGTCCGGAGGCTCGTACGGCAGACCTGCTGGGGCAGATGACGCTGGAGGAGCAGGCGGGGGTGATGGTCCACGGAACTCTGCCAACGGGCGGGGCGCTGGGCGCGATCGGACGGGGCGACGGCTACGACATGGCCAAGACCAAACGGCTGGTGACAGCGCTGCACGTGAATAGCTTCATTACGCGGCTCTCCGGTGCGGCGCAGTATCTGGCAGAGCAGAATAATGCGGTGCAGGCGTTGGCGGAGGAGACACGGCTTGGAATTCCGGCGACGATTTCGACCGATCCGCGGCATCACTTCCAGGAGGTGCTGGGAGCGAGTTCCGCCGGCACCGTGTTTTCGCAGTGGCCGGAGCCGCTGGGCTTTGGGGCGATCGACGATGCGGCTCTGACGCGGCGGTTTGGCGATATCGCGCGGCAGGAGTACGCAGCGGTGGGGATTCGCGAGGCGCTCTCTCCGCAGGCCGACCTGGTGACAGAGCCACGCTGGGCGCGGGCCAATGGGACCTTCGGAGAGGATCCGGCGCTGGCCAAGCGGATGGTCAAGGCATACGTGGAAGGCTTTCAGGGCGGAGATGCCGGGCTGAGTCGCGATAGCGTGATGGCGGTCGTCAAGCATTGGGTCGGGTATGGCGCAGAGAAGGATGGCTGGGACGGGCATAACTACTACGGGCGCTTCGCCGCGATCTCGGAGAAGAATCTGCAGATGCATATTGTTCCGTTTATCGGGGCGTTCGAGGCGCATGTTGCAGGAGTGATGCCGACCTACGCGATTCTTGAAGGCGCTACGGTCAACGGGAAGCCGTTGGAGCAGGTGGGCGCAGGCTTCAGCAAGCAGTTGCTGCAGGAGCTGCTGCGGGATAAGTACAAGTTCTCCGGCGTCGTGGTGAGCGACTGGGGCATTACCAGCGATTGCAACGAAGGGTGCAAAAATGGCGTTCCCGCCAGCCAGAAGGCAGGGACGGGAAATATCGGGATGCCGTGGGGCGTCGAGGGATTGACCAAGGAGGAACGGTTCGCCAAGACGATCGGAGCGGGCGTCGACCAGATCGGCGGGACGGAGGAGTCCGGCTACATCGTAGATGCGGTGCATCACGGGAAGCTCACCGAAGCGCGGGTCCGGGAGGCGGCAGGACGGGTGCTGCTGCAGAAGTTCCAGATGGGCTTGTTCGAGCAGCCCTACGCGGATGCCGCGAAGGCCAGCTCCATCGTGGGCCGGGCGGAGTTTGTGCGGGAAGGCGAGGCGGCCCAGGCAAAGGCAGTCGTGGTGCTGGAAAACAAGAGCGTGAAGGGTAAGGCTCTCCTGCCTGTGGCGTCGGGGAAGAAGGTATTTCTGGTCAACGTGAAGGCCGAGGCAGCGAAGGCGGCCGGCTTCACTGTCGTAGAGGATGTGGCGCAGGCCGACTTTGCGATTGTGCGGGCACCCGCTCCCTACCAGGGAGAGCATCCGGGGTACTTCTTCGGCGGGCGGCAGCACGAAGGGAGGCTGAATTTTGTCGAGGCCGATACGGCGTATGCCGAGTTGCTGCGGGTGGGTGCGGTAGTGCCGACCATCTTTACGACGACGCTGGAACGGCCTCTGATTCTAACCAACGTGAAGCCCCATGCCACGGTTCTGCTGGGAGACTTCGGGATCGGCGACGAGCCGCTGCTGGAAGTGATTACCGGCAAGGTGAAGGCGGTGGGAAAACTGCCGTTTGAGCTGCCTTCATCGATCGAGGCGGTGCAGTACCAGAAGAGCGATGTGCCGCATGATTCGGCTGCACCGCTCTATCGGTTTGGGTATGGGTTGAAGTATTAAGGCTAAACGCCGAGTTCGGCGCGGATGGCGTTGGCGATGGCGTCAGCGTGGTGGCGCATCAGGGGTTCGGACTCGGCTTCGATCATGACGCGGGCTAGAGCTTCGGTGCCGGAGTAGCGGATGACGACGCGGCCGGAGTCGGCGAGGGCCAAATCTGCGGCGGCGATCGCGGCGGCTACGGTCGGGATCTGGTCGAGGGGACGCTTCTCGCGGACCTTGACGTTGACGATGACCTGGGGGAAGGTCTTAAGATCGGCGGTCAACTGGGCTAAAGACTGTCCGGATTTATGAATGATATCCAGAATGAGCAGCGCGGTAAGAAGGCCGTCGCCGGTGGTGCTGCGGCCGGAGAAGATGATGTGGCCCGACTGTTCGCCGCCGAGCGCTGCGCCGGTGGCCAGCATCTGCTCGAGGACATACTTGTCGCCGACGGGAGCGCGGAGCATCTTGATATCGCTGCGCTTGAGGGCGGCTTCTAGGCCCATGTTGGACATGGTGGTGGCGACGATGGTGTCGTTAGTCAGGAGGCCGAGGGCCTTGAGATGGCGCCCCGCGAGCAGCAGCACAGCGTCGCCATTGATGACGTTCCCATGCTCATCGGCGAAGAGGGCGCGGTCGGCATCGCCGTCGAAGGTGATGCCCATGGAAGCTTTCTGAGCGACAACTTCTTTCGCGACGACATCGGCGTGAAGGGCTCCGCAGAGTTCGTTGATGTTGCGTCCGTCGGGGCTGGCGTGGGTGATGACGACTTCCCCACCGAGATCCTGAAAGAGCTGGGGAGCGACCGAGGAGGCAGCGCCGTTGGCGCAATCGACCACGATGCGGCGATTATCAAGCGACAGGCCCGGAACGGCGGCGAGGAGAAACCGGATGTACTCGGCTCGGTCGGCCTCGTTCACTTCGGGGGGCAAGTTGTGAGTTGTGAGTTGTGAGTTGTGAGCTGTCGAAGATTTTAACTGTGTGAAGATTTCTTCTTCGATGGCTAGTTCGGTGGCGTCAGGGAGCTTGAAGCCGTCGGGGCCGAAGAGCTTGATGCCATTGTCCTGCCAGGGGTTGTGCGAGGCGGAGATGACGACTCCGGCGGCGAAGCCGTGGGTACGGGCGAGGAAGGCTACGGCGGGAGTGGTGATGACACCGGCGGATTCGACGGTGGCGCCGACTCCAGCGGCAATAATGCCAGCCGTGAGAGTAGCCGCGATCTCTTCGCTGGACTCGCGGGTATCCATGCCGAGGAGAATCTTCGGGCTGGGCGTGGTGCGGGCGAGCGAGTGGGCAAGAGCAAGGCCGATGGCGTAGACGGTGGGGGTGTCGAGCGGGGACTGGCCAGCGACGGCGCGGATGCCATCGGTTCCGAAGAGCTTCTTCATGCGGTGTAATTCTCCAGCTTCATTATCGGGGGTTTGGACGGTCGCGTGTAGTACGCGTTCGGGTTATTCGGACGCAGCAGGGTCAAGGGTCTTGACCTCAGCCGCGAGGGAGCCCTTGGCCAGCCGGACGCGGATCGTGTCGGCAGGGGCGACCTCATCAGTGGAGCGAAGAAGATCTCCCTGCGGTCCGTAGACGAGTGCGTAGCCACGGTTGAGGACGGCCAACGGAGAGAGGGCTTCGAGGCGGGCGGTGGCGCGGGCGAGGCGATTTTGCTGCGGCTTGCCGGTCTGAACTGCAAGCTGCTGGAGACGCTGATTCGCAATCTGCAGACGGTGTTTTGCGGTGGCGATGCGGAGGGTTGGGTCGTGCCGACGCAGGCGCGCGGTGAGAGCTTCGAGGCGCTGGGAGGTGATACGGGCACGGCGGCTCGCGGCGGAGTCCAGGCGAAGGTGCAGTTCGTCGAGGCGCTGGTCGCGGCGGCTGACGGCGTCGCGGAGACGCAGCAGAACGGAGTCGGCAGAGAGCCGGGCGAGACGCTGACGGGCATGGAGCAGATGAAAGCGGACAGCGCGGTGGACGCGGCGCTCCAGGTCGGTGACGCGCTCTTCGATACGGTGCTGGGTCGCCGTGACGATTTCCGCGGCAGCAGAGGGCGTAGGCGCGCGCAGATCGGCGACGAAGTCCGCAATGGTGAAGTCCGTCTCATGGCCGATAGCCGATACGACCGGGAGCTTCGACGCCGCGATGATGCGCGCGAGCGCTTCGTCGTTGAAGCCACTGAGATCTTCGATGGAGCCTCCGCCGCGCGCCAGAACGATGAGGTCGACCTTATCGGGATGGGCATTGAAGAAGCGGATTCCGGCGGCAACGGTCGAGCTGCAGTTCGCGCCCTGCATCGCGGCGGGATAGATGAGCAGATTGAGGCGAGCATGGCGGCGGCGGATGACGGTCACGATGTCGCGGACGACCGCTCCCGTCGGCGAGGTTACGACGCCGATACAGCGGGGAAAAGGCGGCAGTGGACGCTTGCGAGCAGCGTCGAAGAGCCCTTCAGCTAGCAGGCGGGCTTTGAGCTGGTCAAAGGCGAGTTGCAAGGCTCCGGCTCCGCGTGGCTCCATGGTCTCGGCGATGAGCTGGAGCTGGCCGCGGGACTCATAGACGGAGATTCGCCCACGGACGAGGACGGCGAGTCCATCTGCCGGGCGGAAGCGCAGCAGCATCGCCTGGCGGCGAAAGAGGACCACGGGGAGCTGAGCTTCTCCGTCCTTGAGGGTGAAGTAGATGTGGCCGGAGGGGGCGGGGCGACAGTTGGAGATCTCGCCTTCGATCCAGAGATCGGTGTAGTTGGATTCGACCGTGCCGCGGACCTCGCTGACGAGGGCGCGGACGGTCCAGACGCGGGGAGCAGCCTTTTGTTTCTTCGGCTCGGACTTTACGGCGGGAGGGGGCGGGGGTTCCGTGGCGAAGAGCAGTCCAAGCTGGGGCTCTTTTGACGCCTTCGCGGACTTACTGCGGGTGCGGCTGGAGCGGAGGCCGGCAAGGGTCAGCGGATTGTCTTCGCTGGAGGACATCTGGAGTTAAGTCTAGCAGTGGGGCTGGCGGGTGGAACCAGCGCAGGATGCCACATCGGGAAGCGTCAGGCTACGGCAAGGATCGCGGCCGCTTCGCGGAGAAGGTCATCGGGCTGGCAGGGTTTAGTGAGGATGCTCACCGGAAGCTTAAGGCGGGTGGCCTCCTCACGAACGGCTTTCAGGTTGGAATAGAAGCCGGTCAGGACGAGAATGCGGCAGGAAGGCAGCTCGTCGGTAATTTCGTTGACGAGGACAAGTCCATCTTTCCCGGGCATGGTGATATCGCAAAGAAGAAGATCGGGGCGGAAGGTGCGGACGGACTTCATGGCGTCGTTGACCGTGTAGGCAGCTTTCGCGTTGAAGCCGGCCTTTTGGAAGACCAGGGTCAGGGTATCTGCTACCAGACGTTCGTCGTCAACGATCAAAACACGTTGCATGGGGGCCTCTGTCTCTATGTGGCAGCAGATAGGTGAAGCAGGAGTAGCAAAACCATCAGAGAGAAAGAGTTCAAGATGTTGCACAGTAGTGCAGGAGTTCTAATGTAGCCGCACACGGTGAATGTGTCGAATGAAAATTCCGTTTCCGTACTGCAGTCCGCATCCTGCGACGGGGATCAAGAGACCGAATCGTCCGTATCTCTCTGCTAAGGTTGAGATAAGACGTGCCTGCAAGGCAAAAGGAAGCAAATGCGTGTCGCGGCTCTCATCTTTGGTCTGATCTGCTGTCTTGGGGTGGCCCTGGACGCGTTTCAGACGATCATCCTGCCTCGGCGGCCGACGGGGCGACTGCGCATTACCCGTCTTTTCTATACGCTGACGTGGAATCCCTGGTCGGCGATGGCTCCGCGCATCCGCAACAAAAAGATTCGCGAGCAGGTGTACAGCGTGTACGGGCCGCTGTCGCTGCTGCTCTTGCTGGTGCTGTGGGGGGTGTTGCTGATCCTCGGGTTCGCCTGCTTTTTCTTCGCGCTGGGCTCGCCGTTCTCGGACGCGCTGCATGGTCCGGGCACCGGGATCGTGGGGCGGTTTGCCACGGACCTGTATGTCAGTGGAACCACGATCTTTACGCTCGGCCTGGGAGACGTCGTCCCCAAGGCCCTGACCGCCCGGGCACTCATCATCTTCGAGTCCGGAGTGGGGTTGGGATTTGTGGCGCTGGTAATCGGCTACGTCCCGGTGCTGTACCAGGCGTTCTCGCGGCGTGAGGTCAGTGTGGCTCTGCTGGATGCGCGGGCGGGCTCGCCTCCAACAGCGGCGGAGTTGCTGCAACGCCACGGATTCGAGGGCGGCGACAAGGAGCTGAGCTCCCTGCTGGTGGAGTGGGAGCGCTGGTCGGCGGAGATCCTGGAGTCGCATATCTCCTACCCCTTGCTCTGCTTCTACCGGTCGCAGCACGATAATCAGAGCTGGCTTTCGGCGCTGGTGGCGATCCTCGATAGCTGCGCGCTCCTGATCGCGATCGTCGAAGGGACGCCGATGCGGCAGGCGCAGTTGACCTTCGCGATGGCGCGTCATGCGCTGGTCGACCTCGGCCATGTCTTCCACCTGGAGAAGCGTTCTTTGCGGGCGAGCGGGGAGGACAGGCTGCCTCCCGAAGAATTTTCGCGGCTGTGTGAGGCGCTGGGCGATATCAGCCTGCGGATGTGCGGCGACCCGGCCTCTGCGGCTCGGCTGCATACGATTCGGGAGCTGTATGAGCCCCACGCAAGGGCGCTGTCCGACTATTTGAAGATGCCGCTGCCAACCTGGATTCCAGAGCCACAGTCGAAGGACCAGTGGCGGACGATCTCAGGGTTGCGGAAGCAGATCGAGGCGGAGAAGACCGTCAGCGAGCATGTGAGCGACCATGCTACCGGGGCTGGTCATTTGGAACACGAGTAGGGGTATCAGTGGTGCGTTCAGCGATTCGCGGAAAGAGTGTGAAGCAGCAAACGCAGAGCATCCTTCAACTGACAACTGACAACTGACAACTGACAACTGACAACTGACAACTGACAACTCTAAAAAGTTACGCTCCGACTGCCATAGTGGCGGCCGGAGCGCTTTCTTTTGAAGCTAATAAAGAATGCTGTTACTGCTGGGCTTGTGGGGGCAGACCGGCACCCGCAGGGGCGGGGTTCAGCTTCTGGGCGGCGAGCACTCCGGCTGGGCCCTTGGCATCCTTGTCCTTGAGCTGCGCGTAGATCTTCTTGGCGGCTTCGGGCTGGTTCTGGGCTTCGTAGAGCTCGGCGAGCTCGATCTGGGCCAGGCCGGCCGGGACGGTGGTGGTGGGCTTGGCGGTGAGCTGGTTGTAGATCTCAATCGCCTGGGGGCTGCGTCCGGTGCTGCGGTAGAGCTGCGCGAGGGAGAGCTTGGCGAGCGAGGCGAGGTCCGAATCCCACGAATCGGCGACCTTCTTGAAGGTCGTCTCGGCGGAGGCGTTCTCGCCGGCTTCCATGGAGGTAAGGCCCGCGAAGTAGAGGGCGTTCTTGCCGGCGGGAGTCATGCCGTACTTGTCGGCGGCGCTGAGGAACAGGGCGTTAGCGGCCTTGGCGCGCTCGGGGATGGAGTTGTAGGTCTTCATCCCGACGGGGATGGGCTGGCCAGGCTGGGCGATCGGAGCCTGGTACGCGGTCATTGCATCACCGAAGGCCACGGAGGCTGCCTGCGAGCGGTTATTGTAGAAGACGAAACCGGCGACCAGAATCAGGATGATTCCGAGCAGCGCAATGCTGGTGACGATAACGGAGCGGCGGTTCTCGCTGGCCCAGGAGAGTCCATGGGTGGTGGCGTCGATGAAGTTGTCGTGCTTGAGTTCTGCTTTGGTCTGCTGATCCACGGTGTTGATCTTCCTTTATGGTGGTGCTGAAAGTTCGAGCGGGTTGCCGCTGCGAGGAATCGGGCTGCGCGAGCTACGGCGCAAGGTTTTAGTCTATCAGCGCGAGGCAGACCGTTGCGATTGACGTGAGATTTTCAGGTTTTAGAGCCGGCTGAGGGTGGCGGGGTCGGGTTCGCCCTCGAAGTACTTCTGGAGGGCGGCCATGAAGACCAGATCGTCCGGCGCAGCGTAGGCGAAGAGCGTGGCCGAGGAGTGGAACTTGAGGTCGTCCGGGTAACCGAGGATTTGGTCCAAAGCCCGGCCCTCCGTATGAAGGACGAGCGCAGTGCATTCGCGGAGACGCTGGCCGAGGACCGGGTGAGCGAGATAAGCGGCCGCCTCTTCTTTCGAAGAGATGGCGTACTTCTCGGCCATGGGGCTGGAGCCGAGACCCTGAATCCGCGGAAAGATGAACCACATCCAGTGGCTGCGTTTGGCACCGGCGCGCAGTTCCGCAAGCACCTGCGGGTAGATGGAGTCCTGGGCGTCGAGGAAGCGCTGAAGGTGGAAGGGGTCGGATTGGGTGGATGTTGGCAAGGCGGCTCCATAGCTCGATAGCGGAATAGCGATTGGATGATGAGTCGTTCGAGGTGGAGATCCAGCGGCTGCTAAGGGCGACCTACAGGGCCGGGCGGGCCGAGGATATGGATGGTATGGAGCCAGGTTTCGGCGAGCGTTGGCCAGTGGGAGATAGGCAGATCGGTGGGGCGCAGACCGAAGCCGTGTCCTCCCTGCGTGAAGATATGGAGTTCGGCGGGGACTTTCGCGTTCTTGAGCGCGAGGAAATAGATAAGGGAGTTCTCGACGTGGGCGGTGTAGTCGTTCTCGGCCTGGACGAGGAAGGTGGGCGGGATCTCGGCGGTCGGTTGGAGGGAAGGATGGACCTTGCCATCGGAGCCGTTAAGCCAGCCGGGGTAGAGGATCATCTGGAAGTTGGGGCGTGCATCAATGGTGGTGGGCGGGACGTTTTTGCCCTGGAAGTCAGGATGGGTGCTGAGCACTGCGGCCAGATGCGCTCCGGCGGAGAAGCCGATGGCGCCGATGCGGCTGGGGTCGATGTGCCACTCGGCGGCGTGGGCGCGGGTGATGCGCATAGCTTGTTGCGCGTCTTCCAGGTCTTCGACGTTCTCGGGGTAATGGCCGTCTTCAGGCACACGGTATTTGACCAGGATGCAGGTCATCCCGAGAGAGTTGAGCCAGTCGCAGACCTCAGTGCCTTCGACGACGATAGCGAGACGGATGTAGGAACCGCCGGGCAGGACAAGGGCCGCGGCACCGTTATTCTTACCAGCGGGTGGCGGGTAGACGGTGAGGGTCGGCTTGCTGATATTAGTGACACGGACGACAGGCTTGCCCGAGACAATGCGGTCAGCGTCGGTGGTGGGATCCATCTCCGGCCCGACAATTTTGGACGGCTCAGGATTACCGTTGGGCCAGAGGGGCAGGGTTGTCTGCTGGGCGAGGGCGGAGCTGGTGAGAACGGCAAGGAGGAGGAGCGCGCGCATGCAACATCGTAGTGCACACGGCGGGGAAAGATCGGGAGATTGCGGAAGCGTGACTATAGGCCGGGCACGAGCCGCTCCGGCCACTCCTTGTCCGGACTGGCGGGAAAGGGCTGGTTGGGGCTGAGGTTGGTGGGACTGATATGGGCGAAGATAAAGTTCTCCGGAGGCACCGGGCATCCGGCGAGGCGGCGCAGCAGACTTAGCTGGCCGGCGTGGGTCATAGCGTCGGAGAACGGACCCTGCAGAAGTACCTCTGAAGTGATGGTGTGGAGTTCTGCTCCCTCTTCGAGCAACCGAGAGAGGTCAGCGACGATCTCGTGGAAGTGGCCGATAGTGGATTGGAAGTCTGTGAAGACCGGGGGCCGGTACGCTCCGCCGAGGAAGAAAGTGCGAGAGTAACCAAGGACGCTATCCATGTGACGCACAAGCTGATGCGGAGTGCGAATCTGGTTGCCGGCGGAGAAATCTGCGAAGCCGAGCGGAGCGTCGCGCAGGGCCTTCTGGGTGCGATAGGCCAGCGCAGCAAGGAAGTGTATGAGCATGATTCGTTTATCGTCCATAACGGCACTCCGACGGTTGTAGAACCGTTTCGTTTGTCGCGCTACTTGATGTCGCGCCAGTTGTGACCCAGCCCTACCTCGGCGACGATTGGAATGGAGAACTCAGCGACATTCTCCATCTCATGCTTGACGAGGGTCTGGAGCGTCTCCGCCTCTTCGGGGACTACGTCGAAGAGGAGTTCGTCGTGGACCTGCAGGGTCATGCGGGACTTCAGCTTGAGCCGCAGGATCTCGGCGTCGATCTTGATCATGGCTAGTTTGATGAGGTCGGCGGCAGTGCCTTGCAGCGGGGTGTTGACGGCGGTGCGTTCCGCGAAGCCGCGCATGTTTGGGTTGCGGGACTGGATATCCGGGATGGGGCGGATGCGGCCAAAGTGGGTCTTTACTGCTCCATCGCGGCGGACGGTCTCGAGGGTCTCTTCGATGAAGCGTTGGACCCCGGCGTAGCGCTCGAAGTAGGTCTCGATATACTGCTTCGCTTCTTTCTGATCGATGTTGAGTTGGGCGGCGAGACCAAAGGGGCTGATGCCGTAGACAATGCCGAAGTTGACGGCCTTGGCGCGGGCGCGGGTCTCTTTGGACATGGTCGCAGGATCGACGCCGAAGACCTCGCTGGCCGTGAGGGTGTGGATATCGATGCCGGTCCGGTAGGCGTTCAGCAGCAGCGGATCCTGCGAGAAGTGCGCCATGAGGCGGAGCTCGATCTGCGAGTAGTCCGCCGACATCAGCAGGTTGCCGGGGGCTGCGACGAAGGCAGCGCGAATCTCGCGGCCGACGGCGGTACGGATGGGGATGTTCTGCAGGTTCGGGTTAGTGCTGGAGAGGCGTCCGGTGGCGGTGCCGACTTGGTTGAAGGTCGTATGGACGCGACCTTCGGAGTCGGCGAGGCCGGGGAGCGAGTCGAGGTAGGTGGACTTGAGCTTCTGGAGCTGGCGATGCTCGATGACCAGCGCGGCGATGGGGTGGTTTTCGGCCAGCTCGTCGAGCACGTCCTGCGCGGTCGAGACGACCTTACCCTTGCCGTACTTCATCGGCTTGGGCAGCAGCATCTTGTTAAAGAGGACGTCGCCGAGCTGCTTGGGGGAGTTGATGTTGAAGCGGTGGCCGGAGTCGGCGTAGATCTTCTCGGCGAGGTTGTCGATCTCCACGGCCAGGCGGCTGGAGAGGCTGGAAAGCACCTCGGAGTCGATGCGGACACCGGCCTGCTCCATGCGCAGAAGGACGTGGACGAGCGGCAGGTCCATGGTCTCGTAAAGGTGGGTGAGAGACTGCTCTTTAATGTCGCTGCGAAGCTGGGCTGCGAGCCGGTGGATCGCGTTGGCAGACTCGGGCAACCACGTTTCGGGGGTGTGGGAGAGCGCGCGGTTGGTGAAGCGGGCGGTGACGTCCGGCAGGGTGTGCGAGCCGTGGGTCGGGTTGACGAGATAGCTGTAGAGCATCACGTCGTCGCGCACGCCGGCGAGGGTCAGATTACAGGAGCTCTGCGCGTGGGATTCGAAGGCACGGAGGACAGCTTTGAGGTCGTGAACCTGCTTCGGCAGGGTGGGATCTTCGAGAGCTTCGCGGATGCCGGGTGCGTCGAGCGAGGATTCGATCGCCGCGGTCGCGTTGGCGGCGAGGCCGAGACGGCAGGTGGGATCGGCGGGTGCAGGCTCGATGCGCCGGACGGTCTGGGCCTCGACTGGGGCTCCGAAGAGGAAGCCGGATGCGGCGGGTGGTGGTTCCGGCTCGACGTCGGGCTCGATGGTATCGGTGGCCTTCTCTTCCGCGAGGGCGGTAGCGTCTTCGTAAAGGAACAGCGACAGGCCGTTGGGCTTGCCGTCGGGGCCAACGGCGCGGGCTTCCGCAAGCAGCGTAGCGAGATCGGTGTCGGTGGGCTTCTGGTTGAAAAGGATCGGGGTGTTGTCGACGGAGGGGGCGAGTTCCTTGAGCAGCGTGGTGAATTCCAGCTCGGAGAAGAGCTCGCGGCAGGCGGCGTTATCCAACGGCTGGGTCTCCATGTCTTCGATGGAGAACTCGATGGGGACGCTGGTGTGGATGGTGACGAGCTCCTTCGAGAGGAGGATGTTGTCGCGATTATTTTCAAGCGACTCGCGGTAGGTCTTCTTCTTGACCTCGTCGGCGCGGTCGAGGGCTCGCTCGACAGTGCCAAACTGCTGGATGAGTTCGACGGAGCCTTTGTCGCCGATGCCCGGAGCGCCGGGAATGTTGTCGATGGAGTCGCCGCGAAGAGCCATCACGTCGATCACCTGCAGGGGCGGGACCCCAAGGACCTCTTCGACCTTGGCGGGATCGAGAATGAGGTTGTCCTTGGTCGGGTTGAGGATGCTGACCTGATCGTTGACGAGCTGCATCATGTCCTTGTCTGAGGAGACGACGTAGACGTGATGTCCCTGCTCCGCAAGCTTGCAGGAGAGGGTGCCGATGACGTCGTCGGCCTCGAAACCCTCGTAGGAGAGGATGGGGATGCGGAAGGCTTCGAGCGCGCGGCGAATGTAAGGAAGCTGCTGGGCGAGGTCGGCGGGCATCTCGGCGCGGTTGGCTTTGTAGCCGAGGTAGTCGATCTCTTCGAACTGCTGCGTCTTGATGTTGAACTTCTTGACCCCCTTCATCTCCTTGGCACGGGCGTCGCGAAAGACGGGGCCGGAGAGGTCATAGACCGCCGCCAGATAGTGCGGAGCGAAGTCCTTGCGCAACTTGTTGATCATATTGACGAAGACATATGTCGCCGCCGTGGGAATCCCGGTGCGCGTCGACATGGGGCGCTGGCGCTGCATGGCGTGATAGGCGCGGAAGATGAAGGCCATCGAGTCTAGCAGGTAGATCGGGGACTTAGCGGTTTCGCTGGCGGGAAGTTTTGCGGGAGTTGCGGATTCTGTAGCCATGGCTTTTAGATGGTAGCGCGTTGGCTGAGGATTAGGGCGAGGTTGCCGATTCGTGACCATGACCAAAGAGCGTTGAGAGGATAAGACCCTCTATCCATGCAGGTTAGAGCAGCAGCATGCAGTCGCCGTAGGAGAAGAAGCGATATTCCTGCTGGACGGCGTGAACGTAGGCACGAAGAACCGCCTCCCTGCCCTTCTCGGGATGGACCTCGTGACTCGCGAAGGCTGCGACAAGCATTAATAGGGTGGACTGGGGGAGGTGGAAGTTTGTCAGGAGCCCGCTGACGATGCGGAACGTGTGACCGGGGCTGAGGAAGATGCTGGTTTCGCTGGAGTGGGGTTCGAGGGGCTTGCCGTCTGCGATGCGGGCGCAGTGTTCGAGGGTGCGGGTAGTGGTGGTTCCGGCGGCGATGATTCTTCTGTTTTGGGCGAGAGCTTGATTGATGGCCTCTGCTGTGGCGGCGGGAAGAGTGTAGTGCTCGGCGTGAAGTCGGATGTCGGCGAGGTGCTCGGCGCGGACAGGCTGAAAGGTTCCGAGGCCCACGTGGAGGGTGACGTATTCGATCTGGACACCCTTGCCTCGAAGCTGGGCGAGGATCTCCGGGGTGAAGTGGAGACCGGCAGTAGGGGCGGCGGCGGAGCCTGTCTGGTTGGCCGCGATTTTTTTGGAGTAGACGGTCTGGTAGCGAGCCTTGTCTTCAAGCGTATCGGGCAGATCTTTGGGGCGGTGGATGTAAGGAGGCAACGGCATATGGCCGATGCGGTTCAGGATCTCGTAGAACTCCGGCGTCGGGTTGAAGCGGAGAGTGCGTTCGCCGAACTCTCCAGCAGAGAGGACTTCGGCTTCGAGCAGCGGTGATGTATCGGGCGGGGCGGACTCTTCGCGGAACAGGAGTCGCTCGCCGGGCTGGATCTTGCGGCTGGGGCGGACGAGAGTGGCCCACTCGTTGGGCGCGATTTGCTGGGTGAGCAGGACCTCGATACGGCCGGTGGGATCGGGCGAGTTGTGTTGGGTGTGGAGTCCGGCGCGGGTGGCGAAGAGCCGCGCGGGGAGGACGCGCGAGTCGTTGAGGATGAGGAGGGCGCCTGCTTGCAGGTGGCTTGGAAGGTCTGCAAAATACTCGTCCGAGTAGGCGCCGGTCTTGCGGTCGAGAACGAGCATGCGGCTGGTGCCGCGGATCGCAGGTGGGGTTTGGGCGATGAGCTCTTCAGGAAGATCGAAGTGGAAGTCTGAGACGCGCACTGGGTTTGATTTTAGTGGGTACAGCGAGGTACCGGATTCCGGGAGGAACAGGACGCACGCTCCCTCATCTCTTCAAATGAGTCTCAGCAAGTGCAACGGAGCGATCCATCGCCTCCTGGACAGCGGCAGTATTGGCGGGGGCTTTGCGCGGCCAGGTGACCAGGACACGCGAGAAGGGTTTGGGGATCAAAAAGCGATCCCAGGAGCGTAGTTGCCAGGCCCACTCGGGGAAGACGTAGAAAGTTCGGACGCCGTCGCCGACGAGGGTGGCGAGCTGGGCGGCTCCGGGTTTGGCGACGAAGAGCGGGCCGCGCGGGCCGTCGGCGGTGATGGCGCAGATCTGGCCGGCCCGGTAGGCGCGCTCCAGGTTGCGGAGGCCGGGTGCTCCGCCGCGAGAGCTGGAGCCGCGAATCGGCACGAAGCCGAAGCGCTGGACGGTGCGGGCGATGAGCTCGCCGTCGAAGCTCTCGCTGATGAGAATAGCGATGTTGCGATTGCGGAATCGCCACGCGCAGGTGAGGAGTGTCCTGTGCCAAAGGGTGTAGATGGCCGGGCTGGGCAAGTCGTAGCCGGCTTCAGCACCTTCATCGACGACGTCTTCATAACGAAGCGTGACCCCAAGACAGCGGATGATGAGACTCGCCAGTCGGGGGACGACGGCGAGGGTGAGGCGCTGCTTGAAGGTGTACGAGGGCACTGTTGAAGTTTACTGCCTTGCTTGGAATGCTCAGAGATTGAGGTTATGTGGAACCGCCCTAGCTGTATTTAAGCCAGCGAAGTATCTCGGGAAGATTCGGGCGCTTGCCGTACATCAGCACCCCGACCCGGTAGATACGCGAGGCAACCCACAGGATGGCGTAGATGGTGATCGTCATCAGCACGAAGGAGAGCGCGATCTCCCACGCCTGGGGGTGGCCCATCGAGATGCGCAGATACATGATGAGCGGACTACAGAACGGGATCAGCGACATAATGCGAGCGAAGGTGCTGTCGGGGTTGGTTACGACCGGGGTCAGGGCGAACATGCAGGCTGCCAGCGGCATCACCAGGAACATATTGAGTTGCTGAAGTTCCTGTTCGGCATTCACCATCGCACCCAGCGCGGCAGCGATGCTGGAGTAGAGCAGGTAGCCGAAGATGAAATAGAGAATGAAGAAGATGACCTGCTTAAAGGAGAGGGAGACCTGCGCTCCCGAGCCGGTGATCGCGGCTGCAAGCGAGCTGCTGCCCAGCACAACGGCGGTAGTAAGCCAGATGAGGATCTGGGTGAGGCCGACCGCGCCGACGCCAAGGATCTTTCCCGCAAGCATCTGCTCTGCCGTGATGGTGCTCAGCAGCACCTCGAAGACGCGCGAGGTCTTCTCCTCAATGATGGAGCGCGCTACGTTCATGCCATAGAGCATCACCACCATATACATCAGCAGGAACATGACCACGACACCCACGTAGGCTGCAATTCCGCTGGCGTGCTTACCCTGCTGCGAGGTATCGAGGGCAATGGGCTGCAGGAGCGCGTCGACATCATGCGCGACCATGCCGCGATGGTTGAGTTGCTCGCGAATCAGAACGGTCCGAAGGGCACTCTCAACGGTACCCTGCGTGAGGACGTCGGCCTTTGAGCCGGTGGTGAAGGAGAAAGTTGGACGTCCACCGGGTGCGTCAGCGGGTGTAACCCAGAGGTAGGCGTTGAGGTCGCCGCTGGCAAGTTCGCCGTCGAGAGTCTTGCGGGTGGTGGGGCCATCGTTGAGCACTTCCACCGTCATCTGGGAGTGCTTGCCGCTGGAGAGCTCATCCTGCAGATCCAGCGCAAGCTGATGATCCGCCGAGACGACAGCAATGTGAGCGGCGGATTTGGCGCGCCCCCCTTTCAGGATGCTGAAGGCGAATCCCCCGCCGAGCAGCAGCGGAATGAGGATGGTCGAGACGATGAAGGCCTTGGTGCGGACGCGCTCCAGATACTCGCGGCGGGCGATCAGCCAGATGCTATGCATTGAGGGTGTCTCCTGCCGCCACGGTGGCGGGACGGGAACTAAGGTCGAAGTCAGCGTGATTGCCGCCGACCTTCTCGATGAAAATCTCTTCGAGGGTTGGCTCCATCAGTTCGAACTTGGAGATGCGGGTGCCACGGGCGACCGCCTCGGCGAGCAGCACCTGGGCTTCGCCGGCGGTATCCGGGGAGTCGCGCAGGATAATCTCGGCGTGGCCGTTATAGTGCTTTACGCTGGCAACCACTTGATGGTGAAGGAAGGCCTCGTCCCCGGTATACGTCATGTGAACGCGGTTCACGGGATAACGCGACTTGATCTCGCGCATCGCACCGCTCAGGACAACCCGGCCATTGCTGATCAGACAGATGGAGTCGCACATGCGCTCCACCTGGTCCATGCGATGGGTCGAGAAGAGGACCGCCTTACCCTGCTGGCGGAGCTCGATCAAGGTGTCCTGCAGCAGCGTGGCGTTGACGGGATCGAGGCCGGAGAAAGGCTCGTCCATGATGATGAGGTCGGGGTCGTGAAGCAGCGCAGCGATGAACTGGATCTTCTGCTGCATCCCCTTCGAGAGCTCTTCGGTCTTCTTGGGGATGGCCTCGGTGATCTGCATGCGTTCGCACCAGGCGTGGGCACGCTTTGACGCAGTGATAGCGTCCAGGCCGTGAAGCTGGCCCAGGAAGATCAGTTGGTCCATCACCTTCATCTTCTTATAGAGGCCACGTTCTTCCGGCAGGTAGCCGACGCGCTTCAGGGACGCGCGCTCGAACGGCTTGTTGAAGAGGCTGACGGATCCGGAGTCGGGCACGGTGATCCCGATCATCATACGGATGGAGCTGGTCTTACCTGAGCCGTTCGGGCCAAGCAGACCGAACATGGTGCCCGGCTCGATGGTGAAGCTGATATTGTCGACGGCGACTTTGGTGTCGTAGACCTTGCGGACTTGCTGGAGTTCGACGATGGGCATGGGGTCTCGGGTTAGTGCCTTTGAGCCAAGTTTAGCAGGGGGATAGGTGCGGCTTCCCTAGAAGTTGCCGCAACCTTGGTAGCATCGCAATGTGCTGGAACTTTCGACTCCAATCAAGTACGTCAAGCGGGTGGGCGAACGTGTCGCTGAGGGGATGGCGAAGCGAGGCGTGGAGACGGTTGAGGATTTGCTGTATCACCTGCCGTTTCGCTATGAGGACCGGCTGAATCCGCTGCCGATGAGCGCCCTGGTGGCGGGGACGATGTCCTCCGTGATCGGCGAGGTGCGGGGCAGCGTGCTGCTGCGGACGCGGGGTGGGCCGCTCTTCGAGATGACGCTGGGACAGGGGTTAGGTTCGCTGAAGTGCATGTGGTTCAACGGGACCTACCTGCAGGATAAGTTCAAGCTGGGCCAGATGGTGGCGGTCTACGGAAAGCTCGAGGCCTCACGCTCCGGCGGTGCGGGCAAGTTCAAGATGATTCAGCCGCAGTTCGAGATTCTGCCCTCCGCGAACTCGCCTGAAGCCGAGTTTGTGATGCTGGAGATGGGGCGGATCGTGCCGGTGTATGAGTCGCTGGGCGGCACGACTCCGTGGGGCGCGAAGCTAGGTTCGCGATGGCTGCGTCGCGTCTTGTGGGGGATCTTTGAGGAGTTGGAAGAGACGCAGGCCGAGAGCAAGCTGACCGAGACCCTGCCCATTGCAATGCGCGACCGATTGAAGATTCCGGGAAGGCTGGAGGCGCTCCGAACGGTACACTTCCCCGCCGCTGGAACGCCGATGGCGGAGTTGATGTCGTTTGCCACCAGGGGGCATAAGCGTCTGATCTTTGAAGAGATGTTCTACCTGGAGCTTGGGCTCGAGTTAAAACGACGCCGCATGCGGGAGCGCGTTGGAACTGTCTTCGCGACCAATGTGAAGGTACGCGAGGCGATCAAGCAGGTACTTCCCTTCCACCCCACCGCCGCGCAGAAGCGGGTGCTGGGAGAGATTGCCAGCGACATGCGCCGGACGCAGCCGATGCGGCGGCTGCTGCAGGGCGATGTTGGATCGGGCAAGACCATCGTCGCGATGCAGGCGGCGCTGGTGGCGATCGAGAACGGCTACCAGGCCGCGCTAATGGCTCCCACCGAAATTCTTGCGACGCAGCATTATCTTTCTGCGCGGAAGCTGCTGGGAAAGGCCGTCTCGCCCACCACCGGCAAGCCCTACCGCGTGACGCTGCTGACGGGTTCGCTCGATGAGGCAGCAAAGCGCGAGGCACGGGGCCGGATCTTTCGCGGCGAGACCGACCTCGCTATCGGCACGCATGCCCTGATCGAGGACAAAGTGGACTTTGAAAACCTTGGACTGGTGATCGTCGACGAGCAACACAGATTCGGCGTGCAGCAGCGCTTCAAGCTGATGCGCAAGCCCAACGCCGAGGGCGTCAGCAGCGAGCCCGACGTGCTGGTGATGACGGCCACTCCGATTCCACGCACGCTGGCGCTGACGCTCTACGGAGATCTGGATGCCAGTGTCATCAACGAGCTTCCGCCGGGCCGTACCCCCATCGTGACGCGGAGGACGACAGAGGAACGCGCGGTCGATGTCTGGGAGTTCGTGCGCAAGCAGGTCGCGCAGGGACGTCAGGCCTACATCGTCTATCCCGTCATTGAGGGCGCGAAGGACGACCAGCCCGAACTCGACTTCGCCCACGATCCGGTGGTTGAACTTGAACCCGTGAAGGCTTCCGCAGGCACCCGAGCGACCGCTTCGTCCAATGCACTGCGGAACGCAGCGGAGAAAAAGGGCAAGAAGTCAGTCGGTACGAAGACAGCTAAAGGGGCGAAGGGTAAAGCCGGAAAGCCCGAGGCGCTGTTTCCGAAGAAGCCTCTGCGCGCTGCCTCCGATATGTATGAAGAGCTGCGGACTGGCGCGCTCGCCGGATTGCGACTGGGCCTGCTGCATGGGCGGCTGAGTGCGGATGACAAGGAGGTCGCGATGGCGCGGTTTCAGCGCGGCGATACCGATGTATTGATTGCAACCACGGTGATCGAGGTCGGCGTCGATGTCCCCAATGCTTCGGTGATGGTGATCGAGCACGCCGAGCGCTTCGGGCTGGCGCAGATGCACCAGTTGCGCGGACGCGTCGGCCGTGGTGCCGCGAAGAGCTACTGCATCCTGATGACCGGCGGGAATGTGACGGAGCAAGCCGAGGCTCGGCTCGATGCAATGGTACGAACCCAGAACGGATTCGAGCTGGCGGAGCTGGACCTGCAGCAACGCGGGCCAGGAGAGTTCTTCGGAACGAAACAGGCAGGGCTGCCGGAGTTTCGTGTGGCGAATCTACTGCGCGACCGCGCTGTGCTGGAGCTGGCGAAGGTCGAGGCAACGCGATTCGTGGAGAAGCCCGATCCGGCGATCGCACGGGAAGAACTGGATGCAGTATGGGCGCGGCTGAAGCAGCAATGGCAGCGGCGCTACGGGCTGGTGGAAGCTTAACGACAGTTGGTAGTTGTGAGTTGTGAGTTGTGAGTTGTGAGTTGTGAGTTGTGAGTTGTGAGTTACGACGCCATCGCAGCGGTCAGGCCTGTGACTTCCATTTCCATGTGGCGTGCGGCGGCCTTTTTGGGGCCGCGTTTGCGCGCTACGAGGATGCGGATGCGTTCGATCATCTCGGCAGGAGAGCTTGCGCCCTTGGGCAGGAAGACGTCGGCGCAGACGGCGCGTTCGGACGCATTCACGGTGCCGGAGACGATCATCGCGGGAAGGCCCGGGTGAAGCTGCTTGGCGCGGCGAACCAGTTCGTTGCCATCCATCTGCGGCATGATCAGGTCCGAGAGCAGCAGGTCGATGCTGCCGGGGAGCGCCTGCGTGACATACTCCAGGGCCTCCTGCGCAGTGCTGGCGCAGACGACGCGGTAGCCGCGGGTTTCGAGGAGAAAGGTTCGGACTGACAGGATCTGTTCGTTATCGTCGACGCAGAGGATGGTCTTCTTGGGGCGCATTCGTTCTCTCTTCTGCCGGAGGGCGCCGTATGGCGGAGTCGCGGCGGATGGGCCAGTCCGCAGGGTCTGCTGGTTGGCAGACGCTGCTGGCTGGTGCGTTGGAACCAACCCGATGATCCGGCGGGAGCTGAACTCCGGCGCGAGAGAAGGCGGCTGCTCCATCGGAGTCAGGCAGGAGAGGACGTCTAAAAAAGACGAAGCTCTCGCGCCTGCTTCACGAAGGAGCAGTGCCCCCGGGCCGGCAATCGAATGCCGGACCATGGGGTGCGAGAGAGGTTATATGCAGCGCAGGTTGCCACGCTGCCCCCGGAGGCGCATGACATCGACAGCAGCGGTTACAGACAAGAGGAGAGACCCGGAAGATCCGGGACTCCTCTGACTGCGTTGCAGGCAGCGATGATGCGCGCGTGGGAGCGAGCGACTGCACCGCAGTCGAACCTCTCTCAACTCAAATTGTCAGTAACTTCAGGCGAAAGCTAACATCGTCGACCGCAGTGCCAAGTGGCATTGCCGTCGTCAACGCTTTCCGAGAGTACGAAGCGATACAGTGCTTGGCAACAGCGAATATTGAGCGAATAGAGCGTATGTTGCAGGTTGCGCATCCACCGCTATGCGTTAACGTGGCGTGAATACTGAGGATTGCGCTGAAGGCTCTGTTGAAATCAGGTGCATCACGGCAGGAAAAGGCGTCCCATTGCAACAGGAATGGTGCGACCTCCGACGAACACATTTTGAACAGTACCCGCGTTGGTACGCGAAGCCTGCACATGAATGCGACTGGGACGAAGCATCTCGGTGCCCTGTTCGAGCACGATTGGTTGATCGCTCGCGGCAAGCCCATGCTGCACGAGGTACGCGATCGCGCAGCCTGACGCTGAACCGGTGGCTGGATCCTCTCCGTTGTAAAACTGCATGCGCGCATGCCAGTCCGCACCTGAAGCCTTGTCCGCACGCGTAATGCAGTGGAAGAACTTTGCGTCCGACTGCGCGAGGTAAGTGCGAGCGCTGTGCTGCGGGATCGCGAGATGCTTCGCAACTTCAAGCGAACGCAGCGGCACGATGCAGAACGCCATGCCGGTCGAGACAGTCTGGATGGGCAGTTCCAGGTCGAGATCCTCCACAGAAAGATTGAGAGCGGCGGCAATGGCCTGGAGATCGTGCATCAGGCCAAAGGTGGGATCGTTCTGACGCATGGTGCCGAAGACTCCCGGCTCTCCCGCTGCAGGCGGCTTAAAGCGCACCGGGATCGGCCCCACACGGAGGTCGAGGGTGATGCTCTCCGCGCCGCGCAGCGTGGGGTGATTCCAGTAGAGCCAGCTTGCTGTCCCCAGCGTAGGGTGACCGGCAAACTGCAACTCTTCCTCGACCGTGAAGATGCGAACCTGGACGCCGCGCTCGCGTTCTACGTCGGCGTCGCGCGGCAGGATAAAGGTGGTCTCGGAGAGATTGGTCTCGCGGGCCAGCGACTGCATCTCTTCGCTGGTCAGATTGCGGGCGTCGGTGAAGATTGCAAGCTGGTTGCCCTCGAGCGCGCGCTCAGCGAAGACATCCACCTGGGCGAAGTCCACGGTGCGCGATGGAGAAGCGAATGGATTCGGTGCATTTGACACATTTGGACCCTCGAACGTATGTTGTGTGTAGACCGCAGTGGAGCAAACCTGCTCCATGCTAGCTTAGCTGGCAGCGGCACACATTTGATCCAGACTGGTTGCAACTTCGATGACGATGACGCTTCTCAATACGACCCGCATCTGCCGCTGCTGTTGCTGTGGCCCTGCCGGGGTGTGTGGATGAGCCGATCGAAGTAGCAATTCTTTCGAGAAGCATCTGAAACCCACCCAGAGCCACCAGGCCGGGTGGGTTTTCTTATTTCTGGTTTGTGTTTCCGGTTCCAAAGGCCCGGTTCCAGTGAGCAGAAGTTCAGGTGGGATCAGACTCCGCACACTATATTGGCGAAGAGCAGGCATAATAGCAACAGTAGCACCGGAGGCTTAAGCAATCCGCGGCGACTGTAAGTTGCAACAATGAGCACCGATGGCGAAGTGGTTAACGCGCTGGTCTGCAAAACCAGTACTCACGGGTTCAAATCCCGTTCGGTGCTCCAATCAATCCTCACCGGCAAGACTCGAACGACCTACAAACAGAGGTCTACTTCTCGGCTTCTGTTGAGAGGCGCGAGAACTCTTCTCGAGAACTCTTCATAAGAGTAGCTGTCTGTGAACGGGACTTACCAGGTGTAAACAACGCCAGTGGTCAAGGCGTACGGTCTGGCTCCCGACCCGCGAATCTTCTCGAGGGAGAAATCCGCAACCCGCCAGCTAAACCGATTGAAGCGATAGTCGGTCCCGACGGCACCTTGCACCGCCAGACCGTACAGCCCCACCGATTTGGGCAGCCGATAGCGAGCCTCGCCAGCGCCCAGAAATACATAGGGGGAGAACCGGCCAAAATCCTTCGAGGCGCGTAGCCCACCAACCAGGGTGTATTGCGGGTAGCTCGCTTTGTACTTCAAAGCGGTGGCGCGCGCCTCAATTCCAAGCCATCCGTTGCCTTGGAGAAAGACGCCGAGTTGGCCGCCGAGGGCCTTGTCTTCCTGGACATCGGTGGATCCTCCGCTGACCCCGGCGAAGACACCCAGACGGGCGGCGCGGGTTCTAACGGGGACAGCCTGAGACCAAGCGAACAGTCCTTGAAAGAGTAGGGGGATCAGAAGGAAGTACTTGTTCATGCGCTCTCCCGCGACCTAGATAGAGTTGTCGTACCTTGCTGTCCGGAGCCAAGTTTTCGTCGCATATCAAATATGCAATTACTTGCATAATATCAGCTAAAGGTTGATGGACTGCAAGTAGTGGACCTACAACTATTGTGAGATGCGAGAGATCCAGTCCCCATTCCAGGTCCGCCCATAGCGACTTACGGCATCCAGCCGTTCCCGCGTCCAGGGCGTTCAGTCGGCAGCATGGAATGGCTTTCACGCAGGAGGAAGTGCCTTGAATGCAACAGTGGACGTAGACAAATCTGCGAAAGCTCAGCGAACGAAAGAAGTTCATCCTCAGATAAGGCGCACTCAATATCGGAGGAGTATAAAGATCCAAGAAAAATGCGAACCTTTCTTTCACGGACTCCCTCCCTTATCCTTGCTCTCCTCGCTACGACTGTTTTTAGCTGGGCCCAACGCTCTTCCGATATTGATCCCATGCTCGGCGCCGATAAGGGCGGGAACGTCTTTGTGGGGCCCACACTGCCCTTCGGCATGGCGAAGCCTGGTCCCGACTACGGCGACAACGAAGGCAACGCGGGGTGGAAGGCGACCGGGAACCTCAACGGCTTCTCGCAGTTGCATGTCTCGGGCACCGGGGGAGGTCCAAAGTACGGCAATATTCTGATCCAGCCCATGATCGGCAAGGCCGATCCGGCGCACAGTTCTGCCCCGCGCCAGGAGGAGCACGCCGAGGCCGGCTACTACTCCGTGAAGCTTGGCGGAACAGGCATCCATGCGGAGGTAACGACTGCCCGGCGGACTCCGGTCTATCGCTTCAGCTATCCAGCCACGGGCGAACGAACGTTGTTGGTGGATGTGGGTCATCTGCTGATGCGCAGGCATGATTCGCCGCATCGTTATCCGGAGAGTCAGGTTGTTTATTCGACGGAGGTGCAAGTGCTCTCGCCAACGGAGATCGCCGGAATGCAGGCGTCCGTCATGGGATGGAACATCCAGACCGAGCCGATGAAGGTGTACTTCTACCTGGTCACCGACACCCCGGCAGCGATGAGCGGAACGTGGGAGGACGGCAAAGCCATTCGACCGGGCGCGAAGACGGCCAGCTACAAGATGCCGTTCACAATGCAGACGCTGCCGAAGTCTCTCGCGCCTATCGTAAGCAGTGGAGCCTATCTGACGTTTGCCGCTGGCGCAAAACCGGTGATGGTGAAGGTCGGCGTATCGTTCGTCTCGGTCGAGCAGGCGAAGAAAAATGCGCTGACGGAGGTTGCGAACTTCGACTTCGACGGAACGCGCAGGGCCGCTGTGGCGACGTGGAATAAAGAGCTATCGACCGTCAGGATCGAAGGCAGCTCGACCGGAGAGCTTCAGCAGTTTACGACCGGGCTGTATCACTCGATGCTGATGCCCGTGGACCGTACCGGCGAGAACCCGCTGTGGCAGAGTTCCACGCCGTACTACGACGACTTCTATTGCATCTGGGACACCTTCCGCTCTTCGACTCCACTCCTGACGCTGCTCGATCCGAAGCGAGTGACAGGAATTCTGCAGTCGCTGCTGGAAATTCAGGACCACGACCACTTCTTCGCGGACGGCCGCGCCGGCAACTTCGCAGGCCGGACCCAGGGTGGTTCGGACGCCGAGATGATGTTCACTGACGCTTATGTGAAACATCTGCCCGGACTCGACTGGCCGCGCGTCTACCGGGCAATGGTGCATGACGCAGATGTTGAATCGACGGCTCCCATTCGATTTGGCCGCGGCGATATGGACGAGTGGAAACGACTTGGCTATCTGTCGATCGAGCACTCCGATCCTGTGGGCGGCCCGGATCGCCCTGGCTCGCGCTCCATGGAGTACGCGGCGAATGACTATGCCGTCGCATTGATGGCGAAGGGTCTTCATCAGGACTCCGATGCGGCAAAGTTCATGGCCCGTGCGAGCAACTGGAAGAAGCTGTGGAATGCGGATGCGGTCGACCACACCGAGGGCGGCGACGTGAAGGGCTTCGTCTGGATACGGCACGACGACGGTCGCTGGAAGGAGACCTTCAATCCGCATCTGGTCGGGACTTGGTATCAGGACAACTTCTACGAGGCCACGACGTGGACCTATTCGCTCTACGTTCCTCAAGACGTGCGCGAACTGATCCAATTCACTGGCGGAGCGGCGGCATTTCAGAAGCGGCTCGATCTGTTCTTTGCTCCGGCCGCTGCCCAGCGTTACCGCTACGACGTGGGGAACGAGCCTGGCTTCCTCGCGCCGTATCTCTACAACTGGATTGGCCAGCAGAGCAGCGCCGCCAAAACGATTCGTGCGATTCTTCCGGCGAGCTATCACACCGGCCTCGCCGGTCTGCCGGGCAATGATGATTCAGGCGCGATGGGATCGTTCCTGGTCTTCAACCAGATGGGCTTCTTCCCGGTTGCGGCGCAGGACTTTTACCTGATCGGCTCGCCAACGTTCCGGCGCTCCTCCATCGTGCTGGGAAATGGAAAGACCTTCACTGTCGTGGCGGAGAATACATCACCTGCAAACGTCTACATCGCGAAGGCGACGTGGAACGGCAAACCCTACGACCGTTCCTGGTTCAAGCACGATCAGTTGATGGCCGGCGGTGAACTGAAGCTTACGATGACAGACAAGCCGACCCACTGGGACACCGGCACTGTGCCGCCGTCGATGTCGGACCGATAATAGGCCTTTTCTAGATTTTTTCAACGATAACTGCAGTGCCGTAGGCGAGAACCTCTGTGACGCCCTGCATGATTTCGTTGGCGTCGTAACGGAAGGCGATCACGGCGTTGGCGCCCATCTGGGAGGCGTGCAGGCTCATCATGGCGAAAGAGTCCTGGCGGGTCTTTTCGCAGAGTTCGGTGAACAGGGTGATGTCACCGCCGACCAGGGTTTGCAGGCCTGCGCCGATGGTGGCGAAGACGTTGCGCGAACGCACGACGATGCCGCGCACGACGCCGAGGTTCTGGACGATCCTGTACCCGGGGAGTTCGAGGGCGGTTGTAATTGCGGCGGGGTGAAGGGCGACTTGCGGCGGTGGGTAGGTCGACATGGGTTGCTCCGGGTTGCTCTAGTCTGTACGGGATAAGTCGGCGACGAGTTCCGTGACTTTACCCTCGTCGATGGTACTGGCTGCGAGCTGGATGCCGGCGGCGAGGTCCGGGGAGAGGCCGGCGGTGACCAAAACGGCAGCGGCGTTGAGGAGGACGACGTCACGCTGGGGGCCGGGGTGTCCGGCGAAGATGGCGCGGAGGATCTCTGCATTAACGATAGCGTTTCCGCCGGTGAGCGACTCAAGCGGGGCACGGGTCAGGCCGAATTCTTCCGGCGCGATGGTGCTGAGGGTGACGGTCGAGGTGGCGCCGGGCGTGGTGCGGACTTCGGCCAGCAGGCTGGGGCCGGAGATGGAGAGCTCGTCCAATCCGCCCTGATCTCCTTCGTCGCCGTGAACGACGAAGGCATGGCGGGTTCCGAGCAGGGCCATCGCCTCGGCGACCAGAGGGACGAGGTGCGGCGCATAGACGCCCATGACCTGCGCGGAGGCTCCGGCGGGGTTGGTGAGGGGGCCCAGGATGTTGAAGACGGTGCGGATGCCGAGGGCTCGGCGCACCGGGAGGACGGCCTTCATCGCCGGATGGAGACTGGGGGCGTGGAGGAAGGCGAAGCGGTGTCGTCTCAGGGCCTCAGCCGCCTGGGCAGGATCGAGTCCGACGGGAATGCCGAGAGCCTCCAGCACGTCGGCCGAACCACAGCGCGAGGTGACGGCGCGATTGCCATGCTTGGCGACGGTTGCTCCGGCGGCGGCGGCGACCAGGGCGGCGGCGGTGGAGATATTGAAGGTGCCGCTGGCGTCTCCGCCGGTGCCGCAGGTATCGACTAACTGCTGCTTTTCGACCTCGGTAAGCGGAAGGGGCGTAGCGGCGGCGCGCATGGAGTCAACGAAGCCAGCGACTTCAGCGGCAGTTTCGCCGCGGGCGGAGAGAGCGCCGGTCAGGGCGGCGATCTCGATCTCGGAAAGTTCGCCCAGGAATACCTGGTGCATCAGGTCGCGGGCCTGTTCCCGGCTGAGGGTGACGCGGTGCTCCATGATGCGCTGGAGATGGGGCTGCGGAGACATGCAATAAGCCTAGCAGCATGCGCGGCTTCAGTTGGCCGGTCCCTGGGGCCAGGCCGCACGTTACTACGCATTGTGCAAGACCAATGCTCCTTTTGGTGTGAGGGCGCGGCTCTTTTTGATTGACGTTTAGTATGCGAAGGCTCAAAGTTGAGGGCAAGATGGGTGGCGAGTCGTGGGAGTTCGCTGCAACGGGCCAGATATTGATCCAGATATTGATTCAGTGGAGATATTTGAGCCAATGCATCGCCTGCGCATCGTTACTCCTGTTTATAACGACTGGGTGTCCCTGGGCCTTCTCTTGCACGATCTGGATGAGGCGGTGGCGACCCTGCCCTTCCTGGTGGACATCACGGCCGTCGACGATGGTTCGACCGAGTCGTATCAATGCATTCTGTCGTCTGTTGCCGGGCTGAAGCATCTGGGAGATGTTGAAATCGTCCACCTTTCAGTCAATGTGGGCCATCAACGTGCCATTGCGGTTGGTCTTTGCGTCTCCGTAGAGGACAACGATTCCGACGCAACTCTGATCATGGACGCGGATGGCGAAGATTCTCCGCTGGCTATCGGCAAGATGACAGAGGAGATCGGGGAACGGCAGGATTTCTGCAGAGTAGCGCAGCGGCGCAGGCGCTCCGAAAACCTTACCTTCCGCCTCTCCTACCTGATCTACAAGTTCGTCTTCAAACTGGTTACGGGTAAACAGATCAATTTCGGAAATTTCTCGGTTATCTCGCGATCGTATGCGCGTCGGCTGGTAATGGTCTCCGATCTATGGAACAACCTGCCGGCAGCGGTTCTGCGGTCCCGGCTTCCGTTTGAGTCTGTTCCCGTCGATCGTGCGAAACGCTATGCGGGCAAGTCGAAGATGAATTTCACATCGCTGGTCGTGCATGGGCTCAGCGGCATCTCGGTCTATGCCGACACGATCTTCGTGCGTCTGCTGCTGCTGACCGTGGGCCTGTTCGTGGTGACCGCGCTTTCTATTGCGTTTGTACTGACACTGCGGCTGTTTTTTCCGCTCCACGCTACGCCGGGCTGGGCCACCACGGTCAGCTTTGGAATGGTGATGATTCTGGCGCAGGTTCTGAGCGTGACGCTCTCGTCCATCCTGATGCTGTTGCATAACCGGGTCCAGCGGCTGGTGATCCCCCTGGCGGACTACAAGATTTACGTGGCCTCCAGGCTGTCGCTGCGTGGGACGCGGCGACCCATCGCAACCAGCTTGGAGCTTCAAAATCAAAGTCAAAACATCGCGATGGGACGGGTCTAGCCCTTGGGAGAGATCCAGCGACGGAGCAAGCGAACCTACCTCTTCCTTACGCTGGTCACGGCTGCGAGCGCAGTCTTGATCTATACCGTTACGCTAGCTTTTATGGTGCGTCCGAGCCATGACCAGTCCTGGTATCTCTATGCGGCGCAGCAGATGCTCTCGGGGGTCAAGCTGTACGGCCCGCACCTGAGTGAGACCAACCCCCCTGCCATCCTGTGGTTCTCGACGATTCCAGTCCTGCTGGCGCGGATTGTTTCGGTCTCGCCTACGCTGATGCTGCGTCTGATCGTTACGGTAATGGCCTATGGGAGCGCGGCCTGGTCCGTCCGCATTCTTCGCATCCAGAATGGCCGGGAGCGTTCCTTCGAGTTGGCTCTGATAGGGATCGCCATCGCTGGGTGTGCCCTCGGGATTGAAGCTCCGGACTTCGCGCAGCGCGAGCAGTTGATGGTGATCCTGACCCTCCCTTATATCGTTGCCGCCGCCAGTCTCTCGGCTCGAAGGCTGTCAGTGGCCGAGTATTGCGGAATCGGGGTGTTGGCAGGCCTTGGAGTCTGCTTAAAGCCGCAGCAGGTTCTGGCCATCGCTGCACTTGAGATCTGCCTTCTGCTTTACAGTCGGAACGTCCGCCGCATCCTCCGGCCCGAACTGCTCGCTCTACTCGGCGTGGGAGTCCTGTATCTGTTATTGATTCGCTTTGTGGCGCCGCTTTATCTGCGAGATACAGTACCGCAGCTGCTTCAGACCTACTGGGCTTTCGGGAAATCCAGTGCGTTCGATCTGGCGGTCCACGATCAACGACATTTCATCATCTCCCTGGCGCTGGTCCTGGGGGGATGTTTTGTTCTTCGCAGGTCGTTGCGATACCCGCTGGTGTCCTTTTCGTTCGCGGTGTGCAGCATTGGGGCCTCGATTGCGCTCGACATCCAACATGCCGGCTGGACGTACCAGGCATTTCCCAAGAAGACGTTCCTTTTTCTGGCCTTCGTTCTTCTGGCTCTGGATGTGGTGTATCCGATGCTGGAGATGTGGGCCAGAAGTTCCAATCCAGTGTCCGCCCTTGCAGTGATTGCGATTGCGCTGCTGATGGCGTGGCAGGGTGGCCTGACGATCCATGAGAGGAGCCTTCGTCGCCTTCCGCCGGAGCAGGTCTATCTCGCGCCTCTGCTCGCGCCCTATGCTCCGCAGACTACGGTTTATGTCTTTTCTACTGCGCTCCCGGCATTTTCAGAGGTCTATAGCCACCATCTTCTTTGGGGCAGCCGCTTCGGTCATCTTTGGAGGCTGCCGGCCATTGTCCTGAACCAACCGGGGATTTCATATCATGAGAAGACTTTTAAGCGGCTGACACCCGGCGTCCTGACTGACCTGGAGGCGCTTCAACGAAGAGAGACCGCGGAAGATCTGGGCTACTGGCGTCCCCCGGTCGTGATGGTGGAACGATGTACGGACCGTCACTATTGCGGCTTTCTTGAAGGTCATCCGTTCGACTTCCTCACATGGTTTCTCCAGAGCCCTGCCTTCGCGGCGGAGTGGACTCACTATCGACAGCAGCCGGGGAACGATGTCTTCGACGTTTACACCCGCGTCCCTTGACCCAACTGACCCAACGGCACCATCTTTTGCATGCGATAAATTGGGCGTAATTTGACACTCGGCCAGCAGGCAAAACGATAACCGCACAAATGTGCGATCTTGGATTGCGATGCGTTGTCCGCGTCCGCTACACTTCTCGCGCAGGCTGTATGTGAACCCTACCTATGAAAATTCACGAGTACCAGGCAAAAGAGATCCTTCGTAAGTACAACGTGCCGGTTCCCGGCGGCGAGATGGCGACCACGCTGGAGCAGGCCGATACGGCTGCCAAGGCACTGTTCGCCGCAGGCAATGCGGTCGTCGTGGTGAAGGCCCAGATCCATGCGGGCGGACGCGGCAAGGGCGGCGGAGTCAAGGTCGTGAAGACCCTGGACGATGCGAACGCGGCGTCGAAGGCGATTCTCGGCATGCAGTTGGTCACCCACCAGACCGGCCCGGCGGGACAGAAGGTCCAGCGGCTGCTGATCGAAGAGGGCTCGGCCATTGAGCGCGAGCTTTACCTCGGATTGGTGCTGGATCGCGCCTCGGCAAAGGTCGTCTTCATGGCCTCGCAGTCCGGCGGTATGGAGATCGAGCAGGTCGCGCACGACACGCCCGAACTGATCTACAAGGAATACATCGAGCCGGCGATTGGCTTTCAGCCGTACCAGGCGCGCAAGCTGGCGTTCAAGCTGGGCCTGAAGCCGACGCAGATCAACGATGCGGTCAAGTTCATGACCGGTCTGTACAAGGCCTTCATCGACACCGATTCGACGCTGATGGAGATCAACCCCTTCATCACCACCAAGGACGACAAGCTGCTCGCCCTGGACTGCAAGATCAACTTCGACGACAACGCGATGTTCCGGCACAAGGACCTGAAGGAACTACGCGACCTCGCCGAGGAAGACCCGCTCGAAGTAGAAGCCAGCAAGTTCGCGCTGAACTACATCAAGCTCGACGGCAACATCGCCTGCATGGTGAACGGTGCCGGACTGGCGATGGCAACCATGGACATCATCGAGTACGCCGGCGGTTCTGCTGCAAACTTCCTCGACGTTGGAGGCGGCGCAAACCAGGAGCAGATCGAGAACGCCTTCGGCATCCTGTTGAGCGATCCGAATGTGAAGGCGATCTTCATCAACATCTTCGGCGGCATCCTGCGGGTCGATGTTCTGGCTACGGCGGTTGTGGCTGCTGCCAAGAAACTCAATGTTCAGCTTCCGATCATCCTTCGGCTTGAAGGAACGAATGTGGAAGAGGGACGCAAGATTCTTGCCGAGTCGGGCTTGAAGTTTGAAGTGGGCACAACGATGAAGGACGCTGCAGATCTGGCAGTTAAGGCTGCAAAAGGATAATTGGATGTTCAAAGATCGATTGCTGAGAACTATTGCGGACGATGCTGATCCAAAAGTCGTCTTGCTTGCCAAGAAGCGAGCTTGGCCGCTCAGTAATGCTATCGGCGTAGTGAAAATACTGTGTGATTTCTCGAATCGTCGAGCATCTCATGGCGGCATTGGAATGTATAACGATGAGCAAATCGAGGCAGTTCTATATTCCGAAATTTGTGAGCCGGGAGTAGTGGCAGATCTCTTTGCTACAGGAATTTTGTCAAAAGATTCCAAAGGAATCTCATCACTCAGTATTTCCAGTTGGAAAAAGCTTCAATAAGAGCTTGGAAACGAGGATTGAATGGCAGTTCTGGTTGATAAAAATACGCGGCTGATCGTGCAGGGAATTACCGGTCGTGAAGGTCTGTTCCACGCCCAGGGTTGCCGCGACTACGGCACCAACGTTGTGGGCGGAGTGACCCCCGGCAAGGGCGGTACTACCGTCGATGGCTTCCCCGTCTTCAACACGGTTGAAGAAGCAGTGAAGGAGACCGGCGCGAACGTTTCGGTGATCTTTGTGCCACCGCCGTTCGCTGCGGACGGAATTCTGGAAGCGACGGCTGCTGGCCTGCCGCTGGTTATCTGCATCACCGAAGGCATTCCGGTGCTCGACATGGTGAAGGTGTGGGAGATCGTGAAGAACTCCAAGTCGCGCCTGATCGGGCCGAACTGCCCGGGCGTGATCTCGCCGGGTAAGGCGAAGGTCGGCATCATGCCGGGCCGGATTCATAAAGAAGGTTCGGTCGGCATCGTTTCGAAGTCGGGAACGTTGACCTACGAGGCGGTCTATCAGTTGACGACGCGTGGCATTGGACAGTCGACGGCCATCGGTATCGGTGGCGATCCGATCATCGGGACGACGCACATTGATGCTTTGAAGCTGCTGAACGAAGACCCCGAAACCGAGGCGATCATCATGATCGGCGAGATCGGCGGATCGGCGGAAGAGGCTGCGGCGAAGTACATCAAGGAGTTTGTGAAGAAGCCCGTTGTCGGCTTCATCGCGGGCCAGACGGCACCTCCGGGACGCCGCATGGGACACGCGGGCGCGATCATCTCCGGCGGCGAAGGAACTGCCGCGGAGAAGATGAAGGCGATGACCGAAGCCGGGATCACGGTGGTCAAGTCGCCTGCTGAGCTGGGCGAGGCGATGGCTCGGGTGCTGGGCAAGGCTTAAAGCAATTTAGTGGCGATGGAAGGAACTGCAAATGCAGGTCCTTCGACTGCGGGGCTCACGGTAAGACTGTGAGCCCCTTCGCTCAGGATGACAATTTTCTTCTGGCTTCGAAATTCAAAGCCAGTTTCATCTTGCAGGTCAGGGGCGTTGCTGGCGGTAGAGCATCCCGGCGGCGAAGAAGACCATGGCCACCGCGAAGGCCAGCTCCGCGTGGGGCCAGTTCCGGTAGTGCACACTCAAGCCCCCGTCGAGGACCCAGACGAAGCAGCCGGCGAACCAGATCCAGGCGCGTGCACCCATGCAGCTTTGGACGCGCGGGACGGGCCAATGGACTAAAAATATTTCTACGCAAAAATGCCCGGAGGCGGACTGCTTCCGGGCATTCTTTAGTCTGGTTGTGGCTACTTGGTGAGATTACCCGAGGGGTCGCTGTACTCGATCGGGGCCAGGTTCAGCTCCTTTAGACTGGGCTCGATCTTGGCCTTGTCGCCTACGGCTACGATGACGAGGTGGTCGGGGTGGACGTCGTTCTTTGCGGCAGCTACTACGTCTGCCGCTGTGACGGCGCGGTAGGCGTCAGGCAGTTTAGCGTAGTAGTCGAGCGGGCGATCATAGAGGAAGATTGCGCTCATAGCTGCGGCGGTGGCGGCAGTGGTCTCAAACTGGGCCGGGATGGACTGGACGCGGGCGTCCTTGGCCATCTTCAGCTCCTCCGGAGTGGGTGGTTCGGTCTGGATACGCTTGATCTCGAACATCATCTCTTTGGCTGCGGCGGCGGTGACGTCGGTTTTGACGAGTCCTCCTGCGAGAAAGGGGCCGCCGGTGCGGTAGAGGGTATAGAGCGACTGGGCGCCGTAGGTGTAGCCGTGGACCTCGCGGAGATTCATATTGATACGGCTGGCGAAGCTGCCGCCGAGGGTGTAGTTCATCACCTGCAGGGCTTCGAGGTTCGGGGTCGAGCGGGGGAGGCCGATTCCATAGGCGAATAAGGCAGTCTGGGGAGAGCCGGGTTTATCGACGATCACCAGGCGGAGTGCGGGCGGGGCGGGTGGCGGTGGCAGTGTGACGGTACCGGTCGAGCTGCCGGTCCAGCCGCCAAAGTAGCGCTCGGCCAGGGTGCGGGCTTCGGGCTCTTTCAGGTCGCCGGCGAGGACGAGCGCGGAGTCCTTAGGGCCGTAATGAGCGGACCAGAAGGCCAGCATCTGGTCGCGGGTGATGGATTTCACGCTGTCGACCGTACCGCTGTTGCTGAAGCCGTAGGGCTGGCTGCCGTAGACGATCTTCGGGCCGACGCGCTGGGCGATGGCGGTGGGCTGGTCGCTCTCCTGCTGGATGGAGACCATCCGCTGCTTGCGGATGCGCTCGAGGTCCGCTGCAGGGAAAGCCGGGTGCAGGACGACATCGCTGAGCAGGTCCATCGCTGCGGCGGTGTTATTGGTGAGGACGCTGACGCTGGTGGTGGTTCCGTCCATCGACGAGACAGCTCCGAGCCGCGTGCCGATGCGTTCGGAGTCCTCGGCGAGCTGGGTGGAGGTGCGTTGCGCGGTGCCCTCGGTGAGCATCGCGGCGGTGAAGGTGGCAAGGCCCGGCTGGTCGGTAGGATTCGTTTCACTGCCGGAGCGGGAGACCACGCTGGCTGCAAGGACGGGAAGGTTCGGATCGGTGACCAAAAGGACTTGGAGGCCGTTCTTCAAGGTGAAGGTCTGGGGGACGGGAAGATGGAAGGTGAGGGCCGGGCCTGCGGGGGGCGGAGTCTTGCGCCAGTTCTGGGCGGTCTCGAAGTCGGCGGAGTAAGGTGCGGTCAACTTGACGTTGGCGTCGGTGTCGGCGGGGCTGCGGGGGACGTCATCGACGACCTTCTTGCCGGGAACGCAGGAGACGACGACGGCGTGGTTCTTGTCGAGGTACTTCGCGGCAGCCTGCTTCACGCTGGCGATGGTGGCTGCCTGGTAGCGGGCGACATCCTTGGGCAGGTATCCGGGATCACCGAGGTACTGGTTGTAGCTGTTGAGCGTGTCGGCAATGCCGCCGAAACCGCCGAGGCGCTGCAGGCCGGTGACCTTGCGGGTGACGACGATGGTGCGGGCGGAGTCGAGCTCATCCTGCGTCGGCCCTTCGGTCTGGAGCTTCGCAAGCTCCTGCCAGAAGGTGGTTTCGAGGTCTTCGAGTTTTACGCCGGGCTTGGCGGTAAGGGTGCACTCGAAGATCCCGGTGAGTTTGAGCGGATCGTCACTGCAGCTTACCGACTGGGCGACCTGCTGCTGGTAGACCAGCTTCTGGTCGAGGCGGCTGGCCTTGGCTCCGCCGAGAACGTACCCGGCGAGCGATGTATCGACGTCGCCGGGGGTGTAGGCGGCGGGGGTCAGGAAGGCGATGCGGAGCTGCGGCAGCTTAACGGTGTCGGTGACGGTGGCACGTTTTTGCTCGGAGATCGGCGGGGTGGTGAGCGTGACCGGCGTTACCTTCGGGCCCGCGGGGATGGGGCCGAAGTACTTGGTGAGCAGGGCCTTAAGCTGTGCGGGGTTGAAGTCGCCGGCGATGGCGATGCTGGCGTTGTTAGGCGTGTAGAACTGCTGGTGGAAGTCGCGAATGTCAGCGATGCGGGCGGCTTCGATGTCGGCATGGGAGCCGATGACGGAGGGGTAGTAAGGGTGGTCGTGGGAGAAGAGGAGGTGGTAGACCTCTTCGCTGGCGGTGTTGTAGGGGCGGCCTTCGCCCTGGCGCCGCTCGTTGCGGACGACATCGCGCTGGTTGGCGAGCTTCTCGCGGTCCAGGCCTTCGAGCAGGAAGCCCATGCGGTCGCTTTCGAGCCACAGGGCGAGTTCAAGCTGGTTGCTGGGGACGGTCTCAAAGTAGTTGGTGCGGTCGAAGCTGGTGGTGCCGTTGACATCGGTTGCACCAGCGCCCTGGACGTACTTGATGTGGGCCTTCTCGCCGACGTGCTCGGAGCCCTCGAACATCATGTGCTCGAAGAGGTGGGCGAAGCCGGTGCGTCCGGCGCGCTCGTTCAGCGGGCCGACGTGGTACCAGAGGTCGACGGCGACGAGCGGGAGGCGGTGGTCTTCGTGGGTCAGGACGACCAGGCCGTTCGGCAGGGTGAACTTTTCGTACTTCAGCTCCGGCAGCTTCAGAGACCTGGCGGGCGGCAGTTTGGGGGCCGCGGTCTGCGCGAGGGCGTGGGAGCCGGCGAGTCCCATGGATGCCAGGGCGAGCGAGGTGGCAAGGGCCGTGCGTGAGGACAATCCTGCCCGTAGAGCTTTGGAACGCTGCATCGAGAAACTCCGGTGAATGGATGGTGAATGTAGCCGAAGCATATCATCCACGGGGGCTCGAATCCTCGCTGCGGAGGCGGTTTTCCGGTACATTTGAAGGAGCGATACGAATCGAACCGGAACCTTCAGGAGTAGAAAGACACACCATGTCTCAGCGCACATTCAGCATCATCAAGCCGGACGCAGTCCGCAAGGGCTACACGGCCGCCATCCTCGCCTCGATCGAAAAGGCAGGCTTCAAGATTGTCTCCATCAAGCGGTTGTCCATCTCCAAGGCTCAGGCCGAGGGCTTCTACCACGTTCACGCGGCGCGTCCGTTCTTTGGCGAGCTCACCGAGTTCATGAGCTCGGGACCGATCTTCCCCATGGTTCTCGAGAAGGACAACGCCATCGCCGACCTGCGCAAGCTGATGGGCGCGACCAATCCGGCCCAGGCCGAAGAGGGCACGATCCGCAAGCAGTTCGCTGCTTCGATCGGCGAGAACGCCATCCACGGCTCGGATGCCGAAGATACGGCTGCCTTCGAGATCGGCTACTTCTTCGCCGGAATCGAACTGCAGTAAGTTTTAGCTCCAAATAAAGAAACGGCAGGAGCCTGGCTCCTGTCGTTTCTGCGTCTGCGGCCGTACTGGCTATTTGGCTCCGAAGAGCTTGAGGTCGATGGAGTCTCCCATTATCTTGTAGCCTGCGTCGCCGGGGTGCAGGTGATCGCCGGAGTCGGCGGCCGGGGCGAAGACGGCGGGGTTGGCGGGATCCTGGGTGACTTTGTCGAAGTCGATGACGCCATCGAGCTGGTTGGAGGTGCGGATCCACTTGTTGACGCCCTGGCGGATCGCCTCGCCGGCAGGTGACGCATACTTCGCTCCGACGTAGGGAGTGAGGGTCGCGCCGATGACCTTGATCCCGTGGCTGTGGGCGCGCTCGGCGAGCTGGCCGAGGCCGACGATGATGTCCTCCGCGGTGACCGGATCGTAGGGATTGACTGGGTCGGCGGCGTGGCCGATATCGTTGATGCTCTCCATGATGACGAGGTACTTGACCCCGGCCTGGGCGATCACGTCGCGGTCGAAGCGAGCGAGTGCGCTGGGTCCGGTAGTGTCGTGCAGCACGCGGTTGCCGCCGATGCCCTGGTTGATGATGCCGAGGGTGGCGGTCTTCTTGTTGGCCTGCAGCCGGTGGGCCAGGATATCGGGCCAGCGGGCGTTGGCGTCGCGGGTGCTGTGGGCGCCGTCGGTGATGCTGTCGCCGAAGGTGACGATGGCGCCGCTGTCTCCACTCACCAATACGTCGATTCCCTTGAGGATTGGCCAGGAGTAGATCTCTTTGGGCGCATCCAGAGTTTTTGCGCCGACCACGTTGCCGGTGGCCGCGTAACTCGTCTGGTAGGCCGCGCCATGGACAGAGAGTTGGCGAATCGGCTGCTCGGGGACGTAGAGGCTGACGGCGACATCAGCGAAGGGAGCCAGCTTCAGCGCCACGGGATCACTGAAGACCAGCGCTCCGGGCGGAATCGTAACGGCAGGGCGACCGCCGAAGGTCAGCACATTGGCGGTGGAGAGCTCCACCGCTCCATGACCGGCGCTAAGCGCGATGCGAGCCGCGCCGATAGTGAGCGGGTCGAGGCCGAACTCGTTGCTCAGGACGACGCGCGCCTGGGGACCGCCAAGCGAGACATGGACGATCTCGCGGAGCGTCGTGTCGGGTGCGACGACCTTTCCATCCGTATTCAGGGCCGCGATGGGAGAGGCGCCCCAGGTACCAACCCAGTGGTCCGGCGGCGCCGCCGAGGCAAGCGGAACAAAAGTGAGGAAGCAGGTGAAGAGGCAGAGGAGCAGTGCGCCGCGGAAGGGCTGGCTGTTGCGTGAGGTGCTGGAGATCATGTTCGTCCTTATGCCGTGAGATGCGCTGGGAAATGCGCCGGGGAATGCTTTGCCATGCCGGACTATCTTATCGTCCCAACGCGTTTATCGCTTCATTCAGCGCGCCGTTTTCGTGCCTTGCATGGTTGACGTATAGTTGCGGAGTCGAATCAGGAAGTGCGCCTGTGCATCCAACCGGTATGGGGCGCTCGCATTGTCGCGACTGCGGCTCGCAGGAAGGTGTCGCCGGGTACTCTGGCGGGCACCCAAGAAAGAATTGAGGGATTGCTGACTATGAGATTGGCACGGGTTATTCTGCTTATCATGACAACCGCAATGGCAGCGCATGCCACCGTAACGAAGACCGTCTTTGGGACCCTGCCGGACGGTACCGCCGTGGATCTATACACCTTGAAGAGCGATGCAGTGGAAGCGCGCATCATGACCTACGGGGCACGGATCGTCTCCATCCAGAGCGCGGACCGCGATGGCACGATGGGCAATGTGACCCTGGGGTATAGCGCCTTTGATGGCTACGTTGCCGATCCCAGCACCTACTTCGGCGCAGTGGTCGGGCGCTATGGAAATCGCATCGCAAACGGCGAGTTCAAGATCGACGGCCACGACTATCATGTGCCGATCAATAACAACGGCCAGTCTCTGCATGGCGGCCTGATTGGCTTCGACAAGCTGGTGTGGCAGGCGCATCCGATCGCCGGCGGTGTGGAGATGACGCTGGTCAGCAAGGACGGCGACCAGGGCTATCCCGGAACGCTGACCGCGCATGTGCGCTACTCGCTCCACCACAATGCGCTGCGGATCGATTACAGCTACTCGACCGATAAGACGACCGTGGTCAACCTGACCAACCATACCTATTTCAATCTCGCGGGTTCCGGCACCGTGCTTGGTCACGAGGTGACGTTGTCATCCGACCAGTACACGCCGACCAACAAGGTGCTGATCCCGACGGGCGAACTGCCGACGGTGGAGGGAACTCCCTTCGACTTCCGCAAGGCCACTACCATCGGTGCGCGTATCGGCGCGGACAACGAGCAGTTGAAGATCGCCGGCGGCTACGACCATAACTGGGTGCTGCGCGGACACAACGGCGAGGTGAAGACCGCCGCCCGCGTCTACGAGCCGGTCAGCGGCCGCGGCCTTACCGTGACGACCACCGAACCCGGCGTGCAGTTCTACTCGGGTAACTTCCTCGATGGCGCGAAGTTCGGCAAGGCCGGCGAGTCGCATGCGAAGAACACGGGCTTCTGCCTGGAGACGCAGCACTATCCCGACTCGCCCAACCACCCTGCCTTCCCCACCACGCTGCTGAAGCCGGGTGAGACGAAGCACAGCATGACCACCTTCACCTTCTCAACGCACGCAAAGTAACGGATACGGCGGAGGCTCAGGTGGAGGCTTTGCCACAGCAGAATAACGGCGCTGAGGATCGCTCACACAGGATCCTCAGCGCTCCGTACGTTGCGGCGAAGGATATCTTCCTGCATGCGCTCGATGCGACCCGAGTTGCCGTAGCAATGGAACGTCATATGGTCCTTGATGCCGACATGATGGTGATCGATGGACATCGCTACGACCTGCCGCAATACGAGCGACTGCTGCTCGTAGCGATCGGAAAAGCCGCAGTCCCGATGGCCAGCAGCTTTCTATCCCAGGTGGGAGAGGCCGCAAGGCGATTCGAAGGAATCGTAGTCGGTGCAAAGGCGGGACCACTCCCGGAGGGCATTCAGTTTATTCAGGGTGGTCATCCCAGCCCGACTGAAGCCTCGCTGGAAGCGGCCGCTGCGATTCTGCAATTACTTGAGTCCGCGACTGCGCGGGATCTTGTCGTCTTCCTCATCAGCGGCGGCGGCTCCTCCATGGTCGAGCAGATGCTGGATCGCGATATCACGCTTGCGGAGATCGCTGCGACCCACAAGGCTCTCGTCGAGAGCGGCGCGCCGATCACCGCGATCAACACGGTGCGAAAGCATCTCTCCGCCGTCAAAGGCGGACGCCTCGCCGCCGCAGCTGCTCCAGCAGAACAGATCAGCCTCTTCGTCTCCGATGTCCCGGCCGGGGAACTTGACGCCCTGGCCTCCGGGCCTACGCTGCCGGACCGCAGCACGCTTGCCGATGCACGACGCATTCTCAGCCAGTTTAATCTGGCAGCGAACATGCCGGAACGCGTCGTACCTCTGCTGCTCGCAGACGACGCGCCCGAGAGCCCGAAGCCGGGCGACGCTGCCTTCGCCCGCTCCCACCAGGCGGTGCTGGCGGACAGCATCTCACTTGAGCAGGCGGCTGCAAGCCGCGCAACGGAACTGGGATGGCAGGTCACCCTCGACTCAAGCTGCGACGACTGGACAGCCGAAGCTGCCGCTGCGTACCTGCTCAAGCGGCTTGAGGATCTGAAGCAGGCGAATCCCAGGGCGCGCGTCTGTCTGCTCTCCGCAGGCGAAGTGACCGTGCGAGTGCCGAGCGAGTCGCAAGGACATGGCGGCCGCAATCAGCACTTCGCACTGCTGTGTGCCCGGGAGATGGCGGGAAGCGACCGCGTCGTCCTGAGCGCGGGAAGCGATGGCATCGACGGCAATAGTCCGGCTGCCGGAGCGATCGTCGATGGCGCAACCGCTTCGCGAGCTGACACCGCGGGCTATCCAGTGGCAAAAGCGCTGCGGGATTTTGATTCGCATGGGCTGCTTGCCCTGTTGGGGGACACCATTTCGACAGGGCCTACCGGAAACAATCTGCGCGACCTGCGCATCCTGCTCGCTCCCTGAGTGCGTCGGGTTTTATAGTGATGTGGCAGGTCCATCGTGCGACGCGATGCGGCCGCAAGGAGCTTTCAGCATGAAGATACAGTTCGCCTTCGGCAAAGAGGGACTAATGCTGTCCCTGCCCGACGGCCCGACGTACGATCTGGTCGAGAGCCGTTCCGCCTCTGCGTTGCCGGACGCGAACGCAGCGCTCGATGCCGCGCTCGATGCGCCGATCGGATGCGCGCCCTTGCGTGAACTGGCCGCAGGAAAGAGCACCGCTGCTATCTCGGTCTGCGATATCACCCGACCCGCTCCCAACAGCGTCACCCTTCCACCCTTGTTGCGCCGCCTGCATGAAGCGGGGATTCCGGTGGAGGGCGTTACGATTTTGATCGCCACCGGGCTGCACCGCAGTGCGACGCCGGAGGAGATCAACAGCATCCTCGGGCCGGAGATTGCCGCGAAGTATCGTGTCGTGAATCACGATGCCAAGGTCATGGCCGACCATCGGGCGCTGGGCTCGACTCAGCGCGACACCCCCGTCTTTATCGACGAGCGCTTCATGGCGGCCGATCTCCATATCACCCTCGGCTTCATCGAGCAGCACCTGATGCTGGGTTTCTCAGGCGGGCGAAAGCTCATCGCGCCGGGACTGGCCGCACAGGAGACGATCAAGGTGATTCACTCGCCACGCTTCATGCGCGAACCGATGGCAACGGAAGGATCGATCGAACAGAATCCTCTGCATGGAGAGCTGCTTGAGATCGCACGCATGGCGCGGCACGACTTTGTGCTGGACGTGACCCTGACGCAGAGCCGCGAGATCTCCGGTGTCTTCGCAGGCGATCCGGTCGCAGCCCACGCTGCGGGAGTCGATTTTCTTCGCGGGACCTCGCTCGAACGGCTCACCGGGCTTGCCGATGCGGTGATTACGAGTGCTGCCGGCCATCCGTTGGATCTCACCTTCTACCAACTCATCAAGGGCATTACCGCGGCGCAGCACATCGTAAAGGATGGTGGCAAGATCCTGATCCTTGGGGCATGCACCGAGGGCATCGGTTCGCCGGAGTTTGCGCGCATGCTGAAGGAGTATCGCGGGCCGGAAAGTTTTCTGGCGAGTCTCAACGGCGTTCCGGTTGAGGTCGATCAGTGGCAGCTTGAGAAGCTCGCTCTCACCAGCCTGCGCACCGAGATCCTCTTCTATGCACCGGGAATCTCCGCCAGGGAGATGGGCGCTCTGGGAGAAAGCAGCTTCCTCTCCATGGACGCCGCCGTTCAAGCGCTGTTGCAGGGACTCCCTACTGATGCGCGCGTCGCTCTGATTCCAGAGGGGCCCTACGTGTTCGCACGTGTCGTTGCGTAATACCAGCCGCTACTTGGCCGCCGCTTTCTTTCTGGGAGCACCTGTAGTTTGCCGGACGATCAAACGAGTAGGGATAGCCGAGGAACGCGCATGGGGCGTGTCGTCCGAAGCCAGGTGGCTCAGCAGACTCGCGACCGCCGCCTGGGCCAGATCCTTGCAGGACATCCGCACCGTGGTCAGCGGTGGGATGGTGTACTCCGCCAGATGCACATCGTCGAAGCCGATCAGGGAGAAGTCCTGCGGGACTGTCAGCTTTGCCTCGAAGAGCACATGCTGGACGCCGATGGCGGTCATGTCGTTGGAACACATAATCGCGGTAGGCCATTGCTTCAGCGCCAGCAAGCGGTGCATTGCGTCGCGTCCGCCGTCGAGAGTATGGTCGCCCTCAATCATCCATGCATCGTTCGCTGTGAGCTTGTGCGCGTGCAGACTTTCGAGGAACGCCGCCTTGCGTGTTTGCGCCGACCGCAGCCGCAGCGGGCCGCTGATAAAGGCGATCTTGCGATGGCCCAGCTTCGCCAGGTGCCGCACTCCTTCGTCGATGCCTTGCTTGTAGTCCACCGTCAGCGTGGTGCTGCTCGGCCGCTTCGGTCCAAGATCCATAAAGACGGATGGAATATCGCTGACCGCAAAGCGATCGAGGAGCAGCTCTTCGATTCCGAAGGTCATGATGGCGACGCCGTCGACCTTGCGCTCCAGCATCCGGCGCACACAGGACTCGGTCTTCTTCGGGTCATAGTTGGTGGAGCTGATAAGGATCTCGTAGCCCCGCTCCACGGCGACGTTCTCGAACTCCTGAATCAGCTCTGGAAAGAAAGGATTGGTGATCTCCGAAACGATCAGGCCCAGCAGGCGGCTGCGCCCCGAGACCAGGGCACGCGCCTGCGTGTTGGGGAAGTAGTTCAGCTCTTCCACTGCCTTCCAGACACGTGCAGCGAGAACCGCATCGACCGTCGCGATGTGATTGATCGTGCGTGAGACGGTGGCAATCGAAACGCGCGCACGCGCCGCTACACTGCGTATATCCAGTTTCTGCGGGGCTGCCGGTTTTGGAGAACGCTTCATGCGGAGGGTACCCTCTCAAGGAATCGTCCTCATTATTGCAGGTTGACCCGGCCTGTACTATCGTCTCTTTGCGCTGACGACTTCGACCATCTGAGGATCGGGTTTCGTCCAGGCGTTCGCACCGGAGTGTTCCAGTCTCTGCGTCGCATCGGACCAATGCAGATGCGTCAACTCCATCGTGCCTTGCTCGTACGCATAGGTGCGGCCATCATCCTGGTAAAGCTCGAAGTCTCCATCGGCGCCGGGGTAGACACGTAGTTTTGCGATGTTCTGGTGCTCGTTAGTGCTCTCAATCTTCTCGCCAAGCGGCAGGATCGACCCGGCTTTTACGAACAGCGGCAGCGTATCGATTGGAGCATTCACGATGATGGTCTGTCCGCCCTTGATCCGTTCGTTCGTCCAGTAGTTGTACCAGTCTGTGCCAGCGGGAAGGTAGACGCTACGCTTCGTGACGCCCTGCTCGGTGACGGGTGCGACCAGCAGTGCCGGACCGAACATGTACTCATCGCCGATGTCCGCAACCTTCGGGTCGTTCCCGAAGTCCATGAACAGGCCACGCATGAACGGTGCGCCGGTCTCATGCGAGAAGTGCCCCAGCGAATAGATGTACGGCATCATTTGGTATCGCAGCCGCAGATACTTCTCGAGAATCGGCTGGGCCTGCTTGCCGTACGACCACACCTCGTTCTGCGGCCGTGTTCCGTGCGTCCGGAAGTTCGGCTGAAAGGCTCCGTACTCGAACCAGCGCGTGTAGAGCTCTGGAAAATCATCGTTGTCGTGCACGACGTCGCGAGCGTCGGAAGGATCGAGCAGCGCGGGCCGCTCGGGCTTATGGGTGTACGGCGGAGCCTGCCAGCCGCCGATGTCCGTGCTCCAGTACGGCATGCCCGACGCGACGAAGTTGATCCCCGTCGGCACCTGCCTTTTCAACGTATCCCAGTTGGCATTGATGTCCGACGACCAGAAGATCGCGCCGTTATGCTGTGCGCCGAGATAGGAGTCGCGCGCCAGGACGACGGCACGCTCCTTCATGTCCCTGCGCATCCCGTTGTAGAAGGTGGCCGTGTGGAAGAGCGGATAGACGTTGAAGTATTGGGTGCCAGGCCCAACGTGAAAGTAGCTTCCATTCGGGGGAAGATCGGGCTCCGTCTCATCCGCCCAGAAGGCGTCGAAGCCTTTGCTGACATAGTTGTCGCGAACGATATCCCAATACCACTTCGCCGCCTCAGGATTGGTCGTGTCGATATCGGATCCCGCGCGGTCGTAGGGAAGACCGGTCGTAGGACTGCCATCGGCGAGCGCTTCAAACCAGCCATTGCGGTACACCGTCTCGTAGAAACGTGACTCCGGCACGAAGCGCGGCCACACGCTGATCATGGTGTGGAAGTTCATGTCATGGAGTTGCTTGTTCATCGCCACCGGGTCGGGCCACTTGTCCGGCTCCATATCCATCTGGCCCATCTTGGTGTAGTGGAACCAATCGATCACCAGCACGTCCGCCGGAAGATGCCGGTCGCGATAGCCCTTCGCTACGGCCAGCAACTCCGCCTGTGTCGAATACCGCTGCTTGCACTGAATGTAGCCGTAGGCAGACTTCGGCAGCATGGGTGTATCGCCCGTCAGCAGCCGATAGCCACCATAGATCTCGTCATAGGTCTTACCAGCGATGACAAAGAACGAGACCCGCTGGCCCACATCCGAAGTCCATCTGGTCGAGTCATTGAAGCCAAAGGCAACCGTAGTCCTGGATGGATTATCCCAGAGCAAGCCATAACCTTTATTTGTAACTACAAAAGGAATACATACACTCTGCCCGGATGGAGCGTTGTAATCATGAGCGCAGCGCACCACGTGGCCGCGGCGATCAAGGTAGCCTTCCTGGTTCTGACCTAAGCCGTAGTAGTGCTCGTCCGCGGGTGCCGCAAACGTTGCACCCACCTCGAAGAATGGGGGATCTGTGGGCCGTCGATCGTACAGCCGATCTGCATTGCCGTCCTTATAGTTCGGCACCGACATCTGCCATCCCTGCATCTCGACCAGCGAAGCTCCTTTCGGAGTCTTGATAGAAAGCCCCACTCCGGGCGTCGACCCTCCGAAGAACTTCGACGTCTCAGGCAAAGGACCGGTCCGCTTGCGATCCGCTGCAACCGTCACCACCATCCGCCCTGAACGCAGCACGTCGCCGGAGGCAGTCGCCTCGCGCGTCCATCCATTCTCGAGTGGCTTTGCGATGATGCCGTAACCAGGCGCAGCAACCGCATCTCCCTTGCGCAGGCTCAGCGTGACCCTCACGATGTTGGGCGCGTAGGCCTCCACCATGACGGTTGCGTCGCTGCGGGTCAGGGTCATCTGTTGGGCAGCAGTTCCCACTTGCTCCTTCTGCTCAATGATGCGAGGAGAGGCCGGTGCAGCGTTCAGCTGGAGAACCATCATCAGTGCAGCGAACAGAGGTGCAGCCAGTTTTACGCTAAAGTTTTTCTTCGTCGACATTCCTGCCAGCCCCTCGAACTTCATGGTTTCGCTCCCGGATTTCGCCACGCGGGCGAACCCAGACCACCTTACTATGTTCGATCCTCATGGCATGTCAGGATTGACCTTCGCCCTTGCGAACACATCGCTCGCTTCCATGCCCAACGCCTGCTCCAGCTCCTGCCGTTCGATCGCAACTTCCCCCTGCACCTCTTCGCCCCGCAGGAAGCCCGTCCGAACCTTCGCAAGATGGGCGCGCAGCTTCGCCACGTGCACCAGCGACAGGCCTTCTTCCGCGAGGTTGTTCAGGTGCTTGCTCTTGCCGACGCGCTGCGCGTGGTAGATGCCGGAGTGGCCGGAGAACAGATAGCTGATCACACAAGCGATTCCCGCGTAGGCTCCAGCCTCCGCGCCAAACAGCTCCACTGCCATCAAGGTCGATGCGATCGGCGTGTTGGCCGCGCCCGCGAAGACCGCGACAAATCCCATCCCCGCCAGCAGCGAGGCAGGCAGCGGCAGGACGTGCGAGAGAGTATTTCCCAGCGTCGATCCGATAAAGAACAGCGGAGTGACTTCGCCCCCTTTGAAGCCCGTCCCCAATGTGATCGCCGTCAAAATCGTCTTCGCAATAAAGTCATACGCCGGCAGCTTTGTGCTGAAGGACGCCACAATCGTAGGGATGCCGAGTCCGACGTACTTCAGCGTCCGCGAAGTGCCAATCCCGAAGACCAGCGCCGTCACGATCAATCCGCCCACCACGGGACGCAGCGGAGCCTTCGCGATGTACCTCCGCGCCGTATGAGAGATCGCGTGCGTCAGCTTCGCGAATCCCATTGCAACCAGGCCGAAAGCAACTCCCGCGATCATCGAGTAGAAGACCCCGGCGAACGTCATCTCGGGAACCTCCGTTACGCGATAGATCGTGTGCTGCACGCCCCAGGCGTGGGTGACGAGTTCGCCGAAGAAGGCTGCCAGAATGCACGGTGCGATCGCGTCATAGCTCAGCTTACCGATCGCCAACACCTCGATGCCGAAGACCGCACCGGCAAGCGGTGTGCCGAACACCGAGGCAAACCCCGCGCTGATACCCGCCATCAGCAGGAGGCGGCGATCGTGCGGCACCAGCTTGAACGGCCGCGCCAACTGATCGGCCAGCGACGCGCCCGTCTGGATCGCAGTACCCTCGCGCCCCGCGGACCCGCCGAAGAGATGCGTCATGAAGGTGCCGATCAGAATCAGCGGCGTCATGCGGATCGGAATCACCGCTCTTGGGTCATGCGTCTCTTCAAGGATCAGGTTGTTGCCCGCCTCCACCGATGCGCCGAACTGCTGGTACATCAGCCCGACCAGCCAACCCGCGGGCGCCAGCAGCAGGATCAGCCAGACATGCCGCTCCCGAACCGCGGTGGCATAGTTCAGTGAAACCAGCAGCAGGGCAGACGCCGAGCCAGCCATCAAGCCGACCAGCGCAGCGATCGGAATCCAGCGCGCCAGATCGATCAGCAGAAGCAATTGTTCAGGGACAGACTTGCGGTAACGTATTTCGGGCAATGGGCCTCCTATCAGATGTAGGAGTCATCAGCGCCAACCAGGAGGTTGGGCATCATCGGCGAACCCCATCGCCAAGGTTGTGATCTCACGATAGCAGGCGGCCAAATTCACCGTCAACGGACCTGCTTGAGATCTTCCCCTCCACAGCAACAGGAAACTGCTCTAAACTAGGCCCACCCTGAACTCTTCCAAGGAGGGCCAGTCATGGCACGAGTCACCGGCATCGGCGGAGTCTTCCTCCGCGCACGCGATCCCAAGGCCCTATCGGCCTGGTACGCACAAAACCTCGGCATCGAACTGAGCGACTACGGCGGTGCCAGCTTTCTCTGGAAGGACGAGGTCCCCGCTACCACTGGGATGACCACGTGGTCCCTCTTCCCGGCAGACACGACCTACTTCGGCCCCGGCATCCCGGATGGCCCACAAGCCGCCATGATCAACTACCGCGTCGACGACCTGGACGCTCTTCTCGCCCAACTCACCGCCGCCGGCGTTCCAATCGACCCCCACCGCGAAAATGCCGACTACGGCAAGTTCGCCTGGGTCACTGATCCCGAAGGCAACCGCCTCGAACTCTGGCAGCCGCTTCCATCGGCATAACAGAATTACAGACGAAGGCCGGAGACTGTCTCCGGCCTTCGCCTAACCAACGTCAAATCGCGTCGGACGTTTCATCGACTCATTGCGGACTAGTACGACGGATAACTACTGTCCCGCTCCGCTCGCGGCGGCGACGCCAACTACCATCTGCGTGCCACCCTCCAGTTGGATATCCTTCTTTGCGCCAAGCAAGATGCTGGACGCCTGGGCCATCCTTGGATCTTGCTGTCCTGCAGCATTATTCGCCAGCAAAACGCTGGGAATGGACGTCGTTGCGATGGCGATATTACCGGTCTTCGCTACGATAGTCCCCGCAGGAGGCGCACTGTTTGCAGCGGGGGCTGCTCCGGGATCAGCGCTTGCGGCCGAACGGCCCTCAGCTCCGCTGGCATTCGCGGTCGACGAACCACCTGCCGGGGCCTGACTCATGCCTCCGCCACCTGCAGGCGCTGATGCGCTTGCCGATGCCGAACCACCTGCTGGAGCGATCGACTGAATTTGAGAATGGACCGGCAGGTTCTGGCCGCCCTTCAACTCAATGTGGTCGAACTCGAGCGCGACCTGGGAGTTCTCCCCTGCCTCACTTGGCTTTGCGGCAAGCACGTGTCCTACCAACTTCGAGCCCTTTGGAATTTCGGTTCCGCTGGCGGTTTTGACCGAGGTTTTAGTTCTGATCTCAACATTATCGCCAGTCTTGGCGGTCTTCGAGTCCAATTTGCCAATCAGTTCGCCACTGACCGGACTCAGCTCAACAGCGGGTGCCGCGGGGCTTGCCGCCTCACTGCCCTGCTGCATAGGCTGCGCTGCTGAGGGGTTTTGCTGGCTTGGGGAGTTGCTCGGTTGGTCGGCGGCAGACGGCTGCTGCGCCAGAAGAGGGAAGCTTGTAACGGCGAACAGTGTCGCCAGGAGCGCTTTGCTTGATTTCATAATCCTCCATCTCTACCCACGCTGCCCATCTCTTCCGTTCGGGACATGACCACGCGAGTTGCACGCCACGTCGCAACCACCGTGCCAAACCAAGGGCCGTTTTATCCCGATTCCAGTAAGCAACCTATTTCTAGCCACTTAGCGTTCGAAACAAATCGGTCTTCCTTTCCAAGTGACGCTGCTGCAGTCTTTATGAGACTGATCGCGTAGTTTTTACCCAGTACAAAGTGCCGCCCCATCGGAAAACCATGCCGCATCATCGGAAGTAAGGGAAGCTTAAGACCGACGCAGATTCGTTTCACGAAGACCTGAGCGCCAGGGCGTCAGTACAAAGGCATTAAACTCAAGACACGATGCCTTCACGACACGCGCGACTCGTCGCAAAACTAACGCTCCTCCTGGCCGTCGCAGCCGTGCCGTGCCTCTCTGCTCCGATCTACGGCTATAAAGTAGTCGCCAAATATCCCCACTCCCGCGACAGTTACACCGAGGGCTTTTTCTACCTCAACGGCCTCTTCTACGAGGGCACCGGCATGACCGGTCACTCGGCCATCCTCGCCATCCAGCCCGAGACCGGCCAGCCCGTCCAGCGCACCGAGATCCCCGCCCAATACTTCGGCGAAGGCATCGTCGACTGGGGACCCACCCTCATCGAGTGGACCTGGCAGACCCACATCGGCTTCGTCTACGACCGCTTTTCGCTCCGCGTGCTCAGCCAGTTCCGCTACACCGGCGAGGGCTGGGGCATGACTCGCACCGCCAAAGAGCTCATCACCAGTGACGGCAGCTCCACCCTCCGCTTCCGCAACCCCACCACCTTCGCCGAAACCCGCCACATCGTCGTCCACGAAGGAACCCGTCCCATCGAGCAGCTTAACGAGCTCGAATACATCCCCACCAAGACCGGCGCGGACATCTACGCCAACATCTGGCACTCCGACCGCATCGCCCGCATCTCCCCGCAGGACGGCCACGTCATCGCCTGGATCGACCTGACCGGAATTCTCCCCGACAACCAGAAGGTCAACGCCGAGTCCGTCCTCAACGGCATCGCCTACGACAGCCAGCACCATCGCCTCTTCGTCACCGGCAAACAGTGGCCTACCGTCTTCGAAATCAAAGTCGCTCTCAAGCCAAAGCAGGCGCAGAAGTAAGAGTTTATTGCCAGAATTCCACCGCCCTCAAACCGCACCAGCCATTAACATATCCAAAGCCCATCACTACCAACTACCAACTGAATTTAGACCCTCCCCCAAAGGCCTCTCCGTACCATGACCCCAACCATCCCCGGCCGCCTCGAAGTCATCACCGGCCCCATGTTTTCCGGCAAATCCGAAGAGCTCATCCGCCGCCTCAAGCGTGCCCACATCGCGAAGCAGCGTGTCGCCTGCTACAAGCCGGACATCGACCTCCGCTATCACCGCACCGCCATCGCCAGCCACAGCGCACAGACCCACGATGCCGTGACCGTCGCCCCGACCAGCGACCGTCTCCGCGAAGATCTCTTCACCACCGGCAAGATCGACGAAGTGGACGTGATCGGCCTCGACGAGGCCCAGTTCTTCGACGCGGCCATCGTTCCGCTCGTCCTCGAACTCGTCCATCTGGGCAAACGCGTCCTCCTCGCCGGCCTCGATACCACCTTCGCCAACGAGCCCTTCGGCCCCATCCCCGCGCTCATGGCTGTCTCGGACGAGGTCACCAAGCTCTCCGCCGTCTGCATGACCTGCGGCGCTCCCGCGATCCACACCCAGCGCCTCGGGGCCAGCCAGGAACTGGTCGTCGTAGGCGCCGCCGGACTCTACGAAGCCCGCTGCCGCGCCCACTTCCACCCCTATCACGACGAACACGCGGCCGAGCAACTCGATCTGCCCACTACGACCTAGTGTCCCGTCCCAGACGTTAGCCCCCTGAAATGCCAGCAAGGAACGCGAACAGATCTTCCAGCCTTTCTACAGCACCAAGAGAAATCCGGATTAAGCCGAAGCCCGTTTCCCCGTCTTCATCGCACCCATCCTCGCGTACATGGCAGCGAGCTCCTGCACGGCACGGTCGGCCTCGCCACGGTCCGGAGTCTCGTTCGCGTCGTTCCAACCCGAAGCCTCGCCCTGCTCGCTCGCCTGCACCACGATGCCGTCGCGCCGTCCCAGCACATTCAGCTTGTGATAGTAAAAGCCGTAATTCACCTCCGGCTGCGGAATCAGCCAGGCAATCTGGCCGCGCACCGGAACGATCGAGTCGTCCTTCCACAACGCTCGCGCGCCGTAACCCGTGCAGTTGATGATCACCTTTTGAGGCAAAGCAGCCAGCTCGGAAGGCGCATGAAACTCTGCCACTTCGATCTTGCCACCCGCGATCAGAAAATCCGTCGTCAACTGCCGCGCGTAGTCCGCAACATTGAAGGTCAGCGAAGTCGACCGCCGCGCAATTTTGGTAGGAAAAGGATTGCTCTCTGGCGGCAGCAGGATGGATCGCGGTGTAATGTCGGCGATGCGGCTCTCATAGCGCGCAAAGTCCAGCACCGTTCCATCCGCGCCGACCGGTTCCTTGCTCTCCCTGCGCGCAGCCTGCGGCTCATCGTCCGAAAGCCCATAGCGGTCCGTATATTCAATCGGATTGCCCGACATGCCCAGGTAGCTCTGGTACATCGTCCACGAGGTGCGTGCCATCTCTTCCCACAGCGCCGGAAAACCCGCCGCGACCTTCGACGCAAACGCCACCCGCGAGTCCGGCGTCCACGAGCCAGTAGCCCGAGACGACCGCACAAACGGAGCCTGCTCCTTGGCGTAAATCGTCACCCTGGCTCCCGCCCGCTGCAGCAGCGAGGCCGACGTCAACCCCAGCGCTCCTGCCCCAATCACCGCGACATCCTTACTTCCGCCACCAGCGGCAACCGCCTCCATCGCGTTCTTCACCGCGATGGTGCTGGAGCCCCACGAAAGCGACCACCCGCTCCCGCCGTGCCCGTAGTTATGCACGACCACCTTCTCTCCGACGCGCTCCACGTCCATCCGCGGCCCCTGCGCCCGGAACGGCCGCAGGCATACCGTGATCCGGAAGATCCGGTCCTCATGCGCTCGAATCGGAACCAGCGGAGGAACCGCATCGTAAAACGGCAACCCCGGAACACTCGCCCCAACCGGCAGCTTCCGAACACATCCCGACAACAACCCAAAGCCGGCAATACTCCCGGCACCCTGCAAAAATTCACGTCGCTTCATGGAACTCCCATCGGATATAAATTCGTGACCACCGCGAAGACACCGCTCCCCGCAAACGGACCAGCAGTTCAAAACGTTCTTCAGCAGAAAAGTGGAATTCCCTTCTTTTATACCGCACTCGAGCTCTATCTCCTTCCAACCCATGAGATCGTTCTCTTCTACTGGGTTAGGATCTCAAAATGCGTATCCCTCTCGGCTATCCTGTGCTCTTTGTATTGATTGTCCTGCTCCCTGCCGCCGCTAACGCCCAAAAGCAAGTGACGACTCCTTTAGGAAATACCCTCTCCCATGCGCTGAATTCTTCATCGCTTACGACACCGGGCTCACATCCATTCCATCTCAAGATGCATATTCACGGATTGCTGATCAGCGCCGGACTTCAGGCCGATATCGAAGAGTATTGGGCTTCGCCCACCCTATGGAAACGTACCGTCACAGCGAAAGATTTCTCGCAGACCACAATCGTCAACGACACTGGCATGCATATTGAGACGACAGGCGAGTATCTGCCCATCTGGCTCAGAACTTTTGTGAACGCACTCTTCGATCCCGTTCACGACATCGCCTCGTGGGAGAAACCGGGGGCTTCGTTGGTTTCGACAATCCTTCCCTCGGGTCAACCAACCCCGCCGTGCCTCAATCGCACCTTGCGTACAGGCGACAATGCCCAGTCATTTGTATCGAGCATCTGTTTCTATGAGGGCAGCGCTTTCGCGAGAATTGAAAGTCCTGGTTACAGCTTAGATTTCAACGAATTTGGTACGTTCCATGACAAGAACGTAGCCCACCTTTACATCACGCATGCTACCGGAGAGTATTTCCTCGCAGGCAAAATCGGATTGCTTGAAGACTCAGGCAAGAAGCCGGACTTTTTTGTCTCCTCGCCGGGACTCCCCACCACGGATGGTCTCGACTCCATCCTATTGGCCCAGTCTTCTTTGGAACGCTTGGCCTCTGGTCCCATTCAACTTTCATGGCCCCATGTTGCTAGCGGAAAGGTCAGCGGTGTGGTGAACGTGTTCGTCTCCGTAGATCGTAAAGGACGACTCCGTGAAGCAAACATATTATCCAGCGACAATCGGGCGCTCAATCAAACGCTGCGTGAGCAACTTCTCAAAATGCAATGGAAAGCTGCAAGCTCCAAAGGAAGTCCCGTTCAAGTCGAGGGCATGCTCTCACTTCCATTCTCTACAGCAACATCGGAAGGAGAAGGGACGACCGGAGAAACCATAGAGGTCCCTGTCTCGATAGAATCCAAAAACAATTCGGGCCGCAAAATTTCTGGGAATAACCCCTCCTTTCCAATCGCGGCAAAAGAGAAGCACCTGCAGGGGTCAGTTCTATTGGCTGCCTTTATTGGCAAGGACGGCAAAATCAAGAATCTTGATGTCATCGACTCTCCCGATCCATCCTTCACCACGGCGGCGAGCGATGCGGTTAAGACGTGGGTATACCGGCCTTATCTTGTCGATGACAAGCCCACCGAGGTAGAGACGACAATCACCGTGAACTTCAACTACCGATAGCGGTCCATAATGTTCCCGCGACTCCTGCTGCTGTATCCTTACGCAGTAGCTCGACTCAGTCGTCCTCAGCAGCATCAGAACCTCAGGAGACATCCAGAATGCGACTTTCCGCCATAGCACTTAGCGTCAGCCTCAGCTTCCTCGCCGTGCCATCGTTCGTTCCGGCCTTCGCGAAGACCGCAGCCCCCACCGCCCATGCCGACCTGAAGAACAGCAAGGGCGAAGATGCCGGCACCGTCACCTTCAAGCAGGTCAAGAAGGGCGTACAGATCAAGATCGCGCTCAAAAACCTGCCCGTAGGCGAGCACGCCGTCCATATCCACGCCAAGCCGCTCTGCGAGGCACCGGACTTCAAGACCGCCGCCGGCCACTTCAATCCCGAGACCAAGCAGCACGGCTTCGAGAATCCGATGGGCCACCACGACGGCGATCTGCCCAGGAACGTCATGATCGGCGAAGGCCACGTCGGCACGGCGAGCTTCACGCTCAGCTATATCTCGCTGGACCCGGCAGCGCCTAACTCCATCCTTGCCAACGGCGGAACCTCCGTCGTCGTCCACGAGAAGGCCGATGACATGAAGACCGACCCCACCGGCAATGCGGGCAACCGTCTGGCCTGCGGCGTCGTCTCCCCAACCAACTAGAGCAAATGCCTGTGGGTGTAGAGGGAGGCTTCGAGCTCATGGTTGTTTTTCCTCAAGAAAAACGGCGCTCCTCAAAAAGTTCCGCTGCCCAGCAACAGGTAATTTGCTCTAAGTCGTCTGTTGAACCATCACCGGCGCCCATGCGTATAGATGCGCATGGGCGTTTTACACATCGCGATCCCGATTTCAGGCAGACGAGCCAGCTACCGGCCCCCGACCCGCAGCGTCCGCGCTCCCCGGGATATGAGCCTGGGCCGGGCCAGTAACAGCGGCTCGACGCCTCTTCCGGTGAGCACCCCCGCCACCTCACGCGGTACACTGCTCCCACCATCCAAACCATTCGAGGTAAAGTTGCAGCGCACGCCGGAACAGGAAGCCGAGCAGGAAGCAGTCAGCAAGCTGGTCCGTCAGTGCATCGCCGGCGACCCGCAGGCCTGGCAGCAGCTCGTCGTCTCGCAGCATCGCCGCATCTATGCGATCTGCTACCGCTTCACCGGTTCGCCCACCGACGCCGAAGACCTCACCCAGGACGTCTTCCTTAAGCTTTATAAAAATCTCTCCAGTTTCGACACTTTGAAGGGCAGCTTCCAGACCTGGATTACGACCCTGGCGCGCAACCTCCTCGTAGACCACTTCCGCCGTACCCGGCTCGACCGTGCCTCCGATTCTCTGGACGCCAGCTTCGACGGCGAGGCCGACGGTGCCACCATGGGAGATCGCCTCGCCGACACCCGGCCCAGCCAGGAGCAGCACGTCGCCGGGCTGGAGCTGAAAGTAAAGGTCCAGGCGGCACTAAAACAACTTTCTCCGGAACTCCGCGAGGCTGTTATCCTACGCGACCTGGAAGATATGGATTACAAAGAGATTGCAGCTATCCTCCGCATACCCGAGGGAACGGTTAAAAGCCGCATCAGTCGCGGTCGCGGGGAACTTGCAAGGCTTTTGCAACGTATAGAAGGGCAGGTGATTTAAGTGGCAGACCATAACCAATTCGGGAGCAGCAAGCCGACCCAATCCGGCGATCCCCAGCACTGCGCACAGTGCGAAGCAATGCTAATGGACGCGCTGGACGGCACCCTGACCGCCGCCGAGCAGGTCGTGTTCGACCTCCATCTGATGAACTGCACTCCTTGCAGTGAGATGGTGGCCGACGCCAAGCGCGGCGCCGCGTGGCTGGAGATGCTCAAGTCTCCGCGCCCAGAGCCATCCTCGGACCTCCTCGAACGCATTCTCGCCCAGACCACCGGTGCGATCGCCACCCAAACCGGCCTTCAGACCGACGGGAAAACGATTGCCGCGAAGTCCGGCTCGGGACCGTACCTCGTCCCCTCCAACACGCTGCTTGGCCGTCCGACTGCTGGTTTGGCAAACAAATACGCGACCACGAACGTACTTCCGTTCCGTAGCCGCATCGCCGCCAGCTTCAACCTGCGGACAGTCGGCCAGACCCTGCTGCAGCCCCGCCTGGCCATGACCGCCGCGATGGCATTCTTCTCCGTAGCACTGACCATGAACCTCACCGGCGTCAAGCTCAGCCAGTTGCATGCCAGCGATCTGCGGCCCTCCAGCCTGAAACGCAGCATCTCCGAGGCCAACGCCCACGTTGTCCGCTACTACGACAACCTCCGTGTGGTCTATGAGTTGGAGTCCCGCGTCCATGATCTGCAGAGTTCCTCAGACGCCGACACGACTTCGGCTCCGGCGAAATCGGCACCGGCAGACTCAGACTCCAAGCCAGCCGGCAGCCAGCCGGGCCAGCAGAATCAGGACAAGCCCGAGAAGGAAGCCCGTCCGCGGCCCAGGCCCGGCACCAGCCGCCGCGAAGATCTGCACGTCAGCCTCCGCTACGTTGTGGCCCAGGCCGATGCCGACTCCAGCCCAATTCCTGCACCCGTGCAGCCCACGCCTTCTACTGTTGCAGTACTTTCTCCTAGCATTGATCCGCGTAGCACCTTCAACACGTTTTTCAAGAACAACAATGATTGCCGAGTACAGGAAGCGAGCCTGGTATGAATTGCGCCAACCATCCCGATCGTGAACGTATTGCTTTTTGCCAGAACTGTGGCAAGCCTCTCTGCCAGGAATGCTCTCGCACCGTCGGCTCCGCGGTTTTTTGCGAGCCCTGCCTTGCCGCACGCCTCGCCGGAACCTCTGCCCCGGGTGGAATTCCGCCCTACGGCGTCAACTCCGACAGCGTAAACTACGTCGTCGACAGTGTGATCCCGCCGCCCCGCGTTCCCGGCGCTCCCAGTCCTGCCGTCGCGACACTGCTCGGTTTCATTCCCGGTGTCGGCGCCATGTACAACGGCCAGTACGCCAAGGGAATCGTTCACCTGATCGTCTTCGCGATCCTGGTCAGCCTTGCCAGCGACGTCAACGCCATCTTCGGCCTGTTTATCACCGGCTGGGTGATCTATCAGGCCATTGAGGCCAACCACACCGCTCGCGCCCGTCTCGCCGGAACCCCGCTCCCGAACCCCTTTGGTCTCAATGATCTGGGCGAACGTTTCGGCTTCGGCAAAGCCTGGCCCACGGCTGCTCCTTACACCCCCGAGACCGGTGCCCCCGCAGCCGAATCCACGCCGCCCCCGGCCGGAAGCTACACCGCAGCAGGCACTTACGCTCCGCCTGCTGCAGCTCCCTATCCGCCGTACACCCCACCTGCCTCGAGCTGGGGTGCGCCCGCCGACAGCCATAACTATAACTATGTTCCGCCCGTACCGCCGGTCCCCCCGTATGGCGCTCCCTACTCCGACCCCTATTATGGGGCCGCCACTCCTGCACCCCGCAGCCGCTTCCCCGTCGGTGCTATCTGGCTGATCGGCCTGGGACTTTTCTTCCTGATCGGAAACTCGGGCATCTTCCACGGCTTCCCGCTGCGCCATATCACCCCGTTTCTGCTGATCGGGTTAGGCGTCTGGCTCTTCATCCGCAAGATGACGGAGTCCGGTACCAGCCTGCAGGACGACGGCACCCCCATGTATCGCGTCCGTGTCTTTCGTGCCCTGCGTGGCTCCATCTGGGTCGTGCTGGTGGGAATCATCTTCTTCCTCGCGGAGTTCCGTATTCTCTCCTGGGGACATAGCTGGCCGCTCTTCATCATCGTCGCCGGATTGATGACCATCCTCGAACGCGCTGCCTACAGCGATGCTGCGCAAACCCCGTATCCCTATCAGCATCAGCCACAGCCTGCCGCGACGGAACAAGCTGCGGCTTCGCCTGCCACTTCTACCTCCATCGTTCCCACCAGCACGACGAACGACCAGGAAGGACGCTAATCATGGCCGGCTACCCTCCTCCGTATCCTCCACCACCGCCCTCCGGGCAGGACTGGAAGTATCAGCGCCGGGTTCTGCGCGAACAGGCACGGGCCCAGCGCGACATGATCCGCGCACAGCGAGATGCGTATCGTGCCCAGATGCGAGGCATGCGACGCGGCTCGATCGTCGGTCCCATCCTGGTGGTGGCACTCGGCGTGCTCTTTCTTCTTGTCCAGCTTGGCCGGATCTCTTTTTATCGCGTTGGCGTGTACTTTGGGCGATTCTGGCCGCTCCTCCTCGTCGCAATCGGCGTGGTTCTGGTGATCGAATGGGCCATCGACCGCAACAGCAACAAGGATAACGCTGCGTACGGACGTCCCATGATTGGCGGCGGCGTGGTCTTCCTGATCGTCCTCATCGCCATCGCGGGAATCGGCTTCCACGGATTCAACGAGGGTCAGCGCGACTTCTTCGCCCACGGCTTTGGAATGGGCATTACTCCCGAGAATATGGACCAGTTCTTCGGCGACAAGCACGAGAGCGATCAAAGTCTGGACCAGGCATTTCCCGCAAATGCCACCCTGAACGTTACAAATCCCCGCGGCGACGTGTCAGTCTCCGGGACCAGCACTGATAACCAGATCCATATCATGGTCCACAAACAGGTCTATACCCGCTCCGACTCCGACGCCGAGAACCGGGCCAACGAGCTGACGCCTCGCCTCAATGTCCCGTCCGGCAGCAACGGAGGCGCTTTCGACGTCATCATGCCAGCGCTCGAAGGCGCGCACGCCGATCTCGTCATCACCCTTCCGACCTCCGCTCCCGTTACGATCTCCGCGAATCACGGCGATGTCCGCGCCAGCACCATCGCCGCGCCGCTGAATGTCACGGCGAATCACGGAGACATCGAAGTCTCTGCCATCAAAGGCCCCGTCAGCGCGCGTATCAACAATAGCGGCTCCTCCTTCTCCGCGCACAGCATCGACGGCTCCCTCAGTGTCGACGGCCGCGGCCGGGATCTAACCATCTCCGATATCGCCGGCCCGGTTTCGATCGGGGGCGACTTCTTCGGCAGCACCCATGTCGAGCACATTCGGGGGACCGTTCGTTTCCACAGCAGCCGCACCGACTTCCAACTCGCAAGCTTGAGCGGCGAAATCAACATCAGCTCCAGCGATATCTCGGCCGATGGTGCCCAGGGGCCAGTTTCACTCACAACCCGCAGCCGCAACATCAATCTGGAACACGTTGCAGGCGATCTAAATGTTACAAACAGCAACGGTTCCGTCGATCTCATCAGCGCTCCCCCGCTCGGAAACGTCACGGTTCAGAACCGACACGGCTCGGTAAACGTTACCGTACCGGAAAAGGCTTCCTTTACCGTTCAGGCTGAAACCAGCAACGGAGACATCGAAAACGACTTCTCGTTGAGTTCCCAGGAGAACAACAGTCGCCGCAGCCTGGGCGGGACCGTCGGAAAAGGCGGCACGCTGATTCGCATCAATACGAGCGAAGGCGACATCGGCATCAAGAAGGCAAATCTTGCCCACCTGCCGCCGCTCCCGCCCCTGCCGCCGTCTGCTCCGGATAAGTCAGAACGCCTGAACATCACCGGTGAAGATGGAAGCAGCGTCTACATCGGGAAAGACGGAGTCAAGATCATCTCCGGTTCAGACGGCAGCAAAGTCATCATTGGCAAGGATGGCCTGAACATCAGGGCCGGTGCGGATGGAAGCAGCGTCTACCGCGCGCCGGACGGGACTTACCTCACAGAAAATGTCGATGGAAGTAAGGTCTACAGCGCCTCCAAGGGAACGCGCCTGACATCCAATGCGGACGGCAGCATCGTATACGTCGGGGCAAACGGAAGCCGCTACAACAAGAACGCCGATGGAAGTGTCACGTACTCCGGCTCCAACGGGACCAGGATCTCCGTCGGCGCAGACGGCAGACAAACAGCCATCGGACCCAGCGGCAGAACTCTCTCCGACAACGAGGTACGGGATCAGCTTCGCAAGGCAGACGACGAGATCCGCAAGACAGAGCAGCAGATCGACAAGGTTCGACACACCCGCGACGCTGAACGCAACAAGTCACGATCTTCAAAGGACAACTAGTGTCCCGTCTCTAAAGTTCTTGACGTAATTTCAATGGATGAGCACTGTGCAACTCCAACAACTGCAGGTCCTTCGTCTCGTTTCTATAGGTCGATACGGCCAAGCTGCTTACTCGTACCGCAGGCGGTCGGGTGCCCCATTCATGCAGCCTCATCGCATGGGTGGGGTGGAGGTCGGGTAATCAACGCGCGAAACACAATCTCATCCACGAAAACGCTCCAGCCAACACCCAAAGCACCCGCACCAACAAGCGCCAACGGCGCGCCCTATCCTAGCCGGGGGCAAAGCCCCAGGTGCCGAGATGTCAGGTTCCAAAGGACCGAAAGCCCGACCCATAACACGCCACCATACCTACTGCTTATAATTCTCAAGGCTCGTTCTTGGGAGTTCTAAGCAAAAAAATATGAGCCAGAATCGCATACCTCTTCGAGAAGTCGTGTGGTAGATCTCTAATCCGCCCGCTCTCAAATCGCTATAGAGCTTCGGTGCAGACTGCAGGCTAAAGTAAGGTCCTCACCTGGTACTATGTGGCGGCGCTTCCTCCCGCAGGACAATTACGCCGTCGACGAATGTGGCCCATGGCAATGCCTGGTAGGAATGCCGGAAAACCGCTCCCGGTACCGTACCCATCCCCACAAGCTGCGCTGAGCCGACGTACACTGCCTCCGATCCACCTCTTCGCGGCGCTTGCGCCTCCAGGGAGTCCTTCGGTGCAGAGGGAATATTCTGAATGTTGCGTCTACCCTGTCTGTAAGAACCGGTCAGTGCCGAGAATCCTAACGAAAACGCATGTGCGCCATACTTCTGGTGCACATACGAACCGAAGTTCGCGCCTGTGTGGTCACCCCATGTGGGGTCTCCTTGTTTTGCAATGTGAACCGTCGCTGCCCAGAGGATAACTTTGTGCCGCCGAGGCTGCTGCCTTCGCAGCCATTCGAAGTTTTGGAACATCGACCGATCTCGTTCTACTATCATCTCTGCGTCCGAGGTGAAGTCTCGGCTTATCCAACGCTGAATCGCAGAGATCATCTCAAGTCGTTCCTCTTCGTCACGGACCGCGGTGGTTCTGTCCGCTGTGACTATGCGTTGAATATTGGAAAGGCATGTGGCGATCTGAGAGCGATCCAATTTGGAATAGAGAGCGGCTTCGGTGTTATCGCTATAGATACGACGATGAAGCGCGACACCGCAGTCCTGTCTCTGAGGTTGCGGAAGAAGGCCCGTCAATTCGGTGACCAGCTCCACGTTGGCAAAATCCTGGCCCATTTGGCCCAACTGATCGTCTATGCCTCCGAGGGAGATCTGCTATGCCTCCGAGGGAGATCTGCCCGGTTTGTGCCTTTGCCAGGAGAAATGGAACGAGGGGTTGGAACTCCTGATCGAACTTCCATAGCCCACCAACAGCAGAAGCGACCTGATCCGCGGTAGCGACCTGTCCTGCACGAAGCCGTTTGGCAATGTTGATGAACTCGGGGTGACTCGCTTCAAAGAACACACTGTCGTATCCGCATTCATTGACAAGTCTTTCCACTAGCGCAACTTTGAAAGCTTCGGTGCGACCATCTCCGTGTGTGGCACTCTCTCCCAGCATTGCGACCTGGTGATGGCATAAATCATGCGTGACGGCCGCTAAAGCCTTTCCATCTTCATGGGCGGCAGCAGCGGAGTTGGCAGGCATTGCAAGAACGATGCTTAAAAGAACCACCAATACGAGCCAGATTGAGATCTTCATCTTCACATCTTTCTAACAGGGAGACCTTCGTTCGACCCAATAATACCGAACAAGAAAAAGCCCCATCCTCGAAAGGATGGGGCTTGATATTATGCCGGCGATCACCTAATCTCCCACACACTTACGCGTGCAGTACCATCGGCCCAGCGAGGCTTAACTTCCGTGTTCGGGATGGGAACGGGTGTGACCCTCGCGGTAAACTCACCGGCAAACTTTAGAAATCTCGCTCACGCGATCTTCCACAACTGAATAGATTGGGTTTAGACGTTTGTTACATGTTGCGTTTTATCCAAAAGTTATAACTACAAAGCTTGTATTGAATGCTCTAGAACAGTGGACATTCTCACTGCGCAGAGTAAATTCTATGGACAAGCCGAACGGGCGATTAGTACTGGTAAGCTACATGCATTACTGCACTTCAACCTCCAGCCTATCAACCAAGTGGTCTTCTTGGGCCCTTCATTTCCCTTTTGGGTTGGGAGATCTCATCTTAGAGCGTGCTTCCCGCTTATATGCATTCAGCGGTTATCACAACCGAACTTCGCTACCCAGCCGTGCCCTTGGCAGGACAACTGGAACACAAGAGGTT
>JAOAPN010000004.1 GCA_025462885.1 Acidobacteriaceae bacterium | reverse complement strand
CGGGCAGGCTGGTGGCGCGACGCACCACCTCGCGATAGAGCTCGACAACCTGCTCGCTGGTCGTATACATCGAGCCGGGTACCGAGACCTCTGCCGTTGCAAGGTGGCTCGCGTCAAATCCCAGCGGAACGTGCAGAAGCCGATATAAGCTGCGCCCCAACAATCCGGCGCCTGCAAGAAGCATGACGGCGATTGCAAGCTCGAAGATGACCAGATTTGCGCCCAACCTGCGCCAGAGCTGGCCTGCTGCTCCACGGTCTCCGTCGGTGAGCCCGGCGCGCAGTTGCTGAAAGGAGAGCCGCAGCATGGGCGTCACTGCAAGAAGCAGCGTGGCCAGCAATGCGACTGCGGCAGCGAAGGCTGCGGTGTGCGCGTTGAGTCCGACACCGGCAAGAAATGGCATGCCTGCCGCCATATTCTTGGGAACCAGTTGGACGAGGAGCCTCATAAGCGCAACGGCTACGAGGATACCTGCACCGCTGCCGAGTAGGGCAAGCACGAGTCCTTCGGTTACGAACTGTTTGATCAGCCGTGCGGGCGTTGCGCCCAGCGCTCCGCGTACTGCAATCTCGCGTCTGCGGTTCTCTGCGCGCACCAGAACGAGGCTGCTGACGTTGACGCAGGCGATGAGCAGCAGCAGTCCGGCTCCGCCGAGCAGTGTCAGCAGGATGGGCCGCACATCGCCGACGACAACTTCGGAGAAGGGAGTGACACCGGCGTTCAGGTCATGCCCGCTGATCGCATATTGCAGCTGCAGCCGCTGCGAGATTCCCCTAATCTCGCTCTGCGCCGATTGCACTGTAACTCCATCGCGCAGCCTTGCAATGCCGAAGAAGGCATAGAAGGTGCGCGAATGCTCATGAGTGCTTAGTGTGTTGATGGGAACCCAGAACTCGGCGTTGCCGCTGAGCGCGAAGGCAAACGACTGCGGCAGGACGCCGATGATCGTATAAGGTCGGTTATCCAGGTCGATGGTTCGCCCAACCACGTCGCTCTGCGCGCCGTAGCGATGGACCCATGTGCCGTAACTAAGGAGCGTTACATTGGGGCCGCCGGGCTGATCTTCTCCCGGGTTGAAGTCGCGTCCGAGGATAGGGCGTACTCCAAGGGTGCGAAAGAATCCGCCGCTTACGCGTTCGCCGTGCACCGGCTCCGCACCGGTGGCTGTACGCAGAAGATAGCCGCTGCCAGCGTAAATATCGAGCGAGCTGAAAGATTTGTTCAGGGCCTGCCAGTCGAGGAAGTCAGGATAGGAGAGCGGCCAGCCTGGCAGCTGGGTGTTGCTTTCGCTGACCGACATGACCTGGTTTGGATTCGCGTACGGCAGCGGTTCGAGCAGCGCGGAATCGACAAAGGCAAAGATGGCGACGCTTGTACCGATTCCAAGAGCAAGGACGAGAAGTGCAATACAGGCGAAGCCCGGTTTTCTGGCAAGCTGGCGAATCGCGAACTGAAGATCGCGGAGCAGGTTGTCGAGCCAGGCGGTGCGGCCCTTGAGATAGAAGCGCTCGCGGGCAGCCTGCGCGTTGCCGAACTCGACTCTTGCTCTGTGGCGTGCCTGCTCTTCGCTTAGGCCTTCACTCTGTAAATCGTCAGCCTCGAGTTCGAGATGCGATTTGATCTCTTCAGCGAAATCGTCTGCGCTTCGTCTGCGTCTGAACATGACCTAGACCTCCTCGCTGCTTGGTCCCCCGTTGAGAATCAATCCCATCGCCCGCGTCAGCCGCTGCCACTCGTTCGTCTTGTCTGCAAGCTGCTGGCGTCCCTTGGCCGTCAGCGAGTAGAAACGCGCTTTGCGATTGTTTTCGCTGACTCCCCATTTGGCGTTGATCCATTTTTTGTCTTCGAGCCGTTGCAGCGCGAGATAAAGCGAGCCATGATCGACGAAAAACGCCTCTTCCGATTGGCGAAGTATGGAGCGCGCGATGCCCTGGCCGTGGCAGGCGCCGAGCACGAGAGTCTTAAGGATGAGCAGGTCGAGCGTCCCTTGAAGAAGGGTGACGCGATCGCCGGGATTGTCTTGGGAAGGCATCCGACCTGAGAATGCCACCCTTTGGGTCGGATGTCAACACGTACAGGAAAAGAATCTCTTGGCGATAATAAGGTGGCCCAGGGCTTGGGCAGACGCATCCTCGATTGATAACTTTAGGCCAATGAACTCATAGAACGGCGTTTATCCGCAAATCTCAGGAGGTAATCTACTGCTCAAACTAAGCGTTGCAGATGTGTCAGTGAGGTAAACTCGCGCTGCCAGTCTAGGGCATCGCGAGTTCGAAGTGAGCACCCTTCAACACCCCTTTTCGTCGCCTTCATTCGGGCTATGGCATTCATTCTTCGCATGTTATCCTGCTTGTCGGATCGCAGACCTCTACTTACGTTTACAGAGATCAGTGACCTCCGGATACCAGTTCGCTACCGATCGCCCCCCCGTCAATGAGTGCGGCGGCGATTTCGCATAAGCAAGAATTCGGGCCGCAGTTTTCCTAGCGCACCCGCGCCCAGATCCACTCTTGCAATAAGCGCGATTCAGTCCTCGCGCAGTAGGATTAGAGGATCGATCGACAACGCGCGTTGTGCAGGAATCCACGTAGCCAGCAGCCCCAGCAACAACATTGCCAGAACGACACCAGCCAGTACCAGCGGGTCGCGCGGAGTCGCTTGGTACACGATGACTGACAGAAGTTTGGTGGCCGCTATGCCCAAAAGCAGACCCACCATCAAACCCGCTGCCAGCAATCGGAAGACGCGGCCCAGCGCCGCACGCAGCACTTGCCTCCGCCGCGCGCCGAGCACAATACGAATTCCCAGTGCACGCAGCAGGTTGCTTACGGAGTACGCAGCGACGCCGAAAATGCCCGTTAGAGCCAGCATCGCGCTGCGCCAGGGCAGAGCCCTCAGCGAAGGGTCTGGTTTTTTTATTCGTGCGCGTCAGCGCACATGATCTTCAGGGCCGGGCGTTGCCGGGCAGGACACAGGCTCCCCTGTGGTGGGTGGCGGAAGACGCAACGCGGCTGGAGACAGGTGAGGAGCGCAGCTCTTCCCTCACACTGCATTTTTGACAGAGAAACCTGGAGCGACTTCACTTCATCTTGTTTTTATTCGGGGATTTAGATCGAGGAGAATACACTATTTAACTACTCGTTTAATACTTCTGGAAGGGCCTTTCGCAAAGCGAGACACGACCCATTTCGGCTCGGCTAATGCGAACTGGAGCGATTGCGAACGATGATTGATCGAGGTTCAGAGTGGAGACGTTGGGAACCTCATATCCATCAGGCGTTCGAAGTGCACTTCCTTCGATTGGAGCGATTTCTTCCCTACCGAGAATCGCCATCTCCAAAGCCATTCTGAGCGCTGAACCAGAGTCAGCAGATTCCTGTCCGGGACCCCAGTTATCGCATGACTTGAGAACTCTTCTAGAAATTGAAAGCCAGGCCACCTTGGATGCTGCGCGGTGCCTGCGCCAGGTAGAGCGTCCGGCCATCCGCGGATAAAAACGGCCGGTAGCCCTGAGCAAGCAGGTTGGTCACATCCACCGTTGCTTCAAGACCTGCCGGCAACCAGCGCCCACAATTGACTGGCTGGCGCAGGAAGAAGCTGAAGAAAGCCTGATCGCTAAACGCGCCGTACGGATTCACGGCTGACACGAGGCGAGTCGGCTGCCAGCGGTAGGCTGCCCGGACATTGGTCCCGGTATGCATGACCCGTCCCTTCAAGGCGAACGTTGCAGACTTCGACGCAACCTTATGCAGGCTGGAATTTACTGAAAGCAGCGTCATAGCTCCGGTACTTTCAGCGGCAAGGGCCGAACCGTTCTCATACTCGACGGCAGCCCAGAGGCCGGGAGTGAGGGGCTCGGTAATCATCACGTTGACGCCCTGCGTCCGGTAGCCTGTCGCCAGCACTCGGAAAGCCCCGGTCGAGGAATCCGCGATCAGACCGCCCACCCGCGCTGTGCTGGTTCCTGCGCCGCCCAGATCGTCGACACCCAACGCGCCCGTACCCGAGACCAGGATATTGTCCAGAGCGTCGCGGTAGTAGCTGGCCTGGATCATTCCCCGGCCCGCCTTGCGAGTAACGAAGATCTCCTGATGCAGACCGCGCTCTGTCTGCAACTTCCCTTGCGATTGAACCGCCACAGGCAGTTCCGGCTGTACGGCATCGAGGCTATTGAACGCCTGCATGTCCCGCGAGGTTGCCATCCGGTACCCGACCGCCCAATCGGAGGTGGGATGTGTTGTTACCCGCAGGAACGGATGAGCCGTAGTCAGATATCCTGCCGTACGCACGACATTCAGCGCACTGCCCACTTCGATGTCGGCCATATCTCCGAACTGCATCTTCTGCGCGGTAGCAATCTGCATGGCTTCGAGACCCACAGTTCGCCCGGCGCTCACCATCTCGGGATGCGATTGATAGCTTATGACCGTCCGAGCCGCTCCACCTTGTCCAAGACGCCGCTGGTAGCCTGCCTGCACCTCGGTCGAGGGTGGTCCAGCCATCAATCCCCGGCCCGGAGCGAGTCCCGTTCCGGCATCCACGCGGAACCGTACATCCGATCCGTCCACAAAGCTACGATCCACTGCAAGAACATTGTGAACCCCGCCCCGACTGAAGGTTCCATCCCCAGCGACGACCGCACCCTTGCCCGAATCGCTGCTCCTGGAGCCTTCTGTGGCGCTGGATGAGATCAGCAAGATCTGACCGTCGTCATCCACCATGCGCAGGATCGGGCGGTTGGCGCCGGAGCGCAGCGTCCACTTCCAGTCATCGCCGGGCTCGTCGGCCTTGCGCCGTTCCGCAGGAATCCAGGCGGTGGTCTCGAATAGGGTACTCAATGTCAGGTTAACGACAGTCCGAGCACCGGAACGAAGCTGAAGATTCTCTCGCAAAGTAGGAACGAAGAGCGCTGCAGAAGCTCGCACGTGATATCGACCGGGATGCAGATTCGCCACCACGAACCGTCCATGAAGATCTGTAAAGGCGGTGCCGACGGTCATGGAGCTGCTGGTCAGGATCTGTACCAGTGCGCCCATCTGCGCTACACCCTGCGCGTCGCGCACGATTCCCGAGACAACCGCTCCCGGAACGGGCATAAAAGTGCCGTCTGCCGGTTTTGGAGCCGCAGCCGCACTCAACGATGCTGTGACCAGCATGAGAGTGACAATCACGAGATGAACTTGAGATCGCTGCACAGTTTTAGTGTCCCTGCGCGCCGATGGCCTGCTCCAAATCGAAAGCACCCGGAAAAAGAGGGATACGTTCCGCAATCCGTGCCGGCCGACGAATATCGCAATGCGATCCGCGTATCCATTCGACCATCGTTGGCACCTCTGCACTAATCGACTACAAACGGCGCAGATTCTGCGATCTGCTGCTTGGTGACGCCGTCATTCACCTTGATTGAAATCTGATACTTGCCCGGCTCCAGGCTTGCCAGCGGAACGGTTCTCTCCAGGGTGACCTGATCGGAGTTCGGGCTCAACTTGGTTGTCGACTCCTCAGTCTGCAGCAGAATCTTGTGCGTCGTCGTGTTCGAAATCTCGTAACTTACAGTGGCACCGTTCTGCTTGCTCTTTTCATCGATTCCAAGGTTATACACCTGCATCCAGAAGTTGAGACTCTGGGCGCGGTGGAAGGTAACCGGAAGGGCAACCCCAGCAGGAACGCGGGGACGGATCCGGGTATTGCCGATGACGAAATTGCCCGCTCCGATGTCCTTGGATGGGACGCGCTCCATCTGGTCTGCAAGGATCAGCGAAGAGGCGGCGAGACGATCATCATCGTACTTCGGAACGTTGACGCTTCGCTGCCAGCGGCCCACGTGATCCTGGTTATTGACGTCCTTGATCACGATATCTACTTTGTAGAGGCCGGGACGCAGCGGCAGGGCCTTCCAGTACACCGACATGTTGTTCTGGGTCCGCGACAGCAACTCGGTCGGAACCTGAACGGTAACCGTTTCTTCGAATGTCTGGATCGGTTTGTGATTCAGGTTCGAGACTCGTCCCAGAATATTGACCGTGCCCAGCGCAACCCCATCCTTATTGTTGAAGGTAATGTCGCGATTGCGAATCTGAAGCGTAAGGGGAACAATGACCGTGTCGTTGGTGACTTTCACGTAGTCGGTACGAACGTCGAACAGGAACGGTGGCCCGGTCAGGATCTTCGAGCTTGCCATGAAGGCTTCGAGGTCCTTGAACTTGATCTCAGGAGCTGCCATCAGCTTGGCAAAACGATCCAGGCGATCGAACTGCTTGCTCTGGTTCATCTGCGTACCGGGGCCGTTTCCGAGCTGTTCGAGTCCGCCGCCGGAGAAACGATCCGCCTTGCTGGACTGGCCCTGCTGTTCGTACAAGGTCTGACCTGCGCCCGGGACGTACTTCAGTGCGTCCTTTTCAGAGCGGTCGATAGTCATGTGGTAGTCGCCGCACATGCAGCTATCCACGAATTCGATGTCAATGTTGTCGCCGATACCGGCCAGGTAACGGTAGTGCCAGATCTCGAAGGGGAAGGTCGAGGTGCTTCCGCCGCCCTCATCCATGGGGCGCTCGTAGTTACCGCCGCTAGGATGCGAGTCGATACTGTCTGCCTTGCCGTAAGCAATATAGATGTGGCCGCGATCAGTCTTCCATCCGGGCTTGCCGGCGGCGAAGTGCTCGTTCGAATAGGCGATGCGGGCGTAGTGCTCTTCGCGGTATTCGTTCTCAGGAGAATCGGGATTCGGATTGCGGCGCAGCCAGAACTGTTCGATGAACTGGTCGCGCTCTTCGTCGTTGCTCAAGCTCTTGAAGGCCTGGAGTTCCTGGTCGGTGATGATCCACCGCACGTCTTCATCCACCCACTTCTTGTACTCGCCGTGCAACTCACCCCGCAGCGCCTTCTGCTGCTTGAACTTCTCTTTATCGCTGAGTTGCCGCTTGAGCGGGTCGGGTTTATCGACCGTCGACGGGACCTGATTGACTCCATCCGTGGCAGGCCTGGAGGTCTGTGCACCCAATGTGCGTCCTCCAGCAATGGCCAACAGCACGAACGCAGTGCCCGAGACAAGAAAACGAGTGGTGCTCATATGCGGGTGGTACTCCTGTTACCTCAACACATTGTAGAACTGTTGTGCCCCCGTTACAAGTGAGCCACGAGGGTCGATTCCGACCATTTTCGGCCTTACCGACGCTTCGCTCCCCTGCTATCATCGGAATCGTTCAAAAGTCATCCTTATTCCGTGTTCCCAATTCAGTCGCCTGGCACGTTGGGCGGTTGAAGCAGTGAAGCGGAAACTCTGCAGATGCCTGGTTCGTCCTATGGAACCAGTTACATCCAAGCTGCGTATGGTGTCTTAAGCAAAGCCCCGCCTCCGAGGCGGAACACGCGTGGTCCTTCGGTCTGCCGTGAGATAGAGAGAAGCTGCATGAGCATCAAGAAGATTGCTTTGATCGTCGGAGTCCTCGTAGTAGTAGCCGCCATCGTGGGCGGATCCATCTACCGCAGCCAGTCGAACGTCACCAAGGTTGTGACTGGTAAAGCACTCCGTCAGGATCTTGTCTCCATCGTCAGCGGTACCGGGCAGATCAAACCCAAGACGTACGTTAACGTGGGCGCAACTGCCTTCGGACGCATTACCCACCTGAACGTGAAGGAAGGCGACCACGTCAAAGCCGGGACCACCCTTGCCACGGTTGAGAACGTCCAGCCCCAGGCCACGGTGGCGGCCCAGCAGGCTACCATCGAGTCCTCGCGTACCGATGTGAACTCCTTCACCGCGGCTGAGAAGACCGCCTCCGCAAATATCCTGCAGGCCAAAGCGGATCTCGAACAAAAGCGTCTCGACTACGACCGCGCACGCAGCCTTTATCAAGAGAAACTCATCGCCAAGCAGGACTTCGACAGCAAGCAGGCGGCCTTCGATATGGCGACCGCCACGCTCGCCCAGCGGCAGGCTACCCTCGCCCAGTCGGAAGCTCAGACTGCTTCGCAGCGTGCTCACGTCAATCAGGCGCTCGCCAGCCAGCGTGCTAATTTCGACTCGCTCGATAAGACAGTCAGCCGCGCGCCGTTCGACGGCCTCGTGACCAACGTCCCGGTACGCGAGGGTGAGACGGTCGTTGTCGGTATTCAGAACGCCGGCGGTTCCACCATCATGACGCTGGCCGACATGTCCGTCATTACGGCCGAAGTGAAGGTCGACGAGACCGACATCGTCAACGTCCGGCTCGATCAGACTGTTGATGTTACGGTCGATGCCCTGCCCGGCCGCATCTTCAAGGGTCATGTGACCGAGGTGGGCGACCAGGCGCTGCTACGCACCACTGGCCTATCGACCACTCAGAGCACTACCGGAACAGAAGAGGCGAAGGACTTCAAGGTGGTTGTCACCCTGGACCCAGTCAACGAGAAAGAACTCGACGATCTCCGCCCGGGCCTTTCCACGACTGCCAAGATCACCACGGCCCACAAGACCGATGCGCTGGTGATTCCCATCCAGGCTCTCGTTCAGCGCGATGTCGCCGCCGAGAAGGTGCTCTTCGACAATAAGGGCAAGGCGGCAACGGGCGTTGCAGCTTCAACAGGAGCCCCGGCGAAGCCGAAGCTGTCCCAAGGTGTCTATCTAGTTAACAGCGTCAAAGGGAAGATGCATGTGAAATTCGTTCCCGTAACCACTGGAGTTACTGGCGCGACGGACATTGAGGTTCTGGGCGGCCTCAAGAGCAATGATGAGATCGTCACCGGCCGCTACAAAATTCTTCGCACCCTCAAGAGCGGTATCGCCGTCAAACGCGATACCACCGGAGATACACTCGCCACGGACGCGGACAAGTCGTAATCTGACTCACGGGATCTCAATTACGCGTTTGACGAGACCGTAAAGGCCCGGAACCATCTCCGCTCCCCTAACGTACTATCCTTGAACCTCGGAGAACCGGATGGCTATTGAAACCGCACCTGACCTAACGCAGGACCCTACCCAGATCAACGCCGACGGTCCGCACGCCGGCGAAGTGATCGTTACCTCCAACATCTGGAAGACCTACGAGATGGGCGACCAGCAGGTGAATGCCCTGCGCGGAGTCAACCTGCGTATCCGCCACAACGAGTATGTCGCCATCATGGGGCCCTCCGGCTCGGGCAAGTCGACCTTCATGAACCTGATCGGTTGCCTCGACTCTCCCACCCAAGGCAAGTACTGGCTCAACGGTCACGACGTCTCGCAGTTGAACGACGACGAGCTCGCCCGCATCCGGAATAAGGAGATCGGCTTCGTCTTCCAGACCTTCAATCTGCTGGCGCGGGCGACGTCGCTGCATAATGTGGAACTGCCGCTGATCTACAACGGCACCCCGGCAGCGGAGCGGACGGCACGGGCCAAAGCCGTTCTGGAATCGGTCAACCTGGGTTCCCGCATGATGCACAAGCCGAACGAACTCTCCGGCGGACAGCGTCAACGCGTAGCCATCGCTCGTGCGCTGGTCAATAAGCCGTCCATCATCCTGGCCGACGAACCCACCGGAAACCTCGACTCCAAGACGGGCGATGAGATCATGGCGCTCTTCGACGATCTTCACGCGCAGGGCAATACCATCGTCGTCGTGACCCACGAGCCGGACATTGCTGAGTTTGCCCACCGTGTTATCACAATCCGCGATGGTGTGATTGCCAGCGATCAGCCCTCATCGCGCTTTTCGAACAATAACGACTAAAAACCGCGTGGGAGCGGCGTCAACGATTCCGCTCCTACTGATTCTTCGTCAGACCTCTTTTATTTGGCAGCAAGCTCTGTTGGAGCACTTGCTCCGGCAATAAGTCCCGTAATACTCCCCGCCAGCTTCTCGTTATCCATCACAAAGAACATTCCGCCCCGCCCATTCTGGCTGCTGGCGCAATTGCTTCCGGAGAGCGTTCCCTGCTGGTTCATATCCCCGAAGATTGAAAGATGGTCGTTCTCGGTGGTGGATACCCCGACCTTGGCATGATTCGCATCGCTGTTCGGTCCGCCCTTCAGTCCGAAGACGGTCCCGCTCCATTGTCCGGTCGTCGCAATATCTACTGCGCCCGGTTTTCCCAGTGTGGAGTCCCAGCACCCGATCTTCGTAGCAGCGGTGGTCGACTCGATCTGCGGCGCGGCCCACCAGGTGGCAGTCCGCAGAGAGATACCGCCAAGCAGTGAAGACACCATCTGCCATGGAGGAACATGGAGATCGGAGGGTTTGGAGATCAGGCGAACTCCCGTCGAAAGCGTATTCATGGAGTAGGTAACGCTCTTCGATTTCACGCCCAGCACCTTGACCAGTTCCTGCACTTCGTCCGGACCGCCATTATTTACGATCTGCGCGTTCGCTGTATCGGTCACCACACTGGCATTGGCGAGGCCCCGCAACACCTGCGCCAGGTCCGGTTCGGTCAAGCGCAGGGCAAAAAAATGCTGGCTCACCTTGACATCGTTGTCGGCGACACAGCCGAGGGTATTGCCATCCTTGCGCGGTGTCTTCGCACTCCCGGCGCCCGGCCAGGATGGCGTGGAAACCTGCATCACGACGCCTTCGCCCGCCTCGTTCCAGGCAACCATGCCCTTGGAATGGCCCCAGGTTCCAGAGCACCCGTCGCCTCCACAGCTTGCGCTTTTGGGATCGCCGTAGAACTGGTCGTTCCAGACCACAAAATGAAAATTCCCTTCGTAGATCTCGTCGAACGTAGCTCCGACGGGATCGCCCGTCGTCGTCCCCAGGCAGTCTTTTCCTCCGCCCTGGAGCACGGGGGCCTCACTGCTCGCGAAGACGTATTGCTGCCCGAAGGATTGATAGCTGGGAGTCGTCTGCACCGTCCCACCGAAGGGGCAGGTTCGTGTATCTCCGCCGCCGCACATGGAGAACTTCCCTCCGTTCAGCTTGAATACGAAAAACCAGTCCACGGGGTGCCCCTTGGTGAGCATCGGATAGGGGGCGGAACAAGCTGGAGAATCGGTGGTACCGCCCCCACAATGCATCCCGGCCAAAGTACCAGAACCTGTGGATTGGCTCTGCGTCACGGAAGCACCGGCCGATCCGGCGCTCGGTCCGAGAGTCGGCTTATTCGTCATGCTTCCATGCAGCAGCGCGATAGCCAACGGGACCATCGGTCCGATGGAGCGTACTACGCTTGTCTGTTTCCTTGTAACTGGTTTTTTATTCGGTGTCATCGGCTATCTCACCTCGTCCTGTCCTGCCAGCCGCGAATCCTTCACTACGCTACTTCAGTCCTGCTTCGGCTCATTCATCACGATCGCTTCTTTGGCCAGTACGACCGGATTGGTATTCGCAGCCGCTGCTTCCGTTGCACCCTTCGTGCGGGTGTCGAGAGCTTCGGTGCGTTCCCTCGGCGACGTGACCCCTTCCGTCCGGCTATACGAAATCCCCTTGCCGACCGCATAGGTACTCGCGCTGATTCCCAACAGCGTCAGCACGCCGTTCGGGATGTCCGGCAGTCCGCCTCCGCTCATCGTTCCCTTCTCCACCAGTTCGAAGAAGCTCACCGCAATCACGAACGTGAAGATCAGCAGTTGCAACCGCGACATGCTCGCTGTTCCATTCACCTCATTCAGCACTCCGCACAGGTCGATTTTGTCCGTCCAGATGTACCAGAGGATCGTCGCACCGATAGCCCCGACAAAGCCGCATACGATGTAGCCGCACACCGTCATCAGACCAGAATTCATCGTCATTAAAAAAGCACTCATCGTATACGCTCCTGATTCGTTCCTTTTCCTGCAAACATCGTCAGCGCCTTCACGCCGACATAGATCCCGCTGCTGCCCCCAAACACCATCAGCCAATCCCGGCTTATCTCTGGCATTTTCCCGTCCGGGGTATGCCAGACCTGTCCCAGATATTGCACACTCAAGCCCAGCGTCGAGAGCAGCAATTGAATTCGCTCCGGGCTTGCGGCTTCCGAACCATCTTTGCGCGCAAAGATGCCCCCCATATCAATCTGTCGGGTCAGCAGGCGATACACGATCATTCCGCCGAGGACGCAGAGAAAAGACCAAACCTCGAAATGAAGGATGGAAAGAATTCGCATGGTGTTCTTTTGGTACCTGTTCAGGGAGGGGGCCGGATGGTCGGCAAATATTAGCATCGTCGTCGAGCATGGGCAAGATGTTTCCTATCAATGGTTAGAGAAGAACCGTTCTTCTCGGAAAATGTTTCTATCGGAATGACCCAACCCGTTCAGTTCCCTGTGAGGAGCACTTCGCCCCCTACATCTCTTTCAGCCGTCTAAACTAGATCTATGGCCAAGCTCCTTCGCCGACTGCCGCTCTTGCTGCTCTTTCTGCCATCCTGCCAGCTCGCGCGCGCCCAGGCAGCCCGCTTCGATCTTGCAGGTCCAAAGATCGATATCCGCGTCACGCGCGCCGGCAAGACACTCCCCATTGCCTACGTCCCAAACTTCCAGCCTGGCGACAAGATCTGGCTGCACCCGGATCTGCCTCCAACGCAGTCCGTGCACTACCTCCTGATCTGCGCCTTCCTGCGCGGCACAACCAATCCGCCGCCGGACAACTGGTTCACCAAGATCGAGACCTGGAACCACACCGTCACGGAAGAAGGCGTCAGCGTCGTCGTTCCGGACGAAGCGCAGCAGGTCATCCTTTTCCTCGCCCCTGAGACCGGTGGCGACTTTACGACTCTGAAGAAAGCGGTCCGCGGTCGTCCCGGCATCTTTGTCCGGGCTTCCCAGGACCTCGCCGAGGCAGGTTTCGAGCAAGCCCGTATCGAGAAGTACGTTGCCTCCATGCGCCAGGTGCCACCGTCCGACGCCAAAGCACTGGCCGACCACTCAACCCTGCTTGCCCGCACGCTCAATCTGAAGCCGAATGACGACTGCTTCAAACGCTCGGTCGACCTCCAGTACAACTGCCTCACGCAGTCCGGCAACCAGACGCTGCTTGACGACGGCCATGCCCAGAGCGTCATCGCCAGCCTCTCGAACGGTCCGAACTCCGACTTCATCACCGCCGCCAGTTATACCGGGATGGCGGGAGGCGGTTCGTACAGCGCCTACGTCGGTGCCGTCGTCGATCTCTTCCGTATTTTGGGAGGTCTTCACAGCGCACAATACCAGTACATTCCAGCGATCTCTTCTCCTGAAAAAGAAGCCCTCAATCTCCGGTTGAATACACCGCCGTCCTTCCGCAATCCGAAGTCCGTGATAGTGATCGGCCTGCCTTCGGTTCAGAAGTCTGTGCCACCCCCGCTGCGTCCGTCCAACCCCAACCTTGTGACTTGCCTGCTCAAGCCGAAGGTCGTCCTGCCCCTGGAAGGTGCGCCGCTCGTCTTCTCCACCAGCTACGCGCATGACCTCGTACTCCACCTCAATACCAAGGCCACAGCGGCTGACATTCCTCTCGTCCCCGACGCGTACCAGGGCGGCCTCATCATCAATCGAAATCCCGATCGCAAGCCCCTTCCAACCCCTACGGAGACAGAGGCGGCGCAGGCCCAGGCGGCAGAGACGCAAAAGGACGCCCCCAAGCCCGACATTCAGCAGACGACACCGGGTACCCCCACCATCACTGGTACAGTAAGCGGCTCCTGGGGCTTCGATAGCTTCATCGGCCCCACTGTGCCCCTCCAGAACATACCGGGCGCAAACTGGCGTCTCGCATCCGATGATCCGCTTATTGCCGGGCACGAAAACCATGTGCTCCTGGCCTCCAACGGCAATGCCTGCGTAGAGTCAGTCAGCCTCGAATCGTCTCCCGGCAGCTCCACCGACATCAAGTGGAAAGCCGCCGAACATGCCAACATCGTCGAGCTGAATCTTACCCTGAAGGCGGAAGACCCCGGCAAACTCCAGATCGCGGTTCACCAGTTTGGCGCAGATTCGCCCGCCATCGTCGGAGCAAAGACCTTCGCCGAGCCCGCTACCCTTACCGCTCTCGAATTTCATGCTGGAGACACTTCCCTCTCCGCTACCGGGAAAAACCTTTTTCAGGTCCAGCAGATCAGCATGGCCGACGTCACCTTTACCCCTGTCCCTCAGGAGGATGGAGTCCCTCGGACGCCGGGATCGCTTGAGCTTGTGTTGCCTGCCTCGGCAGCCGCCCCGAAGCTCAAAGTCGGCGAGAAGATCAACGCCAGCATTGCGCTCAAGGACGGTCGCAACCTCGTCCTTTCCGTGACGGTAGCCGCGGCGCGTCCCAACGTGACCTTGCTGAGCCGCAACATGGGCCGCCCCGCCGACTCGGTCCTCCGCCTTGGCGACGAAGACGACCTGCCGACGACGCAAAAACTCACTTTTTCCCTCAAGTCCAGCTCCGCCTTTCCCCGCACCGGAAAGATTGAGATCGCCAACGCCGATGAGACCCTCCACACCGAGCTCTCTCTTGCCACTGGCACTCTCGTGCTGCAGAACCCCCACACTATCCTCGCAACCTTCGATGCCTTCAAGTCCTTCGGAACCTCTGCCTTCGGTCCCCTGCGCCTCCGAGCCATCGTTCCTGACGGAACCACCGACGGGCTACCGGGAGCATGGCTTCCTCTTGCCACTCTCGTGCGTCTGCCTACCCTGACCAACCTCCTCTGCCCAGCGGAGGCGGCTGCGCCCTGCACCCTCACTGGCACCGATCTTTATCTGCTCGACTCCGTAGCCTCGGACGAAGCCTTTACCTCACCCACGTCTGTTCCAGAGGGCTTCGTAGCTTCCACCCTCTCCGTGCCGCGGCCTGCCGGTCTCCCAACGAACCTCTCCGCCAACCGTCCGGCGACGACGACTCTCTACGTCCGTCTCCGCGACGACGCCAACTCAAAGAACTCCGCGACTATCCCGGTCCTTCCGATTCCGTCGACTCCACCAGCAATCGGCTCTGAACCGCCCCAGGTTCGCAAACAAAAAGACGCCCAGCCGAAGCCGGACGTCTCTGTTTCACAGCGCTGAGGTTTCAGGTTAGTCGTTGGTTCCCGCAGCCTCGCGAGCCTGCACCCGGCTATGGCTCTTGCTGTAGCCGAAATAGACGAACAAGCCAATCACCAGCCACACGATCAGACGGATCCAGTTCCACATTCCCAGCTTGTACATCATGTAGCCGTTGAACAGGATGCCGAGAATCGGTACCAGCGGAACAAACGGGGTCTTGAAGGGACGAGCGCGATTCGGGTCCTTCTTGCGTAGCACCATGATCGCAATGCAGACGATCACGAAGGCCAGCAGCGTTCCAATATTGACCATCTTGCCGATATCGTCGATCGGCGTAACGCTGCCTACAATCGCAGCCAGCAGACCAGCCAGAATCGTAGCCTTCCACGGCGTCCGGAACCTGGGATGAATATCTCCGAAGAACTTCCGGGGGAGCAGGCCGTCATGCGCCATCGCATATAGAACGCGCGATTGACCGAGCAGCATCACCAGCATCACGCTCGTCAGACCGGCCAGTGCGCCCAGCGTGATAATGTCCGCAGCCCATCCAAGGTTGTGATCCAGGAACGCACGGGCGATCGGGGCTTCGATATTGACTTCATGCCACGGCACCATACCCGTCAGCACCGCAGCAACGCCGATATAGAGAACCGTGCAGATCGTCAGCGAGACGATGATGCCGATCGGCAGATCGCGCTGAGGATTCTTGGCCTCCTGCGCTGTAGTCGAGACTGCATCGAAGCCGATGTACGAGAAGAAAATCAATCCCGCCGCCAATCCGATTCCCCCGAAGCCAGCCGGAGCGAACGTGCTCCAATCGTGTCCCCAGTTCGCGGGATTCACATAGTGCGATCCGAGACCCAGCACGAACAGCACGACAGCAACCTTCATGGCTACGATGGTCGCATTGAACTTCGCGCTTTCCTTGATTCCGATCACCAGTACTGCCGTGACAATCAATGCAATGATGAACGCCGGCAGGTTGAAGCCAATCTCAACGCCGAATACTTTCGGAGCATTCAGCAATACATGCGCCTTGGTCACCAACTCCGTGGAAGAGGCAGCCTTCACGGCATCCAGGGCGTTGCTGAACGCAGGCGTTCCCGGGACCAAAGAGGAATCCGCAGTGTGAACCATCTGCCGCGCAATCGTATCGGTCGCCGTCTTGAGTCCGGTCCAGTGGTCATAGGCCATCCACAGGGGAAACTTGATTCCGAAGATGTTCAGAAACTCCACAAAGTGATTCGACCAGCCGGAACTCACCGTGCTGGCGCCCATCGCGTACTCCAGCGTGAGGTCCCATCCGATGATCCAGGCGATCAGCTCGCCCAGGGTGGCGTAGGCATAGGTGTAGGCCGATCCGGCCAGCGGGATCATGGCCGCAAACTCCGCATAACAAAGTCCTGCAAAGGCGCATCCCAGACCGCTCAGGACGAACGAGAGCATCAACGCCGGTCCTGCCGTCTGCGCTCCCAGACCGCTCAGCACAAAGATGCCCGCTCCAATGACCGCGCCGATGCCCAGCGCCGTCAGTTGGACCGGTCCAAGCGATCGTTCCAGAGTCTGCGAGCCTTCTTCCGCAGCCTCTTCCATCAGCACGTTCATTGACTTCTTCGCAAACAAATTTGCCATGCTTCCCCTATTCATTCCTTCTGGAAATTTAAAACGACCAGCTCATTTCGATCTCACGTCGCAGCAACATCCGCACTCTGCCCGTTCCGCCGCCATACCAGGTACACCGGTACACCCAGCAGAACGATGATCAGACCAGGCCATGTGTATTGAGGTTTGTATCGCAAGAGTACAACACAAATCCACGTCGCCATCACGATATACAACGCCGGCAGCACTGGATACCCGAACGCCTTGTAAGGTCGTACTGCATCCGGTTTGGTCCGCCGCAGCACGAACAGTCCGACTATCGTAAGGATATAGAAGATCAGGACGGCAAAGATGACGTAGTCCAGCAACTGCCCATAGCTCCCGGAGAGGCACAGTAGGCAGGTCCAGGCCCATTGCACCCACAGCGAGTTCACCGGCGTCTTGCTCTTCTCACTCAACTTCCCGACGCTCTTGAAGAACAAGCCGTCCCGGCTCATCGCGTAGTACACGCGAGCGCCGGACAGCAGCATCCCATTCGCGCAGCCGAAGGTCGAAATCAAAATAGCCGCAGCCATCAGCTTCGCGCCAAGGCCACTGAAAGCCCGCTCCATTACCGCCGTGGCCACGCGATCTTCGGTGGCAAACTGGATACCGCGGCCTGCAATGGTCGTCGCAGAAGGATCACCCGCCAAGGGTAGAACACTCAGATAGACAAAGTTGCAGGCGACGTAAAGGAGCAGGACAACTCCGGTACCGATGGCCAGTGACAGCGGCAGGTTCCGCTTGGGATTCCGAATTTCGCCAGCCGTGAAGGTGACGTTGTTCCAGGCGTCCGCACTGAACAGCGAGCCCACCTGCACGATCGCCAGAATCGTCAGCAGTCCGACAAAATCGCCCGTCTTTGAACCCGCCTCGGCTGCATGCAAAACATCCCAGCCTGAACCGGCCCAGAAGTTATGCCAGCCTGCGCCAAAGTTGGCCGCAACGGCCGCCGGATCACTTACGAGCACTCCCACCATCACGACGGCAGCCAGCGCCAATACCTTCGCAGAGGTAAACAGGTTCTGGATCGCCGCGCCCATCTTGACGCCCAGCGTATTCAGAATCGTCAACAGCGTAATCACCACAATCGCAGCGAGATTGGCTGTATTCAGACCAATCTTTCCCGTTCCGATATGCAGTATCCAATTGCTGGTGTTGATGGATGGAAAGAACACACCCAGAAACTTGCCGAAGCCAACTCCGACGGCGGCAATTGTGCCGGTCTGGATCACCAGGAACAGGGTCCATCCGTAGAGAAAGCCCCATAGGGGGCCGAGCGACTCACGCAGATAGACGTACTGCCCGCCTGCCTTTGGCATCATCGCCGCAAGCTCGCCGTAGCTGAGTGCCCCGATGATCGTCATCGCCGCCGTCACCAGCCACGCCGCGATCAGAAGCGCCGGCGATCCCAGCGAACGGGACATATCCGCCGACACGATGAAGATGCCCGACCCGACCATGGAGCCCATCACCAACGCCGTCGCAGAAAAAAGTCCCATCCCCTGGATAAACTGAGGCGCAGCGACTGAGTCCGGGCCTACGGACAAATTGCCACTTAGAGGCGCACCCGAAGCACCCGCTTCTGCATTTGTTCTTGTTGTATTCACGTTCCCTTGTTCTACCCCAAAATGCGGAGAAAGTCTTCCGCCACCTTCCGCACCGTCTCGCCCGGAGCAAACAATCCGCTGATGATGGCGACAGAATCGGCACCGGCGTCGAGGACACTTCGCGCGTTCTGGCGCGTAATTCCGCCGATCGCCACGATAGGCTTGGTGGTCAGAGACCGGGCTTGCCGGATTCCCTCGAGACCCACGACCGGCTCTGCGTCCAGCTTCGTGCCTGTCGCGAAGACCGGGCCCACCGCGACGTAATCGGCGCTGCTGAGATCGGCCAGCCGGACCTGTTCGTCGCGATGCGTTGAGACTCCGATCCACCGATCCGAGCCAACGACCAGGCGGGCATCTTCCGGTAAGAGGTCTCCCTGCCCGACATGGACCCCACCGAAATCCGCGAGTACCGCGAAGTCAGCCCGGTCATTCATCATCAGCCGACAGCCGGAACCTTTAAATACCTCCCGTAAGGTCGCTGCCCCGGCCAGCACATCCTGCGGCGAGCCAGCCTTATTCCTCCACTGCAGCAGGCCGACCCCTGCCTCGCGAAGTTCCAGCGCAAACGAACGCAGGTCCTCCCCACGCCGCGTCAAAACTTCGGCGTCCGCGATCACGTACAGTTTTGGAAAAGAAACCGGAGACAGCCCCACCGACTGCCTCCTTAGCCCTGCTTCTGCCGCTCGAAGAACCGCTCCATAAACTTCGTATCGAAGGCTCCCGAACGGAATTCGGCATCCGCAAAGATCTTCTCGTGCAGCGGAATGGTCGTATGAATTCCCTGCACAACGAACTGGCTCAATGCACGCTGCATCTTGTTCATCGCCTCTTCACGATCTGCCCCGTGGCAGATCAGCTTAGCGATCAATGAGTCGTAGTACGGCGGCACGACACCCTCAGCATATTGCGCCGTGTCGACGCGAACGCCGTTTCCGCCCGGCAGATTGAAGGCGGTGATCTTACCCGCGCTCGGAGTGAATTTCTCCGGGTGCTCTGCGTTGATGCGGCACTCGATGGCATGGCCACGAATCTCGACCGGCTTGGTGATGATCGCGCTGAGCTTTTCGCCGGCAGCGATGCGCAACTGAGCCTTGACGAGATCGATCCCTGTAACCATCTCGGTTACACAATGCTCCACCTGGATACGGGTGTTCATCTCGATGAAGTAGATCTTGCCGTCTTCATCCATCAAAAACTCGATCGTACCGGCGTTCCAGTATCCGATATCCCGGAGCGACTTCTCGATCACCTTGCCCAGTTCGGCACGCAACTTGGGAGTGATCTGCAGGCTGGGAGCCTCTTCAATCAGCTTCTGGTGGCGTCGCTGAATCGAGCACTCGCGCTCGCCCAGGCTCATTACATTCCCGTGCTCGTCGGCCAGTACCTGGAACTCGATGTGGCGAGGCCGCTCGATGAACTTCTCCATGTACATGTCGCCGTTGCCGAAAGCATTGGCGGCTTCAGTGCTGGCCTGATGGAACATCGAAGGCAATTCTTCAGCATTGCGGCAGATGCGCATTCCGCGCCCGCCACCGCCGGCTACGGCCTTGAGAATGACCGGGTAACCAACGCTCTTCGCCCAATCGAGCGCCTCATCCGCGTCCGCGATGACTCCATCCGAACCCGGCAGGATCGGCACCTTGGCCTTCTTCATGGTCTGCCGCGCCGTGGACTTCTCGCCCATCATCCGCGTCACTTCAGGCGGGGGCCCAATGAACTTGATATTGGACGCCCGGCATACCTCCGCAAAGTTCGCGTTCTCGCTGAGCAGTCCATACCCCGGATGGATCGCATCCACATCCGCGATCTCTGCGGCGGAGATGACCGCCGGCACATTCAGGTAGCTCTCCGCGGACCGATTTGGCCCGATGCAGATTGCCTCATCCGCAAAGCGCACGTGGAGACTGTTCCGGTCGGCTTCGCTATATACCGCGACCGTCCGGATGCCCATCTCCTTGCACGCGCTGATTACGCGCAGCGCAATCTCTCCCCGATTGGCAATCAATACCTTACGAAACATAAACGCCAGAGCCTTCCACTAAACCATCGTTAGAACAAGCAAGAATCAGCCGGATTGCGCTGTTCCTATCGGGCGCGAATCGCAAATAACGGCTGGCCGTACTCCACCGGCTGCCCGCTTCCGGCGATCTGACGAACAACCTCGCCCGCAACATCGGACTCGATCTCATTCATCAGCTTCATCGCCTCAACGATGCAGAGCACCTGGCCGACTTCCACCTGGTCCCCGACCTTCACGAACGTCGGTGCACCCGGCGAAGGCGACTCGTAGAACGTCCCAACGATAGGAGACTTCACCTGGTGCAGAACCTCTTCAACCGCAGCCGCCGGGGCAGCTTCACCACTTACAGGCGAGGCAACGGAAGCCGGAGCGGCCGAAGCCATCATGCGGCTCAACTGTGCCATATCCAAGGCAGACGCAGCCGGAGCAGGTGCTCCAGCGAACTTGATGTTGACCTTCAGGTCGTCCCGTTCCATCGCGAACTCGGCAATCTCGTTCGCCTTCAGAAACTCGACCAGTTCCTTCAACTCTTCCATCTTATTTCCGTCCATCATCACTCCCGCGCAAAAGCGCCGCTTTCACTCCAACTAAACAACTGAAACTTTCTAAAGCTCGATCCAGGCCTTGAGGCTGGGCGTCAAAACCTCTCCACCCGACGCAGTCACGAGGACCATATCTTCAATTCTCATGCCGTACTTCCCCGGCATATACACACCCGGTTCGATCGTAACTACCATGCCAGCTTCGAGAACCTGCGTCTGCTGCGTCGCAAGCCTCGGCCCTTCATGAATCTCCAGACCGACTCCGTGTCCAGTGGAATGGCTGAAGAACTTGTCCAATCCGCTCTGCCGCAACACACTGCGCGCAGCTTCGTCGACTTCACCGGCCGTAACGCCCGGGGCAACACGCGCCACCGCTGCCGTCTGGGCTTCCAGAACAGAATCATACACTTCCCACTCCCCGGGAAGCGCCTTTCCAAGATGCACGGTACGCGTCATATCGGAGCAGTAGCCATCCAGCACCACTCCGAAATCGAGCGTACAAAATCCGCGCTTCGGAAGTTTCGCGGTCGTTGCCCGCCCATGCGGCAGCGCGCTCCGTTCTCCACTCGCCACGATGGTCTCGAAGCTCATCCCTTCAGCTCCGCGCAGTCGTGCCGCATACTCCAGGGCTGCGGCGACCTCGACCTCTGCCATCCCCGGCTGGATAAATCCCAGCATTCCATCGAAGAGCTCACACCCAACCAATGCGGCGGCTCTTATCGCCGCAATTTCGTCTGAGTCCTTGACCTCGCGCAACCTGGCCACCAGCGCCCCTACCGGAACAAACATTCCGCGTCGCACGCTGCCGGATACTGCCCGTCGCATCGACTCAAGCGCCGCCACAGACGTCTGCGTCGCATCGAACCCGCAACGCCTTACCCCAGCCTCTTCCATCCAGCCGCAAGCTACTACCGCGGCAGCCTTCTTTTCGATGACGACCCGAACCCCGGCAACCTCAGCCTTCGCCTGGGCGGTATATCTGCCGTCCGTAAATAAAACAGACTTGCCGCCGAACAGCACTACCGCGGCATTGGATCCCGTGAATCCAGTCAGATAGCGGACATCCGGCAGATGGGTCACCATCAATGCATCTACTCCCACAGCCTGCGCCGCGGCCACCGCTTTCTTTCTGCGAGCCCTGAAGTCCATTCTGCCTATTCTACCAATGATCGGTTCCGTAAAAAACAGCGGGCGGTCCCGAAGGAACCCACCCATGCTCTTCAAAAACGATCAAGTAGTGGCTAAGCGACAACCGGGGTGCCGATCGGTTCCGCTCCACCACCGATAAACCGTAGCAGCTCCGCGTTCAACTGCTCCGCATGCGTCAGGAACAATCCGTGCGGGGCGTCCTTATAGATGGTGAGCGTGGCATTGGGCAGCAGTTTCACCGCGCGCTCTCCGGAGACTTCCTTCGGCACCGTGGCATCGTCGTCTCCATGGATCACCAGGGCCGGCACCGTCACCTGTTTCAGATCGTCCCGGAAATCAGTAGTAGACCAGGCTTTGGCCGCAGCGAGCGTGGAGCGCATGGACCCGGTCAGCGCCATCTCCTGATTCCATTCCAGCACTGCCTCTGAGACCGTATACTTCAGAGCCGTGCGCCCAAAGAATTTCTTCCCGAAATCCGCCAGGAAGGCAGGGCGGTCCTTCCGGATCTGCGCCTCGATGTCGTCGAAGACCTTGCCGTCCACGCCGTCGGGATTGTCTTTGGTCTTCAGCAAATACGGCGTTACAGCAGAGATAAGCACCGCCTGGGACACCCGTTCCGAGCCGTATTCACTCAGGTATCGGACGACCTCGCCTCCACCCATCGAAAAACCCACCAAGGTGGCATCCGTGACATCCAGTTCTTCCATTACCTCATTTAAGTCTGCCGCGAAGCTGTCGTAGTCGTAGCCCTCCCACGGCTGGCCGGAGCGGCCAAATCCGCGTCGGTCGTATTTGATCACTCGCAATCCATGTTCGGCGAGAAACGTCGCCTGCTGCTCCCACATATCACTGCTCAGGGGCCATCCGTGGACGAGCACCACCGGTTTGCCCGTGCCCCAGTCTGTGTAGAAAAGCTCAACCCCATCCTGCGTCTCGAAATAGGCCATCTCAATCTCCTTACCCTTCAGATGCAGAAGCCTGCCGCGACGCTGGCTCCAGAACGCCCGTCAATCCGGTCCTATCAATCTCACCGATGAGAGGTCAAAGTCGCCTCGTATCTACCGCGACGCGCTCGTTCCAACACGCGCTGACCCGGTATCATGGAGTATGTCCGGGTTTCTCCCCCCATCTTCTTCGCGGATCTCCCGCCGCAACTTTCTGCTTGGTGCTGGTGCAACCGCCGCCGGACTTGCGCTCTATGCCGGAGAGATAGCACGCCACGAGATCGATATCGTTCAGCGTCCCATCCCCATCCGCGATCTGCCCGACCCGTTCCATGGCTATCGCATCGTGCAGATCAGCGACATCCACCTCGACGAGTTCACCGAACCCTTCTTCCTTGAGCGCGTCATCCGCCACGTTAACGCCCTCCAGCCCGACCTTGTCCTGCTCACGGGAGACTTCGTCACACTCGGCGCCTTCACCTTCGTCTCCGCCCATCACGCGGTCCACCGCTGCGCCGAACTCCTGGCCACTCTGACCGCCCCACTCCGCTACGCGGTACTCGGCAACCATGACATTGGTGTCGGAGCTCCCATGGTTATTCACGCCCTGAAGACGAACGGCACCCCGGTGCTCGTCAACAGTTACCTGCCCATCGAACGCAAAGGCGCGCGCCTCTGGCTCTGCGGCACCGAAGACCCTGCCACCAGCATCCCCAAATTGGAACTCACCGTCCCGGCCAATCCAGATGGTCCCGTCATCCTCATGGCCCATGCGCCCGACTATGCCGATACCGTCATTCGCCATCCTCTTGGGCAAAAGGTCGACCTGATGCTCTCCGGCCACACCCATGGCGGCCAGGTCCGCCTTCCGTTCCTCGGTCCCATGGTCCTTCCCCCGATGGGCAAGCACTACTCCGACGGTCTGTTCCATTTGAACCGCATGCAGCTTTATGTCAATCGCGGCATTGGAACCGTAGGTCTGCCCTTCCGATTCAACTGCCCCCCTGAGATCACCGTACTCACCCTTAATCCCGAAGTGTAGCTACGCGGCTTACTGAATCGATTGTGAACGCTGTTCCAGCGTCCGCGGAACCGCAAAGCTCGTCACCACCACGCCCTCGGTCTCGAAGTGCGTCACCCGGTGGTCGGTGCTGTGTCCCATAAAGATTGCTTTCTTCAACAAACGGATCAGCGGCTGAGAATTTTCAGGAAACCACCGGTCCACGGATTGGTCCCAGTCCACCACCAGGTTGTAGGTCACATCGCACTTCGGGCAGCCCAGTTGCTCTTCCAGCGTCTTCGGAAACGACCCCATCGGTAACTTCCCGACCGGATCGGTGCCAGAACGAATAGCGGCAATCTTCAACTTCATAGCTATCAAGCCTAGCATCCAGGCTTGGCTTAGCCGCGCAGGACCGTCGCCTGCCCCGCGCAAACGCTCGCTATCGATGTAGGCTCTAGCGAATATCGCCCACGCTCCACGAAACTTTTCTCGTTCAGGATCAATCAAACACTCCAACACTACGAAAACCGGAGTAATCTGTCTTCAACGCGTGCGTCGAAAGATTTCGCCATGGCAGCAACCATCACGCCTATTGATTCCGAACGAGAAAAGAAACGCCGCGTAGAAGATCACGACCACGGCTCAGGCCGACGTCCGCCCAACGACAATAAAGATAAGCGCACCGGTGGCGGCGGCGAAGGCGACAGCTGGAACAATCGCCCCCCCGGCCGCCGCGGCCCTCGCGAAAAGCTTGGACGTTTCCGTCTCGCAGTCTTTTTTGCGCTGGCCGGCGACCTTATCTTCTTCATTACGCTCGTCAGCGTCTTCTTCGTGTCCCAGTCCACGGGGCACTTTGACGCCTACAACCGCTATATCAACGACTGGCTCCCAACCGCCGTTCCTCCCATCCTGTGGCTTAATACAGCGGCGCTGCTCCTAAGCTCTGTCTCCATGGAGATCGCCCGCCGTCGCATGTTCGAGGAGTCTCACGCCATGGAAGAGTGGCTCGGTATCGGGCGCCCCACCTCGCGCCGTGCCATGCCCTGGCTCGCCGCTACAATCGTTCTTGGTGTCGTATTCCTGGCCGGACAGACCATCGCCTGGAACCAGCTTGCGCGCCAGCATGTCTTATTCGCCTCCAGCCAGAGCAGCCATTTCTTCTATCTCATCACCTACACCCATGCCATCCACCTCTTTCTCGGCCTGGGTTTTCTGATCGCCGCGCTCTACGGGCTCTACGCCTCGCGCCAGATGGAAAATCGCCAGATTCTCGTCGACTGCGCCGGCTGGTACTGGCACTCGATGGGCCTCTTCTGGGTCTTTCTCTTCGCACTCCTGGCCTTCTTCCAGTAGTCCGCAAAGTTCAACCGTCTTACCCTTTGTAAAATCAGAACTATGTCTCAACACATCGGCATCGTCGCCTGCTCGGCAGAAGGCGCGGCCCTCTGCTATCGCACCATCTGTGTCGAAGGCGCCGAACTCCTTGGCCCCCACGACCATCCCGAAGTCTCGCTCCACACCCACTCTCTGGCCGAGTACATACGCTGTATCGAGCGCAACGACTGGCAGGCCGTCGGCGACCTCATGCTGTCCTCCGCCCGGAAACTGGCCAGCATCGGGGCCGACTTCCTCATCTGTCCGGATAACACCATCCACCAGGCGCTGCCCTTCATCGAAGATCATTCGCCGCTCCCCTGGCTTCATATCGCCGAAGTCGTCGCCACCCATGCTTCTGCCCGAGGCTTTCGCCGCGTAGCCCTCACCGGGACCCGATCCCTAGTCGAAAGCGAAGTCTACCCCGAGAAATTGTCCGCGCGCGGCATCGAATTTCTCCGCCCGGATCCCGCCGAACGCGAGGCTATCAACACGATCATCTTCGACGAACTCGTCTACGGCACCCTTACGTCGAAGTCGGTTGGCGTCTTCCAGGCGATCCTCACCCGCATGCAGCAGGAAGGCTGCGACGCGGTCGTCCTGGGCTGCACCGAGATCCCGCTCTTGATGAACGACACGAACTCCCCGCTCCCCACACTCGATTCCACCCGTCTTCTCGCCCGCGCCGCCCTCCATCGCGCAGTGAAATCCGATCGATAAAGCGTCGCAAACTGATCCAAATTCGTGAGAAGATCGTCGAACAAGGGCGTACCTGCAAAGGGGAAACGTTATGATCCGACACGTTGCGATGGCAGTTCTGGTTCTTTCAGCCTCGGGAATGTACGCGCAGATTCCTTCCACCCGCCCGGCTTCCGACACCTTCGAAGTCGCGACGATCAAGCAGGTGGAATCCGATCAAAAATCGCCCCGCTTCATAACTATGCAGGGCACCCATCGGTTTATCGAGAAGGATTACACCCTCAAGCTACTGATTGCCGCCGCCTACGATCTCAACCCCAAGGCCATCTCGGGCGGACCTGAATGGATCGGCGCTGAACACTATGACATCGTCGCAGTCACTCCCGGCGAGGTGCGTCCCAGCCGCGACAAACAGATGGCGATGCTGCGCAGCCTCCTCACCGACCGGTTCAAGCTCGCCTTCCATCGCGAACAGAAGGATTTCTCGATCTTCGAGCTGGACGTCGCAAAGGGCGGGCCGAAGCTGAAGGCCAGCACCGCACCTCCGGACGATCCTGCCGCACTCATCAGTACGGTCTACCCGCAGCGAATGCTGCTTCCGGCCCGCAACGCGACCATGGGAGAATTTGCCTCATTGATGCAGCGAGCCATCCTCGACCGCCCGGTCGTCGACAAAACCGGCCTCAGCGGAAGATACGACTTCGATCTGGAGTGGGCTCCCGACCAATCGCAATTCGGCGGGGACATTCCCGCAGCCTCTCCGGATGCTCCCAGCGCACCGTTGTTCATCGCGATCCAACAGCAACTCGGGCTCAAACTGGAAGCGACCAAAGGGCCCATCGCGGCGCTGGTCGTCGATTCCGCCCAGCGCCCTTCATCAAACTGATCTGATGTCGTCTGCGACCCAGAAGCTGATGAATGAATGAGCCTTGCAGCGACGCGCCCACGGCCGAGTCTGCCAAAGGAAAAGGCGGCAGCGGAACATGTCCGCTGCCGCCCACCTTCAAGTCATCTACGAAAACTAACGCTTCTTCTTTTTCGCAGCAGCCTTCAACGGAGCCTTTTTCAACGACGCCTTTTTCGCGACACCTTTTTTAGCTATGGGCTTTGCGATCGCCTTCTTGAGCGGAGCCTTTGCTACAGCTTTCTTGGCAACGACCTTTGCAGGGACAGCCTTAGCGACGACCTTCTTCGCTGGAACCTTCTTTGCCGCGACCTTGGCCACCGGCTTCTTTGCCGCAATCGCCTTCGCAGGGACGCTCGCAGCTTTTTTCACGGTTGTCTTGATAGGAGCCTTGCCCTTTGCTACTGGAGCCGCCGGCTTCACCGCAGTCTTCACCGGGGGAGCCACTTTCTTTGCAGCAGGAGCTACTTGCTTCCCTGTAGGCACTACTTGCTTCGCTACGGGTGCAGGAGTCTTCTTCGCGACCGGAGTCGCAACTACAGCAGGAGCAGCCTTTACCGGAGCCGCTTTGACTGCCTTCGCTGGTTTGGCGGCAGGAGTCGTCTCCGTCTCCGAACCTTCTATATCCTCCGCGGCTTCGACTACAGGCACTTCACCCTCTTCGACGGCGACCTTTTTCCGGCTCTTCGCTGGCTTGGCCTCCTTCTTGGCAGCACGCGGACGACGCAGATGGACCGGCGGTGGGGGAGCGGGCGGGGAGTAAGGCTCAAGGAACACCTTCATCTCTTCAACGGTGCCCAACTTCTCGTCCATCAGTTCGAAGAACAGGGTATCCAGCAGCTCGCCGTACCGAGGTACGCCCGGGACGATCCGCATCTCCTGCATCAGCGCATGGGGAATCTTCATCCGTGCCTGTGGCCAATCGGTGTGGAAACTCTTGAACTTAGTTTGGATAGACGACGACTTGCTGGTATGAGCCACCCAGAGAACCGCCTCCGGCTTGGCCGCATGCAGCAGCTTCCAGGATTGCGAAGGCAATGAGGCACCCTTGCCCGACAGAAGCGTTGCAAATTCCTTCGCTTCGCCCTCCAGGGCAGCGATCTCGTCGACAAAACCCTTGCGCGGGAAGCTCTCCTTGAGCGCGGCGATCTCCTTCGGCGCCATCTTCGCAGTGAGCAGCGGGAAGTTCGCCGCAGCCGCCTCGGGATGGATTCCCTGCATCTGCAACTGGGTCTGCGCCTCGCGTAGTTTTTCCAGCTCTGCCACATTCGCCTTGGTCGAACTCAGCGCCGGGAAAAGATTCTTCATCCAGCCTTCGTGCTCCAGGCGGCGCAGGACACGCAGCGGATCTTCCTCGTGGAAGATCTCCTCCGTCTCGTAGCCACGCTGGACGTCGGACATCGCGGAGATATACCCCTCCTGCTTGCCGGTCTCATAGCGTCCCTGGGTCCGCTCTTCCATGGTCCAGCCGAGACGGGCCATATAACGAGCCGCCCGGATCATTCGAACCGGGTCCTCGATAAATCCGTAGTTGCTGACCAGCCGCAGTTCGCGGTTTTCGATATCGGCGACACCGTTCAGCGGGTCCATCAGCAGGCCGTAGGAACCCTCGTTCAACGAGAGAGCCATGGCATTCGCCGTAAAGTCACGCCGTCGCAGGTCCTCCAGAATGGTGGCTGGCTTGACCGTCATCTTGCCCGGCTTGGGGAAGATTACCGAGAGGGTGCTTCCGATTTCGATCCGTGCCCCGCCCGGAAAGCGGAAGTAGAGCGACTGGAGCAGATCATTCTCTCCCGAGTAGATGCCGCCAGCTTTCTCCAGATCTTTCTTGATCTTGAGGGCATTTCCCTGAACCACTACATCAAGATCCCGCACCGGGGATCCACTCGTGAGGTCGCGTACCGCACCACCTACCAAAAATACGGTAAGTCCTTTGGCACGTGCGATTTCGCGCACGGCAAGCAAGGCCGCTTGTTGGGCGGCAGAAAGTCTGTTCTCAAGCAGGTAGATGTAGTCGGCCATATCTGCTGCGTACACTCCATACCGGCGGTAGCCGGGATGCGCCGCTCAGACTAAACTGGCGTCTAACTCTGGGCCCTATCCGCGAATCGTATCGACCGCAGCCCGTAAAGTCTGACATATCAACCGTTTAGAAAGATCCTGACGCCTAACGCAAAGGTCAAATGTAACACAGGAGTGGCAAATTCGCTACCCCATTTGCACCTTTTCCGTTGCCTTCTGCCAGCGCATGCGACAATCCGCCTGTCTATAACTTGTTGCCACTCGACTGCCACCTGACTGCCCATGCCCTCTCCCGCCCACAAAAAAGTCATCCTCCGCCGCCTCCGCCCAGGCGGACAAGGGGCTGCCCTGACGGAGATTCTGCCCGGATACCTGCCGCTCGCCGGGTTCGTCCGGAACCGGGCGCTTGATCTGCTCGATCTCTCCGGCCGCGTTATCCCGATCTTTCTGAACGACGTCAAGCTCATCAGTTACGTCAGAGATTTCAACCTGACCGACGCTATCAACCCCGAGCGCATCATCCGCCGCACGTTTCTCGCCCGGCCCCGCTCGGAAGGCCTGTGGCTCCGCCTCACCTTTACGGCCGGCGACCTTCTGGAAGGGCTCGCTCCCACGGACACCTCTCTACTGGACAATCTCGTAAACGACGCCGGCCTTTTCCTGATCCCGCCCGACACCCGCTCCAACACCCAGCGCATCTATGTCCCACGAACCTCCATCGCGGAGCTCACCCTTCTGGCGGTCATTACATCGCCCTCCAAGAAGAAACCCGGCCCCCTGGTGTCCGAACCCGCTGGTCCGCAGCAGGACCTCTTTTCAACTGAACTTCCTCCGAACGCTCGTCCCAACTGACTCCAGCGGAGGTTCTTTTCAGGCATCTCCGCTAAAATCCCCCCATGACCACCAGCATCTCTCTCGCCGACCTGGCGGGCCATCTCGGCGCGACCCTGCACGGCGACCCCACTGCCCAGATCACCAGCGTTGCGGCCATCGAAACGGCGGGTCCGGGTCAGGTGACCTTCGTCTCGAACCCTAAATACACCTCCCTCGCCCGGACGACCAAAGCCACCGCCATCCTGGTCGATCCGAAGTTTCCCGAGGTTCCGGCCGCTACCCTCCGGCTCGCGAATCCGTATCTGGCGTTCGCCCGCACCATCGAGCTGTTTTACCAGCCCCCCCGCTACGCTCCCGGAATCCACCCCACCGCCGTCATTGCGCCGACTGCCGATATCGGAGCCAACGCGCACATCGGACCGTATGTCGTCGTCATGGACAACGTGGTCGTCGGCGATAACGCCGTCATCCTGCCCCACGTCGTTCTCTATCCCCATGCGACCGTCGGCGACCACTTTTTCGCCCACGCGCACTCCATCGTCCGCGAATACTGCCAGTTAGGCGACCACGTCACCCTGCAGAACGGCGCCATCATCGGGGCCGATGGCTTCGGCTTCGCCCGCGATCACTCCGCCCCGTCTGGCAACGCCTGGTACAAGATCCTCCAATCCGGCCCCGCCATCCTCGAAGACAACGTCGAAGTCCAGTCGAACGCCACCGTGGACCGGGCCTCTATCGGCGAGACCCGTATCCACGCCGGGGTCAAGATCGACAACCTCGTCCAGGTCGGCCACGGCTGCACCGTCGGCCTCGATACCCTTCTCTGCGCCCAGGTGGGCCTTGCCGGTTCCACCGAAGTCGGCAAAAACGTGATCTTCGCCGGTCAGGCTGCCAGTGCCGGGCACAATACCATTGGCGACGGCGCGATTATTACGGCGCAGTCGGGCGTGAGCGGAGATGTTGCTCCCGGAAAGGTCGTCTCCGGTTCTCCCGCAATCGACAATGCGGCATGGCTCAAAGCCAGCGCGCGCTTCAAACATCTTCCCAAAATCCTGCAGGATCTCAAGGACGCGCGAAAGAGCGGTGAAGACGTCCCAGAGAGTACGGCCGAATAAGCTTTCATAATGCGGCTGGATATCATCGAGGGATCACCGAGAGCTTCACCTGATACCCTGAACTTCATGCGCATCACCCGCATTGCCCTGCTCCTGACGCCTTGCCTCGCCCTCGCTGGTTGCCACTCCGCCTACGTTGAGGCCACGGTCAGCAATCGCACTGCCTCCCCGATCACTCTGATTGAAGTTGCGTATCCCAGTGCCAGCTTCGGCACCCAGAATCTCGCTCCCGGCGCAGACTTCCACTATCGTTTCAAGGTCCTCGGCTCCGGCCCGATGAAGGTCACCTACACGGACAGCTCCCGCAAAGAGCACGTCTTTCCCGGCCCCGGCCTGAACGAAGACGCCGAGGGTCCGCTCACCATTCTCATCACACCAGACAAGGTCGAGTGGAAGGCTGCCCCCACCCTGAAAGCCACTCCGGCGCAACCCTAGCCGAACGTCTCGCCTCCTGCGCTATCCTGAACCCATGCCCCGCGGTTACTTCATCACCTTCGAAGGTCTGGACGGCTCCGGTAAGACCACCCAGCTTCGCCGCCTTGCCACCTCCCTTGAAGCCCAGGGCCATACCGTAACGACTCTTCGTCAGCCCGGTGGAACCGCACTCGGCGACCGCATCCGCAGCGTCGTCCTCGACTCCCGCACCGAGGCAGCCCTCGGCACGATCTCCCCCATCGCAGAATTGACGCTGATGTTCGCCGACCGCGCGCAGGCAATCGCGGAGGTCATCGCCCCGGCTCTCGCCGCAGGCCACGTCGTACTCTGCGACCGCTATACCGACTCCTCCGAGGCCTACCAGGGGGGCGGCCGCCAGCTTGGGTCGGAGCGGATTCTGGCACTACACGCCGCGGTATGCGACAACCTGCAACCGGACCTCACCCTGCTGCTCCTTCCGCCGATCGACTCCACGCTCCACCGGGCCCGTCGCCGCAATACGCGTCACACTCAGACCCATGGAACGGATGAAAACCGCTTCGAACGCGAGTCCGATGACTTCCACCGCCGGATCTACGCCAAATATCAGGAGATCGCCGCCCGCGACTCGCAGCGCGTGGTCACCATCGATCGAAACGACAGCATCGAACAAATTCACAAAATCATCCACCGGGTCGTCAGCGAAAGAATTCCTTCCTCCCCGAGCCCCATTCCAGCATCCATTCTTGAAGTATGAGTTCCACGCCCACCCTCGAATCTCCAAAACCAGACTGTCCGACTCCCTGCGATTCTGTGGCACCCTCTTCACCGGAGCGCAGGAAACTCCCCGGCCTCCCGCACTCTCTTCCTTACTACGCCTTCAAACCGTGGGTGAAGCTCGGTAACCCGATCCTGCTCTTCGAGTACCTGCTTAAGACCTTCGGAAACATCGCCCACTATCGATTCATGGGCACGCCGATCGTCTTCATCAACGATCCGGAGTATATCCGCGAGGTGCTGGTCACCCAGGGTTCATCCTTCGTCAAAGAGCGCACCGTTCGCCGGATGAAGGTCCTGCTCGGCGAAGGCCTGATCACCTCCGACGACCCGATCCACATGCGCCAGCGGAAGATCGCCGCCCCGGCCTTTCACCGCCAGCGCATTGCTGCGTACGGCGACCAGATCGTCTCCATCGCCGCCGGCCACCGCGACAGATGGCAGCCCGGCGCGACGATTGACATCGCAGCTGAGAGCATGGCTCTTTCGCTCGAGATCGTCGCCCGCACCCTCTTCAACACCGACGTCACGCCGGACATCCTCGCGATCAACGATGAAGTGAATACCATCATGGGTCTTTACAACTTCATCGTGGCGTTTCCGAAGATCGAGTCCTTCCTGCATCTTCCCATTCCCGGAATCATGAAGTTCCGCCGCTCCAAAGCCCGCCTCGACGCTGTCGTCAACCGCCTCATCACGGAGCACCGTACCGCCGCCGCTGCCGGAGAGCCCGACCGGGGCGATCTCCTCTCCATGCTTCTTGCCAGCACCTACGAACCGGACGAATCCGGCAACGCACAATCAGCGGGAACCTCTCCCGAGGGCATGTCCGACGATCAGGTCCGCGACGAGGTCCTCACCATCTTCCTCGCCGGGTATGAGACGGTAGCCAATGCCCTGACCTGGACCTGGTACCTGCTCTCCCAGAACCCCGAGGTTGAAGTGAGGCTCCATGCCGAACTCGATGCTGTCCTCGGGACTGGTGCGGATCAGCGTCTCCCCACGCTGGCCGACTACCCTAACCTCCGCTACACGGAACAGGTCTTCGCGGAATCGATGCGCCTCTACCCACCCGCCTGGGCGATGGGGCGTATGTCCACGCGGGAGATTCAACTTGGGCCTTACACCGTACCGGCTGGCTCGCATGTCTTCTTCAGCCAGTACATCCTCGGCCGCACGCCCGAGTACTTTCCCGACCCGCTTCGCTTCGATCCCGACCGCTTTACCCCGGAAGCCAAGGCCGCACGCCCGAAGTACACCTACTTCCCCTTCGGTGGCGGCAGCCGCCAATGCATCGGCGAGTCCTTCGCCTGGATGGAGGGCGTATTCTCCATCGCGACCATCGCCCAGCGTTTCCGTCCGCGCTTCGTGCCCACCTATCCCATCGTGCTCCAGCCCAAGATTACTCTGCGTCATAAATATCCGGTGATGATGGAACTCGTACCGCGTTGATTGAGCCGTGTCGTAAGAAGCTTCTCTATGCTTTTGCGGTCGATGCGGCCTGGAACAAACCCTCAAAAGCCAACTCTTTCAGGGGTAGCCGCGTGCTGGGGTGCTCGCGAGCCTGTAAGGCCACCGGCAGTTTGGTTGGGTCGCCCAGACGTCCGACCGCGTAGGCGAACTCGACCGTGTAGCCCTTGGAAACGTTCAGTTCGACGAAGGCACGTTCCCTATCGAAGCCGGCCATGCCGTGAGCGTGCCAGCCCATCAACGATGCCTGCAGAGCAAAGTACCCTGAAGCGGTACCGGTATCAAAGGAGTGCGTCGGGGACAGTACTTCGGCGTCGGAGCCTGGTCGTTTGACCAGCGAGTTCGACACCAGAATCACCAGTGCGGAAGCGTTCTTCGCCCAGACTTGATTGCCAGGTACAAGTAGGCCGACGAATTTTTCCCAGTGCGCCGTATTGCGATGAGCGTAGATAAATCTCCATGGCTGCACGTTTCCCGAAGAGGCTGCCCATCGTGCTGCTTCCAGCATCGTGAATAGATCCTTTTCGCTGATCGACTCGCCCGTAAAAGCGCGGGGAGACCAGCGCTCCAGGAAGATTGGATCGATGGGATAGTCAGCACTTCGTTCGTTCGCAGTAGTCACTTTTGGATCTCCTTCACAATTCAAAATTCCTGGGTTAGCCGGGTGGATCGAGTAGCTGCCATTCTAATGGAGCACCGGTATCGAACTCTTGAGGCGCGCTGCGCATGTGTGATTCGAACCCTGATAAAAGATTGCCGCACGTCCGAGCCACAGAGCGACACCAGACCTCCGAACGGACACCCAAACCTCAACCGTCCCCACACTCCCATACGAATCTCTCGCTCCTCCAAACGATCAGCACTGAGAGACTCTTTTCTGTCACGTATTTGTTCGATACGGGCCGCAACGACAGTACGATGTCCCTGTGAGATTCCAACCCATCTTTCCAGTACTCCTCGCCTCAACCCTCCTGCAGGCTCAGTCCACCCCGGTCCAACTACCCGGCAACGGTATCGCCCAGCACGACTTTCTCTATGCCGGCGAATCCCATGATCGAAAGATCTTCATCGTGCGCAAAGGAAAAGTGGTCTGGACCTACGACGACCCCTCTGGCAAAGGCGAAATTTCGGACGCCATCATGCTCTCGAACGGCAACATTTTGTTCGCGCATCAGTTTGGAGTCAAGCTCATTGCACCGGACAAAAGAATCCTCTGGCGCTACGATCCGCCTCCCGCGCATGAAGTTCACACCGCCGTTCCCATCGGTAAGGACCGTGTGCTTTACATCCAGAACGGTGACCCGACCGTCCTGCGAGTCGTCAACATAACGACGGACACGATCGAAAAAGAGTTTTCACTTCCCACAAAGCAGCCCGTCTCCGTACACGGCCAGTTCCGTCATGCCCGTCTCACTTCGCAAGGGACTCTCCTAGTAGCCCACATGGATCTCAACAAGGTCGTTGAATACGACAGCAGCGGCAAGGAACTCTGGTCTTTTCCAGCGCCCCGAGCCTGGGGCGTAGAGCCCCTCGCCAGCGGCAACATTCTCATCACGGACCGCCTCGGTGTCCGCGAGGTGAACCGTCGCGGTGACTCCATATGGTCGTGGTCGCCTGCCGACACGCCCGCGTATCACTTCAACAATCTTCAACTCGCCACACGTCTTCCCAATGGAAATACCCTCATCAACAACTGGGTGAATGAGTGGGACAAGCCTCCCGTAGGACAGACCGCCAACGACCACTCTCAAACCATCCAGGCCATCGAACTTGGACCACAGAAACAGACCGTGTGGATCCTTCGCCAGTGGGCGCCACCCGCGAATCTTGGTCCTGCCACCACCATTCAGCTTCTCGATCAGCCCTCGGCTCCTGAAAATGTACGCTTCGGCACGATTCAGTAGTCGATTCCTACCACACCCGGCGATACCATCGAAGCCACGAGGAACCCGTCCCGATGCCATTCCAGCTCCGCAGCATGCTCGCTGCCGCGTCTCTTACAGCGGCTCTCCTCGCAACGTCCCTTCACGCCCAGCCCACTCCTCTTGATCCCGCAACCAAAGCTCTGTCCCACGCGATCTTCAAGCAGCTCATTGAGATCAATACGACGGACTCCATCGGTTCGGTCACCACCGCTGCGAAAGCCATGCGCACCCGCCTCCTCGAAGCCGGCCTCCCTGCCGCAGACCTCACTCTGGCCGGTCCGAACGATCGCAAGCAGAACCTCGTAGCCCGTTATCGCGGCGCGCCCGGTTCAAAGCTGCAGCCGATTCTGATACTTTGCCACCTCGATGTGGTCGAAGCTCCACAAGCTGAGTGGCACACCGATCCCTTCAAGCTGGTGGAGAAGGACGGTTACTTCTACGGTCGCGGCACCCAGGACATGAAGGACAACGACGCGATCCTGGTCACCAACTTCATCCGCCTCAAGCGTCAGGGCTTCATCCCCAACCGCGACCTGATCCTCGCCCTGACTGCCGACGAGGAGGGTGGCAAGTCCAACGGCGTCGACTGGCTGCTTAAGAACCGTCCCGAACTCGTCAAGGCCGAGATCGTCCTCAATCCGGATGCGGGCGGCATCGACGCAAACCACGGTACCCCGACCGTGATGGTCGTGGAAGCCACTGAAAAACTCTATGGAGACTTCCAACTCTCCGTCAAAAATCCCGGCGGCCACAGTTCTCTTCCGACCAAAGACAACGCCATCTATCACGTGGCCGATGCGCTCTCCCGCCTCGAACACTACACCTTTCCTTTCGAGCTCAATCCCGTCTCCCGCGCCTACTTTGAAAAGATGGCGACTCTGGAGAAGGGTTCCGTCGCTGCCGATATGCGCGGCATCCTGAGGACTCCGCCGGATCCCGCTGCCGAAGCCCGCCTCTCTGCGGTCCCCCGTTACAACTCTGTCCTTCGCACCACATGCGTTTCCACCATGTTCTCGGCCGGGCAGGCGCCGAATGCTCTACCCCAGTTCGCCCAGTCCAACGTGAACTGCCGCATCCTGCCCGGTCATACCCAGGAGGAGATTCGCCAGCAACTGGTCAAGATTGCGAACGACGCAGCCATCACGGTCCAATACAAGGACGACGCCGGCGCGCTCTTTGACAAGGGCACCGAACGCGTCTCTCCGACGCCACCGGCTCTTCGGCTCGACGTCTTCGGTCCGCTCAACAAGGTCGTCAACGCCCTGCACCCGGGACTGCCCATCCTTCCGCAGATGGAGGTCGGGGCCTCCGACAGTGTCTACACCATGGCGCTCGGCATTCCCAGCTATGGCATCAGCGGCATTGCCATCGATATCGACGACCTTCGAATGCATGGCCGGGATGAACGCCTGAGCATCGCCTCCTACGACGAAGGCGTCGATTTCTACTACCGGTTCCTGCAGGCACTGACGCAGTAGCCGCCACCTGAATCTGGGCACATGGGTATACTCCCCACCATGTCTACCCTTCCTTCACCCAACACCTACACCCTCGCCCCCGATGCACCCCGCGCGGTCGTCATCACCGACATCAACATGTCGATCGGGTCCATGTGCCGCTTCATGGTCAAGTGGGTCGTCGCGGCCATCCCTGCCGCGATCATTCTGTGGATTCTGATGCTGATCGTCGGAGCTACTATCGCGCTGGTCTTCGGCGGCCTGCTCCATGGCCTGCTCGGTCCGTGGCCCAGCCACTTCTAGCGGGCTAGTTCCATAGCCCTGGGCAAATCTTGCCCTCGATTGCAAAAACCACCGTCGGCTCCGGTATTCTGAGGGCTGGGATGACCCTGCCCATTGCGGCAGAAAGGAGCGAGAGCACGATGGCGTTACCGGCAACATTTAACGAATTCCTCGGAAATTCTGCGGCGGTTGAGCAGCTTCGCAGCGCCATCGCCGGCGGGCGCTTCCCCCATTCGCTCCTGCTCTCCGGTCCCGCCGGAGCCGGCAAGTACACGCTCGCCCTGATGCTTACGATGGCCGTGGAATGCGAACGCCAGCCGCGGGACCACTGGTCGAACGGTCAATCGTTGGCCTCCTTCTGCGGCGTCTGCAGCAATTGCACGCGCATCGCCTCCGCCGCTGACCTTGAAGAGCAGGTCGCCGCGGCCGTTGCGGCCCGGGAAGACCTCCGCGAAGTCGATAAGAAAGAGACGCGGATCCTGATCCAGCCTCACCCCGACGTCCTGATCGTCCCTCCCGATCCGCCACAACTGCTCATCAAACTGGGGCAGATCCGAACTCTTATCCTGCGTGCCCAGCGCCTGCCCAACGAGGCCCCCCGCAAGATCTTCATCCTGACTGCCTCCAGCTTTATGAAGGAAGCGGCCAACTCCCTCCTGAAGTTGCTTGAGGAGCCGCCGAATACGGTCCACCTCATCCTGCTGGCTGAGAATCCCGGCGAGCTTTTGCCGACCATCCGCTCCCGTTGCTCCTCCGTCCGGCTTGGCACACTGCCCTTGGAGGAGATCGAGATGCTGCTCGCCGACCGTCGCCCTGATGTCTCGCCCAAGCAACGCAGCCTTATCGCTCGCCTCTCGCAGGGAGCAGCAGGTCAGGCACTGGGGTTCAACCTCGAAGCCTACCTCGCCGCCCGAGCCGACGCCCTGACCCTCATCCGCAACGCCGCAGCCGAACCGGACCACACGGCGCTCTTCAAGATGACCGAGACGTACCGCGCCGGTGCAGACGGACAGCAAAAGACTTCAGCCCTTCTCCGCGCACTCTCCCTTATTCTGGAAGACCTGCTCTTCCTGGATTCGGGCACACCCGAGCTCCTTCGCAACATCGACCTCCGCCCGGAACTCGAGCGCCTCTCCGGTGCACTGTCCTTCCCTTGGATCGAACAGGCCTCCCGGGGTCTGGATCAAGTACACTCCGGCATGCGCCGCAACCTGTTGCGTTCGTTGTCTCTCGACGCCTTCAGCTCACAGCTCACCGACGCGGCCCGCTAACCGGATGCCAGCCCCTATCCAAACCGAGCGGCTCGACGCGACATCCGGCCACCGCCAGGCCGCTGAATCGATTCGCCGCGCAGCAGAAATTCTGCGGGCAGGTGGAACGGTAGCCTTCCCCACAGAGACGGTCTACGGCCTGGGCGCCAATGCGCTTTCGTCTACTGCCGTCGCTCAGATCTTCACCGCCAAGCAACGTCCTAACTGGGATCCCCTGATCGTGCATGTCAGCAACCCCGTGATGCTCCAGAAGATCGCAAGCGTCACGCGGCGCGCTGAGAGCCTGATCGCCGCCTTCTGGCCAGGGCCTCTCACGCTGCTCGTGGAGCGCACGAGCAGTATTCCGGATCTCGTCACCGCGGGCAGGCCCCTCGTCGGCGTTCGAATGCCGCACCATCCGCTCGCCCTGGCGCTGATCAACGCCGCGCAGGTCCCTATCGCCGCCCCCAGCGCCAACCGTTTCGGACACACCAGCCCGACCACGGCAGCCCACGTCCTCGAGGATCTTGATGGCCGCATCGACGCGATTCTGGACGGCGGACCCACCACCGTTGGCGTCGAATCCACTGTTCTCGACCCCGCGACCCTGACCATCTATCGGCCCGGCGCCATCACCGCCGCCATGATTGAGGCCGCGCTCACCGACGAAGACGGCGGCCCCGTCCGTACCTTCCACCCCGCTGCCACCGCTCACACGCCCGAATCCCTGCCATCTCCGGGCGTCGGCATTCGACACTACGCTCCACGAGCCCGGCTGATCCTGGTTGCGAGCGAAGCGGAGCTGCAGACCCGCATCACCGATTTATCCCCGATCGAAAAACTCGGCGTGATGCTCCCCGCGAACTGGTCGATCCCCTCCGGAATTAACGTGGAAATCTATAGCTGGCAGCATTGGCAGGACAGCGCGGCTCTGGCCAAAACACTCTTCTCCGGGATTCGCGACCTCGATGCCCGTGCCGTGACTGTGATTCTTTGCCCCATGCCCCCCGCCAACGGACTGGGGCTCGCCATCCGTGACCGTCTCGAAAAAGCCGCGCGAACTGCATAAAGACCCGTTTTGCACCGGGCGGCGGACGTATACTTCAGCCATGCAGAGTGCAGAGATCGAACTGAAGTTCCCCCTTTCCGATCCAGCAGCATTTCAGGCCCTTCTTCCCGCTCTCGGGTTTCACCTCGACACTCCCCGGACCTTCGAGCACAACACCCTCTACGACACGCCTGCGCGCGAACTGCGGGATAAGAAGCAAATCCTACGCATCCGCCAGTACGGCTCCCTCTGTACGGTCACCCATAAGCGTAAGCCCGATCCAAGCGAGCCGGTCGACACCACCCGCTATAAGGTCCGCATCGAGACCGAGACTGCTGTTGCGGAGGCTGCTGCCCTGGCCCAGATCTTCCAGCAACTCGGCTACAGCCCAGCCTTTATCTACGAGAAGTATCGCTCCGAGTGGTCCCACTCCATCGATCCCGAAAACCCCGCCATGGCCCACCTGGTCATCGACGAGACCCCCATCGGCACCTGGGCGGAACTTGAAGGGCCCACCGCGTGGATCGACAGCACCCTGAAAGATCTCAACATCGACCCGGCCACCTGCCTGACGGACAGTTACGGTAAGCTCTTCCTCGACTGGAAACAGCGGACCGAAAGTCCCGCAGAGAACCTTACCTACGCGGAGATCACAACTCCTTCCTTAGTGGCTCTTTAGAGCGGATTCACCATCGCTGTAGAGTCGATTCCCTTACGCGAACGCCCAATACCCCACGAAGTGGCGCCTGCCCGGCGTTAGGGCGCTTTGATACCTACCTTGCTTCAGCAACACACCTTGAAAGAATCCGCTCTAGCATTTAACCCTGACTGGACACGACAAAGCCCTCCAAATGGAGGGCTTTGTCGTGCGCTGCCAGATCCGCTAGAAGATCTGGAAGTTCACTTCGATGTTCAGTTCCACCAGGACAGGCTTTCCATTTTCCATCGCGGGGCGGAACTTGTACTGCCTCACCGCCTCGACGGCCTTTTCGTCCAATCCCATACCCACACCCCGAATCACCCGAACGTGGCTCGGATTTCCGTTGGTATCAACCCACAAGTTCACGAGAACGTTGCCTGCGACCTTGGCTTTACGTGCTTCTTCGGAGAATTCGGGTTCGACCTGGAAGATCACCTGGGGAGCAGAGACGCCACCGCCGATTCTGCGTGGTCCTCCACCGGTATTGCCACCCGATCCCGGCCCAAGACCCGAACCGTTTCCAGACCCCAAACCAGTTCCGGAGCCATTACCCATCGACATTCCTACGATGGGCGAGTTTGCTACGCCAATCTGTGGAAGGCTGCTCGCCATCTTGACGTCCTTCTGGACTTCGATGGTCGGCTGAATCTTGATCTTCGGCTCTTCCAGCGGAGGAGCCTTCGGTGGAACGATCTGCTGCTCGGCGAACTTCGGTGGTGTACCCTTCGTTACCGGGGTGGGTCCGCGCTGTCCGCCGCCTCCCCCCATCGCCTGCGCCTTGGGAGGAGCAGGGGGTGGGGTCAACAAGTCCACTGGAACGAGGGTGGTTACCGACTTGGTTCCTATGGAAACATGCTTCGCCAGCATCCAAGCGATCAGAGCGATGACCAGGACATGAAGCACGACCGCTACGGCGGTGGACTTCGGATCGCGCTTGACCGCCATGCGATCGACCACTGCGATCGGCTGCGATTCCAACACGAGAGGAGGCAGCTTTACAGGAAAAAATACATCCCGGACGCTGCTCCACAACGAGTCGAGCACTCCCTCTTCTTTGATCTCACCTAAATGGGGAGCGTCCCCACCTTGTAATTGCATATCTTGCTAGCCTCGGCGGCAGAGCCTGGGATACTTTGCTCCGCCTTGCCCATTTCGATTCTGTGTGCCGCTCTTGTACTACGCGCCCGGTCTTCCGCCGGTTTCAAAACATACTGCGGCGCACTGCATCTGGCTCCACGAACATTCTACAAACATTCCGGCCCCAGTGCTCACCAGCATTGGACGCAGTTCACCGCGTGGAAGTATCTCCCGAACTCATTTTCTTATCGCTGCTGCCAGATACAATAGAGGTTTGGCACGAAGCTCCACACTACACAACCGGCAAAGCCCAACAGCCAGCAGTCGAGACCCAGATCAGACGAGGAACGAATGTCGGAAGCACCACAGAACAAGCCCGAACCCAAGGCGCTGAAAACAACACTGAACCTGCCTCAAACGTCCTTCGCCATGAAGGCGAATCTGCCGCTCAATGAGCCCGCGCGCCTGGCCGCTTGGCAGGAACAGGATCTGTATGCCCAGATTCGAGCCGCCCGCGCCGGTTCCCCGAAGTACATCCTGCATGACGGCCCGCCCTACGCCAATGGAGCCATCCACCTGGGCCACGCGCTGAACAAGTGCATCAAGGATTTCGTCGTCAAGACCAAGACCATGGCCGGCTTCGACGCCCCCTATGTTCCGGGCTGGGACTGCCACGGCCTCCCCATCGAAATCAAGGTGGACGAGCAGTTAGGCCGCAAGAAGCTGGAGATGGACCCGGTGGCCGTCCGTCGCGCCTGCCGCGAGTACGCCCAGAAGTACGTCGACCTGCAGCGTTCTCAGTTCGAGCGCATCGGCGTATTCGGCCGCTGGAAAGACCCGTACCTCACCATGTCTTTCCCCTACGAGGCCAGCATCGCAGAGACCTTCTACGAGTTCTTCGAGAAGGGCTTCGTCTACAAGGGCCTGAAGCCGGTCTACTGGTGCATCCACGACCGCACCGCGCTGGCTGAAGCCGAGGTCGAGTACGAGCAGCACACCAGCCCGAGCGTCTACATCCGTTACCAGCTCACCAGCGACCCTGCAGCGGTTGATCCGGCGCTTGCCGGCCAGTCCGTCTACACCATCATCTGGACCACGACCCCCTGGACCATCCCTGCTTCGCAGGCCGTAGCCTTCAATCCGGAGATGGAATACGTTGCCCTCAAGACCGGCGATGGGACGGTCTATATCGTTGCTGCAGGACTCGCCGACTCGGTGAAAGCCGCCTGCAACCTCGGCGACACCACCGACGCAGCGCACTTCAAGGGCGAGATGCTCGACCGCGCCACCTTCCAGCATCCGTTCCTCGACCGCAGCGTTCTGGGCGTCCTGGCCTCCTACGTCACGGCGGACCAGGGTACCGGGGCCGTCCACACCGCGCCGGCCCATGGCGTCGACGACTTCTATACCGGCGCGCGCTACAACCTGCCCGCGCTCCAATACATCGACAACTCCGGCCGCCAGCGCAACACCGCCGACGCGTCCTCGCACGAGGTCACGCAGCCTTATGAAGACCTGAGCGTCTTCAAGTCCAACCCGGTCATCATCGAACTGTTAAAGGAGAAGGGCGCACTTCTCTCCGCGACCGCCTTTGAGCACTCCTACCCGCATTGCTGGCGCTGCCACAACCCGGTCATCGTGCGTGCCACCGAGCAGTGGTTTATCGAGATCGACAAGCCACTCGCGAATCCTGACGGCTCCGTCACCACCTATCGCCAGCGCACGCTCGACGAGATCGCCAAGGTCACCTGGGATCCGGCGTGGGGCGAAGAACGCATCTCCAACATGATCGCGACACGGCCCGACTGGTGCATCTCCCGCCAGCGTATCTGGGGCGTCCCGATAGCTGTTTTTCTGTGCGAAAAATGCCATACGCCACTGAACGATGCGGCGATCAACAAGTCCATCGTGGCCCTCTTCCATAAAGAAGGCGCCGACGCCTGGTACATCCACAACGCCGCCAGTCTGCTGCCCGCAGGGACCACCTGCTCCTGTGGCGGCACCGAGTTCCGCAAGGAGATGGATATTCTCGACGTCTGGTTCGAGTCCGGCGCAAGCTGGCATGCGGTCCTGGATATCGAGCCCGAACTCAAGCGGCTGCCCTCCGAGATCCAGGCCGACCTCTACACCGAGGGCGGAGACCAGCACCGCGGCTGGTTCCATTCTTCACTGCTCACATCAGTTGCCGTCCGAGGCCATGCGCCGTACAAGATGGTCGCGACCTCTGGCTGGACGCTCGATGAGCAGGGCCGCGCCTTCTCCAAATCGCTCGGAAACGGCGTCGATCCGGTCGACATTGCCAAGCGCCTCGGCGGCGAGATTATCCGCCTCTGGGTCGCATCCGTCGACTTCCGAGAAGACGTCGCCGCGAGTGAAAACCTGATGCAGCGGGTCAGCGATAACTATCGCAAGCTGCGCAACACGCTCCGCTTTCTGCTCGGTAACCTGCACGACTTCTCGCCTGCCGAGAACAAGGTCGCCTTCGCACAGATGGAGCCGCTGGACCAGTACATCCTGGCCCGGCTGGCCGAGTTGACCGCGAAGATCCGCGCCTCCTACGACACCTTCGAGTTCCACCGCGCGTATCACGCACTCAATGAGTTCGTGAACACCGACCTCAGCGCGCTGTACCTCGACGTTCTCAAAGACCGGCTCTACACCTTTGCCCCCAACCACCCGGCGCGCCGCAGCGCTCAGACCGCACTCTGGCAGATCGCGGAAGCTCTCACCCGCCTGATCGCTCCGATCCTCAGCTTTACCGCCGAAGAGGTCTGGGCGCTCCTGCCCAAGGTCGAAGGCCGCGAGTCCAGCGTTCACCTTGCTCTCTTTCCCGATTTGGCCGATATCGTTCCCGGAAATACCACGGCTCTCCTCTCCGACTGGGAGCAGATCCTGGCCGTCCGGGAAGAAGCGTTCAAGGTGCTGGAAGAAGAGCGTGCCGCCAAGGTCATCGGCAAATCCTCGGAGGCACGTATTGTCCTGGGCTGGATCGAACAGTTGGCAGCGCAACGATCTTCCCAGCAGCTCTTCGAGCGCTACGCCTCCATCCTGCCGGAGCTCTTCGGCGTCTCGCAGGTGCAGATCGAACACATCACTGTGGTCGAAGGCCAGGCCGAAAAGGGAGCCTTCTACGTGCAGGCCAAGCCGGCCAACGGCTCAAAGTGTGAGCGCTGCTGGCGCTACACCACCGACGTGGGCGACGAAGCCAGATACCCCACGGTCTGCCTGCGCTGCGCCGATGCTCTTGCCGCGGTCCACTTCGATCCGTATGTGAAGCCGGAAGCCTCACCCGGGGGCGCTGCCTAGATGCCCTCCACCTACCGCTATCCCCGAACCGAATTCGACCCGAAGCCGCGACGACGGCGTAAGCCACTGCAACTCGGGAAGAGCGGCGTTCTGCTTGGCATCTCTTTCGCTGCGGTCGTGCTGGATCGCGTCTCAAAGTACCTTGTCGATCGCCATCTTCCCACCGGCGGTGCGATCACCGTTATCCCAGGCGTGTTTCGCATTACCCATGTCCTCAACACCGGCGCAGCCTTCAGCATGTTCGCTGAGAGCACGTCACCGGCCACCGTACGCAATGCACTCGTCGCCTTCTCTATCTTCGCCGTGGTGATGGTCGCTGTGATGCTCTGGCGCGTCGCCAGCAGCATCACACCCACCTCCGTCGCGCTCGCCCTTATCCTCGGCGGAGCGATCGGGAACCTTTACGACCGCATGCACTATCACTTTGTGATCGACTTTCTCGAAGTCACGATCATCCGCTACCACTGGCCAGACTTCAACATTGCCGATAGCTGTATTGTGGTCGGCGCATGCCTTCTGTTGATCGAGATCTTCCGTCCTCAACCCGAAAACTAGCCTCCCTATGAATGACCACATCACAATCCGCGGCGCTCGTACCCACAACCTCAAGGGCATCGACGTCGATATTCCGCACAATGCCCTGACCGTAGTCTCCGGCGTCTCCGGTTCCGGTAAGTCCTCCCTTGCCTTCGATACCGTCTATGCCGAGGGCCAGCGCCGCTATGTGGAATCGCTATCAGCCTACGCTCGACAATTCCTGGAGCGCATCGAGAAACCCGACGTGGATCACATGGATGGGCTCGCTCCTGCGATCGCCATCAAGCAGAAAAACCAGACCCGCAATCCTCGTTCGACGGTAGCCACTGCCACCGAGATCTACGACTACCTGCGTCTGCTCTATGCGCGCTGCGGCACCGTCACCTGTCTGCATTGCGGTGGCGTGGTGAAGCACGATACCGTCGACGAGATCGTCACCTCCCTGCTTGCCCTGCCTGCGGGAACCCGGACTTACGCTCTCTTCCCCATTGTCCGGGCCGAGATCAAACTAGAACCGCTCCAGCAGGCCGCGGCAGAAGAGACGGAAGCCCCTAAAGCCGTCAAAAAGGTTACGAAGAAGTCGGCAAAGAAAGCCACTGAACCAGTCACATTCGATCTCACCGACTCACTCCGCGAGCGGCTTGCGGAACTTCGCCGCCGAGGCTATAACCGCCTCTTCCAAAACGGAAAGATCGTCGAATTCTCGACGCCCGAATCGCTCTTGGAGCTCGACTTCAAAGCTCCCATCTTTGTGCTGATTGACCGTCTCTCCCTCTCACCCGACGTCCGCAGCCGCATCGTGGATGCCATCGAGACCGGATACCGCGAGTCGGGAGAGGTCCGCTTCCACACCGTGCCTCGTGAAGAAGAAGGCGAGCCGCAAGCCTTCCGTTTCTCGGCTGCCTTCGAGTGCACCACATGCCATCGCGCGTACCGCGAACCGGAGCCGCGCCTCTTCTCCTTCAACAATCCTTTTGGTGCCTGCCCGCGTTGCCAGGGCTTCGGCAATACCATCGACTTCGATCCGAACCTGATCCTTCCTGATCGCTCGAAGACGCTGGCCGAAGGCGCGATCGCGCCGTGGAACACCACCAAGTATCGTCCCCATCATGGCGAGATGCTGCGCGCTGCGAAGATTGCGGCGATTCCGACCGACGTGCCGTGGTTCGACCTCACCCCGGAACAGCAGCGCTTCATCGAAGAAGGTAGCGGCACGTTCCCCGGCATTCGTGGCTTCTTCAACGCGCTGGAGCGCAAGAAATACAAGCTCCACGTCCGTGTCTTCCTGTCCAAGTACCGCGGCTATGCGACCTGCCCGGAGTGCCGCGGCCAGCGTCTGCGCGCTGAAGCCCGCGCTGTTCTGATCCAGTCCGGCAGCGGCCCTGCGATGAACATCTGCGAGACCGCCGCCCTGACGATCACTGCGGCGCAGGAGTTCTTCGACAATATGCAACTCTCGCCGTCACAAAATGAGATTGCCGGAAAAGTCCTCGAAGAGGTCCGCCAGCGCATCAGCTTCCTCCACCAGGTCGGCCTCGATTACCTCACTCTGGATCGTCTCTCTTCCACCCTCTCTGGCGGTGAATCGCAGCGCATCCAGCTTGCGACTTCACTTGGGTCGCGCCTTGTGGGCGCTCTGTATGTTCTCGACGAACCGAGCATCGGGCTGCACACCCGCGACACGGAGAAGCTGATCCGCATAATGAAGGACCTGCGCGACCTTGGCAACACCATCCTCGTGGTCGAGCATGATCCGGACGTCATCCGCGCCGCCGACTACCTTCTCGACCTCGGCCCCGGAGCCGGCGAACTCGGCGGGCAGTTGCTCGCAGCAGGAACCGTCGCTGAAGTCACGGCCGACCCCAACTCCATCACCGGCAAGTACCTCTCTGGCCGGCTGACAATTCCTGTACCCCGCGCCCGGCGCGAGCCTGGCCGCGAACGTCTGAAGCTGACCGGTGCCCGCATCCATAACCTGCGCGGCGTCGATATCGAGATCCCCCTCAACCTGCTCTGCTGTGTCACCGGAGTCTCCGGCTCCGGCAAGTCCACCATCGTCCACCAGGTTCTGTACCGTGCGCTCATGCAGTCGTTGAACCGCGAGCTCGGACAGTCGGACTCGTCCGCAAACGCCAGCCTTTATCGCGAACTCAGCGGAACCCAGCATCTCAATGAAGTGGTGCTCGTCGACCAGTCGCCCATCGGCCGCACTCCTCGGTCCAACCCGGTCACGTACATCAAGGCGTTCGACGACATTCGCGCGCTCTTCGCGGCGCAACCGGATGCAAAACGCCGCGGCTTCGGACCGGGACACTTTTCCTTCAACGTTCCGGGCGGCCGCTGCGACGTCTGCGAAGGCGACGGCACCGTCACGGTCGAGATGCAGTTCCTCGCCGATATTGAGCTACCCTGCGAAGAGTGCAACGGTGCGCGTTACAAATCCGCCATCCTCGACATCAAGTACCGGAACAAGAATATCCATGACGTTCTGAACATGACCGTCAAGGAAGCTCTCACCTATTTCGCAGGTCATCCAAAGATTGTGGACAAGCTGTACGTTCTCGACGAAGTTGGGCTGAGCTACGTCCGCCTCGGCCAATCCGCAACGACGCTTTCCGGCGGCGAAGCCCAGCGCGTCAAGCTGGCGAGCCACCTCGCCACAGCCCGCTCCATCAGCACCCGCACCACCAACGAGACCGCAGCCAAAGCCCGCTCGCGCACCCTCTATATCCTCGACGAACCTACAACCGGCCTTCACTTCGACGATGTAGCGAAACTCCTGAACGCATTCCGGAAACTCATCGACGGCGGCGGCTCGCTGCTCGTCATCGAACACAATCTTGACATCATCAAATGCGCCGATTGGGTCATCGACATGGGTCCCGAGGGTGGCTCCGGCGGCGGCCAGGTGGTAGCGATCGGAACTCCGGAAGAGATCGCAGTGAATCCCGCCAGCCATACCGGCCACTGGCTCGCGCCCGTCCTCAAGCAGAACGCTAAAGCCTCCACCAAGCAGGAAGAATCATCCCTCCAGGCCACCGTATGACCATGAACTTTTATTTATCGTGTTTGCAGCGCACCAGCTCCTTGTTGCTCTTTCTCTTGTTTTTTATAGCGTATCCGTCGCAGGCTCAGCTTCCGGCAGGGACCAGAGATGCAAATACCCCTGCCCAGATCACGCCCGACCCTCTTCGTACGCAAGCCGACGAAGCGCTCGATAAACGCGACTTCCCCACCGCTCTCAAGCTCCTTACTGTTCTTGTAGAGAAGAACCCCGCCGACGCGCACCTGCTCTACGAGCTGGCCTCCACGCAGGATGCCATGGACCAGAACAGTGCCGCAGCGGAGACCTACCGCCGTTCCATCGCCGCTGACCCGAAACTCTTCGAGCCGCATCTTGCCCTCGCCCTGCTGCTCGCTCGCCAGGGAGAGGCCAAAGACGCCCGCGCCGAACTTACCACCGCCGTCGCCATGCCGACAGCAGAACCCGCACTCAAGGCCCGCGCCTACCGTACTCTCGCCCGCCTCGACCAGACCACGGACCCGGCTGCAGCCAGCGCCGCCCTGCTCGCCGCCCTCAAGCTCTCTCCCGAGACCCCTGAGGACATCCTTCTTGCCGCAGAGTTGGCCGAAAACTCCGGCGATCTACCCGCCGCTGAAGCCTCCTATCGCCGCCTGCTCAAAACTACGCCGGACGACCCCGCAACGACGGCGGCCCTCACCCATCTGCTCCTCCGCCAGAACAAACCCGCCGAAGCCGAAAGCCTCCTTACTGCCGCTCTCGCCAAAAATCCAGACGACACCACGCTGAATGCGCAGCTCGCCACGGTCTACATGGCCAATCCCGACCCCGCGAAGTCAGCCCTTGCACTGCCGCTGGTCGAAAATCTGCATTCCAGTCACCCCTCTGATCCGGCCATAACCCGTCTGTTGGCCAGGCTTTACAGCCGCAACGGCGATTACGCGAAGGCCGATCCTCTCTTCGGTACTCTTATTGCGTCTTCCGCCCAACCGGACCCGACCTTGCTGGACGACCGAGCCGACGCCCTCATCCACTTGAAGCGCCCTGCGGAGGCGGAAGCCCTCCTCAAACGGGCGGTCGCGACCCCGTCCGCCTTTTCGTCCAAGGAAGACCTGGGAATCGCCGCCAGCCACCTTGCTTTTGCGGCCTCTGAAAACAACGACCCGGCTGTAACGTTGCAAGCTCTCGCGCTTCGTGCTACATTGCTGCCACAGTCTCCGTCATCCCTGTTCCTTGCGGCCACTGCGCACGACAAACTCCATCAGGCCAAGGAAGCATCCGAGTTGTACAAGCAATTCCTTACCGTGGCAAATGGGAAGTTCCCCGATGAGGAGTGGCAGGCGCGCCACCGTCTGATCACCCTCAGTCACCAGAAATAGGTCAGCGCTCCCACGAGGTGCGTTATGAAACTCCGGCCCATTGTCTTGAGTTTTAGAACCTGTCCGGCAGCACAGCACGGCACCCGTCCAACCACGAAGTTCCACCTGCGTTCCGCGACTATCCTCCCTTTGTCACTGCTCCTCTCCATGAGCACATTCGGTTACGCATCGAGCATCGACGATACGATCCCCACACCCCAACTGATTTTGCAACTGGAGCAGCGCGCCTCGCTGGCCAGCCCGAAAGAGCAGTGCTTCCTCTATACCGAGTTGGTCCACTCCATGACGGAGCTGGCCGGCAAGCAGATGCTCGATGGCGACGTCGACCACGCCAGCGCCACGCTCAAGAAGGTAGAGCACTACGCGCATCTGATTCATCTCGGTCTGGCCCGCGACGCCAAGCGGCTCAAGAACGCCGAATTGCTGATGCATCACACCACCCATCGCCTGGGCGACTACATGCATGCAGCTTCCGGCGACGACCGTACCGTCCTCCAGGCCACCCTGAAGCAACTCGATCAGGTCCAGGACGAGATTCTGAACCAGGTCTTTGCCCGCTAGGTTCAGAACAGCGAGCTACAATCAGCCGATGCTTCCCCGCCCGTCCATCTTCGGCGCTTCACTTCTTCTCTGCGTGATTCTCTTTGGCTCGTTTCTGGCTCCGATGAAACTCCATGCCCAGCGGCAGGAATCGGCTTTGTCAGAAGCTGAAATCGAGCAACTGCGTGACTCGGCCTACGTCCCCAGCGACCGCGTTTTGGTGTTCGTCAAGCTTCTCGACAGCAGATCCAAAGCCATCCAGGACCTCTTCGCCAAGCCGCGCCGCCCGGGCCGGGAGCAGGACACCCACGACCTCTTCGAGCAGTTCACCTCCGTCGCGGATGAACTCGACGACAATCTCGACGACTACGGCCCGCGTCATCGTGACATCCGTAAAGCGCTGCCCAAGCTCCTCGCCGCGATTGAACGCTGGGGCACTGCGCTCAAGTCACCGCCTGAAGACGAAGCGTATAATGTCTCGCGCAAATTAGCTCTGGAGTCCCTTCGCGACATCCGCGAAACCGCTACGAAATTAGTTGAAGAGCAGAAAGCATGGTTCCTCGCGCATCCGCCTCCGAAGGTAGAAAAAGACGTGACGCTGCCGCGCTGATGAAGAGCGACGTCTCATCCACACAATGCCATGTTAACCTTGTAGTTATCGTGTCCTCCGCTCTCATCCAAGTCTTCGAAGAGCAGTACCGCGACCTGCGCCCGCGTGCGCCCATCCCTTCTCTCGATATCCGTTTCCGCCGCTTCACCTCGCTCAATACCACGATCCGTCTGCGGGAAGGCCACCTCCACGTCCGGTTGTCGGATCTGCTGGAAAATGCGCCTGAGTCCGTGCATCACGCGATCGCTCATATCCTTCTCGCCAAGCTCTACAAGAAGCCGATTGCTCCGATCCATGCCGACCGTTACCGCCGTCATGTACGGTCCGAAGCGGTCTCCAAGCAGGCCGAGCATATTCGTCAGACCCGCGGACGCAAACGCATCTCCACCACCCTTGGGCACAAGTACGACCTGGACGAGGTCTTCGAGTCGCTCAACACGCGCTTCTTCTACGGTCTGCTGGGCCGCCCAACCCTGACCTGGTCGGCCCACGTCGCGCGCCGCATGCTCGGCCACTACGACGCCGCCCACAACACCATCGTCGTCAGCCGCGTCTTCGACCGTCCCGACACCCCTAGATGTGCCATCGAGTACCTGCTGTACCACGAGATGCTTCACCTCAAGCATCCCGTCCGCGTAAAGGCTGGACGTCGCTGTGTCCACTCCCGCGAGTTCCAGGCCGAAGAGCGCCTCTTCCCGGAACTCGAAGAAGCCAAGGCCTACCTCAAGCGTTTGTAGATTCGTCGCGGCTCTGTCCTATCCAAACCAAAAGATCTACTGCACTCGTCTTGTCTTCACGGTATCTCCCTGCTCGTACACTTTTATCCGAATCGTCAGTCGATAAGTATCTACGCGTGCTACGATTCCGCCAAGTACTATAACTCGTGTAACTGCAATACCCGGCCGATTGATAGTCGACCGGGGACAGAGACTTTCGGGTCGCCACTCACCAAAATCCAAAATTAGAGGTCGTACGATGCATCTCTCGAAACGCGCAGCAGCGGAGTTCTTCGGAACCTTCTGGCTGGTCTTCGGAGGCTGCGGCTCCGCAGTCCTGGCCGCCGGCTTTCCAACCCTTGGCATCGGATTCGTGGGTGTCTCCCTCGCCTTCGGACTTACTGTCCTCACCATGGCCTTTGCCATTGGACACGTCTCGGGCTGCCACCTCAACCCTGCAGTTTCCATCGGACTGGTCGCAGGCAAGCGCTTCCCTATCGCGGAGCTTCCCGCCTACATCGTCGCCCAGGTTGCTGGAGCAATCGCCGGCTCTGGTGTCCTTTACCTCATCGCCAACGGTAAAGCTGGATTCTCGCTATCCGGCGGTTTCGCGTCCAACGGCTACGCCGAACACTCCCCCGACCACTATTCCTTACTCGCCTGCTTCCTGATCGAAGTCGTCCTGACCGCCTTCTTCCTGATCGTTATCCTGGGCTCAACCGACGAGCGTGCTCCTAAAGGCTTCGCACCGATCGCCATCGGCCTCTGCCTCACGCTGATTCACCTCATCAGCATTCCGGTAACGAACACCTCGGTCAACCCGGCCCGCAGCACGGGTCCGGCCCTGTTCGTCGGCGGCTGGGCTCTCAGCCAGCTGTGGCTCTTCTGGGTTGCCCCCATCATCGGAGCGATCATCGGCGGTCTTATCTCGGACACTCTCTTCCGTGCCCCGCAACCAAACATTCGCGAAGCAATGTCCAAAGAATAGTCGCTAAACTCAAGCCCGTTCGCAGCCGAACACTGCGAACGGGCTTCTTTACTATCTGTCCAAACGAACACTCTTCCACAAGCAGGCATACCCTCCACGCCCACCGTGGCCTGCAGTAATTCCCCTCCCACACAGTCTCTCTTTCACTCACTTTGCGACAGAAGACGCACGCGTATTTGCATTGCGGAAGATATCAGACTAAGTTAGTCTTATATCTTCAAGAAGCACAAAAGAACGAGGCGGACGCTCCGATGCGGTGTAGCACCAACCCCAGCCGGTCAGCCGTAACGCATGCGCTTCACCCTGACGCACGGAGATCATCATCGATGAAGAAACTACTGCTCGCCCTTCTGCTGCCCTACTTTGCTGTCAGCGTCCGTGCTCAGACCCCTAAGCCGATTACCAAAACCGGCATTTTACTCCTGGCTCACGGAGGGAGTGCCCAGGCCTGGAACGAAGAGGTCCGTCACGTTGCCGACCAGGTCGATCTTTCCGTGCCGATCGAAGTCGCCTTCGGGATGGCAACGAAATCGTCCATGCAGACCGGCATCGACCGACTGACGACTCGCGGAGTAACCCAGATTATTGTTGTCCCACTCTTCGTAAGCTCTCACAGCTCGGTCATCGACAGTACTGCGTATCTGCTCGGTCTCCGCACCGAGATGCCGGAAGACCTCAAGATGTTCGCGGCCATGGATCACGGAAGTTCACCCAAAGGCGGCATGCAGCACGACCACGCGGCTACGCCGGATCCCGCTCAAGCTGCCAGCGCGATGAAACCTATTGCCGCAACGGTACCCGTCCGCATGGCTCCTGCTCTGGACCACCATCGCGTAGTGGCCGACATTCTAACCGACCGCGCCGCATCCATCAGCCACGATCCAGCTCACGAAACGATCATCCTTATCGCGCACGGCCCCGTCCCTGACGATGAAAATAAGCTATGGCTTGCTGATATGAGCGCTCTGGCAAAGGAGATGCGCGCCAAAACTCACTATGCTGATATCGCCTATATGACACTGCGGGACGACGCCGACGACCCCATCCGCGACGCTGCTACTAAGGAACTTCGTGAGCGCATCGAGGCGATCACAAAGAAGGGCAACAAAGCGCTCATCGTCCCGTTACTGCTGTCTTACGGTGGGATCGAGAGCGGTCTGCGCAAGCGGCTCGACGGTCTTACCTACACCATGGCGTCGCAGGGACTGCTTCCGGATCACCGCATTGCCAGTTGGGTCCTCGAAAGCGAGGCAGCAACCGCAGCTACCCCGAGTCGATAGCCTTGTCGCAGCTTCGTTGTGTAGCTGCAGGCTCCGGCAAGCCTGCGCTCCAAACGTTGTGGCCAGTCTATCTAAACCTGCGATCCAGTTAGTAGCGGAGTCCACTGCTCCTTCTTCGAAGCTGCCCATGCCATCAACAGGCCCCCGGCTACTACCGACAGTAGAGCGGCCACCTGCGCGTTGCTCATGCCCCAGTAAAGCCGCGGATTGACCCGGACAAACTCCACCAGAAAACGCCCGATTCCACTCAACACCAGATAGAGTCCCGTCAGCCAGCCCACCGGCTTTGAGTCCTTGGCCAGCTTCCAGATCACCCAGAAGACCACCAACGAAAACAGTAGTTCATACACCGGAGTCGGCTGCACCAGGTCGCTCGTCGGCACCAGCGCATTGCGCGCCATGTGGACGCCCCAGGGAAGCGTTGTCTTGATCCCGTAGTCTCCATCGCCGCTGGTCAGGCATCCGATTCGCCCAACGCCATACCCAATCGCCGCCGCCGGGGCAGCAAGATCGAGCATCCGCATCGCCCCGACCCGCTGCCCCAGGGTGCCTTCCAGAGTGCCCTTGAAGCGCGCCTGCTGCCCCTGCCACATCAGCATCGCAATTCCGGTCAGCATCCCGCCGAACCATGCGAAACCTGCTTGAAACCAGTGCAGGAATCCCATCAGTACTTCCAACGGATGCTTCAGGCCCGGCGAGAAGATCACGCGCATCGCTCCGCGCAACTCGGTGAGGTCCTGGAGTTCGTGCCAGGTCTTCGCCCCGATCACGCCGGCAATCACCACCACCGCGACCACGTTCAGTGCGTCGGCATCCACGCCGTGTCGTCCAAAGTTCTTATGCAGCACTACGGTCGCAACAACCGCCGCCAGCCAAAGCAACAGCCCAAACGTTCCCAGGTGCAACGGGCCAATATCGATATAGGGGTACATATTCCTCGCTTGTTTCAAGTATAAGGTCAGCCCCGCGCAAGTATGAGTTCAACCCCGCGCTTCCCCTCAACCCTCCATTCGCGCTACCCTTTTCTCTATGTCCACCAGCACGCCCGAACTCTCCTTTCCTCCCGCCTCCACCATGGAGATCCTCTACACCAAAGAGCAGATCGCGCAGCGTACCCGCGAGATCGGGGCTCAGATCACCGCAGACTACGCCGGGCAATCCATCGTCCTTATCGGAGTACTGAAAGGCGCAGCCATCTTCCTCGCCGATCTGGCCCGTGCGATCCAGGTCGATAACACCTTCGACTTCGTCGCCGTCTCCAGCTATGGCCGCGCCCGCGTCTCTTCGGGTGCCGTCAAGCTCATCAAGGACATCGATAACCCAATCGAGGGCAAGCACGTCATCATCGTCGAAGATATTCTCGACACCGGCCTCACCCTCTCCTACCTGCGCGGCCTGATGCTGCAGCACAAGCCTGCCTCTCTCAAGATTGCCACATGCCTCGACAAACCCGAGCGCCGCCTCGTTCCGATCGAAGCCGACTACGTTGCGTTCAAGATTCCCAACCAGTTCGTCATCGGTTACGGCATGGACTACGCCGAGCGCTACCGTGGAGTGGACGACATCCGCCTCTTCCCCGACGAAGCCGTCGGCCACTAAAGCTCGCACACATTCTCATTACAGCCCCGCCCGATCCCGGTTCGCGCGAGCGATCCGTCATGTTATAAAGCTGTCACTGCATTTATCTCTCAGCATTGCCAGGTACGATCCATCATGAGCGAAGCTCTCGTCAAAGGTATGCTGGACCCAGCGAATCGGCAGATCCTGAACTTCGTCCCGACCGCATTGGGCAGACGAATGATCGGAACAATGACCCTATCTTCTTTGAAACTCGCAGCCCGTATCACTCTCATTGCCCTACTACCGGCATGCAGTGTCGTCGGACAGTCCGCACCGCCATCCTGCCCGGTCGCCAGCACTGCGAAGAGCATCCGTCCGCCAGCGCCGCGTCCCACCAGTGAGGCGCTGCAGGCGATCGCTGCCGCAGCAGCAGCCGACCCCACCTTCCTCGTCTCCGCAGAGCCTATCCCCAACTTTGGAATCGAGCGCTATCGCCTCGCCGACTATACCCAGTGCACCGGTTCCGTCGGATGCTACTGGACCGACCTCGAAGCCCAGACCCGCCGCGCCGAAGTTCAGCTTGATTCGCTCGTCGCCGTTCATAAGGCATCCCCACAAAAGGCCGAAAAGATGGCCATCGTTCTTGACATCGACGAGACCTCGCTCTCCTCCTTCTGCGAAGAGGAGCGCGAGGACTACGGCTTCATCCCTTCGATGTTCAACGCCTGGATCGTCTCGCCCGAGGCATCAATTCCGATTCCCGGAACTCTCCGCCTCTTCAACCATGCCCGCTCGCTGGGTATCGAAGTGTTCTTCCTCACCGGACGGGCGCATGAGATGACCGAAGCCACTGCCCACAACCTTACTGCGGCAGGCTACAAAGGCTGGAAGGGACTTATCCTCCGCGAAGACTCTGAGAAAACCACCCCCACCACCGAGTACAAGGCCGCCGCCCGCGCCCGCATCACCGCTCAGGGCTATCACCTCATCCTCAACATGGGGGACCAGTGGAGCGATCTCAACAGCTCCCCGAAGGCTGATCTCAACGTCAAGCTGCCCAACCCCTACTACTACCTGCCTTAAATAGTTCGAGACCAGCGAGCCAAATGCTCACTCAGTACCTCTCCCGCCGCACACCCACTGCCTCAGAGCCAGAAGCCGCGCCGCAGCTTACTCCGGTCTTCTGGCTGCTTGTTGTGCTGATTGGGGTAGTCAGCGGACTTGCCTCCGGACTCCTCATCCGAATGCTGCACGTCATCGGGAGCCTCGCTTATAACGGACATACGGGCAACATGCTGGAAGATGTCGCAAGCGCCTCGTCCTTTCGTCGCATTGCCGTGCTCACGCTGGCCGGGATCATCCTGAGCCTCTTCATGGCGCTCGAACGCCACTTCAAGATTCGTCCCCCAATCAGCGCGGCATCGACGACAGAATCGCCCCGTACCCTTCCGACCCTGGCGGAAGCTTTCGTCTCCATCCTGACTGTCGGCATGGGAGTCCCGCTCGGCCGCGAAGCTGCTCTGCGGGAAGCTGCCTCTCTGGTCGCCGCGCGTATCTCCGACCGCGCTCCCCTGACACCCCAACAGCGCAAGCTGCTGATCGCTTGCGGGGCCGGGGCGGGTATGGCCGCAGCCTACAACGTTCCCTTCGCGGGCGCTATCTTCGCCGTCGAAATCGTTCTCGGCAGCTTCTCGATCCAGGCAGTCCTCGCAGCTACCGCGACCTCCTGCATCGCGACGGCGTGCTCGTGGCTTCTGCTGCCGAATGTTCCCGCCTATCAGGTTCCGGCCCTGCCATTCACTGTCTCCGCGCTGGTATTCGCTCTCTTAGCGGGCCCGTTCTGCGGCGTAGGTTCCGCTGCCTTCGTGCGCCTGATTGCCTGGGCGTGTCGGCATCGACCGCGTGGGGGCTTTGTGCTGATCGCGCCCATCATCGTTCTCACCTGCGTCGGAGTCGCGTCACTCCCTTACCCGGAACTGCTGGGTAACGGAAAGGAGGCCATTCAAAGCATCTTCTCCAATCGCGAGACCGTTCCTGCTCTCGTCGTCCTGCTGTTCCTGCGACCCATCGCCACCGTAGCAAGTCTGCGGAGCGGAGCGCTCGGAGGGCTCTTTACTCCGGTCATGAGCATCGGAGCCATTCTCGGATCTCTCATCGCCGGCCTCTGGGTACGCGTCGCCTCACTCCTGCACCTCGGAGTGCCCGCTGACAATGCCCTCACCTTTGCCTTCATCGGCGCAGGAGCCACCCTGGCAGCCGGCACCCAGGCCCCGCTCTCCGCCGTGCTTTTTCTCCTGGAGATGACCCACCGCGGCGACGCCCTCCTGATCCCTCTGCTGCTGGCGGTCGCCCTTGCAATCCTCACCCATAGCCGGATCGCTAACGGCTCGATCTTTTCCGCTAGACGCAGCCTGCCGACAGCTCCTCAGCTCAGTGAAAACTCCTGCGCCAGCAGTTCGTAACTTCGCAGCCGAGCAGCCTGGTCCCACGTGATTGTATTGACCACCAGCTCCCCGATGCCGAGGTCGGAAGCCATATTCCGCAGCCGCTCGCCGACGACCGACGGCGTCCCCACAAAATATCTCGGCCACTCCCCTTCTTCGACCGCCATGTCCCCGAAGGCCCGCAACTCCCGCAGCGCATCATCGGGAGCCGCAATCGGCCTGCGGTCTCCAGTACGGATCCGCCGCTGTAGGACTCGCACGCTGCTGTGCAGATAATCCGCCTCTTCCTGCGTGTCGGCGCAGATCACCCCTACTGCGACTATCGCTTCCGGCCTGCTGCGCGCACCCTCCCGCGAGGCTGGGATGAAGTTGCGTTGATACGCTTCGATCGCAGCGCGGGTGTGAACCGGGCTGAAGAAGTGGGCAAAGGCGTAGGGCAACCCGAAGTCCGCTCCAGCCGCTGAACTCCACATACTCGATCCCAGCATCCACACATCCGGAGCGCCCGCTACCTCCGGCGAAACCTTCAACCCGGCAAACGGATGCCCGACCGGAAAGTCCTTATAGAAATAGGCCAGCAACTCCGCGACCTGCTCTGGAAAATCGTCCAGAGGCCGAGATTTACGATCTCTCTTGAGAGCCATCGCCTCCACCGGACCTCCACCGGGCGCGCGGCCGATCCCCAGGTCCACTCGTCCCGGATACAGCGCATGCAGCGTCCGAAACACCTCCGCAACCTTCAACGCCGAGTAATGCGGCAGCATGATCCCGCCAGACCCAATCCGTATCCGCTGCGTCTCAGCACCAATCCGAGCCAGCATGATCTCAGGAGCCGTACACGCCAGCGTGTCCATGGCATGATGCTCCGACATCCAGAATCGGGTATACCCCAGCGCATCCACCTTGCGCGCCAAGGCAATCGAGTTCTGCAAAGCGTCACCCGGAGAGCTACCGGCGGCCACAGGCGATTGATCTAAAACCGACAACCTCAACTCTGTCTTTTCACCCGAAACCGTCATATTTCAATAGATGTTCACCGTCCTAAATCGACCCAAATCTCAAAATGCTGTTTCGTTTTTATTTCGCTAAAGTAATAACAGTAATATTTCTCAAAATGCCGAGCGGCGTTCTCTAGCCCGTTCTCCAGCAGCGTTCAAAATCGATGAATCTGCCCCTTCCATTTCTGAATGTCCCGTCGGCCCTTCTTGCTGGGACGTCCCAGGTCCACCATGCCCAGCTTGGCCAGAGCTTTTTGTTCCTCGGCGGCCTTCAGCCGTGCCTCCCGGCTTTCAGGAGTCTCTTTGTACATGGTCTGGGCCACGGCGGCGGGACCACGCACCTGCCCCGGCACCAGAACCTCCAGTACGAACTCCCCTGCCTCGCTCTTCACCCGCAACTGGTCACCGGCCCGGACTTCCCGGGATGCTTTCGCTCGCATCCCATTCGAATCCACTCGCCCCATCTCGCAGGCATCCGCTGCCAGCGTCCGCGTCTTGAAGAACCGCGCCGCCCAAAGCCATTTGTCTATCCGCACACCACTCATAGCGACTATTTTCAATCACAGAGCATGCGGCTGTCTCTTTCCGGTCTCACACAGCATCCAAGCCAGCAGCGATGAAGCACATCCTCCTCGAACCCGACTTCGAAGCCTGGCGCGAGGCCGCTCGCGAGGCGCTTCACGCTGGCTATCTACCCTCTGAACTCGATCTTCAGGACGCCGCGACCTCCATTCCCTTCACCCTTGCACTGGAAGTTGAAGGAACCCCAACCGGCACCCCGTTCCCCCGCCCCCACACCTCGAAGGCATTTCTCGACGATGCGGCCATCGCTGCGGTTCACCGCAACCCAGCCCGCTGGAATCTTCTCTACCGCATCCTCTATCGGCTCCAGACCAACCGTTCTCTCTTGAATCTGAAGACCGATCCTGACGTCGCCGAACTCCAACGCTTGGCCGCGCAGGTCCGGCGTGACCTTCACAAGATGCACGCCTTCGTCCGGTTTCGGAAGGTTCTCAAACCCGGCGAGCTGCTCCTGGCCGACCATCGACCCGAGGTATTCGACGAGCCTCTGCCGCCCAGTGAGGTCTCTCAACCGCCCGGTCTGAATCAACCTAAGCCTCACCATCTGGTGCTGGTTACGCCTACGCCTTTCGGCGTAAATAAAACTGAGATCGAGCAGTGTGACCCTCCCCCGACCACTCCGGATGAGTGTGAGCATTTCATCGCCTGGTACCAACCCGACCACCGCATCCTGCCCCTCGCAGCGCCATTCTTCGCAGAACGCTTTGCCATTATGCGATGGACGATCCTGACACCCGATGCCAGCGTGTCCTGGGATCCGACGACGAAACAGCTCACCTTGGCTCCTGGGCTTCCGCGTGAATCGACTCCCGATGAAGATGAGTTAGAAGACCTGTGGCGGAGCTACTATGCCAGCATCTATAACCCGGCACGTCTGAACCCATCGGCGATGCGCTCGGAGATGCCCGTCCGCTACTGGAAGAACCTGCCGGAGATCACTCTCCTCCCTACGCTCATCACCCAATCCAAGACGCGAGTCGCCAGCATGGTCGCCCGGCAGCAGCAAAAAGAGACGGCCCAGCCCTTCGTACCGGAGCACCCCACGCTTCGTTCGATCGCCGCTGCCCTCCCTGCCTGCAAAGGCTGCGACCTGTACTGCCATGCAACCCAGGTCGTTCTCGGCAACGGTTCCGCTCACGCCAGACTCCTCGTCGTAGGCGAGCAACCCGGAGATCAGGAAGACCTCCAGGGCCGCCCTTTCGTCGGTCCCGCCGGCAAACTCCTCGACGCCACTTTAGCCGAACTGGACATCGATCGCTCCCTGCTCTACGTCACCAACGCCGTGAAGCACTTCAAATTCACCCAGCGCGGCAAGCTTCGTCTCCACCAGAATCCCCGCATGTCGGAGATCATGGCGTGTCGTCCATGGCTCCTGGCCGAGATCGAAGCTCTCAAACCCCGGGTTATCCTCTGCCTCGGCGCTTCCGCCTCCAAATCTCTGTTGGGAGGCACATTCGGCCTGATGCGCGACCGTGGGAAAGTGCTCAACACCCCCTTTGCCGATCAAGTCATCGCCACACTCCATCCCTCCGCGATTCTGCGTGCCCGCGACGAAGAATCGCGTCATCAGATGCTTACGCTTTTCAAGACCGATCTGGCCCACGCCGCGCTGCTCGCACTTAAACCAACCGCAACCCTCGTATGATAGAAAGTACCCGGTTCGGCAGCGAGCCAACCGGCAGCTCCCGTTGGAGCCCCTCAGCCCAATAGAGCAGCTGAGGTATTAGAACGTGCAACTTATAGCAAGGAGATTCACTTGAGCACCTCTCCCATTTCTGGAAACGCAGCAGCAACTGTTACCAACGCGCTGCCTCCGTATGACGCAGCAGCCTTTGCGGCCCTCACCCTATCCTCCCAGCAGAACCTCGCAGCCGTGCTCGATCACACCCTGCTGAAACCCGACGCGACCCGCGCACAAGTCCTCCAGATCTGCCACGAAGCCGCCGAACACCGCTTCGCCTGCGCCATGGTCAACCCCACCTGGGTGGCCGTCGCCCACTCCGCCCTTGCCGGGACCGGCGTCCCCGTCGGAGTCGTCATCGGATTCCCCCTGGGAGCGACCCTCTCCAGCTCTAAACGCGACGAGACGGTCCGCGTCCTGAAGCTTGGAGCGCATGATGTCGACATGGTCCTCAACATTGGCCTACTCAAATCCGGTCAGTCCAGTGACTTTGAGGCGATCTACAACGACATTCACGGCGTGGTTGAACTCGCACACGGTTCAGGAGCGATTGTTAAAGTCATCCTGGAGACCTGCCTCCTCAGCTACGAAGAGAAGCTGCGCGCCTCGGAGATCGCTCTTTCCGCCGGAGCTGACTTCCTCAAGACCAGCACCGGCTTCTCCAACGGAGGTGCCACCGTCGACGACATCGCAACTCTCCGCGGAGTCGCTGGCAGCCGCGCCGGCGTCAAAGCTTCGGGAGGTATCCGTTCCCTGGCCGACGCAACGGCCATGCTCAAGGCCGGGGCGAACCGAATCGGTGCCAGCGCCAGCGTCAAGATTCTCGCCGAACTCGCCGGGCTAGCTCCGTCCGACACCGCCAGCACCGGCTACTAAGAACGTCTCATGTCAGAAAGCGGCACTCACGAAAGAGAGTGGGTGCTGCACCAAAAGGACTTGTGCTGAAGTAAGCGCACAGGGGCATCTCCCCAATCAACCCGTTCGCCTCGCTCGCCGACCACCCGGGTAGTATCATCAGCTTTTGATGTCGACCCCCACCAAATCCCGCCGTCCCACCGCCGCTGGCGGCGACTTCACTCACCCCGAATCCGGGGCCGAAGCTCAATTTGAGGGTGACTACCCCCCTGCGCTCGGCAGTTCCCCAACTCCCGGCGATTCCTCGGCTCTAGGCGGTCCTCCCGCGCCCGGGTCTTCATCTGCCCAGATCTCGCACAATATTCGCGTCGAGCCGCTGCAGATCGACTTTCTCCATCGCCTGGCCGACGCCCTCAATACCACCCTCGACCTTAATACCCTGATGCACCGCGTCGCCGACCTCGTACGCGCCGTGATCGACTACCGCATCTTCGCCATTCTCCTCCTCAATGACCGCACCCACGAACTCTGGATGCGTTTTCAGACCGGCCATACTCCCGAGATTGAGCGGATGCGCATCAAGCGCGGCCGCGGTATCGTCGGCCAGGCTGCCCTGCATCGCAAATCCATCCTGATCGACGACGTCGGCACTCCCGGCAACTACGTCGAGCACTACATCGACGCCAACCCCCACGTCCGGTCCGAGCTCGCGGTGCCATTGATCATCAAGAATAAGGTCATTGGCGTCATTGATATACAGTCCGAAAGCCCCGCCTTCTTCACCGCGGAACACCAGCGTCTACTGGAACTCGTCGCCTCCCGCATGGCGGTCGCGGTTGAAAACGCACGGCTCTACACCCGCGTCTCCCGCCAGGCCCAGACTCTTACTGTCCTCAACGAGATCTCCCGCGAGATCACCAGCATCCTCGATCTCGATGACCTTCTAGAACGCATCGGTCACCTGCTCAAACGCGTCATCGACTTCCAGATGTTCACCATTCTGCTCTGGAACGATCGACGCGAGCGCCTCGAACACCGCTTCTCCTCGCGATACGGTGAACGCGTCACCCGTGAGCGCACGATCGTCCTTGGCGAGGGCATTATCGGTGCCGCTGCTGAATTGCGCGAACCCGTCCTTGCCCAGGACGTCCGCAAAGATCCGCGCTACGTCGCCGAAAACCCCGAGACGCGGTCGGAACTCTCCGTCCCATTGATCTACAAGGGCAAAGTTATCGGCGTCCTTGACCTCGAGCACACCCGGGTCAACTACTTCAACGAGGACCACCAAAAGACGCTCAGCACCCTTGCTGCACAAGTCGCCATCTCCATCGCAAATGCCCGGCTCTACCAGCGCATCCACGAAGAAGAACAGCGCATGGAGCGCGACCTCGAGATGGCCCGGCAGGTCCAGCTTCGGCTCATGCCTCCCTTTCCACCGCCGATGCAGCGGGCCGAGATCGCCGCCCAGTTCATGGCCGCGCGCTCCATCGGCGGAGACATCTATGACTTTCTCGACTACGGTCCTGGCCGTGTCGCTCTCGCCGTTGGAGACGTCTCCGGCAAGGCTGCTCCCGCTGCCCTCTATGCTGCGCTGGTCAGCGGAATCCTGCGTTCGCTGGCAAACCAGCACCTCTCCCCCGCAGCCATGCTGGCCGCACTCAATGACCAGCTTCAGGAGCGCAAACTTGACTCCCAATACGTCACCATGCTGATGGCCGTCTGGGACGACTCCAACCAGACCCTCCAGATCGCCAACGCCGGCTCGGTCCAGCCCCTGTTCGTCTCGGCCGTCTCGAATCTGTCCATCCCGAACGGAAGTGCACATCCCGCCACCCCCGTCCCGCCGCCCACCGGAAAATCCCGTGCGAAGTCTGCTCCAGCAGCGCCCCAGACCTGTAACGTCTCGGTGAAGACCATCAAGGCGGAAGGTTTTCCCCTCGGTCTCTTCCCTGACGTCGAGTACGAAGAGTTCACCCTCTCCACCCAACCCGGCGATCTGATCGTCTTCTTCTCCGACGGCATCGTGGATGCGGAGAACTCCGCCGGCGAGATGTTCGGCGATGAACGCCTGATAAGCGTCCTACAGTCCAACCCCTGCCCCACCGCCGCTACCGCCGCTGAAGCCATTCTCGATGCCGTCGCCAAATTTCAGTCCGGCACAGCCCACTTCGATGATGAGACCGTAGTGGTCTTGAGAGTCCTTTAGCAGATCGCACGAACGCCCGATTGCGTCACACTTTACCGTCCCATTCTCCTTGGCTATGATGGCGCTCTATGTGTGCAACCCGACTCTCTCGTCGCGACCTCCTCAAGACCGCTCTCTCCGCAGCCCCGGCCCTCGCTCTCAACCAGAATTTATTCGCGGCTCAAGGCCGGAAGATAGCCCCGGGACCTTTCCAACCCACCTGGCAATCGCTCAAGAGTTATCAGACTCCAGAATGGTTTCGCGATGCCAAATTCGGCATCTGGAACCATTGGACTGCCCAGTGCGTTCCCGAGCAGGGCGATTGGTACGCGCGGCGCATGTACCTCCAGGGCGACAAGTGCTACGACCATCAGCTCAAGACCTATGGCCACCCTTCCAAATCAGGCTTCATGGAGATCGACAATCTCTGGAAGGCTGACCGCTGGCAGCCTGAGCAGTTGATGGACCTCTACGTCGCCGCAGGAGCCAAGTACTTCGCGGCGCTCGCGAACCATCACGACAACTTCGACAACTACAACTCCCGCTATCACAACTGGAACTCCGTCAAAGTCGGCCCTAAAAAAGATATCGTCGGCACCTTGGCGAAGCTGGTCAAAGATCGCGGCCTTCGGCTGGCCGTAACGAATCACTCCGGCCACGCCTGGCACTGGCTCCAGTCCGCCTACGGCTACGATCCCGAGGGTTCGCTGGCAGGGGTCCGCTACGATGCCTACACGCTCAAAAAATCAGACGGCAAGGGCAAGTGGTGGGAGGGACTCGATCCGCAAGAGCTCTACACCGGTCGCAACATCGTCATGCCGGACGGCATCAAGTCCATCGCCGAAGCCGATGCCTGGCACAAGACCCATGACCGTGTGTGGAACGAATCCGTCCCTGTAATGAACCCTGCCTTCGCGGAGAACTGGTATCTCCGCTGCCAGGATCTGCTCGACACCTATAAGCCCGACATGATCTATTTTGATGACGACGAACTGCCGCTTGGCCAGTACGGACTCGATATCACAGCGCATTTCTACAACACCAGCGTTCGCGATAAGGGCCACGTCGATGTCGTCGTAACCGGTAAGAGCGTCAAGCCCGATCACGCCGGCGCGTTTACCCTCGATATCGAGCGCGGCAAGGCCCAGGGCATCCTGGATTATCCGTGGCAGACCGACACCTGCATCGGCGACTGGCACTACGACCGCTCGGTCTTCGATCGCCATGCCTATAAGACGCCGCGCAGCGTTATCCATTCGCTCATCGATATCGTCAGTAAGAATGGCAACCTGATGCTGAACATTCCTCTTCGCGGCGACGGTACCATCGACGAGGACGAGCACGCTTTCCTCAAGTCAATCGCTGGCTGGATGCAGATCAACGGTCCCGCCATCTACGGGACCCGCCCCTTTACGGTCTTCGGCGAGGGCCCGCCCGACGTCTCCGATAACAAGAACTTCAACGAGGCCCACCAACGCCCCTATACCGCTGAAGACATACGCTTCGTCACCAAGGGCGATACCCTTCATGCTTTTGCTCTTGGCTGGCCTGCCAACGGCAAAGTTGTAATCAAAACCCTGGCTCGTAATTCGCCGAATGCTCCAAAGCCGATCCAGCGTGTCGACCTTCTCGGCGCTGGTCAACTTACCTTCACCCAGGATGCCAGCGGCCTGAAGATCAACCTTCCGTCCAAACCACCCAACGAGTACGCCTACGCCTTTGTCCTTCGAACCTGAACTGGAAGTATTTGATTTACGCGAAGCGTCCGATACACCACGAAGTGGCGCCTGCCCGGCGTTAGGGCGTACTTTGGCACTTCCTTGATGTCATCTAACATCTTAGAAACGCTTAGCAGCAGAGGCTACAGAAAACCATGAAGATCTTCACCCCGGAATCCCGCCCCAGCAAACCAGTAAACCCAGCCTACTTTACCGGCACGGTCTATCTTGACGAGATCATCTCCAATGCGGCTCCGTCGCATCTGAAGGCTTTCCGCGTCTCTTTCTCCCCAGGAGCCCGCACCGCCTGGCACACCCATCCCGTTGGCCAGACCCTTCACGTCCTCAGCGGGACGGGGCTCGTCCAACTCAAAGGTCAGCCCATTCAACTCATCCGCGCCGGAGACACCGTCTCCATCCTGCCCGGCGAACTCCACTGGCACGGCGCAACCTCCACCCAGACCATGGTGCACCTCGCCATGCAGGAATCAGACGACGCCGGAACCGACGCCGTCTGGCTCGAAAAAGTCACGGACGAGGAGTACGCTGCTACCGCTGGCTGAGCGTATCCAGCAAGGGAAAGAACTCTGGAAACGAGATCGCCGCAGCCTCTGCCCCGTGGATCTCCGTGTCACCGCTCGCCCGCAGCGCAGCGATCGCGAACGCCATGGCGATGCGGTGATCCGTCCCTGAATCAATCGCCGCGCCATGCAGCTTCTGCCCACCTGGGATGCTCAGCCCGTCCTCGTACTCGGTCAGTTCCGCGCCCATGGCTTTCAGGTTCTTCGCAACGAGAGCGATGCGGTCGGACTCCTTGATACGCAGCTCCTTCGCATCGCGAATCGTAATCCCGTCCCGCGTGTACGGAGCAATCGCAGCCAGCACCGGCAGCTCATCAATGATCTGCGCCGAAAGCGCTCCGCTGATTGTCGTTCCGTTGAATCCACCGGGTGCAACGTTCACCTGGATCGTTCCGATCAACTCGCCGTGCTGCTCTTCGACGTTGAGCACCTTGATCTTGCCGCCCAGCGCAACGATCACGTCGAGCAGTGAAGCTCGCGTGGGGTTCATTCCGATGGAATCCAGGATCAGATTCGACTCCGGAAACAGGAGTGCCGCACAAAGGAAGAACGCCGCGGAGGACAGGTCTCCCGGAACCATCGCATCGATCGCCTTCAACTTCTGGCCGCCCGGAATGCTGAGCTTCTCGCCCGTCCGGTTAAGCGTAGCGCCGAAGGCTCGCAGGGCGTGTTCCGAATGATCGCGCGTCCGCACGGATTCAGTAAGCGACGTCGTACCCTCCGCCTGCAAGCCGGCAAACAACACCGCCGTCTTGACCTGCGCCGAAGGAATCGGCGTATCGAAATCGATTGCCTTCAGCGGCCCGCCGTGAACCGTAATCGGCGCATGACCCTCCACCAGGTCGATCCGCGCTCCCATCGCCGAGAGCGGCTTGCGAATCCGCTCCATCGGCCGCAGCGTCAGCGAGTGGTCCCCGATCAGCGTGAAGGTATGCGGGTGCGGAGCAATCAGTCCGGCCAACATCCGCATGGTCGATCCCGAGTTCCCGCAGTCCAGATCCACCTTCGGTTGCACAAAGTTGCCGCCGACACCGGTCACTTCGATCGTGCCATCGTCCTTCTTGACGACCGTGGCTCCGAGAGCTTCCATGCAGGCCAGCGACGAGTGCGGATCTTCTCCGGTAGAAAAATTCGAGAGCCGCGTCGTACCCTCGGCCAGACCCGCGAGCATCGCGTAACGGTGGGAAATAGACTTATCGCCGGGTAAAGTCACCGACCCTTGAAAGTTGCGTGCAGGACGTACCAGTTGTGTAGACATTGACTTCTATTTTAGGCGAGACCAGCTCTTGGAAGTTCAACGCAAGCTAAAGCACAACGAAACAGGACGTCGACTCAAAACTACGCGCGGTGATCCACGTCCGAAAGCCCCCCGGCCATCCGCCCGGCCCTGTCTTCCGCCGACGCAGGATATATCGTCAACAGCTCTTGCAGCGCCTCGATGACTGGCCCAGCCTCGACCTCATCTAGTTGATATCCTTCCGGAATCTCATCCCGATCCTCGCCGCGCAGAATCCGTACCTGCGGCATTCCCAGTGGAAGCCACTCCAGCGGCTTCTGCCACGACGGCCCGATCACCACCATCGGAACACCGACAGCGCGCCCCACATGCATCGTCCCCGTATCCAGCGATACCATCGCGTCGCTCATCGCCAACAGCGCCGCCAACTCCGTCACGGAGGTGCGCCCCGCGACCGACACACCACCCGCTGCCGACCGTAAAGTCTCCACGGCAGCCGTATCCGCGGCAGTCCCCACAAACACCACACAGCACCCCAGTACCCCGTCCGCGTACCGGATCACCTCGGCAAATCGCTCCTGGTGCCAACCCGTGCGTTGGCCGCCGCTGTTCTGCGTCACCATGACCACCAGCGGCCTGCCCTCGGGGTTCGCCTCCCGCACCAGGTCCTGCGCCTTGGCAACATCCGCACTGGAAAAATAGACTCGGGGCTCGCGATGCGATTCACGACACGCGACCAGTCCAGCCAGACGAAGGTTGTTATCGATCATACTTCTGGAAGCGTCGTACTCCAGCCGCCGCTGATAGGTCTGCCGCAGCAAAGTAAATCCGCCGCGCCAGCCAGCTCGCGACAGCAATGCCACCACCGCAATCCGGCTCCGCTGGTCCGAAGATCCAGTCAACACGCAGTCCGGCCTTACCCCCAGGCGCCGCAACGCCACTCGAATCGATCGAGCCGCGCCTCCCGTATCCTGCAATGCATCCGGGGTCTCCAGCACATGATCGACACAAGGATTATGTCGAAGCACGGCAACTCCCAGCCCCCGGGTCGCCACGGTTATCACCACCTCGGGCCGCTCTGCTTTGATCGCCTCGAAGACCGGCGTCATGTGGACCAGGCCTCCCAGCGGCAGAATGTACTCCAGCACGAGTACGCTGTTCACCGCAGCCGAATCCGCCAAAAAGCGCCGACCGCCAAGCAGTCTTTCCGCCGCCATGGCCCACCCCAGCGAAGCCCCCAACATCTTCTTTACCGCTGCAACTCCAGCCACTCCCACCACCCTTGCACGCTACATCTTGTAGCGGCCCATCTCGTCGTCGTTCAGGTTTTCGAGCCAGCGCCGCATCTCATCCGCACTGACTGTCTGGGCTCCGGCAGCGGGCTGTTTCGCGCGCTCCATCACGCTGCGGCTGGCAAAGATCGGGCAGTCCCAGCGCAGCGCCAGCGCGATCGCATCCGAGGGCCGTGCGTCCAGTGCGACCACCTCGCCCGCATGATCCATCCAGATCACCGCGTGAAACGTATCTTCCCGCAGCTCGGACACAACAACCTTCTGCACTGTGGCGTTCAAACCCCGCGCCATATTCTGCAGCAGATCATGCGTCATTGGACGTGGAGTCGCCATCTTCTCCAACTCCAAGGCGATCGCATTTGCCTCAAAGATTCCCACCCAGATCGGCAACACCGTATCGCTTCCTACATCCTTGAGCACGACAATGGGCATATTCGTCACCGGGTCCATCATCAGCCCACGAATCTGCACCTCGACCTCATCGCCCGCTCGCTCTGCAATCACGTCCGTCATATTTGCACCGCCTAATTCAAAACCACAAACTGGGGCTTCCGCACTACCGGCACAAAGAACATCGCGTCCGAAACATTCGGTCCCGCAGCCAATGCTTCGCCGACCAGGCAGTTCGGCAGCGTCTGCGTAATCCGCACCGGAACGTACCCGCCGATTGGCGGCAGGTTATCCAGATCGGCGGTGAAGTTTACGGTCTTGTTCTGCGAACTGCGTCCGACCACCTGGCGACGAACAGTGTTGTAGCTCTCGACCATGCACTCCTGCACCTGGCCCAGATGCCGGCCATAGTGTTCCCGCTGAATCTCCCGCTGACGGTCCATCAGAATTCGCAGCCGTTCCGTCTTCACCTCGTCCGGAATGCTATCGGCCATTGTGACCGCAGGAGTATTCGGTCGCGGCGAGAATTTGAACGCAAAGACTGCGTCGTACTTCACTACATTGAGCAGCGTAATCGTCTCCTCGAAGTCCGCGTCCGTCTCGCCGGGAAAACCCACGATCATATCGCTGGTAATGCTGATATCGCGCTTCGCCGCTTTGATCCAACTCATCCGCTCCAGGTACCAGTCGCGCGTGTACTCCCGCGCCATCGCCTTCAGCACCGCGCTCGACCCAGACTGTACCGGAAGATGCACATGATCGCAGAGCGTCGGCGTCGCATCGATCGCGTCCACGATGTCTTTCGTAAAGTCCCGCGGATGGGAGGTCGTAAACCGAACCCGCCTGACGCCAGAGATCTCGCCCACCGCCACCAGCAACTCCGCGAAACTCATTCGTCCCGAAGGGTCACGGTACGAGTTCACATTCTGCCCCAAAAATTGGATCTCGGTAAAACCCTCATCCGCCATCCGGCGCGCCTCAACCAGCACGGAGGCAGCCGTCCGCGACCGCTCCTTGCCGCGCGTGTATGGAACCACGCAGTAAGCGCAAAATTTGTCGCAGCCTTCAATGATCGTGATGTACCCGCGGTGCGGATTCGAGCGAGCCGTAAACTCCGTCTCGAACGTCTCATCCGTCTGGCGATCGTCCAACCCGGTGATCCGCGTCTCCCCCGCCTCCAGGCGCGTCAGCATCTCGGGCAGATTACGATAGCTCGCCGATCCAGCCACCAGCGACACGTACGGAGCACGCTCGAAGATCTTCTCGCCCTCCTGCTGCGCCACGCACCCGATCACGGCGAACCGCTTCCCCTCGCCCTGCATCTTCTTGTACTCGTTCAGACGATGGAAGACCTTCTGCTCCGCCTTATCCCGGATCGAGCAGGTGTTATACAGAATCAGGCCGGCATCCACCTCGTCCTGCACCCGCGCATACCCCCGCCGCTCCAACGTTCCGATCACCTTCTCGGAGTCGTGGGCGTTCATCTGGCAACCAAACGTCTCGATGTAAAAAGTCTTGCTCACCCCACAAGTATAGTCGCTGCTTGAAGACGAACGAAGCCAAACCCATAACGGGATTACTACGTCGACGCGATGACCAGATGGACGCTGAAGAAGTGCTGGGGACTTTTCGGACTACACGACCGCAACATTCACGGCCAAACAACTCTCCGAGATGAGACCCTGCGAAGATCGAACCGAAGAAGAGCCAATTTAGATTTTCTGGAATTCAGTCCTGAAGTTGATTTGCCACGATATAGGATTCGCCACGACGCATTTTCGTCTGTCGTTGAAGGTTCGATATGCGCCGCATTTCACGCAATCAAACCGTCCGACCCATCTCAATCCATTGTTTATTTTGGTAGCGCCACCGGGGCTCGAACCCGGACTCTCAGCCTTGAAAGGGCCGCGTGTTAACCAGTTACACCATGGCGCCACAACACACAAAACATCCCACCGTTACAACTATATGCCGTCCGTATCTCTCAATCAGAAAATCCGAGAAAGGAAACAGATTTGGTAGCGTTACCGGGGCTCGAACCCGGACTCTTCGCCTTGAGAGGGCGACGTGTTAACCAGTTACACCATAACGCCAAATCCTACATTCGCAGGAGGCTTTTCTCTCCAGCGCACTTTCGAAGTATAGCAAGGACCATCCTCAAACTCAACCCTGCCTCGCTGGTCGGGTTATCCGCCTGCGGCAGCCAGCAGTATCTATTCTTCCACAAACGCCTTCAGCCTATCCAGCGCCTGATCCCACTGCTTTGAGACAAGTTCCAGATACGTATGCAGCTCTTCCATCGGCTTCGGATCGAATTCAAACAGACTCTCCCGTCCCCGCCTCACGCAACGCACAATCTTCGCACGCTCGAGCACACGCAGATGCTTGGTGATTGCCTGCCGCGTCAGTCTGGACTCCTCGCTCTCCGCGAAGCCGACCTGCGCCTCTGTAAGCTGCGCGATCGAGCGCGGCGGCCCACCGCTCAACTTCGCCACCAGCGCCAACCGCGTCACATCGCCCAACGCCGCAAAGACAGGAGCGTGCGCCTGCCATTGCGACACCAGGTCATTACTGTTCTTTGGCAACATGGCTCTCAATATTCTTCAGTTGCCCCGTCCATCCACGATCGTTCATCCGGAAGGCCTCATCGCGACGCTCAGGCGGCAGCTTATCGAAGCCGGACTCCGTCACTCGCAACAACGTTCCCTTCGCAATCGCCTCCAGCCTGAATTCGACCAGGGTCGACGGCTCATGCGAATAATCAACCTTGCTGTTGATCGCATAGGGATGCCATGTATAGGAGAAGAGCGACTCCGGCTCTATGGTCTGCACCACAATCTCCATCGTGACGTGCTCGTACCCGGGATGCAAGATCGGCCCTCGCACGACGCCACCGGGGACAAACGGCCCTTCCAATGCCACTCGAAACCATGTTCCGAACTCACGATAGTCCGTCAAGGCCCGCCAGACCCGCGAAACGGGAGCCTTCAAATCAATCTGCTTTTGAATCTGATCGCTCATAAGCAACCTCTTGGTTGCATATTAGAAAATTTCAGAAGAATACGCAACTATTTAGTTGCCTTTTTCATATTCGTTACGAATGAGGCCGAGCAATCCCGCGGAAGTCATACTAACCAACACAAATGGCCTGTCCCGAAGGATCAGACCATTCATTTGAACTGCTTTGCAATCTCGATTGATACGCCGATGGAACGGCCAAAACTAGAGGCCAAGCTTCTTAACTTCGTCGTTGTAATACTTGCGGTAAAGGATGTCCCACTCCTGCGAGCCCTCGACAATGATCTTCCGCTGTGAGGAGATCTTCATCCGGGCTGCTGCATCGATTTTGGTCTCGTCCATCAGGAGCTTTTCGAGCGCCTTGCGCGCTTCCTGCCGGATCATGTTGCGCTCTTCCAGAAAATCGACCGGTCCGAGTTCAGCCAGCGTGTCTGCAACTGTGTGAGCGAGCTTGTTGAGTTTATCGCGCGAGATTCTCATAGCACCGCCTTGTATTTGCGGGCCAACTCGTTCTTAACCTTCTTGAACATCTCTGGATAGCTTGCGCCGGTCTTCAGCATGTCGGACTGAAACGCCTCCAGAATCACTCGGACCTCATCATTGATGCGGTCTTCGAGCGCCAGTTCCTCGATCATCGCCACCGTCACCTGCTCATTTACAAGCGCTGGGTCCGCCGTAGCGATCATCTTCTCCGCGATCAGGTGCTTCACCGTCTGACGCGCCAAATACCCTACGTAATCTTTAGAAAAAATCATTGACTTTCCACTGAATATATCATGCGCTTCCCTGCTATCTCCCTCTCCTTCCCAGCGGTTAGCCAACCTTCGCCGTCCTCAGCACAACCCTCCCAACTTTCTTCGAGAAGATGAGAGAATAGTGACTTGATGCAACCTGACAACCTTATCTCGCTTAAAGACGACATGATCGCCTTCATCGCCGGGCACGGCATGCGCCGTTTCAGCGGCTTCGTCACCGAAGAAGTCCCTACGGTCATCTTCGAAGAAGAGAATTCCGACGGCTGGAAAGACTTCGTCGAGCACGCCAAGGCCGCCGGCGCTCCCTTTGTCACCATGAGCGAAGTAGTCCTCGAAAAGTCCGACATCGCGATTCTGCTCGAACAGCTCCGCGAGCAGTCGTTTCCGGGAATCCCAGAAGACAGCTCCGAGATGGACGACGCTGAATACCTCGTCAATCACGTCGGCAAAGTCGGTTACCTCCAGCTCGGATTCGCCCATCAGGGCGTCATGTTCATCTTCGAGATCGCCACCGACTGGTACGACCGTTTTCAGGATCTCCTCGAAGCCGTCTCCGATCTAGGCGGAATCGTAGTCGACGACAGCGACGACGAATAGACTGGGCCTCAGCACATGAATACCGCGTCCAGCCAGCCCGACTGGATCCTTCCCCAACTCGACTCCACCGCCACCAGGGCCCTGGCAGAGACTCTTTCCAGTCCGGTCCCCATCGCCGGCCTCCTGGTCTCCCGCGGAATCGCGGACGCGACCGCCGCCCAGCACTTTTTCCACCCTACGCTTGCAGACCTCTATTCCCCTCTTCTCATGCTCGGCATGCGACCCGCCGTTGCGCGGATCCAGCAAGCCATAGCCGCATCTGAGCCTATCCTTATTTACGGCGACTATGACGTCGACGGCACCACCGCCACCGTCCTGCTGAAGACTGCAATTGAACGGCTCGCACCCAAAGATAACCCCGCCAAGGTGACGTATCACGTCCCGCATCGCATCCGCGAGGGCTACGGCATGCAGACCGGAATTCTCGCCGCAGCCGCAGCCTCCGGCGTCCGCCTGGTCATCAGCGTTGACACTGGGATCCGCGCCTTTGCGGCCGCTGACGAAGCCAAGGCGCTCGGCCTCGACCTCATCGTCACCGACCACCACCTCCCGGACGATGCTGTCGGCGTGCCCGAAGCCGTTGCAGTCATCAATCCCGCCCAGCATGATTGCCCTTACCCCAACAAAAATCTGTGCGGAGCCGCGGTAGCCTTCAAACTGGCCCACGCAATCCTGCTCAGTGCGGCAGAGTCCTCCGCCGATCCGCAGGCCGAACTCGCCCGCCTGAACAACAAGCTCATCCCCTCGTTTTTGAAGCTGGTAGCGATCGCCACCGTCGCCGATTCCGTTCCCCTCGTTGGCGAGAACCGTGCCATCGTCGCCATCGGCCTGCGCGAACTCCGCAACCCCGTCCAACCCGGCCTGCGCGCGCTAATGCAAATCGCCGAAATCCCTCTCGACCGTCCGCCGACCGCGACTGAAGTCGGCTTTCGCATCGGACCCCGCATCAATGCTGCCGGCCGCATGGACATAGCCAGCGACGTCGTAGAACTGTTCCTTACACGGGATGAAACCCGCGCCACCCAGCTTGCGCAAAAGCTGGATCAACTCAATAACGATCGCCGCGCCACCGAAGCGCTGGCCCTGACGGCAATCGAGGCCCAGCTCGCCGCGATGCGCAACCCCGACGAGTCCTTCCCTGCCGGCTGCATCGTCCTCGACGATCCGGACTGGCATCGTGGCGTCCTCGGTATCCTCGCCTCCCGCGTGGTCGATCGCACCGGCCGCCCGGCCCTCGTCCTTACCCACGAGGACGGCCAGGCCCACGGCTCCGGACGTTCGATCGCCGGCTTCCACCTGCTCGACGCCCTCACCGCCATCCACCCTGCATCCGTTGCCGAGCCTGTCGCCGTCTTCACTCGCTTCGGAGGCCACGCGCATGCCGTTGGCTTCTCTCTTCCATCGGTCAATCTGCCCTTGCTCCGATCCCGCATGGAGACGCACGCCATGCCGCTGCTGAGCTCTCCTCTGCTCTCCCCCCCGCGCCAATGTGACGCTGAACTCACGATCCCGGACATTAACCAGACCTTCATGGACTGGCTCAACCGCTGCGGTCCCTTCGGCATCGGCAATCCCGAGCCGCTGTTTGCCTCCTTCGACCTATCCCTTGTAGCTCCCGTTCGCATCCTCAAGGACAAGCACATCTGCCTCACCCTCACCCAGAACGGCTCGCCGGTCCCCGTCAATGCCCTGGGCTGGAGCCGTCGCATCGACTGGCGCCGCCTGGCGGAAGACCTCTCACTCCAGCCCGGTTCGCGCATCGACATCGTTTATCGCCTCAAAGAGAAGACGAATCCACGCTATCCCGGCCTCGATCTGGAACTGGTGGAACTTCGCCCTGCTTTTACGACAACCAAATAAGTCCATGTACCTCGGCAGGTAACAAATCTGCCCAGTAAGTCGTTCGAATCAAAACTTCTGCTTCGTTTTGAGCGCAGAGGCGTCTTATATACTGACTTCAAATAAGAATGCCAACCTCGCCGACAAGCCGACCCCGCCCGCTAGTTGTTCTCAGCATCGTCCTTATCCTGATTCTTCTCGGCGTCCTCGCCGCAAAGTACCTCGGCCGGGATGTGATCGAAGTCCGCGTCGCAGGCGTGAATCACCAGAATCTGATCAGCTCCGTCGCCACCGGCGGCAAGGTTGAGCCCGTCGAAGAGTACCAGGCCCACGCGACCACCGCCGGAGTCGTCGCCAAAATTTTCGTCCAAGTCGGCCAGAAGGTGAAAGTCGGAGATCTGCTCGTCAAGCTCAACGACTCCGAAGCCGCCGCCCGCCTCGCCTCGGCGACCGCCGTCCTTCGCTCCGCCGAAGTCACGGCCCAGGATATCCAGCACAACGGCTCCACCGACGAGCGCATCGGCATGTCCGGCGACCTCAGCCGGGCCCAGATGCAGCAGAAACAAGCCACCGCCGATATCGCCGCACTGCGCCAACTCCAGCAGAAGGGCGCTGCCTCCGCCGCCGAGGTCACCGCCGCAGAACAACGCCTTGCCACCGCAAACAGTACGCTTCAAGGACTCCAGCAGCGCAGCACCCAGCGCTACAGCCCCGCGGAACGTACCCGCGCCCAGGCCCAGGTCGCGGACGCCCAGGCCGCCGTCGCAGCCGCACAGGCAGGTTACGCCGGGGTCAACCTGCGTAGTCCCAAACCCGGCACCGTCTACTCCATTCCTGTCTCTGAATACGACTTCGTACCCGCTGGCGAGGACCTGATGGATGTGGCCGACCTCAACCGCATGCTGGTCCGGGCCTACTTCGACGAGCCCGAGATCGGCAAACTCGCCGCCGGCCAGGCCGTCAAGATCATCTGGGACGCGAAGCCGAACCAGAGCTGGCACGGACACATCGAGCGCGCCCCGACCACCGTCATCACCTACGGCACGCGCAATGTCGGAGAGTGCTTGATCACCGTCGACGACGCCAAGGGCGATCTCCTCCCCAATACAAACGTCACCGTCACGGTTACGACCTCGCAACGCTTCAATGTCCTGAGCATTCCCCGTGAGGCCCTGCACACCGAAGGCAGCGTCGACTTTGTCTATCGCGTCGTTGCAGGCAAGCTGCTTCGCACCAAGGTGCAGGTGGGCGCCTTCAATCTCACCCGGGTCGAAATCATCAGCGGCCTGACCGAGAAAGATACGGTTGCCCTTAACGCCACCAACAACCGTGATCTCGCCAATGGTTTGTCGGTGAAGGTCGTCGAATAGCGATGGCACCCGCCCCATATCGCTGTTCGGGGAATGGTTCCCACTTCCAGTCGATCCTGCGAGTCGGGCTTCTCTTCATAACCCCAGCGATAGCCTGCCGAGCCTCGATTGCGGATACCGGACAGGCGAACGCTGCCTTGCAGCGCGGCCACGTGGACGATGCGGCTACGATGCTGCGCGCAACTCTCGTGGCCCAACCGCACGACGCTCTTGCCCACCAACTCCTTTGCCGAGTCTTCTACACCCAGGACATGGCGGATCAGGCCATCCACGAGTGCGAGCAGGCAGTTGCCGATGCCCCTCAGAACAGCGAAAATCATCTCTGGCTTGGACGGGCATACGGGCTCAAGGCGGGGCAGGTCAGTCCCTTCTCAGCCTTCGGCATGGCAAAGAAAGTCCGTGGGGAATTTGAACAAGCTGTCCAGCTCGACCCCAATGCCCCTCGTGCAGCAAGCGATCTGGGACAGTTCTATATCAACGCTCCCGGTATCGTCGGCGGCGGCACAGATAAGGCTTTGGCCCTCATTCAGCGCATCGAGCCTCAGTTCCCTGTCTACTCCCACCGCCTCCGCGCACTGCTCGCAGAAAAGAAGAAGGACCTCACCACCGCCGAGGCCGAATTCAAGACCGCGATCGCTTCAGGAAAGTCAAAGTCGCAAACGGCTCCAGCCTGGATCGATCTCGCTGATTTTTATCAGCGTCGCAAACAGCCGGAGCAGGCACTCGCAGCCATCCAATCCGCTCTGGCGACGAATCCCAAAGGACCGGAGCTAGTCGATGCCGCCAGCATCCTTACCCAGGCCCATCAAGCTCCCGAGCTTGCAGAACGCCTTCTGCGCGAATATCTCGCATCCACATCCCAGACGGACGAGTCGCCCGTATTCAAAGCCCACGTTCAGCTAGGCGATCTCCTCAAGATTCGCGGAGACAAGGTGGGAGCCCGTACCGAGTACGAAGCCGCCCTCGCCCTCGCAGCCTCCTACACGCCGGCCCGCAAAGCCCTCCAGGGCCTATGAACCTCTTCCTTCGTCAACCTGCTCCGTATCGTGTCTCGGAAAGCGATACCATGAGTTTTAGCAAACCAGAACCCGAGATACATTCAACCCTCATGACCTTGCCGCACGCGACTGCACCCTCCAGAAACCTCCGAAGTATTCCCACCGCCCTGCGGCTGCTCGCCGTCGCCGCCGCGCTGCTTGGCACGGCCCATGCGCAGCTCTCCCTGACCTCCGTCGTCGACCTGGCCCTGCGCAGTAACCCGAAGGTCCTTATCGCCCAGGCCGACGTGAATAAAGCACGCGCGCAGCTCTCCGAGTCCCGCGACGTCTACATTCCTGCGGTCGCCGGAGGCTCCGGACTGGGCTACTCCTATGGCTTCCCCCTTGGACAGCCCACGGTCTTCAGCCTCGGCACACAATCTCTCCTCTTCAACTACTCCCAGAAGGACTACATCCGCGCCGCCCGGGCCGGACTTCAGGCCGCCAACTTCGCTCTCAAGGACGCCCGCCAGCAGGTCGAAGAGGACGTCGCCATCACCTACCTCGCTCTCGACCGCGCCCAGCAGCGCAAGGCAGCGCTCGACGCCGAGTACGGCTTCGCCACGCGCCTCGTCTCCATCGTCCAGGACCGCATCGACGCCGGCCAGGAGAACAATCTCGAACTGCTCCGCTCCCGCCGCACCACCGCGCAGATTCGTCTCCTGCAGATTCAGCTTGCGGACGAGATCGCCACCGACGCCGACCATCTTGCCCGGCTCGCCGGACTTCCGTCCGCGCAACTGACCACGGTATCCGACAGCATCCCCGCGCTCAGCACTCCAACCCCAACGACCTCTGGGGTGGCCGACTCGCCGGCGATCTCGGCCGCCGTCGCCAACGCCGCGGCCAAGCGGCAGGTCGCCTTCGGAGACTCCCGCTACATCCTGCGTCCGCAGATCGCCTTCGTCACCCAGTACAGCCGTTTCAGCAACTTCAACAACTACAAAGAGTTCTACCCCACGTTCAACAACTACAACGCCGCAGCCATCGGCATCCAGATGACCCTTCCGATCTTCGACCGTGTTCACCAGGACAAGGCCCACAGCTCCATGGCCGACGCCGTCCACGCCGAGCAGGAGGTCCGATCCGCCCGGACCCAGTTCCTCGAAGGGCGCCTCAAGCTCCAGCACGCCGCCTCCGAACTCTCCGCCCGGGCGGAGCTCGCCTCCATCGACCGGGAGCTTGCCCAGAACCAACTCGATGTTCTGCTCGCCCAACTTCAATCCGGCCTCAGCAATGGAGGCGCTTTGATGACTCCCAAGGACGAACAAAATGCGCGGATTCAGGAGCGACAGCGCTATCTCGATCTTCTGGATGCCGATTTTCAGCTCCGCCAGACCCAGATCAACCTGCTTCGCCAGAACGGCCAGCTCGAGGACTGGCTCAAATCAGCATCCCAGTCCCAGCCCGGCGCATCTGCCGTTTCAGTTCAATCACCCACCCAGTAGCATGCAAACCGTTTCAGATGAGTCATTCTGGGCAGTATTTCCCCCTGCGACGAACCTGCGACGGAACCCAGAAAAGCTACCGAACCCCTTGCCGAAATGGTAAACTTAGAAACTAGAATGCCTCTTAAAACACTGTTTCTGAACCCGCCCTCCTTTGAGAAGTTCGACGGTGGTGCCAGCTCGCGCTGGCCCGCTACCCGCGAGATCGAGTCCTACTGGTACCCGGTATGGCTCACCTATCCGGCAGGCATGCTGGAAGGCTCGCGCCTGCTCGACGCTCCACCGCACCACATCAAGTGGCAGGAAGTCGTCGAAATCCTCAAGGACTACGAGTTTCTCGTTCTCTTCACCAGCACCATGGGCTGGGACGGCGACCAGAAGATGGCCGAGGTCATCAAGCAGACCTACCCCAGCATCAAGATCGCCTTCGTCGGTCCTCCGGTGACCACCTCGCCCGAGAAAGCCCTCAACGAGTGCCCCGCGATCGACTTCATCTGCCGCCGCGAGTTCGACTTCACCGTGGTTGAGTACGCCAACGGCATGCCGATCGAAGAGATCGTCGGCCTCAGCTACAAGGACAAGGCAACCGGCAAGATCATCCATAACCCGGATCGCGCGCAGGTCACCCCCGAGCAGCTCGACGAAATGCCCTGGGCCACCGATATCTACAATCGCGATCTCGACGTGACCAAGTACAACGTCCCCTTCCTCCTGCACCCTTACGTCTCGCTGTACTCCACGCGCGGCTGCCCGGCGCAGTGTACCTTCTGCCTGTGGCCCCAGACTCTCTCCGGCCATGCATGGCGCAAGCGCTCCACCGACGATGTCGCCGCTGAAATGGCAAGCGCCAAGAAGCTCTTCCCCCACGTCAAGGAATTCTTCTTCGACGACGACACCTTCAACATCCAGGCCGCCCGTACCATCGAGCTGTGCGAGAAGTTGAAGCCGCTCGGCCTCACCTGGTCCTGCACCTCGCGCGTTACGACCGACTTCGCGACTCTCAAAGCCATGAAGGACGCCGGCTGCCGGCTGCTCATCGTCGGCTACGAGTCCGGCGACCCGCAGATCCTCAAGAACATCAAGAAGGGCGCCACCGTACAGCGCGCGCTCGACTTTACCCGCGACTGCCACAAGCTCGGCCTGGTCATCCACGGCGACTTCATCCTCGGCCTCCCCGGCGAGACCCGTGAGTCGATTCGCAACACCATCGAGTTCGCCAAGCAACTCGATTGCGAGACCATCCAGGTCTCCATCGCCCACGCCTTCCCCGGAACCGAGTTCTTCGACTACGCCAAAGCCAACGGCTTCATCACCAACGAAGCCATGTCCGACGACGGCGGCCACCAGATGGCCCACATCGAATACCCCGGCCTGCCCGTGGAATACGTCATGGAGATGGTGCACAAGTTCTACGACGAGTACTACTTCCGCCCCAAGGCTGCCTTCCGCGTCGTCTGGCAGGCGGTCGTCAACCGCGACGTTCCCCGTCTCTACTCCGAGGCACGCGACTTCATGCGCCTCCGTTCCAAGCGCAACAAGGCCGCTCGCGCCGCCAAGGAAGCCAACGCCGCCAAGGCGCAGGAATCCGTCAGCATGAACGCTTAAGCCACTCGCATTACGAAGCGGTCAGCATGACCCCATGCTGGCCGCCTTTCTATTTCTAAGGAACCTCCGAACAAGTCTTAGTTTTGAAAGGGCGGAATTTTAGTCCCGCCGCAACTCCAAGCACCGCAATGCGGCTTTAGCCGCCGAGGGAATTTCACACACTTCTTCAGAGCTTCCCTGCCGGAACTTTCTGCACTAATTCGGCGCAGCCCTAAGCCGAAGACAATCTCAACGCATCTAGTAAGAAGCGAACCAAACGACTCCATGAAACACGTCCTCACACCCCAGCGCTACCTCATCCTCTTGTGCGTCATGCTCACGGCTTCCGTCGGAGACACTCTTCTGGCGCACGGAATGGCCCAGGTTGGCCCCGTCTCGCTCTCGAGCCTGGGCACGCTCTTCACTGCACTGAAAAACCCCTGGGTCATCGCCGGAATCCTCCTGCTCATCGGCTTCTTCGCAAGCTATCTAAGCGCCCTCAGTTGGGCTGATCTCACCTTCGTCCTGCCTTCCACCGCCTTCGGATACATCGTAGTGGCGCTTCTCGCGCACTACTGGCAGCACGAGCACATCTCTCCCTCCCGCTGGCTTGGTATTCTGCTGATCGTCTGCGGCGTGGGCTTCGTCGCCAACGGCCCCCCGCTCACCGAGCACCCGATCCCCATCGACACCAAACATAGGGAAGGTGCCGAGTGATCCCCACCACCACCTTCGAGACCTGGGCCACCATCGTTGCCGTAGCCGTCACCGCCATCGCCGGAGACGTCCTCACAGCGGGAGCTATGCGCCGCATCGGCGACCTCGACATCATCCGCGCCAAGTCCGGTCTGCCCGGCGCCATCAAAGCCGTAGTCACCGACTCCATGTTTCTGCTCGGCGTGCTCTGTATGGCGCTCAGCTTCTTCTCCCTGCTCTTCACCCTGAGCAAGGTGGACGTCTCCCTCGCCGCCCCCGCCAGCGCGTCGCTCACCTTCATCGGCAACGCAGTCGCAGCCAAGCTCTTCCTGCACGAAAATGTAGACCGCCGCCGCTGGTTCGCCGCGCTCTTCGTCTGCGCTGGAGTGGTCCTACTCACTCGCTAACTAACGCAGCCCACCATCTCAATCTCGATTTAGCCACCGCATCAGGCCACTCGCCGGAGTCTCCGTCGCCATAAAGCGTCCAGCCTCGCCCACCACGGCTCCAGCCGCCAACCGCCCGCTCCGTACCGCGCCCTCCATCGTCGAAGGCCACTCCGTCGCCGTCCAGTCCCCGGCAAGAAACAGCCCCGGCCACTCCGTCCGCTGCTCCGGCCGAAACGCATCCAGCCCCGGCACCACCGAGAAGGTAGCCCGCGCCTCTTTCAGCACGCCGCTCTTCACCAGCCGCGCCTCCCTTACCTTCGGAAAGAAAAGCTCCAACTCCCGCAGCGCCGAAGCCAGAATCTCCTCGCGTCCCATCCCCAGCTCCGCCCACGACGCACTGATCACCAACTCCAGATAGCTGCCGCGCTCCGCTCCCCAACGGCGGATGCGCGACTTCGCAAACACCCACTGGATCCGCGTATCAAGCAACACTGCATGATCCATCTCCGTCACATCCCGGTCGTACCAGAGATGCACCGTCGTAATCGGAGCCGCCACAAATCGCTCCAGGTCCGACGCAATCGCACCCGCACCACCCACACCATCCAGCAACTTGCGCGTCTGCCGAAAGTCCGTAGCCAGCACGACCGTATCCGCCACAAACTCCCGCTCCTCCGCCCGGACGACCCAACCCCCATCCCGCCGCTCCAACCCATCGACGCCGCACTTCAACTTCACCGTCACACCTAATCGCTCCGCGAGCGCGACAACCGGCTCAAAAAACTCCGTCAGCGGAGCCGCGGGAATTCCCAGCCGTCCTCCAACCTCAGACTTTAGAAACGTCTCGTGAAACACCTTCCCCGCATACTTCGTCGAGCACTGTTCAAAGCCATCGTTCAGCGCCCCCACCACGACCGGCTCCCAGAAGTGCCGAATCGCCCGCTCCGTCTGCCCCGTCCGCTTCAGCCAGGTTGCAAAGCTCTCCGCATCCCCCGCCGGATACCCGCGAAGGAACTGCAGCAGTCCGGCCGCGATCCCAACCTTGTCCTTCAGCCCCAGCATCGGTGCCCGCAGAAAACTCATCGCCTGGTGCAACGGAGCCGGCAGCCCACTCGGCTTCATCACGCTCTTCCGGCCACCCGGCTCCAAAAAAGTAAGCTCGTCGTACCAGCGCACCAGCTCCCCCGCCCCAGCCTGCCCGACCAACCCAAGTAGATTCGTGCAACAGCCCAGCACCACGTGTTGCGAGTCCACCGTCTCCGCCAGCGCCGGATGCTCATACGAGTACGCTCTGCCCCCAAACGAAGGCCGTCGCTCCAGCAGGGTCACCGAAGCTCCATCCCCGGCCAACGCAACCGCCGCCGCCAGCCCCGCCAGTCCCCCGCCGACCACCACCACGTCGCTCAAGCGATCACCCGATTTACCGCTGCCATCGCCATGCCTCGCGCCAGCACCATCAGCTTCGCCGGAGTCGGCACACTGACCCGCTGCGAAAACACATCGTGATCGACGCCGCCAATGCGCTTCAGCAGATCGTGATAGATCCTCACCAACACCCAAAGCGCAGCCCGGCTGTCCCGATCGATCATAGGCAACAACTTCGCAGCCGAACCATAGTACCCCTCAGCCTTCGCCGCCAGGGACGCCAGCATCGCGCGCTCGTGTGGCTCCATCGTCGCGCCGCTTGCCAGCGCGTTCACCCGCTCCAGGCTCACTCCAAACTCATCCAGCAGATCCAGCGGCAGATACACCCGTCCCCGCTCCACATCTTCCTTCACATCCCGAAGAATATTCGTCAGTTGGAACGCGATGCCGGTCTCCTCGGCCAGCTTCTCCGCCCGCACATCGCTATAGCCAAAGATCTTGATGCACACCAATCCCACCACAGAGGCGACGAGATAGCAGTACCGATAAAGTTCGGCGAAGTCCGCATACGTCTGCACCGTGCCCACAGCCTCTGGTGGAATCTCCAGATCCATGGTCGTGCCCTGCACCAACTGGTCCAGCAGCTCGTCCGAGATATTGAACCGCGACTGCGTGTCCCGCACTGCGACAAAGACAGCATCGTCAGAAGCTCCACCCGCCTGCACCGCTCGCCACGCCCCAACCCATTCAGCCATCACCTCGCGACGCGCCTCGATCGTGAGACTCTCGTCATCGGCGATATCATCGGCCCGTCGCATGAAGGCATACACCGCGCACATCGCATCGCTCTTATGCTGCGGCAATACGCGAAACGAATAGTAAAAATTCTTCGCCTCGCGACGTGCAATCTCCCTGCACTCCAGGTAAGCCTGCGCAACGTTCACCGTGCAAACCCCATTCGGGCCTTGCCCACCAGCGCTCCCAACAACAGAGAAACCTTCTTCACCTTCGTCACCATCGGCCGCCCACGCAGGACGTCATAGTCTTGCGCCGCGATCCCATCCAGAATCGCTTCGCCACCCTTGCGAAACAGATCCAGCGTCACCTTCAATTCCTTGTCCACAGACCCGCTGATCGCGCCGCCTTCCAACAACATCTTTCGCGTCCGCACCACCAGCTCCTGCATCATCGCTCGAAACTCCGGCGTAAACACCCGCCCCAGGATCTGCCCCTCATCCACTCCGTACCGGATCAACGACTCCGCCGGCAGATACCGCCGCCCACGCTCCGCGTCCTCCACCACATCCTGCCAGAAGTTCGCCAACTGCAGCGCCGTGCAGACCTTGTCGGAGAGCAAGCCCAGCGCCTCCTCCCGGTATCCGCACACCCAAAGCACCAGCCTGCCCACAGGATTCGCCGAGTACCGCGAGTACTTCATCAACTCGTCCCACGTCTCGTACTCCGTCTTCACCTGGTCCATCTTGAACGCATACAGCAGATCGGAGAACAGCTTCCGTGGCAACTCGCACGCCACAATCGTCTCCCGCAGAGCCACGAACACAGGATGCATCGAACGCTCCGGCGCGTCGTAGCACTCATCCAGCATCCCCTCCCAGGTATTCAGCAGTCGCAACGCAATCTCGGGGTTCGCAACCTCGTCGCCAAGATCGTCCGAGACCCGGCAGTACGCGTAGATGCTCTCGAAGTGCGGCCTTACCTTCTTTGGCAAAAAGAACGTAGCCACATGAAAATTTTCATAATGCGAAGTCGTCAGCTCCCGGCACCACGCACGTGCCTCCGCCAGCGTCGGCCTGTCCTCAGGCAGGAGGTAAGCCTCAGGGGCACCTTCGAGCAGATTGCGTCGCGCCACGATCTCCATCATCGCGGCACCCCGGCGGGAAACACCGCAGTCTTGATATCGCGTCCACCGCTGCTTCGCTCCATCATTTTGGCGAACAGCCCTGGCACCTCATCCAGCCCAGCCCGCCCTGTAATGGCATCCGCACACTGAAATCGCCCACTCGTAATCAACTCGAACGCCGTCCGGCAAGTTGAAGGCGTGTGATGAAAACTGGCCTTCAACGTGATGTCGCCATAGTGCAGGCGGTTCGTATCCAGCGCAACCTTCGTGCCACTCGGAGGTCCGCCGAAGAAATTCACCACCCCACCCTTGCGCACCATGTCCACCGCCCACTCCCACGTCGCCGGAGTAGCCACAGCCTCAATGACCACGTCCGCCCCGCGACCCTCCGGCGTCAGCACCCGGGCAGCCGCGACTGCATCCACGCCACTCCCGACCTGAACCACCTGCTCCGCTCCGAAGAGCTTCGCTGTCTCAATCTGGTCGTCACGCTTTACCACCGCAATCACCCGCACGCCACTCAACGCCGCCACATGGATAAACATCAGCCCGATCGGACCCGCCCCAATCACGATCATGCTGCTGCCGGCCATCGCTCCGCTCTCTTCCAGCCCCCGCACCACGCAGGCCAGCGGCTCCGTCAATGCCGCATGCTCGAACGGAATCCCATCCGGAACCCTGAGCGTATTCTTCTCCACGATCCGTGCCGGTATCCGAATGAACTCCGCATACGCTCCATTGTTGAACAGCAGATCCTCGCAGAGATTTTCCTGCCCCTGCCTGCAGAAATAGCAAATATCACAGGGAGCCGAGTTCAAAGCCACGACACGGTCGCCCACCGCAAACTTCGTAACGCCATTTCCGATCTCAACCACCGTTCCGGCCAGTTCATGCCCAAACGGAATCGGCGGTTTCAGCATCATCGCGTGATAGCCGCGTTTATAGACCTTCAGATCGGTTCCGCACGTCAACGCCACTCCCACCTGCACCACGATCTCGCCCGCCGCAGCCCGCGGGACCGGAACCTGCTCCAGTCGCAGGTCTCCCTTGCCGTACAACACCGCCGCCGTCATCGCCTGAGTCATCTCTTCTATCTTCTCATTCCTTACGCCCTCCCGCACCCTCCGAAATCCCACCCAAACTCTGTGCAATCAGAACTCAACCTCGTGCATCTGATACATTGAGCCTGATAACGACATGTCCTTCGTCTCCCCAGAAGTTTTTGCCAAGCAGAGGCTCACAGCCATTCAGGACTACTCCGTCCTCAGCGGTCGTGCGGTTGCGAACCTCTTCTCGCGCCCTATCTACTGGGCCGACATCTTCACCCAGATGGACTCCATCGGCGTGGGCTCCCTGCCTATCGTCGTTCTAACCGGATTCTTCACCGGCTGCGTGCTCGCCCTCCAGTCCGCCACCTCTCTGACCGCCTTTGGTGCCGTCAGCATGACCGGCAACCTCGTAGCCCTTTCCATGGTCAAGGAACTCGGCCCCGTCCTCACCGGCCTCATGGTCTCCGGACGCAACGCCTCCGGCATGGCCTCCGAACTCGGCTCCATGAAGGTTACCGAGCAGATCGACGCCATGCGCGCCCTTGGAACCGACCCAGTCCGCAAGCTCGTCACGCCCCGCCTGGCCGCCACCGTCTTCATGCTCTTCTTCCTGACGATCATGTCCGACGCGGTCGGCATCGCCGGTGGAGCCCTCGTCTCCGTTACCCTGCTGGGCCTCAACGCGTCGTCGTACTTCCACAACTCCTACCGAGCCCTCGTCTACGCGGACGTCGTCCAGGGCCTTACGAAGCCTCTCTTCTCCGGCTTCATCATCGCCACCGTCGGCTGCTACTTCGGCATGAACACCAAGGGCGGAACCCAGGGCGTCGGCAAAGCCACCACCCAGGCCGTCGTCGTCTCCTCAGTCTTCATCATCATCGTCGACTTCCTCGTCAGCCGCCTGATGATCGGCATCTTTGGGAGATAGCCATGGCCACAACCGCCGAAGATCCCGCCGTAAACGCAGCAACACAACCCATCACCGATCCTGTCGTCTCGTTCGAAAACGTCTCCATCTCCTTCGACGGCAAGCAAGTCCTCAAAGACCTTTCCTTCACCGTCCATCCCGCCGAGACGCGCATCATCCTCGGGCCCGCCGGCTGCGGTAAGTCTGTCCTCATGAAGCTTACGAACGGCCTCATCAAGCCCGACTCCGGCACCATCAAGGTCTTCGGCGAAGACGTCACCGCCATGCGCGAACGCGACCTCTTCAAACTCCGCGCCCGCATCGGCATGGTCTTTCAGGAGTCTGCTCTCTTCGACTCTCTCTCCGTGGAAGACAACGTAGCGTACCGCCTCCACGAAGACGGCGTCCCTGAGGACGAGTCCCACCAGCGCGTTGAAGAGGTCCTGCACTTCGTGGATCTCGACCACGCCATCACCAAGTTCCCCTCCGAGCTCTCCGGAGGCATGCGCCGCCGCGTCTCTATCGCCCGCGCCATCATCTCCAAGCCCGACCTGATCCTCTACGACTCGCCCACCGGCGGCCTCGACCCCATCACCTCCACCACCATCGTCGAACTGGTCGTCAAGCAGCGCGACGTCTCCCACACCACCTCGCTGCTCATCACCCATCGCCTCCAGGACGCCTTCACCCTTGCCATGAACCAATTCAACCAGGAGACCGGCAAGATGGAGCGCATCCCCAACGACGGCATCGACGACAGCACCCGCTTCCTCATGCTCAACGAAGGCAACGTAGTCTTCGACGGTTCCACCCTGGAACTGGTCCGCTCCACCGACCCATGGATCCGCGAATATCTGGGCGAACGCGAAATACCCTAAAGCAAAAAACGCGAAGCGTCCAACACCCTACGAAGTAGCGCCCGCCCGGCGTCAGGGCGCACTGGGCACTTAGCCTCTCCCTACCGCCAACTAACCGCCAGATGCCACCGCATCTCCCGGTCCCGCGTCTTCTCCAACACCACCGCATACTCCGCCAGTTCAGAGAGCACCCGCTCCCCTTCAGTTCCCAGCAACTGTGGCTCCTCCACCAGCGCGCGAATCAGAGCCTGCACCGTGACCAGCCCATCCGCCGGCGAGTACCACTGCGGAGGCGGCAGCTTTCGAATCAAATCCTGGTTCCCCGCGCCCTCTTCAATCAGCAGCGACATGGAGTTCTCGTCCGCGGAAAAAAACTCGATCAGCGGCCGCACCTCTAACCGCAGCGCCAACCGCTCCAGCGCATCCTCGTTCCGCGCCAGCGAGCGCCCGTTTACGAAGATATCGAACCCGGGATCCTCGCCCTCAACCACGATGTACATCGAAGCAGCCATCTCCCGCAGTGTATCGCCCTCCCACCTCCTAAAGCCTGTTCAAAACTGCGGTCCTTCCGTTAGCCGGCATGGAATCCTCTTTGCGACCAACGGGAGCACCCTGCAAAGCCCAATACAAGCCATGAAATGACCGCCGCCCGCCTAGGGCGCACTTACATCCCATAGTCCTGAAGGTCATCACAGCGATAGCGAACCATCCTCGTCACCCTCACGCGCAAGCAACAAGTATCCAGTGCCACCCGCAAGCAAGGCCGCTCCGACTCCCATCCGCACCGTCAACTCCGGCCGCAACAAAACAACGCCCTCGACGATCGTGAGCAAAGGAACGAGCAGAAAACGCGCCCCCACCTGCAGCGGAGTGCCCCCTCGCAATACCCCGACCAGCAACAAAATCTCAGCCCCGCGCAGTAGTACCCCAGACCAATTCCCACCAAGCCCCCACCCGCTTCCGCCAAACAGCAGCCCCGCTACGAACAGCACAACAGCATTCGCTACACAGATCACCGCCACCGCCTGCATCCACTCAAACTTCTGCAAAATCCGATAAATCCACACGCCGGAGAACGCGATCAGAAGCGCACTCCCAACCAGCACAGCCGCAGCGATCCGCCCTACCGTGGACTCCGGCAAAGACGACGGAATCAGCAACAGAACTCCCCCCAGCCCCACCACGGCCGGCACCAGCATCCGCATCGCAACCCCATCCTCCTGCGCCACCACCAGCACCAGAAACACCGGGACGATCCCCCACACTACCGTCCCAAGATTCCCCGAAACATGCCCTAGTGCCCAGGCAGCGGCCACCTCGGGTACCGCCAGCAGGAGCAAGGAAGCCAACCCCAGCTTCACCAACTCTCCCCGCACCGCCCACGCGCGACCCCGATTGCCAACCAGCGCCCCAAGGCCCACCAGCCCATACAGGACAGCTCGTGCCCGCAGCGAAACCGGGTCCAGCAGCCACTCGCTCGCCGCCAGCAAACAGTACGCCCCGAACATCCACCCCACCGTTCGCTTCATCGCTCCACCCAAGCCAAAGGGCCGCGCATCAGCGCGGCCCTTCTCTTATTCCTTTGAAGCAGACTAGCTATTGCCACCAGCCGGAGGTGCACCCGAACCGGAGCCCGGACGACGACCGCTGCGACGACGGCGACCGCCGCCACCCGGACGACGCTGGCCACCAGCACCAGGCGCTCCGCCAGGACCACGGCCAGCCGGTGCGCCCGCAACAGGAGCAGCATCGTCAGCGCGGTTGAAGTTCGGCTCATCCGACTCCGTTCCCTCGTCATCGCCATCCTCGAAGTCGTCTTCGTCCTCAAGGTCGGCATCCTCGGCATCAACCGGTGCGGCATTGCCTGCAGGAATAGGAGCGCCACCCTCGGCACCAACCTCAGGCAGACCAAGCTTCGCACGCTGCTCACGCAGTACAGCCTTGCGCGAAAGTTTGATGCGGTTGCCTTCGATCGAAAGCACCTTCACCAGAATCTGGTCACCGTCACGAAGCTCGTCTTTCACTTCCTTCACGCGATGCTCTGCGATCTCCGAGACGTGCAGCAAGCCGTCCGTGCCGGGGAAGATCTCAACGAATGCGCCGAACTCGGCGATCCGAACGACCTTGCCCAGGTAGATCTTGCCGATCTCCGGAACAGCAGTAATGTCGCTGATCATCTGGATCGCGCGCGCCAGTCCATCGGCATCGCTCGAAGCCACATTCACGCGGCCCGTATCGTCTACGTCGATCTTTACGCCGGTCGCATCGATGATCCCGCGGATCACCTTGCCGCCCGGTCCGATCAGGTCGCGAATCTTGTCCGTAGGGATCTGGATGGTGTGGATGCGAGGAGCAAACTGCGACTTCTCTTCGCTTGCGCCCGAGATCGTCGCGTCCATCGTATCCAGCAGCCAGAGACGGCCCTTGCGAGCCTGCTCGAGAGCCTCACGCATAATCTGCGCCGTAATGCCCATGATCTTGATGTCCATCTGGAGCGCCGTAATGCCCTTGCGCGTTCCAGCGACCTTGAAGTCCATATCGCCGTAATGATCTTCCGCACCCGCGATGTCGGAGAGGATGGCGTAGTTCTCGCCTTCCTTCACCAGGCCCATCGCCACACCGGCTACAGCACCCTTCAACGGGATACCGGCCTGCATCAGTGCCAGCGAAGCGCCGCACACCGTTGCCATCGAAGACGATCCGTTCGACTCCAGGATGTCCGAAACCACGCGCAGCGTGTAAGGAGACTCATCCTCGCCCGGCAGCACAGCCTCGATCGCACGGAACGCAAGCGCTCCATGTCCGATCTCGCGCCGGCCAACACCCGACATGCGCCCTACCTCGCCTACCGAGAACGGTGGGAAGTTGTAGTGCAGCATGAAGCGGCGCTTCTGCTCGCCTTCATAGCTCTCCATCCGCTGTGCATCGTCGGTTGTGCCAAGCGTCGCCGAGACCAGAGCCTGCGTCTCACCGCGCGTGAACAAAGCCGAACCATGGACGCGGGGCAGAACACCAACCTCAACCGTAACCGCGCGAATCGCATCGAAGGCGCGGTGGTCAGGACGAATGCGCTCATTCAAAACCTGCTCGCGGAAGATGTTCTCGCGCAGCAGCTCGTAGTACTTGCTGAGCTTCTTCGCCGCGGCAGCATCGCCTTCGGGAAGATCCTTCTTCAGCTCGTCCTTGATCTCCTTCACCAGCGCGTAGCTCTCGAACTTCGGATGCTTCTCCGTGTTCAAGGCGTCCTTCAGACGATCGCCAACCTTCGAGGTCAACGCAGCGAGATACTCGCTGTCGATCTCAACCGCACTGGCAATGCGCTTCGTCTTACCCGCGCGGCTGACCAAATCTTCGATCGCAGCGCAGATCTTCTTGATCTGCTCATGCGCGAACTCGATCGCAGCAACAACCTTCTCTTCCGAGATTTCCTTCGCGCCCGACTCGACCATCACAATGCCGTCCTTGGTGCCGACGACCATGATGTTCAGTAGGCTGATCGCACGCTCTGCGTACGTCGGATTCACAACGAACTCGTCGTTGATGATGCCGATACGAACCGCGCCCACAGGACCGTGGAACGGGATATCGCTCAACGCCAACGCGCAGCTCGCGCCGTTGATGCCCAGCACGTCAGGATCGTTCTCCTTATCGGCCGAGTACACGAACGCTACAACCTGCGTCTCGTTGCGGAACGTCTCCGGGAACAGTGGACGGATCGGACGGTCGATCTGACGGCACGTCAGGATCTCCTTCTCACTCGGACGTCCCTCACGCTTGATGAACCCACCCGGGATGCGTCCACCGGCATACGTAAACTCGCGATACTCCACCGTCAGCGGGAAGAAGTCGATTCCCTCCTTCGGATCGGGCGAGGCCACGGCCGTCGCCAGAATTACATTGTCGCCACTCGACGTGAGGGCTGCGCCGGAGGCCTGCTTGGCCATCCGTCCTGTCTCAAACTTGATCTGCTTGCCGCCGGCAAGCTCAACGATTACGTCCTGTTTCATCGTTCGTCCTCTTCTCTCTATTCACTCGGTGATTTAAACTTGACGCGCTGTCGCATCCCAGACGGAGCCGGAATAGCTCGCTGTTATCTGGATTGTCCGGATGCCGCACGCGAAAATGCAGCTTCGGAGGCGGCATCGCCGCGCGCCTCGCAAAGCTGCACTGTATTCCATGGTTGTTCGAAGGTACGGCTCCCCGCCTTGCGGAGAGTGTATCGATCCAGTAGCGAAGCTCTCTCCAGAAGCATGGTCATCCCCGACCCCGCATACGTGACGCGGACGGACCTGTAATGGCCGGGAATACTTGCATGTCTGGAATGATGTCTCCGGAATAAAAGCTTACTTACGGATCCCAAGCTTGCTGATGACCTCGCGGTACCGGTCAGCATCGCACTTCTTCAAGTAGTCCAGCAGCCGACGGCGCTTGCTCACAAGCATCAGAAGTCCGCGACGCGAGCCGTGGTCCTTCTTATGTGCTTTGAAATGTTCCGTCAACTCGCCGATACGTTCACTCAATATCGCGATCTGAACCTCTGGGCTCCCGGTGTCGGAGTCATGCGTACGGAACTTCTGAATGATGTCTGTCTTTTTTGCGGATGCCAACACAGCTGTTTCTACTCCTGATCTTCTAGTCCACTCTCGGTGTCTCTGGCAAGAATAGCACCGGTTGCTGGCGGAGGCAATGTCGGAAGCCGCTCGAAACACTCTTTCCGAGCGCTCCAAACCGCCTCATTCAGCAGGAATTCAACACCTGCCTCAGCCATTCGTCACGAAACACGCACCCTTTGCCCTTGGAACCGAGCTAAGCGCTGCCTCATCAATTACTTTTATTCTCATCGGCATAGCCCCGAATCTCACCCGTCCAGCGCAGAAAACGAAGGAATTGCATCTTCTCCTTCATCATCAACTCCAGAAAATCGCGAGGCCCGATCGCTTCCGCATGTTTACCCGTATACGTCTCCAGCCGCCAGCGAAGGTACGGGCTGCGCCACGGACGCATCCGGTTCCCACGCGTTGCTGTCCAAAGAAATCGAACACCCTCAACCATGCAGTCCACCTGCATCCAGTATATCGAGAGCCGCGAAGCCATCTCCTGGGGCGTATCGACATATAGCCCTTGGAAGGGCACACCGTCAGGTGTGCCAAATGCTCCGTATTTTGATTTGTTTCTTTTATCGGTTTGCCTATGGCAAACCGATAAAAGAAACAAAGGATAGAGGGGGACGCTTCCTTCGGCACGGCTGAAGCCGTGCTCTTCCAAATATCCTTCCCAATTCAACCGCGCCGGCGAAGATGTAACCCTGTATATGTCGATACTGCCTGGCAGCGTCACTTCATGAAGCTGAACAGATTGGTGCTGCCCAACGCAGCCATCACGCTCAGCAAAGCCTGGTGCTGCGTCTCCGCCGACTTCAACTGCGTCGCCACCAGCGTCAGATCCGAAGACACCAGCGAGCTCTGCCGCGCCGTCAACGTAGCCTCATCCGTCTGCGCATACGTGCTCGCCGATTGAATCCGGTTCAGCGAACTCCCCAGCACACCGCGCTGCGAAGAAACCTGACCCAGCGCCGCCGTCAGAGCCGCCATATCGCTCGTCACCGTCGGACTCACCGTTCCACTTGAAAAGTCCGCCACTAATTGGTTCAGCGCCGCAAGAACTCCGCTCGAGCCACTTCCAAAGATCGAGGGCCCCGGTAAGCTCGTCTGGATCTGTTGCCCGTTCGGCGTCGTAATCGACTGCACGGCGGTATCGCCCGCATAGACCGCAGTCGCCGGTGTCGTCGACGTGTCAGTCGAATACGGCTGCACCAACCCCATACTCCCGCCGAAAAGATACGTCCCCATGAAACTCGTATTGGCCAGTGAAACCACTGCATCCCGGATTGCGCTCAACTGCTGCGCGACCACTGCTGTATTCGAGGCGTTCTGCGTGCCGTTACTTCCCTGCACCGCCAGCGAGAGCGCGGACGTCAACTGCGTCACCACCTCGCCCAGAGCCGAGTCCGTCACCTGCAGAATCGCCTGCTGGCTCGAAGCCGCCTTCACATAGCTGTCGTCCTTCGCAATCGCACTCGCAAGCCGGCTGCTCTGCGCCGCAGCACTCGGATCCACCTGCAGCGACGACACCCGCAACCCACTCGAAAGCTCCGTCGTCAGAGCACTCTCCGCACTGCTCGACTGGTTCACCGCAGCCACCAGCTTGATTAGATAATTCGGATCGAATTGCATTGAATTCCTCTCTGCCCTCGTAATCGTCTCGAACCAAATCCGCTCTACGAAAATGATGTGAACCCCTGAGCGGAGACCTTCTCTATCCCATCAACCGAGTTATGCAACCGTCGTCGCCTGCCCCAGGTTGATCGCCTCGGCCAGCAGCGTATTCACAATCGAAAACACCTTCGCCGCAGCCTCATACGAACGTTGATACTGCGTCAGATTCGCAGCCTCCTGATCCAGCGAGACCCCCGAAAGCGCATCCCGCTGCGTCGTCAACTGCGTCAACGAAGTTTGCTGCTGCGTGCTGTCTGCACTCGCACTCGCCGCTGCGTTGCCAATCTGGCTCAACAGCGAAGCATAGAAATCACTCGCCGTAGCTCCCCCAACAATCCCGCTCGTAGAAAGATTCGCCAGGGCCTGCGCATTCCCGGCCCCGGCACTTCCCTGGCCACTGGAAGCCGCCGCAATCAAAGCCGGATCGCTAAACGCCACAGAGATCGTCGCCGCCGTCGTCGTCCCCGCTCCCGAAACCGTAAACACCGCCTGCCCAGCATTGCCGTTGCCATCCACGCCTGCGGCACTCTGCGCATTCACACTCGTAGCGATCGCATTCGCCAGTGTATCCAGCGCCGAGGTCACTGTGGGCAACGCCGTATCCCGCGCCGCAACGATCCCGCCAAGCTCACCGCCAACTATCTCTCCGGTAATGTCCTGCCCCGAACCGGCAACGATATGCGTGCTCCCGCCGACCTGAGAAGTCGTCAGCGCCGAAGCGCTATCCCCGCTCACCAGCAACTGCCCGTTCCCAGCCGTCAGCGTGATGCCGTTATTCTCCGTCGTGATCTGATCGACCCCGATGTACTGCGACAAGGCAGCAATTGCCGCCTGCCGCTGATCCTCCAGCACACCCGCATCCGCATTTGGACTTAGCTTCGCGATCTGTCCGTTCAGCTTCGCGATACTTGCCGTCAATGTGTTGACCTGCCCCACTACCGAGACCACCTGCTGATCCAGCCCCGTCTTTACCGCCGCCAACTGGCTCGCCGCCGAGTTGAACGCAGCCGCCAGGCTTCCCGCCGCTGTCAATACCGCCTGCCGCATCGAGGTGTCGGAAGGATTGCTCGCCAGCGCGCTCAGCGCACTGAAAAATCCATCCGTAGCCGCTCCCAGCGTCGTCGTAGCAGCCGAGTTCGAAGTCGAACTCGTGCTCAAACTAAAAACATTCTCTACCTGCTGCCAAACCGTCTCCAGCGCCGCACTCTGCGCCGCCGTCTGGGTCTGCTGCTGCACCCGCTGCTCCAGAACCCGGTCCCGCACCGAGATCGCTCCACGCCCCAGGCTCACACCACCATTCCCCACACTCACCGAATCATTCGACGAGAACTGCACCACCTGCCGCGTATATCCAACGACGTTCTGGTTCGCCACATTGTTCGCCGTCACATTCAGCGCAGCCTGGTCCGCCTGCAACGCCGTCAGCGAAGCGCTCATCATCGATAAAAGTGTCCCCATCATTCCGCCACCACGCCTCTCTCAGCCAGCCCTTCCAGCATCCTCAAGTTGCCGGCCGTCATGGCAACGCATCGCCCCAGCAACTCCAGCTTGGAGCGCAGCCTTCGCCCGTCCACACCCTGCATCCCTTCAGCCCGCACGATCATCAGTAGTCGCCTCTCCAGCGCCTCCAGCTCATCCACCTCCAGCCGAGCCAGCGCACCCACGGTGCCTTCCACGATCTCCTCCAACTCCAGCATCGCGGTCATCGCTAGCGCCCCATCGACTCAAGCAACTTATCCGCCACCGCCGAAGCCGGAACGCTGTACGTTCCCGTCGCAATCGCCTCGGTCAGAGCCGCAACCTTCGCAGCGTTCGTATCCGAACCGGCAACCGCCTGCGCCATCACCGCACCCAGCGAGGTCAGCGTCGCCGCATCCTTCGGCACAATCCCGTCACTTCCGCTGCTCGGCTTCGAAGCATCGGCCTGCGCATTGCCACTCACCGCCTCCATCGCCAACATCCCCAACCCCTGCTGCCCCGATCCAACTCCACTCACTGAACTCATCGCATTTCCTCCTACTTGAGATATCGGCCCACAAATTTCAAACTTTAGTACTCGGCACTTATTTCTTGCTCTCACTCTGCAGACCCACCTGCTCCATCACCCGCTTCGCAATCCCAACCCCACCGGCCTTCGAAATCGCTCGAGCCACCGCCTCCGTCCCATACGCACTCAACGTATCCGCTGACTTGTCGACCTCCGCATCGTCCGCCGTCCACTTGTTCTCCGAAGACTGCATCGGCTTCAACATCTCCTGCAGCAGCATCGCCTCAAACTGCTGCGCCGCATCCTCCAGCCGGGCATGGTCCTTAGAACTCATCCCAACCGCCGTAGCACCCGTGCTCGCCTCAATCCTCATAGCACCTCAATCTCCGCCTCCAGCGCACCCGCCGACTTCATCGCCTGCAGAATCGAAATCACATCCCGCGCCGAAGCCCCGATCGTCTGCAGGCTCCGCACCAGGTCATCCACCGTTGCTCCCTGCTTCAACTCGATCCGGTTCACCGGCTTGTCCACCGCATCCACCCGCGTCTGCTGCACTACCTTCGTCGATCCCGTGCCGAACGCCTCCGGCTGCGACACCTCAAAGTGGCTCACGATATTCACCGACAGTCCGCCATGCAGAATCGAAACCGGCTGCAGCACCACCGTCCCTCCGATTACCACCGTCCCCGTCCGCTCATTCACCACTACCTTGGCTCGCGGAAACACCGGAATCTCCATCGCCTCTACCCGTCCCAGCAGCGCCGGAATGTCCTCTCCCTTCGCCACCTCCAGGTCCACCCTCCGGCTATCGACGGCATGGGCCGCCGAACGCCCCAGCTCCCGGTTGATCGTCTGTGCCATCGACTCCGCAGTCTTGAAGTCCGCACTCTCCAGCAGCAGCGAGAACTGCCCCCGTCCCGCCAGCTCCAGCGGAACGCCACGCTCCACCATCGCACCTCCCGGAACCCGCGCCGTATTTGGATGGTTGAACTGCTTCACGTTCCCATTCACATTCACCGAGTAGCCCCCCACCACCAGCGGCCCCTGCGCCTGCGCGTAGATCTTCCCATCCGCACCATACAGCGCCGTAAGCAGCAGCAAGCCACCCTCCAGGCTGCGCGCATCGCCCGCCGACGAAGCCGTAATATCCAGCTTCGTCCCCGGCCGCGCAAACGGAGGCAACGTAGCCGACACAAACACTGCCGCCAGATTCTGCACCCGGATCGCAGCCGCCGGAACACTCACCCCCATCCGCAGCAACGTAGAAGCCAGCGTCTGCGTCGGAAACGTAGTTTGCTGGCTATCCCCCGTCCCCTGCAACCCCACCACAATCCCATACCCCACCAACTGGTTATCCCGAATCCCCTCAATCGTAGCCAGATCCTTGATCCGCGCCTCCCGCACCACCACCGCAGGCTCCCCCGCCCAAAGCGCACCCGGAACCAACAGAAACATACTCGCCAGCAAAGCCCATGCACGCATCATCCAACACCTCGTTCTTACTACCAACTACCAACTCACAAGTACTAACTGTCTTTAGAAAATCAAAGCCCGCTGCAACAACCGCACCAGCAAATTCGGCCGCCGCGTGTAGTCCGACACAATCCCCTTACCCCGAACCTCCAGTTCCAAACTGGAAATCGCTGTAGACAGCACCTGGTTCTGCTGCGAAATATCCTCTGGCCGTACCAGCCCTCGCAGCACGATCGTCTGCGTCTGCTGGCTGAACTCTACCTGCCGCGCCGCTTCGATCACCAGCATCCCGTTCGGAAGCACCTCCACCACCTGCCCTCCAAACGTCGTCGTCAAACTCGAAGTCGTCGCACTCGTCCCCTGCGCATTCAGACCCGCAGCCGAGCTCTGGTTCACCAGGTTCTGCAAAGCGTTCCCAGCATGCAGCAAACCAATCAAACTGGAGATCTGCGAGCTCGCATTCGAAGCCCGCGAGTTCTTCACCGTTCCATCCGTCGAAGCCGCTAGATTCTCCAACACCACCACCGACACCAGATCATGCGGCCGCATCGCCCGCACATCCGCCGACATCCTGGTAAACCGTCCGCTATCAACCCAGATCGCCCCGGGCGTAGCGCCCTCTCCCGAAGTCTCCCGCCGCACCCGCTCCACATACGCAGCAAGTGAAGCCGTAGCCACATTCGGAGCGCCGTGCAACAGCCCCGCCTTAGCCCCCGGCGTCGTGACCGTCTGCCCGGAAATCCCAACCGGCACTAGCAGTCCAATCATCAGCAGCAGAACCAGAACGCGCCTCATCGCACCATCTCCACGCTGCCAACCCCGCGCACCACCCCGACCACCGATCCCTTCGCGTCACCGCCATCACTTGCCTTACGCACGAACCTTACCCTCACCCGCGCACCTTCTGCGCCGCTCTCTTCCGCCGTCCCGAACATCTCGATCCGAGCCATCGCATCCTCCTGCCACAGCCGCACACTCTCCCCCACACGAACCCGCACCACCAACTCCGGCACCGCAGGCGCAACTCGCATCAACACCTCAGCGACACCACCCGCTTCCGCTGGCACAACCGCCATCCGTGCCGGCCACTCCGGATGATCGCACCGCACCGTCACGCCCCATCGCGAACCCAGCACCACGTCTTTCTGCACCGAGACGACATGCGCCAGCGAATCAGCCGCCACACACTGCGCCGCTCCCACGCCAGGCAGAATCAATCCCGCAGCAAGACCACTCAACTCCCAACCCCATCGCCGCCACCACCGCCTGCTCAAAAAAACCATCACCGCTCCTGACGAACCTAGCGAATCATGCCGTTGATCTGCTGATACATGTCATCCGCCACATGCATTACCTTCGAGTTGCTCTCATACGCCCGCTGCGCCAAAATCATCTGCACAAACTCAGCCACCACATCGACGTTCGAGTTCTCCAGATACCCTTCCTGCAGCGTCCCAATCCCGCTCGTCCCGCCCGGAACATCCGTAATCGCATTGCCCGACGAAGCCGTCTGCTGAAACAGATTCCCGCCAATCGAATTCAGTCCTCCCGGATTCGAAAACGTAGCCAGTTGAATCACCCCCAACTGCGAAGGTGTCGTCTGCCCCGGCAGATTCGCCGTCACCACTCCATACTGCGAGATGGTGATCGAGGTGGAGTTCGCCGGAATCGTCACCGCCGGCAACAACCGATCACCCTCCATCGTCACAATCGCGCCCTGGTTGTCCTGGTGAAAACTCCCCGCCCGCGTGTAGGCGATCGTGCCGTCCGGCAGCGACACCTGGAAGAACCCCTGCCCCTGGATCGCCAGGTCCAGCGGATTCCCCGTCTGGTTGAAGTCGCCCTGCGTCATGATCATCTCGGTCGCAGCCGACCGCGTCCCCAGCCCGATCTGCAGCCCCGCCGACACCGTCTGCTGGCTCTGCGCCGCACCCGGAGTAATCAGGTTCTGGTAGATCATGTCCTCGAACTGCATCCGCCGCCGTCGAAACCCGGCCGTGCCCGAGTTCGCCAGGTTATTCGCAACCGTATCCAGGTTCGACTGCTGCGCGCTCATCCCACTCGCCGCCGTATAAAGTGCTCGTATCATCCCGCCTCCAAATCGCTCACAACTACCAACTGTTGTTAAACCCGCGACAACTCTTCCGCCGCTGTCTTATCGAAATCGTTGTTGAACACACTCAAAGCCTTCTGCATCATCTCCGCCTGCCGCTGCACCAGCACCAACTGCATCGTCCCGTGCACCGCATCCTCATTCGCCCCTTCCACTGCACCCTGCTCGATGGAAGCCGCAGCCAGCACCGGCTTCGCCCCGGGTTCCGCCGAGATGCGTCCATTGCTCTCCGCATGCAGCACCGACTTGTCCGCAAAATCGAAGACCCCGATCTGCCCCACGATCGCGCTGCCATTCGCCGTCGCCACCGACACGCTGCCGTCCGGAGAGATCGTCACCGCCCCACTCGGGATCGTGATTGCCTTGCCCTTGGGATCGAGCACAGCCTCCCCCTGCGCCGTCTGCAGCACCCCGGTCGCAGAGCGCGAAAACGCCCCATCCCGCGTGTACATCACCGTAGTTCCCGCCTGCACCGCAAAGAATCCATCCCCCCGTAGCGCCACATCCAGAGGATTTCCCGTAGACGCGATCTCTCCCTGGCTCAGATCCAGCCGGTTCCCACCCAGTACCCCAAATCCGTTGACCGACGAGCCCACCTGCGATCCCAGCAGCGCATTCCCATTCGCCGCCGAATCCACCATCACGCCCCGAAAATAATCCCGCTGCGCCCGAAACCCACTCGTACCCGCGTTCGCAAGATTGTTCGCCGCCGTATCCAGCGCCTGCGTCCGCGCCATCAACCCCGTGTAAGCCGCATAGAGTCCACTGTCCATGCCAGACATAAAGCAAGCACATGGCCGAACTCAGCCACCCGCACCTTAGAGCCCTCTCATCCATTCAACTTAGCTTCAACACCGCTGCTAAGGCCGAATCCACAGACCCATCTAACTTGTAACTAAAGCAGCTTCACAATTGCTGTAGAGCGGCTGCAGAACGGTCGTCATTCTGAAGAACGGTCGGTGTTGTAAAGAATGGTCGTCGTAGTAAAAAATTGTCGTCATTCTGAGCGAAGCGAAGAACCCCTGTATTTCTCCGTTCGAGCGGACCGGATCGTAGCTCGGCATCCGTCTGAACCCCTGTGTTCCTCCGTTGCAGCGGACCAGCCCGCACCTCGGCACCCGTCAGAACCCCTGTATTGCGTCTTTGCTTTTGCACCTGCAGTGCGGGCGAAAGGATCGCGCTACCCGAACCCACCCAAAATCCTGTCAAGCCCCCAAATCCAGAAATCCATCACTAAAAATCGACCAAACATACGTCTACCAACATTTACAGATCAGAAAATTGTTTAAAAAATGTGGCATTTTAGTTTTCACCAATTCGCTACAATAAAGAGAACAGTTAAAACAGATCAGGCCCAGCAAATTGCTGGGCCTGATCCGTTTTACTCTTGTCGTTTGCCAAGAACTCTAAATCTACAAACAAAATCCCCGCAACTCGTTATGCTGCACAAATTTGGCCGTAACCCCTTTGTTTAGACTATTTTGCAGCACCATGCCTGATCTATATACATGCAAACAAAGCACTTAGACCAATGCAACCCCCAGGGGAGGGGTAGCCTGCCGAACCACCAACCTAACGAACCACAGACTGGAACAAAGGAGAACTCAGCAAAGAAGCAAACTGGCTATCCGATGAAGAATACGAAACCGTAAGAGTCCCGGCGCTCGAATCGATCGTGGTGTTATCCAGCGCAGACTTCTCGAGCGAAGTGCCGGAGGTCTGCTTCATCAGCGAAACGCCCTTCATCAGCGTCGCCGCTGTTGCCGCCGTGAGCGTGTCGGACATCACGACCGCCATGTCGAACTTCACGCCGTTCTGGAAGTCCATCGTGTACCGCGAGCTCTTCATCCGGTTCCGAACCGTGTCGTAGTCGGCCAGCTGCGCCGCCTCGCCGAGCACGCCCTTCATCATCGTCTGCGTGCCCTTCTGGTCGAGCAGGCTCCACACGGCCTTGGTGTCTACCGAAGCCATCTCGTTCACCATTTCATTGTTCGAAAGAAAGTTCTGGCCGATTCCATCGCGCGCATCCACTGCAGCCTTCACCGCCTCGCGGTCGCCGAACACCATCGTCGTCTGGTTCAGGAACACCACGCTCATCCCGTTCGTGCCCATCGGGTAGATGCTGTTGTTGCGAATCATGATCGGCTTCACCTTCTGCTTGGTGAAGTTCGCCAGCAACTCGCGGGTATGGAACTGCCCCTGCGCCACGCCGACAATCCGCGTACCCTCTCCTGCCTTGAACGCCGCGAACGCCAGCGTATCGGCGTCCTGATCGACCTTCAGACCGGAGGTCTTCATCGCCGCCTCAAGCCGCTTCAACTCCGGCGGAAGAACGCGGTCCTTCATCTCCATCGCCGCGGACGAGTTCTGCATCGCGTGGTAGTCCACGACGATCAACTGCTGCACGTCGCGCGGAATCGAGGCCTTGCCATCGCTGCTAAGCTGCGCCGCGAAGACGAAGGCAGGCGCTGAAATCATGGTTGCCGCAAGAGCAAGAGCGACGGGGCTGAATCGGAACATGGGGAACTTCATAGTCTTTTACCTCTGTATCTTTATTCTTCCGTGAATGCACTCCACTTACAAGTGCGGACCGGTGGATTGGCTACCACTTTAGGTGCGTACCTATTGATTACGCATGAGCAAGGGGTTCAGATCGCAGCGGCTTCCGGCCAGGCCATCGGAGCATCCAGCCTCCGCTCCAGAACCTTGTCCGCAGGATCGAATCCAGGGATTTGACGAATCCAATCCGATTCCGGCTCATACGCTCCGTCAGGAATCAGACCGATCAGCTCCCCATCCGAGGCCTGGGCACCATACCGCTGAGCAAGTTGCACCACGGCGGCATGCACACTTTGCATGGAAGTCACCCGGTAGTCGGTGATGTTCATGCTCACCTGCGCCCGGCCCTGTGCGACCACGCCGATCGCCTTCACCCCGTGCATTCCACCGCTCGAAGCACGAATGTCCCGCGCAATCGACCGGGCGACCGAAACATCCGGCGCCTGCGCGGCTCCCGGAGCGGGCTCCAGATAAATGTTGTAAGCAATCAGGAAACTTCGCGCCCCGACCGCGCTTGCCCCGGCGGTAGCGTGCAACTCGGGACCGCCAACATCGGGCCGCCGCGCTGCATCCTTCAAGGCAGCCTCGCGAAGCCCCTCAAACTGCCCGCGCCGAACGTCCTCCAGCAGCACCCGATCCGGCCTCGCCGCCGCTGCGCCGTAGAAGTACACCGGAACGCCGTACCTCCGCCAGATCTGCAATCCCGCCTGACGGGCAAACATCGCGCACTCCGCAAGGGAAATACCGCTGACCGGCACAAACGGCACCACGTCCGCCGCTCCGATCCGGGGATGAACCCCGGTCTGCCGTGTCAGGTCAATCAGTTGCGAGGCCTTGCCCACGGCCAGCACCGCGGCTTCCACCACCGCGTTTGGAGCCCCGGCAATCGTAACCACCGAGCGGTTATGCGCCGTATCCAGCGACCAGTCCAGCAGACGAACGCCCTCCACCTGCATCGCAGCAACGATCTGGCGCACCTTCGCCGGATCGGTTCCCTCCGAGAAGTTTGGAACGCATTCGATGATCGCGTCAGGATTCATTGCAGCATTACTTCCACCAGGTGTAGCCAAGCGAAAACTGCACGCTGGCGTTGACACCGGGATTCTTATCGCCCAGGCTCGCGCTGGAGATGTGCACCGCGTTCGCGCTCAGATCGATCGACCGCTTGGGATGAACAAAGTAGTGGATTCCCACGCCGCCCTGCGGAGTAAAGTTCCACACACTGGCGTTGGTATGAGGCCCGTCATTCCCGAGGTTCAGCACCGGCGAACCGAACGCAGGGTACTTGTGGTTGGTCCAGAGCACGCCGCCGGCACCCTGCACCCAGGGAGCGAAGCGCCGCGTCCCCGCGAAGTTCCAGCGCAGAATGATGGGCGTAATCGTAACGCCGCTGTACGTTCCGCCGGTGGAATACAGCGAAGAACAGGAGATCGAACCGCCGCCAGCCGCCACGCAGTTCGCCCGCTGAAACTTCGGCGTATACGACTGCCAGAACGGAAAGAGCTCGACGGCATACTCGAAGTTGCCACGCAACGGTCCGGGACCAAAGTTACCGCTCAGAACCTTACCGGCGTGTACTCCGGCCATGATGAATTTGAAGCTGTCACGTTCGTCGGTGAGGCCCTTGCCACCCTGAACCAGAACGCCGTACTCCAGCGGTCGATGCGTACTGGCCGTCTGGATCGCGGATGCTTCCTGGGTGCGGGCCGCCTGGGCATGCAAGCGTGAGGACGTGGCCGCCAGGGCGAGACAGAGGACAAAGAGGAGGATTCCTCTGCTTCGGGTTGTTCGCGTCACAGATAGCTCCTTGGTGTGGGTTAGGTTAACTCCACATGATCCAGCGTACATCGATAGAGCCGTTGAGGTCTCATCCGCCAGAGACCAGAACCCACCTGAGAGGTGGATTGAGGCAAAGAAAAAGCACAGCCCGAAGCCGGGCTGTGCTTCCGTGTGAATCCGATCAGACTGCTCTTACTCGGCGTGGTGCATATCGAAGTTCGAGTACACGTTCTGGGTATCGTCCAGATCTTCCAACACTTCGAGCAGCCGCATCATGGAGGTAGCCTGCGAGCCTTCCAGCTTGGTGTAGGTGGATGAGATCATCGTGACCTCGGCATGTTCCGGCGTGATCTTGGCGGCCTTGAGGGACTCCGTGACCGCTTCGAAGTCCTTCGGTTCGCACAAAATCTCCCAGTTGTCGCCTTCGTCGCTGAGGTCTTCTGCGCCGGCATCGAGAACGATTTCGGTGAGTTTATCCTCGTCCGCAGCCGCCTTGTCCACGACGATGACGCCCTTCTTGGTGAACATCCACGAAACAGCGCCTTCCGCTCCAAGATTGCCGCCGTTCTTCGAGAAGGCGTGACGCACTTCGCTCACCGCGCGGTTCTTGTTGTCGGTCAGAACGTCGACGATGACGGCAACGCCACCCGGTCCGTAGCCCTCGTAGGTGATCTCCTCGTAGTTGACGCCCTCAAGCTCACCGGTACCGCGCTGAATCGCGCGCTTGATATTGTCGGCGGGCATATTTTCAGCCTTGGCCGCAGCGATCGCGCCACGGAGACGTGGGTTACCGTCCGGGTCGCCGCCGCCAGTCTTGGCAGCGATGGTGACTTCCTTGATAAGGCGGGTAAAGATCTTGCCACGTTTGGCGTCAAGCGCGCCCTTTTTATGCTTGATTGTGGCCCATTTTGAATGGCCTGACATGCGATCCCTCTAGTCTGAAATACGATGCGGATGCGCAGAGCGATGCTCGCGCAACCTTGCGATTTTAGCACGGTCGAACCGGGTAATATCCCAACGTAGTGTCCTAGAGCCAATGGTCTATTGCTATGGAGTCGTCTCATCACGCGAAGCGTCCGATACCCCACGAAGTGGCGCCTGCCCGGCGTCAGGGCGAACTTGGCACTTATCTGCCGTCAGCGATACATCTTTGAAAAAATCGCTTTAGCCCGCCGGCAGCAGTTCCGGTCCGAACAGGTCCTTCAGCGTCTCCCGCCGACGGATCAACTCCGCCTTCCCGTTCGTTACCAGAGCCTCAGGCGGCCGCGGACGGGTGTTGTAATTCGACGTCAGCGACATCCCATAGGCTCCGGCATCGAGAACCAGCACTAGGTCTCCGGGCTTCACATTAGCCAGCGTCCGGTCGCGAGCGAAGAAGTCTCCCGACTCGCAGACAGGCCCGACGATATCCGCCGTCAGCTCCGGCGCTCCCGCGCGGGGCTGACGAACCGGAAGAATCTCGTGGTGCGCCTGGTACAGCGCCGGACGAATGAGATCGTTCATACCCGCGTCCGTAATGACGAAGGTCTTGCTGCCGTTCTGCTTCACAAACAGGACACGAGCCAGAAGCGCCCCGGCCTGCGCGACGATAAAGCGGCCCGGCTCCAGCAGCAGATGCGCGTCGACCCCCTTGAGCACCTTGGACAGAGCCGCAGCGTAATTATGCACCTGCTGCTCCGGGTTGAAGTGCGAGTCCACCAGCGAGTCGTGATAATCGATGCCAAGTCCGCCGCCAGCGTCGAGATAGCGGATATCGTGTCCATCCTTGCGCAGGTCTGCAATTAGGGACAGAACCCGTACCGTCGCAGCCGCGAACGGCCCCACGCTGCGGATCTGCGAGCCGATATGAACGCTGACACCGGCAGGATCGAGCGATTTGAGCTTCTTCGCCTTCCGGTAGATCGCGCGAGCCAGCGTAATGTCGATGCCGAACTTATGCTCGCGGAGACCGGTGGAGATATAAGGGTGGGTGTCGGCGAAGACGTCCGGGTTGACCCGCAGGGCGAAGCGGGCGCGGACGCCCAGCGCCTCCGCTCGCGACGCAAGCAGGTACAGCTCCGCCTCGGACTCGACGTTAAAGAGAAGGATATTGGCCTTCAGCGCAGCATCGATCTCCCAGATCTGCTTCCCGACTCCGGAGAAGACGACCCGCTGCAGCGCCGGTTTGTGGGCCTTGCGAACCCGCTCCAGCTCACCGCCTGAGACGATATCGAAGCCCGCACCCTGTTGCCCCAGCAGGCGCAGGATGGCGAGCGAGGAGTTCGCTTTAACGGCATAGCAGATGGTGTGGGGGCGCTCTGCCGCTCCAGATGAAAACGCCGTATTGAAGAGTTGAAAGCGCTCCGAGATCTGGCGCTCCGAATAGACGTAAGTCGGAGTGCCGTACGCCTCTGCCAGCGAGTCCAGCGAGACGCCGTCACAGTGGAGACTGCGGCTCTGATAGGTAAAGGGGCGGGCTGTGGCGGAGAGTGCAGAGGCTTTCTGGGCAGCGGCTTTCGGCAAGGGACTGGGACTCTTTCTTGGGTCTTAGAGGGTTTGCTGCGGCAAGGCGTAAGGAGCTTCAGGGATAACGATCCAGGCGATCACATAAGCGAGCACACCCGTTCCGGCGAAGAGCACGCAGAGCACTAGGATCAGGCGGATCAGCGTAATGTCCCATCCGTAGTGCAGAGCGAGACCGGAGCACACCCCAGCGATCACGCGGGGATTACGAGGCCGCACAAGCTGCGACTGTTGAGGATGAGACTGGGGATACGTGCCCGGATTCGCAGGCGCATACGCGGTGCCGCAGGAGGAACAGAAACGGCTGCCGGGAGTAAGTTGATTGCCGCATTTGGTGCAATACATAAGGATCTCCGGAGATGTTTATTTTGACACATCAGGAGATACGAGGTCGGGCCGGCGATAGTTCCTTCGCTACATCTGCCTCAAGCCAAAGGCCAAGAGCCGAATCGCCATTAGCCAGAAAAACAGCCCTTATTTGCCGGTGTAAGGAGTCTTCAGATACTTCCGCGCCGCGTCGGACTGAGACTGGTCTCCTCCACCTGCGGACGCTAATTGATAGTTCCGAATCGCAAGTTCGCGCTCGTGCAGAAGATCGTACATCTCCCCCGCATTAAGCTGGGCACGGCGGCGGAGCCAGTCGGAGCAGTTGGGCTGGTCGGCCGCGACGAGGTAATGTTGCGCTGCATTGCGAATATCATTCTGGCCACGCTCGGTGTCGGCCAGGCCAAACCAGGCCATCTGGAGGCGGGGATCGATGAAATATTCCGGCTTTCGCGCGTCGGCGAGCACGGCCTTATAGACCAGGATGGCCGCTGGCCCGCTGCCTGCATCCTTGGTAAGATTGGCCTCTTCCAGGCGAAACAGGTAGTCGCGAGGATATTCCGTCGCGAGACCGTGCTGAACAGCGAGGGCTTCCGCATACCGCGCATCGTGGCGCAGAAACAGGGACAGCGTGGTGCGAGATTCAACCGCGGTGATGGTGCCATGCGCCGCGGCGTCACGGAGGAGATCAAGCCCCTTCTCCCGATTGCCGCTGACCCCTGCGATTCCCACCATCATGCGCAGAAATCGAGGAAGGCTGGCCACAGCGAACTGCTGGATGCCGATCGCCATCTTCGCATCGGCGTAGTCGGGATCGAGTTTGAGCGTCTGCTCACTGTCGTTCCGGGCGGAAAGTCCCTGGCGGGCGGCAGCGACGTAGCTATGGTCGACGAGCGTAATGAAGGCGGCGTGCATACCCCGCGCATAGCCTCGAGCGAAGTAAGCATCTTTATCGGACGGAGTGGACTTGGTCCGGGCATCGCACAGCGACACAACTTTGTTGGTGAGCGCTTCGATGCGGTCGCGCGTCCCCTGCGGTACAGAGACGTTGCGCTTCGAGCTAAGGAAAGAGTCATGCGCGTAGTAGGTGGTGTCGAGCAGGTCCTGATGGTAAAGCTCGCGAAAGACCGTCGCCATCAGAACATAATTCGACGCCATCGGATCGTCTGGATGGAGTGCGAGGATGGACTCGAAACGAGAGAGAGCCCCATCGTAATCAAGGATGTAGAAGCGCTGATAGCCTTCGCGGACGACGGAATCGAGATTCAGAGGTGCGGTGTGGAGCGTGTTTGGCCTTCCCTGCGCGTGCAGGGAGAGCCCGGCAAAGGCTGCGAGAAGAACGGCAAGCGTAACAAGAGGTGCGACCGCCGGTGGAGTCCACTGAATGCTTCCTCTTCGCATGTGCTCCCTTGGAGATATCGTCTCGGCTCGTACGGGCCGGTTCAACGTACACTATAGGCCTTGGCTAACGGCGGTTTACTACGTCACCTTCGCTTTGACGGCCTTCGGCAGCCTAACGTTTCACCACCTCGGCGTTTCTTTGGACTGACAGGGCTATGACACGGTTCGAACTGCTGCAACTCCTTATCGGCCAGGCACGTTCCAACGGCTTCGAATTCCGCAAATGGTACGTAGGCAAACTGCGGCTGCCATGGGAGAGCGCCTCCCATGCTGTTGAGATGCTTGCCGACCAGCGACGCTACTACTCCCTTCTTTTTTCTCACGAGTTCGCGGAGTCTTTCTGGAAAGCCGGCCAGCGCATCACCTTCCAGATTCCGAACCAGACCTTCGAGCGCGTGAGGCCGGATGGCAGCATCGGGACCGTGCATCGGAAGAGCTACATCCGGCGGAGCGCGCGACAGGATGCCTGGAAGTACCACCTGCGGGAGATGGCGCTCGCAGACGAGCCGCTGCGTTATATGAAGCGATATCTCAGGGTCGAAGAGGAATTAGCGCCAGAGCCTGTAGAGCCGCTGGTATCGGAAGAAGATCCGTGGTGACGAACAGCTAGAATCCGTGCTCGCGCCGGATGGCCAGGATCTGCTTCGCGTGGTGACGTCCGTGGATCAGGTGAAACCTTCTCCACTGCGGAATACTGAGCGGTCCCACAACATGATGGGTGACGGCGCGTCTGTCGCCGAAGGCAGTCTCAGCCTGTTCGAATACGCGGTCGGCGCAGGTGAGATTCTGGTGGATGCTCGCGACAAGCTGCTCCCCATTGAGCAGGACATCCGGTTCGGCCGGAGTGACGATGGATGGGGCGCGTCTGCCCTTAGGGAAAAAGCCGACGTGAATGACTGCCAGTTGCATCGCGTGCTGACTGAAAGAGGGACGGGAGCGCGTGGGACGGCCTCTCGCAAGTCGAGCCTGCATGGTGTCCTGAGTTGATCTGTAGGTGAGGTTCAGATGCTCGACGATCTGCTGGATGGTCCATCTCTCCGCGCAATCGGCGGTGCGAAGCTGGGTCTGCCGGGAGTCGAGCCCGGTAAGCACCTGGGCCAGCGCCTGCTCGATCTGGTCGAAGACGACATGCATGGATGCCGATACGCTATACCGAAGATCGAACCTCAATCAAATAAAAGGGGCCTTCCTCAATCTAGCTGAGCGGACTACTTCAGCCGCTCGAGAGCTTTGTGTGCCGTCTTCACCTGCTCCTCAGAGGCGTCGAGCTTGAGGAGAGCGTTGTACTCAGCGGCGGCCTCGTCCTTTTTGTTGAGCTTCAGAGCACTCTCGGCGAGCAGCAGGTGTGCGTCGGGGTCGTCGGGACCGTGCTTCACGGCATCTTTGCTGCGGAGGTAGGCGGCGTTCCAGTTTCCCTTGGAGCGGTAGAACTTGGCTACAGTCAGGTCTTCGCTCTCACGCTCTTCATCGGTCTGGAGGTTACGAACCTTGGGCAGGCGGCGACGCGGAAACTTGTCCGTCGGGGTATCATCGTCCGCGTTCGCAGCCGCAGCTGGATTTGCGGCAGGGTCAGGACTGTCGCTACTGCTGGACGAGCTACTGCTGGAACCACCGGTATCGGCAGGATGCGACTCGCCAGGATAGGGAAATTGCTTCGACGGGGCTGCACCCGGAGCGGCAGGAGTCTGGGTACCAGAGGTCCCGGAAGGGGCGTCAGGAACATCCGGCGAAGAGCTTTGGGAAGCCGGTTTGGACTCACCCGGGTAAGGAAACTTCTTCGAAGGAGCAGGATCAGGAGTGTCCGGGGCCGGAGTAGCAGGCACAGTGCAAGGAGCCGTACAAGGCTTCTGCGGATTCGTCGGAGCAGTCTGGGCACTTGCAGCGAACGGAGCAATCAGCATCACAAGAAAGAGCATGCCGTGCAACCGGAAGGTCCGAGATGGGGAGAAGACCGCCATGTGTATCTAGTTTATCCAGTTTTACGAGCGCATTCCGGGCAAGTTCTTCGGAAGTACGCCACATACTCAGAGTGTTTGACGTTGCGAGCGCCGAGTTTGTTATATTCGGTTCAAAATGGTCTGTTGTTTTTTCAGGCCAGCAAAGCCCGTTCCCGTCCCGTTCTCCATCCACATTTTTCCGTTGCAGGCAGTTTTTCAGTTCTGCCAGAACTTAACCTGACGTCTCATCCGGAGCCTTTCTCTTTCATGCACAACGGACTTGTTATTCGCTCGTCGTCAATTCACGCCGCAGGCTGCTACACCACAAAAGCCATCAAGAAGGGCGAGCGGGTCTGCGAGTACGACGGGCCACGGTTCGACAAGGAGCAGGCCGATGAGCGCTACGCCGACCGGATTGTGACCTACCTGTTCAGTTGCGGCGATACCGGCATGGTGATCGACGGTTTCGGAGCCGCGATGTTCGTGAATCACTGCTGCAACCCGAACTGCGAGACGGAAGAGGTTGACGGAAGAATCTTCGTCTGCGCGGTCCGCGATATCGCGGTGGGAGAAGAGCTGACCTACGAGTATCACCTGTACGACAGCGACGACGCCGAGGGCGATTGCTACTGCGGCGCGGGTAATTGCCGGGGCACGATGTTCAGCGTGGAGGAAGTGGCGCGGCGGGCGAAGGTGGCAAAGGCAGCAAAGAGCAAAGCGGCCAATGCGAAGCGTGCCCGACTGGTTAGGAATTAACTTCCGCGTGCTTTGGCCCACCTTCCCCGGTGGATATAGGGACGACGCCCGGACGATACAATAGAGGTCAGGCGCTCGCTGCCTTTCTATCTATGGCTCATCAAGTTCTCGCACGGAAATATCGGCCCCAGCGCTTCTCGGACGTCATCGGGCAGGACCACGTCACCCGCACCCTGCTGAACGCACTGACCCAGGGACGTGTCGCCCACGGCTACATCTTCAGCGGCCATCGCGGAATCGGCAAAACCACGATTGCGCGCATCCTGGCGATGGCGCTCAACTGCCAGTTGACCATCGGTTCGGTGGAACGACCGACGCCGGAACCCTGCGGCCAGTGCGTCAATTGCAAGGAGATCTCCGCAGCCTCGCGCTCCGAAGTCAACATCTTCGAGGAGTCGCACAGCTTCGACGTGGAGGAGATCGACTCCGCCACCCGCCGCGGCATCGACGACGCCAAGCTGCTGACCAGCAAGATCCAGGCGCGCCCCACGAACAAGAGCAAGTACAAGATCCTGATCCTCGACGAAGCTCACCAGATCACCGATGCGGCATGGAACGCCCTGCTCAAAACCCTCGAAGAGCCACCCGAGTGGGCTGTCTTCATGTTCGCCACCACCCAGCCGGAGGACATTCCGCAGACCGTCCGCTCCCGCTGCCAGCACTTCAGCTTTCATGCGGTGAAATTGGTCGACATCCTCGGCCAGTTGAAGCACATCGCTGTGAAAGAGGGTCTGGACGCCGACGAAGGTGCCCTCAATCTGCTGGCAGAGGCCGGTGACGGCTCGGTTCGCGACGCCCTCTCGATCATGGATCAGGCGATAGCCAGCGCTCCCGTAGAGGATGGCCGCCCCCGTCTCGATGCAGCGCAGATTCGTGAGCTAATGGGCACCGTTCCCAACGCTGTCTTTGAATCGATCTTCGAGGCGGTCAGTGCGAACCGCAGTGCTGAGGTGATGACCCTGGGCAACCGCCTGCTCGATGCCGGGAACAGTCCGGCCCAGTTGGCGAGGCAGTGCGTCCGATACCTGCGTAATGCAGTCATCGCCAAGATCGCAGGCGTTGGTATCGATGGCGAAGGCGCTGATGGAGCCGCCGGGGAGTTGCTGCAGATCTCCGCCGACGAGCAGCGACGCGCCGGTCGAACGGCGGCGCTCTTCTCCGAAGAGGAGCTGACGCGCTTTCTACAGATGATGCTTCGAACCTTCGACGAGCTTGGCTATCGACAGGAGCAGCGCTTCCACTTCGAACTGGGGCTGTTGAAGCTGGTGCATCTGCGCCGCCTGCTCCCGATGGAAGAGCTGCTGAGTCAGTTCCCTGCCGGCCCAAGTGGCCGAGCGCCGGGCGACACAGGCCGATCCGGAGGCGGAGGCATCGCAGCCAGCCGACCGGCTCCTGCTGCTTTGCCGTCGCGTCCCGCTGCACCGGCTCCTGCACCCCACGCGGTTTCACCCGCGACAGAGGCGGTTAGCAAGCCCTCCTTCTCGCCGTTTGAGCGCAGCAACAAGCGGGCCGATGAGCCAAGGCAGGAGGCTGCTGTTCAAGTCGCCGAGCCACCTGCCGCTCCTAGACCTGCGCCTACTCCGGTCGAGTTCAAGGTGCAGGTAATGACGCCGCCGCGAGTGGATCCTCCTGCGTTCGTGCCCGTTGCGCCCGTGTCTTCCCTCAGCACGGCGATAGCAGAACCCGAAGTAGCGGAACCTGTCATCCCGGAACTCGTCAGCCCAGAACTCGTTATCCCAGCGGAGAAGGTCGCCGAGCCCACCGTTGCAGACGAACCAATAGCTGCCGCTCCCCTCGTAGAGGAAACACCAACTCCGTTTGCTCCTGCGGAACCGGGCGAATCGGCCGCTGCCTATCAGCGAGCCGCAGTCGAGGCGTTGCAGGCGACTCCGATGCAGCGAACGGCTGCGGAGTCGATCGACGACGCCGAATGGACCATCTCCGGCACCGAGTTGCGCGTGCAGATGCATGTGTCCAAGACCATGCTCCCGACGGTGGTGAATGCTGCCGCCGAGAAGATTATCCGCGAGGTATTACGAGCACAAGGAGCGGGCAAGCTGAAGCTGGTGTTGCTGCCGGGATCAGCTGCGACGATGGCGAAAGACAAGAAGCCGCGTGCCGCGAAGAGCGGTTCAGCCGAAGAACTGGCCGCGAAGCACCCCGTAGTGCAGGAGGCGCAGCGGCTGTTCGGCGCGGACATTCGGAGCGTGATCGATCTGCGCGATCAGGACTAACCGTAGGCTAACGGATTGCAGATTTCATACAGGAGCGATCATGAATTTTTCCGACCTTGGCAAGATGAAAGACATGCTCGGCCAGGCCAAGCAGATGCAGGAACAGATGGAGAAGAAGCTGTCTGAAACGGTGGTGGAGGCGTCCACGGGTGGCGGCGTTGTCACCGTCCGGATGAACGGCAAGAAGGAAGTGCTGCGGCTGCGGATCGACCCGACCGCGATCGGAAGCGCGGGCAGCGACCTCGAACTACTGGAAGACTTGATTACGGCAGCCGTGAATGAGGCGGGACGTCGAGCGGATGAGGCGATGAAGGCCGGCATGGCTGGGATGATGGGTAGCCTTGGCTTGCCCGATCTTCCGGGGCTGAGCTAGTGGCCTTCACTGCCATATCGAACCGGTTTGCCGAGCCCATGACTCGGTTGATCGATGAACTGCGGAAGCTGCCCGGCATCGGCACCAAGAGCGCCCAGCGACTCGCGTTCCATGTACTGCGGTCGAGCGACGAGGATGCCCGTGCCCTTTCGGCGGCGATCCTGACGCTGCGGGAGAAGCTCCGGCTCTGCTCCATCTGCAACAACATCACCGACGTCGATCCCTGTAGCTACTGCACCAGTCCGACGCGCAACCAGCGCCTGATCTGCGTGATCGAAGAGCCGACCAACATCGCCACCATTGAGAAGACGCGCAGCTATGGTGGGGTGTATCACGTACTGCACGGAACGCTCTCACCGGTGAATGGTGTCGGCCCGGAGCACCTGCGGATCGCCAATCTCCTGACCCGGCTGGCAGAGGCGGACGAGGTCATCCTGGCGACGTCGCCGACCACCGAGGGCGAGGCTACCGCCGGCTATCTCGCACAGGAGATTCGCAAGGTAAAGCCCGACTTGAAGGTCACACGGATCGCAACCGGAGTTCCTGCGGGCAGCGATATCGAGTACGCCGACGAAGTCACGATGGCGCGCGCCATGGAAGGCCGTCGCGAGTTTTGATTACGCCCCGAGCGTAAGGACACCTTCGGGTGTCTTCGAGAAGGTATGGAGCACCTTGCCGCTGGCCTCAATGTGACGCAGGGTCAGCTTCTGCTTCGTCACTTCAAGATGGCTGAAGCCATAGACCTTCTCGGCGAACGGGCCGCGAAAGGCCTTATCAGATTTCAGCGTATAGAGATCGGCACCACCCGCTCCTGAACTTACAAACGAGGTTGGGTGCGATTCGAACTCCAGGTGCTGCAGATCATGGTCGTGACCGGCGAGGTAGAGGTGCGCCTTGTGCTTGCGGAGCAGCGGTTCCCACTCCTGAATCAGCAGCTTGTGATCGCCGTGCGGACCGTTCGAAAACACCGGATGATGGGCGATAACGACGAGATACGGCGTGGTGCGAGGCTTTTCTAGTTCAGCCTTGAACCATGCCGTCTGTTCCGCCAGTTGCGCGGCAGTCAGCGTGAAGTTGACTCCATCGTCCCGGTGTCCCATGGGGACGTTGCTGTCCAGGGCGATGACGGTCATCAGCGGATTTTTCCTGGGGAGTTCGTAGGAGTACCAGAGCGCGGGCTGCGTCCAGCGCGTTCCGGGCTTCTTTGCATACGCCAGCTCGATCTCGACCTTGTTGCCAGGCATCTTCTGGTAGTCATGATTGCCCATCACCGAGTAGACCGGACAGTCGAAAACGCTCTTCGGGTACATGTCTTCGAACTGGACCTTCCAGCGGGCATCGTCCACGCCATGCGGCATCGGCCCGTACCAACTGTCTCCGAGAAACAGAAGCGCCTCCGTCTTGATCGCCTGTTGACTGGCGTACGCAGCCATAGTCTTGGCGACCTGCGCCTGGGCAACCTGGCTATCGTCGCGACCCCAATCGCCGATCAGCAGATAGTGGCTGGATGAGGGATCGGCTGAAGGCATTGCAGGTGCGCCGAACGCAGAGTGGGCGCCAAGGGTTGCGAGAGCACTGAATGCGAAGCTTTGCCGCAGGAAGTCGCGTCGTCCGAAGGGCTGAGTCATCGAGTTATCCGATCGTGCTGTAGAGTGCGTTTGGTCTTGAGAGGACTGGATTAGAAAGACTAAGCGTCCGTGCTGAGGTTGGAGCCCGTCATCTCGGAGGGTTGGGCGAGGCCGAGGATACTAAGGATGGTCGGCGAGATATCGCGCAGGCTTCCGCCCGGACGAAGGATGCGGTGATTCGGGTTCTGGTCCGGAGAGACCAGCAGGAAAGGCACCGGGTTGGTCGTGTGGGCGGTGTGGGGTCCGCCGGTCAGAGGGTCGATCAGCATCTCGGCGTTGCCGTGGTCGGCAGTGATCAGCCATGAGGCACCACGCTGCTTGATGGCCTGGTAGATGCGGCCGAGCTGGGTGTCCACGGTTTCGACGGCGCGGATAGTGGGCTCGATCTTGCCGGAGTGCCCGACCATATCCGCATTTGCGAAGTTGACGATGATGACGTCGAAGGCTGTGTCGTTGACGGCCTTGATTACGGCGTCGGCGATGCCGGGGGCGGACATCTCAGGGGCGAGATCGTAGGTGGCAACCTTCTGCGAGGGGATGAGAACGCGGTCTTCTCCGGGGAACGGCTTCTCGATGCCTCCGTTGAAGAAGTAGGTGACGTGGGCGTACTTCTCGGTCTCCGCGACGCGCAGGTTGCGGAGGTTGGCGTCGGCCATGACGTTGGCGAGAAGATTGTCCATCGACTCCGGCGGGATGACAACGGGAAGATCGAAGTTCTTGTCGTAACGCGTCATGCAGATGTAGTGCAGCCCGGCGGGAACGGTGTTGAGTGGAATCGCTACGTCTAGCTCTGCAGCATTGGGCAGGCCATGACCCTGGCTACCGACGGGATCGGCGGTGAGGCCGGAGCGGCGGGTAAGCACGCGGGTGATCTGGCGGACGCGGTCGGCGCGGTAGTTAAAGTTGAGGACTACATCCTCATCCGCGATGAGGCCGATGGGATTACCTTCAGGATTGGTGCAGGTAAAAGGCGGGATGAACTCGTCGGTGATGCCGTTGTTGTAAAGCTCCTGGATGCGAACGGCGGGATCGGGGTATGTTCCGCCCTCGGGGTGGCCGGTGACCATGGCATCGAAGGCCTGAAGCTCCTTCTCCCAGCGGAGATCGCGGTCCATCGCGTAGTAGCGGCCAGAGCAGGAGGCGATCTGGCCGATGCCGATCTCGCGCATCTGCTGAAGGAGCTGGGCAAGGTAGCCGAGACCGCTGTTGGGCATGGTGTCGCGTCCGTCCATAAAGGCGTGGACGAAGACGCGCGTGAGCTTCTGCTGCTTGGCGAGCCGGAGCAGGGCGAAGAGGTGGCGCTGGTGGGAGTGGACTCCACCGTCGGAGAGCAGACCGATGAGGTGAAGCGCTCTTCCCTTCTGGGCCGCAAGTTCGCAGGCGCGGACCAGGGTGGGATCGGTGTAGAGGGAGCCGTCGGCGATGGCTGTGTCAATGCGGGTCATGTCCATGCGGACGATGCGGCCGGCCCCGAGATTGAGGTGGCCGACCTCAGAGTTTCCCATCTGACCGTCGGGAAGACCGACGAAGTGCTCGCTGGCGCGGATGAGGGTGTTGGGGAACTCCGCGAGGAGCTTGTCGTAGGTGGGCTTGCGGGCGAGGGCGATGGCGTTGCCGGCGGTCTCGGCGCGGTAGCCCCAGCCGTCCAGGATGGTCAGTACGATGGGTGTCTTCAAAATGGACATAGTCAGACGACAGGATATCAAGGTGTGGACCGCATCCGGCCAGAGGACGCAGGCTGGCTGATTAAGATTTGGCTTATTTGTGTTTTCGACAGGACTTACAAGTTACCCAGACCGGAATGGACGGTCGGACCGACCAGGGTGACGGTTGCGCCCTTGCCGTTCGAGAGGTAGATCCCCGTATCGTTAATCAGGATCATGGCTCCACCGGCGGTCTTCAACTGGATCCCGCCCGACGTTGGAGTATGCGGGGCATCGCTGAGAAGGATCGTGTTCTGGCCGATGGTCTGAAAGACCAGATTCTGACCGGGAGGTTTAGGCTGCGGAGTTACGGCGAGGACGGGAACTTCAGCAGCGCTTGCCCAGAAACCTCCGGTCCAGATCGGCAGGGACGGGTCGCCCTGCTCGAACTCGACCCAGACGTGAGCACCGACAGACGGAACAGCGAAGATTCCGGACTGAAGCCCCGCAACCGGAACACAGGGCATCGCCCAGGAGGATGCGGTTACGCCAAGCACGTCCGGAACCTGTACCGTGACGCGGCCGATCTGCATGGGATCCAGATTCCCGACGACCGTCCCGCGATATTTTCCGAAGAAGCGTTTCGGCTCAGGAACAACAACGGGTAGTGGAACTTTCCGAGTGGTCATCGGGAATCTCTCAGGCCGTCAGGCTAGGGATGCGGTGTGGTCGGGGTTGCCGGCGAGGTTGAAGCGGGCTGGGCTTTCTTCCTTAATTCTTCGATCTCTGCCCTGTGGCGCTCAAAGACCTGCTGGCCGACCTGCTGGCCGGCAGAGCGGAGCAGGTCTCCAGCCGAAGAGGCGATGAAGGGCTGAGCAGCAAGAAGTCGCTGGCCAGCCGGAGATTTATAGAAGGCAATGGTGGCGGCCATATCCTGCTGCGAGAAGTATTTCTGATAGGCCGGAATGGCTGGGGTGACGAGATCGATTTCAAGCAGAGACTTGTTCATATCGTCCCAGAAGCTCGCCGGAATGTAAGGAGCCGCTGTGGACCGCGAGGCGTTGAGCATCTGGCCCATCACTTTGTGGGCGCTCTGGGTATAGCTGACGATGTTGAGATATTCGCGAATCTGGTCGGGAGTGGCAGGGTTTGCCGGAGGCGCCAGATCGGAGGTGGCCGACGGCGCAGGAGGAGTCTGCGCGAAGGCGGCAGAAACAAGGAGGGTGAGAAAGAGGGCGAGGCGGGGGATGGAACGGATCATCGTAGTTCCCTTATGGGTTGGGGCGTACGTTCTTGGTGAAAACGGAGCCGACCGCATGAGTTGCGGCCGGCCGGATAGTAGCAAGCAATCTGAAACAAACTAGCCGCCGAAGTTGAGCGACTCGATCCCAAGGAATTCTGCCGACTGGCCGAGTTCTTCTTCGATGCGGAGAAGCTGGTTGTATTTGGCGATACGGTCGGTGCGGCTGGCGGAGCCGGTCTTGATCTGTCCAGCACCGGTGCCGACTGCGAGATCGGCGATGAAGGTGTCTTCGGTCTCGCCGGAGCGATGGCTGATGATGCTGGTGTAGCCGAAGCGACGGCCGAGTTCAATGGCTTCCAGAGTTTCAGACACAGTACCGATCTGGTTGACCTTGATCAGGATGGAATTACCGCACTTCTGCTCGATGCCCTGCTGGAGGCGGCGGGTGTTGGTGACGAAGAGGTCGTCGCCAACGAGCTGGATGTGACCGAGGGCCTGGGTCATGTGCGCCCAGCCGGTCCAATCATCCTCGGCGAGACCGTCTTCGATGGAGACGATGGGGTACTTGTTCACCCACGACTCCCAGTAGGCGACCATCTCTTCGGAGGTGAGTTCGCGCTTGTCGGACTTCTTGAAGACGTACTTCCCTGTCTCTTTGTTGTAGAACTCGCTGGATGCGGGGTCGAGGGCGATGGCGATCTGCTCACCCGGGGTGTAGCCGGCGAGCTGGATAGCGTCGATGATGAGGTCGAGGGCTTCGTCGTTGGACTTCAGGTTGGGTGCGAAGCCGCCCTCGTCACCGACGGCGGTGTTGTAGCCCTTCTTCTTGAGCACGCCCTTGAGGGTGTGGAAGACTTCGGTGCCCCAGCGCAGCGCGTCGGAGAAGGTTTCCGCCCCGACGGGCATGACCATGAATTCCTGAAAGTCGACGTTGGAGTCGGCGTGCGAGCCGCCGTTGAGGATGTTCATCATCGGCGTAGGCAGCAGACAGGCGTTTACGCCGCCGAGGTAACGATAGAGGGGCAGCTTGAGGGCGAGGGCGGAGGCGCGGGCACAGGCCATCGAGACAGCGAGGATGGCGTTGGCACCGAGCTTCGACTTGTTCTCCGTACCATCGATGGCGATCATGGTGGCGTCGATCAGGCGCTGGTTCGAAGCGTCCATTCCGGCGAGTTCGGGAGCGAGGATCGACTCGACATTCTCTACGGCGCCGAGAACTCCCTTGCCGAGGTAGTGATCTTTATCGCCGTCACGGAGTTCTACGGCTTCGTGCTCACCGGTGGAGGCTCCGGAGGGAACGGCTGCGCGGCCCTTGATGCCGCCTTCGAGGACGACGTCCGCCTCGACGGTGGGGTTTCCGCGGGAGTCGAGGATTTCACGGGCGTGGATAGAGACGATCTCGGTCATGTTGCTCCTGTTTTCTGGGGTGCTCGTTGGATAGCTTGCAACGACTCGATGCTGGAGGCGTTCATTCAATTTTGGGCGGCGGTCGACACGGACCGGGGCCCCGCCTGCCGCGGCGATGGTCATGATGAGTTCTACGCCGGGGTTCTTGTTGGGGGGACTCACCTGTTGGATTCTAGCAAAGGGAGGTGCCCGCTGGGTGAATCGGGGCTTGTTAGCAGGCTCGGTTCCCTAACGGGGATTTTGTGGCGGGGGCGAAGAGGAACCACTAACTTTGAGTCTAACGATGTACGGAGTGCCGCGGCGTCTCCAAAGCGCTGCGGCGGCGCCAGAGTGCTGCGACGCTTTGCGCTGGGCTCCTGAGATTTCTGAATGAGGTGTTTGCTATGAAGTTCCCGATTGTGTCCGCTGCATTGGTTTTAGCCGCTGTTCCTGCTTTTTCGCACGCCCAGTTGACGGGAGTCTCGAACCCCGACCCGGTGGCGATCACGGCTACGCCGGATGAGGATGCGACTCCAAAGCGGGTTCCAATGAAGCCGGCTGCAGGGACCCCGGCGGCGGCTCCTGCCGTGTCGGCTTCCGGATCAGGCGAAACGTATGGAACATACGTGCCGTACCGCGCGGCGGGCAGCCCTGTGTCTGCTACGAAATCAGCCGACAATCCGGACTCCGATATTGTGACTTCCGTCGACCGGACCCCGGAGGCTCCTGCCTCCGATGCCGGAATCGTAACGAGTGTGACGGAGCGGGACGGGGAGATTCGCGAGGGAACGCTGCTGAGGGTGCGAATCCGCAAGGAGCTTTCGACGACCACAACCGTGGAGGGTTCGCCGTTTACCGCGGAACTGACGGAGGCTGTCGAGAAGAATGGACGGGTCATTCTGCCGGTGGGCGCGGTTCTGGAGGGAAATGTGACCCGGGTCCGCAGCGGCAAGCGGATCTCAGGTGCGGCGATGATGCACCTTGAGCCGCGCAGCGTAACCCTGCCAGACGGAACGCTGTACCTGCTGCATGCCCAGCTCATCGATACGAGTTCCGATAACAACACGCGTGTCGGGAGCGAGGGCAATCTGATTCGCCGCGACCATGCCAAGGAGACGCTGGCGGTTGTGGGCGGCGTAACCGGTGCGGGTGCTATCGCTGGAGGATTGATCGGCGGCGGGATCGGAGCTGCGGTTGGCGCGGGGATCGGAGCCGGAGCCGGGACGATCGTGTGGTTGAAGCAGGATCGTCAGGCTACGCTACCCCAGGATTCATTGCTGGTCTTCAGCTTGACGACACCGATGGAGATTCGGCCCTTGCGTGCCTCGAATGGCGGCGGGCAGTAGGTTTCGGCGTTAGAAACAGATCATGATTTAGACCGGCAGCGCTGCAATGGCTGCCGGTTTTTTACGTGGATGCGGTCTAAGGCGCCCTAACGCCGGGCGGGCGCCACTTCGTGGGGTGTTGGACGCTTCGCGTAATAGACTAGTTGCGAATCTGGGCTAGGAGTCGCTTCCAGTTCTTCTGATTGCGGCGATAGGACTTTTTCAGGTCTTCCAGAATGCGCTCAAAATCGGCGTGGCCGGATAGCTTGCGCCACGCAGGATTGATCGAGAACCAAGGATAGTTCTCATTACCAAGGTAAATCGCACGGCGCAGCCAGTGCAGCGCCTCAGACTCATCCCCTTCTACAGCAAAGTAGGTGGCCAGACGGTAGGCCATCTCGGAGTCGGCTTCGGCGGCGGCCAGAGTCTCATCGATGATGAAGGTGGCTGCTTTTTCGCGGTCCCCTAGCTGAACATAGCAAAGGGCAATGGTGGGGTAGACGATGCGGAGCGTGGTCTCGTCACGGGTGACGGCTTCGAGGGTCTCGATAGCGCGAGGCAGGTCTCCGGTGCGCATCTGCTGATAGCCGAGAGAGATGCGGAGCAGGGGCTGCTTGGGTTCGAGGGTGAGGCCTTTTTCGATCTCGTCGGCGGCGAGTTCCATCTGGTTCTGGTACTGGTAGACGCGGGCGCGGTTGTTATAGATCAGCGCGGCGTTGGAAGGGTTCATTCGCAACGAGAGGTTGAACTGGTCGAGGGCTTCGTTGTACATGCCGTCGATGCGAAGGGTCTGACCGGCGACGAGATGGACGTTCCAGTCGTTGCCTGCAGTCTGGAGGAGGTGCTCGATGCCGTGGCGGGCTGACTCTTTTTCACCGCGGGAGAGCAGCATATAGACGCGGTAGAGGTTGGCTTCGACGGAGCCGGGATCGAGTTGGAGAGCTTTGTCGAAAGCGCGGCGGGCTTCGAGAACGTGCATCTGGCCGCCCAACCCATGCCGCGCGTACTGAAGATGGGTGATGCCTAATCCGGACCAGCCGGGGGCGTAGTTGTCGTCCTGTTTGGTGACGGATTCGAAGAGCTCGCGAGCTCGGTCCAGGTCGTCGCGGCTGCCGGTGCGGGACATGAAGGAGGAGAGGACGGCGCGGGCCTGCAGGTACTCTTCCGAGACATCCTGCGCGAGTGGAGTGGCGCGGGAGTTCTCCTTAAGGTTCTTGAGATCGCCAAAGCCCTGCAGGGTGCTGAAGACCTCGTTGCAGATCTCGGACTGGACGGAGACGAGGTCGAAGGACGCGACATTGATAGAACCGCCCGCTCGCACGCTTTGGCTCGGGACATCCAGCAACTGCCAGTTGAGGTCGAAGCCTTTATCAGAACGCAGAAAGTTGCCCGCCAGCACGAAGTGTACGAGCAGCTTTTTACCGACGGAGAGCGGGTCGAGCTGCTGGGTGGAGATGGTCATCAGCGAGCTGGATGGGCGGACGACGAGGGACGGCATGCGCGCCAGGCGGGCTCCGATAGCGTCGGCGAGGGCGTAGCCGTACAAGGGAGCGACGTCGGCAGGGCCGTAGTTGATGAAGGGCAGGACGACGATGCTGTTCTGCTTCCCTACGTCGGTGGCCCCGGACTCGCGGAAACGCTCGGCGAGCATCGACAGAATGCCGCTGCTGCGTTTTTCTTCCTCAGGGGTGTCGAGAGGAAGACGGCCTTGTGACGGGAGGAGCGCCATGGAGTCACCGACGGAGTCGAGCTGCATGGAGCGCATGATCATCTTCAGCGACTCGCGGACGTCGGCGGCCGAGGCAAAGCGAGCGGAGGGCTGTTTTTCCAGGCAGCGGAGGATGACGGATTCCAGTTCGACTGGGAGATTGGGAGCTATCTCGCGGATGGACGGCGGTTCGGCAAACTGGATGGCGCGGATGGTCTGAAATTCGGGCGCGTCAGGGCGGTGGAAGGGATGGCGGCCAGTAGCAAGCTCGTAGAGGATGAGGCCAAGGGCGAAGATGTCGGACTGAACGGAGGACTGGCCGGTGACAAACTGCTCGGGCGCCATGTAGGCGATGGTGCCGCCGCGGGCGGTATAGGTGGCTCCGGGACCGGCTGGGGTGCGGGCGTTGGCGGGTCCGGCGGGATCGAACTCTGCCTGGTCGAGATTGAGGCGACGGGCGAGGCCGAAGTCGAGAATCTTGATGAGGCCGCCGTCAGTGAGCATGACGTTGGCCGGCTTGAGGTCGCGATGGAAGATGCCCAGGTTATGGGCGGCGGCGAGTCCGTCGGAGATCTGGATTCCGGCGGAGAGGATGAGTTGCAGGCTGGAAGGCCCTTCGGCGATCACCTTGTCGAGCGATTTGCCAGGGATGTACTGCATGACGATGTAAGCTTCTTCGCCGGAACCGGATTCAGCCGGAGCTTCGCCTACTTCGTAGATGGCGCAGACGTTGGGGTGGTCGATGGCGGAGGCCAGACGCGCCTCGCGGAGCTGCGTGGTGCGCATCTGCTGGACAGTCAGGTTGCCGCGCTTGAGCAGCTTGAGCACGACGGGCCGCTGAAGAAGGGTATCGGTCGCCAGGAACACGACACCGCTACCGCCGGCACCGATCTTGCGAATGAACTCGTAGTGTTCGATTGTGCGGCGCTTCATAGGATCTGATTATCGCAAGTTATGGGGTGTGGATGTCATTGTGGCCAGCTTATCGCTTCTTGGCCGGCTCCAAATTGGGCAGAAGCCAGGTGAGAAGGCCTATAGCGGGCAGGTAAGCGCAGAGCTGGTAGACGTGGATGATGCTGGTGGCGTCCGCGATTTTCCCAAGCACGGCGGCTCCGATTCCGCCCATTCCGAAGGCGAAGCCAAAGAAGAGGCCGGAGATCATGCCGACGCGGCCCGGTACGAGCTCCTGAGCGTAGACGAGGATCGCCGAGAAGGCTGACGCCAGGATGAAGCCGATAACGACGCTGAGGATGGCGGTCCAGAGCAGATTGGCGTGGGGGAGGATCAGCGTGAAGGGCAGCACCCCGAGGATGCTCGCCCAGATGACATACTTGCGGCCGTAACGGTCGCCGACCGGACCACCGACCAGGGTTCCGGCTGCGACGGCGGCGAGGAAGAGGAACAGCAGCTCCTGCGAGGTGCGGACGGAGACCTGAAAACGGCTGATCAGGTAGAAGGTGTAGTAGCTGGTGAGGCTGGCGAGGTAGAAGTACTTCGAGAAGATGAGCGCGATGAGGACTGCGATGGCTCCGATGACCTGGTTGCGAGACAGGTGCGCGTGATGGGAGGGCTCGGCGCGCTTCCCGGTCGCGGCGCGGGCGCGGGTCTCACGAGACCAGCGGCTGATCCAGATCAGGATGAAGATGGCGAGGATGGCTGGGATCGCAAACCAGGCCATGCCGGATTGTCCGCGGGGGAGCACGATAAAGGCGGCCAGTAAGGGGCCGATCGCAGAGCCGGCGTTTCCACCGACCTGGAAGAACGACTGGGCGAAACCGTGGCGTCCACCCGATGCCATCCGGGCAATGCGCGAGGACTCGGGGTGGAAGATAGCGGAGCCGATGCCCACGAGCGAAGCCGCAAAGATCAGCCAGCCGAAGGTCGGGGCGACGGCGAGCATCAATAGTCCGGCGAGAGTAAAGCTCATTCCAGTGGGCAGCGCGTACGTGCGCGGGGTCCGGTCAGTGAAGTGGCCGATGAAGGGCTGAAGCAGCGAAGCCGTGATCTGGTAGGTAAGGGTAAGGTAGCCGATCTGGGTGAAGTCCAGATGGAAGGAGCTTTTGAGAATGGGATAGATCGAGGGCAGGAGCGACTGCACCATGTCGTTGAGCAGGTGGCAGAAGCTGGCCGCGGCAAGAACACGCAGCAGGGTGCTGGATTGTGGGTTCGACGCAGAGGCTGGAGTCGGAAGGGTGGAGGTTTGTCCCATGCTTCAAGGGTAACGTGTTAGCGAGAGCATATCGGTATTGATTTTTTCTATGGTGCGGTCGCGACTCAACTAAACGGCGCAGAATGCTTCGCCATGGTCACAACCGCTTCCTAGTGACGGGGCCGGGACTTCGAATCAGCTTCCCAGGGACGGGGGTTGACGGGATCGTCCTGCCACTTCTGGCGTCGGCCTACGACGAACATGACGAGGCCGAAGAGAAACATGAGGGCGCCCCAGGTGAGGTTCAGGTTGATGCCCAGGGACTTCTCGTAGATCTCCGGGGCGTTGCGGGTGACGAAGCCGTAGATGCCTATAATGCCGCCGGTGATGAGGAAGATGAGGCCGAGGGGAATGCGAATATCAAGACCCATGGAAGCTCCAGGTGCGAGTTGTGAGTTTGTAGTTGGTAGTTGTGAGCAAGAGCAGCTGGCAGTTGTGAGCAAGAGCAGCCGACGAGGTTAGGGTCTAAGCGAAGACCAGATTTAGGACCAGAAGCATCGCTAGAACGGCGATGGCCAGTGTTGCCGGTCTCTGGTACCAGGTGAGGTGCGTTTCGACCGGCTTGGGAGTCAACGAATAGACGAGGCCTACCAGCTCCGTTTCCGGGCGGGGGGTGGTGACCAGCGAAATGGCGATGGTGACGACCATGTTGATGGAGAAGGCAAAGATGGCGGTCCAGAAGTTCTGGGCCATGTCGCTGGGGTAGGTGTGGACGAGGGTGATCCAGGCACCGTGAATGCCGGGGACAGCGTCGGCCGGCAGGGTAAGGCCGTGGTGGATTAGGGCTCCGACGGTGCCGGAGATCAGACCGACGAAGGCTCCGTGACCGGTGGTCTTCTTCCAGAACATGCCGAGGAGGAAGGTGGCGAACAGAGGCGCGTTGACCAGCGAGAAAATAAGCTGCAGGGCGTCCATGATGTTGTTGAAGTTCTTGGCGGCGTAGGCGGCCGCGATGGATAAGACGATACCTCCTATGGTGGCCATCCGGCCCATCCAGAGGTAGTGCGCGTCGGTGCCCTTTTTATTGATATAAGCCTGGTAGATGTCGTAGGTCCAGACGGTGTTGAAGGCGGTTACGTTTCCTGCCATACCGGACATGAAGCTGGCTAACAACGCCGTGAGGCCGAGACCCAGGATGCCGGTCGGGAAGAAGCGAAGTAACATCACCGGGATAGCGAGGTCGTAGTTATAGACGGGCGTTCCATCTGCATTGAAGATGGCCTTGCCGCTGATCGGATCGACCTTGACTGGGATGATGCCGTGAGGATGGTTCTCGGAGAGGGGGATGTTCTTGCCGGGAGTCGCTGTGCTGGAGATGGAGGAGGTATTGCCGATTCCCTCGCCTGCTCCGGCCATGTGGCTGGTGATGCTTACTGCGATGAGGCCGGGCAGGATGACCAGGAATGGGAAGAACATCTTGGGAATGGCGGCGATCAGAGGAACGCGGCGCGCGGAGACCTCAGAGTCAGCGGCCATGGCGCGCTGGATGACGAGGAAGTCGGTGCACCAGTAGCCAAAGGAGAGGACAAATCCGAGACCCATGGCGAGACCGACCCACTCCACGCCGAGCGAATTGGTGGAGGCGTGAGCCATGCCGCGCCATGAATGCGTCATGGTGGCGGGGAGGGTCTGTTTGATCCCCTGCCAACCGCCTACGTTGCGCAGTCCGATCCAGACGAGCGGCGCGAAGCCCGCGACGATGAGGAAGAACTGGAGGACTTCGTTATAGATGGCGCTGGTAAGTCCGCCCAGGAAGATGTAGCCGAGGACGATTACAGCCGATAGAACAATCGACACGTGGAAGATGTACTGGTCGGGGATGATGTTGTGGAAGAGGCCGAGCGTCTGGATCAGCAGCGCCATCGCGTACATCGAGATGCCCGACGAGAAGACCGTCATGATGGCGAAAGAGAAGGCATTGACGGCGCGGGTCTTTTCGTCGAAGCGCAGGCGCAGGAACTCGGGGACGGAGCGGGCCTTGGAGCCATAGTAGAACGGCATCATGAAGATGCCGACGAAGACCATGGCGGGAATCGCACCGATCCAGTAGAAGTGGCTGGTGATGATGCCGTACTTGGCTCCGGAGGCTCCCATGCCGATGACTTCCTGGGCACCGAGGTTCGCGGAGATGAAGGCAAGGCCGCAGACCCAGGCGGGGATGGATCGCCCGGCCAGGAAGAAGTCGTTTGAGGTGCGCATGTAGCGCTTGAGAGCAAAGCCAATGCCTAGAACGAAGACGAAATAGACCAGCATGATGAGCCAGTCGATCCAAGAGAGATTCACGGTGAGCCTTTACGACTGTGGATTCAGGTTCCAAGCTTCGGAGTGTACTGCCGGAACTGTAAATCGTTTAGTGGCATGCGTCTAGCTGGCTCAGGGCGGAGACAGGATAATCTGTCCTGAAATGATTTCCAGAAATCGAGTCAACTTCGGAGCGATAATCAGCATCGTACGAAATTGTGTATTTTCGCACGGCTACGCCTGCCCTATCCTGCCTGATATTTGCTAACGACTGTCTGAGTTGAGTTTCTGTCACTACCATCCAATTCGTCTGCCCCGGGAACCCGTATGACTCCAGCCGTACTTTTAATTGACGATAATGCCGTACAGGCCGCGACCCGACAAACGATTTTGCGGCGGGCTGGATATTTTGTTATCGCCGTACTGAACCCCCGCCGGGCCCTGGATCAGTTGAAAGAGGGCGAATATCCGGTTGAGATCGGGTTGATCATTACCGACCATATGATGCCGGAGATGAACGGATCGGCGTTCGTCCAGGAATTGCGAACGACACACGGGGATCTTCCGGTGCTGGTGATCAGCGGGCTGGAAGAGGCGGAAGCGGAATACGCGGGGCTGAATGTAGTCTTTCGCCTTAAGCCGCTGCTACCCGACAACCTGCTGGCCAGCGTTCATCAACTCTTGAAGCCAAGGGGAACTTTCGTCTCCTGAAAAGTTGAGGCATGGTTCTCGCGGTAATTTCTACTAAACCGTGCGATAACCGGGGGTGTGTTGCCCTTCCCTCGTGGTACTGCGAGAATAAGACAGAGGGACCATGCGACTCCATCCGATGCCTGAGTTCGGCAGCTTCAGCCTGCTGCTCGCTCTTGTTTTAAGTCTGTATACGTTGGTCATGGGTGGCGTGGCTCTGTGGCGTACCCGGGCAGGCCGGATCGACCCCGGCGCGTCGAAGCTGGGCGAGACCGCTCGGCGGGCGGGCATCAGCAGCTTTGTAGCGCTCTGCGGAGCGGCGTTTGCGCTGGTATGGGCCTCGTTCACCAACGACTACTCCGTCTCCTACATCCTTCACCATACAAACCGGGCGCTTCCGGTGGCCTATAAGTTCTCCGCCTTGTGGTCCGGGCAGGAGGGCTCGCTGCTGCTTTGGGCCTGGCTGCTGAGCGCTTACGGATTTGTTCTGCGGATACGGCACCGCGTGGATGTGCGGCTGGTGGCCTTTGCTTCGACGATCCTCGCAGCGATCCAGATCTTCTTTCTTCTGCTGCTGAACTTTGCAGCGCCTCCGTTCGCGATCCAGCCGGGAATCGCACCGCAGGATGGGTTTGGGCTCAATCCGCTGCTGCAGTATCCGGAGATGGTGATGCATCCTCCGATGCTCTACCTCGGATACGTGGGATTCTCGGTGCCGTTTGCGTTTGCGCTGGGTGCGCTGATGATGCGGTATCCGGGCGAAAAGTGGATCCACATCACGCGGCGCTGGACGATGGTGACCTGGCTGTTTTTGACCTGCGGGATCTTCCTCGGCGCGCATTGGGCCTATAGCGTTCTGGGCTGGGGCGGCTACTGGGGCTGGGATCCGGTTGAGAATGCCAGCCTGATGCCGTGGCTGACAGGAACCGCATTTCTGCACTCGGTAATGATGCAGGAGAAGCGCGGGATGATGAAGACCTGGAATGTCTGGCTCATCTTTTCGACCTTCCTGCTGACTATTTTGGGGACTCTGCTGACGCGGTCGGGCATCGTTAGCTCGGTCCATGCGTTTGCATCTTCGGATATCGGGGGTTGGTTCTATGGATTCATCATCCTGGTATTCGCAGTGTGCCTGTTTACCTTCTTCAAACAGAAAGATCACCTAAAGAGTGAAAATCGGCTGGAGTCGCTGGTAAGCCGGGAATCCAGTTTCCTGTTCAACAACCTGGTGCTGCTGGCGGCCTGCTTCACCGTTCTTTGGGGAACGCTGTTCCCTGTTCTCAGCGAATACGTTCAGGGCTCGAAGGTCACGGTAGGCGCGCCCTTTTACAACCGGGTGAACCTCCCGATCGGTCTCTTCCTCCTCTTCCTCACCGGCATCGGGCCGTTGCTCGCATGGCGCTCGACGTCGATTCGGTCGATCCGGCGGAACTTCGTACTGCCCGGAATCGCGATGGGCGTGACGCTGATCGTCTGCCTGGTCGTTGGGATTCGGCCCTGGAACGCTGGCGATGATCTGCAGGCAGAGTTGTTCTCGTTGATTACCTTTACGCTGGCGGCGGGAGTGGTTACCGCCATTACTGCGGAGTTCCTGCGTGGCGCAAATGTTGTGCGGACGCAAACGGGTAAGAACCTGGTTGCTTCGACGATCCTGCTGATTCGCCGGAATACGCGGCGGTATGGCGGATACGTCGTGCACTTCGGAATCGTGGTGATGTTTATCGGGATCGCGGGCGGCGCGTTCAACCAATCGCGCGAGCAGGAGATGGGCTTCGGCGATACGCTGCAGCTCGGGCCGTTCAAGCTGGTCTGCCAGAGCTTTACGCAGGACAGCAATCCGAACTTCGATACGGAATACGCGCTGCTCGATGTGTACAAGGGCAGCAAGAAGCTGACGCAGCTTGCTCCAGAGAAGCGCTTCTATATTGCCAGCCAGACGTCTTCAACCATGGTCGCTCTGCGGTCTACGCTGGCGAACGATTTGTACGTCATCTATGAAGGCAAGAACCCGGATACGGATAAGCCGATCATCAAGGCGTTTCTGAACCCGCTGATGAACTGGATCTGGATCGGCGTACTGATCGTGGTGGCTGGTACATTCCTGGCACTGGTTCCCAACCTGGCGCGCGTCGCCGTTCCGGCTCGTACATCGGCGGAAGTCCCCGCAGTGGCTGAGGTGCACCATGCTTAGGCGCTGGGGTTCAGGGTTGATTGTCTGTCTGCTGGCAGTCTCGATGTTGGGTGCGAGAGATCCAGGGGCACGCTTCAATAAGATCGGGCACGAGATGATGTGCTCCTGCGGCTGCGGGCAGATTCTTCTGGAGTGCAACCATGTGGGATGCCCCGATTCCAGCAGGATGATTAATGAACTGCGCACGCAGGTGGCAGGTGGCGGCAGTGACACTTCGATTCAGAATTGGTTTGCCGCGAAGTACGGGGCAGTGGTGCTGGCTGCTCCGATGCGCGGCGGCTTCGATAATGTGGCGTGGATTATGCCGCTAAGTGTGTTCTTCTTCGCTACGGTGGGGACTGCTGTCCTGATTCGGGTGTGGAAGCTGCGATCTTCGCAACGCGTTCCGCTGGCGATGCCGCGGGACGACAAGGGACTGGATGTGATGCGGGAACGGATTCGCAGGGAGACAGAATACTGATGAGTATCTTTGCGGCAGTAGCGATGAGCCTGATTCTGTTTGCGTACATCTTTTGGCCTGAACGGAACCCGTTCGTGCAGGCGGATAAGACTCGCGTCGACTATCTCCTCGAGCGCAAAGACGTCATCTACGAGAACCTGCGGGATTTGAGCTTTGAGTTCCAGGCGGGCAAGTATCCACAGGCCGACTACGACCGTCAGCGGATGAGTCTTGAAGATGAAGCTGCGCTGGTGATCTCGGAGATTGAGGCGTTGACGGCACGGGGTATGGTGGGTCGGAGACAGGTTTAGAGGCTCTCTGTTTAAATGCGCCCTGCGCGGGCGGCGGTCATTTCATGACTTGTATTGGGCTTTGCAGGGTGCTCCCGCTGGTCGCAAACGATATTTCGTGCCGACCAACGGGAGGACCTGCGAACTCCGTGTGTGCCACAAAAAGGATCCGCCCCGCGCGCAGCGGTTGACGATAGACTTGATGGGTGACTTCTTTGATCAATTCCCTGCGTAAGGCTGCGGCGTGTGCCACAGTGACGATGGCTCTTTCGAGCTTTGGCCTGGCTGCTTCGATCACCGGTTCGGTGACGAATAAGACGACGAACAAGCCCTCGGGTGGTGATGATGTAGTGCTGATCCGGCTCTCGCAGGGGATGCAGGAATCGACCCGGACCAAAACCGATGCCAAGGGACAGTTCAAGCTCGACGTTCCCGAGCCGGGCATGCACCTGATACGAGTGACGCACGACAAGGCAAACTACTTTCGCCCGGTGACTGAGGGAACGGAGTCGGTTGAGGTCGAGGTCTACAGCGCGGCAGCCAAGGTGAAAGGCATCACGGCTGAGGCCGATGTGATGCGGATCCAATCCGACGAGAGCGGCAAGGGACTGCGAGTGGTGGAGAACTTCTTCGTGAAGAACGAGTCGACGCCTCCGATGACCCAGTTTGGAGAGCGGCCGTTTGAGTTCTATCTGCCGGCGGGTGCGATCGTCGAGGGTTCGGCTGCGCTAAGCCCAGGTGGGATGCCAGTGCAGGCTTCGCCGGTACCGCTCACCGACGTAGGCCATTATGCGTTTGTATTCCCGATCCGTCCGGGCGAGACACGCTTCCAGATTACCTACAAGCTGCCTTACAGCGGAAGCTTCACGTTCGCGCCGAAGCCGTTGATGGCAACGGATACGATCGCGGTGATGATGCCGAAGAGCATGACGTTCAAGGCGGGAGCCTCGGCTCCTTACCAGGCAGTGACGGAAGAGCTGGCCGCGCAAACCTACGTTGCGCGCAATGTCGCTCCGTCCCAGCCGCTGGAGTTTACGGTGTCCGGTGCCGGACAGTTGCCGCGTGATTCGCAGACGGGTGCCGCTGGGGGGCCGACCGGGCCGCAGCCGGGTGGCGGAGCGGCGGCGGATGCAGCCAATGCGGCGGTAGGCTCTGCTGCTACGGATACTCGACCGGGTGGCGGTTTGGGAACTCCGATCGATCCCGAAGGCAACAACGACCCGTGGGCGAAGTACAAGTGGTGGATTCTTGGCGGGCTGGGTCTTGTCCTGGCTGGCGGCGCTGGATTCCTGTTGAAGAATGGGTCGGGTGGAGCGGTGCTTCCCGTAGCGGCGGGAGTTATTCCCTCTGCGTCAGCAACTCCAGTTGCGGGGGGCAATGCCCTGCTGGCGGCGCTCAAAGATGAGCTGTTCGCGCTGGAGACGGACCGTCTGCAGGGCAAGCTCAGCGAAGCAGACTTCGCCTCACAAAAGGCCGCTCTTGAGGTGGTATTGCGACGGGCCCTGGCACGTGGCGACAGTGCGTCGGAAAGCGTCTAATCTTTCATGGTTGCAAGGATGATCCGGAGGGACGACGTTTGATACAGACGGTTCTTAGAGCTTTTCGCTTGCTGGCGATGGTGCTGTGGGTCGGAGGACTGGCGTTCTTTGCATTTGTGGTGGCTCCCGTGGCGTTCCAAACGCTGTCGAGCCACCATGAGGCAGGACTCGTGGTGGGCGGTACGCTTCGGATACTGCACCTGATGGGGCTGGTCGGAGGCGCGATCTTCTGCGTGGCGACGGCGTGGCTTTGGCTGTGGGCCGAGGTGCCGGCGAGAGTGGGATTCGCAATTCAGTTTGTGCTGACGCTGGTGATGCTGGGGGTAACGGCATATTCGCAGTTCCAGGTATTGCCCGCGATGGAACGCGACCGCGCTGTGGCAGGGGGCGACGTCGATGCCGCTCCGGTGACGAACGCAGGACGGGTGGACTTTGAACGGCTGCATGTTCTGTCGGAGCGGTTGGAGGGGCTGGTGTTCTTCTGCGGCCTGGGCGTGGTGTACCTGCTGTCGCGGGAGTCGCAGTGGCCGGAGACGGGTAGGGTGAAGGTGCAGCTCTAACAGCTATTGCAGGGTCAGGCTTACAACTGCGGTGTGGACCAGAGCAGAACCAGTGGCACTGGTGGCGGTACCGGTCACGGTGATGGCGTAGCTGGAGACGGTAGCGGCCTGGGTATCGGCTTTGCTGATGCGGTCTCCGCAGGAGGTCGTGGCAAGCGTGACCAAGGATACGAGAGCAATCGCGAACAGTGTTGGGATGATGCGGTGACCTCGTCTTTTCAGTAGAGGCAGTAGGAAAACTGCGAAGATCGCTGGGAGCATCATCGCCGCCAGATTGGTGGAGGGCTTGAGCGTGGTGATCGTAAGGGTAAAGGTGTTGGCGGCGGGGCCGGGCGGCAGGTAGGTCGGGCTGAAGGTAGCGGTCGCGCCGACGGGAAGGCCGGAGACAGCCAGGTTAATCGCGCTGGCCAGAGAGCCTTGCGTCTGGGTGGTAAATGCGAACGTGGCAATAGTGCCGGCTGGAATGGTTTGCGCGTTGGGCGCGTTTGCTGTGAGGGTGAAGTCCGCCGTGGGGGTGGTCGTCGGGAGAATCGTAAGGGAGACTGCGGAACTGGTGCTGGGCTGGAAGTTGCGGTCGCCTGCGTAGGAGGCGGTCAGGCTGTGCGTCCCGGTAGCGAGGGTGGGGAGGACGATGGTGGTCGCTCCGGTGGCGGCGAGGGTCGCGGTCGCGATGGGAGATGCCGCATCAAGGAGAGTGACGCTGCCGGTCACCACGCCCACAGTGGCGGAGGTGGTTTGGGTGGTTACGGTGATCGGCGTCGCGGAGGGGTCAAGGATCGAGAGTGTAGTGACGGTTGGGGCCAGGGTGCTGGCGACAGAGAGTTGGCGGACGCGGTTGTTGTGGGTGTCGGCAAGGGTGAGTTGAGCGTTGGGAGCCACGGTGGCCGCTCGGGGCGAATCGAGCATCGCGGCGGTGGCGGGGCCGCTGTCGCCTGCATAACCCTGGGTTCCGGTACCAGCCAGGGTGGTGAGGATGTGGGTGGTGGCGTCGACGCGGAGGAGGCGGTGATTGGCGGTGTCGGCGACGTAGAGGTTGCCGGTGGCGTCGACGATAATGCCCTGGGGCAGGGCCAACTGGTCGGGGGAGCTACCCGGTGTGCCGATTCCGGCGAGGGTAGTTATGACGTTCGTCGCAGCGGCGATCTTTCGGATGCGGTGGTTGTGGGTGTCAGCTAGATAGAGGTTGCCAAGGGTATCGACGGCAAGGCCGGACGGGGAGTCGATGGAGGCATTTGTTGCCGAGCCTGAGTCGCCGGAGTAGCCCTGGGTTCCGTTACCGGCAACAGTGGTGATAGTGGCGGTAGCGGCGTCGATGCGGCGGATGCGGTGATTGGCTGTGTCGGCGAAGTAGAGGTTGGATTGCGCGTCCAGAGCGAGCGCTGTGGGGAGATTGAGGGTGGCGGCGGTGGCAAGTCCGGTATCGCCGGAGAAGCCGGGGGTTCCAATTCCGGCAACGGTCGTGATGAGATTCGAGGCGAGGTCGACGCGGCGGATGCGGTGGTTGTGGGTGTCGGCGATATAGAGCGCATTCGCGGTGAGCGCCAGGCCTTGCGGAGAATCCAGTTGCGCTTGCGCCGCTGGCCCTTTGTCGCCGGAGAAGCCTTGCGTGCCGGTTCCAGCGAAGGTGCTGACATGGCCCTGGAGATCGACTTTGAGGATATGGTGGTTGCCGGTCTCGGCGAGATACAGGTTCCCGGCGGAGTCAAAGACCAGGGCGGAAGGGAGGATCGCTGATGCAACGATGGTCGTGATGGTGCTGCTCTGGGCGTGGATCTGCGGCGAGAGCAGAAGGGCGAACGCCATCCAGAGGAGGAGGCGCGTGGGAAGGGATGGGTGTGTGGTGCTCGGATGACCCATGGGTGTCGTGATGATATCGCGTTGTCTGTTTTGAGGCGCCCCACCCTTGCGGTCTGCTGCAAAGGATGGGGTATCCGCTTTGCTATTCGGCTACGGTGCGGTTGCGGAGTTGGCCCAGATTGCTGATGGTGACGATGATCTCTTCGTTGGGCTTGAGCCAGCGCTTCGGGGTTCTGCCGAGTCCGACGCCCTCGGGGGTTCCCGTGCTCACGATATCTCCGGCTTCAAGCGGCGTGATGCTGGACATATAGGCGATCAGGGCGGGAATCTTATAGATGAGATCGGAGGTGTTGGAGGACTGAAGCGTCTCCCCGTCGATGGTGAGGGAGATGTCGAGGTTGTGAGGATCGGGGACCTCGTCGGCGGTGGTGATAGCGGGGCCGAGGGGCGTAAAGGTGGGGAAGGATTTGCCCAGGTTCCACTGGCTGGTGGAGAGTTGGATATCGCGGGCGGAGACGTCGTTGCAGATGGTGTAGCCGAAGACGTGGTCCATGGCGGACTCGATGGGGATCTGGTAGCCGGGCTTACCGATGACGAAGGCAAATTCGGCTTCGTAGTCGGGCTGAGTGGTGAGCTTGGGCAGGATGATCGGGTGGTCGTGTCCGACGACGGAGCTGGACAACTTCAGGAAGACGACCGGGAAAGCCGGGACGGCCATGTTCGATTCGACGGCGTGGCGAAGATAGTTGAGGCCGATGCCGAAGACCCGAGGCGGGCGTGGGATAGGGGAGAGGAGCGTCACAGCGTCCAGCGCAACGCGCGGAACGATAGGAAGGGCGGCGGTCGTTGCGCTCAGGCCAACGGGGCCGGCTTCGATGATCTCCAGAACAGAGGCGTAGCCGAGGCTGCTGAGATCGGCGATCTCGCGTTGCGTATTGCTGCCCTGCAGCGGGAGGAGAACGCCGGCGGTGGGGAGCTTCGAGGTCGGAGAGAGAAAGGTGACGAACTTCATGCGGTCTTGCTCCTTCAGGATCGTGCAGTTCCTCTGCAGCGAGGCTGTGTACTAGGTGGTTTGCCATGCCTCGCCGTGGGGAAAGGCGAAGCGGGCGAGAGATTCGGGCTTGATCTGGATGCTATACCCCGGCGTAGTGGGGAGCTGATAGTGTCCGTTCCGAATGATGACGGGATCGAGGAAATGTTCGTGCAGATGGTCGACGAACTCGATGACGCGGTCCTGCATGGTTCCGGAGACGCCGAGGAAGTCGAAGGCGGAGAGGTGCTGGACGTACTCGCACAGTCCGACGCCGCCAGCGTGGGGGCAGACCGGAATCTTGAACTTCGCGGCGAGCAGCAGGATGGCGAGGTTTTCATTGACTCCGGCGACGCGGCAGGAGTCGAGTTGCAGCACGTCGATGGCCTGGGCCTGCAGGAGCTGCTTGAAGATGATGCGGTTCTGGACGTGCTCGCCGGTGGCTATGCGGGTTGGAGCGGCCTCTTTGCGAATACGGGCGTGGCCGAGGATGTCGTCGGGGCTGGTGGGCTCTTCCATCCACCAGGGGTCGAGGGGCGCGAGGTGGCGGGTGCGCTGGATGGCCTCTTCGACACCCCACTTCTGATTGGCGTCGACCATCAGCTTGTTTGTCCAGCCGATCTCTTCGCGCACAATCAAGCCGCGACGAAGGTCTTCCTCGGGATCGCCGCCGACCTTGAGTTTGAAGTACGTCCAGCCTTCGGCCAGGGCTTCCTTGCAGAGGCGGCGGATCTTCTCTTCGGAGTAGCCGAACCAGCCTACGGAGGTGGTATAGGCCGGGTAACCGGTCTGTTGGAGTTGGGCCAGACGCTCGGACCGATTGATGCTGCGGGCCGCGTCCAGAATATCGAGTGCTTCATCCGGCGTGAGGGCGTCGTCGATGTAACGGAAATCTACGGCGGTGAGGAGTTGAGCTGGCTCCATATCGGCCAGAAGCTGCCAGAGCGGCTTGTTCTCTGCCTTGGCGTAGAGGTCCCAGACAGCGTTGATCAGGGCGCCGGTGGCGAGGTGGATGACGCCTTTCTCCGGGCCGAGCCAGCGAAACTGACTATCGTCCGTGAGTTGGCGGCCGAAGGCGCGGAGATCGGAGGTGATGTCGCCGAGCGGGCGATTGACGACGTAGCGAGTGAGGTACTCAAGGGCCTGGACGACCAGGTCGGTGCCGCGGCCGAGGGTGAACGTCAGGCCGTGGCCCTCATGGTGAGAGTTGGTTTCAAGAATGCAATAGGCGGCAGAGTAGTCGGGATCTTTATTGACGGCGTCGGAGCCGATTTGTTCGCGGGATGTGGGGAAACGCAGATCGATGACTCGCGCGCCGGTGATAAGGATTTCGTTCACGGTGGTAATTCCCTTTTCGAGAGTGCTAGAGCGCCTGTATCGGCGATGGCTGGGATGCTGCGGGCTGGCTAGGCTGCCGTCCAGCCGCCGTCAATGGGCAGAACTGCGCCGTTGATGAACTCGGCCTCGCTGGAGGAGAGATAGCGAACGAGAGAGGCGATATCCTGCGGGGTTCCGAGACGGCCGATGGGTTGACGCGCTACCAGTTCGGCGCGAACCTTCTCTTTTTCGTGGGAATGGTATTTGTCCAGATAGCCCTCGACGAAGGGAGTCTGAACGGTTCCGGGGGCGATGCAGTTGATACGCAACTCTTTGGGGTAATCGACGGCTATCTGGCGGGTCATGGCCTGCACCGCGCCCTTACTGGCGCAGTACGCAAAACGCTGTTTGACGCCGACCTGACCGGCCACGGAACCGATGTTCACGATGGAGCCGTGCGAGGCGAGCAGAAGCGGGAACGCAGCCTGGGTGACGAGAAACACGGAGTTGACATTGACGCGCATCACCCGGGAGAAGTCTTCCTCAGAGGTGCGTGTGACGTCGCCGACGAGTCCGATACCGGCGCAGTTTACGAGTATGTCGAGTGTGACGATTTTGCCGAAGGCCAGCGCGATGGAGGCGGCGCTGGTCACGTCCATCTCGACAGCCGTGGCTCCAGGGAGTTCGGCGGCAAGGGTCTGGGCCGCGGTGAGGTTGAGATCCGCGATAAGGACGCGAGCTCCGGCACGGGTGAGTTCACGGCAGGTTGCAGCACCGATGCCGCTGGCTCCGCCAGTGATAAGGGCTGTCTTGCCGTCGAGTCGAAACGCTTCAGAAGATAAGTTTTCCACGCTCCATATAGTACCCGCTGGATCGGTAGAAAAGAAAAGCTTTGGCAGTTTATTTTTCACCTATGAAGTTAGTTTTTTATAAAACCAGACTTGGGATCTCGTAAAGAGTGGCGTTGGAAGGACTGTGGAACCTTGTCAATCATGGTGGGAGGAAGTCGAGAAATCTATCCCTGCTCCAGTGGAAGACTTCGATTGTCGGGCGTGTCGTGACGAAGACAAAGGCAATTTATAGGGGGGGATCAGCTAATGTCCTTCATTTGCTGCATCGAAGAGGTAAAGTTTGAAATCTGTGGGTAACGCCGCCTGGGCGGTCTGAAGATTTAGCTCTGAGGATGTATCGTAGGTGTGGTCAATCTGTCTTTCCGTACAACGGCGGGACAGGCGTTACTATCTGATTTAATTGGGATGTACCGGTTTTACTCAAGATCGCCCATTTGGATCTGCGGCTCGTATACAACCAAGGTTTCAAGGAGAACGATGATGATGATGACGAATTCCACAAAGTTGATGTTGGCGTTATCGCTGAGTGCGGGCATGATGCTGAGCGGGTGCAAGGGTGCTCCTCCGGCCGCTGCGCCTGGCACTCCGGCGGTGGCCGGAACGCCCACTACGAACCCTGACGGATCGGTTACGAATCCGGATGGCTCGGTAACTTATCCAGCGGGAACCGCGCAGGCTCGAACGGCGCAAGGCACGCGAAACGCCGATGGGTCGATCACGAATCCGGATGGCTCGGTAACGTATCCGGCCGGCACCTCGAAGGTAGCGGCCGTGGCGCCGCCTCCACCCCCGGTAGCAGCCCCTGTGCAACGCCCCGCGCCTGCCAGTGCAGCTCCTCGCCCTCCTGCTGCTGTTGCTGCTGCTCCGCGGGTCGTGCAGGTACCGGCAGGGACGCAAGTAGCGGTCTCGATCTCGCAGGCCCTCTCGGCGAGCCAGAACAATGTGGGTGACAGCTTTAGCGGCGTTCTGGCCCAGCCGATCGAGTCTTCGGACGGTGCGGTGCTCTTTCGGCGCGGAACTCGCGTCGAGGGGACGGTCACTGCAGCGAAGGGACGCGGACGCTTCAAGGGCGCCGGAGACCTCGCCGTGGCGTTGGTATCCATTGGCGGTCAGCGCGTGAGCACCAATATCGTTGAGCGGACACAATCGGGCAAGGGTAAGCGGACTGCTGGAATCATCGGCGGTGGCACTGGTCTGGGAGCGATCATCGGCGGATTGGCCGGCGGCGGTAAGGGTGCCCTGATCGGCGGATTGGCGGGAGCTGGCGCGGGTACCGCAGGTGCCGCCTACACCGGGAACAAAGATGTTGTGATTCCGGCGGAGACAGTTCTCACGTTCCAGCTTGCGGAGCCTTTGAGTGTTCGCTAGTTTTCTTCGGAGTTAAACTGACGCCCTTCTGCTTTGCAGGAGGGCGTCTTTGTTTGCATCGCGGCAGACTCTGTAGACTCTAAGGATGCGTTTGAGTCCTGTGTTTCTGTTGTCGGCTACCGATGTTGCTCACTTCCCTTCCGAGGCGAAGACCTTCAATGCTCCGGAGATTGCTTTTCTGGGGCGGTCGAATGTCGGCAAGTCTTCTTTGATCAATTCCCTGCTGGGATCCCGCGAGGCGAAGGTGTCCTCTACTCCGGGACGAACGCGGGCGATCAACTTCTTTGCCCTTCACGAAGGGGCTGGGGAGAAGCGTAAGATTCGGCCGACGCTGATCTTCGCGGACCTACCAGGGTATGGGTATGCCAAGATTTCGAAGTCGATCTCGGCGGAGTGGCCGTTGTTCATCGAACCGTATCTGGCGGAGCGGGATACCCTGGCGCTGGCAATCTGCCTGGTGGATACCAATATTCCTCCGCAGCCGAGCGACAAGCAGTTGATCGAATACTTCAAGCAGACGCAGCGACCTTATCTGGTGGTGGGAACGAAGGCTGACCGGCTCTCGAACAACGTCCTGGCGAAGAGCATCGCGACGCTGAAGCGAGAGCATGGTGTGGATGAGGTACTGCCGGTTTCGGCGAAGACGGATGCTGGGACAAAGGTGCTTTGGTCGCGCCTGATGGCGGTCGCGGAGTAAGGTCCTCCCCCCCCCCAAAAAAAATCTCTAAAGTCTTCGAACCATGCGGCTTACGTCTGTACTTACATTGTAAATGCAAACGTGTTTATGCTCGAGTGGCTCTATACGTGCGTCGTCGATTGGGTGGCTTTTTTGAGCTCTTGCGCCTCGGCTGGGGTGAGCCAGAGGGCGCGCTGCAGAGGAGATTCGCGGGGGAGGATCTTCGGGGCGGCGTGGAGCCATTGGGTGCGCAGCGTGTCGCTGGTTGGAATGACAGTAAGGGCCTGGGTCTCGAACGTTCGCAGGGCGGACTGGGTAGGCTGAGGGAAGGTTTCCAAATGCCATTGATTGCGCTGGAGAATGTCCTGCAGGATAGCTTCGGAGCTGAGGGCTGTTTCGGGGCTCAGGGCTGCACCGGTTGAGTGCGCTGCGTTGAAGTCGAGGATCAGAGAGCCTTGAGAGCGCAGAGTTTGGATGGCGGGAGCGTCGGCGGGATCCGCTAGGAAATCCGATACCAGTTGCGGAGCTACGCCGCGTTCGAGGAGTTCGGCGAGGATCTGGGCGCGGTTCCCCTGCAGCCCTACAGACAGAGGGAGATGCTTGCGGATCTCGTTCTTCATGGCGCGGAGGGCTTCGTCCAGGGTGTTGACGACAAAGTCGCAGGCTCCTGACCGCAAGGCTGCGCGGGCGGTGGCAGCGTCCTCTTCGATTGCAAGGCAGACGGCTCCGGCGATATTCGAGGCGAAGGCAAGGGCTGAGCCGTGCGGATTCAGGCCGAGGGAGAGGATGATCTGGCCGCCCCAGCCGGACGCGGGCAGACTTGGCTGGAGATGGTGCAAGACGGTAAAGGTGCGAAGGACACGTTGCTGGTGGGTCTCGCTGGGATCGATAGAAGCTGTCATTTCAAGTGAGATCGTACGCTACATCCTCTCAAGGGAGAGGATGCAGCGTACGGGTGGAACCGGCATGAAAGACGATGCTTCGAGAGCAGTTTTCCTGTTGCTGTGGAGTGGAAGATCTCAAGCAGTACCGTTTTCATTGGAGAAAACGGACATGAATGAAACGCCACCGCTATACACCCACAGGAAAACAGCTCTACCGCCTGACCGGGTTTATTTCGTGGGCGTCTTGGGGCGGATCGGCACGGTGGTGGTTCCGGCGTAGTTGAGGACCGTAGCGACGACGTACTTTTCTGCGGTTGCCATGCCGGGGGTTTTGCCTTTGCCTTCGATGACGAAGTACTCGTTGGCAGCGTGGGCGCGGCCACCGGCGGAGAAGGTGCCGAAGGTCATACCCATGGGCATGGAGACGGTGCCGACCTTTTCTCCGACTTCCCCATCGGTGAAGAGGTAGGAGGGCCAGTAGCCGCCGGTGATGGGCCGGTCGGTGACAGCGGGATAGCCGGGTGGCGGGATGTAGGCCATCTTGTCTGACGGTTTGGGGGCGTCTTTCGCGTCGGGCTTCGTGTCTGGCTTGGTGGCTTCCTTGGGCGCGGTGCCGAAGAACATGGCCATGGAATCGCCGGGCGAGATGCCCATCATCGCCATCGCCTGGTTGTGGGCGGTGGTGATGTCGTTCTTCGGATTGGAGCCGCGGGACCAGGGGACATCGCCGATCAGTTTGACCTCGACGTCCTTGTAGCCGTTGGCGTCGAGTTGGGCGCGGAGTTTCTTGACCAGGTCGAGTCCGTCCATCTTGGGAACGTAGCGGATGTTGTGCTTGGAGACGATCTTGTTGGGAAGAATCGCGCCTGCGCCGCCGGCGTACATGTTGCCACCCCAGATGCCGTCGAGATTAAAGGACGTGCCGTACTGAAGCATCCGGAGCATGGTGGCGGCGTCATCGGAGATGAAGCGTGCGACGCCTACTGCCTTGGCGGCGGTCTTCAGGTCCATCTTCGCTCCGGCTAGTTTGAGGCGATCCAACTGCTCGGGTGTGGGCTGCTCCATGTTATCGAAGAAGCCTTTGATCTTCGGAGCGTTGCCGCCCTTCTCAATCAGGCTGCCAAGCATTTCGATATGACGCCAGGCGGGGCTGTCGACGGTGCGCTTCCAGATGCCGTGGATGTCAGAGGAGGTGGGACCGCGTCCCCATGCGGTGCCGCTGGTGGTGAGTTCGACGTAGACGCAGCCCTCGGAGGGACCGCCGGAGTAGAGGGCGTCTGCATCTTTGAAGAGGTCGGAGTGCTGCTTCATGAACTGGCGCAGGCCGATGGACATACGCTCTTCATCGCCTTCGGCGACGAAGATGATGTTGACGGGGAGCTTGCCACCCATGGTCTCTTTGAGTGCAGTGAGAGCGTTGAGCGTGACCATCTGGCTGCCCTTGGTGTTGACGGATCCGCGAGCGACCATGACCTTGGCGGCACCGGGCACGGAGGCCTGATCGCCGGACACGAGTCGGCCTTCAAACGGTGGCACCACCCATCCCTCGGGCTGGGTGACGGGCATGGTGTCGTACATCCAGTAGAAGACGAGGGTTTTGGGGGCTCCGAAGTCGCACTTGGCGTAGACGACGGGATTGCCGGGGGTGCCGTACTCGGTGATGCCGACGTCGTAGACACGAGTCTGCTGGCAGCCGAATTTGTCGAAGAAGCCTTTGACCATCTCGGCGCTCTCGGGAATCCCTTCACCGGAGTTGGAGATGCTGGGCTGGCGGACCCAGGTCTGGAGATTGGCGACGTGCTCATCGATATGGGTGTCGATATAGTCGAATGCCTTTTTCGCTTCCGGCGAGGTCTTGGCTGGATCGAAGTTGATCGTTTCGTCCCCGTGCGGGCGGATACCCAGCTTAGGAGCCGAGGCATTGGTTTTGTTCGCAGGGGTCTTGGCATTGCAGCCGATGAGAGCGATCGACACGCAGAGGGTGGTCACGAAGGCAATAGGGCGCACGAGTAACACTCCTGATAGGTAGAGTGACTGCTTTGGGAGCTATAGTTTTCGCGACTTGGCGAGGGGAAGAGACTTCAAAGTAGCGAATCGGTGGAGTGAAGTCAACTGCAGAGAGCTTGGCGGGAGAGGAAGGCAATCGCGCGGTTGCGCGATACCCCACCCTTTACGGTGAAGCTCTTGGGATTCGGGCGCAAGGACGGCTGAGATGGATTGATGCCCAGCCATCGCAAAAGCACGATGCATGTGCGCCCAACATTTCTACGATTTGGCTAGCGCTCCCCGCAACCTGCTGAGCTTCCGATCCACATCCTCGTCCTTCAGTCCCAGGTCCACCGCATGCTGGAATGACTCCATCGCTTTGGCATTATCTTTCATCTGGAGATAGGCCTCGCCTAGACTCGCAAATGCCGTACCCGAAGTGGGGTTTTCGTCGATAACCTGTTTCAGCACCGGAAGAGCGTAGTCGTATTTATCCACCTTGAGCAGTTCGAATCCGAGCCAGTTCATGTCGTAGGTCACGTCCGCGCTTCGACCCTCTTCGCTGGTGCGAAATCTTGTATACATCTCCAGCATCTGCTTCGGGGTTAGATCTCCTGTCTGGGCGAGCATCTCCAGAACGACTGCCGTAATTCCCGCGGGATGCACGCTGGGTGCTTCGAATACTTTCCTGTCATCTACGGTGTTCGCCTCGATTGACGTCCATTCCCCTCCATCGACCACATCGCCTGTCCTCAAGTTAACTTCCTCTTCACGCGAGCTCAGCTTCACGCCATTTACGATCTTAAAACCATGCGACACGGAGATCAGGTTCACTGCGTCTCCGCGCGCGTGCACCGGAATTGCCATCTCCCTCATCCGCAGGTCAAAGTTTGACGGGTCGAAGTAGTACACGACCGGAGCGCTGCATTCGTCCCGGCCAATTTCGACCGCCTCCAGCGTCTCCCCCAAAACCCGTTTCCGTCCCAGATATTTCGCATGAAATCCGCGCTCTTTGTAGTCGATGAACAGATAGTCGAAGGCTGCGCCACAACGCAGCGCCCTCTCCGCCTTGTTGACCGTTCTCACCAAGCGCTGTTTCGGCCAGTTCAACTCCCACCCTCGCGTGCCGTCGAACCCTTCCACAATCCATCCCCAGTTTCCATCGCATCCCGGGACCTCTGGCCTGCATCCCACCAGTCGCAGACCCGGCCGCATCCGCACCATGACCGCAGTCGAATGCCTGGTGCCTGCATACTCCTGCTTGTAACTTCCCTCATAGTGAAAACCGCGATATATCAGGCTGTGCAAAGCATGAATCCGCTCAATGCCTCCCATCGCCTGAACAGCCTTCGCAATGATCTCGTCTTTCCGGTCTGGCTTGGCCCAACCAGCGCTGGAATAAGCCATTAACACCAGCAAAAATATCGCTTTCATCGCGGCTCCTTTTCAGGTATGACCGCTTAGACAAGCTTCCGGCTGCGCGGTTAGGGAATTTTTGAGGTGAAAAACTGCAACGGCTGCGAAGCTCGCTTCGCAGCCGTTGCAGTTTTTCAGTTATGAGCTGTCCAGCTACTCTGCGTGGGTGTAGTAGTCCAAACCTAAGTGGGTGATGAGTTCTTCGCCCATGATGTAGCGGAGGGTGTTCTTCAGCTTCATGGATTGGATGAAGAGGTCGTGTTCGGGGTAGACGCCGGGTGCGGTGTCGGGGTCCTTGAAGTAGAAGCTGAGCCACTCCTGGATGCCAAGACCGGCGAAGCCTGGGGTGCGGGCGGCGAGGTCCATGAAGAGACAGAGGTCCAGGGCCAGGGGGGCGGCGAGGATGGAGTCGCGGCAGAGGAAGTCCACCTTGAGCTGCATCGGGTATCCGAGCCAGCCGAAGATGTCGATGTTGTCCCAGCCCTCTTTGTTGTCGCCACGCGGTGGGTAATAGTTGATGCGGACCTTGTGGTACAGGTCCTTGTAGAGATCGGGGTGGAGTTCGGGCTGGAAGATGTGTTCGAGGACGCCGAGCTTCGAGACCTCTTTGGTCTTGAAGGAGTCGGGATCGTCGAGGACTTCGCCGTCACGATTGCCGAGGATGTTGGTGGAGTACCATCCGGCGACTCCCAGCATGCGGGTCTTGAAGGCGGGAGCGAGGACGGTCTTGATGAAGGTCTGGCCGGTCTTGTAGTCCTTGCCACAGATGGGTGCGTTCATCTTGCGAGAGAGCTCGTTGAGGGCGGGGATGTCGACGGTGAGGTTGGGTGCTCCGTTGATGAAAGGGATGCCTTCCTTGAGGGCGGCCCAGGCGTAGAGCATCGAGGGTGCGATGTCGGGGTCATCTTCAACGAGACCGCGCTCGAAGGCTTCAAGGGTCTGGTGGACGGCGGTCTGTTCGAGGTAGATCTCGGTAGAGCCGCACCAGATCATGACCTGGCGGTCGGTGCGGGTCTTGAACTCGGCGATATCGTTACGGATCTGGTTGGCGAGGTCACACTTGTTTTTGCCAGTCTTGGACTTCTGCGCGGTGAGGCGCTTGACGTAGTGCTGGTCGAAGACGGCAGGCATGGGCTCGATGGATTCGAGGAACGGGCGGATCTGTTCGAGCTGGTCGCGGTCGAGGACCTGGGCGGTCTTGGCGGCGTCGTAGAGGTTGCCGCCGAAGATGTCCCATCCGGTGAAGACGAGGTCGTCGAGCGAGGCAAGGGGGGCGAAGTCCTTGATGAGGGGGCTGCGGCCCTCGGTACGTTTGCCGAGGCGGATGGTCCCCATCTGGGAGATGGAGCCGATGGGTTTGGCGAGTCCGCGACGAATAGCTTCTACGCCGGCGATGAGGGTGGTGGCTACGGCTCCCATGCCGGGGATCATGATGCCGAGTTTTCCGGTGGCTGGCTTAATGCTGGCCGCGGCGTGCTTGGCGGCTTCTTGTGTGGACATGCTTGGCGGTACCCTTCTGCGAGTCGATTTCCGAGGCGTAAATGGGCCGCGGAGACCCCAGTATGGCGCAGGTCCGCCGAGAGTGCAACTATATGATCCAGAAGGACTTACGTCACCGCTAACTAGACGGGATCGACTCGAATCCGATTCTTCCAGTGTGAGGTTACGAACCAGATGATGCCAGCCAGCAGGGCAATCTCCACGCCGAGGTGGAAGCGGTGGAAGATGGCCTTGAAGCGGGGATCGGTCTCCCACTTATCGCCAAGCCGCATGCCAACCCAGGCGAGGACGTAGCACCACGGCCAAGAGCCGATGAAGGTGTAGAGGTGGAAGCGAAGTTGCGGCATGCGCGCGATGCCAGCAGGCAGGGCGATGAAGGTCCGGACGACTGGAAGCAGCCGGCCGATCAGGACAGTGATACCGCCGAACCTCTGGAAGAAGTGTTCGACACGGTCGAGGTCGTGACGGCTGAGGAGGACGAAGCGGCCGAAGCGCTCGATGGCAGGACGACCTCCCCAGGCGCCGAGCCAGTAGGCGGGGATGGAACCGAGGTTGCAGCCGATGGCTCCGGCGGTGGCCACCCAGAAGAGCTTAAGCTGCCCGGTATGCACGAGATAGCCCGCGAAGGGCATGATGATCTCGGAGGGGAGCGGGACGCAGGCCGATTCGATTCCCATGAGGAGAACGACGCCGAAGTAGCCGCCAGCGGAGATGACAGCAATGATGAAGCTTGCCAGGAAGGTAATGATTCGCTCAGACATGGGTACTTGAAGTATATCGGGCTGAGAGCCGGACGGGATGCACTAACATTGATACTTCAGGAGATCGATATGTCAGAGACTGTTGCAGAGACCAAGCCTTCCGTTGAAACACCCGCAGCAGCACCCGTCGCGGCAGGCCGCCCGGCGAGCAGCTATGGAGCCGCTCCGCATGATCCTTCGAAGCCGCCAGTGAAGCAGCAGGTGGTTTGCTTCAGCTTCTACAAGGTGATGCCGGAGTGGCGACGTCTGCCCGCGGAAGAGAAGGCCGCGCACAAGGCTGCGTTTGCAGCGGTGCTGGAGAAGTGGAACAAGCCGGGAGAGTTTTTGTCGATCACGTATTCGACGATTGGGACGCGGGGCGATGTGGATATGTGCGTCTGGTCGATTGGCTATGCGGTGGATGAGCTGAACGCGATGCGCAGCGAGTTGATGGGGACTCCGCTGGGTGGGTACCTGACTACGCCGCATAATTTTCTGGCGATGGCGCGGCGGTCGCAGTACCAGATCGATCGCGAGGACGAGAGCGAAGGCGAAGGACGTGGGGCGCTGCGTCCTGGCGGGCAGAAGTACATCTTTATCTATCCGTTCTGGAAGACGCGGCCGTGGTATCGGTTGCCAGCGGAGGAGCGGCACCGGTTAATGAAGGAGCATATCCGCGTTGGGATGCTGTATCCGCGGGTGAAGATCAACACGGCGTACTCGTTCGGGATCGATGACCAGGAGTTTACGGTGGCGTTTGAGACGAACTTCCCGGAGGACTTTCTGGCTCTGGTGGAGGCTCTGCGGGATACGGAGATCAGCTTGTATACGTTGAAGGATTTTCCGATCTTTAGCTGCGTTCGTCTGCCTGCAATGGAGATGCTGAACCGGCTTGGGTAACGTATGGCAACGCGACTGACTTCAGATGCAAAGAGGGACGAGACTGCGGGGCCTTTGGTGAAGGCCCCGCGGAAGCCGGGTGGGTCGAAGAAACCGCTCGCACCCGAACGGATTGCTGCGATTCTGGAGGAGCTGCGGAAGGCTTATCCGGATGTCGTCTGTGCGCTGACTCATAAGAATGCGTGGGAGCTGACGGTGGCTACAATCCTTTCGGCACAGTGTACGGATGTGCGGGTGAATCTGGTGACTCCGGCGCTGTTCAAGCGCTTCCCTACCCCTAAGGCGATGGCTGCGGCATCTTTGCTGGAGCTGGAAGAGCTGGTGCGGACTACAGGCTTCTTTCGGAACAAGGCTAAGAATATTCAAGGGGCTGCGCGCGTCGTCGTCGAGGAGTTTGGGGGCAAGGTTCCGCAGACGATGGATGAGATTCTGCGACTGCCAGGTGTGGCGCGGAAGACGGGCAATGTAGTGCTGGGGTCCTGGTATGGGATCGCGGCCGGCGTGGTGGTGGACACGCACGTTCTGCGGCTGTCGCGGCGATTGGAGCTGACGTCGCATACTACGCCGGAGAAGGTCGAGCAGGATCTGGCGAAGATAATTCCGCAGGACCGCTGGATCCAGTTTTCGCATGAGCTGATACATCATGGACGGGCGATTTGTATCGCTCGGAAGCCGCGTTGTGTGGACTGTACGCTGGAACGGCTTTGTGACTCATCCGACAAGACCTGGGGTTCGCACTAGTTCGTTGAAGGAATTATGGGTCGGGCCTTCAGCCCTCGGTGCGGTGGCGTCTGTGACCTAGGCCTTCGGCCTAGGCTGGTATGTGGTCAGGGCCGTTGGCCCTGAGTTCCTGGAACGAACTTTAGACTCAGGACACTAACGCTGGTTCAGGCTCGGGACACTGGGCTGGTTCCCTCGTTTGCTTAGGCAAAGTGGGTTTCGAGTGCCTGGATGAGAGCTGGGATGGTGGGTTCCAATGCTTCGATGGTGGGTGGGTGACCTAGTTCGCGGAGGGTGTTCGAGGTAATGGGTCCGATTGAGGCGAGGATCATTCCGGCCGGCATGGTGAGGTCAGCGGCTTCGAGCAGGTTGAAGAGATTCGTCGCGGTGGAGGCGCTGGTGAAGGTGATCGCTTCTGGTGGAACCTGTCCGGAGAAGAGAGCTTGCAACGCCGGGACAGCTTCTGAGGGAACCTGATTACGGTAGGCGTCGGCGATTGTGAGATGGGCGCCAGCGGCAATGAGGGCCGCTGGAAGTATGTCGCGGGCCTGCTCGGCTCGGATGAGGAGGAGGTTGGGTCGAGCTTCGTCGTCGACGGTCTTGAAGGCCTGCTCAATCAGCGTTTGCGCCAGGGATTCGGCGATGTAGCGGAGAGGCATCAGGTCTATTTGCAGACCGATTGCTTCGACGGCGCGGGCCGTGGCGGGTCCGATGACGGCAATGCGGCGAGGGATTGCGGTGAGGTGATGAAACTGGGCGCGGCGGTGGAAGGCTTCGACTGCGTTGGCGCTGGTGAAGATCAGCCAGTCATAGGAACGTATGGCTGCGAGTGCGGCATCGAGTACTGAGAAGGAATCGGGCGGTGCGATTTCTATGGTGGGGATCAGGATAGGGACGGCGCCGCGGACTTCCAGCTCCGATGCGAGGGTGGAGGCCTGGTGGCGGGTGCGAGTGATGAGGATGCGGCGATTTGCGAGAGACATCTTCTGGAATTGTATGGGCAAGAGCGATTCTTTGAGACGGCTGGGGCGTACGCGCCCGGGCGCTTGCCGAAACGCTTTGCATGTTGCGCGGATATACTGGAAGCTATATCAGGGGACGTTCTCTCCGATGAAGATTGCTCAAAGGACATGTCGAATGCATATGGCTATGTGCGCCCCAGCCGGCACCATGCCAGCGTTGGATCTGTGATCAGCTCACACACTTCCCTTCTCTGAGCAGCCGTCTGGGGCCAAATTCCAGCCGCCGATGTTTGTCCCTTTTCAGCGCTCAACGAGTACAGGAGAATTTAGTGTCCGATCGACCAGCCTTTCAGCCGTCCACCCTCGTCATCCATTCGAACCGAGTCTACGAGAGTCAGTCCAACTCGATTCTTTTTCCGATTCATCAGACCGCCACTTACGTCCATGAGACTGTCGGCGTGACCAAGGGATACGGTTATTCGCGTGGAGCGAATCCTACCGTCAATGCGCTGGAGCAATCCATCGCTGCCATTGAAGGATCGGTTTCGGCCTTGTGTTTCCGGTCGGGAATGGCCGCCATCAGCACCCTGTGTCTCGCACTGCTGAAGGCAAAGGATCACGTCATTCTGTCGGAGGTAATCTACGGCGGAACCACGCGTCTGTTCCAACAGGTGCTCGGCAACTTTGCGGTCGACTACACCTTTGTCGATACGTCCGACCTGGCGGCGATCGAGCAGGCTATCCGACCGAATACACGGATGATCTTCATCGAGACGCCGGCAAATCCGACACTGAAGCTGACAGACGTGAAGGCAGTCGCGGAGCTGGCCCACTCACACGAGAACATCCTGGTAGCGGTCGATAACACTTTCCTCACGCCGCTGCTCCAGAACTGCCTCGCGCTTGGCGCGGACATCTCCATGTTGTCGACGACCAAGTACATCGATGGACACAACGCGACCATCGGAGGATCGCTTGCAAGCCACGATGAAACGAACATGGAGCGGCTCCGCTTTGTGCGCAAGATTCTTGGAACGATCCAGGCCCCGTTCGACGCGTGGCTTACGATCCAGGGAATCAAGACGCTTCCAGCACGGCTTGCGATGCATTGCAGCCACGCTGGAGAGGTTGCGGAGTGGCTTGAGAAACATCCACGCGTTGCCAAGGTCTACTACCCAGGCCTCGAATCCTTCCCGCAAAGAGAGCTTGCCAAAAAGCAACAGAGTGCCTTCGGAGGAATGCTTGCGTTCGAACTGAATGCGAGCACGGATGAGTCTTTACGCTTCATGGAAGCGCTCAAGCTCTGCACCTGCGCAGAGAGCCTGGGCAGCGTCGAAACGCTGATCACGAATCCCGCAACCGCCTCTCACTGCGATCTCTCCCAGGAGCTGCGAGACCGGCTTGGAATTTCGGATCGTCTGATTCGTCTCTCTGTTGGACTTGAAGCGCCACAGGATCTGATCGCAGACTTTGAACAAGCCTTCGAGGTCGTCTTTGGAGGTGCGAAGTGAAGTTTGCTACCCGGCTGGTTCACTTCGATGGAAGTCCAAAAGATCCGTATCACCCGATGGCTACTCCGATCTATCAGACAGCTACGTTTGAACAGGATCACGCGGACAGCTTTGGAGAGTACGACTATTCGCGGAGTGGGAATCCCACGCGCAGGGTTCTCGAAGATCAACTGGCAGCGCTCGAGGGAGGAAGTCGCGGATTCTGTTTTTCGAGCGGCATGGCAGCGATTCTGGCCGTCACGCAGTTGCTCAAAGCCGGCGACGAAATCCTCGCGGACTGGGACCTCTACGGAGGAGCGACGCGGCTCTTCGGCGAAGTTCTGAATCGCTCAAACATTAAAGTCCGCTATGTCGATGCATCGGATCCCGCCCAGGTTGCGGCGGAGATAACTCCTGCGACGCGTATGGTGTATGTCGAGTCGCCCACCAACCCGATGTTGCGCATCGTCGACCTGACCGCACTCGGACATATCGCGCGCCAGCATGGTGTTCTCCTCTGCGTGGACAGCAGCACGATGTCGCCTTATCTGCAAAATCCGCTCGGACTCGGGGCTGATATTGTGATCCACTCCGCTACCAAGTTTCTATGCGGACATAGCGATGTCACCGGCGGCGCGGTCATCGTGCAGGATGAGAGTCTTGCCAAGGAGATCGCGTTTCTCCAGAATGCAACGGGCACAGCCCTTGGCCCGTTCGATTGCTTCCTTCTGCTGCGTGGACTTAAAACGCTCAAGCTCCGCATGGACGCTCAGCAACAGAGTGCAGAGAAGATCGCGCACTTCCTTTCGAAGCATGACAAGATTACGGCGGTTCATTACCCCGGGCTCGCAACCCACCGAGGCTATGACATTCAGAGCAAGCAGGCTCGGGGTGGTGGGGCGGTTCTCAGCTTTACTACGGGTTCGCCGGAGGCTGCCAAGCATGTTGCGGAGACAACTCAGTTGTTCCGGATCGCGGTGAGCTTCGGAAGTGTCACATCGACGATCAGCGTACCTGTGAAGATGTCTCATGCGAGCACCCCCCAGGCTCTTAAAGAATCGAGAGGGATTCCGGACGACCTGATACGGCTGTCGGTGGGGATTGAAGATCCGGATGAGCTGCTGGAAGATTTGGATAGCGCGCTCCGTACCTTGTGACCGATTGCGCGGGAACTATCCGTTGTTTCTTTTGTCGGTTTGCCTATGGCAAACCGACAAAAGAAACAACTCAAAATAAGTAGCGTTTGGCACACCTGAAGGTGTGCCCTTCCGTAGGCTATATGTCGATACTGCCTAGAACTGCGATGCGTTGTTGGCTCAGAAGCTGGCAGCGACGTCCGTGCGATTCAGCATGGCTTCGACCTCTGACAGCATGGGCATAGACGGTTGAGCTCCAGTTCGTGTAACAGAAATAGCGGCGACTGCGTTCGCAAAATGCGCGGCCTCGACAGGATTCATTCCTTCGGTAAGGGCATAGGCGAACCCTCCATTGAATGCATCGCCTGCTGCGGTTGTGTCAACGGATCTCACGCGAAACGATGGAATATAGGTCGAAGACACGTCGCTGCCTGAGAGGAACACGCCCTTGGCACCCATCTTCAGGATGACGTTGCGTACCCCCGAGTCAAGAAGGCTCTGAGCGCAGGCCTCCGGCGCAATCGACTCGTCTGCGTCGAGATGTCTCAGAAGGACCTTGGTTTCAGTTTCATTGGGAGTAAGCCACGTTACCATTCGCAGCAGCGATTGAGGGAGCTCTCGTGCCGGTGCAGGATCGAGCATCAACGGGACATTAAACTCCATGGCGAGTTGAGCCAGGCGCTCGACTGTAGGCAGTGGAATCTCCAACTGTGTGAGGATGACCGAGGCGTTGCGAAGTTCATCGAGATAAAGGTCAAGGTCTTTCGGCTGCAGGGACTCGTTAGCGGCCGGAATGACGACGATCGAGTTGTCTCCCTCCGGCGTGACCATGATGATGGCTGACCCCGAAGGGCCTGCTACGTTCCTGACGCAGTGCGTTGCGATTCCGGCGGATGTCAGAGCATCGAGAAGTTGTGGTGCAAAGACATCTTGACCGAGACGACCGATCATCACGACATTCCCACCGAGCCTGGCTGCACCAACCGCCTGGTTCGCTCCCTTGCCGCCCGGGTACGTGGAGAAGGTCCGCCCAGCTATCGTCTCCCCAGACACCGGCATGCGCTGCACAGAGGCCACAAGATCTAAATTGATGCTTCCAACGACGACGATCTTCTTCTTCATGTGGATCGATTCTACGCAGGTGTACCACTTTGAAATCAGCACACAGCGGCGATGTGCGGTGCCCCTCGGGGTGCGGGAATTGTCTTGCTCACCGGCAGACGACTTTCTACCACTTCGCTCTGCTTGCGATCGATTTGACCCGATGATATTGGGAACACCATCGTCCCGGCCGAATGCAATTATGCCTCCAGCCATTGAACTAAGACTAAATATGTCCTATATTAGATTTCTAAGGAATCAATAATAAAACCCCTTCCGGTTGTCTTTTTGGCGAAGCACCGGAAGAGGTTGAGATCGACAACCCTAAAGAAGGCTGACGAATTCCACCACTATAGTGCATGTGGGGTTCAGTTTGCCACGGATACCCTAATGCACGTTCCATATCCTTCTTGTTTGCCTGCTCTTAGAATGTTTTTTGTGCGCGGGCCTCGATGACCGCACGTCGTATGCTCTTCTGGCTCCACCTGCTCGTCGGCATCGTGGTGGGGAGTGTGCTCGTTTTCCTCGCGACCACTGGATGCATTCTGGCGTTCCAGCACCAGATCATCGATTGGTCCGAGCGAGGCATTGGATCCAATACTTCTGTCAGCGCTCCGTGCCTCCAGCCGTCACAGATCCTTGCACAGGCAGCAGTCGCGCAACACGGAACTCCAATCTCCTGGGTCTCCTACGCGGATCGTCGCAGGCCCACCGAGATCGAGTTCCCCAAGGGCCAGCTTCTGCTTGTTGATTCATGCAGCGGTCGGGTTCTCAGTGCTAACGCGGGCCGTTTACGCGGGTTCTTCGACGAAGTCCACGATCTCCATCGTTACGTCGCCTGGGCCGGCGTGCGTCACGAAGGGCTGCGCTCCGTAAAGAACGCCGGCGTTCTGGCCTTTTTGTTCCTCCTTGTCAGCGGCAGTATTCTCTGGCTTCCCAGGCAGTGGACCAGCAAGCACGTGCGCACAGCAGTCGTCCCACGCTGGAGAGGTCTCGGTCGAGCCTCTGAGTGGAGCCTCCACACCGTCGTCGGCTTCTGGCTCTTTCTTCCTCTCGCATGTATCGTGCTCACCGGCTTGATCATGGCCTATGCATGGGCTAATGCCCTCCTTTACCGCGCAGCAGGAGAGCCACCTCCCTCCGTCCGTGCCGAGCGGGAACCTAAGAGCACCGAGCCCCTTGCCATCGAACACTACAAGGACCTCGACCCGCTCATCGCACGCGCCTCCACGCAAGATCCAGCGTGGGCGAGTCTGCTCCTTCGTATTCCACCTGCCAAGGGTAAAGAGATCACCATCAATCTCGATGAAGGCGATGGCGGGGATCCACGGAAAAAATCGCAGTTGACCCTCGTGCGCAAGTCCGCCGAAGTCACCAAGTGGATGCGCTATGGCGACAACACGCGTGCCCGCAAGTGGCGACTGCTCGCGCATTTCATTCATACCGGCGAACTCTTCGGCATCGTTGGACAGACGTTGGCTTTTGTCACCACACTGGGCAGCCTGCTCCTCGTCGTGACAGGATTCTCCCTTTCTATTCGGAGATATCTTGCATGGCGGCTTCGCAGGAAGCGCGCGCTCCTCCACGCACACGACGTGGTCACGGTTCAGTAACTCCATGAGTCTTCTTCCGGCTGTCTTTTGGCGAAGCGCCGGGAACAAGACGAGATCGACAACAACCCTCTACACAAGAGGATAAGGAAAACTATGCGGACGAGCGGATGCAATCTCCTAATCTCAGCCCTGGCAGGCGTGCTGTTTGCCTCCGGACAAATTACAGCCCAGGCACCCAACGCGACTGACACCGTCTGCTCTGGAGCGCCTACGCCTGTAGAACTCGCGATCGCAGACAATCAGGGGGCCTACATCCCTGGAGCACACATCCTCCTTACGTGTAGCTCCCAGACCGAGACAGCAACGACCAATGAAAACGGCATCGTGCACCTTGATGTACACGCCGGAACCTGGGAGGTCCGAACCGAGGCAACCGGCTTCCAGACGCAGCAGACGAAGGTCCAGGTCTCGCCCTCTGTCGCTGCACTGCACTTCGACGTTGCACTTAAAATGCGATCCAACTCCGAGACAGTGACAGTCTCCACAAGCAACGGCTCGCTGGTCAGTGCAACCGACATCGGAACGCGCACCGAGACCGCTCTTCGCGATGTCCCTCAGTCTCTGCAGATCGTCTCCCGCCAGGTTCTGGATCAGCAGCAGGCACGCAGTCTCAACGACGTACTCCGCAACGTTGCGGGCGTCGTCATCCCCTGGACCTCAGGCGGGCGCTACGAGAGCATTACCATTCGTGGTTTCACCACCATGAACCAGTTCAAGGACGGCTTCCGCAACGATCCGAGTTCCAACCGCGCTCCCATCGAACTCAGCAATGTTGAGCGGGTAGAAGTTCTCAAGGGGCCTTCGTCCATGGTCTTCGGCCGCCTCGATCCCAGCGGCGTCGTCAATGTCGTCACCCGCGCGCCCAGCCCCAACCGTGCATTCAACGCCAACTTCAGTAGCGGCAGCTTTGGCTATAGGCTGCTCAACCTCGATTGGACTGGATCTCTTAACAAAAAACAGTCTGTCCTGTATCGCTTGACCGTATCCGGTCTCGATACCAAGAGCTTCCGCAACTACGCCTTCACTCAAAAAGCATTCATCGCCCCGGTCTTCACCTGGGTCATGAACCCTACACTTTCCGTGCGCTTCTACAGCGAGTTTCTCATCCAGAACTCCGTCAACGATCAAGGTCTGGTCGCCGTCGGTACACGTCCGGCCAACATCCCCATCAGCACCTACCTGGGAGATCCCAAGCTGATCGCGCCCGACCGCCAAGGCAAGGCCGGGATCAGCGTCGATAAGACAATCGGTAGCCACTGGGTGCTGCGCAGCTACGAACGAAGTTCCGTCGGCATCTCTGTTTACAACTCGCGGACTGCGCAATCCCTCGCTGCGGATAACCGTACGCTCACACTTAATGACGCCAGCTCCGAGCAGAATTTCCAGACCCACTACTGGATCAACGAAGCCGTAGGCCGCTTGAAGACAGGTCCCATCAACCACACCATCCTCGGCGGCTTCCAGCTCGATCGTGAGATCAATCCCAACTACGCAAAGCAGGGCGTGGCCAAGGTCACCATCGATATCTATACCCCCAACTACGCCGTACTCCCAACGAGGGTGCTCAGGCTGACTAACTCCAACAATGCTGACGGAGCATTCGGTGGCTTCTATCTTCAAGACCAGATCGAGCTTCGCAAGAACCTCAAGCTGACGCTTGGCACACGCTACGATATCGCCAAGAGCATCACCGACGCTTACTACACCACGCGGTCGCACGTCTCCGGTCGTAACACGGCATGGTCGCCCCGGACCGGCATCGTCTATCAGCCCATCGAGCGTATCTCGCTCTACGCCACGTACGCGAAGTCCTTCCAGCCTCAGGTCGGCACTACCTTCGACAACACGCCCTATCAACCCACGCGCGGCGAACTGATGGAAACCGGCATCCGTTTCACCAATCCGTCTCAGCGGTATATCTCTACTGTCTCCGCGTACCAGATCAAGCAGACCAATGTGCTGACCACCGATCCAATCCACTCCGGATATTCCATTGCAGTCGGCGAGCAGCGCAGCAAAGGCATCGAGTCCGATAACACCTTCCAGCTCACCCCGGAGTGGAACGTTATCGCGGGCTACGCTTATGCCATCCCCCAGGTCACGCAGGACAACACCTATCGCGTTGGCAATCTCCTGGCCGGCGCACCACGCCATACCGGAAACCTCTGGACGCATTACACCTTCTCACATGGTTCCATCAAGGGGCTCGGTGCGGGCGTGGGCGTCTTCGGTTCAGGACGCCGCTACGGGGACCTCAACAACACCTACCTCACCCCTGGCTACGCGCGTGCCGACATGAACGTCTCCTACGCTCGCAGCATTCGCGATAGCAGCCGCCTCAACATCAACTTCAACGTGCAGAACATCGGAGACCGCCGCTACTTCGAAGGTGGCAGCACGCGCCTCCGCATCGCACCCGGAGCACCGCGCACCTTCATCGGGGCCATCACCTGGACGCGCTAGAGCCTCAAGCCACTGTACGACAGAAAGGAAGTACTGCATGATTCGTTCCCTCTTTACCGGTATCACGCTCTGCGGACTCGCAAGCCTTGCTCCCACGCCGGGCAACTCACAGACAACAGCTCCCACCTATGAGCCCACGACCGTTTCGGTTCCCGACACTGCGCCCTATCTCACCCGCGACGGCAAGATCCAGATCGTCGGCAACGATGGGTGGGAGAGCATGATGCTTCAGTTCGATGAGTTCTTTCTGCAGACGCACCCCGGATTCAAGCGTCAGTTCCAGATCGTCATGAAGGGGAGCTCGGTCGCCATTCCGGCACTGCAAACCGGCGTGTCAGCACTCGCGCCCATGGCACGTTCGATCTGGGAGGACGACCGCTTCGCCTTCGACCGGCTGCACGGATACGATCCCCTAGACATCCACATCGGATACGCCGCTTTCGGTCCGCGCGACGGACGCAAGAGCCCTCCGGGAATTTACGTCAACGCCAGGAATCCCCTGGCAGGTCTAACCATCGAACAGCTCCGTCAGATCTTCACCGAAGGCGCTAAGGGCGGCTCCATCACACGCTGGTCGCAACTGGGCGTCAAGGGGCCGTGGGCCAAGCGAGCCATTCACATCTACGGACTCGATGAAGGCAGCGGCGGCACTCTCGCCTTTCGTGCGCAGTTCTTTGAGGACCGCACTTTCACCCGCACCTATGAAGCCCTTCCGAAACCGGCCGACATCGGCGCAGCCATCGCGGACGATCCTTACGGCATTGCGCTTATGGGATTTTTTGACGCCTCGAAGCTGCCCAACGTGCGCTCTTTGGCCGTGGCCACCGAACCCGGTACACCCTTCCTGCTACCTACGCTTGAAAATGTGTCCGCCGAACACGTCGCCTTCCCGGCTTATCTGCACGTCTACATTGACCGCGCCCCCGGCAAGCCGACAGATCCCTTCGTGAAGGAGTACCTCAAAATGCTTCTCTCCGCAAAAGGTCAGGCCATCATCGCTTCGCAGACCGACACCGACGAAGGGTATGTCCCTCTTAGCCTCGATAAGATCGCACAAGAATTGCAGAAGCTGAACTGATTGCGAATGGTGGGCCGTAGAGGAGATGCTTTGCAAGCGCGCTGCAAATTTCGCAATCAGGTTTGGAGATGCATCGAGAGCAATGATGGACTCGCATTCAAAACCGATAGCCTACCGAGAACTGTAGCTGCCGGAGAACGAGTCTTTCAGCATCCTCGCAACGGGAGCCTCGCTTGTTAGAAGACAGCAAAAAAGGTGTCGGAAACTTTCAGCACCCTTCAGCGCCCTCGCGGGTCACGATTGATCTTGTTGATCTTGTCACTGTGCCATAAACCATTCATTTTTCTAGGTTTATGGCGGGGACGACGGGGCTCGAACCCGCGACCTCTGCCGTGACAGTGAACCTTCAACCCGTAACATACAGAAATCAGGGGCACGAATGGCCCGTTTTGGCTCCCTGAGACTTCGATGGAAACGGTTATTGGACCCTTATTGGACCCATGACCTCTGCCCTATAAACCTCTGCCGAAACCTCTGCCCTAAAGGCAGAGGTCATGGGTGCGATAAGCCCTCCGTGTGGGTGCATTAGAATTTCTCGAAGGTCTGCCGTACCCCTCAAATGTAGTTTTGATGCCGGTCCATCGAAAACCAACCTCTGCCGAAACGTGGGTAAACGGTCTTCAATCTGACGTGAAGACATCTACCTACGACCGTTTTCCAAAAAGCCGATTTTGCGTTCCCGGTATCTATAGATCAGCGAGCCAATCGACAGAATAAGCTAATGGAAGTACAACATAATAAGCTAATCGAAGCACAACCGAAAAAAGCTAACGGAACACACCATGCCTACTCCCTCAGAAAAACTCGCGGAATCCCTGGAGGTTCTCGCCAAGCTTCAACGTCAACATGGAGCGGCGATCCGCGCCAAAGACATTTCCCGCACCCACCGGGACAGGCTGCTGACGAACGGCTTCCTATTACGGGTGATGAACGGTTGGTTGATTCCGAGCCGAGCCGATGATGTAGAAGGCGAGAGCACCGCCTGGTATGCGTCTTATTGGCAGTTCTGCGCTGTGTATCTCCGGGAGCGCTTCAAGACCCAGTGGTGCCTCTCCCCCGAACAGTCCCTCTCACTTCATGCCGGCAATCGAACCGTTCCGAAGCAACTCGTTGTCCGAGCGCCAAGAGGCCGTAATAAAGTCACCAATCTGCCACATGGCACGAGCCTGTTGGACTTGCGGGCCGCCCTGCCACGCAGCCAGGATCGCCAAACGGTCGAAGATCTCCAGGTTTTCTCGCCCGAATCCGCCTTGATAGAGGCATCCGTCCATTTCTTTTCCGGCAGCGCAACCGACGTTCGGGCTGTCTTATTGACGATTCGAGACGCTTCGGACATTCTGCGAAGACTTTTGGACGGAGGTCGCACTGTCATAGCAGGACGGCTGGCCGGAGGATTTCGGAACGTCGGGCGCGACCGAATCGCAGACGACATCGTAAAGACGATGACGGCGGCCGGATACGCGGTTCGAGAAACCGACCCGTTCGAGGATAGGCCGACTCTCTCTTCTCATAGTCGAGAAACGTCCCCATACGTCAACCGCATCCGGTTGCTCTGGCAGAAAATGCGTGGACCAGTCATTGAGCGATTCCCGAACGCTCCAGGCGTCCCACGGGACACAAGAAGTTATCTGAAGCGGGTCACGGACGCATACGTCACGGACGCATACCATTCCCTGTCGATCGAGGGCTATCAGGTTACAGCGTCGCTGATCGAGCGGGTACGCGCCGGTTCGTGGAATCCAGACGCGAATGAGGACGACCGTGAGCAGCGGAACGCAATGGCCGCCCGTGGATACTGGCTAGCTTTCCAATCAGTTCAGGAAGGAGTCGGCAATGTCTTGAAGGGAGTCAATCCTGGCCAGATTGCAGATGACGATCATGGAAACTGGTATCGGGAGTTGTTCGCGCCAAGCGTCGCCTCCGGCCTCCTAAAGCCATCAGACCTCGCTGGATACAGGACCGGTCAGGTCTACATCCGCAGGTCTATGCACGTCCCGCTCAATCCAGACGCCGTGCGCGATGCGATGCCAGCTCTCTTCGACTTGCTACGAGAGGAGACACATCCTGCGGTGCGCGTCGTCCTTGGACACTTCTTCTTTGTCTACATCCACCCTTATATGGATGGAAACGGGCGTATTGGGCGATTCCTGATGAATTTGATGATGGCCGCAGGCGGATACCCGTGGACGGTTGTCCCCGTCTCTGACCGCGCCGCTTACATGAACGCGCTGGAACTCGCGAGCGTTGGTGGCGATATTGTTCCTTTTACGGACTTTCTGGCCGGGCTCACCAGGCACCAGCTCGACGGAGATCCGTTGCCACCCATTTCGCTCAAGCCGTGAAGCTTTGAGTTCGTTCGGTTCTACACCCCCCTGAGGAGCTTATTCATGTAAGAAACGCGGACGGAATGTCAGTCGGGGACACGATCCAGATCGGCGACGGCTCCAGCATCGAGACGCGCAAGATCGCAACCTTAGGGACGGCTGCCAGCAACCATACGACATTGTGGCAATCGCTCCCCGAAGAAATGGTGATCACGGTTCCGCCCGGCTCGACCAATGTGCCGGTAGAGGATGCATCGGGCTTTGTCGTCGGTCAGAAAGTTGCGCTTGGCTATGGCTCAACTTATCCGATCATTGCGAATACGGTCGAGCAGTACGAAATTGCGACGGTGACGGCAGTCGGCAAGCCTGGGACACAGGCGTATCTGGCGATGGAGGCGCTCCCGGGGGCCACAAACATCCAGGTTACATCCCTCGCAAATGTCTCCGCCGGTGACAAGATCAGATTGGATATTGATAGCGTTGGTCATGGGATTGAAACCGTGACCATAGCGCATGTCGGCACGGCGGCGCGCCAGACGAATTTATCAACTCCTGCGAGCGCCGGGTCAACTCAGATCAACGTGCGCCGGGCAGAGGGCTTTGCTGCAGGCCAGAAGATCTCGGTCGGCACTCCGGTTAGCCTGCAAACTGCTTCCGTCACAGCCGTAGGCACTCCAGGATCGGATGGTACCCCTATCAACTTCACACCTGCCCTTGCTAAGTCTCATGTCGCGAGTGAATGGGTGGTATCGCCGGGAACGGGCCTTGACCTGGCAGCTCCACTTCGGTTCAATCATGCGGCCAACCTTCCGTTCAGCGACCGCGGAACAGGAATCAGCTTTCAACCCGCGACTGCCTTTGCTCATTCGAGCAACGAACTAGTGCAGGGACTTGGGACAGGCGTAACGCTCGATAAACCACTGACCAACAACCACGCGATCCATGCACCCGTGCGCGATGCCGCAGTTAAAACCGCGGATACCAGGGTACGGCAAGGCCCAACCAGCGGGTCGGTGGCCCCGAACTGACCACGAAGACTCCGCAGTTCGGACGTACTTTGACCGTGGAGGAAGGTAGCATCGTGCTGCGTGAACCTGCGGGGACAGTTGCGGACAGTCTCAACTACGGGTGGCTGGTGGATCCGTGGGCTGCCGAAGGGGATCAAGCTGTCTCGGGAGGTCAATTAGGCGGTTGCTACGCACCGGCACCAGGTTCCGTGTTCAATTCATGGTCGACCGTTGTGGCTCCTATTGCAATCAATGCGAGCGCGGGACGGTTTCCGGACGGCGTCGATACAGACAGTAACCGCAAGGATTTCTCAACCCAGGCCGCTGCTTCCTTGGCCGCTACTTCGGCAGCGGGTGCAACGAACATCAAGGTCGCCAGTACGGAAGGGTTCCGCCCGGGTCAGACAGTCCATATAGGCTCTGGAGCAAATACTGAAACCGCCATCATCGCATCGGTTGGAACAGCAGGGGCCACGACGGTGCGGGCTTCTGCCAATGTCGGAGAAACGGCTCTCTCAGTCGCAAACGGAGTCGGGTTCGCTAATGGCCAGACCATCACGATTGACGAAGGAGCGAATGCCGAGACGGCGGTCGTCTCTTCAATAAGAGGCCGTGGCACCGCGACCATCACAGTCGCCGCACCCCTCGGTCGTGCTCACACGACGGGCGCTCAGATTTCGGGCAGCGGCATCAGCATCACCACCCCATTGACCCAGACTCATTCCGATGGATCCCATATCTTCAACAGCGTTCCAACACCTGGTACGCCGAACCAATATGACGTAGGAAACCAATAAGCTGTAGGCACTGAGATCTCTCAGAACAGCTTTTTTTACTGGAAGACTGACTGATCTGAAATCGGCCTATATCATTCTCGGATACTAGGGAGGGCATCAACCAACTCTTCTGAAACAGGTACTCTCAACCTTATGCAGATCAGAATTAAACATGTTATTGAGCGTGTGCCCGGCGGCATGATGATCGTGCCGTTGGTCGTCGGCGCGACCATTACCACGCTTGCGCCCCACACCGGTGTGTTCTTCGGCTCCTTCACGAATGCTCTGTTTACGGGTGCGCTTCCGATCCTTGCGGTCTTTTACGTGTGCATGGGAGCAAAGATCTCGCTGGCCTCTCTTCCTCGGGTGATTCGACGCGGCGGCGCACTGCTTTGCACAAAGATCACACTTGGCCTGCTCGCAGCTTTCGTCTTCGGTCATTTTATTGGTGTAGAGCCAATTCGCTCCGGCTGGTTTGCGGGCCTGTCAACGCTGGCGGTCGTGGCAGCAGTCAACGATACAAATGGTGGCCTGTATATGGCTCTGATGGAGCAATACGGAAAGCCGGAAGACTCGGCCGCCTACTCTGTCATGGCGCTGGAATCAGGTCCATTCCTGACCATGCTCTCTCTCGGAGTGGTGGGCCTGTCGGCGTTTCCGTGGCAAACGCTTGTCGGCGCAATTTTGCCACTGGCCGTCGGAATGACCCTTGCCAACTTGGATTCTGAGCTACGGAAATTTCTCTCCGATGGCGCGGCAGTGATGATTCCCTTCTTTGCCTTTGCTCTTGGCACGACACTCAACCTGCGGAGGGTTTGGGAGGCTGGGCTTCTTGGCCTGATGCTTGGAATGATGGTCGTGTTGCTGTGCGCGATCTGCCTGATAGTTGTTGATCGCGCCATCGGAGGCAACGGCACAGCGGGTATCGCTGCATCGACCACGGCCGGCAATGCAGCGGCAGTTCCGTTGCTGGTCGCTGCGGCGAATCATGACTACGCGGCTGCAGCTGCATCAGCCACAGTGTTGGTCGCCGCAAGTGTGATTGTGAACAGCCTGATGGTACCTCCGCTCACCGCATGGTGGAGCGCACGAGCGACCCGAGAAGAACTGAAGACCTCATTGCAGGCCGCTGCACAACAGGCTCTCTGATGCTGCGACTCTTAGTAATCGCAGACGACCTCTCTGGTGCCGCCGACAGTGCTATCGCATGTACCCGGACCGGCTTGAGCGCAATGGTTACCCTTAGGGATACGTTGGATGAACCGCAGACCGAGGTACTTGCGATCGACTGCGACACACGCGATGTGGAACCTCAGCAGGCAGCAGAATGCGTTGCTCGTATTCTCAGCCGGCATGTATCGACTCCAGATCTTCTTGTCTTCAAGAAGATTGACTCAACATTTCGTGGGAACATCGGCGCTGAACTAGCAGAGCTATTGAGGACACGTCGGAACGCGAACTTATCCGAACGCCCTATTGTTATTGTGCTTGCCCCGGCCTTCCCGGCTGGCGGCCGCACTACCGTGGATGCGCACCAATTTGTGCATGGCGTCCCGCTCCAAGAGTCTGAAACATGGACGAGTTATCTGGATAAGTCTCCTACTCATCTCCCCTCCTCTCTGAAAGCTGTTGGACTTCGAGTTGTCAAACTTGGACTTGGGGAAGTACGAGCGGCCAAGGACGCTCTGATGCAATCTATGACGACTGGTTCTGAGCATGCCGACTTGCTGTTCTGCGATTCGGAGACAGACGACGATTTGCACTCTATTGCCGAGGCTTCGATGGGGCTGGGTCGCGAAACTATCTGGGCTGGATCCGCTGGCTTGGCTTATCATCTGCCCCACGCTGCCGGATTGGTCGGCGAGGTGTCGTATCCAGGCGCTTTGTCCTTGTTCGGGACGGCTGCTCATGGCCCTATTCTCATTATCGTCGGTACGATGTCCAGTGTTGCACGTCGACAGGTTGAGGCGCTTGCGGGGGTGAAGGATATTCGCTTGCTTCCACTTGCACCGTCGGTGCTGTTGGCCGGTCCAGCCTCGGAAGCGTGGTGCGACTACTCACTTTTGCTAGCCGATAGGTTGCGCCAGGGAGGAGATAGTATCGTAATGCTTGAGCCTGATGCACAACTGGAACGTAGCGACGGTCCAGCGATTGCGAAGGCACTTGGTGCGATGCTTGCTCCGCACGCTGGCACCGTGGGCGCGCTTGTCGCAAGCGGTGGAGAGACGGCTCGCTCTGTTCTCGATCTTTGGGATGTCACCCAGCTTCGGATCATCGGCGAGTTGGAACCTGGCTTGCCGGTTTCGGTAACGGAAGGGTGGCGCCGTCCGCTACTCGTCGTGACGAAAGCCGGTGCTTTTGGAACTCCGCAGACTTTTGTTCTCTGTATCGAGTTTCTTAGGGCTCGCATGGGACGGCCCGACACAATTTTCGACAAGGATATCTAGATGACCGATCGGCCGGTGATAGCAATAACCATGGGAGACGCTGCGGGCGTCGGTCCCGAGATCGTTATGAAGACCCTCGGTCACTCCGAACTCTATGCGCAGTGCAGGCCATTGGTCATTGGTGATACGCGACGACTGCAGCAGGCAGGCCGGATAGTTCAAAGCCCACTTGTAGTCACAAGTCTTAAGGCGGATCAGTCGGACGAGGCGGTCTATGTTCCCGGCACGGTGGACTGCATCGACCTCAAACTCATTCCAGAAGATCTCCCCTGGGGCGTGCTCTCACCGATTGCTGGCGATGCGGCCTTTCGATATCTCGAGATTGCTGCCAGGCTCGCAGGCGTGGGGAAAGTTCAAGCGATCTGCACTGCTCCCTTGAACAAAGAAGCGCTCCACGCGGGAGGTCACAACTATCCTGGTCACACCGAGATGCTGGCAGCTCTTACCGGCACACCTGAAGTCTCGATGATGCTGAGTACTCCGAAGATGCGAGTCATTCATGTCACGACACATATAGGCCTGATCGACGCCATCGAGCGGATCGAGCCTACGCTGGTAGAACGAACCATTGCTCGCGGCCACAAAGCGCTACAGCAGGCGGGGATCATGAATCCGCGCATCGGCGTCTGTGGCATCAATCCTCATGCGGGCGAGAATGGACTCTTTGGCCGCGGAGAAGAGGCTGATAAAATTCAGCCCGCCATCGCGGCCTGCCTCGCCAAAGGATGGAATGTCGAAGGCCCACTCCCTGCGGATACACTCTTCTTCAGAGCCTCACGTGGTGACTTCGATCTCGTTGTAGCGATGTATCACGACCAGGGCCATGGCCCAGTTAAGGTCCTGGGACTAGAGTCGGGCGTCAACATCACGATCGGTCTTCCGGTTGTTCGAACCTCGGTCGATCACGGAACCGCCTTCGACATTGCAGGTACTGGCAAAGCGGATGAACGCAGCATGATTCAAGCGATGCTGCAAGGGATTCAGCTCGCTTCCATCCAACAATGACTTTTGCTAGGCCTGTACTGGACTTGGCTTGCAACTAGATAGTCGACCATCCGACCTATGCAACGCCAAATTCCTGGAGGGATAGTGGAACGTCGGATCCCGTAACGGCTTAAGCCCACGACGAGACCAAAAGCAATTGGCGTTCCGTCGCTTTAGCATGCGGCGGAACGCACATGAATTGAGGAGTCAGTTAGTAATTCTCCCCACTCTCGACCGAATGACAGTTCTAATCTACCGATCTATCAGAAGGTAAATCGGCCCGTCAACTGCACGGTCCGTGCGGTTGCTGAAGTTAGTTGTCCAAACGTTCCAGAGGAAACATTAGTCACAACGCCTGAATAGTTGGTCCGGTTCAGTGCATTAAAAGCACTGGCCTTGAGTTGGAATCTTACCGAATCGGTAATTTCAAAGGTTTTCGCGATCGTGGCATCGAAAGTGATTTGCCCTGGGCCCGAGATCTCGAATCGATGCAGATTGCCACCACGCGCTTGCGCACGGCTCGCTGCGACAATTGGGACACGCGTGAATGCTGCCGGATTGAGAAACTTACGCGTCTGGCCAGAGTTCTGCAAGTAAGGATTCACACTAGGTGTCACGTCTGGACGATCCGCTGGATATGACGAAGACCCGTCTTGAACAGCAAGTGGACTACCCGTCTTAGTCCTGACAATTCCTGAGATCTGCCATCCGTTCAATAGAAGTTTCGATCCACGTGAATTCATGTTCAACCACTGTGCAATCGGCGGAACAAAGACTAAGTTGGCCGTGAAGCGGTGACGCACATCGTAGGGAGTTCGTCCATAATCTGCCTTGATATTTCCGGCATCCTGAGGTGGAGTCTGCAACAGTAGATTTGCGTCCGCAAACGACATTGCCCGGGACCACGTATAGGACGATCCGTAGCTCAAACCTTTCCACGGTGCCTTAGCTAATTGAACCTGGAGACCATGATAGTTGCTTGAATCACCTGCGTAGTAGTAGCGGAATGTTGGGAAGGTAGGCCGAGGAGCTACGCCGGTCGTGCGGTCTGGAAGATTTTTGGTAATGGTCATGTTTTCCTTCATCCCTCGGTTTCCGATGTAGTCGATCTCGATCTTGTGCGAGTACGGGAGCACACGTTCGATACCGAGATTCCACTGCATCGAGTAAGGATTAGGGAAATCGGCGGAGATGGAAGTATTCACAACCTGTGTCGAGATGATGCCTGAATTCTGTAGATTCGCAAGCACCGTGCTGTAGGAAGCGCGGGGCAATGGATATTTGAGTCCGGCTGCCTGGATCTGAGATTGTTGGGAGAGCGTAATCCGGAAAGGTTGCGTTGCCGAGTTCTGCACTTCATCAATCGGACCCCCGAAGATCGGATGAGGGCTGGTAAAGATGCCCATGCCGCCCCGAATCACACTTTCCTTCGAGAAGCTTGGAGAATAGGTAAATCCGACTCTAGGCTGAAAATTATTGAAATCGCCGTTGTAAAGTGAGTCTGCCGGGCGATATGGGCCATAACCCGCCCCCAACAGCGGGGCGGCGGGATCAATCCCTCGATTGAAGAGTCGGCCACTATCCTCCTTGGGCACGGTGAAGTAATCGTAACGAACCCCCAGATTTAGGGTGAAATTTGGAGTCAACTTATAGTCATCCTGTAGAAACCCTCCATATTGAATAGTCCTCAAATTGAATGGATTGAGATCGAAGGTTATGACGACTTGATTGGGAATGTTGTTCTGGAAGTCGGAGAGTGAACCGTATGCCAGGGTAGAAGTATTCAGATCAGTTCTGCCTGCGTTCTGACGCTGGAATATGAAACCTGATGTCACCGCGTGTTTACCGAGCGTAATGGCAAACTGCTGCTCTCCCGAGAGAAATGCACCATCAATGACAAACTGCTCTGAGCCACCTGAATCGATACCCGAGTATCTGATTTGAGCCAGGTCGACTCCGAATCCTTGATCAAGCCGCTGCAGATGGATTTTGTTATAGCCAAAACGGCTCAACGAAGTCCAGTTGTGACCCGCATGGGTGTATCCGGCGTTGATTGCGTCTGTTTCGCCAGTAGTGGCGCGAGAATTTATAGACACGATGTTCGGTGCAACCTGTTTGGGACGAGAGCGTATGTATCGCACGTAAATCAAGTTGTTCTCGTTTACGTTGTAATCCAATCGAGCCACACCGTTTCCATCTGTCTGGCTGAGAGAGCCTGTACCGTTGGATTGGGCAGTCTGCGCCGTTGGGTCCGCAGGTTGTGCAACCGTCGGAAACAGATTCAGCACGGGATTGTAGACCGTCGGTAGAATGCTGCGCAGATAGGGCGTGGCCACAGTGCCAGAGACTACCTGGAATGCCGCTACGCGAGCGCCCTCATAGCTACCGAAGAAGAATAACTTTTTGCGGAGGATCGGACCACCGATCGATCCGCCGAACTCATTGAAGGTCAAGCGTGGTTTTTTGACCACAAACTGATTTCGCGCGTCTAGAGCACTCACTTCGTTGATCTCAAATAGACTCCCATGGAACTGGTTCGAGCCCGACTTTGAGACAATATTCACGTTTCCAGACATCGTTCCCCCAATCGTGGCTGGGGCAATCCCTTTCACGACGCTGACTTCAGCTATAGCGTCGTTGTTGATCGTATTGATGATATTGGGGCCCTGGTAAAAACCAAAAGCCGGAGCCTCGGGGTTTGAGGTTGCATTCGTCCCGTCCACAGTAAGGTTGAAGCCTGCAGGTGGCAGGCCGTTAATGGTCAGCGACTGCCCTGCCGGCGATCCTCGCCCACCTTCTGTGGAAATGCCGGGGCCCAACTGAAGCACCGAGGTCCAATCCTGTCGAGATACCGGAAGCTGATTGATCTGGACCGTACTTAAATTGAAGCTCTGTTGCGGCGAGACCGTATCGAGAGTCACTGTATTCACCGTCACGGAAATTGCCATCACGTCTGAAGCTAGAGCCAGATGGAAATCGATGCGCTGATTGTCAGCGGTATTTAGCAGGATATTGTTCTGCTTTTGCTTGCCAAACCCTGTGGCAGTGGCCTCGAGGGTATAAGTTCCTATTGGCAGAAAGTCGAAGGAGAAAGCGCCGCTTCCGTTGGCCTCAGAGGTGCGGGTCAATCCTGTGGCATCATTCTGAACGACAACCTTCGCATTCGGAACGGCCGCACCAGAAGGATCGAGAACCGTGCCGTTAAGGCTGGCGGTACTGACCTGGGCGCCAAGTTGCCTTCCAACCATACTGCAGAGCAGCGTAAGGAGGAGCGTGACAAAAATTGGGTGCAGCGAGGATCGCTTGAGACGGTACATTGTTCAGAACTCCGCAGGAAGGATTGATTTGACGCCCTTCTCTATACCAACCTCGGAATTTCACTGTCAATGCTTTAATTTCATTTATACGAAAAATAGAAAATTCTCGACAAGATGCAGATACGCCGCATGCGCTACATGTGGTGAAGGCGAAAACACATCAATACGATTACTTGATGGATTTCGCTATGGTTTATTTCGCTGCGGTACGCCACGGAATCGTCACCGAAGGGCCGCGGAGATCTGAGCGGCAACTGACATCACCGCATCACGTATCTCAACTTCTCTCTCCGGGGTGAGTCGCTGGATCGGCGTCGAGACACTGAGCGCAGCCACTACTGCGCCGCTTGCCGTAAAGATTGGCGCTCCGTAGCACGTGCCGCCAAGCATAGATTCTTCCCGGTCGACAGAGTATCCCGCACTTTTGGAGCGCTCCATCTCTTCCCGGAGCGCTTGGCGATCCGAGATACTGTGTTGCGTCCTCCGCACCAATCCATAAGTCTCAAGCATTCGATCTGCGATGTCGTTGGTCTGGTACGAGAGGATAATTTTGCCCATGGAACTGCAGTGTGGGGGAATAATCCGCCCGGCGCGATTCGTGACGCGAATCGGGTGAAACGTCTCGACGGTGTCCAGAACCTGAATGTAATCCGTAAAGAGATACGCTAGGCTTGCTGTTTCATCGAAACGTCGGCCAAGCTCTTCAAGATAAGGCCTTGCTACTGACTTAACTCGTTCCGCCTTTTCATACATCCTGCCTTGAAGAACCTTGGTTGTCAGCTGATAGGTCCCATTGCGATTCTGAAGCAGATAGTCACGCTTCTGGAGCGTCGTGAGCGTCCGGTAGAGGGACGATTCCGGCTGCCCTGTAGCTTGACTCAATTCTTTCAAAGACATCGCTTCGCTTGTGGAATCAAAAGCTTCCAGCGCATCAAGAGCTCTTTCTAGGGCCTTAGATGAATATCGATCCGGGATAATTTCCGACGTCCCTGTCTTAGCAAAATTGGCAACAGCCCACTGGGGACTACGCCTCCGCGGAGTAGCGGCCTCCCCCGTCTTCTTTGCTGCTGTCGTTTTCATATTGACGCTGGTCGACCCCTAACTTCTGAGAGTTTACATTGCTCATCAAGTAGATAAACGATGTCAGCAATCTTTGTTAATTATTTTTACTGCTTGCCATATTTGAAAATTAGGCATTACACTCGTCTACGCTAACTAGCTCGCTCAATGAGAAGACTTAGAAGGAGAAAGAATGACTGTATTCACATCCCTCCAACGCCGCGTAGCCCATTTTACGTTTACCTCCGCTTGCTTACTAATGACAGTTCAAAATTTAGAGGCGCAGACTCCAGCACCGCTCTCTTCGACGTTCACCGCGACCGATAAAGGCACGCGAGCGGCAATGTTGCCGACCCTCTATGCCAACTCACATGCCGCCAACCTGCTCATACGCAAGAACGGAGATGTTCTCTGCTTCTGGTTCTCCGGCACGCACGAGGGCGATTCGAACGTGGCTATAGTAGTTTCGCGGCTTCCTAAGGGCACCAACCGGTGGGAACCCGCAGTTCTCGTAGACCGCGAACCGGGCAAATCCTATCAGAACCCCGTGCCGTACGAAGATCCCAAAGGCCGCATCTGGCTCTGGCATACTTCGCAGACCGCAGGTAAAGGACAAGCAGACTCTCAGGTACTGAAGGTGTTTTCTGACGATGGGGGCAATACCTGGTCAAAGCAGGAAGTTCTGTTCCAAAAGGCAGGCTCGTATCTGCGCCAACCCACGGTAGTCGGCGAAAACGGGAATCTATTGCTTCCAATCTACTACTCCACCAGCGAAGGAATCACAAAGGGAGCTGAAACCAATTACTCAGCCGTACAAGTCAGCAAAGACTTCGGCAAGACCTGGAAAGAATGCCTCGTGCCGAAGTCCGACGGCATGGTCCAAATGAACATCGTCAAGCTCAAACAGAAGAGCTATGTCGCTTTTTATCGAAGTCGTTTTGCCGATCATATTTACCGCTCAACTTCGACAGACGGATGTTCTTGGACCGCGCCGCAAGCCACCGTCTTACCGAGTAATAACGCTTCGATTCAAGCGTTTCTCCTCAAGAGCGGCCAACTTGTCATGACCTTTGATAATACGCATGGCAAAAGTGAAGAGCACAAGACGCAAACTGGACCACGTGCGCCTTTGTCCATTGCCCTATCGCCTGACGCGGGCATAACTTGGAACGCGGTCCGCGATCTGGAATTGCCGGATGATCCAACTGCGAAGCCCGAAGGACGAGAAGAATATAGTTACCCCTCCGTGCTTCAAATGGCCGACGGAAACATCCTTACCGCATATACATTCCGGCGACTCGCAATCAAGGCCGTTCTCGTGAGTGAGTCTTGGATCAAGAGCGGCACGACGGTTGGAGTCTATAAGCCTTAGCCATGCGAGTTCCCCTCGCATCCGATGCTTCTCAACGAACCGAGTTCCCAACTTGACTAATCCGTCGAACATATCGTCCCTCTTCGCCTTCATTGTCGCCGACGATCTGACGGGTGCGTGCGACGCTGCCGCAGCCTTTGCTAACGCGGGGTACAAAACGGAGGTGCTTCTCAATGGCTCGGGGAAGCGGAGTACCTCAAGTGAAGTGATTGCGATTTCTACGGAAAGTAGAGACGTTACTCCTCAGGAAGCGACGTTTCGAATCCAGGAGATAGCTTCGCACCTTGCTGTCAACCGGCCAGTCCATGTGTTCAAAAAGATTGATTCTGTCTTTCGTGGGAATACTTTCTGCGAGATCGCGGAGAGCATTCGGCATCTGCCACATGACATCGCGATTCTGGCCCCTGCCTTCCCCGCTGTTGGCAGATCGATAGTTGACGGGGTACTCGAAACGACCGACCTGGGTGGAAGCACGAAGCTGGATCTTATCTCGCCTTTGCAAGCGATGGGGCTAAAGCCGCGCTGCGTTGCCGTGTCAGATCTGAAAGCCCTTGACTTGGAAGATCGACTTGTCGTGTGCGATGCGCAATCGGACGAGGACTTGCGAGCGGTGGTGACAATGGCCCTCGCATTACAACATCACAAGGCTGTCTTGTGGATCGGTTCCGGCGGGCTCGCTCACGCACTCGCAGGCAATAGAGCATTCCCTAGGGAAGCCAAAGGTCGTTCGTGGTCCAAGGGACGAGTGATCTTTGTCATCGGAAGCGATCACCCCGTGACTCAAGCACAGTGGGAACAGTTGAATCATTCTCTCGCTGCTGGTAAAAGAGACTGCGTCATTGTGCCGGCACCTCGCGACCTTGAGTTGACTGAGCTTCGCCAAAAGCTTATCACCGCAAATAACGGCCAGGTTCAATGCATCTTTGTCACCGGCGGCGACACTGCGATGAAATTGTGTGCTGCCTTGGCGATCGAACGCCTTCAGGTGCAATACGAATTGACTACTGGGATCCCGATGACGATAGCGCAGGGCGGTCCCATGCACGGCACTCTGGTCATCCTCAAATCGGGAGGATTCGGCGGAGCTGCTTTGCTGAGTGATATCGCAGAACGGTTTGCAACCAACTTTCAAGAGGAGTTCGGCATGGGCGAAGTCAGGTTGCCACATATCGTCATCAGTCTCGGCGATCCAGCAGGGGTGGGAGGTGAAGTCACTCTGAAAGCTCTCGCACATCCTGAGATTGCCACTCTCGCGCATTGGACGGTTCTCGGCGATCGTCCTGTGTTGGAAGCGGCGGAAAGAACAACGGGTATTGCGTTCGCCTCTCTTGGAGCGACCTTCCAGGATTGCGAAGTTCTCGACTCCGACGAGAGTGTGGAATATGGAACTCTGCGAGCAGAGTATGGCAAAGCGGCCGCACGCTACGTGCATGACGCTACGCTCATGTGTCTGAGTGGCGAAGCGGACGCAATGGTCACCGCGCCCCTCAACAAAGAGGCCGTCACGATGAGCGGCATGACGTTCTCGGGCCACACCGAATATATTGCGGAGCTTTGCGGCTCCAGTGAATCCCGCATGCTCCTGGCCGGAGTGAAGTTGAGCGTGATCCACGTATCCACCCACACCAGTCTCCGCAACGCATGCAATCTCAATACAGAGCGTATCGTCCGCACCATCGAGCTTGGCAACGACGCCATGAAGCTGAGAGGGGTAGCACATCCGCGCATTGCAGTCTGCGGATTGAACCCGCATGCAGGAGAACATGGCCTCTTCGGCACGGAAGACGCAGAATTTATCCTGCCTGCGGTCGAGGCATGCCGCGCACAAGGTATCGATTGTGAAGGGCCAGCTGCGCCCGACACGATCTTCGTAAAAGCCTCGAAGGGATCGCACGACTTAATCGTCGCGATGTATCACGATCAAGGCCATATTCCGATGAAGCTCTTGGACTTCGAAGCCACGGTCAACATGTCGCTCGGAATCCCTATCATTCGTACCTCCGTGGATCACGGGACGGCCTTCGACATCGCCGGCAAGAACATCGCCAGTGAAGCCAACATGATCGCAGCACTGAAAATGGCGGCGACAATGGCGGCACATCGTATCCATCAGACGACAGGAGTTACCCCGGAGCCATCACAATGCGCCCATTAGATCTAACCGTTCTTGCAATATACATGTGCGCGTTGGTTGGCATTGGTGTGCGCTTTGCACGCAAGCAACAGACGACCGAAAATTACTTTACTGCTAATCGCACTATTCCCGGTTGGGCCATGGGAATGTCTTTACTCGCCACCATCATTACAAGCGTTACGTTTATCGCTTATCCCGGCGCATCCTACGCTGGCAACTGGTCGCTGCTGATCCCAGGAATTATGTTTGTCCTGGTACTCGGATTGATTGGATTCGTTGTCGTGCCATTCTTCCGTCACGTCGTCCATATGAGCGCGTATGAGTATTTCGGTAAAAGATTCGGCTCGTTCGTTCGCCTCTATTCGTCCTTTGCCTTCGCGATCGGGCACTTCTCAAAAATGGGCTTCGTCTTCTATCTGCTTGCGCTCACAATCTCTGGGATGACAGGCTGGAGCGTTGACCTGGTCATTATCGCGACAGCAATCGTTACCGTCTTCTACACCATGCTTGGAGGAGTGGAGGCAGTTGTATGGAGCGATGTCGTCCAGGGCTTCGTTTTGTGGATTGGCATCATCATCTCCATTGCCTACCTACTTTTTCTACCCCCGCAAGGTCCTCAAGCTGTACTTCATGACGCTTGGTCGCATGGAAAGATGAGTTTAGGCGAAACGAGTATGCACTTCGACAAGCCCACTATTATTGTCTTGGTAATCTACGGCTTCTTCTTTTACGTGCAGAAATATACCGCAGATCAAACTGTCGTCCAGAGATATTTGATTGCTAAGACCGATCGAAGCGCCTTTCGCGGAATGGTTTTGGGAGCGTCGCTGTGTTTGCCCGTCTGGACCGCATTTATGCTCATCGGAAGCCTTCTTTGGAGCTTTTATCGGCTCACAGGAGAAAAACTTCCGGCGACTCTCGTCAAATCAGATCAGGTCTTTCCACACTTTCTCATCACGCATATTCCATCCGGATTGGCGGGCCTTTTCGTCGCTGCCCTACTTGGTTCGGCGATGGCGATGCTCGCCTCCGATATGAATTGCCTTTCGGTGATCGGGGTTGAAGACTTTTACCACTTGGCTCGCCCACGGAGTACGGACCGGGAACGCCTTCGCGCCGGTAGAATTATCGTGGCACTGAGCGGGTTCGCGGCGGCCGCCGTCGCCTTGCGCTTGGCGCACCACGAAGGCGCGGCACTGTCCCTCTATTACACCATCACCGCAATCGTTGCTGGTGGACTTGCCGGACTCTTTCTCCTTGCTTTCCTGGTGCCCACCGCCAATCGTACCGGGGCCATTGCGGGAATCGTTGCCAACCTTCTGTTCACTCTCTGGGCGACTCTCACTCTTGGAGGAAAGACCGTCGACCTCGGTCGCTTCAACTTTCCCTGGCACGACTACATGATCGGAGCGATCGGCCACGTCATTCTTTTCGGCGTCGGCTATTGCGTAAGCGTTCTTACCCCACGAGATGTTGCTGTCGCTTCCGATCTCACATTGCTTGGATGGCGAGCACGACAACGAACACTCGCTGCCGAAGCCACCATTTCCGTGATCTAGCCACTAAGTTTGATTCTTAATCATAGGAGACCTCAATGAATCGTTTGGCCCACGCAATTAGCCTCGCCGACGGAAAGCCGCTCCTGGGAGCGGCTGTGTATTTCTACGATCCGATCTTTCTTGAAATCGCTGCTCACCTCGGATTCAAAGTAATCTGGATCGAAATGGAACACGCGGCGATTACCTTTGCTGAGGCTGCAGATCTGTGCAGGATGGCAGCGGGCTCCGGCATGCTGACTATGATTCGTATCCCCGATGCCCGTCGGGAAAGCGTACTGAAGGCTGCTGAGTGTGGTCCGGACATCATAGACATTCCAATGGTCGAGTCTCCTGAGCAGGTCGCGGAACTGCTGCGTTACTCTAGGTTTGCTCCTATGGGCGAGAGAGGGTTCTACAGCGTATCCAGGTCTCTCAAATATGGGATTGTCGACAGCGTGACCGACGAACAGCAAAAGCTCAACGGTGAGCTTGCGCTCCTTATTCAGATCGAGACAAAAGAAGCTCTCGATAATATTGAGGAGATTGTCTCCGTTCCGGGGGTCGACATCTTCATCGGTCCAGCCGATCTGGCAGCAAGTCTCGGCGTCCCAGGACAGACCGCACATCCGCTGCTGCTGGAAGCAGCGGCACAGATCGTAAGGGTCGCGCGCAAGCATAACAAGAAAGTGGTCACCGCCTGCGGCGCTGCAGATTTTATCCACTGGACCCGCTTAGGAATCGATCTTCTTTTCTGTACGAACGACATCGTGTGCCTGCGTGCAGGGGCACAACTCGCTCTCAAGTCCGCAGCAGATGCGATTCAGCAGGCTCGGGAAGAAACAGCCGCTGGACCGAAGGCTTAATGTGACGATGCAACCTATCACTTTCCTACAACCTCGAAGGCTCACCGTCGGTCCCGGCTGCATCGAGCAATGCGTCGCTTATATCGCTTCGTTGAAACATCCCCGCGTCCACCTGATTTCGTCACCTTCGCAAGACCGTGTAGTCAGTCGAATGGAGAAAGAACTTACTAAGGCCAACTGCATCGTTTCTTCGGACATCAGTATTTCAGGAGAACCGACCATCGGTGCTTTCGAGAGAGCCTTAGAGATTGCCAAAGAGAGGCAGCCCACTTGCATACTCGGAATTGGAGGAGGCAGCCCTCTGGATGTCGCAAAGCTCGTGGCCGCATTCTTGGACAATACTCAGACCGTGCATCGGACATTCGGGATCGGACTACTGGCTTCCAGAAACTGTCATCTCGTCTGCGTTCCTACAACATCTGGCACGGGTAGCGAAGTATCGCCGAATGCAATTTTGCTCGACGAGGAAGCCCAGTTGAAGAAAGGTGTAATTAGCCCGCACCTTGTTCCGGATGCGACTTTTGTCGATCCCGAGTTGACCCGCACCGTCCCGCCCGATATCACTGCTTATACAGGGCTCGACGCGCTTACACATTGCATCGAGGCATACACCAATGCATTCTCGCATCCCCTCGTGGACTTGTATGCTATCCGAGGTATCGAGTTAGCGACGCAACATCTGGTGACCGCCGTTCAGGATGGCGCGAATATAGAAGCCCGGACTGGAATGTCGCTCGCGAGCCTCTACGGAGGTCTGTGTCTTGGCCCTGTCAACACAGCAGCGGTGCATGCCCTCGCATATCCGTTAGGTGGAGAATTCCACATCGCGCATGGTCTCTCGAACGCGGTACTCCTACCCGCCGTATTTCGTTTCAATGCTCAAGCATCGCCACTGCGCCACGCTGCGGTTGCTATTGCGTTGGGAGCCGAGATTGGAACCAACGACATGGAAACCGCCCTAAGAGGTGTACAACGTCTTAGAACTTTATCTATCGAATGCGGTGTGTTGCTCGACCTTGGACACTACGGTATTCGACGTAGCGATGTGCCTCATTTAGCAGAAGTAGCTATGACAGTCACAAGATTGTTGAAAAACAATCCTCGTGTTCTTCAACAAGAAGATGTCGAGCAGCTTTATCTCCAGAGCTTCGCATGATTCTTGAGCAATGTTGATTGATGCGCGGACCTAAAATGAGTTCGACACTTCGGACTCGATCTGTTCACATTCACATTTTACAAACCGCTGTTGACAAACTTTTAGAGTCTAAATTTGTGTGAGTCGGCGCTAAGACGGGAGCACTAATAAGCCTCTGACACTACGGACGGAACCATAGGGCGGTTGACTGGTTCCTCTAGGCCATGCAGACTCTGCATGGCCTGCTGCACCTAGGTCCCCGTTCTCTCCGTGACAGGGCTGCTGATGTGCTGGAATCGTTACCTCCGGTTCCGCTGGCGCTGAGGACCTTCAGCACCACCCCATCACTCGTCCACGATTTCTTAGTCTCGATGAACGCGATGACCGCTAGCCGGAACCTCACTGCGGTACGCCGACTGTCCGGGATTAGACCTCCAATTTCTACATCTGCGCTGACGTTGATTCCGAAATAATCAGAGACTAATTCGTGAATTCCAAATCGGATTTGTCTTGATTGAGACCATTTTATGCACCCGAACGTCAAACTGGACTCGTCTGGATTGTCGATACAAATCGTAAAGCTTACCCCCACCCCGACACATTGCCAACTGCTGACAGATCAACAGTTGGCAATGTAAAGTGTTTATGCAGCTTTTATGCAATTTGGGCGGTTTTGAATAAAAAAGCGCGCAAAGAAATACAGGTAGTGGCATGCGTCATCATGTTGTCCAGTGAGAAGTAGCCATGCCAATTAAAAGAAATGAACTAAGGGGCCCCGATGTCGAAATCAAACACACTACTACTTACTACAAGGACGCATGCCTTCTATGGCTGGCTCACCTCACGGGTATGCGCGCGTTAGAAGAAGAAGTAGGAGTGCGTCTGCTAGCGCGCACGACCCGCAGCGTGGCCCTCACCGAAGCTGGGCAACAGCTTCTAAACCGGCTGGCACCTGCACTTACCGAAATTGGAGAGACGTTGGAGGAGATTTCTGGTCGACGAAACAAAGCCGCCGGTCGAATCCGGTTGCTCATCCCGCGCCTTGCGGCAACGACGGTACTGGCACCCAAACTAGGCCAAATAAACCGAGATTATCCGGAGATCGTACTCGACGTGACAACCGATGGCAGTCGCCGGGACATCGTCGCCGATCGCTTCGACGCGGGCATTCATTTCGGTGAATACATCGAGAAGGACATGATCGCAGTTCGCGTGTCGCATGATCTCAGACCCACGATCGTAGGGTCTCCCGGTTACCTTCAGGCTAATCCGAGGCCGAAAGAGCCACGCGATCTCTTGCAACACCAGTGCGTCAACTTCCGGCCCGGTTCGGCCGGCTCGTATCGCTGGGAGTTCGAGAAGGGAAAGAAATCAATGTCCGTTGCGGTCAATGGCCCATTGATCGTTGACGATGTGGGGCTTGTGATTCGAGCAGCCCTCGACAGCGTCGGGCTAGCCTACTTGTCCGAACACGATATAGCTCCCCATTTGGCAGCTAAGAGACTGGTACCCGTGCTGCAGGACTGGTGTCAGCCTTACCCTGGCTTTTTCATCTACTACCCGAGTCGTCGGCAGCGAACTGCCGCTCTCGCGGCTCTGGTTAATGTTCTTCGACACTGAGAACTTCACTTGATTAGGTACCGGAGAGGCTGAACGACTTCTTAAAAGTGGTCTCCTCGTCAGCGATGACGGGTGCGGAACAGTCGAAACCCGCGACAGCAGGCGGCGGAGAAAACGTTTATGATTCGCACTCCGATAAAAGCAAATCTATGCGAGCAGAACAATACCTGCTGACCAAGTGGCGTTCTGCATTAGCTGCCGGCCTGTTCAAGCAATCTAAGGACTTTCTCATAGGATCGCTGGAAAAAGGAAAAATAGGAGTAATACGGCACCACTGTTTCCGGAAAGGTCGCAAACTGCACGCCTTGCTGCCGGGGTCGACGATAGTCTTCACGACCTTGTCCACGGTACCCTCCCGGCTGTAGAGGACGGGGCTCAGCTGTACGGCGGCGGCTTTGATCACAGTCATTTTGAATCTCCTTTTCTGAAAGTTCAGTAGAACTGCAGAGTCCTCCTGTGGCAGGACGTAGTAATTTAAGAGACCTGCTTGAGTCCGATCACGCCTGCCAGAATGAGGACGATACAGAGAATCCTGATCGGCGCAGCGAACTCACCTAGGAGTGCTATCCCTAAAATCGCAGTGCCCGCAGCACCGATCCCGGTCCAAACCGCATAAGCTGTCCCCACCGGCAGTGTGCGCAGCGAGATAGAAAGAAGAAAGACGCTCGATAAACCAGTGCAAACCGTCAACAACGAAGGTATCAAACGGGTGAAACCTTCAGACCGCTTCATCGCGAAAGCGAAGGCGATCTCGACGATTCCGGCAATACAAAGTAGTGTCCATGCCATGTGACTGTTCCGTTCCTTCATTCGCCAGGTGGGGCCGCTGGCCGAGGGCTGTTGACTCGTTATCAGACGCACCTGCTCGATGAAATGCGCGGATCTGTCGTAGCAAGTCTTCAGAGCATGAGTTGAAGCGTCAACGAAAAGAGCGTTACCGGGTCACTCGCTGAGCCACTCGCGTCGACGCGGTGCGAAGTGAAGCTCACGCTTTGCTTTCGCATTTGAGGCTCCGCACAATTGCGTCTGGTAGTAGACAGCATCTTCACCAGCAGTCTGGAGCACTTGGTCCTTTGTAGTGAACGGTGGAGCTGGAGCACCCACGAAGCTCGCAAACCTGGGTAGCCAAACATTCACCGGCGACGTGTCATCGTCCACCACCACATACTTACCTGGCTCAGCCGTCAGGACCGCAACCGTTGCGCGTGCCGCGTCCTCAATATGAACGAACGACCATTTCGCTTTGCCCCCTTCAATTACCGGAAAGAGCTGTTTGCGAATCTCATCTGCTGCCCCTCCATCCGGGTTGTACCAGGTGTTAGGCCCGTAGAAGAATCCGTAACGCAGGGCGACGCCCTCGATCGATGACTCAAGCACCCTCTGCTCCACATAGGCATACATCTGTGCATATTTGGCGATGCCAGGGCTCGCATTCAAAGCAAGTGGAGAGCTCTCATCGGCCAGAGCTTCCTTCGCATCGAGAAAGAAACCACTCGACTGCTGGATGTAACGCCGCACACCGCAGGCAAGAGCAGCGCGGTGCAAATTGTTCCCGCCCTCGATGCGTAGCTTCTGGTCAACATGGGCATGCGCCGAAAGATCCGAGGGCATCCTCGGTATCGCTGTCAGTTCATCGATCACGACCTCCGCATGAGAGGCTCGCAGTACTCCTTCAACAGCGTCGCCGTTAAGGGCATCTGCAATCGTCTCATCCACGCCAGCTGCTCGTAGTCTCCTCGCTCCAGCTTCAGAGTGTGTCATACCCGTCACCGTGTGACCCTCGGCAATCAGCTCAGCGATGAGCGGCTGACCGATCGCTCCAGTTGCTCCCGCAACGAAAACTTTCATGTTTTTCTCCTTTATTTTGCCGGAACTGGATCCAGCGAATCCTTGCTTATCTATGCCGCTAGGCCTAATCCGCCACTGGACTAGTCGGAACATCAGTACTGGTCACTTTGAAATTGGTTCGGCGGGACAGCAGCTCATCCAGGCTGAACGGGAAACTGTCGCAATTTGCCAGTAGGAAAGACCCTCCTATCCCGGTAAGAACGGCGTAGTTCAGGACCGACTTGACTCCCAGCGAAATCGTCATTGTCGTGGCGAATACGATGAGTAGACCGCCAGCGAGCCGTGCGGCGATGCGTGTATGCCAGCCGATAAGGACAAGAAGGCCGAAGAGAATCTCGGCGCCAGTGGCGACTGCTCCCAGGGTCGGGATCAAACTTGTCGGCCAATACGCATTGAGGGTTCGCGTGTAATCGAGAAACCGTGAGTAATTTCCCCACTCGACATTCCGCTCTCCAAATGGGCCCCAAAGTCCAAATCTGTCTGCAACAGCTGACAGAAAACCAAGACCCAGCCCAAGTCGCAAGACCACCGAGCTTATGTTCCTACTTTGAACAGACATTTCATTCTCCTCTTGGACATCGCCACTCTCTAATGCCGCTTGCACATTGGCATACAGCCTTTGCTTACTTGACTGGTATCACCAGAGAGGTACCTTTCTTATGGATTAAGAAAACGAGGAATTTTGCAGACTTTGAATTACTGGCATTGCGACTAACGACGTGGATATCGTTGGGATTTTCATAAAAGCTCTGACCGGGACCGAGCGTGAGTTCTTTTCCGCCTTTCACCTGCATTACGACAGAACCCTCCAGCACATAAACAGACACCTGCGCGTCGTGGCGATGAATGGGACTCGAAAAACCCGGAGGAAAGTCCACGGTGTACATCAGAACTTCGCTGCTGGAGGCAGCCGCCAGAGTATGCGTCATGATCGGCGTGATAGTTTCCTGCGCCATCAGAGGGTGGGTTAAGACAAGAGTGCCGGCGGCGAGAAGGGACAGCGCCAGAATTCGTTTGAATGTCGCTATGGTTGTTTGCATGGGTGTAATCTCCTTATCTCCACACTAGGCGTCGGGTGATGTAGATAAAAGGGCCATAATGCAAACATGGGTTAGTCCACTTGCGGTGCTTTTGACGGGAGACACAGATAGGTAATGTCTAAAGAAGAAACATTTCAGGACCTCTCACTCAACCTGCCATCCGGCAAGCAGCAACTCTGGCGTTGGCTATATACGGAATTACGTGGTGCCATCCTTGACGGAAGGTTGAAACCCGGCGCTCGCATGCCCTCCACACGTAACCTGGCCAAGCAGTATTCGCTTTCGCGGGGAACCGTGGCCGTTGCCTTTGACCAGCTACAGGCTGAGGGATACACGCGCACCGAAGTGGGTTCAGGAACCTACATTGCTTCAGGCGTTCCTGAGAGATTGCTGCCCTTAACGCGTAAACCCGCGACCTCTGCCTTGCCTACCTCCAAGGCCGTTTTTTCCAGGCGTGCGCAAGAATTTCTGAAAGGTGTGGAAGTAACCCCTGCGTCTCGTGCCATCGGTAAGGCGTTCCGCGCCTACGAGGCGGGGATCGATCTCTTTCCCGTGGATCTCTGGGCACGCGTTGCTTCGAGAGTCTTACGCAAAGCTCCGCGTTCCCTCTATGGTCACGGTCACGCTGCAGGCTACCAGCCTCTGCGTCGTGCCATTGCGGAGTATGTTGGTGCGTCACGCGGAGTGCACTGCTCGGCCGAGCAAATCATCGTGACCTCGGGCATACAGCAGGCCCTTACTCTCGCCGGCCATTTCCTACTGGGCGCGGGCGAACAGGTCTGGATGGAAGATCCCGGTTACGCCGGTGCACTCCAAACACTCCGCGCCACAGGTGCAAACATCGTTCCAGTACCCGTCGACAATGACGGCATCATCGTCACAGCAGGCCGAAAGCTTGCGCCCAAGGCAAAGCTAGCGTATGTCACACCGGCCAATCAGTTTCCCCTGGGCGGTACCATGTCCCTGAACCGCCGCCTGGAGCTCCTGCGCTGGGCCGCTAGCGCGAATGCATGGATCATCGAGGACGACTACGACGGCGAGTACCGCTATTCTGGTTGTCCCGTTGCTGCACTGCAGACGCTCGATAACTCAGGTTGCGTCATCTATGTCGGCACCTTCACAAAGGTACTCTTCAACGGGCTGCGCCTCGGGTTCATGGTCCTGCCCGAGCGCCTCGTCGAGCCGTTCACATCTGCCCGCAGCCTGGTCGACCGCCATCCGCCTACGCTCGAACAAGCCATCCTGGCGGAGTTCATCACTGAAGGCCATTTCGGTCATCACATCCGCCGCATGCGACAGAACTATGCGGAACGCAACGACGTTCTCAAAATCGCTGCGGATAAACACCTGAGTGGGTTGCTCGATGTCGAGCACGCTGCCGCAGGCATCCGGACATTAGGTTGGCTCAAAACATGGAAGTCCGACATCGAGGCAGCGCTGCAAGCGCGAAAACTCGGTCTCGAAGTAGAGCCGCTCTCGACGTTCACCGTGAAATACGAACGACCTCCGGCTCTGATGCTGGGCTTCGCAGGCTGCAATCCGGCGGAGCTACGACGCGGCGTATCCGTCCTTGCGACCGCTTTACGTTCACGTTAGACAGTGCGATCAGATTCACAGCCTCTCTGGCTCTATGGCTTTTCCCCTCCGTATGGCTCCTATATTTACTGCCGCGTCGGTAAAGGCGAACCACGCTGTTAGTAATGCCAGCGGTGAATCTGAATCCATCCGAACGGTTTCGTAACAGTCTCGACACAGGCCCGCAGGTGGGTGGCGGAAGCCGCGGCTGGAGACAGCGAGGAGACATCCTCCCCCTTTAGAAGGGGCCGACTTTACCGTGAAAGACGGATTACAAGTCGCAACCGCGCGTTGTTTACGCCCCAGGTTTCGTTCTTTTTCTTGCGAATTTTGAGAGGACGAGGCAAACTGCTAGAAAAGCGCGAGGGAGAGAGATCACCTTGGCGCAGGCGAGACCCGACTCAGAAGGTTAGCTCTTAGCTAAGGACTGTCCTATTGGCAGAGAAATCGCGTTCGGCATGTCGAAGCAACGGTGTGTGACACTCGTTCCCTCATTTGCGTCCGTTTGCAACTCCGATGCTGAGTTTTCTAGGAGGCGCCTTCGCTGTGTATCGAAATGTACCCCAGTCCGAGATACTCGGCGCTCTTGTTCATCTTCGCGACCTGCATCGCCAGATCAGGCCATCGAACGACCGGGAGCGTTACACCTTCGAACGGCGTGAACTGCTCACCAAGAACCTGCTGTCGAACCTGCGGCGCACCGGAGATCACCCGACTCTGAGCATGCTGCTTGAGATTGCGGACATGTTCTCGCTGACTATCGAAGGAGCGCACCGACTGTTTGGGTACAACCTCCCTGCCATCCGAGAATACGATCGGCGCTTGAATGGAGGGCGGACTCATATTGAACGTAGTCATAAGGGTGGTTGCCCCTGAGAAGTCCATCGTTCCCTGGGCATGAGCAACGCCGGCGAACGAAAGAGCGACCAGAGTCGGCCCCATCAATCGCGCAATGCGGATAAGTTGCTGCTTGGAGAATTGCTGGGCCAATCGCTTGGCAAGGTGGGCTGTGCTGCGGGGAATTACGACATAGCATCTACGAAACATCGGCACCTCCATCGACTGATCTCAGTCGGGTATGCCGTGATGATTGGGCTTGTGGTCGGGCTGCGTCCAATACGTTTTATTTATCGGGTGATAGCTCCGAAGTATCACCTCGCTCTATCTCGGGTCGTTGCTTCAACTTCTAACCAATCAGGGTCATTTGAATCGGCACGTCTTTCGCACTATTGTGAGGATGTTTTCTTGTCGCGATCGAACCTTGTACTGCCAAAGAAGCCTTGGTCTGGGTCGTCTCTTTGCTGTCTGTAGCCCGTTTTTTGAGGAGTTGCTTGACCAGGATCGGAACGGTCTTTGGATGACGCATCTTGTGATAGATCAGGGCTGTATCTACGGTCCATTCCACGCCTGCAACCGGACGGGTCGCGAGTTCTTCATCGAGTATTGTTCCTTCCCGGATCAACGCGAAGCCGTGCCCACATTTGACCAGCGTCTGCATCTCTGAGGGGTGCGACGCAAACGAGTATTCCTCTATCTGCACCCCTGCGTCTGCGAGGAGCTCAAGCAGACGTTCATGAGCGTCGGGATGTCGTTGCGGGTGGTGAAGGACGGTGAGGTTACCTTGCAAATCCGAAGCCTGGAGAGAAGCCTTCGCCGCAAGCGGATCGTCTCGCCGCAGGCACACAACGAGCCGTTCTCGCCGCAATTCTTCAATCTTCAGTTCTGGATGACGCAAAGGCAACGTGACGATGGCGGCATCCACCTTTCCCGAGAGGATCTCTTCCGCCAGATGCGCTGTATCTCCGTGGGTTGGACGCACAAGGCAGGCGGGAAGGATCTCTTTATGTAGATCGCAGAAGGTTCGAAACAGTCCCTGATCAATCAGGGGTGTACATCCGAAGCGAACCGAACGGATGTCACCACGTTCGATCGCGATGAGCGCGTCGAGAACTTCATCACGCGTCTCCAACAGGATCCGCGCGAGAACTTTGAATGCGATCCCGGTATCCGTCGGCCTGATCCGCCCACCTTTCATCTTGCGGAAGAGGCGAACGGAAGCATTTTCCTGAAACTGTTTTGCCTGAACGCTAAGGTTGGGCTGCGCGGTTCTCAACTCCTCCGCGGCAGCGCGGAATCCTTGTTTCTCAAGGATCGCAAGCAGATATCGAAAGTGACGAAGCTCAGCCCATTCATACATAGCCCACCGCTCGACTGGAAGTAGTGCTCTCGACTCAAATCCGAACGAGCGGAACCCGCTATCTCCGCCTATGGAAATTTTGTCAACCGTAACTCCATTTATCAACAGAAAATTCGATTTTGGCCAAATTTACGATGCACGAAGTAAGTGCGCTTCACGATTGGGCTTGATTCCAGGTGATACGTGAAACGTATCACCCGATAAATAGAAAGTATTAGACATGGTCCGTCCATAGAGAGAGCTTAGGCATACTTTCTCGGTATATGTCGTTACTGGACTATGCGGATGTGGCAGCGTTACGACGATTGCAAGTTCAATTCTTCAACACCAAGTTCTGGAGGAAATATGCCTATCGATGAACCGGCGCAGTTCTCATCTCAAAACAAAGAAATTGTTCCTAACCAAAGAAAATCGCCCAGAAACGATCACGGCTATTTCGCTCCCCTATTGGACTCCGAGGAAGCTGCAGCAATCTTAAAGATTCATCCCAAAACTTTACAAAAGCTCGCGCGAAAGGGACTGGTCCACGGAATTCATGTTGGAAAGCTTTGGCGTTTTCGAAGCACTGAGATTGAACAATGGATTAACAGACAAATGGCGGGCTAAAAACCACTCGACCTCTGCCGCAGGCGGCTTTATCCTTGTCATAAGCCATTCGTGCCGCCTGGAATGGAGACAGATGAACAGGCGAACACGGTATCAGCAAGGAAGCGTGCAGCGCGAGAAGCGGCACAAAGGGCCGGATGTTTGGATTTTCAGATGGCGTGAGGTTGGGGCCGATGGCGTCGGGAAGTACCGAAAAGCCATCGTTGGCTCTGTACTCGCACTGGCAACCGAAGCATCCGCACTGAAAGCAGCTCAAGCGTTGCGCATCGACGCCAACCAACAAACCCCGCGAGCGGATAGTCGGCCAAGTACGATAGCCGAACTGATCGAACATTATCGGTTGAAGGAACTGACCGATGAGGATCAAGGACGCAAGGCGCACTCGACACGGGCCGCTTACGAATGCTATTTGAACGTCTGGATTGTTCCTCGATGGGGTAATCACCGGCTCCCACAGGTCAAGTCGGTAGCCGTAGAGGAATGGCTAGGTAGCATTGAGCGGGCGAGAGGGACAAAAGCGAAGATTCGGAACATTATGAGTGCTCTCTTCACACACGCAATGCGATACGAATGGTCGGATCGAAACCCGATCAAGCTCGTTCGGCAAAGCGCGAAGCGAGAGAAAATTCCTGCTGTTCTCGAATTGCACGAACTCCAGACTCTTCTCAGCAAACTGGCCGTCAGGGAACGTACTTTGGTTCTGCTCGACGCGGCGACCGGGTTGCGAGTCAGCGAACTCCTGGCGCTCCGCTGGGATGACATTGACTTTGAGAACTTGGAGATTCGAGTCACCGAATCCATCTGGCATCAGGTAGTGGGTGTCTGCAAAACAGAGGCGTCGGCCAGGCCCGTCCCGATGGACGGCTACATGGCCGAGGATCTTCTGCGTTGGAGAAAAACCTGCGCCTACCCGAAGGACAGCGATTGGGTGTTCGCCAGTCCGACCATGAAGGGCAAACAACCCTATTGGCCGGATAACCTCATGAAGCGGTACATCAAGCCTGCCGCAAAGAAAGCGGGCATTCTCAAGAACATCGGCTGGCACACCTTCCGCCACTCCTTCGGCACGCTGCTAAAGGCAAACGGGGAAGATGTGAAGACCGTTCAGGAGCTTTTACGGCACGCCAACAGCAAGATCACGCTCGACGTTTACACGCAGGCCGTGAACTCGCATAAGCGGGCCGCACAGAGCAAGGTTGTACAGATGATTGTGCCCACCGTGGGCACAACAACGGAGGGAACACGTACAGGTACAGAAGCGTAAACCGCTTATTGTGCCCGTAATGTGTCTGGATTTGCTTGTCACTTTGGGTTGCCATAGCTTCTAAGTCTTTTAGAATCTATGGCGGGGACGACGGGGCTCGAACCCGCGACCTCTGCCGTGACAGGGCAGCGCTCTAACCAACTGAGCTACGTCCCCACTGTTGTTTTCTTTCAGCCGTGGGCCGCCGAAAGTAGTGTGTAAGGAGGCAACACTCACAACCGCAACTCTTCGATACTAACGAGTGTTGAGCATTGGGTCAAATTTTGACCGAACCCGCACTCGATTTGCCAAGCAGCGGTAATGGTGGGCAGAGAGGGACTCGAACCCCCGACATCCTCGTTGTAAGCGAGGCGCTCTAACCAACTGAGCTATCCGCCCATTTCCATGGCGCAGACTTTAGTGTAAGGGAGGATGGTTGGGGATGCAATGCTTCGAGCCATGTTTTCAATCCGCTGCGACTTCCGGGGTGAAACCTGTGCGGATCGAATGGTCCTGTAGCGACTGGGATTGGCAAAACTATCCCAGCTCCAGGGGGCACTTCGCTCTTCCCTTCGCACCCTGCGTGAGTCTGACGCTTGACGGCCACATCGTAAGCAGTTAGAGTCGTCAGCAATTAGATAGAGGTGTCCTTTCAGCGGGATGACTGGTATCTCTTCCTAAGTATACGACCTGCTTTCTTTTGGCGCTCTTCGAGCTTCTCCCTCCCATGTATTGCAAGCTACTCCGGGCTCCGATTTTGATGAGTAATCGGTATGCGGATACGCGTGCCTTGGAGGAACTGTGGACGCGGACAAGATAGCCCAGTCGCTGGGTAGCCTCACTGCCGGATGGAAAGCCTCTTCGACAATTTCTCCCGAGAGCCTTGACGCGGCTCGTAAAGCTCTCGCGGGCAGCCTCGTACGAGGAAAAGACGTTGGAGAAATCCACCCTGAGCTCGCAAACCTTCCCCTTCCAGGGGCGGATGAAGAGTCAACGGCTGCATTGAAGAAGATGCTTGCCGATGCCCCGGAGCTTGCCGATCCAAGCGTTCTGGGCGTGGTGCGAAGTGCTGCTTCTGTGGACCCTAATAATCCCAGCGGCCTGCCTGCGTGGGCGCGGGGGATGGCGATCCAACAAACATTGGGGCCGTTTTTGGATCTTCAGGGCGCAGCTCATTTCGTCGATCTCATTCCCATTCTTCCCGCCGCCACAATCAGCAGTGTTGCGTTTGGAACGGCTGCCTCCGTCTTCGGATTGTTCCCAGTGAAGACGAGCGTGGTCGGGCCGCAGAATGTGCTCGTGTTGGGGACTGGGAGCGTCTGGTTCGCCTCCCATCTTCTCGTAAGCTCACTTCCAGCGACAGCCTTCAGCGGCTTCCGCATCGTGGGTGGAACGTTGACGGCCTCAGCGCCATTCGTTGTGCAGGGTGGCGTCCGTGTGCTTCCTGCCAATGCAACCGTTACCCTGGTCGCTACGCTCGATCCGCCTGCAGTTCCCGCAGGTGGCAGCACCATCGGGCAGGACGCCCAGGCGGACACTGTCCATCTTCCCAAGACGGTGACCCTCACCTTCACGCAGAGCAAGGCGACGGTGTCCGCTCTCGACTCCAGTGACGTGAAAGTCTACGGGACGACGGTTACCTTCACGCGCAAGACGGATGCACCGGTCGCGTTCAACAACAACACGGCTCTTTTGATTCCATGCAATTGCTCGGCGATCAACTTCCAATTCGACAGCGTTCTCTCCAACGAATTTATGCCTTCGGGGGAAGCGGTCGTAGTGGGTGCGGGCTGGGTTCTTCCCATCGCAATTACGTCGATCGCCGCACTCGGCCAGGCCGCGGGAGCAGGATCACTCCTGATCGGGCTGGGCGCAGGAGCGAGCGCGAAGTGGACCCTGCACCCTGAGGCCGTGCCAATCCTCGGCTGGCAGATCTTTCTGGATCCAACCCAGATCCTTGTTCTGGCAGGCGGAGTAGGGCCTGATGCGGTCCTGACGACATACACCTTGTGGCCGGAGGAGGTGCCGTCGAAGCAAAGTTCCACCATCGATTTTTTCACCCCTGCGGGATTCATCGTCACCTACACCTGCATGCCGGGCACCGAGACGCTGATCGGGACTGGCCTGGCCATCGCCCATCTTGATCGGCCTCTTGCTGCGGATGCCGGCCGGTACGGGCTGCAGGCACCCGCCTCGCTCTTATTAAGCGTGACGAGCACGGGGACACAGGTTACGATCTTTGCGAAGCAACCGCAGCCTTCGACAAAACTGCAGCCGCTGGCACTTGAAAATGCGCTGCTGGGTGTGTCGCCCCCATCAGGACTGCTCCTCAGCGGCGAGGTGAACGGCACGAGCTTTACTCACGTCGGGGTTGCGATGTATTTCAATATGGCGTGGCTGCTGCCCACGCTGCCGGACCCGTACGCCGCGACCTTCGGGCTGGAGATCGCCAGGCCACAGCAGGGACAAGCCTCCATCCTGACGGCAATCTCGTTGTGGGATGGCATGAACGCACCGGCCATGAGTTTCGCGATGGGCCCGGCACCGCAAGCGGCAACGTCCACAACTGCGGTATCGGCATCAACAATCCAGCCTGCGAGCGGCAATACCTTCCTCAGTGCTGTGCAGCCTGAACTCTTCAATGCACGCGCCTCGATTGCAGCGACGAGTATGCCTGCGCTGCTCGATCTTTCCACCAAGGCTGACTTATTCGGTGTGGCCGTCGTCCCAAACTCCGCTCGCACGGGCGTTGCCTCTTCCACCCGGAGCAGCGCATTCGCAGCAGGTTCGACGTTTCAACAAAACTTGGCTTCGGCGGCCACTCTCACTGCGGGTCCAGCGTCCACGACAGCCCCCGGATCCGCTGCCACTCCAGCGCCCGCACCGGCACCTCCCGCACCTGCTCCTGCCCTTGGCTTCAAGGGACTCAACCTGGCCCTGAACGGGGCAACCTGCGCGACCTTCGCCCTGCCTCAGGTTTCGTGGGAACCAATGGAGTCCACGGCACCAAACTTCCCCATCTATTGCAGTCCAGCCTCCGACGGACCTCCGCTTCTGCTGCTTGCGCCGGATCAGCAACAACTCGTTCCGCTCGCCCCGGATCCAGTCCTGAAGAACAACATCGGTAACGTCGCCGCCGGGCAGCCACTGTTCGGGCAGTTCAGCCTGCCGTTCGGACTGATCGCGCATATCCAACAGCCCAACAGACCGCCTAATCCGAATGGCCCGGCAGGGGCAAAGTCCCTCTTTCTTAGCCAGGGCGGAGAGTTCCAAACGAATATGCCAGCCTTCGCCTCAGCTCTCGAGGGTGCACTTCAGGTCACGCTCAAGCCGCCTTTCCCGGAAAAGTTGAATGCGATCTTCAGCGGAAGCACCAGCATCGACTCGACCGGCGGAACACCCGGTTCCTCGGGCTACGGTTACAACGTGCTGGGAGCAAGCCCGTCGATCACCGCCACCATCTTCCAGGGAGAGTTTAGTGCAGGCGGCAAAAGCCCTGGAGTGCCACTGCGTCGGATCGATCTCGCAGGATATGGAGCCAGCATCTTCAGCGACTGGTCGGACGACCTTACGCCAACACCGCGCGTCTCGAAGGTAGACTTCACAACCATCATCGGACGGACCGCGCACGAGGTCGTGCAGGTCGTCACGATGCTCTATCCGTATTGCGTCAACGTCGTCCGGACCATCACCATGGAGCGCCAGGGAGCGGGCTGGGTGCAGCGCACCGACTCCGGCTGGCGAGCCCAGTCGGACGGCCTGTTTGTTTTTCCGAACGCAACCGACTTCGCCAACCGCGTCCATCGCGGAGCCGTCGCGGGCGTCTTCAACGTGCGCAACATCCGCGATCTGCAGGACTATGTCTTCGTTCCACCGGGAACCTCAGCGCCACCGTCGAAATTTCAATATCAGAAGGTGTTGTTCGACGCGGACATCGGTCTCGATCAGCGCGTGACGGTCCTGCAGGGAGGAGCGCCAAGTCCCCTCAAGGATGCAGTCGGCAATCCCGTATCGCTGGTGCCAGCGCGAGACCTCGTCGGCTATCTGCAGGCGCTCCCGGTCGGGACACCCCCCACAGCACCGGATCTTCTGGAGCTGTTCAAGCAGACGGGGCCGATCACGGCTGCCTTCGCATGCGTCGCGCAGGTCGGATCGAAGGGGGCACTGGCAGGGACGACGCTGCGTTGCTCGGCGATCGAAGTCGACATGGCCACGACAAGTTCTGCGGGACGCCCGGTACCAGCAGTGGGTGCCGCACTTCGGAGCGCTCCAGCACTCCCGCGCGACGGAGCATGGGGCTTCGGCCAGCGGCGGCCGATCGATCCTTCACCGCGCGCGTTGGCGCACGACTTCCCTGTCCCGCTCGTTCAGGCTGCGACAGAGGCAGGCGTCTGGCATATCGCGGACATCGCAGACGTCGTTCGTCTCGACAATCCGCTGACGCTGTATGGAATTCTTCAGGACACCGGCACACAGAAGCTGCTGTTCGAACAGCCCACCATCCCGATCCTCGGAGCATTCAGCCCTCCGGGAGCCACACCCGGGATCAGTCTGCCGAATCCTCCGAACTTTGCCGACGTCGCCTCGCTGCTGAACGCAACCGGGCTCTTCCCCGATATTGCCAGCACGATTGCCCTGCTGGGCGGGGCCGCGGAAAGACTCGAAAATGCAGCGGACGGTCTGAAGTATTCGAAGACCATCACCCTCGATCCGACCAAGCCGATCCTGACGATGCTCGATCTCGGTGTGATCCAGGTGGCGCTCTCGTACTGCGACGAGTCCAAGGGACGCGACGGTGTAACAAAGAAGGCGAACGCCCCCACGCAGCTCACCTACACCCTCGATCCGGCGGCGGCAAAACGCTGGTCGTTCAGCATCACGAACCTTTCTTTCCTGGTGTACGTGCCGGAGTTCTCAAAGAGTGACGCTCTTCTCACCGTAGTCGGAGACATGGTCGCGGACGATCAGACCACGCCGACGCTCTCGAATCTGAACCTGGTGTATGGCTCGGCATTAAGCAGCCTGAAGTCGATTTTCAGCAAGCTGCAGGCCCTGGCACAGTTCCTTCCCGGTGGTGCGGGTGCAGGCCTCGAAGTCTCGCTCGCGGATGGAAAGTTGACCGTGACGGACACCTTCTCGCTGCCCACGCTCCCGCTCGGTCTGGGTCAGTTGACGGACATCGGTATCGAGGTGGGCTTCTCGATGACACTCTCTCCGCTGAAGGCCGATTTCGTGATCGGAGTCGGCTCTCCGGACCATCCGTTCAACTGGATCGTCTCTCCGCTGGCCGGGAACGGGCTCATCGATATCGGGGTCAAGGACGGCAAGCCAAACCTTGTCGTCCAGGGAGGAATCGGACTTGGCCTCGCGATCGACGTCGGAATCGCGCAGGGCTCGGCGTCGATCACACTGGCTGCAAGGCTGGAGATCGCTCCGCCTTCTCTCACCGTAATGTTCATCCTCACCGGGCAGGCATCGGTCGATGTCCTCGGAGGCCTTGCGAGTGCTTCCCTGACCCTCACGGCAGCGGTGGGGGTCTCAGTCAATCCCTTGCCGATCCCTATTCCGCTGCTCCCTCCGGGTCCGGTCGGCGTGGAATTCCCCGCGGAGGACATTACGTTCCTGGCGTCGGTCTCGGTCGGCATTCACATCAGCATCTGCTGGGTCGTCAATGTGAACTTTGATGGCTCGTGGCAGTTCTCGCAATCCATCCACACGCCAGAACTAAGGATCGCCGCATAGAGCATTCGCCGAAAAAAGAAATACGGGCTCCGCAATTCGAGGGAGAAAAAAATGGCACTGAAAGATCTGGAACTCAGCCTGATGGCCTTTCCCCAGAGATGGGATGCAGCGACGCAACAGATTGAGGTCAACCTGATGCTTCTGCCGGTCGGCAGCCCGCTCGTCCCACTGGGCACAGGACCGCAGTTCGCCGGGACCTCGGTGAATCTGGAGGTCACATTTGTCGCCGGTCTGGCAGCCCTTCCCAGCACAACGAGCCCGAAGACGCTCCACAAAACGTTCGTTGCGGGGCCGCCGATCGGAGCTACGAGCCTCTTCAACGCAATGCTCGCAAAGCTTCCGGCGGGAACAGTCGTGAACACGACAACACCGAAGATGCCCGATCCCAGCGTACGCATCAGGAAGTCGCTGCCGGAGAGCTACACCAAGGCCTTCGCATTCGAACGATCGCGGACGGAGTACGCTTTTACCGGAGATGGCTATGGCTGTGCGCTCGGAGCACAGTCTCCGGGGCAGTTGAATCCGCCCCAGCCACCACCGCCGAAGATCATCGCGTGGGGCGAAATTCTTTCCTACGTCCTGCGACAGCCGAAGCTGGCGGAAGCGTTGGGGTTGATCTACCAGGTCAAAGTCGATGCACCGGCTGCGGCCGTTGCGAACGGCGGCTGGCTCTACTTCGCGATTGATGCCTCCTCCGCGACCAATCCGTGGGCAGCCGACTCCGCAAAGCCGGACACGATCCGGTCGTACGCAGCACGTATCCCGGCGCTCGATGCAGCGAAAGACAGAGGACTCTTCGCAGCGACATTATTTCCGATCATTCCACTTCCCGGAAGCGATCTGGCCGCGGCTCAACTGGAAGCAGAGATCTATGACGATGGCTTTGCCCAGATCGTCCACTGCAACCAGCCAGTAACGGTCGATGCCGCAGCCGGCGACCCGACGCAGATCGAGCCTGGAGCGGAGGCCGGCATTCAGATTGGGTGGGATGACGAGCAGGTGACTATCTGGTTCAACCGTCAACTTGATCTGCTGCGTCTACGGCTCGGTGGGAGCTCTGCACCAGAGGCCCCATTGGGTGTGCTCGGATACCGAATTGATGTGCAGTCGGCCGGCGGCGCGGGCTGGAGTTCTCTCTGCGATGTAACAGGCAGCCTCCCCTTCAGTGGAGCGACCAGCAACGGAACCGGCTCGACGCCAAGCGGCGAATTGTGGGTCGCACCCGCGCCGATCCGTCCTGCACCGTCGGATTGGGTCGGCGCGAATCTCGAACAGAGCTGGCTGCCTCAATACTTCTCGCAATGGCGCGGCAGCAGCATCGTCGTACACGACGACACTATTTCGAAGATGAGCCCGGGCAGCAGCACGATGCCGTCCAGCGCCCTTACGGGAGATCTCTCAGGCGTGCCGATCCTGCGCTACGGAAACGACTATAACTTCCGCGTCCGCTTCGTCGACTTGACCGGCGGCGGTCCCGCCCCGGGGAGCGATCCCGTCCACCCGGGTCTCGCCCCAACCGGGTTCAACCTCTTTCGGAGACACCTCCCACCCAAAGCGCTCGAAGTAGTCAGCTCCCCTGCTCCACCTCCTCCAACGGACGTGGGAGGCGTCCCAATGTATCCAGTCCCGGAATCTGTGCGGGCGATCACAAAACTGGAGATCAAGCGGCCGCACATCGGATATCCCGAGGCAATCTTTGCGGGCGTGAGTCCCGCGACGTTCACTGGAGCGAGCCTCGATGCTCTCCTCGCAGCAGCGAAGATCACAGGCCGGGCGTTGAGCGTTCCGGATCCTGACGTCGACCGGCTCCAGGTGACCGTCGAGGCACGCATTCCCACGCACGACGCGGGAACTCCGGGGACACTTCCGGGACAGCTTGATGGCAGTCAGTACCGCGTCATCTACTCCATCGTTGAGACGTTTCCTGTCGGAGACGATTCCGTTGTTACGCTGAGTCTGAACTACGTCGACACCGACGATATCGCGAAGGTCGTGCCACCAGCAGATGACTCCCGGGCAATCCTCATTCCCACCGGCCGCGATGTGCGAGTGCGACTCCAGCCGCTTTCTGCAGTACGGAGCAACTATTACGGCACGCCTCAGCCCCCAACTGGACTGGTCACCGACTACATCGTCCGGAAGGAGGCGAACAGCGAGACAGACCTCTTCCCCTTCCTTCCCGAAGAGCAATTGAAGGGCATCTTCTTCCAGCCCGGTTCGAATTTGCCACAGTTACTGGCACAAACCCTCGATCTGGGAGTGCAGGGTCTTACCTTCTCCGGAAGAGCCGGCAAGCGCGTGGCCTTCGGCGCATCGGGTGCCCTGAGAAGCACCCTGGCCGCCGATGGGGGCGCTATCACTTTCACCAACCAGGCAGAGCTACTCGACCACTGGATCCTCGCCTTCGTAATCGACATCGCCCGCGACTGGACGTGGGACGGCTTCGCCCTGCCCGCGCTCAAATTTTTCCGCGATACTGCAACATCCCCCATCGGCGTCGTCAACCTGCGGCGCACCGTCCCATCCACTGCGCTTGGAACACTGAAGTCGCCCCCGGACCGCAGCACGACACGTCTGATCTTCTTCGACGCGATCAAGCCGGATCCGGCACCGGGGTCGTTCCCTGCGCCGTTGAATCCGCAGTACCGCGTCGTCGCCAGTTTTCGCTCCGCTCCTGATGTCCAACAAACCTATAACGACCTCATACTTCCCATCACGACGCGCCCCGTGCAGACGCCGCGCATCGTCTCGACCGGCCTCGCTGAATCACCTTACCAGGCATCGGACGACTACTCCGAAACCGCCTTACGCGATCGATTCCTTTGGATCGAATTCGAGCAACCCATCGCCGATCCGGACGACATGTACTTCGGGAGAGTGTTGAACTACGGCCCCGATCCCCTGCTCGCCGCCGCGCTTCTACCGCCCGCACAACTCCCGTCCGTGACCGAGCCGGCGCTCCCCATTGATCCCGAGACCATCCGAACCGTCTTCTCAACCCAGGCAAGCGATGAAGAGGGCCTGGATGCGATGACGCCTCTCATCCCAGCTATCCCTTCGAGCGGGCAACCTGACAACTTACATTTCATCCTGCCGCTCCCGGAGGGAATCACCGCCGAGTCGCTGGAACTATTCGGCTTCTGGACCTACGAGTTCCGCGTTGGACACGCGCAGCACTGGTCGACAGCGCAAGGCCGCTTCGGAAGACCGGTACGCGTCACCGGCATCCAGCACCCGTGCCCCCATCTCATCTGCTCTTCGAACCGCAGCAAGAGCCAGCTCTTCGCCTCGGCACCTTACGCCGCGACCGTCCTGAACGGAGTACGGATGTTCGACCTGCGTTGGGGTGATCCGCAGACTGTGATCTGGTTCATGCTCTATGCCCAGGTCACCCAGACAGATGGCCGCTCGCAAAGAAACATCCTCCTCACCCACCGGCAAGGCACGCTCATGCCCGATCCGCAGCCCGTACTGCTGGGGCTCAAACAGACAGTCCTCAGCCATGGACTGACGCAAACGCCAGACAGATTCTCTCCATCCTTCACATCGGCGGCGACAGTAAGTCACAGCGTAAATCGTGAGGCACGCGCGTACGCGATCTTCGCGGAGAAGGAGATCGAAAGCTACCTCGCTACCCTGGGGCTGTCGCTGAACTCATCCCTGAGCGTGCTGGCGGTCGAGCTTTTACCGGGGCCGCTGAACAATCAATTCAACAACAGCTTTACGGGCGCGGCAACTCACATACAGCCCAGAGCAACGACCTCCTCAGAAGATCCGCTTGGAACCGGACTCGGGACCAGAAGGATCCTTCGCACATCGCCCCTGACCAAGGTACCGGCCATATGCTAAGCAACAATTTCGAGCTGTGTAGATATGAATAAGCGATCTACATCCGTGCTTGGAACGCTTGCCCTGGCAAGCGCGCTGGCGTTGCCCAGAGTCTCGTCCGCTCCCCCGGCCATTGCCGATCAAAGCAATCCTGCCAAGCCAGCAGCCGTCGAGACGGGCAAGGTCGAAGGACCGTGGGTAGCATCCTGCAAGTACTGGGCAGCAGCGCGAACCATAACTCCAGTTGGATCGGAACCCTCCGTCGACAATTCGAGCAAAGACGCCACGTCCGATCCCACCGCCATCGGTCCGGGAAATCCCAAAGAAGAAGTCCCTTGCCCGGGGTCAAATAATCCCTGGGGAATACCCGCACAACTCCCGGACGGAAAAGCGCCCCGGATCATCACGGTAATTGCCACCGTCCCCGATCCAATCCACTCGCACATGGCGATGGAGTTCGATCGAACCATCGACGCTTACACCCAGGCCGCTGGGGATGCACACTTCCTCACCAGCTATTTCTGGCTTCCCTGGAGGCTCCACGAAGCATCGTCTAAGACGGCAGATGAAGAGGAAGCCCGTACGAGAGTACGCGAACAGCAACCCGGCCTCATCGTTTTGAAGCAGGTATCCCCCAGAGCCAGCGACAGCGAGCATTATGACAAGGTCATTTACCTCTTTCTCGTCGCAGAGTCGCCCGCTCTCGGAGTAAGTGGTACGCAGCTTGACTACGCCCTTCAATACGAGCGAGACCTGTCCAGACGATATAAGACAACAGCAAAGAAAAGTGACACGGAAGACATTAGGACTGCCTGCCCCAGTCCCTCCGACGCGATGTTATCGACCACTCCGAACTTACCGGTCAAAGCGGAAAAGCCTGACATCGGCGAAGAGCGCCTCAACGTCATAGGTCCCATTTACTCCGGCTCTGCCGCGTCACTCCGCGTTGGGATAGAGCGCTCGCTTTCATGCCGCAGTCCCAAAAATCCAGTTCACTACAAAGTGAGCATCACGGGCGCGACCTCGACAGACCTTGCTAAAAAAATCCTGAATGAACCCATGGAGAGTTCGACCCAGAACTCGATCACTCCGCAGTATTTGTCCCTCGGAGAAGATGGTTCTTTCGAAGAGGACAAACTGGGAGACCTGATCCGTACCAGCACCTCGAGCCAGGCTTGGGCGAGCCGCGGGAGCGGACAGATGGCGATCTTCGCTGAGGAGGGCACGGCCTACGGAGCCAGTCGCTCAGTGGACGACGCTCACAGCCCGGAAGACCCCGGCACTGGAGGTCCATCCGCTTCTCGGAGGAGGGTAAAAAAACGCTACCAGGGCCCGGGCATAACGCCCCTTCTCTTCCTGTTTCCACGGGGTATCTCCGTCCTAAGGAACACCACCGCGAGCGACAAGCCCTCCGCCGCCGATTCGACCGCGACCGATGCCGCGTTCAATCCGTATCTCCCGCTTTCGCTGAAAGACTCCAGCGCAGACGATGCCGTGGTTCACTTTGGCGCGGAAAATAGTGCCGTCTCTCTTGAGTCGGAGATGATCGCTATCACCCGGCAGCTACAACGTGCCCGGGTGAGATATGTCGAGATCACAGCCTCCAACATGCTGGATGCGATGTACCTGGCGCGGTTCATTCACCGCGCCTGCCCCGATGCGAGCCTGGTGTTTCAAGGAGGCGATCTTCTCTTTGAACACGGCGCCGACAACGGCCCTTACATCGGGTCGCTCAACGTTTCGGCCTACAGCCTGAAAGAATCCATGAGCCTCTCCACCGCACTTCACACCGTGCCCGGCGCGCAGGAAGAGGCCATTTATAACGCCGCACTTCTTACCTTTCGCAGGGCGACCGGCGATCCCAACGAGACGCTGCTGGATCATCAGAATGTGAAGGAACGCCTCGGCCAGCATCACCCTCTCGTCTGGGTGACCACTGTGGGCCACGACGGGTACTACCCCCTGGGCATCATTCAAGATCAACCCGCAACGGATGCGCTCGAACGGGAGCGTCCCTGCGTGGATGGAACCTGCGACAAAGAAGCTCTGAGAGCACTGAAGGAGTATCTGGCTCCGGGCGTCCCGACTTCGCCTTCGCTCCTCTGGTACGCCCTTTGCATCGCTGTCATCGGCTTCAGTGTCGTGCACACCGCGACCCTGCTCAACAACAACTTCTGGTCCCCGTCGACAGGCGACTTCGCGATCTCCAAGGGAGACCAGCCGAAGCGCCGGGCCATGTACCTGAACATAGGATCATCCATGCTGTGGGGCATGGCCTTTGTCGTGGCGTTCCCAGCATTCGCCGCGCAGAGCATCTTCAAGCTACCGTGGGAGAGCCTCGCCATAGCGACCATTACCCTTTTCACCGGGATCGTCTCGCTCATTATTTCCGTCATGAAAACGCGGGCTTACTTCTTCGCCGGCTGGTCCTGGACGAAGGCGGAGACCCACACCATCTACACCATCCTGAACCTCATCGCAGCTCTGACCTGCATCGTCCTGCCGCTCTTCTGGTTCCACATCTGCACGGAAAACCTCATCGAGGGAGAACTCCGCTATGTCGGGCTGTTCTTCAGCTACCGGTGCCTGCGTCCGGAGAGCGGCGTCTCTCCCATCATCCCCGTCATGTTGCTGCTCCTGGGTTGGGTGGTCTGGTCGGTGCTCCAGATGATGCGGTTACGGTTTTCGTGGAACGTCCGGCCTCTCCTTCCCGGCATGGTCACCGTCCCCGTCACGCCCTATCCATTTTATGTCCCGGACGAAGCCGTCAGTTCGAATAAACTCCAACCCAGTTGCCTGGAAGTAAGAATGACGTGCCTGCTCATCACACGACACGTCTTTGGCTCCATTACGAAGCACTACCCGGGCCGTGATGCCGTTCTCGTTCTTTCCTACTTCGTGCTCTTCGGGGTGGCGGTCTTCGCCTTTGGAGTACAGAGTCTGGAGCGCCTCCTGTTAGCCCCCGGCTGGCATCCCACCCACTACGAATTTCTGGTCGCGTCCCTGTTTTTTCCCCTCATCATGATCGCCATCACCGGCTGGTTGCGTATGGTTCTGGTCTGGAATTCGCTGCGGTCGACGCTCCTGAACTCTCTCGAACAATTGCCGATTCGCTTTGCGTTCTCGCGGCTTAGGGGAGTGGATTGGAAGTCCATGTTGAGCCAGAGCGGGGTGCAGGAGCGATGGCGCGACATGGGACGCACCACCGAGTCGATCCGCCAGATGTGGCATAACCAGGAGCTCATCAACGCGTTCGGCTCCGATCTCGCAGCCAAAGCGGATGCCGAAGACGCCAGGAAGTCCCTCGACGATCACATCATTGCGTTGTTGGAGCTCATTCGAGGCGACAAGACCAGGGCATCCACCATGAAGCTTTCACTCCTGGGAAACGATCAGCCTGAGGAGGGCCTCGAACTTGGCCTGGTGCGCGCTATTGAACTCGACTACAAGAAGTTCAGCGAGGCCCTGCTGCAAGGGGTGCTGATTCCCTACTGGCTCGATCATCGCAGCGGATTCATCGAGCCCGGATCAAAAGAGGACGAAAATGGCGGCCTCAAAGATCCCTTGCTCCACATCCTTCTCGCCGAAGAATTTCTCGCTCATCGTTATCTCTCGCTGGTCCGTGCCGTGCTCGTGAATCTTCGCTATCTCATGGCGTTCGTCTCCACGGCCTTCGTCCTGACTGTCATCGCGTGGAATATCTATCCCTTCCAACCCCGGGCAGGAATCGACTGGATCTTCACCGGTCTTCTTTTCGTGCTCGGAACCGGTATCGTCGCCGTCTTCGCCCAGATGCATCGCAACCCGATCCTCAGCCGCATCACCAACACCGGAATCAACGAACTCGGCATGCCGTTCTTCATACGACTGGCGACCTTCGGCGCGGTGCCGGTCCTGACCTGGCTCGCCTATCAGTTCCCCGGGATAGGCAGCACGCTCCTGAAGGTCGCGCAGCCCGGGCTAAGCGCATTGAAGTAGCCGCTGCCACATACGATCGGCGGGACCCTGCTACACTTCCTCAGAGATAGGCAGCCACGGCTGTGGCGTTTTCGCGCTACAGCCGTGGCCGCTCCAATCAACACCCATGCCTCCCCGCCTCATCCTCAACGCGGACGACTTCGGTCTCACCTCAGGCGTCAACCGCGCTATCGCCGAGCTTCATAGCGCCGGAGTCCTTACCTCCGCGACCCTGATGGCCACCGGAGCTGCATTCGACGAAGCCGTCGCCATCGCACGAGCCAATCCCACTCTCGGTGTAGGCTGTCACATCACCCTGGTTGATGGAATCCCGGTAGCCCATCCCCAAAGCATTCCCACACTGCTCGGCAGCGATGGCAAAACCTTCCGCCCCAGCCTGGTGGATTTCATCCAGGCGCTCCTCCGCGGAGACATCCGCGAAGATGACATCGAGCGCGAAGCCCTCGCCCAGGTGCAAAAGCTCCAACGCGCCGGAATCGACGTCACCCACCTCGACACCCACAAACACACCCATCTCTTCCCCGCCGTCGCCCGCCCTCTTCTGCACCTTGCAGAACGCACCTCCGTCGGCGCCATTCGCAATCCCTTTGAGCCCACCTGGACTCGAGCGCTCGGACACGGCGGACTCCTCCGCCGTCTGCAGGTCACCCTGCTCAATCGCCTGAAACCTCGCTTCGATGCAATACCGCAACTGCGTCACGCCCACGTCCTCACGACCGACGGAACGCTCGGCATCTCCGCCACCGGAGACCTCAACTCCACCACGCTGTCGGAGACTCTAGCCGCACTGCCCTCCGACGGCGTCTTCGAACTCTGCTGTCACCCCGGCTATAACGACAAGGACCTCGACGCCATCACCACCCGTCTTCGCAGCACCCGTGACGTGGAGCGCGAAGCCCTTCTCTCCGTCCTCCCCACAAGAATGTCGCAACCCAACGCCCCCGAACTCATCCACTATGGAAACCTCGGCCGCATAGGGGCGATGCGTGAGCTAGGCAGTTTCACGCCCAACACTGGATACGAAAAGGTCCTTTAGGATTTCGCCTCTGTATTCTTTTGACTACGCAAACCTCCTCTCCACCGCACCTCTCGGACGTTCCCATGAAGATCGGTATTACCTGCTATCCCACCTACGGCGGTTCGGGAGTTGTCGCCACCGAACTCGGCATCGAGCTCGCCGCCCGCGGCCACGAGATCCACTTCATCACCTACTCGCAACCCTTCCGCCTCACCGGCCGCGAGGCCAACATCCACTTCCACGAAGTGGCCGTCTCGAACTACCCCCTCTTCGAGCATCCGCCCTACGACCTTGCCCTCGCAACCCGCATGGCTGAAGTCGCCGAGTTCTACTCGCTCGACCTGCTGCACGTCCACTACGCCATCCCTCACTCCGTCAGCGCTATCCTTGCCCGCCAGATGATCCAGGCCCAAATGCTGCAAGCCATCCCGGCATCCACCACCGGTCGGACCCTGCCCGTCATCACCACGCTCCACGGAACCGATATCACCCTCGTCGGCCTCGACCGCTCGTACCTCCCCATCACCCGCTTCGGCATCGCCCAGTCCGACGGAGTTACAGCCATCTCCAGCCATCTCCGCGACCGCACCCGCGAGGCCTTCAACATCACCTCCGAGATCGAAGTCATCCGCAACTTCGTCAACTGCGACGTCTACGTCCGCAAACCTAAACTGGTCGCCGCCATGCGCCCCCGCTACGCTACCTCCGAAGAAAAACTACTCGTCCACCTCTCCAACTTCCGTCCCGTCAAGAGGGTGCAGGACGTCATCGAAGTCTTCGCCCGCGTCGCCCACGCCATGCCTGCCCGCCTTATGCTCATCGGCGACGGGCCCGACCGCTCCACTGCAGAATTCCTCGCCCGCCGCCACAACGTTCAGTACCGCATCCACTTTCTCGGCAAGCAGGACAACGTCAACGAACTCCTCCCTTTGGCCGACCTCATGCTCATGCCATCCGAGATGGAATCCTTTGGCCTCGCTGCCCTCGAAGCCATGGCCTGCGGAGTCCCCGCCATCGCTACCCGCGTCGGAGGCGTCCCTGAACTCATCGACCACGACATAAACGGCCTGCTCTACGAAGTGGGCGACGTAGAAGCCATGTCTACCGCGGCCATCGCCCTGCTCTCCGACGAAACCCGCCTCCAAACCATGGCCAAAGCCGCGCGCAAGACCGCCCAAGACCACTTCTGCGCCTCCCGCATCATCCCGCTCTACGAGGAATACTACGAAAGGGTCGTCCGACGAACCCAGTCTGGCTGAGCGCTTCGCGTCAATATTACGAACGCATCATCAACAAAACCATATCTCGTGCAGCTTTTTAATTCGCGGAGGGCCACTCCAAATGGTCAATTATGATCAGATCAATTGGACCTTTTTGTGATTCCAGCTTGAGCCCGAGCTGCTCTCGGAGAGCTTCCCGGAAAGTCGGTCCAGTTGCGTCAGGTCTTGCCTCGAACTCCGGCAACCATTCCATCTTGAAATCGAATGTTCCGTGGAGTCCTGTCTGGTCAATCACAGGGCGAGGCAATGTAAGCATCCCTGTCTGCGTGGGCAACGAACTAGCCAGTAAACCAAGATTCACATCGCGCGCTCCAAAGCTCGTGCGGCCAGGCTCACCTGGCGGAAGGTGGGCGATAACACCACACACCATGGGGAGTCCTGCGGCAGCAGTTACCGGGTGGGGCTGGCCTTGGGCCATGTCGGCGACCACCTCACTCGAGCATGCATCATTCGCCGGATGCGGCTGAAGATTGGGGCCAGTCATTCCTGCCTTCACCAGAACGAGTGCAAATATTGGAACCTGCCTGGTCTCATGGTGAACCTGCAGCTTGAAGCGGTCCGCGAGCAAGACCTGCATCATCTGCCGTACTTGATCTTTGCTGGGGTTACCTTCGAACCTCGCCTTGATGTCGAACCGCTCCGCATTCACCCAGTCGGGTACATGAGACAAGAGTCCCGCAAAGAAATTAAATCGAAGGGCCAGCTCCTGGGTACCCGAAAGCTTGTATGCAAAGACGATATAGCGCCAGAGAGGTTGATTCGTCGCGGAAAAGTAGCCGCCGTTCGGGGCAAAGACATCATCCTTAGTCACCGTGGAATAGACATTGCTACTATCCAGGGAAAAGCTGCTCCGAGGCTCCTCGTCTGACTTGTTCTGCCGGATCGAAGCAACTTCAAACTCAAGCCTCCCAACCATCGGAGCGGAAGAAGGAGTCTGCGCTTCGCCTCCCCGTGCACAACAAAGGCCGAGAATAATTCCCTGCAAGCCATAGGCCAGTACTGAAAGCGTTTTTCCGGCAGCCATCGCAAGCCTCAACGAAGATCAGTGAATGCAGTTTACTACATAGAGGCAACTCGTTGGCCTATTAGCTTGTAGGAAATAGCTAGATTGCGTCATCGCGCAAAATACTAACTCCGCCCCATAGCCCGCAGCGAGTCTTCCACAAAATGACTCGCCGCGCCCAGCGCCCCTTTAGCAGCGTCGGCTGCTGCCTGCGTCCAGTTCTCTGCCCCCGACTCCAGCACTGGCATCAGAAGCGTCACCTTTGTCCCCCGCCCCGGACGACTTTCCATCTCCACGGCCGCCAGATCGCCATACAGAACCGCCATCCGCTCCCGCACATTCCGCATTCCGATCCCCGTGCCCGGCCTCACCAACCCACTCACCGCTGCAGGCTCGTCGCGCTCCGCCGCGATCCCGACGCCATCATCTTCCACCTCGATAAGCAGCCGGCCTTCCTCCGTAATCTTGCTCCGCAGAGTCACCGTGCCGCCGCTGATGCGGGGCTCCAGACCGTGCTTGATGCTGTTCTCAATGAGAGGCTGCAGCAGCATTCCCGGCACCACAACACTCAGGGTCTCCTCAGCGATCTCCTTCACGACCTTCAGCTTGTGCCCAAAGCGGACAACCTCGATATCCAGATAGTCATCTGTAAACGCCAGTTCGTCGCGGAACGGCACAAACGCCTCGCGATCCTTCAACAACACCCGCAGGATGTTCGCCAGCTTGACGATCATCTCCCGCGCCAGCTCCGGCTCTGATCGCACCAGCGACGTAATCGAATTCAGCGTATTGAACAGGAAGTGCGGATTGATCTGCCGTTGCAGTGCGTCCAGCCGCGCCTCCAGCAACAACCTCCCCTGCTCTTCCAGCTTCTGCTGGATACGAATAGCGTTCCAGATTTTGAGAGGGATTCCGACCACAATGGGAGCCGTCGCGCAGATCGCAAGTTCAATCCACCAGTCATCCGAGTGCAGCTCAAACAGATACTTCGGATAGAACCGCGCCAGCATACTCGTCCCGAACTGCATTGCCGTAATCAGCAGCAGAAGAAGAATCTGCCGGTCCAGGTGCGGTCGCCGCAGATTTCGCGTCACCCAGTGGTAGATGCTCAGGTCGATCATCGGGGAGAATGACCAAACCTCCTCATCGCTCGCAAACCGTCCGAACGCCCCTGCAATCGCCGCAACCGCCAGGTTCACCGGGAGCACCCAATACTCATGGTGCAGTACCGCCGGAACCGCCAGGGCCACGCCGCCCAACATGGCCGCAATCGGTCCCACCAGGATTCCAAGCAGGATCGTCGTCTCAAATGAGATGTCCGCCGCCAGAAAATTCGGTACCGTCACCCGAACCCAGACACCCAGGGTAAGCGGCACAAGAATCCATGCCAGAAACCCCGCCGTCTGCCGCCCCGTCCGCTCTTTCAGCAGCAAAAGACGTTTAAAGGTGCTCGACCGGACCAGCGAACTCGACACCGCCGCCGCGACTCCCAGCTCCACCAGCAACGTAATCAGAATCAGCTTGGAGTCGACCTGCGTCATCCCACTACTCTACCCCCGCCCCCGAAAAACATCACCCACCCGGCGCCACCGTCATCCGCAAGATGAGCCTTATCAGAGTTACCACCGCATCGAAACCAACCCGTGGGGAATCCAATCCTTATGCACCACGAACCGTATAATCGAACCATGCCTTTCAGCAGCGTACGAAAGCTAGCCGATGCCGACCTTCCCACCCGCTGGGGACACTTCCGCATCCTCGGATTCGAAGGCGTCGTTACCGCCCCCGAACCCTGCAATGAGAACATTCCAGCCCCTTCGATCCGGCTCGAAACCGCCGTCGCGCTCGTAATGGGAGATATCCACTCCGCTCCCCCTATCGTCCGCATCCACTCCCAGTGCCTCACCGGAGACGTCTTCCACTCCCTGCGCTGCGACTGCCGCCAGCAGCTCGAACTCGCCCTGGCCGCCATCGCCGACGCCGGAGCCGGAATCCTCCTCTACGAAAACCAGGAAGGCCGCGGCATCGGCCTGATGGCAAAGCTGCAGGCCTACGAGCTTCAGGATAAGGGCCGCGACACCATCGAGGCCAACCTCGAACTCGGCTACCAGGCCGACTGCCGCCATTACGAACTCCCTGCGGAGATGCTCAAACTCATGGGCGTCAAAGCCGTCCGTCTCATCACCAACAACCCCGAGAAGGTCGAAGCTCTCGTCTCTGCCGGAATCGAAGTCACCGAACGCATCTCGGCACTCGTCCCCGAGTCCGACGAAAACGCCCGGTACCTCGAAACCAAGCGCGAAAAGATGGGCCACCTCGTCAGCTAGGCTGCTGGAAAGTCATTTCCCTTACGCGAAGCGTCCAATACCCCACGAAGGCCCCGTGGTGTCCGCCCGGCGCTAGGGCGCACTTACTACTTGCCGAGCGTCAGCCAATGCCTTCAATAACGCCCCACTTGACGCGCCGCCCAGCCTCCACTAACTTCTATCCATGCTGATGATTTACCAGCTCGGTTGTTGTTGCTCCCGGTCCATCTGACTGGTGAGCGCAGAACCAACCCTCGATACCTTAGCAAGTTTCTGAGACCATTCCAAATTTCCAAGCTCGCTCTCACCAGTCGCGCCTAAGCCGCGCAAACGTTGTAGCCACGCACATGTTTCCATTCGACGCGTGCTCTCCAGTCAGGCTCCAACCTGGCGCTTCGTTTTAACTTCTGGGAGATCGAGACCTTCATGCATTCCTTCAAAAAAGCTCTGCTATCCGCCACCCTGATCCTGGGCGCGATCCTGCCCGCCACAGCAGTTCATGCTCAACAAGCTCCCAAGCTCGTAACCGTCGAGTGGGTCTACCGCGTTCGCTACGGCGGAAACGAAGAGTGGTTCCGCCTCTTCAAGCAATATCAACTCACCATCCTCGAACGCCAAAAGCAGCTCGGCTACGTCAAGGACTACACCGTCTTCGCACCCAGCTTCCACACCAGCGAAGACTCCCGGTGGGACTACCGCATCATCATCACCCGCGCCGAGGACGCACCGCCCGGCCAGTCCGAGTCTGAGGTCGCCAAACAGCTTTTCCCCGACCAGCCCGCCTTCCACCAGGCCGAGAATCGCCGCTGGGAACTCACCACCAACCATTGGGATCTTCCCATCCATGTCGTCAATCTCAAAGCCGCTGAATAAACCAACGCAGCCCTCCCGGAGACACTCATGGCCATCACCACCGCACCCCAGCGCACCACCCTCGAAGCCCGCACCGCACCGTCACTCGACCTCCGCATCCTGACCTTCATGCTCCTGGTCGCCACGGTCCAGCTCTTCACATGGAAACGCCCATTCTCCTGATGCCGACGCGGACAATCGAGAAACGCACCCTACCCCTTGAACACACTCGTCCCCGGATGATGATGCATCCAATCGAACCAATAATCCTTGTGCGCCTCAACCTCGCGCAGGCACTCTCCTGCCTTCTTCCCCTCCACCGCACAGCCTCGGAAGTTCCATACACTTCCGGTCTCCGCATCCACCATCGTTCCCGCATGGGGACCTCGCGTCAACGTCATCCCCTGACCGTCAAAGACTCGAATTGAAGCCCCATCCGGCCCCACCAGAATCACCACCGGAAGCGCGCCCACCACGTCCCCAATCAGACCCTCCCGCAGGATCGTTCCCACCGGAAAAGCCTTGCTTCCTCCCGGCGCTGCAATCCCCAGCATCAACTGGTGCGGTGCAGCTTCGGAGCCCGTCGTATCCACCACCACCCGCGTCGACTCGATATGCTTCTCCCAATCCTTGGTCTCGTATTCGGTGACGTACGGCTCGTCCGCCAGCAGTACCCGACCCTGCGGCTGCTCCCCGCGCCAAAGCGCAAACGTAAGCTCATCGCTATGGAGTAGCGTCAACTGCTTCCCCTTCAACGCTCCGAAGATCGCCTCGCCCGTACTCTGCTGCCAGATGCTGCTCGTCTCCTCATCCCGCAGCAGCGCATTCCCATTGTTGATTCCTGCCAGACGAAAATGAAGCAGCCGCCCATCCAGCATCCGGTTCCACACAATGCCTGTATGGCATAGCGTGCAGTACGTCACCGCAATGTGAACGCCACCCACCGTGTCATTCACAATGTGGTGATATCCCATCGTCCGAATCGGATAAGCTCGAGCCTCGTCTCCGAACTGGACTGCAATTACCTTGTCATCCAGCTCGACCTTCGCAGTATCCGCGCCACCAAAGGCCGGGGTCTCGTACGGATGAAACATTTTCTCGAAGATGTTGAAACGAGTGCCCCACGCCCCGGCCATCGCGATCACCAGCAACAGGGCTAACCCACCGCGCACCGACATGCGACGACTTTGTCTCCAGCCCCAAGCCACCATCACCAGCGCAACCACGACGCACGCCGTCGAAAGGAGCGGCCCGATATGTCGCACCGCGAGCGCAAAATCCAGCGCCCGCGGTCCCTGCGGCACAAACGGCCGAATCACATACATCGGAATCGCCACGCATACCAGCGGCAGCAGCGCACACAGCCCCGCGATCCAAAGCGCCGTCCTCGCGCCACTCCGCCGCATGCTCATAACGACTCCGTTCTACTTCACCGGCTGCAACAGAGCATCCACCGTCCACATCACCGGAGCCTGCCCATGAAAGTCCCCAGTCTTACGCTTGCGAGCGAGATAGTAGGGCAGATCATCCTTCTTGCCCGTCCCCTCGCAGACGCTGGTGATGTCCTCGTTCTGATCGATGTATCCCGCCACCGCGATCCATGCCTTGCGCGCCGCCGGCCCGTACGTCTTTCCATCCAGCCAACCGTGCTTTACGCCCATGATCATGCCGTAGCTGAACATCGCAGAGCTGGAGCTCTCCGGCCAGGACTCTTCCTTATCAATCAACTGACGCCACATTCCGTCCTTACCCTGGTACTTCAGCAAGGCGGCCATCATCAATTTGTAACCCTTCAAGATACGTGCTCGCTGCAGATGATTCTCCGGCAGCTCGCTCAGTACCTCAGCCATTCCTGCCGCGACCCAGCCATCCCCGCGTCCCCAGTAGTACTTCACATCCGGAGCGTGGAAGAACAATCCATTCGGCTGCTGCAGCTTGTCGAGATACGCGACCATCTCCTTCGCATCCCGATCCAGATATTTTTTATCGCCCGTCGCGCGATAGGCCTCCAACTGCAGGATCGTCAGCATGTACATATCGTCAATCCAGTAGCGCGTCTCCGCAGACAACCCATCCGGCTGCGGATTCTCCCACTGCCGGTCGGCCCAGCTCTTGCCGTAGTCCAGGTACTTCGCATCCTTCGTCTGCATCCCGATCTCCAGCGGAACGATGCCGAAGATCGAGTCGTCCACATGACGTCGCTGCGGAATCAGCCTCTCATCCGCGCCTCCGGGCATCAGCGGCTCAAACCGCTTCACCAGCTTGTCGCGCAACTCCGTGTCGTTGGTCAGCTTGGCAAACGTCAGCGCCCCGTACCATGTACCAACCTCCGAGTAGTGAATCCGGCTGGTCGACGAGTTCAGATATTGGTGCGGGCTCACCACGAAGTGCTCCGCCACCTTCTTCCCAACCTCCTGCGGCGATACTCCCGCGGGCCAGTTGCTGAAGTAATCTCCCTGTGCAAACGCTGAACCCGCACACCCAAGAACACACGCTGCAACCAACACACCCCGAGCCATCTTCATCCTTCAATCTCCTGTATTTGCTGGAACTTTCCGCAGGAGAATACTACCCCACCGCGCGCATCCCAAGCACCACCTTGGCCGTCGTCACTGCCTGCCCCGCATGACGCTGCGTATGCTCCGCACAATGCACCAGCAAGCCACCGACGGTCGTAGGCAGCTTCTCCCGTCCTACTCCACGAGCCTCCTGATACATATCCGGCGAGAAGCGACCGATCCGCGTCACCGCTACCTCAATCGCCTCCGCAAACTCCATCAACGTGGCTTCCCGTGGAGTTGGGTGCATCTCACTGCGCAGCTTCGTCATCTGCGCCGGCGACAGCCCCGCCCCCTCCGCATACGTCAACAGACGATCCAAACTGCACGCAATGTGCCGCACATGAAACCCCACCGAAGCCATCCCGTATGGCCGAGCCTTGATCTCTTCTTCACTCAACCCGGAGCACCACCGGGCCACATCCTCCGCGGCCAACTCCAGTGCATGAAGCACCCCGCGCCGCAACGCATCCACCTCCACTAAAGTTCCCCGCAGCCAGGGTTCCACTTCGTTTTTACTCATCGTCCTTCCTCTCCACACCAGTTCGACCAAACTTCGTCGCAGGCCTCACAGGCCCTTGCCCTTCCGAAACGTCCGCACCACATCCCCAACATCTTTGTGCTGCCCATCCACCGCATCGTTCATCGCCCGCACCTCATCCGCCGACACCTTCCCCGCCAGCCGATCCATCGCCACCTGAATCCCCGGATGCAACTTAAGGGAATCCTCCCTCACCAGGGGCACCGCTTCGTAGGGAGGAAAGTAGTGCCGATCATCCTCCAGCACGACAAATCCCAGCGCACGGATCGGCCCATCGGTAGAGTTCCCCGCCACCATGTCCACCTGTCCGCCCGAGAGCGCCCGATACAGCAGACCCAAATCCATCGTCCGCGGATCGCCCGCAAACTTCAACCCATACGTCGCTTCCAGCCCCACCAATCCATCCGGCCGCGACTGAAACTCATACCCCACCCCCAGCCGCCAGCCTGCAGCAGTAGGCGCGACCCGCACCGCATCCGAGATCGCCTTAATCCCTAAATGCCGCGCGTCCGCCCCGCGCACCACCATCGCAAACGTATCCTCAAACCCCAGCGGAGCCTCCACCTTAACCCCGTACCGCTGCGCGTAAAACCTCGTAATCGTAGCCCGGACCGAAGCCGCGTCCCGATGCCCGACCGGGGGCAGAGGCTGCTTCAGAATCGCAGTCAAAGCCGTCCCGGTGTACTCCACATAGCCGTCGATCCGCCCACTCACCAGCGCCTGCTGGCAGATATAACTTCCCGCCAGGTAAAACCGCCGCTCGACCCTCTCCGGGTGCCCAGCCGCTTCGGACACAGCCTCAATCTCCTGCGCCAGCAGCTCCCCCAGCACCACCTGCTCCGTAAAGTTCTTAGCCCCAATCACCACCCGACTCGAACGAGGCGGAGCACACCCGATGAAGCTCACCAGCAAAGAAGCGAACCCCAGCAGCAAAACCCGTTTCACCGCCGCACCGCCAGCCGCTTCTCCAACCAGCCCAGCCCGGCATCCGCTCCCAGCGCCAGCAGTGCAGCCGGAACCGCTCCAGCGAGCACCAGCCGATTATCCACGGAAGCCACGCCGCGAAAGATTAGCTCCCCCAGTCCGCCCGCTCCAATCGCCGCAGCGATCGTAGCTACTCCGACGCACGTTACGGTCGCCGTCCGCAGCCCGGCCAAAATCACACTGGCCGCCAGCGGCAACTCCACCTTCCGAAGCCGCTGCCACTGCGTCATCCCCAACGCCTCCGCCACATCCACCAGCGCCGGATCGACGCTCCCCACCCCCGCATAGGTGTTCCGCAGGATCGGCAGCAGCGCATACCCGGTCAGCGCCAGAATCGCCAGTCGCGCCGCATTCTCGCCCAGCCACGGAACCGGCAGCAGCAATCCAAACAGCGCCAGGCTAGGGACCGTCTGCACGACATTGGCAATCGCAATCACCGGCCGCGCCCAGGCCTTCTTGCGAGTGAGCAAGATCCCCAGGGGAAGCCCAATCGCCGCCGCCAGCAGCATCGCACTCAGCGTAAGCCAGAGATGCTCGAACGTAAGCCGCGCGATCTCCCACCCATACGACTGGACGAAGCCCTTCATATCTTCACCGCTCGATGCACCGCACCGACATACTGCTTCACTGCGGGAATCTCCGACCCCAGAACCTCACCCGATGCCAGATCCGCCACCACCGCACCGGTCTCCAAAAAGATCACCCGATCCGCCAGATAAAGCGCCTCATCCAGATCGTGTGTCACCAGCAGAACTGTCTTTTTCACCCGCTCCAGCAGGCCCCGCAGCATGGTTTGCATCTCCGCCCGCGTCATAGGATCGAGCGCGCCGAACGGCTCATCCATTAGCAGCACCTCGGGATCCATTGCCAACGCTCGCGCCAGCCCCACTCGCTGTCGCTGCCCTCCGCTCAACTGCCACGGATACCGCCCCCGCAACTCCGCAACGTCCAGCCCAGCAAGCCCCAGGACCTCCTCCGCACGCTTCACGCTCTCAGGGGTAGCCCGCCCCGCCAACTCCATCGCCAGCCCGGCATTGCGCTCCACCGTCATGTGCGGAAACAGCCCGGTCTCCTGGATCACATACCCGATCCCCCGCCGCAGTTCAATCAAGCTTCCGGCCCCTACCACCTTGCCGCCGACCCGCACCTCACCTGAGGTAGGCACCACCAGCCCATTCACCATGCGCAGCAGGGTCGTCTTGCCCGATCCGCTTCGTCCCAGCAGAGCGGTCGTCTTCCCGGCCTCCAGCTCCAGCGAGATCTCACGCAATAAAACATGCCCACCTGCCAGCGTGTAGCTCACCTTCGCGAACGCAACGCCGGCACTGGGCATGTCGATAGATCCGATCTTCCGTAAAGAAACTACTCTGCGGCCTCCGGAGCGTGCTCTGCCCCACCCTGCTCTCCAACCTCAGCAGTTTCAGACGAATCCGGCAGTTCAGGCGATGTCACCGGTAAAGAACCCGGCTGGCCCTTCACCCGCACCACCGTAATCTTTTCGAAGCCTTCTTTAAAGCTAGGCGGCTTCAGACGCTCTGCCATCTTCTGCATCACTTCGTCGGTTACGGCCCGTTCCCGCTTGCTGTTCCGCTCCATGCAGACCGCCAGAGGCACATCAAAGAAGACCGCCTGAACTTCGTAGCCGAAGCTCTTCGCCATCTTGATCCATTGCTTGCGCTCATGCGGACTCAGATTCGTGGCATCCACATAATTCCAGGGCATCTTCGCAATCAGCCGAGCCCGCAAAAGACTCCGCAACGTAGAAAACACCAGGCCCTGGTAGCGTTGCTCCGTAATATCGTCAAACAGCAGCGTCCGTAGCAGGTCGCTGGACAGCGGAGTCACCCCCCGCCGCTTGTACCAGGTCGTCTTACCCGATCCCGGCAACCCAATGGTTAACACCACATACCCGCGCGGAGACTTCAGCGCCGTCTGCTCTGCCGGCGGTGTGCCCAGCGATTCCGGCTGTGTCTCCACCACCATGGTCTTTTCCGATGTAGCCGGCTCAAAAGGCACCGCGATCGGCTCCGGCATACGTGCCGGAATCGGCTCTGGTGCGGCAATATTTGCTGCGGGTTCCGCAGGGGCGGCAGGGCGGACCGGCAATGCCTCCGGGTAGGTCGGTCTCAAGGGAGCAAGCTGGTTCGAAGGCAGCTCCTGCCCGCTTTTTCCAGTGGACTCCGACTCGTTCGGTCCACGTCTAGGGCGTCGTCTCATCTTTTCACTTATCCAATCAAGCACGTCAAACACTTGGCCGCGTAGTTCGCGTATGAATCGCTTGTAACACAGCCCGGAGCGCCCCCGCAAATGGTCGCACCTCCGCCGATACCCTGACGGCCTACCCGACAGCGATGAAACGATTCATCGCTGTCACCCCAGCGACCGTACCAGCCGCTCCATCGCGTCTTCCTGCTGTTCGATGGACCGAACCAGCCGAAACTGGGTCCGGCAGCGGTCGAGGTTATGGTCCCCCCGATGCACCTTGTAGTACGTATCGCCAGCCAGATAATCGGTCAGAAAGCGAATACCAATCTCAAAGGTGATCAGCTTTCCCGCGACGACCAAATGTTCTTTCTCCAGCCGTGTTAGAAAACCGCCGGTCGAGGCCAGATACCCTCGCAGCAAAGCTTCAAACAAAGGAAACTCCATGACGACCTTGGAAAGATCCTGCTCATCCTCCGCTGCGGAGCTGGTAGTCGTGCGCACCATGTCTCCGAAATCGTAAGGGGCGAGGCCCGGCATCACGGTATCCAGATCGATGACGCATACGCCCTCGCCGGTCGCGTCATCGAGCATGACATTGTTGAACTTGGTGTCATTATGCGTGACCCGCTCGGGGAGATTTGCGTCGAGCAGGACCGATGTCAAAGACCGCCGCGCCAGTGCAAACTCGATCTCCGGCCGAGCCAGCACGACACGGGCTGCGACGTCTGCGTCGGCCGCCCGTTCCAATGCAAGAAATCGCTTCGGCGTGTTGTGAAAATCCGGGATGGTGTCGTGCAGTCGCGGAGCGGGCAGACTGACCAGCATCCGTTGGAACTCTCCGAAAGCCCTGGCGGCTTGAAACGCCTGATCCGGAGACTCGACGACGTCATAGGTCCTGGCATTCTCGATGAAACGATACATCCGCCAGTAGTTGCCGTTCACATCACCAAGCCAGGCATCACCGTCCCGCGTCGGGATGAGTGTGAGCACGCCCCGCCCTCCAGTTCCGTCTCCATCTGCCTGCGTCGCAAGGTGAGAGGTCACTCGCTGGATATTCTCCATCAGCGCGGCCGGATTCTGAAAGATGAGGTGATTGATCCGCTGCAGGAGATAGCGAACAGGAAGGTTCTGATACTGAAAGACAGCGCAGTACGAGTCGTTGATATGGCCGCTGCCACAGGGCGTCGCTGCGAGAAACACCCCGGCGACATCAAACGCGGAAGCGATCAAGCCCAGATTCAGATCATGCATGGAATCTTTACCAAAGCTTCCCCGGGTAGTGGCCTTGCTCAACCAGCGCCCTGATCTTTTCTACAACGCGGGGAAGGTCTTGGCGATAGGTAATGCCAAACCAGGATTCCGGCGTCCGCAATACTTTGACCCGGGCTCGTCCGCCTTCGACCAGTTCATCCACCATACTGGGCAAGTAGCACTCCGCTTGCAGGTCCGAACCATTGCCTTCCAGGAATTTAACAAAATACTCGCGCAGCCACTCAAAGACCTGGGGCGTAAATCCCCACATATTCATGGAGACTAATTCCTCTCCGGTGAAAGCAGTGACCTGTCCATCAAAGCCGACATTCCTGGCGCCCTGCCCATCGCGTTCCAGCTTTGTCATCTCGCGGACACCTCTCAAGTATCCGTCTCCCTCCACGTCGCAGATGCCCCGCGACACGGCACCGAAGTCAGAGAGCGTCTTGCTGAGAACGAAGGCAACCATCGCCTGGTCAGCCTGGTTCGTAGTTCCGGACTTCAGGTGCCCGGCCAAGACCGTGTAGCTCTCTGCCCCGTAGAAATCGTCGGCATTAATCACGGCGAACGGCTCGCGGATGGCATCTGCTGCAACGAGGATTGCGTGTGCAGTTCCCCACGGTTTCGCTCTGCCGGTCGGCACGGTGAATCCAGAAGGAAGACTGTCCAGTTCCTGAAAGACGTATTCGACCGGGACGCGACCTTCAAATCTCTTCCCGATTCGCTCTCGAAACTCCTGCTCGATCTCCTTACGAATGACGAAGACGGCCTTGCCGAAGCCGGCACGCACGCCATCGTAGATCGAATAGTCGATGATCGTCTCTCCGGCAGGCCCCACCGGGTCGAGTTGTTTCAGTCCGCCGTATCGACTTCCCATGCCAGCGGCGAGCATCAGCAGAGTTGGAGAGGTGAAACGTTTCATTTCCGTCCTTGCGATGAGTCAGGTCTCAATAACACACCCCGGAAAACTCAATCTCAAGGAGACTGCAAAGGGTTTCGGCCACGAAAGATCAGTGTAGCTCAGCTTTCCGTGCGTTCCGCCGTTTCGCCACGACGTGTCGGCAACATTTAGCTTTCTTCGACTTCAGCCAAGCCCAACAAAAGATAGCGTGATTCACTCAAAAGATTATCCCTCCGCGCTTTTATCGAGACAAAGCTCCACAGTCGGGAGCCATTTGCGCCGCTCCAGCCCCGGTGATAGCATCCCGCCTGATGGAGTGTCGGCCGATTCGCCACGCTTTACAATCAAGACAGCGCAGTACACGACAGTGAAAACGACAGGAGCAACCGCAATCATGGCAGTTAAGGTAGGCATCAACGGCTTCGGCCGCATCGGACGCAACGTCTTCCGCACAGCTCTCGGCAACCCTGATATCGAGTTCGTCGCCGTCAACGACCTCACCACTCCGGCCACCCTCGCCCACCTCCTCAAGTACGACTCGATCCTCGGCAATCTCAAGCAGGAGATCACCCACGGCGCGGACTTCATCGCCGTCGACGGCAAGCAGGTCAAGGTATTCGCCGAGCGCGATCCCTCCAAGCTCGACTGGGCCTCCGTAGGCGCACAGATCGTCGTCGAATCCACTGGTTTCTTCACCGACGCAGAGAAGGCCAAAGCCCACCTCGGAGCAACAGTCAAAAAGGTGATCATCTCCGCCCCGGCGACCAACGAAGACCTCACCGTCGTCCTCGGCGTCAATGACAACAAGTACGACGCTGCGAAGCACAACATCATCTCCAACGCGAGCTGCACCACCAACTGCCTGGCTCCTGTCGTCAAGGTGCTCAACGATACCTTCGGCATCGCCTCCGGCATCATGACCACCATCCACAGCTACACCAACGATCAGGTCATCCTCGACACACCGCACAAGGATCTCCGTCGCGCTCGCGCCGCTGCCCTCTCCATGATCCCGAGTTCCACGGGCGCCGCCAAGGCTCTCAAGCTCGTCATCCCCGAGATATCCGGCAAGCTCGACGGCTTCGCAATTCGCGTCCCCACCCCGAACGTCTCGGTCGTCGACCTCACCTTCGTCTCCGAAAAGCCGATCACGGTCGACAGCATCAACGCCGCCATCAAGGCTGCCGCCGAAGGCGAACTCAAGGGAATCCTGGGCTACACCGGAGAAGAGCTCGTCAGCTCCGACTTCAAGGGCAACCCGCTCTCCTCCATTTTTGACTCCCTGCTCACCAAGGTCGTCGGAACCAACACCGGCAAGGTCATCAGCTGGTACGACAACGAGTGGGGCTACTCCAGCCGCGTCAAGGACCTCATCCTATTCCTCGTCGCAAAGGGTCTGTAACTTAAACTTATGCGTCAAATAAAGCGGCTTCGGCAATTCATCGAAGCCGCTTTATTTCTTCAAAGGCACTTCATCCGGTGATTCTGTCGGGCCATGAGGAGCTTGCTTATTTCAAGCACAATCAACCTATAAATCCTGCCCTCAAGGACGCTGCTTAACCACAACCTTGTGACATATGAAACGGAAACTGACCTTCCAACTGCGGGAAGTGATGCTAGAGCACTTTGTGCGACATTCTCACGTACACTGGCACGAACAGCCTTAACATCCTTAACGCACGGAGACATGCATGACGTCGAATGTTCGCAACTTCCAGCCCATTAACTTCAAAACGAGGTTCCCGGCGCTGGATGGAATTCGGGCACTGGCAGTCACCATGGTTTTTTTCGCGCACTACGGTGGCGGAGCACACGGTGGAATCGTATTACAACTCCTCAACCAGCTTCGCTCCCGCGGCTGGACCGGGGTCGATCTCTTCTTTGCCCTGTCGGGATTTCTCATCACCGGGATTCTCTTTGACACTCGCTCGGACTCGCATTACTTCAAACGCTTCTTCGCACGTCGGAGTATGCGGATCTTCCCCGTCTTCTATCTGGTCTGCGCTGTCCTGCTCCTGCTTACGCCTGTCTTCCACTACCAGTGGCACTGGCTGCAACTTACCTTCCTGGTCTACTTCGGAAACTTCTTCGGCAACTACAACTTCGACCTCTACAACATCGTCAGCCCGACCGTTCGTTCCGCTTCGGTATCCATCGCTCACTTCTGGTCGCTTTGTGTCGAAGAGCAGTTTTACCTGCTCTGGCCGATTGCCGTCTGGCTCGTCCGAGACCGCATCCGCCTCATCTGGATCGCTTCGATTTTTTCGGGCATCGCATTGCTGCTTCGCATCTGGTGGTGCATCGTGCATCCTATCTCACCGGAGACCTGGATCGTCCGAACCTTGCCCTTCCGCATGGATGCCCTGCTGCTAGGTGGAATTCTGGCGCTGGTCTTGCGTGGCCCAAACTCCGACCGCTGGCAGCGAAGCTGCAAATGGATCTTCCTCGGCAGCCTCGCAATCCTTGTTCCGATTCTTCTGCGCCAACAAGGCCCCGGCCTGGACTCTCCCCTCGTGCTTACCCTTGGCTTCACCTTGATCGCGTTCGCATCCGTTGGGCTTATCGGGGTCACTCTTCGCTCCGGTTCTCCCGTCTTTCGTCTCTTCCATTTGTGGCCTCTTCGCGTTATCGGCAAGTACAGCTACGGCTTCTACATCTTCCACATGCTCTACCAGTGGGTCTGGATCCAGTTTCTCGTCTTCGCTTACAACAAGACGCACTCCCGGGCCATCAGCGGCGTTCTCGAACTTGCCGGTGCCTATATCTTTACTTTTCTGCTCGCCAAGCTCAGCTACGATCTCTTTGAAGTTCGCTTCCTCCGCTGGAAGGTCAACTTCGAATACGACTCCGAAGTCACCGAGCACAAGCACGCGTTCATCACGAACTAGAGCATTTCTCCTGTGGGTGTAAACCGAAAGCGTAAATCTGAACGCCGTTTTTTCAAGAAAAACGGCACTCGCAAAGCTTGTCCAGCGCACAGTAACAGGAGAAATGCTCTAAAGAGAGGATGGAGCCTATCCATCCTCTCTCCTCTCCGTGTTGCCTCAGCCCGCGAAGGTAAAGCGCTTCAAGCAATCGTAGAATGCCGCATGCAGACATCCCCCCACCCCTCGACGGCCAAGGCAATCCTCATCGGAGGTCTGCTCGCCGCCTTCCTCGACATCCTCGACCCCATCTTCTTCTTCTACTTCCGCAATCACCTCGACCCCATCCGCATCCCCCAGTCGATCGCCAGTGGACTGCTCGGCCGCGCCGCCTTCTTCGGAGGCATTCGCACCGCGCTCCTCGGCTTGGCGCTGCATCTCTTCATCGCTCTCCTCTGGGCAACGCTCTTCGTTCTGGCTGCCCGTTTCCTCCCATTTCTCAGGCAGCACCCCGTACGCTCCGGACTGTTCTACGGAGCTTTCATCTACATCGTCATGAACTACGTCGTCCTGCCCCACAGCCACGTCACTCCGTCGCGACCGACCCTCGCCGTCCTCATCAACGGCATCCTGGCAATCCTCATCCTTGTCGGACTTCCCATCTCACTCGCCAACCGGCGCTTTGCCCCGTATCCTCATAGCTAATATGAAACTCTCCATCCGCGATCTCGATCTTACGAACAAGCGCGTCCTCATTCGCGTCGACTTCAATGTTCCCCTCAAAGAGGGCGCCATCACCGACGACACCCGCATCCGCGAGACCATCCCCACCATCGAATACGCCCTGCGCCACAAGGCCAAGGTGATCCTCTGCTCCCACCTCGGCCGCCCCAAGGGCAAGCCGGTGGAATCCATGAGCCTGCGCCCGGTCGTCGACCGTCTCCGCCTGCTCCTCGATCACGTCATCGACCAGGACGAAAACGTCGCCTTCTCCCCCGACTGCATCGGCGAGATCGCCACCGAACTCGCCAGCAACCTTGAGTCCGGCCAGACCCTGCTCCTCGAAAATCTCCGCTTCCATCCCGAAGAAGAGGCCAACGACCCAGCGTTCGCCAAACAACTGGCCGAACTCTGCGACATCTTCGTCAACGACGCCTTCGGCAGCGCCCACCGCGCCCACGCCTCCACCGAAGGCATCACCCACTTCGTCAAACAGTCCGCCGCCGGCCTCCTCATGGACAAGGAACTCGTCTACCTCGGCAAGGCTGTCACCGATCCCATCAAGCCCTTCGTCGCCATCATCGGCGGCGCCAAGGTCTCCGACAAGATCATGGTCATCGACAACCTTCTGTCGAAAGCCGACGCCATCATCATCGGCGGAGGCATGGCCTACACCTTCCTCAACGCCCAGGGCCAGACGACCGGCAAGTCGCTCGTCGAAACCGACAAGCTCGATATCGCCAAGGCCGCCCTCGCCAAGGCCAAGAAGAATGGCGTCCGCTTCCTTCTCCCCATCGACCACATCCTGGCCGACAAGTTCGCTCCCGACGCCACCGCCACGCTCTTCTCCAGCGACGGCCCCTTCCCCGCCGACCTCATGGCCCTCGACATCGGCCCCAAATCCATCGAGCTTTTTTCGAAGGAGATCGCCGACGCCAACACCATCATCTGGAACGGCCCCATGGGCGTCTTTGAGATGCCCGCCTTCGCCAAGGGCACCAACGCGATCGCACACGCCGTAGCCAACAACGCCAACGCCACGACCATCGTAGGTGGAGGAGACTCAGTCGCAGCAGTCCAGCAATCCGGAGTCGCCGACAAGATCACCCACATCTCCACCGGCGGAGGAGCGAGCCTAGAATTCCTCGAAGGCAAAACCCTCCCCGGCGTCGCAGCGCTCACGGACAAGTAGCATGCCAACAGTAACGCGGCCCATCCCGAATTTTGCGGGGCGGGCCGCCTAACTTCTTTCCGTTCCAATCATTAACATGGAATACTGATCCCCACCATGCGCAAGCCCCTGATCGCCGCCAACTGGAAGATGTTCAAGACTCCCGCCGAAGCCATCGCCTTCATCCATAGCTTCGTTCCCCTCATTCAGTCCCATCGCCGCACCGACGTCGTTCTCTGCCCGGCCATGACCTCTCTGGCGGCCGCGCATACGGCGGTCACCGACACCCACATCCATATCGGTGCCCAGACGATGCACTGGCTCGACTCCGGGGCCTACACCGGCGAGACGTCGCCTCCCATGGTCAAGGCTCTCGGCTGCTCCCACGTCCTCATTGGCCACTCCGAACGCCGTCAGTACTTCAACGAGACCGACGAGACCGTCAACCTCAAGCTGAAGGCCGCGCTTGCCCATCACATCATTCCCATCGTCTGCGTCGGCGAGCAGCATGCCGAACGCGAAGCCGGCCACACCGCCTCCGTCCTGAAGCGCCAGGTCGCTGCTGCCCTCGTCGGCGTTGCACCCAACGAGGCTGCCCCTCTTGTCATCGCCTACGAGCCGGTATGGGCCATCGGCACCGGCCTCACCGCCACCCCCGAGATCGCCGAAGAGGCCCATAAGATCATCCGGACTCAGGTTGCCGCGTCGCTTAACTCCGCTATCGCAGCTTCTACGCGCATCCTCTACGGCGGATCCGTCAAACCCGAGAACGCAGCCAGCCTCTGCTGCCTCGAAGACATCGACGGAGCCCTCGTGGGAGGAGCCAGCCTCGATCCCCACAGCTTCGCGCAGATCATCCTCAACTCCGCTCCGTAAAACGAAGTCCCCTACGCGAAGCGTCGAATACACCACGAAGTGGCGCCCGCCCGGCGTCAGGGCGCACTTAGAGCCTTTCTCCTGTTACTGTGCACTGGACAAGCTTTGCGAGTGCCGTTTTCTTGAGAAAAAACGGCATTCAGATCTGCGGTTTCGGTTTACACCCACAGGAGAAATGCTCCAGCACTTGCAAAAGGAAAACAAAAAGCCCACGCCGAATCTCAGCGTGGGCTTCTTTTGTTCCGTGGATCTAATACCGCCGATAAGGACGGCGACGATGACGACGCGGAGGCGGTGGAGGCGGACGGCGGTGCCTCCGTCGACGCCGTGGCCCAGCCTGAATCACTATCTGTGCAGCAGCCGGAGGCGTATAAACTCCCGCCAACTCAAACAACAAAACCAGTCCCAGTACCCAGCGTCCCCAGCGAAGTTTCAAGCGCGTCTCCCTCTAAAACCGTAGTCACAAACTATCGTGTACTGTATCGGATGCATCAACCAGCAGTCACGCCAGAAAATCGAATCGCTACCGGACCACCCCGGCCTGCTCTACCGGCCAATAGACAAACGCTGCCTTCCCGTAGATCAACTCGCGGTCCACCGGTCCGAAGTCGCGGCTGTCGCTTGAGATGGAACGATGGTCCCCCATCACCCAGTAGGACTGCTCAGACAGCACGGTCTCCTGGACTGAGCGGCTGTCTTCAAACCGTGTCGGCACGTACTTCTCGCGAACCGGATCACCGTTGACGAAGACCTGGCCGCGATCGATCTTCAACCGGTCGCCCGGCAGAGCGATCACCCGCTTGATGTAGCTCTTCGTATGGTCATGCGGATAGAGGAATACCACCACATCCCCACGATGAATATCTCCAACCCGGTAGGCCAGCTTGTTCACGAACAGGCGGTCCTGGTCCTCCAGCATCGGCAGCATGCTGGTCCCCTCCACCCGCACCGGCTGATACAGAAACATGATGATGAAGGCTGACACCACCATCGATACCACCATGTCCCGAAACCACGAATGAATCACACTCTTGCGTCCGCGCGTCTTATCCGTCCCATCGCTGGCAGGTATGTCCCCACTACGGATTGAGGTCTCCGCCTGCTTTTCGTTATCGTCGTTCATCTGCATGTCTTTCTATTCTGCCTGATTCGTTGGACGTATCGCTTCGTACTTCGCTATTTCCCTGCGGATCCACCGGCACTGACCGGACTTAATCCCAGCCCCGGCACCAGCATCTTCCCATTCAGGCCCTCCGGGGACCAGGCGTCCACAATCTGCCTGGCAATCAGCGCAATCAGCACCTCTGCCTCATTGTCCACCGTCCAGCCTTTGTCTTCATTCTCATATGTAAAGATCGAAAGCACCATCGGCCCCGTCTTGCAGGTGACAATCGCAACATCCGCCCGTACATGATCGAGGCTGCCGGTTTTGCTCGCAATCCCGGAGCCCGCCTCGCTCGCATCCAGCTTCTCCAGGTACCGGGGAATCGTCTCACGATAGAACTGGTTCCGCAACATCTTCAGCGCCACCCCGCAGATCTCCAGATCCCGAGACTCCACCTGTGACGCCCGTTCCCCTGTCACCTCAACGTTCGGCCCTTCCAACTGGCACCGGCTAATTCGCTCCATCACTACCGCCATCTCCCGCGGAGTCGTCTTCCCTAACCCGAACTTAGGCTGGTCCGCAGGCATCGGGCCGGTCGAGGGCTTTCCAATCTTCTTATATAGATGCGTGTCTTTTAAACCCAGCCACCCGATGCGCGCGTTAATCGCATCCAGACCCAGCCGGTCGATCGCCAGGTTAGTCGCAGTGTTGTCGCTCAGAATCACCATCAAGGTCAGCACATCCTTCAGCGTAAGGACAGCAGGCGCATCCAGAAAGGTCAGGACGCCCGACCCACTGACCGCGTCTCCCTTGGCCAGTGTCAGCTTTTCGTCCCAGGCTGCCTTACCGGCCTTGATCTGCTCCATCGCCTCGAACAGGATCGCCAGCTTGATCACCGAAGCCGTCTGCACCGGACGATCCGCATCCAGCTCCACCGTGCGCCCCGTGTTAAGCTGCACGGCGTACAACGCCACCTTGCCGTGGTGCTTGTCAGCCAGTCCCTGCAACTCCTGCCGTAGAGATTTGTCCTCTACCCGGGCTACCTGACCGTGCCCGCTACCCACCAGTCCAAACAACCAGATCGTGGCTAAAGCGGCAGCAAGACGTCTGTAAAATCGCTCTCTCATTCCTCGCATCTTACCGCGTCGCAATCCATCTGATGCTGCAGCGCAAATAATACGAGCACTCACTCCAGGCAACCAAGTCAGACCATTCGCATCATACTAACCGTAGTGCTAACTTCAGATGAGAGCCTGTCTTACTAACATTGCCTTATCAGCCCTCCCCGGCATATCACAGTCCCGGACATCCGCCTACAGATAAAATCCCTGCAAACGTCACTCTTTGTACAAGTTCCACTGCACGATTGTTTCCGCACAGCTCGAGGTTAGAGCTAAAATTGCCTCGTAACGAAAATGGACTTTATATGGCAACCATAACCATGCTCGAACAGGGACCCACTCCCAAACCGGCCGGTCGATCCATTTCGGATCTTCAAGAACTCACGACAGAGACCTCAAATGCGGCATCTGAAGGCTTCGACACTAAATCCGCCCTCGAAATAGCCCGGATCATCAATCACGAAGACGCGAAGATCGCCGCCGCAGTCAAAAAAGCCCTTCCGGAAATCGCGATCGTCATTGACACCGTCGCCCGCTCCCTGCGTGACGGCGGACGCCTCATCTACGTCGGCGCCGGCTCCAGCGGACGCATTTCGTCGCTCGACGCCTCCGAGTGCCCTCCCACTTTTTCAACGCAACCCTCGCAGGTCCAGTACATTATGGCTGGCGGCCCCAAGGCACTCGCCTCCGCCTCCGACGTCAACGAAGACTCCCCCGAGATCGGCCAGCGTGATATCGCCCGCCGCCGTCCCACTCGGAAAGACATCGTGATCGGCGTATCAGCCTCCGGTCGAACCCCCTATGTCGTTGGAGCCGTCGAGTATGCGCGTGCCCGCGGCGCCAAGACAGCTTCCATCACCTGCAACTACAACACCGCCCTCGCCGAAGTCTCCGACACCACCATCGTCGCTGAAGTAGGCCCTGAGGTCGTCTCCGGTTCCACCCGGATGAAAGCTTCCACCGCCCAGAAGATGATCCTCAACATGATCACCACTGGCGCGATGACTCGCCTTGGCTACGTCTACGACAACCTCATGGTCAACGTGCACATGAAGAATGCGAAACTCGTAGAGCGTGGCATCCGGGTTCTCATGAAGGTCTGCGAGATCGACCGGGATACGGCCATCCGCACCATCAAATCCGCAGGAAAATCCATTCCCATCGCCGTGGTCATGCTCAAGGCCACCGTCGACAAGATGGAAGCTGTCCGCCGCCTGGCGAAATCCGATGGAAATGTCCGCTTGGCGATCGATGATTCCCGCCTGGAACTTTAGTGCATTTTAGCTTTTAGAAACACGCAAACAGAATGAAAAACGGTGCGCTCAACCAGAGCGCACCGTTTTTATTTAAATATCGTGCCTCGGTGAACGAACTATCCTGCCGAGGACCAAAATCTGAAATACCTACCTGGCTGCAATGGATCGCTTGCGAGCCGGTCGTTTTCCCAATCGGGTCAAGTCCGGTTGATTCTGCAACTGAATCTGATGCGCCTTCACAATCGCCGCGATCAATCCCGGAAAGCGTTTCTCGATCTCCATACAGCGGGACGTATTGTGCATCTCTACGCCGCGACGTTCCCCACGAATCAAGCCTGCTTCCCTCAAAGCCTTGAAGTGCTGCGACAGGGTCGATTTCGGAATTGGCTTTTCGCTGACCTTTAGAAAGCTGGAGCAGTTCTGCGAGCACTGCTGACCCGCGATGTCGGAATAGATAGCGACGCGAACGGGATCTGAAAGCGCATGCAGGATCGCTTCCACCGTAACGTCTTCGACCGAAGGATGAAAAAGTGGCCTCATACATTTACATCCTAGTCTCATTTCGCATCTTGTCTTATAGTTCATTATTCCCGAACTAATGAATCTATGCTGCCTTCCAGTCCATCTGATCGAACAGGACAGGCCAGAAGCCGCGCATCGCTTCCCGCCTTATCTCAAATTTCAAATTCGGATCAAGTAATAAAGGGGAATATATGAGCAAGCTCACAGGTAAGGTCGCAGTCGTCACGGGCGCATCCAAGGGCATCGGAGCGGCCATCGCCAAATCACTCGCCGCTGAAGGCGCATCGGTCGTGGTCAACTACGCTTCCAGCAAGTCCGGCGCGGATACCATCGTCGCCGCGATCGTCGCAGCCGGTGGCAAGGCTGTAGCGGTCGGCGGAGACGTCTCCAAAGCTAGCGAAGCCCAGGGCATCATCGACGCTGCCATCAAGAACTATGGCAAGCTCGATATCCTGGTCAACAACTCCGGAGTCTATGAGTTCGCTCCCATCGAAGACGTCACCGAAGAGCAGTTCCACAAGATCTTCAACATCAATGTTCTGGGAACCATACTCACCACACAGGCTGCCGCAAAGCACCTCACCGAAGGCGCAAGCATCATCAACATCGGCTCCGGCGCCAGCAGGCTCACTCCTCCCAACAGCACCGTCTACACCGGTACCAAGGGAGCGCTCGACGCCATCACAGGGGTATGGGCCAAAGAGCTCGGGCCTAAAAAGATCCGCGTCAACTCCATCAACCCTGGTTTTGTCATTACCGAAGGCGTCCACACTGCGGGCTTCGTCGGCTCCGACTTCGCCAATGGCTTCATCGCACAAACTCCCCTTGGCCGCGCTGGCCAGCCCGGCGACATCGCTTCAATCGCAGTCTTCCTCGCATCGGAAGACTCCGCATGGCTTACCGGCGAACTCATCATCGCCAGCGGTGGTCTGCGCTAAACTCCACCCAGTTGTTAACCGGAATCCTCAGCCCCACTCGACCCACGCCCGCGTGCAGTCGAGTGGGGCTTTCCGCATGCACCCGCGGTCGATCTAAACCTTACCGTTCGCGACGAAGACTCTACAGCATTTACCCGGCATCTAGCATCCAGCACCAAGCAAGATACCCACGTCGCCCCATTTCCACCCGCCTGCCCGATAAACTAAAAACACAATGGATAAGTTCGTAGTACGCGGCGGAAACCCTCTTCTCGGCACCATCAAAGTCTCCGGAGCCAAAAACTCCGCTCTCCCCTGCATGGCCGCCGCCATCCTGACCGAGGGCGAGGTGATCCTCGAAAACATCCCCCAGGTCCGCGACATCGAGACCGAGCGCAAGCTCCTCGTCAGCATGGGTGCCGAGGTCGAACTCGGCTACGGTCGCGCCCAGCACCGCACCAGCATCAAGTGCGCCGTCCTCTCGGACCCTGTCGCCAAGTACGAGATCGTCAAAACCATGCGTGCGTCCTCGCTCGTCCTCGGGCCGCTCATTGCCCGCACCGGAATCGCCCGCGTCGCCATGCCCGGCGGCTGCGCCATCGGTGGACGCCCCATCGACCTCCACATCAAGGGCCTGGAAGCCATGGGCGCCACCGTCACCTACGATCACGGCTACCTCGAAGCCCGCACCCCCAACAACGGTAGCGCGCCGCTCAAAGGCGCCCACATCGTCTTCGACAAGATCACCGTCACCGGCACCGAAGATCTCCTCATGGCCGCCACTCTGGCCGAAGGCGAAACTCTCTTCGAAAACTGCGCCCGCGAGCCCGAAGTCACCGACCTCGCTGCCCTCCTGATTGCGATGGGCGCGAAGATCGAGGGCGCAGGCACCTCCACCATTCGGGTGCAGGGCGTCTCCTCGCTCCACGGAGCCCGCCACAAGATCAACCCCGACCGCATCGAAGCGGGCACCTTCCTCGTAGCCGGAGCCATCACCGGCGGCGACCTCAACGTCGACTGTTGCGACCCCTCGCACCTCGGCGCTCTCATCGCCAAGCTCGAACAGTGCGGCGTCAAGCTTACCGTCGGCTCGGATAACGTCCGCGTCCGCTCCGGCGGCGGCATCCTCAAAGCCTCCGACATCTCTACCGAGGAGTACCCCGGTTTCCCCACCGACATGCAGGCCCAGTACATGGCTCTCGCCACCCAGACCGAAGGTACGACGCTCGTCACCGAAAACATCTTCGAGAACCGCTTCATGCACGTCAACGAGCTCAACCGTATGGGCGCAAACATCACCGTCAACGGCCGCACCGCCACCGTCCGCGGCAAGTCCGACCTCCAGTCCGCAGCGGTGATGTGCTCGGATCTCCGCGCCTCCGCCTCCCTCGTTCTCGCAGCACTGGTAGCCGACGGCGAGACGATCCTCGACCGCGTCTACCATCTCGACCGAGGCTACGAGCACTTCGAAGACAAGCTCCGCGGAGTGGGAGCTCAGATTCGCCGCATGGGAGACGTCTTCGGCAAGAACCGCCGCGCGACCGACATCGCAAGCTAGGGCTGTCCCACAAGTCGCGATACCATAGCTCATCCCTGCTGCACTCTATCGGAGCGCCTCCAAGATGAAGCTGTCCCTACGCCTGGCCACCGCCGCCACCCTGCTGCCCCTCACGCTTTCAGCCCAATCCCCCGCTACGCCCGATTGGGACGCCCGTGGCAAGGCCTGGTTTGCCCACGTCCAGTACCTCGCCTCCGACGAGCTGCAGGGTCGCCGTCCCGGCACTCCTGGCTTCGACTCCGCCGTCGCTTACGTTCAGCAACAGTTCCAATCCATCGGGCTCAAACCGGCAGGTCTCAATGGCTACCTCCAGCCCGTACCCCTCGACCAGATCGCCATCGATCCGGACAAGTCCAGCATCGCGTTGAGCACTGGCCTCAAGCTGGACCTCGGCAAAGACATCACCCTGAGCCCACACATCACCACTGGCGCTCCTATCGACGTCCCGCTCATCTTCGTCGGTTACGGCCTCGATCTCCCCACCAAGCACATCAACGACCTCGCCGGACTCGACCTGAAGGGCAAAGTCGTCGTCCTCTACAACGCCAGCCCCGCGAACGTCCTCGGTCCCCTGCGCGCCTACTCTCGCATCGCGGCCGTTCGCTGGAAGTCGCTTCACGCCGCCGGAGCCATCGGCATCATCGCCATCACCCCACCCCGCCCGGTCCCAGGCACTCCCGCCGCATCATCCACGAAGCCCGCAGCTCCAGCCGCCACTCCAGCCCCACGCGCCACCTATGTCATCTCCGACCCCGCTCTCGAAACCCTCCCCGGCCTTCGCCTCAACGCGACCCTCACCAGCATCGGAGCGGAAAAACTCTTCGCCAACACCGGTCACACCTTCGCCAAGATCAAAGCCCTCGCCGATGAAGGCAAGCCTCTTTCCATCTTCCCTTTCACCGCGACCCTGCAGGCCACCACCACCGTCAAGCACATCGCCCACATCGATCCACCCAATGTAGTGGGCGAACTCGAAGGCTCCGACCGCAAGCTAAAGCACGAATATGTCGTCATCTCCGCGCACCTCGACCATCTCGGTGTAGGCCGCGCCGTCAACGGAGACACCATCTACAACGGAGCCATGGACAACGCCTCCGGCATCGCCTCGGTGATCGAGGTCGCTAAACTCCTCGTCGCCGAGAAGAATGCAGGCCACGGCCCGAAGCGCTCCATCCTCTTCATCGCACTGACCGGCGAAGAGCTCGGCGAACTAGGCTCTCAGTACTTCGCCACCAAACCCACCGTCACTAAGTCCGACATCGTAGCCGACCTGAACATGGACATGTACCTCCCGCTCTTCCCGCTCCGCTACCTTGAAATTCAGGGTCTCGGCGAGTCCACCCTCGGCAACGACGCCCGCGCCGTCTGCCAGCTCAACGACGTCGAGCCCCAGTTCGACAAGCAGCCCGACGAGAACCGCTTTATCCGCTCCGACCAGGTCAACTTCGTCAACCAGGGCATCCCCGCCCTCGCCTTCAAGTTCGGCTGGACTCCCGACTCGGCAGAGATGAAGACCTTCAACGAGTGGGTCAAAACCCGCTACCACCAACCCTCCGACGACCTCCAGCAACCCATCGACAAAGTCGCCGCCGCCCAGTTCACCTCCCTGCTAGCCCAACTCTCCACCCGAGTCGCCAATAACCCCCAACGCCCCACCTGGTACCCCGAAAGCTTCTTCAGCACTATCGGGAAGTAGGTCCACTGCAGGTATCAATGCAAGTTCAGACAACTAAGCTTCGATCAATTACGTGCCAATGAATCCATCTTCGATGCGTTCATTGGCGATTTTGCAGCGATCCAGGCTGGGTCCCCAGGCTGGTTCCCTACGAGAAGCGCGATTGTCGCCATCCGAAGATAGGTGATGAGATGTGCGTTTCCCGTGATCGGCGCCAAAGATTGCATTTGACATATAGTTTCCATGGAAATCATAATAGTTTCTATGGAAACTATTACAGGCAAAGCCCAGCACATATCTGATCTGGAAAGCCACCTGGGGTATTGGCTCAGACGCGTCTCCAACGCGGTCTCAGGAGCGTTTGCCCGTGCCCTCCAAGAAAAGCAGACTTCCGTTACTGAATGGGTGCTGCTGCGTGAGCTTCACGACCGCGGGAAAGCTGCTCCGGGAGAAATGGCCGACCTCTTAGGGCTGACCCGAGGGGCCGTGTCCAAGATCATTGACAAGCTCGAAGCGAAAGGCTGGGTCCAAACGGATGCGAAAGAGGGTGACAACCGCTACCGGCTGCTTTCCATCTCGCGTGCGGGACGCCGTAGCCTGCCCGTTCTAGCTCGGATTGCTGACCACAATGATTCGGTCTACTTCGATTGTCTGAGTACCAAGGAAAAGGTCGTTCTTCGGAAGCTACTTATCAAGCTTGCAGAGCATAACCGCATCTTCGATGTTCCAACCGAATAAGGAGAAGTCTAATGAGCAAAGCAATCGATAACCTGACAGAGGCCATGAAGGCTGCAGAAGTAATCCGTCCCCGTGTGGGCGGGTTCCCATATTTGGCGAGGTTCTGCGGAAAGCCGGGGTGATACGCAACGTCTGGTCGCTTCCTTCCGGTCAGAGCCTATTCCTGACTCAGGATGGTCCCGTCGTCATGCAGGGCGAACCCCTGGTGACTGGAGCGGTCGATGTACCCGCTTTTGATCAGGAGGCCCTCATAACGGCGCTACGCGTAGATCAGGCAGGGGAAAGCACCTTTCCTGAGTTTTTGGGAGCTGCCTGGCGAGCTGGAGTCGTGCGCTATGACGTGGATCTCGAAGCGCGCACGGTGGCCTATCAGGGTTGCAACGGCGAGCAGTACATCGAAGCTTACCCCGCAGTCACCGTCGCCTAGCCGGGTACGGGACGCTTGGTCGCATGAACCGGCATCCCCAAATCCTCATAAATCGGCTTGTCGTCACTAACGGAAGTCCTGCGACCTTCCATCTATCTCGCATTACCCAAACTGAAGCTGCTATACATAGCATGAAAATATTGCCAATCACGATGGTCGGCAGCATCCTTAAACTGCGATGCCACGTCTTTCCAATTCGAAACCTCCGCACACGTTTGTGCTGGATGCGCTTGCTCCTTTGAATCCCGAAGTGCGCCGGATCTTTTCCGGATTCGCGGTCTACATTGGTGACCGACTCGTCTTAATGCTGCGAGATCACATCAAGTATCCAAAGGACAATGGTATCTGGCTTGTTCTATCGGAAGGTATCGATCCTGCGGACGCAAGTCTTCGTCGAGACTTCCCATCGATCCGTGCCATTCAAATGCTGGGGAACAAGATCAGTCATTGGCTTCTTATTCCCAGCGACAGCGCTGATTTCGAGAGGGAGGCTCTTGATGCATGTGATCTGATCCGGGAATGCGACCCAAGGTTGGGCCGCATTCCACAATCGAGACGGTAGCCCACAATGCTTGTGTACGTGACGAGATGCGCGTTTCACAGGACTAATATTCCCAAACTTGCTCAATGAGCGCATTGGCCTGTTGGCGTCAGCCGATGATCGAGTCTGGACAGATCGGCGAACATTAGCGGATATCTCGGTACCATGAATTCGAGGCGGGAATCGACCCTACCGTGTTGTTACTCAAATAGTAATTGACAGATAGCCGTCATACATCATGCTACGTTGAAGCGACGCGAATGATGTGGCAATTCCGCCCTGCCGTTTTCGCTTCGTAAAGAGTTTCATCACTCGCCTTGAGAAGCAGTATTGGTGAAAGATTGGCGCAGGAATGAAAGACAACACAGCCGCAACTGATCGTCAGATAACCAGTGGGCGAACCCTCATGAACGATCGCCAGTTTCTCTACGACTGCGGCGAACCGCTCAAGTATAGGCACGGGTTCGCTCATACCAGTTAAAACAAATGCAAACTCCTCCCCACCATAGCGGGCGACAAAATCGGACTGCCAGGCCACAGACTGGAGCGCTGAAGCGATCTGGCGAAGAGCCGCGTCTCCCTCCATATGGCCATAACGGTCGTTGTAGGCCTTAAAGTGGTCTACATCGATCATGCCGACGCAGATCGCTTCTCCTGTCTCGCTGGCGTGAATGCAGATACGTGCAAGTTCGCTGTCCAGATAGCGCCGGTTAGCGATTCCGGTCAGCGGATCCTCGAGGCTCTGGCGAGCGAGCGACGTTTTTTCCTTTTCCAATGCGCGATTCGCGTCGCGTAAGGCCAGTTCTCCTCGCCACGCATCGGTGATGTCTACTACAAAGCCAATTGCACGTATGGCAGTCCCCGATATGTCCTGAACGAGGCATGCTGCGGACCGAACCCACCGGACGTCACCGTTTGGGCGGATGATTCGGAACGTGATGGCATAGTCACGTTTAGCAGCGATGAGTTCGGCAACGTTCTGCTTGACCTCTGTGGCTCGATCCACGTCATCTGGATGGATGAATGGCCGAAACTCTGCAATAGACCGAATCGGAAAGTTCGGATCTCTGCCCATGATCCGATACCAGGATTCATCGCAGTGCAATTCGTCGCGTTGGATGTGGTAATCCCAGATACCAAGACCACCGACACGCGCCGCGATCGCCAGCCGCTCTTCGCTCTCGCGGAGTAATTCCAGTGCTTCTTGTTCGGCGGTAACTTCGCGTGACACACACATGACAGCCGTAGGCTGCCCGCCGGGACCCATTACCGGCGTCAACATATTGTCCCAAAACTGTGCCTTCCGGCCAGGCAGGACGCTCCTGCCTGGGAAGCGGGCAAATACTCCTGTCCGGGCCGAGGTAAGAGCCTGCTCCCCAGCTTCCCTTACGTCATCAGGCAAAAGTGGTAACCATGGCATGCCGAAGGGAGAGTCCTCAGGAACGCCGAGGGCATGACATCCCGCTTTGTTCATATGCATCAACGTGCCATCGAGCGAGATTAGTTTGATGCAATCTACGCTGATATCGAGCATATTGGTTTGAATAGATGCAAGCCTTTCGAGATCAATTTCTCTGCTTTTCAGCTTATGAATATCGGTGCCGGCGCACAGCCAGTCATCGCACCCACCTTCCATACCCTTGTTCAGTGGTTGCAAGCTTAGAAGACACCAGCGCGCTGCTCCGCGAGCACTCTGAAGGCGGCATTCAAAATCTATTCTGTCCCCGGTAGTGATAGCGGACCGAAACTGGAACAGAACAGCATACCGATCTTCCGGGTGAATCAAATGCGCCAGCGATAGGTGCCCCTCGCCAGCCTCAATAAGTCCGGCACGTTCACGCCATGCGGCATTCAGATATGTGACACTGCCAGCGCCGTTAAGAAGACAAGCTGGTGATTGCAGCAACTCCAGCAAGGCGACAGAGGTAAGACTTGCATCAGCCTTATCTTCAACCTCAGGCGCAGAGCGCTGGACAAACGCTGAACTGTCTGAAAGGTTTGATTCTTTCCCTATCAATCCATCCTTGTTTGGCAGCGACATTTGTTTCCCTCCGCAAACCGGTTGGACTTCAGAAGATAAATTGCCTGTCCCCCGTCAATACAAGGCCTGAAATTACAAAAGTAATGTGAGGACAGCAGCTAGCACAGCGTTCTTGAACCGCAACTGTCAAGTTGGAGGGCACTCCGTAGTTATTCCTGCGAGCAGATAAACAGAGTGCATCTCACTTCATGCTAAATCGCCAATGCGCTCACCGACACCGGATTAGTACCGATATGTCGGCTTGTGTTTACTGATGGCTCTTTACGTGTGTACACCGAGCCCAGTTGTTACGAACTGGCTCAGCGAACCTTGACTGTGCACTTCATCTTTATGTGCTGGATGAGTGCAGTAAATGCATTCTGATAACCAACCGATTGGAAGTTCAACCTCAAACCCCAAGCCGCTTCCGAAACACCCACGCAGCCATCCCTGCCTCCCCATAAAACTCCGCCACCCGCTCCCCCCGCACATACCTCGCGCGCTCATAAAACGCAATCGCCCCAGCATTCTCCACGAACACATGCAGCCCCATCCACGAAGCTCCTGCCGCCATCGTCAAGCGCTCCGCCTCAGCCAGCATCTGTCCCGCCAGCCCTTGCCGCCGCCAGTCCTCTGCCACATCCAGCGTCACCACATATCCACCCAGAGCCTGCCCACTGCCCTCCAGATGCACGATCACAAACCCACACAACTCAGTCCCATCCCCGTCCTGCTCCGCGACCACCACCACCGCTCCGGGAAGTTCCGCAAAGCTCCGCATCCCTTCGCGATCAAAGCGAAACGCCGCAGCAAAGCACGCCTGATCCAGCCGCCAGAGCGCCTCAAGATCCCCACTCCGATATCCCCGCAAACGAAATCTCACCGCGCCCCCAGCCACCAACCCAGCTACCAATCCAGCCAAACCCAAAATCCTGTCAAGCCCCCAAAACCGGTCAAATCACCGTAACCCGCAGCCCACCAACGAATAAAAAATCCAGAAAAGTGGCATTCCAGTTATGTCCGGTTCGATAAAATAGAACAAGAGAAAGAAAAGCCCCAAGCCATCGGCAAGGGGCTCATCTTTTTAATCTCACTGCGCCCCCTCGCTGCAGAGCGACGTTAGCAACCCAGACTTACCCTGCCGCGATGCTTGGGTGCCCCATTCATCGCGCCTTTGTCTTATGCGATGGGTGGGGTTCGTAAGCCAAAGCAGCCCGTAACTCAAGTTGGCTGACAATTTTAGCTGTAACCCCTTTGGAATGAATATTTTATCGTTTAACCCCACGCTAAACCAAACAGAATCAATAAGTTGTAATCAGTGGGGCGGGGAGGGGGTCAAACAGCCACCGTAAAGCTATCCTCGCTCCGGGTCACTGCCCGGTAGAGGGTATCCCGCTCAAACGGCTCGCGTCCAGCCTCGGTGATCAGCCGGATCAGGTCGGCACGGCGCATCCCCTGCGGAGTCGTCGCTCCGGCGTCGTGATAGATCTTCTCTTCGATCACCGTGCCGTCGATATCGTCCGCTCCGAATCGCAGCGAAATCTGCGCCATCTTCGGCGACACCATCTGCCAGTAGCTTTTGATGTGCGGAAAATTATCGAGCATCAGCCGGCCTACCGCAATCTGCCGCATATCCAGCATTCCGGTCGTCTTGGGAATGTGCGCGAGCGCGGTATTATCCGGGTGAAACGAGAGCGGAATGAACGTCTGGAAGCCACCCGTCTCATCCTGCACCGCACGCAGCTTCATCATGTGGTCGACCCGATCTTCTTCGTTCTCCACATGCCCGTACAACATCGTGGCGTTCGAACGCAGTCCCATCTGGTGCGCGGTGCGAGCCGTATCCAGCCATTCGCTACCATCAATCTTGTGGTCGCAGATGATGTGCCGCACGCGGTCTGCAAAAATCTCAGCTCCACCACCCGGCAGAGAATCGACACCCGCATCTTTCATGTGCTGCAAGGTCTCCGCGATCGTCATCTTCCCGCGCTTCGCCAGAAACGCCACCTCGACCATGGTGAACGCCTTGATATGCACCTTCGGGAACCGCACTTTGAGGCCTTTCACCAGGTCCATGAAGTACTCGAACGGAAGATCGGGATGCAGCCCGCCCACGATGTGGAACTCTGTCACCGCCTCGGTCAGACCGGTAGCCGCCGTCTCCCATGCCTCCTCCAGAGCCATGGTGTATGTTCCGGCATCGCCCTTCTTCCGCCCGAAAGCGCACAAGCGGCAGGACGCCACGCATACATTCGTGGGGTTGATGTGCCGGTTCACGTTGAAGTAGGCAATGTTGCCGTGCAGACGCTCCCGCACCAGGTTCGCCAGCCAGCCCACCGCCAGGATATCGCCGCTCCGATAGAGCGTTACACCATCCTCGAAGGTCAGCCGCTCACCCTGTTCCACCTTGGCCGCAATCGGCAGCAGAGCAGCATCATCGGTCTGGAAGGAGTGGCGAGGACGTTGGGCAAAGGAGAGAGAACTCATGCTCTAATTCTATTCCCACTCGTAACTTCTCAACATACTTCAGCGCTTTCCCACCTCAGCCGAATCCACCATCTGAGGCTGAACCACCATGCCATCGAACAACGTCGCTGCGATAAGGTGATCGCCGACCGGCCGCGCAAACCGCAGGTTCCAACCCGTATCCCAGAACCGGACCGACCGCTCCGGCAGATGAACCGCAAAGGCCATCGTGCTCACGCCACCCGCAGTGACCGTGATCCGCTCTGAGGCTCCGTCGTAGTACATGCTGTTCACATCCCGGATGTACATGTTCTTCAAGGTCTCCCAACTTGCGCCTCCATCGTTGGTGGCAAAGAGACCCTCTCGTCCTCCCACCCAGACCGCCCCGGTGCCATCTGCCGCTACCGCCGAAATCTGGGTCAGCATCTCCGGAAGCTTCAGGCTCTTCCAGTCTTTGCCGCCATCGACCGAGAACATCGCGGATCTAAGGCCAGCGGTCACGATGACACGCTTGGCTACGGAGACAAACAACAGCTCCTGCCGCTCTGCTCCCAGGACCCGGCCCCAGCTCTGTCCTGCCGTAGCGCTGGCGAGCAGACCGTCCGAGGTCGCTGCGTACAGCGTGTCTCCCGCCTGCGCGATCGCGTAGACACTGCCATCGAAATCTCCTACCGTTCCAGCCAGCGCAGGCTCTGCTCTGCTCGCAGAAGGACGGGATGAGGCTGGCTTGCCGGACTTTCCGGGCCTTGCGATGGGCATCCGCTTCCCTGCCGCCTTTGCCGCAGAAGAGGGAGCCGCACTGCCGGCGCGGCTCCACATCGCACCGTTCAACCGGTAGATCCCATGGCCGGTACCCGCAATGATGGTCCCGTCCGATGCCTGCCCGAGGCTGAATACATCGCGGCCCCCAAGCCCGGAGCTCTCCTGAATCCAGCTCAAGCCGCCGTTCTCGCTGGCGAAGACACCGCCCCACTCCTTATCGTTCACTATGCCAACAAAGACATTCGAGGGCCGCTGCACATCCGCGACATACGATGTGACCTGTCGAGCCGAAAACCCTGCGTTCGTCGCATCGAACGAATTGCCTCGATCATGGCTTGAGAGCACTCCTCCTCGGTCCGTCGCCAACAACACATGCGTCGAATCGGAAGGGTCGACATACACATCGTTCACAATCAATTCCGACCCGGTCGTTCTTACCCAGGTTGTGCCGGAGTCATCCGTCCGAAACAATCCTTCTGTGGTTCCCGCGTAGACCGTATTCAAGTGGTTCGGATCCTGCATCAGGACTCGCGTCCTGCGGGCCGTGGAAGGAATGCCCTGAATCTTCTTGAAGCGGCTTCCCGCATTCTCACTGCGATAGATTCCCGAGCACGCACTGGCGTAGACAACGGAAGGCTGCTTGGGGTCGACGATGATCGAAAACACATCGGAGTCTTCGATGATCCCTTCCTTGATGCTGCTCCAGTGCTCGCCGCCATCTACCGTCTTCCACGGAAGATGCCAGGTTCCGGCGTAGATAATGCGTGGGTCGCTTGGATCGATCGCGATCGACTCTACCTCGTGAATCTCCCGGCTCCCCTCCGGACTGATCAATTTCCAGCCCAGTCCAGCATCCGTGGAGCGGTACACCCCATTCAGCGTTCCTACAATGAGGGTTTTGGGATCCGTCACCGAAGCTGCCAGGGAGCGAACCGACTGTCCAGCCATTCCCGAAATACCGGCCCATGTCAGCCCGGCGTCATTGCTTGCAAACAGCCCTCCATCGACGCTACCCAGAACCCACGCCCCAACAATAAGGTGCTTCGGGTTCGAGGCATCGACGAGAATATTGTCCAGCACCAGATCGTCCCGCTTTCCAACCCGTGCGAGACGTTTCCAGATGCTGCCTCCGTCGAGCGACTCAAAGATCCAGCCATTGGCCGCGCCAAGATAGAGATGCTTCGAGTTACTCGGATCGGCTGCGATACTCCGGGCGTCCCCGCCGTCAGGACCAAAAGGCATCCACGTCACTGCATGACCCAGCCCGCAATATAGCGAGAAGATGAAAATCAACTTCTCAATCGAATGTCCAAACCGTCGCGTCAACGTAATCCGTCCCGTTCTACAAAAGAGGTCTAACCCATGTACTGATAAATCCGTAGCTAATCAACACAAAGGCTGACTGGGAGTTCCCAGTCAGCCTTTGTAGCTTTACTGCAGTGCGGATTACTTCTTGTGCTTCTTGACGACAGGTGCCTTTACAGCGGTCTCATCGACTGGCGTGAGGCCGGTCGAATCCAGCGTTGCGCCAGCCGGGATCAACGTCGTGGTGACCGTCTTGCCGTCCGTCGAACCGCTGTACACCGAGACACGCGATGCATCGATGCCCTTGTCGGTTACGAGATAGGCCTTGGCGTTGACTGCACGCTCACCGGCGATATCGGCAACCTTGGCACGCTTGCTCTTCGGTGTCTTTTCCTTCGCATCGGAGCTGCCAACCAGGGCGAGCTTCGCATCGGAGCTGCGCTGAAGGTTCAGAGCAACATCGTCGAGGCAGGCCTTCGCTTCGTTATCAACACGAACCGGGCGGCGTGCATCGCGCTCGAAGTTCAGCGAGCAGAGGTTAGACGTCTTGGGAGCTGGCGGCGGGGGAGGAGCAATGACCGTAACCGTCGTCGTGGAGGAAGCAGACTGACCCTTGTCATCTACAACGTTGCAGGTGACAGTGATCGAGCCAGGAGCAGCACCAGCGGTCGACAGAGTCGCGGTCGCGGCATTACCGGAGACCGAACCAGAAGAAGCGCTGTAGCTGTAGGTCAGAGGACGGTTCTGCGGGCTGACACCATTCGCGGTGATCGTGGCAGAGTCGCCGGGGTTCACAGAGGACGGGTTAGCAGAGCAGGAGATGGTCGGTGGCTCGAAGGCCTTGACCGTGTAGGGAGCCGAGCAGTCTGCCATCTGGCCAGGCTTCGTTCCCTCGGATACGTGACCCTTGGCGGTGTAGCTGCCAGGAGCGGCGCTCTTGGTGTCGATGTTTGCGGTGCTCGACGTGCCGGCGACCGTGCCGCCATCAGCAGTCCAGGTGTAGGTTGCGGTCTTCTTCGGGTTGAGGTTCAACGCCGTACCGGTCACCGTGATGGGATCGCCAGGGAAAGCCGTCGCAGGCGAAACTGCGCAGGAGTAGGTAACAGGAGGAGGAGGAATTACGTGGCCGAAGTGCGTCACGATACCGGTGCTGAGTTCAACGCCGCTCAGGTTCGCGCGACCGCCCATCACACCACCGACTGGGGGCGGGGTGTAGGGACCGTAGTTCGCATGAATGTAGCGGTAGTCAGCTTCAAACAAACGAAGCGAGAAGCGGTTGCTGAAGAACGGCAGATCGTAGTCCATACCGCCGCCGGCAGCAATCGACGCGCCCCAGCGATAGGGCTCGTGGTAGGTATTCGGACCAACGGAATTGTTCGGGCCGCCGAGACGCGCGCCACCGACCAGGCCATGTGCGAAGACGGTGAAGTTCTGCATCGGAGCGCGGAAGATCGGGCCGCCCGAGATCGACGACATTCCGTCGTTCTTACCATCAGGATGGACCGTAAATACGCCTTCGAGACCGACGTACTTGCTGAAGTAGTACGCGCCACTACCGATCGCGCCGAGGTCAATCGACGAGTACGCGATGCCGGCGGGCTTCAACTGGCCATGCGCACCGTAGTACGAGTAACCCGTGAAGATGTCCACGCGGGATGGGTTCGGCCCCAATGGGGCTGCGCTGGGCGCGGTCTGTGCGTTCAGGCTTGCTGAGCCAAGGCTGACTGCACATGCAGCCAGTACAAACCGGCCAATAGTACGTAACGGGCGATAAACCATTCGACTTCCTCCGCGTAATCCTACAATTAGTGTTCAAGCACAATTTCGAAACTTGGCTTTATTTCTGTTTGATTCTATAAATCTTACCGCAGTTGTAGAGACAATCTCGATTAATGTGCGGTATGTAATTAATGTTTCAAGACTTTACCAGCTAACAATCACATTTGACGCCATTGCTCATATGAAAGAGAACCTTAAAAGTAACCATTCTCTTCTTTCTCTCGCGCTGCCATCCTAATCCAGATTGAGGGTTTTTCGCAGCGTTCCGCGCTCTTTTTGAATTTTTTCCTGTAAAAGCGTGATTGCATATAGCAACTGCTCTGGCCGCGGCGGGCATCCCGGAACGTAAATGTCCACCGGAATAATCTGATTGACCCCCTGCAGCAGCGCATAGTTATTGAACACACCGCCAGAGGTCGCGCAAGCGCCCATGGAAATAACCCACTTCGGCTCCGGCATCTGCTCGTAGAGTCTGCGAATGACGGGTGCCATCTTCTGCGAAACCCGTCCCGCAATGATCATCAAATCACTCTGCCGCGGAGAGGGCCGGAATACTTCTGCCCCAAAGCGGGCGATGTCATACCGCGAACCGCCCATCGACATCATCTCGATCGCGCAGCACGCCAGCCCGAACGTCATCGGCCACACTGAATTCTTTCGCACCCAGTTGATCGCAGCGTCCATCGAGGCCAGAACGATACCCTCGGGCTGATCGTAGCCCCAGCTTACTTCGTTCAGTTTGTCGCGATTTTTACCGAAGCTATCCAGGGAGCCGAAGAGGTAGCGGTCATTTTGCTGGGGAACCGCCGTCGGCCGGCCATTGCTCGAAGTCTCGTTTGCGGGTGTACTCATATAGCCCTAAGTATAAATCCGTTCCACGGCTTACGGCATGATTCTGCGTTCGACTGGAAAAATTTAGCGAACTAAATGCTGCGATGCCATCCTGAGGACAACAGGTTGCACGAAACCATAACAATTAACCACACTTACCCTTGTTCACCGTCGCGGTGGAATCCGCATGAAAGCCGGTGGGCAATTCCAGCCGGATGCGGAAACGGATCCACATCAGTTTGCCCAGCGAAGTCCCTTTTCCACCCGCCGCCTCCTCCACCGTATGCGCCGTGGTGTTGAAGTGAGAGGCTACCCCTATCGCCGTCTGCGCCTGGTTTGCAGTTCCCGGAATCAGCCGGGCATCGAGGATCTGGAGTGTCCCTTCCGGGGCCTTGCTCACCAGCGTCGCCAATTCGTTCTCTGCATCCGCTGCTGGTGGAGTCGTTTTGCTATACCGCTCATACACGGCGGCTATGCCAGCAAACTCACTGGCGCTAGCGATAAACCGGAACCGGCGTGGATTCCAGGCCACCGCATCCTGCGCGCGAAAGCTGTAGTCCGTACTGAGCAGCAGCGGACTCACCGAGGTATACGGGGGAGTCGCCAGTTCAACATAGTCATGCGCCAGCCTCGGCTCATGCACTGGCAATACCCGCAGTATCCATCCCGATCCCCAAGAGAGTGCCTCCAGCCGAACCTCCAGACCTCCACCGATCGGTTGCGCAAAGCTCTCCCCAGCCCGTACCTCACCCTCAATCAACTCAAAGCGGCACGCTCCAGCCCCTGTCGATGGTGTGGCAGGCAGCCCACTCGCGTCGCTAACCAAAACCAGCCATCCCAACCCGACCAGCACCATCGTCGCTGCCAACCCATTACCGCGCATTCTCCTCCATCGCCTTCATCAGCTCCGTCCTCAAACCGTCCTGCTCCTCCACCGTCAACTTCGCGCCATTGCGTGTCAGATAGAACACGTCGATCGCGGTCTCCCCCTCCGTATCGACCAGCGCCACCTCCACGTTGAAGCCGCCTCCCGCAAGCGTCAGACTGAGCGCCCGCAACAGACCGGGAGTGTCCTGCGCCACGACTTCCAGCAGGGTGCTGTGCGACGAAGCCAGGTCGTCGAAGTCCACCCGCGACTCCGTCACCACCTTCGGAGCCTTCTTCTTCCCACGCCTGCGACCGCTCAGCAGTTTTTCAACCGGCATATCTCCGGCGACTACATCATGCACACTCTTCACAAACCGGGCATGCTCCGACTCATTCAACTCCAATGTCTGAAATCCATCCGTAAACCGGAAGCTGTCCACGACCACGCCTTGCCGGTTCGAGAACGCGTCCGCCGTGACGATGTTCATGCCCCACGCAGCAAGCGCTCCCGCCATATTCGCGAACAGCAGCGCCCGGTCCCGTGTCACCAGCGTGATCTCGCTCATCACCGGCGAATAGCGAAAGTCCAGTTGAACGGCATCCTCCGCAAATCGCTCCGAGCTTAGAAAGTTTGCCCGCACCTGCTCCGGTGTCCTAGTCCGGACATACCGCTCTGGAAAGCCCTCAAGGTAGGCCCGAACCTCAGCCGCACGTCCTGGAAGCAGGGCCGTCACCCGGTACACGAGCTCGCTATCCTCTCGCGCGCCCAGTCGTTCATCATCTACATTGCGGTCCAGGTAGTTGGAGGTCGCCACGTACAGCCGCCACAGATTCTCTGCCTTCCACGGCGTCAACGCATCCGGATGCACCGCATGAATATCCGCATAGGTAAACAGCGTCAACATCCGCAGAGCCTCGGGAGTAGGTACCTTCAGGGCGAAAGCTTCCACCGTCTCTCCATCGGCTACATCGCGGCGCAACGCCGCAGACATATCCAGATGGTTCTCGATCAACCCCAGCACTAACCCGCTCTCGTAGCCGTCAAGTTCCAGACGCCCCAGGACACTTCGCGCCATCCGAGCGCTCTCCACCGAGTGGTCACCGGTGTTCCGCCCCTTGCCTGTGTCATGCATCAACGCCGCCAGATACAGTAGTCCCGGATGCGGCAGCTCTCGCAGCAATAACCTGAATCGACCAGCCCACTCCGCCAGCCCGCCTTCCTGCGGACGCTCCAGGCCATGCAGCGTGTCGATCAGCACGAAGGTGTGCTCATCCACCGTGTAGCGGTGATATGCGTCGCGAATCACCAGCGCATCGATGCCATGGAACTCCGGGATCAGCAGCTCCAGAATCCCCAGGGCATGCATGGCCCGCAGCGCATCCCCGGCATACTGCTCCGTCAGCACGGCCTGCAACTGCCGCCATAACGCCGGGCCTTCTTCGATGTGCGCCGACATCAGCGGCAGCGCCTGCGAAAGCCGCTCCTCCGCCTCGCGTCCCAGGGTGCATCCAGTCCGCGCCATCACGGCAAAGACCTTCAGCACTACGTCGGGATCCAGAGCCGGATCATAGGCCCGATCGCCATTCATCCCGGTCGCGGCATCCAGAACGACCCGTCCGCGTTCAACGCGAAACCCTTCTTCCGCCAGGTCGGTTTTCTTCCCCAATTTGAGACCGAACAGCCGGGCAGCCCGACCAGCGCGATCTTTGCTGTCCGACGCCTCTTCCAGCTTCTGCTTCACCTGCCGCTCGATGCTCCGCGCATGACGGAAATACAGTCGCATCCAATACGCGGCGTCGGCGCTCCCTTGGTTCGCGGGCAGACCGACGGCTGCAGCCGCGGCGGCATCCTGCGCCTGCCAGTCCAGCGTGTTATCGTCCCGCTCGTGCCGGTAGTGCAGGAAGCATCGAACGCGGTACAGAAACTCAACCGCCTGCTGAAACTCCTCGCGATCCATACCTCGAATCGCTTCCAGCCCCGCATCGCTGCCATTCTTGAAAGGCGGCGCTTCCTTCACACTTCCCTTTGCCGCGGCCGCGCAGATCGTCGTGATCCACCCACACACATGCACGTCCCGCAGGCCACCCGGACAATCCTTGATGTTCGGTTCCAAATGAAACAGTGTCCCACCGTACTTCCCATGACGGTCCCGCGTCAGTTGCACCAGCCGGGCCGCGAGGGGCTTGTGCCCCTTCTGCAATAGCTTCGGCAGGATTTGTTCCGACAACTTTGCGTAGAGCGCAGCATCGCCCGACACCAACCGATGATCCAATAGCGAAACGGTGAACTCGGTATTGTCTTCGTCGAACTTTTCGCACTCCGCCAGTCGCCGCGTCCCCGGCGACACTCGAATCCCGCAGTCCCAGAGCTCCTGCCCCACCCGTCGGATTGCATCCTTCAGATCTTTTTCAACGACCTTGCCGTCCAGCAGAAAAAGCAGGTCCACGTCCGAATAAGGAAACAGCTCCCGTCGCCCATATCCACCCACTGCCAACAGGGCGATCCCGCTGCCCAGGCGAGGATCCTTCTCTACCTCGACCGCCCATAATCCGGCGACAATTCCGTCCAGCAAATCCGCGCGCGCGGCGATGGTTGCAATCCCCGTGGCCCCGGCATCGAACGCTCCGCGAATCTCCAGCATTCTTCGCTGATAGTCCTCACGAACCCGGTTGCCCACTGGTTCGGCTACGACTCCGTTCGATCCGCCCAAATCGTTTCCCTGCATGGTGTTCGCCTCTGAAAGAGCCTTGAGCAAATTGCCTGTGGGTGTATAGGAAGACTTCGAACTCATGGCTGTTTTTTTCAAGAAAAACAGCACTTCTCAAAAGATTCCACTGCCCAGCAACAGGTAATTTGCTCTAAAGCATAACAGCCATAGAACGGAGGTCACCGCTCGGCGGCCTCCGTATCAGAATGGCCCCACGCAGCACCGGACCAACGCTCCCACACTACGATTGCAACCTGCAGTCCAGACCTAGAGGGCGATCTCTCCGCGTTCATCGTTGCGGATGCGAATCGCCTCATCGATCTTCGATACAAAGATCTTGCCATCGCCAATCTTACCCGTCCGCGCCGTCGTGATAATTGCCTGGATGGTCTTCTCAACCATCTCGTCCGGCACCACCATCTCCAGCTTTACCTTGGGCAGCAGATCCACCGAATACTCCCGCCCGCGGTAGAACTCCGTATGCCCCTTCTGTCGTCCATGGCCCCGGGCCTCGAGAATCGTAATCCCCTCGACGCCAATTTCCACCAGCGCGTCCTTCACTGCATCCAGCTTCGACGGCTGAATCACTGCCTCAATCTTCTGCATATCGTTCAATCCTTCCTCATCACTCCATAAGAAATGGTCACGCTGGTAAGACGCATCAAGCGCAAGTCAATTGCCACACCGGAATTCTAGTGCGCCCAATCGTACCCTTCTTCGCCATGCTGCGACAGGTCAAGACCTTCCTTTTCATCGTCTTCGCTCACGCGCAGACCCAATGTCTTATCGACGAGGAACAGAATCACAAGCGTCCCCACAATCGAGAGGCTCCACGCGATGCTCACGCCGACGAACTGGTTCAACAACTGATGTGCGTTCCCTTCCAGGAGACCCGTCGGCTTACCCGCTCCGAAGATCGGGTTGATGACGCTGTTCGCAAAGATGCCTGTCAGCAGCGCACCCAGGGTACCGCCCGCACCATGTACGCCAAAGGCATCCAGCGAATCGTCATAGCCGAACCACGCCTTCACCTTGACCACCATGAAGTAGCAGAACACTCCGGCGATCGCGCCGATCCACAGTGCCGACATCGGCGTCACGAAGCCAGCCGCCGGCGTAATGGCGACCAGTCCAGCCACAGCTCCTGAAATCGCTCCCAGCGCCGAAGGCTTGCCCTGACGGATCCACTCCGCCACGCTCCAGCTGATGGCGGCAGCCGCTGCACCAAAGTGCGTCGCCACGAACGCCGAAGTCGCCAGGGTCCCGGCACCCAGCGCCGAACCGGCGTTGAATCCGAACCAGCCCACCCACAACATACAGGCTCCAATGAAGCTCAGCACCACCGAGTGCGGCGGCATCGGAACCTTGGGATATCCCAGCCGCTTGCCCAGGTAAATCGCCGTCACCAGCGCTGAGACACCCGACGTCACATGCACCACGGTTCCGCCCGCAAAGTCCAGACAAGGAAACTTGCCGCCCAGCGTCGCGTTCAGCAAACCATGCTTGCCCCAGACCATGTGCGCCATCGGGCTATAGATAAAGATCGCCCACAGGATCATGAACACCAGCATGGCGGAAAACTTCATCCGCTCCGCAAACGCACCGGTGATCAGGGCAGGCGTAATGATCGCGAACATCAACTGGTACACCATGAACGTCTGCAGCGGAATGGTCGCCGCGTAGTCCTTGTCCGGCATCAGACCCACGCCATGCAGGAAAGCGTTATGCAGCCCGCCGATAAACGCCCCGCCGTCCCCGAACGCCAGGGAGTAGGTCACGAGAGCCCACAGTACCGTAATCACCGCCATCATGGCGAAGGTCTGCATCATCGTGCCCAGGATGTTCTTCTTCCGCACCAGTCCGCCGTAGAAGAGCGCCAGTCCCGGCCCGCTCATCATCAGAACCAGCGCCGCCGACACCAGCATCCAGGCGTTGTCGCCCGCCGTCTGCGCCGCCGCAATCGCCGCCGTTTGATCGGCTACCTGTTTCTCCAGCGCGGCCATACGGGCCGAATCGCCCGTCGAGCTAGCCAATTCAGTTGTCGCCACAGGAGCCGTCGTCTGCGCCATCGCCACAGGGCTACACGATAGAAAGACGCCGACCGTCAAGGTCAACGTCAGCGCGAACAACGAAGACAGAAATACCTTCACTACTGGAAGCCGCATGGTTCAATCACCTGTTTCAAGAGTAGTCATTCTGGATGGAAGTTCGCCGAAGTCAGCCCCAAAGCAATGCTAAGAATGGGGCGATCCTGGAAAAATCCGCCGTGCAATTTGGCGACGCTGCCTAACTGACTTGTTTTCGTTACTCTACACAAGGTCCCGCGCAACATAAAGCGGAAAGACTGAAACCCATGCCACCGAAAGGCAGTCCCCCATGTCCAGCCCCACCCAGTACCGCTGGTCCGACATTGAAATCGAGCAGCTCAATCCCCTTCTCCAGCGCCAGTTTCTCCACGGAACCGAGGCCATGCTCACCCGTTTTCACCTCGCCAAGAGCTGCATCGTTCCACTCCACTCCCACCCCAATGAGCAAATTTCTTTCATCGTCACGGGCAGCCTCGAGTTCGACTTCGGCGCGGGAGACACCCGCATCGTCCGCTCCGGCGAAGTCCTGGTCATTCCCCGAGACCTCCCCCACTCCGCCGTAGCCCTCGAAGACACGCTCGCCTTCGACGTCTTCGCCCCACCCCGGCAGGACTGGATCGACAAGACCGACGCCTACCTTCGCTGAAGCAGCTCCGTCACCATGGACTCCCACTCCGCGCGCAGATCCCCTGCGGCCACGCGCCGTCCTGCCTGCCGATACCAATATCCGGCATTCCCCACATCGCCCTCCTTGCGATGCAGATAGGCATGAACCCACGCGCCGTCCGAACCGGGGACATCCTGCGCGACTTCATGCGCCTTCTCCCAATCACCCTTCGCATCCCACCACAGGGCGAGCAGCACCCCTTGGAACTGGGCACTGCCGCTCGTCTCAAACTCCCGAACCGTCATTGCAACCTCCCTACTGACCTGCTGGTGCAGCGGCGTATCCCCGTTCCCGCATCCACTTGATCAGCAAATCCGGCCACACACTCAGCTCCGGATTCGCTGGCGCAAGCCCCGCTCCGTGCGCTCCATGCTGGAAGATATGCATCTCCGCCGGAACCCTGGCCTTCACCAGCGCCTCGTAGAACATGACGCTGTTCACCACCGGTACCGTCTTATCCTCTGTCGTCGAAAACAGAAACGTCGGCGGCGTATCCTTCGTCACCTGCGTCTCGGCTGAGAGCGACTGCACCAGCGCCGGATCGGGCGAATCCCCCAACAGGTACTTCCGCGATCCGCCATGGGCCGAAGGCTCCATCAGCGTAATCACCGGATAGGCCAACACCAGAAAGTCGGGCCGGCAACCCTGCCGCTCAATCGGATCGGTCGCATTCGCATTCCCCGCATCGAAGCGCGTCCCCGCCGTGGCGGTCAGATGCCCGCCCGCGGAGAATCCCCACATTCCCACATGATCGGTCGCAATCCCATACTCCGCGGCATTCGCCCGGACCGTTCGGATCGCTCGCTGTGCATCCCCAATCTCGATCGGATGGTGATACTTCGGACCAAGCCGGTAGGTCAGCACAAAAGCCGCAACCCCCTGCGAGTTAAGCCAAAGAGCAACATTTTCTCCTTCCTTAATGAGAGAAAGATGCTGATACCCGCCCCCGGGAGCCACCACCACGCCCGTCTTTGTTGCATTGACTCCCGTCGGTAGATACACCGTCAAAGTGGGTGTGTCATCGCTCACATCTCCCAGGGCCCCGGGAGCACCGGTCGGCCATAGAAGCATCGTCTTGCCTTTGGTCAACACATTCGCCGACGGTACCGCCACGGGCTGCTGCGCAAACCCGACTCCCGCCATCATTCCCACGCATAACCCCGCGATCACTCGTTTCACCACGCCTGCCTCTCTGTCATGCACCATTCACTCCACAAGACCAACGCCAGCAATACTAAAGCCTTACCCGTCCCGATCCAACATCCTGCCTGCAACATCTCGTGATGCATTCATCGCATGGCACACTATAGAGAGACTGTGAGCCGAACCGAAACATCAACCGAAGGAATACCGTGCCACCCATCACCACCACACCCCCCGCGATCCCAGCCACGCCGCCGCCCACCGGCCCCTTCGCCAGCCTCCGCCGCAAACTCCCTCCCAGCGAGGTGCTTCGCTACCTGCTCGTCGGCGTCTGGAACACTGTCTTCGCCTATCTCCTCTACTCTGGCTTCGTCTTCCTCTACGGGCGCTTCCTCCCGCGTCACTACCTGCCGCTCACGGTGGTCCTGGCATCCGTCTCCGCCAAACCCATCGGCATCACCATGGCGTTCCTCTGCTACAAACACTTCGTCTTCCACACCCACGGCAATTATCTCCGCGAGTGGCTTCGCTGCTTCGCCGTCTACGGCGTCGGAATGCTTCCCGAGATCATCGCGCTGCCCATCCTCACCCACCTCTTCATGCGCTATCCCCTGACCCACCAGCTTGCCCCCTACCTCGCTGGAGCGGTCATCACCGTATTCACCGCCACCCTGAGTTATTTTGGCCACAAGAAGTTCTCTTTCCGCATCTGACCCCAAGTACTCTTACCAGTCGGAGCCTTTTTCATGAAGCAACTCGTCCAGAAGCAGCTCGCCCAGTCCATCGCCACAATGCAGGCTGTGCTGTCTGACCCCAACATCGCGGATACCATCGTCTCCGTCGGCCAGCTCACAGCAAAGGCCATGCAGAACGGTGGCAAGCTGCTGGTCGCCGGTAACGGTGGCTCCGCCGCCGACGCCCAGCACCTGGTCGCCGAGTTCGTCGTCCGTCTCACCGTCAACCGCCCCGCCCTCCGCGCCATCGCGCTCACCACCGACACCTCGATCCTCACCGCCGGTGGTAACGATTTCGGCTATGAGACCGTCTTCAGCCGTCAGATCGAAGCCCTCGGCCAGCCCGGAGACGTGTTCCTCGGCATCTCCACCTCCGGCAACTCCAAAAACATCATCGCCGCCCTCGAACAGTGCGCCAAACAAGGCATCCCCACCATCGGCTTCACCGGCGGCAACGGCGGCAGGATGCGCGAACTCTGCGAGTACAACGTCGTCATCCCCTCCGACGTCACCATGAACATCCAGGAGTCTCATCTGGCCCTCGAACACATCTTCTGCATGGTCGTTGAACGCTTCACTTTCGGCATGGACTTCGACAAGCAACCCCAGAACCTGGCCGAATAAGAGCGCCGAGAAGCCGTCACACTTACGAAATCTTTACGCGACGGCTGCGATACTTTCGAGATGGCTTTTCGGACTGTGAAAACAGAGGCAGCGGCATGACCCCACCTGTCAGAGTCTTGCCGCTCCTCCTCTCTCTCATCTTTCTCAGCTTTCTTAACGCACAAGCGCAAGACCAAGGCCAGCCCTCTCCAGCCACTCCCGCCAAAAATTTCTTCGTTCGCTGGGCCGATTTCTACGGCAACGACTGGCATCCCGACTCCAACGCTCCCGCCTCCACTCCCCCCGCCCGCAGGGGAGTTCCCTCGCCGATCGACGCCCCGCCCTTCCCCTTCGCCGACTGGCCCTACGGCGGCTCCCCCGTCATCGGCGAGCCCGATACCAACAGCTACCCCCTGATGACCGCTATCAACAGCGCCCGCAGCCGCATCAAGATCTATGGCTGGCTCGACCCCACCGTCAACGCCAGCACCTCGACCCACAGGAATTCTCCCGTCGGCAACGACCTCTACTCCAATCGCTTCCAGCTTAACCAGGCCGTCCTCTATGTCGAGCGCCTTCCCGACTCCGTCCAACGCGACCACATCGACTGGGGCTTCCATCTCACCGCTCTCTACGGCACCGACTACCGCTACACCACCAACAAGGGCTACTTCAGCAGCCAGCTCATCGATCACAACCGCCAGTACGGCTTCGACCCTTCGCTGGAATACCTTGACCTCTACTTCCCCCACGTCGCGCAGGGCATGAACCTCCGCATCGGCCGCTACATCTCCATTCCAGGCATCGAAGCCCAGCTCTCCCCCAACAACTACCTCTTCAGCCACTCCCTGCTCTACGTCATCGATCCCTTCACCGACACCGGTGTCCTCGCGACCATCAAGCTCAACGATCGCTGGCTGGTCCAGCTCGGTATCACCGCCAGCCACGACGTCGCGCCCTGGACCGCCGACGCCAAGCCCTCCGGCACCGCCTGCCTCAGCTACACCACCCGCTCCGTCAAGGACAACTTCTACCTCTGCGCCAACGGCATCAACGACAGCAAGTATGCCTTCGACAACCTCCAGCAATACGACGCCACCTGGTACCACAAATTCTCGAAGACCATCCACATGGCCACCGAAACCTGGTACATGTACCAGACCGGTGTTTCCGCGGTCGGCGGCCCCATCGCGCCAGAACCGAATACCAACGGAGCCTTCTGCCGTCCCGGCCAGATCCGCTGCACCGCTCCCGAATACGCCTTCGTGAACTACCTGAATAAGCAGCTATCACCCCACGACTTCGTGACGATCCGGTCCGACTTCCTCAACGACAAAAAGGGTCAGCGCACCGGCTATCAGACCCGCTACTCCGAGAACACCCTGAGCTGGAACCACTGGATCGGAACCACCATCCAGATCCGCCCTGAACTGCGCTTCGACCACGCCTGGGACACTCCGGCCTACGACAGCGGCACCCACCGCAACCAGTTCACCGCCGCCACCGATCTGATCGTCCATTTTTAGCTAATCCCATCGCAATAAAGCCGTCTTATTACGCGAAGCGTCCAATACCCCACGAAGTGGCGCCTGCCCGGCGTCAGGGCGACTTGGCACTGTGTCGGCTGCGAGTAGTAATATTCCCCATGTGAAACCCTTCCTCATCGCAAACACGGCAACCATGCTCAAGCTCGTACTTCCAGCCCTTGCCCTGACCTCGACGACCCTCGCCCAACCCGTCAATCCCGCCCTGATGAAGTACGCCTGCGGCCCCGCCAACCGCATGTTCGCAACGCTCTCCCCGGTCTCGCTCTACACGGACACCACGGCTGGATTCGATCTCAACACCGTCCCCGAGATCGCCGGCAAAGCCTGCACCAGCGACAAGCCGTTTTTCTTCTCCGTCCCGATCCCCGAAGGTAGCTATCGCGTCACCGTGATCCTCGGTGGACCGCTGGCCGCCACCACCACCGTCAAGGCTGAAGCCCGCCGCCTCATGCTGGAGAAGGTCGCGACCAAAGCCAACGCCTCCGAGACCCGCACCTTTGACGTCAATGTCCGCGTCCCCGAGATCAAATCCCCCACCGGCGGCCCCGACAATAAAGTTCGACTCAAGCCCCGCGAGGTCGGCAATCTCAACTGGGACCCCAAGCTCACGCTGGAGTTCAACGGCGATCACCCCTCGGTCCGTTCCATCTCCATCGAGCCTATTAAAGAACCGACAATCTACCTGGCTGGCGACTCCACCGTCGTCGATCAGGACATCGAGCCCTGGGCTGCCTGGGGCCAGATGCTGCCGCGCTTCTTTAATCCCGGCATCGTCATCGCGAACCACGCCGAGTCCGGCGAGACCGTAAAGTCGTTCGTCTCCGAACAGCGCTTTGCCAAGATCTTTTCCCTCATCCAACCCGGCGACTACCTCTTCCTCCAGTTCAATCACAACGACCAGAAGTTGAATCCCAAGACCAACGAAGCCGCAGTTCCACTAGCCGAGTACAAGCGCATCTTCACCGAATCCATCGCTAAGGCTCGCGCCGCCGGAGCAATCCCTATCGTCGTCACCGCGATGAACCGCAACACCTTCGACGCTGCCGGCCACATCACCAACTCCCTGGGCGACTATCCCGACGCCGTCCGTCAGCTAGCCGCCGAGCAGAAGGTCGCGCTCATCGACCTCAACGCCATGTCCAAGACCCTCTTCGAAGCCCTTGGCCCGGACGCCGCCTTCCACGCCTTCATGCACTACCCCGCCAACACCTACCCCAACCAGCCCGATCCCATCAGCGACAACACCCACTTCAACACCTACGGCGCGTACGAACTGGCGCGCTGCGTCGTCCATGGAATCCGCGATGCCAAACTTCCCCTGGCACAATTCCTCGCGCCAAACATCCCCGACTTCAACCCGGCCCATCCGGATACTCAACCTGCGTTCAATCTCCCCGAGACTCCCATCCAGATCAAAACCAACGTGATGAGCGTCCCGCAGACCTGATGTCTTCTGAGCCAGGCAGTATCAACATATAGCCTTTGGAAGGGCACACCTTCAGGTGTGCCAAACGCTACTTATTTTGATTTGTTTCTTTTGTCGGTTTGCCTATGGCAAACCGACAAGAGAAACAAAGGGTGGAGGTGGATGCTTCTTTCGGCATACCTGAAGGTATGCCCTTCGGAATCTTCTAAATTCAACCACACCGGCGAAGATGTAATGCCCGTATATGTCGATATTGCCTACCGCTCTCCCAGCACCTTCTGCACATCCTCCCGAAACTCCGTCTCGCGCGTCGCCCCCATATACGTCTTGGCGACGCGTCCCTGCCGGTCCACCAGAACCGTCGTAGGCAACCCCACCATAGCCTCTCCTATTTGCGACAGCGCAGCCGGAAACACAATCGGATATCCCACCCGCATCTGTTTTACGAAGTCACGCACCGGTGCGTGATCCCCGGTATCCATCGAGACCCCCACCACCGCCAACCCCGGCAGCTCCTGCGAGAGACGTACCAGCCCGGGAGTCTCAATCCGGCAAGGCCCACACCAACTCGCCCAATAGTTGATCAGCACCGCCTGCCCCTTGTGTTCGGAGAGTCGCCACTCTCCACCCTCCAAACGCTCCAGCGCAATATCCCGCAAGACCTGGCGCTGTGCAGCTTCGATCAGCGGCTCACTCCGCCGTGGCCACGGGTACGACACAATCGCCCCGATCAGCAGGACGGCGCCGACAAAGAGGTACATCGCCCCCCGCGAAGATCTCGTCTGATTCGGAGCATTCGCCATGCCTCCATCCTGACATATGCGGACCGGGTTCCCTGCCCAGTGTTACAAAATCCTGCATCAAACCCTTTGGTTGCAATTAGCAGGACTGAATTTTGAACTGCCCCAGCACATTTGTAAGAAAAGAGACCGCCATGATCCAGCCTCACTTTCATCCTCTTCAGAAGGCCGCTCGACGCACTACTCTCAGCATCGCCGCAGCCTTACTGCTCTTCCTCGCCGTCGGCTGCAAGAGCAAGACCAAGGCCACCCCGGAGAACTTCATCGCCGCCCTCAACGCTAATTTCTCCACTCATAATGAGTGCCTCTTCCCCGATCCTCCGCGCTTCCCCGTCGGCACATCCGACAAGACCGAGATCAAGCAGTTCGACTCCCTGGTCAAGGCAACGCTCCTCACTGTCGCCCAAGAGCCCGCCATCCATGTCAACCGCTACACCGTCACCAAGATTGGAGAGCGCTACGCCCCGCGCTTCTGCTATGGCCACCGCCAGGTCACCGCCATCGACTCCTTCACCCCGCCGGCGCAGGCAAACGGCTTCCCGGAAACGCACGTCACCTACCGCTACACCTTGCAGGAGGTGCCCGTCTGGGCGAAGACACCCGACGTCGAGGCTGCATTTCCCGCCATGGCCCAGACCATCCACGGAGAGTCAACGGGCCATGCCACGCTCGCCGGAACTCTCGCAGGGTGGCAGATTCCCGAATAATTATTTGTTGTCTTTTTCGTCCTGAATCGCCACTACGCCGCCGATGATTTCGCCATCCTTACCCCGAATCGGAGCCGCTGTCAGATTGATACAGCGCTCCGTTCCATCACTTCGCACATAGCGGAAGCTTTGGGCGCCGGTTGTCTCTCCCTTTACGATCGAACGCACCAGCGGATACTCCTCCGCCGGTACTTTTCGACCGTCAGAATAGTGCAGCCCCCATTTCTCACGGTCTGGGATATTGAGCGTATCCACTACTGGATGCCCAAGGATCTTCTCCGCCTGTGGATTCGCCATCACGACCTTCCCACTCGGGGCCTCGCCGATAACAATCCCGACCGGGACAGCGTTGAAGACTCCCTGGAGTCGCGCTGCAGCGGCCTCCAACTCTTCCCTGGTCCGCCTGTACTCGCTCGTATCCTCCAATGCGCCATACCAGCGAATCACGTTGCCATGCTCGTCCAACCGTGCCGCTGCCCGGGACCGGATCCATCGCCACTGTCCATCCACGCACAGCACCCTGTACTCCACGTCCAGCGGCGCGCCCGTCTTAATCGAGTGCTGCCACTTCTCTCCCGCAGCCTCTCTGTCCTCCGGATGCACGACCCTCGCCCAACCTCGACCGACCGATTCTTCCAGCGTCAATCCGGTCAGAGCCGTCCACTGCGGACTCGCCTCGGTAATCATTCCCTCTGCATCCGCCGTCCAGGGAATCTGCGGACTCAACGCCACCGCATACCGATGATGGACCTCGCTCTCCCGCAGCGCTGTCTCCGCTGTCTCCTGGTCGGTGATGTCCAGTACCGCTACCGAAATTCCTACGACCTCGCCTGCCTCGTCCCGCGTCGGCTGATACGAAGTCGATCGAATCTGCACGACACCATCTCCGCGCGCCGCCTCAAACTTCAATCCCGAAAAGACCTCACCCTGCAACGCGCGTTTAATGTACGGCCCCAGAAACGTGTAGAACTCCGGGATCATCTCCGCCACCGTCCGCCCCAGATGCATCGCAATCGGAGCGTTGTTCAACTCCGCCAGCCGCTTGTTCAAGCTGACGTACCGCTCATTCCGATCGATAAAACAAAGCCCCACTGGAGCCCCATCATAGATCGCCTGCAACTGGGAGAGTCGCTGGCTCGGGAGAGCCTCCAACTGGAACGTGGTGTCCTCCGGATTCGGTGGTTTACCCGCCTCCCTGCGCCGCACCGCTTTCTGCTCCTGTACAAATCGCTCCAACCGTCCGTCCGACACTGGCCGGCCGTACAAAAAACCCTGAGCCAGATCGCATCCCAGCCACAGCAGCATGTCAGCCTGCGCGGCGTCCTCGACGCCCTCCGCTACTGTTGTCAGTCCCAGGCTTTGACCCAACCCGATGATCGCCGCGACGATCTTGCGGCTCTCCCGCCGCGTCAGCATGGTCTGGACAAAGCTCCGGTCGACCTTGATCTCATCGAACGGCAGAGCATGCAGGTGTCGCAGACTCGAATACCCCGTCCCGAAGTCGTCGATTGCGACTCGCACTCCGAGGGCCTTCAGTTCTTCCGTGATCGTCCGCGCATGCTCGATGTTTCCGACCAGCGCGCTCTCGGTAATTTCTACGGTCAGCCGCTCCAGCGAGAAGCCCGTCTCCTCCGATGCCAGGCTCACCTGGCGCCGCAAGGTCCGGTTCCGCAACTGGATCGCAGAGACATTGACCGAGAGCCGCAGATACTCCGGCAAAGGCCGCATCGCCCAGAACGCCTGCGAAAGCACCTTCTCCATCAGCGCCCCGATGCACCCTGCATCCTCCGCCATCCGGATAAATTCATCCGGCGGAACCATGCCTCGCAGGGGGTGTTTCCAACGCGCCAGCACCTCGAACCCGATCAGTTGCCCGGTCCGCAACTCCGTCAGAGGCTGAAAGTACGGAACGATCTCGTCGCTCTCAATCCCTCTCCGCAGATCGACCACATCGTCGGCAATCATGATGGCTCATACTAACGCCCCACGGCCCATCCACCCAATTAATCTTCACCTTACAGACATAGTCGAACCACACCGCACAGTGATATGAAAACGGAGCAGTTATGGTGCTCCACTTGCCTATAAGTTCTTCCCTTGAAACTTTGCCTCAAATGAACTAACTTGACTCCGTTACCCGCAATCTCTCCTCCATGATCCGAAAATACTTTCTTCCCTCCGCCTTCGCTCTCTTCGTCGCAGTAGCGCCCCTCATCCCATCCACTCCCGCGTCCGCCCAGACCAATGCCCAGACCCATAGTTTCGCCGTCGATCACAACCACTTCTCACTCGATGGAAAGCCCTTCAAAGTTCTCTCCGGCGAACTCCACTACGCCCGCATCCCCCGTGAGTACTGGCACGCCCGCCTCAAGATGGCGAAGGCCATGGGCCTCAACACCATCGCCACCTATGTCTTCTGGAACGTCCACGAACCCACGCAGGGCCACTACGATTTCTCCGGCAACAACGACCTTGCCGCCTTCATCAAGGCAGCCCAGCAAGAGGGTCTCTACGTCATCCTCCGCTCCGGCCCCTACTCCTGCGCCGAGTGGGAACTGGGTGGCTTCCCCGCCTGGCTGCTCAAAGACCCGGCCTCCGCCGCGGTCCTCCGTTCCAACGACCCCATCTTCATGGCCCCCACCGAGCGCTGGATCCACCGCCTCGCCCAGGAGGTCGCTCCCCTCCAGCTAGGACACGGCGGCCCCATCCTGATGACCCAGGTCGAAAATGAGTACGGCAACTTCGACCACGATCACGTCTACATGGAGCACCTCAAAAAAATCTTCGAGGAATCCCGCTTCAACGCCTCGCTGCTCTACTCTGCCGACAACTGGCGCAACATCCCCGGCGGCTCCATCCCCGGTCTCTACGCCGCCACCAACTTCGGCATTGGAAACCACCAGGGCGGCATGGATGCCCTCGAAAAAGTCCGCCCCGGCCAACCGCTCTTCGTCTCCGAGTACTGGCCCGGCTGGTTCGATCACTGGGGCCATCCTCACGAGACCCGCCCCACCCCGCCGCAGCTTGAAGACCTCGACTACATCCTCCATCGCGGAGCCGGTATCAACATCTATATGTTCCATGGAGGAACCAGCTTCGGCTTCATGGCCGGCTCCAGCAATATCTCCGGCCAGTTCCTCCCCGACGTCACCAGCTACGACTACGACGCTCCCCTCGACGAGGCCGGGCACCCCACCCCGAAATTCCTGGCCTACCGAAAAATCCTGGCAAAGTATGGGTGCCCCACGTCCGGACCTTCGGAGATGGGTTCCGAAGCCTGCCTCCCCCCTATCCCCGCCGCGCCACCCGTCATCACCATTCCGCAGATCAACCTGACCGAATCCGCCGCCCTCTGGCAAAATCTTCCCGCACCCATCACCAGCGACACCCCGCATCCCATGGAGCACTTCGACCAGAGCTACGGCTACATCCTCTACCGGACTAAAATTGCAGCAGCCATCACGGGAGACCTGACCCTTACCGATCTTCACGACTACGCCCAGATCTACCTCGACGGAAGACTCACCGGAACCCTGGTCCGCCACAACGCAGACTCCTCCAAAGAAAAATCCACGCTCGCCATCACCACGACCGGCCCCGCGCAACTCGACATTCTGGTCGCCAACGACGGCCGCATCAACTCCACCAGGGCCATGCGCATCGAGTCCAAGGGCATCACCCAGTCCGTCACCCTTAGCGGCACTCCGCTCACCGGGTGGCAGACCTACACCCTCGCCATGACCTCCCTCCCGACCCACTTCAAACCCGGCGCATCCGACGGCCCTCACTTCAGCCGGGCCTCCTTCACCCTCAGCGCAACCGGCGACACCTTCCTCGACATCCGCAACCTGGGCAAGGGCGCTCTCTGGATCAACGGCCACCCCATTGGCCGCTTCTGGAACGTCGGCCCCCAGCAGACTCTCTACGTTCCCGCCCCCTGGCTCCGCAAGGGTCGCAACGAAATCGTCACCTTCGACCTTCTTCCCGCTGCCACCACGCCCCATGTGGCTGGCCTCGCGCAGCCGATCCTCGACGGGCCCACGCCCGACAAGACCAAGAGCAAACAGGAATAACCATGATCCGCATCTCCTCAAGATCCTTACGCCTTACGCGCACTACGGCACTTCTCTTAAGCGCCCTTACTCTGGAATTTCATACAAGCTATTTATTTGCAACAGATAAACCACAAAACCTAAAGCAACAATTCCAGAATCTTTCCCCCAACGCCCGCCCCATGATGCGTTGGTGGTGGTTCGGAACCGCCGTCGAAAAACCCGAGATCCTTCGCGAGCTTCAGCAGATGAAAGCAGACGGTATCGGCGGCGTAGAACTCGCCTTCGTCTATCCCCAGGTCCTCGACGACCCATCCAAAAACCTGGTCAATGAACCGTTCGTCGGGCCGGACATGCTCGACAACGTTCGCTACGCCCAGACCGAAGCCCGCAAACTAGGTCTTCGCGTCGACGTCACCCTGGGCAGCGGCTGGCCTTATGGCGGATCCGCCACCACCTTGGATGAGGCCGCGACCCGCCTCCGCGTCATCGAACTCCCGCTTGCCCCTCACGCCACGTCCCTTCCCAAACTCAAGCTTGCCGAGGGCGAATCGATCCTCTCCTACGCGCTGGCCGATACCTCCCCCAACCCATCCACGGCGAAGGGCGCTCATAACTGGGATGCCGCCTCCGCGGTATCGTTTCCTGCAATCGGAACTCCCACAATCCCGGCATCCGACACTCCGCGCACCGTCCTGATCTTCGTCCAAAGCCATACCGGCCAGCAGGTCAAGCGAGCCGCAGTCGGCTCCGAGGGCTGGGTGCTCGATACCTTCAGCCACAAAGCGGTCGCCACCCATCTCAAGTCCGTCGCCGAGCCGCTGGTCAAGGCCTTCGGCGCCACACCGCCCTACGCCGTCTTCTCCGACTCCCTCGAAGCTTATGGTTCCGATTGGACCCCCGGCCTGGCCGACGAGTTCAAACGACGTCGCGGCTACGATCTCATCCCCCATCTTCCCGAACTGGTCGCGGGCGGAACCCCCTCCGCCGAAGCAGTAAGGCACGACTGGGGCAAGACGCTCACAGAATTAGTGAATGAAAATTACCTGACTCAAATCAATAACTGGGCTATCGCGCATCGCACGAAGTTTCGCTCGCAAACTTATGGTGAGCCAGCAGTTACATTTTCAAGCCAACATTTAGTCTCTCTTCCCGAGGGAGAAGGTCCCCAATGGCGCCAGTTTTCCACACTCCGCTGGGCCTCCTCTGGAAATCACGTCTTCGGCAATAACGTCACCTCCGGCGAGACCTTTACCTGGCTTCATTCTCCCGTCTTCCGCGCTACGCCCCTCGATATGAAGGCCGAAGCCGACGTCGACTTCATCATGGGTCAGAACCAGATCATTGGCCACGGCTGGCCCTACTCCGCCCCCCAGGTCGGGGAGCCCGGCTGGAGCCTCTACGCCGCCGCCGTCTTCAACGACCACAACCCCTGGCACCCGGTCATGCCGGACGTCACCCGCTACATACAGCGCGTCTCCGGACTCCTGCGTCAAGGCAAACCAGCTAACCAGGTAGCGCTCCTGCTCCCTACCGACGACGCTTGGGCAGCCTTCTCGCCCGGCAAGGTCACCGTCACAGGGGAGATGGCACACCTGATCACTCCAACCTTAATGTCCAGCATTCTTTCTGCTGGCTATAACGTTGATTTCATAGATGCTGAAGCGATCGGCCGTCTTGGCATTCACCATCCTATTCTGGTCATTCCCCCGACTGACAGGATTCCCGTTGCGACCCTCCGGAAGATTCAGCAATACGTAGCTTCGGGCGGCAAGGTGATCTCCGTCGGACGCGCACCCTCACGCGGTGCCGACGGTAAAGTCACGTCAGAACTTACCTCTCTGGCCACGAAGCTGTTCGACGCCTCGAAGCAAACATTCGTCTCGAGCGAATCTCTTCTCCCCGACGCCCTGCACCAGGCGCAGGCGCCGGACGTCAAAGTCGCTGCGACGGACGCCCCCACCCGGGATGCTATTGGGTTCATCCGCCGGAAGCTTCCCACAGCCGATATTTACTTCGTAGCTAATACCTCGAACCGTCCCGTCCAGACTTCGGTGTCCTTCGCCTCGACCCATAAATATGGGGAGCAATGGGATCCGGATACCACCGCCTCCCGCCCGGCGCTCAACACCGATGCCGAACTTAGCCTGGCCCCTTACGAGTCCCGCGTCTTTGTTTTCTCCGATACGCTGCTCAAGTCAGCCCCGAAGGCTGGTCCCGCTGGTACGCAGGTCGCTGACCTGAGCAATGACTGGAGCCTCAAATTTACCGGCACCGGCAAGTCTCAGTCCGAGGCAAAACTTACCGACTGGATTGCTGATCCCGCCACAAAAAACTACTCCGGCGAGGCCGTCTATACCCGGGACTTCAGCCTCGCGGCCGCGCCCTCGCAACCTACGTACCTGCAGGTTGAAGGTGGTTCGCCCCGGGCGAAGCCCGGCGAGCAGGTTCCGGTTGACACCAACACCACCCGCGCTCCGGGAGCACCGCTCCCCAACCCGCTGGTCACCCGAACCGGTCCAGGGATGCGTGCCTGGTTCGATCCACCGATCCACGAAGCCGCCATCGTCTTCATCAATGGCCAGCGCGTCGGCTCTCTCTGGCACCCTCCGTACCGGCTGGACGTCTCCAGCCACCTGAAGCCCGGCCAAAACCACATCGAGATCCGCGTCTACAACACGGCGATCAATGCCTGGGCCGCTCTGCCACCGCACGACTACAAACCCCTGATAGCCAAGTACGGCGACCGCTTCCAGATGCAGGACCTCGACAAGGTTCAGCCGGTAACCTCCGGCCTCCTCGGCAAGATCTCACTCGTCACCGAACAGGTGTCCAAGTGACAGGCCACCATCAGATTCGAGCAAGCCTACTTAATTCACGCAGTATCACCCTCCCAGGAGCCCGGATGCGCACCGCCGCAAAATTTACACTTGCCGTCATCACCTTCACCGCAACACTCGTCGTCCAAGCGAAGACCCTTGACGCCAAAAATTACGGAGCCAAGGGCGACGGTACGACCCTCGACACTGCCGCCATCCAGAAGTCAATTGATGCGGCGGCCAAGTCCGGCGACACCGTCACCTTCTCTCCCGGCACCTACCTCACCGGTTCGCTCTTCCTGAAGTCCGGGATCACCTTCGAGGTGCCGGAGGGCGTGACTCTCATCGGCTCCCAGCATCTGGCCGACTATCCGCTGCTACCCACCCGCATCGCCGGCATCGAGATGACCTGGCCTGCCGCGCTCATCAACACCCGCGACCAGCACGATGTCACTATCACAGGCAAGGGCACCATCGACGGCGACGGCCCCATCTGGTGGAAGTCCTATTGGGACCTGCGCGCCACCTATGAGCCCAAGGGTCTGCGCTGGGCCTCTGACTACGATGCCAAACGTCCCCGCCTGATGCTGCTCCAGAACTCCACCAAAATTCATCTCGGCGGCGGCATCACCCTCAAGCGCTCCGGCTTTTGGACCGTCCAGGTGCTCTACTCGCACGCCATTGTGATCGACGGCGTCACCATCCGCAACAACGAGGGCGGTAAAGGCCCTTCCACAGACGGCATCGATATCGACTCTTCCCACGACGTGCTCGTCGCCCACGCCGACATCGACGTCAACGACGACGCTCTGTGCCTGAAGGCTGGCCGCGACTCCGACGGCCTCCGCGTCAACCGCCCCACCTATAACATCGTCCTGCGCGACTCGATCATTCGCCACGGTGCTGCTGCCGTCACCATTGGCTCGGAGACCTCCGGTGGCTTCCGCAACATCGAGGCCTACAACATCACTGCTCTCGCCGGCGTGCCCTCCGGAGTGCTCTTCAAGTCCGCCCATACCCGCGGAGGCTTTGCCGAAAACATCCGCATCCACGACCTCACGCTGGAAGGCGTTGCCATTCCGATCCACGTCACCATGAACTGGAATCCCAGCTACAGCTACGCGACCATCCCCGCCGGGGTCGACCGCGCCACCATGCCCTCCTACTGGACGACGCTCACCACCGTGGTGCCGGACGACAAGGGCCTCCCCCACTTCCGCGACGTCCATATCTGGAATATCAAGGCCACCGGCGCGAAGACTGCGATCCAGGTCGCCGCGTATCCCAATGCCACCCTGGATAACTTCCGTCTCGACCACCTGGATATCGAAACCAGGACGGCCGGCACTATTGCGGATGCGAAAGACTGGAAGCTCTCCGACAACACCATCACGACGGCCGACGGTTCCAAGGTACAGATCTTGAAGCCCGGCGAGGCTCCTGCCAAGGAAGGGACGGCGTTTGGGGATCGCTAAGTACTAAAGCGCCCTGACGCCGGGCGGGCGCCACTTCGTGGGGTCTTGGACGCTTCGCGTGGGACTCGGCTTTAGACGTGGGCGAAGTCGATAAACGCTCGCGCAGGATCGGTGTGCAGCAACTTCACCGAGACGGTATCGCCAACGTCCAGCCCCTGCTGTCCCTGCATGACGCGACCCTCCACCGGGGGATTGAATACCCGCACGTAGACCCCCTTGTCGGACGCGCCGGTAACAACGCCGCGAAAGATCTTACCGATGCTGTCACTCATACCGACTGCGGCGACCCGCTTCCGCATGGCACGCTCGACCTTGTGGCCAGCCTTTTCCTGCAGCGTGCACTTCAGGGCGATCGCATTCAATTCATCGTCACTGTAGGGCGACGGCGCGGCCTCCAGCATCGCCTTCACCAGGCGCTGCGCCACCAGATCCGCAAAGCGGCGGTTGGGAGCGGTTGAGTGCGTATAGTCCCGCGCAGCCAGCCCGAAATGCCCCAGCGGTTTCGCGTCGCTACCTTTCGACAGGACATACTCTCCCGGCCCCATCAGCTTGATAATCGCCAGCGATATGTCCGGATAATGGACCGGATCGTCGGCTCGCTGCCTGCGTAGAAACGCGTTCAGAGGCGCGGAATCCGGTTCCGCCGGAAGCTCTCCACCATGCAACGCGACCAGCTCCCTGATCCGCTCCCAGCGTTCCGGCGCGCGAACCACGCGACGGATACAGGAGCGCCCGGCGGCACGCAGCAACTCCGCCATCGTCTCGTTCGCCCCGATCATGAAGTCTTCGATGAGGTTCGTCGCCCGATTATGCGCCGCTGTCGTGATAGCCCGAACCTCCCCGTCGATCACCACCGGATCTGCCTCGATGCGGCTGAACTCAAGCGCACCCTGGCTCACCCGCTCCTCGCGAAGCAAGCGCGCCGCCTCATCCTGCAGCTTCAATTGCGCTTGCAATCCGGCAGAAGCTGCGACCTTTGCATCCGGATCCGCCGTTCCCTCCAGCCATGGACCGACCTTGCTATAGGCCAACTGGGCGGTATTGTGGACGACCGCCCGATAGATCTTCTGCTGTCTCAAACAGCCTTGAGGGTCGACGACATACTCCATGATGACGGCCGCGCGATCCACTCCCTGATTCAACGAGGTCAAATCGGTCGAAAGCTCGTTGGGAATCATCGGGAAATTGCGCGTCGCGGTGTAAACAGTCTTGGTCTGGTCCGCCGCATGGCGATCGATCGGACTGCCCTTCTCCACCGAGCCCGAGACATCCGCAACTCCGATCAACACCCGGATGCCGCCTTCGATCCGCTCCGCATACTCGATCTGGTCGAGGTCGCGCGACGTGTCGTTATCGATCGAAGACCAGAGAAGCCCGCGCAGATCGCGAACATCGCCGCTCGGAGCCGGCTGTCCAGCTTCGCGAATCTGCTCGATCTGTTCCTCGGTGCCATTGGGAAAATCCGGATGAAACCCCTGGCGCACCATCTCGGTGAACGCCGCCGCAGCTAGATCAAAATGATTGGCACTCATGCACCCTGAAGCCTACCATCTGCAATCGCCGTAGAGTAGTATCTGTCACGCGAAGCGTCCTTGACCTCACGCCCTGACGTCCGCCCGGCGTCAGGGCGCACTGGCACTTAGTCCCGCACATACGAAGTATGAACGAGATAATCCTTCCGCGGTCCCTGTACCGCATGACGAATCTGAAACGTTCCATCCGGTCGAAAAACATACTCCGAAGCATAGCTGTCGGCCTTGCAGAGATGCTCTGCGCTTCCAACCCAGTTGCCACCCGCATCGGCTACAGGAAGCACCGTTTCAAACAACTCCTCCGACCCATGGAGCCGGACTGCGAAGCCACCTTCGATGGGCTCGTAAAGGTAGCGCTGCTCACTCCGCAGCGTCGTCCCGTCCTGAAGCGTTAACTCCCCCGACTCCCGGTAAAGCAGCCGCCCACCCTCTGCCGCGTCAAAGCAAGCCAGACCGGACATCTGGCCTTGCTCCGGAATCACTCGCTCCAGTCGCCACCTACCGACGAGACGGTCCAAACCCCAAACGGTGTCCCAACCCACCCGCTAGGACCCCGTCTCCATCGCTTCGACAAACAGTAGCGCCCACCGTGAGACCTGTTCCGAGTACACACCCGTCACTGCATCGCGGCTTCCATCCAAAACGGCCATCTGCACCGCGAAGTTACCTACCGTCGAGCTCTCCGGCGACCCACGGAACACCTGCAGTCCGGTAGCCTCCTGCGTCAGGCGATTCAGAAACTCGTTCCGGCTTGCGCCCCCTACAACAAACAGTCGCTTCAACTGCTTTCCGCTATGCAGCGCGATACGGGCCAGCACCTCGGCGTAGCGTGCCGCGAGGCTATGGAAGATGAGACTCGCGAACACCGGAGCTGCATCCACACCTTCGTCCAACGCATCGAGCCCTTTCGACACCCGCTGTGCGTTGATCCGCTCCAACATGCGTCCGGCCAACATCAGATCCGGCTGGTCCACATCGAGCAGACCTTCCGGTTTGGCGACCTTTTCGGAGGCCGCTACCAGCTCCGCGACATCCCACACGCGCCCCTTGGCGGCCCAAGCGTCGGTGCACTGCTTGATCAGCCACATGCCGTTTACGTTCTTGTGGAAGCAGATGCGATCTCCCACCGCGCCGAGGTTGGTGAAGTTCTCCTCACGCTCGGCAGTTCCATTTCTCGGCTGCTCAACCAGCGTTCCCACCAGCGACCAGGTGCCGGAGCTGATGTAAGCCCAGTCACCCCGTAATGCAGGGATTCCCGCAATCGCCGACGCTGTATCGTGACACGCTGGAGCGATCAGCGCCGTATTGGCAAACTGAGGCAGCTCCGCGAGAGCCCCCTTCAGCCGCCCCACAATCGTCCCCGGAGGGACAATCCTGGGTGCGCGCGAGATATCCAATCCCGTTGCGTCGAAGATCTCCTTGCACCAGTCTTTCTTGTAGAGATCGACCAATTGGGTGTGCGTGGCGTTGGTGTACTCGCCAACCCTGTCACCGCCCCAGCGCGATAGCACATACTCCGGCAGATTCATCCAGCTCGCGCCCGGCTCCGTTCCTACCAGCTTGTCGGCATAAAGCTGGTAGAGCGTATTGATTCGGATGAGTTGAACGCCGGTCAGTTCGCGAAGATGGTCTGGACTGCATCTCTCGTAGACCAGCTTCTCCGCCTCGATGCCACGCTCATCGCGATAGCAGAACGGATCGGCCAGCGGCGTGCCCTCAGCATCAACGCGAACGTAATCGACTGCCCAGCCGTCGACTGCGATGGAACGAATCCCCTCAGGGGCAAGAGCGGCACACTTCAGCAGCCCCGCGTCGAGCCCCTCCACGATGCGTGCAAGGTCCCAGCGCAGTCCGCCGCCAGCCTCAGGCCCGACCTCGCGCGGAGCATTTCCAAACCGCTCCACCAGCGAGATGACCGGCTTGCCCTCAACCCAGCGCAGAAGCGAAACCCGGCAACTCTCCGCACCGAGGTCCACGGCGATGGAAGCCCGCGCATCCGCGGGGACCATCGCCTTCCCATGCAACTCATGCTCGTGAGAACCGCCGACAGCGATCACCGCAGATACGCCTCAACCAGGCCGCCGTCCACCGGGATCAGATGACCCGTGGTGCAGCGAGCATTGGGGCCGGCGAGGAACATGATCGCCTGCGCGCAGTCCTTCGGATCGATCGGCTGATGCGTCAGCGTGCGCTTGGCATAGAACAACGCCAACACGTTCCGCAGCTCATCGTCCGTCATCGCCTCTTCGAACGGCAGTTCATACTTCTTCAGGCTGGCGATGACGCGATCGCGCGGGAACATCGTCGATCCCTTCACCACGGTTGCGGGCGAGATGCCGTTGACCCGCACCTTGGGCGATAGCGTGACGGCAAGCTCGCGCACCAGGTGGCTCAGAGCGGCCTTGCTGACGTCGTATGCCTCGCTGCCCTTCTTCGCGACCACGGCATTGGCCGAGCTGGTCAGGACCACGCTTGCATCGATGCCCTGCTCCTTGAAGACCTTCGCCGCTTCATCCGCGAGGATGAAGTTTGAAGTCACATTGACCTCCAGCGTCGTTCCCCACATTGAGTCGCTGATGATGCCGTCCGGCGAAGACGGGAACATCGCAGCCGTGTTGACCAGAATGTCGACGCCGCCGAACTGTTGGATGGTCGCATCGAGCGCTGCGCGGATCGCCTTGCGGTCGGTAATGTTGATGCTCGTCCAGCTCACCGCTTCCTTGCCTGCAATCGCCTTGGTCTCCTCGGCGACAGCCTCGGCACCCTTTACGTCGCGGTCGGCAACGACGACGTGAGCGCCACGCTCAGCAGCCAGCAACGCAACTTCGCGTCCGATACCGCTTCCACCGCCGACGATCAGGGCAATACGGCGGCTCAGTTCCTTCTCCGGCGGCTGGCGGCGAATCTTCGCCTCTTCCAGCTTCCAGTACTCGATGCGGAAGGCCTCGCTTGCCGGCAACGCAACGTAGTTCGAGAATGTCTTGAACTGGTCGGCGGTAGCGGCAGGACCAGCCTGCGGAATGTCCGTGCACTTGACGCCTGCGCCGAGTGCACCGGCACCCTGCATCACGCCAATCGCATTGATGTAGAACTCTCCGGTCAGACGCGACTCCGTCTTATTCTTGCCGAAGGTAAACATACCTACGCCGGGAACCAGAACCACCGTCGGGCTGGCATCGCGGATCGCAGGAGAGTCAGGCAGCGCATGCGCCTTGTAGTAGTCGCCGTACTCCGAGCGGTAGGTCTCGAGCGAGGTCTCGATCAAGCCCGGCAGCTCCTTCGGATCGGTGGTCGGATCCCACTTGATGAACATCGGACGAATCTTGGTGCGGATGAAGTGGTCCGGGCAGCTCGTTCCGAGGTGCGCCAGATCCTCCGCGTGTACCGAGTTCACGAAGTCCAGCACCTGCGGCAGCTCAGAGAAGCTTCCGATCCAGCGCTGCTTGCGCGACACCGCGCCACGAAGCTGCGGGAAGATCTTCAGCGCAATCTCCTTGCGATCTTCGCGGCTCTTGGTCTTGGCTCCGCCGAAGTGAACGTGCCCATCCTTCAACCCATGCCGCTCGATGAACTGGCCAAGCTGGTCGATGATGGTGATGGTGTTGAGGTAGCTCTCACGCTGCGTGTCGCCCCATGTGAAGAGCCCGTGTCCACCCAGAACGACGCCGTCGCAGCCGGGCGTGTCCTGCACGATCTTGCGCAGCATCATGCCCAGCTCAAAACCGGGGCGCTGCCATGGCAGCCAGGCCAGCTTATGGCCGAACTCCTTGTTGAACTCGTCCATCTTCAGCTTGCCGTTCGCTGAGGCTGCGAGCGCGATGCCCCAGTCCGGGTGCAGATGGTCTACATGCTCGAAGGGCAGATAGCCATGCAGCGGCGTATCGATCGAAGCCGCGACCGGGTTGTTGCCGAAGGTGCAGAGCGGATACAGATCCACCATCTCATCTTCAAAATCGACGCCGCGATAGACCTTCTCAACGGCCAGCAATTTATCCATGTACAGGGTTGCGAAGCCGGCGCGCTTGATGCTGCCGAGATCTCCGCCGCTTCCCTTTACCCACAGAACTTTCTTCGTCTGTCCATCGACCGGGTCGACGGCCTCCAGCTTCGAGCTGGTGTTTCCACCACCAAAGTTCGTGATCCGCAGATCGGAACCCAACAGGTTCGACCGGTAGCGCAGCAACTCCGGCGCATCCAGCTTGGACGCTACCGCTTCATCCCATTTGTCTTCGAGAAATTTCAACCCAGCACCGGTCTGTACAGCCATCGCATTACGCTCCTGAAATCCGTTCTTTATCGCTTCCACCGTCCATCATTCCACACTGAAGACCAATACAGCAACTATTTCCAATGTGAAAATGAGACGTATCAATTTGCCCAGAACTATACCCCACCGGCTGTACGTTCGTCACTTATGCCTCTACGCAGAGTATTCCTTTGTGCGGCTATTCGAGTGACTCTCGCGTTACAACTTTGTGCTCGACGTAGTTGTAGGGTGGAACCGTCTGGCCGCGCAGCAACTGCAGTCCAAGATGGATCAGGCTGGGGCCGTAGGAGCTGGTCTGATGCAACACCGACCCGATCAGCGGAGATTTGTCCTTCAGCATCTCCACCCGCGCCTCCGCGATGCAGTCCTGCCCCACGATGGCAACGTGGCGCTCGCGCTTCTGCTCCCGCACGGCGTCAACCGCACCGAGCGCGCTTGAATCGTTCGCGGCTGCAATCAGGATGTGCTTGTCCTTGGGATGGCGCTGCAGGAAATCCGAGACCAGCTTCTTGCTGCGGTCGCGCATGCCACGAGCATCGATCCTTACAAAACACTCCACCGGCAACTCTGGAAACACTGCGCGTACGCCTTCGAAGGCACCCGTAATGCGGCTCTGCACCAGCTGTCCCGCCTCGGCGAGATCCAGGCCAATCACCCATTCGACACCGCCGCTCCAATTGCGCGTTGCATAGGTTGCCAGCGTCTCTCCAGCAGCTACTCCAACGCGATAGTTGTCCACGCCGAAGTAGGTCGCATGGGGGTGAGGAATGTCGATTGCGATCAACGGAATATTTGCCCCCGCGATCTTGTCGCCGATCATCGGAGCGACCTCGTGTTCCACCTGAAACTCAATCACCAGGTCGACCTTGCTGCGAACAAACTCTTCTGCATTCTTGAGCGCTGTCGCTGCGTCGTAGCGGTTATCCAGGATCAGCAGATCGACGCCCACGGCCGCGGCTGCCTCCTTCAGACTCTCGGTCACCTCTACCGAGAACGGCATATCCGCGCTCTGTGTTCCGAACCCGAAGCGCAGCTTCTTGGGACGTGTCACCTGCCGGTACAGCCCATCCGGAGACTGCGACAGGTAGCCGCGATGCACATATGTCTTGAGCACCCGGTACACCGTGGTCTTCGAAATCTTGGTCTGCCGGTGGATTGCCTCCAGCGTCATCGGCTGGTTTTCCGACTGCAGTAATTCAAGGATGTCCAACGCCTTCGACAGCACGGGGATCAGATACAGGCGCTTCGTCGTCTTACGCAATGCCATACGCTCCTCGGAGAACCAGTTCGTTTCAACGCCCCCATTATCCACGTCCAGCGCACGTTTCGCTAATGAAATCTAGTCCAGAGTGCACCGCCCCCTGCGGCATCTACCAGCGCCTCAGAAACCTACGCGGCACAAAGCGCAAGGCCCACGAGATTTCGCGGGCCTTGCTGGAAACAACCGAACACGTCTATAACGTCTACGCATAGGAAGAGGCGCTCTTGGCATTCTTGCTGCCACGCTCCTCAGTCACCTTCGCAACATACCCACTCTCCGCCAACTGCTGCAGCGGATCGGCAGGAAGTCCCCGCGCAATGCGCCACTCCTTCACCAGCGGACGCACATCGGTCCAGAAGGCGCTGCGAAAGGTCTCCTCTGCCTCGACCAGGCGGCACTCCTGCTGCAACCCGGTCAGCTTCTCGCGGTCGACCAGGGCAGCCTTGGCGTAGAGCTCCTGCGCTGTCACGACGGTCTGGACCATCGCCTCCAACTTGCCTTTCAGGTTGTGGCTTTGATCGATCATGAAGGCGATGCTCGAACGCTCCTGCTCCGTCGCACTCAGAATCTCGCTGAAGATCCGATACACCTGGTAGGGATCGATCGAACCCAGCGTCAGGTCGTCGTCCGCATACTTGCGATCGTTGAAGTGGAATCCGCCCAGCGCATTCAGATGCAGCAGCCATGCGACGATCTGCTCGATGTTCGTGCCCTGGTAGTGATGCCCGGTATCGACCAGCACCTTCGCCTGCGGTCCGGCGTACCGTGCCAACTCCAACGCCATACCCCAGTCCGCGATATCCGTGTGGTAGAAGGCCGGCTCAAACGGCTTGTACTCTACGAGCATTCTCTGCCCGACACCCAGCGCATCGTGGGTGGACTTCAGCACTTCCTGCATCCACTCGATGCGGCGGCGCACGCTCTGCGTTCCCGGGTAGTTCGAGCCATCCGCAATCCAAAGCGAGACGTCCGCAGAACCGAGTGCCTTGCCGATCTCTACCGAATCGATCAGGTGCGCCAGCGCGTTGCCGCGAATCTCAGCACTCGGATTCGCGATCGAACCGTACTTGTACTCCTGGTCCTGAAAAAGATTCGGGTTGATCGAACCCGACTTCACGCCATACTTCTTCTCCAGCCGCTGAATCTCCGGTACATCGCCCTTGCCGCCCGGCAGATCCCAAAGCACATGCAGCGCGACCGTAGGGCTCGCACCCGTCAAGGCATTCACCTGTCCTGCATCAGCAAACTTCTCTTCAATGGACGTCGCCGCTCCACCCTGAATGAACTTCCCGAAGCGCGTGCCGGTGTTCGCAAAGCCCCACGATGGGACCTCAATCCGGAAGCTGTCCAGTGCCGCAAATACCTTATCCAAATCTTGTCCAGCCATCGCGTCAAACCCCCTGTAATGCTATTTCGGAAATTTACTCTCTATTGAAACAATCGGCAAGTAGCCGTACCAGCCGGGGCGAAATCTATCCCTATCCAACCAGAATCACGTCCAAAAAGCGCGGCCCGTGCACGCCTTTGATGCGTGTCATCTCGATATCCGCAGTCGCCGAGGGCCCGGAGATAAATGTAGTTGCGAAACACGCCGTTGGAGCCAGCTTATCCATCGCCTCCGGCACTGTCTCCACCACATTCGCAACATTGACGATGCAGAGGTGGTAGTCCGGAACCAGCGACACAGCCCGTCGCCCCTGCCCCGGAACATTCTGCAAAACGATCGTCCCCGTCTCCGCAATCGCGACAGTGCATTCGGTCACAACACCATCCACCGTATTCAACTCCGCAGCCGACAGCCCTTCATCGACGACAAACTCGAAGCCTTCCACCAGCAGCTCCGCGCTTAGCCCCGCCGGAACTACCAGCCGCCGCACCCCGCGCGCCGTCATCATCTTCGTGACAGCCGATGCCACCTCGCCGCGAGCCACCTCCATCACCTGCGCGTCGTAGTCGTGCAGCCGGTCGATCAGCAGCTCGATCACCTCCGCTTGCGAGTGGCGCGCGCTCCGCTGATAGTCCCGCCGAACCCCATCCCATCCAGCCTGCACAACCTCTGCCGACGCAGCAGGACCCTTCGCCGCGCGAATCCGGCCCAGCACAACCTCTCTTGCTGATCCGATCATTCCACTAGCCACGCGGCACCCCCTGCTTCTTGCTTGACTCGCGCTTCTCCCACCAGTCGCGGAACGTCTCCTCCGGCATCGACTGCAGATCGCGGACCTGCGTCCATCCACCCAGCAGCCCCGGCAGCCATCCGATCCATCCCTGCCCACGGCCGTCCTTCCGTACCAGCGGAGCCTCCGCCATCCGGCCCAGCCGCTGTGCCGCACGAAACTTTCCTTCGCTCTTGAAGATGATTCCCATCATCCGCATCGCAAGCGCTTCGGGATTCAACATGCCGTTCTGCTTCACCACCTTGTTGCGCAGATGGATCAGCACCTCCGGAATATTGATCTTCACCGGACACACCTCGTAGCAGGCTCCGCAAAGCGACGACGCATACGGCAGCGATTGCGAGTGATGCATCTGCTGCAGCTGCGGCGTCAGAATCGCTCCGATCGGTCCCGCATAGACGCTGCCATAAGCATGTCCACCGGTCTGCCGGTAGACCGGGCAGGCGTTCTGGCAGGCTCCGCAGCGAATGCAGTTCAGCGTCTGACGCCCTTCCAGATCGCCCAGAATCTCTGTCCGGGCGTTGTCCATCAGAATGACGTGAAAGGCCTTCGGTCCATCACCGTTTACATCCACACCCGTCCACACCGAGTTGTATGGATTCATCCGCTCGCCCGTCGCACTGCGCGGCAATAGCTGCAGCAGCACTTCGAGGTCGGCAAAGCGTGGCACCACCTTGTCGATGCCCGCCACCGTTATCAGCGTCTCCGGCAGCGTAAGGCACATCCGTCCATTCCCTTCGCTCTCGACGACGCACACGCCACCCGTCTCTGCGATCAGGAAATTCGCGCCGCTGACGCCCGTCTTCACGCGCAGAAACTTCTCGCGCAGAAACGTCCGGGCCGCGTCCGCCAGATCCTGCGGCGACTCGCCCAGTTCCGGAAGATTCATCTCGCGCTTGAAGATCTCGCGAATCTGCTGCCGATTTTTATGCAGCGCCGGCACCACGATGTGCGAGGGCTGATCGTGCCCCAACTGGATGATCAGCTCCGCGAGGTCCGTCTCGTACGCATGGACACCCGCAGCCTCCAGCGCCGTATTCAACTGGATCTCCTCGGTGGTCATCGACTTAATCTTGATCACCTCGGTGGCCCCGAGTCCCTTCACCAGCGTGACAATGATCTGCCGCGCCTCGGCGGCATCGCGAGCCCAATGCACCACTCCACCCGCTGCCGTGCAGTTCTTCTCAAACTCTTCGAGGTAGTAGTCCAGATGTTCCATCGTGTGCTGACGAATCTGCTTGCCCGACTCGCGCAACGCCTGCCAGTCCGGCATCTCGTTCACCACGCGAGCGCGCTTCGCCTGGATCACGTCCGTCGCATGACGAACGTTCTTCCGAAGCTGCGTATCGCCCATCGCCGTAAGCGCTGCCATCGGAAACGTCGGCGCCGTCCTCGGATCTAACGCTGTCCCGCTCATGCGCCCACCTCGTCGCCTGCCAGAATCTCGGCCAGATGCACCGTCTGCACCCCAGTCCTCTGCCGATGCAGCGCCCCCTGGATATGCATCAGGCAGGAGTTGTCACACGCGGTACAAGCCTCGGCCTTGGTATTCAGGATCGCGGTCGTCTTCTCCGCCAGCATGGCGCTCGAGACCTCCGCGTTCTTCACCGCGAATGTCCCACCGAATCCGCAGCACTGCTCCAACCCTGCGATCTCGACCAGGTCGATGCCACGCACCGCCTTCAGCAATCGCTGCGGCCCGTCGCCCAGTCCAAGATTTCGCAACCCATGGCAACTCGCGTGGTACGTCACACGATGCGGATAATACGCTCCGACATCCTCAAGTCCCAGCCGCTTGGTCAAGAACTCGGAGAACTCATAGACGTTCGGAAGCAGCTCGGCGACCTCGGCCTTCAGCTTCACGTCGGCGAGTTCCTCCGCCATCTTCGGATAGTGGTCGCGCATCATCGCCACGCAACTTGACGAAGGCACCACAACCGCCTCCGCTCCTCGGAACTGCTCCACGAACCGCGAGAGCAGCGGCAGAGCCTCCGCCTGGTAGCCCGTATTCCAATGCATCTGCCCGCAGCAGGTCTGCCCCGCCGGAAAGTCCACCGTATGCCCCAGCCGTTCCAGCACTCGCACCACGGCCTTACCCGTATTCGGAAACAGCGTGTCGTTATAGCACGTAATAAACAGCGAAACTCGCAGGACCGGCCTCCCAGAAATCTGTCGTGACAACTCTTCTCCACTACGCACTCTCAGTTCAATAGAGAGTATATTTCCCCAGCGCAATACGCGTCAGGTACGATAGTATGCGCTGCTGTACAGCAACCTTGCATACAAGCAATCGAGGACCTTCGTGGGACCAAATCCGTTTCTAGGCGTCATCTTTCACTGGATCGGCGGGTTCGCCTCCGCTACCAACTTCATCCCGTTCCGCGGCATCAAGCGTTGGTCGTGGGAGATCTACTGGCTCATCCAGGGCATTGCAGCGTGGCTCATTGCTCCCACACTGCTCGCCTCCATCTTTGTACCGCATCTCAGCACCATCCTCCACACCGCCTATCAACAGGACCCCACCACCATCTACTACGCCCTGCTCTGGGGAGTACTTTGGGGCGTCGGTGGTCTGACCTTCGGCCTTGCGATCCGTTACCTCGGCATCGCCCTGGGATACGCCATCGCCCTCGGCCTCTGCGCCGCCTTCGGCACGCTGATTCCGCCTATCTTCCACGGCCAGATGTCCAGCATCGTCCATCAGACCTCCGGCCAGTTCATCCTGCTGGGAGTCGCCGTATGCGTCCTCGGGGTTGCCGTGAATGGAGCGGCCGGGTACTCCAAGGAGAACGAGGTCACCCCCGAAGAAAAGGCTGAAGCCGGCGAGACCGACTTCAACTTCGGCAAGGGCATCGCCGTAGCCGTCTTCGCAGGCATCATGAGCTCCTTCTTCGCGTTTGGACTCGACGCCGGAGCTCCCATCGCCAAGCTCGCCAAGGCTGAACTTCTCGCCGACAACCGCCTCGATCTCTGGCAGAATCTCCCCGTCCTCATCGTCGTCCTGTGGGGCGGATTCGTCACCAACTTCGTCTGGTCGGTCGTCCTGATTCTCAAGAACGGAACCGTCCGCCAGTTCATCGGCGAACCCGGCCTCAACCCGATGCGCGCTTCCGTAGCCTCGGGCCACACGCTGGTCGACTTCGACCCGCTCGACGCCTCCACCTACGACCGCGTCGCCCCCAAAACGCTCATCGCCAATTACATCTTCGCCGCCATGGCCGGCGTCATCTGGTACTTCCAATTTTTCTTCTACTCCATGGGCCAGACCAAGATGGGCAAGTACGACTTCTCCTCCTGGACGCTTCACATGGCGAGCATCATCATCTTCGCCACGCTGTGGGGTCTCTTCCTTAAGGAATGGCGCGGGACCAGCCGCCGCACCAAGGTTCTGGTGACGGCTGGACTTTCACTCCTGATCCTCTCCACCGTCATCGTTGGCTACGGAAACTACCTCAAAGCAGTCTTCAACAAATAGCTTCGACAGAATGCAAAGGAAAGGGCCAAGGCAATCGCTTTGGCCCTTTCCTTTGTCTCTGTTGAATTCCTGGGCAGCATCGACATATAGTCCTTGGAAGGGCACACCTTCAGGTGTGCCAAACGCTACGTATTTTGATTTGTTTCTTTTGGCACGGCTGAAGCCGTGCCCTTCCGAATATCCTCTGAATTCAATCGAACCGGCGAAGATGTAACGCCCGTATACGTCAATGGTGCTTAGTTACAGCTTCCCTGTTCGCATCACTTCACCCGTCACCCAGTCCGTCCAGATAGCCTCGTCAATCGGACAAGCCAGTGCGGCTCCATCCAGCACCGCATCCACAAAATTCTCCACCAGGGGATAGTGCACATTCTCATGCGGCGGCAGAGTCTCCTCACGCCCCGCTACCCGCAACAAAGGACCGTTGAGAGCATCCAGCACGATCTCCCTCTCCGTCCCGATCACTCGAAACTGGTCCCTCGACACGCGCGAGTTCCACCGCACATCGACCACTCCGTGCACACCACCCGCATACTCGATCAAAGCGGTAGCCGAGTCCTCGACCTTCATGTCGTGTACAGCATTCGACACCATCCCCGTCGCGCGGAAGGGTTTTCCAAACAGAAAATTCATCGCATCGATCCGATGCGACCCAATGTCATAGAGCGGACCACCCCCTGCAAGCGCCGGATCCCGAAGCCAGCCTCGCTCTTCACTCTCCAGCCAGCTATGAGAGTTTGCCTCGACCAGCACCGGCTGCCCGATCGCACCCTCGGCAATCAGCGCCTTGGCTCGCACCAGCTTCGGATACAGCCGCCGGTAGTAACTCACCCCCAGCAGCAAACCGGTCTCGCGCTGCGCCGCTGCCATCGTCTCGGCCTGCAAAAAGTCCATCGCCACCGGCTTCTCACACAACACATGCTTCCCGGCCCTAAGGCAGGCAATGGTCTGCTCCGCATGCAGAGCCACGGGAGACGCAATATAAACCGCATCGATCGCCTCGTCCTGCAATGCAGCATCCAGCGTCGCCCACGCGGCCACACCCGGATAAACCTCGGCCTTCGTCAGGTCTCGCGTCACCACTCCATACAGGGTGCTACGAGGCTCCGCAAGAATCGCGGGGATCACCCGCTTGGTCGCGATATCTCCCACTCCAACCAGAAGCCAGCGCACCGTAGCCATGGTTAGCTCTTCAATCCTGCCTGGCGCAGCATCTCGGCCGCTGTCTCCGGCGTAATGTCACGCTGCGGTCCACCCAGCAGTTCGAACCCCACCATGAACTTCCGAATCGTAGCCGAGCGCAGCAGCGGCGGGTAGAAGTGTGCATGGAAGTGCCACTCCGGATGCACTTCTCCATCACAGGGCTGGGGATGCAACCCCATCGAATAAGGAAACGGCGTATCAAACACCTTGTCGTACGTCGCCGTAACCGTCTTCAAAATCTCTGCAAGCCCGTCCCGCTCCGCAGGAGTCATGCTTTGCAGGTCCGCTACATGGCGAACCGGCAGCACCATCACCTCGAACGGCCACACCGCCCAGTACGGGACCACCGCCACAAAGCTCTCGTTCGACGCTACGACGCGCTCTCCCAGACCCATCTCAAGTTCGCGGTAGGCGCAGAGCAGGCAGTTGCCATGCTCCGCCCGGTACGCCGCCTGCCCCTTCTGTTCCGCCACGATCTCGTTCGGCAGCGACCGACTCGCCCACACCTGTCCGTGCGGATGCGGGTTACTCGCCCCCATCATCGCGCCGCGATTCTCGAAGATCTGCACATACCGTATGTCGGGACTGGCGCCCAACTCCACGCTCTGCTCCGTCCAGACATCCACCACCGCGCGAATCTCCCCCACCGACATCTTCGCCAGCGTCAGGTCATGACGCGGCGAAAAACAGATCACGCGGCACACCCCGCTCTCCCCTTCGGCGATCAGCAAACCTTTGGCCGCCTCATCCACCGTCAGGTCCGGCACGTCGGGCTTCAGCGCGGCATAGTCATTCTCGAAGACGTACGTACTCTTATAAACATCCGTCCGTGCTCCGCCCGCCCGCACATTTCCGGGACACAGGTAGCACTCCGGGTCGAACTGTAGTCCCGCAGGCTCAGCCGTCTTCTCCGTCTGCCCCTGCCACGGCCGCTGCGTGCGGTTCGGAGACACCAGCACCCACTCCTGCTTCAAAGGGTTGTAACGCCGATGCGGACTCTTCGCCAGCCATACACTCTGCGTAAGCGGTTTCATCAAGCACCTGCCTGTAAGGTGGTTGCGCTTGAACCCGCAGCCCGCAGCAGCGCTAGCGCCCCGTCCGACGGTTCACACACAAAGCACTCCGCATCGATGCCCAGCGACGCCTTGTAACCAGCCTTCACCGCCGCAACAAATACCTCAGTCTCCGCTACCTTCACCAGGTTCACCGTACAGCCTCCAAACCCGCCGCCCGTAATGCGAGCACCGTAGCAACCGTCCTGCTGCAGTGCAATCTCTACCAGTTCATCGACCTCTTCGCAGCTCGCCGCGAAATCGTCCCGCATACTCACGTGAGCGGCATACATGATCCCACCAAACGTCTCAACATCCCCAGCCAGCAGCGCCTCGCGCGACTCCAGCACCCGCGTATTCTCCGTCACGATATGACGACAGCGCTTCAGGCTCTCGACGCTCATCCTGTCCGCGCAGGCCGCCAAGTCATCGAGCGTCGCATCCCGCAACAACTCCACCGCAGGCCGCTCCGCGCGGACCACGGCCTGCCCCGCCTCTACCTCGCCGCGACGATCGCCATAGCCAGCCACGTCCGCCAGCCGATGCTTCACCATCGAGTTGCAGATCACCACCCGCACATCCTCAGGCAGCGGCAGCAGCTCGAACGTCATCGCCCGGCAGTCCAGCAGCATCGCCCGGTGCGCCACCGCACCCGCGACTACGAACTGGTCCATGATCCCGGTCTTCGCGCCGACAAATTCATTCTCAGCCCGGCGGCACACATTCGCCAGCCGCTCAATCGGCAGTTCGACGCCAGCCGCATCCAGCAGCGCCATCGCCGTAGCTACTTCGACCGACGCCGAAGAACTCAGCCCGGCACCCAGCGGGACATTCCCCCACAGCGTCATGTTGAAGCCGCTCACCGGGACGCCCTCCTGCCGCAAAGCCCACACCACGCCGGCAGGATAGTCACTCCATTCGCCTCGTCCATCCAGGCCAAGCGTAGCGATCTCGAACGAGAACTCGTCGCCAAAGTTCTCGGAGTAAAACACGGCCCGCCCATCCTGCCGGGGGCTCACAACGGCAATCGTCTGAAAATCGATCGCCATCGGCATCACCAGTCCGCCCGTGTAGTCGGTGTGCTCGCCGATCAGGTTGACCCGTGCCGGCGCACGAAACGACTTACCCTCTGCTCCAAACCGCTCTGAGTGCACCTGGAGCGCACGTGCCGCATCAACCGTCATTTCCCTGTCCGTATAAACCTGAATTGATTCACTGAAACATCCTACAGCCTGGCTCCATCGAACCGCCGCATCAGTGCTTGTGTCCAACAACGCGGATGCGATGCGACCCCAGGTGCTTCACCTCGGTCCCCGCCAGCAGGAAGCCTCCAACCCCATAGGTGTAGCTGGCCGTCGGCCGGAACGGAGCAGGCTCCGCCCCCGTCTGCTGAATCCCTCCCAACCGCCCGTCCGCATATACATGCTGCAGCATCCCCGCCCAGGCCTTCTCGATCACCGGACGATATAGCTTCGCGCTCAGCAGGTGATGATTTACGCCCCACGCCAGCCCATACGTCATCAGCGCCGAACCCGAGACCTCCGCCACCGAGTAACTCGCCGGATCCAGCATTCCCGCCCGCCAAAGGCCATCCGGGCCCTGCGCCTTCGCCACCGCAACAGCCATCTCCTTCAACTGCCGCTCATACTTCAGCCGCGCCGGGTCGCCCTTGGGAAGATACTCAAGCGTCCGCGCCAGCCCGCCCATCACCCAGCCCTCGCCACGCGACCAGTACATCTTCTTGCCGTTCTTCTCTGTCTTCGTCAGGTAGGAAATGTCCCGCGCGTACAGATGGTCTTCCTTGCTGTAGAGCAATTTCGAGGTCTTGGCAAACTCCTCATCCATGTACGTGATGTATTTTTTATCGCCCGTCGCCGCATACATGCGAGCCCACACCGGCGGAGCCATAAACAGCGCATCGCACCACCACCATACGATCGGCTTGTTCGGCCCCGGATTCTTCGCCACCCGCGGAGATGCCAGCAACGCATCCAACTCGGCCTTCAGCGGAGCAATCATCGCCGGATCTTTCTTCAGAAGATAAAGCTCCAGATACGTCTGCCCCACGCTCTGATCATCCGCATCCGGCAGATGCGACCGGACCTGCCAGTCATATTTCTGGCTCATCCGCTCCATCGCATCGCGGTACTTCGGATCTCCCAGCGACTCCGACGCCGCCATGAATCCGCTATACAGAACACTCCACGTCCAGATGCGATCGAAATATGGCTCGGCCCGCTCCAACTGCCAATCCGCCACCTTCCGCATCACTTTATCGACCGCAACCGGCGTCAACTTCGGCGAAAGATCGGTAGCAATCGGCCCACCATCCTCCGGATCATCTCCAAAGTGCCGCGAATTGTCCTTCGCAATCCCGGCGAGTTGTGCGGGAGTAGCCCCCGCCAGCGGCCCGGAGTCATCCTGTGCGGCCTGCGCCTTCGCAGCCGCAGCCTGGGCTTGCTCCCGGGCCTGCGACTGGCTCGAAGCCTGCGCGCCCGCCTGCAAACCCATGCTTCCAATCAGCCCTAAAGCCACCGCGCCACGCAAAGAACTACGCCAGATCATCCGCATAAAATACTCGCCTTCTCAAGAACCAAAATAAATTTCGCGACTGACATAGTCCAGCCCACACCGTCGCCTTTGAAATCTATGGAACCGCGTATACCTGTGTCAATAGAAACACTATTTCTCCCAATAAACAGCCTGCCATATCTCGCGAACGAAAGACTGGGTCTTCCCAGTGGCCGTACGAAGCTTCTTAAAGCTTATTCCTCGCGTAAAACTTCCAGTGGCTTCTGTCCGAGAATCCGGTGACTCGCCAGCCAGCCGGTCGCCACCGTCAACCCTGCGGTTCCCAGCAGAGCGACCGCATTCCAGCCCCATTGGAAGTGATACACCGCCGTCAATCGAGTCAGCAGCACCTTCGCGATCACATTCGCAAACCCGATTCCGACCACCCCAGCCACCAAACCCAGCACCGCAAACTCAATTGAAAACACCGTCGCGATCCGAGCCCGTGTAGCCCCCAGCGTCTTCAGCACCACCACCTCGCGAATCCTACGGTACCGTGTCCCAGCCACGCTGCTCGCCAGGATCACGATGCCGGCAAAGATGCTGAACGCCGCTAGAAACTGGATCACGTAAGTAATCTGAATCACCACCGCCCGCACGGTCTCCAGCGCCTGCGCCACGTTGATGACCGTCACTGTCGGAAACGCCTGGTACAGCGCCCGCTGCAACTCGCCGACCCGGTTCGGATCGGCATGTACACCGCCATACCAGACCACCGGAAGCCCAGCCAGCGAGGCTCGCGGCAGGATGAACTCCGCCCGCGAAAACGCATGCTGCCCATCGACCTTCGAGATCCCTACTACCGTCGCTACAAACTTCGTGTCCTGCGCGCTGAACTCAATCGTCGACCCAACCTTCGCTCCCAGCCGCTCCGCTGTGCGGTCGTTCACCACGACCAGCGGAGCCTTCCCTGCGTTGGCCGCCTGCTCGGCTGTCCACCACTTACCTTTGATCACCGTAGTCCCCAGCGGCGGCCCATCGAACCACGTCAGCGAGATCGACTGCAGCATCCGCTTCGGAAAATTCTTCAGCTTCAACTCACTCGCCGGAACCCCATCCAGCGCCATGATCCGCGAAGAGACCACCGGCAGCAGCTCCGGAGCCGCCGTCACACTACCCTGCCCCTTCAGCAGCACCTTGATCCCTTCAATCTCGTCGTTCGTGATATCGACCAGAAACACATTCGGCAGATTCGGAGCCGAAGAGATATGCAGGTCCGACACCACCGACTGCTGCACCAGGTAAACCGTCATGATCTGCATCACGCCCATCCCCAGGGCGGCCAGCAGAGCCGCCGAAGGATTTCCCGGCCGATACAGATTCGCCAGCCCATGCCGCAGCGAAGAAGGCAGACTCAGCCGCGTCCGGTTCAGGAAAAACTTGAGGCCGCCCAACACCACAGCCGAAGCGCCAAGTAATACCAGCAGCACCGCCACCAGACCCAGCGAGAAGACCTTTCCCACAGTCGCCGAATCACTCAAGGTCGTAGCAATCGCAGCTAGCCCCGCCAGAATCAGCAACGCCGCACCGATCTGCGCGACATTCTTCCGTAGCTTCTTGAAGATCGCCGTAACGAACGGATCGTCATTATCCTCCACCGCTCGCCGCAAAATCAGAATCGGTCGAACTCCACGAATGTCCAGCAGCGGAGGCAGCGTAAACAACAATGTCGTCAAAACTCCCGCACCCAGCCCGGTGATCACCGTGCGCCACTGCACATGCAGTTCCGTATCGACGTCGATCAGCTTCGCCAGCAGAATAGGAAATGCAAGTTGCACCCCGACACCCAGCGCCACGCCCAGCACTCCACCCAGCAGCCCCAGCAATAACGTCTGCATCAGGTAGATCTTCATGATCTGCCCCGACCGCGCCCCCAGCGACTTCATGATCGCAATCGTATCCAGCCGCTGCTGCAGATGAGCGCGCATCGCCATCGCCACGCCGACCGCTCCCAGCACCAGCGCCACCAGGCTCATCAGCGAAAGCAGACTCGTTGCGCGATCCAAACCCTGCGTCAGCGCCGGATTCGTCTCGCGGTAGTCCGTCACCTGCGCCTCCGGCAGCATCTTTACCAGCCGGTCCTTCAAATCCGCGACGGCGCTATCGGAGATCGGCGCTCCACCCGTCGGCTTCGGCACCTGAAACAAATAGCGCTGCCCCGCATGACTTCCCGGAGCGAGAAGCCCACTCGCCTCCAGCCCGGCGCGCGAAATGAGCACCCTCGGCCCCGCCGCAAAATTCCCGCTCAGCCGGTCCGGCTCATTCGTCACCACCGACGCGATGCGGAACTCCTTACTCCCAATCTTCAGCGAGTCCCCGACCTTCAGCTTCAGGCGGACCAGCAGATCATCCGCCACCACCACTGTCTCCGGCCCCAGCACATCCCGCAGCGTACCCGCAGGAGCCAGATCCACCATCCCATAGAACGGATAGTCCGCCGGATCCACCGCCTTCAACGAAACCAGCAGCGGATCCATCGTCTTCGGAGCGCTCGCCATCGAGAGCAACTCCGTCACCGAAGTCATCTTCACCCCGCTCGCCTCGATCTCAGCCAGCGCCTTCTCCTGCTCCGGAGTCGGCTGCTGAAACATCCGAGCCGACAGATCTCCCGCCAGGATCGACCTCGCCCGCATCAACAGCGTCCCGCGAAACGAAGCCGAAAAGCCCCGCACGCCCGTCAGTGCGGCTACCCCAATCGCCACCGACAGCACCACGAAAAAAAACTTGCCGCGCGACGAACGCATCTCCCGCGCCGCAATCCTTACCGCCGAAGCGTACGAAAGCCCCGCCATCAGCGCGACCCGCCGCCGGCAATCACCGCCGCGTGCCCTGCTGCTTCCGCATCCCGATTCATCTCGTCCGAGAGCACTACGCCATCCCGCAGCACAATTCGCCGGTCGGCGTAGCTCGCCAGCACCGGATCATGCGTCACCAGCACCAGCGTCGTGCCTTCCTTCTTATTCAGGTTCAGCAGCAACTCCAGCACATGCGCGCCGTTGGTCGTATCCAGATTTCCCGTAGGCTCATCGGCCAGCACAATCGGCGGTCGCAGGATAAACGCGCGCGCCAGCGCGACCCGCTGCTGCTCTCCCCCCGAAAGCTGCACCGGATAGTGATCCATCCGGTCGCCCAGCCCGACGCTCTCCATCAACTCCCGCGCCCGCGCCAGCCCCGCCTTCCCATCCTTCGCATCGGAGTTCAGCTCATGCGGCAGCAGCACATTCTCCAGCGCCGTCAACGTAGGAATCAGTTGATACGACTGAAATACGAACCCGATCGTCTTGCCTCGAACCTGCGCCAGCTTGTCCTCCGGCAAGTACGAGATTGCGGTCCCGTTCAAATGCACGTTCCCGGCCGTCGGCGTATCCAGTCCCGCCAGCAGTCCCAGCAGCGTCGACTTGCCCGACCCGGAAGACCCCATAATCGCCGCGAACTGTCCCCGCGGCACCGAGAAGTCGATGCCCTTCAAAATATCCACCGTCCGCGTGCCGTTCCGGATCGAACGTCGCAAACCATCCACCACAATCATCGGGTCCGACAACGAAAGCACGCGTTCAGTCACCAGGTCTATCTCCTCAGCTCCAGATGCATCTGCTTATGTATTACGTGGTATTTCTTACATCGTTCAAATTTGAACGATGCAAGCTAGCGTTCCGTCTCAGAAGTTCGCCACATGAAATTGTCATCCTGATTCCCGATCAAACTTCAGAGCCGGAAGCCGCTTTGCTAACCTTAGAAACAGATGCACAAACTTGGCCACCTCCTCATACTAGCCGCTCTCCCCCTCGCATTCACCGGATGCCGCGTCGATAAAGCCTCGCAGCGCGCATCGACTCTCGACTCCAGCACTGGAGGCCCGGCCTCCGAAAAGAGCCTGCCCACGGCCAGCGAGTCCCTGAAAAACGATCCTCGCCCCGTGATCGTCTGCTTCGGCGACAGCCTGACCGCAGGCTTCGGAACCGATCCCGGCGAAAGCTACCCCGACTACCTCCAGTCCGACCTCGAAGCCCAGGGCTTTCACTACCGCGTCGTCAACCTCGGCGTCAGCGGAAACACCACCAAGGACGGAATCGAACGCATCCCCAGCGTGCTCGCCCTCCACCCGGACGTCGTCGTCGTGGAGTTCGGCGGCAACGACGGACTTCGCGGCCTGCCGGTCGCTGACTCCCGCGCCAATCTCGACAAGATCGTCTCAACCCTCAAAGCCAGCGGCACCAAAGTGGTCCTCGCCGGCATCACCCTGCCCCCCGACTACGGCCCCGACTACATCAAGCAATTCACCGACACCTACACCCTGCTCGCCAAAAAATACCGCGTCCCCCTCTTGCCCTTCCTCCTCCAGAACGTCTTCGGAGTCGACGGCATGATGCAACGCGACCGCACGCACGCCACCGCATCAGGCAACAAGATCGTAGCCACCAACGTCCTCCCCTTAGTCACCCCACTTCTAAAGAAATAGATCAGCACGAACCCACACAGCAACGAACAACTGCCTCTCTACCCCAGCACGATAATCGGCTGCATCAGTGTCCCCGCGACCCGCTTCGTCACCGCCAACATATCGGTAGGCGAAGTGAACACTTTCACCAGCGGAGCCGACGAATACTCGGGCAGATTTACCTGCATCCCATTCCGCAGCTTCCCTGCCGTCTGCTCGTCGACCGTCACCGCCGGCATCTCGGGCAGGATCGTCCGCGGATGCGGCAATCGCCCCTCGATCTCCGCCGCGCCAGCCATCCCCTTCAAGGCATCCACCGTAATTGCTTGTTCCAAAGTAAACGGCCCAGCCTGCGTCCTCCGCAAGCTGGAAAGATGCGCGCCACACCCGGCCAGTTGACCCAGTTCATGCGCCACAGACCGCACATAGCCACCCGCTGACACATGCATTCGAAAGCTCGCCTCCCCGACTGACTCATCGAGCCCCAGCAGCTCAAACGCATGAATAAAGATTTGAGCCGCCTTCACCGGCACATCGACTCCAGCCCGAGCCAGCTTATGCGCCGGAACCCCATTGATCTTTTTCGCCGAATACACCGGCGGAACCTGGTCCATCTCGCCGTTGAAGCGAACCGACAGCGCCCTCAACTCGTCGAGTCCAAGCCTCAGAGGGACAGCCTCTCCCACCTGAGCCCCTTCGGCGTCAAAGGTATCCGTAGCGAATCCAAAGCGGATCGTGCCGGTATATTGTTTCTCCGCCTTGCCGAAGAACTGCGCCAGCCGCGTGTATTTCCCCAGCAGCAGCGGCAGCACTCCAGTTGCCATCGGATCCAGCGTCCCTAGGTGCCCGATCGACCGCTCACCCGTCGCGCGCCGAACAATCGAAACCACATCATGCGAGGTCATCCCCGCAGGCTTGTCCAAAACCAGTAAACCGTTCATCTACACCAGACTAATGCTTCTAGCGAAGCCGCGCTTGCGGACGCGTGTGTCAAAATGCTGGTAAAAATCACTCCAAAGCCACCCTCGACCACACCAAATTACAAATCGAACTATGCGTTTTCCGACCTATCCGCATCCTAAGTAACATAAGTCGCAAACCACAGTGCGACGCATAGGTGCCCAATGGAACGAAACGATCCAATAGAGCTACATATGGATCAGAGGGACTCTTTCCCCTTGGATCAAACCTTTAGCGGAGAAACGCTCACTAATTGCAGAAATCACCTCGATTCTCTCCAGAACCTGCGCTATCTCATTCTTCTCGAAGCCGAATACCCTCAGCAGATCAAACTTCATCTCCGCATGATGGAGTGGCACCTGAATAATCTTCGGGAAGTTTTATTCGACGACCGCCCGGAGACGCGTTAAGCAAGCTTCATACATGCGTCCGAGGCGCCAGCCAAAGTCGCCGAGCGTTCACGACACGAACCGAAGAGTGCTTGCCACTTGCAGTTCGTGGATAGGCTGCATAGAAAAAACCCAGCTACAAAGCTGGGCTGATCTATCGTTCCGACTGAAGCACAACAGAACTTCTAGAATCCTCTACCCTGGCTGCGCACCAGCGACAGAAATTCATTGCGAGTCTGCAACTGGCTCTTGAAAACACCCAGCATCGCCGACGTCACCGTAGATGAATGCTGTTTCTCAACCCCACGCATCATCATGCAGAGATGTTGCCCTTCGAGAATTACAGCCACACCCTGCGGATGAATTGCTTCGGTAATCGCATCTGCAATCTGCCGCGTGAGACGCTCCTGAACCTGCAACCGCCGTGCGAACACATCCACCAGCCGCGGAATCTTGCTCAGGCCGATCACCTTGCCATCCGGAACGTAAGCCACATGCGCCTTGCCGAAGAACGGCAGCATATGGTGCTCGCACATCGAGTAGAACTCGATGTCCTTCACGATCACCATCTCGTCATAGTCCACGTCGAACAGGGCGTCATGCAGCACCTCGGTCACGTCCATCGTGTAGCCGCGCGTCAGGAACTTCAGCGACTTCTCCATCCGCTCCGGAGTCCGCAGCAGTCCATCCCGATCGGGATCCTCTCCCAGCCGAGACAGAAGTTCCCGATACAGATCCTGCGTCGTTGCACCTTCTAACGTCAAGCCGTCCAGCGCAGCCGGCTCCAGACTTGCTAATGTACCTGCCATGATTGGGCCTTTCACCTGCTAGATCCTCCCCGACCTCTCCATACCGCCGGAGTAGTCGAAGGAGTTATTGCTCGTCTCTTCAATGTGTACCCGCTCCAGATGGGCCGCGGTAAAGCCCTCAAAGATGCGGTGTACTTCAATAGTTAGATTCTCTGTCGTCGATACGGTTTCGCGAAAGCACTCCAGCATGTTCAAGTTGGTGTGATCAAAGCGCTCCACCAGGTTCTTGCGCGCGAACGCATCCAATGCCCCGAGATCGCACACCATCCCCGTCACAGGATCGACCGTCCCGCCAAACGTTACCTGGACCACATAATTGTGCCCATGCCCGTGCGGATTATTGCACTTCCCATACACCGCGCGATTCCGGTCTTCGCTGAACGTATCGCTGTGCAATCGGTGCGAAGCGCTGAAATGATATCGCCGTGAGAGATACGCCTTTGCCATCACGCCTCACCGTAGTAGTCCGCAAACAGATCCGCCATCTCATACACCCGAACGCGATACAACGCTGCACCGGGAACCTTCCCGTCCAGCCGCTTCCAGATCGCAATTGCAATATTCTCCGTCGTCGGGATCGCAGTCCTGAACTCCGGCACCTCGAGGTTCAAATGGCGATGATCGTACACGCTCACCACCTCACGCTCCAGAATGTCCTTCAACTCCTTCAAGTCCACGACGAACCCGGTGACAGGATCCACTTCACCGGAGACCGTGACCTCCAGCGTGTAGTTGTGCCCATGCCCATTCCGGTTGGCACACTTGCCAAACACGCGCTCATTCTCCTCCTGCGACCATTGGTCATTCCAGTAGAAGTGCGCGGACGAGAACTCAGCCTTGCGGGTCAAGAGAATCATATAAAAACTTTCCAAATCGTAGTTTTCTACTAAGACCTGACAACTCACAACTTTCACCATTAGACGACACAAAGCAGGCCACGATTCATCCCCCGCCCCTAACTAGCGTGAAGTCTTATAGCTGCGTCCCTTCCACGCCACCGATTTGTTGACCCGATGATGCACCACGCTCCGCAGCAGCAAATAAACAAACATCGGAATCCCCAAAATAGAAATCGCCACATCAACCACCGGAAAGTTCGACCGCATCACCCGGTTATAGAACCGGAAACAAGTCCGCACCCAGAGCAGCAGAAACACCACGCCCTGGTAAGGAATCTTGGGCGGAACAAGCATCGCTACAATCGGCAAGCCGAAGAACAACAGAAAATCCAGCACCCGCCAAAGTGCAAGCGCTATGGGCGAAGGAAACAACAGCGCCAGGTTCTTGGTCCAGCCCTCAATCATCTCTGCCGTCGTCCGGTACATCCGCGTCGAAAGAGCATCCGGCGCATACCGAAACCGGATGACCCGCGGACCCCGCTTGATCCGGTGCGCCAGCGCGACATCCTCCAGCACCTCCCGCCCCAGGGCTCTGTGTCCACCGACTGAAAAATAAGCCTCCCGCTCCACCAGCAGAAACTGCCCATTCGCCGCCGCCAGCCGGTTGTCAGGATCGTTCACCTGCTTCGACGGATACACACTCGCCAGTTCCGAAAACACCAGCGGCATCACCGCCCGCTGCCAGAAGCCCTCCACGATCTGCCGGGGCGAGTAGGACAGCAGTAGCGCATGATGCTTCTCCGCCTCCCGGATCGACCGCGAAAGATCGCCGCTCTCATGCACCGTATCCGCGTCCGTAAACAGCAGCCACCGCCCCTGCGCCGCCTGTGCCCCCGCCCAGCAGGCGTTGGTCTTCCCCGTAAAACCGCCCCGGTCGGAGAGATCCAGCGGAGGCGCGTCCATCACCGTCACGCCCTCCCGACCCGCCGCGGCCTCTTCCGCAATCTCCCGCGTCCCGTCGCCGGAGTCGTCGTTCACCACGATCAACTCCCACTGCACCCCCAGCGTGAACCCCGGCTCCGACTGCGCCAGAACCGACTCCAGAAAACCCGGCAACGCAGCCCCTTCATTCCGGGCCGGAACGATCACCGTCAACTCCATCGCCCGGGCTAAACTCTCGCCCGCATCGTCACCTTCTACCGTCGCGTCCCGCAAAATTCCGTCAGCATCATTCACGACTTCGTATTATAGGAAGCGGAGCACCGAATGCCCACACGCAGATCCAGATTCGCAACCAGCCTCGCCTCGACTCTCGCTTTCCTGACGCTCCTCACCGCCGGCTGCGACCGCGGCAGCCACCCCGGCCGCATCGGCAGCCCGGCCCCCCAGTTCACCGTCTCCGACGACACCAACACCGCCGACCTCAGCAAACTGCGGGGCAAAATCGTGGTCCTCAACCTCTGGGCCACCTGGTGCGTCCCCTGCATCGAAGAGGTCCCCAGCCTGCTCGAAATGCAGCGCAAACTCCCCCAGGTCACCGTCGTCGCCATCAGCATGGACGAAGACGCCACTCTCTACCACCGCTTCCTCACCCAGAATCACGTCGATCTCCTCACCGTCCGCGACCCGACCCAGCGCATCAACGCCATGTACGGCACCGCCCAGATCCCCGAGACCTACATCATCGACCGCCAGGGCATTCTCCGCCGCAAGTTCGTCTCCGCCCAGAACTGGACCAGCCCGGAAATCCTCGAATACCTAACCCACCTCTAAGCCAAGCCTCACTACCAACTCACAACTACCAACTGTTCTTCACTGATATCATCACCCCATGACCCAGCTTGACGTCCTCTACCGCTACGGAACCCCGCCCACCGAGGCAGCCATCCTCGCCATCTCCAAGGTTCGGGATGTATACGGAGTCCGGAAACTCGAGATCAACGAGAAGGAAAAGACCGCCCGCATCGAATACGACGCCACCCGCCTCACCGAGCCCGTCATCCACCAGCTCCTGCGTCGCGCCGGCCTCAACATCGTAGAGGCACTTCCGATGTACACGACACCCCCGCCGCCAGCCCCCGCTCCACCGCCCGCAAGCTAGCGGTACAATCAGCGTCGTACAATCTTTCCATACCCCATGCGCCCGTAGCTCAGCTGGATAGAGCATTTGGCTTCGAACCAAAGGGTCGGAGGTTCGAATCCTTCCGGGCGCACCATAAAATCAACAGCTTCAAAACTTCGTCCGCCACACCCCTCTAACGGTATCGAGCAGAGCAAAATTCTGCGTACCCCCCCCTGCTCCTGACGCTTGATGCCGCGCCTGATGCATGAGGCCTGCGCAAAATCATCACGCGCCTCTGCACTACCCCACCCAATTCATTCTGAGAGAGATTCGCCCTCTAAACCCTTCCTGTACATACCTGTGAGCCGCAGGAAACTTTCCTGCGCCCGGAAAACGTTCTCTAAAAACCTCCCCATCCTCCCTTAGCGGCACACCACAATACCAGAGCTTTATCAAATCTGCGTGACACTATTTCCGCTTAGAAATCAGTTGACACACCCTCCTAAGAACTACTAAAAGGAGATGCCTCAATTTGCGAACGAAAGCGGTAACTAGGCCGCGAAAGCGATTTCATCTCCCCTAAATTTTCAACTTTGGAGACCAAACTGTGCGAACAAAATCCACCCTCTCGACCTTCCTCTTCTTACTCTTACTTATCTCAACCTTTACGCCGGCTCTCTGGGCGCAATCCGACAGTTCGTCGCTATCCGGAGCCCTAACCGACGCGACCGGCGCAATCGTTGCAAACGCCAAGGTCACGATCCATAACAATGCCACCGGCAGCGATCGCACCATCACCACGAACGAGAGCGGCATCTTTACCCTGACCAATCTGGCCGCCGGCAGTTACACCGTACGCTTCGAGTCGCCCGGCTTTCAGTCCGTCACCTATGACAATGTCAACGTCGATCCCAGCATCGGCCGTCGCATCGATGTAACGCTCAAGGCAGGCGACGTAACCTCCAACGTTACCGTCCAGGCCGAAGCGAACACCGTCCAGACGGAGAGCGGATCGGTCGGGCAGCTCATCACCCAGGAGCAGGTCAAGAACATCCAGCTCAACGGCCGCAATCCCCTCTACCTCTCCCAGCTTGAGCCCGGCGTCGTGCGCGGCAACTCGATGGCAGCCTTCTCCTTCGGTCTCGATAACGGCATCAATGTAAACGGTGCCCGTTCTCAGGAGAGCGTGATCACCTATGACGGCGTCCCGATGGTCCGGACGCGCTCCAACGGCACCAGCGTCGGTGTCGCCGACGTCGACTCCACCTCGCAGGTGCAGGTGTTGACCACCAGCTATCCCGCCGAGTACGGCCGCACCTCAGGCGGCCAGATCCGCCTCGTACCCAAGAGCGGAACCAACAACTTCCACGGCAGCGCCTTTGAATACTTCCGCAACAACGCTCTGAACGCGAACACATGGGGTCGCAACTTCAACAACCAGAAGCGAGGCGCGTTCCGTTACAACCAGTTTGGCTGGAACCTCAACGGTCCCGTGACCATCCCCGGCTTCTTCAACAAAAATCGCAACAAGCTCTTCTTCCTCGTCGGGCAGGAATGGGTGAAATACAACCACGACGACACCTCGTCCGCCACGCTCAAGGTCCCGACGGCCCTGATGCGGAACGGAAACTTCAGCGAGTTGCTCGGACCCAACATCTTCTACAGCGCGCCAGTCCAGATCGTTAATCCCAACACCGGCGTTGCCTATGCGAATAACATCATCCCGGCGGGCGAGCTCAGCGCCAACGGCCTGGGCCTCCTCAGGGCGTATCCCTCACCCAATCTGGCCAACAACTCCTCCAGCAACTGGACCGACACGGCGCTCTATACCGAGAAGCAGCGCAAAGACAGCATCGTCATCGACTTCGTCCCTGCAGAGAAGCATCGCTTCCGCTTCAGCCTGCTGAACTACAACTACGACGACTACGAGCCGCACTTCGGCAACTTCAACACCAACCCTCGCATCTTCCATCGGCCCAACCAGATTGGCGTCTTCCACTACACCTGGACAGTCAGCCCAACCATCGTGAACGATGCCTACGTTTCGGCTGCGGCCGATCACGTTACGATCGGCATCGATACGTCGTCGGGTCTCTCCAGTCGCTCCAGGTACGGCATCAACTACCCGTATCTCTTCGGATCGGCCAGCAAGGTCGTTCCCGACAAAATTCCGACCATTCAGATTCAGAACTTCGGCACACTGGATGGTGGTCCCTATCCGTCACGCTCCGGCGGCATGGTCTACGACATTGGCGATACGTTAACCAAGGTCTGGGGCAGCCACACCTTGAAGTTCGGCGGCCTGTGGGAGTACGCAGGCGAGAATAACTACGATCAGATCAGCGTCGACAACACCCGGCCTGGCACCACAAACAACCAGAACGGCTTGTTCACCTTCAATGATGCGCGTGGTGGTGGTGCGACTTCGAAATCAGCCATTTCGAACGCAGCGCTTGGTCTCTTCGATACCTACGGCGAGATCGGCACACGCTCCTACACGCTCTTCCGCGGCAACATGTTCGAAGGATTTGCTCAGGATCAGTGGCGCGTCAATTCAAAGCTGGTACTCGAGTATGGCGCTCGTTACAGCGTCATGATGTCGTATCACGCGCTGTGGGGCAACCAGGCCTTCTTCAGCCCCAAAGACTATAACCCCTCGCTGGCGCCGACTGTGAATCCTGTAACCGGCTTTACGACAGGCGGCGATTCTCTGAATGGCGTTGTCATCCCCGGCAGTGGCTTCCCCAGTTCTGCCAAGGGTCACGTCCCGGATGCGATCCTGAACGGCGATTATCAACGTCTCTTCCGTGGCTATAGCAATAACTACTCGCCTACGGTGTTCAGCAACATCCAGCCGCGCGTCGGTTTTGCATATCAGCTCTCACCCGGCACAGTCCTTCGTGCTGGTGGCGGACGGTACATCCAGCGCCTTGGTATCAGCGACGCCGTGCACGTCGGCGGCAACGCCCCATTCCAGCCGGCGTCGAACGTCACCCGTGGCAGCGCCGACAACCCCGGCGGTATCGGTGTAAACTCCACGCCGCTCGCTTTCACGTCGCACTCCTTCATCTATCCCAGCCCTGAGGCCTGGGGTTGGAACGTAACCGTGGAACATGAATTCTCTAACGTGGGGGTCTTCACTCTCAGCTACGTTGGCCGCCGGGGATACCACCTCGAGCAGCTCGCCAACATCAACGCGCTTCAACCTGGAACCGTGCAGGCAAACCCCAACGTCAACCCGGATGCCCTTCGTCCCTACAAGGGTTACTCCACCATCGTCGAGTCGCAGAATCAGGGCGGCTCCAACTACCACTCCCTGCAGGCCAATATGAAGCGCCGCCTCACCAAGGGCTTCCTCTTCGGAGCGGCATACACCTGGTCCAAGAGCCTCGACTACGGCTCTTCGAACGGAACCAGCCTTCCCAACGCATTCAGCAACAAACTCTTCTACGGGCCCAGCGACTTCGACACCCGTCACGTAATAGTGCTGAACTACGTCTGGGATCTCAAGTACGCAAACAGCATGAGCAATGTCTTTGCCCGCAGCGTCCTGGGCGACTGGCAGTTCTCTGGAACCATCCAGGGCCAGACCGGCCGGCCGCAGACCGTCTCACAAAACAACGACCGTGCAGGAGTCGGACCGGGATCAGGCAACCAGCTTTGGGTCGTATCCCAGAACCCACGCCTGCCCCACCAGTTCTCTCCCGGCGGCAAGACGGCCAACCAGTGGTTTGAGGGTGTAGGTGCAGGAGTCTGGTCGGCTGCCCCGGTCGGCACCTTCGCTCCGCGTGGTATGCGTGGTTTGATCTATGGTCCCGGCTTCCAGAGCTTCTCCGCTGCGCTCCAGAAAGCCTTCCACGTCATCCCCAATCATGACAACCATCAACTGGTCTTCAAGGCTGAGGGATTCAACTACACGAACCATCCCAACCTCGACAATCCGGACGTGTCCCCAACCAGCAGCACCTTCGGACGCGTCACTGGCAAGGGCAACACCTACGCCTCGGAGCGGCAGATGCAGTTCAGCTTGCGCTACTCCTTCTAACCCGTCGCAAAACCGCAACCCCAAACCAACCATCGGGATCCTTCGCTCCACGCGGAGGATCCCGATGCCTTTTGTTGAACCTGCATATCCACACCCACGGGTTGCCCTAACCATCAATATCGGCTATTCTTGAAAAGTTGCAGCATCGCAACGTGCGCCCGTAGCTCAGCTGGATAGAGCAACTGGCTACGAACCAGTAGGTCGGAGGTTCGACTCCTTCCGGGCGCACCATCCCCCCCAAAAACATTCATCCTTACTTGGAATCCCCCGGCAAAAGTCCGTGCGGCAGGTCCGTCAGCACTACCCTGCCCTCCCGCCAGTCCAGCCGCCAGATGCGGTCGAACTGCTCGTCCGGCCACGGAGTATAAGGAGCCTTGGCCCCCAGCGCCTCCACCAGCGCCGGAATCTTCCCATGGTGCCAGGACACCAGCACCACCTTCCCCGCATACTTTCCGCTCAGCAAATCCTGCGCCAGCAGCGCATAGTCCTCGTTCATCACGTCATGCTGGATCGGCAACTTCAAAGCCGCCGCCAGCGGTTCGATCGTCTGCACCGGACGATTCGACTTCGGACTCTGGTGCGTGGCAATCAGCACCTCCGGCCGCGCCAGTGCCACCCGCCCGCTCCCCGCAACCGGCAGGAATAACAACGGCAGCACCCGCGCCCGCTCAAATCCTTTCTCCGACAGGTCGATCCGCCCATCCGTCAGCTTCTCCGCATGACGAATCACATACACCGTAGCCGGCGGAGCACCCTGCGCCCACACCTCAGCTCCACCCAGCCCCGCTATCACCCAGAGACAAACCGCACCCCTGAGAAACCACCGCCGTCCCACCGTTAACTCGCGCATCCCTTCACCATGCCGCAAACCACCCCTGCGAATTGTGAACGCCACAAGAATTCAACCCTCTCTGTCCCTGGCTCAAATTGACGACCAATTTAGTCCCTGGCTCAAATTGACGACCAATTTAGTCCGCATTAGACTAGGAGATGGAAACACAGGCAGTTCTGCTCCTCTGAATGCATCGGCACAACGCCGCCAGAATCAGCAAAGAACCTCCCAGGAAACGAGTTAGATCGTCATGCTGCAGGCCTTTATCATCACTCTCCGCGAAGGTGTCGAAGCCTCGCTTATCGTCGGCATCATCTTCGCCTACCTCAGCAAGATCGGACGCAACGAGCTTAAGCGCACCGTTTTCTGCGCCCTCGGAGCCGCCCTCGCCGCCAGCGTCGCCGTCGCGATCGTCATCGCGCACCTCCAGTTCAACGCCGACATCTTCGAAGGCTGGGTCATGCTAGCCGCTGCCGCCTTCGTCATCTCCATGATCTGGTTCATGCATAAGACTGCCCGCGGAATGAAGGGGCAGATCGAAGGCAAGGTCTCCTCGCTCATCGAAAATACCTCCAAAACCGGCCTCTTCTTCTTCGTCTTCCTGCTGGTCCTCCGCGAAGGCGTCGAGACCGTCCTGATCCTCTCCGCCGTCTCCCTCAACTCCACCGAGATCCTCTCCTTCACCGGAACCCTGCTCGGCGTAGCCGTCTCCGTCGTCTTCGGAGTCCTCTTCATCCGCGGCTCGGTCAAGATCAACCTGCAGCGCTTCTTCCGCGTCACCACCGTCATCCTCTACTTCGTCACCTTCCAGCTCCTCGTCTCCGGTCTCCACGAGCTCTCCGAAAACGGCGTCCTGCCCTCCAGTGCCGCCGAGATGCGCCTGATCGGCCCCATCGTCCGCAACGATCTCTTCTTCTTTGTCACCATGCTCGCCCTCGCCGGTCTGATGGTGCTGCTCGAGTACAAGCGCCGCGCCGTCACCTCCCCCGCCGAACTCGCCACCATGGACTCCTCCGCCAAGCGCAAACTCGCCTGGACCCAGCGCCGCGAGAAGATGTGGATGACCGCCGTCGTCACCACCAGCTTCCTCTTCATCTTCCTCTCCACCGCCGAGTTCATCTACGCCAAGAGCACCACCGCCCTCTCCCCCACCACCGCCGTCACCCTCGTCGGTACCCAGGTCGCCGTCCCCACCGCCGACGTCAACGACGACAAGCTCCACCGTTACGGAGTCAAGATCGACGACGGCAAGGGCGGACAGGCAGAGATCCGTTTCCTCCTCTTCAAAAAGCCCGACGGCAACATTGTCTCCGTAGCCGACGCCTGTAGCATCTGCGGCCCGGTCGGCTTCTACATCGGCAGCGAAGGCATCGTCTGCAAGATGTGCGCCTCGCCCCTCAACCGCGCCTCTATGGGCCAGCCCGGAGGCTGCAACCCTATCCCGCTCAAGTCCACCAACCTCAACGGCCAGATCACCGTCGCCGCCGCCGACCTCCGCAGCCTGATCCCAGTCTTCAACAAATAGACCAACCATGCCCCTATCGGTCGCCACAAAAACCGGGCAGCACACTCACACTGGCTGCCCCAAACCTGCAGCCAAGCGCCCCATGTATGCCGGGTGCCCCATTCATGCAGCTTCATCGCATGCCGGGGTCCCCAGGGAGCGCTTCTTGCTCGCTGGGGTGGATGGGTGGGCATCGTGCGCAGCACGACCGTCTTCCTCAACATCCCCTCTGGATTGTCATCGTGAACGCCGCAGTCGAAGGACCTGCGGTTCGCCTTTACCTCAGAGCCACCTCCAGGAGGGCACGTAAATGTTCCTCCGCCTCCTCTGGGAATCTTTCGCCCGCCAACGCCGCCGCAAACTCCTCGCCGGCATCGCCATCCTCCTCGGCACCACCGCCGTCACCGCGATGCTCGCCCTCGCCACCACTATCGGCGACCGCATCCACAAAGAGCTGGCCGTCTACGGCGCCAACATCGTCATCTACCCGAAGGCCGAACAACTGGCCGTCAAAGTAGGCGGCATCGACCTGAAACCCACCACCGGCGGAGCCTATCTCAAAGAGTCCGACCTCCCCAAACTCAAGTCCATCTTCTGGGGCAACAACATCACCGGCGTATCGCCCCAGCTCGAAACAAAGCTCTCTCTCACCAGCGACGCCCGAACGACGGATTATGAGGCCGTGGGTCTATGGTTCGATCACCCTCTTGGTCAAGGCGTAACCGGAGCAGCACAACTCCACCCCTGGTGGAAGCTGAACGGAGCATGGCCGACTTCACCGGAGCAGGTCGTCGTAGGCGCAGGCATCGCAAGAAAGCTGCACCTTACCCCAGGCAGCACCATCCAGGTCGAGAGCGGCGTAGCCAGCGAGCCGGAAGCTCGCACGATACAAACCATGACCATCACCGGCATCGTCTCCAGCGGAGATACCACCGAAGACAGATTCCTCCTTCCCCTCGCCACCGCGCAACGGCTCGCCAACCGCCCCAACGCAATCTCCCGCATAGAAGTCTCCGCTCAAACCAAGCCTGAAGACACCTTCGCCCGCATGGACCCCGACGCCCTGCCTCCCAAGCAGCGAGAGATCTGGTACTGCCGCCCCTACGCCAACTCCATCGCCTATCAAATCCGCGAGGCTATTCCCGGCGCAGCCGCCGAGCAGGTCCGCCGCGTCGAGCAGTCCGAAGGCACCGTCCTCGCCCGCATCTCCGGCCTCATGTGGCTCATCTCCGCCGCCGCCCTGCTCGCCGCCGGATTCGCCGTCTCCGCCGCCATGGCCACCGCCATCCTCGAACGCCGCGGCGAGATCGGCCTCATGCGCTCCCTCGGAGCCAGTAAGACCTCCATCGCCCTCCTCTTCTACGCCGAAACCGGCATCCTCAGCCTCTTCAGCGGAACCCTCGGCTACCTCCTCGGCTCCACCCTAGCCGCATGGCTCGGAGCCCGCATCTTCTCGGACCCCGCCATCCACACCACAGCCCTCGCCCAGCTCACCACAGGACACGTCTTCAACCTGGTCCTCCTCCCCATCGTCGTCGCCACCGCCCTCATAGTCGCCATAGCCGGCTCCACCCCCTCCATCCGCACCGCCCTCAAGATGGACCCTTCCACGATCCTGCGAGCCGACGCATGAGTCTCCCGACAATTACCACTCCAGTAAACCCGGCGTGCCCACCCCATACACTCGGCCGCCGAATGTCCCCCGCCACCGGGTGCCCCATTCATGCAGCCTTATCGCATGCCGGGGTCCCCAGGGAGCGCTTCTTGCTCGCTGGGGTGGATGGGTGGGCATCGTGCGAAGCACGACCGCTCTCCTCCCACCAGCAGGCTGCCCGATGAAACAACTAACCCTCCCCGGCATCCTCCGCCGCTCTCTCATCCACCGACGAACCCGCTCTCTCTCCGCCCTCGTAGCCCTCACCGTCTCCGCCGCAGTAGCCACCGCCCTTCTCACCCTCTACGCCGACCTCGACAACAAGCTCCACAGGGAGTTCCGCAGCTTCGGCGCCAACATCGTCATCACCATCCCCAAATCAACCAACACCACCATCGCAACAGAACTACTCTCCCCACCCTCCGGCACAAGAGCACTCACAACAGACAAACCCGTCCCTTCCTCCGCCACAAAAACGCCCACCACAGAAGAACTCACATCGTCCCCCGCCGAAAATATATCCCCGACGCAAGAAGCCACCCCATCCCCCGCCACAAAAACATCCCCCACGGAAGGGCACGCCTTCAGGCGTGCCAATAACCAGCCCGCCGAAGGCGATTCCGCTCTGCCGAAGGCAAGCCCTTCCAGCCCCAACTCCCAAGCCATCAACACCCTCCTCGCCCAGGTCCAACAAGCCGCCGGCCCCGATGCCCTCATCGCCCCCTTCGCCTACGCCGTCGCCACCACCGACACGAATACCTCCATCGTCATAGCCGGAACCGACTTCCCCGCCGTCCAGCGCCTCAACAACTGGTGGCAGGTCACCGCATGGCCGACAACCGATAACCAAGCCTTACTTGGCCAGCGAGCAGCCCAATTCATCGGCGACGAAAAAGCCGTCACCCTCACCTTCGCCAACAAGCCCATCACTCTCCAAAGCACCGGTCACCTGAAGACCGGAGGAGACGAAGACAGCCGCATCTACCTCCCCCTCGCCACCTTTGAGCAATGGACCGGCACCACCCCCAGCGTCATCGAGGTCCAGGTCTCCGGCGGAGCCGCAAAAGTCGACGCCGCAATCCTCCGTCTCCAGCAATCCCTTCCCGGCATGACGATCCAGCCCGTTCGCCAGCTCGTCGAGGGCGAATCCAACATCGTCGACCGCACCCACTCCCTGATGTACGCCGCCGTCCTCCTCATCGCCCTTACCGTGGGAGTCTCGGTCCTCGCCACCCTTTCGGCCAGCGTCCTGGAGCGCCGCCGCGACTTCGCCCTCATGAAGGCTCTCGGTGGCGGCCAACTCCACCTCATGGCCCTCTTCCTCCTCGAAGCCCTGGTCCTCTCCCTCGCCGGAGTCCTCGTGGGCTGGATCCTAGGCTCCGCCGCCGCCCTCGCCATCTCCGAGGCCAACTTCCACACCGCCACCCTGCCACGCCTCACGGTGGTCCCGCTGGTCCTCCTCCTCAACCTGGTGATCGCCACCCTGGCCGCTGTCTTCCCCGCCCGCGTCCTCCGAACCCTCCAACCCGCCGCCCTTCTCAAAGGCGACTAGAGCGGGTTCAAACAGAAATCTTGTCAAGCCCCCAAAACCAGAGAAATCTATCTAACACAAGCTGTAGCAACAGTTAGAAAATTATAAAAAGTGGCATTTTAGTTATGGTGTACCCGATAAAATGAACTTAGAAGTTTGATCCGAATGAATCGACCGGAGATTGAGTCTAAACCGTTTGTTTGCAATACTTTATCCGTAAGCCCCTTTGTTTGCAAGACTTTGAAAGAGAGACCATCTCCTAAGTCATTGCAAACATGAACTTTACGCAAAAGTATGGGGTATACCCTCCCCGCGTAGTGCAGAGACATAGAACGAAGGCACAAAGCATGGCCGAAGTAAAAGTAGTAGCGGAAATAAAAACCGACTGGCCCACCAACACCACGCGGCCCGACTGCGCCGTCATCGCGCTCGAGCACGTTACCCGCGAGTACGCAGGCCACGGCAGCACTGTCCGCGCCTTGGACGATGCCACCTTCTCCATCGTCGCCGGGGAATGGGTTGCCATCACCGGCCCCTCCGGCTCCGGCAAAAGCACCCTGGTCAACATGTTAGGCTGCCTCGACCGCCCCACCCGCGGCGAGCTTAAGATTGACAACGTCGACGTAGCCTCCATGTCAGCCACCGAACTCGACCGCTTCCGAGCGGACAAGATCGGCTTCATCTTCCAGCAATTCCACCTCATCCCCTACCTCTCGGCGGTAGAGAACGTCATGCTCGCCCAGTACTTCCATTCCATGACCGACGAGAACGAAGCCAAGGCTGCCCTCGAACGCGTCGGCCTAGGCCATCGCACCGGACACCTCCCCAGCGAGCTCTCCGGCGGCGAACAGCAGCGCGTCTGCATCGCCCGCGCCCTGATCAACAATCCGCCCATCCTGCTGGCCGACGAACCCACCGGCAACCTCGACGCCGCCAACCAGACCATCGTCGCCGATCTGCTCAAAGACCTCCACCGCAACGGTCATACCATCGTCATGGTCACCCACGACCCGGAGATGGCCGCCATGGCGCAGCGCCGCATCGCCCTTAGCCATGGCAAGGTCTTCTGCCATCCTGTCGGCGGACCGATGGTTACATTGAAGCGATAAAAACGAGAGCAATTTCCTACGAGTGTAGAGTCGTATCCCTCACGCGAAGCGTCCAATACCCCACGAAGTGGCGCCCGCCCGGCGTCAGGGCGCACTTAGCACTTACTCATTTTCAAGTTCTGTTCCCAGCCCTACCGCTCGCCCCACTTCAACTTCGACCGCAGCACATTGAACAGCCCATTCGGATGCAGCCGCAGCAGTCGCACGCTGAACTCCGAACGCTGGCAGCAAATCTGATCACCCAGCAGCAGCGGGACCGCCTCCTGGCCGTCTACCGTCAGATAGGTCTCGTTGGGAACGCCTTCCACATCGATGCAGATGTTTGAATCGCCTGGAACCACGATCGGACGGATCGTCAGCAGATGCGGACAGATCGGCGTCACGACCATGGCATTCACGCTGGGCATCACGATCGGCCCAGCCGCCGCGAGATTGTAGGCCGTGGATCCGGTCGGCGTTGCGACGATGATTCCATCCGCACGAAACGTAGCCACAAACTGCTGATCGATCTCGACGCGGAAGTCCGCCATGCGAGCGATCGCGCCCTTTGCGACGACGACGTCGTTCAGAGCATGCCACTCCTGAAACAGCTTGCCGTCGCGATGCAGTTCCGCGTGCATCATGCTGCGCAGTTCGATACCGGCGCAGTTATCGCACCATGCGGTCAAGGTGTTGTAGAGATCTGCAAGCGGAATTTCAGTCAGGAAGCCCAGCGAACCAAGATTGACCGAAAGAATCGGCGTGGTCGTCCTGGCAAAGACGCGCGCCGCGGACAGCAGCGTTCCGTCGCCGCCCAGCACGATCACCAGGTTCGGATTGTGCTGCGGCAGGTCTTGCCGCTCCACAGGATTCGGGTCCTGGATGTACGCTGCGCTGACTGTATCCAGCACGTATTTGTAGCCGCGCGGCTTCAGCCACGCGATCAGATCGGTCAGAATTCCAGCCAGCTCCGGCTTCTGTGGCTTGGAGATGATGGCAGCTAAGAGTGTCGATGGCATCGATCTTTAGTGTACTGGCTCCGCGCCCCGCGAGGGGAACGAGTCGGCCGCAATCTCCGCGGAACCGAACCGAGCATAGAGCAGATACTCGTGGTTCCCTTCCATGCCGCGGATCGGCGAATCGATCAGTTCGATCGACCTTCCACCCTGCTCCTCGACGCACGAGCGCACCCGTTCGATCGCCATCTTTCGAGCCTCAGGATCGCGAACGATTCCGCCTTTGCCGACGTTCAGCCGCCCCGCCTCAAACTGAGGCTTCACCAGGATCACTGCGTGGCCGCGCCAGGGATCTTCGCCATCCCGCAGCGCGCCGAGCACCGCCGGAAGCACCAGCGTCGCGGAGATAAACGAGACATCCATCGCGATGAAGCTCGGCGCAGGCGCGTCGAGAACCAGCAATTCGCCCGCAGTCAGCAGCCGGGCATTGGTGCGCTCACGCAGACTTACCCGCGGATCGTCGCGCAGCTTCTGGGCGATCTGCCCATAGCCCGTATCGACCGCCAGAACGGACGCTGCGCCGCTTTGCAGCATGCAGTCGGTAAAACCTCCGGTCGAAGCTCCGATATCGACGCCGTGAACCCCGTTGAGGTCGATCTTCCAATGCTCGAGAGCCTTTTCCAGCTTGAGTCCGCCGCGGCTGACGTATTTCAGGTCCGACCCCAGCAGCCGAATGTTCGCGTCTTCGGAGACAGCGGTTCCGGACTTCTCGATCCGCTGCTCGTCCACCAGAACCCGGCCGGCAATAATCAGCGCCTGGGCGCGTTCGCGCGATGCCGCATAGCCTTGATCGACCAATATTTTGTCGAGACGTGTTTTCATTGCATCTATCTTTCAGTCTTTCAGTGAAACTTCTTTTAGAGAACGGCTTTCAGAGGAACTTGTTCTGTTCACAGACTACATCCCTTGCCGAACCCGACTCGGTACGAGCGGTCGAGGCGGATTTGGGATAGAGTTTCTGGGTGGAATCACCTCCGGCCCGCGTTCTCACTGGCGCGTTAAGTTGTCTGGACAGGAGCATCTTTTGAAGCACATGCAATCTAATTCGGGACCGGGTACGTTTTATGTATAGAGAGACAGGAGAAGGTTCTTCTCCGCTCATGTCGACACAGGACGACGGTACCCTGTTGCTGCTGTTGCAGCGGGGTGACGAGGCTGCAATGGCCTCGTTGTACGACCGCTACTCCAAGGTCGTTTACTCCGTAGCACTGCGGGTGTTGCGCGACCCATCGGCTGCGGAAGACGTGCTTCAGGAAATTTTTATGCAGATCTGGCGTAACCCGGATGGATTTGTTGCAACACGGGGCAGCCTTGGCGGTTGGCTTGCGGTGGTCTCCCGCAACCGTTCCATCGACGCGCTGCGGCGCAAGCGGCCGAGCGAGCAGGTAGACGAGATGCAACTTGCCTCGTCTTATGACCTGGCCGATGAGGCGGAACGCAACACTATGATGGAGAAGGCACGCACTGTAATCCACCTTCTTCCAACCGAGCAACGCAAGACACTCGAGATGGCTTTTTTTGACGGACTGACACACTCCGAGATCTCCGAGATGACCGGCGATCCGCTTGGAACGGTAAAGACCAGAATTCGCAGCGCCCTTACTACGCTGAGAAAGGCATTCAAGGCATGAACATGACCGGACATTACGAACAGGACGACCTGGCCTTGTTTGCCATGCAGCTTCTTTCAGCGGATGAGGCCTCCGCCATCTCCAACCACATCGAACAGTGCGACGACTGCAGACGCGAACTAGCGGCAATTCAGGGTGACCTGGCGATCTACGCCCACACCGCCGACCTTCACTCTCCTCCAGCGCTGGCGCGTGAGCGCCTGATGCAGCAGGTAGCGCGGGAGAAGAAGGTGGTGCCGATCACCCGCACTCCGATCGCCGAGGTTCCTGCCAAACCAGCGACCGAGTACCAGGCTCCCACCAACAACAGCTTCATGCGTTCCTATAGCGAGGAGTCAACCGAGGCATCGCGAGGTTTTGCCAGCAAGCTACTGCCGTGGGCGGGATGGGCGGTTGCCGCCGGGCTTGCCGTAACGACGGCCTCGCTGTACCGAGACCGCAACGACCTCCGCACCACGATCGCTTCAGAGGCAGGCAAGACGGCTCGCCTCACCGAGGAGGCTGCGGCTGCTCGGCAGGTACTCGACATCTTGAACGACTCGACGGCAACGCGCGTGACGCTCCAGACGCCCCAGAGCAAGCCCGTCCCGCAGGGTCGCATAACATACGTCGCTGAAAAAGGTTCGCTGCTGTTCCTCGCCAGCAACATGGAACCGCTGCTGCCGCACAAGACGTATGAGCTATGGCTGATCCCCGCCGATGGCCGTGACCCGATTCCTGCCGGAACCTTCCAGCCCGATGCTCGTGGTAACGCCAGCGTTATTCTGCCAAGTCTACCCAAGGGTATCGAAGCCAGGACCTTCGGCATCACGATCGAAGACGAAAGCGGAGCCACCACCCCGACCATGCCAATCATCATGGCCGGAGCCGCGACCTAGGCAGTATCGATAGATGCTGGCGGTACATCTTCGCAAGCATGGTTGAGTTTAGAGGATTGGGAAGGGTACGGCTTCAGCCGTGCCGAAAGAAGCATTCTTCTCTACTCCTCGAGCAAGCAGAAGGGCCCAGCACAAATGCTGGGCCTTTCTGCTTGTAGCTCGACATGACTTCTAAGCAACCGGCCTGCTATGGAGCGGTAACGCGAACCGAGACGCCTGTACCCTGCAGATTGATCGTTGTCTGGACGGTATCGGTATCGGTGCGAATTACAGTCATCACGCTGTTTTTGTTAGGAGATACGGTGTCGGCAGAGACCACGTAGACCTTACCCGTGGGCGTTCCCTGCGTGGCGGCGATGTAGATCGGCCGGCCAACGACGGGGATCGTCGCGGTGACGGTGTTGTTGGTCAGGTTGACGACTGAGACCGTGCTGTCCGCGTAGTTCGCCACGTAGGCGCGAGTACCGTCCTGAAGAACCGCGACCATGATGGGGCTTTTTCCAACGGGAACAGTGGCGAGCGTGTCACCAAATCCAACGGCATCGACCGGGTTGGTGGCATTGCAATTGGGGTTGGTGGGCAGCGCTGCAGCCGAGCAGAGCGGGATGTTGATGATGCTGAGCGAACCAGCCGTCGTACCGTTGCCGCTGTTGGCAACAACTAGTTCTGCCTTGGTGGGGACGAGGTCGGCCCAGATGGGAGCGACGCCTACCGGCAGGGTCGCATTCGGGGTGTCGAGCTGGTTGGTCTGAGCGTTGATGACGCTCACGGTTCCATCATCTTTATTCATAATGAAGGCCCGCTTGCCGTCCGCCGTCATGACGCCGTAGATCGGATTGCGGCCGACATTCAGGGTGGTCGAGGTCGTATTGCTGGTGATCTCGATGGCGGTTGCAGTTCCAAGACCGGCAGAGGTACTGCCGAGAGCGTAGGCACGGGCCGTGGAGGTGGAACCGACCACGTAGATGGAGTTGCTGATTCCAAACTCCTGCTGGAGCGAGAGCGGCGAGCCGCGAAGCTCAGCCACGGCGTTGCGGCCGGGTTCAGCAATGTAGGTATAGCCGCCCTGCGAGAAGATGCTGCTGGGCGCGGCTCCGGTAAGCAACGTCGTCTGAAGCACGTCCCGGGTCTGGAGGGACGTCGAGATGTCGAAGGAGGTGACGGTCGTGTCGCTATTCAGCGTATAGCCGGTGGCTCCGCTGGTATCCAGATTCAGATAGTACGGACCGACGCCGACGTTGGCGGTAACCAGCACGGTGTCGCCCGAGAAATCGACGATCGTGACCAGGCCAGGCGTTCCCGCGTTGGGAGAGCTGGCGACCGCGACGGCGAACTTCTGCGGTTGGGCCGCCGGGCCGACGGGATTAATGGCACTGACAACGGGACGGTAAGTATTACCGCATCCGATGACTGGAACAAGCACGGATGCAAGAGCGGCGACCGCCAATACAGACCGGCCCGCGGACTTGATGCTGTGCCGGAGTGCCCGCGGCTGGATGATTCCTTGTGCTTCGATTCTTGCTAGGTGCAAAACTACTCCCGCGCTGCTGCTGGTGTTGGCTATGCTCAAGGTTAGATTGTAAATCACTCGTGGGAATGAGGCTGGCTGGTGGGCGAGGAAATGCACAGACAGGCAATTTGGCGTAAAGCGATTCCGCACACCCGGGACCGAATGCAGTCGCAATCGCTGGTTGGATTTGCGGGAAGTCTGCTGGTCGCGCTGACCGTATGGACGATTCTTTTGAGCTTCCCCATGACGGAGCACTTCCCCCTTTTCATCCTCGGCGTGGTCGGAATCAGTGTCGCGTTCGCAGGCGTCGTCTGGGTACTGCGGGCAGCGACGGCCGCCGGCGCTGTCTGCGGAGGCATGATCTGCCTGCTGCTGATGTATTGGACGGGAGCCGCAGTTGAAAGTCCTGCAAGGACTGCAGTGACACCTTTGGCGCTGCTGTTCGCGCTGACCTTTCTATCGACCCGCGCCGGGAAGCAGCGAAAAGTGAAGGCCGGGCTTGCGGAAGGGAAAAAAGGACGCTCCGCGTCGCAGGTGATTGCGAATCTAGGATTCTCTGCACTCTGTGTCACTCCGTGGATGGCGACGGTCATTGGGTGGAGCACGTCTTCCACATCCCAGATACCTGCCCTCGCGCTGGATTGGACCCTGAAGGTGATGTGCCTGGCAGCGCTGGCCGAGGCGGCCGCCGATACCGTGTCCTCGGAGATCGGACAGGCTTTTGGCGGAGTTCCAGTGATTTTGCATTACCTCGATCACAGGCAGATGGTGGGCTGGCGGCGGGTTGAACCCGGAACGGACGGAGCGGTGACGATGCTGGGTACAGTCGCTGGTGTGATTGCCGGATGTCTCGTCGCGGCGGCCGGGATGGGAGCGATGCATCTCGGTGCGAGGGAGGCTCTGGTGGCCGCGGGGGCCGGAAGCCTTGGGCTTTTCTTCGACAGTTTGCTGGGGGCGACAGTCGAACGGCGCGGATGGCTGGGCAACGATCTGGTGAATTTTTCGTCCACTGTCTTCGCTGGCGTTGCAGCCGCGATGATGTATCGACTTCTCGCTTCGTAGCTCCTGCCCGGACCAGAGCTGTTTCGCGGTTGGAGTAAGGCAAGAACAACAGCAAAAGCAAAGGCACAATACAGGGGTTCAGACGGATACCGAGCAACAATCCGGTCCGCTCGATCTGAAGAATACAGGGGTTCTTCGCTACGCTCAGAATGACGACTGTTTTAAATTTACCGTTTTAAATTTAACTTCGCGCTTTATCCATCGTGAAACGGCCTAGTTATCACCCTTACCATCAAGCCACCGATGGACCCAGGTCTCATCGATGTGGAGCCGAAGAGACGTGTAGCTCAGGATCTCGTGGAAGTAACGCATGCCGAGGTCATAGCTGCTGATGTGGCCGAGCGCGGGGCGGGGTGAGGTGTACACGTCGAGGCCGGCGTCCTCGCAGAGTTCGCGGATGCGGAAGAGGTGGGTCGCGTCGCTGACCACAACGATGTGGTGGAGGTCGTATTCGTGGGCAATGGCAGCCAAGCGGTGGACCTGCTGCTCGGTGTCGATGGAGTGGGTCTCGGCGATGATATTGGCGAAGGGGACACCCTTGGCAAGGAGGTAGTCCCGGCCTACGCCGCCCTCGGTATTCCCGGAATCCTTATCGCTGCCTCCTCCGAGGGTGATGATGAGCGGCGCGATCTGCTTGCGGTAGAGTCCTACGGCGTGGTCGAGGCGGGCGTGAAAAATCGGCGAGGGGCGGCCGGAGTACTCCGCTGCGCCGAAGACCGCGATCGCGTCGGCAGGCTGGGCTTCATCGACCTGGCCGACGGCGTCGATCTGGTGATAGACCCACGCGCCCCAGCCGAGTGCGCCGAGCAGCGCCAGCAACAGCAAGGTTCGCAGCCAGTGGCTGGAGTTCGCACGAGGGTTGGATTTCGAGGACATGGTGAAATCAGAGACGTTCGGGGTTCTCAGAATGGTATCAGCGCTGTAGGGCCAAGGCGATTTCATGGGTCGGAATAGCACCCTCGCGCAGGATCATCCACGAGTTGCCGCCGCCGGAGAGATCCACGATGGTGGTGGCGACGGAACGCGATGTGGGGCCTCCATCGACGATCAGCGGGATCTGGTCGCCGAGTTGGTCCCGGACGCCGCCGGCGTAGGTGCACTCGGGCAGGCCGGAGAGGTTGGCCGAGGTAGCGGTGATCGGAAGGCCAAGGCGGGCGACGACGGCGCGCGGGATTGCGGCTTCAGGCACGCGCAGCGCGAGGTTGCCAGTGTTTGCGGTGACGCGGAGCGGAAGTTTGCCGCCGGCTTTGACGATGATCGTCAGGGGGCCGGGCCAGAACTTCTCGGCGAGCCGGTCGAAGGCGGTATCGAGCGAACGCGCCAGCTCGTAGGCCTGCGCGACCTCGGCGATCAGCAGCGAGAGCGGCTTGTGGCGGGCGCGAGTCTTGATGTCGTAGATGCGCTCGACGGCGCGGAGATTGACGGGATCGACGGCGAGTCCGTAGAAGGTGTCGGTCGGGAGAGCAACGACGTTGCCACTGTTCAAGCTGTTGACGACAATGTCGATCAGTTCCGGCTCGGGTTCGTCGGGGTGAATACGGAGAGTCTCGGCCGTCAAATTCTGGCTCCTGTACCGGATGGGGATGGACTGCGGTGAAAGCGGTGCAGCGTCGCTCCTTAGCATACCAATGCTGGCGCTGGAATTGGGGAGCCGGGATACAGACGCTTCGCAGCGTAAGATTCTAACTATGTCTTTGCGGGGATTTGAGGCGAGTTCGCCGGTCATTACGAGTCGTGCGAATGCGCGGGTCAAGCAGTTGCGAGCGGCCTTTGCGGGTCAAGCCCGGTTGAGCGGCGGGCTGGTCGCCATCGAGGGCGAACACCTGCTCGAGGAAGCTCTGCGGAGCGGCATGGTCTTCAAGACGGTCTTCGTCGCCGAGGGGCGGGCCTTGCCGGGGATCGTTCCGCGAGGCGTCGAAGTGCTTTGGCTGACCGACGAAGTATTCGCCAGCGTCGTAGAAACGCAGTCGCCGCAGGGAGTGGCCGCCTTGCTGGTGCCTCCGGTGCCGGTGCTCGAGGATGTGCTGACTGGCGTCCCATTGATTTTGATTGCGGCTGGGCTGCAGGATCCCGGAAACCTGGGAACGCTGGTGCGGTCGGCGGAGGCGTTTGGAGCGACGGGAGTTTTGACGACTCCGGGAACAGTGAGCGCCTGGAACCAAAAGGCGCTGCGGGCTTCGGCAGGGAGTGTATTCCGTGTACCAGTAGTGTCGGCGGGGCTGGAGGAGATCGTCGGGTTGAAGGCTCGCGGCGTGCGCCTGATAGCCACGGTCGGAGCCGATGACTACGGGGTGCAGGAGGCCCAGACGGTGGACTTCGCGAGCGGGTGTGCGCTGCTGATCGGCAATGAGGGCGCCGGGCTGGGCGAGGAGTGGCTGGAAGCGGCGGATGTGCGGGTGACGATTCCCTGCCCGGGGCCGGTGGAGAGCCTGAATGCGGCAATCGCGGGGAGCCTGCTGCTGTACGAGGCTTCGCGTCAACGCGCTGCTGCTCCCGGCTCAGGGAGCGCACAATGAGCCTGTTCGGCACAGAACCGATGGCGGCAGCGGCAGCGTACGCGCGGCAGGCTCCATTGGCGGAGAGGATGCGGCCGCGTACGCTGGCGGAGTACACCGGGCAGGAGCATCTGCTCGGTCCCGGCAAGCCACTGCGCCTGGCGATCGAGCGGGATGATGCGGCTTCGATGATCTTCTGGGGGCCTCCGGGTGTGGGCAAGACGACGCTCGCAAAGATCATCGCACAGGTGACGGAAGCCAGCTTTATCGAGTTCTCGGCGGTGCTCTCGGGCATCAAGGAGATCAAGCAGGTGATGGTGGAGGCGGAGAAGGCGGCCGGATTCGGCTCGCGCACCATCCTGTTTGTGGACGAGATTCACCGCTTCAACAAAGCGCAGCAGGATGCCTTTCTGCCCTATGTCGAGCGCGGAACCATTCGGCTGATCGGCGCGACGACGGAGAATCCCTCGTTTGAGATCAATGCCGCCCTGCTCTCGCGCTGCCGGGTCTACACCCTGGTCGCGCTCACCGAGAAGCAGATCATCGCTCTGCTGGCACGAGCCTTGGCGGATAGCGAGCATGGGCTGGGCGGGATGGGCTTGGAGGCGGATGACGAGGCCCTAGCGACCATCGCGTCCTACTCCAGCGGAGACGCCCGGAACGCGTTGAACGCGCTGGAAGTAGCGGCTTCCCTTGCCGAAGGGCATGGCGAGAAGCTGCTGACCAAGGCGCTGGCTGCGGAGGCGTTGCAGCGGCGCGTCCTGCTCTACGACAAAAAGGGCGAGCAGCACTACGACATCATCTCGGCTCTGCATAAGAGTGTCAGGAACTCGGACGCCGATGCAGCGCTCTACTGGCTGGGCCGAATGCTGGAAGCCGGCGAAGACCCGATGTATGTCGCCCGTCGCGTGGTGCGGATGGCGGTCGAGGACATTGGGCTGGCTGCGCCGGAAGCTCTGAATCTCTGCCTGAGCGCACGGGACGCGATGCACTTCCTCGGACAACCGGAAGGTGGCTTAGCGCTCGCGCAGGCGGTGGTCTACCTCGCGCTGGCTCCGAAGTCGAATGCGGTGTATGCAGCCTATAACGCGGTACGCGCGGATATCGAGGCGACTGCGGCTGAGCCGGTTCCGCTGCATCTGCGGAACGCTCCGACAAAGCTCATGAAGGAGCTGGACTACGGCAAGGACTACCAGTACGCACACGACGTCGAAGGCCGTGTGGCGGATATGGAGTGCCTGCCGAAGTCGCTCGCCGGGCGGCGGTACTATCAGCCGACGAACGAAGGTCGGGAGAAACTGCTGGCACAGCGCATGGATGAGATTGCCCGAATCAAGGCGGAGAAGCGACGCGGATGATCTGTACTCCCCGGGCTTTCAAGGGGAGTGCAGGTTGTAGCCTTGCGGTCCGTCTCAGTTCGCGTATTTGACCGAGCAGCCGTAAGCACGCGTCGAAGCAGTCTGAATCGGCTTCCCTGCCAGGGCCGAGGTCAGAGCTTCGTCGAGGTAGTTGTGGGCTCCCTTGAGGGTTTCGGGGTCGGGGCTGGGTTTGTCGTCAATCGCACCCTGATAGATGAGCTTGCCCGTGGGATCAATGACGAACATGTGCGGTGTGGTCTTGGCAGAGTAGAGGCGGCCGATCGCTCCGGTGGGATCGAGGATCGCAGCGGTGGGCGAAGCCTTCATCTTCTTGAGATATTCGTTCTCCTCAGCGGGCGAGACGTAGCCCTGCTGGCCGGGAGCCGAAGAGATGACGGAGAGCCAGACGATGCCCTTCCCGGTCCACTTCTTCTGAAGGGATTCCATGTTGCCGCTGAGGTAGTGTTTCTGCTCAAAAGGACAACCCTGGTTGGCCCATTCCAGCACGACGTACTTGCCCTTGTACTGGGAGAGCAACTGGGTTTGGCCGTAGGAGTCGGTGCCCTTGAAGTCTGGAGCTGCGGAGCCGGGCGCGACGGCAAGAGCGGGCAGAGCTGAGGCGGCAAGGATGAGAGAGATGAGACGGCGAAGGAGCATAAGACGACCTCCACTGCGGCTATCTGGAACTATTTTGCGACGTAGATGGGGCGAAGCGCAAGCGGTTGTACAAGGATCGCTAGGGCCGAACGATTCGCATTGATTATCGTCTTCCCTGTATCCGTCCTGCGTCCTTCGCTCATTGAGCGTCTTTTTTCAGTGCGTCGAGGACGATGTCCTTGGTGAGCAGCTCCGGCAACACATCGGCGGCTGCGGACGTATTCGCTGGATAGATGACGTAAGTGGGGACTCCGCTGCGGTTAACGGCGGCCAACTGCTTGGTGATCTCGGGATCGTACTGGGTCCAGTCCGCCTTCAAAAGAGTCACCTTGCGGTCGGCGAACTGCTTCTGTACGTCGGAGGACTTCAGGACGATGCGCTCATTGACCTGGCAGCTCAGGCACCAGGCGGCGGTAAAGTCGATGAAGACCGGATGACCGGCGGCGCGAGCAGAATCAAGCATCTGCTGGGAGTAGGGCTGCCAGACCAGGGTCGTGTCCTTGGGCTGGTAGAGCGGGATGGCAATTGCGATCGCGGCGAGAACCAGAGCGGCGATCGCACTCGACCAGCGGGCGGGCCACTTGCCCAACGCCCATCCGGCGATGGCGAGGATCAGGAAGCACCAGAGCAGCTTGGTAAGGTGATCGACCCCGGCGGCGGATGCGCTGCCTCCGGAGTACAGGTTTCCGTAGACCCAGGCGAGCCAGATTGCGGTTCCAAAGAGGAAAATGGAGGTGAATTGCTTCAACGTCTCCATCCATGCGCCGGGACGCGGGAGCAGGCGCATCCACGCGGGATTGAAGCTGAGCAGCAGGTACGGGACCGCCAGGCCAAGGCCGAGCGCGGTGAAGACGGCGAAGGTGATTCCAGCGGGCTGAGCCAGGGCAAATCCGATCGCGGCGCCCATCAGCGGAGCTGTGCAAGGGGTCGCGACGATGGTCGCCAGAACGCCGGTGAAGAAGCTGCCGGTGTAGCCCTGCTTCTGGGCAAGTTCTCCGCCGACGCTGGTAAGCGAGAGGCCGAGATCGAACTGCCCCGCCAGCGAGAGCGCGAAGAAGAAAAGACCCGCCGCAAGGACTGCGATGAAGGTAGGCGACTGGAGCTGGAAGCCCCATCCCGCCTGGTTTCCACCAGCCCGCAGGATCAGCAGTGCGGCGACGATGGCCCAGAAGGAGACGAGGATTCCCAGCGTGTAAACCAGGCCGTGGCTGCGAAGACGGCTGCGATCTTCTCCAGAGGACTGGACAAGCGCGAGGCCCTTGAGGAAGAGCACCGGGAAGACGCAGGGCATCAGGTTGAGGATGATGCCGCCCAGGAAGGCGAGGCCGATGGCGGTAAGGGTGGTGACGGGACTGGCTGCCTGACCTGCGGGAATCGTTCCGCTTGGTGCAGGAACCTCTCCCGCGACGACGGGGGCGGTGACGTCGTAGGCCTGATGATCGCTCAGGCGGATGAGGCCGTGGAGTTGCGCTGGCAGGGTTTTGAGGTCTTCCGAACGCCGGATGCGGAGGCGAATGCCGTCGGGAACAGGTTCGACGGTCTGGTCGGCAGCGTTGGCGATCTGATCCTGGTCGAAGGGGTAGAACTCGGCGTCGGTCTCGGTGTCGCCGGTAATCAGGGTCACGACAAAGTCGGTCTTGCCGCCCATGACGCTGAACTTCATGGACGGAGGGAGGGGCCGAGGCAGCAGAGTAAGGGCTTCGCCGAGTGCGCCGACGGGCTCCGCGGACGCCGGGGCGTTGGCTGCGACGGTGAGGTTCAGGCCGAGGTGCGCCTTGCCGGGGATGCAGACCTCGCGGCAGACGAGCCAGTTAACCTGGGCATCAAGATGGATCGGGCCGGGCTTGACAGACTTCGCAGCAGTAAGCTGTACGGGAAAGGCGACAGTATCTTCGTAGCCGAAGTCCATCAAGGGGCCGAGCGGCAGGCGGCTGGGGATGGGAAACTGCATCGGGCCGGCGGTGATTCCAGCCGGCAGAGTCCAAGTGATCTTGGGCGGCTCTCCGGAGTCGCCCGCGTTGACCCAATAGACGTGCCAATGCTCTTCGAGCGTGATCAGCAGACCGGCCTGCAGGGTGCCGCCCGGCGCAATGGTCGGCGAGACCGAGACCATCTCCGCGGTGAGGTGCTGGGCCTTGACCGGACCAGGGCCGCCGTCTCCGACGACTTTGATCTGCGCTCCGGCAAGTGGCGCGGCGATGACGAGGAGCAGTGCGAGGAAAGCGGCGAAGGTCTTGAAGATCGTGCGAGGAGTCATCTTGTAATAGTGTATGGCGAACATTGGCAGTCGTGCGCTATGAGACGCAACCTGTGCCAATAGGTTTCAAGCATTCGTTCGGCTTCGCGGTAGCTCAGCGTACGTTATTTCGATGCTCCACCATGATGCATCGATCCATCACGACGCGGATGCCGGCGGCTTCGGCGCGTGCCGCGGCCTCTAAATTGATGATTCCCTGCTGGACCCAGAGATTTCTGAGGCCAAGTTCAATCATCTCGTCGACGATCGCAGAAATGTAAGACGGCAGGCGAAAAACATTCACGATGTCGGGTTTGACGGGCAGAGCGGCGAGAGAAATATAGGACTTCTCGCCCAGCACCGACGGGATCGACGGGTTAACCGGAAAAATCTGATAGCGGCGCTGCTGCATGTATTCGGAGACGTAGTGGCTGGCCTTGGTGGGATTCTCGGACAGCCCGACGACAGCGATGGTGACGTTCGACTTCGAGGGGTCGCCGAGCATCTCGCGGATAACGTGCGGTTCGTTCATGCTTCCTACGTGTGCCACGCGCCGAGCAGGCGGCGCAGAACAATGAGTTCGCCCAGATGGTAGGCATTATGGTCAGCGATCAGGAGAGCCTCGCGGAGGAGGTTCTGTCCGTCGCCCCAGCGGAAGGGTTTGAAGAGATAGGCTTCGGGACGAGTCAATAGTTCTTCGAATTTCTTGAGGTCGCTGCGGATTTCGGCGATGGTCTGGTCCCAGGAGTGCGGCGTGGGTGGGGCGACGGTCTCCGGCCAGTAGGCTTTGGGCCATTCAAGATGTTGGTAGCCGCCGGTGGGTGGGGCGCTGAAGTTGAGGATGTCACGCTGGGTGATGCGCAGGTGTTCCACCAACTGCCATGCAGAGTAAGGCAGCTTTTCAGGAACCTTTCCGCGTAGCTCGACGGGAAAGTCTTTGATCGCGTCGTCGAAGTCTGCGTGGGCCTGACCGCCCTTCAGGAGGGCAAGGAGTTGCTTGATGGTCTCGGCTAGCTCGAGGGTGGTTGACCTTGCTTCTGGTTTCGACATCGCTGCGGATCCCTCCTGTGGCACTCTGGTTGGATGCAGATACGACAGAGAAGAAGCACCTCCTATGTAGTCTACAGCACTAAAGGGGTTTGCGGGCTACGACCACGGTAAGCGGTGGAAAGGTGGTGATCAGGCTACCGCGTTTTTTTTCGACCTGGAAGCCGGCCTTGCGGAACTCGTCGGCGTACTCGCCGGTGCGCTTGTAGTCGGAGATGAGTGCAATGCCGCCGGGCTTCAGCACGCGGACGATCTGGTGGAGAGCGGCCAGTCGGGTAGTGCGGTCGTAGAGGTTGTGCAGGCAGAGGTTGGAGACAATGACGTCGAAGCTGGCATCGGAGAAGATCATCTCTGCGGCAGACTTGCTGACCAGGGTGCAGCGGTCGGCAACGCCTTCCAGGGAGAGATTGTGCTGGGTGGCGGCAGCAGAGTTGCCGCCCATGTCGACGTTCGACCAGATGTCGATGCCGATGGCGTGGCCGGTACCGTCGAGGGCGGCGAGACGCTTTGCGGCTCCGGCCAGGAGGAGGCCTCGGCCGCAACCTACGTCGAGGACCTGCTCGTCGCCACGCCACGGATGCATCCCGAGCATGAAATCACGATGGCGGAATTTTCCTACTTTGACATAGAGCAGGAAAAGGAAAGCCTCGGCCAGCAGGAAGCCGGCGATCCACAAAAGGGACTGTGTGGCGATGATGACGTTGCTGCCGACGTGAAGCTGACGTGGCAGAAAAATGCCCGCGAGGAGACACGCTGTGCCGATAAGGAAGAGATTCCGCATCACGGCGGGGGCGTCAATGCCGTAGTCCGGCTTTTCCTGCGAGACCTTGATGTCGAGTGCCTTATTCATAACGCCTCCAGTGCAGACTCTTCTTTGCTGAGAAGAAGTCTGCACCATAACGCGTCGCGACGAAAGTGAAGAATGTCATCGATGCAGATGACAGGTGTCAGACGGGACTACAGATCGTCGTCTTCTGCGATCTCGGCTGGGAAGTTGCCTTCGCGTCGCATGCGGAGATAGCCGCGGATGAAGGGATCGATCGCCCCGTCCAAAACCTTGTCGACATCACCCACCTCGACGCGGGTGCGGAGATCCTTGGCCATGCGGTACGGCTGCAGGACGTAACTGCGGATCTGCGAGCCGAACTTGATGTCGAGCTTGGAGTCTTCGAGCTTGCGGGCGGTGGCCTTCTTCTTGTCGAGTTCGTACTCGTAGAGGCGCGAGCGGAGCATCTTCATGGCGCGCTCTTTGTTCTTGTGCTGCGAGCGCTCGTTCTGGCAACCCGCGACCAGGCCGGTGGGAAGGTGGGTGATGCGGACGGCGGAGTCGGTGGTATTGACGTGCTGACCGCCCTTTCCGCCGGAGCGGTAGGTGTCGATGCGGAGGTCGTCGGGCTTGATGTCGATGACGATGGTGTCGTCGATCTCAGGCGAGACGAAGACCGAGGCGAAGCTGGTGTGGCGGCGCTTGGCAGAGTCGAAGGGAGAGATGCGAACCAGGCGATGAACCCCCGTCTCTCCGCTCAAAAGACCGAACGCGAAGTCGCCGGAGATGGTGAAGGTGGCGGACTTGATGCCGGCTTCGTCGCCGTCCTGGACCTCGTTGATCTCGACCTTGAAGTGCTGGCGCTCACCCCAGCGGATGTACATGCGCATCAGCATCTCGGCCCAGTCCTGGGACTCGGTACCGCCCGCGCCAGGGTGGACGACGACGATGGCGTTGAGGGAGTCGGTCTCCTCGGAGAGCATGGTCTTCGATTCAAGGGTCTCGGTGAATTGTTCGAGTGCAGGAATCTCGCGGGTGAGATCGGGCTCGGTGTTCTCGCCTTCGCGGGCGAGTTCGAAGTAGGCTTCGATGTCGTCGCTGCGGCGGGCCAGTTCGGAGTCATCGGCGAGCAGGGTTTCGAGGCGCTTGCGCTCCCGCATCAAGGGCTGCGAACGCGAGGCGTCGGCCCAGACGGTGGGGTCGGAGATCTTTTCTTCGAGGGTGGCTAGTTCGCGGCGGAGACGGGCGGAGTCAAAGATACTCCCGCAGTTCGCGGACTTTGTCGCGGACCGGGGAGTAACGGAATTCGAGATCATCAAGCATAAGGTTGATTCTATTGCATGGCAGCCGTCGGCTTCGACCTTCCAGCCGACAGGCTGTAGCCGATGGCGAGCAGACTTACCAAAGCGCACGCATACGCGAACAAGTCGCCATACGCGGCGTAGAAGGTGAGGTCGTGCTCGTAGCCGAATCCTACTCGGATAGCGGTGCGGATGTGGCGGGGTGCGGCGGCGGTGACGTGGCCCCAGGGGTCGATGGCGGCGGTAACTCCAGTGTTGGTAGCGCGGAGGACCCAGCGGTGGTTTTCGATGGCGCGCATGCGGACCATATTGAGATGCTGCCAGGGAGCGCTGGTGTCTCCGTACCAACCGTCGTTGGAGATGTTGACGAGGACGTCTGCGCCTTGCTGGGTGAAGCGGCGGACTTCGTCTCCGAAGATGGACTCGTAGCAGATGAAGGTGCCGTAGCGGTGGCCGCCGGTGGAGAATACGGTGCGCTCGCGGCCGGGTTCGAAGATTCCTACCTCTTCCAGCAGGCTTCCGGCGAAGAAGAGGATGCGCTTGAACGGGGTGTATTCACCGAAGGGGACGAGGTGCATCTTGTCGTAGTGGCCGGTGAAGGTGCCGTCTGGTGCGATGAAAGAGACGCGGTTGTGCAGGTCGAAGCCGTGTGGGGCGGCAGCATTGGCATCGAGGCCGATGTTGCCGACAATGATCGGGGCCGAGGCCGCGCGGGCCAGGACGGAGATTCCCGCTCGGAAGGCAGGGTCGCGGTCTTCAAACGGCGCGGGCGATTCAGGCCAGACGATGAGATCGGTTTCGGCAGGTCCTCTGCGGGACTCGAAGAGGATGTCGGGCGTGCCGGGCAGTTCAGGAATTCCGGCAAGGATGCGGTTCGCAGGAAATCGGCTGAGCTGCGAGAAGGATTGGAGGAGATCGGAGGTTGTCGGAGCTGGCCCGGTCATTGCGGCACCGACTTCAAGGTTCTCCTGAACAAGGGTGGCGTGGGCTTCTACCGGGCTGCGACGGGGAGCTTCCACGCGACGCAGCATGAGAACGTACAGCACGATGATGACGACACCGGCGATCGAGAGAGCGAGTTTGGTGTGGCGGCGCTCGCGCAGACGGATGCGGACGAGCCATAGAGCATTCACCGCGGCGATGACGAAGGAAAGCCCATAGGCCCCGGTGATGGGCGCAAGCCGGATGAGGAGTGGGTTGTCTACCTGGGCGATGCCGAGCAGGTCCCACGGGAGACCGGTGATGCGAGAGCGAGCCAGTTCGACGGCGACCCAGGCGAACGGCGCCAGCAGCAGGGCTCCCTGCCAACCTATGGTGGAGCGTCGAACGGCAGTCAAAATAGCAGCAAAGAGCGCGTGGTACAGGCCAAGGTAGATGCAGAAAAGAATCAGAATGCCAGCGGCGATGGGCCCAGGCAGCGCACCGTAGAGATGCAGCGTCTCGTAGATCCAATAGCAGTTCCCGAGATACCAGACGAAGCCGCAAGCGTAGCCCAGGAGAGAGCCTTGCAGGAGAGTAAGGGTATTTCCGAGCTTGTTCTTTCCGGCAAGCGCGGCGAACAGCGGCAGCAGAGCGATCCAGCACAAGGCCGTGCGCCAGAGCGGGACCGGGCCTGCCAGGGGAAAGGGTAGAACCTGCAGCAGGCCGGAGAGCAAAGCCAAAGCCCATAGCCTGATGGGGATAAGTCGCATCGCAAGCGAAGTCTAACATCCCGGTTGGGAGTTCAAAGTCGCGCTGGTCTGTAATTTCAGCGGGTCACTTACTTTGAAGTGACGTAAAGTTCGCGACTCTACCGTAACTTCGTCCGAATGTTACTTACAAAAGAGATACAATCTTTATTTGTATGGACCTCGTTATTCGATTGGCTGCAACCGTTGTCGTGCCGCTTTTCTTCCTGGGAATGGCAGGTTCGGCAATTGTTATTGCAGTCAGCTTTGTCGGAGACATGAAGGAGCTGCTGGAAGACGAAGATTAGCTTGCGGGCCGCGGCGGTCTTTTCTCCCTAAACGCAGTCCCGCCAGGACCGATAGCAGCGCATCGCACTAACGATCATGGCATCCAAAGAAACTATCTCTAAACCGCAATCGAACCGTGTCAGGCTGGTGGTGGCCTCCTCGGTCATGCTCACCTTTATTTCTTTCTGGCGAGCTGCGGCGATCGTTCTGAATGATCTTGGTTCTTCGGCGTTCTATGCAGGCGGCATTGCGGAAGAGGCAGTCGGCAAGTCGGCACCGTGGCTGATCCTGTGCGTCATGCTGTTCAGCTTCGCGGTGCGGAAGGTCTACGTCGAAAGCTGCAGCATGTTCACGCGCGGCGGTGTATATCGCATCGTCAAAGAAGCCCTGGGTGGGACCTTTGCGAAACTAAGCGTCTCCGCGCTGATGTTCGATTACATTCTTACCGGACCTATCTCAGGCGTTTCGGCTGGCCACTACATCCTTGGACTTCTTAACGAAGTGCTGCAGCTTTGCGCGACGCATCACTGGGCCTCGTTCCTGACCATGCACGCGGATGGCAGCGCACGGCAACTCCCTATCAATTCGAGTGCCGCACTCATCGCGGCACTGATTACGATTTATTTCTGGTGGCAGAATACCAAGGGGATCGAGGAGTCCAGCGACAAGGCTTTGAAGGTGATGAAGATCACCACGGTGATGGTCGTCATTCTGCTGGGCTGGGGAATCTATACGGCGCTCTCACGCGGAGTACATCTGCCGCCGCTGCCAATCCCGGAGAACCTGCACTTCTCCGATGACGCGATGGGCTTCCTGAAGAACACCGGCTTTATGAAGACGCTGGGCCTGTTCGGTGTGCTGATGGCGTTCGGCCACTCTGTCCTTGCGATGAGCGGAGAAGAGTCTCTCGCACAGGTCAATCGTGAGATCGAGCATCCCAAGCTCAAGAATCTCAAGCGCGCAGCGATCGTTATCGCAATCTATACGTTCTTCTTTACGGGTATCGGTTCCCTGCTTGCAGTCATGCTGATCCCCGATGCCGTACGCGTGCCAGTCTATCGAGACAACCTGATCGCCGGAATGGCCATGTATATGGCTGGTCCGTTGGCACTGCGGATTGCGTTTCGCGTGTTTGTCGTCATCGTCGGCTTCCTGATTCTCGGCGGAGCGGTAAACACGGCGATCGTGGGTTCCACCGGTGTGTTGATGCGTGTCGCGGAAGATGGCGTGCTCGCGGACTGGTTTCGCAAGCCGCAACGCCGGTTCGGAACGAGTTATAGGATCGTAAACCTGGTTGCGGGACTGCAACTCGTCACCATCGTAATTACGCACGGCAATGTCATCATGCTGGGTGAGGCGTATGCCTTCGGAGTTATCTGGAGCTTTACCTTCAACTCACTGGCCATGCTGGTACTGCGCTGGAAATATCACGGCGAACGTGGCTATAAGGTCCCTCTGAATCTTCGCATTGGTAAGACCGAAATTCCATTCGGACTGCTTTCGGTCTTTCTCGTTCTGGCTACGACCGCGATCGTCAACCTCTTCACCAAGAGTGTTGCGACCGTAAGTGGAATCCTGTTTGCCGCGACATTGTTCGTCATCTTTACTTTGTCGGAACGGGATAACAAGCGCCGTCATGACATGACGAAGCAGCAGATGCGCGAGCACTTCCAACTGGAGCACCAGGACAATGTGGGGCGCGAATCGCTGGAGATACGTCCGGGAGCGGTGATCGTGACGATGCGCGACTCGGCGGCACCGTTTGCGTTGAAGTGGGCCCTGACCCATACCGATACGGAAGAGCAGGATCTTGTGGTGTTAGCCGCTCGCATGATGGGCGCTGGCGGCCCGGACTATGTCGAAGCGTCCGAGCAGCTCTTCAGCGAGCATGAGCAGATGCTGTTTACGAAAGCAGTTTCGGTCGCGGAGAGCTTTGGCAAACATATCTCCCTGCTGGTAGTTCCGGCCGGCGATATATTTGCAGCGCTGGTGCAGACGGCTAACTCGCTGGAAGCCGCAGCAGTCGTTTCGGGCCTATCGACCAAGCTCACTGCGCAGGAGCAGGCGTACCACGTCGGTCAGGCGTGGGAGGTATTGCCTGAACCAAAACGTCAGTTCACTTTCTATGTCGTCCAACCGGACGGTGAGTCACTCAGTTTTCACATCGGGCCACATGCACCGGCAATTCAACCTGACGAAGTAGAACTGGTACACCGTCTCTGGTTGAACCTGCGGCGCGCTCCAGAGATGCAACACCTGCATCACAGCGACATTCTGAGCTATGCCTTGACTCGCGTGGCGAAGGAGTTCAGCCAGGATAAGCAGGCGACACTCACAGGATTGCGTCAATGCATCGCTGAATCGAATAGTCGCCATGGGCTTGGAAGCCAACGCTACGATCTGCTGGATGAGTCCGGCCCGGGCTATTCCATTCCAATTAAGAGGCCCGATGTAAGTCCCGCGAGCTACGAAAAGGCCGAAGAGCCGATCAAAAAATAGAATGAAAAATGTTGCTCTGATCCCTTATTCGAGTTAAGGCTTTATTTACAACTGTCGTTTGCATTCTGTATCGTTTAGAAGGATATAAATTTTGTTTCAAGTTACAGAGTAAAACTATCCAAGATAAGTTGGCCCCAACAGGAGGTAACACGTGGAAGTATCAAACATCATCGCCCAGATTGACAATCAGATTGCAAAACTGCAACAGGCTCGCGCTCTACTCGCCGGAACCCAGGCAACGGTAAGCGTCGGCGTTGGACGCGGACGTCCGAAGGGTAGCAAGAATGTAAAGGCTGTCGTCGCTACGAAGAAGACCGCCGCACGCAAGCTGAGCCCCGAAGGACGCAAACGAATCGCCGATGCGATGAAGAAGCGTTGGGCCGAGCGCCGTAAGCAGAGTGCAAAAGGTTAAATCGATCCAATAAAACCAGGCTGCGGCCCACAGACAGCGAACTACAGAAACTAAGAAAGGGCAGGTACCGAATATTCGGTACCTGCCCTTTCCAGTTTTGTGATGTGGTCCAAAGTCCCGGAAGTTACCGGGTAGTAATAACCTCGCGAAGATTATCCTTGGCCAGAAAAAAACGGTAATTACTGAAATCTTTGAGCATATTTTCAATCTGCCGGTTGTTGTAGGTATGGAGGATCGGAAAGTTACCGGCTCGCTGCATTTCAACGACTTCAGTTTCGGTCAGGTGATAGCGCGAAAAAGCCGTCTCCGACCCTTCCGCCTTGGTATGGAAGAAGGCCAGCATCAAGCCGCCCTCCTGCATGACACTATGGATGCGTTCGAGGACTGCGGGCAGAAGCACTTCGGGCAGATAGTCCGCTGTGTCCCACAGGATGACGACGTCGAAGATGCGTCCGGAGAAGTTGAGGTTCGTGGTGAGAAATCCTTCGACGTCAAAGCTGGCTGGCTCACCGGCCTCTCCTGGCTTGATCCACTCCGGTTTAGCCGCCTCTTCGACCAGGTTCGCCATATAGATGCTGTGTCCGATGCTGGTGATGAAGTTGATATTCGTCGACGAGGTAGGTCCGATGTCGAGGATGCGAAGCGAATCCTGCTCGCGCAGGTTCTTGAGCAGCTCCTTCCATCCGCTGGAGTGGCGCGGCACACGATCGCCCCCCCCACTCTTGGACCCCTTGGAGGTGCCTGGATTGTCATTGCCTCCGAAGAGATTGCGCATCTACAGGTATCCCTTCCCTTCCTAGGCCTTTGGCTCGAGCACGAAGGACGCGCTCTCTGAGGTCCCAGTGGAGGCAGGTGCTGCATCGCCCGAAGCAGTAAGTTCCACGCGACCCTGCATCACGGCGCTCTCCTCAATGGACAGGCGATTGGCAATGATATCGCCGCTGACGATCGCCGATTGGCGCAACTCAATGCGTCCCGAGGCGCGGACGTTGCCCTTCAGGCTGCCGAAGACGATGAGATCGCGCACGTTGAGATCGGCGAGCACGCGCGCATTCGGCCCCAGGGTTAGGCGGCTGTCGGTGAGTGTGATGGTTCCTTCGAGATCGCCATCCAGGTAAAGGTCTTCGTTGCCGGAGAGCTCTCCCCGAACGACGACTGATTTGCCGATGACGGTGGAACCTTCAGTTGGCTTCATGCGTGTGTTTTCTCCCTTACAGATCGATCCCGTTTCGGTGCATCTTGCCCGAACTATACGCAAGCGCGCGCCGTGAGGCAAACCGCGGGCACTGCGTTCGTCCAGTGCAAACTTTGATGGCTCCTCATACGTCTCACTCAATTAGAAGATAGCGTAACAACACATCATGAATACGAGAGAGAGTCGATGAAGGAGGTTCCAGTTCTGATTCCCGGCAGAATAAAAATTGGAATGCCGCTGCGCTGCATCTCAGGCAGCAAGAGGCCCTTCTCGCTATGAGTTCCTGCGTGCTCCCCACGACCTATCGTCGCACCAGACTGGACTGCTTCCGGGGCGGCTGCTTCCTGGCGGCCTTGAGTCTTGCTCCCTTCGCCCTTCGGAGCGCTGTTGCAGAGGATACCGCTCGCGTTCGCATCTCCACCGCTGCACCGCAGGGATCTGCGCCCGATGCGAATGCCCTGCTGTCCCAGCCTCCGCGCTCGTGGGCTGTAGAGGCCGCCGCAAACGAGTTGACGGCGCTGCATCACAAAGACTCCTACGTGCGCTACCGGATGCATGTGCGGGATGAAAAAGGCGACCAGGTGCGCGACGTCTTCGAAAGCAAGGATGGAACCGTGGCACGGCTGATTCTGCGCGACGGCAGACCCCTGTCCACGGACGAGGACAAGGCGGAGCGCGACAGGTTGAAGGCCATGATCGACGCGCCAAACGATTTTCTGAAGCACGTTCGGAAGGAAGAGTCAGGGCGGAAGCTCGCCGATTCGATGATTCGGCTGCTACCCGATGCCATGATCTTCACTTACGTTCCGGATCAGCCGCAGTCCGGTGTGAACCATGGCGCGCTCGAGGTAGTGCTGGACTACCAGCCGGATCCCAAATGGAAGCCACCTTCAACGACGGCAGAGGCGCTGACCGGGCTGAAGGGACGCCTCTGGATCGACGCGAAGTCGAAGGTGCTGGTGCGGATGGAAGGGACGATCTTTCAAGGGGTGAACTTCGGCTGGGGCATGCTGGCGCACATCTATCCCGGCGGCAAACTTGTACTGGAGCAGACCAACACCGGTGGCGACCGCTGGATCTATACCCACTTCAAGCAAGAGGTGACAGTACGTGCGCTCATGGTGAAGACCCTGAACGTACGCACCAATGTGGACGCTGAGGCCTTCCAGGTGCTGGCTGGTCCGGTTCCCTACCAGGACGCTGTCCGCATCCTCCTTGATACGCCTTTGCCGACTCAATAAATTGCTCTGGACGGTATCGACATATAAAGGCGTTACATCTTCGTCGGTGTGGTTGATTTCGGAAAGATCTTTGGAAGGGCACGGCTTCAGCCGTGCCGAAAGAAGCACTCCTCTATCTTTTGTTTCTTTGTCGGTTTGCCTATGGCAAACCGACAAAGAAATAAATCAAAACACGTAGCGTTTGGCACACCTGAAGGTGTGCCCTTCCAGAGACTATATGTCGATATTGCTAGACGGTAACGCGTGCCCTGGCGTGGAGGGTGCTGCGCCGCACGGTGAGGGCTTCGATGCGGTCCTTTAGAATCGGATATCCGGAGCCAGCCGTGGTGGGGACGACGATCTCGCCCTTGGAGCTTACGGTAATTGCCGGCTCGACGATGTCCTGCGTCCAGTAACGGCTGGAGGCGGAGACGTCTCCCGGGAGCGAGAAGTTCGGCAACGAAGAGAGAGCGATATTGTGGGCGCGACCGATTCCGGTCTCCAGCATGCCACCGCACCATACGGGGATGCCCCGCTCTGCTGCCGCGTTATGGACGGCGATCGCTTCGCTGAAGCCTCCGACCCGGCCAACCTTGATGTTGATGATGCGGCAGGATTCCATGTCGATGGCTGCGAGAGCATCGCGGCGGTTGCGGATCGACTCGTCCAGACAAATCGCCGTTTCGAGGCGCTTCTGCAGCATGGCGTGGAAGTAGAAGTCGTCGTACCAGAGCGGCTGCTCGATCATGAGCAGCTTGAACTGATCCCAACTGGCGATGTGGTCGAAGTCACGCATCCGGTAGGCGGAGTTGGCGTCGCAGCTCAACAGAATCTCGGGCCAGCGTTCGCGCACGGCCTCGAAGATCCTGGTGTCCCAACCGGGCTTGCACTTGAGCTTGATGCGCTGGTAGCCAGCGGAGAGTTCCGTGGCGATCTTATCCATAAGCTGTTCCAGCGAAGGCTGGATGCCGATGGAGACGCCGCAGGGAATGATTTTGCGGACCCCGCCCAGCAGCTCAGAGAGAGGAACGTCTTCGTCCTGCGCCTCAAGGTCCCACATGGCGTTCTCGAGGGCGGCCTTGGCCATGCGGTGGCCGCGCACCGGCTTGAAAAGATCGGGAACATCCCCGCCGTGGGAGATTTCAGCCGCAAGCAGCCGCGGAGCGAGTTCGGACTCGGTAATGATCCAGGCGGTGTCGATCATCTCGTCGCTGAAGTACGGATGCTCGCCGGCGACACACTCGCCCCAGGCGGTGCGGCCTTCAGACTCCAGTTCGACCAGCAGAATGCGCCGGCCGGTGGTGAGGCCGAAGCTGGTCTCGAACGGATAGGCCAGCGGCATGTTGATCTCGCGCAGGTGGATGGCGTCAATCTTGAGCATTGGAAGGGGTCCTGTTCAGGGGAGTATGCGGTGGTTCGATCGGCGGCAGGGGCGATGTTACAGTATCCTACCGCGAATTTTGAAAGGCAACATCATAGCGGCTCTTGCCGGGCACGATTTCTACCGCGCGCCAGCTTCAATCTCCAGGCTCCATCCTATGACACGATGGACGTCTCCGGAGCGTCAGCGTGGCTCGTTGGCAATGATCCGGAAGGAGATATCTGGTGTGGATCCAGCGGGCCGAGAAGAAAGTGTCCGTCGCCGTTGCTCTCCCTCCGGTAGCCGGTTACGGCGAGGCCGCGGCTGAAGGCGGCTTGCAGCGCCTCGCGGTTGCTGCGCTGGCGTTCACTGGCGAGGCCGCGGGTGGCGGGCTCCTGCTTCCAATGGAAGAGCTCCTGCGGGACAAGAATCTCTTCAGTGACCGCATCGGTGTGGTCGGATGCATCACCAGCCTCTCCCAGCACGCGCTGGACCCGGGGAGAGTTAAGCCACCACTCCGCATACAGGCGGTCTGTCGGCAGGCCGCCCTGCAGGGGGGAGGAGGAGGGGCCGTAGAAATCGGGTTGGTAGCGTCGGCAGATGGCACCGAGCCGCGCGATGTTGAGATGCGCGTTCTTGATCTCCAGCGGGTCGAAGGTCCACTCCATCAGTTCGAAGCCGCGTGCAATCGCGTCATCGCGCTGGGCCAGCTTCAGGCGCCGTCCGAGGCCGAGGTTGCGGTACGCGGGCAGCACGGCCAGCATGTGCGAGTGCAAGTACGGTTTGCCGTTTTTGTAGCCCGGCAGCCCCATCGCGAACCCTACGATCGCTTCCCCGTCGAACGCGCCCAGCACCTGCCCTCCGATACGGTCGGCGAGCAGAAAGACGCGGCGGGGGATAAGGTCGCCATCGCTATAGCCCCAGACAGCAATCTGCAGATCGACGCAGCTTTGAAACTGATCCAGATCGTGCAGGGCTGCGATCCGGATTGCTGGCTGCTCATCGCTCTGTTTTTGACTAACCATTTGAGTCTCCGATACTTGCTCCGTGCTCATCCCTGCTGCTCCTTCGTAGTGCTCTGATGGTCTCGTTCGCTGTGCTTGGCGCTGCTCCAAAGAGCTTCCAGCTCGTCGGACGAGCGAGTCTCTAATCCTTCGCGGCCGCCCGCCGCAGACTCCATGGCACCGAAGCGCCTGCGAAATTTTGCGTTCGCGGAGCGCAGAGCGGATTCAGGATCGAGCTTGAGGTGACGCGCCAGGTTCACAGCGGTAAAAAGCACGTCGCCGAGTTCTTCCTCCAGTGCCGCGTTTGAGGCAGATTTAGATTCGGCGTCAGGCAGCTCTGCCTTTAGTTCGGCGATCTCCTCCTGTAGCTTGTCGAAGAGGCCCGTGGCGTCCGGCCAATCGAACCCGACTTTGGCGGCGCGGGAACCGAGCTTGGAGGCCTCCAGCAGCGCTGGCATGGAGCGCGGAATCTCGTCCAACATCTGCTTAGGCGCTTCACCGTTGGGGAGAGTGTTCTTTTTCTCGCTGCGCTTGATCTGCTCCCAGTTACGGAGTACCGCGTCGGAGTCCGCCGCCAGCGCGTCACCGAAGATGTGGGGATGGCGGCGAATCAGTTTGGCGTTGAGGCTCTCCGCGACCTCGGCCAGGGTGAAGTAGCCAGCCTCGGAGGCCATCTGCGAATAGAAGAGCACCTGCAGCAGGAGATCGCCCAGTTCATCGCGCAGATCCGGCCAGGCGCGGCGCTCGATGGCGTCGAAGACCTCGTAGGTCTCCTCCAGCGTGTGCTTCTTGATGGAGTCGAAGGTCTGCTCGCGATCCCAGGGACAGCCATCGGGGCCGCGCAGGCGCGCCATGATGGTAATGGCCTCTGCCAGAGGCGCAGCGGCCTGCTGGGCAGCTTTTACAGGCACTTCCTCATGCGTGACAGAAGCTGGTTGTAAGTGGTCCCTGGACGGCAGTGCCATAATCTTAACTCTACCCGACATCGGGTGACATTTCCGGTTGCGCGGTATGCAGGGATTCCAAGGAGAGCGTCACTCGGGTATGCTTTCCATCATGAGCCAGTCAGGTGAAGTCCCCTCGAAGCCGCGAAAAAACAGCAAGTGGTGGCTGCTGCCCTTGTTGCTGCCCTATGTAGCGCTCTTGTTCCCCCGGGTCTACGCCAGTTCCAGCCCGGCACTGATGGGCTTTCCTTTTTTCTACTGGTACCAGTTTTTATGGGTGATCCTGACGTCCGCCATTTTGGCTGGAGTTTATTTCAAACTTAAATCCGAGTAGATATTCTGTTTCTCAAAATAAGTAAAAAAGAAAGCCAGCCTCGAATCTCGAGGCTGGCTTCTTGTTGTGGGACTTCCGGGGGAGGAAATTTTTCAATTCAGCTAACTACTGACCGCCACTGGGGGACGAACCGGCAGCGCCACTGGACGTCATGTTGGAGAGCAGCTTGATCTCCACACGACGGTTCTGGGCGCGACCTGCAGCGGTGCGATCGCTCGCGACCTGCTGATCCTTGCCGATGCCCACCAGGTAGAACTTGTGCGGCGGGATGTTGTACTTCGAAGCGAGGTAATTTACGACCGCATCAGCACGTCGCTGGCTGAGTTGGTAGTTGTAAGTGGCGTCGCCAGTCGAATCCGTACCGCCCGTCACTTCCAGAATGTAGCCCTTGGCGCTCTGCAGACTGCCTGCAAGCTCATCGAGCTGCTTCTTATCGGCAGCCGTCAGAACTGCCTTGTCGAAGGCGAAGGTGACGTTGACGTCCGCAAGCGACTTGTAATTATCGAGGTTCGCCACAACACCGCTCAGGCTATCGACGCGGTTATAAGCTTCCTGCGCCGACTGTCCGGCAGTCTGCGCGGCCTGACCTGCGGCCATCGCGTGCTGGTCGGCGGAGCTGGCAGCGGATTGGGCGGTCGCAATACCGCTCTGCGCACGGGCATCTGTATCCTGAATGGCGCGATGATCAGAGGCAGTCTTGGAGTCCAGTTCGTTCGTCTGCTGGACGATGGGAGCAGTCTGAGAGCGAACATAGTTCTTGGTCGAGCAGCCAACGGTGAGAAGCAGCACCAATCCGCCGGCGAGCGCCGCGCCCCCGATTCTGAGGGTCTTGCCTGCAATGGTCGGGCAATTCAGGTGCGAACTCTGGGGAGTACTGGGATTCATGGCGTTATCTCCTGTAAATCTTCAACTTATGATTCGTTCAACTACCAAGCCGTTGCAACAGTTACTTCAGAGCAATCTCTATGCCAAAGCCTTCACCCGCCGCAAGTCTCAATTTTTCATAAACATACAGGAACTCGCACAAAGAGGACGAATTGTGCCTCGCAACGAAAACTGGAACAATTGACGGTGTGGCGCGTCAAATCTTCCCGCCTGCAAAGGGCTGCACAGATTACGGTTACGGGATTAAAGCGCTCGTGACGCCCCACCATCTAAACTAAAACCTGGCACCAGATCTTATTCGGTGTCCTTCAGAATCTCAGCATCTCCGAATTATGGATCTACTCCAGAAAATCCGGACCCTGCCCACCTCTCCGGGCTGCTACCTCTACAAAAACGCAGAGGGCGAGGTCATCTACGTCGGCAAGGCGAAGAACCTCCGCGCGCGGGTGCGTTCCTACTTCCTCGACGCATCCCAGGCGAACGCCAAGACCGGCTCCCTGATGCGAGAGGCGGTCGACCTCGAGTACATCACCGTCGATAACGAGCGTGAGGCACTGGCGCTTGAAAACAACCTCATCAAGCAGCGGAAGCCGCGCTTCAACATACTGCTGCGCGACGACAAGACCTACCCCTACATCAAGCTGACGATGAACGACCGCTACCCGAAGGTCTTCGTGACACGACGCCTGCGCAAGGACGGTGCTGCTTACTTCGGCCCCTACTTCCCCGGCAATCTCGCGCATCGCCTGGTCGACCTGATTCACCGCAGCTTCCTGATTCCGAGTTGCAAAGTGGATCTCTCGCGCTACCATCCACGCGCCTGCCTGCAGTACTACATCAAGCGCTGCCTCGGCCCCTGCGTCGAAGGGCTGACCACATCCGAGGCCTACAAAGAGACCATTCGCGATGTGCAGCTCTTTCTCGAAGGACGCACCGATGAACTGGAGCGTCTGCTGACGAAGCGTATGGGAGCCGCAGCGGAGAACGAGCAATTCGAACTGGCGGCACGGCTGCGCGACCAGGTCGTCACGGTCCACCAGATGCAGGACAAGCAGCGCATCGCCACCGCCGACAACGAGGACGCCGACGTCTTCGGCTTTCACTACGAGAACGACATGCTCGCCGTGAATCTCTTCCACATGCGCGGCGGCAAGATCGTCGACCGCCGCGACTTCTTTTGGGAGGAGTTGCCCGAGTCGCTCTCCACCACTTTGAATGAAGGGGAGGCCGAGACCGCCGCCGTCGAAGCTATCCCAAGGCTGGAGCCGGACCCATCTGCGCCCGCGCCTGAGGTCGCCGAGGATGTCTTGGTGACACAGCACTCCGGCATGACCGAGCTGAACGGGGCGTTCTCTCCCGCGCTGTTCTTCTCCGCATTGCTGAAGCAGCTTTACCTCGATCAGAGCTATGTGCCACGTTCCATCTACGTTCCGGTGGACTTCCCCGACCGTGCCCTGTTGGCCGAACTGCTCGCCGAACGCGCCGGTCACCGCATCGAAGTCGCCGCTCCGCAGCGCGGTGACAAGCGCTCCCTCGTCGATCTGGTCTGCCAGAACGCCAAGCAGTCGTACGACCAGCGGTTCCGGGTGCTGCAACCAAGCATCAAGGCGATTCAGGAGTCGCTGCAGGATGCACTGACGCTCGAAGAACTGCCGCGCCGCATCGAGTGCTTCGACATCTCACACATCCAGGGCGCGGAGACCGTCGCCTCCATGGTCGTGTGGGAGGACGGCGCAATGAAGAAGTCCGACTACCGCAAGTTTCAGGTCAAGACCGTCACCGGCGTGGATGACTTCGCCTCCATGCGCGAGATCATCCAGCGCCGCTACAAGCGCCTGCAGGACGATAAGAAGCCCTTCCCGTCCCTCATCCTGATCGACGGCGGACTAGGCCAGCTTCACGCCGCCTATGCCGCGCTCGAAGAGATCGGCGTAACCCTGCAGCCGTTGGCCAGCATCGCCAAGCGCGAAGAGATCATCTACGTCCACGGCCAGGAGGATGATCCTGTCGTGCTCGACCGCCGCTCGCCGGTGCTGCATCTGATGCAGAAGATCCGCGACGAAAGCCATCGCTTCGCCGTGACTTACCACCGCAAGCGCCGCCAGATGCGGGATCGCGACAGCGAGCTCGATGCTATTCCAGGAGTAGGGCCGCGGACACGTCAACGGCTGCTCGAACACTTCGGCAGCGTGCGCGGCATCAAGCAGGCGTCGCCCGATGCCCTTACCGCGGTCGTCAATGCAGCGACCGCCGAAAAGATCCAGAGGCACTTTGCAGGAGTTGTCGAACCGCTTGTCCAGCTATCCTGAGCGGATTTAGAAAAGCCCGGTATCCAGGCCAGCGATAAATTTGATTCCCGGAATGTTCAACTTCATCAGCGCCTTATCGCCGGTTAGAAATAGATCCACGCCCGCGGTCGCGGCACACGCAAGGTGAATGGAGTCCGCAGCGGAAGTACGACAGGTGGCGCGGATGCGACCGAATGAAATCGATGTGGCGTCGTCGAATGGCAAAATTTTGACACCCGATTTAAGAATGGTTTCGCGCACCAGCGCTGCATCTGCTTCCGTCTTATCGCGGAGAACTCCGGCTAGCACCTCACCAAGAGCCAGCGCGCTGGTACAGATTTCGTCCCCGCGCTCGAGAGAGCGCACGCGCAGATGGCGAACTCGCTTTCCGAACTCCGGATGGTCCTGCAGAAGATAAATGAATAGCATCGTGTCCCAGAAGATCCGCGTCACAAGCCAGTTCCTTTATCCCGTCTGATTTCGCGGATAAACGCGGGCGCACCTTCTCGAATTGTGCCCTTGAGAATTCCGGCAAGTCCTAAGAGCGGATCATGTTCGGGAGATGTCTTTCTCGCCGGTTGCGAGTCGTCAACGAACTTGAACTCGAATACAGTCTCGTTCTTCCGGCTCTGTCCCTTGGGACTACACATCACCAGGCCTCGCGGCTCCCAGAATTTTTTCGATTCAAGCGCGGTTGCTATTTGATTCGGATGCTGTGGAGGAAATCCCTGCTGCTGCATCTTGGTATGGAGCTCGCCAAAACTGATACGAACATAGCTGGACTTACGGCGTGACGGTTGCACATAGTCACGATCCGCAACTTCTCTAACTTTTTCGCTCCATCCTGTCTTCATGAATCCATTCCTTCCGAAATTCAGAGCCCCACTGTCCTAAAATACTATACTTCTCAAAAAGGATAGTATTTTAGGAATAGGTGGGAGTCTTCACTCGGCTTCATTCGAAAACGTATTGCAACCTGCAACGTTACCGCCATCGAGTCCACGTCGAAACCACGTCTGCCTCTGAGCGCTTGATCCATGCGTAAAGCTCTCCGGGCTTACCGTTCCGCGTGACATCTTCTGGATGTGATCGTCCCCCACCGCCGCAGCGGCCTTCAGACCGTCTTCGACATCGGACTCGTGGATGCCGCTCCGCAGCCCCGAGTTATGTGCCCACACGCCCGCGTAGCAATCCGCCTGCAACTCCAGATCGACGGAGAGATGATTTCTTTGCGAGGGATCCTGCCCCTGGAGTCTACGCACCTTGGACTCGGTGCCGAGGATGTTCTGAATGTGATGGCCCAGCTCATGCGCAATCACGTACGACTGCGCGAAGTCGGCCGTACTGCCGCCCAGCTTCGCCAACTCATCCCAGAACCCGAGGTCGATGTAGACCTTCTCATCCGCCGGACAGTAAAACGGGCCGGTGGCGGCCTGCGCGGTACCGCAGCCGGAATACGTGCGGCCACGAAACAGTACCAGCTTTGCCTTACGGTAGCGGACTCCCTGCGCCGAAAGCACCTTCGTCCAGGTTGCTTGCGCGTCATCCAGAACGACGGAGATGAGTCGCGCGGAGCGGTCTTCTTGGGCAGACGAGGAAATAGGCTGCGAACTCCGTGATGGAGCGGGACGACTCTCCTGGGTGGGGGCGACCCCGCCGCCGGAGAGATACCCGCCAATGAAGTTCCGGCCCGTCACCAGGCTGATGACAACCACTACGACCAGGCTTGCGATTCCCAGTCCGCCCCCGCCGCCGCCCAGGTTGAAGCCACCACCGCCGCCCGAATCGCCGCGTCGATCTTCTACATCCTCACTCATACCACCGGGGGTCCAGTCCATCGTCCACTCTCCGTTTTTATTCTCGTGCTTCCGCGCGATCGCAAGCTGCTGGCGATTCAATCGTAGGATGCAGATACCGAAGACGACACTAACAAATCTACGGGGAGACTGCACGGAACAACCGAGGCTCTTTCGCCGTATGCCATTCTTATTCCGTGGAGAACTGAGAATGACCCGCATCGCAACCACCGTCGTGCGCCCCAAAGACCCCGAGTTAGTCGCCGCCGTACGGCTCGCCCTTCTCTTTGCAGCAATCAAGCTTGTGCTGCAGGTCGCCGCAAACCTGTGGGAGGCCCACATCGGCTACGGCTATTTCCGGGACGAGATGTACTACATCCTCTGCGGCCGACACCCCGCCTGGGGGTACGTCGACCACGGCCCGGTCGTCGCGGTCCAGGCCAACATTGCGATCGCGCTCTTCGGTAAATCGCTGGCCGGCATCCGCATGCTCTCGGCACTGGCCGGAGCAGGGCGAATCTTCCTCACTGGAGTCCTGGCCTGGTCACTCGGTGGCCGCCGCCCTGCACAGGCGCTGGCGATGATCTGCGTCCTCGCCGCACCACACTACCTTGCGCTCGACAGCTTCCTCTCCATGAACTCGATGGAGTCCCTCTTCTGGATGACCTGCCTGCTCGCTCTGATCCTGATCGTGCGCGGTGGGAGCCAAAGGCTGTGGCTGCTCTTCGGGCTCTCTGCCGGTCTCGGCGTCCTGAACAAGCCGTCGATGACGTTCTTCCTCGTGGCTCTGCTCGTTGCGCTTTTACTGACGCCACAGCGTCGTCTGCTCTTCAGCAAATGGGCAGTCGCAGGGGTCGCTCTGCTCCTCCTGGTTGCGCTGCCGAATCTGCTCTGGCAGGTCCACAACCACTGGCCGACGCTCGAATTCCTGCACAATGGCCGGGTTGAAAATAAGAACGTCAAACTTGGAGCGATTCCCTTCCTCATCACCCAGATCATGAATCTGCAGCCCGCAACGATGCTGGTCTGGGGCGCAGGATTGGTCTGGCTGCTCCGCAATCCGCTGGCAAAACCCTGGCGTTGGCTCGGACTCACCTACCTCCTCTTCCTGGCTGTCATGATGGCGCTCCATGCGAAGGACTACTACGTCGTTCCGATCTACCCGGTCCTCTTCGCGGCAGGCGGCATAGCATGGGAGCGTCGTTTCGCCACACGTCCTGCAGTCAGAGAAAATCGCATCTTCGCGTTTCCGGTACTGGAGACCATCCTTCTTGTCGCCGCGGTTGTGTTGCTTCCGCTGTCGATCCCTGTGATGACTCCGCAGACCTGGATCGCCTACACCCATACGATGCATCTGGATAAGCTCAGCGAAAATACGGAGAACTCGGCGACCAGCGCGCTGCCACAGTTCTACGCCGATCGCTTCGGCTGGCAGGAAGAAGTAGATCAGGTCACGCACGTCTTCCATTCACTCTCCCCGCAGGACCAGGCCAAGGTCGGCATTCTCTGCTCGAACTACGGCGAGGCCAGCGCCATCAACTTTCTGGGCCGTGGACTACCTACAGCCATCAGCGGACACAACAGCTATTTCATGTGGGGACCGCAAGGGGCCACCGGCGAGGTAATGATCGTCATCAACGGTGCCAGCCCCGAAGAGATGCGTAAGTTCTACACGTCCGTCGAGGTCGTCGGCCGCATGGATCACCCCTACGCCATGCCCTTCGAGCACCGCAACATCTACCTCGTGCGGGAACGGAAGCTCAATGTCACTGCGGATTGGGAGTCCTTCAAGCACTACATCTAGAGGGTGCGCCATGCCGGTCAGCAGAGACCGTGTGCTACTCTGCCTCAAACCCTCATGGCCCAGCCCGAAGCAGAGCACGAACTTCCTCGCGTCCTGACCGCCTCGCACGCGACCTCTATCGTTGTGGGCATCATCATCGGCAGCGGCATCTTCCTGGTGCCGCGCGAGATGATGGCCGCGGTGGGCTCTTCCGTCACCGTCTACGCAGTCTGGATCGTGGGTGGACTGCTATCGCTGTTCGGCGCTATGACCTACGCCGAGATCTCCGCTTCACGCCCGAAGTATGGCGGCGAATACGCCTTCCTCCGCGAGGCCTACGGCGACCTCACCGCCTTCGTCTTCATGTGGACACAGGTGACCATTGCCAAGCCCTCCTCCATCGCATCCATCGCAGCGGGTGTGGTGCGGGTGCTGGGGAACTTCTCGGCCTTCTCGTTCCTCTCGCTCCCGTTGATGCCTCACGTCGTCTACGGACAACTGGTCGCCATCGCATTCGTCTGGCTTATCACCGGCCTCAACATCCTCGGCACCCGCAAGGCCGGCAACACGCAGCGTGTGCTGATGGGGTTGAAGGTGGCGATGGTTCTGACCGTCGTGGGCATATGCGTCTTCGGCGGTCACGGTTCGGTGGCTAACTTCTCCACTCACCACCCAGGCGCACGTGGAGGCTTTGCCGGATTCATGGTCGCGTTGATCGCGGCGCTATGGGCTTACGACGGCTGGTCCGACGTCACCCACACCGCCGGCGAGATCCAGAACCCGCAGCGCAGCCTGCCCTTCGCGCTCGTCGGAGGAGTCACCATCGTCGGCATCCTCTATATGCTGACCAACGCGGCGATCCAGTACGTTCTGCCTGCGACAGCCATCGCCACCGCAGAACGGCCTGCTGTCGCCGCAATCCTGCTCAGCGCGGGACCTGCCGCGGCATGGGTTTTCTCGATCGGCCTTGCCATCTCGTATGGCTCGACCTTCATCGGGTCGTCACTCACCGGCGCGCGAATCCCATTCGCCGCCGCTCGCGACGGCCTGTTCTTCAAAGACCTCGCCTACGTTCACCCGCGCTTCAAAACTCCATCTCGCGCACTGATCCTGCAGGCCACATTGTCGTCCGTGCTGCTGCTGCTGATCAACACCTTCCAGGGACTGTTCTCACTGGCCATCTTCTCCGAATGGCTCTTCTACGCCGCCGTCACCGCGTCGGTCTTCATCTTCCGCCGTCGCGAGACCCCCGCCGAAGCCGCCACCCGACCTTACAGCGTCTGGGGCTACCCGGTCGTCCCGGCGCTATTTGTGATCGCAGCCGCGGTGCTGCTGGTCTTCTCGTTCGCCGATCAACCGCGCAACTCGCTGATCGGCACGGCCATCATTCTGCTCGGAATTCCCCTGCACTTCTTCTTACAAAAAAGAAAGAGAACTAAAGCGGATTCACTTGTCGCTGTAAAGTAGCTTCCACACGCGAAGCGTCCAATACCCTACGAAGTAGCGCCCGCCCGGCGTTAGGGCGCACTTTCAAGCCACCTAGCTGCGGTTCTGGATCACCCGCTCGTAGACCCGCACGTATTCATGCGCCGGCTTATCCCAGGAGAAGTCCTGCGCCATGCCCCGTCGCATCATGCGCGTCCACTCGTCCTTGTTCTTGAAGGTCTCGAGCGCTCGCACCAGGGCGTCCATCAGGTCCCATGCGTTATAGCCCCAGAACTTGAATCCATTTCCGCCGCCCAAGGGCTGCTCGTCGATCGTGTCTTCGAGCCCGCCGGTAGCCCGCACTACAGGAACCGTCCCGTACTTCAAGCTGTAGATCTGGTTCAGACCGCAGGGCTCGTAACGTGAAGGCATCAGGAACATGTCAGAGCCGGCTTCGATCTTGTGGGCCACAACATTGTCGTACTTCACCTGTACCCGTACCTTATCGGGATAGCGCGCGGCCATATCGCTCAGCAGGCGCTCGTAGTACTCCTCGCCGTTGCCAAGAATGACCAGCACCATGTCCTCCTGCACCAGCCGGTCCATAATCTCGATGATGAAGTCGAAGCCCTTCTGCGTCGCAAAGCGCGAAACGACCCCGATCACAGCAGTCTCGTCCGTCACCGCCTGGAGTCCGAAAGCGTGCAGCAGATCGCGCCGGCACTCCTTCTTCCCTTCCAACTTCTCCGCCGTATAGTGCGCCGCGATATGCGAGTCGGTTGCCGGGTTCCACTCGTCGTAATCCACCCCGTTCAGAATGCCGAAGAGATCGCCGCTCCGCTGACGCAGCACATCCTCAAGACCATTCCCGAACTCCGAGGTCTGGATCTCCTCGGCATACCTGCGGCTCACCGTGGTCAGAGCGTCGGCATACACGATGCCGCCCTTCAGGAAGTTGAGCGTGTCGTTCTGTTCGAGCTTGGTGAAGGTGAACATATCCCACGGCAGAAGCAATGTCTCCATCGTCCGCGGCGGAAACCAACCCTGGTAGCCGGCATTATGGATCGTCAGCACCACCGGCACGCGGCGGAAGACGGGATCGAAGAAGTAGGTGGACCGCAGCAGCACCGCGATCATCGCCGCCTGCCAGTCGTGTACGTGGAAGACGTCCGGCACCCCCAGAACCTTGGTCGCCTCGATCACCGCCTTGCTGAAGAGCCCGAAGCGCTCCGGATTGTCAGCATAGTCACCCGATGGCGTTCCATAAAAACTTTCACGGTCGAAGAGCTCCGGCGAGTCGACGAAGTAGTGCTGCACTCCGCCTTTCACGCCGCCATCGAGAATCCTCGCGAAGCGGTTGTACGACGGAAACGGGATCGTCAGGCTCGGCAGTACGACCGCCGCATCCGGCACAAGCTTCGCGACCTGCCGGTAGTACGGCAGGAAGACGCTGACCGTGTGTCCCAGTTTCGCCAGCGCTTCAGGCAGCGCGCCCACGACGTCCGCCAACCCACCCGTCTTCGCCCAGGGCGTGCACTCCGATGATGCAAATACGATGTACATGCTGCCATCCTCTATCCCGCCGGGATCGTTGCATAACGCATCTTCCCGGCCAAACCGTTAGTCTATACAAGCCTGCGAAATATTGGATGCACATGCCTGCCTATTCACCTCACAAGTCGAAGCCAAATCCCAAGCTCGGGCAGAACTTTCTCGTCGACGACTCGGCCCGCCACGCCATCGCGGACGCCCTGGGCGATATCAGAAACCGCACCGTTATCGAAATCGGTCCCGGCCACGGAGCCATCACCGACATCCTCGCCGGCCGCACCAGGCGTCTCATCGCCCTCGAACTCGACCGCGCCCTCGCTGCCGAACTCACCTTCCGTTTCCGCGATCGGCCCAACGTCCAGATCATCGAAGCCGACGTCCTCAAGACCGATCTCGTTACCCTGATCCCGGAAGGCGAAACCGCCGACGTCATCGGCAACCTGCCCTACTACATCACCTCAGATATTTTGCTGCAGCTCTTCGCCGCCGGTTCCCTCGGCAAGATCGCGCGCGCCGTGCTGATGATGCAGCGCGAGGTCGCCGAGCGCGTCGCTGCGGCCCCTGGCGTTCGCGACTACGGCCTGCTCTCTGCCACAGCGCAGATGAACGCTGAGGTCGCCGCCCTCTTCACCCTTCCTCCGACCGCCTTCTCGCCCCCGCCCGACGTCTTCTCCACGGTCCTGCGTCTGGAATTTGCCCCGCGTTTCACCGAGTTGGGGGTGGATGCAATTGGCTTCGACACCTTCCTGCGCCAATGCTTCAGCCAGAAACGCAAGACCCTCCGCAACAACCTGCGCTCCGCCGGCCACTCTCCCGAAGTTCTCGCCCAGGCATGGCCCGCAAGCATTCCGGAGCTGGCCCGCGCCGAAGGCCTGGCCCTCGAACCCATGGCAGAGTTCTACCGAGCCCTCAAACCATAAAGTCGTGTAACACGCGAAGCGTCCAATACCCTACGAAGTAGCGCCCGCCCGGCGCTAGGGCGCACTTGCCTTGCGCTCTAGTCGTTATTTGGAAGCAGTAGCCGCAGAGCTCTGTTCCAGCAGCTTGCCCGCTCGCGTCCTTACACGCTGCATCAGCTCACCATCTCCCGCCAGCACCCGCAGGGTCGGCGCGATGTTCCCCAGTTCCAGAGCGTTCTTATCCTGCGCAGCCTTCTCCAGCGAGATCAGCTCTGCATCCAGCCCCAGCCGGTCGAACCGCCGCTCGAAGTCCAGCCGCCGCCCCACGTCCATCGTGTAAGCGATCGCGTAAAACGAGTCCGTCAACGCCATCACGCTCTTGTCGTCGGAGTAGTTGTACACGCAGCTCCCCGTGCCGTCCGAGCCCTTGTAACTGAGCGTCTTCTTCCCCGTATCGGCGATGTTCTTCGCCTTCGTCCCACAGAAGATATCGAAGAACTTCAAGGCCCGCGCCGCGGCAAAGACCTTCGTCGCCGTCTCCGCAGATACCGTCAGTGGCCGGTCGATCACCTTCAAACTCACCTGCTGCAGAGCCGAATCCGCCGACCGCCGCTCCACCTCCTCGGCATGGTACGTGCCCGTGCCGTCCTCATGAATCACCAGCGTAAAACGAGGAACAGGCAGTCCCGTCCGGTCGAACTGGTATGTCACGGTTGCCTGCGCGCCAGATGTTGAGGGAGTGGGCGTTACTTGCGCCAAGGCCATCCCGCTGATCAGGGCTCCGAGAACACTCCACCGTCCCAACACCCGCATCATCGCCGCGCCCCTTGTGCCAGCAACGTCTGCGAAGTGTGAATATGGCAGATTGCAATAGCCAACGCATCGGCTGCATCGGCGGAGTCGGGCGCATGGTCCAGCTCCAGCAGCCGTGTCACCATGAACTGCACCTGCTCCTTCGCCGCGAGACCATACCCCACCACCGAACTCTTGATCGAAAGCGGAGCATACTCCGCCACCGGCTTGAAGCACGTCGCCGCCGCCAGCATCGCGACCCCCCGGACCTGCCCCAGCTTCAACGCGGACTTCGCATTTGCGGAAAAAAACACCTCTTCAATCGCCACCGTCTCGGGCTCATGCAGCGTGATCAGGGCTACCAGTTCCGCATACACCTGCGCGAGGCGCTGCGGCGTCTTCTCTTTTTTGCTGAGCCGGATGGTCCCGGCGGCAATATGCACCAGCCTGGGTAGACGCGCGTCGCAGTCCACATCCACCACACCGTAGCCGGTGAACTCCGTGCCGCAATCGATTCCGAAGACCCGCATGGCCGAAGTTTACTGCATCCTGCACGCGATCCCGCTATCGAGGCGGATTCCCGCAGCCTATCGGGAAATGCCTTCCAGCGGAGAACTCGCCGTCGCATAGAGCTTCCGCGGCATCCTGCCCGCCAGAAACGCCTGCCGCCCCGCGAGCACAGCATGCTGCATCGCCTCCGCCATCAGGATCGGATCGCTTGCCGCCGCAATCGCCGTGTTCAACAACACCGCGTCGAAGCCCAGTTCCATCGCCAGCGCCGCATCCGAGGCCGTTCCCAGCCCGGCATCCACGACCAGCGGAACCTCCGTGATCAGCTCCCGCATCATCCGCAGGTTGTGCAGATTCGCAATGCCCACACCCGTGCCGATCGGAGCACCCAGCGGCATCACCGCCGCTGCTCCCACATCGATCAGCCGCCGCGCAAACACGATGTCATCGGAGGTATACGGAAGCACCGTAAAGCCCTCCTTCACCAGCACCCGCGTGGCCTCCACCGTCGCCTGCACATCGGGATACAGCGTCTTCAGATCCCCGATCACCTCGATCTTCACCCAGTCCGACAGTCCCACCTCGCGCCCCAACCGTGCCGCACGGATCGCCTCATCAGCGGTGTAACACCCAGCCGTGTTCGGCAGCAGGAAATAGCGTCGCGGGTCGATGAAGTCCAGCAGCGACTCGGTCGTGCGATCGAGATTCACCCGTCGCACCGCAACCGTGACCATCTCCGCACCGGAAGCCTCGATGGCGGCCTGCGTCTCCGCCCCGTCCTTGTACTTCCCTGTTCCAACAATCAGCCGTGATTGAAACGCCCTGCCCGCAATGACCAGTGGTTGCATGGATACCATTCTAAAGCCCGCGAAAGCACAGCCGCAAAAACTGTAAGCCGCTGCAAAACGCAAACGGCCCGCGCTCCTGAGAGCATCGGGCCGTCTGCCGGTGCACTGTTGAGTTTGACCTGAGGCGTCCCTGTTCGGACATTGGGCCTCGGCGAAGAACTTCCTAAAACGCCAGGTCTAGAGCCATCCTTGAAGCAGGAACGCTCTAAGCCTCAGTCACCTCACGTACATTGTTGATGCAACTTGTACTGTCAATTTTCATAGGCTGGATCATCCTCCTTTCCCGTGTAGGCCCACATTACTCCCACAGGCCTGTGCGAATCAAGAGCGCAAAGACTTCCCTTTGCACCTCACAAAACTTCCAGGCTCGACATCTTTTTTTCCAAATCCCTGCATCCAACTCCGGGTCGCAAGATTTTCGTCTGCACCACGAAAGGCATTCATGAAACCCGCAACCATCATTGGCATTCTTCTCATCATCCTTGGTATCGTCGGCTTCGGAGTCGGCGGCGTAAGCTTCACTCACGAAAAGAAGGACGTAGACCTGGGCCCCGTGCAAATCGGTCACAAAGAAACCAAGACCATGCCCATCTCGCCCATTCTCAGTACCATCTCGCTCGTCGCCGGCGTCGGACTGGTGGTCGTAGGGATGAAGAGCTAGCTCCGCTTCCTTGAAGCTTTGAAGCCTCGAATCACCCAGCCCCGGCGCGAATCCACCGGCCGGGGCTTTTTCGCGCCTGCCGCATCCGGCGCTACTTCAGATACGCCCGCACCAGGTCGATCAGATCTTCGCCCAACTCTGGCGTCAGCGGCGCGTGCCCATCCTTCAACAGATGGAGACGGATGTGATCTTCCAGCACCTCGGCCATCAGCCCATTGATGCCGCCGCGTACCGCTGCCAGCAGCATTAGAGTGTCCGCGCAGTCGTGGTTCTCCGCCGACAGGTGCCGCTCCACCGAATCCATCTGCCCCCGGATGCGCTTCACCCGGTTCAATAACTTCACCTGCTCGCGTTGCGTATGGGACATTGTCTCCTTCCCCCAAATACCCTACTGGGGTATACTACCTTCAGTTGCACCAACCTTCCAAGACCGCTGGTAAACCGCTCCCCTGCGAGCCCTTTCCGCAGAGAGGAGAAAGCATGCTCTACACCTCCAAGAAACTCCTGACGAAGCAGCCGCAGCCCGTCACCCTCCGCCGTCGCTGGGTGGAGACCGCCGACGAACGCTGCCCGCTCGCCTGCGTCTGGTTCGCCCTGCCCGACGTCCTCGCGGACACCGACCAAGCCGAAGCCACCGGCGAACTCCCGCAAAGGCCCAGGCCTGCCTTCTCTCTCTCTGGGGAGAAGGCAGGCGATTCGCACTCTATTCATCTCTTTCCGGCACCCTCTATCCCATCGCCCTCGCGTTTGCCTTGTAACGTAGAAGGACACCATGTACACCCTGGCCACACTGCTTTTCCTAGCCTTGACTCTCGCTGCGCCTGCCCGGGCTTTGCAGCAGCAAGGCGTGCGCCCCGCGACGGCGACGCTGCCGGACGCCCCCGGCCCAGCCAGCGCCGACGAACGGCCAGCCACCATCCCCGCGCCCGAGCCGGACTCTGCCGTTACCCTCTTCCCACACGCCAATACAGCGCGCTACTTTATCGCCGGACAAGCCAACATCGTCTTCCAGGCGCATGCTCCCTTCCACTCGCCTTACGAGGGCGTCAATAGCCTTGTTGGCCGTGGCGAATACAAAACTTCGCTGATCGGCACGCTCTACCTCGGCTACCAGGTCATCCGCAGCCCGCGCGCTTCCACCGACCTCATCCTGGATGTCGAATCCGCCGGAGGCCGCGGCATCTCGCAGGCTCTCGGCCTCGCAGGCTTCACCAACCTCGACGTCGTCCGCAATCCCAACCTCGGCTCCAAGCCCTACATCGCGCGTGTGCAACTACACGAGACCATCGGCCTCTCCAGCACGCTCGTCGACGCCACCCGCACGCCGTTCTCACTGGCGACCAAGGTGCCCGAGCGCCGTATCGAGTTCCACATCGGTAAGATGAGTCTGCCCGACTACCTCGACCTCAACACCATCGGCACCGACAGCCACCTCCAGTTCCTCAACTGGACCGTCGACAATAATGGCGCCTGGGACTACGCCGCCGACACCCGAGGCTATACCTACGGCGTCGTCACCGAGTACATCGACAAGACCTGGTCCGCCCGCTACGCCCTCGCCCTGATGCCCACCGTCGCCAACGGCATCGATGTCGACTGGAACCTACGCCGCGCCTCCGGCCAGAACTTCGAACTGGAATTCCGCCACCCATTCCTCAGCAAGTTCCTCGGCCCCGACCGCAAGTCCACCCTCCGCGCGCTCGCCTACGTCAACGATGCCCACATGGGCCTCTACCGCGACGCCATCACCGGCTACCTCAACGGCACCGATCCCACCCCTGACGTTGACTCCAAGGCTAAGTTCAGCGCGGTCAAATACGGCTTCGGCCTCAACGCCGAGCAGGAGCTTACCGCGAATCTCCGCGCGTTTGGTCGCTTCGGCTGGAACGAAGGCGCCCACCAGTCCTTCGCCTACACCGAGGTCGACCAGACCATCGAAATCGGCAGCGACTACTCTCTCCGTTCGCACGGACGCCCCAACGACAAGGCCGGCCTGACCTTCGTCACCAACGCCATCAAACGCGACCACCAGCGCTACCTCGCCCTCGGCGGCCTCGGTTTCCTCCTCGGCGACAGCAAACTCAACTACGCCCGCGAAGACATCCTGGAGGCCTACTACAACCTCCATACCTGGCGCGGCATCTTCTACGCCCTCGACGCCCAGTACGTCACCCACCCAGGGTACAACCAGGACCGCGGGCCGGTGTTGGTGGAGTCGGTGCGTATGCACGTCGACTTCTAGCCAATCGCGTTCCGTATACTTCACACATGTCTGACAAAGCAGATTTTCCGGGTGTGGGTGAAGGACTGCTTGTAATCGGAATCTATCTACCATCAGCCCTTTTTCTGGTCGGTTTACTATTTGGTAGTTTTCTCAATGCTTGCATCCATCGACTGCCCCTTGGGCTGTCTGTTGTAAAACCACGTTCCCGATGCCCATCATGTGAAAAACCGATTCGCTGGTACGACAACATCCCAATCCTCAGCGTTCTTATTCTTCGAGGAAGGTGTCGCAATTGCTCACAGACCATTCCCTTTCAATATCTCGGAGTTGAATTGGGATACGCCGGTTGGGTGGTCGTTTCGCTCTTCACCGCGTTGGGCCAACCGGCAGGTATATTCCTACCATTTGCGACGCTCGCCATCCTCGGCTTCCTCCTCATCGGCCTGATCGTCATGGACTGGCAAACCCATCTCCTCCCCGACGCCTTTACCCTCACCGGAATCGCCATCGGCATCTTCCTCGTCTGCACCCAGGCCATCTTTCTCGGCCCGCACGAGGGCGACGTCATCCTGAACACCACCCACCAGCTCCGCATGAGTAGCCCGGGAAGCATGGGAATCCACGGAAATATCTTCATGACCGGCACCGAAGCCCTCGTCTGGGGCCGCATCGCCTCAGTTCTCGGAGCAGGCGGCCTGCTACTGCTCGTCCGCTGGCTCTACAAACTCGTCCGTCACCGCGAAGGCCTCGGCCTGGGCGACGTCAAACTCATCGCCATGATCGCCGCCTTCCTCGGCTTCTGGCCCGCGATCCTGGCCCTCTTCCTCGGAGTCCTCAGCGCCACTGTCTACGCCTTATTTTTGTTGGCCCGGCGCAATGCAGACCGCCTCACCCGGCTTCCTCTGGGCAGTTTTATCGCTGCGGGAGGACTTATCGCTGCGATCTTCGGCGATCGTTTAATTAACATCTACGCCACATTGCTTCGATAGCGCGCAGTTCGAGTCCGGTAAACGCCCGTTCGCTGCTTGACACTTGCCAGCCACAATCTTAGAGTCGAAGATGGCGATGCAAACGTACCCCTACATCTGGAACTACGTCCCCCTGGTCCTGCAAGTCCTGGCCGCACTGGGGATGGCCTGCGGCATGGTGGGGGCTTCCTTCCTCCTCGGCAAGCACAAGAATTCACGCACCAAAGCCGGCACCTACGAGTGCGGCATGGATCCCGTCGGCGATGCCCGCGGACGTTTCTCCGTGCGCTTCTACATGGTCGCCATGTTGTTCATTCTGTTCGACGTGGAAGCGGTCTTCATGCTTCCATGGGCGGTCATCTTCCGACGCCTGCCGGCCATCACCGGATCGAGCATGTTCGGCTTCTACGAGATGTTGACCTACCTCGGCTTCGTCGCCGTCGGTCTCTTCTACGTCTGGAAGAAGGGCATCCTGGATTGGGCTAACGACAAGGGAGATCTTTAAATGGCAGCCAAGGGAGATCGCTAGATGTATGATCCCGCAACCTCCGTTCAGGGCCTCGAAGCTGTAGCTGCAGCCCATCCTGAGAACCCCGCCGTCAAAGCCGCCCTGGCAGCCTTGCAGGGTATCGCGACCGACGCTAAATTCGACCGCGGCGAGCTGACCCTGACCGTCCCCCGCGAGAGCATCATCGCCGCCGCCCAGGCCGCACAGTCCGCCGGATACAACTTCCTCGAAGACGTCACCGCCGTCGACTGGTACCCCTCCGAACCACGCTTCCAGATCACATATCACATCCTTTCCTACAGCTTCAAAGCCCGTCTCCGCCTGGTCGTCCGGCTGGACAGCACCGAAGCGTCTCTCGATTCCATCACCCCGGTCTGGCCCTCGGCCAACTTCTATGAGCGCGAGATCTTCGACCTCTTCGGCGTTCACTTCGGCGGCCACCCCAACCTGCGCCGCATCATGATGCCGGAGGATTGGCAAGGCCATCCCCTTCGCAAGGATTACCCCGTGGAGGGCTACCGCTAATGTCACCTCTTGTAGCTCCAGAACCGATTACTGAAGACATGAACGACGGCCTGGAAGGGATGCCCGTCACCCACCGCATCAACCCCGGCGTGGAAGACGTGATCGCAGACGCAGCCCGTCACAACGGCGCCGACCCGACCAAAGATCACACCATGGTCATCAACATGGGGCCGCAGCATCCTTCGACCCACGGCGTGCTTCGTCTGGTCCTCGAAATCGACGGCGAATCCGTCGTTGCCCTCGCCCCGGACATCGGCTACCTCCACACCGGCATCGAGAAGACCTGCGAGGCCAAGTTCTACCAGCAGGTCGTTCCCCTCACCGACCGCATCGACTACCTCTCGCCGATGTCGAACAACCTCTGTTATTGCCTCGGCGTAGAGAAGCTGCTGGGCCTCGAAATCCCGGAGCGCGCCCAATATCTGCGCGTTCTGATGAATGAGCTTACCCGCATCCAGTCGCACCTCGTCTGGCTCGGAACCCACGCCATGGACATCGGCGCGCTCACCGTCTTCCTCTATTGCTTCCGCGAGCGCGAAGACATCCTCCGCATCTTCGAAGGCCTCGCCGGCCAGCGCATGATGACCAGCTACTTCCGCATCGGCGGCGTCTCGCTGGATCCGCCGCTGGACTTCTACAAGAAGGTACAGGACTTCCTCACCCGCATGCCGGACAGGATTCAGCAGTACGAAAACCTGCTCACCGGCAATCCCATCTGGATGGGCCGCCTCAAGGGCATCGGACACCTCTCTGCAGCAGACGGCATCGCTCTCGGCGTCTCCGGTCCCCCGCTCCGCGCCTCCGGCGTCGACTGGGATCTCCGCCGCGACATGCCCTACTCCGGCTACGACAAATTCCAGTTCAAGGTGCCGATCTCGCAGGACGGAGACGTCTGGGCCCGCTACGTCGTCCGCATGGAAGAGATGCACGAGTCGGTCAAGATCGCGCAACAAGCGCTCGACGGGCTTCCCGAAGGCCGCATCGTCGCCGACGCTCCCAAGATCATCCTTCCGGATCGTGAACAGATGAAGACCCAGATGGAGTCGCTCATCCATCACTTCAAGATCGTCACCGAAGGCTTCGCCGTTCCCGCAGGAGAGGTCTTCCAGGCCATCGAATCCCCGCGCGGCGAGATGGGCTACTACGTCGTCTCCGACGGCACCGCCAAACCCTACCGCGTCCACATGCGCAACCCGAGCTACGCCACTCTGCAGGCTCTCGAGACTATGTGCAAAGGCAGACTCCTCGCCGACGTTGTTTCTGTTATCGGCTCCATTGACATCGTTCTCGGAGAGATCGATCGCTGACACTCGAAATTGTCATCCTGAGCGCAGCGAAGGATCTGCTTTTAGTTTGAAGTTGCACCAAAGCCGGAGGCTAACATCAACGAACGTCTCCACGTAGAACTCTGGACCTCGTTCGCATCAATGATTCGAAGCTATGGAGCGGCGCAAGGCCTCAACAGCCGCCACCAGGCCATCGTAGAAGTAGGCAGTGATCAGATTCTCCTTCGCGTCGGAACCCGCTGGCTCCGCATCACGCCCAGCGAAATGACCGAAGACAACAACCGCTCGCAACCGTTCCAGCTCAACGAAGACGGAACCGTTACGATCGGAGCACTCACCGAAGACATGGATTTCACAGCCGAACGGCTGACGCGGGAGCTAATGCAGTGAGCACAGTCGCAAACACGATCTTCTCGCCGGAGCTTGCAGCCCGCTTCGATCATCTCGTCACCATCTACCCCCTGCGCCGTTCCGCGCTCATCCCCATGCTGCTCTACGCGCAGGATGAAGTCGGCTACATCTCCGAGGCTGTCGTCTCCGAGATCGCCCAGCGCATCGGGATTCTCGAGTTGGACGTTCGCAACGTGCTTTCGTACTACTCCATGCTGCGCACCAAGCCCGCAGGCAAATACAACGTCCAGGTCTGCACCAATATCTCCTGCATGTTGCGCGGCGGCTACGAGATTCTCGATCACTGCAAGCACAAGCTCGGAATCGGCCATAAAGGTGTCACTCCCGACGGTGTCTTCTCCCTCGAAGAAGTCGAGTGCATCGGCGCCTGCTGCTGGGCCCCGGCCATGCAGGTCAACTACGACTTCCACGACGACCTTACCCCTGGAAAGGTCGATGTTTTGTTCCAGATGTACCGTGACGGCCAGGGAAAGGACGTAAAGTAAATGCCCAGCCTCGTATCTCATCCCGATGAAGTCAAAGTAGTCTCCCGCCGCTTCGGCATGGGAGCAGCCGAAATCGACAAGTACATCGAACTCGACGGCTACAAGGCCGTCCAGCAGGCCATCGCCAACGGCCCCGCCTGGATCATCGACACCATGAAGGCCTCCGGCCTGCGCGGTCGTGGCGGAGCCGGCTTCCCCACCGGCATGAAGTGGAGCTTCGTCCCCAAGACCTCCGAAAAGCCCAAGTACGTCCTGGTCAACGGCGACGAGTCCGAGCCCGGCACCTGTAAAGATCACGTCATCTTCCTGCACGATCCCCACGCCGTCATCGAAGGCACCATGATCGCCGGCCTGGCCATCGGCTCGAAGATGGGCTTCATCTATTTACGGGGAGAGTATCGCTACCTCCTGAAGATCGTCGAAAAGGCCGTCGCAGATGCCTACGCCAAGGGCTTCCTCGGCAAGAACATCTTCGGCAGCGGCGTCGACTTCGACATCATCACCCAGACCGGCGCCGGAGCCTACGAGGTCGGCGAAGAGTCCGCCCTCATGGAATCCCTCGAAGGCAAGCGCGGCGTCCCCCGCATCAAGCCCCCCTTCCCTGCCGTCGTCGGCCTCTACGGCGGACCCACGGTCATTAATAACGCCGAGACCATCGCCAACGCTCCTCACATTCTTCTGATGGGCGGCGAAGCCTATGCCAAGCTCGGCAGCGAACGCAACGGTGGCACCCGGCTATTCGGGATCAGCGGCCACGTCGAGCGTCCCGGAGTCTACGAACTCCCCATGGGCTACTCGCTCCGCAAGGCCATCTATGAAGTAGCAGGCGGCATCAAGGACGGCAAGAAACTCAAGGCGGTCGTCCCCGGCGGCTCCTCCTGCCCCGTCCTGACCGCAGACGAGATCGATGTAGGCCTCGACTTCGACCAGATGGGCAAAGCTGGAACCATGCTCGGCTCAGGCGGCATCGTGGTGCTAGACGAATCCGTCTCCATCGTCGAATTCGCCCTCCGCGTCATCAGCTTCTACCAGCACGAGTCCTGCGGCTGGTGCATCCCCTGCCGCGAAGGCACGGACTGGATCAAGAAGACTCTCACCCGCGTCTACAACGGCGGCGGCAGCAAGAAGGACGTCGACAACGTCCAGTACCTCGCTGAAAACATGATGGGCCGGACGTTTTGTCCTCTAGGCGATGCGGCTGCGATGCCGACATTGGGCTTCGTCAAGAAGTTCCGCAAAGAGTTTGAAGACTACATCGAAGGCCACAAGGCCGGCACGCCCATCATCACCGTCGAGCAGCTCGTCGGTGCTGGTCATTGAGCAAGTTTCTACCCCGGCTAGTCTGGGTCATGGTTGCGATCGTCGTCCTGATCGCAATCTTTAGAGTGGTGACAACACGCACCCACCGCAGCAACGATCGGCAGATTCTGATCGAGAAGTCGAAGTAGAGGATCCCAGATGGCAGACGTAACCTTCATCGTAGACGGCAAACAGATCACCGCACCCGCAGGCACTCTCCTCATCGAGGCCTGCAAGACCGCCGGCATCGAGATCCCCGCATTCTGTTACTACCCCGGACTCTCCTTGCAGGCCGCCTGCCGCATGTGCGTCGTCCGCATCGAGAAGATGCCCAAGCTCCAGACCGCCTGCACCACCCCGGTCGCCGAGGGCATGGTTGTGGCGACAGAAACACCTGAAATAGCCCAGGCCAGGAAAGCCACCCTGCAACTCCTGCTCGGCAACCATCCCCTCGACTGCCCCGTCTGCGACGCTGGCGGTGAGTGCGAGCTGCAGGACATGACCTTCAAGTACGGTGCCGCCGACAGTTTCTACGCCGAACCCAAGAACCATCGCGAAGAGCAGAAATGGTCCCCCGTCGTCTACTTCGACCGGCCCCGCTGCATCCTCTGCTATCGCTGCGTCCGTATGTGCGGCGAAGGCATGGACGTCTTCGCGCTCGGCATCCAGAACCGTGGCAGCTCCGCCGTCATCGCTCCCAACGTGCCAGCGCAGCTCTCTCCGGACGATCTCGCCCACGTCGACTGCGAACAGTGCGGCATGTGCATCGACGCCTGCCCAGTGGGCGCCCTCACCTCCGGCACCTATCGTTACAAGACCCGCCCGTGGGAGATGAATCACGTCGCCACCGTCTGCACCCACTGCGGAGACGGCTGCAAGACCACCCTCGGCGTGCGCTCCACCTCCGACGGCTCCGAGATCGTTCGCGGCGACAACCGTGACAAGTCCGGCATCAACGGCGATTTCCTCTGCAACAAGGGCCGCTACGCCTTCGACTTCGCCAACCACGAAGACCGCATCACCCAGCCGCTCGTCCGCCAGCTCAACGGCGAGCTGAAGCCCGTCTCCTGGGAGGTCGCGCTCGACCTCGTCGGCAAGAAGTTCCGCGAACTCCGCGACACCCGTGGCGGCAACTCCATCGGCGTCCTCGGCGGCAACCGCCTGACCAACGAAGAAGCCTACCTACTTCAGAAGTTCACCCGAACGGTTCTCGGCACCAACAACATCGACCACCACCGGACGGCGGACTACGTCGCCTTCGCCCAGGCCCTCGCCGGACAGAAAGACCGCACCGCTTCCCTGCGCGACACCCTGACCGCCAAAGCCATCCTGCTCGTCGGCGGCGATCCGACCGTACAGGCTCCCGCCACTGCCTGGAACCTCCGCACCAACGTCCGTCTGAACCGTGCAAAGCTCTACATCGCCAACTCCGCCGAGATCAAGCTCCGCCGCCAAGCTAAAGCCTTCCTGCATCTCGCTCCCTTCGGTTACGGCGCGCTCGCCGGCTACCTGGGCGGCGACGATACCATCGCCACCAGTGCCGCGCCCGACGCAACCGCACTCGCCAGCTTCCGCGAAGCCGTAAAGGCCGAGGAAGACCTCCTCATCCTGATCGGCTCCGAACTGCGGGGTGCAGAGCTCAAGAAGCTCATCGCCTTCGGCCTCACCATCCCCGGCGCGAAGTTCGCCCTCATCTCCGACTACGCCAACTCTCGTGGCGCCGCCGACATGGGCCTCCTTCCCGACATGCTGCCCGGCTACCAGGCCGTCGGGCGTGCAAGCGACCTCGCCACCGAGTACGCTGCTCCCTCCGCTCCCGGCCTGGACCTGCTGCAGATGTTCGACGCCGCAGGCAAGGGAGAGCTCTCCGCCCTCTACGTGGTCAACTCCAATCCCGTAGCCAAATACGGAGTGGACGCCGCTGCCCTTAAAGATACCTTCGTAGTGGTCCAGGACATGTTCCTCACCGAGACCGCTGCCCTCGCCGACGTCATCCTTCCCGCCGCCAATCTCTACGAGAAGGCCGGCTCCGTCACCAACTCTTACGGCGACCTCCAGCAGGTCAAGAAGGCCGGCGACCGAGCCGGTGTCCGCACCGACTTCGAGATGATCGTCCGCATCGCAGACAAGATGGGTGCCAACATGCGCGCGCTCGTTCCCTTCGGCAAGGGTCTCCGCGCCGACATGGGCCAGACCCGCGGCGCACAGTCCGGCGAGGCCGACCGTCACGCCGTCTGGCTCACCGCCCAGAACCTCGAACCGCGTCTCAGCCCCTTTGAGCAGCTGGCCATCCTCGACGAGGTCCAGCGCCTCGTCCCCGGCTACAACATCCTCCGGCTCCAGCTTCTCTCCGGCAACGATCAGCACCTCGAGCCCGCCGTCGCCGAACTGGTCCAGATCGGAGTCCAGACAGCCCGCCGCGATCTCGTACAGCCTGCCGCGGACAGTCTCTTTACCTCCGGGACCCTCGGCCGCTACTCCACCATGCTCTCCGACCTGCAGCACAACGAGAGCCTTCGTCCTTCATCGCTACTCACCCAGATCCAGACCGCCGCTGACTAAGGCTGCCACCCGAAAGCGTCACGCACAGGAGCGCGAACCAACACCGTGAGCCATCTAAACCCATTCGTTACATTTCTGCTGCTCAACATCCTCAAGCTTGCCGTCGTGCTGGTCCTTACCCTCACGGCGGTCGCTTACACGGTGTTGCTCGAGCGCAAGGTACTCGGTCGCATGCAGAACCGCTGGGGACCCTCCCGCGTCGGTCCGTTCGGCCTGCTCCAGCCCCTCGCGGACGGCATCAAGCTCTTCCTCAAGGAAGACCTACTTCCCTTCGCCTCGGATCGCCCCCTGTTTATCGTTGCGCCGATCATCGCGCTGACCTGTTCGCTGGTCTCGATCGCCGTCGTCCCCTTCGGTGCCCTTCAAACCATCACCGTCAACGGCGTTGGCGTCGATATCTTCAACGTCGCCAACGTCAACATCGGCTTGCTGGTCGTCCTGGGCATCACCTCCATCGGCGTCTACGGCATCGCGCTCTCCGGTTGGTCCTCGAACAACAAGTTCGCCCTGCTGGGCAGCCTGCGCGCTACCTCGCAGATGATCAGCTACGAGCTAGCCCTCGGCCTTTCGTTGGTCGGAGTCGTCCTCCGCGCCGGATCGCTCAACCTGCGCGACATCGTCGCCAGCCAGTCCGCCCACGGCGCCGCCTCCTGGAACGTCTTCGGAGGCTTCCAGTTCGTCGCCTTCTTCATCTACCTGATGGCCGCCTACGCCGAAACCAACCGCTCCCCCTTCGACCTCCCCGAGGCCGAGTCCGAGCTGGTCGCTGGATACCACACCGAATACTCCTCCATGAAGTTCGCCATGTTCTTCATGGCCGAATACGCCAACATGATCACCGTCGCCTGCGTCGCCACACTGCTCTTCTTCGGTGGTCCGTCCAGCCCCTTCGGGAACCTCATCCCGGCCTTCGGTGGCCCGGTCATCCAGGCGATTCTGCCGATTATGTGGTTCATCCTCAAAGTTCTCTGCTTTCTGCTCCTTTATATCTGGGTGCGCGGCACGATGCCCCGCTTCCGCTACGACCAGCTCATGGCCTTCGGCTGGAAGGTTCTCCTCCCCATCGCCATGGTCAACATTCTCGTCACCAGCCTCGTCCTTGCTTTGCGCGGGTAACTCCTTGCAGCCCGGCTGATGTGGCCGCTCTGCTCCATCTTCACCAGTTACAATAAACAGACAGCCATATCCTCAACCCTGTCTTTTCGCGGCGCATTGCCCCGATACGACAGGCGAAACGAAGGACCTGCGAAACCCTCATGCAACTGGCACTCTTCCTCATCTTCGGCGGTCTAGCGATAGCAGGAGCCATCAATCTGCTCCTGCAGAAGCACCCCATCAACTCCGCCCTCTCTCTGGTCGTCGTGATGATGTCGCTGGCCGTTCTCTACTGGTCGCTCGGCGCAGAGTTCCTCGCCGCCGCCCAGGTCATCGTCTACTCCGGCGCCATCATGGTGCTCTTCGTCTTCGTCATCATGCTGCTCAACGCCGGCGAAGAAGAGCATACCCACGGCAGCCGAGCCGCCTACATTGCCGGCTTCCCGGGTGCCGCAGCTATCTTCTGCGTGCTCAGCTTCGTCTTCCTCACTGAGAGCAAGCACCTCGGCTCCGCCAACCTCGGCGGCCAGCTCTCGCAGGCGTCCAACAACATCGCCGAGATCAGCTCCGTCCTCTTCACCAAACTTCTGCTGCCCTTTGAGGTCACCTCCATCCTCATCCTGGTAGCCATCCTCGGCGCCGTCGTCCTCGCCCGGAAGGAGCAGTAGCCATGTCCGCACAGGTTCCCATCGCGTACTACCTCATCCTCGCGGCCATTCTCTTCTCCACCGGAGTCGCGGCCTTCCTCATCAAGCGCAACATCATCACCATCTTCATGTCGATCGAGCTGATGCTCAACGCCGTCAACCTGACCTTCGTCGCCTTCGCTCATATGTGGCACCAGGTTCAGGGTCAGATCTTCGTCTTCTTCGTGATGGTCGTCGCAGCCGCAGAGGCCGCCGTCGGACTCGCCATCATCATCGCCATCTTCCGTTCGCGCCAGACGCTCAACGTCGACCAGATCAACCTATTGAAAAATTAGCAAGAGAGCTTTTCAAACAAAATGTTCAATACCAATTTGCTCTGGCTCATCCCGCTTCTTCCGTTCACCGGCTTCCTGATCAACGGGACTATCGGGCGCAAGCTATCGCGTCCCGTCGTCACCGCCATCGCTCTGCTCGCCACCGCCTATCCGGCCTATATCGTCGCGACGCTCTGGATGTACATGAAGTCCGCAGGCGCACCGGAGTCCATCAGCATCGTCTCCCGCCCCTGGATCGCCATCACCGGCTTCCACGTTGACTTCGCCTTCACCGTCGATCACCTCACCCTGATCATGCTCGGTGTCGTCACCGGAGTCGGCTTCCTGATCCACCTCTACTCCGCTGGCTACATGGCTCACGAAGACGGTTACTGGCGTTTCTTCGCCTACCTCAACCTCTTCATGTTCTTCATGCTGGTGCTGGTGCTCTCGTCGAACTTTCTACTCCTCTTCGTCGGCTGGGAGGGCGTCGGTCTCGCTTCTTACCTGCTCATCGGCTTCTACTTCAAGAAGGACTCCGCCGCCAACGCCGGCAAGAAGGCCTTCGTCGTCAACCGCATCGGCGATTTCGGCTTCCTGCTCGCGATGTTCCTGATCATCTCCCACTTCGGCTCGCTGGACTTCCACCACGTCTTCTCGAACATCGCCGCCAATCCTGACTGGAAGGGCGGCACCCTCACCGCCATCGCCCTGCTGCTCGTCCTCGGAGCCGCCGGCAAGTCCGCCCAGATTCCGCTCTACGTCTGGCTTCCCGACGCCATGGAAGGCCCCACCCCCGTCTCCGCACTGATTCACGCCGCGACCATGGTCACCGCCGGAATCTACATGGTCGCCCGCTGCCACGTCCTCTTCGACCGCAGCCCCTACGCCCTCGGCGTGGTTGCGATCATCGGAGCCGCCACTGCCCTCTTCGCCGCCTGCATCGGCATGGTGCAGAACGACATCAAGCGCGTACTCGCCTACTCAACCGTCTCCCAGCTCGGCTACATGTTCCTCGCCTGCGGCGTCGGAGCCTACACCGCCGGCATCTTCCACCTCCTCACCCACGCTTTCTTCAAGGCCCTGCTCTTCCTCGCCGCCGGTTCCGTCATCCACGCCCTCTCCGGCGAGCAGGACATGCGCAACATGGGCGGCCTCCGCAAGCGCATCCCCGTCACCTTCTGGACCATGACGATGGGTGTCATCGCCATCGCCGGAATCCCACCCTGGGCCGGCTTCTTCTCCAAGGACGAGATCCTCTACCAGGCCTTCGTCTCGCCCAATCCCCTCGGCAAGCTTCTCTGGTTCGTCGGCCTCGTCACCGCGCTGATGACCTCCTTCTACATGTTCCGCCTGTGGTTCAAGACCTTCTTCGGCGAATCGCGCTTCGAAGCCAGCCAGGCCGCTCAGGCCCACAGCCACGCCGCGCACACCGACGAAGCCGGACACGCCACCCACGCACACGGCGTCCACGAATCCCCCGCCATCATGACGATCCCGCTGATCGTCCTCGCCATCCTCTCCATCGTCGGCGGCTGGGTTGGCGTCCCCGCAGCCCTCGGTGGCCATAACGAAATCGAAGCCTTCCTCGAGCCCGTCTTCACCTCCGGCACAGCCGAAGCTGTCGCCACCGTAGCCAACCACAGCCTCGAACTCACCCTCGCAGTCGTCTCCGTTCTCGCTGCCGCCCTCGGCTTCGTGATCGCCTTCGCCCTGTACTACAAGAAGCCCGGCACAGCCGCAGCCTTCGCGAAGAAAGCCCCGGCCCTCTACCGCCTGGTGGACAACAAATTCTACGTCGACGAGATCTACGACGCCGTCATCATCACCCCGCTGCTCATGTTCACCCGTCTCTTCCTCGGCGGCTTTGTAGACAGCGGCCTCGTCAACGGCTCCGGCGCACTCGCCGGCCTGACCACCCGCGGCCTTAGCTCCGTCACCCGGCGTATCCAGTCCGGAAATATCCGTTCCTACGCTGGCTGGCTCGCCATCGGAGCCGCAGCCGTCATGATTGTCATGCTCTTCGGCTTTTGGCAGCACTAAGTTTCGCCTTTTGGTTTGTCATCCCGCAGGGATCCGCTTCTGCACTTGCTCTTTGCACCAACCGGTACCAACAGGAATCGATAGCAACCCATGAATCTAGACCACTCCATCCTGACCCTCCTCACCTTTACCCCGCTCGTCGGCGCGGTCCTTCTCGCCTTCCTGCCGGATAAGGGGAAGACCCTGCAGTGGGCGGCGCTGGCCATCACCCTGCTCACCTTCCTGATGACGCTACACCTCCCCGCGCACTTCTCCTACAACGCGGCCGCCGGCACCTATCAGTTCGAGCAGAACATCGGCTGGATCGACTCGCCCGCCATCCGCTACCACCTCGGCGTCGACGGCCTCTCCATGTGGCTCATCGTCCTCACCGGCCTGCTCGCTCCGCTCGGCGTTCTCATCTCCTGGAACACCATCTCCGAGCGCAAGAAGCTCTTCTACATCTTCTTCCTCCTCCAGCAGGTCGCCATGCTCGGCGTCTTCGTCTCGCTGGACCTCTTCCTCTACTACGCCTTCTGGGAGCTCACCCTCGTCCCGATGACGCTCCTCATCGGGGTCTTCGGCCGCACCGACAACCGTCGCCGCGCCGCCATCAAGTACTTCCTCTACGCCTTCATCCCCTCGGCCGTCATGTTGGTCGCCGTCCTCTGGCTCTATGTCAACACCGGCACCTTCGACATTCCGCAGCTCATCGCGCTGGCCACCCGTCACGGCATCTCTACCAACAACGCCGGCCTCTGGCTCTGCTCACTCGCCTTCCTCGGAGCCTTCGCCGTCAAGGTTCCCGTCTTCCCGCTGCACGGCTGGCTCTCGGACGCAGTCTCCGAAGCCCCCACCGCCGCCGTCATGGTGCTCGCCGGAAAACTCGGCCTCTACTCCATCCTGCGCTTCTCCTTCGGCATCTTCCCCGACCAGTCCCGCCACATCGCTCCGCTGCTCATCGCCCTCGCGGCCATCGGCATCGTCTACGGCGCGCTGCTGGCCCTCGTCCAGAAGGACCTCAAGAAGCTCGCCGCCTACGGAACCCTCGGTCACGTCAGCGTCGCCGTCCTCGGCCTCTTCACCTTCACCATCGCCGGCATCGACGGCGGCATCTACCAGACCCTCAACGAAGGCATCGGCGGAGCGGCCCTCTTCATGCTCCTCGGCCTGCTCTACGAGCGCTACGGCACCTACGACGTCCGCGAGTTCGGCGGCCTGGCCGGCAAGTTCCCCTGGATGGTCACCCTCTTCGTCATCACTACCCTCTCGGTCATCGGCCTGCCCATCCTCAACGGCTTCGTCGGCGAGTTCCTGGTCTTCTCCGGCGTGATGCAGGCCAACGTCCTGCATCACGCCTTCTGGACCGCCCTCGCCACCTCCGGCGTCATCCTCACCGCGGCCTACATGCTCCTGATGATTCAGCGCGTCTTCTACGGCAGCCTCGGCCTCAAGTCCAAATCCGTCACCGGATGGGACCTCGACGCCCGCGAACACCTCGCCCTCTGGCCTCTCATCCTCGTCATGCTCGCCATGGGCGTCGCATCCCCGTACTGGATGCAGGCGATCGACCCTGCCGGCGTCGTACTCGCTGACGAAACACCCGATGCATCGCAAACTCCAAAAGCCGTCTACTCCGTGCCCGGTTCCAACTTCCCCCAGCAACAGTTTCAGGAAGGAGGCCAGCGCTAATGAATCTCGCCCCTAACGTCCTCGCGCTCCTCCCCGAGTACATCCTCACCCTCGCCGGCGTCTTCATCATGCTCGCCGAGCCCTGTCTCAAGCCCGGCAGCTCCCGCAAGCCCCTCGGCTGGATCGCCATCCTCGGCACCCTGCTCGCCGCCGGAGCCAGCTGGTTCCAGCTCGGCTTCGGCACCGTCCACGCCTTTTCCGGTTCCATCCAGACCGACGCCTTCTCCATCTTCTTCCACCTCCTCATCGCCGCCGTAGTGCTCGTCACCCTGCTCGGCTCGCTCGAGTACTTCGAAGGCAACGCCACCCACGCCGGCGAGTACTACGCGCTGGTCCTCTTCGGGGCTGTCGGCATGATGCTCATGACCTGCTCGACCGAGCTACTGATGGTCTTCATCGGCCTCGAGATCTCCTCCATCTCCACCTACATCATGGCCGGTTTCCGCAAGGGCCAGGCCGTCGCGTCCGAGTCTTCCATCAAGTACTTCCTGCTGGGCTCCTTCGCCACCGCCTTCTTCCTCTACGGCATCGCCCTGGCCTTCGGAGCGACCGGTTCCACCAGCCTCGCCGCCATCGCCGTCGGCCTCGGCACCACCAAGACCCCCACCCTCGCCATCCTGGCCCTCGCCATGATGATCATCGGCCTCGGCTTCAAGGTCTCCGCCGCTCCCTTCCACGTCTGGACCCCCGACGTCTACCAGGGCGCTCCTGCCCCGGTCGTAGGTCTTATGTCCACCGCCCCCAAGGCCGCGGCCTTCGCCGTCCTGCTCCGTATCGCCTTCTCCGGCTTCCCCAGCATGCAGCACCGCTGGGCCATCATGATCTGGATCCTCGCCGCGCTATCGATGACCATCGGCAACCTCGGAGCGCTCCTGCAGCGCGACGTCAAGCGCATGCTCGCCTACTCCTCGATCGCCCACGCCGGATACCTGCTGGTCGCCTTCACCGCCTTCCCGGTCGAAGGGATATCCGCAGCAGCCTTCTATACCGCCGCCTACGCCGCCATGAACGTCGGAGCCTTCGCCGTCATCACCCAGGTCGGCGGCTTCAACGAGACCGCCCGCACCCTGGACGACTACCGTGGCCTCGCCACCCGCCGCCCGGTCCTCTCTGGAGTCTTCGCCTTCTTCCTGCTCTCGCTCATCGGAATCCCCTTCACCGGCGGCTTCTTCGGCAAGTTCTACGTCTTCTCCGCCGCCATCGGCTCCGGCCACATCTGGCTCGCCGTCATCGGCCTCATCAACTCTGGCGTAGCCTGCTTCTACTACCTCCGCCTGCTGGCCACCATCTACGCCAAGCCAACCGCCGAAGCCTCAGAAGTAGCCCCAGCCACCCCGGTCAGCGTCCCCGCCATCGTCGGCCTGACCCTCGCGACCGTCGCCACCCTGGTCCTCGGAATCATGCCCGGCAACACCCTCTGGCTCGCCCAGTACGCCGGAACCAGTACCATGATCGAGAATGCCCGCGAACAGTGCGCCGCCACCCCCAACAACTGCCAGCAAATGCCCGTCCCCATGGAACGCCGATAACCCCCTGAGTCCAAACCTCGCTCCATAAACTCAGGACATCCGCCCGATCTTCCCAGCCGGATGTTCTGTATCTAATCGAGTTCTACAGCACTCAGGGCCAACGGTCCGCCGCATACATACCAGCCCAGGCCGAAGGCCTGGGTCAGCTACGCCACAGAAATTGAGGGCTGAAAGCCCGACACAATTCCTCCACAACCTAAGACTCACGCCGCTACGGAATCTCAACCCACCCTCCTCATTTGCAATCAGCAACGGGTTAAAACAGGCGGACTGAAGGTTCACGATTTCCTGGCCCACCAGAAAACCTGTCAAGCCCCCCAAACCCCCAAAACACTCGCAACTCACCCCCCACCAACACATAAAAAATCACAAAAAGTGGCATTTTAGTTATGAGCCACTCCATACAATAGAAACAGCGATCAAAACTCCAGACAGTAAAGGCCCGGCCTCCAAAGCCGGGCCTAAGTCCTTCTGGCAGAGGATTTTAGCCGTAACCCCTTTGTTTAAACTATTTTGCAGAGGAGCATCACTCGTATACTACTGAAATGAAACGACTTTCACGCGGGTAATGGGGGAGGGTGGGGGATACCAACAAAAAGGCCTCCGCACCGCGGAGGCCCTTCTCATTTCAAGCCGAAACTACTGGATCGGAACGACCTTGAGGAAGATGATGACGAAAGTGAACAGTGCGAGGGACTCGATGAACGCGAGACCGAGAATCAGGAAGATGAAGATTCCAGGGCGAGCACCCGGGTTACGTGCGAGCGCTTCGGTAGCCGAAGCCGTCGCCTTACCCTGACCGAGACCGCAAAGGCCAGCCGCAAGGGCCATGCCCAGACCGGCGCCGATGGGGAGCCACTGGTTGGCGATATCGTGGTTCGCACTCTGCGCAAAAGCCGGCGTTGCAAGCAACATCACGGCCAACGTCATAAACAAATACTGTAGCTGCTTCATAGTAGTACTCCTGCTCCCATCGATTACGCCGCCAGTGGGTGGTTGAGGCTCACCGTGCTGGCCCCCTCACGCTGTACGGCGTTGCTGCATACCGCGAAGAGGGAGCCCCTAAGCGGCAAAACCTGAACTTTAATGATCGTGCGCAACCGCCAGCGAAAGGTAGATCGCCGCCAGCAGGAAGAACACATACGCCTGCACCACGGCCACGCCGAGGTGAAGGCCAAGGAAGATCAACGGGATACCGATCGGCACCAGCGAGAAGAACGCCAGCGTCACAAGGTCACCGGCAAACATGTTCGCGTAAAGACGGACGGTAAGCGAGAGCACACGCGCAAAGTGCGAGATGATCTCGATCGGCAGCAGCAGCCACGAGAGCCACCACACCGGCCCAACGAACTGCTTGTAGTAGCTGACGCCGTTCGAGCGAACACCGTGGTAGTGGTAGTACAGAAACGTCACCAGCGCGAAGCCAAGCGGCACTACGACATCCGCCGTCGGCGACTCGAAGCCCGGAACCAGGCCGAGCAGGTTGCTGACCAGGATGAACAGCAGCAGTGCCGTCAGGTAGCTCGAAAAACGCTCGTAGCCATGGCCGATAATCGATTCAGTCTGCTCCGACACAAAGCCGTGGGTCATCTCCGCCAGGTGCTGCGCGGCGCCGGGCTTCTCGACGTTCAGGGTCGCCCGAACGATCGCGAAGTACCCCACCAACAGCAGAAACACCAGCAATTCCATCGAAAACGCATTCGTAATCGGCGCCTGGGGGTTCGCAGGATGCACATGCAGCGTCTGCAGCAGGCCCGTTACGGGCGCGGCAAAGTGCTGATTCAAAACTCGGGTGAAGAGAAGCTGAGTTGTCATATAAAAAGTAAAAGGAAGCTTTCGTTCTTGCTTTTGAGTTGTCCGACCCGGGCTAAACCGTCCACGCTTTCATCAGCCGAAGCGCTTCCACCGAGAGCGCAAACACTCCCAGCACAAGGCCTCCTGCAAGCGCAAAGACCGAACCATTCAGTAGCTTAAGGCTAACATAGAGAACCACTACAGTCAGCCCCAGGCGCAGGAAGAAGTTGACCAGAACCATCGCCATCGGCTTGGCCGTCGCTCCGCCGTCCATCCGCGCCATCACCGCCGTCATCAACCGCAGCCACTCGTACAGCCCGGAACCCGATATTACGGCCCCGATCAGCAGCAAAACGGCGCTCTGCCAGCCCAGCTTCAGGCCCACCAGCGCAGCCAGAATCACCGCCAGGATGGCCAGCAGCCGCAGCGCGCTGAGCATCGTCCTGCGGAAGTCCGCATCGCTGAAGTTCGTTAAAACCTGCATTATTCGCCCCGCTTCAAAAACCGCGACGCGGTCGTAAAGATCTGGATAAATCCGCCCACAGCACCCAGCACGATCCCGGCAATTCCAATCCATTTCTGGTGAAAGTGCTGGTCGGCCCAATGCCCCAGCAGCCATCCGATCAGGCATCCTGCCGGAAGCGCAATCGCAAGCTGAATCATCGACTCAGCCTTCACCAGATCGCCCAGCCCGCCGCCCATTCCGCCCTGCTTTTTCTCATCCGCCATAGCAGCACCATTACATCACGAACGCCCCGCTATACTGAATCGTCAGCCCTATCTACAGGAAAAACAGCCTAAAGGAAATACAGTGTTCGAGTTTGAATCAGAGTTTGAAAGAAACCTCTACGAGCTTCGCCAGCAGAAGCTGAAAGACATCGCCGCGCTCGGCCAGCAGACCTACCCCAACAGCTACGCCGCAACCCACACCGTCCCCGAACTCCGCGCCGCCTACGATTCGATCCAGGCCGAGACCTTCGACGTGGACATCGCCGCCGGCAAAAAGATCGAAGTCTCTGTCGCCGGCCGCATCATGGCGATCCGCGTCCAGGGCAAAGCCGGCTTCGCACAGTTGCAGCAGGGCGGCCAGCGCATGCAGATCTACGTCCGCAAAGACGACGTCGGCGAGACCACCTTCGCGCTCTACAAGCTGCTCGATCTGGGCGACCACATCGGCGTCCGCGGCTACCTCTTCCGCACCCGTACCAACGAGCTGACCGTCCACGTCACGGAGCTCACCTTCCTCACCAAGGCGATGCTCGCCCTGCCCGACAAGTACCACGGCCTCGAAGACACCGAACTCCGCTACCGCCAGCGCTACGTCGACCTCTTCATGAACACCGGCCACGCACCCAAAACTACCCTCGAACCGGGTGCCCCACGTCCCGCCGTTGGGGACGTGGGTGAAGCGGCACCACTCTCACCAGAGCCAGAAGAAGCCCCCATCAACGTCCGCGAAGTCTTCGTCAAACGCGCCGCCATTCTCCGCGCCCTGCGCACCTTCTTCGACAGCCGCGGCTACCTCGAAGTCGAAACGCCGATGCTCCACACCATCGCCGGTGGCGCCGCCGCTCGCCCATTCAAAACCCACCACAACGCTTTGGACATCCCGTTGTCGCTTCGCATCGCGCCGGAGCTTTATCTAAAGCGATTAGTCGTCGGCGGCCTCGACCGCGTCTACGAAATCAACCGCAACTTCCGCAACGAAGGCGTCAGCACCCGCCACAACCCCGAGTTCACCATGCTCGAGTTCTATCAGGCCTACGCAAACTATCACGATCTGATGGACCTGACACAGGAGCTTGTAACCTTCGTCGCTACAGAAGTGAACGGCACGACGATTACCAACTTCAATGGCAACAAAATCGACCTAAGCAAATGGACCAAACTCTCCATGCGCGAAGCGATAGTTAAATTCTGGCCTCAAAAATTCGGCGCCGCGCCGGTTAGTTCTGACTTCGAAAGCGCGACGGCACTAAGGAGTGTGCTGTTGCGTGCCATCAATGAATCAGGCGAGCCTATCGGGGATTTTAGGATGGCATATGACGTCCGTGCTGCCACTGACCTCGATGAGCCAATTGAGTCGGAGAACCTCACAGAGTCCGTTGAGCCTGATAACTATACTGAGCCTACAGAGGCTGACAGTTCCACAGAGAATGTGGTGAAAAAAGCAGAGCCAGTCAGTGAATTGCGAGATCTCTGCGGGGCTTTCTTTGTCACGGCGGATGTACTGAATCGGGGGTATCCGATTGGAAAAGCCATATCCGAAGTGTTTGAGTATCTCGCCGAACCCCACCTCATCCAACCGCACATCATCTACGACTTCCCCCTCGCCGTCTCCCCCCTATCCAAGGTCAAGCCGGACGAACCCGACTGGGTCGAGCGCTTCGAGTTCTATATCGGCGGCTTCGAGGTCGGCAATGCTTTCTCCGAGTTAAACGATCCCGTCGACCAGCATGCGCGCTTTGAAGATCAGCTCAAAGAAAAAGAACGCGGTGACGACGAGGCCCACCAGATGGACGAGGACTACGTTCGCGCCCTAGGATACGGTCTTCCGCCCACCGGCGGAGAAGGCATCGGGATCGATCGCCTGACCATGATCCTGACCGGCGCTAAGTCGATCCGCGACGTGATCCTGTTCCCGCTGATGCGTCCTCACGCGAAGTCACAGCAGGCTGCTGAAAAAGCTGAGGGTGACGCGAAATCCTAGTTGTCAGAGATGTATCGTGGCCGCTGGGAAACAATCCCGGCGGCCATTTTTGTGTCGCTTCGATCGAAATACAGGGGACCTTCGACTGCGGCGGCAAAAACTCCGCCTTCGCTCAGGATGACGGAATCTTGAGGTAGTTCTTAACTACCTGCTTTGCCCTGAAGCCTACTTCGACTTCTTCATCCGCTTCACGACACCAGCCAGCGAGTGCTCGTTCATCGCTGCCACCGCGTCGCCGCGTACCTTCTTCATCAGCGCGGCGACTGCGCTGTCATCCAGCGTCAGCCATTCACCCTCAGTCGCGACAAAGACATCGCCCAGCCCGATCTGCTTCGCCGGAACGGTCAGTTTCGCTCCGCCATTGGGCCCTTTGCGTTGTTCGATCAACCCAGCCTTATGCAACAGCAGAAACGATCGCCGCACCATCACCGCGCTCTCGTTCAGTTCTTCCGCTATCGCCGCTGACGTATGCATCGCATCCGGCACGCTCGCCAGAACCGTCAACACTCGCACGCTCAACTGGAACCGCCCACTTTGTGCCATGCAAAAAAACTACCACAGCGGGGCCTCTTTTCTCCTACTCGGCCTTTTGATGGAGCACCCGCGGACTGATCGACGGACTGGCCGCTCGCTCGCCTGCGAGCTGGGGAAACACCGCCAAATCTGCTACCCTCAGCCAGTGAATATCCTCTTTGTCGGCGACGTCTTTGGCTCCGCCGGCCGCCATATCGTCCGCGAACACCTGCCCCACGTCCTCGACTCGAACACCGTCGATCTGCTGGTCATCAACGGCGAAAACGCCGCGGGCGGCTTCGGAATCACGCCCTCCATCGCCGAAGAGCTCTTCGACCTGGGTGCCCACGTCATCACGACCGGCAACCACATCTGGGATAAAAAAGAGATCTTCGAGTACATGACGGTTCCCGCCAGTTCGCACGAGCGTGGCCGCCGCGTCATCCGTCCCGCGAACTACGCGGTCGGCACACCCGGCTTCGGCGTCTACCAGGGAACTCTACCCGACGGTACGAAATACGCGGTGATGAATCTACAGTGCCGGGTCTTCATGTCCTCCTGCGACGACCCCTTCCGCAAGGCCGACGAGCTGCTCGGCCAGATCGCCCGCGAGTCCGGCGCGAAGGTGATCCTGCTCGACCTGCACGGCGAAGCCACCAGCGAGAAGGTCGCGCTGGGCTGGTACCTCGACGGCCGCGTCACTGCCCTGCTCGGAACCCACACCCACATCCCGACCGCCGACGAGCGCATCCTGCCGGGCGGCACCGCCTACCAGACCGACGTCGGCATGTCCGGCCCCTACGATTCAGTGATCGGGGTTGAAAAGGAGCTGGTGCTGAAGCGCTTTCTCACCGGGATGCCCGGCAAGTTCGAGGCTGCCACCGGCAACCCGAAGATGTGCGCCGCGCTGATCTCCTGCGACGGAGCGACTGGCCGCGCGTATCACATCAAGCGCATCATGCTGGGCGAGTAACACCGCCCCGGCAGCATCACTTTGCCGGTGTAATCTTGACCACATTGGCCCTGCAGGTCTTCACCGCACTGCAGGCGATGGGCTTGAGGTCCTTGCTCAGGCACAGCTCGAAGGCGGTCAGCCGGTTGTTGCCGCAGCTCAACGCCATGCTGCCTGCGGGGAAGCCGGGATTCACCTTGGCGAAGTCGGCCAGAATGTCTGCCGGCTTCATCATGACCTCCTTCGTGCCGTCGGTGTAGACGGCCGGGACCTTCACCTCTTTGAAGGCTTTGCGGATCATCCCGAAGTAGGTATCGGCGTCGTACGGCGTGCAGGTGCCGTGGGTCCGCCACTCATGCTTTACCAGCCCGGCGTCCGGCATCACATCTGCCCACGCGGCCGGGTTCGTCGGCCCCGGCCGCGTGCCGCAGCGCTGCGGATAGGTGCCGTCGTTCCGCTGCGGCCACAGGCCGTGCACGATGAAGGCGCGATGCAGCCCGCATTCGGGAGCCTGGTGCGAGGAACAGAACTCGGGCGACCACGAAAGATTCAGCAGGTAGAAATCGAACTGCGCCGCACCCGCCGCATTGCTTCTACGGGAGGACTCTCCAGCCGGAGACGCTCCATACTTCGCCGCGCTGTACTCCGCTGTTCGTAAGGGACCATGCCCGGGAGTCCCGGACGCTGCCCCGGTCGGAGCAGGAGCCGACTGACACCCTGCGACAACAAACGCCAACGCCAATACCCCGAACGCCCAAGGCTTCATAACACCCTCCTCCAAACTATTTGTTGGCCGTCGCGCTGACCGGGCGAAACTCCGCCCCATGCTACGCTCCCACCTGCCGCAGCAAAAGAGGCAGCCCGAAGGCTGCCTCTTCTCTTACTGCGAAAGACTGACTACTTGCGAGGAGCAGCGCGGCGAACCGGAGCAGCCTTCTTCACAGGAGCCTTCTTCGGCTCGACGACCTCACCACCGGTCATCGTCAGCATCAGGGGAGTCTGCGTGTAGGAGTCATACGTTCCGGTCAAGGTGATCTTCGCCCCTACGGTCGGCACGGTCTTCAGCGGTTCCTTCATGGTGAAGGTCAAGTCTGCCGTCTTCGACTGCACTGCATCGTCGGAAACCGCAACCTGTACGGAGCTGTCCGTCGCGGCAATAACGATCGCATCGGGGATCTGGACCGACTTGCCCTTGATGGTTGCGAAGACCTTCTCCGCTTCCTCAGGCTTGCCGTTCTGGATGATGAACTCCTTGTCGCTCAGAGCCAGCGTGCCCAGGTCGGCAGTCTCGGCAACTGTCTTGGTGGCGATCGAAGAGGCGGTCGGGGCTGGCGTAACCGTGAAGCCCGCAGGCGGGTTCAGGTTGGCGCTGGCTGCCGTCATGACGGCATCGTAGCCGTCATCCGCGCCGTGGAAGCGCTTGTAGCAGTACTTGGCGGTCGGAGCGAGCTGCGACTTGTACGGCTCCGGCGCGAACGCAACGAAGCGCGAGACATAGAAGGCGCAGTTCAGGAGGTCAGGCGGGGTGGACTGCAGATAGGCCAGGCCGAGGAAGTACGTATCCTGAAGAATCGGGCCGGGGGTCTGGGTCGTGGCAACCGGAACGCTTGCGAGTTCCTTCTTGAAGTTCTCGATCGCGGTGGGCGAATCCTTCTTGTTCAGAGCAGCCGTACCGATTGCGCTGTAGAAGATCGGGTTCGCGCTGTCCTGCACGGCCTTGAAGTCAGCATCGCTCATCTTGGCCGGCTTGGTTGCAGCCAGGCCTTTCTGGGCGAATCCTGCCGCTGCATCCAGTGCAGCCTGCTTGCCGGCCGGGTCGGTGATGGCATCGGCGCCTGACTTGCGGAAGTACACCTCGAAGGTCAGGGCGCGCAGATTGCTAGGGTCGACCTGCAGCAGGCGATCCGCAGCGTCCAGCGTCTTGGTCGGGTCGAACGAGCTGTAGGTCAACATCAGCGTCTGCAGCGTGTCCGCCTTGACGGCCGACTGGGGATACTTGGTGAGATACGCCTCGATCCCAGCAGCCTTCGCCTTCGGATCCGTCAGGCTGATCGCGTCGTTATAGTCTTTGTATTCCGCCGGGGACATCTGCACGTCGCTCGAAGCCTGGGAACCAAGATTGACTGGGTTTTGACCAAAGGCGACATGCGTGCCAACCGTCATACCGGTGACCGCGGAGAACGCCAGGAGAGATGCAACGACTACCTTCTTCATTCAACACTCCTCGAAATCGAAAACTCTTCCGTTAGATGCTGCCCGCCGGTTATTCCGGGGGTCAGTCGAGCTGCTCTTGTTTGAATATAGTGCATCCACCCCATACATCGTCTTGCGCCAGTCGCGGGAGCGTTGTCGAGTATCGCATGGCGCTTTCCACACCCATGTCATTCCGATAAGGGAATATCGCGGATTATAAAAATCGCGCGGCACTCTGGCAAGCGCGCGTTCTTTACCCTCACCTCTGACACCGGATCTTCCCCTTTCTCGATCCCGAAGACCTTTCCAACCGGCAAATTACGCCTCGACCGAGATAATTTCCAGACCGAGCCCCATTTGTAGTATTCCGACCCTCTTATCCACAACAGGTGGTATTGTTTCCGTTGATTCCAACAAAATCCCCAGCTAGAGTTGAACCAGGACGGATCAGACTGGATTCAGCCCCCGTTCAGCTCGCACCACGCAGAGGTCCCCATTTGCTCAAGCTCAAGAAGGTCCAGATCCTCGGCTTCAAGTCTTTCTGTGATCGCACCGAAGTCCAGCTCACCGGAGAAGGTATTGCAGCCGTCGTCGGTCCCAACGGCTGCGGCAAGTCGAACATCTCCGACGCCATCACCTGGGTTCTGGGCGAGCAATCCGCAAAGTCGCTGCGCGGCATCAAGATGGAAGACGTCATCTTCGCCGGCACCCGCGACCGCAAGCCGACCGGTATGGCCGAAGTTTCGCTGACCCTGGTCGACCCGGAGGTCTACGACGGCGCTTCCCTGCATGGTGGCCCGGAGATCGTCATCGACGACCGCGAGCCGGGCGTCGGAATCAGCGACTGGGACGAGACCTCCTTCCGCCAGCAGCGTGCCGAAGAGACGGAAGACGCCGTGGCAGAGGCCCAGCCTGGCACCGTCATCGAAGGCGAAGAAGCTCCTTTGCTGGATGGCGTGGCAGCGATCGAACTGTCTGCTGAAACCGATACCGAGGCTTCGGTTACGGACGCGAATACCAAGAACAGCGTCGTCCTCAAGATCCGCCGCCGCAAGTTTGGCCGCGCCCCGGTTCGTGCCGGTGAGTTGACCATCACCCGCCGCCTCTTCCGCACCGGCGACTCCGAATATTTGCTGAACGGCAAGATCTGCCGTCTCCGCGACATCCAGGACATCTTCATGGGCACCGGGCTCGGTGGCGAGTCCTACGCGATCATCGGTCAGGAGCGCATCGGCCAGCTTCTGTCCTCGAAGCCGCTCGATCGCCGCGGCATCATCGAAGAGGCCGCGGGTATTACCCGATTCAAGACCAAGAAGCGCCTTGCCGAGTTGCGGTTGGAATCCGCCAAGCAGAATCTGTCGCGCGTCAACGACATCTTCGAAGAAGTCACCAAGCAGATGACCACGCTCAAGCGGCAGGCCGCCAAGGCAGAGCGCTACGGTGCGCTGCGCGATGAGCTTCGCACCCGCCTGCGCGTCGTCCTCGCCAGCCGCATGGCCCAGATGGACCAGGAGTCCGCTTCCACCACGCAGCAGATCGCTGCGCTGACCGCCCAGATCGACACCCAGGCCACCGGCATCGAGACCATGGACGCCGAGCACTCCGAAGGCGTCCGCAGCGGTTATGCTCTGGACGAGCAGATTCGCGCGACGAACGCAGAGGCGAATCAGGCAGCCGTAGAACTGGAGCGGATTGCCGCCCGCAGCGCCTCGAACGTCGACCGCATCGCCGACCTGACGAGCCGTCTCGCCTCCGGTGCTGAAGAACTTGCGCAGGCCCAGGGTCAGCTCGCCAGCCTCGCCGGCGACCTGGAAGGCCAACGCAGCTTCGTGGAGAACGCCACCACCGAGGCCGCGCAGTCCCGCGAGGCTGCCCAGCAGCGTGCCGCTGAGGCTCAGGCCGCGGTCCGCTCCGTCGCGCAGGCCGAGCAGCAGGTCGAACAGCACCGCCGCGCGTCCATGCAATTGATCCAGCGCGCCGCACAGACCCGCAACGAAGAGGCCCAGGCTGCGGCTGCCCTCTCCGGCCTCGAGCGCGAAGCGGAACGGCTGGCCAGCGAGTCGGACATCGCTCGCCAGGAACTTGCGACACTCGGGTTGCAGCGCGGGCAGGTTGCTCTGTCGTTTGAATCCGTCACGCAGCGCGTTAAGCGGCTCGAAGCCGAGATTGCCGAGTTCCGTCTCCAGCTCACCGATCACCGCAACGAAGAGGCCGACTCCAAGAAGCGCGGCGATCGTTTACGTGGTGAGGTCGCGACGCTGTCGGGACGCGGTGCCTCGCTCGAAGCGCTGATCCGCGATCACAGCTACTCCACCGAGACCGTGCGCAACATCTTCAAACTCGAAGCCAACCGCAAAGACCTGAACGGCATGGCGCCCATCGGGACGCTCGCGGACTTCCTTGAGGTCGATGCCAAGTATGAGTCGGTGGTCGACGAGTTCCTCCGCGACGAGCTGAACTTCATCGTGGTGAAGTCCTGGGACGCTGCCGACGCGGGCATGAACCTGCTCCAGACCGACGTCACCGGACGGGCTACCTTTCTGGTTCGCCCCAACGATGCGCAAGCCAACTTTGCGTTCGCGGAAGGCATGACCAGCGAAGCGGTTCAGAACATCTCCAAGATTGAGGGCGTCGTCTCCCTTAGAGACTGCGTTCGGGTGCTGCCCTCCGCTGGCGAAGCAGGCTTCGGCAAGTCGCTGGAGATTATTCTTCCGAAGCTTCGCGAAGGCTTCATTGCGCCTGACTCCTACACGGCCCGTACGCTGGCGCTTTCGAACCCCCACGCCTTCTTCCTTTCGCCCACGGGCGAGACCTTCCACAACGTCACGGTCACTGGCGGGCGTCCCCGCGCACAGGGGCCGCTGGCTCTCAAGCGCGAGCTGACCGAGGTCCAGCAGAAGGTGGAGCAAGCCCAGGCCGAACTCGCCCAGACGGACCTGGCGACCGCCACGCTCCAGCACCAGATCGCGGACCTCTCCGCGCAGATCGAGCGGCAGGGCCAGTCGCTCCGCGAGTCGGAGCGGGAGTCCGCCAACTCCGGCGCGGCGCTACGCCAGATCGAGGCCGAGACGGCTCGCATCGACCGTCGTCTGCAGGACTGGACGCTCTCGACCGAACGCAATCGCGGGGCCCGCGATCAGAAGTCCGAGCTGATAGCCCATCGCCAGCAGGAAGCGACGGCCTTTGAAAACGAACGCGCCACACTGGAAGCCGGCCTGGCCGACCTGAACGTGCAGCTCGAAGGTCTCCGCGGCCAGCGCGAGGAGCTGCAGCAGGAGGCGGCCGCAGCCTCTGCCGCACTCGCCGGACTGGAAGAACGCCGTCGCAATGCAGCCGCCAACTTCGAGCAGACCACGCGCCTCTACAATGGGCAGGACCAGCGCATCCAGCAGCTCACCCAGCAGCTCGCCAGCGCCGGGGCCGAGAAATTGCGCCGCGAAGAGGAGACCTCCGCTCTCGCGGTTCAGCACTCGGAACTCGCCGAGACCCGCGCTACCGCGGTCTCCCAGGCAGCCCGTCTCAGCGAAGAAGCTCAAACTCTTCGCGCCGCCATGGCAGAGCTCGACGGCAAGCTGAGGGCGCTTCGCCATGAAACGGAAGGACTGCGAGAGCAGCGTTCTACCCTCACGGCACGCGCCGCCAAGCTGGCCTCCGATATCGAGCATCTCGATGCCACCTGCCTCAACGATCTCGCGATTCCCGCGTCCGATCTGCGGGCGGATACGGCGATTGCCCGCATCGAGGGCGAGGCTCTCACGTTTGAGGAAGAAGAGTCCCGCGCGCTCAAGCAGCGACTCGAAGCCATGGGTCCGGTCAACATGATGGCACTCGAGGAGTACACCGAGACCAGCCAGCGCCACACCTTCCTCGAAGCCCAGCGCAAGGACCTGCTCGACGCGATCGAGAACACCCAGGCTTCGATCAAGGAGATCGACGACGTCTCCCGCATCAAGTTCGACGAAGCGTACAAGATCATCAACGAGAACTTCTCGGTCACCTTCTCGAAGCTCTTCGGTGGCGGGCAGGCGTTTATGCGGCTGACCGATGCCGAAAACACGAACGAGTCCGGCATCGAGATCGTCGCCTCGCCGCCGGGCAAGAAGCTACAGAACATCCTGCTGCTCTCGGGAGGAGAGAAGGCCCTCACGGCGCTGTCTCTGCTGGTCGGCATCTTCCAGTTCCAGCCGGCTCCGTTCTGCGTGCTGGACGAAGTAGACGCGCCGCTCGACGAGACCAACGTCGGCCGCTTCGCCAAGCTGATCGCGGAGATGTCCTCCACGACCCAGTTCATCGTCATCACCCACTCCAAGCGCACCATGGCGCAGGCCGATGTGATCTACGGCGTCACCATGCAGGAGCCGGGCGTCTCGAAGATCGTCAGCGTCAACCTCAACCGTCGCGAACAGCCCAGCGAAGGCCGCCGCGCCGTCGCCTGATCTTCTCGCAGCGAGCTGTTTTGACTTTGCATCGCGTTTGTCTTCGTGATTCATCTACGAAGACAAACGCGATGGCGCTCTCCACCGAATAGCACCGACCATCTATCCTCATTCTTGTGCATGTTCCCGCCACCCTCGCCGCGCTCCTTCTCTGTACGCTCGCGATCGTGCTGCTGCGTCTGCGCTGGCCTTATGTACCGCACAAGACAAAACGGCTTCTGATCGTAGCGGCGATTGCTTCCACCCTGGTCCTGGGTTTCTCTCGACTCGCCAGCCTGTCGACGATCTTCGATCATCTGAACACTGCGGTCTACTGGGCCTTCGTTCTGAGTTACATCTTTCTCCTGGCGCTCTTCACTCGCCTCAAACCGCGCTGGCTGACCACTCTTATCGCCATCATTCTGGTGGTGCCTTTGCTCTCCGCCAGTGCCTTTCTTCCTCTCGCCGAGATCTTTTCGAGCCAACCGCACCGCATTCAGGCGTTGGGAGAGAATTTCGTCAGTGATCTCGTCCCCGTCGATGCCCTCACCAGCGGCGCCTCCGGGTCCGATATGAATATCTATCGCCGTATCGCCTGGATCCCGTTCCTGCAGCGGCGCTATATGGGAACCCGCTACTTCAATACCCAATGCAACAGCAGCGCTGCCTACGCGGTGCTGCAGCCGAACCACCGCAGCATCCTGATGGTTTGCCCGGCAGTGCCCGGCCTTCCGCCCGAAGAGGGGCGTTCCATCGTCCTCAACCTTTACTCTCATTAAGCAGCCCAAGATTTAGCAGTCCAAGATCAGGAGTGATACCGTCAAGCCCATGAACGATGCCCTGCTTCAAACCGACCTCGGAAACCTTCCCCTGCTTGCACGCGGCAAGGTCCGTGACATCTACGCTCTCGGCGACGACCAGTTGCTCTTCATCGCGACCGACCGCATCTCGGCCTTCGACCACGTTCTCGCGACCGGCATTCCGGACAAGGGCCGTATCCTCACCCAGCTCTCTCTCTTCTGGTTCGACTTCCTGAAGCACGACGTTCCGAACCACCTTGTAACCGCCAACGTCGCCGACTATCCGGCGCCCTTGCAGCCGTACGCTGCGCAGCTTGAGGGCCGCAGCATGATCGTCCGGCGCGCCGAGATGTTCCCCGTGGAGTGCGTTGCGCGCGGCTACATTTCGGGCTCCGGCTGGAAGGATTACCTGGCAACCAGCGCCATTTGCGGCATTCCTTTGCCGGGCGGGCTGACCGAGTCCCACCGGCTTCCCCAGCCCATCTTCACCCCCGCCGCCAAGATCAATACTGGCGGCCACGACGAGAACATCTCCTACTCCCAGGTGGAGTCCGCCATCGGCGCGAAACACGCGGACGCGCTGCGCCTGCTCACGCTGGAGATCTACGACCGCGCTTCAAAACACGCTGCCAGCAAAGGTTTGATCCTCGCCGACACCAAGTTCGAGTTTGGTCTCATCGACGGAGAGATCACCCTCGCCGACGAGGTCCTGACGCCCGACTCCTCGCGCTACTGGCCTGCCGCGACCTACTCTCCGGGTGGAGCTCAGCCGTCGTTCGACAAGCAGTTCGTGCGCGACTATCTTGAATCCATTCATTGGAACAAGCAGGCACCGGCGCCCGCGCTGCCCGAGGATGTCGTGCTCCGCACCCGCGAAAAATACCTTGAAGCCTTCCGGCTCATCACTGGCCGCACAAGCCTCACCGAGTAGCAGAAGCCAACCATGGACCTCCGCCCAGCCAACGTGACCGTAACCGACCTGAACGGCTTCGACTGGCTGCTGATCGCCATCCTGGCCTACTCCACGGTCGCCGCGTTCGTGCGGGGAATCGTGCTGGAGCTGTTCTCACTGCTCGGCCTCGTCGCCGGAATCCTAATTGCAAGCTGGGAGTATCAGCGGCTTGCGGTCCCACTCGGCCACCTGCTCAACCGCGTTGTTGCTATCTCCGACTCCACCTGTAACGTGCTCAGCTTCATGGTGATCGTGCTGGGCGTGATGCTGCTGGCGGGTGTGACGGCAAAGCTAATACGGAGCACGGCGCATACGATTGGGCTGGGCTTTTTTGACCGAGTTCTCGGCGCTCTCTTCGGAATCGCCCGAGCCTGCCTGGTTGGGGTCGCGCTTCTTATGGCAGCCGCGGCATTTATGCCGAAATCGCCATGGATCGAAAATTCTCGCCTCGCACCCTATTTCCTTGCCGGGGTTCATGCGGTATCCTTCGTTGTACCGTCCGGCCTCCAACAGCAACTTCTCAACGGAATCGCACAGCTCAAGCACAACGCGCCCGATTGGATCAAGCTGCCGCATTGAGGTCACAATGAACATGCAGTCCCAATACTCTGGACAACGAGCGAGGCAAACTTGAAGCGCGAACTTGACGGTCTCATTACGCAGATGCACAGCTCCGGCGTGTCCTACACGGACGCGGTGCGCCAATTCAAGAAGCGTTACATCCTCGAAGTCCTGGCTCATCACAAGGGCAATCAGTGCAAGGCTGCCGACGAGCTCGGCATGCATCGCAACACCCTCAGCCGCACCCTCACCGAGCTGGAGCTCACCACCGCCCAGATTCGCGACCAGGTTCGCACCCAACTGCGCGACAACGGCATCCGCAACGGCATGCGGCGTCCCCCGAGCAGCGAGCGTCCCAGCCTGCACAACCTCGCCGTGAACGGCACCCGGATCAATGGCAATGGCGTGGCTCCGCGCATCGTCAGCGCCCGTTAGCTCCCATCTTCGTCTAACCGGCAGCACCATGAAGCTCGACACTCCATCCCGCCGTACCGCGATTCGCCTCGCTCCGCGTCCCTGGATGGGTATCCTGCTCCCTTCCGCCTTTGCGCTGGGCCTTCTCTTCCCTGCTTCGAACTCGTTCGCGCAAGAGACTCCAGCCACCAGCACTCAGACTTCAAACCCCACCCCCGCTGACTCCCTTACGCCAGCGAAGACGCGCCGCTCGTCCCAGGCGGCGGCCGACGCATACCTCGAAGGGGCTCGTGCGCTCGATCACAATAATCTCGCCGTCGCGGAGACGCAGTTCACCAAAGCGGCCAGCCTGAACCCGCGCAATCCGGACTATGTTCAGGCCCTCGCTCTCACTCGGGAGCACCGCGTCACCGACCTCGTCCAGCAGGCCGGAAAAGCACGGCTCCTCGGCCACAACACCGACGCCGACGCTCTGCTTGCCCAGGCCCGCACCCTCGATCCGCAGAACGCGATTGTGAGCCAGCACTTTGCCGACCCCGGGCCGCTTCCCGCAAGCTTCACTCCGGCCCGTACCGATGTCGCCTTCAGCCAGCCCATCGTTCTCGCTCCAACTGCCGGAACACAGAGCTTTCACCTGCACGAAGATATCCAGCAGGTTCTTACCCGCGTCACCAACTCCTATGGTATCCGGCCGGTCTTCGATGCTTCCGTTGTTCCGCTCAGCCTTCGCTTCGACCTGGACAACACCACCTACGACGAGGCCACGCCCATCCTCTTCGAGATGGCCCGTCTTTTCAGCGTGCCCCTCGACGCCCACAGCGTCCTGATCGCGAAGGACACGCCCGCCAACCGGCAGCGTCTGGAGCGCCAGGTCGAAGAGACAATCTATCTTCCCGCATTCACCGTGGAACAGCGTAACGACCTCAGCGCCGCCATCCGCAGCATCTTCGATCTGAAGCAGGTGACGGTACAGAATAACCTCGGCGCGATGGTCGTCCGTGCTCCCGAGTCCGTCATCACCGCGATGAACAAGACGCTCGCCGATCTTATCGACGGCGGGGCGGAGGTGATGCTCGACGTCAAACTCTATTCCGTCGACAAGACCCGTACGCGCAACATCGGCGTCCAGGTTCCGCAGCAGATCGGCATCTATAACGTGGAGGGCGAAGCACACAACCTCGTCTCCGCCAATCAGACTCTCGTCAACCAGGCCGTCGCCCAGGGCCTGGTGCCCGCCGGGTCCAGCGACACGACGATCGCCCTCGCCCTGATCGCCTCCGGCCTCGTCACCAGCACGCTGCTTTCAAATACCATCGGCTTCTTCGGTGGCGGCCTGACCATGACCGGCGTCACAACCAACGCCACCCCGACGTTCTCGCTCGCCCTGAACTCCAGCGATACCCGCATTCTCGATGATATTCACATCCGCGTCGGCGACCGTCAGTCCGCCATCTTCCGCGCGGGCAGTCGCTATCCCATCACGACTTCGACGTACTCTTTCGGCAGCTCCTCCACGACGACCGCCGCACTCGCCGGAGTCACCATCAATGGAGTCAGCGCGGCGAGTCTGCTCTCCCAATATCTCGGCACCGGTTCCTCGACCACGATTCCCCAGATTCAGTATGAAGATCTCGGGATCACTCTGAAGGCTACCCCCACGGTCCAGAAGTCCCACAACGTTGCGTTCCAGCTTGAACTCAAGATTCAGTCCCTTGCAGGCGGCAGTGCGAACAATATCCCGGTTCTGAGCAGCCGTCTCTTCACGTCGAACATCACGATTCCCGACGGACAGACAGCCATGATGGTCAGTAGCCTGAACAAGACTGAATCAGGAGCCGTATCAGGTCTTCCCGGTCTCGGCGAACTCCCCGGCTTTCAGGCAGCGGCAGCCGATAAAACCACTGAACTCGACTCCAGCGATTTAGTTCTTTTGATTACCCCACACATCGTTCGCCAGCGCTCGGACATCATTTCCGGCCCACGGATCGCCATCAATCTACCGGCCCAGCAGGACTGACGCTAGAGCTGAGTCAGCATTCCAGGCCGGGCGCGCACTCCACCGGCAGCCATACAGCGAATACCGTTCCGCTCGCACCTCCTGCCTCCTTCGCGCGCCGCGACCGTACCCGAATCGTGCCCCCGTGCTTCTCCACGATGCCCCGGCTTACCCAGAGTCCAAGGCCAGTCCCGGTCTGTTCCTTCGTCGTTTGGAACAGCGCGAAGAGACGCCCCGTCATCTCCGGCGAAATTCCTTCACCTGTGTCCGCCACAGTAATCCTCACTCCAGAGCGATGCCCCAGCAGTTCGCAGCTAGGATTGACTCGTATCATCAAGCGGCCACGTCCACTCATAGCATCCAACGCGTTCCGGACCAGGTTGTTCAAGACCTGGCGTATCTCGCCCTCGAGGCAAGTAATCCGCGGAGCGTCCCGGAGACGCCACTCCATATCCACTTTCCGCAGCAGCATCCGTCCTGAATACAGCGCCATCACGTTCTGCGCCAGCTCCGCGCAGTCCATGTTGACGGGCCGGCTTGCCTGCCGGTGGAATCGCAGGGTTTGAACTGTAATCTCTGTGATGCGCGCCAATTCCTGTTGCGCGATCGAAACATACTCCTTCACTTCGTCCATCGAATCTGAGAGTTTGATCAGGTAGAGCAGGTTTGTCAGCGATTCGAGAGGATTGTTAATCTCGTGCGCAATCGTCGAAGCCTCCTGGCCGACGGCAGCCAGTTTCTCCAGCCGCCGTAGCGCATTTTCTTGTTTCACCTGTTCCGACGACTCAGATCGACTGGTGTTCATAAAGGCCCACCTCCCCAAGGCGTTTTGGGGAGAAAACATCTCTATACCTGTAGATGCACCTTTGACCGAACGCGGCAACCTGCCAACCTGCACTACTTACTGGCATGGGACTCTGCGGTGGCAGAGTAGTAAGTGAACCCTCGCGTTGACCTTACCCCCACACCCCGCTATACTCGTAAATGTGTGAGCGGGAGTAGCTCAGTGGTAGAGTGCTTCCTTGCCAAGGAAGATGTCGCCGGTTCGACCCCGGTCTCCCGCTCCAACTCAATCGTCTCAATCCCCTGGATTTATTTTGTGAGCGGGTTTGAGTCCGCATTGGGTGATTCTGTAGTCGGCGACACGGTGCAACCGCACTTCGTCTGCGATTCACAGGGCTGCGCTCCAGTGGCCACCGCGAGGCGCGGTACCCAAGTGGTAAGGGAGAGGTCTGCAAAACCTTTATGCGTCGGTTCGATCCCGACCCGCGCCTCCAAAATTTACTCCTTTAGAATCAATAGCAAAACGGCTAGTTCTTAAGATTTGTGCTAATTTTGTGCTAACGTTTTCGGTCTTCACCCGAAAACGAGAGGCGCAAGAGAGCTATGAATCTTCGAACCGTCCCCATCTTCCCGATCCCTTCAATCTCTATCTTTGTGCGGCACGGAGCCGACTGTCCTCGCGCAGGCGACGAATTTTACAGGAACTGCAAATGCTCCAAACATCTCCGCTGGACATACGGTGGTCAACAATTCCGACAAGCAGCAAAGACTCGCACATGGTCTGTCGCAGAGGAGAGGCGGCACGAGATCGAGGCACGGTTTCGGGCTGCTGATCTCACACAACCAGCCGAGGCCGTCAAGCTCGAATCGCAGTCCGGCAAGACAATCGAGCGGGCGGTTGAACTCTTTCTCAGCGACAAACGGTCGCAAGGGCTAGACGGCGGAGTCCTCAAAAAATACGAGCGTGAGTTAGGCAGGTTCGGTGACTTTATAGGGCAGCGGTCTAAATTCTTTCCCCGCGAGATTGGGCTGGATGACCTGACGGAGTTTCGCTCTGGATGGGAACACCTCTACCCTTCATCTACGACCCGCGCCAAGGTGCAAGAGCGTTTGAGGGCGTTTCTGCGGTACTGCTATGAATTGCAATTGATTGACCGCGTACCGAAGCTCTCCGCTATTAAGATCGACGAAGCCCCCACCCTCCCGCTGACAGAGAAGCAATATCAAAAACTGCTGAAGGCCGTGCAAAGTGAGTTCTCTGGGACGAAGGCAACGCGAGTCCATGCGCTCATTCGTCTGATGCGATATAGCGGTCTTGCAATCCGTGATACGGTGACCCTGGAGAGGGACGAGCTGAAGTGGGAGCGCAAAGCCGAACTCCATCGGATCGTCACCGACCGTCAGAAGACGGGCACGCACGTATCTGTACCGATCCCTCCTGATGTAGCGGCTGAGGTTAAAACCGCAATGATGTTGAACGACAACCCGAAGTATGTGTTCTGGAATACAGGGACCGGGAAACCTCAGACAGCCGTCACCAACTGGCAACATGACTTGAGGCAAGTTTTCAGAGCCGCGGGACAACCGAACGGTCATCCTCACCAACTGAGAGACACATTTGCTGTATCTCTACTCGAAAAAGGTGTACCTCTCGAAGAGGTGAGCAAGCTGCTCGGTCACGAGTCCATCAAGACGACCGAGAAGTATTACGCGAAGTGGGTGAAGGCCAGGCAGGATCGGCTAGACACCCTAGTAAAAGGGACATGGGTCGCCGAAGCCGAAACGCAACGCGGTACCTCAGCGCGAGCAAAAGGCGCTCGCTCACAGGCAGCAAAGTTTTCTCGAGCGTTGGACCATGTCCTCTCCGCATGAAATTTCTTGTTCCCCCAAAAACAAGTGCACTGTTCCCGACTCGACATTGCTCGAACCTTTGACTCCGTAGCAAACCGCTTATAGGCCACCTTGAGCACCCTACAGAGACGACTATCCGGGCGCACTATGCTTTTTCATTATCGATTACAACCCTTCGGTTAATAATAGGCGCTGGGTCCGATGATTGCTTCCTATGCATTACGGCAACATAACACAACTCATTGAAACTACGTAGTACGGACCGCACCCTACACGACGTTTCACACGCGTTTTTCCCCTTATTGGACCTTTTCAGGACCTCTGGGCTGGTACCGAACATCGCCGGGAAGCAGTCAGCATGCCTCGCTCGAACTTGTTGGGTCGCTGCCGTGACAGTGAACAGGATTCTCGTAACGTATTGAAATAACGCGGAACGGATGGCCCTTTTCAGCGCCGTTAGGAACACCTCGGAACGATCATAGCACCCTTATTGCACCCAAGTCCTCTGCCCTAGAGACCTCTGTCCACACCTCTGCTTTTCGGCAAAGGTCGTGGGTTCGATAAGAGAAATTGCTACCGGAAATCTCGGCTCAACCAAAAGTTCCCATTGCGTCCATAGCGAGGACCGCTACCCCACAAAGAAGAATCAACACGGCAGAAATCGTGGCTCGGCTGCGGCCTCTCTGTGCGGCCGTGGTGACAGCATTTGCCGCCTGCCAATAGCACCAAGCTCCCAACACGACCAATAGCAATTCCACTATCACGGAAGCCGTCTTGAACTGCCACAGACCAAATCCGAGTCTGGGGAGGTTCCCGAGATTGCCTGGCAGCAGCGGCATGTCGTGACGATGGACGACGAGATCAAGGACCCAATGGGAAAAAGACACCAATCCAAGTACAACTGCGCATCGTTTGCCCCATCGCGGCGCAAAAAACAGCCCAAATACGGCTGAGACCACTAGCGCGCCAAGGAGCGAGTGTGTGTAGTCTGCGTAAATGTAGTTTCCACCGTAGCTCCCAGTTGCGCCGGGCACGGGTTTAAACGTCTCAATCTTCATCGCGAGCAGTGGAATGAAGACAATATCGAGCCACACAGTCGCGAGCATGAGCGACCAAAGCGGGACCTTCTTCTCGCGCGATTTAACTATGGCAGCGAAACCAAAGTGGCCGGCGATCATCGCTTCGACTCCTTCGCTCGACAGCTAGGCCAAGGTACGCCGGCGTCAATCGCGCCAACGACGACAACGAAGAGCAAGACTCCCAGAACAAATTGCATCGCACCTCCCTAAGCTTTTAAGACCTCAAAGTTCGCTTCCTGGCTGACGCCGAGTGTGTTGCTGCAAGATGAGTTGGCAAAACCGATCACCTGCGCGGTATTGGCTCAAGACGCATTTTATGCATAAGGGGAGCCTTCCACGGCAGCTTTCAAACCCTGGCTACCTTGATCAACAACGGCGAGAAAGGCTGCATTCGCCTTTTTGATGTTCCGACTGTGGAGAAAAACTCGATGCGCTTCGACGAAGGCTACCTCCCAAGTCGCGACAAGCAGACGTCTTGCAACCATGGCAAGACGTTTAAGTTCAGTCATGTACACAAGAAACTCCCGAAGTGTGCGATGATCCCGCCGTCGGGCACTGAACTATCTTTTACGAATGCTTCGAATGAGTTGCCGCCGGGCGGAACTCGAAAAATCACGTGCCCATTTCTACTCGCCATTTGGGACATGCGACGGATCGCAGTCTCGGCCTCCGGTTTCGTAGCAGTCGAGAACACCAGACGAGGTCCAGCGTAAAGGTCCTGGTCAAGCATGTTGTCGAGAGCGTTGATGGTAGGGTGTGCCGAATCCCAGCCGTTTATCACGAAGACCTTCGGCTGAAGCGCCTGAACCCAGTCGGGGCCGCACGCATTCATGTAGCCGTGGTGATCTGCCACCGCAACCTGGACCTTTCCGGACGCTCGTGCGGTGACAGCTTCAATGTCGCCCCATGGCCAACGACCGTTCCTCACTTCATGGTCCTGATCACCGGCCGAGAAGTAGCTGAACTTGCCATATCGCAGACGTATAGCAAGCGAACACTTGTTTTCCGACGGATAGTCTTCAGGCTTCAGTGTTTCCAATGGTGGAAAGTGCGCCTTGGTTTCGTCACCAACGCCTGTCCAAACATCTCCGTTAGCAGCAAGATTGCGAATGTCGAAGTCCGGATAACGTTCCGGAGCGCGCTTAAGTGTGATCTGTCTCTCCGAACCCGGAACAAACCGCTCTGCGGTTCCTCCCCGGCCATGCAAACTCTTGATGAATGCATGGTAGTTGGGGAACTGTGGACCGGGGATTGGAGCAGGATAGGAATAGTCGGGGTAGCAACGATCGATGACCTTGCGAACGGGGATCGTCTCCGCCACATCAGTTATGCCGCCAAGCTGATACGGTCCAAACTGTGAGCGCGGAGAAATGTCATATCGCCCTGGCCAAACTGTCCCGAAGTGATCGTCATGCAAGTGGGTGAGAACGAAGTAATCGATCTCATTCCGACCTGCTTGTAACAGTTGTTCTTGCGTATACCTGGCGATCCATTGTCCAGGACGCAGGCTGGCATTGGGGCGCGGGTCTATCAAAAATTTGTCCGCCTTTGGATCGAGACCCGTGATCGTTGAGCCGGCGTCAATCATCATCGTGGTCGCGTCAGGAAGGATAAGTAACGCGCAACTTCCGCGGCCTGTTGAGATGTGGTGGATGTAGAGATAGCCCGGCTCCCAAGGGGACAAAGTTAAGTGTGCAGCGGAATCGGATTGGCTTAGAAGTGTGGGAGAGATCTGTGTCGTAATAAGCGAGGCAGCAGCTCTACTAAGAAATGCTCGTCTGTCGAGTGACATCAATTTTCACCTGATATGGGAAATGAGCGCGGCCGCTACTCTGAGATGAGTTGGCCGCGCTCTTGGTTAGAAGCTGAGTCTTCCTGAGACTCTCAGGACACGTGCATCCGCAACTCCGCCCGCTGTCGCGGTAATTTGGCCAAAGTTGCTTGAGGACACATTGTTTGCGGGATTTGCGAAGAATGGTGAGTTCGTCAGGTTGAATGCATCTCCTTTAATTTCGAAGTGCGCCGTGTCCAAGATTGCGAAGGTTCTGCTGATACCCAGATCCAAACCAGCGCCTTTGGGACCACGCAACGAGTTACGGCTTGCGGTTCCGAAGGCGGCGGTCGTCACTGGAGCAAAAGCAGACGTATCAAACCATGTTGCTGTTTTACCAATTCCACCGAGAGTTGCCACCTCTGACTTGACGCGATTGGCTACCTGAGTGTTGAACGGGGTATTCAGAGAGGTTCCTGAAGCCAACGGAGTAAAAGGAAGGCCAGTATAAGCAGAGAGCAATGCGTTGACTTTCCATCCGCCGAGAATCGCTCTTGCTATACCAGGGTCCTTTAGCAAAAGATGATCGCGCCCAAATGGAAGTTCTGCCGTCGCTCCGAGGTTGAAGACGTGCCGCCGGTCGAAGTCGCTCACTGCCTTGTTTCGGTATTGATAAGCAACTGCGTTGAAGAGCGGAGTACTGTCATCATCCGTATTCAGATCAGTGGATTTCGCATAAGTGTATGCCGTAGTCAGCAACACGCCATGCTTGAAGGGATGCTTCAGGCTTGCTTGAAGAGCGTTGTAATGTGTGGTTCCGAAAGGAGTAATGACCTGCGTTTGAGCATTCCGTCGAAATGCTGCGTAGAGCGGCTGTCCTGCAGCGCCAAGTCCGGGAGTCTGACCTGCGTTAGCTTCTATGTACGCTGTTTGGCGTATTCCCTGCGAACCGACATAGCTTACTGCCAGGTTGAGGTCCCACGGAAGCATCTGCTCGACAGTGACATTCCAGGATTCAATGTAACCGCGACGGTAGGTGCCGGCAGGAAGAGTCTTCGTATATGCGGTCAACGGAAGTTGTGCCAAACCGTTGCTGATTACAGGAGCAACCGTGTCGAAGCCCGGAAGGCCAGTCACAAAATTCCCAGCGCTTTGATATGAGTTGTTCGCATTGACGGTTTGCGCAATCGTGACAGGATAGGGATCACGCATTGCCCTACTGAAAGGATAAGGATCCACGCTGATGCCATAGCCGCCACGAAAGACTGTTTTTTCGTTCAGGCGATAGGCAAGCCCCATACGTGAACCGAACTGCAATTTACTGGAGGTAGATCCACCGCCAGATGGATTACTCCCAACGCCACCGAGGATGACCTGATTTGTGGTCATGTCATAGCGTTCCATTCCTTTTCCATCCACACGGACCATGATGGGGTAGAGCTCCCACCGCAGGCCGTAGGTCAACGTCAGCTTGCGGCTGGCCTGCCACTGGTCCTGAGCATAGAGTCCATACTGCCATTCGCGTCCAATGATTGGATTGAGGTATTGATAGCTTCTTCCCATGGAATCAGGAAGCCCCAATAAGAACTGTGCGAAGGCATTGGCGGAGTTGGCAGAAGCGCCTCCATTTAAAGCTGTGACTCCGCCAGTGAAGGTAAATCCTCCAACGGGGCCAAAACCACGCTGAGGTTGATACTCGCTCATACGGTTGTTCATCATCTGAAGACCGAACCGAATCGTATGTTTTGCGTGGCTCCAAGTCATATTGGCAACATAGGTTAGGGTAAGGTCGTCACGTATCTCTGGATTCCAGCCGTCAGTATGGCCGAAGGTTTCGAATCCAGTCACTGCAAACGATGGCAGTCCCTTCTGATTAGGATCGGGAGCGTAAGAACCACTTCCATTTCCATCGCCAATACCAGGAATGCCGAGTGACGTTCCCAGATCGGTGTTGTAGTCGCTCTCAAGAACGGATACGTAGTTGTGCCCGATACCGAAGTTTGCATCGAGAAGTAGCGTAGGAGTAAAGATGTGCGTGAAGCCGAGTCCACCGACATAGACATTCGATCGGCTGTAACCCGAACCGCCACCCGAGATAAGTCCGGAACCACCGCCGATACCCAAGGCGCTTGGAGCTTTTACGTAAGCCAGCAAATAGCTGAATTTTCCAAAGATTGAAGACTTGGGACTCATTTGCCACGATACCTTTTCATCAAAGGAAAACCGATCAATTGCATCGATGCCAGAGACAGAATAGTTATTCGAAGTGCCTGGAAGATTGGCATGTGGGATGAGAGCAAGAACTCTGTTTGCTACAGGGCTTATGCCGGATTCAATTGCGTTTTTGCCGTCTCGATTCTGACTGGCAAAGCTTTTCCGTGCGGTGCCATCGGTATTTCCTGTAATTGGGTCGTAGATAGTCCCCAGACCGGTGAAGTCACCTGCGCGCATCGCATCAGTTGGAACGCTTGTGATGGTTGCATAGAGCTGGCGTTGAGAGATGCCTTCAAATCCGGAGAAGAAGAAGAGTCGGTTCCGCAGAATTGGACCACCAACATTAGCGCCAAACTGATTGAGAATGTTTTTCGGCGGAGCATCTCCTGCTTGTGCAAAGTACGTCTTGTTATAGAAGTAGTTCTTTGCAGCCATGGCTGAATTCGTGTGCATTTCCCAGAGCGTGCCGTGGAATTTGTTCGTTCCGGATTTCGTCAGGACCGAAATTGCTGCGCCTCCTGCGAGTCCCTGCTCCGCAGTAAAGCTGTTGGTTACGATGTCGACAGACTGAATATTCTCTGTTGGGGGGTTATAGAGCGTATGGTGCGGAAGATACACCTGCTGAATCGCAGCACCATCGACAGAGGTCATGTTGCTGGTACGCGATGCTCCATTAATATTGGTGGTCAATGAGCGTGACGGGGTATCCATCACGGCATTCTGATAGCGCGATGGGGTCGCACCCGGCGTTAAGTTAATTAAGCTCTGATAGTTCCCATAGCCTCCGATGGGAAGATTGCTTAGCTCGCGTGAAGAGATTTGCCCATGAAGTACGCCGCTGTCTGTCTGCAACTCAGAAGCGGACGCGTCGACTTGGATCGTCTGACCGGCTAACGCAACTTTAAGCTGTTCGTCCGTACGCGCGGTGACATTCGCGCGGACATCCAAGCCATCCACAGCGACGGAGGCGAACCCCGGGGCGGATATCTGAACCTGGTAAATTCCCGGCGTCAGGTTATGAATCTCATAGTTCCCCGCTGCGCTGGAACTCACGGTAGCCGACACGCCCGTCTGCTTATTGGTCACTACGACGGTTGCGTTCGGGATGGATTGACTGGAGACATCGGTTATATTTCCGACGACAGTGCCATACAGAACCTGGCTGCGTGCGACACATGCTGGAAACTGAAGCGCCACCAGCGTAAGGCCTACTCTTAGGAAGTTTGTGAATCGATTCTGCATGTTTCCTCTTTTGATTGGCGTGACTTCGCCCAGCCTCATCAAGAATGGAAAGATGAACTCATTCATCGCTGAAACCGGGGACTTGTCCACCATCCCCCAGCGGACAGACTCCGGAAAGTGGTGAAGAGGGTGAGAAGTCGAACGAATCAGAGAGGTAAGCAAAGCTCCTCACCCCCGCTAAGTCATTTAAATAAAGTGACTTGCTCCCTTCACGCATAGAGAACTAGTGAGAGTTGAAAATTGCGTGAATACCATCCGAGAGGTAACGTCGGTTCATCTCGGTTGATCTCAATCGCAGTATTCTTAAGCATGGGAAGACTCCCTTGCTCGTCTTAGATCAAACGAAATTGCGCGCACAAGTCGAACGGCTTGCCGCCAGCGCTGAGTTCGCACGGGCGGACCGCATGGTCCAGTTCCTTCGATATGTCGTGGAGAAGACCTTAGAGGGTGAGACGATTGCCCTGCGAGAACGCCAGATCGGCATTGAGGTGTTCGAGCGGCCTCTCGATTGGGACCCCAAATTAGATAACATCGTCCGCAGTGAGGCGCGGCGACTTCGTGGGAAGCTCGAAGCGTACGCAGCAAGCAACGATCCTGATGAAACCGTCCGCATCACTATACCAACCGGCGGGTACGGTGTGCGGTTTGAAGAGCTTTATTCTGAAGCCGCCGCTTCTGTAGAACCTCCCGCCACCCGCGTGCATATTGCGCAGCCTCCGCCCCCTGTCTCCAGTGGGGACATCCTGCAACTTCCGAGTGGGCGCCGTGCTGTAAACCGAGTTTGGTTTTCGGTCGTCGGCGTCGTATGCCTTATATCTGCGCTCTGCGTCGTTTGGTTCCATCCATGGAGGACTCGTTCCCGAGAAGATGAATACGAGATAGAGCCGTTCTCATCAGAGGTGGGTTTGCAATTCAGCCCAGCTATCTCTCCCGACAATAAGACGATTGCCTTTGTTTGGAACGGCGGTGGGGACCAATTCGACATCTATAGCAAGTCGGTTGGTTCAGCGGAGCTGCAACGGCTCACGGACGATTCTCGACCTAGTACTCATCCAGCGTGGTCACCGGATGGAAAGCAACTGGCATTTCTACGCGAAATTGGAGGTGAGCTTCCGTTCCATGAAACTGGAGCAGAAGCTCAACTGATCGTGCTTGATTTAGGCACGCATCAAGCAAGACTGATCCGTCGGATGCATAGTTCGCTGAACATGTGGAGTTCAGGTAGTCCGTTGGCTGGCTGCCAAACGCTGTCGTGGAGTCCACACGGCGATCAAATCATCTTGACCAATCCTTCGGACGAAGCGCACGGGCTCATCTCCATATCAACAGTGACTGGAGAGCAGAGGACGATTTCAAAGGCAGATGGTTCGAACCAAGATTGTTATACTAGGCTTTCTCCAGATGGAGCTAAGGCGGCCTTTGTCCATTTTGTCAGTCATGCTATCGGATATCTTTGCGTTGCCGATATCGTCAGTGGCCACACGAGGCGATTGACGCAAGAAGGCGAAAATCTACGCGGCCTCGACTGGACCCCTGACGGGTCGCATCTGGTGTTCGCCTCCAAAGAGGGTGGCGTCTTTCAATTGAGGATGATTTCTGATCGAGGTGGAGGGTCAATTCCAGTACCCGCAGCTACTGCATCAGCCTCGAATCCTTCCGTGTCACCAGATGGGAAGTTCGTGGCTTTCGTCGAAAACCACGATAATTGGAATATCTGGCGAGTGCCCCTTAAAGGGGAGGAGGTCGGTACACCGCAGCGATTTCTTGTGTCGTCAGGACAAAATCATTCTCCGAGCTTTTCACCAGACGGCCGCACAATTGCGTTTGTTTCAGATCGCTCCGGCAATCCGGAGATATGGCGTTGCGATAGCGACGGCCAACATTTGCGCCAGTTGACCCATTTCGGCGGGCCATGGCTCGGGACGATACGCTGGTCACCTGATGGCAGCTCCATCGTATTCGATGCCCGCCCCAAGGGACACTCTGCCATATATAGGATGGCCGTCAATCAAGGAAAGCCACAACTGGTTGAGAACCAACCATTTGAAGTTAGGCGTCCATCTTGGTCGCGCGACGGCAGATACATTTACTTCGATAAAACACCTGGTGGATCACCGGAGATTTGGAGACGCGACCTGAAAACCAATCGGGATCAAGTGATCGCTCCAGCCGGGTTCATGGTCGGAATCGAGTCGCCCGACGGAAAGCGACTCTTCTATGAAGAGAACGAGGAGCGCCATGTTTGGGTCTCTGATCCAGATGGCGGTAACCCAAGACGACTTTCGCAGGTTAATCCCACACCAGTTATGGATTGGACGCCCGTTGGCACCTCGATCTACTTCGCTTCTTCGAACTCTACCGGAACAACCGATATTCTCGCGTTCGATCTCAGCACCAGCAAATTAAGAAAGCTAGGTCGCGTGAGTCAGAATTTGTCTCTCGGAACACCCAGCTTCGTCGTCAGTCCTGACGGACAGACTCTTTTGTACTCCGCCACTGACAATAGTACGAGCGTGATCAAGATTCGTCACGGTAGTTTGCCTCGGTAGCGAGCCTTCCGCTTATCCGCAACTAGCGTTTCCATTAGATCAGACGCCTGAAACAGAAAAACTTTGCGCAAAGCTGAGGGCTGAAATGGAAATTGACCGCCGCAGGCTGATGTGGTCTAGAGCGCTTGACCTCGGCGACACGTAATGCTGATCAGATGTTCGGACGGACTGCGAAAAGGCGATGGTCTTCGCAATGGAGTTGTTGGTTAACTCTTTGCTGTACCGCGAATGCACGTGAAGATCGCCCTTGAGCCAGATGCCTTCGGTAAGGCTCGCTACAGGTGGGAGCATGCCAATATCGGTCGGTGCCCAGGGATTGCTGTAGCTTGTCTGCCCGAGCATGGAAGTGCCGAGGATGCCAGCTACAATCCAGCCGGCAAGCAAACGATGTGAGCGCATCATACGTTCCCTTCAGATACTACGTGTCGAATTTCCGGTTATCTCCGCTGGCTTCATCGCACAGGCAAAGGCGGCGGACGCAGGCGAGGTGGCGAAGGACCTTCTCATAACGTGATCACTTTCGACAGACAGGAGATGCCGCGTTGCTCATGGAAGGCGGTGGCGTGGATCTACCCCAATCGGAGGGCGCGGGTCCCATCTGGAGCATGAGCGTGGCTCCATTTTTGATTTGCGCATGGCGAAACCATGCGTTTGGCAAGTCGACACCATTGATGGTTGCCGATTGCACATACCGATTGAGACCGTTGGGATCCAGGTTCTTCGCGACGATGCGCAGCTTCTTCCCATTGCCCATCGCGAGAGACGCGTCGGGAATGCTCGGTGTGCTGATCAGGTAGATGTCTTGCCCGGCCACCGGGAAGAGTCCTAAGGTAGAGAAGATGAGCCAGCTCGACATCGCTCCGGAATCGTCATTTCCCGGGATGCCGGCGCGAGTGTCCGAGAAGGCTTTTTCAAGAGTCATGTGGACGATATCGGCGGTCTTGTCGGGTCGTCCCGCGTAGTTGTAGAGCATGGGAAGCAGAAAGCCAGGCTCGTTCGTGACGTCGAAGTGGCGACGCAGAAACGTCGAGTCCAGGCGTCGGACAAAGTCTTCATTGCCGCCTGCCATTTCGATCAAGCGGCGCATATCCTGCGGAGCATAGATCGAGTAGGTCCAGATATCCCCCTCGTAAAAAAAGTCGGGCCAGGTGCCGCGCACGACGAGGTACGGGGGAGCCCAAGTGCCGTCAGGATTGCGCGGCCTCATAAAACCCTTGAACCCTTCTACACTCATGTCCTTGTCCCAGAGGTTTGCGAAATTATGGGCGCGGCTGGCGTAGAGGGCGGTTTCCTTCGTCTTACCCAGACCGCAGGCCACCTCGGAGATGGCGAAATCATCGTAGCTGTATTCCGCGGTACGCGAGCCGGAGCGTTCATCGGCAAGCGTGACAAAGCCTTTTTCGTTGTAATCCTTCAGACCTCCCCGGCCTTCCTTCTGTTGATCTGCCGGGGGCACCTCGGCATCGTGCACCATGGCGGCGAAGGCGGCTTCGTAGTCGATGCCCTTGAGACCCTTTACCCAGGCATCGGCGACAACAACATTCGCGTTCGATCCACCCTGCGTGCGGCCATTGTCGTTGCCACTACGGGCATCAGGCATGTATCCCGTGTGATGGTAGATGTCGACCAGCGAACGAATAAGGTCGCGTTGGCGATCAGGCGAGATGAGGGTGAGCAATGGGCTTGAAGTGCGGAAGGTATCCCAGATGCAATAGAAGTCGTCGTAGTAGGGCTCGGTGGATTGCCAGTCCGGATTTTCGCCGGTGCGGTCCGTCGGCATCAGCATGACGTGATACATGGCGGTGTAGAGTTGACGGCGCTGGGAGTCGCTTTCTCCTGTAAGACTCAACTTCGCCAACTCAGAGTTCCAAAGCGCGGTCGCCGCATTGTGGACAGCGGCAAAGTTCCATGCGGGAACCTCCTGCTCCACATTGTGCTTCGCTTGTTCGGCACTGATAAAGGAGATGCCGACCTTGGCTTGGATGATTTGATTTGCCTTCGTCGCGAAGTCAAACGAGGCCCCAACGGGTGTGTCCGGACCGACGGTTACATCCTGCGCGGCTGTCAGGTCATTGCCGCTCCAGGTATGCGTTGCGTTGGCGGGTGTGTCGAGCACCATGTAGTAGAAGACTTTGTACTCACCGCCTCGGTTCCAGCCGCCTGTGAAGCGCGCGACTCCCTGTACTTCGTGATTTGAAGTAAGGTGAACCTCCGCACCGAGAAACTTCTGCGCCTGCCAATCCGTTCCGAGACTCAGGGCTGAGGCAACGTTGATTGTAAGGTGCGATTGCTGCGAAGCCGGAAAGGTATAGCGGTGGAATCCAACCCGGCGGCTACTGGTCAACTCGGCTTTGACCCGGTACCGGGTGAGCCTGGCTGCGTAGTAGCCGACCTGATTGACCTCGTCGGTACGTGGAGTCTTGATGTCATGCAAATTGAGAGGGCCGGTGATAGGAGCGACAAGGATATTGCCGTACTTGCCCTGAGCGCCGCTGAGGTGCAGATGCGAAAAGCCGAGGATCACACCGCTGCTTGAATAACCGAAGCCGGAGCGTCGTCCGTCGAAGCTCTGCATGTCAGGGCCGACTTTGACCATGCCGTAAGGAATCGCCGAGCCGACAAACGTATTGCCGCCCCAGTCCACCCCGATGAAGGGATCGACATTGCGTGTGTAATCGATCGTGTGCCGGGCCTCCGCTCCGAAGACAGGCGCTGTGATATTCGACAGAACGATACAGGCTATCGCAAGAATTCGATAGTTCCGAACGATACGGGATCTCTGGAAGCGCACCCATGAGGACGAGAGTCGGCCGTAGCCGGTCCCGTCATCTGGAAATAAAATGTCGATCATGGATGGATCTCCTTAGTTATGTCTCGCACTGACTATTGACCCCGGGGACAGGATCATTTCGGTGCGGATGGTTCAAGCAGTGCGTCCACACATCCAGCAGGAGCGATCACCGGGTTGCAGCGGGCGGTAAGACCGTGCGGCATGCCTACGAAGAAACCCGTCCATTTCGAAGGCTCCGCTGCGGGGTAATCGGTACTCAAGATCTGCGCTCCACTGGAAAGGGCAATATCGGCGCGAGTATGGTCGTTCGTGCGCGCCTCCTCGGTGCCATCGTCGGTCCGGGTACGAACGACATAGCCTTGCCGGACGAGGGCATCGATCTCGGCCTTACTCGCGCTGTTCGCTTCCGTAAAGGCCGCATCCGGCGCACCCGGAGTCGCATTCGTGAAGATCACGCGACCGCGCAGTGAGGCATGACTCTGGGTATACATCGCTTCCACCGGGCGCTGGTCCATCAGGAAAACAACCTTGCCTCGAGCTTCACGAAGTGTTGGCCACCCACCAGCTTTCCTGGCGCCCGCAGTGCTTCCGCCAGCAGGAGCCTGGATCGCTTCGGCCAGCGTCTCGTAACTTCCCCGAACCTGATCTGGCGTGACGATCTCCCGGTCGGAGAAGACCGAGCGTATCTCTGCATCGAGCGCATCGAAGGTCGCCGTTGTGAACGCTTCGGGGCCATTTTCAGTCGACGGAGTGCCCGGTCGACGCTGTTTGGTCTCCACCAGGATGAAGATCGGCAGATGTTGAGGATGTCGTTGCGACCATGCGCGTACTGTCGTGAGGCACGCGATAAAGGTGTGACAGGAGCTTCGCTGGTCGACGTTCAGCACATGCATTACTTTGAAGCCGGGTTTATCCATCTCATGGTTCGGATCGAATTCCGGATCCGCAGAGAGACCCGCAGCGGCTACTTTATCTACGATCGCGGGGTGAGCGTAACGGCCGCCCTTGGTGTCGGCATACACGTCGATCTCAAGCTGGCGGACACCACCTGAAAGTTGATCGGCCAGCGGCGGATGCGCATAGTCGAGAGCACGCATAGCCTTCGGGTTCTGCTGCTCGATGATCTGCCGTTCGTGAGGCGCAATGCCAGTGTGATAGCTATTATGGCTTCCAATGATCTGGATCTGATTGATCCGGACCGACTGGTCCTGCTGCACGGCGGAGGTCGTCTGCGAAGAAGCGCACAGAGGAAACACGGCCAGGGTCAGTCCTGCTGCAAGGAGATGTCGCATGGATCAGGTATCCTTCGTTTCATTTGTTCGGAGAAGCAGAGAGGATCAAGCTCCGCCGATAGAGCGCATGCTCCATCGGCGGAGTGAGGATCGTTGGCTAGAACGAGTAGCGAAGGCTGGCCTGCATCGAGCGCTGCCCTGCCTTGCTGGTCACCCTCCCGAAGGTGGCGCTGGTAGGGTTAGCATCGGCGGCGGACCAGTTGGGATGATTTGGAAAGTTGAAGGCTTCGAACCGGAAGGTGAGGAATTGACCTTCGAAGGTAGGGAAACGCTTCATCAGGCCTGCGTTGAAGTTTTCTACGCCAGGATTGCGAAGAATATTGCGAGTATGCTGCGTTGTAAATGTCCCAGCAGCCGGGGCTACAAATGCGGCTTTATTGAACCATAAGTTATTATCCCCGGTATTCGAGAACGATCCGGAGCCTCCGAGTTGCGCGCCATCCGCGACAGAGTAGAACTGCGCTCCGCCGCCCGTACCCACGCCTGCGATGTCCGTTGTGGTGGCCACGGAGAGCGGGACGCCTGTCTGGAAGTTATAGATCTGCGTGATCTGCCATCCTCCGAGTGCTTCATTCGCCAACCGGCTGTGGCTGTGGAAAGGAACCTCATAAAGGGCGTTGATGGTCACGGCGTGACGGATATCGTAGTCCGCGGTGCCGCAGAGATACTTCTGATCGTAGAAATTGGGCAGGAAGTTCTTCTGGAACGAACCGCAGTCGGTTGCGTGTGCGAAGGTGTACGCCACCCCGAAGCCGAAGCCGTGCTGGAAGCGACGGTTAAGGTCCATCTGCAGCCCCTGATAAGCAGACCCGTCTCCCTGATTGACCAGAGTGATCGGCCCGTAGCCCAAATAAGGACGATACGCATTGATATTCTGCTTACCAATCGCTTGCTGGGTGCCTGCCTGGGGCTGGTTGATATTGGACTGGAACTGTCCGTGCAAGCCGCGACGGCCCACATACGAAACGCCCAATACTGTGTTGAACCAAAGTTCCCGCTCCGCGGTCAGGTTCCAGACATACGCCTCAGGAGGCGGCGAGCTGCGGTCGACTCGTCCCGAGATCGTGGGGAAAGAACCAGCCGCGCCTGCGCCCGGATTATCGACGCTGCCGCCGCTGATACCGGCATAAGACTGAAGCGGAGGTGCGCCGCCTTCGAATACACCATCCGATACGCCCTGTCGGCTGATGTACCGCCCAAAGCCCGCACGAATCACCATCTTGCGATCCACCGCATAGGCAAGTCCGACCCGAGGCTGGAACGTTGTGTAGTGGACGTCGATGTAGCCGCGTGGAAGGTTATGGAAGAGCGAATTGTACTGACCCGAGGCAGCGATTGGAACGTGTGCCTTGGCACTGTCAGGGAATCCATTGCCAAAGAGCACTGTGCCGTTGAGCGGGTCACCTGAGCCGGCGATCGGATTGCCGGACGCGGTATCCACCTTCACTGCTTTGGCCGGGTTATAGAAGGCTGGATCGAATGTACCGATATTGTTCCAGATGCTGTAGAACGGCTGCACGATGGAATAACGAACTCCATAATCCAGGTGCAGCTTGGACGTAGCTTTGAAGGAGTCCTGCGCAAAGAAGTCGATCAGGTTGGCACGGAAGGGAGTCTCCGCGCGAGCACCTACTTCAGCGTAGCTCTGGAAGATACCGAGAGCGGCATCGGCCGTGTCGAGTCCGGTACCAGCGGTATTGGCGCTGGAAAATTCGAATTTGCCGTTCTGGTTGTTGGTCTGCCCGGGAACACTGTTCTGTCCGGAGATCTGGTCGTCATCGTTATAGATAATGCGCTCGAAGAGCGCGCCTGCGCGAAGCGTGTGGTTGCCGATGATGTGCGTGAAGGTATCGGCAAAATCCAGGGTTGCCCCTTGAGAGTGCGAGGGGTAGGCGCTTCCGTCCAGAGTCGTAATCGCCGTGCTATCGAACTGAACGGTCGGAATTTTATTAGGCAGATCCTTGCCGTTGGGAAACAGGAACGGATAGTTGATGCCGTACCTGGTCTTGTCATACAGGCCCGAGGACGTGTCGATCGAAAGCCGGTCCGCGCCGTGGCTAGCCGTGATCAATACCTCATTGATGGTGTTGGCGCTGAAGGTATGAACCCAATCGAGTGAGCCGGTCTGATTGGGACGATCGTAGAGTCGTGGAACCAAGTCGTAGGCAGACGAAAAGGGGTTGTCCTCATGAAAGAAGAAATGGATCAAACGAAACCGTATGTAGTCTTTATCGGTCGGAATGATATCGAGGTTGCCGGTATCAATCTGCTGCGTCTGAGGATGCGCGGCTACCTGAAGAAGGTTCTGCGTCCCGACGAGAAACCCGGGTGTCGGAGTCGGAAACGCAGTCAACAATCCGACTCCATTCGGGCTGAGACGACTCTTCGGGATGATGTTCCCTGCGAAGCATCCGGCTCCGCCAGTCTTCGGATCGCAGGGCAGCGTGGAGAGAGGGTCACGGATGTGCGCCGCGACCGAGCTGAAGTCTCCCGTACGAAAGGCTGAATTCGGAACGGTTACTGGGTTGGTGTTCGTTGCCGGATAGCGAACGAACGCCTCCGAGTAAAGAAAGAAGACCTTGCCCTTGGGCAGAATATGCGGCACATAGAGTGGGCCGTTCACGTTGAAACCGAACTGGTTGAAGGTAAATGGAGCAACAAAGTTCGTCTTGAGAGCCGCGGGATAGTTCGGATTGGAATTGTTCGTGCTGTGATTGCGCACCCAAGTATTCGCATTCAGCACCGGGTTCTGCAGGTACTCATAGAGGCTGCCGTGAAACCGCGAGGTGCCGGCTTTGGTAATGATCCGGACCTGGCCTCCGGTGGAACGTCCATACTCGGCGGGATAGTTGGCGGCAAGCACCTGGACCTCCTGTACGGCGTCCAGGTCCGGCACCCCGGTCGAGTCGCCGCTGGCGCGGACGCGGACCGCCACCGCTCCGTCGTACGTAAGCAGGTTGTCACGTTCGCGGGCGCCATTAATGTTCAGCCCGCCCAGTCCAGTGCTGAACTGAAAGTTCGATACGTTACCGGAGGTGCTGGTGACGCCCGCTTTCAGAAGCGCAAGGGTGATTGGGTTCCGTCCACTGAGCGGCAGGTTCTCAGCCTGCTCCTTGGTAATTACGCGGCCGAGTGTCGTGCTGTCCGTTTGGATCGCCGTCTCCTCAGCCGTCACCTGGATCGCGTCCGTCACCGAACCGCGATTGAGCCGCAGGTTTGCGGTTGTGGCCACGGAAGGATCGAGGTTGTTTCCTGTGCTGGTGAGAGTGGCAAACGAACTCGCCTCCACCATGATGGTGTACTTGCCCGGAGAAAGGCTCAGGAAGGTGTAGTAGCCGGATCCATTGGTCACAGCTCGGTGAATGCTGCCGGTGGCTTCGTCGGTGACAGTAACGTTTGCCTTTGAAACCACAGCCCCTGAAGAATCGGTCACTGTTCCCGAGATGCCTGAAAGGTCGGATTGCGCCTGCAGCAGTGCCGGAGCGAGCATCAACCAGAGCAGAAGGAAAAAGATACGCTGCGCTCGTTGCACGGGGTTCTTGCCGAATAATCCGGCAGAATTGGCAAGGTACAAGGAAGACCCGCTTTTAGTGGGCATGCCCTTATCCATCGTTGGATATTTCATCTCCATAAGTAACCGGTGCATGATGCTCCTTCGCATTCTCGATCGATCGATGTCGTCGATATGCTGACAAACTTGCGATTGCCCCAAGTATTGGACAGCGACCAACGGAGCGGTAGGTGTATTCGAGGTGTGTAGTCCTCTTCACACAATGTGACGAAGCTTTACGCTCATACTGCATTGCTTGTCCGGCACCGGATTCGCCTCCATACACGGGTGTGCTGACGGTCTGTGGAGCCGATTCACTGGACGTTCATCTAAGCTTCCTTAAAATCATCCACATGACACGCCCGAAGCGCGGATAAGTGGTGTGAAGGACTCTGCCGGGCCTGAGCGACTGCTGTGCGGTGTTCCCCGTGGAAGGAACAGGGACGTAGCGAGAGGGAGGCGTGCCGTGCGGTGACACGTCCTGAGTTCACGTAGCGTCTCAGTGCGACGCAGCAAGCGACAGACACATACTTATTCAGGCATTCTCAAGTGGACTGGATCGAGAACGGAACTGCGGGAGACCGGCTTCATCTTGCATGAACAATCAGGTGCAGTTTCCGATTCGATACAAGCGTCCAAACTCAAGAGCGCTTCCAGCCTACATTCGTACGAGATCCCTGGACCCACCCGGAAAATCTACGGAATGCCTATCCGTTCAAGAATGAGCTGAGGACTGGACGCGTTTGCCGCGACATTCCCTGCACCGATCAACAGTTCAAACGGCTGAAGAACGCCATGAACTCCCTTTGCACGCTCGAGGGCCGGCATCATCAAAGACGGAGTGAGCAGGAACGTAGTGGCTGCTTCCGTGCCAGCCGTATTCAAGCCACCGACAACTAAGACATGCCCCGTCGATGTAAGGTTCGGAACGAAAGCGATGAGACCATACGTATGATCCTGCCCAGAAGCACCGTATAGAGCGTTCTCCCCAGCACGTTGGTGCGAGTTGACTATCCCCGATTGATCAGAGCCGGGGTGGACGCTGAAACGAAAGTTCATGCGGGCTTGAAAGAGTTCAATCCATGGATTGGCTTCATTGGAGCCGATTAAGACGGCGTTTCCAGTCCGAAGATCGTCCATCCGCAAGTCACGTGCATATCGGATCATCATGCGTCCGGGCACGACCTCATCCAACTGCGCGAGGTGTGCGACGAAATTCAGGTCGACGACGCTGGTGTAGCGTCGGCCGCCCAGTTTAAGAATCTCGGGTGCGCCAGGAACGCCATCCGTCCTGAGATTCGTCCGATAGGTTCCGTTGACGTAACTGGCAAGCGGCACCGGGCGCTGTGTCAGTCCTTGCATAATGATGAGTCCATCGTCTGACGGCACGATGAAGGTATCGCGTTCGTTACTGAAGAGCTGCGCCCAGAGATTCGTCGATGCAGCCTCAGCCGAGGATGCAGTGGCACGCTTCAGATATTTGACGGGGAGCAGAACAGAGCAAATCACTCCAATGACGACGCCGATACAGAGCGTAAGAAGGGCTTTGTGCCTGCGACACGTCTCGGAAAGTGCTGATCGCCGGATCGTGCCGACAGCCGCGAATGTGTCTGCAGGCTGAAGCAATGGTATCTGGGTTGCCTGAGGATCGAGAGTCAGGGATGAAAGCTGGTACTCCTCCACCCCGTTGCTTTCCAGGACAGGAGGTTGATTTTGGCTTCGATCATTTGGGCTTCCAGGTCCCATTATTCGCGTAGAGAAGGTCGGCGCATATCCTCCGCGAGGAATTTCGAGCCGCATAGATTCGTCTTTGCCTTCCGTCGCGTAGTACTCATTAAGCCGCTTGCGCAGGTTCCGTGCATAGCTTCGAACGATATTGTCGTCGTTCGAGTCATAGCCTTCGGCTCTGCCAAAAACCAAAATGCCGATCTGCTGCTCGGTGATTTCGTCGATACGATTGCGGATATGTCGATCGACAACATAGAGCAGAAACTCCGAAAGAAGACGTGAACGTCCGAGACTGCCACTTTCGGCGATGCGACGAGCAAGCTGCCATCTGTGATCCGCAGCATACGGATGAATGTCGATTCCGCCTTCGCGAGGAGATCGCACTAACCATGCGGCGATCTTGGGGGATGGCTCCAGAATTTGCATTTTGAATTTTGATTCTCTTTAAGGAGTGTAGGGCGTCTTGATGAAGGCTCTGTAAATTGGCTTCGGCGAGGAACGCGTGCACCCGTGTTCGGAAGCGGTATGGAACGAGCAGGTTGGATTGATATCAAAGGAGATCGTTCCGTTACAACGTAACCACTAGCTTGCCACGAGGATAACCCCTACCCCCCGAACGGCTTTCCTCCGATACTCGGACTAGCAGGACAACAGATGGCGATGTCAGTTCAATGCCGACAACCTGAATGAACCCATAAGAGCGGTGCTCTCGAACATGTGTTTCATCCGAACAGCGCTTTCCTAACCTGGAGTCCTCGTTATGAAGATTGAAGCTCCCCTTGTCTCCTCTGCCCCTTTGACAAACTTCACTCGCCGTCGCCTCTTGAAGAGCGTTGCGGGAGTTGCAGCAGTTGCGGCCGCAGAGACACTTATGCCCCCGAACGTACAGCGCATGCTGGCACAAGGTGCACCGCGACGCAGTTCCATACGTGACGTTAAGCACGTTGTGATGCTCATGCAGGAAAACCGCTCCTTCGATCATTACTTCGGAACTTTGGCGGGCGTTCGAGGATTCGATGATCCCCATGCATTGACGTTGCCTAACGGCAAGTCTGTCTTTCATCAGCCGGATGCACAAAATCCGAACGGCTACCTATTGCCGTTTCACCTGGATACACGTGCAAGCAGCGCTCAGAAGATTCCTTCGACGAATCATGGCTGGGCCGTCCAACACGAGGCGTGGAATGGCGGACGGATGGATAGCTGGGTTTCGGCCCATCGCAAAGCCGACCGGGAGAACGGTCCGTACACGATGAGCTACTACAAGCGGGACGATATCCCCTTTCACTTCGCCCTGGCAGATGCCTTTACAGTATGCGATGCCTATCACTGCTCCATGATGGGTCCCACCGGGCCAAACCGGATGTATTGGATGACGGGGACGGTTGACCCTGACGGTCAGTGCGGTGGACCGATGACGCACAACAACTGGCCAGAAGAAGGTTTTACCTGGAAGACGTACGCGGAGCGATTGGAAGAAGCAGGTATCTCATGGAAGGCTTACTCGCATCAGGAAGGCCATATCTATAACCGTCTCTTGAGTTTCAGAAACTTCATTCATGCGCCAAAGAGTTCGCCGCTGTATCTGAAGGGAATGGTGGTGCCGTCGCCAGGGCAATTCGAATACGACGCAATCCACGATAAGTTGCCCGCGGTTTCATGGCTCTTCCCTACTGCGCTCGAATCGGAGCACCCCGACTACGCACCAGCCGATGGGGCTGCCTTTATTGCCAGCAAACTCGATGCGATCGCCACCAATCCGGAAGTTTGGGCGAAGACGGCATTCATCCTCAACTACGATGAGAATGACGGAATCTTCGATCATGTACCGCCTCCGGTGCCTCCGCCCGGTACACCCCGGGAGTTCATCCGGGGTGTACCCATCGGTGCGGGCTTTCGTGTTCCTTGTATCCTCATCTCGCCGTGGACTGCTGGCGGATGGACGTGCAGCGAACCATTCGACCACACCTCCGTGCTTCAATTCCTGGAGAAGTTCACCGGCGTCCGAGAGCCTAATATCAGCGCCTGGAGACGACAGACCTTCGGCGACCTCACCTCGGCGTTCCGCTTCAATCATCCGACGACGAGGCCACCTATGTTGCCTGACACCACGGGGGAACTGCACTTGGCGAGGTATGCGGTCAACAATCTTCCAGCCGCCGAATTGCCGGGCTCTGTGCAGCATCAGCCCAGGCAGGAGAAAGGTACACGTAAGCGCATCTAAAAGCAGAGGATTCTGGAGGGCCGTCGCTTACATGGAAGGCCCTCGCAGGAAACTGCGTGTACCGCTCCGTCGATAAACCAACTGATTAATCAGTTTGATCGGCTGACTGAAGCCCCCGGTGGGTACGACTATGAAATGCTTCCGCTCAGCATGTAGGTCATGGGCCTCCCTAGATATGAGGCCCGACAAAGCGCGCGATCGGACCGATGCTGCACGCGGCTCCAGCCTTCGCGAACCATGGCGTACTGTTGGATTGCTCAGTGTTCACGCGGGTCATAATAGCTCTTTGGTTGAGGCTAAGGCCCAGAGTTGGAACATCTTTGGCTGTTTGCGAACAATAAGCCAGGCCCCGCCCGCCATTATCGGAAAACTGCTAAATGCCAGCATTCGGAACCCAACGAGGAAATCCGTTACCCTGACGAAGACGATCGACATCCATGCAGATAAGTCTAGGCCCAATTTGCTCTCGGTCTGTTAATGGCCTGATTCATTGGTAATCCGCGGTCTCATGCACCAGCGTCGAAAACTCTTCTGCCTTCGACTGTCCGGGCAGGAAACCTGAAACCCGTAACTGATTGGAATCACGCGCAACGGATGGCTCCTTAAGCGTCCTGAGGAACCCTTGGGAACCTTTATTGCACCCTTATCGCACCCGCGTCCTCTGTCCACCAAACCTCTGCCCACGAGCGTGCATCGAGCTTTCTTTAGGCTCTCTTGTGGGGTGCCAGGTTGGTTCCTAAATGGATTTGCAGTCTGTGTGGCGGGTAGTCCTCGGCAACTCTTGCGCGTTGGTCTCATGGAGCAGATGCTCCCTACCCCATTTCGTCAAAATGCCGATCAGGTGCAGTACTGCGAAACCCCTCCGGCGAGCGGCTGCCTACGACAACTGGAAGTAACGGCGAATTTGCACGGTCCCTGCCCGCGTGGGGCGTATACACGGTTCACGTGGAGTCGGCGGGATTTGCAGCCATTACACAGCAGTTAGGTATCGGTGCTTCGACGGGCGATCTGACCCTGCGCCTGGAACGCGTGGTCTCGGCGTCTCAGGACGTGATTGTTTCGACAGATGTGGGAGAGATTTCGCTGGACTCTCCAGATCCTTCGCAAAAGGTCATGGTGCGCGACGAGTTGCTGGACGCCAACCCAGGAAGACCGGGAGCACCCATCTCCATTCCGGGCATGCCCATTGAGACCGCCGCCGGAGGTATTAAGGCTCCTCAATACTTCGTGCCTGGCGTAGCTGGCGATCATGGAGAACCAATTGCTCAGTACATTGCAGTCGGCAACTATCTGGCTTCGAACAATCTTTCCGCCAATGCGCACGGAAATGGTTATGCCGATCCCAATATCTACGTCTCTGCGGTGCTGGGAGGCGTCGGCACTGACGGCGGTGCCTTCAATGTGCTGGAGGGAAATCACTCATTAAATCTGGCGGCCACCTATAGTCTGCGGCCTCAGGTAAGGCGCTTCATCACTCTTACCGGCGACTGTCGGGACATCGATTTGACTGCGGGTTTCTCCCCGGCTGACCCGGCGAAGAAGGCATGGATCGCGATTGAAGCCAACTACGGCAATGGGCTGATGCGCACGTTAGAACATCGGCAGCAATATAAGTGGAATGCGATGCGTGTCTTCGATCCCGCGAATCACGAGATCACCTTGCTCAGCATGGGTTACTACGGACATTCCCATGAGGGGAACTTGGTGCCAATAGGATATGGCGTCCAGGTGAATGACACCATCGACCCTCGGCAGGACCAGACGCATACAGGAATCTTGACCGCGAATGACGTCTGGAAGATAGGGGCAAGCGATGAGCTTTCCTCCTCCGGTTTCTTCCGCACGTATAACCTCACGCTGTTCTCCAACTTCGGTGAGGGATTGATCCGGCAGAGTGAGTTCCGCACAGTGGAAGGTGGAGAAGTCCGCGAGGCTCATAAGTTCGCTTCGTGGTTTGAAGCATTGGGTGGCGTCGATTACAACGAAGATGACATTCGACGCGACAACCTGGACCACTATCTCTCCTCCGATCCCCATGTCTTCGGTCCGTTTCTCAAGGTACTCGCAAACGACATCACAATCCGCGAAGTGGCCCCATTTGTGGCCGTGCATGGAGACCTTGGAACTCATCTGCACTTCTATGCCGGCCTGCGACATGAGCAAATCGAGATGAACAACACCGATAGGATCAAACCAGCGCAATCGTACGACGCCTGGCGGCGCTTTGAGAACCCAAAAGCGACAGTAGCCTGGACGCCAGGGACGGGTCCGGCACATTGGCTGCCGTCAGCATCGTTCAGCATTGGACAGGCTTTCTTTACACAGGATCCACGGATCAGCGCGTCAGAGAGTTCGACACCCGGAGCGGCTGCTCTGGCCTCACCATTTGAACGCTCTCACTCCGAACAATTGGTGCTCGAAAAGGAAGTCCGTCGGACCGACGTGCGCGTTACATTCGGGCGCACGACGACGACCGCTACACTCGCCAAGATCGATCCTGACAATGGTCTCGCCGAAGATGAAGGTCCCGGCACTCTCAAATATCTCACCGCCAGCGTGCGACATCAGTTCAGTTTCGGCATGGTACAGACCATCTTCTCGAAAGCAGACGCTCGTGATGATGACACTGGCCTTCCTACGGCGGAAGCTCCGCGCACCATCTTTGACGCTCTCACGACTTTGGACAAACTACCTTTCGGCCTGCATGGTCGGGCCGAGTACGAGTATGTGGGACACAAACTACTGGACGTGGGCAATGTAGATCACCCGGATCAGTACGAAGCGATTCCTGTCGGGGAGACCCGCATTGCTTTGGTACGTCCCTTCATGGATGGTCGATTGCAACTAGGAGTGAATGGAATGATCGCACGCGGCTATACCGGCCAGACGACAGAGACCTTCGCTCCCGGATGGAAGATTGGCGATCCGCCGCCAGCTTGTGCTCCAGGTGTGGACGGGGTAGCGAATAACTTCGACTGTGGGACCGTAGAGCGAGCCGTTGGCATTCGCATGGTGTCCTGGGTGGGCGGCTCGATCTCCTGGAGATTTGGCAATGGCTACTAAATTAGATCAAAGAATCCGTGAAAACGCCTACTTAGGGACGCACCGAACGAAAAGCGTGTCACGGTCGCTGGGTACGCGATCGTCACGCAACGGCCAGGCACGGCGAGTGGACTACTCTTCTTGAGCCTCGAAGATGAAACTGGAATCGCAAACGCTGTGGTAATGCCGGATCTCTACGAGTGATATCGTCTGCTGTTCAACAGTGCGCAATTTCTTATGATCAAGGGCAAGATGCAGAACGTGGACGGCGTTCTCACGGTGCGGACGGAAACTGTTCGGCCGCTGAATGTGATGAGCGTCAAGATGGACTCTCGCAGCTTTCGCTAATACGCTAAGGCTCCGGCGTCCATGGTCGAGAAGCAGTGCTTCCCAAAATCACTGTGTTAGCTAATACCTTGGCAACGTGCTTGAGGAGCTTACCGTAGGTTGGCTGCCATCATAGATCCTGGGCGTAGTTGTAGAGCTAGCCATTCGGTTACTCCGCCAAGAAACACCGCTTTGTGTTGGGCTTCGTTGTCTGGGTAGTGGACAACTTCGTCCGCTTTCGGAGCAGCGCCGGCGATCTTGTCCTTTGCGGCTGGCGGTGTAACAAGATCGCTGGTGACCTGTTGAATGCGGAGTGACTTTACTTTCAGTTGAGGAAGGTAAGTGACCGGATCGAGATTCGCGACCTTTTGTAGAAACTCCGGCTTGAGGTACGTGGCGCGCTCGTCCTCAGGAATCTGCTTTGAACCTTTCAGCCAGTCGGGCCAATCGCCCCATGGGTCGGTAATATCGAGTGCGGTAATGCGAGAGTCGGCGGCCGCGGCAAGAATGGCGATAGCTCCGCCCGAGCCTTGCCCGTATATGCCCACATGATTCATATCCAGATCTTTACGTGTTTCCAGATAATTGAGCACAATTTGTACATCGTGAGTTGATGTCGAGAGCGCCTCTTGCAATTCACTGACGAACCACTGCTTCATCGGTCTTGGAGCGTGAAAGCGTTGCCACGACAGAGCGGAACCAAAGGCCACGATGGCGAGACCGTTTTGCTTGGATTGGGCGCACCAGTAGTCGTTCTCGAAAATTCGCGTATCAAAGTTGTAGTTGAGAAGAAATACTCCTACGGGCGGCCTCTTGTTGCCAAGCGGGCGTATGACGTAGAGATCGATCGGATCACCGGGGCGCCATTGGAAGCGCAGCAACTCACGTGTACATCCACTGGGCAGATCTCCTTCGGTCATGACAACTCCATCCATTGCGCTAGCAGGGACGTCGCTTTTCGAGATGGAGATTGTTGTCCAGTCTTCCTTGAATGGTGGGGATCCCGGGTCCGGTGCCGCATCGACAAGCGGTATTGGAGGCGTATCAGATTGCAAAGGTTTTGATTCGGGAGCCTTCTCTGGAGTCTTGGTCTGGCCATGTACAGAGGCAACAGAGAGTGCCATGAAGGCAATAGCGAGGGTAAGTTTGCGATGCATCGTTCACAACTCCTTGGCCGCAGCCGGGATAGGTCGAAGGACGTAAGGTGTCCTGTTGAGATTAATCGTCAACACTCGGTTCGGTCCGTCCCGTGGTTTGCGATACAACCGAGGGAGAAACACACTTCGCTATTTCGTACAGACATGGGAGAAGAAGTGAAACATTTTGCGGCTTCTTTACTTCTCTCTATTACGCCCTCTACTTTGATTGACTATCTGGAGGACTATTTCTCAACGGCGTTTCTGTGGATTTTGCAGAGAAGTAACAATTGTGTCGTGTTGTTAGCCTGGCAGCAGCTAACGACGTTGGCCTGTGATACCGAATCCTTGATTCGTTCTACAGCTGACTTCATTTTGGAGAAGACCGATAACTACGCCTCCAACGTCACCTGCTTCCGGTTGGGTGCAGCTTGGGCCTGCAAATCCAACATGGCCGTTGGCGGCTGGCGTCGGTTGCCCATTTCCGGCGGGCGGAACAAAATGGGAACGAATGACCGTGAGATGTAGTGGCGTGACGAAATCGGGACGCGAATTCGTCGCTCCGAAGGTTACTAAATTCTGCATAGCCGACGCTAGAGCGGTCACCCCGCTCGGGGATGTTTCTCCGAGCGTAACGAACCGGAGTATTGACCAGATTGGGTAGGTTCCGTCGATGACGTGGGTTAGAGTGACATTTTGCAAATCGGTCGTACCCGTAGTTGGGATCATGCCTGTGTGTGTGCCGGCGGTAAGTGGATCAATGCCATCAACGGTCAAATATTTCGCAAACGGCGCGGTGCCGCTGGTGAAGTGTTTGAAGTTGATGACATTCCAGAAGGAGTAGCTGAGGCTATTTTTATTGAAGATAACTTCGGCGAGTTCCTGATTGGTGCTGATCGCCCGCTGGCGTGCTCCTCCGCTTCGCGTGGCAATGTTCATTGGGTTCAGTGCGGCTGTTCCATTGCAATTCACCTGGCTGAACGGCTGGAAGATACCTACTTCCTGCGACGTCTGCAATGCCAAATCATTGGGGACGTTATATTCAAGCGTGTTGTAGTCACCGGCCAGCGGCTCACGAAGGATGACAATGGCTGCATCTCCTGTTGCGGAGGGGCTTGGATTTGCTTGACCTGTATAGGAATAGGTTCCGTCTAGGAACTTTGATAGGGCATCGCTGCTGATGTTTGTAATCGAAGGATCGCTGAAACCGCCCGCGCTGCCATTCCCATTAGCGACGATCAGAACTGGTACCGCGCCGATGGGTGTCACCGAGTATCCGATCGTTGGTGAGGTCGGGAGAGTAAAGTTGACAACATGAATAGCGCCGGTATTGAAGTGACTATCGATCGTGTCGCCGGCGGGATAACCCAATCCCAAATACTGAGATCCCGTCGCAATTGCTGTGCCACACGGAGCGAGCGCGCGAGCATTAGCGAACGCCGCGTCTTCGGGGCGAATGTCACTCGCCGCTGCATTGACGACGAGCCCGTTACCGGAGCTACCGTTTAGTGCTGCTGCGATTGCGCTCGGTAGCGGAACTTCCGTTGCGCTGATCATATTGTCAGGACTGATCCCGTCGCCATTGTTCTTGATGGTGCAACCGTTGACGAGGCGGCGAACACCCGTAACTGAATCAGTCTGCAAATATGCCAAAATTCGAGTAAATGAATTGACCATGGCGCAGTTTGTTGGTGTTGTTGGCAAACCTGTAGGTGGATTCCACGCAACCCAGGCGCTACCAGAGTCCTGAACGAACACGCCGCTCACGTCAGTAGCTCGGACAATACCATTGGTCGCGGTGCTCCAAACGCATGAGGCTCCGATCGCGTTTATGTCACTGGATGCGGCTAGACCCGTTTCGAGGAAGAGCGCTGAAGAGCCGACCGCATTGAAGGTGACAGTTTGAGCGTTCACGCATAGCGAAAGGGGTAAGGCAGCGAGGGCAACAAACAACCAAACTCTTAGTTGGCACTTCATAGCCGTATTCCTTCGATGGAAGAACAAAAGTGAAGAATCGCAGAAGAACGTCATCAGCTCCTACGCTTCTGTTTACATGTTGGTTCTGATTGACAGTAAGGACGCATGGATGACACGGTAAAAGTCGGCAGGCCCCCATATTGGCTAGGCCTGCCATTGTGAGACAGAAACGACATTGGTAGAAGCCTACCGGCGCACGCCCGTGTTTCCACGACCGCCGTTAGCGCGGCAGGGGGCTTCATCGTTAGCAAACGTGATTATCATCCCACCCACGTCGCCGCCTTGCTCGGGCGCGGTGCAGTTGGTGGCGCCGGTGAAGCCGACATGACCGTTGGCAGCCGGCGAAGGCTGTCCATCTGCAACGCCTGGATTAACCGGAGCCGGTAATGGCGGAACGAAGTGGGAGCGAACCACAGTGAGGTGATTTACTGTGACGAAGTCAGGGCGGGAGGTCATGCTGCCGAAGGTGACGAAGTTCTGCGTCACGCCAGCGAGATTGGTTACTGGAGCCGGAGCTGTCGCTCCGAAGCTAACAAACCGGATCAGCGACCAGATGGGGTACGTTCCATCGATGACGTGGGTTAGGGTGACGTTCTGTAGGTCGGTAGTGTTGTTAAGAGGGATGGTTCCAGTGTGTGTGCCAGATGTCAACGGTTCGATGTTGTCGACCGTCAGATATCTCGCGTGGAGGGCGGTGGGTGTAACTGTGGGGTTGAAGGGCGCGAAGTTCGCCACGCTCCAGAAGCCATAACCGAGGGCGTCTGCGTTGGTGGCGTCGTTGATCTCAGCAAGCTCCTGGCCGGTACCGATCGCGCGCCGACGTAGGCCGCCACCAATACTAGCGATGTTAAGCGGATTGACTGGGGCTCCACCACTGCATGCCTGCTGAGCCGGAAGCTGGGCTTGGCTGACATCCTGTGAGGTTTTGAACGTGTAGCCGGATACTGGATCGGGCGTCGTTCTGTTGGGAACGTTATATTCCATGGTGTTGTAGGTTCCGGAAAGCGGCTCGCGGACGAGTGTCGTCACCGGATTGGTGGATGACGTGCCGTTTACCTGGCCCGTCAGTGAAAGGCTGCCGTCGAGAAACTGTGCAAGCACGTTGCTGTTGATATTGGTGAAAGCAGTGGTGCCGAATCCCGAGGAAGCATTCTGCCCGTTGACTACGACGAGAATCGGCACGGCGCCGATCGGGGTCACAGCATAGTTGTTGCCGTTAATGGTGGGAAGTGTGAAATCCACCACGTTGAACGTGGACGCGGATGCGCCGCCAAAGGAGCTTGAGATTTTATTCAGCGTGCCTACGGTGCTGTTTGCGTCATAGCCAAGGCTCACGTACTGGGTGGAACCAATTACATTGCCGCATGTACCCGTACCGGAGTTTGCGCGGTGCGTAGCAAACCAGGCATCCTCTGGACGGATGTCTGTACCTGCGGCATTTACATGGACAGCCGGGAGATTGAGTGCAGCTGCGACGGTTGGTGGAAGCGGGAATTCGGCTCTGGTTGGGTCGTTGAGTGGATAGATCAAGGTCGCGGAATTGATGGGAGACGCACTGGTCGGAAAGGTAATCTTGCATTGGTCACCACTGCTCAAATTGGCATTGAACAAGCAACGATCTCCCACAACCGAGTCAGTTTGCAGGTAAGCATAAATATGAGTGGAGCCGCTGACAAGCGCATCAGAGCAGGTCGTCGCGCTGGCTGGCTGGCTTGACGGCGTCCACGCTACCCAAGCATTGCCGCGGTCTACGGCGGTTATGCTGTGGGTGTCGGTAGAGAAAACCTGGTTCCCTAAGGTTGCATTGTTATTGCTGGTCCATAAGCATGTAGCGCCGATGAACGTGAGCGGACTTGGAGGAGTGGCGGTGGAGGATGCACCGAGGCCAGCCTCAAGGAAGAGAGCGGAAGATCCGATTCCGTTGAAGTCGACGACTTGTGCGTTCGCGTTCTGTCCCAGCGCCGTGAACGCTATGACAAACGCGAGCGATAACGTTGTTAGCAATTTCTTCATGACATTTCTCCTGATATTTCCTTGAAGCTTGTCTGGTTGAAAACGATGCCTCAGCGTGAGCGCATAAAAGCGCACTGCCAGCGTTGGCGGTTGCTCGGCCAGCACTCTTACCAAGCGGTGAGAGGCATGCCGAGTACATCCATACATTGCAGACCCTGGAAGTGGAGGGAACTAAGAAACTACTAACTAGGTGTGAGGAGCTAGTTTTTTTGCCCCTCTACTGATAAATGACTTTGCGGCCCCTCGTTTCCCAACGGGCACAGTTGTGGATTTATCGAATTGCAATGGACTGTTCATGGGACGCACGATAAATGGACTTCGGCGACCGTTTCTCAATCACGAGATCGTTGAGAGATTAGTCACGACCATGTGTCAGGAATTCCGAGGAGTAGGGTTAGAGTGCGCGTATGCTTCGCCGCGTCGACCTCGCCTACGATCTCTCAGGATTGGTGAGAAGTGTTCGGAGGCCTGAGATGCAAGGAAGCCGACAGGGTTGCTTCACAGAGAGGCGCTCTAAATGATTTCACGCGACCGTAACATTGGATCGTGGCGTCTGGTGTAGAAATTAGCTACTCCCTGTAGTGCGTTGTGCTGAGTGCTGCCTTGCGCTCGCGCGCCTGCGTGTTCTTGCCGCTATCGTCGCAACAATCCCATCGCAAAATAGTTAAAAAATATTTCAGTTTGCCCGTTGAGTTTTGCCATGCTCAACAGTCATTTCTTAATAGAGGGTCTTTTAACTATTCCCTCCTTACAATCCAACGTTTCCTCTTCGTGCGCACCTCGTTCGTGCGCTAGCTCGGAACCGTTGAGAAGTATGGCGTATTTCCCAGGAGAGTTCATGCAAGTTCTGCAAGGAATTGTGAGCCGGCCACTAGTGCTGGCGTGTGCGTTGGCGGGCGTTTTGATGATGACGGGATGCGCAGGAAGCGACTCCTCCTCTTCTGGAACGAATAGTACGGCAACCCCAACATTTAACCCGGGCGCGGGGAGTTACAACGTCTCCCAGACCGTAACCATCGCCGACTCGACCCCCGGAGCAGTGTTGTATTGCACTACTGATGGAACGACTCCGACAGCATCCTCTCCGCATTGCAGCCAGCCGACCACGGTCTTCAAAAGCGAATTTCTTCTGGCGATAGCGATAGCCCCGGGGAAAACTCCCAGCGCCGTAGCTTCGGTGGGATACACGATTAACCTCAACGCTGCCGCTACCCCGACGTTCTCTCCCGCCGGTGGCAGTTATACGTCCGCGCAGACTGTCGTCATCAACGATGCCACCGCAGGTGCGAACCTTTACTACACCACCGACGGCAGCGTACCTTCCGCATCGTCAACCCTTTATACGGGGCCGATTACGATTGCGAAGAGTACGACTCTCAGTGCGATTGCCATTGCCTCTGGTTTCGCTAACAGTGGGGTCGCAAGTGCTTCATACGTTGTCGGCACAGGCACAGCAGCGCCAGTAATTTCTCCCGCAGGCGGCACTTTCGCCACTACACAATCTGTGGCCATTACGGACGCTACCTCGGGCGCATCAATCTTTTACACGACGGATGGCAGCGTGCCCACGGCAGCATCGACGCCCTACTTGGGTACGCCTATCGTGATCTCAACGAGCGAAACCATCAGTGCCGTTGCGATTGCATCAGGCAATGCAAGCTCCGTCACAGTCGCGACGTTCACGATCAATATTCCGGCTGCGGCTCCTCCGACATTCAATCCCAGTGCTGGGACCTATTCTTCGGCACAAACGGTGATTCTGGGCGATGCAACTCCGGGAGCAACGATCTACTACACCGCTGATGGTAGCGCGCCAACCACAGCGTCGCCTCAATATGGAAACCCGATAACTGTATCCACGAGTGAGACCATCAAGGCGATCGCGACGGCTAGTGGTTTCGGTTCAAGCGCAGTCTCCAGCGCTGCGTACACAATCAACCAAGCCGTTGCGCCACCGACGTTCAACCCTGCGGCCGGTAGTTTCAACGCGGCGCAGACGGTCTCGATCAGCGATACCACCGCTGGAGCGACGATCCATTACACAACGGACGGCAGTACGCCTACCACCTCATCGACGCAGTACAGCGCGCCCATTACAGTTTCATCGACCACGACACTCAATGCGATTGCGGTGCTAGGGGGCGCGACCAGCCCTCCTGTCTCCGCAGCCTACATCATCAACCTTGGACCAACATTCAGTGGCACGGTCATGAGCGGAACGTTGCCAGTCCACGGGGCCCAAGTGCAGATGTACGTGGCAGGAGCGGCCGATTATGGCTCTGCGGCCACTCCGTTGCTGACCGCGGCCGTAACCAGCGATGGCAGCGGAGCGTTCAGCTTTACCTATAACTGCCCCGCTGCGACGAGCGGCGATCTGGTCTACCTGGTTGCAACCGGAGGTAGCACTGGAAGCGGAGGTTCGAATTCCGGCTTAGCATTTATGGCCGCACTGGGATCCTGCAACGGAACACTACCGAATACGGTGGTCTTGAATGAGGTAACAACGGTCGCCTCGGTCTACGCTCTATCGCCGTTCATGACTGCGTCGCCGAATGTCGGATCGACTGCTTCGAACTACAGTAAGGCTCTGGGGGGCCAAGGCAATGGGCTCGCCAACGCTTTCGGAACGGTGGCAAACCTTGTAAATCTAACCACGGGACAAGCTTTGGATCATACTCCGGCGTATCCAGGCAATCTTGCGAATGATCTGAACATCCTAAATAACAGTACAGTTCCGCAATCGCGAATCAATGCGCTTGCGAATACACTCAACCTCTGCGCTGTTGATGGTGGCGGCTGCTCGAGTCTGTTCAGCGCTGCGACGGTTGGTAGTGGCAGTGCCCCTGCCGATACACTGCAAACTATCCTCAACATTGCCCAGAATCCAGGAAATAATGCGGGTACTCTTTACAACGTAACTGCAGGCAGCGGACCCTTCACTCCGACATTGGGTGCTGCGCCGAATGACTGGACCCTTGCCCTTACCTTTACGGGCGGCGGTCTCGGTTTTGCTCCTGGATTACCTGTGACCTTCGCGGGTAATCCGGGCAGCACGGGCCAGTTCCTGAATTCGGCGATGACGATCGATGCAGCCGGCAATATCTGGGTCGCGGGATTCAACAACGCCCTCAATGCCGGTATCTCGCCCGACCTAGCCAGCGGAATGATTGCGGAGTTTAGCAATCTCGGTGTTCCAATCACCCCGGCTTCCAGCATCAGTTCAGGTATCGCAACCTATGGTGGCAATATCCCAATAAAGGGGGGCACTGGAGGAAGTAACGCTGGCACGATCGTTTCTCACGGCATCGGCATCGATCCTTCAGGCAATGCATGGTTTATAGGTGGAAATCAAGCTGCTGGCTCTGGCGCTAGCAGCGGGGGAGCTCTGACCGAAATAGGCGCCGATCTGCATGTGGTGCTTCCCGATATTTCAATCGGACAAATCACCCCTTCTCCTATTGCGATTGACGGTGTAGGTAGCGTATGGGCACAAGGTGACACCCTGCAAAAGTTTGATAGCGGTGGAAATCTAAAGTTGAGTAACGCTGGAGCAATTCCGACACAAGGAGTTCCTGGTTACTTCGCGTTTCAGAGCTTCACCTTCGATTCGAATGCCACATCACTTTGGGGTTTCTCTTCTGACGGGTTTGGCGACTTCTATCAAATCAATCCCGCTGACGCGTCCGCTATCGTTGACTACTATTGGACAGCGCCCGGTGTATTCAGTCCTCTGGTTGCTGGTGCTGCCGCACCTGATGGCAGCGCCGGAAATGTCTATGCCTGCGGAGACGCACCTGGTCAAACGCTCGATGCCTACAATGTCAGCTCTAGCTCACCATCCCCCTTACACACTTACTCGATCCCGACGGGAAGAGGATGTGGTAACCAGATAGTGTTAGACGGCGTCGGCCACTTCTTTACGGTTTTCGGCGGCGCTACACCGGGCATTGTCGACGAGTTCACTATTACAGGGACAGCTATCACCCCTGTCTCGCCAGTCACGACGGGCTACACCGGCACTAGCACTGGCGAGTCTCCAATTATCAATCCTGACCCCAACGCTCCAGTCGTTGTGAGCGGAGCCAATACGGCTATTTCCACTAACGCTGTTATGGGCGCAGCTATCGATGGCTCTGGTAACTTGTGGGTCCTCAACGAGAACACCGGACCCGCTTCGTCGAAGGGCAATGCTCTGGTGGAATTTATCGGAATCGCAGCTCCGGTGGTTACACCCACTTCTCTTGCCCTTCAGTTCGGCCAGGTAGGGGTGCGGCCATGATAAGTCGCGAATTTGTTGGAAAGAGTGTGGAGGAGTAATTTGCGTGTCGCAGCTCCTCTGCATGCTTGGAACGCAGTCTTGTCTCCGCCTCTTCGGAAGCCCTGCCCACCTACGCTTTATGCGGTAGGTGGGCAGGGGAAGAGGCCTAAAGTCCCGCAAGGGAAATCGGAGGCGAGATTGTCGGGAAGGAGCCGCGAACATGGGTTGCTATCACGAGTCGGAGCCATCAATTGATGAGCAGTTTGGCCTCGATGTTGTGTCGGTGCATGCCCTTGCACCGAACGAAGATATAGATCGAACCTTACGCCTGTTTACGGAGGAGGACATTGCAGAGAACAAAGTGCAAGGCGTCCAGCTAAAAATTGTGATAGCCGATCGACACCAGCAGATTCTTCTTCTCTACGACGAACTCAGACCAAAGTTACTCCAGTACCTCCACAAGAGGATGTACTTGAAGAGGGACGTCGCCGAGGAAGTCATTCAAGAGACTTTTCTGCGGCTAACAACTGAACTCATGGAGCCTAGTTATATCGAAAACGTTCAGGGATGGATCGTTCGGGTCGCTCATAACCTCGCCGCCGATGTAATCACAAGGAGACTAAAAGACGCGGCTCGCATAACTGATATTAGTGCTGCTGAATTTGAGGCCTTTATAGATCCTGCCCCGGGGCCCGATGAAGTTCTCCGACTCAAAGAACAGAGCAAACGACTGGAAGCGGCACTATTGACCCTGACTCCTCACCAACGACAGTGCTTCAACCTGCGAGTTCAGGGTTTTCGTTACAAGGATATCGGGCAAGCGCTCGGTATGAGCGAGCAGAGAGCCGCGATTGTTGTGAAGCAGGTAGCGGTACGAGTAGCAGCTTTGTGTCAGCAGGAGGAACCAAAGTAGAGTGATCGATAAACTTTTGCAACGCTTCATCCCGACCGCCAATGAACATCTCTCAGATGATCGTCTGGCGAGCTTGTTTTGTAATGAATTGCCACTTGTAGAGAAGCTTGTCGCAAAACGACATCTCGCGAAGTGCTGGCACTGTCGTGTACGGCAGGGCGACCTCGAAGGTCCGCGTGCTGACAGGATCGTGGAGCTCTACCGTGAGGTGCTCAACAGCGAAGACTTGAAGATGTCGCCGCAGCCACGCGCCGAATTCGCACACCGTCTGGAGCGCCATATCCAACTACCCCCGCGTCGATGGCGCGTCGTTCGGCTCCTCAAGGTCTCGTTTATTCGTCTGCCCCCTTTGAATATGTCTTTCGTGATCTTTGGTGTATGCGTGGTCGCCACCTCGTCTCTGCTCATGTTCTGGTGGCAACAACGTGCTCCGGATATCTCTGCGAATAGCCTTCTTGTGCAGGCAGAGAAATGGGACTCATCTACTCCGGCTGAGTCACAGGGCGTTGTGTACCAGTCGGTTCGAATAACCGCGCCGCAGCTGACCGTGGAGCGGTCCATCTATCGTGATCTCCAGGGCAAGCGCTCGCTAAAGCAGATGAAATTGGTGAGTACGCAGCAGAAGCTTAAGGATGAATTGGCGCGGGCAGGAATAAATTGGAACGAGCCGATGTCAGCCTCGGACTATCAGGAATGGCACGATCACCAGCATGTACGAGCGGACAAGATTGAACGGGCCGGGAAGCATCTATTAAGGCTAACCACGACGACGCCAGATGGCTCCGCTTCGCCCCAATCGATAACGGTTCGTGACGAGGACTTTCATCCGGTGCTGCGCACGGTTGCCCTGCGCGACGTTGGAACGGTCGAGATCGCGGAGCTTGACTACAAGGTGCTGCCATGGTCTGCCGTTAGCGAGGACGTCTTTGAGTCCATCGGCAACTTCGCGGGTTCTACACGGGCCAGCGGTGCAACGGTGCTACACCTCCCGAAGATGATTCAAGGCGCCACGCCACAGCAGCTAGATGAAGCGGAACTGGGCGCAAGGCTTATTTTGAACCAGCTCCACGCTGATAGTGGAGAGCAGATAGAAATTCGGCGCGATAAGGACAACGTTCAAGTCGAAGGCATCGTCGAGACGGACGAACGTAAGCGACAACTGCAAGCGCAGTTGCGGATGGTGCCGCATGTAGTGGCGTCAGTGCAAAGCGTGGCCGATCTGAAGAACTCTTTCGCTAGCGCCGGCCCAACTACAGTCCAGACTGCATCGATGCCGGATCTCCCGTCGCCGCTCGAAATATCCTTGCACGCGCACGGTCGCAGTGTGGGCGATATCAACTCTCTTGCGCAGCGTTTCTTCAACGTCGCGCTAACGATCAGTCAGGAGAGTAAGGCCATCGCCGACCTGCAGACACGTTTTGCGCCAGAGGAGCAGAGGACCATCGTTGTAGCGGCTACCTTGTCGGAGTTGATCTACAGTCATCGTGAGCGCCTGGAAGCCGCACTGAAGAACGAACGTGCTCTGCTCGTCGAGGCACGGGTTACCACAGTGCAATCCTCGTCGTTTGGGCGGAGAACATCCTCGCTGACCGATGCTGCCGACAAGAATCTGGCGCTTTCAAGAGAACTCACACAAACCAATAGTCCCGTAACGCGAAGCGCGGACCTGATTATCGAGGAGATGTCGATCTCGCTCGGAGATCTTGCTGCAGCGGCCAACGACGTTTACAGGAAGTCTCCGAGTGACTCTACTCTGAGCGGAAAGAAGTAGGAAGCCTTCGGCCATGGTGTCACTGTTTACTGGAACTCTCACTTCTAAGTCTGCTCGTTCTTATTTCGGTTCAGGAAGGCCGAAATCGATTAGGAAATACGGTCCGTGCATTGCTGTCGGAGTTATAGCAATGACAGCTCTGATTGCCGGGTGCGGTAGTAACTCAACATCCGGAGTCAAAGCGGGGCCTATCGTCATCGCCAGTCCGACCGGCGCGCAAGCTCAGCCTAGCCCGCTCACCGTGGCATCAACCCTGAAGATGAGCATGACGCCCTCCGGTGACACCGTCCAGGCCGGGGTGGACTGGACGGTGACGTGTGGTGGAAATCCGACCACAGGCAGCATCACCAATGGCGCGTGCGGCACTCTAGCGCCGGCACATACGAGTGATGGAGCGGTGACGGTATTCACGGCTCCTTCCGTGTCCCCAATCGGAAATGCAGTCACAATTACGGCGACGGTCACAAGCAACCCCTCTCAGGCCAGCAGTGTTAGCTTGACGGTGCTTTCTACGCCTATCGCAGTTGCGTTTTCGGTTGCCGCACCGAGTTCCATGGAAATCAGCACGACTGCGCGCGTCGCGGCTCAAGTAACGAACGATCCGCTGAGTGGCGGAGTGATCTGGGCGGCAACGTGCGGTTCAGTTGCCTGCGGGTCTTTCAATCCGACGATCTCTGGCAATACGGCATTGGTTTCCGGCACGACGTACACGGCGCCACCTACCGTGCCACCCGGCGGCACGGTCACGATTACTGCAACTTCGCTCACGGATACCACTAAGTCTGTGAGTGCTTCGGTGGAGATCACAGGACCCCCGCCTCCCCCGCCACCGCCTCAGCCAATTGCGATCAGCGTCCAGCCTTCGACCGTTTATGTCCAGAGGTCTGGGCCTGGTCGATCAGTGACTCTGACAGCCATTGTGTCCAACGATTCGGCAGCCGGTGGTGTTGACTGGACCTTGTCATGTGGCACTACGAACTGTGGGACCATATCGAGTCATACTCCGAGCGGAGGAACAACAACTTTCCTCAACAGCTCCACCGTTCTTGTCGGTGGCACGATCACGATTAAAGCGACCTCCGCGACTGATCCGTCTAAGTCGGCGCTGGCAACTGCGAACGTTGTTACGGCTCAGCCGATATCGGTAGCGATGTCCACGGCTTCGCCGGTACCGGAGACCCTTAAAACAGGCTCCCAAGCGACACTGGCGGCAATCGCGACACCTAACATTGGTAACGCCGGCGTTGACTGGACTGCCAGTTGCGGCAGTGCCGGTGCGTGTGGCTCATTCGGCATTTCACCCGCACACACCACGAGCAATGGGCAGATCACCTACACCGCTCCAGCATCGGTACCGTCAGGTAGTGTTGTAGTCATTACTGCGACCTCTGCAGCGACAACTCCATCAAATCCGGCAATCGCGACCACTACGATTGTCGCGTCACCTCCTCCACCGCCGACACTTTCGTTTACGCAGGCACCGCCCGCTTCACTGGTCAGTACCGCTCAAGTGCCAGTTAGCGCCACGGTTGCGAACGACGTTGCGCCGGGCGGCGTTTCCTGGACGGTACAGTGCACTAACACCGTTCCGGGAGGCTGCGGTTGGATTGCCCCGAGCCGGACAGCGAGCGGATCAGCAGCGGTCTACAGCGCTCCTCCGGTGTCCTTGTCGGGCACTTCGGTCACTCTCACCGCGACGTCAATTGCTGAGCCGAGCGTGAGCATCACCTCCGGCTCAATTGTTATCAATCCCGATCCGACGCTCAAAGTGAGCTTCATCCCATCGCTGCCTTCTCAGATGCAGACCGACGCGACAGTGAACCTCACCGCCGCAGTCGCCAATGATCCTACACACGCCGGGGTCGACTGGCAGGTGTGCGCTGTCGGCTGCGGATTCTTCACCATCAAGCCGGCGACCGCTGCGATTCTCGCTACGGCAACTACGCCCTATGTTCCAGCGGTTCCCGCAGTAACGGCGACGAGCGCCTCTGCGTGGCCAAACGGGTCCCCAATCCCCTACACAGCGCCGTCTGCAGCTCCCACCACTGGTTCCGTAGCTGTAATCGTGTCTGCGCATGCGGATACATCAAAGGCCAATTCAGGCACGATTGCCATCAGCCCCATCTCGACCGGCCCTGCACTGAATGGCCAAGTGCAGGCAGGGGCGCTGCCCGTCGTAGGAGCGTCTGTTTCTCTGTACGCAGCGGGAACGGGTGGCTATGGAACGTTGTCCACCTTGGTGGTATCGGCTCCGGCCACCGATAAGAATGGCAGCTTCACGGTGCCAACTGGCTATGTTTGTCCGCAGCCCGGAAGCCAGATGTATCTCGTCGCAACCGGAGGTAAAGTCGGCGCGAATGACACGAACCCAAACCTTGCCTTGATGACAGCACTTGGAAGTTGTAGAAATCTCAGTTCCAGTCAAGTGGTTGTAAACGAGGCGACAACGGTCGCGTCCGCATTTGCGACCGCGTCGTTTGCTGCCGATGACGCTTTGACGGGCAATAGCAGCTATCTTTACATCGGGACCAGCAGCGGAAATCTTAACGGCTTGGCGAATGCATTCGCCGCGGTCAACAATCTTGTCGACATCTCCACCGGCAAGGTTCGATTCATCGTTCCCGCAGAAAATGCAGCTGTGCCCTATGTAGAAATCAATACGCTTGCCGACATCCTCAACGCTTGTAGCGCGACAGCGGGCGGCGTAAAGGGGGATGGAAGTGCATGTGGCACTTTATTCAATGCGACAGATCTTCTGGGCACTGGGACGTACCCTTCATCGATCGCGCCGTCGGACACACTGCAGGCCGCTTTCAATATCGCGCAGCATCCAGTATCGAATTACGGATACAACCTCGATTCGGACGTAACTCATCCTCTGATCGGTCTAACGACGCCTGCATCTCCCTTTCAGCCCATTCTTGCCACGCAGCCGAACGATTGGTCCGTCTCGCTGAATTACACGAGCGGTGGCGGTTTGTCTGGAACAAGCGCGGTCGGATCGTTTGCGATCGACGCGACAGGCAATGTCTGGATTACAGATTCGAAGGCCAACAGTGCAATCGAGTGGAACGTCACTGGAGCTGCCCTGTCCCCATCAACGGGCTTCTCTGCCGGCGGTGGCCCGATAGCCATCGATGCGACAGGCAATGTGTGGGTTTCAGGTGACGGCGTGCTTACCGAGCTCACCAACCTTGGCTCTGCTCTTCCGTGGAGTCCGTTCGGTGGAGTAGCAGGCGGCGGAACCGACGCTGCGTTCGATGCGCAGAGCAACCTTTGGATCACGAATTCCGCCGGTGTCAACGAGTTCAACAGTCTGGGGTTGCGTCTCTCGCCAGCGAATGGATACACCATCGACGGTGTTTCGAACTACAGCGCCGTGGGGATCGACAGCTCCAATAATGTTTGGGCGGGAACGGGGCCAGACAGCCAGGCTAGCGCCGGTCAAATTCTTGAGTTGACGAATCCAGGTGGCCAGCTTATTACGAGCGGAATACCGGGTGCGGCTCTATCGCAGATGGCTGCCGACAGCGCCGGCGTCGTGTGGTATCTCAACGGGTCGCTTTGCGAGGCTCCGCCGTATGGGGGGAAAGGAAGCACGCTGATACCGAATTGCATCCCGGGAAGCGGATCCAACGGCTCTAACAACGGCCTCTTCATTTTGTCCCCGGGAGGCCTCGCAATGGACGGCGCGGGTATCGTCTGGGTTGCGAATAAGGGCGGCAACGCTCAACAGGTCATTCCAGCTGGTGTTCTCCCCGTCAGAGCAGACTCCACGCCCACAAGCGCACGTCCGTATGCATCTTCGAGTCTCGCGGCGGGCACCCTGCGCGTTGCGGTGGATGGATCTGGGAACGTTTGGGTGCTCCTGGCCGACAACACTGTGACCGAGTACATCGGCGCCGCGGTGCCGGTCATAACACCCACCGCCTTGGCTACGCAGAAAAACAAGTTGGCCGCAAAACCATGAGTTACCCCCGCGAGAGATCTGCGCGCTGCACCGATGTCAATGATTTGAAGAAGAGGAATCGATGAAGACCCCAATCTGTAGCATTCTGCCTTATAAATCTCCCAGTTCACAGTTACTGCGCCTCGCCAGCGGAGCAGGGTTTGCGCTTCTAACTCTCGGCGCGCTCTGCATCTCGGGCTGTTCGTCGGGAAATTCCGTGAAGCCGCAGGTAGGGGCTATTACCTTTACCGACGCAAATGGAATTCCGCTCAAGACCACACCGACTTCGCTGACTGTCGGTCAGGGATCATATGTGGACGTGACCCTGACAAACGATCCACAGCTACTCGGTGCCGATTGGAGCGTCGTGTGTGGCAGCGCACCTCCTCCAGGTACGCCACTACCTCCGGGCCAGCCCCAGGACGAATCGTGCGGCACATTTACACCGGCGCACACGATGAGTGGTCCAATTCCAACGTATGTGACGAATGGTAAAGGGTACATAGCCTTCTATGTTGCACCGGCAGCCCCGCCAAAACAGGGGATTTTTACTCTCTACGCCTCCGCCACGGCGGATCACAGCCGCGTCGCAACTGTTACTTTGACTGTTGGCGGAAACCCGATCTCAGTGGGTTTCGCACCCACTCCGCCCTCTACGCTGCAAGTGGGCGCCAGCGCGCAGTTTAGAGTGGCGCTCAACAACGATGCGACAAACGCGGGAGTAACCTGGAGCACGGTTTGCGGGTCCACTGACTGCGGCTTCTTTGGTCCTGTCCAGACCGCAAGCGGAGTTGCAACAACCTATGTCGCACCTGCCGCGGTTCCCACGGGAGGCGCGGTTCAGGTCACCGCAACTTCGATAGCAGACCCGACCAAGGCAGTGAGTGCGACCATATCGATCACGTCCGCGGTCACAGGAATGGCGTCGGGTATGGTGCGATCAGGACAAGAGCCTGTGAGCGGATCCGAGGTCACGCTCTATGCCGTAACCACACGGGAGACTGCCGCACAGAGCGCCGCGAATAACCGTAACGCATCTGCGATCGTAACCACTTATACGGGTCCAGATGGAACCTTCTCAATCCCCTATAGCTATGAGTGCCCCGCACCCGGCACGCAGATGTATCTGGTTGCGACCGGAGGCAATGCTGGTGGAGGCACCAACCCAGATCTCGCTTTGATGTCGGCACTCGGCGCCTGCTCGAGCCTCGGCACGTCGCAGAGCGTGGTGAACGAAGCGACGACAGTTGCCACGGTCTACGCCTTCAACGGATTCATGACGGATGCGAAGCACGTCGGGTCAAGCGGAGCATCTCCTTCCGCGATGGCCACGGCATTTGCAACCGTAAATGATCTGGTCGATCCGACAACCGGCCTCGTTCGCGCGAACACGATCTCTGGCAGAGGTGAAGTTCCGAGAGCAAAGATCAACACATTGGCAAACCTTTTGAACTCCTGTGCCAGAACAGCCGGCTCCTCGCAGGGAGATGGCAGCGCCTGCGACCAGCTCTTCCATGCTACGAATCCCGGTGAAAGTCCAGCTACACAAGCGAAGAACACGGCGCAATCAGTGCTTCTTCTTGTACGAAACGCGACTGGCTTTTCGACTCGACCCAACGCTGATATCACCCTGTATCAGTTGGCAACATCGAGCGAGCCCTATGGGCCAACTATCCCTGCAGAACCAAGCGACTGGACTGTCGCTATTCAGTTTCCAAATGGTCAAGGAAGCCCGGATCTGAGTTCAGACAAGGCGCTTGCCGCTGATACCACCAACCCCACTGTGGATGAGGCAGGCAATGTCTGGGTTCGCGGCGATGGCAAAGCCGTGACTGAGTTTGTTGGTGGCTCTTCGATTGCCGGAGGGCCGAAGGCAATGGTTTCGATTGCGGCTAGAAGCGGACGTGCCCAATGAGAGTCCTGAGCATTTGGGAAGTCACCAATCCAATCATCGCGACCATACAGGACCGAAGGAGAATACCGATGCAGATATTGAACAAGATAGTGGCTGTGGCGTTGATCGCAACGTGCGTGACCGTGCAAGCTCAGAGTGGCGTAGGTTCTCAGGCAGCCAAGCCTGCGCGGACTAGGTCCGTAAGGATCAAGCCGAAGACGCAGGAAGAGATCCTCCTGGAGCAACTCAACGAGAAGTTTCAGAAGCTCGATCAGTTGAACCAGAAGTACGACGACCTGCAGCAGAAGTTCGATGCCATGGAGAAGAAAATGGCGTCCCGCGATGCGGAACTCGAACAGGCGCGCAAGGATGCTGCTACAGCTCAGGCCGCTGCCGTCGATGCCAAACAAAAGCTCGAGGCGACACAGGCCGTGATCGGCCCCGATGGCTCTACGGTAACGAACCTGCGAACTGACGTCGCCGCCTTGAAAGAGACTTCGACATCGCTCTCGTCGAAGGTAGAGACGACAGAACAGAAGACAAAACAGTTGGAACATCCGGACACGATTCGCTTCAAAGGTATTGATTTGACTCCGGGTGGATTTCTCGCGGCCGAGACCGTCAACCGGCAGCGTGCGATCGGTGGCGACGTCAATACGCAGTTCAACGGCATCCCATTTGCCGGCTCGACAGCAGGTGTGTTGTCCGAGTTCAACGCCAGCGGCCGTCAGTCGCGGATCTCGCTCTTAGCGGAGGGCAAACTACCATCCGCCAGGCTGCGTGGATACTTCGAAGCCGACTTCCTTGCTGCCGGAACTACATCGAACGATAACCAGAGCAACAGCTATCCGTTGCGTTTGCGTCAGGCTTGGGCGCAGGCAGAATTGAACAGTGGATGGACGCTCACCGGCGGCCAGATGTGGTCGCTTGCCACCGAGTATCGGTATGGCCTTGCAAACCTCTCCGAGGCTATTCCGTTGACGATCGACGCTCAATACAACGTCGGCTATACGTGGGAGCGGCAATATGGCTTCCGCGTCGTGAAGCGTATCGGCAACCGGTTTTGGATTGGTGGTTCCGTCGAAGAAGCACAAACGCTCAATATTGGCGGCCACAATCTTCCGACGATAACGTATCAGCAGCCGGGCAATGCAGGCGGTCTATACAGCCCGACTTCCAACTATAGCTTCAACTACGCGCCTGACTTGATTGCGAAAGCTGCGTACGAGACCAACTGGGGCCACTTCGAGGTCTTCGGTATCGGACGCTTCTTCCGCGACCGTGTCTTCCCGAACGGACCGACGCCACCCGGAGCACCCCAGAATCCCACCCCCTCGGTGCTCGGTGCCTTTACCTCCAAGACGCAGGGCGGCGGCGCTGGTGTGAACGGCCGTGTATCGCTGTTCTCGAAGAAGCTCGATATCGGGGCGCATGCTCTTGTTGGAAACGGAATTGGTCGCTATAGCTCCGCCACGTTGCCCGACACCACTGCCCATCCAGATGGTTCGTTGGCGTTGCTTACGGGCGGATCAGCGCTTGGCTCGCTCGAGTGGCACGCAACACCACGTCTTGATCTCTATGCCTACTACGGCGGTGAGTATGCCAAGCGCGCATGGTATGCGTCGCCTTTTATCAATAGCACTGTCGGCCCAACTCAGGGCCAGCCAATTCTCGTCGGCTATGGCGCTCCGACCAATATCGTGTCCGGCTGCTATACGGAGGTTCTCCCGGTCACCTCGCCGAATGGAGGTGGAGATGTACCCGGCTCGGCGGCGAACTGTAACGCAGATACCCGCAACATTCAGGAAGGCACTGTCGGGTACTGGTTCCGCTTCTATAGGGGATCGCACGGAACTTTACAGCAGGGCATTCAATATTCCTACGCCGTGCGCCATACCTGGCAAGGGATCGGCGATCCAAATAACAATCTTCCCGGGTCGCCCAAGGGGATCGACAACATGTGGTTTACCTCGTTCCGCTATTACCTCCCCACGACAGGGAGCAAGTAGAGAGAGATGGAAAACGTAAACCAAATTCAGATTCAGGAAGTAAGGCCGAACATGCTTCGATCCATCTTGTGGTTGTTATCTCTCTTAGGTCTCCTCGTTGCTTTGGGTGGTCTACCGCTGTATTCCCAGATGGCAATGGGCCGATTTTCAGGAACGGTAACCGATTCTGACGGTGGGGCAATCCCCGGCGCTACCGTCCAGGTCGTCAATCAGGAGACGTTGGTTAAGCGGGATGCGAAGAGCGACGCGGAAGGCGCGTATGTCGTTCCCGCTCTTCCCGCGGGGCGTTACCAGATCGTTGTGGACGCTGACGGATTTGCTCGGAGGGAGAGTGCCTTCTTTACGCTCGCTCAGGGACAAGTATTTGTATACAACGTGAAGATGTCCATTGGGGGTGTTCAGACGTCGGTTGAGGTCAGTGGCAGCGCCGGAGCTACGACTGTGGACACGGAATCCGCTTCGATGACCACTTCGCTTGGAGCGCAGGAGGTTACTGGATATGGGCTGAATGGTCGCAATTTCTCGCAGCTCATCACGATGGCCCCCGGCGTCAGCAATCAGACAGGACAGGACGAAGCGAAGGTGGGCGTCGCAGGCAGCGCAAAGTTTAGCGTCAACGGTGGACGCGTCGAGTACAACACCTTCGCGGTCGACGGCAGCGATGTACTGAATACCAGTATCAACGCAAGCCGCGGGCAGGGATTGCCTTTGATTGTCTATCCCAGCATCGATGCCATCCAGGACATGAAGGTACTGACAGCCAACTACAGTGCGCTCTACGGCAAGAGTGCATCGGGCAGCGTGCTTGTGACCACGAAGTCCGGCTCTGATCACTTCCACGGCAATGTTTATGGATTTATCCGTAACGAGATGTTCAACGCGCGAAACTATTTCGATCAGCCCGATCCCGTGCCACTTGGATACACCGGCAAACCGCACTATCGGACGCCCCTGTATCGCAGACTCGACTTCGGCGCAACGATCGGCGGCCCGCTCTTCATTCCCCATCTCTACAACACGAACAAGAATAAGACCTTCTTCTTCTTCTCTGAGGAGATTCGCCGGGAGAAGACACCGGTGGATTACAACCAGGCCGTGCCTACCATGGCTGAGCGGTCGGGCAACTTCTCTGACGTCTGTCCGACCCTGGCTCCAGGGGCGCCCACGAACGCTTTCTTCAACCCAGCATCGTTTCCAGATTGTCCACAGGGGCCTATTGGAAATTCCAACAATCTACCCGCGACGGGGCGCACCGTTGGGCTCAATTACACAAGCGCGGCGATTCTTAGCTCCGGAATTATTCCGGAACCGAACTCGGCCAGCGGTTGCAATTCAACGAACCCGTCGCCACTGGCACATTGCTATGTTGGTTCGGTCTCGCCTCCGACTCATTGGCGAGAGGAACTCTTCCGCATCGACCATAACCTGTCGGACACTGAACGGCTCTCCTTCCGCTACATTCACGATTCTTGGGATACGGTGACGCTCGCCCCGCAATGGGGAGTGGTACAGAACAACTTTCCGACTGTTCAGAACAGGCTCAATGGCCCTGGCCTGAATATGATCGTCAGTCTTGCACAGACTTTGCCGCGCGGTTTTACCAATCTGATTACCGCCGGCTACCAGGTGGAACACATTTCTCTAGCTCCCCAACCGGGACCGGGAGTCTCGTCGCTTCAGAGGCCAACGATTCTCGACAATCCTGCGGCTCTGGGTGGTACGCCGATATCGGGTTCGCCTCTTTGTGCGCAGGCGAGCGGTGTGGGTGGACAGACCGTCACCCAGTGTCCTATGGGCTACATCTTCAACAATGGCTTCGGACAAAACAAGCTGCCAGGGCTTGTCTTTCAGGGAAACAATGGAGCCTATGGCGGGCACGGCTTCGCCGCGGACACCGGCTATGCCCCATGGACTCAGTCCAACCCTACGTTCAGCTTGCGCGATGACGCCAGTAAGACATTGGGTAAACATACGTTGCAGTTTGGTTTCGAGGGGACATTCGCGCAACAGAACGAGCAGAGTGCGGTGAGCGGCGCGAATTCCGGAGACCAGCAAGGCCAACTCACTTTCAGTAACCAACAATCGATCCATACGACTGGCAATGCATTCGCAGACTTTCTTGCGGGTTCCGGGCTCTCAAACGGAACGCCGCCTGTCGTAACCCAGGGAGCCATCAAGACCTTTACTCAGGACAGTGGACAGGGACGGTACTACACGCGGAATAAGACTGCCGAGTTCTATCTGGAGGATGATTGGCGTGCGACTTCCCGATTGACGATCAACGCCGGCCTTCGCGCAAGTCTGTTTGGTGCGTGGTACAACCCGAACAATACGGCCTATAACTGGAGACCGGAGGCATTCAACCAGTCATTGGGTTCATCGCTCTTTGTAGATCCCAACAACGGCTATATTGTGCAGAAAAACGGCGGTGCGCCTGTTCCTCTTAGCCGTACCGGCCCGTATAGCTTGAGTACGCTCAGCCCGGCCATCACGAACGGCTTGGTGCAGTGTGGCGCGAATGGCGTATCTGACAGTTGCATGAAGAATTCGATCTTTCACCCTTCACCTAGACTGGGCTTCTCCTGGGATCCGTTTGGGAACGGCAAGACCGCGATCCGGGCTGGCTATGGTCTGTTTTGGGAGCATGGCACCGGATACGAATCCAACGTGGGATCGCTGATTGGAAGCGCGCCGCTGGTGCTGAGTGAGACGCAGTCGAACATCGGTGGCAATAACCCGCTGAACTCGATCGGATTCTCCTGTCAGGGCGGCCCCGCGCAGTGCGCGAATAGCGCTATAGCCACTACAGGCGCAACCTTCCCCCTCAACGTAACGTCGATTCCGACCAAAGCGACATATTCCTATACGCAGCAGTGGAGCCTCAGTATCCAACGCGAAGTCAGCAAAGGATTGGTCGGCCAACTGGCCTATGTCGGAACAAAGGGTACGCATCTCACTGCGGTTCGGGATCTGAACCAGCTGAAGCCGCTTGCGAATGGACAGAACCCTTTCGGAGCGGGACAGCCCATTACCTCCAGCGTCTGCCAGAGCGGGGCCAACACCCAGAATGGCGGCTTCTCTGTTGGGGGATTGAACAGCATTACCCCAGGCGCCCCGATTACTGTACCCGGTTCTTCTCTCATCGGTCCGGCAGACCCCGGCTATATCAATATGTTCATTGCCTGCACCGGCAACCCGGGTTTCGCCAGCCCAGGCTTCAATCCCCAAAAACTCGGGATCACTGCTGATTCTGTGCGCCCATACCTTGGCTTCAGCAATATCATCTCTGTGGAGAATGTAGCGGACTCGGAATACAACGCCTTGCAGGCGACACTTCGCGAGACCACAGGCCCTCTGACGATCGGCATTGCCTATACCTATAGCCATTCGTTCGATGATTCGTCGGACCGCTCCTCGGCTAACTTTGCCAACTCGTTTGACATTCACTCGAATCGCGCCAGTTCGGACTTCGATCAGCGACACATGCTGAACGTGAACTACATCTATGATCTTCCTCTGTTGCGGTTGTTCTCGGGTTTCGATCATCTGGTAGGTAGTGGTAGCGATCCAGATGATGACAATGCTCCTGCCTCAAATACGAGTGCGTGGCAACCCGGGCCGGTGCTCAAGACCATCCTTGGCGGTTGGCAACTGAGCGGTATCACGACGTACCAGACTGGAACACCTTTCAGCATCATCAATGGCGGCGGTTCCGACGGCACAGGAGCGGCGGACAATGCCGGTGTTGGTGACGGACTTGGAGTTGGCTCTTATGCCGATGTTATCGGGAGCGCAAAGGTAGGTAAGCCCTTTGTGCAGCCAGGCGGGAGCAATGTCGGTCCGCTGCTGCTCAACCCTGGTGCCTTTGCCGCGCCGCGGGGACTTACGTTCGGCAATTCCGGACGGAACTATCTCAATAACCCATCCCGTATCAACTTCAACATGTCTCTGCTCAAGCACTTCAAGCCCTTTGCAGAGCGCCTTGACATTGAGTTCCGGGCCGAAGCCTACAACGTCTTCAACCACACCCAATTTCGCATCACGGACCCCGCAAATCCTGGCAATACGGGAAACAACGTCATCAACTGCTATGGCTCGCAGACCGAGCTGTATTCTGCCGGGGCATCGGGTTGTCTCCAGGGCAACTCTTTCCTGCACCCCGTGGATGCGCATGATCCGCGAATCCTGCAATTCGGTCTAAAGGGGAGCTTCTAGTGAAGGAGAAGTCTATGTTGTACTCTCAGCCGGACAATGGCACACTCAGCAGAATCCAAGGAACTGCTTGTGTATTTTGCACGACGCTACTGGTTCTTTTCGCGATCGGGTGTGGCAGTGATACGAATACAGCGGGCACAACTCCCAACCCTCCCGCCACGCCGACACAGGGGCCACAGACCTACTTCGCGCCCAATGTCGCAGGCACCACCAACGGGCTTGTGCGCCTCACCGGTCCCAAAATCTTCGCTATCGATGACTTTGCGAATTTGTTCTCACAGTCAACGTTCGGTCTCAATCTCCCGCAGCAGGGGCCGCAGGTTATCAATGCCGGCTGTTTCCTCTCTGGAACCCACTGCACCCAAAGCGTCGCGACCGCTGGGCAGCGGGGTTTACTGAGCCTCGGAATTTCGACAAACTACACTGTCGGATCAACGGGAGTATATGCCCCAACCAACTACAATCCCCCAAAGACTGGAAGTTTTGCCGTCCAGTTAGCGGGGCAGGCAGGCGGGCTCGTCCAGCTTGCGGGGCAACCCGTGGATCCTATCGTCGCGGCTGTTCAATGCCCCACCCTGACGGCTCCGCAGACCTATCAATTCCTGACGATTCCAGGGGCATTGATTGATTCCTCAAGTGCTGGACAGAAGATCGGATTTTGGGATCCCAGGACCGAGACTGCGTACGGCTCTGTAGATATTGGCTCCAGCGGAAGCAGCATCAGCTTTGGCAATATCCAGCAACACACTCTCCCCTCTGTAGGCGGCTCTGGAACTACCGCTCAACAGCCTGTATCTCCTGTGGCTGGGACCTGCGCCCCTACTGTTTTTGGGACCACGATCACGGTGGGGCAATTAGCTGCTACGAATCCAGGTGCGCCAAGCAACAGTACGACACCTATTCAGGCCTCCGTGGCGATTGGGCCAACCGGCCTATTGCTGGAGCACAACGGAAATGGAGACGGCTCAGCATTCCCTGGCACGGCTCCTGCTCTGTTCTACGACAATACCCTCGGTGCTGGAACTGGCGCGATCGGTCTGCCAAAGCCATCGAGCGCGGTGGACGCTGGCTCCTTCGTTGGCGCTCAGTATCTCGGCTTCGTTTATGGAGCGGGCACCTATCAGGGCGGCAGTTCTTCTCCCACCGGGTGGTCTTCCCATCTCGCGTCGTTCGGCTTCTCCACTACGCCATCGAGTTGTGCGTCGATTGCCGCAAGCACAGGCACGATGATCTACGGTGGTGACTTTACCGGCGACGATCCATCAACCTCGAAGGACGGTTTTGGCAACTGCGATCTCGCTATTGACCTTGGAGCTCAGGACTCTGCCAACAATGGCCTGTTTCCCAAGGCAACAGTTTGGCTTGGGGGCCAGTATTTGGCGAATACAACGAAGAAGACTTATTCACTTCCGGCTGTCGCAATTGCTGGGCAACTCAATGGTAAATCTGCCATTTTTATTCTCGGAGTAGACTCGACCCAGCCTTGGGCGGTCTATCTGCTGCAGTCGAATTGAGGCAAAGCATCTGATCGAAGGTTGGAGACGCGAATATAATGAGAGTCGTCCTCACGCATCTCTCGCGGACAGGACGCCAAGCGAGTTCGCCAGCCAGTACGCGGCTAGCCGCGTACTGGCTGGAACCTAAACCGGTCGAAGACTAACTCTAACCTTGGTACAGAAAATCTAGGCCCTTCAAAAGCGGCGCTACACTAACAAGCCAACTGGTACAAAAGATCGGGCACAGCAGCCCTTTGTGCACCCCAATGTCGCGTCGTGAATTGATCGAGCCGGACTATTGTGGGTCCTTGACACAGCGGAATCCCAAGGTTCCCGAACGGTCGTAACTGGGAGCCATCATGAGCAGCTTGCCATGTTGGTCGTTCTTGTAGGCTTGTGGGAAGTACCATATTGATCCCTGCGGCTGATAGTGACTGCCTCCGCGAATAATAGCGCCGGCCGTGTGGTCATCAAGATACTCGTCGGTCCACTGCCATACGTTGCCCACCATATCCATTACGCCGAACGGACTTGCTCCCTGGGGATGGGCATCAACATCGCTCGGGGGAAGCATGGTGCGACCCTTATCCGGAGTAGGCGCGAGAGTAGTGTTATCCGCAGGGCAGCCACTGGGACCACTGCCTCGCGAGGTTGCAAGCCAATCGCAGTTCCCCCAGGGGAACGTGCGGCCGTCGTTACCCTGCGCGGCGTACTGCCACTCCCACTCATGGGGAAGCCGTTTACCAGCCCATTTTGCGTACTCACGAGCATCCTCGATAGATACCCAGGTTACCGGCTTGTTGGCCCATCCATCGGGGTAGGAGCCATCTTTCCAGTCCTTCAGGAAGTTGAGACTGTCTTTGGGATGGTAATGCGCGGTATCGAGAAACTTCTTGAACTCCGCGTTGGTTACCGGATACTTGTCGATGAAGAAGGGCTTGATCTGCATAGGATGTTCATGAAAGCGACGAGCGCTGTCTTCCCACGGATACTCTACGTCTACGCCGACATCGTTAGACCCCTCGATCTCTATTCCCTGCACACGGAATAAATAATCGCCACCTTCGATACGAACCATTTTTTCAGGCGCGAACGCGGCGCGTGCCGACGATGCGATCTCGACAATGTGCTGCGGCAGAGCTTGCCATTCATGCGAGTAGCTGGACAAGGGTTTAGCCGTCATCCCCTTCATCTTTCCCATCAGCTCTTTCAGCTTCGGATCCAGTTCGCCGTTGGTGGCGACGATCGCTCCGAAGCCGTGTCCTTCGGTCGAAAATGAAAGCACAGCCTGATCGCCCTTTATCTCTGGCTTGAGTTCGGCACCGTGATAGAGATCGAAGTACCGCACTCCCTGTTTGAACGGTACAGTTATCTGTCGACCATCGACGTCGTACTCGCTTCGGTTCACGATAGTCCACACCGTCTGGTCGGCCAGCGGCCAGCGGCTTGCGAAGACACCGTATCGCAGCGTAGGGTAGAGTGGCTCCCAGCCTTGACTGGCGAAGAAAGGAGCCACGGCGCGCTCGATGGTTGCTACCCTGCGTGTTGCCTCTCCGTCCCGTGGAGTAACACCGTTCCAGATACCCCAGACGTTCTCCCAACTTTCCCAGCCTTCGCCATTGAAGAAGGCGTATTGCAGAGCGTTGGTTTTATCGCGATCCCAGCGACCTTGAATATTGACCTGGTGACGCGGTTCGAGCCAGCGATACCTGTCGACCCCTGGGGTGAACGTGTATTGGTACTGGCCCCAAGTGAGAACATTCCAGGCGAGAGCTTCATCGCTGGGCCCGCTCTCCGGCTCAAACACTAACGGATGGCCGACCTTCTCAGCCGCGAGAGAGAACGCCAGGGGCACTCCATCCTGCGTGTCGCCATTGACTCCGTCAGCATCGATCTCTTTCATAAATTCCGCAAAAGCCGTAGGCCAGTCAGTTCCCGGCGCTTTGGTTCCCTGATCCCACATCATCATCGGAAACAGAACCTTCACGCCGTGCCGATGAAAATCCGACACCATCTGCTTTAGTCCTTCGACGCCACCGGGCATGGATCGCGTGATGTCATGCTGGTTCCGGTCGTCGATGCCTACGTTGGGATATACCGGCCAAGCGAGCACCGCATCGATGCCGCCGTAACGCTTCTCAAGGTCATCGAGATAGCGGTCGACTGTGTATTTCCCGGTGACCGGATCGTACAAATAGCGGTCGTGCACCATCATCTGAGGCTGTATAAAGCTGTGTTGGGCCCATTGAAGTTGAGGCAAATTGTAGCGGGACCCATCGTAGCCGATGCGAATGAGGCGCTCAGTGCGCCAATGTGTAGTCTCGGCCAGCCAGTCGCGATGAGTCGACGGTGTACAAGCTGGGGCTCCGGGCCGCACGATGGGGCCCATCGCTAGGCACGGCGGAGCAAGAATGAGTTGCCCTGTGGGGTTTCCGAACTGTGCGTTGGCGTGCGCAGTGAAACTCGCAGCGAGGAGAGCGAGGCCCGCGATGCGCCAAGTCGTTTGGAATACAGTTCTCATTTGATTGTTCCTTTCGTACAGATAGGTTGTAGTCATTCACGCCCACCGCGAAAGATGCGATGGCCACATCCGGGTAGGTCTAACAGTTAACTACCGTTGTGTAACTTCATGCGCCTCGGTGAGATTCGCTTTCATGAACTCCTCGACCTCGGCCATGCCAGGCATGGAAGGCTGCGCGCCCGTGCGTGTTACCGAAATGGCGGCAACCGCGGCAGCAAAAGCGGCACTTTCCAAGGGGGACTTTCCCAGCATGAGCGCAGTAGCGAAGCCCGCATTGAACGCATCGCCGGCAGCCGTTGTATCGATCGCATTGACAGAGAACGCGGGAACCAAACTGCCAATGCCACCCTGCGATCCTAGATAGGTTCCATGGGCACCCATCTTCAAGATGACCCCTCGGCAGCCATTGGAAAGGAACATCTTTGCGATTTCAGCGGGTGTCTGCGGAATTGATTCAGAGTGTCTGTTCCCAAGATAGAAAGCCGCTTCAGTCTGGTTCGGAGTGAACCACGCGATGTCTTTGAAGATACCCGGCGGCACATCCCTTGCGGGCGCAGGGTCGAGAATTAGAGGCACATTCTCTCGTGCGCAGATGCGGACCAAATACTCGACAGTTTCCAGTGGTATCTCAAGCTGAGCCAAAACCATGCCGGCACTTCTCAGGATTGAGATGTTTTCATCAAGATCTTCGGGAGTGACCTTAGCATTGGCGCCGGGCGCTAGAACGATGCTATTTTCTCCGTGCCCCGAGACTACAATCACGGCTACGCCGGAAGCGCCATCGCTTGTGCGAACCCCGGTTGTCTCAACACCTGCTTTCTCAAGGTGAGTTCGGAGGTCAGCGCCGAACGTATCATTCCCCAGGCGACCGATGAGTCGCACGGGGTAGCCGAGCCGGGCCACAGCGACAGCCTGATTTGCGCCTTTTCCGCCGGGATGAATCTGAAAGTCGGACCCGATGACGGTCTCGCCTACAGCCGGAACTCTCTTAGTGACCGCTACCAAGTCTGTATTGATGCTGCCGACGACGATAATTGGCTTTTGCGCAGACAATGCGTTTCTCCTCAAAATAGCGATGAAGGGTTGCTATGAAAAGATTGGGGCACAAGCGACCGCCGTCAACCCACACAGAAAGAAGATGAACATCCACACCAAACTGGTCTTTGAACGAGCTGGAGCCGCACTGAATTCGTGCCAAACGAACACGCCCCAGCAAGCTGAAATCATGGTGGCACCTTGCCCGATGGAATATGAGACGGTGGGTCCTACGATGTGAGCCTGCGAAGCCACGAAATTCGCCATCGCCCCCGTACCCCAGATCGCTCCGCCCACGACACCCCAAATGTGCCAGATGCCAGGCGCCTGCCAATAGCCCCGCATCGAAGCCGGTTCACTGCCATCGAGTGGAAAGCGCATGAGGAGATAGTTGACTGGAATGGCGCAAACCGCCACTCCGATGGCGAAGAACAGCAGAGCGGCGTATGGTCCGGGCGCACCTTCTTCCGTCATTGCTTTCGAAACGAAGGGGTAGAACGTACCCATTAGAAGTCCCGCGATCAAACTAATGATGATGCCGCGACGGCTCATGGCCGTACGTTCTGTCTCGCGCAACCTATAGGCTATAGCGTCGAACACGACCGCCGCCGCCACGAGCGCGATGCCGCCGAAGAGGAGAAGGGGATTCCCTTTGGGCGAGATGATGTAGGTACTGATGGCACCGACAACAAGCGCGAGGCCGATGCCAACAGGAAATGCGACCGCGAGTCCTGCTATATCGATCGCCGCGACCAGTAGGAGATTGGCAACATTGAAGATGGCACCGCCCGCCATGGCGAGTAAAATCGGATGAATGCCTGAGTGTGCGATGTCTGCATAAAAAGTCCGTCCCACGGTTCCCAGACTTCCGAGAGTTAATCCCCATAGAATTGCTCCACCAATCAGACCCAGGGTGAAGTCCCAGTAAAGCAGTTGAAACCTGTATCCGGGACAGAGTTTCATGGAGTTCGCCCATGAGCCCCAGCACAGCATGCTGAGGATCATGAATAGGAGTGCCAGGCCGTACGTTTCAGGCTGATACATTCACTTCTTCCTTTCAATGATGCAGGAGCTAATCAAAAGACAACCTTGGCGCCCAGCTGGATAACCCGACACGGCGAATCATCACCTTGGGACCAATTTGAAAGCTTTCAGAAGTAGCAGGTACTACGGTATCTGCTACTTCGGGATAGCTGTCAAGCCGGTTCCACAATTTACCCTTGCGGGTATCAATACCGGTCGGTCGGCCGGAGGCTAGAAAGTCAGCCGCAACGCTAGCTGAATCTGCCTGGCTGGTCCGGCGGAAGTGATTTTGCCAAAGAACGACGACGACAATGAGGTTGTTGGGTTGTTGAAAGGCGCTCTGTTGAAGAGATTGAAGACATCGGCGCGCAATTGAATCTTGGAGTTTTCGCGCGGCAGGAGAGGAACGTTCTTCACGAAGCTTACGTCGGAATTGAAGAAAGAAGGACCGACGATGCTATTGCGCCCGCTGTTGCCGTAAGTCCCTAAGGCTGTAAGCGGCGTGGCGTAGCCTGCTTGGTTGAAATATCCTGTTGTCCCATGCGACGTCCACGACAACCGGCTACCGCAACTGACACAGGGAGCCGTGCCCGTCACATTCAGGCGCAGATTTCCCATATCCCTGCCCCCTCCGAGCCACGGTGCCGAAGTGCCGGTCGTCACCGAGAAGGGCGTACCGGAGCTGTAGGCAATGATTCCCGAAAGTTCCCATCCACCCACGGCATAGTGCATCAGGCCCAGTTTTTTGAACTGCGGCAAATCCCATACCCCATTGAGGCGAAGGAGGTGCTTCTGGTTGAAGTCGGACAGAGCATATTCGCCCACAATCGGACTGACTGGATTTTGTGCGCTAGCTCCGTCCGCATCGGCAGTGGAGCCAGGATCGAGGGACTTCGAGAAGGTGTACGCCAATTGCATGGTGTAACCCGCGGAAAGGCGCTTGCGCGCGGTAACCTGCAGTGAGTTGTAGTTGGAGAAACCAATATTGGCGATTCTTGTGATGCCTGCGTAATACGTAGGCAGGAAAGGGCGGTTCGCCTGAGCAAATTTCGAGGCGAGTGCAGCGGTGGTTTCAGTCGTTGGGTTGAACACACCTGCGTTCGCCTGGTTCCCATTCCACAACCGGTTTCCATGGCTTCCCACATAGCCGACCTGCACCATGAAGTCTTTCGGAAATTCACGCTGCACGTTGAAATTGTATTGTTGTGTGAACGAATTCTTGATATTCGGATCCGGCGAGTAGAACTGCGCCGGAAACGGCCAGAGCGGATTCTTTCCTGGATTCAAGTACGGGTATGGGAAGGGATTCGTGATTCCGGTTCCCTGGTAGGGATTGGTGAAGGTGTTGGGGGTGAAAATCAGTTGCGTCTCATAGGGGGGCGCCTCAATTGCGTTGGCCATCGTGATGGCCCCGGGCGGGTTATAGAATATTCCATATCCGCCGCGAACTGCCATCTTTCCATCGCCGAAGACATCGTAGGCAAATCCAAGCCGCGGCGCCAAGTTGCCTTTGTCCCAGAAGATGGTTCCAGGCGGAATTCCCTTATCCCCTGGAAATGCGAGGCCCGGAGGGGCGGTTGGGAATCGAGTGGACTGAAAACTGGGATCGAAATTAACAACGGGAGAGGAGTGGTTAAACTCCACCCAGGGCTGAATGAGATCCCACCGTATGCCCAGATTCAGTGTCAACCGAGACGATACCTTATAAGTATCCTGAGCAAAGAATCCCATTTGTACTGAATGCTCATCACCGAAATAGGGGGTGTACTGTCCGAAGGTAATCGGCTTCCCAACGAAAAAATCCGCCCAATTGTTTCCCGTCACCGCGCCGCTAAAGGTTGGATTTCCGGAGGAGTTAGTGTGGGTCCATAGGATTTTCTCGGCTTCGCGAAGGACCGTAGCACCGAACTGCCATAGGTGCTGTCCCTTGACCCACGACAGCTTTGCGTCGGCTTGTTTCAAAGCCGTATTCTCATACCACGGACTACCTGAACCAAAGCTTGTGACGCCAGATACTGTCACCAGCGGAGATACGTTGGCTCCGGATGTGGCATACTGTGCACCCATTTGCTCCGCCGTCACGATTGTTCCGAAGGGCGTGCCGGTGGTCGTGATATTCGTGTCCGAGAATCCGAAGTCGCCAATCAGATTGGGTGAGAAGGTGTGTGTGTCCCTGACGGTAGTGCCCCAGTTGGCTTGCGCGAAGTTATCGCCGTACTTCGAGGAAAGGAGGGCGGAATATGGAGGACCGGTTACAGCCGAGTCAACCATATGGAAGAAACGGATGTAGGTCTGATCGTGTTGTGTTGTGCGGTAATCACCTCTGATCGTGTATTGGTTGCCCGTGGTAGGAGTTGGCACTTGGTCCGTATTCAGCCCCGTGGTCGCATTTGGAACGGGTATATAGGTGTTCATGAAAGCCACCGACATTGGATCCCATTCGCTCTGCGGTATTTGGTTTCTGCCTGCATATCCATTGGCGACAGTGTAATTACAGGGCAAGTTACCAGTGCCCGGGTTATTGCCACTTACGCTACCGGCAGGACCGGAGCAGGTTGCTTTATACGGGTCATAGAGTTGCGCCGCAGTGGTGCTAAAGTCGCCCGTGCGCTGGGCCGGCGTAATGGTGGAGAGACTCTCAAGAGTCACCTGGTGAAGTCGCAGTCCCTGGTAAGTGGCGTAGAAGAAGGCCTTGTTCTTGAGGAGGGGCCCGCCCCCAGCTACGCCGAATTGATGTTGTTTATATATCGGGTTCGGCGCTGGCGCATTAACGAACCAGTTTCTGGCGTTGAGGGCGTCATTGCGAAGAAACTCCCATGCCGAGCCATGGAAAGAGTTCGTTCCCGATTTGCTGACTGCGACGAAAGCGCCTCCGGACGCGTGACCATACTCAGCGCCGAAGCTATTCGTCAGGAGCGAGAACTCTCCAATCGAGTCAGGATTGGGAAGGTTTGCTGGGCGGTTATAGAGTCCGGTTACAAGGATAGCGCCGTCGAGTGAAAGTTGACTGCCATTTGCGCGGCTTCCATTTACGTTGAGCAGCGGGCCGCTGCGCTGGTTGATCACCACGAGGGGCAGACTGCTGGTGCCCGCACCCGACGCCGAGGCAGTTCCAACGCCGGGCACCAGAGTCACGAGTTGCAGCGAGTTGCGCGTATTGAGGGGCAACTCTTGAATCTGCCTGGCATCGACCTCCGTACGGAGAGCGGCCGAGCTGGTATCGACCTGCGCCGCCGCCGCCGAGACCTCAACAGTTTCACTTGAGCTTCCGACTTGCAGAATAACATCCACGCGGGCAGTCTGTCCGCCCTCAAGAACGATCCCGGATTGAGTGTATGTTTTGAACCCCGCCGCTACAGCGCTCAGCTTGTACGTGCCGACCGGAATGGAGGGAATTGCGTATTCCCCGGTCGAGGAGCAAGATACTTTGCGGGCTAAACCCGTTCCCATGTTTTGGACATCAATTGTTGCGTTGGGAATTACAGCTCCGGTTTGGTCAACAACCCTACCGGATATTTGGGCATTCGTTGCCTGGGCCTTTGCCAAAGTACCCAGACAAGCTGCGGCCAAGGTGAATAGCAATACCCCCAGGACCAGCGGAGACGGTGAGAGACGATGACGTAGCAAATACATTGTGCAAGCTCCTTCGTGCGATGTTCTTGTGAGGCGGGGCGAGACCTGACGGGTAAGCAACCCCTCAATCCAGATTTTTTGAAACGTTTCAAATTGATAGACGATAAAGTACCTGCCATCTGGCATTTTTGTCAAGTTTTTATTTGATAATGGCCGCGCGAAGGGCCTGGATGCTGCAAAGTACATCTGGTACTTGACCGGAGGAGTTGCGCGGACTCGCTTCAGGAGGGTTGAAATCTTTCAAAATAAGGCATAAATTGGTATTGTTGTATTTGGGTCTCTTGCGACCAGACTTTTAGAGCCTAACGTAGAAGGTGCCATGGCCAACATGCAGGAGATCGCCAAGATGGCGGGCGTCTCCCTGGGCACGGTCTCGCATGTGCTCAACAATACCGCCAAAGTTCGAGAGCCGAAGCGCACGCGCGTGCTTGAGGCCGTGCAGCTGGCTGGATATCAGCCCAGCCAGCTGGCGCGCGGCCTGCGACGCGACACGACCAACATGATCGGGATGATAATTCCCGACATTACGAATCCGTTCTTTCCCGCGGTCGTTCGCGGCGCGGAAGACGTGGCATTCTCACACGGGTATCGTCTGATCCTCTGCAACACAGATAACGATCACTCCAAAGAAATCATCCATCTGAATGAACTGCGGACGTACCTCCCGGCCGGCCTCATTGTCATCCCGTCGAATTTCAGCGACCTCACGACCCATGCGGAGTCATACCGGCGGGCGGGAACCGGAGTCGTGTGCGTCGACCGACTACCCAAGAATTGGAGCGGGGACAGTGTGACCGCAAATAACGAAGCGGGAGCTTACAACGCAACTCGCCATCTGCTTCAATTGGGACACACCAGGCTGGCAACTATTACAGGCCCCCTCCACCTTACCAATGCGAAGGAGCGCCTTGGAGGTTTTAAGCGTGCGATGAAGGGAGCGAAGCTTCACCTGTCTCCTGAGTACATCCAGGAGACCACTTTCGACAAGCAAGGCGGGCACGCCAAGACTCTTATTTTGCTGCGTCTGATTCCGCGCCCGACTGCTATCTTCGCGGGCAACGACATGATTGCGTTGGGAGCGTTGCTGGCCGTCCGCGAGGCAGGTCTTCGCTGTCCTGAGGACATTTCCATCATGGGCTTCGATGATCTGGACCTGGCCGAAACCACGAATCCTTCCCTCTCGTCTGTGTCCCAGTCAGGCTATCAACTCGGTACAACGGCTGCCCGATTATTGCTTGACCGCAGAGAAGGCGACACCAGCCCCGCGAAACACATCGTTCTGGAAACATTGTTGAACCTGAGGAACTCGGTGGCGCCTCCGCCCGAGGCGCCGCAGGACAATTCGTCGATGAAGAGGCGGCGCGGAAGTAAACAAAAGTAACCCTGATGCACCCGAGCAGCGGGCCTCATGTTTGAGGCCCAAGAAGCTAGGGTGCCCGTCCAAGCTGGTATGTGAGCTATCCGTGCATTGCGCTACGAGGCAATAAAGAAAGTGCTTGAATCTTGTTACAGCAGATGGTCCGCGAATAGTATCCATCTAATTCGCTGTTAGCGCTTGTGTTCGCAGAATCCATCAATTTGTGTTGACAGCTCGGAAATCTCAATTGGCGATAGCTCGGCATCTCGGACAAGTCTTGCCAATTGATTCGCTACCGTTTTCTAAATGAGCGGAACATAGCCAATGCGCTCATCGCGGTGCTGATTACCTCCAACATAGAACTCATACTTCTAAGATCCGCGATTATGGTCCCTTTTCCCGCAAATTGGCCTTCAGGAGTCTTGCGTGAGCCTAGTGTTGCGTGTATCGACCTATTCTCTGGCCGATCAAAAACTTGCGGAGCGTCTAGTTTTCCATAGCCTCGAAGAGGTCAGAATCAAAGCCTAGGGTCCCACGACCAATACACGACCATCGTACGGTCGAAACCAGCCCAAATGGTCCCAACCCATCCTAAAGCGGCGAGACTATAACACTAATTGCATCATATCCGCTGATTTCAAGGCATTTAGTTAGCTTGCTAGGCGGTCCTGAAAAGGTCTTGCTTCCCGCACTCGCTCAGGCCCACTAAGCGTTCTTGTTCAATGGTTTAGTTCTTGCGACCAAAAGTCCTCCCCGTTGATTCTCACCCGCGATTGGGTTGGGCGGCTGGAGGCGTCTCTGTCGACCCAGGCCCCACACAACGACAGCAGAGCATTGCCCTTCTATTTCGCTGGCTTGGGCATAACGAAGCAGTAGACCGTATATTTGATTTCGCTCCAGGCCCGCTCCCCTAGAGGATACCCGGGAAACAAAGGCCTGTTGACCGGTGTAAATCTTATCCGCACCCGGATTTCCTTTCGCCCTCGGGTAAGTGCCCGCGATATCAGAAACTCGTCGTCGCGAAATCTGCGGTTCGATAATTCGACAACATGCTGCGTCTCTCCCAGCTCTTCTCCGGGGTTTGAGTACACCACCGTGTTCGATCCAGCCAGATACCAAATTCCCGCAGACTTCCAATCTGACTTGTTGCGGTCCGCGATAAATACCTCCGCCCGCTGATTGGGAAGAGAATAATCAAGCTTTCGGCGCAAAAGCACGCCCAGATTGTCAGCTCGCAAGTTAACCCTGAACTCCGAAGTGCCTTTCGTTTTCCGCCCTCGATCCGTCTCTGCCGGATAGACCACAGAACCCTTCAACGTATCGAGACCGAGCTCATACCGGGAAGTGACGCTATACGCCTCGGACGCCTCCGGCGAGGAGTAGCCATGCGCCTTTTCCGCTGCGGGATCGCCCACCTGAAACTGATCGGTCTGAACCACAGACGGTGCCGGGAGTCCATACCAATAAGCAATCGTTTCATAATGCTCGGTCGACTCGTTTGTTCCTCCATGCTCCAGGTGAACGATTGCATTCGTCCCAAACGGCATCAGGTCGGCGAGGAGAAAGCGGTAGGCGGACTCGATCTTATCCTTGTCATTTACCGCGGTGCGAAGGCTTTGCGCGCCCACGGGATGTCCCACGAAAGGCAGGGTCATATTCAGCCCCCCCAGTAGTCACCTCCGCCGCCCCACTCTTCAGTCCCCGTCCCCTGGACTTGCGGGCTCCGGCTGTCGTCGAAAAACATGCGGGGATCGCCTTCAAGCGTTCGCAGATCCGCATTGTGGGAGAAGATGAAGGAGGTTCCCACCACGCTTCCCGACCACTGATTGCTTCCTTCCGCAGCGCGCGTGTCGAGGAGCACCAGATCGTCTCCGGCCACCGGCTTGGGAAAGTCCTTGTAGGTCGCATGGAAGTATGAAAGCCTACTCTCCGGTCCATCGAGCGGCATGGAATGAACGTTCCATTGAACGCCATGCACGGCCTCGCCGGCCCCGACCAGTTCGATGCGCGCTGAACGGAAGTACGGCATCGGAAAATAGCACGCGAAGTAGACCCGGTCGTTGGCAAAACGAATATTGACGGGAAAGGCCTTGACCAGATACTCACGGTTCGGGCGATTGTATAGCGACCCCGCGCCATAGAAGAGAGCGAGAGGGACGTCGATAGACGACGCGCTTCTTCCATCCCAGGTAACCCGCAGGTGCACGTTGGTAAAAGCGTCCGCCTCATCCTTGGGGATAGAAAATGTAAGGCTCCGGATAGTGGCCTTCCCTTTCAGATTCGCAAGCGGGGTGACGCTGGCGGCGGGTACATCCACCGTTCCGCCGAACTCCTTGAAGCCTTCCTTCGGACTGATATCAGTGCCAGCTTCCGAAACCAGGTTGAGCACATCCCGCTCCGGGACAGAGCTCTCGTCCCAGCTTTTCAATGGATGAGAAATCGCGGTTCCCGGAACAAACTGGTCATAGATGTAATATCCAGTCCCATATCGAGTCCTCGTGTATGCCATCTGAAAGCTCCGCTCAAAAGGGATTGGGGTCCAGATCAGGTCCGCTCCTTTTGTTATCGCCCACGTCTCATTGAGCGGCGAGGGAAATGGAGCGTTCGGAATAAACGTGGAATTGGACGCAGGATGCAACGGATCTTTCGTGCTGCTCTCCTCGCTAGACCGTCCACGCTTCTGATTCGGATTGATATGGTCGTCGGGAAGTCTCTCCAATATCAGAGAGCGGTCGGAGACGTTGTACGCCACTCGCTGCTGAATGTCCTCAATGTCCCGAAGCACAATTGGTTCGAGGTCCTCACGCAGCATTCTGTGGAGCAGATGCCGTTTGACCGCAACTATCTTGGGATCCACCGAACCGATGACTGCGTCTTTATTCAGATCACACTCGGGAGTGGATACAGCCTTGAGCTCAAGAAAAGCTTCTATAAGGCTGTCGCGGACGGACTGCACAAATCCGTCAAGGTTCGGCGAGAAGATATCTTCATGAGTCTCGTCGAAGTCCCAGAAGAGAATTGGTCGCTTGGTCACGATAGGGTGTATGACATTGAAGTGCATCAGACAAGCTCCAGTACTGCGCGTGGCGAAAACGCACTCACCGAGATCCGCCAATTTCAAACGGATTAGGGCCTGGGGCTCGCGTCCATCTCGGAGGCCCGCGCCAGGGCTTGCGTGTCGATATACTCGCGGATCTTCGTCACCTTGCCACTTTGAATGGTGATGTCAAATACCCAGTCGTCCTTGAACGGCCTATTTGTGGCTTTGATCTTCCCTGTCGCGACACCGATGACCAGAACGCGATCTCCCTGCGCAACAAATTCAGGAGGCTTTGGGTATATCGTTTCGATCTCTTGGGATGCCTTCTGGAGCACGGCTTCTAATCCAGTGTGCCCGCGGTGCGTACCGGCAAGCGGCCAGTCCTCGCCTGGAATGATCCACTCAATATTTTCGGCAGACAATGCCAGTAGACCTTGCTTATCGCCGCGGCCCATTGCTGCAAAAAAGCTCCTCACAATTTGGACATTCTCTTCTGTGCTCATCGAATTATCTCCATTCTCATTGGCTCGGAACATACTCGATCCAATGGGTCGTTTTTGGAATCGTAGTTCTCGGTGCAAACACACGGTCGTAGATCGATTACTGCTGTTTCTTGAACAAATCCTGGAAGATGAGTGACCCCCAGGTGCGGCCGCGTGCTTGCACAAGTGCGCCACCCTCGTTGAGTTTGCCCAGCTTGACGGGCGCGAACCCGAGTTGTTTCGCCAAATCCGCCACGGGGGCGATGGCGTCCTCGTCGTCGCTCGATAAAAACACGACGCGGTGGCCGCCTTCGATGACCGGATCTGTTACGAGCGTGCCTGCACCCAAGTGATTGAAGCCTTTTACGAGCTTGGCACCATCGAACGCTTTCGCGACGAAGGCGGAGGACGGGAGGCCATCCAGATCTTCGGGAGGAACGCCAAAGGCGTTCGTCGTGTCAATGATCGTCTTGCCTTTCCAACTCGGCAGGGCTTTCGCAACTTCAGGGTGTTGTTCGAACAGTACCGCCAGGAAGATTATGTCGGCCTTGAGTGCCTCTTGTAGTGACTTGGCAGCCACTGTTGGGCCAATCGCCCGAGCCTGCGGTGCCAACTCCTCTGGCGACCGGCGGCTCGCGACGGTCACGTCCATGTTGTTACGGGCAAAGGCGTGGGCGAGGGCCTGGCCAATCTTTCCGAATCCTACAATCGCGTAGCTCATGATGCTTCTCCCATACATGTTGATGTTGCTATTGAGTCCACGCTCTTCAAACGCGCGGGATTTGAGTTCCGTTCAGTGGCGACCTTCGAAACGTTCCCCGGTAAACATCTTGCGGGGCGGCCGGAAGGTCAGCCACTAACGAGTTCTGGAGGCGTTAGATCGCCGTCATGCCGCCGTCGACGAACAACTCTTGCCCGTTCACAAAACTCGAATCGTTTGAAGCAAGAAACAGCGCGACCGTCGCGACTTCCTCAGGTTGACCCATCGTTCCCCGCGGGATCAGGGATTCGAAATACTGCTTCGCTTCCGGGGTGAGAACTGCTTCCTGCATCGTTGTGGCAATCGCACCTGGAACCAGCAAGTTCACGCGGATCTTTCTGTCCTTCAGTTCGTTGAGCCAGGTGCGGGCAAAGGAGCGCAGTGCCAACTTGCTCGCCGCATACACGCCGAAACCAGGGAAACCTTTCGCCGCGGCATTGGACCCGGTCATGAAGATGGATCCGCCATCGTTAAACAGCGGCAATGCTTTCTGGACCGTGAAGAGGGTCCCGCGCACGTTCAGGTTGAAGGTCTTATCGAAGTGCTCCTCGGTGATCTGCCCCAGCGGGACAGGCTCGCCTATGCCGGCGCTCGCGAACAGAACGTCGATCTTGCCCTTCTCTCGCTTGACCGTCTCGAACAGGCGGTCGAGGTTGTCGAGATTGGCCGCGTCACCTTGTACGCCGGTCACGTTCCGGCCAATCAGCTTGACGGCCTTATCGAGCGTCTCCTGCTTCCGACCCGTGATGAACACGTAGGCACCCTCTTCAACGAACAGTTTGGCGCTGGCCAGCGCCATGCCGTCGGTTCCACCCGTGATCACTGCAACTTTTCCTTCAAGCTTTCCCATAATTGCTCCCTTTGGTGGATGTCGAGCATCCATTACTAATGAGTAGAGTTCTGCGGGCGTGGACGCGAACTGCTCACACGTCCAAGGATTTTGTCTATTCGTCCAAAAAGAAAATAACACGTGGATCCAATCAGCGACATTTTCAGAACGATGCACATCACAGCGTTCGGTCAACACAGGCTGGAAGCTACAGCTCCTTGGGGCTTGATACACGAAAAGCAAGCAGAAAAACGGGTTCCACCTTCCGGCAAAAAGATTCCACAAACAGACGTGGTTCACTTCGCGATGCTGTCGCGTGGCAATTGCTGGCTGAGTGTCGAAGGGGTTTCCGATCCGATCCCCCTCACCGGTGGTGACTGCTTTTTGCTGGGCCACGACACTTCGATCGTCATGAGCGACAGCCCACGCACACGTCCGAGGTCAACCTTCGGAGAGGTTGCCGCTAAAGTAGTCGACAACGTCGCTCATTATGGGGGAGGTGGTGCACCAACGACCATCGTGTGTGGGTCCTTCAGTTTTGATCGCGCCAGCTTGAGGCCCATTTCACAGCTATTGCCGAACTTCATTCTGATCAAGTCGGATCAGGTACGCACGCTTGCTCTTCACAACACGCTGCAGGCCTTGGCGTCAGAAATGGCAGAGCTGGCACCGGGATCGGGAGTCGTCGCGACTCGGCTTGCGGAGGTTCTGTTCATCCAGATTCTCCGGGCGCATATCGCTTCGGAGCCAGAACGCAACAAAGGATGGCTTCGTGCCGTGTTCGATCCTCAACTGGGCACTGCCCTGAGTGCGATTCACGAGAAAGTGAATACACCCTGGACGGTCGAATCTCTTGCCGAAGCAGCAGGCATGTCTCGCTCCGCATTTGCAGCGCGTTTCAAGGAACTCCTCGGACAAACACCACTGGAGTATGTCACCGGTTGGCGGATGCAGAAGGCCATGCAGTTACTTGAACAGCGTGACAAAAAGCTCATCGATGTTGCTCGCCTCGTCGGTTACGAGTCCGACGCTGCGTTCAGTAAGGCGTTTAAGCGAGTTGTCGGGGCCAACACAGGGGAATACATCAAACGTGGCTTTGAAGGTCGCAGTAACGCCGGTATGGCGGATGCGCCAAGTCGGTGATTGGCATGCCGAGCGCCTCGAGCATCTAGGCTGACACTGCTGCCCATTGGGCAGCAGTGACGTGTTCCCGTTGTTGTCGCAGGAAGCCTGAGTTATCTATCAGCGTGAGCCACTACTTACCCGGTGTTCTCAGAGAGCAGGATTCGAGGAGTACGTGATAGCAGCAATCCTCCATCCTTCCGGTGTTTTGACGAGTTGCCAGGTTTCGCAGCCCTGATTCTCGGTTTTGCCGTCAATAAGGAAGACGTAATCGAAGTACACGCTGGCAATGGTACCGTCGGTACGGATCTGAACGTGAGTGTGTTGCGGGTTCAGGGCCGCAGGTGTGGATGAGACGAATTTGGCGAATTCGGCGAAGCTGGAGCGGCGCACTTTCTGCACTGCCTGACTCTTTTCCTTCGCGGCAGCGAATGCCTCGTCCGAGAGCACGTTGAGCCAAGTGCTCCCCTCTGCGACGGAGAGCGATGCCACTCGCTGCCCGTCGTGCGCAACGATGGCAGCTTGGAAGTCAGCCATGATCTTCTCGATGGCCGCCTCGTCCGAAGCGTGGTTTTCTGCAAGCGAATGAGCTGGTTTAGTCGCCTGGGCGAGCAGATGTTTTGGAGCCGCTGAGATTGAAAAAGTAAGTGCCAGCAGCGCAATATACGGCTTGATCATGGTTTCCTCTCCGTGTCCGTGGGCCATACAGCCCGGCCGAAACTTGAGGCCTTTCACTGAGGTGCAGCAGAAACGCTCCGCTGCACCTCTTGATTCATCCCTGACTGATACGCCTCGCGCCTAGGATTCCGTCAAAGCTCCGCCGGTATTTCAGAAAGACGAGTACCCAGAGGATAGCCGCCAGGAGGCCTGGTCCAATGGTTGCTGGCGCCATCGTGAGATGGAAAGCAAGGATGTTGTAGATCTCGGCAGCCAACAGGACGAGCGCCAGCGGTACGAAGTATCCAGAGAGCAGAAGCAATCCGGCTACGAGTTGGACGGCGAAGAAAAAAGCTGAGAAGTGGGTTGCGGAGATCGCGATAAAGAATTGCAAAGCCAACGGGTTGGTCGGCGGTGGCTGGTGGATGAACTGTAGAAATCCGTTCAGCCCAAATACGGTGAACATGATCCCTAGCAGATAGCGAGCGACAAGAGCAACGATTCTCACTGATCTCCTCCTGCCGAAGCCTTCGCTAAGGCTTGTGTATCCACAGGCTCTCTGACGTACGCCAATTTGCCATCTCTCTTTTCACGGATCATTGAATCTCTCCAAGATTTCCCATAATTTCCCTTTGGTGGTTGTCCAGCATTCATTGCTAGGGAATAGAGTTTTTCGGTTGTGGACGGGAACTGCTCGCCAGTCCAAAACTTTTGTCTGTTCGTCCAAAAAGCGGAAGCAGTCCGTGGATTACTGCGCCTTCTTGAACAAATCCTGAAAGATAAGATAAGAGGACCCCAGGTCTGGCCGCGTGCGTGCACTAGCGCGCCTCCCTCGTTGAGCTTTCCCAGCTTGACGGGAGCGAATCCGAGTTGTTTCGCCAGATCCACCACGGGAGCGAACGCGTCCTCGTCGTCGCTCGAAAGAAAGACGACGCGATGCCCGCCCTCTACGATCGGGTCGGTAGCCAGCTTGGCCGCTCCCAGGTGATTGAAGCCCTTCACCAACTTGGCGCCGGTAAACGACTTCGCCACGAAGGCGGAGGAAGGGAGGCCGTCCAGCTCTTCAGGCGGGGCTGGAAACGAGTTCATCGCATCGATGATCGTCTTGCCTTTCCAACTCGGCAGGGATTTCGCAATCTCGCGATGTTCCCCGAACGGTACCGCCAAGATGATTGTGTCGGCCTCGAGTGCATCCTGCAGCGACTTGGCGACGACCGTGGGTCCAATCTCCCGAGCCTGCGGCGCCAACGCTTCAGGGGCCCGGCGGCTCGCGACGGTCACATGGATGTTTTTACGAGCGAAGGCGTGGGCGAGAGCCTGACCGATCTTACCGAATCCTACAATTGCATAGCTCATTCATGTTCTCCGATCCGGTATTAGAACTAAAGGTTTGAGAAGCGTGATCCCAGGACTGGCGGAGCTGGAGCGCCAGCCCCGGAACCGCGCCGAGATCAGACCTGCGCCATGCCTCCATCGACGGCGAGATCCACACCGGTGATGTAAGAACTTTCATCAGAGGCGAGAAACACGACTGCTGCCGCAATTTCCTCGGGCATGCCTCTGCGACCCATTGGGATCTGCGAGGTAAACTGGGCGACCGCTTGCTCGGCCTGTTCAGCGGTGAGGCCCGTCGTCGTCGCTAAGGCCGGGGTGTCGATTGCGCCCGGGCTCATACAATTCACACGGATGTTGCGGTCCTTCAGTTCCATAGTCCAACCGCGCGCGAAGTTGCGCACAGCCGCCTTGCTCGCGGCATAGGCGGTGAAGCCTGCGAGCCCCAGCACGTTTGAGACAGAAGAATTCAGGACAATCGAGCCACCGTCTTTGAAGAGGGGAAGGGCCTTCTGCACCGTAAAGAACATTCCCTTTACGTTCACGTCGAAGGTCTGATCAAAATGGGCCTCAGTAGCTACCGCGAGCGGTGCGATTGTCCCTGCGCCCGCGTTCGCAAAGAGTATGTCGATGTGTCCATGTTTCTCTTTCACAACGGCATAGAGGCGGTCCAGATCTTCCAGGCGCGAAACGTCGCCTGTGACCGTCGTAATATTTCTCCCGATGAGGGCTACTGCTTCCTTCAGCTCTTTCTCACGTCGCCCAGTGATCACTACGTGGGCGCCCTCTTCCACGAAGCGCTTGGCTGTGGCTAAGCCAATCCCGCTGCTTCCGCCTGTGATTACCGCAACCTTACCTTCAAGTTTTCCCATAATGACTTCCTTTGATCGCTGTTCTTCTTGTGTTTCCTGAATGACGCAGTGAGCTGTATCATTCAGGAAGCATCTGGAGCAGTGATCCATATGCGCAATCTAAGTATGTGGACCACTGATCCATTTGTCAAGGAGCCCATTGCGAGCTGATGCCAGAAAGAATTACAGCCACGTACTTTCAGTCGCGCGCGACGTCATCGCCGAGCACGGTGTCAATGCGTCCATGCGGGATCTCGCCCGCCGAGCTGGCGTCGGGTTGGCCACGCTGCTTCGTCACTTCCCGACGCGAGAAGCCCTCTACGAAGCTTTGCTTTGTACGAATCTGGACGCACTCACGCAGAAGGCAACCGAACTCGAAACGGCCGGTTCTCCGGATGAGGCGCTCGTGTCCTGGCTTCACGAGTGGGTGGAATTCGCTCAAAGCTATAAGGGCGTTGTCACCCTGATGGCGTCCGCCCACACGGACCCGGACTCAGCTCTTTATGCTTCATGCGCAGCGATCCACTCAGCGAGCGCGCGACTTCTGCTCCGTGCTCAAGGCAAAGGAACGGCACGTGCAGACATGAGTGGAGACGATCTGTTTGCGCTGATGGCGGCGCTCGGCTGGGCAGTCGACCAACCTTCCTTCGCGCCGCGGGCCGATCATCTTTTTCACATCATCGCGAGCGCCATCCTGACTAGCGGATCGCTCGAGATCACCTCGGGGACGGACTCCGGCTTAACCTCGTGAAGTCGGCTTATATCTACGATAGTCGGCTGGTGATAACAGGCCAATGCACTCATCGAGCGTACCGGTGGTTGTTGGATCACCTCCGCAAAGCACGTTGCCCCTTACAAGCACGTTGCCCCTTACATATGAAGGACGATAGCGGCGGCCTGCCTCTCTCTTACTTCACAGACTCGCAAAGATGTTTTGACTTCCAGCTATCTACCAAGGTGGTCGGCGGCTTCGATGCATCATGAAGAATGAGGATCAGCCCGCGTCGAACCTCTGTTCCAACAGCCGTCAATTCCATGGGCACGCCCTCGGGAACGATAATGTTAGATCCTTTCCTTCCTATCTGGATTCCGCTCGGAGTCTCTAAGCAGGTCTCTCCGCTCTCGGTATAAAAAGCCTCAACTCCTGAATGGAGGTGCGTCTTGCTCACCATCCCCGGCTGTAGGCTTGCCTCCATATATTGCGCGGTATAGCTTCGTTCCTTCACAACGACGAGAGGTCCTATCTGTGTCACACGCGTTCCCGAGGAACGAAGTTCCGGCTTCTCCCCGATTGTGAGTAGCCAGACTTTGCCCAACGATTCGACGACTGTTCCATTCGCTCCTTTCGCCTGCTCTGCAAGCTCCTTAGTCGGGAACACATCAATCGTCCAAAAGACGGGGCCCTTAGGAACACCGAGAGGCTGACTCGAAAGAATCCAGCAGCCGTTCTCGTCCGTCTTCTGGCTCACAGGCTTACAACTTACGAGCTCGCGTGGCTGTTGAGCGCAGGCTGCACTCCCAATGCAAAGAAGAAAGAGGCAGACAGCAGCCTTATGGATCAGTGGCATGACACAGATTTCGCGGATCAAAGGCATTCACCTCGAAGGGTTCGAATTACACAAATGAAGAATGCCATAGGCGCATCCCGGGGCCAAGCATAAATGTCACTCGAATAATTGCATCACGACCGAGCTACGCATCGATGGTCCACAGAAGTTGTCTTCTCGGAAGCAGTCCGGTTGTCTCAATGAGTGCATTGGCGATTTAGCGACAAGTGCAACTCTTGTGCGCCCAAGGCAAGGCGCATCGCGAACCGAGTCATTCCTGCCGTAATGCGGTTGTCGGGTCCACACCGCTCGCGCGCAAGGCAGGAATGAAGCCTGCAAGGCCCGCGGCTGAAGCAAGAACGATTGCGGAGCCAATGAACGTCAAAGGATCGCGCGCATTCAATCCATATAGTTGGCTGTGGATCAGATTGACGAGGACCAGCGCAAGCGCGCCGCCGGCTGCGAGGCCGGATCCGATAAGAAGGAGCACTTCGCGCATGATCATCGCAATGACATTGCTCCGCAGTGCTCCGAGGGCAATGCGAATGCCAATTTCACGCGTCCTCCGTAACACGGCGTAAGCCATCACCCCATACAGCCCGATCACAGCGAGCAGCATGGCAACGCAACCGAAAACCGCGGAAAGACCGGCGACAAGTCGTTCGGTCCTGAGCGAAAACCCAATCTGTTCGCTTACGGTCTGGAGATCAACCACCGCAACATGCGGGTCGAACTGACGCATCCGTTCGCGTAGCGCATCCTTGAATTGGCGCGGATCAGCCTGCGTGCGCACATAAACAGTCATGCCGCGGACGTTAGAATCTGCGAGATAAGGGAAATAGGCCTGCGGCGGGGGCGTCTCCCTCAGATCTCGGTATTTCCTGTCTGGAATTACACCGATCACTTCCGTCTTCGGTGTCACCGACTCCGAGTCGCTCACCAGCCCGAATCGCTGGCCGAGCGGATTGCGGCCCGGGAAGTATTCCTTGGCGAAGCTCTCATTCACCACAGCGTAATCGGTCGGAGCAACATCCTGAGTGCTGAATGCGCGGCCGGCAACAATAGGAATACCAAGCGTAGCAAAGTAGTTCGGGCTGACCTGGCTTAGAACCGGCTGCTGTTCAATCGGCGTACCTTCAAAATCCTTGCCCACAATCGCGTTCTGCCATGCATAACCCCTCAGAATCGGCATGGTGGAGAATCCTACCGAAGTAACTCCGGGCATCGTTTCGAGGTTGACGTTGAGCCGGTCATAATAGGATTTGGTTTCTGCAAAGGAATATCCGCTAAGTGTAGGTGCAGTTGCGAATGTGAGCAGGTGATCGGTTGGGAAACCGGAGCCCACGTTCTCGAGGTTGCGCAAAGTACGTACGAACAGTCCTGCGCCAACAAGCAGCAGCAGAGAAAGAGCCACCTGGATCGAGACCAGCAACCTGCGAAGAGACATGCCGCCGGCGGAAGCGGCCCCTGATCTGTCTTTGAGCGCGAGCGTGATTTCGGTGCGCGAAGCACCCATGGCAGGCAAGAGCCCGAAGGCGAGTGACGTCAGAAGCATGACTCCCAAAGTAAATGCGAGCATGCGTCCATCCGGAATGGGCGAGACCACAAATTCGACTGTCGCATCCGCGGGAAGATAGATTCGTAGAAGAATGCGGTCCGCCACGTAAGCCAGCGTTAGCCCCACAACCGCACCAGCCCCTGAGAGAAGCAGGCTTTCGACCAGCAACTGGCGAACGATGCGAACTCGTCCAGCTCCGATCGCCAACCGAACAGCGAATTCCTTCTCTCGCGATGTCGCGCGCGCCAGCAATAGATTCGCCAGGTTGGCGCAGGCCAACAGAAGCACCGCCGCGGTGAGCGCGAGCAAGATCCATAGCGGTCTGCGCATATATTCACGGAGATCGCTGTCCGAGCCCGGCAAAAGTTCAATGCGATTCCGGAGAAACGGTTCTCGATCCGCAGCCGTCGCAGATCTGGTGAACTCAGGTTGCTGAACTTCCATCTCAAGAATGCTATGCAGAAGCGGCTGAAGCGAAGCCTGCGCCTGCTTCATGCTGATACCGGGTTTCAGGCGGCCGTATGTGGTCACCCAACTCAGCCGTCGACGCCGGTCCTTGAGCCCGTCTGAGTGCGGCGTCATCTCCGTCTTCATCATGATGGGAACGAAGACTTTCGCGGGCACTCCCAGTTCAAGGCCGTCAAATCCTGGCTGCACAACACCAATTACGGTCATTACATAACCGTTCAGCGAGATGGTCCGCCCGATGGCATTGCGGTCACCGCCGAAGTAGCTCTGCCAGAAGCTGTAGCTGAGCACGACGACAGGTTTGCCGTCTGGAATCGAATCGTCATCCCGGCCTATCGTGCGCCCCAGTACCGCTTCAACGCCCAGTGTCTGGAAGTACGCGCTGGAGACCAGCTCCGCGGGGATTTGCACCGTTTGATCGTGGTAGCCGATAGCTAAGCTCGCTGGAAATCGGCAGAACATCTCGGAGAAGACTTGATTGCGGTCTCGCAAATCTTCAAACATTGGCCAGGACATCGTGTTTGGGCCGAAACTATTGCCGTAGTGATTACCAGCCTCTTTCACAATCACCAGTTGTTCGGGATGCCGGACGGGCAAGAGCCGCAGAACCACCTGATCAAGCAGGCTGAACATCGCGCTGTTTGCACCGATCCCGAGTGCGAGGGTTCCCACGGCGATCAGGAAAAACGTCGGGTTCTTCGCGAGTGTCCGAACGCCGAAGTGCACATCTTGCAAAAGCCTGTCTAACCAGACGCCCGTGCGGACATCGCGGACGTTCTGTACCACCTGATCTTTTCCTCCTGTCTGGCGGCGAGCATAGCTATGCGCTTCTTCAGGGCCCATGCCTGCCTGCAGCTTCTCGGCTGCTACCAGTTCCACATAAGCCTCAAGTTCCTCATCGAGGTCGCGATCAAGTTGTTTTCTGTGGAACGCATTGTTCCAAAGCGCGCGGAGCCGGCTGATCATAAGGCCTCCTGGCCGATCCCGAGCGCTGCCGCCATAGCGAAAGAGATGCGAGCCCAGCGTTCGGTTTCTGTTTGAAGCTGCTTCCGTCCAGTCCTGGTCAAGGCATAGAACTTTGCACGCCGATTCGTTTCCGCCTGGCCCCAATTGGATGTCAGCCAGCCCGCCTCCTCCATTCGGTGAAGTGCGGGAAACAGTGAGCCCGGTTTCACATCGAACGTCCCGTTCGTCATTTGCCCTATTCGGCGGGAGATTCCCATGCCGTGCAATTCCTGAAGAGCGAGGGCCTTCAGAATCAAAACATCGAGCGTGCCTTGCAGCAAATCTGATTCAATGCCAGCCATGGAATCTCCTATCGATCGTCTATAAGACCATATCTCGAGTCATATAGACAGTCAATAGGAGCTTGAACTCTGCTTTGTCGACTTCAGGCCGAGTCACTCATTGAGGCAGCACTTCTCCTACGCGGTGCCCTCTATGTCGCAGAGGTACTGTCCACTATAGATGGGAGCATCAGCCGAAGGGCGATGCTCCGAGTAGTTCTTTCATGTAGTTCGTCCATGCCTTGTAAGAAGAAGCGCTAAGGAGTCAATCCGGTCTTAGGGCCACGAGACCGCTGCCATCAATGGTTCTAGCGATTGGTACCTGGAAGTCGGCTTCTCTTCAGTCAACCATCAACGGGCATGGCGCTGCGACAAAACGGATTTCCTGACAGAATGTGTCAGGAAACGTGGCGTATCTTTGCTTTCCCTCATGCTGATCCTGACGGAACGTACATGGTCCCGTGGGATCAGATGGGTCGAGCCGAACGTCGTTTGGCATATGCAGCAGGCGAGGAACCAACAGTGCGTCGAAAAGCGGTGCTAAACGCAGCAACTGACTTGTAACCGCAAAGGAAAGCAACCTCGGATGCTCGCTTTCCTGCGAAAAGAAGCCCGTCTTTTGCCACGGCCATCCTCAGTTCCAGCAGGTAATCGATCGGAGCGAGTCCCACCACGCGATTGAATCTTTCCGCAAACGCGGATCGCGACATCCCGCTGGCTGATGCGAGTTCAGTGACTGTCCAGGTCCGTCGGAACTGGGCGTGCATGACCTTTAGCGCAGCCGCAAGTTGAGGATCCGCCATAGCTGCAAGCAGGCCATGTGTCATACCGGAATCGAGTGGATTCAGACGAAACGCTTCGACCAACATGATTTCAAGCAACCGCTCCAGGATCAGGCCGCGGCCCGGCTCGTCGGAGACTGCTTCATCGCCGATCCATTCAAGCACTTTGTGTAGCCTGCCGGAAGAGGGAGCCCAGGACGGAATCCGTAGCATGGGGGGCAATATGCCTCGAAGCAACTTGATGTTGCCGGATCCAAAGGATATCTGTCCGCCGAGCAACTGGGTGAGCGGTCCAGAGCCGGACTTGCCAATGAATGCCGTATTCCCGTCCATACCCGCATAGGTGGCCTCAAAATCCTCCAAGTGGGGCTGTGCTCCATGCATCAGCCTCCACGGAGGCGGAGCATTGAGAAGCACCAGATCGCCTTCGCCGAGATGCTCCCCCTGTTGACCTTCCACTTGGATATCGCAGTCTCCCTTGCCAACCATGCAGAAGGACACGCCGTCGTGCCCGCGAAACTGCAGCGCCCAATCGCCTGTTGCATCGAGCCGCTTCCACCGCAGGCCATGAGGGCGAAGAAGTTCTACCAGTTGAGTGAGAGGATCCATTCCCGGATGATCTCACAACAATTCCGGCTTTTGACGCATAGATCCTCCACGGAATCATGGCTACTCTGAAGTTGCAGCCCTTCGAGGGTTAGGAGGAACAAATGATTACGAATCAGCAAGTCTGGAAGCTTTACGCACAGTACGCGGACGCATGGAAACCGAACTCTGATCAAGAGCGGACGAAGATGTTGGCTGATGTCCTCGACACGGATTTCTCTTATCAGACTCCCGAGTTCGAAGGCGGTCTCGACACGCTGCTCAAGGACATGGCGGGGATACAGGAGAAGGTGCCGGGAGGATATTTTGAAATGGAAGATGTCTCCGCTCACCATGATGTTGCCCTCCTGACCTGGCTCCTTGTACAGGCGGACGGAACCGTTCTCGTAAAGGGGCACGATCAGATCCGGGTCTCTCCCGAAGGCAAGATTGTGAATCTGATTACGTTTGCACCATCAGTTTCGAAGCCATAAATCATACGCAGATTGTCTCTGGCGATCGTTGGTTCGGCGACGCGGCAGCTCAACCTAAGGGATTCAGAGGTTGTATCAGATCGGAAAGTCGACGTGTCGTGACTGATGATCAGTGCCGGGAAGCGTGTTTATTAGGACCTATGCTGCGGGCGCACTGACTGACGCAATGAAGGTGAGGCCCAATGCTTTCGGCCTACTGAACGAGGCGATATATCTGATCTCTCAGCCATCCGAAGCCAGCGTCTTTTTGCGTTCGTTCATGCCAGATAAGGCGATAGTCAAAAGCCGTGTCGGCGTGCAAGGGTATGAGGGACAGAGGGGCTGACTGTGCGAGCGTTTGACCTAGACGCGAAGGTAAAAAAATGAGATCGTCGGTGTTCGCCAGCAACAGAGGAGCTGAAGTGAAGTACGGCGTCTTCAGTGCAATTCGCTTTGCCGGGTGGCCGAGACGTGCAAGAACATCGTCGCCCTCCGGCCTGTTACCCACCGGATACAACAGCACGATTTGTGGATAGGCGGAGGCCAGACCTGGATTCAGGCTTCCGTCTCTCCGCAGCGTCTTGAGCAACGGATGACCCTGCCGAACGAGGCAGGCATACTTCTCTTTGAAGAGCGCGCGGAAGTGAAAGTTCTCTGGCAGATGGCTTTCGACGTCCAGGGCCAGGTCGAGTCGGCCTGTTTCAAGATCGGAAAGAGTCTGGTCGCCCCAAGGCGCAATTTCCACAGTAATCCCCGGCGCGAGCGTGGCGAGTGCCTGAACTAATGGTGCCAGCACTACAGTTGCGCCATGATCTGTCGACGCTACACGTACCGAGAGCTTGGTGTTGGAAGGCTCAAAGACTTCCTGCTCAAACAAGGAGGAAATGGCATCGAGAGCTTCGCCTACCGCCGGCCGAAGTGACTCTCCTCTCGGCGTCAACGTGTTTCCGTGGCATCCCCTCACCAGCAATGGACACCGATTGCATGACGGAGCTGAGCAAGCACCCTGCTTGCGGCAGGCTGACTGATAGCCATTGCCTCTCCTGCCTTGGTCACGCTCCGCGTATCCAATAGCACCTTCAATGTGCGCAGGGAACGTACGTCCAGCCTTTCCAGGAAGGTATTCGATTTTTGCATAGGCGATATCCGCGTTTAGCTATGGAATGAATAAGTCGTCTTCGCCATACTAACTGAGGGTACCCAGAGACAATGAAGATCATCAGCATCGAAGAGCACTTTTTGACACGCGAGATAACGGCCGCGTGGGAAACCTCGGCCATCGGTTCAGAAGGAACCGGTAACTTCGATCAAGGCGAGATCCGGCAGCGTCTGGAAGACGTCGGGGAGGGCCGTCTGACGTTAATGGACGAAAGCGGAGTAGACGTTCAGGTGCTCTCCGTTACAACGCCAGCTCTGCACAATCTTGAACCTGTGGAGAGTGTTCGGCTCGCTATGAGCACAAACGATCTGGTAGCCGCGAGCATCGCAAGGCATCCCACCCGCTTTCAGGGCTTCGCCGTTCTTCCCATGCCCGCTCCGGACGAAGCAGCGTTGGAACTGAGACGTGCAGTGACCCAATGCGGCCTGTGGGGGGCGATGGTTTGCGGCCGCACTCGCGATAAGAACCTTGACCACCCTCACTTCCTGCCGGTGCTACGCACGGCTGCAGATCTAAACGTGCCCGTCTTTGTTCATCCCCAAATTCCTCAGGCTTCAGTCAGAGCAGCTCTTTACGCAGGTTTTGGGGACCCGGTGGATACAGCCTTTGCGGCGTTCGGTCTGGGGTGGCATTACGAGGCTGGAGTCCAGTTCGTTCGTTTGATCCTGGCAGGTGTCTTCGACCGGTTTCCAAACTTGCAGATCATCCTCGGGCACTGGGGTGAAGTCGTTCTCTTCTACATAGAACGGCTGAAGTCGCTGGCGCGTGTCGCAAAGTTGGAACGTCCAGTGGAGGAATACCTCCAGCGCAATCTATACGTCACGTCCAGTGGCATGTGGAATCAAACGTATCTGCAACGTGCATTGGAGATCGTTGGGCAGGAACGCATTTTATTTTCCACGGACTATCCCTATCAATACCGTCCGGGGCAGCCGGGGCGGTCATTTTTGCTGGCTACCGACCTGTCGCAAGAGGCAAGAGAGGCATTCGCACACGGCAATTGGGAGAGACTAACGTCTCAGTGCTCGTCTTGATGGCAGTCCCTTACCTCGCGGCGTGAATGCATGGTCAGTCCTGTTATGTCAGCTTATCGAAAGTGATCCGCTCTAAGGTCGAAAGGGAGCGACTACGAGTTTCTTAACAGCCTCGGTTCCTCCTCCCGCACCTTCCCTTGGACATAGAGACAAGAGCCATTCTCGGATGGAGCGCCCAAATATTTCACGCGCGTTTGGGAAGCTGTTGATAAGCAGTCCGCATCACTCGCTCAATGGATTCTTATTCCGGCGAGATTTCTCTCGAGGCGTGGTCGACACGTCCTGCGGGGGGAAAGAGTATGTCAAAAACACTACAAAAGAGGGCTTGTCGTTCTTTGAGTGCCTGGCCTGGCTTACTTCGGAGGTTCGCCTCCAGGATGAGCGAAGATGGCATATAGCTCTCCCAGTAGGGATCTGAGCGGCTATGAGGTTCGAATCGCCAATGAGCACACGGTAGCAAAAGCTCTCCATTCCCTCAAATTGATCGAATTCATGCAAGCTTAGGCTACGAGAGCGTGCCTTCAGTTGGAGCAGGACTTCATTCCTGGGCCACAAGGCCCAGCTCGTCGCCGTAGTGAACGTTCTTCCCTGTTCTCGCGCCAAATGACGTCGGTGATCGCATAGCTTTCTAAGCTGGGTGGTATCTGAGCTGCGAGGCTGCAAATCGACAGCAACATCAACATCACCCAACCTATCTGTACAGGACAGCATGCTGCCGAACAAGATGGCGCTTCGGATCCCAAATACATATTCTTTTGATGCGTTTACAGCATTTACGCGGTCTATGAACTCACTTAGGACCCGTTCTCCTGTCCCTCGGTAGATTGGCTTTGCAGCCGTCGCATTCGCAAATGCAAGACCTCGCGTCGCAACCTGGAAGGCCGCTTCCTTCTCGAATGGCTCTGTGGGCTCTATGAGTTCGAGAGCGACCATATCGTTGATGAATTTTGTCGCCTGCCTGGGTTTGAGTTGCATAAATCTTTCGATATCAGAGTGTATGAAAAATCCACTGTCGAACCTCCTAAGAAACCCACGCACCCGCAATGCAGAATGACCTGCGACAATTTCTTCCTTTGTGATTTGCATTCTGTTCACTCCTCGCTCAAGCCATGATTTGAAGAAACCGTGATTGCTTCTTGGCGCAGACATTATCGCGGATGCAAAACTCAGTCAAATTTAGAGAGCTTGAGCCGATCATCTATATCTCGCCTTCGATAAGTACCTACGAACCGGTCTGGAACAACACCGGCGTCAGCGCAATATGGATTGCTTGGGCCATCGTGGCCCCGCGGCCTTTTTGTTTTTTGTGGTCCCCGGATGCAGCCGAGTGACCCGGTTCTCCTGATCAATCTACTTGCCCCTGAGTTTCAGCAGTTCTCCAATGTGCCAACCGCCGAGTCATATTGCTTCGAACGATCAACTGCGCTCATTTCCTTTTGTGGCAGTTCCTCAACCTACTGCTCGATCGTTTCGGGATGATAGCGAGCAAGAGAGCTACTGACTATTCACGTACTGGAGAATTCTCCGGCTTCTGGTGATCATCCGTGGACAAGACCTGGAAAATCCCATAATTTGACCGAGTTTCTCACCTGTCGTACATAAATTGGGCACCGGCAATTCGTTTTTCCGGGGCATGTGACCTCAACCACCACGACGAGGCACAAATCCGGTTCCTGCACTCGATGGGAGACAGTTATGGAAAGCCAAATGAGACAGACGACTAATCAGGCGGACACAGTGCGCGCTCACCCAACCTCAAATGCGAGTTCGTCCGTTGCCCTCGAGAAGCACTATTCCGTACCCGAATTGGCCAAAATATGGTTCTTGAGTGAGAACACTGTCCGACGGATTTTTCTTGACGAACCGGGAGTACTGAAACTGGCTCATGAGGAAACCCGATATAAGAGGCGTTATACGACCCTCAGAATCCCAGAACGCATCGCTCACCGAGTCCACCGACGACTTCAGGGCCTGTCCTAACGTCAGAGTTCCATCCCACTAGCTGCGATGAAACAAATTGCCACCGCAGCGCCGTATAGGCTAGCTGCTGCTTCAGTCGGCACTCCGCGAGCACTTTTCGAAATTCATCGAGAATGCCGCAGACAGCCGGCGGATTGTCACTCGCTATTTGCAAGATCGACTTTTTGTGCGCTTCAGAGAAGCACATTTCGCCGACGCGTCTGTATATCCGCTGCATGAGGGTTTGAACTAAGACAACGTCAGGTCTAGTGACACGAGACAGAGTCGATCGACTGCAAACGAAACGTGCCCATCTCCCCCTAGCTTCTTTTCTGTTCGGATCGCAGGTAATTGCGATCCGATTTTTGTGCTAATTTGTGCTAGAGATCAGTAAGTTATTCCATTTAGGTCAATTCTTGATGTTGTAGAATCAGCAACTTACTGATTCTACAAAGTGAAAAACGGGTTCGATCCCGACCCGCGCCTCCATTATATCAACACTTACAAGAAAATCAGGAATGCACATCGTGCCATGTGGGGACCTTTTGCATGGCTTTCGCAGGGGAAACTGCCTCGCACTAAGCCGGATGACGAACTCTAATCGCAAAATCTGACGTTGAGGCTTCCTTCGCCGTACCGCTCCCGAAAACGTGAACGCCAGTTAGCCCTGTCAACAGCCTGCGCAGGAACAACCTGTCGAGCCTCCACATCAAAGCGCGGTTCGACTAGTCATATGTTCGGCTGGATTTCCCGCCTCTCTGGTCCCAAAGAATTCACTCCGGGGATACGTGCGCTTGTACTGGTTTGCACCCGCCTGCGGATTCAACTGTTTACGCGAATCCCCACTGACTAATACAAGCCCATCTAACCGGCGGCCGCTACAATATTCGCTACATCCGCACAGGCCACGTTCGCTAGAAGGTGATCTTCGCTCCCAACTGAATAATGCGGGCCGCCAAGGCTGAAGTAATCGTACCGAACGTGGAGCTCGTGTTGCTGCCGCCCTCCGCCGAAGTAAGGTTGCCATCGTTTTGCCGGATACTTCACTTCTCCTCATTCAGAAGACCATGTACACGGAAATTCCGCTGGAAGCCTACACGCAGACCTCGAATCGTAAAAATCCCGCCTTTCAGCCAGAAGATTTGCAGTTGCAAACCACCCTGCACCTGCTCGGAGACACCCGGACCACCACCTTGGACGAAGCATCGGTGGGCATGGATTTCATGCAATCGCTTAACAAAACAGGTCTGCAGGGCGAGCTTCGTTACGCACGCGACCTACATATACGCGACTTTGGCCAGGGCAGCTACATTCTCATCGGCAATCAACGAAGCGACCCCTGGGTCACTCTTTTCACCGGCAGGAACAACTTCCAGTTTGTCGGCAAACCCACGGGCCACTTCTACGTCTTTCGAAACATGCATCCCGCGTCTGGTGAACTGGAGGAATACGCTCCTGTGGAATCGCCGGTCGAATTCACAAACTACGCCGACATCACGCTGACCCCGAACCTGACCGACAGCGGTTATGTGCTGATCATCATTGGATCGGATGTTCCAGCAAACGAGGCAGCTACCCGATTCCTTATGGGAGGTGAACTTCCGGCAGGACTGGAAGCTATTCTGCAGCGGGGGAACCTGCGCAGCCTTGAAATTTTGCTGCGCGGACACCACCTTCACGGCGAATCGAATGACAAACTCGCGATCGTCGCCTATCGCAGCACGAGCCGATAGGCAGACCTGAGCAAGAAGGGCAAATACATTCACATTCGAAGGGCATGCCAGACTGAATGTCGAGCAGCGGTGGTAAGACGGAAAGCGGCGGATCTGGCATTGTGCAAACGTTCGTTTGTGCAACACAGACTCAGGAGCCAAATCGCTGAGTGACTCGGCGATTTGGCACCACTTGAGATTTGTACCGTAGGATTACTTCCAAGGTAGCTTTTGACTGAGCATGCCACATCAATTCCTGCGTCACTTTCACGTTTTGATCGTTGTCGATCAGCCCTCCAGAGATTGATCGGCGGAACGTATCCAGAAGGTCTGGGCGCGTGTCGGCAAGTACTGTGACATCGAAGAATGGGACTTCCGGACTTGCGATCTAATCTTCGGAAAAGAGGGCGAGATCAGTGCAGCCGCACCATCGGCCGTTCGGTCATCGTCGGGCAGACGCAGTGACGCAGTATCGCTACACCTACACCCAGTCTTTGCGTGCAACCGGCCTTTATCCGATGGATCACGGAGCGCTGCTGCTCGATATTTGTACCAGCGCTGAGTTAGCAAGTACGTTATTTCCCGCCAGAGCATGCTTCGACTAGCGAAGCCTTATTCCCAGCACTGAGCGACGTGTAGATCTCTCATCGTTCACCGTCATCAAAGGTCTGGAGGATAACAATGTGGCCTCGCATGGAATACCAGGTAAGATGGCTTCCGTTTGGCCCGTGCATTTCGATATCAAGCGATTTTGCGCCAATTCTGGCGGCGTAGCCAATAGTGCTTCTGGCACGATAACGGTGGTCAATAGTGTATTGGCCGGCAATACGGAGGTCGTGTCACCGGGCAACGATTGCAGTGCATGCGGCACGCAGAACACCTTCAACTTGATCAGTACCGCAGGCACACCCATCACGGCGGCTCAGGTCATGCTTGGCCCACTCGCCTATAACAGCTTGAACCAGGCAGTCGAGACGATGCTGCCGTTCCCTGGCAGTCCGGCCATCGAGACCGGAGCTTTCTTTTGACTAAAACTGCGTCGTAAGGGGTATGGCGAGGCACACCTGTTGATGCTATGGTTTAGGAGCTAAGCCCATAGAGTTGGACCTCGTTAGGCAGTGCATGTGACTTTTTGCGGCCGAACGGCAAGAGCCTCCCTGACTTCTTGCGAATGCAAGGAAGACGATTCTGCAAAGCGCCGTAGCGATAGTAGCTGAGACAGGACCCCACACTTTTTAGCTGAAGATCTCGACATAGATTCGAAAGTTGCGCTCACGAGAGGAGAATGCTTGAAGCAACCTGGAGGTTCAGCTCCATATAGACCAGATATTGACGGTCTTCGATGCATCGCAATCCTCGTCGTCATCCTCTTTCACATTGGACTTCCCAGCATTGGCGGCGGTTTTGTAGGCGTCGACGTATTCTTTGCCATCTCAGGCTACCTGATCGGATCGCACGTTTATCGCGAAACCCGATCTGGAACATTTAGTCTTCGCAGATTTTATGAACGCCGAGCGAAACGCATTCTCCCTGCGTTCTTTTTTGTTATCTTTACTCTCTACGTACTCGGCTGCCTGCTTCTCTCGTCCACCGAGTTGAAACGATTCGCGGCGCAAGCACTCGCCGCCATTGCATCCTGTTCCAATCTTTACTTCTGGCTTAGAGAGGGCTATTTCGCTCCTAAAGCCGACACAAACCTCTTACTCATGACCTGGTCTCTGGGTGTCGAAGAGCAGTTTTACGTCTTCTTTCCCCTCCTGATGATGCTACTCAAACGCCTGTCCCCCCGGCGTTTGTTAGCCTGCCTCGGGGTCTTGAGTTTCCTGTCCTTCCTGCTCTCCGCCGTAGGCGTCGTGCACTATCCCACTGCCACTTTTTACCTACTCCCCACTCGGGCCTGGGAGATAGGCCTGGGCTGTATTCTCGGCATCTTCGAGGTAGAGGTTCCTCAGTCCTCTCTTTTTCGAAAGCAGGGCTATCGTACCGATCTTCTCGCCTTCGGCGCTCTCGTCGGTCTCATCGGAAGCTGCGTGCTTTACAGCAAGGCAACTCCCTTCCCAGGGGTAGCTGCGCTGCTACCCGTAGGTGCCGCGCTCGCACTTATTCGTACTCGCGAAAGTCGCATCAATAGCTGGATCCTCTCCGCCAAACCATTGGTCTGGATCGGCCTGGTCTCCTATTCCTGGTACCTCTGGCATTGGCCGCTGCTAAGCCTTGCCCGCATCTCCACGGGCGGGCCGCTATCGATCCGCACCGGATGCCTGCTTGCGCTCGGCGGTCTGCTACTCTCCGTATTCTCCTACTTCGCCATCGAGAAGCCGTTCCGGCGGACGAAGCGAACCGGCCCACGCTTCCTCGCGGCCTACGGATTCGCATGCTTGCTCTTCGCAGTGCCGGCTACCCTTCTTTTTGCCTCGCGCGGATGGCCGAGCAGGTTCCCGCAAGTTGTCTCTATCGAAGCAGCCGCGGCGGTCGGATCCCTGGATCCGTGTCTCGCGGGCTACGGGGAAAGCCACCCCATAACGTCCCCCATCTGCATGCCGCCCCACATGGATAAACCTGTCATCGCCCTGATGGGAGATAGTCATGCCTCCGCGCTCGCCTACGAACTGCGGAGCAAGAGCAACGCGAGCGGTTGGATCTTCGACGATCTCACCAAGTCCAGTTGTTCCCAACTAGGAACTGTCACCCGCGCCATGCTCAGCTACCCTGATCACGCAGGCCAATGTGCCGCGTACAACAAGGCGGCACTCGACTACGTAGTCAATGATTCCAATATTCGCACCGTAATCCTTGCCGGATTCTGGTCCGCGCCCTTCCCCCTGCAAAAGGGCTACGGCTACGTTCACGTTGGAGAAGCAACCCTCGCAAACGCCAACCAGAACTGGTCCAACTTTGAATCTGGTCTGTCCGGCACCGTACGGCGGTTGAGAGCGCATCACAAGGAAGTCATCATCGCAACCGATGTTCCACGCTTCAGTGTGGACCCGCTCATCGTCACCGTCGGAGGTGCGATTCCGCTTCGAAGCCACCTCCAGCGAATCCTTGCGGTCGACGCGGCACAACTCGGCTCGGAGTCTGAACAGAGCGCAATCTCACCCGAAGACCGCCACGCTATCGAGATCATCACCAAGATCGCCGGGAGCAACGGGGCACATGTATTGGATCTCACGCACGAACTCTGCAACGGTCAGTCATGTAGATACACGTCAAACGAGGCCTCGCTTTATGTCGACCAGCAACATCTCAGCTCAAACGGAGCTCGTATGGCACTTCAAAATGCAAAGCTGTTTTGACTGCACTCTAAGAATTCGCTGGGCCTCCATTGCACGAGACGTACGTGGGAATTTTTATAGTCAGTCGAAATAAGATGCGGAGAGTAAGCTCTCTCCGGCCGCGGTTGACGGCGATCAGAAGCTGATTCGAGCAGCGAGCAGGACACTGCGCGGATCGCTCACAGCGGTCGCCTGTCCAAGGTCAAGTCTGTCGGTGCGAGATCAAATCGCCCTGTCCCAAAGATACCATTGGGACAGGGCGTCGTAGCGATGATTCAGGGCGTTGAATGCTTCGGCGATCCCCTCCACCTTGAAGCGCTCGGGGAGCGAGAAGGTTCGCCTCAAACGCATGTTGAGATCATCCTCACCGTGACGAATGCTCTAACACTATTTACAACACGCACTCACCCATCGAGGCGAATCGATGGGTGAGTCACAATCGCAATGGCTACTCGGTACGTTTTTCTCTTGATGCAGGTTGTGCCCTGCTCCTATTGTCGGTGATGCTGTCACCGTTTGGGATGGAGAACTCAGTCGAAAGCATCGGCTGATCGCTTCTGTACTCCAATTCGAACCACGGAGAGTCATCTCCATTCTCCGCCAGCGTCGATTGCACAATGGTTCCGCTGACTACCGGCTCTTTCGGTCGCAGCGAATCGCCTCGCTCCAGAGCCGACGCGACATCTCCTCGGCGGAGGTAGCGCTCCAGCATTCCGGGCCTTTCGGTGCTCCGCCGGCGCAGAACATACTCCCCGATGCCATACCCTAAGGCGCTCCCGACGATGACGTCCGAGACAGAATGTGCTCCTGTTGCAGCACGCGAATAAGAAACTCCCGACGCGAGCCCGTATGCTACGATGCTCACCCATTTTGAATGGTATTCTCCGGCTACCACACGGGCAAAAGCCCAGGCGTTGAGAGCGTGAGACGACGGCATGCTGGCCCCGCGAGGGACGCCTTCAGCATAAAACTCCTGAGACTGCGCGAAATGCCCTGGGGTTTGACGATTCACGACAAACTTCAGGGCCTTGCCGATCAACGCGGCGTCAACCATCGCCTCGGTGGCCAGAATTCCCGTCTCCCGGGCATGCGCGTTATGCTGGATGCTCCCCGTGAAATACATCAATCCGCTTACCGCGAAGGGTGTATAGACGCCAACGATGTCGGTGGCTTTAGCGACCTGAGTCGGGTGGATCGGAAGACTCATCAGCGTCTGCGACATTGGTTTGTCATAGTGCAACGCCAAGCCGGTAGCGGCCGCGACTCCAAGAATCACGGGCAGCGAACTGCGCTTGATATGGAAGATGCTTCGCGCAAGACCTGCCTCGTCCTGGGCGATGCGCTTGAAGCACGGTGCCGGCGCGGTAACGCCGCACATATCATCCGGCATGGTGACGGTGCCGGGCCGTGTCACAAAGTCCTGAGCCTGACCCTGGCCGCATAGCCCGGTCAAGACGATTGCCGCCAAAATTCCTCGCGACACCAGCGATGAAAGTCGCGCGTTCACTATAGACCAATCACTTCGTAAACAGAAACAAGTTCTCATGGGGCTGACCTCTCTTAGTGCTCTCTATCGGCCACAAAAAAAGTCGGGACAAGCGTGTCCGGAGTTGCGAAGACGTTGAAGCTGGAAGCCCGATCCGCCGATAAATCCGTCAAATCAGCCGAAAAAAGGCGTATGGATTCCCGCCCGAACGCAATCGCGCTTCCAGACAGCTATTGCTGTTTGGTTGCCGCGGCATTCAGGCACAGCCCGCTCGCTCAAGAACTGTCCAGGCAGTGTTGTCAAGTGCTGGTGGATGGCCTGTAGGAGGCAGTTCGCGTGCCAAACATTCAGGAATGTTTTTCGATGACATACAGAGGCGGGGTGTGCAAATTTGCATCTAGTTGCGCACCGATGTCAAATCTTCGAGCAGTTTTAGATAGGTTTATTCCTATCTCCTGGCTGGCCTTAGGGGGTGTCATCTAATTCGTTATATGCGGGAGCTTTGAATGTTTTAGTTTGCGAGGATGCCCTCCGCCCGCAGTAAAGGCGAGGGCGTTCTGGCTTGGCTGTGGGGTGCAACCCGCGCCGCTACAGTTCGACAAAGTCACAGAACTCGCATGGATGCCTCCTACCAGGCCCTGCACAAAGGGCGTAATCCGCTCGTATCTGCGGAAAGAGAGACGCGGGCCACCCATGTACGTGAAGGCGTTTCCGTTCGAGTCCGCGGTCCGTTTCGGGTTCGCTCCCAATCCGGTCAGTTGCAGTTGCGTGTTGCCGTATCCGCCAAAATCACCAACGAGCCCGATGTAGCGGTTGAAGTTGAACGCGATCGAGGCCGTTCCGCCATTCAAGGCAGCAACCGTCCGGTTCCCGGCGGTCATGTCCGGTACGACGCGAAAGTGGGAGTAGCCAAGAACAACTCGAGATTTGGGGTAATGCTTCCGCGCCGAGGAGCGGGGGAGACGCTCCACGTCCTGTGCAGCCTCGCTACGGAACCTGTCACGGAATACGTAACATTGCCAGTCACAACTCCAGATGCAGATCGCAAGGTGAAGGTCGAGGCACTGATCGTGGCCGCATTCAATGTCTCACTGAAGGTCGCGCTCACCACCGAGGCAGCTACGACACCGTGGCCCCCTGAGCGGGCGAAGTCGAAGCGCAGTGGTATCAGGTATGTTCACCGTTTCCTTACCGCAACCGGCCACGAGAACTATTAGCAATGCCGCCAGAAACGATGTAATGCCAAACCTGAACTTCCGCATTTGAATCCCCTTGTCCAACACCGACATCTCTAGCTTTTGAACGCCCTTACGCACTCCATGAATCTTCAAAAGCACAGTTCAGTGACCGCCTTATGCCGAACTCATAAGTACTAGTTAGAGACATAGAAGTTCCGGTCAATAAAGTTCAACTACATCGAAAGTTGCATGCTCTGCATCTAGGCGACGTATGGCAACGGCTCGAAGTGGCGCACTTGGCTCGTGGAAGACCAGTGATTTGTGAGTGGGCGGAAGCACTTGGCAAACTTCTCGTCGCCGGTGCTGGATCACAACGTAACACCAACGGGGGATGTGATGGCAAACCTGTTTGCGAGTACATCTAGTAATGACAGTGATTGGATCGTAAAGCTGATCGACATGTATCCGGACGATGTGCCGGCCCAGATGGCTGGGTACCAGTTGATGATCGTGGATGAAATCTTCTGCGGTCGTTATATAAAAAGCTTTGAAAAGCCCGATGCTGTGACACCGGGCAAGTTAAAGAGTTCAAGTGGAGCTTGCACGGAGCAGGTCAGACGTTCCTAAGAAGCCACAAGATCATGGTTGAAGTGCAATCGAGCTGGATCCCGCTCTATGACTGGAATCCCCAGACCTTTGTACCGAACATCACGATAGCTCCTGCTGAAGCGTATAAACCCAGACGATTTCGATCTTTGAGAAGTACCCGTCTCATCCGGAGTTCGAGACGGTGCAGTAAGGGGGTCTGACGAGGCGCTGTGCTCCTAGCATCCGATTCGGACTCTCTAGACCCCGAGGCCAGGAGAAGAAGAGCGTGATAAGTCTAGACCGTTGTCTCGATTCCAATCGTCATAATTCAGTCCTTGATAAGGAAGGTCATTGCAGGTGCTGCGGAGAGATATACTGGCACCCCCGTCTTGGGTCGAAATTGTCGCGACCAACCCTGCGTCAGCGGAGACGACGGTCTCTTTGGCCCTGGATGCTGGCGAACGCCAGGTCATTCTTCTGGCGTTGAATATTCATGCTGACTTGATATTGATGGATGAGCGCGAGAGAGTCGAGGAAGCTCGCAGATTAGGATTAGCAGTGACAGGAACACTTGGCATCTTGGCTCGATGCGCTGAACGTGGGTGGATTAGTTTGAAACCAGCTCTTGACCGGCTCCAGCAAACAAACTTCCGTGTTCATCCGCAAATTATTCAGGATCTCTTACGAACTGACGCCGACCAGCGAACATCCTAAACCTGTAATCTGCTCACCAACTAAAGTAGAGCGCTGCGCACTACGCACGCGATTTCGGTCTGGACTTCACCGACAGCTTTTTTAGAGTGATTGGGATATAGTTCCCGGTTTCTCGTATACACCCTTATCCAAGTCCCGAACTGGTCTGCCCGATCTTTTGTACCGGGGAGAGGAAGCGTACGAGAGGCGATGCGACCATTCGTCTAGATCGATTATAATGCTGCTAAGTGCTGGATACTCTATCCCAATGGGTGACTGAAGGTATGCAAATTGCCGTAGTTGGATCAGGTTATGTAGGTCTAGTTGCCGCCGTATGTTTTGCAGAAATGGGACACGATGTAGTTTGCGTGGATAACGATGAACTGAAAGTCGCAGCGCTGCAGGGTGGAGATACGCTGATTTTCGAAAATTATCTGCCCGAACTGCTAGAGCGGTATCGAAATATTAAAATCCGCTTCACGACCGACCTTGCAGAGGCTACACGCAATTCTGAGGCCATATTCATTGCCGTTGGCACACCACAAGGCGAAACAGGTGATGCCGATCTTTCCTATGTTGAGGCGGTGGCCTGTGAAATAGCTCGCTCGATAACATCGTATAAGGTTGTAGTAGAAAAAAGCACAGTGCCGGTTTATACCAACGAATGGATCAGCCGCACCTTTGAGCGTAATGGAGTTTCTCCGGAGCTTTTTGATGTCGTATCGAACCCAGAGTTTCTCCGGGAAGGTACAGCAGTATCCGATTTTTTGCATCCGGATCGCATTGTGGTTGGCGCGAACAGCGAACGCGCGGCTAAAGTTCTTCAAACGATTTATCGTCCTCTCACATCGGGCGAGTACTATAGCCGGGCCGCCTCCATTCCGGGTTCTTGCAGCATGTCCGAGCCTCCACCCTTGATAGTTACCTCTACCAAAAGCGCAGAGATTATTAAGCACGCCTCGAACGCTTTCCTGGCTCTGAAGATATCCTTCATCAATGCTGTCTCGAATCTTTGTGAGGCAGCTGACGCGAATGTTCAACAAGTGGCCCTCGGTATGGGGCTGGATCGGCGTATCGGTCCCCGGTTTCTCAGTCCTGGCATTGGCTATGGCGGATCTTGTTTTCCCAAAGACGTCGCTGCTTTTCGTTCTGTTGCGGAGCAATTGGGAATAGATTTTCAACTCTTGTCTGAAATAGAAAAAATTAACTTGCACCAGAGGAAGCGTTTCCTCAAGAAAGTCCGTTCAGCGTTGTGGACTCTTCGAGAAAAAAGAATTGGAGTTCTGGGATTGGCATTCAAGGGTGAGACCGACGACGTCCGCGACTCTCCAGCTACGGATCTTGTTCAGATGCTACTTGCTGAGGGTTGCACCATCGCTGCGTTCGATCCTGCCGCCATGAAGAGGGCTGCTGACATTTTGCCTGCGGACGCCAATTTGCGTTACGCAGACTCAGCCTATGATGCGGCCCGCGATGCCGATGCTCTGTTGATCCTCACTGACTGGAAAGAGTTTTCATCACTTGATCTGTCCAAGCTTAACAAAATGCTTCGGTATCCCATCATCATCGACGGACGCAACATGTTTGATCCACAAGTGATGATGAAGAACGGATTTACATATCTGAGTATTGGACGCCCTACGGTCTATCCGTTACGGGACCTTGATGCTACTTCCAAATGAATCTGAAAATTCACTCTCTAAAGCTTTGCTTCCCCTAAAACATGGATTCAATTCTCTTAGTTGATAGTGGGAGGACCGTCGCAACATTGGGGCGGGGCACTTAACCCGGTTTGGACGCGATGTACATATCGCGGATTCTTTTAAAGACGCTTAACGCTGCGCTCCAACAAGACAACTTCAACATAATCATGGTTGAAAAATGGGATTCCGCGGTGACCCTTTTGAATGAAGCTATCGAGCTTTGTGCTACCTGCCCCTATTCAAGCAGACCTTCACCAGCGGCTTGGACTAGCAGAGTCTCACCGTGGGAACCTGGCTAGTGGTGAGCGCGAGCCTCGATTAGCTGTCCCTCAACCCCAACGATGTCGAAACCCGGCATGTTATCGAGTAGGTGGCAAATCAGAAAAATGATAGTCCCAACATTTGGTTCCATGACCAATAGACAGTGCAATCCGTGAAAACCGGTCAACAACGCGATGAGATGACCTTCATAGCTGCACCACGGCCTCTGGCAATGTATGCGCAGATCAAATATCTAGCTCCGTTTCTAGATATGGCTAAGGTATATCTTAGCCATATCTAGAAACGGAGCTAATCCCTGCGCTGGTAGAAACGGCTGAGGAAGGCGGCTAGTGGAATCAACCAGCGGTGCCTGCGAATTCTTGCAGGAGACTCTACCTGAATGGGGGAGCCTGCAAGTTCCCAGTAAAGTCGTGCTCCCCGGTCTGGCTTGTTGCCGTTGACGAAGAGGTCCCGAAGAACTCTGCGGCGCCACGGCTTATGGAGATAAGCGTGGACCGTAAGCCACTCTCCGCGCTCGAAGGCCATGCCGTCGGGGCCGACCCACGAGACGCGATGCGGGGTGAGATAGGTGGCTAGCGTGAAGCCGTCCTGACCAGGCCTGTGAAACAGGTCGGTACGCGTTGGAGTCATCATTCCCTTGATTGCACCGAAGTCACGGCGGATGTTGTTCATGACTTCATCCCACAGCGTCAGGAACGATCGCATCTCGCGTGAAACTCCCACGAGTCCGCTATTGAAGTAGGCGTTCGTATCATTCCAGTGGGTGTAGCCGATGCTTTCCGCATACTGTCGCCAGCCCAGGGCGAGCGGATGCTTGGGATTGAAGGGATAGGCTGCGTCTTCGCTTGCTGCGACTCCGAACTTTAACCAGCGCTCAAAGAATGTCCATGGGCCGACTACGAACATATCGGGATCGAAGTAGAACACGCCTTCAACCTCTAAATCGAACTCTTCCATCACGCGGAGCATCCACGTCGGCTTGTACTGTGCGAAGTGCAACTGGGTCGGCACCTTTACGAAGACGACCTCCACGTCCGGGCCGGCCGGCACGGTGTAGATCTCTCCGTTGGCAGTGCCGCCGGCGGCCCATGGGGGCAGATCGCCGTGATATCCGGTCCATACCCGTCCGCGGTATCCGGAGCGCACCAGAGAATTAACCAGCGTGGCGACCCCCTTGTGGTGGTCCTTCTCCCAGAGTGTGCAGACTGTGATCGGTGATGCGGAAGCTACAGGCATTCGATGGCTCCAAAGTCAGAATAAAGCGGGCTTAAACGAATCGGTTCAAAGACTGGAACACAAGAAACTCGGGTGCTCCCCCCGGACTCTCTCATCCGAGATTACAGAGTGAGCGCTGCACAAATACTACCGCGGATCGCTTGCAACGAAGACCAAAGTGGTATTGCAGGTACGTCCAGCGCGCTCGTACAGTAGCCGTGGATATCTGCTTAAGTATGACATGCGGAGTCGTATCAGGAGGAGCGCTTAGGCTCTCGATGGCGACCCCAGGACAATGGATCATTGGCTAAGATAGCGTGCCCGGATCCGTATCAATTCCCAGAAGCTGGTTACGAAGTCGGACATTTTCACCTTGGAGCCAGCGACGTCCTCCCACTGGTGGAGGGGGCTCTCGTAGATTGCCCGCTTGCCAAAATCCGGGTCGGACCTGTGCAGCACCAGAAAGCGCGCGATTATTTCGACATCGAAGATCCAACGAGACTCAAAGGGTAGATCCAGCACTTGAAGAAGGTCCGGCGTGACGCGAAAGAGCTTAGCTCCGCACTGCGTATCGTAGATGGGCAACTGCAGCATGACCGAGACCACGGAGGCGAAGACGCGGCCAAGATAGTGGCGCATCGGTCTCCGCTCTATTCTGCGGCCGAGCAGACGGACGCGCGCTCCGAAGACCATTTCGAGGAGTGGATTTCGTTGAAGCTGATGAAGAAGTTCCGGGAGGGCATTCAGCGGAGTCGCAAGATCCGCGTCCCAGAATCCGACAACCGAGCTGCCGGTGGCACCAAGCAGCATCCCGGCTCGCACAGCCTCCGCTTTGCCTGCGTTGGGCTGCTGATCGAGCACGATGATGCGCTCCGGATCGGTGGCTGCCAGCGTTTGTAGAATGGTCAGTGTGCCGTCTGAACTGCCGTCGTTGACAAAGATGAAACGCACCTCTGAATTGCTCTTCAGGAATTCAACAAAGTGGTCTGTACGGAGACGGGCAGCCTCGTTGTAACAAGGCACCACCACCGTGCACCACTCCCGAGATGATATTTCTGTTGTGGATCGATCCATTCCAAGCCCTTCGCTGTAGCCGACGCTGAATTACAAACAACTAGCCCATCGCAATAGGCAAGAGAGATCCCGACGCGAATGGCGATACTCGGATGGCAATGCGCCTGGAATCGCGCCCTGTAAACTCTGACTAACCTTATCAAGTTCTTTTCCAAATACGGAAACTGCCGATCAACTTTTCTGCCAATATGGAGAGTATGCACACAAACGTGCCTACCGCGATGCACGAAAGCACCCGAGGCGAAGTACGCCCTGAACGTATCGCCTGGATTGACGTTGCGAGAGGTATCGGGATCCTGCTCGTCGTGCTGGGCCATCTGGAGAGCGGCCTTCCGAGCCGCATCATTTATGCATTTCATATGCCGTTCTTCTTCTTTCTGAGCGGCTATGTGCATAAGATTCAAGGCGACTACGCAGGCTTCTTTCGAAAGCGCTGTATTCATTTGCTCGTCCCGTATGTCGCATTCCTTCTTCTGCTGGCTCCGCTGGAACTTCATCGCGCCTCGCACGCCGGGAGCGGAGCAATCCAGAAGACCATTACCGACATGATCTGGGGAGGAGACCGTCTGCACGGAGACTATGGCGTCTTCTGGTTCATCACGTGTCTCTTTGCAACACAGCAGATTGCGAATTGGCTGCTGTCGAAGTGCAAGCCCGGCACAATCGCTGTATGGGCCACGATCTCAATGGCCCTGGCCTACGTCAATTCGGTTCTGTTTCCGCGGTTTACGCTGCCTCTTGATCTCAACGTCGTAGTGGCCGCGCTGCCTTTTTATCTCGCAGGGTACTACGCGAAAAAGGCAGAGCTTGACCGGTGGTGGGTCACGCTGGCTGCCACACTCGGAGTGGTTGCAACGGTATGGCTGGCCTACGCGAATGTACCAATCCAGTACGACATGCGGAGCGCAATTTACGGCGTTCCGGTGCTGTCGCTGCTTCTCGCTGCCTGCTGCATTGTCGCGATGATCCGGGTCAGCAAACTCATCCTGCTTGCACCAGCGATCACCAGCATGTTCGAGAAGATCGGCGCGGCGTCGATGGGCATTATGTTCATTCACAAGCCTCTTCCCGGGTTCCCTGGATTTGGCCGGCTATCCATTTTTCATCCGCTTACAGCTTTTGTGGTGGTCTCATTCATTGCTTATGTCTGTACTGTTTTTATATCCCGGTTCAGTTTGACAAGGGCCATCTTGCTGGGATCACAGAAAGATTTTCTGGCACTGCGGCACCGTAATCGCGAGCTTCAATCGCCTAAGGTCGAGTGAACTGATCGCTCGACGAAAACTTTGTTAGACAAGCCCTGCATTTTGCCCAAGATATTCTGGCTATCAGGTTTCAATATTGAAGCACTACAACTTTAGCGGTAGCCACGCCTCGCCCCTACCAAAAGAGAATGGAGCACAGAGATGTCAGCCAGTGTTCGTCAACGGTTCAGCAGACAGTATTGGCTGGGAGTGGTGCCTGCCCTCGTCGTCATTTTCGTGCGGAATTTTATTCCTCAATATTTGACGGACGAACCGGTTCGCCTGGTCAGTCTGAAACGAGTCTTCGATCACTCTTTTCTTTCGCAGGAATGGCTCCAGCTAGTTGGATATGACGAGGACAGTCTTTCGATCCTGTTCAAGTCGGTGCTAGCCCCGCTCTGGCTCTGGCTGAAGAGCGGCATCCTTGTCGCCATGAGCGCGCGGTTAATCGTCTGGGCCGTTGTCTTCTATGCCATCGTGAGACTGGCTCGCGCCATGAATGTTCCGCGCTACGGGTTGGCCTGCGGGCTGTTTTACTGGGTGTGGCAAGGCCAATCGATGGGCGTGGGGGAATGGATTCTGGGCGGCGGCGAAGGCAAATGCCTGGCTTACGCTGCGATCTTTCTGGCTCTTGAATCATTGCTGCGTGGAAGGCGGTTCGTGGCAGCGTTCTTCTGCGGCCTCGCCTTCTGGTTTCATGTACCGGTTGGACTGTGGGGCGTGCTTGCCTTCTATGGTGCACTGTTCGTGTCGCAGCGGGAGCGTGGACTCAAAGCATTTCTGCAGCCGGCGCTGCTTACATTGGGCCTGAGCCTGCCGATGGCCTGGTTCGCATGGAAGTATGCGGGGGTCTCCGCCGTGGGGGCCAGCGTACCCAGTCCGGATTGGCTCATTGTTGTCTTTCGCAATCCCCATCACCTTGATCCGAGGCATTTCGGCGGATGGCGTGTGCTACTGAAGCTGATCCTGCTGGCGGGGCTTACTGTGTTGGGTCTGAAGTCTATGGTCACTCCTGCGATGAGGAGATTCTTCAGCGTCTTCATGGCTGTGCTGATGCTCGAGGTCGCGTTCGGTGTCATAGCGCGAGAGCTTAATTTCTTTGTGTACCTCAAGACCTATCCGTTCCGCGTCGCAGATGTTCTTATCTTTTTTCTCTGCTGTCTCGTGCTGCCCAAGCTTGTGGTCGATGCTGTGTCTGGAGTGAGTACGTCTGCATACTTCGCCCCAGAGAGTCCGGTCTCGAAGTTTGCTGCTTTAGCAGTTGTGGCGGTGGTCTTTATCGGCTGCACCTTCTCGATGGGGCTGGTTCGAAGCGATAAGTTTTTTGTCCAGCAATTTGCCACTTCGTGGGGACATTTCCTGCGACACGAGACGAGTCCCTATCAGGAGATGACGGGCTGGATCAAGGCGAATACACCCATCAGCGCGGTCGTCATCGCTCCGCCTTGGATGGATGATTTCCCTCTCGAAGCAGAGCGGGCGCCCATGGTGAGCTTCCGAAGGAATCCGCATAACGGTCTGGTCGTCGAGTGGTTTTACCGCTATCGCGCGACGAACGGTGGTGACTTCCATTCCGTTGGAGTCGATACGGTGACCGAGGTTCAAAAAAACTATCCTCAACTCACCGCAACGCAACTGGATGAGATCAGAAAAAGCTTTGGCGGAGAGTACTACCTGACCTCAGCCAGGCGCGACGATCTCGCCGACCGGCTTGTTCATGCGAATGGACACTTCTATCTTTACCGCGTATTGATGCCCTGATTCAGGCGGCAGAACGTCTTTGGATCGGCTGCCTAACAATGGCTGCTATAGCGGATTCCTGGAAGGTATAGAGTTGAAGGAAGGCACCTGCCAAGGCGCCCTGACGCCGGGCGGGCGCCACTTCGTGGGGTATTTGGACGCTTCGCGTAAGGCAATCGACTCTACAGCGATGGGGAATCCGCTCTAGTTATCTGTCGCTCACTTCGGCTCGATCTTTTTCGACGCCGCGGTGAGCATTTCGCTGCCGTCCGTCCCATCCTCTATCGGATAGAGGTCCATGTAGGCCTCAGCTTCGACGGTGCTCTCGGGGATCAGAACAGGCTGCTGTTCCGTCTCTCTTCCGCCCTTCACGAAGCCGTAAGCGCCCGAGAGAACGTTGATAAAGAGTGAAGCCACGTTGGTCGCAAGGGTCAGCATGAGCACCCCTCTTACCGTGCTCATATCAGCCTTGACGATGAAGAGAATCTGCACACCGATGGTGAGGGCGATGCTGAGGCCCACGTTCCACCAGTACACAAACTTGCGCGCGGAGTGGATGCTCCACAGCACCGAACTGAAGAAGCTGACCGCACCTGCACCGACTGCCAGTTGAACCTCTGTTGTGAGGCTGCTGTACTGCGGCCCTAACAGCCACAGCAGGGCCTGCGGGAAGGAGAAGCTTACCTGCATCACGGTGAGACTGATGGCGGCGGTGATCGCCAGGGTGATGGTGTAGCTCGAACGCATTCTCGCCTTGGGCAGTTTGGCGAAGTACGGCTCGACGAACAACATATTTCCCTGCTTGAAGATGACGAAGATCTGTCCAAGCCTCGCCAGCGCGCCTACGCTCGACACTCCCTGCGTGTGCCCGAAGTAGGTGATCAGGAAGAGCGAAATCTGCCCCTGAAGCGCATAGAAGATGGCCTGCGGGACGTTCGGCATCGCAAGGCCAACGATTGCGCGCTGCAGCTCGGGGGTGGGGGTTCCGGGAACTCCGAGAAGACGGCGGGCATTCAGAAAGTAGTTCGCGCCGACATAGACAAGTCCGCCTACATTAATCAGGATTGCGATGAAAGGCCCGAGCAGGTGAAGCTTCCAAAAGACTCCGAGAACGATCAAGGTTCCAACGCTCGAGATCATCTGCGCTCGATACCAGAGGGGCCGCTGGCGCAGCAGAATCAGGACCGTGCCGTAGGCTGAGCCAATGCGCACAAACCATGTCGATAGAAGCAGGATCAGAATCATCGATGCGACGATTGTCCAGTTCCAGTTCCTGTGTTTGACCAGGAAGGGATAGCAGACGATCGTTCCTGCACCCACCAGGGCGAAGGCCCAATAAGAGAGTTGACGCAGCGATGCGACATAGTCTGCGATGAGTTTGCGGTTATCGATGCGATCGCCGATGAGTGGAATCAGAGCTCCTGAAAAGTTGACATCCATCAGGACGACCAGCGTTCCCTGAACACCAAAGAGGACGACGAACTTGGCATACTCCGACGACGGCAGCAGACGGACGCAGAGCAAACCGTAGAGGAGGTTTGCCGCGATCGTGACACCCTGGGCAGTGAAGTAATGAAGCAGCGCGCGAGCCTTCACTGCGATCTGATCGTAGAGCGCGCGGAAGCTTCTTCTGTTGCTAACCATGGGAGTCCTCAGGAGCATGACACGAAGCGCAAGCGCAAATCGTTGTGGGTTAGGTCTGTTTCGATGACAGTCGACGGCATCAGGGCTGGCAGATACCACGCGGGCGAGGTGCTCGGAGTCGGGATACCTCTTCATTATAGAGAAGCGTTGCGATTGAGCTACTGATCATGATGCGGGACTCTGGACAGGGTCAGGGTACTTCCCATCGCTCCGGTCGCGCTCAACTCCGTAATCGTGTCCAGGCCGGAGATATCCCACTCATGCAGGCCGGGGAAATAACTCTCGTCGCCATGAATGATCTTGATATGGGTTCCGACCCGGAACGCCTTGAAGACACCGACATCTCCGCAGAAACCCGGCGCTTTATTCTCTCCGGTAGCCACGTTGGGAATTCCGTTAATTCCCCAGGAGTCCTGTCCGTTCGGCGTGGCGGAGAACCGGGTCATATACCCGAACTGGCCGATGAACAGACCGTCCTCGTGGTAGTGGAAGAACTGGCATCCCCAGGCAGCGTAATTGCCCGCATACATTGCGAAGATTTCCCTATCCACCGTGTGAACCTCGCTACCCTCCTGTGCGAGGTGGGAGAGATCGGCCGCAGGAAAGCTGCCGTCACCGTCGGTCCAGGCGATGTCCTTCTGCGGCATCGCGGTCCAGGCAAACGACGTCCTACCCGGCAGGATCCCACCCAAATGAAAGGCCGGGGTCTTTCCTGAGACGTCATGATTTACATTCGGGTCGTAGACCGCCGTGATCCCGCCGCTGGTCGGATCGGAGACGAGGAATGTTCCCAGTGGCTCACCGTGCGCGTGGTCAATGGTCACGGGCACACCTTTATCCAGCGGCCCGTAGAGTGGCATGTTGGCGGAGTCGTAGCCGGTGAGATGGGATCGCGGGAAGACGTATCCCGTGGTCGCTCGACCTTGCTGAACGAAGATCTGATCGCCGTTGGGAGATATATACGAGAAGCCCGCAATATTCGGCATCAGTTCGTGCGCCGAAGTTACACTCCCGTTCGGGTTGAGGATCGTCCACACAAATTTGTTCAAAATATCACCGACCAGAGCGTAGGTATTCCCGTTCGAAGGGCTCTTCCAAACCTCTCGGATATGTGGAATGAGGAGCGATTTTGGGAATCCCACCGCGGAGATAATGCACGGCAGCCAATAATGCGAGGCAGTCCAGGCTCCGTTACCTCCAAGCGCTGGATCGGGGTCGCCCGGAACGAGATCCTTCGACCAATCGCGAGTGATCTCCATCATCGCGGCCTGACCTGCGAACAGCCGAGTTGGATCGTTTACTGCCGCCGCAATCGTACGCTGCCAGGACTGGTACATCACTCGTTTGCTATAGCGCCAAGCGTTCTTCGACAGGCTATAAAAGAGAATTTGCCCGGTGGAATTATCACCCACTTGGAGGTTCCCATCGTCGTCGGCATTGAGGAAAGTATCGAGCTGGCCCGCGACCTCGTCGGCTTGGCGGCTCACGTCCATTCCTCCGTAGTCGAAATAGAATTTGTACGGCGACATGGCCGAGTTGCAGGTGTCTCCGACCCCGTAGCCTCCAGGTACACCAAGGGTCCGTACAAGCTTGTTTCTGCTGACGTTGTACTCGAAGATCTGCTGATTCGCTCCGCCATCCGCAACAAACAGATCGCCGAAGACGGGACTGATCGCAAGGGCAACCGGATTGCTGAGGCCGCTGATGGGTGTGGAAACGATGTTGGTCGATCCGACGCCGGATACTTTGGATAGCTTGTCTCCGGCCCGGCCATCGCCCGAGAGCACCCAGAGATTACCGGAGAGGTCGAACGCCATACGCTGAGGATCTGCAATCGCGATAGACCCTGCCGATCCGGCGATGGGAGCTCCGGTCAGCTTGTCGAATAGGCGGATGACGTTTTCGTTGGGTGCGGTGCTGCGTTTGCCGTGAGCAGAAGCAAGTAAATTTCCATGCCTCTGTACGGCGACGCCAGTGATGAATCCCCGGTCGTTCGCGGTGACGTCGGCAGCTTGCGCGATAAGGTAGCGGTAATTTTGGGGTGTGACTGCGTTCGTGTAATAAGCCCTCGGCAGGACGGTTCCAGCAGAGAAGTTATGCAGATACCCCTTTGGGTCCACCGCAATGATCCAGCTCCGGGTGAGAGTTGGCGTGGCATGGATGATGCTGACGTAGTAGATGAGATTGCCATCGGTAGCGGCGCGAAGAAACATCGCTCCGCCGATGGCCTGGGGGAGCAGCAGCTTCACTTTGAGCGAGGGCGTCGCTATCGGAAAAGCGACCGCGTTGTAGCCGCCCTCGTTGTAGCCCTCTGCGGTAAATCCCGTTCCGCCAATTGAGACGAGATCGTACGGGAAGAGGCCTCCGACTCCTGACCATGAATCCACTGCAGTGAGATTTGGACTGGTATTCGCCATCACACCGTCCCACTTGTACTGGACGCCGTTGTACTGGAGCAACGGCGTAAAGGGGCCGCCGGTTGCCGCAATGCCGTAGTCATCGAGGCCATCCCAGATCTCTCCGTGCTGGCCTGGAGCGTAGGCGCGATTCTGCCAGAGCTTGCGAATCACGATGCCTGCCGCATTCTTTATCTCAGCACTGGTGGACTGCACCGGCACTGGCGGGGTCCCAACCGTGGCAGGAATGGTGAAGACGATCCCCATCTGGCTCGACCGGACAGGGACGAGAAACGCTCCTTCCCTGAATGCGGAGTTGGAAGTGTCATAGGGATGAGGCTTTGCCCAGTTCGCAGGGAGTTGTATAGGCGTCGTCTGGGCAGGCGCTACCTGCCCGAGAGACGCGAGCAGAAGCACAGCCCCGAGCAACTTCCTCATCCCTAATATCCTCCGGGTGCAGGGGCGAATTGGAAGATGCAGACGACGGTTGCGGCGGACGCCGACGTTACTGCAACGTTGTTGAGATCTCCAGGGATGAGAGTGACGGCGGGGACGCTTGTTCCGTTCGTCGAATAACAGTTGCTGATCGGGTTGGGGGTGCCGAGATCGTGCTTGAACTTCATCGAGCCGGCAGTGCTGAACGTGTTCTGCACCGTGATCATCCTGCCACCACTGGGCATTCCGGACACCATCGCCCAGGAAGAAGAGGCGGTACGGTTCTCTGAAAACGACGTGCCGAGCAGAGTGGTCGTGAAGTAAGAATGCGCTACGTCTGCGTTGGCGATGCCCTCGAAATGATTGACCGGACCGGTCGGCAGGCCTGTGGGACTTTCGATGACAGCAATCGCTTTTGTCCCGGGTGCGATGTAGGGATCCTTATATGCGGTTCCGAGAGCAGCCATATTGACCATGCTGAATCGACTGTTCGTGACGCTGGCGATGATAGGAGAGCGATAGCTTTTTTCCTGCCATACATTTGTGATGGTCACGTTCTGCGACACGTACGGCGACCTCGAAAGAATCGTGATCGCGCGATCCGATATGCCCCGGTAACACTCAAATCTGGTCGTATTGTTCATTCCAAACTGATAGTCGATGGAGCGGATATCTGGCAGCAGTGTCGTTGGGCAGACGCCCTGTCCATTTGACGCGGCGGCAGTTGCAGAGGGAGTAAAGTCCGCATGCCATACGAACTTCTCAAAGAACTGATCGAGGCCGGGGTTGTAGTTATTCCCGTTTTGTTGATACTGCCGGAAGTTGTTGATCACCAACCCATCCGCGGCACCGCCAAACTGATAGGTGTATATGGTTCCGTTATTCGAGACGTTGATTCCCCCGATGGAGCCCTGTCCGAACTCGCCTCGTCCCGTATATTGGCCGCCCACTACGATCCCACCGGAGGCATAGTTCGAGATGTTGTCGATGACGGTGCCGGGACCAGTCTGCGCAGCATAGAAGAACAGGCCTCCTCCCGAACCGGGAATGTAGGTTTTGGGAGCCTGAATCTTCGGAGTGGCGTACCGCTCGATAATATTTTCAACGACGAAATTATTGGTCGATCCCGATAGCCAGATCCCGGCGGGAGCCGAGAGATGAACGTTTCGGATAGAGATGTTTTCTGCCTGATTCCCATAGGCATCACACAAAGCTACGATCTGGTTTGCGCCGTAGATGCCGGTCTGCCAATCGGTCTGAATGGTACCGCCGTCGCCTTCGATGCTGACTCCGGCACGAAGCTGGATGGCACAGCCGATCGTCAGGGCAGGAGACGGGGCAATGTTGGTCGCTTGCGCTGTGCCGCGATGTGTTGATTCTCCTACCCAGATCGGAACCTTTGCCAAGATATTCCCGTTGTAAACGCATCCCGATCCCGGCGCCGTGACAACAACTTTTGCCAGGGCACTTGTACTGAGACCTGATGTCCCGACCGTACCCGCAAATTGAGGTTTGGTCTTACAAACGAGCCCTGTCGGAAGTCCGAAAGCGAACGATTGATAGCCGTTTCCATTCGGCATCCCGGTACCGTTAGAAACGGCTTCGGCTGAGGTAAACGCCCCGTTCGACAAAGTTCCCAGAACAGCGGCCCCGTCCGATCCCTGCGCGAAAGAGTAGACGTCGACTCCGGTCGGCGGATAGTTGACTCCGCCGCTATCGACCACGCATGAACTTGGAACTGGAATGCCGTTCTTATCCGTGACGGCGTATACGGAGCCTCCTGAACCACGATACGTCGCATCCTTAATCTGTCCGATCACCCAGCCGTTCGGATTATAGCCGCTTCCGCCCGAGACCTCGCAGCTTTGGATCGACCCATTCACGATGTTGAGAGAAAACTGCGCTCCCGCACCCGCCGAGGTTCGGGAGTAGTCCCCAAAGTCACGCGGCATCAGGACCTGGTAGTTTGCTGTCGTGCATCTGTAGTTGCGCCCATTCAGATGCAGGACCTTCGGAGTATTCATGCCGGACCCGAGAGCCGCATTTTGGATTGCCCGGTTGATGGCGGCACAGTCGTCGCCGTTCTCTCCCGAGCCATTGCCGGCTGCACCAAATTGCTCCGGATTGAGGGTCAGTCGCAACTGATCATCACGATCGACGGCCGTTGTGGAACCTCTCTGCACTAGACCCGGCGATGGGGAAACGGGGCCCGGGGTCTGAGCTTCGGGAGGCTTCGTCTCTGCCGCTCCCGGTGATTTATCCGCGTAGCCGATTTGATCAGCGCGGGTGCTACGAACCTGTCCCAGACTGGGGATGACCAGCAAAACGAGTAGGCCCAGCAGCTTCTTCATTTGACACCTTTTGATCGAAACGCTTCTGACCCGAGTTGGATCGTCTTTATCCGCTCAATGCGAGTCTGACACGTGAGCTTGCCTGAAGTAATGTTATGTCAGACACCCCTGCTCTCAGCGTCGTCCCCATGGAACGTACGGTGTTCAGTAATTAACACGCCGCCCCCGGGGAAGTTTTGTCTCAAAATGAGAACTTGTGCTGTCATCTCTCCGGAGGGGAACTTCGGCGGAAGTGCGCCGTGTGGAGATCCCTCAGTTCCTCGATTAATGGGACTGATACTATCTGCATTCGAGATATACCATTGGGCGGCGCATACAACCTTTGATGAGTCGCTCCATAATTTGCGAACCGCTACACTAATGTTTCGGACCTTAAAAGGGTGCTGCATGACGTCGGCGATATGATCGGAGCAAGCGCTCCACGATCGTCCCCGGAGCACGCAATCCTACTTCGATGAAGAGAGTGCATGAGGGTTTCTTTGAAGATTGGGAAGTCTAAAGTCGCACCTCTTACTTCGGCCCGATTTCTTGCGGCCCTGTATGTCATCCTGTTTCACACTGCCTACGATTCTGGATTTTCGATTCCGCGCTGGTTCAAGACGTTTCTCTCGCTCGGCGGGGCCTCGGTGTCCTTCTTTTTTGTGCTTTCAGGCTACATTCTGGCTACCGTTTATCTTGTAAAAGAAGGGCCACTGGATAAGAAACGCTTCTGGATGGCACGTTTTGCCCGCGTCTATCCCCTATTCTTTGTCATCCTGGTGCTGGACACACCGCAGATACTTCTGGATCGCGTCGCGCGCTATAGCTGGGCCACGTCCATCTGGAAGACCTCAGTAAACTTTTTTCTGGACGTATTTCTGTTGCAGGGCTGGTCCCAGGCTTTCAACGCCATTAATTTTCCTAGTTGGTCGTTGTCGGACGAAGCATTCTTCTATGCCATCTTCCCCATCGTCGGAGTATTTGTCTGGAAGATGCGGGCGCGGTCCGCGGCTGCCTTCGGTATGGTGTTGTATCTGGGGACGCTAGCACTCCTGCTGCTGCTTTACCGTGCTGGACTGAAGAACGATTTTGCGTACAACATGCCTCTGCTGCGCTCCAGCGAGTTCATCCTCGGCATTGTGGCGGGCAAGGTACATCTCTCCGCGTTGCGAAGCGAGCGCTACCGCTCTGCACTCCACAGGATGGCCCTACCGCTGCTCCTGCTGTGTGCAGCTCTCTTCTGCGCGACCTGTTACGCAAAGCTTCCGATACCAAGTCCAATTCTGATTGGAATCTTTCTGGCACCCTTGTTTGTAGGCATTATTCTGGCGCTCTCCAGCAACCCTTCTGTCATAGGCGGTCTGCTGTCTGCTCGACTGCCTGTACTTCTGGGAGAGGCCAGTTTTGCTCTGTATCTTATTCACATCCCCCTGTGGCAGGTCTTTCAGGCCTTCGGGCTTGGGGGAGTTCGATCGCACTACATCGGCTTTTTGCTGACTGCGATTGCACTCAGCATCTGCAGCTTTATTTTCTTCGAAAATGCTGCAAGAAGGAAGATTCTGGACTACGCTTCCGCGAAAGATACCGAGGGAACGCTCCGCAGTTCTATGGCCCAGTAACTGCTTTTGCCTCGGCCCTCATCGAGCCGCTAAAGCACAAATTATGACCGCGGTTCCAGTCCATGCTTCGTCTCCCGGATTTGAGAAGCGTCGTGATAGGCTGGCTAAAGATTGCTGAATCAGGCAAGGTCATATTACGGCACATTCGTTTTGCTCATCTCTTTCGCTGAAACCGATGCCTGGAGATTTCTGGCAGAAGTTCCAAGGCGCAGGGCTGAATGCCCTAAAAGTTGTAGCCGAGTGGTATTCGAAAGGAAAGTTGAAGGTGGAGAAAAGTCTACTGAAGACTGCCAGCGATCCCTCGCAGCGAAAGTTGCCGGAGGCAGGCGGAGTCAGTCGCAATATTCCTTCCCTGGACGGTCTCAGAGCACTCGCGATCCTGCTGGTCATCTTCGCCCACTCCAGTTGGTATCTGCCAGCTTCGATGACGCAGAATTCTATCTTCCAATCGGTCATAGGCAACGGCTACCACGGGGTGGCGGTCTTTTTCGTTATCAGTGGATACCTCATCACTACGCTGCTTCTACGCGAGTTCAGCAAGACCGGAACCGTCTCGCTGAAGCATTTTTATTTCCGACGGACGATGCGAATCTTCCCGCCGTTTTATTTTCTTCTACTGGTAATGGGCATCTTGTGGGCCGCGCATATTATCCCGCAAGATGTGCGCAGTTTTATCGCCTCTCTCACCTATACCTGGGCCTACTATCCAAGCGCTCATGGCTACTTTATTACTCACACCTGGTCTCTGAGTATTGAAGAGCAGTTTTACCTGATATGGCCATTCGTATTCGTCGCTCTTCACCGCCGCGACAGATTAATCCAGGCGAGTGCGTTGATGGTCGTGCTGATGCCATTGGTGCGAGTCTTGTTCTATTTTGTGCTCCCAAGTCTTCGCGGGCATGAGTTTTACATGGTTCAAGGGTGGATCGACACAATGATGGTGGGATGTCTTCTTGCGCTCCTGAAGCACCAGGGCAAGTGGGACCAGTGGCAACACAAGTACGTGAATGGCTGGACGGTAAGCGTGATGGTGTTTATCGCTTTTTATGTCAATCCGATGGTGACGGCTGCTCTTCCAAAGCGGCCCGCCGGAGTCTTTGCCATCGCGATCAGCCCTACCATTACAGCGATCTGCATCGGCGGAATGCTGCTCTTTCTGATCGGCACGAAGAATCGCGTCCTGCTTTTCCTGTTCAACAATCGAGTCATCCGCCATATTGGCGTGCTGTCGTACAGCCTCTATCTTTGGCAGCAAATGTTTATGTCACAGCATCTTTCGTTGTTGCCCTACGGTTATCTTTATGCGCTGGCCGCAGCCGAATTCTCATTCTGGCTTGTGGAGAAGCCCTCACTGTCCCTGCGGGCTAGTCTCGAGTCTGCCTGGTGGCCGTCCCGCAAAGATGGAACAGCAAGTACAACTTCCGTTCGTGTAATTCACGAAACAATCTAAATTACCGCAGCAAAAAATCTACGGTACATCGACGCATGATGGTTTTCGAGTCGCGCAAACCATGTTCGGATTGCGCCCAACGCTGATCCAGAAAGATACAATAGGACTGATGCAAACCTTTGACATTGGATTGTCGGCTCATGAGCCTTCGACAGGCTCATGCCTCTTCGATGTCCTACGTACGGAGCAGATCTGACCGTGGCAACTCCGAAAGTTTCGATCAGCAAGCCGTCCGAGGGCTCGGTTCATCTGGATGCACTTCGTGGTGCCGCAGCGCTGATTGTCTTTGCCAATCACACCCGCGCCCTCTATTTCCCCTCCGCGCTTCAGGGGCCGCCGCCAATTCCATTAGAGGTGCAGCAAGCCGCCGTTCGAACTACAGCGCCTGCCGAGAACTATGGCGAGATCAAGTTTGCCAGCGAAGCAGTCGTCATCTTCTTCGTACTGAGCGGCTATCTCGTAGGCGGAAGCGTCCTTCGCTCGCTCCGAACCGCGCAGTGGTCGTGGCGTGTCTACCTGACGAAACGAATCACCCGCCTGTATGTCGTTCTGATTCCGGCAATCCTCATCGGCGTGGCGCTTGATTATGTGGGCATTCACCTCTTCGGTCCAGCCAGCATCTACACCGCACCAGAGGGTATGGGGCTGGGGACATTAGCCAATCTCGTGGGTCGGCTTCAACCTTCGGTCATGCTGGGGAATGCTCTCTTCCTCGAGAGCATCCTGGTGCCTTATCCGGGGACGAACGCTTCCATCTGGAGTCTGGTCAACGAATTCTGGTACTACCTGGTCTTCCCCCTGCTGGCCCTGGCATGGGCCACGAAACGGGGATGGGCACTGCGGATTGCCTGCGTTCTGGCGGCGTGTGTCTTGCTGGTATTCGTTGGTCGGCATATCGCGATCCTTTTCCCTGTCTGGGTCTTCGGAGCCTTGGTGAGCATGTTGCCACGGAGGTTCTCTGTGAAGCAGGCAAAGAGACTTTCCGCCGTCTTCGGACTTCTGCTGCTTACCGGAATGGTTGGAGTGCGCCTGCTTCATTTTCAGGCAGTTCCCGCCGACTATCTTATTGGCGTACTGACGGCGCTGCTGCTCTGGGCCGTCGTGCAGCAGACAGCACCGGCAAGCGATGGCCTGTACAAAACCGTCACAGGGTTCTTTTCACGTATCTCCTATACCCTTTATCTTTTCCATCTCCCCATGGCGATGTTTGTGTGTGGTCTGCTCAACTCTCCGTGGCGGCGCTGGACATACACCCCGAAGAATGTGGCCATCTACTTGGCAAGCGATTTCATGATCCTTCTGTTGATCTATGGCTTGTGGTGGATCTTCGAGGCTAAGACTGACACGATTCGCACTTGGATTTTCGAACGGGAACGGCAACCCCGCAGCCCTCGCAGTGCATGATAATAGGAATGACTGACAGCGCTCCATTCGTCATTGAAACGACCAGAATCTTCCCGAATCGAGTTGCAAAGGCCAGTACAGAATGAGCACGAATCTCTCCAATGCGAGCGTCAACAGACTGCCGTTCACGGCTCGATTTCCCGTGGACGTCTGGCTGACGGGCGTTGCTTTTCTGATTCCCGCTTCCTACCTGTTCTTACATAACCAAACCAGAATTCTCGTTGCCTTCATGTTTCTCGGCGCACTGATTCTGATCTGGATGCGCGACCGGACGATGGGCATCGTTGCTACCTTCGCCTTTCTTTTGACCCTTGGGGACATTCGCCGGATTCTGGACACAGTCGCTCCTGCCTCTGCTGGACTGGATCTCATGCTGTTGGTTGGCCCTCTCTTTGCGGTCTACCTGGCGATACCATTGCTTCTGCGTTTGAAGGTCTCCGACACTTTGTCGAAGGCGTTGCTCGCGCTGATGGCGATCATGATCGTGGAGATGTTCAACCCGCGCCAGGGATCAATCGTCGTGGGATTTTCGGGAGCGCTGTTCTACATCATTCCGATCTTCTGGTTCTGGATTGCCAGGAACTACGCTACCGATCGCATGATGTTTTTGCTCTTCTACCGTGTCTTCCTCCCTATCGGAATTCTTGACGGTCTGCTTGGCGTCGCGCAGGCCTACATCGGCTTCTTCCCCTGGGAGAAGGCCTGGGCTCTGAAGCTTGGCAGCCAATACATTTATACCGCTGGCCACTTACGTTCGTTCGGCTTTTCCACCGGGGCATCCGAGTTCGCAAGTACCCTCCTCATTGCGAGTGTTTGCGTGATGGCGGCCATCTTCGCCGGTCGTAGAACGTATGTGCTTCTACTTCCCATCCTGATAGCGGCTTCGATCCTGGCGTCGTCTCGCGGTCTCATCGTCAAGCTGCTCTTTGCATCCGCGATGATCTGGGCGGTACGCAGCAAGGGCGGTCGAAACTGGCTGCCGCGACTTATCTTTGCCCTGGTACTCGGCTTTGGACTTACGATGTACTCTGCCTCCCAGGCTGGCGGGGACGATACCGGCACAACTACCAAAAAATCTACCACCGCAGAGATTGCAACGCAGCACGTAACCAAGGGACTTGCCAATCCTTTGGAAGCAAAATCTTCCACGGCAGGAGTTCACTGGCAGATCTTCGTCGGCGGTATCGTCAAGGGCTTCACCTATCCCATCGGGACGGGCATCGGTGCAGTTACGCTGGGCGCAGGAAAATTCACGACCGGAGGAGCGACCACCGGCTCTTCTGAGGTCGACATCAGCGATGCCTTCATCACGATGGGATTCGTTGGCGGCTTCCTTTATCTGTTCATCATCTACAAAGTGTTTCGCCTTGCGTTTCTATACGTGCGGAAGGGATCACTCATCATGAGTCTTGCCTACGTCGGTTGTCTCGCCGCGTTGTTCGGCGGATGGCTAGCTCTGGGACAGTACTCGACCGCTCCTTTCGTCTGGTTTTGCATCGGGTCTCTGGTCCGGAAGTCTTCGTCGCTGGACGCACCGGGGCTCGCTCAACCGCTAAGCTCGCAGAGACTTTAGGGCCTTCGTAGGTATTCAATCGAACTTAGCGACTGCTGCTGTTCGACATTTTATTTTCGTTCTTGAGCCGGTCTCCATTCTTGCTGGCTCCAACTGCGTGGGCTAATATTTAGGAAGCGTCCTCCTCATTCCCTATGGCAGATACCGGCGACAAAGTTCGCTTTACTGATACGACGGCTTCTGTTCTGCTTGATCTCGTGCGGGGCTCGGCGGCACTGCTCGTCTTATCGGTTCATCTGCGGAATATGCTTTTGATGGATTATCCTGAGGCCATTCATCAAGGTGCCTCCAGGATTCTGGCTATTCCCTATGTGCTCACATCGGGTGGGCATCAGGCAGTCGTTCTTTTCTTCGTACTCAGCGGATATCTAGTCGGCGGAAGTGTTTGGCGGATGCTCCGTGAAAAGAAGTGGAGTTGGAAGGTCTATCTCCTCCATCGCTTCGTGCGTCTCTGGATCGTCCTGATACCCGGCTTGCTCCTCTGCTTCTTTTGGGATTCGATCGGGCTGCGAACCCATAGCCTGCTCTATCACGGGATCATTCCCTTCTACGAGACAGGCGACATCAGTCAATTGCAGACTGTGAAGGCGTTCTTCGGAAACCTGTTCTTCCTGCATCCAATGCTCGTGCCGACCTACGGTTCGGACGGACCCTTATGGAGTCTGTCCTATGAATTCTGGTACTACATCCTCTTTCCGCTTGGATTGATCGCTCTTCGCCGCGAGTTCTCGTGGCGGACTCGCGGCTTGTGTGTTGCAGGCTTCTTTTTGGCCGCGTGGTTTGTGAGGAGCGCCATCCTGCCGATGTTCCCGGTATGGCTCCTTGGGATGGCGCTGACACTGGTTCCGGCCCCACATCTAAGCCGCGCCGTGCGATGGCTCGCCTCAATCATCTATGTCCCACTTGTCTTCGTCTTCTCGCGAGTAGACCGGTGGCCGCTGCTTGCGCAGGACTACATCTTCGCCATCCTGACCGTCATCTTCCTCTGGATAATGTTGTCGGCGAAAGATGAAGCGGATAAGTCTGGATACTTCACGAGGAGCTCACGCGGTCTGTCCCGCTTCTCTTATACGCTGTACGTCGTCCACCAGCCGGTGCTGCTGCTGGCAGCCTCTCTCCTGATAGGAACCAAGCGATGGTTTCCAGATGCAAAAGCTATTGCGATGGGATTCGGATTGCTGCTGGTCACGATGCTGTACTCGTACGGAGTCGCTGCGTTGACAGAGTTCAAGACCGACTCGGTTCGCCGATGGATCGAGCGTCGCTTGGGAATGTCGTCGGCGAAGAAGGTAGCGGTTCGTGATTCTGAAGCCGTAACAAACATTACGTAGGTTACAGCCTATGCGAACCGCTTCTTCAACTTCAGGATAGGTGCCTCGAAGTAGTGGTAGCTCAACATGGCTACGGCTATCGTGATGCCGAGCGCGGAACCAACCAGGATCGCTCCTCCCAGAAGCTCCGAGTGTACATACCGCTGAATCGGATGGGCGAAGGAGACGAGCGCAACAAACAGCAGGCCGTGATACATGTACAGTCCATAGCTGTAGCGGCCAAAGAAGCGAAGAAAAGATAGCCGTCCAATTGGGGCGATCCAGCCTCGACCCTGTTGAGCGCACAGCACCAGACCCGCGAAGAAGATAGCGAAGATCGTATAGCCGACGGTCGCTAGAACCTGGTTGCCAAAAGTGCTGAGCCTCATGATCAGCAGCACGGCGAGTGCCCCTATTCCGGAGAGGAACAGGGTGGTCCTAATCGGCAAGCGTTCAGGCGAAGGCCCTCTGACCAGCAGTGCGGCAGCCCCTCCACAAACCAGCGTGTCGATACGCGTTGGAAGGATGGGAAAGATGTAGCCAAAGCCGACTCCCCTGGAGACGAGAATTACGCGCAGCAGGAATGCCGCTACCATGATCCCGAAGCATACCCACAACAGCTTCTTGCGATCTTTGACCCACCATACGATGAACGGCCACACCAGGTAGAACTGCTCTTCCACAGCCAGCGACCATAGATGGCCGACCATCATGTTGTGGCCGGGCGATGCGAGGCCCGGAGTGAAGACGGGCATCATATTGGAGAGATAAACGAAGTAGAGAAGGTGCCCGGCCTTCCAGTGAAGGTCCAGGACCGGCGTCAGCAGCAGAAACGCGAACAGGACGCCGTAGTAGAGCGGAAAGATTCTGAGCGACCGGCGTGCGTAGAAATTCTTAACCTTGTGGCTCTTATGAGCGGTGTCGAACAGGATGCCAGTGATGAGAAATCCCGAGAGTACAAAGAAGAGATCGACGCCCATCCATCCCGTGTCAGCGAGGCTGGACCAGGTCCGAATCAGCAGTTTCGAACTGTGCTGTCCGCCGCCGAAATGATAGAAGAACACGAGCAAAATCGCGATTCCACGTAAGCCGTCCAGCGCAAGGTAGTGACGGGCGGATTCACCCTTGGGCTTGACCTCGATCCCATTCTCAGTCTCGGTTGGCTGCCGCTGATGAAGCTCGGAAACTTCCATTGCCACCCTTCTTGCGTTACGCGTAGGTTCCGGTCGAATTGGAGATGAACTTACAGTTACAAAACGTTCTTTGAACCTTAGCCAATTTGGGCATCTTTATTCCACGCAACATCCTTGCTATCTTGTTCCAGATATTACGGCGGCGTTTACTGCGGCATTGGTCAATGAAGGCAAGGCAAACTGCAGGAACTTTTTGAATCCGCTATCTGGAATGACGAGAACATCGGATGCCAGCAGGATTGGATTTGGAGCGGTGTTCTTCATCGCACCTTTGATATCGATGGGAATGGTCTGCACTCCCGCTGTCGTCTGCCGTATGATGACCGCCTTCGAAACCGCGGCGGTTGGCGTCATTCCACGGACCAGCGCCAGGACATTCAGCAGGGTCAGGTTGCGACCGTTCGGCATAGGTAATGCTCCCGGCACAGTGACATCGCCGACAACATAAATGACGTCGGACTGCGAGACCACCACCGTGTCGCCGGGGTACACGGGAGTTGTACGCTGGATCTCCGAGTAATTCGGGGTGCTTACCTGAACCACAACAGGGTGAGCGGGATCGTTATGGTGCGTGATGGTTATGGTCGAGCCTTCCAACTGCGTTGGACCACCTGCCATTGCCATTACGTCGTACAACGTGTGGGGTCCAAAGATTGGATAGTTGCCAGGAGCCTTAACTTCACCGAGCAGCGTAAGACCCTGCGTTGCATATTGCGCGATCAAAACGCTCACCAGCGGCTCGAGCATGATCTGCTGATCGCGAAGCTGCTTTTCGATTGCGGCAGCAGCCTGCTTCGGAGTAAGGCCACCAACCTCTACGTGGCCCCCAACCGGGAGCTCGATCTTGCCAGCCTGGTCGATGCGAAGTCTTCCCGTAAGCTCCGGTGTACTGAAGACGGTAACGTCGATCAGATCTCCGGCGCCCAGAACGATCTGGCCGGCGTCCGTCATGTTTGGCCCGAACGGAATCACAGCCGCTGGCGGATTACTCTGCTGCGCAAGGCCCGCCTGTGTGCCAAGACCGGCGAGGAGCACGGCCACGCACAATGACACTGTCCAACGAATGGGAGACGGAAGCGAGGCTCTCTTTCCAGCCACCCCTATGCGGTTAGTTGTAATAGCCACTGTCATAACCTCCCCCATAGTAGTGCGTTCCAGTTGCTGGCACGTCGTTGATGACGGCACCTGCCACATGGGCGTTTGAGTGCCTTAGAACATCGCGAATTCGCTTCAGAGGACCCATCGGCGTGACGTTGTACCGCGTCACAAGAATGACTGCGTCAACCCAGCTTGCAAGCGGCAGACTGTCGCTCACAATCAACAACGGGGCCGAGTCGACGATGATGTAGTCGAAGTCATTCTCCCATTGCTGCAGAAGAGAATAGAACTTCGTAGAACCCAGAGCCTCTGACGGCAACGGAATCTTTTTGCCGGCGGAAAGTAAGACAAGATTCTCCAACTCGGGAAGCGGATTCACAAAGGGTGCAGCAACATCCTCGCCAAGAATTAGGTTACTAAGGCCTTCGACATTCTCCGTTCCGAACTGCAGATGGAGAGTCGGGCGTCGCAGGTCGGCATCGACAACCAGTACCCGAGCACCCTTCTGCGCCAGCACCACCGCGAAGTTAGCTGCTGTGGAGGTCTTGCCCTCTCTTGGAATCGAGCTGCTGACCAGCAGAGTCTTGACTGGCTTATCGATCGAAGCAAGCAGGATGGAATTCCGCAGTGTACGAAAGGCCTCCGCATCGACCGACTTTGGATTCTTGAATGCTACGAGCATAGGCGGCGAATCAATGCCATCGATGGCATCGATGCCATCGCGTTTTCTTGCGTCCTGGCCGAGCGAGAGGTGAGGGATGACGGCAAGCAGGTGATACCCAAGGGTATGCTCAATCTGTTCAGGCCCCTGTAGCTTGTCTGAGGTCGCTTCTCTGAGGAAGACCGAACCGACTCCAGCAAATAAGCCGAGAACCAGGCCAAAGCTTAGGATAACGATCTTCTTGGGTTCAACCGGAAAGAGCGGAGCTCTCGCTGTATCTACCAGCATCGTATTTACGCTGTTCAACCCGGCATCGACTCCTGCCTGTTGAAGTTTGTACTGCAGAGTGTTGTAGAGTTCCCTGCTGGAGGCACCTTCAGCCATCAGAACCGCAAACTCAGCCGCCTTCCGGTTGAGGGCGAAAGCCTTGCCGGTCTGGTCGTCATACTGGCGCTGCAGCATGGTCTCAACTGCAACTGCGGTATCGTATTCCTGTTTCAACCGATTCTTGACAGTAGCGGTCTGACGCTCAAGCTCGGCATCCGTCTTCTGCATCTGAGATTTAAGTTCAGCCAGAGGCGGGTAGTTCGCTCCGAATTTAGTCGAGAGCTGAACGTATTGGTTGTAGAGCGTCCCCTGCTGTGCCTGCAGCGCAGTCAGATTGGCACTTGGGAATAACGCTGCCAGCACGGCCGGATTGCCATTCGCAACGGAGCGCATCTGCGCTTCCTTCACGATTCGTTCCCCCTGAGCCTGCGTCAGGCGACCATCCAATTGCATAAGACGATCTGTCGTCGTATTGGAAGACGCTCCGCTGCCGCCACCTTTTGAAGTTGAGCCAGAGTCTCCGCCACCCAACGCCAGGACATTGTTCTTTTCCTGAAAGTCTGCCAGCTTCTTTTGTGCCTGAGAGGCCCGGTCCTTGAGCGAATCCATCTCGCTCGAGAGCCATGTAGTCACCTGAGTCACGGAACCGTAGCGACTATCGAAACTCTGCCGCAGATATGCCGCAATGACGTGGTTGACAATCAATGCAGCGACCTTTGGGTGCGGATCGCGAAAAGAGATCGACACAAGTTGCGTGCCGGGCAACTGCGATACTGTGATCTGTGACTTCAGATGGCCGAGAAGACCTTCCTGAGCGGGAGAAAGCGAAGTCGATCCAAGGGGAATCGAAAAAGTTTTCTTATCTTTACCCGTGTACTCCAGGAACTCCTGGTCCGAAAGTGAATGCAGGGTGTCGATCGATACGGCATCGCTCTTGATGATTGCCATCTCGGTTGCGATCATTTCACCGGAGTCGGCAGCGCCACCCGCCAGGTCGGCCAGGCCGAGCGATCCGATACGGCCTGGGTCGATTCGAATGCTTGCCGTAGCCTCGTAGATTGGGGTCACGGACTTGATATACAGCAGTGCGGTCGCGACGCATATCAAAACACAGGCAACGACAAACCACTTGTGCCGGCCGAGCATATTTGCAATATCGCCGAGAGACAACGATGAAGCTGAGTCAGCCTCTATGGCTGAACGCTGATCCAGTCTATCTTCCGTACCCGGCTGCGCCGTTTGAACCCTCATTTACAGATCTCCATACCTTTGGTAACAACGTTATTCAGTTTCACGAACTAATGAGGAAGTCGAACTGATCATGCCGTCCGAATTGAAGTGGTGCTCCTCTGGCGATTCTCATTAAGTCTGGGATTAAAGCGTGTCGTTGTAGATAGCACTTTCGTTTGCGCGGGACCGCGCTATCCCTGTTGAATGCCTCCGCGGTCGTAAGCCGCATGGTATTTGAGCATTAATTTCCGAAAGATAGCGAAATGAAGACATTGGCGATTGGACCGAGGCATTCCTGCAGGGCGACGCGAAAAGTGACAGTGCCTTGAATCTTCTGTTTCTGCCACAGAGCCGCGTCTTCCTTGCCAGAGATCGCATCGTTACAAATCTCTGCACTAAGAAAGAGGCTCGAAGAGCTGCGACCATATTCAGCGCCGTCGCAAAGGCCAAGTCGTTCACAAACGATGACGATCTCTCTGGAAAAATATTCACCCATAGACATATGTTTCGAGATTACGTGCACCAAGGAAGAAAAGACTGACTAGACCAACAGTATGAGTGCGTATGTCCTTACCACTTTGGATAACTATACCATTCCAGTAAGTCAAAATCTCAGGCGAGAGCTGACTCGGATGGGTCATTGAACATCACGCTCTGGACATGCCATTTCAACTGCCTCATAGCTGGGACATTCGTTGAGAATGAGCATAAATCCCTAATAAGCAAGAAGATTGCGGTCCTTCATCGCGCGAGCGTACAACTCCGATCCTTGCGCGGTGAAGTGATTGGTATCAAACAAAAGTGGTACGCCAGGAGCAGCATAAACGGGGCATTTCAAAGCAGAGGTTCCCTGAGCCTTGACCTCCAACTCAGCCTGCGGGGTGCACAGGGCTTCGAACATGGAGATATAGGGAACCTTCCACTGTTCACGCGCGAGCTTGGCCATGGTTCTATCCAATTGCCGTGGCTCGATTTTTTCATACGTTGCGATCCTATCCGGGGCGTTGTCGCGAAGAGCAGCGATCAGGATGCGCGGCAGTGGCATGGCAAATTCAATTGCGGGCCCAAAGACAACCACCTTCATACCATGTTGCTGTATCCATGAGACGGTACGCCCAAGTTCAGGAAGCTGTGACTCATCCCAGAACGCCGACAGCAGAACCGTGTCGACAGGATGACGCAGCAGATAGTCTTTGAAGATGAATTGAGACAACTTCGTACAGTTCGGAGTGAACTCAGGACGCAGCACCGGCTCAGTAACCAAGGGAGGACAGAACGATGCATTGGCCTGCGAGATGTTCAACTCGGTAAAAACGGTGGATAGACCTGGATAGAGATCGGCAGCATGGCTGTCGCCGATCAGCAAAAACTGTTTCCGGCCAGGGTCGTCCTGGAGACAGGTTGAGACATTGAGGTTTGAGAAGTTCGTATCAGGGGTAAAGAAGCAGACATGCTGACGCCACTCTTTATCGGAGCTGTAGTGGCCGTACGGGGTCAGTTGCAGAGCTTCCTTTGGGAAGTTGGGAGGCATGCCGTGGGCCGCGAGCATCCCCAGCGCAATGGCCGCAATCGCAAAAACCGCCACTCCATTAATCAGGAAAAGAGTTCGTCGGCCGGGCCGAAAACTACCCTTGCGAAACGGCGTTTCAATGAAGCGCCACGAGAGCGTTGCGAGGATCAGCGACACAATCATGAACCCGAGTTTTCCGCCTTTGCTGTGCGTGGAGATCTTTGTGAAGACCGGAACAATATCCTGAAACGCCAGGATCGGCCAGTGCCAGAGATAGAGCGAGTAAGAGATAAGTCCAACGAAGACAATAGGCTGCCACGAAAGAACACGGCCAACCAGCGAAGGGCCCGTCTCGCCGGACGCAATCAGCAGTGCCGCACCCAGGCACGGAGGAAGAGCCGTCAACCCCGGGAACATCGTAAATTTGCTGTAAACCAGAGCAGGCACGAGGATGAGCAGAATCCCGGCAACAGACGCGATGTCTCGCTGTACCCTGCCCTGAATTACGGGGAGGTAGCGTTGCGAGAGAACCGTTCCGATCAGCAACTCCCAGGCCCGAAGCGGCGCAAAGAAGAAGGCTGCCGTAGGATCTCGACGAACCCAGAAACATGCCATCGCGAAAGCTACAAGAGTGACAACCCAGATGGCGGCCTTGATCCGTGTAGGAAACCAGCGCCGCAAAACAAACAGTAGAAGCGGAAAGAAGATATAGAACTGCTCTTCCACTCCGAGCGACCAGGTGTGCAGCAGTGGCTTGAACGCACTCGGCGCGTCGAAGTAGCCTGCCTCATGCCAGAAGAGCATGTTCGAGACGGAGAAGAGAGCAGCGAGCAACGATCGTGCGTACGCCTCGATCTCGGAGGGGACGTAATAGAGATACGCAAGCACCGTAACCGCCAGCAACATTACAAGCATGGCAGGCAGGATGCGGCGAATTCTTCGCTCATAGAATCCGCCCAGCGAGAACTTGCCGGATGCCATCTCCGACATAATGCTCGAACTGATCAGATATCCGGAGATCACAAAGAAGACATCCACACCGATATAGCCACCCGTGGCACGGGTGTGGAGGTGATCGAAGACGACCAGCAGGACAGCCACAGCACGTAGCCCATCGATATCCCGGCGGTAGTTCAGGGTTGTTCCTTGCTCTTTCAAATTTGGCATGCGATCAATCCTGAAGTAGGAATACTAATTTTTACATCTACTGAGCTCGAACCTCGAGCGATTGATAGGTATGAAATCCGTCGACAGTCGCAGTTAGTGCTTTCCTGATGAAGATGACTGCCCTGAGAGACGCGGCTTGAATTCGTTGATGACAGTTGAAATTCCTTGAAACAAAGCTTCCAGAGAGAAAACCCTCTCTGCCCTCCGTCGCCCGGCCTGTGCGATGCGCTCTGCCTCCACCGGCTCTGCGAGCAATCGTCTGATTGCTGCTCCTAGTTCGGAAGCTGCACCGGGAGTGACGAGCGTGCCGCTCTCTCCGTCCTGAATAATCTCTACCGCTCCCCCGGCTCGGGTGGCAATCACAGGTTTACCGGCCAGCATTCCTTCCACGATCACCAACCCGAAGGGCTCCGCGGAAGTGGACGAATGAACGATGATATCCATCGCTTTCATCAACTCAGGAATATCCCGCCGAAAGCCGAGAAAGTGAACCCGACCGGTGATGTCGGACTGGCTCGCCCTGGCCTTTAGGGTCTCCACATAGGCACTCTCACCAAAGAGCGCATCGCCAATCAAAACAACATGAGCGTCCGGGACACTACTCAATGCCTCGAGCAGAATGTGCTGCCCTTTCCACGGCGAGAGTCGTCCGAAGACGCCGATCGTCGGCCGCAGATCGGAGCCAATCTCTTTGCGTAGCATCGCAATCGTCTCCGGAACGACGCTGTCGAACGGCTGCGGGCTGACACCATCATGCACAACCCTTACCTTGCGTCGAAGACCTCCGGCAGCGACGAAAGATTCCGCCGTCGCATGGGAGTTCACGATGACGACCGAGGCATACCGATTGCCTGCGAAGACTGCGATCTTGCGAAGAATCGGGCTGAAGTGTTCGGCAGTCAAAATATCCCGCAGATGCCAGATGAGCGGTTGCCCGCGGCGCTTGGAGAGCGCCGCAAGGAGAAAGGCCTTTTGTGAGTTGGTATAAAGAATATCGAAGCCGCCTGCCAGCTTCGCAAGACGGCTGCGAAGCGAGGCGAACGCAGGCAGGCTGGAAAAAATGGAAGCTATCCCAGACTCCCGGCGTACTCCCTTCAGAGTATCCAGGGCAAACACATCCACCGGAATGCCGCACTCCTCTAACAATGGGCGGAACGGCCCGTCTTCAAATAAAACGACCCGAGCGTTCTCGCTATGCGCGCGGAGCCAGGGCAGAATCGCCAACTCCCCGCCGCCGAGTTGGCCAGTCTGGTCGATGTACAGGATCTTCATAGCATCGCCTCGTCGTACACGCCGCGAACCCGCTCGGCAATGCGCGTCCAGGAAAAGCTATCAGCGGCATAGGCACGGCAGGCGTCTTCCGTCGGTACCGGTCGACTGCCACGAAGCGCCTCCCCCAGTACCGCTGCGATATCCGCGGCAGTGATACCCGGGAACACACACTGAGGGGCGAAGGGCTGAACGATCTCCGGCAGACCTCCTACCGGCGTGACGTAGACCGGGGTTCCTGAAGCGAGGGATTCCAACGTAATAAGCCCAAAGCCCTCCAAGGATTGCGATGGGACGACGCTCATATCCGCCGCACGGTAGGCCGCAGGCAGATCGGCATCGTCGATCCGCCCGAGAAAACGTATGTTGTCTTCAAGCCCACGTTCGGCAACGCGAGTCTTTAGTTCGCCGGAGATAGGTCCAGAGCCGCCGAGCAGCACAAGCAGGTCCGGTTGTTGTTGAACCAGCAGCCTGGTTGCATCAATAAGATCTTCAAAACCCATTCGCCGGACATGCCTGCGGACCGTGAGAAGGATAGGACGGTCGGTCGGCCATCCCATACGCTGCCTCGCCTCCATTCGGCTCAACGTCGTATTGAAGCGTTCAATATCGATGCCGCCGGGAACGATGCGGATCAACTCTTCGGCAACGCCATAACGGCGAACCAGCTCCTGCTGGAAGGAGCGCGAGAGAACGATAAAGCGTTTTGCCCGCGAGTAGACAATCTTCTCGACCGCACCCTTGAGGCGCGCATTCAAGCTCGCAGCACCTTCAGCGCCACTCTCCCCCGACCAGGGGCCGTGAAAATGTACTACCGTCGGAGTCGATCGCAGCCGATTGGCAATAGAAACCGCATAGAGCGCAAAGTGCGAGGCAATAAGATCTATTGCGCCGTTATCGATCTGTGTCAGCGCGGCACGACGAGCGGCTTGCAGGCGCTTCGGCATCGAGTCATTCGAACGCGCAAACGCGACCACCTTTCCGTTGGTCGACGCAGTCACCCGGGGCGATCCAACCACGAGGCCGTGCGTGGTCGTCCCGGTGGCGGCGAGATGACGCAGCATCTCGAAGTAGTAGCGGCCTAGTCCGCCGTCCCTTTCTTCGAGCCAGTCGTCGCCGATCTGCAGCGTTCTTAGTGTGCCGTTATGCAATCCTTCTCCTTTTAATTGCAGCATTGCCGAACCCGAAACTTTACCTCCCTCGCCGCTTCAGCAGGTCGTCGTAGATCTGGAGATACTTCGCTGCCATCTGCGACCACTGCATCTCGAGCGCCTGTTCGCGTGCCGCCACTCCCATAGCCTTTCGCTTCTCGGGCGACCGAACCAGTGCGCTCATCGCAGACGTCAGCGCACCCACATCGTTCGGATCATCGAAGACGATGCCGCCCGCTTTGATGTAATCCGCAGCACCGAAATTTCCTGAGACCACCACCGGAAGCCCCGATGCCAGCGCCTCCAGCAGCACCAGCGGATGAGCTTCATACCGCGATGGAAAGACAAAGAAATCAGTCGAACGCATCAGCAAGGCGATCTTCGACGTCTTCCCGATAAAGTGAACGCGGTCGCTCACCTTGAGCTCTCTCGCGATAGCAGGATAGGGGCTCCCGTCCACACTGCCGGCGACCACGAGGTGAAGATCGGGTATCGACTGCATGCCTGCCAGAACCGTCTCAAGATTTTTGCGCGTCGTCTTGATGTCACCGACGAATAGCGCCAGCGGAACGTTCTCTGGCAGGTCGAACTCCGATCTCGCACCGAGACCGGGCTGAAACTCGCCTATATCCACCCCGTTGTGAACCACTACGATCTTCTCTTTTGGAATTCCAAGTTCGATCACCTCGCCCGCCGTAAAGCGCGAGACAGCGATCAACTCTTCAGCACTCCTGAAAGCCTTCTTCTCATAGTAGCCATTGATCATCGTGATCAAACGCTGGTAGTAGGCATAGGGGCTGAAGGAGGACCAATGAAATGGAAAGAAGGGATTCCTCAGCCACGCGCTATGAACGAAATGCACCGCGACGATATCGGCCGCCTCCCACGTAACAAAGCCGTTCGCCTGAACAATATCGAACTCGCCCCGATGTTGGCGAAGCCAGCTGGCACTCTTCCCCGCGTAGTAAAGATTGCGTAGAAGTTGTGTCGGGATGGGACGCTTGCGGGCCTGCACGAAACTTCCGCGGGGATGCTCTGCAATCTCCGCGGAACAATACTCAGCAAAGACCGTGACAACATGTCCCTGATCGAGCGCAGCCTTCGCGATCTCGTAGTTGACGCGACCCTGGCCGTCCTGAAAATCTACCTTGTGAGTTAGTAGTGCGAGTCGCATTCCGGCTCTAACCTTCCCGCTGAGAAGCGTTTCGAATACTGGTGATGAAACGTGACGCAAGATAGGCCTGATCGTACTTTTCAGCCACTGCCGCGGCCCCCTGCAAGGCAAGCTGCCGGGTGCGTTGTGGATCTTCTGCTAACTCCAGCATAGCCCGTCCCAGTTCTGCGACGTTCGCCTCAGGCACGATAAGGCCTCCCCCGGTATTGCGGATCACGTTGCCGATCTCCCCGGATTCCGTTCCGATGACCGCCGTTTCGCAGGCGTTCGCCTCCAGCAGCACCCTGCCAAACTGCTCCTTCCAGCTAGATCGCGTCTCAGAAGCAAGAATCAGCACATCGAAGAGCGAGAGCCATCCCGGAGCCTCCTCATGTGGAACAAATCCGACAAACAAAATGTACTGTTCGATTCCCAGCTTCACGGCAGTTTCACGCAGCGACGCCTCAAGCGGACCACTGCCGACAAGAATGCAACGCCAGCGTCTACCTTTTAGCACCTGTGCCGCATGCAGCATCGCATCCAGCCCTTTTTCTTCTACCAGGCGGCCAAGGTAGCCCATCACAAACTCATCCTCGGCGATTCCCAGTTCGGCTCGCTTTGCTGCCACCCACTCCGGATTCGGACGGTAGATTCCCCTGTCGATGGCCAGCGGCAGCACTTCGGCGGCTCCGGTGTACCCCTTATGTCGAACCACCTCGAGTGCGCCCTCGGTGACCGGAAAGCTGAACGCGGAATTCTGCAGTACCCACTGCTCGAACCACCGAAACGGAATGGGGTAGTTCTTCAGAATGTTCTGTGCCCCGTAGAAGCCAATCGGTCGATTGTCCACCATCTTGTTCGCCAGATAGAGCTGGGCAGTCGCCATCCCATACGGCTCGTGATGCACGTAGATGACGTCCGGACGAACCTTGCGCAGCAGCCCCATCATCGTCTGCTTGTAAAGATGCAGCGGAATGTTGCCTGTCTTCCAGACCGGGATCGTATGGATGGCTCCGTGAAAATCCTTCCACCGCGATACCTGTACGTTCGATTTGTACTCACTGTTCCAGGACGACGGAATTACCAACTCCACGTCCCAGCCTGTCTGGTTCGCCACATCCGCAAAGAAGCCCTGATTGACTGGCGTAACACATGCATGACTGATCACGAGCAATTTCATGAATTACATCCTTTAGAAAGGCCCTGTTCGAGATCGTGCCCGAAGCCGTCAGCGTTATAGATCGTTAGCGCCATACGTCAGGAAGGAACCACGCTACGGAACAGCTCAAGATAATGGCCAGCAATGACGGCGGGCTGGAACCCTTTCAAATGTGCAGGCCCGTTGGCGGCCAACTCTTTACGAAGCGGCACATTGGTGAGCATCTGCCCGAGAGCCGATGCGAGCGCCTTCACATCTCCGTTTGGAAAGTACAGACCGCATGGCCCGCCGGCGTCCGGCAACCCTCCCCGCGACGAAGCGACGATGGCACAGCCCGAGGCTACCCCTTCCAGCGCAACGACTCCGAACGGCTCCGCCCAAATGGACGGGATCGCCATGATGTGATGCCGCGCCACGATCTCTCCCCGGCCCTCCTGAAGAGCGCCGAGAAACTCTACTTGACCTCTGAGGCCAAGCTGATCCGTTAGAGCTTGCAGGGTAGGCATCTCGGGTCCATCTCCAATCACCGTCAATGACGGAAAGAGATTTTTCGCCTTCAACTCCGCAAGCGCATGCAGCAGCAAGTCGCATCCCTTGTCCGAGACAAGACGTCCGAGAAAAACAATATCCTTATCGTGCGGTGTGTCGAGCAGACCTTCAAAAGCCTTCGCCTCAAATGGATTTCCTATAACAATCGAACGCACGGGGAGCGATGCAGCAATGGCCTTGCTGATCGATACGTTATGACAGGCGCGAAGAGCCAGCAGCTTGGTGTAGTTCTCCAGGCCACGCTTGCCATCCGTTCGCCTCAGCCAACTCTGATGCGTCACCACGATCGGCTTGCGGGAGAGTATCAGCGAGACCAGGGTGCGCAGCGAGATGAGGTTCTGGAAGATCACATCCGACTCCCGCGCGAGCAGACGAAGCGTCTTATGCGAGGGGCGGCGCATGACGGTGTAAGAAACGTCCATCTCGGGGCCCGGTGTGTTTGTGACCACGGTCACGGTCGCTCCTGCTCGGACAAACTCCTCCGCCAGAATCTTCGAGATCGTTTCGACACCACCAACGCTCGGAAAGAACCAATGAGAGCAAAGCAGAATTCGCATCTTAGCTACCATTCTCTCCTATCGAAAACAGAATGTTCCACATGGCAGCGTTTATCGGCTACGACTTAAGCAGTAGGCATTACTCTGCGGCTGCAGACGACAGGCTTCTTCGTTTCAGGAATGCTGCTTTATGAGCTTCCACGAGAGGATGATAGCAGTTGAGTTGAGTCGAATCGATGAATGAAAAACTGTCTCAACTCATCAAGCGGCCCAGCAATCAGCTCATCAATCAGCCCAACAATCCAAGACTCTACTGAAAGCACCCGCTCTTAGTCGCAGTGGTATCCTGACTCATCGCGAAAATTGGCTGTGGATCTGTTTCACGTCTCAAACTGGCGGGAACGCGATACATTAAAAAGCAACTGATGAGTGCCCCATTCAATTATGCCCGTCCGAATATAGAGCAACATATTCAAGTTGAACAATGACTGTTGAACCTGAACCCTGGGGGTTGAAGTGAACGAGCCGCTCGTCTCTGTGGTCGTATCGTCCTACAATCGACCGCTCATGTTGCAAACGGCTCTCCGGTCCGTGCTTGGGCAAAGCTATTCCAATTTAGAGATCATCGTTCAGGACGACAGCACGAATGACGAGTGTGGTCAGGTCGTCCTTGATCTGGCAGATCCGCGCATCCGCTACACGCGCAATCAGCCGGCGCTTGGAACGATCAGCAATCTGCGCGCCGGCTATCGGAAATGCACCGGAAAATACTTCTCCACCCTCAACGACGACGACGTCTACGGGCCCGACTACATCGCAACCGTGATCCAACCGCTGGAGTCGGACGTGCGCTATGTACTGGCGTTCGCTGACCACTACATCATCGATCAGCAGGGCAATGTTGATGAAGGAGTGACGAACTCCAACAGCGTCACCTTTGGCCGCAGCGTTCTTCAGGAGGGCAGCGTTCGGCAGCCTCTGGAGACTGGTATACTCGCAAAGAGTATTCCCGGCATGTTCGCCATGTTCCGAAGAGATGCAGTTGACCTGGGCGATTTCCCCAACGAGGTGTCGTCGGGATACGACTACTGGCTCACGTATCTTGCGCTGCGAGAGGGAGGGGCCATTTACTACAACCCGCAGAGGCTTACCTACTATCGGGTGCATGCGGGAAGCCAGACCTCAAGTTTCGTAAGTCCCGAGGAGGGTCTGCGATCCCTGCGGTACAGCGAATACATGCACCTGCGATTTCTTGCCGATGCGCGGCTGAAGTCCATCCATGCAGCGCTGCTGCCGCGCCTGGCCCAGATCTATACCTCAATGGGATTCAACCGGCTCAGAATCGGGTCTCGCAGTGAGGCATTCCAAAAGTTCAGAGCTTCGTGCAAATTGAAGCCAACCAGCAGGGCGCTGGCCGGGCTGCTGCTCTGCGCTGCTCCCACCGCAGTCTTGAAAAAGCTCTGAAGGTCGCCTGCATCCTGACTATCCGAAGATAGCGTGCGCTATCTTCGCTGCTGCTGCCCCGGAACTCCTCGCTTGATAGTTATTGAAGACGGTTGCCGAAAGCACGTCGAGCGGCGGTAAGGTTTGCCGGGACGCGCTGCGGCTAAGCGCGATGTAATCCTCACCCGGTACCAGCCCCGGACAGGAGACTTCCTTCTTCTGGTTGTCGAAGATGAACGGTATCGTCCCATGCGCGCAACTGACCGCGTAAACCGAAGACTTCGGAAGCAGCGGCACCGGATAGGTAATGAAGCTGGCTACCGACTTTGCCATCCACTGATTGACCTCTTCAACCTTGATGACACCACAACGAACAATCGGAAACCCCTCAATGTTGCTTACGGTATGATCCGCGATCGGCTCTCCGATGTCGATGATTCGTTCCGCACCAATAAGACGGCACAGCGATGCCAGGACATCACTCCCACGCTGATAGTTCGCCCTGCGTTGGGCGCCCCTTCCAAACACGACGACATCCCGGCCGCGTTGCTCAAAGGGAGGAATCGTGTCGGGCTCTCCGACGGTTGAGAAGTTGGGGATCAGGGCCATTCTCCCTGAACCCCATTCTTCCAGGTCGTGTCGATAGAACTCTGCGTTGGTATAGCGAAAGTTCCCCAACGTTGAGATGTGGCTGATCAGATTGCGTTGTAGAGGAGAGACCCAGAATGCACTGCTCCACGGGCGTGAGCTATGCACCTCCAGTTCGTGGAAGACGGTGTTCAGCGTTGCTTGTCGAGAGGCGGGCCACTGCTCTAACGCCCGCTGAAGCCATAGGGGATAGCCACGCTTCTGATATCCATACGGGGAGAAATGCAGCAGCAGCGGAACCGACTCTGCCTGAATAACCCGTTCACATTCGGCAATAGCATCCAACAAGCCTTGAGAGGTCCGCGAGGCAACCTTTGTGGCGTAAAAGCCTTCGACTGGCCCGCCCACCCACTCCGGATCACCGACGATAAAAGAAGTCGTAATCTTGTGTCGCTCGCGCAGCCGCCTGGCGATTTGCATGGCATAGTCGCCAATGCCATCAAACTTTGGAAGCAGCCCGGGGACGATCTGGATGAGGTTCATTGACGCGATTGTAAACTGACACATCCAGCCGAAACTTTCATGGTCATCCTATCTTGTGAATCTGTGTCGCGAACTTGCGGGTCTTCGGCATCTCTGCCCAGGGCCGCCCGGCCTGCTTCGCTTCAATGCAGACATTCACAAAGGCGGCGAAACGACGTTTGAACTCCATCGTGTCGAACGTGCGTGCATTAGCTTGTATCTGGACCGGATCATACTGTTCGGTTTCGAACAGGGTAATTGCATCTATCAGCGAATCAGTCGTCTGTTCTTCAAAGTGAAGTCCCGTGACATGCGGAATGACCGTCTCCAACGCTCCTCCGCCGCCGTAGGCGATCACTGGCCTTCCATAGGACTGGCACTCCAGCGGCACGATACCAAAATCTTCCTTGGCAGCAAACAAGAGCGCTTTGCAGCGGGCATATAACTGCGGGAGGCCTTCCGCTGGAACCCGTCCGGCAAACTCAATCGTAGGACCTGCAATCTTCTTGAGATTGGCGAGTTCGCGGCCACTCCCCACGATAATCAAACGACGGCCAAGCCGATTGCAGGCATGGATCAGCAGATCGACTCGTTTGGAACTGACCAGCCGACCCACCGACAGATAGTAATCTTCCGTCTTCGGGTCAATATATCCCTTATGGGTCTGCACCGGGGCATAGACGACCTCGCTCTCCAACCCGTAGTAGGTACGTACGCGGCGAGAGATGTACTTCGAATTGGTCGCAAATCCGGTTACACGCTGGGCGGCAATGAAATCCCACGTTCGCAGGTAGCGCGTCGCAATTTTGAAGATGGGCCGCGCAAACCACGGCAGCTCTTCCACATATTCGCGGTACTGATCGTAGAGGCACCGCATCGGGCTGTGGCAGAAGCAGACATGGGTCGACTCATCGTCCACCAGAACGCCCTTGATGACGCATGAATCGCTGGACAGAACGAGATCGTAGCCGCGCAGGTCGATTGCCTCAAACGCCGCCGCATAAATGGGGAGTAAATGCCTGTAAAAGCGATACTTTCCCGGAAGGAAGTTCCACTTCGACGGGGTAATCTTGCGATGTCGCAGTTGAGGGGGCAAGCCGCTCTCTGCGGAAAAGAGTGTAAAGATATCGGCCGTTGGGTACATTTCAGCGATGATTCCGACAGATTCTTCGGCACCACCTAAAGCCAAAAACCAAGGATGAACGATGGCAATACGCATAGTGGAGATGGCCTCGGGTGAATCTCGTCGTTGAACCGGACGCACCGTGTCACTTGGATCTACTGCTAAAAGTTTCAGGGAACGGCGACATCTTGGACCGCCGCTCAATTGTTTCTGTTGAAAGGACACAAACAAATCATCAGCGTGGCATCCGCGAGCCCCTCAAACTCTTCCTAACCCGAGTTTTGTCTCAAATTGAGACAAATCCTCGGCGCCTCATTTGAGGAATTCAGCGTAAAGTAACTTGCCTATTATTACGATAGTGCATAGCGAGCCCGTATGCAGCGCGATTTCCGTAAAACTACTTCTAATTGCAACTTATGTGGCAGAATCCGGCCCAAAACGCCTGTGGTAACCACTCTCCTTCCTTCGAACCGCCCCGTCGCCCGCACGCTCGAACCCTGCTGCCGCTGGGCTTTCGTTGGAGTCGCAGAAGGTATCCACCGCAGCGTCAGCAACACAACGAAAAGCTACGTAATTGAAGGTCGGGCCAATCGCTCTGTTAGTGATCTGATGGAATTGGACCTATCATTGGCGAAGATCCAAAAGGAAGGGATGATTATTCTCATGAATCGTCCACGAGGCGGCCTGACACTCCGGCTCAGGCAGATCCGCACTTCGTCACCGAATCGTTCTGGGGAGAAGTCGAAGCAGAGGCCTCTCAACCAGCATGTGGACGGCAATCCCGAAGCCAAGAGCCATAAGAGCCATCGCCGCGAATGGAATCGGCATCGGGACTGGATGACGTAAGCAGAACCGATACACAATCTTGGCGGTCGCGGAGAGCGCTGTGTAATGCACCAGATAGATCGAGTAGGAAGCGTCCCCCAGAAAGATAAGAAATCTGGGAAATTTCAACCGCGTCGCGGTTTCGAGCAGCATCAATCCCATCAACGCTACTGCCGAAAAAGCGCCGAATGCAAGAGACAAATTAGGCAGACCTGGTCGTCTCAGGTCCTCGAGGATGCAGCAGACGACGAAGCCAGCGATACCTACAATGGCAAGCGGCAGACCCGAGAAAGAAACACGACGCATAGCCAGCGGGATCAGCAGACCCATGCCGAAGAGAAGATGCAGCGGCGAGAAATAGGTCGCAACCAGCGCATTCTGGGGTGGAAACACAAGGGCCGCAACCGATGCCGAGAACCAGAAGGCTAGGACGGTGACGCCCAGGCGGCGGCTGATCAGAAGATAACTGAAGATCACATAGAACATGACCTCGTGATACAGCGTCCAGGCCACCGGGACAATCGTCTCGATTCTGGTAAGCGGCATAAGCAGTAACGAATCAAGAATGGCGCCCGGTTCCCGTTCAAAGCCACTTCCAAAAGACGGAAGGTAGAAATACAGCGGCAGCAACGCTAGAAGAACGACCCAATAAATCGGATAGATCCTACGAAAGCGCTTCCAGGCATACTCACGCAATTTCCCAGGTTTTCCAATGTCGGATTGATGCGCATAGAAGATGACAATGCCGCTCAGGACGAAGAAGAAGTCCACGCCACTTGCACCGAAGCGGAAGTAGTGACGACTGAAGTGCCAATACTTCGTAAGTGAAATGATGCCTTCGCAGTGATAAAAAATGACCATCAAGGCTGCCAAGCCTCGGCCGGCCTGCAGCGATTGAAACACCTTCGCCCGCTCCCGACCTCGCACGTCGACGACGTGCGCTTCAGGTTTTTCGGTAGTGAGATCCTCCAACATCGTAGCCTCTCAGGGTTACAGTTGAACTACGATCTTTATATCTGACCGGCAGTGGCCGCAGCAGCCGGAACGACAGGTCGGATGGTGCCGGGACGATCGTGACGAGCATTTTGGTAAAAGCGTCGCTAAACTCCGGAGACTTTCACAGTTCTTCTTCTCCGTCTATAAATGGTCTTATCGCAGACGTAACAGCGCCAAGGATAGAGTCCAACTCCCCGTAAGATAAAGCTTTCGAATAATCCGCTGCGCTTTCTGCGCTCCAACATCCCACCGCAGACCTTGCATAAATCCATAGCCAACATAGTCTTTCCTGGGAGAAAGTTGCCTTCTTGAAGGTAACGGTGGACTAGCCGAATGGACCCCGTAAGGTCAATCCGGGCTATTCCGCCCGCGAATAGATATCATTCAGTTCAAGCCAACTGTCAGGGCTAGGTGTCATGAATTGCGGTCTCACTGGAACCCCATATTGAGATCAGTGCCCACCGCCGACAGTTGCGCCTCAGACCGGTCGAAAACAGGAGTCGGGGTAAAATACTAGATTGCTGTCACAGGAAGGAACGCATGCAGTCATCATCTCCAAGGCACATCCACTGAGTAACTCAAGTCGTACATATTCAAAACGCGACGAGCGAAGCACCATCCAGCTACCAAACTAGCCTTGATGGTATCAATAAGCCACTTCACCTCTTCAACTATAAATGAGTTGTGCCGAATTGCACCCACGTCTTCGCGCACCCCCTGGACAAGGTCTGCGACCTTAAAGAGGCAAAAAATGACGCGATCAGAAGTGCGAGTCGGTCTCGGGACACACTGGTGATCGGGCGCCGACCTGTTCATCAACCATCTGGTTCACGCTACGTCTCATTGGGTCGAGGGGGACCTTGATCCAAAATCTCGCCAGTGCAAGCAGTCATTCATGACGCGGATAGCGCCCAGAACTGATAAAAGAATTTATCCGCGACGACGAACCAAATGAGGCTGGGCGGTGGCTTGCCGTGCAGGAGCAACGCAGGTCAGCCAATCGTTGAGTGCCTCATCCACAATGCTGGCAACCGAAACGCCGGTCTTCGGTGCATACTGCTGCAACTGCTTCTTGGTGCCGCTACTGCACTCCAGGAAGATGGAATCAACGATATGAACTGCTTTTTTTTGTTGAAGACTGTTCCGCGTTCATGCATTCTCCGGGATCCGACATTTACCACAAGTTGTGTTTACCACGCTGTGGTTACCCCCGTAATCCCTTTGACGGTATTAACTGTTTAGTCCCGGCATTTGATGGATTGGGTTGAGAGTAAATGTGTCTGGGGTTTGCGTCCAGAGATTGCAGAGATATTCGTAGGGCGTGAGGCCCTTGAGCGTCTTGAGTCTTCGGGCGAAGTTATATGCCCTGAGGAAGTCGGTCAAGTGCGCTTTGAGTTGTTCGTGGGAGTCGTAGAAGTATCGTTTGACGGTGGCGTCCTTGATGGTTCTGTTCATGCGTTCGACCTGTCCGTCGGTCCAGGGATGGTTAGGCTTGGTCAGGCGGTGTTCTATCCCATGAAGGAGACAGAGCCTGTCGAAGGGATGGCCACGGAAGCGCGCGGTTAGCCCCTGCCTGTTCTTCGGCAGATCGGCGAACTGGATGCCGTTGTCGGTGAGCACGGTGTGGATGCGATACGGAACTGCTTCGACGAGTGCTTCGAGGAAGGCGGCGGCGGCTCGCATGTCGGCCCTCTCCACGAGCTCAACCACGGCGAACTTCGAGGTGCGGTCGATGGCGACGAACAAGTAAAGCTTGCCCTCTGCGGTCCTCAGCTCGGCCAAGTCGATATGGAAGAAGCCGATCGGATAGGTGTCGAACTTCTTCTTGCGAGGCTGATCGCCCTCGACCTCGGGCAGACGGCTTACGCCATGACGTTCCAGACATCGGTGCAGGGAGGAACGGGTGAGCCTGGAGACCGTGGGCTAAAGCGCATAGAGGCAGTCATCCAGCGGCAGCAGTGTGTGCTTGCGAAACGCTACGATGATGGCTTCCTGCTCGACCGTCAGAACAGTCGACCTCGGAACGGTAGACCCGGTTCGGCGATCCTCCGTAGACTCGCGCTTCTTCCACTTGGCAATGGTCTTCGGGTTGATGCCATGCCGTCGGGCCAGCGACCTCATACTCTCTTGACTATGTTGTAGCGCTCGACGGATCGCCTCTGTCGTCGTGGCACTCCGGTGTAAAACCTGCCCCATAGTGCCTCCTTCTCGCGTTCAGAAAAGTATGCACCATCAAATACCGGGACTAAACACCCTAGCCTCTTACTGAGGCTTGTATCGTCGGTATTGAGGCAATAGCAATTTTTATATCGGGAGTACTGGATATTAAGTCAGCCAAGGCATGGGTTAGCTTCTCATCGGTTTCAGACGCGTCCTTGATTTGTACTGGAAACCGAGCCCAAAGTTGAAACGCCCCCCGTTGAACTGCAATCTCGATTCGATAGCGGGCGGTCCTATTGAGGTCTGCATCTGTCGTTCCACTCCCTGATGCTGTCGCTCAATCTGCGCACGATATCCTTCGAAGACCGTATGTACTTCTCTCATGATGGCCTCGCAGACGAGCTTGTAATTCGCGCCCTCAGTAAGCTTCACAATCAGTTCATGCCAGGCGTATTCCGTACCGGGGATCTGCTTATAAAGTGGAGTGTCAGCGTGAAATAATACAGCATTCGAAAAGACTGCCACACGTCCTGTCGGGTTCAGTTCTGTCCCGCTTCCCGCTAGCTCCATCATGTAGAAACGGACGAGACCAACATCGATCACATCGCCCGTCACCGATGCAACAATGATACGGTCTCCAACCTTGACTCCATATCTGCCGATAATAAAGAAATAGGCTGCGACTGACAGCAGAATTGTCTGGAGGCCGACGGCTATACCCGCCGTGATAAAACCGGCAAAGGTCGCCAGAGAGTTGAATTGCGTGACGAATCCAAACAGAAGGACGATGGCGGAAAGAAGACCCACCACCGTTCGACGGACGAGCAAAAACTGACGCCGGCGGCGAATGTCCCGCACATATTTATTGGTGATATGCGTCCAAACCTCTCCCCCGGCCAGGATGAGGGCCAGGGCAATCCCGACAACAAGGATTCTTAGAAAAAGAGAGTGAAGAATACTGGAGTATTCCCGGTCCACTGAAGTCTGCCAAGCCGTAAGATTGACACGGCTTTGCTCGAGAACAATGATCTCCTGAGTTAAGGGAATAGAAGCCGCCGTTAACGCCTTGAACTGCGTTGTGATGGACTCAAGGTTCGGTTGAACGGTAACGGCAGACCCAGTTGCAGGAGTTCCCTTAGTCTGTCCCACTAAAGTTGGCGCGGGCTGTGCATCCGTCACTGCCTATTCGGACATCTGCTGACCTTGATGAACGAGAGCTCGCAGTACGGTTGATATCGGCACTTGCATATCAAGGGCTTGTTTGTGCAGCTTGTCATTGTTGTGCAGCAAAGAGTCCAGACCGTGTTTTGTCTCCAGAAGATCAATGAGGATCATGCCTTGGCTCGTAACGCCGGACGAGCGAGCTGCGTCGAGCGTGGCGAGCTGAGGAGGTGCCGGCTTGTTTTTGCTTTGTAGTTCGGGAACCGGGCTTTGCAGCCGATCGATATCCCCGGCGAGGCCAGCATTGCTGGTAGATCCTGACATGGCGACGATCTTTTGCAACGCTTCTCGCATCGCGTTCGACAGATCCAGGGTGCCATCCAGCCGCTTTCTCTCGGATCGCAACGCTGCTACCGCCTGCGGCTTTGCTGAAGCTATCTGTTTATCCAATGCCGCTTTACGAATTTGCAGATCGCTAAGGTGCTTGTCGACGTTAGCTTCAATCACTTGCATCTTTTCTTGTTCACTCGTAGACGCACCATTTTGAGAGGCTGCCAGATGTGACTCATACGCAGCCAGAAGCACCGCCTCAGCCTTGGCGGATTGAAAAGCGAATCTGGCAACATCGGAAGAGAGTGCTGCCGCCTGGTCGCGATAGACCACGTCGTTCGATTCGCCAGTCTTCTGAATCGGCTGCGTAGAAACCCGATAGAACTGAATGACGGAGTTGAGATGGGCGATGATTTCTCTGCCTCTGGCCCCCGCATCGAATCCTGCGATGGTAACGCTTTGGGAGAAGGCCCAATGCTGTTGTCCTATCGGAATGGAAACAGCGATGAGTGTTGTAACGATCAACCCAAACGAGGTCCTATGCCATGCATGCACGAATTTAGACCACGATCCCTCAGACTTCGACTTAACCTGAACCATCTCACCGCCTATGATCACTTGCAGACTCTTAGTCCACTTATTAATCAGATGCAACAGGCGGGGCTGTGCACCATTTTCTACTTCCTCCAAAATGAGTTCCCTGGCGGCATCCGTCTATAGCGGCGCAGACTCGAAGAGACTGAAACTCTTTGTCATCATGCAAGATGCACCGGACCTTATCAGCATCAGCGGCCCGCATTACCGCTGATAGTGCTATCGAGGGCGGAGCCTTGAAGCTGATGCCGGCACAATCGCTTCGCTATGGTCGTATTCGCCTTGTTCCTGCTAAGCAGGGACAAGGCCCCCAATGGCGATGCGGTCCACTAGTGTGATGAGTCTGAAGTTGTTGAAGGAATTATGAGCCGGGCTTTCAGCCCTCGGTGTTGGGGCGTATCTGGACCTAGGCCTTCGGCTGGTATGTGACCGGGCCGTTGGCCCTGAGTTCTTGGAATGAACTTTAGACTCAGGACACTCGACCGAAGCATCACGGCCCGACCATCAATCGGCCGAGACGCTCTCCTGCATCATCGGTTCACGGGAGAGCCCGGCGCGTACGACCGTCATCATCTCGCGAATCTGCTCGATCACAAGGTCTGGCTCGTCCAAATGCACCCAATGCCCGCTGTTCTCTGCGATCAGTTGCTCGACATCCGGTCCGATCTTCCGCAAATCCGCGTCCGAGATCGCCTTCGGATGCCCAGGTGTCAGCAATACCACCGGCATGCCCACGATTGGCGTCGCATCCAGCATCTCCGTCACTGTTCCCGGAACTCCCTGGATATGCGCCGTCATCCCACGAAAATAGGCCGGGTTCGACCAGTGCGCCGCCACGATGGGCCAAATCGCCGGCGGCATCTTGTTCAACTCGCTCGTCACCCGCTCCAGCACGTCGCGGCCGCCCGTCGCGCGCGTAAAGAGGTTTGTAAACCTGCCTGACCGGTGCAAAAATGACATTGTCGTGAGTCGTGCCAGGCCCGAATAGGCGATCGGCACGGCCCACTGCGTCAGTTGTACCCCACGATTTAACAACTTGCGCTGCGACTCATCTACCGGCGGCCACTCGTCCGTGCGCATCGCATCCACCAGAACCGCACCCAACACCTCGTCGGGATACTCGGCAGCAAAATACCGCACTACCAGACCGCCAAACGAATGCCCCACTAACAGGTAAGGCGGCGCAATACCTGCAGCCTGCAGCATGGCCCGCAACTCCTCCACCACCTTCGAAGGAATTCGCTCCGACACCGCTGGCGTACTCCAACCAAGCCCCAATCGATCGTAGGTAACCGTGTGCGCGAACTCGCTGACCGACTCCTGAATCTTGGCCCAGTTCTGACTTGTTGACCCAATTCCAGATTCGAAGATCACAGACGGGCCAACCGCATCGCCCATTTCCATCATAAACAGCCGCCGGCGGTTGCCAATGTCCACCAACCGGCCCAGCCGAAGAAAGCGTCTACGGTCATATCGCGACCCAGCCCACTGATACAACAGGCCCAAAACCGGGAAGATGGAAACTAAGAGCAAAAGCCACAACAAGCGAACCATGTACTGCTCTCCTTGAAGATGAAGCTGATGAGTTCAAGTCTTTCCGTGCAAGCCCTAGAACCGAAGCCGTGAACAAGGAACAACCTATTGTTTCATTTTTCCATGCTGCAAAACGATCAGGTTCGTTTATCGGCCCCGCCCCATCCCACAACCCCAACAAACGCTGCTGCCGTTGGCGGGTTTCTGCATCTGCTCCTATCGGCGATCGTATACTGTCAGGCTCGATCCTCGACAGCGTTTGCATCATGGACGTCATGTTGCCCGACTGCAAGTGATTCGATGTTCTTCGAGACCGGCGACAACAATTGCCGGTGCTAACGTGAGGTAAACTGAACCGACTGAGGTTCCGCGGATACAGAGTGGGCCGGGTATTCCAGCTTCACCCAGTAACCAATCCCGCTATCAAGATTAGTGTTTTGGAAGTCAGGTTTAGTAACAAACACAGCGGCAGTTTGCAGGATAGACTGACCCTCCACTCTTGAACACGATAGGACGCACTCAATCGCATGGGCTCTAAATTATTGTCATTATCATCTGTCTGGGAAGGGTTGGAGTGCATACGTCTTCAAACCTTCATGAAATTCTGTGCGACGCGTATGCCGGGTGGTGCATTCGTTAATCTGGTTGGCTCCCGCCTGTTTGAAGATGAATCATTGAGCGTTGTCATGCTGACACAACTGACTGCCGGAGTGTTTCCAGCCTCGCACGGCGTACGCTTTTCCACGGTTTAGGTGTGCGACATGGCTAGTCCTATCCTGGAAGTGCGCAATCTGCGCAAAGACTACGACGAGGGACGAATTGAAGCTCTCCGCGGCGTCGACCTCTCCATCGACGCTGGCGAATTTGTTGCGATCAGCGGACACAGCGGCAGTGGTAAATCTACCCTGCTTCACTTGCTCGGCGGGCTTGATACCCCCACCAGCGGCGAGATCCTTTTCCGCGGTGCGGCTCTGGGCTCTACGATTGGGCTCGACGCGTATCGCCGACACCATGTTGGATTTATCTTTCAGTCCTTTTACCTGCTGCCCACCCTGCGTGCTATTGAAAACGTGCAGGCCCCCATGCTTGCGACGCGGATTGGCAGCAGCGATCGCGAGGAACGTGCCGAGGCGCTGCTGCGTGAAGTGGGCCTAGAGTCCCGTATGCGCCAGCACCCGAATGAACTCTCCGGGGGCGAACGGCAACGCGTCGCGATTGCTCGGGCACTGGCTAATAACCCTTCGATCCTGCTGGCAGATGAGCCCACTGGGAATCTCGACAGCAAGAACTCCGCGCGAATTATGGAGGTCCTCATCGGCATTCAGCAGACCCGCGGTATGACGCTCATCGTCATCACACACGAGGACGAGATAGCGAACTCCGCGCCGCGGCACATCCGCATCCATGATGGAAGGATTGTGTCATGAGGCTCGCCTCTGTGGTGGCTACAACAATGCTATTGATGGCGACCGCTGCACACGCAGCAGACGCGCGCGCGGCCATCGCCGTTGCTCGGCAGCGTATTGAGACCACAGATTCTCGTGCCACCGGGCGCCTGGTCCGAGTGGATGCAAGCGGGAAGAGGATCAGCAATGCATTTACTCTCAAGGCGCACTGGTTCCCGGGTGTTTTACGCGCGCTCATTGAAATCGTCCCGTCCCGGACGCCGGCGGAGAGTCGGGGCCAGGATGCGCGCGTCAGAATCTTGCTTGAAATGCGGCCCAACGGCCAGGATACGGTCCGGATTTTTCGTCCACATGAGTCAGCCCCAACCTTGTTGCCTTTTGACAAGTGGAGTGAGAGCGTATCCGGCAGCGATTTCAACTATGAAGATTTCCTTCAACCCGAGTATTACTGGCAGGACCAGACGATTACGAAGAGTACCAAATTTGGCGCTCGCGATTGCGATGTCCTGAAGAGTACGCCGGGAGCATCGGATCGCTCGCACTATGCCGAAGTCCAAACGTGGCTCGACCACACCATCGGCTATCCCATCTATACGGAAAAGACGTCGAAGGGCTCAACCAGTGTGAAGGAATTTACTTCCCTGGGCTTGAGCCGGTCGGGTGGAGTCTGGGCCGCCAGACAGGTAGAAGTGAAGATACATGGCCGCCCCGGATCGACCATCCTTATTATCGAACGCGGAAGCACACGAGCACACCTCACGATCAAGGACTTCAGTCCCGAGCAGATCAGCCAATTCGAGGATCGCCCTTGACCCTGCTGTTCGCTCTATCATGGAAAAAAGCGAACTACGTTTGGCACACCTGAAGGTGTGCCCTTCCGAGGGCTATAGGTCGATCCTGCCTAATATCTTGAGTCTGAAGTTGTTGAAGGAATTATGGGCCGGGCCTTCAGCCCTCTGTTTATGCGGTTTATCTGACCTAGGCTGGTATGTGGTCGGGCCTTCGGCCCTGGTTTTATGGAACGATTTAGACTCAGGACACTAAAGTAAGACCGCTCAAGCCTCTGAGAATCGCTCCTGGAGCACCCGCCGAAGAAACTTACCGTTGTGGTTCTGTGGCAAGTCTCCGGGAGCTAGAATCCAGATGCGCCGTGGCGCCTTATAAGGCGCGAGATTGCTACGGCACCAATTCAGCAAGTCAACTTCTTCGCAAGAGGAATCAGTCCGCAACTCCACTGCGGCCACGGGGATCTCGCCCTTCTCGTGGTGAAGCAGGCCGAACGCTACTGCGCGGGCCACCGCAGGATGGGCGAGGATTGCTTCTTCCAGTTCGCGAACGTACACCGAGTAGCCGCCCGACTTGATGACATCCTTTGTCCGCCCTACTAGCCGGATAAGTCCAAGCCGGTTGCGCGTAGCCAGATCCCCGGTACGCAACCAGCCGTCGCCGGTAAGAAGGTCCTGAGCGCCGTCCTTGTCCCTCCAGTAGTGCGGAGCAAGACCGCGTCGACGAATTTGACACTCGCCCGTTACACCCGCCGGCACAGCCTGGCCCGTCGCGTCGACCACGCGGATGCGAAACGGCGGTATGGGGAAACACAGGTCGCCACTCCCGCGCAGCCACGGCAACTCAACGCCCATCATGGCGAGGCCGCCCAACTCTACCAAACCGTAGCCGTTCAGCAGAATGGGTGGAATACGCCAACGACCGAACAGGCGGGTCAGGCCTCCGAACTGGCGTAGACGCCCGCGAACTTCGGAGGAAAGATGGTCGCTGGCAGAGAGCCAGACACGCACACTCGCCAGGCGTTCCGGCGCGGGGTTGCTGTTGACCAGGCGGGCAAACATGGTGGGCACGCCAACAAAGGCGGTGACGTGGAAGCGCTCCACAAGATTCAGCGCAGCATTCACGTCGAAACGATCGAGAAAACAGCCTCGGATCCCCGCCATCAGGCCGTACAAAGCAATGCTCACACCCATGATGTGTGACCAGGGTAAGGCTATGAGCGCAATGTCCCGCGGGCCCAAAAGCATCCCAGAGAGTACCGTGGACGCGCGCGCGCCAAGCAGCGCGTTGCTTGACAAGGCTGCGCCCCTCGGGAATCCACTGGTACCGGAGGTATGAAAGATGGCCACCGTTGCGGCCGGATCAATGGTGACGGGTGGCGCCGGCATATCAGTCCCGGAGACGCGCAGGAATCCGTCGAGTGTTTCCTGCTCATTATCCGCCTGTATCCAGGTGCGCACCGTGAGGGCCTGGCGGTCGCCGATGTTCCGTTCAAAGACCGCTTTGTCGGTAACGACAATCTCTGTCCCGCTCTCGGCGAGAATCCGGCGCACTTCGACCAGAGAGAGCTGCGGATTGAGCGGAACCGCAATGCCTCCCGCGCGGATAATGGCAAGAAACCAATGGAAGCATTCCCGATCGTTGCTGCGATAGATGGCAACAGGCTGACCCGGGCGAAGCGCGATGGTCTGACGCAGAAAAGTATCGAAGGAGCAAACTTCGTCGTGAAGATCGGAAAGATGAAAGACGCCGCTTTCGTACAGGGCGACTTCGCAATCTCCTTTTCGATGAACCAATTGGTCCACGAGATTGGCGACCGTGACTTCGGGATCCCGCGCGAGTTGATACCGTTGAATAATACTCATTGCACAGAGATCGGCTTGCGGCCCCATTCGCTGGCCACGCAGTAATGGAAAAGGCGGTCAAGATAGTCGAGGACCGGTGGCGGACTTACCCCGGCAGGCTGCAGAAGACGTTCGGCATTGCTGGTGTCGAACTGCATGCGCATGGTGAAGTAATCCCGGTAGGCACGACCGTCGTGCAGCACACGGCGTTTGCGGCCCCATAAAGAGAGAAACAGAAGCGGCCGCACCACGGCGAAGAAGAATCTCGGATCGACAAAACGCGGCTCGGGACCCTTGAAGTACTCCATCGCGCGATCCGCAACCTGCTGGATCGTCGCACTGGCGCGAGGTCCCGCACAGAGGTGGATGGTACTGCCCAGGGCGGCTTCATCAAAGAGGAGATGCGCGACAGCCTTCGCGACAAAATCCACGGGCACAATGTCAAGTACTGCGTCCGAATAGCCAGGGACGGTGCGCCAGAGACGTCGTGCGTAGATCTTCAGCGGCCAGTACATCATCTTGAAGCTAGAGGTGACGCCAGTTTTAGAATCCCCCACGATGATGCTGGGACGCAGTATCATGCCGGGAAGTGAAGCGAGACGCGTTTGTACAAGGGCCTCTGCTTCAGCCTTCGTTTGTTCATAGGTGTTGCGATAACTCTGGCCCACAACAAGCTCGTCTTCGCGCACCAGGCCAGAACGATCGCCAGCCACGTAGGCCGTACCAACGTAGGCGAAACTTCGAAGCTCGCGCGCACCGCCCGCAAAATCGAGAATATGCCGTGTGCCTTCGACGTTAATGCGACGTGCCTCGTCGAGCGAATGATCGAATCGCACTGTGGCCGCTGAGTGAATCACCCGGGTTGTTTCAGCCGAAAGGCGCTCGTAGTCAGCCAGCTCCAGCCCGCAGTTAGGCATGCTGACGTCTCCAGCAAAAACCTGAACCCGCGACCTCTCCTCTGAAGGGATGAAGGAATCAGCGCGCTGCTGGGCCGATTGTCCGGCGGTGTTGCGGATGAGCAGCGCAAGTGTGGCGTTCGGCTTCCGCTCCAGAAGTTCGCGCACCAGTTGCACTCCGAGAAAGCCAGTTGCGCCCGTAACCAGAATGAGTTCTTCGTTATTCAGTTTAAAACTGTCCTCCGTCCGTGCATAAAAAAGGGCGGCGATCATAACCGCTGGGTGCTCATGCGACGGCTGCGCTATGGCTCAGTATAGCCTGCGAGCAGTGCCGGTCTGATTCTTCTCCCTGGACGCCCCTGGTACACGAAGTTACGCGGATGGAAATTTACGTCGCGAACGGAAAGCTTACGGCGGCCGCGGGTCAAAAAATAGGAGATAACGTCTGAACCTTTTATTCTGAATGGGCGCGGCGCATACCGCCCCGACAAGTAGCAACTGAACTAGCAACTCATTTTTTTCAACGCGAAGCAAAAGGACGCATTCCAGTCTCATGGCCAAATCATTGTCGTTCACCGGATTTGTTTTCAAGAACCTGCTGCGGCGGCGCATGAGGACTTTGCTCACGTTGGTTGGTATCGGGATGGCGGTGGGCGCATTCGTAGGCCTGGTGGGTTTTTCGAGCGCGTTCGAACAGCAGTGGCTGCGTATTTACGCCAGCAGCGGCACTGACATCGCCGTGATTCAGGGGACCTTCCTGAACACTTCGATGGACGAATCGATTGCGGGAAAGCTCACAAATTTGCCCGATGTTGCGCAGGCCTCGCCCACCATATTTAATCTGATGGACCTGACCCCAGACGTGAATGCGCTGGTTTACGGCTGGAAGGAAGACGCATTTCAGTTCGCGTCTCTGCAGATTCTTGCAGGACGGCAGTTTCGTGACGGCCACGCCGAAGTGATGCTGGGCGATATGCTCGCTCAAGATCTGAAAAAAAAAACTGGCGACATTCTTGATCTTCAAGGCACGTCGTTCACGGTCGTTGCCGTTTACCACGGCGCTTCGGCGCTTCAGGCGGACGCGGTTATCATGCCGCTGGACCAGTTGCAGCAGCTAAGCAGCCTGCAGGGCAAAGCTTCGACGATCGATGTTCGGCTGCGCCCCGTGCCTCGCGGAGAGACATCGCAACAATACTTGAAGCACGCACAGGCCGAGATTGAAGCAGCCCTGCCGGGAATACGCGCTGTTCCTGCAGCCGAGCGCGCCAGCGACAATCAGTTTGTGAAACTCGCCCACGCTTCAGCCTGGGGCACCTCTTCGCTCGCCCTGATCATCGGCATCGTGGGAATCGCCAACACCATGGCGATGTCGGTTTTCGAGCGCACCCGGGAGATCGGGATCTTGCGCGCTCTGGGTTGGAATCGATGGCAGGTGCTGGCCCACATTGAGATTGAAGCAATCACGCTCGGCCTCTGCGGGGGCTTGCTCGGTATCGCTTTAGGGTGGGGCGCTCTGCGAGTGCTGGCCACTCTGCCCCGGACCGCAGGTCTCGTTTCGGCGTCACTCCACTGGCCGCTGCTTGCCGAGGCGGTAGGAATTGCGGTGTTCGCCGGACTGATTGCCGGAGCACTTCCGGCGTGGCGAGCGGGGCAACTCTCACCTGTAAATGCGCTGAGGTACGACTAGAGCAGATGGCAAAATTAGGAGCGTTTTGTTTTCCTGGAACCGGTCATCTCAATCCGATGACCGCGCTGGCACATTCCTTGCAACTTAGAGGCCATGAGGTAGTGATCTTCGGAATCGCGGACACCGAGGCCGTTGTGCGTGCAGCGGGTATCGAGTTTCATCGGATTGGCGCCGAAGACTATCCGCCCGGCACTCTCAGGAAGCTGGACGAGCAATTGGCAGAGCTCAAGGGGATCGCGGCGTTTCGGTTCACATTGGAGCGAATCAGAAATTCAACGCGAATGATCCTGCGCGACGGGCCGCAGGCGGTGCGGACAGCCAACGTAGAAGCGTTGCTGGTCGACGAGGCGGAGTTTGCTGGAAACGTCGCAGATCATTTAGGCCTGCCCTGGATCTCCCTCGCCTTCATTCCTCCCCTCCTCCCCGATGACCGGTTTCCGCCCTTCTGGTTCGGCTGGGCTGCGGGACAGGATCGGATCAGCCGTTTGCGGAACCGCCTTGCGATCCATTTCCTTTTGCGGATTGCAACCCCCATCTTCCTAGAAGTGAACCAGCAGCGTAACGCCTGGGGACTGAAGCCTTACACGAGTCCTGAGGATGGACTCTCCTCCCTGGCGCAAATCACACAGTTGCCCGAGGCGCTGGAATTCGTAATCCGCGGCAAGAAGCCAGCCGGGCTGCACTATACTGGGCCGTTCTTACACGCTCAACTGCGTCCTGTCGTCGATTTTCCCTGGGATCGCCTCGACGGACGCCCCCTTATTTACGCATCGCTGGGCACTCTGCAGAACGGTTCGGAAGCCATCTTCAGAACGATCACAGACGCCTGTGCCGGACTCGATGCACAGTTAGTGATCTCGATGGGTGGCGGGATCGATCCAGCAAGACTGGGAAAGTTAGCCGGCGATCCGCTGGTGGTGCGCTTTGCTCCCCAACTGGAGCTTCTGAAGCGGGCCGCGCTGGTGATCACGCATGCCGGCCTGAACACGGTCCTGGAGTCGCTTTCCGAGGGAGTGCCGATGGTGGCCATCCCTCTCGCCAACGACCAACCCGGTGTGGCGGCAAGGCTCAAGGCACGCGGAGCATGCGTGGTGGTTTCCCGGTACAGGCTAAACCCAGCCCGGCTTCGCAAAGCTGTCACTCTCGTGCTTCAAGATTCGCAATACCGTGAAGCTGCCCAGGTCTTGCAGAGAGCTATCCAGCAGTTGAACGGACCAGACCGCGCTGCAGATCTCATCGAACAGGTGCTGAAACTTCATTCAACTCAGCCGCTATCCTGATACGTCGTCAACCCAACGAGATCCAATAATCCACAGCGACTTAAACCGCTCTCCGGCCAAGAGCTTTTCTGGAGAGCCATTAGATCTTGTGTTTTGGAAGCGTCCAGTTCGGTCGGATGAAATGGCAGGTATATCCGTTTGGAATTCGTTCCAGATAGTCTTGATGCTCTGGTTCTGCTTCCCAGAATGGAGCCGCCGGCACGACTTCCGTTACGGCCCTGGCAGGCCATAGACCGGACGCATCTACGTCGGCGATGGTACCCTCAGCGATCTTTTTCTGTTCGTCTGTCGTATAAAAGATCGCCGAACGGTAGCTTGACCCAACATCGTTTCCTTGACGATTTAAAGTCGTCGGGTCGTGGATCTGGAAGAAGAACTCTAAAATCTGACGATAGCTGATGCGTTGAGGATCGAAGACCACTTCGATTGCTTCGGCATGACCCTCGTGATTGCGATAGGTCGCATGTGCCACATTGCCGCCCGTGTATCCAACCCGCGACGAGATCACGCCAGGATAGCGGCGCAGCAGATCCTGCATCCCCCAGAAACAACCACCGGCAAGAACTGCACGCTCACTCAGTGAGGCCATCTTATTTTTGCTCCTTGGGTTCAAACAACCTGAGATAGTCGCCATACCCTTCGCTCTCAAGCTCATCGAGAGGGATAAAGCGCAACGAGGCGGAGTTGATGCAATACCGCAGCCCTCCAGCCTCTTTGGGGCCATCGTCAAAGACATGGCCGAGATGGCTGTCGCCATGGATGGATCGAACTTCCGTCCGGTTCATTCCGTGAGTCACGTCGGATCTTTCGTCCACGTGCTCCGGCTCAACGGGCTTCGAGAAGCTTGGCCAACCACAGTTGCTGTCGAATTTATCCAGCGATGAAAATAGCGGCTCTCCCGAAACGATGTCCACGTAGATGCCAGGTTCATCATGATCCCAATATGCGTTCTCGAAAGGTCGCTCGGTTGCGTTCTGTTGTGTGACCTTGTACTCCTCAGGATTGAGGCGAGAGATCGCTTCCGCGTTCTTCGTGTAATTCGGCACGTATGCACCTCCCGAAGCTAAGCTGCTGTTCTATCGTACCCCCGTACCCCCGTACCTCGGCTTTAGCGCTTCGGATATCGAGCGGAATAGAGACGCAGCACCTCCGGATATCATTGCCCACCTGCAATCCTTCGCGTGCCCGAAGTACGAGCGACCCTAAGCAGCCGCCGAGGCTTCCACGCCGCGCCACATATCCTCGAGGCGTCCACGATAGGGCACGCAGATCAGACTCGCAGGGCACTTCCGAAACACAGGATTGATCGTCGACCGCATCATGCTCCTGCGAATTGCGCTCTTCTGGCTGACCAGCAGCATCTCAACGCCGCTCCGCCGCAGCAGGCGTGGAAGTTCGCGGTCGGCGCTCCCCTGTGCTACATGCACCTCGACCTTGAGGCCTCGCAGCCCTTCGAGCAACTCCCCCAGCCATACCTCCGCGGACTCGATCCCCATCGGCGAGCGCGTCGTCAACGGATTCGTCAGCGATCCCTCGTTTACATCCTCCACCACGTGCAGCAGATGCAGCGTTGCGCCCGTCTGTGTCACATACTGCGCCGCCTGGCGCACCTGCGAAACGCCCTCTTCTGCATCGGTAATCCACACCCCGATGTGCCGGTCGCTCGACGGTTCGCTATCGCCCACATTCGTACGGCCCAGCGTCCAGATCGGAATATCCAACTGCTCGATCAAACGCGCCCGCATCGACCGGTGCCACGGTCGCGGCAGCCCGGACTGATCGCTCGGAGGCAGCACCAGGAACGCCCCGCTCCGCCGTGCGCAGTACGTCGCAATCCCCTCGCAGACGTCTCCGCCGATCAGCACCCGCTCGCAGTCGGGGTAGTTATCTGCCTCCGCAAAGAACGACTGGAGCCGGGACTGAGCATCGCGGTGGATGACTTTTTTCGGATCGTATACGTGCAGCAAAGTCAGCTTCGCACCCAATTCATCCACCCAGCGCGCAACAGCCGGGATCACCGCATGGCTTGAATCCGAAAAATCAGTCGCAAACACAATCTCCGTCGTTTGTTGAAACATGGTCGTTTCTCCTTTGCATCTGAGTCCGTTGAAAATCTTTATTTCCCCTGCGTTCTTTAGAAAACGAATCCATCTACCGGCGACACATCATGGACTACCTGCCGCCTGCGCTGAATCAAAGCCCCGCTCCAACCGCGTTCCTTGTCGGTCTCTTCCATCTGTTCGCGCAGGTTCATCTCGATGGTCCGCGAGAGCGCCGTCATCGGCGTGTCGTGGATGGTGTTGTCGAACGGGTTCGAGATCTCGCGGCTCATCAGATCGGCCGCAATAAACGTGAAGCTGATCAGCACACTCGCCAGCGGAGTCATCAGCCCCAAGTCCTCGACGATCGCCAACGGAAGCAGCCAGCAGAAAGCATCGACCAGGACGCCCGGCAGGTAATCGAACTGCCGGGGCAGCGGCGTGTTCTTGATGCGCTCACACGCGCCTTGGATGTTCGCCAGTACCGACAGGTTCTCGTCGATCGAGATCCATTTGTAGCTGTCGATCATGCCCTCTTCCCGGGCTTGCTTCAGCAGCTTGCCGGCGCGCAACACCACCGCCGCCGGAACGTTCTTGAACCGCCGCAGCTCATCTGCCGCGTCATTTCCCAGCAGAGTTTCGATCTCCGGGAAGGAGCTCTGCTTCCGCAGATGGCACCGCAACGCATGGGCAAAGGTAATCTGGTGCAGTACCAGCGTGTTGCGCAGCGGGACCCGGCGTGGGTCTTCCAGCGACTCATCCAGCATGGTCAGATACTGCCGCGCCAGCGACCGCGACGTATTTACCAGGTTCCCCCATAACTGTCGAGCCTCCCACCACCGTCCGTACGCGGCATTGGTGCGAAACGCCAGAAAGATCGTCAGCGCCGAGGCCAGCGGAGCGATCGGCAAACCATTTAGCGAGATCCAAGTGTGATGAAATACCGAATAAATTACAGCAACCGTGCAATCGAACACCAGCAGCATCAGCAACCGGCGCCACGCCTGCGGCCAGATTCTCTTAAGAGGTAAACGGTCGCGAACAATCATTGACAGGCTCCAGACATGACGATTAGACCGTTCCAATCGCCCATCTGCCGCCTATCTTCCAACCCCTCTTTCATCCGCATCTCAGATAGTCGTCAGCCTATCTTTCAGCTATCTCCAGTGCATCCATCCGCCCATCGCATCTAAAATTGCAGAGTGAAGCTAAGTACCCGCCGCCTGCTGTATCGACTTCGTTCCATGTCCGGCAGCCGCACTCCCATGCTCCTTCTCTCGGTGTGCCTCGTAGGGGTTCTCGTGCTGCTGGAGTGGTACTTCGACTTCGACTTCTCGCTCGGCATCCTCTACATCCTGCCCGTCATGATCGCCGCCACGATTCTCAAGCGCTGGCAGATCGTTCTGGCCGCCATCTTCTGCGCTTATACCCGTGGCATCTTCACTCCGCAGGAGACGCACCTCGAGCACATTCTTCGCTTCTGCATGGCGACCGCCGCCTACTCCGCGTGCGGCCTGCTCATCTACCAGATCGTAGCCTCGCGCCGCAGTGTCCTGGCCCACTACGTCCGTCTTCGGTATGAGCAGCAACTCCGCCGCCGCGCCCAGGAGCAGCTTCGTCTCCTCGCCGAGAGCAGCCCCGCCGCGATCCTTACCGTCGCCAGCTCAGGAAAAATCGTTGCCGCCAACCATGCCGCCGAGACGATGCTAAACTCCGCCGCACCCCTGATCGGTCAGGCAGTCCGCGACTTCGCTCCCCTCTTCGACGACGCACTCAAGCTCCCGGCGGAGATCGGCCACATCAGCACCTCCGCTACAGCCTGGGCCCGCCGCGCCGACGGAACTCTCTTCCCCGCTGCTACCTGGTTCTCCATCTACGGCACCGGCGAACGCCGCCACCTCGCCGCCATCCTGGTCGACACCTCCAACGAGGTCCGGGAGCGCGAACAGGCCCAGTTCGAGCTGCTCGCCAGCCACGACCGCATCCTCGCCGGAGCCGTCTCCCACGAGATACGGAATCTCTGCTCCGCCATCTCCGTAGTCGCCTCGAACCTGGAACGCAACAACCGGGTAGCCGCCGACCCAGACTTCGTCGCCCTTAGAAATCTCGTCGCCGGGCTAAAAGATCTCGCCTCTCTCGACCTCCGCAAGCGCACCCGCTCCCACCGCGTCTCCGTCCGCCTGCAAGACCTCACCGAAGAACTCCGGGTCATCATCGGCCAGGATTGGCAGGACATCGACGGCGAATTCAACTGGCAAATCCCCACGGACTTCCCGCCCGTTCAGGTCGATCGCCAGGGTCTGCTGCAAGCCCTCCTCAACCTCTCCCAGAACTCCCTTCGCGCGGTAGAGCACTCCGACTCGCGCGCCCTCACCATCGATACCACCCTCGAAGCCGATCGCGTCGTGCTGCGCGTCTCCGACACCGGCCCAGGCATCGACTCCACCGAGCATCTATTCCAGCCCTTCCGCCCCGGAGCCGATGGCTCAGGCCTGGGCCTCTACGTCTCCCGCGCTCTCATTCAGAGCTTCGGCGGCGAACTTCGTTTCGTCCCCACAACCACCGGTTGCTGCTTCGAAATCGCAATTCTCCCAGCAACCGCGCTGCTGAACTCTGACCCTGGAGCCACCCCGCAGTCCAATATCATCGCAGCGCTCCACGAAAGCACCCTATGACGAAACACGAAGCGCCAGCAAAACCCGATGCTCCAGCATTGCAACATCCGCCAGCGCTGCCGGATGCGATAGCCACCCCGCCGCCCACCATCCGCATCTTCCTCCTCGACGACCACAGCCTCTTCCGCGAAGGCCTGCTCCGCCTCCTCAGCTCCGACGCGCGCTTCCTCATCACCGGCCACACTGGCAATCCGGCTGAGGCCATCGCGCTCCTCCAGGAACTCAAGCCCGATGTCCTGATCCTCGACTACGACCTCGGCACCGAGAACGCCCTCAGCTTTCTCTCCCGGCTGAACGCAGCAAATTTCCTGGGTAAAGTGCTCCTCGTCACCGCCGGCCTGCCCGACAAGGACGCCCTCACCCTGATCCAGTCGGGCATCTCTGGAATCTTTCACAAGCAGGACTCACCCGAAGACCTCCAGCGCGCCATCCTCGAAGTCGCCCAGGGCCGCGTCATCCTCGATCAGCAGTACCTTCAGGCTGTCGTATCAGCCAATCAGCCGGGCAACGGGATCCACTTCACAGACCGCGAACGCACCACCCTGCGTCATCTCCTACAGGGGCTCGCCAACAAGGAGATCGCGGCCAGCCTCAACATCTCCGAAAGCGCCGTCAAAGCGACTCTCCAGCAACTTTTCTCCAAGACGGGCGTCCGCACCCGCTCTCAGCTTGTCCTCCTCGCCATCGAGCGATACCGCGACCAGCTTTAGAGCATTTCTCCTGTTACTGTGCATTGGACAAGCTTTGCGAGTGCCGTTTTTCTTGGAAAAAACGGCGTTCAGATCTGCGGTTTCGGTTACACCCGCAGGAGAAATGCTTTAACTGCTAGACTGCCCCCATGCCTTGCTCCGCCGGACGCGAACTGAAGCAGATGCTGGTCAACGCCACCAACGAACTGGCCGCCGCCACCGACGCCATGGCCGATCCCGCCGTCTCCCAGCCGGTCCGCCAGCGCCGCCTCGAGAACGCCCGCCAGAATCACACCTGGACCTCGTCCACCCTCCTCACCCACCTCCAGAACTGCAGCGCCTGCCGCGAACGCGAGAGCGCCATCCGCCCCGCGTACAAGGATCCGATCCAGAAAATTCCCCCTCGCTAGGCAGTATCGACTTATACGGGTGTTACATCTTCCTCGGATTGCTGCCCCTCGCGCCCTTGCAATCCCCCGCCTTCTAAGTCACACTGTTCAAGTCATCCCCTAAAATTCAGCCGCCCGGAGCCCATCTTCCATGAGCCTTACCCGACGTGTACTCATTCAGCGCATCGCACAGCTCGGTGGCTACGCCGCCGCTTTCTCCACCATGAACATGCTGGGCCTGATGCCTGCGGTCGGAGCTTCGCCGCTTCCCCAGCTCTCCGCCGACTTCGGCAAAGGCAAGAAGGTCGTCATCCTCGGAGCCGGAATCGCCGGATTAGTTGCAGCCTACGAACTCCGCAAAGCGGGCTTCGACTGCACCATCCTCGAAGCCCGCAATCGCCCCGGCGGCCGTAGCTGGTCCGTCCGCGACGGCAGCACGGTGGAGCAGACCGACGGCACGGTTCAAAACTGTACTTGGTCTAACGGCGGTTACCTCAACGCGGGGCCCGCCCGCATCCCCTCCATCCACACCCACCTGCTGGATTACTGCCACGAACTCGGCGTTCCCCTTGAGATCGAAGTCAATGCCTCCCGCTCCGCCCTCATGCAGTCCCCGCTGCTCAACGGCGGCGTCCCCGTCGAGCAGCGCCAGGTTCTCCACGACACCCGCGGCCACCTGGCCGAACTGCTCTCCAAATCCATCCACAAGCACACCCTGGACGAAGAACTCTCCGCCGAAGATCGCACCTGTCTCCTCGACTTCCTCACTGGCTTCGGCGACCTGAGCGCCACCGGCAAGTACACCGGAACCACGCGCGCCGGCTTCACCACTCCCCGTGGAGCTGGCCCCATCAAGGAAGTCCTCCACAAGCCGCTCAGCTTCTCCGAACTGCTCGCGTCCGACCTCACCAAGGGCGAGTTCTACGAGGAGCAGATCGACTGGCAGGCCACCATGTTCCAGCCCATCGGAGGGATGGATCGCATTCCCTACGGCTTCGCCCGCGCCCTGCCCAAAGACATGATCCACTACGACTCTCCCGTCACCGAGATCACTACCTCCGAGACGGGGGTCACCATCGCTTACAAAAAGTCCGGTTCGCCCCAGACCCTGTCTGCCGACTTCTGCATCTGTACCATCCCTATCTCCGTCCTCGCCCAGACGAAAAACAACTTTTCCCCCGAGACCCAGGCCGCCTTCAAAGGGATGCCCATGACCGCTCTCTACAAGGTCGCCTGGGAGGCACCGCGCTTCTGGGAGAAGGAAAAGAACATCTATGGCGGCATCTCCTTCGTGAAGTCCGGCCCCGTCGACCTCGTCTGGTACCCCACCGACAAGATGTTCACCCCCACCGGCGTCCTCGTCGCCGGCTTCAACTCCGAGCGCGACGACGTTACCGGCACCCCCACCCCCTTCGGTGCGCTTCCCTCCACCGAGGCTAAGCTCGCTGCCTCCCGCGCCGCCGTCGAGTGCCTCCACCCCGGCTGCGGCAGCCATCTCACCAAGCCCATCTATATCAACTGGACCAAGACCCCCTACTCCCTCGGCTGCTTCGCCAATAACCACTTGGCCGCCAGCAGCCCGGCCTACGCCCAGCTTGAAAAGCCCCAGGGCCGAACCTACTTCGCCGGAGACTACCTCTCCCACCTCGTGGGCTGGCAGGAAGGCGCAACCCTCTCCGCCCACCACGCCATCGAACGCATCGCCACCCAGATCAAGGGTTAGAGCATTACCGTGCGTCCGCGTAATACCCGGCACGATACCGCAGCTCATATTTCCCGCGCAGTTCGGGATCCTTCATTCGAACCTTGACCATTCGGAATGATGTATCCCGTCCGCGCTGGGGTGCGTAGTACCCCAGTAAATACTGCGTCCTCAGGTCCTCTGATACCTTCTGGAACGCCGGCTCCAGGTCCTTCGGATCCTCCACGTAGTAGTACTTCCCTCCCGTGTCGCTGGCCATCTGGATCAGCGCGTGCTCGCCACCCGTATTCCTGCCCGCGTCCGCATATACAGGCACGATAATAATCGAGTAGACCATCGCCCCGGCCCGCTGCGCCTGCTCCAGAGCCTGCCCGTACCGCGAACCCTTCACCGTGTCCCCGCCGTCGGTAATCAGAACCATCACCCGCCGCCGCGACGCATCTCCCTTGGTCTCTGCCAGGCGCTGCGAGCCGAGATAGATCGCGTCGAAGAGCGCCGTAGCATCGCCATGCTGTAACTGGCCCAGTCCCGCCTCCACCCGCTTCACATTATTCGTAAACGGCACAATCTCCCGCACCGTATCGGCGAACTCCATCAGGTCCACTTCATCTTGAGCCCGAATCAGCGACCGCAGAAAGTGCTTCGCCGCATCCTTCTCCAGGCGCTCGTTCCGCAGCACGCTCTCGCTCGCATCGATCGCCAGCACAATCGAGAGCGGCGCCGCCGATTCCTTCTCAAAGATCGCCAGCTTCTGGAGCTTCCCATCCTCCAGAATCTCGAAGTCATCCCGCCCCAGCCCACCCACGGGAGCGCCCTTCTCATCCACCACGTTCAGCGGCAGATTGACCAGCCGCGTCTCCACCCGCAGCGTAGTCACCGGACCCTGCACCGGTACCTCCCCGCTGTTCTGCGGAGCGCGCCGCTCGATCGGAGCCTGCACCCCCAAAAACAACATCGCCCCCACGAGCCCGAGCCCCGCCAGCTTCATCCCAACATCTCCAGATCATCGCCAGCCTGCAACGCGACTGAAGCCGGAAACGGTTCCCCATCCGCCCAAATGGCCCCGTCAATGAACTGCTCCTTCTTCCAGATCGGAACCGTCTTCTTCAGCGTATCGATCAGCCACCTGCAAGCATCGAACGCCGCCCCGCGATGCGCCGATGCCACCACGATCAGCACACTCGTCTCGCCCACAGACAGCCGTCCCAGCCGATGCACCAGCGCCACGTCGCGCACGCCAAACCGCGTTACTGCCTCCGCGGCCAGGCCACGCATCTGCTCGAGCGCCATCTCTTCGTAGGCCTCGTAGTCCAGATGGAGCGTCTTCCGCCCCCGCGTATTGTCCCGCACGATGCCATCGAAGACGCACACTGCCCCATCGGCCGCAGCCTTGATCTCTGCGACGATCGCCTCCATCGCAACCATCGTCTTTACGATCTCGATCCTCATGCCCCGCAACCTCCACTCACCGGCGGTAAGAGAGCCACCTCGTCCCCATCCTGCAACACCACATCCGCCCCGGCGTACTCCTGATTGATGGCGACTGCCAGCGAGCCCCACACCGCACCAGCAATAGCTCCGCGTCCCTGCAGCTTCTCCAGCAGACTTCGCACCGAAGCTCCCGCCGGAAGCTCCACCGCCTCCTGCTCCCGCCCGAAGACATCCTTCAAAATCGCAAAATAAAGCACATTCACCCGCATCGATTCAGAATACGCGACCACTTCTATTGGACGCGGTTATTAGACCAACATCACTCGGGGAGCGAAGTGAGCGCGAGTTGATGGCTTCATGCCAGGTGCTCCATTCATGCGGGTTCATCGCATGGGTGGGGATTCGCGAAGCGAATCGTACTCCAGCCTCACCCCAGAATCCTGATTCCCCGGTCCATCAGCCAAAAAGCCCCGTCTCACCCGGATACCACACTCTCTTCCCATCCACCCGAGCAAACTCCGGCGTCGCATGTACTTTCCACGAATTCCTCCCATCCCGCTGCACGAAAACATCCTCCACCTCAAAGCCTCGCGCCAGCACGGCATCTGCAATCAGCGACCGGTGACACCGCCACGGCACGGCCTCCGCACACATTACCGCAACCGTGGTGAGATCCGGCTGCCCCACCAGCCAGTCGATCTCCCGCTCGAACGGCTCCATCTGCATATAATCCGCATAGCCCCGGAAACTCTCGCTCCGCCACCCCATATTCACGCTGTCCTTCAGCGCCGTCCGACGACCTCCCAACCCCTCCCGCCACACGCCGCGGATTCCAACCTCAGCCAGCGAAGCGAATAATGCCGTCTGCCCGTACTGTGGATATCGCCTCGATCCCGGATAGCGCCTCACATCCACCAGCGTCCGGCAGCCATTCTCCTGCAACGCCCTGAGAAACACTCCGATCTCCAGCGTCGAATGTCCAATCGTCAACATCGAGATCTCCTCCTACAAAAAAGAAAAGAGCGGCCCGGCCATAAGCCGAACCGCTCTCGAATCATCCTGCCGAAGTCTTACACCGCGGCGTGAATGACCTCTTCCCGCAGCACCTCATCCAGCACCACTTCACGCGGCGTCTTCGGCAACGCAACCGCCAGCACGTCCTCGATGCGTGTCGCATAGTGGATCCGTACGCCGGCGATCTGGTCCGGCGTCAGGTCTTCATCCACCTGCTGCTTGCATTCCAGCGGCAGGATTACGTCCCGCACGCCAGCCCGCTTCGCTGCCAGGAACTTCTCCTTGATCCCGCCGACCGGCAGTACATTGCCGCTCAACGTGATCTCGCCAGTCATCGCCGTCAACGGATGGATCGGAGTGTTCGTCAGCAGGCTGACCAGGGCCGTAGCCATGGTGACGCCCGCCGAAGGTCCGTCCTTCGGAATCGCTCCCGCTGGTACGTGGATGTGGAGATCTGTATCCTTCGTGAAGTCCTCGTCCAGCCCCAGCGTCGCGGCATTGGACCGAACCCACGTCAGCGCAGCCTGCATCGACTCCTTCATCACGTCGCCGATCTGGCCGGTGATGGTGAAGCCGCCCTTGCCCTTCATCTTGTTCGCTTCGATAAAGAGCACATCTCCGCCCGCCGGGGTCCACGCCAGGCCAACCGCTACGCCTGAACGCTTCGTCCGCTCCGCAATTTCGGTATCCACGCGGACCTTGATGCCGCCGAGGAACTCGTGCACCACCTCAGGAGTAATCACGACCTTCTCCGTGTGACCCTCCGCAATCTTGCGAGCGACCTTCCGGCACACTGTACCGATCTGCTGCTCCAACTTGCGAACGCCGGCCTCACGGGTGTAATGCCGCGCAATCAGGTGGACGCTCTCCAGCGGGAACTCGACCTGCTCCGACGTGATGCCGTTCTCCTTGACCTGGCGAGGAATCAGGTACTTCACGGCGATATTGACCTTCTCCTCCTCCGTGTAGCCCGTCAGCTCGATGATCTCCATACGATCCAGCAATGGACCCGGAATGGTATCCAACTGGTTCGCCGTGCAGATGAACAGCACCTTGCTCAGGTCGAACGGCTGGTCCAGATAGTTGTCCCGGAACGTATTGTTCTGTTCCGGATCCAGTGTCTCCAGAAGCGCGCTCGCGGGATCGCCCCGGAAGTCTCGGCCCAATTTGTCGATCTCATCCAGCATGAAGACCGGGTCCTTCACCTCAACCCTCTTCAAGTGCTGAATGATCTGTCCAGGCAGCGCGCCAATGTACGTCCGGCGATGGCCGCGAATCTCGGCCTCGTCATGCATACCGCCTAGCGAGATACGCGAGAACTTGCGTCCCAGCGCCCGGGCAATCGACTTGCCCAGCGAGGTCTTACCCACGCCCGGAGGTCCGACGAAGCACAGAATCGGTCCCTTCATGTCCGGCTTCAAACGGCGTACCGAGAGATAGTCCAGAATGCGGTCCTTCACCTTCTTCAGCCCGTAGTGATCTTCGTCGAGGAACTCCTTCGCCTTCAGGATGTCGACCTCACCCGCCGAGGTCTTGCCCCACGGCAGTACCGCGAGCCACTCGACGTAATTCCGCGTCAGGCCGTAGTCCGCCGCCGCCGGATTCATCCGGCTGAGGCGTCCAAGTTCCTTCAGCGCATCTTTCTTCGTCTCCTCCGGCATGCCGGCGTTCTCGATCTTCTCCTTCAGATCCGCAATGTCCTTCTGCGTATCGTCCAGATCGCCGAGTTCCTTCTGAATGGCCTTGAGTTGCTCACGGAGATAGTAGTCCCGTTGCGACTGCTGCACCGAGTCCTGCACCTCCGTCTGGATCTTGTTGCGCAACTGCTGTACCTCAAGCTCCTTGGCCAGGTGCTTGTTGATGCGCTCTAACCGCTTGGTCACATCCGGAGTCTCGAGCAGCTCCTGCTTGTCCGTCGTGGTCAGAAAGGGCAGGCTGGAAGCGATAAAGTCCGACAACCGTCCCGGCTCGTCGATGTTGATCGCGATCGTCTGAAGGTCGTCCGACAAGGTCGGCGAAGACGTAACAATATTCTGGAACTGGCTGACGACGTTCCGCTGCAGAGCCTCGGCTTCAGGCGAAGCGGTCGGATCGACGTCGTCCATCACCTCGTACTCCGCCGTCATAAACGGCGTCAGTTGCGAGAATTCACCCACCTTGACGCGATCATTGCCTTCGGTGAAGACGAAGAGGCTCTGGTTCGGCATCTTCACTACCTTGTGCACCGTAGCCCGGGTGCCGATCGAAAATAGGTCGGCCGCCACAGGAGAGTCCTGCCGCGCGTCCCGCTGCGCCACCACCAGGATCGTCTTCTCCTCGCCCAGCGACTGGATGAGCTGGATCGAGCTCTCCCGTCCAACCGTCAGCGGAAGCACCGCATGCGGAAAAAGCACCGTATCCCGTACTGGAAGCACTGGAACCGCACGCGATCCCCCACCCTCTTCCGCAACAACATCCGTCCCTCTGGTGGCAGTAGGCTTAATTACACTTACAAAATCGTTCGGCATATGAGTGTCCTCGTATCAGATTACTTCACATTCGATGCAGAAGGTTGCCCGCTGGTCGCAATACTACTCCCAACTCCCCGCCCACGCCACTCCAACCTGCTCCATCGGCAATCGGACGCGTGCTCATCATCCCCTTCGCGATTGAAGTCAGACTCGGAGTCGAGACAGCAGCTACGGCGTTTTTCCTCGCTCGGGTATCTATATGTAGATGTCGTGCATTCGGGAGATAATCTTATGAGAGCAATTCGACTAAACCTAATTAGAGCAGTCATTTAGACGAGGTTCTGGCCCCAGACCAGGAAGTGTATCTATTAAATCAGCGCGGCACGATACCTTCCCAGCACCTTCACCATGCTGCAGGGACCGTGTAATCCAGCCAGAGCCATGTCTGCCTGCTTTGCTCCCTGAAATCGAATATCGACGTAGAAGACATACTCCCAGGGGCTACCTGGGACCGGTCGAGATTCGATCTTGGTCAGATCCACCCCCGCCGCCGCCAGTTGCTCCAACGCGGCCACCAGTGTGCCCGGACGATGCTCCACGGCGAACGCGAGGCTCATCTTGTCCGCCTCCTCACCCTCCGGGATGGCGGATGGAGCGCTCTCCCGCAGAATCAGGTGGAACCGGGTAAAGTTCTCGGCCCGGTCTTCAATCCCTGCGATCAACACCTCGCCGCCATACTGCTCTGCTGCCAGTTCGGGAGCTATGCCCGCTACATCGTGCAGTTCGTCGGCCATCAGGTGTTTCACACTCCCTGCGGTGTCGTAGAACGAGACGACCTCTAATTTTGGATGCTCGGCCAGAAAGCGCCGACACTGGGACAGCGCCACAGGATGAGAGATTACCTGCCGTATCTGCTCGAACTTTACGCCAGGCACCACAATCAGGTTGTGGCGGATTCTCCGGAGGCTCTCCCGCTCGATCCGCACCGGGAGCTCAAGCAGCAGATCGTAATGCTCCGCGACGGAGCCGTGCAAGCTATTTTCAATCGGCAACACCGCGCCGTCTGCCTCACCCGAAACGACCTTGGCCATGACTTTTGCCGAAACAGCGCACGGCAGAATCTCTACCTCGCCCATCATGGCAAGAGCCGCCATGTGACTGTTGGAACCTAGCTCTCCCTGAATCGCAACCTTCAAAAAGTCTCTCCTTGAAAAGCATACCGGTAAGCTTCATATTTTCGACACATTGGCAACCTCACATCGCCCAAGGGCAACTTAACACTACGTAGGCCGCGCAGCCAGCACAAAAGAAACGACAAAAGCCCACGGCAGAAAGCATTGCCGGGCTGTAACAGGAGATTTACCCCATGCTTTGGACAATAACAATCATTCTATTCATCCTCTGGGTCCTTGGCCTCGTCAGCAGCTATACCCTCGGCGGCTGGATCCACATCCTTCTGGTGCTGGCTATCATCGTCCTGATCTTCAACCTGATGTCCGGTCGTCGAGCACTCTAACAGAGTGCTACGTTTGGACGCGACACAGCATTACGAATATCTGACTCAGGCCACACGTTTTATAGGAGTAACCGAAATGAACAAAGATACCGTACAAGGAACACTGGAACAGGCAGCAGGTAAAGTGAAGCAGGCGTTCGGCGAAGCTACCGGAAACCAGTCCGTAGCGAATTCCGGAGCGGCCGAGCAAGTGAAAGGTGTTGCCCGCGAAACATGGGGCAACACTAAAGACGCCGCGAACGATGTAGCAGATTCAAAGCGCTCCGATGCTGAGTTGGAAACGGATCAGCGGAAACACGAGGCGTCCAACACGGCCCATGATGTGCGCGAGAAGATTACGTCAATCGCACAGAATGTGAAAGACAGCATTTCGGAAAAGCTGGATGAATTCAAGAACAAGCACTCAAGCTAATCTTTCAGGGACAAAATGGTTTGTAGATAAATGGCGCTTCCCTCGGGGAGCGCCATTTACTTGGATGGTGTTCGCAAGCGGAGAACTGCTAAACAGCGGGTGTCTCTGCACTGGTACCCCGCCACATCCGTACTCCGTAGACAATCGCACCAACCGCCAGAATGACCCCAGCCGTCCGCATCTCCTTGAGAAAATTGGGCCGCGAGAAGAGGATAAACAGGAAGCCGCTCATAGCCAGCAAAACCGGCAGCGGATACAGCGGCATCCGGAAGCTCTGCGCCTTGCGCGCGTGCCGATGTCGCGGCAGCAGGACCGCGATTCCCTGTAGCAGGAATTGGAACAGTATCCGGATTACCACCAGCGTCGTAATCACCTCTTGCAATCGAAACAGGCAGCAGAAAAGCGTCATGCCTCCCAGCGTCAGCAGCGAGACGTGGGGGATATGGTGCTTCGGATGGATCTTGCCGAATACGGCTGGAAAGTTTCCACCGCGCGCCGCGGCATACGGGATACGCGAGTAGCCAAGCAGGAGCGCTAGCACCGACGCCGAAGCTGCGAGCGCGATCAAGATCACGATTGCCGTTGCCGCGGCATGGCCGCCTGCGATTCCAGCACCTGCGCCGTACGCCCTCTCCATGAATACCGCCATGGTGTACATGCGAGCATCGCCGTTGAGGTTTCCAGTAAGGTCGTGCCACGGGATTACACCCAGCACGCTGATATTCATCAGCAGATACAGCGTCCCGACGATTGCAATCGAGCCTAGCACTGCCAGCGGGATCGTCCGCTTCGGGTCACGCACCTCGGCACCCAGGAAGCAGACGTTGTAATACCCCCAGTAGTCATACGCCGAGATCAGCATTCCCGCGCCGAGGCCCGCGAAGAAGGCATGTCCCAGGTGAAATGCGCCGGGAGGGAAATCAAAGGCCTGCTTCGCGTTGAAGTGAGTCAGCCCGGTAACAATGATTGCGACAAGAGCCAGCACCACTGCGCCGCCAAGGAACCGCATCAACGTATCGATGGACCGCACCTTGCGATACAGCACGACGAGGGCAGTGAGGCAGAGCCCCATCGCCATCAGCGTCTGTCCACTGAAGACGACGGGAACATGCAGCACCGTCACCGACCATAGCTTCTCCCCGGACCTGGGGAAGAAGAACGATAGATACTGCGCAAACCCGAGGCATCCCGAGGCGATCGAGAGCGGGGCACTAAAAAGCAACTGCCACGCGTACAAAAAGGAGAGCGCTTTTCCCAGTCCGCGTTCCCCGTACAGCTTGCGCAGATAGACATACGATCCGCCGGCCTCGGGGTACGTCGTCCCCAACTCGCTCCAGACCAATCCATCGCACAACGACAGTACCGCTCCCAGTGCCCAGCCCAGCATCGCCTGCGGCCCGCCCATCGCGATCACAATCAGCGGCAGCGTGACGAACGGCCCGACACCAACCATGTCGATGATGTTGATGCCTAACGCCGCCGTAGCCGAGAGGCCTCGCTCCAGTCCGGGTTCATGGCTGCTGGCAGCGGGATTCTTAGCGGGCAGCATCATCTTCCGCCAGAATCTCCCGTGTCGCGCTACGAATCTGTTCTCTGGCTTCTTCCAAACCTTCAGCCTGCATCTTCAACCAATCTGCATCGGTATCCAGCAGCGCTCGCGACCGCTGAATCTCGGGGTCGAGGGCCTCGGGCGCCGGTCCACCGGCGATCTTTCGGACCGCCACGAAGTGCGCGGCGTCCAACGACTTCCTCAGAAGCTCCAGCTCCGGCATCTCGAACTCATGATGGTCAGCAGCCATGATGTACTCCACCGACGACGCCATCTTGTCCGCATCGAACGCGCCTTCCTGGTCCTTCACTGCCTCGGTCACGATCTCATGCGCCGTGCGGAAGCTCATTCCCGTCTCGCGCACCAGGGTATCGGCCAGTTCCGTAACGGTTAGAAAGTTTGCATCGGCACACGCCGCCATGCGGCCGGTGAAGAATTCGATCTCTTCCAGTACGCCTGCCAGCAACTTCAGGCTGCGTTCCGCATCTTCGAAGGCGTTATAGACCATTGGCTGGAGGTCATCTTCGCTGTCGTTGATGTCTGTAAACGGAGTGTTGTGCAGGCTCCCGAGAATCGCCTGCGCCTGCGTCATCGCCTTACTGGACAGGATTCGCACATGTTCCAGAGGAACAGGATTGCGCTTCTGCGGCATGATGCTGCTGATCTGTACATAGCCATCGCTCAGCCAGATGTAACCGAACTCGACGCTGCTCCACTGTAGGAAGTCCTGCGCCAGCCGACCGAGATTGAGCATGCAGATCGACAGCATCGCACAGCTTTCAGTCAGGTAATCCACTGACGCAATCGCGCCGTATGAGTTCACCTGCAGGCCATCGAAGCCAAGCATCGAAGCCACGAGATCCCGATCGATCGGAAAGCCGGTCGTTGTAATCGCGCACGCTCCCATGGGCGAGCGATTGACCCGCACCGAAGCCTCGCGCAGCCGCTCAAAGTCGCGCTCGAAGCACTCCAGGATCGCCATGAGGTAATGCCCCAGCGTCGTAGGCTGCGCCGGCTGATTGTGCGTATACGCAGGCATCAGACTGCCTCTGTGAATCCACGCCAACTGTACGAGCTGTCGCCGTACTTCAAGCAGGCTCTCCATCGTGGCTGCCAGACGCTCGCGCAACACCATGCGGTACATGGTTAGATCGATATCGTTGCGGCTGCGGGCAGTATGCATCTTGCCTGCGACTTCAGCGCCGCATTGAGCGGACAACTCACGCTCCATGAAGAAGAACAGATCTTCAAAGCTGCCGTCATACACGGCGTTGCGGATCTTATCCAGATCCAGGCCGTCCAGCGCACGCAGGCAGGCTGCCACCTCCAGCCGCGTCATAATTCCCTGCTGCCCCAGCATCAGCGTGTGCGCGTATTGGATTGCCAGCAGCGGCTCAAGAAAGTATTTCTTGGCGTCGGTAAAGATCTGAGCCAACACAGTATCGCGATAGATCGGTGCTGGAAAACTGGACTTCGAATGGGGTGTGGACAACGTCATGAACCTTCCTCAAAACAATGCTACAAAAATCATAAGCTGCGCCCGGCAATACTCCAGACGACAAAAGGAAGGCGTGAACCGAAGTCGATTCACGCCCATAAGTATTACATCGAGAGAACTACCACCGGGCCGCAACGCCCCACTGGACGATGCGCGCTTCCAATACCGAGCTGCGGACCGTGACCGCTGGTCCACTGGGTGTTCCTGCGGTGCCGGGATTCGTGAAAATGCCATTGGTGACTATCGAACCAACCACAGGCTGCGTCACGGCAAGATTGGTCACGTTTGTGTGGTTGAAGATGTTGTTCGCCTCCAGGAACAGGGACGTCTCAAGATGATCGAACAGCTTGGGGAAGGTGCGGGTAAAGCGTCCGTCCACCTGGTAGACGCTCGGCGAACGCAGCGTGTTGCGGCCGACACCGATTGGCCGTGTCACACTTTGAGCCGACGAATCGTTGTTGAGTGATACACCCGTAAAGATGGAGGCCTGATCCCCGGACATCACATTCCCCAGCAAGGCAACCATATTGTGGTTTACAACCTCCTTTGCGAACCGATTCTGCAGCGAAAAGGTCGGCTCAATTACGGCGGTCATATTAAAGGCATGAGGATGGTTCACGCTGCTGTTCGCCCGATCCCTCCCGCGGCTTGTCGTGTCCTGAATAAAGGATCCGGTGGTGGCAACCTCAAAAGTATTGACTTCAGGCGCATCGGAGAGGGAGTGCGACCATGTGTAGTTCGCGTTCAACTGAATACCCCGAACCAACGTGTGCGTGTAGTTGAAGATCAATGCATTGAAGCTTGCCGTTGCTCCTGATTCAACCTGGTTGATCTGGTTGAAGCGAGGGTCAAAACGAGTCGTCGCACTGGCTGCCGAGTTGAAAACCGGTCGACCGTCGAGAAGTGTGCCGATAGGATTAATGGGATTGATGTTCCGCAAGAATTGCAGGTTGCGGCCGTTCGCCATGACATAACCCAGAATCATGGAGTCATGCCGTCCAAGCTCGCGGGAGAGTTGAAGCGTCGCGTTCCAGGTGTACTCGTTCTTGAACTTCGGCGAGATTGTGGTCACGCTTTGCGTCTGCACGGTGCCTGTTGCGGAAGGGATCGAAGGGAATGCGGGTGCACCAGCCGGCACCGTCGATCCGATGGTGTATGTATAGTTGCTGGTGCGATTCGAGCCATCCAGATTGAGAGCGTTGAACCAGAGATTCGTCGGAGGAGCCTGATAGAAGATACCGACCGAACTCTTGACCACCGTCTTATCTCCTAGCCGGTACGAGAGCCCGACGCGAGGCGAGAAGTTGGTGTTCGGCGTATTGAAGCTCCGGGAGTTCGCGAACAGAGCGTTCGGATTCGAGTTCGGACTCTTGAAGCGGTCGTAACGCAGACCGTAGACCACCACGAGGTTCTTCGAAGCCTGCCACGTATCCTGCCCGTAGAAGCCCATGAACTGCGAAGAGTAACCGAGGCCCAGCGTATCGGTGGTGCTGGTAAAAGTGGAGTAAGCGTAAGGATTGGTGCCATTTTTGGCAGCCAGATAGTTTGCCACCGAGGTAAAGGTATAGATATTGGAACTAATCGCACGTTGCCGATTCAGGATCTTCGACACGTTGAAGCCAAACTTCATCGTGTGAGACCCGCGAACGTAGCTGATGTTCTCGTTCCCACTGGGCACCTTGTCATTGTATTGGTCCCCGCCGTTGCTCGACGCACCCAGGTTTGCCGCGCCATTGATCACAATCGCTGGGCCTGTCGCTCTGCCCGCTGGCGCAAAGTGGCTGTTGTTACGGAATGGCCAGGAGAAGCGCAGTTCGTTGATGAGGTGATCGTTCACGGTCGTCACCAACTGAGCGCCAATGACATGCGCGCGATCCAGGAAGTCCACACCGGTGCTTCGCGTGTTCAGGGCGCCGACCTGCGTGTTGTAGGGAAAGTCGTTCTTGAAGTAGTTGTAGCGAACGAAGAGAGAGTTCTTCTTATTGATGTTCCAGTCGCCACGGCCAAGTACAAAGGTGCCGTGAAGCAGCCCGGGAGCAGCGGCCACCTGGTCTGCAGTCAATCCCAATGCTGCAATATTTGCAGGTGTAATTGTTACAGCAGCCGGCGATCCCCGCGTGATCTTCTCATACGAACCAAAGAAGAAGAGCTTGTCCTTGATGATGCGTCCGCCAAGATTGGCAGCAACATCTTCCATCTCAATATTGGTCTTTGCGAGCGATTTATTCGCGAAGTAAGGATATGCCGTCGCATCTTGCCAGCGCTGAATGTACTGAAACTTGCCGTGCAGGCTGTTCGTTCCATTGTTTGAGATTACGTTGTAGACGTTACCCGTGGTCCATCCAAACTCCGGCGCAAAACTATTTGCGACAGTCTGAACTTCCTTCACAAAGATTTCGCCCACTGGAAACAAGCGCAGACCGATACGATCGCTTTCGGTGTTGACCATGCCGTCCATCTGGTAGTTGATACGATCCAACAACCCATTCGTATTGATCGTGCGAGGGATGCCAAGCTCAGGGTTCGGGTGTCCACTCACTCCCGGCTGAAACAGAATGAAGTTGTAGGGGTTCCGCGAAGTCAGAGGAAGGTTCTGCACCTCACGCGCGTCAAGAGTGCGCTCCAGATTGAGCGATGAAGGGTTGATGCCACCTGTTTCAGTCGTAACCTCGACTTCCGTCGTAGTGCCGCCGACCTTCAAGGTCGGATCGAGCGTCAATTCCTTACCCGCGTTGAGCACAATCGACTGATAGTCCACGGACGAGAAGCCTGGCTTGGTGACCGAGATCTTGTATGTTCCCAGAGGCAGGTTCAGCAGAACGAACAAGCCGTCGTCGTCCGTCGTAACCGTCTTGGCGTAGCCCACGTCCGTATTCGTCACAGCCACTGATGCTCCTGGAATCGAAGCACCCGTTGCGTCGGCCGCGCGACCACGAATTGTTCCGTTGATCGACTGCGATTGCGCAAAGGCCGCAACGTTGCTGCCTGCGACCAGCGTTGCGCCAAGCGCGAAGGAGAGAGTTGACTTGCGAAGAATTGAGAGCACGGTTACGGCCTCCTGAGGAATGAATCACAAAGTGCAGAGTCTTGAAGATCGGGAGAAAAATGGCGCCACTTACTAAAGCATGCTTATTAAGTATGGAGTGGTCGTGAGCATATGGCTTCATTAAGGGGAAGTCAATAAAAAAAGAACATCAGATCAACAGATTTGCAGAAGTTTCTTTAACTCTACCGCGATTTGCGGTGTGGGCTACTCAAGAATTCGCTCTTCTACTGCGGCAAGGCTAACTGACACGGCACCATGCAACTGCGCCTGCGTTCCCAGGCTGCTCGACCGGAGCATCGGCTGAGCAAATTCATGGCGTTGCACGAGCTTCTCGGTCGCCCGACAAAGCTCCGGGTGCGATCCGACGCCGCCGCCCAGCACGACTGCCTCAGGATTCAGGAGCAAAGAGATATCCGCAATGGCGTCCGCAAGAATGCCCGCAGTGTAGCGCACGACCTCACCGGCGGCGCGATCTCCCTCCGCTGCGAGATCGAATATCTGCGATGCCCTGAGGTCGTGCGGCTCATTGCTGCCGGCTGTCTCGCTTCTGAGGACCGCACGCTGCCACTCCTCTTCAATGCCTTTGCCGCCGATCACCTGCTCCAATTGGCCGAGTTCGCGCATCTTCATCGGGGGCCGCTTCTTGCCGCTGACGCCGAAGTAGCCGATCTCGCCCGCGCTCCAATGCGAGCCGCGGTGCAACTGTCCGTGCATAAAGATTCCAGCGCCCACACCTGTTCCGAGCGCGATAAAGATGAAGTTCTCAATCCCCCGCGCCGCGCCGCGCCAGTACTCACCGAGTGCAGCCAGATTCGTATCGTTGTCGACGAAGCAGGGGATGCCCGTCTCGCGTTCCAGCAGCGTACGCAGTGGCACATCGTCCCAATCTTCCAGGTTCGGAGCGGAGAGCACTACGCCGGTATCCACGTTGGTAATTCCCGGGGCTCCCGCAGTCAGATGCATCACCTTGCGCAGCGGCGTTCCGCTCTGCCGACACATGGTTTTCAGGCCTTCCATCACGAGACTACAAACTCCCTCCGGAGTCTTCTGCTTGTCGCCCAGCATGACGGACCACTGCGTAATCACGTTGCCCCCCAGGTCGGCCAGCATCATGCGAACCCGTGTGCCGCCGATATCTGCCGCAGCCACATAGCCATGGCGCGCGTTGAAACGCAGCAGGCCAGGTGGGCGGCCGCCGCTTGATTCGCCATCGCCCATCTGTTCCACGAGTCCCAGGCGTTCGAGGTGCGCGATGCCGCTCGACACCGTAGGTGCGCTCAACCCGGAGTACCGCACCAGGTCGGCTTTGGAGCAGGGATTGTGCTCCTGCAAGAGCTGCAGAAGTCCGCGGGCGTTCGTCTGTCGCAGTTGCGAGGGCCGGGATGGAATTGTCCGCGAAGGAAAGATAAAGGTTTTGCTCATACTGGCTGCGCTGCTGCTCCTTGCAGTCGGTTTGTCTGCTCTCGTTCCGTGCTCAATAGTAACCTAAGTATTGAAGGAACCTTTACAAAGGTTTGACGGCATGGTATCCATTAGCAACGATTCCCTCGTCACACATACTGTTCTTTGGCAATTCACAATCGAATTCAATGCAAATCAGGAGTTCTTTAATGCGCATGGATGCAGCTACCCGTCCCACGTCCAGTATCGCCCTCTGCCTGGCTCTCACGGTCTCTCTCTTCAGCAATCCCATCGCATTAGAGGCGCAGGCGCCCATTGCCTATCCCTCGACATTCGCTACCCCGCTTCCTGTGGACCGTGGCTCAGCCGCCGTCTGGCAGAGCCTGCAGCGCCTCCACAACCGTGGCAGCCTGATCCTGATCGTCGCGCATCCGGACGACGAGGATTCCGGCATGCTCGCGTATGAAAGCCGCGACCAGGGCGTCGATACGACGCTTCTGACGCTCAATCGCGGCGAGGGCGGACAGAACGTCATGTCGTCCGACTACTGGGATCAGCTCGGCCTGCTTCGCACGCAGGAACTGCTTGCTGCTGGAAACTACTTCGGCATCCACCAGGCGTTTACTCGCGTTGCGGACTTCGGCTTCTCCAAGTCGCTCGATGAAGCACTGAAGACCTGGGGCCATGATCGCGTTCTCTATGACGTCGTCCGCCAGGTTCGGATGACGCGTCCGCTGGTTGTAACCTCAGTCTTCGCGGGTAACGTCTCGGACGGGCATGGTCATCACCAGACTGCGGGTGTGATGGCGCAAGAGGTCTTCAACGCCGCTGCCGATCCGAAGATGTTTCCTGACCAGATCAAGGCTGGTTTGCTTCCCTGGTCGCCGCTGAAGGTCTACGCCCGCGTTCCCTTCGCCCGCGTGACCGAGAAGGGCATTTATGACTACGCCACCGGCCACTGGGAGACTCCGGTCCGCTTCAAGAATTACACCAACAACACTTGGATCGAAGGCGTTCCTTCGACCACCGTCAACATCCCTGAAGGCAAGTACAACCCGCTGATCGGCCGGTCCTACCTGACGCTTGCGCGTGAGGGTCTGGCGGAGCAGAAGTCGCAGAACGGCGGCATCAGCATCCCGGCACCGCGGCCCTTCGCGTCTCCGTATCACCTGTATGCCTCGCGTGTGAACCCGACGCTTCCATCACATGAAAACTCCTTCTTTGAAGGAATCGACACGTCTCTGCCCGCCATCGCGGACTACGCCCCCAAGGCCCAGCAGACTGCCTGGAAGGAACGCCTTTCGAAACTGAATGCAACCGTCGAGAGCGCGATCGCCGCCTTCAACGGCACCCAGCCGGATGCCATTGCGCCGATGCTCGCCGATGGACTGAGCCAGACAAATGCGCTTCTCACTGAGATCGCCTCCAGCAAGTTGCCTGCTGAGGCGAAGTACAACATGACGCACGAACTGCAGATCAAGCAGAAGCAGTTCAACGATGCTCTGGGGCAGTCTCTTGGGATCAGCCTTCTCGCTACAGTTTCCGCACCGGGTCCTGCTCGCGCTGGACTCTTCGGTGATACGTCTGCCCAGCCGGGATCGCAGACCGTCATCCCCGGACAGAAGTTCTCCGTCAATCTTCACTTCGCCGCGCAGGGTGCCCAACCGGTAGAGATCACTTCAACCCAACTCGTATCGCACGCTGGCTCAGGCTGGACCTTTACCCCAGCAGCCTCTACAGTGGGTACGCTTGCCGCTGGTGATGCGAAGGATCAGCAGATCGCCGTCACCGTTCCGGCGACACCAGAGGTGACGCGCCCCTACTTCTCGCGGCCCAGCATCGAGCAGTCCTACTACAACCTGGAAGACCCTCGCTACCTGGGACTGCCGACAACTCTGTATCCGCTGTCGGCCGAGTTGCACTATACCTATAAAGGCGTGGCTGCTTCGACAGAAGGCATCGTCCAGACCATCCATCGCTATAACGGCCCTGGACCTCTGCCTGAGCCGTTGCTGGTTGCTCCGGCTATCTCCGTTACGGTCGCTCCGCACGCGGGTATCGTTCCCGTGACGAACACCTCACTTCCCCTTCAGGTCACGGTCCACAGCAGCGTCAAAGGCCCGGCCAAGGGAACACTTCACCTTGACCTCCCCAAGGGCTGGCACTCCAAGCCGGAGTCGGCTCCGTTTGCTGTCAACAGCGATGGCGATGAGGAAGTCATCAGCTTCGACGTCATGCCGATGTCCGTCAAGACGCAGCCTTACACCATCACGGCGGTGGCAGATTACAACGGCCAGCAGTTCAAGCAGGGCTTTGTCACCACCGGCTATCCTGGCATCCGCCCCTATCCTTCGTACCGCGAAGCCAGCTATCGTACGACCGGCGTCGACCTCAAGATCGCGCCCGGCCTGAAGGTTGCTTACGTCAACGGCACGGGCGATGAAGTCGCAAGCTCGCTCCAGGATCTCGGCATCAACGTCACCTTCCTTTCACCACAGGACATCGCAACCGGCGATCTTTCCTCCTATGACGCCATCATCCTCGGCATCCGCACCTATGCGGCTCGTCCGGAGTTGAAGACCTCCAACAACCGCCTGCTCGAGTACGTGAAGAACGGCGGCACCATGATCGTGCAGTACCAGACGCCTGAGTACGATCACAACTACGGTCCGTATCCGCTCTCCATCTCCGGCGATCCAGAGAAGGTGGTGGAAGAAGATAACAAGGCCACGGTAGCGACCGGCGATCCTGTTCTGAGCTGGCCCAACAAGATCACCGCTGCCGACTTCGACGGCTGGGTGGAAGAGCGCGGCCACGGCTTCGCCCGCACCTGGGACCCGAAGTACGTCTCCCCCACTGAGATGCACGACGTCGATCAGGATCCCCAGAAGGGCGGCCTGCTCTACGCGCAGTACGGCAAAGGAACGTATGTGTACCTCTCCTTCGCCTTCTTCCGCGAGATGCCGGACGGAGTTCCTGGATCGTTCCGCATCATGGCAAACCTGCTCAGCATCGGTAAAAACCCGGCCCTCAAGCCGACCGTCGCTGCGAAGTAATGACTTGACGGGGAGCGCGGCAAGGCGCTCCCCGTTCAAACCCAGTAATCTATATCGAGCACCTAGTAGTTGACTTGAATACCCCGCACCGAGTACCCAACTTATGACCACTCCCCGTACCTTCCCTCACGCCATGCTTCGCGAGATCTACGAGCAGCCCAGCGCGCTCGCAGAGACTCTCGCCGCCTTCACTGATGCCTCTGGACTGCGCGACGACGCGTTCCTGGCTGCTCGCCACTCTCTTGCGGGGCAGCACTCCATGCTTATCGCTGCCAGCGGATCGAGCCGCCATGCCGGCATCGTCGGCAAGTTTCTCTTTGAAGAGCTCGCCAACCTTCCGACCGACGTCGAGTATGCCAGCGAGTACATCTACCGCACCACCCACACTCCCTCCGCACGGTGCGTGCTCGTCATCTCGCAGTCCGGCGAGACGGCTGACACCCTGGAAGCGCTGCGCGAAGCCCGTCTCCGCGACGCCGCCACCATCGCGATTACCAACCATGCGACCTCCACCATGGCGAAGCTCGCGGACTGCTCGCTGACGACGCGCGCGGGCATCGAGAAGGCTGTCCCGGCCACAAAGTCCTTCACGACCCAGCTCCTCGTTTTGCATCTGCTTGCGCTCTTCGCCGCCCGTGCTCGCGGCCGCCTTACTAACGCTGCGGTCAATACGCGGCTCGAACATCTGCATACACTTCCAGAACAGGTCACGCGGTGGCTGCCCATCTGGGAGAGCGAGGTGGACAGCATCGCCGGAGCACTCAGCTCCGCCGAGACCTTCCTCTACCTTGGCCGCAGCATCCACTTCCCTATCGCCAACGAAGGTGCTCTCAAACTGAAGGAGTCCGCCTACGTCCAGGCCGAGGCCTATCCCTCCGGCGAACTCAAGCACGGCCCAGCCGCCCTCCTCAGCGAGAACGTGCCGTTGATCGCCCTCGCCACCCGCGATCCGCTTTCGCCGGACTCCCTCTTCCGCTACGAAAAGACCGTCAACCTCATCCGCGACATGAAGGCCCAGGGTGCTGAGATCCTGGCCGTTGCGACCGAGGGTGACACCATCATTCCCACACTCGCACGCAACACCATCTTTGTCCCGGCCTGCCCCGAGCACATCGCTCCCATCTTCGAAGTGATGCCGCTGCAGATGTTCGCTTACTTCACAGCAATCCGCCGAGGCATCGATGTCGACAGCCCTCGCAACCTGGTTAAAGCCGTTACCCGCGAATAACAGTCATCTGATCCAAAAGTGAAAGGCCCACGGCATATGCTGTGGGCCTTTTCGTTGCTGCTTCTCGCAGGCTTACGCTTTGTAGCCGAGCCCAGCGATGACACCACGCATGTAGGCGTAGCTCTTGATCACGCCCGGCATTGGATTCTCGCCGTTGATCTCATATTCCAGATCGACATAGCCTTTGTACTTCACTGTCATCAACGCCTGGAAGATCTCCTTGAACGGCAGGATGCCGTCGCCGACGTCCACCTGGCTATCGCGGCTCTGGTAGTTCGCCAGATCCTTGGCATGCATGCCGTGGAGACGCGGCCCAACAGCCTTGATTGCGTCCACCGGGCTGACGCCAGCACGCGCGCAGTGGCCGATATCGACGCAACAGCCCATCCGCACGTCCATGTTCTTGACCACCTTCAGAACATCCAGCGGAGAGTGCCACATCTTGTCTTCCGGCCCGTGATTATGCAGCGCAAAGAGGATGTTGTATTCCTTTACAAATTTCTCGACACGCTTCAGAATCTCCGGGTTTCCCCCGCCCGCTACCACCATCGGGGCTCCGGCGCGCTTCAGATACTCGAACTTGGCACGAATGTCGTCGTCTTCATCCTTGTCGAAGTAGACGGTGCCCGCACCTGTGATCGCGATGCCCGCAGCCTTGTACGCTGCAACCGCCTCAGCCTCGGCCGCCTCGGCCATCGGGAGATGATCTTTCACGTCCTTGCAATTGATAGACGACAGCTTCAACTGCTTGATATTTTCAATGACCTTATCGCGTGTGAAATTACGGAAGGTGTAGCTGGCAAGCCCAAGCTTGAACGGTGCAGCCGCAACCGGGCCCGGCTCAGTGACAGGAGCAGCGAAGGCAGCAGCCGGTGCCGAGGCCGCAGCCGCAAGCATCGCACCGGACCGAACGAAATCACGACGAGAGAAAGAAGTTTTCATGCGCAGGATGCTACGCGAACGGATATTCAACTCGCAAGCTCGAACCCTTCATTTTTATTCGTGTAACGAAGCCTTAGGAAGAAATCGCCGCGTCCCTGCCAAACATCCACGCATTCGTGTAAAGTTCTGTGACCGAATTAAATCGGTCCGCTAAGGCCGCTTTCAAACCCAGGCGGGGCGATCAGGAGAACTCACCATGAAGCACGCATCCATCTCCCGGCGCAGCTTCGTCGCCGGCATCGGCGCCGCCGCCTCCCTTTCCCAGATGCCCCGCGCCCTGGCCATGATGGCGTCGTCGAAGTTCCACCTCGCCGTCATCTCCGACGAGATCGCGCCTGACTTCGACCACTCCTGCTCCGTCGCCGCCAACGACTTCGGTCTCGGCTGGGTCGAACTCCGCACCATCTGGGGCAAGAACCTCGTCGATGCCGACGACGCCACCCTCGCGAAAGCCGAGCAGGTCCTCGCCAAATACAAGCTCCGCGTCACCGATATCGCCAGCCCACTCTTCAAAGTCGACTTCCCGGGTGCCTCCAAGTCGAAGGAGCGCACCAAGGAAGGAAACTTCGGCGTCAAGGAGACTGCCGAGCCCAGCTCCGAAGCCGTGTTCAAGAAGCAGGACGAAGTGCTGGAGAAGTGCATCGCCCTCGCCAAACGCTTCAAGACCGACCGCATCCGCTGCTTCGACTTCTGGCGTCTCGACGACCAGGCGCCCTACCGCGCCGCCATCAACGCCAAACTGCAGGCAGCCGCCGAGGTCTGCGCGAAGAACAACCTCGTGCTGGTGCTGGAGAACGAGTACGCCTGCAACACCGCCACCGGCCGCGAATCCGGCAAGACCCTCAGCGGCGTAAAGTCCAAATCATTCATGCTCAACTGGGATCCCGGCAACGCCGTCGCCCGCGGCGAGACCGACGCCTTCCCCGGTGGTTGGAACGCCATTCCCAAAGACCGCATCGGCCACTGCCATTGCAAGGACGCCGTTCGCACCAATACGCCCGCAGGCTTCGAGTGGCGTCCCGTGGGCGACGGCATTATCGATTGGGTCGCGCAGTTCAAAGCCTTCAACCAGATCGGCTACTCCCACGCCGTCAGCCTGGAAACACACTGGCATGGCCCACAAGGTCCTGAAGCGTCCACGCGCACCAGCATGGCTGGTCTCAAGAAAGACCTCGCGCTAGCCGAAGCCTAGAGCCTTTCTCCTGTTACTGTGCACTGGACAAGCTTTGCGAGTGTCGTTTTTCTTGGGGAAAAACGGCGTTCAGATCTGCGTTTCGGTTTACACCCGCAGGAGAAATGCTCTAGCCGCAGCGGTAAAGATACTTCAATCTCATTGCTTCACCATGCTGCTGTAATAGGCCGTGAGAGCCTGCAGAGTCGCTGCGTCGTACTGCGGATTTGCGGGCATCTTTGCCTTGGAGCTTATGCTCTTTGGATCGTGCACGTATTGCGCGAACGTCGCTCCATCCCTCTTTGCCAATCCAGCCAGAACTTCCCACGACAAGCCGGCCTTCGTGCCTCCGTATGGCCCCGCTGCGTGACACCGCAGGCAGCTCTGTTTCGCGATAGCAAAACCCGCCCGCTCCGGCGAATCCGCTCCAAATCGGGCAGCGGGTATAATCGGCCCGAAGACCTGCTGCTGCGTCTTGTACTCCAGTTCCAGAACCACGGACAGAGCCTGTGGCCGGTCTTCGTGCGCGAGCACATGCCAGGCAGGCTTGAAGTTGTCGTAGCCGATCAGGTATGGCCCCAGCTCGACGTTTCCTGTCTTTTGCGCCCACGCCGCTGTTGTCATACTATCCACCGTCAGCACGAGGATCGGCTCATGCGCCGCGACATACTCGGCCGGATAGATCCCCACATATCCGTCGTCAGATCGCGCCAGCAATAAATCCTTTTCAGCCGGCACCTGAAGCGCCTTTGATAGCGCACTGAGCGGCACGCCGGTTATCTTCACGCTCAGCACGTGCATGTCTGTGAAGCTGGCGTCGTGCTCCACTTTCGCCGTGACCTGCGGCAGGTGCAGTAAAGACTCGTATGGTATATACCCGTGCTCCATGGACGACGCGAGTCCGCGTACGGCAAGATCCCTCCTGCTCACTCGCTTCGTCTGCACCAACTGTCCTGCGGAGGCCACCACGCGCCTGGTATGCGTCGCAGAGAAGAGCCCGCACCCCAGGACCGCGGATAAAGCCACCACACCGATCAGCTTAGGTCGTTCCATCCCCTCATCTTAATCACTTCCGCATTCTTCTTCATAAGAAATGACACCTGTCGCGCTAAGATCGCTTCAGAATACGCCGGATCAAAACCGCTGCTCGTTGGGGTATTCGAAGAACGGGTCGCGGCACTGGATCAGTATCTGCTGCACCGAAGATTCAGAGAGCGAAGGGGGAGCTATGTTCGAGCGCTATACCGAAAAGGCGAGGCGGGTCATTTTCTTTGCACGGTATGAAGCCAGCCACTACGGCTCGCCCGATATCGAAACCGAACACCTCCTACTTGGAGTGTTGCGTGAAGACAAACCTCTCACCGCGCGGTTTCTCAAAACACCCGGAGCTGCAGATTCGATCCGTCAGCAGATCGACGATCACGCCACTGTACGCGAGGCTATTCCGACCTCGGTCGATCTTCCATTGTCGAAGGAAAGCATCCACGTGCTGCACTACGCTGCCGAAGAGGCACAACGTTTGTCGCATCCACACATCGGGACCGAGCATCTGCTTCTGGGCCTGTTGCGCGAAGAGAAATGCTTCGCGGCGGAACTACTGGCAGGATTTGACGTGCGCCTGGAGCAGGTCCGCATGGAGTTAGACCAACCCATCCTGGAGGAACAGAAACCAGTGACAGACAGAATCAAGCAGCGCCTTGCAGAGCTCGGCGTTACCCTGCCCGCCCCGCCCGCGGCGGGTGGCAATTACCTTTCCGCCAAACAAGTGGGGCCAATGCTCTACCTCGCGGGCGTGGTATCGACGAATCAGGGCGAAGTCATCACCGGAACGGTTGGGGCGGACAAGACGCTCGAAGAAGCCTACGCGGCCGCCCGCGCCTGCGCCCTCACGCAGCTCGCCGTCATTCTCCGTGAAACCGGTTCGCTCGACGCGGTGGAATCTATCGTCTCCGTCAACGGCTACGTCTGCTGTGTTGCCGGCTTCCCCGACTCACCGCGCGTGATCAATGGAGCCTCCGACCTTCTCGTCGAGATCTTCGCCGACGCCGGCCGACACGTCCGCGCAGCCGTCGGCGTCAACGCGTTGCCACGCAATGCACTGGTGGAGCTGCAGATGACCGTCCTGCTCCACGAATAACTGCGGCAGACGCGGTCGACCGCACCATAAAATGCAGACATGCAGAACACCCCGTCGCCGCTCAGCCTTCTTAGACAGCGCCTGTCCAATGGCGACACCAGCCCTGTGCAGGTCGCAGCCGACGTGCTTGCCCATTCCAATACCAATGCCGGTCGCAACGTCTACCTGGACCAGCAACCGGAGCTCCTTATAGCCCAGGCCGAAGGGCTCGCGCGGCAGACTGAGCGGCCTGCGCTTTACGGCATTCCCATCTCCCTGAAAGACAGCTTCGATCTCGCAGCCCACGTCACCACCTGCGGCTCCCGCTTCTACAGCGAACATAATCTTCCCGCTGCGGAAGACTCCTGGATCGCCGCGCAGCTCAAGAAGACTGGAGCCCTCATCTCCGGCAAGACCCACATGCACCAGCTCGCTTACGGAATCACCGGCCAGAACGCTGACTTCGGAGACTGTCTTCAACCCGCCGACGCCGCCCTGCTCACGGGAGGGTCGTCGTCCGGAGCCGCAGCTTCCGTCCAGGAAGGCTCCGCTCTCGCCGCCATCGGCACCGACACTGGCGGCTCCATCCGCGTTCCGGCCGCTCTCTGCGGTCTTTCCGGCTTCCGGGCGTCGATTAATCTTCCTGAGCTGATCCGCGAACCGGTCTGGCACGGCGGAGTTCACCTCGCCCCCTCCTTCGACACCCTGGGTCTCCTCTTCCGAGACCTCCACGACGGCCCAGCACTCGCCGCCTCACTCTTCAACCTCCCCGAAGCATCGCACCCGATGAAGAATCCAAGGATCGCCACCGTTCCCGCATCCTTCCTCCACGACGCAGAATCCGAAGTCCTGGCGGCTTACGAGAATCAGAAGGAGTCGCTTCTCCAGCAAGGCGCAACCCTCCACGAGATCGACGTCACCTTCTGGGCGGATGCTACAGAGATCTTCGCTCCCATTCAGGCCCATGAAGCCACCCACATCCAACGCCACAAACTGGCCGCTCACGTATACACGGACTTCGCCGCTGATGAGCTCAACCTTCCCAGTTCGTTGGGCCCCGGCTTCACCCCACCTACCCTCACCATCCCGGACTTCTCGGTCTTCGAGCCTTCCATAGCCGAGCGACTGGCGTGGGGCGAGACCATCACCTCCGCTCAACTCTCCACGCTACGCCAGCGCCACCAAGCCTTCCGTGCGGCTATGGACACGCTGCTTTCCCAGCACGATCTCCTGCTCCTGCCCTGCGCCCCGGTCCGCCATCTTTATGCCAACGCGGACCACACCAAAACCCGCGCTCAGATTCTCCGCTACACCGCCCCGATAAGCCTCGCCGGGCTGCCAACGGTCACCCTCCCCCATCCTGGCGGCGCTGGAATGCAGCTCGCTGCACCCCGCAGCTGCGACGCCGCACTACTGAAGTACGCCGCTTCGCTCGAACAGTTTTTGTAAGGCCGAACGATAGGAAAGAAATGATTCCGGGGCTACTTCCCCTTACTCAACCGCCGATAGTAATCAGCCACCGCATCCTGATACCCAGCCGGGACCACACCTGCTCGGCTGGTTCTGACCTGTCCGACCTGCTCGCCGCCGCGGCGCAACTGCAGCTCCAGCTTGTCCACGCCGCTCAGGACCTCGGTGTGCAACTGCTCGACCATCGCGGGATTACCGACAAAGCGATTCGGATCCAGTTGCTGCATCTCCTTCACCAGATCCTGAATCTCCTTCAAAGCCGCAGAGTCGTTCTTCGCCAACTGCCGTAATTGGTTCAGCTCCGTCATTCCCGCCCGGTACGCCTGCTCGCTGGCCGAGATTCCGGGGCCTCCAGCACGATTCTGCGGCCCGTCGATCACCCGACGTCCGCTCTGGTCGAACTGCTGCCCGCCTGTATCGAGATTCCGCTGCGCCGTCCCGCCTCCGCCGCGATTCATCTGGCCACCCATCACATCGCCCCCCGGCCCGCCATCGCCAATCTGAGCGCCACCGCCTCCCTGCTGTCCGCCAGCCTGCCCTTGACCCTGGCCTTGGCCCCGCTGGCCGCCTTGCTGACCCCGCTGTCCACTTTGACCAGATTGCTGCCCTTGCCCCTGCTGTTGCCCTTGTCCGGATTGCCCCGGCCGCTGCCCGTTTTGCCCTTGTCCCTGCTGGCCCTGTCCCCGTTGGTCCGGCCCCATGCCGCGCTGGTTGCGCCCGCTCAACGACTCAAGCTGACTCCGTAGCCGATCCACGTGATCCAACGCTGCGGTCTGCTGGCCAGCGTCGCGACCCTGCCCCCGATTTGCGCCGGGCTGGGCCGCACCCATTCCCTGCTGCGCCTCCCGCAACTGCTCGCCCAGCTTTTGCAGCCCCGAACCGATCCCTGCCTCGGTTCCGTTGGAGTTCGGATCGATCCCGCGGCGCAGCCAGTCGGCGGTGCGCTGCACCTTGTTGCCGAGGTCGGCCTGGTCCATCCCGTTCAGCGCATCCCGCACCTTGCCCGCGGCGCCGGGTTGCGTTGGAGCAAGCGATCGGGCGGCATCACGCATTCCCTTTTCCAACTGCGCCAGATCGTCCGACAGCCCCTGCCGCTCCTGCGTGAGACGATTCCTCTCCGCGATCCGTCCCGCCACCTGATCCTGCGTCAGTTCACCCGATCCATCCGCGGATTCCGGACGCCCGGGACGCCCTGAGAGCCCCTTGATCCGCTCCGACTGCGAACGCTCTTCTTTGCCCAGACGATCCGCCTCGCGCGTCAGTGAATCGAGCTTGCCAGAAGCCTGCTGCTGCTGCGCTCCTCCCAGCAGATTCGTCGCCTGCCGCAGGGCTTCCGCTGCCCGGCGAGCCGCATCCGCGCTCTGCTGCTGGCCTGCACCGGTCCCCTGCTTCATGGCCTCATCCGCCTGACGAAGACGATTCAGCGCCTGCGTCACACGAGGGTCCGCGCGATCTCCGCCCTGCGAACCCGAAGCCGATTGCGAACCGCCAGCCTTTCCCTCGGAACCGCTCTGGCCGGAACTCTGCCCCCCCGAACTCTGTCCTCCCTGCTGGGCTTGTTGCCCTTGCTGCCCGCCCTGAGAACTCTGCTGGCCGCCCTGTTGGCCACCCTGCGAACCTTGTTGTCCCTGCTGGCCTTGTTGTCCTTGCTGATTCTGGGCCAACTGCTGCATCTGCTTCTCGAGTCGTTCGGCCTCGCGCCGCAGCATCTCCTGCTGCCAGCGCTGCTCGAAGCTCTGCGTGGGATTCTGTTGCTTCTGGGCCAGCTCTTCCTGTCGCCGGGCAAGTGCATCCAGCTTCGCGAGCGCGTCGTCGACTTCTTTAGCCTTTTGCTCCGCAGGGGAAGCGGATTGGGCCGTCTCGTACTGGTTCTTCTCCGTGTCCAACTCCAGGTCGAAGAGGCTGGCCAGATCCCGGCCCGCGCTTCCGCCACCCCCTCCCCCACCGCCGCGCTGTTGCCCGAACGCAACCTGAATCTGCCGGAAGGTGGCCTCGGCCCGCAGAAGATATTGCAGCGCCTTCTGCTCCATTGGAATCGCGTCCTTCCACTGCATTCCCTTCAACTTCTCCGCTGAAGGCGTCATCGCAGCAGCAGCAGCCTGCATGTCCTTTTCAAAACCGGTGAACTCTTCATTGGCTGTCGCGAGATCGCGACTCTGCATCCTTCCCGAGAGCGCCGTCACCTGCTCACGCAGCTTCGTCTGCACCTCGGAGAGGAACTTGCCCGCGTCTGCAGCCTCCTTCGGAGTAACAGTCTTCTCGATCTTCTTTCCGTTCTGATCCAGCCCATTCGCCTGCTTCCAGGTCGCAGCGATCAGTTCCTTCTCGCGCTTCGAAATATCCGTCTGGTTGCCTTGCTGCCCCCCGCCTCCGCCGCCACCTCCACCGCCGCTTTGCTGCGACTGCGAGAACTCCCGCTCAAACGGCTCAGCCTGAATGAAGGCCATCTCGGTTCGAGCTTCCTGATGACCGTCTCGCGCCGTCGCATACAAGCTAATCAGATCGCCCGGAACCAGCTTGAAATCTTCGAGACGCAGCGTCATCGTTCCATCGGAGTTCTTCATCCCCGGAGCTTTCAGAACGTTGACCTTCTGCTCCGCGCCACCGTTTACCGAGTAGTGAAGCTCCACCTGATTCAACCCAAACTCATCGGAAGCATTCACTGCCACCGTAACCTCTTCAATCGGGCTCGCGCGGTAGTCGCCGCCCGGCTTGTCGATCCGTATCTCCGGCGGATTTGCCTTGTTGGTCGCGATGAAGTAGTCCTCGGAGAGCCGAACCTGCTGCCCCTGATCCATTGCCGCGACGTGATACGCACCGTCCTTGGTCATCTTGATGGTGCCTTTGTACCGCGTCCCATCCCCCCCGGCCAGCTTTAGTTGCTGCCCATCGTCCAGTGCCAGAACCCCTTCCTTCAGCGGACGATCCATCTTCACTTCGATCTCCGCCTCGGTGCCCTCGATCGCTCGCAGGTCGCCTCCATGCTCCTCCGCGACCTCTCGCAATCCCGTCCACTTCGGATAGTGGTAGGTCACCCCGATCTGCTGCACGGAAGGCAGATCCACCACACGCACCTTGTAGTGCTTCGAGGTTATGGGCCCTGCCTCGACGTAGTACTCCACGCTCTCCGGCAGACCCGAAAACAGGAACTGAAATGCGCCGCTGTTGCCGATGCCCTTCCCGGCAGCGGCAGGGACTACGCCTGCCTGCGCGGGTATGGCGGTCATCGCGACCGGCTCCCACCCAGCTTTGCGGGTCTCTGCTCCCTCCGAAGCCGTTCCGTCATACTTCGCGAAGAGCCGAACCTTCTCCGACTTGAGACCAATGACCTCGGCGGTAATCAACTGGTCGCTATGCCGCCGCACTGCAATATCTCCGGGCGACACTCGTATCTCATAGAGTGGAGCAACATCTTTCTTCGGCCCGGTCCACAGCAGCGACGCCCCATAGCCCACGTATCCTGGCCCCGCAGCAATCATCCAGACCAGTACCACGAGGCACCCAATTCCGATGCCTGCAAGCGTCATCAGTCTGCCCTGGGGTACGAGGCCTTCAGGACCGGCATCGGACCGCTCAGCGACGGACAAAGTATCCGCAGCCAGCAACTCCAGAAACGGATCGTTGCCCGCGCGCTCGCGTTCAGAAAAAGTCGTGAGCCGCTGTTCGAGCTCCGGTCGAGCAGCCTCCGCCGTCGCAACCGAGCGCCGGGAGTTAAGCCTGAGCACTGGCACAATCAGTGCGAACGCCGCCACCAGCCCGAGTACCCCAAGCAGAACGACGCGTGCGCCCGTGAGCCCTCGCACAGGAAAGGCATAGGCATTGAGGATCAGCACCAAGACCAGCGTCGTAACCAGCGCCGCCGCCATCAACAGGGTGGCACCTCGCAGTCCCGCTCCCAGCCGCAACCGCTGCTGCACCCGCCGGATATAGAGGTTGAGCTCGCCCTGCCTGCTCATGCTTCCTCCCGCTGCGTACCCAGGTGGTCGGCCGCTACGACGCACTCCGCAACCGCCGCTACCAATGCCAAGAGCATAACCCACCACCACAGGCTATTGGCAGTCTCTTTCGCGCGAATATTCGCTCCAGATAAGCTTGGCATTGCCTGTCCTCCGTCCCCGCCGCTCCCTGCCCAAAGCTTCAACACGTCCTCCGGGATCGCCGCAAGGTCGGACTCGCGCCGGTCCGGATTCACCCCTACCACCGCGTCTTTCCCGTTCGCAAAGCGCAACTGATAGAAACCACGCCTCGTTAGCGGAAACGACTGCACCGTCCGCGCCTCTGCGAGCGCCAGCGGCCGCTTCCCGTCGGGATCCACAACCTCAACTCCAGCACTCGCAGTCTGCCCTGCTCCGGTGGTCCGAAGCTGCACAAAAGAATCCACCACCCTAGCCCCTGCCAGCCGGTCTTCCCCCGACAAATATCGCGCCGCGCGATCCACGAACGGTACAAACCCCGGCTGAAGCGGCAGATCGTTCGTCAGATTTTCCAGCCCTGACGCCAGCAACAGCACATGGCCTTCGCCCATCGGCTTATCCATCAGCAGCGGTGTGCCATCGCCCAGTCGCACTAACACCCTCGCACCCAGCTTCGCGGCATCGATCTTTGCGGCATAGAAGACCTTCAGCTCCGGCCATTCACCATCCTTCTCGACCCCGGCATCGCCCATTACCGGATGGGTGCTGTCCACCTGCGCTACCCCGGCGAATCCGGCTCCCTCACGCGAGTAGTATTTGCCCTCGACGCCATCCGCACCAAGCACGGGAATTCGCCCCCGACCTCCGGAGCCTCGCGCCGTCGAGGTCCCCGCCGCGATGAGAACGCTACCGCCATCCTTCACATACTTCACTAACGCATTCTCCAGAATCGTAGGCAAGGGTCCAACGTCGGATAGCGCCACAAATGCATAGCGCCCCGGGTCAACGTCTCCCGACTGCTCCGTGCTCACTGACTGCAGGACGAAGGAAGACTCCGCCGCAGCGCCAAGTGCGGCGCCAAAGTACACGGCCGAACGAGCCTCCCCTGAGCCGTGCACGAACAACACGCGTTCGGGATCACTCCGCCGTACGGCAAAGACACTCGCATCGTCCGCAGGGAAAGCATCGACTGCACCGTCTACTGCAGCGACTCGCACCTCGCACCTGCTGAATCCGTACGGAACGTCCAGCAGCTCTAACTCCACTTTGACGCGACCGCTCGCCGGCACCTCGACACGCTTCGAAGCCACTACCTTTCCATTCACGATTAGCGAGACGGTCTTCGATGCGGCAGGCGTTGCGTAGCCTGCGACCACCGCCGTCACGCGCGACCTCCGCTTATCCTTGGGGTCTGCTAACTGGGCTGGCGCCTCGACGCTCTCCACCGCCCAGTTTGCACCGCCGGCACCGGCTCCAGATGCAGGATGGAGCACCAGCTTTACGTTCCCCGGCAAGACCATATCCGCGAAGTTACCCGGCATCTCCGTCCGCTGCATGTCGCTGAAGAGGTGCAGCTCAATCGGCGTATGCACCATCTCCGTCAAAGCTCGAAGACCGCGTCCCAGCTCTCCGAAGCTGCCCTTGGAATCCCCCGGCTGTAACGCCTCAACAGCAGCCTTCAACGTGCCGGCGTCGGGAACCGGCTGGGTCAACACCTGCAGTTGCGAACCCAACGCCATTACTTGGGCGCGCTGTCCACCAGGCTTTGCAGCGAGAATAGCGAGCGCCCCACGCTTCGCATCTTCAAAGCGATTTCCTACGCGCATCGAGAATGAATCGTCAACCACGACCATCAGCAGCGTTCCGTTCGCTCCTGCGTTTGCACGCCTCACAAAAGGATTAGCAAAGGCCAGCACGATCAGCGCGACCAGCGCCGTACGCAGGCAGAAGAGCAGCAGGTAGCGCAGCCTGCGATGGCGCGTCGAACTCTGTATCCCTCGCTCAAAGAACATCAGCGAGCTGAAGGGACTCGGCGTGGTCGTCTGACGGCGCAGGAGATGCACAAAGACTGGCACTCCGAGTGCAACCACTCCAGCAAGAAACCATGGCGCAAGAAATCCCATCAGCGCGCCCCCTCACGAATCGCCAGATACTCCCGGAGCGCGCGATCCAAAGGCTGATCGGTGACGAGCAGATGGTAGTCCATCCCTGCGGCCCGCGCCTTGTTGCGCATCTGCTCGATGTGACTATCCATCCTCTGTCGGTACGCCTCCCGGGTGTACTCCGGAATCACCTCGAGGCGCTGCTGCGTCTCGAGATCGACCAGCACCGCAGGCCCCTTCAACTCCGGACGAATCTCCTTCGGATCAAGCACGTGGAAGAGCACAACCTCGTTGCCATGGAACCGCATCGGCTCGATTGCCTTGACGATTACCTCCGGCTGCTCATAAAAATCCGAGATCACTACAACAATCCCACGCCGCCGTACCAGCTCTTGAAAGTACTTCATCGGCTTGGCGAAGTCCGTGCGGGCACGAGGCTCCGCCTGCTCCAGACCCGCGAGAAGACGATGCAACTGCCCTGTGCGCGAAGAGGGCCGGATCGACTCACGTATCTCGTCGTCGAAGACGATCAGTCCAGCGCCATCACGCTGGTTGTGGATCGCGAGATAGAAGAGCGAAGCCGCGATGAAGCGGGCGTAGTCCATCTTGCTCGGCTGACGTACTCCCGTCTTGGCACCGGTACCGGAGGTGTATTCCATCGAGCGGCTGGCATCCAGCAATAGGGTGAGGTAGCTGTTCGTCTCGCCGCGATACCGCTTCAGATACGTCCGCTCCGTCCGTGCAAACAAATTCCAGTCCACGTGTCGCAGATCGTCTCCCGGGGTGTAGGCGCGATACTCCGCGAACTCCTGACTGAAGCCGAAGTCGGGTGACCGATGCAGGCCGGCGACGAAGCCGTCCACCACAGTCCGCGCCAGCAGGTCCAGGCTAGATATGCCTGCCAGCACCGCGGGATCCAGGAATCTCTGCACTAGCTCTCCTTCGGCGGTGGCATCGCCTTCAACAGCCGCCCGAGAATCTCGTCCGTATCGATGCGCTCCGACTCCGCGTGGAAGTTCAGCAGTATCCTGTGACGCAGTACAGGCACGACCATCGCCTGAATGTCGTCATAGGTCACGTGGTATCGCTTACGCGACAACGCCCTGGCCTTCGCCGCGAGCACGATAAATTGCGCCGCTCGAATACTGCCGCCATAGTTCACATACTGCTTCACGAAGTCTGGAGCCACCTCACTCTTCGCACGCGTGGCCCGCACGATATTCACGACATACCGCGCCAGCGAGTCGCCGATCGGCACCATCCTCACCAATTGCTGAAACTCCAGCAACTCCTCGGCCGACGTCACCGCCTGCACATCTGCAGTCTTCGTTGCGGTCGTCAGATCCACCACCTTCAACTCATCGCTCGCACTCAGATAGTCCAGCACGGAGTTGAAAAGAAAGCGATCCAGTTGTGCCTCCGGCAGTGGATATGTCCCCTCCAACTCAATCGGATTCTGTGTCGCGAGAACGAAGAACGGAGCCGGTAGTTGGTAGACATGCCCTCGCACCGTGCAGCTTCGTTCCTGCATCGCCTCCAACAGTGCAGCCTGTGTCTTTGGAGGAGTGCGGTTGATCTCATCCGCAAGCACGACATTGCCGAAGATCGGTCCCTGCACAAAGGTCCACTTGCGATGCCCCGTGGTCAGGTCTTCTTCAATAATGTCCGTGCCGGTAATGTCCGAGGGCATCAGGTCCGGGGTGAACTGGATGCGCTTGAACGTCAAGCCCAGTGTCTGCGCAATGGTCTTCACCATCAACGTCTTCGCCGTTCCAGGCATACCGGTGATCAGACAGTGGCCGCCGACGAACAGCGCGATCAGGATCTGATCGAGCACCTCGTCCTGACCCACGATCACCTGTCTTACCTGCGCCAGTATCCCGTCGCGTACCGCATGAAACCGCTCAATCCGCTCCTGCAACTGCGTCGCGTCCAGACTCAAATCGCCTGCCATCGCCATGCGTCTCTCCTGGAAGATCTCTTACTTCTTATCCTTTGAATCTGAACTCGTTCCGGGTTTCTCCAACTCCAGCAACAACTTTTGTGCAGGACGAAATCCAGGAGCCGCTTCAAGCGCGAGCAGCACCGTCTCCTCTGCCTTCGCCTTATCGCCCGATGCGTAGTACGCCTGGGCCAGATTGAACTCCGCACCTGCCTTGTCCAACGGCTTCATCGCCACCACTGCCGCACTCTCGCGAATCGCGCCCGGAAAATTTCCCTGCGCCAGCCACAGGGCACCGAGTCGTCGATGCAGATCTTCATCGTGCACCGGATAGATAAAATTGATCCGATCCAGCGTAGCCGCCGCAGCCTTTGTATCTCCTGACTCCTCCTGAAGAGAAGCCAGCTTCTTCAGCGTCGCCGGGCTCTCTCCACCCGCTTGCGCATAGGCCATCAGGACAGCGGCTGCAGCTTTTTTATCCTCTTTCGCGAGATGCGCCTCCGCTAGAAATTCATACGCGTTGGCCTCGCCGACATACTCGGGGTACAGCGCGCGGACGGCTTCCCCTTCCTTCAGGACAGCCTCGTAGTTCTTCGCTTTCTCCAGTTCGACCAGACCTTTCAAGCGGGTGCGCCATGCATCGAAGTTTGCAACTGTCGTTCCAACCTTTGCATTCAGCCAGGTCTTGTACTGTGTGTCGAAATCGGCGGTCGACAGACCCAACTCCTCCTTCACAACCTGCGGTGTCGTCTTCACCGCTCCAAACGCCTTGGCTATCGCCAGTAGCTTCGCTTCACCATATTTGTTCCCGATAAAGTCACATATGCTTCCGGCCTGCCAATACGACACAACCACCTGCGCCGGATACTCAGGCGATACGAACCCGCGATCCAACGTCTCTATCGGCAGAAGCTTTTTATCCCGAATCGCCGCCACTACCTCAGGCGTCAAGCGATTCGCCCACTCCGGCCGTCCCGTTGCCGCGCTCTCTTCATGCACAGCCAGGCCTTCGGTGAACCAGCGCGGCACACGATGTTTCGTCATCGTCAGAATGTAGACGTGGCTCATCTCATGCCACAAGGTCGCACCCCAGTTGAAGTCGCCAGGCCGGCGGCCTGATGGCGAGTCCATCGCCACCACCTCGCCGAACGTCACACCCAGCGCGCCCAACCCAGGCATCCCCATCGTCCGTACGGCAAAGTCCTCGTGGTCGGGATACACCTCTAACTGCACCGGACCTGGAAGCGTCATCCCATACTTCTTCTGATAAGTTGCAACCGCGCGATGCAGCTCTGCGTCGAAGTATGGCCGCAGCAGGTCCGCCTCCTCCCTCCGCAGCTTCAACGTGGTTACTTCATCCTTGTAAGTAACGAAACTCTTGTAGCTATCCAGCAGCCGCAGGCTATTCACCGTGGCCCGGTCTTTGTACCCGTTGTTGTAACTTAGCTCCAGTTCTCGTCGCGGCTCATCTTCCTGTCCTATCCGCATCAAGTCGATCCCCAGCGCCGAGTGCGCCGACCATAACTTCGGATCCGCTTCCACCGCCTTCCGGTAATACCCGATCGCATCCTCATACCGGTAGTGCATCTCCAACTGTCGCGCCACCAGCGCGTATCCCTGTCCGTAACTGGCATTGACCGCATGCATCTTCGCAAACCAGGCGTCGGGCGACCGGTCCGCCAGTAACTCCACCGCACCGCGAAGCGCCATGACATCCATTGCGTCGGGAGCGATCGCCAACGCCGCATCCGCCTCGCTGACAGCGTGCTCCGTATCGTTGTTTTCAAGTGCCAGCCCGGCCAGCAACTCATGCGCCTCAGAGAGTTTCGGATCGAGCGATAGCGCCTTCAAGGCATACTCTGCAGCCTTCCCATCGAATCCACCCGCGCTTACCTCAGCGAGTCCAAGGTAGGCCTGTGCATTCCTGGGATCCCGCTGCAACGCCTCCTGAAACAGCGCCACCGAATCGACATCGTTGAAGCGTTCATGCAGCAACATCCCGTAACGCACTCGCACCGCAGCCTGAGCATCCGGCCCAGCGGTCGCGGCCTGGAACTGCTCGTTTGCGTCCTTGAACTCCTGTAGCCCCCAATATCCCTCTGCTCTCAAATCCGCGCGCGGGCTATGCGTCAAACTCTCGTAGCAGCTCTGCGCCTCCGCCTGCTGCCCATGCCGCCGCAGCACTGCGCAGCTCTCCGGCGTCGCAAGCGGAGCACCCCAGCTACGCACAGCACCAAAAAGGACACACCCCACCGTCAGCGCAAACCCAACCCCTGCGCTCCCGCTCCGGCATGTAACAGATAAAGTCACTTATCCAACTCCTGCTGAATCTGAGCCAACTCCACGAGCGCGGCGGTCAACTGCTTCTTGTAGTCCGAGGGATCCATCGCGGCCTTTCCGTACTTCAACACATCGATCTTCTGCTCCAGTTCTTCTTTCTTCGCCAGCAACTGCTGCCGGGCCGGATCGTTCGCAGCCTTCTGGCTCGCTCCAATTCGTAAGATCGTAAAATTCGAGAGCAACGCCCCTTCACTCCCGCTCGCAGCTCGCACCGGCTCCCCACGCCCCGTATCCTCGAACACTGCATGCTCCGTGGCCAGTCGCTTCTGCGATTCATAAAATCCGGAGGTCTTGCGATCCGCATATTGGTACGCTTCGAGCGCCGACACTGAATCACTCTTATCCACGTCCGCCGCCGGATCCTGCATCGCCTCCACCCAGTAGCGGGCGAACACCGTGGCGTTCTTCTCGGTTCCAGACTTCGTCGCCGCGATAACCCCGCGTCCCGGTCGGCGCAGCATCATGACGGAACCGCCGCTGGCACTCGTAGTATTCACCACCAACTGACGTCTTGCTGCGATCCTGTCGCACATTCCGGCAAGCTCGGTGGCGGTTACGTCTGGCCCTACGAGATTGAACTTATACTCCGCTCCGTCGAACGTCCCATGTCCGATCAGCACCAGAACAAAATCGTCCTCGCTCTTGGCCTCACGCGCAACAGTCCCGAGCACTTCCGTTAGCCGGGCGCGGCTGGCATCCTTTCCCGTCAAAGTAGTGACATGTGCGCTGGATCCCGCCGCCTTGAAGCTCTTATCCAAATCTCTGGCCGCAGCAGTGAACCTCTGCTCATAGTCGGGCTCACCTCCAAGACCCGCAACGGTCACGTAGTACACCGCACCCCACACCTTCGCAGAACCGAACAGCACACACAGCGCCAGCAGCAGGGTCTTCATACGACACCCCATTTTCGCCGCAGTAGCCAGTCCGCCGTCATCAGGATCAGCAGCAGGAGAAACACCGCCGGCAAATTCCAAAGCTCTTTAGTATCTCGAATCGAAATTCCAGCCTCTGAGTACGAAATCTCCCGTGGCAGTCTGCCCAGATCCTCCGGCTTCCAATAGCGACCGCCGGTATCCGCCGCAAGCTTCTCGAGCATGGCGCGATTCTGTTCCGTATGAAAGTTCTCTGCCACGCCATCCTGCCGCTGGAACGCAACCACATCGCGGCCCAGTTCTTTGCCTCCTCCGTCAGCAGTTACCTCAGCGAGATACGCGCCGTTCTTCTCCGCAGTCCAGTCCGCGACGAAGTTGCCCGGTACGTCTCCGGCAGGCGTCATCTCCACCGTCGTCGACAGACCCTCCGGCCCGAGCAGATGCGCCTCGACCTTTGCATCTGCCGCCGGGAGATAGTCGATCCCCCGCACGCTCGCCGTCAGTCGAACCTTGCCGTCATCCGTCAACGTCTGTCCTGCCTCTGAGACCGACGATCCCGCTACCACCCGCCCCGGCGTCTCCCCGACCACCCAGCGCAGCAGTTGTTGCCAGAAGAGATCGTGCGCCGTATCCCCCAGTGCCTCGCTCATCTGCCAGCGCCACGTGCCGGAGGTCGCCATCACCGCCGTCCGTCCGCGTCCATAGCTCTGCGTCACCAGCAGCGGCATCTTTCTGCCACTGGTCTTCAACTCCGCGAGCACGGTAGCTCCCGCCTTCGGAGCCCCTGCATCCTGGTAGTCGCTCATGTAGGTAAGCTTCTTCCAGCGGTCGACATTCTTCACCGGGTCATCCACCAGCCGCACCACGGGACTATCCGCACCGGTCGCCGTCAGCTCCGCCGTGGCAGCTTCACGATGAAACGTGCTGCGACCGGGCGGCAGGACGGTTGGAAAAAGATCCGTCACACTCGATCCCGCCCACCCACCATCCGCCAATGAAAACCGCCCGCCCAGGAAGAGCACCCCGCCCCCACGTCGGTCGACGAACTCTCGCAGCAACTCCTGCTGCGAAGCCGTAAAGTAGCCGGCCTCCACGGACCCGAGGATGATCCCCTGGTACTGGAACAGATCCTCCGGCCGCACCGGAAAGCCGCTCTCCAACTCCTTCGGATCGCTGATCCCCTGGCGATAGATCTTGTTCTCCGTAGTGCGTAGCATCGACGCCACCTGCACGGTCTTGTCGTCGTCCTCCGCGCGCCGGATGAACTTATACTCCCAACGCGGCTCCCCCTCGACGTAAAGGATGCGCCGCTTCTCATCGCTCACCACCACTGGTCGCGTTACGGCATTGTTCTTGAGGTTCTTCTCCCCGACAAGGGGCAGGACCTGAAACGCAAAGCTTCGTGCTCCGGCGGTACCTGCGTGAAAGAAAAGCGTTTCGGTCTGCATCGCACCATCTCCAGCGAGTGTCACCTCGCGCGAGACCAATGCCTTGTCGCCATCCTTCACGACCAGCGTCGCCTTCTGTCCCGCGTAACCCCGTTGCTGAAACCGCACCGTCGCAGCCATCCGCGAGTCGGCCATCGCATGTGCAGCGACGTTGATCTCTTCTACTTCGATGTCCTTCGTCGCCCGCTCTTTGCCGAATCCGACGGTATGGACAGGCCAACGCCGGTTCCTGAGGACGTTCATCGTCTCGCGGTCGATGTTCCCGAGGCCTCCGTCCGAGTTCTCTCCGCCATCGCTCAGCAAGACGACCGCGCCGACCGGCAGATCCGAGGTCTCCGCTGCCAGCTCACGCAATCCGACGCCGATTCGGGTGGCCGTCCCGGTAGCCGCAATCTGCGCCAATCCATCCCCGGCAGCAGTATCCAACCTTGCAACGCCATGATCCAGCCGATAAACCCTTACCTGAAAACGCTTCTTCAGCCCAACAAGCACACCATCCTGCAAAGACTTGACCGCAGCAACTTCGCGCGCAGCCTTTCCATCGCTTCCACTATCCGCGATGGCCATACTGCGCGAGTCGTCGACTACCACCGCGATGATGTTCTGCTGCGAACTAAGCTCCGCCACCGTCATCGCCGGCTCCCAAAGCAGCAGCAGCACCAGCACCACCAGCGCCGCCTCCAACCCCCAGATCACTCCCGCGCGCCATGTCCTGAGCTTCGGTGCAGCGTCCCCTCGCTTCGCCCAGATCAACCAACCCAACCCGCCCGCCGCCGCAACCATCAGCAGCACCAGCACCCAGCCCGGCCATCGCCCCAGCAGGACGAATCGGCCTTTCAAGAAACTAGCCAGCGGATACCTGAAGAAGAATTCAAACATTCCCAAAAGCCAAGCCCACCTCGCCAAAAACAATTACGCACCACTACCAACTCATAACTAACAACTTCATTTAGTGAGTCATCCCATACACCACATAATTCAGCCCCTCCCGAAAGGCCATGGAAGCAAACGTCTCCGGATAATCCGGATCATCCGCCCACTCCCACGCGTCTCCGAGGTGCATGTTGAAACAGATCGCCACCATGACGCGGCCCTTGTCATCCCGGATCGCCCGCCACTTCGGGACAAAGCCATCTTTCTCATACGTCCTCCCGGTTCGGATGTACTGCTCTCCGGGCACCTGGAAGCGATCATCCAAGTCGTACAGGACGTGGAAGATCTCGTCCTTGTTGGTCAGATCCTCGACCGCCCGATCGGGAAAGACCATCCGCATTCCGCTCATGAAGTTCTCCCAGTCGACCGAGCCATGGAAATCGTCCACCATCAGAAATCCGCCCTTGAGCAGATACTGGCGCAGCCGCTTCGCTTCATCCTCGTTGAACGACCACGTCTGAACCTGCACTGCGTATACCCACGGATAGTTATAGATATCGTCCGAGTCCAGGTTGACGATCTGTTCCGTCGCTCGACCCTGGATCCGCGTAAGACGCTTCATGGCGATCAGGAACTGCCGGTCGGCCTTGGGATAGTCCCGCATCCAGCTCGCTCCGCGGCCGTACCCGAATCGGCCATAGCCCCCGCCGCCGTAACTCGCCATGCTCGAGTTAAAACTCAGCCGCGACCAGGCAAACTCCGCCTTCTCATTGCTCTGTTCCGGCTGATAGCCCCAGTCCGCTGTCCGCTGGAAACCATACACCCGTGAGGCCCCCACCAGCGCGAGCGTTCCCAACGCCAGCACGACCGCCGTCACCGTAATCGCCTGCAGAACCTTCATACGCCGAAAACCTCGACTTACGATGCCTCATGGAACGAAACTGGCCGACCCTGTGAAAGAGAGAATACCCGTTTCCCGCTGTCTTTGGGCGCTGTCTTTGGGCTCCGGGGAAGACGCAGGGTGCCTAGTAGACGCACCTGACCCCACTCCCGTTTCAATCCCGCCCCAAATTCCTTCACCGAATCCAAACCCGACGCTTACCCCGCACCTTGCACCCGACACTTCCGCATGAGACGATTTGCACACTGAGGCCGTCGACTCTACACATGCAACGCCGCCACTTCCTCCAACTCGGCAGCCTGGCCCTGGCCCAGAGGGCATCGGCCCGCATTACGCCCGCTGCCCAGGCCGCCATGCAGATGGGAACGTCGCAACCCGCCCCGACCTCCACCAAAGCAGATATCACCCTGCGCATTGAACCCGTGACGGTGGAGCTTGCCCCGGACAAAATTCTCTCCACCATCGGCTACAACGGAACTTCCCCCGGCCCAGTCCTCCGCATGAAGGAGGGAAGAGCCATCTCTGTCGACGTATTCAACGACACGGACACGCCAGAACTCGTCCACTGGCACGGCCTGCTGATCCCCGCCGATGTCGACGGAGTCGAGGAAGAGAACACCCCCTTCGTCCCACCGCGCGGTCACCGCCGCTATACCTTCACCCCCACACCCTCCGGCTCCCGCTGGTATCACTCGCACGCCATGGCGTACGCCGATCTGCACAAAGGCGCCTACACCGGACAATTCGGCTTCGCGTATATCGAACCAGCCCAGACTCCCGGGGCCTACGACCAGGAACACTTTCTGGCTCTCCGCGACTGGGAACCCTTCTTCACCTCCTCCATGGAAGACGATGACGACGACACCAAGTCTGGCCCCGAGCCCGAAAAGCCCGCCACGCTCAACACCGCGCCCAACGGCCTCGAAGTCTCCTCCATGACCTACTCCATCAACGACAAGGCCCTCGGTTCCGGCGAACCTCTCCGGGTCAAACCCGGTCAGCGCGTCCTCCTCCACCTGCTCAACGCCTCTGCCATCGAGAACCGCCGCATCGCCTTCGCTGGCCACAAGTTCCACGTCCTCGCCCTCGACGGCAACCCCGTCCCCACCCCCCAGTCGATCGAATCCATCGTCCTCGGAGCCGGGGAACGCGTCTGCGCCCTCGTCGAGATGAACAACCCCGGCATCTGGATCCTCGGAGCTACCCAGCCGAGCATCCGCGCTATGGGCCTCGGCCTCGTGGTCGAGTACGAAAACCAGCGCGGGCAACCCAAATGGATCGACCCACCCAAAGACCCGTGGGACTACACTCTCTTCGGCCACCCCGTCGCGGGCTCGTCAGCTGCCTCCAGTCGCCCCGGACTTTTCAGCGGTCAGCCCAGCGGCAGTACTGCCGACCAGGCCCAGGCCTCCAGCGCACTAGAACAGGCTCGTGCCCTAAAACACGTCCCCGCTCCCGACCAGATCATTGAAATGGCCTTTGAAAAAGTTCCCGCCGGGGCTGGTAAATTTAATACCTTCCACGTCAACGGAAAACCCTATCCCCACGAAAACGAGTTCCTCCTGAAACAAGGAGCCCGTTACCGCCTCATCTTCCGCAATCGCACCGACGACGCCCATCCGATGCATCTGCATCGCCACCAGCTCGAACTCGTGGACTTCAACGGCACCCCAACGTCCGGGGTGATCAAGGACACGGTCGTTGTCCCCTTCTACGGACGAGCCACCGTAGACTTCACCGCCAACCAGCCCGGCCTCTCCCTCTTCCACTGCCATATCCAGTCCCACATGGACTACGGCTTCAAAGCACTCTTCCGATACGCCTGAGAAAGCGGTGCTCCTTACCCTGCCGGAACGCGCTAACGTCGGAGCAAGACATCTGCGGCAATGAATGCGAAGAACAGGACCGAGATAATTCCATTCAGTGTAAAGAAGGCCGCGTTCATCCTTCGCATATCCTTCGGGGAAATGATCGAATGTTCATAGGCCAGCAGTACGCCAACGACCGCAACCCCAAGTAGAGCTATCTTCCCCAAACCGAACAGCGACACAAGCCAGACCAGCATAACCAGCATCCCGGCGTGCATCACGCGGGCGATCCAGAAGGAGGCTTCCAGCCCAAAAGACTGGGGAACGCTGTTCAATCCCACGCTGCGATCATGCTCAAAATCCTGGCAGGCATACAGTACGTCGAATCCACCGACCCAAAGCAGCACAGCCGCGGTCAGCACCACAATCCGCACATCCAGCGAACCTCGCACCGCAATCCATGCCGCGGCAGGAGCAATCCCGAGGGCAAGTCCGAGCACCAGATGCGACCAGCGGGTTAGCCGCTTCATGTAGCTATACGAAAGCAACACCAGCAAGGCGAGCGGAGCCAACTCCAGAGACAACCGGTTCAACATCGCCGCCGCAACCAGAAAAACAGCCGAACCAACCACCACAAAACCACCTACAAAACCGGCACCGAGCATACCTGCAGGAATAGCCCGCATTGCAGTTCGCGGATTAGCCGCATCCAGATCCCGGTCCACGAGCCGGTTGAACGCCATCGCCGCGCTTCGTGCCGCCACCATGCAGACCACGATCCATCCCAGCACTCGTAGCGGCGGCCAGCCACCCGCAGCCAACACCGCACCGGTAAGCGCAAAAGGCAACGCAAACACGGAGTGCTCCCACTTGATCATCTCCAGCGTTGCTGCCGTACTCTTCCAAAAAGAACTCATCCTTCTATCGTAAATAGAAAAAGGGCCGCGCCAAAGGAATCGGCACGGCCCTGAACGTATGTAACTCAGACTTATATGACTTACTTCTCTTGGGAACCCCCAGCAACCTGCAAATTGTTGACTACCTTGAAAACGCCCGGAACGCCGTTCGCACGGATGTTCGCAACGTCCTTGTCCATCTGATTGTCGACTACCCCCGACAGGGTTACGTTTCCATTGACCACCGTAATCCGAATCGGTTTCGCGGGATCGAGTGCGTACTTGTTCAACTGAGGCGCTCCGTAGATCGCCCGCGCTTCGGCCAGGCGGATGCGATCGTCCATCGGAGAAGTCGGCGCGACTTCAATGTTGTCGACGACATCTTTGACCCCCGGATAGTTGCTTACCAGGCTCAATGCGGAGTCCTTATCCGTAGGCCCATACGCAATGCCCCCCAACGTTACCACGCCGCTCTGAACCCCGATCGTCAGAGCATTGAAAGCAGTTGTCCCGTAGCCGACGCGATCATACGCCAGCTTCTCAGCAAGCTTATTCCGCAATTGAACGTCGTCCACGGACGGACCCGCAACCTCGATCATGTTCTGGACTGCTTTCACATTCTTGCGATGATGAGATCGCTTGTCGGCATCTTCCTTGTCGCTGTAGAGATCAACCGTGCCGGTGAGAGTAACGACTCCATCCTGCACTGTGCTCTTTACGTCTTTGAACTTCTTGTTATCCAGAGCTTTTGTAACATCGGCCTGGATCTGAGCGTCGTTGGCTCCCGCCGCCTGCGCTCGGCCTGATTGTGCCCCAGCGACTGCAAGCATAACCACCAGACCTGCAATCGACATACTTCTAAAACTGACCTCTGAGATGAAACTCGAAATTCTTTTCAATGGATTTAGGTAATTCATGATTTCTCCTTAGATTCACCACTCGGATCGCGGCCCCTGATCCGTCTCAGCGCAATTTCCAGGCCTTCGGATGCACAGACACATTCAAACTACTACCGATACCGCCTGCGTAGTTTGTAAACAATACTAAACACACCGGTTTCATCGCGGGTGGCGACAATCGACATGTTGCGATTGATATCGTACTGCAACTGGATTAACTGCTGTGTCGAGGTATTGACGTTCGAAGCAAACGTTGCGGTAATCTGCCGCGAGATCTGCTGTTGCACCGTAATCCTGGCCGATGACGTGCCAAGCGTTCCAACGAACGCTGGATCAATCTTTACGCTCCCGACGCCAAACAGTTTCTCCACCCGGCTGCTGACCGTAGCGTTCAATGCGCCGCCGAGTAGCGAACTGGTGGTCGGATCCGTCCCAGCCTGTACCTGCTGTTCCTGATAGATCTGCGCCTCCTCCTGCGTTCTTCCCAAAGCGAGGAGCGCGAAGACGTCCGCCTCGCTCAGTGGCGGCTCGGAGCGGTAGGTCGGCTTGAGATTCGCCGATGTACCATGCAGCCCGATCGTTATGTCGTATCGCTCGACCCGAGCCGTTGCGTCCAGATCGATGACCGGATCAATTCGAACCGGGTTGGTGAAGTAGATGTCTCCCCGCTGCAACTGATACTTCGTACCTGCAAATGTCGCGCTGCCGTCGGTGATTTGGATGCGCCCAAGAACCGAAGGCACTGACACCGTTCCCCGTATGGTGAGATCCACGGAACCCGACACCTTGGCGTAGGAGTTCTGGAAGTCGAGCTGCGGCGAACTCGTAACCCGAACATCCAGATGGATCTTATTCGCCGCCGCATTTGGATCCGGTGGAATCGCGACTCCGCCCACGCTTGCGAACGCCGCGAAGTCCACGTCGGCACCGATCCCGAAACGCGTCAGGAGGATGGTTCCGCTCAAGAGAGCGCTGTCGGCGGTTCCCTGCAGCTTCAGGTTGGCATTCGCTGTCGCGCTCAAGCCGTTGTACCGGACACGCACCACATCGCCCGTGGCCGTGAGATCGGCATAGAGTCCATTCCGGTAGCGAATCGATCCGCCAATCTTCAGTTGACCTCCGCCCGTCATCGCCGTCAGCGACTGCACCTGCAGGCGATCCTGATTGAAGATCAGCGTCCCGTTCATATTGCTGAGTCCGTTCGGCACGCCGTCCAGGGAAGCGTTCACCTGGTCGAACTGGATCTTGCCGGTCAGGGCTGGATTCTGCACCTGCCCGCCGGCAGCCACCGAGAACTCAATCTTCCCGCTCGCCAGGATATCTGGATCGAAGATGTGGGCCAGCGTCATGCTGAGCGTACCCGTGGACTTGATATCGAGCTTGCCACCCTTCGGATCCGTCCCGCCGAAGACTTGCGCCGTGCCGCTGGCATGGATGTCCGTGTCCTGCCCGGTGATGTGAACCTGCTCCAGCCGGACGATACCGCTCTGCAGACTCAGTTGCAGAGGCTCGGCGGTCTTCAACTCAATTCCCTGAAACTTCACATCGAAGTCATTGAACTCAGCCTTCCCGCTCAAATTGAGTGGCGTCTTCAACGGCCCGTTCACCGTCACAACACCACCCAGCGAAGACTGCACGGGGATCGTTCCAGGGGAAAAAATCGCGAGGGGTTTGTTCACGTCGAGTCCGGCGAAGCTGAGCTTAGCCTGGGTCTCAAAAGCCCCCGTCAGCTTCGTCTGCCCTGACGCGTCCACCTTTGCACCCACCACGCTTGAAGTAGCCGTATACGACAGGAGGTCGCCTTCACTGTGAAGATCAGCCGAGACCTCTCCCACTGCCTGCCCATTCACCTTCACGTCAGCCAGTTTGATCGCCGCCTTCAGACCCGGCTGCGTCAGCGTACCGTTCGCATCTGCAACCACGCTGAGGATGCCATCGGCGTTCATCCCGCTCTGCTGTACAGCATGAAACTTCGAAAGCTGAAGACCATTTCCTTCAAGATGTCCATGCAGATGCTCGGAGGCAATGTCATATCCACCGTTGCCCGCCAACTGCATACCGTTGGCCTTCAGAACGATCCGGCCAGCCTCAATCGTCTTGCCCTTGACCGTCATCTCGGCTACTGCCGAGTCGTAAGGCTGGCCATACGCAATCCCGTGATTGAGAGCGACCGTACCGGCTCCGGAAAGATCGTTCGTGGTCCCCGCCACATGCGCATGCACAGCAATTATTCCGGTGACTGGAATCTTGTCCTGCTGCCCCGAGATCTGGAGTACATCTGTAATCTGTGCATTTTCAAGCTGCAACGTAGTATCGATGCTGGATTCGTCATCCCACAGATACGTCGTCGCGCCACGTTTGGAAGTGACCTTGCGAGGACGTGCCGTACCGGTCAGATTGAGCACTGCAGTCCCACGCTTGATGGTTGAACTCGCCACTGCAAGACCCGCGAAGGGCGAATACTCTGCATCCGCGATCACTGAATCAATCAACACATCTACGGTTGTACCGAGCTTCGCCTCGACCGAATGCGCCTCCAGATGGCCCTTCACATCCAGATCCTGAATCGCACCCTTCGCCGTACCGTTGAACTGCATCGCTCCGTGAAGAACCACCGGAATCGCTGCCGTTCCCTTTTTGCCGTTCGCTTCAAAACCCAGCGTCTGGAGCAACTGGTCGTACTCCCCCAGGTCGCGCACCGTCAGGTCCACGCGTAGCGCCGTCAACGGATCGCCGCGGTTGACGCCAAGAATACCGCTTCCCTCAATCGTCGATTGCGGCGTCTGGATGGTAAGGCTCTCGATCTGCACGACCTCGGTCTTGCCCGTGTAGTGCGCCTTGGCCTGACCCGTTACAGGAATGTCGGAGAGAGCGCCCTTGCGTTTCACGCCAGTCGACGAAATCGTCAGCGTGCCGTCCGCTTCGACGGTATCTGCGATATCGGCAGCCGACCCGCCCCACTCCACCTTGACCGGTCCGCTGATGGCCGCATCGAATCCCAGATCTCCATACTTCTCCGGTGCCGTCACGTCCATGATCGTCCGCAAAGGGATCCGCGAAATCACGGCGTCAAGATAAGCATGCGTTGGCTGAACCTTGGGCACCGCCATGCTGCCAGTCACGGGAGGCGCTGCTCCCACAGCAGTAGCCGTCTTGTTCGCTGTCGTTATAGCTGCCTTCGTCGTGGGTGAAGCGGCAGGCGCATTGGATGGTACCTCGCCCAGCCAGTTCGAAATTCTCAACCGGCCTTCCGCGCCTCCGCCACCCGGCAGCGTTCCACTCAATGCGGTCAGCAACAACTCCGTCGGAGTGATGTGCAACTGACCTCCGCCATTGATGTTGTGCAGACGAACGTACTCGTTGCGGAACGCTCCATCGTGGATCTTCGCCTTGCCAACCAGCAGATAGCCCGCCTCGCAGTCCGGATCGGGCGGCAGCGCCTTCGTGCTGGGCTTCTCGTTCTTGGTGGGACGAGAACGCTCCCAGAACTTCGGACGCTTCTGCGCAACTGCCGGAGTCGTCGTGCAGTTATGACCGTTTATCTCAAGATCGGCCGTGCCGGCGTTAAGACCGTCTACTCCCGCGAGTATCGAAATCTGCTTAAGCTCCAGCGATCCGTTGAGCCGCGCCTCCCAGTCCGGCTTGGCAAAGTGATCCAGACTCGCCGTGGCGTTGAGCACTGACGTCTTGCCGGTATGAAACTCCAGCTTCTTGAGCGAAACCTTATCCCGTCCAAGCTCCGCCTCAACATGCAACGTCGACTGAGCCTCCGGCTGGGCCGCCATCTTCGTACGGAGATCGTTCAGATCAACCGTAGCGCCATACAGGTCACCCTTGGAGATGTAATGCACTTCGGCATTCAAATCGTTCGCAGCCAGGTTGAACGGGATCGCGCGATCGTTCAACAGCGCAACACCGTTCGCGACCTCAACCTTCTCCGCCTTTAGATCCAGCAGCGTATCCGTAATGGGAGTGTTGCTGACGGTAGGGTGTTTCGGGACAGGCTGGTTCGTCTTGCCATCTTTATCGATAATCAAATGCACCTGCGGACGATCCACTCGCAGATACGCCAGCGACACGTGCGAAGCGACCCCACTTCCAGCGGCATACTGAAAGAAATTGAACAGCTTTACGCGAAGCTGGATCTTCTCCGCCGCAAGGTACGGAGCCTCGCCGGGCCCTTCCAGCCCGTGGATGACAAGTCTATCCGCCTCAACCTCCAGATGGCGCAGGCTGAACCGGATGGCGCCTAACTCCACCCGTCCGCCCGTCGCGTCCTCAAGCACCGTCACAACCTGTTTGCCGACGCGCTTTTGAAAATCCGCGGTAGTCGTGTACCACGCGAAGGTTCCAACCGCGACCAGGACCAGGATAACGACAGCGATGACTGTCCACGCCACTGCCCGGCCAACCCGCGTCGCCAGCGACCGCTTCACCTTCGCCTCGATGCGATGCAGCTTTTCTTCAATTTTCTTTGCCTGAGCCTCGCGACCTTCATGCGTCAAAAGGTCGGGTCGCTTCTTCTCCGGCTTGTGGGGATCGCCCTGTTCGCTCATGGCATCTCCTCACTCAACTGGATAGTGCGCACCGTGCCCTGCGCGCGCAGCGTCTTCAGCCAGTCCCGCAGCAAACTTCCGACCTGCTGCTGCAGCAGAATTTCCTGAATGCGGTGCGAGATCAAGTCCAGCTTGGGCGCTACCGCTTTTTGACTCGCATACTGAGGCAGCAGAGTCTTCTCGTAGTACTCCCGAATCTCGTCATCCGATATCTGAATCCCGGACCGGAATCGAACCTCGATGAAGAGCAGCACCTCCATCCGGTCGCGCCAGCGGCGTTTGAGTTCATCCAACGAAAAACCCTGATCGTTCACGAAACGCTGCCATCCCGCGTCCGTCTCGCACTGGTATGCCTTGCAGGCTGGAATATCCTTCCGCAGAGCCGTCAACTGCTCGTCTACCTGAGCCTCGGTGATCTTTCCCTCGGCCTGAATTTTGAACTGCTGCAGAATCAGGTCTCGATCGATCAGCCGTTCGATCATCTGGTCTCGAGAAGAGCTGCGACGCGTATCGCGAAAAGGCTGAAATGCCCCCAGCCGGCGCTCTTCATCGACATCGCTCTCGAGAATCACATCCTCGTTCACCACTGCGACAAGCCGGTCAAGTTCGACACCGCGTGCAGGGACAGTCGCAGCCGGCGGAGTCACCGCAGGCTGAGGCGTTGCCTGTTGCGCTTCGAGCCTCACCGTCCCACAGACGGCCAGGACGAGACTTGCGAGTTTTATCCGCTGAATGATCATTAGAAGCTCTCTCCAATGCTGAAGAAGAACCCAAACTTATTCGCCTGCCCGACGTGCGGATCGCTATTGTTGAAATCGTAGATCACGGGATAGACAGGCGGATTCAAATTGTAACTAAAATCAACACGTATTGGGCCAACAGGCGTTCTGTAACGCGCCCCGACACCCACCGCGTGCGAGAAGTAATTGAAATTGCAGGTTCCAATCGAAACACCTATGACTACTCTGCAGGTCTCCTGGTTTGGCTGTTTGAACCGCACGATGCTGGGAAACATATCGCTGGCATTCTGAAACACATTGCCCATGTCATGGAAGATGACAAAGTTCACACTATCGCCCACATAGGGCAGCGTCGGCGAGGGTAGACGCAACTCCAGAGTATTGATGAAAGCTGCTGTTCCTCCAACCGGATATCCGGTCTGCAGGTCCCTCGGGCCCGCTCCATTGATACCAAAGCCGCGATGCGAGTTAGCACCGCCAGCATAGAGACGCTCCGGCAAAGGCACCGGCGAGCAACTCGGATTCGTCGTCAGCAAGGCTCCGAGACACTCCTTGTTGCCGACATTCGGATTGTCGCCAAAGGACTTCTCGTAACCAATCCGGGTATTCCGTGCGAGCACATACTTTCGTCTACCGAACTGATAGTACGTCGACTGCGATACATCGACGCGATTGAAATTTCTTTCCGAGCCAAACTTCGAATACGCGATGAACTCCTGTACCGAAAGGTAAGAACCTTTCGTCGCATTGAGCGGCCCGGGCTGCCGTGTGTCGTGAAACCACGTGATACCAGGACCGCCCACGCGAACGGGCTGCGAGAGCAGCGGAATCAGGTTCGCAGAGACCTGAAGGCTGTTCGGATCCACCTTCACGCGACGGAACTGAAGACCATAGAGGAAAGTATCAGCTCGCTTAACCTTCTGCGTGACGCGAGCGTCGAACTGCAAAGTAGAAGACTTGAAAGTCGTAATGTTCTGAACGTCCGAGTAGCCGCCGGAGAGCGTCCCAGCCAGATTCTTTCGTCCGCGAATATGTGGCATCTGGAAGCTCAGCGTTCCTACCTTCTGCAGCAATCCATACGTGCTGTGCAGGGTCAGCGAATTTTGAGTACCCCTCAAATTCGTGCGCGTCACATCCATGGATACCCGAAAACTAACTCCTGCACTTCCCTCCTGGGCATACTGGGCATCGGCGGGAAGCCCCAGTTGGATGCGTGAGGCTTCAGAGATCGTACCTGCATTGGGCTGACCGGTCTGGGCCTCAAATCCGACACCATACGTAACGTCCCAGCGCTTGGCCTCTGTCAGTTGCAGCAGCACGTTCTTATTTGGAGCGTCGCCAGTCGGGTTCTGAACCGCGGCGATTACCTCGTTGAAGAGTGCGAGGTTATACAGGTTTCTCTGCGTATCAAGCAGCGCGCTCTGGTCCAGGGGATCGCCCGGATGGACAAGAATCTGATTCTTCACAACTTTCGGCCGGGTGTGTTGTATTCCTGATACAAGAACGTGATTGACGAAGACCTGCTTGCCCTCGGTCACATTCAACGTCACATTCGTGAGGGTGGGATCGTTCTTCTCTTTTTCCTGCTTGATCTCGACCCGCGCCTCTTCGAAGCCATGGCTGACGTAGTAGCTCAAGACCTCGTCCCGGTCGCCTGAGATCGTTGTGAGCGAAAACGGCTGTCCCGATCGCGCATTCAACAGACCTTTGAAGTCGTTTGTTCGGCTGGCATCGACGCCCGCCAGTTGAACCGCTCCAAACTTCTGCTGTGGGCCCTCTTCGATCGAGTACTTCACGTGGATCTGGGCGGCCTTGAGTTGTTTGCCGCTCGGTGATTCGTCCACGTCTTGCACGTCCGTTGTTACCTTCGCCTGATCAAATCCATTAGCCCGATAGAGTGCCTGGATGGTACTTACATCGGAGTTGACCAACGCCTGGCTGTAGCGACCGCTGCGAAGATAATTGTCCGCCTTCTGCACCCTGAGCCGCTCGCGAATCAAGTCCGCTTCAAAGTACTTGTTGCCAGTGATGTCGACGCTGAACACCTTATGCTTAACGCCCCGATCCACGGTGTAGACCACACTTTCGGATGGTGTGTTCTCGCCAATCAGCTTCACCTCCACCGAGGCATCAAAGTAGCCCTGTTGCTCCAGATACTCCCGAATATTATGCAGCCCTTCATTCAGCAGGTCGTTATCGATCGTGCCTTCCTCAAACACTGGAACCAACAGGTGCAGCCGGCTCTTCGAGACCTTCGCTCCCTCCACCAGGACCTTGACCTCGGGCCCCTGGTTCGCGTGAAAGTCGTAGTCCACCTCTCCCCGCGTGGGATCGTACGTCTGCTTCTGGAGTGCGATCGTTGCCTCCAGCCTATCCTTTTTCTGATACTGAGCACGGAGCCGTGTCAGCGCAGACGAAACCGTCTCACGGTTCACCTTGCTCCTGGCCTTCAACTTGCCTTTTTTGCGGAACTCCTCCGCCGTGATGCCGGCGTCGTCTCCTTCCACGAGCACTTTTCCCACGCGTGCCTGCGGCCCAGGATCGACCGTGTAGGTGGCATCCACCTGGGCACCCTGAACATCCGTCACCGTCGTAACGGAGACCTTGGGCTGAAAATACCCGTTCTGCTCCAGCGTCTGCCGAATTCCTTCCACGCCAACCTGCGCATCGGAGTCACGATACGCCGTTCCCGGGCTCAACTTCGTCGCAAACTCCAGCAGTGAACTCAACCGATCGTTCTTAACCCCAAGGATCGTCACCCGCCCCACATAATATCGGGCCGTTCCATCGAAGATCAGCGTGATGCCCTCTCCCACACGGACGCCACGTACCGAGATGTCCCGATACCGTCCACTGGCGAAGAGCCGTCGCGTGCTCTCCCGCACCTTCTCCGGATCCAGCGGCTCGCCGGCCTTCTGCGCCAGCTCACTGGGAAGCGCATCACCCGCCTCGAACGTCACGCCGTCGAACTCGATCTTGTCGACACGCAGATCACGCCACTGCCAGACCGTCACCGTCGAAGGTTGCTGTGGCGATGCCAGCGGCTCAGCCCGCCCCGTTCTTCCTGGTCTGCGCTGGCCAGGCAGAGATGGCACTCCCTGCCCCGCAGTCGCCGGCACCCCAGGAGCCGGAATTCCGGTGCCCGTCTGCGCACCAGCATCCGCGCCCCATCCCCACATCAAAGCGATGAGCCCCATCCGCGCCACACCGCGGTGTATCCCGGTCAACCGACCCGACCACACTCGACCCTCTGTTACCCAACCGGCCAAAACCAACCCCTGTTCCCTGTCTCGCTCTCTTAAATACTGCAACCCTCACCCAAAGCTGGCATCCGGCAGCTCAAATTCCGCATGCCCGGCGCAGCCCTCCAGCCACAGTTCCTTATTCACTTGTCCTATCAGCCATTCTCTATCCGACGCAGCTTAGCATCCACGCGTTGGATGCTGAAAATGCACGGGCCGTCCGCCGTCCGACGTCCGACGACTGACGACTGACGACTGACGACTGACAAACGACGACCGACAAACGAACCAACATTCCCTATACTACGAAGAAGCGACGGTCTTGGGATTCCTAAACTGGATTCCCTAACTTGGGATCACCAAACTCGCCCCTACTGAAATCATGTCTTCCGAGATCAAAACCGCTTCCTCCTCCCCGTGGCCCACCGCTTCGGAAATTTCCATCCCGGATCACGAGCGCTACTCGCGTCAAATCCTCTTCCCCGGCATCGGAGCGGACGGTCAGCAGCGCCTCGCCGCAGCCCACGTCGCCATCGTAGGCTGCGGAGCGACGGGTGCCGCAACGGCATCGCTCCTGGCACGCGCCGGGGTCGGAACCCTCACACTGATTGACCGTGACTTCGTTGAGCCTTCCAACCTTCAGCGGCAGATCCTCTTCGACGAGACCGATGCCCGCGATGCTCTCCCCAAGGCCGAAGCCGCTCGCCGCAAGATCGCCCTCTTCAACTCCTCCATTACCGTTGTCCCTCGCGTCGCCGACCTCGTCCCCGCCAATATTGACGACCTTCTCAGCCCAGCCCACCTGATCCTCGACGCCACCGACAACTTCGAGACCCGATACCTCATCAACGACTTCGCCGTCCGGCAATCCATCCCCTGGATCTACGCCGCCGCCATCGGCGCGTACGCAGCCACCATGAACATCCTCCCAACCCGCCTCAGCGGCAAAGGCGACGAAGCCGCTCTCCAGACCGCATGCCTGGCCTGCATCTTCCCCAAGCCACCCACAGGCCCTGTCGAGACCTGCGACACCTCCGGCATCCTCTCTACCGCCGTCAACTTCGCGGCCTCACTCCAGACCACGGAAGCCCTCAAGCTGCTTACCGGCCAGCCTCATCTCATGCGCCGCACCCTGCTCTCCTTCGATCTATGGTCGAACGAGAAGTCTGAGATCTCCACCTCGACGCCCCGCCCGGGCTGTACCGTCTGTGGAGACCGCGTCTTCTCCCATCTCGCCGGCGAGGGCCGCCCTCACATCACCCTCTGCGGCCGCAACTCGGTGCAGATCCACGAGCGCCACCGCCCCGTCGACCTCCCCGCGATGCGCACCCGGCTCGCTCTCCAGACCGATCTGCACGATCTTCGGGCAAACGATCTCCTGCTGCGGTTCCGTCGCGGAGACTACACCTTCACCCTCTTCAGCGATGGTCGTGCCGTCATCCAGGGCACGACCGATATCACCCTCGCCCGCTCTCTCTATGCCCGCTTCATCGGATCCTGACGGCCTGCCAGTTCGCATCGCTATGGAAAAGACAACCTTTGCGCGCTCAAAAGCTTCCTAGAATAGGTCAGTAAAAAATCTCCTCAACAGATCGATTGCAGAGATGCGATATTCTGTATCAGTTGAAAAGAAGGCAGATGAACGACATAATGAGCTCAGAACACACTGCAACGAATCTGCAAGGGCCGCCCTTAACGCAGGCCCCCGCTGGACCGAAGCCGGTGCAGGGGCTCTTCAAGCGCAACCCTCCCATCGCCGGTGAAGCGGAAGCTATTGAAGCCGCCAAGACCGGAGATCCAGAGGCTTTCTCAAAGCTCTACGCACTTCACAAACGCCGCGTCTACACCCTCTGCCTGCGCATGCTCGGCAACGTCTCCGAGGCCGAAGACATGACCCAGGAAGCTTTCCTCCATCTCTTCCGCAAGATCGGCAGCTTCCGCGGAGAGTCCGCCTTCTCGACCTGGCTTCATCGCCTGACCGTGAACCTGGTACTCATGCAGCTCCGCAAAAAAGGTCTGCAACTTGTCTCTCTGGAAGAGACCATTAATCCCTCGGAAGAAGACGCACCGAAGCGCGACTTCGGCAGCCGCGACCCGCATCTTACCGGCTCCGTGGATCGTGTCACTCTGGAGCGCGCTGTCGCGTCTCTGCCCCCCGGCTACCGCATGGTCTTTGTCTTGCATGACGTTGAAGGCTACGAGCACAACGAGATTGCAACGATGCTCGAATGTTCCACTGGCAACAGTAAATCCCAACTGCATAAGGCACGACTTAAGCTCCGAGAACTGCTCCGCGAATCCGGACAGACGCTTCAGCCGGCCGTACTGAAAGAGGCTGTGCGATGACCGAGCAATCCCTTACTGTGATCTCCTGTGCAGAGTTTCAGGATCACCTTCCTGATCTCTTTGCCAATGCGAACGGCGTTCCCAGCGACCCGGCCCTGAAACATCATCTCGATACCTGCGAGAACTGTTCCGCGCTCGTCCGCGACCTGCAATACATCGCAGATCAGGCGCGCATGCTTCTGGAACCAGCCGACGAGGAGCCCAGCGACGACGTCTGGAGCGGCATTCAGCATAAACTCGACTCGGAACGCGCCGAAGCTCTTCCCACACCGCCCCTGCCCAGCTAAAAGCGCTGCGACGGCCAGGAAGTTCTTGCAACTCAACCGCACCGCGTGTAGGCTACTCAGGCATGACGAATCGCCTCCAGACCGTCTTTTTTACACTCTGCTATTGGCGCCTACCGGCGGCCGGGCGGAGTCTTCGCATGCATCTCTGAGATAGAGCTGAACGTATCCAGAGTCTTCGATCTTCCCGAGCCGCGACCCCAAAGGTCGCGGCTTTCGTTTGCTCATTCACCAACAGCCACACACAAGAAACGCACGGCAGGAAAGCCAGCAGCTAGAATAAGGAGAACGTCATGACACCCGTACAGCAAGACCTGGAAGCCTCCGCGAAGCGCAACAGCACGGTCAACGCCCCGGCCGCGAACGGCAAACCTCTGGAACGCATCGTCCTCACCGGATTCATGGGCGCCGGCAAGTCCACCATCGGACGCCTGCTCGCAGTCCGCCTCGGCTGGAACTTCCTCGATCTCGACGCTCATCTCGAAGAACGCACCAGCACCACCGTTCCCGAGATCTTCGCGCTCCACGGCGAAGCGCGTTTCCGCCGCCTTGAATCCTCCGCGCTGGCCTCCGCGCTCAATCACCGCAATACCGTCATCGCCCTCGGCGGCGGCACGCCCGAGTCGCTCACGAATCGTCTCCTGATCGAGCAGACTCCCGGCACCTTCACCATCTTCCTCGACGCCCCCTTCCCCACCCTGTTCGACCGCTGCGTTCTGCAGGACATCTCCCGTCCCGTCCTCGCCGACCCGGACGCCGCCCACTCCCGTTTTGCCACACGCCATCCCCTCTACACCCGCCTTGCCGGCATCACCATCGAGACCGCCGGACTCACGCCGGAACAGACCGTCGAAGCCCTCCTTATTTCGCTAAATAAACGCTCCAGCGACCGGCCCTGAAGTCTCGAGCTGCATCATAACTAGAGCATTCAGCCCCACACTTCCCGGCCCTACAGGAGCACCCCCTGGTCACCCCTAAGCACGTTCCGGCCGAGTACGAACACGATCCGCAGCATGAGCAGATCGAGCGACAGACCGAAAAATCCAGCGCCACTGTGCGCGGACACATCATCTTCACCGTAGCCGTTCTTCTGCTGCTTGCTCTCGCGTACCAGCTCAGTAAAGAGCTGGAGATTCTCTACGTCAGCGCGCTCTTTGCCGTCGTTCTGATGCCGGTCGTGAACCAGATTTCAAAGGTGAACATTCGCGGCTATCGCCCTTCCCGCGCTGTCGCCATCGTCATTCTGATCGCCGTAGTGACGCTCTCTCTTACGCTATTCTTCACCTTCGGCCTTCCGCCCGTCCTGCGCGATCTCCGCGCCTTCACCACCGAACTCCCCCAGCGGATTCCGGATATCGTAGCCCGCCTCAAGAAGATCCCCATGGTCGATCGCATCGGCATCGACTCCGTCGCGCAACGTGCAGAGGGCGCAGCCTCCGCTACCGCCGGGTATCTCTTCACGTCCCTCCCGACGTGGCTCACCCACCTCTTCGACATTCTCACCGCAACCTTCCTCTGCATCTACTTCATGCTGGAAGGCGAACACGCCTACGAGTTCTTCCTCTCCCTCTTCAATCGCAGGCAGCGCAACCGTCTCGACGACACCCTCCGCAAGGCCGACCTCAAGATGAGCAAATGGCTCCTCGGACAGGGCCTCCTTATGGCGATTCTTGGAGTTTCAAGCCTTATCGTCTTCGGCATCCTCCACGTCCGCTACTTCCTGCTGCTCGGCGTCCTCATGGGACTCTTCAACATCATCCCCATCGCCGGTGGAGTCTTCACCATCCTGCTCGCCGCCGGAATCGCGGCTATCGACTCGTGGCCCAAGATGTTCGGCGTCATCCTCTTCTACGTCATCTATCTCAACATCGAAAACGCCATCCTCACCCCACGCATCATGCGTTCCAGCGTCAACCTGATGGGCCTCACCGTCCTCGTCGCCCTGCTGATCGGCACCGCGCTGGCTGGCGTCGTCGGAGCCTTGGTCGCCGTCCCCACCGCCGCCCTGATCGCCGTCCTCCTGGAAGAGTACGCAGTCCAGAAGGACTAACTACGAGCCAAATCGAACTGCCGCTTTACCCTCTACCCGTTACCCGATACCCTGTCTAAGTGGCCGACCTCACATTCTCCCAGCCCGTCCGCCGAAACCTCGCCGCCCCCATCCTTATCGCCGTCGTGGTTCTCGCCGTTGCCGCCGCTCTCATCCTCACCTTTACGCCCCACTCGACGGCCAAAGTCACAGTCCAAAAGACCACGGTCTACGCCTCCCACATCGTTCTTAAGTCCGACTCTCTCGTCATAGGCCGCGACACGGCTCAGGACGATATCTACGTCCTGGTTACTCTCGACATTGCAAACAATCTACGCCTCCCCCTCTTCCTCAAAGACTTCACCGCCACCCTCACCCCGACCAATCCGGACGGCTCAGAGGCCGAAACCCTGACCTCCAGCGCAGTCGAGAAGCCTGACGTCCCAAACCTGTACACCAGCTTCCCAACCCTCCAAACGATGGCCGCTGAAGCCGCCCCTCTGCTCCTCCGCGAGACCCAGATCGACCCCGGCAAATCAGTGTCCGGCACCGTGATCCTTCACTTCCCTGCCACGCAAGCCACCTGGGACAAAAGAAAATCCGCCACAGTCAGCATCGACCTCTACCACCAACAACCCCTCACCATCGAAATCCCCAAGCCATAACGCATTACTCACAACTACCAACTCACAACTGCCTTTATGACCCGCCGCCGCTTCATCGCCGACACCTTCTCGCCCGCAACCGGCCACCCCGCCACCGCCTCCCTCACCGGCGACCAGGCGATCCATCTCGCCCGCGTCCTTCGCGCCGAGCCCGGCCAGATCTATGACGTTGTAGCCAACGGCTTCCTCCACCGGGCCGAGATCGTCTCCGTCTCCGAGACGGAGGTCCTCTTCACCCTCCACGAAGAGTTAGAGTCCGACGCCGCCCTCCCCCTCCACCTTCTGCTTGCCATCTTCAAGTTCGACCACCTCGAGTGGGCCATCGAAAAGGCCACCGAACTCGGCGTGGCCCGTATCACCCCCATCCTTGCCCGCCGCACCGAAAAGCACCTCGCCCTCGCCGCAACCAAGCGTGTGGACCGCTGGCGCCGCATCGCCCTCGAAGCCTCCAAGCAATCTCGCCGCACCGATATCCCCGAGATCGCCGATCCCGTCACTCTCAAGATCGCTCTCGAAAAAGAATCCAGTCCCACCCGCATCCTGCTCTCCGAGACGGAGCAGACCACCTCCCTCACCGCTGCCCTGTCCGCCGCAAAATCAGCCCAGCAACCCGATACCGCCCTCGCCATCGGCCCCGAAGGAGGCTGGACCCCCGAAGAGATGGCCCTCTTCACCCAGCATCAGTGGCAACCGGTCACACTCGGCCCCCGTATTCTCCGCGCCGAAACCGCCGCTATTGCCGCCATCGCAATTGCCGGAACTCACCTCTCCTGATACCAAACCGAACTCAAATCTCAACCGTCATTTCCAGTTGAAGAATCGAGTTCTCCAGCAAAAATACCTTCTTATTTAAGAATCTTTTCCAGGCATCATTTACCTGTGGAAGAGTTTCTAACCTACCTCTTAAAAGGGCAACGGACACCCCCGTGCGCGCATCCATTCAGGATAGGACACAGTTCGTAACTTAGTCTGTGTCAGCGGTTACGGCATCAAGCCAAGACCACAAGACCCCTGGGAGAACCATGTATAAGATTTGTCTTGCCCTCATCCTTACCTCACCTGCGGCCCTCTTCGCGCAGGGCTTTACAGATGTCGATTCCTCTTCCTCCACGTCCGGTGCAGCAGCCACTTCCGCTCCTGCCCCGTCACAGGACGCCCCAACCACGGTGCCAGCCACTACCGACTCTTCATCGGGCTTCGGAGGCCGTTACTTCGGCTATTTGCTCGCTAAGCCTGAGAAGAAGGCACCGGTCGGATCGTTCGCAGCCACCTTTACCTACGAGGGACTGGGTGACATCGCCGGCCACCCGCGCACCCTGTTGGGCTGGACCGCAACCCCCGAGATAAATTTCACCAAGCATCTCGGCCTGCAGGCCGACTTCACCAGCCTCTATGTCCGTTCGATCTACCCCGGTCAAACCCGTTTCCTGATGGCTGCTGGCCCAAGGATCAACCTCGCCCCGCGCTCCAAGGTCACGCCGTTCATTTTCATGGAGGGCGGCGAAGTACGCCTCAGCACCAAGGCGAACCCAACCAAAGACTGGAACCCCGTAGCCAAGGGCGGTATCGGCTTCGATTATAAGATCGCCCACGGCTTCGGATTTGAGCTCATCCCCGGCGAGTACATCGCGCAATACAACAGCAATGACACCTGGACGCATAACTTCAGCGCACGCGCTGGTGTAGTGTTCAACTTCTTTCGATAGCCTGTAACTCGTTCGCACAAGCAAAAGCCAGGGCATCTGCCCTGGCTTTTATTTTGCAGGATAACGTATGGCATATCACGGAAGCATACTTGCGGTGGAGGGTGCCACGAGACGCGAAGTCGTATCGTCATCCCCATACGAGTGAGGAAGCGTAAGCGCGTACTACTCAATAATGAGCACCATCGAGACCGCTACCAGGGAACAGAGTCCCCCGTAAATACGCGTCTCCACGATAACTCCGGTATAGAACATGACCGCGAACCAGACCGGCAGTATGTAGAGATAGTTCGCAAAACGAACCGGCCGGATGCCATGACGAAATACCAGGACAATCGGCAAAAGGTATCCGCAGACGTTGAGCAAAGAGGGCCATAGCCGAGGTTTCAGACGGGCTAGATTTTCAATAATACGAACGTAATTTTCCGATGCATCGTTGTGGGCGAATATATGAGCCAGCGTGAGCTTGACCGCCAGCCAGATCCCCAACAGTACGCCGACCTTACTCCAGGACACGATGCGAAAGTCGAACCGCTGACGCAACTTAGCCAATGGATTGGTCGTAGCCGTACTCGCGGCGTCAAGGATAAAGAGGCCAATAAGGAAGAGTGTTGTCTCCCGATTGAAGGTCCCCACCAGCATAATTCCGGCTAGCGGCAGGAACCGCCGTGTATAGATGTAGTAAAGGGCTGCAGTAAAGAAGCCGACGCTCAGCATGTCGTACGGATAGGAAAAGTTTGCTTCGATGTGAATGATGTAACTCCAGATCGCCGCAAACAGAAAAATCGGGTAGATCAGGAATCCGAAAGTATTGTTGGAAGTGACCGCGTTGTAAAGCTTCTGGGTGAAGATCGCCGCAACAATAAATCCAACCAGGCTGACAATATAAAAGCGCCGCGCTCAGGTGACGTAAAGATTCCATTTGGATGGATCGCTCTCGACAAAACCCAATGGGAGGACAGGATCGGATGCATCAGCGCAATCGGGAGAACGCGCTCCTGAAAGGGAATGCGTTCGTGGCCAGCGAAATAGGCGGGGAACTTCAGGTAAAATGAGTCGCGGTGATGTAATAGCGAATAAACTGCAACGTCGCGAACGCATAGAGTGTGATGATAAAGACCCGTTTCGACGGCATGGCGTCATCCTGTCTATTGATATGGGGACAGCTCAGGAAAGGGCCTGTGCACACTCGGATGCACGCTCCAAATATAAAAGTAAACGTGAAAAGTTTCTAACCAATTCTCAGACGCGGTGAAGTGAGAACGCGCTGCCCGTGTCCCCTTATAAATTCCTTCTTCAGACTGAAAGCGAGCGCAATAACTTGCTCTCGCTCGCGAAAAAAGCTGACCCCTCAGGGTCAGCTTTCGTGCAACTAGCCATTCTCCGCGACTTACCTCATGCGCTAGCTGAAAATGTCTTTCACTTTCTCAAACAGACCGCGCGAGTGCGGTGTGTTTTCAACCACCATCGTTTCGCTCAACTGCTTCAGCAGCTCCCTTTGCTGCTTGTTCAGCTTGGCGGGAGTCTGTACCCGAATTTCCACGATCAGGTCGCCCTTGCCGTGCTCGTTCAGGTGCGGAACACCCTTACCGCGCAGCTTGAACTCCTTGCCGCTCTGTGTTCCTTCCGGAACTTTAATGGATGCCGGACCTTCCAGCGTCTGGATATCCACCTCAGTCCCGAGTGCTGCCTGTGGGAACGAGATCGGAATCACGCAGTGCAGGTCGTCGCCATCTCGGTCGAAGAACTTGTGCGCCTTCACATTCAGCACGACGTACAGGTCCCCGGCCGGTCCGGCAAACTTCCCTGCCTCGCCTTCACCCTGGTACCGAATCCGCGTATCCTGCTCCACACCCGCTGGGACCTTAACCAGGATGCTGTGCGACTGCTGCACCACTGTCTGCCCCTTGCAGGTCACGCAGGGATCGACGATCAAAGTTCCCGTGCCGCCGCAGACCGAGCAGGTCCGCGCAACAGAGAAGAAACCCTGCTGGAATCGCTGCTGTCCGCGCCCGCCGCACTGCGTGCAGGTCACTGGAGTCTTGCCCCTGGCCGCGCCCGTCCCCTTGCAGTCGGTACACGTTTCCAGGCGCCGGATGGTGATCTCCTTTTCCTTACCGAAGACCGCCTCTTCAAACTCCAGCGTCAGGTCGTAGCGAAGATCGCGTCCGCGCTGTACCCGCGAAGCCTTGCGCCCGCCGCCGCCCATGTTGAACATCTCGCCGAACAGATCGCCGAAGATATCCCCCAGGTCCTGTGCATTGCCGCCGCCAAATCCGCCACCGGAGAAGGGGCTGCCACCCGCCGCAGGTCCGCCGTTGCTGAACGCAGCGTGACCATACCGATCGTATGCCGCGCGTTTCTCGGCGTCGCTCAAAATCGAATAGGCTTCGCTGCAAGCCTTGAACTTCTCCTCCGCCTCGGGATTGTTCGGATTGCGGTCAGGGTGATACTGCATCGCCAACTTGCGATAGGCGGTCTTCAACTCCTGATCGGAGGCGTCTCGCGAAACCGTTAATAGCTCGTAATAATCGATCTTCGTCACGTCTGCCGTCGCACTCATCTCTCAAGTCTCTCTTCTGAAGCTGACCGCTCCCAACGCGAAGAAACATCGCGTTCGTCCCAGCCCCGTACCACCCACTGCATGTATCTTAAACGGCTCGTCCAGTTGCGGTCCAAACTCGCACCACAACTTGAGCTGCTAATCCGAAACCTGATCGGGATTCTCCGCGATTCGCACCAGCGCTGGCCGCAGCAGCTTCTCCCGAATACGATACCCGCGCCGAATCTCTTCCAGCACCTGGTGGTCCGGAAACTCCTTCGTTTCGATGCTTCCCAACGCCTCATGGATTCGCGGGTCGAATTGTTCTCCCACCGAGTCCACCGGCAAAACATTCAGCCCACGCAGCGCCTCTTCCATCTGCTTTAGAATCAGCTCCACTCCGCTGCGAAGCTGGTCGACCGTTCCATCAGCCTTCAGCGCAAGCTGAAAATTGTCCATCACCCCCAGAAACGGCTCAACCGTGGTCGAGATGGTGTAGTCCCGCGCATCCGCCCGCTCCCGAACCTCGCGCTTCCGTGCATTATCGAACTCAGCCTGCAGCCGCGCCAGCCGATCGATCAACTGGTCCCGCTCCCCCTTGAGCTGACCCAACTCGGCCTGCACCGCGCTCATGTCCGGCGCCGTCTCTCCCACGCGCTCCTGCGGAAACTCATCACCCGTTACCATCTCCGGCCCCAAGCCGTCACGTCCGGTCGTCTCGTCCTGCATCTGTTCCTCGCTCCTTGTTTCCTGTCCTGATTCGTTGAAGTCCCTCGCACTCAGAGGAGACTTTTTACTGCCTTTACTATTGTTGCCCATTCTCGCCCAACGCGCGAGTCTGTCCAGTCTCTCCTCGATTGTCATGACCTTTTCCCAGCCTCAACTCTCGCCAATCGCGCGAGTCTGTCTAACCGCTCCTCGATTGTCATGACGTTTTCTCTTCGATGCTCAAACAACCCACCTTTGCCCTGACAACACAAATCACCCGTTATTCAGAAGGATGCAGCATCCGGTCGAACACGTTCGCGATATAGCTCACGGCATTCATCGTGTTCTCATAGTGCATCCGTTTGGGCCCGATCACGCCTACCGTTCCACGGCTCTCACCCGCCATCCGTGCCGGAGCCGCAATCAGCACCAGACCCGCCATCTCCGGAGCCTGCTCGGCGAGATCGAACACTACCCGCACGCTCTCCTGCCGCGCATCGATATAGGCATTCAGCAACTCCACCAGCCGCTGCTTCGCTTCCAGCGCCATCAAAACCTCGCGCAACCGCTCGCGATCCTCTTGACTCCCCATCTGGTTGCCGACCAGATTTGCAACGCCTTCTACATAGACCGTCCGCGCCACCAGGTCCGTCTCCGGCACCGCCTTCACCCACAGCGCCTGGACCGAGCTCAACATCACCTGGTACTCACTGCGCTCCCGCTCCAGCATCCTCGCGACTTCAGTTCGTACCCGCTCCACACTCCACCCGCGAAAGTTCTCATTCAGGAAGTTCGCGGCCGTCTCCAACTCCCGCGGCGACAGGTCTTTATCCCCAATTCCATCCAGCGCCAGCACCCGATCCCGCACCAGGCCGCTCTTCGTCACCACGACAGCCAGAACCCGCCGCGCAGCCAGCTTGGAAAAATGAACATGCTCCAGCAGATCGCCATCTGCCACAGCGGCAATCGCCACCCCGACTCCGCTCGAAAGCGTCGCCAGCACATGCGAGGTCCGCTGCAACAGGGCCTGCGTCCCCGCCACCCCCGCAAAGCTCAGATCGATCTGCTGCCGCGACTGCACCGACAACCGCCCCGCATCCACCCGCGGATTGACCCCACCGCTCAACCCATCAACATACATCCGAAACGCCCGCGCCGTTGGGACTCGCCCCGCCGAAGTGTGCGGCTGCTCCAGCAACCCCGCCTCCGCGAGGTCCACCATCTCGTTCCGAACGGTAGCCGCACTAAACCCTGCTGCGCCCTCACCCGTACTGCCGCGCCCCAACAACTCCACGACCCGCGACGACCCAACCGGCTCTCCCGAGTCGATATAGCTCTCAATGACAGCCGTCAGAATAGCCCGCTGCCGCGCCGTAACACGCTCCGCACTCGCCATTCAAACCCCCATCGTCAAACACAGCACCTGAAGGAAGCTTACGCCGCCCGTCAAGCTCAGTCCCGCTTTTAGCTGCAGTTACGAAATCTCCAGAACACTCTCACTCCCGGCTGCCAGTTCTTTGGCACGGGCAGCAACCCGCTCCGCAACCTGGAAGAAGTCCTTGCCCAGCTTGGAGTCCGGGCCCGCCAGTGTTACCGGCAGACCCTTATCTCCGCCCTCGCGAATCTGGGGATCAAGTTCGACCGCGCCCAGGAACTCCAGCCCAAACTGAGCCGCCGTCCGCTCCGTTCCACCCGCGCCGAACACGTCGAGAACCGTGCCATCGGGTAGCGTCATCTGCGACATATTCTCGACCAGGCCGATCACATCCACCTTCACCTGGTGGAACATCTCAAGTGCCTTGCGCGCATCCTGCAGCGCCACGCTCGACCCCGTCGACACCACAACAGCACCTGTCAGCGGAACCGTCTGCACCAGCGAGATCACCACATCGCCCGTCCCCGGAGGCAGATCCACAATCAGGAAATCCAGCTCGCCCCACTCCACCTGCTGCAGAAACTGCCGGATGATCTGGTGCAGCATCGGCCCACGCATCACCATCGGCTTATCGCCAGGAGAGATCAGACCGACCGAAATAAATTTCACCCCATGCGAAAGAATCGGCTCAATCCGGTTCTCTCCCACGACATTCGGCTGCCGCGTCACGCCCAGCATCATCGGCACGTTCGGCCCATAGATATCGGCATCGATCAGCCCCACCTTGTAGCCCAGCTTGCCCAGCGCAACCGCCAGATTCACCGCAACCGTGGTCTTCCCGACTCCACCCTTGCCGCTTCCAACCGCCACAACATGCGCCACACCCGGCAAAGGCTGCGGCCCCTGCGGAACTCCTGCTCCCATATGTCCCATAAAAAAATCTCCTCAATCAAATGCGTCGCCGTTAACTCACAACTACCAACTCACAACTGCCGTTACAAATACCAACCCGCCGGTAGAGACGATCGCATGTCCTTCTTCCGCTGCGTCTCACCGGCCCTCATCTCCCGGCGCCGCGCCGCATCTTCAAATCGTCGCTTCTGATGCTCCGTCTCCGTCACCAACTGCGGAACGACCAACCCATGCCCCGACTGGTCGACCGCCACATACGTCAGGTACGCCGACGACACATGCTTCAGGCGCTGCTCACGAACATCCTCGACCATCGCCTTCACTCCCACCTCCATCGAGGTGCGGAAGGCGCGGTTCACGCTGGCCTTCAAAATCAGCAGGTCCCCAACGTGCACCGGAGCGACAAAATCAAGGTGGTCCATACTCGCCGTTACCGTAATTGCACGTGCGTGCCGGCTCGCCGCCATCGCTCCCACCAGGTCGATGTACTGCATCAGCCGCCCGCCGAACAGATTTCCGAGAGCATTCGCATCCGCCGGAAAGATAATCTCACTTCGCTCGGACTGAGACTCGGCCACCGTTCGTTGAATCAACACTTCACTCATTCCTACAAGTCTAAACTGCCACGAATCCGGGTGCCCCATTCATCGCGCCTTAGTTTCATGCGATGGGTGGGCCTTCGCAAAGCGAACCGCCCCTCCAAAACTTGCAATCCGCCGTTCCTCACCCCACCATAGGGAGATGGACAAGATCGCAGCCCTCAACGAAATCCTCCAGCTCGACCCAGCCAACGCCTTCGCCCGCTACGGTCTCGCCATGGAACACACCGGTCAGGGCAACCCCGAAGCCGCCCTGGCCGAGTTCACGCTCCTTATCCAGTACAACCCCGACTACGTCCCCGCCTATCAGATGTCCGCCCAGACCCTCGCAAAACTAGGCCGCACCGAAGAAGCCCTCGCCCGCCTCCATGAAGGCATCGCCGCCGCCAACCGCACTGGAAACCAGCACGCCCTTGCCGAGATGGATGCGATGCGCGAAGATCTCAGCGTCTAGTAGGTGGATATTTTAAAGTCCGGAGTGTTCAGTCATGGTCAAGTACCTGCTCCTCCTGCTCACATTTTCTTCAGTCCTCCAGGCCGCCCCACCGCGTCCCACACCGAACTGGCAAGCGAAGGTAGCGGCCAGCCTGCCTCTTCTCGGCCACCGAAACTGGATCCTGGTCGTCGATTCTGCCTACCCCCTGCAGGTCTCTCCGGGGGTGGAAACCATCGAGACGAACGCCAGCCAGCTTGAAGTCCTTCACAACGTCCTGACGCAGATCGATCACACTCCCCACGTCAGCCCGAACCTCTTCATGGACGCGGAACTTCCCTTCCTGACCGACGAATCCGCTCCCGGCGTCTCGCAATACCGCGCGCAGATTAAGCAGCTTCTGCAGAACCGTCCCGTGCAAACGCTCCCCCACGAGCAGATCATCTCCAACGTCGATGCCGCAGGCCGCACCTTCCATATTCTGGTCCTCAAAACGACGATGACCATCCCCTACACCTCTGTCTTCCTGCAACTCGATTGCAAATACTGGACCGCCGGCCAGGAGAAGCAGCTCCGCGAGATCATGCGTACAGCCCATCCGTAATCAACCGCTTTTAAGCTCATACGCTTCAACCTCCAAAGCCTCCGAACCCAACCACCCTGCCCCGACATCTATACTTAGACATGGCGAACTCCCTCCCGACCACCCTAGGCGAACTCCGTAAGTCCGAATACACCCCGGCCCGTCTCGCCCGCTCCGTCAAAGACGAACTCCGCGAGAACCTCATCGCGCGCCTCCGCGCCAAAGGGAAGTCGGAAGCACCTCTCTTCCCCGGCATCGTCGGCTACGAAGACACCGTCATCCCCCAGATCGTCAATGCCGTGCTCTCGAAGCACAACTTCATCCTCCTCGGCCTGCGTGGCCAGGCCAAGTCGCGCATCCTCCGCGCCCTCACCACGCTTCTGGATCCGCAGTGCCCTTACGTGGCAGGCTCTGAAATCCGCGACAACCCCTACGCGCCGATCTCTCAGTTCTCGAAGAACCTCATCGCGCTCCACGGCGACGCCACCCCCATAGCCTGGCTGACTCCTGAAGCCCGCTACGTCGAAAAGCTTGCCACCCCGGACGTCACCGTCGCCGATCTCGTCGGCGACATCGACCCCATCAAGGCTGCCCGCTCCAACCAGGACCTCGGCTCCGAACTGACCATGCACTACGGCCTTCTGCCCCGCGCCAATCGCGGCATCTTCGCCATCAACGAAGTCCCCGACCTCGCCGGCAAGATCCAGGTCGCACTCTTCAACATCATGCAGGAGGGCGACGTCCAGATTAAGGGTTACCCCGTCCGCCTGCCGCTTGACGTCGCCATCGTCTTCTCCGCCAACCCCGAGGACTACACCGCCCGCGGCAAGATCGTCACGCCCCTCAAAGACCGCATCGGCTCCGAGATCCGCACCCACTATCCCGAGTCCATCGATGAAGCCATCTCCATCACCCAGCAGGAAGCCTGGTCCGCGCGTCCCGCCTCCAACATCGAGGTTCCGCACTACATTCGCCAGATCGTCGAGCAGGTAGCCTTCAGCGCCCGCGAAGACAAGAAGGTCGACAAGCGCTCCGGCGTCTCCCAGCGCCTTCCCATCAGCACGATGGAGCTGGTCATCTCCAACGCCGAACGCCGCGCCTTCCTGCACGGTGAATCCCTCGCCGTCCCGCGCGTCGGCGACATCTACGCCGCCCTGCCCGGCATCACCGGCAAGATCGAACTCGAATATGAGGGCGAGATGCGCGGAGCCGACACCGTCATCCGCGAGATCATCCGCACCAGCGTTGCCGGCGTCTTCGACCAGTACTTCGCCGCCACCAACACCCAGCAGATCGAGCAGTGGTTCAACCTCGGAGGCACCGTGCAGCTCAACGACGCCCAGGCCGCCGCCGACTCCCAAAAAGAGCTCCAGCAGATCCAGGGACTCTTCGACAAGCTCAGCCCGCTGAAGATCAACGGCAAGTCCTCACCCGAAGTCGCCGTAAGCGCCGCCGAGTTCCTCCTCGAAGGCATGTACGCCCACAAGCGCATCAGCCGGGCCGAAGAGCGCATCTTCTCCGCCGCCGAAAAGAAACAACGCAACAACGACGCCGCCAATTACGCCGAGAAACTCCGCGACTCCGAACGCGACGAGTTCTCCAAGAACCGCACCCGCCGGGGCTTCAACTAGACTCTGGCTTCCAGCCATACTCTTGTCTCTGCCGTTGATGTTGTCCTTGCTTCCGTCTTTGCCGTTGCTTCTACTTTTGTTGCTGCATTTGCCTTTGTGATAGGTTCGGGCTTTAGCCCGGACATGAACGGACCACAACAACACTGGGCTTTAGCCCCTGAGATATGCCTTCCTCTCCCACTCCGCGCGTCCGAATCAATCCAGAAACCTTCGCGATCACCGCCGTCACCTATCAACGGTATCGCCTCTTCCAGCGCACATCCAACGCGGAGCTCTTGCTCGCCACGCTCTTCCGCTACCGCGAACAAGGCCGCTTCCAACTCCACGGCTTCGTCGTCATGCCCGACCACATCCACGTCCTGATCACACCAGCTCACGACCACACCATCGAACGCTGCATCCAGTTCATCAAAGGCGGCTTCTCCTTCGCCATCCGGAAAGACTTCCCTGGCGAGGTCTGGCAAAACGACTACCACGCCCATCGCGTCACCAGCCCCGAAGACTACCGAGCTCAGCTCCTTTACATAGCCAACAACCCCACCCGCAAAAACCTTCTGGACTACCCCCACATCCACACCAAATATCCCACCCAACTAGACGCCCACCTCATCCAGAAAAACCTCGTTCTATGATCGCCGCCTCTCCCTTCCCAGCCTCACGAATCCTCACCCTTTCCCAGCCTCACGAATCCTCACCCTTTCCCAGCACGTCTAATATGGAGTCAGGGGCCAATTCATGAAGCGTATCCGCTACACCAAGTTCACCGGCGACCTAGCCTCCTCCTTCGGCCTCGAAGATCTCATGCAGGCCCTGTCCGACTTCCTGCTCGACTCCGGCTTCCAGGACCCCATGTCCCGCTTCCAGGAGTTCGACGGCGAACAGACCATGGACAACCTGCGCGAAGCCATCCGCCAAGCACTCGACTCCGGCGAACTCTTCGATGAAGAGGCCCAGGAAAAATACGAAGCCCTCAACGAGGACCAAGTCGAAGAGCTGATCGACCAGATCATCCAGAAGATGCAGGAACAGAACTTCATCAACGCCGAGATGCCTGAGCAGGGACAGGGAGAGACCGGCGGTGAAGGTGAGTCAGCCCGCTTCGAGGTCACCGACAAGGGCATGGACTTCCTCGGCTACAAGGCCCTGCGCGAACTCCTCGGCCCACTCGGCAAATCCAACCTCGGCCGCCACGATACCCGCCACGAGGCCTCCGGCGTCGAGACCAACGGCTCCTCCAAGCTCTACGAGTTCGGCGACACCCTCAACCTCGACATCACCGCCACCCTCTCCAGCGTCTTCGCTCGCGAGGGCCTCGCCACCGCAATCGAAGGCGAAGAACGCGCCCCGCTCAACATCTACCACTCCGATATCCACGTCCACCAGTCCGACTACCAGTCCTCCTGCGCCACCGTCGTTCTGCTCGACTGCTCGCACTCCATGATCCTCTACGGCGAAGACCGCTTCACGCCGGCTAAGCGCGTCGCCATGGCTCTCGCCCACCTCATTCGCACCCAGTTTCCCGGCGACACCATCGACCTCGTGCTCTTCCACGACACCGCAGAGCACATCCCCCTCTCGCAGCTCCCCCGCGTCAAAGTGGGCCCGCACTACACCAATACCCGCGAAGGCCTGCGCGTCGCCCAGCGCGTCCTCGCCCGTCAAAATAAGGACATGAAGCAGATCGTCATGATCACCGACGGCAAGCCCTCCGCCCTCACCCTCCCCGACGGCCGCATCTACAAGAACGCCTTCGGCCTCGACCCCCTGGTGATCGCCGAAACCCTCGAAGAGGTCTCCCGCTGCAAGCGCAGCAACATCATGATCAACACCTTCATGCTCGCGCAGGACTTCTCCCTCGTGCAGTTCGTCCAGCAGGTCAGCGCCATGTGCCGCGGCAAAGCCTACTTCACCAGCCCCGAAAACCTCGGCAACTATCTCCTGATGGACTTCATGTCGCGGAGAATGAAAACGGTTCATTAAAGCTGATTTCCCAGCGTTGTAGAGTCTTTCACTTACGCGAAGCGTCCAATACCCCACGAAGTGGCGCCTGCCCGGCGTTAGGGCGCACTTGTTATTTCCTTGCTTCAGATACACATTGAAGGAACCCGCTCGAAGCATCGACGAAAACTGCGGATTGAGCGCCCCCTTATCCACACCCGGTAATCAAGCTGACACTTGGAAGCTTAACGTCCGAATGTTCCGCTAGACCATGCTCACCCGAAGATCGTTCCTAGCCACAAGTACCCTCGCGCTAAGCACCGCAGCACTCCCAAAAGCACTTCTGGCTGAGCCCCGTACACGCTTCCGTACCCTCCCAGCCGCCTTCGCTCTACTTGAAAAGACCAATGCAGCCCGCCTCGGCGTCTTTGTCCTCGACACCAGCACCGGCGAGAAATCCGGCTACCGAGCCGACGAGCGCTTCGCCATGTGCAGCACATTCAAGTTCCTGCTCGCAGCCGCGGTCCTCGAGCGCGCCGACAAGAATCAAGAGACCCTGACCCGAGCCATCGCGATCCCGGCAAAGGTGACCCTCGGCAGTTCGCCCCTCACCCTGGAGCACGCCGGAGCCACCATGACCGTCCGCGATCTCTGCTTCGCCATCATCACCCGCAGCGACAACACCGCCGCCAACCTCCTCCTCGACACTATCGGTGGACCCTCCGGAATTACCCGTTTCGCCCAATCGCTCGGCGACAAGGTCACCCGCCTGGACCGCACCGAAACCACCCTGAACGAAGCCAAACCGGGCGATCCACGCGACACCACCTCCCCCGCCGCCATCGTCGCCGACTGGCAGAAGCTCCTGCTCGGCAATACCCTCTCCCCCACATCACGCCAGCTCCTTACCGACTGGCTCATCGCCAACAAGACTGGCACCGACCGCCTCCGCTCCGGTCTTCCCACCGGTTGGCGTGTCGGCGACAAGACCGGAGCCAATGGCGAGAACACCACCAATAACGTGGCCATCGTCTGGCTGCCAAATCATCCGCCGATCTTCATCGCGGCCTACCTTACCCTCTGCCCCGGCCCCGAATCCAAACGCAATGGCATCATCGCCAACGTCGCTCGACTCGTCGCCGCCACCGTCTGATCGCGAACTCCGAAGCGTTTAGAGCGTCGGCCCACGCCCCGCACTCGCACACACGGCCTCAACCTGACTCAACCGCTTGAGCATCGCTTCAAGATTCGCCACTCCAATCGTCTCTTCAAGCTGACGCTGGATTCGATCCAGAATCCCAACCACCCGTCCCGCCCGACGCCGGCCCAGCGGCTTCAGGAGCAACTGAACCCCGCGCGCGTCGTCCGGATCGATACGCCGCTTCACCAGCCCCTTCGCCTCAAGCGAAGAAATACAGTGGCTCACATTCCCCCGCGTCGTCTGAAAGGCGACCGCAATCTCAGAAGGTTTGATCTCCCCGTGCTTCTCGAAGAAGATCGAGGCCAGCACCATCGCCTCGAACACTGACAGTTCTTCACCCTTCAGCGCCTCTGCGAGTGAGGCATCCATACGCCGCGCCATCCGGTTCGCCTGAAAGATCGGGCTCTGCTCCAAAAACGATTCAATCCGCATGCAGCTAGTTTAGCAACTCAACTATTTACAGCAGCACTAAACTACCTGCTCTTTCACCGCAGAATAAACGAAAATCCAGCAAGCATGAAAAAGTCTATCCTCCTGGTCCTTTGTCTGAGCTCTACAGCCTTGCCGCAGCAGTCCCCACCATCACCGCCAATCGCAAAGGTTCTCACCGTCCAGACCACCGTCGTCGTCCTCGGCTCTCCCGAAGCGATCACGGCAGCCGAGTCCGCCCACTCCACCGTCACCCTCGACCCGCAGGAGCACCCCCTCGCGCTCCCTTACCTTCAGGACTACCTCCGCAGCGACGCCTCCACCTTCATTCAGCAGCGCGGCTCCGCCGGTACCCAGGCCGACATCGCCATCCGCGGCACCTCCTTCGAGCAGACCCTCGTCCTGCTCAACGGCCTCCGCATCAACGACGCGCAGACCTCGCACTTCAACCTCGACATCCCCGTCCCTCTCGAAGCCGTCGGTTCCATCGACATCCTCCACGACTCCGGCTCCACCCTCTACGGCTCGGACGCCATCGGCGGTGTCGTCAACTTCGAGACCTTCAAGCCTCAGGCCTCCACTCTTCGCCTTCGCTCCGGCTACGGAAGCTTCGGCACCAATCAGCAATCCTTCCTCGCCTCTCTCGTCCATCGTCGGGCCAGCGAAGTCCTCAGTGGCACCCGCGAGCGCTCCAACGGCTTCATCTCCGACCGCGACTATCTCTCCGAGTCCGCCAGTTCCGAGACCCGCCTCACCACCCCGCTCGGCGACACCGACCTTCTCCTCGCCGGCAGCAACCGCCCCTTCGGGGCCGACCAGTTCTACGGCCCCTACAACTCCTTCGAGCACACCAAGGGCTGGTTCGCCTCGCTCCGTCAGCCCTTTGGCCCAAGTACTTACGCCGCCGTCGCCTATCGCCGCCACTCGGATATCTTCGTTCTCTTCCGCAATAACCCCGCCTACTACAAGAATCAGCACATTGACGAAAGCTGGCAGGCTGCCCTCCGCCGTCACCAATCGCTCTTCCGCGCGCTTACCGCCTCCTACGGCCTGGAAGAGAACACCGACGCCATCCAAAGCAATACCCTCGGCCGGCACGCCCGCAACCGCACCGCCGCCTACCTGAACCTCGACCTCCGCGCGGCTCAACACGGCACCCTCTCCTTCGGGATGCGCGAAGAGATTCTCAGCGGCGGACGCAGGGTCTTTTCTCCGCAGTTCGCCGGATCGCTCTGGCTCCCACACAACCTCAAACTCCGCGCCTCCGTCGGCTACGGCTTCCGCCTTCCCACCTACACTGACCTCTACTACGCAGCCCCCAACTACATCCCCAATCCCAACCTAAAACCCGAATCCGCCTGGACTTACGATGCTGGCACCGACTGGTACCTCACCCCTCACACCGCCGCCTCCCTTACCGTCTTCCACTCCCGCCAGTCCAACGCCATCGCCTACGTCCGCACCGACCCCTCCATGCCGTACCGTGCCTCGAACCTCATCGGCCTCCACTTCACCGGCGTCGAAAGCTCGCTCGAATGGCGGCCCACCTCCCACCAACACCTGCGCGCCGACTGGACCCTCCTCTTCGGAGCCCAGCAAGCACTCCACGGCCTCCAGTCCGACACCGTCTCCAACTACGCCACCAACAACGCCGGCCTCCAGTGGACCCAGACCTGGCACCGGCTCCTCCTCAGCACCCGCCTGGGAGTCACCCAGCGCTACCAGCGAGATCCCTATCCGGTCTGGACCGGCACTCTGGCGCGCGAAGCCGGACGCCTCCACCCCTACCTCCAACTCTCCAACCTCACCAACACCGGCTACCAGGAGATCTCCGGTGTCCCCATGCCCGGCCGCAGCATCACCGGCGGCGTCGAACTCCTGTTCTCACGCGGCAAACGCTAAGCCAGCCGCCTATACTCAAGCCAGCGCAAAGCGCCGCATCGGAGAAACAAGAACCTCATGTCCAGCCAGCCCGCTCCTCCCCGCCAGCACGCCTATACCGGCCCTGAACTTCCCCAGATTCCCGAACCCACCCACGCCGAGCGCGCCCGCACGCTCCTGCACCTGAACTCCGTCGCCACCCTCTCCACCATCTCGCGCAAACAGGCGGGCTTCCCCTTCGGCTCGCTGATGCCCTATGCGCTCGATCCCCTCGGCCGCCCCATCTTCCTCATCAGCAACATGGCCATGCACACCCAGAACCTCAAGGCCGATCTGCGCACCAGCCTGTTCGTCACCCAGCCCTCCGCCGACGGCGATCCTCTCGGCGCGGCCCGCGTGACCCTGGTCGGAAATGCGATTCAAGTTCCCGAGGCTGAAAAGCTGGCCGTCCGCGAGATCTATCTCGCCCGCCACCCCAACAGCAGTTACTGGGTCGACTTCGCCGACTTCTCCTTCTTCCGCATGGACGTCCTCGACCTCTACTACGTCGGCGGCTTCGGCGTCATGGGCTGGGTCCAGGCCCCCGACTACCAGCAAGCCCAGTCCGATCCCCTGGCCGACGCAGCCGCCGGAATCATCCAGCACATGAACGCGGACCACGAAGATTCGATGATCCTCCTCGCCCACATCCACTCCAGCATCGAAGCCACGGAGGCCGCCATGACCGCCGTCGACCGCCTCGGCTTCCACCTCCGCCTTAAAACCGCAGAAGGCTTCAAGGGCACTCGCATCGCCTTCCCCCGAGAGGTTCGCACCCCTACCGAAACCCGCGTCGCGCTGGTAGAAATGGTCAAGGCAGCCCGCACCTAGCTGTTTAGTCCCAATTCGCTCCGATTCCACCACCCTTCTCAACGCAACTGCGTCTTACATCACGAGAGGCAAATGAGATGACTCCACAAGAACAGCAGATGCTCCAGGGTCTTACCGACCGCATCAACCAGACCGATCTCGCCGAGAAGGATCCCGAAGCCGAACGCTACCTCCAGGACACCCTCGGCCGCAATCCCGACGCGCTCTACATCCTCGCCCAGACCATCCTGGTCCAGCAGTACGCGCTCGATCAGGCCAAACAGCAGTTGGCCGACGCCCGGAACGCCGCCCAACAGCCGCAGAAGCACACCAGTTTCCTCGGCAACCTGCTGGGGCTCGACAACCAGCCTGCCCCGCCACCCCCGCCGCCGCAGGGTCAGTACGTTCCCGTCCCCAACTACGCTCCGCCACCCCCTCAGTATGGAAACCCATACCCGCCGCAGCAGTACGGCGCTCCCCAATACGGCGGCCCTCAGTACGGAGCCCCTCCCCAGCAAGGCAGCTTCCTCCGTTCCGCCATGCAGACTGCGACCGGCGTAGCCGCAGGGGCCCTCGCCTTCGAAGGCATCGAGTCTCTGATGCACGGCTTCGGAGGTCACTCAAGCGGCTCGAACTTCGGCAGCTTCGGCGACAGCGGCCGCCCCGAAGTGGTTAACAACTACTACGGAGATACCCCGCAACACGAGCACGAACACGGCCTCTCCTCGGACATCGAAGACCGCCGCAACGACCCGCCCTACTTCGCCGACGACGCCTCCGACAAGTCCAGCGCCAACGACTTCACCTCAACCGACTCCGACGACAACATCTCGGACTTTGGTGGTGGAGACGACTTCTCCTCCAGCGACGACAACAGCTAATAACCTCTGTACAAACAAACTGGGCGCTACGTCGAACCACGACGCAGCGCCCAGTTTCATTGGCTTGAACCAAGCATTTTGTTGTTTCCTACAGAACAAAATCCCACGCCGCCAAGAATCGTCGTCATCCTGAGCGAAGTGAAGGACCCCTGTATTTTGTATTAGTAGCGGACACCAGTCAGCACATCGGTACCCGTCAGGACCCTGTATTTTTCCAATGGAAGCGGACTAGTTCCCAGCTCGGTACCCGTCCAGCCCCCCGCATTTCGCCTTTGTGGTTGTGAGCCGTAAACCAACTCCAAACTAGAAGTCGTCCGTAAACTCCACCTCGCCCGGAACCGCAGTCTGGTACGCCGACACTCTCCGCTCAAAGAAGTTCGTCAATTCCTGCACATCCTGCAACTCCATAAATCCAAACGGGTTCTTCGTATGGAACGCCGGCGCAATCCCCATGCGCTGCAGCCGCGAGTCCGCCACATGCCCCAGGTAAGCTCGCATATCGCGCACCGAAAGCCCCGCAACGCCACCGCTCAGCAGGTCCTCGGAGAACTGTGCCTCCGCATCGACCGCCTCGTGCATCATCGTGACGATATCGTGCTCCAACCCTGCGTCCCACAGATCCGGCTCCTGGGCCCGGACGACATTCACTACCTCAAACGCAAACTCCAGGTGGCAGCTCTCATCGCGGAAGACCCAGTTGGTCCCCGAAGCAAGCCCATGCAACAGACCCTTGGACCTCAAGAAGTAGACATATGCAAACGCCGCGAAGAAGAACAGCCCTTCAATGCAGGCCGCAAAGCAGATCAGATTCAGTAGGAATTGGCGACGATGATCGCGTGTCTCCAACTGGTCCAGCTTCTGGATCGAGTCCATCCACTTCAAACAAAAATCAGCCTTCTTCGAGATCGAAGGGATATTCTCAACCGCAGCAAACGCAGCCTCACGCTCAGCATTGTCCGGCACATAGTTGTCCAGCAGCGTGAGGTAGAACTGCACGTGCACAGCCTCTTCATACAACTGCCGCGACAGATACAGCCGGGCCTCCGGAGAGTTGATGTGTTTATAGAGGTTGAGCACAAGATTATTCGAGACGATCGAATCTCCGGTAGCAAAGAACGCCACCAACCGGCGAATCAGGTGCACCTCCGCAGGGCTCAGGCGCTGCTTCAGGTCCACAAGATCCGTCGCGAAATCAACCTCCTCAACAGTCCAGGTGTTCTTGATCCCATCCCGGAACATGTCGTAAAAGATCGGGTAACGCATCGGCCGAAGTGTAAGACACATACCCGGATCAAGAATTGACTCAGGGGCAGTGACGGAGGAAGAGCGAACCACTTCATCAAAATTTGTAACTATTAAAGTATCAGACATACATCTCCTATTAGTCCTAAAAAGCCATCGCACTTATCGTTGTTAAGCCTTATCGTTGCTCAAGAACAAGCTTCGCAAGACTCAGGATTCTCCAGCGAACAAGCCACCGCATCAACCGCAGCAAGAGTGACAGCAACAGCCCGTGCGGGCATCGCTACGGTCGTCTTTGAGATCTTCGTAGCCGGACGAGACCGCAGATAATACGTCGTCTTCAATCCACTCTTCCACGCATGCATGTACATCGAGCTCAACCGCCCGATATTCGGAGACTCCGCAAACAAGTTCAGCGACTGGCTCTGATCGATATACGCATTCCGCGCCCGTGCCATATCGATCAGGCTGCGCATCGGAACCTCCCACACCGTCCGGTAGATCAGCTTGAGATCCTCAGGCAACTCCTCGATCCCCTGCACCGAACCCTCGGCCAGCTTCAACTTCATGCGCGTCTCTTCGTTCCAAAGCCCCATCTGCTTCAGCTCCGTAATCAAATACCGGTTCACCTGCAGGAACTCGCCCGATAGCGTCTCACGCTTGAACAGGTTCGAGATCTGCGGCTCGATGCACTCGTAGCAACCCACAATCGAAGCGATCGTAGCCGTAGGAGCAATCGCAATCAGCAACGAGTTCCGCATCCCGCTCTGCAATACCCGTTGCCGCAACACCTCCCAACGCGCCTCATCGGTAGGCTTCATCTTCCACAGATCGAACTGGAACTGCCCTTCAGCCATACGCGTCTCGGCAAACGAAGTATGCGCGCCATCCCGCTCCGCCAGTTCGCACGAAGCCACAATCGCATTGAAGTAGATCTCTTCCTGGATCTTCGCCGAAAGCACCTGCGCCTCCGCCGAATCGAACGGCAACCGCAACTGGAAGAACACATCCTGCAGCCCCATGATGCCCAGCCCAATCGGTCTCCACCGGGCATTAGCATTAGCCGCCTGCGGCACTGGGTAGTAGTTGATGTCAATCACCCGATCCAGCATCGGCACCGCGATCCGCACCGTGTTCGCCAGCTTCGCGAAATCGAACACCAGCTTGCCCGAAGCATCCTCCACCACGTGCCGCGCCAGGTTCACCGAGCCGAGATTGCACACCGCCGTCTCATCCTTCGAAGTCACCTCCGTGATCTCCGTGCACAGGTTCGAGAGATGCACCACGTTCCCCGGCTTGCCCGTCTGGTTGTTCTTGATGTTGCAGGCGTCCTTGAACGTCATCCAGCCATTGCCCGTCTCCGCCAGCGACCGCATCATCCGCGAGTACAGCTCCCGTGCCTTCATCTGCCGCGCATACAGTTTGTTGGCCTCGGCCTTCTCATACGCCTCGACGAACGCATCCCCATAGAGGTCCGGCAGCTCCGGAACCTCCTTGGGATCGAACAGCGACCACATCCCATCCTCATCCACCCGCTTCATAAACAGATCAGGAATCCAGTTCGCAAGGTTAAGATTGTAGGTCCGGCGCGAAAGATCGCCAGTATTCTCACGCAACTCCAGGAAGCTCTCAATATCCGCATGCCAAGGCTCCAGATACACGCAGCAGGCCCCCTTCCGCTTGCCGCCCTGGTTCACCGCAGCCACGCTCGAATCCAACGTCCGTAGCCACGGCACGATCCCATTCGACAAACCGTTCGTCGCGCGAATCAGAGAACCCTCGCTCCGCACCCGATGGAACGCCAACCCAATTCCACCCGAAAACTTCGAGAGCATCGCTACGTTTTTATAAGCGTCATAGATCGACTCCAGCGAATCCGAAGGCGAGTCATGCAGATAGCAGCTCGACATCTGCGCATGCTTGGTCCCCGAGTTGAACAGCGTCGGCGAACTCGGCATATAGTCATGGCTCGCCATCAGACGGTAGAACTCGATCGCCTCATGCGGCGTCCCCGCCAGTCCGCACGCCACCCGCAGGAAGAAATACTGCGGCGTCTCAATCACCTGCCGCGAGATCGGGTCGCGCAGCAAATAGCGGTCATATACCGTCCGCAGTCCGAAGTACTCAAATCCATCCGACAGGCTGTCATCGATCGCGTGGTTGAGCTTGCGCGCATGCGTCTTCACAAACTCCGCCGTCGCCGCGCTGATCACACCCTCCTGCCGCCCATACTCAATCGACTGCGAGAACGAGTGAAGGTTCTGCCCCGCGACCTCCTTGATGACCGTGCCCAGCAGCAGCCGCGCCGCCAGCTTGGAGTACTGCGGCTCCTCCGCGATCAGCGACGCCGCCGTATCGATCGAGATCGAGTCCAGCTCGCGCGTCGTCGCTCCGTCATACAATCCGCCGATTGTCTTACTCGCAATGCGGATCGCATCCACCTGCGATAGCCCGTGGCCGCAGCGCTGCACCGCACGCACAATCTTGTTCACGTCCACCGGCGCCAGTCCGCCGTCGCGTTTGCGAACGTGCATCACGGGCGTCTCTTCCCTCACGGGAAATCCAGGCAGCAGGTCGGAGAGGTTGCTTTGCGTCGTAGCCATCGGGTCAGAGCTCCTTGAGCCTCGGAAGAAAACACGAAGCAACAGAGCCATCCCCACCCATCGGAGATTCCGGGCCACTGCCACCTCGCCTCTCCTCGGAGACGTCAGCGAAAAAATCCTCGTGGCAGGTCTTCGGACTTGCAGGCTCCCTACTAACCCGGCTTCCCAGCTCCCTTGGAGCCAGTGCCAACTGGGCGTTCGTTCCTGCTTACCGCTGCGGGACAGCTCCGGATTCTCACCGGATTCCCTTTTTAATCCTCAGACTCGCGTCTGAAGAACCATGAAGTTCCCCTACTCTAGCTTGTGCCATCCGCAGACGCAAGCACTATATATGTGGATAAGTCGCAGATAGAACAGCTGAGTCAACGGCACACCTCGCCCCGCACGGTTCCACGGCAGCAGGCTCAACAGCCGAGCCATCCTGCAAATATCCGGCGCCCGGCAAACTTCCGTCCACAACCACAAGTGTCAAAATCAACGAAATCACACAGCTCCTGTAGTCTTGGAAAAATTGCGCTCCGCTCTCAAGACAACGTCCGCCTCATCCCGAAAGAAGACGAAATGAACATTGAACGATTCGAAATCCCAGGCCTCGCACAGTACTCCTACATCGTCTCCAGCCAGGGTCTCGCCGCCGTCGTCGACCCCATCCGCGACATCGATCGCTACCTCGACTATGCCCTCCGCCACGACCTGCACATCACCCACATCCTCGAAACCCACATCCACGCCGACTTCGCCTCCGGAGCTACTGCCCTCGCCGCCGCCACCGGCGCGCAGCTCTACCTCAGCGCCCACGACGCGAACGAGGACTACGAATACGCCTTCCCCCACCACCCTTTCGCAGACGGCGAATCCTTCCTCCTCGGAGCCGCCTGCATCCAGGCCGTCCACACCCCCGGCCACACTCCCGAGCAGCTCTCCTTCCTGCTCTTCGACACCGCCCGCAGCACCGCCCAGCCTACCGCCCTGCTCTCCGGAGACTTCCTCTTCGTCGGCTCCCTCGGCCGCCCCGACCTTCTCGGCGAAGCCGCCAAGCAGCACCTCGCCGAAGAGCTCTACACCTCCGTCCAGAGCCGCATCCTCACCCTCCCCGACGCCGTCGAAGTCCTCCCCGGCCACGGCGCTGGTTCCCTCTGCGGCTCCGGCATGTCCGAGAGCCAGCAGTCCACCCTCGGCTTCGAGCGCACCACCAACCCCTTCTTCCAACTCACGGAAGCCGACTTCACTCAGCAGATCCTCGCCACCGTACCACCCTTCCCCACCTACTACCCCCGCATGAAGTCCCTCAACGCCGCCGGAGCCCCCATCCTCGCCACCCTCCCCGGCGCAGCCAGCATCTCTTCAGCCGACTTGCAGAAGATCATCGCCGCCGGGCCCGTCACCCTCCTCGACCTGCGCCGCCCCGAGTCCTTCGGCGGAGCCCACATTCCCAATTCCATCAACATCGGCAGCGGGCAGAACCTCTCCCTCTGGTCCGGCTGGCTGCTCGATCCCACAATCCCTATCGTCCTCATCGACGAATCCGCCAGCGACCCCAACATCCTCGAAGAAGCCCGCCGCTCCCTCATCCGCGTCGGCCTGGACAACATCCTCGGCGCCCTCGCCGGAGGTATCGCCGCATGGATCGACGCGGGGCTTCCCATCGCCCAGATCCCTCAAATATCGGCGCACGCCCTGCAAGCCCTCGCCACCAAAGACCTCATCCTCGACGTCCGCAGCAACGCCGAATGGAACGCAGGCCACATCGCCAACGCCCAACACATCCCACTGGGCGACCTGGCCCACCGCCTCGCAGAGCTAGACCCGAAGCAGACCCTCTACACCGTCTGCGGAAGCGGCTACCGCTCCAGCATCGCCGCCAGCATCCTAACCGCGCACGGCTTCCCCCACATCATCAACATGGCCGGAGGCATGTCCGCCTGGAACACTCAGCACCTCCCGCTCATTTAACGCATGGGTGCCCCATTCATCGCGCCTTTGTCCTATGCGATGGGTGGGATCGAATGTCGCATGCGATGGATGGGATCGAAGGACTTCAATTAGATTTGGGTTCAGCTTCTTCTTCGGTTCCGTTCCAAGCCGTCGCCCGTCAACCCACGCTCCCGCCAGATCCGATAGATCCCCCAAGCCGCAGCTGTACAATTATCCACGATCGTCCCATCCAACAGCATCCCCTCGAAGTCAGCGACGCTCACCCGATGCAGCACCAGGTCGGTCTCTTCGACATCCGGATCCGCCTCTCCCAACGTCAATCCCTCGGCCAGAAAAAGATGATGCTTCTGATTCATCACCCCATACGCAATCTGTAGCGTAGTCAGAGGAGTCATCGTCACAGCGGTCAACCCGGTCTCTTCACGCAACTCCCCCCGAGCCAACTCCTCCGGATCAACCTCCGCCTCTTCCCAACCACCCTGCGGAAACTCCAGATACCTTCCGCCCACGGTATACCGGAACTGCTCAATCAAATAAACAAACTCCCCTGCGGGAGTGGCATCCAGCGGAATCACAATACAAGCCGGGTCCTTATCGATCACCCCATAGATCCCACGCGACCCATTTGCCCGCTCAATCACATCCTCACGAACACTCGTCCAGGGATTCCGATAAACCTCCCGCGAACTAATCGTCTTAATCAACCCATCCCCCAAAGCACTCACTCACAACTACCAACTCACAACTGTAGTTCCCTACTCCGTAGTCACAAACTCCAGATGCGAAGGATACTTCTCCGATCCCAGGATCGAGATCGTCTGCGACTTATAAGCCTCCGCCGGAGCCGTCATGATATTCGGCACAAACGTCTGCGGATTCCGGTCGTACAACGGGAACCAGCTCGACTGAATCTCCACCATGATCTTGTGCCCCTTCAGGAACGTATGGTCCGCGCCATGCAGGCTCCACTTGAACTCCGTCACCTTACCCGGCGTCAGAGCCTCCGGCTTCTCGAAGCTCTTCACATAACGCCCGCGGAATATCTCATCCACGATCATCAACTGGTATCCCGCCATCGGAGCCGGCGCATCGTCCGGATACACGTCGATCAGCTTCACCACCCAGTCGCTATCGGTCCCAGTTGTACTTGCGAACAGGTCTGCCATCACATCCCCCGTTACCGTCACATCATGATCCAGAACCGGGGTTGAGAAGTTCGCCAGGTCCTTCCGCCTGCTCACAAAACGCTGATCTTCCACCAGCCACGTCCGCCACTTCGAGCCGTTCCCATACGTCGCCTGGATCGGACGATTGCGGTACGGAACCGGGTTCATCGGGTCCGCCACATACGAGACCTTGCCATCGCCCTTCGGACCGGTCATATTCAACCCGCCATCACCCTGCAGGTACAGCTTCGCCTGCTTGAAGCCCTGCTTCGGCGGCCACGCCGCATAGTACTTCCACTCATTCACGCCTGTCCGAAAGCTCGCCGTATCCACCAGCGAGAAACCGGCCTTGTCCTTCAAATACTTCTCAAAGAAAGGAGCCTCAATCGTCTTACGATATTGATCTCCCGTAGCTGCACCAAAGTCGACCACGCCGAGATGCCGCGTCGTGCCACTCCATCCACCATGGTTCCACGGCCCCAGCGCCATGAAGACCTCACCCTTGGAATCATGCGGATTCAAAGCCGCATACTCCGCCTGCGTTCCCCACATATCCTCCTGGTCCCACCAGCCGCCAACCTCCAACGTCGGAACCTCCACCTTCGTCAGGTGTGGCTCCACCGCCATATCCTGCCAGAACTTCGTGTACTCCGGATGTGACAGAAACACCTTCGCCGTCGGCAGGTCCGTGATCTTCGCCGCCTTCGCTGCCCCGGCAAAGTTCACGTTCCTCAGAAAGAAGTCGAACGTGTCCTCCTTCGTATCCACCCGTACATCCGTCTTCTGCCCTTCGAGCTGCTGCACGTAGTCGAATCCGTACGTCTCGCGAAACGCCCCGTTGTGGAAGAAGTCATCACCGATCCAGATATTCGTCATCGGAGCCTGCGGCGAGATCGCCTTCACCGCCGGATGCGCATCGATCCCCGCCATCATCGACAGGAACCCCGGATACGAAACCCCCAGCACCCCCACGCGGCCGCTATTGTTCGGAATATTCTTCAGCAGCCAGTCGATTGTGTCGCGCGTATCCGTCGTCTCATCGACATCCTTCGGAGTCGTATGCGCGACGATCGGACGATTCATCACAAACTGACCTTCCGACCCATACCGCCCGCGAATATCCGCCTCTACAAAGATGTAGCCGCTCGCCGCCAGCTCCGGCTTGCTCGCATTGATCGATCCCGGCGTCGCTCCATCCACTCCGTACGGAGTCCGCTGCATCAGAAACGGCAAAGCCTCGCCACTCTTCTCCGACCCAGCCGGCCGCAGGATCACCGCATGCAGCTTCGCGCCATCCCGCATCGGAATCATCACTTGACTCCGCACATACTCGCGAAAGTGGTTGAGCGTTACAGCCGCATCGCTCGACCGCTCCAATATCCGCCCCGTACCCTGGCGGCCGCCGGTCACCGTCAACCCTGAAATCCTGCCGTCCGCCCCGCGCACAAAACTGAGCCGCGTCTCGCTCCCCACCACCGCAAACTGGTCTTTCCCGTCCGCCTTCAACTCCAGCTTCGGGCTGCGCTCGCCCTCAACCGTCAGCGTGTTCCCACTCACATTCACAGCCGAAATCACCTCCGGCTCACTCGCCGGATGATACTGCCCGACATATTCACTCAAGCCTGCAGCAGGCGCGGACACCGCAGCCTGCCAGGCGAAAGCAGTGCTACTCGCAACGATCGAAAGACCCAGAACACCCGACACCACACCCAGACGGCAAAGCCTCGAAATCGTCACACCAGCACCTCGACAGAATTTGAACTCATATCTACACAACACGGCCCGACGAAGAAAGAAACTACTCATCCTCACCGCTTAGGAACGCGTCAACCCAAACACTCAACCGTCAGAGAGCCTCGTCATCCTGAACGAAGTGAAGAACCCCTGTATTTCGCCGATAGGAGCGGACCAGTCAGAACATCGGTACCCGTCAGGACCCCTGTATTTGTCTTTGCTCTTGTCTCTTCCGTCCTTATCCCAATCACAAATCTGCGATAAAGCGCACTAAAACGAACGAGGTCCCGGCTTAACGAAAGGAGAACAAAGAACTGTCATCAGTTCGATCGCAGCAGGGAGCTAACCCGCCAAACAAGACATCCGCCGTCGCACAGCGACGGCGGCCCCTACAACACACACACACATAAATCCCTACAGCAATCGTTATCCCAACGCCACCGGCTCAACCGGAATCGGGCTCGCATCGCACTTCCAACCCTCACGCCCATGCGTACCGTCGCAAAACGGCCGCTTCGAAGAAAGCCCGCAGCGGCATAGCGAAATCGCCGGCTTGCCCGTCAGGTCCCACTCATTTCCATCCACATCCACCAGCGAAATAGCCCCTTCGACACGAAAAGGACCGTTCGGCCGAACCGTAATCTTTACTTGCTCCGACATCGTATGCTGCTCACTCTCTTGAGAAAAATTCCTGCCTCTGCACTACAGCCAGTCCCGCACTACGGGCAGAAGTATGAGCCCAGCATAACAAACCACCCCGAATCCCCACCGTACCCACCAGACCTCTAATTCAAAGAGTCCGCCACCTCCCCCAGTCCATACTCCTTCAGCTTTCGGTACAGCGTAGTCTTCCCGATCCCCAGCAACTTCGCCGCCATCAGCTTATCCCCCTTCAACTGGCGAATTGTCCCCAGGATCGCGTCCTTCTCCATCTCCGCAATCGACACAATCTCTCCGTGCCGCAGTCCCCCACCCGGTTCCAGCCGCCGATCCATCCCCGCCTCATCCACCTCCGGCACCCATTGCCTCTGCACCTCACGATGCCTGCGGAAGTCCTGCAACTGCGTCGGCAGATCGCCCATATGCAGCTTCGGACCACTGGATAGCGCACACGCCCGCTCGATCGCGCTCTCCAACTCACGAATATTCCCCGGCCAGTCATACTCCAGCATCATGCGCAGCGCATCGTCGGAGAGCTCCCGGGCGACACCAGACTCCGTATTCAGCCGCTCGACGATCTGCAGCGCCAGCGCATGGATATCCTGTCGCCGCTCCCGCAGCGGAGGAATTCTTAGATTCACCACATTCAGCCGGAAGTACAGGTCCTTCCGAAACCGTCCCTGTTCCACCATCCCCGCCAGGTCCTTTCCCGAACCCGCCAGCACCCGCGCCGAGATCGGCACCGCCGCCGCCGAACCCACCGGCCGCACCTCCTTCTCCTGCAGCGCTCGCAGCAGCTTCCCCTGCAGCTCCAGCGGCAGCGCGCCAATCTCGTCCAGGTAGACCGTCCCGGCCTTCGCCGAGACCAGCAGCCCTTCCTTCGCCCGGCCCGCCCCGGGCACAGCTCCCTTCACATGCCCAAACAATTCGCTCTCAATCGAACCCGGCATCAGCGTCCCGCAGTCCACCGTCACAAATGGCTTTGCGGCATTGGGCCCATTCGTATGGATCGCCCGCGCCACCCTCTCCTTGCCGGTGCCGCTCTCCCCGAGGATCAGTACCGGATGCGTCGAAAACGCTACCTTCGACAGGATGCGGTACAGCTTCTCCATCTCCGGCGACTGCCCGGCCAATCCTCCCATCCCGCGATTCGTCCGCAACCGCTCCCGCAGCCTTCGGCTCTCCTCGTGGAACTGCACCCGCTGCCCCGCCCGATCGATCACCGTCATCAGATCGTCGACCGCAAACGGCTTGGTCAGATAATCTCCCGCACCGATCCGCATCGCCTCCACCGCCGACGACACCGTTGCGAACGCCGTCATTACCACCACCGCCGTCTCCGGATACAGCGCCTTCACCTGCTCCAGCAGCACCAGTCCGCCGCCCCCCGGCAGCCGTAGATCCAGCAACAGCAGATCCAGCTTCCGACCCCTCAGAATCGCCTCCGCCGCAGGAACACTCTCCGCCTGCACGACGGCGCAGCCCATCGCCGCCGCCACCTCAGCGCAGGTCTGCCGCAGCTCCGCGTCATCATCCACCACCATCACATGCAGCACCGGCTTAGCGAGTTCGACGGCAGCACTGACGCCAACCTCAACCGGAGGCGGCACACTCGGAAATGTCACTGGCAGCCCTGTTGTATTCCCCAAAATCGCGCCGGCCTGTCCCAGAGCCGCTTCACCATCCAACCCGGACTGCTCCCGCTTCTCCATTGCCCCGAAACCATTCAGCATGCGATTCCCCCCGTCAGACCCGGCTCCATGACCATCCCCCGCGACCGCACCCCATCGTCGCGCCGCTGCAACGCGCGCACGAATTGCTCCATTAACTCGAAGCTGCGACGACGCAGCACTCCAAGCTCCGCCGCATAGCGCAGCCGCTCCTCCGCCGAAACCTCTTCATCCATCAGTCTCCGCTGGCAAAACCGCATCGCCTCCAGCAGCGCGGACGCCTCCCGCTGCACCCCCAGCGGCTCGCCCCACCCCGCCCCGGCGCTGGATGCTCCTCCCGCCAACCAAGGCGCGGCAGCATCCATCTCTAACTGTTGACTCACATAACGAAGCGCCGCAAACTGTCCTGCGCGGCCCCCACTCGACTCACTGCCCATAGCGGTAGAACTGCTCTGCACTGCCCGCATTCCGTACTCTCCAATCCCCCGCCTCTTACTCGGTGTGGCCTGAGGATGCATTACGGTAGAACACTTCAAGTGCCAATCTGGAACTCTAAGTCTAAGATAATACTCATAAAACTCCCTCACCAAAATGAAACAAAAAATCCGCCAACCAAAAAATTGTCCCGTTTTGAAACAGAAAACCTGAGAACTGACAACCGATTCCCGACAACTGCCCTTAATCCCGACAACTATAATCACCTGATAATGTCCGAACCCTCCACCCAGCTCTTCCGTCCCGACTCCCGCCCTGCAAATCAGCTTCGCCAGCTCAAGCTCACTCCCGGATACGTCTCCACCCCCGAGGGCTCCGTCCTCATCGAGACCGGTAACACCCGCGTCCTCTGCAACGCCACCATCGAGACCGGCGTTCCCGGTTGGCTCCGCAACTCCGGCCGTGGCTGGGTCACCGCCGAGTACGGCATGCTCCCCCGCGCCACCCTCACCCGCACCGCCCGCGAGTCCGAACGCGGCAAGGTCGGCGGCCGCACCCACGAGATCCAGCGCCTCATCGGACGATCCCTCCGCTCCGTCGTCGACATGAAAGCGCTCGGCGAGCGCACCATCATCCTCGACTGCGACGTCCTCCAGGCCGACGGAGGAACCCGCACCGCCGCCATCTCCGGAGCCTGCGTCGCCCTCGCCCTCGCCCTCAACAAGCTCGTCGCCGCCGGAACCCTCAAGACCTCGCCCCTCAAGCAGATGGTCGCCGCCACCAGCGTCGGCATCGTCGACGGCCACGTCCTCCTCGACCTCTGCTACGAAGAAGACTCCCGCGCCACCGTCGACATGAACGTAGTCATGCTCGCCGAGGGAGGCCTCGTCGAAACCCAGGCCACCGCCGAAAAAGACTCATACTCCCGCACCCAGCTCACCCAGATGCTAGACATCGCGGAGACAGGCATCCACCAGCTCCTAGCCGCCCAGCAAACCATCCTGGCCAACAGCTAAAGCCCATTTGCTCTCGTGAAAGAGGACGAAAGATCGAAGCAACGTAGTAGAACGAAAGCGCTACGCCACCCTCAAACCGCTCGTCATCCTCAACGTCTTACGCCGTCAGTCTGAACATCTCACGTCGCCATCCTGTACGTCTTACGTCGTCATCCTTCACGAAGTGAAGGACCCTGTATTTCGCCCAATGGAAGCGGACCGGCTCATACAGCGGTGCCCGTCAGGACCCCTGTATTTTGTATTAGTAGCGGACCAGTCAGCACATCGGTACCCGTCAGGACCCCTGTATTTCGCCAAGGGAAGCGTACCAGCTCATACAGCGGTACCCGTCAGGATCCCGTATTTCCCGCCTCCAAACTCCAACAGCTTTCCTCGCATCAAATTTGACGACGCATAAAAGCTATCTCGTCAAAAGTTAAAGAGGACTCCATGACCACGGCTCCAGAGATCGCCGCCCACACAACCAACGACCGTTTCGGTTCCTTCGCGGCCAAGACCTCCGGCTGGCTGGGATCGAAGTGGGCGTTCTTGGCCGCCGCCGGAGTCATCGTCGTCTGGGCCATCCTGGGACCCATCTTCCACTACTCCGACACCTGGCAACTCGTCATCAATACCGGAACCACCATCGTCACCTTCCTGATGGTCTTCCTCATCCAGAACACCCAGAACCGCGACGCCCGCGCCATCAACCTCAAGTTGGACGAGCTTATCCACGCCGTCGATAAGGCCCGCGACCAGATGATCGACATCGAAAACCTGAGCGACAACGAACTCGACGCACTCCACGTCAAGTACGAAGCCATCAAAGCCGCCTGCGACGACCGTGAGACTAAATCGAGCAGCATGAAGGCACCTGCGGCAGCCAACCCTGCCCCAACCGCCGCAGCCTAAACCACCGAAGCTAAACCGCGTAGCTCTTCTCCTCCGCCTTCTCCCAGATCGTGCTGAGGTCCTTCGGACCCACCCCATAATCGGTCCGCATCGCCAGCGACGGCGAGACCGGCAGCCCCGACATCTGGAAGTGGTCGAAGTCTCCCAACCCGCCCTTCCAATCCCCGCCCCACTCCAACTCCTGTCCCTTCATCGCCGCCACCATCCGTTGAAACTGCGGCGTCGCCGGATTCCAGTTCAGCGCCCCTTTCTCTCCCACCTGGTACGGAACCACGTCCACCGCCAGCCCATAGTTATGCATTGAGAAGCCCGCCCGCGCATTCGTCACAATATGACCCTTCACACTCCGCCCCTGGGCGTACAGCGCCTGCTGCTCCGCAGCCGTCCGCAACCCCGAAACCACCAGCAGAAACGTCTGTTCCTTCTCGAGCTTCGCCGCCGCCGCTCGCACCTTGTCCGCCAACTCCGGAAATACTCCTGCCAAAGCCTTCTCACTGCGTGCGTCCATGATGTTCTCCTTTTACCCCTGACATTAACCCGCAAAAAAGCCCTATGGAACCCCTGAACAAGTCATCGCCTTGAAAGGGCAGGACTTCAGTCCCGCCGCAACTCCAGGCACCGCAATGCGGCTTTAGCTACCGAGGGAATGCCAAACACTTGTTCCCTATAGCTCAAGCAAGGCCCTACCTCTACTTCCTGCACACTGGTTGTCCCGGGGTGAAGCAACAGCTTAGAGAAACCCCTCGTCCACGGCAAGCATAAAATCCAGCCCAACCCGGCATCCATTCTCTACCCAACCTCCACTCACCTGGCCGAAGCCTCAGGGCAGATATGCTGCCGAAGAATCAAGGGCTGAAAGCCCGGCCCATAAATCCTTCCCCCCGACTCACGACGCCGGCATGATCCGACACGCCGCTGGTACGCCAAAACACACGCCGCTGGTACGCCAAAACAAAGACACGCCAGAAAACCTGTCAACCCCAAAAAACTCCCAAAACCACCGCAACTCCATCCCCATCAACACATAAAAAATATAAAAATGTGGCATTTTAGTTTTGGTCCATTCGCTACACTTAAAACAGAGATCAAAACAGCCCCGGCCACCCGCCAGGGCTTTCTTTTTTGCCCGTAACCCGTAACTGAACCTCTATCACGAATTTAGCCGTAACCCCTTTGGTTGCACGATTTTAGCGGGCACACTTCCCCGCAAGTCGTTGCAACCATTCGACTTTTAAGCAGGTAACCCCGGGGGTGCCCCCCAAGGAGTCAACATGCAATATCCCGTATGCCGCCACATCAAGACCAACGGAACCCGCTGCAAATCGCCCGCAATGACAGACAACACCTGGTGTTTCTTTCACGCCCGCATTCACCGCCGCCACAGCTCCTATCGCTTTACGGACAAGACAAGCGGCTACCTCCGCCGCGGCGTCGATCTCCAACTCTGCGTCCTCGAAGATCGCGAGTCCGTCCTCTTCTCCCTCTCGCTCGTCGTCAACGCCCTCTCCACCGGCAATCTCGAACCCGACCGCGCGCGCACCCTGCTCTATGGTCTTCAACTCGCCAGCCAGATCACCGCCCGCCCGGCCCCATCGCCCCTTCCCGAAGACATCATTCGCTCAACCACGCTCGATGCAGAAGAACTGGATCTCTCCGAGGTCGAAGGCCCGTATCCACCGGAGAGCGACACTCAGAATCTCTCCGGCGGCAAAGACCTGGAACCGTCCAGAATCGAAGACCGTTCCGAAGCCGAATCCAAAGCCGAGTCCAAAGCCTGCGATCCCACCGAGGTCAAAGTTCAAGCCGCGCCCGAAGCTCTCAGCCAATCCATCCCCCAGCCGAAGCAGCTTACGTCCCACCAGCATTTCGACCTCAGTCGAGTGCGTCCCACACCTAGCGAACCGATTAGCGACACTGCCGCGCCGATAAACGAACACTTTGCTGACGACCGTAAACACCACTGTGTAAAATTCGCCTAAGAGATTCAACAACCAGGAGACTTACTCGCATGTCCAAGCTGACCCCAGGAAAACTCGCCGGGCTGAACGCCGTCTCTAACGCCAACGGCATCATCGCCGCTGCCGCCATGGACCAGCGTGGCTCCCTCCAGAAGTCCCTCGCCAAAGAGCGCGGCGCAGCAGCCGACGCTCACGATCTCGAAGTCTTCAAGACCCTCGTCACCAAGGTCCTCACCCGCTACGCCTCGGCGATTCTCCTCGATCCCGAGTTCGGCCTCCCCGCCTCGCATCACCGCAACGGCAAGGGACTCCTCCTCGCCTACGAGAAGACCGGCTACGACGCCGCCACTCCCGGCCGTCTGCCCGACCTCCTCGACCTCTGGAGCGTCCGCCGCCTCAAGGAAGCCGGAGCCGACTGCATCAAAATCCTCCTCTACTACACCCCGTTTGAGAAGACCTCCATCAACGATCTCAAGCAGGCCTGGATCGAGCGCATCGGTGACGAGTGCATCGCCCACGACATCCCCTTCTTCCTCGAGTTCGTAGGCTACGACGCCGAAGGCGGCGACGAGAAGTCTCTGGCCTACGCCCTCAAGAAGCCCTCCATCGTCTCCGGCGCCATGGCCGAATTCGGCAAGGAACGCTACAACGTAGACGTCCTCAAGGTCGAAGTCCCCATCGTCATGGAGTTCGTCGAAGGCACCCGTTCCTTCAAGGGCGAAAAGGCGTACACCCGCGCTGAAGCCCTCCAGCACTTCCGGGACGCTGAGTCGATGACTCACAAGCCCTTCATCTACCTCTCCGCCGGCGTCTCCAACCCCGTCTTCATCGAGACCCTCGAACTCGCCGGCGAATCCGGCACCAAGTTCAACGGAGTCCTCTGCGGCCGCGCCACCTGGAAAGATGGAATCTCCATCTACGCCAAGCAGGGCGCAGACGCCTTCGAAGAGTGGCTCAACACCACCGGCGTCGAAAACATCACCAACGTCAACAACGCCCTCAAGGGTGCCAGCTCCTGGCACTCCAAAGTCTCCATGTAATCCCGCCCCACGCAGCAAACCTCTGAAGCCGACCCAAACGGGTCGGCTTCACTGTTTCCGCCGAACAGAAATTTCTCTGTAGAGTGGAGTCCCTTACGAGAAGCGTCCAAGACCCCACGAAGGTCCTGCCGAAGACCCCGTGGTGCCTGCCCGGCGTCAGGGCGCCTTGGTAGCTGCCTGACGTCAGCTATACATCTTCAAGAAATCCGCTCTAAAATCGCCATCCCGCCCCCATGAACCACTTGTCATCTGCCCCTATGAAATTGTCATCCTGAGCGAAGCGAAGGACCCGCTTCTTCTCCGGACCAACAATCAACCCGACTGCGGAACGGAAGATGTACGCACACCCACAGACGCCTCGAGGACAACGGAAGGGTGCGCGTTCATGCGCACCAAAAAACTACGCCGAAGGCGTCCCCGATCTGCCGAAGGCCGGAGTGAAGGCGAAGCCGAAACGACCCATTCTCCCCCGCCACAATCAACTTACTTCGTAGGATCCTTGAAGAAGCCGATATTCAGATCCAGCACCCCAGCCTCCGGCTCTTCCATCACCTTGAACGAAGCTGAAAGATGCGCCAGCGACTGCATCGCCGTATTGTTCTGGAGAAAGTTCTTCACATAGCCAGCGTTATAAACGTCACCCGTCTTCAAACGCCACGCCGAATCGAACTCCTTCCGCTGCGCAGGCGTCAATCCCTGCACATTAATATCGCGGATCTTGTACTGCGGTCCCGGAGTCGCCTTGATGTCATAGGTCACCTGGTGAGCAGCCGTATCCAGCTTCGGCCCTGCATCCAGAATCACGTCAACGTATCCCTGGTTCCGATACGTCGCATCCAGCGACTCCAGCGATTCGTTCAACGCTGTCTGCGAAGCAACGTCCCCCGCATGCAACTTCGTCACGGACTGAAATGTCTCGGCATTCATCTGCGGCGATCCAGCCCAGTTCAGCTTTGAAACCCGGTAGACCTCGCCGGTCTTCAACGTAGCGGCAACATCGACCTCAACCCGCTGCGGCGTGGTCGAGGCGATCGTCGTCCGCACCTCCGTCAGCGCGGCATCCAGGTACCCGGCATTCCAGTAGTCCATCAGAACCCGTTCCTGAAAGCCACCCACCAGCCCGTCGTTGTAGGCTTTGCCCCGGACCTTGAGCACTGCGACCTCTGTCGCCGGCTTGAACGCCGCTGGAATCCCGGCAATCTCCACCCCCTGCAGCCGGATCTCGGGAGAAGTCACGTGATACTCGGCCACTCGAAACGGCTGTCCCGGGCGCGGAGCAACCAGCTGCGATGAGACCTTGCCGCTTACTCCCTTGGCAACCACCATCTGCTGCAAGGCGTCCTGCACCGCGTCCTGCACGCTCCCGCCTTCAGGAACGAAGTCGTCGAACAGCGGCACACGCCGTTTCAACTCCGCGACCAGCTCCTCGTGCGAGAACCAGACGAAGTTGTCGAAGCTCGCCCGCAGCATATGCACCGGCTCCGCCGCCGTCACCTTGAAGATTACCGTGACCGACTTCAACGGCCCATCGAGCGTCGCGCCCACATCGCCAAACGCTCCGGTCGAGACCAGACGTTCCGCAGCCGCCTGCAGATCCTCCGAGGTCATCGGAGAGCCGATCTTCAATCCCGCAGCAGCTTCCAGCGCAGACTGGCTATAAGGAGTCGTTCCCTGAAACACCACGGCATGAATCGTGTAAGGTGCGGCGTGTGCCGCAACCTTGGGAGCAGCCGCCTGAGCCAGCACCATCGACGAGGACACTGAAAACAAAGCGAGATTCAAAACACAGGATCGGGGGGAAAGGCCCATAGTTCGGTCAGTATAACCATTTGCGTCCAGAAATCTGCCTTATTAAAGCATTCATCGTAGCTAAAGAAACCTCGGCTACCATCGAGACAGATGAATTTGACCCGCGCCGTCCTCCCGCTGTTCCTTCTGGTCCCTGTAGTCACCTATGCGCAGGCCATCCCAAATCCGGCGGAGACCAGTGCTCCCGCCGGGCATACCCTACCCATCGGAACCGTTCTACCCGTTCAGATCGACGGCCATCTTCCCATGCACGAAGGCCAGTCGATCCGCGCCCAACTCCTCTACGCCGTCTACGATGTCGACACCCTCATTTTGCCCGAGCACACAACGCTACTCGGCACAGTAACCTCGCTCCACCCGGACAGCTCGCGCCGACTCCGAGCCCGGTTGAACGGCGACTTCACCCCGTTCCGTACGCCCGTCGTCCGCTTCACCCAGATCGTTCTGGCCGACGGAACCACGCTTCCGCTGACCACCGGAACCGCCACCGACGGCGCTCCACTCTTCCGCCTCGTCGCGCCGCCACCGCACAAGGGCGGCTTCATCCACCAGCAGTACGACAACGGCAAGCAGGTCTTTCACGATCAACTGGCCGTCTTCACCGCTCCCAACAAGGGTGACCGCTTCCTGCAACTGATCTACCATCAGCTTCCCTACCATTCGCAGCGCATCGAGAGCGGCACATCATGGACGGTTGAGACCACCGACGCGCTCGCCGTTCCGGCCCAGGCGATTCCGGCTCCCCCACCTACAGCGGCGGAGACAAAGCCTACAGCACCCGGCTCGGAAGCGCCGCCCACGTGGATCGTCAACGCCTACTTGGGCGACAAGCTCTCATCGGCCACGTCGAAGTCCGGCCAGGCGATTCACGCCACCGTAGCCGAGCCTATCTACAATCCCGACCACACCATCGCCGTTCCGCAAGGCGCAACGCTTACCGGAACCATCACCCAGGCGAAACCCGCGCGTGCCTTCGCCCGTGCCGGGAAGCTGCGCTTCGACTTCAACCAGTTGGTTTTGCCGGACGGACAGAAGAAGAACGTGCAGGTCGCGCTCACCGGAGCAGATTCCACCTCGGCTGCGGCGCTGGCGATGACCTCCGAAGGCGAGGTCAAACCCAAACCGCAGGACAAGTTCGTCACACCGCTGATCCTGATGGCGCTCGCCAGCCGCCCACTGGATCGGGACGGCCATCATCAGCTTGGCAAGAACGCTGTCGGCGCGAACGGCCTTGGCTTTATTGGAAACATCGTCGCTATGGCGACTGGATCCGCGAAACTCTCTGCTGGGATTGGGTTCTATGGTGCAGCGACGGTCTTCTATGATCGATGGCTGGCCCGCGGCAAACAGGTTACGTTCGCTCAGAATACTCGGCTGGTGCTGCAGACGACTGCGCGCCGGTCGTCGGCGCTCAAGCCGAATACCGACTCGCTCGCCCCGCGTTAGAACTCCCACAGCGCACTGTAGGTTCTTTACTTACGCGAAGCGTCCAATACCCCACGAAGTGGCGCCCGCCCGGCGTTAGGGCGCACTTCGCACTGGTCCGCTTCCATCGAAGAAATACAGGGGCCCTGACGGGTACCGCACTTCGATCTGGTTCGCTTCCATAAGCGAAATACAGGGGTTCTTCACTTCGTTCAGAATGACGAGCATTTTCGTTCAGGATGAGCGTTTTTCAGCATGATGAGCGATGTTGCTGGTTCTGTCATTCCTGATACAGCATTACTCCCACTCAATGGTTCCGGGGGGCTTCGAGGTGATGTCGTAGACCACGCGATTGATGCCGCGCACTTCGCTTACGATCCGGCTTGAAATCGTGCGCAACACCTCGTACGGCAGCGGAGCCCAGTCGGCGGTCATGCCGTCTTCGCTTTCGACGGCGCGGATCGCGCAGGTGTTCGCGTAGGTTCTTTGGTCGCCCATGACGCCGACGCTCTTCACCGGCAGCAGCACTGCGAAGCTCTGCCACACCTTGCGGTAGAGCCCGGCCTTCTTGATCTCGTCGACCACGATCTGATCGGCTTCCTGCAGGATCGCCACGCGTTCGGCTGTGACTTCGCCGAGGATGCGTACTGCAAGGCCGGGTCCGGGAAACGGCTGCCGCTCGATGATCTCGTCGGGCATTCCCAGGTCTCTGCCGATACGTCGCACTTCATCTTTGAACAGGTCGCGCAGCGGCTCGATCAGCTTCAGCTTCATGTCCGCGGGCAGGCCGCCGACGTTGTGATGGCTCTTAATGGTGTGCGACGGGCCGTGTACGCTGCTCGACTCAATCACATCGGGGTAGAGCGTTCCCTGTACCAGCCACGCGACCTCTTCGCCGGCGCTCTTTTCGGCTTCGAAGATTTTCTTCGCTTCGTCGTCGAAGACCGCGATGAACTCGTTGCCGATGACCTTGCGCTTGGTCTCGGGATCGGTCACACCCGCCAACTTGGTAAGGAAGCGCTCGCTGGAGTCGACCGCAACCACGTTCAAGCCGAGCTGCTCGCGCATGGTGGTCTGGACCTTGAGGAACTCGTCCTTGCGGAGCACGCCATTGTTCACGAAGATGCAGGTGAGCCGATCTCCGATCGCCTTCGCGACCAGCACTGCGGCGACGCTCGAATCGACACCTCCGCTGAGGCCGCAGATGGCGTGTCCTGAGCCGACCTGCGTCTTCACCCGCTCCACGGTTGTCTGGATGAAGTGTTCCGGGGTCCAGTCGGCCTCGGCCCCGCAGATGCCGATGACGAAGTTCTTCAGCAGCTCCATTCCCTGTCGCGTGTGTGCGACCTCGGGGTGGAACTGCACCGCCCAGATGCGGCGCGCCTCGTTGGCGATTCCGGCGACCGCATTGGACGTCTGTGCTGTAAGCCCGAATCCATCGGGCAGTATCTTGGCCTCATCGCCGTGCGACATCCACACATCCATCGTCGCCGGCAGCCCGCGAAACAACTGGGTCTCGGCGATCACCGAAACCTCGGCATGTCCGTACTCACGTGCCGGTGCAGGCTCGACCTTGCCGCCGAGATGGTGCACGATAAATTGCAGTCCGTAACAGATGCCGAGCACGGGAACGCTCATAGCCAGTACCGCCGGGTCCGCCTTGGGGGCGTCCACGTCGTACACGGAGCTGGGGCCGCCCGACAGGATGACTCCCCTGGGGTTCAGCTCTTTTACCTTCTCGAGCGAGACGGTGCAGGGCAATACCACTGAAAATACGTTGAACTCCCGTATCCGCCGCGCAATCAACTGCGTATATTGCGACCCAAAATCCAGAATGACAATCGTCGAAGTGTCCACGATACCAGTGTAAATCCCAGCTCAAAAAGCCCGACAAGTGCCAATGCGCCCTGACGCCGGGCGGGCGCTACTTCGTAGGGTGTTGGACGCTTCGCGTGGGGGGAGACGACTTTACAGCCCGTCGTACAAACGCCAGAGATCCAGGTAGGCCCGCAGCCGAACGACGTGAAAGAAGTCCGAGCCGATGAAATACAGCAGCGTAACGCCGATCCACCAGCCGCGCAGAAACTCTGGCGTGGTCGCGGTTTCAAACGGCAACGGAGTCGCTGAAAACACCATACCCAAGACGATCAGGCCGATCTTCACGATTCCCAGGACCAGATTGACCTCGATCAGCTTCGCCTTGAGGCCGCCTAGCCGGAACGATGCTTTCAGGCTCTCGAAGACACCCGCGCCCTTCAGCATAGCTGCCAGTGGAGCGATGGCCAGCACCCAACTGACCACGGCCCAGGCAGTAAACATGCCCAGCGTAGCCACGATCATCATCGCGAAGTAGAGCACCAGGTTCGGCTCCTGCCCGGCCGCGACGGGACCGGCGATGGCGACGTGAGAGACCCACTTCAGGCACCCGAACCATGCTCCGAACATCCCGACCACGGCGATCATTCGCAGGGCCTGCAGGACCATCAGGGTCCCCAATCGTGAGTGCAGCGCAGTGTCCATGCGGCGCAGCAGCACGGTCCGGCCGATCGAGGAGACGACCACCCAATAGAGCATCAACACGGGCACGATCCACAGTGCGGCGTGCTGCAGATCGGGCAGCACGATTCCGATTGCGGTCGCGACCTTGGCGCTGATGCCGAGCGGATCAGCGGCAGCGGCTCCGACCGGGTCCGCCGTCAAAGCGCGATCCAGTCCGAGGCGGGCGACGTCCAGCGTTCCGTCGGTGTGGGCCAGCAAGATCTTCCGGAGTTGCCCGGAGACGATCCACAGCGCGGGTACGCCGAAGATCCAACGCCAGAGGACTTCCAGCCCGGTCAGCGACGGACGCTTCCAGCACCGGGAGAGCGTCACGACCAGCGACTGCGTTCCACGGATCGGCACTGCGTCGTTTCGAACTTCGGCGTTCCCTGTTCCCTGCCCAGGCGTCATCTACTTCACCACGAGATTCACGAGCTTGCCCGGCACGACGATGACCTTCACGACGGTCTTGCCCTCGATGCGGGCCTGCACCTTGGCGTCTTCGAGCGCCGCAGCTTTGACGGTTGCTTCGTCGCTTCCGACGGGGACGGTTACGACCGTTACGAGCTTACCGTTCACCTGCACGGGAATCTCCAGCGCATCTTCCTTCGCGAGCTCTTCGTTCGCAACCGGCCATGCGGCGCGGAAGACCTGGCCTTCGCCGCCGAGTTCACCCCAGAGTTCCGCCGAGACGAAGGGAGCGAACGGAGCAAGCATCAGCACCAGCGAGCGGAAGATCTCCGATACAGCGGCTGCCGAGACTTCGCCCGAGTCCATCGCGGGCTCGCTCGACTGGATCTCGTTGACGAGTTCCATGATGGCGGCGATGCAGGTGTTGAAGTGCCACCGTCCGCTGAAGTCCAACGTGATCTTCGCAATCGTCTGATGCAACTTCCGCAAGAGCTTCTGCTCGGCGGCAGGTATTTCCCCTCCACGCGAAGCGCCAATCGCCGTGCGCGCAGTGCCAGCACCACTGTACTTCGTCGTCAGGCGGTAGACGCGGCTCAGGAAGCGGCTGATGCCTGCGACGCCTTCTTCCTGCCATTCGAGGTCGCGATCCGGGGGTGCGGCGAAGAGTGCGTACATGCGGGTGGCGTCGGCGCCGTAGCGCTCGATCATGAGGTCCGGGCTGACGACGTTGCCCTTGGACTTGGACATCTTCGCGCCGTCCTTCACGACCATGCCCTGCGTGAAGAGACGGGCCGCGGGCTCATCGTTCTCGATCATGCCGAGGTCACGCATCACCTTGGTCCAGAAACGCGAGTAGATGAGGTGCAGGATGGCGTGCTCGACTCCGCCAATGTATTGGTCGATGGGGAACCAGTAGTTGGCCTTGGCCGAATCGAAGGGGGCGGTCGAGTTCTTCGCATCCGTGTAGCGGTAGAAGTACCAGCTCGAGTCGACGAAGGTGTCCATCGTGTCGGTCTCGCGACGTGCGGGGCCGTTGCAGACGGGGCAGGTGGTGTTCACGAACTCCGCGACGCGGCCGAGCGGAGAGCCGCCCTGCTGGGTGATTTCGACCTGCGCGGGAAGCTCTACCGGCAGCGCGCTTTCGGGAAGCGGAACAACTCCGCCGGCTTCGATGCCGGGGTGTCCGTTCTGGCAGTAGACCATCGGGATTGGGGTGCCCCAGTAGCGCTGGCGGCTGACGCCCCAGTCCTTGAGGCGATACGTAACCGTTGCGGTTCCAAATCCATTGGCGGCCGCGAAGGCAGCCATCTTTTCCTGCGCTTCGAGGCAGGCTTCGCCGGTCCACGCGCCTGAGTCGATAAGCACTGCCTCGGCCTCGCCGGTGTACGGAAGCGCAAGGCCGGCGGCGTCCATATCGACGTTGGGAGCGATGACGCGACGAACCGGCAGGCCGTACTTGGTGGCGAACTCGAAGTCCCGCTCGTCGTGCGCGGGAACGCTCATGATCGCGCCGGTGCCGTAGTCGGCAAGGATATAATTTGCAACCCAGATGGGCACATTCTCGCCGTTGAAGGGATTGACCGCGAAGCGTCCGGTGGGAATGCCGTGCTTTTCGATGGCTCCCACATCTCCGGCTTCGCGGGCCTTCTTCTGTTGATCGAGCAGCTCTTCAATCTGAGCGGCAAGTGCTGGATCTTCTGCGGCGAAGGCCTTCGAGACGGCGTGTTCCGGCGCGAGCTGAACGCTGGTGGCGCCGAAGATGGTGTCCACGCGGGTGGTGAAGACGGTGATCTTGGCGTCGCCTTCTGCGACCTTGAAATCTACCAGCGTGCCTTCGCTGCGGCCGATCCAGTTGCGCTGCATGGTCCGGACTTTTTCGGGCCAGCCATCGAGCTTGTCGAGGCCGTTCAGGAGCTCGTCGGAGTACTGCGTGATGCGCAGGAACCACTGGGTGAGATCGCGCAGCTCGACGCTGGTGTCCTCATGACGCCAGCAGCATCCGCCGATCACCTGCTCGTTGGCGAGCACGGTCTGGCACTCGGGACACCAGTTGACCTTGCTCTGCTTGCGGTAGGCGAGGCCCTTCTCGAACATCTTGAGGAAGATCCACTGGTTCCAGCGATAGTACTCGGGCAGACAGGTGGTGACCTCGGTGGACCAGTCGTAGCTCAGACCCATCCGCTGCATCTGCTTGCGCATGGAAGCGATGTTGCCGAGCGTCCACTCACGCGGAGGCATTTTGTTCTTGAGCGCGGCGTTTTCCGCGGGAAGGCCGAACGCGTCCCAGCCCATCGGGTGCAGGACGTTGTAGCCGCGCATCCACATGAAGCGGGCCAGGGCATCGCCGATAGCGTAGTTGCGGACGTGGCCCATATGGAGCGCGCCGCTGGGATAGGGCAGCATCTCCAGGCAATAGAACTTCGGCTTGCCGGTCTCGTGCGGCTCGGCAGCGTAGAGGGAGGCGTCGGCATCCCACTGGGCCTGCCACTTCGGTTCAATCTCCGCAGGGGTGTACCGCACCTGCCGCTCGACGTCGTTCTTTACAATCTCGGACATATCTCCTGATTGTAAAGAAAGATCGTAAAGAACAAGGGCGACCAGCCTAGCAGTCGCCGTTCGGCGCAGGGACAAACGTCAGGCAGTATCTCTATGGCGTTTGGAAGGGCATCCCTTCAGGTATGCCAAACGCTGCGCTTTTGTGAGTTAATTCTTTTTCCGGTTCGCCGTTGGCGAACCGGAAAAAGAAAAGGTGGGGAGAGAAGGCATCTTTCGGCACGGCTGAAACCGTGCCCTTCCGAATCCTTTGAATTCAGCCAACCCCCGAAAAATGTGTCGCCGCTAGCGTCGATCTGATCTAGCTCTTGGTTTAGCCCGCTGCTAAAGTCCGTAGGACCCCTACGTTGCGGGCTTCGTCTCCGGGCTGGTCCACGGGAGTTTCTGCGATAAATACACTGTGATCGAACCGGGCGTCATGCAGCAGGCGCCTGAAGGGTGCGGCGCCGATGGTTCCTTCGCCGATGTGCTCGTGGCGGTCGAGTTTGGAACCCATGGCGGCCTTGGCGTCGTTGCAGTGCCAGACCTTTACGGCGTCGAAGCCGACGGTGTCTTTCACCACCAGCATGGTCTCGATGTAGCCGTCTTCGGAGACGATGTCGTAGCCGGCGACATGGACGTGGCAGGTGTCCAGGCAGACCCCGACCGGGGCGCAGGGCTTCAGCACCTCGACCAGTTCTGCAACCTGCTCGAGTTTGCCGCCGAGGGAGAACTCTGCGCCGGCGGTGTTTTCGATCAGGATGCGGAAGTCTTTGCCCTGCCAGGCGAGACCTTCGATGGCCTTTTCGATCCCCTCGGCTGCCAGCTTTAGCCCCTCCGTGCGGGTAAGACCCTTCCAACTGCCGGGATGCAGGACGAGGAACTCGGCTCCGAGGGCGAGGGCGCGTTCAACTTCGCCTCGGAAGGCCATGGTCGAGTTCTCGCGGACGCTCTCGGTCTGGCTGCAGAGATTGATCAAATAGCTGGCGTGGATCGCGACCGGGCCTACATCGTGCTTTGCGCGGAGTTGCTGCATCTTCAGGGCGTCCTCCGGTTTGACCGGTGCGGACTTCCAGCTTCGCGGACTGGACGAAAAGATCTGGAACGTATTTGCCCCTGCCGCTACCGCCCGCTCCACGGCCGTCCAGCTTCCTCCGGCCACGCCTACATGGACTCCAATTCGCTTCTTTGCCTTCGCTTTGCTCACGTCGCTCATCCTTTCAGCCTAAACGTTTCGAGGCGTACCTGTATGATTCACCGCACCGCAATCTTCTTCAAGAATCACCGCACGAAAGGTGAACCATGGCCGTACCCCAGAATTTCAAAAACCACGCCCGCTACCATCCACCGTTTCACTTCTTCCTCATCCCACTGCTGCTTCTGAATCTCGCCTTCGTGATCCATGCCACCATTCATCAGTGGCCGCAGGACCGCGGACTGAACCTGTGGCTGATCTTTGTTTCGATCATGTTGCTGCTGATCGCCGCAAACGGCCGTGCCAGCGCCATGAAAGCCCAGGACCGGGTGATCCGGCTGGAAGAGCGCCTGCGGCTCGCTGCGCTATTGCCCCCGGCGGACCATCACCGCATCAACGAACTTTCAGTGCGCCAGTTGATCGCGCTTCGTTTCGCCTCCGACGACGAGTTGCCGGCCCTGGTCCACCGGACTCTTGAGCATGGACTCGATTCAAAGGCTATCAAGAAAAGCATCGTGAACTGGCGGCCGGACTACCATCGCGTTTAGTGCCTTTCCCGGGTTGCTCATGACCCGGAAGTTGTATGGGCTGCCACTGTCCGACGCATGGTTCTGGGTCGATAACACCCCTAGTCCCATCGAGTCGAGCTACGTAAAAATGTTCGGCATACTGCAACTCGGACCCTCCCAGGTCGTCTATCTTTCGCAGAAACGTAAAAGTGCTCTCAATAAGCTTCACCCAGTCGTCTGTTGTGCCTTAGGAGAAACCGATGCGAATCAATCTCCCTGCCGTCCTTTGCAAACTGCCTCCCGTTGCCTGCCTTCTCACCCTCACCGCTTGCCTCGCCGGTTGCAACTCCGAAGGGGGCGGACGGATCCTTCCCTATGGCCATAACGTCAGCCTGGGGAACGGCGGTCCGCTGATCAGCCCTTTTCCCACCGATCTGCGTCATCACAGCAGGCCGATGCGCGTTGTGCAGCCGCGTCATCATAATCATCCGTAAGTGCGGGGGCTGGTCCGCTTCCATTGGAAAAATACGGGAGGTCCTGACGGGTACCGATCTGCGAACTGATCCGCTTCCATTGACGAAATACAGGGGTCCTGACAGGTACCGATATTTGAACTCGTCCGCTACTAATACAAAATATAGGGGTCCTTCACTACGTTCAGGATGACGACGTAAGAGGTTCAGGATGACGGGCGATTTGTTTGTAGGCTTAGCATTTTCTTGCAAGAAAAGGGCCGAGGCATATTGCCTCGGCCCTTTTCTGTTGCTGCGAAACGTAAAACTTAGTACACGTCGAGTTGGTAGCGCTTCTGCTTCTTCATGCCTGCTAGGTACTCTGCGGCGTGCTCCAGGGTGCCGTTCGAGCCCTTGGCGATGACGTCCAGCAGGGCCGTCTCCACGTCCTTCGCCATGCGGGTTGCGTCGCCGCAGACGTAGAAGTAGGCACCGCGATCCAGCCACTCATAGAGCTCTTTGGCGCGCTCCTGCATGCGGTCCTGCACGTAGATCTTGGCGTGCTGGTCGCGGGAGAAGGCCGTATCGAGGCGGGTAAGGAAGCCGTCCCTGTGCATCTGCTGGAGCTGATCCTTGTAGAGGAAGTCCATCTTCTCGCGCTGTTCGCCGAAGAAGAGCCAGTTGTCGCCGGGCTCGCCCTTGGCCTGACGCTCTTCGAGGAACGACCGGAACGGCGCGATGCCCGTTCCCGGTCCGATCATAATGACGGGAGCCGAAGAATCGACCGGCAGGCGAAAGTTGTTATTTGCGTGCAGGAAGATCGGAATCGTGATGCCTGTACCAGCCCGGTCCCCGAGATGACCGCTCGCCACGCCCTGGCGGTTGCGTCCGTGGGAATCGTAACGGACCACGCGCACCGTTGTTTGGACGTCGTCCGGATGCGCCAACTGGCTGGACGCGATCGAGTACATGCGCGGCGTCAGGCGAGCTACGACCTGGAACAACTGCTGCGGCTCTTTGATCAGCCAGGGGAAGTCAGTCAGCAGGTCGACGAGCTCGCGGCCCCAGCAATACTCTTCGGCGCGCGCCTTGTTGTCCGGACCAGCCATCTCTTTGAGACCGGCGTTGTCGGGAGCGATCTTGAAAAGTTGATTGACGCTGGAACGCGCCAGCTTTCCGATCTGCAACCGGGTTCGCAGGGCTTCTTCAAGGCTGATCTCTACCTTGTAGTGGTCGAGCACACGCTCGTCGCCCTTGTAGCCCAGAGCCGTCAAGACCTCGGAGACTGCCTCCGCGCGGTTCTCCGGCAGAATACCCACGGCATCCCCGGGCGTGTAGGACATGCCCTCTTCGAGCGAAAGCTCGATATGCCGGGTCTCCTTCTCGGAGCCCTCGCCTGTCAGCAGTTCGTTATAGGTAACCGTGGAATAGTAGGGGTTATTGCGCGTGTACTTCGACGCGTGCCCCACCGCACTCTTGCTGTCCTGCTCTAACACTTCGGTCATATCTCTCTATGGTAAAGCGCGGCGGCTGGGTTCGTCACGCTCTTGTGCGCAGGATTTCAATTCCCTTGTAGAAACTATTTTCCAATTGCATCGTACACAGTGTATAAATCCCTCGCGCCCCGCTTCCCGGTTTCGCCGCGCTGAGCCGCTTCGTCAAGTTGATTCCTTCTAACCTGCACTGAATCGTCCAGTTCACGCTGTACCCGCACCAGGAGAGATTCATCATGGCCCGTACTCCCTTCGCCCTGGCAATTCCGGCGTTCTTCGTCGCCGCTGCCCTTACCGCCTCTTGCGCTGCCCAAACTACCCCGGCGAACCTCCCCACCACCTGGGTGGACAAAGATACGGGCCACCGCGTCTACCGCCTGTCCAGCGAACCCGGCTCCTCCGGGTTCTACTTCAACGTCAATGCGTTCACCCCGGACGGCAAGTTGATGGTTTATAACGCCCCAGACGGTATCCACGTGCTTGAACTCGCAACTAAGAAGACCCACCTGGTGGTAGCAAATCCTCCCACCCCGGCCGGAGATGCAGATCCCCGCGCTCGCTTTCGTTTCGGGGTTCACACGATTGTGGTGGGGCGTAAGACCAACAGTGTCTTCTACACCCAGGCCGATCCTGCGACGAAAGCGACGGCTATCTATAAAGCCGATCTCTATACCGGCAAGTCCACCAAACTGACCGATCTGCCTGCGGGAATCTCCGTCGGAAGCATTAACGCGGACGAGACCCTTGGACTCGGGACCTATAACGAGGGGTCAAAGGGCGAGATTCTGCCGCCCGAGCCACCGCGCGCCCAGCCTCCCCGCCAGGCTGGAAATCTTGTCCAGGCGGACGATAAGCAGGACATGATGCGGCGGCGTCTGGCGGCCCGGATTCCTGTGGTGCTGTTCACCATCAATCTGCAGACGGCCAAGGTCACCCCGCTGCTTCACTCAACCGACTGGATCGGGCACCTGCTGTTCTCGCCGACGGACCCGACCCTGATCATGTACTGCCACGAAGGGCCGTGGCACAAGGTCGACCGCGTCTGGATGATCCACACCGACGGCACCCACAACACGCTGATCCACAAACGCACGATGGCAATGGAGATCGCGGGCCACGAGTTCTGGGGGCTGGATGGCAAGACGATCTGGTACGACTGGCAGTATCCCAAGGGCGAAGACTTCTTCCTCGCGGGCTACAACCTGACTACCGGCAAGCGGACTGCGTACCATATGCAGCGCAACGAGTGGTCGATTCACTTCAACCTGACCCAGGACCTGGATCTCTTCACCGGCGACGGCGGCGATCCGGGGCAGGTCGCGCTTGCGCCGGACGGCGAGTGGATCGAACTCTTCCACCCGGAACTGAAGCCGGTCGATGGCTTGAATGAGCCGGACTTCTGGCAGCCCGGAGTCTTTCACTCCGAGCGGCTCGTCAATATGGCACACCATAACTACCGGATGGAACCGAATGTCCGCTTTTCGCCGGATAAGAAGATGGTGATCTTTACTTCGAATATGTTCGGTCCCGGCTACGTGATCGGCGTCGATGTGGACAAGGCTGTCAACCCGTCCGCGGCGGATATCCATTCCACTCCGGCACTGGCGAAGCAATTCAATCCTGTCGACCCGACCCCAACCCCGGCTGACAAATAACCCCGGCTGACCACAAGATAGACCAGCCAAGTAACAGACCCCCGCTCCCTATCCCTTGCGCCACACTTCGTGCAGGGGATAGGGACCATAGGCCCCAGGAGTAAGTCCATGCCACACCTGTTCCGCTTTTCGCTGCTCGCCCTCACTGCCGCAACCACCCTTGCAGCCCAATCCACTCCGTCTCCGATTCCGAAGACCTGGGTGGACAAGGATACCGGCCATCGCGTCTATCGTCTTACCGATGAGGCGAACTCCTCCGGCTTCTACTTCAATGTGAACGCCTATACGCCGGATCACCGCTCGATGATCTACACCGGACGCGATGGGATTCATGTTCTGGAACTGGCTACAAAAAATAGCCGGCTGCTGGTTCCGAACCCACCCGCGCCGCCTGCCGATCCATCCGATCCGGGAGCGCGTTTTCGCAATGGCGTCCACGCTATCGTCGTCGGCAGCAAGACCAACACCGTCTTTTTCACGCAGACCGATCCTGCCACGAAACTGCTCTCCATCTATGGCGCGAATGTAGATACCGGAACCATCAAGAAGCTTGCGGACCTGCCGAAGGGCGGCAACGCCGTCACGGTCAACGCGGACGAGACGCTGGTGGCCGGCACCATGAACGATGGTCCCGCCGTGGCTCCTGAGTATGGCGCGAATCGGGTCTCGCCCAACGGCACTCCTGCGCGCGCGACTACGCCGGGCGGCCTGATCCAGCCGGAGGGTAAGGGAGCGATGATGGAGCGGCGCCTGGCCTCGCGGCAGCCGCTGATTCTCTACACCGTTAACCTGACGCCGGGGCCTCTGAACGGCAAGGTTACGACACTGCTGAAGAGCACCGACTGGGTGAACCATCTGCTGTTCTCCCCTGCCGATCCGACGCTGTTGATGTACTGCCACGAAGGTCCGTGGCAGAAGGTGGATCGCATCTGGATGATCCATACGGACGGCACGCATAACACTTTGATCCACAAGCGAACGATGTTCATGGAGATCGCGGGACACGAGTTCTGGGGGCTGGATGGCAAGACCATCTGGTACGACTGGCAGCCGCCCAAAGGCGAAGACTTCTACCTCGCCGGGTATGACCTGAGCACCGGCAAACGCACGGCCTATCACCTGCAGAGGAATGAGTGGTCGATTCACTTCAACCTTACCCACGACCTCTCGTTGTTCACCGGAGACGGCGGCGATCCAGGCCAGGTTGCGAAGGCACCGGACGGCGAGTGGATCGAGCTCTTCCATCCGCGGATGCTTCCCGGCGTTGGAGCGATCAACGAGCCGGACTTCTGGCAGCCCGGGGTCTTCGAGGCGGAACACCTGGTGAACATGGCTCACCATAACTATCGCCTTGAGCCGAACGTGCGCTTCTCGCCGGATAAGTCGCTGGTGATCTTTACCAGCAATATGTTCGGCCCTAGTTACGTATTTGGGGTTGAGACGGCGAAGGCTCCTGCCGGGGTGACGGATATTCAATCGACGCCGATGCTGGCGAAGCAGTTCAACCCGACCGATCCTACACCGGTCAATGTGGTGCCCCCTGCCGCAGCGAAGTAGGATTGAGTTCGATGGTACTTTTGCCGGTTCGCCTGTGGCGAACCGGCAAAAGTATAGAGGGAGAGGCTTTTATTGGCACGGCTGAAGCCGTGCCCTTCCGAAAATCCTCTGCATTGAACCGAGCCAGCGAAAAGGCGTCACCCCGATGAGTCGAGGTGACTTAAAACCCCGTACTTCAGGAGCACGATGCCTCGCACGACCTTCCTCCTCTCCGCGTTCGTCTTCGCCGCAGCCCTGCCTCTGCCTCTGCCTCTGTCTCTGCCTTTGCATGCTGCCTCTGCGCGCACTGTCGCGCCGCTGGTGCAGGACTGGCACTTCTCTCAATCGGATCCGGCGAATGCGCAGGCAGTGGCCTTTGACGATGCCGCGTGGAATACCGTGACGCTGCCCCATGACTGGGCCATCGCCGGTCCCGTCGATCAGAAGAATCCTTCCGGGCCTCCGGGCGGCTTCTTTCCCACCGGCATTGCCTGGTATCGCAAGGCCATTACTCTGCCAGCGAAGCTCGAGCCAGCCAAGCGCACCTACATTGCGTTCGATGGCGTGATGGCGAACTCCGACGTCTACTGCAATGGGGAGCTGCTCGGCCATCGTCCGTATGGGTACGTCAGTTTCAACTATGACCTGACCTCGCATCTGCATCCGGGCAAGAACGTGATCGCCGTGCGTACGGATAATGCGCAGCAGCGGGCTTCGCGATGGTATCCGGGTGCGGGTATCAACCGACAGGTGCGCCTGATTACGACCAATGCGGTGCATATCGCGCCGTGGGGGACCTTCGTGACGACACCGAAGGTGAGCGCCGAGTCTGCCACAGTGCATGTTCGCACCACGGTGCAGAACGACTCCGACACTCCAAGCGAGGTTGCCCTTACTGTGTCGCTCAGCCTGCCTTCGGGGAAGGCTTTCGAGACCTTTGCGCCGATCCGGTCGAAGGCCTCTATCATCGCCGCGCACTCGTCTGCCGACCTTGAAGCAGAGTTCGCCGTGCCAAACCCGGAGCGGTGGGATCTGGACCATCCGGCACTTCACACGCTGAATGTGTGGGTGCAGCGGCCGAGGCAGTCTCCGTCCGATCAGGAGCAGGTGGCGTTCGGGATTCGGGAGTTCCACTTTGATCCGAACCAGGGGTTCTTCCTCAACGGGACGCACCACAAAATCTATGGCGCGGCGCTTCACACGGACGCCGGGGCGCTGGGCACGGCTGTCCCGCTGGCCGCGTGGGCCCGGCGGCTGACGGCTCTGCGGGCGATGGGCGTGAATGCGATTCGGACGGCGCACAATCCTCCTGCGCCGGAGTTTCTCGACCTGTGCGATCGCATGGGCTTCCTGGTGATGGATGAGATGTTCGACGCCTGGACCGTCGCGAAGAATCCTTACGACTATCACCTCTACTTCAAGGAGTGGAGCCTGCGCGATACGGCCGACACGGTGAAGCGCGACCGGAATCACCCCAGCGTTATTCTTTACTCCGCCGGCAATGAAATTCATGACACGCCGCATCCTGAGATTGCGATTCCGATCCTGAAGTCGCTCGTCGAGAGCTTTCACCAGAACGATCCGACGCGGCCTGTGACACAGGGGCTCTTTCGTCCGAATGTCTCGCACGACTACGACAACGGGCTCGCCGATCTGCTCGATGTGATCGGTCAGAACTACCGCGAGCAGGAGATTCTGAAGGCTCATGCCGACAAGCCGACGCGCTCCATCGTCGGCACGGAGAACACGCACGACCGCAACCAGTGGATCGCCATGCGCGACCATGCGGAGTACTCCGGGCAGTTCCTCTGGACCGGTATCGACTACCTGGGCGAGTCCGGCGTCTGGCCCGCGATTGGTTCCGGCTCCGGGCTGTTGCTGACTACTTCTCTGCCGCGTGCCCGTGCGTACGAGCGGCAATCGTGGTGGACATCCGCACCCATGGTTCGGATTGCAAGGCGAGTTGAAATCAGCCAGAAGTCTCCGACCGATCCGGGCTACGAGGCACCGAACGCACCCGCGCCGACGCGCTTCACCCAGCCGCTGGTGTTGGATTGGAGTCCAAAGAATCCGTCTGCTCACAGTGAAAATATCGAGGTCTACACCAACGCTGAAGAGGTTGAGTTGACCCTTAACGGCACCTCCGTCGGAACGCAGAAGCTACACGCCGACGCCAGCCCGATCATCTTCCAGGTGCCCTATGCTGCTGGGGTTCTGAAAGCCACGGCTCGCAGCGGAGGCAAAGTTATTGCTGAAGATATTTTGCGCACCGCAGGGAAGCCTGCGCGGCTGATCCTGACTACGAATCTGAACCCGCTGGAGAAGTCTGCAGCAACGACTTTGACGCCGGATTGGAATGACGTCACCTATGTCGCCGCGACGCTGGTCGATGAAGCGGGCACGGCCATTCCGGACTCGACTACGGTGGTTCACTTTGCGGCTAAGGGACCGGTTCAGATTGTTGCCACGGATAACGGCAACCTGCTCGATCACGAGGCGTTTCAAGCGCCGGACCATGCTTTCTATAACGGCACAGCTTTGGCTATCGTTCGTGCTACTGCTGCCAGTGGTGTCATTACTATCACTGCGACGGCTGATGGTGTTCCATCTGCGACTTTGAGTTTTAAAGCTGTGCCTGCAAAGGTGTCAGCTAACCTGCGTAGCTTCTAAGCTCAATGGATCCAGTTCGAGATCCTGGAGTGGTCTTGCAATTGGATAAGAGCAAAACCACGGCAAGTGCAACAGCAAAGACGGAATACAGGGGTCCTGGCGGATACCGGGGTACGAGCTGGTCCGCTTCCCTTGACGAAATACAGGGGTCCTTCACTTCGTTCAGGATGACGGCCCTTTAGACCCTCTACAACCTTTTAGAGTTGAGCTGCGTCTGGCTCGGCAGTCATGCCGGCTCCGAAGCCAACCCGGAAGCGCGAAGCGCCTATCGCCCTCCGCGCAGGAGCTCGCGGGCGATTACTATGCGTTGGATTTCGCTGGTTCCTTCGCCGATGGTGCAGAGCTTTACGTCACGGTAGAATTTCTCGGCGGGATAGTCCTTGATGAAGCCGTAGCCGCCGTGGATCTGGACACCCTCGTCGCAGATTCTGCAGGCGGCTTCACTGGCGTAGAGCTTTGCCATGGAGGCTTCGAGCGTTACCTTCTGGCCCTTGTCTTTCATCTGCGCGGCTCGCATGGTGAGGAGCCATGCGGCGTCCAGTTCTGTCGCCATGGTGGCTAGTTTGAATTGGATGGCCTGAAACTCGCTGATCGCCTTTCCGAACTGGCGGCGCTGCTGGGCGTATTTCATTGCCGCTTCCAAGGCTCCGCGCGCCATGCCGAGGCTGAGCGCGGCGATTGAGATGCGTCCGCCGTCCAGCACCCGCATCGCATCCTTGAAGCCTTCGCCCACGTTGCCGATCAGGTTCTCGTCGGGGATTTCGCATTCTTCGAAGATGAGTTCAGCGGTGTCGCTGGCGCGGAGGCCGAGTTTGTTTTCCTTTTTTCCTGGCCTGAATCCTTTGGTTCCCTTTTCGATGACGAATGCGGAGATACCACCTCGCGTTCCCTTCTCCTTGTCGGTCACGGCGAGGACCAGCGCGCAGTCGGCGTAGGTGCCGTTGGTGATGAAGGTCTTGCTGCCGTTGAGGACCCAGCGGTCTCCGCGCTTCGTCGCGGTCGTCCGCATGCCTGCGGCGTCGGAGCCGGAGCCTGGCTCGGTCAGTCCCCACGAGCCCAGCCATTCTCCGCTGGCCAGCTTTGTGATCCATCGCTTGCGCTGCTGGTCGTTGCCGGCGAGCATGATGTGATTCGTACAGAGCGAGTTGTGCGAGGCGACGATGATCCCCACGCTGCCGTCCACCCGGCTCAACTCCTCGACGGCGAGGACGTACTCCACGTACCCCATCCCGGCTCCGCCCAGTTCTTCAGGAAAGATGACGCCCATCAATCCCATCGGGCCGAGCTTGCGGACCACGGCGTGGGGGAACTCGCTCTTCTCGTCCCATTCGCTTACATGCGGGGCCACCTCCCGCTCGGCGAAGGCCCGAACCTCTTTTCGTAACTGTTCCTGCTCCTCGGTTAAACCGAACATCGCGCCTCCTGAAACTCTGGGTTTAGCCCTTCGCTTCATAATAAAAACTAATACCGCCATCACTGGCAGGCATAGTAGGCGTTCCGTTCGATTGTCGTCAACCAGGGCTGGAGTGGAGTTCCATGGGTAGGGTTTTCAGCCCTCAGTTGTGAGGCTACAGTCACGCTTTCAACATTTTGATCTGTTTCTTTTGGCACGGCTGAAGCCGTGCCCTTCCGAATATTCTCTGAAATCAATCGAACCGACGAAGATGTAACGCCGGTATAGGTCAACACTGCCTAGGGCCGTTTCGTGGTGTCGGTCAGGGCCGGGGTTCCGGCTTTGTTTGCGTCCGTAGCGACCTTGGGGAAGTAGCCGCTGCGGGTGCGGACCGAAAGCCGCCCGGCGTTCTTGCCCTTGGCTTCTACGTGCACCTGACGGTACCCGCCGAGGGTGGGTGACTTCGTCGAGTGGTAGGCAATCGTGTACTGGGTGCGGATGTCCTGCGCTACCTCGGCGGCAATCGCGTCCACTTCCTTGATCGACTTCGGGAAGTAGGCCGCGCCGCCGGTCTGCTCGGCCAGCGACTCCAGCACGCGTCGGGCGTGGCGAGCCTCGCTGCGGTCCGTGTCATTGCCAAACAGCAAGCCGACGCAGTAGACCACCGGTCCGTCCAGGTCCTGGATGCGCCGGATGGCCTGCTCCAGCGTTGCACTGGAAGCGTTGTCTTCGCCGTCGGTCACGACCAGCAGAACCTGCTTGGGATGCTTGGCATTCTTGGTTAGATAATCGGCGCTGGCAACGAGGGCGTCGTAGATGGCGGTGCCGCCGCTGGACTTGATGAAGCTTAGCCCCTGCTGGAGCTTGCCGATGTCGTTCGTAAAGTCCTGGTCGATGAACGCCTCCCAGGAGAAGTCGACTACGAAAGCCTCGTCCTCGCGGTTGGAGAGCTTGATGAGGTCGAGCGCGGCCTGTTCCACCGCGTTGCGCTTGTCGTACATCGAGCCTGAGCTGTCGATCACGATTCCGAGCGAGACGGGCAGATCCTCGTGCCGGAACGAGGTGATGGTCTGCGGCGTCCCATCTTCGTAGACCCGAAACGCGTCCTTATCCAGCGTCTGGATCGACTTCCCGCTTCCATCGAGAACCGTGGCGTTCAGTCGAACCTCGTAGGCGTCGGTGCGGAGGGTGTATTTGCCCTTCTCGCGTTCGATGGCGCTGACGCCGGCCGGTCCCTGGACTGGCGCGGTCCCTGCAGGAGGGTCAGGATCAGGCGAAGCCACGGGATCACGATCCACCGAGAGAGGCGCAGTCTGCACGTTAGTACGCGTTTGGACACTGGCAGCAGGTGCTGCTTGTGGCGTCCCCTGCGCCCATCCGCTGGAGACACCTGTGCACAGCAGTACCAGCCACACCGCGAATTCCTTCACCCAAATCCCCCTACTGCGACGGTGCATAGTACCCCTGGCGATTGTGTACCGTCAGCGGCGGGAGTCCCGCCGGCGGAACCAGCCGTACCTTCAATTTACGCCAGTTTCCGTCCTTCTTCACCTCGGAAGGTCTGTAACCGATGACGTACTCATTCCGTAACTCCGCGCTGATACGGGCGGCGATATCGCCGAGTTCCGCTATATCTGTCACCCGGAAGAGGCGTCCGCCGGTCATCTCGCATAAGTCTGTCAGCAGGATGGGGCCCATCTGCTCCTCCTGGGTGGGGGCGTACTGATCGAAGATGCCGATGGAGTAGATCTGCAGATCGCTCTCCCGGACGACGCGGCGAAGTTCGTTTTCGGTGTAGCGGCTGCGGTTGTCGCCGCCGTCCGAGATGACGAGCAAAGCCTTGCGGTCGTACTTCGCCTGGCGGAGCTTGTTCACCCCGAGGTACACCGCATCGATGAGAGCTGTCCGGTTCTCCGGCTTGAGCATCACCATGCGCGCTTCGACGTCGTCGATGTCGGAGGTGTAGTCCACGATGACGGCAGGCCGATCGTTGAATCCGACTACGAAGAATTCATCCTGCGGATTGCAGGTTCGCAGAAACTCGCTCAGGGCCTTCCGCGCCCGGACGAACTTCGACCCCATGCTGCCGCTCAGGTCAAAGACGATTCCAATGGTCAGCGGAGCGTCGTCGGTAGAAAACGACTTGATCGCCTGGGGTAGATTGTTGTCGTAGATCTGAAAGTTCTCCCGCTCGAGCCCGGTTACCAGCCGATTCATGGGGTCGGTCACGGTCATGGGAACGAGTACGAGGTTTACATCGACCCGGATGCGCGCATCGCGTCGCGTGGTGGCCTGCGCGGCGGCGTTCTCGGCTCCCTCGATCACCGGCTTCAAGTCCTCCGGCGTCTTTTTGGGAGGAGGAGCCGGGGGCGTCTGGACCTGGTTGAGAGGATTGTCCTGCGCCCAGACCAGCTCTCCACTGATGACCGCGCACACCAGGGCCAGCGCAAACATTCCCACTGTCAGCCGCCGCACCGCACCTCTGTTCCTGCCATCGCCAGTCGATTCCATAGGAAGCCTGTGTCATCCTTGCGCTGAATCCCAGCTCTTGCCTGCATCCCGTCAAGCCGTATCGGCTCCGAATGCCTTCTCCGCAATGTACCCTACGCCCGCAGCTTACACTGGGCTTTCTCTTTCCGAACATTCCGAGATACTTCTGCTGTACTTCTGCCTGCGAAGTGGAAGCACAGTCAAACTGGTACTCCTCCTGCCCGGTTAACTTCTGCGAAGAGCAGAACCTATACGATGCCGTTCCTGGATGAGATGCATCCTGCCCGGGTCGAAACTATACATCCACCTGCCTTCACCGTCCAAGGGCTCATCTTCCTCAGCACCTCTAAGCCTTTTGGACGAAGGACACTCTATAGAAGGAGCGGGTGGAACCGAAAAGAACCACGAAACACAACTCGGCGGTCGGGCAGACCTCCCACACCCTCCACCCGTACAATCACCTCAGTACTTTCAGGAGATCCAAACCGAATGGCCCGCATTTACCCCTTCCGCGCCCTCCGCTACGACACCGCCCGCGTCAAGATGGAAGACGTCGTCACCCAGCCCTACGACAAGATCACTCCCGAGATGCAGCAGCGTTACTACGACGCCAGCCCCTACAACCTCATCCGGGTCATCCTCGGCAAGCGCGAGCCGAGCGATACCGAGCCGCAGGAGTTTCTGCCCGCCGGCGAACAGGCGCACAATGTTTACACCCGCGCCGCCGAGTCGCTCAGCGCGTGGCGCAAGGAGAGCATTCTTCGCGAGGAGAAGGAGCCGGCGCTCTACGGCTACTCCCAGACCTACACCGTGCCGCATACCAACCAGGTGCAGGAACGCCGCGGCTTCATCGCTCTCGGCCATCTCTATGACTACGCCGATAAGGTCGTCTATCGCCACGAACAGACCTTTCCCAAGCACAAGTCCGACCGGCTGGCGCTTTTCAAGGCCACCCGCGCCTACTGCGAGCAGATCTACATGCTCTACTCCGACCCGGCCTTCACCGCGGAGAAGCTTATCTTCGGCACCAAGGAGATGGGGACCGCAACGCCCGCCGACCTCACCATCACCGATGAGTACGGGGTCGTCCACCGGGTCTGGAAGCTCACCGATCCGACTCTCATCAACCTGATCGTCACGGCCATGGCCGATAAGAAGCTGATCATCGCCGACGGCCACCATCGCTACGAGACCTCGGTTGCCTATGCGAAGGAGCGTTCCGCGCAGCTCAAGCTGCCGCTGAACCAGCCGCGCGACGAAGACGAGAAGCTCGGCCTCGGGAATCTGCCCGTCCCGCAGTTCCCCGAGGCCGCGATGATGATGACCTTCGTCAACATGGACGCCCCAGGGATTACGATCCTGCCGACCCACCGTGTCGTCAACGGGCTGGAGAACTTCTCTTCGCCGGACTTCATTACGCGGGCCAGCCGGTACTTCACCATCACCGAACTCGCCACTCCGGATATTTCGGCGCTGGCGGACACCAAAGGCACCGCCATCATCGCCGCCACGAGCGACGGGAACTACCTGCTGACAGCAAGACCGGATTCGATCGCCGAAGTCCTAACGGACATCAGCCCTCGCCAGGCACAGCTCGACGTGGTGCAGCTCCACCGCATCATTCTCGATAAGCTGCTCGGCCTGGACCAGGAGACGATTACCCGTCTGGGCAATGTTCGCTATATCCGGGATGCGGAGGAGGCGACCGGCCTGGTGGCCAACGGCGAGGCGGATATCGCGTTCCTGATCAAGCCCATTACCCTGGACCAGCTCAAGGACGTTTCCCTCTCCGGAGACGTGATGCCGCAGAAGTCCACTGATTTCTACCCCAAACTCCTCAGCGGCCTGGCTATCTACGCCCTCGACTAACCTGTGACCAAGCCTCACCGCTACCCCGCAATCCGCTTCCTCACCCTCGCCGCGCTGATTCCAGTCAGCGCGGCGGGGGTTCCCGCGTTGGCCCAGCTTCCGACCTTCAGCCGCAACGTCGTCGTCCTCGACCCGGCGCACGGCGGGACCGATACGGGTGCCCGCATCGCCGACACGCTTCCTGAGAAGCAGTTCACGCTGAGCTTTGTGGCTCGTCTGAAACCGATGCTGATGGCTGCGGGCTTTACCGTTGTGGTTACCCGGGACGCCGACCCCACCGACATCGTGTCGAACGATCAGCGTGCGGGTACGGCGAATCATGTCCGAGCTCTTGCCTGCCTGCTCGTACACGGCACCCCGAGCGGGTCCGGCGTCCACCTCTTTACCTCTTCCCTGCCTGCCGAGACCGCGTCACCCGATGCGTCGCTGCCCTGGGACTCGGCGCAAAGTGCGTACATCCCCTTGAGTCTTCGACTTGCCAATGAGCTTGGGGTGTCGCTCCTCCATGCCAATATTCCGCCGCTGCTGGGTACGGCCTCTACACGCCCCCTCGACAACCTCACCTGCCCGGCTGTCGCGCTGGAACTCGCTCCCCTGCTGAAAGCAAATGCCGACTCCACCCCGATCTCGGATGACGGGTATCAACAGCGCGCCGCGAAGGCCATTACTGACGCTCTTGTCTCCTGGCGTAACCACGCAGCGCCCCCGGCTGCCCGGCCTGCACTGCCGAAGCCGGCACCGGCTCCAGCCGTAGAGACTCCGGCAGCGATACCGGGAGGGACGCGGTGATTCCTCGCTACCAGCGCATCGCTTTCTGGACTCTCTGCGCCTGCATCGTGCTGATGACGCTCTTCCTGCTGCGCGGATGCGAGCAGGCGCACAAGCGTCTTACGGCCGGCGAGGACGAGACTCCCATCGCCGCTCCGACCAACACCTCCACGGAAGACGTCGCTCTCTACCTGGCCAGCGACGCCGATGGTTCGATCGCCGCTGCGACGCGTTCCATTCCGTTGCCGCAGGAGCCGACGCTCCGGGCCCGCGCCCTGCTCGACCACCTGCTGGCGGAGTATGCGAATCCTGCCTCGCCGCACCATCTGCAGGGCGGTTCGGCGGTGACGGATGTCTTCCTGCTTCCGCTCCCCAATACGGCCACCCCGGAGTTCTCCCCGGCGGCGACGCAACTGGCGGTGGTCAATCTCTCCAATGCGTTCGTCGCCAACCACCCCTCCGGCATCGAAGTGGAGGAGCTGACGGTCCAATCCATCATCGGCACGCTGCATGCTGCGTTTCCCCAGTTGATGCAGATTCGCTTCCTGGTCGACGGCCAGCCGCATGACACGCTGGCTGGCCACGCCGATCTTCAACACATCTACCCAGCCGTCGATACCTCCCACCAGCCCGCGCCGCTGGCGGTGGAGCAAAATGCTCCGGTGGTTGAAAAACCGAAGATCCAGAGGGCTCCAACGCCCGCAAAACCGACTACGGGAAGTCCTGCAAAGGCTCACCCGGTGAAGGTACCTGCCGCCCCTGGCATTCCGCAGACGGGTCCTAAGCCAGCCCGCCCCGCCCCGCCCGGCACTCCGCAGGACAAACACCCATGACCGCTCCCCGTCTCACTATCGGAGTCTTCGACTCCGGCTTCGGCGGCCTCACGGTTCTCCGGGCGCTGCTCCCACTGATTCCGGGGGCTCACTATCTCTACCTGGGCGATACGGCGCGGCTTCCTTACGGTGCCAAGTCACAGACCACCATCGCCCGCTACGCTGTCGAGAGCGCCCGCTTTCTGGTCGACCACGGAGCCCAGATGCTGGTCATCGCGTGCAATACCGCCACTGCGCTGGCCCTGCCGGAGATCTCTGCCGCAGTGCCGGTTCCGGTGGTGGGGGTGATCGAACCCGTCGTCGAGGCGGCCAGCATGGGGCGCGGAGGTACGGAGGTGCTGGTCCTCGCGACCCAGGCCACCGTCCAGTCCCACGCCTATCTGGACGCCTGCAACCGCCACGAGCTGCAGGCGACAGAAAAGGCCTGCCCGCTGCTTGTCCCCCTGGTGGAAGAAGGATGGATCGACCATCCCGTCACGAGGGACGTCCTGCGTATCTATCTCACCGAAGCGCTTGCGACTTGCAACCCCACTGCTGTACTTCTCGGCTGCACCCATTACCCCCTGCTAGCTGGGCCCATCGAGCAGATGTTGAAGGAACTCAACTCCGCAGCAGGGATCATCGACTCCGCCCAGGCCACGGCGCAGGCTGCCGCCGCTGTAGCCAAAGCTCTTGACCCGCCGAGTTCGCTCGCAAATGCTCCCGCAACCTTCGAGTGTTATGCCACGGATTCGGTGGAAAAATTCGCGCGGTTAGGCTCGCACTTCCTCGGCCAACCCATCCCCGAGGTCCACCTCATCGATCTGGGCGGCTAAACTCAAACTGAAACCTGACGACTGACACCTGAGAACTGGACCCCTATGCCTTATCTGCTGAAGTCCGAACCCGATAAATACTCCTACGACGACTTGCTGCGCGATGGCGAGACTACCTGGGACGGCATCGCCAACAACCAGGCTCTGCTTACTCTCCGCAACATGAAGAAGGGCGATAAGCTCGTCATCTACCATTCCAATGTCGGTAAGGAGGCGGTCGGAACCGCCAAGGTGGTCAGCGTCACAGCCGATCCCGAGAACCCGAAGATCCCCATCGTCCGTATTGCGCCGGTGAAGCGGCTGAAGAATCCGAAGCCGCTGGCCGCGATCCGTGAGGCTGGTGTATTTCAGGGTTCGATCCTGTTCCGCCAGTTCCGCCTGTCTGTCGTGCCCCTCACACAAGAGCAGTACGACTGGCTTACTGCCGGCTGAAATACCGACCAGATGCCCCAGATGTTGCACAAAACAAAGGTTCACAGGAGGAGCTGGCGCGGATAGAGTTACTCAAAGAAGTTTCAAGTAAAACGTTCTAGAAGCGGTCCGAATCTAGTCACTTACTTCCCTCTCCACCAGTACAACTTTCGTGGGCTGGGGCTTTCGCATCGTCTTCCCTTACGCTAGCGTTACACGAGAACCCCTCCTATGTCCTTGCTTTCATGGGCCGATAACCGAACCTTGCTGGGCTGCCAGTTCCTGCTGAGCGGGGTTTATTCTGTCGTGTTTTTTATTGCGCGCCGCATGTACCCGCATCTCCGCGGGACCGGGTACTACTCGCTCGGGTTTTTTTCGGCGCTCCTGGGCATCGCCCTGCTTGCGATGCGTGGCAATATTCCATACTTCGCATCCGTCGTTTTCGCCAACACATTCATCTTCTCCGGCAGCGCTCTGCTCTACCTGGGCACGCTGCAGTTCTTCCGCTCCCAAAGATCGTCGACCGTGGCCTGGGTCTTCGTCGCAGTAGCCACGGCCTTCATGTCCTGGTACACCGTGGTGGACGACAAGATCGTCGTTCGGGTAGTCATTATTGCGGTTGCAGTGCTGGCAATCCGTTCCTTGCTGGCGCTCGAACTTCTCCGCAGCTCTGCCGGCCGGCCCTTCCTCAAGCTGTTCGCTGCCTTCATCTTCCTTACCGGATTCTTCGGCGTGATTCGCTCCGTGCTCACGCTGGTTCGCGGAACCCCCGCCAACTACATGCAGCACGACACCGTCCAGACCGGGACGCTACTTCTGGACGTCTTCCTAATCTTTACCCTCGGGCTCTTCCTCGTGCTGTTGATCGGGAATGAGTTTATGCTTCGCGTGGAGTTGCAGTCCCAGCAGGACTCCGTGTCCGGCCTGCTCAACCGGCGCGGCATCGAGCAGCGGCTCACTGTTGAGCTCACCCGCATCGCACGCAGCTCGCAGAAGCTGTCCGTGGCTCTCATCGACGTCGACCACTTCAAACGCATCAACGACACCGCCGGCCACGCGGCTGGGGATGCCGCGCTCCGCAACGTCGCTGAAGCAGTCTCCACCCAACTCCGTGCATATGACGCGCTGGGACGCTACGGCGGCGATGAGTTCCTTCTCCTTCTCCCCCAGACAGCCGTTGCTGATGCGACGCTTGTGGCCGGGCGCTTCGCCCAGTCGCTGCGTGCGATCTCTCCCAAACTGAATATCACGCTCAGCATCGGCATCACGGAAGCCCGTTCGGGCGAGGCCGTCGCCGACCTCCTCCTGCGTGCCGACGAGGCTCTCTACAGTGCCAAGCACGCGGGCCGCAACTGCATCCGGACGGTACTCGCCGCGACCTGCGATCCGATCGTCGCTCCCAGCCAGCCCGTTCTGTCCAAAGAGTCCAAACCCCACCTCGTCGCCTCCTGATCGGTCGCCAAACTGCTATCCTGACTCCGCACGTTTGAAAGGACAGGAACAGCCTCATGATTGATCTCACCGGCAAAGTGGCCGTCGTATTCGGCCTCGCCAACAAGCGCAGCATCGCGTGGGCCATCGCCCAGAAACTCTCCGAGGCCGGTGCCCGCCTCGCCATCTGCTACCAGAGCGAACGGCTGAAGAAGGAAGCTGAAGGCCTTATCCCGGAGCTACGCGACGCACAGATCTTCCAGTGCGATGTCTCCTCCGACGCGGAGCTTGACTCGGTTTTTGAACAGCTTAAGACCGCTTACGGCAAGATCGATATTCTGGTCCACTCGGTTGCGTTCGCCCCTGCCGACGCGATCAAGAACGATTTCCTGCTGACTACCCGCGACGACTTCCGTATTGCGCATGACGTCAGTGCGTACTCGCTGATAGCGGTTGCCCGTGGCGCGGTTCCGCTGATGACGGACGGCGGTTCGATCCTTACCCTGACCTACTACGGGTCGACCAAGACATTCCCCAACTACAACGTCATGGGAGTCGCGAAGGCTGCTCTCGAAGCTACCGTTCGCTACCTTGCTGCATCACTCGGCTCGAAGAACATTCGCGTTAACGCCATCTCCGCCGGTCCCATCAAGACGCTGGCAGCGCGCGGTATCGGCGACTTCAGCAAGATTCTCAATGCCGTCGAAGAACGCGCTCCGCTGCACCGCAATGTGGATGCGCTCGAAGTCGGGAATACGGCGCTATTTCTCAGTTCTCCGCTGGCCTCCGGTATCACCGGCGAGATCACTTTCGTCGATTGCGGGTATAACATTACAGGGCTCTAATCCTCGCGAAACGAAAGGAACTCTATGTGTACTGCAGAAATCCTTCTGGAAGACTTCGACGCAGAGATGGCTGGTACGCGCAAGACTCTCGAGCGTATCCCCGAAGACAAACCCGACTACAAGCCGCACGAGAAATCCATGATCTGCGGCAAACTCGCCATGCATGTCGCTGCCCTGCCCCTGTTCGCCAAATACATCCTTACCGAGCCGGGAATGGACATGGGTAATAGTCAGCTTCCCAGAGCCGACCTGACCTTTCGCACCCGCGAGATGATGCTGGCGAGCTTCGACGCGTATGCCAGCGACGCGCGCAAAGCTCTTGCGGCGGCCTCCGATGAAGACCTGGCAGCGAAGTGGAAGTTCTCCTTCGGAGAGCATCTCATCTCCAACGAGAGCCGCTCCAGGACCTACCGTCTCATGTTCTTCAACCACCTGATCCATCACCGGGCGCAGCTTGGCGTCTACCTTCGTCTCAACGAAATTCCTGTACCGGGTCTCTATGGCCCCTCAGCGGACGAGCCGTTCGCGGCGTAAGTTCCAGCGATGTAGTCTCCGAGTGATGCCTGGCCGCTTCGATTGCGATCAGACTGAAATCGAAGCGGCCAGGCTCACGGATTCACATCGTACCCTTCCGCCTCGCCGTAGAATGGAACGATGGGAAACTCGATCAAACTCACCTCCGCCGACCAATTCGAACTGGGCGCCTATGTCGCCGAACCTGCCCAGCCCACTCACACCGGGATCGTCGTTATCCAGGAAATTTTTGGGGTCAACCCGCATATTCGCCGCGTCACCGATGGCTTCGCGAAAGAGGGCTTCCTTGCTATCGCACCTGCGCTCTTCGATCGCGTCGAGCCGGGCGTTGAACTGCCCTACACCGCTGAGTCCGGTCGTAAAGGTTACGCGTATGTCACTGCGCTCGACCAGAAGAAGACCATCGAAGATATCGATGCTGCCATCGCTTATCTTCGCGCCCAGCCCGGTATTACAAAGATCGGCGTCGTAGGCTTCTGCTGGGGCGGTACGCTGGCATTTCTGGCGAACACTCGTCTGAACATCGACGCCAGCGTCTCATATTACGGCGGCGGGATTCAGTTTTATCTGGAAGAGAAGCCCAAGGCTCCCTCAATCTACCACTTCGGCGAGCAGGACGATCACATCAAGCCTGATGTCTGGGACGCGGTGCGCGCGGCTCTACCCGATGCGCCCCTGTACACCTACGACGCCGGTCACGGCTTCAACTGCGATGCCCGCGAAAGCTTCAACCCCAAGGCTTCGGCAGAAGCCATGACGCGGACTTTGGCTTTCCTCCGCGATACGCTCAAATAGGCCTTCCTCGGGACACTCCACCCTTGCTGCTTGCGTTGCGTGGGTGGGGTGTCTGAGGTGCAGGCGTTCGCTAATCCTGCCGGTAAATTACCCCGGACTTCATCACAAAACGAACCTGCTCGGTCGCTGCCAGATCCTCGAGCGGATTTCCCTTCACCGCGATCACATCGGCGAAGTAGCCGGGCTTCAACTCCCCGATCTTTCCCTCCCAACCGAGCAGCTTCGCGCCGTGCAGCAGGTCCGCCTTCAGGACGTCGGCGGCGGGCATCCCGTATTTGCCCATCAGGACCATCTCGTGGGCCTGTGTCCCATGCGGGAACGGCCCCACGTCGCTGCCCACGGCAAACGGCACACCTGCCGCCATCTGTTTCTTGAACTCCGCCGCATGCAGGTCCTGTGACACGCGCCGTCTCTCTTTGGCTGCGGGTGCCGCTTGTTCCAGGAAATAGTCGCCGATGGCGAAGGTGGGGACGGCAAAGATTCCTTTGGCCTTCATCGCGCGCATCGTAGCGTCGCTGAGTTGAGCGGCATGATCGACGCTTTCGACTCCGGCTGCGACCGCATAGCCTGTTCCGGGCTCGCCCGTAGCATGGACCGAAACGCCATGTCCTGCGCCGCCGGTTCGAGCCGTCTCCGCGATGGCTGCCTTCAGCTCTTCTACGGTGTATTGATACGGCGTATGCAGAACACCGCCTGCGTAGGAGTCTTTGCCGGTCTCATAGATCTTGGTGAAGTCGGCACCGCCCTTGCGCTGCTCGCGGATCACCTTCACCAGCTCCGCCGCCGAGTCCGCCGCGTCCGCGTTCGAAAGCACGTGCTGGGCGGGGTTATATCCGATGGCGTCCTCGTGCCCGCCGGTCAGGTCGATGGCGTTGCAGCTTACACGCATGCGTGGCCCGGGAATCAAGCCGCTGTTGATCGCATTCCGCACTGCGACGTCGGCACAGCCTGCGCCCTCGCTGCCCATATCGCGCTCGGCGGTGAAGCCAGCCATCAGGTCCTTCTTCGCAGCGTCGGCGGCAATCAGTACGCGTTGCGGAACGCTCTCCTGCACCGTCTGAAGATCCTCTGCGCCGGGATGGAGAAAGAGATGGACGTGTACATCGATCAGACCGGGCATCAAGGTGACGTCGCCAAGGTCAATGACCTGTGCCCCGCTCGGACGAGCTACGGTTGCACCGACAGCCACGATCCGTTCCCCTTCGACCAGTACCTCTCCGGGAGAGACCACCCTGCCGGCGGCCACATCCAGCATCCGCGCCGCATGCAGCACGATGACGCGCTGGGCAGGCGCAGGCTGCTGCGCGAAGCATGAGACTCCCGCGAATCCAACCACAATGCAAGTCAGAAAATTTCTCATAGTCCCAGCAGCATACCAGCGAAGCTATGCCGCCAGGACTCGGAGATCTTGTTTATCCGGCCTTCTCGGTTAATTCCGCCCAGCGCGCGTAGAGCTTGTCGGCAGCTTCCTGCGCGGCGTCCATCTCGGCGAGAGCCTCGGTCAGCTTGGGTGCGTCGACCGCGACTGCCGGATCGTCGATCAATTCCCGGGCAGCCTGCAGCCTATCTTCCGCGGCATCGACCGCTGCTTCGATGCCTGCAAACTCGCGGGCCTCGAGGTAGGACAGCTTCTTCTTCCCGCCAGCCGAAGCGGGGTTTTCGACAGCACCCTTTGCGCCGGAGGTAACGGCTGTGCCGGCCTGGCCGGGGATGATTGATTCTTCGACCTTCTCGCCGCGCCACTGCTCCCACTGTCCGTAGTCCGCGAAGGTCTGCGCACCGCCCTTGCCGTCGAGGCCAAGCACTACGGTCGAGACCCGGTCGAGCATGTAACGATCGTGGGTCACCAGTACCAGTGCGCCGGTGTATTCGAGCAGGCTCTCTTCGAGGATCTCCAGCGTCTGGATGTCCAGGTCGTTGGTGGGCTCGTCCAGCAGCAGCAGATCGGCGGGTTCAAGCATCAATTTCGCGATCAGCACGCGGGCTCGTTCACCACCGCTCAGCCGCTCAACCGGCTGGTTCAACTGCTCGCTGGTGAACAGAAACTTGGTCGCGTAGCTGGCTACGTGTACGACCCGTCCCTGGTACATCACCGAGTCCGAGTCCGGCGCCAACGCACGGCGCAGCGTGAGATTTTCGTCCAGCTCGCGCGTCTGCGAGAAATACACAATCTTCAGCGAACTCGCCTTCTTCAGCGTGCCGCTGGTGGGCTCAAGCTCACCGGTCAGCAGCCGCAGCAGCGTCGTCTTTCCACTGCCGTTCGGGCCTACGAGACCCACGCGCATTCCGCTGGTCACGAGAAAGTTCAGCCCCTCGACGATCTTGCGGTCGCCGAGCACACAGCTCACATCTTCAAACTCCACCAGCCGTTTGGTCTGCCGGTCGGTCGCCGAGAAGTCAATGCCGGCGGACGAGGTCTGCACCCGCGAGTTGACCTCCTTGAGCTGGCCGATCAGATCGTTGGCGTTGTCGATACGGGCCTTCGCCTTGGTGCTTCGAGCCTTGGGGCCGCGCCGCAGCCAGTCGACCTCGATCTTCACGCGGTTCTTCAGCGCATCCTGCAGCTTGTTCTGAGCCTCCATGTAAAGCTGCTTGCCCTCAATGAACTTCGAGTAGCTGCCCTTCACGCGCAACAGGCCATCGGCATAGACGCGGTTCAGCTCGACCATCTCGGTTGCGACGTTCTCCAGGAAGTACCGGTCGTGGCTCACCATGACGCAGGCGAAGTCGGCCTGGTTCAGGAGCTCTTCCAGCCAGGCAATTCCGGCGAGATCCAGATGGTTCGTCGGTTCGTCCAGCAGAAGCACATCGGGATGCGTCACGACTGCCTCGGCGATCGCCAGCCGCTTGCGCCAGCCTCCGCTGAGCTTCGCCGCTTCGGCCTTCATGTCCGGAAAACCGGTTCGCCCGCTGGTCTCACGCAGCCGGCCCTCGTGCTCGCCTTCGGCGACCTTCGCCTCGACCAGCGCGCGCTCCAGCACATCGCGAACCGTCAAGCCCGGCGCAAACGTCGACTCCTGTCGTACGTATCCGACGCGGGCACGCTTGCGGATCGCGACATCGCCTGCATCTGCGTCCTCGTCCCCCGCTAGAACCTTCAGCAAGGTGGACTTGCCCGCACCATTCGGTCCAATCAGGCCGATGCGGTCTCCATCATTTACGGTAAAAGAAATTTCGCGAAACAACGGCGTTGCGCCGAAAGCCTTGGTTAAACCCTGCGCATTTAAGATCGGTGGCATCTCTTCAGTCTACCGTCTCCAGGAGACAAAGCCGCTTTCCGGGAGTCAATATCTGATTGCAAGGGAATATGCTGCTATTTCGACGTCATCAGACGAACAAAGCAGATACCTGTTTAGCCAGCGAGCATGCTGCTTGCAGCGAATTTCTTGAATGGGTAGCCGATGGCAGGTGATAGAAGTTCGCCCTAACGCCGGGCAGGCGCCACTTCGCGGGGTATTGGACGCTTCGCGTGAGACGACTTCACGCGCTGGAGACTTCTAATTTTCCCTGTAGATCGATAAGCAACTTGCTTTACTTCCCTATCGGAGCTGGCAAAGCCCAGGCAAACAAGACACTTCCGCTCGCAGTCATCACATACTGCCGCCCATCCAGCTCATAGGTAATGGGCGAGTTCCGGATCGGCGTTCCCAGCCCGGCATGCCACAGCGTCTTGCCGTCTTTGGTGTCGAGAATCAGCATGTTGCCGCGGGTATCGCCGGTGATCGTCAGGCCGGTCTCGGTGGTGAGAATTCCGGCGCCCGGGCTGCCCTGGCCCAGTTCGTGGGACCAGCGAATCTTGCCTGTCTGGTAGTCGATCGCTTCGAGAACGCCCTTGCCCCAGAGGCCATAGTCCGCACCGGCCCAGCCGTAGGTTCCGTCGGCTGGCTTCGTAAAGTACAGGCTGTAGGCCGGGTGAGCGCTTACGAGGAACAGGCCGGTTTTGGCGTCGAAGCTGGGCGAGCGGTAATTTGTGGCGCCGGCCTCATCCGGTGCAATCAGGCGGCCATCGGGAGCGGGATCCTTGGCAGGGTTCGGCACCGGCTGGCCCTTCTTGTCCAAGCCATTCGCCCAGTTCACCGGGACGAAGTTGCTGGTCAGGAGATTTTCTCCGGTAGCGCGGTCGAGAACAAAGAAGTAACCACTGCGTGCAGCCTGCATCAACATCTTGCGCTGCTTGCCTTTGAACATTCCATCGACCAATACCGGAATCTCGACGGCATCCCAGTCATGGGTGTCGTGCGGAACGGGCTGATACGACCACACCAGCTTTCCGGTGTCGGGGTTCAGCGCGACGATGCTGCAGGTGTTCTTGTTATCGCCGGGGCGAGCGTCGCCTGCGAGCACAGGGGTCGGATTTCCAGTTCCCCAGAAGATCAGGTTCAGATCAGGATCGTAGGTTCCGGGGATCCAGGTGGTGCCACCGGTCGTTGCTCCGGGCTTGCCGACGTTGGGGTCGACGTCCCACTTCCACTGTAGCTTGCCGGTTTCAGGATCGAAGGATTGCAGGAACATCGGAATGTTATCCAAATCCCCGCCTACCCCAGCGATGACGTGGTTCCCCACAACCAGCGGAGCCATGGTCGTCCAATAGCCCTTGGTGGCATCGGCTACGGCGATGTTCCACCGCACCTTGCCGTCCTTCGCGTTAAGCGAGACCATGTGCGAGTCCGGTCCCATGAAGTAAATCCAGTCCTTATAGATCGCAACGCCGCGCTGGCCGATGTGGTCGCCCTTGTTGGGCGGATATTGGTAGTGCCAGATCTGGTGTCCCGAGCGCGCGTCTACGGCCCACAACTGGTCCGGTACGGTGAAGTACAGAATTCCATCCACCAGAATTGGTGTCGCCTTGATGCTGGCCGGCTGGTCGGTCTGGAAGGCCCATGCGAGTCCCAGGGTGTTCACGTTCGCAGGAGTGATCTGCTTGAGATCGCTATGCCGCCGTCCTGAGTAGTCGCCGTGGTATCCCGGCCAGCTATCCACCGTCGGATGCAGCAGCAGCTTCGCATCCACATTCTGGGCCTGAGCAGGCAAGCCGGCCGCAAACGCCAGCGCAACACAGGACGTAACGCCCAGCAGATTCTTCGCGGAAAAACGCATCATGATTGGCAAGAAAACTCCAACAACTCCCGAAAATTCGTTCGAAGCCGACGGTGAGAAGTATTGCACATGGAGGTAGGCTTGGGCGAGAGCCTGAACCATCCTCCAGATTCCTCTTCTAAAAACTGCGGACGTTGAGATTCAATCCCTTTGCCAGTCCAGGCGATCAGTCGAGGTCAAAGTCCCGCAGCGGCCTCTCCGTCAGCGGACTCTCTTTCGCCTTCTTCACTGCTTCGGCGAACTTCTTTGCGAGCACATCATCCTTATTCCGCTGCGCCTCCACACTCTGGGCGAACAGCGAATCCCGCCGCGCATCCGCCTCCCGCAAAGCGCGACCCGCCTCACCAAAATCCTCAAACATCTTCTTCTTCGGAGCAGGAGTGTGAGCAATCACCGACCGTGTCACCGGATCGATCTTCAGCATCCCCCCACAATCCGGACACATCACTTCAAAATCTTCGTCGCTCAGACCCATCGCAAAACACCTCGTTAACACCCATTCTAAAACCCGTCCCTCCCAAAGCAAGGATTTGGGTCTATACGAGGCAATCCATCAGGCGACTATAAGACGGGACTCGTCCTAAGCAGGTCTAGAACAAAATCCTTCCTCCAAGCTGGATCTGACGGTTTGGAAATCCGCTTGCGCTCCCTGTAATTTTGCCGAAGTTGGCAGAATTGAAAGCACTATTTGGCACACCGAGGTTGGTGAGGTTGAAGACATTGGAAACCTCGGTGCGAAATTGGAACTTCACACGCTCGTAGATGCCAAAATCGCGGAAGAGCGATGCGTCGATATTACGAATACCGGGCGCGTCCACGGAGTTGGGGCGGACCGTTCCCGAAGATCCTGCTGGTCCGGCACCTGGGCAGGTCGCAGGAGAAGAGGGGCTGAAGACGCAGTAGGCTGAGGTATCGAACCACTTCGCCATCGAGGCAGTGCGGGAACCATTCGTGTTGTTGATCTGCTGTGCCTTACCGGCGATAAGGTTGGGGCGATCATTGCTGTTGCCATCCGCGTTCAGGTCCGAGCCGGCGGTGACACCAAAGGGAGCGCCGCTTTGAAGGGTAACAATAGCCGTAAGGGTCCAACCATTAAGAAGACCTTTGACATAGCGATTGCTGCCCGAAAAATAGTCCGGTTGATACACGATGGATGAGACAGAGGTGTGACGTTGATCGAAGTCCGAGCGCTGTTTGTCCAGACCAGGATTGTTGTAGTCCTCAAACGGATTCGCGAGGCTGTTGTTGTCCATCGCGGCACTGGCGAGGGTCTTGCTCCAGGTGTAGTAACCCTTGAAGCCAAGGTGGTGGCTGAGACGCTTTTCTATCGTCACCTGAAGTCCGTGATAGTTCGAAGACTGTCCAGACTCCACGAAGAACAGAGTCGAGATCTGTCCGGGGAGGATGGGGCGACGATTATTGGTTGCGACTGCGCCTGCGGGCGACGCGCTTGTGACCGACGTTACGTTCAACGTGGGGTTGGCTGCGTTGTAGACGGGATAATTGTGATCGATCTGAAGCGGAAGCTTGCGAGCCAGGGCACCCACGTAGCTGACACCCAGAGCGAGAGTGCTTGTGATCTGTTGTTGAACACCAAAGTTCAGTTGGTAGTTGTAGGGCCATCTGTAGTCCGTGGGAAAGACTACGAGTGATGCTGGTTTTATGTAGCGCGGATTTTTTGGATCATAGACGTAGGGATAGGGAGAGACGCCGCCGGGAAAGTCCGTAGGGTCGGTGGCATAGATGTTACTTACGGAAACAACATTGTTGTACTGAGCGCGTACATCAAACGGCTGTGCATTGGACATCAACCCGAACTGGTTGCCTCCGATGCTTCCGAAGAAAAGGCCGGCTGCTCCGTGAAATATCGTGCGACCGTTGCCGTAGGGATCGAGCGCGAAGCCGATGCGCGGAGAGAAGTGGTTCTTCTGCGTCGGGACAATGGTTCGGCTGACGCCGGGGTCACCATAGAACTGCTGGCCGAGAATGGCACCCGGGACAGCGGTGGACTGAACACCTTGTTTGAAGGTGGAGACGCGGTTGAGAGAGTCGGTCGGAGGAGTCTGGATGTCGTAGCGAAGACCGAGGTTGACGGTAAGACGAGGCGTAATACGGTAGTCGTCCTGTGCGAAGGCGCCATAGTTCCAGTAGTTGTTGTTTGCGTAAACTGGAGCATCCTGGTTGAAGGTGTTGGGGCGACCGACCAGAAAGTCGGCGAGTGCGTTCCCGGTCTTGGCGGATGTACTGGCTGTGAAAGCGAAGACGCCGTAGTTGTTCAGCAATGTATTCTGTGCGTCTTTCTCAAGCGCGCCTTCGGCACCGAAGTACAAAGTATGTTTGCCACGAGTCGTGCTGACAATGTCTCGTAAGGAGTAGACGTTGGCGCCTGCCTTGGGACCGGCGATGGACTGTGCGAGCGTGAAATATCCGGTGACGGTGATCTGTGGCAACCCTGCGGGACCCTGCGGGGAGAAGGTGGAACCGAAGTCAGCGAGAGAACCGGTTGGCGTGTTGGTGCGGGCAGCGAGAATGCGCGAGTAGCCGACCCAGAATTGGTTGACGGTTCGGGAACTAATGCTCCAGGTGTCGCTGAGATTGCCGTTCTGCTGACGCCAGGTGAAGAGTTGCAAGGACCAGGGGAGATTGCCGCCGGGACTCTGGCGACTATTTCCGTTTGTCTGAAAGTAACTGGCAGTCACGCGATGACTCTGGCCGAGAGAGCTGTCGGCCTTTACGAGGAACTCGTCTGTCTGTTGTGGCACAGTGACAGATCCATTCCAACCGGTGGCACCGAAGTTGGGCAGCGGAATGTTGCGGCCGATGATGTTCTGCACGGCGGGGTCGAGCGCGGAGTTAGGGATAAGGTTGCCCGGGTAGGGCTGCCGGGTCACAGGATTACAGACGATGAAGTTGCCCGCAGTTCTATCTGCTGCAGAGAGTGTCTGATTGCAATTCGTTCCAATGACCCCGCTGGAGGTGGGAAGGTTGGCGCTGAAATTACCGGTTCGCTGCGCCGCCGTCGGGACGATGGCACTCGTGAGAGGTGAGCTTGTGGATTGGCGCAAGCCACCGTAGCTGCCGAAGAAGAAAGCCTTGTCATGAAAGATGGGCCCTCCGACGGTCGCTCCGAACTGGTTGCGATGGTAGGGCAACTTACTGGTGGAACCGTGTGTTGTCGCGTTGAACGAAGTGTTGCGATTGAATTCAAATACTGACCCATGGACGGAGTTGGTGCCGGACTTGGTAAGAACGGTCACGATGCCCGCTGAGGTCCGTCCGAACTGGGCGCTGAAGTTGTTGGTCTGCACTACGAATTCACGGATGGCGTCCGGGTTGGGCAGGATGTTGCCCGTGTTGCGTAAGCCGCTCATATTGACGCCGCCATCCAAATAATAGCTGACCTGCCCGACCGTCCCGTCGCTCGAGCCGTTGATGATGGTGTGCTGCTCGGGATACCCGAGATTGTTCGCGCTGGTCGCCGACTGTACGCCAGCAGTTAGCGTTAACAGTTGGTAGACATTTCGATTGACCAATGGAAGATTATCAATCTCCTTGTTGTCGACCGTGCGACCCAAAGTTGCATTCGAGGCATTCACTAACGGAAGTTCACTGGTAACAATTACGGTATCCGTCGTTGCTCCAACCGTGAGAACAAGGTCCAGTTGGGCCGACGCAGTCACCGTCAGGGTGATGCCTTTACGCTCGAAGGTTTTAAAGCCAGCCGCTTCCGCCTTAACGGCGTAAGGCCCGACAGGGAGGAACTCGGCGCGGTACGAACCATCCTCTTTGACAGCCAGAGTGCGGGTTAAGTTCGTCTCGGTCTGGACGAGCGTGACCGTGGCGTTCGGAATGACGGCTCCGCTGGTGTCTGTGACAGTGCCGAAGAGAGTTGTTGTTGTGATCTGAGCAGTGGCTGCGGCGCAACTGAGTAGAGCGACCAGGGTTGCTAAAATTCTTGTTCGTACGGTTTTCATACCAACCTCCTAGAACTAAGTTCGTTGTGCCATATCTGCTGCATTCGACTGCTAAAAGCGGAGGTCCCAGCGAAACTCCGCGGACTTGACCGGGGTGGGAGTTGTGACAACGACCCGCTCTCCGCGCGGTTCGAGAGACCCCTTGTCTACTGAGCCGGGACGTCCGGGTCCCATCACAATATTTGGCTCGATCAAGGTCGACGCAGGCTTGGGTGATTGCAACGCAACATCGAGGACAGCTCCGTTCATGTTGAAACGGAAGGCCTGGTCCCCCGCTGCCTGAACCGTGGTGTCCGAGTGGAGCACCTCGCTCAAAGTGCGAGGTGCATCGGTTTCGACAAGGTCGTCAATCGCAATGTGGCTTGCCTGATCCAGTTGAATATGGCGGCGATACCGCTTCAGTCCCAGGGACACGTCATACGCGAAGGCTCCTTCGCCTTCGACCTCGAAGGTCTTCGCAGTGAAGAGAGCCTTCGTGATATGGACCTGATTGAGTCGCTCATACGGGAAATCCGCCCAGGCGTCGTGACCTTTCCCTTCGTGTCCTTGCCCCTTGCCATCTACCAGCAAAGTATTGTGTTCGATCGTTTTGGGGACGCCAGCGTAGCCTGAGTCTCCGGTGAGGTACTGACCATGCGCCCAGAGAATGAAGCTGTTGACATCAGGATGGGCGTGACCTTGCTCGGTATGCCAGTCCGGTATTTTAGCCATGAGGTCAGCCGTGTGGTGCCCTCCCGGCGGACCGCACTTGAATGCAAAAGCGGTGGCGTTTGCATCCCAGCTATTGCGCCAGAAGATGACGTCGTGATCCTTGAAGTGATGCGAGGTCGCAAGCTGGGCAATTGGCTTTGACGTAAGCGCGGGGTTGCGCCAGGCGAGCGTCCACCACTCCTCCTGGCCCGTGTGGCCCATGCTGCGCATCCAGTCGGCGACCCCCTGGATCTCCGGGTCTTTAAACCGGGCGGCGAGATCATAGAGGATGTTGTAGTTCGACTCGAAATGCCCTTTCGGGTGGCTTCGGGCGTAGTCGTCACCCATCCTGGCGCGAGTCTGAGGACCTTCAAAGACATCGCCGAAGTCGAACATGGTCTGGCCGCCCGGGGTCAGGCTGTGGGCAGCGTAAAGGTGGGTGAGACGTAGCCCGGGCTGATCGAAGAGGTCCTCACCGGTAGCATGCTTGTGCGCGTCAAGGTAGTGAATGATCCACGGAGTAGAGAAGATCCAGTATTCGAATCCCTCGTAGTAGTAGCCATCTGCGGAGTAGGTCGCGAGGACTTTTTGATAGATGGCACGAGTCAGAGCCGCCCATTGCGCCGCTTCAGGCACCTCCCCATAGAGCGCGTAGGCAGCAACTCCGAGGCCTGCCATCGGAATAAAAGTGTGGTTCTGGCTGTAGGCCCAACTACGTCCCGGGCGCGGCGCAAAAAAAGCGTGGAGCAGCTTCGCCTGGCGGGTGATCTTGGTGCGATAGCGGGCGCGTTCAGTGGGAGTGAGATCGTTGTAGAGCAGGTCGTAACCCACTCCCATCCCGTAGAGCAGATGGCCGGCGGCAAGGTCGACGTTGGGTTTACTGAAGCTGTAGCCCCAGACCTCGTAGCTTACCGCCGCGTCCATATAGGCCTTCGCGGCAGTGAGATATTTTGCGTCGCCTTCGATCTTGTAAGCGAAGGCGGCCTCCGCGATGGCGAATGCAACATCGTTTTGCGCCCGGCGTGTCTCCGCCGGAGGTGGCGGAGGTGGACCCTGTAGGGCGCGGACGTGGCTCAACTGCTGCTGCCACCACACACGCTGAGGCCCATGGGCTTCGGTTCGCAGATGATCCAACTCAGTGGATGTGAAGTACACCCGGGGGTGGATGCCGGCCAGTTCCGGCCGTACAGCAGAGTGCAGGGCCTTCATCTCCGCGACCAGAGGGATGGGAGCGTTGGAGCGAACATTATCTTTCGGGCCGAGAGATTCATTCTGATCCTGTGCATGCACCATGCCAGGAAGGATCATTGCAAGACCGCCCAGCAGCAGGAGAATGGAGCGCTTTGCAGGCATGCTTGCGGGAGTCATTGGCATCCGAAGATCCTCGATTGGTTTTGGCGTGTCGAAATATGTTATCGTTAGCACCCGAAGACAGTACCACACGTTCTACACGGTCGAACAGATGCTTTCTTTAGTTTTTTTTGCCGTGTGGCGCAACAGACCGAAGCGAAGATCTTAATCCTGCGAGAGCACGCGAATCGATCGAACTACAAGCAGCGATACCAAACCGCCCGGCGAAGGATGAGGGAGACATGAAGAAAGCGATCACCCAAAACTCGAAGATTCAAGCGATTGGCGGCTACGTTGCGACCGTCGGCAAAGAATCGCGAGGGATCCCGAATCTACGCTGGTGGATCCTTGGACTCATCTTCCTGATCACATGTATCAACTATGTCGACCGAAGCAGTATTGGCTTGCTGGTCACTCGATTCGGGCCGGAGCTAGGAGTTACCAGTCGAGAGTATGGCTTCGTGGGAGCAATCTTACTGTTTGCCTATACGTTGAGCCAGAGTGTCTCAGGGAGGCTCTATGACAAATATGGCGCGCGCGTAGGGTTTACGACTTCAGTTATTGTGTGGTGCGCGGCCGCAATGGGGCACGCTGCAATCACAGGGCTGGTGGGGTTCGCCGCCTGCTCCTTTTTCCTGGGTCTAGGGGAGGCGGGCAACTGGCCCGGGGCAGCGAAAGTGATCGCTGAGTGGTTTCCGCAGAAGGAACGCGCCCTGGGAATGGCGATCTTCAATGGCGGGGCATCCATGGGCGGAGTGATCGCTCCCCTGCTGGTGGCGCGACTGCTTGCACCGCGGCTCGGGTGGAGAATTTCTTTCTTGATCGTTGGCATGGCGGGATTCATCTGGCTCGCGGCATGGCTGATGGTGTATCACCCCTTATCGAAGCATCCGCGCGTCACTGAAGAAGAACTCAAATACATCCGCGACGGTCAGCCTCCGCTAGAGAGCGTTGCCGCGCCTTCGATACAGTCACTGCTGCGACTGCGCCAGACCTGGGGCATCCTGCTGGCGCGATTCCTGGTCGATCCGGTCTGGTGGTTGTATATGCTGTGGCTGCCGGTCTACCTGAAAGACGTTCGACACTTCAGCCTGAAAGACATCGGCGCTTCCGCGTGGGCACCCTATCTTGCCGCAGCAGTAGGCAGTCTGTTTGGGGGATGGCTTGCGGGTAGGCTCATCGCCGGTGGCATGAGCGTGAATGCAGCCCGCAAAATTGTGATCGGCATCGCGACTTGCCTCATGCCCTTTGGCATCCTCGCTGCGCGCGCCCAGACCGCATACGGAGCGCTGGCCTGTATTGCGGTCGTGCTGTTTGGGTTTCAGATGTGGATCAGCAATGTGCAGACGCTGCCCAGCGATTTCTTCTCCTCTTCAGCGGTCGGGACGGTCGCTGGAATGGGCGGGACTGCGGCAGGCATCAGCAGCCTAATCTTCAACCTTTGTACGGCTTCTATCGTGAGTCATTTCGGATATGGCGCAGTACTGACGATCGCGGGCTTACTCGCTCCGATCGGATTTGTATTGCTGCTCGTATTCATCGGCAGTGTGCAGCGTCTCGCTCCTGTCGTTGTCCTCCCTGCTGCAACCACATTTTAGAAAAGGGGTTTCTTATGTCCGATCTCAAAAACAAACTGGCTCTCGTATTTGGTGGTGGCCGTGATATTGGCGGAGCTGTTGCCGTGGAGCTTGCTCGGCGTGGAGCTCAGGTTGCCCTCAGCTATCACGGGTCGAACCCAACCGAGGTGTTGGCTGCAATCGAAGCCACGGGGCAGAAGGCTTTGTCGCGCAAGGTTGATGCACTCGATACGGCGGCTGTCAGAAACTTCGCAGTATGGGCCGCCGAGGAAGCCGGAAATCCGATTGCGGTCCTGGTGAACGTAGTGGGCGGTCTGCTGGCACGCAAGCGTATGGAAGAGATGGACGATGCTTTCTGGGATCAGGTGATGGCGCTCAATACGAAGAGCATCTTCGCGATGACTCAGGCCGCCCTGACGCACATGGAGGATGGCGGCGCCATCGTGAACGTTGCATCGCAGGCCGGGCGCGACGGCGGCGGACCAGGTGGTATTGCCTATGGAGCTTCGAAAGGTGCGTTGATGAGCATGACGCGAGGACTGGCAAAAGAATTGGGACCAAGACGCATCCGCGTCAATGCGGTCTGCCCTGGGATGATCGCGACGAAGTTCCACGATGACTTCACCAAACCGGAGGTGCGCCAGCGCGTTGCAGGGATGACTCCGCTCGGTCGCGAAGGCAAGGCAGAAGAGGTGGCGCAGTTGGTGGTCTATCTGGCGTCGGATGCTGCTTCCTTTGTGAATGGAACAAATGTCGATATCAATGGCGGCATTCTATTCAGCTAGCTCGACCCGGTTTGGCAAGGAGCTTGTGATGAAACATCTATACCTGGTTCCCTTTGCGATGGCATTGACGTTTTCTGCTATGGCCCAGTCCTCGACGGCACCGCGGATACCGCCCCCGGTCAATCCGGAATTCATCGCGCTGCCCAGCAGCGAAATGACGGTCATCCCGATCGAGCACAAGAACATCACGTATCTGCATGCAAGTGGCGAAGACGAGCAACTCGATGTGTATCAGCAACCCGGAGGAAAGAAGTCGCCGGTGATTGTTTACTTCCACGGCGGGGCGTGGTGGAAAAATGCGCGCCCAAAGAGCGCGGCATCCTTTCAGTCCCTTCTGCGCCTCGGCTTCTCGCTGGTTATGGTCGACTACCGATTGACGGACGTTGCACCTGCACCGGCCGCGATTCAGGATGCTCGCTGTTCCCTGTCCTGGGTCAAAAAGAATGCTGCGCAGTATAATTTCGACCTGAACAATGTGATCGTCTTTGGCACCTCGTCCGGTGGACACCAGGCTCTGATGGCGGGGATGCTTCCTCCTTCAAACGAGATTGATTTGCCTGGCTGTACCGATCAGCCGCGCGTGAGCTCAATTCTGGACTTCTATGGCATTTCAGACGTAGGTCCATTATTGGTCGAGGGGATGACCTTAAAGAATTCAGCAAGTCGCTGGGTTGGCGGTGGTCCTGGGCAACAGAAGATGGCCACGCAGATGTCACCCATTACGTATGTTCGGGCAGGTCTACCACCCACCTTCATAGTGCATGGAGATGCCGATCCCGTGGTGCCTTATGAACAGTCGACGAAGCTTGCCCAGGCACTCACGCAGTTGAAGGTGCCAGTTGCACTGTTCACAGTATCGGGGGGGCAACACGGCAAGTTTACAGAGGAACAGTCACTTGCAATCGGTAAAGCACTTCAGGCCTTTTTAGCAGAAAATAGACTTCTTCCAGCGAAGAAGCCGTAACGCGCAAGAGAGCTCACTCCATGGGTTCTCTGCGTATGCGATCATCCTTCTTTGGGCTCCAAGTGTAGATCGGCGACGCAATACCCTCCATGGAACATGGACCATATAAAGGCAATACAAGCTTGAAGACCAAAAATACAAATACGAATCGACCCGCGACGCTGACGGATGTTGCAAGGCTGGCGGGTGTTGTGCCGATGACGGCTTCGCGTGCCATTAATGACTCTGGATATGTAAGTTCAGAGGTGCGGAAGCGCGTATCCGAGGCTGTGAAGAAGCTGCACTATCGCCCCAACATGCTCGCACGACAATTGAAGAGCAGCCGACTCAACGCGATCGGGATACTACTGCCCGACATCGCGAATCCCTTTTCAACAGAACTGGTCAACGGGGTGAGGCAGGTCTTCGACGAAGCCGGATATACCTGTTTTATTGCTACAACGAGTGGCAAGCTTGAGCACGAGAAAGCCAGCCTGCAGGCCTTTGCCGACCATCGTGTCGATGGGCTGATCGTGGCTACCCGTGGAACAAAACTTGGAGATGAAGTACTGCGCGATATCTCGCGCCGGGGAATTCCGTTCGCCACAATCGGTCGTCCCATAAAACTTCGCGGAGTGGACTGTGTCACAGCGAATCATTGGCAAGGGGCATTTGACGCAGTAAGCCATCTGATTGAGATTGGCCATCGAGAGATTGGGTTTATAGGAATCTCGCCGGAAGACCGGCTATCGCTGCGACGCTACCTGGGGTATGCAGCTGCACTTGAGCAAGCAGGCCTTGAGGTTCGGCCAGAGCATACGGTAGGGCCGAGGGAGGCACCCGCTTTCGCAACACAGGAAGATGGCTTCGCCGGGATGACTGCATTGGCGCAGCTTCGCCGTCGACCGACAGCCGTGTTCGCCCGCAACGACTTCACCGCGATCGGTGCCATGCGTGCAGCGCACATGTTGGGCATGCGGGTACCGGAGGACATGGCCATTGCGGGATTCGACAATATTCCTCTGGCCGCATTCACGACGCCTCCGCTGACTACAGTAGAGCAGCCGATCACTGCGCAGGGCGCTATCGCGGCACGGATGCTACTCGACCGTATGACGGCTGAAAAGCCGGGCGCTGCCAAAAGTATTTCAATGGAGTGCAAATTGATTGTGCGCGGTTCCACTCTGATTGGAGGCTGAGTAGGATGACCGCCGTTCAGGCCGCTTCAGGAACTAAGACATTCACTCTCCACCATGAAATTCGCTACTCCTATTTTTGAGGCGCGCCGACGTCTGCAACATCAAAATCAAAGTTATTCTCTGCGAGCGTGACGCTCTCGATCATTGCCATGCTTTCCACGTCTGGCTTACAGGCATGGGGCCAAGGCGGGGCCACTCAAGCGGGGCCTTCAAGAGTGGCCCCGGATGCACCTCCGTCAGCTAGCGGTGTCGGCGAGGTCTCGCGGCTTGTGGATAGTCTGCAGCGAGCGAGTGAGGATGTGAAGCGACTGCAGCTTAGACTCCCGGACTGGGCCACCGTAGCGTGGTACGCCGAAGAGAATGGAAAGTTAGGCGCTCCTTCGCCTGGAGAACTCCGCGTGGTTTTTCTTGGAGATTCCATCACGCACAACTGGGGCAGCCCGAAATATACCGACTACTTTCAGCGTGACCATAAAACTTTTATTCCGGTCAACCGTGGCATCGGCGGCCAGAACGTGGCACAGATGCTGCTGCGCATGCGCCCGGATGTTATCGATCTTCAACCGAAAGCTGTTGTACTCTTCGCCGGAACAAACGACCTCCCTACCTTTAAAGTTCCAGACTTGATGAAATTTATCGAAGATAACTTCTCGAGCATATTTGACCTCGCTGAGGTCCATCACATTCCCGTTGTTATTTGCTCCGTGCTGCCAGTAAACGATGCCTTCACTGTGCGTACGGAGACACGGCCACCCGCCCGGATCAAGCAGTTGAACGAATGGCTCCGACAGACCGCACAGCGACGAGGAATGATCTATGTCGACTTCTATTCAGCCCTCACCGATGGAAACGATCGTCTGAGAAAAGATCTGACACTCGATGGCCTGCACCCGACCTCTGCTGGATATTCCATCATGGAGCCGCTTATAGAGTCCGCAATATTAAAGTCTTTGGAGAAGAAGGAAAAATAATCCCCCCAGCGCATTGAAGGCTGCAGGATCGCCTAGATTTTTAACTGAGGAAAGGCGGTGATTCGCAGTTTGGCTGCTCCGTAAGGCATCAATTCTAAGGTCTCTGCGGGTTCTGTACTTGACTGCAGGCCGCTCGGCACAGGTCCGGCAACGCCATCTTCTGATCGCCACCGATTCAGCCTTCGGCCGGTCACGCGAAGACGTATGCCGCAACCCTCCGCCGAAAAAGGGTTTGGGCCAAGGGGAGTTTCGATTACCTCCAGGTTCGAGGCGGATCGCTCATCGACCTGCAGCGCATAGTTCCAGGCGGACTTTGGAAACACCTGCCAATCCGATGCCTCTCCTCGCTCCCGAAGCTTCACCCAACTCTCCCCAGGGTTGAGCGAGAAGACCAAAGGACCACGCGAAAGCGCAATAGATCCATTGAACCAGCGAGAGACGGTCGGCTTCACTGGCAAACGTAGTTCCACCGTATCCCCTGGGCGCCAGATGCGCTCCACGCGCGCAAACGTTCCGGGGAGCAAGCCCTTTTCCCAATTGACTCCATTGATAGTGAGGGTCGCGCCTTGCGCCCAGCCGGGAATGCGAAATTGCATGGGGAAACTTATCGCCCGTTGTGGGCTGACAACAAAACGTACGGTCTCGCGGAAGGGATATTCGGTCTCCTCCGTGATGTGAATCAGGGTGCCGCCGACCTTGGTCTCCACCTTGCACGGAGCGTAGAGCGCAGCCACCAACCCCTGATCTTGAGTACGCATCCAGAGGCTTTCAGTCAGTTTCGGCCAACCCTGGTGAAAATTGGCGGTACAGCAGCCGAAGTTTGGTTCAAGTCCATAGATATTGGATTCCGGCCCATTGGTAGTCCACGGCTTAGAGTTGAGACCGACCTGTATCTGGTTCGGTTGTTGATCATATTGATGAGCCCACATGTTGTCCGTGAACGTCCCCGGCAACGCATTATAGGCAATCTTCTCGATTCGATCAGCGATCGTCGCATCGCCGAAGGTGGCCAATGCGACCTCCATTGAAAACAGCGTCTCAACCACCGTACATAATTCTGAGCCATGGCTGGGATCGAGGCCGGCAAGATGTTCGTCGCACGAGAACATCCCGTTGGGGAGACCATGATAGCGATCGAGCATCTCAATCTGATGATGGTAGTTGTTCCGCTCCGTTCCACTTCCATTGAGCCGATATCGAACGGGCGCCGTCTTTAGAGCCTGCCCGTTATTGACTCCATGCGTCTGCATGCCTTCTGGCTTGTTTCCGCCTATGTCTTTGGTGTCGAGAAAAGCGCGCGTGGTTGGGGTCTGAAATTTGAATTCAGCAAAGCCCGCGACCCAGTCATATCCCTGCTGTTGAAGTAGAGAAGCAAGATCAAGAAGCGCCGGGTCTCCAGTTCGCTCATAAAGCCACTCAACAATCAGAACTTGATCCTGCCAGCGGTACTTGCCCCAATCTCTGAGTGGACGATCAGGCAACGCAGACAACTGATGATGAAAATAACGCGTCAGTACCGGAATAACTCGTGGATCGTTTGTCGCGTCGTAGTACTTCGCCAGCACTTTGACCATGACCATACGCGGCCACCAATCGTCATTGCTCGAAGGACCGATCATGCCATTCGCGGCCTGATGATCCAAAGTCCAGTTGATAAAGCGCATAGCCTTGGTTTTAAGGGGGCCATCCTTGAGAAGCCATGCGAGCGGCAGTAAGCCATCTACAAAATAAGGACCTCGTTCCCAGCTTTCGCCCGATCCTCCAAGCCATCCACTGTTTGGGCCTACATCCGGCCAGACCTCATCTAAATGGCCTGACATGCCATCCGCCTGAATCCGCAATTGTCGTTCCAGCCACCCCGCTGGGACGATCTCGCCGAGGAGGAGCGGAGTGAACGCGGTTGGCGACAGCTTGCGCGACAGAGTGCCCCTTCCTTCAGCAGCCCGAGAAGGCAGAGCTGCGCTTGCAAGCGCGGCACCGGCGGTTGAGAGAAAGGTACGACGCGAAGGATTCATTCGTTTCTGCCACCCTCTTGTTCTTCAGAACCGACACTCGATTGCCGCAATTTCCAACAATGAGGATTGTAAGCAAATTTGAACCAAGGTGTAACCGCCCTCCCCCGGAGAAGATGCCAAGCCTGCTAATGCAAAAGTGCGAGAATTACCTGAGCGTAAAGACGATGGCCAAAATCGTTCGGATGATTGACCCCGTTCGCTGTAATGTCGGCAAAGGTCTTGGTGCGAAGTACATCCTCTGAGAACGAAGTCATATCGGCCATCGCGATCCCTGGGATGAGCAACCGCTGAAGAGCATCGCGATATTCCAAGTACAGCGCGGGATTTGCACGCGACCACTCAGCATTCCCCGACATCGTCGCTACCAGGATGAACTCCGTGCTCGGTGCGGAGCTCCTGACCGTCTGCATAATCTTCTGAATATCGTTTGAATAACTCTCCGCTGAGCGTCGTCCACTGGCGTCATTCATCCCGAAGGCGATCACCACCAAATCCGGCTTCTCCTCCACCACACGAGCAGCCATCTCGACGCCCCACGCGGCAGACTTCCCGCCCACCGAAAGATTGCGTAAGGCAACAGACGAGCCATACCTCTGCTCCAAGCCGTCCGCAACCAGTTCTGCATAAGGTGGCTGACAGGGAGCCTGACGAAAATCAGAGGATGATCCGCTCCCAAACGAGATGCTATCTCCGAGCACTACGACGGTTAAAGGCCGTCGGGACTGAAGTAGCTGGAACGTTCGACTTAGCTCTCCACGTGCAGACTTTGGAATGTATCCGCTCCAGGGTTGGCGATGTTCGTAGCTAACCGCCACTTGAAGACTTTGGAAAAGATTGCCAGGTCGATCGAAGAGCAGACTGGTCTTGCCTCCAACCGCCTCTCCCAATGCTGTCTCGGCGCTCAGCGCAGGATGCATCTCATTCCAGCTTCGGGAAGGAATACGAGAGCCAGGCGGAAGCTCGAGGACGTTCGTGTCACGCTGCCAGCGGTAGTCCCGTCCCTCTTCGAAGAGTATTTTTCCGTTCGCACTGGTGATCTTTGAAATGCGTGTCGGCTGAAACAAAAGACGCGCAGCAGGCTGGCTCGATCCTGCTTCAAGTTGAAAGAGAGCGGTCTCGCCGTCCACTAGCCAACCCTCCCAGATCGGATGAAGAACGGAGCTCGCCAGGGCGCTCTTGCTCTGCTCTGCAAGACAGGGTGCAGGAGCCACAGGCTCAGAGCTCTGCGCTGCCCACACTGGAAGGACTGTCGACCACACGTAGAGAACGAGGAAGGACCGAACGCTCTTCGTCGTGCGACCCGCATTACTCAAAGCTCCTGCGACCATCTAAAAACCTCACATCGTATCGCAACCGGATCTAAGAAGAGGACCTCAGAACTGCACTGCGACTCCTCGAAGCACTCAGCACAAAGAGCAACGCCAATGGATACAGCAAGCCCGAAACCGCGAACACTGGACCGAAAGAAAATCTGTCGACCGTAGGCCCAATCGCCAGCGTCGAAAGCATTCCTCCGATTCCTCCGGCCGTGCCAGTTAGCCCGACGATAGTCGCGATAGCGCTGCTCGGAAAGAGATCGCTGAGCAAACCAAGATAGTTCGTAATCCAGATACCGTGAGCCAGCATCAGCAGAGACATCAGGCCAATCGCCCAGCCAATGTTTGTAGCCAATGAAGCGACCCACGAGACGGGAGTGACCACCGCGGCGATGGACAAGAGCAGCCTTTTACTTTGCAACGGAGAGCGCTGCTCGCCTGCCAGCCAGTCGGCGAGTCGCCCTCCAAACACCTGACTGAAGCCAAGCACCAGAAATGGAATCCATATATAGCCACCAATCTGCTCAAGCGAAAGGTGCCGCTCCCGTGTAAGGAACTGAGGAATCCAGAACATATAGAAGTAGAAGACGGGATCGAAGAGAAATCGCGCAAACAACATCTTGCGAAGACGACCATCCCGCAAAAGCGTCTTCCACGCAATCGGAGTTCGGGTTGAGGAGATCGCAACAACTGAGGTGGCAGGTTTAGCCATAAACCAGCACAGCAACCAAATCGCACCCATGAGCCCCGTGCACAAAAAAGCTCCGCGCCAACCGAAACGAATTGCCAGCAGTGCTGTAAGAGGTGGAGCGATTACCGCACCCAGCGCCGACCCTCCATTGGCGAAGCCAATCGCAAATGTACGACGCGAAGCCGGAGCAAGCTCGGTCGCTCCCTTAGTCACACCAGGAAAGCACGCACCTTCCCCCAGGCCCAGCACGAATCGCGCCGCGCCCAGGCCGAGCGCTCCATGGACAAACGCATGTGCGGCACTGGCAAACGACCACATCGCCAAAGAAAGCGCCAGACCCAGGCGCGTGCCGACGCGATCGAGGATATAACCGCCCAGCGCGAACATCGCAGTATAACTCAACTGGAACGCGAAGACCACTCGCGAGTAGACCGTATTGCTCAGTCCAAACTCCGCCATAATGCGCGGAGCCAACATGGAAAGCACCTGGCGGTCGAGAAAGCTCAGCGCTGTCGCGGCGAAGAGCATGGAGCACAAGAACCACGGAAATCGGCGTTCTACAGTCTGCTCGATCTCCGGCTCTATCGACTGCACATCCATCATTCGGTCACCACTTCCACTTCCAACCGGAAGAGCCGCGCAACCTTCTTCAGCACGGAGATCTGCTTGCCGATGCCGAGTGCAAAGTGGTGCGTGGGCCCGGCCTCAGTCCACTGCTCAAGAAAGGTAGGCATGTCTGGCTTGAACTTGCAGCGAGTATTGGTATTGCCAGTAGCAGGGATAGGGCCGTCAAGCGATTCGCCCTCCGCAAGGATCAGCGCAAACTTGCCGCTCTCGCGTACCGTGAGACCGGCGATGGTAATCGGTCCTTCCTTGACCTTGAACTCCACTGAGACTCCGTGTCCGAACTTGCCATGGTAGAGGCTAAGTCCCCGCAGCGCCGGCTGCTGATTGCTGATGGCGACATGGCCCGGGCCATCGTGCCCCACAAAGACAAAGTCCTCTGTGAAGTCCGCTGGGTGCAACTCCGAAAAAGAACCGCCGGCATCCAGACGATCCATCATCATCATCGCGACACAGTTTTTCAAGTCCCCCTCTCCGGCAACCGGAATTCCATTGGCTGTCAGGAGCGACGCCCCTACGATGATGTTTGCGATCAACTGCTCGTCTTCATTGCCATTCAGCCCACGATAGTAGTGAGCCAGCCCGTCCAGTTTGTAGTCCGCCACTAATCTCTCGAGGCCGACAGCAACGCGCGCCGACGTATCCAACGCCTCGCCCGTCACCTTGCCGGCGATCCCACGGTCGGACCCAGGCTCGGGGAAGCTAAAGAACTCTTCGATGCGCGATCGCATCGCCGCCACTTCGGCCGGAGTCGCATCGTCGACGCGCTTCTTCAGATCGCCCATCTCAATCATGTCTACGTGCATTCCGAACTCTGCACTGAACTGCGTCGGATCCGCGTTCATATCGAGCATTCCTTCGAACGGATGCCCCAACAGGCCTATGCGTGCATTCTTCAGGACGTGCGCGACTTTGGCCGCATAGCACCATTCCTTGATCTTGGTCCAGGCGCGTTCGTCGTTGCGCAACATACCGAAGACGACATCCGACGAGATACCCGCGCGACGAAAGGCGTACATGATCTCCGGCAAGGAGGTGCAGTTGTCATGAGCCAACTGGTCAAACGTCGTCGCCGTGTTGATGTCCATCGCAGCAGTTGGCTGCAGACCCGCGAGAATCACGTGTGCCTTGCCCCGCTGCGCAACAGGTAGAACAAAGGCGGACTGCACGTACGTCGTCACGGAACAAAAGATGAGATCGACATTCTGGCTGGCGAAAAAGTCGCCGGCACGACGCCCGGACTCCACATCGTCGACCAGCCCGGCCGAGATTATCTCGACTCCAAACTCCTTCAGCCGTTCTTCAAACTCCACCCGGTACGCATCAAGCTGCTCCTTCAGACCCGGAAACTGGGGCCAGTATCGATGAAACCCAACATTGAAGACCCCGACGCGGGCCTTCGCCGTCGAGCGCGTCCTGGCATGATTCATGTTGAGGGCCGGTGAGCTTTCGTTCGCGACTTGATTCATTCGTATTTCCTCCATAGGTCAGTGCTGCAAAGTGAGTTACCAGGAGATGAAGAGTGTGCCGGTGATACCGCTCGCAGTAATGCGAGAGCCATCGGCACTCCTGGTATAGGGGATCGACTGCTCGTTGTGGAGCCGCATATCGTTGGCAGCAAGGATGACGCGCTCCTTGCCCTCCGGAAAGAAAGTGACCGTCGCGTCCTTCAAACCCTTCATCAGCAGACGTCGCTGAAAGCCCACCATCCCGGCCAGGTGCTCGACGCAGGAGACCTCGCTGCCTTCCTTCTGGTCAACGAAGCAGCGCACCTCGCGATGCCATGACCGCGGCATCATGTAAGTCGAGTGGCCGTCTTCCAGCCAGGTCTCCACTCCCACCAGCACCGGAGCGCCCCACGGCAAACGCAGACGCAGAGTCACCGTCGTCGAGGCAGAGTAGCCGGAAAGAAAGTATCCGTTGCGGCAGCGTGCCCCGAAGATCACCGGCAGTCGCGTAGCAGCTTGCGGCTTTTCCACTCGAATCGAATAGCCCAGCCTGGCTGCGACACCGCGAGTCAGCACCTCCGAGAGCAGGTAGTTCGCTGGATTATCGGGGATCGGAATACGCGATCCAGTCGACGGAATCGACGACGAGAACGTGCCGCGAATCCACGCAGCAGACCCCGACTGAACTGCATAGACCCTTTGAATCGCACCACTACGCACCGTGGCTAAAACCTGCGACCCTGTCTTCGCAGCATCTCGTGTGATCGTGCTGACCCCGCCCGCACACAGGATGGATCGATGTTCGATAAGCATCGACTGTTTCCCATGCAGCACGTGGTCCAGATCGAGATCGCTCGCCAGAGTCAATTCCCCCTCAATACTGGTCGTTGCCTTGAGGTTCAGCAACTCCAGCATCGCTTCGCTCGCATGGCTCACCGGACCATAGAACAGCACGGGAAGCTTGCGCTGCACACGCTCCATCAGCTTCTGCTCCCACGCAGTACCTCCCGGAGGAACGATTGACACCAGGATCGTGTCGTCGAAATAATCCGGATTCTTTTGCAGCGAACTAAGGAAGTTCCCGGTCGATACGACGGTGTTCAGAGGTAGTCCTGCATTCACCGCTCCACGCAGAAACCAGTCGGCGAAGAATGCCAGCTCTGGCTGTGGTTTCGATCCAAAGACCATCTCGTGATACTCGTGGAACGGGCAGATCCAGGTCATCAAACCAGGCGCATCGGAGTAGCTGTCCATCGCACTCAGCACATGCGGTGTCACTTCATTTGGTCCTTGCTCCGGCATCCGTCCGTAAGAGTTATCCACGGTTAGAAATTCAAGATAGGCTGGCCTCGTAACGCCCGCATTGCCGTTGATCCGGGCCAGTGCCAGCGGAAGATAGATGTCGTGCGGCTCGCGGCCATAGCGATCGAACCACGGACTATTCAGCCACCAGGGGTCATGTATATAGAAGCGGAAGGGAAACTTATCGCCGGGCGGAAGCTCCGCGATACGCGAAAGGTACCCGACCAGCTCCAACCCAAAATCACCATCGAGTGCCGCCCACGGCGAGTTGGGCGGAGCCGTCATGTTGAACCCGCCGTCATAGATCGACTGTAACGGGCAGGCACTCGTAGCCAGGTCCGAGCCCAGCAACAGGTTCGTGCCGCGCGTCTCCAGCGGAAAAGCTGGGCATTGTTTACGAAAGTCCTTCCAGAAGCCAAGGATTTTGTCGCGCAATATCGAAGCCTGCCCAACATCGAAGCGCGTGCCATCGAATAGCGGCCCTTTAACATCCCACGCACTGATCGAGAAGCCGAAGCCATTCGACAACCATAGATAATCGTAGCCGAGATCCTTCAGGAAGTGCTCTGACTGGCCACCCAGGAAAGTCCCAATCGAGGTGTCCTGCGCGATACCCTTCGGAAAGCCAGCATAGGCGACATCGTCCGCATTCAAGCGTGCAATGCAACTCACCCAGGTATCGCGTCCGTGCGTGTCTCCCTTCGCGATCTCGGGATGCCGCACATACTTGAACTTCGAGTTGGCAAACTCCGGACCGGGATCAAACGTCGCACCCACGGTAATCGGCTTACCCGTCATCTCGCGGCCGACCGACTTCAGCGTCTTCACGATCAACGCGAGTGCTGCATAGGTCATGCGAGGCGGATTCTCCATATACAAGTGCGACTTTGCATGAAGTCCAATTCGCCCGGGGTCATCGCCTGGAGCATCCTTTGGTGGGCTGCCGATGCCGATATACCGCGCCCATTCAATCTCGTCCGCCATGCGACCGCGATAGTCAAGAATCTCGCTGCCATCCGCCGTCCACAGCATGATCGCAACACCATTCACGCGCCGGATCAGCGGCGCCCATTGACGAAACAGTTCCACGCAAACATCGCGAATTCCCTGCTCTGTCATCACGCGGAACGGCTTCGGACTCATCTCAAACGTGACGCGCTCGAACGCAGGCCCTTCCAGATCGGAAGAGTCCGGGTACGGCGTATCACGCAGCGGAGCATACTGCGGGACCGTCTGAGCAAAGCCCAGGGAGGCAGTGGCACGCAACGCGGCGGCGGACGCGGGTAGCTTCAGTAAATCTCTGCGAGTCATTCCTGAATTTCTTGTCATAAGACTTCCACTGCTCCCGTTCCACTACCAATAGAGCTTCAATCCAAACTGAATCTGCCGGTTGTTGGTGCGAGTGCTGGTGATTGTGCCGAACGCAGCAGAGCCAACCGTAGTATTCGGATTCCCAAAACTCGCGTGGTTGAGGGCGTTGAAGAACTCTCCGCGAAACTCAGCCCGATATCGCTCGTGAAAGACCGTGTTTTTGATCGCAGCGATGTCAATGTTGTTCTCGCCTGGTACCTGGATCACTCCGGCTCGGCAGTTGCCAAAAGTGCCAACTGGCTGGGAGACGATCGCCGTCGTATCAAACCACTTATTGAGAGTGCGCGGTCCAGCGTTCGGCTTTCCAACGCAGTTGGGAAAATTCCGGTCTACGCGTCCTACATTTGCGCTGACGTTGCTCGTCGGCGAGATAGACTCTCCTTTGAAGAACGTACCAATTCCGGTCGCACTCCAACCGCTCACGAACTTATCGAGCAACGCTGGCAAAGAGTTGAGATAAGCCTTGGATCTTCCAACCGGTAGCTCGAGAACCGGGCTCACCGTCAGACGCTGCGGCTGGTTGTAGACCGTCGGACCATAGTAGTTGCGACGCGGAACATATTCGTTCCCGATAGCTGACTGATCGCCGGCCTCTGCGATGCCGAGTGCTTTGGCATAGGTATAAGCGGCCAACAGGGAGACCCCATGCGAGGCTCGCTTCTCCGCAGTCACCTGGAGCGCGTTGTAGTTTGCCTGATCGATCGCCTTCGTGATGCTGATGTCGGCCGCGCCCTGAAAAGGACGTCGCGACAGAATGGAGGTCGGCGCAGCGGGGTTGGCATCGACACGCGCCTGGTTGATCAGATCGCGACCGATCAGCTTATGTGACGAAGATCCCACATACGCCGCCTGCACGGTGAAGCTCGGCGTGACCTGCTGCTGCACCGTCAGATTGTATTGGTAGGTGTAGTTGTCCGGCAGAGTGTGGCTGACAGAGAAGATGTTTGAAGTCGGTGTAACAGCCGGCGAAGCTACCGGGAAGATTCCCGCACCCAGCGTGGGAGCAGTGGTGCTCGAATTCACCGTAGTGCTGGTCAGGAACGGTGGGTTCAGACCATACCCGGACGAAAGCTCTGCCCCACGGATGAAGCCAAAGTAAACACCGGTGCCGCCACGCACGACCGTGCGCGGCGTAATGCTATAGGCAAAACCAACCCGCGGAGCAAAGTTGTTGTGATCAGGCTTGATGAGCCCATCGATTCCGCTGCCAGGAGTCAGGAACGAGTTCGTCGCCTGATCCCAGACGTTCGCCAGTCCGTGCACCTCACGGAAGGGCTGCTGATATTCGTAGCGCATGCCCAGGTTCAAAGTCAGCTTCGGCGTGATCTTGTAGTCGTCCTGCAAGTAAGCCTGGTATTGGTTCCAACGAAGAGTGACCAGACCGTCCGAGGTGACAAGCTGCGTAACGGTCGCGGTGTAGGGCGCACCAAGTACCAGGTCCGCAACAGGATTGCCGACGTGCGTCGTATCCGCACCGGTAAACCGGCCATCGAAGGAAATATTGCCATTGGGTGTCGCAGGATCGTACTGCGCAGGACGAAACTGACGGATCTCGACGCCCGCCCTTAGCGTGTGCGCTCCGTGCGCCCAGGTAACATCGTCGTCCAGTTGATAGTTGTTTTCATAGCCCCCGGTGGGCACATTGATCGGAGATCCCATCGAGGTATAGCCCTGCACACTCAAGATGGGCGCACCCCATTCGAAAGAAGGGATCTTCAAATTGGTTAAGCCAAAGTCCTGGGTCGCGGCATCGTGATCATTGAGAATGAGCTGTAAAGAAAACAGTCCATACGTGTAGCCAATGGCGAAGTCATTCAGGATGGAAGGGCTGAAGACATGCGTCTCATGGATCAGCCCCTGGATACCCTTATAGCTGTTGACCGTCCCGCTAAACGGCAGCGGAGCATTGAAGCCCGACGCCGCCTCCTTCGACTTGCTGTAGCGCCCATAGATCGAATCCCTCGGCCCAATCTGATGATCGATACGGTAATTTTGCTGATCGGCATCGTCAGGGTTTGAGACAGCACCGAAGTAGTTCGTGCCGGCGCGAGGGCTGGCCTTCGGCGCCGGATAGAGCTTGGCAGCAGCCGTCGCTATCCTGGAGATACGCGAGGCAGGAATGATGTTGTTCGCAAAGGCGATGCGATGGCCGGTTGAATCGAGATTGTTCGGGTCATAGATCGTCGCAGACCCGCTGAAATCGCCGCTTAGCTGCGCCTGGGTCGGAATCAGCGCGAACAATGTCCCGCTGGTGCGGATGCGACTGCCTTCGTAGTTTGCAAAGAAGAACGTGTGATTCCTCCAGATCGGCCCGCCAGCAGCAAAGCCAAACTGGTTACGCCGCAGGATCGGAACCGTGCTGCTGAAGTAGGGCTTGGCATCCAGCACATCGTTACGGATAAACTCCCACACATCGCCATGAAATTGGTTGGAGCCCGATCGGATCGCGGCGTTGATGATTGCGAGCCCGTCGCCATACGCAGCCGAGTTCGCATTCTGCTGGATCTTGAACTCCTGCACAGCATCCACTGAAGGGGTAATCGCCGGACGTCCGTTCTGGAACAACCGTGCATCAATGCCGTCCAACAGGATCGATGTCTCATTGCCGCGTGCGCCGTTGATGCTGAAGATGCTCTGCGAGCCCGGATTCTCCGAAGCGCCCGGAACCAACAGGCTCAGGTTCAGGAAGTTTCTCCCGTTCAACGGCATCTCCACAATCTGTTGCGAGTTGATGACCTGCCCCGTCGACGAGGTCTCGCGTTGGATCAGTGGTGCCGTCGCCTGCACCTCAACGCTTGTATCGACCGAACCAATCACAAGCGAGAGATCGTTGGTCAGCGTCTGATTGACCTCCAGCACCAGGCCGTTCGTAACCGTCGCTTTGAAGCCGGCCATCGTGACCTTGACCACGTACGTGCTCGGCTTCAGCGCCTGAAACGAGTAGTACCCGTCCTCGTTGCTGAGGATATGTTTCTCCTGCGCGGTAGCGGTATTGGTCACCGAGACTGTCGCTCCCCGAACCGGCGAGCCAGACGGATCGGTCACGCGTCCAGAGATCGTGCCCTGAGAACCCTGGGCAAGCAGAACAACAGGAGAAATTGCTGCCAGGCACAGCAGCAGAATCAGGCGGAGAAGTGCGGAAACTCTCATTCGCGGACTCCAAACGTTCATATCGTGAACATCAACGTTCATATATCGACGCCATAAGAGTCTTACGGAAGAAGCGTTGTCAAGTTTTTTTTATTTTTTTCTTCCCAAATGCAATGAACCACATGCGAGCCGATGCCACTGATAGATCGCAGCCGTTAGATTTTTTTTGAGACTGGGGCGTCTGCTATTGCGCTTCAGCTACCGGATAATACTGCTGCACATTGCTGTGATCCAGCAGGAGATGATCGGTATAAACTGCCAGCGGTGTCTTTTCGTGGGCTAGTACCGCAGACGCCAATCGAATCAGCTTCTCGCCGTACTTCTCCGGGAAGTACGCCACTGAAGCGATCAACGCGCTCTGCGGCAGCAACAACTCTGCGCGACTCTCGGCTGTACCGTTCTGCCCGACAATCGCAGCGCGCTTCTCGTGTTTAGCGGCGCAAACCGCCTGTAATGCCCCCACCGCACTGACGTCGTTGAAGGACGAGATCAGGACGCGGCTCTTCGCCGGCAGCGAACTGAAGACCTCGGCACACGCCAGCCGGCTGGCCTCGCGATGCGCCAGGCCATCCAAATGGATGATCTTCGACTCCGGCACGTCCCCCAGCACCTCGCGAATGCCCTCCACTGCGCCCGTCAATCGTGCCCTGTTCTCCGGCGCACTTAGAGAACTCTCCAGCAGCAGCAACTGGTCGAATTTTGAGTTCCAGTGTTCCTTGGCAAAGCGCCCCAACGCGCCTCCTGCCAGCAATCCCGCGCGATAGCTATTTCCGCCAAAATACAACGCACCCGGAATCGGACTATCAACACTAATGACCGGCACCCCCGCGTGGAGGAAGCGGTCGGCAAGCACATGGCCAATCGCACCAATGCGTTGGAACAAGATGGCGAGTCCAACACCCGAGGTGATCAGCTCCTGCACTGCCGTCAGTTGGCTCTCCGGGTCCTGATCCTTACTATCTATCAGGACCAGATCGATCCCTGCCTCCGAGGCAGCGAGTTGCATACCCGCAGTCACATCCGATCGGAAGGAGTTGCCGGAGAGCGGCGCGATGTACGCGATCCGTGGCCTCCAGCGGTGGCTCCTGGCCCGATAGCGCTTATCCGGAAGTCGCTCGATGTAGCCCCGGTCCTCGAGGGTACAGAGCAAGCGGAAGACCGCAGCCCGGTCGAGTAACGTCGCCGCCACCACATCCTGAACCCGCAAGGGATCGTGAGAGCGCTCCAACGTCTCGAGCACCGCTAAACCTTTTTCGAGTGTTCCAGATCCGTATCGACGCTTTTCCATGTGACGTTGCCGATTGTATCGTCCCAGCCTCGAAAGGGTATGGCGCGGGTGATTTTGAAACTAGAGGTGAGGTTTCAAGGTTATCTATCTGATCGAGAACTGGTAAGCCGAGCTTAGGAAAACTTGGCTTACCAGGGGACCAGACGGAAGGACAGGATGAGCGTTACTGCCAGCCACCGCCGAGAGATCCGTACAACTGAACGAGCGTCAGCGCCTCGCCCTGTTGCGCGGTCGCGAGTGTGAGTTGCGCGGTAAACAGGTTTGAGTCCGTGGTCAGGACCTCGAGGTAGCTCGTAGCACCGCCTTTATAACGGAGCCGTGCGAGACGGGTGGCATCCTCTGCGGCTCCGACGAGCTTCTCCTGCTGCTCGCGATAGGCACGCTGCTTGTTCAAAGCTATCAGTGCGTTTGAAACATCCCGGAAGGCTCCGGCAATCGTCTTCTGATAATTGATCACCATCTCCTTCTCGGTTTCGCGGGAGAGTTTGAGTTGCCCACGAAGCTTGCCGCCCTGAAAAATCGGTTGAGCGAGTGAGCCGATGCCGTAGATGGTCTTTCCTGAAGGATCAAAGATGTTGGAGAATTGGTCTCCGCCGACGCCTCCCGATCCACTGATTGAGAGCTGCGGAAAGAACTGTGCGCGGGCTACAGCGATCTGAGCATTCGCGGCAATCAGCGTCTGTTCTGCCTGCCGAATATCAGGTCTACGCTCAAGAAGCTGTGAGGTCAGTCCGACAGGAAGATCCTGCGGAGGAGGTGTGACGGCCTTCGGGTCCGTGTGAGCGATCGGCCCGGGGTTGGCTCCCAGCAGCAGACTGAGAGCGTTCTCCTGCTGCTGGACCTGCTGCTCAAGCTGCGGAAGCTGGGATGTCGCGGTATACAAAAGCTGCTCTGCCTGGCGCAGATCTGAAAGCGGTATCGATCCCCCGCGCTCCAGCCTTCCAGTGAGTTCTACAGAGTCCTGCCGAACCTTCAGAGTCTGCTTGGTGATCTCAAGCTGGCGGTCCAGCGTACGCAACTGAATATAGGTCGTGGCCACCTGCTGGACGAGCGTTAGGCGGACAGCTCGTTGCGCCCATGTCTGGGCGAGAAGCTGCGCTCGAGCAGCCTCGGTCTGCTTGCGGTAGAGTCCCCAGAAATCCGGGGTCCAGGCAGCGCTCAGGTTGAAACTGCCCACGGCAAGAGGGCTCGCGATGCTTGTGCCACCGACGTTAGAGGGTAAAGCTGCCCCTATCCCGGTACCACCGACCGAGAGCTGCGGAAGCTGTTGAGCGCGGGTGACCTGCACCTGCGCCTGCTGTTCGAGCACGCGCTGTGCAGCAATGCGGATGTCGTAGTTATTTGCAAGAGCAGTCCGGATGAGAGTCTGCAGTTCGGGCTCGCGGAAGACCTCCGACCATTGCTGATCGCCGAGGGAGTCCTTGGCATCGCTTATGATTGCGGCATCGTCTGCACCCCGAAACGCCGGAGGTGCAGGATAGACCGGGCGCTTGTACTTCGGTCCCAGGCAGCCGGCAAGAGCAATCAGTACTGCTCCGCCGAGTACAACTTCACACATCCGCTTGAAGCAAATCAGAGAGTCTTTCATGCGTGGCCTCCTTGAGTCGGCGTCTGGGGTCCGCCTCCGGCCGCTCTTCCAGCAGCAACAGGATCAAAGTCATCCTTGGAGTCCATCGTTGTTCCTTTGCCTCCCTTGCCGAAGCGATGCGAAAGGTATTCGACGACCGAGAAGGTGACGGGGATAAAGATGAGTCCGATGGCGGTTGAGAGAAGCATGCCGCCGATCACCACGGTTCCGAGGATCCGTCGGGACGCAGCGCCAGCACCGGTCGCAGTCCATAAAGGAAGGCAGCCAAAGATGAATGCAAGCGCAGTCATCACGATCGGGCGAAAGCGTAGTCGTGCAGCGTGGAGAGCAGCTTCCGAGATACTTTGCCCGTTATCGTAATTTGTTTTTGCAAACTCGACGATCAGGATGGCATTCTTGGCTGAAAGCCCGATCAGCATAACCATTCCGATCGTGGCAAAGATGTCATTTTCAAGCAGTCGAGCGTGCAGTGCGATGTATCCACCCAGGATCGCGATGGGAGTGCTGAGCAGGACGCTGAAAGGAAGTGTCCAGCTCTCGTAGAGAGCGGCCAGAATAAGGAAGACGAAGACCAGCGAGAGAGCGAAGACGGCCCATGTCGGGACACCCTTCTGCGCCTGCTCCTCCTGGTAGGACATGCCGGAGTAGTCGAAGCCGGCACCCGGAGGCATAGTCTTCTTGAAAGTATCTTCCAGTGCAGCACGTACCTGGCCAGAACTATAGCCGGGCTTGGCGGAGATATTCACCTGCGCTGCGTTGAATTCGTTGAAGCGGAAGATATACTCGGGACCCGTGATCTTTCGTACCTTGACGAGAGAAGACAACGGAACCTGCCCTCCATTGGCACTGCGAACATAAAACTGATTGATGTTGTTGATGTCTGTGCGGGATGTTCCTTCCGCCTCAACATACGTCTGCCATTGTCGACCGAACCGGTTGAAGTAGTTCACAAGATAGCCGCCCATGAAGGTCGACATCGTGGTGTACACATCCGAAAGTTGGACCTGTTGCTGCAGAACCTTCGCCTGATCGACATCCACGAACAACTGGGGAACAGCGGGGGAATAGGACGGAATCGCAGCAGCAATTTCAGGAAGCTTACTGACTGCCCCGAGAAAGGTACCGAGATTCTTGGTCAGGGTCTCAGGGTCATCCGAACCGGAACGATCCTCAATCACCATGGTGACGCCGCCCGAAGTTCCGATACCGGGGATGGATGGCGGCGGAAAAGCAAAGGCGATTCCATCAGGATTACCGGCGAGCTGCTTCTGAAGGTTACCTTGAATATATTCCAACTGCTGGTCTTTACTCTCACGCGCCTCCCATGGTTTGAGCGCGACAAAGAAGAAGCCTTGATTCGTGCTCTGAACCTGCGTAAGCAGAGAGAAGTTGGTCACGGCAATGACCCCTTGTACGCCCGGCATCTTCAGCAATTCAGCGGTAATCTTCTGTTGCGCTGCGTCTGTACGCTGGGCGGAGGCGCCGTCCGGAAGCTGCAGGGCAAGGAACATGTACCCCTGGTCCTCCGTAGGAATAAAGCCACCCGGGAGACTGCTCCCGAGGAATACTGCGAGGATACCGATCACTGCGATGCCAAGCATTGCAAGATACGACTTGTGAATCAGAACGTCAGACGTGTGGACGAAGCTATCAGTCGTCCTGCCAAAGAACCTGTTGAAGAGTGCGAAGCCCTTGCTCAGGAGACCCTTCTTCGCATCCTTATCCTTGGGTTTTAGCAGGAGCGAAGCGAGAGCCGGCGACAGAGTGAGCGCGTTGAATGCCGAAATCAACACCGAGATTGCGATGGTGACAGCGAACTGTTGATAGAGCCGCCCAGTAATACCAGGAATAAACGCAGTCGGGATGAAGACGGCCGCAAGGATCAGGGCGATCGCCACGACCGGGCCGCCCACCTCTTCCATCGCTTTCTCAGTCGCAGTCTTCGGGTCCATTCCCTCTTCAATGTGATGTTCGACCGCTTCAACCACGATGATTGCGTCATCGACGACGAGGCCGATTGCAAGCACAAGGCCGAAGAGGGAAAGCGTATTAATCGAGAAGCCGAGCGCCGGAAAGATGATGAACGTTCCAACGAGAGAGACTGGAACCGCCAGCAAGGGAATCAGCGTCGCACGCCAACCCTGAAGAAAAATGAAGACGACGATGACGACCAGGGCGAGGGCTTCTACGAGAGTGAGAACGATCTCGTGGATGCCGGAGCTGACTGCCTTGGTCGTGTCGAGCGGAACGTCATATGCGATGCCCGCAGGGAAGGTCGCTGAAAGCTCCTTCATGCGCGCATTGACAGCGGCAGCAGTCTGAACGGCGTTTGAGCCAGGAAGTTGGTAGACCGCCATAACGCCCGAGGGGTTCTGGTTGTAGCGACCAGAAATAGCGTAAGCCTGGTCCCCGAGCTCAACGCGGGCGACATCCGAGAGATGCAGAATAGAGCCATCCGCATTGGCACGGAGAATGATGTTGCCGAACTCTTCCGGCTTGACGAGGCGGCCCTGCGTTCGAACCGTGTAGGTAAATTGCTGGCCCTTGGGAATAGGCTCGGCGCCAATCTGGCCCGCAGGATTGACGTTGTTCTGGGTCTGAATGGCCTGGATGACTTCTGGAGCAGTAACGCCTAGCTTTGCCAGCTTGTTCGGATCAACCCAGATGCGCAAAGCATACTGGCCACCGAAGATCTGAACACGCGATACACCTTTGACACGGGTGATCTGATCCTGCAAATTGATGATCGCGTAGTTGGTAAGGAAGTCCTGGCTCAGCTTGTTGCCGGGTGAATTAATCGCAACGAGCATGAGCGGCGAGGTGAGCGCCTTCTGCACGGTGAGGCCCGCCGTAGTGACCTGGGCGGGAAGTTGTGACTGAGCCTGGTCGACGCGGAGCTGTGAGAGCACCTGATCGATGTCGGGGCTGGACTTGACATCAAAATCAACAAACAACTGGACGACGCCATTGTTGGCGCTCACCGAGTTCATGTAGAGCATGTTGTCGACGCCATTCATCTGCTGCTCGATTGGCGTAGCAACGGCCTGGCTCAGAGTCTTGGCGTCTGCTCCAGGGTAGGTGGCGGTGACAAGGATCTCAGTTGGAACGATGTCCGGAAACTGAGATGTAGGCAGTGAAAGCATTGCCACCGTGCCCACAATGACGGTGAGGATCGCAATGACGATCGCGACGATTGGCCTGCGGATAAAAAATTTCGACATTGCTTACCTCCCTGCCGGTGCTTTGGTCGTATCGCTGGTGACAGCAGCAACAGCTGCATGGGGTGCGACGGGAGAACCTTCCCCAAGTTTTTGAAGGTTGTCGACGATCACTTTGTCGCCGGCAGAGACGCCGGATTCCACGAGCCAATTGCTGCCAATCTGGGCTCCCAGTTTGACCGTAACGAGGTGTGCTTTCCCATCAGGTCCAGCGAGATAAACCTGCTGCATTCCTTGTAACTCCTGGATCGCAATCTGCGGCACGAGCAGCGCGTTGCGACGCAGTTCTGTCGCGGCCTTGATGCGTCCAAACTGGCCGGGGCGCAGGACATTCCCAGGATTTGGAAACGAAGCAGCAATTCGGATTGCACCAGTCTGAGCGTTCATTTGGCGGTCGACGAAGGCAATGCGCCCTTTCAGGGGAAACTCTTCGCCGTTCGAAAGCGAGAGCGTTAGCGGGATCGCTGAAGCGCTCTTCAGCAGGTCGCCGCCTCCCTGCCGCGCGCGCTGCGTCAAGTCGAGATACTCTGAGTCGCTTATCGAAAAATAGGCCTTGATCGGGTTCATCTGGGAGACAGAGGTGAGTACTGACTGCGTATTGACGAGGTTGCCGACTTGAGTCGTCGCCTGGCCGGCAACGCCGGAGATGAGCGAGCGGACTTCCGTGAAACCAAGGTTGAGCTTGGCGTTTGCGACAGCGGCTTCAGCCGCGGCAACCGATGCTTGCGCCGACTGTACTGTCGCCTGGATCTGAAGCTTCTGCTGGGTATCGTTGTCGAGCTGACTTTGCGCGATCGCGCGGTCGGCGGCCAGCGGAGTATCACGATCGACGTTGATCTGGGCAAGGCCTAGTTGCGCCTTGGCAGCCTGAACCTGGGCCCTGGCCTGATCGAGCTGGCCTTTCGCCTGGTCTAACGCTGCCTGAAATGGACGTGGATCAATTTCAAAGAGAACCTGGCCCTTCGAAACCTCGGCTCCTTCGCGGTAGTTTTGCTTGATGAGGTAACCGCTCGCCTGCGGCTGGATCTGCGCGTTTACAAAACCATCAAGCGTTCCCACCCACTCACCCGTAAGAGGAACATTGCTCGACTGAACCTCTACCACTGATACCGGCATCGCTTGAGGTGGTCCCGCCGGAGCAGCTTCTTTTTTTCCACAGCCCGTGAGCAGCTCTGCGCCACCTGCCAATAGCATTCCAACAATGAAGACATTCATCATCGTGCCGGGTGAGACCGTCTGGTTCGACGCTCGGGTCGCATGATTACGCGGATCATTCATTGCTTATCTCCAGAGGACTAGGATTCGATGAGACTTAATTTTGTGGACGCAGAAATATACATGCGCGTATGTTTCTAACTAGACGCAGTGGACGGGATGGATGATTCAAAAAAAACGGCAAGAATATCGGAATGTATCCGAATCCAGGCAGTTGCGCGGGATTGTTACAAGGCAGGACCTGCTGCGCTCCGCGCGAATCATCTTCGCCCGCGATGGATTTGAACAAGCCCGTATTGAGGATATTGCGGCAGAATCCGGTAAGACGCGTGGCGCGTTTTATGCCAATTTCAAAGATAAAGAAGATGCTTTCTACGCCATCTTTGAGAATAATCTTCATCGCGATTTAGAAACACTTGAGCCCATCATTGCGAACCTGGCCACGGTTGAGCAACGCGTCGAGGCACTGGGTGATTTCCTCAGTGAGCTAAGCAAAGATCGCCAGCGGATGCTTCTCACCCTCGAATTCAAACTCTATGCGATTCGACATCCTCGCAAGCGCAAGCGACTAGCGGACCTGCATCACGCAACGCTCGCTTACAGCTCAGTACCCGAGCTACGGGAACTTCTGGCACAACTCAGTGGCGTCGGCAAGGGCGGTAATCTGGCCGGCTCGTTGGCTATCTGTGCAATTTTGGATGGCCTCACGTTGAGCCACATGTTTGACCCGGAAGCTCTCAAAATGAAGGAACTACGGCGCTATCTCAAATTATGCCTCCGCGAGACTCTGCACGTTCAACCGAAGATGAAGTGAAGCTTCCGGAGGTTCCGCATCGGCGAGGTAGACCATGCGAACGGAATGGCAGGCGTGCCATGGATGAACCACCTGATCTGGTCAAAGATCCGACCCTTCGGCTGAAGATTCTCAAGAACCTTCAGCCGAAGGACCAACAAATCCTGACCTGGGAACAGATACGAGTTATTCATGAATGCTTAACGGACTAATGGGAAATCGCGGCATCCTTCGCAGTAGCGATAGCCTTGGCGCGCCATTTTTCGGTCAGCTTCTTATCGGCGAGGGCCTTGATGTAGACGCCTCCAACGACGCTGCGAGCCTGGAAGCCGATCTGCTTTCCGTCCTTGGTGTCATACCAGTCGGTCAGCGGAACGCGGGCTGGGGTTTCGTTGATCCAGCGGGCTATTGGGTCCATGATGGCGTTGAAGTCGGCTGGCGACGAAGCCAGGGTGGCGGTCCAGATGGACCAGTCGAGCTTGGTGTAGTCGGCGCGGCTGTCGAGGGGCAGTCCGTACTTGTTCAGCTTCGTCTTGTAGTAGGCGATCTCGCTTTCGCGGAGCGATTCGGGAAAGAGGTTGTAGCCGAGCAGCTTGTCCCAAACGAGGTTGTACTTCTGACTCCAGGTGTTGGGTGAGTCGTATGCAAGCTTGTAGTGGTCGCCTTCTTTATCAAGGTCGATCCACTTAGCCGCGTAAGTATGAGCGGTCTCGCTGTACTCGCGGGCCACTGTGTCTTTGTGCAGGAGTCGAGCTAGATCGGCGTAGGCTTCGAGCGCGTCGATGGCCTTAAGAGCGAGGTTCGCGTTGTGGGTAACGTGGCCAGCGAAATCATCGGTGGTGAGCTGATTCTCGGGATCGAGGCCGTGAGCTTTCAGGAACTCTGCCCACTCAGTGAGCTTAGGCCAGTACTGCTCGGCGAGCCGTGGGTTGCCTTCAGCGCGGGCGACGGCATCGACCATGAGAAGCATATTGCCGGACTCTTCGACCGGCATCTGATTTTCTTCGGTCTTCTCGCCGCCACCGTAGGTCTGGCCGTTGGCGAGAGGGTAGGTCCCGAGATCGTGCGGAGCGAAGGGGAAGCGCCAGTGGTTGGGCAGCGCGGTGTACTCCATCAAGGGACGGAGCTCGGCCTCAAGCAGAACGGGGTTGAAAAAAAGGAAGAAGGGTGCTGCCGGGTAAAGCACGTCTACGGTGCCGATGCTGCCGTTCGAGAAGTTTTCCTTGCCGAAGACGAGCGGCTGGCCATCGAGATTGGCAACGAAGCCATGGGCGGCCCACGCCTGGCGGTAGGCGAGGACGCAAAGGTACGCATAGTTCGCACCGGCGGTACGGGTAAGGTCGGCTGTGAGAGTAGCGTCAAGATCGCTCGCACGCTTCTCGAGAGCGGGCATCTCGCGCTCAGCGGCGTCGAGCATGCCGGCGACGGTCTGGCCATTGCGCTGCCACCAAGGACGAAGGTTGCGCTCAAGGTATTGGATCGCGTAGTCCTCGGTGTAGGAAACAAGTAGGTGGCGGGTCGCTGGCCCACCACTTACCGTATGGAAGAAGAGTTCCGTGGCGAGGTGCGCGTTGCCTCGGCCTACAATCGGCGATGCGTCCATGTCGTCGGCTTTCGGAAGGAAGCCGGTTTTGGCATAGGCACCATCGGCGGAGGCGGAAGTTTCGCGAACGATGGCGGAGGCTGACTCTTCGTCATTTGGAACGGAGAGATGAAAATATCCCCAGTCGATACGGAGGTCGTCACCGGAGCGGTTGAGGATGCGCTGCTCGCGCGAGCCGACAGAGAGGACCGTCTGGGTGTCGGTCTGGTTGCGCGAATAAGTCACGGCCTCACCAGGAGAATTGACCGCGATAAGAGGACTTACATCGGCGAGGACGGAGACATCTTTATGAGGGGCGCCATCGATCGATTTGACTGTAAAGCTGACGTAGGTGACGGGGCGCGAAAGAATGTCAAGATCGGAGAGGATAGTCGGAGTGAAGAAGCTGAGCTCGAGCTCGATGCCGGCGCCGTTGAAGACGTAGCGGGTATGGGTCGGCGTCACCGAGCGGGAGATCTGGTGCATGGCGGGAATGCCGCTTCGGTCGCCTCCCATGAAACGAAGAGGGTGGCCGTCGACGCGGACGAGGCCAACGATAGGCTGAGGCTTGCCTGTCCAGTGGACTGTGCTTGAGGCGGTGAGATCGTCGGTATTCGACCAGATGGAAAAGTAGGGATTGTGGGTGATGAGCGGGGTGGATGGAGGGCGCGGCGGCTGCTGGGCTGTGAGCTTCGTCAGGACCAGGAGAGTGGATAGGAATGTGATGCGTTTCAGCATGCGGTCAGCCTCTAATTGTTTTGCATAGGTGAGATTTCAGCACTCGTCATAGTAGCAATCATGGAAGGCGTTTGGTTCATTCCTCCCTATCGGCGTTACGACAACGGGTCATACTATTGACGTGTAGACCATCTGGCGATTGGGTCCGCTTCGGTCTCGAGGCTCACAGGACCTACAAGTCCCGAAGGTAAAAGAGCAGAGTCGCTAGTATATTTGCGGATGTTGGTCCGGGTATACGTCTTCGTCTCTCCGGGCTGAGCATCACCGATAATGCGATTGGGCCACAGGTTTGTAACTTCCAATTCAATTTTGTTATGGCGTGTAGTAAGCCTATCCGTAATGTCGAGTCGATAGGGCATGGCCCAGAGCGTTCCAGCAGGCTTGCCGTTGATCTTGACCGAACAAACCTCGTGCAGTTCCGTAAGGGTCAGAAACGTGCGTTCGCCTGGAACCCGAGCGGCTTCGATGGTTGTGCTGTAGGTCGCCGAACCCGAGAAGAAGCGGACCCCGGCATCAGCGGACGTTGACCAGTCCTGAAAGGCAGTAAAAGTCTGCGGCGTCGCAGGGCCACCCCTATCTGGCTGGAACGCGACAGTCCAGGTCGACGGCGGCAACTCAGTGCTGGTGCTGGGGCGGCGTTCAGCCGTCATCTCCCGGCCGTCCGAAAGTTTGAGGGTGTAGCTACCGGGAGCGGCGTTAGGAAGATGGAGCCCGTTCCTAAGATCGCCGGTCACCTCCGTTGCTGTGTTCACTCCATCCTTGAGGACCTGGGTAACATGCAGGCTGCCAGGCTCATGGAATACGACAAAGGTTGAGCCATACGGGGCAAGGTGCATCGGCACCGTCGTCAGTCCATCCGCAATCGTATAGGCGCTTTGGGGTGTGACCGTTCCGTCCAGCGCATTCCACAGTTCAGGCGTTCGGTTGTAGATGCGAAAGCGCGGCTGAACATCGATCCAATGCGACGTGCGGTTGCGGATGAAATAAATATCGGTCGCACCATCGCGACGATGAATATAGTCAAGCTGAGCTGAGGGATCTTCAAAGTCGGGCAGGATGCCGAGACTCTTAAGCGCAGCGCGGCCGCCCGATCCACAGAAGACAAGACCCTTGCCATAGTGATGCGTGCCCGGACAGGATCCGAACAGATCCCTGGCAAGCTGGGTGAAGCGTGCGGCGGCCTCTGACGGGACGTTCCCCGTAGGTGCCAGTGGCGTATCACCCATGAGCGGACCTCCATCGCGAACGTAGGTAGCGATACGCTCAAGCGACGCGAGCGAAAGGCGGCGTCCACGAGGCATCGCAAGCAGTCGATACGTGTTGCCGGCCGGTGTACGCAGTCCGGCCGGAGTGACAGTCAGCGTGCGCAGTAGTGCGTCTTCATCGGTGACATCGTAGTCGTAACCGGGCAATACATGGGCGGGGTCATCATGCTTGAGCCGCACGAAGTTCGGAACCTCATCGCCATAGAAGTAAAGAACATCGTTCACGGCGTGGCCCTGCTGAAGCAGGTACTGTGCGCGGTTGAGATAGAGGAAGAAGGGCGCACTTTGCGACCACCATGTGATGCGCGGGTTCATGTGCGTTCCCGCAAAATATTCATTGCCAGGAAGTCCGAAGGACGCAGGTGAAGAAGTAAAGGCGTGCCAAACTAGCCGATTCATTCCTTCCGTAAGCCCTTGATCGAACGACGGCTTGAGGTCGCTGGCCAACGATTCGCTCCATTGCGGTCCGATCGAGGTCATGCCCTCCTGCGCGACGAACTGCTTGCCGTAGATGTTAGCCGCGCTCGCGCCCTCCTTGGTGAAGTAGCGGTCTTCATCGGTGGATCGGTGTTCGTTGGACTGTGCCCAGTATTCGGTCTGGACAACAGCAGAAGACCGAAAGGTTTCAAGCGCGTCGATCGGCGCCGCGTGTGGCCCACCGGATTCCGCCTGCATACCAAGGCCATACTGTTTGGCGCGCTCGGCAAAGTGATCGTAGTGATCGGTGACCAGGTCGCCCACAGTCCGGCGCAGATCATTCAAATACCGCTCAGAGATAGCACGGTCTGAAAGAATGCGTCCGGTCACAATGGGAAGATAACGCACCGGATCGTAGCCGCGGCGATGCTGAAACTCGGATCGAAAGCGGCCGGTCCAGTTAGTTCCACCAAGCTCCCAGGAATCGGAGGCAAGGTTGACGAGTGTGGTGCGAAGGTAAGGCCGGCTGACCTCAAGAAGCGGTATGACGTTCTTAATCCAGTAGGTATCGAAAGCGTTGCGGTCGAGGTAGTCGATGGCCAGCCCCTGCCACGAGCCGCTGGAGGTTGAAACTTTAGCATCGGAGTCGGTGTAGCCGATGCGCAGAATTTCCCAGGGCCCGCTCGCTGGCGGATGCCAGTCCGTATGGCCAGAGTCATCCACCATGGAAGTAATGTCGACCACGCTGGCCAAAGCTGCATCAGCCTCAACTGGATCGGCCGTGACAGCTCCGAGCAGGTTCTCGGTCGGCGGCATGGAAAAGCTGCCCTCAGCCGCTGCTGCCTTCAACCGAAGCTGGCGGATCGGAGTGCGGTTGTCGCCGCCCAGCCCGGGGAGAGCGGTCCCATGCGCAAGTGGATAAGCAAGCACAGCGATCTGCTGATAAAAGCCGTTCTTGATCGCGGGCATCGGAAGATTGCCAAGCGGCTTCTGTCCATCCGCAATCGTAGCTGACCAAGTGAGAAGCTTGGACGCATCGGAGGGCAGGACGTCCGGGCCTCCGAGATTCCAGCCGCTCGTAATATTCAGAGTCACTTCAAGGTGCAGCGCCGCAGCTGTCTTCAGCGCATGCAGGTAGAGCTTCGTCCAGGCGGGGCTACCAAAGGTGGGACCGGCAGGAACATTGTCGTTTCCACTCTGGTTGGAACCGTTGGCATCCACCAGCAACACACCGCCAAATCCCTTGCGGCTCATCTCGGTCAGCTCATAGGTGATGGTCTCCTTCGTCGTATTGCCGTTGAGCCACCACCAGTAGCAACGCAGTTTAGCTTGCGCGGGAGGAGACGCAAAGCCTTGACGCAGCCTGGAAAGATGCGCCGCTGTCTGGGCAGGCGCAAGCGTGCAGCAGAGTGCGAAGAGTGCAAGGAGACTTTTTGGACGAGCGAGCATGGCACCTGGAAATTGCAATGGATGTGAAGAGCCAAAGACCTCCCGGGTATACACCCCCGGGAGATCTTCGCGCCAGGTTAGAAGTTAATACGGCCAGTCAGCTGACCGATGCGAGCATCGTTAGCCTGCGTAAGTGTGACGGCCCCGAACGTCGAGTTTCCGATGCTTGTATTCGGACCGCCGAAGTTCGGTGTGTTGAGGACGTTGAAGAATTCACCACGAATCTCGAAGCTCACGCCTTCGCGCAGTGCGAAGACCTTGAACAGAGAGGCATCCAGTAGCGGATGAATTCTCTGGCGGATGTTCAGAACGGTGCTGTTGTTCTGCGTAGTATAGGCGAGACGCTGACGATAAGCCGGTGTCGGCGACAGGCTGTCGCACGCCGGAGCCGAGCTGGTGGACTGCACATTCACTCCATTCGTGTTCTGGTAGCACGTGTTGATGTAGCGGCCGTAGGTGGGATTTGCCTGGTGAGGATCGCCAATGATATCTACCGCCCCCGGGGCGGAGATCAGGTTTCCGTTCTGTGCGCGGAGGATGCTGTTAAGCTGCCATCCACCCACAATCAGTCGCTCAAAGTAGGGCCGCGCCGCAAACTTTGGAAACTGGACCGTGCCAAAGATGTTTGCGACCAGCGTGGAGTTGGCATCCTGAACCGAGTAGAGCTTGTTGGTCGCATAGGCAGCGTTGTCGGTCGAGGTTGTGGAGCCGTAAAAGCCCTGGCGCAGCATCGTCTTCGACCATGTGAAGTTGCCCTGCAGCGAGAAGTGATTGCGCATCGGCCGCGTGACCTGAACCTGCAGCGAGTTATACGGCGCGCTGCCGATCGACGAGTACTGTGCCGTCACCGAGCCGAACTCCGGGTAGGGCAGGAGCAGGAGGTTGCGCGCGATGGTGGCACTGTTCAAGGACGTGGTTCCGGTGAACTTGCCGGCCATCGGGTTGGCGACAGCCGCGTTCAGGAAGCTGACTTCGGCTGAGCCCTGGTCGTAGTAGTTCGACGGCAGGATATTGATGTTGTGATTCACCTCGAGGCGCGTGGGGCGGGATCCAACATAGGCAACCTGGAGAGCGATCTTTCCGGGGAACTCCTGCTGAACGCTGACCGAGTACTGCGCACTTTTAGGCTGAACGTGGTTTGGATCGATAAAACTAACACTCTGCCCGAGAGCGGTTGATAACCCAAGCGAGCTTCCAGTGGGTGCCGCCACTCCGGAGGGGAATGGGCTGGTAAGGCTGTTCGTGGGAGCACTTGTAGTGAAGTTGTTGTAGCTGGTCGTCTGCGAGAAGCCGGTACCGATCGGCGTTTCCAGCGTATTGAAGTAGATGATACCGAAGCCGGCGCGCGCTACGGTGGTGGGAGTGGCCTGATAAGCGGCACCGAGGCGAGGCTGAAAGTTGTTCAGATCGCGTGGATAGGGAAAACGGTTCGAGGGACTGGTGAACTGAAGCCCTCCGTTGAGAGTAAGTCCAGGCACCGACGCCTGCAGTGGGCTTGTGCAGGTCGTGCAGAAGTTCGAAACCTGCTTGTTGTAGCGTTCGCTGAAGGGCGACTCATAGTCCCAGCGAACCCCGAGGTTAAGGGTCAACTTTTTGTTGACGCGCCAGTCATCCTGCACGAACGGTGCTGCGTAAATCTGCTGCAGGGCGTACGCGGCCGAGTTGTTGTACGACGCGGAAGAGAACGCTCCCAGGAGCAGCGACGCAATTGGATCGCCTGAACCGGCATCCGAGCCTACCGTCGCTGATACGGAATTCTTCTGCGTGAAGCGGCGATCGAACGCGAAGGCGCCGAAGCCGCTCTGCGGATTTTGTACGTTATAGCGGATCAGATTGCCTTCAAAACCGAAGCGCAGCGTATGGCTGCCGAAGGTCTTCGTCAGAATCTCTTCCAGCGAGCCAGTCGTGCTTTCGCTGATCTGCCCACCGGCCCCCGGAGCGACGCCGGCATAACTGTCGCTGGCGGTGAAGCCTGGGAAGGTGCTGTAGGGCAGCGAGTTGTTGGTGATGCCGATCGAGCCGAGATCGAAGCCCGAGTTGCCGGGATAGGTGAGACCAAATGGATGGTAGATCAAGCCGAAGCGCGAATCGAGCACCATGCTTGACGAGAACTGGTGGACATCGTCGATTGAACCACCGCGGTTGTTGCGGTAAACGCTATAGCCATAACCCGTAGGCCCGATGCCCTTGGGAAAGCCCTGGAGAGGGTATTTCTGGGTCAGCCCGGAGCGGAACAGGATTGCGTTCAACTTGTTCTTCGAACCAAATGCGTGATCGATGCGGCCGATGAACGACGGATAGGTGCTGGGATAAGAGGTCTGGTTGGAGATGTAGTTGGCGGCGCTGGTGATCGGCGCCCCAGCCACGTTGGGCAGAGGAAGGTAGGAGGCCAGAGCGGCCCCGGCAGGGTTGATGCGGGACACGATGTTATTGTTCGAAAAGTAAGCTGTGCGATTGTTATTGCCATCGAGCGGGGAGTTTGGATCGTAGAGCTGGACACCGGCCAGACACAGGCCCGCACCATTGAATCCGCCCGTGCACAGACCGGAGAAGTCTCCTGCCCGCTCAGCCGCAGTCGGGACACGTGCGCTGTAATTGACGGCCGTGTGGGAGGCATAGCGCTCGAACGCGAACATGAAGAAGGTCTTGTTGCGGCCGTCGTACAACCGGGGAATCCGGACTGGCCCGTCGATAACGATGCCTGTCTGGCTCAACTGATCGTTGTTCCGGCGGGTGGGGGAGGCTGGATTGAGTGCTCCGTCCTGGTTCGGCACCTTCTCGTAGGTGTTGGCGTTGAGGTACGTGTTCTGGAAGGCATAGTAAGCCGCGCCGTGTACCTTGTTGTTTCCGCCGCGGACGACGGTGTTCGTTACCGTGCCATTGCCGTGACCGATCTGGGCATCGAAGATGGACGTCTGTACCTTAACCTCCTGGACCGCCTCCGGCGACGGGACAAAGCCTGTATAGCTGGCTCCAGAGAACCGCTCAGCCGGATCATCCGGAATACCGTCGAGCGTCAGGCGATTGTGGCCGCCGTTTCCCTGCGCCGTAATCTGTACCGACACACCCGAGAACGGCTGGGTGAACTGGCTCGATTTGCTCTGCATATATGCGCCCGTCGTGACCCCAGCAGCCAGCGTGGCGAGCACGAAAGGGTTCCGCCCGACGTTCGGCAGGTCAGTGACCTCTTTGGTGCTCAGGGTCGTGGCCAGATTGGCCGATCCGGCGTCAAGCAGGTTATTGCTGGCTTGGACTTCGACGGTCTCCGTTACCGCACCCGAGGAAAGCTGAAAGTCGACCACCTGCGCCTGACCGGCCGTCAGAACCACGTCCTGACGATTTTCCGTCTTGAAGCTTGCCGCGGTGACGCTCACCTTGTAAGTTCCGGGATTCAACGCCGCGAAGGTGTACGCTCCGGATCCGTTCGAGACGCCGGACGTCTTGAAGTGGGTCGAAGCCTCCTCAGCAACCACCATCGCTCCGGGGACTTTCGCTCCGCCGGGGTCCGTGACCTCGCCCTTGATGCTGCCAAGATATGCCTGTGCGTTTGCCCGAAAGGTAATGCAGAAGAGAAGAACGAAGATTGCCGAAAACCAGACAATCCGATGACTCATACGATTTTTCACTTAAACCTCCGAAAGTGTAGAGCAACAGCAGAGAGCGCCAGCCGTTCCGATCGACCCGCACAATGACTCCAAGGTCGGAAACGACGGCCGGAATGGCTTTGGAAAGACGCCCAATCCTCGGGATCGCACACAAGGATCGGCAAGTTAATTTACCGGAAGACACCCGCTAATCTTTACCGTAAGAATGAGAGCTAAATTCAGTAGTGGCAGTGCTTTACGCTGACCGAAAAAACCCGGCGCCGCAAGTCGCCGGAGGCTCGCTGCAAGGCTTCAGGAGCGCTTGCCCGTGCTACACTGAGGGCCTTTGGGGTATCAGGATTGTGGGCTCGGGAGTGAAGACGGCAGTGGAAGAGGGTCTGGACGAACCAAGCGTCGAAGAGCGCCGCGAGCTCATCGACCGCGTCGCGACCAGCGCACAGTTTGGCCGCTCCACTCGCCTGCGTGATTTTCTGCTGTACGTCGGCTCGCAGTCCCTTAAGGAAGACTGCCCGGAAATCCATGAGCAGGAGATCGGGGCCAAGGTCTTCGGTCGCTCCGCCTCCTATGATCGCAGCCAGGACAACATCGTCCGCGTCAACGCCACTGAGCTGCGCAAACGCATTGAACTCTACTTCGCCACCGAAGGAGCCCACGAGCCCCTGATTCTCGAGATCCCGCGCGGCGGATATATGCCCATCTTTTACCGCCGCGTCTCAAGCGTCCCAGCCGCCCCGGTACAACTGGAGCGCTCCTCCGAACTGGCCGCCATCGCACTATCCGTAGAGGAATCCTTCCCCGCCGTCCAGCAACCACGCCGCGCCCACTTTCTCTGGATCGGCATAGCTGCCGTACTCGCCATTGCCTGCATCGTGCTCTTGCAGCAAAACACGGCGTTACGTTCCGCTGGTGCCCCCTGGGCTGGACGTCCTGAGGTAGAAGCCTTCTGGAAGGAGTTTGCCAAAGGACAACAGGAGATCGATATAGTACTGCCGGATGCCTCGTTGATTTTGAGTGAAGAACTTACCCATCGGCGCATGACGCTGGACGATTACCTCGATCACAATTACGTCAACCACGATGGGGTGAACTCCTTGAGCCCGGATCGCGTTAGTGACCTGCGTGGTGCTTTCTCACACAACATCGTCACTCTAGGCGACTTCCGCGCCGCGCAGCAGATTCTCGCGCTTACTCCGCTAACGCCTTCACTGCGCCTGCAGCACGCCCGGTTCTACACCGTGGACTCGATCAAACGAAACAGCTTCATCCTGATAGGCGGGAGGAAGTCCAACCCTTGGACTGGGCTGTTCGACGAGCAGATGAACTTCAGCCTGGACTTCGATACTGAACACAGTCAGTATCAGTCGTTCGTAACCAATCATCATCCTCGACCCGACGAACAGGCGATCTACACGTCGACCGCGGATACCGGATACAGTGTGATCGCCTATCTTCCGAACCCGAGTGGTACAGGGAACGTGATTGTGCTGGCCGGTACGGGCTCCGAAGCGACGAGTGTCGCAGCGGAGTTCCTAACTTCGGAAAACTCTCTGGCAAAGTTTCACAGCATGCTCAAGGTGCAGAAGTTCCCTCATTTCGAGGTTCTTCTAAAAACCTCACGTATGAGCGGCACCTCATACAACGCAGAGCTGCTCGCATACAGAACGTATCCCGGCAGTTAAAGTGGAAGTCATAGAACGTGCGTTTCCGAATTTTACTTATCGGAGCGCAACGCGGCGTACCGTCTCGGTGGACACCCGACGGTTCTGCTGAATGCCGTACTGAACGCACTCACGGATTGAAATCCCACAGCGAACGCAATCTCCGAAATGGATCGCGTACCTTTCCTTAGCTCATCCTTTGCCACGGTGATTCGCCAGTCGAGCAGGTACCTGATAGGGCTTACGCCTAAGACGTCGTGAAAGCGTGCTGCGAATCTTGAGCGTGAGACGCCGCTTCTTCTGGCTAGTTCCGCTACTGTCCAGTTTTGGCCTATTTTCCCGTGCATGATTTGTAATGCTATCGCTGTCACGGGATCTGCCAGGCCTGCGAGCAGGCCGGTGTCTTTACCGATCGCGCGGCGAGAATGGTCGCGAAGGATGCTCACCAACAGGAGTTCCATCAGCCGTGCGATGACGAAGTCTCTGCCTGGTTCAAAAGCGGCCCCCTCGGATGCAATCATCTGTAAGAGCATGTGAATACGCTCTGAGCGGTCGGCGGCGGCGTGGACATGAATGAGCGGGGGCATAAGCCCCGTTAGCAGGTCCTCGTTTGCGGTGTCGAATAGAAACCGTCCACCACGCAAGAGCACCGGGCGCTCTTTTCCAACTCCAAGCTGGAGCAAACCACTGCTCGAGGGGGCAAAGGCCTTCTCACTGTTTACTGGCTTTACTCTTGCGTCTGACGCGAATTGAAAGGGTACAGAGGTACGTATCAGTACAAAGTCCCCAGCGGACAACTTGACAGGCTTGGTGGCGGGACGCACAACCAGGCATTCCCCTTGCACCACGGAACAGAACAACAGGTCGTCTTTCTTTGGAAATGAAATCGCCCAGCGACCCGCTGCCTCGACTTGTCGCCAGAGAGTCGCTTTCGGCCGAAGAAGATGAATGAGATCGAGGAATGGATCCATAACGGTGAGACGCCTGATAAACGACTCAGGTGTTCTGCTTATAGATTGTGCCAAATCGTTCCGATATTGTCGCGTTTAGGGGGCAGAGCGCCGGGCAAATTGCCCGCGCCATACAAGCCGGCCCGAAGGAGAGATATGCCGAACAAGACTTATGAAGCACAATGGGAAACGTATTCCGAAGCATGGACCGGTATCAGCCCACAGCAGCGGAAAGAGCTCCTGACCCACTCCGTCGCAATAAATTGCTCCTTTGCCGATCCTGATACGGAAGGGGCCGGCTTGGAAGCGCTCACCGCGCATATCGAGAAGTTTCAGAAGGATTATCCTGGCGCGTACTTCGAAACGCGCAGGTTCATAGAGCACCACGGACAATCCGTAGCGGAATGGATGATGCGTGGTAAGGACGACTCGGAGTTCCTGCCCGGAACAAGTGTGGCTCGCTACGGAGAAGATGGCAAGATAACCCACCTCGCTGGATTTTGGAAACTATGACTCGCGGACGTGGCTGTCGAAAGTTGGATGCAGGCTCGACAGCTCGTCCAGGCCTCTTCGGCCTTAGTCTAGTGGGACCGGGATTTTGAAGTATTGCGCGTGCCAGCGGAAATGCTTTCGTGCTGCTCGACTACCTGAATCACCAGTTCCATCGTCTCTTCCAGGTGCTGTCGCATGGCGGTGCGTGCCGCATTGGGCTTGCGAGCGGCGATCGCTTTATAAATAGACTCGTGCTTCTTCAGTACGGCAGGTGCGACATTGGGGATAAGGACTTTATAGAAAAGCCACTGTCGCGTAATGTTGCGCAAAAGTTGAACGGCATTCTTGAGGACTTCGTTATGCGCTGCCGCCGCAACCGCGAGGTGAAAGCTCATATCCGCTTCAAGGATCGAGTTGCCGGCTTCAATACTGTCACGCATCTGCTGGACCGCCAGTCCAACTTGTGCGATCTCATCAGCAGAACCACGTTCCGCGGCGAGACCGGCAAGATTCTCTTCGATGATTGTGCGGGCCTCCATAATCTCTTTCAACTCGTTATGATCTGTGCCAGTAAACGCCCACAAAAGCGGACGGCACAGGAACTCGGAGCGCGGGCATACGAAAGTTCCATCGCCAACCCGGCTATCGAGCATGCCTACCAGTTCCATCGCCTTCAGCGCTTCGCGCAGTGAGGTGCGAGCGATGCCGAATTGCTGGCAAAGGTCACGCTCTGGCGGGAGACGATCACCTGCCTTCCAGGTCCCGTTGACAACATAGGAGATCAATTGTTCAAAGGCAGCTTCAGTGAGCGTCGTGCGCGGTAAAACCGCGACGGATTTGATGGCACGTCCCATGCTTTGCCACTCCTACAGTCGTCCTGCAATGCAAACTGTTCAAAAGCAGATGTCGCTTTATAAGCTGTGTCGCTAACTAGGCTGCTTGGCATTGCAAACGAGATGTCGGATTAGATTAACATGTTGCTTCGATCAGCATGAAGCACGGACTCAGACAGCGGTTGCCGGATGAGACGCGGAGTGTCTCATCCTTCCGCCTCCATCATTTCTTGCTGGCAAGCACCTCGCAACCGGCCAGTTCTTCCAATACTCGAATTGAACCAGCAATATCGTCCTCCCCATGACCCTTCGCTATCGAAGCTCGATATAACTGCCGGGAAAGCGATGTGAGCGGAACAGGAACATTAAGTTCCGCAGCCGACTCCAGCATCAGCTCCATATCCTTCTCCAACCACTTCACCGAAAAACGCGTCGCGAAATCGCGTGCCAGAACAAGAGGCGCTTTAGCTGACACCAGCCCGGACTTTGCAGCGCTGTTCTCCAGTATGTCGAGCATCATCTCCGGTGCCACTCCTGCCTTCGTACTCAGGACGAGACTCTCGTTGAAAGCTTGAAGCAGGTTGCCAAGAATCATGTTCTGAGACAGTTTTGCCTGCAGCCCCAGGCCAGATCCTCCGCAGTAGTAGAACTGCTTTCCCATCGGCTGAAACCACTCGCGGGCACGTCGGAAGACCTCTTCCCTGCCTCCCACCATGAAGGTGAGCGTTCCTGCTTCGGCACCGGCCTTTGAACCGGTGCAGGGAGCGTCAAGAAAATCGATTCCGATCCTCTCGAGTTCGGCGGCCATCAAGCGGCTCTCGCTCGGAGAGATGGTGCTGGAGTCCACGATCACGAGGCTTTCCGCCTTACCCGCTGCCAGACCATGCTTCCCAAAGATGACCTCTCGTGACATCGCCGTATTACCGACACACAGGAACACACATTCACTTTGCCGGGCAACATCTGCGGGCGTCTCGCAGGCCACCCCACCGTAAGCCGCGATAGCATCAGCCTTGCCTGCGCTAAAGGACCACACCGCCACTTCATGACCGGCTTCGATAAGCCGGCGAGCCATTGGGCCACCCATAATTCCTAAACCTAAAAAACCAAGCTTTGCCATACTGCTCCTTATTGGAATTCCAATCGTTTAAAGATGAAGTCCGTAGGTGTAGAAGAGAGCAAGGCACCCCACGAAACATGCAAGAAAAATGCTGTGCTTGAGTGTGAATCGAAACAGCTTTGACTGCTCTCGAACGGAGAGACCTGTCGCCGCAGCCGCAACCGCGATGGTTTGCAGGCTTATCATCTTACCCATCACGCCACCAGCCGAATTTGCGGCCGCCATAAGGACGGGGTTCAGCCCCAGCCGCCCTGCCGTGACAACCTGCAGATTCCCAAAAAGCGCGTTGGACGACGTGTCGGAGCCAGTCAAGAAGACTCCGAGAAACCCAAGTAGAGAGCTGAAGAAGGGAAACATGAATCCGGTGGATGCGAAGGCAAGACCAAGGGTCGCGGTCGCTCCGCAATAGTTCATCAGGAAGCCGGTTGCGAGCACAACCGAAACCGTCAGGATAGGCAAGGTAAGTTGTCTTACCGCTGCTATGAGAATCTTTGAAAACTGCGAAAGACTCATTCCAAGACATAGGGCTGCCAGGAATGTCGCCATCATGCAGGCAGTTCCAGCGGCAGAGAAGAAATTGAGAGTGAAGATGGCATGATATGGAGAAGGTGCCAGGGTAATCGGAGGGACCCTCATCACCTGATCGTGTAGCAGAGGCCATGCAAAAGCGATCGTCCCTCTATTCAGCAGTCGTTGAATCGGCGCAATCCCCCATAGCAAAACGCACGCGACAAGGAGTCCGTAGGGCAGCCATGCGGAGAGCACCTGCATTCCACTCTGTTCCTTGCCCGCAGCTACTTTACGCTCCTCCATCGTTTCAGAGACACCGAGCCCAGTCCTCAACATGCGTGATCCGAGTTGTAGTGCGCGAGCGCCAGAACTTGAAGATTCGAGATTAGTATCCAGTGGCTCCGGCACTTCCTTGCCGCGAAGACGAAGATAGATCACCAGTGCGGCCATTGCAGAAAGAGCAGCCAGAATATCCGTTAGTTGTGGCCCTAGAAACGTCGAGATCGTTAGCTGCATGCCGGCAAAAACAGCCCCCGCAAGGACGGCCGGAATCCATACCCCGGATAGCGACTGAAAGCCGCCAGTAGCCACAAGAAGATAGAGCGGGATAATCAGCGAGACGGGAGAGCAAAACCGTCCAACGGCTGTGCTGAGCTTATCCAGCGGAAGACCTGTCGTGCCAGCAAGAGTAATGACTGGAATGCCGATTGATCCAAAGGCAACGGGCGCTGTATTCGCAAGCAGACAGACGGCGGACGCGCTAAATGCAGAGAAGCCTAACCCGGTCAGCATGGTGGCCGCAATGGCGACTGGCGTCCCGAAGCCAGCCCCACCTTCCAGGAAGGCCCCGAATGCAAAGGCGATCAGGAGGGCTTGCAGTCGAGGATCGGGAGTCAAGCGTCCGATGGAATCCCGGATGATTTCAAACTTACCCGATTCGACTGTGACTTTGAAGAGAGCGATAGCCCAAAAGATGATCCAGGAGATTGGAAACAACCCAAACGCCGCACCATACGCTGCAGCGCTCAACGCCTTCATGGAGGGCATCCCATAACCTGCAGTGGCAAGCAGAAATGTCACTGCAAGTCCTACGAGACCAGCTAACCAAGCGGGCTTTCTTAGCACCCCAAGAAGAAACAGCAGCGTGAAGATAGGAAGCGCAGCGATGAGAGCAGATACGCCGGGCGTCAACCCGTGGAGAGAATATGTCTGACTCCAGATGGATGGTAAATTCACGGCGTATCGCTCCAGAATTCAAACCTTCATGTAAAGGTATTTTGGTATGACCTTTAGTGTCAAGAAGACCAGCCGTCCAATCTGATCAGGCAAAGTCGATTGCGACCACTTCGTGCAAAAGGATGGATGGCACTTCAAGACGGATCACGCCACCCTCGTTTGTATATTTCACATCCTGACCGGCCACCAGCAAATGAACTCTCTTCACCCGTCGAGTACTCGGCAAAGAGATACTTACCTCTTGTCTGCTGATCGGGATCAACTCACGAACTGGCCCTTTCATCATCATTGGATTTGTCAGATTCACAAGATGCGCGGTCATGGAGTTCTGTTGGCTCCAGATCGATACGTCCAAAACGCCCTTACCCTTCACAACCAGCGGAGCAGCTTCATTGGTCGTCCAGAGAACTGCGTTACGCAGAAGCTTTGACTGGTCGAAATTCAGCGTGTCCCAGAAGGTGCGATCAACATCTCCAGACAAATACACGACTCTTCCTTTACCAACCTGGCGTACAACTGCCCCGACCTGGCCATGCGATCCCGCCCGTGGAAAGACCTCTTCCATAGGCAGATCCGGATAAGTCGGTACCACCTGCAGCGGATAAACTCCCTCGCCAACGGGGGTCACGACCGTCTGGTTAATTCCATTAATGATGCGGACGGAGTCTTCGATCCCATCCAGCAAGGGATGATACTTGCCGGATGAATCCTTGTTGAGGCTCAAGTAGGAGTTCATCATCGGCCCCTCTGTCTTGCCTCCGTAGTGAACCCCGAACAGTGCCGAAAGGCCGAAGTCATTCCGGCGAACTCCCCATTCATCGTAGAGAGACGTCTCGTACGTCGCGACCAGACCGCCTCCGGCCTCTACAAATTCTTCAAGCCGCTTGCACTGTGTCGTAGATAAGGCAGCAATATTTGGCAGGATCAGAGTCTTGAACTGGCTGATGTGTTCTTTGTCCAGGAGATGATCATGCACCATCTCGAATGGGATCCTCGCTTCGACCAAAGCCTGGTAGTAGCCGAGACTTGGATCCTCTACCTTGAGATGTGCATTCTCACCACCGTAGTAAGTGGCTGTCTGCTGCGAATAGACCAGACCTACTCGCGCCAATGGACGATCGTTGCGAAGATAGACTTCGTTTGCTGCATGCCATTTGTAGAGTTCCTCCACCACCGGCATCCAGCGCGGGTCGATCACCTTCGCGTCGAACTTTGTGAACCACGGCCTCAGCCCCTGAGCCACTCCATCCATCACCCATAAGCGGATCTCATCGTCGCTCGTCACTGAGTCTTTCCAGCGATTTTTGTCTTCCAGGCCCATGCTGAAGATGCCGACGATCGCCTTACTCCCCATCGTCGCGCGATACTCTTTGCCGTTCTTGCCGTTGGCCCATGGAGCCATAACGCCTGTTCTTCCCTGCCGATCGGCAAAGAGCGTAGGCGCAAGTTCACCCACCGTCTTCATATCCAGATCACTCAGCGCACCGCCACCCGCATTCGCGATGTAACTGGCGTTTGGATTGATCTTTTGAATACGGTCATTCCATAAAGTCCACAACTCAAAGAGTCGCTTCTGGTGCCAGACGAGATACTGTCGCCGAGCGGGATCCTGCGGGTTGAGAGTATGAGGCAATGCCATCCCGCTGAACTCATGAAAATTCTTCTCACAATGCTCGCAGAAGCACATTCCAGATCCGGCCCAGCGATTGGTAAAGATTCCATCGGGCATATACATCTTCATGATCTCTTCGTGCACCGAGGTCATGAACTCGAAGTTATACGGGCCGAGAGCGCAGGTGATCCAGTAGTCAGGGTCCGATGGATGTTTGCGCTTCTTTCCATGTTCGTCAACGGCAATCCAGTCCGGATGGGCGTCGTACACGTCCTGATGGCAGGCGTGAGCATCGGTTCGCGCGACTACATTCATACCCAGCGCTCGGCAACTCTTAGCAAGATCGCCGAACGTGTCCATGTTGCCGAGCCACTTGCTGCGATAGTGCATCGGGATCTTTGTGGGGTAGAAGGCTACTGCCCCGCCAGCATTCAAGGTCACAGCGTCGATATGAAGACGCTTGAAGTAGTCCACCCAAAACTTTGGATCGTAGTTACCCGGATCATCTTCAGCAAAGCCGACCTGGGCCCAGCGCATGGGACGGTCATACCAGCCTGCCACCTTACCGGAACCTTCTTGCACCTCACTCGCAGCCAGACCCCAGAGCTTGGAACCCGAGCCCACGAAACAAGCGACTGTTAGTCCTGCGGTTTGTTTCACAAATGATCTGCGGGTGCTCATAGTCGGTAAACCCCTTCGTTCGTAGCCTTCATTCGTAGACTCTTGATTTACTACCGCAAGGCGATGACGGCAGCGTCCTTCGCGGCCACGACCACGCTGATCTGCTTACCTTCGAACTTGATTGGCTTCTTGGCCCACAGATCTTCGCCTCCGATAAAGCTGCCTGCCCCTGGATCGAGTGACACCTTGATCGTTCGTGACTCAGTCGTAGGATTCGTGATCCAGAGATGCGTTCCACCTTGACCCGCATGCAGCCGCGCCTGAACAGCGTTGTCATTCAGTGTGAGCTGCGGAGCGAGTCCCGCCATCTTTAAGAAGCTGGCGAACAAAGCTTTGGTCTCGGCTCCGTGATGAAGATAGTAGCCTGCACCCGGAAAAGATCCGAGTAAGAGCGTCCGGCCACTGCCAGTTTTATTCTCCACAGCGGCGATCGCTCCATTGCTGAAACTGCCAACGGCTTTACCGCCTTTCAAGGTGTACTCCTGCCGGAAGTAGCGCCCGTAAATCTTGCTCCCGTTTACCTCAAACATCAGCTTCTCCGAGATATCCGGATTGAATTCTACGTAGCTCTCCTGCGCTCCAAAAACATCGTCCAACCCGTAGTTCGGCTGCGTGGTTCCTACATGTCCGTGATCTCCGAAGTAGGCCGGCAGTCCTTCGCAGATGAGTGTGCCACCCTGGGCGACATACTTTTTCAGCAGGGCCACGGTCTCCGACTTCAGCATCACCGGATACGCAACATAGAGAAGCTTGTACTCCTCGATGTCGGCAACCGCTACAAAATCGGCTTGAATATTCGAGTCGAAGAATGCCTGATATGCCCCCTGCAGAGACCGTGCATAAAAATCGGTCGAGCCCTGCTGCACATAGTTGAAGAGTTCGGACTCTGGCGCGACCAGCAATCCAACGCTCCCTCGAACAGGCCGCGACTGCCAAAGCTCAGGATGCTCGTTCGCCCAACGCAGAGTCTTGCCAGCCATCTCTGCTCGCGGGGTCACTGATCCATCCATCCCGAATGCTCCGAAGGCGCCGAACAGCGGCCCATCCAGCAAGGGACGCCATCGACAGTAAAGAATGCCGCGCGCGCCTCCGGCACAGGAGATCATATTCCAGACCCGTATATCTTCCGGTTCGGTGACACGTCCGTCTTCCTTCGGCCGACCGATTACTTGCGGCTGCATCCACAACGGGCCGCCTTGCGCCTCCGCGTGCCAGAATGGCTTGCCCCGGGCGCCGGCGCGTGTCAGATCCAGTGCCTGATACTGCCTCCAGGGTTCGGTTCCGTGACGCGACGCGACCCATGTCAACCCATACACATCCACTCGCGACGCGGCCATCCACTCGTTGTGTGCCTGTGATGCGTAGCTCTCCAGCGTTCCAGCCACTCCGTGACACGTCACGAGATGCTTTGGATCAAGCCGTCGAAAAAGCTTGATACGCCAGTCGAAGAGTTCGTACGCATTATCCACGCGAAACTGTAGCCAATCCAGACTCTCCGAATATCCGGAAAAATTTCGCGGTGGCTCCAGATCCTCCCACGTCGCGAGACTGTATCGCTGCCACGTCTTTCGTACCTTCTCGATCGATCCGTACTTGCCTTTCAACCATTCCCTCAGCTTCGTCTTGCTGGCCTCGCAGAAGCAGTACATCTTCTGCGGACTTCCACCTTCCGCCGTAGTCTCATTCCAGAGATCCCACCCCAGCAGGGCTGGATGATTTCTATAGCGCTCGATGAGAGTCGTGAGAAAGCGTTCCGCAAGTTGCTTCACCTCTGCGTTGTCCAGACATAGCCCCGGAAAACCTCCCGTGTCGCTGCTTCCGGAGATCGTGCTGTAGATGAAGCTGTCATCACTGCCGTGGTAACGGGCGGAGGCGTGCTTTCGGAAGGTCCATTCGGGCGCAGCGGTTACAAGCTCCGCGATGATTACCTTGATGCCATTCTGTGCGGCAAGATCCATCATCTGGTCATAGTCAGCCCAGTCATATATTCCAGGGCTAACCTCTACGGCGGACCACATGAACCAGTGCCGAAAGGTGTTCATACCGATCTGCGAGGCAGTCTTGTGATCCTTCGCCCAGTCTGAGTCCGGCGGATTCGATTTTCGAAAGTAAACCGCGCCCGCCGGGAAGACGGAACCCATCGCTGGTTCCAGGGCTCCTCCAGTTGCCGTCGCTGTCGCCTGATCAGGCGGCAACCCGGCGGCGCCGACCGGAGAGGCATGGGCCACCGCAGTCGAGGCGGCGAGCATTGCAGTGGTATACAAAAACTCCCGGCGTGTAACTTCATTCGTCTCACTCATCGTAATGTCCTCACTTCGGAGTTCCTGGAATAGTCTGCATTGTCCGGATTAGTAATAGATTTTCAGGGAGAACTGTATCTGCCTTCCCGTCGCCGTACCGCTTGAAAGCTTGCCGAAGCTCGGATTCGTGGAGTTGCAGATTGCACCCGGTGCTCCTTGGCAGGTGAGCGTGGGATCGTTTGCCGGAGGAAGAAAGAAGGTCGGGGTATTCGTAGTGTTGAAGAACTCTGTCCGGAACTCCAGATACGTCCTGTCAGAGTAATGAAAGTCCTTGAAGATCGACGAGTCCAGATTTTTCGAGCCCGGTCCTGTAGTAAGGAAATGGCCGCAGTTGCCGAACGTTTGAACCGGTCCGCCCGTGGCTCCAGTTACTGTTATCGGGACCGTAAAAGCAGCCGGATTGAAGTAGCCGTTTACCCCCGCGTTCGGTAGCTTACGTGGCACACCCGGAACACAGCTCGCCACGTTATAGGTATTGAAGACAGGTGGAAGAAGACTGGTTCGAATATCTGTTGGAAAGCCGGTACGCAGCGTTCCTATCCCATTGATTACCCAACCACCAACCACAGCAGACAGAACTCTGGAATGCGAGAGGAAGCGCTTATCCTTTCCGAAGGGCAATGCATAACTCACGCTGGCGGTCGCATTGTGGGCAATATTGATAGGTGCGACACCGTTCTCGCGGCCCGGTTCATAAGTACTGATAGCGATCGAAGTCCCACCATTCTGCGAGAAGGCATTCGGCCCGCTTCCGCCCGTCTCCAGATTCTTCTGCCAGGTGTAGTTCGCCAGTACACTCACTCCGTGTGACTGCCGCTTCTCGAACTTCAAGTTCATGGCGTTGTAATTGGACGTCGCAGTCGAGAAGACAGCTAGCACCTGGCCATTGATATTCGGGAAGGGACGATTCGCCTGTTTATTGAGTCCTGCCAACGCTTGCGAGAACGGAATCTGGTTCTGATCGATAAATAACGTCGCCAGATCTGTTCCTTTTGCACCACTGTAGGAAGCCTCAAGAACGATCGTCTTCGACAATTGATACTGGAAGTCCAGGTTGTACTGCATCAACATCGGGTTGCGCCCATTCGTGAAGCTCTGTGTCCGGAATGAGGATGCGATCGGATTTGCTGCCGTGAAGGAACTGAGCGACGTCCCTGCCGGCAGTGCGACGATGGGCGTATTGATAGTGAAGGGAGGGGATACAGTCTGTGTCGCAGAAATATTCGGCAGCGAGATCGTCGGGATATTCGGCGCGTTTCCGGAGAACTGCGTTATCTGCTGATTCTGGTCTTTCAATCCATAGAAGATGCCGTAGCCGCCACGCACTACAAGTGCGCGCGAGACCTGGTATGCAGCACCAAAACGAGGACCCCAGTTATTATGATCGCCCTGCACCATCGCCCGACTGAAGCCCTGACTTCCGGGAATCACAAACTGTCCGGTCGTGATATTGAAGAGGCTGCCAAGATTATTCTTGTCGATTGGCTGCGTATAAAGTTCGTATCTCACCCCGTAGTTAAGGGTGAGTTTGTCGCTGATCTTCCAGTCATCCTGTACGAATCCACCGAAATAACTGTCCCGCTGATGCCCGCGCTGCAGCATGGGAGCGCCCAGAATACTCGTCGGATAGCCAAGCATGAAGTCCGCAAACGGTAGGCCGGAACCTGGCGAATCGGAGCTTGATGTAAACACTGCTCCAAAGTAATCCTGTCCAAAGAACGGCGAGCCGCGCAACGTCATAAGCCGCGCATTGCGAAGATCTATTCCAAATTTGACAGCGTGCTTTCTGTGATTCCAGCTCACACTATCGGCAAGTTGCCCGCGTGTTTCAACATTCTGATTCGTATCGCCACCGCCCCAGCTCGTGAACTCCTGCGAGCCCGCTTGTACGCCCGAATAGTTGAACAAAATTTGAGAGAAACCCTTCACCGGCCCTGGGAACATCGCCAACCCTGCCTTGTTTGCGAAGTCCGCGCCAGTCTGCCCCACGCCAATAAGGCTTCCATTGTGTCGGATCAATCCAAAGCGGAACTCATTGATCAGGGATGGGGTGAAGATCTGCACATCCGTGAGCGCGGCCTGGGCCGAATTGTCCACCGCTGACGCTCCCCCTCCAATAAACCCGGCGAAGACCCCTATGGACGGTTGCGAATTCTGGCTGATCGAGAAGCTGCCGAACAGCGTATTCTTCGCCGTAATTGTGGTGTCGATCCGCACATCTCCCTGGTCCGTATTTGAGAACCGCGGAGCCTGGTAGAAAAAATTTCTAGCCACAATTCCAGCCGCACCAAAGTTTGGTTGCGGCACCAGAGATGTAATCGCAACCGACGTCGCATTCAATCGGCTCTGCGGAATTTTATTCCCAGGAAACGCTGTCGCGATAACCGTTCCGGCAGGCCCGATCCGTCGCGTTGCCGGATCGTAAATGGGGGTCGTGACTCCGGAGAAATCGCCCGCCCGAAACGCCGCCGTCGGAACATTCGCAATAGAGCTTCCCGACACACTGCTCTGTCTCGTGCCCTGATAATCCGCGAAGAAGAATGTCTTGCCGTGAAGGATCGGGCCTCCCACGGTTCCACCAAATTGATTCTGATGGAACGGCGGTCGCGGATTCCCCACCAGGTTTGTAAAGTAGTTGTTCGCATCGAGGATGTTATTGCGAATAAATTCAAAGACCGCGCCGTGAAACTGGTTCGTTCCGCTCTTCAACGTTGTGTTCACAACCGAGCCAGCCGCATGTCCGAACTCTGCAGAGAAGTTATTCGTCTTGACCTTGAACTCCTGCACAGCGTCGACCGACGGAATGATCGCGATTCCCGTGCGGCCGATGTTGCCTGCGTTCGTGATCGTATTGTTATCCACACCATCCAGCGAAACATCGACCGCCGTGAACCGCCCGCCGCCTGCGATAAAAGGGAGGTTCGACTGCACTCCGAAGAGCGGAGTTGTGTTCCCCGCTAATAGCCCCAGCGCGAAAGGATTGCGTCCATTCAAAGGCATATCGAGAATCTGCTTGTTCTCGATGACTTGCCCTAGTGAGGATGTCGCTGAGTCAACCAGCGGCTCGGAACTGATGACCTCAATCGACGAGCCGACGGCGCCCACTTTCAATGCAATATGCAAATTCAATGTCTGATCGACCAGCAGACCAATCGACGTAAGCCGCTGCGTTGCGAATCCAGGAGCCGCAACCGTAATCGTGTATTCGCCTGGCGGAATTACCGGCGCATTAAAAATACCTGCATCATTCGTATGAGTGGCTCGGGTAAAGCCGGTGGCTACCTGCACCAACGTTACATCGGCATTCGGCAAAGCACCCCCCGAGCCATCTTCAACCGCGCCGATGATGGTTCCGCTCGAGGTTTGAGCAAACGAAGCGCTTGCACCGATACAGAAGAAGGCGAGAAACACCGTTTTCGCAAGACGAGAGATCATTGCTAGTGTCCTTTCACGCCTGAATGTTGTGAGTTTCTCGCTCAAGCGTCTGGTTACGTCACAGGTACATTGGACTGACCTTTGTACCGGCACAGAGAAGATACGGACGAGGCGTATCCCTGTCAAGCATTTTTCTAAGAAAACGCTATGTGTGTTTATTCCTGCTTGCTGGCACGTGCTCTCGCCATAGCTTTTGGCACTCGTGACTCGATTCGAATACGGGCCGACCGAGCGGGCAGCGCAACGCGCCAATGACAGCACCGTCGAGGAGTGCAGCCAGAGGCTGATGGCCCATAGAGTGCCGGAGCAGGCCATCCAGGAAGCAGCCGCACAGATGAGAGCCACACGGGAGCTACTTGCCGAGGTAGTTGAATTTTGCGAATATTTGGAAGGGCACGGCTTCAGCCCTGCCGAAAGAAGCGTTCTCTTCTATCCTTTGTTTCTTTTGTCGGTTTGCCTATAGCAAACCGACAAAAGAAACAAATCAAACTGAGTAGCATTTGACACATCTGAAGGTATGCCCTTCCAAAGGCCATCTGCCGATACTGCCTAGCCTTGTACTCCCTGAGAGGGGGAGAGAAGTTCGTCTTGATCAATGCGGTACAAAGCCATCGCCGAGGCGAAGAGAGAATCATCCGATGAGAGAGCAACATTGGGTGTAGTGCCATCAGGGTTTCAATTTATCGTCCTCTTACGGCTTTGCTCTAAGCTCCGAAGGCCAGGTCGATCAGGGTCTTCTCTTCCATCTCGTGCGCCTTCGCCGATCCGGTCGCCGGGCTGGCGCTGGCTGTGCGCTTCACGCTCAGGACGGCGCGCTGTCCGGCCATGCGGCGAAGCTCCGGCATGACGTAGAAGAAGGCTCCCATGTTGGCCGGCTCCTCCTGCACCCAGACGATCTCCTGGGCTTCGGGATGTTCGTCCAGCGCTGCCTGAAGCTCCTCTTCGGGCCAGGGGAAGAGCTGTTCGACGAAGATGATCGCGACGCCCATGTCCTTGCGCTTTTCGCGCTCGACCCGCAGGTTATGCCCGATCTTGCCGCTGCACACCAGCAGCCGCCGCGGCGACTTCACCTCGTGGTCCGGAAGCACATTCTGGAACGCGTCCTTGGCGAAGTCTGCCAGGGATGAGGAAGCATCCGGATGACGCAGCATACTCTTCGGCGTGAAGACGATCAACGGCTTGCGCCACTTCCGCATCGACTGCCGGCGCAGCATGTGGAAGTACTGCGCCGCGGTCGAAGGCTGGCAGATCTGCAGATTGTCATACGCCGCGAGCTGCAGGAACCGCTCGATGCGTGCGCTCGAGTGCTCCGGGCCCTGGCCTTCGTATCCGTGCGGCAGCAGCATGACGAGGCCGGAGAGCAAACCCCACTTCGCTTCGCTGGCCGCGATGAACTGGTCGATGATGATCTGTGCGCCGTTGGCGAAGTCGCCGAACTGCGCCTCCCACAGCGTAAGTGCCTCGGGAAAGTCGCGCGAGAAGCCGTACTCGAAGCCCAGCACCGCGGCCTCGGAGAGCAGCGAGTTATACACCTCGAACTTGCCCTGCTTGTCGCTCATGTTGGCGAGCGGGGTGTAACGGACTTCAGTCTCCGTATCGACGATCACCGAATGACGCTGGTTGAACGTGCCGCGCTGCGAATCCTGTCCGGTCAGACGAATCGGCGTACCGGTTTCGAGCAGTGACGCGTAAGCCACCAGTTCGGCCATGCCATAGTCGAAGGGACGCGTGCCGGCTCCCATCTCTTCGCGCTGCTCAAACAGTTTCTTGAGCTTCGGATGAAGATGAAATCCTTCTGGAGTTTTAGTGGTCGCATGCACCAGCGCGGCGATCTTCTCTGCCGGAAGGCCCGTCGTCGGGTTGTCATCGGCCTTCAATTCGCCGCCGCGGTACGGAGCCCAATAGGTCGGGAGGCTGGAGAGATGAGGGATGTGGTCGGCCTTGGATGCCGTCTTCTGATCTTCCAGAAGACCCGCCTGGATCGCCTGCGCCTCAGCCGCTGGATCGACGCCGATCTGCTTGGCGTAAAGCTGGTACAGCGGAGCACGATCCTTGATGATCGCGTAGCGCCGAGGCTGCGTCACGGTCGGGTCATCGACCTCGCTGTGACCATGCTTCCGATAGCCAACCAGATCCACAACGATGTCTGAGTGGAAGCGATAACGATACTCCGCAGCAATCGCGGCGATGCGGATGACAGCATCCGGGTCCTCTGCATTCACATGGAAGATCGGGATCGGAAGACGCTTCGCAATATCCGTCGCGAAGCGCGAGGAGTTCGACTCCTCGGGAACCGCCGTGAATCCAAGCAGGTTGTTCACGATCACATGAATGGTTCCGCCGACGTTGTAGCCTGGCAGAGTTGCCATGTTGAGCGTCTCGGCGAGAATACCCTGACCGGCAAACGCCGCGTCGCCGTGCATTTCCACCGGAAGCACCTGTGCCGAACCGCCCTTGCCGATGCGCTCTGCCTTGGCGCGTGCGCGGCCGAGAGCGACGGGATCGACTGCCTCAAGATGGCTGGGGTTCGAGACGAGATGCAGGGCGATCTTCTCGCCGTTCGGACCGGTGTAATCACCGGTCGCGCCCATGTGATACTTCACGTCGCCGCCACCCATCGTGCTGCGTGGATCGACGTCTTCGAACTTGGTAAAGATCTCAGCGGCGCTGCGGCCGATGGTGTTGGTCATCACGCTAAGACGGCCGCGATGGCTCATGGCAAGAATTGCTTTTGTAACTCCGCGAGTTGCACTTACCTCGAAGATGCGATCGAGAAAAGGAATGAGAACCGTGAGTCCTTCGAGCGAGAAGCGCTTGGTGCCGAGATAGCGCGACTGGATGACCTGCTCGAACAGATCGGCCTGGATCAACCGGGTGAGAATGTGCTTCTGGTCGGGCTTCGCAGGGACCTGTTCCATCTGCTCCTGCAGCCACTGGCGGCGGTCCGGATCGGCGATGTGCATAAACTCTGCCGCGATGGTTCCGCAGTAGAAGCTGCGTGCCAGCTTCGCGCTTTCGCCCTCGGGCGCGGGTGTCGGAAACGGCTCGGGCGGAAGGTACTGACCTAACGGATCGAGCGAGGCCTGAAGGTATCCCCAACGGCGAAAGATGTCGAAAGTTGTCTCGCGTTCATTGCTGTCGATCGCTGGTGCGGGTGGGGTAATCGTTCCTGCCTTCGTGGCCATTGCTTCCTCGATTTCAATTCGATTCGCGCGAAATGCATTTTCATCCCGCATCCATTATTATGCTAGACCTTTTATGGCATCGGCTACAGGATCGGACAACTCGCGCGATGTTCGCACAAGGAAACGGTTAACCGAAACGGAACACTTCTCACACTCGCTATTGGGGAGGGGCAGTCGCCGGCCTCTCTTCAACCTTATTCACGTCCGGCAGGATGGTCGAGGTCGCCTTGAACTTGCGGTAATCCGACATTTGTATCAGGATGCTGCCGTTGAAATTGACGACGAGGAATGCTCTCGCTGCTCCCTGGCCTTGAATCTGCTTCGGAAGCCAGATTTCGCCGTTGACCTTGGTCTGGTCGAACCCAAAGCTGGTGTCTTTACGAACATTCACGATGAGACCGGCACCGATCTTGAAGGCGTTGAAAAAATGCCCTTCCATCTTTCGTATTACCTTATCCTGCTCGTCGATCCAGACAGTCCCGACCAGATCGCGGATGACGTCTTCGACGCGGTTCCGAGTCTTCGCCTTGGGATTGCCGGAGTAGTCGACGACGATCGTATCGCGCCCCTCGAACTGAACGCGCCTGGGATTCGTGAAACTGCCTAGCTCCAGAAAACGCGAGACGGTGATCATGTCGTTGCCGCGCGGACTGGTCTCCTTGCCCTTCGAGTCACCCTTCTCTTTTCGCTCCTGGGCCTTCTTGACGTCCTTGTCGATGCGCTCGTCTTCTTTTTTCTGCTCGTCGGGAGTGAGTGCCCTGCCGTCTTTTTTGACGAGTTTGGCGACTGGAACTCCGCCAACCCAGAAGACGTCGTACTCTTTCGTCTCCTTCTTTTTGACTTTCCCGCTGCCGTCCCTGTCCTGCTGGGTTTCGACAGAGTGGTAGAGATAGTCTTTGCGGACTGCTTCAGCCGTCTTCTGATGGGCTTCTACCTGATACATCAACGCGGAAATGTCAGGAAGCGGCTTTTCCGGCTCCTGAGACTCGATAGTTGGGGTGGGCGTTGTCGGGGTGGAAGTGGTTGGTTCCTGGGCTTTTGTTACGGTTGCTGTCCCGAAGGCTATCGCCAACACCAGAAACCGAGTTGCAAAGGCTGAACCAGAACGTATCCGCATGATTCCACTATAGAGTGTGGTCGGAGCTGGTTCGGTTCTTAAAGGCGCAGAGGGATAGCCTGGGCCATCCCTCTCGCAAAACTTGTTGGTGCTGTGCTGCGGTTAGAACTAGAGAGGCTGAACGTCAGACGCCTGCCAACCCTTGGGTCCCTTTACCACGTTGAACTGCACAGCCTGACCCTCTTGAAGGCTCTTGAAACCGTTCGAATTGATCGCCGAGTAGTGAACAAACACGTCCTCGCCGTTCTGACGGCTGATGAAACCAAACCCCTTGGCATCGTTAAACCACTTCACTGTTCCCTGTTCCATGTCCATTATTTCCTTATTGCGTGAATTTGCCGCCAGATCTAGATCGGGGTTCGACTTTACAGCTCAGTGCAGAAAACCAATCTGTTTCAAACGATGTGTGAAGGTTAGCACGTTTGGCAAATTTTGCTAGAAAAAAATTAGAAGCCATTTGCCTGCACCATTTATTGTGCAATAAGCCCTGGATCGGAGGGAGGAGGAGGGAGATGGGAGCGGACGATCTCTTCGGCTTTTGCAAGCACTTCCTGGAGCGTCATGGCGGTGGAATCGAGAATCACGGCATCCGGTGCAGGTTGAAGAGGCGACTGGGCGCGATGGCGATCCCGGTAGTCGCGCTCCTTCATCTCCTTGATAATGGCTTCTTCGGCAAGCCGATGCTCTTCTGCAGTCTCCGGGTCAGGGGCCTGACGATCGGAGTTTGCAGGCTCGCTGTTATGAGGCCCGGGCGTGGGAGCTACCTGGCGAAAACGTCGATTGCCGCGAACTTCCGGAGCTGCATCAAGAAAGATTTTGACCTCAGCGTCGGGAAATACGGCGGTGCCGATGTCGCGGCCTTCCATGACGACCCCACCGGCGGCCCCCATCTTGCGCTGCAGATCGACCATCCAGGCGCGGAGTTCGGGGTGGACCGAGATTTGAGAAGCGCCGGAAGTGACGTCCTGCTCGCGGATACGGCGGGAGACGTCGGTTCCGTCCAGCAGAACCCGGTTGCCTTCGGATTGCGATTCGAGCGCGATGCTGGTGTAGTGGGCCAACTCCAGAAGCGGCGTTTCTTCATCGAACGCGAGGTCGTGTTCGATGGCTTTGAGAGCGAGAGCGCGGTACATGGCACCGGTCTCGAGGTTCAGAAAACCGAAGCGGCGCGCGAGGTGGGCGGCGAGAGTGCTTTTTCCGGCTCCCGCTGGGCCGTCGATGGCGATGACGGGACGTTGGCGCTTGGTCGTTTCCTGCTGCTGCATCCCTGCTCCTTGAAAGGCGGGGTCCCTCCCCCGGGGTTACCTGCGCGTAAATCGCTTCTTTTGAAAGAGTACCGGAGGTGGTTCCCGCTAAAATATTCCAAACAAAGGAGTTACGAGCAAAATCGTCATTCTAAAGGAGATACGGGCTTGCCGGGCAGGCTCTGATCTTTGCTTTGTGACGTGTTTTCTTGCTGTTTCTATTGTAGAAGATTGAGGTGGGGTAAAATGCTACTTTTTTTTATTTATTACCTGGGGTGTAAGCTGCTTCTTTTGTTTGGCTTAGTGATTTAGCGGAGGACTTTTTGGAGGTTTGGGGGCTTGACAGGAATTTGCGGGTTTTTGGTTTTGAGTCTCGGGACTCCTGTTCAGGACTGGAGCTTCCAGGAACTTCTGAGGTAAGGAAGGGGTTGTGAAAGAAGAGAGGCTTGCCTTCGGCAGAATGGAGTCCGCCTGCGGCGAGGCTTGTTATGGCATACCTGAAGGTATGCCCTTCCGTGAGGTGGTTTTTTGGGGGCGAAGAAGAACGTCCTAGAACGGCCTCTGGTCCCTTCGCTTCGCTCTGGACCGTAGGCGGAAAACAAGACAGGAGAGATGTATGGATGGCGTAGCAGACTCGAAGTGTGGGACGAATAGGACAAACAGTTCAGGCGTGCCCTACGGCACGCCTGAGGTTCTTGAAGGGAACGAAACTGGTTATTCTCCGGATTTGGCTTCGTCCGGCTTCCATTTGCGTGCGGGTGGGCGGTTACCGAAGGGCTTCTTGTTGCCCTTAAACTTGTCGAAGGTTCCGGCTGGTTTGCCGGGGAATCCGCCGGCCGATTTTCCTGCGTAGCCGCCACCGCTTGGTTTACCCGCGTAGCTGCCACCGGATTTTCCGGCGTAGCCTCCGCTGCTTTTTCCGGCGTAGCCGCCGCTGGACTGGCCGTAGGGCTTTTTGTCGCCAAAGCTGGAAGACTTCCCGGCGTAACCGCCGCTGGGCCTGTCTCCGTAGCTGGAGGATTTTCCTGCGTAGCCACCACTGGATTTCCCGGCGTAGCTGCCACCCGTCTTACCGGCGTAGCCTCCGCTGGGCTTTCCTGCGTAGCCGCCGGAGTCAGCGCGGGCTCCACGGTCTGCGTTGAAAGGACGGGCGGGGCGATCGCCACGGGGAGCGTCGAACTTGCGGAAGCGCGGGCCAGCGGACTCGCCGGAACCGGAGTCTGCGTCACGACGCGGATAGCTGGGGCGATTGTTGAAGCCTCCCTCACGGGGGCCTCCGAAGGAAGGACGGTCGGAGCGGGCCCCGAAGGACGGGCGATCCGGGCGACCGCTGAACGACGGACGGTCAGGACGACCTCCGAAGGACGGACGCGAGTCGCGGCCTTCCGAGCCGGGGCGAGGGGTGAACTCGCGACGCGGCGGACGGGAGTCGCCGCGGTCGCCACCGAAGGATGGACGCGGCGAGAAGCCGCCTTCGCGCTTGCGGCCGAAGGTTCCGGGCTTGGAGAAGGTCTTGCGCGGAGCGAAGTCGCCGGGGTTGCCGGTATCGCTCGCGGGACGCGGGGTGAACTCGCGGCGCGGTGGACGGGAGTCGCCACGGTCGCTGCCGAAGCTGGGGCGCGAACTGCCGCGGTCGCCGCCGAAGCTGGGACGGGAGCCGAAGCTGGGACGGCTGCCGCCACGGTCACCACCAAAGCTGGGGCGGCTGCCGAAGGATGGCTTACTTCCGTACGCCGGTTTGCTGCCGTAGCTGGGTTTGCTGCCGTAACTGGGTTTGCTGCCGTAGCTGGGTTTGCTGCCGTAGCTGGGACGCCTGTCTCCGTAGGACGGACGCTTCTCGAAGGCTGGGCGAGCGGTGGCTTCCCCGCTCTCGCTGGATCCCGAGTCCTGGGGAGTTGCGGAGGGGACGATGGTTCCGGCGAGGCGGTCGGCCTGCTCCTCGGCCCAGGGCTTGGTGAAGCTGGGGCGGTCGGCGCGGTTGGACTCGCGGGCGAAGGGACGGCGGGTGGGTTCGGCGTTCCGATCCGCAAAGGGCTTGCGAATTCCCTTGCCATAGCCGGGCTTGGTGACGAAGCCGGTGCCGATCTTGCGGGGGGCAGAAACGAACTTCCTGATGCTGGGCTGGCCGTCTGCGGAGATGAACTGCGAGGTGGGCGCGTCGCCTTCGGTGGTGACGACGAGGGCGCCGATGTCGTCGACGGGCACGGCCTCCGCATTCGGATCTGGCGCTGGAGCGAGGAACGCGGGAAGATCGCCGTTGACGTGCAGGACGGTACGGCCTTCGACGGCGATAGTCTCAAGCTGACGCGCGGACATCAGGGCATGAACGACGTCGCGGATGCGCGAGCGTGCGGCCAACGGAGAGAGGAAGGTCTCGATCTCTTCTTCAGTCGCGACGATTGACTGGCCGAGATAGAGGGTGACGAGCGCGGAGAGTGCGGTGGGCTGTCCGGCGTTGGAACCGGCCTTGAGCAGCTTGGTGAAACGGGTGGTCGTCAGCTCCCAGAGGGTTGCTGCGCCTTCCTGCGGAATGGGCAGGACGCGGAGATGCTGCCAGAGTTCGGTCAGGCCACGGAGAACGGCGTTCTCAGTAACTTCCTTGCCGAGCTGGGTGGCGAGGTCGTAAGCGGAGAGGCCGGGGATCGGATCTTTGGCGCGCTCGGTGAGCAGGGTGTAGGTGGCGAGAGCGAGGGGAGAGACCTTGCTGGCTCCGCTGGTCTCGGGGGGAAGCTTCCAGGACTTGTCGCCGCGGAGAGTAAAGATGTAGGGGAGGATTGCGGTGGCGACGATGAAGTCCGGGGTGTCGGTGCCTACGCCGGCGGGGTTGCCAAGCAGGTTGAGCGGCACGACTGCGCCTTCCGCGATGAGGCGGGAGAGGAGGGTACGGGCTTGTTCGGTGTCGGCGAGGGAGGGGGTAGCGTTGGGTGCGCCGAGGACGGCTTCCACCATGGAGGGCGCGGGGGAGGGGATCTGCGCGGCGCGAGGGGCGAAGAGCGCGAGTCCGGCGGCGTTGATCCAGCTGCGAAGGTTCTCGAAGGTGAGGAGGGCTTCGCCATCCTGGTGCCATTGTTTGAGACGGGAGGCGGCGAGCTGATCGGCCGAGGGAGTGCTTGGGTTACTCAAGGTGTTGCCTTCCTGCTGGGTGGTAGTTGTACGCACGACAGCAACCATTCAACCTGGGTTGAATGGCGGTACTTCTAAAGCTACGGTAATCCCGAACTGATGGCTTCTATCCGGGACCTTTTGATCTTCGGTATTCGAGGGGAGCGCGGACTGACGGACGCTTCGAGGTGCGCTGCACCTTCCTGCCAGTAACTAGGATACCGCAAAGTGAGGCAAGTGCCGGAAATAGAAGGCCGATTCCTAAATTTGTGCTTCCCAGTGGCATACGGGCAGGGATGAGGCGGTGAAAGATGAGAGGCTTGCCTTCGGCAGAGCGGAAACGCCTTCGGCGTGGCTTTTTTTGGCATACCTGAAGGTATGCCCTTCCGTGGTGGATGTTTTTGGGGGCATCGCGTGCTTCTCCCGGTGGATGTTTTTGGGGGGCATCGCGCATTCCTCCGCTGGGGATGCTTTCGGGGAGCATCGCGTACGCTTCCGCTGGGGAGGCTTTTGGGGGAGCATCGCGCGCTTCTCCCTGGTGGATGTTTCGGGAGACCGGGTTGCCGCTCTCCAAGGGTGATGGATTTTGAGCGCCGTTTACGCGTGGTCTGCACTATGCTGAGTTACGGCTGTCAGTGTTGTTTTTTGGGAAGGAATTGTCTTGAAGCTGGATATTGTGGTGCCGACGTATAACCGGAGTGGATTGCTGCGAAAGACCATTGCGAGCCTGCTCGCGGCGACTGTACCGGATGGCCTGGAGGTGCAGATCATCGTGGTGGACAATAACAGCTCCGACGACACCGAGCAGGTGGCGCGGGAGTATCCGGTGCAGTATGTGCGGGAGCGCATGCAGGGGCTGTCGTCTGCGCGCAATGGGGGCATTGCGGCAGGGACGGGCGACTTGATCGGCTTCATCGATGACGATGAAGAGGTGGCCAAAGACTGGATCGAGGTGGTGTACCGCGAGTTTCAAGATCCGAGTGTGCAGTTTATCGGTGGACCGTATCTTCCGAACTGGTCGGCAGCTTCGCCGAATTGGCTTCCGCCGGGATACAACGCAGCGATCGGGATCGTCACAGCCAAGCAACGCGGTCCTATGGATGCTGCATTCCAGGGAAATCTGATGGGTGGCAATGCAGTCATGCGGCGGAGCGTCTTCGACAAGGTGGGACTCTATTCCGCGAAGCTGGGCCGGAGCGGGAAGGGACTGCTCTCGGAGGAAGATGCAGAGTTTTATGGACGGCTGAAGGCGGCTAAGATCCATGGGCTGCACGTTCCTGATCTGCTGATTCTGCATTACATTCCGGAGTCGCGGCTGACGCGGAGCTATCACCGCAAGTGGGCGTATTGGCGGGCGGTGTCGCAGGGGTACCTGGCGCGGGAGGTTCGTGAGCCAGTGCCTTATTTGCTCGGTGTGCCGCGATACATGATCGGGCGGGCCGCGAAGAACATGGTGCTTGCACCGAAATATCTTCTGCAGGGGGCGAGCGGTAAAGCGTTCGCGGCGGAGCTTTCGGTGTGGGACCTGGTGGGGTTCGCTTACGGACGGCACGTCATTGATCTGGATAAGTACTATGCCGCGGCGAAGGGGTAGAGCAATTTTCGCAGATGGAATAGAGCAAGAAGAAGTGCGATAGCAAAGACGAAATACGGGGGTTTTGACGGATACCGCGCTACGAGCTGGTCCGCTCCATTTAGCAAAATGCGGGGGGCTGACGGGTACCGCGCTATGGGCTGGTCCGCTCTATTTGAAGAATACGGGGGTTCTTCGCTGCGCTCAGAATGACGGAAGTTTACAGGTGCTCTAAAGCACGAGAGCACGAGAGCGTGAGCGAAACAGGGTGCAGGTGTTCCCTGTTTCGCCTTAGGTTGGGCGAGCTTATTTGTAGAGGGCTTTGAGGTAGTCTGCGTCAACCTTGAGGGACTGGTCCTGGGGGATGTCGTAACCCTCCTGCTCGACGAACGCGTGCTTGATGTAGGCGGGGTTGGCGGCCTGGAAGATGGGGCGGTAGTCGATGACGCCGCGGCCGAGTTCGGTGGGAGTGGGAGTCTTACCGTCGGCGCTGGGATGCGCGGCGACGAAGTCCTTGATGTGCAGCATGCAGATGCGGGGGCCGTGCTTCTTGAGGAATTCGACGGGGTTGCCGCCTCCGACAACCACCCAGCCGCAGTCCATCTCGAAGTGCACCTTGGCGGGATCGGTGAGGGTCATGAGCTGATCCATCGGGATGCTGCCGTCGGGGAGTGGGTGAAATTCGACGTAGTGATTGTGATAGGCGAAGGTCATGCCGGCGGCCTTGATCTTTTCGCCGAAGCGATTGAAGTTTTCGGCGTTGAACTTCCAGTCGTCGAGGGTGTGGGGTCCCTTGGTCTGGGCGTTGGCGGGAGCCTTGCCGGGGCTGGCGCAGACGATGTACTGCAAACCCAGTTCGTGGCCAAACTCGATGATCTGGTCAAGCTGGGTGCTCATGAGCTGGAAGTTGTAATGGGCGCTGGGGCAGCGGAGGTTGGCGTTCTTGAACGCGGTCTTGACCTCTGCGGCGGAGTGGTTGAAGAAGCCGGCGGCTTCCACTTCCTGATAGCCGAGAGAGGAAAGCGTCTTGAGGGTAGGCTCAAAGGACTTGGCCAGGTCTTCGCGGACCGAGTAGAGTTGGATCGCGATAGGCAGCTTCGGCGGCGCGGCGTGCAGTAGACGGGCGTTCGCGGCCAGGGTAAGGGCGGCGGCTGAAGTCTTGAGGAAGTCTCGGCGGGTCGATGGCATGGGGTCTCCAGAAGCGCTATTTTGCTGCGCACCCATCCTACTGGGTTGCGGAAGATGACGCGAGAGGTACCGCTAATTTTCCTCTTGCAGGTACTGGGGGAACAAGGCACACCGATAGACCCGTATACCGACAATCCATTTTCGTTGGTTCGAATAAATTCGAAGGATTGCGGAAGGGCATGGCTTTAGCCATGCCGAAAGAAGTTCACACTTCTATTCTTTTACCGGTTCGCCAGGAGCGAACCGGTAAAAGAAATAAATCAAAGAGCGCGGTTGTGGCACACCTGAAGGGGTGCCCTTCCAATCAGGGCCCTTTCAATCAGGGAACGAAGATTTTGTAGAGCGCGACGCAAAAGATCCCGCCAAACGCTGCGAGGATAAGACCAGCCGTGCGCCGCTTGTAGACGAAGAAGATCAAGACCAGTCCAGTGAAGGAGACCAGCACCAGCAGAAGAGCAGAGGCATCGATCACGCCGGACCAAACCTTGCCGGTGTCGCGGCCCTTGTGCAGGTCGTTGATGACGGCGACGAAGCCGTTGCGGGTTTCGATGACCTCGTACTTGCCGGTTTCGCGGTCGATGAAGCTATCTGCGGTGTAGCCGGGACCCTTGAAGGAGACGGAGAGCTGCGCGTCTTCCACGCGGAAGTCGCTCATGGCTCCATGAATCTTGTGCTGATTGCGAAGCTGTTCGACGATCTCCAGCTTCGCCGGCTCCTTGAGCCATTGCTGCGGCATGGTGCCTACGGAGCGAACGGTCTGCTCCTTCGCGGCGAACCAGTCGGTGTGATTCAGCGTGTAGCCCGTGACCGAAAAGAACAGCACGATCGCGAAGCTGACCATCGATAGGTAGATGTGGAGCCAGCGCGAGACGATGGCGGTGCGGCGGCGCAGCGCCACGCGCCACGACATCGGCTTCTTCGCGCTGGCGGGTGTAGGAACGGATTTTTCTTGCAGGCCTTCTTTATCTCTTACGGTAGTCAACGCTGGCCGCCGCTATCTCGGTATTCCCGGGCATGGTGAACTGGCTGGGGGTTTTGCCGTCGAAGTCGATCTCCTGCCGGACGACCTGGTAGGTTCCGTGCTCGCGCGCGGCTTCGATGCTGATGGTGTACTTACCGGGCTTCACCGGCTTGCCGGCCTGATCCTTGCCGTCCCAGCGGAGGGTGTACTTGCCCGGGGGACGGGTGGCGCTGGAGACGGTGGTGGTAACGTCCGAGCCTTCGACCATGGAACGGACGCGGTCGTCGCGGTACCAGGTCTTGAGATCGGGGAGCCAGCGAGTCTTATCGAACCAGAGCGCGAGAGTGCGGACCGGGAAGCGGTCCTTATCTTCGACCCAGACGGCTACGAAGGGACGGCGGTAGCGGGGGTTGTCCATGCGGGCCAGTTCGAGGGAGATGGTAACGTCCATCGCACCGGCAACTGCGGGAGCGGCGGATTTAGCCTGCGGGACGTAACTTGCCGTTTGGAGGCGCGGGAGTTCAAGGGCGCTCCATCCGCGGCTGGTGATGCGGGTGCCGTCCTTGAGGAGGATCATGTAGTCGACGTTGCGGAGCTGGGCGGCGAGGCGCTGACTCTCGCCTGGGGTCATCACGGAGAAGGCAGTCGAGAGGGCTCCGGCCTCCGACGGATCTGGCGCGATGACGGTCGAGCTGAGGACGTGATTGACCGGAAGCGCGGTGCGGGGATCGACGATGTGCGAGAAGTGCGCTCCGCTGATATCGACGCCACGACGGTAGCCTCCGCTGGTGGCGATGGCGCGGTTGCTGAGGGTGACGCGGTCCATGGGAACGTCGTTCTCGGCGTCGGCCTGCGGGTTGGCGATGTCGATGCTGCTGGCGATGGAGCCGCGGAGGACGATGTCGCCGCCTACGTTGAGCAGGACGCCGCTAACTTCAGGTGCGTTTGCGAGGGCTGCATTGGCGGCGTTGCCGGCGATGTAGCTTTTGGCGAAGGAGTTTAGCGCAATCGGAGAGCGATCGAGATGGGTCGCGGTCTGGTGCTCGGCGTCGAGTCTCCAGTGCGGCTGCTGCATCTGCACGACAGCAGTCTGCAGCTCGGTTGGATTGGGAGCGCGGTTTTCAGCGGCCGCCTTCTTCCACGCGCGGACGGCGACTTCGGCGGAAGCATCGAGGGCGCCGCCGGTCTTCTCACGCCACAGGTCGAAGAGGCTGAGGACCTGGAACAGCTCGGGCGAGACATGCTCGGCGGTTCCCTGCGTGCCGGCCCAGCGGGAGAACTCGCTATCGGGCTGCCAGGCGCTGAGGATGCGGTTTTCGCGGTCGATCTCGGCGAGGACGCCGGACTCGGCGCGGCTGGCAGCATCAGGAGACGTAGCGCGAATCTTCAGCTCCAGCGAAGTGCCGAGGACGTTCTCGTGGTGGAAGACATACTGGTGCTGCTGAGGAGTTGCGGCAAAGACGCAGGGGGCTGCGCTGAGGGATGCAATCAAAAGACCGATGGAGGCGAAGGATCTGGAGGCTGAGGATCGAAGGCGAGTCGTCATTACGGGCGAGGTCCTTCCTGGCGCGCGCCGGGCGTGGGCATGTTGGCGAAGTAGAGGGTGAGTTCGTCTGGGGTGAGGAAGCCGTCGCTGTTCTTATCGAGGGATTCGAACTGCGGCTGAAGGCGGTCGGGGCACTCCGCCTTGGAGAGCTTGCCGTCTTTATTGGTGTCCCATTCCTCGAGCATGTGTTCGACGCGCGAGGCGGGGGTGGCCGGGGGTGGATTGAACTCGTTCGCGGTCAATTGCCCGTCGCCGTTCTTGTCCAGGGTCTTCAGGGTCGTGGGAGCAGCCGCAATCTCGGCTGCGGAGATCACTGCGTCCTGATCGGTATCGAGCGCCCGCAGAATCGGGTCCTGACGCGTGGAGTTGGGACGAATGCGCGGTCCGGCCGGGGTGGGCTGCGCGCCCGAGAGGGCTTTGATCTCCTCTGCGGTCAGCTTGCCGTCCTTGTTCGTGTCCCCGCGATCAAAAAGAGGCTGCATCCGCTCCGGCACTTCGTCTTTGGTCAGGATACCGTCGCCGTTCTTGTCGAACGCCATCAGACGGTTCAGCAACTCGTCGGAAGAAGGTGGCTCATTCATCGGCATGCGTGCGCTGAATTCGTCGGCAGTCAACTGGCCGTCCCCGTTCTTGTCCAGGATCAGAAGGGATTTGGAGGCAGCCTGAATCTCGACTGCGGAGATCGTACCGTCCTTGTCGGTGTCGAGCACGACTACGGTTGGGCGGGGCGGCTGAGGCGGGCCGCCGGGACCACCGGGACCTCCTTGGCCGCGAGGAGCTTGTGCATGGAGTGAGGCAGAGGCGAGCAGGCAGAGAGCCACCAGAGTTTTATTGTTCATAAGCACCGATCTTGACGTTGGTAACGCTGGATAGGACTACAGGATCAGAAGAATAGAACTACGACTGAATCTGTCCTATTTCTTTATAGGACAGATTCAGTCGCATATCAATCGCTTTTTGGCCGAGTGACAATTTTGTTGTGCGGTATTAGGTACCAGCGATAGGCGTATTGCCTGTTGAGGCGCACAACAGGTCCCTCGCTTTGCTCAGGATGACCATTGAGTGCGAGTCGAAAACAGAGGCATTGGCCTAGGTGCGTTGGAATGCTTTGGCGATGTCTTTGTGCGAGTAGCGGAGAGCGATGGGGCGGCCGTGGGGGCAGGCAGTCGGGTGCTCGGTCTTGGAGAGAGCGTCGAGGAGCCAAGCGATCTTCTGGGTGTCGAGGGGCTGGTTGATTTTGATGGCGGCGTGGCAGGCGATGCTGGCTGCAATGCGGCGGCGGCGGGTGTCGGCGTTCTCAGTCTGGCGGGTGGGGTCGGGGAGGGCAAGAAGTTCCTCGATCATGATCTCGAGTTCCCTGCCTTCGAGGCCTACGGGGGCGGCTTTGATGGCGAGGGTGCGGGGGCCAAAGGGTTCGGCTTCAAAGCCGTTGCGGTCGAGTTCGTCGGCGAGCCGGGCAAAGACGACCATTTGGGCCGGCAGGAGGTCGATGAGCAGAGGCATCAGCAGACGCTGGCGCTGGACCTGTTCGGTGTCGCGCTCGCGCAGGACCTTCTCGAAGAGGACGCGCTCGTGGGCGACGTGCTGGTCGATAATCCAGAGGCCTTCTTCGTTGACGGCGAGGATGAAGGAGTCGCGGAGCTGGCCTAACGGCTTCAGGGTGGAGAGGGCGTTGAGGGTGTCGGCGACGTGCGGGCTGCCGGTAGTTGGAACCGTATCTTCGAGAGAGGGATCGGCGTTAGCGTCGGGATAGCCCACCGAAATGCTGTGGCCGTTGAAGGCGAGGCGGCCGGGGGAGGCGGGAACCATGGGCGCGGCGAGATGGAACGGGGCAGAGTCGGACTGGTACTGCTGCGCCGAGGGATCGTTCTCCGAGGTGAAGAAAGTGTCCGGCTTCCGAGTGGGGTCGAAGATGGGATCATCCGGAGCGCCGGGAAGCGGACTGACGTCGATCAGGAGGGAGGATGCCGCAGAGTTGGTGGCACCAGACAGGGCGTTGACGAAGCTGGCGGCGGGGCGCGCCTGAATGAGAGTGGTACGGACGGTGTCGCGGACGAAGTCGTGGACGAAGCTGGGCTGGCGGAAACGGACCTCGGTCTTGGCAGGATGAACGTTGACGTCGACCTCTTGCGGTGGCATCTCGAGAAAGAGCAGGACGACGGGAAAGCTGGTGGGAGGCAGAATGTTGCGGTAGGCCTCGGAGAGCGCGTGGAGGATGAGCTTGTCACGGATGAGGCGCTGGTTGACGAAGACGTAGACGGAGTTGCGATTGAGCTTCTGCAGCTCGGGCTTGGAGACGAAGCCGGTGATGCGGAGATAGCCGGGGTCGGCGGGTTCGTAGTCGGCCTCGCGCTTCCAGGGCGGGGGCTCGGGGAGTCCGGCGCGGGTGAAGTCCATCTCGGCGGCGGTCGGGAGCATGAGGTGGAAGGTGTCGCGGCCAAAGATCTGGAAGAGACGGTCGCCCGCATTGGCCACAGCCGGGGCAACGAGCAGGGCTTGCGTCGCGGAGTGCAGTTCGAAGTGGCGGGTGGGATGCGCGAGAGCGTAGTGGGTGACGAGGGCGGCGATGTGCGAGAGCTCAGTCTGCTCGGACTTTAGGAATTTGCGGCGGGCCGGGGTGTTGAAAAAGAGGTCGCGGATGGTGATGGTGGTTCCGGCGGGAAGACCGGCTGGCTCGACGCGGAGGATGTTGCCGCCGGCGATCTCGACCAGGGTTCCCGACTCGTCTTCGGGGGCACGCGTTTCGAGGGTCAGGCGCGAGACGGATGCAATCGAGGGGAGGGCTTCTCCGCGGAAGCCGAGGGTGGCGATGGAGAGGAGGTCGTCGGAGGTGCGGAGCTTGGAGGTGGCATGGCGCTCGAAGGCGAGGAGGGCGTCGTCCTGGACCATGCCGTGGCCGTTGTCGATGATGCGGATGAGCTTGCGTCCGCCGGCTTCGACCTCGATGCGGATGCGGGTCGCCCCGGCGTCGAGGGAATTTTCGAGCAGTTCCTTGACGACGGAGGCTGGTCGCTCGACGACTTCACCGGCGGCGATCTGGTTCGCCACGACGTCGGACAAAATGCGGATGCGGCCCATGCTCTGATTGTACGAGGAGCAGACGCTCGAAGCGGCAGAACTCCGAAAGGAGTTCTGCCGCTGATGTGCCGCGATCCGGTTAGCTGAGGCGTTTCGATGCGAAGCGGCGATAGAGTCCGGCTGCGCCGCCGAGCAGACCAGTTCCCAGCATTGCGATGGAAGCAGGCTCGGGAACGGGCGAGGGAGAGGCCACCTGCACCGCGGTGAAGGTGCCGTAGGAGGCGCTCTGCTCGTTGTTGTAATAGAACGCGTATCCAGAGGTGGTGTGGAGCGCGAAACGGAAGGGGTTTGCGCCGATCTCTTCTGCGAAGGTGATGTCTGTCAGTTGGCCGTTGGTGAACTGGATCAGCGTGCCGGAGGCCCCAGCGAGGCTGAAGGTCTGACCGCCGATGGTGAAGGTCAGCGCATCGATGGTGGCGGGGTTCGACTGGTAGTAGGTCGAGACACCGCTCGTCACGGGAGCGCCTTCAATGGTGAAGGTGCCGGTGCCGCTGAAGTCGTTGGAGGTGTTCCCTGTGAGCGCAAAGTTGTAGGTGATCGGCGAGGCATGGAGGCTTGCGGGAGCGGCGAGTGCGAGCACGGCAGCAGCGACGGCGACGAGAGCCATCTTGAGAGTGGGCAGAGTGCGTAAGTTCATGAGCGAGAGCATATTGATTCCCCAAGGCAGATCTAAAAGAGATTGAAACAATCGATTCTGCTTGTAGGTAAGCACCTAACGTGCCAAAGCCGGCATGGGCCTAAACGGCACCTTTGAGAGAACATATGACTGTTTGGACAATGTTTTCCCCATTGAATAGGCAAAACATTTCACACACATCTAAACTATGGGAATTATTTACCTCTTCGTGGGGTCCGGAAGAGAAGAGAGGTCCTATCCAACCTTGTCTCTATAGAGAGAGCGTGAAGGGGGTCACGGTCGGCTGAATCCATTCCCCAGACTCAAATTGAGAGGCGAGGTCGGCTTCGATGAGCTGTACGGCCTCAAGGAATTTGTCTGCGGGCAAGGGGCGGGCAAAGTGGTAGCCCTGATAAAGGCTGCAGCCGAGCGAGCGCATCATGCGGACTTCAGCAGCAGTCTCGGTTCCTTCGGCGAGAACTTCGATTCCGAGGCCGCTGGCGAGCTCGATGAGGGACTTGCAGATGGCTTTGCTGGTGATGGTCTGGTCTACATTCTGGATGAACTCGCGATCGATCTTGAGGCGGTCGAAGGGCAGCGTCTTGAGGTAGCTGAGGCCGGAGTAGCCGGTGCCGAAGTCGTCGATGGCGATGGTGATGCCCATCTTGCGCAGAACCTGCAGGATGAGCAGGGTGCGTTCGGTGTCCTGAATAACAGTAGTCTCGGTGAGTTCGATTTCGAGGTTGTGCGGGGAGACCTTGTTCGCTTCGAGAGCGTCACTGATCTGGAGAACAGCGTCGGGGTTGAGGAACTGGCGGGCGGAGAGGTTGATGGAGACCTTGACGTTTTCGAGGGGGGTGCCGACCCAGCGGCCCATCTGACGGCAGACCTGCTGGAGGACGCGCATGCCGATGGCATCCATCAGGCCGCTCTGCTCCGCGATGGGAATAAAGGCGAGGGGAGAGACCATGCCCCGGGTGGGGTGCGACCAGCGGACGAGCGCTTCGGCACCGACGACGCGACCGACGGCGATGTCGATGATGGGCTGGTAGTGCACGGAGAAGTTTTCCTGCTCGATGGCGAGGCGGATATCACGCTCAAGGAGGAAGACGTCGCGGGCGCGCTCGTTCTGCTGGGGAGAGAAGAAGGTGGTGTGGATCGCGCTTTCGACATGGGTCTCGGCCAACGCGGAGATGGCCTCGTTGATGAGGCGTTCAGCATCGAGGAGGCCGCCGGGATGCAGTGATACTCCCGCATTGACTTCGAGGCGGAGACTGAGGCCGGGCAGAAATAGTTCGCTCTCGATGGCGAGACGGATCGCCTCCACGCGGCTGGCCAGATCGCCAGCCTGGTTTAGATCGAGGGTGAAGACAAAGATGTTGGTTCCGACGCGGGAGAGAGGAGCTTCATCACCGAGGAGATCGCGGAATCGCGCTGCGATTCCGACCATGACGGAGTTGACGGCTGACTGGCCGAAGGCGGCGGCGATCCGGTCGTAATTGCTTACGTTCATGGCGCAGAGCGCGAGGCCGGCTTCGACCGACGTCTCGGTATCGAGAACGCGCATGAAGGCGTGGCGGGTGGGGAGGGCGGTGACCTGATCGAAGTCGGTGAGACGGCGGAGGCTGGCGTCGAGTTTGAGCAGGGCGCTCTGAGCGTCGGCCATCAGGGTGCCGGCTTCGTCGGTGAATCCGGTGGGGAGATCGGGCAGGATGCCTTCCTGCGCGTATTCCTTGAGGCTGCGAGCGGTGAGAAAGATCGGTTGCAGCAGATAGTTAAGAATGGTCAAGGTAAGGGCAGTTCCGCCCAGCGTGGCGAGGGTGGCAATAACAAGGATTTTGAAGTCGACGCCGCCGGGGACGGTCTTCTGAACGAAATAGAAGATGAGCGCGAGCAGGGGGACATGCGTACCTGCGAAGGCGATCAACATGATCTTGGTGCGGTACTTGATTCGCAGCAGACTCGAGACTGCTCGGTAGAGCCCAAGATTATTCATTTGTGCGATCTCATTTCTCCACCCGGAAGTCGCATCACGCTTCATCTGGAAGGTTAAAAGAGGAGTGCGGATCGAGCCATCACCCGAATGGGTCAGGGGCCTTTGTGCTGAACGGCTTGGGACCGCTGGCGAATCGGTTCAAACTAAGAGCCGCCTCGGAATCGAGGCGGCTCTTTTTGTTCGTAGCTGTTCTGCAACAGGTTACTTCTTTTTCTTCTTTGACTTGTCTTTCGAAGCGGCCGAAGGGGATTTCTTTGTGGGCTTTGCGCTGTCTTCCAGGTCGCGGTCGCCGACCATGTGGAGGCGCATGAAGTTGGTGGCGCCGGACTTGGTGCGGGTTCCAGCGACGATGCCTACGATCTGACGCCGCTGGACGTAGCCCAGGTCCTCGAGCAGGACTTCGGCCATCTCGACGAGCTTGTCGGTATCGCGGAAACGCTTGCAGAGGATGGGGAAGGTTCCCCAGAGCAGCATGCAGCGGTTGATGACGCTCTCGAAGGGCGAGAGGGCAAAGATGGGTGGGTCGGGGTGGTACTTGGAGAGCAGACGTGCGGTCATGCCGGTCTCGGTGAAGATGGCGATGGCTGCGATGTCCAGCTCTTCCGTAGCGTGCGACATGGACTCGCAGATGGTCTCGGCGACGGAGAGGCTGGTCGCACGGAGGGTGACCCGAGCCGGGCTGGGATCGATGCGGATCTGGTGCTCCGTCTCGACGACGATCTTGGCCATCATGGCGACGGACTCGACGGGGTACTTTCCGGCGGCGGACTCGCCCGAGAGCATGACGGCGTCGGTACCGTCGTAGATGGCGTTGGCGACGTCGGAGGCCTCGGCGCGGGTGGGGCGCGGGTTCTCGATCATCGACTCGAGCATCTGGGTAGCGGTGATGACGGGCTTGCGGTACTCGGCAGCGCGACGGATGATGTGCTTCTGGATAGCGGGGACTTTTTCGGGGGGTACTTCGACGCCGAGGTCTCCGCGGGCGACCATGATGCCGTCGGCGACTTCAAGGATGGAGTCGAGATGCTCGATGGCCTGGGGCTTCTCTAGCTTGGCGATGATCCAGGCGTCGGACTTGAGGGCGGCGAGGCGGCCCTTGACGTGGCGGACGTCGTCGGCGGTGCGGACGAAGGAGACGGCGACGGTGTCGACGCCCTGGCCGATGGCGAAGATGAGGTCTTCCTCGTCCTTTTCGGTAAGCGACGGGACGTTGACGGCGATGCCGGGAAGGTTGATGCCCTTGTTCTCGCCGAGCGTGCCGCCGTTGATGATCTCGCAGACCACATCGACCCCCTTGACCGCTTCGACGCGAAGTTCGATCAGGCCGTCGGAGAGCAGGATGCGGGAGCCGGGCTCGAGGTTCTCGGCGAGCGTCGTGAATGTAGTTCCGACGAGAGAGGCGGTGCCTTCGATCTCGCGGGGGGTGATGGTGAGGCGCTTTCCGGCGACGAGCTGGACGGGCTTGTGGTCCTTGAGCTTGCCGGTGCGGATCTTGGGCCCCTGCAGGTCGGCGAGGATACAGATGGGCTTGTTCTCTTCGCGGGCGATAGTCCGAACCATCTGGATGAGTTCGGCCTTCTGGGCGTGGGTACCGTGGGAGAAGTTGAGGCGGGCGACGTCGAGGCCGGCGCGAACGAGCTGACGGAAGACCTCCGGGGTGCTGCAGGAGGGGCCAAGGGTGGCTACGATCTTGGCGCGGCGGGTGCGTTGCGACTCTGGAAACGGGGTGTCAATCGACATAAGGTTTTCGGGTAGAGCTGAGGATACTGGTATGCGTTACTTCTGTTGGATCGAGCGGTTTACTGAATTGGAGTGATGAAGTGACTTCAGTTTCGGGTTTTGATGCCCGAAGGCAATTCTAACTGGGGGAAGCGATGTGTGCCGGAAATTGGAGCCGGAGGAGCCTAAGTGGCTTCTGGAGAGGGCGGAACTGGGGGCGGCATGGTACTGCGGGCGTTGAATTCCGCGCCGCAGAGGATGCTGAGTGCGATGAGATACAGCCAGAAGAGAAGGGCGATGCCGGCACCGAGGGAACCGTAGACCTGGGAGTAGTTGGCGAAGCGGGTGACGTACCAACCGAAGACCAGGGTGGTGAGGAACCACATGGCAGTCGCGGCGGTCGCTCCGGGCAGGGTGCGCTTCCAGGATTGCTTCAGGGGAGTTCCCATGTGGTACAGCAGCGCGAGAAGTCCGACGCTGCCGGCAAGGGCGACGGTCCAGCGAATGATAAGCGCGATGACATAGACCGGGGTTCGGGCGGAGAGCATGACGTGCATGGCGATCCAGGTGGTGATGATCTGGCCGAAGACGACGAGCGCGCTGGTGATAACGAATGGGAGCAGGGACAGCGGCACGAGCAGGTAGGCTCGTCCGCGGCGACGCCAGACGGACCAGCAATCGGGTGGCAGATGATGGGCGCGGCGGATGCCTTCCATGAGCTTGGCAATGACGCTGGAGGCTCCTGTGATGCTCACGATGGCGGCGAGGATGAGGACGCGACCGGAGCGGGCGTTGTGGGGAGCTTCCACGAAGTAACCCTGCAGGAGAGGGCTGACGTCGGAGGGAAGGATGCGATCAAAGAATTCGGCCATCTGAAAGCGGAGAGGAGCGGTGTCGGGGAGTTCGCCGATGACAGCAGCCAGGACAATCAGGGCAGGAAAGATCGCAACCATCGCAGAGTAGGCGGTGGATTGGGCGAGGTTAAAAAGATCGTGTCCGGCAGCGCGAAGATAGATGCGATGCAGGAGGGCGGGAAAGCGCAGGAATTGTCGCACGGCGTGACTCCGCGCCATGGGGGTAGCGATGATACGGAAGATACGCCGGGTTAAAACTTCCACCGGTTCAGGAACTCCGTGACGGATTGGGGCGTCATGCTGGCCATGTGCTCAAACTCTTTATTCTCCTGGGAGTAGAGGAGTGTGCCGCTGGAGTTCAGGACGGCGAGGGCGGGAACGCCTTTCTCGAGGGGGATCTTGTACTTCTTCGCTACATCGGTGTTGTTGTCGTAGCGGCCAATATCGACGTGAACGAGGACGAAGTGTTTGGCGAGGAGGTCCGCGTTGGGCGACTGGCGGAAGTAGATGTCGAGGACCTGGCAGTCGCCGCACCAGTCTCCACCGAAGTCCAGAATGATGCGCTTGTGTTCCTTGCGGGCCTTCGCAATGGCAGCGGCGATATCGGCTTTGGCATTGGCTTCGGTGAGGTAGATATGTTTCTTGCCGATGGGGGTGGGGCCTTGCGCGACAAGATTTGCTGCGGGTGCTACGACGAGTGCGAGGAGCGCGGTGCGGAGCAGGGTGGTGATCGATGGCAGAGTCATGGCGTCCTTGGTTTCAATAGAGATGATGCATGAAAGCCATCAAGAGACGCAAAGATTGCCAGGGCGAATCGACCTATTCTGCCTGGGGATTTGCTGGGGAGTTGAGGTTTGACGTATTGGACAATCTGTTAGCGCGGGCCTTCAGCCCGCAATGGCTTGACTGTTGCTAACCCAGGGCTTTGCCCTGGGCTAGGGAATCGCAGGCCTTCAGCCTGCAAAAACGAGGGTAAGGGCGTTATTGAGGGTTAAGGGCGGCATTGAAGGTTGAGGGCGTTGATGATGCCGCTGACTACTTGCCGGTGTAGTAGCCGTCGCGGGTCTGGATGGTGAGCTTCTTTTGTTTGTCGGAGTCGCGGAGGGTGAGGTCGATCTGGTGATAGCCGTCGGAGGCGGTTTCTTTATCCGGGGTGTAGCCGAGACGGTACTGGGCTCGCAGTTCTTCCGCGATCTGGGTGTAGATCTGGGCGGTGGTCTGCTTTTTGGAGACTTCGAAGAGGCGGCCGCCGGTCTCCTGTGCCATGCGGTCGAGGGTCTTTCTTCCGTCGGCACGGTCGGTGGATGGGCTGCGCTGTCCACCTCTGCCACCGCCGTTACCACCACCGGGAGAGCCGCCACCCGGGAAGCGGCCTCCGCCGGGAAAGCCGATGCCTCCGCCCTGGCGACCGCCGCCGCCTCCACTGCCGCGGCGGTCGTCGTCGTGGCGAGGCTCTTCGCCTTTGAAGTAGATGGCGTAGACAATGACGTCGGCGCGCTGCGCGGACTCGATGGCCTGGGTGAGGGACTCCTTGCTGCCACTGTCGACGCCATCGGTGAGGAGTATGAGGGCTTTACGTCCCTTTTGTTTGGCCATGATCTCGTCGGCGGCGAGGAAGGTGGCGTCGTAGAGGGCGGTGCCTCCTCCGTGGTCGCCTCGACTCCGGCCACCACTCCGGTCGTTGGAATCATTGGAGTCGTCGGGTGGAGGGGAGCTGGGGCTGGTGGTGTCGAGCTCCTTGAGAGCGGCTTGAAGTTTGGGGCGAGAGGAGGTGACGTCCTGCAGGAGCTCGACAGTGCGGGAGAATTGGATGACGAAGGCTTTGTCGGGGATTCGGCCGGACGCTGGCGGCTTCTCAGAACTTCCTTGAGGATTGATCATCTGATCGAGGAACGCGCTGCTGGCGGTGCGCTCTTCGTCGAGGGCACTCCGCTGGGACTGGCTGGTGTCGACGAGCAGACCGAGGGTGAGGGGAAGGTTGGCGTCCTGATCGAAGTAACGGATGGTCTGGGCGTGGCCGTCGACCTTGAGGACGAAGTCGTCCTTGGTGAGGTTCTGGATGAGGGCGCCTTTTTTGTCGCGGACGACTACGGGGAGATTGACGAGGCGGGCGTCGACGGAGAGGGTCGTGGTCGCGGATTCGGGCTTTGGGACGGGAGTCTGTTGCGCGAAGAGGCTTGGGGCAAAGGCGACAAAGACCAGCGCTGCGAGGTGCGGAAGGAAAGACGGCTGGACAGTGCGGACAGCAGTCGCTGGCTGGACGTTCGTGGGACTCATAGTGGCTTAGACGAGAGTTGTCCGGAGGAGTTGCGGTCGGAGTGGATTTCGTGACGGGTTACCGTGAGCAATTGAGGATATATCCGCAGCGGTATTGGGTGTATGCTGACGGCTCCATGAGACTTTCAGTTTTATTGCTGGCTGGCCTGTTTGTTCCGGCGTGGGCTGGTGTTGGTGTGCTGGCCGCTCCGCGGCATCCTGCCTCACTGGCAGCAAGGCCTGCGTTGCGCCCGACGGTGAAGATCAAGGCTCCGGCTGGGTTTACGAAGACCGTGGTCCTGTGGCCGGCGGGTGCTCCCGGAGCACTTGGACGCGAGGATGGCGACGTTCCCAAGATGTATGAGTATCCGGCCGAGGGGCGAGGGGTGCGCTCCGCGGTGATCGTGATGCCGGGGGGAGGCTATCGCAACCTGATGATGGAGAAGGAAGGCGCGACCGAGGCACGCTGGTTGAGTGCGCATGGAGTGACGGCGTTCGTGCTGGAGTACCGGCTGGGGCTGCGGTATCAGTTCCCTGCCCCGATGCAGGATGGGGCGCGGGCGATCCGCTATGTGCGGAGCCACGCAGACGAGCTTGGAGTGGCAAAGGACAAGGTTGGGGTGTGGGGGTTTTCAGCGGGAGCGCACCTGGCAGGCTATCTGGCGGCGATGCACGATAAGGGCGACCCGAAGGCTGCGGATCTGATCGAACGGGTGAGCGATCGTCCCGACTTTACGATTCTTTCCTATGGAAGGTTGAGCATGGACCCTTCGATCCCGCGGGGGACGAACCTGGAAGGATTGCTGGGAGATCATCCGACTCCGGAGGCGCTGCGGTCGGTATCCATTGAACGGCTGGTGACGAAGGACACTGCGCCGAGTCTGATTTATTCGACGACAGCGGACCAGACGGTGAACTCGATGAGCGCTACGGCGTTCTACGACGCCATGAAGCTAGCGGGCGCACCGGTGGAGTTACACATCTTTGAACGTGGCCCGCACGGCACGGGAATGGGAACGGCTGTGAAGGGTCTGCCAGAGCTTTCCATATTTGCGACCTTGGTAGAAAACTGGATGCAGATGCATGGTTGGATGATCGCAAAGGCAGGAGATTGAGTCACCTGTAATACATGCGTTTGAGCTTTCTGGATCGAGACGGCAACCATCCTGGCGAGCGCACTGTTGGCGGGAATGGGGCACGGTACGCGAGAAGGCTCCCTTTGCTCTTCTCATCTACAGCAAATGCTTTTCACGGAGATGCACGAGGTGCTAGCGTTGCATAACCAAAGTTTCGATTTGGTTACTTGGGTACCAAAGATGCAGACTCTGATCTCATACTGGCGTGGAGATACATGGAGAGCAGCATCGTTGTAACGATGACGGCATTATGTGCAGCAGCCTCGGCCGGACTGGCGGGCGGCGTGGGACTATCCCGGTCTCGTGCGCGACGCGTGGCGGAAGCCGTCAAGCTTGAGCACGCAACTTTGGCGGCGGCGGAAAATAGTTGTCGTTGCGTTGCTGAATTCAACGATTCCATCTTTCAGAATGCGCCGCTAAGCATGATCGCTACCGACCGCGATGGTTTGATTACGGCAATGAACCTCGCCGCGGAATGCCTCTGCGGATACAGCCGTGCGGAGCTGGTGGGATCCGCATCGATGACGATTCTGCACGACGAGAAAGAGCTGGAAGCGCGGGCGTTGGAACTGGATCTGAACGCGACTCGAGCGTCCGTGCGGGAGGGCTTCGATGTACTGATTGCGAATACATCGGACACGGGAATCGAAGAGCGCGAGTGGACCTACGTGCGGCGGGATGGAAGCGGCATTCCAGTGAACCTGGCGATGCAGGCCGTGACGGCTAAGACCGGCGAGGTGAGCGGTTACGTCGGGATTGCGGTGGACGTCACGGAACGCAAACATATGCTCTCGCGCATCACGCATATGGCCACGCACGATCATCTGACCAAGCTGGCGGGACGCGCACTCCTGCAGGAAAATACCGCGCAGGCGGTGGAGCGGGCGCGACGCTATGGAACGCGGGTGGCAGTCTTCGTAATCGATCTGGATCAGTTGAAGCGGATCAACGATTCGCTGGGCCATAGCAACGGCGACAAGGTGCTGATTGAAGTGGCGGGACGGTTGCGGCGCGCAGTGCGTGGCTCGGACACCGTGGCGCGGGTAGGCGGCGACGAGTTCATCGTGGTGATGCCGGACATCCTGAGCCTGGAGGACGTGGAGCAGTGCGGACTGAACCTGGTGCAACAGATCGCTCCTGCCATCCGCGTGGAAGACCATGAGATTCACGTTACAGCGAGTGTCGGGGCATGCGTCTATCCGGATTTTGCGGCAGACGCAAAGCATCTGCTGAAGCGGGCCGATTCGGCGATGTACGCGGCGAAAGAGGATGGCCGGAACCAGTGCCGGATCTTCACGGAGGACATGCTGAAGGAGACGGCGGACCGTCTCTCGATGGAGCATGTGCTGCGGCATGCTCTGGCGAATGGAGAGTTGAGCCTGCACTATCAGCCGCAGGTATCGCTTCCGGGCGGGCATGTGATCGGAATGGAGGCGTTGTTACGCTGGAAGCATCCAAAGCTCGGGCAGGTGCCGCCCTCGGTATTCATCCCGCTGGCTGAGGAGACGGGGTTGATCGTGCCGATCGGGGCGTGGGTGTTTCAGACGGCATGTCGAGACGCGGTACGGATGCGCGAAGATCTGGGGATGGACCTTACGATCTCGGTCAACCTCTCCCCTCGGCAGTTCCAGCAGAAGAACCTGCTGGAGGTGATCGAGGATGCGTTGGCCGCCAGCGGCCTTCCGGGTCGAAATCTTGAGATCGAAATTACCGAGAGCATGGTGATGGTGAACTCGGAGGCGAACCTGGACAAGCTCGAGAAGATACGGGGACTGGGAGCGCGAATCGCCATTGATGACTTCGGGACGGGATTCTGCAGCTTTACCTACCTGCTGCAGTACCAGGTGGACCGGCTGAAGATCGATCAGAGCTTTATACGGCAGGCGGTGTATGACGCGAACGCCGCAGCCGTGGTGCGCACCATCATCGCCATGTCGCATGGGCTGAATATGAAAGTTGTGGCCGAGGGCGTGGAGACGGAGGAGCAATTGCGTTTTCTACTGCGGCGCCGGTGCGATGAGGCGCAGGGGCGCTTCTTCAGCGGACCGGTCTCGGCAGCGGAGTTTGGAGCGGCGGTCCGGACGATCGGCGCCTCCGCCCCGGGGATACAGATGGTCGAGCGACTGTAGGAGTCTGGGTCAGAAACAGCCCTGGGTCACACCGACTGGGTTTTGCGACGGATCAGGTGGTAGATGCCCAGCAGGATGAGGGCTCCGACCAGCGACATGATAAAACCAGCCGACTGGCCCTCCTGATAATGGCCGACCAGTTGTCCCAGATAAGTTCCCAGGAACGAACCTGCGATTCCGATGAGCATCGTGACGATAATGCCTCCGGGATCTTTGCCGGGCATGATGAGCTTGGCCAGTGCACCGACGACGATACCGATAAGAGCAGTCCAGAGCAGATGAAACATCGAAATTCCTCCATGACGTTGGCGTTGGATCGTGGGCCCCGAAAACTGATGCGGTATGCGGAACCAGAATACTCCGGTTTTCCTGTGAAGCGAATAGAAATCAAAGCCGATATGCGGATCAGTTTGATTCTGTAAAAGGCTGGCGGTCCGTGAATTCGAGGTAATGACCCGAACCGGGAAATGGATACGACGAAAGTTGTAGAGGGGTAAATTAGGTCACTTTTCGGTTTCAAATTAGGAGACGATTGATTACGTAGGTTTCGTCTGAGGGCGAGATACACGTCCGTGTCCGCACGATGCGATTCATGGTTAAGGAATAACCGAGGTATTTCCAGTGCAGGCCTCTCCACCGTTTAAATCCCGTGGCATCTCGGTTCGATATATTGCACCTGCTGCCCTGGCTGCGGTGGTCTTCTGGACCATCAGCGCCACTACGTCACGACCCCACGCCGGCATGAGCGTTGGCAGCGTCGCGACGCTGGTGCTGGGTATGACGACGCTGGGCCTGATGTGGCGGGAACGGGAACGCGCGCTGGAACAAAGATTGATGGCAGAAGCCGACGAGCGCTTTATCGCGGCCGCTGAGAACGGACTGGACGCCTTCGCATTAATGGATGCGGTACGCGATACGAGCGGGTATATCCACGATTTTCGCTTTCGCTACGTCAACGCAAAGACCGAAGAGATTATGGGACTGACGCGAGACGAGATCGTCGGTCAGATGTTTCACGCGTTGTTGCCGGACAATTACCGATTTGGCTTTTTTGAACGGTGTTGCAAGGTCGTCGAAACTGGCCATCCCATGGATGAGGAGAGCCCGGTCAAGACCGGTCGTGTTAAAGCTTCGTGGCTACGGTCGCGTGTGGTGAAGCTGGGTGACGGCGTTGCGATCACATCGATCAATCTGACTGAAGCCAAGGCGGTCCAGAAGCAATATGAGGTTTTGGCGAATTTTTCGGAGTCTGTCTTTGAGAGTGCGCCGTTCAGCATCATTGCGACCGATCCCCAGGGGCTGATTACGTCGATGAATGCTGCAGCGGAGCGGCTTTCGCAATACACCCGTGACGAGTTGATCGGCAACGTCTCGATGGCCGCACTCTACGATGTTTCCGAACTGCAGCTCCAATGGCTGGAGCGAGGCGGGGGGCCGGAAGAGGCCCCGAATGCATTCGCTCTTTTGACATCTGAAACTACAGCAGCAGAGACGGAGGAGCGGGAGTGGACCTATGTGCGGAAGGACGGAACACGCGCACCCGTGAGTCTCTCTCTGCGCGCCATCCGCTCGCATGCCGGTGAGTTGGAAGGATATATCGGGATCGCATCGGACATTACCGACCGCCGCCAACTGTTGTCGTACGTCACTCATCTTTCCAAGCACGATCCACTGACCGGACTCGCCGGACGCGCTATGTTGCGTGAGAAATTGCAGGTAGCGGTGGAGCGGGCGAAGGTGACGGGGCGGCGGGTGGCCGTGTTCGTGATGGACCTCGATCACTTCAAACGGGTGAACGACTCCCTGGGACACCAGGCGGGAGACCAGGTAATTCGGGAGGCAGCCCAGCAGCTTCGCAGCGCCGTACGATCCACCGATATCGTAGGACGCATGGGTGGCGATGAGTTTGTGGTGATCCTGACGGATATCCAGACGATCGAAGATATTGACCAGTTTGCGCAGACCCTGGTGCAACGCATCAGCCGCACCATGACCGTCAACCAATATGAACTGAACGTCACAGCCAGCGTCGGAGTCTGCATCTACCCGGACTTTGCGAACGACGCGGACAGCCTGCTGGAGCGGGCGGACGCGGCGATGTACGAGTCGAAGGAAGGCGGACGCAACCAGCACCTGATCTTCAATTCGGCGATGCTGAAGGAGTCTTCCAACCGTCTGCAGATGGAACACGAGCTTCGCTTCGCGTTGAAGAACGATGAGTTCAGCCTGGTCTATCAACCGCAGGTCGACTTGCGCACAGGGGACGTGGTGGGGCTCGAGGCGTTGCTGCGGTGGAACAACAGCCGGCTGGGGCAGGTATCACCCGGGGAGTTTATTCCTCTGGCCGAGGAAACCGGTCTCATCGTACCGATTGGTGAATGGGTCTTCCGTCAGGCGTGCCTTGAAGGCAAGCGGATGGGGGATGCAGTTGGGCGAGAGCTGAGCGTTGCCATCAACCTTTCGCCACGGCAGTTCCGGCAGAAGAATCTGCTGGAGGTCATCGAACGAGCGCTGCTCGAGAGCGGACTGGCGGCTCGGAACCTGGAGATCGAGATCACGGAGAATACCTTGATGATCAACTCCGCCGCGAACCTGGAGATGTTGCAAAAGATTCGGGAGTTGGGCGGGCGGATCGCCATCGACGACTTTGGCACGGGGTTCTGCAGCTTCTCGTACCTGCTGGAGTATCACGTGGACCGGTTGAAGATCGATCAGAGCTTCGTCCGGCGCGCGGTCGTGGATTCAAACGCAGCGGCCGTAGTCCGCACGGTGCTGGCGATGTCGCATGGCCTGAACATCAAGGTGGTCGCTGAGGGTGTCGAGACAGCGGAACAACTACGGTTTCTGCGGAGACGGCGCTGCGATGAGGCGCAGGGGTTCCTCTTTGCGAGACCGGTTTCGGCGGAGGATTTTCCAGGGATCGTCGACGCGGTTCGGCGCGAGTGGCAGAATAACCTGCAGAAGTTCGCAGGAGAGGCACGGCCTGCGGCGCCGACCGCCCTGGTCCCACCGCGGCATCTGGAGATCCTCAAGGATTCGCAACCGAAGACGAGTGACATCAAGTTAGTAGACGAACGCGTCCCTGCCCGGCTTGTAGCGGTTCGCAAGCGGTAAGCAGTATCGACATAGACCGGCGTTTCATCTTCGCCGATGTGGTTGAATTCGGAAGGGCACGGCTTCAGCCGTGCCGAAAGAAGCATTCTCCTCTATTCTTTGTTTCTTTTGTCGGTTTGCCATAGGCAAACCGACAAAAGAAACAAATCAAAAAGATGTGGCGTTTGGCATACCTGAAGGTATGCCCTTCCAAGCACTATATGTCGATGCACCTAGCGTGTGGCATCAGGCGCGACGCAGGATGAGGTCATTCTTCCACAGTGCCAGAACGACATCCATCTGGCTGGCGTGGGGGATATCCTCTCCGTCGGTGACTTCGGCCCACAGAGCGTTGACGGTCTTATGGGTACCAGCAGCCAGCAAGGAGACAGCGCGGGTGGCGTAGGCCTTGTGCTTGTTGGACGGCGCGTACTGACCAGGGTTGATGCCCTTTACCAGCCCGGCCTCGCACAGGCTGAGGAATGCGTTGCGGGGACTTCCCTTGCGCTGTGCGGTGGGGCTGGTGGGGTAGAGCTTCTGAACGGCGTCGTTCCACCGCTCCATGGGGCTGAGCGCCTTTCCGTAGGTTTCCATCCGTACTGCCAGAAGCGCCGCTTCGCCGTATCGATTTGCCATGGTCTATTCTTCTCTCTCTTCTCTTCCTGAATCTTACCGGGTTGGAAGCCATCTGGAAGACAGGCGGGCGGATTCATGCCGTTTCCATGCATCGTATGATGTGATGCAATCAGCTAGTCTGGATTGAGAACTCTGGACGGCGGGGCGGGAACGGCGCATCCGAACTATCAGGAGGAATTACATGAAGCCTTGGGTCAAGATTGGTGCGGCGGTTGTGGGGCTGCTGGTGGTCGGGGTGGTAGCGATTCCCCTCTTCGTAAATGCAAATACGTTTCGGCCGGTCCTGGAGACGCAGTTGACAGCGGCGCTTGGGCAAAAGGTGACGCTCGGGGATCTGAGCTTGTCGGTGTTCTCCGGCAGCCTGGTAGCAAAGGACTTGACGATCGCGGGCGATCCTAACTACGGCGCTGCGCCCTTCCTCACGGCAAAACAGTTACGCATCGGCGTGGAGATGAGGCCGCTGCTCCTGCAACGGCAGTTGCAGGTTCGCAGCTTTGAGGCCGACGGCCCGGAGATTCGCCTGGTACGGGCCTCGGATGGGACGTGGAACTTCTCCAGCCTGGGACACGCTGGTGCGGGGAGCACGCAGCGGACAGGCAGCCCCTCGGCGTTCCCCGATCTGAGCGTCGGCTCGATCGAGATCAAAGATGGGAGAGCGATCGTCGAGAGTCTTCCGGCGCAAGGAAAACCACGCGTTTATGAACACCTGAGCGTTTCGGTGCAGCAGTTTTCTTTTCTCAAGGCATTTCCCTTTGTGTTGAGCGCAAGCGTCCCGGGGGATGGAACAGTCCGGGTCGCAGGCACGGCTGGACCGCTGAATCCGCAGGACGCCGCGGCAACGGCGCTTGAAGCACAGGTTACGGTGAAGCATCTTAACCCGGTCGTGGCTGGGTTTCTGGATCCAACGGTTGGCGTCTCCATGCTGGCCGATGTGGATGCACACGCCGTCTCGAATGGCGTGACGTTGACGAGCCAGGGGACGGTGCATGCCGAGCGGCTGGTACTGCTGAAGGGCGGCTCCCCTGCCCCGAAGCCGGTGGAGTTGACCTACAACGTCGTCCATACCCTGAAGACCAACCTGGGGCAGGTGCAGGATCTGGCAGTGAAGACGGGCAATGTCGCTGCGCACGTCAGCGGTACCTACGACGTATCGACGGCCGATCCGATGGTAAACCTGAAGTTGACGGCGCAGTCCTTGCCTCTGGATGAGCTGCAGGCCTTGTTGCCGTCGGTTGGGGTGAAGCTGCCCAATGGGTCCGCGCTTCGCGGAGGAACATTGACGTCCACGCTCGCAATTACGGGATCAGCGAAGGACAGCGTTATCGCAGGCCCGGTCGAGTTGAACGGGACGCACCTGGCGGGATTTAATCTGGGTTCCAAAATCTCGGGGTTGGCAGCAATGGGCGGCGTTAAAACCGGCGACACGACCAGCATCCAGACGATGCGGACGAATATACGGGTCACCAACGGAGGCGTTCGCGCAGATAATATTTATGCGCTGCTGCCAGCGCTGGGGGAGGCGACCGGTGGCGGCATGGTCGCGCCGGGTGGAGCGCTGGACTTCCGGTTGACGGTGAAGCTTTCGACGACCCAGGGAATCGGGCAGGCGGGGGTTGGAATGCTGACGGCTCTGAATGGGATTGCGGGCGGAGCGGCTTCCGCGGCAGCGAAGAACGGTGTGCCCATGACCGTTACAGGCACCACCAGCAATCCCGTCATTACAGCGGATATGAAGGGGTTGCTGCAGAAGAACGCCGGCTCGATTCTGAGTGGTCAACTGCTCGGCAAGGGAAAGAACCAGAAGACGGTCGATGCGATTACGAGTCTGTTCGGAAAGCGAAAATAGATCTGGGCCAGGGAGAAATGAAGCCTAAGACTTCTTGGCCTTCTTTGCCGGCTTGGATTTTTCAGCCTTAGATTTTTTGGCTTTGGACTTCCCGGAAACCTTCGCTGGCTTCGTGGCGGGCAGGTGTTCAACCGGAACTGCCGGCGCTTCGGGGGTATTCCATAGCTTGAGGCCGCCCGTGACGGCGTTTGCGTTCGCGCCCAGAATGACGCCTTCCGGCAGATGTTCCATCAGCTTGGCATTGCCGCCGCCGAGCAGGACGTAGTCTGCGACGAAGGCAGCACGCAGCAAGGCGATGACGTCCAGGACGGACTTGCGCCAGCGCTTCTTGCCGCGACGTTCGAGGCCGGCGCGGCCGATGTACTCCTCGTAGGTGAGGCCGTGCTTATAGGGCAGATGGGCTACTTCGAGGGGAATGATAGTTCCATCGAAGATGAGTGCCGAACCCAGTCCGGTGCCGGTTCCGAGAAAGAGCATGCGGCCGCCACGGTAGCCCCCCAGAGCCTGCATGGCGGCATCGTTGATAAAGCGAATCGGCTTGCCGAAGACCTTCTGGTAAGGAAAGTCGACCCAGCCCGGAGCAAGGTTGTGAGGCTCGGCGAGGGGACGGTCGTGGGCGACCGGGCCGGGATATCCAATGGAGATGCAGCCATACTCCCAGGCAGCGGTGGCGCCCAGTACCTGCTGCGCCATCTGGGTGGCGTCCATGGTGGGACCGGAGACGATCTTGATGGGAACGAGAGTGTCGGTGGAAGCGACCTTAATGTGAGTGCCGCCGATGTCAATGACCAGGACTTTCATGTTGGGTAAGGATAGCGCGTACAGGCTGTGGGACGTTCCACCGCGACATGCGAATTTTTTATCGCTCCTTCCTTCTGCCTGTCCGATTACCGCTCCAATTTTCCACTCTACCGTTTCGGCGTGGACGAATTACGCAAATGAATCATTTTCAAACTATTGATTCTTATGGGATATATTTTAATTCGAAAATAATGTTGACAATCGTAGTTCAGCCGATTTAATTTGGTGGTGGGCACCTTGCCCTCAGGATGGATTACACCATGCGTAAAGTTATTTTGGCCGCTCTCGCCCTGTCCCCGATGATGCTTAACGCTCAGGCAAACTCGCCTGCACAAACCAAGGTATCCCCTGCGACGTCGATGCAGTCGAAGCTGGTTGCTCTGGAGAAGCTGGGCTCTTCCTCCTCGGACGCCGCGGCTGCTTCCGTGAAGCCGCTCCGCATCTCCACTGGCGTTATCGCCCCGAAACTGATCAAGTCCGTGAACGTTGAGGCAACCAGCGCTGCCCTTCTCACCGCTCCTGGCGTAAACCCCATCGTCATCGTCTCGATGGTTGTGGACAAGACCGGCACCCCGCAGGATTTGAAGATCGTCCGCTCGGTTGGAAACAACCTGGACCGCAATGTTCTGGCGGCTGTCAGCCAGTACCGCTTTGCTCCGGGCACGTTGAACAATGAGGCTACCCCCATCGAGTTGAACCTCGAGATCACGCTGCAGAAGGGCTTCTAAGCTTTTCGTAGCGCATCACTTTATCTGCAACGAAGCGGGCGAACTCTATGAGTTCGCCCGCTTCGTTGCTCCTGCTTCCCTGCTGAAACGAATTGCTATTGGCCAGCGTTCACTTGCATTCCGGGGAGGCGCTTGGATTTGACGGATGCCTGAAGCCCGGAGTGAAGGGGCGACGGCTTGGTGTGAATTATGTGGGGGACAGCAAGACTTGAGGTTGGGCTCGTCGTCTTGGTTGGAGTGGGGACCACCTTATCTCCCGTGTGGACGCCGAACGCGAGCACAATCGCAATCACGACTACCGCGACCGCAACGATCAGGAGAAAGACTTTGACGTTGAGGCCCCGGTTGGGGTCGTTTGCGTTTCTGGGTGCTTCGTGTCCGATATCCATGTGCGTTGAGATGCGGGACAGATAGCCAGGGGTTATCGAGCCAGTTGGCTGTATTTCGTCTGCAATCCGCTGCAGGCTCTACTTCTCTGCGGGTTTCGCGTGAGCGGCACTGGTCTTGTGGCCACCGCCACCTGGATCTGGATGGAGAATAAGGAAGGCAAGGATGAAGGCGACAATCAGTCCCAGCATAGTGAAGAACATGATGCGACTGGTGGCTTCGGCGGAGTCTCTGGGTGGTTCGGCCGGACGTTTCATGGTGCGTTTTTGATGCTTCAGGGTTGAGTTCGGCTTCGAATTTTGGACTTTGTGGAGAGGATTTTCAGATCAGTTCCTCATGGGCGGCTCGGAGGGTTGGGTCGTGGTGGGAGTCTGTTTCGTACCGCCGCCAGCGGGGCGAAGGATAAGGAAGGCAGCGATGAAACCCACGATCAGCGCGAGGATAACCAGGAAAAAGATCGGGCTGAAGCGGTCGGATGATTTCGCGCGGTGATCTGGTGAGGTTGTCATGCGGGGATGGTACGCCGGTCAGGGATGATTTGGCTGCCGTCGGCGCTGCTGGAGCCAGCCGTGCTCTCGCTTTGTTGCTGAGCTTTATTTCTCAGCCGCGACCTTGAGGTTGGCGAGGCCTTTCTCGAAGTCACCGCCGATCATCTTGTCCATGGAAGTGAAGACGCTCATGAGTTTACCGGGGAAGAAGGTCATCGGGCCGTACATCACCCATTCGACCTGAGTAGAGGAACCCTGCGGCTGAAAGATGAAGTCCGTAGTGTTATGGCCCTCGAAGGGTTTGAGGAAGTCGAGCTTGACGGTGGTCTGGGTGGGCTGGATGGCTAAGATTTCCATGCGGCCCTGCCCGACCTTGCTGTTCCCTTCCCACAGGTAAACAGATCCGACACCGCTGGCTGGACCGGAGTAGGTGGTCTTCATGTCGGGGTCGATGTGCGCCCAGGGCGACCAGTCGTTCCAGTTGTGGAAGTCGTTGATGAGCGCAGCGATCTTCTGGGGCGACGCGTTGATGGTGGCGGAGCGCTGAACGCGGAAGCTGTTCGGCTTGGACCAAGCGACGATCAGGATAACGACTACGGCTACCAGGATAAGAATGCCAATGAGCTTGAACATGTCTTCGTTGCTCCTATTGGAATGGGGCCGAGTGCAGGGACATACTATCAGGGTCGACGCATGGATAGAGGCTGAACATTTTTCCCACCTTTCAAATAACAATCCGAACGGATCTGTGTGATGCACTCTGGCAACACGGTACAACATTTGCGGCTCCCACCAGGTGTGGTGCCGCAAACGATTTGGATGTGCCCTTTGTCGGCAGGCGTTGGGGAGTGTGCATGCGATGGCTTCGATGTAAGCTGACACCATCCTTGTTGGAGTTCTATCAGGAGATCCGGTGTCAACATCGCGCAAGACTATCTATATTGCAATCCTCGCGAATGTGGGGATTGCTGCGGCGAAGATTGTGGGTTTCGTCTTTACCGGTTCTTCGGCGATGTTGTCCGAGGCAATCCACTCGCTGGTGGACTGTGGCAATGGTGGTCTGCTGCTGCTCGGCCAGCGCCTGAGCCGTCGACCGCCTGATCGGACGCACCCGTTTGGGTACGGCAAGGAACTCTACTTCTGGAGCCTGATCGTCGCGCTGATGATCTTCGTGCTGGGTGGCGGGATCTCGATCGCGGAAGGGATCGACCATATCCGGCATCCAAAGGCAGGCGAGGATGCAATCTGGGCCTACGGGATTCTGGGTGTGTCGATCCTGTTCGAGACCTACTCGTTCGTGGTGAGTATCAAGGAGTTCAAACTTGCCAATCCGGGCCTTACGGTGCTGGAAGGAACGAAGGCCAGCAAAGATCCCAGCGGCTTCACGGTGATCTTTGAGGATGCCGCGGCGCTGCTGGGACTTGTCACCGCCTTCGTCGGAATCTTCCTAAGCCATACGTTTGGATGGCTGCGCGCCGATGGGATCGCCTCAGTGGTAATTGGATCTTTGCTGATCGGGGTGGCGGTGCTGCTTATTGTGAAGTGCAAGACGCTGCTGATCGGAGAGAGCGGAGATGAGACGATGCTGCACACCATCCGCAGCCTCGCGCAGGCCGATACGGATATTGATGAGGCGGGCTACCCGTTCACGATGTACTTCGGACCGCATTCGGTACTGCTGACAATGAATGTACAGTTCCGCAAAGGACTGGCGGCGAGTGAGACGGAGGAGAGTATAGACCGGGTCGAGACCGCGATTCGGGAAGCCTATCCGGATGTTCGGCACATCTACCTGGAGGCGGATTCTCTACGGGGAGTTGGTGGCGAGAGGATCAGGTTTCCCGTGCGGGATTCGGGGTCGGCTTCGTAGGGCTATCCATTGATAGCATTACTCCTACCTACGTTGCTCAGCCAGCCACTCGAAGATATCCACACAAGTCAGTCGATTTGCACTTGCGTCCACAGGCACGGCAGTCCTAATGTTCCTTCAACTGATGACCGAGCAGAGAGTCGGAGGTTGATTCAAAGGCAAAGCCGAAGGGTATATCGTCGACGAAAGTCGGATGGGTAATTCAAAGGCAGAGCCGGAGAAAGCAACAGCCGATGACAGTTGGAGGTTAGTTCAAAAGCAGGGCTGGACGATAGATCGCCGATGCAAGTCGGAACGTTGATCGGAAAGCAGTGCAGATGAATGCAATATCCAATTGAACTGCGAGATCTTCATCATGAAGACGCCAGAGGCCGAAAGGTTTCTGGCGTTTTCGTTTGTTGCATCAGCGGGCGACAGACTTGCGAGGGCGGCCGCCGAGCGCTCCGTTGACGCGGGCAGCAGAGGCTTTGGCAGTGGTGCTGGCTTTACCGCCCTGTGCGCCGAGGCGAGCGGCCATCCATTTACGCGAGCCCATCGTGCCTTCGAGAAGGGTAAGGACGTTGATTCCTTCATCCAGTTCGGGGAAGTAGAGACCGAACCCAGATGGGGTAATCTCGATCTCTTCAAGCTGAGAAGGTTTGGCATTCTCCAACCCTTGCACATCTGACGGATTGAACATGACCTCAACTTTTGTGGAAAGGCTGACTACGACTCGCTTAGCCTTGCGGTTGTAGTAGGCAGCGAGAGCCATGGGGTTGTTGGTCTGCATTTCTTTGCCATGACGAGTGGCTTCCAGGAATTCTTTATGGCTTATCGTATTGCTTTCCATGCATCTCCTCCCAAGCCGCGCACAGTTGTGGAATGTGCGATAACAGCGCCTCACGTATCCGATTCACTTGCGACTCACTCAATCTATAGCGATCACGGAGCGTTGGCGGTCCCAACGGGCAGTTCAGGTAGAACAGTGCTTCGCCGCCGTTACCAAAAACATGTACATGAGGCGGCGGGTGGTCGTTCGGGTACATCATGACGCGATAACCGGTGAATCTCAGGACGGTCGGCACAGGAGCAGGATAGCATAATCCTAAGCGGTTGGGTTAAATGGTAGGCGAATATGAAGTCACCAAATTGAATTCAGTGGATAGGCCATCTGATCCTAATTTGACGGTGATACATCGAGGCCATCTGCTAGTATTCGCTTATCCTTCTCTTATACGCGCAACCGAAAGGTATTTAAATGGCTGACAAAGCCCGTTATCCTCAAATTCCTAGTACGGTCTGGTGGGGCGTTCACCCATTTTGAATAAGACACCAAATGCGACGCTGGACGAGCGATTTTTGGCTATTCAGCTCAACGTTCAACCGGCTGCCGCAAAACAGTACATCACCGAGTTGATCTCTGTCGGCATCCTCAACGAAGAATTCAAAGCTACTCCTCTGGCTATGAAGTGGCGACTCGATGCAACTTATCCTGTAGCGGTAGAGGAGCTCATTTCGAAAGTCTACCCTCAGAGTCTGATAGACCTAGCTCCACCCGGTGAGGGTGACCGTCAGAAGGCAATAAGCTGGTTTCTTCAAGAGGGCCTTGGACAAGGAACTGCGGGAAATAAGGCAGCTACTTACTTGATGCTCGGCAGTAGAGTACCGAATGAGGCTCCGGCTCGTGGTAACAACGGACGTACTTCGGTAGACGAGTCGAAGCCATCATCGCGCGAGACAAAGACCTCCGCACGAACGAAATCCGTTCGTGAGCATGCCTCGAAAGTACAGCATCCACCGGGAGGCAACAATGGAGAAAATAGAAGCGACAATACCTCAATTCCACTCAACGTGAACGTCCAGATTCACATTAGTGCGGACGCCGGTTCCGACCAGATCGAGTCGATTTTTTCAGCAATGAGGCGCTACCTCTATGACAAGCAGAATAGTTGACTCGCTTCGAAGGCTACAGGAATACATCTTCGAGGTTGGATTAGCTAGGTCTGTTCTTGCACTGCCCGCGCCAAGGATGCTAGCTCTTCCCTCTTCGACTGGTGAAGAGGCAGGGGTAAACAACGTGTTTGCTATAACGGTTACGGAACCGGAAATTGAAGCTGTCTCTCGTGATTTATTCGCATCTGGGCACTATTCTTTGTCAGTACAAGAAGCGTACAAGGCCGTCGACAAATTCGTTAGTGATAAGTCTGGAGAATTGCTCTCCGGCACGTCGCTAATGGATCTTGTATTTAGCCCCAAATCTCCACTCCTAGCGTGGACAGATCGAATAAGTAAATCTGAGCAAGACGAGCAGATGGGGTATCACCGGCTATATTCAGGCGCGATGCTAGGTATTCGCAATCCAGTAACTCATGAATTCAATTGGATTGATGATCAAGAGATTGCCTTAGAACTCTTAGTTTTTGCTCAACATCTCCTGAGAAAAGCAAAAGCTGCAAGAATCGAGGCTCAGCATATAGTTGCCATTGCTAAACCATAGAAAGCGGGCGGACTCTTTCGAGTCGGCCCGCTTGTGTTCTGGATAGGATGTTGTGACGTAGCAGAAGCCGTGTCTCTCTACTCTGGATGCATCCGTGCACAGTACGAGCGAGAAGCGGATTTCTCTGCGGCGCTGCGAACGATTGGAGGGCGTATTTATTTTGCTTCTGTCTTCTTCGCCGTAAAGGTGCCGTCGTAGCCGAGGGGCGCTACGTTGATGACTCCGCTGAGTTCGCCTTTTTCGCTGTAGCTACCGATGTAGGTGAGGGTCAGGGGCTGTCCTTCGTACTCGCCGGCGTGGACGAAGGTTACCTTTTGATCAACGATCGTGACGGTGGTGTCGAAGGTCTTGCCCTCGGCGTTTTTGCAGGTGCCGGTGAGCTTGTCCTTATCTTTGGCGTCCTGCGTAAAATTGCAGGTTTCGTTGATGGGGTAGCCCTGGACATCGCCGGTGATTGTCCAGGCTCCGGAAACGGCTGGGGGTGCGGCGAAGGCGGTCGTCGAGAGAACTGTCGTGGACAGGAGAAGCAAAGGTAGAAGGCGCTTCATGAGACTCCTTTAGTTGCGAGATTTCAATATACATGGGGTTGGCTCGACTGGACCTAGCTAAAAACCTCACTGTCCCTCGATCTACTCCTGTACCCACAAAAAGAAAAACGGCAGAGCCGAAGCCCTGCCGTTCTTAGTTGTTTCGCGAAGCGACTATCGCCGTCCGCGAAGGACTTACTCGGCTGCCATTTCTTCCTGTTCGCCTTCCATGCGCATCTGTTCGAGTTCGCGCTCTTCGGCTTCGATGGCTGCTGTGACTTCCTGCTGGACCTGGGCCGCCGCTTCTTCGAGCTCTGGGGAGAGCTGGACGTTGCGGTAGTATTCCATGCCGGTTCCGGCGGGGATCAAGCGGCCTACGATGACGTTTTCCTTGAGGCCACGGAGCGTGTCGATGCTTCCGTTGATGGAAGCTTCGGTGAGTACGCGGGTGGTCTCCTGGAAGCTGGCGGCCGAGATGAAGCTGTCGGTCGAGAGCGACGCCTTGGTGATACCGAGGAGGAGCGATCGACCGATGGCAGGACGTCCGCCGGTCATCAACACGCGCTGGTTCTCGGCGTTGAAGCGGAAGCGGTCGGTCTGCTGGTCGACGAGGAAGGTGGTGTCGCCCACATCTTCGATCTTGACCCAACGGAGCATCTGGCGAACGATGGTCTCGATGTGCTTATCGGAGATGGTGACGCCCTGGAGGCGATAGACTTCCTGGATTTCGTTGACGAGGTACATCTGGAGAGCGCGCTCTCCGAGGACCTCGAGGATGTCGTGCGGGTTGCGGGGTCCGTCGATGAGTGCATCACCGGCACGAAGGCGCTCGCCTTCCTGCACGTTGACGTACGTACCGCGAGGCACGCTGTACTCTTCTTCCTGACCGTTATCCGCCGTGACGTAGACCTTGCGCTGTCCCTTGGCCACTTCACCGAAGCGAACAACACCATCGATCTTGCTGATGATCGCCGGATCGCGCGGCTTACGGGCTTCGAACAGTTCGACGACGCGGGGGAGACCACCGGTGATGTCCTTGGTACGCGTTGTTTCGCGTGGGATCTTGGCAAGGATGTCGCCGGGGAAGATCTCGTCGCCATCGGCGACCATCAAGTGAGCGCGTGACGGCATGAGGTAACGCTTGTTGCCGGATGCGGACTTGATGATGATGGCAGGCTGACGCTTCTCATCGGTGGAGTCGTTGACGACCAGACGGCTGAGGCCGGTGACTTCATCGACTTCTTCGTTGAGGGTGACGCCTTCCTGGAGGTCCTTGAACTGGACCACGCCGGCGATTTCGGTGAGCAGCGAGAACGTATAAGGATCCCACTCGCCGAGGCGCTGGCCCTGGGTGACAGCGGCTCCGTCTTCGACCTTGAGCTTGGCGCCGTAGACGACTGCGTAGCGTTCCTTCTCACGGCCCTTGTCATCCATGATGGCGAGCGAACCGTTGCGGTTGAAGGCAACGAGATCGCCGGACTTGGCACGTACGGTGACGAGGTTGATGAAGCGGACGGTACCGGCGTTCTTGGCTTCGAGGTGCGAAGCGTCCGAAACACGTGATGCCGTTCCTCCGATGTGGAAGGTACGCATGGTGAGCTGGGTTCCCGGCTCACCGATCGACTGGGCTGCGATGACTCCGACGGCTTCGCCCATCTCCACCATCTTGCCCGAACCGAGGTTACGGCCGTAGCAGAGGATGCAGACGCCGCGCTTGGATTCGCAGGTGAGAACCGAACGAATCTTGACACGCTCGATACCCGCAGCCTGAACGGCGGAAGCGAGGTCTTCGTCGATCTCCTGGTTCACTTCGACGATCGTCTTGCCTTCGAAGTCCTTGAGGCGCTCTAGCGAGACGCGGCCGATGATACGGTCGCGGAGCGGTTCGATGGTCTCACCGGCTTCGATGATCGGGGTGACGTAGATGCCTTCGACCGTACCGCAATCGTCGTGCGAGATGATGACATCCTGCGCGACGTCGACGAGACGACGAGTGAGGTATCCAGAGTCAGCGGTCTTCAATGCGGTATCGGCAAGCCCCTTACGTGCTCCGTGCGTCGAGATGAAGTACTGGAGAACGGTGAGGCCTTCGCGGAAGTTCGCCGTGATGGGGGTTTCGATGATTTCGCCGGACGGCTTGGCCATCAGACCACGCATACCGGAGAGCTGACGGATCTGCTGCTTCGAACCACGAGCACCTGAATCGGCCATGATGTAGATCGGGTTCATGATGCCGTCTTTGTCGTTCTGCTTCATGTTGTTGAACATCTCATCGGCGACGCGCTCGGTAACTCCCGACCACATCTGGATGACCTTGTTCGAACGCTCGCCGTTGGTGATCGCACCATCGAGATACTGCTGCTGCATGGTGAGAACGGTCTTCTCGGCTTCGCCCACAAGGGTGTACTTCGAGTCAGGGATAACCATGTCATCGAGACCGACGGAGAGGCCGGACCGGGTGGCGTAGGTAAAGCCGAGGTCCTTGATCTTGTCGAGGGTCTTGACGGTGACTTCCAGACCGAGGTTCAGGTAGCAATAGTTGACCAGCTGTCCGATGCCCTTCTTCTTGAGCAGGCCATTGACGTAAGGCATGCCTTCGGGAAGCGCATCGTTGAGGATGGCGCGGCCGACGGTGGTCGAGATGAACTGCTTGTTGAACTCGACCGGCTCGGTGTGGGTGAGGTCCTGATCGTCGTACGCCGTCGTCATGTCGAGAACCATCCCGGTGTAGCGCAGACGGATCGGGGTGAGGGTCTCAACCTGCTTCGCTTCGAGGGCCATGAAGACCTCTTCGATGTTCGCGAAGACGCGGCCTTCGCCCTTCGCATTGACCTTGGCCTTCGTGAGGTAGTAGAGGCCGAGCACGAGGTCCTGCGTCGGGACGGTGATGGGCTGTCCGGAGGCGGGCGAGAGGATGTTGTGCGACGCCAGCATCAGGACGGAGGCTTCGATCTGTGCCTCAGGGCTGAGCGGGATGTGCACGGCCATCTGGTCGCCGTCGAAGTCCGCGTTGAAGGCGGTGCAGACGAGCGGATGGATCTTGATCGCCTTACCTTCTACGAGTACGGGCTCAAACGCCTGGATGCCGAGACGGTGAAGTGTCGGGGCGCGGTTCAGCAGGATCGGGTGATCCTTGATGACCTCTTCCAGGATGTCCCATACGATCGGTTCCTGCATCTCGACCATCTCTTTGGCCTGCTTGATGGTGGTGCAATGGCCGGTCTGCTCGAGACGGTGATAGATGAACGGCTTGAAGAGCTCGAGCGCCATCTTCTTGGGAAGGCCGCACTGGTGCAGCTTCAGCTCGGGACCGACGACGATGACCGAACGGCCAGAGTAGTCGACGCGCTTGCCAAGAAGATTCTGACGGAAACGGCCCTGCTTGCCCTTGAGGGTGTCGGAGAGCGACTTGAGCGGACGGTTGTTAGCGCCACGCAGCACGCGGCCACGGCGGCCGTTGTCGAACAGAGCGTCTACGGCCTCCTGCAACATACGCTTTTCGTTGCGGACGATAACCTCAGGTGCGTGCAGGTCCATCAGCTTCTTCAAGCGGTTGTTGCGGTTGATGACGCGGCGATACAGGTCGTTGAGGTCGGACGTGGCGAAGCGGCCGCCGTCGAGCGGAACGAGAGGGCGAAGCTCCGGCGGAATGACCGGGATCACGTCGAGAATCATCCACTGGGGAAGATTGTCCGACTTGCGGAAGGCTTCGACGATCTTCAGGCGCTTGGAGTACTTGAGCTTCTTCTGGAGCGAGGTCTCGGTCTTCATGCGCTCGCGGAGTTCGACGGACAGCTCCTGAATCTCGACGCGCTTGAGCAGTTCCTTGATCGCCTCAGCACCCATCATGGCCTTGAAGCCGGTGGGGCGGTACTGGGCATCGAGTTCGCGGAACTTGGTCTCGTCCTTGATGACTTCGCGCTCCTTGACGGGCGCGTCGCCTGGATCTACGACGACGTAGGACTCAAAGTAGAGAACAGCTTCGAGCTCACGCAGGCTGATGTCGAGCAGGTGGCCGATGCGGCTGGGCAGGCCCTTGAAGAACCAGACGTGCGAGCAGGGGCTGGCGAGCTCGATGTGGCCGAGGCGTTCGCGGCGAACCTTCGAGAGGGTGACTTCGACGCCGCACTTGTCGCAGATAACGCCGCGGTGCTTCATGCGCTTGTACTTACCGCAGAGGCATTCCCAGTCGGTGATAGGTCCGAAGATGCGGGCGCAGAAGAGGCCGTCGCGCTCGGGCTTGAAGGTACGGTAGTTGATGGTCTCGGGCTTGGTGACTTCGCCGTGCGACCAGCTGCGGATCTTCTCGGGGCTGGCAAGCTGGATCTTAATGGCGTCGAAGTCGGCGATGGGACCGGTCAGTTCAAAGGGGCTGGAGCGGAACATATTGGGCGTCTCCGGTGCTGCTTCAGGCTATGGGTTCTAGCCAAGCTGCTGGTTATTCTTGCTGCCTTGCTTCTGCTGGGCGACGAGTGTCAGGCCGTCGCCTGCTTCTATTTTGTGCTCGCTTCCCTGTTGGCCGGCCCCGGTGAATGTTGAGCGTGAGCCTCATTCAGGGGGCCGTGCCGGGGAGGAGCGGTATCGACTAGTCTGCTGCGGCGATGGCTGGCAGAGGCGCTTTTTTCTGGTCGGCCTGTTTGATCAGTTCGACGTCGAGGCAGAGCGACTGCAGTTCGCGGATAAGAACGTTGAACGACTCGGGAACACCTGGCTCGATGGCAGCTTCACCCTTGACGATGGCTTCGTAGATCTTGGTACGGCCGAAGACGTCGTCGGACTTGGCGGTGAGCAGCTCCTGCAGGATGTAAGCGGCGCCGTAAGCTTCCAGGGCCCAGACTTCCATCTCTCCGAAGCGCTGTCCTCCGAACTGCGCCTTACCGCCCAGCGGCTGCTGAGTGATGAGCGAGTACGGTCCGATCGAGCGAGCGTGGATCTTGTCGTCGACAAGGTGCGACAGCTTGAGCATGTAGATGTAGCCCACGGTGGCAGGCTGCTCGAACGGATCGCCGAGCATGCCATCGTAGAGCTGCGTCTTGCCCGAACTGGGCAGGCCAGCGGACTTGAGCAGGGCCTTGATCTCCGTCTCGCGTGCGCCGTCGAAGACCGCAGTGCCGAACCAGATGCCGCGCTTCATGCCGGCGGCGACGCGCATGGTCTGCTCATCGTCGAGATCCAGAAGCTGGTTGAGAGCGGCGGTACCGGCGAAGCGCGCCTTGAAGAGCTCGCGTACTTCGTTGGCCGACTCCATGCTGGCTGCGAGCTCAGCGATCTGCCTGCCGAGTTCGTGTGCCGCCCAACCGAGGTGCGTCTCGAGGATTTGTCCGACGTTCATACGCGAAGGCACACCGAGCGGGTTCAGGACGATCTCGACCGGCGTTCCGTCGGGGAGGTACGGCATATCCTCTTCCGGCAGAATGCGGGCGATAACACCCTTGTTACCGTGGCGTCCGGCCATCTTGTCACCGACCGAAAGCTTGCGCTTCATGGCGATATAGACCTTAACCATCTTGATGACGCCGGGCGAAAGCTCGTCGCCCTTCTGCATCTTGCCGATCTTCTCGTTGGTGATCTTGCGGAGAACATCGATCTGACGTGAGGTCATCTCCTCGATCTCATCGATCTGCTCGTTGACTCGGGGATCCTTGTCAGCGTAGCGAATGCGCTTGAGGTTACGGGTGCTGATGAGCTCGATGGTGTCGCGGTCGAGGAGGTCGCCCTTGTTGAGCAACTTCTTGTTGGTGCGCTCGTCGTGCAGGTCGGCAAGAACTTCCTTGGCTCCAAGAATCGCTTCGAGGCGCTTCAGACGCTCGTCAGTGAGAATGCGGATTTCGTCAGCGAGGTTACGCTCCAGCTTCTCGATCATCTCCTGTTCGATCTGCTTGGCGCGCTCGTCTTTCTCCTGTCCCTTGCGGGAGAAGATGCGGACGTCGACGACGGTGCCTTCGATGCCCGGAGGGCACGTCAGAGAAGCATCGCGAACGTCACCGGCCTTTTCACCGAAGATGGCGCGGAGAAGCTTCTCTTCCGGCGTCAGCTGCGTTTCACCCTTCGGCGTTACCTTGCCGACAAGGATGTCGTTATGGCCGATCTTGGCGCCGATGCGGATGATGCCCGAGTCGTCGAGATCGCGCAGAGCGTGCTCGCTGACGTTGGGGATATCGCGCGTGATCTCTTCCGGCCCAAGCTTCGTGTCGCGGGCTTCGATCTCGAACTCCTCGATGTGGATCGAGGTGTAGTAGTCCTCACGGACCAGCTTCTCCGAGATCAGGATGGCGTCTTCGAAGTTGTACCCGCGCCATGGCATGAAGGCGACCAGAACGTTACGGCCGAGACCGAGTTCGCCCTGCTCCGTGCAAGGACCGTCAGCGATAACCTGACCCTTGATCACGCGATCACCCTTGCGGACGATCGGCTTCTGATTGATGCAGGTGTTCTGGTTGGAGCGCTTGAACTTCGTTAACTGATAGATGTCCGAACCGACCTCACGCGAGAGCTGCGTGGGGTGATGCTCGCCTTCTACGCGGACGATGATGCGCTCGGAGTCGACAGAGTCGATGATGCCGTTACGCTTGGCCAGAATGACGGCGCCAGAGTCGCGGGCAGTGACGCCTTCCATACCCGTACCGACGAAGGGAGCTTCGGCAACGAGCAAAGGAACAGACTGGCGCTGCATGTTGGCACCCATCAGGGCGCGGTTCGCGTCGTCATGCTCAAGGAACGGAACGAGCGAGGCGGCGACCGATACGAGCTGCTTCGGCGAAACGTCGACGTAGTCCACTTCAGCTTTGTTGACGAGGACGAAGTTACCCTGGCGGCGAGCATCGACGATGTCCTGCACGATGTTCAGCTTCTCATCGAGTTCGATGTTGGCCTGTGCGATCGTGTGACGATCCTCTTCCCATGCGGAGAGGTAGAAGCTGAAGGGAGCAAGATCCATGGTGCGCTTCTTGTCCTTCTTCAACTGCTCGTTCTGCTTGCGGGCCTCTTCGATCTCGAGGTAATCGCCCTGGCGCAGACCGGACTCGCCGGCATTGGTGACAGATACGAAGTCGAGCGCACGGCCGTCCTTGACGCGACGGTAAGGCGACTCGATGAAGCCGTATTCATTGATACGCGCAAAGCAGGAGAGCGAGCTGATAAGACCGATGTTCGGGCCTTCAGGAGTCTCAATCGGGCAGATGCGTCCGTAGTGGGTCGGGTGCACGTCACGGACTTCGAAGCCGGCGCGCTCACGCGACAGACCACCAGGCCCAAGGGCGGAGAGGCGACGCTTGTGCGTGATCTCCGAGAGGGGGTTGGTCTGGTCCATGAACTGCGAAAGCTGCGAGGAGCCGAAGAACTCACGAATCGCGGCCATAACAGGCTTGGCGTTGATGAGATCGTGCGGCATGGCGGTCGACATTTCCTGGTAGACCGACATCTTTTCCTTGATGGCGCGCTCCATACGGACGAGTCCGATGCGGAACTGGTTCTCCATCAATTCGCCGACGGCGCGAACGCGACGGTTGCCAAGGTGGTCGATGTCATCGACGTTGCCGATGTTCTTACGCAGCTTGAGCAGGTAGCGGATCGTGCCGTAGAAGTCCTCGGGGGTGAGGGTGCGCTTGTCGAGGTGCTCGGGCGACTGGTCCTCGTACAGCTTGATGTTGAACTTCAAGCGGCCCACGCGAGAGAAGTCGTATTTGCGCGCGTCGAAGAACATGCCCTCGAAGAGTGCAGTTGCGGTGTCCAGCGTCGGTGGGTCGCCCGGACGCAGCTTGCGGTAGATCTCGATGAGAGCTTCCTCAGGCTTGCGGACGGAGTCGCGGCGCAGGGTGTTGGTGATGATGTTGCCTACGTCGTCGCGCTCAGGGAAGAAGACCTCGAAGGTGCTGACGCCCGACTGAAGGATCTTGTGCAGCTTGTCGGCGGTCAACTCCTGGTTGGCTTCGTAGAGCAGCTCGCCGGTGGACATATCAACCACGTCCGAGGCGGTCATCGCGCCGTCGAACTCGCTGGTCTCGACCTCGATCTCGCTGATCTTCGCAGCGCGCAGCGCCTTGAGAGAGTGAGCCGAAATCTTGCGACTGGCGGGGACGATCTCTTCACCCTTCGCGGTGATCGCGCCGGCGGGACGGGTACCCTGCAGGTTGCTGGGCTTACCCTCTTCGGCAACGTTCCAAGTGAGCTTGCCTTCCTTCACGTTGATGGTGTCGACCGTGTAGAAGGTCTTGAGAATCTCTTCGTCGGTGCGGAGGCCGAGAGCGCGCAGGAAGATGGTTCCGAGGAACTTGCGCTTACGGTCGATACGGACGTAGAGGGTGTTCTTCTGGTCGTACTCGAACTCTACCCAGCTACCGCGGTACGGAATGATCTTGCCGAGGAAGTAGGTACGGTTGTTCGCCGTCTCGAAGAAGACGCCGGGCGAACGATGAAGCTGCGAGACGATGACGCGCTCGGTGCCGTTGACGATGAAGGTGCCGTTCTGGCTCATCAGCGGGATATCGCCGAAGAAGACTTCCTGCTCCTTCATGTCGCGCAGGCTCTTGACGCCGGTCTCGGGGTCCTTGTCGTAGATCTTCAGGCGAATGGTGACCTTGAGTGGGGCGGAGTAGGTCATGCCGCGCTCTTCGCACTCTGCCTGGTCGTACTTCAGCTGCAGGCCGACGGGGTCGCCGCACTTGGTGCAGAAGTCAGGGGTGTTCTTGTTGTAGGTTCCGCAGAAGTTACACAGAACGTCGCCCGGGTGGAAGGGGTCGGTGATGACCATGTGACCGCAGCTGGAGCAGGCGGTACGCAGGTGGTTCAGACCCTTGAGGTAACCGCACTTGCACTCCCAGTTACCGATGGAGAAGTCGACGAACTCAAGCTCCGAGACGTTGCGGAAGTCGGTGATCGGGAAGACCGAGGTGAAGACCGACTGGAGGCCATTGTCTTCGCGCTCCTGCGGGAGCTTATCCATCTGCAGGAAGCGCTCGTAGCTGCGGCGCTGGACCTCGATGAGGTTAGGAATCTGGATGGAAGTGGGGATCTTCGAAAAATCAAGACGGCTGCGGATCGCGCGCATTTCGCTGGACATGCTCTCTCCTGAGACTTACCGTTCGAGGCCTCCTGGGGTGACTTGCCTGCATCCGATAAGTGGTTGCAGGTCGCGTCGTCCGTCATAGAGGTGGAGGGCGGTACGACCCTCCGGGTTTTGGTTCTGATTGCGCGGTAAAACTTGTTTGGGGACTGCCGCCCTCGAGTGCGGTAGAACCCTGCGCGAAATGTCGAGCCGGATCAAATATTCCGGCGTATCAATTGGACGAACCTGAGAAACGATTTCAGTTGAGACGCTTGAAACTCTGCTTCTATCTCGATCCTGCGATAACCACTCGTCGTGAACTGGAAATGCATTTATTGCTTAAACTTTTGCTACCTCGGCAGCCCGGAAGCTGCTATAAAGAACGCGTACCAACTGCCGATAGAGCGAATCTGGGCGAATTGCTTGCAAGCACGGCAAAAGCGCCCACAGGGACAGCGTGTCCCGCGAGCGCAAAGATCGACTTGTGCACTGTTTCCGTCGTAATGGTGTGAATACCTGCCGCCATTTGAGGCTCGCCCTGCCCCAAAATTTGCTGCGCTCTATACTTTCTGTTACATATCGCGCGTCCGCCGCTCGAAACGCGATATGGCCGGCTCCTTAGCCTGCACTTGCAGGATGAACCGGGGTATTGCTGCTGGTTGAGATCAAAAAGCGTCCGCCAAAATGCACGCCGAGGCGGAACGAGTCTTCTTCACTAAAAAGAATATCGCGTTCCGGCCCGGCGTGCAACTTTTGCGCTAACTACTTGATTTCTACGGTTGCGATGCCATCGAACTTCTTGGCGATTGCAGCTGCATCGTCCTTGGAGATGTTCTCCTTCAAGGGCTTGGGCGCGCCGTCTACCAGATCCTTGGCTTCCTTCAAGCCGAGGGCGGTAACTTCACGTACAGCCTTGATGGTGTTGATCTTGTTCGCGCCGGCATCCTTGAGGATAACGGTGAACTCGGTCTTCTCTTCTACCGCTGCGGCTACTGCTCCGCCGCCGGCTGCCGGGGCTGCAACTGCTGCCGCTGCGGAAACGCCGAGACGCTCTTCGAGCTTCTTGACCAGGGCCGAAGCCTCGAGGAGGCTGAGGCTAACGATTGATTCTTCCAACTGCTGAAGGTCTGCCATTTTATTTCTCCAATGATAATGATGTCTGAACTTGATAGTGCGATTGCTTATCCGAAGCCTTACTGCAACTTCGGCTGCCTGAGCTCTTCCGGGTTTCCGCTGCGCCCAGACTGGCGCACCCGGCAGAGTCAAGCGAAACTTGGGTTATCCTTCGACCGGCTCCGAGGTGGCAGCTTCACCAGCCTGCGACGCAGTGCCATTCTCTGGCTGCGCTTCGTCGCTACCGGCGGCAGGGGTCTCAACAACGTGAGCCTCGGCAACCAGTGCGCCTTCGGCTGCCGGAGCAGCTTCAGCGGCGGGAGCCTCTGCAACAGGAGCTTCTGCAACGGGAGCAGTAGCAGGACCAGCGAACTTGCCCTTCTCGACACCCTGGTTGATGACGACGGCGAGATCGCGACCGGTAGCGTTGATGACCGTAGCCAGACGCTGTGCCGGAGACTGGATAAGGAAGAGGAGCTTCGAGAAGAGCTCTTCCTTACCAGGCATGTTGGCGAGCTCGGTGATCTCGGCGACGGTGATGACCTTGCCGTCGACAATGCCGAGCTTGAAGGTGAACTCTGCGTTGTCCTTAACCCAGGTGGAAAGAGCCTTGGCAAGCGCAACGGGGTCGCCCGAGGTGTAGGCGACAGACGACACGCCCTTGAGGCCCTTGAGAGCGGCTTCAACCTTGGTACCCTCGCTGGCCTTTGCGGCGAGCTTGTTCTTGACGACGTGATAGCTTCCGCCGGCGCCACGAACAGCCTTGCGCAGCTCGAAGTCCTTGGAAGCGGTGAGACCGGCGAAGGTGCCGATAATCGCGGAGGTGGAGTGCTCAAGCTCGGCTGCGAGCTGGCCGATCTTCTCCGTCTTTTTTGCTCTGGTCAATGGCATAACGTTTTAGCCTTTAGCTGCCAGCCCTGATCTGCTGGCTTGAAAGTTTGTTCCGCGCAGGCGCGGGAGAGTTGCTGAAGTCTGAATTCCGAACTAGGACTTGCCTGCGAGTTCTGCAGCGGCGTAGTCGAGCTGGATGCCGGGGCCCATCGTGGAACTGAGCGTAACGCCCTTGATGTACTTGCCCTTGGCAGCGGACGGCTTGGCCTTGACGACGCTGGTGATCACGGTCATTGCATTGTCGATCAGCTTCTGCGGATCGAACGAAAGCTTGCCTACCGGAACGTGAACCAGAGCAGTCTTATCGGTGCGGAATTCAACCTTACCGGCCTTAATTTCCTTGACAGCCGAGGCAACGTCGGTGGTGACGGTACCGGTCTTCGGATTGGGCATGAGACCCTTGGGTCCGAGCACCTTACCGAGACGGCCGACAGACTTCATCATGTCCGGGGTAGCGATCAGGGCGTCGAATGCAGTCCAACCCTCTTTCTGGATCTTCTCGACGAGTTCTTCGCCGCCGAAGAACTCAGCGCCGGCCGCTTCCGCGTCCTTAATCTTGTCGCCCGAGGCGATAACAGCCACAATCTTGGTCTTGCCGAGGCCGTGGGGCAGAACCACCGTGCCGCGAACCATCTGGTCAGCGTGCTTGGGGTCTACACCGAGACGCATGGTCAGATCGACAGTCTCGTCGAACTTCGCGTACTTGGCTTTCTGGAGGAGCGGAACTGCATCCGCGAGGACATACGGGCGGGGCTCTACGAGCGCGCGCGCCTTCACTAGATTCTTGGAGAGCTTTCTTGCCATTTGTTCCCTCGTCTCCCACCGCTCGAACCATGCAGCGCAGTTTAGCGCTGAACCCATCCTGAATTGCTGTTACTCAACTGCTGGCTGGATGAGCCGTTCGGCCGTGGTAAGTGACTGGTCTCAACCTTGGGCTGAGACGCTCTTACAAGTATGCCTGAAAATGAGCTACGCGTCAACCTCGATCTAGGCCCAGATTCTTGCCATGACAAGGGCGAATCCACAATGAGTCCATCACCATGGACCGAGTCGGAAGATAGATAGTGGCTGACAGTTCAGTCGGATTTATAGCGACAACTCCGGCAAAGAGATATTCATGGATGAATTGTACTGAGAGAACGCTTGACGTATTGCATCGCGAAGGATATTCTCACCCCTAAAGGCGAACAAAAAGCGAAATATGGCGACCACATTCCTCTTCCCGATCCTTCAAACACAGCCCGTTAGGCTGACTGGACTCGCACGGATGGCCGAGGAAGCCGAATACGCAGATGAAGGGCACCAGATCGAGTTTCGGGCCATGCAGGTAAGAAGCGTCCTGAATCGCTCGAGCTCGAAGCGACTGCTTTCACTGGCATACAGCATCAATCCGTATCGCGGCTGTGAATTCGGCTGCAAATACTGCTATGCGAGATACACCCACGAGTTTTTGGCACCGGCAGTGAGAGCGGAAAATCAGACCTCTCAGGAGGGAAATCCAGACGGTGTTACTTCTAATCCGTCCTCCGGCATCAATTTCCGTGATCCTGAGGCTTTTGAGCGGCGGATCTTTATCAAGCAGAATGCGGCTTGGCTGTTGGAGCAGGAGCTGAAGAAGATCGATCCAGCGCAGGAGATCGCGATCGGTACAGCGACCGATCCGTACCAGCCGATCGAGCGGCGGGAGCGGGTGACTCGCTCCATCCTGGAGGTATTCGCTCGTAAGTCGGGATACCGGATCGGAATTATAACGAAATCAAGGCTGATCGAGCACGATGTTGACCTTCTGCAGGAGATCGCGCGACGCAACCGACTGGTGGTTCACCTGACGATTACGACTGCAGATGCCGCGCTTGCGCGAATCCTGGAGCCAAGAGCTCCGCGGCCGGATCTGCGACTTGCGGCAGTGCAACGTTTGCGGGATGCGGGGATCGTAACGGGGATCCTGTGCTCTCCGCTGTTGCCCGGAATTACAGATTCTGCCAATGCGCTCGAAGAGATGGCGCAGCAGGCAGCGGCCGTGGGGGCGAGTTTCTTTGCCGCACAGCCGCTTTTTTTGAAGTCGTGCTCACGACCTTCGTATCTGAGCTTCGTTCGTGAGCACTTCCCCGCCCTGGAGGCGGACTATGCAGTACGTTTTTCCGAGCGGGACTTTGCCGCTCCCGAATATCGCCGAAAGCTGGCGTCGATGGTGACCGAAGCGTGCCGCAAATATGGCCTGCGAGAACGGTTGAGCGACGCGTTGCTGACGCGGGATGCAGGGATTCCACGACGCGCAGTGGAAAGTGTTCGCTCTCAGCAGCAACAAAAACTATTCGCATAGAGCCCAGATGCCGGGTACGATTGAATAGCGTGAACGAAAAAGCGAAGGACGAAGAGTGGCAGCTAGCTGCTGCCACTCTTCGTCCTTCGCTGGATGCTTCTGAAGCTATTCGTTTAGGCTACGACTTCGATGCCCATGGAACGGGCGGTACCGCGGATGCTTTTGGCCGCTGCCTCAACGGAGGCGGCGTTCATGTCGGGCATCTTCTGGGTCGCGATGGCGATGATCTGCTTCTCGGTGACCTTGCCCTTCTTGTCCTTGTTCGGCGTACCGGAGCCTTTTTCGATACCCGCGGCCTTCAACAGGAGCACGGGAGCGGGAGGCGTCTTGGTGATGAAGCTGAAGGTGCGGTCCGCGTAAACCGAGATCACGACGGGGATGGTGAGTCCGGCCTGCGCTGGATCCTTGGTGCGCTCGTTGAACTGCTTGCAGAACTCCATGATGTTGACCTGGGCCTGACCGAGGGCGGGGCCGACGGGGGGTGCAGGAGTGGCCTTGCCGGCCATGATCTGAAGCTTGACGTATCCAGTAATCTTCTTCGGTGCCATTGCGGTAAATCCTCTTTATGCTTCCAGCGGCGGGCTGTGCCTGCCTGCTTATGATTGTGTGCTTCTGAAACTTTGCCCGACGCTGTGTTTAGGCGGCGCGGATGAGACGTAAACCTATTCCTCGACCTTATCGACCTTCGAGAATTCGATCTCTACCGGGGTAGAACGACCGAAGATGCTGACCATGACCTTGAGAGTCTGGCGGTCTTCGTTGACGTCGTCGACGGTTCCGGTGAAGTTGGCGAACGGGCCTTCGTTGATGCGAACCTGCTCGCCCTTCTCGAATTTGACCTTCATCGACGGCTTGTTGCCGGTGGCCTCGGAGCGGAAGAGGATGGAGCTGACTTCCTGCTCGGACAGGGCGACCGGGTTGTCACCGGTACCGAGGAAACCTGTGACGCGCGGCGTGTTCTTGATGACGTGCCAGAGATCGTTGTCGAGTTCCATCTCGACCAGAACATAACCGGGCAGGAAGACGCGCTCGATGGTGTACTTCTTGCCGTTGCGCAGTTCGGTGACAGGCTCGGTCGGGATCATGATGCGACCGATACGGTTCTGCAAACCAAAGGCCGTGATGCGGCTCTCAAGTGATTCGCGCACCTTCCGTTCGAAGCCGGAATAAGCGTGAATGATGTACCACTTGAAGTTCTCGTTAACCGGCGGAGCAAGTTGTTCCGTGGACGGCTCGCCCTCGGGGTTCGTTGCTTCCGGATTCTGCTCTTCTACCGCCATCGTTATGCCTTTTTGGTAAATCGTACTGCAAACTGTTATTTCAGAACTCGCTGAACCCTAGTGCTGGGTCAGCTTATGGAGCAATGCTTCGATACCGCGGCCGATGATGTTATCGACCAGCCAGAAGTATGCGGCAAAGACGAACACGGTGACGATCACGGTGATAGTGGTCGCCTGCACTTCTTCGCGAGAAGGGCTGATAACCTTGCGCATCTCGCTGCGGACGTCTTTGAGAAAGGCGCCCAGGCGTGCCGGAGTGGCCTTCAGATTCTCGATGCCGATGTTCGGGGTTTGTTCAATCGCTACGGTCTTAGCCATTGCTGCCTCTGCGTTCGTTGTTGCAAAACTTGAAATTCTAAACTCGAGCCAGACGGTTGCTGCGCGGATGAACAAACGCGAAGCAAACTGGCGGGGGAGCTCGGATTCGAACCGAGAAGTTCGGTTTTGGAGACCGACAGTTTAACCGTTGAGCTTACTCCCCCGGATGGAGCTGTCAGTTCTCAGTTATCAGAGGACTTGAAGCTCTTCTTCGAGAGTCGAAAATCCTGGAGAACTGAAAACTGACATCCGAGAACTACTTGGTCTCTTTGTGGTCCGTGTGCTTGCGGCAGGTGTTACAGAACTTCGAGAACTCGAGGCGGCCAGTGGTCGTCTTTTTGTTCTTGGTGGTCGAGTAGTTCCTGTTCTTGCATTCGGGGCATTGCAGTGTAATGATTTCGCGCATCTCTTTATCCTAACCGATTTTGCCGTATTCCATGCTGCCTGTGAGGCAGTGCGCGGCTAAACCATTGATTTTGAAGCCGACCGCCGGGGTAAGCCGGCGGTCTTTTTGAATCGGAACAACCTAAATCCTCTCGCCGTCCGCGCAGGACTACTTGATGATCTCGGAGATGGTACCGGCTCCGACGGTGCGTCCGCCTTCGCGGATGGCGAAGCGCAGGCCCTTTTCCATCGCGA
>JAOAPN010000013.1 GCA_025462885.1 Acidobacteriaceae bacterium | reverse complement strand
CACAGCGCCGCACCGTTTACAACCTCGTCATGTGCCAGGCAGCATGGCTGACTCTCACCGGACTGAGCATCGGGCTGCTCTGCTCTCTGGCAACATCGATGCTCATGCGCAGCCTGCTGTTCGGCGTTCAGGCATGGGATGCAGCAACTCTGGTCTACGTCTCTTTGCTGCTTGGCCTGGCGTCGCTGGCAGCCAGCTTCCTGCCTGCACGTCGTGCCGCAAAAGTAAATCCAGTAGAAGCTCTTCGCGCCGAATAGCTCTTTTGGGGCAGCCGTGACATTAGTTGTTAAGAGATCGTCGTGCAGTCATTGGCCGATCGGTCGCAGAAGAACTTGAAACGACTCGATCCGAGGAAGAGCAAGGAGTCTATAGGTGAGACCATTCAGACTTTGGACCGCTATTGTCACGGGGCTTTTCTTTTTTGCGACCGTTGCTTACGCCCAGGTCGATTCGACTGCTCATAAGGTTCAGTTTGTGAGGGTAGCCAGAGATATCAAGCTAGAAGTTCTGGATTGGGGAGGCAGCGGACGGCCTCTCGTTCTACTTCCTGGCCTCGGTGATACGGCCCACGTCTTTGACAAGTTTGCGCTTGAACTCACCGACGCTTACCACGTATTTGGAATTACTCCCCGTGGATACGGAGCATCGAGTAAACCTCCGGCGGTGGTTGCAAACTATGCTGCAGATCGACTCGGCAATGATGTTATGCAGGTAATTAGCTCGCTGAATCTTGAGCGCCCTATCCTCGCGAGTCATTCCGTCGCGGGCGAAGTGCTGAGTTCCGTTGGAACTCGTTACCCTGGCAAGGTATCGGCTTTGATCTACATCGATGCTGGATACTCCTATGCACTTTACGACCAGACGCATGGAGATTTGGTTCTCGACGCTATCGCGTTACGCAATGAGCTTAATGGATTGCATCTCGGCACGCTCCCAAGAAACCCCACACTGGTGAACGAGCTACTCATAGAGGTCCAGCAATTGGAAAAGGAACTGCAGCAGAGAAAAGACGATTTCTCACAAATTTCTGCTCCCAACCCCATTGATAATCCGATAAGCGTAGCGCTTCTCGATGGCCAGCAGAAATTCACGCAGATCGGCCTTCCTGTGCTCGCGATCTTCAATGTGCCGCATTCGCCAGTCTTTAGGCGCACCATGGAGGACCAAGTCAACGCCTTCGAGACCAAGATACCTCGGGCACACATTATCAGAATTGAGAATGCCGACCACTACCTTTTCCAGAGTAAAGATATTGATGTCGTCGGTGCGATAAATGCGTTCGTTGCATCTCTGCCAAACAAAGATTAGTAGACATCCGATACAGAGCTACTGATCCTCAATGAGCGCCATAGTCGCCAACGGACTCTGTGAGGTCTCGGCCTGGCGGGAAGTGTTTCACGTGCAGTCAGACTATTTCCACCATAGTGCTTGTTTTTGATTCAACGCATTGTCAGATGCGGTTCGCGTCTTCTTCTTGATGGCGACTACCCGAAGGAATTTTTCAACGTTTCCAGTCGGCGAGCGCGTCAGTCACAACTGAAGAAAAAATCATCCCATCGCAAGATGAACTGCTCTTTCGTGCCGACTTGTGACACGAGTTGTATCGAGCCGTGTCATCAATCGTGTCAACCTAGATCTTCACTGACGAAATTTCCTATAAGGAGAACACACCTATGTCCACTCTTGTCGTTTCCCCCGTCCGTCGCGAGTTTGTCTACAACGGCACATCCATCCCTGACCCCAACCCGAAGATGAGCCCGGAGCAGGTGCGCGACACGCTCGTCGCCGTATATCCGGAGATCGCGACTGCTACCCTCTCTGGCCCGGAGCCGAAAGACGATGCCGTGCGGTACACCTTCAGCCGAGCCATCGGAAGCAAGGGTTAAACGCGGGCGCTCGAGGAAAAGGTTTATGCGAAAGAAAGCACGTCCACAGACCACTACGGCTCTCGACGAGCTACGGGCGTTGGAGCGAAAGCCACCAAAGCGCGCGAACCTCTTGATAGCGAGGCATCTCCAATGCGAAGAGTCTCTCAAGCTGTCCCACGCCGTCGTACGGGCGGCCCAGAACTCAAATCGCAACTCGAGCCCGTTGTTGAGAGTGCCGAGCGAACTCCTTCCCCCGCTGGCCTGACCCTGCTGGGAGCCGGAGCCTGCGACGTCCTGCCATCGCTTCAGTTCGTTCGCTCCGCCTTCCAGATTGAAACCAACGGAGAGTTGCTCTACCGCCTCTGTATTGCCCTGGTGGAGCGGAAGTTGGTCGACGAGGAGCTTTGGCTCGCGTCCGGGAAGATACCAATCGTCTTCGCGCGAAACGCCATTCAGAAGACGATTGAGCAGATGTGCGGGGCGGCCTTCGAGGACAACCTGCAATATGGCTTGGAGATCTGCGATGATCCGGATTCAGCTTATGGTCGTGATGAAAGAGTCAGGCCGGGTGGCCTCGTCGCCATGTTTGAGTTGCAGACCGCCGGATTCGTGATCCTCGGCCAAGCCATGAAGGCGTTGGATGAGCAGGAGCAGTTGCTCGGTGCCGCGTTCTTTCAGATTGTCCTCCTTGCGCCTCTGCTGGTTACCTTTTCGGTGGATACCCAGCATAGATTACCTCCCGAGCGGGTCGCTACGTGGCCACTGACAGGTAGACAAAGACTCTTGCTCAGTTCAGTAAGTTTTGCGTTGAATCCATTATTTATAGTGTTGTTTTTTGGCTACCTGTTCTGGATGGGCTTAGCCGCAGCTTTATCTTTTGTTCTACTGGCACTCATCGTCCATACGACGGTTTACGCCGTTAGCCGTCTCCCATTCAAACTACGAATACATGCAAGCCTCGGCATCTCAAGGGCGCCCTTCAAGGTCGGCGGAATCGCGCAAGAGATGTGGCGAGGATTACAAGGAACCCTCGACTTTTGGGTCGCGCTGCTCATCGCTGTTATCGGAACCTTGTATCGGCTGTTTGGGCGGGCACCAGGGCCCGAAGCATTTCCTATGCTGTCGTTATTTGTGGGTATTGCAATGAGCACGGTTGCGCAACGCATGCTGCGTCTGGATGAAGGGCGAGCGTTGCTGCGCTATCGTCTCCTACCGATAGCAGGTTGGAAGCTACTGGTCACGCAGGACATGACGTTCTTGATCCCGCTCGCCGTCATGGTTTCACTCCTATCTCTACGAACAGGTGTTGCATTTGGCTTGGTCGCTATCGCAGTCGGACGATACCCGTCGCTGAGACAGCGGGCGAACCAGCGTAGATGGCGTTTCGTCGGAGGGGATCCCCGTTTTGGGGTAGCACAGTTGCTATTGGGTGGATTCGCTGGAGTCGGAGCAGCGAGGACGGGACTCTGGGTCCTGGCCGTTGCCTTCGCCATCTATCTGGTTTCCATATTCTGGGGCGAAATGCTCTGGAAACGCTCCATGGCTGCTTAGTCTAATTCTGGAATGATGCAAAATCGCCAATTCGCTCATTGACCGCCTTGGCAAACTAGCCGCCGTGCCTGGTGAGATCCGTTTCTTCGGCAGCGTAGGCCGAAGTGCCCAAAAAACCGTTTTACGTGAACAACGACGGCGATTTTGGAGCTGCGATTAGGCAAAGACGGGGGCGGCATTGCAGCGGAGATAACGAAAGGAAGCCCATGTACAATTCCCAATTTCGAGATAACGTCTCGTTCGAGGGTTTCGACCATGGCGAATGACAAGGCAAAGAAAAAGGCGACAAAGAGAGTAGAAAAAGCGGTCAGGAAAGCTGTGAAGAAAGGCGTAACCGAGGGCGCAGTCGAGAAGGCCGTATCTCAGGGAATGGCCAATGGCGCCAAGAAGAAGCCTGCCGGCAAAGCTGCGGTGGATGCGAGGAAAGCGAAAACGGCTTAAGGTCCTTGGTCCGTTTCACGCGATTCTGCTTCTATTGACTGAGCTCGTCGGTCAGGGAGACATCAATGAGTGCATTGTCCGTTTCCGCCAATTGAGGTTAGTGCCCGTGGGACCCAAGATCTGGCGAGTCCCAAACACAACCCACTCGTGCCTCACTGGGTGCGGTTTCATGCAATCGTTCCCAGGCCTGTCTCAATAGGTTCCAGCAATTACTCGTGGCGCAAGGCCTGCATGGGATCGATGCGGGAGGCTCGGCGGGCCGGACCGTAGCTGGCCGCGATGGCGATGGCGAGTAAAAGCAACGCGGCGCGAATGAAGGTGGCGGGATCAGTGGGTTGGAGTCCGTAGAGCATGGTGCGGATAAATCGGGTGAGGCCGAAGGCCGCGGTGAGACCGATGGCGATGCCATAGAGTGCGAGGGAGGAGCTTTCGCGGAGGACCATCCATAGGACCTGACGGGCGCGCGCGCCGAGCGCCATGCGAACGCCGATCTCGCTGGTGCGGCGCGCGACGTTGTAGGCCATGAGGCCGTAGATTCCGATGCAGGCCAAAACAAGAGCGAGGATGCCGAACCCGGCAGTGAGCGTGGCGAAGAGGCGCTGCTGCGAGATGCTGGCATCGATCTGTTCGGTCTGGGTGCGGATGTCGCGGAGAGGGAGATCCTTATCGATGGATTGGATGGCGTTGCGAATGGCGGGCAGGATGGCTGCGGGGGAGAGTTGGGTTTTGATGGTGTAGGTGATGAACTGCTCTTCTTTGGCCTGGCGGTAGAGCGTGTAGAAGGTTGGGGGTGGGTCTTCCTGTAGAGCGTCGTATTTGGCGTCGGCGGAGACACCGATGATCTGGTAGATGGCTTCGGGATCGCCTTGGTGCCGTCTACTGACGAAGGTTTTGCCTACGGGATCGATGTTCGGGTACACGGCGTGGGCGAGGCTCTGGTTGATGACTGCGACCCGAGGGGAGTTGGTGGTGTCAGTGGGACCGAAGCTTCGGCCATAGAGGATAGGAATGCGGTAGGTCTCGAAGAAGCTCCGACCCACGCCGTTCACGTCGCGATTCAGATTGTCGCCTGTGGGTTTGGGTTGGTCAGTGGGTAAAAAGGCGATGTTGGAGATGTTGTGGGCGATCAGGGGATTCTCGATGAGCGTGACGGTCTGGACACCGGGGACCTGTTCGAGGCGTTCTTCGATGCGCTGGTGGAGGGCGATGTCCTGAGGAGGGGGATAGCGGGCGGGCGGCGCTGGAATGGAGAAGAGCAGAAGGTTGTGGGGATCGAAGCCGAGGCCGGTGGTGTTGAGGTTGATCAGGGTGCGGGCGAAGAGTCCCGCGCCGACGACGAGCAGCATGGAGAGCGCGACCTGGAAGACGACGATGGATTTGCCGGCGAGGCCTTTACGGCGGCGTGTGGCGGAAGAGGCGGCGTCCTTTAGTGCGGTGTTGACATCGGTCTGAGTGGCTTGCCATGCGGGGGCGAGGCCGAAGAGAATGCCGGTGAGGATGGAGATTGCAGCGGCGAAGGCGAAGATGCGAAGGTCGAATCGGGCGTTGAGGGGCGCAGGCCTCCAAGCAGAGGAGAGCAGGTGGGGAATGATGTTGCGGCCGAGGTAGCCGAGGGCGAAACCGGCGATGCCTCCCAGCGAGGAGAGGAGGAGGCTTTCGGTTAATACCTGGCGAAGGACGCGGGAACGGCTGGCTCCGAGGGCGAGGCGAACGGACATCTCGCGCTGGCGGGCGGCGGAGCGGGCCAGCAGAAGGTTGGCGAGATTGGCGCAGGCGAGCAGGAGAACGATGCCGGTGAGCACGGAAAGAACATAGATAGGCGCGGCATAGTCATGGGTAATTTCTGCGAGGCCCTGGCTGCCGGATTCGACTACGAGGCCGGGCATGCTCGCGTCCTTTGGCACGGCGACGGTGGCGCGGATGTCCTGATCGAGCCAGACGGCGAAGGCGGAGCGGACGGCTTCGTCGGAGACGCCGGGGCCAGTCCGTCCCATGATCGACATCCACCATTGATTGGGATCCTGAAGATATGAGCCCGTGCGCTGGGGTATCAGCGTGGGTTGCATGCTGAAAGGAAGGAAGACGTCTGGAGAGAGCTGGACGCTGGAGGCTCCGGTGAAGCCGGGTGGGTTGACGCCAACGATGGTAATGGGGATGAGGTTGAGTTGGATCGTCTTGCCGATCACGGAGGGAGAGCGGCCGAAGACACGGGCCCAAAGGCCGTCGCTGATGACGGCAACGAGGCCGGAGCCGGGCGCGGCGTCATCGGATGGCTGGATGGCGCGGCCGAGAGCGGGTTGAACGCCGAGTTGCTGGTAGAAATTCCCGGAGACTAATTGGCCTGTGACGGTGTCGGCGTGGCCGTCGATGGTGGCCGTGAGACGTTGTCCAAGCAGGTCCTTGAACGCGAAGAGATCCCTAAGAACAGGTTTGGCGAGGTTCTGTTGGCGCAGGAGCTGATAGATGGGGTAAGAGAAGGAGTGAGTGATTGAGCGACCATCGGGGGTTCTGTAGAAGTCGCCCCAGAAATAGTGGAGAGGGCTGTTGTGGCGGTCTCTGATGATGGCGAAGAGGCGGAGTTGGTTTGGCTGAGGCACGGCGAGGCGATCGAGCAGGATACCTTTGGCGAGGGTGAAGATGATGGTGTTGGCTCCGATGCCGAGGGCCAGCGAGGCAACGGCGACGGCGGTGAAGCCGGGGCTGCGGCGAAGCATGCGAATGGCGTAGCGAAGGTCGGCGCGAAACTCGTCGAGCAAACGAAGGCCGAGCGAAGAGCGGATGTTCTCTTTGTGGGTCTCGATGGGTCCGAACTCGATGCGAGCGCGGCGGAGGGCTTCGGCGGAAGTGAGGCCGGTGCGCTCGAGGTCCTCGGCGCGGAGCTCGATGTGGGTGCGGAGTTCGTTCTCGATGCTGGACTCGACGGAGTTGCGGCGGAGAAGAGAGTTGAGATAGGAGCGAAGTTGAGGCTTCATGAGGGGAGCTCCTCTAAATCTCTTCGGGAGTGGTGTTGAGGATGCCGGCCATGAGGGACGCCATGCGATTCCAGTTGTCGGTTTCGGAGCGGAGCTGACGGCGGCCGAAGGCGGTGAGGCGGTAGAACTTGGCCTTGCGCTTGTTGTCGGACTCGCCCCACTCGGAGGCGATGAGGCCTTGATGTTCCAAGCGGAAGAGGGCCGGATAGAGCGAGCCCTGCTGGATGGAGAGCTGGTCCCCGGAGATCTGTTGGATGCGAAGGAGGACGCCGTAGCCGTGGAGTGGGCCGAGGGAGACCGCCTTCAGGATGAGCATGTCGAGGGTGCCCTGCATGAGGTTGAGTTGGTCGGGCATTGGGTTCTCCTAGAGATCCTAGGAGAAGGTAGCGAAATTCTCCTAGACTGTCAAGGAGAGAGATAACTTATAACTTTTTTAGCCCAATCAAAATGGGCCAATTGTTGCGAAATCGCCGAGTCACTCATCCGAGCCGCTCAATGAGTGCGTTGGTCTGCTCTCGTCAGTTGAGAACGCCTGGGCGGGTTGCTTTCGAGAAGACGACTTGAACGAAGCCGCAGCGTCAACTGGACTCGTCACCAGCGAGAACGGCAACTTGGATTCCAAGAATTTGAATCCGGCCTAATCTCTCCGTTACGTCAGGCTCAGACCTCCGTCGGAGACCACGATTTCACCAGTCAGGTAGTCGGAGGCTATCAGCATCATGACGATTTGGGCGATATCCGCCGGGCTGGCTGGCCGCCGCATGGGTGAACGGTCTCGCCAAAGCTGCCGGGCAGCGGTCCAATCCGCTGTCAGAAGAGTGTCCACGAGACCAGGGGCAACGGCATTCACCCTAATGTCCGGGGCGAGCGATAAGGCGAGCAGTCGGGTCACGTGGTTTAGTGCTGCTTTGGATGCGGCATAAGGGATGGATGCGCCCTTGGGCCGGACGCCAGCGTGTGAGCTGACATTGACGACACATCCTGAGCGACCTCGACTGGCCGCAGCTCTCAGAGCGGTTTCGGCTTCCGCCACAAGGCGAAACGGGGCCACCACGTTGACTTCGTGTAGTTCGTGCCAGATGGCGGGCGAAGCCGCCAAAAGATCGGTATGCGGAATAACACGGCTAATGCCGGCGTTGTTGACAAGGACATCGAGGCGGTCCCAGCGAGACACAGCCTCCCTCACGAGCCTGATTCTATCGGCATCGTCGGCCAAATCAGCCTGAATATAGGTAGCGTTTCCAAGTTCAGCTGCCAGCACGTGCCCCGCCTCAGTTGAACTGCGCGAGTGCAGGACCACGGCATATCCCTCGTTGGATAACCGGCGGGCAATCGCAGCACCGATGCCAGAAGTGGAGCCGGTCACAAGGGCAACAGGCAAGGAACTATTCGCAGTCTGGTTCAAGAAGTATTCTCCATTTACTGCCATCCTTGACTTCGATCCATATGCCCGGCGTTCCAAAATCGGCCACGGAAAGTCTGTCGTCGGTTGGAGCGTTTCAAAACCCACTCAATAACTCTTTGAGGCATTCCGCATCGGGTCTCACACAAGCATTATCTTCTGAAGTCCTGTGCCAACCCGGTGTCAGTGAGTGTTGGCGATCAAGGTCGGCTCAAACCCTTGCTCGATGAGTACATCGGTCTGTTAGCAGAAACTGAAACGAGAGGGTAGCCGTAAGTAAACACGAGACGGCTTAGCAGGACTGATCGAGGCAAGGCCGATTCGGAGCGAGGTTCTTAAGGATGTGGAGTTGTCGGTATTCGGTTCAATAATGGCGGTTCAGCATAGGCGCGGTCTGATTACACGGGCATAAGGCAATAGGCAAAAACCTCTGCGCAGCGGAAAAAGCCATCACAGCGGAGGGAGAATGCGTCGATCTCTCAGGTTTGCGAAGAAGCCGGTAAACATATCTTCGGTATCGATGCAATCCTGGAAGCCATCCCGGCGAGCTTTAATGGTGGACGTGATGTTGTCGAATCCTGAGTTGAAGATGAAGTCTCCAAACGGCCAACTGACGATCTGCTCATAGGGGATCGGCTTCAACCCATATTTCTTTGTCATATTAGCCCAGAGAGGCCCCTTGTCCGCCATGTAGATGCTAAGCGGCATGGGCACCGGCTCTGCCACCTCCATCTGAAAAGATTTTGCAATTCTCGGCCACATGAACTGCCAGCGAAAGTAGTCCCCGTTTGTGATGTTGAAGATTTGTTCGCGTGCCGATTCAGTTGTTCCGGCCCAGGAAGATGCCCTCGCCAGAATGTCCGCAGACGTGACCTGATACAGCGCGCGGTATGCCGCCTCCGGTCCAGGGAAGCGCAAGGGCAGCCCAAGTTCTTTTGAGATCGCCGCGTAAACGCCGATGACCATGGTGAGGTTCATCGGATTGCCTATGCCATAGCCGCAGACGGCCTCCGGACGCAGCACCGTGTAGTGCCAATCCTTCCCACGCTGTTGGGCCTTCAGGAAATCTTCCTGATCGTAGTAGAAGTTCGGGGACATGAGTCGTGGATCGTCCTCGCGGGCCGGTGTCTTGAATGGCCCAAGATCGGCCCCGTAGGCCTTCCCACCCTGATAAAGGGTCACATGTTCCAGCTTCGGAGAGTGCTTCTCGACAACGTTCAGCAGGTTGCGAAGGAGAGCGACATTCACAGAGCTGCGCTCCGCGGGGGTGTTCTTTTCTACGTACGCTCCAAAGATGACGTGCGTGACATCCTTCAGGGAAGCGAGAGCCCGCTCGGTGTCTGTGGCAGAAAGAAGATCCACATTCAATGGGATGAAGTTCTCGTTTTCCCCCATAGGTCGCCTGGAAAGGCCATACACCCGCGTTCCAGGTAACGAGGCTATGTAGGTAGCGGCGGCATACCCGATGACACCCTGGGCACCTGCAACGAGGACAACCTGTTTTGAAGACATTGCCACACTCCTGTGTTCACGATCGATTACAGTTCCTGTCGTAACGAGCGCAAGAATTCCTGAACGGCCTTCTCGTTTCGTTTGAAGTAGGTCCATTGGCTTCGCTTTTCAGAGGTAATGAAGCCAGCCCTCTGGAGAATCGCAAGATGATTTGAGATGGTCGATTGCGCCAGGCGCATGCGGAGCACGATATTGTCGCCGCAGACGCCCGGTTCGTCGGGGAAATGCTCGTTGGCAGCAAAGTTCCTGCGGGGATCTTTGAGTAGAGCCAAGATTTCTCGTCGCACCGGATTGGCAAGCGCCTTGAGTGCTAATCCATGATCCATAACGCCTCTTAGATCGTTATATCACGATAAAACGATATTTCCGACATGAGAAGGGTATAGAGATCCATCCCGTGAAGCGCTCATTCCGTCAGAAACTATTCCAGGTTGGCGGGAAATCGCCAATGCACTCATTGACAAGCAATGGCTGAGCAGAGTGGTCGGACGCCCCGTAGCGGCTGAAGAGAGGGAGGAGTTTCGCTCCTCCCTCAGCAGAAACATTGCCACAGATAGTGGGAAGATGATGCTTGTGGGCAACCGCCGCGGAATACCTCAGTAGGCTGCTGAGTGCCTTTCGCAACGTTTCTGATCTGACAACAGACATGATGGAACAAAGAGGAGCGGATGTTGGTTATGACAAGCCGAAGTCCGAATCCCTTATACCGTCATTGCTCGATGATGGTTGCATCACGAGGGTTCTTAGCCTCCGTGCACCGTTTCATACGAATCAACATAACTTGCTCGGTTTTAAGATTCCGTGGCGGGCAAAAAGATTCGATAAGGGGCGAAGTATTTAGAAGGCCTGACGAGAAGATGCGATCGCGGAACGCCGTGAGAGTTTTCTTGCGGGATGAGGGTCGCAGAGAGAAACCGAAGTCTGTATGTCTTTTCTCAGCCGTTGAAATCGGCTCTTCTGCTCATAGGAAGAGAACAGCACGCAGACCAGATCGTTTGTAGTGCCGGACGTTCACAGAGAGACTATCGCTACTAGCGTCGCCGAGGATGACCGGAACGGCACCCAGTGCTGAAGCTAACCGGGAATCGCGGGCCAGGAATTGCAGCGATGTTTCTCTTCATGCTGCCACGACAGCGCTGCCACACAGAAAAGCATGTGCACCGTAGGACCGTCTCGATGCCATTCGCAGAACCGACGCTCGGGTTGTCTCCTTAACGAAGCAGAGGTGAGGCTCTATCGCCTCACCTCTGGTCTCACTTCAGCCCACTTTACTCAGACTTGGCGGATGCCTTCTGAGCAGCCCATCGTTTCTTTTGCGCATCCGCAATTCTCTTCCGTGCTTCAGGAGACATCGTCCGCTTCTTCGGGACAACAGTCTTCTTTGCGGGAGCGGCCTTCTTCACAGCAGCGGCTTTCTTCAAGCTTGCTGTCTTCTCGACTGAGACGGCCTTCTTCGCGGGGCGACCAGGCTTCCTACCAGGCTTGCCTGTCTTCGGGACTATCCCACCGCTGTTCGTCTGATCCTCTTTGAGGAGAGCATCGCGGTGCGCGACCAGGCGTGTCTGCGTCTTCTGCGTCTCAGTGATGGTCTTACCGAGTGCCGCGATCTCTTTGTTCAACTCCGCCACTGCTGCGGAAATACTCATGTTTCCTCCAAGAATGGAACTAGAGAAAGGCTATCACTCTTCGGGAGACCTTTATGGACATTTGCCCCTGCTGCGGTGAGCTTGCTTACATTGAAGTAACTGATGTTCTTCTGGAAACACGAGAGCTGAACCTTGATGCCTGTTGCGAGTGGAATCTTGCCAGGTGGATTGAATCCATACAGAACTTCAGTCGTCGAGAGCGTGTCGCCTGGATGCTACATGCAACAGGCCTTGTTGTTCACGATATTCTTGCCGGGGTAGATACGCTGCGCTGGACTCTGCATTACGGTTTGGAGCTTCTTGATATCAGCTTCACTACCGCGAAGGAATTCATTCAAGCACACCATCGGCATTGCGATCCGCCACTTGGGTGGAAGTATGGCAAAGCGCTTTTCAAGGGCTAAGCGACATGTCCGTTGCATAGGCGGCGATGATCTCTCTCGCCTGAAGAAGACGGTCCAACTCTTCGTCGATTGCGTCAATGATCCGGTTCAGCATTGGTGTGTAGTTATTCCTAGATAGTCGTCATGAATGTCATAGCCGCGGATGCTGTGCTGCATCCCGGACGTTCTGGCGTCGTGGAGGATGTCGGCCGTTGGATAACTTCGAACGATCGTCGATTAGAGCAGTTTGCGGAATTCTTCGAACTTCGCGGCGACTTCATCCCAACTCGGATAAGGACCGAAGCACAGAAGTTCGCATTGCTGGGTGTATGTCGCGGCCACTGAGACCGCCAGCTCTCCTGATGGAAAGAGAGCATCGCTGCGGGCAAAGCTCATCTCGTCCGGAAAGAAGTAACTGTTGGGAAAATGTGCGCGGCTGATCGCATCGTAGTCTGCCTTAATCCCGCCGTACTCATCGGACTGGAGCATAACCAGCACCGCTGGCTGCCCCAAGAGTTGATAAAGGTCATAGTAGTGCCGGGCATAGCTTCCGATCTCTCTGCGATCCCGCTTGAGCAATTCGATCTTGCCATGAATCGCAAACATCTTCTCCACAAAGGTGCGTCGGAAGTGAAGGAGGCGCATCGGGAATACTCCTTCGTCTTCCGCACCAAGACTCACACCAGACTCTTCCAGAAACAGGCTGAGATAGGACCGAAGCTGGACAGTCTCCGTAGGCTGGCGTCCGCTCGCGGCACCGGCTTCTAACAAAACGCGATTGGCGACTTCGCCCGGACCGCCGTAGAGCTGTGTATAGCTGAAGCGATCGTTGCGCCCGAACCCTCCGATCGTCTGACTCTCCTCAGGGAGGTACTGAAGGGCTGGATGGGCTGCGACAGCATCTCGCAGACTCTTCAGTTCCCGGTCGATGCCGCGCTTACCCAGCGGGGGAGTAAAGGCAAGAGGATCGAGAAAGATATCGATGTCTTCTGAAAACCGTTCAATCAGGTTCCAGCCTTTCGAGAGACTTGTTCCGCCTTTGAAGATGATCTTGTCTTCCGCCACCGCTGCGAGGATGCGCAGAGCTTCGGTGACGTAGTAGTCCTTCTCGATCACACCTGGTCGCAGACCGCGCGCACGGAAGTGCTCCGCCGCCTGGAGGATGGCTTGGCCAAAGTCTGGATGTTCAAACAGCTTCATGTTATTGCGATTCCTTTGCCAACCATTTGCGAGCTGTTGGAAGCGCCGCAAACTGCCCGAAGCTGAATCGGGACAAGGGATTCAGAGTAGAGCGGAGCTTCTCCAGTTTAGAAGAGGGAGCATGAAGAGCTTCCGCGAAGGCACCAAGAAGGGCCCGAACCCGTGGTGGTTCCGTGCCGGCGATCGCTATGAGTTTCTCGAGACGCTTCTGCTCGGATAAGAGACGCAGCATGCGGGCTGTCGTCTCGTCCGGCGAGAGCTCGCTCGCCTTCCCGCCATTTCGGAGAAGGTCCAGAATCGCGCCTTCAGTCTCAGAGAGAGATTTCCAAGCTTCTGGCCGGCGAGCGTGGACGCGAGTCTCTGCACCGATCAGCTTCCTGGGGAGACTCAGCGAACTGGTCGCGACCTCGCCCCGCTTGGGGGTCTGAGTGCTGAACCCGAGCAGGTTCGCGGCCGACGATCCAGACGGGAAGATACTCTTGGATCGCTGTGCGAGCTGGCGGATTGCGGTGGGACTGGGTCGGCTGGGGCCGAAAGCCGTCTGCCGCGGGCGGTAGTAGACGCCCTTGCTGAGCCGTTCGAGCGTTCCTTTCCGCTTGAGCCGCGAGAACGCCTGTGCAACAGCCGGAAATGGCTGATCCCGAAAATCTTCCATGCGCCACAGACGCTCCCCGCCCTTTTCGATCCGCGAACGGACCAAAGAAGAGGTTTTCGGACTGGAAGAGGTCTTTCCCATCCTCTTCATCTTGAAGCATTTCCCATCATTCCGTCAAGTTTATTTGCAATAAAACTTGACAGATATAGTACCTAATTCCCCACTAGCAACAGAGGATACGCATGAAGCCATCCATGCTTTTAGAAGCACTCCACGTGCTGATCGACCAACGTGTGCCCGTCCATATCTGGGGCGCATGCGGGGTCGGCAAATCCCAGATCGTGGCTCAGGTCGCACGAGATCTCGGCTGGGAGTTTCGCGATATCCGTGCCGTCCAACTCGACCCGGTCGACCTGCGAGGCCTGCCTCGCATCACGGCGGACTGGACCGAATGGGTTCCACCGAAGTTTCTGCCTACCACCGGAAAAGGGATACTTCTTCTCGATGAACTCACTTCCGCGCCGCAACTGACGCAGGCCGGTTGCTATCAACTCGTTCTCGACCGCAAGCTTGGAGAGTATCTGTTGCCGGAGGGGTGGGTTGTTATCGCCGCCGGTAATCCCGCCTCCGAGCGCGGCGTGCATTTCTCCATGCCACGGCCGCTGCGGAACCGTTTTGTTCATCTTGAACTGGAACCCGACCTGACGGACTGGTGCCGTTGGGCCATCCGGAGCGGCATCCGTAACGAGATCATCGCCTTCCTGCGGTTTCGGCCCGAACTCCTTCACGATGCCGACACTACCTCCGACCAGAACTCCTGGCCAACCCCGCGTGCGTGGGAGATGGCGTCAAGGGTTCTGGGCGGCTTGAGCCAGCAGGCATCGAATCCAGCCCTCGAGATGATCATGCTCGATGGCGCCGTCGGTCGAGGAGCAGCAGCAGAACTGGTCGGCTTCCTGCAACTCTTCCGGCAACTCCCGTCGATCGACGAGATCCTTCTCAATCCGGATACTACGCCCGTGCCCGCCGACCCCTCGTCGCAGATCGCCATCGCGACAGCTCTCGGGCGCGCCATCACCGACCAGTCGATCAGCAAAGGAAAGCGATATCTCGATCGTATGGAGACGGAGATGCGAGTCCTGGCCATGCGCGACGCGGCGGCGCGAGACCGCAGCATCACTTCTACGCCTGAGTTCACCGAGTTCGGGCTCCAACACGCGGAGGTCATCTGATGATTACTCATAAAGCCATGCTTGCAGCCGTTCACATCAGTGTGTGGACGGCCACCAAACACGATCGCAAGGTCAGCCGCGAGGTCGCCGACCAGAACGGCGCCCGCGAGCGGGCCGGTCGCTACAACAAGCAGCTCCTGATGGGAGCCAGCAAGCTGGAGGATCTGCGTTCCCTCTCCGGACAAATCCGTCAGCACTTCTACAAGGTCACTCTGCCGTGGTCGGACGAAGGACTCCGGCTTCTGCCGAGCCACTTTCTCTTCGAGCTCAAAGCAAAGATGCGCGAATTTGAGCGAGAGTTCAACGATGGCATTGAGTCTTTCCTCACGGTTTACCCGGAGTACATTCGCGAGGCACGGTCCGAGCTTGGTGGCCTGTTTCGGGAAGAGGACTACCCCTCAGCCGAGAAGCTGCGCGATAAGTTCAGCGTGAAGCTGGACATCCTGCCGTTTCCCGCAGGGGAGGACTTCCGCGTGGAGATGTCGACGGAGGAGCAGGCGCGAATGGCTCGTGAGATCGACGCGAGTGCAAAGGAGAAGCTGGCGATGGGTACGGAAGAACTCTGGAAGCGCCTCCGGCAGGTCGTGGGCCACATGGTCGAGCGGCTCAACGAACCGGAGTCTCGTTTTCATACGACCCTGGTCACCAACATTGAGGAACTTGTGTCCGTCCTGCCAGCGTTGAACGTAAATCAGGACCCCGATCTGGACCGCTTCGCTTCGCAAATTCGTGATCGGCTCTGTGTACACTCCGCGAAGGAGCTGAAGAAGGACGATCTGCTTCGCAGCGATACCGCTTCGCAGGCGGCGGAGATCGTGGCCGAGATCGACAGCGTGCTTGGTGGGCGTCGGAGCAACATCGTGCTGTTCCCTAACGGCGAGCCGGAGGTCGAGGAGATCTTCGCACACATGTCGGCGTACATGGGGGCGCCTGCCGCATGACTGCCGCTCTGACACCGATCGAGGTTCGCATCCAGAGGGGGCGGACCTCGTTGCTTTTAGACCACCCTTTCTTTGGAAGCCTGCTCTTCCGGCTGAAATGGCGCGAAGCGCCCTCCATCGACACGATGGCCACAGACGGGATTTCACTGTTCTACAACCCTCCGTTCGTTATGGGGCTGACCGCGGCCCACTTGGTGGGTGTCCTGGCACATGAGGTTCTTCATCCCGCTCTGCAGCACCACATCCGGCGTGGCAGCCGCTGCCCGGAGCGCTGGAACCGGGCATGTGACTACGCCATCAATCTTCTCGTGCTCGACGCGGGTCTCTCGCTGCCGAGCGATGCTCTTGTCGACAGACAATACCGGGGCATGAGTGCCGAGCAGATCTACAACGTCCTTGAAGCCTCGGAACCTGGCAATAGCGGACAGGCCCGGAGTCCGCAGTTCGCATCCGGTACCGGGAAGGACGAACCGCACGCTCCTCGAACGCCGGGAGGATTCGGGCAGGTTCTCGATGCTCCGCCTCCCGAAGCAAACGGCGGAAAAAGTATCGAGCAGCAAACGGCAGACTGGGAGGTTGCAGTCAGCCAGGCCCAGACTATCTCGAAGCTCGCCGGTAAACTTCCGGCTGGCGTCGTGCGAAGCCTCGAAAGCGCTGAGGAGGCTCGCGTCGACTGGCGGGAGCTGCTGCGCCGGGCCTGGTCGGCCACCACGCCATCGGACTACTCATGGACACGACCCAACCGTCGCCACCTCTGGCAAGGGCTCTATCTCCCCGGTGTCCAGTGTGACGGTGTGGGCGAAGTGGTGATCTTTGTTGACTGTTCCGGCTCGATCAACCAGCGGCAGCTCGGCCTTTTCGAAGCTGAGGTGCGTTCGATTCTGGAAGGACAGCGACCGGAGAGGGTCCACGTCGTCTACTTCGATGAGGCGATCCAGAAGGTCGAGAGCTACGAGGCCGGTCAGCTGATTCGTCTCTCCCCGGTTGGTGGTGGAGGGACCGACTTCTGCCCATGTTTCAGATGGGTGGAAGAACAAGGCATACGGCCACAGGTAATTGTCCTTCTCACGGACCTGTATGGGACACTGCCTGACTCTCCTCCAGCGATTCCGGTCATTTGGGCTTCGACCGGGAAGAGAGCCGCTCCCTTCGGAGAAGTCGTCCCCCTTCATGCTGCCTGATCCCAACCTCATACAAGATGGCCGCGACCGCGCGGCCATCTCCCTTTTCCCGAAAGGAGATGTCATGTCGACATCAACCAGCAACGGTTCCTTGTTTGAGCTTGACCGCGAATTGGATCTCTTACTCGATAAGATTCAGGAACAGGCAGAGGAAGGCGGTGAAGCGAATGTATCGCCTGAACTCGTGGAACGCTTTCATCAGTTCTGCCATGCCTTTGATCGCAAGGTCGATCGTATCGGCCAGTTTCTGATTACCCTGAACGCTCGGGCAGAGCACTGTCGTGGCCAGGCGGTACGCCTGTCAGAACGTGCACGTACAGCGGAAAACAAAGCTGTGCGCACGAAGCAGATGGTGCTCTACTTCCTCGCAAGCCGAGGGATAAATAAGGTAGAGGGCCTTGAGACGTCCTTGCGACGCCAGAAAAACAGCCAGGACTCCGTCATCATTCACAACGAGACACTTGTACCCCTGGAATACCGCGAGATCGAAGCCAAGATCCCGGGATCTTTCTGGCAACAGATTCTGGCTCGCGTCCCTGAAGAGGATAAGCAGAGACTAAACAGTTGCGTCCGCCATTCGCTACCGAGTAGTTCTGCTATAAAGGCTGCGAAGTTAGTGAACGAAGACGTGCTCGGAGCTGAAATCCGGAGAGACCATCACCTTCGGGTGGAGTGATCCTTGTCTGCGGACGTTTTGATGAATACGTGTGCTTCGTATAAGCAATTCATTCGACACCATCGTTTCGTATAAGAAGCACCACTGGGAGTTCAGGGCTCATGGATACGAAATACCTGCCCCGCGCTCGGCGATAAGTCTTCATTGCATCCAAGCACTTATCTGCACGATGAAGACTTCATCGAACCAGCAGAAAATCCCCCGATCCCCCGAAGTAACGCCATCTCCACTAAGACAACCATTCGTTGATCCTAAAAGGTTGACGTAGAGAAAGCAGCTCGTCACACTCTGAACCACCGTCACCAATCTTCTGATGAGACGGCAACCCTCAGCGATGCAGAGGCTTCCTGATCGAAAGGAGGATTGAACGGCGAAAAGAGTGCCCGCAGCAAGCACGGAGTGCCGTCAGACCAACGGTAACGCCGTGGTCGATCTCCGATTGCCGCTTTGGAACATATTTTCTGCATGGGTTATGACTATGCAGGTTGTGTGACTGCGCGCAGTTGGCCTCCGAGACTACAACTACAATCAGCGAGACAGGTCGCCAATCTTTCAAGAGATTGGCGACTCTTAATTAAAACCACATGGCTACGGTGTAGGTTTCACATGCGTAGGATTCGCCCAATCGAGGCAAGAGCCATGTCATAATCCTCGCATTCAACATGCAGGAGGCTTCACACAATGGATGGGCTTCACATCGGAGAGGTAATGCATGAACTGCGTACCATACGAGATGCGACCTTTGAGGACGTCGCGGATGCGACGTCGTCCAGACTCAACGAGCTCAAGCTCGATCCATCCATGAACGCTGTGCGTCCGATGTCTGCCGAGGAGATTCAGCGACTCGAAGAATCGGGACGATGCGAAGCTTCCCATGAGACTCTTTATCTCTTGGCACATGTTCTAGGCGTGAGTATCGGACACGTTCCTTGGTTCGTCGATCTGGTTTATCCCGATGATGATGTTTTGGCCGACCCGCATCTTCGCGCTCTAGATTTACACGCGGAGGAACTTGCCATTCGGCAACAGTACTCTGCTACCCGGTTTGGGCTTACCCAACAAATATCCTACTCGCAAGAAGAATTGGCGGGTCTCTACAAGAGAACGGGCTTCGTTACGGATGCAAAATTCAGCAAGCCCATTCTTAAACGTTTTCTGCGAGAACCCTTCTCACAGGCCCGTTACAAGATCTTTGTCGTCGCATTGAAGGATGGGGATCTCTTTCCGTTCCTCTCTCCTGGATCGCTCGTTCTAGTTGACACGCAAGAGATATTACCGGGTCAACCATGCCCTGACATGAGTCAAATTTATTATCTCTGTTCCTTCGAAAATGGGCATCGATGTGGCTGGCCGATTATGAAGAAAGATACTCTCTCACTCCAGACCATGCACCGTGATGGCACCTGGCATGAGTTACGGGATGCGGCTCCTCTTGGAGTACCTTGTGGAACCTACTGGAGTCTTGAACCACTCGAAGGGCATGACTTTTGGATGGAAGATCATAGAGACCGCTCGACAATGAATTACATTCGTTCACTGCGTCGCAAGTTTCCGCCCAAGACAATTCAATAAGCCACTATCGGCGACTGGCTAGATTTTCGAGCCTATAGTTTCATACAACCCCAAAGGGCACGCGTCAGTTGGACGCTCCCCACAAATCTAGTCTGTGTTGATGTGTTCTTCAATGTTGGGATATCGCATCTGTTCCTCGTCTGTAATCTCCATTCCCAAGTTCTAGTAATTCAATCGAAACACAGCTGCTTCAGCAAATCGGCTAACCCAAATTAGAGCCAGAACTGGGTAATCAGTTCTACGTTCGCCGCTTACTATCTGTCTCCTTATCTCTTGCTCTCCGGATCCGTAACGACATGTCTCGTTTTTCGTCGACGCTTTGGTGCGTATGCGCATCACGAGCTACTTTTCTCTTTACCCGAAATAGAAATTATGCCGCACGCATACCGACCATGTATCTCCCAGAAAACACAGCCGCCTGATTCATGATCTCCATCGTCTCAGTGCGCACATGCAGCAAGTATAAGAATCTACAGGGCTTATCATCCTTATCCGCCTAGTCTCCGCGCAGCGCAACCAGCGCTACGACGGAGTACCCGATGAAGAAGCTGACGAGAACCCTGGCCCTGACTGTCATGCTCGCAACCACCTGCGGAGCATTTGCCCAATCAACGGACATACCAACCGGCACGGACCCCGTACCCCCAACCCACCCCAGCAGTGGTTCCACAACAACCACGACCATCGCTACAATCCTGGGCGTGCTGTACGGAGTCGTCCTGTAGCATAGGAGTCGTACCGTGCGGTCCTGCCGTTGGGGAGTTGATTCGGATGAGTATTACGGAGCTCAAAGAGTCTCTCTGGGCGGCAGGATTCGTCGGAAATTGCATCGTTTTTGGGACACTTTTTTATAAGAGCCGTATCCGTGTTTTCCCCGCCTTTTCCGCTCTTATCGGTCTCGGAGTTCTTCGGACCTTATGGCTTTTCTCCATACGCAGCCACTACCGGGATTCAATTTACAGCCATACCTACTACGGTCTAGCTCTTGTCGATGCCGCTGTGCAGCTCCTCTTGATCTATGAGATCGCCCGAAAAGTTTTCCGCCGCCGCGGAAGTTGGGCAGTCGATATTCGATCCAGCCTCATCGTTTGGTTACTGGTGAGCGTCGCCGGTGCAGCAATCCTGACGTACATGCAACATCCCGACGGCAACGATACCGTCCAGGTTCTCTCGAAGAAGATCGGGTTCTTCTCGGTCATGTTGAATGCGGCGCTTTTTGTGGGCCTCTTGGCCCTGTCCTTCAAAGCCGGTCTCAACTGGAGAAGCCATGTGGCTGGTATTGCTACGGGCATGGCAATCTATTGCTTTGCCGGCATTCCCATCGAGTTGGCGGCGAGGTTTGGAGAAGCACAGGCACGGGAGGTGCTCATCGGCCGATTATCTATGGCGCTTCAGTTTATCTACCTTGCATGTCAGAGTTATTGGGTCTATTCTCTCCTGCAACCTGAGCCATTGCCACGCAGCATGTCGTTACGAATGGAAGGACAGGTTGCTGCGTTGCGGGATGCTGTAGTCGATCGCCACGAACCTCGGAGCAAAAAATGAATGTCACACTCTTCATCTCGCTTGGGTCGTCCGCAGTCGTGTTCGTCGCTCTCCTGCTCATCGCCCTTCGATATGTTCGAAAGCATCGCAAAGCACGTGAAACTACATGGGAGGCATTGATGAAACGAATCGTCCCCATTGACGAGAAGGCAATCGAAAGAGTCGCACTGGATGCGGTCGACGGTTCTGGAGAGCCCAAAACGGAGGAACATTCAAGAGAACTCGGTCGCAAAGATATTTGGAAGCTGCTGGGTGGAATGGATGGCATTAATCGGATCGACAACAATGCACGGGTCATCGTTGAAATGGCGGCTTATCTAGAGCGATGGCATCCGGAAGCAGCCGACACAGCGGAGGAGCTTCGCCTTGAAGCCAGAAGACTCGAATGGCACGTCGGAAGGCTTCGCGCCGCGGAAACCAACCAGTCTCTCGATTCCCATTTCCACTCCTACGGGCAGCGTGCAGCGCTCTCGTACTACACGATGTTGAAGAGTGTGCTTGCCCTTGCTCAACAAAACAGAGGAGCTTTCTTTGCTGACCTTCAAAGAACATTCGGACCGCCTTTAATGAATTGATCAACGCCCTTTCATGCGGCGTTCCTGGTGGCGGCGGCTCTCCGTCCCCCAGAAGACCACTTCACCGATGACATTGACATCTCGATTGATCTTGAGAGGTGCATGCAGCTGTCTGTGTGGGAGCGGACCAAGCGGACTTGCAGGGTGCGGGACGACCTTGATGGTCCCATCATCCAGAGAATCGCACCAGCAGCAGAACATACCAAAATGCGTGTCGATCAGAAACATCGGGCGGTCATCCTCCATGAAGAAGTCGTACTTCGGTATCGTGTTCCACTCCTGATCGACGATAAGCATCGTTCCCGGGGTAAGTTTATGTCGCAAGCAGGTGTCCTTCAAACCGACCACAGCGCGAAGGTAGCGTTTCCGGTTTTGGAACGGATGTATTTCGTCAAATGAATCCTTACCCGTGAAGGGTCTTATTTTCGTGAACTCAGGTATGTCTCGGTCCGAATACATCGCATGAATCAAAGCTGAAGTGTTTTCGGCGTATCTTCCACCCGGAACGACCCTTGTGCGAACTGGCCCATCGAGCGGATCCTCGGCGAACGAGATACGGCGTTTTGGCCTCAACTCGCTATAGCCTTTTGGGCCGGTGCTGTACATCTCGATCATCCCCTCAACCTTGGCAAATGCGACGCATGAAAGGCGTATATCTCCAGTTTCAATCCTGGAGACGTAACTGGCGTCGATTACATATTCAGGATCGTTCCAGGTCTCTGCAAGTTTTCTACTGAATTCTTCCACGCGCCGGGTTGTCCATCCCCAGGCATTACGGTAGGCACGCAGTTTCTTTCCACGCTCCGGCATCAGGCCCTCCTTCATCAGAACTACTGTGGAATGCACTCTGTGGAGGACAGTCCCCTGTAGTTTCAGGCCACAGCTGCTGAAGATATCTTGACGCAGATTACGCTCAAGCGATTTGCGCTGCGGGGGATCGCTCACACAAAGAACATGTTCGATTACGCCTCAAAGATCGAGAAAACTTCCTGGTTGAAGTTAGTTGATATTGAGTTCGGTTCACCTCCTGAAGGAAGGATCGTTCGTAACTTATAGCATCATGGCAGATGATGCGGACTGCGCCTCTCCACCTAAAGTTGGGCGGGTAACCCAGCCGAGCGCGACAAAAATGAGCAGAGCGAGCTTGCTCATTTTTTACGACCAACCCCCAGAAGATTATCTGATGATCGTTGCCACGGAAAGACTCGAAAAAACAGTTCGATTCAGATGATGCATATGTTCAGAAGACTACATAGCGGATCCGCAACTGCTGCTGGCCAATCAGAGTCGACGATGGACTTCATCGTCGACGGTTTGGCGACGGATCGTATCGTGCGCATCCTGGGCGTGATGAGGCGTACCCATGCGAGTGCCGGGCGCCTGAGGCTGTTAGCAGCCTCGGCGGTGGGCGCGTGGCGCGGGTGTTGGAACGGCTGATCGCAGAACGCGGCCGGCTGGAAGCCGTTCGCTCAGATAAGGACCCGAGTCACTTCGCGCTGACGCTGGGATGGGCGGAGGACCGCAAGGTCGAGCTGGTCCACATCCTGCCCGGCAGCCCCATGCAGAATGGCCATCTCGAAAGCTTCCACGGCGGACTATGCCAAGGATGCCTCAAGTACGCCGGTTCCGCACTCTGAACGGCGTTAACGAGAAGCTGGCAGGCTGGCAGCAGGATTACAAGTGCGAACGTCCCCACAGCTCTCTGGGCTATCAATCCCGCAGGATTTCAATCCGGGCTGCAATGAACAGGCCGATGGACATCGCTTAGCCCGCGCAAAGTCCGTTGAACCCACATCCGTGGTGCCAAGTCGGATTCTGCTCTCCTGAAAGCCGCCATCGCAACATGATTGAGATGCTGCGATACGCATTCGAAGCTCGCGTTTTACATAAGGAACGCCCACGAAACAGAGCCACTTTGGGGAGTCTTACGATGAATGGAAGAATTGTGATTTACACCGATGGATCTGCCATCGGCAATCCAGGTCCTGGTGGCTGGGCGGCACTACTGACACACGGGCGCCATCAGTGGGAGATCGCGGGTGGAACATCATTCACAACAATCTCGGAGATGGAGCTTACTGCAGCCGTCGAGGCACTTAAGAATATTCCAGAAAGGGTAGACATCACGCTCTATTCCGACTCTGAGTACCTCATTCAGGGGATGCGGTTTCTAGCGCAGAGATGGCAGAGCTGGGGCTGGAGGAATCGGCGAGGTCGCCCCCTGAAGCATCGTCTGCTTTGGGAACATCTTCTGCAGCTTGCTGGGACGCGAAATATTCAATGGAAATGGGTACGGGGCCATGGCGACAACGTCCAGCAGTGTCGCGTTGACAGACTTGCATTCGAACAGGCCCAGGAACATCTGAAAAGAGCAAAGATGGCCGCATAAACAGCGTGCGTGGGGTCAGAAAGCGATTGGACGAACGCCGCAGAGGCGGACGGACTGTCGATAGATTCGCGACCTTTCGCACGTATGAAGCACGGCTCCGGACGCCGTGAAAGGCACTTCGATCCAGCGCTGCAGTGCCCAACACCGTATTTTTTGTCTGAGCAAGGCAATACGGTGATCAAAAACCTCTAAAGAGATCTTCAAGCTTCAGTTCAAGCACATGCGCAAGAGCGTAGAGAGTATCGATGCGAGCAGCCACAGCTCCATTCTCAATCTGTGAAAGATGCGCCCTCCCGATGCCTGACATGTCCGCCAGCAAAGCCTGAGACAGACCGCGCTTTCTTCGGATGTCTTGGATACGCCGTCCAAGTTGGACTGGGAATGAAATTGCCATTCCCCATCGTTTAGGTTATTTTGGCAATCATTGTTCGGTTTACCGAACAATGATGTTTGTGCGAACCTTGTGTTTGAACGACCGCAACCCCGGAAGACTTATCCCAGAGGTTAAGCGGGGGAGGATCCGGCAAGCCATGGGCTTGGAGGGCGGGGTTCGGAGATCGTCGTTCCTGAGAGGAGTTTGCAGAGATTGAAATCGACTTCGGGAAGGTTCTTAGAGAAGATGGCGCATGCATGAAACGCTCCCGGCGCACCGCGGAAAGACGATTGCACTCATTCGACGCCGTCGAAGAGCTGAACGATATTCATGTCGAATGCATGAGCGAGAGATTGCAGTTTACGAAGGCATATATCTCTGCCTCCCAACTCAAGATTGGAGACGTAGTTTTCGTGAAACCCCGCCTGCTCAGCGAGATCAATCTGTCTCCACCCACGAGCCATACGAAGGTCACGAATTCTTTCGCCCAAGGCAACACAGATATCTCTAGCCATCCATACTATCGTGGGGATAGATTAAGGAGTTAATCCACACGATAGTGTGGTCAGAAGACAGGCCCGGGTCTATATGGAACGTCTGGGGAGGAAACGCAGTGCAGAAAAGTCAAACAATTCGCGAACTTCGATGTTGAATGATTTGGCGATCGCCTCAACCGTTTCTGCTCTCGGCCACCCTGTTCCGAGTTCAATCGTGGCGATGCGTCGCACGCTAAGGCCTACTTTGCCGGCGAACTCTTCTCGACTCCATCCTTCCGCATCTCGCAACTCACGAAGGCGGCGGCCAAATTGGGCTTTCAAATGCGACACTTAGATCAGTTTCATGAACTTTAGCGGTAAACAAAATGATCTCTCAGTACATCTTTTCACATCCGCCCACATTCGTCCGTAGTAGATGTGCCGATAACCCTCTTTTTTTCTTAGGTTTGCCATGAAATCGATCCTGCTCATTGACAGGTCGCGCGAGAGTGCAGAACTGGTCGTAGAGATACTGAGACGGTATGCCTTCGATGTAGATGTCGCGGAAGGTGGCGTCACAGCCCAGCGTCTAGCACGCGAGACGGAATACGACTTGATCCTCATGGAGTTTCTGTCGCGCCCAGAGCTGGATCAGAGCCGTACCCCAGAAGTGGAGACGCTTGGAGAAGAGTTTGGGAAGAGCACAGCTCTCATCCGGGAGCTTCGTGCCAGGCCGGTCCTGTGTCCGATCATCGTCTATACGACTTTGAGAGGTGAACTCTACGAGACAGCCTCGCTTGATGCCGGAGCAGATGACTACATCCCCAAAACAGCCCACTCTTCTATCCTCTTAGCCAGACTCCATGCTCACCTGAGAAGAAGGCAGCGTGAGCTTGGAGAAGCAGCTGGCGAAGACCGTCGTACTTCCATTGGAAAATTCGTCATCGACCGTCAAACGCGCATCTTGCTTTCCGACCAAAGTCCCGTTCAGCTCACACCAATGGAAGTTTCTCTACTCGAGAGACTCGCCGCCAACCCTTACCGGACTATTCCTATCACTGAGGTGTTGGATCATGTCTGGGCCGGCAGGGTGGGACGGTCGCACGACGCTCTCGAGGCTCTGGTGCAGAGACTGAGAAAAAAGATGGATAGGCATCGCCTACCTAATCCCATCCTGACAGTCCGCGGCCGCGGACTAAAATTGTCTCCGCCTTTACTTCCCGTTCTAACCCCTGACACCAGGGATGCACATCGAAGACACCACAACCTTCCCTCAAGAGAAGCTATAGATACAGGGGCCATCTGAGCCCAGCCAGAGAGCGTCATCCTCCTCATCTAGTAGTTAGGTCCCAGATCTAAATCAGATCCGAAAAGGGGCGGTCAGCATAAGCTGACCGCCCCTTTTTGCGTTCTCCCTCCTCCCAACCTATCTCGAGTCTCGTTTTCGCCTGTGCTTCAGGCGGACTTAAACCCGACGACCTGCCGACGGTACGTCTGGATCACCGTGTCTCCAAACCCCCGCTAGCTACTTGACCAGATTTTCTTTCGGCAACAGGTGACCGCACTGCGGACCTTGATACAGCTGCCGCGCAATCGGCTCAAAACAAGGCACCTATGTTGCTCCGCTCTTACATGCCGTCGCACTGCCCGCTTCGTACAAGAAGCCTTCTCTCTACGCTTGGTGCGTATACGCATCAAGGCACAAACTGTTCTTTACCATTTGCCGCATCCGAAACATAATGTGGTTGACGTAGACGAAAAATTGTCACTTCGTCTGCATTGCTAAACGTGAGTTCTGAAACAGTTTTCAGCCCCAGGCATTGCAGAGGAGTTGACCTGTGGAGAGTCTTGGCAATCAGTTGCGAATCGTAAGGGAGCGTCTTGGCTTAAGCCAGAGAGAGGTGGCTCGAAGGTCAGTCGAATTCGCAAGAGAACGTGGCTCCGAACTGTATCAAATAACAGGGAGTTGGTTGGGGCGTGTCGAAGGCGATCCCAAGGACCAACATGAAATTGGCGCTCACCCCCTGATCGCGCTTCTTTCCATCTATGGAATCACTCTCGAAGAATTGCTGGCAGTCAATAGTCCTCGTGAGCTTCCTGAAGACATGTCGGATATTCCCGAGAACGCGCCAGAGACGACCGTCCTCACCAGTTCTGCAGCGGATACGGCAGCCCGACTTCTGTTACCGGATGATTCTAACTCCGTAGCGGTTCCCACGAATACCGTGATCGTGCGGCCCGCATTCCCGCGGAACAGCGGACGCTTTCTTCGCATCGTGATTGGCCATGGGGCCAACTACCTATACCCCATTGTCCCAGCAGGTACCGTAGCGCTAGTCGATAGATATCGGCGTTCGCTCGACCAGGAACCTGTGAACGTAGAGATCGAAATTCAACGTCCCATGTTCCTGCTGGAGATGAGAGATGGCAAGCATGTCTGTTGCTGGTGCGAGATCGTGGACAAGAGTGAAAACCGTGCTGTCATTCTTTTTCACCCTACCAGCCGCAAGCGCTCCGTCCAGATTGTCGTCGACAAGGACGTCTCGGTTATCGGTCAGGTCGTCGCAGTTCGCGTTTCTACAGCCCCTAAAACTCAATGAGACGTACGCGCTGCAGGTGGTCGCAGTGGAGCGTAGAAAAGAGGTTTTTATGTCTTTCACCAGTATGGGAAACAGTCATTGCGCATGAGGCCTGGGTACATAACTCTAACAACGATCGGAGCCATGATCGCTATCTCGGTGCCGCTGCTGATGGTGACCGGTGCTCTCTTCATTCACATAGAGGACGTACATCTTCGCATAAAGACTCCGCATCGTGACGAACTCGGCGCCGCAGATGAACTCGCGTGGAACAATCGATGGATAGAAGCAAGTGCTCTCTACCAAGACATAGAGAATCGGTCTCGAAAAGAAGGAAACGGAGCTGTTGCGCTCTATGCGCATGTAAGCCGGTTCGTTATGAGGGCCGAATCTGAACCTGTACAGCCTCTTCTGCATGAACTTGAGGCTGATCAGAATCTTCCCATCGCCGCGACACCACGACTTCATTTAAGGCTGCTTGTGATCGAGGGGATGCTGGCGACCAACTACGATGCCGCCCTAGCCAAGCGGGTGTGGACCCGGGTTGAAGAGGAGGCATCAAGCCAGCACGAGTATCGATTAAGGATGCGAGCCGAGGGGGAAAAAGGCATTGCTTCCTTTTTCCTTGGAGATATTCGTTCCGCCAAAAAGGACGTGACACGCGCTTGGATCGCTGCGAAATACTTGCGCGACCCAGCGGCGCAGGTGAGATACGCCAGTGTTTATGGCGCTGGGCTCGTTGAACTGCGCCGGTTTGACGAGGCCATTCGTATTCTCGATAAGGCCATTGCAGTTGCCAACTCTCATCCCCAGATCGCCTACCCGAGCATTGCGTACAACGCAAAGATCGACGCACTGAGAGGGCTGAGTCGAGGTCAGGAGGCGCTGAAGCTTGCAGATGTATATCTGGAACGACTGCCTTCTGATCATCTCGATTCTCATCTATTCCAAATACGGGTAAGCAAGGGCCAGATTTACGAGGACCTCGGAGATAGTCAGTCTGCAGAGACGGAGTACGGCCAGGCATTGGACTATGCACAGAAGGTTGGCTTCTGAAGAGGGATTGTCCAGGTGGGCGCTCTGCTCGCTGACGAAGAATTGCATTCTGGAAAGTTGAGAGAAGCCCTCATTAATATTGATGATGCGATTTCAGCAAACAAGAGGTTGCCTCAAGAGTTCTATTACCTCCCAAGAAACCTCGCGATCAAAGCAGCCATCCTGCATCGGATGGACCAGCGTGAGGCCGCGAATCTGCCTTATGCCAGAAGCCTTCGTATTGCGGATATCTTACTCGCAACTGCGCCAACCCCTAACGCCACTCGTTTTCTGATAGACAGTCTGCAGAAGAGCTATACGCAATACTTCGAATCCCTTGTCGAGGAAGCAAAGATCAGCGCTGCATTCCAGGTGATTGAATCTGTGAGAGGCAGAGTAGAAGCCGAGGCCCTGGAGGGCCCTTCACGAGATCCACTACAGCCGAATGAGGCCGTAACAAAGATCGTTGCGTTGAACAGTTCATTGGCTCAAACGGGCAACCAACGGGAACGCGACAAACTCGATTCCCAACTCGCCGACCTAGAGTTCGAACTCAGTTCTCCGGATGCGCCTGTAACCCTTAGACATGCTCCGCTTCCTCTGAGGACGATTCAGAAATCACTCGATGAGCACGAACTCCTTCTGGAATACGTTCTCGACGATCCCCACTCTTACGCACTCGCCATCACATGCTCATATGTAAAAATTTATCGGCTTTCAGGGCGTCGGCAACTACGCGACCAGATTCTCCAATATCGCCGGATCATATCAGCCAAACAGGAGAGTTCCAAGATGGCTTCCGATCTGTTTCAAGAATTGCTGGGACCTGTTGCCGAGTATCCGGCTAACCTTCGTATTGTCGTGGTGCCTGACCAGGAACTTCACCTTTTACCGTTTGCTTCTCTGATGGAGTCTGGTCTATATATCGTGGAAAATCATCAGGTCAGCGTTTCTCCGTCCGCAACGGTTCTAAGCCTCCTCAAGAAGCGTTCGCGAGAACGTCAACCTGGGTCCCGCTTTCTAGGCGTTGCATCATGGACCGACGACGATGAATGGATTATTCCTCCATCCCGCGCGGGAATGGCCCCTCCCGCACCTCTTGCTGCGCTGCCAGCTTCAAAGGGTGAGGTGGAGGATGCAGCATCGAGCTTGGGAACTCCCGCCACGTTGCTTTTGGGACCTTCGGCAACTGAGACCCAATTCAGACGCCTTCCGCTCGACCAATATGACATTTTGCATCTCGCCTTGCACGGTTATGCAGATAAAGAGTACCCGGATCGTTCGTCGCTGATTTTTGCACCGGAGCTTAATGGTCCGGATGATGGCCAATTGATGGTCCGCGAGATACGCTCCCTGGCACTGAACGCGCGCCTCGTCACGCTTTCGGCATGTGACACGGGAGATGGCCCGTTTGGAGAGGCCGATGTTGCGAACATGGCGAACGCATTCATTGAGGCGGGAAGCCATGCGGTCATCGCTTCCCTTTGGAAGACTGACGACAGTGCGACTGCGACGCTAATGGGCTCTCTTTATGTAGATCTACATCGCGGATATTCTACGGTCGACGCATTAAGAGATGGCCAGATACGCCTCATCGATAAAAAGCTTCCTCCGTATTACTGGGCAGCTTTTCAACTATCTGGAGACGGATCGTCAGGATTGGCGAGGGAGGGAAAATACTGATGGAGATAGAGCTTAGCCTTTCAGCGAAGAAGGAAGTTCTAGACACGCTGGTAAAAAGGGTGGACGGCTGTCTGCGCAGTCTCGATATAGCAACTGACGAATGGCATGCAAACATCCGTGCCGCTCAGTCAGATCTACTATCGGCGCGCACTCGCCATGATTTCGAGAGTCGCGTCAACCAGCTACTACGGACTTTGCAGTTGTCACATGTGGGATTTGAGCACGCCGACCTTGACCGCTGTTCTGCCGGAAGAGCACTTTCTGCCACCTACTGCGCATGTGAAATCGATGGTAATCGGTACTGGGTCTTTCAGGATGTGCACGCGGACGGTCCTGCGGACCGGGTGGGTATTCGCGCGGGAGACATACTGCTCGAAGTGGATCATGTGCCATTCAGACCGCCGGGGCATCCTGTCTTTCGGATGCCTTCGACTGCGGTGGTCCTAATACGAGATTCAAGCGGTCGAAACGTTCTGAAGTGCGTAAATATCCCTGGTCCTCGTTCGAGCATACTGATTCCCAAGAGAAAGATTCCGCCTGCTTTTGCTCAACCGCGAAGTGTCGTTTGTCGCCAAATGGCAAAGGACATCGGCTACATCAGGTTTTCAACGTTCCGAGGGGCCATTGGTATCGATGTTGCGAACGAGACCGATCTAGCTCTAGGAGAATTACAGTTATCGCAGGGTCTGATTATTGACGTGCGTGGAAACGGAGGGGGAGGAGTTGGTTTCATGCGCTTACTCAATCGCCTGTCTACGCAAAGCTATCCCGTCGGTACATTCGCAAAAGACCCTCGTTCGCTAAAATTGTTACCGCAAGAGATTGACTTGTTCGTGCTGGATCAGGTTCCCCGCTTTAAGGTTCAGCTCCCACTTCTAGCCGCCCGCTTCTTCTGGAAAACAGTGATGAGCAGGATCAGGCATAAGCGCCAACATATTCGACTGGAGACAAAAGGAGGAAGAGCATATCCCTTCCACGGGAAAATTGCGGTCTTAGCGAATCAACATACGGCCAGCGCGGCGGAAATGATGGTAGCGGCAGCAAAGGAGAACGAGCTTGCGACGATCGTTGGACTTCCCACCGCCGGCAGAGTACGGGGTGGGTCCCGGACAAAGCTGCCCCATGGGTTCTGGCTAATGCTCCCTAGAGGAGTATTTGTCACCCCTGGGGGAACGAACCTTGATGGTGCACCGATTACTCCTCACGTTCACGTCTCTTTTGATCCGCTCGCGGCAAGGGAAGGACGGGATATACAGTTGGATCGTGCTCTCGAGATTGTGCAATCCTTTTGAGTTCGTTGCTGAACAATGAGCCGACGGTTGGCGTCCGTCGGCTCAGCCCAGAGTCTCACCGATTTACACTGTATTTTGTTTCAAGCGAGGGAGAAGATCTATCGGCGTGGGGCGGTGTTCTCGATAGCGAAGCAATTTGCACTGGAGTCTTACTCAGCATGCCACTGACAGTTGCTATGCTGCTTCCCCGGGTATCGCAAAAGGAGGAGGATGACCTAGGGAATAGAGTCGAGGCAGCCTTCGCATACTGTTACCTTCGCTTGGCCAGCGTCAATTGTCGACATCTCCATCTGTGCTTAGCTTTTCACTCGACGGATACATAGGTATACCAGGCTTTACCGTTTGCTTTGCTCTGAACGCCAATCCAATACCCTCCTTCCTGAACGGTTCTAAGGTCCAGTTCCGCTGTAAGCCCTGGTCTCATTCCGGTACCTTGACATTCGCGCTGAAGGCGGAACATGGGATCACTCATGCTTCGCCGCCTAGAAAACACAATGTCATATGAGCCCGGAGGTGCGGTCTGAGGTAACTCCAGTTTGAGCGTGATCTTTGCTCTCGGAACAACAATTCCAGTCTCCGGACCCCGCTCGACTTGTTCGTCACCAAGAACCAAGCTCGCAGTTGACTCGGAACCGCTACGAGCATTGTGACGATGAATGAAATATGAAGCGGGTAAAGCCACTCCGACAATCAGAACGGCCGCGATTGCCAGCCATCGCCACATGACATGGCTTTGCTGTTGAGCACTTTGGCGTGCAATCCGCGCGTCGCGTCCTTCACGAAAATGTCTTAGGTCGAGTGTGCACTCCGCACACTGGAATACATGCAAGTCATTCAGGTCACCCACAGTCACGCCATGGGGAGATTCTACGAACCTCTTGAGAACATCCCGAGAAGGACAGCCCCTGCGCGATGGATTCGGGTAATGCAAAATAGCGTTCGCTTCCAGCCTCTCGAGTGGGAAACGATCGTCATCATATTCGGCGACGGGTTTATCTGTGTTTTTCAACCCGTTTATCTCCTGTTGTTTGATTTTGGATCGTGCGGATTCTGTTTTGCGGAGGGACGGTAGTGATCCATCAAACGTTTCAGCTCTCTCTTGCAACGCATCCGAATACCGTCTTTGGTACTGCGCGTCTCGTCTGCAATCTCCTCCCAACCATATCGAACGCCATATCGCAAGAGCAACGCGTGCTTAACGTCCTCGGGAGTATCTCGTAAGAGCTTTGAGACATCCAGTTTTGCTTCAACCTGCCTAGTATCGCTCGAAACTGGGGCGGATATACCTTCCAGATTTCCAGATGAACCCCAGAGAATCATTCTTGCCTGCCGGCGGCGCGCTCTGCGCACGGCATTCTTATAGCAGCGCATCAGGACCCGACGGACATCGACTATCGAGGCTTCCCTCTGGTCAAGAATAATTTTCTGGGCTTGGGCAATGGCGCATTCCATCAATTCACGAGCGCCTGGATCATCGCCTAGCTGCGATTCTGCCATGCTGACTGCATCGGACCATTCCGATTCGACAGCTTCTCGTAGCAAGGGAATCAACCAGCGGCCCTGATCAGGAAAACCTGTTACCCAAAGGAGATCCGAAGGCGTGGGAAGAGCCATGAGGGTTCCTCAGCCGGGTGGCGAGACGATGCTCGACCCAGCAGCCTTGAATCAGCGGGACGTATTCTTTGATTCATATTGTTCGTTTTTCGTTTTCTCGATGGCTTAAAGGGTGAAGGAATTTCATCGCTACCAGAAGAGAGAACGTTTATGCCACCTCAATCAAAACGCTCCAATCTCAACGCTGGATGGAACGACGAAGCAAAACGGCTGGCATCACAGGCCCGAGTTCTCTCAGGAGAAAAACTTATCGAGTTGACCTCTCGCTTGCAACGGATCACTGGAAACTCAAAGGATGCGTGCTGGCGCTTTATTCGTCAACACGCTCTTCGCAGCAAGCACGATTACCGGAGATGGACTCCCGAGGAGTTCGATCAACTCCGGGAAGAATTGGCGTCTCACCCTCTACAAACCGTAGCAAAGAAGCTTGGTAGAACCAAAGAATCGATCCGAAGTATCCTTGCGCGCAATGGGCTTTCGGTGCGCGCTATTCGCTGCGACGTGTTCTCCGCCGAAAGCTTAGCAAGCGCACTGAAGGTGGGACGACGCGAGGTCTTGCATTGGATCGAACAGGGCTGGTTGGAGACAAACGTCGAACGGCATGGCAACAGATCTTTCCACACCATTTCACCAGAGGCTTTGGCTCGTCTCTACCGTAATCATCTTGTTCAATTGATCGAGCGCGGGCTCCCCAATCGGGGATTGTTTGAGGCTTATCTGCAGTATTGCTATGTCCCCAAGCATACGACCAGCAGCCAACTTCTCGATGTCAGACGAGACAAGCGCGAAAGGGAGGCATTTGACATACTCTCTCAGCGCCACGAAGAACCTCTATAAAACGGAGGCATCCTGCCCTCTTCCATTCGACAGAGGATCGAAGGACTACTCCAGCTCATAGTCGCGCAACATGGCCGGCGCCACTCGATAGCTCCCGCCAATGATGCCGCTGCTTATTCGCAATCTGAACGGGTCTAATGCTTCTTATAAGAAGAACCCCGTGGATTCTTTACTGAATGCGGCTCTACTTAAGTGGCTGTTGTGGTGATCTCCATGTCGCGATCGGAATAGCTTGCCGGCGATAAGTCGCTTATTTTCAGTAGGTGCAGCAACCATAAACAAGACATGGCACCGAAGGAGAAGCTCCGGGCCTTCCGTGCTGTATGGACAGCAAGATTGAAGGTTGACAAATCCGAGCCATAGCCAAACAATCGACCTCACAATAAGCTGCACTTGATTTACAGTTGTCCACCCCGTATGCGCAACTTACTCTCGTTATTGGCTAACACTTCTCTTACTTCGGTGGCTGCCTCCCTCACGGAGGCATTTCGCGCTTTGTTCCAGGGTTTCCGCGTATCCCAGCTGCATAGTGCGAATTCGTGTTGATCTGCAATGTCGAAAGAGGCCTCTTGCTTGAAGAGTTCCGCTCAGAGACGGCACAAGAGAAGGCACCCGCCTTCTCAAGAACCAGCGCATAAAAAAAACGAAACAGATCTTCTCATGAGAAGCGCCATGGGCCTGACGTTAGCCAATTCAACGCCTACATTACGAGTGCACATTCAGGACATTCGGGATGAACTGTCAAGAATTCTTTTGAGCCGGACCTTTGCCAAGGCAGCGACGCTTCGTAGACTCCTAGAATATATCGTCTCTCATTGGGTCGAAACTGGGTCAGATGGTTTGGATGGCTACAACCTTGCGCTCGCTGTCTTTCAGCGCGACTACACGTTCGAATCTGCGCTCGATCCAATTGTTCGGGTCTATACTTGTCGGCTCAGGGAACTTCTGGCACGTTACTACGTGACCGAAGGTGTCGAGGATCCTCTTCGCATCAGCATCCCCAAAGGCACGTACGTTCCTTCCATCTCGACGGCGGCGCAAAACACATCCCAACCCGCGCGACCTGAAAATCCGATTCATATCGCCCTCCTCCCGTTTCACATTCGAAATGCCAGATGCTCCCAGCACAAGTCGTATGCCATGAATATCCTCGATCACACGATGCGACATTTATCCGCTGTGCCAGCCTTCCGGGTACTCTCTCGAATATCGGCATCAAGGGTTCGCGCCGAGATGGGCGAGCAATTGCTGGGAAAACACGCCCCGGTGGACTGGCTCATTGAAGGAGCGTTCACTTGCGGGGAAGAAGGGTTCGATGTATTGGTGCATCTCTCCGAAGCGAAACTTGGATACATCTTGGCCTCTAGGTTTTATCAACATACGTTTTCCGACGCACACGAACTTTCCGCGCAGATAGCCAAAGAGCTGTCCCATGAAATTCTCGGGTTCAAGAAACAGTGCACTTCCCAACCGAGTTTTGATGGTTCTTAGCTATCTAGCAGTGCTTAATTTCTCCTTCTCCTAGAGCGTCAGAATATGGGAAAGGGTGGGATGCCTCACCAAGAGTTCCTTTGGCGCTCCGCGATAAGCAACGGCCATAGAACATGCAGGGCTGTATGGAATGTCCTGAACTTGCCAGGTGGAGCCTGCACGGTCACACTCTGTGACCGAAATCTCCCACGGCTCTAATGGCAGGCGGGCACCGACGTGGTATACGTTCATCGGCTCAGAAAGCCCGCAACCCATCGCCTTTAGTAGGGCTTCTTTTCGTGACCAGCACCACATAAATGCGCTGATCTGTTGTAACGTAGCCATCCCAGCAAGTTGTCTCACTTCTTCGGGACTAAAGCATTGTGCCGATATCTGCGATGCTTCTGGAATTGAACGAATCTCTTCGAGATCGACACCAACCGGAGAATTCGCAGTGATAGCGACTGCGGCTCTGTTTCCTGAATGAGACACATTGAATTCAAGTGAATGATCCGGTCGGAGGTGAGGTTTTCCATTCGCACCGTATGTGAACTGAATCTCTTTTGGCGATGTTCTCAAATACTTGGAAAGTAGATATCGTAGTAGCACTCTCGTTGCCCGGTAGCGATAACTGAGCTCAGAAGAAGCAAACCGAGATACTTTCTCAAGCTCATCCCCACTAAGCATCCTGTCGTGCATGTCGCATAGGGAATAGGCCAGCTCTAGGTCCAGCAACCATAAGTGCACTTCGCGATGCAAAGTATCTGGCGTAAGGACGGAGTACCGAGCTCGGTCGCACACAAGAGTACTATTCCTACGCATGATTTTCTTCAGACTATAGAAGCCCGGCAGCGTCCTGCTGGCGCACCTTAGGGGTAGGTCGTTGTTCAGCAAAGCTCCACACCGGCCTGATCGTGTTTACCGATCAACGGGCTCCATGAGCCACAAGAAGCTAGCTGGAAAAGCTGAGCCGTCTACAGACTCCACGACGTCGAACAATCGTTCGCTGCGAAGGGAATAAGGGATCTGCGTCAGAATGGTCTGCCAAGAGCTCCAGCTTAGGACCCCTTGACCGGATAGCGCATGGAACAGAAGGAACTCCGGCATAATCGAAAAATCATGTTGATGCGCGAGCGCCAGTTCGGGGATATTGTTGATCTCACCTAGTAGGATCCTTGCTTGAGGAAATCTTCTATGGAGAGCCCGGAAGTACTCCACAATTCGCTGGGATGAACCGCGGGAAAACTCGTGCGCCACGAACCACATCGAGATCAGGAGATTGGATCTATCCGGAATGGCGGCTTCGTATTCTGCACTCCACGCAGGTATATCGAAGCCGTCAGCAATTGCCGTCAGCCGTGCGGATTGTGATCGCCTTGCTAACCTGAGTTCGGTAGCTTGGGTAGCAGTCTCTGCGAGATCGACGCCAAACACCCCGAGGCCAGGCCAGAACTCAACCGCGGACGCTAAGAAACAGCCGTCCCCGCATCCAATATCAATCACAGACGAAGGCTTAATCTCCTTTAGGAGCTCGAACGCGACTGGAAAGAACTTGCGACTATGGAGATGCCCACTCCCTCGAACGTTCCGGGCGCGATCGACTGTTGGTTGAACCGGTTGGCTCTGAAGGAGCTGCGGCAAAAGCTCAAAATACTGCTGGTATGACAGCAGCAGAGAAAAAGCGCCATTGCGACTCAGAATCGTTCTCGCTTCATCGATCACTTCATATTCACCAGCCGCACTGGAGCTAAGGAGCCCGATGCTGTGCAAGTAACGGAATAGCGAACGCAGCGTTCCTTCGTCAAACCTCCCATCGAATGTTGCTACGGAGAACGCCCCTTCGAGCATCCGAGCCGCAATCCCCAACTCCCCTAATGTCCCTATAACCGGTGCTACAAAATATCCTCTAAGGAAAGATACGAGCTTCGCGCGCTTAGCTTTTCCTGTGGAAGCCTTCATCAAGGACTCGGACTCTAGGTCGCATCCATGTCTGCGGCTCCCCATTGAACCGGTGTCCGGATCGGAGCTCCTGATGGTGTTGGTGTTCATGGTGCGGCACCTCCTCTAGGTTAATTTCGGGTCACAACTGTTATTACGACAGGACGACAAGTTACAAGGCCCAATCATGAAATGCATGAAATTGAAGAGCGCTCCGGGCTTCAATAGCCGCCGCAGGACTAACACGTCGACGGCGGCCGGAAGGAGGGCCGACGGGTGTCACGCGAGCTTCAGAAGTGTATCTAGGTTCTTCCACCCTGAATCCCCTGAGATTCCGACGACTACTTCTCCTGGGGCTGATTTTGTAGCGATTGCTGACGCTACATGCAACACGCCTCCAGTCTGGAGCCCGGCGAACAATCCATACGCCGCAGCATCACGAAGGACACGCTCACAGACTGGACGTTCAACCGGGACAACCTCGTCGAATAGCCCTTTACCTTGAGCTTCTAAGATGAACGGCGAAACATAATCGCCACACGGCTCGTCAAATGCGCCTATTCCAGGAATGCGCCAACCGGCAGTACTCTTGACACCAATGACTCGTATCGACGGCTTATGTTGTTTCAAGAACCGGGCGACTCCGAGTAGACACCCACCGGAGCCGATCGATCCCACTACGGTCCCGAGCTGAGGGAATGATGCAATCAGCTCTGGGCCTGTCGTTTCAAAATGCGATTGAGGATTCTGCCAGTCGTTAAGTTGATCTAGAAAACAATATTCCTCGGGATGAGCGCTTTCGAGATGCTGACAATGCTCCGTTCCATGGATGGTCAAGTCACCTACCTCCACGATATTCGCCTCGAAATATCTCAAGTAGCCACGCTTCTCTGCGGTTAGTTTGCTATTCACGGCGATCGTCGTTGGGAATCCAAGGACACGGCCGAAGGCCGCCACGGAGCAGCCGAAATTTCCGCTCGATGCAGCGAGCACCATTTTCCCTTTCGTTAGCCGCCCAGTTTCGATAGCGTGCTTGTACATAAAGAGGCAGGCGCGGTCCTTCAGGCTCCCCGTTGGATTGGCACCTTCGAGTTTCAAGTACACCTCGGCGGCTGTGGAAGGTGTAACGATCCGGAGGGCCGGTGTTTTTCCGACCATTGCAAGCAAGCTGTCAAACTGCATGGCTCATGTCCTTTTTGAAGGTGTCTCATCGGAAGCATTGAAATGACGGCAATGTGATAGAGCAAGCGGATCTATGTCAAGATCGTTCAGACGGTTGAATCGCATGCGGCAACACGTTCGCCACGATTGAAGAGAAGTGGCATCAGTTGCGAAACATGGAGGCAAGGATGACCGTAGGCGCCAGCGCAACTCTCTGACTCACAAAATGTCTCGCGATCATCTGAGTGGACACCATCCCACAGAACAAACGGGACGGGGTCGAGGGAATGAATGTCTCGCCTGCAGCCGGTAGGTTGAACAATTACTGTATTGCTGTAGTGGTCTGGGAGGAGGAGGACACCGCCATGCTCATCCCCGTTAGATCTGAAATACCGGACGATGGGCGCGACAATATGCATGTCGATTTGCTCCAAAGAATAGATCTTTCCTTGCAAGTCGACCATGTGAGACATTTCGTCCGGACTGTTAATGTGACACATGACAAACGCGCATCCCGCCTTCAATAGTTCGACCACCTTCGCACCTTTGGCGGCATAGTCCGTGTCGAGCCGGCCATTGCCCACACGATGGAATTCCATGCCTCCGGAACCGGCTATTCCACCCAGAAAATCCATGAACCCGACGATGGCAGTTCTCCCAATCGGAGTGCCGACCGTCGAGCCAAAGGGGCTAAGGTTCAACGCGCTTGCCGGACTCCAAGGAATCAACGTGTTTGCGCAATTCCCCGCGAGCAAGGCTTGAGCCTCAACCAAATAGCTGTTAAGCCGCACAATCTCAGGGTTCAATCGCCCCGACATGCTGATCAGCCGGCTAACATCGAGGAGGTCACCTTCCCTTTCATGGGGCTCGATACATTCCAATGCTGCGGGGCTGGTATTTGCATTACGCACCACTATCGCAGTTCTAAAGTCGGAGAGGTGGTATAAGCGGATGCCATGATAGCGTCGGCTCAAAGTATCGTCGACTGCTGATACGAGAGCGCGAGCGGCGACCGAATCAATATATCCCGCGTTGTAACTGACCAGGCGGCCGTCGCTTACAGTACTGAGATTTGCGCGAAACGACAAATCATTACCATCGAGTTTGATTCTGTGTGTTGCCCAGAGTTCAGCTGATGAGCGTCCACCTGGGTAATATCTGTGAGGATCCCACCCTAGGATCCCCATCTGCGCGACCATGCTCTCTCGCGGTAAGTCCGGATGCAGTGTTTGGGCACGGCCAGAGACTCCCATGGAGGCGAGTTCATCTATATGCGGTGTAGCTGCACACTCGAATGGCGTCCCGCCTAGATCGCGGTTGTGGTCCGCCGCACCATCAGGGATGATCAATACGTATTTCTTCACTTCTGACTCGCATTAGGCTGCATCACGTCATTGCTACCGATAGATCCATCACGTGCGACTTTCGCAAGATCCGACTTATAGTCGTCTATTAGCGCATCCCGGACGTCGAAGGATTCGCTCGACACGATAACGCCGATCTGATGTTTGGAGAGATGCCATTCACAAACAGAGCTTGGACGATCAATGGGGACAAAAGCTTCGATGTTCCGTGCATTCGTCAATACGACGCCCGACGCCATGGTCCTCTCCTGAGAAGGCGGCATATAAGATTTCCGGTGAATAAGGCTCGCTTCTATTGCCGCCCATTCTTTCCATTGATTCACGCCGTAAGCGGCTTCCAGCATTTCAGAGATATATCCGCCGCCAACACGGGCAGCACTCTCAATGAAATAAGCCTGTCCCTCGGACGTAAGGAGAAACTCTGAATGACTCACGCCGTTTTGCAGACCGAATGAGCCCAGCACTCGCCGATCAAGCGAGCGAAGGAGCGAAACACAGGGGGCCTCCGGAGACAAAGTCCTTGTCGAATAAATTCCGCCTTGCTTCACAATATCGAGCGGGGAGATACCATACTCGCTCACCGCCTTGAAGACTGCTTCTCCTTTCCAAGCGACAGAATCTACGTGGTATACGATGCCTTGAAGATACTGCTCGAGCAAATACGAGGGTCTTCGATCTGCAAGAGTCTCGAGGGTATCGAACAGACTCGCCTTGGATCGAATTATCTCGATACCGACTGCTCCCCCGCTATTGCGCGGCTTCAGGAGCCATGGAGGCCGAACATCATCGACCCATCCTCTAATTTCTTCATCGTTGTGCAAGGCGCAGAAACGCGGGATCGGAATATGCGCCTCTTGTGCCCGATGTCGCATGGCGAGCTTATCTCTGAACAGCCTTGTCGTACTCTGGCCCATGCCCGGCAATCGCATGTCTTCTCGAACTATCGCTGCGCTCTCGGCATCCCTTTCAGCGAGACCAACGACAGAACCAAATCGATAGCGCCGTGCTGCCGAATGGACCGTCCTTAGCATTTCTGCAGGAGGACTCGGCCGTTCGATCGAAATGATCTCTTCGATCGCTTCCCTTGGCCAGTCCGATCCGCGGAGCGCGTCCAAGGTTAGAAGTACTGGCCGGAGTCCTCGCCTGCGCGCCTCCAGAAGGAACGCGTGTCCCCTTGCAGCAGTCGCGATACAAAGAATTGTTGGAGCTATGCTAACGGGCATAAAGAAAGGCGATCGGGCTTGCGCAAGTCACAAGAAGTATTGATCGGGCGCATCAAACTCAAGTTCGATAGCACCCGCCAAGCTGCGGATGGTCGGGAACTCAAATAGCATCCTAAGACCGATGTCTATGCGAAGCGCACCTTGGATCCTGTTCGCGACGCGCTGCAGCAACAGGGAGTGACATCCTATGTCTAGAAAGTCGTCGTCTATTCCGATTTGTGTAATGGTAAGAACCTCTTGGAAGATGTCGAGCAGTGTCTCCTCAGTTCTAGACAAGGTCTCTGTCACAGGTGCCGACGGTGCGACCCCTATAAGAGCGCTGATATCACGCTTGCCATTTATGGTTAGCGGTATAGCTGGAACCAATAACACACGTCTAGGGACCATGTAGGACGGCAACGCCTCTTTCACATATCCAGCGACTGTCTCTGCTGTAAGGTCCGATTCACTTCCGACAATGTAAGCGTCCAGTTCAATGCCGTTTGCCTCAGAGGCTTCTGCTAGTACTACAGCATCGAGAATCGACCTGTGGCTTCTGAGATGCCGCTCAATCTCATTTAGTTCGACTCGGTGACCGCGTATCTTGACCTGTCGATCTCGGCGGCCTTGGCAGAAAAAGACCCCCTCCGTATCGACGAAGCCGAAGTCCCCCGTCCGGAAAATCCGAAGACCTTGCCCTTTATGGCCTGCGACAGTGCCGTACCTTGACAGCATCAGAGCCGGTTCTTCGACGTAGCCCTCCGTTAAGTATTGGGTGCACACACAGATCTCTCCAATTTCACAAGGCGCGCAATTCGTCCCTTCGTCCGCCAATATCATCAACGTGACGCCGTCTATGGCATGTCCAATCGGGATGATTCCGGACGACAGATCCGGCCCCTCTTCCGGAACTTGATAGTAGGCCATCGCTTGAGGCGTTTCTGTTGTTCCATAAAAATTGAAGAGTTGAGCGTTCGGCGCCACAATCCGAGCGCTAGAAACATGCTTGCTTGACAGCGGTTCTCCTGCAAAAAACACGGCCCGTAGTTCTGGACATACTGTTTTCCCAATCCGCAAGCTAGTCAGAAGAGAGGGCGTCAAATGAACATGTGAAATCTTGTTCTCGCGCAAGAACATCGGCAGAGCATCGATAAAGTACCGACCGTCCGGCGGAATAAAGAGGCATCCACCGATGGACAGCGGTATCATGATGTCTCGAAAGATCGGATCATGACCAAGTCCGGATAGCATTGCATAACGACTTGTACATGAAGGTTGAAACGTACGAATGTACCACCCTATAAAATGGCTGATGGGCGCGCAGGATCCTCGAATACCCAGAGGCCGTCCTGTTGTTCCGGATGTGAAGCAGATGTAACCTGCATCGGCGTCTGAGCCTCGGCAACAACTTTCTCCATCCGATGCCGATACCGGGAATATCTTGCCCTCCAGACGCAAATAAGCTTCAGGCAAAACGCCCAGAACGTCGTGTACCGAATCGGGTCCTCTGCAGTCGATTGCCGCATATGCTTTTGTTGTCTTAATGAGATTGCGCAGGTGCGAATCTGGATGATGCGCGTCTGCCATAACCGCGACCCGTTTTGCCTCCCATGTTGCCAGAAGCGCAATCACGAGATAGCGGGTCCGTGCACCAAGAATGAACACCGATTCCTCGGGCGGAACTCTGCGATCGATCCACAAGGCAAGTGCGCCGACCAGCTGCCTCAGCTCTTTGTATGTCAATTGCCCTTCGCCATCGACGAGGGCGACCGAATCTGCATGGTCGCGCGCACGCGAAAGGAACCGATCCAGAATAGGTGATACCGCATTCATAATGCTCGAATCAGCGTGTGAATCTATTGAACCCATGCAATTATTCCGTTGGATGGCACGGTCGCGCGACGTCGAGGCATGAGCACTGGCAACGGTACAAACCATGCTTCCCGTAAGAATTGGAAAACAACGTCACAGCACGGATGCTCTACTCGCAATCAAAGAGCTTGTCCAAGCGAATGTGCATAATCTTGGCCAGTTCTTCCGACGTAATCTGTAGCTCCCGTTCATCGGAATTAGTCGTGCGAGATGCCAGAGAGCCCTGTATATCTTCCGCACTTTTCCCGGAAGCGGAGATAATAAAGATCCACCCGAACCGAAGTTCGTACTCAGCGTTTAGCCCTCTCAACGTCGCCTTGATCGACTCCAGCGCATTCACCACACTGGCCTGCTCTTGTCGGGACCACGGGCCGAGGGCGTGGTCTCCGATGCGTGGGCAGCGTGAAAACGCCTCAAGCCAATCCGTTCTGTCGAGACGTTGCCAGATCTGTTCGGCGGCATCGTGCAATTCCATAAGATTCGCATATGGCCTCCTGGACAGCATTTCTTCGAGCCAGAGAGATGATCCACAGCAGGTCGAGAGAGCACGAGAGGCCAGGGACCGGGCTGTCAGATTGAACTCAGAGAATGTCATGAGGACGTACGCTCAAGGTGCCTGTACTAGTGTGGCCGGGCAAGGCGTGAGAATCCTTCGCTATGTTGACTAGCTTCCCTGTGTGGGCGTCAGTTGCACTCGCCGGAGGAACGGGGTAGTCGCCTGTAAAGCACCCCATACAGAAGCCCGGTGCCGGCGATGCGGAGTCGAGCAGACCATTGGTTGACAGGAATCCAAGCGAGTCTGCTCCCAATGCCTGCGCCATCGCAGGAACATCTCTGCCGGCCGCAAACAGTTCCGCCTCTTCTGGAGTGTCAATGCCAAAGTGACATGGTGCCAGAACAGGTGGACTGCTTATGCGAACGTGGATCTCCTTTACTCTCGACTGCCGTAATAGGGCGATCAGTTGTTTGCATGTTGTTCCGCGCACAAGTGAGTCATCAATCAGAACGATGCGTTTCCCTTCGAGCAGATACGTAACGGGCTTCATCTTCTTAGCCACGGCATCTTCCCTCGCCAGCGGAGTTGGCTCAAGAAAGCTTCTAGGAACCCCCTCATTGCGTTGAAGACCGTCAGAAATGATTAGCTTACTCACTCGCGAAAACCCCCGCGCCGCGTGGACTCCCGACTCAGGCACCGGGACAATGACGTCGGCATCCTTTGCGGGAGCTTCTACCGCCAAACGTTCTCCAAGTCGCTGCCTGAATGCAGCCACTAGATTTCCGGAGATAATGCTGTCCGGCCGAGCAAAGTAAATTAGTTCGAATATGCAATGGGCCGTTCGCCGCTGGTCCAGACTTCTGGTTGCGAGTTGACCCATCTGATTGATGGTGACTATCTCTCCTGGGCGGACATCTCTGATATAGGTCGCGCCAACGGCATCCAGGGCAGATGTCTCCGAAGCGAAACACATTGCGCCGCTTAGCATGCCCATACTGAGCGGGCGCACGCCGAAAGGGTCGCGCGCAGCACTTATAGCATTTCTCGACATCGCGAGGAGTGAATACGCGGGGCCAACTGTTTGGAGAGTTCGTTCTAGCGCGGCGGCTAGATCGTCATCGAAATTCATTGCCAAGTTCTCGGCTAACACTGCACTATCACTCATAGAATGGAGTGCATCGTCATCACGCAAGTGGAGCCTCAGCGCGCGATGGTTAACGATATGACCATTGTGTGCGAGCGCGAGTCCTCCAGTTCTTCCTTGGAGTCGCAAGGGCTGTGCGTTCTTCATGTCAGCGCTGCCGCATGTGGCGTAACGTACGTGGCCGATCGCCATGGTTGTCCGAATATCCGCTAACCCTCCCGGTAGGTTATTCACACAACCAGGCACAACGATGCGTTTTACATCCTCGCCAGCTATGAAAGCGACACCCGCGCTATCATGGCCGCGATGTTGGAGGGCGCTTAGACCAGTGCGCGTCACACTCAGCGAGTCCGGATGGCCGCAAATCCCGAATACGCCGCACTTATCCTTGAATAGCGTTGGCATGACTGGACGAATCAGGCGGTGCAGACGGTGGGGATCAGAATTTCCTTCTCGCCAAACAGTCGCTCGGCATAGATACCTCGCGAACGACACTCATCGATTAGCCGGGTGGATTCGACAATCGGCCTCGATTCCGCTGTGTATTTGACACTCATTATGTAGTTAAGCCATGGCTCCTGTCCCATGGCATAGACATACACATTCTTTGCATCGAACGTCTCCACGATGTCGATCGCTTGCTCATAGTTAGAGCCAGAGAGTCGCCGAGATTGATCCATCGAGCGTTCAAGATTTCTCGGTAGCAGCGCGCCATAGAGCCAACTGAGCGGTGCGCCGTCACACTCCATTCCGATGAATAACACGTCGACATTCCCGACCGCTTCTTGAATATGTCGATACATCTGTGGCTCTATGTTGCAGGAGTCAGCAGCAAAAAGAAGAGAGCACTCATCAATTCTAAGGAGATAAGCCAATTTAGTGCCTATTTCGAGATCTGCATGCTCTCCGAAAAACGGCACCCCCATGGCGACACTGTTTTCGTTCAGCTGAAGCATCTCACACTCACCTAGCTCACGAACGTTGGTAAAGCCGATGGCCTCAAAGATCAATTTCAATGACGGATCCTGTAGGTGACCGTATGAATTTCGCGGAACAACGATCGTTTTGACCTTATGTCGGATCTGAAGGAGCGTCTCCATCAATATATGATCTTGATGATTATGCGTGATGAACACATAGTCGATGGTATCGGGAAGGTCAGCGTACGTGTAACGAGAGATCGTTGAGTCGTAGGTGTAACTGAGCACAGGGTCAAAGAGGATACTCACTCCTCGTGTTTCTATCAGGATGCAAGCGTGCCCAAAATACCTCCATCTGATTCCCGGTCCGTCATACGACTGATATGGTTGAGGCGTCTCCGACGTGACGAATGAGCGGAAGAGTTGTTCCTTGCCTAAAGGGACGTTGAGCTTTTCAAGGATCTCCGACAAAGCCGCAGGTTTCCTTTTCAACGCAAAGAGCCAATCTAGCCGATCGTCCGAAAACGGAATGCTTAGTTCAAGGGAGTTGTCATCGCCCAAGCGCGGTGTACTCAACACGAATGGTCGATCATCCTGGGTTATTGTGCGCAGCATGATGCTCTGGCCATGCCTGTCGTAATACGGACTCCGATAGAGAAGAGGTTCGATAAGGCGGTATGCGGGCTGACTATTCAGATCGTACGATAGTTCCACGTATCCACGGAGACAAGCTGGTATCTCGCAGTAAAGAGACTGAAGGGAGAATCCTGTCGCCTTACTCATGAGTAAGGCATTAAGCTCATTGAGTGCGCCTGAGAGTACTATCAGGTCTGCTCGCCGCCTCTTCGTTTTATCATGGAGTTCCTTAACTTCATCGACTCGTTTCCCGTCATAGTCGATGAAGGGGCCGCCGAGCATCTTCGGATTCTTTACTGCATTCGCATGAACTGCGGGAGCACTTATATATGAATCCATAAGGCGTAGATGGCGCTCTGTGAGATTTCGGGCCGCTGTCGCTGGAGGGATGAGATGCGGCCACGCATACCATTGATCGCATAGGGGCTCAACCTGAACATTTGCGCTAAGGTAAACGGTTGAATCAGACATATGATCCTCCGGGCTTTTTAGACGGCCCAATATAGAGAGTTGCTGCAGAATTAGCTTCTAGCGAAGGAGTGAGCGAGGATCGTTCACGGATTTGAGCTCCTGGTTGAGATCCGAAATGACGAGCGAGCGATTCTCGTTCAAGAAGAAGTGACCGCCGGGGAAAAGGACACTTCGAAAACTGTTGGCGGTGTGCAAACTCCAACCTTGAAGATGATTTGACCTGATGTGTTCATCGAGCGCTCCCCCATAAGCAGATATGGGGCAGTTAAGGGGGCTTCCATCCGTGTAACCGTGGCTCTCGGAAAGACAGAAATCTGCTCGGAGGAGCGGAAGAAACACGTCCAGCAGCTCCGGTTCGTCCAGTACCTCCTTCGGTGTGCCCCATCGTGCCAGCTCGCGGCTGAAATCTTTTGTAGGTAGGTCATACGTAGGAGGGCTCTCTCGAATGAACTGCGGAGCTCGGCGGCCTGATACACACAGATGAACAGGTTCGGGAAGTCGCGAACGTTGGAGGTACCTGGACAGTTCGAAGGCGATTGCCGCTCCGAGGCTGTGACCAAAGAAGGCAAAAGGCCGATCGAACAGATGCAAGAGTGAGGAAGCCAGCTGAGGAATTAAGATGTCCCATGAGGCGATTGGGGGTTCGCTTAGCCGACCTTCTCGGCCGGGCATTTGGATCGCGTAGCACTCAACGTCGTCACTAAGATATTTTCCCCAGGAGCTATAGATCGATGCCCCGGCACCGGCATACGGAAAAGCGAATAGGCGAAGCCGGGCTTCCGGTCGCGGCAACTGAACGACGCACCAAGGGGAAGGATTTGAAGAGAGGCCGACCTTGATCATAAAGCGACCATAGGAATCCGAACTTACTTGGCTGGAGCGAACCGCCATCCTGAGGTGTACTGCTGCGCCTGCATGCGATAAAGCTCTGCGTAGAGGCCGTTAGCACACATCAACTCATCGTGGCTTCCTGTTTCCACAATCGAGCCATCGCGGATCATAACTATGAGGTCAGCCGCGGTAACGGTCGAGAATCGATGTGAAATCATTAAAGTGACGCCCCCGTTGTGGCGAAGCCGTCGGTGCTCGTTGGTATACCGTGCGTACAATTCATGCTCTGCTACGGGATCAAGGCTTGACGCCGGTTCGTCGAAGAATTGCATAAGAGGCGTGTCCCGCATAAAAGCTCTTCCAAGGGCGATGCTCTGCCACTGCCCAGTAGATAGGTCAACTCCGTCCTTCCAATTTGCCCCCAACTGAGTGGCCCCTCCTGACGGAAGTATCTTGAGCAGATCAGGATTGCCGGAACGGTCCATAGCAGAACAAATCTTCTCGCCGTTATCCAACTGAGAGAGGTCTCCTAGGCCTACAGACTGATTGGCAGTGAATTCAAAGCGGGCGAAATCCTGGAAAGCTCCCGAAAGCTTACTTCTCCACGAGTCGATTTCAATATCATTGAGGTCGATATTGTCGATCAGAATGCGCCCGTCTGCCGGTTCGTACATTCGACATAAGAGTTTGACCAAAGTCGTTTTCCCGGCACCGTTTTCGCCAAGTATCGCGACAATGCCGCCCGGATTTATGCTGAAGGACACATTTCGAAGACCCCAGCGATCTGTTCCAGGATATTGAAACGAGACATTGTCAAACACGATTCCATGATTGATCCTGTTCGGCGCTGGTTGTGCACCCTTACCGATAGCTATTGCACGCTCCGTAAATTCTTTTAACCACAGGATTCTGCTCACAACATTCAATGTCTCTCCCACGGACGCCGCACTTCGAGCCGGCTCAACGACTGCGCTTCGTATCTCTTGCACGAGAAACACGCCTAGTACAACATCGCCGACCGACGCAAGATGATGCTGGGCCCGCGAAATCATCAACATGATGATAGAGACAAAGCCGACGAGGAAGAATAGATCGCCTCCTATCGCCAGGAGGGCGATTCTTCGTCGCGCGGTCAGAATGATTTGGCTCCCACTCGTCCAGTCTCTAGAAAAACGGGCAATGATCTCTCGCTGCAATCCAAATAGCTTTAGTTCCAGGTTCGACTTCGCGTTAGTTGCCAGCGAGAGAAGATGACGAGCCCGTCGGAGCGGTTCCGCCGATGCTTCCCTCGCCCTTTCCGTCCAGCGTTGTTGCAGAGTCGATATGGCGAACGTCGGAAGCGCGAATGGAATGATCAGGAGCATCATTGGGGACGAGAGCCCCAGAGCTGCAACCGTACCGATGCCGTAAAGAATAACTCTTGCCGTATTCAAGAGCGTGCTTAGCGAACCGCCCAATATGCCATGGCCCTGATTCAGGAGTTCGAGTTGATCTTGGAATTCTGGTCTTTCCTGGACTTCCAATCCCGGAACCGTGGATACAAGATAGGCGATTTCCCTATTCAATGCGAAGCCGACTTCTTCGGTCAGCCGGATTCGCATTTGGCTACCGAACCACAGCCCTGCGAAGCCCGCAACGGCGGCAAATGTGATACCAACAGCACCTTCGATCAGTGCCCCTCGATCGTGGCGCAACGCTCCGTTCGCCATCATTCTTAGGTACCATGCAAATAGAGGTGCGCGGATAAACGCCAGAATCTCGAGAGACAATCCGAGAGTTCGCCATCTGTCGACTCGCCAGCCGGTCTCCAGAAGAAACTTCACAGCGCGAAAGCGTTGCTTCATAGGGCCTGTGCTTCCTCTGCCTCTGCAGTATCTCCTTCTGCTTCTGTGAAACGCGCTGCCTGCATCCGAAACATGCGAGCATAGCGACCGCCCATGGCAAGCAGGGCATCGTGAGTGCCGTCCTCGAGAACGCACCCATTCCCGAGAACGATAATTCGATGCGCCCGTCTTACGCTCGATAGCCGATGGGAGACGAGAATGGTAGTGACACCCGCAGTGAAGTCTAGGAACCGGTTGAACAGTTCGGTCTCGGATCGGATGTCCAGATTGGCAGTCGGCTCATCAAGAATCAGCAGCCCAGCGCCTGCACGCACTGACGCAACCGCCCGTGCCAGCGCTACCTTTTGCCACTCTCCGCCGGACAGGTCCACACCACCCCGGAATTCGGCTGAGAGAATTGTGTCCCAACCCTTCGGCAACTTTCTGAGTAGATCCTCGCAACCAGCATCTTTCGCGACTTCTTCCAAAGGAATACGGTCACCGCCAGCTCCTCTGCATCCAAGCACCACGTTGTCCCGAAGAGAGAGCTTATAGCGAACGAAGTCTTGGAAAATCATGCCAATATGACCGCTTGCTTCTTGCGGCGGTCGCCCGCCCACGAAGATCGACCCAGATTGCGGTTCGCAGAGCCCACACAAGAGTTTTATAAGCGTGCTCTTGCCTGCACCGTTTTCTCCGACGATCGCTATTATCTGACCTGGGGGAACGGTGAGGCTAAGGCCTTTTAGCACTGGTGAAGTCTGCCCGAAATATGAGAAATCAACATCGCTGAATTGGATGGATAGTGCGCCGCTCACTGAATTTCCAGCCTGCTGTCCGTCTCGGCCTAGAGTTTCTTCAAGCGCCTTCGCGGTTTTGTTCAGCCGATTTGCACGTTCCGCAAACATATTGGCCTGGGTCAGCCACCATTGCGATTCCCCAACCAATCCCAGTGCACAGCTCGAGATGACTGCCTGCACGAAAACAATCAACTTGGCGGGATCGATTTCGCCTGAGAGAGTCGCTGAGGTCAGAGTTCCGAGGACGATGGCATGAGAGATGATGATGGAACTTGTTGCGATTGGAGCTCCCCATCCGCTCTTGCGGTGTCTCCACATCAGACCGAGGGCGCGAAGCCAATCTTCAGCGTACTTGGCGGTCAACCACGCTCCCAAACCAAAGACCTTGATCTCCTTTGCTGCCGGGATTCCCAGCACCAATGACCTTAGATACTCCGCCCGCCGCTGCTCGTGGGAATCGTCTGAAGTGTCGACGTCCACTCCACGGCGAAGGGCTTTCAAGAATACCTTGTTGCTCAGATGCCAAGGGATGAGAAGCAAAAAAGGAACCCACCAACGAAAGCCAAAGAGGAGAACAAGAGCGCCAGCTCCTACCATTCGGAATCCGACAACGGCCGCGAGTACCATTGGTGCCCTTCTCACGATCCCTGACTGTTCCGCTTCTTGGACTAGATGAATATCCTGAACGTGTCGCGTGGCTTCTGATCCACATTGACCATTAGCCCGAAGCGAAACGACCGCACAGGATTGCTGGACATCTAACCAGAGACGGCTGCTAAGTGCGTGTGTCAGCGGCTGCATAAGATTCCCGGCGATCGCCGACGCTGCAGCCGCAATCAGAAACCCCGCAAATGCGAGGATTGTCCCTTCACTGCGCTCGTTCAACGTGCCGTATTTGACAGAATTCTCTATAGAACGAATCAGAACTCCACTCGCGATGTTCAATGCCGTGGGTGCCAAGCCATGGATAGCGACAATCAATCCGAAAACCAAGAACCACCATCGCGAAGTCCTCCAAAGAAGGAGGATGAGAGCAATAGCGTTCATCAGCGAATTCGATCTCTCTCTGGCCATTGGTAGATGAGTGAGGTAGGTGTACTGCGGATGTATCAATTTGGGCACGAGGGGGCCGCGGCGATCGCCTCCCGTATCTTCTGTGCAAGGATACGAACATGTGGCTCGGCGCCCATCGTCACATGGCCGCCGGGTATCGATTGAACGTCGATCGTCCCATCTACGACGCGTGACCAGCAGAGTGTCCGCTGCTCGTCCTCGCTGAACCCAGTAAAAATTTGGGCCGATTCCCCGGGAATCTCGCTGGGTCTAAATAGCGTTAGTTTGCTCTTGAATCGTCCGGGGAGATAGCCTTCCTGGCTACGATGGCGGGCCCTAATCGTTTCATAACCGTCCATTAACCATTTCGCAGTGAAGTAAGTGGGGACAGCTCCCTGCATTTTCAGGACGTCCACCGCCTTTTCGCACTGCTCAGCGAAAGATAGATTCGCAAGCAGTTGCCGATCTATCGAAAAAGGACGATTCATCTGTGCGGCGACATCGGAGGCGAGACCCAAAACGACGTCCAGTTCGCTGAGTTGCGGCAAGCTGTGCCAGAGTTGTGGCTCCATAGTGTCCATCAATCCCAGGAAAGCAATTGCCTCACCCGCATCTTCAAGTTGCACAGCCATCTCATACGCTAGAAGCCCGCCGAATGACCAACCGAGCAAGCTATAGGGGCCAGAGGGTTGAATCGCGCGGATTGCAGCAAGGTGTTCAGTGACGATCTGCGCGACTGGTCGATCAAGCTCTCCCCGATCCTCGACTCCATACGCAGGCTGCCCAACTCCGAGATTCCTCACTAGATGTACATAACCGTGAACTGAGCGGCCTGCCGGATGGACACAAAAGAGAGGAAGACTATCACCCCGAGGCTGAAGTACAACGATCGATCCCTCGGAAGGCGATCCACCGTCTTTCCGCCTCAGGATTGCTTCCGCCATTGATCGGACGTTTGCTCCATCGAACAATGTTGTGAGCGGTAGCTCAACTTTGAAAGCCTTTCGCACTTGAGCAAAGAGCCGAAGTGCGAGTAGTGAATTTCCACCAATATCGAAAAAATTCTGCATCGCACCGATGTCAGACACTTCCAGCAGTTGTTCCCATATATGGATAAGCTGAACTTCGGTGAAATTTTTCGGAACGTCGTCCTTACCAAACTCACGCAAGGGTTCGGCATCCTTCGCGGTCGGTAAAGCGTCGCGGTCGAGTTTGCCCGTAGCAGTCAACGGTAGAGCGTCCAGCATCACAAAATTTTGTGGTTGCATGTATTCCGGAAGGTGCTGACGCATGTGGGTCCGAAATGCTTGCTCTGAGGCGCGACCGACAACATATGCGATAAGGTGCGTATCACCTAATTGATTTGTTCGAGCTGTAATTAAACATTCGATGACGTCAGGGTGCCTCCGCAACACTGCATCGACTTCCCCCAACTCAACCCGATAACCCCGAACTTTGAGCTGATTGTCAAGGCGGCCCAAAACGAGGAGGGTTCCTTCCTCCGTCCAGCGAGCGCGATCACCGGTCTTATACAACCGACCTGCGGTTGACCCAAATGCGTCCGGCAGAAATTTCTCGGCTGTCAAGCCAGGACGGTTTAGATAGCCGCGGGCGACGCCTATACCTCCGATGTACAGTTCGCCAGGCATTCCGATAGGAACAGGTTCCATCTGATCGTCGAGCACATAAAACCTAATGTTCGATATAGGTCCGCCGACAGGAACGAGGCCGGCTCTAAACCGGCCCGTTTCCATAAACTGAGCAGAACAACCTACTACGGTCTCCGTCGGACCATATTCATTAAACAGCCTGGTGCCATTCTCATTGTCCTGCCAGAAGAGAGTGGTCTCTGCTCTAAGAAAATCTGCCCCGACTATCAAGGATCGTGTGGCGCCGCTCAACTCGGCATCTTCGAGCAAAGGAGTGAGAAGACTTAAGTGAGTTGGAGTGATTTTGATCAGGCTGAAGTCCGGCTTTTGTCTTAACACTTCGGCTAACGCTTCAACGGGATTTTCCTCGGGAAACATCATAACCGAGCGACCCGCGAAGAGGGGAAGCAGATTTGTGAAGGTAAGATCCACTGCCATTGAGGTGAAGACCGGAGCGCCATTTCCAGAGCCAGCGGCATAGGCATCAATGCCCCATGCAATGTAGTTGCAGACTCCCGCATGATGCATTGCAACACCTTTTGGACGCCCGGTGCTGCCTGACGTATAGATCACATAGCAGAGGTTCTTAGAATCTACGGTGCTAACGGGCCTCTCTGTCGGCTGGGCTGCTATTTCGGCGGAAGCTGTAGCAGAATCGAGTAGTATCGGTCGTACTCTATTCGGAAGTCCAGAGCCCTCCACGTACCGCGTCTGTGTCAGGAGAAGCGACACATCTGAATCGGAAAGCATGTAGTTGCGTCTTTCTGAGGGATGGCTTGGTTCGAGCGGAACATACGCTCCTCCGGCTTTCAATACCCCGAAGATCGAGACGAGAAGATCAGGAACCCGATCCATACAGATCCCGACTCTAACCTCGGGGCCGACTCCGGATTGTTGCAGATAATGAGCCAGTTGGTTTGCTCGGATATCAAGATCCGCAAACCTCAATGTTTGTTCCCCATGGCTGATAACGGCCGGAGCGTCCGGGGTACGATCTACCTGGCTTTCAAACATATCCTGGATCGTTCGATGAATTGGATAACTCCGTGCCGTTTGGTTCCAAGAATGAACGACTCGCTCCCATTCGTCATCGCCCACTAGGCGAAGCGAAGAAATGGGTTTGAGAGGTTCCTCCGCAACTTGCTCCAGTATTCGCTGGAACTGAGTAACCATGTTGCGGATCGTACTCTCTTTATACAGATCGGGACTGTATTCCAACGCTCCGTTCATTCCCGAAGGCTGGACGCCGAGATCAAGCGTCAAGTCGAACTTTGCTGTGTCTCTGCTCTCGATCGGGATGGCCCTCACTTCCAAATCACGTGCTAGCTGGCTGGAATCTGCGCCATCCACAAATGCCATTTGGAACAGTACTTGGAACAGCGCGGCGTGACTCAAGCTGCGTTCGGGGCGGACCTCCTCGATGAGTCGCCCAAACGGAAGGTCTTGATATTCGTAGCCGTTGAGGACGACTTCGCGAACTCGTCCGACCAGGGAGCAAAACGATGGATCTCCCGACAGATCGACACGCAGGGCGAGTGTGTTCATAAACAATCCAACAAGCCCCTGAGTGGCTGGAAGCGTCCGGCCCGCTGCGAGAGTCCCCACTACAATATCGTCACTTTCCGCATAGCGAGAGAGCAGAACCGTGAAAGCTGCGAGAACTACCATATACAGCGTTACGGATTCTTGAGTAGCAAAACGTTGTAACTTGTGAAGAGCGTCGTGGCCAAGGACGACGGGGACACTCGCACCTCGGAGCGTCGAATGTCCCGGACGGGGAAAATCGGTTGGCAGCGATATCTGAGGCGGAGCACCTGTAAGATGTTCTTTCCAATATGCCAGCGCCGCGACCTCGGTCGCCGATCCAGCGTCTTTCCGTTGCCCTCTTGAGAAATCGATGTACCGCATTGGGAGATCGGGCAATGGTGACGGTAGCCCGTCCCGATATGCGTTATAGAAAGCCCAAAGCTCTTGGAATATGATTCCCATACTCCAGCCATCACAAACAATATGATGAATGCAGAAGAGGAACCAATATTCGTCTTGCGACAGCTTCAACAACTGAGCACGGTAAAGCGGCGCCGACGTGAGGTCGAACGGATTTTTCCAGATGTGTGCGAATTTCTCCTTGGCAATTCGATCACGTTCGATTTGGTCAAACGATTCCAGATTGAGAAACTTAAATTCCACCTGGTGAAGCGGGTCGATTGTCTGCAGGAGTACGCCGTCTCTCTCTTCAAACGAAGTCGTGAGAGTGTCATGCCTCCTAACCACTTCACAGAAGGCTTCTTCAAACGCTACAGGGTCCAATCTTCCTCTAAGATGTATCGGCGCTAAGATGTTGTAAGCTACTCCGCCTTGACCGACGCGTTCTAGGAACCATAGTCGTTCCTGCGCATACGATGCAGTTGACGAGAGGCCCAACGTCTCGTTAACTTCTTGGGCTATCCAGGCATCAGATTGCGGTCGATCGAGTGCACCGCTCTGAAGGGGACCCAGCGAGTCCGGAGAGGAATTAAGTGATGAGGCGCGCGATGACATGTTGTGCTTTCCTCAATTAAGGAATAGTGATTACTTTCGCAGCTAACTGTTCGCCCTGCTCGTAACCTGATGGATGCAGAGCGTGATCAATCTCCGCGGCCATCGACGAAAGAAGAGGATGCGCGAATATGGCCTTGATGTTGAGCCGAACACCAAAAGCAGTGTGGATCATTGCGACGATCCTCATTACATGTAGAGAATGGCCACCGAGCGCGAAGAAATTGTCCAGCCGGCCGACGCGTTGAGTAGCCAAGACCTCTTCCCAGATGGAAGCCAAACGAACCTCAGTGCTTCCGGTAGGTTCTCTATATACGGCTACCGAATAGTCATGGGGTTCAGGTGACGGCAACTCGTCGTAATTGAGCTTGCCATTGGACGTGAGGGGAAACTCTCTAACAAGAACGAAAGCAGCTGGGACCATGTGTTGGGGGAGACAGCTTGTCAGATAAGCCCTGAAATCATGAGGTGGTATGCGTGCACTGGAAACGTAATATGCACACAACGCCTTCATGCCAGAAAGTTCTGTTTTCGTAGTGACAACGGTTGCGACGACGCCGGGATAATCCCGGATTCTCGCTTCAATCTCCCCCATCTCGATCCGATACCCGTTTATCTTGATTTGCCTATCCGCCCTTCCGCAATACGTGAGTTCGCCGTCTGCTCGTACCCGTGCCAAATCTCCAGAACGGTAGAGTCGACCTCCACAGCCGTCGAAGGGATCCGGGCAAAAGCGTTCTGCGGTCAGGTCGGGCCGGCCCATATAACCGAGCGTTACACCCTCACCGCCGACACATAGCTCACCAATCGTGCCGTCTTTCACTGGCTCCAGGAATTCGTCGAGTAGACAGATTCGAGAATTCGCCAACGCGGTCCCAATAGGGCTTTCGAGCTCCGTGGAAACATCTTCGGCGCTAATTCGGCGAACAGTCGTATGAACGGTCGTCTCAGTAATTCCATACATATTGAACAGAGTCGGATTCGTGTCGCCGTGATGTTCTATCCATGGCTTGAGAGCGCTGTATCGAAGTGCCTCGCCGCCAAAAACGATCAGTCTTAGTGAAAGGGAAGAACTGACAGCGACGTGTTCGAGTAAGGCCAGCATTTCAAAGGCGCTCGGCGTCTGACTGAGAATCGTCACTTGCTGGTTCGAGAGCATCTCGCGGAAAAGATCCGGAGAACGGCAGATCTCAGTGGGAACAATGATCAGTCTCGCTCCTGAACTCCACGCACCCCACATTTCCCAAACTGAAAAGTCGAATGCGAACGAATGAAACATCGTCCAAGTATCACTAGTACGAAAATCGAACAGGCTGGACGTCGCCCAAAGAAGGCGGGTCACTTCTTTGTGCCGCACCATTACTCCCTTAGGCAATCCGGTGGAACCGGAAGTGTAGATAACGTATGAAAGGCAATCGTCTGTAGCGGACAGGAATGCGGAACTGACCTCGTCGTCGATTTCGTCTAGGCTCGCTGCAAGGATTTCATCGACGTCTAGGACTACATCGGCTGGCACCATGTTCGTGACTCGGGAGAGGAGTTCCTTTTGGCTGATCACCATATGCGGCATGGAATCCTCGAGGACGAACCGCAGCCGCTCGTCGGGCTGCGCAGGATCGATCGGAACATAGCATGCACCAGCCTTGAGAACTCCCAGTAGAGCGGCCGGCAGGGAGAGATTTCTCTCGAGATACACAGCAATCCTCGCACCTAGCGAGACCCCTCGTCCTAGGAGTTCCCTGGCGATACAGTTCGCACGACGGTTCAACTCGGAATAGCTAAGAGTGGATGCCCCGAAGACAACAGCCGGAGCGTCGGGACTGCGCCTCACCTGCTCTTCAAAAATCGCATGGAGAGATGGAGCATCACCGTGTGGAGGACGGGCCGTCAGAGTTGACGGCGGCGCATCGTTTTGATCGATTGTGAGTGATATATCTCCCAGACGCATCTCCGGATTGCAGGAGACTTGACGCAAGATCTCTTGAAATTGCACCACTAGTCGACGAGCGCTCCTCTGCGATAACCGAGAAGGGCTATATGTCAGACTGATCAGCAGTTCCTTCTCGGGGGCTACTAGAAGTGACAACGGATAGTGATTCCACTCGGTTCCCCGCGTTCCTTCGATGCGCAATCGAGGCTCTGTTGCGAGTTCTTCCTGGGCTCGTCCCAATGGAGCTTGAAAGATGTAGTGCGCCTCGAATAAGGAGGAGCCGGGCGAGAGCGATGCCCACTGCTGTATCCACACTAGAGGGGTGTATTCAAAGTTTCTTAGCTGAACAAGCGTTCGCTGTAGATTGGCTAGCCATTCACCGACAGATATATCGGCTGTTGTGCGGATTCTTACAGGGAGAGTATTTATGAAGAGCCCGACCATCTCTTCGATGCCATCGAGATCGACGTGGCGTCCAGAGAACGTTGCTCCCACGATGATGTCGTTGGTAGCCGTATATCTTGATAAGAGAAAACCCCAGAGACCGAGACAAAGAGTGTTTAGCGTAATCGAATGCCGCCTAGCAAAGGAATGCAGTTCAGCGGTCGCGCTGGCCTGCAGACGTGCATCAGAGCGGATTCGCGAGGCCTGATCGTGATCCCGTAATGGACCCAATCCAACGATCTTTGGAAACGTATAGTCTTCTACTTGTTCCATCCAAAAGTCTTGTGCAGCTTGTTGGTTCTGATCCATCAGCCACTGGATATAGTCGCGATAGGGACGGTGTGCAGAGATTGTGACAGAACGCCCGTTATTCCAACTGTCATAGACATCAGTAACTTCCCCAAGGATTCTTGAGCACGACCACCCGTCGAGAAGGATGTGGTGTTGGCTCCAAAGGAACCAGGTCTCCTGCTCCTTCACTTGGAAAGCGCCAAATCTCATCAAGGGAGGCCGTGACAGATCAAATCCACGCTTGCGATCGGCCTGAATCGCTTCATCGAGACGGAGCATCTGCTCACTTTCCGTCAGGTTTTGCCAATCCTCTTTCATCCAAGGGACTTGAACTGACTTGTGTACCCGTTGGCGAGCCTCGGGTAAACCCTCCCACTGAATTGACGTCCTTAAAACCTCATATTTGGAGATGACGGCCTGCCACGCATGTTGGAATAGGGCCTGATCAAGGGGACCTTTTATGAGGTAGGCAACAGAGACCTGGTAGAACTGAACATCTTCTTCCAGAGCCGCATGGTAAAGCATGCCGGCCTGCATCGGAGCAAGAGGGTAGGCATCTTGAATGTCTTCGCTTTCTGCATCCTCTCTGGAAGAGATGTGCACTAGATCAGCAACCGAGGAGTCATCAGCAATGATACGCGGCCGCGGAAAATTGTCGCTTGTTCCCAATGTTCCCAACAAGCTTCTCAAGTGACCGTTGTATCTCTCGGCAATAGAGACAACGGTGTCTTCGGCAAATACTTCTCGTCCAAAGACCCAACTGACCTGTAGCTTGTCTGAAACGACAGCGCAGTTGAGCTCTAATAGGTATTCTCGAGGATTTTCCGGAGCCCGTTCGGGTCCATGCGGCCCCCTAGCTAGGCGGATCAAACCAGAATCACCACGCCTATCAATGTGTCCCAGATAGTTGAAAATGACTTCTGCATCGCGCCCCCGCGATAGGATTTCTTCGTCAGAACAGATGTAACGGAGTACCCCGTAGCCAATTCCGCGGTCTGGTACCTTCCGCAATTGATGGGCGATCGATGCTATGCGATCGGTTATGACTGCTGTAGTCGGGATTGAAAGTCTCTGCGGATATACGCTAGTAAACCATCCGACTGTCCTGCTCAAATCGAGATCCGTTGTAATCTCTTCACGTCCGTGTGACTCCAGGTCGAGAAATACGTCTTCGTGCCCTATCAACCCCGCGATGGTCTCAGCGAGTGCCCAGATGAGAACCTCATGGAGCTGGACGGCTCCCATTTTGGAAATTGCCGATAAGATAGCCTTCGTCTCATCGCGATCGAGCTGAGTGCGAACTTCGGCGCTATCACTTTGGAGATTTCTTCCGGGATAGTCCGTCTTTAGTTTGGGAATACCTTCAGCATTTTGCTGTACCCAATATTCGCGTTGATCATGAAGCTCATCGGCCGTAGCATACCTGCGGAGTGCGCCGGACCAGTCGAGATAAGAGCTTCCCGGTTCGTCTTCTGTCACAATTTCCCCATGCAATATTGCTCTGCATGCGTCGTCAAGTTCGCGCTGAAGAATTCCCCAAGAAACAACATCGACGATCAGGTGATGGAGAATCAGCAGCAGGACTCGTCCCCTCACGCCACGATCAAATATCGTGGCAGCCCCCAGCGGTCCACTCTCTAGGTCGAAGCTGCGTTGTTTTCTATCAGCAATCTCCTTTTGGTACCTATCTTGTTCACCCGCCGTTAGAGCGGAGACGTCGATAGATCGAACTTCTATGCCAGCGTTGGCGGCGTACCACTGAATCCACTGTGAGTCATTCCTTTTGAAGCGTAGACGAAGGGCGTCATGACGGGAGAAGACAATATTCAGCGCTCTTCTCAGATCCGAATCCGTTATGGACGCATCGACCGTCCACAGGTTCGACTGGTTGTTATGTTCAGGCTTCGGAAGTACCTGGCTAAATAACCGCAATTGGATAGGAGTCAATTCAAGAAGTTCGCTGCTCAGAGGAACTGGCGTTGTAACGTGCACCGCTGCATAATCCGTAACTACGGATGCGAGCCCCGCTATCGTTTGATACTCAAACAATTGCCGAGGCGTAAGCCGGAGGTTTGCCTTTCTCGCTCTTGATACGACCTGCATCGCAAGCAAGCTGTCACCACCGAGAGCGAAAAAGTTATAGTTGACACCCACATTGTCGATCCCCAGCACGTCCGCCCAAATTCCGGCTAAGGTATTCTCGATGGACGTCCTTGGGGCGATGCCTTCTTCATGTTCAGGTTTGAACTCGGGTGGTGGCAGTGTCTTCGGATCAATCTTTCCCGTTGCCGTTCTAGGTAGAGCCTCGAGCTTCACAAAGGCGCTGGGCACCATGTAGTCGGGCAGACTCCGACGGAGGTGCTCACGCAGTTCGCTTTGTGTGCCCGCTCCCACGAAGTAGGAGACTAGGCGTCGCTCTGATGCCGCGTCTCCGTGGAGAACTACCAAACACTCCTCTATCGCTGGATGACGTCGGAGGACGCTCTCAACCTCTCCCAACTCTACTCTGAAACCGCGAACTTTCACCTGATTGTCGGTTCGACCGATAATCATCAAACTGCCATTCCACAGCCATCGTGCCCAGTCGCCGCTCTTGTACATACGAGAACCTGGCTGAGCGAATGGGTTGGGCACAAATTTCTCTGCTGTCAGTGCGGTTCTATTTAGGTATCCTCGTGCTACTCCCATTCCGCCGATGTACAGTTCTCCTCGAATGCCAGGGGCGACGGGTGTCATCTCGGAGTCGAGAACGTAGAATTTTAAGTTCTGGATTGCCCTGCCAACAGGAACTGGCCCCGCACGGTGAGCGCCCTGCTTGATCTCGTATGCTGAGCATCCGACAACGGTCTCTGTCGGGCCATACTCGTTAAGCAGCCGTGTTCCAGGTGCATTGTCCTGCCACAGGACCGTTGACTCACCCATGAGGAAATCCGCGCCGATAACCAACGTCCGGGAACAAGCCGCCATCTCCGCGGGGTCAAGCAAGTTGCTAAGAAGGCTTAAATGGATTGGTGTTATCTTCACGAGGCCGAAGTCAGGACGTGTGCGGAACAATGCCGCGAGATGCTCGATCGGATCTTCCTCAGGTAGGACATGTACTGGCCTTCCCGCGAAGAGAGGAAGGAGATTTGTGATCGTGAGGTCAACTGACATTGACGAAAAGACCGGCGCACCGTTTCCACTGTCTGCTCCATAGGCTGCAATACCCCAAGAAATGTAGTTGCATATTCCGCGGTGATGCATGGCTACGCCTTTAGGGCGCCCCGTGCTGCCAGATGTGTAAATTACGTACGCGAGATTGGAAGCTGAAACATCAGATTTTAGAGGCTTCTGGCTGCTTGGGCTAGGTTCTTGCAGGAGTTCGTCTAGCAGAAGGGGCGTAAGTCCGTCTTGCCTTGTCATGCGATCCCTGAGCGAGGCGTTGGTGAGAACAACCTTGCAATCCGAGTCTGTCAGAATGTAGCTAACTCTGTCCGATGGATGCCCCGGGTCCACCGGAACATACGCCCCTCCTGATTTGAGAACACCGAAAATTGCGACAATGATGTCGAATCCTCTCTCAAGGTATATTCCCACCCGCGCCTCTTGCTGGACCCCAAACCGGCTCAGCTTTCCAGCAAGTTGGTTCGCTAGGCTATCCAACTCGTGATACGTGAGGGTGGAATCACCAAACGTCAGCGCCACTGCATCTGGTGTCTTCGAAACCTGTGCCTCAAAGAGATGGTGCATGCACCTGTGTGCTTCCATCACGTCATCCTTGTCGTTCCAGACCGACATGAGCGTATCCAGGTCCTTTTCGCTCGCTGACGACAGCTCAGCCAAACGTATCTGTCGATTTTCGGCAAGTCGAGTGATGACATGGGTGAAATGGCTTACGATGCCCTCGACAGAACAGCGGTCGAACAGCTCCGTGCGGAAGGTTAACCCTCCACTAATGCCGGATGGGCGCGTGCTCAAAGAGATCTGAAGATCGTGCTTCGCAACTTTAATATCAACGGCAACGTCCGACATCGTTAAGCCTGCAGAAACCGTCGACGAGCCCATGGCCTCGTGGAGTTCGAACAGCACCTGGAAGATTGGGGTGTAGCTGAGCGTGCGCTCCGGTTGGATCTCCTTCACGAGGCGTTCGAACGGAATCTCCTGATGGTCGAACGCCCCTAAAGCACCTCTCTTCACTCGCGTTATAACTTCCTGAAACGTCGGATTGTCAGAAACATTTGTTCGAATCACCACCGTGTTCATGAACAGCCCGATTATCTTCTCCAGCTCTGGCATGGTCCGGCCAGCAACAGTGGTCCCGACTACGATGTCCTCTGTCTCGCAATATAGGGCTAGAACCATTGCCCAGGCAGCGAGAAGAACCATATACAGCGTGACCCCTTCTTCGATCGCAATCGCCTGGAGTTTTGCCGACGTTTGTGCAGAGAGCGCGATGGGAACGACATCGGATCTGTCTCCTTGGAACGGAGGGCGTGGGTAGTCCGTCGGAAGAGGAAGGAGCGGTGGCACATCCTTTAGTTGCTCTTTCCACCAGATAAGGCCACCAGCAACTATGTCAACGGATTGCGTGCGCTGCCATGATGCATAATCTGCATATTGCAACGCCCCAGAGCCACTAGCGGAATCTGATCCGAGGCCGTTCCCGGTATATGAGCTCAGCAGTTCTTCGAAAAACAACGTCATGCTCCAGCCATCGCAAATGATGTGATGAAAGCAGAGGATGAATAAGTGATCATCCTCCGCGAGCTTTACTAGAACTGCACGCGCAAGAGGACCTTGTTCCAAGTCGAACGGTGCCGCCGCGGTCCGCATAATGAACGCTTGTCTCTCCTCTTCACGCTGCGGCACAGGCATGTGCGAGATGTCATGCTGGACCAGAATGCGCTCAACACCTGGCGTTATTACCTGCCGAGGGATTCCGTCAACTTCGACGAACTGCGTCCTGAGGATGTCGTGGCGGTTGAAGATATCCTTGAGGGCTCGATGAAATGAAGCGGCATCGAGGGGGCCATGAAAATGTTTGACGGCCGGCATGTTGTAGAACGAACTTGAAGGTTGCAGCTTTTGCTGAATCCAGATCCGTTCCTGCGCGAATGAGAGCGGAATCGATTCCCTTTGGTCCGTGCGTTCGATCGGTCTGCGGACGGGCAGGTTCAATTCTCGCTTCTCCGCAATCCATTGCGCGAGCTCGTTCACGGTTGGATAATCGAACAATGTCTGAACCGATATTGGCACTCCGACGATTTCACCCAAATGAGCGACGGCGCGGACCGCGAGCAGCGAGTGCCCTCCAACCTCAAAGAAGTTATCGGAAGCACCGATATGTGATCGCGCCAACACTGTGCTGAACACGCGGGCGATGACCTGTTCTAAAGGACTGTCGGGCTTGACAAATCGCATACCAACGTCAACTGCAGTATGTACAGGAGAGACTGTCTTCTGTTTGGATGTGAGCGTAGAGAGCACGGTATCCGGATCTTTGATGGCTTGCTCAAGCAGATGCACGAACTCTTCCGACAAATTGCTCATGCTCGCCCCGTCGAAGAGCCCGGTGTTATAGATGAAGCCGCCGTCGAAAGATTCGCCGTCCGCGGAGACGACCAGAGAAATGTCCGCTTTGACACCGTCGATCCCGACTTCCAGTGGAACTATATCTAGGTGCTGCAGAGTGATACGCTCTTTCGGCTTCTCATTCAACGTGAGAGTGATCTGGAATAGCGGCGGAATATTGGAGGATCGTCCAAGACGGAACTCCTTCACTAGATGATCGAAGGGCACAGCTTGATGATCAGATGCCTCGGCAGTTACCAGGCGAACGCGAGACATCGCTTCTCGAAAACTAGGATCTCCCGATAGATCAGTCCTGAGAGGAAGCACATTGACGAAAAGGCCGATTAGATCGTTCCATTCAGGCCGAAGGCGTCCTGAGAAAGGTGCGCCAATAACAACATCCGAGGAGGCGCTGTATTTCGCTACCAATGTCTGTAAAGCTGTTAGGAAAGTGATGAACAGCGTGCTTCGTTCCCGCTTTGCGAACTCCCGGATCTGTAAGGCGAGTTCTTGCGAGATTCTAATGGGCTGAAACGCGCCACGATTACTTAGCACCGCCGGTCTCGGATGAGGACTAGGGATCGTGCTGACATCAGGTGCCCCTGACATATGACGTGACCACCAGGCCAAATCGTCAGATACTATCTGTTGACGCTGCCAGACGGCATAGTCCCTATACTGAAATCGCAGAGCGGGGAGTTGTGCCGGCTCTCCCAGGCAATGTTGTCGGTAAAGAAATGCGAGCTCGCGAAAGAAAATGCCTGTGCTCCATTCGTCCGTAACGATATGGTGAGCACAGACCAAGAGAATGTGGTTCTCGTCAGCGAGTTTGAATAACGTCGCCCGAACGGGCCGCTCTTTCTCCAAGGCGAATGGCTTGCTTGCTTCCTTTCGCAGTAATCTTTTGATCAGTGCCTCGCGCTCATGTTCGGGAAGGTAACGCAGATCCTCCACAGAGACCGGCACGCTGGCGTGGGGTATCGCAACTTGTCTTGGTCCTTCGCTCGAGTCTATGAATTGAGTGCGAAGAATCTCATGACGCCCAACTATGTCCTCGAAGGCCCGCACAAGAGCCTCGACATTGAGTTGCCCTTTTAATCTCAAGCCAGATGCAACATTGTTAAGAGAGGAGGAAGGATGCAGCTTATCTAAAAACCATAGACGCTCTTGGCTCGAAGAAAGGGGTGCAGATGGCTGGTTCGACATAGGCACAATTTCTGGTTCTCTTGCAATCGTCGTGCTCCGTTTGGCATCAATCCAAGCAACGAGTGAGCGCACAGTGGGATTCTCAAAGAGCGTTCCAACAGAGAGCTCGATGCCCAGCACATCCCTGAGTCGAACAACAAGCCTCGTTGCAAGTAGGGAATGACCCCCTAAAGCGAAGAAGTCATCCACGGCGTTCACTCTAGCGACGTTAAGGATGTCAGCCCATATCTCAGAAATCGTTGCTTCCAGCGGTGTGGTGGGTAGCTCCGGCGTTGGTTCAGCTGAACGAAATTCCGGCAATGGAAGCGAATTGACGTCCAACTTCCCGTTCGCAGTCAAGGGGAGTGCCTCTAGTGTGACGATGTGATTTGGGATCATATAGTCCGGAAGAGAGGCTGACAGCCGATCCTGGATTCGGTTGGCGTCGGAGTCCCCAACGATGTAGGCCACCAAGCGTCGGTCGCCAGGACTGTCTTCGCGGACCACTACAGCCGCAGCCCTGACCGAGAACTGTGCTATCAATGCTCGTTCGATCTCCTCGGGTTCGATCCGGAACCCGCGAAGTTTAAGTTGCCTGTCTGAGCGACCGACAAATTCGAGCGTGCCGTTTCCGGTCCACCGCCCCAAATCACCCGTTCGGTAAATCCTGCAGTTGGTATCACCAAATGGATCCGGGATAAATCGGTCCGCAGTCAAAGACGGGTGGCCAAGATATCCGCGCGCAACCCCTGCACCGCCAATATATAGCTCTCCAATTGCACCGAGAGGCACCGGGTCCAAGTTCGGATCGAGGACGTAAACCTGCATGTTGTCTATTGGCCTTCCGATCCCGGGAACAGCAGCAACGGATATGCATTCTCCCAAGGAAGCACAAACCGTCGTTTCGGATGGTCCGTATGCGTTGATCACTTTTCGAAAGTTGGTCTTCCAAGCGGCCACGACCGAACTGGGAAGAGATTCTCCAGCGCTCACTACCGTATTCAACTCAGGAAGGTGCGTAGAATCCTGGACCGCGAGAACTGACGGCGGCAGGGTAACCACATTAACCTTTCCGCGCTGCAGTGTCTCCCTTAGCGATGGCCCTGGAAGAATCTCATGACTCCTCGCCACTACCAAAGTGGCTCCTGTTAAGAGAGTGCTGAATATCTCCGAAACAGATGCGTCAAACGACAGCGACGCAAACTGCAGGACTCTACGGCCGAGGGCGATGTCGAACTGCTTGGCTTGTGCGTACGCGAGATTCGTCACGCCCCGATGGCAGGCCTCAACTCCTTTGGGACGCCCGCTTGATCCCGATGTATAGACGATGTATGCAAGGTTGTCCGAAACAGTTGCGGTTCTAGGGGTATCGAAAGACTGCGCCCGTATGTCCGTCGATGATTCCCCATCTACAACTACAACAAAGGTGTTCGTGAGAGGGAGAGTGTCGACAACCTGAGTTTCTGACAGAATAAGTGGTGCGTTCGAGTCTTCTACTAGAACCTTCAAGCGTTCTACGGGATATGAGGGATCTAAGGGAACGTAGCCGCCGCCGGCTTTCAGCACAGCCAAGATTGAGATTATCTGCTCCGGCCCGCGGGTTAGGTGAACACCCACCCGCACTTCTGGTCCTGCGCCGATAGAGATGAGGTAGTTCGCCAACTGGTTCGCGCGCTGGTTCACCTCTGAGTATGTGTACTCGGTGTCGTCAAACACGATCGCGATGGCATCGGGAGATGCTTGGACCTGTCTTTCGAATGCATCATGTATGCACTCTTCCCGCGGATAGGACACCCCTGTCTCATTCCATTTCCTCAGAACGAGTTCTCGTTGAGCTTCTTGAAGGACCGAAATCTGATCAAGTGGGCACTCCGGGGACACACAGAACTGCTGTAGAGTATGTCTCCACGCAGACAGGAGAGAATCCATCGTTGTGACTTGATAGAGGTCCCGATTGTATTGGCAGATCAGATCGATACCCGCGTCATGCTCAACTGCATCGAAATGAATGTCTACTTTCGCGAGCGCTCCAGTGAGGTTGTCCATCTTGGATGTCGACAAACTTCCAAAGCCCCTTGGACGTTCCCCGGTTGTAGTTTTTTGGGGCTCCAGGTTGAATGCGACGGATATGAGAGGTAACCGCCGTGAGCCTGACGAGTGCTGTTCTTGGAGAAGCATATAAGTGAACGTATCTCGCTCGTATGCGGTAAGAAGTAGGTCGCGCGTTCTGACCAAGAGCTTATCGAGTGAATCGCTCCATGACACACGGCTTCGGATTGGCAGAACATCGATGCATTGAGCAACCACAGACTCAGAGCCAGGAAATGGTCGGCCTTCATATGGGACACCGAGTACAATGTCATCTTGGCCAGAAAAGCGATGTAAAGCCGCGAAGAGAGTGCCGAGCAACGACATGAATAGCGTGAGCCCGTTGCTGCGACCGAAGTTACTAACATTCGTAACTAAATCCGGGCTCAGCCGCAGCCGCACATCGTCGGTCTCTCCAGTCGGCATCCCGCGTCGCGGGTGATCTGTAGGCATTGCGAGGGGCACCGCCCCGTCGAAGTCTCTGAGCCACGATATCTTATCCTCTGTACGGGAATCTGAGCGAGTCTTGATGAGTTCCAGATATTCGCTGAGTTGCATTGCAACTGGTAAGCTGCCCCTCTCGCCCCTTTCCCGTGCTGCATAGGCTGTAGAAAGATCGCGATACAGGAGCGAGAAGGCTACGCCATCTATCGCGAGATGATGGAAGACGATCTGCAAGATCTGCTCCGAATCCGACTGCTGGAAGACGTTGACACGGAACATCGGCCCTTGAGTGAAATTGAATGGTTGTCTGAGCGTCTTCAACCACGGAGAGGACTCAGTCTTGCGCTCCGACAATCGGTGAACCCGTAAGTCGATGGGAATTGACGACAGCACATATTGGTTCTCACCTGAAGCATCGAAGATCGTTCGCAACCCCTCATGTTGTTGGACAACATCCAGGATCGCTTGCCGCAAGGCGGCTTCATCGAGAGTGCCCTCTAGACGGCAAAGAAACTGCTCGTTGTAAGCACAAGAGGCGGCCTCACTGATCTGCGAGTGTATCCATATTTGCTTCTGCCCAAGTGTGAGTGGGTATTGTCGCAGTTGAAGCATGCCGCTTTCCGATGGCGTGCTCTCCTGGGAGTAGAGCTCTTTGGCACGATCCTTGGTGTCGAACCCAGCGCTGCGAAGCTCCGATAGAGTATCTGCCAAGGCTCGAACGAGCTTGTCGCAATCTTCGTCGGAATGCGATGTAGAAAGAAAACATCCACGCCCTTCCCATATGTACATCCCGTGCTGAACCAAGTGGGCAAACAACAGGCTGGCGAATATGTCATTTCCGTCAACGTGAAACTGGAATAGGGAGCAGCACGTAGTGATTCGGATAGGGGCATTTGCCGTGGCGATCACGCTCCGAAGCCTGTTCACCAGCCTCGCAGCACGGGCATTGAGTTCAGCCTGAAGGTTTGGACCTTCTTTCTTAAGATGAGAGGCTACTGCGCACACCGCAGCCATCGCTAACGGATGTTTACAGAAAGTGCCAGCGAAGAAAGTCTGAGATTTTTCGGGAAAGGAGTCGTCGCCAAACGACCACGAACCGCCGTCGATCGCATCCATAAGGAAGGCCTTACCTGCAACTATCCCAATGGGGAAGCCTCCGCCAATCAGCTTCCCGTAGATCGCCAGATCGGCAACGATACCGAAAAAACCCTGCGCCCCCTTTTGCTCCAACCGGAAGCCGGTGATGGTCTCATCGAAGATGAGAGCTATCCCCAACTTAGTCGTCGTCGCGCGGAGTTGTTTCAGGAACAGTCTCGGCTGAAATTCGATGTTGCGACTTTGAATAGGCTCAACGAGTACGGCCGCAATGTTTTGCGCGTTCTGTTCAATATAGGAGAGTGCCTCATCGGCACCATATTGCAAGACTGCGACATCATCGACCATTCCCTGAGGAGTACCCGGGGCTACTGGAAGCGACCGCAACTCACCTTCGTCGAAGGTCGGTCGGGCCAGGACGCCGTCGAAGCAACCATGATACGAATTCCTAAATAAAACGATGCGATTTCGCTGCGTTACGGTGCGTGCTATACGAATGGCAGTCATTACCGCTTCCGACCCTGTGTTACAGAACGCGACGCGATCCATGTCTGTCAACTCGCAGACCAACTTGGCTGCCGGGCCGGCGAGGTCGGATTGCGGACCCAAATGAAACCCGTTCTCGAGCTGATCTTCAACAGCATCGACTATGAACCCAGGACGATGTCCGAAAAAGTGAACTCCAAAGCCTAAGGTGAAGTCGATGTATTCGTTGTCATCCAAGTCCCATAGACGCACACCCTCGGACCGCGTCCCTACGATGGGATAGACGAGTTCCTTCGTCGCAAGCCGAAAGCCTATTGAGGCCCGATTATCTGCCAGGACTGCGCGATAGGTGGCGGCGTACTCTTTAGATCGGCGAGTCCGAGTGTTATATCCGTGTACGAAGATCTCAAAATAGTCTCTTTGTTCATGGGTGAGTTCGGCGTTTTGGTTAAGTGTGAGTTTCACGGGTCTGTGGGGTCCGTGAGACATCATCCGATCACCCTGGTTTGGGAAATCTCTGCCCGTGCCCATTGACTGCCTGTCCACAGGAGCAGTTCTCACTCCATCAATATCTGACGGCCTCTCAAGGCTGCCGAGGGAGGGACCTAGACGCCCCGTATTCAACACCTCGAGTTGCGCCTGCATCACAGCCAATTGTCGGTGGAATATCTCGTGCAAAGCGCTTGTGCTACGTGCCATTCCCGCTTCAGCTTCTTCACGGACCGGCGGAGAGCTGTGCGCTTGTGCGGGGCCGGCGGTGTTGCCTGATGTCTCTGCCGGATCTCTGTTCTCGATTGTCGACTGACCTCGGAACGGACGGGAGGGCAGGTTTTCCATCAAGTAGTTGCCCAAGTCGTCGCTTGTAGACAATTTAGTCAACAAGAGCCTGAATGGAATGCTGATGCCGAACTCGCTTTCAAGCTTCCTACTCGCTTGCATAAGGAGCAGAGAGTCCGCTCCCAAGCTGAGGAAGGTACGGTCTCTTCCTATTACCGCCACATCTATGCCCATTAGCTTCGCAAATACGGATCTGATGCGTGTATGAATGTCTTCGCGAAAACCCGCGATTGAAGACTCTTCGTTCGCTTTGCTCATCTCTGTTTCACCGCTCACCTCGGAAACGGATGCCCCCTGCCTACTGCAGGCAACTCGATACTCGGTCCTTTCGAAGGGATATGTTGGGAGGGAAACTCGGGAATGGCGACCTTTACTTCGGATCACACTCCAATCGATATCCACTCCACACGTCCACGCCGCCCCCATTACCGACAGAAACTGAGTGTCGCTTCGTATTGCGTCATTGGCTGATGGCAGAGCGGTTACTACAGTGGATTCCGAATGGGGGATGTCTCTCATTGCAAAGGTGGTCAATGTTTGGCCTGGGCCGCTCTCAATCAACAGGGTGGGCCGGGTTTCGCGAAGCCGCGCAAGACCATCAGAAAATCGCACGGTGTTTCTTAAGTGATTCACCCAATATGCGGGATCTGTGGCTTCATCCGCAGTAATCCATGTGCCAGTGACGTTGGACAGGAACGGCAAATCAGGAGCGCTGAGAGGCACTTCTCGAACCACATCGGCGAAAGTGTCAAGAATCGGCTCCATCGCGGAGGAATGCGATGCGTGAGATATATGGAGGCGCCGGGTCACCACCTCTCGGGCAGTCAATTGCCGTTCGAGTGCTTCGATGGCGTCGCAGGAACCTGCAAGAACGCAGTTCGATTGACTGTTCACTGCCGCGAGCTCTATCTCTCGCGAGCAGAGCTCTTTCGCCTCTGACTCTGACATTGGAACGGCGAGCATCGTTCCCTTTGGCAACGAGTTCATGAGGCGTGCACGTGCGGAGACCACTCGCAGCGCACCGTCGAGCGTGAACACGCCCGCCGTAGTGGCCGCAACATACTCACCCATGCTATGTCCTAGCATGGCTTTCGGCCGAATGCCCGACGCAATCAAGAGTTGACCAATCGCATATTCGATCGAAAACAGGGCAGGTAACGCGTACTTAATCGATGCCAGCTCAGCCTGCGCCTCCTTCGCCCGATCCGTCTTCGGGAATACGATTTGGGAAAGGTCGATCCCCAACTCGTTCACGGCAAGCGAGAAACATCGGTGCAATGTTTCCTGGAAGAAAGGGATGCGCTCGTACAAGTCCTGCGCCATACCCAGGTACTGCGTTCCTCCGCCCGGAAACAAGAACGCTATCGAGATAGACTGCTTCGCTGTGTTGCTGAACCAAGAAGTTCCGTTTCCATGCAGGAGTAGATCCCTGGTGGCTCCGACGCTGTCAGCGACTGCAGCGCATCTCTCCGGATGTGCTTGACGTCCTTCCTGAAGGGTAAAGGCGAGGTCACGGAGAGCCAGAGTTTCGTGAGTCTGTAGGAATGCGGCCAGATTGCTTCTGGACGCATGTAGGCTTGACGAAGTTTTGGTGCTTAAGACGATGAGTTGCGGTGCATCACGACCCGATGGTGGAGATATCGCGGGGCCTTCTTCCAGAATGACGTGCACATTCGTTCCACCTATGCCAAATGCGCTTATCCCCCCTCGTAGCGGTGTCACACGGTCATCCCAGCGCTTCAGAGTCGTATTTACATAAAATGGAGTTCTCGATAATTGTGTTTCAGGATTAGGACTTTGGTAGTGAAGCGTAGCTGGGAAGGCTTGATTCTGCAGGGTGAGGACAGCCTTTATGAAACCTGCTACTCCCGCAGCAGCATCAAGGTGGCCGATGTTCGTCTTGACGGATCCTATTGCGCACTTCTCTTTACGATTTGTTCCTGAGAACACTTCCGACAGGGCAGCGATCTCAATCGGATCGCCCAATGGGGTACCGGTGCCATGTGTCTCGATGAAGTCGATCGCTTCTGGCCCGATCTCACTAACTGAGAGCGCTTCGGTGATACATTGGGCCTGTCCTCGTATTGCGGGCGCCGTAAACCCGACTTTTGAATCACCATCATTATTGATGGCGCTTCCTCGAATTACTGCGCGAATCGAATCGCCATTTCGCAGAGCATCCTCAAGTCGTTTAAGAACAACTATTCCGGCACCTGATCCAGGAACGGTTCCAGCCGCTGAACGATCGAAGGCTCTGCAGTGTCCATCTGGAGAGAGCTTTCCTCCGTTGACAAAGCGATACCCAACCGGTTCCGCATCAACAGTCGCCCCACCCGCGAGTGCAAGGTCACATTCCCGCAAAAGCAGGCTTTGACACGCTAGATGAATCGCGACTAGTGATGTTGAGCATGCCGTTAGAACCGCTATGCTCGGCCCGGTAAGGCCAAGCTTGTAAGAGATTCGCGTACTCACGAAGTCACGCGAATTGGAAAGTTGAACGATCTCGTTGCCGAGGGCCGACATCAACTCAGCGTCTGCACGCACACGGGCCGCGTGTTGACTCGACCCGCAACCGGAGAAGACACCAACGCGGCCAAGGAAACCGGTTGGATCGCACCCAGCGTCTTCGAGGCCCGCATGGGCACATTCGAGCAAGAGACGCTGCTGAGGATCGATTGCGCGTGCCTCATTTGCACTGATCCCGAAGTAATGGGCGTCGAAGGCATGCGCGTGGGGCACTGTACCGTGGGCCGCAACATAGGCTGGATCGGACCATTCGGATGTCTTCATCCCTCTTTCCCTGAGCACGGCGTGAGGAAAGAACTCGATCGACTCGACTTCTTCGACGAGATTTCTCCAAAATTCGGAGGCATCGCGAGCCCCAGGGAATCGGCACGCTAACCCAACGACAGCAATGGAATGTGCTGGATAGTTCACGGTTGACAATGAAATCGAGGCGGACCTTGCAGGAAGGCTACAGATGCGGAACTGGCGAGAGTCTGCACAAATCGGTGGATTTGCGTTGCTGCACCGAGAGGTATTGACTCCTGAAACCGCCAGCCTCCAATGCCTCGCTTATGTACTTGTTCGTAACCCCAATCGAACCTCGGAATGGAGGCTCTCCCAAAGCATCGACGATCAGTTGCACCTTCTTCATCTTGCAATTCCTTTAGAACGAAGGGCAGCTGCGCGGTGATGACCTCGCGTTCTGCTGTCTGACAGCAGACTCTCATCGGCCCGATGGCCTTGTTCCAAAAACCTGGCTAACTGCTCAACGGTCGAGTAGCGAAAGAGATCGACGACTCGAATATTGGAATTGATCTGCGAGAGCTTCGCGTACACCCGGTGAAGATGCAAGGAGTTTCCGCCGAGTTCGAAAAAGTTTTCTTTCAAGCCGAGTTTTGAAAGGCCAAGAACATCCTTCCAAAGGTCCGCGACTACCTCTTGGATAGCGGTAGAAGGCATTTCCACAGAGCGCGACTGAGACGTATAGGGATCGGGCAGGGCGTGGACATCTATCTTACCGTTCGCAGTCAGAGGGATTTGAGAGACAGCGCAAACGATTCCAGGAATCATGTGTTCAGGAAGAAGCAACCTCAACCGTTCTCGCAGCTCCTGCCCAGCCGTTTTTGAGACCGCATACGCTACGAGATTGGAGCTCCCTGATGCCTCTCCATGAAGAATGGAGACCGCCCCGAAGACATCGTTCATTGAGTTGAGAACTCTTTCTATCTCTGTAAGTTCGATTCTGAATCCGCGCAGCTTGATTTGACGATCCTCTCGTCCGAGGAATTCCAATGTACCGTCGTTTCTCCACCGGACCCTGTCGCCGGTACGATACAGCCGCTCACCTAGGGCCGAAAACGGATCCGGAATGTATTTCTCCGCCGTGAGCCGGGGATTCGCCCTATAACCTCTCCCCACGCCAACACCTCCGATGAGGAGTTCGCCAGGGACTCCAATCGGTTGGAGTTCCTGACTGCGATTGACAACATATAGTCGAGTGTTCGCCATAGGGCGGCCTATGTTCGATGTTAGGTCGCCTGCCATACAAGTACCCATGCTTGCGCAGACTGTGGTCTCGCTCGGCCCGTAAGCATTGAGAAGCTTACGAGGTGGAACCGCCCATTTTGACATCACTGATGACGGAAGCGCCTCTCCTGCGCTGACTACGGTTGTCAGATATGGAAGGCCGATTGGATCCAAGACGGCTAGAACAGACGGAGGGAGGGTAACAACACTAATCCGTTCGTTAGAGAGCAGTGCTTGCAGTGGGGGCCCTGGCAGCAGAGCCTCTTGAGAGGCCAATATTAGAGTAGCTCCAGTCAGCAGCGTAGTGAACAGCTCTGACACTGCGGCGTCGAACGACAAGGACGCAAACTGAAGAACCCTCGAACCGGGGTGGATGCCGAATTCGATCGCTTGCGCCGTAGCAAGATTGAGCACGGATTTGTGAGCAATCTGCACGGCTTTGGGCTGTCCGGTTGAGCCCGATGTATAGATGACATACGCCAGGTTCATGGGGAAGGCAGACGCTGCAGCGTTGGCCTGCGTTCTGCGTTCAGCATTTGCCTCAATACTCGATAGCGGCAGAACCGCAATGTTTTCATCCAGCGTCTGTACTTGTGCGGGTTCGGTCGTCAGGACAAGACGTATTCCCGAATCCCGAATCATGAACTGCAGCCGCGAAGCCGGATAATTCGGGTCGAGCGGGAGAAAGGCGCCACCCACCTTGAGGATTGCCAGCGTTGCAACAACCTGAAGCACCCCTCGTGTGGCGCAGACGCCAACAGGCTCATCGAGAGCGATGTGATGGCACTCGAGTTGTTGGGCTATGTCATCAACGAGGTCGGCTAGTCGCCGATAGGTGTAATGCACCCCATCAAAGGTTAGCGCGACGTTATCGGGCCACCTTTGCACAGCCTCAAGAAAGCGATGATGAATACTGACCGCCCCAACGAAGGGAGTTACCGTAGCATTCCACTCAGTATGGAGGTTCCGCTGATCTCTCCGGCTGAGAGCGTTGATATTCCCGACTTGATCTCCAATACGTGCTGTAATCTGTTCGACGATTCCCTTGAATGTTTCTATGTATCGAACTGCGGTTGGTTCATCAAACAAGGGCGCCGCATATTCTAAGACCCCTTCTATGTGAGACCCCTTTTCCTTCAGGGAGAGGAGGAAGTCGAACCGGGATACGCCTGGATCGCTTCCCGGAAGTTGCGAAACCGACATTCCTGGAAGTCGCACGTCCTCGCGAGGAGCATTTTGCCACGCAAACATGACCTGAAACATCGGGTGGTACGTGATGTCTCGCTGGGGTTTCACAGCATCGATAATCTCTGCAAACGGCAAATCTTGGTTGTGTTGAGCAAATAGAGTTACTTGCCGGACATGGGCCAGAAACGCGCTGATACCTTGATCCGGCCGAACCGCCAACCGTAATGGGAGCGTATTGGCGAAGAGGCCTATCACCGATTCGTACTCAAGCTTCGTCCGGTTACTGGCCGGTGTGCCGATGACGATATCTTCCTGACCACTGAATAGTGAGAGGAGGATAGCCCATCCCGCTAGAAGGAGTGTAAAGATGGTGAGTTGACGCTTGCTGCAGAATGACCGTATGCGCTCAACCAAAACGATATCTAAGTCGAATCGGAGGACCCGTCCTGTATAGGAGACTTCTCTTAGCCGGGGCATGTCAGTTGGAAGATTGAGGAAAGACGGAGCTCCCGCCAAGGTCCGTTTCCAAAACTCCACTTGGTCCAGCATGCTTCCCTCAGCAATCGCATTCAATTGCCAATGCGTGAAGTCACTGTATTGGCAATTAAGTGTTTGAAGTTCAGCTCGCCAACCGTGTGCGAGTTCTCCATAAAGTCGGCTCAATTCGTTTTGCAAAAGCCCCATGGACCATCCGTCAGCGACAATATGATGAACCGAGATGGCTAAAACGTAGCGTCGCCTATCCGTTCGCACGAGAATGCCACGAATCAGGGGTCCCTCTTCGAGATTGAAGGGAGTAGTCGCTTCCAGGAACATAAGCCTCTGTAATTCGCTCGATGGCTCCTCGTTGTCTCGGATGTCGTGGTGCACGAGTGTGAATTGACGTTCTCCTGCAGGCGTGACGCGCTGATGAGGTAACCCTCCAACAAGCACGAAGGTCGTTCGAAGAGAGTCATGTCGCGCCAGGATCGCATTGAGGCTGGAATGAAGAGCAGCTACGTTAAGATCGCCATCAAACTGAAGGTTCAGATTGATGTGATAGCTGCGACTAGCCTCCTCTATCTGTGACAAGAACCAGAGGCTTCTTTGAGAGCTCGATATTGGTATTAAGGCACCAGGGCCGGCGTTGAGCATAGTGGCCTTGTCCTCACTAGGCGCGTTACAGCGACTTTCTGCCAGGCCCAATGGCGTTTGACGCTCGGTTGTCGTTAGTTCTTGAAATGAACGCGCCATACGCTGCGATGGTTACGATGATTGCAAGGAGGGGTTTAACCGTTCTTCAGGTTTGGCATTAGCGGTTCAAGTGTTGAGCGGGATCGAGAACAGCCAATTCTCTTTTCACGATGAGACCCGCCAACTCCGCTACCGTTGGACTTTCGAAGATATCCGGGATGCTTATGGGGAGCAGTCTCTGCTGTCTTATTCGATTAATTGCGCGCAATGCCAGCAATGAATGGCCGCCTAACTCGAAGAAGTGATCGTGGCGGCCGACTCGGGAGCATCCAAGCAGATCTCCCCAGATCTTCGCGATCAAAAACTCTGTTTCGCCCACCGGTTCTTCGTATGGACGTGTAGCGAAGGCGGCACCGTCGGGTTCTGGGAGTGTGTTGAGTTCCCTTTTCCCGTTTGGCGTCAACGTAAAGCGATCAACTTTGACGTAAGCCGATGGAACCATGTGTTCTGGAAGCAATCGGGCCAAGTGGTTGCACAAGATCGCAGGAGTCACGGTCTCGTGTTCTATTGAATTGGGCACCGAAAAATATGCGACGAGCTGCTTTTCAGAGCCTTGTTCACCTCGCGCTACCACGAGCGCTTCCGAGACCTCGGGATGTTCGGCCAATCGAGCTTCGATCTCACCAAGTTCAATACGGAAGCCTCGGATCTTTGTCTGAAAATCATTGCGCCCGAAATATTCAATCTCTCCTTCTAAATTCCACCTGCCGAGATCTCCACTGCGGTACATCCTGCCGCCAGTTTCGGAGCAGAATGGATCTGGCAAGAAACGGTGCGCCGTGAGAGAGGGACGCTGGAGGTAACCAAGCGAGACTCCACTTCCGCCTATGTACAATTCACCCAAAGCACCTCGCGGCACAAGTTCGCCGACTGAATCCAGTATGTAGATATTCGTATTGGGAAATGGGCCGCCAATCGACCTGCTTTGCGCTTGTGAGACAGAGCCTCTGAGAGAGATCTCACAGGAAGTTGATACCACCGTGGTCTCGGTGATTCCATACATATTCGTGCTTCGCGGTTTTGTAGAGTCCGGAGCGAATCCCCACTTCTTCAACATTTCACGATCCAAGGCCTCGCCTGCAAGAACGATATGGCGCAAAGCATCGCCTCCTCCCTCTTCGGCACGGGCCTCGGCGAGCGCGCTGAAGGCGCTTGGCGTTTGGTTAAGAATTGTTACTCCTCGCTCCTTGATGGCCCGGTACAGCAGCTGCGGAGTTCGCACATGAGATAGGGGCAGCACGACGAGGCATGCACCTGAGGAGAGACATTTCCATATCTCCCACACGGAATAATCGAAAGAGATCGAGTGACATAATGTCCAGATATCAGATGGCTTGAATACAAAGAGCTCGTCGGTGGCTAGAAGGAGTTGGACGATATTGCGATGTGACACTACTACACCCTTAGGCTGTCCCGTGGACCCGGAGGTGTAGATCACATAGGCCGGGCTCGAGGAAACGACGGCTATCTTGGACCCTAAATTGTGTCGTTGTTGGTGATACCACGGTGCGGCTTCCCAATGATCGATACAAATCACTGGGCAGTCCGGGCACGGGATCAGTCCGATAAGATCGGAAGTTGTCACCAGAGCAATAGGGGCACAGTCGGCGATCATGTACGACAAATGATCGGCTGGATAGTGGGGGTCCAATGGAACATAGGCCCCACCAGCCTTGAGTATCGCCAGAAGGCCCACAATCATCTCCACACTGCGATCAAGACAAATAGCAACTCGATCGCCTGGTGATTGGATGAAAGAACGGAGATACCGACCAAGCTGATTCGCCTTCTGATTCAACTCGCAGTAAGTCAGCGATGTTTCTTGAAATAGGATGGCTGTCGATTCCGGGCTCCGCATAGCCTGCTCTTCGAACATTTCGTGAAGCAGTTTGTTCTGTACCGAACTGCCGGTGTGACGGATAGATAAACTGAGAGCGGCGGAGCGTTCCTCAGCCGACAGAATCGACAGGTCGCTGATGCTTTTTTGACCTGGAGAATTTACTAGATCCGAGAGGAGCGTTCGATAGCACGAGACGATCCTAGCGGCCGTCTCCTCCGCAAATAGCTCTGTAGCGTATTCCAACTCCCCCGTTATCTTTCCGTTTCTCTCACGCAGTGTGAGAAGAAGTTCGCACTTGACCGGACTCGGAACAGTGATCGGTAGGCGCGTGGTCTTGAGACCTGGAAGATCCAGTATTCCGGGGTCAACACTTTGCCACGCAAACATCGTTCGAAAGAGAGGCATCTGTGTCGAGTGACGGGAGGGTCGCGTGAGCTCGACGATCTGCTCAAAAGAAATGTCTTGGTGCCGATACGCGCCAAGGAGTACCTTCCGGACATGTTGCAGGAGCGAAGAGACGGTCCGGTTCTCCACTAGGTTGAAACGGAGGGGTAGAGTGTTTACAAAGAACCCGATGAGATGTTCGATTTCGAGATAATTGCGATTTGCCACCGGTGTGCCGATTGTCATATCGGTTTGCATGGAGATACGTGATAACGTCACGGCCCACGCAGCCAGAAGTGTCATGAAGAGAGTGACCCGATGGTGACGACTAAACCTATTTAGAGCGTCGGCCATTACATCTTCCAGTTCGAACACGTGGAGCGCTCCCTCAGAAGAGAGGTGATCTCCTCTCGCAAAATCGGCCGGTAGGTCGAGCCCCGGTGGACTTTCCGCCAAGGTGCTCTTCCAGTAGGCTGTCGACGCGGCGAGTGTGGCGTCAGTGCTTACTGTTTTCAGCCAACGGGCGTAGTCTCCATATTGGATTAGGAGCGGTGAGGGAGGGGGGATCAAACTATCGAGAAAAATCCGGTAGAAGAGGCTGATCTCGTTCCGGAGGATTCCGATAGACCAGCCGTCCGCAACGATATGATGCATCGTGACAGCCAAAATCCACTCATTTTCGGCGAGACGAATTAGTGATCCACGGATCAGCGGTCCTATCGCCAAATTGAAGGGACGAGACGCATCCTGCGCCAGCAAATCTGTGCTGGCAGCGTCAGCAATATCTGTGCCCCTAAGATCGTAGAGGACCAGGTCAAATTTCGCCGCGTCGGAGCCCGATATCCGCTGTACTGGCGTTTCCTCCACCATGTGAAATGTTGTGCGCAGGATTTCGTGACGTTTGACCACCTCGTCTAAGGCCCAGCACAGGCCCCGCTCATCGAGTGGACCTTCTATCCTCACTGCGAGACGAAGATGATAGGCGCTCCCGTCATGACCCATTTGGTCGAGGATCCAGAGACGGCGCTGTGCTGGCGACAAGGGAATATCCCCGTCCCGATTTGTCTGTGGGATGCGTTGGGAATACCTGCGCGTTTGATTCTGAAGCGACATAGGTGCGGACATAAGAGAATTGGGACTCTGTGCTATCAACCTGCAACTTGCCGGCACTCGATTTCCAAGCATGAAGGCCGGCGACCGAGATCTGGACTATGCCTGGACCTCTTCCATCTTTCTGCGTAGGCTCAGAGGGCGCATGTCGGTCCACACTTTCTCGATGTGGGCGAGGCATTCTTCCTTCGACCCCGCCACACCTTCGGGGCGCCAGCCACCAGGAAGAAGCTTAGCCGCAGGCCAGATCGAGTATTGTTCTTCATCATTGAGGACGACGCTGTACGCCTTGTTGTCAGGTTGTTCAGTAGCCATTGGTTCCTCCATATTCAAATTGTCGAATCTTCGTGTGATCTTGCAGTCTGAACGCTGGACGAGGCTTTAGGTTTCACGTCGCGATGTTCGATCGACTCATGTCGGGGCGCGAAGATCGCCTCCTTGAGAATGTGTACAGTCTCGTCGATGTCATCAGTTATTTTCATCAGATCGACATCGCGTCCCGATACAGTGCCGAAGGTAACCATCTGAGCCATTAGCGCCGACAGTGGCTTCCAGTATTCGCTTCCGAGAAGAACAATCGGTTTGGCGTGCATCCTTCTCGTCTGGATTAGAGTCAGGACCTCAAACATCTCATCCAACGTGCCGATGCCTCCAGGCAGGACGGCGAAACCATCGGCATGTCTGCACATAATCACTTTCCGAACGAAAAAATATCTGACTGTGGCGGCGCGGTCCATGTAGGTGTTGGGCGCTTGCTCAAACCCGAACGACATCCGACACCCGATGGAGTGCGCCCCTGCCTCTTGGGCACCTCGATTCGCGGCCTCCATCAATCCGGGACCACCACCAGTCATCACCGAGAAACCTGCCTCACCCAGGGCTCTGCCAAGCTGTCTCGCCAACTGGTAGATCGGATCTCCCGCAGCTATCCGTGCCGATCCGAAGACTGTCACGCATGGAGAAGGAGACTGAAGCGTTTGCATGCACCGCATAAAGTCGGTGACGGAACGATAGAGGAACCCGGGGCTCCAGTAGGGGCGTCTCGTTACCGAACCATTAGCCCGTGTCATTTTCATGCCAACCACATCCCGAGGTGAACCGTGTATGTGTCTTGATAGGTCACTGGGTCTCAACGAAGGACTGATGCTCTAGCAAGCAGAGAAATGCGTATTGCGCGCGAAACCCTAGCGACCCTTCTCATATGACAGGGGTGGGATTCAACTAGCATTCCGCAGGGTCGTCCGCGCATGATCTATCGCGTGGCCGAGCGTGAGATGAGGAGTTAGCCACGCGGACTCGATCGTCACGGCAACAGCGCGATGCAAAAGGTCGATCGTGATAATCATCCGGTGTTTGCCATCTGCCCGAACTACGATACCTGACACCCCGCGGAGAGGTCCTGCTTGAATCCTTACCTTTTGGCCCATCTCGAAGGGCCACGGTTCGGTATGAACTCCGGCAGCGAGCGCCATTCGGATCGCTTCGATTTCTTCCGTTGGTATTGGAGCCGGCCTTGTACCACCCACAATCCTGATCACTCCGGGCGTCGTTACAACGCCGGCACCCGCGCGCGCTTGCAACTTTGCAGCATAGGAGAATTTGCAAAACACATACCCTGGAAATAGCTTTCTTAATGTGGAGTGGTTCTTCCGATTTCGTTGGGAATCATCGGTATACATCGGTACATACTGTTCGTAGCCTTTGTGAAGGAGCAATTGAGCGACGATATCTTCCTTCTTCGCTGCCACCTGCAAGGCATACCAGAGGGGGGCCTCGTCACTACTATGCGGATGGAGAGAGTTTTCCATATGGCTGCCAGGTGGAACGGAGCGGCATCACAGCAGAGTTCGCGATAGGCGGGTCGTTCCTACAGTGATTCCGTCGGGTTCGGCTCAATGAAGTGGGCAGGCTGCCGCCATTGATCTGCCGTCTATCAACTCAACCAATTCGGCCCTGGGATCACAACGCATAGCCACTCTTGCAGATGACGGCGCTGCTGCCAAGTAACAGAAGAACCGTAACAGTTACGGTTCCAGTGACGCTGTCATTACTTGATCCGTGCTGATAGGTACGCAGCTCCCAGAGCTTGACAGAATTGGAGGCCGTTCATCAGTCATTGGTGTTCCACCACCTCGAAGGTGCACGAGGACCCGGGGGATCGACCGGGCTGGTAGCGCTGTTGCGCTTCCGCCCAACATGATCGCTTGTAGATATGTGTAGATAAGAGCCACTGGGCAGGATCAGATCCTACGACATATACCTGCGCGGTGCACATGGGCCAGTTCATGCGCGATCAACTTGGACACGCGCCAAGAGAATGCCAACAATAACGAGGTCGAAAAAGAACGATGGTTTCTGGAACTCCAATTGTCATTGGGCCAGATCGAATAACTACGAGAGATGCCGTTCACTTCCTGTGGCCTCCTAGCAACCCCTTACAGTTCATGCGCATCCTTGTCAGTTTTCGGGAAGCGTATAGGGAGGTGTCTCCGATGCCCTTGGTGAGCCGCAAGGGCGATATTCCGAAATTCTCCCATCAAAAACGACAAGCCCTAAAAGCCTACGACGATTGTCGTTGACACCTACGTCAACTGTCGTATATATTCCGAGCATGATGATGCATAGCGATCTCCCGATTCCGACCGAAAGCGAACTGGAACTCTTGAATGTCCTCTGGGAGAAGGGCCCGGCGACTGTGCGAGAGGTTCATGAAGCGATCGCGCAAGAACGGGAACTCGGATACACGACAGTCTTGAAGATCTTCCAGAGGATGACAGAAAAAGGCCTCGTTCAGCGGGAGGAGTCGGGAAAAGCCCATACCTATCGGCCTACCGTGCCCCAGCAAGAGACACAAAGCCAGATGTTGAGAGACCTCAGTGAGCGACTGTTCTCGGGCTCTTCAACGCAGCTCGCCATGCATGCGCTTTCCATGAAAGCGCCGAATGCAGAAGAGCTGGAAGACGTTCGCAAAATCCTTGAACAGAGAGGAGGCAAAAAATGAATGGAACTCTCGAAGCTTTAGCGTGGACGCTGATCCATTTTTGCTGGCAAGCGACCGTGATTCTCGGCCTCTATGCCCTTGTGGATCTCTGCCTCAAGAAGGCGCGCAGTCAGACGCGGTACCTCGTTGCTCTGACAGTGCTCTCATTAATGTTCGTCGTCTTCATGGTGACTTTGGGTTACGAAGCAATTCACAGTCCCGCTGCGCCGGGTCTATCGCTAGATAGCCCCCTGCGTCCTTCCGGTATCAATCTTTCGTTAAACACGATCGTTTCGAAGATGGCTTCGCCGAATTCAACGTCCGCAGGATTCCGTTGGTCTGCGCTGTTGCCCTGGCTCGACGGCGTGTGGCTGATGGGCGTGATCGGCCTTTCGATACGCTCTTTTCGAGGATGGTTGTGGCTGCAGCGTTTACGCCGCGTCACGATCGAACGAGCTCCAAAAGCGATTCAGGCAAGCTTCGAAAAAACGTGCGCAAGGCTTGGAATGAAGCGTCTGCCCGAGTTGCGGATGTCCCAGATTGTCTCTAGCCCCATGACGATTGGTGTTCTTCGTACTCTGGTTCTCTTACCAACATCTGCGCTCCTCGCGCTTAGCCCGGAACAGCTTGAGGCCGTATTTGCGCATGAACTGGCCCACGTGCGCCGCGCGGATTACTTCTGGAATCTGGTGCAGACACTCGCCGAAACGCTGTTCTTCTTCCATCCTGCTGTATGGTGGTTGGGCAAGCGCCTTAGAGAGCAGCGAGAACTTTGCTGCGACGACATTGCCGTTGAGACCTGCAATGACCCGCTCGTTTATGCAACAGCGTTGTTCCGGCTGGAGGGTCAACGCACTACGGGAAACAACCTTGCGATGGCGCTGGATGGTCATCAGTCGGGCATTCCGTTCCGTGCACGGATTCTTCGGATTCTAGGTGAAGCAAGTCCGCAATCCCACGCGGCTCAGCTTCGACCAGTATCCCTTCTTGCGGTCTTCCTGAGCCTCTTCATCTTCCTAAGCCCAGCGCCGAAGGCTTTGGGTGCCGTTGCACAAAAAGTCCCTGTGAAGCAGATTCTCGCGGTGCCTTCCGAAATCGCACGAGTGGCGCATGATGCATTGCCGAGCAAGCGTGCTCAGAGACCTGATATTCAGACTGCGAACCGCCCCGCAGCACAAGGAAATGGGAAAGACACAAAGGCTGAGTCCGGTGCGCCTACCTATGAAGAGCAGATGCGAGCAGCCGGGTACGACCTCGACGAGGGCCGCTACATCGTTCTTCGGGACGCTGGTATTACGCCAGCCTACGCACAGGAGATGGCGACTCTCGGTTTTGGGAAACCTGCCGTTGGGACTTTGCTGCAACTGAAGAAGCAGGACATCACCAAACAATATCTAGAAGCCGTGAACGCAGCGGGACTCAAGCCACGCGGCTTCGACGCTCTTGTGAGCTATCGCATCTTCAACATGAGTCCTGAATTCATCGCGGGCATAAGAGCTGCAGGCTTCGAGTCAGTCTCCTCCGGCCAGTTGCAAAACCTTCGCGCTGTCGGCGTCACTCCCGAGGAAGCAAAGGCACTCAAACTTCGATTGCCGCATGCAACAGTTCAAGACTTGATCCTGTCTCACGCTGACAATCACCAGAACGAAGCCAGCTCAGCAGTAGACGACCGATCCCCTCAGCCGCCCCGTTATCAAAATCCGCCGATTCCAATACCACCTCCGCATAGACCACGATCCTCAGGGACGCCGCCTTCGGATTAGAGAAAGCCTTTCCAGGCTCCTAATGCGATAAGCTTTCCAGCTTCCGAGCAAAGACTTCCAGTTCGCCATACGGCGTGCATGGATTCGATCCACGCCCCGCCTGTTCCCGCGATCAGGCGTCATCCGAACTGCGCCCTGAAAGGACCACGCCATGGCTTCATCACGAGTCTCCGATGTCCGGAAGACGTTGAAGTTGATCCTCATCGTCGGAATCGCCGCAATCTTCAGTTGCGCATTCTCTCCCAGTGCGAAAGCACAAACGACCGGTAGCCTTAGCGGGCATGTGTTTGACCCAACCGGAGCGCTAATTCCTGGTGCAACCCTCACGCTGTCACAAGGCGAACGCGCGCTGACAGCGCAGTCCGGCAAGGAAGGCTTATATACCTTCACCAACGTTCCCACGGGCGCGTACACACTGACCGTCACGGCGGAAGGTTTCACTACGTTCTCAAGAGCGGATGTTGCCTTGAAGTCCGGGCAGAGCCTTGAGGTGAACGTCGCCCTCAAAGTTGCCGGAGAGGAACAACAGGTTGCGGTCTCTGACCGGAATTCTGGTGTGGGCGTTGATCCAAGTGTGAACGCAAGTGCAATGGTTCTTATCGGAAAAGACCTCGAAGCCCTTTCGGATGATCCGAACGAAATGTTGAGTCAGTTGCAGGGCCTAGCTGGACCTGGAGCAGGGCCGAACGGCGGACAAATCTACATTGATGGATTCACTGGTGGGCAGCTACCGCCTAAGTCTTCGATTCGTGAGATCCGCATCAACCAGAATCCCTTCTCCGCTGAATTCGATCGACTTGGCTATGGAAGGATCGAGATTTTTACAAAGCCAGGCACCGACAAATATCACGCTCGTGTGCTCGAAAACGGAAGCGCCTCAGCCTGGAACACTTCGAATCCACTGGTCTCGCAACAGCCCAGCTACTACCTCTCATTTTTCAGCGCGACGTTGAGCGGACCACTTGCAAAGACCTCTTCGTTTTCTCTTGACGTGCTTCGCTACGACATCCATGGACAAGGCATTGTGAGCGCATTGAATCCAAGCGATGGCACCTCGCCTCTCTCGCTGGCTCTCCCCAATCCGTCTTCACAAACGAACATTCATTCCGGTTTAGATTTTCAGCTTGGCTCGCGCAATACCTTGCTCATTCGTGATAACTACATCCGATCGGTGCAGAGTGGCGCTGGAGTTTCCGCGCTCAACCTACCGCAGCAGGCATATACCACCAACAACCAGGAGAATGCCTTTCAGATCGCGGACAGCGTGGTCGTGAACTCGCATTTGATCAACGAAACCCGATTTCAATGGCGGCGCATCCGCAATGAGCAGACTCCGTCTTACTTCACACCGACGGTGACACTGCAAGGCGGCTTTACGACAGGCGGAAGTAATGCCGGCGTTGTCCAGGATCATCAGGACATCTTTGAGTTCCAGAACTATTCGACGGCGAGTTCGGGAAATCACACCATTCGGTTTGGAACACGCTTACGCCTGTATCGAGACGTGAACTATTCCACATCCGGTGCAAACGGAAATTATCTTTTCAATTCTGTGAGCCAGTATCTGGCGAAGGCTCCTGCGCAATATCAGGTCGCCGTCATCAAGAACCCAATCGCCCAAGCACTTCTGTTCGACGGAGCGTTGTTCTTTCAGGATGACTGGCGCTGGAAGCCCAATCTCACCGTTAGCTACGGCCTGAGGCTCGAAGGACAGAATCGCATTCATAACCATACAGACTGGGCACCACGCCTTTCCCTCGCATGGGCGCCGGGATCTCTCGGGAAAACGCCTCCCAAGACGGTATTGCGGGCTGGCTATGGTTGGTTCTATAACCGATTCCTGGTTCCGGGTTCCTTTAGCTCAATAACGGGTACGCCGTACATCATCCAGGCGATTCACAAGAACGGTGTAAATCAGCAGAGCTACGTGGTCAACAACCCAAATTTCTATGACCCGACTACCCAGGTGCCGGTTAGCGCCGTCACCAGCACTTCCAGTTCAACCCCTTCGTTTTACAGCGTCGATCCCAACTTCCACGCCGCTCTTGATATGCAGGGCGGTATTGGTATCGACCGTAGTGTCGGAAAGAAACTCACCTTCAATATCACCTATCTCTACACGCGCGGCATTCACCAGTACCGAACCAACAACAGCAGCGCACCGGTCTTTGATCCCGCGACCTATATAACAATTGGGCCGAAGCCAACCTCATACAACTATCAGTTTCAGTCAGGCGGCGTGTACAAGCAGCATCAACTCATCTTCACTGCGGATGCACATTTCCAACACGTCTCGCTTCATGGCTCCTACACGCTGAACCATGCACGAAGCAACACTCAGGGGGTTACCTCGTTTCCGTCCGTTGCCCACAATCCTGGCCTCGACTATGGTCGCCCGAACTTTGGCATCAGCAATAGCGTAGTTCTGATAGGTACATATTCCGCCCCACATGGGATAACCTTCGCTCCGCTGCTCGTCGCGCAATCTGGTGTTCCATACAACGTGACTATCGGAAGCGATCTGACCGGAAACAATCAATTCAACGCACGGCCAACATATGGCACTTGCGGCGCAGCAGACGTTCTATCGACGCCTTATGGGTGCCTCGATACGAACCCCGCCGGTAAGGGAGAAAAGATCATCCCTTTTGGTTTGGGCACCGGCCCAGCAAACGTTAGCTTTTCGATGCGTGTGAGCAAGGTTCTTGGGGTTGGCCCAAGAGTTCGAACGCTAACCTCTGCCCAAGGAGGAGGCGCAGGGAGTGTGGCAAGTCGAGGACTCACGGGAAGCGGCGGCTCACAACCAGCGCTTGATGCCACTGCCCCTCACAAATACAGTCTCACGTTCACTGCGGGGGCTATCAATCTATTCAACGTCGTCAATCTTGCTCCCCCGAACGGCACTCTGCTATCTCCACTCTTCGGCAAATCGCAATCTCTAGCGACAGGTCCGTACAGCAACGCTGTCCCTGGAAATCGATATGTGTTTTTGAGCACGGCCTTCAGCTTCTGAATATCTTTAACCGGCCGCCCGCAGGAGTTGGCGACCTATCCGATCTACTCGAAGCTCAAGAAAGGAGCTATTTCATGGTGGACTCAAGCCGTAGAACAGCAAGCAATAAAAGATGGCGCAAGTTTGTGAACGGAGTGTTCGTGCTTTGGATGCTCTCCATCTGGTCGAGTTTACCAACCCAGGCTCAAGCACCGCCCAGACAGGTCATTAGGGGAACCATTGTGAGCATCACTGATGGCGTTCTCACTGTGAAGTCCGATGGAGGATCGTCAGTACAGGTGCAGTTGAGCCCTGACGCACAAATCAAGAAGTTGCCCGTCGGCAGTACAGACTTCACTAATGCCGCGTCAGCTTCGGCGTCGGAGCTCGACAAGGGCGATCGAGTCTTGATTTCGGCGGCGACTGCGGATTCTGGACCAGCTACCGCGAAGGTCCTCTACGTCATAAAGGCCAGCGACATCGGACAGAAACAGACTGCAGAACAAGCAGATTGGCAGAAGCGAGGCATCGGAGGAGTGGTGAGATCGATCGATCCGGCCGCAAAGATCGTAACGATCTCATTAGCCAGCGCAGCTGGAATTAAGAACGTCGCGATCAAAGTCACAAGCGATACCGCGTTGATGCGCTACGCAACCGATTCGGTGAAGTTTGCAGACGCGAAGGCCGCCTCGTTGGAGATGATTCAAGTCGGCGATCAACTCACAGCACGGGGCAACCTCAGTACCGATGGGACAACGATGGCGGCCGAAGAACTGGTTACGGGCTCCTTTCGAAGCTTCTCCGCGCAGATCGCTAAGATCGATGCGGCTGGGAGCACTCTAACGGTCAAAGATCTCGCGACCAAGGCGACAGTGGCCGTCACCGTGACGAATAACACCGAGATGCACATGCTCACGCCACAAGTCGCTGCGAGCTTCGCGGCGCGGGCCAAGAGCAGTGCGCCGAACCTAAGGCAAAACGACAGTTCGGACCTGATGCAGGTGATCAACAATATGCCCACAGTGACGCTTGCTCAACTAAAGCCAGGCGATGCCCTGATGATTGCGGCGACTGTATCCCAAACTCCGAATTCGATGACGGCCATCACTTTGCTTAGTGGAGTCGAACCCATCCTCAGAGCCTCGCCATCGGACGCTTCAATGGCACTCACCCCCTGGAACCTAAGTAGCGGCAATGGGAACTAGTTTGCACGCAAGGGACTTATAGCAGTCAAACTGCCCTTCACCTCGCATATCTCTCGTTGCGGCAAGAGCAGGGCGCCAGAGATAGCGTTTCGTTCACGGAGGCAACAATGAAAAGTCGTTCCTCAATGTCACTGACTCTCGCCATCTTCTTTCTACAGCCGTTGTACGCGAGCAGTAATCCTGTTCTCGATCGATTGATTGACCTTGACAAGAGCGGGCAGTATGAGCGCGTTAGCCGGGAAACCTCTGCGATGCTCGCAACGACCAATCTAAGCGTGGATGATACTGGTGCCGCTTGGGTTCTGCTTGGATCGGCAAATCAGGCTAAGGGTGATTTTGTTGCTGCGCAGAATGCCTACGACAAAGCATTGCATCTCTATCACAGTGCTAGCGGACACGAAGAGGACGAAGGAAGGGTCTTGGAACACTACGCGACCCTCTACCGTGACCTGATGGAGCAAGAGGCGGCGATCAACATGGAGAAAAAAGCGCTTTCGATCTTCGAGCGCTACGGACAACATGCTCTGCTGGCCCGCTCCTACGCCACTCTGGCGCAACTGGAGATGAGTGAGGGCAAGAGCCGTGCATGCAAGCTGGACCTCGCAAGAGCAACCAAGGAGACCCAACTCCTGAAAGCCATCGATACCGACTTACTTGCTCAAATTCTAGTCACAGAAGCCTGGGTAAGATCTGATGAGAAGGACATGGCGCGTGCCATCGCGGCATATCGTAACGCCGTTCAACTCTGGAATGAGAAGCATCCGTCCCCGTATGTCATGACTGGCTGGACCTACGTTTTGCTTGGGAAGGCATATGCGCAAAACGGAAGTATTACAGATGCGCTGGACAATATGGAACACGGTATTGAGATCTTGAGAACGTCTGTCGGCGAAAAGAACCCCACCTATCTGGCAGCACGGATTGCCTATGCAGGTATTCTCTATAGTAGCGGTGCAATCCAGCGCGCAACCGACATTAAGACATCTTCTGAGGAAGCTTTTCGAGAACTGTATAGGAGAGGATGCGTAAATTGCAGAATTTCTGTTGCCGCTCTTCGATAAGACTTCTGACAGTTGGAGAGCCCTTCTCTGTGCGATGTATACCTTTGCGCAGTCGGCGGACGGCGGCCGGCATAGCAGAAAGATCAACTCGCCCTTGAGTCCTATCTTCGAGCGAATGAGGGTGCAAGGGGGAAAACAGCATGTGTTTTCCCTTCCGCCGTTTTCGGCACGAAGAAGGGCGGCGGGTTCGTCGCCCTCACAGAGATAGCAATGCTCAGGCCGTTCTCTCTGCGACGTTCTTGGTTGGCTGGGGTCCCTTCTTAAGCTTTCTCCTTGACGACGAACTCCTGCCGTACCTTGCTGGCGATGGCCTCAGTCGTCGCCGCCTCCTTGAGAATGGTGGCAGGATTGCCACGGGTTGCGGCCAGCAGGATGACATCCACCATGAAGCCCCTTGGTCACAGCCTTTGGGGAGAAACACCCGGCTGGCAGGGAAAACTGCATGGTTTCCTGAGTCGCCACCCGTTCCTTTACGCCGCAGCGCACTCAAAGCAACCGCTTGAGGTCAACGCCGACAGACGCTTTTATGAGATCTTACGAAAGCGCGAACGAGCCGCGATCATTGCGGAACGTCCGAAGACGGGCAAGTCGTTCGCCTCCTCGATTCGGCATTTGGCTGAATGAATATGGGCTGGTCCCCACGGATGTCAGCCCATAGCCTTCGCTTGGTAGTTTTGGTAGCATTTTGGTGGCAAATACCGCCGACTGGACCGGTTTCTGGCTATTTTCCGGCAGATAAGTCCCTATCCGTCAAATATTTGCTGGGAGCGCGCTTCCATGGCATGAAAACCGAAAAGAACCGGCTCATTTATTCCGTGAAGAGGCGAGCTTAATAGATCCGACGTACATTAGACGTACATCGTAGCGCCTAAAACAGCTTACTTCATCCGAACCCATCCTAACCGCACACTGCGCTAAGCTCTTAGCATTCAATATCATCCACTGATTCCAGGCAATTTAGAGCAACTGGCAGGCAGCCCTGAAAAGGCCGGCGTCGGCGGTTCGATCCCGTCTCTGGCCACCATTTTATTTCTTGCAAAATAAAACACTTACAGGCGGTACAGACGAACTGTACCAACTTTGTACCGCCACCAGAGTTAACCTCTTTATATGGAGGTAGCTCCCATGCTCCACATCTACACCCGTCATTCCGCCGATTGTGATCACGCCGACAACACACAGTGGAGGCGCTGCCGTTGTCCTAAGTGGCTCCGTGGTGTTTTGCCCAACGGCGAACCGATCCGCGAGTCCGCAGGCTCACGAAGCTGGGAACAGGCGGAGAGAAATGCTCGGAAGAAGGAAGCCGAGGCTGATCCTACCCGCGTCGATCAGGTGCAGCCACGTCGTGCGACTGTCAAAGATGCGATTCGCATGTGTCTGGAGGATGAGGAGGCGCGCGGCCTGGAGCTATCGTCGCGCAAGAAATCGCGCACGCTTCTGAAACGCCAGTTCCTTCCCTTCTGCGAGGCGCGGAAGTTCGTTCACCTTGACCAGGTTCTTCCTATCGACCTGACCGAGTTCCGGTCCACCTGGAATAACGGCGAGGCTACCACGCATCGCAAGCACGAGCGGATGCACTCCTTCTTCGCCTTCTGCGTGGCCAATGACATGCTTCGCAAGAATCCGATGGACGCGCTGAAAAAGCCGAAGACGCCCGATGTCGTGCCGACCGATTACTTCTTGCCCAAAGAGTTCGAGCAGATCATCGCAGCAACGGACAAGTACGAGTATGGCGGTGGTAATGACAATCAGCATCGTGGTCAACGCCTCCGCACCCTGTCACTGCTGATGCGCTGGTCGGGACTCTCCATCCTCGACGCCACCTCGCTCGAACGAGAGCGGCTATCGACGAACGAGAACGACGACGATCAGATCTTCCTGTATCGCGCCAAGACCGGCGTGCCCGTTTACGTCGTCATCCCTAACGAGGTCGGAGAGGCGCTGCGAACCCTGCCTAACTCTCAACCCAGGTATTTCTTCTGGTCGGGCAATGGCGATCCGCGCAGCGCGGCGAAGGCGTTCCAGCGGTCGTACTGGAAGCTCTTCAAATTGGCGAAGATCCAGAAACCTGATGAGACTCCGAAACGGTGCCATCCCCACATGTTCCGCGATACTTTCGCGGTGGAGCTACTGCTGGCTGGTGTGCCTCTCGATCAAGTGTCTTTGCTGTTGGGGCACTCCAGCGTGAAGATCACGGAACGCCACTACGCCCCGTTCTGCAAAGCTCGGCAGGAACAGCTTGCAGCTTCCGTCAAGCTGGCTTGGAAGAAGCCAACTCAACCGCTTCAGAAGAAGAGAGCTTCATCCTCGAAAAAACATGCGAGACGGCAGGATTCGGGTGACGACAAGAAATCAGCATGACGAGTTGATCAGTGCTACAGGCAAATTCATATGTTTGCGAAGGTAGGACCCGAAGGGCGCAGGCTGAGAGCAAAATCGTCTCCGTTCGGCAGGGGCTTGTGCAGGAATTGGCGAGTTGGCTGACTGCGCAGGCTTCCGAACTTTATTAGACAACACGCAAGTGTGCGTTTTAATCCAGAATGAGACCGATAGCCTTACTTGCCCATAAGCAACAACGACGTCGCCGCCAGTGAAACTCCCGAATGCGGCAACACAGAATGGCCTTCCAATGCAACGTGTTCCCACGACATCAAACGTGGACTTGTAATTTCAGGAAACACTTTGCAACTGTCCTAGAAAGATACGCGCAGAGCAAACTGAAGAGTGCGTGCAAGGTTTGCCTGCTTAGTCACGGTTCCAAATGCCGGATCATCCAAATCGCTATTCGGCGGACCGAATTGAGCTCGATTGAACAAGTTAAACACTTCTACGCTAAATTTGCCAGTGACGTCGCCGACTAAAGGAAATGATCTGTTCACGGCCAAGTCAAAGTTTCGTGCAGCCGCTGATCTTACGATTGAATCCACCCGCGCCTCGTTACCAAACTCGAATGGTCCTGGGTTGTAGAAACAGCCTTTGCCCCCTGTGATCGCGTTGTCCCGGGTATTGAACCAAGCGCCAGACCGACTCTGAGCAGTTCCGCTGGAGGTTCTGACACATCCAGATAGAACGTGCGGTCGGATGGGTCCCGACCCAAAGTAATTGCTCAGATCGTTTCCGTTCGTAGAAAACGCAACCGGCAGTCCACTGTGAATTGTGGTGATTCCGTTAACCTGCCAGCCCGCCACCATGGCGTTTAGGAATGGACTTCCGCTGTTGAGAAAAGGGCGATCGCGTCCAAAAGGAAGATCCACGGCGTAGTTGATCACAAGATTATTCGTGAGATCCTGAAGGGAGACCGACTTCTCAGCTCTAAGGTTGTAATTGTCCTGCACGACGCCCTGTCCGCCTTGTCCGTCCTGAAAACTGCTGGTGTTGTCAGTGTTGCTCAGCAGCTTCGCCCAGGTGTAAGCGACTTGCACCATGCCACCATGGCCTAAACGTCGCGTGAGAGAGGCTTGAAGCGCCTCATATGTCGAAGCGCCATATCGTGGAATGGTTTGTTCCACGGTTGTGTACTGAGGGAACGGCTTCAAGAGATACCCCTCCGGGATTGTGGCCTGGTTCAATTGGCCGCCAGAAACAAACTTCCCCGCAAAAGGGTTCGCGAGATTCTTGAAAAGACCAGTTTGCGCAATTGGATCGCCCCCAATGGAATCGTACTGATCAGGGAGTTGATTGAGGTTTAGACCTGAACTTTGAAAACCCTGTGACATGACAAGGTGCGTGCCCTTCGCGCCGGCATAAGAGATTGAGACGCTGGTCCGCGTGTCAAGCAGGTGCTCGACACCGAAATTGAACTGCTGGACGTAGCCATAGGGCTGCGACGGAATGGGTGATGTAATCCCTTGTCCGAGAAGTTGAGTCAAACCGATCGGATTGCGACCAAGAGGAGCGTTGATCCCGTTTGGAAATGGGTTCGCAACTGTCGGTTCTCCAGCATAGGTAGCCCCAGGGGTATTCGTGAGGACGGTGAAAAACGAATTAATCGCACTTCCGCGCGGACCATCCGCGGTTATCTCAGAGGGGAGATATGCAATGCCATACCCCCCTCGAGCTACGGTGCTCTTGTCCAACCGATAAGCAAATCCAATTCGCGGTGCGAACAACCTCGAGTGTAGTTGTTCCTCGCGCCTCGACGGATACTGGGACGACGCGACAAATGCGAGCCCACCGACGACGGGCTGCGTCACTCCGGTTATGGGATTGATAACAGAACCTAAGTCCGTGGATAGCTGAGGCAGAAGCACGGTATTGTTGTTGTTGACCTCAGAGTAGGAACCCGGCTCATCCCAACGAATACCGAGGTTGAGCGTCAACCTACTGGTCATTTGATATGTGTCATTGGCATAGAAGCCATAAGAGTGAAGGAATGCTCGCGACGTATTTACCTCTCCGACATATACGAACGAAGGAACGCCCGCAAGAAACGCAGCGAGCGCATTTCCAGAGCTTGGGTCGGTGGCGTTGGCCGTAAATGTGGAGAGTGCATTCAATCCGACCCCACCATCTACGCCAAAGGCCGTCCACCGAATCCCGCGGAAATTCCCGCCGGCCTTAATTGTGTGACGGTGCACTACCTTCGTCAGGCTGCCGCTGAGAGCGTAAATGGTGTTCAACCAATAAAATTGGGAGAGTTGCGCACCGACACCATAGTTCTGGATATCAAGGCTGGGAAGCAAACCGCTGGAATTGTCATTGATCTGCTGTGCTTGAATCGCTCCATAGTTGGCATTAATGTCTCCCAGGTTAAAGCCCTCCGAGAGAGGCACCTGGAAATTGTAATTTTGGAGATAAGAGACGCGAAGGTCTGCGATGGTTGATTTGTTGAAGATATGATTCTCACCAACTACCGCCTCGGTTGTGGTGTTTCCGGTGGGCCCAGAACCTGTTCTTGTTCCCAAGGGATCACTGGCGCCATTGTGCGGATTCCAAAAGGTATAGCGCGCAAACAGTTGATCGGACTGTCCAGGGTTGTAGTCGACCCTTGCATTGAATTGATTCTGTGCACCCACAATCGGAGCGGTGGCTACATAGTTGTTTATCAACCCCGGACGGTTTGGCAGGGGAGACTCTAGTTTTAGTATTTTCACCGCGGTCGGGTCCGGGTTGCAGAGCACGTTCAGCCTGCCATTGCATGTGTATTGCAACCCGGTCGCGGGACTATAGATATTAGTTCCAAGCTCAGAAAAATCCCCACTTAGTTCGGCTGCAGTTGGAACTGTATAAGTCGAAATGCCCCCGGATGAAAGCGTCTCACGCTCGAACGAGAAAAAGCCAAATAGCCTATTCGTGATGAGCGGGCCACCGAGGTTGCCACCGAATTGGTTTTGGTGCAATGGTGGCCGTGGCAACCCCTGATGATTGCTGAAGTAGTCGTTCGCATCAAGTACGGTATTGCGGAAGTATTCATAGCCAGAACCGTGGTACTGGTTGCTGCCACTCTTGGTTGAGATCTGAACTACGCCTCCGCCGAAACCGCCAAATTCTACATCAGGATTATTCGTCAAGACTCTGAATTCCTGCACCGAATCCTGGGTCGGGACGAGGGAATTCACGTTATTTTCAGGAACGTTCGAGAGCACGCCATCAATAAAAAACAGGCTTTGACCGCTAAAGCCACCACCTATTTGATAGTTGCCATAGGCGATAGCCTGTGTCTGAGAGCCAACCTGGAAATTTCCGCTGCCACCGTTTGCGATTGTGCTCCCTGAAGTGCCTCCACCAGGTACAACCCCCGGAATGAAATTCAACAAGTTATTAACGTTGCGTCCATTCAAGGGTGATTCAAGAACCTGCCGTCCCTCTACAACTCCCCCGAGCGATGAAGTGTCCGTCTGAAGATTGGCAGTTGCGGCACCATCAACAACCACCGTGTCGAATACACTTCCGATTGAGAGGCCCGCATCCACTCGTGTCGTACCGCCGATGGTTACTTCAACCTGAGTTCGCCTGTACTCCTTAAAACCGGCGCTCACAACCCGAACAGCGTACGAACCGGGGTTCAGGTTCAATACGGTATAAGTTCCCCCGCTTCCAGATGTGCTTGTCCGATTCGCGTTTGTTGCATCGCTCGTGACGGATACTTTAGCACCGACGATATATGCGCCTGTAGCATCGGTTACAGTACCAACAATTCCACCGTAATTAGTTTGCGCGAAAGCTTGCGGCAAGCATGCAAGAACGAGTGCAACGCCCAAGCAGGCGACAAAGAGATGCTTTCCGTACACCATCTCAGCGCGTCGCTTAGGCATTGAGGCCATCGTCGTTATCGCTCCATTACTTTTTATGCATTGAGTCCGGCTTCAGTACCCTTCGGGCACTGGATTCAACAGTCGCTAATGCGAAGAGGCGGAGCCTAATCGACATGCGATCTGGTAGGTCACCGAAGGAGGCTGGACGCATTCAGCCCGAGATTATTGCTCCGCTACAGACGCATAGTGTCGGTTTCTGAGTCACACCTACTCTCCCCCAATAAAGTTCTTCCAGCGTGATGAAATTGCGCGATAGCTTACGCCTGCCGGAACAGTCAATTGCATCTCTGTGCCCCCTGTTTGTCGATCCGACCAAGTGAGACGGCCACCCAACTTCTTGGCACGCTCTTGCATGCCAAGAAGACCCCAGTGTTTGGTTTGGTCATGACGTTTCTTAGCTTGGTCGGGGAGCCCATGACCATCATCGCATACGCGTACGCGGAACTCTGTTTGGTTAAATTGGAGTTCTACCTCGATAGCCCGTGCACCGGCATGCCGAAAGGCATTCATAAGTGCCTCCTGGGCAATGGCGTATATCTCATCGAATGCTCCAGAAGCTAGCGGCCGCGGTGCTCCGGTCACTTGGAGAGAAAATGTTGCGCCCCAATGTTTTCTTAAGTCGCCGGCTGTTGCATTTAGAGAGCTAGCGAGATCATCGTACGGTCGCGACGCCGATCTTAGCTGCCAAACCTTGTCGCGAGCCTCCACCAGTACCCCGTCAGCTCGCACGATAGTGTCCTCCAACTCACGTTGCGTGATGTCGTCCCCCTTCGCACGCTTGGCAATGGTCTGGAAACGCAGCAGAACTCCCTGAAATCCTTGCAGTAGAGTGTCATGTAGATCGCGGGCAATGCGTTCTCTCTCAAGCAGCCGTTCTGACATGCGCAACTGTGCCTTGAGTAGCATTTGGCGCATGCGAATCAGAAACAGAGCACCCAGGATGAAAGTGGCTAATAGGAGCCAAAGGAACTTGAACCAGGCCGTCTCCGAGAACACTGGTGGTCTGAAGATGACAATCGAGGCACCGGTCAGATTCCATACTCCGTAACCGTTTGAAGCGATCACGTGAAAGGTATGTCGCCCAGGAGCCAGGCCCGTCAAGAAAGCCTGCCGCGCCCTTCCCACATCCTGAAAGGTTCCATTATCCAAGTTGTACTTAAACTTAACTCGTTCGGGTACTGCCAGACTTGTCGCAGTGTAGTCAATTTCTATGTCTCTAGATGTTTTTGCGAGACTTACAAAATCTCCACCTTGCCGGCGCTGCGAACCTGATATCGTGCGAACAATTGACACGGGAGGCGCCAGTGTATCCGAATAAGCATGTAGCGGATCTACCGAGACCACATTTCCTTCTAGTGCAAACCACAAACGTCCGTCCGTACCCAGGCAAGCAGACGGGACGGGTCGGAGTTGCTTCGCATTTCCATCCACTCCGTCCAAGTAGTCATAGTTTGTAAATTCGACAGGATGGTCGGGAAACGCGAGAAACGAGAGTAGCTCCTTTTGTGAGATTTTCACGATTCCTGACATGCTATTCAACCAGAGGCTGCCGTCTCCTCCTTCGACAACTCCAGTAATCCCCTCTACCTCGATGCCGCCCTCGAAACGGACAGGAAGGAAGTGTCCGTTACGAAACAGATTTATACCGTGTTGCCCCGCCAGCCAGATGTTGGAGTCTTTGCCGTAGATGGTCATGACGTTGCCGATGCTAAGACCATCTGTTGTCGAATACGTCTTGACTGTGTTTGCCGCGTAAACGGCGACCTTGCCACCCGTGTAGCCTGCCCAGACTTGTCCCTGCGAATCGGTGTATAAGCAAACTGCCGTCACCGGGTAATCGTCAAGCTGTGGGATCTCGGTCCACTGGCGATTCTTCAGTTTGAAAAGGCCACGGCCTATCGTCGACAGCCACAATGACCCATCAGGACCCAGGGTCATTGCCTGCGTGTTCCGACGGTTTCCCGTGAAAGAGGGTGGGAGAGACACGGTTGTGTAATGGCTCTCTTGAAAATATGCGAGCTGCCCTTTACCCCCAGCCCAGATGATTCCATCGGGGGCCTCGTAAAGTGAGTCGAATGTCGCGTTCGGCGGACCGGGAACTACACTTACGCGTCCGTTATGGAGAAGGAGCAGGTCTGGACTGCCCGTGCTGATAAGCATCCCGCCCTTTGGTTCTGCGCTCATCGAAAACCCAGAGGCAGCAGCTTTACCGAGAAGCGCTGGGGAAAAGGTCGTCATCCGAAAACGATCGAGGCTGACTGCCGTAGCAATCCAAATACTGCCTTCCCGGTCTTCTAGAGAAGCAACGACATCGCCCCGGGAGAGTCCATCTGTGGCAATGAAGTGTTGGATGGTTGACTCTCTTTGAGACGGAGGCAACTTCCATGTCGCTGTTGGTGACGGAACGCGAAGGACTTCTTCGTGAGCGAAGTACCATAGCGCCCCGTCCCGATCTACTAGCAGGCCTCTGGGTGGTGCGCCAAGGACGAGGTGCTCGTCTCGTTTCGCCACCGGAGCAAGGTGCTTCAACAGTGGAAGGACACCGCTTTCATCAGCCCACCAGAGTGATCCATCTGAAGCTTCGGTCAGATGAGTCGCGTCGTTAGTCGTGACTCCGGTTCCCACAATTCGAGCGGCACCTTTTTCGAGTACCCAGACGGTGCGGATGCCTCCAACCCACAAGTTTCCCAATCGATCAAAGAGGAGCGTAAAGGCGAACGGCTCGGTATAGCCCAACTCCAGACCGACACTCCTCCAACTGCCATGCTCAAATCGCGCTAGACAACCTCGAAATCCCCCCGACATCCACAGAACTCCGTCGGGGGCATATTTGAGATCCCAAACGGTTCCTTCGGGAAACTTGTAATTCGTCAGCACACCGTTTCTCAGGAAGCTTATGCCACCGAGCCTATAGCCGACCCACAATCCGCCATCGCTTGTGGCTAACAGTGCAGTAACATCCTTTTGCGGGAACGAAGGACCCGAAGATGGCTGAAAACGCTCAAATGTGACGCCGTCGAAGCGGACGAGCCCGTTCGCCGTTGCTAACCAAAGATAGCCATCCGTAGTTTGTGCGAGTGCGGCGATTCCACCCGGCAAACCTTGGCGCGCGGTCCAGGAGGCGTGATCGAACTGTTTGATGGTTCGCGAAGGATCCAAAGCGCCGGCAGGTGATACATGCAGGCTTAGCATAAGAAACACGAAGAAATACTTCATTCGTGGACCGCACGTCGATTCGCAGTATGTGCAGAGATGAGCTTCCAGAAGTGCAAGGAAGGATCGCTATCAAATAAACGAGATGTTTCAATGCTCAAACAGCCAGACGCAGCGCTCACTTCTCTTTCTCGCATCGGGCGAGTAGAGCAGGTCTCATGACCACGAGTTTCGCGGCGACCGGGCATTCGTGAGCTTTGCCCCTTTCCTGCATTCTCTCTCATGCAAATCGTCTAAGCGAAATCGCAGGTACTTTGCCCCACAATCGACTAAACCCTCCAGTGAGCCACAAATCGCCCAGCACACGAAGTCCTGCGGCCATCCTCGAAGGTCATACAGTAAGCATTCGAATGAGAATTTGCCGGAATGACGTTCAACGAACCCCCTTAGGCACGCTTTTCACATCCCAAAGGAACATCTCCAGCTCATTCCGCTCACCTTCTAGTAGGCGCCTACATACGGAATCGCTTTCCCACCGAACACGGAAGAACGACCGTTTCCCCAAATTCGCTCACTAGAGCATTCACGGCCCGCCATCCAGTACAGTGCGCTGGAATGATGTAGACAGCTCCGAATTGGCCCATGTCGCGTACTGTTTCGGGAATGATCCGCTCGTTCGTTCCCGACAGATGAAACCCTCCTATAACCGCGTGAAGGGGGATACCAGGGAGGGCTGCGATTGCCTCGTGCATGACGTTAACGATGCCAGCATGCGAACAGGCGCTAAACACCACGAGGCCTTTCCCCTTCACATGAACTGCTACGAAACGTTCGTCGATCAGGAGCTCGTCTGCCTCCCACGTTCCAGTCGTCTCATTCCTGCAAACGTGGCCGGGAAATCCGTTTTCATATGGGGTGATGCGTGGAATTTCTCCGCTGATGTAGAACGAATCGTCTAGGCACAGCTGGGCCTCCTTTGTGACCCTGGGGTCAGCTCCAAGGAGGGACCACTCCTCAGGATTCAGCACCCGCTGCATCGGCAACACAGGACCCTCTCCTTGACGGGTACCTCGTTGCTGAAACATGCCTGGATGAAGGTAGAGCGGAACTGACGACTCTCCTCTCTTCTGACGGATAAGACTCAAAGCCTGCGGAATGCCTCCAGCGTGATCCCAATGTCCGTGGGAAAGGATAACGGCCTCTGTTCTGCCGAAGTCCACCCCTAAGCGAACCCCATTTCGCTCCACCGCATAGTCAGCCGGCCCAGCATCGAACAAGACGGTATGCGTGCCGCGCGTGCCGTGGGTAGTTATCACGAGTGAGAGGCCATGATTGGCGCAGCATAAGGAGTCGCCCGCAATGACCTTCAACCCAGCTTCCTGAAGCACCGACCATTCCCGCGCCACAAAAGCAGGTGTCGAGGAAAGACTGTCGGTCACGTTGTCGATGAGGACCTGAATTTCGATACGATCAACTGGTTCAAGCTCATACATGACTTGTCACTCCCGCAATATTGGACTCGAAGATGCATCGGATCGCGATGCGACAACCTACTGATCTAAGCGCAGCAGACTTGGGGGCACGATTACTTCAATTTTCCCAGTTGAGATGTCATAGACGATCCCAGAGATTATGAATCCGCCCGGAAGCTCTTTGACGGCTTTGTAAGCAGCGACATCCATTGCCACGGCCTTACGCGGATCAGTGATTGCCATGGATTCCAGTTCTGACCGCGTTACGCCCAGGTGGGTTGCAAGCAGATCAGGAGCGTGCTGGTAGCACCCGATGATCCCACAGTCTGTGTGATGCAAAATGACGAGGTTCCAACCAGGACCCATCTCTTGTCCTGCAGCCTTGGCGACGATTGGAAGAAGGATGAGGGTCTCCAACAATGCCGGATTGACTCTGCCTCCAATGTTGCGAATGATCGCGGCTTCTCCCGGCTTTAGCCCCAGGATGTTCATCGGATCGACTCTGGGATCCAAACAACCGATGATGATGGTCTTTGTTGAAGGGATGATCTTGAGATTGGCCAAATGGCCATTCCTGACAAACTCTTCGTTCCGTTGAGAAATCGTCTCGATAAAATTCATTGTTGCCCCCGGTTACTTGATAGATAGGTGATTGTTTTCCTGGCTGACGTTGTAGCACTCAATACGTGCCAAGCCTGGAGGAGCAATTGTCAATGCCACTACGGTTCCTTGACCTACTGACGCCTACCTCGAATCTCGGAATGAGCCGGTGCATGAGGGCGCTCCGGTTGAGTGTATCCGCGGGGCTGCCAATGCTCTTTGCGAAAGAGGCCGGGTTTTGTCGGAAGTTGCGGCTAATCGACCGTCACTTCATAAATTGCCTGGCGCTGCCTCACTGAGTTGCGAGAGCCTGGTGCACGAACTGGATAGACATCGATCCTTCACCCACGGCCGAAGCTACGCGCTTGATGCTTTCCGAGCGCACGTCTCCAATGGCGAAGACACCGGGTACGCTTGTCTCGAGCGGAAAGGGCGGACGCTTGAGCTTCCAGTCATTCATAACACTCATACCGGTCTTCACGAAGCCTTGAGCATCAAGGGCAACGCAATCTCCAAGCCAGGCAGTGTTGGGATCTGCACCGGTCATCATGAACAAGTGCTTGATCTCATGGCACTCGTGCAAGTCGGTCTTCAGGCACTTCCAGCGAATCCGTTCGAGATGGCTCTCGCCTTCGAGCGCCTCGATCGTTGTGAGTGTACGCAGCGAAATATCCTTCGAAGCCTCGATTCGTGACACCAAATACTTCGACATCGTGCTGTTGAGATTGGGGCCTCTCACCACAAGGTGAATGTGTTTTGCGAAGCCGGCCAGAAAGACCGCCGCTTGCCCTGCCGAGTTACCGCCGCCCACGATGGCCACTTCTTCGTCTTTGCACATGGGGGCCTCTAGCTGTGTTGCTCCGTAATACACGCCGTTCCCGTCGAATTGATTGGCGCCGTCGACGCCCAAAGGCCGGTACCGCGAACCAGTCGCGATGACGATAGTTCGCGCCTGAAGTGTGCTGCCATCATCAAGCCCTATTTTGTAAGGTGGGTGCAGACACTCAAGAGTTCGAGCGTTCCGAGCTATGGAGATTTTGGCTCCGAACTTCTCCGCCTGGATAAAGGCTCGGTCAGCGAGTTCCTGCCCCGAGATTCCCAGGGGAAACCCCAGATAATTCTCAATTCTTGAGCTCGAACCGGCTTGACCCCCTGGAGCGTTGCTTTCAATGACCAGGACATCCAGGCCTTCCGACGCGCCATAGACTGCAGCGGCCAATCCCGCAGGTCCCGCACCCACGATGATGACGTCGAAGACGTCGGTCTGGTCGACTCCGGCGTTTAGATCGAAACAGACAGCCGCATCGGCATTGCTCGGGCGGCGAAGCACGAGGTCGCCCCGGCAGATCAATACGGGGATGTCCTCAAGGCGGATGGCAAACTGATCCAGAACGATCTGAATGTCAGGATCAAGATCGACGTCAATATAGGTGTAAGGATGGCCGTTTCGCACCAGAAAAGAACGCAGACGAAGAGTGTCACTGGAATGAGCAGAACCAATAAGTACGGCATCTCCGATCGCATTGGCGATCAGGTAGAGCCGTCTCTGTACGAAGGCGCTAAGGAACACGTTTCCAATCGCGGCATCGCTCTGCATGAGATCTCGAAGCGCGGCTCGATCGATTTCGAGGACTTCGCCGCCCTCAAGAACGCGGCAAGAGACAAGACTTCTACGCCCAGAGAGTTGGGTTAGCTCTCCTGTGAACTCTCCCGGTGCGAGCTCACTCAGTACCGCCTCCTGCCCGTTTGCAACTCCGAGAAGTTCGATGCTGCCGCTTCGCACGATGAAAATTCCGTGCCGCTGTGTCTCGCGGTCGAAGAGGATCTCGGACGCGACCGTCGGTCTTAACACGCCGTGCCGTTGTAGTTCGGCAAGGTGCGCCTCGTTGAGACGTGGAAAGAGAATAGCGTGCTGTTCCGGCGTGTCAGGCGACATCTTGTGCTCCTTCGTGAGTTCGGCCGCGGCGTAGGGAGTTGCCTTCATTGCGCAGCGTACGGTAGAGGATAGCCTGCTCTGTCATCAAGTTCCTTTGCCATGGAAGCTGCGGGAGAATGGCCCGAGTTCGCCGACTCAGTGAACCGAAGGGGTTCTTGCTTCGGTCAGCTGGGGGGCTAAGGCATGGCGTACATATCTGAGACTAAGCGGCGGCAGCCTGGATGTCTTGGCGGAAACGCCCAAGAATTGATCAACCCTGCCCAAATAGGGGGCTCGCCCATATCCGGTTGGGTGTGGCCCGAGACGAACCGAAAATCCACGCAATCGGCAGCAAGGTAGGCAAAAGCATGGGCGGTTCCGACAAACGGATTGTGCGGGAGTTCTTTACGCTCGATGCAACTCGGCAACTAAGAACAGCTTTGAGCGCACGATTCGGGAGCTGCCAGTCGTTGGGCGGATTGAGAGGCGATATGGAAACTACATACATGGCTATAGAAGTCACATCACCTGGCCGGTTCACTGCTGTGGATCGTCTGCTCAAGGCACCGGCGCCTGGGCAGGTCAGGATTCGTGTCGAGGCGTGTGGGGTGTGTCACTCCGATCTCGCAACGGTCTCGGGACAATTTCCTGGCGTGACTTACCCCCGCGTTCCGGGGCACGAAATCATCGGTCGAATTGACGTCATTGGCGAGGGCGTCACGAGGTGGAGAGTCGGCCAACGGGTCGGCGTTGGGTTCTTCGGCGGAGAAGACGGCGTCTGCGAACCGTGTCGACGGGGAGACTTCGTAAATTGCAAGAGTCCTATCATTCCAGGCATCACGGTCGATGGCGGCTATGCGGAAGTGATGATCGCTGAGGCTCGTGCGATAGCTCTGATCCCCGACGAGCTCAGTTCTGCCGAGGCCGCACCATTGCTGTGTGCAGGCGTGACCACATTCAATTGCTTGCGGAACGCCGGTTTACGAGCAGGTGATCTCGTAGCGATCCAGGGTATCGGTGGTCTTGGACATCTTGCTGTGCAATTTGCGAGGCACATGGGCTTCAAGACCGTCGCATTGGCCCGAGGAGCGGACAAGGAAGAGCTCGCAAAACAACTCGGTGCTCATGTCTACATCGACAGCGCAAAAGAAGATGCATCCGCGGCCCTGCAGCGACTTGGTGGCGCCGATGCAATCCTCACGACTGCTCCCGATGGAAAGGCGATGGGTGAAGTCGTGGGAGGACTCAAAGACCACGGCAGGCTGTTGGTGGTTGGTGTCGCTCCCGACCCTATCGAAGTAAGTACCATCCCAATCGTCTTTGGCGGACGGGTCATCTCGGGAAGCCTGTCGGGAACATCGATCGACGAAGAAGACACTCTCGCATTCAGCGTTCTGCAAGGAGTGCGCCCGATGATCGAAACGGTTCCGTTGGCGGATGCCCCAGCAGCGTACGAACGAATGATCAGCGGTAAAGCTCGCTTTCGCATGGTGCTCGTCACGAGCCAGTAGGAAACGGCAGGTCTGGAGGATCGTGATGAAAGAAGGATTGTTGACATCAGGTATAATCTCGGTCGTCCAGTCGAAACTTGCCAAGGGGCACTTCGGCGACACGCAACCGGTGGAACTGCTTCGGCTTGGAGACGGCGACGCATTTGCAGTCCTGACCCGGCGTTATGAAAAACGCCTTCTAAGAATTGCGATCCTCATTACGAAGAATACAGAAGACAGTGAAGACGCGGTACAAGAAGCTTTCCTGAAGGCTTACTGGCGGATCGAAACGTTTAGGGGACAATCCAGCTTCTCGACATGGCTAACGAGAATTGTGATCAATACGTGCCTCATGCAGTTGCGGAAAAATCGCACAAGGCCACATGTTTCTCTCGACGAAACGAACGAGAATGGTACCGCATGGGTTGACTATCTTCCACCGCGCGGTCGATATCGAGGCTGCCTACGCAAGGCAGGAAACCTCCGAACTGCTTGCAAATGCGATCATGCGCCTGAGGCCGACGCTGCGTTCCGTCGTGGATGGCTACCAACAATACGACTGCACGATGGCTGAACTGGCAGAACGGAATGGCCTCTCGATCGCTGCCGTCAAATCGCGTTTGCTGCGTGCTCGAATTGCTCTGAAGAATTCAGCGATCATGACATCGGCTCGTTGAACGCCATGCCGGCTATGTGGGTAGTCCACCCGGGGTATTGAAATGATATGTGCATTACAGGACTAGAGGAGGTTTCAAATGGACCATCTACCGCTGCCGATCATCGGCTTCTTTCTATTCACAGCTCTATTAGCTCTCATTGGTTTCAGTAAAGCGGTTCGCGGTTCGAAGACCGCGATCGTCGGATCGGTCCTGTGGATGTGTATCCAGTCGATCATTGCTCTCTCCGGCTTCTACCTGGTCACAAAGACTCTTCCGCCACGCCTATTCCTGGCAATAGCGCCTCCGCTGCTGGTCATCGCCATCTTGTTCCTTACTGCCCGCGGAAGGAGATTCATTGATGGGATGGATCTGAAGTGGTGCATTCTTCTGCATTCGATCCGCATCTTCGTTGAGGTCACTCTCTATTGGCTGTTCCTCTACAAGCAGCTCCCCGCGCAGATGACGTTCGAGGGCGGTAACCTCGACATCTTAGCGGGACTTTCTGTTCCCCTCATTTGGTGGGCATTCAGCAAGGGACATATTGGGAAAAAGGGATTGCTCATCTGGAACAGCATCTGTCTTCTCAGCGTGTTGAATGCGTTCGGACGCGCAATGCTCTCTGCCCCATTCCGCTTTCAGCAGTTTGCGTTCGATCAGCCGACCGTCGCAATACTCTATTTCCCGTTCATCCTGCTCGCCACATTCGTCGTCCCGGCAGTAGTGTTTTGCCATCTGGCCGTGTTTAGGAAGCTGTCTGTTCCGGTTCATCAGGAAGGTTGACTTCTTTTCGACTAGTTTTGCCGGAAGCAATCAGAATCGTAAGTGTCCCGAGTAGGGTGCATAACGAACACCCCAGCATCACGCCTCGGTAACCAGCAACGAACGAGGTTTGCACTATCTCTTCTATGCGCGCGCCTTGTTTCACACCAAGCTTCTCTGGGATAGGCATTGCAAGCATGAGCGATCTCTGAGAGATGAGTTGCTGTTGTACTGCGGACGGAAGGCCGGAGGACCGCAGTTCTCGCCGTAACTCGGCGCTGAAGATGTGGGACAAGAGTAGTGCTGCCATCGAGACGAAGAGCAGGGCTGCAAGCCGGGAGACAGAATTGTTCACCGCAGAGGCGACGCCCCTTTTGCTCATTGCGACGGATGACATCACGGAGTTTGTGAGAGGCGCGACCGCCAAAGTCATGCCTGCACCGAGGGTTAGAACGCCCGGGAAAAATGCGCCCAGATACCCGTTCCTCCTTGCAAGAAGTGCCAGGAGTGCAAACCCGGCTGCGGCGAGCGCAGAACCCAACACCATAAACGGCAGTTCACCGAATTTTGCTGCAGCTTTGCCGATTTGCCCTGAGAACGCAAACATCAAGACGATGATGGGCAGAAACGCAGCGCCGGTAGCGCTTGGACTGAAGTGGCGCACCCCAATTAGAAAGAAGGGAACAACGTAGAAGGATGCGCCGAGCGACCCATACGACAGGAAAGTCAGGAGGTTCGCTCCCGCGAAGCGTGGGTTGCGAAAAAGCGAGAGCGGCATCAGGGCGTTCGAACGCACTTTCTGTGACCAGAAGAACGCCGCCAGCAGGACGACACCGAAAAGAAATGAACCGACGATGGCAGGATTCCGCCATCCGAACCTTGGAACAAACGACAATGCGTAGACCACCGCTCCGAATCCGAAGGTATTGAGCGTGGCCCCTAAATAGTCAAGCGATGGAGAAACGCTCCGTTGCTGGTCGGCCCTTTCCTCCTTCAGCTTGGGAGAAAGCAGGAATATCCATACCGTAAACGGTAGGTTAATGAGAAATATCGCCCGCCAATTCGCAATCTGAATCAGCCATCCACCGAGGATGGGTCCGAAAGCAGCAAAGACTGCAGTCCATGCCGACCAGATTCCAATCGCGCTCGGGCGCTCCATCTCCGAGTAGGCGCTCGATAGGATCGCGAGGCCCTGAGGAATCAGGAGTGCGGCGCCCACGCCCTGCACGGCACGAGCCACAATCAACTGAGGGAGCGTTACGGCAGCTGCACAGCCCATGGAGGCGACGGCGAAGATCGTGATTCCCGTCAGATAGGTTCGCTTCCGACCAAAACGGTCGCCCAAAGCCCCGCAGAACAAGAGCAGAGCCGCACAGAACAGGGCGTAGCTTTGAACAACCCAAAGGATCTCTGAGGAACTCGCTCTGAACGTAGCCTGGAGAGTCGGAAGCGCCACATTCGCGATGGACTCGTCCATGAACGCGATCGAGGAACCAAGTACGGTCAAGATGAGGATGGATCGCCGGTCACGGCTGGCGCACGAAGATTTCAATCCGTCTGATGCATCGACCACAATGCAAGGAAGGAGAATCGGTGATCTGGGCGCGATTGATTTCATAGAGTCGCCAAGCTTGAACCGACAGGATGTTGAACAGTCCCTGTCCGCGATGATGTTGCTGCAAGCTTAGACGCTCATCATGACCCTGTCTTGGCCAATACTTCGGGAATTTGGCGGTTTTGCTCACTAACTGCTGTGCCGGAATTCCCGTCTACGAAGAGAGTTTCCTATTACATTCCTCGACTCCCGCCTTTACGTTGCTTCGTGTGTATAGCTCCCGGGCTTCTATCCAGAGCGGTCTGGATGTCTCCAGTGTCCCAGTTGCCTCTCTCGTCAGAGCCAAACCCCGGAGCGTATTCGCGAGGTCAAGAGCGGCCCCGTCTCCCTGCTGACGGTAGATTTTCTCTGCTTCCAGGTAAAGTGGTTCGGCCGCTGACGGTTGGCACATCTGCCGGAGCAGATCAGCCTCATGCCGGATCGCGAACGCCACTCTACTCGGTGGCCCAACCTGCCTGTAGAGCACAGCGGCGCTTGCATAGTGTTGACGCGCAGCCTCACAGTTACCGATGTCATTCTCCGCCTGCGCCAAACCGCAAAGCGCCTCTGCCAGCGATGGCCGATCGCCATCTTCCGCAGCTTTACGCACGGCATCGAGGAAGATCGCGCGAGAATCCGCTACCCGGTTTTCTCGTCGCGCTCGGTATCCCTTTTCAAACAACTCTTCGAACTTCTCCGACATTTGCCCGTAGCTTACCATTCCGCCTCAATGCTGGGAGTGGCATCGCCGCGATATCCCGCAAAACGGACGACAACTTCGTTTCTATGCACCGGGCGTAAACATCGGGTTGCCGCTGACGGTCTTCTCTGCCGGCACTTCTTCCTGCATGACGTCCCAATGCTCCACTAGCTTTCCATCGACAATGCGAAAGATGTCGACGGCGACGACAGGCTTCGGGGCCCAACCGGTATACCGTCCGTGAATCATCACGTATTCGCCTTCGGCGACCACCATACCCATCTCATACTTGAAGTCGTCCGGCAGAGCTCGAATGACGTCAGGAATTGAAGCGCTGCCATTGGGAATAGTGGGATTGTGCTGCTTGTAGTCAGCGACAAAAATCTTCTCGGGCATGGTCACATCCCGTCTGATAAAGGCGCCGGTTATCGCCTCAATGGCAAGAGCCTTGTTCGCCGCTGTATTCGCTTCGCTCATCATGTCTCCATTGCTATCAGTGATTTGCTATGAGTGTTGGCTCGAGTCTTGCCCCTTCTCTCTTGGAATTGAATCGTATCCTCGATGTTGATGGGCAGATAAGAGCTCCGCTGTGGAAACCCAGGCATTTGAAGTTTCGTAGAGCCTTTAGCTTGCGTTGCCCTCCTGACCAGAAGCAAGGGTTCAATCGGCGTATACTCGTACGACTGGTCATATTATCACGAAGATCATGATAATTCCGTCGTGTTAAGGCCCGAGGCTTCCGGTGAGATGTGCCGCCCCTCCCATTCAAGAGCTTCCGCGTCGCTCGCCAGTCTGTCGTGGCTCCATATGCTCTGTAAATGAGGCACGATGATGGCGAAACGGGTTCTGAAGTCGGCAACGAAGAAGAAGAGCGATACTCGCGATAAGATTCTTCTGGCTGCTTTCAAGGCATTTCACGAAAAGGGCTACAACGGAACCAGCATTCAGGACATCATTGAAGCTGCAAACGTTCCAAAGGCCAGTTCGTACAACCATTTCAGAAGCAAAGAGCAGCTCGCGCTTGAGGTGCTCTCCCTGTATGCGCTGACCGTTCAGGACGGAATGGCAGGTTCGGCAGAACCTTCTCCCATCGGTCTCCTTCGTACCTACTTCGAACGATGGATAACTCAGCACGAAAAGTGGGGCTTCGAAACGGGATGCATGATAGGAAACTTCACCGCAGAGATCTCCAATTCCGAAGAGGTGTTGCGAGCCTTTGTGATCCGGACTTTTGACTTCTGGAATGCAGCGATAGCGGACCTGCTTGTTAAGGCCCAGGAAAAGGGCGTGATCCCCGCGACTCAGAATCCCAAAGAACTGGCAAGCTACATTTTGAACTCCTACCACGGAGCTGTATTGCGAGGTAAGCTGACCCGCGATCGCACTCCCTACGATCAATTTCTCACGCACACCTTTGATTACCTTCTGAAGCATGTGAAGACCTCATCGATTCGTCGCTCCACTTCCAAGAAGAAGCGTTGACCTACAGATAGTGTCTGAATTACTCCAGTCCGGCCAGCGTGGGATAGTCGATATACCCATCTGCCCCACCGCCATAAAACGTCGCACGATTATATTTGTTGAGCGGAGCGCGTAGAGATATTCGGGTAGGTAGATCCGGATTCGCTATGAACAAGCGGCCGAAGGCAATCGCATCCACTGCTCCGCTTTCTACCGCGATAGCGGCACTCTCCGGCGTGTAGGCAGCGGCGGAAATAAACGGGCCATCGAATGAACTTCTAAACAGTCCTACGTTGTTGACGGCATCGGCATGCAATTCATCCGTCAGACCCATTTCTGAACCGCGGGCTTCGATGAGGTGCAGGTAAGCGATCTTTCGGCTACTCAATTCGACGATCACGTACTTGAACAGTTCGAACGGAGCCGCGTCGGATATGCCTCCATATTGTCCGAAGGGCGAAAGCCGCACGCCCAATCGATCGGCGCCGATTGCATTCGTAACTTCATCGACGATCTCGAGCAGGAAGCGAGCCCGATTCTGGATAGGGCCACCGTAGGAATCAGTGCGCTGGTTCGTTCCGGTTTCAAGAAACTGTTCGATCAAGTGGCTGTTTGCTCCCTGCAATTCCACGCCATCGAAGCCGGCAGCGACCGCATTCAGAGCGGCATCCCGATAGCTGTGAATGATCCGAGATACCTCTGCCCTTTCGAGCGCTCTGGGGATCTCGGCAGGAACCTGTTGGAACGATGAGGTGAGCACTGGGCCATTTGGTGGGATGGCCGACGAGGAAACAGGGAGGGAGCCGTCCGCGTGTAGAGAGGAGTGGGAGTTTCGGCCGTTGTGAGCGAGTTGCATGACGATGCGACCACCGTTCGTATGCACGGCATCTGTAACTTCCCGCCACGCTGCAATCTGCTCAGCCGTGTAGATGCCCGGTGCATTTGGATAGCCCTGCCCCTGAACACTGATCGCAGTGCCTTCGGTGATAATGAGGCCAGCCGATGCCCGCTGCTTGTAATACTCAACCGTGAGCTTGGTCGGGCTACCATCGCTGCTTGCGCGCATTCTGGTGAGCGGTGCCATGACGATACGGTTCGGTAATTCAAGCGCGCCGACGCGAAGTGGCGTAAAAAGAGTTGATTGAGACATGTATGACCTTTCGACTGATACCGGGTGGCTTGCAGCGGAGAAACGACGAGGCGATTAGGTCAGGGTGATTTCGCCCATGTCGATCGCAACCAGAAGAGGCTCCTTCACCAACTGGTAATCGCCTTCGTAGGCATAGACCCTCCGCCTGGTCGGAATAATGATTCCATCCACATCGCGGTATTCGCTTGCGTAGTTCAGCCCGGTCGCTCCGCCAAGGATGTCAACGGTGTAATCATGCCGACGCAAGAGACCATCCGGGCCGAAGCATGATATCTGTTCACGCGTGTGGCTCTTGACCGAGTCCGGGAACGTCACCTTCAGGCGTCGCCAGGTTTCGCCCTCAACCTCGATGGAGGAGATCTCTTCGGAAGTAAAATCCGGGTAGGTGTAGAGAAACGGCGTATTGAGGTACGTCCACAATGCTTCGCCACAGAAATATGCAACGTGTATATCGTCCCACGGGGTCTCTCGCAACTGTCCCTCGAAAGAAGCCTCTGGACTGTCGCGGCTTTCGATAAGTGTGCCTGCGGCAGTTTCTATTACGACGCGGTTGGGCTCAAAGATTGACCGCTTATTCTGCCCAGGAAACTCCGTAACAAGGCGTTCTTTCTTGGTCTCAGCAATCATCACGATGTTCTTTAGGACATCGCCTTTGCCCTTGATCCACCAAATGCCACCGGTGATCGACGCGGCAACCTTGATTGCCGTCAATTTGTTCCAACGTTCGAGGCCGCCGTGTGCCGTCACGGCGAGCTTCAGCAAGTCATTCATAGCTTGTCCCCTCACGAATGACGACAGATATTTCGCATCGTTCGCTCATCTGAGACTAAGCAAGGATCATCCCGAACTCTTTGCAAAAATGATCGGCTTTTGGAGCTTCATGCTTGAAACCAGCAAGCTACAAGCTGAAGGAGATTTCATACGCCAATGGGTCAGGCCTCGACAGCTGCGCTCGAAGCAGAGTTGTCGAGACCCAGACCGGAACAACTGGTACAGCGTTCGGAGATTCATCGCAGACCAAATTACGAACCAGCCACCGGTTTGAAGGCATCCCGGTGTTTCTCGACGAATTCCTGGACGCTCAGAGGACGGCGACCCGTGAGCTGTTCAACATTATCGTTCGTACCTCCAGTGACGCCGTTCCGACAATCGATAGAAACAGCTCCGATGTGTTGCGTAAAAAATGGGGAGGAGTATGCGGGTATCTTACGAAGGGTCTCTAAAAACGCATCAACCTCAACGGGCGAGTATCTAATTGTGCGCCCCAATACCTCACTGGCCGCGGCAGCAATCCCAAAGCCGTCGAGCTCCACCGGCCCAAATAGCTTGTACAACTGTCCCGCATGGGGGGCGGGATCCAGAAGGATCGCAGCGATCACTCTTCCCTGATCCTCCGAAGAAATTGGCGCAAATTTTCCATTACCGAACGGAAGAGCCAGGGTGTCTTTCTTGGCATAGCTTTCCCAGGAGAACGGATAAAGCAGCCACTCCAGGAACAGTGTCGGACGGAGATGCGTGACAGGAACACCGCTCCAGCTAAAGACCTGCTCGGCGAGCCAATGGCTTTGCGCAGCGTGGCTCTTCGAATTCCGGCGTGAAGTCATTTGCGAAGTGTTCACTATCGCGGTCACGCCAGCTTCCTTTGCCGCCTGGGCAAAGTTGACAGTGGCGTCGAGTAACTGAGGGAAAAGGGGGTATACGAAGTAAGCAGAGCGTACGTCCTCAAGTGCTGCGCGGACGCTGTCGATGTCGAGCAGGTTGCCGATGGCTACTTCAACACCTAAGGCGCGCAGACCGTCTGCTCGTTCGTCGTCATCGTGGACAAAGGCACGGACCTCGTGCCCGCCGGCCCGCAGCTCACGGACTGCACTTCCACCTGTGGCGCCCGTTGCACCCGTCACTAAGATCTTTGAGTTTGCCATGACTTACTCCTTGACTGCGTTACGCATGAGTGTTTCGATTTTGTCGTCCAGGGCTTCGGCGATCTTCGTAGCTCCGGTGTTTGCATAGACTGATAGGAAACTGGCCATTCGGTCATAGGACACATGCACCTTGCCCTCCCGTTCATCAACCAGGACGGTCACGGGAGCATACCCTGCAGCATCCGGTACAAACTCCGCCATCTGCTTCATGATCAGCGGATTGCCTATCAGCAAGCGCATGGATTGCGGTGTCCCGTCCCCACTGCCTTTGCGAATGAACCCGCCGGCATTGAATTCGCCGAATTGCATGAGGCCGGTGGGACCGAGCACTGCTGTCACGACTGATTCGACTTCCTGAAAAGTGCCGGCGCCCCATATCTGTTCCCAAAGCTTGTTCATGTCAGGGTGTCCAATGCCGCCCCGAATTGCGGCCAAAACTGATTCAAATGACTTATCTGAGATCAGCGAAACTCGCTCGACTGTGACCTGCGTGGTGGGCATTGTTCTCCTTGTTATGTACGTGAACTCTGGAGGGATCTTGGCATGCGGGCCGTGAAAGTTTCGTTTCTATCCATCGCCAGACTAACGATCATGCTCTCTGAATGCTTTTCAAATACGCCCCAGTTTTGGCAGTACTGCTGGTTATATTCGAAGGCGCCTGGTGCGTTGGGCAGCAAGGGGTGCGACGCCACAATGTTCCCGACAAAGACAAACGAAGGCGCATTTTGCTAAGACAGCGGTGTTGCCACCCCATATCCTTGTTTTCTGTGCAAAGGTGAAGTCGAAGGGGGTGGGCGTGGTAAATCCATTTAGAGCAATTGCGACGGCGTTCATTTTGACAGTGGGGATTACGCCTCCTACCCCAGAAAAGGAGCGTGCCGCCGTGATCTTCGTTTCAGTTATGCTTGCGGGCATGCTCCTGCTTGCGGGCGCGGTCTTTGTGATGTTTGTACGTCGGGTCTGAAGCACAAGAGAGCCCGTTACAATTGGCTTGCGCAGGAGCCGTGCCAGCGGCTCTTCTCCCTATGTAAGAATCCGGACCGTCACTTCTTGACCCTCACTGAAACCTCGATCGACATGCCTGGCAACAGCAACAAATTCCCAGATCCTGGATTATCGATTCGAAGGCGTACAGGAATGCGTTGCACAACTTTAACGTAGTTTCCCGTCGCGTTGTCCGGAGCCACGATCGAGTACCTGGAGCCCGTTGCGCCACCGATACTTTCCACTTCGCCGTCGAAATCCCGGTCAAAGGAGTCGACGTGTATCTTCGCGGACTGGCCGACGCGCATGTGATGCAGTTGCGTCTCCCGAAAGTTCGCAATTACCCAAACATCGTTCGGCGGCACGATGGTTAACATGAGCTGACCAGCCGCCACTCTTTGCCCAGCCTCCATAGATTTTCGACCAACGATCCCGCTCACGGGCGCGACCAGGTTCGTGTACCCCAGGTCAAGGCGCGCGTTCAGAAGCGCGGCCTGTGACTTCTTCGTTTCGCCCACGGCGCGCAGTACGTTAGCCCGCGCACTCGCGATGCTCTCAGGCGCAGTCTGAGCGGAACGAAGATCGCTCTGGCGTTCCTTGATCTTCTGATGAGCCGACTCTATCTTCTCTTCAGCAGAAGCACTGTTGGCCTGAGCCGCCGTCAGAACGGCCTCAGTCGTCGTTGAGTCGGTCGCCCACTGGTCGTACTCTGAGCGTGAGATTTCATGGGTGGACACGAGCGCTGCATAACGCACACGATCCGCCTCCGCGCGATGGTAGCTGGCCGCCGCCTGCGCAACAGCCGCCTCGGCCGCCGCCTTCTGGGACGTCGCTGCCTTTAGATCGGACTCTGCATCTGCGACGGCGGCCTGCGCTGACGACAACCTGCTTATCGCCGCCGCGGAGGTAATCGGCACGTTGAGCGCAGCGGTGCGCTGCTGTGCCTCAGAAGCCTGGACGTCTCCCTCGAGACGGTCTACCGCAGGCTGGTAATCATTTGGATCAAGATGCGCGAGCACTGCGCCGGCTTTCACAAGGCGCGTGTCCTCGACATCAGGGTTTACCCAGGTGATCGTCCCGCCAATCCGCGTATTGATCGGATGAACGTGGCCATCAATTTGTGCGTCGTCGGTACGAACTTCTCCGGGGTGAACCGCAAAATGCCATCCCAAAAAGCAGAGAATGAGCGCGAGGATAGTCAACCCGCCGATGAAGAACTTGTTTCTGGTCGTGATGGGCGTTTCCGTCATGGACATTAGCGCACTCCAAGGTAGTTGATGTAGTCCTGTTCGGCTGTTCCGGTTGCTCGAATGAGCAGGAGCTTAGCGAGCTGATGGGCATAAACGCTCGCGATGCGATTGTCCTCCGCCTCAGCTACGGCCTGCTGCGCTTGAATCAGATCGACTGTGTTCGAGACGCCCACTTCGAATCGATCCTTCGCCTGTCGCAGGCCCTCCTTCGCGAGCGCCTGGTTCTCCAGAGAGACCTCAACGCTTGTACTCGCTGCGGCAAGATCGAGCAGAGCGCTACGCACATCAAAGGCTGCTCTACCCTGTGTGTCGGCAAACTCCGCTCTTCGTCGAGCAAGTAGTGCCTTGGCGTTGAGGATGTCAGATTCAATACGCCTTCCAGTGAATATGGGGAGCGAGATTCTGCCTTCGACTTCGTAGTCTCGAATGGGATGGCCGTAGGTGATGCCGGTCTCGCCCGCATTCGCCCGTATATCCACTGTGGGCAGGCGTTGGGCCTGTTGAGCCTTCACGGCCTGCTCTGCCGAGTCGAGACGGGTTTTGGCCGCCTTCAGATCCTGCCTCATATCTACCGCCTGAATGAGAAGTTCCGGCAGAGGGCTTGCAGGGGATTCCTTGTACGTCAGCTCGTCCGTCAAGATGAACTGCTGCTCAATCGGCAAACCGATGATGCGTGTCAGGGCGAGTTTGTCCTTCTGGAGAACTGTCGCAGCAATCGTCACCCGTAGCTCTGCCGAGCGCATGGCCACATGGGCGCGTATCTCATCAATTTCGGGCGAGAGCTCGTGACTTACTCTATTTCGAAGAAGTGAGTCTGTCGTCGTTGCCGTTGCAAACTGCGCCTTAGCCGTTTCGAGGCGCGTCTGACTGGCAGCGACCAACAGGTAGGAACTGACGGAAGCGAGCACCACAATGTTTCTCGCATCCGCCATCGACGCTTGACTGGCGTCCTGCTCGCTCTTTGCCGCCCGGACGTCGTACATGGCATGAACGTCCAGGACATCCTGGTGAAGCGATACGTGTGCCGTTTGATAATTGAAACCTTGAACGACGTGAGGCACGCCAAGTTTTGGGGTTCCCAGGCTATCCATGACGAGATTCCTGTACTCTTCGGTCGATTCAATCGCGAGTTGCGGAAGCAATAATGAAAGGGCCCGAATTCTGGCAGCTCTCGATTGCGCGTGCTCCTGTTCGGAGTCGATGTATCCAAGGTTGGCATGGAGAGCCATGTCGACAGCCGCCCGTAGAGAAAGTGGCATAATCCCCGGAACGAGAGCACCGGTTGGGACGCTCCCGAGAAAAGGGTTCTGTGTCTGAACAGCAAACGCACTTGGATTCGTTGTGTTCTGACCAGGGTCAAAGGGCCGCGGCGTATTGACGGAGTTTGTCGCTGGACTGGTGTTGCCTGTACTTTGTGCGCCACTGGATGTCGTGACGAGAAGCGCGAAAAGAAACACGTAGTGCCGTGCGGTTGGAGACCGCTGTTTGCATTTCACTTGGTGGCTCCCAAAGGATTATTTGGTAAGGGGTCTGCGGCAGGTTCCTCGAAGTGCTTCTTGGGAGGGGCCGCGCCAGAGAGTGAAGGGAGAAGCGGCACGAAGAACAGGGTGATAACCGCTACCGCCGTCATCGCGTAGAACACGTCCGCGTAGCTCAGCACGGAACTCTGCCTGCGAACCGCTCCCGCAAGCGCCCTATCGGTCATGATCGCCGCTGTGCCGAGAATGGAACCATCCCGATTTGCGAAGGCATCCAGGAGGCGCGAGGAATGCAGAGACATTCGTCGGTCTATGAGAACCGCCGCACAGGTAATGCCTATGGAGGCGCCGAACTGCCGACATCCGTAATACATCGCCCGCGCGTTCGAGGCTTGATCGTTCTTGATGCCCGCGAATGCGACGATTCCCAGAGTGGGCACTGAAAGAGCGATAAATACACCATTCAACGCCAGGGGAAGCCACAGAAATCGATCAGGAGTGTCCGACGTCAGGTAGTGCGCGAAGAGCAGTTGAGAGGCTATTTCCACGAACAAGGAGAATAGAAGGACGCTCCCGCCACCAATCTTTGCAAACAGGACAACAACTGGGCGGAAGCCGCAGAGCACCAACACCGCCGCTGCTCCCCCGATACTGAGGAGCACACCAGTTTGGAGCGCTGAGTGAGTCTCGATGCTCCGCAAGTACTGCGGGATTACATACAGGCTTCCAGCGAGCAAGATGCCAATCAAGAAGCCGAGTACGGCAGCGGCGCGAGCTGTCGAATGTCGTAGGACAAAGAGATCAAGCAGAGGATATTGATTGCGAGGAGAGAGCTGCCATAAGACAAATAAGGCATTGCCCCCTAAGCCTGCCAAAGTAATCGCGAGAAGCACGGGCGAATCGAACCAGCCATCCACTTCTCCGCGGCTCAACACCGTTTGCAGGCACGCCGCCCCGAGGACAAGAAGCACAATGCCGGCGTAGTCCAGAGGCTTGCGGGCATCTTCCTCCATCCAGTGATCAGCCGAGTAGCGGAAAAACAGGAATGCGGCAATGAGCATCAGAATGGCTGGGAGAACAAACAGCAGTCTCCATGAAGCGATGTCTGCCAGCCAACCGCAAACGATCGGGGATAAGAACCGACCGAGAAAGAAGTAAACAATTGCGTAGCCGATCAGCGGCTTCGCCCGAACTGAGGGCTCAAACTGTTGGGTGAAGAAGACGAAGGCGCGAACCAGGAACACACCTCCTGCGAAGCCCGCTATCGCCCGAAAGAGCAAAAACATGGCGAGACTTGGACTAAGGGCGCATCCTATGGACGACAGCGCATAAAGAGCCGCGCATAGGCCCAGATAGCGCCGATTGCCGAATCTCACTGAGAGACGGTGTGACAACGCGACCGAAACCGCGAACGCAGACATGTAGACGGTGAGAGCCCAACTCGCTTCATCGGAGGAAGCACTAAGAGTTCCCGTCAAATCTGTCAGCGTAAGGCTCACGCCGGATGTGGTCCACGTCTCCGCCGCGCTGGCCAACGTCAGCGCAGCGACGGTGGCAGCGCGGCTGACCCGATGTTGTGAGGAATCACCAGGGGTAAGCAGCCGAACGTGATCCGACTGTGTCATCATTCGACACTACGAGCGCCTGCCAGGACGCATCTTTGGCAAAGAAACCGTCGTTTCGCATTTCGCGCCCCAAAACAAAACGCAGAACACAGGGACGATGTCCGAGAGGTATTGAGTCTTTCCGATCAAAACGTGCGCTTTTCTGGGAAGACTTTGGCCGCGGCGACTCTTATCGTCAAGTGGCAAGCATTACCGGACGGCAGGATCTCCGCAAAGCCGCCGTCACTTTCGCACGATCACAAAGTAGTCCGAGTCCTGTGCTCACCTTGAGGAATATATGACAGAGAATAGCTTGCTCCAAGACCCAGGTTTGCAACCCACATCATCGTTTGTAGAACATCGGGTTCCTAGAGACGGAAGCAAACTCTACGTGCGGGAGTATCCCGGCGTGGGACCTACTTTTGTGCTGATGCATGGATTTCCCGACAACCTTCACATCTACGATCGACTGATTCCGATCCTGGTCGGCGCGGGGCGTCATGTAGTCGCTTTCGACTTCCTGGGCTTCGGCGCATCGGATAAGCCAACGGGCTACAACTACACCTTCGAACAGCAACTCGGCGATCTGGAGGCAGTAGTTGAGTTCCTGAAGCTCGGTCAAATCGTGCCCGTCGGCCACGATGCCGGCGGATTCGCGGCAATTGACTACGTCCTATCCAATCCACAGCGCGTAAGTAAGCTATGCCTTCTTAATACCTTCTACGGGGATGCGCCTATGCTCCGGCTTCCAGAGCTGGTTGAGCTCTTTGCCGTTCCCGACTTGAGAGCGCTCGCCATAGCGATTGCGACAGATCCGAAGCAGATGGCCTTCCTTCTAACCTTCCAGCAGAGCCGGTTCAAGATTGACGCCTCGCAAGCTCAGATAGACACTGTTGAATCTGTGCTGGCGCCCCTTATAAACGACAACTTCGCCCAGCAGCCGAGCGCGGGACCTGCCTTCGCCGCGCTTGCCATAAGCGTCCGTGCGCAGATCCAACTCAACAACAAGCATCTACCACAGTTGAAAGAACTCACTTTTCCGACCACGATTATCTGGGGTAAGGGCGACGCATACCTCGACACAGGTGTTGCTGAGGATCTCGCAGCACATATCAAAGGAGCGTCGCTGCACGTTCTGGATGCCGGTCATTGGCCACAGCTCGATCTTCCTGAAGAGGTTGGACGCTATCTTCTGACCGATCTCTAATCGTGATCCACTCCGGTAGCGTTTCTCATCGCGGCCGATCAGTGGGCAGAACCAGACATGGCGACCACCTTCGACAAAGGTCAGCACAATACCTGAAAATCTCTGGCGGACTGTTCATCACAACGATTCGTGTCTCGACCTTGCAGCGGCAGATCGCAGTCGTCTCCCTGTGCAAGAGAGACGACTGCGATCATCGTTAAGCTCTGCGGCCTACTTGCCGACAGAAAAACTCTCGCCCGTGAGAATCCCAAATGCCGTGAGAGTCCCGATCGGGATGAATTCAAAATGCAACAGGCCAGCCTGCCCCAGCGGGAGTGCCTTGAGCAAGGCGTCTGCCTCTTCAAGAGTCTCGGTGGTCATGACGAATACGACGCCCTTACCGTCATGGCGAAGCCAGAACTGGTCCATCTTGCCATCGACGTATATCTTCAACGTGGCTGGAACTTCCTTCGACATGAATGGGTTGATTTGTTCGGGAGTGGCGCCTGCGGCGAAAGTACCAATCGCCAGGTATTTCGATTTGTTGGAAGCAGACATCTGACCCTCCTTAGGGATGTGGACGAATACAGAAATGCAGGAGTCTTCTGTTACACAGTTGTCGGGACTAGCACCAATCACTCGCAGTCCCGAAGAACCAACCGACCTCACACGCGCTGAAATCTACTTCGTCGCGGGCGGTGTGTCGGTTAGCAGAATCCGAAGCGGCCCCAATGGGCCGACGGGCAGGAGCTCAAACTCCATGAGCTTTGCCTGGCCGAGCGGAAGCTTCTCGAGCAGTGCATGCGCCTCTTCGACAGTCGTGACGTTCATCAGGAAGATGATGCCGTCGTGATCCTGGCGAACCCAGCCTTGATCGATCTTTCCGGCCAAGATGAGGCGCAGTGTATCCGGCACCTCACGCGGCAGGATCGAGTTCTTCTCTTGCAACGTGAGAGGCCTCGTGAAATGACCAATGGCAAGAATGTGAGTCGTGGGCACAGGAGCTTGCGCTATTGTGGCGGGAGATTGGGCGAAGGATGGGAGAGGAAGCAGCGCAGCAATGACTGCGATATTGCGGAAGAACTTCAACATTGGGGCCTCCGTCTGGTTCCGACCGATGCTCCGAAGCGCACACCTGAGGAGGCCTCAGCAAGCGACCGAAAGTCATCCGACCACGTCATCGTCTTTGACACTACGGAAACCACAGAAAGATCTCTTTGTTGAAAAGACTCTCATTTGGCATTCTGTGCCCAATCCTGCAGCGGCCACGCTGTGCCGATGACTCCGCATGGTATTCAGCCATTCTGATCAAAATGTGCGCTTTTCAGTGAAGACTTTGAACTCGATTGCTCCTAGTCTCGATGGGTGAAGGGCATGGACGGACATGATCGATGCTGAGTCGGCCCATCGTGTGCATGTGATCGATCCGCTTGGCAGCTAACCCATCTCGACAGGATTCCGCGGCGCTCACCTAACAAGGGAGTTACCCCATCATTTAGCTGCGGGCGGATTTAACAATGTTGTTTCAACCAGTATTGAGTGAGGATACCGACAATGAGGATCATCAAAGCAGCAGCCGTGCAGTTAAGCCCCGTCCTTTATAGTCGCGATGGCACCGTAGACAAAATCTGCAAACAGATCATTGACCTTGGTCGCCAAGGCGTGCAGTACGCCGTCTTTCCCGAAACGGTGGTGCCGAACTACCCTTACTTCTCCTTCGTCCAGTCTCCTTACAAGATGGGCAGAGAACACTACAAACTGCTCGAACAATCGGTCATCGTCCCATCGGCAACGACCGAAGCCATCGGCGAAGCTTGCAAACAAGCAAGAATGGTCGCGTCGATTGGCGTCAACGAGCGCGATGGCGGCACGATCTACAACACACAATTGCTGTTCGACGCCGACGGCCGCCTGGTTCAGCATCGTCGGAAGATATCACCGACCTACCACGAGCGCATGGTTTGGGGACAGGGTGATGGCTCCGGCTTGCGTGCTGTCGACACCGCCGTTGGGCGCATCGGCTCGCTCGCATGCTGGGAACACTACAACCCCCTGGCCCGGTATGCGTTGATCGCTGATGGAGAACAGATTCACGCGGGGATGTACCCCGGTTCCTTCGCCGGCGATCTCTTCTCCGAGCAGATACAGGTCAATATTCGCCAGCACGCGCTCGAATCCGCCTGTTTTGTCGTAAACGCGACTGCTTGGTTGGACGCCGATCAACAAGCCCAGATTATGAAGGACACCGGTTGCGAGCTCGAACCAATCTCGAGTGGATGCTTCACGGCGATTGTTACACCAGACGGCGAATTGCTGGGCGAACCCCTGCGCTCCGGTGAAGGTGTGGTCATTGCCGACCTGGATTTTCAGTTGATCGACAAACGTAAGCGATTGATGGACGCTGTCGGTCATTACAGCCGTCCAGAACTACTCAGTCTTTTGATTAACCGCACCCCTGCTGCCCATGTACACGAGCGAAGGACACAACCCATTTCGATCGCAACCGAAGAGTTTGAGATTGTAAGCTGATCAGCTTTATACCGAGGTACGGGCTAGGTGTTTGCAGACATACGTGGTGTAAATTGGCCGCGCATCTCTGTGAACACCCGACCTGGTTTTGCAGGAAACACGAGATTGGCTATTCGGCGAGAAAGCCCCTTTGCTGGGCGATTGTTACGGCATGAGTGCGGTCACCCGCTCCAAGTTTCCCCAGGATGAGCTTCATGTGTCCCTTGACCGTCTCGGCCGAAACGTTGAGTTGGGCAGCGACGACTTTATTGGAGTTTCCCGCGGCGACAAGCCGAAGCACCGCGGTCTCTCGATCCGTGAGGTCTGTAGCAGATGCATAGTGCTCGATGCTCTCGGCGACTTCTGGAAGGACCACGCGCTCTCCGGAGTGAACCCGTCGAATGGTCTGCACGAGATCTCTGCTCAACATGCTCTTGAAAAGGTACCCCAGGGCGCCGGCACGGTACGCCCTCTTTGCGGGCACATCGCCATGGTACGTTGTCAAGATGATGAACTTCCCATCCGGGAATGACTTCAGTATCTCTTCCATCGCGGCGATACCGCTCATATCTGGCAGACGCAGGTCGATCAGCGTAACGTCCGGTCTCTGCTGAGGATAGAGTTGAATCGCTTCGGTCCCGGAGCCGCCTTCAGTGACTATCTCGATATCCCGCTCATCTTGTAAGGCGTAGGCGATTCCACCCAACGCGATCGGATGGTCGTCAACCGTCATCACTCGTATCTTTGGCTCCAGGTTCAAAGGGAACCTCCTCTGAAGTTCGACGCCGTCGTCTCAAGCCTTTTTTCGGGATCGCGAAGGCTTCCGCTTCGATCCGGCCGTTTTGGTCCCATCGGCCCTCACCAGTACGTGGAGCGTGAAATGGAAGAAGTCATCGATAGGAACTCTGCTCTTTGAATTCTTCAGCAGCAGCAATGCGCCTTGCCAGGAGGCCATCAGGTAGCGAGCTAATTCTTCCGGATCATGCGATTGATCGATCTCACCCTTCTTTTGAGCGCGTGTCAACGAGCCTGCGATCGCAGCGTCCCATCGTTTGAAACTCTGATTTATAAATTTGCGGAAACTCGCGGGCAGGGTATCGGACTCGGCTGCGAAGTTTCCCATCAGACATCCGAGAGAACCATTTGGCCCTTCCTGGAACCGTGAGGCTTGTATGAACTGGTTCCGAATCCGCTCGATGTCTGAGGGCGAGTTTTTTCCGGAAGCAGTGGTGACTTCAGAGGAATCGGGCGGAACGAAGACCTGGTCAGCTATACAGGCGTAGTACTTCAGAGCCTCGAGAGCCAACCGCTCTTTGCTCTTGAAGTAGTTGTAAAAGGTCCCCTTCTGAACGCCTACCACGTCCACGATATCCTGCACACTGGTACCGTTGTAGCCGAACTTGTAAAAACGAACGTACGCTGCTTCTATGATCTTCTCGCGAGTTGGGCTTTTCGCCATAGCACCCCTTGGTTACAGTCCGATCATAGCGAACCGGGCGACAACTGTGGCAGGTCAGGAGCCGTCAGCTCTTTATTCCTGACGAAATACATTCTCAGCTCTGTATGATGAACCGCCCAACTCGCTGCGGGAAAGGGTAATTTACGGCAGATCATTGATCGCTGCTTGTCTCAGATAGGTTTCGATGACCCGAAGCATCTTCTGGACAGGTTCGCCCTTCTCGATGCAGGTAGAGAAGAGGACGCGCACCTCCCACGGTAGCGTCCCTGCGTTTCCGCTCAAAAGAATGATCGGACAAGCCATCCGAGCAGCTCTCATCTTGAGCAATAGATCCCTGCCATTCATCTCAGGCATGTCGTAATCCAGGATGGCGAGATCGATGACTGACAGATCCTGTTCGAGAGCTGTCTCCGGTCGATCCACAACGATCGCTGTATAGCCTGCCCGCTCAAGAATCGCCCGGCGTGCGTGAAGGCATGCAAGGTCATCGTCTACACACAAGATTCGCCATGCACTAGGCACCGGGACGGTGCTCTTGTGCGTGGCGTCCTTGCTGGCGAAGCGTGAATGAGAGCCCATGGCCTTGCGTCCTGCCTTGTAAATATCACGGGTCCGTCGGACCGAACGACTCAGTTGCCTCTGAACATGATGGCTACGGCTTCAGACTGGAGGCGGCTTTTTCGATGAAAGCAGACACATCTGTGGGATGGGCCAGCAAGGCTACGTGACAGGAAGGCAAAGTAATTGTGGTCGCCTTGGCCCGGCTTGCCATCGTCTGCTCCAGTTGCGGAGAGATAACGCGATCATTTGCCGCGACGATGAACCAGGAGGGTCTGGTTTTCCAAGCCGGGTTCGTGATCGTGCCTCCCAGAGCATTCGGAAATGAAATTGGCCCCTGCGTGACAGTCAGCGACGCTTTCTCCGCGTCCGTGAGTTCCGGTGCAAAATCATCCGAGATACCTGCAGCCGAGAGCTTAGCAAAGCCTTGCATGTCCGCCTGGACTGTGGGAGCGACCGGCGTCGTAGCAACCGTGGCGCCGAGAGAATTCGCTGATTCGCCTTCATCTGGCGCAAACGCGGCCACATACAACAAACCTTCAACCTTTGGATCGTTCCCCGCCTGAGTGATGACGGCGCCTCCGTAGGAATGGCCGACCAGCAACACTGGTCCGGTTTCCTCAGCGAGAGCACGCTGCACTACGGCTGCATCGTCCGCAATGGAGGTAAGGGGCAGTTGGACAGCGACAACGCTATATCCATCCGCTTGTAGAAGCGGGATTACTTTGGACCAACTAGACCCGTCCGCCCAGGCCCCGTGGACAAGAAGAATGTTCTTGACCCCGGTTGGGCCTGCGGCTTGAACGGCGATGCCGGAGTTGCATCCAAGCAGGAGTGCGATTCCGCACGCCGCGAAAATAACTACTAACCAATTCTTAGTGCTCGTCATATGTGCTCTCGATTCTGGATTCAGTTTGCGAGCTAATCTTTCGTTGACAGCGAGCGTGATCTCTCTCGCCGAACGCTCTGTAAAACTACTTTTCGCGGCCGGCAAGCATCAGGAGATTGCTCAACCAACTCCCGTACAAACCACGAGAGAAAAGGCAGCGCGTACTCTTTCAACGTTTTCCCATCTGCCGACTCTGCAACCTTAGTCGAGAGCATTGTTGGTTATCTTGGCGAACACAGCCAGCGTTTGTCGGATCGTGCCCGAAACACGCAGAAGTCGGAAGATCCCACGGCTCCGTGAAGTGAGAGCACCTCCGTACGAATCGACTGCCCTTTTCAAGATGTGCTCCAAAAGGCCGAAAGAAAGGAGCGGCAAGGACTGTCTCCATAGCCCTTTTGCCGATCAGTCGCATCTGCAAAAGGCACGCTGATCTCGATGAGCTTTGCGGAGACTCTATCGTTTTCATGCGTTTACAAAGATATCCACCTACCCCCCCCCCAAATGAGGAGTGGCTTTCCCAGGTCAATCTGGTACGACTGGTCGTATCATTGATTCCACGGACCCACAAAGGGGTTGGATATGAATAGCCAGGCAAACACGCAACTATTTGAGAACTTGACCGATGGGGCGATGCCCATTCATCTCGGCTCCATTCTCCCGGGAGAACATACCATCTCTAATGCGAGGGTCGCGTTGATCCCATTAGTCCGCCCCACGAGAACGTCTGCGATGACGATTAGCTACACGCTCTTACAGAGGCTTATCATTACTGTTCAGGTCGAACCTGCGTTGGTGCAGCAGCGGTGGGTATTGGATATTTCAGGCGATGCCGGAATCGATACACCAGGCATGGCTTTCAATGGGGGCTCTCACCCGAAGCTCAATTACGGTAAGGCGAACACCTACGACAGCGTTCAGTACCACCTTCCCCGGACCACGCTCAACGAATTCACCGACAATCAGGGTCTCCCGCGCATTTCGACTGAACTCGAGGACGTTCCATGCGACTGCCCCGTCTTCACAAGCCTTACGCAACTAATACTTCCCAGCCTCGAATCGCCTGAACTGTTTTCATCTTCGTTTATGGACCATTTCGTGATGCTTTTCTGCGCCCAAGTCGTTCACCTTCGAAGCCTGGGGCCGGCAGACAAGAGAGTACATCGCGGTGGACTGTCAACTTCGCAGAAACGTCGTGCGGTAGATCTTCTTTCGAAGGGCACATACAGCGACGTCAGACTATCGATCGTTGCAAAAGAATGTGGTCTTTCGGTGAGTCATTTTGCTCGATCTTTCAAAACGAGCTTCGGACAACCAGTACATCGCTGGGTCATCGGGCAGCGAGTGGCTCGTGCCAAGCAGTTGCTCTTGAGCTCCAGTGAATCGCTCCTCGAAATTGCCTTTCAAGCAGGTTTCTGTGACCAGGCATCATTCAATCGAACATTCGCGAAGCTCACCGGCACAAGCCCCGGCCGCTGGCGAAGAGATTTCAAAGGATAGACTTCGGCCTCCCATGCGGGTCTATTTGTAATCCCAGCCCCTACGAGGGGGATTGAAGTGGCGTCAATGACGTGTGCCGACCTCGGCGCGATTCAAGAGCCCATCGACGGCCAGAAGAGCAGTAGCCCGGGACTCTGGAGAACGCAGGAAACGCGCGGACACATGGAAGCTGTAATAGATTCCGCAGAGTTCCGACACAAACTGCTCGCTGTTAAGATCCTGTCGAAACGTACCTGTCGCGACCGTTGCCGCAACAAGTTGGCGTAGGTGATCGCGCCATGCAACCTCTTGCTCGAGCAGGGAGTCTCTGACTGCTCCCTCCCTGTCGTCGAACTCAAAGAAGCCCGCTATCAGAGGAGAACCTCCGAACGTTCCCGGCCGTGCTGTCCATTCCAGCCACTTAGACATCGTAGCCTCAAGCCGCGGAAGCCCCTCATCCGCATCAAGCGCAGGCAGGATCACATCCGATCGAAAGACATCTACTGCGTATGCGATTAGCGCGAGATGCACTTGCTCTATCGACTTGAAATGTGCAAAGAGACCACTCTTCGACATCCCGACTTTTCGTGCGAGATGTCCTAGAGTGACTCCGGCGAACCCATATACGCAGACTATTTCGAATGCCGCCTGGAGGATTAGTGATCGCGTTCCTTGGGTCAGTCGTTGTGCGCTCATGCCCCACTCGTTTCTGTGGCGCCGTAATCCATTGCGTCGTAAACCGTAGGCCGTCTCCCAAGAGTCCAGATCAATTCAAATACAGCTAACGATATAAGCGCCGCGCTCTCGTTAACTTTGCAAATATCACCACGTTTTGGCCGAACAGATTACCAAAGGCCGTGCCCCTGCCATACCCCCCAAATGAGGAGTCTCTCCATGGCTTCGGATCTAGGCAGCGCTTCATGCAGTTCAATTGCTCTCTCAGATCCGTTCATCTATAAAGATGCGGACCGCCTATGGGTTAGAGCGAATCAGAGTAGATCCGATGAAGATCATCGGCAATTTCGTAAAAAGAAGGTCGCATTGACAAAGATGCCACCCGTCATCCTCCCATAACTTATGGACAGCGCACTCGGGGTTGTCACCTCGTTTACAGGCGGATGCCCGCCATGTCGCTAACGGAGATCCTATGGACGGCTGGCTTCTTGCATTTCTCATCGGAGTTGTCTGTGGTCTGAGACCATTTACAGGCTTAGCAGCGATAAGCATTAGCGCGCGCCTGGACCGACTCGGACTCGATGGTTCAAAGATCGCTTTTCTGGGCTATAGGTATACGCCATGGATCTTTGCCGTTCTCGCGCTCGTCGAATATGTGACCGATCAACTTCCCAAAACACCAAGCCGGAAAGTCCCTCAGCAGTTCATTCCTCGTTTGCTGGCAGGAGCTCTCTGTGGAGCTGCAATGTGTGTCGCCAGTGGGTCAACACTCTTCGGGATATTTGCGGGCATCGTCGGATCCATTGCCGGGACATTCGGCGGAGCCAAGGGGCGTCAGGTCTTGGCTTCTGCCTTTGGGAAAGATACGCCAGCTGCTTTCCTGGAAGATGCAATCGCCATTGGATTGGCTCTCTTGGTGGTCACTCGCAACACTATCTAACCGGATTCAACTTCAGGAGACCAGATGTCACAACATCCAATACTTCCCGTCAAGCAGGACGAAGAGGAATCCAGTTCCTCCGAGGCTCAGACTCACATTTCGCGCAGAAACGTCCTGATCAGCGGGGCAGCCATGGCAGCCACGCTCACACTTCCGAACGTAGCTTTTGCGTTTCAACCCGAAACAACAAAACCGAAGTCAGGCTCCAAAGGAGACACAGTGAACACTCTTACAGTGAAAGACGGCAACAGCATTTATTACAAGGACTGGGGCACGGGTCAGCCCATCGTCTTCTCTCACGGCTGGCCGCTCACCGCTGACGCTTGGGATGCGCAGATGCTCTTCTTCGGGCAGCACGGCTATCGAGTCGTCGCTCATGATCGGCGCGGCCATGGGCGTTCCAGTCAACCATGGAACGGCAACGATATGGACACCTACGCAGATGATCTCGCGGAGCTGTTCGAGAAGTTGAATTTGAAAGACGCCATCCTTGTGGGTCACTCGACAGGCGGCGGCGAGGTCGCACGTTACATCGGGCGCCATGGAACCAAACGTATAGCAAAGGCTGTTTTGATCTCTGCGGTGACGCCTTTCATGCTGGAAACACCCGATCATCCCGGTGCCCCAATTTCCGTCTTTGATGGATTGCGTAATGGACTTGTGAGCAACCGTGCTGAGTTCATTCGAGGCTTGTCGATGGCGTTCTATGGTTACAACAAATCTGACGCCAAGATCTCCGAGGGCATTCGTGAGTCGTTCTGGTTGCAGTCCATGATGGGTGGGTTAAAGTGCGAGTACGACTCCATCAAGGCCTTCTCTGAGACTGACTTTCGGGAGGACTTGGCCAAGTTCACGATTCCCACACTGATTCTGCAGGGCGATGTGGACGAAATCGTACCACTTCAAATCTCTTCTCCTCTCACCGCGAAGCTGGTCAAGAATTCGACGCTGAAGATATACCCCGGTCAGCCGCACGGGTTGTGCACCACATTCGCTGACCAGGTGAACGCCGATATCCTGGCCTTCATCAAATCTTAGATCTGAGCCGGATAGCCGGGGCCGCCTGTCGGCGTCCCCGGCTCTTTGCCGTCTTCGATTATCGACACCCGCGCAAATGCACAAAAGGTAATTTGCAGGCTAGCCTAACCCGGTCAGAGGAAACAGCCTCGCCACCCTTGATTGAAAGCGAGTGTTCATGAGTACACGAAGAGACTTTGTCGTGTCCACCGTAGCAGCCGCCGTTTCACTGACCAGCCTCTTTGGCCAGACTCCGACAACTGTCGCAAGTGATCCGCTGGATGCAGAAGGCGGCACCTCCCCAAACCAGCAGGTAAACAAGAAAGGCCGAGACATGAAGGACCAATCGGAAGATCCAAGAATCACGAGAGCACGTCTCTCGGGGCCAGAGCATGTGACGAAAGACGCAACCGTCGCCGAATTGGGTGCTAACGGAGCGATGACGATTCTCGTTAAGGGGAGTAATGAATGGGTTTGCGTATGCGGCGACGAAAACAAGATCGGCAGTCCACCGATGTGCATGAACCCGATGGGTTTGCGGTGGATGATGGACGCCATGCAAGGCAAGCCTAACCCGACCAACTCAGCTCCTGGAATGATCTACATGCTGTGCGGTGCAACACAGAGGAGTAATACCGATCCGCTGGACAGGACCAGTCCCGCTATTCCGATAGGACCGCACTGGATGATTACATGGCCCTTTGATGCCGAAACAAATGGCCTGCCGACTACAGTTCGTGACAAAGGAGCCTGGGTGATGTTTGCGGGAACTCCTTATTCGTACTTGCATGTCTGTGGAACGCCCTGGGATGGCAACGAGTATCACGCGGGGGATAAGGCGGTCTGGACTATGTCGTACGCTCACCTATAGCGGCTGACGGGTTTGCACCCCATATCTCTAAGATTTACGGCGATTGCCTACTGAGACATATGATGATTGGCTAATTACAACTCCACTAGAGAGACTGAATAATCCTAAGGATCGGCAAAAGTAGGATGTATTGAAGAGTCCTTGACTGTTGGAGATTTACTGACAAGCAGCGCATTTTTATGTAGAGCTAAGCTATGCGTCGGCTCAGAGTCACTATGGACGGGCAGGTCGCTGTACTCGCAGTGGCGGAAAGAGGGTCTCTCGAAGCCGCGGGGAAATACCTTGGCATCGGTAAATCAGGTGTCCGTAAACGAGTCTCAGGTGTGGAAAGTGAACTCGGAACGCCTATCTTCCGCGCTGCTGGAAATGGAATGGCACCCACAGAGGCCGGCAACCTTTTCCTGTCGTCAGCACGCGAATCGGTCAGACAGGCACTGCTGGGTATTGATCGCGTCCGAGCGTTTCTCAGAGTACAGACAAAAGATCTCCATGTTGGATATTCCACCTATCTGAATACCAAGCTGTTGGATATTGTCAGACGTCTCCAGCTAGAAGGCATCGGTTCGATGACCGTGACGCGAGAGAGCCTGCTGACACATCAAGCGGTCGCCGGCGTACTTCGGGGGGATTTACATCTGGGTTTCGGAATCCTACCCATCAAGGAACCTGATTTACAGTCGCGTGTCCTGATGGAAGAGGCATTGGTGGCATGTTTACCTGTAGGCCACCGCTTAGTGGCGAAGTCTACTATTCAGCCGGAAGACTTGGAAAATGAGTCTGTTGTATCTGTTATGCGGAAGGGGCTTCCCGGTAGGCATGAAGAGATCGTGACACATTTTGAGAGCTTGGGGATTTCACTCAAATTTGTAGCTGACGCCTATTCACTCAAAGAAGCTCTTTGGCTCGTGACAGAAGGCGTTGGAGTTTCTCTTATGACGAGGTTCTCTGCTTCGTCCTATCGCTACGACGTCGTGGTTAGACCGCTCTCAGACCGGTTGCTCACCGTGAAGAGCGGTGTGTTCACGCGACGCGACCACGATCAAAAACTGGTGCTGGATTTCGTGGATCTGGCATGGACTGAAACCGCAGCCCTGCGAGTACGCCCACAGTGATCTTAACCCAATCAATCTATATCGGAGGATAATTCATGCGCAGCTTCTATCTCGTCTCCATTGCAGGTCTACTCTTGCTCACTGCCTGTAACGATGCGAAGAAACCGAGCGACGGAAATTTCACCAAAGCAATCAACCAGTATCTAGCAAAACACGGCGAAGCCTGTACGGTGATCGGTCGCCAGTTTCCAGCTGATGTTCCCGAGGCAGAGCAACAGGCCCAATATGGAATTGGGCCAGAGTTAGCGGCTCTGGAACAGGCCGGCCTGGTACAAGGGAGCAACAGGACAGCGGTTGTACACGGGCTGCTCGATCCTCTGCGGGGTTCAACTCCACCGCAAGCTGTGAAGCACTACGAACTGACTTCAGAAGGAAAGAAATACTTCCAACAGGTTCCCGGCACCTTCGGTACGTCCAGCGGCTTCTGCTACGGACGAAAGACCGTTGATTCCATCGTCAAATGGACGGAGCCGATGGCGATGGGTGCCTACTCTCAGACTGAAGTCACGTACACGTACAAGATCGTGGACCCCGCAAGCTGGGCGGAGCGCCCGGACGTTCAGCGCGTGTTCTCCGATATTCAAACGACGGTAACCGGAGCCTCGAAAACCACGACCCTGCGCATGTTGTCCGCCAGCACGACGAAGCGCGGGCTGTACCTGGCCTTCAATCGTAATATCGCCGACGATGCCCGGCAGAAGTTTCCCACCCATGTGACCTGTGCCACGGCACACTCGCTCGCTTACAGGGCCGTCCGGAGAACTCTCGCCTATCCTGACTGGAAGCTGAAAGGCGCACTTACGCCGAACATGATCGTGGGCACGTTTCGGATGCCGGACTCGCTGACATTTCGGTGTGGTCTCGCTCTACCCAAATGGTCCTATTGTGCGTTGCTTCTCGATGCCCTGAAAAGATTTCTTCAGAGTGAAGATGAATTGCCCGCGCCCGCTCACATTCCCCGATACGGTTGCCTTGAAACTCTGGCGGAGGAGCACTTCAAAGACTTTTGTTCGCAGGCAATCGAACATGTTGCCGCAATCTGGCAGGCGGTGCAGCATCCGAAGCACGAGCTTCCTCTGGGACATGACGGGTACCTGAAACTTTGGAGCCTTTCAAAGCCAAACGCACAGGTAGATTACATCCTCGTGGACGAAGCGCAGGATCTCAATCCGGTCCTGCTGGCGATCCTCCGTCGCGTTGCGTGCCCGGTGATTTATGTCGGAGACCCGTATCAGCAGATCTACGAGTGGCGTGGCGCGGCGCAGTCAATGCCATGGGCCAGGTTCCGGCGCGCCATCAGGCCATCTTAACGCAGTCCTATCGCTTCGGGGAGGCCATCTCGGGGGCGGCAACGAGCGTTCTTCGAGAGCTGGGCGCCGAAGTGCCATTGCGAGGCTTACAGGGACTTGAGTCTCACATCGCGGAGGTCGTGCCGAACACAATCCTCTGCCGTACCAATGGGGGAGTAATCGGCAATGTGTTACGGTTCGTCGCTGCCGGAAAGCGCTGCCATGTGCTCGGAGGGACCAAGGCTCTGGAATCACTCCTGACCGACGTGCAGAAGGTGAAGCAGGGAATGGCAGCGCGCTCCCCGGAGCTGCTTGGATTTCATTCCTGGAAAGCTGTGATGTCCTTCAGCCTGCGACCCGAGGGGGAATATCTTCGTGGCCTCGTGAACCTTGTGCAGGAGTACGGAGAAGCCAATATGCTTCGAGGCCTTGCGGGGTGCGAGGCCGACCAGGCGAAAGCAGAAGTGGTTTGTTCGACTGCACACAAGGCAAAAGGCCGGGAATGGCGGCACATAGCGATTGACGATGACTTTCGCGATGCGATTCTCCGAAGTGCGCGCGGCCATTCGACCCACGCGAAAGAACAAAAAGAGCAAATCAAAGCCGAACTAAAACTATTCTACGTTGCCCTGACCCGCGCTCAGTCTGCAGTCCAGATCCCGCCGGCGCTGCTCAGCAGATTTCGTCTGACTCGAACGACCGACGCTCTCCTCGGAGGAGACCCGGTGAAGGTCCAGAAGACCGGCGACCCTTCCCAGCCGGACCTTATGGCCGGAGTGGTTTCTCCCTATCATTCACCGGAACCCGGTGAGTCGAGGCGAATGGCGGCGTTGTGGCAAATCCTGCGAAACCGGTGAAGCAGCTCGGCACAGCCACCAGCATTCAGATGTACCCAAGCCGCTTTGGGTTTCGGAACGGTTACGATGCCTTGATGTGTAGATAACGCAATCGGCGAGCATGGGTGACTCGCGACTTGCCCTGCCAGAATAGAATGAATACGAATTCTCTGAGGTGGTTTGAAATGCCTGAAGAAGACCTGAAAGCGGAGATCGAAAAGCTCCTCAAAGAAAACGAACAGCTCAAGACGAAATCTGATCGGGGACTCTCTCTCAAGGTCAGTGAGAAAGGCGGCGTGTCTTTGTACGGGATCGGGAGGTTCCCAATTACGCTCTACAAAGAGCAATGGCGGAAGATTCTTGGAATTGCTTCGGAGATTGAGGCCTTCATTAAAGAACATGAACCCACACTTAAGAGCAAAGACTAACTCGCCGATCCCAAAAGAGGGACAGCGTTTGTGACGGAGCCTTCTGGATGCCGCATGGCTGCTGTTCGATCAGGCGCTGTTGCTGGAGGGATGGCGCTTCAGAATCCGGCCACGTTTGTTCAGCGACTCAATCGAGTTTTGAACCTCTCTATTAAATTTCCCATGAGGTGACTTCGTGGTAGAAGTCACCTCATGGAAAATCCAAACTTAGATCCGTTGGATTTTTTGCTCAAATAGCCGAAGTGCGAGGCGAGCCTTCTTCGAGGCCGCGCTTCCGCAGGGTTACAGCAGCAAATCCACCGAGCAGTTCCGCAACTACAAGCTTGGCGCCTTCTCCGCCACCACCGGCGTCAGCAGCCTGCGCGACGCTTACGACAAGTCACTCTGGATACTGCTCGGCATCACTGGACTTGTCCTCCTCATCGCCTGCGCCAACCTCGCCAACCTCATGCTCGCCCGAGCCAACGCCCGTCAGCGCGAGGTCGCCGTTCGCATGGCTCTCGGCGCCACACGCGCACGCCTCCTCCGCCAGCTCCTCATCGAATCGTCCCTCCTCGCCGTCACCGGAGCGCTGCTCGGCATCGGACTCGCCCAGCTCTTCAGCCGCCTTCTCATCCGCATCCTTGGAGTGGAAACGACTCCCTTCGCCTAACGGTTCACACCGATTGGCGCGTTCTCCTCTTCGCCGCCGCCGTGGCCATCCTCACCTGTGCCGTCTTCGGAACCCTCCCCGCCTTCCGCGCCTCCAAGGCCGATCCCATCCACGCCCTCAAAAGCGGCGACGGCCACGCCGCAGGCCACCGCGGGCGCTTCTCTGCACAGAGGCTCATGGTCGTTACGCAGGTCGCCGTCTCCATGGTGCTGCTCGTCACCGCGCTGCTCTTCGTGCGCAGCTTCCGGAACCTCATGGCGCTCGATCCCGGAATGCGCGAAGAGGGAATTACCGTCGCCTTCTTCGGCTTCCCAAACTCTAAAATCGATCCTGCCCACCTAGAAGACTTCAAGCGCCAGCTCCTCAACGAGGTGCGCGCCGTCCTCGGCGTCACCAACGCAGCCATCACGACGATGATCCCGCTGACCGGTGGAAGCTGGGGACACGGCGTCGACGTGGGTCCTATCGAAGGGTCCAGCCGGTTCACCTGGGTCAGCCCTGCATACTTTCAGACCATGGGCGTCCCCATCCTCTCCGGACGCGCCTTCAACGACAACGACACCCAATCCTCCCCCCGCGTCGCCATCGTCAACCAGACCTTCGTCCGCAACTACCTCAACGGACAAAACCCCATCGGCAAAACCGTCCGCACCAAGGCCGAGCCGCGCTACCCCTCCACTCTCTTCGAGATCGTCGGCGTCATCCCTGACACCAAGTACAACGACCTGCGCGGCAAAACCGAATCCATGGCCTTCGTCCCCGCCCTGCAATTCCCTGTTGAAGCCGAAGGCCCAGGCGCCGGAATGGTCATCTCATCGACGCTTCCTTCTGATGTCGTGGGCGAGGACATCAAGCGAGCCATCGCCGCCGCACATCCTGAGATCCGCACTCGCTTCTTCGAGCTGCAGCAGATCATCCGCAACAATCTCCTCCGCGAACGCCTCCTCGCCATCCTCTCCGGCTTCTTCGGCATCCTCGCCGCAGTCCTCGTCATGGTAGGGCTCTATGGAGTCGTCTCCTACCTCGTTACCCGCCGCCGCAACGAGCTCGGCATCCGCATTGCGCTTGGCTCCACGCGCCGGCAGATTATCTCGCTGGTCATGCGCGACGCCGGACGCATGCTCGCAATCGGGACCGTCGTTGGCGCGATCGTCTCTCTGCTGGCCACGCGTGGGGCAGGCTCGATCCTCTTCGGGCTGAAGTCGTGGGACCCTGCCTCGCTCGGCTTCGCCATCGCGCTGCTTGCGATAGTCGCAGTTGTCGCAAGCTTTCTGCCCGCCTTCCGCGCAGCGAGGCTTGACCCCGTTGAGGCGCTGCGGCGCGAATAATTTCGGGAGATAATTTTTTGACGAGCTGCTATACCTTGCTCTTGCCTAAGGATCACCAGAGTCTTCCAGCTCGTGGTGCCAAATCAAATGCGGCCGCGCGAGCTTCCGGCCACCGAAGATACTCCACTGTGGCCACCACCACCGCGCCTCCCGTGTGTCGCGTCTTCACTGTCTCAGGCTTTTCTCCCCTGCTCAAAACCTGGGGCGGGCAAGGGTTTGCGGGAGTACGGTCTCTGAGTCTCTCGTTGTTCGAGATCGGTAGATAGCACTAGAGAAGTGGTTGTGTCGCCAAATGGACTCAAATGGTCAATGAGTGACCCCAATCTTGTAAAGACTTTGTACTTGTAAGGTAACCTTCTTCCACGAACCTGACCGTTTTGTTGACAATGCAAGTTGCAAAGTGATAATCCGGTGGCATGCTGGTTGAAGAAAAGGTTGCCTCTCAGGAAGAGGTGCAAGCCCAAGTAGAACGAATTCTGCGGAGTGACGGTTTTCGCAGCTCAGAAGTTCTGCGTAAGCTGCTCGCGTATCTTGCGGAAAAGGCGGCAGGAGGCGAAGCCGACCAACTCAAGGAATATGTTGTTGCCATCGAAGGTTTAGGGAAGCCGTCGTCGTACGATCCCCAGCAGAATTCGACGGTCCGGATCCAGGTGGGAAGACTTCGCCAGAAACTGGCGGAATACTACCGTACCGAGGGTCTGCGCGATCCATTACTGATCGACCTGCCTAAGGGTAGATTCAGGCTGACATGCGAGCACCGGATGGTGAGCGAATCGGCCACCGCTTTAGTTACGCCGGCGATCTTCGAATCTGTAATAACGCCGCCCCTGATGCAACCAAGCGAAAGAACATGGAGGGGATTTTTACCCGGTCTTGGTGCGGGCCTTATTCTGGCGCTGCTCTGCCTTCTGGGATTCCTGTTATATAACGCCCATCGGAAGGGGACAGACCGAGCCTCACAATGGCCTCCTGAGATGGGCGAATTGTGGCTACCCTTCACGAATGCTTCAAGGCCACTCATCCTTTCTATTGAAGACCCTCTCTTCGTTGAGATCAGCTCAAATCCTGGAATCTATTATCGGGACCGCTCTCTCAACGAATGGAACGACGCAAAGGGGTCTCTTGCCATCAAGCGGCTTTCGGAGTCGCTAAGCAGTGCCAATGTGCAGCCAAGCCGCTATTACACGGCTTTTGGCGAGGCAGAAGCTGCCTTCCATCTTGGAAGACTGCTGGGATCTCGTACGCAAAATATCTCCATCATGCGAACGAGCCAGCTTTCGTGGCATCAGATCGCGGACAACAATATCGTCTTTGTGGGAGTTCAAAATCTGTTCTTTGAACAACTGCAAGGTATGCCAGTAGCCAGTGAGTTGGTAGCCAACCTGGAAGGGATCAGAAACACCCATCCGGCCGCTGGCGAGCCGGCCTTTTACAAGGATGAGTACGTAACAGCTCCAAGGGAGCAAGGTATTATTTATGCTCTGACAACGCATATCACAGGACCGATGGGAGATAACGACGTGCTGAGTTTTACGAGCATTCGATCGCCCGGTTACGTGGGCGCAGTACGTTTTTTCACTAATCCGGATACGGCTCGTACCGTCGTAACGCAGCTAAAACAGGCCAATGGCGGAAGGATGCCACGCGTCTATCAGGTTCTGCTGCGAATTCGCTTTAAAGACAATGTTCCGACGGAGACGACTTACGTCCTGAGCCGGATACTTCACTAGCCATCCCCCCACACCCTTCAGAGCGTTTTGTCCTCGACTTTATCCATGGAAATGTCTTTTAATCCGCGCGTGCCGTTGAGTTGCAGATCCGTGATCTCCTTGAACGTAAAGTTACCGGAACCGGCGGGCGTAGGGGCCTTGACGCGGAAGAGGTCAAGCCCATGAACGTTCTGAGCCCAGACGGCGGCTCTAGGATCGGGTGAAGACAGCGCAAACTCGACATGGGAGACATCGATGTTCCTGATGTTTCGCAGAAAGAGTCCATGAGCAGGAAAGTCCCCTTGGCGGGTGGGATCGGGATAACTTTTTTCATATTGCGCCGGAATAAGATCGGCCATAGCCCTGGGCGCATTCCCCACTTGATGGAAGTAGATATTCGAGAGGTGAACATCCTCAATCAGCGCCGAAGGGATACCTGCAACAATTCCGGGCTGTATCGATGAGGAGTTGTAGCTGATGAAGTTATCGATGAAGACCCGCCGCACCGTACCGACTTTAGCCTCTGCCGGTCCTCGCATGCGCGCGCAAAGTCGAATATAGAGCGGGGCTACTGTGCACTCTCGCATCGTAATGTTGGTGATAGTGATATCTTCCAGCAGCGCTCCATCCGCGCTTTCAAGAGCAATGCCACGGCTGCCTTCGCAGACGCAGTTCGAGATTGTGATGTTGCGGAACCCGCCGTTCGATTCGGTGCCGCACTTAATGCGACCGGTTGCCTCTTTGCTGTTCGCGAGTTTACTGACCTTGAAGGTGCCGTCGAGCACGCTCCCTATCTCGTATTTTCCGGTGGTGTAGCAGTTGGTGATAGTTACGTTGTCCGTCGACCGCGCATAGCCTAGCGCATATGAGCTCTTTGGGCAGATCGCATCATCTTCCGGAGAGTTGACGGTACAGTTGGAGACACGCACATTGCGGCAGCAGTCGATGTCGATGCCGTCGCGATCGGTGTCGATTTTCAGGTTATCGATCGTGACGTTGTCGACACCTGTGAGCAGGAGCCCGAAGTGGCCGCCCTTCAGAATCGAAAAATCCCGAAAGATGACGTTGCGGCAGTTCTTTAGAGCGATTGCCTTATTGCCCACTCCATCGGGCAGGACGTGATTGCCGTGGCCCGCAGTCAGACCTCGGCCCCAGATGAGGCCAGGACCGATAATGCTGAGATCGTGGAGGTCTTCTCCCCAGATAAGGGAGTTATGCCAATGGTTGTGACCGAAGTCCTGATACGCATCCCATGCTGTTTTAGGCTCCGGCGCATCGTATCTGCCGCCGTTGTAACCGGTGGAGTCGCCGGGTTTAGGTCCGTCGGCTGCAAGAATGGTGCATCCCTGGGCCAGGTAAAGATCGACATAGCTCTTCAGGTGGATTGAAAAACAGATGTACGTCCCAGCGGGAAAGATGACAGTTCCTCCAGCCACTGCCGCTGCTGCTTCAATAGCGCGATTGATGGAGGGCGTATCCACTGTTTTGCCATCTCCGGTCGCTCCAAAGGCACGCACATCGAAGATCGTTTGAACGACGTGGTGAGGACGGTTCTGTGCGCCATAAGCAGAGGTAGACAAACCAGCAAGACCAGCGCCGCCGAGTTTTAGTAGATCGCGTCGTGAAGATGACATTCTTTTAGTCCTTTAATTTACTTGTGATTTTTCGAATCTGATGCCGGACCGGGAAAGCCAACACGATGAATCCAGCCTATCCAGGTCAAACTATCCTTCTGCTGCTTCCATTCAGACTCGGAAAGGGCCTGCAGCTTTTCGCGGGGCACGTTGGGGATGGTCGGGTCGAGCGCGCGTATTCCGCCCTCGGAGAGTTCGTTCTGAAAGCTCTGGCCGATGTGAGCTCCGGTCTTCGCTGCCCATTCACTAATGTGAATCTCCGGAATCGATGCGATCGATGCTGCCGTCCAGTTCGAGAATTGAAGCTGCTCGTTGAGCCAGAGGGCAGCACGCCGGGTGACGAAATTAGGACGATGACCCGCTCCTTCAAACCATTCCGTCCTGAAGAGATTTGCCCGTGTGCCCGTAATCTTTGCGGTCCGGTCGCGAAGGTCGGCGAAGAACGCCTCGTCGGTATGCGGTGTGGTGATCAGCTTGTCGGAAGTGCCGTTCAGAAGAAGCGTCGGTCCACGCTGCTGGTTGAGCGCATAAAGAACCGCCCCACGATCACCCAGAAAACTGAGTGCGTGGTAGGCTCCCGCCTGACACATCAGCTTGGAAGTATCCCAGTAGCCGTTGGGACCATCGAGATTGCCTCCACCGGACAGGACCAGAGCATGGATGCGCATGTCCATGGCGCCGGCAATCGCCGAGTGAAACGACCCCATGGAGTAGGCGGCAACTGCGATCCGCTGCGGATCTACGTCCGTACGTCCAGAGAGGTAGCTGACTCCCTGAACGATATCCGCAATCATCTGACCGGCCAGGCGCCGCGGCGCCTCATCTTCGGGAAGTATGGTGTCGTGCTCCCTGGCCTCCGATTGGCGATCGGAGTTCCGTTCGTCTTCACCCAGGGGATCGTAGGTCAGAACCACAGCTCCTGCCCTTGCATAGAGAATCCCGGAGTAGAAGGCGTACCAGGATGTCTTGTCGCCACTGTGGCCGTTGACGATCAGGATCGCAGGCATGCGTCTGTCCAATTTACTCTGGGGGCGATAGACGATAGCAGGCACGCGCATGCCATTGGCCGTTGCGTAAGTAACACGCTCGGCTGTTACGCCTGTCGCCGGCGAAAAGGTGCCATACGAAGCCGGCTGGGATGCAGGTAGATCGTTGGGGATAAAAAGTCCCTGGCGAATCTCTGCCTGCCATCTCGAGTACTGTTCACGAGATGCAGTGTGCGGAGTGGATCTCGTCTGGGCTCCGAACGGCTGAATCAAGGCAGCGAGCACAGAGAGCGAAGCAGCCCTGACCAAGCGAGATCGGCGTGAGCGGACCAAATCAGGCCTCCACCTTCTCCAGCGGGGCCGGAAGTTTTTGAGAGCTATCGAAACCGCCATTGAGAACAAGCCGAGCCCGCTCAGCGTCAAACTCCCCTTCCCATCTCGCAACCAGGATGGTTGCCACCCCATTGCCGATGAGATTGGTGAGCGATCGCATCTCCGACATAAACCGATCGACGCCCAGCAGTAGCGTGATCCCGGCAACAGGAGGCGTTCCAAGGGTGGAGAGAGTTCCCGCCAGAGTGATGAACCCGCCTCCCGTCACCGTGGCCGCCCCTTTGGAATTGAGCATCAGGACGAACAGGATAAAAGCCTGCTGCACGAGCGTCAGATGAGTATTCGTCGCCTGCGCAATGAACAACGTGGAGACGGTCAGATAGATGGACGTGCCATCGAGATTGAAGGAATAACCGGCAGGAATGACGAGACCGGTTACCACACGCGAGCAGCCAAGGTTCTCCATCTTCACCAGCATCTGTGGCAATGCAGGCTCCGAGGACGAGGTAGCGAGGACGATCAGCAACTCTTCGCGCAGGTAAAGGATGAGCTTCCAAAGATTGATGCCGTTCGCCATGCAGAGTGCGCCGAGGATCAATGCGACGAAGCCGATGCTGGTGAGGTAGACACACAGGAGCAGTTTTCCCAGCGAAATAAGAGTCGTGAGTCCATAGCGGCCTATGGTGAATGCCATGGCGCCGAACGCCCCCAGGGGCGCAGCCTCCATGATGATGGAGATCATCTTGAAGCAAACCTTGTTTGCAGACTGCGCTGCCCTGAGAACCCGACCCTCCGAGGGGAGCATCACGAGCGCCATTCCCGTCAGGATCGCGAGAAAGAGCACCTGCAAGATTTCGCCCTTGCTGAAGGCTCCGGTGAAGGTGTCAGGGATGATGTTCAGGACAAAATCAACCGCGCCCAGACTTCCGGTCTGAGAGGTGTACTGTTGAATTCCTTTCGTGTCCAGGGTATGAACATCCACGTTCATACTGCGCCCGGGCTGAACCACAGTGGCAACGATCATCCCCAGCAGCAAGGCCAGTGTGCTTACCACTTCGAAGTAAATCAGCGCCTTTATGCCGATTCGGCCTAGTTTGCGAAGATCACCCACATTGGCGATCCCAATGACAACGCTCAGGAAGATGATCGGCGCCACCATCATCCGAACAATTTTGATGAACCCGTCGCCGAACGGCTTCATCTCCTGTGCCGCATGTGGCCAGAGGAAGCCCACGGCGATACCGAGAATCACGCCGACCAGCACGCGAAAGTACAGGGTTCGGAAGAAGGGCCGCTTTGAAGGGACCATAGTCAATTCATCCTCATCAGATGACCTTTTGTTGAGCTGGTTTTGTCCGTCCGTCGGACGTCAGCGGTTAACGATTTTTACAAGGGTGTACGTGATCTGCTTTCCTGGCTCCAGCAGAAACTGATGCGCCGTGTTGGCCGGAATATGAATCACGTCTCCGGCAGAGACGTGTCTCGAGACACCGTCTTCGATATTCGTGCCCTGCTGTTCCTTCGGGGCGGAGGGATGCATATTCGTTCCCCTGCCCCCGACGATGAGGGTTGCCTCCCCGCTCCGCACAATCATGACGTCTTCCTTCGTCTCATGAAGCTCAACTACGCCGCTCTTTTCCCGGTGCGAGACGGAGAGAATGTGGTTGCCGTAGTCGTCCTTCTGCTTAATGCCATGAGGCGGCATGCCCTGGGGCCAAATAGTCACACCCTCAGGTAGAACGGGCTGTTGCGCCCGCCCCGCCGACGTGACAGCAACAAGCAATGCGATGGATAAGAAAGGAGAGAGTTTCATCCCTTCACGACCTCATGTTTGGCGATATAAGCAGGATCGATCTCAACACCGAGTCCGGGACCCATCGGCACCTTGACCGTCCCGCTCTCATCGGACAGAAGACTCGAAGTCGGGCACTTGAACGGCAGCGTGTTATTGAACTCCTTGAACTCGTGGTATGGACCCGAGTTCGGTATCGCCGCGACGAAGTGCATCATGTACACGTAGCCGAGGCCCGTGGACGAGATGTGCGGGATCGTCTGCTTGCCAAAGGCGTGAGCCATGCGGGCCACGCGCATGCAGCGAACCATCCCGCCGAAGTAGAACATGTCCTGCTGCGTGATCGAGAGACCTCCATTGGCGACGAGCCAACGGAAGTTGTGCATGGAGGACTCCTGCTCGCCGCCGGCGATGGGGATTTCAAGCGCATCGGCTACCTGTTTGGTCTCCTCGTACCAGTCGAACGGCACCGGCTCCTCGAAGAAGGCATACTTTTGCTCCTGCATCAGCTTTCCGATAGGTATTGCCTGCTGCGGGGTGTAGGAGCCATTGGCGTCGGCCGAAATGACCATCTCGTCCCCAAAGGTTTTGCGGACCATGGGAATTAGCTTTTCGCTTCGCCCGGCAGGATATTCCACATGGCTCATGCGGCCGCCCAGCTTGAACTTGATCGCCTTTGCATGAGAGACCGCAAGATCGCGTTTCAAGTGCTCGATAACCTCTTCAGCGGAGTTGTCCCGCTCACCGTTAGCCTGATAGACGTGGATCTTCGGATTGTAGATCTTGTCGGAGATCAGCAGCCCGATTGAGCGGCCCGACATTTTTCCGAACATATCGAGAATCGCAAATTCGATCGTTGCCAGCGGAACCCAGATCGCAAGGCTCTGGGCCTTGTAGTTCGACTCGTAGACAGTGACAGCCTCTAAAATATCCTCCAGGTCCCGCGCGTCCTTTCCGACAAAGAAAGGGGCCATCCGCTTAACCAGAACCGGATAGAAGATCTGCATCTGCTGCGCGTTCGATACCGAGATGCCCTCGTGGCCGTCCCTGGACCGGACCCGGCATATCCAGGAGTTCTTGTAATGGAGCAGCTCGACCGATTCGATGATGACCGGATCCTTGAACAGTTCTCGCTTGAATACCGGCTTGTTAAGGATAGCGTCGAGCTTTGCATAACGCTCCTGGAGGGTCCCGGGGAGCCCATGACGCGGCGCGTTCAGAAATTGTCCCGCTACCATGCGTGGCATGCCAGCCGCTGCGCTGGCAGTTAGAACTCCTTTAATTAAGTGTCGACGATTGAATTCCATCCTTGTGTCCTCTTCGATCCTGGAATGCTTACTCGGAATGGTCCGATCTTTCAGCCGGTAAACCATCCCATTCGAGATCCTCTGCAAGCTCTCTCACTCAGGTTTCGCTACCGGCAAAGTAGCGGTGAAAAACCGAACAAAACTATAGCGGATCATCATTTACAGGTGCGAAGCGGTATGTAGTCAACATGTATCAGACCGAAATATTCCTTTTAAATGAGCTGGTTGGCCTCGGTCTAACTCTACGCAAATGCCGACCTGAGAATACGTTGCCCGGAGTTGGTCTCCTGTTGCTTCTGAGATCGCAATCGAGTTACAACGACAAATGTCGTGTAACTCATATAGAAAAGCGGTTTACAACGCGTCGGAAACATGTTGCTTACGTAGAGAATGGTCCGAACAGTGTAGGCACCCGCGTATGGTTGGTCCGCTCTAAAAATGAAGTTCGGCCGTGCACCTGTAAAGGGCCGTGCCCGATCCGAGCGAGACATCTCAGGGGGTCGTCATGCATCAAAATCGTTCCACCTTAGGTTTGCTGGTTGCTTTGCTTTTCGCGGTAATAGCGACAAATTCAGCTCTGGCCCAAAACGACCGCGGCACCGTCAAGGGACGGATCGCCGATTCGACGGGCGCTGTTCTGCCGGGAGCGGCTATAACGCTCCAGAACATCGCGACCGGGGTTTCGCAAACCGCCTCCGCGAACGAGTCGGGTGATTACAACTTTCAGTCTCTTATTCCCGGAATCTATGCCCTGACCGTTGAGATGCAGGGCTTCAAGAAGCTGCAGCGAACGAACCTGAACGTTGACGTCAACGTCACCAACGAGCAGAGCGTGACAATGGAGCTTGGAAGCGCCACCGAGACCGTCAACGTCGAGGAAGGCATTCAGCAGCTGGCGACCACAAGCGCCTCAATGGGTTTGATCGTGGAACAGAGAAGCATGCAGGAACTTCCCCTGATCTATGGCAATCCCTTTACGCTACAGACGCTGGCGCCCGGCGTGTCGCCTTCCGGCGTCAACCCCAACATCCACACCTACGACAGCACCACTGCCAGCGTCTCGGTAAACGGGTCGATGCTGAACGCTCTTGAATACCGGCTGGATGGGGCGCCAAACAATCGCATCCGGCTGTCGGCTTATACTCCGTCAACCGAATTCGTCGGACAGTATCGTATGGAGACCGCGACGTACGACTCCAGCCAGGGGCATGCCTCCGGCGGCTTCGTGAATACCAGCATCAAGTCAGGCACCAATGCCTTCCACGGCGGAGCATTTGCCTACTACCAGAACCCCACCTTGAACTCGAAGACCTGGACACTGTCGGGGAACCCGAGCGCCTCTCCCACGTGGCTGCGATATGGCGGAACTCTTGGCGGACCAATCGTAAAGAACAAGGCATTCTTCTTCGTCGGATACGAGCGAAGCCGTCAGGCCGCCCCCAACCCACAGACCCTTACCGTTCCCACTCTTCCCGAGAGAACCGGGGACTTCTCCGCCCTGTATGCGCAGGATCCGGCGCATACGGCCGGTGTTACCAATCAATATCAGCTTTACGAGCCCACCAGCGGCACTGCGGGTGCAGGCGGAATCGTCACCCGAACCCCCATCCCCGGCAACATCATCAGGAACATCTCCCCGATAGCGAAGAAGATTCTTTCTTACTATCCCGAGCCCAATGCGCCGGGAAACTCCGACGGCACCGGAAACTTTGTATACGCCGGTTCTGAACCGGACTATTACTACTCCTTGGCGACCCGGGCGGACTACACCATGACTCCGCGTCAATCCCTGTTCGGCCACTTCGTCCTCAGCAACCGGCTGCAGTCGAAGACAAATGCCTACTTTTACCCTGTTAGCGGAACTACTCTGACGTACGTGAATAAGGGAGTTGCGATTGGCTACAACTTCATTGTGAATCCCACGACCGTCGTCGAGGCGCACCTTACCTGGACTCGGTTCGTGAATTCAAACATTGTTAACTCCCAGGGCCTGCTGGATGCGACCTCGATCAGCATGCCCAGCTATCTGGTCGATGGAATGCCCGGGGCCGCAGATTCATTTCCCAACATTGCGCCTACGGGTTTCCAGGCTCTCGCCGACAAGAACAACATCGCATCCCATGACGACATCACGATGGGAGCTGTACAGGCAAGCAAGCTGGTGAGCTCGCATTACTTCCGCACAGGCGTGGAGTATCGCATGTACAACACCAACGGAGGTTCCGGGGCGGGAAATAATGGCGCCTATGCTACGACTGGAAATTATGTGACGGCCAACAGCAACGCCCAGGTCCCAAGTAAGGCAGGTTTCGGGCTTGCCCAGTTGGAGCGCGGCATCTTGAGTACGGCAAGGCTGACCACTAATGCGGATTATGCTCTGCGGTCCAACTACATCGCCGGGTTCTTCATGGATGACTGGAAGGCGACCTCGAAGCTGACAATCAATGCCGGACTTAGATACGAATATGAAGGACCGAACAGCGAACGTTACAACAAGGCCAATACTTACTTCGATTTCAACGCAGTCAATCCCATCGCAGCTGCTGCGAAGGCGAACTACGCAAGCATCGCAGCCACAAATCCAGCCCTGTTGCCCGCGAGTCAGTTTTCCGTCAATGGCGGCCTGCGTTTCGCAGGCGAAGGCAACAGCGAAAGAAACATATATACCTCACAGAAGCTCCTCTTCCTTCCCCGTATCGGATTCTCCTATCAACCGGAACAAAATACTGTAGTTCGTGGAGGCTTCGGGCTCTTCGCAGACTCCGTCCAGCTGTTCATCCTTTCCGGTGGCAACAGCGGATCTACCAACAACGCTACCTTGACTCCGCAGCAGGGCTACAGCGCCACGACAAGTCTGAATGGAAGCGGAGACAATGGCCTTACCTTCATCAGCACGCTCGATAATCCATTTCCAACTGGATTTACCCAGCCAACCGGGAGCAACCTGGGATTGCAGACCTTTCTCGGCCAGTCCATCACTTTCCAGACGCCCAATCCGCAGATTCCCTACAACATGAGATGGAGCTTCGGGATGCAGCACCAGTTCGGCTCGTGGCTGGCCGCACTGGACTACGTTGGCAATCATGGGGTTCATGTGCCCGTCCAACGGGACTACAACGCTGTCCCCCTGCAATATCTTTCAAAGATCAACAACGGCTATGACAAAACGACCTTCGATCGCCTGAATGGCAATGTCACGAATCCGTTCAGCGGCGTCATTCCCAGCACAGCGTCTCTGGGAAGCAGCAGGACAACGGTGTCGCAGCTTCTGCGTCCTTATCCTGAATTTACGGGAGTGACGGCTTATCTCAACAATGGCATGTCGATCTATCACGGACTGCAGGCGCAGCTGAATCGTCGCTTTCAGAGCGGCCTCTCACTGACGACCTCCTTTACATGGTCGAGGACTCTCGATGCGTCGCAGTACCTCAACCCTTCCGATACGAGCCTCTGGTACGGGATCTCGCAGCTGGATCGCCCCCTTCGTTTCGCCACTTCATTCCTGTATGAGCTTCCGTTCGGTCGCGGCAGACGGTACGCCACCAACAACTCAATAACCTCCGCAGTGATCGGAGGATGGCAGGTTCAAGGGGTCTATCAGGTTCAGAGCGGTCAGCCGCTGAACTTCAATCCCGGTAACACAAGCCCCCTTTACAATGGAGTGAACCCGGTCGACTCCGCCTGGGGCAGGTCGGGGTATAAGAAATCAATCGCAAAACCGGGTGTCGCTGGATTCTGGTTCGATCGGTCGAACTGGCTGCAGACGACGTCGGGCTGTGCAACAGCAGTCTGCTCTAATGTCCTTCCGAATCAGTATCAGATTCGGACATTCCCCATTCGCTTCTCCGGTCTACGTTCCGACTTCCTCAACCAGTTCGACCTGGGAGTGCAGAGAAACTTTCCATTGTGGAGGGAGAGCCAGCTTCAGATTCGTATGGAGGCAATCAACGCCCTCAATCACCCGGTTTATACAGCTCCGTCCACCGACTGGACAAGCAGTTCTTTTGGCCAGATCACGACTCAGGCCAACCAGCCCAGGGTCTATCAATTTGGAGCGTTCATCCGTTTCTAATCAAGGTTCACGTGGAATAACGGACCGAACGGAGCAGCGGATCGGCTGAAGCCTGGTCCACGGCGTAGGGCATCGAATGCTTAGACGCTGTCGTGTTTCGTTAGCAAGGGAGGGATGCTGGATCTATTAGGCGTCGATATCAAGACGCCGTGGGACCCAGCACCTCGGTAATTTGCGGCTGGGCGCGCTAGTTCCTGTTTGCCGACAAACCTCTCGGAACACGAGCCAATGGCTCCTCGATGAGCGCATTGCCCTGTTATCACCAACTGAGATCCAACTTCCGGATTGCCCGTCCCCCAGGAAGAGCTGATAGCCGAGCCCTGGGTGGCTCCAGATACAGTCTTATCCGTATCGAACTGCTCGCTCGATAGAATCGGTGCATGCGAAAAGTCGTGATTATCGGTCCCCCTCCCGTTCAGATTCTCGATGTTGCAGGTCCACTGGAGGTCTTCTCGAATGCGCCTGACTACGAGGTCATCCTTGCCAACCCGGGCGCTGAACGCAGTCTGCAGACTAATCGCACGATCGTACTTGGTGATGCCACGCCGAGCGCCGAGATCGTTGGACCAATTGACACGCTGATACTTGTTGGAGGGCCGGGTGCAGAGAGCGGGATCTATGATCCCGAGTTCATTGAGTGGATCGCATCTGCAGCAAAACGTTCGCGTCGGGTCGCGTCTATCTGCACGGGTGCATTTCTGCTGGCGGAGGCAGGTTTGCTGGATGGGAAAGAAGCCGTCACGCATTGGAATTTTTGCGAGCGGCTCGCAAGAGAATATCCGTCGGTACGGGTGCGCTCCGATCCCATCTACGTCCGCGACGGTTCCACCTATACCTCGGCAGGGATAACCGCTGGAATCGACCTCTCGCTGGCCCTCGTGGAAGAAGACCACGGTCACGAGGTATCGTTACGGATTGCACGGTTCCTCGTGATGTTTCTGGTGCGTCCGGGTGGTCAGGCACAGTATAGCCACATGCTTTCGCATCAATCGACGGCGGCCACACCATTGCGTGAGCTTCAAGTATGGATGCTGGAGCATCTTCACGAAAATCTTACGGTCGAAGCACTCGCCGAGCGTGTCGGTATGAGTGCGCGCCACTTCACACGTATATGTTTGCGCGAAACAGGCATGAATCCGGGGCAGTTTGTCGACCGTATGCGCGTTGAAGCAGCGCAGCAGATGATCGATTCGTCACCTAAAGGACTGAAAGAGATCGCAGACGCCTCCGGCTTCAAGTCGACGGAAGCCATGCGGCGTGCCTTCTCCAGAATTCTCGGCATCACCGCGGCTGAATATGCGAACCGTTTCAGAAGCCCGCTATCGCGCACATCCGTGTCAGAAAAGCCGATGTCCTAAATCACTGCAAAGCTGTCGTGGCGGTCGCATACTGTATGTTCTAGCGTGAAGAAGCAAGTCAACCGCGCTGGAAGCGCTTCCTCATGACAACATCTACGCAGACCTTTCCATCCTCACGGCTCTCAGGCATTCACGTTCCGGACAGCAAACTTGCAGGTGAGATCACTGCGTTCATCCGCGCTACCGAGTCCGTACTTCTCTTCAATCATTCCAGCCGTGTCTATCACTTCGCCGCGCTTGCCGGCCAGCGTCGCGGACTCAAATTCGACACCGAGCTCTTGTACGCAGGAGCCATGTTTCATGACCTTGGGCTCGTGCCTGCATATAGCAGCGCCTCCGACCGCTTTGAGGTCGACGGAGCAAATGCCGCGCGCGATTTTCTGCAAGGGCATAACCTCTCAGAGCAGGAGATAGAGCAGGTGTGGACGTCGATCGCACTGCATACGACGCCGGATATTCCCAAGTATATGCATCCGGTCGTTGCACTTGTGACCGCAGGCGTCGAGATGGATGTGCTTGGCATTGACTACAGCAATTTCCAGGAAGCGGATCGGGTAGCTATCGTGCAGCGATATCCCCGCACTCCGCATTTCAAGGAAGATATTTTGCAGGCCTTTTACGATGGGATAAAGCACCAGCCGGAAACGACCTTTGGAAACGTAAAGGCAGATGTGCTGGCAGACAAAGATCCTACGTTCCGCCGCGGCAACTTCTGCTCTGTGATTCGCAACTCCCCTTGGCAAGGCTAAGGACGAAAGGGCAGTCGAATAAGTGTCAAAGAAAAATGTTTTCCTTCACTCGGCTTCTGGATCGAAGTCGATTCGGACGCAACCTCGAGAGCGACCTGCATGAGGACACCAATTCGCGACTCCAAGCCTTTCACAATCGTCCCAGCATCGTGAGAACTCGATGAATTCAGTAGTGCAAATTGCCTTAAGTTCAACTTATCTCATCAGTGTGTCTCTTACTGTCGTTTGTATCGAATATTGCGGCGGGCGAAACTATTTCGTCCGGATGATTAGCTTGCCGGGATTGCCAGCAATCGAGCCGCTATAAGCATGGTCTGCTTCTTCCATTGGCAGCTCAGCTTTGACAAAAGCTTTCAATTCTCCGGAATCGAAAAGCTTGCCTAGTGCGGCTAGTTGTTCTCCATCCTGTTCGACGATGAAAAAGGCACTCTTTACTCGGGGATCGGTACTCGATTCTGCGTCCGCAGCAATCGTAACCAATCTGCCACCAGGCTTGAGAAGATCCCAGGATCTGTCCAAGGTTTCTCCGCCCACGGTATCGAAGATGACATCGACCAGGCCTGCCTCTTCAAAACGGCGCTCGCGATAATCGATGACCTCATTGGCTCCAAGCTGTTTTACAAAATCGATGTTCGCCTTGGACGACGTGGCAATCACATACGCTCCTTGCGATCTTGCAAGTTGAACCGCGAAAAGTCCCACCGCCCCCGCTCCTCCGTGTATAAGAACTCGTTCGCCTTTCTGTAATTTTGCTTGGAGATGCAGTCCCTGCCATGCCGTCAGCAAGCCAATCGGAGCTGAGGCCGCTTCGACGTGGGAAAGAGAAGATGGCTTCAGAGAAAGATTCGATGGTTTTGTTATGCAGAACTCAGCCGTAGCACCCTCTGCAAACCAATCATTCAAGCCGAAAACAGCATCTCCCAGCCTGTAGCCAGTTGCTCCCGCACCTAACCCCGCAACTGTGCCTGAGAATTCATGTCCGGGAATTGCCTTGGATCGGGCTGTACCGTCCGCATAGTGGCTGGTGGTATACCAAAGTTTCTCCGTAGGGGTCACTCCAGCGGCGGAGACCTGAATCAGAATTTCGCCCGTTTGCGGCTCGAGAACCGGACGTCTTACCGGCTGCAGGTTTAGCTCGTCTGTAAACTCCATTGCTTTCATCTCTGCCATTGCTTCACTCCGTGGAAGTCGCTGTATTAGTAGTCGGAATCGGGGAAGGGAGATGCAGCTATCACGTCGCAGGCATTAGGAGCTTTATAACCAGGGATGAGACGTTCACAGATGCTGTCATTCACGGTGCCGTAGGTCGTGCCGGGCTTGTGCGCAAAGCCGGCAAAGTACTCCTGGATGAAGCCTGCCTTGAAGTGCTTTCGAGGATATTCGGCCACGATTTTCTCGCGCAACTCTGAAGGAAACTGATCGAAGCCTCTTCCAAGCACATCGAGACCGACTCCCGAATAGAGTAGAGCTACTTCGGGGCGCATGTACTGAGCGACGCCCGGAGTGGTGTGCAGAGCAATGGCTTCCCAGGCAAGTTGTACCTGTTCTTCAGGGACCTTATGTGCGGTGAGGAATTGACGGGCCGCGTTCGCGCCATCGACTTCGAAGCGTTCGTCTGGGCTCGAGAATTTCTTAATGAGACCGAAATCGTGAAATGCGGCCGCGACGTAGAGAAGTTCAGGATCGAAGCGAAGCTTTCGTTGACAGCCCTGCTCAGCCGCGAAGAAGTAGACGCGTATCGAGTGATTAAAGAGCAGATCCGTGGAATGCTCACGCAGGAGATCTGTGGCTTCTTTCGCAAGCAAGGAATCGGGAATGATGAGAGCTGAGGATAGATTTGACATCTGGTCGTTGTTGCTCCTTCGACGTCAACTGTAGTGTCTTTGCTGGGCATGCGCCACGACAGGAATACAGCAATTTCGGACACGGAACGAGAGCGACCATTCATTGTGAACGGCAACAATGGCGCATTGAAAAGACAGGACTTTCCTCTAACTCTTAACGAGACCTCGACGATCCAGTCGCGTTCATATACGCGCTTTTCGTCAGGAATGATCCTGGATTGACGCGAAATCGCCAATGCACTCATCGACCAGCCTCTTTGGTAAACAGAAGCTAACTTGCCGCTACGGATCCAGACAGTCCGCTATATGACCCGTATGATAGACAGCAAATTCCGAACTATCGAGGTGCTGCCATGAATGAGGTTTCACTTGTACGGCTTTACACCTTGCGCCTTTGCTATCTGATCCTCGCCGTCGGCCTTGGACTATACATGTGGCCGTCTGTCATCCACCACACACCGAATTTCGCTGTCGCGCACGGCATTCAACTTTCATTACTAGCGGGGCTGGGCCTCACAGCTGTCCTCGGAGTACGCTATCCCTTGCAGATGCTGCCCTTGCTGCTCTTCGAGTTGATCTGGAAGACGATCTACCTTTTTGCGTTCGCTCTGCCCCTGTGGTCTGCTCACCAAGTCAACGCCGCAGCTGCGGAGGATATCCGGGCCTGTCTCATGGTCGTCATTTTCATTCCGCTCATTCCGTGGAGATACGTCGTAAGACAATACATCCTGCAACCCGGTAACCGTTGGAAACCTGATTGAGTCTGTTAGGGATGGGTATTCCGCACACTGTGAGGGAGTGCCCGGGGGAGCCTCAATGAAACCGTTTCCGTGATCGGTCTCCGGAAACGCCCTTCTCGGAAGTCATCACCGCCCCACCTATGCTGGTTCGATGAGCGCATTGGCCTGAATGTGCCAATTGAGAACCATCCGGGAAACCCGTGCGGTCCACTGACCTTGCCCTGATCGAGTGCCTCGTCGATTGGAATATATGGCATGCCAAACGCCAGGCGTTGGATCCACGCGGCGGCAAAGGCTGCAAAAACAAGTGCAAGTAATCCATAGATAAGCCGCGGACTGATCCAGAGGCGATGTCTGCGATCCTCGGGATAGTAGACCTTCTGATGAGCCGAGTCAGCAAACTTGATTATCTTCAATCTCGCTAAGAAGTTGCGTGCTGCAGACAGGGTACCAGCCTACGGCAGGCGGTTGGTTTCCCCTCAATAAATCGGAAAGACACGTCGCCGATTCAATCAGAATGTTTGCCTTTCTTGTAAGGACCGTGGAAGTACTCTACACAAAGGGCACTTGTGACGAGTAAACAAATTGCTCATCATGAGCTGATTTCAGGGTACTAATCCGCCTCGATGAGCGACTCGGCGATTTCGCGACAATCAAGACATCGGAAAAACGTGGGTTCCGAATCCACATCTCAGCTTGATACTCCGATTCTAGTTTAGAAGTTTGGGTCGAAGTTGAAGTAAATGGGGTTCGATAACCCCACCATAGGCTCACTCAGCTTCATCGACTCGGGCACCTGGGGGTATGGGGTTGCCGGGCCTTCTACGGTCACGCGGTAGAATGTCCGTCCTCTCTCTGCCGGAGTATCGGTAAACTCTGCGATCGGCGTCTTGCCCATCAGCGTGTAGGTGTTGAACGGATTGCCGTCTTTGACGACCTTCACGGTGTAGGTGGCGTCGGCAAGCACTGCTTTACCCGTCAATTGCACACGGAACTTGACTGGCTTGCCCGTGGCCTTGGCATTGTCGCCCATCATTATGTCCATCTTGCCGTCCTGATCCAGATCGGCGTAGAACTCGACACGTGGAGCATACGGGTTTGCACTGACCGAAACTCTCCCGTTCGTGAGAGCATCGATCACTGCCCGCCGGGTCCGCTCCTTGGCAAACACCCACGTCGTCGGCGTACCAATGTAGTTGTACTTAGCTTGAGCACTGTTCTTGGTCGCCTGCTCCGGCGTATCCGGGATGCCGTGATGAGCATCACTGCCGCCTCTGCCCGTCAGTTTGCGGCCCGAGGACAGCATATCGTCCCAGATCATGATTGCGTTGGCATTCTTCGACCACAGAGCTGAGTTCCACACCTCGATGGAGTCGACCATATCGTACGAGTAACCGAAATGGTCCTTGCCGCTTGGATGGTTGGCCGACAGGTGAACTCCCAACTCCTTCTTCACCGCTCCGACCACAATGTCGCGTTGGTCGCGCACATCATAGAGACGCTGGTGATCGTACGACGTGGCAGAAAAAACGTTACCGTGACCCCGTGTGGTGGTCCACTCCGCTCCGTAGAGAAGGATGGGCGAGCCGGATTTGTAGTCGGGGTCGGTCCAGGTGTTGTGGGCAACATCGCCGAGGACGTGATTGTCGTGGTCTGTGATCGCAATGTAGTCGAAGCCGATGGAGTTTGCGTAGGAGAGAATGTGGCCAACTGAGTTGTTGCTGGCCTCTTTGCTGTGACCGGAGTGGACATGGAGGTCGCCCTTCATCCAGACGCCGTCGGTAAGGCTGGCTATCGGAGCGAGGTTATGCAGCTCTGTGGGAGCCCAGGGGTTGACGTGGTCCTGCTGCTGTGCGACAGCTACGCCGCTGAAAAGAGTGAAGGCCAGAAGGCCAGAGAAAAGATGCGAAGCGAGCACGAAATAGGTCTCCTTTGAGGGTGGGCCATCTCTGCGGCTGCAAGCAAAAGACAGAGATGGCACGAGTGAGTTTTAGAAGTTGAACTTACCGGCGAACTCGATAGTGCGGCTTCCACTGACTACGGACGAGATGACGCCCATGGATGCAGGGTTGCTGACTGCGGAACTGGGAACCCCGAAATTGGGATGGTTGAATACGTTGAAGACCTCGCCCCGCAACTGGATGCAATAGCGCTCACCCAGTGTGATGTTCTTCACCAGGTTCATGTCCCAGTTCTGAGCGCGCGGACCCCACAGCATGTTGTAGCCGGAGTTGCCGAACTTATATGGTGCCGGCGCGGCGAAGGCAGCGGGATTGAACCACTGCCCAAGTGTCTTTTGGGCTGGGTAAAGTGAGACACCCGGAACACGGTCGGCGCGCCCGCTCGCTCCGTACACCTGCGAACCAGGCGCCGTGTAGGTCACAGAGAAGGGCTGGCCAGTCTGGAAGGTGGTGATGCCGGCAAGCTGCCATCCGCCAACGATCCGGTTCACAATCTCTCCGTTGCTGTGGAGAAATGCTTTGTCCTTGCCGAAGGGCAGCTCATAGGCGTAACTCACCTGCAGCACCTGAGGCGTAATACCGCCGATGTTGCCATACGAGTCGCCGATGTTTGTTGGGTTCTGGTGGTTCTCCACGCCCAGCACGCGCGTCCACTGGTACTCCGCGTTTACCGTAATGCCCTGACGGTACCGCTTGTGTACGCCAATCTGCAGCGAGTTGTTGGTTGTGTGGTAGAGCGGTGCAAAGGCGTTCGTAATTGTCGAGAAAGGCTGAAAGGGACGGCGCGACTGCTGTGTCGTCGTTCCGGGCGGAGCGTAATTCAGGTCAGGCTCAGTATTGCCGGAGCCACCATGGTTGTTCTGATGAACGGTGCGCTGTCCCACATAGCCTATCCGAAGCGCGATGGCCCCTGGCAATTGGTGCTCCACTGCCAGGTTGTACTGCTCGGTATACGGCGTGATGGTGCGATTCTGCGCGATCACACTGGGGTTTGCAGGAACGGTGGCCGTTGCCGCAAAGGGCGCATTCATCGTGATTGAGGGAGTGGTCGTATTGGTGTAGTTGACCGTGCTGACGAAGGGCAGGTTGCCAAAGCCGCCATCGATATAAGCAGAGGGCAGAAGGTTGTAGTAGAGGCCGACCGCGCCACGCACCACAGTGTTTGGGCGCACCTGATAAGCGAAGCCGAAGCGTGGGGCGATATTGGTCTTAGCCTGGCCCAGATACTCGAACATGGAGGTAGGGAGACCGACCTGCGGCGCCAAAACCGTCAACGATTGGTAAAGCGGATTGGCCGTGGCCGGATAGGAGTTGGCAAAGACCACAACCTTGCCTACGCTGGGCACAAAGAGCGATTCCGTGCCGTATGGGTTGTCAAAGAAGTGCTGCAGGTCATACCGGATGCCATAGTTGAAGGTAAGTTTTGGCAGAACCTTCCAGTCATCCTGCAGATACATGCCGATCTGGCTGGAGTTGTAACGCGTAACGTAATCGGCCGGAGTAGCGTTGGAAGTCGTGTTCGGGTAGCCCAGCAGAAAGTCTGCATAGGCGATGCCTGTGTAGCGTCCCGTAAATGTGAAAGCGCCATGCGAGGTGGAATTGTCTTGCCAGGCGCTGTTGAAGAGATAGGAGATGCCCGCCTTGACTGTGTGCTTCGGAAGAACCTTGCTGAGCGAGGCGTTGCCCTGATAGGTCTGCTCGAGATTCTTCGATCCCGCCTCGCTGATGGCGGTGATGTTGGTGATGTTGATCGACGGCGCTCCCTTCAGCAACTGCGGGCTAAGGCCGGGGATCATGCTGGAGAAGTCGGTCTGGTAGTTCTGCGCGTCGCGGTAGAGCGGCAAATGAAGATACGACACATAACTGTCGAGCACCAGCGTTGGCGAGAAGCTGTGAGTCCAGCCCACCACGAAGATCGAGTTGTGCTCGCCATCCCGTGCCACGCCGCCTGCGAGGCTTGAAGTGCCTACGTCCTTGAACGGACCGTAGAAAGCGCGCAGCCAGGTAAAGCGAATCTGATCGCGATCACTGAAGCGATGATCGAAGCGCAGGTTGAAGCGATCGACATTGGTGTCGTGCGGGATGAGTTCCAGGGTATTCACGCCCACGGACTGCGTGGTGCTCTGGGGAAAGAGCAGATCCTGTAGCTTCAGATCCACTGGGTTGAGCGGGATGTTGATCTTGTTGCCGGGGAACGGCTGCTTTGTGACCACGTTGACGATCACCGTGTTCGGGGAGGCAGCCGTGGCGCAGCTTCCGCCGGCGAGGAAGCAGCTGAAATCTCCAACGCGCTGTGCCGCCGTGGGCTGCGTGCTGTTGATCGGGTTTGACTGCGTGAGGCGGAATCCCTCGTAGCTGGCGAAGAAGAAGGTGCGGTCCTTGCCGTTGTAAAGATGAGGCAGATAGACAGGGCCGTTGAGGTTGAAGCTGAATTCGTTGCGCTGATAGGGCGGACGCGCAGGAGCTGAGGCGCTAGGGCCAAAGAAGTACGGCTTGGCGCCGGTCCCCCGGCTGCGGTTGAATTCCAACACTTCGCCATGCAGCTTGTTCGTTCCGCTGGCACTTGCGACGATGACCTGGTTTGCCTGACCGAACTCCGCCGGCGCGCCTTGCGTAATCACCTTGAATTCAGAGACAGCGTCGAGCGGAGGTACCTCGCCTTCACCGCGTTGCAACTCTATTTCTTCATTGATGACGCCGTCGAACGTGAAGCCGGCGTCGCCATAGGAGTTGCGCTGGTTCGTTCCAAACGCGAGCGTGACACCGCGCACCGGGACCTGGTCCTGGGCAGCGACAGCCTGCGTGCCGGGGGCGAGCTTGATAAGGCCCAGTATACTGACGTGTCCGTTGAGAGGAGTATTTTGAATGGTGGCACTGTCGATGTTGAGGCCGACAGAAGAAGTCTCTGTCTGGATGACGGCAGCTTCGTCTGTGACGTTGATCACTTGGTCCTGCGAGCCAACGATTAGCTTTGCGTCGATCTTGGCCACCTGATCGATAGCGAGCGTAACGTTTTCCCTCTTGTAGACCTGGAAGCCGGGCGTCTCGATCGTAATGGTGTACTGGCCGGGAGCAAGCTGTGGAACGGCGTAGGTGCCCGCATCGGAGCTCTTCACCGTGTGCACGTTGTTTGTTTCATTTTGGCGAATCGTGATGGTGGCACTCGGAACTGAGGCTCCGCTGGAGTCGGTCACCGTGCCATCGATCGATCCGGTAAGTCCCTGGCCAAATGCACCTGGGACGAACAATGCTGCCGCAATAAACGTAAGAAATCCCAACAGAACTTGGTTCCAGGTAAGTCTCTTTTCTCGGGACCTTTGGATCTGCGCGAACTGTTTCCAGATATTCGATAGCAAACCATTCACAATCACAGACTGCCTCCATTACCGCTCGGGCTGCGGACTTGCCATAGAAATATCGGTGGCGAACCGCCAGTCATCGTTTGTCCCGATGTTTCCCACTCTGAAGCAGCACGCTACTTCGCGGTAGGGGTTATCCGCGTGTAAAAGCAATTTGCACATTGTGGTCGAGCTAAGTCTTTTGAGAACGGGTGGAATTGGAGCCTTTTACCCATCGTGAGCACGCGGTGTACGAGGCTTACAGCCAACCGATTCATGAGAGGTTCATCTCGGGATACTAAACTTGCCCTAAAGAGCAAAACGCCGAAAGAACACATGCAGACCCTGGGACCATCGCAGAAGATCTCTACGGGGTTCGTTTTGCGCTCGCCCGACGCGGATGTAACCAACGCACATAGTCATGCAGAGGATCCCCGCTGGCAGCTTGCGCAACGAATCGCCGCGAGCGGAACTCTCGGACGTTCGCGGCTGCTTGCCGACTTCCTGTTGTATATCGTCGACCGCCATATTCGTGATCGCGCAGATGAGATTACGGAGCAGCAGCTTGGCGTTCTGGTCTTCGGAAGAGCCGAAGGCTACGACGCGAGCGAAGACAATATCGTTCGCAGCTACGCGCGAAATCTTCGCAAGCGCTTAGATGAATACTTCGCGACAGAAGGCAAGGAAGAGAATCTACTGCTCGAGATTCCTCGTGGCGGCTATGCTCCATCCTTCTCTATGCGGAGGATTGAGACGAGTCTCCCATCGTACGAACTGACCAACTCAGAGCCCACGACGTTGGGGGAGGCGGATTCAGGAGAAAACCCTGTTCGGGCGGCAAAGACTGTTTCTGTTGAAGAGGATGCGTTCTCCTCGAGCCTCATGGAGACTCCTGACTCTGTTCCTAAACATGAATCCTGGAAAGAGAATCTGAAACGTCGCCCTTATTGGGCGGGTTTGGTGTTGTGCGTTGGTTTTGTATTAGGTCTGGGATGTGCTTTTCTGTTTCCGCGCCCCGTTGTGAGACATGCAGTTGCGTCCCCTACGATAGCAGAGTCGCACAAGCTCTGGACCCAACTTTTTAGTAGCAGTCACGATACCTTCATTGTTCCCTCCGACGATGGCCTGATCATTATGCAAAGCCTTATTGAGCGGCCGTTACCTCTCGCCAACTATATCAACGGAAGCTATCGAACAAACCTTAAGCGGAACGATGCGCCAGGTGCTCCCGAGATACTTAAGCTCGGCAAGCGTCGGTATACCAGCGTGGTCGATCTTGAGCTTGTCGCACAGCTGTCTCAGTTGGATGATGTTGTGCCGGAACGAACGATTGTCCGATACGCGCGGGACCTGCGAATGGGCGACCTCAGAACCGGCAGCGCGATCCTGATCGGCTCAAGCGAAGCCAACCCATGGATCGAACTCTTTCAGCCCCGGATGAACTTTCGTTTCAGCTTCAATCCCGGCAACGACAAGCCATCAGGCATCATCAACTCGCGTCCTCAAGCAGGGGAAAACACGATCTACGGCACACCAACCGAGAAACACACATATGGCCTTATTGCGTATGTCCCGAACCTCTCCGGTACCGAGCACGTCCTTATCGTGGCCGGATTGAACACGGCAGGCACAGAAGCTGCCGCCAAGTTCCTCTTAACTCCATCACTAATGATGGATGCGCTCCATCGTGCCAGATCACCACACGGTGGTTTTGAGCAGTTTGAACTTCTCGTCGGCGCTGACAATGTCGCCAGTAACGCTGCGTCGCCACAGTTGATCGCCGAGCGGATAGGGCCGCAATAATCTCTCCTGTCTACCTCAACGGCCAGGCATCGCTACATCCGCCGTCACGTATCGATGGAGCCCTGCACAGGTCCTCCTTTTGTTCAATAAGTGACTTGGCCTTTGCTCGCCAGCTGAGCATCGTTTCCGATTGGACCGTAATCCGACCGGACCCCGAAGAACCCGTCAGCATTCACGATTGCCTATTGGTTTCCTCGCTGAGTAACCGGGCGATTTCTGGTCAATTGGACACTAACCGAGTTGTTGTTCCTATCGTGCACACAACATCAGGAAGTCGACATTATTTAAACATCGCAATGGACATGGCTAAGCATCCGACGCAGGTCCCGTAACGGGACACGTCGCAGAAATGACACGAAAGGGTCATAGGTGGGGGGAATCTCTCTCTGTAGGATTCAGTGTCGGACGATAGAGATTGCTTATGGCGAGGTAGTTCTTTCCAGTGTCGTTCCGCCGCGTCCCTCTTGTCTTCTGTCTTTTTTTAGCTCGTTCCCCCGCATCCATACAGGCTCAGCTTGCATTGGCTTGCATGACATCATGGCAGCTCAGGTGTCAGCACCTGTCGAATCTGCTTGTAAAGCTGATTCAGTTGGTCATCGGCAGCTCTGTATGTCCTGGCGAAGCAGCTGTCGAGAGCTATGGTCACCCCACTGGTCTTCTGGCAGGGAGCGCCTGCTGCGTTCATGTGCTGTGCTTCGGTGATGGAGCAGGAACAAATGCAGATTGCCAGCAAGAGCAGACCGGAGCGGATAGGAGAGATCATGGCTGCACAATAACAGAAACCTTTAGCGGCACTTCAGTGCCGCACACTGAAATTGGCCGTGGTGAGTGAAGTATGTTATTCCCCTTATGTCATCTCGAAGGGCAAAGCGGACTCCTCTTGATATTCATATTGGATGACGGACTATTCGGAAGTGACCTTAACTTCCGAATAGCCGACCACTCGCCCAGAACCTCATCTTTACGCTTCCCAGAACCCCGTTTGCGCAGGTACCCGCTGCAGAGAATCTTCCGCTCGTCTACGCCATGAGATTAACTGTGTCACCCCTACTTCACACCCGATGAAGGTCAAAAAGTATGGGATATCACTGGGCTTCATGGCGAAGCTGCGAAGCGGAGGGGTGAAAAAATACACTACGGAAAGCCCGCTGCAGACAACCGCGAACCAACCAACACTTGACCGTCCGAACCATGTGCTGAGAATCACTGCGACTGAGAAGATGAACCAGAAAGGACTGCCAAACGAATGTTCCAGCGAGCGAGGTCAGCAGCGCGAGCGCTACGAAGACGACCACGGGGCCATAGCTGTAGACGAGCGGCAATGATGGCGCAGAATTGCTTTGCATCCTCAAGGCAACCCAACCCAAATAGGAAGACATCTGCATTGTCCCAGATTCCTTGCTCAAGAGGATGAGGAAGTGGTCAAACTCCTCTATGACCATGACTAGGACCGATAGCTCTTCGGAGGCTGGTCGCCTTTCTTGTTCTTGCCGAGAATGGGAACTGCTATGGCGAAGACATTCGCGCGGAACTGGTCAATGTTCGGCATCCGATTGAGGGCGAGATTGAGCGAAACGATCCTTGGCAGGTCGTGGGTCACCAGAACGATAAACGAGGCGATGCACATCAAATAGCCACCTAGCCCCTCCACAAAGAAGGCCACCATCACTTCGGAGGAGGCCACCACTGACGCTGAGACCTTGTAGCCGCCAACTATATATTTCGTTCGAAAACTCTGGACTTCGGATCGCAAAGTCCAGATCGAAACAAAATAATTTCCAATCTACGAAGATTTTCGTTGACTCCTACGAACATCTTCGTATAGATTCCTGATTATGAAGTCGACCAGCACAATTCCCCGCACCCTTCCCAAGCCCACCGAGGTCGAACTCGAGATCCTTACCTCGCTCTGGGCGCGTGGTGAAGCCACCGTTCGCGAGATCCACGATGACGTCAGCCAGCAACGCGCGCTAGGTTACACCTCTGTCCTCAAGACCATCCAGATCATGACCGAGAAGGGCCTCGTCCAGCGCACCGAGGCAGGCAAAGCCCACATCTACCGCACGACAGCGACGCAGGAGGACACCCAGAGCCAGCTTCTCCGCGATCTCTCCGAGCGTCTCTTCGCCGGGTCCGCCTCGCAGCTCGCGATGCACGCCCTCGCCATGCAGCCGGCGAACTCCGACGAACTCGCCGAGATTCGCAAGCTGATCGACAAACGAAAAAATCAGAACTAGAAACACGTCTAAGCATCACCAGCAGGCCCATAAGGAGAAGGCATGATTCCCTTCATCGATCCTCAACCGCACCACCTGGAATCGCTCGGCTGGACCCTCATCCATCTCTGCTGGGAGGCCGCAGCGATCGCGCTTGCGTACAAGCTCGCCGACCTTGCCCTCACCCGGCCAGCCGCCCGCAAGATGACCAGCCACACGCGTTACCTCTTCGCATTGGTCGCCATGCTTGGCATCTTCGCCGCCGCTGCCGGGACCTTCGTCTACGAAGAGCTGCGGTCCCAGCGCATCACACCCGCAAATCCGATACATGCAACCGAATCAGTAGCAAATTCAGTAGCGAATAAGGCCCAGCCCTCAAGCGCGGCTCTTTCAACCCTCTCCGCCGGCACCGATTCCATTCAGTCGACGGTCGCCGCCGCACTGCCCCGCACCGAAGCGATCCTTCCCTGGCTCGATGCTCTCTGGATGTTGGGCGTCTTCGCCCTTTCCGCCCGCACCATCGGCGGCTGGCTCCTGATCCAACGTCTTCGCTCGACCGCCTCCCGCCAGGTTCCGCCCGAGCTCGCCGCCAGCTTCGCCCGCCTCGCCCATACCATCGGAGTTCACGGCCGCGTCGCCCTGCGCCTCTCGTCGCGTATTGCCAGCCCATTGGCCGTGGGAATGGTCCGCTCCCTGATCCTGCTACCCGCCTCGGCCCTCACCACCCTTACTTCAGAACAGCTTGAGGCCGTCCTCGCTCACGAACTCGCCCACATCCGACGAGCCGACTATCTCTGGAACATTCTCCAGACCATGATCGAGACACTCTTCTTCTTCCACCCCGCCGTCTGGTGGGTCGGTTCGCAACTTCGCCAGCAGCGCGAGCTCTGCTGCGACGACATGGCCATCGCCTCCTGCGCCGATCCCCTCATCTACGCCACTGCCCTACTCGCTCTCGAAGAACACCGCGCCGAGATCCTCGCCCACCACACTCCCGGCAATGGCATCCCCCTGGCTCTCGCTCTCGACGGCCACCAGTCACGCTTCACTTTGCTCTCACGTATCGCCCGCATTTTAGGAGAACCCATGCAGTCCAACCAGTCCCTCCGCACCCTCGCCCCGTTCTCCATCCTCGGAGTCTGCGCCGCACTCGCCGTCTTCGCCCTCCCCGTTCCGCAGGTGCTCGCCAGCCTCCGCCCTGCGGCCCCGCACATCGCTACCCCGGAGGTCCCAGCAGTTCCGGCGACGGCACAGACGAGCGTCGCGCAGCCTCCCGCGCCGGCCTCCCCTGCCGCTCCAATCTCGTCTGGAATCGCAACTCCTGCGACGCCAGCGGATCCCGTCGAAGTTCCTGCGCCCCACCCTTCGCCTGCTCCTGTGCCGTCCCCTGCTCCCGCGCCGCTTCCGGTTGCAGCCCCGGCTCCCGTACCGTCACCTTCACCTGCGCCTGCGCCTACACTACACATCTCCACCCTGGGCGGCGATATCATCCGGGCGATCACCCTGACCGCCAATGCCCACACAAACTCTCATACGAAAACTGCAATCCAGATCGCAGTCTCGAACGCGGGCAACGTGAACTACTCCTATTCCTATAGCTACAGAGCTGATCAGGGCACCGGTGCAGCTTCCAGCACCTCGGCTGCCTCGCCCAAGCCGGACTACATCACGGCAATGCGCGCCGCCGGATACACCGAAGACATCGATCAATACATGGCAATGAAGGTCCAGAACATCACCCCTGAGTACGCCCGCGCCATGTCCCAAATCGGATTCGGAAAACCCACTGCGAAGGAACTCCTCGCTCTCAAGATTCACGGCGTCACTCCTGAGTACATGAGCCAACTTAAAGCCGCCGGTCTCAAGCCCGATAACTTTCAGGACGTTGTCTCCTACCGCATCTTCAACGTCACACCCGAGTTCGTCGCCGGGATGAAGTCCGCCGGCTTCGGCGATATCCCCGCCAAGAAACTCGTCGAACTCCGCGTCCAGAACGTCACCCCCGAGTTCGCCCGCACCGCCAAACAGCAGTTCCCCGATATCGACACGAAGCAACTCGTCGAGCTCCGCATCTTCCACATCGACGACGCCTTCATCGCCAAGGCGAAGAGCCTCGGCCTGACTCCCCTCACCGTCAAGAAGCTCGTCCAACTTCGCATCTCCGGCCTCATCGAAGACAACGCCTCAAACGCCAATCACACGGCCCGCGATCGCGACCGAGAGAAGGCACAGGACGAGCGGGAGAAAGAACGCGAAAAGGCCCAGGAAGCTCGCGAAAAAGAGCGCGAAAAAGCCCAGGAGGCCAGGGATAAGGAACGTGAAAAAGCCCAGGAAGCCCGCGACAACGCCAACAATCTTTAGCTCGTAGTCACAGGAACCATCCCACACCACCGGCTCCCCAGCGCCGGACAGCCCCTCTTCGTCCTCATGAGGAGACTCCACGCAAGACTTAGGAGAAGAAATGATGCGCCCAAGCCGAGTCCTCGTAGCCACCTTCCTCGCCATCTTCGGAATCGCCACCTCCCACGCCCAGACCTTCGATGCCCTCAAAGGAAACTGCACCGTCACCGTCTCCACCCACTCCGACGAGCTCGAACTCCGTCTCGAACGCGGCACCTGCCCCAAAGAGGTCTCGCGCGACAGCCCGGACTACAACCGTGATGCCCGCCGCGACTGCCATACCACCGAGATGCAGCAGCCCACCGATGCCTTTTCCGGCTTCATTCAATCCGACCTGGGCCGCGAAGGAGCGCACATCGAAGCCGTGCTCAACGCCGAGGCCGGTACCCTCACCTGCTCCGGCGCCATCCACAACTTCAAGCTCTCCGGCAGCTTCAACTTCACCCCCAACGCGTCCTTCGCCGCTCACATGCTGAAGCTCGGCATCCAGGGCATCACCGCAGAGAACATGCAGACCTACGCCCTCTTCCATGTCCAGGCCGCCAACGTCGAAGCGATCCAGAAGGCTGGTGTCACCGACATCGACGCCAAAAACCTTGCCTCCTTCAGCATCTTCCACATCGACCCGAACTTCGTAACAGCGATCCGCAACCTCGGCTATCCGGCCCCACCAGCCAAGCAGTTGATCGCTCTGAAGATCCACGGCGTCAACCCCGAAGAGGTCAAACAGATCCGCGCCCTCGGCTACCAGCCCACCCTCGAAGAGCTGATCAAGATGCGAATCTTCAAGGTCAGCCCGGCCTTCATCCAGGACATGCGCAAACGCGGCTTCGGCACCGGTCCCGAAGACCTCACCATAGCCCGCCTCGTAAAGATCCGCATCTTCAAACTAGCCGAATAAAACTAGCTGTCGATTCTCTAACGCGAAGCGGCCAATGCCCCACGGAGTGGCGCCCGTCCGGCGTTAGGGCGCCTTAGCACTTGCTTTTACCACCGCTGATGTACCAACTCCTTCACCTTCTCCTCATACACCCGCTTCACCCCGCCCATCACCTCATCCGAAAGCTGCGGCAGCTCCGAAGCCTGCGCATTATCCGCCACCTGCTCCGTCCGCTTCCCTCCCGGGATTGCACAGGTCACCGCATCGAACATCAGGATCCACTTCAAGGCAAACTGCGGCATGGTCATCCCCGCCGGAACCATCCCGCGCAACTCTTCGACAGCCTCCAACGCAACGTCATAATCCACACCCGAGAACGTCTCTCCCTGGTCGAACATCTCGCCATGACGGTTGAAGTTGCGATGGTCGTCCGCCGGGAACTGCGAGTCTTTCGTCATCTTCCCCGTCAGCATTCCACTGGCCAGCGGAACCCGCGCGAGAATCCCGACCTTCCGCTGCTTCGCCTGCGCAAAGAATAGCTCCGCAGGACGCTGCCGAAAGCAGTTGAAGATGATCTGCACCGTCTGCACATTCGGATACTCGATCGCCTTCAGAGCCTCCTCTACCCGCTCCACACTCACGCCATAGAACTTGATCTTCCCCGCCTTCACCAAACCGTCCATCACCCCGAAGATCTCCGGATGGTAGTAAGCGCCGGTCGGCGGACAGTGAAGCTGCACCAGATCCAGGCAATCCGTATCCAGATTCTTCAGGCTCTCTTCAATCCACGCGGTGAGGTTCGCCTCGGAGTATCCATCCACGGTCTGCTTCGGCAACTTCCGCCCTGCCTTCGTCGCCACGACAATCTGCTCGCCGCTCCGTTCCTTTTTCAACTGCACGATAAGCCGTTCGCTCCGCCCACTCCCATACACATCCGCCGTATCCAGAAAGTTGATCCCCGAATCCACCGCCTGATGCAGCGCCGCCATCGCATCCGCGTCCGAGACATCGCCCCACGCCCCTCCAATCGCCCACGCGCCAAAGCTAATCTCCGATACCGTCCACCCCGTCCGTCCCAAAGCGCGATAGTTCACTCGAATTCTCCTTCCGAACAGCATACGTCGAAGGATGCGTCACCGCCTCGCGCGTAACCCCGGCAGGTTGATATACCTCACACCGATCCATTGTTGTACTTTTAGTAAAGATGCAACCTGGAATCTCTACTCACGTCTTCCTCCAGCAGCGCCTGCATCCCGGCCTGTTGGACGCCATGGCTCGCGCCCTCTCCCCTTACAGCACTCCCGTCATCGAGATCTTCGCCGCCCGCCACCACTTCGACTACACCGACCGCTCCATCGTCCGCGACCTCGCGCTCTGGTTCCGCGACGCATCCATCCTGCCGACGCTCCACCAGCCGGTCTACCTCGACTCCCAGTGGTCCCGCCACTCTGCCCCGACCCTCAATTTGATCGACCCTGAAAAGTCCCGCCGCATCGACGCCATGGACGAGGTCAAGCGCGCCCTGGAATCCGCCGAACAGATCCCCTTCACCGCTCTGACCCTTCACCTCGGCCTAAAAGACGATCTCTGGAACCTCCGCGCCCTCGAAAACTCCCTCACCGCCATCGAACACCTCAAGGCCTTCGCCCACCCGCTCGGCGTCAAGATCCTCCTCGAAAATCTCCAGAATGAAGTCACCACTCCCGACCACCTCCTCGAGATCCTCCGCGTAGGCCACTTCGACAACGTAGGCGTCACCCTCGACCTGGGCCACGCTCACCTCAGCGGCGGCACACCCGCAATCGACGAAGCCATCGAGCTCCTGAAACCTCGCATCCGCGCCCTGAACCTGCACGACAATCAAGGCCCCGAGGTCCGCAAGGACGAGCACCTCTGGCCTGTCATCTCCGCAGAATCGGGTGCCCCACGTCCCGACTCTGCGACGTGGGATGGCGGCGTCGACTGGCCGAATGTGAACCGCCATCTAACCGCACTCCCACAGAGCACCCCCACCATCCTCGAAATCTCCCACGAGCTGAACGAAACCGCCGACTCTGTTGCCCAGAAGGCCTCTGCCTTTTTCTCTCATCAGGCACGTCTCACGGAACAACTCCAGACCTCATGAATCAACCTGCCGGCCGAGACACTCTCATCCGATTGCCTGGTGAGTAACACCCAGAACTCCTCCCCACTTTCCGTCATTCGGATATGGTTACACCGCTTGTCCCTGCCAGTTATCGCAACGGCGTAAACTGAAACCGCATGCAAACGCACCCCATCGCCACTATCGCCTCCCTCTCGGCCCACGAAGGCCAGACTGTCACCCTCCGCGGCTGGCTCTATAACCTCCGCGCCTCGGGCAAACTGCTCTTCCCCATCTTCCGCGACGGCACCGGCACCATCCAGGGCATCGTCCCGAAGGGCGCCGTCCCCGAAGAGGTCTTCGAGACCTTAAAGAACCTCACGCTGGAATCCAGCGTCATCGTCACCGGCAAAGTCCGCGCCGATTCCCGCGCCCCCAGCGGTTTCGAGCTCGATGTCGAAGGCGTCGAAGTCCTCCAGCGCGTCCCCGACGAGACCCCCTTCCCCATCACCCTAAAAGAGCACGGCGTCGACTTCCTGATGGAGCACCGCCACCTCTGGCTCCGCACCCCACGCCAGTCCGCCATCCTGCGCGTCCGCGCCACCATCATGCGCTCCGCAGCCGAGTACTTCGACACCAACGGCTTCATCCGCACCGATCCGCCCATCTTGACGCCGAATGCGTGTGAGGGAACTTCAGAACTCTTCGAGATGGACTACTTCGACGACGACAAAGCCTATCTCACCCAGAGCGGCCAGCTCTATATAGAGGCGACCGCGCTCGCCCTCGGCAAGGTCTACTCCTTCGGCCCCACCTTCCGCGCCGAGAAGTCCAAGACCCGCCGCCACCTCACCGAATTCTGGATGATCGAACCCGAAGTCGCCTTCCTCGAACTCGACGGCCTGCTCGAACTAGCCGAAGGCTTCATCACCCACATCGTCACCACCGTGCTGGAGCACCACCGCGCCGATCTCAAAGTCATCGGCCGCGACATCGCCAAGCTCGAAGCCGTCATCGCCCCTGAGCAAACCACCGCCGCCTCTGCTCCTCTGCCCTCTTCACAAGTGTCATCCTTCACCGCAGGCGGAGGACCTGCTGTTGGCGCAACGACAGAACCCAAAGTAAGAAGTACCACCGAAGCAGTAAGCCCAACCTCCGAGTCCCTTGCGGAACCTACGTTACTCGCCCAAGGCGAAGCACCCGCGACTCCCTCCACACTGCCCAACCGCTTCCCTCGCCTAAGCTACGAAGAAGCACACACCATGCTGGAAGACGCCTTCGCCAAGGGCCTCATCGAGACCCGCCACAAGGACGGCGACGACTTCGGCTCCCCCGACGAGACCTACATCTCCTCCCAGTTCTCGAAGCCCGTCATGATCCACCGCTACCCCTCCGCCATCAAGGCCTTCTACATGCAGCCCGACCCGCTGGACCCCACCAAGGCCCTCTGCGTCGACATCCTCGCCCCCGAAGGCTACGGCGAAATCATCGGCGGCAGCCAGCGCATCCACGACTACGACCTCCTCAAATCCCGCATCGAGCACGCCGAACTCCCCCTCGCCTCCTTCCAGTGGTACCTCGACCTGCGCAAGTACGGTTCCGTCCCCCATGCAGGCTTCGGCATGGGAATCGAACGCGCCGTAGCCTGGATCTGCGGCCTAGACCACGTCCGCGAAACCATCCCCTTCGCGCGAACCCTCAATAGGATTTACCCGTAGCCGATGGGAACCGACCTCATGACATTCAAGAAGACCCTACGATTAGCAGCGACCTCCTCGTTGCTAATCGCCTGTCTCGCCATAGCTCCTCGGCATAGCGCAGCCCAGGAAAAAGGAAACTGGCGAGCCGTGAGCAACACGGCCCGATCCATCACCGGAGACGTCGCCCTCTCCGACAACAGGCTCACCATCAACTTCCTGGCCTTTACCGTCGCCCACATACGCAACCTCGAAAAGCCGGAAATCAGTGCCGTTTTCGATGCAGACAGCAACGCCGAAGGCGCCGGCAGCCTCTACCGCCTGAACGTCCCCGCTACCACCAAGTTCCTGCATAAAAACAGCCTCTGCGGGGGCGAAGATACCCACTGGATGGTCACGTATGTCACCGGACGAACCCTTCAACTCGCCTTCTTCTCCGGCCAGAAGGCCCCGCTCCTGACCCTCGAAGCCATCCCCAACTCCACGGACCTCTGCGGCAACTTCACCTATGCAAAATAGGCCGTCACCCACGGCATAGATCCCGACTCAGAGAGAGTCGCGATCTATGCCCGACGCGTTATGCCTGAGACGATCCCCCTAAGCCTTCCGACTCGCCGCAATCTCACTCATCGCATTCACAAACTTATCCAGATCGCCGATCCGCGTGTACACATGCGGTGTGACCCGGATGCACCGAACACCCTCATAGTCGATCCCAACCGTGTGAATCTTGTAGCGGTCGAACAGCGCCGTCGTCAGTTGACCCGGAGTGATCCCCTCGATACTCACCCCGCAGATCGCGCACGAGAATCTCGGATCCAGCGAGGTATGCAGCTTTACTCCGGGAATCTTCATCACCCGCGTCGCCCAGTAGTTCTTCAGGTAGAAAATGCGTTCCTGCTTGCGCTTCGAACCGATCGCCTCATGAAAGTTGATTGCCTCTCCGATGCCCTGTTCAATCGGAAAGCTGCGCGTTCCCAAAGCCTCGAACTTGCGAATGTCCTTGCTGTGCGGATCGCCGTAACAGGTCAGCGGCCATAGCTTCTCAATATGGTCTTGCTTCACCCACATCATCCCCGAGCCGATCGGCGCAGACAGAAACTTGTGCAGACTCGTTCCAAAGTAATCGCAGTGCAGATCGGGAATCTTGAAGTCCAGCAGCCCGAACGAGTGCGCGCCATCGACGATCACTTCAATCCCATGCGCATGCGCCATATCGGCGATCTCCCGCACCGGCATCACCTGGCCCACCCAGTTCACCACATGCGTCACATGGATCAGGCGAGTGCGTGGCGTGATGGCATCCTCGTAAGTCTTCACAATCGCGGCGACGTCCTCGACAGGAAAGTTGAAGCTGACCTGCTTGTAGACGATGCCATCGCGCGCCGCTCTCTGCCGATACGCATTCATCATGTTGGGATAGTCGAACTTGCACCCCAACACCTCGTCCCCAGCTTTGAACGGAAGTCCGTAGATGATCGTATTCAACGCCTCGGTCGAGTTGCGATTGATCGCAATCTCTTCCGGAGACGCGCCAGCCAGCCGGGCGAGGCTCTGCCGCAGCGGCTCGCGACCCTGGTCAAGAATCTGCCACATGAAGTACGACGGCCCTTCATTCGTCATCTGGTTGTAGCGCTCCACCGCTTGCTGCACCACGATGGGCGCCGGAGAGACCCCGCCATTATTCAGATTAATAATCTGCGGACTCACCGAGTAGCCGCGCTGAATCACGCTCCAGTAGTCCTCGTTCTGAGCGACCTCTCCCGCATCCAGATGGCTCACGCTGTCGGATGCGACACCCATATCAGCCGCAAAGGCCTTGGAAAAGAGGCTGTTCGACGAAAATGCCCCGGCTAGGGCCGTCATCTTCAGGAAGGAACGACGATCATTGAGTGCCATACAAGCAATCTAGGCCATCGCGCCGGGGAGGTAAAGAAAATCCCACTCCACCCACTAGCCGAACTAGCCACACCCCGAGTATCGTGGACATCCATGCGCACCCGCACTCACATCCTCGCCGCCACAGTCATCCTCACCGCATTCACGCAGCTTCAAGCCCAAACGCCCAACACTCTCACCTTGCAGGAACAAGCCCAGGGCTGGCATCTTCTCTTCGATGGCAAGACCGCCGAAGGCTGGCACAGTACCCACGGCCCCGCCTTCCCCACCGCTGGCTGGGAGATCAAGGACGGCCTCCTCTCCGTCACCGAACACGGAGGTGAAGAGGGTGGAAACGCCGGCGACATCATCTCCTCCCGTACCTACGCCAACTTCGAGCTCTCCGTCGACTTCCGCATCACTCCCGGTGCCAACAGCGGCATCAAGTACTTCGTCGACCCTGCCTATAACAAGACCACCGGATCCCCCGTCGGCTTCGAGTACCAGATCCTTGACGACGCGCTCCACCCCGACGCAAAGAAGGGTCGCGATGGCAACCGCACCGTGGCGTCGCTCTACGATCTGATCCCCGCCGCCACCTCCAAGCCGATTCACCCCATTGGCCAGTGGAACACCGCTCGCATCGTCGTCCATGGAATCCACGGCGAGCACTGGCTCAACGGCGTTAAGGTTGTCGAGTACGACCGCCTCACGCCAAAGTTCAAGCAGCTTGTCGCCGACAGCAAATTCCACGTCTACCCCGGCTTCGGCGACGCATCGTCCGGCTACCTCCTCCTTCAGGATCACGGCTTTCCCGTCTCCTTCCGAAACATCAAAATCCGCGAACTCCCGCCCACGACCGCACACTAAAATCCGACAGCAGCTCCGTTACAGAAACCTCGCGTCCAACGAGGGAAGGGGACACGCATGACCGAACTAGCCACAGCTTTGATCGCCGACAGCTACGCCGCCGCGCCCTCACACGTCCTCGAAGGCCTCACCGAGCAACAGGCACACCAACGAATCCCGAACCTGCCCCACACCATCTACGAAGAGCTCTGGCATCTCGCCTTCTGGCAGCGGGTCACCCTCAACTGGATCGCCAAAGTCGAAACCCCATTCCCCGCCCGCCCGGAAGACGGCTTCCCCACTCCTCAGCAGATCGCCGAAGAATCCTTCGATGCCCTACGTACCAGGTTCCTCACTGGGGCCGCCCAATCTGCGATCAACGCCGACGACCTCACCCACCTCGACGACCCGATCCGCTGCCCCTCTCGCCCCGGCTATCCCGTTCGTATCATGTCGATTCGAGACCAACTCATCAGCCTCGCCACCCATAACGCCTATCACCTCGGACGCATCGTTGTGCTACGTCAGTTCCAGAAAGCCTGGCCCCCACCCTCCGGCGGCTACTCCTGGTAAGAGCACAAACAGCAAAAGAAGAGGCTCCAGCGTCATCCACTGGAGCCCACCTCTTGCAATTACTGACCACTGAGAACTGACAACTGGCTTACCTACTTCTCGCTCGTAGGCGGAGCCAGCCCCTTCAGCCGCAGATACATCGACAGCCCGGAATACTGCTCGTTGTCATGCGAGACGTTGCCCCACAAAATCCCCGCACGCGACCGCTTGCCCGGTCCAGCCGTAAACATCTCCGTAAAGTTGGCGTCGGTCGTCGATCCATACGCCTTATCGCACTCTGCGAACGAAGCCTTCAGCCCTGCGATCACAGCAGCTTTATCCGCTGTATCTGCAGGCGTCTTCATCTGCTCGGCAGCAGGAGTACCGTTGACGATACCGCAGCTTCGGATCTGCGCCTCGGTCACATGATTCACTACCCGCGCAAACGTCCGCACTTCGGGAGTGGGCTTGTATTGGTACTGATCCGCCGGCATCTTCTCCGCCGTCTTCAGCAGATTGTCCTTCTGCGCCGCATAGCTTCGCTGCACCTCACCTGCCGGCCCTGGAACCGGAGGCGGCCCCGCAGGGGCCTGTCCAAACATCACACCAGAAGCCACGACGGACATGACAACGCCCGTCACCGTACAAGCCAATCGAATCTTTCGCATCATCCTCACCTCGCACAACCCAACCAGCCTAACGCCGCGCAGCATTCCCCACAAGCAATCTTCTTCAGAGCCCGTACTTCAATCGAAAGTCTCGTCCCCGGTAGGCTCATACAACTCCACCGCATTCATCGAGTGCCGCAGCCGCGATAGCTCGTCATAGATCCTCTTCCTTCCTCGGCTCTGGTTCCCCAGCGGGCGATGCTCGGGAACACAATGCCAGGGGTTATACGAAAGCTTCTTCGCAAATTCCATCTGCGCTTGAGAATTGAAGATCTGCCGTGGAATCCGCAGCGTAGCGACCGACACGCGGGGCGACAACCGTTCCGGCCACAACACTCCATTGTTCTCAATTGGCATCCGATGCGAGTCGCGTTGCAACTGCACTTTGAAGTCGACCTCGACGTCCTCCCTCGCAAGCTTCGCCACCATTGCATTCCGCAGATAATCGTCCGGAGGCCGCAGCGGCAGCCGCGGAATCGGTGTGCGCTTCGTCCACTTCGGCCACATCGAATACTGCATCGCCTGCCACTCCCCCAACAGGTACGGCACGCAGCTAAAGTAGGGCGCTTCAAACGGACTGCTCTGCGTCTTGATGAACAGTCCCTGCATGATGAGATCCAGCACATGCGAGCGGCGCCGATTGATGAAGTAGAAGATCTGCGCGTTCTTCAGACTCTCCTGCTGCAACTGCGCATTCGCCATAATGTCCGGCGTGACAAACGTAGGTGGCGATACCCCCGTAAAGTCCTGTGTGAACTTCTCTTCCTCCATCAGCTTCGGCCCCGGCACGCCCATCAGCTTGATGCTCATACTCATGAAGCCGACGTCTTCGATATCCGGCGTAACGTAGGGTCCCGGCCCTGCAAGCCGCACCCACGCCTTGAAGGTTCGCGGCTCCGCAAATACCCCATGCCGCAACTCCAGAGGCAGCCCGTCATGCACCGTGAACTCGCCGCGCACGATCCCGTGCGTCTTGGTATTGCCGCCCCGTTGAAACCCACCCGGCTTCCACAAGCCCTTAAGCTGCGCCTTGAACGACGTAATCACCGACTCGACGAACTCCTCTTCGTCCGGCTGAATTCGCTCTTCTGCGATCTTCAAACCCTCATCCACCCGCCGTCGGTTAATCAGACCCGTCACAAAGTTCGCCGCATGGTCGCGCACCACAGCATCGAAGACCGGCCGCACAAACGGGTCGAACCTGCTCTCCAGATGCACCAGAGAGGTTATCGAGCGACTCACAAAGTCCAGCCACGCCGACCCCGTATTCGGAGGAGCCTGCGGCTTGCTCACATTCGAGTCGTCCATCCTGCCCGCCCCGCCGCTCCCCATCAGACCGGAAACTGCAGTGCAAAATGGATTGTCTTCTTGGTGTCCCAGAACACCAGTCCCAGGTACATCCCCGGCCCGATCTCCCGTATCTCGTCACGAATATGCTTCGCCACCAGCGAGGTCTGCGAGTAGTCCAGCACGATGCACTCCTTGCCATCGAGCAGACTCGGAGCCTTATAGATCTGCGCCACGATCGCATTCAGTCCAAAGGCGAGAATACGGTTTCGCAACGTCCCATGCGCGGCGTCGAAGTTCTTTCCCTGCCACACGAACGTGTTGATCAGCGCCGCAATCTCCGGCGTAAACTTCGAACCCGTCCCCAGGATCGCCGTCCCATGCGCCTCGCCGTTGGGGATGATTCCCGCCGGACTGCTCCCGAAGAGGTCATCCAACTCCTTCTCGGTCATCTTCAGCAATTGTTCCGTCGTGTACGCCATCGATACATCTCCTGGCTGCACCGTCCGCACAGCGGGACTGGGGCAAGGGGGTTCGCATGCAGGGGCCGGAATTCCGCAACTATCGCCCCCCAACCCGTGCCATGTCAAGAAAGAAACGCTTCCAGCCCTAAAGCGGATTCCTTGAGGTGTGTCGGCGAGGCGAGGTAAGGACCAAGTGCGCCCTTACGCCGGGCGGACGCCACTTCGTGGGGTATTGGACGCTTCGCGTAGGTGAAACGACTTTGAGGGATGGAGACAAAGCAAAGGACTATTGCTTCTTCTTGATAATCACGCCACAACCTCCGCCCATGTTCAAATAGAAGCAAGGACCTAAAAAGAAAAATGCCTCTCAATTGCGGAATCGTCGGCCTACCTAACATAGGCAAATCCACCATCTTCAACGCCCTCACCTCGGCCAAGGCGCAAGCCGCCAACTACCCCTTCTGCACCATCGATCCGAACACCGGTACGGTGACCGTTCCCGATACCCGTCTCGCTAAGATCTCGGCTCTCATCAAGCCCAAGTCGCTCGTCCCCACCTCGATGGAGTTCATCGACATCGCCGGCCTCGTCGAAGGCGCTTCCAAGGGTGAAGGCCTCGGCAATCAATTCCTCGGGCACATCCGTTCCACCGACGCCATCCTCCACGTCGTCCGCTGCTTCGCCGATCCCGAGGTCATTCACGTCGCTGGTGGCGTCAACCCCCTCCACGACATCGACATCATCAACACCGAGCTGCTGCTGGCCGATCTCGACACCGTCGAGAAGCGTTACGCCAAGGTCGAAAAGCTCAACAAGCCCGCCAACGCCGATCACAAGATCAAGACTGAATTCTCGGCCCTCGGCAAGCTCAAGGTCGCCCTCGAAGCTGGCAAGCCTGCCCGCACCGTCGACCTCACCGACGAAGAGAAGCCTTACACCCGCGACCTCCACCTCATCACCGCCAAGCCCATGCTCTACGTCGCCAACGTCGACGACTCCGGCCTCTCCGGACACAATGAGTGGGTCGACGCCGTCGAAAAGCGCGCCGCCGAAGAGCACTCCCAGGTCGTCCGCATCAGCGGCTCGATGGAGTCCGAACTCTCCCAGCTCGAACCTGCCGAGCGCGACGAGTTCCTGAAGGATATGGGCCTAGAAGAGCCCGGCCTCAACCGCCTCATCCACGCGGCGTACCGGCTGCTCGGCCTCATCACCTACTTCACCGCCGGCGTGCAGGAGGTCCGTGCCTGGACCATCGTTCGCGGCACCAAGGCTCCCGGGGCCGCCGGAGTCATCCACACCGACTTCGAAAAAGGCTTCATCAAGGCCGACTGCTACGCCTCCGACGACCTCTTTACCTACGGCAGCGAACAAGCCGTTAAAGAGAAAGGCCTGCTGCGTTCTGAAGGTAAGGAATACATCGTCAAGGACGGCGACATACTCTTCTTCAAGTTCAACGTATAGTCATAACTCATGAGCCAGAGCACGGAGACCGCAAAGCAGATTACTCGTTGGTCGCTCTTCGTGCTCGCCCTTCCGTTCAGCGCCTTCATTTCCTTTATGGGATGGGTAGGCACCGGTTTCGGAGGGCTGACAGATTCCATCCCACTCCTTTTGATACTTCCGATGCAGGCATGCGCTTTCTACTCGTTTCGCCTTGCGGCTGTAGGGTTGTGGACACTTCTAGCAGTCAACCTTCTGCTACCATTTCGTTCCGGTTTCACCCATTTTGGGCTGAAGGATCTGGCTCCTTCAAAACTCGATGCCACCGTATGGGCTGTTGCTGTACTTATGGGAATAGCGGCATGGGTTTCAAGCAAAGGCCCTCGGAATAATTAGACTCGCAAACCACATCCATCGTTCCGTCAAGATTAAAATGGAGCCCGAATCCCATTCACATCCCGAAAGCTCGGCACCGCAAACGCAGCACGGTGCGGAGCTTGTACCATCGCGGGATTCCCCGGCAGCTTCACCCAGACCTGCCATCCCTCGCCGGCGGCATACTCGCGATAGTCCGAATACCCCGACGCAGCAGGCGTCCACTTCTCATCTTCCCCACCCACCCGCACGAACAGCTCCCCATGCGTCCCAACCACCCGAGCCCCATAGACCCCCGCCTGCTTCGCGTTATCCTGCAGATCCACCGCGCTGCCTGAATTTACCCCCGCCGCCTTACGAGCATTGATGAGCGCCTTGATCTTCGCCTGCAGATCTTGGCCCCACTCAAAGTAGTGCTTCCAGTACACGCACGGCACCCCAGGATGCGTCAGCAAAAACGCATACGCCTGCTCCACCTGCCATCCATTCGCGAACGAGTCCTGCTCATGATCCTTCTCTGGCGAACCGTCCTCCGTGGTGCGGAAGCCGGTGTCATGGTTCTCCGCGAACGTCACCGCACGTTCTTTCCACCGCAGACTGTCGGTCGAATCTCCCACCAGTCCGATCCCGCCGCCCTGCCCGTACAAGCTCGTGTAGGAACTACTGGTGATCGCACCCAGGCTGAACTTGGTCTGAAAGTCGAAGACGTCACTCGAAGTCTTCAAGTGGTTTACCCCGGTAGTGCTTGCCTTCTGCGATGTACCCCAGATCCAGCCTCGCTGTTCCCCCTGCTTGTCCCAGTCGTACTCTCCCACGGAAAAGGTCGGCTTCGTCGCCTGGTTATAAAGCGCGATCCACTGCGCCCCGTAGCCATGCACCATGTCGTAGCGCCACCCGCGATACCCCAGCGACTTCAGCATCAGCAGGTAGCGGACAGTGTCTCGCCGAACCCGAATGTCCGTATGCGCGATATCTCGAAACGACTCGTAGGCATACGTCGTCCCCGGTCGATACGAAACCTTCTCCTCACACTTGCCTCGCTGCGCCACCGGAGTATTCGCAACGCCCGAGGCAGGATTGCTGAATGCCTCATCATCCGCGCAGATCGCCCACGTCCCCCACGCGGGCTTCTGAAAGTCCGCCCACCCAGCCGTCCCGTCGCGATGGTTGATGACGATATCCGCCACCGGCTCCAGGCCCTTGCCCAGCAATGTCTCCAGCGCGGCTCTCTGCTGCGCCTGCGTGCCGTAACTGTTGTCCAGTGTGAAGTACTGCTTCGGATTATAGCCCGCGCTCAACGCCCCAGCGAACTCCGGCGGAGGAAGCCACACCAGGTCGAAGTTCCCATCCGCAATCGCCCCGGCATCTGCCTGCACGATCTCATACCAGTGCTTGTCCCCGAGAGCCGGAAACTTATCCGCGTGCCCGAACCGGTACGACTCGTAATAGAACCCCTGCAACATCACCCGGTCATCGCCGAACCCTGCCTGCCCCCACGCAGGCCCAACAGCGACTATCAATTGGACGATAACCAGCGCGAGAACAGCCCAGCGAGTCACGCTGATTCTGTCCGAAGATTCAGTCTTCAAAGAGTGTGGAGTGAAGCGCATTTCGTCCTCCCAAGGGGGCCCGGAATCGCTTGCTTATAGAGCTTTCAACTCGCTGGCTTTTCAACTCGCTATCGCGGGACTCATCCGCAACGACCACGCGTTCCCCTCTCGCCATAAAGCGACTGAAGAGGGTCTATCCTCGCACCTTCCCAATTGAAAAACAATCAGGAAAAATACCCCGGAGCGACTCGATCGACGCAACACGCTATCTCAAAAAACATTCGCCCCCTGCAATCGCAGGAGGGCGGATATTCCATGTACTGTCAACGTCGTTAAAACTTGTAGCCCACACCGATCGACAGAACAGGAAGAAACGAGGCGTACTTCAGGTTGTTGTTGTTGCGTTTGATGAACGCCGCAAGGTCGCGTTGAAAGTCCGGGTCGTTATTGACCGACTGGCAACCGATCGCTGCTGGAAATCTCGGATCACAGGCGCTGCCCGAGAACGCTACCTTCAACCTCGGCTGTCCTACATAGTAGAAGCCTGCTTCGAAGGGGATGCTCCAATGGCTCTTATTTCGGGGAACGATATTGCCGAAGCCAAGCGAGAAGCCCGGTACCACCTTGCGAAAGTCGACCGAGCCAGACCCATGCAGCGGATCGGCGGCACTGCTGACGTAGTCCTCACCGTTCAAAGTAACCGTGCTGCCTGAGGGGATCAATACCTTCGCCTGAACCTGGGTATCGTTGGCAAACACCACCTGCGGGCTCAGATGAAAGCGGCCACCGAAAGGAAACCAGTCCAATGCCGCGTGGCCCGAGCGCATCCGCAGATCCGCATCGACGTTCGCGCCTTGCTCCTGAAAGAACGTCCCGACACTCAGAAAATCGGCGCCGGCCCGCAGATTGAACTTCTTCGCCAGCGGTGTCGCCACATCGAATCCGGCGCCGCGCAGTCCAGCATGAAGTTCAATGCCGATCGCGGAAAAGGGACGCACATCATGCGTCACCAGGCGTCCGCCATACTGCGGGCCCGGCTGACTTGCCTGGAAAGGCGCAGCGGCGGAAGCGTCCACTCTGCTCGAGCTGGACTGCGCCAACACCCCACGGCCGGAAAGAAGCAAAGCAACGGCCATTGCGGAAAGTGAAAGAGACTTGAGTGACATAAAGAGGAATCCCCTGGATTAAGCGGCGTATCCACGACGCATAGTTTTGAAGCATTTCGGTTGGCGGTGACGTTGGACTTGATCTCTAGCGAATTTGCTACACCCAGCATCTATGACCAACGTCGAATCTCTTGTTCAATCTTGATCACCCGACGATTTCGCCGGGAAATTCCATCCAACTCAAATCTGTACTCTGCGTTTGCTGGAAAGATCTACTCAACTGAACGTATAGGCCTACTTATAAGTCGTATATGACTCTTTCTGTGCATGCAATTACACCTCTGGCTCACTGAATCCCCCACGCGATTGCATCAGACCACACTTACACTGGACTTTTCGCCATCCATCCCGCACAATAGCGCCAATACGTCCGTTCGGTCCGTATCCAAAAATCTCCACAAGTCTCACGATGAAGCAGCCGTAGCTCCAGACAGCATCCCCAATCTAGCTATCCCATTCGTGTACCCCGCCGCATCCGCTTCCATCGCAGTCCCGACTTTCCTCGTTTGCCGTTCAGACCTACAAGGAGCCCCAGATGACCCAACTCACCGCCCTCAATCGCCGCAACTTCCTCCGCCTCGGAGCCACCGGAGCCGCGGCAGCCGCCATCGCACCCGCGCTCTCCCGCCCCGCCTTCGCTGCCGCAGCAGTTCCCGCAGCCGGTGGAGTTCCCGCCGTAGGCTACATCGACGTCCCGCCCAACGTCGCTCTGCTCAATATCAACGAATTCCCCTCCGGCCCCACCCCAGCAGCCGTCGACATCATGCACAAGATGGCCGTCAACGGAAACCGCTACTACATGAATGAGACGAAGAAGTTCGGCGCTGAACTAGCCGCCTACCACGACCTCAAGCCCGAATATGTCACGCTCTATGCCGGTTCCAGCGAGATCCTCCACTTCACCGCTCTCGCCTTCACCTCACCCACCAAGTCCCTCGTCACCGCCGACCCCACCTTCGAGCAAACCTGGCGTGTCGCCGAATCGCAGGGTGCCAAGGTCCACAAGGTTCCGCTCAAGGCCGATTACTCCTACGACATGAAGGCCATGGTCGCCGCCGACCCCAACGCCGGACTCTACTATGTCTGTAATCCCAACAATCCCACCGGAACCCCCGTCAAGCGCTCCGATATCGAATGGCTCCTCGCCAACAAAGCTCCCGGTTCCATCGTTCTCGTCGACGAGGCGTACATCCACTTCTCTGACGCTGAGTCCGTCATCGACCTCGTCGGCAAAGATAAAGACCTCATCGTCTCCCGCACCTTCTCCAAGATCTACAGCATGGGCGGCCTCCGCTTCGGCTACGCCAGCGCCCGTCCCGACCTCGCCGAGAAGCTCCACCACTACGGCGTCAACTCCATGGCCACCACCGCCGTCCAGTGCGCCAAGGCCCAGCTCGCCGACAAGCAGCTCATCCCCCTCCGCAAACAGACCATGGCCGACACCCGCAACCGCACCCTGGACTTCCTCACCAAGGCCGGCTACACCGTCACCCCCTCACAGACCAACCACTTTATGGTCGACGTCAAACGCCCCGGCGCACCTATCGTCAACGCTCTCGCCCACCACTCCGTCATGATCGGCCGCACCTGGGCCATCTGGCCCAACCGCCCCCGCGTCAGCATCGGCAGCCCTACGGACATGGCCAGCTTTCAGACCGCCTTCCTCGAAGTCATGCAGATGCCCGACAACAAGCTCAACGCCCTCGTCCACCCGTATCCGCACCTCCTCGACCCACACGCCTGCTAACCAGGCCGCCAAACCCGCAGGTCCGCCGCAGCCCTCCCCCGGCGGACCTGCACTCTGCCCTCCCCTCTCGCAATACTCTTGAAGATCAGCCACTGCGAATACTAAAGCGTCTTTATCGTTCTGCGAGCGCAAAACTCTCAGATTTGGGTTGTCTCTTTTTGTTCTGAATCTTTCCTGCGGTGCGCTTCATCTTTTAGATGGTTATCGAAATGTCGAACGAACGTTAATCGGTTCGACGGACGAATTCTGAAAGAGGATGATTATGAGCAAGCTGACAGGTAAGGTTGCAGTGGTTACGGGAGCTTCTAAGGGCATTGGCGCTTCGATCGCGGAGTATCTCGCGGCTGAGGGCGCTTCGGTTGTGGTGAACTATGCGAGCAGCAAGGCCGGTGCTGATGCCGTCGTTGCGAAGATTACGGCCAAGGGCGGCAAGGCGATTGCCGTGCAGGGCGATGTGTCGAAGGCTGAGGACATCACCAAGCTGTTTGCAGAGACCAGGCAGGCTTACGGGAAGTTGAACATCCTGGTGAACAATGCCGGGATCTATGACTTCCAGCCGCTGGAGACGATTACCGCGGAGCACTTTCACAAGCAGTTCGATCTGAATGTGCTGGGTCTGTTGCTGACGACGCAGGAGGCGGTGAAGTTGATTGGTGCCGAGGGCGGCTCGATCATCAACATCAGCTCGCTGGTTGGGCCGATGCCGCTGCCAAACGCTGCGGTGTATAGCGCGACGAAGGCGTCCGTGGATGCGATTACGGTTTCGCTGGCGGGGGAGCTTGGGCCGAAGAAGATTCGGGTCAACTCGCTGAACCCCGGGCTGGTTGAGACGGAAGGCACGACGACGGCCGGCTTTGCACAGGGTGACTTCGGCAAGCACGTGGGTGCTACGACTCCGCTGGGACGCATTGGACAGCCGCAGGATATTGCTACGGCTGCGGTGTTCCTTGCTTCCGATGATTCGGGTTGGATTACCGGTCAGACGTTGGTTGCCGCGGGTGGCGCTCGTCAGTAAAGTGTTGGTTGGTGTTGTAGAAGGGGACCGGCTTTTTGCTGGTCCCTTTTTGTTTGGTTGGGTTTAGAACGTAATGCCAAGTGCGCCCTGACGCCGGGCGGGCGCCACTTCGTGGGGTCTTGGACACTTCGCGTAGGGGAAACGACTTTTAATCTGCTTTAGGTTAGGGGAGCGAGGTGCGGTTCGGAGAAGAGGACGTCCCAGGAGGGATCGAGGTAGAGCCAGCGCTGGGTGCTGAACCAGCTGGTCTGGATCTCGGGGACGTGGAGGAGACCGTGGCCGCCGATGCAGATGAGTTCGGTGCCGTTCCAGCCGAGGAAATTTCTGGAGGGCTGGCCGACGCGGGCAGGGTTGGTGAGTTTGCCGAGACAGACGGGGCAGCGCTGACGCTGGTCGCGGAGCATCCAGCGGAGGGCGAACAGACTGGTGCAGAAGCCGGTGACGATCTGGATGTACTGCGACGTGACGGGGTCGATGGAGGGGTTGAGGTAGGCGAGATCGAGCGATCCGAAGTAGAGGATGGGAAGGATGAGTGCGAACTTGGCAGTGAGGAAGATCCAGCGGAGCAGGTGTCCTCGGCCATAGGGCTTGTGATGGTTCGCGGGGTACTCGCCGAGAGGGAGAGATGTGGTGGCGGGCAGGGCGAGGAGGGAGAGAAAGAAGGTGAAGAGGAAGATGCTGCGGGGGGTGCTGCTGGGAAGGGTCAGGGAGGCGCAGGTGAAGTCGGCGGCGGCTCCTGAGGGGGTGGGGGCGGACATATCCCATTGGTCGGTGAGGTGATTTTTGTCGAGCGGGTTGAGGCGAGCTACGAGGAAGCCCCTGGCGTTGTCGGGGATGGCGGCGGCTTGCTGGTCCGGTTCGAGCAGCCATGCGTCCATGTGGCCGGGCAGGGTCCAACGCGGTGCGGGGATAACGGCGACGACCTTTGCTTTGCGAAGTCCGATGCGGACGATCTGGCCGGTGATGTTGCGATCTTCGCTGAAGTATTGTGCGAGGGCCTCGCGAGTGATCACCAGGGCGGGCATCTCGCCCTGGGCGATGGGGTCGAGGGGGATATGTATTCCGAGCAGATCGAAGAGGTTCGAACTGGCGCGGGCGATAGTCAGCTCGGCGGATGGATGGGTGGATAGGGTGACGGGCTTTACCTGGGGCTGGTAGAAGGCGAAGCTGCTGAAGAGATGTTGCCGACGCTGGGCCCAGATGCGGAACTGGTCGGCATGGATCGTGGGGACTGCAGACTGCGTGCTGTGTGGGGAACTGATGACCAGCAGGTGTTCCGGATCGCGATAGGGAGAGGGCTGGAGGGCGAGGCGGGTGCCGGGCAGGAGATTCGAAACTGCGAAGGCGGCGGCAGCGAGGAAGGCCAGCAACGCGAGCGAATGCAAAGCCGAGCCAGAGTAGAAGGCTCGGGAGAGACTGCGAGTTTTGGGGAGATTTTCCCGGGCATGCTGGTGGAGATGGAAGGCGTCCTGGAAGGCTCCGAAGCAGAAGGCTGCGACTTCTTTTTCGGATTGCCACTCTGTGTGCCTGGTGCAGCAGGAGTCGCGGACGTGCCAGAGCTCCGACTGCCATTCCTTGTGCCACTCTTCGCGCTGGCTGCGCGGCACGAGGGCGGCGGCGGCGCGGAGCATCGCGCGGTTGCAGAGCGCGAAGGGCAGAATGGGCAGAAGTTTCATGCTACGGGCTCTCCTGCTTCGGAGGGGATGAGCTTGGCGAGCAGCGGGTAGCGCTTGCGCGAGGCTTCGAGAGTGGCCTTACCGAGGCGGGTGAGTTTGTAGTATTTGCGAGGCGGACGCTGCTCGGCGTCGGCGATGGATTGGGCCTCCCAATGGCCGTGGATGAGATCGTCGCGTTCGAGGCGACGCATGGCGGGGTAGACTGTTCCGCTGGGGAGGCCGGTGGTCTCCATGACGCTGAAACCGTAGATGGTTCCGGCGTTGACGGCCTGGAGGATCATCGCGGCGGTATGGGAGAGTTTTGGTTCGCCTGCCATGCCGGGAATTGTACCTATGTAGCACACTACTTGACTAGCGACAGGGTAGTTTGCTACATAGGGTGCAGAGGAAACAGCCATGCTTGAGGTGCGAGCGCTTTCAAAGCGGTATCGGGGAATTGCGGCGATCCAGGATGTGAGCTTCACGGTGGAAGCGGGGAAGATCGTCGGGTATGTCGGACCGAACGGTTCGGGGAAGTCGACCACGGTGAAGATCGTGACCGGCCTGCTGGAGCCGAACGACGGCAAGGTGCTGTTCGAGGGGAGGGATATACGGGACGACCTGGCGGGGTACCGGGCCGCGTTCGGGTATGTGCCGGAGGAGGCGCATGTGTACTCGCATCTCTCGGGGCTCGAGTACCTGCAACTGGTGGGGCGGCTGCGGGGGATGGAGGAGCGGCTGATTCTGCGGAAGGCGACGCGGCTGCTGTCGCTGCTGGGGCTGGAGTCGTGGCGGCACTCGCCGATCTCGCTGTATTCCAAGGGGATGAAGCAGCGGGTACTGATCTCGGCGGCGCTGTTGCACGATCCGAAGCTGCTGGTGTTCGATGAACCGCTGTCGGGGCTGGATGTAGTTTCGGCGCGGCTGTTCAAGGATCTGTTGCAGCAGTTGGCGGCGCAGGGGAAGGCGATCCTCTATATATCGCACGTGCTGGAGGTGGTGGAACAGGTATGCGACCGGGTGATCGTGATTGCGAAAGGAAAGATCCTGGCGGATGCGCCGCCTGGGGAGCTGAAGACGCTGATGCAACTGGGAAATCTGGAGAGCGTGTTTGCGCAGCTCGTCGAGCAGCAGGACACGATGGTGGTGGCGCGGGAGCTGGTCGAAGTGATGGGGGTGCGGCATGTTTGAGCGACTGAATGTATTTCGTCCGACGGGACCGGCGGTGCTGTCGCTGGAGGTGCAGGCGGGGTTGCCGGCGGATCCCCGCGAACGGGGAGACTTTGAGGTGCTGGTGCGGCATCTGCTGAACCGCTTTCTGAACAACGAGGCGATGTCGAGCGACGGCGAAAGTACGCGGGCGGTGCAGGCGGGCTACATGCTGGCGTTGCCGGGGCTTATCTACGCGCTGTTTCAGTTCGCCTCGTATCATCAGCCGGGGTCGCTCCATCGGGGGTATTGGCCGCAGGTTGGAGACCATTTCTTCTACGTCATCTACTCGTTTGTCCTGATGGGCGTAGTAACGGTCTGCGAGTGGGACCTGCTGTTTCCGGACCTGCTGGATGTGTGGGTTCTGTCGGTGCTGCCGATTGAGCGGCGACGGCTGTTCCTGGCGCGGGTGCTTGCGGTGGGGTTGTTCCTGGGGGTGGTGCTGGTGGGGACCAACTTTCTTGGAGCGATCTTTCTGCCGCTGGTCGCCGATCTTCCGAGTCTGCGGATGCACTTCTTCGCTCATGTGGTGTCGGTTGCGATGGCTGGGATCTTCACGGCTGCTGCGGGCCTGATGGTTCAGGGGGTACTGCTCAACGTGATAAGTGAGCGGATGTTTCGGCGGATTGGTCCTCTGCTGCAAGGCGGGTCGATCATGGTGCTGCTGACGGTGCTGTTTCTCTATCCCGCGATGGTTCAGTTTCTGGAGGCGCTGCTGCGGTCGGGGTCGAGCGCGGTGGGGTGGTTTCCTCCGTTCTGGTTTCTCGGTATCTACGAGCGGATGCTGGGCGGAGCGGCGGGCCTGCCTGTCTACGGGGAGCTTGCGGCGAAGGGGTGGTGGGGAACGGGGCTGACCGTGGCATTGGTACTTGTAACGTATCCGGTGGCGTATCGGAAGCGGGTGCGGCAGTTGGTGGAGGGATCAAGCGCAAGGCGGTCGCGGAGGGCGGGCGCTGGACTACTGGACCGGCTGCTGGATGTCACGATTCTCCGCGGAGCGCAGGGCAGAGTAGTGTTTCACTTCGTAGAGCAGACGCTGCTGCGGACGCAACGGCATCGGGTGATGCTGGCGGTGTATGGCGGTCTGGGGATGGCGTTCACGCTGGCGGGGTTGTTGGCGTTCCGTCTGAAGGGGCAGCAGGTGGGGGTGGGGTTCGTTGCGGATGGGATTCGGTCGGCGGTTCCGGTACTGGTGTTCTGGACGGTGATGGGGATGCGGACGGCGCTGGCTGCTCCTGTGGATCGCAGGGCGAGCTGGGTCTTTCGGACGGTGCGGGGGCGCGTCTCGCTGGAGCAGTTGCAGGGGGCAAGGATGTGGGTGATAGTGTGCGCGTCGTCGATCAGCGTTTGGGCGGTGACGGGGTTACTGGCGGTGGCTCCGGCTGAGATGCTGAGGCCGATGACGGTGCTGGTGCAGCTTGTCACGGCGATTGGGCTGAGTGTGTTGATGACGGACTGTCTCTTTCTGCGGACGATTGCACTGCCGTTTACGGCGCTACGCAGCTCCTCGACGACTGAGATGCCGTGGGCGGCGCTGCGGTACTTTGTGGTGTTTCCGCTGCTGGTGATCATTGTTCTCAAAATTGAGGGATGGATGGAGATGTCCGTGGCACATGTCGTCCGGATGGTTGTGCTCGGCCTGCTAGCGCACCTTTGGCTGCGGTGGAGATATCGTTTGCGGGTGCGCGAGCTTCTGCTGGGAAGCGACTTTGAAGATAACGACGATCCGCAGATCTACCAGCGGCTTAGGCTCCAGGAGTAGAGCGGAATCGGCGCAACTGTACGCAGCTTCGACCCCACCCAGCGCGTAAGACAAAGGCGCGATGAATGGGGCACCCAGCGCTAAAGAGATGGTCATATCAAATTCAGGGAGGACACTTCGTGTTCGACTATGCTTGCCAAAAATAGCAATCAACATAGGAGTTGGTACGATCACAGGACGCGGAATAGGTATCGACGGCGCAGAATATATCAACCCATATGGCTCATCTAAGATTCTCTCGCTTGAGTAGACGATCAATCGCCGGTCTGTCTATGTCCCTGCTCGTTCTGCTCATTTTGTTATGGGGCTCCTGCGTCCGGCGGTCCGTGCTCAATATCTTTTTCACCAACTCCAGACGCTTCAGTTGGATCACTCAAGCTTCGAGGAGGCGCAGACGCTCGCCAGGAAACTTGGTGCAGAGCCGCACGGCCCTTGCGATCGTTCGGTTTGCGAATGGGAAGCTAAAGTCGACAATTCGCGAATTCCTGAATGGTGGCGAGGTTCCGGCGCTGCATTCCTTGTGTCCTTCAACGTGAAGGACTCGGTAGTCGTTCGCAAAAACACTGGCTACGGGATAGGAAAAATCGGTGCCTTCATCCCTTCTCAGGTAGGGCTTGTGGAGGAAAAGCAGTGGGGTCGAGGAAATACGAACGAACCCGTTAGGGCCGGCTGGAAGACCACAGAGTTGTATCGCTATTTCGCGTTCACCGTGCATATGACCCCGAAGGCGACACCGGAGGACAGGCGACGCTACACCTCCTACAACTACAGTTGTTTCTGGAAATATAAGGGATGCAGAGACGCGAGAGACTTGCTGCCAACAGCGGACCCATTTCCCGAGAACGCATTTCCCGAGCGCAAATGAACTGGCTGCATCTTGTTCTCCAATAGAATCGACTCACGATGGAGTCTTTGCTAGAGGTAGATGGGACGAGTGAGGGTGGAGGACGGCGGGGGCGGCTGCATCTGCCGCACGGTGTGGTGGAGACGCCGGTGTTTATGCCGGTGGGGACGGTGGCCAGCGTGAAGGCGGTGGAGCAGAGCGTGCTCGAGACGCTGGGACAGGGTGAGCGCGGGGCGCAGATTATCCTGGCGAATACGTATCACCTGTACCTGCGTCCAGGGCACGAGCTGGTGCGGCGGATGGGCGGAGTGCATCGCTTCATGAGCTGGGAGCGTCCGATGCTGACGGACTCAGGCGGCTTCCAGGTGTTCAGCCTGAGCAAGCTGCGCAAGATTACGCCGGATGGAGTGGAGTTCCGGTCGCACCTGGATGGGAGTAAGCATTTCTTCTCGCCGGAGCACTCGATGGAGGTGCAGATCACGTTGGGAGCGGACGTGATGATGGCGTTCGATGAGTGCGTGGAGACGCCGGCAAGCTGGGAACGGACCAGCGCCAGCATGGGTCTGACGCATGCGTGGGCGCAGCGCAGTAAGGACTACTTTGAAGAGCACAAGACCGAAGTCCCGTGGTTCGAGGCGCGGGGTGGGAAGACGCAGAGTTTGTTCGGCATTGTGCAGGGGGGCATGTATGTCGATCTTCGCAAGGAGAGTGCGGAGCGGCTGGTAGAGATGGACTTTCCGGGCTATGCGATTGGCGGGCTGGCGGTGGGCGAGCCGCGCGAGGTGACGCGCGAGATGATCGCGCGAACGCTGGAGTGGCTGCCCAAGGATAAGCCTCGCTATGTGATGGGGGTCGGGTATCCGGACGAGATCGAGGAGTACGCGAAGATGGGCGTCGACATGATGGATTGCGTGCTGCCGACGCGCGCAGGTCGGCATGGACTGGTCTTTGCGCGGGAGAATGGCGCGGTGGTGCGGATGAATATCAAGCGTAAGGAGTATGCCGAGGACCAGGGACCGATCGATCCGGAGTGCGGATGCATGGTCTGCCGGAGATATTCACGGGCTTATCTGCGGCACTTGTATGTTGCGGGTGAGGCTTTGAGTGCGACCTTGAACTCGGTACACAATCTCGCTTTTTATCTGGATACTATGAGCCGGGTAAGGGCGGAGTTGGGTGCTTCCGTTACGGTGTAATTAGGGTCACTGCAAAGAGCGAAATATGGGGTCCTGACGGGCACCGCTGTTCTAACTGGTCCGCTACTTCCCTTCGCACTAGGATTTCGATTGCACACAGGACACCCGGTTGGGATGTCCTGTGCGTGTTGGGGAAGGGCATCGCTACCGGCGGCGGAATCGTGCGTAGGCGAGGGCGATGAGGCCGGAGGCGGTCTCGATGATGGATGCGGGTTCGGGGACTTCGTTGATCTTGCCGAACAGGCCTGCCTGCTCACCGTCGATTCCTGCGGTAAAGTAGACGGCGTTCAGGTCCGATCCGACTCCTCCGGTGCGCGTTTCGAGCGCCCAGAGACCGGGGTTGGTGAGGTCGAGAGAACCAAGATAGAGCCCGGAGAGAGGATCAAAGGCGTCGATGGTGCCGTCGCCGAAGTTGCCGATCAGAAGATCGTTACTGAAGGATCCGAAGTTTGCCGGTGCGAGGGTCAGTCCCCAGGGCGCGAATAATGTCGCGTCGGAGGAGAAGCGCCGTACGAAGTTGCCACTGGTGTCGAAGATATCGACGTAGCCGCCGGGGAGCGCTCCGCCGGTGGGGGTGAGCATCGCGTAGGTGACGTAGAGGCTGGAGCCTACGACCTTCACGTTGAACGGCACGAATCCTGCAGGAAGACCTGGGTCGACGAATTTTCCGCTGAATGTCGTGGCTGTGACATCATGCCATGCGGAATCGAAGACTCGTACGGCACCGGTTGTATCGGCTGCATAGAGAAACGATCCGCTGACGTTGGAGCCGATGGCCAGGCCGGTGAAGACGGAACCGGCCGCTGCTGCCTGTTGCACAGCCGTCGTGCCAAGGCCCCCGTTCCAGCCCTCGATGGTGCCGTTGAGGTTGGCGAAGATGAAGGTCGCTGCATTGCCGTTCGGGAGAACGAAGCCGCCGCCGCTGTTGTTGAAGACCTGTCCGGTGGGGCCGGTCGGCGGATGCGCGCTGCCGGGGATGCTGACGATCAGCGCGGATTGCGTTCCGGCACCGTTATAGAGGGTGGAAGTTCCTGTCCCCTGATTGGAGATCCAGAAAGGTGAAGTGGGAGAGAAGGAAGCACCCCAGGGGTTGACCAGGTTGGGATCGGTGTTCGCGGCAAGTCCCGGAATACTGGAGACGAGGTTGGTTTGAACGAACGAGTCGGCGAGCAGGAGACCTGGAGCGGACAGCAGCAGAGACGCGCAGGCGAGTTTCGCAAAACGGTAGAGAGCAAGGCGGATGAACATGAAAGCCTCCTTCGAGATAGGAACGGGGCCTGTACAGAGCGCGCACGGCTGGCACTGTGAACCGGAGTATAGTCCACTTCCGTTGGAGTAGGTGTTACGTTTTTGTCACAGTTTTGTCTCTCGCTTTTCGAGACAGAGTTGCATCCCGCGGTGCCTCGGCCTTGCCGATTCGTAGAGCGTCTTGAGGCGGTGGTGGCCCAGCCACTCAACCGGCTGGGCCACATGTGTGGCGCTACTTCTGTGGGGTGGATTGACGGAGCCAGTCTTCAAAGCGGGTGGCGGTTGTCCGGGGAGCGTCTCCTGGGGTGATCGATTGATCGTTCACGACTGCGCCGAAGTAGCGGGCTTCCGGGTCGGTCACAACCTGCCTTGGATCGTGCTTTGCCGTAAGGAGTTGGCGGACGATGGCATCCATGCGGATTGGCTCGGGCCCGGCTACTTCGATGATGCCATTTTGGGGAGGCTGGACTGCGATATCGGCGAGTGCGGTTGCTATGTCCTCGGCTGCAATAGGCTGCATGAGGGCGGGCGGCAGACGAATGGCTCCGTCAACGGTGCTTCCGTCGGCGATGGCGCCGATGAATTCGAAGAACTGTGTTGCGCGGACAATCGTATAGGGAACAGCGGCAGCCTGGATCGCTGCTTCTTGAGCGACCTTCGCGCGCATGTACCCACTATCGGGGAGTCGGTCCGCTCCGACGACCGACAGGGCAATGTGGTGCCGCACTCCGGCTGCCTCTTCTGCGGCGAGGATATTCCGTGCTGAGGTTTTGAAGAAGTTGAGTACGGCTGCGTCTTCAAAGGAGGGCGAGTTTGCAACGTCGATGACGACCTGCGCACCTTCCATGGCCTCGGTGAGGCCGGCACCGGTCAAGGTGTCGACGCCTGAGGAGGGCGAAGCCGCGATTGCATTGTGACCGGCATCGCGCAGCCTCTGGACGACTTTCTTCCCGATGAGCCCACTTCCGCCAATGACTACAATTTTCATTACCGATTTTTCGCTGTTCATGATTCACCTTTCGTTTTAGCCGAGGCACTACGTTGCCATTCGCTCGGATGTACCTGCTAAGACCGGATGGAGAATCGTTTTGTGACACGGGTCTTGGCAAACGCGGATCGACGTGGGCCGGTTGTGTGAGGTCGATGAACCGGATGAGGGAGTTGGATCAGTCGAGCGCTGGGCTATCGGAATGAGCGGATGAGACGGTGAGGGGTACAAGTTTTGATGGATTCATCATCCATAGAATCTGGTGGATGCCCTGAGCCGAGGCATCGATCGTCGCCACCGCCACAACAGTTCCATGGCGTGCGATGAGGACGGATGCCTGGTTGTTGGTCTCGATCCACTGCAGGGTCGTGTCGAGCCAAAAGTGGGAGGCAAAGGCAGAGATGAATTTTGCGACGCGTTCGCGGCCGATGACGGGAGTTCTCGCGGCGCGCGCCACGCCGCCGCCGTCCGAGTAAGAAACGATATCGGCGGCAAAGAGATCTTCGAGGCTGGCGAGATCGCCCTTCTGTGCTGCGGCGATAAAGGCCTCGAGGAGGCGTTGTTGTTCTGATGCGGTGACGGGCGCGCGACGGCCGTCGGCGATATGTTTGCGAGCACGCGTGACGAGTTGGCGAGCGTTGGCTTCGCCTATTTGCAAGATGTCGGCGATCTCCCGGTAAGCGTAGTCGAACGCCTCGCGGAGGATATAGGCGGCTCGTTCAGTCGGCTGGAGCTTTTCAAGAAGTAGGAGGACTGCAAACTGGAGGGCTTCGCCGCGCTCCGCACCCAGTTGAGGATCGGCGCTGGTATCGACGGGCTCCGGGAGCCAGGGGCCGATGTAGGTCTCGCGCCGGGAGCGAGCGGACTGGGCAAGATTCAGCGACAGCCGCGTCGTTGTGGTTGCTAAAAAGGCGCTGGGGTCGAGGACTACGGTGCGGTCGGTCCCCTGCCAGCGTAGCCAGACGTCCTGCACGATGTCCTCGGCTTCCGACACACTTCCGAGCATGCGATATGCGATGCCGAAGAGCCTGGGCCTGACCTTGAGAAAGACCGCAGCGGCTTCACCGAGTGCGCTGGATTCTTCTGGATGATCTGGCTGCATGGATTCCATCGTACAGGCTGCTGTTGAAGGATCAGGGAACCCAGTTCAGAGCTTTGAGGGCTGTGTAGTTTTCGAGCTCGTTGGCCTTCTTGAGCATGGCTTCGACTTCGGCTGGTGTGTAGTGCGGGGCAAAGGGCTGGGCTGCGTCGGCGATGGCATAAGCGGTGGCTGCGGTGGTGGCTACGCCCTGGGTGAAGTCGGCCTGGACGACTGAGTCGAAGGTGTCGGAGGCCTGGTGGTGGAGCTTGAAGTACTTGTCGACGCCGTTCCAGAGGACGAGGGTGGGGACGCCGAGGACGTCGAATCCGGCGTGGTCGGTCTCGAAGAGGAACTCGGTGGAGGGATCGGTTTTGTCGGAGCCGAGGCCGCTGAGGAGGGGCTCGATGGCGGCGAGGGCCTGCTTCTCATCCTCGCGGCCCATGACGTACCAGCCCTTGGCAGGCTGGTCCGGTGTCGGAGATCAGGACGGCGGCGATGGAGGGCATGTCGGCGCGGTGCTGTTTGGCGTAGGCGGTGGAGCCGACGAGTCCCTGCTCTTCGCCGCCGAAGAGGATGAAGCGAAGGGTGCGGCGAGGCGGACGTCCGAGGGCCTGGACGGAGCGAGCTACGTCGAGGACGGTGGCGGAGCCGGTGCCGTTGTCCTGCGCTCCGGTGCCGGGATGCCAGGAATCGAGATGGCCGCCGACGATGACGACCGAGTCGGGAGCGGTAGTGTCGGCGAACTCGCGGCCGGGGATCTCGGCGACCACGTTCATGACCTGCGTGGCGGGACGGACACGGTTCTTGAAGGAGAAGTGGATAGTGACGGGGCCTTTTTCGAGGAGACGCTTGATGAGCAGCTCGTCCTCTCCACCGATCTGGGCTACGGGGAATTTCGAGAGCGTGCCGTCGAAGGTGAGGGAGGTTGCGTTCTGCGTGCCGTTGGCGTTTCCGGCGAGGAGAACAGCCTTGGGGGCGAAGCCGTTGAGGGTGGCAAGCGCTTTGATCAGGTCGCCGATTGCCGGCTTGTCGCCGCTGCTCTGGTTATCCAGGAGGACGATCTGGCCGGCGATGCGAGCTTTGTCCGCTTCGAGCTTCGCGATCGGAAGGAAATCATTGAGATAGACGATGGGGCCGGTGATGCCGGAGTCCGGGGTCGAGGGACTCCAGCCAGCGGAGTAGATGTGGAGATGCTGCAGCCGGGGCGCGGTGATATCGCCGGTGGCAGGCGTCTCCGGTTCCCAGAGGGCGGGCATGGTGAAGGGCTCGGTGTGGACGTTTTTCAGGCCGAGGGAGGTGAATTGCTGCTGCGCCCAGGTGACGGCTTGGACGTAGTTGTCGGAGCCGGTGAGGCGCGGTCCGATAGTGTCGCTGAGCTGGCGGTCGTAGTCGTAGGCCTGTCCATTGACGAGGACCTCTCCGACGAGATTACGGACGGCGATGCGGGTCTCTGGCGATACGGAAGGGGCTGCGGGGGGCAGGGCGAGAGCGAGGGAACTCAGGAGGAAGGGAAGGACTGCGAGGCGCATTTTTGAACGTTAGCACAGGGGGTGCAATGACAACGGGTGAGGCTCTAGGCCTCACCCGTTGTCATTGCGTTTTTCGCTACTTTCTCAACAGGTTATTCGTGGCCCTTTGCGTTTGGATCGGGTGCGGGGGTTGGGATGCGGGGCAGCATGTCCGGACGGGTTGCTGCGTTGTAGGTGAACCATGCTTCGATCATGGAACCCTGCATCACGTCGTCCTTCTGAACACGGTCATAGGTGTCTGCGTTGGAGTGGTGGGTGCGTGTTCCGTACTCCAGCGGGTCCTGCATGAATCCAATCCCGTTCAGGCCGATCCAGGAGAAGGGGGTCGAGTCCGTACCACCGGGGGCTGCAGTTGGTCTGAACTCCGTCCCCGCGACGGCGACGATGTGCTGGTCTTTGATGGGCTCGATCCAGGACTTGAAGATTGCGCCCATTTCCTTGCTGCCGCCTGCAGACACGCCGCGGAAACGGCCCGAGCCGCCGTCGTCGTTGAAGTACACATCGAACTTGTCGTACTCCGGAGTCTTCACCATGGTGGTGCGCGGAGCAAAGTGCTGCTGTACGTATGCGGTCGAACCGTAGACTCCTTCCTCTTCCCCGCCCCACAGGGCGACGCGGACGGTGCGAGCCATGGGTTTCTTGAGCGTAGCGAGAATGCGTACTGCTTCCATCGCGACGGAGGAGCCGGTCCCGTTGTCGGTTGCGCCGGTGCCGCCCTGCCAGCTATCGAAGTGACCGCCGAGCATGACAACTTCGTCCTTCTTTGTCGTGCCCGGAATTTCGCCGATGACGTTGAAGGCGTTCTGGTCGTCCTTCTGATACTCCACCTGGACGTCAAAGGTAAGCTTCGGTGTGATGTTGTGCTGCAGCAGACGGACGATGCGGTTGTACGCCTCTGCAGTTATCGCCACGATCGGAGGTGGGACGGGAGCCTTCGGGTCCTCATTGCCACCGTAGGTACCAAAGATGGTACCGCCGTCGCCGTTGTAACCCGGCGTCAGGACTACGGCCGCGCCTTCTTCCTTCATGTAGGCATTTATCTCAGCGCGGAGGGCGGAGTTCTTGGACGATGCCAGGGCGAGCGACGTGGGCGTATAGACCCATGCGCCTTCTCCTGGGCGGCCACGACCACTGGGATCGCGATCGGTAGCAGGGTTCGGGGGACCGCTGGGACCACGACCGCCGGGGCCAAAGCCTCCACGCGGGGAGTTTGCGCGCGCGAGGATCTCTTCATCTGTGGGAGAAGGCTGTGCGTCCGCACGGGTGTGGAGCGTGAGCGGAGCCGGATCAAACATCAGTACGATCTTGCCCTTCAGCTTGCCGTGGTATTTGGCGAAATCTTCCTTCGAGTGGATGGGTGCCCAGATCGGCTCTGCGGTGATGGCGCCGTTGGTGCCGGGCGTCCATGCCAGCGGGAAACCCGGGATCGCGGCGTAGGCGGGGGATTCCATTGCACCGTAGTACTTCTTGATCTGCCAGCCGTAGCCGAAGGGCCACTTTTCCAGGTGGACGTTCTGAAGTCCCCAGTCCTTCATCTGCTTCATGGCCCACTCGGCGGCGGCGCGATGATTGCGGCTGTTGTTGACGCGCGGACCGTACACCTCGGACAGGTAGAAGAGGTTTTCCATCACTTGCGAGTGCTGAAAGGCCTCGGTCTTGATCTGTGTCAAGGCATCCAGATCGACTTTGTCGCCGGCTTGTTCCTGGGCGGTTGCAGACGAGATGAGCAGCAGAGTCGCGGCGATAGCAGCAGCCTGCTTGAAGCGGTGCAGATACATGGAGATTCTCGCTTTCAAAAAGAAATCTGGGTAAGAGAACAGGAGGAGATCTGATTTACAGAAGTGAGACACGTGACGTGCTCGATCAGCACGCTATGCTGTCACAGGGACTTTTTGAAATCTGGTAATGGCACAAAGCTATCGAATTCGCGTTCACGACGCAATACGAAGTCGCTCGCTATCCTTGCGAGCGAATCTCAAATCGTCTGTGTCTTGCGCGGCCGCTCTCTTAAAATCTTGATCCGATGCAGTCGATCAGGATTGAAAGTCTTCGTGGCCGACCGAGGTTCGGTCGTCGAAGATGTAGCACTCGCCCTGCCACTTGCTGGCCTGCTCTGGCACTTCTTCGAGGTACTTCAGGATGCCGCCCTTGAGGTGGTAGACTTCGTCGAAGCCCTCCTGCAGCATGAAGGCGGAGGCTTTCTCGCAGCGGATGCCGCCGGTGCAGAACATGGCTACCTTGCGGTGCGTGGCTGGATCGAGGTTTTCGCGGACGTAGGTGACGAAGTCTGAGAAGTTCTCAATGCCGGGCTTGACTGCGCCGGTGAAGGTGCCAAGATCAGTCTCGTAGTGATTGCGGGTGTCGAGCAGCAGCACTTCCTTGTCGGCCAGGAGCGCGTTCCAATCCTGCGGTTGGACGTAGTGTCCGGCGTGGGTGGGATCGACGCGAGCTTTGCGGAAGGCGATGATCTCGGACTTGACCTTGAACTTCAGCCGCTTGAAGGGGCGCTCGTCTGAGAAGGAGAACTTTACTTCGGCGCGGTCCAGACCCGCCTTCTCGGCCAACACAGCCAAAAGATGGTCGATGGTGGCGGCCGATCCTGCCAGAGTGCCGTTGATTCCTTCACCGGCGATTAGCAGGGTACCGCGGAGATCGCTGTCGCCGAAGAGGGCGCGCATCTCCTTGCCCAGGGCGTCGGGCTGGGGCAGGGAGACGAATCGGTAGAAGGCTGCGATGGTGTAAGTCACACTCCCTCCATCATAAATTGTTGGGTCACGGCGGAGAAGCGTAGTTGCGCCCAGAACTCCGTTTTGCGGGGCGTCCGAGCGCGTGTGTTGTCTAGAATGAGTCTCCAGATTCTTGGAGCAATGGACGGCTTAACTGCCGATTGCGTTAAGCGCGACGATAGTTTCGGTCGGAAGTTGCAGGGTTGCGGCTTTGAGGTTCTCGCGCAGGTGCTTCACGGACGAGGTTCCGGGGATGAGCAGGATATTGGGTGAGCGCTGCAGCAGCCAGGCGAGCGCTACCTGCATCGGAGTGGAGTCCAGTGCTGCTGCTGCGGTATCGAGCGCGGAGGACTGCAACGGAGTGAATCCTCCCAGCGGGAAGAACGGCACGTAGGCGATGCCTTGCTGCGCTAGGTCGTCGATGAAGGCGTCGTCGGTTCGGTGTGCGACGTTGTAGAGGTTCTGCACGCAGACGATGTCAGAGATGGACTGAGCCTCAATAAGTTGCGCGGGGTTGACGTTGCTGAGGCCGAGATGACGAATCAGTCCCTGCTGCTTGAGTTCGGCGAGGACGGTAAGGGGTGCCGCGATGGAGCCGTCGGTTGGCCCGGTGATTCCGCCCACGCGGAGGTTGACGACATCCAGCTTTTCGAGGCCGAGGTTGCGCAGGTTGTCGTGAACGCCATCGATCAGTTCCTGGCGCGAGAGGGCGTGGATCCAGGACTTGTCTTCTCCGCGACGCGCACCGACTTTAGTGACGATTACCAGGCCATCCTTATAAGGGTGGAGCGCCTGCTTGAGGATCTGGTTTGTGACGTGCGGACCGTAGAAGTCGCTGGTGTCGATGTGATTGACTCCGGACGCGATGGTCTCCTGCAGAACGGCGACCGCCTCATCCACATTACGGGGTGGTCCCCAGACGCCTGGGCCTGCAAGTTGCATCGCGCCATAGCCCATGCGGTTTACGGTCATTGAAGTTTTGGGGAGCGTAAAAGTACCGCCGAGATTCGCTTGCTTCGTCATTCTGATTCTCCTGAGATCTGTTCGAGGGGTGTTCGGAACGTTTGGTTATCCTGCATCCTGTGATTAGATGAAGGAAGCTTCAGGTTAGGAGTTCGCATTTGGCTTCCCGTTCCCAGGCAGTGTTAGACCCGCGTAAAGCCCCGGTGCAGGCGCGGTCAGTCGCCAGCGTGGACGCCATTCTGGAGGCGACCATTCAGGTTCTGCTCAGTGTGGGAAAGGACCGGCTGACTACGACGCGGGTAGCGTTGCGGGCGGGCGTGTCGGTTGGGACGTTGTATCAATACTTTCCGAACAAGAGCGCGTTGTTGCAGGCTGTCCTGAAACGTCATCTGGATACGGTTACGGGCGAGGTGGAGCGGGTCTGTCGTGAGCAGAGGGGCACGCCGCTCCGGCAGATGGGCGAAGCTCTCACGACCGCGTTCCTGAAAGCCAAGATGAACGATGGAAAGACGAGTGTGGCACTCTATTCGGTCAGCTCCGATGTGGATGGAGCGAGGATCGCGCAGCAGATCGGGGAACGGACCAGTGAAGCACTGGTTGGGATGTTGGTGACATCCTGCCAGCCGCTTGGCAGCGATCCGCAACTGGTAGCCACGATGTTGCAGGGTGCGATGGCCGGGATCAGCCGGAGACTGCTCGAATCCATCTCGCCTGAGAGGCGGTTCGAGGCGTTCCGGCAGGAACTTACTCTTCTGGTGTGTGCGTACCTGGAGGCGTGCTCTCTGCGAGCGTCTGTCCAGGAAGCGGCGACTGCGGTTTCAGCGTGAGGAACCAGAGGCAGACGACGATCAGGTAGGTCGCGGCGCTGGCGTACGACCAGCGGGCGTAGGCCTGGGCATCGCGGTGGAGCGCGGCGGTGATGTGGCCGGTCTGGCTGAAGAGGCTGATCGAGGCGTTGAGCGCGAAGCCGAGGGTAATCGGACGGAGCAACGACGACTGCGTGGTGGCGATCGTCCAGATGAAGAGGCCGAGGTAGAGGAAGCTGAGGAAGGTCTGGGCCCGGTCGGTGGGGATCGGCGCAGTGGTGGGGAGTTGGTGGACGACCAGCATGGTCGCTGCTGCGGCCGAGGCGAGGACAGGGAGCAGAGCCAGAGCGCGGGGCAGGGGCCTGCGGCGGGTTTGGTCGGCGGGTTCGCGGAGTAGGTGGAGGGTGATCTCTACCGCGACTACGGCCTGGAGGATGAGGTCCAGCAGTGCGAGATTGGTGTAGAGGCTGCCGTAGGTGGCAGGCGCCAGGTGCCCGTAGAGGGTGAAGAGCAGGGCGGCGCGCAGGGGATAGAACGCGATCAGGGTGGTGAAGGCGGGGAGACGGCGAGGGATGTTCCGGCTGAAGAGCGCGGCGAGCAGGATGAGTTGGAGGAGGAGGCTGAGTAGCCAGAGGATGTTGTTGAGCATGGAGGGTTCTCAGTGGTCAGGTATCAGGTGTCAGTTTAGAGCGGTCTTCCTGTTGCTGTGGAGTGGAGGATCTCAAGTAGTACCGTTTTCATTGAAGAAAACGGACATAAACGAAGCGACCCCGCTATACCCCCACAGGAAAACCGCTCTAGTCGTCGTCGGGTGGGCCGGAGGGTTTTTCGGCGATGAGTTGTTGGGCGGTCAGGTGGGTCAGGACTCTGGCGTAGGGGGTTGGGACCTGGGTGTAGTCGAAGCAGTCTGAGAGGTCATCGGCCAGCACGTCGCGGGAGCCGAGGGCGGGGAGGCCGAAGTTCTTTTCGATGTAGGTGAGGAAGCCGCTGGCCTCGTGGGTGACGTGAGAGACGTAGGCGCGTTTTGCGTAGGGGGAGACGACGATCAGGGGCACGCGGAAACCCAGTCCCATGGCGTCGAGTTGAGGCGGCGGGACGTGATCGTACCAGCCGCCCCAGTCATCCCAGGCGATGAAGATGGCGGTGGAGTTCCAGAAGGGTGAGGCTCCGATGGCGTTGGTGATAGAGGCGACCCAGTCGGGACCTTCGGGAAGAGCGCCGGGGTGGTCGGAGTGGTTGAAGGTGGGGATGACCCAGGTGACCTGGGCGAGCTGGCCGGCGGCGATGTCGGTGAGGATGCTTGTCTCGGGGGCGACGATGTTGTTCTTCCAGTCGTTGCCGTAGCGAATGTGGCGGATCGCCTGGAAGGCGGAGAGGACGTAAAAGCTGTCGTTGGAGGCGGGCGCGTAGTAGCGCCAGGAGATGCCCTTCGCGTCGAGCAGATCGGCCATGGTGGGGTAGTCGAAGCAGGGAAAGACGCCGGGGAGCTCGGTGCCGTTGGGGCCGACGAGGGCAACGCGGGCGTTGGCTGCAGCGTCGCAGCCCCAGATACCGCCGGTGGGGTTTCCTGAGGCGTTACCGGATTGTCCGGCGATCATGTACTGGTGCGCGACGAAGCTGGGACCGGTGTTGGACTGGAACATGCGGTCGCCGACGGTGTAGCGAAGCGCGAGATCCCAGTACGGCTGGGTCTCTTTCTGGGGGACGTAGGTGTACGGCAGGTGGCCGATGTCGTGGGCGAAGCCGTCCATCTTTCCCTGGTTCCAACTGATCCACCAGCCGGTATGCGAGTGGTCGATGTCGCGCGGGTCGGCCAGCGAAATAGGAGTGAGGGGAACGACGGTGGCGTGGTCCAGGCCGGTCTGCACGGTGTCGGCTCCGGGGAAGCCATTGAACAGGTGATCGAAGGAACGGTTCTCCTGCATGATGATCACGATGTGCTGGATCGGGGCGGAGCTGGGGGCGACCGTAGGCGCGATCGGAGCTGGCGTCGCAGTGGAAGAGGTTGCCGTGATTCCGCTTCCGCATCCGGTGAGGAAGAGCGCGGTCAGGAGCGTAGCGAGGGAATGCGAACGAAGCATGAGGCAGCTTTCACTCAGAAGGGTTCAACCGGACAGTCGATGAACCTGAAGTTGCAGGATGAATGCGGTGACCTTATCTAAGCACAGGCCGGAGTGGAGGTTGATGCGATCTTTGGTGCATCGTCCCAAGCCGGTGCTGCAGACTGGCCGAGGGGTCTCATCGCATGAGATACGCACGTTTCAGACTGGACATATTGCTTCTGTGGTCAGTCCAATTTTGAATGTGGTTCGTTAGCTCGAAAAATGAGTGCCGCTATCTCGCGTCGCGTTCTTTTCGTGGATATTGTTCGGAGTCTGACTAATTTTTTCACCTTGGATCATTCTCCATAGCGCATCGCGGCAAGCTCGTTTTCACCTTTATTTACGCGTGCTTTGGAAGTTTCTGCTGTGAGTCAGGTTTGCGAATTTTGATCTCGCTTCGGCTTTGCGGCGACAACGCAAGCTGGAAATCAGTTGACTCCGCTGAAGCAAGGCTGGTACTGTTCCGGCGATTTTATAAACATCACACAGGTTCACTTATCTATTGAAACTCTCTGGAGGCTTGTTATGAAGCGTTTACATTTTGTCATTCTGGTTGGACTTCTTCTGCTTTCGGGTCCTGTTGCGATGCTGGGACAGGCGGTGAGTGCGACCATGCTTGGCTCTGTGACCGACCCGAGTGGCGCGGCGGTCCCGCGGGCGAAGGTCACGGTGACGCAGACGAATACGGGCGTGGCGCATGATTCGTTGACGAATGACAGCGGCAATTACACGTTTCCCGATCTGCAGCCGGGCACCTATACGGTGACGGTGGAAGCGCCTGGATTCAAGAAGACGACACACCAGAATGTGGATCTGCTGGTCAATTCGTCGACGCGTCTGGATCTGGACATGGCACTGGGTTCGGCGACGGAGACGGTGTTGGTAACGACTGCTCCCGCGCTGCTGCAGACGGACCGCGCGGACATTAGTACGAAGATCGAGGTAAAGCAGATCGCGGACCTGCCACTGGGGACGAACCGCAACTTTCAATCGCTGTTGAACCTGGTCCCGGGAACATCACCGGCCACGTTCCAGCACTCGCAGTTCTTCAACGCCCAGAGTTCGCTGCAGACCCAGGTGAATGGTCTGCCACGCATGGGAAACGTCTACCAGATCGAAGGTATCGACGATAACGAGCGCACCGGTCTGCTGCAGATCATCATCCCGCCGGCGGAGGCGATCCAGTCGGTGGACATCTCCACCAACAACTTCGAAGCGGAGCTGGGACGCGCGACGGGTGCGGTGACGAACGTGATTCTGAAGTCCGGATCGAATGCGTTTCATGGTTCGGCGTTTGAGTTTATTCAGAACAACGCGGTGAATGCGCGGTCTTACTTTGGCGGCCCGCTGGGGCATCTTTCGTACAACTACTTCGGCGGCAGCATCGGTGGCCCGATCTGGAAGGACAAGCTGTTCTTCTTCGGCGACTACCTGCGCACCACGGACCACGAGAAGATCTCAAATACGTTCACGATTCCTCCTCCGCAGTTCTACACGCCGGTAAATGGGTTTATCGATCTGAGCGCGCCGTTGAATACCGCGACGGGCGCTGGACAAGTGTATGACCCGACGACCGGTGACGGAGTGACCACGGCGCGCACGGCGTTTGCGAATAACCAGATTCCAATCGGCAAAGTGAACCCGGTTTCGCTGGCCTTCCTGCAGGCATTGGGGAAGGTTGCGCAGCCCAATCAAAATACGGCGAACCTGGCGAGTCCGAATAATAATTTCGTGACGAATCTCCCCTTCACGAAGGAGACGAACAGCTTCGACGTGAAGCTGGACTTTGCATTGAGCAGCAAGGATCACCTGTCGGGCCGTTACAGCTATCAGAAGGTCAATACCTTTCAGGCGCCGGCGTTCGGATCGTTTCTTGGTGGGCCGGCGGGGGGTGGTTTCCAGGGAACCGGAACACAGACGGCTTACAGTACGGGTCTTAATTACGACCACACTTTTTCGCCAACGCTTCTGACCGAGGTGCGGTTCGGCGTCGCGCATCTGCGCAATAACGCGCAGCCGAGCGACTACGGAACCAATGATGCAACGACTGCCGGGGTTCCGGGCGTGAACCTTCCGGGACAGCCATTTACGACAGGGCAGGTGGGAATCACGATTGGGAACTTCGGCCAAAGCGGCCAGACGTATCCCCTCTTCGGATATTCCGCGTCGGTGCCCTGGATCCGAGGGGAAGCCAACATCGACTTCGTGAATGTGTGGACCAAGGTGCTGAAGAACCACACCATCAAAGCGGGCGTGGATGTGCGCCGGGTGCGGGATGACCTGTTGCAGGATCAAACGTTCAGCCCGCGCGGAGCGTTTACGTTCGGAGAGAACCAGACCTCCAACTCAGGCAAGAGCACCAACGTTGCGAACGACATGGCGAGCTTTCTGCTGGATGTGCCGAACCAGGTGGGACGCGATCTGAATACGTTCTTCCCGGCGTACCGCCAGTGGTGGTTCTTTGCGTTCGCGAGCGATAAGTGGCAGGCAACATCGAAGTTGACGGTGGATATGGGACTGCGATGGGAGTTCTATCCTCCGGCGACTCCTCGCATTGCGGGTGGCTTCTCGAACTATGATCCGGCTGGTAACAACCTGGTCATCTCCGGAGTAGGGGGTAATCCGAACAACATGGGGATGAAGGCGCAGTACAAGAATTTCGCCCCGCGTACCGGCTTCTCGTATCGCGTCACCGACTCCACCGTAATTCGCGGTGGCTTCGGTATCAGCTACACCTCGTTCCCGGATAACAACTACGCCTATAACTATCCGATTCGCGCGAACAACAGCTTCCAGCCGAGTGGGACGAACTCATCCTATGGGGCGGCTGTGCTGGGGGACGGCGTGACGGTCGCGACGTTCCAGGCGGGATTTCCGGCACCTGTCCCGGTATCGATTCCGGCGAACGGCATCATTCCGGCAACTACCTCTGCTCTCGTAACCCAGCAATACTATGCGATCAACCTCAACTACAAAAATCCTTACGTCGAGGCCTGGAACGTGGCGATCCAACAGGCGCTGCCGGGTTCGATCTCGTTGCAGATGGCGTATGTGGCGAACCACGGCGTTGCGATCTCGGGGAATCAGAACATCAACAACCCGAGTGCGTACGGTGGCGGGTCGGCGAGCGATCCAGAGTACAACTGCGTGGGCTGCCCTTCGAATCTTCACCGCACGGCGGCGACGAACCTCCTGTACCAGGGCTTCTCGTCGAACTTCCAGTCGCTGCAGGTGCAGTTGACGCGGCGGTTTACGCAGGGGCTCGGATTTACCTCGGCGTTCACGTGGGGCAAGGGATTGGGATATATCGCCGGAGACGATGGCGGGCTGATCTATTACATCAACCAGCGCCGCAACTACGCACCCCTGGACTACGACCGGACGTTGAACTTCGAACAGAGCTTTACCTATGAACTGCCGGTGGGCCGCGGGCACAAGCTTTTGAGCAGCGGCATCGGAGCGGCTACGCTGGGTGGCTGGCGTTTGTCGGGGACGGTATCCGCCGTGACTGGTATGCCGTTCACGGTCTATGCGAATGGAGGCACACTGAATACGCCGGGGACGGCGCAGACGGCGAACCTGGTCGGTCCTTATAAGGTGCTGGGCGGAATCGGACCGGGCAATCAATGGCTCGACAAGGCGGCCTTCCCGAATACGACCCCGGGAGCGAACAGCGGTCAGCCCACCGGATGCACGGGCCAGACGTATCCCAACTGCATTCCGGGACTTGGAAATACGGGACGCAACCAGTTCCGCGGACCGGGCTATGTGCAGAACAACCTGTCCATCTTCAAGGTCTTCCCGATCCTCCGCGAGGCTGCGCTGGAGGCGCGGTTCGAGGCGTTCCAGTTGAGCAATACGCCGCAGTTCAACAATCCAAACTCGGGCACTGGCAGCATTATTTCGGCGGGGAACTTTGGCCAGATCACCAGCACCCTGGGGAGCGGTCAGGGCAGCGTGAATGGCGTTGGCGGCGGAAGAACGCTGCAGGCCTCGGCGAAGATCACCTTCTAACCGATACGACGTTGCAGAAGGATTTTCTTCTGAACTGAACCGCGGCTCCGAACCTGGGGGCCGCGGATTTTTTATTGGAGGATCGGAAGCCGCAGAGTCTGATGGTCGGCGCGAAGGGCGAGGCACAGAGCTTCGATGGCGAGGTTGTGATCTTCGCGCTGCGGGAGGCCGGAGACGGTGAGCGCTCCGATGATTCCGGTGCCTGCGACGTGGATGGGGACGCTACCACCGTGGGTGGCGTAGTCGGAGTCGGGAAGCGAATATTTTTCAGCGAAGGTGATGTTGTCGTGCTGGAGTTTGAGGCCGAGGGAGTAGGAGCTGCGGTGGAAGCGGGCGACGACGTTGGATTTGCGCTCGACCCAGCGAGCATTATCCGGCGTGGTGCCGCGCAGGGCGCTGTAGAAGAGGGACTGGTTGGGGCTTCCGAAACGGCGAATGTCGATGACGATAGCGTAGCGGCGCGCTACGGCGAGTTCGCGGACGATCAGGCCGAGGGCCCAGGCGGTGTCGGGATCGAAGTGGGAGAAGCGGAGTTCTTTTTCCTGCAAGGCGAGGATATCGAGGTCGGTGGTGATCAGGTCGGAGGGATTGTGCATGAGACGGCGGCTCCTGAGATGGGTCGGATGAAAGGTTGGTTCAGGATAGCTGCTTTGAGGTGTCACTGGCACGGGTGGTGGGCAGGTGGGGTAATGGTCGGGAGAGGATAGCGGGGAATTCGACAGGGAAGCAAACGAGGACGTCGCCTTCCGCGGGCGTATGGTTGGGAGCATCTTCGTACTTCAGATTCTTCGGGGGCCATATTCATGGAGGACTGCGGCTTTCATGGGAGGCACCTCGTTAGTATGGGATGCAGATAGGCGGATGAGGTCGGACGAGATGGAAGTGAGGTTGCGGGCTGGGGCGGGTGAGGTGTTCCTGCGTTTTCTGCGATTGGGATGTACTTCGTTTGGCGGGCCAGTGGCGCACCTTGGATATCTGCGCGAGGAGTTTGTGACGCGGCTGGGCTGGCTGGAGGAAGGCCAGTTTGCGGAGTTTGTGGGGTTGTGTCAGTTTCTGCCTGGGCCGGCGAGCAGCCAGGTGGGCTTCGCAATCGGGATGATGGAGGCGGGGCTTGCGGGTGGGATTGCGGCATGGATCGGGTTTACTTTGCCATCCGCACTACTAATGTTGGGCCTTGCGTTGGGTCATCGACGGATGACGAGTCCGTTGGGAGTGAGTCTGCTGCATGGCCTGGGGCTGGCGGCCGTGGCGGTGGTCGCGCAGGCGGTATGGGGAATGCAGAAAGCCCTCGCTCCGAACTGGAAGCGCATGGGGATTGCAGTTGGCGCCGCGGTGATCCTGCTGGGCTGGCAGGATGGGTGGGCTCAGGGGGCCGCCTTGCTGTTCGGAGCGTTTGCTGGGTGGGAGCTATGTCGGGAGACGGAGGTACCGGCAGGAGGATGGACCCTGGAGGTCTCGCGGAAAGCTGGCACCTGGGCTGCTGCGATCTTCGCGGGATTGCTTCTCGTGTTGCCGCTCGTATCACGTGTCTGGCCGACGGGAGGAGCCTCTCTGTTTGCAGCGTTCTATCGAGCGGGTGCCCTGGTGTTTGGCGGCGGCCATGTCGTGCTGCCCTTGCTGGAGCGGGCGACCGTGGGCCGAGGCTGGATCGATGAAGCAACGTTCCTGGCCGGATACGGAGGAGCGCAAGCTGTTCCAGGACCGCTATTTACCTTTGCTGGATACCTTGGAGCTGTGTGCTCTCCTCTCCCGGGTATCTGGGGAGCTGCGCTGGCGCTGGTGGGGATCTTTCTGCCGGGGATGCTGTTGGTGGTGGCGGCGTTGCCGTGGTGGGAGCGGCTTCGTCGCGACTCAAACATGCGGGCTGTGGTGGCTGGTGTCAACGCGAGTGTCGTAGGTGTCCTGGGAGCAGCACTATATCGGCCGGTTGCTACAAGCGCAATCGTTTCGATTTGGGACGGTGTGATCGTGGGATTGGGTTTTACCGCGCTTGTGGCGGGGAAGATCAGGCCGTGGGTGGTGGTGGCGGCCATGACGGGTTTTTCATTAACGCTGCGTTAAAGAGTGCCTGGATTAGCGGTAACGGTGCATTCGTGTAGCGAGGATTCATCGATTTGTCACAGTTTTGAAACAACAATCGCCGAGACTTTGGGTCATATGGCAAACAGAAATTCTCTCTGCAGGCTTGCCCTGCTGCTGGGCTTCGGCTCGGCCTCGTTGTGGGCGCAGACGACCACCGCCCGTCTTACCGGAACAGTGACGGACGCTTCAGGCGCTGCACTCTCCAAGGCCCAGGTTACGATCACGGATGAGCGCACGGGTGCACAGCGCGTCGTTACAACCAATGATGAAGGCGCGTATATCGCTGTGTCGCTCCCTCCTTCGGAGTACGACGTGAAGGTTGCTGTCGATGGTTTCGCTGCGAATGAGGTTAAGGCTGTGGTGTTGGGCGTTGGACAGGCCGCGACGCGTGATTTTGCACTGGCTGTCGCAGGGTCGCAGTCGAGCGTGACCGTCGATGCGGGTTCCATGGTGACACTGGATACGTCTTCGGCGAGGATCGGCGCGACGATTCCGAATCGCGAGATCGCGAACCTTCCGATCAATGGCCGTCAGATTTCGCAGCTTTACCTTCTGGTTCCGGGCGCAACCAACGCCGGGACCGGTACCTTCGACAACATCCGTTTCTCCGGACGGGCTGTGGAGCAGAACATCATCCGGCTGGACGGCATTGAATCGACCGGTATTATCGACACGTCTCCGGGCAACTTGAATGGTGAGCTGACCTCGCTGTTCCGGCTGCAACAGTCGCTGGAGGCGGTGCAGGAATTTCGTGTGGACTCGTCCAGCTACCCTGCAGAGATGGGCACCGGTACGGGTGGACAGATCAGCTTCATTACCAAGTCGGGTGGCAACAAGGTACACGGCTCGGTCTTCGACTATGTACGCAACGACGCCTTCGACGCGCGCAATACATTCAACCGGCGCAACACTGCGAACAATTCGCCCAAGTTCCGGCTCAACCAGTTTGGCGGTTCCATCGGCGGACCGATCCTGAAGGACAAGCTGTTTGCGTTTGCGAACTACGAGGGCCTGCGCCAGATATGGGCTGCGCCGCAGGGTGGAGCGACCTTGAGCAACTATGCAAAGTCGCTGATTCCAGCCAACAGCGCCATCCAGCCTTTGCTGGCAGCGTTCCCGACCGATCCGTTCTCGTTAGCCAGCGAGCTTCCGACTGCGACCAACACCCAGGGAATTCTGCAGCAGAACATCACCAGAATCGGTTCGAACAGAATCAATGAAGACTTCGGAGCTATTCGCTTCGACTATCAGTTCAACGACCGCTTCCACCTGTACGCACGCTACAACCGCGATCAGGGTACCTCGACCCAGGTGCAGGATGCCTCGCTGAGCCAGTTCGGCCAGGTCTCGGTTCCGCAGAATGGTGTGATCGCGTTGACGCAGGTGTGGTCGCCGCGCATCTTCAACGAGACAAAGTTTGGATACAACGGCGTGAAGATGCGGGTCCTTGGTATTGCCGGAGCAAGTCCAAACGCCGACCTGTCCCGTTCGCGTATTGCGATTGCGGGCCTTACGAACGTGGGATCGCTGATCAGTCTTTCGAGTTCCTTCAACGGAGTGGGCGCGCCGTACACCGGCCAGACCTTTTCTTACATCGACAACCTGTCGGTCGTGCGGGGGAACCATAACCTGAAGTTCGGCGTGGAGATTCGTCCGGTCTCGCTTTATAACAACCAGATCGGCGGAACCACTTACACCTATAACTCCATCAGCGCGTTTACCAGCAACGTCCCGAACCAGATTCAATTCTTCGGCGACCTGAGCGATCTCAGCCCTTTCACTGGATTGAGCGGCAATGCACAGGTGAAGCAGAACTACTACATCGGCTACGCGCAGGATGAGTGGAAGATCAAGTCGAACCTCACGCTGAGCTACGGTCTGCGGTACGAGTTCTTTTCGCCCTTGCATGAGGTCCGGAACAAGAATGTCTTCTTCGACATGACGGCCGGCACGATCATTCCGAAGTACACCGGAGACTGGTACAAGGCCTCCAAGACAAACTTCGGACCGCGGTTGGCGCTGACCTGGTCTCCTAAGGTCTTCAACGGTATGGATACGGTGGTTCGAGTTGGTGGCGGCATCTTCTACGGCCCCGGACAAACTGAAGACCAGATTCAGCCTGAGGCCAACGATCGCGTAAGCCGCACCTTCACTTCGGGCAAGGCGTATCCGATCAATCCGGCCAGCGACGTCTATGCGGGCTACGACATCAACAGCCCGACGCTGGGTTTCCAGCCGCGTGCTTACTCGCCGAACTACAAGGTTCCGGAGCGCATCACCTCGTACACGGCTTCGGTGCAGCAGCAGTTGCCGGGCCAGATGCAGTTCCTGGTGGCGTACGTCGGATCGACGGGACGCAACCTGTTTCTGCGGTCCATCACGAACCTCATCACCAGCGTAACGACGAATCCGACGACCGGTGCCGGTACGGCGATCCGGCAGTTCGGCAATCGCTTCGCCGAGATCGACTACAAGACCTCGGGTGGCACCGACCAATACCACGGGTTGCAGTCCTCACTGCAGCGCCGGTTTGGCAGCGGTCTCTCGTTGGGCGCGCAGTACACCTGGGCGAAGGAGCTTGGTACCTCGAGCGGTTCAAACGAGGCGACCACCTCGCAGAGCCCTTACAGCTTCCCGCTGGACTACGGTCGCGGCACGTTCGACATCCGTCATTCTCTGAACGCTACGGTGCTCTATAACCTGCCGTTCGGTCATGGCCGGGCACACTCCTTCTCCGGTCCTCTGGATCTGGTTGCAGGCGGATGGCAAGTGGGCGGGATTGTGAACTTCCGCAGCGGCGTACCGATCGATGTGCTCATCACTCGTCCTGACGTGGCTTACATTGGAAATGCAGGAACGAGCGTCGCGGGCCAGACGTTCTCCTCGCCGGTCGTGACTGCTGGAGTGGTGCAAACCACCGCTGTCGCCAACGTTCCGGGCGGTGGCAACTCGCGTAACATTCGTCGGCCGAACATGGTGCCGGGTGTGAACCCTTTCCTGAAAGCGGGCAAGCAGTTCCTCAACCCGGCGGCATTTTCAACTCCGGCTGCTGGAACGTTCGGCAATGCACGCCGCAACGATTACTCGGGGCCGAACCTGGCGCAATTGGACATGACGTTGAGCAAAGCCGTGAAGGTGTATGAGGGATTCAGTCTCGACTTCCACGCCGATGCTTATAACGTGCTGAATAAACCGAACTATGCCAACCCAGGCACAGTACGGTTGAACCAGACGCTGGCGACGGCTCCTGGCAACGGATCGCAACCGGGTACTCCGTTTACTTCGGGCAATGCGGGGGCGTTCGGAACCTTGACGTCGACGGTCGGCAATCAGGTCGGTATCGGAGCGAACCGCCAGCTTCAGTTGTCCATGCGACTGCTGTTCTAGTTCCCTTCTCGTTATCTGCAGCATCCACCAACACCCATGCGAAGGCGCATGGGTGTTTTCTTTTGGTGGCTATGAGCCTCGGGGGTTGTGGCGCAGTCAATCTCGGCGACGACATTGTAGAGTGGAGAGGTACAGGTGCAACGCCCCTGGGGTGTTGTTAAACGGGAAGCCGGTGAGACTCCGGCGCTGACCCGCAGCGGTGATGGGAACGAACAGTGCACGGCCCTGGGCCACGCACTGTTCTGAAGAGAATGGGAAGCGGCGTTTAGTAGGAAGCCCAAAGTCCGAAGACCGGCCTGTCGCTACCACCGTGGAAGAGCCTGATGGCTCTCACCGCGGCGTGCATTTGAGGATGCTGGTCTCGAGGATAGGCCTGTAGCCACTGCTCTCGTACCACTGCCGCTGGCGGTGATACGTGTGCCTGCGCATGAATGGTTCCCTTGGCACCATGAGGAGAACCGAATGTCATCCGTACTGAACTCAATCAACCTGAATGAATTTAAGCAACTGACCACCGCGAATCTGGGGTTTCCGCGGATTGGCCCGCAACGGGAGCTGAAGTTTGCCCTGGAAGATTTCTGGCGCGGACGCAAATCCGAAGCCGAACTGCTGGCAACTGCGAAAGCGTTGCGGGCGCAGACCTGAATCCATCAGCGGGATGCCGGGATCGATGTGATCCCAGGCAATGATTTTTCGTTCTACGACCAGGTGCTGGATGCGTTGGTGCTTGTCGGAGCAACCCCGAGCCGATTTGGGGGCGGGGCTGTGACGCTGGGACGCTACTTCCAGATGGCACGCAACAGCAGCGAGCAGACGGCGATGGAGATGACCAAGTGGTTCGATACGAACTACCACTACCTGGTCCCGGAGTGGAGCGCGGAGTTGGCGCTGGTGCCGGACACGCGCAAGGTGGTGGGTGAGTTCAAGGAGGCACTCGCGTTGGGAATCCTGACGCGGCCGGTGCTGCTGGGACCAGTGAGTCTGCTGTTATTGGGTAAGGGCGCGGAGGGCTGGGAGCCGCTGTCACTGCTGCCGCGCCTGCTCGAGGTCTACAAGCTGGTGCTGCAGGAGCTTGCAGCGGCCGACGCGGAGTGGGTGCAGATCGACGAGCCCTGCCTGGTGACGGATCTGTCTTCCGACGCGCGCGCAGCGTACCGGAAGGCCTACGACGCGCTGAGCGGATCCCCGGTGAAACTGATGCTGACGACCTACTTCGGCAGCCTTGGGGACAACCTGGATCTTGCCTGCTCCCTGCAGACCGCCGGGCTCCACGTGGATGCTGTGCGCGGACGCGGGCAGGTGATGGAGGCTGCAGGCCGCTTGAAGCCGGAGCAGACGTTGAGTGTGGGATGCATCGACGGCCGGAATATCTGGCTGGCGGATCTCGATCGTGTGAGCGCGCTGCTGAACGAGGTGATGCAGTTGCGTGGTGTGGGCGCCGTGCAGGCCGCCCCGTCCTGATCGCTGCTGCACGTTCCGTACGACGTGGTCCATGAGACGAAGCTTGATCCAGCGGTGCTTGAGTGGCTTTGCTTTGCGCAACAGAAGCTGGAGGAGTTGGTGGTGCTCGCGCAGGGTGAGGAACGGGCTCTTGAAGCGTTTGCGGAGAACCGCCGGCGGAGGGCGCGTCGTGCGGCTGCAGAGAGCAGTACGAATGCTGCTGTGCGGGCTGCGCTGGCTGCGACTGGGGAGGCGAGTCTGCGACGGGCTGCGACGTATCCGGAGCGCGCTGTGGTGCAGCGGGTAGAACTGAAGCTGCCCCTGTTGCCGACGACGATCGGGTCGTTTCCGCAGACGCAGGAGGTTCGCAGACAGCGGCGCGACTACGGCTGCGGAGTATGACGCCTTTCTGCGGACGGAGATCGAAGCCTGCGTGCGGCAGCAGGAGGCCATCGGGCTCGACGTGCTGGTGCATGGGGAGTTCGAACGCAACGATATGGTGGAGTACTTCGGCGAGCACCTGAAGGGTTTCGTTTACGCAGAACGGCTGGGTGCAGAGCTATGGCTCGCGGTGCGTCAAGCCACCGGTGATCTATGGGGACGTGTCGCGTCCTGCGGCGATCACGGTGGAGTGGAGCAGCTTTGCGCGCTCGCTGACGCAACGTCCGATGAAGGGGATGCTCACCGGGCCGATCACGATTCTGCAGTGGTCGTTCGTACGGGACGATGTACCGGAGAAAGATGTGGCGTCGCAGATTGCGCTGGCGTTGCGGGATGAGGTCTGCGATCTGGAAGCGGCGGGCATTCGTATCATCCAGGTCGATGAGCCTGCACTGCGTGAGGGGTTGCCGCTGCGCCAGGCGGAGTGGCCCACCTATCTGGACTGGGCAGTGAAGGCGTTCCGGCTGGCGACCTCCGGCGTCGAGGACGGCACGCAGATCCATACTCACATGTGCTATTGCCAGTTCGAGGACATTCTCGATGCGATTGCGGCGCTGGATGCGGACGTGATCTCGATGGAGACGGCGCGGTCGCGGATGGAGATGCTGCGAGCATTTCAGCAGCATGGCTATCCGAATGAGATCGGGCTGGGGGTGTATGACATCCACTCGCCACGCGTGCCCAGTCAGGAGGAGATGAGAGGCCTGTTGGAGTTGGCGCTTGAGGTGTTGAAGCCGGAGCAGATCTGGGTGAATCCGGACTGCGGCCTGAAGACACGCGGATGGCCCGAGACGATCGAAGCACTGATGCATATGTGCGGCGCTGCAATCGAGGTGAGGGCGGTGTTGCTCTCGGCGGTGTAGGGTCGCAGCCCGGAGTGGATGCTCCGGGCTGCACCTTGTCGTATGGAACTCGTTACTGCTTTGCCGATTCCTTTCGCACGGTTCTGCGGAAGAGCCACACATTTGTCCTCTGCGCGTCTTACAATGAGCAGGGACGAATGGCGCGGATAACTTTAGATCAGACGGTGCGGCGGTGGGGGTTGGTGGCAGCTTGTGGGCCTCTGGCTCTGCTGATGGGTTGTCCGCAGGATAAGACTGCGACACCGGGCAAGATGCCGGCGCAGGCGACTGCTCCAACCGTGGCTGCGAGTGCTGCCGCAACCCAGGCGACGACTACAGCGCAGGCTGTCGATACTGCGGCCAAGGCTTTCAAGACCCAACAGATTATTGCGCAGGCAGAGACGGCGTATCGCAGCGGCGTGGAGAACTACCGCGCAGGCCGGCTGGATGCAGCGCGAATGGACTTCGACACGGCCGTCGATGGAATGCTGATGAGTGGGATGGATCTGAAGGCGGATGCGCAACTCTCCGATGAATTCACGCATCTGCTCGACGCGGTGAACTCGCTGGAGATGTCGGCTCTGAAGCAGGGCAACGGATTTTCGCCGACGCTCGAAGCCGCTCCGCTGGATGCGGCGAACGAGGTGACGTTCGCGCCGAACGAGGCTCTGACGGCGAAGGTGGCGGAAGAGCTGAAGACGACCCAGTCGGACTTCCCCCTGGTGGTGAACAACTATGTGGCGGGCTTCATCAGCTACTTCTCCAACTCGCCGGGCGGCCACGCGCACCTGCTGCGCTCGCTGGAGCGGGCGGGCAAGTACAAGGAAATGATCTCGAAGAATCTTCGCGAGCAGGGGGTGCCGCAGGATCTGATCTATCTGGCGGTGGCGGAGTCCGGCTTCCAACCGCAGGCGCTGAATGCGCGGTCGGGTGCGGGCGGGATGTGGCAGTTCATGCCGACGGGCGCGTATGGGCTGGCGCGCAACGGCTGGTTCGATGAGCGGTTCGATCCGCAGAAGTCTTCAGTCGCGTATGCGAAGTACATGAAGACCTTGTACAACCAGTTCGGCGACTGGTACCTAGCAATGGCGGCGTATGACTGGGGTCCTGGAAACGTTCAACGTGCGGTGATGAAGACGGGCTATGCCGACTTCTGGGAGCTTTACAAGCGCAACGTGCTGCCGGGAGAGACGAAGAACTACGTGCCGGGTATCATCGCGGCCATCATCATGGCGAAGAATCCGTCGCAGTATGGGCTGGACAAGATGGTGCCGGAGGCGGCCGTGGTGTCGGACACGGTCAGCGTGGACTATGCGATCGATCTGCGCCTGGTGGCGGATGTGACGGGGGCGTCACTGCCGGAGATCGTGGTGCTGAACCCCAGCCTGCTGCGGATGACGACGCCGCGCGACATGATGTTCGACCTGCATCTTCCGATGGGGACGAAGGACGCGTATGCGGACCGTATCAAGGACATTCCCGAGGACAAGCGCGGGAGCTGGCGGTTCCATGTCGTGAAGCCGGGCGAGACGCTCGACGGGATTGCGCTGGCGCTGCATGGCCGCACCAGCGAGATCGTTGCGGCGAATGGAGTCGATGCCGGACAGAGCGTTGCAGTTGGGGATGAACTGGTGGTGCCGGTCGCGACGGTGACGACCAGTGTAAAAATGCAGCGCTACACCGTGCACAAGGGAGACACGCTGGTGACCGTAGCGGACCGGTTCAACGTGTCGGTAGATGAGTTGCGGAGCTGGAACAAACTGCGTTCGAGCGCTGTGAGCGCGGGGCAGACATTGAATGTGACGGCTCCAGTACGGCTTGGTCCGGTGACGCGTGTGCGCGGAAAGAGGGCTCGTGGCGCAGGTTCTACGACGAGCGGAGCGAAAAATTCTACGGCGGCGAAGAGTGCAGCGAACGCCTCTGGTAAAAATGCTTCACAGGCTTCATCGAAGTCTGCATCCAAGAGTTCAGCGAGTAAGAGTTCGACGAAGGCGGCGAGTGCAACACCAAAAAAGAAATCGAAAGCTGCACGATAAGCTACCTCAATAAAAAGAGTGCTTGCCTTCGGTAGCGGACAGATGCACTCTATTGCTAGAATCGTGCCGCGATGCGAAATGTTTTAGACGGTTGCATGAAGTAAGAGAAGAGCAAAGTTACTGCGAGAGAAGTTGAGATTTACAAAAGCTTTGAGTTTGAATCGAGACTTGAAGCTTCAAACTGACCAGAGGATGAGTGACGATGTTCGATGAACCGATCAAGCTGAATGCATCCGCCGCGAGCGATGACCACGATTCTTCCGACGACCTGGACAACGATACCCACCTCTTTGAAGAGGACGACGACGAGGAAGAGGTCACGATGACCTCCGACGACGATGATGCCGATACGGATGACGATGAGGACGACGACGCAGAGGATAACGATGAAGCTTCTTTTGCGAGCAAGCACGCGGAAGATGCAAAGGTCTTCGCTGCACCTGCCACTCCGGTCGGACTGTATACACCTTCGGATGAGGAGTCTGTGCTGCCGGTAAAGAAGGAAGCGGAACCCGCGTTGCCCGTGACCCCGGCTAAAGTTGCGGCCAGGAGGCCGGCTCTCAAGAAGGCGCCGATCAAGACGACTGCCATCAAGGTTGCCGCTAAAAAGATTGTTCCGGCGAAAGCAGTCGCTAAGAAGGCCTCTCCGGCCAAGAAGGCAGTTGCTGCAAAAAAAGCCGCTCCCCTGAAGAAGGCGGCTGCGAAGAAAGTGGTTGCGAAGAAAGCAGCAGCCAAGAAGATTGCCGTGAAGGTGGTTCCGGCGAAGAAGGCAGCAGCCAAGAAGGCAGTAGCGAAAAAAGCTACGGCTAAAAAAGCGGTGGCGAAGAAGGCCTCCGTCAAAACGATATTGAGTTCTGCCGCGAAGAAGTCCAGTGCTCTACGCGGCGGTAAGGCTGCTCCTAAAAAAGCAGCCAGCAAAAAGAGCACTGCCAGCAATAAAAAATCACAGAAGAGAGGTATTACCTTGGCAACCAAGAAAGCAGTAGCAAAGAAGGCACCAGCAAAGAAGGCAGTAGCGAAGAAGGCTCCTGCGAAGAAAGCAGTAGCGAAGAAGGCGGTCGTTAAGAAGGCAGTCGCGAAGAAGGTTGTCGCGAAGAAGGCCGTAGCCAAGAAGACCGCAGCAAAGAAGTCCGCAAAGAAGTAGTTCTAAACTAAACAGGCAAGCAAAAATGCCCGGTCGGCTCATTGAGCGCCCGGGCATTTTTGCGTCTGGAGATATCTGAAGATATCAAGCGGTTGCCGGATATCTCCAGAGACTCCAGTTCTGATTACTTCTTTGCGGCTTCAATTGCGGCGAGAACTTCTTCGCTGTGCGCGCTGGGATCGACCTTGGGCCAGAACTTCACGATCTTGCCGGTGGGCGAGATCAGATAAGTCTGACGGGCGGCGAACTTCATGTCGCCATGAGCGGAGACGGGAACGCCGTATGCGTCGACGACCTTGTGATCCGGGTCGGCCAGGAGTTTAAAGGAGAAGGTGTCCTTGGAGCACCAAGCCTTGTGGCCTTCGACGGTGTCGAGCGAGACGCCGAGCACGACAGCCTTGAGAGCGTCATACTTGGGCTGGTCACGCTGGAAGTTGTGGGCTTCGATCGTGCAGCCGGTGGTCTGGTCCTTGGGGTAGAAGTACAGGACGACCCACTTACCCTTGTAGTCCGTGAGGCTGACGGGCTTGTCTTCCTGCGACGGCAGGGTGAAGTTGGGAGCGGCGGCGCCCACGGCGACGGCGTCGGATGCCGCGTAGGCGCGGACGCCCAGGGAGCCGGCGGTGGCGACGGCCAGGATTGCTGCGAGAGAGAGAGCTTTGCGCATGATCGTTCCTCGTGGTGCGGAATGGTGTGAATAGGGATAGGACGTGAGAGTTCGATGGAAAGTTACAAGGTCGCGTTCTCTGCGAGTGATTCTACTCCGGCAGTCTTCAGGTGTGCCTGGTTTGAGTGGTTGAGCAGAGGGCTGGCGGCCAGGTGCTCCCAGAATAGGATGGGTTCCCTGGCTCCTCATATCGGCCCGTCTCTTCGAGGACGGTCGTTTTCGCTGAAAAACCCTGTCCTTCGAGTTCGCGAAGGACAGGGTTCAAGTTTTAATCAAGCTGTTGGAAGGGTGCTTAGTCGCGGCGGCGGCCGCTCATCAATTGCAGGATAGCGAGGAAGATATTGATTGCATCCAGGTAGATGGAGAGTGCGAGCGAAACGGCGGACTGGCCGTCACCGCCGGCGCGGATGCGGGCGAAATCGCCCACCGTGAGCAGCGTGAAGACGCCAAGCGTCAGCCAGGAGTAGGTGTCGGGCGACAGGAAGTGGAAGAACATGCTGACCAGGCCGACCAGCACCAGGCCGAGGAGCGCCGCGCCGGCAATGCCGGTGAGCTTCCGGTAGTTGATGTTGAAGAGGTAGGCGACGGAGCCCATGACGCCCATGCCGAGGCCAGTGGTCGCGGCGGCGTTGAAGATGAGACCGGTGCCGAAGTTATGGATGTAGCGCTGGACAAGCGGGCCGATCTCCCAGCCCATGAAGTAGGTGAGGGTGAGGAAGAGGCCGAGCGCGAGGCCGTGGTTGGCGGCGCGGCGCGCGTAGTTGATGCCGAAGATCAGTCCCAGGACGATGATGAGGCCGGGGAGCGTGGCCCAGCTCGGGGCGGTCGCAACTCCAACGGCGGTGACGAGGAAGCCAACCGCGGTGATGGCGAGAACCTTGGAAAGCAGCGAGGCCGTGCCTTCGCGGGGGACGTCGATGATGGTGGGGTACGAGTTGCTGCGTAAGTCATTGTTGCCAAAGTTATTGAATGCCATTGCTTGCTCCGGTGTGCCGCGTACTGCTGACACAGATATTAGACGCTGGGGGTGGGGCTTGGTTGCAGTCCTGAGTAGTGTGCCACATCAGAGGCGGAGGGCTTGCAGCTTTTGTGGGGCGATAAGCTGCCACGCGGCGAAGATGTGACCGCCGAGGGTATCATTGTCGACCGTGGAGAGCTCGATCCCGATCCAGCCGCGAACTCCTACATAAGGGGGTTTGAAGTAGATTTCCGGGGCGGAGGCGATGAGGTGCTGCTGGAGACCGGGTGGCGCGGGGATCCAGACGGCGATGTGGCCGTCGTTGTGATGGTTGTTGGCGACCATGGTGAAGACCTTTTTGGCGACGAAGAAGGTGGGTTCGCCGTGGGAGAGCTTCTCGGTGGTGCCGGGAAGCGACGTGCAGATCTGGCGCACCTTGTGGATGTGCTCTTCGGCGTCCAAACGTGGGGTGGGCGGTTTCATGGCGATGGAAACAATCTACACCGGAGACGGATTCGAGGGGAACCTGAAGTGGGTCTAGTGCGCCCCATTATGATGGGGCCACTGGTTGGAGAGCGCTCTCCGAAGAAGCGGGTGATGGGATGGTAGTACGGTCGTTGGTAAGGGACGTCGAGGAATGGTGGTTCGATACGATGCGGCGGGTGCGAACGGCGGGAGACGCTCCGGTTCCCGATTCAGAACTTGTCGTTGGAGAGAAACGGGATAGCCAGATGTATGCGCCGGTGCGAACGGCAAACGCGCGGGCGGCGTTGCGCGAGCTCCCACTGCAGGATCACTCGGCGTATACGTTCATCGATGTGGGGTCCGGCAAGGGGTGGATGCTGTTTGTGGCGGCGGAGTATCCGTTTCGCAAGGTGCTGAAGGTGGAGTATTCGACCGAATTGCAGGCGGTCGCAGAGGCCAATCTGAGAAGCTATCGACATCGCTCGCAACGCTGCAAGGATGTGGCTTCGATCCATGCGAATGCAGCGGAGTTTGATTTCCCGGAGGAGAACCTGGTGCTGTACATGTTCAATCCATTTGGTCCCGAGGTGATGAGCCGGATGCTGGCGAACCTGGAGCGGTCCCTCGAACGGAGTCCGCGGCACGTGATCGTGGTGATGCTGTGGCCGGAGAATGCGGAGCTGGTGGAAGAGATGGCGGAGATGAAGGTGTTCCAGAAGACGCGGCGGCACCATATCTATCAGACGCAGACGGCTTAGGCGGGCAACTAAAGCAAGGGCGAACCAAAATCGCCTAACGAACTTCCGCCCCACACTTACCCACGCTCATCACCCGCTTCAACTCTTCCAGGTACATCTTCCAAGCCTTCTTCTGAAACGTAGCGTCCACAAACTTCCCCCGCCGCTCCGTCTCGATCAGACCCGCCATCTCCAACTCCTTCAGATGATGCGACAGCGTAGCCGCGGAGATAGGAAACTGCGTCCGCAGATCCGAACAGGCCATACAAGTCGATCCCGCGATATGTTGCAAGATCTCGAACCGCCGCGGATCCGCAATCGCCTTACTGATTACCATCAACTCCCGCTCCGAAATCTCCGCCATCCCATCTCCTCTTCAGCGCTGCAGTAAAGCAACCGCCTGCGCCACCGTAATATCCATCGGCACCTGCGCAAACTCAGTATGTTCCGCGTGCTCCTTCTTGCCAATCGCCTTGAAGAAGATCGCCCGGCCATTGATGTCCGTATCCAGCACCGAAGTCTTCCACTCATTGCCTGCTACTGGCGTCCGCATCGTGGCAAAATTGCTGCCCGCCTTGATCGTCGCGACCAGCCCAAACCCGATGCTCATATCGGTCGGCAATCTTCCCTGCACACTCCGCAGCCGCGTACTCTTTGAGTCCACCAGGATCGTCCCCACCATTCCATGCAGCACCCGCTCCTCCAGCGACTGCGGCGCGTACGCCGGATCGGGCCGGAAATCGATCCTCACAAACTCCCCTTCCTGCCGCATCCCTTCCAGCAGAAACGCCCTCGGCAACATGTTCAGCATCTCCTTCGCATGTTTCTCATCATTCTTCAAAGCCTCGGAACGCTTCCGGAAGCCCGCCGGATCGGCCGCAATCCCCGCCAGCCTTGCGTTCTCCGCCGCAGCCCTGTCCCCAGTCAAAGGCTGCCCATCCTCTGCAATCAAACGCCGCAGCTTACCCGCACTCGTCTCCGCAACCCGCTCCGTCCAGAGTCTTCCGCCCGTCCGCTCCGACCGCTCCTTCGACAGATACGTATAGCGCCCTTTCCGCAGACCCTCCGCATCCTCTACCGCGAGCATCTTCTGGACCAGTTCCTTAGGCGAAGCAGCCACAGGAACATCCGAGCCCGCCGCACGAACTCCAACCCGGCCCGCGCCCAGAACCAACGCAAGCGTAACCGCAACCCCTACACCCGCGCGCCCCACAAACCTAGTCCGTTTAGAACCCTCGGACCTAGAACCCTCAGACAAACGCATCCTTCACCTCGCAACGCCCCTCATTAGGATGCAGAACCCGGACTCCCACGTAAATCATTGCAACTTCACCCGCGCCCCAACTCTACTCCCCGGCAGCAACGCCATGCCCTGCCACCCAGGCCTTCGCCGCAACCACCTGCGGAAGCCCCGTATCCGCCTTCGCCCAGGCCTTCAGCATCGTTCCATAGGCGGCCTTCGCGCCGGCAACATCCCCCGCCGCCGCATCCGCCTGCGCGATCCCATACAGCGGATACCCCGAGTTCGGCCGCTCCGCCAGCGCCTGCTCATACGCGGCCTTCGCCGCCTTGAACTTACTCGCCCGCATCAGCAGGTCACCCCGCGTCTCCGACACTGGACGAATATAGAGCGGCGGCTCCCGATACCCCAGGTCATGCTCCGCCCCGGCAGCCTTCACCAGTGTGGCCTCAGCCTCGACACCCTTGCCTTGTCCCATCTCTACCGCACCGCGCAGCTCTAGCGCCGCAACATGCATATAGCCATGCACTGAGTTAGCAGCTGCATCCTTATCGTTCTTCTTCATGCCAGGCATCCCAGCAGGCATAGCCGCCGAAGTCGTCTTAGCCCCGGCAACCGCAGTCGCAGCTGCCGGTGCCTTCATCCGGGCATCCAGAGCATCGCTGAACTTCGCCGCTCCCGCAACATCGCCAGCCGACAGAGCCGCCATCCCCCGCGTGTACTCCAGCAGCGAATCCTTCAACTCCACCAGGTTCACCCACTCTGCCGGAACCTTGCTCGCCTCCAGCATCGTTACCGCCCGGGCCCACTCACCCGCCCGCAGCGCCACCGGAAGCTCCTCGTTCAGCCGCGTAATCTGGTCCCGCGCATTCTTCAGGTACAGCGACGTTCCGCGATTCCCATGCGCCGCATTCAGCTTCGCCGACACCGTAGCCGCCTCGTCGATCCGTCCTGCCTCCAGCAGATCCGCAATCAGGTACATCATGTTATGGACGTAGTTCCAGTCATCTTCGACCGTCACACCCTGCGCCTTCATGTACGCCTCATCGACGTTCAACGAGTTCACAAACGACATGCGCGCCGTCTCATAATCCCCCACCCGGAAGAAGATATGTCCCGGCATATGCACCATGTGTCCCGACGACGCCGTCAGCGGTCCCAGCTTCCGTGCGCTCACCAGCGCCCGCTCTGGATTCAGACTCGGCTCCATCGCATGGATCCAGTAGTGGTTCGCCGCCGTGTCCTCGGGATGCGTCACCAGCAGAGCCTCCAGAATCGCCTGCCCCTGCACCGTCCCAGCCTTCGGCTTCTGCTGCTTATCGAAGCCATCCATCAGCGACTCCGCCAGGAAGATCTTCGCCTGCACATCCTCCGGATACTGCTTCACCAGCTTGCGCAGAATCTTGGTCTCTTTGGAGTCCTTGTACGCCACTACTTTCGTCCCGGCCTTGCCCCCGGTGTTCGGTCCCTTACCCGAGCGCGCCGCACCCTTGGACTTCTCCTGCTCCTTGAACGCAGCCTCCGAAGCAGCAATATAGAGCCGCTCGCCCTCCGTCGTGTGCTTCTTGTCCTTCGCCAGCAGCACCGCCTGGTTCAAAGCACTCTTCGCCCACTCGATATTGTCTCCGCGGAACGACTCCGCCTGCGCCAGTCCCCACCAGCACATCGCACACTTCGGATCCAGCCGCACGCTCTGCTCAAACGCCCGCGACGACTCGTAGTCCCAGAAGTCATGCAGCAGGTTCAGCCCCTGCTCGAACCACATCTTCGCCTCGGCGTTCGAGATCGTAATCTCCAGATACCCGTTCCCGATCCCTTCCATCTTCACCGGCGGTGCCAGCTTCTCAGGAGGAGTCGCCTCGCTGCTCATCTCCGCCATATGGCAAGCCGCAACCTGCGCCCCCGCCCCCACACAAACCGCACCCAAACCCAAAGCCAACCCAAACCGCAAGACCGATCCAAACCGCAATACAGCGCGCATCGCAACTCCCAAACCCAAAATTTTCGCCAGTCGAATCCCTAAGAAGCTGTCAAAAAACTGCCATTGAGAGATCTTATGCGATTGTTTGTTTTACGCCGTCATCCTGAACGTAGTGAAGGACCCCTGTATTTTGTATTAGTAGCGGACCAGTCAGCACATCGGTACCCGTCAGGACCCGCACTTCGCTGATGGAAGCGGACCTGCTCGCATCGGGGTACCCGTCAGGACCCCTGTATTTCGTCGTCGCTCTTGCTTTTGCCTGTTCCTAAATCCGTTTCATCTGTGCAAATCCGTGCTAAGCCTTCAGTTTTTGGACAGATTCTAAGGAAACCTCTGAACAAGTCATTGTTTTGAAAGGGCGGGACTTCAGTCCCGCCGTAACTCCAGCACCGCAATGCGGCTTTAGCCGCCGAGGGAATACCAAACACTTGTTCAGAGCTTCCCTAAAGCTTACTGCCCGACCCCACCGACTCACAACTCACAACTGCCTTAAGCATCTCCCCCACAGAAACCCCCACCACCGGATGCACCATCTCCCCCGCGATCTCCGCCAGCGGCTCCAGCACAAACCGCCGCTCCCCCATCGCCGGATGCGGCAGCGTCAACTCCTCCGTCGCCATTACCACCCCGCCGTAAAACAGCAGATCCACGTCGATCACCCGAGGTCCCTTATCGATCATCCGCTCCCGACCCATCGCCAGTTCCACCTCCAGCAGACCACGCAGCAGCTCCACTGGCCCCAGCGAAGTCTCCAGCAGCAAAGCTCCATTCAGAAATCGCGGCTGATCCACATACCCCACCGGAGCCGTGTCATAAAAGGAAGAGACCGCCCGCACCACCCCCAGCGCTCCTAAACGCGCAACCGCGTCGAACAGGTTCCCCTCCCGGTCGCCCATATTCGAGCCCAGTGCAATCGCCGCCACCTCAGGCATTCGCAACCTGCAACCCACCCAGCACCGGTTCGGAGTTCTCCACCGTATCCGGAACCTCGTCGTACCCATGCGCCAGCTCCCACGCCGACCGGTCCCGCATCAGCCGCTGCACCAGCGCCGTATGCATCGCATGGCCCGCCCGCTCTGCCACCACCCGGCCCTGGATCCGACGCCCCGCCAACGCCAGATCGCCGATCAAATCCAAAACCTTGTGCCGCACAAACTCGTCCTCAAACCGCAGCGGCCCGTTCTGAACGCCTTCCTTCGACACAATAATGGCGCACGCATCCGAAGCCCCGCGAATCAGCCCCATGTTCCGTAACATCGCCTCGTCCTCCTTGAATCCGAAGGTACGGGCGGGAGCGATCCACTCCACATAATCCCCCGTCGCCAGGTCGCCACGAAACGTCTCCACCCCGATCGGTGCCGGGAAGTCGATCGCATATTGAATCCCGTAGCCGGAACTCCCCTCAAGATTCGGATATACCCCGATGAACTTAGTCCCGTCCCGAACCTCAATCTCCTTCAGTATCTTCAGATACTCCCGCTTCCGCCGCTGCTGCTTCAGCCCCACCTCCTGGAAAGCCGCCACATACGGCAGCGCGCTTCCATCCAGAATCGGAACCTCGAGGTTATCCACCTCGACAATCACGTTATCCACCCCGAACCCGATCAGCGCCGACAGCAGATGCTCCGTCGTCGAGATCAGCACGCTGCCCCGCATCAGGCTGGTCGCATAGCTCACCTTGGCGACATTCCGCCCATTCGCAGGAATCTCGAAGTTATCCAGATCCGTCCGCCGAAACACGATCCCCGAACCCGCCGGAGCCGGCACCAATCGCATCTTCACCGGAGCGCCGCTGTGCAGCCCCACCCCGCTAAACTCGATCTCCGACCGGATCGTACGCTCATAGTGAGCTTCTAAAGCCACGCACACTCCCGAACCCAAGCTCTAACCGCAACGAAGAACGCACACCTAGACTGTGTCGTTGAATCGCAGCAGTTAGACTACATCGCGGCTGAATTGGTGAACTGTGGCAAAAAAACCACACCCGCCGCGAACCAGCACCACTTACTTGCCGCCCACCGTCAACGAATAGAGCGTATCCCCCGCTCCCACAACCAAACTCTGCTTCCCATCCAGCATCCAGGTCGCAGGGCCGTTGCTGACCCGGCTCCCCAGCGGCAGGCTCCAGACGATCCCGCCGCTCGCCGGATCGAACGCTGCCAACCGACTCGAATCCCCAGTAAACAGCAACCCACCCGCAGTCGTCAGAATCCCCCCAGCCATCCCCCCGCCCTCAGCTCCCTCACCCTTGGGAACATGCTTCCACTTCGCCTTACCCGTCATCACATCAAGCGCAATCAACGCCGAGTGCGTATCGAAAGCTCCCGCCCCGCCTCCCGCATACCCCTGCGGCTCCGGCGAAGTGTCATACAGATAAGCGACCCCGTATCCTTCATTCGCATTCACATAGAACAGCTTCGTCTGCGGGCTATAGCTCGGAGGCGGCCAGTTCGTCGCCCCGTTGATCAGCACATCCACCATCGACCCATCGACCTGCGGCTCCTTCATCACATCCGGAATCGGCTGCCCGCGCCCGTCGATTCCCTTCGACCAGTTCGCCGTATGCGTAAACGGAGTCGACACCAGATACCTCCCATTCGTCCGGTCCAGCACAAAGAAGTACCCGCACCGGGCCGCCTGCGCCAGCAGCTTCCGCGGCTTGCCATCGATCACCGCGTCGAACAGCACCGGCGTCTCGACGTTGTCCCAGTCATGCGTGTCATGCGGTGAAGCCTGGAAGTACCACACCAGCTTGCCCGTATCCGGATTCAGCGCCACGATCGAGTCCGTATACAGATTCGCGCCCTTCCGCCCCTGTCCCGCAAACACCGGGTTCGTATTCCCCGTGCCCCAATAGATCAGGTTCAGGTCAGGATCATACGTCCCCGGCAGCCACGTCATCCCGCCGCCATGGTCCATCGACGCCTGGTTCGGCCACGTCTCCGACCCCGGATCTCCCATCTTCAGCGGCTCACTCCACCACCTCCACTGTTGCTCGCCCGTCTCCGGATCGCGCGACTCCAGGTAGCCCCGCACATCCATCGCATCGCCGCCCACACCAATCAGCACGTGATTCTTCACGATCACCGCCGACATCGTCGTGAAGTACTGCAGCTTCTCGTCCGCAACCTTCTTCCGCCAGCGTTCCTTCCCCGTCCGCGCATCCAGCGAGATGAACCATCCATCCGGCGTCAGGAAGTAGATCCAGTTCCCATACATTCCCACCCCGCGCTGCCCCAGCAGATGGCCGCCATGATCCTCAAAATCGAACCGCCAGATCTGCTTTCCCGTCCGCGCATCCACCGCAAACACATGGTCCGGAATCGTAAAGTAAACCACCCCGTTCACCATCAGAGGAGTCGACTTGATGATCGGAGCCCCCATGCCCCGCATCGCCCCCACATCCGTAACCTTGTAGCTCCACGCCACCTTCAGATCCGCAATGTTCCCCTGGTTGATCTGCTTCAGATCGCTGAACCGCCGCCCCGAATAATCCCCGTTATACGTCGGCCACGAATCCGCAGGCTGATGAAACAGCGTCAGAGCCTTAGGGTCCAAACCACCAGCGGAAGCTTGCGCCAGCAGCGGCGCCTGGGGCAATAAAGCCAAACCAGCCACCACCAAAGCACGAAGAGAGATCCTGCAAAACGAAGCGGCCATCATTGAAGTGGTACTTGATGAAGCAGTCATTATTTAAGGCTCAGAAGATACTGGGTCAGGTTATGAAGATCGTCGTCGCTGTACTTCGGCAGCAAGGCCCGATGCCCAGCCAGCTTATCCGGAATATCCACCTTCACCGTCGCGGTCGGCCAGGTCTCGACCTTCCCCGCAGCTGTCTTCAGGCTCGTCTCAAAGTCGTCATAGTGCGCCAGCGTCCCGGTCATCTTCTCACCGGAGGCAAGTGTGACCGTGGCCTCCCGAGCCCCCCGCGAACTCGGCCACGCCAGCCGCGCCAGCATCGCCGAAGGCTGCGGATACTTCCCCGCAATCCCCGCCAGGTCCCCCGTCACCGAGTGGCACGTCGCGCAGTGCGCCTCAAAGTAAGCCTTGCCCTTCTGCGCGTCCCCGCTCGTCATCGTGTTGCTGTGGCTGTAGAGCCCCCGGTTCGCAGCCAGCTCGATCTGCAGATGGATGTACTCGGCGATTCCGTAGATCTCCGTCTCGCTCAACTGCGGAAACGCTGGCATCCCACTCGAAGCCCGGCCGTTCTTCACCACCGGAGCAATCTCTTCACCCTTCTCATCATGCAGCACCAGCACCGACCGCACCAGGTTTGGTCCCTGCGCCCCCCGCGCCGTAGGTCCATGACACGCCGAACAGTTGGCCTTATAAAGCGGCTCCCCCCACTTCGCCGCCGCCGCATCCGGAGCAGGCCCCAACCCCAGAAAATCCCGCGTACTCCGCACCGGCGGAGCCTTCGCCCCCGCCCCCTGCGCCCCTGCCGGAGCCTGCAAATTCGGCTCCTGCGACCGCGCCAGAACCTCGGAAAACGGCACACCAAGCAGCGCACCAGTCAGACAAAGCACAGCCAGCCCAGGAAGAAAGGAACGAGAAGACATCGACATCGCCGGTAAAATTAGCCTCTCGGGGAACAGTCTAAGAAACGCACCACCCAGCTTACTCAATGCAAGCCCCCTCGTGCAGAACCTTTTCCGCGTTCCTTTAGAACAGACTTATTGCGCGACCATCTCCGCACTCAGGCGAACACTCCCCGGTGCAACCATCATGTTCCGCGACCAATCCGCGTAACCAACCTTCTTCACCTTGACCTCATGCTTGCCCGGAGTCACGGTCAGCGTTGACGGAGTGTTCCCCATAAAGGTTCCATCAATCTCGATATCGCAGTTCTTCACACTCGCATCCACGCTAAGCGACGATCCCTGTTCTACGGAAGCAACCGTCGCGACCACTGGAGCACCCGAAGCCCCTACCGCTGCAAACTTGGCCATATCCAACTTCATATCGCCCTGAACGAAAGCCGTGACCTCGGTGCCCTTGGGGATCGTAATGTCCTTCCCGTGGATGAATAGAAAGAGCGGAGCCACCGGAAAGAAAACAATCGTAGTCGCAACCATCGCAGTCGTCATCACCGCGATGTGGCCACCCCCCTTGTTGTCTCGGACCGCGCGAAGCTGCACCTTCTCGCCATCAGCCAACCGTGCCGAATCCACATTCACGTTCAACTTCCCGCCGCGCCCCAGGCTCTTCTTCGAGTTCGCTTCAGTAACTGTCGCCAGCGCCGATGCACCCTTCGCCAGGATGGTAACGCCTTGGACCACCACGTCATCGGTCACTTCGAACAACACGGACTGCCCTGTCTTCGCCGTCGCCGAAGTGAGATTCTCGGCAAGCCTCAACTTCACAGCCGTTCCATCCAACAACGTATTAGGAGAAGGCGGTACAGCGGGAGTTGCCGCCGTCTCAGCTGGAGAAAGAGCTTTCGTAGGCGCTTCTTGAGTCTGTGCAAAGGCAGAATTGCCAATTCCAAGGGACAACACCAACGGACACACCACGAGGCATTTGAACACGCAAAAACTCCAGGGACTTCAGTTGGAACGGATGCCCAACCTTAGCGGAACCGCACTGAGGAAACAAGCTCTAAACCATAGTGGCAAAAAAGTTTACCTCGATTCCTCAAATGCACAACGGCCCGCTTGGCCAAGACCGGTTGTATAACGGAGCCAGCCAAACAGGCCCTCCGGAATATATCCCAACTTCGCAAGAAGCCGGGTGCCCCATTCATGCAGTTTCATCGCATGGGTGGGCATCGTGCGAAGCACGACCGTCTACCCCGCTAAAACCCGTGCTGTATAACGGAGCCTGGAAAAGCTCCCTGCAACGCAGCTCCTCACCGAATGCAAACAATCCTGAAACCGCGAGCGTATGAAGCTGCCCTGGCAACCATCCTCCTGCTCTGCCTCGCGGTCTTCTTCTACAAGACGATCCACTGGCCCCTCGTCGGTGATGCCACCCTCATCCACTACGTCGCCTTCCTCTCCGACCACGGCCTAAAGCCCTACCAGAACATCGGCGACGTCAACATGCCCGGCGCCTACGCCATCGACTGGACCGTCATGCATCTCTTCGGAGACGGGGTTCTCCCCTGGCGTCTCTTCGACCTCGCGCTGCTCCTCATCGGCGGCGGAGCCATGTACACCATCACCCGTCCTCGAGGCTGGTTTCCCGGCCTCTTCGCCGCCTCGCTCTTCGCCCTGGCCCACGGACGCGACGGCATCGCGCAGCTCGGCCAGCGCGATCTCAGCATCGCTGTCCTGCTTCTGCTCGCCTGCGCCGCCCTCTTCCATGCCCACCGAACCCCCTCACCCCGCGCAGAAGCCTTCATTGGCCTCTTCGCCGGAATCGCCTGCACGGTCAAACCCACAGCATTCCCCTTCGCCCTCGGCCTCATCCTGCTCCTGGCCCTCGGCGAGAAACGTGCCGGACGAAACGGGAACCGCCCAATCCTCCGCGCAATCGCAGGCTCGCTGCTCCCGCTCGCCGCCGTCGCACTCTGGCTCTCGTACCACCATCTGTGGCGCGCCTATCGGGACACCCTCAACGGAAACGTCCGCTACCACGCCGGAGTAGCCCGCCACTCGCTCGGCTACCTCCTCTCCCATAGCCTCTCACCGTTCCTCCCGCTGGCGATCGCCTCCGTCCTGCTACTCGGCCTCAGCCTCCGTTTGAGTGAAAACCGCAAAATGCAATGGGACACCGTAGTCCTCAGCGTCTGCACAGTCCTCGGCATGCTCTCCTACTGCCTGCAAGCCAAGGGATACCCCTACCAGCGCTATCCCTTCCTCGCCTTCCTACTGCTCCTGATCGCCAACCAACTTTCCGCCGCTCTTGAATGGTCGCGCTGCGAACGAATCCTGGCAGCGGTCGCCCTCGCCATTGCCGTTCTTGTCATAGCTCCCATCTCCGCCTTCAAAGCGATCTCCTACGACTACAGCGAAGACCCGTTCGGCACCGCGCTCCAGCAAGACCTGATTCACCTCGGCGGCCCAGCCCTCTCCGGCCACGTCCAGTGCCTCGACACCTTCTCCGGCTGCATCGGCACGCTCTACCGGATGAAGCTCGTCCAATCTACCTCCTTGATGTACGACGAGTTCCTCTTCGGCCCCGAAAGCAATGGCACCATCGCCCGCAACCGCGCCCTCTTCTGGCAGCAGCTCCAGCAGAAGCCACCCGAAGTCTTCATCCTCAGCAAACAGCTCTACCCCAACGGCCCCGACACCTTCGACAAACTGCTCAGGTGGCCCGAGTTCGCCCGCTACCTCCACGACAACTACGTACTTTTCCACGAATTCAACCCCACCCAGCTCCAGAATTGGGGCGGCCGCCCCACCGTCCCCGCAGGCTACCGCATCTATATCCCCCGCGATCCCACTCCCCATCCTGACACCGATCTCTTCGAAGTCACCAGTTTCCCCAACCGGCTCGGCTCCCAAAACCTGTCAACCCCTTGAAACCCCTGATATTCCCGTAACCCAAGATCTATCAAGAGATAAAAATTTTAAAAAAGTGGCATTTTAGTTTTGTGCCATTTCGTAAAATGGAAGAGAAAGAAAGAACAGGATCCGTGACTAACACCCACTTCCAACAGAATCGCCGTAAGTCAAGCTGGGACAGGAATTTAGCCGTAACCCCTTTGTTTAGACTATTTTGCGGACATCGGCCTCTCGCAAGTACAACAATCAAAGCAACTTACGCCAAGGTGGTGGGGGGGCCTCCCGGAAAAGCCATAACCCCTAAGGTTCTTTTTCAACTTCTCCCCGGCGAATCACACCCCGCTGTCGGACACTAAAGAAGTGAAGAAGAAACTACGCATCGGCATACTCTTCGGCGGCCGCTCCGGCGAGCACGAAGTCTCCCTCCTCTCCGCCGCCTCCGTCCTGAAGGCTATCGATAAGAAGAAGTACGAAGTCGTCCCCATCGCCATCACCAAGCAAGGTCACTGGCTCCGCGACGACCACGCCACCGCGCTCCTTACCACCACCCCGGAGACCCTCTCCCTGGCCGCCTCAGCCGATATTGAAGTCGCCGCCGCTCCAGCCGCGCTGGGCGTTGACGTGATCTTCCCCGTGCTCCACGGCACCTTCGGCGAAGACGGAACCATCCAGGGCCTCTTTGAATTAGCCGACATCGCCTACGTCGGCTCCGGCGTCCTCGGCTCGGCCGCCGGAATGGACAAGGCCATCATGAAGCAGCTCTTCCACGCTGCCGGTCTGCCCCAGACCCCCTACATCGCCCTCACTCGAACGCAGTGGCGCACCGACGCGAAACGCTGCACCAAAACGATCGAGCAAGCCCTCCAATACCCGATCTTCGTAAAGCCAGCCAACCTCGGCAGTTCGGTCGGAATCAGCAAGGTCCACAACCGCGCCGAACTGGCCCCAGCAATGGATCTCGCCGCCAGCTTCGACCGCCGTCTGGTCATCGAGCAGGGCGTCGGCGGCCCCGGCGTCAAACCGCGCGAGCTCGAAGTCGCCGTCCTCGGAAACGAAACACCCGAAGCCTCGGTCGTCGGCGAGATCGTCCCCGACCGCGAGTTCTACGACTACGACTCCAAATACTCCGCAACCAGCACCTCCGACCCGGTGATTCCGGCTGCGCTCACCGCCGCCGAATCCAAGCAGATCCGCGCCATGGCGATCGCTGCCTTCCAGGCCTGCGACTGCGCCGGACTAGCCCGCGTCGACTTCCTGATGGAGCCCAAGACTCGCGGCAAAAAGGCTGCCATCTATCTGAACGAGATCAACACCATGCCCGGCTTCACCAGCATCTCCATGTACCCCAAGCTGTGGGGCGCAACCGGCGTCAACTATAAGACCCTGATCGACCGCCTGATCCAACTCGCCATCGAACGGCACAAGGAAAAACAGCAAACCCAATTCACCAAGCAGTAGAGCCGTAACGTCATGTCCCTTACGCGAAGCGTCCAATACACCACGAAGTGGCGCCCGCCCGGCGTCAGGGCGCACTGGCTTTAGCGAAAGAGTCGCCATCCTCGAATCGCGCAACCACTAGAAGCTTCTAAACCACCCGCGAGTGCTCATATCCATCCGCAGTAAGTGCTGCCAATAACTCAGCGACCTGCTCCCGACCGCGCGTCTCCAGCGTGATATCGATGGTCGTGTTTCCGAGATTCACCCCGTAGTAGGCGCGGTTGTACATCGTATCGACGATGTTGGCGCGATGGTTCGCGATCAGCTTGGTAAGGTCCGCAAGCGCGCCGGGCTTATCCAACAGATGGATGCGCAGACGGATCATGCGGCCATCCTGCACCAGGCCGCGCTCGATGATCCGCGACAACAGAGTGACGTCGATATTTCCGCCGCAGACCAGGACTGCCGTCTTCGACCCCGGCGCAATCACCGTGGTCTTACGCTGCAGAACCGCAGCCAGAGCCGTGGCTCCAGCGCCTTCCGCCAGCGTCTTCTCCCGCTCCAGGAGCACCAGAATTGCCGAGGCAATCTCATCTTCGTCGACCGTGACAATCTCGTCGACGTACCGTTCAACCATCGGAAAGGTAATCGCTCCGGCACGCCGCACCGCGATACCGTCGGCGATCGTCGTGGAAGGCTCGATCGTCACCGGATGGTGTGCTGCGCGGGCCGCGACCATCGAAGCCAGCCGCGAGGTCTGGACTCCGACGACCTTCACGCCGGGACGCGATTCCTTGATCGCACAGGCGATGCCGCCGATCAGGCCACCGCCGCCGATTGGAACCACGATGGCATCGAGGTCCGGAACCTGCTCCAGAATCTCCAGCCCGATGGTCCCCTGACCTGCCATGACGGCAGCGTCGTCGAACGGATGGATAAAGGTCATTCCCGCAGCGGTGCACAGCCGCATCGCCTCTTCGTAGGCCTCGTCGTAATTCGCGCCGTGCAGGACAACTTCAGCACCGAACCCGCGTGTCGCCGTGACCTTTACCAGCGGAGTCGCCAGCGGCATAACGATCAACGCTTTGATTCCCCGCGACGTCGCGTGATACGCAACACCCTGGGCGTGATTGCCGGCGCTTGCTGCAACGACACCCTTTGCGGCCTGCTCCGGCGTCAGCAACGCGATGCGGTTGAGAGCGCCACGCTCCTTGAAGGAGCCGGTCATCTGCAGGTTTTCCAGCTTCAGATAAATCTGCTGGCCCGTCAGGCCGGACAGCATCTGGGAGTGCGGGCACGGCGAATAGTAGATCGATCCACGCAGCCGCTCACGAGCAGCGACAACATCATCCAGCTTGATCGGTAACAGCACTTGTTCCATCGTAGGTGTCGGCATGGGCTTGTCTCTCATGGTAGCTGAACCATGCGAGCCTCACACGCCGACACCCATTTCTAAACTGGACCAGTGTTAGCGCTGAGGGTATTCGGACTCGCGATTCTCACGCTTCTTCACAGCCTTATCCTTACGAACCTTATTGCCAATCGCACCGCCACCGGCACCCGCAGCGCCACCGATCAGGGCTCCCTTGCCACCACCCAGCACGCCTCCCACCACCGCTCCGCCAACCGCCGAACCGCCCACAACCTTGGCGCCGGTATGCTTCTGGTGATCCTTCGCGGTCTGCTCCCGCTCGGCGCGATCATGGGCTTCCTGCGCCGTCTCTGTTCGCTGGGCCAATCCTGCTACGGGCAATGCCAAACTGAGAAAAGATCCAAGTACAACACCTGCTGCAATTCGTTTCAAAGTCATCGGAACTCCTGTCGTGCGGAACGTTTCCGCTTCTACTGTGAATTTGGATGCGTCTTCGTTCTTCATGCCCCATCAGAGAACATAAAGATTGGGAAACTAAATCTTGCAGTCCTGCCTGATTAAGTTGCTCGCGATACGCAGAATCTGATGGAGGACTTCCGATTCCCTCACAAAGGACGGCTCGCGAACAACTTAGCGACGTTCCGCTTTATCCCGTCGCGGAATCGGCCGCGCGTGCCCTTGCAGACTCCTTGCAGACTTTGAAGCCACGTTGTATGGTTTAACTCAAGATGACCACCTTTTCCAGCCGATTCTGGTTTACCTTCCGCTACTGGTCCTCGGTAGCGGCATCGGCGGAGTAGCTTCATCTGAAAGATTGCTGAAAGACTTCAGTTGATTCGACATCCACACGAGCCGCGACCCTAAGAGTCGCGGCTTTCGTTTGCGCGCAACCCGTAACCGCACCAGGCGACCAGGAGAAGATCCAATGAGCACAGCAGCGATGCCTACCCCGACCCAGAGAAACGAGGCCAAGCCGATTCCCGGCCGCTTCGGAGCCTACGGCGGACGCTACGTCCCCGAGACCCTGATGGCCGCCCTCGAAGAGCTGGAAGCCGCTTATGCCGAGGCTCAGGTCGACCCCGAGTTCAACGCTCGCCTCGACGACCTGCTCCATCACTACTGCGGACGGCCGACGCCGCTCTACTTCGCCAAACGCATGACCGAACAGCTTGGCGGAGCAAAGATCTATCTCAAGCGCGAAGACCTGCTCCACACCGGCGCTCACAAGATCAACAACGCACTCGGCCAGGGCCTGCTCGCGCAGCGCATGGGCAAGCAGCGCATCATCGCCGAGACCGGAGCGGGCCAGCACGGCGTCGCCACCGCTACCGTCTGCGCGCTGCTCGGCCTGGAGTGCGTCATCTACATGGGCGAAGAGGACATGCGCCGCCAGGAGCTGAACGTCTACCGGATGCGCCTGCTAGGCGCAGAGGTTCGCGGCGTAAGCGCCGGTTCTGCCACCCTCAAAGATGCGATCAACGACGCCATGCGCGACTGGGTCACCAACGTCCGCGACACCTACTACATCCTCGGCAGCGCACTGGGCGCGCATCCTTACCCGACCATGGTGCGCGACTTCCAGCGCGTCATCAGCCGCGAGGCCCGCGAGCAGATCCTTGAGCAGGAGGGCAAGCTTCCCGCTGCCATCGTCGCCTGTGTGGGCGGCGGCTCGAACGCGATCGGCGCCTTCTACGAATTCCTCGGCGACCCCAATGTTCAACTCATCGGCGTCGAAGCCGGAGGCCGCGGCACCGCGCTCGGCGAGCACGCTGCCCGTTTCCAGAAGGTAGGCGGCGGACTGCCCGGCGTGCTGCAAGGCACCTACTCGTACGTGCTCCAGAACGACGCGGGCCAGGTCAGCGGAACGCACTCTGTCTCGGCCGGACTGGACTACGCGTCGGTTGGCCCGGAGCACGCGATGCTGCATGACTCCGGCCGCGCCACCTATGTCTCCTGCTCAGACGACGACGCCCTGAAGGCGACCGTTGCTCTCTCGCGAACGGAAGGAATTATCCCCGCGCTCGAAAGCGCCCACGCCGTTGCAGAGGCGATGCGCATCGCACCGTCGATGGCCAAGACCGATGTGCTGATGATCAACCTCTCCGGCCGTGGCGATAAAGATATCGGCATCCTCGCTCGTGAACTCGATTTACGCGGTGCATAGAAGGAGCAATGTCTGAAATGGTATTTCTAAAAAGAGTAGTCGTATGGTTGATCGAAACTTTGCTTGAACTATCGTTGCTGGGAATCTATTTAGCGACGTTGCCTGGACACGACACGCACACACTGGGCAAAGACATACTTCTATATTTCGCCGGCATGCTGTCCTTTTTTATTCCTGGATATTTGTTGTCCACCGGCATCATAAGGGCCATCTGGCCAAGCCGCTTATGGTGGGCTTACTCAGGTATCGCAGCAACGCTTTTTTTACTTAACTTCGGGGTTATAAACGCCTTTGTAATAGGTTCTGTTTTCGTCCCGACAGATAAACTTCACTTCCTAGCCGCTGGTGCGTGCATTACATTTGCCTCCACTCTGGCTGGAACTTTCGCACTAAATAAGTGGGTGGTCGCCTGATGCCAATTAGCTTTCCCAATAAACCCGGAATTGTCGCGTACCTCACCGCCGGCGATCCCGACCTCGCGACCACGCGTGATATCGCGCTCGCAGCCATTGATAACGGAGCCGACGTCATCGAACTCGGCGTTCCCTTCTCCGATCCGCTGGCCGATGGACCGGTAATCCAGCGGGCCAGTGAACGCGCTGTCGCTCGCGGCATCCGTCTCGCCGATGTCCTTGAACTTGCCAAGGAGATTCGCGCCGCCCGCCCTGACGCAGGCCTCGTGATCTTCTCGTACCTGAACCCGGTCGTGCGCATGGGCATGGAGAAATTCTGCGCGGCTGCAGCCGAGGCCGGTGCGGACGGCGTTCTATTGACCGACATGATCGTCGAGGAGGCGGGCGAGTATCTCGAATCCATGCGCGCCCATCAACTCTCGCCGATTTTTCTCGCCGCTCCGACCAGCACCGACGTTCGCCTGAAGGCCATCGGTGAATCGTCGCAGGGCTTCGTCTACGCGATCTCGCGGGTCGGCATCACCGGCACCCAGGACCAGATCGCCGGAGACGCCGCCGAACTGGTCACGCGCCTGAGACAGTTCACCAAGCTTCCCATCGCGGTGGGCTTCGGCATCTCCAACGCGGAGCACGTCCAGACCGTGGGTGAATTTGCAGACGCAGCCATCATCGGCAGCGCAATCGTCTCGCTGATTGAACGCACTCCGCCGGAAGCAGCCGCCGCCGCAGTGGGCAGCTTCATCGCAGGACTGCGCGCATGAATCCCCTTACCGCAGCAAGCCAGGCTACGACGCGGCGCAATGCCCGCAGGTATCATGGTTGCTGCAACTTACAGTACGGCGTTCGTAAGCCTCTTCGTCGCCGCTGCGTCTTGATGCAATCTACCCCCGAGCGAGGAACCCCTATGGAGATCGGCGACTGGCGTAACAAAATTGACGAGCTCGATGAGCAGATCGTGAAACTGATCAACCAGCGCGCAGAGGCCGCCCGCGCCATTGGAGAGCTCAAGCGCACCTCGGAGCTGCCCGTGTATGAGCCCAAACGCGAGCAGCAGGTCTTCGATCACGTCTGCCGCTCCAACCCCGGGCCGCTCGCCGACACGGAACTGCTGCATGTGTACGAGCGCATTATCGACGTGATGCGAACCCTGCAGCGCCGGGAGAATTAACGGGCACTTAGGTCTTGCAACAGAAACAGTTACAAAAATAGAAAGCGAAGCGAATCCAATGATCGTCGCAATGCAGGGCAAGGCAACGGAAGAGAACATTCAACAGGTCATCGAGCGCATGGTCGAGCTCGGTTTCAACGTGCACCGGACCACCGGCGCATCCCAGACCATCCTCGCCGGTGTCGGAACTCCCGACCACTTCGACGTCGCGGAGTTCAAGGTGCTCGGTGGCGTCCACGAGGCGTATCGCATCTCCAGCCCCTACAAGCTGGCTGGCCGCAGCTTCCGTCCTGAAGGCACGAAGATCACGTTTCCGAACGGCGTCGTTGTTGGCGGCGAACAGATCGTCCTGATGGCCGGCCCTTGCTCGGTCGAGTCGCGCGACCAGATCCTGACCAGCGCGAAGCAGGTCGCAGCCACCGGAGCTCAGTTCCTGCGCGGTGGAGCCTTCAAACCCCGCAGCTCGCCGTACAGCTTCCAGGGCATGGGCCTCGAAGGCCTCAAGCTGCTCCGCGAGGTCAGCAATGAGACCGGCCTGCTCGTCATCACCGAGGTGATGGAGATCTCACAGATCGAACTGATGCTGCCTTACATCGACTGCTTCCAGGTCGGTGCGCGCAACATGCAGAACTTCAACCTGCTCCGCGAACTCGGCCACGTCCGCAAACCGGTGCTGATGAAGCGCGGCATCTCGGCCACCATCGAAGAGGTCCTGCTCTCCGCCGAGTACATCCTCTCCGGCGGCAACTACGACCTCATGCTGTGCGAGCGCGGCATCCGCACCTACGAGACCTACACCCGCAACACGATGGACATCTCGGCCATCCCCGTTCTGAAGAAGCTGACCCACCTGCCGGTCTTCGCCGATCCCTCGCACGGCATCGGCATCCGCGACATGGTACCCGCAATGGCACTCGCCAGCGTCGCCGCCGGAGCCGACGGACTGCTGATGGAAATGCATCCCAACCCGGATAAAGCCATGTCCGACGGAGCCCAGAGCCTGTACCCCCAGCAGTTGCAGGACCTCGTACAGCAGTTGCGGAAGATCGCTCCGGTCGTAGGGCGCTCGATCGCCTAGCATCCGCTGGCTGCCAGTAGCTGAACGCTCAGGATGACAAGGGTTTGAATCTCACCTAGAGTTCGAGCCACGTTAGAAATTGTCATCCTGAACGAAGGCTTTCACAGCCTCATCGTGAAAGCCGTAGTCGAAGGACCTGCATTACGTCTTTCACCTGGTATGGCAACAACGTGCAACTCGCTGCCATAATCAAAAGAGCAGTCCATCACCCTTATGATCGAACGCATCACTATTATCGGCACCGGCCTTATCGGCTCCTCCATCGGCCTCGCCCTGCGCGCTTCGGGCTTTGAGGGCGATATCAACGGCATCGACGCCGACCGCAGCGAATATCTCGCGGCCCTGAACCGTGGCGCCATCGGCGAAGCACGCATCGTCGAGCGTAAGCCCAATGCCTTTGGCGAGCCGGCCGGTATTCGCGACTCCGACCTGATCATCCTCGCCGTGCCGGTGCTGGCGATCAAGGACTGGATGCACAAGCTTGCTCCCGTGCTGCAGCCGCACCAGCTCATCACCGACGTCGGCAGCACCAAGCTGGAGATCGCCACGCTGGCGCGCGAGCTCTACAGCGGCCCCAGCACCGCGCGCTTTCTGCCGGGCCATCCGATGGCCGGCAAGGAGTCAGGCGGCGCTACGCTGGCGGAGGCGTTTCTGTTCGTCCGGGCCATGTGGCTCTTCACCCCGATCTACGACGACACCACGCCGCTGGAGCAGGAGTGGCGCGAATGGGTCGGCCGCTTCGGCGCGCGGACGCTGGACCTCGAGCCGAAGCGTCACGACGAGCTGTGCGCGTGGGTCAGCCATCTTCCGCAGATGCTCTCGACCGCGCTGGCCGCGCTGCTCGAAGACACCTTTGGAGACGCCCCGGAGATCGCTGAAGTCGGTGGCCGGGCGCTGCGCGAGACCACCCGCCTGGGAGCCAGCCCCTTCACCATGTGGCGCGACGTGGCGATGACCAACACCGACGCCATCGCCGACACGCTGCACGCGTTGGAGCAGCGACTGGCCCATCTTCGCGAGAACCTGCGCACGCCGGAGCTCCGCGACGAGTTCGCCCTGGCGAACAAGTTCCGCGCACGCCACGCCGAAAAAACTACCAAGAAATCCACCCCCAACTAGAAGAACGCGAAACCCACGTCCCGCCCCTGGGACGTGGGTTTCGCGCTCACCACCGCTGTCCCATTCCCATCCCCCAAACCCAACTGCTATCGTGTCACCATGCGAAAATCCGTCCTCGCCGTGATGCTTCCCTTTTGCGCAACGCTGCTGGCCGGAAGCCTGTCAGCCCAGACCATGCCGCCGCTCAAGCGGCAGCCCACTCCGGCCAAGGTGGTTGAGGAGCATATGGCTGCGTTCACCACCTGCGACTGGCCGCGCCTGATGGCGCAGTTCCCGGACAATGTAGAGTTCTTCGGCCCGAACGGCCAGGTGGTTCGCGGCAAGATCGCTCTCGGCCAGATGTTCGCCCAGGTGGTTAAACCGCCAGCCCAGGGCGGAACCTGCGGCCTGAAGGTCGTTGCCGAACACACCTTCGTCGTCGGCGACACAATCAACGTCCAGTGGCGTGCCGACTCGCCGCTTCTGAAAGAACCCTACCGCGGAGCTGACGCCTACGAGACTCATGATGGACTGATGGCTGCACAGGTGACTACATGGAATCCGGCTGAGCTTAAGTGGAAGGTCCCGCCAATCGCCAGCCACAAATAGACACACACTGAAACACAGGTCGGTAAGTCGACACGGGGGCGTTTACCGGCCCGACACCGATCCATAGCGCTACTGCTCCACTGCCGTCACCCAACTTAAGATCGTTCACGAGTAGCGTCGGCTGCGAGGCTCCGTTAACGTAGAGCCGCATCTTGACGCCATTGACTTCTATCTATGCGCTCAAGATATCTATGGCTGTGGGCGGATCAAGACTTCAAAGATCTCGTCGGCGAAAGGTTCCAGTTTTCCTGGAGGAAGGAGGTCCGGATGGAATCGGCTTTCCAGTACCAGACCACTGAAGGTGCTCCCCAGCACAGCCATTCGTCGTTGAATTGCAGCGCGGGCGGGCTTGCTTAGATTCTTCCCGAAGAGTAATTCGATCAGACTAATGGGGGACTGAGCGGAGAAGGACTCGTAGTGAGATAACAGCTTTTCGCGGGCCTCCGGATACCTAATTGCGTAGAGCTTGTATTCGAGCATCAGGACGCCCCAAAAAGGATCAGCGATCTGGCCGACCATCCAGTGCTTGAATAGCGCACGCCGTTTCTCAAACTCCGAAACCTTTTCCAACTTGGAGCAGATTGCGACGAACTGCGCACGAAGATGGTGGTCCCGCAGTTCAAGGAACACTTCCTCTTTACTCGCATAGTGGGCGTAGATGGCGCCGCGAGAACAGCCGGCCTGCGTAGCTACAAGGTCCAGGTTGGCGCTTTCGAAACCAAGCTTCGTAAAGACCTCCAACGCGGCGTCCAGAATCCGTGTCTTCATGGCCAATGTCCGTGCCTGGGGCTTCTTGGGGTTTCTAACCAAACTCTTCATGAACAAATTCTATGTCAAAAAATGACAAACGCGTCGGTTTTGTTTATTGTAAAAAACAGACGCGTTTGTTTTTTTTGAATCGGTGCACAGCTCCTCCCAATCCAATGGATCAGGAAAGACAGCCCGGCTCGACAAGGCCGCGACGTCAACCGTAACTCCACGAGGTGCCATATGCGATTGTCAAAGTTCAGTCTTTTGTTCGTCTCCACGTTATCGTTGGGTTTGTTTAACCCCGAACTCATCCACTCCCAAACAACAAGCTCCCCGGTGCCGGATCAAGCAACTGTTCAGAGCTCTGTTCCTTCCCCTCTACCAGCGCAAGACGGCAGCGCCAGTACATTAACGTGGCAATCGAAGGATGCAAAACACATCTTTGGATTTCCGGACATCAAGGCCAACAAGAAGGGCGCGTTGGTGTTGAGCACGGATTCATTGACATTTACGGACAAATCCGCGAACACCTCAATTGAACGGAACTTGATCACGGCAGTGAGTGCAGGAAACGAGAGGGTGGAGCTGTGGGGCTTTACCGGCCGCATTCTAAAATCTGCGATCCCTTATAACGGCGATATGGTCGCAGCTGCTTTCATGCACCATCGGATCGACATGCTTACCGTTGAATTCCACGATAAGAGAGGTACGGACCATAGTGCCGTCTTTTTTCTGCCGGCGAATGAGGCACAACGCGCGTTACAGAGTTTTGCATTGACCTCTATCCCACCCCAGAAGTCTGCCAATCCTGTTTGCCAGGATGCATCCACCGAACCAAAGAGCGTTCTCGTTCTAAGGCCCGATTGGGATCAAGCCGAAGTCCCTGCGGCGTACCGGTCGTTGGTCTACGAACATGTAATCGACCGTCTTCGTCGCACAAAAAACGCGGGCCAGATCTATCGTGACGGAGAAGACTCAGCGCACCCGTCCGGATGCCCACAATACACGGTGCGCATGGCGATCAAGACCTTCAAAGAAGGAAGCTCGGTCAAGCGTTCGATGTTTGGCAGTCTTGGCTACTTTGTGGGAACGACACAGGTGAAGTTTGATGTGACCATGAGCGACGCATCTGGTCGGATCAATAACAGGGAAGAGATCAAGGCCACAATTCGTGGCCAGACCGAGAGCACCAATGTCGCGGACAGCTTCGCCAAATCAATCGCGAAACGTTATTCAAAACTGCTCAAAGATTCAGCGAATACCGTAACGACAGAGAAGACTCTGGAGCCACAGAAGTGAGCACGCTAAGAGAAGGCACTCGTTATGGTCAATCGTCATGTTTCTGAATTTCCAGGATTGCACGGCGAAACCAGACGGAGGGGATATGGAATGCTCTACTCAGCTGCCTGCTACGGAAGGAGCATGCTCCATCGAATCGCACCGAGAAATGGAGGACACTCACCGCTCGTTGCGTTCCTTGATCTGTGATCTCCTCCGAGAGAATCATGAACTCCGTATGGCTCTACTCACAGAGCGCTCTGAAACAACCAAAGACGCCACGGATACAACCTGCGGCGCGGACTCAAATTAATCCCGACAAGTCGACTTGCCGAAAGGAATCATATTTTCTCCCCTCAAAACCCGGCAAAATCTCTTGTCAAGTCCCAAAGCCGCTCAGTGCGGAGGGACCGGAAGTTCTTTTGCCAGGCGTGCCCGATCCACCCGTAAACTTATCTGGATCAATACCTTACTGATAACCCTTTTGTTTGGAATATTTTACGCCGCGAGTCCAAGCATAAACCGAATGGAATGAAGACTTTGCGAAAAACGTGCAGGGGGTAGCCTAGATCTTCTGCACGCGCTGCACGTCCCGCACCCCGGGCACTTTACGTAGATTCAGGACCATCTTGTTCAGATGGCGGACATCTACGGTTTCGATGACGAAGTCTACCTGCGCGGTTCCGTCTTCGAGGGCCTTGGAGTCCATGGAGCGGATGTTGGTGCCGTCGTCGGAGATGATCGCTGTGAATTCCTTGAGCATTCCGGCGCGGTCGTCGCAGATTACGGTGAGTTTTACGGGGTAGGTCTGTTGCTTGGTTTTGCCGGGCTCTTCCGGCAGCGGCGACCACTCCACCTGGATGCGCCGGTCCGACTCGTAGAGAAGGTTCTGTACGTTGGGACAGCTTCTGGCGTGGACTGCGACGCCCTTGCCGCGGGTCACGTAGCCGATAATCTCTTCGCCGCGGATCGGATTACAACAGCGGGCGCGATAGACGAGCAGATCGTCCTGGCCTTCGACCTGGAGCGAGTCCGAGCCTTTGCCGAAAAAGACGCGCTTGACGGCTTCGGACATCTGCCCGACGGCGTTGCCGATGGTGCCGGCTTCAGAGGCCGTGGGCTCCGCCGCCATGGTCGATCCGGGCTCCAGCTTGTTGAGCACCTGGCGGGCTGAGTATTTGCCGAAGCCGATGCCGGCCTGTAGCTCGGCCTGCGTTCCGAGACCGTACTCGGCTGCGACGCGCACGTAGTCGGGCTCAGAGAATTTGCCGAGTGAGAGCTTGTACTTGCGGGCCTCGCGCTCCAGCAGCTTGCGGCCGATCTCGATGGCGCGCTCGCGCTCGTGCTCGTTGAGCCAGTGTTTGATCTTGTTGCGGGCGCGCGAGCTCTTGGTAAAGCTGAGCCAGTCGCGGCTGGGTGCATGGCCGGTCTGCGTGGAGATCTCGACGATGTCGCCGTTGCGCAGCTTGGTGCGCAGGGGAACGATGCGGCCGTTGACCTTCGCACCGATGGTGGTGTTTCCGACCTCGGTGTGGATGGTGTAGGCGAAGTCGATGGGGCTGGCGTCCTTGGGTAGGACGACCACCTTGCCCTTGGGAGTGAAGGTGTAGACCTCCTCCGGGTACAGGTCGATCTTGAGGGTCGACATGAACTCGTTGGGGTCGGTCATCTCGCGCTGCCACTCCATGAGCTGACGCACCCATGCGAGGCGCTGCTCGTCCTTGGCGGTGACGGTGTCGCTGGCCTTGTACTTCCAGTGCGCGGCGATGCCCTCTTCGGCGACGCGGTGCATGTCTTCGGTGCGGATCTGGACTTCGAACTGGTGTCCACCCTCTGCGATCAGCGTTGTATGGAGCGACTGATAGAGGTTCGGGCGCGGCATCGCGATGAAGTCCTTGATGCGCCCCGGCACCGGCCGCCAGATGCTGTGCAGCAGGCCGAGCAGTGCGTAGCAGTCTCCGACGGTCTGGCAGATCACACGGATGGCCAGCAGGTCGAAGACCTGGTCTACCGGAATCTTCTGGTCCTGCAGCTTCTGCTGGATGGAGTAAAGCCGCTTGATGCGCGACTCGACCCGTCCCTGGATCTTGTGCTCCTTGAGCTTCGATTCCAGCTCGGTGACGATCTTGTGCAGGAACACTTCGCCTGCGCCACGGAGCGCGTTGACTTCCGTGGTGAGCTGCTCGTAGGCGTAGGGGTCGGTGTAACGGAAGGCCAGGTCTTCGAGCTCGCCGCGCAGCTTACCCATGCCGAGCCGGTGTGCGAGTGGAGCGTAGATATCGAGGGTCTCGCGGGCGATCTTCTGCTGTTTCTCTGGCTTGAGATGCTCGAGCGTCCGCATGTTGTGCAGGCGGTCGGCGAGCTTGATGATGACGACGCGGACGTCCGTGACCATCGCCAGCAGCATCTTGCGGATGTTCTCGGCCTGATGGTCCTCGCGGTTGGCGAACTTGATCTTGTCGAGCTTGGTGACGCCTTCGACGATGTGGGCGACCTGTTCGCCGAAGCGCTTGGCGATCTCGGCGGAGGTCACGTCGGTGTCTTCGACCGCATCGTGCAGGAGCCCGGCGGCGATGGCCGTCGAGTCCATCTTCAGCTCTGCCAGGACCTGCCCTACTTCGAGCGGATGGATGACATAGGGTTCGCCGCTGGCGCGCTTCTGTCCCTCGTGCTGTTGTAGGCAGAACGTCCACGCCTTGCGAATGATCTCCAGATCGTCGGCTGGGCGGTTCTCGTGCACGGTATCCAGAAGTCTCTGAAATTTTGCGTCAACGGTGTGGATACCGCTCTCGGACATGCCCACCAGATGTGCCGCCGCAGAGTCACCACTCTCCACGCGCACACTGCCACTCGAAGCCGTTTCCAGCCCCGTCCCGGCAGGCGAAGTTGCCGCCGGGGAAACAGCCTCGATCTCAGCCCCCGTCGGGACTCCAGCCGACGGGCCAGCCTCAGAAGAGGCCGGTTGAAGGGTTGCCATAGGTCATTATAGGCCGCGCGGATGCGTTTTTCCGCACGCTGTCTACAGTCAACGCGGAGTTGGACCGCGACTAAGGAGCAGGATTCGGTGGCGGAGGCTGATCGACCTGATTCGGATTCGGAGCCTGCGCGTCTGGCGGAACTGGACGAACCGCGCGCTCGACCTCTTTTTTCGGACGTTCTGCCTTGGGATGATGGTTGAAGTCGAAACGATAGACGACTCCGCCCGTAAAGACGCTGGGCTTCAGAATCTTCAACTCCAGAGGATAGGTGGTCCAAAGCTGATATTGATAGTCCGCCTTCAAAGCCCAGTGGTCCGTCAGGTCGTAATCCACGCCGACGCCCGGCGAATAGACGGTGGAGCTGGAGTAGGTATAGATGAACCTCCCGCTGACGAATCCTCCGTTCTGGTAGTCGATCTGACCGCGCCCGACCAGGAAATCGGCGTACGGATGCAGCGGGCCGAAGCGTTTCTCAAGCTTAAGGCCACCTAGAAACGCTTTCTCACTCGCGATGGTCCCGGATTTGAACGGGTAGGTGCCTCGCAATTCGATGCTCGGCGTCAAGCCGTAGTAGGAATGCAGGGTAAGATCCGCGCCGGCAGTCAGGCTCAGATTTCGACCGCCATAGACGTCGGTGAAGACGCCCGAGCCGCCACCGAACACCGAAACCCCAAACCGTTGGGTGGCTGTGGGGAGCGACTGGCTGTGCGCGGCTGGAATCATGCCGAGTACCAGGGCTGACAGCACCCAGCGTCCCCAGCGTTTAAATTCATTCATCGTGAGAAGTTTACCTCGTGCAATTGGAGTCTCCTCACTTAGACGCGAGAAAGCCGGGCCCGGGTTCCGCTGTGGACAACTCTCTGCATCATACACAAAACAGTATGGTTACAGCTTCACTTTGCTTCGAGAAGACCGTCCTTGCATGCGGCGGGCTTGTTGACCGGATTGCATCGCGCTACGACTCCGCCGGGCAGCCCTACGGCGTATCCGGTCCAGCTCGCTGGCTCCGAGAGAGGGTAGTCGGTACTGATGATCTGCGCTCCCGTTCCCAGGACCAGGTCGCGGCGGGCCGTATCGTTCTTGCGTGCCTGCTCGGTCGGCTCGTCGGAGCGGGTGCGGATGAGATAACCCGCCTTTACCAGCGCGTCGATCTCGGTAGCCGTTCCGCCGTTCTCTTCGATGAATGCGGCGTCCGGCTCGCCCGCGACGGCGTTCGTAAACAGGATTCGACCGCGCAGCGCTGGGTGCCCCTGGGTGTAGATCGGTCCTACGCCTCGCTGGTCCATCAGGAATACGACCTTGCCGCGCGCCTTCTGCAGCGTCGGCCATCCATCTTTCTTCAGAGCTTCAGGCAGGGTCGCCGATTTGCCGCGGACCTGGTCCGGAACAATCATGTCGCTCGCAGAAAAGACGGAGCGGATCTCTGCTTCGAGCTCATCGAACGCAGCGGCGTCAAAGTGCTCTGTCTCGACTGCATCCGGCATGCCTTTGAGCGGGCCTTCCTTGGTCTCGATCAGGAGAAAGAGAGGCAGGTGCCCGGGGTGCGCCTTCGACCATGCCTTTACGTCGTTCAGGCACTTCACGAACGTGTGGCATCGGCTGCGCTCGTCCACATCCTGGACGTGCATGACTTTGAAGCCCGGCTTGTCCATCTCGTGGTCGGGATCGAAGTCGGGGTCGGTCGGGAGACCCGCTGCTGCTACCTGCCGGACGATCTTGGGGTGCGCGAAGCGGCCGCCCTTGGTATCGCGGAAGACATCGATCTCCAATTGCCGGACGCCGCCGTCCAACTGGGCCGCGAAGTTCGCGTGGCTGTAGTCCAGACCGCTCAGGGTGCGGGGTGCGTTCTTGGCCAGATAGGCCCGTTCGCTGGGAGCGAAGCCTGCGTGGTAACTGTTGTGCGAACCGATGACCTGGATCTGGTTCATCCGCACTGTCTTATCCTGCGCAGCCTGGGTGCCCTGCTGCGCAGCGGCGATCTGGGAGAGAGAGAATATCGCCGCGGCGGATATCCGGATTGCATTTCGAATTGTCATTGAACTCGTCTCATGGTGAAGGTGCAACGGCGTGTTTAGGAGCGAAAGGTGTAGGGCTTGCTGTAATGCGTCGACCATTCGACCAGATCACGATTCATCCAGCGTAAGGTCTGTTTTTTGCTGTCGGCCTCGAAGAGCATAAATGAGTTCTGGTCGTAGCGCGTAGCTGCCGTTACATAGTGTTGCGGCCCGTAGGTATGGGCGAAGTCGAGCCACTTGTGCAGGTGCCCGGAAATCACCAGTTGGATGCTGTCCTGATACTTGCGCAGTATGGGATGCAAACCATAGTCCTTAACCTCAGTCGGTGCAACGACCCACAGGGGATAGTGGATGAAGACGACCGTGGGTTTGCGATCCTGCAACTGCGCTTCCGCCCAGTTGAGCTGCTCTTCGCCGAGAGTGCCGACCTGTCTTTCTTTGGGAGAGGAGGTCTCGTCCCACGAACGTCCCATGAAGTTGTTTAGATGCAGGAAGCGAAAACCCTTGTAGTCGACGGTGTAGTACGGCTTGGTCTTGAGCTTGGCTTCAAAGAGCCGGTTCGACATATCGCGTGAGATGCCCGGCGTTCGATGCTCGTCGTAGTCGTGATTGCCGAATCCAAGATGGACTGGCATGTTGAAGCCATCGAAGAGTTCCTTCGCGATATCGATCCGCGTCCGGTTCTTGAAGTAGAAGTCGTAGTCCGCAGAAGGGTAGTTGTGAAAGCAGTCTCCAGGAACGAAGACCTGTTCGATCTTAGGTTGCAGTGCATTGATTACCGTCCGCGCTGCGATCAGACGTTCACTGGTAAGCAGGATACTGGTGTTGTCTTCGACGCCATTCTCCGAGCCTTTTTTGTAGAACTCGTCGATGATGTGGGTGTCACTGACAACAGCGAAGTGAAATTTGTCCGCGCCCGTTGGCGCTGCCATTGCGGTCCATGCCCGTTGCGTCAATGCTGCCGCTGCTACCTGTCCGCCCAATAGTCCAAACTGTCGCCGATCCATCCGCATCCGAACTCCTTTTTCAACATGTTACGCACAAACAAACGGCGCGTTCCTCTGGAAGTTTGAGGAACGCGCCGCTCATGGTTAGTCGTTCCCTAGAAAATCAGCTTGGCTGCAAGCTGAAGCTGCCGGGCCGGGTACGCGGTGGTGATGGTGCCAAAAGTGCTGGCTCCAAACGTTCCATCCGGCTGAGCATAGTTCACCTTATTCAGGATATTGAACGCTTCAGCGCGGAAGTCGAACTTGGCGTTCTCGTTCCAAAGCGGAAATGCCTTGTGGAGTCCGAGATCGGCCTGGTAGAACGCATTGGAACGCTCCGAGTTGCGCGTCACATTTCCCCAACCCGAGGTCGTCGGAGCCGTTAGAGCTGCACTGTTGAAGTAGCCAGTCACTGTGGTCGCCGTCTTCGCGCGGTTGGATGAGGGGGCTTTGATAAGGCCGCCAGCAGCCGAACGGCTTGGACGGTACGTTACGAGACTCGAGCCATACAGCCCGGATGACGTTGCGAGAGAGTAGGTGATATTGACTGGAAGGCCGCTGGTCATGGTGTTGACCATGGTCAGCTGCCATCCACCCAGAACCGAGTTCATGAGGTAGCCGGAGCTTGCTCCGAAGTGACGGCCATGACCATAGGGCAGGTCGTACACGATGGAGGTGGTGTCAGCCAGCGGCTGATCGTAGCCCGATGGACCGTAGTCCTGGCCGGGATTCGCGTAGTTGACCCGTGAATTGTCTCCACCGGCAGTCTCAAGGTGACCGCTCGAGATATCGAACGTACGGCTGTAGGTGAAGGAGTTCAAAAAGTACAAGCCCAACTGCGTGCGCTTTTCCAACTTGAATTGAAGCGAGTTGTAGTTCGCCGAACCAGCTCCGTAGGCGATTTCGATGGAACCGAAGTTTGCCACGGGGCGGCGTGCCTGGAGCGACGGGCATGTAGCAAGGGCGCAAGGTGTTCCCTGGTTATAGTCGGCCAAAACCTGCAGGTGCGTTGCCTTGTTACCAACATAGGCAAGGTCGGCAACGATGCCACCAGGCAACTGCTGCTGGATTCCAACGTGGTAGCTCTGAACGTAGCCGGTAGAGAATTTCTTGGGAATGTACCGCGTGGTGACGTTCAGCGGATTGAAGTAGGCGGCAGAGGTCAGCACGTTTGAGTAGCCCTGCTGGGTCTGTCGGAAGCAAGTGGACTGGAGCTGCGTGTCACTGGTGCAGAGAGCTGCAGCCGTCGGCGTGATCTGGTTAATAGTTGCATTCACGACGTTAGGACCGTTATAGGTGAGATTGTTTTCGCCACCGGCACGGTTCCACTGCGTGTAGCCGATGCCGTAGCCGCCACGAATCACGGTCTTCGATGTCGCAGAGTAGGCAAAGCCAAGACGCGGACCAAAGTTCTTCTTCGGGGTATTTACCAAAGCCTGATCGGCAACGCTTCCGCCCTTCGCCTGAATCATCGAATTGGTGGTCGGGTCGAAGTTTGCCAGCTTGTTGTCCTTCTCCCACTGCGGTGTCACGATCTCGTAACGAAGACCAGCGTTGATCGTGAGGTTCGGAGTGATCTTCATGTCGTCCTGGATATACATGAAGTTGAACCGCTGCCGTAGATTCACGATCGCGTAGTTGGTCAACGAGTATTGGCTGCGATTGCCGAACATGAAGTCGGCGAGGTTGCGCGGCCCCTGCAGTTGAGTGGTCAACTGAGCGGCGGTAAGTCCACCCGTGTTGGACGGGTTACCAGCGGACGCGTACAGACCGCCGTAGGTATCTGCGCCGTAGCTGGGGTTGAAGTCGTTGACCTCGGTGTTGACGGCCTGGTACTCGTAGCCAAACTTCAAGCTGCTCTTGCTCTTGATCCAGGTGAAGTTTGCCTTCGGGTTATAGATGGTGGGGTTCTGGAACTGTGGATTCGAGTTCTGGGCTCCAAAGGCCGTGTAACCCGTGACAGCCTGCGTGTTGAGATCGCGTACAACCAACGGGTCCGTGGGGAGTCCATCGGTAATTCCGTTCTCGCTCAGCAGGGTTGACTTCGTGCCTACACCGATCGGGAACTTACCGCCCTTGTTTCTGGAGTATCCAAAGCGAACATCCAGCAACTTGTTCGCGGAGAGCGTCCACGTGAGGCCGCCTACGATATTGCGGTTCTGAATGCTGACGTTACCGTTCGAGTTGCCGCCGGCGCGTCCGGGGATGGACGGCGGATCGAAGATGGCACCGCGATGTTCGCTGTAGCGGCCGAAGATGGTGAAGCGGTCATTGAAGGTGTGATCGACACGCCCATCGCCCTTATCGTCCGTGATCGTGCCGCGCGGTGTGGTGCTGTAATTGTTCGCCAGACCCGAAGCTGTGTTGGTGGGTAGGGCATTCAAAACGGCATTGGCGAAGCCCGTTCTTGCACTGGCGGGAATTACACCGGTGTAGGTGATGCCCGTGATGGGGTTCCTAAGAGGAATCGCGTTCGCGGGATTGCTGGTGTCGTCGTTCAAATAAAACAGACCGTTGCGCTGATTCGCGGTCGGCAGGGTCGAGGTCGCTGCTGCATTGTTGAAGATCTGCCGGACTCCTTCGTAGTCGCCGAAGAAGAAGGTGTGGTCTTTCCAGATGGGAGCGCCGAGCGTGCCGCCAAACTGGTTGCGGATGAGCTTCGGCTTGGTCGTGCCCGGCGCGAGGAACGGACCGGAGGCGTTGAAAGCGGTGTTGCGGATGTAGTCCCAGGCACGACCGTGAATCTGGTTGGTACCGCGACGGATCGATGCGTTGATTACGGCGCCGGTGCTGCGGCCATATTCGGCGGAGTAGTTGTTGGTCTCGACGCGGAACTCGCTGATGGCGTCGGGAGACGGTGGAATGTTCTCGTTGGCAAAGCCCTGGTTCGAGGTTCCGTAGTTGTTATTGTCCAGACCGTCGAGCAGGAAGTTGTTGAACGCCGAACGTTGTCCTTCAATATTGAAGGAACCTTCGCGGCTGGACGTCGTGCCATTCTGGATGCTCGACTTGCGAGCTCCGGGGACCAGCAGTACCAGGTCGGCGTAGGAGCGGCCGTTGAGGGGGAGATTTTCGACTTCGCGGGTACCAATGACCTGGCCACGCGAGCTGGTCTCTGTCTCCAACAGGGTAGGGGCGGAGGTGACGGTCACTGTCTCGTTCGCCGAACCGGCCTTCAGATCCACGTCGACGCGCTGACGGGCGTTGGTGGTGAGGGTGAAAGGAGGCGTCTGGCTCTTTGCGAAGCCCGAGGTCTCCGCCGATACGACGTAGGATCCGATCGGCACGCTGGCAAACTCGTACTTGCCTTCGTCGTCTGTAACCTTGGTCTGCACAATTCCGGTAGCGGTATTGGTCAGCGTGACGGTGCTCTTCGCGACCGAGGCTCCCGAGGAATCCTTCACAAATCCAAGCACCGACGCGGATTCAAACTGCGCCATCGCGCTTCCGGCCGACAGGAGCAACATGAGCACCGCCAGGAAAGATTTCCCTGCCAAGGCTCGCCTCGCAACACTACCAAGTACTCCAATGAAACTCATTCTGCTATGCATCATCTTTCTCCAGCCTCTCGGCGTCCAGCATTTTTACTGATGGCCTGTAATCGTCCTGCGCAACATCGGTTTTTAGAGCGATCCGACTTACGTTAGCGCTAACGAAAATTTGCGCGACCCATTCTAACGCTCGGAATCATCAATAAGACAACCCCCAGAGCGCAGAAATCTAAATATTTTGGTACGACCACAGGATGCCGCATCGCCCATGACAGCGTCTTGAATGATTCATTACAGGACTGTGAATTGCCTTCTGACTTACACAATGTCCTGAGGGCGGAGCTTAAATTTCTGGAAATCGCATGCTGCGGGCCATTTGCCCGAGGTTATCGAGATGTGGATAAGTCTTTGACTGTGCAGTTCATAGACAAAGGGGTGGACAGTCAAAGCGGTTGCGGCGGCATCATAAAGTTTGACTCACCGTGGGAGTTCACCGGGCATTCCCGGGTAGGCAAGCGGAATGCGCGGCGGTCCGTGCTGATCGCGTACTCTACATCTACGATCGACGAAAGAGAACAAGGGAACGATACTTCGGCATGCATCCGGCAGATTTAGAGGTATGGTGGATGCTGCCTTCGGCTCTGTTTCAAGCAGCTTATGCGCTTCGGTTCGAGGGTGATCCAATCCCCCGGCCGACATACAAAAGCATCCGGGACGTTCGAGATGCTATAGCAGGGTACGAAACTCGGAGCAGAATCTAGAGCATTTCTCCTGTTACTGTGCACTGGACAAGCTTTGCGAGTGCCGTTTTCTTGGGAAAAAACGGCGTTCAGATCTACGGTTTCGGTTTACACCCACAGGAGAAATGCTCCAATGGAATTTCACATCGCCCGGTCTGTAAGAGAACGACTGGATCTGAACCAGATTTTGTACAGCTACACGGGTAACGTGATCTTTGCCAATCTGGCTGCAGCGCGCGAACTGGCGATGGGATTGAATACGATTCGGGCTGCGGATGGAAGAGACGCTTCTGAAGTCGTTCATGGCGGGGCGCTCTTTGCGATGGGGTTGATCGACGAATTGAGCCACGCGATGGTGGCTCGTTATCGTAAGGAGATCGATCCGGCTGCTCTGAGCGATGCGGTGCTCTGGTTTGAGAGGCGGCTGGGGAAGGAGCAGATGGATCGCCTGCTGCTGGCGTTCGTCGCTCAGTTTCCGCCCACGGAGGTCTTTGCCGGCAAGATTACCTCCGGCGAGTGGTTGACTCGCAGTACGGACGGAGTGCCGCACCGCGAGTCCGAGATGGAAGAGCTTCTGATGCTTTGGCTGGCCAATCAGAACTCCGCGTTTACGGCGTTCCGGGAGTTGTTTACCGATGACGACCTGAAGCAGCAGACGGCGTATCCGAACCTGACCACGGGGCTTCCCGGCTATTTTGAGACCCGACCGCTGGTGTCGAAGGAAGGCGGAACGTTGCTTGAGGTGCTGCGTGCGCCCATGCTGGCCTCGCCCGACTCGCTGGTGGGGCAGTTGGAGTTTATCCGCGAGCATTGGACACCTTACCTTGGTCCAGATCTGCAACGCGCCCTGATGGCAATCGACGTGGTGCGGGAAGAAGACCGCGCCATCTGGATGCGCTTTCACCCTCCAGAGTACCGTGCGCCGGGCCAGGGGGAGTTGAAGTGGGAGACGCAGGGGTTTTCCGGCGATGAATACGTCGGCTTTGACGAGGATTTCGTCATCGGACCGGATGGACGAAGGCTTCTGCGGCAGTATGCGTCGGACCACCAGGCCCCGCTGGTAGAGTACGAGGCCTTCAGCCCGGACCAGGCGTGGATGCCGACCGTCGTGATGATCGCCAAGAGTACCTACGTTTGGCTGGAACAGCTTTCGAAGAAGTACCTGCGCCATATCCATCGCCTGGATCAGATACCGGATGAAGAACTTCGGATTCTGGCTGGCCGGGGTATGACGGCGCTGTGGCTGATTGGTCTCTGGGAGCGGAGTGTCGCGTCCCAGACGATTAAGAGACTTCGCGGACAGGCCGATGCGGTCGCGTCCGCCTACTCGCTGAAGGATTACAATATCGCCCACGATCTGGGCGGGAATAGCGCGTATGAATCGCTACGGGACCGAGCTGCTGCGTACGGGATTCGACTGGCCAGCGACATGGTGCCCAATCACATGGGCATCGACTCTCCCTGGGTGATCGACCATCCGGAGTGGTTTATCACGCGCCCGGACAGCCCGTTCCCGGTGTATCGATTTGACGGGCCGGATCTCTCGCATAACAGCGGCGCCTCGATCAAGATCGAGGACCATTATTACGACCAGACCGACGCGGCCGTGGCGTTTCGTCTGCACACCTATCGCGACAATAAGACGCAGTTTATGTACCACGGCAACGATGGAACGACCTTCGCGTGGAACGATACCGCCCAGTTGGATTACTCCAAGGCAAATGTTCGGGAACACATCATCCAGACCATTCTGCACGTTGCGCGTCTCTTCCCGATTATCCGGTTCGATGCGGCGATGGTGCTGGCCAAGCGTCATGTCCAGCGACTCTGGTTTCCGCTGCCAGGGGTGGGAGGATCGATTCCCTCGCGCGCAGAGAATGCGATGTCCCAGGAAGCGTTCGATGCCCTGATGCCGAATGAGTTCTGGCGGGAGGTGGTCGACCGGGTTGCCATAGAGGTGCCCGGTACGCTGCTGCTGGCCGAGGCTTTCTGGCTGCTCGAAGGCTACTTCGTCAGAACGCTGGGGATGCACCGGGTCTACAACAGTGCCTTCATGAACATGCTGCGGGACGAGGAGAATGCGAAGTACCGTTCGTACCTCAAGAAGACGGTGGAGTTCGATCCCGACATTCTGAAGCGGTATGTGAACTTCATGAGCAATCCCGATGAGAAGACCGCCGCGGAACAATTCGGCTCGGGGGATAAGTACTTCGGAACGTGCACGCTGCTCGCCACGCTGCCTGGTCTGCCGATGTTTGCTCATGGCCAGATTGAGGGATTCTCGGAACGCTACGGAATGGACTTCAAGGAGGCCCGACTGCAGGAGACTCCTGATGAGGGCCTGATTGGCCGGTTCACCCGCGAGATCACTCCACTGCTACGGACTCGATGGCTCTTTGCCGAGAGCACGCACTTTGTCCTGTACGACTTCTGGACGGGCCATGGATCTGTGGATGAGAACGTGTTCGCGTACTCCAACCGCGCTGGCGATCATCGCGCAGTGATTCTTTACAACAACACGTACGCCAGCACCTCGGGAACGATTCATATCTCCGCCGCATCGGTCGATAAGGGGAGCGGCGTGCTGCGGCAACGGAGCCTGGCGGAGGCGCTTGCGCTGTCCGGCGGCGACGATCGCTTTGTTGCGTATCGGGACAGCCGCACCGGTCTTGAATATCTGCAGCGCGGCTCCGACCTGGTCGAGCGCGGCCTGCATGTGAATCTGAACGGCTATCAATATATAGTCCTGCTGGACTGGCGCGAGGTCCAATCTACCGCAGAGAGACCCTGGTTCGCGGTTTGGCAGTCGCTACACGGTGGCGGTATCTATAGCCTGGAAGAAGCGCTTGCTTCGATCCGCCTGGCGCGCGTCCATGAAGCGTTTCGTGGCTTGCTGAGCGCGGATACCCTGCGTGCTTTTGCGGATTCTGTTCCATTGAACGAACCAACCTGCGACGAGATCGTTTCTGACGCAACAGGCTTGGATATCGCGGTTTCGGACGAACTGGCTTTAGCGGATGAAGTCGTCGATCCGGAGGTCTTGCCGGAGGAAGAGGAAGCCGTTACCTCTGTCCCGATTGCAGAGGTTGAGCGGGAAGACGATAGCGCTGAGGGAGTAATTCCAGGGGTGACCGAATCAGCACCCAACCCGATTGAGCCGGCTGTCGTAGAGGAAAATGAGCTGGAAGATCCACTCCAGGGTTTTTTCGAGTCTGCTGCACACTTCTACACGATGGCAGCGGAGTTCTTTCCGGTGTTGACGGAATCCGTCGTCCCGACACCTGATCCGGCTTCTGTTCTACCGTCTGCTCCTTTGACCCCGCTCGACTCGTATGTCGCGCGCCTCAAGAAGGCAGTACGGATCATCACGCCGTCCGCAGTTACGGACCAGTTGACCGAACAATGGTCGGTGGCGGATTTTATCCTCTTGCATGCCGATCCGGGCCTGGAGGCGACCACCGCCTGGGCCCCTGTCTCGGTCTGGATGGCGCTGGAGTCTCTGCCAGAGACGGTGAACCGTGCCAACGTCTTCGATGAGTTGAGATTGCGATCTGCCCTGGCAAGCACCCTCTCGGGATTGGGGATGCAGGGAGACAGCTCCTGGCGCGCTGCCGCATTGGTGCGTGTCGCCTTGGAATACCGTACGCCTCTGCTTGAACTGCTTCAGTCAGCACAATTTTGGGAAGATGGGGACGTCCAGTGGCTGGCTGGGAAGCACGTCGCCTTCGATTCCGTATTCGTCCATAAGGACCAGTTTGAGACCCTGCTGGGCTGGCTGCAGTGGACCAGGTTCTTTACATCCGCTGACACGGACGCGACCCCGTGGAAGAGTGAACTGGCGGAATTGCTGGAGAGCGCGAAGCTGGCGGGTTATAAACTTGAGGTCTTTCAAAAATCCATCGAGCCGGCGCTTGATGTTGTAGAAAAAGTGCTAATCATCGAAAGTCTGCCGTCCGATGATTAGCGTTATGCGCGAGGATCGATCGATAGGAAGGTTACGTTGCGGCGCCGTGCTGGCTGCGCTTCTGGTGTGTTCTGTGCCTGCCGCTCTCGGGCAGCGTGTGAAGCAAGCGGAAGGTCTGGTGGATTCCGCTGAGTTGAAGGCTGACATCTACTTTCTGGCTTCCGATGACATGGCCGGCCGCAATATCGCCAGCCCGGAAGACCATATTGCCACCGACTACATTGCGGCTGCCTTTATGCGTCTCGGCCTCAAGCCGGTTGGTGACTCCGGCACGTACTTTCAGAACATGGGGATCCTCTCCGGAGATGTGGACGAGCAGCGCACCACGTTGACAGCGAAGATCGGGGGCGTCGATCACACCTACGCGATCAACAAGGACTTTCGCTGGAATCGTCAGAGCCTTCGCCCTGCCTCGGCGTGTGGTCCTGTGCTCTTCGCCGGCTATGGCATCAACGCTCCGGAGTATGCGTACAACGACCTGGCCGGGGTAAATCTCAAGGGCAAAGTCGTACTCGTCTTCACGCGAGAGCCGCAGGCCGATGATCCCAACTTGAAGTTCATGGGCACGCTCGATACCTACCATGCCTTCTACTGGGACAAGATCGAGCAACTGCGCAAACAGGGCGTCGCCGGGGTACTGCTGGTTCAGGATCGTGTACCGCGTGCGGTGAAGCCGATCCGGGCCAGCGCGCAGCGCTCCGCCGGCGGGCCGTCCTACGCACTGGACGGTGAGATGTGGGACGTTCCAGTGTTCACCATCCAGAGGGATGTGGCCGACCAGTTTCTGGCTTCCAGTGGTAAGACAGCGGATACGCTTCAGGCCGACATCAATCGGACTGGACAGCCGCAATCGTTCGACGTTCCGCAAGCTTCCGTGTGCCTGTCCAAGACTATTAACGGGGCTAGGACGCACCACGGCCGCAACGTTGTCGCTCTGCTGGAAGGATCTGATCCGCGGCTCAAATCCGAGACGGTGATCGTGACGGCTCATCATGACCACATGGGGGTGATCGACGGCCATATCTTTCATGGCGCGGATGACGACGCCTCGGGCGTGGCAGGCGTTCTGGAAGTGGCGAGAGCGATGGTCAAGGGCAACGTGCATCCCAAGCGCAGCGTGCTCTTTATCGTGTACGACGGCGAGGAGCGGATTTTTCTAGGATCGTACTTCTACGTGACGCACCCGATCGTTCCGCTCGCCAAAACTGTTGCCAACGTGAACCTCGACATGATCGGCAGAGACGAGGATGACCCGAACTGGCCGCTCCCGGAAGACCGTAACGTGAACATGGTGAACGTTCTTGGAACGCGCTATAACCCGGATCTACGGCGCATCATCGATGAGGACAACCGGAAGCTCGGTTTAAAGCTCGATTACAAGATGGATCGGGTGGACCCCGATTCGCTATGGTCCCGCAGCGATCACTTCTGGTTCGCGAGCCTGCATATTCCCCAGGTCGAGTTCCAGACCGGGCTGCACCCGGACTACCACACGGAAAACGACTCCTGGGACCGAATCAACTATCCCAAGCTGACGCGGATCGTACATCTTGTCTTCCTATCGGTAGCCGATCTGGCGAATACGTCTCATGCGCCTTCCTTCGATCCTTCCGGCGCTGCTTCGGCTCCTACGGCTGCTAAGGGGCACGCACACTAGAGCGTGGGTCGTAGCGACTGTCAGGCTTGAATCAGGGCTTGCCGACGAAGCGTAGATAGCCCCATCGGTCGGGGACGTGCATGTTGACCAGGCCTTGCGGCGACCAGACCCAGTTGTCTTCTTTGGGCTGCCCTTGTTTCCATTCCACGCGACTGAAGTTGATGCGCCACTCGCTTCCGACGTGGGGAGCTTCGACAGGAAGCCGTGACGCAAACGCGCTCCACGGGAGAGCCATCTCGACCGTCCAACCCCGGTCGGTATCGCCTGCGCGGTTGAGAGTGCCTTGAACTTTGACCGCTGTCTTCAGGCCCGGAATGTCCCAACTGTTGTCTGCTTTTCCGCCCTCGCGATAGGGCTTATTGAGATACAGGTCCCAGCTTGTATTCAGTGCATTGATCTCAAACTCGAAGTACCCCGGCGCGTCACCTGGTGGCTTTAGAAACACCTCGAAGTCGTTATCGTGAAAGATCACCGCATCGTGCTGGGTTAGCGTGGCTTTTACCTCTGGCTCCTCCAGCTCTGCGGCTATGTAGAGATAGTTTTCATCCCAGAGAATCTTGGCTCGGGTACGGAACCGGGGCAAGGGCTTCACGGCGCCCTCGATGTCGACGAAGTCGGTCGTCCAGGGCGCCAACTTCCACGCGGGATCATTAAGCTTTCCATCGATGTGTACGGGCTTCTTCGCCTTGATGCAGGCGTAGGTTTTCGGCGGCTCCTGTGCTCTGCCAACAGAGCTGAAAACAAGGATCGCGAGCACTCTGCTGCAGAGCGACATGGATGCTGCCGACATACGGACCTCTCCTATCCCGTCGAAGCAAAGACGCGGGCATAGACTTCAAGGCTTTGGAGCTGGCGTGACTTGTCCGGCCGGGACGGAGACGGGAAACTTTCCGTGGCTTGCCTCGATCGGCCGCTCGTTGAAGGTCGTCCAGCGGCGTGCCTGGCTCGAATCCGCAGAGTGTTGGGTCGCATCCCATTTGTCTGACGAGATGCCATTCAGGTCGTAGACGACCTTGCCGTCTTTCAGTGTCAACTGGCAGTCGAGCTTGCTCGTGCCCATCCGCTTCGTGTTGTACATATCCACGAAACCGAAGTTGCCCTTTTCGACCGACAGGACGGCGACATCGGCGATTGCTCCGACTGAAAGATGTCCGAGCTGCTCCTGCTTCATCTCGTGTGCGGGATGCCAGGTCATCTGCGCGATCACCTGTTGAAGGGTCTCTCCGAGGACCATCATCTTGTCTGCCACGTTCAGAACGTCCTTCATTCCGTTGTTCATCGAGCCTACGTGCAGATCGGTCGAGATGGAGTCGGGCAGATAGCCAGCCTTGACGATCGGTCCTGCAACGGTCCACGAGAAGCTTCCGCCGCCGTGACCTACATCGCAGTAGATGCCGCGCCGCTTCATTACCAGGAGCGCTTCCGAAGCGAGACCCGTTTCAGGGTTCTGCTCTCCGCGGAGACCAGAGAAGCAGTGCGTGTAGATGTCGCCGGGACGCAGGTGGGTCGAGACCAGTTCGAGGAGAGGGCGCTCTGATCGACGGGCGCCGTAGTCGATCATCACTGGGACGTTCGCGATGTTGCCGGCGATCACCGCCTGATCGTAGGGCTTCCACTCCGGTCCGGTGAAGTGCGCGCTCTTGATGCCCACGATGACTCCTGGGAACTGCTTCGCCTTGTCGCCGGTAAGCTTGCCGTCCATATCGTCGAGGTTGTCTTCATACTTTTCACCGCGCATGCCCGCTCCGACGATATTCAATTCGGCGAGGACGCGCGTCTTGCTGCGATCGATGACGCGATCTTTGAAGTCGTCAAAGCTTCGCCAGCCCGAGCTGCCCGCGTCCACGACCGTGGTCACGCCGTTCCGAAACGTAAAGCCGTCGGGGTAGACGGACAGATCGCCTGCGTAGGAGCCCTTTTCTCCTGTGCCCGCATAGACGTGGACGTGAATATCGATCAGGCCCGGCGTCACGTACATTCCCTTGACGTCGACGGTCTTGAGGGCGTCCTTGGGATTGAGATGCTCTCCGACTGCGGCGATCTTGCCGTCCTTGATCCCGACATCGCGCATGGCATCGATCTTGTTCTTATCGTCCAGCACATGCCCGTTGGTCAGCAAAAGATCGTAGGCCAGCGGATTGGGAGGCATCGGGGTGGGACGAGCCTGTGCACCCGCAAAGGTGGAAGCGAGGACACAGCTGAGAAGCAAAGAACTGAATTGTCGAACGATCATGAAATACCCCTTGTGAATGTGTTGCTCAGGTACGTCCCTCTAAACTGCTCAATGCGAAGTCTGATGCTCTATGCTTTGGTCGCGACAAACGTTGCCGCGCCATACTCGCCCATCTTTACTGCGCCCGAGAAGGTCTGTCCGGATACGACCCCTGTGAAATTGAACGGGACTTGATAACCGGGCACTCTCATCACGCTGCTGAGGGTGATATGGTCCGCCTCCACCTTGCCTTGCAGGCTGGCGTTGAAGATTGCACCCTTCTGATCGCCGGAGAGCGTCGTGCCGCTCTGCTGCAGTACAAACTGCTGACGCCCGACGCCGCGATGATAGGTGACGACGACGTTCCATGTGCCGGCGAGTTGCGCCGCAGGTCCCGAGGGAGCAGGCGGATTATCGAAGTGACCCGGGCTGCGAAGATGATGTGAAAGTGCATCGGCAACGATCTTGTAGTCGCCGGGCTGCATCATGTACGGCATGATGCCGATGGAGGAATCCATCTTGTCCGGGCGCCTTCCCTGACCGCCGGTAACGAAGATGCGTGGGGTTCCCTGATCCAGCTTCGCCACCAACTCGGTGCCGGTAATGCCGACCTTTGCGGCATCCCACTTGATGGATAACGTGGGTGCGCGGTTCGAGAGGTCGGTGCCAAGCATCTCGATATGCGTGGTCAGGCTTGGAATCCCCTTCAGGGTGTCGGCGATGTGATTGTCCCAATCCAGCCACTGCTTCTGTTCCGCTTGGTGATCGCGTTTGTACCACATGCGAACCGCAGCCAGCATGCCCATGGCTTCTTCCTTGCCGACCTTCAGGGCGCGACCCCAGTTGTGATGGGGTGCGGCATTCCAGAAGGCGGCCTCGCACAAATCTTTCGGCCCGAGTAGGACACCTGCAGCCTGCGGGCCGCGCATACACTTGCCGCCTGAGTAAGCGACAAAGGTTGCGCCCGCAGCCAGGTGAATGTTCGGGACGAGAGGCTCCTCGGCTGCCGCGTCGACAAACACCGGGATGTTCTTCTCCTTCGCGATCGCGCAGACTGTCTTGATGGAGAGGGGATCTTCAAACGCCCGCGGCCCGGAGATGATGTAGATCATCGCGGTACGATCACTCATTTTGGCGCGCAACTCATCCGCGCTTTCAACCTCTACGATCTCCGGGCCGGACATGCGGACGCCGAAATCGTAAGGGTTGCGAGAGTACTTCGGAATGATGACCTGGTCGCGCACCTTTTTGTAAGGCATTACTTGTGAGAGCTCCGGATCCATCCCGCAGGTGCAGGCAACCGTCGCCAGTGCAATCGCCGCCTCGCAGCCGCAGGTCACGATCGCGCTTGGAGCGCCCATGTGCTTCGCGATCTCCGTGCCTACTGCAGACATCATCTCGTCCATCTGCACGTAATGCTGCGAGGCCTCGAACATCGCCTGCTTGACCTCTGGCAGGGACTGCGATCCGGAGATGATGGTGAACGTTCCACGCGCGTTCACGATGGGCCGAACACCGATCTGGGTGAACAGGTTGTCAGCCGGTGTGCCGTGGCTGACCGGGCCATCTTTAGACGCAGCGGGCAGGACCGCGGCCGAGCCCGAAAGGGGCGCGACCGCAGTGGCTGCAGAGAAGATGCCGGACTGCTTTAGGAAAGCACGCCTGGACCAAGGCGATGTGCTGAAGGGCGACATGATTTCTCCACTGGATGCTTGATGGTGCTGCGGTGCAAATCTACTGCTGAATGGCTCGGCGGAGGAACTAGATTGAAGCGATGCAGTCGATCTCGACCAGGGAGTCTCCGGGGATACCGCCTGCGGCTGCGATCGTCGTCCGCACGGGAGGGATGTTTCCAAAACGGCCGTTGTAGGTTGCATTCATCCGCGCATAGTTTGCCAAGTCGCTGAGGAAGACGTTTACCTTCAGCACCTTGTCCATGGAGGAGCCGGCGGCGATGAGGTTTCTCTCCATCTCATCCAGAACGTGCTTGGTGTGCTCCTCGATCGTGCCAGGAAAATGGGCTCCGATCCCGGAGAGAAATACGAGGTTTCCGAAGGTCACAATGCTGTTGTACATCGGGGTCTTCGGCGGTGCGGTGGCGGGTGCAGCCGGGGTTGCGGGGGCTGCGCCTGCGGCTGGAGCAGGAGGAGCCTTAACTGATCGCTTCTCCCAGCGGATCCCGGCGGGAGCCTGCGCCTCGGCTTCGGGGGTAAGGGCGGCGGCTCCGGTCATGGCGACGGCTGCGGCGGCTGCGTTCTTGAGAAGGCCTCGGCGGGACTGGTTGTTCATCGTGTTGTTCCTTTCGTGATGCTTGGAATTGCCTAAACTTGTTTGGTAAGTGCAGCACGGATGCGCCGACCCACAATAGCATCTTCGCCCGGCTGCAACATCCACACACCGACTACAAGCGTGTTCGCATCGCTCGGAATTCCCTGGTTGGGCGGATGCCCGGTGTTGGGATTCAGTTCGATCGAAGGTTGGCCGCTACGGAGGGCGGTGACGATCTGCGCCGTGGTCACACCGGTCACGGCAGGGTCGAATCGAATCAGGAGATGCGGCACATGGTTGGCGATCTTCGGCACAACCGTCTCAGTCCGGACGGACGGGATCCCCTTCACCGCATGGGTCACGACGTCGACGCGCTTTTGATAGTCACCCTGCATCGACTCTTCCGTGTGCGAAAGCACCCAGTCCACCGCAGCCACCATTCCTACGATCTGCTCTTTGGCCACCTTCATGCCGCGTCCAACCCCATCGCCGGGATTATTATTTTGTGCGGCCAAGTCGGTCAAGTGTTTCTTGCCGAGCAGCAGGCCGGCGTTTTGCGGGCCGCGCATTCCTTTGCCACCGGAGAATGAGACCAGGTCGAAGCCCATCCCGGTGTACTTCCAGAGGTTCGAGATAGGAGGCATGTCCGCAGCGGCATCGAGGTGGCAGGGGATGCCGTGTTCGTGTGCCACACGAAGCCATTCTTCACGGCCGATCTGCGCGGTTCCGGCGAGACCGTCCTCTTCTTCTGCGGCGTTGAAGAAGTTCGTCATGATGCCCTGCCCCGCGGCGCAGGCGCGCTTGTAATCGTCCCGGGTGACGACTTCCGTCACCCGGGCTCCACACAGGAACATGGCGTGGTCGTAGCCATAGCGATGCGCGCGCTGCACGATCACCTGGTTCTTCTTTCCGTCGATGGCTTGAGGCATATCCAGAAAGCGGATGTTGTTCGCATGCTGCATGCAGGCCGCAGTGGCGATACTGATCGCACCGGATGCGCCGGAGGTGATGACCGCTCCCTCACACCGCAGACGCTTGGCGACGTACTCGCCTGCTTTGGTCTGGAGGTCGTGGAGGCGGACAGGATGCAGCGCTGCCTGCTGCACGGCCGCCAGAACGACGGGAGGCATGCAGGCTGCAGTCAGAGCCGTATAGGTTCCTGCGGCGTTGATGATCTTTGGGACGCCGAGCTTTTCGTAGTAGTCCTCGCCCGGATGCGTGGTGGGGGCAGCAGCGGTCTCAGCCGAAACAAGCGCCGGAGCAGATCCCAGGGCGGCCGCCGCTCCACCGGCCAGTCGGACGAAATCGCGGCGGGACGACAGGTGGGCCTGAGACTGGTTCGATGTTCCCAACTAAGAACCTCCTCGGTGCTTGATGCAACCGGAGAAAAGAGCAGGACGAGCCAACCGCTTATAGCCCGCGCATTTTGGCAGAGTTGCGATACACCATATCACTGGAGGAAAGCATAACTGTCATCAGACAGAAGACCCCCACCGCGATAGGACAGATGACTTAGGAACTAAATGCGGCCAAACTGCTTGACTGCCTCCACGATCGAATGAAACTTTTCGATATACGGATACATGCTGTGTTCGCTGTCATCGAGCTTCTGGGCCCGAATCAGGACCTCCGCGGCGCGGGCGCGTGGCACGACCACGACGCCATCCTGATCTGCCACAATAATGTCGTTCGCTGCTACACGTGTGCCGCCGACCTCAAGCGTCTGATTCATCCCGGCGAACCGGTAGTGCGAGACTGAGGTTGACGGCACAGAGCCGGTTGCATAGACCGGAAATCCGATTCGCTTGAGTTGCGGAAGATCGCGAACGCCTCCATCCACCACTGCGCCGGCAAAGCCTCGGGCAAACATCGCAGTGCCCATCAAGCCGCCCATGCCGGCGATGTCCGCACCGTCTTCGATCTTCATCACGTACACCGAGCCCGGGCCACCGCTATCGATGGCCGAGAGCATTCCGCCGAGTGCATTCGGATCGGTGTTCTCTTCCTTTTTCAGCAGAACCGTCAGCGCGGTACCAGCGAACTTGGTCGGAAAGATGGGTTGCATCGTGTGCGACATGTAGTGCTTCTCATGCAAGATCTGCTCCTCGGCATCGGAGACTGAGGCTGCTTCCACATGACGGTAGGCCTCCAGCATCAGGCCGGGATTGCGCTCGTAATCTGCCTGCGTCAGAGGCGTGTCGGCGTAGACCTTGAAGGTGAGAAGTCCAGCTCCAACGGTGAGGACCACGGCGCTGGCGATCAAGCCGCGGTAGAGAGTGTTCAGTTTGCGATGAAACGGCATCAGCGGTTCGTCTCCAGGTTGTAGCAGAATCCTAGCTTCCTTCGGCTGAAAAAGAAACAGTCGCCGAGCATTGCACTCGGCGACTGTCGATTATTCGAGTTCGGTTAGAAGTTGATCTTGCCGGCCAGTTGCAGGATGCGCGGATCCCCGAGAGCACCGGTCGGTGTCGCTGTCACCTGCCCGAAGGTCGAACCGGTGAAGTTGAAGACGCCTGCAGCGTTTGCCGTGGGCAGCGTGGTGTTGCCCGGGTTCGCAAGGTTGGCGTGGTTGAAGACGTTGAATGCTTCACCGCGGAACTGAAACTTCACATTTTCGAAGAGCGCGAAGTCCTTGAAGATCGAGAGGCTGACGTTCGAAGCGCCAGGCCCGCGCTGATCGTTGCGATGTGAGTTGCCGAACGTGTACAGAGCCGGAAGCGAGAAAGCCGTGGTATCGATGCACGAGGTCTTGGCAATGTACTGCGCCTTCCCACACGTAAAGACGGGAGCTTTTACAAAGTTAGGACGCTGTGTGCCAATACCGCCGACATTCGCCTGGTCGTTGGTGATCCCGACGTTGTACGGCTGTCCGCCCTGAAGCGTTACGATCGTATTGGCATGCCATCCACCGGCAAGCGTATCGGTCAGGTGACCGTAGCGTGCGAGGCTCGGCATGGCATAGGTCACCGAACCGACAAAGCGGTTGCGGATATCCCAGTTGGCGTTTCCATAGTCAGCCTTCAGGTTGTACTGGATCATCGGAGTACCGCCGCCATTCGCGTCGTTCGATGTGTCCAGCGTGTGCGCCCAGGTGTAGCCAAGGTTCATGTCGAGGCCATGGAACGTCCGCTGACGATAGACGATGGTCAGGCCATGGTAAGTGGAGAGACCATCGTTCTGGATCTGACGGATCTGTCCGAACAACTGGTACGGACGACGCGGGTTGATCGCACCAGCACCCGGCAGCGGCTGGTTCGGATAGAGGGAGTGATCGAGGTGAATCGCACGCGAACCCAGGTATTGGAATTCGAGGGCGCTTCCGTGGCCCAGCTCAACACCCGTATCCAGGTTCCACTGATAAAGGCGAGGAGTTGGCAGGTAGTAATTATCTGTGAAGGCCGTCTGGTACGAGCCCGGAGTACCGGCAGGGAGAGAAACCGAACCGCTTCCGCCGCCAGAAGGATTGCTGAAGCTCTGCGTGGCAATCCCGCTGGTGGGGCCACTGTAGGTGGTAGATGCCGCAAAGGGATAGTTGCTGGTCGCAAGCGTGTAGGCGTTCAGATGGTTCGGGTTGTAGTAGATACCTCCACCCGAGCGAACAACGATCTTGTCAGTCGCGCGATAGGCAAGGCCGAGACGCGGCGAAACGAGGTCATGATTCGGTCCGTTGAACTTGAAGCCCTTCACCGGAACATAAGCGGCGCCCGTCGTAGCCGAGCTCGTTGGGATCAGTGCTGTGTAATCGCTGTTGAGAATACGTCCGATACCGTTCAGGCTGTAAGGCACCGTGGGCAGCTCATAGCGAACGCCGTAGAGCACCGTGAGCTTCTGGCTTACCTGCCAGTTGTCCTGCACGAAGAAACCGTCGCGCCACTCTCCGACTGAACCCTTGATCTGGAACAGGGGCGTAATGATCGTCTGAGAATAGCCCGTGATGAAATCCGCAGCTGGGTTGCCGGAGTAGTTGCCCGTGAAGGTGAACTGGCCACGGTTCTGGTTCGTCGCGGCGCGTCCAATCGTCATCCGGCGAATATCCACCCCCGCCATGATGTTGTGCTTGCCCTTCGTATAGCTGATCTGGTCGTAGCCGTGGAGGGTGCGATCTTCCTGATACCAGTTCGTTCCCTCGGCACCAAGCCCCTGATAGCCGCCGGTCGCGCTTGGACTCAGAACGATGGTCGGGATACCCGGGTTGCCGTTGGTCGTATCGGCGGTAAAGCCAGGAATGCCAAGCTTCGTGCCCGCATCCGTAAGTCCGCTCTGCGCGAAGTAATTCAGCTGGTTCGACTGGAACTTGTTGAAGCCGACACGAAGATCGTTGATGATGTTCGGCGTGATGATGTGTGTGTAGCCAATGACGGCGTTCGAGTCCGTCGTCGGCGAGAAGCTCTGCGAAGTGGCGACGATATTACCGTTGACCGCGTTGCTCTTCTCGTACGTGTAGCGAGCGAAGAGGCGAACTTTTTCGCCGATGTTGTAGTCGATGCGATCCAGCGTCGCATTCTTGTTGAATACACTGGCGATGAGGCCATTGAAGTTGGTGCCGATGCCGGCTTGATTCGGATGCGGATAATACGCCAACAATGCGGTAGCCACCGGCGAGATGTTTGTTATTTGATTATTCGCGTAGTTGAGGCCGGTAGCGGGGTTCTTCAATTGGATGCCGGCGCCGGCAGCGCAAATGCCTCCCACGAACGTCGTACAGAGCGCCGAGAAGTCTCCAGTCCGCATCGCGTCAGTGATCAACTGTCCAGTCTGGTTCGCTTGCGAGATGCGGCGGGTGCCTTCGTACGATCCCATGAAGAAGGCCTTGTCGCGGCCATTGTAGAGATGCGGGATCACGATTGGTCCGCCCACTTCGCCACCAAACTGGTTGAACCGGAGGACTGGCGTACGCGCCGTCGGCAGCGACGTAAACGGCTTCGCATTGAAGAAGTCGTTCTGTACATAGTCATATACGGTGCCATGCAGCTTGTTCGTACCCGACTTCGTATCCACGTTGATGTGGACGCCCATGTAAGCGCCATACTGCGCGGTGTAGTTTCCGTTCTGCGTCTGTACAGCCGCAACTGCATCCGGATTCGGTGTCACCGGCGACGACGAGATCAGCGAATTCATGATCGTAATACCGTCCAGCGTCAGCGAGTTGGTCACTTCGCGCGTTCCAGCGCCGATGAAGTTCGCACCCGGAGGTACGCCGGTATAGGAGGTCTTCGGTCCGACGATGATGTTCGATGCCGTCGCCGCAAGCTCCATGACGCGACGTGAGTTCATCGGAAGGTTCTCGATCGTCTTCGCGCTGAGCGTTTCACCAATCACAGCATCGTCGGTCGAGAGCGCGGGAGTCTCAGCGGTCACGTTCACAACATCATTCGTGGAGCCTGCTGTCAGCGTCGCGTTGGTACGGACCGCCAGGTTCAGCGTGACGACCACGCCGGTGGTGCTGACCTTGAGGAAGCCGGGCATCTTGACAGAGATGTCGTAGATGCCGGGGCTGACGAACGGGATCGAGTAGTAGCCTTCCGCGTTTGTTGTACCCGTGTAGTCCACTTTCGTTTCGCGATTGGTTCCAACGACCTGCGCTCCAGGCACGACGGCACCCGATGCATCCGTGACGGTTCCGACGAGCGCAGTATTGTTTGCGACCTGTGCGCGTCCCGCAAGGGTCGCTGCAAGCAAGGTCAAGCAGATGAGAAGTTTCTTCACGGGTAAAGGTCTCCTGTTATCGCGGCAGTGTCGGATAAAAAAGCAGAACTATAACGGCTGTCCTCGATGAATGAGTCAGAACAGCCTTTTTAATTTTTGATCAATATGATTGAAACTCAGTGCGACGTAATAGCAATCGGTCGCTTGACGCAGCGATTTCTAGGGCGAAAGCCCTAGAAGGACGCTCAGTCGAAGTGCACCAATCCGCGCTGTAGTGCGTAGATCGTCGCTTGCGTCCGGTCGCGAACGCCCAGCTTTTCCAGCATGGATGAGACATGGATTCGCACTGTCTTCTCCGCGATTCCGAGTTCGTCGGCGATCTCCCGGTTGGAGCGGCCTTGCGTGATGCATGTAAGCACTTCGCGCTCGCGGGGCGTCAGTTCCACCGCTGGCATTCGTTCCGCGAGACGATCAAGGGCGATTCTCGGCAGGTAGCGGAGGTGACGGTACACATTCTGAATGGCGTTGATGACCTCTTCGCCGCTCACGTCCTTGGTCAGATACGCCATCGCCCCGGCCTGTACGGCACGGTAGATATCTTCAGAGCCTTGGTAGTTTGAAAGCACCACGATGCGAGCAGGATGGCGCTCTTTGCGAAGCACTCGAATGACATCGAACCCGCTTACGCGCGGAAGCCGCAGGTCGAGCACAACCACGTCCGGCAGCAGGGTGCGGTACATCTCGATCCCTTGCTCTCCGTCGGCGGCTTCTCCCACGATCCCGATTTGAGGCTGGCTGGCGAAGACGGAGTGCAATGCCATGCGGGCAAGAAAGTGGTCTTCGATCAACAGCACCCGAATCTGCTTCATGAACATAGCTCCATCTACTCAGTAGTACACCGGCCGGTAATTTCTGCAACTTGCAACTGGCGCGCTCACTTTCCCAACGGCCATTTTGTACGGCCGAAATACCCGATACTTTCTATACGCCGATCCAGGGCATAATGTGCTGCTGTTGTATCCCTGTCTGGTGGATCTTGTGAAAGCTCACCGTTACCGCGACCTCGGTGCCGTTCATCAAGGAACTTGTCAGGTGCAACGCGCCTCCCAGTTTTCGGGCCCGCTCCTCCATCACCGGGATGCCGAAATGTCCCGTGCGTGCCGAGTGGTCCGACGCGTGAAAGCCGCGGCCATCGTCCCGCACAGTCAGGCGGAGCAGGTCGCTCTCGTAGCGCAGCTCGATCGCGATGCGGGAAGACCCGGCATGCCGGATCGCATTGGAGACTGCCTCCTGCCCGATGCACACCAAGTGATGCACGGCAGCGGGAGATATCGGAATCTCTTTGCCTTGAATGTCCAGGGTAGTCTGCGGGCTTTCGCGCTGACGGTGCGTGCTGGTGGCCTCCAGCAGAGCGCGCGAAAGACTGTTCGTAATCTCATCCGAATCACGGAGATCCCAGATGATGCGGCGCGCCTCCGCCTGGCAGTGCGCCACCATGCTGCGAGCGAGTTCGCAGGATTGGGCTGCGGGATCCTCGCCAGCGCCGGAGTTCCGGAACAGCTTCGCGGTCGCCTCCAATTGCCAGGAGATCGCCGCAAAGCCGGCCATCAACGTGTCGTGACATTCACTTGCAATCCGGTTCCGCTCCTCCAGCACCATGCCCATCTGTCCCTTGAGCAGTTGGTCCCGCTGGTGGAGCAACTGCGCCGTAATGGCCAGCAATATCAGGCCGACCAGCAGGTAAGAGTACCAGGTTTGATAGAAAAAAGGCTTCTGTCGAAGCGGAAGTACCGCCTCCCGCGCGCGCCAGGGCTGTCCCGCCGTGCGGGCCTGCACCTCGAACCGGTAACGTCCTGGCGGCAACCGGCGATAATGCGCCATGCGCCCGCGCGTCAGCGTCCAGTCTGCGTCGTAGGGGTTCAATCGATAGCGAAACTCGGTCTTTCCATCCACCATCGGCATCGCATCGAAGAACAGGATGATCTCCGGGTGGCCGGGGTCGAGCGATACCTCGCTGCCATGCAGCATGTCGTTTCGATCGAGTTCGCTGCGAAACGACCAGCCTTGAATCGTCGGAATCGGAATCGGAATCGGCGCGCCTTGTGCCGAAGATCTCGGCCCCGCAGTGGGTGTTCCCGGATCAGAGAAATCCGTCGGAATGGGGGGATCATTCAATGGCGCAACCTGCCCCCGGGCCAGGGAACAGGTCAGCCCGCCAAGCAGAACAAGAAGCGCGAACAGCGATTTAATATAGGAGGACACTGCCGTTAAGGCATCACATTTTGATCCTTGGAAGCAAGCACAAACTTTGGAACGATCTCGGGCTCGTCCGCTTCAAGAGCTCGCTCGGGATGCACGACCAGCCAGCAGAGAGCGCCGACGACCGCCATTGCGGCAGCCACGGCGAAGGATGCCGTCCATCCGTACCGTTGCGCGATCCAGGGGGTCAGCGACGCCGTCAGCGCGCCGCCGAACTGCCCGCCCATGTTCACCATGGAGGAGAAGACGCCCGAACTGCGGCCGGCGATATCGACTGACACCGACCAGAAGGTACTCTGCGACATGTAGAGAGCGCCAGCGCCTCCTGCCAGGATGACGCCGGCCAGCGCGGGGCTTCGCACCTGCGAACCCAGCACCAGGAAGATCGCGGTCGCAAACAATGAGATAGAAGCCAGATAGCACCGGCCAACCCGGAGTCCATGCGTTCGCGTGAGCCGATCCGAGAGCGCGCCACCCGCCAGACTAAAGACAGTCATGCAGAGGAACGGAAGCATCGCGAAACGTGCGCTCTGTTTTAGATCAAACCCGCGCACCTGAGCCATGTACAGGAAAAACCAACTGAAGAAGACCCAGGCGATATAGCCGAAGCTGAAATAGCCCGCCATCAGAGCCGCGAGGTCCTTGCGCGCAAAGATCGCCTTCCAGGAGATCGGCTCGCGTTCCGGCTCGGTCCTGACAAAAGACTTCGTGGCGCGCGCGTAACCCAGTCCATTGCGAATCTCTTTCAGCTCTGCACGCGAAACGCCGGGATGCTCTTCCGGAGTGTCCCGCGCAAAGATCCACCAGACTGCTCCCGCGATCGATCCGACCACTGCGCTGAACCAGAACGCAGAGCGCCAGCCATGCGCTACGATCAGCCACGTCAGGAGAGGCGGAGTGAGTCCGCTCCCGGCTCCTACTCCGGCAAAGATCAGTCCGTTCACGAAGCCGCGTTCCTGCTGCGGGACCCAGTAGGCCACAAACTGATTGGCTGCGGGATAGATCACCGCCTCGCCCGCGCCCAGAACGAAACGAATTCCGATCAGAAGAAAGACTGCATGATTGATGGTCGAAGGCAGAACCGCGGTAAGTGCCGTTGCGATGCCCCACCACACCACTCCAAGAGCAAGCACCTTGCGTGGCCCGAAGCGTGCCGCGAGCACTCCGGCGGGCAGTTGGAAGCCGGCATAGCCAATCAGAAAAGCCGAGAAGATCCAGCCAAGCCGCTGATTCCCGAGTCCATACTCCCGACTGATCTGCAGACCTGCGATGGAGATGTTGGTCCGATCAAGAAACGCGACTCCGCTGATAATGAATAACCAGAAAGCAAGAAACAGTCTTACTCGGGTCGTACGTTCTACGTGCATTGCGATCTCCTGTTGCTGCGAGCAAAACCTGGAGCGATGACCCCAAAAAGAAGACTAGCCTATGCTATGCAGGATTAGCGCGACCCTATAGGCCATTTGCAATAGCGATCCCAAACCTTTTTTGAAGTGGACAGAATTTCTGTTCGAATCGATCGACTCAACCACCGACTGCGTGTGCTACCACCCATACGAACTCGTCCGCGATTCGGTTCCACTTCACGCGAAGAAATTTTCCATCGCTCCCATACGACTTCTCAAAGACATGTAGAGTAGGGCACAACGCTTTTGCCCCGGAGTACGGTTCATGATTCCTCGTCGCCAGTTTCTCGTCTCACTCTCCGCAACATTGCTCGCCGCTCGATCGCTTCCGGCCGCGATGCGCTCCACTCCTCGGAAGCGTCTGTATATCGGGACCGGTGGCCACGATACCGGCATCCTGACTGCCGACTGGAATGCCACCACAGGAGAGATCGGCCCCATCGAGCTTGCGGCTGAAGTGGTGAGCCCCACCTTCCTCGCGCAGTTCCGCCGCCCTGATGGAGAGACGTGTCTGTACGCCGTCACCGAGACCAAGCACCCCGAGGCCCGGGTCAGCGCGTTCACCACCGTTCGCGGACAAAAGACGCTTAAGCTTCTGAATTTCGTCGACACAGGAGGCGACGGCCCCACGCACGTCTCCGTTTCACCCGACGGGCGCACCGTGCTGGTCGCAAACTATGGAAGCGGCAGTGTCAGTTCGCTCCGGGTGCTGGCCGACGGGTCTCTCTCGCCTGTTGTCTCTCACTTTCAGTTCACTGGAAGCGGCCCCTATCAAGGGCGGCAGGAGGCACCGCATACTCACTCCGCCGTTACCTCGCCGGATGGCCGCTTCGTGCTCGTCAACGATCTTGGCCTCGACCGCATCATCATCTTCCACCTCAATTCATCCACTGCGGAGATGACTCCGGCCGATCCGCCCTACTGGTCCGCGCGACCCGGCACCGGGCCGCGCCATCTCGCCTGGAGTACCAAGGGCAAATTCGTCTACGGCTCCAATGAGCTTGATTCCACAGTAGAGACCCTTGCCTGGAGCGAACATCCCGCCACGCTGCGCTCTCTCGGCTTTGTCTCTTCTCTGCCTCTCGGCTTCCCTCCGAACACCGCATTCGTCGGCGAAATCATCGCTTCTCCCGACGGCAGAAATGTCTATGCCGGCAATCGCGTCGCTGACGATACCATCGCGGTCTTTGACGTGAACCGCCACACCGGGCTTCTGCAGCAAACGCAACTCGCACCGAGTGGTGGAAAGAATGCGCGCCACATCGCACTCGATCCCTCCGGCCAATGGCTGGTCGTCTCCCACCAGGACAGTAACGATCTCACTGTGCTGGAGCGCGATCGAAAGACCGGGAGACTCTCCGCACCGGTCCACACGTATCCGGCTGCAAAGCCTATGTGCGTGCTCTTCGTTTAAGTTCGGGGCAGTCGTCGAATCGGAATCGGAATCGCACTTTTGGATCCAGCCATCCATACAGGTCATTTGTCCGATGGCGGATCCATTCCCGGCACAGACTATCGTAGGACGTCAATGGACCTGCAATTTCCGGAGTGGACTCGATTGCTATGATCTCGACCGTAGATAAGCAGGACCCTCGCTACCCCGTAATGCGCAGGGGCAAAAATGCACGCTTCCCCCACGCCGACTCCGATGCAGTTTCGCGCATTGAGGTCTGTGAAAGCGTGGCCGACGTCACCGAGGTTCTGCAACACACCGTAAGCGCGGGCCTTCGGCCTACAGTCCGATCTGGCGGTCATTGCTACGAAGACTTCGTCGTCAACAATCCTAACGGAGTCCTTATCGATGTGAGCCTGCTGGATCACACCACCGCCGCTGCGGGAGGCAAGTCCGGCTACCAGATTGGCCCCGGAGCGGTCCTTGGCGTGGTCTACACCGAGCTGTATCGAAAGTACAACGTCACCGTTCCCGGCGGCACCTGTTACTCGGTCGCAGCAGGCGGACACCTCAGCGGAGGCGGCTACGGCCTGCTCACCCGCCTTCATGGGCTTTCGGTCGATTGGATCACGGGCTTCGACATTCTTACGGTCGAGGCCAACGGCAAGGTCATCCGTCGCCACGTCGACCGGCAGCATGAGCCCGATTTATTCCGCGCTCTTCGAGGCAGCGGAGGCGGCAACTACGGGGTCATCACCAACTTCTACTTCGACCGGCTTCCCACCGCGCCTCAAACGCTCAGCACTGCCGGCGTGAGCTTTCCCTGGGAGACGATGACCGAGGAGAAGTTTGTTCACATCGTCCAAACCTATGGAACGTACTTCGAGGGCCGCGGGCAGGAGCCTGACACCTGGCCCATGTTTACGTTCATGGGACTCACCCACAAAGGCCCCAACGGACGCATCTACATCTCTGCCTCATGGCACGATCTGGACGGCAAGAACGATCTCAGCGTCCCGAATGAGTTTCTCGATCTCTTTCTGAAGTGCGGCGATGCATCCGCAGTCGACGAAGCTCTGCTCACCTCACATCAAATTCCCACGGGCCGGCCTCCGGAGCCCTCCCCTTGCATTGCAGGCAAACACCGTTACACCACCGGCCCATGGCTCGATGCCACTGTTGGAGGCAACGGCGGCGCTGGCGCCAACGGTACTACGCGCGGCAAATACAAGTCCTGCTACATGAAGAAAAACTTTACCCCCGATGAACTCCACCGCATATATGCGCAACTCACGCGCGACATTCCCGGCATGAACCCCGGTGGAATTATCGCAGTGGACTCCTACGGTGGCGCGGTCAACAAGGCACACCTCGCCGATGAGACCGCCATGCCCCAGCGTGCTTCGATCATGAAGCTTCAGTACCAGATGTATTGGCAGAATCCCGCGGAGGACGAAGCACGCCTGAAGTACTTCGACGAGCTCTATACCGATATCTACTCGGCCAACGTGGATGCGAGCCATGCCGGCACGCCCTTCCACAACGAGTATTACGAGGGCTGCTACATCAACTATCCCGACGCCGATATGATCCGCTATCCCTTTTGGCCCGAGCTCTACTATGGTCAGAAGGGTCTTTATCCTTTCCTCCAGAAGGTGAAGAAGAAGTACGACCCCAACAATATCTTCCATCACGGTATGGCGATCCGCACCTAAGCTCACAGCCGCGCGAGGGGAATGACGATGACCAGAAAATCAGGTCAGTGGACAAGACGGCAGTTCAACCAGGCGCTTGCGGTCGCCGCTGCCTGGACGCTGCTCGATCGGCGTTCTCTTGCTACGACGAGACCTCCGTTAGCTGGCTTCGCCTTCGTCGCTGCGGGGGGCGAGTCGCCGCTGGATCAGCGTGGCAGTATTCAGGTCTTTCAAGTGGCCGGCTCGCGTTGGAATACAGTGCAGGCGCTTTCGGTGGCCGCTCCCGCGCATCTGGAACTTCATCCGCATCTGCCCCTCCTCTACGCCGTCCACGCCGTCGGCCTCTGGAACAGCCTTCCCCGCGGAGCAGTGAGCGCCTACGACATCCACCCCGCAACGGGTCATCTGACGCTCCGCGTTACGCAGCCGCTCTCGCTCGCGGCGATCTATCCGCGTCACGCTGCCCTCTCTCCCGACGTGCGTCATCTGCTGGTAGCCGCGGAGGACGGCGGCATCTACAACCTCTTACCCCTGGCCCCCGACGGCAGCCCTGGGCCGCCCACAGCCATCCGCAAAGAGCACGGCCTTGGCGAAGCGGGCGATGTGAAGACCGCTCGCCCCCGGCATGTGGTCTTTCATCCCTCCGGCACGACTGCGTTCACTGCCGACGTTGGCCAGGAATCCATCAGCACCTTCACCTGCGAGCGAGATTCAATTCGCCTAGAAGAACGCACTTGCAGCCATGCCGGAGCAGGTCCTTCGCAACTCATCCATTCCTCGTCCGGCAGTTGTGTCTATGCGCTCCATGCAGGCGACGGCTCCATCGCGGTTCACCGCCTCGAAGGTTTGCAGATCGCTGCCGCCTCTCAAATCCTGTCCTCCAGAAGGCCCGACACGGCACGCATGGCCCTGCATCCCACCGGACGTTTCCTGATCACAGCAGGTGGAGGCAACCTCACCACTCTGGCGATCGATCCGCGGAGTGGGTCTCTCACGGCTATCAGTTCCATGTCGCAGCAACAACATCCAGCCGGCATCGCCTTCACTCCGGATGGCAATCACCTCATCAGCATCCAGGATGACTCCGGCGAGATCAGCCAGGCCCCCTTCCACGCGGCAGCAGGAATCTTCGATGCCCCGCAGATCGTCGCCCGAGTGGAAGCGGCTTGCAGCGTTCTCTTCCGATCCGCATAACTCCGTTCGGACGTAACCATGAGGAACGAGGAACTGCCGCACATGACCCGCGTCCGTCAGGAACTATGCCGTTTCGCTCTCCTCCCTGCGTTTGCGCTCTTGAGTCACGCTGCCTTACCGCAGACTCCCGCTCCCAGCCAGCCCACCACACACACCTGCGACACGATCCCTCACTCCGACCATCCCACCGCTCGTATCGGCAATGGAACGATGTCAGCAGTTATCTTTCTGCCCGACGAGCAACGCGGCTTCTATCGCGGCTCCCGTTTCGACTGGAGTGGCGTCGTCGCGTGCGCTTCGCTGAACGGCCACACCTTCTTCGGCGAGTGGTTCAATCGCTACGATCCCATGATGAACGACGCCGTCACCGGTCCCGTTGAAGAGTTCCGCCATCCCACCAGCGAAATCGGCTACGACGACGCAGCGCCCGGCGGCCTCTTTCTGAAGCTCGGTGTCGGCATCGTCCGTCGCATCGATGCCGCTCCCTACCATTTTGGTGGAGCCTATCCCATCGTCGATCACGGAAGATGGACCGTAAGGACTGGCAAGCGGTCCATCATCTTTCGTCAGGAACTACATTCCGCGCTCGGTTATGCCTACGAGTACGAGAAGATCCTCACCTTCGACAAGCACCGCAATATCCTGACGCTCCAGCATCGCCTGCGCAATCTCGGCAGCAAGCCAATCGACACGTCGGTCTACGATCATGATTTCTTCATGCTCGACAACCGGCCGACCGGCGGCCCCGGCATGGAGCTTCATCTCCCCTTCGTTCCCGTCCCTGAGAAGCCCCTTCCGGCAGCCGCGGAGATTGATGGGAAGACAGTCCGATTTGTCGCTCCGGTTGAACCGCGCAATGGGGTTGGCACCTACATCACCGGCTACTCCAGTCGAGTCTCCGATTACGACTTCACCTTCGAAGACAAGGACAGCGGCATCGGCGTGCAGCAGACCTCCGATGCGCCGCTCGTCAAGATGTACCTGTGGGCCACTCCAAAGACCGTGTGCCCGGAAGGCTATATTGCGATCCATGTAGCTCCGGGTCAGACCCAGAGTTGGGCGATCCACTATCGTTTCTTCTCCCGCTAAAGAGCAACGGCTGGAGCTCTTCAGCCCCAGCCGTTGCGTCCTGCGACCGTAATAAGACGATATCGCTTAGAAGTGATACTTGACGGACAACTGCAGGTTTCTCGGATTGGACCGGATTGGATTGGTCTGATTGCCGATATTGCCGAACTGTGCCGATTGGATGTTGCCCACCGGATTACCGAGATATGCGCTGTTGAACACATTATCGGCGTCAGCCCGGAAGTTGATCTGATGCTCGTGCCAGACGGTGAAGTCCTTGGTAACGGATGCACCGTAGGTCTGGTAACCCGGTGCACGCTCCGAGGTCGGGCTAGCGGTACCAAAGGTTCCAGCTGCAGGTTGACCGTAGGCGCAGACACCATTGTCGACACCGGGCGCCGTACAGGGAATGGCCGACGGATCGGTTCCGAACCAGTTATCGATGGAGGCGTTGACGATTTTCAGCTTGCGGTAGTGATTGGCGCGCTGCGAATTGCCGTTGACACCGGAGTTGTTCGTTCCGGTGTTGATGTTGACGGGGAAGCCGGTGTAAAAAATACCGGTCATGCCGATCTTCCATCCACCAACCACCTCGTCCAGCAGGAGAGGCATGCGTCCGCCCAACATACGGTTCCGGCCGATGGGAAGGTCGTAGACCATGTTCCAGTTGAGTGAATGGCGAACGTCCTGTCCTGTCGGGCCATACTCGTTGTGGAGGTTGTAGACATTTTCAGCATAGGCGCTGGCCACCGTAACGCTGGGAACGCCATAGAAGCCTGTGCTGTTGGTCATAGCATGGCCCCAGGTGTAGTTGGCGGTGTACTGCAAGCCATGCCATGCGCGCTGCCGGAAACTAACCTGCAGGGCGTTGTAGTTCATCATGGCGTTCGAGTCGGTGTAGCGAACTACGCCGTTATAACCCACGACTGCGCCAAATGGAGCCGGGGCGAGCGTGAGGCAGGCGGCAAGCGGGTTTGCCGTTGCAACGTTCTGGACCTGCCCGTTGACGATGCAAGGATTACGAAGCTGGTTGCGCTGGTTGGCAGTCACCAGGTGCGACCCGGTTTCGCCAACGTAACCAACCTGGAGGGAGGCGGTGTTGTTGAGCTGATACTCCAGGGTGAGGTTGTACATACCGATAAAGGCGGGCTTGATCTTCTTGTTCCAGACGTTGAACACGTTGGACGATGAGACGGAACCGCTGCCAAAGCCATTGCGGACGTCAAAGAAGCTGCCCGGCACAACTCCGGTGCCTAGAGAACCACTCGCTTGGTAGGTCGATTGGAAGGGAAGGTTCGTGGTCATCCGAAGGTTGGCACCCGTACCTTCCATGTAGTTCTGAAGGCCGTATCCACCACGTACCACAAAGCGGGGAGTGACGGACCAAGCCAGACCGAGACGAGGCATGACGCTGCCGTAGAAGGGATCAACAAGCGAACGGTTGTAACCAGCGGCCTTAGCCTGGGCGCTACCTGCGACCAGGATCGCCGTGGGATTGTTCGGATCAATCGTCGACATCTTGTTATTGACCTCGTAGATCGGTTGAACGAACTCATACCGAACGCCAAGGTTAATGGTGAGGGTCGGTGCAACCTTCCAGTCGTCCTGAATGAAATAGGCACTGCGCCAGGAGCGCATTCCCACCGGTCCGGCAACTCCGCCCTTGCTGGCGAAACCGGCACGGTTCAGGAGGAAGTCCGCAGCCGTGTAGCCTGTCGCGCTGTTTCCGTTGGGATTTATGAAAGTTGCCGGGGCGGCAGTACCGGCGCCAAGGTAGTAGAAGCCGCCAAGCGAACCATCATTTCCGGGATAGAAGTTATTCTGCTGCTGGCGCAGGAACTGAACTCCGAACTTGAAGGTGTGGCGGTTCTTGAGCCAGGTCAGGTTGTCTCCGTAGAGGAAGGTGTTGAGAGTGTAGTTGGTACCCAGGTTGGCATTGCCGAGGGTTGTGTACTCGGTGCCGTTGGAGGCTTGGATACCTTGAGGGCTATTGGAGTTGTTGAAGCCCAGCGCGGAGAAGCCGGCAAATGCCTGTGCTGCACTACTAGGATTGTTGGCTCCAATGCCGAGGACGCTGTTGCCGTTGAGACCGAAGACGCCGGTGGGATCGAGAAGAACAGCGCCATTGTTCTGGATACGGGTGTAACCAGCTCGGAATTCATTTACGACCGACGAGCTGAAGGTATGGACTTCACTGAGAGCCCCACCGCGGAAGGGAAAGGTTGGAGCGCTGGCAAAGCTGGTGGGGAGAGGATTGATGGTGGTTTGACCCGCATCGGCCTGTGAGTATCGCACCGACAGATTGTCTCTCTGGGTGATCCTCCAATCGACCTTGACGTCGAACTGGTCGCCATAGTTGCGAAGCTTCTGCTGCCCACGATAGTTATTGAGAGCTGGCGAGCCTCGTACGGGTGTCTGGTTCGGCAGGGGATAGAGTTCAGGATGGGCAAGCAGGTAGTTCGCCGAAGGATTATTTCCAACGGGGATCTTGTTGTTCGGGAACGCCGGAGCTCCGGAAGTGGAGGCATCGTAGAGTTGGATCAATCTTGCCGAACATGCGCTGGTTGAATCGGTGGCCTGGCACATGATATTGCGATCGAGCAGCTCAGAGAAGTCTCCCTGGCGCTGCCTCAGCGACAGTACAGATGCCTGGGTCGGCCCGGCGAGGTGATAACGGCCTCCTTGATAGTCGGCAAAGAAAAACAACTTGTCGCGCAGGATCGGACCGCCAACGGTGCCGCCAAAGATGTTGCGTGTGAATGAGTTTTTGGGTGTCGGCGTGCTCGTATGATTATTGAGCCAGCTATTGGCATTGAGATTGTAGTTGGAAAGAAAGTAAAACGCACTGCTGTGCCAGTTATTCGTACCGCTTTTGGTCTGGTAGAGAATGTCGCCGCCGAGCACATTGCCATATTCTGCGGGAGCGTTTGCAGAGATGACCTGAACCTGGCCAATCGCGTCGACACTGGGGTTGTAACCAGGGGTGTCATCCAGAGTCTGGTTGATGTTCATACCGTCGAGCAAATATTGATTCGTCTGTTGGCGGTTACCATTCACCGAAACAGAACTGCTGCTGCTGGCACCCGCTGGGTTGTTGCCGCTGAGGGGGCCGGAGACACCCGCGTTGCTGACGAAGCTGTTAGGAGAAGTGCTGATAGAACCCGGAAGGAACATGGTCAGGGCATTGATGTTGCGGCTCACCAGCGGAGCGTTCTCGATGGCGCGTGTGTCAAGCGTCGTGGCGAGGACCGGACTCTCTGTGTTCAGAAGGGGGGCAACTTCAGCTTCGACCGAGACCTTCTGCTGCTGATCTCCCACTCCAAGCTTGGCGTCGATCTTCGCGTTCTGGTTTGTTTCCAGAACAAATGGACCGTAGGTTGTAGTCGCGAAGCCCGCGGAGGTTACTGTGACCTTGTAGTTGCCGATCTGTAGAAAGCGGATGTTGTAGATACCGTCGGAATTGGTGGTCGTCTCGGTGACGACGCCGGTTTCGACATTGGTTGCGGCAACCCTGACGTTCGGAATTACAGCGCCTGAAGAGTCGGTCACAGTTCCATTGACGCTTCCGGTAATGGTCTGGCCTTGACACAGGGTGCAACAGAACACAGCGACTAGCAGGGCAAAGAATACTTTAGCCTGGAAATATTGGCGCATCATTGGCCTTCTCAAAATGGTCTCCTCAAAGTAGGGCGTTCGCATGTTAATTCCATAGATAATCCGTCTGTGCATCCACTCACGGTGCCATGACGGTAAATCGAATCGTTTTCAAGGCGAGGGAACTCTACTGGAAGCAAATCCGTAAACAACACGGAAGGTATTTGGAGAAGGCAATCCAAATACGCAAGGGCGGAGCAGCACACTTCGTTCGAATGACTAATTCGGATGACTGTACCCCTGTAACGGTCTGTTGACATACGGAAAACCACCTAGAGCCAGCTACTCCAATTGTCCTAGTAGTTCTTGAAGGCAATCTTCGACTTTGCCTGATTGGTTCGACCGCCAGGTTAGCCACGCGCTATGCTCGACCCATGTGTCTGCGCCTGTATCCTCTTTTCTGTGCCGCGGCTCTGTGCGTCAGCTTGCTAGCTCAGCCGGCGAACCCGCAAAGCCTACCGCTCGACGGCAACAAGCCTGAGCGCCTCGAATGGTTCCGCGACCAGGGGCTTGGTCTCTTCATTCACTGGAGCGTCGACTCTCAGCTCGGCGTCATTATCAGCCACTCTCTGGCCGGTGCCAGCGATGACTACGTCAACCGCTTCTATCGCGATCTGCCCCGCACCTTCAACCCCACGCACTTCGACCCGGATGCACTGGCCCGGCTGGCCTCGGTATCCGGGTTTCGTTACATGATGTTCACCACCAAGCATCACAACGGTTTTTGCATGTGGGACACCAAGACCGTTCCCTTCAACATCCTGCATACGCCTTATGAGAAGGACATTACGTCGGAGCTCTTCCAATCCTTTCGAGGACAGGGTATCGCCACCGGTGCCTACTTCTCGCCCGATGACTTTCTCTGGCTCCATACTCATGGCAAACAGATCGAGCGGCTGGTCCCCGGCGTTCAGCCCAGCTCCAACCCCGACTTACTCGCTCTCGATCAGGCGCAGGTCACTGAACTGATGACCCGCTACGGTCCTGTCTCCGCCGTCTTCTTCGACGGAGAAGCCAAAGGTCTTCGTGACCTTGTCTGGAAGCTCCAGCCGGATGCCGTCGTAACCCGCGGGGCCATTGAAACTCCCGAGCAGAACGTTCCCGGAGCCCCGTTGCCCGGCGCATGGGAGGCCAACATGACGCTCGGCACCGCGTGGGGCTATCAGCCTTCCGACGAGCGGTATAAATCTGTGCAGGAGCTGCTTCGCATCCTCGTCCATACTCGTTCTCGCGGCGGCAATCTCCTGCTCAACATCGGCCTCAAGCCGGATGGATCCCTGCCCTCGGAACAGGAAGATAGCCTTCGCACACTTGGCTCCTGGATGTTCATCAACTCCGAAGCGATCTACGCCACACGCCCCTGGGTCGTCACGAATGAGGGGAACGTCTGGTTCACGCGCTCCAAGGATCGCCACTCCCTGTACGCCATCGTAGAAGACGATGACAACGCTCCCGTATGGAAGCGCGGCACGACGCGCGAGTTCATCCTCAAGACGGTTCGTGCCACGCCGAAGACGACCGTTGGAGTGCTCGGGCAGAACGACCGCATCGTCGAGTACCGCCCCAACCTGAACCCGCAGAGCACCTTCCATCAGGAAACCGACGGCCTGCATATCCGAGTCATGCGTGCGCAACGCCTGCGCGATAGCGACTCCTGGCCTTACCCCTCCGTCCTCCACCTCACCGACGTCGAAGAAGCATTTACCCCGCCCATCGTTCACACGCTCGCCGCCACCCGCTCGGGCGCGACGATCATGCTTCACGGAGACTGGCAGGGCGCGGCGGACGCTCCCGGTGCACGCTTTGGCTTCGACTACCGCATCATCACCGGCGAAGATACGCAGTCACGCCTTCACGGATGGCAGTCTCTGCCCGTCCAAACCGCAGCCCATCCCGGAGCCTACACCGCCGAGTTCACGCCTGACCCAAAGGAACGCTACGAGGTTCGTGCCGTCCTGCATCATCCCTTGCTCACCCTTTACGGAGAGCCCGAAGTCCTGAAGTAGGTCTCCCGTCCCATGACGCCGTTGACGAATGGCCTCAAACTGAAGCCATCCTGAATTTGTTGCACGCCCTTCGCGCAAGCAGTCAGATTCGCGTCGAGCTTATTTCGACCGCCATCCTCACCTCAGTTGCATAAGTTCATACTCAGCAATTCGAAAGGAAATTCCTCATGCTTTGGAAATCTGACTGGAGTCGTCGTACCTTTCTCTCCGCCCTCGGAGCCCTCACTGGCGGCGCCTTAGTCCCGGCCAGGTTGGAAGCCGAAGGTCTAGCGAGCAAGGAATCCAAGGCCCCTTCCTCGTCTGTGGATGGCCATCCGATCGTGCCGATTACCTCCGGCCTCGGCTCCACGGGTGACATCTATGCGGAGCTTGGCGTAACCCCGCTGGTCAATATCGTCGGCACAGTCACTGTGATCGGCGGATCGGTGATGAAGCCCGAGGTGATGGAACTGATCCGTCGCGGCAACGAGCATTTCGTCCTCATCGACGAGTTGGAGATCGCTGCCGGCAAGTACATCGCAAAGCTCTGTAAGTCGCCCGCCGGCTACACCGGACTGGTAACGGGTGGTGCCGCTGCCGCGATGGTGGTCGGCTACTCCGCCATGATGACGGAGGATCTTGAGCCTCGCCTGATCGCCGTTCCGGACGTCAAAGACTTCCCGCGCAACGAGGTCATCATCCAGAAGAGCCACCGCTACGCCTTCGATCACCAGATCCGCCAGACCGGCGCGAAGCTGATCGAAGTAGAGACGCGCGAAGAGATGATTGCGGCCATCAACCCCAAGACCGTAGCCATCCACTTCACCAACATCCAGTCCGACATGGGTAAGGTCAGCGGACCTGAGACGGTCGCGATCGCCAAGGCGCATGGCATCTACACCTTCAACGACGCCTCCGCCGACGTTCCGCCCAAGGAGCGTCTGTGGGAGTATCCCGCCGTCGGCTTCGACATGGTCACCTTCAGCGGCGGCAAGGACATTCAAGGCCCGCAGGCCTCAGGCATTCTTATCGGCAAGGAAGAACTGATCCGCTGGTCGCTGCTGAATATGAGTCCGCAGGAAGATCGCATCGGACGTTGCTGCAAGGTTGGCAAGGAGACGATCTTCGGTCTCCTGAAGGCCCTCGAAATCTTCGTCAATCAAGATTACGACGCCGTGCTCCGCTCCTACGACGCCAAAGCCCAGGTAATCACCGACGCCATCAAACGCTTCGGAGTCACCGCGCTGCCCCGCAAGTTCAACCCGCAGGCACTTGGCAACGTGACCCCGACCTACACCTGGCAGATCGACCCTGCGAAGCTCAGGATCACGGGTCACGAGGTGATGCTGGAGCTTGCCGCAACTCGTCCCGTTGGCATCGGCAGCATGGGCGCCGGAGCAAGCGGCATGCGGGGACGTATGCCCGACGCTCCCGCAACCCACGCCGAGGGCTCGCCCACAGTCCCGGGCCATGCCCCTGCGAACGATGCGCCACCTGCCCCTCGCCGCCCAGAGCGCGATCCGAACAACTTCGGCTTTGCCGTCTGGCAGTTGAAAGACGGGGAAGACAAGCTCATCGCCAATCGCCTGGTCGAAATCTTCAGCAAAGCCCCCAAGGCTTGACGCATCCGCTTCAAGGTATCGGGAAGCACCATGCAGCCCTAATTCCCTGCAGAACGTTCTGGATCATGAGCAAGTCGCGCGTTGCGGCCTGCTCATGGTCCGAACTCAGCTTGTACCGCTATCTCAGTTGCGAAATCACCAGCAGCAACTGGAACCCTGTCCCTCTGCAATAGATACGGGACGAGGTGTAAGGATGCGCCCGGCAGCACGCTCGGAAGATCAGCATCCTGTGTTTCCAGTCTCAGGATCTCCGATTCGAGCCACCACCAGCAGCATTCCGTCTTCGCAAAGAGGATCGCGATAAGGCTCCTCCATCCCCACGAACTGACTTTCGATGTCTTCTCAGACAGCACACTTGCGGGATATCACACTCGCAGCGATTATTCCATCGGGACATCCAAGTTAATCGCTTATATACGGCCACTTAGCCACTCGACATCTGTCGAGTTACTTATTTAGAATTCTTCACACATCGCGTTGAGTCTTTGATTCGCTGTGACTAGCGCACTCACGTGTGATCGACCGCCGAAGCTGGCAATTCCCTCCCCGAGGCCATGCATGCGCAGGACAACACCACTCTCAATCGTTCTCCTTTTTCTCCTTTTTGTAACCGCTTTCAAATCAACCTCTTTTGGTCAGGGTGGAAGTGCAAGCCTGACCGGTACAGTCTCCGACACCTCGGGCGCTGCAATCCCAACCGCCCACATCACTGCGACGAATATCGACACGAACCTCATCCTGACAGCCGATGCCAATGCGTCCGGACTCTATCGTTTTCCTTCCATTCCTCCTGGACGCTACACGGTGGTTGTGGAGCAGAAGGGCTTCCAGAAGTTTCAGCAGGCGGGCATCGTTCTGACCGTCAGCCAGCAGGCTACGCTGGACATCGGCCTGCAGATCGGCAGCGAGACCGAGACGGTGAACGTCACGGCGGGTGCGGCTCTCATTAATACGACGAATGCAGAGGTCAGTAATACGGTCGGGGAACATGCGATCCGCGAACTTCCCCTCAATGGCCGCGACCCTTCCAGCCTCGTTCTTCTCTCCCCCGGAACCGTAAACATACTGAACACGGGCGGCGGAACGCAGCAGGGCGAGACCACTTTTCCCAATGAATCCGGTGCCTCCGCAGGCGGCGGTCGCCAGGGCAGCACCCTTTATCTGCTCGACGGCGTCCCCAACATGGACACCTACATGCAGCTCGCCGCGCCTTCCCCCAACGCAGACGCGACCAGCGAGTTCCGTGTCATCTCCAACAACTTCGACGCTCACTATGGCTTCTCCCCGGGTGCGGTCGTCAGCATCGATACCAAGAGCGGTACGAACGCCTTCCATGGAGGAGTGTTCGAGTTCATCCGCAACAGTGCGCTTAACTCAGCCCAATACTTTTCCAAACAGGTCGACCCGCTGAAACGGAACCAGTTCGGCGGATTTCTCGGCGGACCGATCATCAAGAATCGCCTCTTCTTCTTCGGAAACTATCAGGGCACGCGCCAGTCTTCCACGGCCACCGCAAACTCCACCAACACACCCACCCAGGCGATGTTGAATGGCGACTTCAGCGCCTATCCCACCACCCTCGCCGGACCTTTTACCACCGTGAATGGCAAGCGTAACCAGGTCAATCCCGCGCTCTACAACTCCGCAGCCGTAAAGATCGCAACCACCGCGCTTCCCCTCGGTCAGGACGCAGCGAGCGGCCTGGTCTACTACACGGGGCCGGCCAGCCACGAGACGTATGACGAAGGTACCGGTCGCCTCGACTACACCATTAACGATCGACAGCGCCTGGCCCTGCGCAGCTATATCCAGTACTACAACCGCGCAGAAGGCAGCACCCCCGGCAACATCCTCGCAATCAATCCGGGCAAGACCGGTAAGTTCTTCAACGAAGTCCTCAATCACACCTGGACCATTACTCCGAGCATGGTCAATGCACTCTCACTCTTCTGGAACCAGATGCATGTCTTCAATGCCGGCACGCAGTTCGATTCGGCGGGCAATGCGTTCTGCCTCTCCAAGTTCATCAACGTCACCGACCCTCCCGGCACCTGCTACTCCGAAGGCCTCAACGCCAGCGGCGGCTTCAGCACGCCTTACTCCGAGTACACCGGAGAGATGCGTCGCTCATTCGGCTTCTCGGACTACCTCACCAAGTCCATCGGCAATCACACGGTATCCGTCGGCGCTGACCTCTGGCGTCAGTCGGCGCGTGAACTTACCTACTATCCTGCTGCGCCGATTGTCGGCTTCAACGGCTACTACACCGGCGCAGGCCTGGCGGACTTCCTGCTGGGCCGCGTCGGCAAATTCACCCAGGGCGCAGGCGAAATCGCCGATGTCACGGGCATCCTGTTCGGGGCCTACGGACAGGACCAGTGGCGTGTTCGTCCGAACCTCACGCTCACGGCCGGTCTCCGTTGGGATCCCAACCTGCCCCCAGCTTCCAAGTTCGGACGCGGATCGGTCTACAATCCCGGCCAGCAGAGCACCATGTATCCCGGAGCACCGAACGGACTGGTCTTCCCCGGCGATACCGGGGTCAGCGATACGCTCGTCTCCAAAACCTACGGTTACTTTGAGCCACGCATCGCCCTCGCCTACCAGGCCACCCCGAGGACCGCATTCCGTGCGGGCTTCGGCATGTTCACCGCGCCGCTTCCCTACTCCATCTACAACCACGTGGCTGACATCAGCCCCTTCAGCCCCACCTATACCTTCTTCGGAAGCAACAGCGACCCGATCAACTTCTCGAACCCCTACAACAACTCCACTTCGAACGGCGTCAATCCTTTTCCGCCCTTCGCCTACGACAATGTAACCCCGGACAAGAACTTCAACTTCGGCAGCCAGGTCACCGTTCCTGCCACCTTCCGGCCTGACTTCAAGCTCGGCATGACCCAGAGCTGGAATCTCTCCGTGGAGCAGCAGTTCACCAATACGCTCGTCGTGCATCTCGCCTACGTCGGAAGCCAGTCGTATCACCAGACCACGGCAATCGACAGCAACCCGGGCCAGATCGCAAATGCGGCGGTCCGCGGGATCCGTCCGAATCCCCGATTCGGCCAGATCCTCACCACCACCAGCCTTGGCACCAGCAACTACCACTCGATGCAGTTGCAGTTGGAGAAGCGCATGTCGCACGGATTCCAGGTGCAGTCCAGCTTCACGTGGTCCAAGACGATCGATCTCGGCTCCTCCGGAAACGTTACCTTCGGGAGTCCGGCGCTCGCCAACCCCTACAACATCCGCTACAACCGCGGCATCTCGGATCTTTCGTTCCCGTATGTCTCGGTCACCAACTTCGTCTACACTACCCCGCAACTGCGTAGCTGGAAGCCGCTTCTCCGGGCAGCGTTCGGAGAGTGGGAGGTCAGCGGAATCTATACCATCCAGTCTGGCCGCCCCTTCGGCGTCTCCGGCGGTGGCAGTTCCAACAACTCAGGAGCGATTCAGAACAACGACCGCGCGGATTTTGTTCCCGGTGCCATCGTCCAGACCCACCAGGGCAGCAGGGAGCAGTGGCTTAACAGCTACTTCACCACCTCTGCCTTCCAGGCCAACGCTGTCGGCACCTTCGGCAACACCCCGCGTAACTTCCTCCGTGGCCCCGGCATCAACTACAGCGATGCAGCCATTATGAAGAACTGGACCGCACTCGAACGCTACCGCATGCAGTTCCGCTGGGAGGCGTTCAATGTCTTCAACCACACCAGCTTCGGTCTGCCCGACACAAACCCCACCAGTGGAACCTACGGACGCATCACTTCCATCGGTGGCGTCGCTCCTCGTGTCATGCAGGCCGGCCTCAAGCTGACCTTCTAACCGCCACCCTATCACCGCAACAAACGGGCGCTGTCTGGATATCACCAGCCAGCGCCCTCAATCTTGGTATCGACGTAAATTAAAACTGCACGATACAGTACGATCCTGCTCCAGCCAACCAGCGAAGCAGTTCGATTTCCTGTCTCATCGACGCAGGCGGGCCTCACCCGGTCGACGCCCGCCTGCTCTCGGGTAACGCGATGACTCCAAAACCGGTTGCGAAACGTTATCATTAGGGAGTATCGATCTACACAGGGGTCACAGCTTCGCCGGCGTGGTTGAATTCGGAAGGATTTGGAAGGGCACGGCTTCAGCCGTGCCGAAAGAAGCGTTCTCCTCTATCCTTTGTTTCTTTTGGCACACCTGAAGGTGTGGCTTCCAAGGGTTATATATCGGGACTGCCCAGGGAGAGCCAGGACGCCCTCGGCTTGTACTCTGCACCACCGTATGATCCGCAACTTCGCAGTCTGAAACACCAAGCCTTCGTAAGGAGATCAGGACAAAATATGCAAATCGCTGTAGTTGGTTCTGGATATGTTGGTCTTGTCGCGGCGGTATGTTTTGCCGAGATGGGCCACGACGTAATTTGTGTTGATAACGACGAGAGCAAAGTTGCCGCGCTACAGGGTGGAGACACCCTCATCCATGAAGAACATCTGCCGGAGTTATTGAACCGCTACCGCAATACAAAGGTCCGTTTTATGACCGATCTCGCCGAGGCTACGCGAGAGTCGGAGGCGCTTTTCATCGCGGTCGGCACCCCCCAGTCGGACACAGGCGATGCTGATCTCTCCTACGTCGAGGCCGTTGCCAGCGAGATCGCGCGCTCGATCACCTCGTACAAGGTCATCGTCGAGAAGAGCACTGTTCCTGTCTATACCAACGAGTGGATTCGAAGAACGATGGAACGGAATGGGGTCGAGCGGGGCATGTTCGATGTCGTTTCAAATCCGGAGTTTCTTCGTGAAGGCACCGCGGTGGTCGACTTTCTTCACCCGGACAGGATCGTAGTCGGCGCCGATAGCGAACGTGCCAGTACGATTCTGGGCGCAATCTACGAACCGCTCACCAGCGGTGAATACTACAAAAAAACAGATGCCGTCGCGGGCTGCTGCTCGACTGCCAGCCCACCGCCGCTGCTCAACACCTCGACCAAATCGGCCGAAATCATCAAGCATGCGTCCAACGCGTTCCTTGCGCTCAAAATTTCATTCATCAACGCGGTATCCAATCTGTGTGAAGCAGCGGATGCGAACGTCGAGCAGGTCGCACGCGGTATGGGCCTCGATAGCCGGATCGGACCCAGGTTCCTGCGGCCCGGAGTTGGCTATGGTGGTTCATGCTTTCCCAAGGATGTCGCCGCGTTCCGCTCAGTGGCGGAGCAACTGGGGATAGATTTCAGCCTCCTGACCGAAGTAGAGAAGATCAACGTGCGGCAGAAGAAGCGATTCGTCTCCAAAGTACGTTCTACTCTTTGGACTCTTCGGGGGAAAAAGCTGGCCGTACTGGGGCTCGCATTCAAAGGCGGAACGGATGACATCCGCGATTCACCGGCCATCGATCTCATCGAGATGCTGATCGCGGAAGGCTGCTCGATCACTGCGTTTGATCCGGCAGCGATGAAGCGCGCCGCCGAGAAGCTGCCCGCCGGTCCGAATCTCAAGTACGCGGAGGACGCCTACGCGGCAGCCGAGAACGCCGATGCATTGCTGATCCTCACGGATTGGCAGGAGTTTGCGCATCTCGATCTGCCCCGGTTGAATACTGCACTGCAGTACCCGATCATGATCGACGGACGAAACCTGTACGATCCGGACACCATGGCGGAGCAGGGTTTCACCTACATTAGTGTCGGTCGTCCAGCGGGCGTTGCAGCAGTATCGAAGAGCACCTAACCCCAGAGGATTTGAAGTGACAAAAAAAACGATTTTGGTGACCGGCGCGGCCGGATTTCTGGGCTCCCACTTATGCGATCTGCTTCTGTCTGAAGGCAATACTGTGATCGGGGTGGACAATCTCTGTACCGGCAGCCTGGACAATCTTCGTCACCTCGACAACGAGAGCCGCTTCAGCTTCGTCGAGAAAGATATATGCACACTCTTCGACGTCGGCACGGTGGATTATGTCTTCAACTTTGCCTCACCGGCGAGTCCGGTAGACTACACGCGGCTTGGGATTGAGACGTTGCTGGTTGGGTCGGCTGGAACGCTGAATTCATTGGAAATCGCAAAAAAGTATGGGGCCGGCTACCTGCATGCCTCCACCTCCGAGTGCTATGGAGACCCGGAGGTTCATCCTCAGGTTGAAACGTACTGGGGAAGAGTCAATCCCATCGGACCCCGGTCGGTCTACGACGAGGCAAAGAGGTTCTCCGAGGCGGCTGTAACCGCATATCAACGCTACTATGGCGTCGATACCCACCTGGTCCGCATCTTCAATACCTATGGTCCGCGCCTCCAGGCCAACGACGGACGTGTGATCTCTAACTTCATGATGCAGGCGCTCCGGGGCGAACCCCTCACCATCTATGGAGACGGCTCACAGACCCGCAGCTTTTGTTATGTCTCGGATTTGCTCAACGGCATTGTTCGCCTTTCGCGATCAGAGGAGCACACCCCGGTCAATATCGGCAATCCCGTTGAGTTCACCATGCTCGAGTGTGCCCAGGTCGTGCTCCAGGTGACTGGATCCGCGAGTGAGATCGTCTTCAGGCCACTACCGCAGGACGATCCTTCGCGCCGACGCCCTGACATCACCAAAGCCCGCAAGCTGCTCGGATGGGAACCCGTGGTGCAACTGCGCGAGGGTCTGGAAATGTCACTGGAGTACTTCAAATCTCACGCAGGCTAGTCTCCTGAATATCCGCAGTTAAAATGGCCTTCGATAGCGAAAGGCCATTTTTGTCCTTTTGCTCCTGCTCGATCGACGGATGGGTTGCAACGGTCAGCTATGTATTGGAACCTACCAATACGTTGAGGCGACGACAGAAGGAGGGGCAGGTTCACCATTGAGAATGTCTGTAGATAGAACCAGCTCGACGTTCTTGGGACGTTTAGAGCCGTCACCGATAAGCCATGGCTTTAAATCATCATTGCTGGTCAAAAACTCAGCGGCTGCCTGTGTGCCACTCTTACCGATACCTGCCGCCACAACCACTCGTTGTCCTATCGTCGGAGCAAAGTAACTGGCAACGATCGCGTAGTCGCGCGAATCGGCATGGGCCAATTGCGTATTACTGAAAGTGAAAGTCTTGGAAGGGTCTTGCCGATCGAGGATCGTACTGCTTATCTGGCCATTGCGGAAGAAGTTGAACCGAAGACCGGAGGTGAGACGCATCGTCCAAACGTTATCCAGACCCCCTATCAGGATCACAGGGCCTTCACGGAGCTCTTCAAGAGTGGTTTCGGCCGAACCCTTCAGACGGTAGGGATGCGATTGACGCGTCAACAAATCAGTTATTTTGCTGTAGCTGATAATGTCGCTGATCGGAACCATATCCCATTCCGTCATGCTCGCTAACATGTTTTGTTTACTAAGATCTCCTGAGCTTGAGGGAACATCTGTCGTAATGTCGGCTTCTCCATTTTGAAGGGAATGAACGCCCATTACGATCAGCACATGTTGATTCGAGGAGAGAATCGGCGTCCAAAAAGATCGTAGCCCAACCTCGTTGGACCGATACACCAAAAACCTGTTGCCAGCGATGCCAGATAGAAGAAGAACGGTTGCCGCCAACCCCCAAAGAAGTACAGTCTTCCTCCGTGCGCGTGCGCGAGTTGGTCTGACCATATTCGCGGAATTGTCTGCTCCGGTCGCGGTGGTCGCGTTTTCCACCTCGCTCGCTCGTCCATGATCTTCCGAAAGCCTGATAGCTGGCGCATCATGCGTGGGCCGGGAAAAATGTGGCACGTAGGATCCGAGTGGGAGTTCGATCCTCCATTCATCCTCATGTCCCGGATCCTGGTAATACTGCGCGATGCGCTTACGAATTTCGCCTGCTGTTACTCGCACGATCGGATCGGCGTTTGTGTCGTAGTCGCTGGGTTTTCCAAAAACATAGGTGCCGAGATTTCGTTCTTTCAGCAGATCGGACTTGCCCTCCAGCGTCTGATCCACGATGAACCGCAAGAGAGAGGGGTAGCGCTTGCTGTTTCGGAAGTGCCTGCTGGCGATCATTTTTTCGAGCTGCGCTTCGATATCGGTGCGATTCGACTCAACTCGCCTAACTGGAATATCGTCCCTGCCGATTTGATTCACCGGTCGCTGCATTTCCATAACTGGTTCTCCGCCGGTTCGCATTCCGACCCTGGCTCCTGCTCGCGAACACCGTATGATACGCGGGTCATTACAGGCCATAAATCTATAGCTGTCAAGCACTTAGATTTTGATCGGCTTGGTTTACTGTAAATCCCTTGTGCGGCACTCAAGCGGCCACTTAAGGTCTCGTGCGAAACGAAAGTCCATGTTGTTGCGCTGCCTCGGTTAGACGAGGCAAGTGCTTACAAGCGTGTCGTTTCCAAAGAGAGGCCATTGAATGAACCGGACCATAGAAAATAAAGCAGCAGCGAAGACAAGCCATCGCCACCTTAGCCGAATAGTGGAAAAATCTGCCCTCTCAATCGTTGGGCTCTTAGTCCTTCCGCTTATCCTTCTTCTCCTTCCATCTTTCGCGTTTGGGCAGCTCACGACCTCCGATATTCTGGGCAATGTAACCGACATTACCGGAGCAAAGATAACGAACGCGACTGTGACCATCCGGAATCTTGGAACAAACGACACTCGAACGAGTAAGACGAATGGAAGCGGAGATTTTTCCTTCAATCTCCTTCAGTCTGGGCACTACAGCATCCGCATCGAAGCTCCAGGCTTCAAAGCTTCAACCACTGAAAATTTATCGGTCGAGGCCGGGGACCGCGCCCGCGCCGACGCCCACCTTGAACTTGGCGCCTCAAGCGAAACCGTAACCGTTGAAGCCCAAACTCCTCTGCTACAGGCAGACAATGCGACCGTCAGTTCCACGGTAACTGCAAAGGCCGTTCAAGACCTTCCCCTCAACGGACGAAATTTTGTACAGCTGGTCCAAATAGTTCCAGGGGCCAATGAAGGTCCGGGGAATGGTCTAACCAGTGGGGGACGTCCTGACGATCGGCGCACCAACGCCGCTGGAATTTCCGTCAACGGGCAGGACGACACGCTCAATAACTGGGTCGTCGATGGAATCGATAACAATGAGCGCATCATTGGATCGATCGGAGTCAAGCCGAACGTTGAGGGCATCCAGGAGATCACAGTGCAGACCAACAGCTACGCGCCGGAAGCTGGCCGTACTGCGGGAGGTGTAATTAATATCGTCACGCGATCTGGATCCAATCAGTTTCATGGAAGCCTCTATGAGTTCTTCCGGAACGATATATTCGATGGACGCAGCGTCTTACAGACGGCTGGAAGGAAGCCTGAACTTCGCCAGAATCAATTCGGCGGCAGCATCGGTGGACCGATATTCCGCGACAAGACATTTTTCTACTTCGACTATGAAGGGTTGCGGCAGGTGACGGGCGTCACCTATACCAAGACTGTACCGACCCTCTCGGAGTACAACGCGATCAATAGCATTGGTGGCAGCTCTCCGCAATCGCTACAGTCCACGGCTAACGGTACCGCCGGGCTGCCAATCAATCAGCTTGCGTTGAACTACCTTAAGCTTTTTCCGGCACCGAACGCTGGCACTGCCGGTCAGTTGACTAACAATTACATTACGAGTCCGAACAAGACACAGACCAGTAACACGTATGACGCTCGGCTCGACCATAAGCTCAATAGCAACAACCAGCTCTTTGCTCGCTTCGCTTATAACACCGTCAACACGTTTACTCCTCCGGGCCTTGGAACGCAGGGCGGCTTGCAAATCAGCGGCGGAAGATACGACTTCGATGGTCCTGCGACCGATATTGCTCAGCAATATGCCCTGGGATACACCCATATTTTTACCGCCAACCTTCTTCTCGACCTTAGGGCCGCGTTTACAAGGATCAACAATCTCTCTCTCCCACTCAATTACGGCAAGGGAGCGAATACTCAGGTCGGTTTTCCTGGAAGTCATACGTTTACTACTTTCGCGGACTCTCTCACCCCGGTCTCAGTGGGTCCCTTCTCAGATATCGGCGATGGCGCGTACGTTCCACTTCAAGATATCGACAACACCTTTCAATACCTTGGAACCGTAAGTTGGACCAAGGGCAATCACAACATCAAAGTGGGCGCGAGCTTCCTTCGCAGGCAGGCTCGTAATGTACAGAGCGCGTCCGCAGCCGGCTCCTACCAGTTCAATCTGCCCACCGATAGCAATGCCGATCAGTTGACGCAACAGAACAACCAGCTTGCTTCTACGTTAGTTGGTGCATTCGCAAGTACATCCCGCAACTTCAACCTTTCCCCACCCGACTATCGCAGTTATGAGCCGAGTGGCTTCGCTCAGGACAGTTGGAAGATTGGCCGTAAGCTCACTTTTATCTATGGAGTTCGATACGACGTATTCACTCCGTTTACCGAAGCTCATAACCGGATCTCAAACTTCGATTTCCCTCAAGCGCTTTCAGCGACATCGCAAACAATCAACTCGGCACTGAAGATCGCTGGACAAAACGGTGTCGACTCGAAGGTGAACATTCCGACCGACTACTCGAACGTAGCCCCACGCGTAGGCTTCTCCATGTCCGTTACACCCGCCATTGTTGTACGTGGTGGCTATGGGCTTAGCTTCTTCCCCGGCAACTACACCTCCAACGCCGACCTGAAGAACGCACCCTTCACTTCAAACTTCAGCCCGGCGTGCCAATCTGCTCTCGCGGTTCAGATCGAGGCCTCAAAGGGTCAACTAACCGGCCAGAATCCAAGCTGCGGAACGATTCCCGGCGCACCTACTGCTTTGAGTCAGGGTCTCCCTGTCCCGGTCGCGCCGGATGTTTCAAATCTTGCAGGTATCGCAGGATTGTCGTTCGTTGCGGAGGCTCCTAAGTTTCGTTCCGCTCTCATCCAGCAATTCAACCTTCAAGTTCAGCAGCAGTTGGGGAATAACGTACTCACCGTGGGCTACGTCGGAAATATTGGTCAACATCTGCCGCAATCGATCAATAACATCAATCAGCCCAAGCCATTCAACCCGCTCGCCCCAGTGGGGAGCGCAGCGAATCCTGTCAACGGAGCTCGGCCGCTCAACGGCTTGCTTCCCAATCTATCCGGAGTCAGCTACATCGACAGTGAAGGAGTCTCGAACTACAACGCTTTGCAAACCTCTTTTCAACGCCGCTTTACGCATGGACTCGCCTTCGACGCAAATTACACATGGTCCAAAGCATTGAGCGATATAACGGGCTTCTCGCAGCAAGGCTCCAACCAGGGCTGGAGTAATGCCGATCCCACCCGCATTCGACAGATCGAATATGGTGTCGCGGAGAACGATATTCAGAATCGCTTCGCGCTGTCACTCAACTATGAACTCCAGTACGGAAAGAACTTCACAGGTGTAAAGAAGTTGGCGTTGTCCGGATGGCAGGCAAATACGATCACGATATGGCAGAGCGGAAAGCCATTCACCATTACAAGCACTGGTAGCGGTGCCGATAACCCAATCGAAAGCGACGGACAGCGACACGGGTATAGCAATCGTGCAACACCACAGAACAGTGGTGGAAATGATCGTCCCAATCAGATCGGCAACGCACGCGGTCCGAAGACGAATGCACAGTTTTTCAACGCTGCCGCCTTCGCTCCTCAACCGCTCGGAACCATCGGGAACACGCAGCGAAACTCACTCTTCGGACCCAACTTCCGCCACGTCGACCTTTCGATCTTCAAGAGCTTTCCAGTCACGGAACGCTTCAACTTACAGTTCCGGGCAGAAAGCTACAACATCGCAAACACACCCAACTTCTTCATTGGAAATGGAACCTCCACCTCGCAGTTCGGCAGCGCAACCTTTGGACAGGTCTCGCAAACCGATCCGAACTACACGCCACGGTTGTATCAGTTTGCCCTCAAAGCGCAGTTCTAACGCGTAAACTACTCCATCGGCGAAGAGGAATCTCTTCGCCGATGGAAACCGAATATTTCGTCGACCCATCGATGCCTTCCGAACCCATTCGGCCACGCGCACAGCCCGGCCCCACGCGCACGCTCCCCCAGCAAGGCGAAGTCACTCCCCTCGCGGGAACGTGGATTGAAACCGTGGATCCTCGGGCTCTGGAGCGGGTTCTGAAGTGTATGTAAGTCGTTTCCCCGGCCCAGGCGGCGAATCCAGATATCCAATCATGGCGGCGCACAGGCGCTGGCGTGCGGATGGAAAAGAACTTTTCTATATCGCCATGGACAAAAAGCTTATGGCGGTAGCGATCGAAACCTCACAGGACGAGCTGGCGGCAGGCGTTCCCCACGTTCTCTTCCAGAGGAGAATCATCGCACCGCGTATCGTCCTGTTTCAATATGCCGTCTCCCCCGATGGCAGCCGCTTCCTGATCAACTCGACGCCATTTGTCGGAGCCGTTCCCCTGACGGTGCTGATGAACGGACCTTCTGAGACGGGAGACTAGCTGCGGAGGCAGGAATCATCGCGCGGGGCGCGGTATGCTTTAGGGGACATGGCGCAGACACCGTATCCGCAGACTGATCGTGAGATTTTGAGATTGATTGAACGTTCGGCAGGGCATCGAGCCGGATATAAGCAGCTGGTTCGGGAGCTGGGGCTGGGTGGCGGCAGGGAGCGGCGGCTGTTGCTGGAGCAGCTTGCCCGAATCACGGCTCGTGGGGAGCTGGTGAGGACGGCGGAAGAGCAGTGGAGTCTGCCTGCTGCTTCGCCGGAAAAGACGGCTCGTCCGGCAAAAAAACATCTGGATGGGCGTGGGGCGGAGATTCCTTCCGGGGCGCGGGAGTTTCGCGCGACGCGAGACCGGTTGCTGGCAGGCCGGCTGGATCTGCATCGGGACGGCTATGGATTTGTGCGGCCCAATGGCAGTGTGGACCGGAGCGACGACCTGTTTATTCCTCCGAATGAATTGAACGGAGCCATGCAGGGGGACGAAGTTCTGGTAGACGAAGCTCCTCCGGGTAGGGATGGCCGGCGGAGTGGACGAGTAGCGCGGGTTTTGACGCGGCGCAATCCTACCGTGGTCGGAATCTTTCACTATGCGCGCGGGCGTCGCGGGGGTGGGAGTGCCTGGGAGCGCGAACCCATCATCAATGGCAATTCCGTCACTCCGCTGGATGAGCGGATGTCGCAGCCAATCCTGATCGCGGATGGCATGGAGGTTCCGGCGACGGTGCAGGGTGGAGCGCACCGCGTGATCGGAGAAGAGGCCAGGGTCGCCGAGGTGGATTGGACGCTGCCGCATCCGCTGGAAGGGATGGCGGTGGATGTGGAGATCACGGACTTTCCCGGTGTGGGACGACCGGCGAAGGGGCGCGTGATCGAGGTACTGGGGGACCCGGATGGGTTTGGCGTGGATGTGGAGATTATTATTCGCAAGCATCATCTGCCGCACGTGTTTCCGACGGATGTGCTGGCGGAGGCGGCGGCCAGTGCGGAGGAGACGTATATTCCTTCGGCGGCGGAGCTTTCGGGGGAGGCGGAAGCCCATGCCCGAGAGTCCGGACATGGGGCACCCGGTTCTGGGGAGCGTCGGGATTTTCGCGGGTTGCCAATTGTGACCATCGATGGCGAGACGGCGCGGGACTTTGACGATGCCGTCATGGTGCGGGAGCTGGTCAACGGGAACCGGGAGCTTCAGGTCCATATCGCGGACGTAAGTGCATACGTCAGGCCGGGCACCGCGCTCGATCTGGAAGCGAGGCTGCGGGGCACCAGCGTTTATTTTCCGGATCGTGCGATTCCGATGCTGCCACCGCAGTTGTCGTCGGGGATGTGTTCGCTGCGTCCGGATGAGGACCGACTGGTGCTGAGCTGCGTGATGGAGATTGACGCGCGCGGCGATGTGCTGGGATACGAGGTATGCGAGGGCATCATTCGCAGCGCCAAGCGGATGACCTACACGCAGGTGCAGGGCGTGATCGACGGCAACGCCGAGACGCGGGCGGAGTTTGCGGACCTGGTGCCGGAGTTCGAGCGGATGTTGGAGCTGGCACTGAAGTTGAACGCGAAGCGGCGTCGGCGAGGGTCGATCGACTTCGATCTTCCGGAGCCGGTGATCCGCTTCGATCCGCAGGGCAATATGGAGAGCATCATCCGCAGCGAACGGGGATGGTCGCATCGACTGATCGAGGAGTTCATGCTGAGCGCCAACGAGTGCGTTGCGACGTGGATCGAGCAGCAGGGTGTGGCCAGCATCTACCGCATCCACGAGACGCCGGACCCGAAGCGCATCGTGGATTTTGAAGAGACGGCGGCAGGGTTTGGGTACTCGCTGGGAATCGGAAATCTTCCAGTCAAGCGGATGACGATGAAGAGTGATCGCCGCGATGTGCGACGAGGCGGTACGGGGGGCGGAACAGGTGGCGGCCGCGGCGGACAGGTGAAGCAGCATGAGGTGCCGAATGCGATTCCTGTGACTCCGCAGATGTATCAGAAGCTGACCGCGAAGATCGCGGGGACGCCGGAGGAGCGGATCCTGGCGTTCCTGATGCTGCGGTCGCTGAAGCAGGCGCGGTACAGCGAGAAGAACGTCGGGCACTTTGCACTGGCTTCGCCCAGCTATACGCACTTTACCTCGCCGATTCGTCGCTACCCGGATCTGATGGTGCACCGGCTGCTGCGGGACCTGCTGCGTGCGGGGAACGATCCGCGGGGCGGTGCGATTCTGAGCGACGATCCGCAGCCCTGGCAGAGGGCGGTCGATGAGGCCGCAGGCAAGCGCGACGAGCGGCGCGGCGCTAGCGAAAGAGTCGAGCGAGAGGGGCCGATTCCTGAGCCGGAGCTAGCGGCGATCGCAACCGAGAGCAGCCAGGCAGAGCGTCGCGCGGACGATGCCGAACGCGAGCTGATGGAGTGGAAGAAGATTAAGTTCATGCAGGACCGCGTGGGCGAGGACTTCAACGCGATTGTGCTGTCGTGTACCAAGTACGGATTCTTTGTGGAGCTGGACGACCTGTTTATCGAGGGGCTGGTGCCGCTAAGTTCGCTGCAGAATGACCGCTACTACTTCCGCGATACGGATCGGACGATCGTCGGGGGAATGAATGGGCGCGTCTTCAAGATGGGCCAGCACGTTCATGTGCTTCTGGACCGGATCGACCGGCAGCAGCGGCGTCTGCAGTTTGCTTTGCTGCCCAGCGAGGGAGAGGTGCAGGAGGTCGCACGAGGGATGGGGTCGCTGCGCTCTCCGAAGACGAAGAAGTTTGCTACGGGTGAGGATGGCCGGCCGGTGCACTCGTCGCCGGACCGGTCGGGCAAGGCGCGAAAGGCCAAGGGTGGAAAGACCAAGGCGAAGGGTCGGCTGCGGGACAAGAAGAACAAGGGGAAGCGGAAGTAAACCACTGATTCGACTGGTACACTTCGAGTACTTGATCCAATTTTTGGGGTACTGATGAAATTTCACTGTCTTCGTGTTGCTGCCATTCTCGGATTGAGCGGAAGCTTCCTCCATGCCCAGTCGCTGACTGTAGCGCCCGGTTTGACTATTTCGAACGGCGGAGTTCCGTGGGCACTGGATACGTTTCAAGGCAAGTCGGAACTGGTTCCGATTCATCACTCGACGGTTGAAGTGAACAATCACAAAGGGGCAAACGTCGCGGAATCTCTGGCGGGTTCCTTCTTCTATAAACCAAAGTTAACGGTGGAGCTTGCGGGGCTCCGTGCGAGGACCGTACTGCATGCAGCTCAGCCGTCGATCTATCTCTCCACAAGAACGAGGATCCCGACCCGGGCGGAGATAGCGCAGCGAGCGACACAATGGTCTGGGCAGTGGTACGGGCGACCGTGATGAAAGACCGGCGGGTGTTTGCGAAGGTCCAGTTCACGCAATTGACTGGTAACGCGCGCCGCTCAGACGGGGTTGTGGAGACGACGGTAGAGACGCTTCCCGGCGGGTGGTTCAAGCTAACCCCGAAGATGGCCCTGGAGCCGGGAGAGTACGCCGTGACACCGATTTTAAAGAACCAGAACACCTTCTCAACGGTGGTCTACGACTTCACGCTGGATCCAAACGGAGCGAACGCCTCGGATGCCATCTCCGCAGTGACGGAGTAGTGGGAAGCACCGCCTTCTGGTGCCTGGGTCGGCGGACTCGAAATGTAGATAGATAATAGTAGGAGACGATCTCTTCCTGGGCTTTTGTGGCTCGGTGTCGTGCGAATTTAAATAAGAGGAAAATTAACTCACATGGCTTGGAAGGTGTTCATCGACGGGGAGGCCGGAACGACTGGACTCCAGATTCGCGACCGTCTGCGGGGGCGCGAAGAGTTTGAGCTGGTGTCGATCGCTCCGGAGTTGCGGAAGGATCCGTCTGCGCGGGCAGATGCGCTGAATGGTGCCGATGCCGTGATTCTTTGCCTGCCCGATGAGGCGGCGAAGGAGGCGGTATCGCTGATTACGCAGGATTCAGTGCGGGTGATTGATGCTTCCACAGCGCATCGTGTGGCAAAGGACTGGGTCTACGGGTTTGCAGAGATGGGTGATGGACAGCGCGAGGCGATCGCTGGAGCGAAACGGGTCTCGAATCCCGGATGCTTTGCGACGGGTGCGATTGCGCTGCTGCGGCCGATCCTGAAGGCGAAGCTGCTGCCGGCAAAGTTTCCGGTGTCGATCCACGCGGTATCTGGCTACAGCGGCGGAGGCAAGGGGCTGATTGCAGAATTCGAACTCACGCCCTCGCATGGAACGGGCGACGTGTTTCGTGAGTACGGTCTGTCGCTCGCGCACAAGCATCTGCCGGAGATTCAGACCTACTCGGAGTTGAATCATGCGCCGGTCTTTTCGCCGTCTGTGGGGCGGTATGCGCAGGGAATGATCATCGAGGTGCCGCTGCAGTTGTGGGCGCTGGGGACGGATGCGACGCCGGCGGATCTGCGGACTGCGCTCGCTGACACGTATGCCGGATCGAAGTTTGTCGAGGTTGCGGATGAAGACGAGACGGCTGAACTGCAGATCGCGCGAACGAATGCGGGAGGGTACGTCGGGGCGCTCGATCCGGAGAGTCTGAACGGGACGAACCGGATGCGGTTGTTCGTGTTTGGCAATAAAGACCGGCAGCAGGCGCGGATGATCGCTGTTCTGGATAATCTCGGCAAAGGAGCGTCCGGTGCTGCAGTACAGAACCTGAACCTGATGCTGGGGCTGGATGAGGGCGCTGGGCTTTAGGTACGTAGATTCAGAAGCTACGGCTCCAGGGCAGTTTTTGGAACGGCTACAATCGGAACAGGAGAAATACTGCAATGGCGCACATGGTTTTCGATACGCGACTCAAGGCTGAGATGGAAGGGCTGGACGAGCCCCCGTTTGACTCGGACTTTGGACAGAAGATCTTCAAGAACGTCTCCAAGAAGAGCTGGGGCGAGTGGGTCGAGCGGCAGAAGATGCTGCTGAATGAGTACCGTCTGCAGCCTTGGACGCGCGAGGCGCAGGACTTCCTGGTCGAGCAGATGAACGAGTTCTTCTTCGGCGAGGGCGGTGCATTGCCGAAGGAATTCGTGGCTCCCACGACCTAGAGTGGCGGCAAGGATTGTGACGCGGGTCTGCCGGATGGGGCGGCCCTCGTGTACACTTGGAGATGCAGCATAACCCCTCCGTCCCCCGCCCGGGTCGACGGATGTAAGACAGTCGGGACGTGGCTCAGCCTGGTAGAGCGCACCCTTGGGGTGGGTGAGGTCGCAAGTTCGAATCTTGTCGTCCCGACCATTATTTTCAATCAGTTACAGCAATAAAATCTTGAAGTGGGTCCAAGTGAAGGTCCACAAAGGTCCAATAGCTTCTCTACACGGCTATCGAACTTTCGGACGCTACATCCCCCTTTCCGATAAACAGTGCGTCAATGGTGCCTTGGGCAATTCGCTTGTCTGCTGTCACTGACTTTGCGTACGTTCCAAGCATTGCATGTTGAAAGAGAATGCTCATGACTCCCTTCGTTTTGTTTCTTGGGACGAAAATGGAAGCATTGTACGATCGTGGCGAGAACGACTACGGTATGAGCCACGACCTGGAAGACTTCATCGCGGTTGTCGAAGGGAGAGAGCAATTGCTCGAAGAGCTTGCCGGAGCCCCGGCTGATCTCCGTAAATATCTGGGGGAAGCAACCAGAAGCTTTTATGGAACGAGCAGCTTCTAGACGCATTGCCAAGAGATGTCCCGGGCGACGCGATCAGCCAACTCAGGGTATCGATCATTATTGAGCGCCTAAAGAACATGGCCAAGCTCTAACACGGTGAGAGCCTAGGTATCGACATATAGAAACGAGGCGAGACGGATCGAATGGGCGGAAACAGCGGAGAAAATATTGGCATCACGAGCTAACTGCAGGTCCTTCGACTCCGCCTCACGCGATAAAGCTGCGCGAGGCTACGCTCAGATGACAATTTCTCTATTTATCAATCACTTGCATGTAATCTATATGACGATACTGCCTAGGGCCTCGGGCAGGATACCCGAGGCTGCGTTGATCGGGATAAACTTACTCCCATGATCGAAGGCGAGAGGTTGTCAGGTGTCGATGATGGAGGAATTTTTATCGACCATTCCGAAGGTCTCTTTGCGCTCGATGTTACTGTCCTGACTGTAAGGCTGCGCGGACCTTATTAAGGGAATAATAGCGTCATATATAATTTGAAGGACTCTCGACCGTTGCCGAAGAAAGTGTCGGCACGGGTAGATCATAAAGGTTTCTGAAGATCGCTCATTCCATCACAATCTGCCTGTATCGGTTTTTTGAAAGTTCCTTCCCTCGATTTTTTCAGGTTGCTCTTGCCCCCGATTTTGCGTGTCCACACGGGGTGGCTGCTTAATGGGTGTACGTCGGCATACTCTATACAATCTGGGGGGTTCGATTATCCCGATATTGGTAGGGGTGGTCGCCGTCCCCATTTATCTCCGCCTCATCGGGGACGCACGTTATGGCATACTGGCCATTGTTTGGTTATTTTTGGGCTACTTTGGCATGTTTGACCCGGGCATTACACGTGCTGCGCTCTTTCACATCGCGCGACTCAGTAATCCAGGACAGGAGAAGGAAAGAGAAAGCGTCTTCTGGACGGCGTTGGCCGTGAACCTTTTATTCGGCCTGGTGGGCGGTATAGTTCTATACTTCGCTGCGAAACCATTTTTCCTCTCCGCCTTTAAAATGCCCGAGTCGATGCGGGGTGAGGTTATCGCCAGTCTTCCCTGGCTTGCCGCTTCCGTCCCCATCTCCATCGTCACCGGAGTTCTAGGGGGCGCCTTACAAGCCCGCGACGGTTTCGCTGCCTACAATACGATTTATAGCCTCAATGCGATTGCGACACAGCTGGCGCCATTGCTTGTGGCTTATTGGTATGGCCCAAACCTGACCGTGTTGATTTGTGCTGTGCTCATTACACGGACGCTTGGGACCATTCCCTCCTTCGCTGTTCTACATCGTCTCTTGCCTCTTGGGGTCGGGGGGAGGTTCAGTCGTTCACGTCTTCGACTTCTATTTATCTACGGCGGCTGGGTTATGATCTCTAATCTGATCAACCCCATACTCGCCTCTTTGGACCGCATGTTGATCGGTACTATTATCAGCGCGGAAGCTGTCGCTTTTTATACGGTTCCTTTTAATCTGATAAGCCGCTTCTCAATCCTTCCAGGAGCTTTTGCAACCAGCCTCTTCCCTAAACTTGCCCGCAGCAACTCGCAGGAGAGCGAACGCATGGCCACGGAAGCCGTCGTGGCTTTAAGCGCTGTTATGACGCCACTCTTCGTGGTGGCAGCCGCAGCCCTGCCTGTCTTCATGCGCTTCTGGGTTGGAGAGAGTTTCGCACAGCATGCTGCTCCGATTGGAGTCATTCTTCTGCTGGGCATCTGGATCAATGGATTGGCGATCATTCCATTTGAGCAGCTGCAGGCCATGGACCGTCCCGACCTCACTGCAAAATTCCACGCGATCGAGCTCATCCCCTTTCTCGGCGTGCTTTGGGCTGGACTGCACTTCTTTGGCCTTATTGGTGCTGCCTGGGCATGGACACTTCGCGTCACCGTGGATGCCTTGCTTCTCTTCCTGGTAGCAGGCAAAACTCCAGGTTGGCATCGTGCCATCCCTGGAGGTGCGCTGGTTTTATTAGCCGTCTTTCTTTCCCCGTCACGTGTGGTCTCAGTCAGAATGGGTGCCGAGTTCCTCGTTCTTTGTGCTGCCCTGCCCTGGGCATGGCAAGTAAGTCCTCTGCTACGCTCAGCGCTTAGGAGAAAGGCCGCGAGCCCGTCAGATCAGCCGATGGCGTAAGAAAGCTTCCACCAAGGAGGGATCGCTGTTTCTATCCACCTTGAGTTTGTCTTAGCGACCGCAGATACAGGTTGTGCCTGATCCTATCCTTCAGTCTTCGGTAAGCGCTGGGCGTAAATACGTCGCCGATGCTTCCTGAAACGCCATGAATCTGTAGCGCCTCGGGCAGGGGCGACCATTGTCCTCGATCGGCCATCAGTTTATGGCTAGCTCTGGCAAGCACGTGCTCAAAGGATGAACCTTTGGTATCGTTGATTTCTTCTCTCATCGGAGAGAAATACATCCTTAAGAATTTAGGCGTCGCACCAAAGGTCCGGCTGTCTGCCCACGTTAGATTCTTCTCCAGGTTGCACATCACATCAATGTCCCCATAAAGCTTGAGGTGCTGAAAAACAGCAGCGATATTCGCAAGATAATATCGTCCCGAAACTTTGAGAAAGTGCGTCGACTTTCTTAGAATCTCCGAGTGATTGAGACAATGCTCCAGGCAAAGCATCTCTCCATAGCCTTTGCCCAACGATCCATCGAACGGCGGAGACTTGAAAGAAAGAAACTCCACCTGCTTGTCTGGGGTCTCGCTTGCAATCTTCCTGAACTCGGTGAGGTCGAATCCGGAGTTTTCTACAAAAACGATGCAGGGAACGGCTGGTGTGTTAATCCAACGCCTGAACGCAGTTTTGTAATCCTCGAGCCGCGTGCCAGTGTCTCTTCTTACCACAAACGACATGTTATTCTCTACCTGCACCGTTGCTGTGAGGATCAGGCAAAGTGGTGTTCCGTCTTGATATAGTCCCATGACTTTTCAGATAACAATACACCATCTGGCGGCCTCGTTATAAGCTCCACTCTGCACCGAGCTGCTTAGCATCCACGCAAGAACAGGCGCCTCGCTGCTAAGCAGCGAGATATAGCTCCTGGCGCCGTCACGATTACAGAACTAGGCTTCGAGCGTCTATGTTAATCACCATCATCACCCCAAGCAGGAATCAGGGTCACTACATTACGGACTGCCTTCTCTCCGTCCATGGGCAGACCCACAAAGAAGTTGAACACATTGTTTTGGATGGTATGTCCACCGATAACACGGCCCAAGTCGTCGCCGGGTATCCTTCCAGTTTTCTCCAGAGGAAGGATACGGGACCGGCGCAGGCCATCAACCGTGGTCTTGACATAGCCCGGGGCGACGTTGTCTGTTGGCTCAACTCGGATGATCTATTCTTCGATAACGAGGTTATTGCCTCAGTTATGAAGATCTTCGAACAGCATCCGCATGTCGATGTGATTACAGGCGATGGTTACTACATGGCTGAGAACGGTTGCATGCTTCAGCCGATTGTTCCACCGCATCCAAATCGCATGACCAAGGAGTGGATGGGACGATACGACATGTTCCTGCAGCCTGCTACTTTTTGGCGGCGCAATTCCCATCGTTTGGACGAAAATCTCCATTACGGATTCGATTGGCAATTGTGGAATGAGTTTTATAAAGCAGATCTCAGTGTGCTTTACGTTCCTCGTTACTTTGCCTTGTATCGAGTGCATGGAGGCAGCCTTACCCAGTTGGACCCTCCCGCTCGCCGACGCGAACTGTACGAACTGGTCAGCAAATACAGCGGCAGCCGGGCACAGGCGCTGTGGTGCTGGATGGTATGGAAGGCGTACTGCGTGGATGAACACCTTCCTGGAAACTTTGTTAAACCCTTGCTCGATGTCACGAATCGGATCTTAGGCAAGCTTACTTCTGGAAAGATCACGTCTGTATGACAGAGAATATTCCGCAGCGCCTTGTTGGTGGGTCTCGTCTGCTCCCCAAAGAGACAGAAAAACAGCCTTTGCTATCCATCATCCTCGTCTTCTTTCGCGATCGCGACGAGGTCCGTGAGATCCTTTCGAGCATCGTTCCTTTCTTATGTGACGAGTTGGAGATTGTGATTGTGGATGGCTTCTCGGAGGATGGCACAGTCGAAGTCCTGCGTGAGTTCGGGGATCACATCGACTTCTGGCACAGTGAGCCTGACACCGGGATCTACGATGCCATGAACAAGGGCTTGAGCGCTTCTTTAGGAACATACGTCCTGCATTTGAACGCCGGTGACCGATTGTTATGCGTCCCCTGGCAGCAACTCCGCCAGTGCGCCAAGGACAAGGTAGACGTTGTCTACGGCCGCGTTCTGCTCGACAGCCGTATCGAGATCATGTCGCAAACAAGTTTCTTATCGAAGCTGGATAACACTTGGCATCACCAAGGCACTTTCTATCGTCGCACCGCCCATCTGGGCTATGACACGAGCTATGCCACAGGTGCTGATTTTGATCACAATCAAAGGCTCCTAAAAAGTGGCTGCACAATCCGGGAACTCTCCACCATCATTGCGGATCATGCAGGCAACGGCATCTCCATGCGCGAAACGGGCCATCGCGAGATATATCGGAGCGTCAAGGCCAATTATGGCGAGTTTTACCTTCTCCTCTCCAAGCTGCGTTTTACCTTGAAAGATCTGCGCGCCTGGTTACGCAAGTTATGAAGACATTACAAGTGGCGGCGGCCAACGAGTAAATTGTTATCGTCCTTATTCAAAGGATGCGGCAGCTCCACAAGTGCGAAGTCGTAATCGGGATACTGTTTCGGATAGGTCATCTCCAAAAGAGATTTCCACTCCTCGAGCGCCTCCTTGTGGATATCCTCAACCACATAGATTCCGCCTGGGTGAAGGCGGCTTAACGATCCATCCAGAAACACAGTATTGGCTTTGAAGGTGTGGTGACCGTCATCGATGATGATGTCCATCTGACCTGCCAAGGCAGGTTGCGACCAGAGATCACGAATGGCAACCGCATCGAGCTGATCGCAGAAGAAAGTCTGGATGCGATGCTCTTCGAACAGAATGCCTCGATCTATGTCTGCACCATAGATAAGCGCATGAGGAAAGAGCTCCCGCCATCCACGGAGAGACGCCCCGGGGATCCCGTTTACACCCATGTAAAAAGGCATATCAGGGTTATTGCTGCCAAGCCCAAGTTCAAAGAAACGGACGGGACGGTCCCGCAGATTGTCGAAGAGTGCAGAATAAACGGTCGTATAGTTGTGAAGCCCCCAACCCTTGTCACTGCCATTGCGAAGCATCGTGTGACACATTGTAGTGAGCGCGACCAGATTGATACGACGAAGTGTATCTGCAAGCTCCAACGCGTGAGTTCCTGCTACACCAAGAACTTTTGGATTTTTTTTAAGGAAAAAGGAGGCTGCTCTGCGAGGCAAGTAATGGCGGCCAATCCACCAGCAGAAATTGACGTATTGGTATGCCTTCGGGGGAAGCTTTCGTCGAAGTAGATCACGAGCATTTGCAATCACTAAATCCCATCCTTCACAACAATTAAATTGTATCTTAGTGAGTCGAAAGGCTCCTCGGCTGGCTACCCACGGTCGCAGCTTTAGCTGCGTGACCGACCTAACTCAAGAACCTATCCCCATAAAGCGATAACTTTCGCTTCACGAGGCACGTAGGGTAGGGTATGCGGATATAGAATAGGCTCTCTCCAGCTGCTTCCGGAGATGTGGCAGATCAGAAGTTCGTTCTATTTCTTGTATACGTGCTTGTTTTCGGCAACGCCTTTTTTGAATACTTTCCGAATGCCTTGTCGAAGGGCAATATCTCCCTGCAAAACGAGATCGCGTACTGGCTGCTCTGGGCGCCCGCGAAACGAAGTCACATGGAAGTAGTTATGATCTTCCAGCGGCTTGGCTGAGAAGTAGTAATTAGATACACAGCAGCGCGACTGATCCACCTTAACTTCGCTGACGGAATGCCAGGATTTTTGGTGTGTCGCCATGATTGCAAGGCGATTGAAGAGGCTGGTAATCTCTCGCTGAGGCTCCTTGGGACCGTTATCCCAAAGTTCAAGATTTCCGCCCTTCTCGTGGCTCCAATCCGGCGTGACATAGAAGAGCAAGTTTAATACCCGATACCGCTCCCGGTCCTTGTCGTGGGAGTTGTCCAAGTGAGGGTTGAGGAAATTATTCTGAGCCATGAGACTTATCCCGCCTGCGTAGAGGCGATCGTCTGGAACCATCTCCTGAATGCCGGTGATCTCGGCAACGGCGTCCAGAACACCAGGATCCTGAAAGGCGTAGACGATCTCTTCCAAAACTGGAGCATAGTGATCCATTTGCGCCGCGACATATTTATTTTCGCGCAAGCTCTTCTTGAGAGTCATCGTACTTTTGTCAGGGAACGCCTTATAAATCTCTAGAACCAGATCATCGGGCAAAAGATTGTCCAAATAGCAGCTCTGAACGGTGTTAAGGTGAAAATCGTGGCTCAACTCTTCAGACTTTTCCCTTAATCTGCTTTCGATAATTTGAGCGTATTCTTTTCTCTGCATTACGTTCCTCTGTGTTCAGCGTTTTTCGCGCAGTGTTGTGAGTTTACCAGTGACGGTACCCGCCGCATTTCATTGTTATGATACGCTTGCGAGTCGTTGGCCGAACAAGATCGTACATGAGAAGCGTTAGTCCTAGCGACCGCTAACGTGTTCCGGAAACAAGATGAGCCCACAACAATTGAAGGCGAACTTGAAGCTGCCGCGCTCGCGAGAGGGGGCGACTCACATTGTGCGCATGCCTGCGATAAAACAGCAGTGGCTCTTCCACACAAAAAGCTGTGCCACCGGCTCGTATATTTCTTGTGCCAATCCAGTGATCATGCAGAAAAGCAACTTTTTTCGGAAACGGCAATACGGTCTCCAGAAGAGAAGCTCGGATCGCCATTGCGGAGCCTTGAAAATGATTGCGCAAAAGGTTGGACCAGAACCCTGGCGGAAGAATCTTCTTGTTGGCGTGAGTAAAGCTGGCCGTGTCGTACCGATCGCCGTCGATCAGTTGCCCGTGCTGGTCGATGAAAGCGACGCGTGAAGTTACCAGACTTACCTGTGGCAATTGTTGGAAGGTCTGCTTGAAACGCTCGACCTTGTTGTCAGCCCAAATATCGTCTCCATCGGCAAGAAACAGAATGTCTCCGGTAGCGTTGCGAAGCGCATCTTCAAATGTCGCATTGATTCCACAGTTTTTTTCATTCCGAATTAGCCGAATGGAAGGATTCTGAAGCGACTTGATTATCTCGACCGTTTTGTCTGTGGAGGCATCGTCGACAATCACCACTTCATCGTGCGGTTCAATCTGCCGCAGTATGGACTGAAGCTGCAAATCAATATAGGCCGCTCCGTTATAGGCGGCCATGCAAACCGAGATCATCGGCCGCGCACCATGTTCACCCAACATCGACGAACGTTGGAAATCGTATGCCGGGAGCCTAGGAAACAGGGCCCGTGTCTCTTTTTCCCAGTGTTGCAACCGTTTTCGTTTCGACCAGAAAAGCCGTCGTTTGATGAACTCGACGGTAATAGCACTTAGTTTTGCAGGGTCCTTGCGCCAGAGGTGTTTTGCAAGTCTCAACACCAACCTCGCCGTACGCTCCCACCCGGCCGCCAAATTCATTCCCATGTCCCAGAATGCCGACTCGGCCAGCAGAATATTGTGATAACGCGAGGCAGTGACGCGCGTCTTCATATTCAACATGGAGAAGTTGTGATTAACCTGGATTTCACCCGCCACAAATACGCGTTTGCCATAGCGATGAAACTGCCTAAATATATATGCATCGCTGTTGTCCAGCCAGAACCATGGACTGTATCCTCCAGCCTGCCTTAGCGCGGAAATTCTCATTAGCGAAGCAGAGTTGAACGCATAGGTTGCGTCCTTCGAGGTTCCACGAAAGCCACGAGGAAACCACGAGGCTAGTGCCCCTGCTCTAAATCGATTCGGCGAGAGAACGCGACCCTCCCCGATGATCTGAGGCACAATGGCAGCCACAGAGGGCGTATTTGCCACCTGTGTTGCGATAGCAGTCATGTGCTGCAGAAAGGTCTCCGGCAAATCTGTGTCCTGGTCGAGCGTCAACAGCCATTGGGAGGCATTCTCATCCGCGCGTTCGATGGCCCAGTTGTAGGCCGCGGCCAGCCCCTCGTTTTGAAGTGCCGCGAAGTATTCGACGTTCTCAGGCAGCGCACCTGGATCCTGTCCACCCGGGGTATTGTCGTACAACAACACTTGGAGTCGCAGACCAGTCAGTCGAGCTGCCGCAAAAGCTTTTTGAAGTGTCTGAAATGTGATGGAATCTGCCGGCCGAAGCTGGTAGAGCACGATGACAGCGGTGATGGAGACCTGAGCAGATTGCGGTTTCATTTCGAGCTATCCTGTATTCTACAGTTTAGTCTGTCTCAACTAGGATGCAGTCGCCTTCGTTTTGTTTTCAAGCAAAGGCGGCCTTCGAGGTGTAAGCGGAGCGGTTGGGTGACGAATCCAAGACCCTGCATTCATAGCCATTATCACGAGGAAAGGATTGCCGTTTGCTAGAACTCCTCACAGACCTAGGATTTGATCCGACCCTCGTCTTTGGCGGGCTGCTGCTCTCTGCGCTCCTCATCTTCGGTCTGTATCGAAGGTTCATCGTAAGCCTATTTGAACCCATCAATATGTTTCTTGTGGGACAAGTCGGGGATGCTACTGTGATGCTCGCACTGCCTGTGGCCCTTAACTACAAATGGCAATTCGCGAGTTACATGGTTTGCCTTTGGGCTGGTTTTGCACTCTGTGCCAAGCAGATTCGCTCTGTGCCGAAGATCCGTTTCGATCAGCGTTCCCTCTTCGACCTGAAATTTCTTCTGGGCTTTCTCGGTATCGCCATCATCCTTGCTAATCTGTACCTGGGTGCCACGGCTGGGTTTCCCTTGCTTTCTTCCAACCCTACGGACGCAAAACAGACGGTTTATGCCGGAGGCCTTGGGCTCATCCGCCGCCTCGATATGGGTCCCTACACCTTCTTCTGTGCCGGGTGTGCCCTGTTGATCGTGACCAATAACAGCCGTCGCTTTGCTGTCTCCATTCTCGCCCTTGCTACCTCTCTCGTCATCTTTTCAGGAGGCAAGTCGGTCTTTCTTCCTCTCTTGTTCGCGCTCACGTTCGCGGTCTCGCACAAGGGAATCTGTCCTTCTGAAGCGTTCCGCAAGAAAGTCAAAAAAACTTCGTTCATCATCCTCGGCGCTGGTCTTTCGGTGGCGCTCATCGTCACGACGAAAGAACATGGCGGCATCGGAGGTGGCGTTCAAAACTTCCTCCTGCGTCTTCTGCTAGCGGGGGATGTGATTCTTTACTACTACCCCCGACGCGAAATTATTAAAGCTCTGGTTGATGCCAACCTGCTCGGCTTTCTACAGAACGCATTTGCAGATACGATGGGTCTGCTCCGCATTAGTCAATACTCACTTCCCCTCGGTAGCCTTATCCTCGGTTCAGAAGAAGGTGGCCCAAATGTGCAGTATTTTATAGCCGCAGATCTCTTTTTCAGGCCAATTGCAGGATGCATGTACAGCTTCGTGATTGGTTGTTGCATAGCGATGTTCAGAAACGGATTTTTCCACACACGTTCAAACTCCGCGATGGTGATTGCGATGCGCCTTTTTCTCGCACTCATCGCCTTTGACCTTGCCACCGAAGCTGGCATGTTCGTCACCGAGGTATTCATCACCTTGGTGTGTATCGCACCACTTTACGTCGTAGCCAGCGTATGCCGTACAGGACTCAATACGAGAAGAGCTATATGGCTACAGCTTTCCCCAAAAGAAGCACAGCGAACCCTGCCATTGTCTTGATCCTATCGCTGTTTCCGTATGCTGTTTTTCAGCAATTCCACTCTTTCTGCAATGAGCGGATCCCTAATTTGTTGCCTATAAGCAGCCTGCAACAAGAGGAACCCCAGGCTGCCAAAAAGTCCTGCAGCCAGGAAGCCGACAATGATAAAAGCTCTCTTGGGACCCGAACGATAATCGGGGCGCCTGGCTGGATCAACCACCTGCAACAGATTTCCTTCGCGGGCTTCGTCAAGCTTTGCTGCCTCAAACTGGCGCGCCAAAATCTCAAAAATCGCCTCTTGATACTTCACGTCTCGGGTTTTTCTTACATATTCCAATCCAGAATTTGACAGCTGGCCTCTCGATCCGGTAAGGCCTGTTGACGCGGAAGACTCCGCATCTTTTCTGTTCAGGTTTGACAGCTGCGCCTGTAACGCCAACAGCTCCTGTCTCGCCTGCTCCACATCGGGGTGTCCATCTGCTCTGAAGGTACGCAATGACTGCAATCGGACTTCTTTCGCGGAAATCTGTGACCGGAGATTCGCAGCAGCCTCAATCAAGGCTCGCGATTGTGATTCAACTTGAATAACGCCGGTCGCGTTTTCCGTCCGCTTCAGCGACTCTTCCGCATCAGCCAACTTGTTCTTTGCCTGCTCCATTTGTTGCTCTAGAAAAAGCCGACGCTGGGAAGCCTCTCCCACGGCAAGATGCTGAGAGAACTCCTTGGTTAGGTCGATATAGCCGTTTGCCAACTCCACTGCATGTTCCGGAGTGTCCGCCATGATCGATAGCCGAACGAACCCGTCCTTCCCTTTCGCATCAATCGAAGTTATTGCTTCAAGTCTCTTACGTGCCTCAGAAAGGCGTTTTACCCGAAAACGGTCGACGAGCTTGAAACGGTCGATCAACGCGTCTTCTACTGTCTCGCTCTGCATGAATCCTGTGTATACGTCACCCGGACTCTTCAGTGCGCTTCCACCTAAAAGTCCCGCCGTTGCTCCTAGGCCACCCAACTGCGCTAGCATACCGGACGGGGAAGCAGGGCTCTGCTGTGGCGGCAATATGGTCGTGGTCGCAATGAAGTAGGGCTTGAGTAGGAGTGAAAGGGTTACCCCTAGCAAAAGCGCAATCAACATGGTCCAGAGAATAAGTCTTCTCCTGTACCAGGTGATGAGTAAAAGATTGATCCCCATTAGCGAAGCGGGAGTGGAGGCTTCAGGAAGCGCTTGCGGGGCGTCTTGGTTCAGTGAGGAAATCATTCCGATTTGAGTGAAAAGGTTATCACTTGTCAGACCTATCATTTCATAGATTCAGCTGTTCATATAATGATGGTCCAGGTTCCCTGCCCCTGCTCCTCCATGTAAGCAACGGAGGGAGGCGGTTGAACTCCTCGATAACGAGTACGGTCTTCCTTTCTGGCTGAAGGACGGCGTTCAATGCCTGATGGCTACGCGGACAGTCGGCGGAATCTTTAACGAAGATCAAGGAGGTTCTTGCCGCTATTGCGCGACTCCCGGATCTCTGCCACATCCAGCACTTCCCTACCTCAACCGGCTGTCCTACGGGTTCCACTCTGCCAGCTGGCGAAGCTTCTTCTCCGCCGCGTCTCGTTCATCTTGAGTCTTCGTATCCTCACTGACGATCGATTCATAGCAGTCACACTCGGCGGCGAGCCAAGCGACGGTCTCCGCCTATTTCCTTCCCTTCCGCTCCGTCTCTTCCGCCGCTAACGCGGCCTCGCGCTCCATCCTGCTTCTGAACGCATCAAACGTAGATTCTACGAAGGACTGAGGAAAGGTTGCGAGAATTAGTCCAGTGGGGTTCGTAATGTTTCGATTCTGGCGCGCTAGTTCCGTCTCTTCGCATACGAAGAAGGCAATCTCTTCTGCCCGGGCATCCTCTCGTATACGCCGGCAGCTCCAAATCAACTGAACAGCCGCCGGTTTATCCACCGTCCAGCATTTGATTCTGGAGCGGCCGCGACCGAGGGTTAGATCTCCAGGGGATGTTTCCATCCTGCGGTCATTTCTCCGTCTCATGCGTATCTCCCCGCTCTTTGCCAATGGCTCAAATTCGTCGAAGAACAATACACAAGGTATTGTTCGGGCATAATCGAATACACGGTTGAGCCGAGAAGCAGTTTCACATCTAGCGTTACAAAGTTCGAAAATCGTCCGCCAGGGCCGACTATTACTTTTCAACCACTTACAGCTTGATGGGATTCTTGCCTTAGGGCCAGTTTAGTAGATCGAGGGGCCGTTAGGATCCAATGATAAATTTGCCTGCTGATCCAAGAACTTAGATGTGCCATTGAAAGGGTGACGACACTGCCGCCTGAGCGGTCCTCTTTTCGGCTGTGATTGCCTTGGTGTTTATGTCGAAGGAAACCAAAGCTCGACGCACCACCTCTGTCGTCGTGGCGCTCCGGTGCAGGATCTGTCCTATAGTGCCTCCTTCTCACGCTCAGAAAAGTATGCACCATCAAATACCGGGACTAAACAGCTAGCGCGCTGCACTCAATGACGCCGGCTCACCCTTCAGCCGATTCGCCGCTTCCTCCAGCGTCTCCTGCTGCGGAACGCGCCGAAACTCGCTCTTCACGTCATCCTCCTGCTCTCCAATCGTCTTGAACAGCAGCGCCTTCCCATCGATGTGCACATGCGATTCGGTGATTTGCCAGATGCCCGACGCCAACTGCCGCCGCTCGATCTCGAAGGTTCCACCCTCCTTCATCCGCCCGAACAAGCCGAAGCCGAACTTCACATCGTCGGTCAGCTTGCCCCGGATCGTCTGGATGCGATGCTGTTCCTTGTCGACGACGATCTCCCCGGCCATCGCCGCAAAGACGCGCGACTCCATCGTAGGCGGCTCAAAGCCCGGGTTCGGCACAAAGCCCAGCGTCACAACCTTCCCGTCATCGCTGTTCACCTTCCACAGAAACGCCTCCGGCAGCATGCGCAACATGCTCTCCGCACGCTTGTCGTCCTGGGCGTTGTCCCTATGCTGCTTCGCCTGCTGGGCCGGGTCCTTCACAAAGCTTTGGAGCCGTTCGTCCTCCGCCTTCAACTCCTCCGGAGTCAGCACCCGCCCATTCTCCTCGACCTTCTTCTTCAGAGCCCCCTGCCCGGTCTCCACCACCCGCATGACCTTCTCGCCCGAGGCCCCCTTATAGATATCCTTGTAAGCCCAGTGGGAGTGGTCGTCCCGGCTCGCGTCCAACTCCACCTGCATCGCCACCCGCACTATCTCCCGCGCCTTCAGATCCTGCTGCTGCGCGTACCCGGTCCCCACACCCAGAACCGCAACGCCCAGCCAAGCCATACTCCTGAAAAAAGATGGAAACATAGCCCAATCTCCTAAGGGTTCCTAAGGATATAGACGCTGTTTTCCAAAGAAGTTGTTGCCAATGGATTATCCCGGCTCGCATCTCATTGAAAAAAAGAGGCATTCCATAGAAGGACCCACTTTTGGGCGATGGCGGATGTTTCATCATGCTCGAATAAAACTTCAAAGGCAACGCATGCCGGGTGCCCCATGTCCCGCCTTTGGGACATGGGATGTGTGTAAGCGACTACCCTACCCACTCCACCCGAACGCTCTTCTTCCCCAAACGCAGCGCAGACCCATCTCCCAGCACATCCCGCCCAATCACCTTGCCGGCAAACTTCTCCCCATCCACGCTCACCGCATTCTCCGCAAGCTTGCGCGTAGCCTCACCGGTAGAGCCCGCAAGCCCCGCCAGCACCAGCAACTTCGCCATCTTCACTTCGCCCGATTCAGTCAGCAAGCCCTCTGCATCCGAGGTGACCTGCACCACCGGCAGATCCTCGCTCACGCCTCGCTGCTGAAACTGCGTCGCCCAACCTTCCGCCGCGACCTCGGCCAATTCTTCCCCATGGAAGCCAGCCGTAATCATCCGGGCAAGGTTCTTCTTGGCCAGCATGGGATGCAGCGTGCCCGCAGCAACCTCCGCCTTCATCGCATCAATCTCACTCGCCCGAAGGTCCGTCAGGTAGACCCAGTACTTCCACATCAGCTCGTCCGAGATGCTCATCAGCTTCCCGTACATCTCGGCGGGCGGCTCCTTGATGCCAATCGCGTTGCCCAGCGACTTCGACATCTTCTGCACGCCATCCAGACCCTCGATGATCGGCATCATCAGGATGCTCTGCTGTGGCTGCGCGAAGTGCTTCTGCAGATCGCGCCCCCGCATCAGGTTGAACTTCTGATCCGTGCCGCCCAGCTCGACGTCCGCGTGTAAAGCAACGGAATCATACCCCTGCGCCACCGGGTACAGCAGTTCGTGCAGCGAGATCGGCTGCTCCTCCTGGAACCGCTTGTGGAAGTCCTCGCGCTCCAGCATCTGCGACACCGTGAACTGGGCCATCAGCTTCACCATGTCGGCATAGCCCAGCTTGTCCAGCCACTCCGAGTTGTACCGGACTTCGGTCGTCTCGGGATCGAGAATCTTGAACACCTGCTCCTTATACGTCTCCGCATTCGCCGCAATCTGCTCCGGAGTCAGCGGCTTCCGCGTCACATTCCGCCCCGTCGGATCACCGATCAGTGCGGTCGAATCGCCGATCAAAAAGATGACCGTGTGCCCAAGCTGCTGAAAGTGCCGCAGCTTGCGAATCAGCACCGTATGCCCCAGGTGTAGGTCCGGAGCCGTAGGATCGAACCCTGCCTTGATCCGCATCGGCACCCCCGAGGCGATCGACTTCGTAATGCGCTCCTTCAGCGCCTCCAGCGGCAAAATCTCCGCAGCACCCTTGGTAATCAAATCAAGCTGTTCTTCCAGCGACGGAAACGTAACGGCAGAGGTTGTCATAATCGTCTTCAAGTATAAAGACCCCGGGCGACACCCGCTATAAAGCAGCCGGGTGCCCCATTCGTGCAGTTTCATCGAACGGGTGGGCATCGTGCCAGGCACGACCACCTTCCTTTCCTCCGAACGATCCTTCGTGCCGGTGTGTCCTGCGAGACACACCATCCCCTACTCCACCTCGGAACGCTTCCCAAATGAGAACCGCCTCCCGATAATCCCTTTCACGAGCAGGTGGTCCGTACCCGCCGTAGGCCCGATTCCCACTCCGAAGTTGATCTCCCACGCCGGCGATACGTTCAGATCCGACACCACGAAAAACTGCTGCTGCTGGTTATGGAACGAGTCGAAGCCTCCCAGGCGTCCATAGTTCGCGTAGTACTCCGCTCCCGCGCTGATCTTCTTCGTAAAGTCGTAGCTCACCTTCACGCCGGGTGCAAACCCCAATCCCTGCGACACCCCCGGACCATGCCACGACCTCTCCAGTGCCGGGTTCAGCGCAAAATACCAGCGCCCTACCGCCTTATCGATGATCGGCCGAATCTCCCAGGTCCAGGTATCCGGCGAATACACCGCGCGCTGATATCCCACCTCCGTCGACAGGCTCAGTCCCACCGGCAGGTGCCACTTGTCCGGAGCTCGCACCCGCGGCCGGATGTGGTCCCCCACCCACTGGATTCCATGCCCTTCCTGCACGCTGGTGAAGACGTAGAACCCGACCTCGGCCCAGTCGTTGATTCCAGCCGTAAGCTCCAGGGTCTGGTGATCCTGGTGATTCGTGGGATAGACCCCGTCCACTGTCTGCTGCTGCCCGCGCAGCGTGTAGTTCGAGTGCATCTCCACCATCAGGCTCTTCGGGGGCACGGTGTCCGCTCCGTACACCTGGATCTCGTAGTTTCCCTGCGCCCGCGCGACACCGCAGAGCAACGCAACGCAGAATGTCGCCAGCGCCACCCATACTCTACGCATACCGAAACACCATCATGAATCCCAGGTCCATATGGTTCTGCTGATGGCAATGAAGCAGCGTCCTGCCCGGATGATCCGCCGTGAACTCGACCTCCGCCGTACTCTGCGCCGGCACCAGCACCACGTCTTTCCTGAGTCCCCCCAACTCCGCGCTTCCGCCCACCCGCTTGACCTCGAAGCTATGTCGATGCAGGTGTATGGGATGCTCGTCGAGGCTCAGATTCTTCATCACCAGCCTGTACCGCCGTCCCGCCGTTAGGACTGGCTCGTCCGTCTCCGGATACGACTTGCCGTTGATCGTCCATCGCTCCTGCGCCCCATGTCCCTTGAACTTTGAGTCGAAGATCAACTCGATCCGGGTCGCCTCCGACTGGCCCTGCGGAGCAGCATTCGCAAAGGGCTCATAGCTCCAGCGCAAGGCCGGAGGCTGAACCCACTTCGGCGTCCCTTTTGATCCGGCATACTCCACGACCATCGCCATACCGGCTGCCTGCACATGCTTCCGCACCTCGCCCAGGACCCACACCCCCGGCGCGTCCATCGTTACCATTGCGCTCACCCGCTCTGCCGGAGCCAGCCGCAGCATCTCGACCACTTGCGGTCGGGCTACCTCGTTCCCATCGAGGGCCATTACCTTGAACCGATGACCCGCCAACGCAATCCAATGCACCTCTGTCGGGCTGGAGTTCAGGACGTGCAGCATCACCCGCTCCCCCTGCTTCACCCGCAAAGGCTCGCCCGACCCCATCATCTTTCCGTTGATGGTTGAGGCGTCATAGACCGGATTCATCGAGCCGTCATCCCCGCCCGTCATCGAACCACCCCAGTCATGCAGGGCCAGGAAGAACTCCCGGTCGTACGGTGCCGGGTTCTCCCGCGGCTCGATCATCAGGAATCCATGCAGCCCGCCGTACTGGGCCTTACGCAGATCGTTCCCGGCAAAGGTGTGGGTATGAAACCACCGGAATCCCGCTGGCTCCGGCATAAATTGCAGATGAGTCGTCGCCCCGGGCGCGATCATCGGAGTTCCTTCCTCCATCGCTCCGTCTACCTCCGGCGGCAGAAACAGCCCATGCCAGTGCACCACCTCGGGATCCCGTGAAAGGTTCTTAACCATCACGCTCACCGCGCGCCCCTCCCGCATCTTCAGTAGGGGTCCCGGAACCTGTCCGTTGTACGCGACGGTCTGAAACTTGTGCTTCGGCGAAGCCTCCAGCAGGTAGGGGGCGATCTCCAGCGTGAAGTCAGGCGTAACCGCAGCGCGGCTCATCTCTCCCGTAGCCAGCGAAACCGCCGCCAATCCCGAGAGCTCTGCAAACCGCCGCCGCGTCAACTTACCCATCGATATCTATCTCCTCGCCTCCAGTATCGTTCAATTTCGTCGAGACTGGTCAGCCAAAGCCGAGTACCAAATCAAGCCGGGTGCCCCATTCGTGCAGTCTCATCGCACGGGTGGGGCATCGTGCGAAGCACGACCGCCTCCCCTTCAGAACGATCCGTGATTCCTTCGCGGGCTTAGAGCACCTGAAGTCCGCAGATGGAGATGCGTTAGAGCCGCCGCGCAGATACGATAGTCCGAGAACAAAATGACCACTCCGACTCAACCCATTCGCGCAGGACTCATCGGCTACGGCTATGCCGGACGCACCTTCCACGCCCCTCTCCTCCGCTGCGTCCCGGGCCTTGTTCTAAGCGTCGTCGGCTCGACCAAACCCGAGGTAGTAAACGCCGCAATCCCGGAAGCCATTGTCTGCCCGCCTGACGAAGTTCCTACGCGCGAAGACCTCGACCTGGTCGTCATCGCCACCCCCAATGAGAGCCACTTCCCCCTGGCCGCCGCCACCCTCCGCGCGGGGAAGCACGTCGTGCTCGACAAGCCTTTCACCGTCGCCCTCGCCGAAGCCCGCGAGCTGGTGCAGATCGCCGAGCAGCACGACCGCCTGCTCTCCGTCTTCCATAACCGCCGCTGGGAGAGTGAAGTCCTCGGCACCCAGGCGGCCCTCCAGTCCGGAGCACTCGGCCAGGTCACCCACTACGAGTGCCACATGGATCGCTTCCGTCCCAACGTCCGCAAGCGCTGGCGTGAAGACCCCGGCCCGGGCGCCGGTCTCTGGTTCGATCTCGGCCCGCACCTCATCGACCTCGCCCTCTATCTCTTCGGCCTGCCCGATACGGTCAACGCCAGCTTCGCCACCCTCCGGCCCGGCGGCCAGACTGAAGACTGGGCCCACGTACAACTCGGCTATAAAAACAGCGACAACAGCGACCGCCTGCGCGTCATCCTGAACGCCTCCCTGCTCGTCTCCGGCGGAGGCCCGCGCTCCGTTCTGCACGGTACCCGCGGCAGTTGGGCCAAGTACGGAATGGACCCGCAGGAAGCCCAGCTCGTCGCTGGGATGCTCCCCACGGACCCGGCCTTCGGAAAAGACTCCGATCCTGGCATCCTCTTCGACGGCGCCACCGGCCAGCGCACCGAGATCCCCGTTCCCGCCGGCAACCAGCTCGGCTACTACATCGGCATCCGCGACGCCATCCTCTCCGGCGAGCCCGCACCTATCCCTGCCGCGACCGCCGTAGCCGTCATGGCCATCCTCGAAACCACCTTCCAATCCGGAGCAGAAGGCCGCACGCTGCCCGTGCCCCTCACCCCTGACGAACGAGGCTACTGGACTCACTGGAACGGATCTGACGAAACCAATGCCCGATAACAACTATCAGTACGCCAGTTACCCCAGCCTCCTCGATCGAACGGTGCTCATCACCGGAGGAGCCACCGGAATCGGCGCAGCCCTGGTCGAGGCCTTCGCCCTGCAAGGTGCCCGCGTGCTCTTCCTCGATATCCAGGGCGGAGCCGCGCAAGCCCTGATCGCCCGCCTCGAACCCGACGCCTCGCACACTCCCATCTATTACCCCTGCGACCTTACCGACACGCGAGCTCTGCAAACCCTGCTCGCAACGCTTCCCGCCATCGACGTCCTGATCAACAACGCCAGCAACGATACCCGCCACACCACGGAATCCGTTACCCCCGAGCTCTGGGACCAATTGCTCGCCGTCAACCTGAAGCACCAGTTCTTCGTCACCCAGGCCATCACTCCCGGCATGAAGGCCCGCGGCCGCGGCTCTATCCTTAATATGAGCAGCATCGCGTGGATGATCCCCTCGACCGGTCTGCCCGTCTACATCGCCGCGAAAGCCGCCATCGTCGGACTCACCCGCACCTCCGCCCACGAACTTGGCCCACACAACATCCGCGTCAACGCCATCCTCCCCGGAGCCATCCTCACCGAGCGCCAGCAGCAGCTCTGGTTTACCCCCGAGTACTCCGCCGAGATCCTCTCCCGCCAGGCCCTGAAGCGCCACCTCTACCCCGACGAGGTCGCCCGCCTCGCCCTCTTCCTCGCCGCCGACGACTCCAGCGCCATTACCAACCAGACCCACATCATCGACGGCGGCTGGATCTAAGCCAAAAGATCTAAGTCAAAACTAGCCAAGCCCATCGCACCTTTCACGCGCTACGATCATCCCATTGCAAGGGAGAAGACCGTGAGCCTAAGAAATGTCCTCGTCCGCACCCTCGTTCCCGCCCTGTTCGTGTTGCCGCTGCATGCACAGTCTGCGCCACGCGATCCCCTGATCCTCGCTGAAACCACCCAGAAGATCACGGCGCATGTCCTGGTCATTCCCGACTCCGACACCACCCCTGGCGTCCCGAACATTGGTATCGTCGTCGGCACGCGCGCCGCGTTGGTCATTGACACCGGTATGGGCGACCGCAATGGCCGCACCGTCCTCGCCGAAGCGCTCAAAGCCGCCCCGGGCCGCACCTTCTACCTCGTCACCACCCACGTCCATCCCGAACACGACCTCGGCGCCAACGCCTTCCCCGCCGAGACCCAGATGATCCGCTCCTCCGACCAGGAGAAGGACATCGCCGAGTTCAATCTCCAGATGGCGCAGGTCTTCTCCAGCCGCTCCACCGTCAATGCTGAACTCCTCAAGGGCGCGACCTTCCGGAAGGCCAACATCCACTTCGACGATCGCTACGACCTCGACCTCGGAGGCGTCAAAGTCCGCATCCTCGCCATGGGTCCCAACCACACCCGCGGCGACACCGCCATCTTCGTCGAGACCGATCAAGTCCTGTTCTCCGGAGACATCGCCATGCGCGGCCAGCCGTCCTTTGCCAGCCCCTACTCCAGCATCTCCCACTGGCTCACCAGCCTCGATACCCTCGCCACCCTGCAGCCGAAGATTATCGTCCCCAGTCACGGCCCCATGGGCGATACCTCGTTCCTCACTAACTACCGCACCTACCTCACCACCATCCGCGACCGCGCCGCCGCTCTGAAGAAACAGGGCCGCAGCGCAGACGAAACGGTGAAGACCATCACCGCCCAGATGCAGTCCGCCTACCCGGACACCGGACGTCTTGCCGGAGCCATCCGCGCGGCCTACGCTGAAGCCCACTAAGCCGCAATTCCAACGCGAACTATACTTCCGTCATGGACGCCGAGCGCCTCAGAGCCTTCCTTCTCACCCTTCCCCACGTCGTCGAGACCATGCAGTGGGGCAATAACCTCGTCTTTTGGGTTGGCGACAAAGCCATTGGCGGCAAGATGTTCGCCTTGATGAATCTGGACGACCCGACCGAAGGCCGTACCCATGCGGTGATCTCCTACGCTTCCAGCCCGGCCCGTTTCCCCGATCTTCTGGAGCTGGACGGCCTTTACCCCGCGCCGTATTTCGCCCGCATCCACTGGATCGCCGTCGAGCACTGGCAAACCTTCTCCACGCCGGACTGGGAGAACGAGCTTCGCCAGGCCCACGCCATCACGCTGGCCAAGCTGCCGCCTCGCACCTGCACCATCCTTACCATGCCCCGCACCGCACAGCGCCGCCTCATCCACGACCGCAGGCAGGTCCTCGCCACCCAATCGAAGCAGCCCGCGCTCAGCAAACAGGAAGGGCGTCCGAAGAAGTCGAAGAATTCAAAGCCCGCTAGTAAATCTCCGGCGAAGCATCAAAAAGACCGCGGAACGAGCGCCGGTACGCCCAGATCAAAAAGACCTCCATCAAAGTAACCACGATCCCCGGCGCAATCCCCTTGGGATCGAGCAGCAGGTGATACAGCAGAATATTGACGAGGATCGGACCGAGGATCACCAGTCCGAGCGGGACGAACCGGCCCACCAGTAACAACAGGCCGGCGATTATCTCCAGCAACGAGATGAACTTCATATAACCGTGCGTCATCAGGATGCCGGAAAACACGCCCGCGTCTCCTGCAGGAAGCTCCGCCTTTACCAGATTCAAGATTCCGATCATCCCAAACGCAAAGAACACCAACCCGAGCAGAATTCGAACTACAAGAACGACCTTCGCCATAACAGGACTCCTCCGTCAGCTATCCGATACAAAATCGACACGATGCCATCCTACTATGGCACCGCTGCTTATTTGCATCCAAACGACCCCTCCGGTAGCGTCGAATGCATGACCTCTGCCCCATCGTCTTCTTCCTCTCTCGTCGGCGTCTCCCTCTCGCTTGCCGGCCGTACTGCCCTCATCACCGGAGGCTCCCGTGGCATCGGCGCCGCTACCGTCCGGCTCTTCCGCCAGGCCGGAGCCCGCGTCGTCTTCAGCTATAATTCCGCGACCGAGACCGCCCTGGCGCTCTCCGAAGAACTCGGCGGTCCAAACCTCTGCCTCCCCATCCACCAGGCTTTGAACTCGGTAGAGGACGGCCAAACCCTGATTGCCTCCGCCGTCGCCGCCCTCGGCAAACTGGACTGCCTAATCGTGAACCACGGCGTCTGGCCTTCGCACGACGCTCCCATCGGCTCCATGTCCAACGACCAGTGGCGGACGACACTCGGCATCAACCTCGACAGCGTCTTCGGCCTCGTGCAGGCCGCCACCGCTCAGATGCAGTCGCAGCGCCACGATCCCTCCAGTCCACGCGGCCATATCGTGCTTGTTGCCAGCACCGCCGCTCAGCGCGGAGAAGCCTTCCACGCCGACTACGCCGCCAGCAAGGGCGCGCTCCTCTCCTTCACCAAAAGCCTCTCCTCCGAGCTCGCGCCGATCGGCATCCTCTGCAACTGCGTCGCTCCCGGCTGGGTCGCGACAGAGATGTCCGCCGCTGCCCTCAACGATCCGGAAACGTCCAAGAAGGTCATGAGCCTGATCCCGCTCGGACGACCCGCTGACCCCAACGAGATCGCCGGCCCCATCCTCTTCCTCTGCACCCCGCTCGCCGGCTTCATCTCCGGCGAAATCTTCAACGTCAACGGCGGCGCCGTCCTTGTAGGGTGAAATACGCAAGCTGAAACACGACGCACCGGAGCAACCATGAAACCCGCAGCCCTCCTCCTCATCCTCGCCCTGGCCGCACCGCTCTACGCGCACGGGCAGGCCAGCGAGATCCCCAGCGCCCAGCAGACCCTGCTTCCCGGTCAGACCCAGGAGCAGCGCGGTCGCATCCTCCTCGACCAGATGGTCGCCGCTCTCGGTGGAGACGCCTGGCTCCATCGCAAGGACATGACCGTCCGCGGCCGCACCGCCGCCTTCTTCCGCGGAGCCCCCAACGGCTACGTCGTGGAATACTCCGGCAACCGCCAGTTCGCGCAGGATGGAAAGGCCGAAGCCGAGCGCATCGGCTTCATCACCGACAAGAGCATGATCCTCCCCGGCAAGAAGATCGACATCGTCCAGGTCTGGGTCGATAACCAGGGCTACGAGGTCACCTTCAAAGGCTGTGTGCCGCTCCCCAAGGAGCAGGTCGAAGACTACTTTCGCCGCCGCGACCACTCCATCGAAGCCGTGATCCGCATCTGGCTGAAACAACCCGGCGTCATCGTGATCGCCGAAGGGACTTCCATGGTCGAGCGTCGCCTGGCGGATAAAGTCTCGGTACTCTCCGCCAACAACGACGCTGTCACCATCGAGCTCGACGCCTCCACCCACCTGCCGCTGCGCCGCACCTTCCAGTGGCGCAACACCCAGTTCAAGGACCACGACGAAGACGCCGAGCAGTACGACGGGTACCAGACCTTCCAGGGCCTCCCCACCGCCATGACCCTCACCCGATACCACAACGGCGACATGGCCAGCCAGCGCTTCTTCTCGAAGGTCGAATACAACTCCAACCTCTCGCCCGACCTCTTCAACCCGGACAAGCTCCTGAAGAAAAAGCAGTGAATGGCCTGCGAGCAGAGCAACCTCTACTTCTCCTTCGCGAAAATCGCCTGGCCGGAGTGAAACGCTACGTGCCCGGTCCGGCTCAGGACAATCGACAGCCGATTCCGTAAAGGCTCTTTGGCAAAGTCTTCGTCCGACACCGACGTATGCTTCTGCAGCCACTCGTCCGGGGTCCACTTCGCGAACGCTACAGTCAGCTTGTCATTCACCTCGGTCCAGGCTGCCCTTAGATCGCTACCAGAGAGCGGATCGGGAAGTGTTCGATCCGGATTCGCTACATAGACTTGATCTAACCCCGGATGCAGGCGCTCGCCCAGGCCAAGCAAAGGAAACATGCGGTCATGGATAGCCGTCAGGTGGCCCACCAGGTACAGCAGGCGATTTCGCCCCGGCGCAACCTGCTGCTGGAACTGCTCTTCACTCAGCGCCGCCAGGGACTTGCTGAAGCGGCCGACGACAAGGTTCCATGAACCGAGCGCAGTGCTACAAAGGATTTCTTCAGAGGTCATGATGAGGCTGCTTTCCTAAAAAGTGTTCGATTAACAGTTTGATTCTCATCGAAGCGACAAAGATTCGCCCAAATGACTTGTGGCTCCGAGAGCGGGGCGGGAATGCTCCGCCGGAGATGACACCGCACCCGACCGACACGCCACGCATCACACCCCTCGCCTGACGCCCCAATCCACTGGCAAACTGATAGCATCATCGGCGACCTTCCGCACAGGAGCATCATGACACTGAAACCCGACCGCCGCACCTTCCTCATCGGCTCCGGCCTTACGGCTCTCGCTTCCACCCGCGCCTTTGCCGCATCCAGCGACACCCTCCGCGTCGGCGTCATCGGAGCCGGAAGCCGCATGCGCAATCTGCTCGACGCCGCCGACAAGGCCGGTCCCTATGAGATCGCCGCCGTCAGCGACGTCTACGCGCCCCATGCTGACGCCGTCAAAGTGCGCTCCAACAATCTCGCCACCACCCACGTCGACTACCGCGAGATCCTCGACGATAAGTCCATTAATGCCGTTTTCATTGCGACGCCCGACCACTGGCACGTCCGCATCGCCACCGACGCCATCGCCGCCGGCAAGGACGTCTACCTCGAAAAACCCGTGACCCACACGCTCGAAGAGGGAGCGCCGCTCATCAAGGCCGTCCGCTCCAGCAAACAGATTCTGCAGTGCGGCATGCAGCAGCGCAGTTGGGGCCACTTCCGCAACGCCGTCGCTCTCATCCAGGGCGGCAGCCTGGGCCGAGTCGTTCAGGTCCGCACCTACTGGTGGCAGAACTATAACAGCCATGCCTCCTGGACGACCGCAAAGCCGATCGACATCGCGCAGCTCGACTGGAAGCGTTGGCTCGGCGGAGCGCCCGACCAGCCCTTCTCACTGGAGAAGTACAACCGCTGGCGCTGGTACTGGAATTTCGGCGGCGGAGCCATGACCGACCTCTTCGCCCATTGGATCGACGTCGTCCACTGGGCCATGAAGGCCGACCAACCCTCTAAGGCCCAGATGCTCGGCGACAAGTACATCTTCGACCAGTGGGACTGCCCCGACACCATCCAGGCCGCCTTCCGCTACCCCGGCTTCGACGTCGTTTATGAGGGCATGATGAGCTCCTCCATCGACGACGGCGGCCTCGAATTTCGCGGCACCGACGCTACCTTGAAGCTCACTCGCAACGGCTTCAGCCTGTACCGCGAAGGCATCAAGGGCGACCAGAACCCTATCCTCTCCGAACACAGCCTGCAGGACGGGACCATCTCCCACATGGAGAACTTCTTCGACTGCATCCGCTCCCGCAAAGAGCCCACCGCCCCCGTAGAAACCGGAGTAGCCGCAGCCCGAGCCGGACACATCGGCAACCTCGCCTACAATCACGGCGGCCAGACCAACTGGCCCGTCAAGATCTAACCAGAGCATCACGCTGCGGAAGCATCGTCGCCACCCGGAGCGGTCTGTGTATCCCAAACACGCAGACCGTTACCGACTTGACGCGCCCGAGGCGTGCACAAAACGAAATCTGAAGCGGCTATTTTTGAACCGTTCCTTCGTTCATCATTTCTTTTCTAGCAATCTCGCCCGGAATGGGAGTAAAGTACATTCCGCTGGGGAAGAACACTTACGGACGCAGGGCCATAGCGTCGGCAAGCGTTCTATCTCGCACAAAAAACAGTTCAAACGTAGAAGTCGTACCTCACCTATACGCGGAAGAAACAGCCGGGGCAACAGCGGCCTGATCGTGAATTAAATCAAAGGTTTACTGAATTTGCGGTTGCGGTGTGCAAGCTATTCCGTGCAGCATTCTGGAATCTGCGAGCCTCCGTGACCGTGACGAGGTGTCCAACGATGAATGTTCTTCTTCGTACGTCCCGGTATCTCAAAACAACTGTCTTCACCCTGGGCATCAGTTGTTCCCTCTTCTCCGCACCCGCACTGTCTGCCGCGCCTTCCCCTGCGCCCCGGCCCGAACCGGTGCAGACCGTCCTCATCCCGGGCCCCCTCCGGTCCTTTGAGCGCATGGCCGGTATTAGCCAGAAGGTCGCGCCGGCCGATGTCCTTCCCTTCTTCGCCCGCAACGTCTACATGCTCGGCTACCACCAGTCCACCCCGACTGAGTTCCTGATCCTCGTCGATCGCTATCTCCAGCAGGCGCGTGAGCTCCAGGTCCTCGCCGGCAGCGCTGGGGTCATCAAGGTCAACGGCTGTGACGACGCCGGAACCCTCATCCAGATCCTCGGATACCGGCTGCGGCCCGACTGCGGCAAGAAGAACTTCTCGCTCGAGACAGCCAATCCAGAGCGCGCCTTCCTCACCATCGACTCCGGTTTCCCCCTCGTCGATCTCGAAGAGGCGCTCCAGAACGGCACGCCCTTCCTCTACCCCTACGCCTCGACTCGCGTACCCGCCCTCTTCTACGAAAGTGATTGGGCCGCTCTCCGCACCGGCCAGCGCAAGGTCTCCGCGGATCTCGTCGACGTCCTCATCGGCGACCGGTTCACCGCCCGTCTCTACTGGGCGATGGCCAAGGAAGACACCGAGACCCGGACCGCACTTCGGCGCTCCCCGGGCCTCCGGGCGCTCCTCCCCTACGCGGGGGTCCTGGACTTCTACGGCAGCCAGATCTGCATCCGCTCGGGGCACGTTCAACTCCCCGGAGGAACAGCCGCGCAGGCTTCGTGGAGAGATCTGGCCGGGGCCAATCCCGACGTCCCAGGACAGTTTGTTCCGGCCCTGCTTGCGAAAGACAGTGGATGGCTCGCCGCTTACTTCGACGCGCTCTCCCGCATCAGCCAGGTCCAGCAAAAGCCCCTTACGCAAAGTCCTCGGCTCAAGCGCCTCTACGAAGCCTTCCGCCAGCTCGACCCCGAGACCAGCGCCACGCACGGCGTCTTCCGCAAAGCCCCCGATCTGCTCGTCCTCTTCACCCGCATACAGTTCGAGCCCGATGGCCAGCCGCGTATTCCCGGCGACCTCGCGACCTGGAAAGATGTCCTCCACCAGAAGACCGACAGCAAAGTTATCCATGAATGGGGCAAACGCTCCTCCGGTTGGAATACGCCGGAGCAGATGTTCGAAGGCATGGCCGGTCTCGCCCGCGTCGAGACCGAAGCTGGGCCTCTCCAGAGCTTTCTCCTCATCAGCGAAATTGACCGTAAACGCCAGCCCGGCAACCGCCTCACCCCCGCCACCGTCCGCCTTCTGGCCGACAGATTCCCCCGCTACAAGAGCTGGTACCAGATCTTCACCGAGTTCCAGTCGCTCGATAACACCTCCATCACCCGCTTCGTCAGCATCGCCGAGGCCATCGACAAGATCCCCAACCAGAATCTTCGCGCCAACACCGAAGGCTCATTCCAGGCGACCGTAGGACTCTGGCAGATCCTGGCCCGGCAGGGTCAACTCCCAACCGATAATCTCAACCCCTCATGGACGAAGGTGCTCGAGCCCTTCGCCACCGTCTCCTCCCCCGTCCAGCTCTTCGACGCCACCCAATCTTCACTCGGCGGCCTGCTTGCGGCTGCGGGAGCAAACCCAACGGACTCCCAAACCCAGATCTCGCAGAGCCAGATCATCGACCTGATCTCCGGCCCGCGTCAGGACAATCCCGACTCCCAGCGCGTCCGTCTCGAAATGGCCGAAAGGATCCGCGCCGTCCTCGACGATCAGCGTCTCGCCTCGCTCGACACCGTCTTCGCCCTCAGCGACGGCCTCAAGGACATGGCGCAGTCCAAAGCCAAAGGCGACCGGCTCCTTCCTCTCGCCGAAGAACTCCGCGAGTTTGACATGCCCAAGCCGATCTTCACCAACCGCGAGAAGATCAACTGGGCTCCCGCCATCTACGTCAATCACCACGCCGAACTGCAGGTCCGGACCGATCTCACCAAGATCCTCAAGGGACAGGCCACCCACGAACAGTTGGAGGCAGCGCGAGGCCAGCTCGCCCCGTTCCTGCGTGACACCCTCGTCGGCCTCAACTACGCCTACTACGAACCACCCGGCGCGCAGATGCTGCATCATAACCCTCTGTTCGTACGCTCGCATGACTTCCTCGGCGTCTCGATCATGGGCTCCAACCCACTGTGGGGATCGCCCGTAGTCGTAGGTGCAGGCTCACCCGCAGGCGGAGGCGCGTATCTGATCGGCTCGCTCGCCGACCTGCCCTTCGCCCTCGCCACCATTGAGCAGGACTTCATCGCTCCCAAGAACGTCCAGGCCCTCATCTGGAAAGAGCTGACTCCGGTACTGATCGTCAGCGCGACCACCCCCCGCTACTGGGGCGTCACGCCCAACGAGCTTCACGCCGTCAACCTCTACCAGCGCTGCGGCGAAGAGCTCCTCACCGCAGCGGCCTCCAACCCCGAACTCCGGACGAAGGTTCTGGAAGTCCTCTCCGACCGCATCGCTCCCCAACGCATGGAGGAGCTTGAACATGCGCTCCTGCGTCCCCAGGATGTCTCCAACTACCTGAACCACGTGATGCCCGCCGAAACCTTCTACCTCGCCGCCGAAGTTCACACCCGCTTCCCCGACCTTGCGCCCTCGTGGGGACCGGCGAGCCTGCAACTGGAAGAGCTTCGCACCCGCTTTCCGGCCGAGGTCACCCCCGACCGCATCGCCCGCGACTTCGGAGTACCGCACCCCACCCTTGCCCAGACCAATGCCAGCGATCTCCTCCACGTAAAGCCGTTCCCCTTCTTCGGATCCAACTCCGGACGCCTCTTCGGTGAGTCCTGGGAGTCCGGCAATCTCTACTGGGCGCGCCTCGCCGACGAGATGGGATACTCCCCCGCCGCGTTGAACAGCCTCGCGCCTAACCTCACCCGTCGCACCATCGCAAACATCTTCGCTACGGAGTTCGAAGATTGGCCCGCAGTGCTCCGCGCTATGCACGAGACCGGAGACGAGTTCCGTCAGTCGAAACTAACCGCACTCGCGACCGCAAACCCCGGCGTTCCCGCGTCCGACCAGCCCCTGGAAAACACCACCACCCGGTAGGAGAGCCATGAAAAGGAAATACCTTCTATTTCTCGGTCTAGTCTCGTTTCCCTTCTACAGCGGCGGCTTCGGAGCCGCCCAGGACGATGCCTCGCGCATCCGCGTCAACGTTGTCCTGGTGCAGCTCAACGTTGCCGTCACCGACAGCAAGGGAAACTACATCAGCAATCTGCGTCCGGAAGACTTCGCCATCGTCGAAGACAACATCCCGGAGCGAACCGCCGCGTTTGAAGAGGGCAACGAGCGCCGGCTGGTCGACATCGCCCCGGCCGGAGGCGTCCCCCGCTGGCAGAGTGCGCTCAAGATAGTCGATCTACCCGACACCAGCACAGCCACCGATCAGACTAAGCCCCCCACGCCCATCACCTCCGGCGCCAACGTCTTCATCCTCTTCGACACCAGTAACTATATGTACCGGGGATTTGTCTTCGCCCAGGACTCCATCTCCGACTTCATCCGCTCGCTCGAAGGCGTCGGCAAGGTGGCCCTCTACTCGTACAGCCGCGATCTCGACCGCATCACCGCACTGAACCCGGACCGCTCCCAGGCGCTCCACGGCGTCCGCTCCACCGTCGCCGGAGACGATGCCGCCCTCTACAACTCCCTCCTGATGACCGTGAAGGACGCCGCTCCCCTGACCGGCAAGAAGGCGATCGTCGTCTTCTCCAACGGTCCCGACAACGCCAGCCTCGTCCCTCCCGAAGACGTAGCGGAACTCGCCCAATCCACCGGAACCATCATCTATATGATCAGCACCCAGCAGGCCGAAGCCGAACCCATCTCCACCGCCGTCTTCGAGCGCATGAGCAAAGCCACCGGCGGACGCGCCTACTTCTCTCGCAGCTGGAGAGACGAGAAGCAGGCCTTCGCCTCCATCCGTGACGACCTCGCCCACCTCTACACCCTCAGCTACTATCCGCAGGCAAACCCCAACCGCGGCTGGCGCAAGATCACCGTCAAGCTGGTAGGCAAGGACCTCCAGAAGTACCGCATCCGAACCCGCGACGGCTACCGCCTCCTTCACCCAACCCAGGCAGCCAGTACAAACCTGGCCTCCTCGGAATAGCCGTGGGATAACAGCTACAGAAGGGGATTACAGTCGCGCGAGTGGAAGAACTGTCAAAGGAGCGCAAGGACTTTCCCCTATCGAGAAATTGTCTCCTGAGCGAAGCGAAGGACCTGCTTCTGTTGTTGCCGTTGCTTGTCCTCACACTCCTAAACCCTCACTTCCCCAAACGCCGCCATTCCACCTCTCCCGTCACATTCCCGCCAGTCGTAGGAGTAGGCACGACATACCGAAACCGATCCCCCATCAACCGAAACGTCCGCGTCTGTTTCGTCCCCTCCCAATTGGGAAAGAACGCATGTTCAATCGAGAACGTCACCGTATGCGCCTGCTCATTTACGCTGTACATCCCGAAGTGCGTGTTGCTGCCCCGCACGGCAGCAAGATTCTCCGCCTCCGTCCCTTTGCTCTTATCGTTTGCCGCAAACTTCGGACGATCCGATCGCAGAATCTGCAGCGCGTAATGCCCCTCCGCATCGAAGGTCAGCACGCCCTGCGGAGCGTCACCATACAGATGGACCCGGCTCCCGTCGGACAAAACATTGTCGACCATCACCAGGCTCCAGGTTCCCACCAGTTGTTGAGCGTTCGCTCCCAGACTCCCAAGCCCCAGGCCCGCCAGAACAATCACAGCCTTCAGTGCCTTCATTCCCATCCACATACCCACTTTCCTATCGAAAAACTTTCGGCGATCTGGAAATGAGCCTATAGTTGAGCAGGCATGGACACAAACGAGTAATTGTCACGCGAATCATGAGATTTTCTAAACAATGAACCTGACCAATCTCGACCTCGATACCCTCCGCACTCTTATCGTAGCCAACGACCTCGCCGGCTACGGACAGGCCGCTGAGCGTCTTGGTCGCACCCCCTCCGCCATCAGCCTCCAGATGAAGCGCCTTCAGGAAGAGATCGGAGCGACCCTTTTCCGCAAACAAGGCCGCGGCATCGCCCTCACCGAAGCCGGAGAGATCGTCCTCCGCTACGCCCGCCGCATGCTCTCGCTGAACGACGAACTCCTCGACACCATTCGCGGCGCGTCTCTCGCAGGAACCGTCCGGCTGGGCTTCTCGCAGGACTTCGCCGACACCGTCCTGCCCATCGTCCTCGCCCAATTCACCAGCCTCTATCCGCTAGTCCAGATGGAGGTCCGCATCGAAGGCAACGCCCTGCTTGTGGAAGCCGTGGAAAACGGACAACTGGACCTCGCCCTCGCCGTAGGCCAGCAGGATCGCCCCACCGCCCAGACCATCGGAGTCCTCGATCTCGTCTGGATCGCCGGACAGGACTTCACCGTGCGAGCCGATCAGCCGCTCCCACTGGTCCTCCTCGGCCCGCAGTGTGCCTTCCGCAAGGAGGCCATCAGCAGGCTCGACCAGGCCAATCAGCCATGGCGCGTCGCCGCAGTCAGTCCAAGCACCGCCGGTCTCTGGGCGTCTGCGATTGGCGGCCTCGGCATCACGCTGCGTAGTTCGCTTGGACTTCCAGCCAGACTCGTCTGGGGGAAAGAGCTATTCGGCCTGCCCAGCCCCGGTCTCTTCCCGGTCACCCTGCATCTCCGGTCGGAAGCCGTCAGCCCACCCGTGGAGCGGCTCCGTGCAATCATCTCCGAGGTCGTACTGCAGCAGCTTCCCCGCCTGAATCGACGCAAGTCCTCTGTTAGACAAACCACATAAAGACGTCGCGAGGACAACTCTTACCGTAGCCCGGGAATCGTAAGTGTGAGGTGGGCTTAGTCTTTTGAGCTATCAATCGATCAGAACAAGAGGGTTTAGAGTATGAATACGCAGCCTCGGAAGATAAAACTCTCCGATACCTCTGCGGATCATCAGACGAAAAATATCCTTGAGACGCTTACCAACCTCATCTATCTGGCAAAAATCGACGCCACCTCGGAAGACGACGTAAAGCTCTATATGAATCTGGCAGAAAGCTGCGTCAAGCAGCTGGCAACAACGCTCTACCCCCATCCTTAGCGTCCAGCCCCTCCCCAAATGATTCCCGAATGATTCGTAGCGACGCCTTTTCCCTTGCGCACCGGGTCAATAAGGCCCACCATGACCTAACCGGCCAAAGCACCTGAATCCTGTACCTCCCAATCTGACCCGGAGCGTCTTTCATGAAGCGTACGTACGCCAACATCCTCGAGACCATCGGCAACACGCCCGTCGTCCACATCAATAAGCTCGCGCCCGCCGGCATCAACCTGTACGTCAAGATTGAGGCCTTCAACCCGCTCGGCTCCGTCAAGGACCGTCTCGCCCTCGGCGTAATCGAAGACGCGGAGCGCTCCGGTGCCCTCAAGCCCGGCCAGACCGTCATCGAAGCCACCAGCGGCAACACCGGCATCGGTCTCGCCATGGTCTGCGCCCAGAAGGGCTACCCGCTCGTCGTCACTATGGCCGAATCCTTCTCCATCGAGCGCCGCAAGCTGATGCGCTTCCTCGGGGCCAAGGTCGTCCTGACCCCCGCTCCTCTCCGCGGCCTGGGCATGCTCAAAAAAGCCACCGAACTCGCCGAGAAGAATGGCTGGTTCCTCACCCGCCAGTTCAGCAACGAGGCCAACGCCGACTTCCACTCCAAGACCACAGCCCAGGAGATCCTTCGCGACTTCGAAGGTGACCGCCTCGACTACTGGGTCACCGGCTTCGGCACCGGAGGAACCCTCAAAGGCGTCTCCCGCGTCCTCGCCGAAAAGCGCCCCGAGACCAAAATCATCGTCTGCGAGCCCGACGCCGCTCCCATGCTCTCCAGCGGCGAACCCCAGCCCGCCAATCCCGATGGCTCTCCTTCCGCCAGCCATCCCTCCTGGACCCCGCACCCCCAGCAGGGCTGGAGCCCGGACTTCATCTCCAAGCTCGCCCAGGACGCCGTCGACGCCCACAACGTAGACCAGGTCCTCCGCATCCCCAACCCTGACGCCATGCGCTGGAGCCGTGAACTCGCCACCAAAGAAGGCATCTTCGTCGGCATCAGCTCCGGTGCTACCTTCGCCGGAGCCCTCCGCGTCGCCGCCGAAGCTCCGCAGGGCAGCACCATCCTCTGCATGCTTCCCGACACCGGCGAGCGCTACCTCTCCACCCCGCTCTTCGCCGATGTCGCCATCGATATGACGCTCGAAGAGCTGGAAATCTCCCTCTCCACCCCCACCGCACATCTCCCGCCGCCTCCTCCGCCTGCATAGGGCGGAGGCAGGACATTTATACTCATCCCTGTTATGAGTGAAGAATTGAACCCCGCAGAAAACTCGGCCGTTAAGGCCCCCGCCGCCCCGCCGGTACCGTCGCCAGTTCCCCCGGCAGTAATGGACATCGGACAGATTATGTCCCTGCTGCCCCATCGCTACCCCTTCCTGCTCATCGATCGCGTCCTCGAGATCGAGCGGAAGCAGCGGATCGTCGCCTACAAGAACATCTCCATCAACGAGCCGTTCTTCCAGGGCCACTTTCCCGACTTCCCCATCATGCCCGGCGTCCTGATGATCGAAGCCATCGCCCAGGCGGGCGGCTGCCTCCTGTTGACCGAGTTTCCCGACCGTGCCGAGCGCCTGATGCTCTTTACCGGCATTGAAAATGCGAAGTTCCGCCGCCCCGTTGTCCCTGGCGATCAGCTCCGTTTCGAGGTCACCGTGCTCCAATGGCGGAGTCGCGCCGTCAAGATGCAGGGCATCGCCACCGTAGACGGTAAGGTCGCCTGCGAGGCCACCATCATGTGCCAGCTCGTTCCCCGCCCCGCCAAGATAACGGTCGCCGAGGCCCCGTCCGAGTGAGCATCCATCCCACAGCGATCGTCTCCGACGGAGCCCACGTCCCCGACACCTGCTCCGTCGGTCCCTTCTGCACCATCGGCCCGAACGTCGTTCTCGGCAAAGACTGCACCCTGGTCTCCCACGTCGTGCTCGAAGGCCACCTTGTCCTTGGCTCCGGCAACACCATCTACCCCTTCGCCTGCCTCGGCATCGCCCCCCAGGATCTGAAGTACAACGACGAGCCCACGCGCCTGACCATCGGCGATAACAACTCCATCCGCGAGTACGTCACCATCTCCCGCGGGACAGCGGGCGGAGGCGGCCAGACCACTGTAGGTTCCGGCTGTCTGATCATGGCCTACACCCACATCGGCCACGACTCCCACATCGGCAACGGCTGCATCCTGGCGAACTCCGCCACCCTCGCCGGCCACGTCATCGTGGAGGACTACGCCGTCGTCGGAGCCCTCTGCCCCGTCCACCAGTTCTGCCGCATCGGCAAGTACTCCTACATCGGCGGCGGCACGACCATCACCCAGGACGTGCTGCCCTACTCCCTCACCTCGATCGAGCGCAACAACCACGCCTACGGCCTGAACAAGGTGGGCCTCGAACGCCGCGGCTTCACCCCCGCCCAGATCAAGCAGCTCCGCGCCGCCTACCGCCTCCTGCAAGCCAGCAAGCTCAACACCTCCGACGCCCTGGCTGCAATCCGCGAGACACTCGCAGAAAACCCCGAAGCCCACGTAGCCTACCTCGCCGATTTCATCGCCAACAGCACCCGCGGCATCATCAAGTGAAGTTCGGGGGCGGATGCGAACATTCCAGAGCAAGGAATTCGCCCGCTTTGCTCGGAGGAAAGGGCTGGCTTGGGTCGCATAATCCCTTCGGCTTTGGCTCAAAATCGAGCCGCCAACCTAACGTTACGCCGCCAAGGTACACTGGTCCGCAATTGCCATGACGACTCTCCGCGCACTCTTCCTCCTCGCCACCGCATCCTGCCTTCCACAGCTTGCTCACGCGCAAGAACCCACCCGCGTCGCCATCGTAGGCCTGGTCCACGACCACGTCCGCGGCTTTTTCTCCACCCTCGCCGCGCATCCTGAAGTACAGCTCGTAGGCATCGCCGAACCCGACGCCGCGCTCCGCGACAAGTACATCGCCCGCACCCACCTCCCTGCCAACCTCTTCTTTCCCACTGAAGCCGCCATGCTGCAGGCGACCCACCCCCAGGCAATCCTCGTTTACACGTCTATCGCCGGCCATCGCGCCGCGATCGAGCAGGCTGCTCCCCTCCACATCGCCGCCATGGTCGAGAAGCCCCTCGCCACCACCTACGCCGACGCGCTCGCCATCCAGGCGCTCGCCACGAAGTACAGCATCCCCGTCCTTACCAATTACGAGACCACCTGGTACGCCAACAACACCGCCGCCCACGACATCCTCGCCGCCGGGAAGATCGGAGACCTCCGCAAAGTCGTCGTCCACGACGGCCACCGCGGCCCCAAAGAGATTGGCGTCGGACCCGAGTTCTTCTCCTGGCTCACAGACCCCAAGCAAAACGGAGCCGGTGCCATGTTCGACTTCGGCTGCTACGGCGCGGACCTGACCACCTGGCTGATGCACGGTGAAGCACCTCTAACCGTCACCGCAGTCGCCCTGCACATCAAGCCCCAGATCTATCCGAACGCAGAAGACGACTCCACCATCGTCCTCACCTATCCCCACGCCCAGGCCATCATTCAGGGCTCCTGGAACTGGCCCTTCGACCGCAAGGACATGGAGGTCTACGGAGCGACCGGCTACGCCAATACCGTCTACGTCGACAGCCAACACACCGACCAGATGCGCGTCCGTCTCCCCGGCGAAAAGGCCGACCACACCGATACCGCACCCGCCCTTCCCGCCCCGCAGGATAACTCCCTCAATTATTTGGTCGCCGTCCTCACCCACAAGCTCGACCCCAAAGCGGATCTCACCTCTCTGGACACCAACGTCACCGTCGTCCGCATCCTCGACGCCGCCCGCGAGTCCGCCAAAACGCACCGCACCATCGAGCTGAAGCCCGCACCGGCCCGTTAGAGCAGTGTTTTTGCAATCGGAAGAACATATGCTCGTCTGAGAGAAATCGTCCCCCCGTCCAACCTCACCCTCGATTGAGGCTGTGGCTCGCCGCTTCTTGAAGGACAATAGAACTATCCGAGCTTCCCACCGGGAGATAGACCCCAGCGCTCCCTCCAGAGCGTCCTGCATTCCGGAACGAAAGGCGGGCGCATCGCGGGCTGGCCGTACACTGAATCTCTGGAAAGAGATCGTTCCCACACCGAATCACCTGCATCGCCTCACCGTAGCCATCACGGAGGAGAGCACCATGGCCAGTGAAACCCTGAGCGAAGACCTTGAAGTCGCTTCCCGAACCGTCCGCATCCACGCCGCCCCGCCGCCGCAGCCCTCGACGATTGCGGACCGCACTGCAGCGCTTCGCAGCATGCCGTCTCTCGACGACCTATCCGACGAGGAGTTCTGCTGGATCGCCACCCATGTCACCGAGCGCGTCGCTCCCGACGGAGCCCTGGTCTTCGTCGAAGACTCCCCCTCGCATCACATGCACTTCATCGTGCAGGGCGAGGTCCACGTCCGCCGCCGCAAGTTCGCCACCTTCGCGCGCTTTATGGGCCGAACCGGCCAGCTTACCGGAAAGCTCCCCTACTCCCGCATGAAGGCGTGGGGCGGAGACGGTTGCGCCTACGGTCCTGTGTGGACCCTCGACCTCCACGAAGATCTCTTCCCGGCCATGCTTCTCGCCATCCCCTCCATGGGACAGCGCTGCGTCGCCGTCCTGCTCGATCGCGTCCGCGAGTTCACCCGCGCCGACGAGCAGGCCGTCAAGCTCTCCGCTCTCGGCAAACTCGCCGCCAACCTCGCCCACGAGCTCAACAACCCGGCCTCCGCCGCCCTGCGCGCCGCCGGAACCCTCGCCGCCGCCCTGCCGGAAGAGGACGATGCAAAGTACGACATCGGCTTCCTTTGCGAGACAAAAGAAGAGCTCGACCGCTACCGCGCGTGGGTCGCCGAGGCCGGAAAACACGTCGGCTCCAGCCCCAACGCTACCGCCGAATCACCCCTTGCTGAAAGCGACCGCGAAGATAAACTCCTCGCCTGGCTCGAGGCACACGCCATCCCCAACCCATGGGCCATCGCACCCGTCCTCGCGGAGGCTGCCCTGCCCACCGCCCTCCTCGACTCCCTCGCCGCTTCCGTCAGCCCCGGCATCCTGCCTTCGGCAATCGCCAGTTTCGCTGCATCGACCAAAAATATCCGCACAGCCGGCACCATCGTCGGCTCAACCCACCGCATCTTCGCCATCATCGACGCCATCAAGGACTACTCCTACATGGACCAGGCGCCCATCCAGGATGTCGACCTTGCCCAGTCCCTCGACACCACGATGGCCATGTTCAACTCCCGTCTCGCCAACGTCACCGTCGTGCGCGCCTACGATCCCTCGCTTCCGCCTATCCGCGCCTTCGGCAGCGAGTTGAACCAGGTCTGGACCGCGATCATCGAAAACGCCCTGGATGCCATGCACGATCGCGGCACCCTCACCCTCTCCACCCGCCTCAAATCGCAGCTCGCCTTCGTGGAAATCCACGACACCGGCCCCGGCATCGAGCCCACCCTGACCGACCGCATCTTCGAGCCTTTCTTCACCACCAAGCCCCTTGGCACCGCCCTCGGCCTGGGCCTCGACATCGTCCAGCGCGTCGTCAGTAAACACTTCGGAACCGTCAGCGTCGAATCGACTCCCGCATCCACCTGCTTCCAGGTCCGCCTGCCTCTCGACCGCAATCAGGTCTATTAGGCAGTATCGACATATAGCCCTTGGCAGATTCTCTGAATTCAACCCAACTGCTCGGATCACTCGCAATCACGCAATTCCCCTGTGCTACTCTGCGGAGTACTTTCGCTCCCAGGGGTTTGCTGCATGCCTGCAATGTTCCGTACCATCCTGACGTCCGCCCTCCTGCCGCTCCTCTCTATTGGAGCCCAGGCCCAAGTATGGGCACTCCACGGCACGGCCGTCACGCCTGAAGGACCAGTCACCGGAGCGACCGTCTTGATCGATGGAAACACCATCCGCGCGGTCGGCCAGAACGTCCCTCTCCCCAGCGGCACCAAGCTCATCGAGACCAACGGCTTCATCTATCCCGGCCTGATCGACCTGCACAACCACGTCACCTGGAACATCCTGCCGCACTGGACCTCCGGTACCAAGTCCGGCGCGCGCTACGACTGGCAGCAACTCCCTGAGTACCGCATGGCCCTCAGCCTGCCGCATGACCGGGTCGTCGCAGAAGGCCACGGCTGTGCCGCCGAGCGCTACGCCGAGGTCAAAGCCATGGTCGGCGGAGCTACCTCCCAGACCGGCCTCGGAGAAGACGACCTCACCCTGCCCGGCGCTACCACCGCCCCCGCCAAGCCGCCACCCAACTGCCTCGGGAGCTATATCCGGGAACTCGGAGTCTCCTCGCGCCTCTACCCTGCAGGAGCCGCCGAACCCCTGAACTTCGAGATTTCACCCCTCGCCTACGATGCCGCCCACACCCTCGCGCTCATCGAGAGTCTGCAGAATCACACCCTGCAGGCCTCCCTGATCCACATCGCTGAAGGCAGCCCGACCGACGCCAGCGCCGCACACGAGTTCGGTTTTCTGCGCGCCCGCGGTATGCTCGTCCCAGGCGTCAGCATCATTCACGGAGTCGCGCTCACCTCATCCAACTTCGCAGCCATGGCCAAGGCATCCGTCGGCCTCATCTGGTCGCCGCGCAGCAACTTCGAACTCTACGGCGCCACCACCAATGTCGCCTCCGCCAAGCAGGCCGGCGTCACCATCGCCATCGGCCCCGACTGGAGCCCCACGGGATCCGACGGAATGTTGCAGGAGTTGAAGTACGCCGCCATCTGGAACGCCACCCAATTTCCCGTAGCCTTCACCGACCGCGACCTCTTCCAGATGGCAACGCTCAACGCCGCAAACCTCGCCGGAATCGCTGCCCAGACCGGATCGATCGTCGCCGGAAAGCGAGCCGATCTCCTCGTCCTGAAGTCTGATCAGAGCGACCCCTACAACGCCTTCACCCACGCATCCCCGGAACAGGTAGCACTCGTAGTCGTCGACGGAACCCCGCAGTACGGCGACACTACCCTCATGCGACAGGTGCGCCCGAGCGGTGCATCCGCGGCGCTCAACGTCTGCGGCGTCGCTAAAGAATTAGCCGTTCCCACCAAAGACGCCTGGTCCGCAACCCAAACAGAGCTGACGACCTCCCTCCACCGCTGGGGCACCACCCTCGCCCCCCTCACCGAATGCCGCTAGGCGATATCAACGTCTTCCTCTGGAAGGGCACACCTTCAGGTGTGCCCTTCCAAAATCCTCGCGACCTATACATAAGACAAATAGGTATAGGTCGATATGGCCTACTTGATCGCCCCAAGATCCGGCCGGTCCAACCCAACCACACTCCCCCCAACCTTCCCTTCCAGATCGAACACCACCACCTCATTCGCGCCCTGTCGAAGCATCGGTCCAGGCGCATAAAGCGTCTTCTGCGGACCAACATCCCAGACTCGTCCCAACGCTGTGCCGTTTAGCCAGACTTCGCCCTTGGTCACGCCCTTCGCTTCAAGAAACGTATCTCCGGCCTGCGCCACCGGCAGCGCCGCACGATAGAAGCACGCGCCTTCGCACGGTACTTTCGCGTACTTGAACTTCCCCGGAGCCGTCATCGGCAACGGAAAGATCTCCCAACCCTTCAGCGGCGTTCCTGCCAGGGTCACCTGCTTCGTGATCCCTGCGCGCTCGCCGCCGATCGTCTTCCCGAAGTTCACGCGGCCCGTGTTCTCGACCAGAATATCCAGCCGTGACGCCTTGCTTCGTGCTTCGAGCGTCAGGCGGTCCTGCTTCAAGCGGCGGTCCAGCTTCCCGATAAGTTTGCCATCCACATAGACCATCGCGTAGCTGTGCAACTCGTCCAGCACCAACTCTCCGCTGGCACCTGCCGGCAGCGAAGTCCGGTAAAGAATGTAGCCATAGGCCTGATCCACATCCTCCATGCTCAACACCGTCTCCGACCGCACTGCCTTGGGAAGATTGCTCCACAGAGAAGCACTCTCCATCAGCGAAACCTCCGCAACCTTCACCGCCGGAGCGACCTCCGGGACGGCCAGTGGAGTTACCCCCGTAGCCTTCGCAATCGCATCCCGAAACAAAAAATATTTCGGCGCGGGACGGCCACTCTCATCCAGCGCCGAGTCGTAGTCATAACTCGTCACATCCGGCTCGTAGCTGCCCTTGCCATCGGTGTTCGCGCCGTTCATCCAGCCAAAGCTCGTACCGCCATGGAACATATAGAAGCTCACTGAATAGCCCTGCTTGAGCATCCAGTCCAGGTTCGCGACCTCGGCATCCGTATCCGTGTGGGCGTGCTTGCTGCCCCAGTGATCGAACCATCCCGCCCAATACTCGCTATTGATAAACGGTCCATCGGGACGAAACGTCTTCAGCGTCGCAAAGCTCTTCTCCGCAACGCCCATCTTGTCGCCGCCAAAGTTGATTCCCACCGGAAGATCCGGCAGCGATCCATCCGGCACCTGCTCCGGGCCATCCGCCGTGTAAAGCTGCGACTTCGTGAACCCGGCCTTCACCAGCAGATCTTCGGTCTGCTTCATATAAGCGTGATCGTTGCCAAAGGAGCCGTACTCGTTCTCCACCTGCGTCAAAATGACCGGGCCGCCATTGCCGATCTGCAATGGAGCCAGTTCCTTCCCCAGCCGTGCAATCCAACGCGCCACCGGCTCCATGAACTTCGGATCGCTGGTCCGCACCACCGTCGCATGGTCCTTCAGCAGCCACGCCGGGTAGCCGCCGAACTCCCACTCCGCACAGACATACGGGCCCGGACGCAGGATCACGTACAACCCCTCCTGCTGCGCCTCCCGAATGAACTCCGCCACATCCTTGTTGCCCGAGAAGTCGTACTCTCCCGGTCGTACCTCGTGCTCGTTCCAGAACACGTACGTCGTGATCGTGTTCAGCCCCATCGCCTTCGCCATCTTGAACCGCTGCCGCCAGTATGCCCGCGGAATCCGCGGATAGTGCATCTCGCCCGAGATCACGCGGAACGGTTTGCCATCCAGCGCGAACTGCCCACCCTGCACCGCAAACGTATGCGCTCTATCACCCTGTGCCAATACCCCGGCAGACAGGGCGAACAAAACCGTCAGAATCAAACCTTTAAAACGCACTGCAACACCTCATAGGATGGGAAAGCCCAGAGAACACGCTCCAGTCCACTGGCCCCACCCTTCAATTCGAAGCGACGGGAGCCGGCGGCAGATCGGAGTTCCACGTGTCCACAATACACTTCCAGCTTCCATCCGATTGCTTCTTCCAGATCTCCACATTCTTGCCATAGTCCTTTATCTTTGTCCCGCCGGGACCGTCCACGGTCAGTTCATAGGCTCCGTACAGATAGGCAAGCTCCCCGGAGCCCGCCACCTCCACCTTGATCGGTTGCCAGGTCAGCGAAAGTCCCGGCAACCCAAGCAACTTTCCCACCGACTTGCGGATGCTCTCCCTGCTCTGGGCCACCTTTTCATTTGGAGGGAGTACCACCGCATCGTCCGCGTAAAACTTCATCCACGCATCGACCTGCCTGGACTCCGCAGCCTTCACCCAGTCCTCATCCAGGCGACGAATCTTCGCCTCATCCTCTGCTCTGGCTGCCGGGGATGCTATCGATTGCCGCGCACCATTGCACCCCACCAAAAGAAAAAGACAAGCGAGAAAAAGACAAGCGAATCCAGCAATTGCAGCCCGTAAAAAAGTCACGCGTCTCCCATGCAACAAATCCATGCCCCACTCCTGGAATCAACTTGGAACCGATGCAGCAGAATATACAGCGTTGCTAGATACTCCTGCATTGCATCTCGAATCCCAGAGACCCAGTACCGTCAGACCGGCCTTGCTCCCATCAGACACGCCCATCAAATGAGTGGGAAGCAGCCCGTAGCCGCTCCCCACTCACAACTCACAACTCACAACTCACAACTCACAACTCACAACTGCTTTTACACCGCTCGTGGATTACGTTCCTCGAACTGCCGCTGGTGCCAGTACGGATACGCCAGCGGAACCTCGCTCGCGGCATCCAGCTTCGCAATCTGCTCCGCCGTCAGCTTCCAGCCGACCGCGCCCAGGTTCGCCTTCAACTGTTCCTCGTTCCGCGCCCCGACAATCAGCGTAGAGACCGTAGGCCGCCGCAGCAGCCAGTTGAGCGCAATCTGGGGAATCGTCTTGCCTGTCTCCGCCGCGACTGCATCCAGCGCATCGACCACACGGTAGACATACTCGTCATCCGGCCTCGGTCCGTTATCCAACACCACCTTCGTGTTCAGGCGGCTGCCTTCAGGCAATGGCTGGCCCCGGCGAATCTTCCCGGTCAGACGCCCCCAACCCAGTGGGCTCCAGACCAGCGCCCCAACGCCTTGATCCAGCGCCAGCGGCATGAGCTCCCACTCATAGTCCCGCCCGATCAACGAGTAGTAGACCTGGTGCCCGACGTACTTCGCCCAACCGTACCGCTCGCTCACACTGAGCGACTTCATCAGGTGCCAGCCGGAGAAGTTCGAGCAGGCAATATACCGCACCTTGCCGTCGCGGACCATCTTGTCCAGCGTATTCAGGGTCTCGTCCACCGGAGTCGTCGCATCGAACGCGTGCAGATGGTATACGTCCACATAGTCCGTTCCAAGCCGCTTCAGACTGCCTTCCAGTGCCTGGATGAGATGGTATCGGCTCGACCCAACATCGTTCGGACCCGTTCCAAGCCGGAACGTCGACTTGGTTGAGATGAGGACATCTTCGCGCTTATAGGCCGCCAGCGACTTGCCCAGTGCCGTCTCGCTGCTGCCATCCGAGTACACGTCCGCCGTATCGAAGAAGTTCAGCCCCGCATCCATGCAGATTCCGACGATGCGATCTGCCTCCGCTTGCGTCGTACTCGACCAGGCTTTGAAAAATTCGTTCGCCGTACCGAACGTTCCCGCCCCGAAACAAAGCTCCGGAACCTTCAAACCCGATTTGCCCAACTGTCTATATTCCATCTACGAATCTCTCCTTGGCTGTGGTCGCAATCATCCCGCTCATAACACTATCGGTCTAAATCTGATGCTCTCGCCTATCGCGCGATGCATGGAGCAAACTCCAGGCAGCCGGCGTTTAGCTCTTAGATGTACTCAATTGCATGCATAATTTTGCATAGTTCATTGTCGCCCTGACGGCTAACTAACACATTCCAAATAACAAATAACTGGTTATGTGATTGCCCTTAGCAAGTCCACACGCAGTACATTCTTCTCCTTTGGAGCATTTTATGAGAAAGCTATTCGCTCTAGTTGCCCTTGCCTCTGCCATGGTCCTCACGCCCCTTGCAAAAGCTGATTCCATCATCTTCGACTCCCACGTCGGCAACAGCTACACGTACGACCTGCAAATCGACAACCACGGGACGGCTTTCATTCTCGACGGCTTCACCATCTCTGGACTTGCCGGTGTGACGGATGCCGATCTCTCCGGTCTCCTCGCAGTGGTCTTCGAGCCACTCGGCGGCGTCTCCTTCACCTCTCACTCCGTGACCGTTGCGACCATCTTCGGCGTAACCGCCAGCTTCTCCGCTCCCTACACCATCGGAACTCTTACCGTGACCTCCGCGTCGCTCCCTGGACTGGCTAACTTCGCAATCCTCGACAGCAACGGCTACTTCACCGGAACGGTTCGGGGTCCGGTCAACAGCCCCGTACCCGAGCCCTCCACCCTGCTCATGATGGGCACCGGTCTCATCGGAGCCGCCGGAGCAGCCCGCCGCAAGTTCCTCAGCTAACTTCTACAAAGCCAGACCAGAGACAGGCCGCCTTAATTAAACTGAGGCGGCCTGTTTTGCTTCGGACTGATCTTGGACCTGGCCTGGCCTGATTCCGGTCGCTACCAGCTAAACTGGACAGAATCGGCTATGAAGATCCTCTATGTATCCCAGCTCTCACCTAACGACTCCAGCCAGTATCGCGCCTGGGCGCTCGAGCGTCTCGGCCACTCCGTAACTTCCCTCAATCTCAACGACTACGCCTCGTCGAATCGCTTCGTTCGAGCCGCCGTCCATCGTCTTGCCGCGGGACCCGGCGTCCAGCGCCTGAACCGTGACCTCCTCCGGCTTGCTGAATCCACGCGCCCGGACATTCTCTGGGCCGATAAAGCTCTCTGGCTTCATCCCCAGACCATCGATCACATTCGAAGCCTGGGAATCGTCACGGTCAGCTACATGATCGATAACCCCTTCGGCACCCGCAATGACGACTGCTGGCGAGTTTATCTCAAAGACATTCCGCACTTCGATCTGCATGTCGTCCAGCGCGACGCCAATATCGCTCATTATCGCGAGCGCGGCGCACGAGACGTCATCAAGATCCAGACCGCCTACGAGCCCACCCTTCAGTTCCCCCCGCCCGCGACCTGGTCCGATCACGATCGGGACCGCGGTGTCTCTTTCATCGGGACGCCCTACGACGACCGCGCTACCACTCTCACCCGTCTTGCCGCAGTCAACGAGTTTCCCGTCGTCATCTCCGGTCCCATGCCTCGTTGGCAGAGTGCCCTCTCCTCTACGGCCTTTTCCGATCTTTTTCGCGAAGGCGAACTCTATCTCCAGCAATACCGCGAAGGCATCTGGCGCTCGAAAATTAACCTAAGCTTCCTCACCCACTCCAACCAGGACGAGTTCGTCCACAAGAGCTTCGAGATCGCAGCCTGCGGAGGCTTCCTGCTGGCCGAGCGCTCCCCCGGCCACTCGAAACGCTTTGAAGAAGATGAGGAAGCCGTCTTCTTCACCGGCTTCGACGAGCTTTTAGAAAAGATCCGCCGCTACTATCCCGACGAGGCCGCCCGCACCCGCATCGCAGCCGCCGGTGTCGCCCGCGGACTCCGCGACGGCTACCACAACGACCACCAAGTCAGCCTCATCGTCGATCGCGCAAGAGAGATCATGGCAAAGAAAACGGTCGCCTGAACTAAAGCATCCTCACTGAAACATCATCAACCCCAGGAAGTTATCGTCCTGAGCCAAAAATTGCTATCTGAGCGTAACGAAAGACCTGCTGTTCGCTCAAAGTGCCAATCGCTGAAGAGGTTTATAAAACACAGGCCCTACTTCCCGCTCTCGCTCGCCTTGCGTGCCCGCTCGAACTCATCCCCGGCCTTCCAACTGATCGTCTTACCAGCGTTCAGCACCTGCCAGCCCAGATCCATGCCAAACCGGTCGAGCTTTGCGTTTCCCGCGAAGTCCCACTCCTGCCGATAGTTGTCGCTGAAGTTGTGATAATCGTGTTCCTCGAAGTCGTTGAACTTCGCCTTCCCCCAGGCCGCGTCGTGCCCTTCATACAGCTCGCCCGTCTCCACCGAAAACGCCGGGATCCCTACGCGCGACAAGCTGAAGTGATCCGACCGGTAGTAGCTGCCTGCCTCCGGACGCGGGTCCTGCACGATCTCCAACCCGAGGCGCTTCGCCGTCGCATCGACCACGGGAAAGAAGTCCGTCCGCTGCGCCCCGTTCACGTTTACCTGTTTCGGAATTCCGATCGGCAGCACCATGTCGTAGTTGATGTCCAGCGCAATCTGCCCGGCAGGTACCGGAGGATGCTGCCCCAGGTATTCGCTCCCCAGCAGACCCTGCTCCTCGGCCGTCACGGCCGCAAAGATGATGGAGTGCGGAAGCTTCAGCCCCGACGTAGTCCAGGCGCGCGCCATCTCCAGCAGCATCCCGCAGCCGGTGGCGTTGTCCGCCGCACCGTTGTAGATGTTGTCGCCTGCCTTCCCGGGGGCAAACCCCAGATGGTCGTAGTGGGCGGTGTACATCACCGCCTGGTCGGGCTTTCCTGTAGCGACGTTCGCTCCGGGAATCATCGCAACCACATTGGGGGACTGGAAGCTACGCACCTTGCTCTCGATGTGCGCCTCGAGTGAGATGGGAACCGGTACAGCTTTGAAGCCCTTCTTACCTGCGGCTTCGATCATCTTGTCCGCGGGGGTCTGGAAAATTTGCGGGCCGCTATGACCAGTTTTCTTGACCGCATCGAAGACCTCTTTCACCTCGTTTTGCGGAACCCCGTCTTCTATTCGCAAAGTAGGCGTAACCGCAACGTGGGCAATACTCTCTGCCCAATCCTTGAGAGCGATTGGCTTGCCGTTTTCGGAGTAAGTACGATTTTTTGCAACTGTGAGGATGGAGCAGTTCGCGCATCCTACTGGCACAAGACCGCTTGCACTAAACAATTTACTGGCGCTTTCAAGCGTAATCCAACTTGCGGCAGCGAGCTGCGGGTCTTTGTTGTCGCGCAGATAGGTCTTCTCGCTGGTGTTTGAGTTCTTCACCACATCCCAGCCGTAGCTCGCAAGATCGGTGCGATGAATAATGAGTGCTCCAATCGCGCCGTGACGCGCGGCCTCTTCGAACTTGTACGTCCAACGGCCATAGTAGGTGAGCGCCTTGCCGCCGAAGAACTTCGGATCGTCCGACGGAGGATCGCCGACGATGCAGAGGACCACCTTGCCTTTGACATCGACACCAGCGTAGTCGTTCCACCCATACTCCGGTGCGACAACACCGTAGCCGACGAAGACGATGGGCGCCTTTACATCCACCGACTCTGTCAGCTTGCGGTTGGAGACGGTGTAGTCGTCGGCATACGTCAGGTCGTAGGAGTGCAGCATGATCGACATGCCGCCGCCCTTGGGCTTGTCAGGTACCAGCGAGAAGTGCGTCTTATCGCCGATCGTCCTGGTTCCTACAAAATTGATCTGCTGCAGATAGGTCCCGTTATCCCCGGCAGGCTTCAGCCCGTAGGTCTCAAACTGCGCGGCCATGTACTGTGCGGCGATCTCCGCTCCTCGCAGCCCCGGCCCGCGCCCCTCCAGCAGGTCGTCCGCAAGAAACTTTACGTGCGCGCGAATCTTCTCCCCATCGATCGAAGCCTCTGCAGCCGCCAGCTTCTGTTTCGACGCAGCATCCTGGGCAAACCCACGAACAGGCGTACTCAGCACGCACCCCAACATCAATCCCGAAACCAGAACCAAAACCTTCATCCCCGTATCCCTCTCAAGCAAAACCCTGACGCCAAATCCACCAACGAGAACCGAAAACCGACACCTGAGAACTCAGCCCTCAATAGTCATCCTCATCCATCACCACCAGACTACCCTCCGGCTCTGTCGTCTCCTCAGGTTCCACATCTTCGAGCCGGATGCCCCGGACCTCCATCACATCCAGCCGCTGCAAGACCTTCCTTGCAAGCCCAGTCAAAGGCTGCTGCGCCAGACGATTCGTCTGCACCCATTCCAGCGCTTCTTCCTTCCCGGTCGTAGCCAGCCGCATCTTTTTGTCGCGAGGACCCCGCGCCGCGAACACCTGCACATAATAGTTGGTATTGGTAATCGAGTGCCTCACCCGCAGCAGCGGTTCCCGGCCCGTCACCGCCTCCTCCGGAAGCGGCGGAAGCTCAAACATCCCGGCCATCAGGCTTTCAGCCGCATCCCGCCGATGCAGCAGCACATCCGTCGCCGTTCCCCGCTTCCGCAGACTGAGCAGAAACGCCGCCGGCAGACTCCGCTGCACCGCTCGGGGGGCCGTCACATGCTCTCCGCGCGTCGCACACTGCCAATACATCGGACAGCCTCCACACAGCGGCCCCTTCGGGAGACACACCGTCGCGCCCAGCTCCATCATTGCCTGGTTATGGTCTCCCGCAGCGTTCACTCCGTGTGCGAGCTTCTTCTTCGGCACCAGGGTCTGCGCCTGCTCCTGGATAAACGCCCGTCCCGCCGCTGTCGCCAACTGCGGCCGCCCCGTAATCCGCAGGATCACCCGCTCGACGTTCCCATCCACCACTGCAATGCTCTCGCCGAAAGCGATGCTGGCAATCGCCGCGCCGGTGTACTCCCCGATGCCGGGCAGCGTCCTCAAGCCGGCCTCGTTCGTCGGCAGCGATCCGCCCCGTTCCCGCACGATGAACTGCGATGCCTTATGCAGCATCCTCGCCCGCCGGTAGTACCCCAGGCCCGACCACGCCGCCAGTACCTCGGCCTCGGGAGCAAGCGAGAGCGCCACAATCGTGGGGAACTTCCGCAAAAAGTCATGATAGTGCTCGATCACCGCAGCCACCCGCGTCTGCTGCAGCATGATCTCCGACACCCAGGTGCGGTACGGATCAGTCACCCCGCGCCACGGAAGCTTCCGCGCATTGGCCCGATACCACTGCATCAACCGTCGCCGGAACATCGGGATCTCCGCCGCCAGTAAACCCTCCCCCGAGGGTCTGATAGCTGGTCTTTCCATCTGCTTCAAGGTCATACTAGTCATTGCCAGCAGTCTACCGTTACCACCCCTATGTCGCCCACATTACTAACGCGCCGACAGGCCAGTTCAGGCTCGGCATCGTCTACACTGAGCCTGAACTGGCCCCAAGACCCACCTCCGCCCCATTCCGTATGCCGAGAGCGCCCATGTCCTTTACTCCCCGCAGAGACTTCCTCAAGCTAGCTGCTCTCACCGCTACCTCCGCCGCTCTTCCCTCGCTGCCTACTCTCGCGCAATCTCCCGGGGCACCCGCGCTTCCGCACTTCCCGACTCCCGATCCACGCTGGCAGCGCACCTGGGAGGCTGCCCTCGCCGTGCTGGCCGGCAATCTCCACTCCATGCCGCGCTACCCGCAGCCGGTGCTTGTTGAAGGAGCCGTCTACCCCGGGATCTGGCAGGAGTGCGCGCCCCACGAGGGCCTCGTCTACGCCACGCTGAACCAGTACGTCATCGCACCACCCGGCGGTCCCACACCGCTTGAAGTCGCCCGCCACAACCACATGGCCTTCTTCGCCCAGCAGCGGCCCGACGGCCAGATTCCCTCCTCCATCAAGCTCGCCGATCCGATCGAAAATCCCGGCGGCTACGGCCAGATCCAAATGGTCGTTCCCATCGCTGTCACGGCCTGGGAGCTCTCCCAGCTCACCGCCGATGACGAGCTTCTGGTCACGGCCTACAACGCCTGCAGCCGCTGGGACACCTGGCTCCGGCAATACCGCGACACCCGCAAGACCGGCCTCGTTGAAGGCTTCTGCACCTACGACACCGGCCATGACAACTCCCCGCGCTGGGCCGGGATCCCCAACCGCTGCCCGGACGCCGATGCTCGCAAATGCCCTCCCATCGCCTCCATGCCGCGCCTCTGCCCCGACCTCTCCGCGACCGTCTACGGAGCCCGCATCGCACTCGCCCACATGGCCAACGCCCTCGGCAAAGGTGACGAGGCCAGCCGTTGGCACGACGACGCTGAGAAGATTCGCCAGCTCATCATCACCAAACTCTACAGCCCAGAAGACGCAGCCTTCTACGATCTCGACGCGCAGAACAAGTTCGTGCGTGTGCGCTCGGACGTGCTCTCCCGCGTGCTGGGCGAGCACGTCCTCAAACGCTACGACCCCCACGACAAGGCGATCTTCGAAGCCATCTGGACGCGCCACCTCCACAACCCCAGAGCCTTCTGGGCACCCTATCCGCTTACCAGCATTTCGCAGGAAGACCCGACCTTCGTCCGCCCCATCCCGCGCAACTCCTGGGGCGGAGCCAGCCAGACCCTGACCGCCCTTCGCACCCCGCGCTGGATGCCCCACTACGGCAAGCAGGCCGAGTTCACCCACCTGATGCAGCAGTGGTGCGAAGCCATCAGCCGCCACACCGAGTTCCGCCAGCAGATGGACCCGACCACCGGAGACTTCACCCAGGCCGACCCCAGCGGCTACTCGCCCGCTGCCCTCGTCTTCCTCGACTTCACCCGTCGCCTGAGCCATACTCCGCAGAAAGGCGCATGAGCCGCTTCGCCTTACTGTAGAGCAACTTCAGGGTGGTCATTCTGTGCAGCAAAGATGCCCGTCATCCTGAACGAAGTGAAGGACGACCCCGTATGTTGTATTCGCAGCGGACCAGTTAGAACTCCGGTACCCGTCAGGATCCCCGCATTGCGTTTTTGCTCTTGCCAACGGTGAAACGGCTTCTACTGGGCCACTCCTTGCGTACTCTTGCACAATCCTTTCGGCGTCCAGTCATGCTCCATCGTGGTAGCTGGATGAGAAGCGTCATGCAGGATCAGCACCACCCCGCGGCGCTTCTCCGTACCGACCGCCATCAACAGCATCGGCGGTCCACCGGGGATGAGATTGGTGTGACCCGCACCACGTCCCGTCTGCACCCCGTCCGGCGTCTCCAGACACGTCTCTCCTGTCAGCGTGTAGAAAACCTCCGGACCCGAGTGCGTGTGAAGCGGCGCGGTCATGCCAGGCGTGAAGATAGACTGCATATAAACAGCCTCGTAGTGCACATCCAGACTCACCGGAATAGGCCCAATCTTCGCTACGAAATCCCCGCCCGTGGAGTGCCACGCAGCGCCGGCCACCGTGAAAAGCCATGTCCTGCCGAGCGACTCCACTACCGTCCCCGTCGGACCCTTCGCAGCCTCGGCCGCAGCCCGCGTCGGGAATGTGACCAGGTGCCAGTAGATCGGCGTCGAGGGTAGCTGTCCCAGATCCTGCTTACCCGTAAAGCAGGCGGGTCCCGCCTCGTCGGTCCGTTGCTCCACGGGAGGACAGGGACGCGCGCTCGCCTGACCAAACGACAGCGGCGTAACGCAAAGAGTAGCCGTCCACACCAGCACCGCGATGGACAAAACTTTCTTCAGATGGACGGACCAGCGCACATCTTCCGCCATAGCATGGACCTCCCGAGCTCAAAACGATTGGAATGGGCGAAGAATAGCACATGCAATCTGCATCGCTGATGGCTGTAATAATTCCCTCACGCGAAGCGTCCAACACCCCACGAAGTGGCGCCCGCCCGGCGTCAGGGCGCACTTGGCACTTGCCTTCGAGCAATCCGCCCTAATCGCTCTAGAAAGCTACTCCGCCGCCTTAGCTGCGATAGGCGATGCCGCTGCAATAGCCAGCCCGAACAAACCAACAACCACCAGCGCCAGCCTCACATTCATCACCGTCGCCAGCACTCCGATCAGAGGCGGTCCCGCCAGAAATCCAAAATAGCCTGCCGTCGCCACCGTAGCGATCGCCGGCCCTGTGCCGAGAACCTTGTTCCGCCCCGCCGCTCCCCAGATCACGGGCACGATGTTCGCTACTCCAAATCCCGTACAGATGAAACCAACGATGGCAGCCCACCAGACATTCAGCAGCAAGGTAATAGAAAGCCCGCTGAACAGCAGCAGCCCGCACGTCCGCAGGATCAGGACCGGAGAGAATCGCCCGATCAGCCAATCGCCCGCAAACCGTCCCGCTGCCATCGCAATGGAGAACGCAGCATAGCCGATGGCCGCCTGCGCCAGGCTCACTCCGACACTTGTCTTCAGGTAGACCCCACCCCAGTCCGCCATCGCGCCCTCAGCAAAGAGGCCGAGAAAGGCAATCCCCGCCAACTGCATGAGGCCTCGGTCCGGTATCTGCCAGCGCCGTTTGGAGTGCTCCGCGTGATGCGGCTCCGTCAGCAGAAACGGGCATGCCAGGGATCCGCACACCAGCAGCGCAAAAGCAGTGCGGGTAAAGTCCGGATGCGTCCCGCCGCCATGACGCAGCGCGTACCCCGAGAGCATGGCACCCACCAACCCGCCGGTACTCCAGAAGCCCTGAAACGAACTGACGACTGGCTTGCCAAGCTGCTGTTCCACCCAGACGCCCTGCGCATTCACCGAAACATCCAGCGCGCCCTTTGCCGCTCCAAAACTCGCCGCCATCACCAGCAGAGGAACCCGATGATCGATCCATCCCAGCCCGGCAATCGCCAGCGTGTAGGCTGCACATGAAACCCAGATCACCCATCGGCTGCCAACGCGCGCGATCACCATGCCTGCAATTGGCATCGTCACAATCGAGCCCAGAACCAACGCCAGCAGAACCTCGCTCAGGGAGAGCGCCGACAGATGCAGGCTCTCTTTGAAGACCGGAATATGAGAGGCCCACACCCCAAAACCAAGTCCGTCAATCGCGAAAAACAGAGCGGTCGCCCAACGTGCTCTCTCCGGCCGTTCCATGCACTCTCCTGATGATTTCGATCCTCCTGAATGTCAGATCGAACTCAGGCCCGCACAGCGACGAAACGGATCGGTTAACTCCAATCTACAGGAATGACATCCTCTACTGATGGAACGATCTGGAGACTCGCGTCTTCCAGGTCGCCTCAAGCGATACGATATGCAGCACTCGTTTTCGGCCTGCTATCAGCCTCTTGCCGTCAACGCCTGTCCTCATAGACCTGGTAGTCGGTGTAGCCATGCGCATCGAACGTATAGAACGTGTCGCGGTCATAGTCGGTCAGCGGCAGATTCTTTTCAATGCGTTTCGGAAGGTCGGGGTTCGAGACGAAGTGACGCCCGAAGGCAACTGCATCCGCATCGCCCTTCTCAATCACCGCCTCTGCTGTGTCCGGTTCGAAGCCGCCAGCCGCAACGATCTTGCCCTTGAAAATCTTACGCAGGGACTCCGCTGCAATCGAAGCCTGACCCTCTGCGATTACGACATTGCCTTTCACGCGCGGCTCGATGATGTGGAGATACGCCAGCCCGAAGCGATTCAACTGCTCTACGAGATAAGCGAACAGCGCATGCGGATTGCTGTCCGACATCCCGTTCCAGCTTCCGTTGGGCGCGATCCGCACGGCCACGCGATCGCCACCCCAGACCGATACCATCGCCTCCACCACCTCCAGCAGGAAGCGCGAACGATTCGCGATTGAACCGCCATACGCATCCGTCCGGTGATTGCTGCCATCTTCAAGGAACTGGTCCGGCAGATAGCCATTGCCGCCATGCAATTCAACACCATCGAAGCCTGCGGCCTTGGCCCTTTCCGCCGCCTTGCGATAGTCCTCGACGATACCCGCAATCTCGGAGATCTCAAGTGCGCGGTGCGGAGAAGACTTCACCCACCCGCTGGGCGCGGAGACCAGGTGCGATGCATCGTCCCAATACTCCGGATTGACCGACGCCGAAACTGGAGCAGGCCCACCCGTCATCTCGACATGCGACGAACGTCCCGTATGCCAGAGCTGCGAGAGGATCGACCCGCCCTTGGCATGGACAGCGTCCACGATCCTCTTCCATCCCGCCACCTGCGCGTCCGAGTACAAACCGGGCGCTCCGAACCAGCCTCGGGCAGTAATGGAAATGGGCGTAGCCTCGGAGACGATCAGGCCTCCATCCGAGGCGCGCTGTGTGTAGTACTCGAGCATCAGGTCACCCGAAATATCGCCCGGCTGCTCCGATCGCGAACGCGTGAGGGGAGCCATCACCACCCGATGCTTCAGCGTGAGTGCGCCCAGTTGAACCGACGTAAAAAGTTTTCGCTCCGTATGTGCCATGGAATGCTCTCCTGATCTGGCCTGCAATCCGCGAATGTATCTCCGGCACAGGCAACACGTATAAGATACGATACGATCCGTTTCGATTCACAGTTTAATTTTACTTAGCTTCGGGCGGCATTGGAACGCCACCATTTATCCTTGCCGATATGGGTCTTTCCCCGCGCACCAAGGCAAACCAGACCGAGATGCAAGCCGTACGAGGAGGACGCCCCCGCAGCGAACAGCTCCACCAGGCGATCCTGCAGACGACCTTCGACCTGGTGCTTCGCGACGGCTTTCGCGCGGTAAGTCTCGAAGGCATCGCCGCAACCGCCGGCGTCAGCAAAGCCACCATCTACCGTCGCTGGCCCAACAAAGCCGCTGTTGTCATGGATGCCTTCACCAACAAGGTTGGCTCCGGTACACTCTTCCACAAGTCTTCCACCGTCGCCGAGAGCATCCGGCTGCAGATGCGCGCGATGGCCAAATCGTTTCGCGGCAGCGACGGCACGCTCGTCAAGGCACTCCTTGCGGAGTCCGAGTTCGATCCCGAACTGGCGAAAGCCCTGCAGGAGCGGTGGACCCTGCCGCGACGCAGAATGGCGATCCTCGTCATCCAGGAAGCCATCCGTAAGGGAGAGATGCATTCTGAAGTCGATCCGGAGGACGTCATCGATATCCTCTACGGCCCCATCTACTATCGGCTGCAAAGGAATGCCGGTGCCCTCACGAACGCTTACATCGATCGCATCTTCCACACCGCCATGAAGGGCCTCGGCACCAAAAACTCGTAAGAGATGACTCGGCCTGGGCAAACTTTATTTCCTTTGCAGACGTGGATTCTCGTCCGGCCTAATCGAGCAGCACCGCTAAAACCCTCCACATAACTCCAACACCAGCGGAAGGGTGCGCGTTCACGAGCACCAAAACAAGCCACGCCGAAGGCGTCACCGCTCTGCCGAAGGCCGGAGGGAAGGCGAAACGACCAAGTCTATCGGCCAGGCATTACCGCTCCTTCCCCGAAAACGGTCGGAAGCGGACGAATACGTTGAACCCCACAGGCTTCGAGCCATAGATCGGCCGCAGTACATCCGGAACTCCGTACGTCGTCACCTGCGCCCCCACGGCAGAACGTAGGTGCGGAATGAGATCGAAGTCCCGGTCATACCCGAACGTGTAAGCCTGCGCATGCCCGATAGGATCTTCATGGAACCCAGGCGGAAGCGGGGTCTCTCCGGTCTGCAGTTCGTTCGTTCGCCCGGCATTTTCCAGACGCGTCCAGACATAGTTGCGCGTCTTGAACCGCAACGCCGACTCCAGCAGATAGCTGTTGAGTTTCGCCCCATCCGAGATCGACCGAGTCCGGCCCCAGATCGCCGTGCTGGCCCAGTTCCCATTCTTCAGGGGCCGATTGTACATCGCAGAAGCCGTCATCCGCGTCTGGTCTTCAGATGGATACAAACTCTCCGGGCTCACGATGCGCGCGTAGGAGTATTGTCCGCTCCAGTTTTTCCCCGGCTGCAGCGTCACGCGCGTCGCCCACGAATCCATCGCGCCCGAGTTCACATCCCAGCGGAACTCGTCCGGCTCGCGCCCGTGAAAGCCGCTCGCCTCCACCCGAACGATCCCATGCGTGAGTCCCACGGTAACGACGTCCGCAGCGATGTGTGTCGAATCCTCCTGGTGATGGCCCAACGTGCCCACCGGATTCTCCGCTGCCGAGGCGCGATGCGGATACGCCGTCGGCCCGATCGCCGGATCGCCCATCGGAGCAACATAGAACGAGAGCAGCGTCCGCTTGCTGAGCTTCAGGTCGTACAACGCGGCGATCTCCATCAGGAAATCATGCGGGTGCTGTCCGTCGGCGATCGGCTTCCCATAGGCCGTCTCTCCCTGCTGAAACAGCAGCGGATACTGTCGTCCGCCGACCGTCGCCGGCTCCAGGCTGAGCATCATCCGCAGCGTCAACTGCCCGGGTCCGAGCTTCCTCTCCGCCATCCCCATAGCCCAGTTCGTGGAGAAGAGTTTGTCCCCGCCCCGCGGACTCGTCTGCTGCTCCTCCGTGAGAAACACATTCCCGTGGAGCATCACCATCCACGGCCCCTTCATTCCCATCAGCATCGGCACGGGAGTCGAGTTCGGCTCCGCACTCGTTCCCGAGGAGGCATGATGCTGGATCTGCTGGAGGAAGATCTGCGGCCTCATATTTTCCATCATTCCCGGAGTCATAGGAGTCATCTGCTTTACAGGATTAATAGCTGCATCAGCCGCCTTGGAAGCACCAGCCTTGGAGCACATCACCATCCCCGGCATTGTCTCCACGCAAGGGGCCGGAGCCTCCTGCTTCTGCGGCACCTGCGAGGATCCCATCTGCATCCCCGGCATCGCATCCTGTCCCAACGCCATCCACGGCGCACTCAATACCACCAGCCCAACTAAACGAAACATACGCATCGAAAGTGTCCCGGCCCGCGCCAACCCGGCACGCGAAAGCCCGCTATCCAGCCTAGAAATCACATCGGACTGAGCCTCAAATCCACGCCAACGCGCAGAAAAGCAGTCCGATCAGGAAGGGATTAGAAGAGAGGAGACTAGACGCGAAGACTTACAACCAGCGGATCAACCCCGGCCAGCGCGAGAGGCGGTCGTTTCCCAAGACCCACATAGCTGGCCGGCAAGGTCATATCGGTCGATACGGACGCAACCGTCACCCATTGGACTGCAGCAAAGGAAACACTCGAAACGCCACCCTTGTCCATCGCCGAGACTGCAGTATGGCTGCAGCTCTGCTCCGGACAGCTCCCAATGCTGTGTACAACGGCCTGCACTGGCATCGTCATATGCGAGCAATGCGCGTGCGGCATTCCAGCAGACGCGGCATGATTCACAGCAGAATGCCCCATCGCAGCCGGCGAATTCATTGAGTTCATTACAGAGCCGGCCATTGCAGAACCCATCCCCGCATGGCAGCCGGCCTCATGCACCTGCAGCCCGCAAGCCAGTTCGCACACCGCAGCCTGCGACGACGCGCCCAGAACAAAGAGCGCCACCATCATCACCAGCACGTGTTGAATCCGCTTGATAACCATAGCTGCTGAAGCAATTCTACCGGAGACGCCGCCCGATCAGCAGTTCTGATACTTCCAGTGCCGCGGCTTCCCCTCGGCGATCCACTCCACCGCCTGGACTACCCGCTTCTCCTTCGTCTCGGGACGCTTGGCCTCGGCAATCCACTCCGCATACTCCCGCTGACCGCTCGGGCTGAACGTCGCGAAGGCAGCATGGGCCACCTTATTCTTCTTTAGAGCCGCAACCAGCTCTGCTGGAACCTCCGGAGCAGCCTTCGCGGCTTTCTTCGCCGGTCGCGAGAACGACTTGGTCCGTTCTCCACTCGCGATCAGCGCCGCGGCCTGCCGGAAGTATCCCAACAAAGCCTTATCACTGGGGAGATCCTTCAGCGATTGCAGCTTCCCGAACTTCCCCATCCCAGTACTCTGCGGGCCCCATCGCCAGCAAGAACCGCTGCCATCTCCGGTCCCCAAAGCCCGATGCTGCAGTGCTCCTTGAATGCAGCGATATTGCCGAGAATCACCCCGCGCAGCACAAAGGACGGCATACTCCACTTGATCGTCTCCTCCACCTCAGGACATGCCGTATGCATCAGCTCGCGCAGATGCTCAAGAATCGGCTGAGCGAAAGGCTTAGCCTTCGCAATGTAAGCGTCTACCCGCACATCTCGTATTCCGGGATTTCCAATCGTCTTAGCCATCACGCCAGCAGTCTACACATTCCGTCCGCCGACGCCCACCGAAAACTAAACCGTATCGCTAACCTCGGTCTTCGGAACCACTGGCTCAGGCTTCACCGGGTATGGAGGCCCTTTCTGCAACACCTTCTGCAGGTCCGCGTCATAGCCATACACGTCATCGAAGAAGTGGACATGCCCATCCTCCTCCACCAAACCCGTAAGGTAGAAGATCACAATCGGGATCGGAGTCTTGAGGCTGACCGTCTTATTGTCCGGTCCGTCCGTCATCGCCTCATGGACCTTTTCCAGATCCCAGTCCGAGCCGTCCTTGTTCTTCTGGTTCTGAAGCACCCAGACTGCCAAGTCTTCCGGCTTCTGCACCCGGACGCATCCGTGGCTGAAGTCGCGCCGTGACCGGTCAAACAGATACGGCTGCGGAGTCGAGTGCAGATAAATATTGTACTGGTTCGGGAACATGAACTTCACCAGGCCGAGTGAGTTCTTCGGCCCAGGCTTCTCCCGCACCATCACTCCGCCCTGCGCCACCTGCTGCGCCGTGTAGCCCGTCAGCACATCGCCCTTGTTGTTCGTTACCTCGAAGTTCTTGCTCGCCAGGTAGCCGATCCCGCTCTGGGCAATATGCGGCACCAGCTCCTTCTTGATGATGCTCACCGGCACATTCCAGAAAGGCCGGAAGACCAGATACTTCATCATGTGCGCGAACACCGGCGTCTGGTGCTCCCCGACGACCTTGCCCACCACCACCTTCATCGTGAAGGCCGGCTGATGCTCCGCGTCGTAGGCGTGCAGCATGAACTCCGGTAGATTCACCATCAGCGGCGCATTGATGTACTCGTTCGGCAGCCAACGCCACCGCTCCAGCGAAGACTCCAACTGCGTCACCCGCGCGGCCATAGGCACATTCAGGCTCATCACCGTCTGCGCGCCGAGCCGGCCATCCTCCACCATCCCATGCCGATGCTGATAGTTCTTCAGGCCCTCGATCGTAGCCTCATCCAGGATCTTTGCACCTTCTTCCGCAGTAGCGTCTCCCGGCAGGTCCCCTTCGATCTTCAACCGCTCCACCAGCGCGGGAACCGCAACGTAGCGATCCCCCTGCCCCACCGTCTTCGTTACCGCAGGAAGCTCTTCGGAGGGATTCTGCTCCTGCTGCTTGGCAAGCTCCAGATAATGCGCCAGCGCCTCCTCACTCTTCCGGTACTGCTCCGAATCCGGCTCGACACTCGCAATCAGCTTCGGCACATTAGTGGAGTCCACCGCGTGGTCGGAGACGAACTCCGCCAGATCGTACTTCTTCGACTGCACGTTGATATCAAAGTTGAAGTGCGAAGGATTCACCCGCCCAATCCGCAGATCGGAGATGTACCGCATCGAATTCACCGTCATCGCAACGTCGAATTCGGAGATGGCATCCGCATTCTTCTTATCCAGCTTCGCCACCCGCGCTGCCCACAGGGAGGCGTCATAGTCCTCAGGAATCAGGCCCTTCGCGTCCGCCGTCTTGAAGGCCTCCATGAACGCCGTCGCCTGCGCTGTGGGCCGTCCATCCCGCGTCCACGCGACCTCAAAATTGCGGTCGTTGTAAAACTGCGTCACCGAAGGCTGATAGTCGCTGAAGTTGGGCCAACGGAGGCTCGGGAGCTTCTTGGTCGCCACCAGTGTCTGCAGGTTTCCCGCATAGTCCGTCGTGTTCTCCACCGACGTCGTCTTGCGATGCTTTTTGCATCCTGCGGCCAGCATCAACGCCGCCAAAACAACGGTAGAGCCAACCTTGCGAACCGAATATCTCATCATGCGGGGAGGAACCATCCTTCAGGACGTACTTTTTTAGGGGTGTGCAGTTATTATGCAGCACTCCCGTAAGATGCAGTTCAACGAAGGCGAAGGAAGCAGCGAAATCTCAGTTCTCGGGTGTCAGTTCTCAGGTACTCGGTTTGTTGGGCCTGGTGGGGGCAATGCCGGATTGTCGCGGAATGAGAACTGACACCTGCGAACTCACAACTATCTTTACCGCACTATTTCCGGCAGCGTCGTCAAACAAACCACCGCCTGCGCAGCCAGCGTGATCCCGGTCAATGCGAGGAACATCTTCCGCTGCCGCGTCTCCAGAACATCCGCAAACACTCCGCCGATAAACGTGAACAGGAACGGCAGCGCCCACAGCCACGAAGCCGAAAACGTCTGCGTCGTCAGCAAGGGCAACAGCATAAGCGTCATCAGCAGCGGTACCATATTGCCGAAGTACCGGCTCCGCCGTGCCGCCAACCAGACCACCAATGAAACTGTGGCCGCCACGGTAATCGGCCCGTTCCGCACGCCGGTAAAGAAGTCCTTCGCGCTCTCCAGAGAGAACCAGAACCGAGCCCCGCCCCCGGTAAACACATAGCTGAACGCCGCCAGCCGGAATGCATAGAACCCGAACAGAATCACCATTGCGCCCAGCGCTGAATACACCAGGATCTGCATCACGTAGCTGCGCCGCCGCTCCGCAAGATACAACATCAGCACCAGTGCCATACCGAAGCCGACCATCGCAGCCAGCAGATGCGCCGCCGCAGTGAGCCCCAGCGCTACCGTCAACAGCACGATCCGGGGCTTCCACTTCCGCCTCGGCCCCTGCATCGCATGGGCAACCCCGATGGCGGTATAGACCAGCCCGTAAAGCCCCCACATCGCCAGCACTTCGTTATTCGGAGTCACCGCAAACCGCACCACCTCCGGACAGAAGCAATACAGCCCCAGCGACAGAAATGCCCCTTCATTCCCGAACAGCCGCCGCGAAACCCACCACAATCCCGCACCCAGCCATAGCGCAAAGAACACAAACGGCAAGTGCAGCAGATACTTCACGCTGCGAATCTCGTGCCGCGCCTCCCAGGTGGAGCCGTTCAGACTTCCCGCAGAGTAGAGCCGGTTCTCCGGCTTCCGCAGCTTATCCGCACCCAGCAACACCAGCCGCTGCAGGGTCAGCGGCAGCCCGGCGACCCGGTATGCAAACGTCCCATCCCCGTTCAGATTTCCGCACGTCGTAAAGTAGCCCGCCAGCGGAGCAGGCCGCTCCCACATCTCCCGCCCACACCGCGCAAATCGATAATCCTTCGGGGAGAGCTCCTGCCGCTCCACCACCCACAGACACTGTCCCAGCAGAATCAGCAGCAGTACCGCCGCCAGCCGCTGCGGCCGTCCAATCTCAATCCGTCCAACCTTCGGCAACCTCATCCTGCAAACACCCACCCAATCGTTCTCAACTCACACCGCACGCCTACGAACCTGTACCTGCTCTTTATCGTATCGTGAAGAGATGCAGTCGCTCTCTTTTACCCCCGGTCGCGCTTTCCTCTCATCCAACTCCCCCGCCGTTCCATGGACCGCAGTCTTCGAGGACGAAGGCATCGCAGGCTACTTCTACGCCTGCGACCGCTCGCACGAGAAGCTGGAAGACAGCATCCTCGACGCCATGCTGATCTACAACGTCGAAGCCCTCGCCAAGTCCGACGCCGAGTTCCAACGCCCCGAACCCCAGCGCATCGCCGCCATCGAGTGGTCCCGCGATGGCATGCAGGCCGTCCTCTACCTCGACGGCACCGCGCAAGCACTCGTCGACTTCCAGACCCGCTGCGGTTACTGCCGCATGGACTTCCCCAATTTCATGGATGAGCAGGGCGGCAACTGGCGCAAATCCACCCACGCCTGGTCCGAAGCCGCACTCCACCGCTTCGAGTCGGCCCTCTACGCCTGATCTAAAAAGATTGTCCGGCCGGCCGCTGCGCGCGGGACAGTCCTTTTCGTTGCGGGTACCAAATATAAAGGTCCTCCCGTTGGTCGGCACGAAATTTTGCATGCGACCATCGGGAGCCCACCGCAAAGCTCAATACAAGTCATGAAATGACCGCCGCCCGCGCAGGGCGCACATCATCCCTAAAGATCCATCTCCATAAAGACATTCGCCCGCGTATACGGCGAGGGCTCTGGCGGCAGATGCCGGAATCCCAGCGACTCATAAAGATGGACAGCGTTCTGCAGCTTGCTATTGGTCGCCAGCGTCAGGGTCTTCGCTCCCAACGCGCGCGCGGTAGCGATCGTCTCCGCCAGGATCCTGCGGCCGATGCCCTGCCCCCGCAACTCCTCCGACACCGCCATCTTTGCCACTTCGAACACACCCTCCCGCACCGAGATCAGCGCGCAGCACCCCATCGCCCGATCCCCAAGGAACGCCATCACAATCTGCCCACCTGGCTCCAGGATGTAGCCCACGGGGTCCCCCAGCATCTCGTGATCATGCTCCTCCATCCCGAAGTACATCTCGATCCAGGCCTGGTTCAAATCACGAAAGGCAGTCGCATCCTCCGGCCGAAACAATCGCAACTCCACCTCGCTCCTCACCTTGGTCTCCGCCTCCATTACCTGATCCACCATCGCCTGAGATCCTCCTGTCTTCCAACCTAGGGTCGCCCCGGCAATATGTCCAATATCTTGTTCGTCCTTATTATGATCTTAGAGATATGGATCGCGACATCGAACTCCGCCACCTGCGCTACTTCGTCGCCGTCGCTGAAGAGCTCCACTTCGGCCGCGCGGCCCTGCGACTTCACCTCGCCCAACCTCCCCTCTCGCAGCAGATCCGCAAGCTGGAAGACATCCTCGGTCACGCCCTGTTCATCCGCACCTCGCGAGCCGTACGCCTCACCAGCGCAGGAGAGGTCTTCCTCGAGCGCGCCCGCCGCACCCTCCGCAGCGTCCAGGAAGATCTCGACGAAGCTCGCAGCATCGGTCGCGGAGAAGTCGGCTTCCTGCGCGTGGGCTTCATCGGCTCCGCCATGCTGACCCCGCTGCCCGCCATGCTCGGCGCATATCGCCGCCACTTCCCCGGCGTCCATCTCCAATTGCACGAGTCCTACACCTCGCGCGTCGTCCAATCCATCACAGACGAGACGCTTGACGCGGGTTTCCTCCGCGACGGCGGCCCCACCCCGGGGCTCTACGTCGAAACCCTGCTCTCCGAACCCTTCGTAGCCGTCGTCCCCGCCAACCACGCACTTGCCACAGCAGGAACAATCTCCGCCGGCCGCCTTCGGGATGAGCCTTTTGTCTTCTTCTCCCCAACCGCTGGCTCCCACGCCTACGAGCGAGGCATCGCGCCCTGCGTGGAACAGGGTTTCCGCCCCCGGGTCGTCCAGGAAGCTCCCCAATGGCTCACCGTCCTGCGTCTCGTAGGAGCAGGCCTCGGAGTCACCCTCGCTCCAGCCTGTATTCGCCAGATTGCCGCGGGTAACGTCGTCTGCCTCAACCTTCGTGGCACCAACGCATGCAGCGACATTGAACTTGCTTACCGCATCGGAGAGGACCGCACTATCGTCTCGGCCTTCGCGGCCATCGCCCGTGAAAGCTTTCACGTGGCTTCAGCCGATCCGCGCGATCTCGAAAGCCACTAGCCCAGGAATAGCTCTTCAACGTCGAGCCAGTCCTTCACGCGCCGATAGCCCGTCACATTCACGTTGTGCGGCGCGCTGTACAGGATGCCTTCACCCTCAAACCGCCGCAACTGCCGCGGATTGTCGTCGATCAGATAGTCCGCTCGCAGAATCCCTTTATCGCCGCAATAAACGATGTGCGACGGAGGAATAAAGGGAAAGTGCTCGCCCAGCCACTTGTACTTCTGCTCGAACGAGGTCGGAACCTCCATCGCAGCGGTCGCGATAAACACCTCGTACTTCTTCTGCAGAGCCATCATCACCCGCTGCGACTCCGGCATCACATCCAGCACCGAGAAGAAGTCCGCAGACCGCAGATAGCTCTCCAGAATAGGATGGCGGTCGATCGACACCACATCCCACAGCCACTTGCCGTGCAGGTCGTCCTTTGTAATCACTTCATCGTGATCGCGGTTGTAACGCAGCAGATGCTCCGTAACCGCGTCAGCCATCACCTCATCCATATCGACAGCAATTCTCTTCAAGAAAACCCCGCTCTGGCTCTATGCTGCATGGCCCCGTTTGCTGATACTAGCCTTGCTTGTAATAGCTTTTGCCGCGATTTAACTTCGCAGCGATCGAATAATCGAAGCAGCAATACTCTCCACCGCTACAGTCTTCCGCTGCGGAGCGTCCCGCGCCGGATCGTAGTAAAGCAGGCGACCACAGCTCTCGCAGGTCATCATCTCTGCATCGTTGTCGCGGTCGCGCAGATCGTTCCACCGCTGCGGCCGCACCATCATCTGGCACGCGGAACACTTCTGGTTGACCGCCTCCGACACGGCCGTCCCCTTGCCCTTGGCAATGCGGTCATAGGTGGAAAGAGCAGCCTCGCCGATCAACGGCCGCAACGCAGCGCGTTTGACCTCAACTTCAGCCAGCAGAATTTTATCTGCCGCGACAGTCTCAGCCGCGCGAACCCGTTCCCGGGCCAGCGTCGAGGTCGCCGTCTCGACCGCCTCGTCCGCAGCGGACTTCTGCAGCTCGAAGCCTTCGCTCCGCTCCATGCTCTCGAGCTCGGAGTCTTCCAGCTTGCCGATCTCACCCTGCGCGAACGCGATCTCGTGCTCGAACGCCGTCACCATCGCAGTGGTCGTCGCCTGCTCTACCTTCTTGCGGGTCTTCTCGATCTTCGCCTGCAGGTCCTTCACATCCGACTCCTGCCGTCTCCGCAGAGCCTCTTCTTTAGCGATCAGATCGAGCACGAACGCCCGCTGGCCTTCGACTGCTTTCAGCTTCGTCTCAAGACTCGCCACCAGCTTCGGCAGGGCAATGAGTTCGTCCCGTAGTCGCTTCGCTTCAACATCATGCGTCTGCAGCACGATCAACTTTTCCAGGTCCGGATGCATCGGTCTCACCTCACTTCGCCGTCCCCGCCACGCTCATCAACGCAAACATTTGCAGGAACACCGGAAAACACGAAGTTTACCACTCAGGCGCATCCCCGACCGGTTCCACAAAGTGCACACCAGTTCGATTGAGAACGCCCTCCTATTGCGTCATAATGGAGTGTCACTTACGAGACCCTCTCCCGGTACGCCTGGTGAAGAGTGTCCATGTTGCACTTGCCCTTACTGGCATCCCCTTGAAAACTAGCGGTGCACGTTCCGCCTAAACTCCCCGCTGCGCAAGCAAGATTGGATACTCCCATGCAACTTTGGACCGACTACGAAGGACGAACGATCGCTGAAGCGTACCCTCTCGAAAAACTAATCAGCCCCGAAGGGCGCAGTGCATTTTTTTCCACCTCCAACGGAACCGGCACTCCAGCCGTGATTCGCATTATCGAAACCCATTTCGATGAGTCTGAAATCCTCTCCCGCTGGCAGCGGGTCGCCGACCTGAAGCAACCCAATCTCATCACCCTCCGAAAATTCGGCCAGGACAAGCTCGACGGCACTCCTCTTGTCTACGCCGTCATGGAACCTTCGGACGCGAACCTCGCCGACGTTCTCAAGGGCCGTGCCCTCACTCCCGCCGAGACCCGCGATATCGCCACCAGCCTCGTCGCCGCCCTGCAGTCCCTCCACTCCCAGAACCTCGTCCACGAGCACATTGAGCCAGTCAACATCCTGGCCGTGGGCGAGACCATCAAGCTCCGCAGCGACTGCGTCCGCGAACTTCCCACCGGAGAAGACGCCGCCAACGAGTCCATCGCCCTGAAGGCCCGCGACGTCCACGACCTCTCCGTCGTCCTCCTCCAGGCGCTGACGCTGCGCCACACCATGCCCGGCACTCCACTGCCTGCGCCCTTCGACGCCATCATCCGTAACGGCATCAGCGGCGCATGGAGCCTCGACAAGATCGCCACCACCCTGACCCCTCCAGCGCCACCGGCAGCTCCTGTCGTCCCGAAGCCTGTCACGCCTCCTGTTTCAACCGCCGCCGCAACACCCACGACCTCACCCACAGCAAATCTCAAGTCGGAATCAACCCCTTCGGCTGCCCCAGTTGCTGCAGCGGCAGCAGTTGCGGCCATAAAGACTCCTCCGGTCCATACCACTCCGCCATCGGTCCGCGACCGCCTCATTCAGCCCGACGAGCCGGAGAAGCCACAGCATCGCGGTCTCTGGATCGCCGGGGCCCTCGTCCTTTTGCTGGTACTGATCCTTTTGTGGCGCAATGTCCACAGCACCCCGGCGACCGTGGCCGCCCCAACCACCACGGCGAAGTCCGCCACTTCGCCCACTGCGACTGCGAAGCCCTCGGCTATTGCCAAGCCGTCTGCTGCCTCAACCGACAGGTCAACCAGCAGAGCAGCTCGAAGCGCCGCAACCCCAGCGATAACCACCGGTACCCCCGGCGAAGCGAAGACCCTGTGGCGCGTCGTCAGCTACACCTATAACCGTGAGGATCAGGCCCAGCAGAAAGTAGACAGCATCGCCAGCCAGCACAGCGACCTGCATCCCGAGGTCTTCCGGGCTTCCGGCCATTCCCCTTACCTCGTCACCCTGGGAGGGCCGATGACGCACGACCAGGCTGCCGCTCTCCGCAACCAGGCGCGCAACGCCGGACTGCCTCACGACACCTACATCCAGAACTACTCACGCTAGGCGGTATCGACACCTACCGGCGGGACATGCTCGCCGGTATGGTTGAATTCAGAGGATTCGGAGGGGTACACCTTCAGGTGTGCCCTTCCAAAGGCTCGATGTCGATACTGCCCAAAGCAGTGAGTAGCCAGCAATAAAAAGCGGGAGTTCCGGAGGACCGGAACTCCCGCTTTCCACTTACACTCAGTTGCAATCGCGGAGTCGCTGGTTTTTCAGCAAAAGTTCTCCCACCAACTGGGTCAACCGCATATTCTCAATCTCCAACTCAAGCATCCGCAGGCTTTCGGCCTGAACCGTCCGTTCTTTTCCTTCCACCTGTTCTGCGCGACTGCCACCCGTCGGTCGCTCTGCCTTGTGCTGCTGTAGCTCTTCAACCCATCCCATATCCCCTCCTAATCCTTTGATCGCATTCCCGCGCTGAAGTTACCGAACCGGCTCTTCCCGTACCGGTCTGCACCACCCCTTGCGTTCCCGCATTCCGGCCCGGAACTTTGCGCGCTCTTCTTCGCTCATTCCCTCCCAGCGATCTTTCATCTCCTGCCTCCAGCGGCCACCCCGTCCTCCTCCGCCGCCGCGATGAAATCCGCCAAACAGTATCTTACTGAGCAGGAAGAGCCCCACCGCCTGCCAGAAGGAGATCAAGGGCCTTCCAAACAGCACCGGCATCAACCAGTTCCACAGAACCTGCACCAGAAATCCAAACACCACCGTAGCCATGGCCACGAACAACGCAATCTTGACGCACTTCCAAATCGAAAATCGATTCCCTCTCATTGCACTTCTCCTTTACTTCTCACTTCACAAATTCTTCGTAGATTCCTTCTAACCGCTGCCGCAGATAGAGCACGGCGTACCGCTTGCGCGAGAGCAGCGTATTCACACTCACTCCGGTCTCCGCGGACAATTCCTTGAAGCTCTGCCCCGCGACCTCGTGGGCGAGAAAGACCGCTCGCTGCTCGGCAGGAAGCTCCTCTAAAGCTTCTTCCAGAGCCTCCAGCAGCACCCCGCGGGCGAACGCCGCCTCCGGCCCGGCATCGGCGGAGGGCAGTAAATCTTCGAGCGTCTGCTCGTCGCCATCCTCGGACATCCAAACCGTGTCGCTGAACAACTCCGGCTGTTTCTTGCGGAACAAGTCGGTAATTCGATTGCGAGCCACTCGAAACAGCCAGGCGCTTACCTGCTCCACCGGCTTGAGCAGGCGATAGCTCTCCAGCAGTTCGTAGAAGACCTCCTGCAGCACGTCTTCTGCTTCGCCTGCGTCTGCAACCCGTCTGCGGATAAAGTTCCGCAGACGGGGCTCATCCTTCTCCATGGCCTCCGAGATCAATTGGTCCTGTTCTGCGATCGTCCAATCCATCTCGTTGCGCCCTCTCAATGCCTGTTGCTAAGTATGAAGACGGACGACCCGTCGAAATATTGCAGGAATTCCAAAATCTTCTTCGTCTGCCGAAAAAGGTGTGTCTGGAGCGACATCCCGACTGGAGAAATTCTCTGAATCGCCCCCTCCACCCATAGAATCAAAAAGACTCATGGCCACCGCTACCCTCCAATTGGACTCCACCGCCCCCGGTTCGCACGAAGTCGAGAAACCGTGGCGGCCGCGGGTCAATCCCTGGATCGTCGCCATGACGGTCACCCTCGCCACCTTTATGGAGGTGCTCGACTCCTCCATCGCCAACGTCGCCCTACCGCACATCGCGGGCGGACTCGGCTCGACCCAGGATGAAGCCACCTGGGTGCTAACCGCCTACCTGGTCGCCAATGCCGTCATCCTCCCGGCCGGCGCGTACATGACCACCTTCATCGGGCGCAAGAAGTTCTACATGATCTGCGTTGCGCTCTTCGGAATCAGCTCCGCCCTCTGCGGTCTGGCCCCCTCGCTTCCGATTCTGGTCTTCTGCCGCATCCTGCAGGGCATCGGCGGCGGCGGTCTCGCGCCCTCCGAACAGGCCATCCTCGCCGACACTTTTCCGCCCGAAAAGCGCGGCCAAGCCTTCGCCATGTATGGTCTCGCCGTCGTCTGCGCCCCCGCCATCGGCCCGACCCTCGGCGGCTGGATCACCGACAACTACGACTGGCGCTGGATCTTCTTCCTCAACGTCCCCATCTGTATCATCTCTCTCTTCCTGACCAGCCGTATTGTCGAAGATCCACCATGGGTCGCAAAGCAGGTCGCCGAATCGAAGAAGGGCGGCATCAAGCTCGACTTCATGGGCTTCGGTCTCCTCGGTATTACCTTCGGTTCGCTCGAGTTCATCCTCGACAAGGGCCAGGAGGACGACTGGTTCGCCTCCAAGCTCATCGTCTTCTTCGTCACCACCATGGTGCTGGCCTTCTTCACCATGATCTGGTGGGAGCTCAAGCAGCTCCGCGAGAAGAACCGCCCCATCGTCAATCTGACGCTCTTCAAACGACGCAACTTCTCGGTCAGCTTCCTGTTGATGTTCGTCCTCGGCTTCTCGCTCTACGGCACCACCATCCTGATCCCGCAGTTCGTCCAGACACTACTCGGCTACACCGCCGAACTCGCCGGCCTGGTGCTCTCACCCGCCGGGCTGATGATGATGGCGATGATGCCCATCGTCGGCATCCTTTCGAGCAAGGTGGACCCGCGCAAACTGATCGCCTTCGGCTTCTTCATGCTGACCACATCGCTCATCACGATGCACTCCATGGACCTCAACATCAGCTACGGACGCCTCGTCTTCCTGCGCTGCTTCCAGGCCTCGGGACTCGCTTTCCTCTTCATCCCCATCAACACCATCGCCTACATCGGGGTGAAGCAGTCGGAGAACAACGACGTCTCCGGCCTCACCAACCTCGCCCGCAACATCGGCGGCTCGGTCGGAACAGCGTTCGTCGCGACCATGCTCACCCGCCGCAGCGCCGCCCATGAAACCAACATGATCCGCAACCTCACTGCGGGCAACCAGGCCTTCGTGAACCAGGTCAACAAGATGAAGGGCATGTTCGGCGGACACAGCGCTGCCGGAACCGCACCCATGAGCGGACCCGGCTCCCACACCGCGCAGGCCTGGATCTACAACCAGCTCCACCGGCAGTCGGGCATGCTGGCCTACCTCGACATCATCCAAGTGATGGCCATCTTCTGCGCCTGCATGTTGCCGATCCTCTTCCTGATCCCACGGCCGCCAAAACACATTGACCCCTCCGCCGGCCACTAGAGCGGTTCTCGCCTTAAATACAAGCGGTGCAGCAAAATCATCTGACCGAACTCAAGCGAAAGACTTTGGGATTGAAGGAGTAGCCTCAGCTACGCCAGTGTAGAGTGACCGGCCCAGGGAGCGGATGCTCGCCGGTGCCCTTGAGCCGGGCCTGCTTCAGCGCGAAGTACCACTTGGCTGGCTTGTCGGCATCGTCGATCAGCATAAGGCCGGGATTGGACCGGAGTCCCTCCGCCTGCTCGATCATGGTCTGCTGGTCCTGGCCGACGAACTTCGCCCCGAAGTAGGTCGCGATCGAGGTCACGAACGGGACGTTGTAGAAGATGTTCCAGGCCGCCATGACGTCGATCCGGCAGGTCGTCGCTGTTACCGGCGTCACGGTGGTCAGGCTGGAGAACCACTTCTTCCCGGCGCGGATCGTCTCGTAGCGCCGGTTCGGCAGCACAAAGTCGATGGTGGTCGTAATCGGCTCGCCATAGACGCCCAGCAACTTGTAAGGCGCAGAATTTCCGCTGGGAGCATGCGACGCCATCCGGAAGCCTTCTGGGATCGGCTCGAACTGCTTGGATTTCTCATGGATGGAAGCGCCGGAGCGCCACCACCACGCCTGGTGGACGAACGGCCCGTGTGCCGGGTCCATCAACCCGATGATTCCGTGGTCCACATTGCAGGGAAGGTCGGCGGTGAGGTGCGCGCCGCGGAACTTATCCGAGAACTTCGGAACCTCCGGCACCGGAGGCAGGGTGCCCCCGACGCGTCCTGCGCCCGGAAGCGGAACGTAGACCCAGGCAAAGCCGTCACGTTCCACACAGGGATACGCTGTGGCATAGATCTTCGTGGGGTCCAGCGAATCGTGGCTGGTCAGGGAAGGAATTTCGCGGCACTGGCCGCTGCACGGCTCGAACTTCCAGCCGTGGTACTTGCACTGCACCGTCTCGCCATCGAACCAGCCCGCCGACAGCGGAATTCCGCGGTGCGGACAAAGATCACGCAGCGCAAAGATGCTGCCGTCTTTCTTCTGGCCCACCAGCACCGGAATTCCCAGCAGCGTCGTCTTCCCGGTCTTCCCGGCCTTGAGCCCGTCCACCCGGACCGCCGGATACCAGTCTCCGAAGATCATTTCGGCGGGAGGCCCACTGCTGCCCGGCCCTGCCGTAATCCCCGACAATGTCACCAGATCGCTCAGACTGCGCTCCCTCACTCCATGCAGCGCTGACTTAGAAACGAAAGACCACGCCCGTACCGAAGCTCAACAGGTTCGCGCTGGGGACGGTCGCATTGCCGCCCACCGTTGCCCTGCTTACCGTGGTCAGCGAGGTGTATCCAACTTCGATTACGCGAAAGTCGATGTGGCGCCTCAGCGTGTAGTCGATGCCCGCGAAGGCTCCGAACGTTCCCTTGGTCACATGGGTCGGATTGGTAGGAGCCTTGGTAGTTCCTGCACCGCCCGAGATCTGGATATAGGGCTTGATCGGCCGCTTGAACGGTGCCGTCTGGACCTTGACTCCGACCAGGAAGAGATTCAGCGACGCGTTGTTACCATGCTGGATCGTGTCGCGCACGTCGAGCGCGACCTCGGTCTTACCGTTCTGATAGAAGGTGTAATAGCCGCCGAGATTGACGCCGTAGAACATCTGGGAGGTCGAGTTCTGGCCCAGGAAGGCGAAGGGTCCGACATCAGCCGTGCTGTTCGAAACACGGGTGACGACAGGGTTGAAGTAGATCGCAGCCTGGGCGTGGGCCGCAACCGTCGAAACAGCAAGAACGGCGATTGCAGCAAATAACCGAAATTTCATGAGTAGCGGTCCTTATCGAGAAGCGGGCAAACCGAGAGATCAAGATCGAAGCCGGAAGCGGAAAGCTCAGCGCGACGTTACTTTGAGTCTATCGAACATTGCCTCCAATCGACGATGTCGGGGCATCTTCGCGGACACGTCCTGTCCCGGCGATCCGCTCAAAGTGGTCCGAACCTCGCGTAAACTCATCCCAAACCAGTGGAATCAACCCGGCCCAACCCGAACTACCGTCTTCTGCTGATCGGGCTGTGGCTGCTGCTCTACGCCAGCTTTACGCTCTTTACTCCGCCGCTGCTGGACGACTCCGACTCCGTCCACGCCGAAGTCGCCCGCGAGATCCTGCTCCGCAACGACTGGGTCACCCTGTACGCCAACGGAATCCGCTATCTGGAAAAGGCTCCAATCCTGTACTGGTCGATGGCCGCCAGCTTCAGGATCTTCGGCGTGCGCACCTTTGCCGCCCGCATCCCCATTGCACTCACCGTTCTGACGCTCGTCTGGATTCTCGAAGGCTTCGCACGGCGCGCCTTCCGGTCCGCTCGAGCCAGTCTTTACGCCGGGCTGATTGCGCTCTCCAGCTTCGGGATCTTCATCTTCACCCGCATCACGATTCCCGACGCCGATGTCTGTCTGTGGCTCACCTTTGCGCTCTACGCCTACTGGCTTGCCGAGCAGCAGCCAGATCGTGTCGCGCCCCGCTCGCTGCCGTGCCTCTTCGCCGCCGCATGCGCGCTGAACGTCCTGACCAAAGGATTGATTGGCATCGTCTTTCCGATTGCGACGGTTCTGGTCCACCTGCTGATCACCCGCGGGCTGCGTGGAGCGCTGCATCGTCTGCGCCAGCTTCACCCCTTCACCGGCACACTGGTCTTTCTCGCGATTGCAGCGCCATGGCATATTCTGATTGCCCTCGCGAACCCCACGCAGGGGCATCCCGGTAGCCTCAGCTTCCAGCACGGACACTGGCAGGTTCCTCTCCCCACCGATGGGAACGTCCACGGATGGACGTGGTTCTACTTCGTCAACGAGCATCTGCTGCGCTACCTGAACCTGCGGGTTCCGCGCGACTACGATACGGTTCCGCTCTCTCTCTTCTGGGGACTGCTGCTGCTCTGGATCGCGCCGTGGTCGGCGTACCTGCTGCAGGCGATCCGGCAGGTTCCCGCGTGGAAGGTCGCGATTCGCTCTCCGCTCACGGCACGGGAGTCGACGTACCTGCTGCTTGGTCTGTGGGCAGGGATTCCGCTGCTGTTCTTCTCGCTTTCGACGCGCCAGGAGTACTACGTTCTGCCTGCCATTCCTGCGCTTGCGCTGCTGATCGCCGCGTGGCTCGACCAGGAGGCCACCGAGGCCGAGACCTTCGCGGTTCCGAATCCAAAGGTCACGGCGGGTCAGCGGGTCTCGGTCGTACTCCTCGCAGTCGGGTCCATCGCAGCCCTGGCCGCTGGATTCATTGCCATTCACTCTGCTCCGCCAGCGCCGAATACCGATCTGGCGACCCTGCTGCAACAGAATCCCACCGACTACGCGCTCTCCTTCGGCCATTTCCTCGACCTCAACGCGCAGGCCATGGGAGCCTTCCGGCAGCCGCTGATCATGACCGCCGTGGCGCTCTTTATCGGGACACTCGCCAACTGGTTCGCCCGCCGCAACTACAAACCGCACGCCGGAAACCTGTGGCTCGCCGCCGCCACCATCGTCTTCCTGCTCGCAGCGCACATCGGCCTGCAGACCTTCGCGCCGGTGCTCTCTTCGAAGGAGTTGGCGGACAGCCTGGCCAAGGTTCTAAAACCAGCCGGGAGCCGATTCCCCGATCTCATCGTCATCCACGGAGAGTACGAGGCCGCCAGCACCCTCGGCTTTTACCTGCATCGCCCCGATACCGCAACGAACAACGCCGATACCGCCATCCACATCTACCAGGGCCGCAGCTCCAACCTCTGGTACGGATCGTTCTTCCCCGACGCTCCTGCCATCTTCGAAGATGAGGCCTCGCTGGCACTCAAGTGGTCGGGCACTCGCCGCGTCTTCCTCTGGCAGAACCGCAGCCAGCCGCTCCCATCCCTGCTGGGCAAGTCCTACCTGATCGCGCAATCCGGCGGCAAAGAGATCCTGAGCAACCAGCCCAATCCGTTTTAGAGCAGTTTTCTGATGTTCCTTTCCTGCTCGGGCAATGCGATACTCTTGACTCGTCACCCAGGCTAGCAGAAAATCGCACTCCTCCAAGGAGCTTCTCCATGCCCATTCTCGTCCTCTGCTTCCTGATCGGTGTCATCGCCGGTCTTCGCGCGCTCACCGCTCCCACCGTCGTAAGCTGGGCCGCACGGCTGGGCTGGATCGACCTCAGCGCGACGCCATTGGCCTTCCTCGGATTCGCGTATACGCCTTACATTCTCAGCCTGCTCGCGCTGGGCGAGATCGCGAACGATAAGCGTGCCTCCACCCCGAGCCGCAAGATTCCGCCGCAGTTCATCACCCGCATCGTGATGGGCGGATTCGCCGGAGCGGCGCTGGGACTTTCGCATCAGTCGCTCGCACTGGGACTGGTCGCAGGAGCTATTGGAGCCGTCGCCGGAACGCTGGGCGGAGCCGAAGTGCGGGGTCGTCTCGCCAAGGCCGTCGGCAACGATCTTCCGGTCGCGCTGCTGGAGGACATCATCGCCGTCGGCGGCGGACTGTTTATCGTGTCGCTCGCAGGGAAGTAGCACTCGGGCTGAGTCCGGGCATTACCAACTGCGACCGCTCTGCATCATAAGATAGAGAACCTATGCCTAAATTCGACGCAATCATCATCGGCGCTGGCCAGGCCGGCCCTCCCCTCGCAGCGAGTCTTACCAAAGCCGGGATGAAGGTCGCCATGGTCGAGCGGCACCTCTTCGGCGGAACCTGCGTCAACACCGGCTGTATCCCGACCAAGACCCTGATCGCCAGCGCCTACGCGGCGCAGATGGCGCGGCGCGCAGCCTTCTACGGCGTGACGCTGCAGGGCGAAGTCGCCGTCGATATGAAGGCCGTGAAGGCGCGCAAGGACACGGTCTCCGGAGCATCGCGGACCGGAGTGGAAAAGATGCTGCGGACGATGGAGAACTGTACCGTCTACACCGGACACGCTCGCTTTGAATCGCCTACGACGATCCGCGTTTCGAATGAGGCTAATGATCTTCTTGAAGCACCGAAGATCTTCCTGAACGTCGGAGCCCGTGCCGTGATCCCGCAGCTTCCCGGCATCGACCAGATCGACTATCTCACCAACACGTCCATGTTGGCGCTCGATACGCTGCCCAGGCACCTCGTCATCGTCGGCGGCAGCTATATCGGCATCGAGTTCGGACAGATGTACCGCCGCTTCGGCAGTGAAGTGACGATCGTCGAGAAGGGCCCCCGGCTCGTCGCGCACGAAGATGAAGACATCTCCGCCGCGATCAAGGAAATCCTGGAGAAGGAGGGCATCCACATCCAGCTGAACGCCGAGTGTATCCACTTCAGGAAGGACGCATCCGACCCGGAGCAGCCGAATGTCGTGGGTACGACCTGCAGCGAGGCAGACCCTGATATTCGCGGCTCGCATGTCCTGCTGGCCATCGGCCGCAAGCCCAACACCGACGACCTCGCGCTGGATAAGGCCGGCGTCGCGTTCGACGAGCACGGCTACATCACCATCGACGACCACCTGCGCACCAACGTGCCGGGAATCTTCGCGCTGGGCGACTGCAACGGCAAGGGTGGTTTTACGCATACGTCTTATAACGACTTCGAAATCGCTGCGGCCAACCTGATCGACAACGATCCTCGCAAAGTGAGCGACCGGATTCCCTGCTATGCGCTGTACTGCGATCCACCGCTGGGGCGGGTTGGGATGACCGAGGCGCAGGTTCGCAAGACAGGTAAACCGGCGCTGATGGGAACGCGCCCGATGACCCGCGTCGGCCGCGCGGTGGAGAAGGGTGAGTCGCAGGGCTTCATGAAGATCCTGGTGGATGCGGAGTCGAAGAAGATTCTGGGAGCTTCGCTGCTGGGAATCGGCTGCGATGAGGCCGTTCACTGCCTGCTGGATGTGATGTATGCCGACGCTCCTTACACGACGATCCAACGAGCGGTGCATATTCACCCTACAGTTTCGGAACTGATTCCGACCGTGCTGGGCGACTTGAAGCCGCTCGCCTAGTTTCGTTTGACCGGAGACCTCGCTGGAAGAGCAGAATTGTTCCGATGAATACCTCTGGCCAGCGACACGATCTCGGCTACACTTACGCCAGCCATGAAGAGACCCGTAGGCATTATTCTCTCTGTCATCGTTCTGGGATGCTTCGCTGCTGGACAACTGCTCTTCACAGCACTGATGGCCTTTTCTGCCGTCTTCGGGAGTAGAGCCTACGGAAGCGGCGGCTCTCTCGCGCCTCCGCCAAAAATTATCCTCTACTTCGGCCTGTTCGCGGCCCTCCTCTTCGCTGCAATGGCCACCTGGTCCATCTTTACGATCATTGGGCTGGTCCGGCTTCGCAATTGGGCCCGCATCTCGATTCTCATCATCGGAGGCTGCCTCGTCTTTCTGGGCGGCAGCTCCGCACTCTTTGCGATCGCGGCGATCTTTCTGTCTCCTACCCCCAACGCGCAATCTCCGTTGACATCCCATACTCAACACCTCGTCCTGGCGATTACAGGGATCTTTTACGGTCTTCTTGCTGCTGTCGGGGTATGGTGGCTCGTCTACTTCAACCTCCGTCGAGTTCGCGCTCTGTTCGCACCACCGATCAGCCGTCTTCCCGATTGCACGCTCGATCCGGCGGGATATCGCGCCTTCTCCGCGCCCCCAAGCCGCTTCGCACAGGTTCCTACGACCATCACGATTCTTGCTTGCCTCTTCTTCGTCTCGGCGCTCACCTGCGGACTGATGGCATTCGCTCCTCTGCCTGCATTTCTGCTCGGCTTTATCATTACGGGCTCCGGCCAACATATCCTTTACGCGGTCCTGGCCATCCTCTCCGGATTGATTGGCTACGGCCTCATCCACCTGGATAATCGGGCGCGTATCGCGACGATCGCTCTTCTTTGCCTCGGGATCCTCAACGTGCCGCTCATGATGCTTCCCTGGTATCAGTCTCAGTTCCGTATCTACAACCAGCAAATCGTGGATAAGTTTCAATTACCGGGATTGCCAGCTACCGCACCGCCGGCGCTGACATCTGCCTACTTCATCTTCATCGGTGTTATCGGCCTTGTTATTTATGGAGGGATTTTCTGGCTCATCCAGCGTCACCGCGCCTCGTTTCTCAAGAGCTCCCCTCCTTCTTTGCCTCTGCTCTAAACCCGCTCCAGCCGCCCGTCCCGCAGCCGAAACCGTTCTCCGCGCCAGACCACCGTATCACCGGCGAAGCTCCACGCCCAGACGACCAGCGCGAAGCAATCCCGCAGCGGCAACAGCCACAGGTCGCGTAGCACCTGCCCGTCGTGCAGAATTCCGACGCCGACGCTCAGGGCCACAGCGACCCGCGCGAGCAGCACCAGGCTGAGCAGCGCAAAACTCCACAGTGCGAAGCCGCTCGCCGCGCATACCATCACCGCCCACGGAACTGCATAGGTAATTCCCAAGCCGACGTAGCCCCACTTGCGCGAGTCGCGGGTCGAGCGCGCCCAGCGCATCTGATGCTCCCAGCATCCGCGCAGGCTGTAGGGCGGAACCGCTGTCTCGACAACCTCATCCGAAAGCTCGACACGGTACCCGGCGGCGGCGATCCGCAGACCCATCTCATAGTCGTCAGCGAGCGATTCGACCAGCGCTTCCAGACCGCCCGCCTTGGCAAGTACGGTCTTCGTCGTGGCCAGCGTCGATCCGAGGCCGAACCGGATGCCGCCTTCCAGCTTCCGTGCCGTAAGCACTCCGGGCATGAAGTCCGTCGAGATTCCCAGCGCCTCCACCCGCGACCAGATCGTAAGCCTTCCTGTCGCGTCGCCTTGTGCGGAGAGGGCACGTCCCACGTACGGAGCAGTCACCATCCCGACCGTCGCATCCGCGAAGGACGCCATGACACGTTCGAGATAGTGAGGCCCCACAAAGATATCGCTGTCGTTGATCAGCACATGCTCGTAGCGGGCCGTGCGGAGCATTTGAACCAGGTTGCTGACCTTGCCGCTGGTTCCCAGCCGCTCTGGACACTCCACCAGCCGGATGTCGCAGTCTGGAAACTCCGCCCGCAGCCGCTCGACTTCCACCACGGCGGGATCGCTCAAGCCGCTCACGCCAAAGAGGATTTCGACTCGGCCTGCGTACTGCTGGGTGCAGTGGCTCACGAAACCCGCGTACATCCGCTCATCCGAGCCCTTGACCGGCTTGAGGATCGAAACATCCGGCGCGAAGCTTCCGACGCCGGATTTGCGTCTCCGCTGCCAAAAGTGGGCAAAGTCGCGCGCTCCCCAAAGCGCAATCAGCAGATACGCCAACCCGCTCAGCGTCAGCAGTACCAATACAATTTCAATGCCAAGCGAGATGCGATCCACCATCCAACAAGTCTACCCAACCCAAAAATAACCCGCCCACAACGGGCCAGCGTTTTATTCGTACCGCAACGCCTCGATCGGATTCAGGTTGGCGGCCTTCCATGCCGGATAAATGCCGAACAGCAGCCCGATCGCGCAGGAGCTGACAAACGCCGCCACCACCCATAGCGGGGACAGCAGCGAAGGCAACAGAAGCTTCAGCCCCAGGGCGATCACGCTCCCCACCGCCAGCCCGATCACCCCGCCGACCGCGCAGAGGGTAATCGCCTCCAGCGTGAACTGCGTAAGGATCGTCTGCTTGGTCGCGCCGATGGCTTTTCGAATTCCGATCTCGCGCGTCCGCTCGGTCACGCTGACCAGCATAATGTTCATCACGCCTACGCCGCCGACAAGCAGCGCCACGCTGGAAAGCGAAAACAGCAGTAGAAAGAGTCCGCCGGTCACCTGGTTCCAAAGCCGCGTCAGCGAGTCGGTGCCGAAGACGGCGAAGTTATCCGGCTTCTCATTCGCAACCTTGCGCCGCCGCCGCAGCAGGTCGGTCAACTCGTCTTCAACCAGAGCGCGGTTCTTGGGATCGTCGTACTTCAGGGTGATCCAGTAGTCCAACTGCTCCGGGTGCATGTAGTGGAAGGTTGTGACCGGGAAGTAGGCTTGGTTATCCTGCGGGTTCTTGCCACCGCCGAAGGCCTGCTTCTGCTTCTCCAGCACGCCGACCACGGTGAAGAGCATTCCGCTTACCGTAACCTCTTTGCCGATGGCGCTCGCGCCGCTGAACAGCTCCTGTGCAGTATCGTAGCCCAGCACTGCGACCTTGGCCGCGCGCTCCTGGTCGCCTTCGTTGAAGAAGCGGCCTTCGAGCAGGTTGAGCTCGGTAACGTCCTTGTGTTCAGGAGTATCGCCGGTGATGATCGTGCCCTGCATCTTCTTGCCACCGGCTTTGATCGATGTACTTCCAGAGCGGCCGGGTGCGTTGTTGTCGGTATATTGCAACGCGGGCGAGACTGCCACGACATGCGGCAGGCTGCGCATGGCAACTGCATCGTCGTAGGTCATCTGCTTACGGGTCAGCATCTCCGTGGTTGGTCGCTGGCCGAAGACCGGGAAGCGAAAGACAAACAAGACGTTTGACCCAAGCGATTGGACCAATCCCTCGACGCTGCTATTCAAGCCATTCACAACCGAAGAGATGACAATGACCGTCATCACGCCAATCACGATGCCAAGGATAGTCAGGCCGCTGCGCAGCTTATTCGTCCGCAGCGTATCAAGCGCCATCGCGACCGTCTCTTTAAGATCCCCAAGCCTCATAGCATCCACGCCTTTGCACTTGCCGTCACTCACAACTCACAACTACCAACTCACAACTGTTCTTAGTCAGCTCGCAACGCCACGATCGGATCCAGCGCCGCGGCCTTCCGCGCGGGATACACGCCGAAGAAGATTCCTGTGGAGGTCGCCATGATAAGGCCCAGCACGACGCTCCAAAGCGCGACGGTAGAAGGGAAGCCGATCACCAGGGTCACGATCTGCGCGACTCCGATTCCCCCCACGACGCCGATGGCGCCTCCCACCAGCGCCATAGTCGCCGACTCCACCAGGAACTGCAGCAGAATATCCTGTCCCCGGGCACCCAGCGCTTTGCGGATGCCGATCTCGCGGGTGCGCTCGGTCACGCTCACCAGCATGATGTTCATAATCACGATGCCGCCGACGATGAGCGAGATGAAGGCGATGGCTCCCGCTACGGCTCCGAACGAGGCGGTGACGGTCGAGAAGAATCCGACCAGCGTGTTATTCGTATCGAGTTCGAAGCTCTGCGGCGCTCCGACCGCATCGTGCCGGCGCGACTGCATCAGGACGCGGACCTCGTCGGCGGCTCGCTCCAGCGGTTCGCCCGCGCTGCCGGCCTTCACGTAGACGGTCAGGGTCTTCGAGGTGCCATAGCTCTTCTGGTAGGCGGTCAGCGGAACGGCGACCCAGTTGTCCTGGCTCGCGCCGAAGGTGCTGCCCTGCTTCTCGCTGACGCCGATCACGGTGTACTGCGCGCCATCGACGCGGAGATCCTGCCCCAGCGGATCCTGTCCGCCGAAAAGATTATCCTGCACATCCGTTCCAATGATCGCCACGTGGGAGGCGTGATCCTCATCCACCTGCGTGAAGCCGCGACCCTGCATGATGTTGAGGTTCTGGAGGCTGGGCATCTGCCAGGTGTAGCCGCGAATACTGCAGTCGGTAATCGACTGGGTGCCGCGCACGACCTTCGCCGTCGTCGACTGCTGCGCTCCGATCCCGAGGCAGCCCTTGCAGTTGTCGCGGACGTAAACGTAGTCGTCGAGCAGGATGTTCTTGCGCTTCTGGTAGCGCTGGTAGTCGTCGGAGTTGGTGATGATCTGCGGCATCTTGGACACGGTAAAAACATCCGCGCCATAGCTGGAGAACTTCGTGGTGACGAAGGTATTCGCCCCGTTCACCAGGGTGACCACCGCAATCACGCTGGCCACGCCGATAACAACGCCCAGCAGCGTCAGTACGCTGCGGAGCTTGTTCGCCCACAACGACTGCAGCGCGATCTTCACAGCCTCTTTAAATTCCATCGAAAAGCCCTGCCAGGGGAATGTCATGAGACTAACAGCCCGATCCGACATGAGCCAGCCCTCCCTGTGCCCTGTCTACCGTACGCAAACTCGAGAAGATTCGTTCTGTGCGAAACATCAAAAGCTGACTTCCGGATTACAGCGTTTTTCAATGCCTTGGCAACCCAGATACACCATAAGTTGACGCTTCGAGTATCCAAAAGGCGACCTCGTCTCCACAAGCGCCCAGGAAGTGACTTTCTTTACCGACGTCGGGGAGTGACTCGGCTTGATGTCGCCAGTTGACAACGCCGGGCGGATTACTGCCGAGATGCCGACATATCGTTACTAATACAGGTTCAATGAGTGACTTGGCGATTTAGCATCAAAGGGCGATGTTTTCTTTGTTGCGAGGGGTAGCGTGAACGCGCTATCAGCCGGTTTGGGCTTCAGGGTCAGATCACTGAGAAAGGGAATTCATCTCTTCATGAGCATTCATTGTCGCAAGCTCATTTACCGCGCTGCTGCATTGTTTATTTACTCATTCCTTGTGATCGCACTGTTGCCATGCGGTATGGCAGGGCAAACAGCGAGGCCAATTCAATCGCATGAGGTTCATTCCGACGGCACGGTCACCTTCCGCTATCTTGATACGGGCGCGAAGCATGTAGAGGTTTCCGTTGGCGGGTTAAAGGCTCCCGTCCCTATGACAAACATCGGCGGAGTCTGGACCGCAACTACCCCCCAGCTCTCTGCTGAGATTTACTGGTACTACTTCATCGTCGATGGCCAAGCGCAAATGGACCCACTGAACGGCGTCGTCCTTCCTAACTATCTTTATCTAAATAATGTCGTCGTAGTTCCCGGAGCGGCTCCGCAGCTATGGGAGGCCACGGACGTTCCTCACGGGGAACTGCATCACCACTACAACAAGTCGCGATATAGCAATGAAGCTCCGGGAGAGCGTCGCGATGACCATCGGTATTCGGAACCAAACCACAGCATGGAGTATCGCGACTACTACGTGTACACGCCACCCGGCTACGACTCAAAGAACCGCCACCGATATCCGGTTCTCTATCTGCTCCACGGTTACGCTCAGACGGCAGCGGACTGGACCGTTCCGGGCGGAGCCAACTTCATCCTCGACAACCTCATCGCAGAGAACAAAACCAAGCCGATGATTTTGGTCACGCCGGTTTGTTATGGATGGGCCATCGATAATTGCTCCGACGCACTTCTGAAGGAGATCCTGCCACAGGTGGAATCGGAGTACAGAGTTCTGAACGACAGAAATCACCGGGCGATTGCCGGACTGTCACTGGGAGCGATGGAGAGCCTCTACATCGCCTTCGATCATCCCGAACTGTTTGCATGGGTCGGAAGTTTCAGCGCAGGCGACATTCATAATTTGCCCCACCCGCTGCCTATGGATTCCACACGAATTCGTTTCCGACAGCTATGGATCTCCTGCGGTGTGAACGACGCACTCCTTCCGAAGAACCAGCAACTCATCGTCGATCTGAAAGAAAAGGGCTTCTCACTCACCGCGGTCGAGACGCCCGGAGCGCATGACTGGACCGCCTGGCACTACAGCCTGATTCATTTTGTGCCGCTGCTCTTCCAGAAGGACTGATACATATATCTGTCGCCGCTTCCTCTGAGTCAATTGAATGGCACACATAGGCAATGCGCTCATCAAGAGGGTTTAGGCATACGTGGAAGCATTAGTCCTGTTGAAACGCCGTTGTCATCAGGAATGCTCCTGGGATCGTGCTAAATCGCCAAGGCGCCCGCCGATACATGAATGAGCTGCGCTCCGGACGCCGCTTCAGTGCGCCTCTCCCGTTATCACGTATGCTCTTGCGCTGAAAACCAAATTTAGGCTAAGCTAAATCTATTGAATTAGGTAAGCCTAAATATGAAGTCTTTGCTCCAATTCGTTCTGTTCGCAACCCTGTTCTTCGTGAGCGTCGATGCCATAGCTCAGCCTCAAGAGGTGCAGACCCCGCCGGCACCCATTCGCGTCCAGACCGAGGTCAACGTCGTGGCCGATACGGACTCGATGGCTACGACCCCGACCTCCGCGCACGGTACGCTCTCTGCCCGTCAGCTTGCCGACCTCCCCATCTCCAACCGCGCCACCGGCCTGACCGAGATCCTGACCCGCACCACCCCGGGGGTCGCTGCCGATGCGAACGGCTTCGCACACCCGCTGGGCGAGCATGCGGATACGTCGCTCTCGCTCGACGGCCAGCCCATTACAGACCAGCAGGCCAAGGTCTTCTCCAACCAGATCGACCCGGCCATCATCGAGTCGCTGACCGCCACCACCGGTGCGCCTGCCGCTGAGTTCGGCGACAAGACCAGCCTCACGGTCGAGATCACCACCAAGTCCGGACGCGCGCGGAAGCCCTTCGGGCTGCTTTCCTCTGATATTGGCTCCTTCCGCACCTGGGGCGAAGCACTTTCGCTCGGAGCCGGGACCCGCAACTGGGGTGAATTCCTCAGCATCAACGCTGGAGGGACCAGGCGATTCCTCGACACCCCGGAGTTCGAGCCGCTGCACGCGCGGGGTAACTCCGCCAGCCTCTTCAACCGCATCGACTTCCAGCCGCATGCTCGCGACCTGCTCCACCTGAACCTGGGCGCGGGCCGCTCGTGGTTCCAGACCCCGGACAGCTATGACACGGAGGCCGCCGGGCAGGACCAGCGCAGCCAGATCCGCAACCTCAACCTGGCGCTGGGCTGGAACCACACCTTCTCGCCCGATCTGCTGCTTACCTTCATTCCGTTCGTTCGCCACGATCGCGCGCAGTACTTTCCTTCCGCCAATCCGCTGCGCGACGATACCGCCACTCTAAGCCAGGACCGCACACTGACCAACACCGGTTTCCGCCTCGACACCCTCTATGTGCACGGCCCCAACACCGCTAAGGTGGGCGGAACATACTGGCACACGCTGCTGCATGAGCGCTTCTCGGTTGCCCTTACCGACCCGCTCTACAACACACCCTGCGTAAGCGGCGGTGTCCCTGTCCCAGCGCCGGGGATTCGCAACGCGGATGACTGCGCCACTGTAAATCTTCAGGCGAATCCGGATTTTCTCCCCAGCCTGCTGCCCTACGACCTTACGCGCGGTGGTTCGCTGTACCGTTTCGACCAGTCCGCCGACATCACCGAGGCAGCCTTCTATATTCAGGACGAGCTGAAACTAAACCGCCTTCTCATCAGCGCCGGTCTACGCTACGACATCTACAACGGACTGAGCCGCGGCCGGCAAGTGTCGCCTCGGCTTGGCATCGGCTATAAGGCGCCCTTTACCAGGACGCTGCTGCGCGGCTCCTTCGCGCATCTCTACGAGACTCCTTATAACGAGAACCTGATCTTTGCGAATGAATCAGGCACAGCTACCAACGGTTCCACCAACCCCTTCGCGACCTTCCGCTCCGAGCCGGTCCGGCCCGGGACGCGGAACCAGTTCAATATCGGCTTCAACCAGTCGTTCGGCCAGTACCTTACGCTGGACGCCGACTACTACTGGAAGTTCACCCACACGGCCTACGACTTCGACACGCTCTTCAACACTCCGATTACGTTCTCGGTGGCGTGGCGTAAATCAAAGATCGACGGGCTGGCGCTGCGCGTCGCTCTCGTCGATCTGCACGGGCTCAACGTGTCAACCGTGATGGGACATGTGCGGTCGCGCTTCTTCACCCCGGAGGTGGGTGGCCTGATCTTCAACGCGGTTCCCGCAAGTCCGGTCTTCCGCATCGACCACGGCGAAGAGTTCGAGCAGACCACCAACCTGCACTACGATCTGCCCCGCAACCTGATTCCGACGCACCGCCCGCACCATGTCTGGTTCGCTGCGACGTGGCGGTACAACAGCGGGCTCGCTCTCCCCGGCACCACTCCCACCTTTCAGTCCGCACTTGCTCTCACGCCCGACCAGCAGTCGCAGATCGGGCTTCACTGCGGAGCTTCCTATGCGACTCCGACGCAGGCTATTCGGAACTGCTCGGCCCGGGAGTTCGGCACCGACCGCATCCGCATCCCCGCACCGGGAACGTTCGACGACGACCGCAATCCTGTCCGCGTCTCTGCCCGCACTCTGTTGGATTTTTCAGCCGGGGACGACACCCTCTACCGCTTCGAGCACGCTACCCTCGGCCTGCGCGCCACGGTCATCAACGCCACCGACAAGGTCGCGCTGTATAACTTTCTTTCCACCTTCAGCGGGACCCACTTCGTTGCGCCGCGCACCGTCCAGCTCACCCTGCAGCTAGCGTTCTAACCGCGCAGCGTGTACCGGAACGGGAGCACCCGCCAGCCCTACCAATCCTTGCGGCGCACAACACGCCTTCCCCAGCCGCGCGAGATCCTTCTGCATCTCCGGATCAGTTTTGAGGGACTTCATCACCGTCTCCAACACTGCGGCCGCCGACGCATCTGCGGGCCGATCGATGCTGTAGTGCATCCACTTGCCTTCGCGTCGAGAACGAACGACTCCGGCGCGGCGCAGGTAAGCCAGATGCCGGGAGATCTTCGGCTGCCCCTCGTCCAGGATCTCCACGAAATAGCAGACGCAGACCTCGCCCCCGTCCATCAGGTTCAGCAGGCGGAGCCGGGTGCGGTCCGCAAGTGCGGCGAAGAGGCGCACCATATCGAACGGTTTGGGGCGAGTCGTCATAATTTAAATATACGCCTTGACGTATATATGCCTTCGCGAATACATTTGCCTTAGCGCATACGAAAGAGGTGATTCATGTCCACGCAATCTGCCATCCAGGAAAAATACGGCGCCGCTGCTCGTGCCGTTACGCAAACCAGCGTGGCTGCATGCTGCGATCCCGGCCTTCGCTGCTGCGACCCGATCACGAAGAATCTTTACGGTGCCGGTGAGAAGGACCTGCTACCTGAGAACGCCGTGCTGGCCTCGCTCGGCTGCGGAAACCCCACCGCGCTGATCGATCTGCAGCCCGGCGAAACGGTACTGGATCTCGGCTCCGGCGGCGGCATCGATGTGCTGCTCTCGGCACGACGCGTCGGTCCCACCGGCAAAGCCTACGGTCTGGATATGACCGACGACATGCTCCATCTCGCACGAGAGAACCAGCGCCAGGCAGAGGCTCGGAATCCCGGGACCCTGAACGTCGAGTTCCTCAAGGGTGAGATCGAGAATATTCCCCTGCCCGACAACTCGGTCGACGTCATCCTCTCCAACTGCGTCATCAACCTCTCCTCAAATAAAGATCGTGTTCTGCAGGAGGCCTTCCGCGTGCTCCGCCCCGGCGGCCGCTTCGCTGTCTCTGACGTCGTTACCCGCGGCGAGGTCCATCCCGCCATCCGCCAGAGCATGCTGCTGTGGGTCGGCTGCATCGCGGGAGCTCTGCAGGAAGACGAATACCAGGCCAAGCTCGCGGCCGCTGGCTTCACCGACATCAGCCTCGAACCGACCCGCGTCTACGACATCGAAGATGCGCGCCAGTTCCTGACAGAGGCTGGCGTAGCCGTCGACGAGATTGCCCCGCAGGTCGAAGGCAAGTTCCTCTCCGCCTTTATCCGCGCTACGAAACCCTGCTGCGCCCCCGGCTGCTGCTAAGCGTTTAGTAGCTCTCCCGATTCATATGCCCCTCGGGCGAGCCATTGGCGATGCAGACCACACTCCTACCTGAGCCACTCCTTGAGAGAAACCCATGCCCTATAACGTCCTCTTCCTCTGCACCGGCAACTCCGCTCGCTCCATCCTCGCTGAAGGAATCCTGAACCAGCTTGGGCGCGGTAACTTCAAAGCCTACAGCGCAGGCAGCCACCCCAGTGGAGCCGTTCGGCCTGAAGCACTCAAGCAACTCGAACTGGCCGGCATCTGCACCGAAGGCCTTCGCAGCAAAAGCTGGGACGAGTTCGCCGCCATTGACGCACCAAAGCTGGACCTCATCTTCACGGTCTGCGATAGCGCCGCCAACGAGACCTGCCCTTACTGGCCGTGCCACCCCATCTCCGCGCATTGGGGGATCGAGGATCCTGCCAGCCTTCAAGGCACACCGGAAGAGATCGAGCGCGCCTTTCACCGGGCCTTCTCGCTCTTGAACCGACGCATTGCGCTTTTCCTATCGCTGCCTCTGGCGACCTTCGACAAACTAACCCTCCAGAAAGAACTGGAAAACATCGGCAAGCTGGAGCGATAGCATGACCCCCGCAACCCTCTCCCGGAAACAACCGGACTGCGCTCCCCTGCCGCGCAAGAAGCTCTCGTTCCTCGACCGCTACCTGACCCTCTGGATCTTCCTCGCCATGGCCCTCGGCGTAGCCCTGGGGCGCTTCGTTCCGCAGGCCGCGACGATCCTCCAGCACTACCAGTCCGGGACCACGAATATCCCCATCGCTATTGGCCTGATCCTGATGATGTATCCACCGCTGGCCAAGGTGCGATACGAGAAGCTGGGCGAGGTCTTCCGCAATCGCCGCATCCTTGTCCTCTCGCTCGCGCAGAACTGGATCATCGGGCCGGTTCTTATGTTTCTGCTGGCCGTACTCTTTCTGCGCCACGACCCCGCGTACATGCGCGGGCTGATCCTGATCGGCATCGCACGGTGCATTGCAATGGTGCTGGTGTGGAACGAGCTCGCCGGAGGAGACACCGACTATGTCGCCGGGCTCGTCGCGCTGAACAGTGTCTTCCAGATTCTCTTCTACAGCCTCTACGCGTGGCTGTTTCTCACCATTCTTCCGCCGCTCTTTGGACTACCGCCCAGCGCAGTCCACGTCTCGATAGCAGATCTCGCCCGCAGCGTCGCGCTTTACCTTGGAGTACCTTTCCTCGCCGGCGTTATCACGCGTTTCACGCTCCTGCGGGCGAAGGGGGAAGACTGGTATCGCACCAGCTTCCTCCCCAGGATCAGCCCGATCACGCTGGTGGCGCTGCTGCTCACCATCGTTCTGATGTTCTCGCTGAAGGGAGACCTCATCCTCCGTCTCCCCTTCGACGTAATACGCGTAGCAGTCCCGCTGCTGATCTACTTCGTTGTAATGTTCATCCTGAGCTTCTGGATGGGCAAGCGACTGGGCGCGGATTACAGCAAGACTGCAACACTGGCATTTACCGCGGCGGGCAATAACTTCGAGCTTGCGATTGCGGTCTCGGTGGCTGTCTTCGGGCTCAATTCCGGCGAAGCCTTCGTTGGAGTGATCGGCCCGTTCGTGGAGGTTCCGGCGCTCATCGGGCTGGTCAGTTTGGCGCGGTGGTTCCAGCGACGCTACTTTGTTGCTGAGACGGCCGACCCCCAATAGAAAGAACGATGCCTGCTATCAAGATGGGCTACCCTGGGTGTTCCAAAGCTCATGCAGGCCGTTCTCAGGAGGCAGCGCAGATTGAAGAGGGCCAGTCGAAACTGTTACGAAACAGTTTACTCAAACCCCGCTCATCGCTGACCAACTTCCGAGTTGGTCGATCAACCGGTGACAGACCTTGCTCTTAAGTAAACTTCACCTGGCCACCGAATGCTATGAAGAACAATCAGAGCCGACTTTGGCTATCGACGCTACTCCTTCTATACATGACAGGCAGGATTCTTCAGCTTTTTGCAGAAAGGGTTCCCAACCTTATCATCGTGGCCTTCCATGTGATTCCTCCCGCATTTTTCGCCGTGATACACGGAGCACGCATCTATCGTTCGCGTGGCGTCCTAGTCTTCGCGGGCTTGTGCCTTGGCATCGGAACCATTTTTGAAAGCATAAGCTTGCGAACAGGGTTTCCATTCGGCCATTACAGATTTACCCATCTGATGGGGCCCCAGATCTCCGGCCTTCCGATACTGCTTGCTTTGGCTTATGTCGGGATGGGTTATCTATCGTGGGTTGTTGGTCTTGCACTTTTGGGCGGTGAAAATAAACCGCTGTCGGGAAGAAGAATCGTCCTGTTGCCCCTGATGGCCAGCATCGCCATGACGGTGTGGGATCTTTCCATGGAAGCTGTGTGGGCAGATATCGATCACGCCTGGGTTTGGCGGGATGGAGGCTCCTACTATGGCGTGCCGATCAGCAACTTCTTTGGCTGGCTCTTCACCGTATACGTCTTCTATCAACTCTTCGCGTACTATCTCCGAAACCGCGAGCCAATCCAGGCAAGCAAAGATCACTGGCTTCTAGCTATCTTGTTTTACTTTCTATCTGCAGTGGGAAATCTCTTGCTCATTGTTCCCTCGTCACTGGGGGACGTCTTCGTGGATGCCACAGGCAAACGTTGGATGATTTCGCATATTCTCTGGACTTCTCATCTCGTTTCTATTTTTCTCATGATTCCACTCAGCCTGATTGCCTCGTTCAAAATCTCTAAACAGCGCGAATAACCCCAATGAGAGTTTCGTAGCGACCTCAGTCTGATCCTCTTCGCCTGAGCCCCTGCGCTACACTAGACAGGCAGACGGCTGGATGATCGCTGCCTTCCGCACCGCTGGCTGCAAAGCCAATACGGCGTCGGGAGGGGGAGGAAAGTCCGAACTCCGCAGGGCAGTGTGCCGGATAACGTCCGGGACGGAGGTTTCAAGACCTCTGGACGGCCAGTGCAACAGAGAAGATACCGCCTCCAGTTATCGGCGAGCGAAAGCTAGCCGTGCAAGCAACCGGAGGTAAGGGTGAAAAGGTGCGGTAAGAGCGCACCGCGCATTCAGTAATGGATGCGGCAGGGTAAACCCCACACGGAGCAAGACCAAATAGGCAGGGAACCATCCGCTCCTCTTCAGGCGGGCGGTGCGTATCGGCCCGATGCGCCCAGGCGAAGAGATCTGCTGCGAATGAAAGTTCAAAGCCGAAGCCGAAACCTGCGGGTAGGTTGCTAAAGCGCCGTAGTAATACGTCGCGTAGAGGAATGATCGTCTAAAACAGAATTCGGCTTACGGGCCGTCTGCAAAGTACAAATGGCCCCGGCTCTCCGAAAGGAAGGCCGGGGCCACTTCGTTGGGCTGCTGCTGGATGGTAGTGCCAAGTCGCCCTGACGCCGGGCAGGCGCCACTTCGTGGGGTCTTGGACGCTTCGCGTGAGTGAGGCGACTTTACAGCGATGGGAATCCCCCTCTTATGCCGAAAATCCGCTACCAGAGGAAGTCCGCTACGGGAAGATCTTTTCCCAGATCTCCGGAGGGACGGACGACCAACGTCTCATTCCGCAGCCGCACGGTTGCGACTTCGCTGGGGATCGCGGTCAGGAACGAGTCGCGCAGAGGCAATCCTGCGGGCTCGTCCTTCGACAAAACGCCGTCCACTTCAACGGGATCGCGGTCGCGGGAGAAGTACGCCTGGGGCCGCGCAACCAGGACATAATTCCCGGCCGTCAAGGCGGCAGCCTCTTTCGGAACCGGCAGGAAGCGCAGGTTCAGGAGAGCGGTCGATCGCGGTATCGGAGCCTTGTAATAGCGGACGTGGCGGCCCTGATAGGCAAGGTCGAAGACGTACTCCTGCCCAGCGGCGGCCTGTAGTGGCCCCCAGTGTCCGTCCTGTGCAGTCGTTCCTTCATAGACCAGCATGGCAGCCTCGCCCTTCGGCCCTACGGCGAACACCTTCACGCCAACTCCGGCGAGGCCCTGGTTGGTGGGCGCACCGGCCATAAAGCCGGTCACGAGACCGGAGACGACGGGGTGCTCCTCGGCCTTTACGACCAGCGTCTGCGGAGCCTTTCCAGTAATGAAGCGGTACATCTCGGCGAAGGCTCGGGGCTGGAAGGCCAGCTCCCGGTGGTCGAGACCGGTGAGGACGACGTTCTCCGCGCCCTTCAGCGCCGGGCCATCGTAGCTGACGCCGGTCTTCATGGAGGCATTGCCCAACGCGATCCCAGTCGGCTGTGCGTACTTGTCCAGGGTATCGCTGCGCAGCGTCATCATCTTTACGCCGTCCACAACCTCAGACGAGGCTTCCATACCGCCGTTCCCGACGTGATTCAAAGCCTGCAGGTAGATGCCCTTGCCATTGAACTCGGCGTTGGGGTTGCCGTCGAGCGCGGTGACGCCGTGGTTCGGAGTGCCGCACAGCACCGCGTATGAGACGTTGCCGGCTCCACCATGCTCAAGGTAGTTCCGGATCGTCATGCCGCCGCGGCTGCTTCCGACGAGGGCTACCTTCTTGCTATGCGTCTCGATGAGGACACGGGTAACGAAGGAGCTTAGCTCCGCTGCGGCGTCGGTAGTGGAGGACCGGAACGCCTCTTCCTTCGTGTCGTCGGTGCGGGCCATGGGATTGGAAAAGCGAATCGCGTAGAGGTGGTTCTTCGCATAGCTGTTGGACTCGAAGAGCCACATAACGCCGATCCACTTTGCTGCATCGTCCCCGTTACCGTGAACGAAGACCACTGGAGTCTCCGCAGCAGTCGAACCCGCCTGTTGAGCCTGTGCTGAGGAACTCATACCTACCGTGCCAACCAGCAGGACGGCCACCATCACACCGTGCAATCGACGTGCTATTCCAAACATCGTTCTCACCCTCACTAGCACTCTACTGCGAAAACATCGGCTTGGGCGGGGTGGGTTCACACCGCGTACCGTGGACCCACCCTTGCGCCCGCATCGTTAGAACTGCACCTTCAGAGCGAACTGCAACTGCCGCGGAGGATACATGCTGGTGATCACACCGAACGTCGAGTTCGAGATGTTTCCATCCGGAGCCGCGAAGTTCGAGTGGTTGAACAGGTTGAATGCCTCGCTCCGGAACAGCACCTTCATCCGCTCCGTCACCGGGAAGTTCTTCGAGATTCCGAGATCCGCCTGGTAGAAGGCATAGCCCCGGAACGTATTCCGACCCGAGTTGCCGAACGGGGCCTCAGCCGTAGGCGTCGAGACGTTCGAGCTGTTCAGATACTTCTGGGGCGTCCTCTGTCCTTTGGGCAGCACCGGCGATCCCGACACATTCGGACGGTAGCTATTCCGGCCTAGCACGGCCAGAACCGGAACCACCGCCTGCGTCGTCGGCGTGTACGCCAACGTCACCGGCTCACCTGAGCGCATGTTCACGATGGTATTTACATCCCATCCGCCCAGCAGATAGTCAACGGCCCGCGGCACGGATGCCAGGTAGCGGCGACCACGTCCGAAAGGAAGCTGGTACACCACGCTCGTAATGTTGTTGAAGGGCCGGTCGTAGTTGGAGATTCCCCGGTCGGCCTGCACGTTGTTGATATCCTGCACGCCGGTACCATTGCCATTGTTGCTATCGAACGCCTGCGCCGCGATATCAATCGTCTTCGACCACGTGAAGCTGTTCAGGAAGTACAGCCCTCCTGACGTGCGCTTTTCCAGGCGCGCCTGGAATCCGTTGTAGTTCGATGTCCCGTACGGCATCGTCCCAGCAATCGAGCTGAACGCCTGGTTCGGCCGTCGCAGCTCGAGAGACGTCGTCTCTCCGACGGCGAGCGGACGCGCCGGGTTGATGTCGTTGATGATGATCAAGCCGTTCGCGTTGTTCCCGACATACGCCAGATCCATCAGCCAGTTGGCCGGTAACTGCCGCTGCACCGAGAGGTAGTAACTCTGGACCCGGCCCGAAGGCGAATCCTTCGGAATATATTGCACCGTGCTGGTCTTCGGATTGAACGCCACAGACGAAGTGAAGTTATCCGGATAGCCCTGCTGCGTCGTGCGAAACGAAGCGGCCGTGGGGACTGTTTGTGTCACAGTAGCCAGAACAAAACGCGGTCCGTTGTAGGCGAGGTAGCTGGTGCCCGTACGATTCGTGTTGATGTAGCCGATCCCGAAGCCTGAGTGGACTACCGTCTTCGGTGTCACGCTCCACGCCACACCGACGCGCGGTCCAAAGTTGTTTGTATCCATATGAACCAGGGCGCGGTCGTAGATCGAGCCCGGCTTCGCCAGCAGGATCGAATTAGTCGCCGGATCGTAGTTCGACAGCAGGTTGTCCCGCTCGTAGAACGGCGTCACCAGCTCGTACCGCACGCCAAAGTTCAGCGAAACCGTCCTGCTCAGCTTCCAGTCGTCCTGCGCGTAGACAAAGCCCGCCTGCTGCCGGTGGTTCACGTATCCCGGATTTACAAGCTGATACTGATTGCGTGCGCCGTACAGAAAGTCAGCGAGACTGTAAAAACTCTGGTTGGCCGTGATCTGCGCTGCCGTAACCGTTCCGCCACCCGGCAACACGGTCCCGACCGCTGGAGCCGAGAACAGCCCCGAGTAGACATCGCGCCCCAGGATCGGGTTTACGTCCAACGTACGCACCCCCAGCCACTGATACTCGAGGCCAGCCTTCAGCGTGTGCGACGCAAGAATCCGCGTAAAGTTGACCTTCGGATCGAACAGCTTCGGATGCTGAAACTGTGGGCTGGTCGCCTGCCGCCCGAGTGCCGTGAAGCTCAACAGCGTCTCCGACGAGATGCCGCCGGTATACGCCTTGTCCGTCGGCAGCCCTGGGATGCCGAACATGTCCAGCATGCTTGGCCCACCTGCCAGCGGAGGACTCTTACCAGCATCCGATTGCGAGTATCCGAACCCTGCATCGACCAGCGTTCGGTCGTTGATCGTCCAGGTCACTCCGGCTGCCAGGGACTTGATCGGCACGATCTGTGTTCCGTTCCCGTTGCCACCCGCGATGCCCGGAATCAGGCCCGGGTCGAACACGTTGAACTGGCTCTGGTCGTAGCGCGCAAACGCCCGCACCTTGTCGGTGAAGTAATGGTCCAGCTTGAAGTCACCCTTGTTGCGGTTGTCCGAGATCTTGTAGAGCGTCGTGTAGTTCGCGCCATTTCCCGCAGAGGTCGGAGACGGCAGAGCCGCCAGCACCGTGCTGGCGAAGCGGATGATATCGCCACTCGGAATCTGCCCGTTCGCATTCAGCACGCCGGTGTAGGGATTCTTGACCGGCACATTGCTGCCGAAGTTGCCCAGCCGCTGATTCAGCGTAGGAAGCACCGCCGACTGTACCGTCGACTCGACCTGCCGGTAGCCTTCGTAGTCCATGAAGAAGAAGGTTTTGTCGCGCCAGATTGGACCGCCGAAGGTCGCGCCGAATTGGTTACGATTCAGACGCGCCTTACCCGCTGCCGCCTTGAAGTAGCCGTTCGCATTCAGGGACGTATTGCGGATGAACTCCCAGACGTTTCCGTGGAACTGGTTCGTGCCGCTCCGCAGACTGGCGATTACGGTCGCGCCACCGCTGCGGCCATACTCTGCCGTCTGGTTGTTGGTGATCAGGCGAAACTCGGCGATGGCATCCGGTGGAGGCTGTACAACTTCGTTCGAGAAACCCTGGTTCGAAGTGCCGAAGTAGTTGTTGTCCAGACCATCCATCAGGAAGTTATTGGTCGTGCTGCGTAGACCGTTGACGTTGAACGATCCTTCGCGAAACGAACTGCTCGAACCGAACGAGCTGGGCGAACGAATCACCCCAGTGCTCAACAGCACCAGGTCGGAGTAGTACCGCCCGTTCAGGGGCAGTTCCTTGATCTGCGCGGCATCGACGGTCTGACCGCGGTCGGAGCTGTCCACCTGCACGATCGGGACAGTGGCCTGCACCTCCACAACCGACTGCACCTGCTCCACCTTCAACTGAAAGTCGATGCGCTGACGAGCGCCGATCGTCAACTGAAACACCTGGCTCAACTGCACGCCAAAACCAGGGTGCTCCGTCCGAATCCGGTAGCTGCCGATCGGAGCCGAGGGAAACTGAAAGCTTCCATCCGATCCCGTAACGACGGTAAGTAAGGTCCCGCGATTAACATCCTCCAGCGTCACCTTCGCATCGCCAACCGAACTACCGCGGGTATCCGTCACCGCACCCAACACCGTACCCGTATCAAACTGAGAGAAGGCACACAAAGGACACAGAAAGCCCAAGACAAACAGAAACAATAATTTATGCATGGGCTGAAACTAGCCACGCAACTTCAACACACCGTTACACGACCATCACTGTAGAAATAATCCAACGGAGCTATAAATATCTTTCGTCCCATCGAAAGATCAGGGCTGCCGGCTAACGCATCGACCCCATCGCCGCCCGGAATAGTCCTTCGAAATCCCCCTTCAGCTCTGGATGTTTCTCCACCACTGCTTCGATTGCCTTCTGCGCCGCTGGCCGCGCGTAGCCCAGATTCACCAGCGCAGAGAGGGCATCGTCTCCAGCAGCTCCAAAGTGAACCACCTGCACCTCGCCGCCGACGATGGAAATCCCTACGAGATCGTCGAGCTTGTCCTTCAGCTCCAGTACGACGCGCTCGGCCGTCTTCTTGCCGATGCCGGGAATCTTGGTCAGCATCGCCAGGTCGTTGCCCCGGATCGCACCCACCAGCCGCTCTGCCGAGATCCCGCTCAAAACTGTAATCGCCAGCTTCGGCCCGATCCCGCTCACCCCGATCAGCCGTTCGAAGAGCCGCTTCTCCTGCATATCGCTGAATCCGAACAGCGCGATCTGATCCTCCCGCACATTCGTATAGATATGCAGCGCGACCTCTGCGCCCTCCGCCGGAAGCTCCGTAAACGTCGTTACCGAGATACTGACGTCGTACCCAACCCCACCACATTCCACTATTGCCTGATTCGGTGCCTTGCTCAAAAGCCGTCCACGAAGATGCGCGATCATGCCCCGATTGTACGTGCCTCGGTTCACTCCCAACCTTGCACCCAAAGTCGCGATCCCAGTTTCCCTTCGAGGGAAAATCCGTTCTCTTTACCCTTGCAGGAGTACCGCTTGCTACACCTCAGTGCCGCCAGGCCGCGCTCCCTACGCTCAGCAGCCTGCCACTAACCCGTGATAGATATCCACTTATGAGCCAAGCCCTACTCCTGACAAGAAAAACACCACTGGCGCTCCACTTTGGAACTCCCCTTGCTTCTTCCCCCGGTATGAACACCTCCAACGCATCGTCGCAGGGTCGCCGTGCCTCCCAAGGCTCCGTGCATACCTCCCAGGTAGTCCCGGTCACGCAGCTCTGCGAGATCGCATGCATCATCTTCTGCCGCATGGTGGTTCCGAAGCTCGCTCGCGGAGTCGATCTCGCAGGTTGACCTGCGCGCGAGCTCTCTGTGTTCCCCCACTGTTTCGCCTCCCGGTCCATTTGCGGGAGAAGCCTGAAGTATGGTGTTCTCAGAGTTGGAAAGCGGGTACATCATGTTTCTCCTCTGGCTGGCTCTGATGCTGGCCCCCACCTCTGCACCTGCTCGACCCGCCACGCCCTCCGGCCTGGGCGAAGGTTTCTGGCATGCCCGTGGCAGTCAGCTTCTGGACTCGGCCAACCACCCTGTCCGCATCGCCGGTATTAACTGGTACGGCTTCGAGACGGTGCAGGCTGTACCCGGCGGCCTCGACGTGCAGGATTACAAGGCCATCCTCCAGACCATTAAGCGAAACGGCTACAACGCCATCCGCATTCCCTTCTCCAGCCAGATGATCGAGTCGCCGATCGTTCCCGGCATCAAGTTCTCCAACGCCGCCGGCCCCATCAACACGGACCTGCGCGGCCTGAACTCGCTCCAGATCCTCGACAAAATAATCGCCGCCGCCCGGGCGCAGGGGCTCAAAGTCATCCTCGACAACCACCGCTCCGAGGCCGGGGCCGGTCCCGAGGCCAACGGCCTCTGGTACACCCAGACCTACTCCGAAGCCTCCTGGATCGAGGACTGGCAGATGCTCGCTCGCCGCTACGCAGCCGACTCCACCGTCCTCGGCTTCGATCTCCGCAACGAACCCCACAACGCGGCTGCCGGCGGAGCTTGCTGGGGTTGCGGCTCGACGAACGACTGGCAGCTGGCCGCCGAGCGCGCCGGCAACGCCGTCCTCACCATCAACCCCCGGCTGCTGATCTTCGTCGAAGGCATCGACGCGTACGAGAACGACTTCTATTGGTGGGGCGGCAATCTGATGGGCGTCCGCTCTGCCCCGGTTCGCCTCAGCGCCCCGCATCAACTCGTCTACTCCGCCCACGACTACGGACCCGCCGAAGCGCCCCAGAAGTGGTTCACTACAGACATGTCCGATGCCACGCTCAACGCCGTCTGGACCAAGCACTGGGCCTACATTGCACAGGAAGATATTGCTCCCGTCTGGCTCGGCGAGTTCGGCGTAGAGATCGCCGCTCCCAGCCTTCCGAAGGCAGCCTCCGCTCCCCCCGCCAACCCTAACCAGGCGCTCGAAGATATCTGGTTTCAAAGCATGACCGCGTTCCTGGCCCACGACCCGCGCATCAGTTGGACCTACTGGACCCTCAACGCCACCGACTGCTACGGTCTGCTCAATCCCAACTACGACGCGCCTCGCAGCGCCTTCCGCCAGCAGGCCCTCGCCGCCATCCAACTCCCCCTCGCCATCCGTCCCCACTCCGTGATGGTCACGCCCGAAAAATCAAAGGCTTCGAAGCAATCGGTGGCAGCACCAGCCAGCACCACCCAACCTCCACCGCCACAAGCTCCAATCCTAACTACGACCCAGCCGATCTCTCAGAGTCAGAATGTCGCGCCGCAGCCGATGGCAGCCGCTCCCGCATCCACGCAGCCTGCTTCCCTGCAGTGCCGCGTGACCTACACCAATGTCAACGATTGGCACACCGGGTTCTCCTCGAACATTGTGCTGCACAACTCCTCTGCTGCTCCGATCACTCACTGGACCCTGACCTTCACCTTCAGCGGTGCGCAGAAGATCTCCCAGCTCTGGAACGGGCGGCTCGACCAGCAGGGCAGGGAGGTCAATATAACCAACGAAGCCTGGAACGCGACCGTACCGCCGAACTCGGATCTCCCACCCATCGGCTTCAACGCGAGCTACGAAGGAACCAATCAGCCACCAGCAAAGTTCTATTTGAACGGCACCCTCTGCCAGTAGGCGACTCTTTGATCTGAGAGTCCTGAAAGCGCCCTGCGCGGGCGGCGGTCATTTCATGACATGCATTCGGCTTCGCAGGGTGCTTCCGATGGTCGCAAGCAAGACTCCGTACCGACCAACGAAAAGGCCCGCACCGCGCGCAGCGGGCCCGTCCGGCAGGACAGTATTGTCTATCTTCTATTGCACCACCAACGTAAGCCCGACTGTTCGGACCAGTCCCGCGCTCGTCGCCGAGACCGTAATCACATAGCTTCCCGCTGGAGTAGCCACACCGCCTCCACCACCCGTACTTCCATCGCCCGGAATATGCCGCTCCGATCCGCAGCCTGCCAGAAGTCCAAGCAGAACAAATCCAAGCACCCGCCGACGCCGAACGAAGAGTCCAACCGGCAACAGGCAGGCCAGCCATCCGACTGCTTCCTTCCAGATCGAAGCGATCGCAACCCCGGTGCTTACGGTGACTGAAACGGTTGTAACTCCCCCCAGCGTTACGCTCGCCGGAGAGATGACACACGCGGCGTTCGCGGGTACTCCCGAGCAGGTCAGCACCGCCATCCCCGGCACTCCGGCGGCGGAGCTCAGCAGCAGCGGAAATACTGCACTCTTGCCGCTCGTCACCGTTACGGTGGTGCTGCCATTCGCCGTCAACGTGAAGTCGACCCCCGACCCGGTCAGCGTCAGTCCCTGGGGTGAGTTTGCCGCCGAATATGTAACCGAAATAGTTCCATTCCTCGGGCCGCCTGCTTTCGGCACAAAGCTCACCGGAATGTCGCACGCGCTTCCAACCGCGACAACGCTTCCGCACGTCCCTCCCGCCGCGATAACGTAGTCGCCAGTCAACGCAATGCCCGACACGCTCAACGGAACCCCGCTGTTATTCGTCAGAGTCACCTTCTGGACCGCGGAACTGGTCCCCACCCCCACTGCTCCAAAGGCCAACGTAGAGAAGGGCGAAAGCGAGACGCCCGGCGGAGCCAATCCTGTTCCGCTTAGCGCCACTGTCTGACTGCGAAACTGGTCGCTGACAGTCAAGACTCCGCTGCCCGCGCCAATGCTCTTCGGCACAAACGCCACCCGCATCGAACAGCTCGAATGAGCGTTCAAAGAGTTGCCGCACCCGTTCACCACCGTGAAGTCCCCGGCAGTCACCTGCGCCCCGATCAGGGTAAGTGCCACATCGCCGGCGTTCGCCAGCGTCACCTGCTGGGCGGCACTCGTCGTGTTCATCTCCTGCGCACCAAACACCAAGCTCAGCGGCGTCAGCCCATCGGTAGCGGGCAAGACTCCGGTACCGCTTAACAATGCTGTCTGCACTCCTGCATCATCCGTCACCGTCAGGGCTCCGCTTCGCACCCCGGATGCCGTCGGCTTGAACGCCACGCCGACCGTGCATCCCACTCCGGATGCCAGCGAACCGCCACATGTATTCGCAACTACGGCAAAGTCCCCGCTCACCGCCACCGAAGCCAGGTTCAGCGGAGTTGCACCTGTATTTGAAATGGTTACATTCTGCGTTGCACTCGTCACCCCTACCGTCGTTGCAGCAAACGAGACCGTAACTGGATTCAGCACAATTGCGGCGCCCGGCAGCCCCGTCCCTGCCAACGACACGACCGCCTGCCCCCCGGCCACGTTTCCATAGACCGTCAGCAGTCCGCTCCTTGCTCCGATTGCCGCAGGCAAAAAACTCACCTGCACCGAACACGTTCCACCCACCGCAACTGGCGTCTGCATACAGGTATCCGTCGTATGGAAGTCCCCTGTCGCCACGACCTGACTGACCACTAACGGAGCATTTCCGGTACTAGTAATCGTGACGGCCTGCCCCACACTTACCGTTCCAACCGCTTGCGCCGCAAACGTCAAAGCCGTCGCTGAAAGGCGCATCCCTGCCGCCGCCGAGTCAGCCGCCGTCAGCAGAGGAATCTGCCAGATGCCACGTCCGTACGTCCCTACCCGGAGCTGCCCCGTCTGGCCTGCACCGGCAGACATTCCCGCAGCCACCGCAAGTTGAATGGCGGGAGCGTTCGGAAGTCCTGTCCCATAGACGCTCCAGCAGTTCGTAGTGGTGCAAATCGTAACCTGAGTCGTTACATACACCCCGGTATCCATCGCGACGTAGACCGTATTCGCGTCGTTCGGGTCCACCACCACATCATTCGCCGGAGCGTTCGGCAGGTTGCCACTTATATTCAGCCAGTTTCTTCCGCCATCCACTGAACGGTACACATGCGGTACGGTGAGCGTGAGGCTGGTAAAACCCATCACAGTCGCATAGACCGTCTTTCCGGTCGCATCGTGGCTATCGACGGTCAACGCGGAGATATCGAAGCCACCGGGATTGAACCGCTTCACATTCGCAACGTCATTTGTAACGGACGAAGTAGCAGAATCCAGCCACACCGTCGCCGAACTCCCAGTGCCACCAGCCGGCGTAGCGAAGACGTGGCCGCCCAGGCTTCCTCCACCATCCACTGCGCCAGCCATTCCCGCGTACAGCATGGTAGCGCCAGCGTTTTGCGCGCTGACCGCGCTGCTTCCTGGCCCACCTGCCGCCAGCGAGCGCACCATGTTGCTCGCCGCGCCGCACAACGGCAAAGTAGCGCCGAACATCGCGCTGATGCTGTTCGACGACGACCATAAAGATCCCCCGGCAACCGGCCCGCGCCATACCCGGCACGTCCCTACCAGCAGCTCGCCCGGAACCAGCGGGTCCAGCGTCCACGCCGCGTCGATCAACGAGGCATCCCCGCCGACCTGCGACGCGCCGACGTTCGGAGTTCCAGCGAAATCCGCCGCGCTACACCCAGACCCCTTCGAGCAGGCCTTCACGTTGACCCCCGCTCCCGTGGACACATACCAGTTGGCGGGATTGGCAGGATCGATCGCCACGCCTCCACCCTCTCCAGCCGAGAGCTGCGTCCAGCCTTCACCCGTGGTGGCCGTTCCCGTAGCCGCCGTTCCGTTCGCCCCCAGCCCTGCCAGCAACGTTCCGGTATCGGTCGGGTCCTGCGCAAACCGGACCACCTCCGCCAGCGACCCCAGACCGCCATTCAAGTTCTCAAAATGGGTCGCATCGTCCGCCGAACACACCGCCGACCGCGGATCGATTCCATCCGGCGACCGCCAGAGTCCGCCATCGTTTCCTGCAAATAGCAGCGGCGCGACCCCGCCCACTCCTCCCCCCGCCAGAACCGCAATCGCATGTTGCGCTGGAGCGACCTTCGCCGCCGCAGCGCAGCCATTCAGCGCATTGGTCGTATTGCGCAACACACATCCCGCCGCCAGCGAGCACCGGTACACATCCACCGTCCCCACGTAGACCAGCGTGTCCGTCCCCGAGCGCACCGCCGCCAGCGCCAGGTTGTAATCCCCTTGCCAGACGATCGCGCTCCCACTCCCCTGCTCCAGCGCCGTCCCGCCCAGCCTCTTGCTGAAGGCGACCGCGGCGGCACACGCTGTCCCATCGCCCGCACAAACGTCCTGCCACAACCCCTGATCGCCATTGCTTCCATCCACCGTGAGCGCAAAGAGGTCGCCCGTCACCGGCTCCACCGCCAGCGCCCCGCGAAAGATCGGACAGGTCGCGAACCCCGAGAGGCAAGCCGTAGCTGCGAGCCCCGTACCCGGCTGCGCGGCCAGGCGGGTCCAGTTCGCCCCATCAGCCGATTCGTAGTACCCGCGGTACCGCAGCGCCGCGTAAAACCGCCGTCGCACCGGGTTCCACACCACCGAGGTCGCGGCAAAGCCGCCTCCGATCTGCACCGCCGGACTCTGCACGGTTCCGCTCCGGTCCGTCACGACCGCCATATGCCACGTCACCCCCGCGTCCGCCGAGTAGTACAGCCCACGGAACGCATGCGCTCCATCAACCGCATTGACGATCTCGCCCTCAACCGCGTCCGAGACGGCCGCCACCACCAGGTCCGGCGACGCCGAACTCCACGCAAACCCCGCGAATCCTAACCCGACGAAGCTATGGTTCCCCGCCGCTCCATCCACCGATCCCTGCACCAGCGTCCAGGTCGATCCCCCATCGTCCGAACGCAACACTCCGCCTCCGTAGTAGGAGTCCGTCGCGTCATTCGGATCACCCGTCCCCGCCAGCACCACTCCGCGCTGCACACTCAGCGCCCCGATACTAAGGGACGCGACGGCGGATGTCCCCGCACTCGCACTGAACACCGGCAGCGTATCGGTCAGCGGTACAAACCGCACCGCGCTCGCGGCCCCCGCTGCGTTGGTCGACTTCCACACGCCTCCGCCGGTCGTACCGACGAAGACCGTATTGCCGGTAGCATCCGCCGGATCGATCGCGACCGACGTCACCCGACCGCTCACCTTTCCGTAGGCAGCGGTCACAACCGACGCCGGCCCTACCGCCTGCCAGGCCGCGTCCAACCGCGTCAGCCGCGCCCCAACCGAGGGCAACACTCCGTCCGTCACCGCCCGAGCAGACATCTTCAACCCCACCAATCCGGAGGAACTCGCCGTCGCCTGTATCTGTTCAGCCTGTCCAGCCATCAGCGCTGCATGCTGCGCCCGAGCCAGAGCCAGGGCCTGCCCAACCGCCTGTCCTTCAAGCGATAGGCCCTCGGAGTACACAGTCCGTCCAGCCAGAAACCTGCGAGCTCGACGCACCGGTGTCGACCCCTCACCGCTGCCCACAAACCCAGCCGCATCATGGGGTTCAATGACAATAGAAAGAGAAGGAATCGTCTGCCCCCCGGCTCGACCCACCCAGGCCCCGCAGAGCAAGCCGACCCCAACCAGCCCAACCGCAATACTCCGCAATCCGCGCCGCGCGCAGACGCCACCGCCAACTCGTTCCATCCAACCACGGGTCAGACCCATAAAATGCTCAGCTCGGGCGCGATAATTCCACTGACCAACAACATCACGCTGTCCGAAAATCAGCGTCCTGCAACTACTGAAACTGGCTTCAGTCTGCTTATCGGCAACTTTTGCTCAAGCATGAGCAACAAGTAGAGCAAACAGCCCGGCAAGAAGAGGAACGAAGCCGCCTAAGACCGAATTCCCCCCTAACACCCTTAGAATCTAGCATATCGAAGCACTGCCTACAATCCTGAAGCCCACGGGGAGTAGCCGCACTCGATGCAACATTCAGACGCGCGGGTCGCTCCTTCCCCCTATTGTTGTAGAGGTCCTCGCCGCGTCTCACGCTAAACTGGCGCTGTACCCTCAGCCCAGCAGCGAAAAAACAGGCAATTGCATGGAAGCCCTTTCTTCTCTCGATCCGCGCTGGTCTGCGCACGCGCTCCAGATACTCCGTCTTTGCATCTGGCTGGTGCTCCTCGCCGCGATCTTCACTCCTCTTGAGCGCCTTTTTGCCCTGCACCCTAAAAGGATCTTCCGCAAGGCCATCCTTACCGATCTCGGCTACTACTTCATCAGCAGTCTGGTTCCCAGCATCCTTCTCAGCTTCCCGCTCGCCCTGCTGGCCTGGGGCGTCCATCGCTTCATCCCTGGTGGCTTCTTCGCTGTGATTGCAGCGTGGCCTGTGTGGCTGCGCGTCGCAGCGTCCTTCCTCGTAGGCGAGGTCGGCTTCTACTGGGGCCATCGCTGGAGTCACGAGATTCCGCTGCTCTGGCGCTTCCACGCCATCCATCACAGCGCCGAGCACATCGACTACCTCATCAACACCCGCGCCCACCCCGTTGATATGGTCTTCACCCGGCTCTGCGGCCTGGTACCCCTCTACATCCTGGGTCTGGCCTCACCGGTCGGAGGAAGCGGAAGTCTCATTCCCGTCCTGATCGTCCTGCTCGGCACCGTCTGGGGATTCTTTATCCATGCCAACGTCCGATGGCGCTTTGGGCCGTTGGAATGGCTCGTCGCCACCCCCGCCTTCCATCACTGGCATCACGCCAACGACAACCCGTCGGTCATTAATAAGAACTACTCCCCCATGCTTCCGGTGATCGACCGCCTGTTCGGCACCCTCCATCTCCCGCCCGACAGCCAGCCCAGGACCTATGGCATCGACCAGCCTCTCTCCCCGATCCTCCTCGGTCAATTGGTTGACCCGTTTGTGCTCTGGCGCAAGAACTCCACACCGGTGATGCCTCCATCGGACCAGTCTGATGCACCCCTCTCCGAGCCCATCGGAAGACCAGAGGTCGATCCTCCTCCAGGCCACCCACCACCGAATCACCTCTAAACTCAATCCAGAGCAAGAGTTGCAGACTCCTGACCCGATAATGACTTGGAACTTCCCGCGTGCAAGGAGTGGGAGATCATCCAGGTTCACCCCGGCCGGAAACCTGCGCTCAACTCCTTAGAAAAATCGAATGTGCAAAACATTTCTCTTTTTGGGAATATTTTGGGCTTTTATGCTCCTTGCTTTTGGGACACATCGCCACCGAGATCTCAAAATCGCCTATTTCCTTGAATAGGAGCGGAGATTTGCAGATGGCCCTTCAGTTGCTAACCTCACAGCGTATTGGTTGTATTACCGATAAAAAAAGCCTCTATTTTTATCCTTCCGACGGTGGGCCAAATCCGGCAACGGGGTAAGGTGCGGCAAACAAATCAACTCTAAGGAATTCTGTCACTATGAACGTCTCTCTGCTGAACGTCCTCCGCCACGGTCGCACCCTGGCCCTTGCTGTCCTCGCCACCGCCGCAATCACCTCTTTCGCCAGCGCCGATACCATTAACGTAGTCAACGGCAGCTTCTCCTCCACTACCCACGGTGGCGGCCAGCTCGGTTACAACACCAATGTCACCGGCTGGACCACTGATGGCTACAACTTTGTCTACACGGGCGTCGCTTCCGCTACCTCCGGCGTGGATGGTCAGTACGGCAACGTCGGACTCTGGACCTCTCACAATAATTTCACGGTGAGCCCGGATGGCGGCAACTTCCTCGCCCTGGACGGAGCCTACGGTCAGGCACCCGTATCCCAGACTCTGACCGGTTTCAACGCCGGCGACCTGGTTACGGTCTCCTTCTACTTCGCTGGAGCCCAGCAGTCCGGCTTCGATGGTGCAACCACCGAGCAGCTCAAAGTGAGCCTCGGCGGCCAGAGCCTCTACACCGAAGTGCTCAATGACAGCAGCCACGGCTTCACCGGCTGGTATCACGAGACCCTCACCTTCACCGCAACCGGCTCCAGCGAAGTTCTCTCCTTCCTCGCCATCGGAACCCCCAGCGGCGTACCCCCCATGTCGCTTTTGGACGGCGTCTCCGTCACCTCCAACTCCAACTGCGACCCACCCTCACCCGTGCCGGAGCCCGGTTCGCTGGCCCTGATGGCAACCGGCTTCGTCAGCCTGGGTGGTTATGTCCGCGCGCGCTTCAAGAAGTAGCCTTTTCTGCAATCCATAACGTCACTGCTACACTTGCTTCACGTAGTTTGTAGGAGAATCCGGCCAAGCGCCGGATTCTCCGTTTAAGTACCGTCCGCATAAAGATCCAGTTCTCGGGCGTTCTCGACCAAGCCTTTGCAATGGAATGATTTACCTAAGGAAAGGAGGGCGGGAGTATGAGGGATCGAAGCATCGAAGAGTCCAGGCGAAGCCATGCTGCCATAACCCTCCGCGAGGCCCTGACCGCCGCAACGTCTTTCCTGACAGAGAGCGAAGGCCTCAGGGAGTACGCCGCGCGCGACGCGGAACTCCTTCTGCTGCACCATCTCCGCATCGACCGCAGCCGGATCTTTTCAGACCCAAATCGCGTCCTCACGGAAGAAGAGCAATCCCTCTTCTGGGAGAGCATCTCGCGCCGTGCCGCTAGCGAGCCGATCCAATACATCACCGGTACCCAGGAGTTCTACGGCCTCGCCTTCGAGGTGACGCCCGCCGTCCTGATCCCGCGCCCGGAGACCGAGCTGCTGGTGGAAGCAGCCCTGAAGCTCCTTCCCCGGGACCAGCCCCTCCGCATCGCCGATATCGGTACCGGCTCCGGCGCTATCGCCGTCGCAATCGCGCACCATCTGCCCCAAGCCCGCGTGACCGCCCTCGATCTCTCGCCCGAAGCCCTTTCCGTGGCCCGGCGCAACGCCGAAGCGAACCACGTCGCGGACCGCATCGACTTTCTGCACTCTGACCTGCTCGCTGCCGTGACCGGCCAGGGCTTCGACGCCATCCTCTCCAACCCGCCTTACATCCCCACGACCGACCTCGCTAAGCTTCACCCCCAGGTCCGCGATCACGAACCCCACACGGCGCTGTTCGCCGGCCCCACGGGTCTCGATCTTTACGCCCGCCTCATCCCCCAGGCGTACGAAGCACTCAGCCCCGGCGGCCTGCTCGCCCTGGAGTTCGGATACGGCCAGCAGGATGCGATCCGAGACCTGCTGGCCGACTGGAAGGACCTCTCTTTCCTGCACGATCTGCAGCACATCCCCCGCACTGCCCTCGCCCGCCGCTGACTCAAAGCTGCGATTCCTCATCGACGTGAGGGAATGCGAACCAACAAGCGGAGCGACGCCACCCTGAGCGATGACAATCTCTGTCGGTCCCACCACGGCGTTCCGTTTTGGGGCTAGTCGTTATCCGCTCGATTCATTCCGCTCGGGAAACTGAATTCCTATTGACAGCGCCTCTCAAGAATCCATATAGTCCACGCCGCATTGGTCATGCCACTTTCTCCGTTCTGAGAATCGGAATGGCCCCTGCAACCAAGAAACTACGAGGACTCTATGATGTCGATTCAACTTTCAGGCGGCCGTCTCCGCAAGCTCTTTTTATGGGTGGCCTTCTCCGCCACCCTCCCACTTCCAGGGATGCTCCACACTGCATCCGCACAGACCGCCGGTACGGCCAGCATCCAGGGAACTGTAACCGATGCCACCGGTGCCGTCGTGCCTAACGCCAAGGTGGTCTTCACCAGCACCGAGACAGGATCAAGCCGCACCTCCACCACCTCAGGCTCAGGCAACTACAGTTTGCCCAACATTCCTGTCGGCCCCTATACGGTCGCTGTCACCGCGCCCGGCTTCCGCGGATTCACCCAGCGTGGCGTACTCGAAGTCGGTAACAACGTCGAAATCAACGCCTCTCTCACTGTCGGAAATGCGACCGATCAGGTCATCGAGGTCCAGGCCACCGGCACCGCACTGGAAACAGAATCGAGCACCTTCAAGCAGGTCATCGACCAGAAACGCATCACCGAACTGCCACTCAACGGACGACAGGCAACTCAGCTCGTCCTCATCTCCGGCGGTGCCATCTCCGCCTCTAGCATCAACGGCGACATGGTCGGGTCCAAGAACTACGCTTCCTCCGTCGTTATCGCCGTTGCCGGAAGCCAGGGCAACTACAACAACTACGTGCTCGACGGCGGCTACCACACCGACAACTTCACCAACGTCAACCTGCCCTTCCCCTTCCCCGACGCACTGCACGAGTTCTCGGTCGAGTCGAACTCACTGCCGGCCCGCAACGGTGTCCATCCCGGATCGCTCGTCAACGTCGTCACAAACTCCGGCAGCAACCAGTGGCACGGAACGGCCTTCGAGTTCCTGCGCAATAACATTGTCAACGCCACCAACTTCTTCTCCACCGCGAAGGACACAGTCAAGCGGAGCCAGTTCGGCGGAACAATCGGCGGCAAAATCATCACCGACAAGCTGTTCGTCTTCGGCGGCTACCAGGGGACACGCGAGAAGAAGGTAGGCAATGCGACTGGCTATTGCCTGCCCACACCTGCGATGCTCAGCGGTGACTTCAGCCAGATGCCAACCACCGGCAATTGCGCAAGGACCAGTGCTGCCTTCAAGGACCCTCTCACCGGCGTTGCTATTCCCAGCCGTAAAATCAGCCCCTCGGAGTTCAGCGCAGCAGCCAAGGCACTCCTACCGTACCTGCCTTTGTCCCAGATTGACTCTGTCGGTCGGGTCAACGTCGCTCTTCCGGGCAACAATACCGAAGACCAATATATCGGTCGCGTCGACTTCACATGGAGCCAACGCCACAGCCTCTTTGGACGCTACTATCTCACCAACTATGTTGCTCCCAACTACTATTCGCCCACCAACCTTCTGCTGACAACGACGGCCGGTAACGATGAGCGTGTCCAGAGCTTCACCCTTGGCGACACTTTTATCCTCACCCCGCACTTGGTCAACACCTTCCACGGGACCTACTCCCGCCGCCGCAACAATCGTGGGCCAACGTCAGGCGGTATCAATGCCGGCAAACTTGGCATCAATATCTACAACTACACGCCGGTCGACCTTCGCATACAAATGTCCGGTGGCTTTAACACCGGCTGCGGAACCTGCTCTCCCGGATACTTCAACGTCAATACCGAAGACTTCTCCGATGACATCGACTGGCTCGTGGGCAAGCACCAGATCGCGTTCGGAGGCGAGTTCATCCGTACTGGCGACAACACCCGCGCTGGATATCTCTTCAACGGAAGTTTTTCCTTTGGCGGTCAGGCATCCGGTGAAACATTGGCCGACTTCTTGACCGGTCAGATGACCAGCTTCGGAACAACGCCCGCCTTCGGTCAGAGCCGCGCACAGGACACCACTTACCGCCAGTCTATATTTGGTATCTATGCGCAGGACACCTGGCACATGACTCAGAAGCTAACCGTCAACTACGGCGTTCGTTGGGAGCCGAACCTCTACCAGACCGACAAATTCGGACGCGGCGCCACATTCGACCAGGCCGCCTTCGACGCCGGCCAGCACTCGGTTCGATTCCCCAATGCACCCGCCGGAGCTTTCTACTACGGTGACGCCGGCGTGCCAAAATCTTTCACCAGCAACCAGTACATGAACATCTCGCCTCGCATGGGTATCACTATGGATCCATTCGGAAACGGCAAGACCGTCTTCCGCGTAGGTGGCGCCCTGATGTACGACTCACCTTCCCTCTACATGTCGCAGCGCGTCGCATCCAACCCTCCCTTCGTCAACGAGATCGACCTGACCACCCAGACGTCGTTCGACAGCCCGTGGAGCACTTACCCTGGCGGAAACCCCTTCCCCGGCGTTTATCCGCCCAACGCCTCCTCCGTATTCCCCACTAACACCCTCTGGGTGCTGCTACAGAAGAAGATGCAGACTCCCGTGCTCTACCAGTGGAACGCTAGCGTTCAGCAGGATCTCGGCAACGGCTGGATGTTCTCCCTCAACTACCTCGGTAACCAACAGGCTCACCAGTGGATCGGTGCTGGCCCCAACGCGGCGATCTATATCCCCGGCGTTTGGACCGGCCCAGGTTCCTGCGGTGCCCTGGCAACCGCTCCTGGCCCTAACGGTACAGCTTGCTCCACCACAGGCAATCCAAACAACCGCACTCCTCTTACCCTGAAGAACAACGTTCAAGGCCAGGGTTACAGCCCCACCCTGACCCTGATCAGTGATGGAGGAACGACGAGCTACAACGGCGTTATCGCTGCCATTCAGCATCGTATGTCGAACAACTTCAGCTTCCTGGGCAACTACACCTGGTCTAAGTGTCTGGCAGTCGTCGACAACCCCGGTGACGTAACTTTGCCTTCGGTCGAGCACACCACCAGCCCAAGACTCGACCGTGGCCCCTGCGGCTTTGACGTTCGGCACATCTTCAATACCACCCTGGTCGCCTCATCCCACTTCAGCTCGCTGCACGGCTGGAAGGGTGGATTGGTCAATAACTGGCAAGCCGCTCCGCTCATTCGCATTCTCTCCGGCCTACCACTCAACGTAACCTCTGGCCTCGACAACTCGCGTACTGGTATCGGTCTTGACCGGCCGGATCTCGTTACGGGTGTCCCCGTCTATACCGGAAATAAGATCCAGCGCACGGCGAACCTGGGCTATATCAGCAAGACAGCCTTCTCACAGAATGCTGTTGGAATATACGGCAACCTGAGCCGCAATGCTTTCCGGCAGCCGAACTTCTACAACGTCGATCTCTCGGTCAGTCGCACCTTTCCGGTCTACGAGAGGCTCAACTTCCAGCTTCGCATGGAAGGATTCAACATCTTAAATCATCCCAACTTCAATACCTTCACGACTGCCCTCAACTCAGGAACATTCGGGAATGCGACTGGCGCAGCCGATCCTCGCATCTTCCAACTCGCCGGGAAATTCAACTTCTAACCACCACGCAACCGAAGGTACGAAGAGGCGGCCAGCGATGGCCGCCTTTCTCTTTGCTCGTCACTAAATCTACAGCCCCGCGTACCAGTCGTACCCAAGCTTCGTCCAGTAGTCATCCGGCCGCATATCCGTATAGGCGATCAGGCCGATGCGCTTGATCTGTTTGTAACCGTACTTGATCGGCATATGCAGGCGCAACGGAGCGCCATGCCATTGGCCCAGCGGCCGGCCCATCATCTCCGTTACCAGCAGGCTCTGCGCATGCATGCACGCCTTCAGATCGTAGCCGCAATAATAATCGCCGTCCGGCGTCTCCATGTAGACATACTTCGGCAGAGAGCCGTCCGCCCTCTTCTCCGGCGGATACGCAGCCAGCAGATCCGCAAGCCGCACGCCACCCCAATGGACGATCTGGCTCCAGCCCTCGATGCACTTGAACTGTGTGACCAACTCCTGCCGCGGGAAGCGCGTCACATCTTCCATCTTCAACAAGAGCCCCGGAGTACCAGCGTCCAGCGTGTCGTTGCTCTCGCCCGCCTCCTCCTGTCCGCGGGGACGCTTCTTCCCCTGCGTCTTCTTCAACTCCGCGAACGCCGCCTCAAAGGCGGGAGACATCTTCACCCCGGTATCGGAAGCCTCGCCCTGCGGCGCAACCTTAGTATCGTGATTTCCCGAATCCTTCTCGTCTTTTTTCGCCGCGTACCTGTACTCCCACGCCGTGACGTCGTCCACATACTGGGGAAGCTGTTTCGCCCCCGCCACCCCCACCAACTGCAGACGCCAGCTCTCCGGAATCAGCTCCTGTTTCAAGCCATAGACACCGTTCACCCGCAGCTCTTCCGCACGCGCCACCGGATAGGTCGGAGTCATGCCTCGCTCCCCAAACACTCCGCGCGTCATCGCCTCATCGACATTCAAGCCCTTGCGGAGAGGGCGCGGAATCATCTGGTCGCCGGGGCTGCGGTCGATCCAGCGATAGAAGCCGTACCCTCCCGCAGCCGCGACCACCGCAGCCAGAAAACTACGCCGCGTCCGCTTGCCGCTCGCACGCTTTACCTGTTCATCGAGAGCCGCAACCGTCTCTTCATCTGTCATCTGAAACCTCACTCCTGCTCAAACGATGGGGTCCTATAGGCCTCAGGAATCCCGTCGCTCCGGCTCCCAATCCTTCTCGCTGTCTCCGCCTGGAACGTAGTCACGCGCTCGATCACGCCGAGCCTGCTCCTCCCGCTCCCACTCGCGCCGAGCCTCCTGCTCCGCCCGCTCTTCCCTGCCATCGCTCACAACGTTCTCCTCTCCGCCTCGATCGAAGGCTCGATCAAGGCCGCGTCCACACGTTTGATCTCGTACCCACTCACCATCGCACGAAAGTTGTTCCACCCTGCCAGCACCACTTGCCCGACATGCACCACGAAGAAGCCGCAGAATCCCATCGTCAACAAGAAGTGCTCCCAGCGCGCCATCTCGTATCCGCCCAGCAGCGTCGTCACCCAATGCACCTGGGTCGGCTTGTAGATGGCCAGTCCCGTCGCCAGGCTACCCGCACCCATCAGGACGACCAGCGTGTAAGCGATCTTCTGCGCGCCATTGTATTTCTTCTGCGCGGGCAGGCCCTTGCGGAGATGCAGATCCACCAGCGTCACCTGGATCGCCTCGGTGATGCTCTTCCGGTCCGGCACCATCAGCCGCCACTCTCCCGACCATAGGAGATAGCTCACATACAGCAAGCCATTGATCGCAAACAGCCACATGAAGAAGAAGTGATAGCCCAGACCCTCGGTCACGCGATAGGGCGCGTTGATCGCCTTCCAGAACCACGGCGGGAAAAACCGCACCAGTGTTACGGAACCCACGCCAACGCGGTACACCGCATGGGGATGCTGGTAGGCATTGTCCGAGTCGTTCCAGTAGATCAGCAAGCCACTCCAGATCATCGTGAACAGCACCGGAAAGTTCACCCAATGCATCCACCGAATCGCCAACGGATGCTTCTTCTCCAGTCGAATTGTCGCCATCGGCTCTGGTCTCTCAACAGCCTCTTCTATCGCAATGGACTCCGGATCGGCAACAGAATCAATGCCGGAAGAGATTGCAGGAGCGTCCGGCACGACCTCTTCGACGACGGGATCGGCGGGATGCTCAACACTGCGAGATTTAGGTTCTTCCTCTGCCATCGCACACTCTCGATACTGTCATCCTGCGCGTGTTCGATCGACTCCGGCAAGTCGATACCCGCAAGGGAACTCTGCCCGCGAGAGAGATTCTCGTCGAGACCTGTATCAGAGCATGGCTAGTAAAAAAAGTTACACGAAAGAAAGAAACACTACCGCAACGACACCCGCAGCGAAGACCCATCCGCATCGAGGAAGGATACAAATGCGCTCGTCATCTCAGTCTGCGGAGCGTATCCCTTGCCACTCAGCGGAACCGTCGGCGCGTAATCGCTCTCGGTCAGGCAAGCCATCCCGCGAACGCATTGCAGATGCAGCGGTGAACCCGGCACAACTGTCTCCGCATCCTTGGCCTGCACCAGGAAGCGGCGATTTCCTTCAAGGTCCTCCACCAGGACGTCGTTGAAGTAATTGATATAGACGCGGAACTCCTTCTGTTCCTGCCCGTTTCGTTCGACCTTCGCGATCGGATCCCGCAGAAACAACCGCTGACGAAAGACCACCAGCACAACCACTGCCAACACCAACGCCACAACCAGTAACTTTCTCATAAGGTTCCGGGCTTACTTCTTCTCCTCGTGGTACTCCTGCTCCGTGTTGATGCCCCACAGAACAGCCTTGTCCACATGCCCAGCCACGATACCATCCACCACCGTCATCGCGGTTAACATACTGTGGTCCTGGTTGTTGTACTTATGCATTCCATTGCGCCCCACCAGGAATAGATTCTCGAACCCATCCGTAAACTGCCGCAGTTCGTCGAACCGTTCATAGGTCCCGAAGTACGCCGGATAGGTCTTCGGAACCCGCACCACGTGCCCATCCGAAACATCTTCGGCACGCAGAATCCCGATCTTCGCTACCTCCGCAATCGCAAACCGCTTCAACTCCTCGTCCGGCATCTTCCACAGATCGTCCGTGTCATAGCAAAAGTACTCCAGCCCAATCCACACCTTGGTTGGGTCTTCTACAAGATACGGACTCCAGTTGTTGAAAATTTGTAACCGCCCCAGGAGCACATCTGGCTCCTGCACGTAGATCCAGGTATCTTTCAGCAAGCCGCCGTCTGCCTCCTGCACCTTCAGGCGATCCGCCAGCAGCCCTACCGTAATGAAGTCGCGATACTGTAGACCCGCTGCAACCTCGCGCACGTTCTGCGGCACCGGCGCATCCATCGCCGTAATCAACTCTCGCATCGGCATCGTCGAGAAGAAGTAATCGCCCGCGAAAGACTCTCGCTCTCCAGCAGCGTTGACTGCGTCGATCGAAACCACGCGCTCGCCATCGCAATGGATCGCATCCACCTTCCAGCCCATACGAATCTCACCGCCGCCCTGGCAGACCAGCTCTGCAACATGCTCCCACAACTGCCCTGGCCCGAACTTGGGATACATGAACCGCTCAATCAGACTCGTGTCCGTGCCCTTCTGCGAAACGTCCGTGCCAGCCGATTTTTTGGGTCTTCGCGCGAAAGCCTTCTTCACAAAATGCTTCACCGCCGTCGTCAGGCTCAGGCCCTTGATTCTCTGCGCGCCCCACTCGGCTGAGATCTCCTCGCAAGGCGTTCCCCACACCTTCTCCGTGTAGCTCTTGAAGAACGTGAGGTACAACTGCCGCCCAAAGCGATTGATCAGAAAATCTTCAAGGCTCTTCTCCGGAGCGATCTGGCTCACACGCGACTTCAAATAACTTGTGCCGACCTTCAGCGTCCGCATCACGCCCAGGTTCCCCAGCGTCGTCGCCGTCAGCGTAATCGGATAATCGAAGAACTTCCGCAGGTAATAGATCCGGCTCTTCCGCGGACGAATCAGCATCACCAGGTCTGGATCCACCGGCTCCGCAACGACCACTGTCTCCGTATGGCCATGCTCCTGCGGATGCACCTCTCCATCGGCGTCCGTCTCATCCGTATCGGTCACAATCACGATAGGCCCAACGCCCCGCAGAACCGGCTCTTCCGGGAACCGCGCCGGAACCGCGACCGTTCGCGTCTTACCCTGATAGGTGATCTCCGTCCCGGCAATTTCGTCCGCAGAGACTTCTGGCGGCATCAGGTCCATCCACCACTGCATCACGCGGTCGCTCTTCGAGAAGAACCGATGGCCCCCGATATCCATACGGTTGCCCTTGTACCGGATCGTCCGTGAGATCCCGCCGATCTCGTCGCTCGCCTCCAGCACAATCGGCGTCACATCCGTTCGTCGGAGCAGCTCCAGCGCCGCCGTCAAACCCGCGGGGCCTGCTCCGATAATGATTGCCGTCTTACCCATCCATCCCCACGCATACCTCGTGTGTTCCTTGTCGAATCGCTCCACCCCCACCCACCGTCAAGTATACGGACGATCCCCGACGCCTGATGCGCAGCATGCAACAAACGACACGGCCTCGTCCTGCATCTTTGAGACGCTGGGCGAGGCCGATTCGTCACACATCCATTCCAATATCTTCCAGCGCAGGCGAAGAGGACCTTACAAAACAGCTCGCTCGCTGACTCGGAACTCCAGTCCGTTCTTCCCCGCTTCGACCATGACGTGGTCGCCATGCAGCACGCTTCCATCCAGAATCTTCACCGCCAGCTTATCCTGCACCATGCGCTGAATCGCGCGCTTCAAGGGCCGCGCTCCATACGCCCGGTCATAGCCGGATTTGAAGATCGCCTGCCGCGCCTCGTCCGTCAGCTCCAGCGTGATCTTCCGGTCAGCCAGCAGACTTTGCAGATCCTTCAGCCGCAGATCGACGATGTGCGTAAGCTGCGCCTCGTCCAACGGATGGAACACGACAATATCATCCACGCGGTTCAGGAACTCCGGTCGAAACTGCTGCCGCAGCGAATCCATCACGCGACCCTTCGCATCCTCGAAGCCCTCTTCTCCCGAAGCCCAGGCCGTCGTCAGCGCCGAAGCCCCAACGTTCGACGTCATGATCAGCACCGTGTTCTTGAAGTCCACCGTGCGACCCTTCGAGTCCGTCAACCGCCCGTCGTCCAGCACCTGCAACAGTACGTTGAACACATCCGGATGCGCCTTCTCGATCTCATCGAACAGCACCACGGAATAAGGCCGTCGCCGCACCGCTTCGGTGAGCTGGCCCCCTTCGTCGTACCCGACATAGCCCGGAGGTGCACCGATCAGCCGCGCCACCGCGTGCTTCTCCATGTACTCGCTCATGTCGATCCGCACCATCGCCTGCTCATCATCGAACAGGAACTCCGCCAGCGCCCTCGCTGTCTCCGTCTTGCCCACGCCCGTCGGACCGAGGAAGATAAAGCTTCCGATAGGCCGTTTCGGATCGGACAAGCCCGCCCGCGAACGGCGAATCGCGTTCGCCACGGCGCTCAGAGCCTCATCCTGTCCGACAACCCGCTGGTGCAGACGATCCTCCATCTGCACCAGCTTCTGCATCTCGCCTTCGAGCATCTTGGACACAGGAATTCCCGTCCACTTCGACACGATGGCCGCAATGTCCTCCTCGTCCACCTCTTCCTTCAACATCCGTTTGCTACGCAAGGCTTTGGGTGCCCCATGTCCCGCCCCTGGGACATGGGTTTCATCCGCCTCAACATCGGATTGATCCGCAGCCACGGCAGCATCCTGCAAAGCGGTCAACTCCTTCAGATCCGCTTCCAGCTTCGGAATCTCGCCGTACTGCAGCTCCGCAGCACGCTGCAGATTTCCCTTGCGGGTCTCCTCCAACGCCTGAAAGCGAAGGCCTTCCAGCGTCTCCTTCAACTCCGCGATCCGCCCAATCGCACCGCGCTCCATCTGCCAACGCGCCCGCAGTCCAGAGGCCTTTTCCTTCACCTCTGCAAGCTCACGCTCAACAACCTCCATCCGCTCCTTTGAGCCCGGATCGGTCTCACGCTTCAGCGCAGCCCGTTCGATCTCCAGCGAGGTCGCCCGCCGCTCGAGGTCGTCGATCTCCACCGGCACCGACCCGATCTGAATCGCCAGCGCCGCAGCAGCCTCGTCGACCAGGTCGATGGCCTTGTCCGGCAGGAAGCGGTCGCTGATATACCGGTGCGACAACGTAGCCGCCGCCACAATCGCCGAGTCCTTGATCCGGACCTTGTGATGCCCCTCGTAGCGTTCTTTCAAGCCGCGCAGGATGGCAACCGTGTCCTCCACGTTCGGCTCCCCAACATAGACGATCTGGAACCGCCGCTCCAAGGCGGTGTCCTTCTCGATATACTTGCGATACTCATTCAGCGTCGTAGCACCGATCGCCCGCAAACCACCGCGTGCCAGCGCCGGCTTCAACATATTGCTGGCATCCATCGCGCCTTCTGCCGCACCCGCGCCGACGAGCGTATGCAGCTCGTCGATGAACAGGATGATCTCGCCGTTCGAGTCTTCGATCTCCTTCAGCACAGCCTTCAGCCGTTCCTCGAACTCGCCGCGGAACTTCGCCCCGGCGACCATCGAAGCCAGGTCCAGCGCACACACCCGCTTGTTCTTCAGAATCTCCGGCACATCGCCCATAAAGATTCGGCGCGCCAGCCCTTCCACAATCGCCGTCTTGCCGACGCCCGGTTCGCCGATCAGCACCGGATTGTTCTTCGTCCGCCGCGCTAGCACCTGGATCACACGGCGTATCTCTTCATCCCGCCCGATCACCGGATCCAGCTTGCCCCGCCGTGCCAGCTCGGTCAGGTCCTTCGCATACTTCTCCAGCGCCTGGAACTTGCCCTCGGGATTCTGGTCCGTCACGCGCTGCGATCCGCGCACCGCCGTCAGCGCCTTCAGGATCGCATCGTGCGTCGCACCAAACGACTGCAAGGCGACCTGCACCGGCTCATTCTTGGCCTTAGCCAATGCCAGCAACAGATGCTCCGTCGAGCAGAACTCGTCCTTGAAGTTCTCAGCTTCCTTGAACGCCTGCTCCAGAATCTTCTGCAGCGACTGCGACAGCCCCGGCTGCGCGGCAGATCCCTGCACCTTGGGCAGCTTCGCAATCGCCGCATTCACCCCGCTCAGCAACTGTTCGACCGGAACCCCCACCTTCTCCAGCACCGGCAACACCACCCCCTCGCGATCCTCCAGCAGCGCCGCCATCAGGTGCAGCGGCAGCACCTCGGGATTGCCATTCTCCGCGGCATGTCCCTGCGCTGCCTGGATCGCCTCCTGCGACTTCACCGTCAGTTTTTCCCATTTGATAGCCATACTCGGTCCCGTCCTCGTCTTTGAAACTCGATCTTTTGAAATCCGTCAGCAGGCGTACGGTCCATAGCGGCCCGTGATTCGTCCTGACTCATCTGCGTTGCTCACCGTCATCACCTGGAAGCTCTCGCCTCCGGCGGGCACCCGCACCACGACGTGGCCGCTCATGCTCTTCAGGTCGTCCACGCGCTTGTTCGTGATGCGATTCTCCGGCTTCATCGCCGTTGCAAAGATGTCTCTCTCGCCGGGATAGATCGCCTTGCTGTACAGCGCCGCCAGCGTATTGACCGTTGGGTGCGCCGAATCCCACGCCGGAATCACGAACACTCGCGGCCGAAGCGCCCGCACATAGCCCGCGCCGTTCGCGTTGAAGTAGCCATGGTGGTTGGTCACCGCCACGCTCACCGGCCCGCAAACCTCAGCCGCGGGAGTCTCCGTGTCGCGCCACGGATCACGCCCGTAGTTCGTATCCGAGACCAGATCACCGCCCGTGTAGTACCCGAACTTGCCATACCGCAGCCGTATCGCAGCCGAGCAGGCGTTCTCCGACGGATACTCCGCCTCCTTCATGCCGGCAAGCTTCGGAAACAGCGCGCGCGTTCCATCCCCCTGGCCCGTCCATACCTCGCCGTTTGCTGCCAGGTTGCGAATCTCAAAACCCGGATACTTCGCCGCCGCATGTTCCAGCGCGAATTGACGGTCCGATCCGACTTTAAACCGCTCGATCACCTTGCCGCTCTTCGCCTCTGTCGCCAGAAAACTGCGGTAGTTCTGCTGAAAGTCTGCCTTCGCGTCCGCGGGATAGCTGTAGTCCGGCCACGCACGATCCACATAGCGACGAATCGGCACCAGCGCCGCCACATCAGCAACCCCAGTCAACTTATACCCGCCCTTTGCCGCGGGCGGTGTGTCCGCCGATACATAGCCGAGATGATCTCCGTGCAAATGCGTCAGCATGAAGCGGTCGATGCCCGAGAGACCTGCGGCCCCCAACTGCCGCCCAACATATCGGCCGATCCATTCACCCGGACGTCGCGACGCATCCGGCCTGGCATCGATCAGGTACTCCGTGTGGCCATAGATGGCGCCGGCGTCCACCAGCATCGTCGTACCATCCGGCAGAATCAGGAAGGTAGAATTTCCGCGCCCGGTCGCAATGTGGTGGATATCCAGGGTCCCCGGCGTCCAGCCGCTCAATACCTCGCCCTCGGCAGCCCACAACATGCCTGCCTGCGTCCCTGCCATCATTACTGCACTCATTCTCAAGAACGTCCGGCGTGTCTGCATTTTGACCTCACATTGAACCTGAAATCCACACGTTGCCGACCAGCAGTTGAAATCTGGAAGTTTATTCAATGCCATTCGATACAACATTTGACGTAAATATACTCCATCAGTTGCATAAAACATGACAGAGATTCGCTCAGATCTTAGGTTGCCTCCCTCTAACCTACCTATTTCGAGAGATAGAGCGCCTCTAAATCCTCCCAGCCCACAAACAAAAGGGCCGAGCCCCAAGGCCCAGCCCTCCCCAAAAACTCACAACTACCAACTGCCCTACCGCCCCGACTCCGTCCCTTTGATAAACGCCGCCACATCCGCGTGGAACTGCTTCAGGACGTCGTCGTTCACGTACACCATGTGCCCGCTCGCGTAGTACTTGTAGCTGATGTTCTTCTGCAGCGCCAGCGGAATCTGCAGGTGGTGCATCTCGAACTTGCCCTCAAAATAGGGCGTCGCCAGGTCGTAATATCCGCCCGCGACCATCACCTTCATCTTCGGGTTGGACTTCATCGTGTAGGCCAGATCGGGCATGACGTTTGTGCCGCCCTCTCCCTGCCCGATCGGCGGACCGGCCGGAGGCTGGTGCCGCAGATCCCAACTGAAGCCCACGTCCATGTAAGCACCCGGCTTGTAGGTCTGGTCGGCTCCGTACTTCAGCTCCGTCCGCATGTACTGATTGATCGCGGTCGTGTAGGCCGAGCTAATCGCATTGCTCTGCGGATCGTACTCCGCCTCTTCGCTCAACGGGTTGTAGTCCGGCCCCTTGTAACGCGTATCCAGCCGTCCCGTCGTCAGGCCGTCGGGATCCTGGAGATTTTTGCTGAACGCTCCGCCCTGCACCCGCAGATTGGCCTTCATCAGATAAGCCACCGGAAGTCCGATGTATCCATGCAACTTCTCAGCGATGGCCTGCTTCTTCGCCTCCGACAGATCGCTCCCCTGCAGCAGGGCCGACATGTAGTCGCCCAGCGCAAACTGCTCGACCTCGGCCAGGAGGGGCTCCAGCACGGCGGGCGGATTGGCGAGCTTCTTGTGGTAAAAAGCACTGGCCGCATAGGTGGGGAGAGCCAGCGCATACGCCTGATCGACCCCGGGATTCCACTTCGGCCCGTCCGCGCTGTTATCGAAGCTCAGGATCGCCGAGAGGAGGACGATGCCGTTCAAATCTACATTCTGCAAAGCCGCGCTCAGCACCGCACTGCGCGGTGTCCCATAGCTCTCGCCAAAGAGATACTTCGGCGAGTTCCATCGTTCGTACTTGGTCAGGAAGCGCCGGATGAAGCGTTCGAAGGCATGTGCATCCTGGTCGGTCCCCCAGAACGCCTTCTCTTTATCCTTCCCCATAATGCGGCTGAAGCCTGTCCCCGGCGCGTCGATAAAGACGACGTCGCTCACATCCAGCAGGCTGTACTCGTTGTTCACGATCTTGTACGGAGCTCCCTCGTCATGCTGCGTATCCGTCGTCAGCACCCGCTTCGGCCCGAAGCTGCCCATGTGCAACCACATCGTCGCCGAGCCCGGACCGCCGTTGTAGAGGAACGTAATCGGCCGCGACTCCGAAGCAGCCCCTTTCTTGAAGTAAGCGGCATAGAACATCCGCGCCGTAGGGGGTGCATCCTCCGGCTTCGCAGGGTCGGGTGGATTCACCCCCGTATCCGAAAGCATCTTCCCATCCAGCCCGAGCAGGGCATCCTGCACATCCGTCGCTCCCACGGTCAGCGTCCCGGCCACCGCCTTGTACGCGATCGCCTGCCCACCCACCGTCACCGACCCCTCGGTCGTCGAGTCCGCCGGAGGATTCACCACCGGGGCCACCGCAGTCCCCGTCACCACCAGCTTTTCTCCCGGCTTAGCCGCGTCGCGCTTCGCATCGCCCGAGCCCTGCCCCAACGCGGCGGCTCCCAACATCAATCCAACACCCAACACACTCCAAACCTTGACGATCGAACTCATGCAGAAACTCTCCTTCACCCATCGATACTCTGAACCGAAGTATATCCACCGCCTTCTGTATCCAAACATTCTTCCCTAACGCAAAAGGAAGCCCCGGAATCTCCGGGGCTCCCTTGCTGCAAGACTTCAGCTGAAACTAGGCTTTGCGACCTGCGAACAGATGCCGCTTGCTCCGTGCCAGCACTGCCAGTCCGGGCAGACCGGCCGCCAGCAGCATCAGGCTTTCAGGCTCCGGAACCGCGCTAACGACCGGGGCTACGTTCACCTGAAAATTGACCGATTGCAACGTATCCAGCGATCCACCGTCCGAACCACCCAGGATCTCAAAGAAACCGGTGTAGAGACCGGATGCGATGTTTGAAGGAAGCGTTACGGTGAAGAGCAGACCCGAGAAGCTATCCCCGGCATCCAGGCTCAGCGGAAAGTCGAGGAAAAATCCATCGTCGTTCAGCGTCAGCGGTGAGTCGAGATTGGAGTTATCTCCGTTGAGATACACCGTCCCGCCATTCGTACCGGGCGCGGCGACCGTGGCAAAGAACGAGAGCGTGGAGCCCGCGGTCCCGGTCTGCACAGCGTTGGTCAGGTTGAGGCTGATCGTGTCAGCCGACGCGGGAGAAGAGAGAAGCAAGGCAGCCGCCAGCACAAACAAGGCGAGCATCGAGACTTTCGAAAGCGTACGTACAGTCTTTTTCATCATGGTCTATTTTCCTCGGGGTCTAAAACTCAGTTAGTACGTTGCAATACGACAGAACGGATGGACTACGGCAGGCTTACCCTCAGATTTGCTGCGAACGTCCCGCCGGTATACGTTCCGGAGAGCCGTTCCACCGCCGCCGCGCCGGAAGCTCCAGCCGTCAGCGGGAACGTAATCGTTACCGAAGCCGAACCTCCAGGAGCGAGGCTTCCGATTGTCTGAGGAACCACCGAGCCGCTCGCGCTGCCCAGGGTCGCTGCAGTCAACAGCACGTTCTGGGCCGTTCCCGTTCCGGTGTTCTTCACCGTCACCACCGCCTGGTATGCCCCGGAGACCTTGCTCAATACAGCGGTCGTTCCGAGAGTCACCGTCCCCGTAACCACCGGAGCCGGAGGAACCGTGAAGTAGACCAACGCCGGATCGTGATCGCTGATCCGCGTCGGAGAAGTCGCATCGTTCAGGTTCACCAACGGGAAGTCCGAGTCGATATGCGCATACACCAGCCGCGTCTCGGTCGGAACCAGGTCGCTGGTCACAACCACGTGGTCGAGAACCTGTGCGCTGCCCGTCTCGACGTAGCTCTGACGCTCTTCCGCAGGAAGCAGCGTGACCAGATCCACCAGCGGTGGATTCGCAAGGCCGGCCACCGGAGCGGTAATCACCTGCGAGGCAGGCACCGGTGTTCCCTTGATCACACCCAGCGAATCCACAAACCCATCCGAGAACTCGAACGCGTTGTAGTCGCCGACCGTGACGACATGCTCGCCCACAGCCTGGTAGCCCTGGATCACCGAAGCCAGATACTCAGCCTGCGCCTCGCGCTTCAGTCGAACCGTTGCACCGGTGCTGGTCGGGTCATCAACGTTGATCAGCGAACGCTGATGCACCGAGATCACCGTCACCGGATAATCCGGCTGACCGCCGCCGCGCTTGATGCCCGCATGGAGCACCAGGAGGGACCGGTCATTCAGCACCGCCTGGCTGCCGCCCGCATTCGTAAACGTCGCATTCAGTCCGATCTGCTCGGCCTTCACCGTCGTCACGCGAGTGCTCTTCACTAGCATGCCGGTGTTGATGCCCGTGCCGTCGGTCGCCAGGAACAGATACGGCAGATACACCGGATCCGTCTGTCCTGCTGCCGTCGCATCCGAACTGATCTTGTTCGCCAGATCGGTCAGGACGTTCAGGTTTTCGATCTCCTGCGTCCCGATAATGTCCGGGAAGTTCAATACGTTCCGGATCGCCAGCGAACCCTTGGCCAACCGCCGCTGATACGCTTCCGTCGTAACCCGTACCACGCTGCTGCCCGGGTTATCGGCATCCGTCACATCGTTATAGAAGCGCTCCATGTTGAAGCTGGCCACGGTGAACTCATTCGCCGCCTGCACCGGAACCGGCACAGGAGTCATCAGGCCCGACACCGTCGGACGCGTCGTCTTATCGATCAGGATCGAAGGAGTTCCGGCCGATAGATCCAGCACGCCGACGACTCCAGTCAACGTCGCATTGCTCGTCAGGTTGATCGCCGGAGAACCGAATGCCAGGCTGTCGAACAACAGCAGCTCGGGGTTCGAATCCCACTGCGGAATTCCGGCAGGTACCGGACCAAAGGTCGTATCCGTCACCCCGATACCCGGTTCGCGGAAGGGACGCGCAACACCCGTCACCACTCCGTAAAACTGGCCGTTCGAAACGTTGATCTCGGTCGACTCCGTCAGCGTCGCATCCGTTCCGCTGGTCGAGGTCAACGAACCGATCGCAACCCGCATGCCTTCAAACCGCGAGAACTGGTTGACGCCGCCCGTTGGCGAATCCATCGCCGCCGTAATCGTCACCGGTGCCGGCAGCGGATTGCCTGCCGAGAGCAGGGAGAAGGTCTGCGCTCCGTCGATCTCCGTGCCCTTGATCGGGCCGGTCGTGGGATAGGTGTTCACCGTGCCCGTCACCTGAACCTCGGCGCCCGGCTGGATGTACGAAGGCAGCACCGTCGAACCCGTGTAGACCAGAATTCCTTCCGGCGTCACCGGATTCGTATCCGAGTCCTTCGCCTCCAGGTAGAAGCCGTTCGACTTCACCCCGGTCACGATGCCGCTCGTCATCAACGTCTGCGAGACGTAGGTCGAAGGCTTGTTCGCCTGGATCGACCGGATCGTCACAAACTGCGGAGGCGTCGCTACGGTCAGCGCAATGGTACCGGCGCCCGTGCGGGCCTGCGTATCCGTCACCGCCAGCGGCAGGCTGAAGGTCCCGATCGTAGAGGTCGTGATCGAAAACGAGAAAACATTGTCGCCCGACGTCACGTCGCCATGGGTGCCGTCGTCGTAGAAGCTCTGGGTCGTCGATCCACCGATCGCACTCAGGTCGCCAGTCACCGCAAGCCCCGTGCTCGTCGGCACGGCACCCGGATTCACCGTCGCGGTCAGCAGAATCGGATTGCCCGTGTAAGCCGAAGCCGGCGCGGCCAGGCCCGTTACAGAAGGATTCGTCGTCGAAGTCGGCGGCGCGCAGGCTGCCAGCGGACTCGAAGTATTGTGCGGCACCGGAGCCAGCGCCTTGAAGTCCGAGTTGTTGTTGTTCGTGTTCGTGCAGACCGGCGTGCGGATCGCAGCCGTCGTATTCGAAAGCGTAACCGTCGGGCTACCCAGCGAGCAGTTCGCCGCTGTGCCAAAGCCCACCAGATCCAGCAGCGTCGGGTCGGCGGTCGGGCACGAACCCGACAACGCGACGGTGCTGCTGACCAGGGCGATCTTGCCGGCTGTCCCGCTCAGCGCGGTCGTGTTCGTCGCATCTGGAGTCGGCAGCGGCGTCGTGCCGGCCGAACCGGCGGCCTCCTGGATCAACGCATACTGACCCGGCTGCAGCGTAATCGACGGGAGAGCCGTCGTCGCCCAGGTGCTTCCCGCGCTGCTTGCATACTGAACGCTCCAACCACCCAGCGCCACCGCGGATTGCGTCGGGTTGAAGATCTCGATGAAGTCGTTCTGGTAGGTCGCGCCGGAGTTGCCGCCGCCGCCATACACCTGAGAGATCACCACCGAGTTGCCCGGCGCCGCCAGGGCCGTACCAGACATCGTCAACAACGCAGACAAGGACGCAAGGACGGCCGAGATGGCCCGAAGAGAAAATCGGTTGGAAGTCATGGCGACATACTACCCCGCTCCAAGCGAAAAATCCTTCGATATTCGTATGAATTTTTCTGTTGATAGACAGCGAGTTACATGCAATTTATTGCATTATCCAAGGCATCTTTCGACAGTGTTGCCGACCCGCATGAATACTCAGGAATTGCCCAAAAGCGACAGTGCACCCTGTACGTATAAGGGAAAAGCTTTTCCCTCTCCATCGCCTTCCGAACGCGTCTACCCCACCCGGCAGATCAAACATTTCAGGTAGCTCGTCTCCGCCAGCGTCAAAACCGCCGGATGATCCGGAGCCGCACCCCGTGTCTCCAGCAACTGCACCCGCCGCCCCGCATCGCTCGCAGCCGCAGTCACGACCTCCATAAACTCCACCAGCGGAACATGGTGCGAGCAGGAGCACGTGACCAGCGTTCCACCCGGACGCAGCATCTTCATCGCCCGCAGGTTCATCTCTTTATAGCCACGCATCGCCCCCTCGGCGGCGCGCTTCGTCTTGGCGAATGCGGGGGGATCCAGCACGATCGTGTCGAACCGCTGGCCCGACGCATCGAACTCGCGCAGCAACTCAAAGGCATCCGCCTCGATCCAGTCCACCTCGGCCTTCAACTCCGGATTCAGGGCGCTGTTCCGTTCCCCCACCTCCAACGCTCCGCGGCTCGCATCGACCCCGGTCACCCGCTCGCACACCTGCGCCATGTGCAGCGCAAATCCACCCTGGTACGTGCAGATATCCAGCCCGACGCCGTGTGCATAGCGGGCAGCGGCAGCATAGTTCAGCCGCTGATCCAGAAATGCCCCCGTCTTCTGCCCCGAACCCGCATCGAAGTTGAACTTCAACCCATTGATGGTAAAGATCGTACTGGCCTTCGGCTCTCCCGAAGCATGTAAAGGCCCGGCCCCCGGAGCACTCAGCCGCTCCAGCTCCCGTATCCGCGCATCCGGCCGCTCCCACACGGTGACTTCGCCGCCCAGCCGCTCCACCAGCGCCTCGCCAACGGTTGCGCGCAAATCGTCCTGCGCGGTTCCCTGCGTCAAAAGCTGCAACACCACCAAATCGTTATACCGGTCCGCCACCACCCCCGGCAGACCGTCCGCCTCTGAAAAGATCAACCGGCAGGCATTCTCCGTCGCAGACTCCGGCGCAAGCTCCGCCCGAAGATCCAGCGCCGCCAAAACCCGCACCCGCGCCTCCGCAAGATACTCGGCGCGCGTAATGCCCGGCTTCGCCGAGACCACCCGCAGCGCAATCTGCGAGGCATCACTGTAGATAGCGGTCCCCAGCGGCATCCCGCGCCCGTCCATCACCGTCACCAGCGAGCCCGGCGCAATCCCCGTCGACCCCGTAAACGGCACGAACACCTCGACATCCGACCGGTACACCCAGAGATGTCCAGCCCGCAGCCGGTCCGCAGCCCGGCGCGTAATGGCCGCTGCAGGTCCAAAGGCCTGCGCCTCACCCACTCTCGGCCCGTTTCGTTCCGCCCCGCCTCGTTCTGGTCCGCCAGTCCACATTCCCCTATGGTCGCACAGCCCCGTTCGACACACCTCAAAACTCCCACCCATGAGACCCTGAAGAGAGCGAATTCCTCCTCTTAACTCACCCGCTCGACCTATCACCCGACCCATCAGGACTTAAGAAGACCCCATGCCCCATACCGAAGTGCCCCATACCGAAACACTCGACGCAATCATCCTCGGAGCAGGCGCCGCCGGCCTCATGTGCGCCATCGAAGCCGGCCGCCGCGACCGCCGCGTCCTGCTCATCGACCACGCCGAAAAGGCCGGCAAGAAGATCCTCATCTCCGGCGGCGGCCGCTGCAACTTCACCAACCTCAACACCCGCCCCGAGAACTTCCTCTCCAGCAACCCCCACTTCGCCAAGTCCGCCCTCAGCCGCTACACCCCCGCCGACTTCATCGATCTCGTCACCCAGCACAGCATCACCTTCCACGAGAAGACCCTCGGCCAGCTCTTCTGCGACCGCTCCGCCCACGACATCGTCACCATGCTGGAAAAGGAGTGCGCGCAGGCCAACGTCCGCACCCTGCTCGGCACAAAGGTCCTCTCCGTCACCCGAGAGAGTGCGTCCGCCCCTTTCCGCGTCGAGACCTCTGCGGGCAGCTTCCTGGCGCACTCGGTCGTCGCCGCCACCGGCGGCCTCTCCATCCCCCAAATGGGCGCGACCGGCTTCGGCTACGAACTCGCCCGCCAGTTCGGCCTGAACATCGTCCCCACGCGGGCCGCCCTCGTGCCGCTCGTCTTCTCTCCGGAGGACACCGCCGACTGGTGCGATCTCAGCGGCCTCTCCGCCGAAGTCATCGCCTCCGCACCCGCCCCCTCACCCACAAAGACGGCCTCCGCCAACGTAGAAAAGAAGCGCACCTCCGGCAGCGCCCGCGCCACCCCGGCCGCCCTCAAGCCCCTCTTCCGCGAGAAGTTCCTCATCACGCACCGCGGACTGAGCGGCCCCGCGATTCTGCAGACCTCCTCTTACTGGCAGCCCGGCACCCCGGTCCAACTCGACCTCGCCCCCGGCATCAACGTCATGGAACCCATGCTCGTAACCAGCGTGTCCACGCGCACCTATCCGGATGCCCAGGCCGCTGCCCGCGCCCAGGTCTTTGCGCCTAATAGAGCATTGCCCCGCCGCGACCTCAACGCCGCATACGACCTCCTCCGCACGATTCTCCCCGCCCGCATGGCTGAACGCTGGCTCACGCTCTACCCACCCCGCGACTGGACCAACGCCGGCATCGCCGCCTTTGAAGCCGACCTCCACCAATGGACCTTCACCCCTGCCGGAACCGAAGGCTACGCCAAAGCCGAAGTCACCGCCGGAGGCATCGACACCGACGAACTGGACGCCCGCACCCTGCAGTCCAAGCGAGTTCCCGGCCTCTACTTCATCGGAGAGGTGGTCGACGTCACCGGCTGGCTCGGCGGCTACAACTTCCAGTGGGCCTGGGCCTCGGGAGCAGCAGCAGGCCGCAACCTATAGCGCGTAGAGCAAATTGCTAGCAGCAAAATAGTTTCATTCACGCGAAGCGTCCAACACACCACGAAGTGGCGCCCGCCCGGCGTCAGGGCGCACTTGGCACTTACTTAAACGATCCACCGAAGGAATCCGCTCCAGCCTAAGCCTTACGAGTCTTACGCTTCACCCACAACATCCCCAGGTACGACAGCGCCACCACCATCACCAGGATTCCGAACGAAAGCCCGAACCACCGGTAACTCAACGCCAGATCGACGTTCTTATGCGTCGCGCCGTTATAAATCCCGATCCCGACGATCCCCAGAAACGTCCCTGCAAAGAACGCCATGAAGCCCGACGCCAGCCCCATCAGCAGGCTTGCGAACCAGCCCAGGTCTCCCACCGGAACCCCAAAAAGGTATCCACCGCCAACCGTTCGCGGGCCTGTCTGCGTTTGCATCTCTGAAGCGTGTCCCATACCAGATAGAATACTGCTTTATGGCTCAAAGCGTTCAAACCGGACTTGTGCAGGCGACCCAGGTGGCGCAGGAAGCCCTCCTGCAGCAGTCCCCCAACGGCATCCACTATGCCGCTTACGGCGACACCAACATCACCCCGATCGACCTGGCCCGCATGGTTCAGGCCGTTCCAACCACCATCGCCGCCGCCCTCAACCGCAAGGCGTACTTCTTCGTCCCGCTCGCCATGACGGCGCTGAATCCCGAGTCCAAAGCCGAGACAGAGACCAAGGCAGAGATAAAATCCGAGGCCAAACCAGCCGAGCCGACCATGATCGCCGCGGCCTACAACCCGGAACTGGCCGAAAACGCCATCTGCCACCGCAATGTCGCGCTGGGCGAACGCGAGGGCGTCTTCATCTCCACCCGCCTGCTTAGCGACCGCTTCGCCCTGGCCTTTGAGTTCTTCATCAACATCGGCCACGCCTTCGTCGATGCAGTCGGAGTTCCCTCTTTCTTCACCGATCTCGTCTGGGCCCAGGCCGTCGCCGACGTCCGCGGCGAGACCAGCCAGGATGCCTGGGAGAGCCGAGCCCTCGCCCTGCCCAAGGCCTCCATCGACGCCAAGCCCCGCATCGACGAGAAGGCCAAGTCCGAGTACCTCGAATCCGCCTTCTCCGATGCCGTCGCCATCTACCAGCTCTCGCTCTCAGTCGACTTCGACTATTCCGAGCTGCGCGAACGCGAGTATCCCCTGCTCGCCCCGCAGCCGCTGGCCGAGCGCCTCCGCCTCGTAGCCAAACTCTTCCCGCCCAACTCCACCTACGAGTTCGCCATCCGCTACCGTCGCCGCGCGTAGCGCGGTTTGCGGTTGCCAAATCCGGTACCCGCGCAGGCAATTACAAAGTCGCCATCACAAACAACGCCCGTCATCCTGAACGAAGTGAAGGACCCCTGTATTTCACCAATGGAAGCGGACCAGCCCAAACCTCGGTACCCGTCAAGACCCCGTATTTCGTCTTTGCTCTTGCCGTTTTAGTCGCCCACAACAAATGCTCCCGTCTCAGCACACATGCATCGCATAGCCTGAAACAACATCCAACGCATAGAGGCTGCCATGCCGATCATTCGAACCTGTAATCACTGTGGACAGAAAAACCGAGTCACCGCATCCCATCTTGCCGACACCGGCAGGTGCGGAGCCTGCAAGAACGCCCTCCCACCCCTCGGCGAACCCCTTCAAGTCGACACCCAGCTCTTCGACGAGATCGTCCAGCAAGCCAAAGTCCCTGTCCTCGTAGACTTCTGGGCCGACTGGTGCGGTCCCTGCCGCGCCGCCGCGCCCGAGGTCGCAAAGACCGCCACCGACATGGCCGGAAAGGCCATCGTCGTCAAAGTCGACACCGAGCGCGAGCCCCAGCTATCCGCCCGCTACAACGTACGCGGCATCCCCAACTTCGCCGTCTTCTCCGGCGGACACCTCGTCCAGCAACAAGCCGGACTGGTCGGACACCAGGTCATGGAAAACTGGCTGACGTCAGCCGCCACAACCCAACAGACCTAAAAGCCGATTCCCTACACGCGAAGCGTCCAGAGCCCCACGGAGTGGCGCCCGCCCGGCGTCAGGGCGCACTTGGCCCTTGCAATAGCCTTTAAAGAAACCCCAACTACCCAGTCACAACGCCCATAGCGATCACAGCGCACCCAACCGCAAGAATGTCCTCGGCGACCGCAATATGCCAGTCCTTGCACGCGAACCGATACACCAGTTCCCGCCGCACCAGGTAGCCTCCGAAAGCCCCAAGAACCGCTCCCCCGACCCCCAGCAGAATCCCTTCCACCACCGAGCCATCCAGTCCGGTGGCAAGGATAGCTCCCACCAGCCCCCCGAAGACCAGCCGAGCGATCAGCGGTCCCGGAGCGGTGCGATTCGGAGTCTGAGGCAGCTTGTCGCCGATGTATTCGCCGTTCGCCAGCACCGTGAAAATGATGGCTGTGATGAGATGGCCGGCCCAGGACGCCCACGTGTCATCGAGTGGCAAATGACCCCGGTAGGCGAACCAGCACAGGACCATCATCGCAGTGAAAGTCCTCAGTCCCGTGACGAAACCAAGCAGCGGGATCGCTATCAGCCACGTCAACACAGCCATTACCATTTGCTTCTCCTAAGCTTGTGTCGTCGTGGCTGGCCCATTGTTGGTACTTCTACCGAAGAAAACTATAAAGCGGAAACTGTTCTGCGAGTTCGGAGACTTCGCCGCGAATCTTTGCCAGCTTGCCTTCGTCCGTCCGGCTCTCCAGAGCCGTCGTAATCCATCCGGCGATGCGCTCCATCTCCGGTTCCTTCATACCGCGGGTGGTCAGGGCCGGTGTTCCAATGCGGATGCCGCTGGGCTTCATCGGCGGATTCTGATCGTAAGGAATCGCATTCTTATTCACTGTGATGCCGGCAGCGCCCAGTGCGTTCTCCGCTTCCGAGCCAAGCATACCCTTCTCAAAGACATCGATGAGAATCACATGCGTATCGGTACCGCCGGAGATAATGCGGTAGCCCTTATTTGCCAGTGCCGCGGCCAGAACCTTCGCATTGGTCACCACCTGTGCCGCATAGGTCGCGAACTCCGGCTCCAGCGCTTCCTTGAACGCCACTGCCTTGGCTGCGATGACATGCATCAGCGGACCACCCTGCTGACCGGGAAACACGCTGCGATCCACGCCGGCGGCGAACTCCTGCTTGCACAGAATCATGCCGCTGCGGGGTCCGCGCAACGTCTTGTGCGTGGTGGTCGTAACGATATGCGCGTGCGGTACAGGCGAGGGGTGCGCTCCACCGGCGACCAGCCCGGCAAAGTGGGCCATGTCCACCAGGAAGTAAGCTCCGACCTTATCGGCGATGGCACGCATCCGCTCGAAGTCGAACTGTCGCGGATACGCGCTGCCTCCGCCGATGATCATCTTGGGCTTCTCGCGCAGCGCGGTAGCCTCAAGCTCGTCGTAGTCCACAACCTCGGTATCCTTGCGCACCTGGTACCCGACGATGCGATACAGCTTGCCAGAAAAGTTGAGCTTATGACCGTGCGTCAGGTGACCGCCGTGGGCGAGATCCAGCCCAAGAATGCAGTCGCCCGGAGTGATCAGCGTCATATAAGCGGCCGCATTGGCCTGCGAGCCGGAGTGCGGCTGCACGTTGACGTATTCCGCGCCGAAGAGGCGTTTGGCGCGGTCGCGGGCCAGGTTCTCGACGACGTCGGCGTACTCGCAGCCACCGTAGTAGCGCTTGCCGGGGTAGCCTTCGGCATATTTATTAGTGAAGACGGTTCCTGCAGCTTCCAGAACGGCGCGGCTGACAAAGTTCTCAGATGCAATCATCTCGAGACCCTCGTGTTGGCGGGCGATTTCGTTGGTAATCTGGGCGGCAGTTTCAGGGTCGGAGGCAGCGAGCGTCGCGTTCAGGTCTATCGGCATGCCTCTATTTTAGCCTCAGACCTTGGCAGCACTTTGATGAGCCAACCGTTTGAACGCATCATGAATAAACGACCCCAAATACCAGCCGTCGATGTACTTATAGGGGGTCTCGCCGGTCGTGTAGTGCCCGCACGGCAGCACCTTCGACACGTAATCGATGTTATGGCTCTCGAAATTGGCCAGCACATCCAGCGAAAACTCCCGCAGAAACGTCAGGTCGTAGGTCGCATGAACCACCAGCACCCGCTTGGGATTGGTGGCAAACTGCTCCATATACGACATCGGGCTGATGGCGGTAAAGATATCCCGTACCTGGTCCCGCGTGAGTCCGGCCTGCTCAAAAGCGGCGCGAACGTGGCGCGTACTCTGGCCCGTCCAGACCACGTCGCCGAACCACGTCGACGCATGGTTGAAGGCACAGACCTTGAGCCGCGGATCCTGCGCCGCCGCGATAAACGCGTAGCAACTCCCCAGGCTCGTTCCCAGCACGCCGAACTGCTCGTAGCCCTGTGTCTCCAGCCAGTCCAGCGAGCTGCGAATATCCGCCACCGCCTGCTGGCACGCCCCGATCGTCCGCCCGATGTTGGAGCTCATCGCATAGTCCGACCGCTCCAGCTCCGCCGGCCGGCGAATGTCATGGTAAGGCTTCGAAAGCCGCAGCGCCGAGATGCCAAAGCGATTGAACAGCGTACACAGCGCATTATGGCTGAAGGCGTCCGCATTCCACTGCGGCATCACGATGATCGCCTGCTTCGGCTTGCCCTTTTGCTGCTCAACCGACGCCGGATACCACCGCGCGTTCACGATATCGTTCTCCGGATACTGACTGTGGACCGGCGAAGTAAAACGCAGAAACTCCGCCTCCTCCAGATCTCCCACCGCAGCCTGCAGCTTCAGCTCCGCATCCTGCGCCAACGTCTCGGGACGCACATTGGTAGGGAAGAGCTGAGGGTGTCGCTTCTCCAGCCGGAAGTCCGTAGGCGTCTCATACCCGAAAAAGTCATCCGACCGCGCCACAATCGCCTGATTGATCGCGGTCATCCGCTCCAACCCATCCAGACCGGCGAACTGATTCGCATCAAGATGCAAATCGCTCAGCCAGTCAAAACCCCATTCCAATGGGCGGACGATGCGATTGGTGTCGCGGGTGGTAAGGGCCGTCTCCCAGGCGTACATCCACTTCGCATAGAGCTTCGAAAGCATTTCTTCAGTTTACCTGCGTCCTTCAAACAAAGGGTAAGAAGGTGAAACCAGGGCCGTGACAAGACTCTCCCGCAGCAAAATATGCTCGTCATCCTGAACGAAGTGAAGGACCTTTGCATTTCGTATTAGTAGCGGACCAGTCAAAACCCCGGAACCCGTCAGCCGTCTTCGCTACGGAACAACCGGAGCAGGTTCAACTGCCACAATTCTCGATTCAACCTGCGTCTTCTCAAAGTCCCGATTCTCTGCCGGGTGCCCCATTCATGCGGCTTTATCGCATGGGTGGGCATCCGCGCAGCAGGACCAACCTTTACCGTGACAACAAGCACCGCACCGCTTCGACACCGGTCTATCTACAAACGTTCGCCGTCCGCGCAGGACCTAAAACTCCGAAAACACCATGCAAACTCTCCCCACGATGTAATCCGTCGGCGATTCATGCGCCCCCAGCGCCAGCAACTGCACCGGAAAATTCATCGAGTAAGGCCGAAGAATCAGCCGCCCTTCATCGAACTCCACAAACCGGATCAGCAGGGAAGCACCCGCTCGAACCGCATACAACGTAGGCTGATGCGCCCGGTACGGTGCCAGCGAGTTGTAGTGCCGGTCCAAAATCACCACCGCCCCGGGAGTCAACAGCGGCTCCATCGCCCCGGCCTGCTGGGCGTCCGTCCGAATTCCCAGGAAGCGCTGCCACTTGGCATTCTTCTTCGACGGCCGCGACCGGTTATCCCGCAGGCGCGTCGCCGAGACCTGCAGCGTCTCAATCACCGCCGACGCCGGAATCCGCGCATCGTCCATCGCCACCGACGGCGAGACGATCGGCACTACTTCGACCGTATCGCCTGCCACCTTCGCCGCCACCGCCGTAAGCTCCAGCGGAAGCACCTGCTCGACAGTGAGGTCCTGCGAAGCGAGCACCCGGTCCAGCCCCTCCAGCGAAAGAGCGCGTTTGCGATTGAGAAAATTCGACACATGCGCCTGCTGGAACCCCGCCTGCCGGGCAAGCTGGCTGCCCGTAAGCGTGCCCTGGTCGATACGGCGAGTGAGTTCCAAACGGAGCAGTTCGTGGAGGTCCTGAAAGTTCATGGGGGCTCGCTTTCCGGGTTTATAACATCACCGCAATCGCCGGAGGGATTGCCCAGAAGGTCTCGACTCTGCCCCTGGCGACGCAGAGTATCGCGCAGCCCGAAGGCACGCAGTTACAAGTCAACAAGCTGAACGGCACGCTATTTGCGAGCCAGTACCTCACGGGCAATGGAGACAATGGAATCGCAAACGCCGTCGCCAGTCCAGGCTGCGCGAATGGCTGCGAGGTCAAGGCCGAATCGACCTACGGATCGAGCGAACACTACAAGCCCCAGAGTTGGAACAGCAGCGCAGCAGCAGGAACGCACCTCGAGGACGCACGCGGTGGAGCGCGTCTGGATAGCTACCTGAACCCGGTCAATGTCGTTACTCCTGGCGGCGATGCCGGCCAGTGGATCGATGTGGTCTCGACCCAAAGTACGGCGGCTACCTCGCAACGGACAGGCTCGGAGATCATCGGATCGTTCGGGCTGGTTCTAACGCATGAAGGATTGGACGGCGGCTCCAACCTCTTTCCCGGGCAGTTGGAAAAGGTACCTTACTTCAAGACCGGATACAGCGCCCTCTCGGTGACAGGCACGTATAACACTGCGGGGCAGCACGTCCTGACGCCCAACGCCATCAACTGTTACGGCGTCGGAGACTGCCTTATCGGATCGCAGTTCCTCAAGGCCTCGGGCGGATTCCGCGACGAGGCGGACGAGGGAACGCACCCCTTCGACCTGCAGGTCCAGGAAGATACGGAGGTCTTTCACGGAACCTGCAGCACGGGCTGCACCGCCGGTTCCACCCTGGTGACGCTGACGCCGACCTCGGCGGCTGGAACGCAGGGCAATGGACGCTATCTCATCGATACCAACCCGGTACGTCTCCTGTCCACCGGAGCGATCCTTGGCGGTGGCACCGCCATCCCAGGTCCTACCGCGACCTTCAGTGGCACTTCGTTTCCGGTGAGCGTCTTTCTTTTGACGGCAAGTCTGATCGGGTCGCGGCCAAACAATATTGCCCCCGGAACTGCGTCGGTCGCTATCGATACCAGCGGAGTTCCCTCAGGTTTTGTAACCAACACCGGAGCAATCACCAACCACAGTGGATTGGCCTGCCTGGCGGACCGGCCGAGCGGATACGAGCCCCACAACTATGAGATGGCTCCCTACACGGTGATCGATGCCACCCACCTCCAGATGACCTTGAACAAGGTGCATGCGACGCACGCTACGATTGCCATCGGCGGGCTGTGCGGCTACGGTCTGGAGCAGACGGTAGACACGGCCGATGGGATTCGCCAGGTCTTTCCCGTCATCGGCTCTTACTCCGCGACGGGCCTCTACTACGCGGGTGGTGTAACGGCAGTCGTCGGCGTCAGTGGCAAGACGAGTGCGTACCTCAACATGAACCTGGCGATCAGTTCGATCGCACGCAGCGGGAACGTGGTGACAGTGACGACGGCGGGCAATCTGCCGGCGGATGTGAGCGCCCTCGCGCTGACGGTCGCGGGGGTCTCGGACGCCAGCTATAACGGTCAGTTTGTCGTGATCACCACGGGGCCAAACTCCTTGACCTACGCGGCGACCGGGCCGGACAGCACCAGCTCCGGAGGCACCGTTGGAATCCTCACCGGCGGCTACGCGCTGTATCCCATGGCGGAAGTTCTGAGCGTCTACAACGCAACGACAAAGAAGGTCGACGGTCAGATGACCCTGGCACCAAACTCTGTCCAGTGGGCCGCGAACGATCCCGTGGAGCAGCCGCACTACTACCAGGAGAGCGTGCAGGGCGATACGGAGTTCGTCGGCCAGACGACGCCGCGGCCAACCGTCTTTGCACGGGCCGGCATGCAGTACCAGCGCAACGTCGGACCCGGCATGCGCGGCTGGAGCATCGCCAACGCTGTGCCCGCCTCGAGCTACCTGGGCGGCGGCGGAACCCACACCGTGCCGGACGTAGCTTACGAATCAACGGGGATCTGGAACCGCACCTTCGACATGCAGGCGGGCGAGCAGAGCGTCTTCTCGGTCCACTGCAACTCCCACGGATGCGGCAAATGGAACTCCGGCTACAACCTCTTCGAACTGGATTCGAACGCCGGTGTGGATACGGTGCAATACAAGCCCCAGACCAGCGCACTCACCCTTCAGATGCGCGGCGCGGGATACAGCTTTACGCCGCAGGCATTCACCGCCGGGACCATCAACGCGACCACGGTGAATGCCACCACTATCAACGGTACGTTCGGGGCATCGCAACTCCCGCTGTTCGGCGCCTCCGGCAGTGGACATAGCCCGGGCGCGGTACCGGACCCCGGAGCGACCGCAGGTGCCAGCCGCTATCTGCGTGAGGACGGAGTGTGGGTCAATCCTCCCGCTGCTTTGAACGCCGTCAGCGGCGGATCCACCACAGCACAACTTCCCGCGGGCGCTTTGGCGGACTACAACTTCCTGCAGGGTTCGGGCACCGTGTTGAGCGACAACAGTGGCAACGCCAACCATGCGACGCTTGGCTCTGGAACGTTGAGTCCAACCTGGACGCAGACCGGCATGGTGTTTACCGACCAGCAGAACGTGCAGTTACCGGCGGCGTTGAACGGAGCGAAGACGTTTCTTGCGGCGATCTACATTAACCCGCTCACCACTTCGACGGGCGCGGCCAATCTGTACCCGGTGCTGATCTCCAGCAGCCTGGGAAGCAGCGGCGTGAACCTGATGTATTCGAAGAACGGCGCGCCCAGCACCTACGCGTACGCTCCGGATGTCTTTGCCAACGGGCAGCACCTCACGCAGTCGCCCAACCTGATGAGCGGATTCCATGTGCTCGGCTTCGTGCTGGGAACGGGCGGAGGCAACGTGGACCACGTGTACCTCGATGGCAATGAGATCAGCTACACGGCGCAGGGGGCTTCGTTCGGATTTCAGAGCGCGGGGAACTACATGCTGGGATCGAGCAATACGGGGCCGTTTACGGGCTCGGGATTCATGGGCACGTTCTATCGGCTGGTGAGCTACCCGACGCAGTTGCCAGCAGCGGCCATCCTCGCGGCAAGCCGGACGATCCAGACAGAGGTAGCTTCGCGAGGTGTGCCGGTGCAGCCGGTGCCGGTCAACCTGGCCGCTCCGCAGTTGCTTGCGGCGGGCACGTCGATCACCGCCGCGCTGGGGTTGTCACCCTCGCAGTCGTGGTTGCAGAACATGACCCTCACCAATCAACCGGCCTACAACATCGTGAACCTTGGCATCTCCGGGATCCTGGTGGAGGCGATCGATGGGTCGGAGTCCAATCGGGCCGCGTTGATGTGCAGGACCAGCGGGGGGCCTTCCGTCTATGTAATCTCGGGCGGGGACAACGACTTTGCCAATTTCGCCACCGCGACACCGCAGAGCGTCTTCGGCGAGATCGCCGGAACGGTGCAGACGATGAAGCAGGCAGGCTGCAGAGTGTTCGTCGGAACGCTGGTCTCACGGGCGGGAATCGGCGCGGGCGGGGCGAGCTTCGACTCCTTCAAGAACGCACTGGACATCCTGATCCTCTCGAACGCGAAGAACAACGGGGCCGATGGCGTGATCGACTTCGGCGCGAACCCACTGCTGGGAGCGGACGGGGCAAACGCCAACACCACCTACTTCCAGGCAGACCAGACCCACCCGACGGCGGCGGGGCAGATGCTGCTGGCCAACGCGGCCAGCAACGCGCTGAACTACACCTTCGGATACAACGATATGAATCCGCACCGGGTGACGTCGCTGCCGTACTCCATGGCGGCGGGCGATGACGTGGTGAGCGTCTCCGGCGTCACCGCGGCGGGAACCTTGACGCTACCGGATTGCACCGGGCAGAGCGGCGCGGTGTATCGCGTCACCAATCTGCAGTCCGCATACCCGGTGGGCGTCGTGGCGTTGAACGGAAACCAGTTGATCAACGGGCTTCCGCTGGCAACGGCGGTGACCGTGCCGTCCAACGGATCGCTAACACTGCGCGATGTTCCAAATCCGAGGACCGTATCGGGATGTCACTGGGAGATGTAGCGACGGGTGAAGAAAAAGAGAGCAACAGTGCGTGGCCCCTTCCTGGGTGGGAGGGGCCACGCTTTTTTCAAAGAGGTGCAACGGGTGGGGAGAATGCAATGCTTGATCTTGATTTTGGGAAGGTGGAGGACCTGCTGCGGCTCGGCAGGATGCTGGAAGAGCGTCCGCCAAAGCTGAACGGTGTGACCGTAGCCGTAGCACTGGCGGAAGAACTGCTACGCGTACGCGACCGCGACGGGGTGGAACGGCCGTTGGTCGCGAACGAGGCGCAGCGAACGTTTGAGGCGGGGCGGGGCAGGCAGAACATCGTCCTGAAGGCCCGGCAGATGGGCATGACGACCTGGGTGGCGGGACGGTTCTTTCTGCGCACCATTACGGCGCAGGGCGTCCTGACCGTGCAGGTGGCGCACACCCGCGAGGCAGCCGAGGGCATCTTCCGCATGGTGCAGCGCTTCTGGGAGTGCCTGCCGGAGCAGATGCGCAAGGGGCCACTGCGGCGCAGCCTGGCCAACGTCGGCCAGATGCGCTTTCCCGAGCTGGACAGCGAGTTTCGCGTAGTCAGCGCAGCAGACGAAAGCGCCGGGCGCGGCCTGACCATGCAGAACCTGCACTGCAGCGAGGTAGCTCGCTGGCCCGGCGATGCAGCCGCGACGCTGGCCGGGCTGCGCGCTGCCCTATCGCCCCGCGGCGAGATGGTGCTGGAGTCCACGCCCAACGGGGCCTATGGATGCTTCTACGAGGAGTGGATGCGCGCCGGTCTGGCCGGGCCGGATTGCAGCGGTGTGGTGCCGCACTTCTTCCCGTGGTGGATGGAGGAGGCATATGTAGCAAACTCAGTTACAAACTTCTCCGAGGAAGAGTTGGGACTGATGCAGCGGCACACTTTGTCCGCCGCGCAGATCGGCTTTCGGCGCGGCCTCGAGACCAGCTACCGGGGCCTGCGGTCGCAGGAGTTCGCCGAGAGCCCGGAGAGCTGCTTCAAAGCGACCGGCGAATGCTGCTTCGACGTCGAGGCGATCGAGCAACGCATGACCGAGGTCTACGAGCCGACCGAGCGCCGTCGCGGAGGTTCATTGCAGATCTGGCTGCCGCCCGTCCCGGACCGGGAGTACCTCATAGCCGTAGACACAGCCGGGGGCGGGGTCGACGGAGACTTCGCCGCAGTGCAGGTGATCGAGCTGCGCGGCGGCCGCCAGTGCGCGGAGCTGCAGCAAAGGCTTCCGGTGCTGGAGCTGGCCAAAGTCGCCGCTGCATTGGGCCGCGAGTACGGCTGCAACATGAAGGGCGGAGAGGCCTGGATCGCCGTCGAACGCAACAACCACGGCTCCGGCGTGCTCGCCTATCTGAGCGCGACCGAGCACTACACCAACGTGTGGTCCCAGGGAGGCGACGCCGGATTCCTGACCACCGCCGGCAACAAGCCGGGAATGGTAAGCCGCATGGGCGCACTGCTAGTGGAGACGCCGCAGATCTTCTCCAGCAAACGCCTGCTCGCGGAATGCCGGACGTTCGTGAACCACCCCGGCAGCAGAACCGGCGCAGCAAACGGCGCGCACGATGACTGCCTGATGGCAATGGCCATAGCGCAAGCAGCACGAGCAGAATGGCTTGTCTCGCACAGATAAGACCGCGCAGTTATGGAGAGGAGAGCGGTCGTGCTCCGCACGATACCCACCCATGCATGAAGTCGCATGAATGGGGCACCCGGCAGGACTACGGTACCTTTAGATGACTGCACACACAGTGTTTGGGGGAACCGATGTCAGGAGAAGCGAAACTACGATGGTGGAATCGTGCTCTGCCGATGAAGATGATTGGGGTTCTTCTTGTAACAGTGGTGACGGCTTGGGTCACTTACTTCTATTTAGAGCCGACTCTACGAGCTTGGCTATGGGCTTTTGGACATCATTCGACCGCCACCTACCAAGGCCTCAGTGTGAAAGTGCCCTGGATGTGGCGACAAGAAGAAACGCCCGCAGGACAGCGACAGCTAAGACTGGTGCGTGCACGCTTGGGTGAGCCTGTTGAATTCGAGTCAATCGTCATCAGCGATGGCGAGAGCACATCTCCGGGACCACAAACTGTGGCGGAGCGCCTTCAGGCTCTGGCGGAAAAATTGGGTCATAAAGACTTTCGAGGCACGCCAATGAATCTTGACCCGCGTTTTTCGTGTATGGCTCCTCACTTCGATCAAGTTCGAGATTGGCAAGTGTCCTGCCTTTCAATCGACAATTATTGGTCAGCCAATCTCTACGGACCTGTTCCTGACGTCGATTCTTTCAAACTCGTGCTTCAAAACATGGCGTCTAGTCGCTGATAGCGGTTCTAGTCAGAACGGAGAAGTTCCTCGAAAACGGCGTTAGCGGCGACTTCGAAGTCGACCGGGCTGCAATAGACACGCCGGTTACTTGCTGAACATGTAATTGCGCCAGGCAGAGGAGAGACGATCAACCGGCAATTGGCCACCGCGGTGGCTTCGGACTGCGGAGGTATCGTATCCTGCTGAAACGAGGTCTCTTGGGTGGCGGTTCTGGCGGTGCAGGCGATTCGTCGGATGCGGGGTGGAGCGCAGAGCCAGCTCATGCTGGGCGCCGACAGCCGCCTATGGGTCGTCAAGTTCCAGAACAATCCGCAGCATCTTCGGGTGCTGGCGAACGAGCTGATCGCCACGCGGCTGGCGGCGGTGGTGGGGTTGACGGTGCCGGTCAGCGACGTGGTCGAGGTGACCGAGTGGCTGATCGCGAACTCGCCCGAGATGCACGTCGAAGGGGCGCGTGGAGCCCGCGAGCGGTACGTCGCCGGGTTGCAGTTCGGCAGCCAGTTTGTCGGCGGCCTGATGCCCGGACAGGTGGTGGACTACCTGCCCGAGCCGCAGCTCTCCGAGGTGCGCAACCTGGACGAGTTCGCCGGAATGCTCTGCCTGGACAAGTGGGCGGGCAACTGCAACGGGCGGCAGGCGGTCTTCGAGCGGCGGCCCCGCGAGCGCAAGTACCGGGCCAGCTTTATCGACCAGGGCTTCTGCTTCAACGCGGGCGAGTGGACCTTTCCGGATAGCCCGCTGCGGGGCGTCTACCAGCGCAACGCGGTCTACGCGCGGGTGACGGGCTGGCAAAGCTTCGAGCCGTGGCTCAGCCGAATCGAGGCGATGCCGGCCGGGACCCTGTGGGCGATCGCCGAGGCCGTGCCGCCCGAGTGGTACGGTGGCGACATGTCCACCCTCGAACGGCTGATGGAGCAGATGCTGGAGCGGAGGTCGCGGGTGCGGGAGTTGATCGTGCGCTTTCGCGACTCGGACCGCGCGCCATTCCCGATGTGGGCGAAGCAAGGAACGATCGTCGTGCCATCGCAATTTGTAACGTTGGATGGACTGAATAGAGTGTCAAAATTTGTAATGTAGTGTGCGGCTAAGGAGAAGGTGTGGCGGAGCGGCTGGCTTGCGAGTTCTTCCTGGTCCGGTATGTGCCGGATGTAGTGAAGGGCGAGTTTACGAACATCGGCGTAGTCCTGCGGGAGGCGGGTTTGGCACCCGACCGGGGGGCTGCGCCGCTAATCCGTTTTACGCGTGACTGGAGCCGTGTCCGCTGCATGGACGCAGATGCAGACATCGGCCTGCTGGAGGCACTCGAAGGCGAGATCGCAGAGCGGCTGCACGAAGGCGCGAACGGCCTGAAGCCGGTGATGGAGATGTTGGAGGATACGCTGTCGAACTCGCTGCAACTGACGCCCGCGCGCGCCTGCCTGGCGGAGAGCATGGCCGCCGAGATGGAGCAGTTGCTGCGCATGTACGTCGAGCCGTTGAAGGTGAAGGTCGAGCGCAGAAGGACCGGACGCGCCGCCATCGCCGCAGTGATGCGGACGGAGTTCGAACGCACTGGCGCGTGGGCGTTGATGCGCAAACGCATCGCCGCCGCACCCTACACCCGCGCAGGCGATCCGATGCGCATCGACTGCGGCTACCGGGTCGGCAGCGAGTCGGCTACGGAAGGAATGATTCGGATGTTTCACGCGGTGTCGCTCGAAGGAGATGTCGAAGCCGCCAAGGGGCTGGCTTATTCGGCTCCGCAACTGCGCGAGGGGGTCGCCCGCATCGAGCAGGCGAGGCTGGAGCTGACGGCTATCGTCGAGCCGCTGCGGTCGGTCTCGGGCGAGGACGATGAAGCCACCGAGCGATATCGCTTCGGAGTCGAAGCCATGGAGCGCCAGGAGATTCGGGTGATGACCGTAAGCGACCTGGCACGCATCGCGGAGACGGCGCGGGTGGAGTTGTGAGTTGTGAGTTGTGAGTTGTGAGTTGTGAGTTGTGAGTTGTGAGTTTGGGATGTCGTTGGCATGGTCCTTTTTGGGCTGTGCCTTTTTTTATTGGTGGTGACGCGAAAGGGAGGTAGAGCGATGGGGATTCAGGATTGGGGCAAGGGTGTTTGGGAGCGGTTCGCGGGCGTGGAGCTTGCAATGGAAAATGTAGATGCGGCCGCTTCAGCGGAGCGGGACCGCAAGACGGCGGTGCTGCCTTCGATCTTCACCCCGTATAACCCGCAGGGCAGGTCGGGACAGAATGCGCTGCCCAAGCCGACTCCGGCGAACCTGCGCAAGCTGGCCGAGACGCCCGTGGTGCGCCGCGCCATCAACGTGGTGAAGGACCGGATCGCCAGCATGGACTGGCAGGTGCGGGTGCGGCGTGGCTTCGACGCGGCGTCGATCCCGGATGCGGCGCAGAAGCTTGCCGCGCTGCGGCATTGCCTGGAGGAGCCGAACGCCGCGGACAGCTTTCGTGTGCTGTGGGAGCAGGTACTCGAAGACCTGCTGGTAGGCGGCTTCGGTGCTATCGAAATGGAGGCCACGGGCGACGCGGCGCGGCCCTTCCGGCTGTGGGCCGTTGATGGCGCGACCATCCAGATCGATGGCGCATGGAGCGGCGACCCCGCAAAACCGCGGTACGCGCAGGCGACCGGCCGGCTGGGCGGCGAAGGGATGATCTCGCTGCGCGACGACGAGCTGATGTATGTGCGGCTGAATCCGCGCACCCACACGGCCTTCGGACTGGGGCGGCTCGAAGTGGCGTTCGAGACGGTCAACCAGTTTCTCTCCGCCAACCGCTACGCCGGGCGGCTGGCCAGTAACTCCGTGGTTCAGTACGCGCTGTGGCTGAACGAGGCGACGCCCGAGCAGCATGACCGCCTCATCCGCTGGTGGCAGGACGAGATCGAAGGCACCGGCCGCGTGCCGCTGCTGAGCTGCGAGCAGAAGCCCGAGGTGCTGCGTTTCGCCGGTGGCACCGACGCCGATCTCCGGCTGGCCTGGCAGGATACGCTGATCCGCATGATCGCAAATGCCTTCGAGCTGCCGCCGATGATGCTCGGTCTGCAGCACGATGTGAACCGCTCGACCGCAGGCGAGATGGCCGACCAAGCTTTCCAGAGCGCGGTGGTGCCGGTGGCCAAGCTGCTGGCCGAGCACATCACCCGCGACCTCTTCGCCAAGAAGCTGGGCTGGCGCGAGTTCGAATTCTGCTGGAACGATCTGGAGAGTCGCGACGAAATGCAGGAGGTCCAGATCCACACCGAGCTGCTGCGCGCCGGCGTCCTGACGGTCGATGAGGTACGGGCGATGCGTGGATTGGCTCCCCTCGCGGGGGTGACGGCGTGAGAGTAACGTTCGACAACCTCGATGGCAACGGCGCGCTGAACTACAGTTCCAGGCGGTCGGTCGCGCGACTGGAGGATAGCGCCAGCGTGGCGGCGGAGGCTGAGGGCGGGGCTCCGGGAAGCGCGGCATGGCTGGGCAAGGTGCTACGGCCACCGGCGCGTTGCTCGGAGGACTGCGAGAGCGCGGCGCTGGCGATCCTGAGCTTCGCCTCCAGCCGTGCGGCGGCGATTGCGGGTCACTATGAGGCGGTGAATCCCGCGAGTCAAGAAGACGTCTGGCCGGGGGATCTGCTGACCCTGACGCGCGGCGGCCAGGAGACGATGGTGCTGGTGCGGCGGGTCTCGATCGTGGACGGCATGGCTGCGCCCGAGGTTCTGACCTACCGGATCGAGTTCGCCAACGACTGGGCCGAGAGCCTGGGGCTGACGTTGTCTGAGGCGATCGCCGCAGACGCGCTGCTGCCCGAGACCGCGTCCACTGCACCCAGCAACGTGCTCGCGAACCTGCAGCAGTTGCAGGTGGTCGTCGCAACCGAGACCGCGCTACAGGTGGACACCGGAATGGCTCCGCCTGCGGGCGGCGGGTTCGAGGTGCGGCGGCGCGACTGGGACTTCGGCCCGCAGGTCGATCAGGACCTGGTGCTGCGGAGTCCGGTGCGGAGCTTCTCGATTCCTCGCGAGAGCCAGGTGGAGCGGTACTACGTGCGGATGTACGACGGCTCGACGCCACCGGTCTACTCGCGATTTTCAAGTGCGGTGTTCACGCGACTGGCGGTCAGCTAAAACGATTTCACCTGCCTACACGAAGCGTCCAATACCCCACGAAGTGGCGCCCGCCCGGCGTCAGGGCGCACCTGGCACTTAAATCTTCCAGCAATACGCCTAAACACAAAAGATAAAAAGGAGAGAGCAATGACAGAGTTCGAAGGCCAGGTACTGGCAGAGCTGCGCGTACTGCAGAGCCAGATGAAGCAATTGCTGGGCGAGGGCCAGCCGGGGCGGTTGACGCAGTTGGAGGACCGCGTCGGCCAGCACGAGAGAACGGTTCAGCGAATGAAAGGACTAGCCGGGGCGTTCGGCGGACTGCTGGCGCTGGTGCATGTGGGGATCGATTTCGTCAGGCGCTGAGCGCCACGGCGGGGAAAGACGCTCATGGTTGAGACCGTATAATCGATGCCATGAGCGCCCCGCAGATCGAAGAGCCGCTGGTCGGAATAGTGATGGGAAGTCGAAGCGATTACAGCGTAATGCGCGCTGCGGTCGAGATCCTGCAGGAGTTTGGCGTGGCGCATGAGGCCCGCGTTGTCTCGGCGCATCGCACACCGGACCTGTTGTTTCAGTACGCCGAAAGCGCCGTCGGGCGCGGGCTGCGCGTGATTATCGCCGGAGCCGGCGGCGCAGCGCATCTGCCCGGCATGCTGGCGGCGAAGACGGTCGTTCCGGTGCTCGGCGTGCCGGTTGCCGTGACCTCGCTGCAGGGCATGGATGCGTTGTTAAGCATCGTGCAGATGCCCAAGGGCGTACCCGTCGGGACGATGGCGATTGGTGCCCCGGGTGCCGCCAACGCCGGTTTGATGGCGGTCGCTATGCTGGCGGCGGCAGGCGATGTTGCGCTCCGCGACAAGCTGATCGCGTGGCGTGCGTCACGGCGCGACGAAGTGCTGGCGCAGGGTTTGGACGATCTGGAGTTGGCTGCGAAAGATTTGGGAACCAAGAAGGTTGGGAATTAAGCGTGGCGGATACAGAAGCAAAGCAGATGCATAAGGCGCAGCCGATTTTGCCCGGCGCTACGATCGGAATCTTTGGCGGCGGACAGCTTGGCCGCATGACGGCGATGGCGGCGCGTGGCATGGGCTACCGCATCCTGGTGCTCGACCCCGACCCCGCATGCCCGGCGCGGTTCGTGGTGGATGGCTGCATCGAGGCCGGTTGGGACGACAGCCGCGAGGCCGCGAACCTGGCGCGCGGATGCGACGTGATTACGCTGGAGATCGAGCAGATCTCGCAGGCCAGTATGGAAGCGGCAGCGCACTTTGCGCCGGTACGTCCGGGCGGTGCGATGCTGGCCATCATCCAGGACCGCATTGAGCAGAAAGACTGGCTGAAGCGCAACGGTTTTCCGATCGGGGAGTACCGCGCGGTGCGCTCGCTCGACGAGGTCCGCGACGCGGTCGAAGCGCTGGGCGGACGCTGCTTCTGCAAGAGCGCGACGGGTGGATACGACGGACGCGGTCAGGGCAAGGTCGGCTTCAAGACCGGAGCCGCGCGTGAGGATGAGGTTAAGGACGCCTGGTCTGCGCTCGGCGAAGGCGCTGGTGTCGTCGAGAAGGCCGTCGAGCTGGAGCGCGAGATTTCAGTGCTGGTGGCGCGCTCTCCGACGGGCGAGGTGCGGGTCTATCCCGCGGCATGGAACCACCACGAAGAGCAGATCCTGGCGTGGAGCGTAATGCCGGCTCCGCTGACCGATGCGATGGCAGACGAAGCGCGGGAGATCGCGGAGTCAATTGCCGACACCTTCCAGTTGGAAGGCATTCTGGCGGTGGAGTTGTTCTGCACGAAAGATGGCAAGCTGCTGGTGAATGAGCTTGCGCCGCGTCCGCACAACAGCTATCACGCAAGCGAACGGGCCTGCCCGACGAGCCAGTTCGAGCAACTGGTGCGGGCGGTCTGCTGCCTGCCGCTCGGCGAGGTCGAGGTGGTACAGCCTGCGGCGATTGCGAATCTGCTGGGCGATCTCTGGCTGGATGAGGCCGGCGCGGCGCGAGAGCCGCACTTCGATGCAGCGCTGGCAGTGCCGGGGGTTCGGCTGCATCTGTATGAGAAGCTGCGGCCGCGCAAGGGGCGGAAGATGGGGCATCTTTCGGCGGTGGGTAAGACAACGGAAGAGGCTGTGGATCTGGTGCTGCGGGCCAAGGCGGCGCTGTAGATGGCGACTGGTTCTGAGTTACTCGCGAAGCATCGTTCGAAGGCGGTTGTATTCCGCGAGATGACGCTACTCCCGAAGGATGCTGCGTTGGAATTTCTCCACGACTGCGAAGAAGAGGAGATTCGTCTTCTGGGGTGCGATGGATTTTCGTTGCCGCAGGGAGATACGATTCGCGGATCGCTCGACGATGTTCTCCATGTGTCCGGTAAGGAATTTTGGGACTACAGCGTGTCGGAACTTTGCGATGTGTTGCGAGATCACGTCCGGCTAAGGGCGTGGCTGGTATTCGAATTTACGCTACCGTAGGGATTTGAGATTCGACCGGCGGGGATCGTTGAAGCGGCCTCATCTGCGAGTCGCTTCCTGCTGTGAATCCATGGGGATTCGGGCAAACGATGGGCCGGCCCTTTCTCGTACCGGAGACCGCGACGGAGGAGTAAGAAGACTTGGAGCGTTCCCTCAAAATGAGGATAAGTCGATCTCTACCAAGATCAATCAAAAGAACTTCTCAAATTGGGGGAGAATCTCGAACCCAACCCAGTCCATAAGGGCACTAAGCGTGGCCGTAACTTCTATGCTCCTTACGATGCGGCTCTCAAATGCAAGATAGGCCAACAGCCGCTCGCCCGGTATCGAATTCTCACCCCGATGCCGGATGACCTCTAGTTCGATATGAGGAAAAGGCACCTTTCCATCCGGCTTAAGGATGGTGGCTAATTTAGTGGATAGAACTTGCCGATGCTTGTTCGCATTGTTCAACTCATCCAGTATGTGGATCGTTTGCGGTCGCTTACCGCCTGGATTTCTCTCAGGAAAGGGCTGCAACGCTTCTATGAGGTCTATCGCATCTTTCGACACTCCCACCAGCCTCTTCTTTCTTGCTTTGTCGAAGGAGCCAGCACTCTTGCAGATCGGAAAAGCCGTGTATGTCTCATGTGGGGTTCCCCCGTTTACAAGAATTAGCTGCCATACTAAATAGTCGAAAACAGACCGAAGATTGTGAAGATAGTCACCAGCGATCAGGCCAAATATTGCGGGTACAGGTTTCTCTGGGGCGTAGATGTAAATGGGTTTTTCGGGTGTACTTTCGGGAGCGTGAATCATCTCGCCCGGCCCAGAAGGGCTCACATTCATATAGGAAGAGGCTTCTCGCTCAAACTCTATAAGGTGCTGTTTCGCTCTGTAAAGTTTCCAATGGATCTGCTCAGGAAGTTTCTCGACCTTGAATTCGAACTTGTCGCCGTCAAAACGTTCCATAAGGGCAAGTCTATCCAAAGTAGGTAAGTCGAATATTATTAACGCAATTGCCCTAACTCCCCAACCTGCTGCCAGGGGTGGCGGAGTGGGAATTAGTGCGGGATCGTTTTCGACTACAGGCCGGTGTACTCAGGCGTGTAGTCCTGGAATAAACCTTTGCCCGGATACATCACGCGGACGGGAATAGATTCATCCATCTTGTTCATCTTGACCCAGTGCCATGCATGAAGGATCTCGGACGAAAGAAAGTAAAGCGTCTCAGCCTGCAAGGCTGCGGTCGCGACCAGGATCATCTCGGAGATGACCTCCCAGCCGTCATTGCTCACGATCGCCAGCCGGGCGATGTGATCGCTATGGTGCTGAAGAAAACGCATCTCAGCCCAACGAGCGGCCCAGGTTGCGCCTTCCATCTCGGTGAGGTCGACCAGCAGGCCGATAGGTTTCTTATGAGCTTGAATGGCGCGACCGATCTGCTGCGTGATGCTCGCCACGTCTTCCGCACTGATCTTGCCCGTTACTTTGAAACCGAATGCGCCGCCGTGACTGTCTTTCAGTTGCTCGATCATTTAGGTCTCCACACTGCTTAGAGTAGTCCCTTCCCAGCCACGCGGCGGATTCTCGCTGTGATCTTTATGTCGATGAAGAAAAAGCGCGGCAGGCTCGATGAGCTTGCCGCGCTTTTGTTGAAGCATTATTACAAAGGCGCCCTGACGCCGGGCGGGCGCCACTTCGTGGGGTATTGGACGCTTCGCGTAAATGCTGCTGCGAAGTCTTACCCGATATCCTCTGACCAGTTCTCCAAATACGCTTTGAAGTCGCTCATGAATTTGCCCGCGTCTGCTCCATCAACGATGCGGTGATCGAAGCCCAGCGTAAAGCGCTGGATCGAGCGGATCGCAATCGACTCCTGGCCGTCCTTGTCGGTGATTACTTCGGCTTCCTTGTTCAGACCGCCGATGCCGAGGATTGCGGCCTGCGGCTGGTTGATGATCGGGGTGCCGAACTGCTCGCCGAAGATGCCGGAGTTGGTCAGCGTAAACGTACCGCCGGAGACTTCGTCGGGCGCCAGCTTCTTGTTGCGGGCGCGTTCGGCGAGATCCACGATGGAGCGGGTGATGCCGAGGAAGTTCTTCTCTTCAGTCCCCTTGATGACCGGAACGATCAGGCCCCAGTCGAGTGCGACCGCGATGCCGATGTTGATGCTCTTGTTGTAGAGGATCGCATCGGGTCCGCCGTCCTTCGAGGCCTGGACCGCGGCGTTGACGACCGGGTGCTTCTTCAGCGCGTGGATGGCGGCGCGAGTGATGAAGGGCATGTACGTGAGCTTGACGCCGTTGCGCTGCTCGTACTTGTTCTTCTCTTTCTCACGCAGCTTGACGATGCGCGTCATATCCACCTTGAAGACAGTGTGGACGTGCGGGCTGGTGCGCTTGGACTCGACCATGCGCTGCGCGATGATGCTGCGCATCTTGGTCATCGGAACGACCTCGCCGGGCAGAGGCTGGGCAGCCGCTGGCTTCGGTGCTGCGGCTGCAGGAGCCGATGCAGCGGGTGCCGGAGCTGCTGTACTCGCCGCGGGCTTGGCTCCGCCCTCGAGATGGCCGACGATGTCAGTCTTGGTGACGCGGCCTGCGGATCCGGTTCCGGGGACTTGAGTAAGATCGACGTTGTTGTCCTTGGCCATCTTGCGGACCAGTGGCGAGGAGCGAACCTTGTCGCCTTCCGAGGCGGAAGCGGCCGGGGCTGCTGCCACAGGAGCCGAAGCGGCAGAGGCTGCAGGAGCGGCGGCAGCGGGGGCTGCCGCGGGTGCTCCGGCTCCGCCGCCGATGACTGCGACGACCGTGTTGATGGTGACGGTGGTGCCTTCCGGCACCTTGATCTCGGTGAGGACGCCGGCGACGGGGGAGGGAATCTCGGCGTCGACTTTATCCGTTGAAATTTCGAAGATGGGCTCGTCGCGCTGGACGGTGTCGCCGATCTTCTTGAGCCACTTGGTGATGGTGCCCTCGGTGATGGATTCGCCCATCTGAGGCATAACGACGTCGGTGCCGGGACCGGCGGCTGCGGGGGGATTGCCCTGCGCTGCGGCTGGTGCGGCGGCGGCTGCCGGGGTAGCGGTGTCGGCAGCAGGAGCTGCGGCGGTCTCGGCCTTCGCCGGTGCCGGGGTGGCGGCGGCAGCACCGGACTCTGCGATGGTGCAGACCACGGTGTTGACCTGAACGGTCGTGCCTTCGGTTACTTTGATCTCTTCGAGCGTTCCGGCAGCAGGGGAGGGAATTTCAGCGTCGACCTTGTCGGTCGAAATTTCAAACAGCGGCTCGTCGCGCTGGACGGTGTCGCCTGGCTTCTTGAGCCACTTGGTGATGGTGCCTTCGGTGATGGATTCGCCCATCTGGGGCATTACTACGTCAGTCGGCATGAGAGTCCTTATCGTGACACTTGGGGCTGTTTGCGGCACTGCCGGGGCAACTTTGATTAGCCGTGCAACTTCGGATTATAAGACGCGGTGTGGATAACTGGCAGGTTTAGGCGATTATCGGGCAAAGTGTGCGATATGCTGATCGAGCGCTTTTGGCGAACTGTTTTCAGGCTACCGCTATTTTAGAACTGAGATACTTTCAGCGTGACTGTTCGGCTCTTTCTAAAGGAGTTCTATGTTCATTCGCCGTCTCGCCTTGCTTTGGCTAATTTCCACCGCCGCCTACGGTCAGCAGAAGCCGATTACGGGTGACTGGGTCGTCGAGTTGGATTTTCTCGGAAGCAAGATGTACAACCGAGCGGAACTTGTTGAAGAGAACGGTTCGCTGTCGGGTGTTTTCATGGGGCAACAGATCGTCGGCAGACGGACGGGCAACGTCATCGCGTTTGCCCCAAACGCTGGAAGCGGTAAGGTCGAGGCCAGGGTCGTCGGAGAAGAGATTCGCGGCACGAATCTTCTCTCCAACGGATCAGCGGACAGGCAGCCTTTGACGCTACCTTTCGTCGCCACCCGGGTTCCGAAGCGGCCTTCGAGGTCTCCGGTCACACACGCTTTCAAACCGGTGTCGTTCTATCGCAGCTATTCGGCGCTGAATCCACCTGCACTCCATCTCGCTCCTGGCGATACGGTTCGGACCGAGACGGTGGACAATGGCGGTAGCGACTCCAGAAACTTCCGCCGCACGGCAGGAGGAGATCCGCAAACCGGGCCGTTCTATGTGGATTCGGTGATGCCCGGCGATGTGCTTGTAGTCCACATTCTAAGCTAAAGCTCAACCGTGACACCGCCGTAAGTGACGATGTGTTTGCGACCCGCGCTCTTAGCCGGGAGCTTGCCATCGCGACACGAGATAACAGAAAGCAAGTGATCTGGCATCTTGACCGCGAGCGAATGGTTGGTTGGCCTGAGGGTCGCAGTGGTCATCTTTCGAACTTCGAGGTTCCGCTTACACCGATGTTGGGTTGTATCGGAACCGCCACCGACCCTGGACCACCTGCGCCTCCATCGAGCGATAACGGGAACTGGGGCGGCAATATGGATTTCAACGAAATCGGAGCTGGCGCCACAGTCTATCTCCCGGTCAATGTGCCCGGCGCGTTGCTTTATCTCGGTGATGCCCACGCATTGCAGGCCGACGGGGAACTCAACGGGACCGCGTTGGAAACATCAATGGATGTGGAGTTCTCCGTGGATGTAATCCCGAAGAAGAGCATCAAGACTCCACGCATCGAGACCGCAACGCATATTGCTGCGACAGGCTTCGACGGAACAGTGGACGGCGCTTTGCAGGTTGCAACGGAGAGCATGGCCGACTGGCTGGCTCATGACTATGACCTGACTCAGTCGGAGATTGCGCAGGTGCTCGGCTCCGGCGCGGAATATCGCATCGCCGAGGTGGCTGATCGCAACGCCGGAGTTGTTCTCAAGCTAAGAAAAGATTTGCTGGAAAAGCTGAAAAAAAAGAGGGCTGGGAGGAAATCGATCACGCTGGACAATCTTCGTTAAAAAGCGGTTTTCAGGCCGAGGGAACTTCCTACTCTTCGAGCTCGTATTCTTACTCAGGAGTACCAATGAAGATCTTTGGCCTGACTTTCATCGTTTCGACTGTAACAGCGATCTGCCTGTGGCAGTTGGGCCTCGGCCGTCTGATCTGGCCGGGTCATGCCTTTTTCGCGTCGCTGCTGGGCGCGGTAGTGTGTGGCGTAACGGCCCAGATGCTGCTGACTCCGAAGCATAGTCGTTGACCTCGCAGCTATCACAGTTGAACGTCTGAGAGAGCTGGCGTAGCGCGTTCAGCGTGCAGCAGATCTTCCAGCGACTCGCACCACAGCATCTGGCGGCTGAAGACGCGGCCGAAGTTGCGGCTGACAGAGTTGCCAGCGGCTTCGAGCGTCGGAACCGGGGCGTCGGTGGGGACTTCGAGTTCCAGGCTGGTGACCTGCTTATCCGTGAGGCCACAGGGGATAATCCAGTCGAAATCGCGCAGGTCCGTGGCGACGTTAAGGGCGAAGCCGTGGGAGGTGACGCCTTGCGAGACGTGGACGCCAAGGGCGGCGATTTTTTTTTCGGGGATGCTGCCCCCGCCGATCGTCCAGACGCCGGTCAGCTTGGGGATGCGCTGCGCCATGATGCCGAAGTCGTTGCAGGTGTGGATCAGAACGGCCTCCAGCAACCTGACGAAGTCGACCGGCCCCAGATGCGGGCCTTTCTTGCCGGGAAGATCGCCGCGCAAATCGACAATAGGGTAGCCGACGAGCTGGCCGGGGCCGTGGTACGTGACGTCGCCGCCGCGATTGATCTCGTGCAGCTCGACGCCGCGGCTGGCCAGGTACTCATCGCTGGCGAGGATGTTGGAGCGATGGGCATTGCGGCCAAGGGTGAGGACAGGAGGGTGCTCGAGCAGGAGAAGCGTGTCGGCGATGAGGTTCGCCTTGCGGGCAGCGACGACCTGCTGTTGGACGGCAAGGCCTTCGGTGTAGGGGATGCGTCCGAGATGGAGGAGGTTGACGTGCATCTATTGCTTTCCGGGATCGTCTTCAGCGCTGTCGAAAGAGGCATACCCCATCTGTTCTTTTGCCGGTTCGTCTGTCGCGAACCGGCAAAAGAAACAAATCAAAGCGAGTAGCTTTTGGCACACCTGAAGGTGTGCCCTTCCAGCCCCGGTACAGCCTCTATGTCGATACTGCCTAGACGTTGACGGCCAAACCTTCGACGCTGCTGAACGCATCCAGCAGGGCTTCGGCGACGGTGGGGTGGGCGTGGATGGTGAACATCATCTCTTCGACGGTGGCTTCGAGTTCGATGGCGGTCACGGCCTCAGCGATGATCTCCGTGGCGTACGGGCCGATGATGTGGACGCCGAGGATTTCACCGTACTTCGCGTCGCTGACGACCTTGATGAAGCCGTCGTGCGCATCCACAATCGTGGCCTTGGAGTTGCCGACGAACGGGAACTTGCCGATCTTGACCTGGAAGCCCTTCTCCTTGGCCTGCGCCTCGGTAAGGCCGACGCTGGCGATCTGCGGATCGGTGTAGGTGCAGCCGGGGATGCGCAGGCGGTTGATGGGACGAGCGTACTTGCCGGCCATCTTTGCCGCTACAACCAGGCCGGCCATCCCGCCGACGTGCGCAAGCTGCGGCAGGCCGCCGACGATGTCGCCGATCGCGTAGACGCCGGGTTCGGTCGTCTCCATCCACTCGTTGGTCATGATGAAGTTGCGGTCCGTCTTGATGTTGGTCTTGTCGAGACCGATGTCGTACGTGCGCGGCGCGCGGCCGACGGCGACGAGCACCTTCTCCGCCTGCTTCGACTGGGGCTTGCCGTTCGAGTCGGTCCAGGAGACCAGCGCGCCCTGCTTGTTCTTCTCGATCTTGGTGTCCTTGATCGAAAGATTCACATCGATGCCGCGCTTCTTATAAAGGCGCAGCAGCTCCTTGCTGATGTCTTCGTCTTCGACGGGAACGACGCGAGGCAGCATCTCGAGGATGGTGACGTCGGCGCCGAAGCTCTTGAAGATGGAAGCAAATTCAACGCCGACCGCGCCCGAGCCGATGACGATAAGGGACTTCGGCATCTCGTCGATCTTGAGGATCTCGTAGTTGGTGAGGACGGTGTCGTCAGCCTTGTAGCCGGGGAGCATGCGCGCATCCGAGCCAGTCGCGAGCACAACCTTCTTCGCCTTGATGGTCTCGATCTTGCCGTCGGCCTGCTTCACCTCGACCGTGTGAATGCCGTCCTTGGCTGCACCGGTGAGGCGGCCATAGCCCTTGATGGCATTGATCTTGTTCTTCTTCATCAGGAAGTCGAGACCCTTGGTGTGGCGGGTGATGACGTCGTCCTTGCGGGCGAGAACACCCTTCCAGTTCAGCTTGGGTGCGGCAACTTCGATGCCGTAACGGTCGGCATGCTTCAGGTGGTCCCAGAGCTCAGCCGAGAACAGCATCGCCTTGGTCGGGATGCAGCCCCACAGGAGGCAGGTGCCGCCGAGGCGGTCGTTTGCGTCAATCAACGCAGCCTTGAGGCCGTACTGCGAGGCGCGAATCGCGCAGGTATATCCAGCCGGACCGCCACCAAGAACCACAACGTCGTAGATCGTATCTGCCAAGGGAACTCTCCAATCCTGTTTCTATGCCCAACATCTTATGTTATCGAAGTCGTCAAGCGACACCTCGTATGGCTGATAACCGGACACCTAAGCCAGTAATCGCGCGGCATCTTTTGCGAAGTAGGTGATGATAAAGTCCGCTCCAGCCCGCCGGATCGACAGCAGCGACTCCATCATGGCGCGGTCCTGTTCGAGCCAGCCGCGCTGGAACGCTGCGTGCAGCATCGAGTATTCGCCCGACACCTGGTACGCCCCCAGCGGCACGTCGCACCGCTCCCGCGCGGCATAGATTACATCCAGATACGGCATCGCAGGCTTCATCAGGATCATGTCCGCGCCCTCGACGATGTCCTGATCGATCTCGCGCATCGCTTCGCGCAGGTTCGCCCCATCCATCTGGTAGCTGCGCCGGTCGCCGAACTGCGGTGTCGAACCCGCCGCCTCACGGAACGGCCCGTAGAACGCCGAGGCAAACTTCGACGCGTAGCTCATGATCGGGATCTGCTCGTGCCCGCCTGCATCCAGCGCATCGCGCATCGCGGCGATCCGCCCATCCATCATGTCCGAGGGTGCGACGATATCCGCTCCCGCCGCGGCCAGCGAAGCAGCGGCCTTAGCCAGCAGCGCGACGCTGGAGTCATTTTGAATCTGGTAATGTTCGCCGTCACGCGCGACCAGGCCGCAGTGGCCGTGGGAGGTGTACTCGCACAGGCAGACGTCCGCCATCAGCAGCAGGGGATCGAGCGTGCGGTTCTTCTTGAAGGCGCGCAGTGCGGTCTGGACGAGGCCGTCATCCGCCCATGCACCAGTGCCTTGCTCGTCTTTATCTTTTTCGGCCGGAACGCCGAAGAGCATCAGGCCGCCGATCCCCAGCGCGGCACAGGTCTCTGCCTCTTTCATGGCTTCGTCGATGGAGAGATTGAAGACGCCGGGCATCGACGAGATCTCTTTACGGACGCCTTCGCCGGGGCAGATAAAGAGCGGATAGATAAAGGAATCGGGACGAAGATGGGTCTCGCGGACGAGCGAACGCATCGCCTCAGTGCGGCGCAAACGGCGCAGACGGGTGACAGGAAAGTTCATACTTCCAGTCTACGGCGAGCGCCGCCGAATGCACACCGTGGTGGGGCCACGCGGTATTGACCTATCCCGGTGTTCCATTTTCGCCGCTATGGTTGAATTCAGAGGATGCGGAAGGGCACACCTTCCAAAGGCAATGTCGATGCCTAGTCGCGATCCGCAATCGCATCGAACTCTACTGCCGACTGCGCCGGAGCCAGCACCCACAGCGTGTAGATCCCAAGCGCCGTCCCCAGAATCGGCTTGAAGAGCGCGAGAATAGCCACCACGATCGCCAGCGTGCGGCCCCAGGGCTTGCGGGTCAGCAGGCTGAAACCGACGAACAGGGCCAGCCCTGCCACCAGCGTGGTGTAGAAGGCTACGAACGGAATCACCGCGGCCATCCACGCAGGCCCGTGGCTGAAAGAACCGTGACTGAAGGGTCCGTACCCCCAGCCGTCGAAGGCGAAGCGGCGCATCGACGCCACTTGCAGGAAGAAGATACCGATGATTCCGCCAATCAGCCGATACGCTCCGAAGAGACACCACAGCAGACCCATCGTCTGGAGGTTGCGCCCGACGCGCGGCTGGAGCGCTCCCGGTGCCGGATAGCCCGGCGGAGTTGCCGGCGGTTGAACTGGAGCCCCGCACCGCGAACAGAACCGGACCCCTGCTGCTACTGGCGTGCCACATGCCTGACAGTTCATCGTCTACCTCCCGAGTTTCCCAGCCACAGGCGGATGCAACCCGCAGATGCAACCGGCGGCGCTCCTTGTTCTGTACGCGGTCGCGGCCCCGCGAGTTCCATCTCGCCGATTCCATCTTCGCGAGACGGGTACGATGATAGACGTGAACTCGCTGGATTTACTTCCGAATATTCCCTCCCTGCTGCACGAATCGAGCGCTGCTGCGCTGGAGTGGCCGCGGCTCCGCGACCAGATCGCCGGTAAGACCTTCTCTCCGCTAGGCCACGCCTGGATCCTCGCGCTCGAACCCTCCTCCGATCTCGACTGGATTGAGCGGCAGCAGCAACGCACCGCCGAGCTGCGCCGCATGATGGTCGCGGGCGGCAGCTTCGACTTTCGCGGACTGTTCGACCCGACGACGCTGCTGGAGAAGAGCGGCATCGACGGCGCAGCGCTCGAATCCATCCAGATTCGCGATCTGCTGGAGGTGGTCGAGCGCGTGGCCGCGTGGCGCAACCTCGTCGATCCGGATCCGGGCGCGACGCGCTACGAGTGGCCGGGGGTCGCCGCACTCTCGGCCCCGCTGCTGGACTACGATCTCGCCCCGCTGCTGCGGTTGCTGCGCGGCAAGATCGAGCCCGACGGAAGCCTCAACGACGATGCCTCTCCCGAACTGCGCCGCATCCGGCGCGCGATGGAGCGGCAGCATCGTGCCATTGAAGAGAGTCTGCGAAAGTCGCTGCGTGCGCTCTCCGACGGCGGCAGCACCCAGGATGAACTGATCACGGTGCGCGGCGAACGCTTCGTCATTCCCGTGAAGGCGGAGTTCAAACGCAAGGTTCCCGGTGTGATTCATGGATCGTCGTCGTCGGGCCAGACGGTCTTCGTCGAGCCGCTGGAGACGATCGAGCAGAACAACGAACTGGTGCGGCTGCTGGATGAAGAGCAGTCGGAGATCCATCGCATCCTCGTGGCAATGACGCGCGCGCTCGGCCAGAACGCGAAGGCGATTCATGTTGGGACGTCGATTCTTGCCGAGGTCGAGGCTCATGCAGCGCGAGCTCGTTTTGCAGAGATGCTGAATTGTGTGCGGCCTGTTTTTGTTGGCTCTGGAAGAGGCGGTGCTGTGGGTGGAATCTCGCTCGTCGGTGCGCGTCACCCGCTGCTCGAACTTCGCATGAGAGCTGCAGCCCGCGAAGCCCGCAACAAGGATGAGGATGGCGAAGAAAAAGATCCGCCGGCCGCGCAGGCCCTGGACGCGCAGTCCCCGGTTCCGCTTACGATTGTTATGCCTGCGGATGCGAAGCAGTTGATCATCAGTGGGCCGAACACCGGGGGTAAAACGGTGTCGCTGAAGACGCTGGGTCTGCTGGCGCTGATGGCGCAGGCTGGTGTTCCGGTGCCGGCGGACGAGGCGACTCTGCCGCTCTTCACCAGTGTCTATGCGGATATTGGCGATGCCCAGTCGATCGAGCGCAACCTCTCCAGCTTCTCGGCGCACGTCGTCAATCTGGACCGCATCTCGCGCGAGGCGACAGCGGATTCGTTGGTGCTGCTGGATGAGCTTGGCTCGGCGACGGACCCCGAGGAGGGCGCGGCGCTGGCCGTGGCGATCGCTTCACATTTCCTCACGCTGAACGCCTGGTGCTGCATCACGACGCACCTTACGTCGCTGAAGGTCTATGCGGCGAACCATGCCGGGGTGCTGAATGCCGCGGTCGGATTCGATCAGCAGACACTGACGCCGACGTATCAACTGCGGCTGGGTGTGCCGGGAGCTTCGGCTGGTTTGAACATTGCCGCACGGCTTGGTCTGCGGGCGGATATCATCGCCGCGGCTCGCGCGCAGATGACCACCCAGACAGCAGATATCGGGGCGTTCCTCGACTCGCTGCACGATCAGCTTACCGCTGCCGGGGCGGAGCGGGAGGCGCTGCGCGAGCGCGAGAAAGAGCTCTCCCGCGAGAAGGCGCGTGTTGAAGTAGAAGGACGCGTGGAGCAGAAGGCGCGGACGAAAGAACTTGAAGGCAAGCTGAACTCGCTGATGGAAGACTTCGCCTACCAACTGCGCGAGACGGTGAAGGCGATCGACAATAAGACGATCGCGCAAAAAATTCAGCGCGACTCGGACCTGCGTATGTCGCGGCTGCGGCGTGAGTTTTCGGAGCAGTTCAACTCGACCGTGGTGGCGCATACGACGCGTGCGGATAAGAACGATCCTGCGGCCCAGCCGCATCGTCCCAAGGGCATCAAGGTCGGCGACCTGGTGAAGCTGAAGTCGCTGGGCAGACAGGCGCGGGTCGATCGCGTCATCGATGCCAAAAATTTTGAGGTCTCGATGGGGCCGATGAAGATGCGCGCGTCGATCGACGATATAGCCGACGTCGAAACCGTGAAGGTAGCCACGCCGCTCGAAGCCGCGCGGCGACGCGGCAACGTAACGGTCTCAACCTCGCAGAACTCCGACTATCTCTCCTCCGAGATCAACGTAATCGGACGCACTGCGGATGAGGCTCAGGGCGAAGTGGAACGGTACCTCGACCAGGCGTTTCTGGCCGGACTGCCGCGTGTCCGCATCGTCCACGGCACCGGTATGGGAGTGCTACGACGAACGCTGCGCGAGTATCTGCGCAGCCATCCGCATGTGTCGGAGGTGACTGAGGCTAGTCAGAACGAGGGTGGTCAGGGGGCGACGCTGGTGGAGCTACGGCAGTGACATAGAGAGATACTGTCCTGCCGGACGGGCCCATTGCGCGTGGGACGGGTCTTTTTATTTGCGCAACGAAATTTTATCCCCGACCATCGGGAGGGCCACCCAAAGGGATCACATGGCACGAAGTGCCCGCCCCACGCGCAATGGGCCCGTCCGGCAGGACAAGATTATTTAAATCGAATACCCCGCCCGCTTAAACGGCATCGTCCGAACCCTCTCTCCAGTAGCCGCAAAGATAGCATTCCCCAGTGCCGCAGCCAGCGGCGGGACACACGGTTCGCCCAGACCCGCAGGCCGAAAGTCCGACTGGATAAAGTGGGCCTCCACCGGCGGAGCACTGCGCATTCTTAGAATCGGATAGTCGCCGAAGTTGGCTTGCTGGATCCGGCCCTGCTCCACCCCGATCTCCAACCCCATAGCAGTGGACAGTCCGTCAATCGCACCGCCCTGCACCTGGTTCTCTGCCCCGCTCAGGTTGATGATGGGGCCGATATCCGCGACCACCGTGATCTTGTGGACGGTGACGCGCTTCTTCGCGTCGACGCTCAGTTCGACAGCCTCTGCAACATGGCCACCGTAGGAGAAGCCGAAGGCGATCCCCAGCCCTCTGCCCGGGGGAAGCTTCTTACCCCAACCCGACTTCTCCGCTGCCAGCTTCAGAACTCCGGCAGCGCGGGTGGGATTGTAGGTGCGGCTGAGATCCGGGGGCGGTCCCTGCGCCGCGACTGCGGCCGCGGCCAGCGGACGGGCAAACCAATCCAGCAGGAACTCCACATGATCGCAGTTCGCCGCAATGGACATCTCGTGCAGGAAGCTGCCCGCCACGAACATCTGTACGTTATCCGTCGGCGCGCGCCAGGGCCCGCACGGAATCTGCAGTGGCATCAGGCTGACGGCATAACGGACGTTGGGAGCCATGTCCGTGGGGAAGCTGTTGTTGCTGCGCCCCCCGCCCGACACCGGACGGCTGCCATCCACCGAGAAGGTGACGAGATGATTCTGAATCGCGGTGAGCTTGCCCGCCTTATCCACTGCGCCCTTCAGGAAGTGATAGCCACCGGCGCGGAAGAAGTCGTGGGAGAAATCGTCTTCGCGCTTCCATTGCAGTTTGACTGGAGCGTTGACCTTCAGAGCGATGGCAGCAGCCTCGCACATATAGTCATTCATCAACCTGCGGCCAAATCCGCCTCCGGCGCGGGTCTGGTGGACGACAACCTTATCTTCCGGCAGCTTCAGCATGGCGATGACCATGGCCAGGCCGCGATCCGCCTGCTGGCTGGGCGTCCAGATCTCCATCGTGCCGTCATGCCACCAGGCCGTGCTGTTCTGCGGTTCCAGGTGCTGGTGCGAGACCATGGCGTAGTCGTAAGAGGCCTCGACCACCTTGCCTGCGGAGGCGAACGCCGCATCCACATCGCCTACAGTGTTGGCCGGGGCAGGCATCTTGGTCGCGATCTCTTTCGCTTTCGCCGCCGCCTGGGTGAGCGAATCCTTCGACGCGGCGCTCTCATCCCAATCGACCTTCAAAGCCGCCTTCGCTTTGAACGCCTCCCAGGTGGATTTGGCGATGATCGCAACGCCCGGCATCACCTCAAGTGGATTGCCAGTGCCATCGAGCACGAACGCATCGACCACACCCGGCATCTTCTTGATCTCGTCCAGATTGGCGCTCTTGACCTTGCCGCCGACCGCAGGACACTTCACGTAGTTGGCATACAACATGCCCGGCATCTGCACATCGATACCGAACAGCGGTTTGCCGGTGACGACCTTTGCGTTGTCGACCCCGGTGTAGCGCTTGCCCAGCAACTTGTAGTCGGCCCGCGCCTTGAGCGGCACCTTGGCCACATCCGGAACCGGCTGCGCAGCAGCGGCCTTGGCCAGTGCTCCATAGGTCAGCTTGCGGCCCGAAGGCGTATGGCTGACGACGCTGGCGGCGGCAGTGCACTCACTCGCAGGCACCTTCCATTGCGCGGCAGCGGCAGCGATCAGCATGGCGCGCGCGGTGGCTCCAGCCTGGCGCAACTGGTCCCAGCCGCGTGGGATCGAGGTGGACCCGCCGGCCCCCTGATAGCCATAGACCTTGGGATTGATCGGTGCCTGATCGACCTTAACCGTCTTCCAATCCGCATCCAGCTCTTCGGCGATGATCAGGCCGAACGCCGTCTTGATGCCCTGGCCGATCTCCGGCCCCTTGGAGTAGAGCGTGACGGTATTATCCGGTGCGATCCGGACGAAAGAATTAAGTGTGGTGGTCTCCGCAGGGTGAGATTCCCCTGCGTGGGATTTCGTAACCGCAGGCAGGCCCTCCGCCCGGGCAGCACGCAGGTCGAGATTGAAGGCCAGCACCAGCCCACCGCCGGCATAGCCCGCTAACTTGATGAAGGATCGACGGCCCATCGCCGCAACCGGCGGAGCAATCATCTGGAACGTCTCGACCTCCGCGATCATCGCCTGCAGGTCCACATCATATTGCGCGAATGAATTAGCTACCGGCATGGGTGTCTCCCTTCGTATCGGCATGAGAGCCGGCAGCCTGATGAATCGCCGCCTTGATGCGGTTATACGTGGCGCAGCGGCAGATATTGCCCGTCATCGCCGCCAGAATGTCGTCGTCGGTAGGCTTGGGATGCTCCGCCAGCAGCGCAGCAGCGCTCAGAATCTGGCCGCCCTGGCAGTAGCCGCACTGGGCAACGTCCAGATCGATCCAGGTCTGCTGGAGCACGTGCAGTTTGCCGTTTTCCGCGAGTCCCTCGATCGTCGTGATGTTGCCCTTCGCCTGCGATACCGGCGTGAGGCAGGATCGGATGGGGCGTCCATCCATCAGGACCGTGCAGGCACCACACGCGCCGATTCCGCAGCCGTACTTGGTGCCTTTCATGTCGAGGGTGTCGCGCAGCACCCACAGCAGAGGCGTATCTTCCGCGGCGTCGACCGTTTGAGGTTTCCGATTGATGTTCAGTTGGAAGGACATGGATTTTCACCTCAGAAGCATGGAGAAAAGGGACTTCGAAAGATCGAAAGGGGGCCCGAGAGAGTGACACGACACGGCATCACTCGTATGAAACATTCTGCTCTTAGAGTGCTATCGATGTATACCGTAGATTTACGGATGCACGGGGCGATCCAGCCAGAACTTGAAATCTGCCAGCGACATACCAAAAGCCCTGAGCGCCCCACCCTTTGCGTCGCAACGGATGGGGCCAGCGATAGGGATTACTGCTTGACTGCGATGGCCGAGATTTCAATCTTCGCGTCACCGATCAGACCGGCGACCTTGACCGTGGCCCGGGCTGGCTTGGGATTCGGCATGAGGCGTTTGTAGACCTCATTCATCTTCGGGACGTCGTTGAGGTCGGTGACATACACGGTGACGTTGACCAGGTCGGTCATCTTGAAGCCTGCCTTTTCGACGACACGCTGGATGACTGCGATGGTGCGCTCGGTCTGGAACTCGATAGTAGTTCCGGTGACCTTGCCGTTGTCATCGGGACCCTGCTGGCCCGCCACATAGAGCGTGTTGCCTGCGACGACGCCGTTAGAAAAAGGCATCTTGGGATTGAAGTCGATGGCCTTGTTTTGAGCGTGAGTGGCAAGGGGCGCGGTCAGCAGAAAAGCCAGTGCGGCACGAATAAGATGTTTGGTCATGAGTTGAAGTTCCTCCGGGTGAGATAGAAGTATTGTGTCATTTTGGCTGCACTTCGTGGCGCGCGAGGAATGTTCTCCGCCATTGCGTCCATCTCCAGCGAAGAAACCGCTCTATACATTCATGAGCCCGTTGATCCAGACTAGGAACGGTCTTGGATACACGGCCTTGAGGGAATGATGATCCGATCTCTACTTTTTCTGGTTTTGCTGGTTACTCTGTCTTCGAATCTGTACTGCCAAAGCGTGCGCCGCGCCTGGCAGCATGAACCGGCCAAGTGGAAAGAATCAGGAAACACCCTGACCGAGACGGTGCCTGCCGGAACCGACTATTGGCGGATCGCACACTACGGCTTCATCCGCGACAACGGCCCCTTCCGGTTTCAGGAGCAGACCGGAGACTTTGAGGCGAAGGTCCGGGTGAGCGGGCACTACCACGAGCTGTACCACCAGGCCGGCCTCATGATTCGTATCGATGCGAAGAACTGGATCAAGACCGGCATTGAATTCGTGGATGGCAAGCAGAACATCAGCGCCGTGGTCACCCGCGACTACTCCGACTGGTCGGTCATCCCCAGAACCGATAGCCCGAACTTCATCTGGCTCCGTCTGCAGCGCAGAGGCGACGCCGTGCAGATCGAGTACTCCCTCGACGACACCTCCTGGTCGATGCTGCGCCTGGCATACTTCCCGCCGAATGTACCCGTGCAGATCGGCATGGTGGCGGCTGCCCCAGGGAAGCAGGAGTTCGAGGTAACCTTCGACCACTTTACGGTTGGCCCGCTACCGCCCGCGAAGCAGGAAGAGTAGGGAAGAGCGTGGGAGTAACACACGCCTTTCTCGCGCTTCGCCGAGCAGGTCCACGCTACCAGTTTGAAGGCATGTTGTGGGACTCACGCGCCTGCGCTTCTACTTCACCAGCAGTCCGTGGTTGTGCTCGTAGCTGATGACGCGCGTTACCTTCCACACGCCATCCTTTTCCTGCCAGAGATGCACGAATTTGGCGTCCCCCATGCCCTCCTCGGGATGCCCTGGGTGGTGGAAACGATGGATCCCGATCTCTACCGCTCCGTATCCCTTCAATGGGTACACCTCCAGCGTGTCGGGAAGCAGCGACCGTTCCACCTTCCCGCAGATGTTCTGCTTGATGGAGGCGAGGAAGGGTGCCTTCCCGACCGTCAGCCCGGTTTGATCGTGATAGAACTCCAGGTCATCCGACACCATGGCGCCAAGCACGGTTAGATCGCAATGGTTATAGGCGTCGAAGAGACGAGCATCGAGACTTTGTACAGTTTTGAAGAGAGGATCGGGCTGCGGTTTGGATTGCGCAGCGAGAGTTCCACTCAAAAGAGCGACCATAACAACCGAGCAGAACTGTAACCATTTTTTCAAGCGAAGAACTCCCTTCCCGGCGCTAAAGCTATGTTCTTCTACGCACCGGGATCAGGATTGTTCCGAAATTCAACTGACGCGGTAATGAAATGTCCTACGAGACTGGGCGCCCCGTCGAGACGATCCTCAAAGCATCGTTCCATCGTCCTTGCCGCGTGTTGTGCAGGAGTTGTTCCCAATGGAATTTTCCGTAGGCCGCCTTGGTCTGGCGGTCGTCCAGGGTGAGCGTGCCGGTCCAGAACCGATGTTGGAGGTCTCGGAAATCACTCACTTCTTCGCTCCGGTTAAGCGGTTCGCCAGAGGAGCCCTGCAAGAGAAAGACCATGGCGTAGAACATGTGGGTGGCCTGCCGCATGAGGAAGAATCGGGCTCGCTGGTACGGATCCGGTGGCTGTCCAAAATACTGTTCAAGATAGCCAGCTTCGTCCTCTTCGTTGGTGACAAGAAGATTGGCAACGACCGCGAGATCGGCGTACCGATCGTTCAGGAAGGCTGTCTCCCAATCCGCCAGCCAGACGTGCTCTCCATCAAAGAGGATATTGTCCGGCTTGAACAGGTCGTTATGACTCGAGACCATGTCGGAGTCGTGACGCGGGTAGACAGCAGCTATCTGCTCGTACCGAGCGAACAGCTCTTCGAACTCGGAAGGGGTGAGAATTTCCGCCGCGCGAAATCGGCGCAGGAAGGCGTCCACAATAGGGTTCCGGTGCATCAGGAAGATGCACGTGGAGTTCATAGAATCCTCGACCCTGGGAAATGGCGGCAGACTGTGCAGGGTGCGGAGGAGGGTGGGCATCCGGACAAGAGCGTCCCGTGCCGGAAAGGGTACAGCACGCACAAAGTCGGTGATGGAGATGTGATCTTCGACGTTGGTGTACCAGACGCGGGGTGCCACACCTGCCGTTGCCGCGGTCTTCAGGCAGGCGTAGTGGCGCGTGGGATCGTCGGAACGCAGGATGATCTTCAGCAGGTACGGACTTCCCTGCACGACAATGCGAAAGACCAGGGATGAGGTATGTCCGCCGGCCATCGCGCGGATGTCTTCGAACGCTGTTACACCGAACGCGTCGCGCAAAGCACGTATTACGGCTGCACTCTTTTCTTGCGGAATCGTGGCTTCCAGAATCATGATTTCCTCCTTGGATCGAACGCACGTTACCCATACCCTCAAGCCCGCCTCTCCGGGGAGCGGCGGGGCGCATCCGGGCCTTGGAATCGATAGTTCTCGATGATGGTTCGTTCGTTGATATAACCGGAAACAAGGCTAGAAAAACAGTCTCGTTTCGGGGATTTGGATTTGATATTCTTAAAGAGAAGAGGCTGATCGGTGGGATTTGGCGAGCTTCGAAATGGTGGAGTTCTTAAGAGCCGGCAAAAGCGAAATACAGGGGTCCTTCACTGCCTTCAGGATGACGGGAATTTTTGCTGCCCCTATAGCAACGCAGACGATTCCAGCACAAAAGCATGAGTTCAGCTATCACCCAACAAACACACAAAAGCCCGGCATAACACCGGGCCTTGCACTTGCCTCTGCGTCGAAGACGCCTATCGCCCTGCGCGCAGCAGTCAGATGCGCATGGGCATTAGGATGTAGCGGTATTTGACGTCTTCGTTGGCATCTTCGGGGCGCATCTGGCCTGCGGACTGGGCGTCCTTGAACTCCAGCCGAACTTCGCCCGTGTTGCCGATGGCCTTCAGGAAGTCGATCAGATACTGGCTGTTGAAGCCGACGACCAGCGGGTCGTAGTTGTAGGGCGTCTCGATGGTGTCTTCCGACTCGCCGGCGTCGGTCGAGGAGGAGGAGAGTTTGAGTTCATTCTGCTCCAGCCGGATCTTGATGGCGCCGGAACGTTCGTCGGCGAACTGCGCGACGCGCTGGATGCAGCCCATCAGGTCTTCGCTGCGGACGATGACGAACTTCGTATTGTCGCGGGGCAACACGGCCTCATAGTTGGGGAACTGGCCGGTCAGCTTGCGGCTGGTCAACACGCGGCCGCCGATCTTAAAGAACAGCGTCTGATCGTCATCGGCAAACTCCAGGGTGTCGGAGTCGGTGTTGCTGAGCAGGCCGGAGAGCTCCGCGAGCGCCTTGCGCGGGATCAGGGTCTTCTTCTCGCCGGAGATGCCTTCGTGGACCTCGCCCGTCTTCTCGATGTGCGCGAGACGGTGGCCGTCGGTGGCGACCATGGCCATGCTCTCCGCCTTGAGCACCAGCAGCGCGCCGTTGAGCGTGTAGCGGGACTCTTCGTTCGAGATGGAGAAGATGGTCTTTGAGACCATGTTCTTCAGCGAGGGAACGGAAATTTTGAAGGCGCCGCTGGCGGGGAACTCGGCCACCTGGGGAAAGTTGGCCCGGGCCATGCCGACCATCTTGGTGTTGGAGCGGCCGGCGCGGATCTGGACCCAATGGTTGTCCATCAGCTTGATGGAGATGTCGCCTTCGGGCAGCAGCTTGATGTAGTCGTACAGCTTGCGGGCCGGGATGGTGCAGGCACCGGGCTTCTTGACCTTGGCTGCGCAACTGGTGCGCAGGCTCTGGTCGAGATCGGTGGCGGTGATGGTCAGCTTGTCGTCTGCCGCCTCGAAGAGGAAGTTCGACAGGATCGGAATCGTCGTCTTGCGCTCGACGACCGACTGCGCGGCGGTCAGCTCGCGGAGCAGCTCGGCACGGGAGACGGTGATCTCAAGGTTTCCGGTTGGCGGTACGGCGGTCATCTCGGTCTCCTGAACATCGCTGGTGGTCGCAATCGTCACTGGGTTCTCTCCGTCTGGTCTGCTGTGGGTTACTGGCCAAACTGTACACCGAATCGGATCGGTTCTGCACGTCGTGGATGGCCGTCTGCTTGATTCTAGGGGTGAAAGGCCTGGGAGCGCGACAGATTTCTTTGTGGGAAAGACGGGTGCTTGTGTGTGACGCGCAGCAGCGATGCCAAATGCGAAACGGTTGCTTACTGCTGCTAAAAACTAAGTGAAATAAGGCTAAATACCAGTCGTAGTACTCGTTGTCGCTTGAAAAGTGGAAAACATGCCGATCCCGAATCATTGCCTCAGTTACGCCTCTGTCCCGTTTTAGAAAACAGGATGCGAAGAAAGGCAAGGCTAGGAAGATGGGACGGAAGACTCAAGATAGCGCCCCGCTTCTCCCACTTCTGCACAGGCAGCAGAGCCGGTTGCTGAGAAGACCCCGTGCGATTCGTGCAAAGGTCGTTGAAGTGACACGAACATAAGCGCTTAGCGGCGTCTCTTTTTTCACACATTCCAGCAGGGGCAGAGGATAATCGGGTTGAATTGCGAGAGGCCCCTATGAACGTCTCGATCTTTGGCGCGACAGGCGCCACCGGAAAACTGCTGACCGAACGATGCCTGAAGGCCGGCTACAAGGTAAAAGTGCTGGCACGGGAGCCCGGAACCTTCCCTTTTGCGGATCGAGTCGAGGCCGTGCAGGGCGATGCCAAGGACCAAAACGCCGTCCGCAAGACGGTCGAAGGGGCCGACCTGGTGCTGAATGCGCTGGGCGCGCGATCGCTGAAACGTGAAGAAGTGCTGGAGGTGGCGGTACCCCTTATCGTCTCGGCTATGCAGGAGCAGGGCATCCGCCGCATCATCGCCCTCGGCTCCGCCGGCGCATTGGATTCCTCGCTCGACAAGCAGTCCGGCTTGCGCCGCTGGATCGTCCAGCACATCGTCTACAACACCTTCCTGAAGTGGCCGGTGGCCTCGCAGCGGGCGCAGTACGCGGCGCTCTCCGGCAGCGGTCTCGACTGGACGATGGTGATGCCGCCCATGCTGCTGAACGCTCCCGCGCGGGGCAATCTGCGGGTGGACGGTGACGCGCTGCCGCGAGATGCCAGCCGCATCGCGAGGTGCGATGTAGCGGACTTCATGATGGCCCAGATCGGGAATCCGGAGTGGGTCGGCAAGGGTGTGTATGTTGCCTGGTAGAGGTGCCGCAACCTGCCAAGTTCCCCCGAAATTGTCATCCTGAGCGCAGCGAAGGACCTGCTTTTTCTTCGGGTCGGCAAATCACGCTGGCAGCGGAAATATGGGCCGAACTTCTGAAACGGCACTAGATCTATTTAAGCAGATCATCCAGTTCGGCAAAAGCCTCAGCCAGAGAGACGCGAATCGCAGTTCCGGGCACGGCTCAACGATTTCCAAAAGAACAAAATGGCCCTCAAATTTGAGGGCCATCTGTTTATTTATATCGCCAGCGGAGCCGCTTTAGCTAAGTGTCTCCATCAGCTTGTTGAGCGTGCGGTTCAAGTCCTTGTCATTACGGCGCTGCTCGTCGATCTTCGAGATGGAGTGCATCACCGTGGTGTGGTGCTTGCCGCCGAACTGGCGTCCGATCTCGGGCAGGGAAGCCTCAGTGAGCTGCTTGGCAAGGTACATCGCAATCTGACGCGGGACCACGATCTGGCGGGAGTTGTTCTTCTGCTTCAGCTCCGCCACGCGCATACCGAACTGCTCGGCCACGGTGCGCTGGATAGTCTCGATCGTAATCTTGCGGACCTGCGTGTCGATGAACTGCTTCAGGCATTGCTGGGTGACGGCGAGGGTAATCTCGACGCCGTGCATCGAGCACCAGGCGATCAGCCGGACCAGCGCGCCTTCCAGTTCGCGCACGTTGGTACGAACGTTGCTCGCGATGAACAGGGCGACGTCCGTCGGAAGCTGGGTCTGTTCGGACTCGGCCTTCTTCTGCAGGATGGCGACCTTGGTCTCGAGATCCGGTGGCTGAATGTCGGCGATCAGGCCCCACTCGAAGCGCGAGCGCAGGCGGTCTTCAAAGTCGGCCAGTTCTTTTGGAGGCCGGTCGCTGGCGATGACGATCTGCTTCATCGACTCGTGCAGCGCGTTGAAGGTATGGAAGAACTCCTCCTGCGTCCGCTCCTTGCCGGCCAGAAACTGAATGTCGTCGATCAGCAGCACGTCCACGTTGCGGAACTTGTCGCGGAAGCTGGTCATCTTGTCGTAGCGAACCGAGTTGATCATCTCGTTGGTGAACTTCTCACCCGAGACGTAGCAGATGGAGGAGTGGGGCTGGCGACGCTTTACATCGTGGCCGATGGCGTGCATCAGGTGGGTCTTGCCCATGCCGACGCCGCCGTAGAGGAAGAGTGGGTTATAAGCCTTGCTGGGACGCTCCGCGACAGCCTGCGAGGCGGCCATGGCGAACTGGTTGCCGCTGCCGATCACGAAGGCGTCGAACATGTACTTGGGATTGAGCTGCGAGGCTGCGGACCAGTCGAAGCGCGACTGCTCGGGGCTGGGGCCGGAGGGTGCGCCGGTATTCAAGCCGCGGCGCGCCGTCGTATTGGGAGCGTTCGGGCTGTGGCTGGGAAGCGGGGCGAACCCACCATCCTCGCGGATCTTGGGAGTCGCAGGATCCTGCTGGGGCGTCGTAAACGTAACGGTTTCAACGTCGAGGCCGAGGTTTTCGATGGCCTCCTGGATCAGGTCGGAGTAACGCTCGCCGATGTGCTGGAAGTCGGCTGAGGGGATACGCACGTAGAGAGTCTTGCCGGAGAGATGCGAGAAGCGAGTCGGCTTCAACCATGTTTCATACGACTGCCGGTTGATCTTCTTCTCGAGAGCAGCGAGGATACGCACCCAATAATTCAATACGGCGGTTGCCGTCGGAACGAATGACATTCTTTATATTCCTTTGTCTTTTTTCCTAAATCAAAAAAACCCGGACTGAGAGCACTTTGTAGAACCGCGGCGAAAAGGAGCGCGGGGAAAAGCAAATGGATTTCCACGCCCGCGTTCGTTCGCGGGTGGAGAGAATCCTCTTCATGCCAGAGATCTCACCGCAGGGGGCTGAGGGTTCTTTTCAGCGGGCTGCGGTGAGGAGTCGAATCAATTTGCTGCAGAGTGCGGATCAGTTGGGCGTACAGAAAGCGTCTTACTAAACGGGTTTGATAGTAGCACGGAAAACCAACCCTTTTTCAAGCTAACAGAGCACAAAAAAATAGTTGCACCATTCCTTGTGAAGTCCGGCAGGACAGCAAAAAACATATGTCGAACAGCCAACATGGCACGTAACTTGCGTATCAGTTTTCTTTGCCGGATCCGGTCCGCTCGCGTATACTCAGAGATTGTTGCAACAGCCCAAAGATTGACCAGCGGAATGCCCTTGCGGAATCGGTACAGTAAGTACAGAGCACAGGCAGAGATCGCGGTCAGCGAAAAGTTCAGGAGTGTAGTTCCATGCCGAAGCGTACTTTCCAACCCAACCGTCGCCACCGCGCGAAGACCCACGGCTTTTTGACTCGCATGAAGACTAAGTCCGGCGCAGCCGTGCTCAGCCGCCGCCGCGCCAAGGGCCGTCACAAGATCGCCGTCAGCGCCGGTTTCCGCGACTAGTCTTTGCGGTACAGCTTGAAATAAGTAGTACAAGCCTCCTTTTAGATTTCTGGATCTTCAACTGGCGACCGGTTTTCAACAACCGGTCGCCTTGTTGTGTTTGCTAGCGCCGTCGATCAGAAGGGATCTGTTAAAGCAGATTCCCCATTGCTGTAAAGTAGCCTCAACACGCGAAGCGTCCAATACACCACGAAGTGGCGCCCGCCCGGCGTCAGGGCGCACTTGGTTCTCTATGACTCTCTCCCCCAATGCGGCGCTTCGTCTTCGGAAACACGCCGACTACCAGCGCGTCTACACCTCCAGCCGGAAACAGTTCTCCAAGCAGATGAGCTTCTTCTACTCCCTACGGCCTTCAGAAGGCCCGGATGGAAAGGCGCGCCGCTCTGACACCTCAGGCCCCCGGATCGGGTTGACCGTCGGTAAGGTGATGGGCAAGGCAGTCGACCGCAACCGCATCAAGCGGAGACTGCGGGAGTGCATCCGGAAGAACGCCGGGCTGATCACCGCTCCCGTGGACGTAATCCTCCACCCGCGCCGGGTAGTGATCGAGATGGAGATGGCCAAACTAGACCGCGAGGTCGCCCAGGTCTTCCGCGGCATTCAAGCCGCCATCACCAAAGGTGTAGCCCAGCCAGCAAAGTCTCCCACTGCTGCTCCCAACTCTGCAGCACCTGCGGCTCCGGAGAGCCGGTAGCCGCATGAAAGCCCTGCTGCTGCGATGGGTCTTTGCCGGGTATCGACTGGCTGTTTCTCCTATCCTGCATAGCTTTGGAATGTCCCGCTGCATCTATCTCCCCACCTGCTCCGAGTATGCCTACGTGGCGATGGTCCGATTCGGCGTCTTCCGAGGCGGAGCGATGGCGATGCGACGGCTAGGCCGATGCCACCCGCTGGCCGCAGGCGGCTACGATCCGGTACCGGAACGCTAAGCGACCCCTCCCGGCGTTCCATCTTTGCCGCCATAATTGAATTCAGAGGATGCGGAAGGGCACACCTTCAGGTGTGCCAAAAGAAGCCTCCCCTCCACCCATTGTTTCTTTTATCGGTTTGCCATAGGCAAACCGATAAAAGAAACAAGTCAAAAATGTGGAGCATTTGGCATACCTAAAGGTATGCCCTTCCAAGGTCTGGATGGCAATACCAACAGCCTACCCGGCTAAGTAGCTCAGCCGACAAAGGGCTCCCTGTCTCAGCAGAGGTTTGCGCACTAAGAACGCAGCGCATTTATCATAAGGAGTGGCGGTGTTTGGCCCACTGGGCGCGACGGTTCGTCTATTTCGACCCGGCGCTCGTCCTTAATAGCATTAGCAATAGCGTGTCATGCATCGATTCGATAGCAGATAGGAAGTCTCTTGGCAGAGTTTAAGAACCCCGGTCAACAAGGCGGGCAGGACAATAAATCGCTTCTCGTCATGATGTTAGTGATGGTCACCGTGTTTTTCGGGTTGCAGTTTTATCGCTCGAAGAAGAACCCGCAGACGGCTTTGCCGAATGCTGCCCAGACAGCACCGGCGCAGACCGGTACTCCCACGGCTGGCGCTGGTGCGAATGCCGCTGCGAATGTAGCCACCCCAGCCGCAGGAACCCCCGCTCTGCCCGTAGTCCAGGGTACAGCCGAGGCCACCACGGTAGTCGAGAACGAACTCTACCGCATCGAGTTCTCGAATCGCGGCGCGCAGGTGGTGGACTGGCAGTTAAAGCGCTTCCAGGACTCCGACAACAAGCCTCTGAACCTGGTGCACACCCAGGCCGCGCAGGTCGTCGGCTATCCGATGTCGCTCTACACCTATGACGCCGCGCTTACCGATGGCCTGAAGAAGGCCCTGTATGTCCCTTCGGCGACGGGCAAGCTCGCCTCTCCCGCGACGCTTTCGTTCACCTACTCGGACGGCTCGTTGCAGGTCAAGAAAACCTTCACCTTCGACGAGACCTACGTGTTGAAGGCCGATGTAGAGGTAACCCGCAACGGCGTTCCGGTGCGTGCGCTGCTGAGCTGGCCCGGTGGCTTCGGCGACCAGGACAATGCAAACGCCTACAACGGCGCGCAGTTGGATACGATGCGCGACGAGAAGGTCGATCACATCGCTCCGAAGAAAGTTGCGGGCGGCGACACCATCAACGGGCCCATCGACTGGATCGGCGTGAGCGACATGTACTTCGCCGCCGTCTTCCTGCCCGAGGCACCGAGCACAGCAACCGCCGCGACCCTGCACACCCAGATCGACGTCGCCAAGACCATCCGCAAGACCGGCCTCGGAACCGGTGTGCCCTCCAAGGGCGCCATGATGGTTCCGGTGCTCGGTACCGCAGTGGGCGACGTAAGCGGCCATACCGTAACGCGCATCTACGCCGGACCGAAGGCCGTCAGTGTCCTGAAGGCCATCCACGGAGCCAATCCCGCAGTCACGCTCGAGCCGCTGCTGGAGTTCGGTTTCTTCGGCTTCTTCGGCAAATACCTCTTCCTGTCGCTGCAGTTCATCCACGCCCACATCACCAGCAACTGGGGCTGGTCGATCGTGATCCTTACGATCCTGATCAACCTGCTGCTGCTTCCGCTGCGGGTCAAGACCATGCAGAGCGGCCTGAAGATGCAGCGCATCCAGCCGCAGATGGACGCCATCAAGGAGCGCTACAAGAAGTACAAGGTCACCGATCCGAAGCGCAACGAGATGAACGCCGAGATCGTGAAGCTGCAGAAGGACCACGGCGTCAATATGTTCGGCGGCTGCATCCCGACGCTCATCCAGTTGCCGCTGCTCTTCGCCTTCTTCGGCATGCTGCCCAAGGTAGTGGAGCTCCGCCACGCTTCATGGTTCTGGCTGCCCGACCTGACCTCGGCCGACCCGTACCATATCCTGCCGATCGTCATGGTCATCAGCCAGTTCCTGGTGCAGTTCTACACCCCCTCACCGGGAGTAGATCCGCAGCAGCAGAAGATGATGGCCTTCATGATGCCGGCATTCTCCGGCTACATGACGTGGAATTATGCCTCCGGCCTGGCGCTCTACTGGTCTGTCGGCAATCTGATCGGTATTATTCAGCAGGCGGTGATGAACCGCACCAGCCTGGGACGCGAGATGCGGGAGATAGCCGCCAAACGTGCACGCCGCAAGGCAGGATCACCTCCCACACTCCAAGGTCGCCGCTAAACCCGTCTCGCCCGCCAGAGGAATTCGTGAAACGTGACACGTCGCAGAGTGCAGCTGAAACGGTTAAGGGATTTCTCCATACGGTAATTGGCAGGTCGGGCCTGGAACTCACGTTTACGGTCCAGGGAGATTTTGTCCCTGGCGTTACGGCTGGCGCATCCGAGCAGGCTGCTTTCAAAGAGCCTGCATTGCGGGTCGAACTCGCCGGACCGGATATGCCGATGCTGACGGAGCGGAACGGCGAGCTGCTGAACGCCTTCGAGCATGTCACAGCCAAAGTGCTGGGGCTGGAGCCGGAAGAGCATGACCGTATCTCCTTCGACGCGGACTCGTTCAAGGCAAACCGCGATCGCGATCTGCGCGTCTCCGCGACCAAAGCCATCGCAACGGTGCGCGAGTCGAACCGACCCTTTTCCTTTCCTCCGATGACCTCGCGAGAACGGCGCCTCTTGCACCTGGTGCTGAGTGAATCGGGACTCCCTACAGCTTCAAGCGGAGACGGCCCACGACGATTCGTCGTCCTCTACCCGGAAGGCCAGGGCGCAGCCGAAGTCGCATACGCCGCCACCGGATCACGCACAGGCCGAGCGGATGCAATACGAAGCTCGTTCCGCCGCCGCTAACAGCTCACCCGATAACGTTGTGCACACATAGATCCCGCTAACGCTCTTGGGGAGTTGTTCCGCACCCCGTGTTAGCGACTCTCAAGAGCATTTGTGTCTTTATGTGCAAAGTACGCATAATGCTTTCCGGAGGACTTATGGCGAATACACAGACACTGATAGCTGAAGCCTACTCTGCTTTCAATCTTCGAGATATCGACAGAGCTCTGGCGCTCATGAGTGAGAACGTGAGCTGGCCCAAGGCATCGGAAGGTGGGCGTGTCATTGGGAAAGAAGAGATACGGGCTTACTGGACCCGCCAATGGCAGGAGTTCGATCCTTACGTTGAACCTCTCGAAATGATCGATCAGGAAGACGGAAGGACCGCCGTCAAGGTTCATCAGCTCGTGAAAAGTCTCGGTGGCGAGGTCCTCTCTGAGAGTGAGGTGTGGCACGTTTACACCATCGCCAACCGTCTCATCGAACGCATGGACCTCAAGGAAAGCGAAACAAGCTCAGACCTAACGCCATCGACAGCATTCTCCAGACACTAGAGCAAATTGTTCGATGCTATAAAGTCGCTCGTCGCCGAGGGCGAAGGTCCGTTCCATACCAGCCTGGGGCAAAGCTCCAGGTTCCGAGAGATTGCTTGAGGTCAAAGGGCTGAAAGCCCGACCCATAGTACTCTCTACCTCGCGTAGACACTACCCTGCGGCCCCGTTCCCGTCATGGCTGCATCATAAACCCGCAGATCGATCTCAGGCTGACCATCCAGATACTGATGCCAGTCGTCCGATTCAGCGGCGAGCTTGATGAAGGCGTTCCGCTGGATGAGCCGCGCGGTGAGGCGACGACGCAGAAAAAGACTCTCCGCAAGCCGGCCGATGCGTCCCATCGGAGCGGTGAAGCGAATCTCATCGCGGATGCGGGTTCCATCGTTCATCGGGGCGAAGTGATACTCATGCTCCCACGATTGCAGCGGACCGCTGACCATCACCTCGCGGTAGTAGGTAAACGGCCGCCATGCGTCGATGAGGATCTCAGGCTCAAACGTCATCCGCATGTAAGGAGTCTTCCAGGTGACAGTGCGGCCCGGGCCAAGCAGCCCAGCGACGACTCCATTGAGTGGGATGTCACCCGTTGCAGCGCGATGAATCTCGGTGCTGAGCGTCAAGCGGAAGCAGCGCTCCATCGGTGCTTGAACGAATGTCGTGGAACGAATCTTTACCATTAGGCCCAACTTCTATATCCGTGCTGAAGGAGCGTACTGCGACCCACCCGTTATTTTTACGCAATCAACACAGGATTGGATGCAAAGCCCCGCGCTTCTGTTGCGGAAGCGATCGCCGAGATTATTAAAACCCTGCCCATCTCGTTTGACGTCGCTTCCCACCGCTTGTTACGACGGCTCAGGCAGATTCCCTAAACACATTCCTTGCCTAGGTATTTTTGCCACTCATCACTCTCTGCCACTCGTTTCAGAAGCTGAAAGCGCCGTTGCAGAACGCCAGCGATATACGGGACAAGGATGTACTTCGCGACCAGGCTGCCGGCGAAACCGAACGGCAGCACGAAGCGAATCTTGTCATGCAGCAGGGTGTAATTTCCGACGCGCGAAAAGCTGTGGTCATGCTGGAAGCGTTTGAAACGTCCGCGGCCCTGCGCATCCCGGAAGAAATTGGGGCGGTCGTAGGCGGTAATAATGCTCTCGTGGAGTTGCGGGAGACCGAACTTCCACCCGCGCCACACAAGCTGGTCACCCGCCTCAACCAGACCGGTCAGCTTACCCGAGACAGGCCGCATCTCCAGCGTCCGCGCCACCAGGTCGATGCTGGTAGAGAGCAGAAAGCAGCGGTCGAGCGGCGCATCGATATGGACGGTATCGCTGATCGTATACATGCCCAACGCGTAGCCTCCCCAAGCTGCTGTCTCTAATCTCGCACAGCAATCCGCTTTTCGCATGACCCGTAACGTTGTATTTCATCAGGTCGATAAAGGAGGCACCACAGACGGCTGCGAAGCGGCCAACTCCGCTCTCTGGTGGCACGCGCGGCAGAGCAGACGCGTATTGGCTTCGGTGTATCCCTCAATGGCCAGAAGGCGATGCAACTCCGCACCCTTCTCCGGCAGAGGCTCAGCACACTCATAGCAGAGGCCCCGCTGAAACTTGCGTTTGAGGTCCTTCAACTTCCGCCGCTGGGTCGGAGTGCCGCGCTCATCGAACTCCAGCCGCTTGATGATGTAGCGACGCAACTGAAAACGCAGATCCGGATCGCTCAACGCAGCCGACTCAATCTGCGCACGCGTCTGCTCAAGGATCTGGATGGCCTTCTGCCGGTCGTTTTCGGATAGCGTCGCCATTCCAGCCTCACATTCAAGAAACCGTTGTGTATGATTTGCAGCCCAAAATCATACACAAAATATTTTGATGTATGTTTTTCATACACAAAGCTTAGAGACATGTTTCATGTCCTACGCTTTGAAAGGGCGCTGCTTCAGCCGCGCCGTACGGATCAGGAAGATCCGGGCTTTGGCCCTTGCGGGAATATTAGGCGCATCAGGCGAACCAGTTAGGAAACAACTTCTAACAAGCTAATCTCGTCCGTGAAAGCCATCTCTACAACCCGACTGCTCGTGTAGTGAGCAGCCCTTGTGCGCGAGCAATAAAGTCGCCAAGCGTCACGCTGCCCTCATCGCCTTTACCCCGCGTGCGGACGCTGACGGACTCAGTATTAGCTTCCTTGTCGCCCATGATGAGCACGAAGGGAACCTTCTGTAACGTGAACTCGCGGATCTTGGCGTTCATCTTCTCGTTGCGCGCGTCGAGCTCCACGCGCAGACCCGCTGCCTCGAGCTGCGCCTTAACCTTCTCCGCATATTCCAGATGCTTCTCGGAGATGGGCACGAGGCCGATCTGCACCGGCGCGAGCCACAGCGGGAAGGCACCCGCGTAGTGCTCAATCAGCACGCCAAAGAAGCGCTCCACCGAGCCGAACAGCGCGCGGTGCACCATCACCGGCTGATGGAGTTCGCCGTCCTCGCCCTTGTAGCTCAGGTCGAAGCGGGCAGGGAGGTTCCAGTCGAACTGCACCGTGGAGAGCTGCCACATGCGGCCCAGCACGTCGACCAGTTTGATATCGATCTTCGGGCCATAGAAGGCCGCTTCGCCCGGGATCGTCTTGTACGGAATGCCCTTGCTGTCGAGCACCTTGGTGAGCGAGCCGACGGCGCCATCCCACTTCTCCGCACTGCCGATGAACTTCTTATCCGCGGGGTCCCACGTGGAAAGCTCCACCTTGAACTCTTCGAAGCCGAAGGTCTTGAGGACGGACTCTGCGAAGTCGATGCAGCCCGCAATCTCGTCTTCAATCTGCTCAGGAGTGCAGAAAATATGCGCGTCATCCTGCGTAAATCCGCGCACCCGCAGCAGTCCATGCATAGTGCCGGAGCGTTCGTACCGATAGACATTCCCTAACTCCGCATACCGCACCGGCAGATCCCGATAACTCTTCGGAGAGTTCCTATAGATAAGTATGTGCCCCGGGCAGTTCATCGGCTTCAAGCGGTACTCGGCGTCGTCGAGCTCCATCGCGGGATACATGTTTTCGCCGTAGTTCTCTTCATGGCCGGAGATCTTCCACATCTCGCGCCGCATGATGTGCGGGGTATAAACCATTTCGTAACCGCGACGGATACATTCATTGCGCATCCAGTCTTCCATGGTCTTGCGGATGAGCCCGCCCCGGGGATGCCAGAAGATGAGGCCCGAACCGGCAACCTCCTGGATGGAGTAGAGGTCGAGTTGTTTCCCAAGCACACGGTGGTCGCGAGCTTTTATCTCTTCCAGGCGCTTGAAGTGTGCGTCGAGATCCTTCGCATTGAAGAAGGCCGTGCCGTAAATGCGTTGGAGCTGCTGGTTCTTCTCATCGCCCAGCCAGTAAGCACCCGCGACCGATATGACCTTGAAGGCTTTGACCCGAGCAGTAGAAGGAACATGCGGTCCACGGCAGAAATCCGTAAAGGTGCCATTCCGATACAGCGAAATCTCTTCACCGGGCTGGGTGAACTTCTCGATGAAGTGGACCTTCATAAACTCGCCCTGCGACTCATAGTCGCTGAGACCCTTTTCACGCGGTTCTTCTTCACGCACGAACTTCTCGTCGCGAGCCACCACCTCCGCCATGCGCTTCTCGATGGCGGCGAGGTCTTCATCGCTGAAAGGAGTCTCGCGATAGACGTCGTAGAAGAAGCCGGCATCGGTAGCAGGGCCGTGGCCGAGTTTCGTCTCAGGGAAAAGTTCGAGGATCGCAGTCGCCATCACATGCGCGGCGGAGTGCCGAACCACACGCAGCGCTGCCTCGTCGTTCTCTTTCAGCAGCTCCAGCGCGACATCCTCCGTCAACGGCGCACTCAGATCGACGAGCCGTTCGCCCGTCTGCGCAGCACCATACATCGTCGCCTCCGAGGCGGCTTCATCGGAGATGGCAGTGATACCCTGCGCGCTAAGCGGGCGGATACGCGCGACAACCACAACCGCTGCAAGACGCGGCGAGATGCTGGTAGCAATATCGAGGGGCGTGGTACCGCGCGGAACCTCGCGCACTGAACCGTCGGGAAGCTGAATCCTGATCAACGTAAAACTCCTATCGTGATCTATAAGCATATTTCCTTTGCACCCAGCGCACCACTCACACTGCCACATTCGTTGCAGCCCGTAAGGCCACATTTGACCAGGGAGAGAGCCGAGTGCGTCCCATAATGGGATAACAAAAGTATTAAGGTATTTCACAGAAAACATCTCTCTTCGAGAGACCGGAAACCGGAACCGGAAAACCGGAAAACCAAAGGAGCAAATCATGATGCAGGTTCTACTTCGCAAATCGGACTCCAACGATCAGAGAGATATCGAGTGCAGTGTCTGTGGCCAGGGCTTCCGCGTCTATTGGGAACGCACCTCCATGGAAGAGCGCGCCGCGATGCGGCAGATCGTCCTCGACGAACTCAGCGCACAGCATGCCCATTCCAACGATCAGTCGATTACCGCGCATCCTCCTTCGCCCTTCAACGTGCCGAAGTGGACGGGATCACCCCAGTTCTCCGGCGCTGCCATGCTGGGAGGGCTCTCCGGTCTGCACCGTGCCGCGGGTCCGGAACACGAGATCAAGCGCAACGCTTAACCAATGAAGCCGTAAGAAAATAATGCGCCAGTAACAAAGCGACCGGGCGGGATGGGCCCGGTCCTTCCGTATGGACTCTTCTGTCGGCAACTCCACGCCAAATCGGTGTTTATGCTATTGATTTGACCTCTGGAGTCTGCGACCATTAGGTGTTGGTAAGTTCGATTGTTTTCACTCTTGGTGTGCATATGGGCAGCTTCGCACGAGCGATGCGCATCTATTCATCACAAAGCAGGATAATCAACGCAGGAAATCAAGCCGTCTCCATGTAGAGACGACAGGAGAATCGCATGCAAGTTTTGTGTAATGCTTCAAAGACCTCGCCCGATGTTCGTTGCCCCGTATGTGGAGACGGCTTTCAGTTGTTCTGGGAGCGCACTTCGCGGACGGAGCGTAGCCAGATGCTTGGCAAGATTGAGCAGGAACTGATCGACCAGCACGCCGCAGCCACCGGGAGCGATGCCGCACCGCATCCCGACCAGGCCTTCAATATTCCAAGCTGGAGCGGACCGGCACATTTCTCGGGCGCGGCTCTGCTGGGTGGCTTCCCCGGACTGGCTCGCTAGTCCATCTCTGAGGCCTGCGGGATAGCTGGGTGGCTATCCCGTAGTTGAAGTAGGTCTCCACGCGAAGCGTCCAATACACCACGAAGGTCCTGCCGAAGGCCCCGTGGTGCCCGCCCGGAGCTAGGGCGCACTTGGTCCTCAAAGCCTTCATCAATACCCGCCCTCAAGCAAAAAAAATGGACCGCGCCAGCCCGGCAAACGGTCCAAAGATGCTTGGTGGTGGTTCAGTAAAAAACTTAGGCGATCTCGGCTGCGCTTCTCGATACCTGCTCAGCAGGCATATTCGCCTTGAGCCATACGTTTGCGCGCCAACGACCAAAGAACGGGGCTACCACAATCATTCCAAACGCTACTGCCATGGCAACGTGCATTGTTAGCTCCTTTTTCCCTGATATGTCTATCGGTTGATAGCGGGAAAGCACTACTGGGGATTTGTTTCGCCTGATGTCTCGTCGGTAGCATCCCGCCATCTCCATCAGCAATATCTTCACTATCAGCCCGGCTGGATGCCGATTCCATCCCACTTCCGTGTGTCGCGTAGCACCTTTTGGGGATAGCTCCTCCCACCAAGGTGGTACGTGATTCGGGAAATCGGGCTACGCCGCCGTAAAATACCCGCATGTCCTACGCCTCTGCGGTCGATCACCTGAACTCTCTCGGGCTTGAATTAGCTCCTCCTCCTTATGATGCATTGACGGGGGACGCGCCGAAACGGGTTCAGCGGAAATTCGATCTCGCTCACATGCGCACCCTGGCCGCAGCCCTGGGCGATCCGCAGAATAGCTTTCCCTCGGTACTCATTGCCGGAACAAACGGCAAAGGCTCAACGGCGGCCACGCTTGCCAGCATCCTCGCGGTGGCGGGTTACAGGACCGCGCTCTACACCTCACCGCACCTCGTGCGCGTGAATGAACGCATCCAGATGACCATCGCCCTGGAGCCGACCGAGTACGCTTCCACCGACGTACCCGCCAGTGCCGGCCCCGGCGCACTCCATCCCATCGACGACGAGGCTTTCGCCCGCCTGTACTTCCAGGTCGACGAGGCAGCGCAACGACTCGTCGGAGAGGGCGCTCTCCCCCATGCGCCCAGCTACTTCGAGATGCTCACCGCCCTCGCCTTCTGCTACTTCGCCGAGCAGAAGGTAGATATCGCCATCCTCGAGGTCGGCCTCGGCGGACGCCTCGACGCCACCAACATCGTGGAGCCGCTGCTTTCGATCATCACCGACATCGCGCTCGACCACATGGACTACCTCGGTAACACCATCGCGGAGATCACCCGCGAAAAAGCCGGCATCCTGCGACAGAACGGCATACTCATCACACTGCCCCAGCATCCCGAGGCCAACCAGGCCATCGGCGAGGCGGCCGCTACACTGAACCTCCGCGCCATCAGCGCCGCCGAGTACACCCCGCCAGTGACACCGGCCTTCATGGCCGCAGCAAATGGGAGTGCCATGTTGCCGGAGAATCGTTATGCAATAACGGTCGAAGGGGAGCAACTGACGGTCGACTCGCCGCTCCACGGACAGCATCAGCAGCGCAATATCGCGCTCGCAATCGCGGCCGCAGTCGCATTACGTAACCTTTCCGGTAGCAACTTACCCCATTCAGGTAACAGTATTGGTTACAATATCGGCAATGCCACGATTGAAGCTGGGATTCGCGCGACCAACTGGCCGGGACGGCTAGAACTCTTTGCAGAAATGACGCCGCAGCTTCTGCTGGATGTAGCCCACAACCCCGCCGGTGCCTGGACGCTCCGCTCCGCCATCGCCCAGATGCCCGAAGACAGGCCGCGAACGCTGATCTTCAGTTGCCTGCGCGACAAGAACCTCACCGAGATGGCGCGCATTCTCCTGCCGCTCTTCGACTCTTCTCCCGATGGCTCGCCTTCGCGCCCATTCGATCACGTCATCTTCGCTCCCATCGATAGCCCCCGCGCAGCGTCTGTAGAAGACCTTCTCGCAGCAGCGCACGCGCTGGGGATTCCCGCCCATGCAGCACCCCACGTCGCAGGAGCGCTCGCCCAGGCCCGCCGCGTCACCCCGCCGGGAGGGCTTATTCTGGCGACCGGATCGGTCTATCTGATCGGCGAACTGCGGCAGTTGGCATTGGCCCAATGAATACCAGCCCAATGAATACAGAACAGAATGTAGATCAATCGGAACCCGCACAGATCCAACCCGCCCCAGACCAGCATGGGCGCAAACCGGCGATCCGCTGGCTCACCTATCTACTGCTCATTCCACTCATTGCCTTTGCCACCACGGCGTTCGGCTGCGTCTCGCTGGTCTGCGGCATTTGGGATAAGTCCGGGCGGCAGCAGCACGCCATCGCCCAGGCCTGGGCCAAGGTCCTGCTCCTGATCAGTCTTTCGCCGGTGGAGCTGGTGGGACGCGAGAAGCTGCATCTCCATGAAGTAGCCGTCTATGCCTCGAACCATCTGAGTTACTACGACACTCCGGTGCTGTTCGCCAAATTGCCGTTCCAGTTTCGGATTCTCGCGAAACAGGGGCTTTGGAAGGTACCGTTCATCGGCTGGTACCTGCATCGGTCCGGTCAGGTGCCAGTGGACCAGTCCAGCGGCCGCGCAGCCGTCGCCAGCCTGAGCCGCGGCGTATCCGCGCTGAAATCCGGAGTTCCCTTGGTGATCTTCCCCGAGGGTGGCCGAGCAGCCGACGGACAAACAAAAACATTTCTATCCGGCTGCGCCTTTATGGCGATCAAATCCGGAGTTCCGCTGGTTCCTCTGACGCTGGTAGGAACCTACGAATTGCTCCCGATCCACACCTATCACCTGACCCCCAGACCGCTCAAGATCATCGTCGGCGATCCGATCCCGACCGAAGGCCTCACCACCCGCGACGCAGACGCATTGACCCAGCGCCTCCACGACGTAATCACCAAAACCTACCTCGCATACCACTCGTAGATCCTGCAGCCTACACGCGAAGCGTCCAATACCCCCACGAAGTGGCGCCCGCCCGGCGTCAGGGCGCACTTGCTAGCTTTATCATGGATGAATGAAGCCGCGCATCGCCATTCCTCTGCCGCATAGCATCGATCTTGAATACAGTGAACGCGCCTGGCCCCAGTACGCCGCAGCCGTAGAGCGCGCCGGTGGCGAGGCTGTCCGAATTCCGCTGAATCTGACGCAAAACGAGGTCGCCAACCTCATCAATACCTGCCAGGGAGTGCTGCTGCCGGGCAGCGGAGCCGACGTGAACCCCCAGAAGTTCGGGCAGGAGGCGATTCCTGAGTGCGCTCCAGCCGATCCGGCGCGGGAGGCAGTCGACGAACTGCTCCTGCAGGACGCCCATAACCTCTATAAGCCCTTGCTGGGGATCTGTTTCGGAACCCAGTCGCTCAATGTGTGGCGCGGCGGCACGCTGGTACAGGATCTGGCCATTCTGCCCGTGAATCACCCCGCCGGACGGGCGGTTGCGGTGGCCCATTCCATCTCGATTGCCTCGGATTCGCTGCTTGGAAGCATCGTCGTGAAAGAAGAAGCCCCGGAGCAAGACGGTTTTCTACGCCTTCCCATCAACTCCAGCCACCATCAGGCGGTAGGGATTGCGGGAGACGCGCTGCGCGTCAGCGCTCGCTGCCCGCAGGATGCTGTCGTCGAGGCGATTGAAGGCGGACAAGCCACCGAGGGAGCGACGGCGCACTTCGTCCTGGGCGTGCAATGGCACCCGGAGCGCAGTTACGATATCAGCGCCACGTCGCGAGCCCTCTTTGCGCGCCTGATCGCCGAGGCTGCCGCCTGGGTTCCCCGGCCCATCCACACCTCCGTGGCCTCGTAATGGCAACTCTCTCCGAATCGACCATCGCTGCGTTGTTGGAGCCTTATCTCGCTGGAAAGGGCACTCCTGCTCTTTACGGGCAACTTTCGATCTATCTCGATCTTCTGGTGAAGTGGAACGCCCGGACCAACCTGACGGCGATTCGCGAGCCCGAGGAGATGGTGCGGCGGCACTTCGGAGAGAGCTTGTTTGCGGGGCGTCACATGGCTCCGAGCGCTACTTTGCTGGATTTCGGGTCCGGCGCAGGGTTTCCCGGGCTGCCCATCCAGCTTCTGCGCCCGGAGATTTCGGTTACGCTCGCAGAGTCGCAGAACAAAAAGGCTACGTTTCTCCGGGAAGTGGTACGAACGCTGGGGTTGAAGACGGAAGTCTGGTCGGATCGGGTGGAAACGATGCCGGAATCGTGCAAGTTTGGAGCCGTGGCCCTCAGGGCAGTGGATCGCATGGAAGTTGCGCTTCCTGCCGCCGAGAAGCGGGTGGCTGACGGTGGGCAGTTGGTGCTTTTGACGACATCCGACGCGATTCAAGAGGGAAGTCAGGTCATCGCGTTGCCGAACTCCGCCACAGGGGTGCTGTGTCTGAGGATGTTCCACGTGGAACAATCCAACCTGCAATGATGTTCCACGTGGAACACTACCTCGCTCCCAGTACGATTCCCAAATAAGATTTCCACAAAACCTTCCCCGGAAACCCGGCATAACCGGCCAAATCAGCGACTTCCACACGTTCTCCACAGATGCCGGGCCTTCTCCACAAGGCACGGCGCATTGCGGTCAGAGCGCTGGGCAGCTAGGCTTCATCTACTGCGATGATTACGATCCACCCCAAACACAAATCCGCTCCTCAGCCGCCTACGCCCGAAACCGCGTCGCCGAAAGCAACTCCCACCCCGGCTGAAAGCGCCTCGGCGACCCCGATTCCCGCCGCCGCAACTCCTGGCGCAAAGTCCGATCCAGCCAAGTCTGACCCGGCTAAGTCCAATGCAGCTAAGTCCGATCCGATTAAGCCCAATCCGGCCAAAGTGATCGCGATCGTCAACCAGAAGGGCGGCGTCGGAAAGACCACGACTGCCATCAATCTGGCCGCTGCGCTTGCGCTGGAAGGTCTTCCGACGCTCCTGATCGACTGCGACCCGCAGGCCAACACCACCGGCGGCCTTGGATTTGGACGGGACGACCATCGCCTCTCTATCTATGACGTCCTGATGGGCCACGCCACGGCGGCAGAAGCGACTCTTCCGACCGAAGTGCCGCTGCTTTCGCTGATTCCCGGCAGCAAGAACCTGATTGGGGCGAATCTGGAGCTGGTGGGCCAGGATCGCAGGGAGTTCCGCTTGCGCGACGCGCTCGCTGCCGTACGGAACGACTATCCGTTCATCCTGCTGGATTGCCCCCCGGCGCTGGACCTCTTGACGTTGAACTCCCTCGTCTCGGCGGACCGGCTGCTGGTGCCCATGCAGGCTGAGTACTTCGCGCTGGAAGGCATCTCAGAACTGATGTCGACGCTGGATCGTGTTGCGCAGGCCTTCAACTCCGACCTTGCGCTGGAAGGTGTCCTGCTGACGATGTATGACGACCGAACAAACCTTTCCCAGCAGGTGACCGAAAATCTCAAGGGGTTCTTCGCGGACAAACTGCTCAAAACCACCATTCCGCGCAATATCCGCCTCGCCGAGGCACCCAGCCACGGAAAGCCCGTTGCGTTGTATGACGCGCGTTCCCGTGGGGCGGAGGCGTACCGCGACCTGGCGCTGGAACTGCTGACCCGCAACAAGATCGAAAGCCCGGAACAGAAGAAACGCGAAGCCGCCGCAGCGGAAGAGGCGGCCAAAGCTGTTCCCGAGAAGAGGAAGGTACGGTTCTGGCCGTACACGAAGTAGCTCTCCCCCAATTCATCTTCATCCATAAGAAAAGTACGGAAAGACACCGATATCATGGCCCAATCGCATACCTCCACTCACGATCCGAAGCGTCGCGCCCTTGGCAGGGGGCTTGAGTCTCTCCTGCCGCAACGTGCGGCTGCTCCGATTGCAATTGCCGCGTCGGCCCCTGAAGTTGAATCGTCGGGCAAGCCGCTGGAGATTCCGCTGGATAAGATTCAGCGGAACCCTTTCCAGACGCGCACCAACTTCAACCAGGAGCAGCTTGTGGAGCTGGCGCAGTCGATTACTGCGTCCGGCGTGGTGCAGCCGATTGTGGTGAAGCGGCTGAGCGACAACGTCTATCAACTGATTACGGGGGAGCGGCGCTGGCTGGCTTCGAGAATCGCGGGGAAGGCGACGATTCCGGCCATCATCCGGGAGGTCTCGAACGAGCAGGCGCTGGAGATGACCATCGTCGAGAACCTGCAGCGCGCCGACCTGAACCCGATGGAGCAGGCGCGGGCGTACCAGCGGTTGAGCCAGGAGTTCAAGATGACCCAGGAGCAGATGGCCATCCGCACCGGCAAGGAACGGGCTTCGGTCACGAACTTCCTGCGCCTGCTGCGGCTTCCTGAGGGTGTGCAACAGCGCGTGGAGGCAGGCGATCTTTCCTTTGGCCACGCAAGGACGCTGCTGGCGCTGGACTCTCCCGAAGCCATTACGGCTGCGGCGCAGAAGGTGCTGGCGCTTTCTTTTTCCGTACGCCAGACCGAGAGCTATGTCCAGAACCTGCTTAATCCTGAGAAGAAGATTGCGAAGTCCGAGGCGGCCAAGTTGGACGAGCAGGATCCGAACGTTCGCGAGGCGCAGATCCAGTTGCAGCGGACGCTGGGGCTGAAGGTTCGGATCGAAGATACGAAGGGAAAGGGCCGGGTGATTATTGAGTACTCGGGATTAGAAGACTTCGACGCGATTTTGACGGCTTTGGGGGATAAGGCGGCTTCTTAGGGTTTTATTTGTGAAGCAAGTAAGTGCCAATGCGCCCTGACGCCGGGCGGGCGCCACTTCGTGGGGTATTGGACGCTTCGCGTGGGAGGAGATGCCAAGATAGTGAAGAAATCTTATTTGATACTTATTTGGTTACAAATTGAAATTGATCGTTCAAACGCGTGCCGTTCGTTATGAGGTTGGGCGTCATGTCCAGGGATGAAATGCATCAGCAGTAGAAAGGTCGATCGCGCGCAGGCGCTGCCATGAAAGCTACAGCACTCGAGTTCCGGTTTCGTTTTGTTCTTCACGGGTTGATCTACCTGATCGGGTTTGTTGCCCCGTGGAATTTTTTCCTGCACTACGACACGATTCGGACGTGGCAGTTGCTGGCGGCAACGGTGGCGCGGAATGGCTGGATGGGATTCAGCGGTGCGACGATCTCGGTGCTGTGCGCCGGCATCGTGCTGGCGTTTGCGGCGGCCGCGGTGCGGACGTGGGGCGCGGCGTATCTGGGCACCGGGGTGGTGCATGAGGGTGGGTTGGTGGGCGGCGCGGTGGTTGCGGGGGGGCCGTACCGTTATGTGCGGAATCCGCTGTACCTGGGGACGGTGCTGCATACGCTGGCGCTGGGGTTGCTGATGCCGCCGACGGGAGCGGTGTTCTGCGTGGTGGCGGTTGTGGTGCTGCAGTTGCGGCTGATTGGAGCTGAGGAGCCTTTTCTGACGTCTACGCTGGGGGAAAGCTATGTTGCCTATCTGGGGAAGGTGCCGCGGTTAGTGCCTGCGCTGAGGGCTCGTGTGGCGGCCTCTGCGGTGCGGCCGATGTGGGGTAGTGCTTTTATTGGAGAGCTCTATTTTTGGGGTGCTGCGATTTCGTTTGCGGTTGCTGGGTGGAGGTATAACGCGCAGTTGGTGTTGCAGGGCGTGATTATTTCGCTGGGGGTTTCGTTGGTGGCGCGGGCGTTTTTGGTGAAGAAGTGAAGAAGTAACGATGGGGTTTGAGGCGTGTGAGATTTGCTGCAGATAGATGGGTTCTTCAAAATGCAATTGGAGGGCCTGCGTTCAGGACGATGGACACAAGCGGCAAGTAAATAGTTCCCGAAACAGCGTTACCCCCGACAACCGGAGTTGTCGTGGGCGATGCGGAACATTGGTGCCATCGAAGGTGTCTAAACATTGAGGCACTACAGATATAAATCTGAGCTGATGGATAGAGAGTAGGCAAACCATCAAATTCTTTTGGGCTATTCCGCTAGCGGTTGCGTTGAGTCTCACAGGTGCGCGAGGTCAGGACTTTCCCAAGTCTTCCTTAGAACTCAAAGGTAGCCTCAAGAGTCAGTGGTACTCATCCCAGCTGCGTGCGCTTGAAGAACCATCGCTTTATTCCTCGAGCAAGGGCACTTCCGCTGAGTCCTACAGATTCCTTTGGCTTAGAACATTCCATCACCCTATCGTCATCCGACTAGACCCGAACCCAGATGGCACCAGCACTCTCCTGGTCAAAGTAGCAAGCGGGGCAGCAGGTTTTCGTCCAAGTGTTCTCAGTGAACAAAGATCGCAAGTGGTCAACAAAGAGCAGACGCAAGCATTCCTCAAACGCGTCAGCGAGCTCCATTTCTGGGATTCTCCGAATCCTGTGAACGATCAGAGGGGTACAGACGGCTCCCAGTGGATCATTGAAGGAGTGAAAGCAGGACGGTATCACGTCGTGGATCGATGGATGCCAAGCAAAGGCGTCGTTCGGGAGTTGGGATTGATACTGGCCTTTGATTTGGCGAAGATGGACATCCCTAAAAACGAAATCTATTGAGCGTGGGTACTGTTTTCATGGTGTGCAGACGAGCGCTCGAGTTGCTCCAGCATGATCTTGTATTCACTGAAACCACCGTTTCACACAAGTGCAATAGACCTGAATAGGCTTTTGGGGGCCTATTACCGGGTTTCGACTGAGTGTATGGGGAGACGGGCCCCGGACTCAGGCACCAGCGGTAGGAGGTTGCCACTCGTGTTCGGAGATATTTTGGATCCCTCCTGCATCAAAATCGATGCAGGGAGGATCTGGGGAGGGCCTTTCAGCGAAGCGGCACGTGGAGCAGTCTTTTTCCAGTGCCTGATTCAGAAGGTGGTGGCAGGAATGGGTCGGGCCTTTGGCCTTGAGGGAGTACGGCCTCGTCCTTTGGCCGTGAGTGACCGTGGCCTTATGGAATTCTCGGCTCAAGTGACCACTGCCTTATCCTAGGACAAGGGAAGATAGATGCTGAATGTAGCGGTGTAGCCAGCGGAAGCCGATCCGCTGAGGCTTAAGAGCGTCGTACCTCCTTCGGAGACGTAGATGGAGTCGCCTGCGTTGGTGACAGAATTCCTGCCTTCGCTCGAATAGGGTGCCACCGTCGTATCCAGGCTATCGACGAAGGTCTGGTCGAAGAACAGTTGTGCCGTGTTGGTGCTTCCGGTTGAGGAGGAGTTATAAGTGGACCGGAAACGTATGTGGATGTGTGTGGTTCGCCCCGTATACCAGCCAGGCACGATCGTCGTGAACGCGACTCGACCCGAGGAGTCGGTCAGTTGGTAGCCGCGCAGCCAGCTCTGGCTCGTGTAATCAGCGCCCTTGCCATTCGTTGAGTTCTTGACCCCGGAGTAGATGCCGGCCGCGTTGCAGTGCCAGATGTCCACCTGGACGTTCTGCATTGCGACACAACTGTTCTTCCGGTCGTAGACGAAAAGGACCAGATTGAACAAAACGCCGGACTGGGTATTGGTGCCAGCGATATCAGATCGGATATCGCTGCGGTTGTACCCTGAAGCGCTGTCGTCGGTCCAAAAAGGGCCTTCGGTAACCGCATTGGTCGAGGTGCCGCATGAGGCCGAACTGCCGGTGGTGACAGCAATCGAGACGACGCTGGATGTACTGAAAGCGTAGGTACTGTCGCCTGCATAGACGGCGGTGATGGCGGCTGTCTGGGCGGTGCTGAAGCTGGTCGCGAGCGTGGCTATGCCGGCGCTGAGCGTTGCAGTGCCTAGCGACGTGGTTCCGTTGTAGAAGGTCACCGTTCCAGTCGCCGCGCTGGAAGTAACCTGCGCGGTGAGCGTCACAGATGTTCCAACGGTCGTTGCAGTTGTGGATACGCTGAGGGATGTTGTGCTCGACGTGCTTCCGCTTACGGCAATGATGGTAATGGCAAGGGCGCTCGATGTGCTGCCTGCGTAGGTACTATCGCCTGAATAGACAACGGTGATCGAAGCTGTCTGTGCGCTGCTGAAGGTGATTGTGAGCGTGGCCGTGCCAGCACTGAGTGTTGCGCTGCCCAGCACCGTCGTCCCGTTGTAGAAGGTGACTGATCCGGTGCCCGCGGAGGGAGAGAGTATCGCTGTCAACGTCACAGCAGTGCCAACTGTCGTGGAGGACGTCGATGCACCAAGCGATACGGTGGTTGCGGTGGTGCTGCTGGAGCTCGAGTTCGACCGGCTCGTACCGCAACCTGCGGCTACACCGCTGAGTGCGCCTGCACCAAGAGCCTTGAGCACCGCGCGCCTGTCCAGAGGAGGGCACCAGTCCCTTTCATCAGGCTCTTTGTCTCTATCTACGACTAATCTCAGCAGGTCTTGCGCTTTCATCCAATATCTCCGAAGGGGAAAATTTAGCCCTCTGTTTCGCGTTCTGAGGAGCTTGCGGTCCACATGCGTAGACGGCGCAAATGGACTGGATGATTACACAAATGTCGCACCGGGACTAACGCCTCCAGTTAGGCAATAAAAAACCCGCTGCACGGCGATTGCCGGACAGCGGGCCTGGATTTTATGGCGGTGCTTTGCGTTTGCGGTTGAACGCTTAGACGTGCGGGCGTGTGGCCGTTCACAGGGTGGGGAGGGCTGCTTGCCGCGGCTTTGGGAGCTAGGTGCTCTTGGGGCCGCGGCGGGAGTGCTTACTTCTTTACGGGTGCGATGGTGTCCTTCGCGACCTTGGCTACGCGGAACTTGACCACGGTCTTGGCCTTGATCTTGATGGTCTCGCCGGTCTGGGGGTTGCGACCGAGGCGGGCCTTGCGCTCAGCCTTTACGAGCTTGCCGATGCCCGGGATGGTGAACTCGCCGTTCTTCTTGGTCTCCTTGACTGCGGTCTCTGCCAGCAGTTCGAGGAAGGCTGCGGTCTGCTTGTTGGTGAGCTCGAGCTTCTCGGCCAGTGCGCGGACGAGCGCGGTCTTTGTCATTCCCTTTGCCATTGTGTTACTCCTTCATACGTTCAAGATATGTTGCGGCTTGTTCTTCGCGCCGCGGGTGATTCTGCATTAGCGAAATCCCCAATGTTCATGCGGGTGCGGAGACTGTACCGCAATCCACGTTCAACCTTTCCCAGCGCTTTGTCAACGGTATTTGAAGGGTTTCCACAGGTATTTTGCTATTTTCTTCGGTTTTGTTCGGGTTTTGGTTCATTTTGGGTGTTTTTGAGGGTTTGGAGGCCTAGAAAAGAGGCTTTCTGGGCTTGTCAAGCAGGGGCCGATTGAGCAGTTCGACGATGGGTGCGGAGAGGCGAAAGCGGTCGACTACCTCTTTTATGAGAGCTGGCGTTGTAGCGATTTCGGCGGGAAGGGTGGCCGAGACACCCCACTGACGGCAGAGCAGGAGGTCGATGGCGGGGTCTTCGGGCGAGAAGCCTTTGGGGGCGCGGGTGAGGCGGTGGCCTTCGAATTCGGTGAGCTTGGATTTTAATTTCTTGCCGCTGAGGAGGGCACGGAGTTCCACGTGGTGTTCGAGCAGGTAGCGGCGGATGGCGAGGAGTTGTTCGCGCTCGGGCATGTAGACGCCGGCGGCGACGACGAGCTCAGTGGCGCTGACGCTGAAGTAGAAGCCTCCGCCGGAGGTCTTTTCTAGGCCGTCGCGGGACCACCAGGCGGCGACCTGGGTCTTGTAGGGACTCTTGTTGGGACTGAAGCGGACGTCGCGGTAGATGCGCATGGCCGCCTTCTGGGGCGGACGGACGTTATGCGGGGCGAAGTCGAGCATCGCCTCGTTGATGGCGGCGACGACGGCGAGGAGGGGCGCTTTCAGCTCCTGCTCGTAGGTGGGCTTGCGGGGCTCGAACCACTCGCGGTCGTTGTTGCGCTTGAGCGAGCGGAGGAATTTGAGGGCTTCGGGTTTGAAGTGCGGTGCGGCCATGAGTACTATCCTAGCGTCGTATCATGGAGGGACTATGGGTTTCCCTATCAAAGTATGTGTGGTGTGTTCGGAAGAGTTCGAACTGAGGCCGGATAAGCCGGGCTTCGCAAACCGTTGCCTGGAGTGTACGGAGGCTGAAGCGGAGGCGAATGCTGCGAGTGGCAAGGATACGATTGACGCAAGCGAGCGCAAGGCGATGAATGAAGAGCGTCGGGCGGCGATGAAGAATTTGTTGTACCGGAAAGATAGTTGAAGGACAGGTGTGAGTTGTGAGTGGATGGGTGGAGTATTTTTCGCGCTGGGTGGGTGCGGGGAGTGCTGTTCTGCGATGTGATGCATGCGGGATCTTCGCACGGATGCTATTTCTCAGATGGACTCTGACAGCGCCTCAGGGGACGTCAAACCCTTCGTTCGTTTGGCTCTCGGACTCTTGAATACCTGACTGGTCAAGAGTGGCGTGTTTCGCATATACATTGGCGCGATCTGAATAGAGCACCTGGCTCCCGACATCTAAGGTTGAGATGGGCGGTTGATGAAGCTGAGCCGCTGCAAGGGTGCTCCCGCAGCGATCCTTAAAAGAAAAGGAAAGGCCGATCTGATGAAAAAGCACTTCCGAATCGCAGGTCGACTGGCTCTCAAGTTGGAGGAGTTGGAGGTTCCAGTAGCGGGGATCCTCCGCCGCGCAGGTCTCGCGCAAGATCTCTTCCAGCAGACACGAATTCTGGTGAGCACCGATGAGCTGTTTGCGTTCTGGCGTGCGATTGGGGAGGTTAGCAAAGATCCAGCGATCGGGCTGAAGTTGGGAACCGAGACAAAGACAGAGCGGTTTCATCCCAGCGGCATTGCTGCGCTCTCGACGGAGAACCTTGGATCTGCGGTAGAGCACCTGGCCCGCTATAAGCAGCTCACCTGTCCTGAGGAGATGGTGGGGCACTTCGATGCGGAGGAATGGAGTATCCGTTTCCGCTGGTTGCTCGCCGTGGAGCATGAGCCTGCGGCCTTGACCGACTATTGTTTTGCCTGGATGCAGACCATCGCCCGCCATGGAAGTGGAACACGTATCTCGCCGCTGCGAGTGGAGTATGTGCAGTCCCGTTCGTATGCCAAGGTGATAGAGCGTCATTTCGGCTGCGCGGTCGTGACCGGAGCACCCCAGAATGCCATTGTGTTTCGAGCCGGCGATGCGATGTGTCCGTTTGTTACGCGCAACGCGGAACTGCTCGATATGCTGGCGCCGCAGTTGAACCATGAACTAAAGCAGTCCCAGGCAAAAGAAGACTTTACAGAGCAGGTTCGGCACGCCATCCAGCAGAAGTTGACGGGGCATCGGCCTAACATCGAGAACATCTCTCACGATCTGTACATGAGTCCACGAACTCTCCAGCGACGGCTGCAAGAGTCGGGAACGAGTTTCCAACGCGTTCTCGATGAAGCCCGGCGTCAGATGGCCCGGTATTACCTCAGCAATTCGATACTCGAACTGAACGAAGCTGCCTTCCTGCTTGGCTATGAAGATTCGAACTCCTTTGTTCGCGCATTTCGCGGTTGGGAGGGAATGCCTCCTGGAGCGTGGCGCGAAACACACGGATCGAAAGCAACCCAATAGAGCAATGCTGCTCAATCTACCCAACGAAACGTACTAGAGGAGTTGAATGATGCAAACACGCAAACTTGGTAACAGCAATCTGGAAGTGTCGGCTCTCGGCCTTGGCTGCATGGGCATGAGCTTTTCGTACGGAACGGTGCACGACGAGAACGAGATGATTTCGCTGATGCACAAGGCGGTCGATCTAGGCGTGACGTTCTTCGATACTGCTGAGGTCTACGGCCCTTATACGAATGAGGTTCTCGTCGGAAAGGCGCTCTCACCGATCCGCGACAAGGTTGTGATCGCGACGAAGTTCGGCTTCAACCTGAATCCCGACGGGAGCCCGGGTTGGCAGGGATTGAACAGCCGTCCGGAGCAGATCAAGGCGGTTGCGGAAGCTTCACTGAAGCGTCTGAACATCGATGCGATCGATCTGTTCTATCAGCATCGCGTCGATCCGGATGTTCCGATTGAAGAGGTCGCCGGCGCAGTGAAGGAGCTGATCCAGGAAGGGAAGGTGAAGCACTTCGGATTATCGGAAGCGGGTGTGCAGACGATTCGACGGGCTCATGCGGTGCAGCCTGTGACCGCTCTGCAGAGCGAGTATTCGCTGTGGTGGCGCAAGCCCGAGGCGGAAGTGATTCCGACGCTGGAGGAGCTTGGCATCGGCTTTGTGCCCTATAGTCCGCTCGGGAAGGGTTTTCTGACGGGGAAGATGGACGACAAAACGGAGCTAAGCAAGGGTGACTTCCGCAACACGCTGCCTCGCTTTACGCCGGAAGCAAGGAAAGCGAATCAGGCATTCGTCGCTTTGCTGGAGAGCATTGCGCAGCAGAAGCAGGCGACTCCTGCACAGATCGCCCTCGCGTGGCTTCTGGCGCAAAAGCCCTGGATCGTTCCGATTCCCGGTACAACCAAGCTCTCTCGGCTGGAAGAGAATCTCAGCTCTATCGCAATAGAGCTTTCGGCAGAGGACTTGCGAAATATCCATGAGGTAATCTCGAAGGTGCCTGTGGAGGGTGAGCGTTATCCGGAACATCTCGAGAAGATTACCGGGCGCTAACGTGACGCGAGGGTATTCTGTTCGATAGAACACCCTCGCGTCACTGGCTGTTTGTTTCTTCGAGTCATAGTTATAGAAGCTTCCCGGCTCTAAGCGAAATGCTAACGTCTTCTCTGCTTCTACTTTGAACATCTATAGCAAGGATAGAAGAGACGCTTCTTTCGGCACGGCTGGAAGCCGTGCCCTTCCAAATATCCTCCGAATTCAACCACCCCGGCGAAGATGCGACGCCGGTATATGTCGATTCTGCCTAGAAGATAGCTGCGATCACGAGCAGAATAAGACTGGCGAGGCCGGTGGCTACACGGATGACGTGGAACTTTGTCCAGCGATCGCGAAGCTGCTGCCAGTTAGACGGAAGTGAAGAGACCTTCCATGTCACGATCTGCTCGACGATTGGAACTTCAACTAAAACTGTCACAATCAAAGCGACGATAAATAAGACCAGTGCTGCGAGGTTGAGATAGAAGGTCTTTGGATACCCGTGCCAGGACAGGAGCAGGACTGGGATGACGGAGAGTAAGGTCGCTGGCATCAGGACCGTCATGACGGGAGCCATGTTGCGGTTCATTCGATCCACGAGGGCGAGAAAGATGTCCGGAGGGAAGGTCTTCATGGACCTGCTTAGTGCAATCCATGGTCCGTGGAACATTTCCGCGACGAATGCTGAGAGGACGATACTGATTAGTTCCCATGTCTTTATATTCATCTTCACCACGACTTACTTATGAAGTTTGACTGACTTATCCGGCGCTTAGAACGATCTTACGGTAGCTCGCGCGATCTTAGGCGATATCGACCTATACCGGGGTTACATCTTCGCCTGGTGTTCTGAGCCTGAAGTTATTGAAGGAATTATGGGCCGGGCTTTCAGCCCTCTGTTTATGCGATTTATCTGACCTAGCCTTCGGCCTAGGCTGGTATGTGACGGGCCGTTGGCCCTGAGTTTATGGAACGAACTTTAGACTCAAGGCACTAGTAAAACTTTTCGAGCTTCATAGTATTGAAGTGGGTCTAACAATAGCTAGACCTACTTCCGTAGTTTCTGATTTATCCGCGCAGGAAGATCTCGGTGTGCTCGACGAACAACTCGGGATACTGAAACAGCATTCCGTGTGCAGAGTCGGGGTAGAGGATCAACTGAGCATTCGGCAGATTCTGCTGGAGGTAGAACGAGTTGATGGTGTAGAAGATGACGTCCGAGGTTCCGCCAACGATCAGGACGGGCATCTTGATGTCCTTGAGATAGGCGAAGCGCTCGCCGACAGGCTTGCCCCACTCCTGCAGTGCGGCGAACTGAGCCGACTGGACCTTTTCATTGATAGGAATATCGCGATTGTCCACGCGTGCATCTCTGCGTTTCAGGAATGCTTTGGCAGCGGCCTGGCTGGCGGCGGATGGGGTAAAGAAGCCGTCGATCCAGAAGTCATCGAGGTTGCCGTACTTGTTGGTAAAGAGGATCTGCGACTCCGGCGTGAGCGGAATGGCGTCTCCATTGCGAGGGCCGCTGCCTACGATGACGAGCTTGCGGACGAGGTCCGGACGCTGGAGCGCGATGTTCTGCGCGATCATCGAGCCGATGGAGAAGCCGAGGATGTCTACCTGCTTAAGGCCGAGGGCGTCGATGAAGATTCCTGCATTTGTTGCCATCTCGGCAAAGGTGTGGGGGACCTCGCCGCTTGAGTTTGAGACGCCGGCATTGTCGAACAGGATGACTTCGCGGTGCTGGGCAAGGCCGTCCGTGATCGCGGGATCCCAGCTATCCATGTTTCCGAGGATGTGCGGGTTGAAGACCAGGGGCACTCCTTCTTTCTTTCCGAAACGGCGGTAGGCAAAGCGGATTCCGTTGGCTTCGACGAACTGGGTAGGTGCGGTGTGATGGGTGTAGTTGCTCATGTCGGTTTTCCTTGAAGATTTCTGGTTGTGGGGCGTTGAGGATTTGGGCTGAGCGGTCGCGAAGGAGTCCAGCCACTCTCCGCTGACGGCAACGGCTGCAGCGGTTTTCAAGAATCGGCGTCGAAGCATGGGGTGGTTCACTTTCTGGATTCAAGAGCTACGTACCGGTGCTCGTGAAACAAGCCAGGTACGGTAAAATATGTACACCCGTATTGATTCCAGCAGGAGCTCTTCGACTCAGAACTTTCCAGATTTATCTTTGGCGGTAAGCTGATGGGGCGTTGTGGAGCTCGATCTCGCGTGGCTTCGTGGTTCAGAGTCATTCCGACCGCTGGCGGCATCCAACGCAAAGGACCTGATACTACGGACGGACAGAGTGATTCTTATGCGCAAACCGACTCACAAGACGAAGATTCTGCAGGAAGGTCTCCGCGTGGTGCATGAACGGGGCTATTCGGCATCGAGCGTACGCGACATTATTCAGGCAGCTGGTGTTCCGCAGGGCTCTTTCACAAATCACTTTGCTACCAAGGAAGCCTTTGGGCTTGAGATCCTTGAGCTGTTCTATGAGCCGATTCAGAAATTGATGGCCGAAACGTTGCTCAACGATGCGCTTCCGCCGCTGAAGCGTTTGCGGATGTGGGCGGAGACGGGTGTGAATTCACTCAATCAAAACAACCAGTGGAATGGCTGCCTGCTGGGTAATTTTGGAGCGGAAGCGAACGCGGAGATCGATACAATTCAGGCGCGGCTCGCGGAGATCTTCTCCGAGCAGCAACGTAATATCGCCTACTGTCTGCGCGCGGCGGTCAAGGCTAGAGAGCTGCCTGCCAAGACGAAGTGTGGGGATCTCGCGGTGTTTATTCACGCTTCGTTTGAGGGCTCGCTTTTATTGGCGAAGGCGCAGCGTAGCCTTGTGCCCACGGAGCGATTCAAGAAGGTTTTGTTCTCTACGTTGCTTTCACCGTCTGCTTAGAGCGGTCAATTCATGGGCTTCTTCGAAGTCAATACTTGCCGCTCTACACATAAGAGCGGGCCTTAGGCGAGGCTTTTTTCTGGCACACCTGAAGGTGTGCCATTCCGTGGGGTGATTGTTGTGTCGGGGTAGAGCGAGGCGTGTCTGGCGCGCCTAGATGCTTGCCTTCCGCGTGAAGACTATCGTGTCGGGGCAGAGCGAGACTTGTTTGCTGGGACGGGTGTGTACGTTCGCGGGGTGACGGTTGCGTCGGGTAAGACGAGACTTATCTGACGGCTACGCGAGCGCGCCTGCTTTCGCAGGCCTTGGCTGTGTGCGGAGGGTGTGCTGTATTCTCGCTGCGAGGTGATGTTTATGGAGACGGTGAATTCTTTGCTGGTATTTCTGCTGGTGGTGTTTGGGATTGTGGCGGTGGTTACGGTGTTGAAGACGTTGTTTACGGTGCGGACGGCGAGTGCCGGGGTGGTGGAGCGGTTCGGCAAATTCAACCGCATTGTGAGGCCGGGGCTGCATGTACTTATTCCCTATGCGGAGCGGGTGTTTATGGTGGACCTGCAGGTGAAGCAGGCGCAGTTCTCGGTGGAGACGAAGACGCGGGATAACGTGTTTGTCCAGATTCCGGTGAGCGTGCAGTACCAGGTGCTGGACGAGAAGATCTACGACGCGTTCTACAAGCTGTCGAGTCCGCAGAAGCAGATTGAGAGCTTCGTGTTCAATTCGATCCTGGGGCATGTGCCGAAGTTGACGCTGGATGAGACGTTCGAGCAGCAGTCGGGTATCTCGGTGGCGGTGAAGGTGGAGCTGGACACGATCATGTCGGGGTTTGGCTTCAACATTCTGACGGCGCTGGTGACAGACATCATTCCGGATGTAAAGGTGAAGGCGGCGATGAACGATATCAACGCGGCGCAACGAGCGCAGGTGGCGGCACAGGCGCGGGGTGAGGCCGACAAGATTCTGAAGGTGAAGCAGGCGGAGGCCGAGGCGGAGAGCAAGGCGCTGCAGGGCAAGGGAATTGCGGCGGAACGGCAGGCGATCATCGACGGACTGAGCGCTTCGATCGAGCACTTTCAAGGAGCGGTGCCGGGTTCGACCAGCGAAGAGGTGATGGCGCTGGTGCTGCTGACGCAGTACTTCGACACGCTGCGGGATATCGGAACGCGGGGTGGATCGAGCACCCTGTTTCTGCCGAATAATCCTGGGGCGGCCAATGATTTTCAGCAGCAGATATTGGCGGGACTGCGGGCTGCTCCAGCGCCTAAGGCTCCGCTGGTGGTGCCTCCTCCACGGTCGTAGTAGCCGGGTCTTATATCACCGGGTCTTATATCCTTGAGAGACTTTCGATAATTCTGAACTTCTCTGGAGGGTGTGATGGTGCGTGGGTTGAAGTGTCTGCTGATGCTGATGATTTTGGCTGGTGGTTGTGGGATGAGCTGGGCGCAGGGTGCGGGTGCGCCAATCAAGATCAAGGTCGTCGTGGTGACAACGTTTGAGGTGGGAGCGGACACCGGCGACCAGCCCGGCGAGCTGCAGTACTGGGTGGAGCGGGAGAAGTTGACGGAGACGCTGCCCTTTCCCGGGGGCGTCCATCCGCTGCGGATGAACGCCGCGCACGATGTGCTGGCTGTGCTGACGGGGATGACGATTGCGAATGCGGGTTCTTCAATCGTGGCGCTGGGGCTGGACCCGCGCTTCGATCTGACCCATGCCTACTGGCTGGTCAGCGGGATCGCGGGTGTCGATCCTGAGGATGGAACGATCGGAACGGCGGCGTGGGCGAACTACGTCGTGAACGATGTGAACCGGCAAGTGGATGCGTCGGAGAAGCCGACGGCATGGCCGTATGGGTTGTTCGTGATTGGAGCGAAGGCTCCGAATGAGATGCCTGCACATCCGATGACGGACAATCTCTATCCGCTGAATGCGGGGCTGGCGGGTTGGGCGTATGGGCTGACGAAGGATATGAAGATGCCGGACAATGCGGCGATGGCTGCGGACCGCAAGCGGTGGGTCGGGTTTCCTGAGGCGACGAAGGTGCCGGGTGTAATTCGCGGGGATAGCTTTACATCGGACTCGTACTGGCACGGCAAGGTGATGACGGACTATGCGAATGACTGGGTGAAACTGTGGTCCAAGGGCAAGGGAAACTTTGCGATGGCGAACATGGAGGACTCGGCGATTGCAGAGGGATTGCTGCGGCTGGAGCGGATGGGGCGGGTGGATTCGAAGCGGCTGATGGTGCTGCGCGTGGGTTCGAACTACACCATGCAGGGGCCGGGAAAGACAGCGGTGCAGAGTGTGACATCACCGTATATTGCATCGACCGCGTTCGAGGGATGCTGGGTCGCGGGGAGCGTGGTGGTGCATGAACTGACAGGGCATTGGGATACGTATGAAGGGACGATTCCGGAAGGGAAGTAAGCCGGGGGCGTAGGCTGGATGGATGCCTGAGCTGGGGTTGGATGAAGATGAGGATACGATCGTCGCGGTTTCGACTCCTCCGGGGCGCGGAGGAATTGGAGTCGTGCGGCTTTCGGGAGGCGATGCCCTTGCGGTGGTGGGGCCGATGCTGCGGTTGAAGCGGCCGCTGACTGCGGGACGGGCTCGCTTTGGATTCGTAATCGATACGGTTACATATGAAATTCTGGATGAGACGGTGGTGACTTACTTTGCCGGGCCTCACTCTTATACGGGAGAGGACGTGGTGGAGGTGGCGGTGCATGGCTCGCCGGCTCTGCTGGACTACGTGGTGCGGGCGTGCTGCACGGGGGGCGCGCGGCTGGCGGAGGCGGGTGAGTTTACGCAGCGGGCGTTTCTGCGGGGGCGGATCGACCTGACGCAAGCGGAGGCGGTCGACGATCTGATCCAGTCTCAGACGATGGAGCAGGCGCGGGTGGCGGCGCGGCAGTTGGGTGGAGCGCTGGCTCGGGTGGTGGCACCGGTGAAGGAGCAGTTGGTGGGGCTGATCGCCGGTCTCGAAGCGGGGATTGATTTTGCTGAGGATGATATCGATGTGATGCCTGCGGACGCTGTCCTCGCGGCTGTCGATGCGGTGGTTGTTCCGTTGCAGGAGCTGGCGCGGAGCTTTGAGTATGGACGCGTGGTGCGCGAGGGTTTCTCGCTGGCGATTGTGGGGCGGCCCAATGCGGGGAAGTCGTCGCTCTTCAACCGGCTGGTGGAGCGCGAACGAGCAATCGTAACGGCGACGCCAGGGACGACGCGGGATCTGGTGACGGAGCGGGTTTCGATCGAGGGTATTCCGGTGGAGATGATCGATACGGCGGGGCTACGGGAGTCGGCTGATGAAGCGGAGCGGTTGGGGATTGCGAAGTCGCGCGAGGCGATGGCGGACGCCGATGTTGTTGTCGTCGTCATCGATGCCGTTGTGGGAATACATCCTGAAGACGAGCTGGTGCTGGCAGGTCTGGAAGGGCGGGCGCATGTCGTGGTCTGGAATAAGTGGGATCTGGTTGGGTCCACAAACGGCGCGGACGGCGTGCGGGTCTCGGCTCTGACGGGCGAGGGGATTGCTGCGTTGCGGCGGGTGCTGGTGGGAATGGTGAGCGGCGGGGGTGCGGCCTCTTCGTCAGCGATGGTGACGAATGTGCGGCAGCAACAAGCGGTGGCCGGGGCGATTGCAGCGCTGGAGCGTGCGTCCGGTGCGGTGGGTCACGGGGTTCCGCATGAGATGGTGTTGCTGGATTTGTACGAGGGCCTGGCTTCGTTGGACTCTTTGACAGGCGCTACTACGAGCGATGATGTGCTGCATTTGATCTTCAGCAAGTTCTGTATTGGGAAATAACACGGCAGGTCCCTCTTCGCTTAGGCGTACGGGCCTGCTTTCGTTTAAGCGGCGTATTTGCGGTATCGTTTTCCTACAGGTAAAAGAAAGCAACAGCAAGGCGCCCTGACGCCGGGCGGGCACCACGGGGCCTTCGGCAGGACCTTCGTGGTGTATTGGACGCTTCGCGTAAAAAAGTCGATTTTTGAGAGGTGGTTAGCAATGATTGCGATTCGTTCGGCTTTTGGTCTATGGGTAGGTCGTTTGGCTGCGATCACGGCGTTGGGGTTTGCGATTGTTTCGGCCAGTGCACAGGCGCGGTCTGCTGTGGTGCGGGCGGATGACGATACTCAATTGACTTCGCTGGTCTTGAAGACGAAGGCCGGGCTGACGCTGAACTACGTGGTCCAGGGGGATGCGAAGGGGCCGGTGATTGTGATGCTGCATGGGGCGGGGGATTCTTGGCACTCGTATGATCGCGTGTTTCCGCTGTTGCCGCGACGGTTCCGGGTCTATGCGATTACGCTGCGGGGGCATGGGCTTTCGGATCATCCTGCGACCGGCTATAGCTCGGCGGATTTTGCCGGGGATGTGTTGGATTTTATGGAGCAGATGAAGATCTCGCACGCGACGCTGGTTGGCCATTCGCTGGGGAGTTTTGTGTCGCAGAAGGTCGCGGAGCTGGATGGAGCATCGGGCAGTCCGCGGATTGACCGGGTGGTGTTGATTGGGTCGGGACCGGGGTTGGTGAAAAGCAGCGATGGTGCTTCGGCGTTGATGAATGTGTTCTCGGGTTTGAAAGATCCGGTGCCGTATACGTTCGCGCGGGACTTCCAGGCGAGCACGATCTATCATCCGGTGCCGGCGGCGTTCTTTGAGACGATGGTCGGCGAGGCGCAGCGGGTTTCGGCTGATACGTGGCACGGATTAGGCGGAGGGCATCGCGAGCCGGTCGAGGAGCTGAAGAAGATCCAGGTGCCGGTGCTGGTGTTGTGGGGCGAGCAGGACTCGATCTTCAAACGCGCCGATGAGGACCTGCTGGTGAAGACGCTGCCGCACGCGAAGTTCTCGGTCTATCCGGAGACCGGCCATGCGCTGCACTGGGAGCGGCCGGAGCGATTCACGCGGGAGATGCTGGCGTTTATCGCTGCCAACGGTGGGTCGAAGTAGAGTCGACTGGTTCGCGCTTAGTGAAGCGGCACGACGAGGTCGATGACCTTGGACTTGCTGGTATCGAACGGAGTGATGTCGTGCTTGGCCGACTCGTGGGACCGGAAGGTCGCCCAGACGTGATAGTTGGCATCGCCGTTCAATCGCAGGAAGCTGTAGTGCCCATCTCGATCGGTGATGTACGAGAGGGTGGCCAGAGTGTTGTCGTCGTGGACCTGAACGACTGCTCCGCGCAGCGGCTCGTGTTGAGGATCTGTAACGGTGCCGGTGAGGTCGCGATAGTTGTGCGGTCCGGCCGCAGAGGCGGGGCTATTCCACAAACAGGCCGAGAGAAGAAACGGGATCCAAAGCGAGCGCAAAGTCATTGCAGTTCCATGTTTGCCGACTCCAACTGTGCTGGTACCAGTGTACGCGCGGTGATCAGTTGTCAGTTGTATTGGCTTGACGAGCGTTTCAACGATGCAGGATTCTTCTTATCGACTCCTGCGCACGTTGATGGATGTTGCGGGCGAGTGATGCTGGGTGTGGGGGCAGGATGACGAAGACGGTGAAGTGTGTCGCTGGGGGTTCGGTGCTTCGCGTGCTGCTTGTGCCGGTGTTGCTGGCGGGTGCGACTGCTTTCGCGCAGACTTGTTGTGGGCCGACGGAGGCCGACTTCTCCAAGGTCGGCGGCAACCTGGGCAACCAGAGTTACTCTGCTTTGAGCAAGATCACGAAGGCGAATATTACGCAGTTGGGTGCGGCCTGGCATGACACCTTGGAGGGTGGTGCTAACGGTGGGGGCGCGGAAGAGTTTCAGCAGGCCTCTGTCGTCGCAGTGAGCGGGGTGTTGTTTGTCGAGACGACGCAGGGGAACGTCTTTGCGGTGAATGGAAAGACCGGTGCGGTGCAGTGGAAGTATGCGCCGGGCTATGGGTCGCAGGTGCATCGCGGTGTTGCTGTCGGAGAGGGTAAGGTGTTTGCTACGCTGGCCGACCGGCGCGTCGTGGCGCTGGACCAGAAGACGGGCGCGGTGGTCTGGGGAAAGCAGCTTGCGGAGGAGACGACTGTCGGATCGTTCAAGACGGCGGTGGTGTACTTCGATGGCTTGATCTACCTGGGTAGCGCGGATGGGACGCGTGGCGCGGCGTTCGCTCTGGATGCGAAGACTGGCGCAGTCGTGTGGAAGGTGTATGGAATCCCCGCTCCGGGTGAGGCGGGGAACGAGACCTGGGCGGAAGATTCGTGGAAGACGGGCGGCGCTTCGCCGTGGATGCATCCTGCCATCGATCCCGAGTTGGGGCTGGTGTACTGGGCGTTTGGAAATGCGCGGGCCGGTGCTCCGGTGGATGGTTCGAAGCGGGAGGGGCAGAACCTGTTTGCCGACTCGCTGGTGGCGCTGAATGCGAAGACGGGCAAGCGAGTGTGGTACTTCCAGTCGGTACACCACGATATCTGGGACATGGATGGCGTGATGGCTCCGCTGCTGTTCGATGTGAAGGTCGCGGGCAGGATGCGAAAGGGTGTGGTGTACGGGAGCAAGACCGGCATGTGGTACATCCTCGACCGCGCGGACGGCACCCCGCTGACTCCTATTGTGGAGAAGCCTGTCCCGCAGGAGCCGATGCAGAAGACCTGGCCGACGCAGCCGTTTCCGGTGGGAGATTCGTTGCTGCCGCTGTGTCCGGCGAAGAGTGGCCCGACGCAGGCTCCGCCGGGCTTCAAGACGGGATGCATCTTTACTCCACATACCGATGAGCCCATCGTCACTTCACCGGGGATCGGTGGAGGCAACGACTGGAACGCGCTGTCGTTCGATCCGCGCACGAAGCTGATCTATACCGGCGTGAGCGTGGTCGATACGGCACACTCCATCACCGATGGTGGCGTTGGGTTTCGTCCGCTGGGGACGCGGCGCAGTGGCAAGGTGCTGGCGTTCAATCCGGCGACGCACCGTATCGCGTGGCAGCGGGAGATGCAGTGGGGCCTCTCGAACGGGCACGGCATCCTGACGACGGCGGGTGACGTGATGTTTATCGGGCTGCCCGACGGGCTCTTTCTGGCTTTGGATATCAAGGATGGGCGGGAGTTGTGGCGCTTCCAGACGGGCGCGGGAGTTCACACCGCTCCGATTACGTACACCGTGGATGGCGAGCAGTACGTAGCGGTGTTCGCGGGTGGAAATGCGCTGCCGTATAACTCGCAGCGTGGAGATTCCCTGTGGGCGTTCAAGCTGGGTGGGACAGTGGCGCAGGCTGTTGCTCCTCCTGCTTTGCCGGTGCGGCAGCCGATCTATGCGGCAGCGGTCGAGGGCAGCGTGGTGAAGAACACGGTGAGCCTTGCGCGTTCCTGGAGGAACGGTGCGGTGGTTGCGACTGAGTCCGCGACCATTAATTCGATGGCTCCGCAGCACCTGCGGGTTCCGGTGGGGACTACGGTGACGTTTTTAAATCCAGCCGGAAATGCGAAGGCGCATTGTGCGGTGCAGTTTTATGAGGGGCTTTTTTCTTCGGGCAAGTTAGAGCCGGGGCAGACGTTTGTTTATACGTTCAAGACGTCGGGGGAGTATTTCTATAACGACTGTACTTCGCCTCGGAGTACTGGGAAGGTTGTTGTTTATTAGGGTTTTGATTTGTTTCTTTTATCGGTTTGCCCATGGCAAACCGATAAAAGAAACAAAGGGTGGAGGGGAGGCTTCTTTCGGCACACCTGAAGGTGTGCCCTTCCAATATCCGCCGAACTTAATCACGCCGGTATTGGTTGGTATTGCTTAGAAGATACGCAGGCTCAAGCCGGTGCTTACTCCGTAGGCGTTGTAGCTGCCGAAGGTGAACTGGGGCCAGGTCTGGTATTCGACTTGGAGGAGACGCACCTTGAGGCGGCGGTTGAGGGCGAAGTCTACGCCTGCGCCGGGAGCGATTACAAAGTAGTTTCCGGTGGCGTAGTGATAGGGATACTCAAACCGCCCCATGCCGACCAGGACTTTCGCGAAAGGCGTGAGGCGGCCGCTGCCGAAGGAGATGCGAGGTCCGGCGAGCAGGGTGGACTGGCGGACGTCCGCCTCCTGGTGCATGCGGAAGGTCTTGGCTTCGATCTCGACCCCGTAGGTCTTGTGGGGGTGCAGGTCGAGGTAGATGCTGGCTCCGCCTACGACGCGTTGGCCGTAGCTGGATTCAAATGCGGCGACCGTGCCTCCGATGGAGATGTATGGGCCGGGGCCGGTGGCGGTGGGTACGGCCTGGGCCTTGGCCTGTTGAGCGGGAGCGTCGAAGAAGAACGCGGCTGCCAGTGCGGCGAGGGCGAACAGACCCTGTTTGCGGGGGCCGCGTGCCGTGGGTTGGCGGTGAGCGACCGCTTGATGTACGGTCGCCGGGCAGGCGGGTTGCTGGGTGCGGCTGAGCTGCTGGCAGGAGTTGAACATTACTGGACCACCGTGAGCGTAATGTCCTTGTACTGTGTGGCCCCGGATCCAACCCCTGCTGCCGTGATCTTGAAGGTGTAGGTTCCGGCGGGGGTGCCGTTGATATCGATGCTGCCGCAACCGGTGATGCCGAGCGATCCGAGCAGGCAGAGGACGAGGAGCAGACCGCCGATGGAGACCCGTCGCCGTCCGCGATAGAGGAAGATTCCCAGGATCGCGCCGATGGGCAGGAAGCTAAGAGCAACCGTGGAGGAAGACTTGGTCTGGACGCTTGCGGTACCGGCACCGACGCTTCCCGAGGTGAGGGGCGAGCCGGTGTCGATGACGAGTTTGATGGTCTGGGCCGTGTCGCCGGCGAGCTTGAGCTGATCGCTGGAGAAGGTGCAGGTCGCGGCGTAGGGTAGGCCGAGGCATCCCAACACCAGGGTGTCAGAGAAGCCCTTGATGGAGCTGAGGACTACGTTGACGGTCACGTGCTCCTTGCTCTTGAGCTGGACGGCGGAGTTGCTGATATCCAGGGTGAACTGCGTTGGAGGACCGCTGGTGATCGGAGTGACGGCGGAGGCGGAAGGCGTGTAGTTTATGTCGCCGCTATAGCTTGCGGTGAGGTTCGCAGTCAGGGTGTTGATGATGATGGTCAGGGCAGCGACGCCGGTCTTATCGACGGGGCTGGCACCCAGGACTTTGGTGCCGTTCAGGAACGTGATCGTTCCTGTGGGAGGCGTGGGACCGTTGAAGCGAACCACTGAGATCAGGGTGACCTGCTGGGTGTCCGCGACGGAGGTTGAGGTTGCGGTCAGGACCGTGGTGGTGGGGCGGAGGTTGACGACCTGGGCGAAGGCGGTCGAGGCGCTGGGGATGTTGGCGACGTCACCGGCGTAGGTTGCGACGATGAGGTGCTGTCCAGCCGCCAGGGACGGGATGGTCAGAGCGGCGTTGCCGTTGGTGTCGAGGGCGACGGTGCCGAGCACCGAAGCGCCTTCGGTGAAGGTAACGGAGCCGGTGGCAGCGGCCGCTCCTGCGTTGGTGATGGATGCGGTGAGGGTAATGGGGTCGAGGGTCAGGGCCGGGTTAGCACTGGAGGCCAGAACGGTCTTCGTGACCTGGCGCACCTGCTGCTGAAGGACTGCTGAGATGTTCGGCGAGTTGTTGCTGTCTCCGGAGTAGAGAGCGCTGATGGGGTGGCCAGCGGGGCTAAGGGTAGAGATCGTGAAGACCGCTACGCCTGCGTTGAGCGTCGCGCTGCCGATGACGGCGGTGCCGTCCTGGAAGGTGACGGTTCCGGTGATAGGCCCGCCGGTTCCGGTGATGGATGCGCTAAAGCTCAGCGGCGCACCGTAGACGGCAGGGTTGGCACTGGAGGTAAGAACGATGTTGGTCTGGGCGATCTGGACGGCCTGGTTGAAAACGCCCGAGGTGACGGTCTGGAAGTTATTGTCGCCGGAGTAGAGCGCGGTAATGGAGTGGAGTCCGAGGGGCAATGCGGTGGTGCTGAAGAAGGCCGAGCCACTGCCATCGAGAGTGCCGACGCCGAGGACCGTAGTGCCATCCTTGAAGGTGACGGAGCCGGTGGGCACTGTGCCCGGGATGCCGGGAAGGTTGGCGGTGAAGATCACGTTCTTACCGGCGATGGAAGGGGTGCCGTTGGAGGTAAGGGTGATAGCCGTTGCCTGCAGCACCTGCTGGACGATCGCTGTCGAGGTGCTTGCGACATGGTTCGCATCGCCCGAGTAGGTGGCGGTGATGGTGTGTTTGCCCAGGCTCAGGGTGGAGGTGGTGAAGGTGGTGGAGCCAGCGCCATTCAGCGCAGCGGTTCCGAGGACGGTGCTGCCCTCCTGGAAGGTGACGGATCCGGTTGCCACGATGGTGGTGCTCGGATTAGAGACGGCAGAGGTAAAGGTGACGGCCTGGCCGAGCTGGGTGGGGCTTTGGCTGGGAAGCAGGCTGATGGTAGTGGCGGCCTGCTGGATTTCCTGGTTGATGGTGGTGGAGTTGCTACCCGAGTTGCCTGCGTCGCCTGCGTAGGAGGCGGTGACGGGGTGGCTTCCGACGGCGAGGATGGAGAGGGTGAACGAGACCGGTGCGGCGCCGTTGATGGGACGTGATCCGAGAACCGTGGCTCCGTCAGAGAAGACGATGGAGCCGGTGGGCTGGCCGCCATTGCCGCTCAGAGTGGCGGTGAAAGTTACGGCGACTCCGACGACTGCTGGGTTCGACGATCCAGCGAGTTGGAGGGAGGTTGTGGCGATCTGGATGTTCTGGGCGAATGGGGCGGAGTCGCTGGTGGAGTTGTTGGCGTCGGCGTTGTAGGTGGCGACGATGGTGTGGTTGGCGACGTTGAGCGATGTCGTCGAGAGGGTGGCGACGCCTTGTGCGTTGAGCTGGACTGGCTGGCCGAGGGGGATGGTTCCGTCACGGAAGGTGACGGTTCCGGTTGGGATGCCGCCGACGGAGACCACGGTGGCGGTGAGGGTGACGGATTTACCGGCGATGGCGGGGTTTGAGCTGGAGGCCAGCGTGGTGGTGGTGGTCGACTGTTGTACGGTTTCGGTGAACCCGGTCGAGGTGCTGGTGGCGTAGTTGGTATTGCCGGAGTAGACGGCCGTGAGCATGTGCGCCCCGACGGTCAGGGTCTTGATGCTGAGGGTAGCGACTCCGTTGGGAGCAATATCGGCGCTGCCGATGGGAGTGGCTCCGTCCTGAAAGGTGATGCGTCCGCTCAGGATGCCTCCGGCCGTCGAACCTCCCGCAGCCGAGACCGTCGCGGTAAGAGTGAGGGTGGCACCGGCGTTGGCAGGATTCGGGTTGGGGACGAGGACGGTCGAAGTACCGACCTGAACGACGGTCTGGTTCAGTGCGGTGGAGGTGCTGGCGACGCTGTTGGTATCGCCCGCGTAGGTGGCGGTGATGGGATGCGATCCGGGAGCGAGAGTGGAGGTGGAGAAGGTAGCATTCCCGGCGGGGTCGAGGTTTCCGGCTCCGAGGATGGTTGCACCATCTTTGAACGTGACGGAGCCGGTGGGGAGAGGCCCGCCGATGCTGGTGACGGTGGAGGAGAAGGTGATCGTGGTTCCGACCGTGACCGAGGGATTACTACTGGTCGGGACGGTGGTGAGGGTCGACGCCTGCGCGACGGTCTGCGTGAGCACCGTTTGGCTGGTCATGTTGTTGGTGTCGCCAGAGTAGAGAGCCGTGATCGTATGCGCGCCGGGAGTCAGCGTGGCGAGAGTCATGCTTGCGGTCCCTGCAGTGGTCAGTGAAATCCTTTGCAACATCGTCGTTCCATCGGAGAAAGTGACGTTCCCGACCGGAGATATAATTCCACCGGAGAGGGTTGCGGTGAAGGTGACCGGGGCCGAGACCGTCGAAGGATTCGTGCTGGACACGAGCGCGAGGGTGGTGGGCTGCCTAACCACCTGGACCAGTGCCGTCGAAGTGCTCGCGGCGTTGGTTGCGTCGCCGGAGTAGACAGCGGTGATGGTGTGAGAGCCGAGGGCCAGGGTGGACAGCGTCGTCGAGGCGGACCCGGTAGCATCAAGAGTCGCGGTGCCGATCAGGGCCGTGCCGTCGAGGAACTTCATGGTGCCGGTAACGCTGGTGCCGGTGGTGGAGACCAGGGCAGTAAGCGTGATCGGTGTGCCAAAACCCGCGGGGTTAAGGCTCGAGGTAAGGGTCACACTGGTGGGGTCGACGCTGAGAACGGTGCCGGAGAGCTTGATTACGCCGGGGGAGTTTGCAGCATCGGTCCGCAGGGTGATGGAACCGCTGATAGGGCTGCCGACCGTGGTGGGAGCGAACTCGACGCCCAGGGTGCAGGTGTTGGCAGACGTGACGACCGCGCCCGAGAAGCAGGTGGTGGTCGCGGCGTCGAGGGCGGAGTTGCTGTCGAGGCTGAGGGTGGTCAGGCTGAGATCGGCGTTGCCGTCGTTTTCGAGGGCCTCCGGATAGATCGTCGTGGAGATGCGATTGACGCGCATGTCCGGGTAGAAGAGGCTTACCGCGTTGCTGCTGATGCGTTTCACGCGATTGTGGAACATATCGCTGATGTAGAGATTTCCCGGGCCGTCGAGCAGCAGGGCGTAAGGACCGTAGAGGCTGGCTCCGGTGGAGACGCCGCCATCGCCCGCGTTGGAGTCGCCGACGGTGCCGGCGATGGTGGTGATAATACCGCTGGAGATGTTGACCTTGCGGACACGGTTGTTGCCGGAGTCTGCGACGTAGATGTTGCCGGCGACGTCGACGGTGACGGCGGCAGGACTGTTGAGCAGAGCGGTTGATGCTGCACCCTTATCTCCGCTGAAGCCGCGCGTGCCGGTGCCGACCACGGTGGTGATGATGTTGGAGGAGGAAATTCTACGGATGACGTTATTGTTCAGGTCGGCGATGTAGATGCTGCCGTCCGGGGTGAAGCTGAGGCCCCAGGGGGTATTGAGCTGCGCTGCGACGGCCGGGCCGCCGTCTCCGAGATACGCCGGGACGCCGGTTCCGGCGACGGTGGTAATGGTGCCGGAGGCGAGAACGACCTTGCGGAGAACGTTGTTTCCCGTGTCGGCGATGTAGAGGTTCTGGTTGGCGTCGAAGGTGAGGCCGTAGGGCTGGTTGAGCTTGGCTGCGATGGCGGGGCCGTTGTCGCCGGTGTAGCCCTGCTGCGTGCCGGTTCCGGCGACGGTGGTGATGATGCCGGTGATGCCGTCGATGCGACGGATGACGTTGTTTCCGGTATCCGCGAAGTAGAGGTTACCGGCTCCGTCGAGCGCGAGGGCGGAGGGAGCGCTGACCTTGGCGCTGGTGGCGAGGCTGCCGTCTCCGGCGAAACCGGGGTCGCCGGTTCCGGCTACGGTGCTGATGAGGCCGCTGGCTCCATCGACGCGGCGAACGCGGTTGTTGTTGGAGTCCGAGAGGAACAGGTTGCCGGCGGCATCGACAGCGACGCCCATGGGCAGGAAGATGGGGGCGTCGTAGGCGGGTACGCCATCCTGGCGATAGATCCAGGCGCCGGTCCCGGCGACGGTGGTGATGACTCCGGGGACGATCAGAGCGAGGGGACCGTGGCTGAGACCGTCGACGAACTGGGTGCCGAGCGATCCGGCTGCTCCCTGAAGGATGACTGCTCCAGTGTGGGTGCCGGGATAGGTAGGCTGCATCACGACGTTGACCGTGCAGCTCTGGCCGGCGAAGTAAGTCTGTCCTATGGCTAGGGCACAGGTGCCGCCGCCGATGTCACGAAAATCGGCGTTGGGAGCGCCCTGGGTAAGAACCTTGATGCCGGAGATCGTGCCGCCAGTCGTTGCGGTGACGGTGACCTGCTGCGAGGCGGAGGTCGTGACACCTGCCGCGAGGGCCGGAAAATGCACGGTGCCCTGGGCGCTGGCGCTGGTCATGGCTCCGAGAGCCAGCATTGCTGCGGCGCAAAAAGCACCGAAGGAGCGCAGTAGAGAGAGACCAGGGAGGGTGCGAAAAGGAAGTTGCGACGTGCTGTGCTGCATGGATTGACGCCTCTTACGAATACTCAGCCGTCGGCTGGGAGGGTCTTTTCCAAATGACACGGACCATTCTGCACCGGCGCTGGTGGTCTCGCCTGCGGGGCCTGCAACCCCCATCGTTCAGGTGTTGCGGGCAAGTTGATCCGTAGCTTGACTCGTAAGAAAACGTAGCAGTATCAGAGTGGGAAAGAATCACCCGAAGGTGCTACGGGCCAGTACTTAAGGCGTATTAGAGGTAGATTTGGGCGTATGTATCGCTGGGATTTGATTGCGGGAGGTTGAGGCTGTATCGATATTGCATCTTCGCCAGGTTGATTGAATTCGGACGGATATTTGGAATGGCACGGCTTCAGCCGTGCCGAAAGAAGCGTCCCCCTCTATCCTGTGTTTCTTATGTCGGTTTGCCTATGGCAAACCGACATAAGAAACACATCAAAAAAATGTGACGGTTAGCACACTTGAAGGCGTGCCCTTCCAAAGGGCTTTATGTCGATACTGCCTAGCGGAGGGTAAGGTCGGTAGCGGCGGAGGTGGCAGGAATCGTCAGAGCCCACGCCTTGCCGGATTGCTGGAGCGGCCGCGTGCCCTGGTTGGTGGTGGCCTGTTTCGACTTCGGAGTCCAGCCGTAGGCCTCGATGCGAAGCTGGTTCCACCACGGTTTGAAGGTGCCTTCGGGAGCGCCGATATGGAGGGCGAGGGTGCCGTCCGGATTCTCCGAGCAGGTGAGGTGGACGCGGTAGAAGGATGCGGAGCGGAAGGCGAAGGAGATGCCGTCGTCCTGATAGATATCGCCAGCGCAGTTCTGTCCGGAGTAGACCCGTAGAGTCAGCGGGCCAGCGGGTTTCTCGCTGGTGCTCTGGGTGAGTGGAGCGATGGGCAGGATGGTGCCTTCGCGGACGTAGACGGGCAGGTCGGCGAGGGTGGGGGTTACGAGGATGGGCTTGTTGGGCACTACTGCATCGCGAATCTCTAGGTCGCGGACGCCGGTCTGGGTGCGGCGGTCGAGCTTATCGCCGGTCCAGTAGTCGTACCAGACGCCGGGAGGAAGATGGACCTCGTAGGGAGCGACCTCTTCCGGGGAGGGATTGGGAGCGATCAGCAGGCTGGGGCCGAAGAGGAACTCGCTGCCGGCATCGAGATCCAGAGGGTGGCCGTCGGTGGTGGCGTTGGGGAACTCCAGGAACAGGGGCCGGTCGATGGGGAGGCCGGTGCGGGACATCTCTTCGGTGACGGTGTAGAGGTAGGGCATCAGGCGGTAGCGCTCTTCGATGTAGCGGCGGCGAATGGCGAGATGCGCGGGGCCGTCGACCCAGGGTTCGTGGTCGCGGGTGCCTTTGGCGGCGTGGTCGCGGTCGATGGGCTGGAAGGCGGCGACTTCCAGCCACTTGGTGAGGAGGTCAGGGGAGGGTGATCCGGCAAAGCCTCCGACATCGGCTCCGGACATGGCGAAGCCGCTCAGGCCGAGGTTGACGATCTGGGGGACGGTCATGCGCAGGTGGTTCCAGGTGGAGCTGTTGTCGCCGGTCCAGGTGGCGGCGTAGCGCTGGCCACCGGCGTAGCTGGCGCGGGTCAGGACGAAGGGCCGCTGGTTGGGTTGGAGTGCAAGCAGGCCCTCGTAGGTGCCGCGCGAGTTCTCCATGCCGAAGATGTTGTGAATCTCCAGATGCGTTGCGGTGCGGGGCTGGAAGCCGGGCTCGTCGATGCGGTGCTGGATGTTATCCGGCATGGTCTTGGTAGGGTAGGTGAAGACGGCCGGCTCGTTCATATCGTTCCAGAAACCGGCAACGCCCTGTCCTGCGAAGCCTTTATAGAGCGTGCCCCACCAGTCGCGGGAGGCCTTGCGGGTGAAGTCGGGGAAGACGGAGGGGCCGGGCCAGACGGGACCAACGTAGGTGCTGCCGTCGGGATTCTTTACGAAGTGATCTCCGGCGGTGCCCGAGTCATAGGGTGCGTAGCCCGCGTTGGGGAGCTTCGCAATGTGCAGGTCGGTGATGACGATGGTGTGGAAGTTCTTCTTTGCCAGGTCCTGCACCATCTGGGAGAAGTGGGGGAAGGTGACGGCGTCGACGGTGAAGGGCCGGTTCTTCTCCTGGTAGTCGATATCGAGGTAGATGGCGTCGGCGGGAATGTGGTCGGCGCGGAGGCGGTCGGCGATCTCGATGACCTTGGTCTCGGGGGTATAGCTGTAGCGGGACTGCTGGAAGCCGAGCGACCAGAGCGGGGGCAGCGGGGTCGGGCCGGTGAGCCAGGCGTAGGTTTCGACCACCTGTTTTGGAGTGGGTCCGTAGAGCAGGTAGTAGTCGGCGGGTCCGTTCGGCGCGGTGAAGGTGTACTGGTTCGGGTCCTGGTGGCCGAAGTCGAAGTAGGTGCGCCAGGTGTTGTCGAACAGCACGCCGAGGGCTCGGCCGGAACGGAGGTTAATGAAGAAGGGAATGGACTTATAGATGGGGTCGGTGGATTCCTGGAAGCCGAAGGAGTCGGTGTTCCACATGGTGAAGGACTGGCCAGCGCGGTCGAGGGGGCCGGGCTTGTCACCCAGACCGAAGAAGTGGTCGGCGGGGTCTTTCTGCTTGGCGATGCGGAAGCCGGTGTTGTGCCAGGTGATGGGTTCGGCGTCCTGCTGGAGGACGCGCCCGGCGAGATCGGAGACGATGAGGCGGAGGGTGGAGTCCAGCGAGACCTTGAGGGCGGCGGTGTGGAAGCCGTTCGGCTCTGCGACGACCGGAACCGAGGCGGTGCGGGCGGCGGGGAGCACGGCCCATGAGGCGTCTTCCGGCAGGGTCGCGGTATGGGTCGCGCGGACGCGAAGCACGTCGTCGCGGAGAGCGGTGATCTGGACGGTGACGCCGGATGCTGTGACCTGCAGGCCGTTCGGCAGGGGCTGGGATGCCGACGGAGTTTGCGCCAGTAGAGACAGAGGGAGGGCCAGGAGGAACAGGGCGGACAATCGCATTGGACTAGACGACCCTAGATGGGAAGTTCCTCGCAATGCAGGGATGGCCTTTTGTGGCTCATTTTTGGTTCAACTGGTAAGTGGTTTGTAATCAATACCGCATCGGGTCGGCTCAACATGTTTCGGCTGAGTTAGTTGCCGTCGAGGTCGAGGGAGTAGAGGTTTCCGGTGGAGCTGCGGGAGCGGACGAGGGGAGTGTTGTCCGGGGTGATGCCGCTGAAGAAGTAGTCGGCGGCGTCTCCGGTGCGGAAGCTGGCCAGGCTGGCGACCGGGTCGAGGTGTCCGTTGAGGATGTCGACGCGGTAGATGGGCTGGGTCTCGGCCATGAAGGCGTGTATATAGATAGCCTTGCTGTCGGCGCTCCAGACCGGATCGGCGACGCTGGTGTCGGCGATGTCCTTCCAGGTTCCGGCGGTGGTGTCGAAGAGCCGGAGGCTGCGCTGGTCGAGGGTGAGGGCGGCGATGTATCGACCGTCTGGGGACCAACGGGGGCTGAAGAGGCCTTCGGAGCCGGGGACGGTTTCGAGTTTATGGGTGGCGAGGTCGAGGATCTGGAGGTTGCGCTCGCCGTTCTCCTTGCCCATCAGGTCGGGGACGCGGCCGAAGACGAGGCGTTTGCCGTCGGGCGACCAGGAGGGGTCGGCCTGGTTGTGGTTCTCCGGGAGGAGGCGCTCGGGGATGCCGCCGTCGGCGGACATGAGGTAGATTTGCCAGGCTTTGCCGGGCTCGTGGCCCATAAGGGCGAGGTGGGTGGCGTCGGGCGACCACTGGGCGAGGAAGACTTCGAAGGTGTCGGAGGTAAGCTGCAGCTTTTCGGACCCGGCGGGCGAATTGGGGGTGGGGCTTTCGGAACCTTCGGAACCTTCATTGCGGGCGCGCCAGAGGTGGCCCTGGGGATCGGTCCAGGCGACCCACTTGCGATCGCGGGAGTAGGTGACGCGGCTGGCTTCGGCGAGGAAGGTGCGCTCGGGACTAAACTCTTTGCGGTCAGCGTGGTAGCGCTGCAGCTCGGAGTGGGTGTCGACGCCGAGGAAGAAGATGCGGTGGCCGCTGCGCCCGGCGACGGGAGCCTGATAGCTGAGCGGGCCGTTGGTGAGGCGTTCGGGGTTTTCGGTGCTCTTGCCGGTGAGACGCCAGAGATCGGTGGTGCCGTCGTGGGTGGACTGGAAGACGAAGTACTTGCCGTCGGCGGTCCAGGTGCCGCAGCACTCGGTGGCGGGCTGGGTCCAGCCGGGAAGGATCGGGACAGGCTTATTGCTGCCGACCGGGAGGTCCCAGAGGGAGGAGGTGTGGGTGATGGGGTCGAGGATGGTGAAGCGCAGGAGCTTTCCGTCGGGCGACCAGCGGAGCCAGAAGGCGCGGCCGGGAAGCGTGGCGTAAAGTCTCTGATTGCCGTTATTTATACTGCTGATGCGAAGCTCGTTGCCGATGGCGTAGAGGATCGATTTCGCCTCGCCGGGGATGGATGCGGGCATCCAGGTGGCATCGTGGGCGAGGATGTTCGAGACGCGGAAGGCGCTGCCGCCGCCGGTGGGGACAACCCAGAGGGCCTGCTCGGACTCGGGCGATAAGTGGCTCCGCAGCAGCAACCTGGAGCCATCGGGGGAGAGGTCGCCGAGGGAGGGGGCTGCGATCTCGCTGGGGACGGGCAGGGGCTGGATCTCCCCGGTCGCGACGGAGATCTGGCTGAGGGCGGCGCGGCCGTTTTCGATCACCGAGGCGAAGATGCGGACGCCGTCGGTGGCGGTGGCGGGAAGGCTTTCCATCGCGGGTGCGCCGGGGGAGATGCGGCCGGAGTGGGTTATCTGGTTGATATGCAATGATCGATCGGCTCCACGGCGTGTCCCTAGGAAGAATCCCAGAGCCCCGGCGAGGAGCAATGCGATGACTGGAAGCATCCAGCGTAGATACCTTCTATCTAAAATATCTTCAGATAGAGGGCTCGCGGGGTCGGGTGGAGCAGACAGACCGGATGGGATGGGGGGAATGCCGACGGTCGGGGAGATGACCTCGGTCAGCTCCGGCGTGTGGACCTGAGTTGGAGGAACGGATGCGATTACCGGTGGAGTCGGAGAGGGTGGATGGCTGACGGGCGCGATGAACCGATAGCCGCGGCGGGCTAGTGTCTCGACGAAGCGGGGATTGTCGGCGGTGTCGGAGAGCGCCTCGCGGATCTTGTTGATGGCGGTTCCGAGGGAGTGGTCGAAGTCGACGGTGGTGTCTTTTCCCCAGACACGGAGTTGAAGCTCTTCGCGGGTGACGATCTCGCCGGGGTGTTCGAGGAGCGCAGTGAGGACTTTGAAGGGCTGGCTCTGAATCTTGATCCGTTTGCCGGCCTTCCAGAGTTCTCCGGTTTGTAGATCAGCCTCAAAGAGACCGAAAAGAACCCGCGACGGGCTCTCGACGGTGGGGGACATGCGTACGACCTCATGGTGCGTTGACTTGCATTGACGACATTTACAACTGTTTTGATTCGGTTCAGCGAGATTGGGATGCGGCGAATCTTGCTTTTTCGTCTTCGGGTAAGTGTTTCATATACGGCGGGTTGGCTGGCCACTTCTTCCGGCTCGACGAGCTGGGTGGCGTAGAGCTAAGGCTATCGAATTTTTCAGGCGGGCCGTTTCTCTCATCCGATTCCGTTGAGAGTTGTTGATAGGTGATAGCTATCTTCATGAAAGATGGATGTTTATCAGGAGAAGGACAATTGAGGGAGAAAGGAACTGCGAAGTATTGCGAAGAGATGAATGAAAGCGAGATTGTTCTGGTCGCAGCTCAGGGTCCGTCTGGTTGGTATTTGTATCGGGACGGCCTGGGCGCATTTGGAGGCTCACCATGCAGTCAGTAATAAAGAGAGCCACGGGTAGGACTACCCGGGCGATAACCAAGACAGACTTTTACAAGATAGCGCTGGCACTCTTCGCCGCCGTCGTTCTGGCGATGACGCTGACGACGGGTGGACAGGCGCAGACGGATACGGGACGCGTTACCGGATCGGTGACGGATTCGACCGGAGCCGTGATCCCCGGAGCGGCTGTCACCCTGATCAACACCGAAACCGGTTCGAAGCAGACACTGACCTCCGGTTCGGACGGCTACTTCAACTTCTCGGCGGTGACCCGCGGCAACTACCGGGTCGAGGCGTCGAAGGACGGCTTTTCGAAGACGGCCCAGAACTTCACCCTGCAGGTCTCGCAGGTGCAGGATGTGATCTTCCACCTCGCGACCGGTTCTGCGAACATGACCGTCGAGGTGACGGATGCTGCTCCCGCGGTGGACCTCTCGACCTCTTCGACCGGTGAGGTGATCTCCGGGCGGCAGGTAACGGAGCTTCCGCTGAACGGGCGTAACTTTACCTCGCTGGCCCTGCTGACGCCGGGCGTGACGCGCGGCAACTACGGCAACAGTGCCAGCGGCGTGAATGGCGATGCGGAGACGTTCCGCAACTCCAGCAACGGTGGCGGTGCTTTGTCGAACAATGGACTGCGCCCGCAGGCGAACAACTTCATCCTGGACGGCGTGGATAACAACGAGTCGCTGGTGAATACGCTGGAGTTCTTCCCGAACATCGAAGCGACCCAGGAGTTCCGCGTGAATACCAGCGTTGCTCCGGCGGAGTTTGGCCGGGCCGGTGGTGCGATCGTCCAGACGTCGATCAAGTCGGGTACGAACCAGATCCACGGATCGCTGTTCGAGTTCGCTCGCAGCAGCCTGTTCGACGCCAGCCCGAACTACCGCTTCCAGGGCGCAGGCGTGGCTCCGGTGCTTCCGTTCAAGCGGAACCAGTTCGGTGGCGCGCTTGGCATTCCGATCATCAAGGACAAGCTGTTCCTGTTCGGCGACTACCAGGGCCTGCGCGAGAGCCAGCCTCTGAACCCGGAACTAATCACAGTCCCGACAGCACTGATGCGGCAGGGGAATTTTACCGAGCTGTACAACCAGGGTGTGACGCAGGCTCCGCAGTTCTGCACGCCTGCGGCAGGCGCGGCTAGCGGTGCTCCGGCTGGAACGCGGAACGGCTTCATCTACGATCCGCTGACCTGCGCTCCGTTTGCTGGGAACATTATCCCCTCCGGCCGGCGTAACGCGGCTGCGGTGAACTACCTGAACGCCTATCCGCTACCCAACGTTCCGGGTATCGCGAACGGCACGGAGAACAACTACCGGACGATCCGCAAGGACATCCGCCACTACAACACCTTCGACGTCCGCACCGACTACTCGATCACGGCGCATGACCAGTTCTTCGCTCGCTTTGCATACGACAACAGCGCCTTTACGCGAACCTCGCGTATGCCGCTGCTGCCGGCTGGATTTGCTTCGGGCTCGAACAACGTCCATGGCCGCGGCTATGCGCTGGGTGAGACGCACGTCTTCACGCCGAACATCGTCAACGAGTTTCGCGCAGCTTATAACCGTTACACCTTTACGAATGCTCCGGTCTTCAGCGATCAGCCGATCTCTGCGAACCTGGGCATTGTGAATGCGAACCGTACCGCTGCTCTTGGCGGCGGCGCGCTGATCGGCGGCAACAACAACCAGTTGGAGTATACCGGTGACTACGGCACGTACGCGGTGCCGGAGAATACCTACCAATTGAACGATGCTCTCTCCTACACGCGTGGGCGGCACACGTTCAAGATCGGTGGCAACGGCATTCGCCGCGATGTGGCGTTCTTCCGTCCCATCTCCGGTAAGGGCTTCTTCCAGATCGGCAATGGCGACTTCACCGGATACCAGGTGTCGGAGCTGCTGGCTGGCTTCGTCGACAACTACAGCATCGGCGCGCAGAGCGGCTTCTTCGGAACCCGTAACTACGAGATCGGCGCGTTCGCACAGGATGACTGGAAGGTCACGCAGAAGCTGACGCTGAACCTCGGCATCCGCTACGACATCATCACCTACCCGACGGAAGAGCATAACCGCCAGTCGGCCCTGAATCCGAACACGGGTGGGATCGATCTCGCCGGGGTGAACGGTGTTCCGCGCAGCATCGTGAACACGGACTACAACAATGTCGCTCCGCGTATCGGCTTTGCGTACGATGTGTTTGGCCAGGGCAAGACGGTTCTGCGCGGCGGATACGGGATGTTCTACTTCCTGGATCGCGGCGGCATCGATAACCAGTTCGGTCAGCAGGTTCCGTTTGGCGGCAGTGTGAGCTATGCGGCGTCGAATGGCTATCGTATCGCTTTCACCGGACAGGCTCCGTTGAACAACAACAACAACGCACTGGCTACGGCTGCTCTGCCGCTGCCGGGTTATCCGAACTTCAACGCTGCGGTACCTCCGGCTGGATCGAACGTCTTCGCAACTAACCGCGATAACAAGATTCCGACGGTGCAGCAGTACAACCTGCAGGTCCAGCAGGAGCTGGCCAAGAACCTAGTCTTCAGTGTGGCGTTCGTCGGCAACAAGAGCGACCACCTCGCAACCGGATACAACTACAACAACAAGCCACTGGGCGCTCCCGCGAGCCAGGCGAACAGCTTCCCGAACCTGGGGCAGGTGGTTTACAACGTAAACAACGGCACGTCGCACTACAACAGCCTGCAGGCTTCGTTGAACTATCACGCCGCGAAGGGTCTGACGTTTACCTCGTCCTATACCTGGTCGCACAACCTGGATAATACGGATGGCTACATCGGTTTCAATGCGGTCAGCCAGCTTTACATCTACGACACGAAGTTGAACAAGGGCAATTCGAGCCTCGATCAGCGCAACGTGTTTGTGTCGAGCGTGGTCTACGATCTGCCGTTCGGTCGTGGCCGTCAGTTCGGTTCGAACATCAATCGCGTGGTGGATACGGTGCTGGGCGGATGGCAGATGAATGCCGTGGTGCAGGCTGAGACGGGCACTCCGTACAGCGTGCTCTTCAATCAGTACGGCGGCAACTACAGCCTGCGTGCGAGCACCAACGGCCGCATCGTTCAGCCGCACAGCATCCAGGGTCAGTGGATCAACAACACGTTCGTTCAGCCGACGGCAGGGCAGCAGGGCAACACCGGTCGCAACCAGTTCTACGGACCTGGATTTGCGACGGGCGATGTCTCGCTGTTCAAGACGCTGGCTCTGACGGAACGGGTGAAGACGGAGCTGCGCGCGGAGTCGTTCAACATCACGAATACGCCGCAGTTCACCAACCCGGATTCGAACCCGGCGAACGGTACGTTTGGACAGATCACCGGGACGCGTCAGTCGTCGGAGCGCCAGTTGCAGATGGCGGTTCGGTTCCTGTTCTAAGGACGAAGTAAATCCGAGGGCGCCGTGGCGTGGATGCGCGGCGCTCTTTTTCTTTGCGGCAGGGCTCAATTGTTTTGTGAGGATGTGGAATGGTTCGGAAGCTTGTGTTGCTTGTATTTTCTTTGCTGGGTTCGGTAGCGCTGGCGCAGTCGCCGGTGATGACGAAGGTCGATCCGCCGAACTGGTGGGCGAAGATGCCCAAGGCGATGCTGCTGGTGCAGGGCGAACATCTGGATGGGGCTGCCTTCAAGGTCAGCGATAAAAAGCTGCGGGTGGAGCGGACCATAGTATCGGCGAATGGGCATTGGGCACAGGTCTGGTTGAGCGGATCGCCCGAGAAGGCTGAGACGGTGGACGTTATTGCGGAACGCGCGGGCCAGAGCGCTCGGATGCAGTACCGGTTTGCGGAGCGCAAGGCGGCGAGCGATGGCTTCGCGGGGTTCTCTTCGAAGGACGTGATGTACCTGATCATGACGGACCGCTTCGCCGATGGTGACGCGAGCAATGATTGGCAGGCAGGCGATGCTTCCGACGAGAAGACGAAGATTCGTGGATGGCATGGTGGCGATCTGCGCGGTGTCATGCAGCATCTCGACTATCTGCAGGAGATGGGTGTGACGACGGTGTGGATTACGCCGGTGTATCAGAACCATGAGGCGCAGAGCTATCACGGCTATGGTGCGACCGATATGTACGCGGTCGATGAGCACTACGGGACCCTTGCGGACCTGAAGACGCTGTCCGCTGCGGTACATCAGCGCGGCATGAAGCTGGTGCTCGATACGGTGCCGAATCACATTGGGCCGAAGCATCCGTGGGTTGAAGACGAGCCTGCGGACGATTGGTTTCATGGGACGGCGGCAAAGCATCACACGGCGCAAGGTGATTTCGCTCCTCTGACGAACCCTCATGCAGCGTGGCGGGACAAGCGGGATGTAACGGAAGGATGGTTCGCGAATCTCCTGCCGGATATGAACCAGGAGAGTCCTGCGGTGGCGCAGTACCTGACGCAGAATGCGGTCTGGTGGGTGGAGGAGGCCGGGCTCGATGGCTTGCGGCTGGATACCTTTCCTTATGTCGGACGAGCGTTCTGGCAGGGGTTTCATGGGACGTTACATTCGCTCTACCCGCGCCTGACTACAGTGGGTGAGGTCTTCAATCCGGATGCGACGATTACGTCTTCGTTTGCGGGTGGAGTGGTTCGGAACGGCGTCGATACGGGGCTGGATACGCCGTTCGACTTTCCGAGTTACTTTGCTTTGCGCGAGGTATTCCTGAAGGATGCTCCGATGACGAAGCTTGCCGAGGTGCTGCGGCAGGACTCGTTGTTCCCGCATCCGGAGCGGCTGGTTCCGTTCCTGGGGAATCACGACACGACTCGCTTTCTGGGTGAGCCGGGAGCTACGGTGGAGCGGCTGCGGCTGGCGTTTGTGGTGCTGACTACGATGCGCGGGATGCCACAGATCTACTCGGGCGACGAGATCGCCATGCGCGGCGGCGACGATCCGGATAACCGGAGGGACTTCCCCGGCGGCTTTGGTGGGGCGGGAGCTTTTACTGCGGCGGGACGGACGCCGGAGCAGGCGGCTATGTTCGATTGGGTGAAGGGTCTGCTGAAGATGCGCGCTACGCGGACAGAGTTATCCAGCGGCGAGGAGCAGGTTCTGGAGGCCAAGGGCGGAGTGCTGGTGTATGTGCGCGGGGCTAAGCTGGGGGAAGGCTGCTCGGCGGGGTCGCGGGTGATGGTGGTGGTGAATAATGGAGTGGCTGCGGAGAGTGTAACGGTTCCGGTTGCAAATACTTCGCTTGAGGGTTGCGCGGTGGGCGAGGTGCTTTGGGGTAAGGGTGACGGGGCTACGATGCAGGGCGGCGTGTTGCACTTGGATCTGGCTGGACGGCAGGCTGCGGTGATTGGGGTTCGCTGACGTTAGTTTGTGGTTGATGTAAGGTTTGCAACTGCAAAAGCGAAATACAGGGGTTCTTCACTTCGTTCAGGATGACGAGCGTTATTGCGGGGAGACGAAGTAGTTTTGTGCTTTGTTCAACTGTCCGGTGGCTCTGGTATTGCTGGTATCAGCAGATTTGGACCAGGTCGATGTTGAGCAGGTGTGTCAGCTTCTGGAGTTTGGGGGCAAGGTGTCCCAGGCCGATGGCGCAGTGGTGGGCGGGGGCCTGGGCGTTCCATTGGTTGAGGAAGTTGCGGGCTCCGATGGGGAAGCGGAAGCGGCTGTTGGTGTTGCCGATCTGGAGGATGGGGCCGGGCTCTACTTCGCCCTGGGCGACCAGGAACTTGAAACCCTTTTTGTTACATTCCACTACCGAGAGCAGCGTGACCGGACCCTGCTTGACGCTCATCTCCACGGAGAGGCCGCGGCCGACCTTGCCATGGAAGACCTGGAGGGGGCGGACCTTGGTTTTGGTCTCTGCAATGGCGGTGTGGCCGGGACCGTCGTGGCCCATTAGGACGACGTCGTCGCTGAAGTCTACGGCGTAGTACTCGGTGAAAGAGCCGCCGGCCTGGAAGGTGTCGAGGATCTTCATGGCGAGGACGTTCTTGATCTCGTACTCGCCGGCTGTCGGGATGCCGCGGGCGGTGAGCATGGAGGTGCCGAGGATGATCGAGGCGATGGTGTCTTCGTTGGGGCTGCCGGGCGTGCCTTTGTAGAAGTAGGCCAGGGCTCCGAGACGGTTAGCGGCGACGAACTGGTCGAGCGCGATGGAGGTGCGGGCGGCGCGGTCGAGCTCGTCGGCGGGGCAGTCGGGCTGGATGTCGAAGGCTTGCTGGAAGGCTTCGAGCTTCTCTGGAAGCGCCGCATCGGGAACGGCCAGGCGGAGCGCGGTGAGCTCGTCGACCTCGAGGGCTTCGATATGGGTGCCGAAGACGGAGGCGACGGTGGTGAGGTCGGTGGCGATGTCGAGCATGCCGGAGTAGTAGTGGCCCATGAGGCCGAGGCGAGTGTGGCTCAAGGTGTGAGCGACGTGGGCGGCGTCGATCCAGGCCCGAATTTCGTTCCAGCATGCGGGGTCTTCGGCGGTAGAGGCTCCGAGGATTCCGTTGACCTGGTGGAAGGGAATGCCGGTACGCATGAAGACGTTGGCGAGCTCGGGGATGGGGCAGGCGGAGCAGAAGGCGAGCCACTCCCCGGTCATGGCAGTGCGGTCGGGAAGGGCGTTGAAGGTGGCGTAATCCAGGGCAGCCGTGGGCTGGAGGTTGAGGACCAGCACGGGAACTTTGGCGCGGCGGACGATGGGCAGAACGGTGGACGAGAGGGCGTAGGTGGTGACGTAGATCACCAGCAGATCTACATCTTCCTGACGGGTCTGGTGACTGACTTCTACAGCGCGCTCAGCGGAGTCGACCAGGCCGAAGTTGACGATGGTGTTGACGGGCGACTGGAGGCGGTCGGCTACGGTCTGGACGTAGGACTTGAGGCGTGCTTCAAGGCCGTGGAACTGGGGCCAGTAGGCGGCGAGTCCGATTCCGAACAGGCCGATGCGGAGTTTGGGCTGCTTGTCTTCCGGTGGCATTGTCTGTTTCCTTTTATCGGTGAGCGGAGACGGGTTGATGCCGCTTGAGGGTGATCGTCTCATCGAGAATGCGGTGCGCCATCGCGAGCTTGGTGGTCGCGGGGATCTCGACCTGGTGGTCGCGGGTGATGAAGGTTCCGGCGTTGCGGTCGGAGTCGAAGCCTTGACCGGGAGCGGAGACGTCGTTGGCTACGATCGCGTCGGCGCCCTTTCGCTCCAGCTTGGCGTGGGCGAGGGTCAGCAGGCCGGCGGAGTCGGTCTCGGCGGCGAAGCCGATGATGAGGGTGCCGGGGGGGCGATGGGCGATGGCTTCGTGGAGGATGTCTTCCGTGGGTTCGAGCTCAAGGAGCAGAGTGCCGGTGCGCTTGATCTTCTGGGCCGCGGGATGGCGGGGGGTGAAGTCGCTGACGGCGGCGGCCATGATGAGGATGCTGGCGCAGGGCAGTTGGGCGAGGACGGCGGCGCGCATCTCGGCGGCAGAGGTGACGGGGATGACCTCACAATTAGGCGGCGGGGTGAGGGCTGTAGGGGCGCTGATCAGGATGACGCGGGCTCCGCGTTGCTGCGCGGCGGCGGCGAGGGCGTAGCCCATGCGTCCGCTGGAGCGGTTGCCGAGGAAGCGGACGGGGTCGATGGCTTCGCGGGTGCCTCCGGCTGTGATGAGGACGGTCTCGCCGGTGAGGTCGGCGGCTGCTGGAGCTGCGGCTGCAATGGCCTCTAACGCTGCGGCTACGATGGTGGGGACTTCGGCGAGGCGGCCGCTGCCGGTCATGCCGCAGGCGAGGTAGCCGGAGCCGGGTTCGACGATGCGGACGCCGCGCTGGCGCAAGGTCGCGAGATTGGCCTGGGTCGCCGGGTGGTTCCACATGACGACGTTCATGGCGGGCGCAACGATGACGGGTGCGGTGGTCGCGAGGTACATGGTGGTGAGGAAGTCGTCGGCGAGGCCGTGGGCGAAGCGGGCGAGCGTGTCGGCGGTGGCGGGGACGACGATCAGGGCATGGGTGTTTTGCGCTTCGGCGATGTGCTCGATGGGCTGGGGTGTGCCGTCCGGCTGGGGGGTGTCGGTGGGGCCGGACCCGGCGGTCTCGCTCCAGAGCGTGGAGATGACCTTATGGCCGGAGATGGCGGCGAAAGTGAGCGGGGTGACGAAGCGCTGGGCGGAGTCGGTCATGACGACGTGGGGGTCGAGGCCGGCGTCCTGAAGCTGGCGAACGACTTCGACGGCTTTGTAGGCGGCGATCCCGCCACAGACTCCGACTGTAACTTTAATGCGATCCATTGGATCCTCACTCATGGCAGCACCTGATCCAATGCTATACGCCATGGCCTTCGACTGTAACCCGATCTTAATCTTCACCCGGCGTTAAACAGGCTACCGTTTGAGTGGAAGCCCCTCTATGAACGTGCTCGTAATCGAAGACGATAAGAGAATTGCGGGCCTTGTGGAGCGCGCTCTGATCGGCGACGGCCACCAGGTGACGCTCTCGCACAATGGCCGTGAAGGTGCGGAGATGCTGCTCGCCACGAAGTACGACGCGGCGCTGCTGGATATTCTGCTGCCGGGGATGGATGGCTTCGAGGTGCTGGAACGCGTACGCGGCAAGCATTGCAAGACGCCGGTGCTGGTGCTGACGGCGGTCGATACGGTGCCGAAGATTCTGGAGGCGTTTGATTTGGGCGCCGATGACTACCTGGTGAAGCCGTTCATCCTGGAGATATTGCTGGCGCGGGTCGGTGCGATCGCGCGGCGGGCTTCGATTGTCGATGAGCGGCCGGTGAGCGCCGCCGGGGTTACGCTGGATCGAAGCCGCCGGGTGGCGACTCGCAATGGGCAGGAGATTCCGCTGACCCGGAAGCAGTTTGAGCTGCTGGAGACGCTGATGCGGCGGAGCGGCTTGATTACCTCGCGCGAGGAGTTGATTGAGGCGGGCTGGGGTTATGCGGCGGACGTTAAGGTCAAAGTGAATACGCTCGACGTGTATATCCACGGGCTGCGGGCGAAGCTGGACGACAGTGCGTCGTCCGAAGAGTCTTTGATACGGACGATTCATGGCTCCGGCTATATGTTTGTGGCGTCCTGAGCCGGCGATGCGACCGCTCTCCGTCCGCGCGAAGCTGATGCTGCTGTACCTGCTGGTGACTCTCACCGGTCTGGTGCTGTTTGGGTTGATCTCGTTTGGGGCGTTGCAGTATGCGCTGATCCAGGGGAAGAAGGCGCACCTGCAGGGGCGCGAAGAGCGGCTGATCCGGCTGTTGGAAGATAACCATACCAAGGGCGTTACGGCTTCGCTGGATGAGCAACTTCGCAACTATGCCATGGTGACGCATGAGGGCAACCTGTTTCGGATCCGGCACGCGGACGGCACGGCGTTGTATCCGCGCGCGGCTTTGTATCCAGCAGCGACGAGAGGGGACGATCCGCTGACGTCGTCTCCGGATTTGAAGAGCTGCGATGAGCCGAGGGTGGCGACGGTGCTGTTCGACCATCAGCCGGTGTTGGTGCTTTGCCACGCGATCTCGTTGCAGGGTGAGTCGGTGCGGTTGTATCTCGGCGGCTCGACGGAGGAGCAGTTTGAGATTCTGCGGCTGTATCGCAAGGCGCTGCTGCTGGTGATGCCGGGGTTGATTCTGCTTTCAACTGCGTGCGGCTACTTTCTGAGCCGTCGTGCGCTGAAGCCGGTGGATCGTATGACGCGCGCGGCGTTAGGAATCGGGATCGGCAATCTGTCGGAGCGGCTGCCGATACCGGCGGCGAAGGACGAGGTGCAACAGCTTGCGGTGGCGTGGAACCAGTTGCTGGCGCGGCTTGAGGCCGCGGTCTCGCGGCTGACGCGCTTCTCGGCGGATACGTCGCACGATCTGCGTACTTCCATTACGGTGATGCTGGCCACGGCTCAGCTCTCGCTGCATCGCACGCATCGCTCGGAGATGGAGTACCGCGACGACCTGGGGAAGATTGTGACGGAATGCAGAACGGCTGCATCGCTGCTGGATGCGCTGCTGTCGATTGTGCGCAGCGACAACTTCATGCACGAGGCGTCGTTCCGGCCGATCGATCTTGCGGCGCTGGTGATCGAGTCGTGCAGACGGGTGGAGGATCTTGCCGAAGCGAACGGTATCCTGCTGGACTGGCATCTTCCGAAGGAGAAGGTCTGGATCGAGGGCGACGCGCTATTGCTGCAGCGGTTGCTGGGCATTCTGCTCGACAACGCGATTCGATATACCCCGGAGCACGGCGAGATTCGCGCCGAGGTAGCGGTGGTGGGGAGCGAGGCGGTCGTTACGATACGGGACTCGGGGATCGGGATGTCCGAAGATGTGCGGCAGCAGGTGTTCGACCGCTTCTACCAGGCGGATCTGCGGGAACGGAAGACGCAAGCAGGCAGCGGGCTGGGGCTATCGATCGCTCGCTGGATCGCCGAGGCGCATCGCGCGGAGATCACGGTGGAGAGTTCTCCGTTGAAGGGATCGATCTTCCAGACCAAGTTTCCGATGCCGGTCGGGCTTCTGGCGCTGGAGCATAAAGAACAATCCATCGGGTAAGAGTTTTATCGATCTATTTACTAGGTTGGAAATCTTAAATTCATCTTAGGGAAAATCAGCCTTATTTATAAGATTAAGGGTATAGGTGTAATTGTACTTTTCGTCTTCTTAGCTCGGGAGGTTCATATAAAGAGCAATGTTTTCAATGGTTCCAGCTTGGGTTGGTGGTTCGATCCGATGCTCCGGTTTTCGTGAGATTCGTATCAGATCGATGCTGTAACCTCCCATTCACTCTGACCTTCTAAGTTTGCCGAACTACTTTCCATAAGCAGAAATTGTTCGGAGGCTCCTTTGAAAACCCATTCGGTTAGCCGTTGGTCGCGTCTTGTCTCGGTCGGCGTGTTCCTGTTCTTTCTCGTTCTTGGTTCCACATCGCTGCTCGCGCAACAGGGCGGCAGCGTGACCGGTACCGTGCAGGATCCGCGCGGCAGTGTGCTGCCGAACGCCGCGGTAGTGGTCAAGAACAAGGCGACAGGATCGACGCAGACGGCGAAGAGCGATACGCAGGGACGCTTCACGGTCTCGGGACTGGATGCTGGGAAATACACGGTCGAGGTGACGGTGAGCGGCTTCGACACGGCGCGCAAGACCGAGGTGCAGGTCGCGCCCGGACAGCCGCAGGACATTACCGTCGCGATGACGTTGGGGGATGTGTCGCAGCAGGTGACGGTGGAGGCAGCGAACTCCGGCTCGATCGCGGCACAGCTTGCCCCGATGGACGGGCTGCTGGAGGCGCGGTCTGCGCGGACGGAGATCAGCACGGCCTTTATCCAGAACTTTACGTCACCGATTTCTGACTTCAGCGAACTGCTGCAGATGGCTCCCGGCACATTCAGCGTGAATTCGAACGGTGTCGGCCTGGGCGACAGCAAGACGTATTTCCGCGGCTTCGCGGATGGCTCGTATGACATTACGTTCGACGGCATTCCGTTTGAAGATACGAACAGCCCGACGCACCACTCGTGGGCGTTCTTCCCGTCGCAATGGATCGGCGGAGTCGACTTCGATCGCAGCCCTGGCTCTGCTTCAACGGTCGGGCCTACGCCGTTCGGTGGCTCGATCAACCTGCTCTCGAAGGACATGCCGACGAATCAATCCATTCGCGGTGGCGTGTCGTATGGCTCCTTCAACACGCTGCTGTATGACGGGCATTACGACTCGGGTAACTTCGGCGGACGGTCGCATAAGTCGAACCTGTTTCTGGATGTGCATCACTTCACTTCGGACGGATATGAGACCTTCAACAACCAGACGCGCAATGCAGGTGCGTTGAAGTATCAGTATCGGTTCAGCGACGATACAGTGTTGACGGGCTTTGCAGGGGTGGTGTGGCTGGATGCGAATACGCCGAACCTGAAAGGGCCCACGCGGGCGCAGATCGCGCAGTTCGGTGACAACTACCTGCTGCAGAATACCGATACCACGCAGGCTTCGTACAACGCTTACAACACCTACCATGTGCCGACGGACTTCGAGTACGTAGGGTTCAAGACGAAGCTCGGCAAGGGCTGGCTGTTGGATGTGAAGCCTTACACGTACAGCTATTACAACGCGCAGTACTATGCGAATACGATCAAGACGACGGGCGGCATCAACGCAGCGAACTGCCTGCCGGTGAAGGGGATTCGACCGTGTGCGATCGACAAGCTGAACAGCTATCGCAAATATGGCGAGACCAGCGCCATCAGCCATGTGTCGAAGTATGGCGTGTTCCGCACCGGGCTCTGGTATGAGTGGGCGACGACGAACCGCTACCAGATCCCTTCGGATCCGACAACCGCCGCACGGGTGGATGATGTGCTGCCGAACTTCCACGAGCAGTTCTGGACGAACTCCTACCAGCCGTTCGCCGAGTACGAGTATCACGCGACGCGGAAGCTGACTCTGGTGGGTGGCTTCAAGTATGCGTACTACAACCAGTCGCTGAAGCAGTTCGCAGACAACGGCAAGACGGTCGGATTTTTGGGCGGCAAGCCGTTTGTGGCGAACTCGGGTGGTTACAAATCCTACCTTCCTTCGGCGGATGCGAACTACCGGCTGAAGACGAACTGGTCGGTGTACGGGCAGTTCTCGACGGGCAGCATTATTCCTCCCAGCAGCGTGTTCGACTACAACCAGACGCCGACTCCGGCGAATCCGAATCCCACGATCAGCGTGCTTCCGAAGCCGACGTCGGCTCGTACGTTCCAGGGTGGAACGGTGTTGAAGTTGAAGCGCATTACGTTGAATCTGGATGCCTACTACACGCACTTCCAGAACGCTTACAACACGGCGACGGACACGGCGGGTGAGACGTACTACGTGCAGTCGGGCGACTCGGTAAGCAAGGGATTCGAGGGCGAGACGAACCTTTACCTCGCACACGGTCTGAGTCTGTATGCGAATGGCACTGCGGGTACGGCGCGTTATGTCAGCCAGTCGATCAATGGTGTCGCGTTGAATAACTATCAGCGCTGGGTTGCGAATACCCCTGCGAATACCGAGGCTCTTGGGCTGACGTATCAGCAGAAGTACTTCGATGTTGGAATGTTCAACAAGCGCATCGGTCCGATGTGGAACGACTCGGGTTCGTTCAACCAGGCGGTGCCGATCGATCCGTTCAACGTAACGAATGCTTACTTCAACTTCACGATTCGCCGCGGCTCCCTGTTTGACCAGACGAAGGTGCGGCTCACCGTGAACAACCTGTTCGACCAGCACAACATCACGGGCGTGAATCCTGCCACGGCGACCCAGGCGTTCACGCCGAACAGTGCGGATACGCTGTCCTTGCTGCCGGGCAGAAGTGTAATGCTTTCGGTTACGTTTGGATATTCACCCAAGCGGTAGGGCTGTTTCGGGGGGGCTCAGCTTTGGCTGAGCCCTTTTTATTTTCCGGAGCGGATTCTTGCAGGTGCGAGGTAAAGGCCAAGTGCGCCCTGACGCCGGGCGGGCGCCACTTCGTGGGGTGTTGGACGCTTCGCGTGAGGGGACTTCGCCCTCGTTTGCTATAACTGAACTAATCTCTGGAGGACCACCCGAATGACCTTCCCACGCACGATCGTGCGCTGGAGCTGCCTTGCAGCTGTAGCGAGCCTTTCCCTTTCGACCTTTGCCGCTGATAAGAAAGAAGTCCCTTCGTACTATGGCGTGCAGCCGACGACGGAGAACATTGACCTGACCATGTATGCGCGGATCCGCGAGGAGGGCTTCAAGCACTCGCACGTCATGCAGTTTGCGGGGGCGTTGAGCGATGGCATCGGGCCGCGGCTGACCGGTTCACCGAACATGGTGAAGGCGAATGCCTGGACGCGGGATACTCTGACGGCGATTGGGCTCGAGAACGCGCACCTGGAGGACTGGGGCGAGTTCGGCTTTGGCTGGCAGCAGATCAATACCTGGGTCAGGATGGTTTCGCCTGATCCTGAGCCGCTTTGGGCGCAGGCTGCTCCGTGGTCTCCGGCTACTAAAGGTGCTGTGTCGGGAGAGGTGGTGTTCCTCGACGCGCAGGATGTGAAGGACCTGGATAAGTACAAGGGCAAGCTGAGCGGCAAGATCGTGCTGCTGGGCGCGTTGCGTCCTACGCCGGACCTGACTGAGCCGCTGTTTCGTCGTTATACGGCGGAAGAGTTGGCCGAGATGGAGACCTATCCCACCGGCGCGGGCCGCGCAGGCGCTCCGAACATCCAGCAGGCGCTGGCGGACCGGGCAAAACTGGCTGCTTTGCGGGCTGCGGCGCTGAAGATGATGACCGAGGAGGGAGTCGCGGTGGTGCTGACGCCTTCGCGCGATGGCGGCAGCGGCGGCGGAACCGGCATCATCTTCGACGACAACGGCGCGAACCTGATTCGCGGCGCGCAGACGAAGGCGACTGCCGTGACCATTCCCAATGCGGTGATGATGGTCGAGCACTACAACCGGCTGGTCAGGTTGCTCCAGAACCACGTTCCGGTCTCGCTGGAGGTGAACATCGATACGAAGTTCACGGGCGAGCATGAGCATGGCTACAACACGGTCGCCGAGATTCCTGGCACCGATCCGAAGCTGAAGGACCAGGTGGTGATGGTCGGTGGACATCTCGATAGCTGGATCTCGGGCACGGGCGCGACGGACAATGGCGCCGGCTCGGTGGTGGCGATGGAGGCGGTTCGTATCCTGAAGGCGCTGGGCATCAAGCCGAAGCGGACCATCCGGATTGGGCTATGGTCCGGCGAGGAGCAGGGGCTCTACGGCTCACTGGGCTACGTGAAGTCGCACTTCGGGACCTTTGCGGAGCCGAAGGATGCCGATCCGAATATTCCCTCGTTTCTGCGGCCCAAGGGCGCGCTGACGACCACCAAGGAGTGGGAGACGCTGGACGCCTACTACAACCTGGACAACGGTACGGGTAAGGTGCGCGGCGTCTACACGCAGGAGAACTGGGCGATCGCTCCGATCTTCAAGCAGTGGATCGCTCCGCTGAAGGACCTGGGGGTTTCGACTATCAGCTACCGGAATACGGGCGGAACGGATCATCTTTCGTACGACGCGGTCGGCCTGCCGGGCTTCCAGTACATCCAGGACCCGATGGACTACGAGACGCGGACCCACCACTCGGACATGGACACGTACGACCGGCTGCACCCGCTCGATCTGGAGCAGGCGGCGATCGTCGAGGCGATCTTCCTCTACAACACGAGCGAGCGTGAGGCGATGATGCCGCGCAAGCCTTTCCCGCATCCGGAGAACGAGACGAAGGCGACCGCCCCGATTCCGGGGATCTATCCCAACGCTGCCAAACCTTAGTCGCAAACGAGCAGGGAACTGGAACGGCTGGAGCTTGATGCTCCAGCCGTTTTGTTTCATGCAGCGACAGCGTGGGGTAGCTATCTTCCGGGCATTTCCGCCGCCGGGGTAGATCTAGGACTGTAGTTGTCGTATATATTGGACTTGTACACAGCAAAGGACTTAACGGAAAACGACCCTCCACAGCAGACTTTTTGGCGAAGCACTGCGGAGGGCCATCGAGAACGACAACCCGAAGGCTGCCGCGTCCTGATTATAGGACGGTGCTGAGAGGGAAGCTCTGAACCAGTGGCTGGCATTCCCTCGGCGGCTAAAGCCGGATTGCGGTGCCTGGAGTTGCGGCGGGCCTGAAGTCCCGCCCTTTCAAAAAAGTCCTGTCCTTTCAAGACAGCCCGCCCTTTCAAGACGATGACTTGTTCAGAGGTTCTTTAGAGGTGGGCGCTGAGGATGCGGCCGGAGCTGCCCCGGGCTTTGAACTCGTCGGTGCGGTCGGCGAAGTAGCGGGCGTTGATCTCCGCTGAGCCGAGGTCTTCGATCCGGCGGAAGGCGGCGAGTTCGATGGCCATCTCGTCCGGGGTGAAGAAGAGCTGAAAGGGCTCTCCGGCGAGGGCTACGCGGTCGGAGAGAGAGTCGCGGGCGAGCTGCTCGAAGTACGGCAGGGCGTGGCGGGGTTGGGCGTAGTCCAGGATGAGCGTGCTTCCGGCTGGGCTCTGGGCGATGAAGGCGAGAGTGGCGCGGAAGGCGGCGAGGGTGAGGTAGGGGACGACTCCAAGCCAGGCGAAGACGGTCGGTGCTGCGGGGTCGAAGCCGGTGTTCAGGAGCTGCGCGGAGAGGGACTGGGTTTCGAAGTCGACCGGCGTAAAGGTGAGGGACGCGGGGATGGCGATGGAGTTGGTCTGCAGCAGCTCGCGCTTCCATTGCTGAGTGGCGGGATGGTCGATCTCGAAGACGCGGAGGTTCGGGTGCGGATTGCGGTAGGCGAAGGTGTCCAGGCCGGCCCCGAGGAGGACGTATTGGGTGACACCTTCGGGGAGGGCGAGGGTATCTTCGGCGTAGCGGCTGCGGGCTACGAGGAAGGCACGGAGGGCGACGGAGAACGGTTTTTCCAGTTTGGTCGCGGTCTTGTGGAGTTCTTCCGCGTACTGTTTGCCGAGGATGGGAACGGCGATAGGGTCGTCGAGGACGAGGGGCGGGGCGTCGTAGAGTTGGTGGGCAGCCCGGCGGAGAGCTACACGGAGGGCGGTGCGCGATGGGCGGGATTCTTGCACTTCAATCAGTTTATCCAGTGGTGATGGTTTGGGCTTGTGCACTCAAGTTTTAGCCACGCCATATCGACATATACAGGCGTTACATCTTCGCCGGTGTGGTTGAATTCGGAAGGATATTTGGAAGGGCACGGCTTCAGCCGTGCCGAAAGAAGCGTTCTCCTCTATCCTCTGTTTCTTTTGTCGGTTTGCCTATGGCAAACCGACAAAAGAAATAAATCAAAATACGAAGCATTTGGCACACCTGAAGGTGTGCCCTTCCAAAGGTATATGCCGATACTGCCCAAGAACCGTTTTGCAAGGGATGGTGGTTTCTCTTGTGGGCGGATCACGCGTAGCATGATTGGATGTTCCCTGGCCGTTTGAGTGCGGTCTGCTTCTGCGACGGAATGGAACGAACTCCTGAGGATTCGAGGACTGTTCCGATGCGTGAGAGAGTTTTGCGTGGATGTTTTTCAGTGCTGGCTCTGGCTGTGGCTGCAGCGTTTGCTGTGACGGGATGGGCCGGGGCGCAGCAGATTCCAGCGACGGCGCCTTCTCAGGGTGCGGCTGTTGAAGCGCCAGCCTCGGGGGCGAAGCTTCCTTCGGCGCTTTTGCAGCCTGGGATCGAAGCGGTGCGCGGTGCGATGGGCGGGATTCGTCTGGATAAATGGAAGGCTTCGGAGGCGGTGCGCGACGAGGCCGATGCAAACCGCAACTCGATCCAGAAGGATCTGGATGCGACGTTACCGGGACTGCTGGCGAGTGCGGATGCCGCGCCCAATTCAGTGGTCGCTGTGATGCCGGTGTATCGCAATGTGGAGGCTTTGTACGATGTGCTGCTGCGGATTGCGGCGGCGGCGCATATTGCGGCTCCGACTCAGCAGAGCGGGGCTCTGGATGCCGCAATGCTGAGCCTTGATAGTGGACGCCGAGGCCTGGCGGAGCGGATCCAGATTTCGGCGGCAGCGACGGAGAAGCAGGTGGGGGATCTCCAGGCGTCGTTGAAGGCGGCAAAGGATGTGCCTGCGCCGGTTCCGGTGGCTTGTCCTGCGCCGGCTCCGGTGAAGAAGAAGAAGCCGGTGGTGAAGACCGCCGCCAAGCCTGCGCCGACTCCGCAGGGTGCGGGTGGAAGTCACTAAAGCTGTTTGCTTATCGCTCGCCACCGACCTACGACGAGGTTCGAGCGCGCCTTCTTCAGATCGTCGCGGCCTATCCGATTTCTTGAAGGGGTTCGGGGGCGGTGCTAAGGCAAGTGCAGAAGCAGGTCCTTCGCTGCGCTCAGGATGACAATTATTTGTGGGGTGTGGGTGCAGCCGTCTAGGCGTTGGTTGGCGGGGCGATCATCCAGGCGAGGGTTGCGGCGAGGTAGGGCTTCAGGTCTTTGCGGGGGACGATGGCGTCCAGGAAGCCGTGTTCGAGCAGGAATTCGCTGCGCTGGAAGCCTTCGGGGAGCTTCTGGCGGATGGTTTGCTCGATGACGCGGGGGCCGGCGAAGCCGATGAGGGCTCCGGGTTCGGCGATGTTGAGGTCTCCCAGCATGGCGAAGCTGGCGGTGACTCCGCCGGTGGTGGGGTCGGTCATGATGGAGATGTAGGGGATGCGGGCGTCGTCGAGGCGGGCTAGTCCTGCGGAGATTTTGGCGAGCTGCATCAGGGATGCGATGCCTTCCATCATGCGGGCTCCACCGGAGGCGGCGATGATGATGAGGGGGTGGCGGGTGGCCAGCGAGCGGTCTACGGCGCGGGCGATGGTTTCGCCGACGACTGCGCCCATGCTGCCGCCGATGAAGGCGTACTCCATGACGGAGAGGACGACGGGCTGTGCGCCGATGTGGCCGATGGCGTTGATGATGGCGTCGTTGAGGCCGGTCTTCTTCTGGGCTTCGAGCAGGCGTTTGGAGTAAGGCTTGAGGTCGGTGAACTCTAGCGGATCGGTCGAGCGGAGTTCCAGGTCGACGAGTTCATAGCCGGGCTCGAGCAGGTTTTCGATGCGGGAGCGGGCGTCGATGCGGTAGTGGTATCCGCAGCGGGGGCAGACCTGGAGGTTGGCTTCGATCTCCGCCTTGAAGACGATCTGCTTGCAGGAGGGGCAGCGTACCCAGAGCCCTTCCGTGCGGACGGTCTTCTCGGAGTCGTTGACGATCTCGTTGTCTTCGCGTTTGAACCAGGTCATGCTTTCGTTGCCCTTCTGGAGTGCCTTGCTTATTGTATGGCAGGGGATGGATGTGTAGGGTGGTGAGGTGCAGTTCCTGTAATGCGGGACCCTGGGCCGGGTATGACTATTTTTCGCCCCTGATCGTGGGCGTGCGAGGTCTGGAGGTCTTATGGCGAACGGCCTTATGGCGCATGGCCGAGGGGTGGAGCTTCCATTGGGTAAACCCTTCCTTTGGTTTGCCGTCATTATCCTGACCCTCTTCTTTGCGAAGGCTTTGTTGATTCCATTGGCGCTGGCGTTGACGCTGGCGTTTCTGCTGGCTCCGGCGGTGGGCTGGCTGGAACGGATGCGGATTCCGCGGGTCGCTTCGGTGGCGATTGTGGGTGCGGTTACGCTGGTGGGTGTGCTGGGTGTGGGCTATGTGGTCTCTCGACAACTGATTAATGTGGCGCAGACACTGCCTGCGTACCAGGCGAATCTTCATGCGAAGGTTGCGGCGCTGCACTCGCCGGCGGAGCAGTCGGTGGAGAAGGCGCTGAGTGCGGTGGAGGGGATCGGGTCGGAGTTTACGACCGACAGTGGCCCAGCCACTCCGGGAGTTCCGACACCGAGTGCGAAGGCGCTTCCGGTGCGGGTGGTCGATCCGGGAGAGAGTCAGATCGAGGCGGACTTTGAGTTTCTGATGCGCTTCCTGCGGCCAGTTGGGGCGATTGGGATCGTTGGGGTGTTCACGATTTACATGCTGGTGAAACGCGAGGAGCTGCGGCACCGGCTGCTGCAACTGGCGGGGATCGGCCACATCAACCTGATGACGCAGGCGCTGCAGGATGCGGCGACGCGGATCAGTGAGTACCTGGTGATGCAGTTTGCGGTGAACGCCTGCTATGGGTTGCTGTTCGGGTCGGGGCTGTTTCTGATCGGGGTTCCGAATGCGACGCTGTGGGGCGTGATCGCGGGGCTGCTGCGGATCGTTCCGTATGTGGGGACTTTGACGGGCCTGCTGCTGCCGCTGGTGGTGTCGATCTCGGTGAGCGCTTCGTGGTGGCCGCCGGTGCTGGTGCTGGGTCTGTTCCTGGTGCTGGAGGTGGCGGTGACGAATATCGTGGAGCCCTGGCTTTACAGCTCGCGGACGGGAATTTCTTCGCTGGCGCTGCTGGCGTCGGCGATCTTCTGGGCGCTGCTGTGGGGATGGCCGGGGCTGGTGCTGTCGACTCCACTGACGGTCTGCATGGTGGTGCTGGGACGATATATTCCGCAGATGTCGTTTCTGAATACGCTGCTGGGTTCGGAGGCGGAGCTCTCGGCGGAGGCACACTTTTACGAGCGCTTACTGGCCATGGACCAGGAGGAGGCGCGGGCGATTGTGCATCGTTACCTGACGGAGAAATCGCTGGTCGAGCTTTACGACTGCGTGCTGATTCCTACGCTGAGTCTTGCGGAACAGGATCGCTACAAGGGACTGCTGGATGAGGTGCGATCGAATTTTCTGCTGCTGTGCGTGCGGGAGCTGGTGACGGAGTTGGCGGAGTATCGCGAGACGAAAGGGGTCTCGGACGATAGCGGGATACGCAGTGGGGCGGCTCGTCGGAAGGAGCGGAAGGAGCTGGCGGTGGTGTGCGTTTCGACCAGCGAGTTTGCGGACGATCTGACGACGCTGATGCTGGCGCAGTTGATGGAGCGGGCCGGGCATCCGACGGTGATGATGTCGGCGGGGGCGCTGTCGACGGAGGTATTGGCAGGGCTGGCGGCTGAACCGGCGACGATGATTTTCATCTCGGCACTGCCACCGTTTGCGCTCTCGCAGGCGAAGGCGACGTGTCAGCGGATTCGCCGGGTGCTGGAGCACAACAGGATTGCGGTGGGTCTGTGGAACAGCGATGAAGAGGCAGAGCGGGTGATGGAGCGGATGAGGAACGGACGCCCGGATGTGGTGATCCATACGATGGCGCAGGCGCTGCAACAGGTGGTTCGGTGGCAGCAGCGAGCGAGCGATATGCCTTCGCTGAGGTGAATGGGGTACGCGCCAGTGAGAGGTGAAGTTGGTGGAAACCGTTTCAGGGGAGCAGTTCTCTTGCGCTTCTCTTGAGTTTAATTCCAGCAACAACAGAAGCCGATAGCAAGATAGCTGCAATAGCAGCCGTCACGTAAAACCTAGTCTTAGACACCCAATGGATGTCCAACCCCAATGCGGCTGTCGCCAAGATTGCTATCTGACTTATTGTTACTCCAGCGCATGTTGACACTCTTGAGTCGCCGACCCGAGGCAAATGCCTGCGACCCTAAGGCAACGTAGTCTAGTTGTTCGCTCTTCTAGTCATCACTGGAAGTGAAATCTACACTACCTGAAGCAACAGGATCCCGATGCGTAAGCTCATAAAGCTCCTAGCTTTTACTCTAGGTGTTTTCTCGATGTTTGTACTTGTCCAAGTGGGGGCTGGTCAGCAAGCCGCTTGGTAACCCTCCCCCGGCTATGTGCAGGTGCCACTCTGGCCTTCCACCATTCCCGATGCCCGGCCAACAAAAAAGGTCGAGCACACGGTTCTAACTACCGAGACGAAGGATTTCGTGGCTGGTAAACCATGGCTCTCCGTTGAGGATGTTTCTATCCCCACCTTGACGGTCTATCACCCGCAAGGAAAGAACACCGGTGTATCCGTGATGGTCTTCCCGGGTGGCGGGTTCTCCGTTTTGGCCATCGATCTTGAGGGAACGGAGGTCTGTGATTGGCTGACCAGTAAAGGGATCACATGCGTTCTATTGAAGTACCGCGTGCCGAATCCTCGTTCCGCCCCATACTGGGGCGCATATCCGGGTTCCCCGATGTCGCTGGAGGACGCTCAAAGAGCTATGGGACTGGTTCGTCTGCATGCAACGGAGTGGCGAATCGATCCTCGGAAGATAGGTGTCCTCGGGTTCTCCGCGGGAGGTCACCTTGTTGCGGCTATGAGCGTTCATTTTGATAAGCGCGTTTACGAACGTGTTGATGCTGCCGACGATGAGAGCTGTCGCCCTGATTTCGCAGTCGCTCTCTACCCAGGGCATTTAGCGTTCAAGCGAGGGACTTTGGAGCTGAATCCGGATATAGCCCGGAACATCAGCGCGGGGACACCGACCACGTTTCTCCTCCAGAATGAGAACGATAATGTGGACAGCGTCTGGGATGCTCTCAGCTACGAGGCTGCTCTGATCAAAGCCAAGGTGCCGGTCGAATTCCATTCTTATGCTGAAGGCGCCCATGCCTTTGGTCTGCGTCCAACGAAGTATCCTGCGACCCGTTGGCCGCAACTTGTGGAAGCCTGGCTTCATACCATAGGAATGATCGCGAACTAACTCATCGACTCCGCCGGACTTAAAAGCGCGCATGGCGGAAGCTCATGGTGGCTACCATGAGCATTCCGCAACCCGTTGTCCCATCTGATTTCGAACGTGATTGTCTGGTTGAATGTATGCTCGGCTGTGCCTGAGAGGACTGGATCAGGAGAGTGCCCAGCCGGTGCGGTCCTGCCGCTTGATGAACTGTGCCGCTTGAGGGCAGTTTTTCGCAACCATCTTCGGTCCGTCCCACTCGATCTTCTGTCCGACGCGCAAGGACACGCAGCCCAGCAGCATGATCTCGACGAGGCGTGCGCCGATATCGAAGCGCGAGTAGCACATCTCCGGTTTATTCGCCTTGATGGCATCGAGCCATTCGAGTGCATGCGCCTGCACGAGGTTTCCGACGTGACGGTTGCGCGGGATTCGCTCCGGGTATTGCGCCATGGCTGGATGCTTAAGGTAGTTGACGAATTCTTTCTCGCCCTTGAGCTTGATGAAGAAATTGGTCCCGTAATCGTCCGGTGAAAAGACCATGCCTCCCTCGCCAACGAGCAGGCTGCCGCTGTCGGGAAGCTTGCCTTGCAGCGCGATGATATCGGCAGTGAGTTCTACGGGCGGCTTGTTGGTCAGGTCGTGGCCGCCACGGGCTGTGGGGTCGGGCTGGCCGCCGTCGTACCACCAGAGTGTCACCGGATCGTGCTCGATTTTCTTGTAGTGGTGGAAAAGATGCGGATGCTCAAGGGGAATGCGGCCCGTGCGTTTGGGAAAGGCGAAGCGGATTTTGGAGCCGACGGGATAGGATTCCTTGTTCATTTTACCGAAGGGCATTGCTTCAATCTCGGTCGGGTAATCGAGATCCAGAGCACGAAAGGGCACATTGACGGTGTGGCAGGCCATGTCGCCCAGTGCGCCGGTACCGAAATCCTGCCAGCCGCGCCAGTTGAACGTCGTGTACGTGCCGAATTTATCTTTTGGGTTTCTGTTGCCTACGTAGGGCCGCATAGGAGCCGGGCCGACCCAGGTATCCCAATCCAAGGTGGCTGGGATGAGGTCTTCTCCGGAGGGACGTTCCATTGCCTGTGGCCAGACCGGGCGGTTGGTCCAGACGTGGACTTCATGCACCTGTCCGATGAGACCGTCCTGAATCGTCTCCACAGCGCGGCGGAGACCGTCCGAGGCGCTGCCCTGATTGCCCATCTGCGTCACGAGCTTTCGGTCGTGGGCCATTTTCCGTAAATAGCGCGCTTCGTAGATCGTTTGCGTCAGCGGCTTCTGGCAGAAGACCGCTTTGTTCCTCTTCATTGCCGCCGATGCCACGATGGCGTGCATGTGATCCGGCGTGGAGACTGTCACCGCATCGATCTGATTGCCCATTTGATCGAGCATCTGGCGGAAGTCCTTGTAGAACTTTCCGTCTGGATATTTCTTTGTCTGCGTCTGGTAGGCCTCGGAACCTGAATCCACATCGCACAGCGCGACGATGTTCTCCCCGGCGCAGGCATCAGTGTCACTGCGGCCTTTTCCGCCGATGCCGATGCAGGCGATGTTCAGCTTGCTGTTGAGATGCTGTCCGCGCACAATCGCAGGCGCGCCAAACGCGAGAGCGCCGGCGGCGAGAGAACTGATTTTGATAAATTGACGGCGGTCGACACGCGATGGCGCGGTCTCAGAGGCGTTCACAGGGAGGATGTTTTCGTTTGGCTTCGGCACGCGCTCCAGCATACACGGGCCCCATTTATTGATGCCAGACCTTCGAGAGAATACCTGTGCGCCGGTGCCCGCGTCAGGCTGAGAAACTCGCGTCGCGGCAGGGATGCCGGATGCGGAGTCGGAGGCGATTACTCAAGATAAGCCGACTTCACGTTATTCCCGCGACTACTTGCATTATGTTTTGAACCGTTTATTCATTTGCCTCGTACCATCTCTTATTATCGAATGACTGAATCGCGAGGTGCAGGATGCTGACAAATTGCCTTGGGCGGAATCTGTCCGTCATCGCAGTTTTTGTTCTCTCCGCGTTGGGGGCCGCAGCGCATTCGATTGCCACAGAGCAGTCGATGGGCGATGCTTCCATCGAAGTCGCGGTGGTGAAGCCGCACCCCTCTGCGGTAATGCACAACAACTTTAGCTTTGTGAAGAACCGCTTTGAATTGGAAGATCAGCCACTTCTCAAATTGATTGCATTTGCTTACTCGCTGAATTCGCGTCAAATTGTGGGCGCGTCCGGTTGGGTTTCTGAAGACCACTGGGATATGAGCGGCAAAACGAACCTGACTCAGGACGCAACGCTCTCGCAGGAGCAGCAGCTGATTCGTCAACTGCTGGTGGAGCGCTTCGGGTTGCACTTCCATCGAGAAAAGCGGGAGATGCCGGCGTATGCGTTGCAGATCGTGAAGAACCAGCCCAAGCTGGCGGCTGCGGCTGATCCTGCACTCCAGCCCCTGGAGTGGACGCAGGGGCATGATTGGGTGAGGAGCGAAAACTATCGGAGCAGTTCGATGGCGGATTTTCTGCTCATTAAGCAACTGTTCATGGACAGACCGCTCGTTGACCAGACGGGGTTATCGGGCCGATACGATTTCAAGCTGACCTACTCCTATGGCGATGCGCCTAGCGCAGATGGAGATGCGGATCAGCCGCCAACGATGTTTACAGCGATCAAGGAGCAACTAGGTTTGAAGTTTGAGCCAGTGAAGGCGTCGGTGGATGTAATGGTCATCGACCAAATTAAAAAGCCTACGGCGAATTAGCAGGGATGCTTAGCCGAGCGCTAAGAACATGTGTACTGACTTAGGTGTTCGTTAGGTATCGCTTAGTTGGATCGTGTCCTAGTGGATCGTGTCCTAGTGGATCGTGGCCAGAAACGCGTTCATCTCGGTGTGGATCTGAGCTTCGTTGCTGAGGTACACATAGTGATCGGCGTTCGGGATCAGAACAATGCGGGCGCTTGGCACGCCGTGGGTGAAAGCATCGGCCCAAGCTGTGCAGCGGACTTTGTCATCTGCAATCAGGGCTGCCTTACGGCCCGATTGATCGGCTGGAAGGCGATCCCAGTTGTGCGGGCAGGCATAAATGGCGAGACTGGGAACAGGAATGCTCGTATATTTCTGCATGCCAAAAGCGAGTGCCGCATTGATCGGAGAACGAGGTTGCAGTGGCGGCATATTCACTACTTCTGCATTGTTCTGATGAAGAACCTCTTCGAAGCGTGCGACGGCGATTTCCAGCTCCAATAGCTTCTTCTGTTCATCTACCCCACCGGCTTCGATCTCATCGATACGCCTCTTAATGTCATTCATCTCAATGGCTATTGGTGGGCGGGCCGGATCGTAGAAAGCGAAGCCAGTTGCGGCGTCGAGATAGATAAGCCCGGAAACTTTTTCCGGAAATCGACTGCCGACTGAACTCAGTTCTTGGCCCGCGATGGAATGTCCAACCAGCACAGGACGGTCGATTTGAAGTGCCTTCATTACCGCAAGTACGTCATCTCCGAGGTGGTCCGCCGAATAATTGCCGTTTGCCGGTGCGGGGCGACTCGATGCGCCAGAGGCTCTCCTCGTGATGCCGTAGACGTGATGTTGATTGGTGAACTGTGGCGCGAAGCCATCGAAACGATGCGCGGTATCTCCAGCACCAGCCAAGAAAATGAGAGCCCTTCCGGATCCGCCCCAATCGAGCACTTCAAGCTGAACACCTTGTTCGACGGTGACCATCTGAACTCTGTGTGGAGATGAATCAGTCTGAACGCCAGTATGTGCAGCAAGCCATAATAAGGCGCTGAGTAAAAACGGCAGTTTCCACAATTGACGCATACACGCCTCCTCGAAGCGAGTCGGCACCAATATCTCATAAGCAAACGACATCAGTCCTAGGAAATACTCCTATGTTGATTAGTTCGACCATAGCTCCTGGAACGTCGCGTTTTCGGCAATAACGTGATTCGCCTGCAACTCGGCGCACTAGGACTTAGGAAACAGATCAAAAAGTGTTTGGCATACCTGAAGGTATGCCCTTCCAAATGGTGAGAGTGATTCCCCGCCGCTTTAGTGGACGGCTTCGCCTGCTGGAGCGCCTTGGCCGGGGCGGTTCTTGTTTAGCAGGAAGGCGCAGAAGACCATGCCGCAGGCCATCCAGCAGAGGAGGCGGAAGATGTCCTGGTAGGCCTGGGCGGCGGCTTGCTGGTTGAGCTGCTGGTAGATATTGGCGCGGGCGAGCTCTGCTGCCTGGGGGGCGCCTGCTCCGCTGGCAAAGAAGTTCTTGAGGCCGTTGAAGGTGTTCACGTAGGCCTGGCTGCCTGGCTGCATGGACTCCTGCAGGCGCGCCTGGTGGTAGAGCGAGCGATTGGTGACGATGGCTCCGGTGACGGCGATGAAGATGCTGCCGCCGACGTTGCGGACGAAGTTGATGATGCCGGAGACCTGGTTCGATGCTTCGCGCGGCAGGCCGACGTAGGCGGCGTTGGTGATGGCGATGAAGCAGAAGGGAATCGGGATCATGAGGATGATGCGGAGGAAGGCGTTGTAGCCGAAGCTGAGGCCGAGATTGATGGAGATGGAGTTGATATAGAAGGCGGCGGCGAAGAAGGCGAAGCCGATGGCGGCGAGGTTGCGCGCGGGGAATTTGCTGGTGGCGATTCCGGCCATCGGCATGACGATCAGCAAGGCGATGCCGCCTCCGGTGAGGGCCTCTCCAGCGATGGTGGCGGTGTAGCCGAGCAGCGATTGCATGAACTGCGGCTGCAGGACGGTGGAGGCGTTGAGTACTCCTCCGACCAGGATCATCAGCAGGCAGCAGATGGCGAAGTTTTTGTACTTGAACAGCTTGATGTTCATGATGGGGGCCTTGTGACGCCACTCCCACCAGATGAGGCCGATCATTCCCGAGACGAAGAGGAAGGCCGAGGTGCGGATGAAGTTGGAGGCGAACCAGTCGTTCTCCTCGCCCTTGTCGAGCATGATCTGCATGCCGCCCATGGCGATGGTGAGCAGGCCGAGGCCGATGTAGTCGAGCTTGCGAAGATTACCGCGGTCGGCCTTGATCCAGGGTGGATCTTCGACGAAGCGCATGACCAGGATGTAGGCCAGGATTCCGACGGGGATGTTGATGTAGAAGATCCAGCGCCAGGAGTAGTTGTCGGTGATCCAGCCGCCGAGAGTGGGGCCGACGGAGGGCGCAAGCACGGCGACGAGGCCGTAGAGCGCGAAGGCCTGACCGCGGCGTTTCTCGTCGAAGGAGTCGGCCATGATGGCTTGCGCCATGGGTTGCAGACCACCGCCTCCGATGCCCTGGATGATGCGGGCGAACAGCAGGATCGGAAGCGTCGGAGCGATGCCGCATAGGAAGCTGGAGATGGTGAAGATGATGATGCAGGTGATGAAGAAGTTGCGGCGTCCGATGACGGAGGAGGCCCAGGCTCCGGCGGGCAGGACGATGGCGTTCGAGACGAGATAGCTGGTGAGGACCCAGGTTCCCTGGTCGGTGCTGGCGCCGAGGTCGCCGGCGATGTGCGGCAGGGCGACGTTGGCGATGGAGGTATCGAGCACCTCCATGAAGGCTGCAAGTGCAACGGTGGCCGCGATGAGCCAAGGGTTAACCCGTGGTTTCCATTGTGCGGACGATTCTGCTGCAGCCATGCTTTGCGGTCCCTGCCCCGAGGTCATCTTAAAAACGATTACAGATACAGGATGTATCTGAGATAGAGTTGGATTCATTCTTCCTCGGTTTCGGGTGGGCTCCGAGGCTTTACGATTGCGCGTGGTGTTGATATGACGGAGAGTGCTGGCGAAGAGCAATGACGCAGAGAGAGCGCAACTTGAAGAAACGAAAGCTTGAGGTGCCGGTTCTCGGCCGGAAAGAGAGCCAGGCGCAGACTCGGGCGCGGCTAATTGCGGTTGGACGCGAGCACTTTGTGCGCTTCGGTATGGGCGGTGCCTCGGTGGCGAAGATCGCCGCTGAGGCCGGTTTTACGCGCGGCGCTCTGTACGCGAACTTCCAGAATCTGGAAGAGCTGTTCGTGGCCGTTCTCAAGTCGGGATCCGATATGGAGCTACTTACGTTTCAGTCGATCCTGGCGAGCACGCGGTCTGCGCAGGAACGGTTTCAGATGCTGCGGGAGGCGATCGGCGCGCGGATGCAGGATCCCGCGTGGATTGTGTTGCAGGCCGAGTTTCAGGCGAACGCCTTGCGGAGCGCGATGATCCGGGAGGCCTTTCTGGAGCAGCAGGCGCGACGGCGCAGGGATGGCGCCGCTTTGCTGCGGGAATTTACGAGTCAGATGGGGCTGGTGCTGAGTGCATCTCCGGAGGAGATCGTGGCGCTGCTGGGGAGTCTGTCGGAGGGGTTGGCGGTGCGGCAGGCGGTCTCTGGAGTGCTGGAGTTGGAGCAGGCTCGGGCACTCTCGCTGCTGTGTTTCGACCGGTTGGTGACGTGGGGACTTCCGGGCCAGCATCCGGTTCAATAGCTGGCTCAGCATTAGGGGTGAGGCTTTCGCTTTCAGGTTGGACGATCTGATGCGGGCAAGCTGATAAGGTTGGGGCATCGATTTTTCCAGAAGATAGTTTGCCGCGGGGGTTTGCATGAACGTATTGCGAATGGCAGTGCTGTGTGTTTTTTTGGGTGTTGGCGCGGAGATCGCGCACGGCCAGTTGGAAGGGGCGAAGGTTGGTGACATCGATCGCAGTGTGGACGCCTGCCAGAACTTCGATGGGTTTGCGAATGGGACATGGCGCAAGGAGCATCCGATGCCGGCGATCCAGACGACGTGGGCGCGCAGGAATGTCGCGCAGGACGAGACCCTGGGGAAGCTGAAGACGCTGCTGGAATCTTCTGCGAAGACTTCCGCTGCCAAAGGCTCGACGGACCAGTTGATCGGGGACTTCTATGGTGCGTGTATGAATGAGGCGCAGATCAACGGGCTCGGGTTGAAGCCTCTGGAGCTGGTGCTGGTGAAGATCGATGCGGTGAAGGACCGGAAGGGTCTTGCGGCGGAGATCGTGGAGCTGCAGCGGTACGGCATTGCGGTTCCGGTGCGGGTTTCGGCTTCGCAGGATCCGCACTCACCCGCGGATGTGATCGCAGAGCTGGAGGTGAACGGCATGGGGTTGCCGGACCGCGACTACTATCTGCGGGACGAGCCTCGCTTCAAGGGGATTCGCGAGAAGTACGTCGCGCATGTGGAGAAGATGTTCACGCTGGCGGGGTATGACACGGCTACGTCGCAGCGGGCTGCGGCGGCGGTGTTGAAGCTGGAGACGAAGCTGGCTACAGCGAAGCTGACCAAGGTGCAGATGCGGGACACCAAGGAGACCGACCATCCGACGAGCTTTGCGGAGTTGCAGGCGATGACGCCGCGCTTCGACTGGGTGTCGGCGTACCGGGCGCTGGGGGTTCCGCAGGGCAAGCTGAATGTGGATGAGCCGAAGCTGGTGAAGGTGTTCGATGCGGAGCTGGAGGCGACTCCGCTGGCTGAGTGGAAGAGCTATCTGAAGTGGCATGTGCTGCGGAAGGAATCGGCCGCGCTGCCGGTGGTGTTTGGGGATGAGACGTTCGCGTTCTTCGGGACCACGGTGACGGGTGCGAAGGAACAGCGGCCGCGGGATCAGCGATGCGTGCGCCAGACGGATACGCAGCTTGGTGAGGCGCTGGGTAAGAAGTACGTTGAGGCGTACTTTCCTCCGGAGGCCAAGGCGCGTGCGCGCGAGATGGCGGTCAATATCGTCGATCAGTTGAAGCTGAGCATCCAGCACAACGACTGGATGACGGCGGATACGAAGACCAAGGCGCTGGAGAAGGTGGGCGCGCTCAATATCAAGGTCGGGTATCCGGACAAGTGGAAGACCTATGCTTCGGTTCCGGTGAGCCGGGGTGAGTTCCTGAAGGATGCGATGGCGACCGATGCGTTCAAGGTGCGGGACGACCTGGCTCAGATTGGCAAGCCGCTGGATCGCGGGCGCTGGGATATGACTCCGCCGACGTTGAACGCGTACTACAACCCGCAGATGAATGAGATCGTGGTTCCGGCGGGCTATCTGCAGCCACCCGGGTTCAACCTGAAGGGCATCGATGCGGTGAACTACGGGGCGATCGGGGTGACGATCGGGCACGAGATCAGCCACGGCGTCGACGACCAGGGCGCGCGGTACGACGCGAAGGGAGCGCTGACGGACTGGTGGTCTCCGGCGAGCTATAAGCAGTTTGAAGCGAAGACGGGCTGCACGGCGGAGCAGTACGACACGTACTTCGTCGATCCGGGCGTTCATCTGAATGGGCGGTTCGTGCTGGGTGAAGCGCTGGGTGATCTTGGGGGCGTGAACCTGGCTTTTCGTGCCTACAAGAAGTCTCGCGAGGGCAAAGGGCCGGAGCCGACGGTGGATGGATTTACGCCGGAGCAGCAGTTCTTCCTCGCCGAAGCGCAGTGGCGCGGAGCGCTCGCTCGGCCAGAGTACGCGCGGATGGCAGCGCAGGTCGATCCGCATCCGGCAGGGAAGTACCGGGTGATCGGGCCGCTGTCGAACATGCCTGAGTTCGAGAAGGCGTTCTCGTGCAAGAAGGGCGATGCGATGGTGCGGGCAGAGGCGGAGCGGTGTGTGCTCTGGTAGATCGCTGCGCAGGCAGGGATTGGGCGGCCACACTTAACGTGGCCGCCTTTCTTTTTGGCCGGTAACTCTCGATCATGCAAGGTGAAATTAATTCGAGCGGATGGCCGGATGGGACGTCTTTGAGGTAGAAGGCCGGAGCGGAACTAAAGCATGACAGCGATCGGGGAACAGAGCTTGCGATGGTTTGCCGCAGACAGGGTGAAGGCTGAACCCGATGTAGCGTCGCTGGTGAGCGAGCACTCCGGTCTGCTGTATCGCGTGGCGTTCTCGGTGTTGCGTAACGCTGCCGAGGCGGAAGACGTCGTGCAGGATACGTTTCTTCGGGTCGTGCAGCAGAAGACCCTGCTGGATGTGCTGGAGATGAGGCCCTGGCTGGTACGGATCGCGATGAACCTGTCACTGGACCGCAGAAGGAGCACGCGACCGGATCAGATGGATGCCCTGTTTGCCGAGAGCCTGGTTGCACGTGAGGTGTCCGCCGATGCTGCTCTGGTTGAGGTGCAGTCCATGCTGCGTGTGCTGCAGGAGATGGAACGATTGCCGAAGGCGGAGCGGCAGGTGTTGCTGCTCTCGGCGGTCGAAGAATTGACGACGGTGGAAATGGGCAAGGTGTTGAGCAAGAGCGAATCGGCGGTGCGTGCCCTGCTGTTTCGCGCCAGGACGCGGTTGCGGGAGCGGCTGGAGAAAGGAGGAAGCGCGAGATGAAGTCAACGGACGATGCAATGGAAAGAATCCTACGGGGGCTGCGCGAAGCCGAGGCTCCAGAGGGGATGGAGCGCCGGATTCTCAAAGGGTTGGAGGAGGGTATCGCTGCGGAGGCTGTCTCAAGCTCTGGTTGGTTGCGGATGCCGGTGGCAGGTTGGGGCCTGGGCGCGGCAGGACTATGTGCGCTACTACTAGTCGCAATTGGAATGTACCGAACGAAGCTTGACTCCGCGCATAGGACCGGAGTGGCGGCAGGGACGCCGCGAGCGGCGACGAGGCAGCCTGAAGGCGAGCAGAAAGCTCCGCAGCGTGTCGCTGCGATTGAGCCTCAGCCTCGGTTGCATGTGCGGCGAACCGTGGCGGTCAGGAGTGAGACGGCCCTGGCAAGCGACGAGAATGTGCGGAGTTTACCTGCTCCACCGATGCCTTTGACGGAGCAAGAACGCCTGCTGCTGAAGGTGGCGCACCACCACAACGATCCTGAGCTGGTGGCGATGCTTAATCCGGCGGTACGGGCCGGGCGTGAGGCCGAAGAGCAGGCAGAGGTGGCAAAGTTTTTTAGCGAGAAGAAATGAGAGGAAAGCGAATGAATTCGAAGCGAGATAAAGGGTTTCAATGGACGAGGAGTTGGGCCGGAGTGGCGGGAGCTGCGCTTCTGTTGCTTTCCTCAGTTTTTGCCGTGTCACAGCAGACCGGCGGTGCTCCCAGGCCCGATCCAGAGTATGTGCAGGAGGTCTTTCACCTTAACTTCCTCGGACAGAGTCAGGATCTAAATGAGGTCAACAATACACTTCGAAACCTCCTGCCAGCGAGCACCAAGGTATTTCCGCTTCCGAATCAGAACGGCATCATCGTTGGCGGAACGCCGGAGCAACTCGCCCTGGCGCGGAAGGTCATGGCGGAGTTAGAGCGGCCCAGCAAAAGTTATCGCCTGACCTACACGATTATCGAGTCGGACAGCGGCAAACGCATCGGGGCGCAACACTTCGCAATGGTCGCGATTGCCGGACAGCGAGCGTTGCTGAAACAGGGAAGCAAGGTGCCGGTAGTGACTGGCTCTTCCAAAGGAGCTCCCAGCACGGATAGCACCCAGGTGCAGTATCTCGACGTTGGAATCAATATCGATGCCACGCTCGACGAGTTTGCCAACGGCTTGCGTCTGCGGACGAAGGTGGAGCAATCCAGCGTCGCCGAGGAGCGGTCCGGCGTTGGATCGCAGGACCCGGTGATCCGGCAGACGCTGCTGGAGGGCACGTCGTTCCTGACGCTGGGCAAGCCTGTCATGTTGGGGGCCCTGGATATTCAAGGCAGTACCCGGCATCTGGACGTCGAGGTGGTGCTGGAGCAGGTGAAGTAACGCGGTCGTTACGGAACCAGATTCTGCCAGACAGAAGCGGATTGGCAGCGCTGGCAACGGCGCTCCGATCAACTCCTCTGGGATGCCTGCGTCAGTTCCGCGGTTCCGGGCACTTATCGGTGCAATGTCTTAAGCGCATCGAACAGCACCCGTGGATCGTACTGCCCCTTATAGAACGGAGATGGCTTCTTATCCAGCTTCAACAGAGAGTACACCGCGATCTGTGCCGACCGCACCGAGTATTCCACGGTGAACACAACATCATCCGGCAACTCCGAATATTGGCCCAGGAAAGCGAGGTTCGTCGATCCCTTCGGCACCACGTCAGGCCGGTCCCCGGCCTTTCTCACCAGAAACTGACTGGTAATGTAAGGCATCATGCAGGGAATCACGTTTGACGTCGCGAGCATCTTCTCTTTGTGCTCATCGAACCTTAGCTGACCTATGACCTCTTCGAGGATCTCTCTTCCGGTGCACTCCGCCATCGTCTTCTTGACGAAGTTCCCAGGCCTGTCGTGGTACAGGCCATAGCCCCACCAGACAACGACGTCTTTCGGCTGGTCCGCATAGAACGGCTGATGGAAGATAGACAGGGTAAGCAGCCAGTTCGAGTCCTTGAAGGTAATCAGACCGCCCTTGCCTGCCTCGCTGCCGCTGAACTGCTGCATCAGTTGGAAGAACGTAGGATCGTTCATCGTTACCGTAAACGACTCCCACGAGGACTCTTCGATATGGCTGTCGAACACAGTCGGATTGCCGAACTCCGGACGCCCCGCAGCAATCGTCTCCCATAGCCGCCACGCCCCACTTCTTTTACTCCGGTCCATCTTCGGCGCTTCAGTCATCGAACCAAACGTCTTATCTGCCGTCATGGAGCCATTTGTAACGAACACCAGATCGCCGTCTGCAACCGGAAGCTCACTCTCGGTGCCGGCGGTGTTGTACTGAAGCGAATTCACCGTAATATCGGTGCCCGCGGCCTTGAACCCCAGGTTGGTCACCTGCGTCTGCATGCGAAACTCGACGCCCTTCCCCCGAAGCCAGTTGACCAACGGAACCGCCATCGAGTCGTACTGGTTGTAGCGTGTCCGGAAGATGCCCTCCTGCGTATCGATCGTCGAGAAGTGATGGATAAAGCGCAGCAGATACCGCTTGAACTCGATCGCGCTATGCCACCGCTCAAACGCGAACAGAGAGCACCACTCGAACCAGAAGTTTGTATTGAAGAAATCGGCTCCAAAGCAATCAGTAATGCGCTTGGAATCGAGCATCTTCTCCGGCGTTGCCATCAGCGCAATTAAATCGATGCGATCTTTCTCGCTGAAGCCCAGTTCGTGGAAGTTGATGATCTTTCCTTCCCCGTTCACCAGCCGGGCCTTGTTATGCCACAACGCGTCCTTCTCAGCCAGGGCCGTCTCCTCTTTCACGGATAAATTCGGATCGCTTGCGGATGGGATGAACGAGAACAGATCAAAGGTGGCGTTGTACTTGTGCTCGAACATGCGGCTGCCGCTCATGAAGTAGCCGTCTTTCGGAGATCCATGCGCATCGATGGAGCCGCCGAACTCTTTCGATTCCTCGAAGATTACGATGTCGGCGCCACTGACATTGCCATCGCGAATCAGATATGCCGCGCCGGCGAGTGAAGCGATACCGCTGCCTACAAAGTAATACTCGCTCATAGCAATCTCCTGATTGAGCCGAATTAGCTTACTTGTTCTGTCCGGGCGTCTATCCGTACGTGACCCCAAAGGTGGTACCACGGTATCAGAATCTTGCTGATTCGTTCGATACCTGGACCATTGGGAGCGACTGCTCATCTTTGGCAAGTAATTGATATGAAAGGTGTTTATTGCTCTGCCCGAACGCTCGGTATTCTGAATTTCTCCGTTCATCGGTGCTTAATGCGACTTCAGTAATTCAGAGCTTATCGGCAACTCGGATTCGGATACTGCGCCATCTGTCGCCGAGGCTACTGTTGAGAAATCGCCAATGCACTCATCGACACCCGATCAGTACCGATATATCGGCTTGTTGGCAGCAATCGGATGCCTGAGATGCAGGAGTGGTTCGCACTTTGGTAATGGTCTTTGAATACAGAAATTCGAGAGGATCGAAGTCCATCGGGTAGGTCATTGGCATCCAATTCACTCTATGGGTACCACCGGTCCTGAAACAAGCCTGATGGGCGCCATCCGGCACAAGTTCGAAGGCATTTTTTTCATGCACGAAGTGGAAACTGGTTCGCATGAACTGGCTTCTGTCTTCCTTGAAAAGCTGCGTCAGAATCGTCCTTTTGCAATGGATTTCTGGGGCCTGGTCGATTCATTGGGCCGTTTTCACGAGAAGGTTTCCGGCCAGGATCTGCGGGATATCGTCGTCAACTGCGTCTGCGGTGAGGGGATTCCGATTCCACAGAACAATCCATTCTTTGCCGAGATGGAACGTGAGTTCCGGACGCACCGTGCGAGAGCGGGGCAAGTCTATCCATCGAAAGCAGATGGTCCTGCAGACACGACACTTACGGCCTCTGGAAACTATCCACGAGCCACAAACTATTCACAAGCTGTGGCGGGTGGTGAGAATGGTCCAGAGAAACTTTCCATACCGGAGGCAGGACGGAAGGCAATCGCCAGCGAGATCCCCCGGGATGCGTCAAGCGGTCTACCTGTGCAACCTGACATGGCGCAGTATGAAGCCTTGGACAGGTCCCTGCTTGCCACACCGGCAAGCGGCGATCAGCCTACTCAGGAATCTTCGCTGGCCGCAGGCCCGAACGAGCTCGCAGACTGGCCGCCTTTTGACCGAGTCGAACCAGTCTCCGCCTTCCCGGAAATTCTGGCCGCTTCAGAGGAGCGCGACCGTCGGAGAATCGATTCGGCGATCGCGAAGCTGGAGTTGAACAACGTGGCGATGAGGCTTTATCTCGACAGCATCGACAGCCGTATGAGCCGTTTGGAGCCCCATGTCGAAGAGCTCGCAACCCAGGTTGTGAAGTCGAGTTGGGCGCCGTCGATTGCGGGACAGTCACCTCAACCGCTTGTCGACGCAGACAGTGCCGCCCTGGCAAGGCACTTCGCTGCGTCGGGAAGTGCTGCGCCGGAAGAGGCTGAACACATACAGATGCCCTCGCCAGTGGAAGAAAGTCTGGATCAGAGGCAGACCGCAGCCGCCGAGCCGAAAGAGACCCTGGCCGAACCTGCTACGGGCGATGAGATGCCTTCTACCGAAGGTTCAGCTCCTCAGCGAAAGCGAAATCAGCCCTCCGAATTCGCGGTCCAGGCATTGAGATCCAGTGTGAGCACTGGAATGGTTGTGGCTGCGCTCCTGGTTCTGGTCTGCGGGCTGCTTGGAATCAGAGTCTTGCACGGCGGCAGCACGCTGGAGAATCGGACGGCTGCTGCGACAGGCGCAACCGCAGGCTCGACTGGTGCACCGGTAACGGAAGCTGCCGCTCCGTCTGACCCGGGAAAAACGGTGATTGCCAGTGAAATCAAGGGGAATGGTACTTCGACTTCGGGTGCTACGATTTCGGGCGCATCATCATCATCTTCTTCTTCGGGCGTATCGTCTTCAGGTTCAGGCGCATCGCATGCGCGCTCCAATCGGGATGGCGTTGGAGATGACGGAACAGCGCCTCCGTCGACGACATGGTTGGACGGCTCTCATTCAAAAGAAGTTACTGCTATGGCCTCGACCGGAAACACCTTGGCGGGAGCCCATGGAACGAGCGCTCCGGCCACTGGCAGCGCCGGGAATGGCAATAACGCCGCAGGCTCTAACAGCAGCAACAGCGGTGCGGGTTCCAGCCGCGAAGTGGATGAAGTGGATACGAACACTTCTCTCCCGGGAAATGGCTCGCGACAGATACAGGTGTCGTCGGGTGTGATGGCGACCAACCTGATCCAGTCGAGTCCGCCCGAATATCCCGTTCTGGCTCGGCTGGCCCATCAGCAGGGTCCGGTGGTGATGCAGGTCTTCATTTCAAATCGCGGGATAGTAGAGCATGTGAACGTCGTCAAGGGCCATCGGACGTTGCGAGGAGCAGCCATAACAGCAGTGCGCTCCTGGAAATACAAACCCTACTACGTCAACGGCCGTCCCGTGGAGGTCGCCACGATGGTGACCGTTGACTTCAAGCTCGGACGATAACAAGAGGCGATCTTCGCTATGCTCAAGATGACAGTTTCCTGGGGCGTCTGACCAATGGCTCAACTGGCTAAGATAGGTGCAACTCCAGCGTGGTGACGCTGGCGGGTGGGAAGGTGTGCATCAGCTTGCCGCCGGTGGGGCTGGCGGTTGTCGCGGCTGCTGGCTTCACGGCGTTGGGTGTGGCAAAGGTGTTGTGGTCGTGGATGTCGTGCGACACCAGAACGGTGGCTTTGGCGGAGGCGATGCTGGCTCCGCGGATCGCGACCTCGGTGGTCAACGGGCGGGTCAGGTGCGGGTTCACTACGGTCAGAGTGAGGAGCTTGGGGTTAGTGGGGGAGATGGAGGCGCTGCCGCTCAATCCGGCTAGAGTCTTTACGGCTTCGAGAGACCCGGTGTAGCTGTTGCCGCCGACGGGGATGGGGGCGTTGGCGAGGGGGTTCTGGATGTCGGGCGCGGTGAACTCGGCGCGGACGGCCTGGGCTCCGCGGTGGGGAAGGTACATCTGGAAGACGTGGAAGGTGGGGGTGAGGGTGAACTTATCTTCCTGCGCCAGCATCAGCGAGTGGATGCAGTTGATGGACTGGGCGACGTTGGCGACGGCGACCTTATCGGCGTGGCGCTGGAAGATGTCCAGCGTGATGCCGGTGAGCAGGGCGTCGCGCATGGTGGACTGCTGGGAGAGGTTGTACTGCGGGGCGAGCTCGGTGCCTTTGCCGTACCAGGCGCCCCACTCGTCGACGACCAGTTTGACCTTGGGCTGGTCTGCCTTGGCTGAGTTCGCGGAGTTGGCCATGGCCTTCCAGTGGTCGTTGACCACCTTCTCCATGATGGAGCCGCGGGTGAGCAGGTCGTAGTGGTCGTCGTTGCTGAACTTAAGGGCGTCTCCGGCGGCGAACTTACTCGGGCTTCCGGAGGTGTAGTAGTGGATGGAGAGGCCCCAGAGGTGGCGGCGTTCGGGGTTGGCGTGCAGGGCCTGGAAGAGGCGGGTGGTCCAGTCGACGTCGTCTCCGTTGGGGCCGACGGCGACGAAGCGCAGCGGGGTCTTGGAGTAGCTGGGAGTCCAGGCGGTATAGCGGCGGAACTCGGCGGCGTACTCCTCGGGGGTGAGGTTTCCGCCGCAGCCCCAGGACTCGTTGCCGACGCCCCAGAGATCGACGTTGAAGGGGGCGGTATCGCCATTCGCCGCGCGCTGGGTGGCCAGGGCGTTGGGGGCGGCGGGGGCGGCGGAGTTGGAAGGAACCATGCCGGCGGGGGCGTTGCAATACTCGACCTCTTGGTAGAAGTCGCGGGCGGGCATGGTGCGGAGGTTGGCGGCGAGGTAGGGTTTGCAGTCGATGGCGCGGCAGGTGCGCATGAACTCGTGGAGGCCGTACTGGTTGTTGTCCTGCTGATCCCAGAAACTGGTGCGGGCGGGGCGTTTGTCGCGGGGACCGATGCCGTCGCGGTAGTCGTAGGAGTCGGCGAAACAGCCGCCGGGCCAGCGGAGGACGGGAGCTTTCACGGCCTTCATGGCGTCGATGAAGGCGGTGCGGATGCCTCCCTGGTTGGGGATCTTGGACTTCTCGCCGACCCAGACTCCGTCGTAGATGACTCCGCCAAGATGCTCGATGAAGTGGGAGTAGATCTCGGGAGAGATGGTGGCGATGGTCTCGGCTGGCATGATCTCGATGTGCGCGTCCGCGTGGGTGGACTGGGAGAGCAGCGGAGTGGTGCGGAGCGCGATGGCGGAGGCGGCGAGCGTGGAGGTCTGGAGGAAGGCGCGGCGGGTGGATTTCATGTGAGTAAACGTTCTCCCGAGGTGATGCGAGAACGATACAGACGGGCGACGCGAGGTGCAAGAGGGACTTGCAGGACGAACGTGCAGGGGGCGGGCTGGTATGGTTTCGAGAGAGGGCGCGGTGGATGGCGCGGAGGGTTGATGCCGTATATCTATATCGATAAGGTGTTCCATGAGCTGCGGTCGGAGCTGCTGTCCGCGATGCATACGGCGGTGGAGCGCGAGGGGCGGAACGGGAACATCGATGTCAACCGGATGTGGCGAACGTTTACCCGCGCGGCGGCTGGGAAGTGCGCGACTCCGGTACGGGTGTCGGATAAGTGCGTGGCAGAGGCTGGGACCGTGACTCGGGCTTATAAGGCTAAGGAACGGCGCGGGGATGAGTAGTGGTTTCGCCGCCTAAAAATCTGAAATACGAAATCTGAAATACGAGACGCAGGGCTGAAGGCCCGGCCCATCCATCTTTCCCAAGGCGACCTGCCATTTCATCTCCTAAAGATTTAGTTGACAAACTCTATGACGCGGCATAATGTCCTAACAACTTAGGAGTTCGGCTCAGGAGAGTATCGGATGGCGAAGCAGGAGAAGGACACTTTGACCACGTTGGAGCTCCAGATTATGCAGGTGATCTGGAGGCGCGGGACCAGCAATGTGAACGAGGTTCAGGAGGGGCTGGAACAGAAGCTGGCCTATACGACGGTTCAGACGATGCTGAACATCCTGGAGCGGAAGGGCAAGTTGAAGCGCAAGCTGCAGGGTCGAGCGTATGAGTACAGCGCGACGGTCTCCGAGGCAAAGGCGCTGAGCCATGCGGTGCGAGACCTGGTGGACCGGATGTTTGGCGGGTCCAGCGAAGAGCTGGTGATGAGCCTGATCCAAAGCCGCCAGATCGATGCGGAGCAGATCGCCCGCTTGAGTAAAAAGCTGGATGAGCAGGGCGGGGGTGAGGAATGAGCGCCTTTGAAAGCTGGATCCTGGGATACCTGGTTAACTCGTTGTGGCAGGTGCCGGTCGTGTTTTGTGCGGCGTGGTGCGCGGCCCGGTTGGCGAGGCAGGTCAGCGTCGCTGCGGAGCACCGGGTATGGGTCGGAGCATTGCTGCTGGAGATCGGGCTGCCAGGATGCAGCGTCGGGTTGAACGATCTGGTGCGTACCGTCGCTGACATGTTTAAGTGGGGCACGGCAGGGGCTGGTGCCAGCGTGCGTGTGTCGATCGGCGCGGGACGTGTGGTGGAGAGTGGCGTGCTGCGCTTTCCGACGGCGGCGCTGATCGGAGCGGCGGTGTTGTATGGCGGCACATTGCTCTACTTCGCTGGCCGTCTGGGCTGGGGGCTCTGGCGGACGGTGCGGATGCAGCGGCATGCGGTCCCCTTGGTACTGACGGGCACGGCGGCGCGGAGTTGGGAGCGTTATGCGGACCTGCTCGGAGTGCGAGGCGCAGGCACATCCGGTCCAAGGATCGCGGTGGCAGAGGGTCTGCGCGGACCGGTGGCTGTGGGAGTTCGGCGCGGCGTGATGCTGGTTCCGCCTGGATTTGTCGCGGAGGTCGAGGACTTCGATCTGGAAGCTGTGCTGGCGCACGAGTTGGCGCATATTCAGCGGCGGGACTTTGCAAAAAATCTGCTCTACGAGCTGATGTCGCTTCCGGTGATGTTTCATCCGGTGGTCTGGCTGACGCGTGCGCGTGTCGCGGAGAGCCGGGAGATGATCTGCGATGCGATGGCGGCGGATGCCGTCGCGGGTCGAGAGAGATATGCACGCTCTTTGTTAAGGCTGGCGGCTCGTCTCGCGAGCGGGACGCCGGATAGAACCCTTCACGCCATCGGGATCTTCGATGCCAACCTGTTCGAGAGGAGAGTCATGAAACTGACCATGAAAAAAGTAGAGGTGCGCGGTGTCCGGCGGCTGGCGGTTGCCGCGGCATGTGTGGCGGTGGGGCTGGGTACCTGCGCGTCGGCGCTGGCACTCCGAATGGAAGTGGCGGCACCGGTCGCGCAGGCGGTGAACTCAAAGCCGCACACGGCGGGTGATGCTCCAGTTCATGTGTCCGGAGCGGTGATGGCGGGCAATGTTCTGACGCGCGTTACGCCGGTCTATCCAAAAGCAGCCAAGGAGGCGAAGATTCAAGGCGCGGTAGTGCTGAAGGGAGTGATCGGCAAGGAAGGTCTTGTCGAACAACTGAACGTGGTCTCCGGCCCAAGCGAGCTGGTGAATTCAGCGATCGAATCGGTTAAGCAATGGACGTACAAGCCGTACCTGTTGAATGGAAATCCGGTCGCGGTTGAGACGACCGTGACGGTGCATTACATGCTCGATAAGTAAAGCTGTCGTGGGTTCAATGCCTTCAACGGATGATCGTCCGTTGAAGGCATTGTTTTGTGGTGCGGACTCTCGATTTTTTGTAGATATGGCTGCAATCGGTAGATGGTGTCTGTGCGGACGCATTTGTCAGTTTCGATAGTGAGAAACGCGATTGTGACAAATCCGATAGCGATTTCAGAAGTTGAAATGAAAGTCTATTTGATTTCAAATTAGACTTCAAATTGAAATCGTTTTAGACTCACAGCATGAAGCGTGGAATGCAGGGGGCCCATTTACGGATCGCAGTTGCGGGTGAGCCTTATCATGCGTTCGTGCCAAACAAGCTTCCGCCGGAACCAGAGTTGGTTTTTAGCGCGGAGATACGTCGAGAACTATCAAAGGCCGATCAGATGGTTGGGCGACTCGACGGATTGTCTACTCTTATTCGACATCCTGACCTGCTGATCAGTTTCTACATTCGTAAAGAAGCTGTCCTTTCCTCTCAGATTGAGGGTACCCAATCTACTCTGACCGAGTTGCTGCTCTTTGAGATCGCCCCGGAGACTGGAAGCGAGGATACGCACGATGTTTCCAACTATGTCCAAGCCATGCGCCATGGACTGAAAAGGCTACAAGAAGGGTTTCCACTTTCACTCCGTCTGATCCGAGAAATGCACTCGATTCTGCTGCAGACAGGAAGAGGGAGTCGATCGACGCCGGGAGAGTTTCGCACTTCGCAGAACTGGATTGGCGGCACGCGACCGGGAGATGCCCTGTACGTTCCTCCTCCTGTGGCGCAAATGACAACGGCGCTCCACAGTTTCGAGGATTTTCTGCATACAGGCGCGTCGGAGTTTCAAGTTCTTGTCCAGTGTGCGCTCTCGCACGTGCATTTTGAAACGATCCATCCCTTCCTTGATGGCAATGGAAGGCTTGGTCGACTCCTGATTACGTTGCTGTTAGTTGCTGTTAATTGAGCGCGGTGTTCTTACCCAACCTCTGCTCTATATGTCGCTCTACCTAAAGCAAAATCGTACCGAGTACTACGAATTGCTTCAGAAGGTTCGATACGAGGGTGACTGGGAAGAATGGGTTCTGTTTTTCCTGCGTGGAGTATCCTCGACCGCAGAAAAGGCAAATCAGTTGGCGAAAAATCTGCTCGTACTGTTCGATCGAGACGAAGAGCGTCTGAGCGGCACCGGCAAGAAACGCGGCTCTGCATCGCAAGTCTTGGCGAAGTTGCGGGAGACGCCGTACACATCGCCGGCGCGCATGGCTGACTCAACTGGCCTTAGCTTCAATACCGTTGTGTCCGCACTCGAAGTTCTTAAAGCTGCTGAGATTGTGCAGGAAATGCCAGCGCACCGTGGGCGTCTTTTTCTGTATACGAACTACATTCGTCTGATGGACGAGGGAACGCTTGCTCACTGAGTACAAAGTTTCAAATTAGAACTCGATGCCGCGTTGGGCTAGGATGCCTTTTTGGTAGGCGTGTTTTACTTCGCGCATCTCGGTGACGGTGTCGGCGATTTCTATCAGGGCGGGGTGGGCGTTGCGGCCGGTGAGGATGACGTGGACCATCTCCGGGCGGCGGATCAGGACGTCGACTACGGAGTGCGGGTCGAGCACCTTGTATCCGATGGCGTAGTTGATCTCGTCGAGGACGACCAAGTCCCACTCGCCGGAGAGGATGGCTTCGGTGGCCTCGTCCCAGGCGGTTTGGACCATGCGGAGGTCTTCGGGGTCGGTCTCGGCTCCTCCTACCTTTACGAAGCCGCGGCCCATCTGCTTGATGACGAAGTCGGGTCCCATGGTGGCGGCGGAGTCGAGCTCGCCGTAGTGCCACGAGCCTTTCAGGAACTGGAGGATCAGGACGCGGAGGCCGTTTCCGGCGGCCCGGAAACGGTGCCGAGGGCTGCGGTGGTCTTGCCTTTTCCGGGGCCGGTGTTGATGAGGATAAGGCCCTTGCGGGAGGTTTCAGGGGTGGGTTCGGTTGAGATATCTGTCATGGCTGTTTGATGGTGTCACAGGGGAGTGGGTGGTGGGGAAGTTAGGCGTTGAGTTGTAAGTGCCACTGCGCCCTGACGCCGGGCGGGCGCCACTTCGCGGGGTGTTGGACGCTTCGCGTGTAAGGGCAACGACATTTTCAACAAAGGATAATTCGCTTTAGTGGCCGGAGTGGTAGGGGTGTCCGACGAGGATGGTGGCGGCTCGGTAGACCTGTTCGGCGAGGACGACGCGCGCGAGCTGGTGGGGTAGGGTGAGGCGTCCGAGCGAGAAGAGCAGGTCAGCACGTTCGCGGGCTCGGGCGGACCAGCCGTCGGCCGGGCCGATCCCGAGGACGAGCCGCTGGGTGCCGTCGTCGCGGAGGCGGCCGAGTCGAGCGGCGAATTCCTCGGAGGTGAACTGCTGGCCGCGGCTGTCCAGCAGGATGGCATACGCGCGGACGCGGCCAGGTTGCTGGTCGAGCCAGTCGAGCAGCGCAGCCTCGGTGTCGAAGGCCTGGGAGACGCAGGAGAGGTAGCGAGCGGTGCGCGCGACATAGTCGGTGAGCAGGCGGTCGGTGGCCTCAGCCTTGGTGCGGGAGGATTTGGGAAGGATGGCGGTGAGGGTGATTTTCATGGTCCGGGCGTTACAACTATTAGAAACCGAATTTTATTCCATTTTTCATATTTACAATGCGCCAACAATGAAGAACGAACTCTCTTTTTCGGCTCCGTTGGATGACGTGGAACGAGATTTGCGACTGGGCATGGGGTCTAAGATGTCTGTTTTCAGTCCTTGAAATTTTCTCCGAATCATGCATCCATAAAACCTCTAAATGAGGGAGTGGCTAGACTTAAAGATGGCATCCCAATTGCCTTCATACACTGTGCTTCAGGTAGATTCATGGGTCAGGTTGTTAGATTTAGCTTCCTTTTCACTTGCTGCCACCTGGAGTAGATCGGGAGAATTATCAATGAGTTTTCGCTCTAGGTTGTTGGCATTGGTGGCTTTGACTGGGATGGTTGGCTCTGCATGGGCACAGACCAGTAAAGGTATTTTGGCAGGTGCAATTCGGGATCAGAGTGGGGCTGTGATTCCGAACGCGGCTGTTACTGCTACGAATCAGGAAAGTGGCGAGACGCGCAATACCAAGACCTCCGGTGAAGGAGCCTACCGCATTGAAGCGTTGACTGCTGGCCGCTATACCGTATCCAGCTCTCTGGCTGGATTCAACACGTCCAAAGCGACCGATCTCGATGTGAAGCCTTCCGTGGTCACCAGCTATGACGTTGTTTTGAGTGCCGGTTCGACTGACTCGACCGTCAACGTTGAGGCGACCTCGGCCGGTATCAATACGGTCAACGGCCAATTGGCCGGTGTCATTGGGTCTCAGGACCTACGCGCTCTTCCCATTTTTTCGCTCAATCCGATCGACCTCGCGACGACCGTTCCCGGTGTTCAGATGGTCAGCCAGGGTAACGGATTCAGCAATGGAACAAATCTTGTGGTGAATGGCGCTCGTCCTCGCGCTAACAACTTCCTGCTCGACGGTCAGGAGATCAACGACGTCGGTATCGGCGGACAGGCTTTTCAGCCGCAGATTCCGGATATCTTTCAGTCCGAGACGGTAATCACGAACAATGCTTCTGCAGAGTTTGGCCGTGCCGGTGGCGCAGTCGTAAACCTTGTTACCAAGGCAGGAACGAACCAGTTCCATGGATCGGTTTTTGAGCGCTATAACGGTTCGGGCCTGAATGCACTGGATGGCGTCACGCGTCAGGGCAAGATCAGCGGAACACCGCCCCCGGGCTATGTCCCTCCAGCCAAGGCTCGTTACAACCAGCATCAGTATGGATTCACCGTCGGCGGTCCGATCATCAAGGACAAGCTGTTTGCCTTCGGTGCGTTGCAGCTTTCGCGTCTGTATGGAAAAGAGACTCCGAACCGTCTCGAGCTTCCTGACCAGAACGGCTTCAACACGTTGCAGCAGATCGGCGGCCCTCAGGTCGCACTGCTGAACTCCTACCTTGCGAACGGCGACTACCTGAAGAGCTACGTTCCCTTCGCTACCTCTGGTGTAGTCACCAATATCAACGTCGGTCAGCAGAACGGCTGCCCGGCATCCGGTTGCATTATTACCACCGGATACTTTCAGCGCCAGAACGCAGACCAGAGCCAGCCTGATACCCAGTGGACCTACCGGATCGACTTTACCCCGCGCGAGAAGGACAACTTTTCGTTCCGCTATCTTCACGATCGCGGCTCGCTGAGCCCGGACTTCTTCAATAACGGGAGTGCTCTGGTCGGCTTCGATACGGAGCAGGGTGGACCCACCGAACTCGGTGCCGGAACCTGGACACACGTCTTTTCTCCTAACATCGTCAACGAACTGCGTGGATCCGAAGCGCGGTTGAGCTTCCTGTTCGCACCGACTGCTGCTACGCTGGCAAATCCGCTGTACGCACTTCCCACGCTCAACATTGGCAACATTGCCGTAGATTCAGGTGGCAGCTCGGCGCTTGGTCCCAATCAGAACTTCCCTCAGGGACGTAAAGAAGGGCTTTACCAGGTTCAGGACACAGTTGGAATTACGAAGGGGCGCCACTCGCTTCGCATCGGCTTTGACATCGGCCGCATCATCGAGACGGATATCGTGCAGTTGAACGCGAAGGGTACCCTGAGCTTCGTCAAGGGTGGGTCTTACGTTTCGGCTCTTGGAAATTTTCTTCAGAACCAGCTCGGACCCTCGGGAACTGCCACCAAGACTTTCGGCAATACTCGCATCGATCCACACGGCTGGCGCAGTGGCGTATTCGCTCAGGATGACTTCAAGATGACGAGCGATCTTACGATCAACCTCGGCATCCGCTATGACTACCTGAGCAATCCGGCGAACTCGTTGCAGTATCCTGCAGTCGATCCCACCAACATCTATCAGCCGATTAATACGGTTGTGAAGATGAAGAACGACTACAACAATATTGCTCCCCGCGTCGGATTTGCGTACTCGCCCCATACCGGAGGCTTTCTGGGCGACGGCAAGAACGTGTTGCGCGGCGGTTTCGGCATCTTCTACGACAGCACCTTCAGCAACATCATTACGAATAGCGCTGCTTCGTCTCCCAATGCGGTATCAGGACTTCTCACTTCGACCGCCGATTCTGGTCTGGTGAATGCAACGGGTCTGATCGGAAGCATCTCGCCTACACTGAGTGCGCAGTCTTCGGTTACGAGCGAAGTCAACAACGCCGTCAATCCGGTGACCTACCAGTACAACCTGGGAGTAGAACGGCAGATTACGGGATCGACTTCCATTGCGGTACGGTACGTCGGAAGCCTGGGCAAGAAGCTGTTTGCAAACCAGCAATACAACTACTTTGCCAACGGTGCACGGCTCAACCCGAACCGGGGTGTCATTATTGCTCGTGGAAACTTTGCTTCCTCCAGCTACAACGGAGTGCAGGTTGAAGGTTCACACGCGTTCTCGCACGGCTTTCAGATCAATGCAAACTATGTCTACAGCAAGAACCTCGATAACGGTTCAGAGATCTTTGCTGGGACCGGCGTGCAGACGTCTTATACAGCAGACCTCTCTCCTCAGGGCCGCGGTCAGGATTGGGGCAACTCAGGCTATGACCACCGGCACTATGTTTCGGTGAGCTATGTCTGGTCCCCCAAGGGCTTCCGCTCGGATAACTTCGCCGGCAATGCACTGCTTGGTCTGTTCACGCGGAACTGGACGCTCTCGGGTATTGAGCAGTTCCAGAGCGGAACCTACACTTCGTTCAACACCTCTGGTGTCGATACCAACGGAGATGGAAGCGCGGCAAACGACCGCCCGGTCCTGTCAAACAAGGGTGCGGGTCCCAATACCGCTGCCATCGATGGTAAGCACATCGGCGGGGTCACGGGTACGTATTACGACATGGCAGCCTTCAATAACGATGGCTCGCTCAACGTTATTAACCCGTCCAACGTTCGATGGATTATCCCGTATGGTCCACAGAATCAGTTCCTGCGGCAGGAGATTGGCAGAAACAGCTTCTCCAATCCGGGCACGACGCGCAATGACCTCGCTCTGGAGAAGGGGATCGGAATGTCCTATCTTCACTTCGACCGCGGCCGCTTCATCCTGCGTGGCGAAGTACAGAACATCGCCAATCACAATGACGTCGGTATCCTTGACAACAACGTTACGGATATCGGCAGCCCGAACTACCTGAACACTTCGAATGCACGTCGTCCGGGTGATACAGGAACGCCTTCTCCGGGTGGTCGTCAGATCATCCTGTGGGGTAAGGTCACCTTCTAATAAGCAACAGCTTAACGAGAACGGGCACCCGATTGGGTGCCTGTTCTTTTTAAATCGAACTTCGAAACTGCGTGGAATCGATCTACGTTCTCAGCTAGGCTTTTGACTTCTTCGCCACAGCCTTCTTCGCTGTAACCTTTGCGGGTGCCTTTGCTACAGCCTTTTTCGCGGCTACCTTCTTTCGTGCAGCGGTTTTCGCTGCTACTGGTTTTTCCACTACTGACGCCTTCTTTGCTACAGCTTTGACGGGTGCTGCTTTCTTTACGACAGCCTTTGCGGGGGCTTCCTTCTTCGGGGCCTTGGCGCGGGTGGCGGCTATCGCGGCTTTGAGCTCGACGTTAAGGTCTTCGACGCTGATGGTGGTGGCGGACTTGCGCAGGCGCTCGAGGCCGTAGAAGGCGCGCTTCTCGGGGGAGAAGACGTGGACGATGAAGTCGACGTAGTCCATCAGGATCCACTCGCCCTGGCGTCGGCCTTCGACGGAGTTGGGGTAGGTGCCGAATTCGCGCTTGAGGCGGATCTCGATCTCGTCGGTGATGGCGACGTTCTGGCGATCGTTGGTTCCGTTGCAGATGAGGAAGTAGTCGGTGAGGCCGCTCTCGGAGGGGTCGAGGGCGAGAATGCGGATGTCTTCGGCTTTCTTGTCTTCCGCGGCGGCAGCGGCGGCGAGAAGTAGCTCGTAGCTTTCGATTGAGGGCATGGTGCTCCTTAAAGCTTTATGGTATCGGGTTGTGGGTGCGGATGCCAGCTTTGATGGGCAGGAACGCGGGTTTAATGTCCTGTCGTCACCCAATCGAAGAGGTCCTGAGTGGTCTGGATGCGGTGATCCATCAGGGCGTTCAGGAGATCGCGTGTATGGATTGCCTGAAAGGGAGTTTCGATGCGGGCTGGCTGGTGCTGGTCGGGGAGCTTGAGGATGTAGGCGGGGCGGTCGTCGAATTTGCCCCCGTTGCTGGCTGTCTGTTCCTCGGCGGTCCAGGCTGGGTTGTGCCTCCACTGGGTTGTGGTGCGCCATGCGTGGTCGCCGGTGACGAGGATGGTGGAGGAATCCCACTCGCCGCGCTACTCGAGTTGGGTGTGCAGGTGGGCGAGGGTGTCGTCGGCGAGGACGAGGTTGTCGAGGTAGCTCGTAGGGTGGGTGGAGAACTGGTGGGTGTTCCGGTCGTAGATGCCGTCGGGATGCGGCACAGGCAGGTGGAGGAAGACGAACGTGGCGGAGGGATCGCTGAGCACGGTGTCCGCGGCAGTGAGGAGATTGCGATAATCGTGGATGTGGGCGATGGTCCCCTGGGGGTTGCCGTCGAGGGGGCGAATGCTGTCGGGCAGGTGTGAGAGGGCGGTCTCGCGGAGGTCGTTCAGTGGAGCGAGTAAGTTGGTGGTGACGGACTGATCCGTCGCCATTCCGCTGGGAAGCGGAGCGTGGTCGCTCCAGGTGCAGCGATCGAGAACCGAGGCGAGAATGCGGCAGTATGGGTTATACCAGCCAACGACCGCGGTGCTGTAGCCACGATCCAGCGCGTCACGGAAGACGGTGTGTTGCGGGTCGAATGGCTGCCAGGCCGCGTTCTGCCCTGACCGGCTCGGCGTGTGGAGGAAGAGCTGGCGCCCGTCGGCGGAGGCGCGCATCGCATCGGCTGGGGTGCCGGAGAGGAGGGAAGGGATGACGTATTCGGTCATCAGTCCCGTGGGAATGGTGTGGGTAAAGAGGACCGATTGCTGGGCGAGCCGGTCGAAGGCGGGAAGAAGAAGGCCGGGATAGCGGCGTTCATAGACCTGCTCGTAGGAGAGCTCGTCGAACAGAATCCAGATCATGCGCGCATGTTGTTGTTGCGCACCCTGTCTATGGAGCGGTTGAGGGGCGTTGAGGGTGCGAACCTGCCACGCCAGCAGGAGGAGATGTCCGAGGACCAGGAGCGCGGAGAGGGAGGCGAAGCTGAGGATCGTCTCGGCAAAACTCTGGAGGCGATTGAAGTATGGCAGGAAAGCTGGCCGCCATAAGAGTACGAAGAGGATCGCAGCTACGATGCTGATCGCGAAGAGGGCCTGGCTTGCCCGGTGCGGGAGGGTCCATTGCAGCAGAATGCTCCAGACCTTGAGAGCACTCCAGGGGAGGACTGCCATCAGGACGATCCAGAGAACGACTCGCACTCTGGCAAACTTTTCTGCCAGCAGCAAGAGGCTGGAGAGAAAGAGTCCAAGGAGCACGATGAAGAGTACGACGGTCAGGAGCAGGGTCGAGACCGGTCCGACCTGATGGTACAGGATCGCATGGCTGGGCGCGAGGAGAGGAGTGAGGATCGGGAGGGTGCAGAGCGTGGCCAGACCGAAGCTCGCAGTTACTGTCTGAAAGGCACGTCTCATCCCTGCCTGCGGACGAAGTGAAAGAGGATGCGCTGGTTAGGAAGGGTCAGTTCGCCCTGGATAGTGAAGTAGGGCGCAAAGGCCTCACGGAAGGCGGCTTCGGTGAGGTGCGTATAGAGGGCTTCGCGTCCGCGCAGCAGTTGCTGGAACATCGAGTCGGTGGGGGGTACCCATTCGAGGATCAGGGTGCGGGTGGTGAGGGTGTTGCACAGGGTGGCGATATGGCCGAGGGGAATCTGGCTCTGGAGCAGGAGATGATGCAGTACCGCGAGCATCAGGACCGTATCGAAGTGCCCTGATGTCCGGTCCAGGAAGGAGCGGCTCTCGCGGTTCTGCCAACCGGTCGGAGGGGTGGGGTAGGCGAGATCGACGCAGAGCGGAAGGATGTTGAGGCTGCTGTTACGGAGGCTGGTGGCGAGGCGGTCGACGGCCTGCAGGTCGGTGTCGATCGCGACGACCTCGGCTCCGGCCTTGGCGGCCAGGCGGGAGTAAACGCCGGTGTTGCATCCGACGTCGAGGACGCGGGCTGGAAGGGACTCGGTCAGGGCCTTGCGAACGAAGTCCTGCTTGGCGGTGTGGTCGGCCGTGGAGTAATGGCTGGCGGTCTGGGTGTAGGACTCCCAGTCGGACGTGCCTGGAGGGGGCGTGGCGCGGCGCATTTGCGTGAGCAGGCCGGCAAGGGTTTTGAGCAGGATGTGGCGGGCGACTTCGGGATTCTTGACCGTTCGACCGACAGGACTGGTGCCCGTTGAGCGGCTGGAGGTCAGGCGCGAAAGAAGCAGAGGCAGTGTAACGGAGGAGAGAGCGGGCTGGCGGAGGCGCTGCGTCCACGGCAACGCCGCGTAGATCTCTTCCGGCTCAAAGCCGTCGCGGCGGGTGAGGGCAACCTGCAAGGGCCAGCCGAGCCGAGAGTGCGCGAGCATGGGGAGCAGGAAGGTGCGGACGAACTGCCCATAGGCGAACCAGACGGGTTGGCGGAGGTCGGCCCGCTGAATGGACAGGACGTCGACGAAGACCGGCTCGACGCCCTGGAAGAGGATGTTGAGCGGGGTGGCGTCTTTGAGGATCCAGCCTTCTTTGAGTAGATCGCTGCAAAGATTGAGAGTGAGTTCGGAGGCAGAGAGCCAGAGCGCGGGCGACCACTCCCAGGGATAGGAGGGAAAGGAGACGCGGGGATGGCGAAGATGGAGCGGGTGTGCCTCCGAATCCGGGGATTCGGCGGAGGTCGACACAGGAGACGGCATCTCCATGACGGTCGTGGAGATGAGGAGGCCAGCGGAGACGAGACCTGTCGCGAGGGGCTCGTCCAGAAATGCGAGCATGTCGGTTGCGTAGGCAGGATGGACGCTGCGGAATGCGCCATCGGATCGAACTTCTATGCTGCCTGCGGGATCTCGGAAGGTGCGCTGGGGGGACGCCGAGAGCTGCTCTTGCATTTCAACTGGACTTTCTGGACTGGGACTCCGGGGAGGTCTGGGAACTGGTCTGGGAGCCTGGTTGGGATTTGCGGAAGAGGGATTTCAGCCGATGGCGGAAGTAAAAGAGCGCTCCCGTGATGACCGCGCTGAAGCTCTGGTATGCAAGCAGACTGGATCCAGGGTCAACGTAACCATAGACAGGGCGCTCGAAGCAAAACCCGAGGGAAAGAACCAACGCAGAGGTGACAACAAGATGCTTCCAGGAGGTAGCCATGCACAATCCTTGCTGAATGAAGGCTTTAGGTGTCTTGCTGTACGCAGGCATAGACACGGTATGTTTAGTAACGTTTCGTGAGGTAGGGAGATTTAACAATCCTCCAAGCAACCCTCAGCCATTATCGGCCTACAAAGTGCATTACCAAAGTTTTATTTTCCAGAGGCTTGGATTAGTACTGAATCGGGTCGACTTCTGGCCTCTGAGTTCTCACGATGCGGTAATTTAGGTCATGCGGTTGGTACTGTTTGGCGGGACATTCGATCCGATTCACCGGGGGCATCTTGCGATTGCATCCGCTGCCGCGGACGCTTTTGGGCTGGATACGGTTCTGTTTGCGCCGGCGGGGCGGCAGCCTCTGAAGCTGGAGGGTACCCCGACTCCCTTTTCCGACCGAATGGCGATGGTGGAGCTGGCTTGCAGGTCCGATGTTCGATTTTCCGCCTCAGCGCTGGACGCCCCGCATGAGGATGGGTCCGCAAACTATACCGTGGATACGATTGCCGCTCTGATTCGGGAGCGTCCCGGAGACCAGATCTTTATGCTGGCAGGGGCAGACAGCTTTCTCGATCTGCCGCGGTGGCGGGAGCCGGAACGCCTCCTGCGGCTGGCGGAGTGGATCGTGGTGAGTCGGCCGGGGTTTTCGCTGGATGAGTTTAAGGGACTTCCCCTCCCAGCCGGTCGCGTCCACCGGTTGGAGAGCGTCCACGAGGATGTCTCGGCGACGGAGTTACGGGAAAAGCTGGAGCGTGGTGAGGATTGTTCGGCACTGGTGCCTGGGGCGGTTTTGGAGTATGTCCTGAGTAGGGGTTTGTATCGCGGGGCGGGTAGTGGCTCCGAGGTTCATTGACGCATTGGAAATCTGTTAGCGCGGGCCTTAGCCCGCAATTGCGTCACTGTCCTAACCCAGGGCTTCGCCCTGGGTTAGAGAATCGCGAGCTTTCAGCCCGCACGACTCAGCGTGGTTCAAACTGCTGTAGTTTCTGCCTTCAGCTTTTCCGCAGTGTTGACGCTTCGCGCTGTTCAGGCTGCTGTAGTTTCTGCCTTGAGTTTCTCCGCGGTGTAATGCGCTACCAAGGCGTCGATGGTTGGTTGGAGCTGGCCTTCCATGACCATTGCGAGCTGGTGGTTGGTGAGGCCGATGCGGTGGTCGGTCAGGCGGTTCTGGGGGAAGTTGTAGGTGCGGATTTTTTCGCTGCGGTCGCCTGAGCCTACCTGCGACTTGCGCTCTTTGGCCTGGATCTGGTGGACGCGCTCTGCTTCTACCTCGTAGAGACGGCTGCGGAGGACGCGCATCGCCTTCTCGCGGTTCTTGATCTGCGACTTTTCGTCCTGGCAGGAGACCACGGTCTGGGTCGGCAGGTGGGTGATGCGGATGGCCGAATACGTCGTGTTGACCGATTGGCCACCGGGCCCGGAGGAGCAGAAGGTATCGATGCGGAGGTCTTTGGCCTCGATCTTGATATCGACCTCTTCGACCTCGGGGAGGACGGCGACGGTGATGGCGGAGGTGTGGACGCGGCCCTGCGTCTCGGTGGCCGGGACGCGCTGGACGCGGTGGACGCCGGACTCGTACTTGAGCTGGGAGTAGACGTGATCGCCCTCGATGATGGCTGTAACGTCCTTCAGACCGTGGCCGATGCCGGAGTCGGTCTGGGAGAGGATCTCGACCTTCCAGCGGTGCTGCTCGGCGAAGCGGAGGTACATGCGGAAGACTTCGGCTACAAACAGGGCTGCCTCGTCGCCGCCGGTGCCAGCGCGGAGTTCGAGGACGACGTTCTTCTCGTCGTTGGGGTCCTTGGGGAGCAGCAGAACTTTCAGGGCGTCCTCGATGGGCTCAAGGCGAGGCTCGAGAGCGGTCAGTTCTTCCTGGGCCATGGCCTTGATCTCAGGGTCGGTCTCGGCGAGCATGGTTTTGGCCTCGACGATGCCTTCCTTGATCTTGCGGTATTCGCGGAATTTCTCGACGGTGGGTTCCATGTCGCGGTGCTGCTTGGCGATGGACTGGAACTTCTTCTGGTCGTTGACCAGGGTGGGGTCGGACATCTGCAGGCTGAGGTCGTTGTAACGGGCTTCGAGTTGGTCGAGGCGGTCGAACATGGGTGCTCCTAATTACAGTAGGGAGTTCTGAGTTTTGAGTTGGTCGTGAACGGCGCGGCTGGGCGTAAGTATCAGTCGGGCGTAGCTAGGCAAAGTCGTGGCGGGGAGCCACGAGGGAGGTCGACACCGGGTTTGCCTTGGCGTTCATCTTCTATTTGATGGTACTCCCTGGGGGTTGGGTGCGTAAACGTTCGATCCGGCGAATACGGACTGAACGATGGCAGCGGGGATGAAATGAACTGCACGGATGTCTGCGGAGGAGGTGAATTCGGCATCCATTGAGGTGGTCGGGATTTCGGCGAGGGATTCTAAGATGGCGTTGTTCTCTGGCTTGGCGCGGTTGGCGGAGGAGCTGGCGGGAACCTCCAGCCGCCTGAAGAAACGGGCGGCGATTGCGGGAGCGATTGCCGCGGTGGAGAAAGAGTCGCCCGGAGGTGAGGACGCGGGGTTGTTTGCGCTCTACGTGGCGGGGATGCCGTTCGCGGAGGCGGACTCTCGCAGGCTGAATGCGGGGGGTGCACTGCTTTCCAAGGCTCTGCTGGCGGTCAGCGGTGCGAGCGATGCCGCTTTGACCGCGGCGTATCGACGGCATGGGGATTTGGGCGCTGCCGGATTTGACTTGATCGAGGCTTCCGTAAGAGGCGCTGCCGGGTTGACTCTCAGCGAGGTGGCGGAGGTGTTTGGTGGGATGGCGCTGGCTCGCAGCACGGCTGCGCGGCTCTCCCTGGTCGAGAGGATGCTCCGGCGGGCGTCGGCCCTGGAGGTTAAGTACCTGCTGAAGCTGATGCTAGGCGATATGCGGATCGGGGTGAAGCAGAGTCTCGTGGAGGAGGCGATCGCGGTAGCGGCTTCCGGAGATAGTGATTCCGTTTCGGTGGGTGCGGTGCGGAATGCGGTGATGCTGGAAGCGGATCTGGCGGGAGCCGTGCGGCGCGCGTTTGCGGGCACGCTGGCGGAGGCGCGGATGAGGCTGTTTCATCCGCTGGGCTTCATGCTTGCCAGTCCGGTCGAGAGTCCGGAGGAGGCGATCGCGCGATTTACCTCGAAGCCGGAGAAGGTGCCGATTGGGAAGAAGCCCAAGAAGGGTAAGAAGACTCTGGAAGAGCTGGAGGTTGAGGCTTTGAAAGATGCCCCGGATCGCGAGGTGGAGATGGCAGTGGCGGTCGAGGCGGCGGAAGAGACGGCACAAGCCAGGGTGGAGGCGTTTCTTGAGGACAAGTACGACGGAATCCGGGCACAGGTGCATTGTGGGGATGCCGATCAGGCGGGGCGGGTGGCGATCTACTCGCGCAGCCGGGAGGACGTGACCGAGAGCTTTCCGGAGCTGGAGGAGGCGTTCGCAGGTGTGACGGAGCCTCTGATCTTCGATGGCGAGATTCTGGGGTGGGATTTTGATGAGGGCGGTTTGGCGGAGGGGCCGCGGGCTCTTCCGTTTGCGGTGCTGGGGCAGAGGATCGGGCGGAAGCGGGTCTCAAACGAGATGCGGCGGTCGGTTCCGGTTGTGTTCATGGCGTTTGACCTGATGTATGCGGACGGCGATCTCCTGCTGGAGCTGCCGATGTCGGAGCGGCGCAACCGGCTGGAGGCAGTGGTGGAGAGGCTGGTGGAGCGAACTACTTCCCCCATCGAGGTGGATGAGAGGGCACGAGAGCGGCAGGCTGTTCTCTTTGCCGGAAGCCAGAGCGAAGGGGTGCCGCGGCTGATGATCTCACCCTGTAGATTGGTGGAGAGCGCGGAGGATATTGAACGGGCCTATGCGGATGCTCGCGCACGGGCGAACGAAGGAGTGATGCTGAAGGCTGCCGGAAGCGTCTACCAGCCGGGGCGGCGAGGCCTGGCCTGGGTGAAACTGAAGCGGGAGCTTGCGACGTTGGATGTCGTGGTAACGGGGGCGGAGTTCGGGCACGGACGCAGAGCCGGAATCCTGAGCGACTACACCTTTGCGGTGCGCGGGGGTGGAGGCGAGTTTTTGAATGTCGGCAAGGCCTACTCGGGACTGACGGATGCGGAGATCGCCGAGATGAGCGCCTGGATGATGGCCCATACCCTCGACGACCAGGGGCACTTCCGCACGGTAGAGCCGCTGATGGTGCTGGAGGTAGCGTTCAACAACATCATGCGTAGCGGCAGGCATGCCAGCGGCTTCGCGATGCGCTTCCCTCGCATCCTGAAAATTCGAACCGACAAGGAAGTTGACGCGATCGATACAGTGGAGCGGGTGGAAGAGGTCTATCAGTCGCAGGTGGATAAGCCGGTCGAGTAAGACGTGCTCCTGTATGAGGGAGAGAAGATCGGGGAGAGAACCGGAGAGCCGCTGGGCTAACATTGAAGCTATGAAAAGATCCGTTCGCGTTGCGTATCTTGTCAGTCATCCCATTCAGTACCAGGTGCCTTTGCTGCGACGGATTGCAATGGAACCGGACGTTGAACTGACAGTGCTCTACGGGTCGGACTTCTCCGTGAAGGGATACAAAGACGACGGCTTTGGCGTGGATGTGAAGTGGGATCTACCGCTGCTGGATGGTTATCGTCACGAGTTTCTGCCGGTGTTGCGTGATATTGGTACGCAGACGGTTACAAGTCCTTTGAACAGCGGGATTGTGAGCAGGTTGCGCGGGAGCAGGGAGATTCTGCCGTACGATCTGCTCTGGGTCCACGGCTACGCGATGGTGAATTCAATGGTCGCGATGGTGGCAGCGAAGGCGCTTGGAATCCCTGTGCTGCTGCGATCCGACTCGTCGCTTAAGGATAGGCCGCGAGGTGGGCTGAAGCTTGTTGTGAAGGGTCTGTTCTTTGAGCTGCTGCGGGAGCTGGTGGATGGAGTTCTGGTGGCGGGGACGCTGAATGAAGAGTACTGGCGCTACTACTTTGGCAATACGAAACCGCTGTTTCGGATGCCGTATGCGGTGGATAACGACTACTTCCAGCGACGTGCGGCCGAGGTCGTGCCCGAGCGTGGAGCCTTGCAGGCAGAGCTGGGACTGGAGCCAGGACGGCCGGTCATTTTGTTTGTCTCAAAGCTACAATTTCGCAAGCATTGTGACCATCTGCTGGAGGCGTACCAGAAACTGGTCGCGGAGATGCGGGGCGGACCTGCGCCGTACCTGGTGATCGTGGGCGACGGGGAAGCGCGCGGGCAACTGGAGAGTGCAGCCGCTGGGTTGGAAGGCGTGCGGTTCTGCGGATTCCGAAACCAGTCCGAGCTGCCACGGTTCTTCGACCTTGCGACGGTGTTTGTGCTGCCGTCGCGGCACGAGCCCTGGGGGCTGATCGTGAATGAGGTGATGAACGCCGGCAAGGCAGTGATCGTAACGGATGATGTGGGCGCGCATCCGGACCTGATCACCGATGGTGTCGAGGGCTTCGTCTACCCGGTCGGGGATGTCGCAGCGCTTCAAGAGGCCCTGCGGAAGTTAGTTGAGACACCCGGCCTCGCGGAACAGATGGGGCAGGCGGGTCTGGCGCGCATCAGCCGCTGGAGCTTTGAAGAGGACATTGTCGGATTTCGCCAGGCGGTGGCCCAACTGACGAAGAAGATTGAAGCATAAAGTTGCAAATCCAAGGTGTAGCGGCGGGTGCACCTAGAGTGTGCCCGCCGCCAGACTCTCTATGGATTGAGCCTGGTGTCTTGTCTCTATAGCTAGTAGAAGTCAGCGCAGCTCAGGTAGTAGCCGCAGGTTCGGCAGACGAGTTTGCAGCGGCTGTCCTCCAGGCGTGAGGAGCAGGTGGGGCAGAAGACGCAGTGATGTTCCACAGGGAGGGTGCAGGTCTCCGGCGTACTGGCCTCGTCGACGGGATTGGCAGGGACGGTCTGCATTGCGATAGAGTATCGCAGATCGCCGGATTTTCAAGCTCCGTTGCGGCCCCGAATGCATCGAATGAGGTACGGTGACAGAGGCAGTGGCCGCGTTTTTATAGGTTGGGTGGCTGCTCTCGGTCAAAACAGTTCTGGACTTTGAACTACAAGGAGAAACACCATGGATCGTAGCGCGAGCGCAGTTTGGCACGGCGGGTTGAAGGACGGTAAGGGAACAGTTTCAACGCAGAGCGGAGCAGTGAAAGAGCTGCAATACAGCTTTGGCTCGCGATTCGAAGATGGCGTAGGGACGAACCCCGAGGAGTTGCTGGGAGCGGCTCATGCAGGTTGCTTCTCGATGGCCCTGAGCGCGCAGTTTACCGAGGCGGGTTTGAAGCCGGAGACGATCGAAACGACCGCGAAGGTGACGCTCGAGCTGCTGAAGGATGGCGGTCCGACCATCACGAAGATTCACCTGACGACGAAGGTGACGGCTCCCGGAGTGGATAAGGCGAAGTTCGATGAACTTGCCCAGAATGCGAAGAACGGATGCCCGCTTTCGAAGGTGCTGAAGGCAGCCGAAATTACTCTGGATGCGACTTTGGTCTAAGAACTCTGTGCAAACTATGTCGAGGCCTGCGATTAAGCGGGCCTCGTCCTGTTTCGGGCGATGCTCCTCACTATCGCATCAACGCTGGTCGAGAAGCGAAGTTTTGAGCGGAGGACTAGAATAATTCCATGCACATGGTCGCCACGCCAAACCGGAAGATGCAGCGGGTGCTGCAGATCTCGATGGCGCTTACGTCGGCCTATGTCATTGCCACGTTCTATTTTGGTGTGCGTGCCCACTCGCTGGCCCTGATCTCTGAAGCTGGTCACAACGTTTCGGACTTACTAGCGATTCTGCTCTCTTTTGTGGCGGTGTACTTTCAGGCCCGGCCTGCGACGGCGGAGAAGACCTTCGGATATCAGCGCGCCGGTGTACTGGCAGCATTTGTAAATGCTCTTACGTTGGTGGTGCTTTCTGCGTGGATTGCCATTGAAGCGGTTGGTCGGTTGAGCCATCCGGTGACAGTACAGCCAAAGCTGATGATGTTCGTGGCGCTGGCTGGCGTTCTGATGAACGGCACCGTGGCTACGCTGCTTTGGAAGTTCTCCGGCGACGTCAATATTCGCAGCGTGTTTCTGCACATGCTAGGCGACACGCTTTCGACTGCGGCGGTGATTGTAGGAGGTGCCGGCATTCTGTTTACCGGTCTCACCTGGATTGATCCGCTGCTCTCGATCGGGATCGCCGGAATGATTCTGTACAGCTCCATCGGGATCGTGCGGGAGACGCTGAACATCCTGCTGGAGGGAACCCCGCGGACGCTGCAGTTGGCGAGTGTGCGCGAGGCAATGCAATCCGTGGAGGGTGTGTTGAACGTCCACGACCTGCACGTCTGGTCACTCGGTTCGAGCTCGCATGCGCTGGCCAGCCATGTGACCATCGCGGACATGCCGATGTCGGACTGCGGATGCATTCTGGAGGGACTCAATCAGGCGCTCCGGGACAAGTTTCACATCACCCATACGACTATTCAGTTTGAGACGAGGGGCTGCGAGACGACGCATGGCTGTTCCGCTCCGCCCGAACTGGATTTCGCCGCTGCGCATGATCATAGCCATAGCCACGCGCATTAGGCAGTATCGACCTATACCGGCGTTACATCTTCGCCGGTGTTGTGAATTCGGCTGATATTTGGAAGGTTCAGGCTGGAGTGTGCTGATCGGGGCGCTGCTCCGTCCGTTGTTCCTGGTGCGTTTGGAAATCATGTGGCTGGCTGGCTGTCTGCCGGAGGCCGGTCCAGTCTTCGGCGACGACGATACTGTTGCCGGGATTGCGGGGGTCGAAACGGACCTGGATGGGCAGGTCGACGCGCACGTGCTGGACGAATTCGGCGAGAGTGCTGACGTCCTGGGCGCACTCGTAGGTGACGCCTGCGATGACGTACCGGTAGACGAGAATGGCAGGAGTCTCGAATGAGATAGCGGAGGGTGACACCGAGTCAGTGTCGTTCGTGCTGGGCGTCACGGACGTGAGCCACTGGGTTTCGGTGATGCTGCCGTCCGTGATGCGGCCACCGGCGGCGAGGTATTGGCGGCGGTCCCGCTCGATCTCTTCTGCGGTGGGCTTGCGGCGTGTGAGGACGTAGCTGGAGACGCCCACCACGGTCGCCACCCCGAAGCCCAAAGCCAGGATGATTCGCGGAGAGCGAAGCATCGGCGACAAATGGGTTGGAAGGTGGGGAAACACTGTGGCTCTGGGGCAAGCATAGCGTATTGCGCTTGGGGACGGGGAATACTCCTTAATGGGTATGAAGATTTATAGCGGCAGGTGACAATTATTTTCATTTGGTGGCAGGCGGTGACGGTCTGTATAGTTCGGAGCGCGTGGTGAATACACAGGCGAAGACGAAATGGGGATGATGATGACGAAGGTTTCGGTGTGGAGGGTGGGCTTGGTGGGGTTGGGGCTCATGGGGTGTGGAGTGGGTTTTGCAGCGGATAACGTGATCGATCCTGCAAAGATGGCAAAAGTTGCGACGGTGGATGAGCGATTTCAATCGTTCAACGTGGAGATGCTGGAGGTGACTGGTGGCCGCTTCTGGGCTCCATACGGGGCCAAGGCTTCAGCTGCCCCCGCGTCTCCGGAAGCGGCCAACGCATCTGTCCCGGCGGGGATGGATCCCTCGCTCTACCGCTACAGGCAACCGATCAATCTGTCGGACCCGCGGCTGCGTAAGCTGGCGGCAGCCCTCGGGCCTAGCTATATACGGGTCAGCGGTACATGGGCAAACTCTACGTATTTTCAGGATAACGAGGAGCCGGCGATGAAGACTCCGCCGGAAGGCTTCGGAGGGGTGTTGACCCGGCGGCAGTGGAAGGGCGTGGTGGACTTCTCGAAGGCGGTCGACGCCAGAATCGTCACTTCGTTCGCGATTACGCCGGGCGTTCGTGATGGGGATGGTATCTGGACGCCGGTGGAGGCGAAGAAGTTTCTGGCCTATACGCGCCAGGCAGGCGGCAGCATCGCAGCGGCTGAGATGTTCAACGAGCCGACCTTTGCGGTCATGGGTGGCGCGCCGAAGACCTATGACGGCGCGGCGTATGGGAAGGACTTCAAAGTATTTCGTAGCTATATTAAGCAGGCTGCCCCGGACATGCTGATTCTCGGACCTGGATCGGTCGGCGAGGCGGGGTCGCTGGGCGATGTTGGGACCATGAAGATCACACGGTCCGAGGATATGCTGACGGCATCGGGACCCGGAGTAGATGCTTTCTCCTACCACTTTTATGGCGGAGTCTCGCAGCGGTGCAAGGCACTGGGAGCAGCGGCGCAGACTACGGCGGAGGCGGCACTCTCCGATCAGTGGCTCGCGCGGACGAACCGGGACGAGGCGTTTTACGCACGCCTGCGGGACCGCTTCGAACCCGGCAAACCCCTGTGGCTGACCGAGACAGGAGAGACCGCGTGCGGGGGAAATCCGTGGGCTGCGACCTTCGTCGATAGCTTCCGTTATTTGAATCAACTGGGAACGCTGGCGCAACGCGGCGTGAAGGTCGTGATGCACAATACGCTGGCGGCCAGCGATTACGCGCTGATCGATGAGGCGACGTTGACCCCGCGGCCGAACTACTGGGCAGCGGTTCTGTGGCGTCGCATGATGGGGACGACGGTCCTCAATCCCGGGCCCTCTGAGCCGGCTGAGAATCTGCACGTCTACGCGCAGTGCCTGCGGGGAGTGCCGGGCGGAGTCTCGATGCTGGTAATCAACGCGAATCGAGGGGTGGCAAGGAAGCTCGATGTGGAGGGGAAATCGGAGCGCTATACGTTGACCTCACAGGAGTTGATGGGATCACGCGTGGAGCTGAACGGGAAGGAATTGTCGATGGAGGAGAACGACACCTTGCCGAAGTTCGCTGGTAAAGGGGTGCGGTCGGGCGAAGTGACCTTCGCGCCGGAGAGCATCACCTTTCTGGCGATCGCGGGAGCTCGCAATCCAGCTTGCCGCTGATCCAGGCTAGTTGAGGCGGCCTGGTGCGGATGGGGAATGGCGATATACTGGAGATTGCTATGAATTCGCCCTTTTCTTCGCCTTCTCCGTTGCTCGACTCTTCTCTGAACTCATCCGACCGTAAGGCAGCGGTGCTGCCGCTGGCACATCCCCTGGATCTTGGGGAGGGGCGTCGCATCCGGTCGACCACGGTTATCTGCGTGCGCCGGGGAGACTCCGTGGTGATGGCCGCCGACGGACAGGTCTCGCTGGGCGCGACAGTGATGAAGGGCTCGGCGAAGAAGATTCGCAAGCTCTATAACGATAAGGTGCTTGCCGGGTTTGCCGGTTCGACGGCGGATGCGTTCTCGCTGTTTGCCCGCTTCGAGACGAAGCTGGAGCAGTACGCCGGAAATCTGGGCCGCGCGGCGGTCGAGCTGGCCAAGGACTGGCGGACAGATAAGATGCTGCGCCAGCTTGAGGCTCTGCTGATTGTGACTGATTCGAAGTCGACTTTCCTGCTGAGCGGAACGGGCGATGTGATCGATCCGGATGAAGGAATCGCCACCATCGGAAGTGGCGGAAGCTATGCGCTGGCGTCGGCGCGCGCCTTGATGGAAAACACTGATCTTAGTGCGCGGGAGATCGCGGAGAAGAGCCTAAGGATTGCCGGACAGATCTGCATCTATACCAACGACCAGATCATGATCGAAGAGTTGAAGGCCGAGTAAGTCTTTCATGCCAAATGCGTTTTCTAAACTGCTTAAACGTGTTTTTCCGAAATCTGCCTGGAGCCTCGGAGGCCGCAGTGCTGAGTTAGAACTGCCGAATAGACTTTCGTTCAAGGATGGCTTGAAGGTCCATTGGTTGACCGTCCACAGCGACGGAACGTTAGCGGGCGGAGTATTTATCGATATCAACACAATGAACGCAACAGACCCAAGCAGTAGTGATGAGGCAAGAGAAGTCCGTGTCGCTCGCGCCTGCCGGGTTCAAAACTTTCTTGTGAGCAAGGGATTTCCCTGCGAGATCATTGAAGAGGGTCGTTCCCTTCAAGGTATCTGCAATGGCAGGGACGATTTTTAGTTTCAGATTTACTTTTGGAAAAGAGAAGATATGGCGATTTTTTTACCTGGAACTGCAGAAGATCAGGCATTGGCGCTGGATGAGATGACTCCGCGCGAAATTGTAACGGAGCTTGATAAGTATGTCGTAGGACAGCACGCGGCGAAGCGGGCGGTGGCCATTGCGCTGCGCAATCGCATGCGCCGGCAGAAGCTTCCGCCGGAGTTGGCCGAAGAGATCATGCCGAAGAACATCATCATGATCGGGCCGACGGGCGTGGGTAAGACTGAGATTGCGCGGCGTCTGGCCAAGCTCACGAACTCTCCGTTCCTCAAGGTGGAAGCCTCGAAGTTTACCGAGGTCGGATACGTCGGCCGCGATGTCGAGTCCATCGTGCGCGATCTGGTGGAGATCGCCATCGACATGGTGCGCGAAGAGAAGATGGAAGAGGTGGAGGACAAGGCAGAGCTTGCGGCCGAAGATCGCCTCTTGGATCTGCTGCTGCCGCCGACGCCGGGTGTTACGACTGCTCCAGCGGCCGAGGCTGGCGTCACGCCGATCTCGGAGTCCAGTAACCTCATTGAACTTCCCGTCGCAGTGACCGACGGTGCCGCATCACCGCAGGACGAGAAGGCTGGCGAACGCGAAAGCCGGACGCGCGAGAAGCTGCGCCAGCAGTTCCGCGAAGGCAAGCTCGACGAGCGGACGGTAGAACTCGACGTACGCGACCGCAACCAGCCCAGCTTCGAGGTGATCTCCAACCCAGGCTCGGAGGACATGGACATCAACCTGAAGGACATGCTCCCCGGGTTGTTCGGACAGCGCACCAAGAAGCGCAAGATGAAGGTCGCCGAGGCGTTCGAGTACCTGGTATCTGAAGAAGAAAGCCGCCTGATCGATATGGACCAGGTGACGCGGCTGGCTGTCGAGCGGGTCGAAGACTCCGGCATGGTCTTCCTCGATGAGATTGATAAGATCGCCGGACGCGAGGGCGGCCACGGGCCGGATGTGAGTCGCGAGGGCGTACAGCGCGACATTCTGCCGATTGTGGAAGGCACTACCGTCAGCACCAAGTACGGCATGGTCTCGACCGATCACATCCTGTTCATCGCCGCGGGTGCGTTCCACGTTTCGAAGCCCAGCGACCTCATTCCGGAGTTGCAGGGACGCTTTCCAATTCGTGTCGAACTGCAGTCGCTGACCGTGAATGATTTTGTCCGTATTTTGACCGAGCCGAAGTCTTCGCTGGTGAAGCAGTCGACCGCGCTCCTAGAGACCGAAGGACTGAAGCTGGAGTTCACCAAGGAAGCGATCTTCGAGATGGCCCAGTTCGCGTTCCGCGTGAACGAGACGACCGAAAACATCGGTGCCCGCCGTCTGCATACGATTCTGGAGCGAGTGCTGGATGAGATCAGCTTCCAGGCCCCGGATCTGTTCAAGAGCCCGCGTGCCGAGGTGACGGAAGAGGGTGTGGTGGGAGAGGTCCATGTCTCCGCGCCGCTTACGTCTGAGCCCCAGGTGCCTTCTCCCCCGCTGCCGGTGATCGAGCGAAAGAAGGACGACGGAACGATTGAGAAGGTGATCGTCGTGGATCCAGAGTATGTGCGCCAGCAGGTTGCGAACATTGTGAAGGATCAGGACCTGAGCCGCTACATTTTGTAGGGTGCTGTCCTGATTTCAGCATTGGCTTTGTCCCGCTGCCTAGTCCGCTAGCAGCGGAGCTTCGATCTCGGCCGGAGGTGCCGGCTTTTTGAGAACGAATCGACGGAGTGAGATCGCCGGCAGCTCAATCAGGTAACGCGTGAGCAGGCTGAGCGCAATCGTGACTATGAGCACGATGAAGAATCGAATCGCAAGCGCCCTTGTGTCTCCGCCTGCGATGGGGCCACGGATCGATGTGAAAGCCATCAGCACGTAGGTGTGAACCATGTACATGGCATAGCTGATCAGCCCGAAGAAGAGCAGCACGCGAGAGCGGAAGAGAGCCAGCATCGGTCTTCCGCTGTTCGTTATCAGGAAGGCTACGAGGCTTGCGGCGATGAAGGTAGTTCCTGTCTGAAAGAGGGCTGCGTCATATGCGATGCCTCGCAGGGTCTCTGTTGTGAAGAAGCGTGCGAAGAGGCAGGCTGCTCCAAGTGCAGCCGCGAGCAGCATCAGCTTTCCTTCACGGCGGCGCGCTGCAGATGTATTGTGACGGTGCTCAAACCAGCAGGCTAACAGGGCTCCGGCGGCTAGCCCGTCGCAGCGCAAAAAAGTTAGATGGTAGTTGTAGTGACCCAACCACGCGGCGGCGAAACGAAGCACGATGGCGGCGCCCGCAATGACGATAGCCCAGCGGACGAGTTGTTCGACCGAGCGCCTGCGCACGACCGTCGGCCAGAGGATGTAGAACTGCTCCTCGATCGCCAGCGTCCAGAACGGTCCGTGGACCGCGACATGGAAGAGTTGTGCGAAGTTGACCACGAAGAGTGCGGAAAGGAGGACTTCCGGCCTCGACGCAGGCACAAAGAGCGCAAGCGCAACCAGGCAAACGATGTAGAGAGGGAGAATGCGAAGGGTGCGTTTCCAGTAAAAATCCTGATAGTAGGCGGTACTCGCTTTGTCCTTGATCAGGAGGGACGTGATCAGGAAGCCGGACAAGACGAAGAAAAGATCGACGCCCCTGTCTCCGTACTCTGAGAGGCGATATAGGACTTTAACCGCCGGTCCCCACTGCTCGGGACTGAGATCGGTAAAACAGAGATGGTGAAAGAAGACCGCCACTGCGGCGATTCCACGTACTCCATCCAGCTCCCGTATATGGAGCAATCGCGGGCGCGTGGCCGAGGATTGGGATGGAATCGCGGTCAAGGAAGCGGGTTATTCAGATGAGAAGGGATTGCCCGGATGGGATGCGTCTGTAGCTAAGCGCATCCCATCGCAGGATAAGGCAGGATCTATGCGTTGACGGTCAGTGCGCTGAGGCGCTTGGCGAGAAGCTTTTCGAGGTCTTCGAGAGCTTTGGAGAAGCCATCGATTCCTTCCTGAAGCTTGTCATGTGCCATGCGGTCTTCGGCGTGCATCTTTTCGAAGGTAGCCTTGTCGATACTGATCTTCTGGATGTCCATGGAGGCAGACTTGGATGGATCGAGCTTGCGCTCGAGGGTGCCTTCGGTGGACTGCAGCTCGCCCAGCAGCTTCGGTGCGATGGTGAGGAGATCGCAGCCGGCCAGTTCGATGATCTCGCCGGTGTTGCGGAAGCTGGCTCCCATAACAACCGTCTTGTAGCCGAACTTTTTGTAGTAGTTGTAGATCGTGGTGACGGACTGGACGCCAGGGTCTTCGGCTCCGGTGTAGTCCTTACCGGTGTCCTTCTTGTACCAGTCGAGGATGCGGCCTACGAACGGAGAGATGAGAGTAACTTTCGCTTCGGCGCAGGCGATGGCCTGGTGGAGGCCGAAGAGGAGGGTCATGTTGCAGTGGATCCCCTCTTTCTCCAGAATCTCGGCTGCCTTGATGCCTTCCCACGTGGAGGCGAGCTTGATGAGAACGCGCTTGCGGTCAATACCGGCGCTTTCGTATTGCGCAATGATGTCGCGAGCGGTCTCGATGGACTTCTCGGTGTCGAAGGAGAGGCGAGCATCGACTTCGGTGGAGACGCGGCCGGGGATGATCTCCAGGATCTTCTTGCCGAAGGCTACGGCGAGGGTCTTGAAGGCGAGAGCGGCGACGTCTTCGTCGGAGGCGCTGCTGCCTGCGTCCTTGCGGGCCTGGGTGAGGACGTCATCGACGATCGAGGCGTACTCGGGCATCCCGGCGGCGGCGGCGATCAGCGAAGGGTTGGTGGTGGAGTCCTGGGGCTTGTACTGCTGGATCGCGTTGATGTCCCCGGTATCGGAGACGACGGTGGTCATGCTGCGAAGCTGTTCGAGTAGTGTGGCCATATAGAACTCCTTAAATTGCAGGTTGCGCGGGCAGGTTCAAGATTTCGCGCCGGAAAGAGGCTGAAGAGCCTTTTCCTGTCTCCCTAATAGGATAGTCCGCTGAACGCCGGGATACAAACGAACCACGTGAATTTACCGGTTTCCTATGGTATTCGCGGGACTTACGAAGTTTTCCAGTATCCCCAGGCCCTCGATCTCCACCTCAATCCGGTCGCCTGGGCTGAGAGGACCAACGCCTGCGGGGGTGCCGGTAGGGATGATATCGCCGGGCTCGAGGGTGATGGCCGCGCTGATATAGCGCAGCAGGTGGGGGATAGAGAAGATCAGGTCGGCGGTGGAGGCCTGCTGCTTGATAACACCGTTGAGGCGGGTGATGAGGGTCACGGGCGAGGCTGGTTCCTGCTCGGAGCCGCAGGGATCGATCTCGTCCGATACGATCGGTCCAGCCGGGCAGAAGGTGTCGAAGCCCTTGCCGCGCGTCCATTGTCCATCGGCCTTCTGGATGTCACGGGCGGTGACGTCGTTGACCAGCGTGTAGCCCCGGATGTAGGGGCGTACGTCTTCGTCGGGGCCGAGGTGGCGGCAACTGGCGCCGATCACGATAGCCAGCTCGCCCTCGTAGTCAACGCGATTGGAGATCGTGGGCAGAACGATGGTCCCGCCCGGCCGGAGGAGCGAAGAGGGAGGCTTGAGGAAGAGCAGAGGCTCTTTGGGGAGCTCGTTGCCTAATTCCGCGGCATGGTCTTTGTAGTTGCGGCCGATGCAGAGAATCTTGGAAGGCGTAACTGGGGGCAGAAGGTCAAGATCTGCTAAAGGACCGGGTTGGAAAGGACTCAAAGAATGCGGCGCCAGTTGGGCCGCAAGATCTTCTTCAGGTGGGACCATGGGGCCGATCGCGTAAAGAGTATCGTCGCGTCGTTCCACCAGGGCGTACCTGGGATAGGGTTGGCCGAGCTCGTGGGAGAGATATTTGCAGTAGCGCATGGTCGCGATAGAGTAGTGCGTTTGTTATTGGTTTGGGAAGCACGCGCGTGACGTAAGCATTTGAAGCGGCAGCCTTGAGCCTGCACAAGCCTTGAGCCTACACATAAGTCGCCGGATCCGAGACGCAAGTCGTCTAAAACCGACACCTGATTCGCCCGGATTTAAACCACGAGCGCCCTGACCTCCGGCCCTCGTCGCAGAACGGCAAGGCCGCTGCGAATACGCGTCGCTCTTCTTAGAGGGTCGCGAGCATCGCGGCTAAAAGCGTCGTGCGAGGAACCAGGTGCTCCGTAAGGATATGTTCGTGAGGTGCATGAGCGCCGGTGCCGATCGCTCCCATGCCGTCGAGGGTCGGGATGCCAAGGGCAGCGGTGAAGTTGCCGTCGGAGCCTCCGCCGGTTGACGCCTCTTCGAGTACGAAGCCGAGTTCGCCTGCCAGCTTGCGAGCCTGTTTGAAGAGGGCGACCGTTCCGGGTTTGCGTTCCATCGGAGGCCGGTTGATGCCACCGATGACGGTAATTTTGCACGCAGGATCGACAGGTTTCAGGGTGCGGAAGAGGCGTTCGACGTACCGGGCATCGGAGGCTTTGGCGATGCGGACGTCTACTTCAACCTGGGCCTGCGCGGCTACGACGTTGGAGCGGGTTCCGCCGGAGATGACGCCGCAGTTGACGGTCAGGCCGCGGGAGAGGTCGGTAAAGGCGGAGATCGTCTCAACCTGACGCGCAAGTTCGAGGATCGCGGAGTGGCCGTTCTGGAAGTCGACTCCGGAGTGAGCGGCAACGCCAGCGACCTCGACCACGTAATGGCCCACACCTTTGCGCGCGGTCTTGAGGGCGAGTCCCTGGGCGGGTTCGAGGACCAGCACCGCAGACGATGCGAGCGCAAGCTTCTCGGTGATGGGGCGGGAGACGGGGCTTCCGATCTCCTCTTCGGAGTTGAGGAGCAGGGTAATGGGCCGGCTGATCTTCTGCGCCTTGAGGGCTTCGATGGCGGTAAGGGCCATGGCGACGCCGGCCTTCATATCGAGGGTGCCGGGGCCTTCAATTCTTTTCGGAGACTGCTTCCAGGGCATTTTGGCCAGGGTGCCATGAGGCCATACCGTGTCGAGGTGGGCAAGCAGCAGGACAGGTTTCAGAGCTGAAGTGCGCGGGCCGAACTGGAGTTCGAGCACGTGGCCATAGTGCTTCTGGCGATGATAACGAGGGCGACCACCGAGTTCACGGGCCCATTTTTCCGCCAGCGCCATGGCGGCATTCACGGCTACGGGATCCTCGCTGGGGGACTCCTGCTCGACTAACTCTTTCAGGTGGGCGACAAGGGTAGGCAGGTTAGCGGCGACGTGGTTCTGGAGAGCTTGGAGGTCGAACGGAGGCATGGAGGGATGGTATCGCACGGGGCTTCAAGTTCTGGAGCCACTCAGTTTTAGAAGACTCAATCTGCAGTGATTGCGATGTTGGCGGCGTTGGCGGCGTTGGTGATGGCCTCCCGGTCGAAGAGCAGGGTGCGTCCGGCCTCAAGAGCGAGACAGGTAGCTCCGGCAGCCTGCATGGTCTGGATCGTGGCAAGTCCGATGACCGGGACGTCAAAGCGCATGTCCTGGTTTGGTTTCGCCACTTTGACGACGGTGAGCGTCCGGCGCAGCGTGGTGACGGCAGCATCGCCGGCATGGCTCTCATCCGCCTTCAGCAGGTTTCCGGCGCGGGCGATGGTGGCGTCGGTCCCTTCCATGGCTTCGACAGCGACGCACGCCTGCGCGGCAATCACAACGGTCTGGCCGAGGTCGTACCCGGCGATGGCGCGAGCCACAGTGCGTCCATAAACGATATCTTTCAGTTCCTCTTCATCGGGAGCACGCGCCGTAAGAATCCCGGGCCGGGCAAGAAGAGGTTCGAGATACTGCGTGGAGGAGACCAGTTCGATGCCTTCGTCCGCGAGGACCTTGGCGATGGCTCCCAGGAGCATGTCGGTATTGCGCGTGTGCAGGTTGAGGAGCAGCTTGGCGAGGCGCCAGTCGGGGCGGATCGCAGAGAAGATCTGTTTGTGCCGGACCTGGCCGGCCATGGTGGCACGGGTTACGCCTTCGGCCTGAAAGGTCTCGATGAGCTTCGAGAGCTCTCCCAGGGAGAGCCAGTGGACATGAATGTCAGGGTCGTTGGCGGCACGGACGTCGATCTCGGGATCGGTCTCTTCCTTGATGGCGGCGACAACAACCGAAAGACCGTGGGCTCGGGCCGCGTCGAGGAGTAGGAAGGGAAAGCGGCCGTTCCCGGCGATGAGGCCTAGCTTTTGCACGTGTGCCTCGAATCTGGAGTGGATGTCATAGCCTGGCTTTCAGTTTAACGGTGAATCGTCTCATTTGCGTTCGCCGATTCGATCGCACGCAGAGCCGCACTCTTCCCATGAGAGAACTCGCTTGAATATTCCTTACAGGATGCTGTCCCAGAGGTGAAGCTCCTGGTCGAATGGCTTTTGTTCGACGTGGGAATGTGGGGACAGGACCATGGTCGGGCGGGAGTTGGCATCGTATTGGGGCCAGTCGGGCAGTCCCGGGGCGGTCGGAGCTTTGCCCTGGATGAACGCTACCCACGCTTGATGGATGGCCAGCCCGAGGGGGGCTGCTGCGGGGTCGTCCTTTTCGATGGCGTCGAGTTTTTGCCAGACAAAGCTGATATCCAGGGAGTGGTAGGATTCGTCGACCATCGGGCCGGACGGCTTGGTGTAGTCGAGGCGATACATCCAGGTCGCGCCGCCGGAGCGGGAGTGAGCATCGGCGAGTCGAACGCTGGGGACCCAATACTCTTCAGCGGTAACAGCGCGGATGCGGCGCTGTGCCTCCGGCATATCGGGATAGACGGTGGAGTAACGGGCGAAAGCTTCGTTGAAGCGGGCGAGGCTGATATTGCCGAGGTCACGGCTGGTGGGGTCGTGGGAGGGCTGCGCCCCGATGAAGAGAGCGCTCTCGTCCCGGTTCGTGCCGATTAGCAGGCGCTTGCCGGGATTGGTGCGCGCCGCGATAAGGTCGACCGGGCGCGCCGGCAGGAACGCGTCGCCGACCTGGGCCCGGAACGGGAAGTGAAGCTTGGAGGCGGCAATCACCTTTGTCTGCGTGGCGATGAGGTCGGTAGGCGCGGCGGTGAGCAGGTCTTTGAAATCAGATGGCGCGCCCGGATGCGCGTCCGGATGGGAGCTGCGCCAGAGATCGCCGAAGGTGTGGGCCACGTCGGCGGCCTGGGTGCGGGTCAGGACCCGCTCTCCGCCGCCGCTCTCCGAGATGGCCGACTGGAACAGCCGCGAGGACTGGGGCAGGGCCATCATGGCGGCAGTAGCCTTTGCCCCGGCGGATTCACCTCCAACAGTAATGCGGGCGGGATCGCCACCAAAGGCGGCGATGTTGGCGTGAATCCACTCGAGCGACGCGATCAGATCGCGCATGGCATTGTTGGCGCTGCCGTCGTAGCTGGGGCCGAGCAGGGGGCCGAGATCCATAAATCCGAAGACGCCCAGGCGGTAGGGGACAGTGACGAGGATGATGTCCTGGTGTGCGAACGCGGAGCCGTCGAAGATGGGAGCGAAGGCGTGGCCGCCGGTAAAGCCACCGCCGTGGATCCAGACAAAGACGGGGTACGGCCCCTTTCCCTTGGGAGCCCAGATGTTGAGGTAGAGACAATCTTCGCTTTGCGGGATAGCAGGTTGATCGGGCTGGATCGCCGCGGGCGCAAACAACGTGGCTTCGCGAATGCCCTTCCACGGTTTGATCGGGACGGGTGGGCGGAAGCGCTGCGCACCGACCGGTGGCGCCGCAAAGGGGATACCGCGGAAGATGCGGAGGCCGTCGGCCGCCTCGCCACGCAGCTTGCCGGAAGGAGTCGTGACCAGGGCGGGTTCGGCCGCAAAAGCGGAAGAGGGTGCAAGAGCCAGGGCGGCAAGGGTTGCGCTGCCGTTACGAACAAACTGACGGCGAGAGAGGATTGAAAATTTCATCGAGGACATTCTACCCACCGTCTCCGGCGGAGGTGGACCGCTCTAAAGAACTGCCAGTTGAAGCCTCAAAGTTCAATGGAACGTGCCGACTCTTAGAACGCTGAGACGCCTTCCTCCACCACCAGGCGGTCGACATCGATATTGAGGGCGAAGCCGAGTTTCTTGAAGCCGTCTTTCCACTCGTCGGACCAGTAATCCTTGTCGCTGCGGCGCAGCAGGTCGTTCCAGATGTTCTGCGCCTGCCAGAGATTGACCTCGAAGGGCAGGGTGCGAAGCGTATCTGCGATCGTGACCGCACTGGCCAGGGCCTGGGCGGTATTGTTTTCCCCACCGACAGCAGCCTCCAGCCGGACCATGGCGCGCTTCATGCGTTGTCCGGCGGTAAAGCTGAGCAGCGGAACGTCCAGCGTGATCTGGTCGGAGGTAGCGCGACCCAGCACCAACTCGATCTGACTGGTGTCGAAAGGTTCTTCGTCAAGGGCGCGCCGGAGGCTGGCGTTGATGGCAAAACTGGCAGCCAGGGCCAACGCCGGGGGCGGCGACATGCCCGACTCGGTGAGGAAGTGCATGAGGGACGCGTGATCCTCGTAGATCTTGCGGAGTGAGTCCTCCATCTCGGACAGCGTCTGGTCGAGGATGGTGCGCAGAATACGGTGCTGCTCGTCGGCAAAGAGCGAGGTGAGGGAGTAGGCGATGGGACTGGCAGGAAAGCCCGGAGATGCCGGGGATGGAACCTGCACGGCAGGGGGCGCGAGGGTATGGGCTATGCCGGGAGCCACGGCACCCATGACGGACTCCGGCTGGCCGGGCTCTGGCTGGGTGGGGTTGAGGGCGATATGCGGTACGGCCGGCTCGGCTTCGGGCGCAGGCGTGAAGAAGCGGTCGATCAGCCGGATCACCTCGGGGAGATTAGCGCGGCGGATGGCATTGCCGATCTCGGCGCAGAATGTCACGAACTCCTCGATCTCAGCCGGATCGTTGGCGTTGTAGCGTTTCACGGCGGCGGAGAGGTTCTGGTCGCCGAGGTGGAGCACGGCGAAGCAGATGGACTCGGTCTCTTCCGTGATGCGCGAACGGATCAAGGCCCGACCAAGCGCAACGCGGCCTCGTCCAGAGCTGAAGACCTCATGCGAATCGCGGTGCAGATCAAAGCAGAACAGCTCGCCGTCTTCTGGATAGGAGCGGAAGATGGAGCTGATGGCGTAGTGCGCTCCGACGGCTTCGAGGCCGATCTTCATACCGGTGACATAGCGCTGGTAGACCTCCGCGCCCGTACCAATCTCTGGAATGTTGGACTTAGCGGTCTCGAGGATATCGAGGAACTGCTTTTCGAGGGTCAGGCCAGCGTCTCCGAAGCGAGTGGTGTCTTTGAAGAGCTTGCTGGCGAGCTGCAGGACGCGGCCCGCGTAGGCGATGATCTGGACGGTCTCGATACCGGAAATCTCATCGAAGAACCAGCCGCAGGAGGTGTACATGAGCTGAGTGTGGCGCTCCAGCTCCATCAGTTCGAGGACGGTGATGCGTTCGGCGGTGGTGAGTTCCCGTGCGGCATGCGCCTCGATGAAGTTGCTGGCGCAGGAGCGGTCCATGACGACTTCGATATAGGCGTCGCGAGCGACCCACAGGTCTTTCAGGAGGTCTTTAGCGAGAATCTCGGCAAGCGGAGCCGTGGCATCGCGGAGCAGGTCGAGGGACTGGCGGAGAGGGCCGCGCCACTCCTGATTCCATCCGGGTTTGCCGCCGTTGCAGCCGCAGTTGGAGCGCCAGCGTTCCACGCCGTGGATGCAGGACCACGAGGTGTTTTCAGCTACTTCGGCCTCCCATTTAGGGGGAAATTTCGCCAAGAACTCGCCGTAGTTGGTGAGCTTTGCCTTCAGGCTCTCGTCGATCCAGTGCATGGCGTAGGAGAGCGCCATCTCACCGTGCTTGTGATGGTGCCCGTAGCTTTCGCCGTCGGTGGCGACGTGGGAGAGCTGGGCCTCGCCGGGTTTGCCTGCCGGGGTAGGGTGAAGACCGCCGAGAAGACGGCTGCCGAATTCTTCTCCGCTGTTGAGGAGACCTTCGAAGGCGATGGCGCGAGACCCGGGACCGTCGTAGAAGAAGACGGCGATGGAGCGGCCCTCATCGAGCTGAACGCGGTAGGGATGGGTTGGGTCGGCTGTGGCTTCCGGGGTCTCGGTCCAGGGGGCGGGCGTGCCGTCCGCCGCGGGAGTCCGGGGCCGTACGCGGGCACACTGGATGGGCGCGAGGACCGTGAACTTGATACCTTCCTGGGCCATCAGGTCGAGGACGGCGCGATTGACGGCGGTCTCGGCGAGCCACATGCCCTCGGGCTTGCGGTTGAAACGGGCGACGAAGTCGGCGATGCCCCAGCGGATCTGGGTGCGGGCGTCCCGCTCGCTGGCCAGCGGCATGATGATGTGGTTGTAGACCTGCGCCATGGCGGAGCCGTGTCCGCTGTAACGCTGGGCGCTGGCAGTATCCGCGTCGAGAATCATGCGGTAGGTGCGAGGGGCCTTGTCGTGCAGCCAACTGAGCAGGGTGGGGCCGAAGTTGAAGCTCATGCGGGCGTAGTTATTGATGATGCGGATGATCTGGTTGTCGTTATCGACGATGCGCGAGGCGCCGTTCGGGGCGTAACACTCGGCGGTGATGCGGTCGTTCCAGTCATGGTACGGGGCGGCGGAGTCCTGGACCTCTACGGTCTCCAGCCACGGGTTTTCCCGCGGAGGTTGGTAGAAGTGCCCGTGCACGCAAACAAACCGCTGCGGTGTCTGCTCTATTTGCTTCGCGGGAATCTTCGCCGTGCCTGATTTCATCTTTGCCATAGATAGATAAGGGTATCGCGGGTGTTGACGCGGTGCTTGATGATGCGTGTAGTGGGGAGTTAGTTGTTGCTTCTGGAGAGTTGGATGCAGGATTGATGGTGGATTTCCGGAGGCTGGAACGGAGATCGCCGACTTTTAACGAATGGCGGGGGCGAAATCTCAGAGTGAATAGTTATAACTAGAGTTATAATTTGTTATGGAACTCAAAGTTCGCAAAATCGGCAACGGGTACGGGGTGCTTTTTCCGAAGCAGCTTCTCGATGAGATGCGCATAACGGAGAATTCTGTTTTGAATGTAGCCAAAGTGGATGGGGTGTACCAGATCTATCCTTATGACCCTGAGTTTGCTGCTGCGCTGAAGGCCTTTCGCGATACTGAGCCGCAACATCGGAACAGCTATCGTGAGCTGGCGAAGTAGCCGTGCGTTTTCTCAATAGCGTAATGGTGCGTGCCATCCATTCGGACTTGATTGAACGGTATGGGGGGAGCTTCGGGCTGCGGGATCTTGGGCTGCTGGAGTCCGCGGTTGCCAGGCCGCTGCATTTGGAAAGCTACTCTTCGGAGGCAGGGGTAGGGGAACTTGCGGCTGCACTCGGCTGGGGGCTGGTGAAGAACCATGCCTTTATCGACGGCAATAAGCGTGTGCCGCTGGCTGGAATCATTACCTTTCTCAAGCTGAATGGGCACCTCCTCACCTGTCCTGAAGTTGAGGAGACACTCATGGTGCTCAAAGCTGCGGCGAGTGAAATCAGCGAAGCAGAGTGGACGGCGTGGGTGGCACGGAGCGTCGGTCCGGTTCAGGGCTGAACGGCCTTTCCGGCGGCGAGGTCGCAGGCGCGCCATAGGTACCAGCTTGCGACCGAGGACCAGGGCTGCCACTTCTTTGCGCGGCGGTGCATGACGTCGGCTTTGGGCAAGTCGGCCGGGGTAACTTTATCGGCGGGCGTGAGCTTCCCAAAGGTAAGAGCGAAGCCCTTGCGGACGCCGTAATCGCCTACCGGTAGGACGTTGGGGCGACCGAGGCGGAAGATCAACAACATTTCCACAGTCCAGCGGCCAATTCCACGAACCTGGGTCAGGTGCTCGATGATGGCTTCGTCTGACATGCGGCGGATGCGGACGAGGGTGGGGACGGTCCCGTCGAGGGTCTTGGCGGCGAGATCGCGCAGCGCGAGGGCCTTGTTGTGCGAGAGGCCAGCGGTGCGGAGCTGTTCGTTGGGGCAATCCAGCAGGTGCTGGGCGCTGGGGTGTACGCCGATGCCGCAGATGGGGTGGAAGGATTCCAGCAGCCGGCGATGGATGGTGGCGGCTGCTTTGCCGTGGAGCTGCTGGTAGATGATGGATTCGGTGAGGGCCTCGAAGGGTGAGGTCGTACTGGAGACCCGGAGCGTGAACGGCCCCGCACGCTCGATCAGCCGGGCAAGCTTCGGATCGGCAGCGGAAAGCTCGCGGAGAGCGAGAGCAACATCGTAACGAGGGAGTCGAGGGCGGGCGAGTGGGCGCATGGCTGGAGACAGTATGCGGCACGCAGCGAAATTCTTCTCAAAATCGGCATCGAGACGGGGTGCTTTTCTGGTCTCCTTTACATCCCATTTGGGCGATCTACTACGTGTTTAAAATGCGACCAATTCAGTCTGAATTTATCAAGCGTATTCGCTCCTGTGATGGTGACATGTTGTGCTTCAAGTGCAGGATTGGCGCGGGTCTATACGATATGTTGTGCTTTGGGCTTTGTGCGATTTTCGCTCATTCATACCCCGCTTTGAAAATTCATTTCGGTATTCGGACGGCAGTTTGGCAAAGCAAATCTGACTGCTATACTCGGGTTCTCAAAGGTTTATGTCCTCCTCGGGCAACGCAGTACGTTTTGCCCCAACTACGAACCGCTGGCTGATCGGCCGACACGAGAAATAAAAGCAGCAAGTCGATCGAAGGCCCATTTGAAGCTTCGTCCGGTATTACAGAGGAAGCAGGAACGCACTCATGGCGCAAGTTTTTGACCGCAGTTCGAACGCGTTGGCTCGATTCAGCCTGGTATTGACGGGTCTGATCGTCATCTCGCTCGGAGTAGCCCTGGACCAGTTGCAGCGCTCACCGTGGGTGACGAAGCAGGGACAGCGACCGGACCAGCCGATCCCCTTCAGCCACAAGCACCACGTCGAAGGGCTGGGGCTACAGTGCCAGTACTGTCACGTCCAGGTGGAGAAAGCGGCCTATGCCGGTATTCCCCCGACGAAGACCTGTATCAACTGCCACGCACAGATCTGGACCAACGCAGAACTTCTCGAGCCGGTACGGCAGAGCTGGGCGACCGGTGCTTCGATCCAATGGCTCCGCGTGCATGACCTTCCGGACTATGTCTATTTCAACCACGACATCCACGTGAACAAGGGCATCGGCTGCGCAAGCTGTCATGGTCGCGTCGACGAGATGCCGCTGATGTATCAGCAGAACACGCTGCAGATGGAATGGTGCTTGAACTGCCATCGCAACCCTGCAGTGAATCTGCGGCCGGTCGCCGAGATTTACAACATGGCGTGGTCTGGTCCTTCCAGCGACAAGCCGGTCTGGTGCTCCAGCACGGTGAAGGGTGGAGCGACGGCGCAGAATGTAGCCTGCACGACGACCAACCCCGGCAACAACGGTACCGAAGTCGCTTCGCTTGAGGGTGCACCGGAAGGCCCGGGCAAGACGAAGTCTTCGAACTTTGGACCGATGGTCGGCGTGACGATCCCTGCCAGCTACCAGAAGTTTACGAATCAAATGGATCTCGGAAAGTATCTGACGGCGCAGTATCACATCCGTACTCCGAGCGAGCTTTCAAGCTGCGAGACGTGCCACCGATGATGAACAACACTGGCTCGGACTCGGTTGGCAAGGCAACGACAAGGACAGGAACAGAAGACACGATGGCTGAGATAAAGTCACACGCAGCGCAACCCGCGGTGGTCACCCAGATCGCACCCGCTAAGCTGACTCTGGCTGACGTGCGGGCGAAGCTGGACGGTCAGACCGGTCGCCGGTTCTGGAAGAATCTGGACGAGCTGGCGGATAAGCCTGAGTTCCAGGCAATGATGGCCGAGGAGTTTCCGCGGCAGTCGGGTGCTGGGGAATGGGTCGATGCAGTCAGCCGCCGCGGCTTCCTGAAGGTGATGGGCGCGTCCTTGGCGATGGCCGGGCTGGCAGGTTGCACCAAGCAGCCGGATGAGCCGATCTATCCGTATGTGAAGCAGCCGGAAGATCTGGTTCTCGGCAAGCCAATGTACTTTGCAACAGCGTATCCCTTCCCGACCGGTGCGATTCCCGTTCTGGTGAAGTCGGATTCGTTCCGTCCAATCAAGATTGAAGGCAATCCGGATCACCCGATGTCCAAGGGCAAGTCCGATGCGTACAGCCAGGCGACCCTGCTGGAGATGTACGATCCCGACCGCTCGCAGCACATCACCTACCGCGGCGAAGTAGCCGATTGGGGCAAGTTCCAATCCACCTTTGCAACTGCGGCGAAGCAGACCTCAGGCGGCAAGGGCATCTACTTCCTGAGCGAGACGATCACATCACCTTCGCTTGCAGCACAGTGGAAGCAGGTCCAGGCAGCATATCCACAGGCCAAGCTCGTTCAGTGGGATGCTGTGAACGCCGATTCCTCACGCGCCGCTTCGAAGGCCGCGTTCGGCAGCTATACCGACGCGCAGTACAAGCTCGAAGATGCGGACATTATCCTCTCGTTGGATGCGGACTTCCTGGGTGGAATTGCTCATCCCGGCTTTCTGACTCTCGCTGCTGCCTACGCCGAGCGTCATCGCTACGAGGAGGGTAAGACCCCCAATCGGCTTTACGTCATCGAGACGATGCCGACGGTTACGGGATTCAAGGCAGAGCATCGGCTGGCGCTGAAGCCGAGCGCAATTGCTGCATTTGCCCAGGGCTTGGCAAGCGGAACCGCTCCCCAGGGTTTGAGCGCAGAAGAGCAGAAGTTCTTTACCGCATTGAGCTCCGACCTGAAGAAGAACGGCGGCAAGTGCGTCGTAATTCCGGGTGAGCAGGCTCCGCCCGCAGTGCATGCGGCGGCTTACTCGTTGAACGCGACATTAGGTAACGTGGGTAAGACGGTGGTCTACACCGAGACCGTCAACCCGATGCCAAGCGAGCAGGTCGCGGACCTGAAGTCGCTCGTCGGCGATATCTACGCTGGCAAGGTTCAGTGGCTGGTCATGCTGGGTGTCAATCCTCTGTACTCCGCGCCGACCGATCTTGAGTTTCGCAGCGCGTTCGACAAGGTGCCGGTCACGGTGCATCTCGGACTGCATAGCGATGAAACCGGTTCGCTGTCTACCTGGCACATCAACAAGACGCACTATCTTGAAATGTGGTCGGATGCCCGCGCGTATGACGGCACGATCTCCATCATTCAGCCGATGATCGATCCGCTGTACGGTGGCAAGAGTGCTCACGATGTGCTGCAGGCATTGCTGCCCAATCCGCAGGCTTCGGCTTACGATGTGGTCCAGGCAAACGCCAAGACCTACATCAAGGGCGACTTTGCCGCAGGCTGGCGCAAGGCGCTGCATGACGGTTGGGTGGAAGGAACGGCGTTCACGGCGAAGGCTGGTGGCGGCGCTCCGAGTCAGGGATCGCTCCCGGTTCCCGCAAGCAGTGGGCTGGAGATCTCGTTCAAACCAGATCCGTCGTTGTATGACGGCCGTTTCGCAAACATCGGCTGGCTCCAGGAGTTGCCGAAGCAGGTCACGAACCTGAGCTGGGACAATGCCGCGCTGATGAGCCTGGCGACGATGGAAGCCCAGAAACTGGAAGAGAACGACCCGATCGAGATTGAGTTGAACGGCCGCAAGATCATCGCGCCGGTCCTGATGGCTCCCGGTCACGCGGACGGTTCGGTAACGATCCATCTCGGTCTTGGCCGTCGGGTCGAGGCGGGACGCGTCGGCGCTGGTGTTGGCTTCAACGCCTACCTGCTGCGCACCTCTGGCTCGCAACTCTTTGCCGGTGGCGCGAAGATGACCAAACAGCCTGGCACGTATGACCTCTGCGTGACCAAGGTTCACTCCATCGAGCATCGCGGCAAGATTGCCCAGAGCGATCTCGTCAAACAGGAGCTTGATACCGAAGGCACCTTCTCTCTGCCGGGGCACGAAGCTGCGGAACGTGGCGTGATCCGCTACGCAACCGTAGAAGAGGCAAAGAAGACCCCCGGATTCGCACACGAGGGTTCGCCCCTGCGTGAGACGCCGGAGCATGAGAACAGCTTCTTCCCCGATGCCTGGGACTACAAGAAGACCGACCCCTCGTCGCTGAAGATTCAGAACGCCTGGGGCATGTCGATCGACCTGAACAGCTGCATTGGCTGCAACGCCTGCATCGTAAGCTGCTACGCGGAGAACAATATTCCCGTCGTCGGCCGCGAACAGGTAAAGGTTGGCCGCAACATGCAGTGGCTGCGTATCGATACCTACTTCGAGGGCGATCTGCATGCTCCGAAGGCGCACTTCCAGCCGATGGCTTGCCAGCACTGCGAGAATGCGGGCTGCGAGCAGGTCTGCCCGGTCGGTGCGACGGTTCACACGCCGGAAGGCCTCAACACGATGGTCTACAACCGTTGCGTTGGAACGCGTTACTGCTCGAACAACTGCCCGTATAAGGTCCGTCGCTTCAACTTCTTGCTGTACTCGGACTACGAGACGGAGAGCTTGAAGTTCATGCGCAACCCGGACGTCAGTGTTCGTTCACGCGGCGTGATGGAGAAGTGCAGCTACTGCGTACAGCGCATCGAGTCGGCAAAGATCACCGCCGACAAGGAAAACCGCGAAGTACGCGATGGCGAGATCGTTACGGCTTGCCAGCAGGCTTGCCCGACCGACGCAATCATCTTCGGCAACATCAATGACAAGAACAGCAAGGTAGCGAAGCGCAAGGCAGAAGAGCGCAACTACCAGGTGCTGGCCGACCTCAACTTCCGTCCTCGCACCAGCTACACGGCTGGCGTCATCAACCCGAATCCGGAGCTGGCATAATGGCGACCAAAAACCCCATTGAAGACCCGATGATCGACCCGCGGACCGGTGAGTTCGCGGTCATCGCACCGGGCCATAACTTCAAATCGGTGACGCAGAAGATCGCGGGCATCGTGCTGACGTCGAACACTCCGTTGGGATGGTTCTTCGGCTTGATGGTAGGCGGCGGCGTCGCGACCCTCCTGGTGATCGGCTGCACCTGGCTGTTTCTCAAGGGCGTCGGTATCTGGGGAGTCACCATCCCCGGCGCATGGGGTTTCGCGATCATCAACTTCGTTTGGTGGATCGGTATCGGCCACGCCGGCACGCTGATCTCGGCCATTTTGCTGCTGTTCAAGCAGACCTGGCGTAACTCGATCAACCGCTTCGCTGAAGCGATGACGATCTTCGCCGTAGTCTGCGCGGGTACCTTCCCGCTGATTCACGTCGGTCGTCCGTGGCTCGCATACTGGCTGTTCCCGTATCCGAACACGATGAACATGTGGCCCCAGTTCCGCAGCCCGCTGGCCTGGGACGTGTTCGCGGTCTCGACCTACGCGACCATCTCGATTGTGTTCTGGTACGTCGGAATGATTCCGGACTTCGGTACGATGCGCGACCGGGCGACGCTGCCTTTCGCCAAGTACATGTATGGCATCCTGTCGCTGGGCTGGCGCGGTTCGACCCGCCACTGGATCCGTTATGAGTCGGCTTCGCTCCTTCTGGCCGGTCTTTCGACACCGCTGGTGCTTTCGGTTCACACAGTCATCAGCTTCGACTTCGCGGTAGCCTCGCTACCCGGCTGGCATACGACGATCTTCCCGCCTTACTTCGTTGCGGGCGCGGTGTACTCGGGTTTCGCCATGGTTATTACGCTGGCCATTCCGATCCGCAAGTTCTACCACCTGGAAGACCTGGTAACGCTCCGCCACCTGGACAACATGGCGAAGGTGATGCTGGCGACTGGTTCGATTGTGGCTTACGGCTACGCGATGGAAGTCTTCATGGCGTGGTTCTCGGCCAGCCACTGGGAATTTTTCATGATGTGGAACCGTATGTTCGGGCCGATCGGCTGGGGCTACTGGATCCTGATCCTGACCAATATTGCGATTCCGTTGACGACGCTATGGTCGCGCAAGCTGCGAGTGAACGTGGTGTTCCTCTTCGCGCTTTCGTTCGTTATCAATACGGGTATGTGGTTTGAGCGCTTCGTCATCGTTGTGACGAGTCTCTACCGCGACTTCCTGCCGTCGAGCTGGGGCACCTACCGCGCGACCAAGTGGGACTACATGATTTATGTCGGAACGATGGGTCTGTTTACGTTCCTCTTCTTCCTGTTCGTGCGCTTCCTGCCGATGATTCCGATGTCTGAAATCCGCATGATGCTGCCACAGACGAAGGTGAAGCGCGGCGGTCCTGAAGCCGAAACCGTTGTTGAGGAGACCGCCTGATGCCGCCGCGTGAAGGAACCTACGGGCTAATCGCCGAGTTCAATACTCCCTCGGAGCTGGTGTATGCGACCGAACAGGCGCGTGCTGCAGGCTACCGGAGGATGGAATGCTACACGCCCTATCCGGTAGAGGAAGCAGCCGAAGCGCTGAACTTCCATAAGACCCGCGTACCGCTGGTCTGCCTGCTGGGCGGGTTGATGGGGCTTACCACTGCCGGTCTGATGGAGACCTGGATCAACGTCTGGGCCTATCCGCTGAACATCGCGGGACGGCCGCTGTTCTCCTGGCCGGCGTTCATAATCCCAGCCTACGAGTGGACCATTCTTTTTGCGGGTCTCTCTACCGCCTTCGGCATGATCGCTTTGAACGGTCTGCCGCAGCTATATCACCCGGTCTTCAATGCTCCGAACTTCCGCAATGGAGCTACGACCGACAAGTTCTTCCTCTGCGTTGAAGCGTCGGATCCGAAGTTTTCTCTGACCGGGACGCGGGCTTTTCTTGAGACATTCCCTGCGGTCTCCGTGGTGGAGGTAGAGCACTAATGCGGGGAGCCGAGACCAAGACGATGATGCAACGCGTGAACCAGATCGCACTGCTGGGAGCCCTGTCCGGGGTGAGCCTGTTGGCCGGCTGCCGGCAGGACATGCACGACCAGCCCAAGTTCTACCCGCAGCGCGGCACAGCCTTCTATGTAGACGGACGTTCCGTAAGGCCGCAGGTGGCGAATACTGTTGGGCGGAACCAGCTTCACGACGACAGCTACTTCTATACCGGCCTGATTGCAGGTAAAGAAGGCGAAGGCCTCCCCTTCCCGGTAACCTTGCAGGTTTTGGCCAAGGGGCAGGAGCGGTACAACGTGTACTGCACTCCCTGCCACTCCCGCGTTGGAAACGGCGCCGGAATGATCGTGCAGCGTGGGTATTCGCCAGCCGGAAACTTCCAGGGCGGCAGACTGCGCGCCGTCGGGTTGGGCCACTTCTTCAATGTCATGACGAACGGCTACGGCTCCATGCCGGACTACGCGGCGCAGCTTACACCGGCTGATCGTTGGGCGGTAGCGGCATACATTCGCGCTCTACAACTGAGCCAGAGTGCACAGCGCAGTGACGTTCCTTCAGGCGTTGACGTCAAGCCGATCAAGTCGATCGCTGCATCGGAAGGTCTGCCGGAGAGCTTTGGCGACGATTGGGATGTTGCAACGCCGGCAGAGATGCCGGGGGCTGCTGTTCCCTCATCGGCCCCTGCGACTTCTTCCGCTCCTGCCCCGGCTGCAACGACACCCGCGCCAGCCGCCGGCACGACTTCTTCGGTGACGCCTGTCCCGGTGAAGCCTGAGAAGAAAGAGATTACGGTTGCTGAAGTAAAAGCTGGTCTGGCGATCTACGAGAAGAACTGCCAGGTCTGCCACACCGCCCAGTTGACCGGCCATCCCCCCACCTTTCCTTCGTTGGTTGGCGTTGTCCAGCGGTTAGGTGCGGAGCACGTGAAGAACAATGTGATACATGGGGCACCGCCGATGCCGGCGTTCCCGCAGATTTCAACGACGGAATTGGAACAACTGGTCGCCTTCCTGACCGTCCCGTCGAAGGCTGGCGTTGCAACTGCGCCCAGCACGCCACGTAACTGAATCGGAATTTGAGGATCGAAGGTCGCATACGAATGGCACACGGACACGAACAACACGGACACGACGAGCATGCCCACCACGGGCCGAAGACTCTACCGACATCGCTCGCGGCGCCAGAGGTACTGTCGGCGTGGCGGACGCGGGCGCTGATTATTGCTGTCATCGCGGCGGCGGTTTCGCTCCTATTCTTGGGCGTTGCAGGCGGTAAGTCGCACATGCTGCGCGCTTACCTACTGGGAGTCATTCTTTCGTTCGGCTTCGCCGGCGGCGGGCTGGTTCTATTGATGTTGCAGTATGTCTCGGGCGGTAAGTGGGGCTTGCTGCTCCGCCGTCCGCTAGAGGCGATGTCCCGCACTCTTCCGCTCGTGATCGCGATGTTTATCCCTCTCGCCTTTCTGGCGAAGAAAATCTATCTGTGGGCGGCCTACACCACCCCGGAGGCTACCGAGCAGGGGCTTCTGAGCAAGGCACTGAACGAGTCTCAGGCGCATTCGCTGAATTTCAAGCGCCCCATGCTGAGCCCGACCAGCGTCATTGTTCAGACGGTCGTCGTCTTCGGCATTCTACTGATCTTCATGTACTTCCTGAACAAGTGGTCGCTCGCTCGCGACGCCGATCCGGAGCGCGGAACAGAGCGCAGCTTCGACTACTGGCGCGTGAAGATGGAGAACCTCAGCGGTATCGGGATCCTAATCTACGCCATCGTGATGACGGTGGTGATTATCGATTGGGTCATGGCGCTCGATATAACCTGGTACTCCTCGGTCTGGGGCCTCAAGTTCCTGGTTGGTCAAGGCTACGGAGTTCTGGCGCTGGGTGTCCTCACGGTAATCCTGCTCTCCAAGGTCGAGCCGTTCAAGACGATTCTGCGCACGACCGAGCAGCACGATCTGGGCAAGTTCATGTTCGCCTTCGTCATGTTGAACATGTACCTGACGTTCGGCGAGTTCCTGATTATGTGGTCGGGTAACGTCCCCGAGGAGATTCCTTGGTACCTGAATCGCATTCGTGGCGGATGGTGGTACATCTGCACTCTGGATTTCCTCTGCCACTGGTTGATCCCGTTCTGCCTGCTGCTCTCGCGCGATCTGAAGCGCAACAAGCAGAAGATGGTATGGCTCACCTCGTTCATGATCCTGGCTCGCTGCATCGATCTGTTCTGGATCATCGAACCGAACTTTCCGGACGCTGCCGCCAATCTTCACATGGCGGGAAACTACGGAATTCTGGCCTACATCACTGTTCCCGTCGCCGTGATCGGCGTGTGGGCTGCGTATTACTTCACGCAGTTGATGGCGCGCCCCCTGGTCAACGTGAACGATCCGCACCTCGAAGAGATTTTGGAGCCCGAACATGCCCACTAATGACGACCTCAAAAACCAGCATTCCGAAGTGGCGGACTCGGAGTCCCCAGGTTACGAGACGACCGACGCAAACGTCGGCGGCGTAGCGGTCTTTCTGGCCGGCCTCTTTGGATTTGTGCTGATCTTCTTCGGTGTCTGCTTCCTCCTGGGCCGGGTCATCAACACGCAGATCGCCAAGCAGGACGGTGAGCCCAACAAGTGGCACGGTGGCCCCGAAGCTGGAGCCAAACAGAAGCGCGAGAACCTCGCGTCCAACCCCGAGATGCAGCAGCGCGAATTGCAGAAGATGACTGCATCGTTCCCCACGCCTCGCCTGGATATCGATGATGGCAACCAGTCCACCGCCGATCTCCATGCCAGAGAGGATCTGTTCCTGGATCACTACAGCGTTAGCGAGGGTTCGGCTGGCACGGTACGCATTCCGATCAACCGGGCGATGGAACTGATTGCTGAACGCGGACTTCCGGTCAATGCAGCAGCAGCAGGCGCAGCGCCTCTGGCAGGCGATGTGAAGCCTGAAGTGCAGGCGCCTCTGACGACCGGGTTTGCTCGCACCGGCTACGAAATTGATGTAATGGAATCGCGGGCCCAGAAGATGAGCTTCGCGAAAGCCGAGGGCAGCACGCACTCGGAAGCGGCTCCTGCCAAATAACAGCAGCAGGCTGTAAGGCTTAAGATAAGTATCAAGACGTAAGCACCAAGGTGATCTGAAATGATGAGCGGGCGCACAATTCGAGCAGGATGGCAGGCAGCGGCATTATGCTGTGCTCTGCTCGGCGCGACCGCTTTTGCCCAAGTCGCCAGCCTGGGAGACAAGCAGACCGGAGAGAACAAGGGAGACCAGCTTCCGAACGTATTGCAGAAGGTCGGGGTGGCCCAGCACCTCAATCGGTCGCTTCCTTTGAACGCTCAGTTTGTGGACGAAACGGGCAAGCAGGTAGTACTTGGAGACTACTTCGGGAAGCATCCTGCGCTGCTCTCGCTGGTGTATTACAACTGCCCGATGCTTTGTTCCGAAGAACTGGATGGAATGACGGGCGCGCTCGAGATGGTGAAGCTCACCCCGGGCAAAGATTTCGATGTCATTATCATCAGCATCGATCCGACCGAAACTCCGGCGATGGCAGCCAAGAAGAAGGCCTTCTACCTGAAGCGCTACGGCCGTCCTGAAACTGCCGCGGGTTGGCATTATCTGATCGGGCAGAAGCCAGCTATCGATGCCGTGACCGATGCCGTCGGTTTTGGATATGTGAAGGTTCCTGGCCCGGACGGAACCTTGTCTCAGTTTGCCCACGCCAGTTCGCTCGAGATTGTGACGACGGACGGCAAGTTGGCACAGTACTACCTGGGCGTCGAATACTCGCCCAAGGATATGCTTTTGGGCCTGATCGAGGCCTCGAATAACAAGATTGGTTCGCCGGTCGCCAACATTTTGACGTATTGCTATCACTACGACCCGGAGACGAATAAGCACTCGTTAATCGTGGCACGGGTGGTTCAGTTCGGTGGAATGGTAACGATGGCCGGGCTAGGTGGATTCATGTTTTTGATGTTCCGGCGAGATCTAAAACTGGGGCGCGACCACGACCAGAACGCTCGCGACCTGACGAAGAAAGAGAACGGATAAAGGGTAACGATGCATATCAGTCCAGTCTTGTGGCAATTTTTGGTGAAATGGCTTCACGCCTCAGCGCTCTTCCCGGCCGAGGCATCGACCATTGCGCCTTATACTGACGCGCTTTACTTCTTCCTTCTGGCTATCACAGTCGTTGGTATGGCGGTTGTTGGGGCGCTGGTCGTTGGCTTCTCCATTCGGTATCGCAAAGAGAAGCATCCCGTCGCCATCCAGGTGGAAGGTTCGACCCTGCTTGAGGCGACCTGGACGATCATCCCGCTCGCGTTGTTCCTGGTTACGTTCGTCTGGGGCGCATTGCTGTACTTCCGCATCTACAATCCCCCGACGAACTCGATGAACATCTACGTCGTTGGAAAGCAGTGGATGTGGAAGGCGGAGCATCCTGGCGGCCAGCACGAGATCAATGCACTCCACGTTCCGATGGGACGTCCGGTGCAGTTGACCATGATCTCGCAGGACGTGTTCCACAGCTTCTCGATCCCCGACTTCCGCGTGAAGCGTGAAGTGATTCCGGGACGCTATTCGACCGTATGGTTCGAGGCGACCGCGCCGGGAACGTACCATATCTTCTGCACCCAATACTGCGGCACGAAGCACTCGGAGATGATCGGCGAAGTAACGGTTTTGACGCCGGACGATTACACCAAGTGGACCGAGGGTTCGACCAGCGGTATGTCCCTCGCACAGAACGGCGAGCGGCTGTTTGCCAGCATGGGATGCAACTCCTGCCATTCGGGAAATGCTGCTGCCCGTGGCCCGAATCTCTCAGGAGTCTTTGGCTCGAAGCTGCAGCTTGCTAACGGATCTGAAGTGCTGGTCAACGAAGCTTACCTGCGGGATGCCATTCTCAACCCGTCGCAGCATGTGACTGCCGGTTATGCGCCGATTATGCCGACGTATCAGGGGCAGGTAAGTGAAGACGGCCTCATTGACCTGGTGGAATATATCAAAGGTCTTCAGACCAATTATCGTGTTCAACAGACGCTGACTACGTCACAGTCCAACCAAGTGGCGCCGACGACGCCGGGGATGGTGAAGCCATGAGTGCAACTAGTTCAACAATTCTCAATCTGCCGGACCAGCGTACGGCGACGATGCCCAAGCGCAACTACCTGAACAATGAGCACGGCCTTTTGAGCTGGCTGTTGACCGGTGACCACAAGCGCATCGCCATTTTGTACCTGATCTCGATCACGTTCTTCTTCTTTATCGGTGGAGCGTTTGCCGGTCTGATTCGGCTCGAGTTGCTGACTCCGCAGCCGGATCTGATGGCGTCGGATACCTATAACAAGATGTTCTCGATGCACGGTATCGTAATGATCTTCCTGTTTCTGGTGCCGTCGGTTCCTGCGACGCTCGGAAACTTCCTGATTCCGATCATGCTGGGAACTCGGGACCTTGCCTTCCCGAAGATCAACCTACTGAGCTGGTACCTGTACCTTGCTGGCGGAACATTCACCCTGGCCGCTCTCATCTTCGGTGGCGTGGATACGGGCTGGACCTTCACGACTCCGCTTTCGACCCACTACCTGAACACGAACGTAATCACGGCAGCGACGGCTATCTTTATCGCCGGCTTCTCGTCGATCTTCACGGGTCTCAACTTTATCGTGACGATTCACCGGATGCGCGCTCCGGGCATGACCTGGTTCCGCATGCCGCTCTTCGTCTGGGCGCACTATGCTGCTTCGGTCCTGATGGTGCTCGGCACACCAGTTCTGGCGATCACCATTGTCCTGGTTGCGCTTGAGCGTACGGTCGGCATCGGCGTCTTCGACCCGACTAAGGGCGGCGACCCGCTACTGTTCCAGCATCTCTTCTGGTTCTACTCACACCCTGCTGTCTACATCATGATTCTGCCGGGTATGGGTGTGATTTCGGAGATCGTCAGTACGTTCAGCCGTAAGCGTGTCTTCGGTTACACGGCTGTAGCGTTCTCTTCGGTCGCGATCGCGCTCTTCGGATTCTTCGTCTGGGCTCACCACATGTTCATCATGGGTGTCTCGAACTACTCCGCGCTGGTGTTCTCGCTCCTGACGATGCTTGTAGCCGTACCGTCGGCGATCAAGATCTTCAACTGGGCGTTCACGCTGCAGAAGGGTTCGATTACCTTCGAGACGCCGATGCTCTACGCCTTTGCCTTCTTCGGACTGTTCACCATCGGCGGTATGACTGGTGTATTCCTTGGCGCGCTCGGCATGGACATTCACCTCACCGAAACCTACTTCATCGTCGCTCACTTCCATTACGTCATGGTGGGCGGTATGTTGATGGCGTTCCTGGGTGGCATCCACTTCTGGTGGCCGAAGATGACGGGCCGTATGTACCCTGAGTCGTTCTCCAAGCTCTCGGCCGTTACCAGCTTCATCGGATTCAACCTGACCTTCATGCCGCAGTTCATCCTTGGCTACCTCGGTATGCCGCGCCGCTATCATGCGTATCCCGCGGAGTACCAGGTACTGAACGTTCTTTCTACCGCGGGCGCGACGGTTTTGGGTGTTGGCTTCCTGCTGCCCCTGCTCTATCTCACCTGGTCGTTGAGGTATGGCGCAATCGCCGGCAACAATCCCTGGCAGGCAACCGGGCTGGAGTGGCAGATCCAGTCTCCGCCGCTGACCGAAAACTTTATCGAGACTCCGATCGTCGACCACGAAGCCTACGACTACGAGTGGCTCGCCCACAAAACGGAACAAGAGGTGACCGTTGGATAACGCCGTTGTAGCTACGCACACTCACGAGGCGGCCGTGCATGAAGAGCACCACCACGTGTCGCTCCCTCAGCACCGTCATCACTTTGAGACGGAAGAGCAGCAACGCGAGGCCGGTACCTTCGGCATGTGGCTGTTCCTTCTGACCGAAATCATGTTCTTCGGCGGGCTGTTCTTCGCCTACCTGCTCTACCGCAACTGGTACTACGACGCGTTCGTCGCGGCGTCCAACCAGCTCAACGTCAAACTCGGCGCCATCAATACAGTGATCCTGATCGGCTCGGGCTTCTTTATGGCGCTTGGAGTCTGGGCGGCTGAAGTTCGCAAGAAGAGTCTGCTGGTCCTCTTCCTGGTCCTGACGACGGTACTGGGCTTCGCCTTCCTTGGTATCAAGTACGTCGAGTACTCGGAGAAGTTCGAGAAGCACCACGTGCCAGGTGCACACTTCGATATCTCGGAGTTCGTCAATCCGCCGATCGACGCCAAGACGGGTCAGCCTTCGGAGAAGCCGCTTGCTCCGGACATGGCACAGAAGACTCAGGTCTTCTTCTCACTCTACTTTGCGATGACCGGAATGCACGCCGTTCACATGATCATCGGCATCGTCCTGCTCTTCTGGCTGACAGCTCGTGCCTACTCTGGAGACTTTTCGAGCGGATACGTCGCTCCCATCGAGAACTTCGGGCTGTATTGGCACTTTGTCGATATCGTGTGGCTGTTCCTGTTCCCGCTTCTGTATCTCATCAATCGGCATCCACTGAAGTAGCCCATTATCCGCCGCTCTGCGGCAACAAGGACAAGTTCAATGTCTGATGTACACGTACACGATCCGTCGAATGTCACTAACCCGGAGCACGCCGATCATCACATTGTGACTCCGCTTCAGTACTGCATCGTCTTTGGTGCTCTGCTGCTCGGGACACTCATCACTGTGCTGGCGGCTGACGTCGATCTTGGGGTCCTGAATCCAGTGATCGCACTTGGCATTGCAAGCACGAAGGCTGTCATCGTGATCCTGTTCTTCATGCATGTGAAGTATCAGTCCAAGCTGATCAAGATGACCGTCGGTGCCGGATTCTTCACCTTCCTGGTATTGATCACCATGACCCTCAGCGACTACATGAGCCGCGCATGGGGCCTTTGGTAAACGGGAACTGACTTCGTTTTGACGAGATGCGGCCTGCGGGCCGCATTTTTGTTGCTGTGAATTTAGGCGGCCTGTTGAAAGTTTCGCCATGAACGATCCAGTGGCTCCCGCCGTAGACTGACGGAATGGTCGAGCAGAATTCCCTAGTCCCGGAAGAGTTGAAGGAATTGGCATCGGACGCTCGCGTGACGGTGCGTCGAGGCGGCGCGCCGGATCCGAATGGCAAGTGCGTCGTGTACTGGATGCAGCGAGCCCAGCGGGGGATCGATAACCACGCCGTGGATCTCGCCGCAAAGATCGCGAACATCTTCGAGCTCCCCCTGGTGGTGTACTTCGCCGCAATCTCCAACTTTCCCCACGCTAACCTCCGGCACTACGCCTTCCTCAACCAGGGTCTTCCGGACATAGAAGACGATCTCGCTGAACGGAATATCTCGTTCGTGATGCGCTGCGCTCCGCATGAGTCCCACGAGAAGCTGTTTCACGATGTTCAAGCCGCGATGGTAATCGGCGACGAGAACCCCATGCGGGAGCCGGAAAGCTGGCGAAAGCATATCGCCTCCGTTTTGCGGATTCCGTTCTGGACGGTCGATACCGACGTTGTGGTTCCCTCGAAGCTCATCGAGAAGGCGCAGTACGGGGCATACACAATCCGCCCAAGGCTGTACCGGCTGCTGCCCGAGTTCCTGCATTCCTACGAAAACCTCAAGGTAAAGCATGCGTGGAAGCGGCCGAAGGGATTCTACTCGGACTCCGTGCACGAGGACATCACCGCCGGCTGGAAGGACCTGGATCGAAGTGTCGGGCCAGTCGAGGCCTGGGCCGGAGGGACGCATGCCGCGATGAAGCGGTTGAAGTTGTTTACGGACAGGATGCTAGGGGACTACGACTCGCAGCGCAACCATCCCGAGGTCGATGGGACATCGGCGATGTCGCCGTATCTGCATTATGGGCATATTGGGCCGATCACCATTGCGCTGGCCGTCGACGCGGCTGCGAAGAAGGATCCGTCACTCCAGAAGGCGCGGAACAGCTATTTCAACGAGCTGATTGCATGGCGCGAGCTGGCAGTGAACTTCGTGCGCTACACGCCCAACTACGACACCGCCGATTGCGCCGAGAACTGGGCCAAGCAGACCATCGCGGAGCATGCCCGGGACGAGCGCGAACGTCTCTACACGCTGAAGCAGTTGGAGAACGCCGAGACTTACGACGACCTCTGGAACGCCGCGCAGTTGCAGATGGTTCACTTCGGCTGGATGCACAATTCCATGCGCATGTACTGGGCAAAGAAAGTGCTGGAGTGGACCCCGGACGCGGCCACCGCGGTGAAATACTGCGTCCACCTGAACGACAAATACTTTCTCGACGGGCGCGATCCGAACGGCTACGCGGGGATCGCCTGGGCCGTGCTGGGCAAGTTCGATCGCGCCTGGTTCGAGCGCCCCGTCTTCGGCAAGATCCGTTACATGTCAGGCGCTTCGACCGGCAAGAAGTTCAATTCGAAGCGCTACATCCAGCAGATGCGGGACCTGGCGGATGGCGTCGGCGGCACGAGTTCACTATTCCCCCGCTGATGTTCTCAGCCGCTACCACCTCTTAGGTTTTGCCCGTCTTCTGGCGGCGAGCGGTGGACGAGAGGAGCTTCAGGGCGTCCTGATGTCTCTCGTCGCGGCGTGCTGCGAGGGCTGGGAGCAGGGGGCTCAGCGCGGGAAGGTGACGCTGGGCGGCGTCGGTGAGGGTGAGCCAATCGTGCCACTCCCCGATCTGCTGCTGGAGGCGGTGGAAGTGCCGGGCCGCCGCAGAGGGGTTCTCGGGGGAGTGGGCCTCGAGCAGGTAGCGGGCGTCCCGGGCGGCCTTGCGGATCAGGTGGAGATCGTCGGGTTCGTGGGGATTCAACTGGACGGTGGCCTGGAGAAAGTCGGCGACGGCGCGATCTTTGATCTGCTTCTTCGTCGGAGCAGGACCCGGCAGCACGGTTTCGAGATCGAGGGAGTGCAGAAGCTCCTTGAGCTTGGAGCGGCGGTCTTCGAGGAACTCCTGAAGCTTGGCAGCCTGACGGCCGCGCTTTCCGGTCAGGGTGCGGGAGAGCGAGCCGATGGCAGGCTGGAGGGCCGGGTCGCGGGGAAGTGCGGCGAGGAGGTCGAGCTGGATGTCGAGGTCGCGGACCTTACCGGCGGCGTGGATCAGAGGCTTCGTGGCTCTGGTGAAGCGGCGTAGCTTGCGGGAGGCGTACGGAGTATCGGGCAGGAGGCGGAGTTGGGCGAGGACGCGCCGAATCTGGGAGCGGATCGCGTGGACCTGCTCAGGGGCGGGGTGGGCGCGCGTCCGGTGAAGGGCCTTACGGAGCGCCTTGGCTGGATCGTAGCTGGATGAGCGCGCCATGCCCCCTATTGGATTCCGATTCGCGGGGCATGTCGAGTGGAGCGATGGCGGGCCGATGGAGCTGCCGCGACCGGGTTACTTCACGCCTTTGTTGGGTTCCCAGGAGCCCTGCAGCTTGCGGATCTCGAGGATCTGGCCCGTGTGGTAGGCGTTGTGGGTGCCGATGTGGGCGATGGTGGCGGCTTCGGCGGCGAGCTTGGAGTCGGGCGCGGCGGCGACGGCCTGCTCCCAGGCGGTCAGGACGGCGTCGAGCTTGCGGACGGTGTCGGGCCAGTTGCTGGCGTCGAACTTGTTGAAGGTCTCGGTGTTATCGGCGGGGTCGGGCGGGGCCTTTTCGCCTTTGAACTTGGCGAGGGCGTTGGTGTTCCAGAAGAGCAGGTGGTAAGCGAGCATGCCGACGGAGTGGTCGGCGGGCGCGGGGTTGGGGGTCTCGGACTTCGGGATCCAGCGCGCCTGCTCGGGGGTCAGGTTCGCGACGGCGGTGTTGACCGGGACGAACCACTCGGCCTTATCGTGGGTGGAGTGGAGCTGGGCCAGCAGGATCGAGCGAAGGGTGGCTGGCGGCTCGGGCTTGGTGGGAGCCTGAGGATGGGCGAATGGGGTAAGAAGCAGGAGCGCTAAGACGGCGACGCGGGTGGGTTTGATTCGCATAGGGGATTCCTTCCGGAGTGGGATCGGAGGAAAGGGTATCAGATTGGGTGGCGAAGAAGGACCTTGAGAGATATCAGACGCGGGCGAACCGGATATTGCGGGCTCCGGACAAGCGGTAAAGCGATTAGCGCGGGCGCCTACCCGGGCGATGCATTATGGTCTAGAGAGATCCTTATCACAGGCCAACCAAACGAATGACGAATGACAGCGTTTCAAAAAAGATTATAGCTGACGAGATCCGTGCTCTAGCAAAACTGTTTGCAGATTCCTTAAAGTCCAAAATCAGTGGACGAGTGAGCGAAATGGAAGAGGATACAACTTCCCATTATCTGATCTATCAGGTACTCGGTATTTCTGACGAGGAAGGACGGTTGATTGACGTCTATCAGAACAAGGGGCGGTTTCTATATAAATATGCTGGTTCGTTCCTCGAGCAAGCGGCAAAGTTATGCTTCTTAGAACGATTTCCGGAGTCCGGCTCCGTAAGAATTCCCAATTCAGTCTCACAGAAGCCAAAGACATTTGAAATCGACTGTCTCGTTGATGGTAAAGATGCCTTTGAAATCAAGTGGAGAGATGCTACGACTGACGGGGACCACATAACAAAGGAGCATTCGAGACTTCAAGCAGTAGCTGCGGCAGGTTATAAGCCTATACGCGTGATGTTTTACTACCCAAATAGAACTCAAGCCGTTCGTATCCAACAGACGCTAGAAACCCTCTATCATGGGGTTCAAGGTGAGTACCATTATGGCGACCGCGCTTGGGAGTTCGTAAAAGACTACACAGGGGTGGATTTGAAAGGCATCTTGGAACAAATAGCAAAAGAAACAAAAGAAGCAGAAATGGCACGACTCGCTGAGGAAGCGAAACTGGCAGAAAAAGTAAAACGATGAGCTCGATGACTCTCCATCTCGGCGATTGTCGTGAGGTTCTAAAGACCTTGAGCGACAAAAGTATTGATCTGATATATCTCGATCCACCCTTTCTCACGCAAAAAATTCACTGCTTATCAACTCGCAATGGAGAGAAGCGGTATTCCTTTGATGATCTATGGGAATCTCATTCTGAATACGTGGGATTTCTTATGGATCGTATAAGGGAGATGCATCGACTTCTTAAGGACACAGGGAGTCTGTTTTTTCATTGCAACGATCAATCATCGCATTTGGCACGGTTTGTTCTTGATGAGCTTTTCGGCGAAAAGATGTTTAGATCCGAGATTATCTGGGCATATCGCAGATGGTCCAACTCTCACAAAGGTCTGCTCCCCGCTCATCAAACCATCTTGTTTTACAGCAAGACGATGGCCTTCACGTTTAACCAGCTAAGTACGGATTATTCGGCCTCGACAAACGTCGATCAAATTCTTCAGAAAAGAGAAAGAGATCATCGGGGAAAATCGGTCTACGCTAGAGACCCAAAGGGAGTCGTGATCGCAAGTGGTCCCAAGAAGGGGGTCCCGCTAAGCGACGTTTGGGAAATTCCTTACTTAAACCCGAAAGCTAAAGAGCGGGTCGGTTATCCAACTCAAAAACCCGTGCTGCTCCTAGATCGCATATTGAGCATCTGTAGTAATCCGCAAGATGTCGTCCTAGACCCATTCTGCGGTAGCGGGACTACGCTGGTTGCGGCAAAGATGAAAGGCCGACGTGGCATAGGGATTGACTGTTCAAAGGATGCTATCGAGTTGACGAGAAGGCGACTTGCGGATCCTATCGCAACTCGCTCCAGACTTTTAGAACGTGGCCGCGAAAATTACGTGAGAGAAGATGTTCAACTACTTGAACTACTGAAAGGGATCGAATTTCATGCAGTTCAACGCAATAGGGGTGTTGACGCGATCTTGAAGGACGAATATCGAGGAAGGTCAGTTCTAATCCGAATTCAGCGTGATGGAGAACCACTCGACGATGCAGTCAAATTACTGCGAAAAGCAGGGACTGGAAAGGGGAGACCTCTGCTGGTTCTGATCGCAACAGATCCTCTCTTCCAACAAAATACTTATGGAAATGAGATCGTTGTCATACAATCAACAACGCTTGCACTAAAAACGGCACTCGAAAGTGCAATTCTTCATGACACAAGCGCGCTACCTCTTTTCCAACGACTCGCATAGATAAAAAGCGCGAGCTAAAGCCCGCGCTTTTTATTGTTGGGGAGTTCTTATGGCACGGCTGAAGCCGTGCCCGTCCGCTCCGATGTTTCTGTTTGTTTAGATTGCTGGTTACTGCAGTAGCGTCCCGTCCTCAAGCTGCGTCTTAGCTTCTTCTGGGGGGATAACTACAGCAGCGGCTACCTTGTCCTGATCTTCGAGGTCGAGCAGTTTGACGCCCTGGGTGGAGCGGCCGGCGGCTCGGATGGATTTGGTGTCGATGCGGATGATCTTGCCGAACTGGCTGATGACCATGAGTTCGGTGGTGTCGTCGACGAGGTTGATGCCGGTGACCTTTCCGATCTTGGGTGTGGTCTTCATGTTGATGACGCCCTTGCCGCCGCGGGACTGGAGGCGGTACTGGTCGACGTCGGTGCGTTTGCCGTAGCCGTTGTCCGAGACCGAGAGGATCAGGCAGGGGGTGAGGCCGAGCTTCTCGTCGAGTTTGGCGAGCTTGGCGGCGACGTCGGGTGAGACGGCGGGGGCGGCGAGTTCGCCTGGTTCGGCGAGCTCCATGGGCTGGGCGGCGGTGCTGTCGGTGGCTTCGCCGATCACCTTCTCCACGTCGCTGGTGAGTCCGGCGGCGGCGGCGCGTTCGAGGCGCTGCTTGTTGCGGGCTTCGGCGGAGGGGGTTACGGAGGCTCCGACGACGTAGTCACCCTTCTTGAGGGTGATGCCCTTGTTTCCGTAGGCGGGACGTCCCATGGGGCGGAGGTCCTTCTCGTCGAAGCGGATGGCCATGCCGTCGTGGGTGGCGAGGAAGATGATCTGCTGGCCGTCGGTGACCTTGGCGGTGATGAGTTCGTCGTCCTTGTCGATGCCGATGGCGATGATGCCGCGGGACATGACGTTGGAGAAGTCCTTGAGGGCGGTCTTCTTCACCGTACCGTTGCGGGTCGCGAAGAGGATATTCTTGCCCTCTTCGGAGAGGTCGCGGACGGGCAGGATGGTGACGACCTTCTCGCCGGGCTGGAGGTCGATGAGCGAGGCCATGGCCTTGCCCTTGCCGACGGTTCCGGTGTCGGGGATCTCGTAGACCTTCAGCCAGTAGACGCGGCCGGAGTTGGTAAAGCACAGCAGGAAGGCGTGGGTGGAGTCGACGATGAGTTGGGCGACGAAGTCTTCTTCGCGGGTCTTCATGCCGATGCGTCCAGTGCCGCCACGCCGTTGCTGCCGGTACGTGGAGATGGGCGTGCGCTTGAGGTAGCCGGTATTGGAGACGGTGACGGCGACCTGCTCATCCATGATGAGGTCTTCGAGCTGGAGGTCGGCGGTCTCGTCGACGATCTGGGTGCGGCGGACGTCGCCGTACTTGTCGCGGATCTCGGTGAGCTCCTTGATGATGACTTTCCTGAGCTTTGCTGCCGACGCAAGAATGGATTCGTACTCGGCGATGCTGTCGCGGATCTCGGAGAGCTCTTTGAGCAGCTCGTCAATGGAGAGCTGGGTGAGTCTGTAGAGCTGCAGCTCGAGGATGGCGTCGATCTGGCGGAGCGAGAGGATGAGGGTCGCGGTGCCGTCGAGGCCGGTGGGGAGGAAGCGGGTGTCGATGCCGTACTTTCCGGCGTCGAGGGTGACGCCGGCGAGCTCGGTGCCGCGGAGGGCGATGGCCTTGCCGGAGAAGAAGGCGAAGAGGTTCTCGCGGGCGTTGGCGCGGGAGCTGGACTGGCGGATGATGCGGATGACCTGGTCGAGATGGTCAAGGGCGATCTGGTAGCCGAGCAGGATGTGCTCGCGGTCCCGGGCCTTGGCGAGGAGGAAGGCTGTGCGGCGGCGGACGACCTCCATGCGGTGGTCGAGGAAGGCGCGGATGGCCTTGTCGAGCGGAAGTTCCTTGGGCTGTCCGTTGTGGACGGCAAGGAAGATCATCGAGAAGGACTCCTGCATCTGGGTGTGCTTGTGGAGCTGGTTGAGGACGATCTGGTGCTCGGCGCCGCGCTTGAGGCCGATGACGATGCGCATGCCGTAGCGATCGGACTCGTAGCGGAACTCGTCGCTGGCGATGTCGGTGATGATGCACTCGGTGACGATCTCGGCGATGATCTCGATGAGCTTGGACTTGTTGAACTGGTAGGGGATCTGCTCG
>JAOAPN010000009.1 GCA_025462885.1 Acidobacteriaceae bacterium | reverse complement strand
TGAAGCCGACCCGCCAGGGGCCGCCCCGCAGGATGACCGTGTCGCCACCCGCAATCACCCAGGCCCTGTTGCCATAGCTCTGATCGTCGTACAGGAAGCGATAGTCGTTGAAGGCGCAGTGCTGGTTCGTCCCGACCCCGCCATACGCAGCGTCCGCCTTGCCGTCGCACTGGCCCGTCGTCGTGTTCGCCGAGTAACGCGTCCCGCCATCCCCACGTACATACCATGTCGTCCCAGGACCAGTCGGAGTAGTTGCCGCAGCAGCGGCAATTGTGATTGATGTGGACGCCGTCTGCGCTTGAGAAGGATTGCTGTTATCCGCTACACGCACGGTGACGCTGAAGGTGCCCGTCGTAGTGGGTGTACCCGAGATCACGCCAGTCGTCGCAGCCAGCGTCAAGCCCGCCGGCAGACTCCCCTTGATCGACCAGGTGTACGACGGAGTGCCTCCGGCCGCGACCAGTGCCTGCGCGTAAGCAACGCCAGTGGTGCCGGCGGCAAGGGCGGAGGAAGCTATGCTGAGTGGAGCCTGCGCAATGACGATGAAGGTGTTCGCCGCCCTGACCTGGGCCGGTTTGCCGCTGTCGGTCACGCTCACCATGACGGTCGAGGTCGCCGCCGTAGTCGGGATCCCGGAGATGATGCCGGTGGAGGGAGCCAGTGTAAGACCTGTAGGCAGCGTCCCAGAGGTTACGGCCCAGGTGTAGGGACTCGTGCCGCCGCTCGCCGACAGGGTCTGCGAGTAGGCGGTGCCGGCTGTACCGGCGGTCAGGGAAGAGGGCACGCCGATCGAAAGGGCAGTCAGCTTGACGGTGGTGCTGCCGGTAGAGCTGCCGGAAGAATTTGCAGGGGTAGACGAATTTGATCCCGTGGAAGAACCGCTCGAGCCTGAGTTTGAGCCCGAGGCGGCGATTCCAGAACCGGCGCTGAAGCTGCCCAGTGAATCCTGTGCGCCACCGTTGCGGCGATCGACCAGTACGCCTGGACTGCCGTGATCGAAGGTGTAATCGACCGCCGAGGCCGACGTGCCCTTGGTCAGGTCAGCACAGGTCAACGTGTGGGTCGCAGCCGCGTAGGAGAGCTGAATACGGTCCCCGACCGCTGGAATTGGACACGACACGGGCGTACCACCGATGCCCGCGCCATTTGAAATTTTGTAGACCGTACTGGGCGAAGTGATGAACCAGAAGTATCCACTGCCGGTAGCGTCCATCAGCACTGCGGGCCCGGTTACACCCTGCAGTTGCGAGGTCACTGTGACCTGAGCGCATTGGTCCGGCGTAAACGTGATTCCGGTGTAGATCGCCAATCCCTGGCTACCCTGGCTCGCGGGCTGCACGGCGCTGCCCGTCTGGATCAACGCGCCATACCCACCAGAACTGGGAGACAGCGTCGTCCAGTTGGCTGCATTCAAGGCGCCGGATCCGATGAAATTGTCAGAGACCGTCGTGCAGTTCTGGGCAGATGCCATCCGAGCGCTAGAACCAAAGATGAGAACGAGGCTTGCAGCCACCCAAAGCGCGCGCAGGGTGATGCCGGAGAAGAGGCTTGGCTTCCGTTGAAAATTCATGATCCAAACACCGCGATCGAGAAGTAGGCTGCAAATCGTCCGCACCCTGCGGGGTTGGCATGCAATTTCGGTCGGCAACTTCAAATTCAGAAGGGAGAGGGATGCATCTACAAGTGGTCGGGTCTGCGTCTGCGGTGCGGAGGAAGCGAGGTGCGCAAAGCAAAAAGATCCACCCTGATAGTCGTGCAGGATCAAGGGAGTCGGTTCCATTTCTTGTTCAGGTTCAGTACTGCTCTGGTTTAGTTATTTTCACCTTACACCGGAAAATCGCACCTTCAAGCGGTACTGCCGATCTTCAAATTCCCTGAAACAGGGAAAAAAATTCCACCAGAAAACCTTTTCAAAATGACTGCTTCTGAAAAAGAGAAACAAATGAGCAGCATTTAAAAAACTGCTCGAAATTTAGTAGGAAATTCTTTCCGTTCTACTCCCGCAAAATAAATAAAAATAAATTTCAAATAAGTCTTTCGCGTGTTGGCTCGCGCTGGGAAACTGCTGCTTTCCCCTGTGTAGACGACACTCATATGCATTTCTCTGCAGCGTTGCATAGAAGCGCAACATATCGCGGACTACCGTTTTCTGGAATCGGGGAGATGTGACAGGCAGATCGACCTGCTCTGTCTTAGGTCTTCTGGAATCAGCACGGAAGCCGCCGCGGTATAGAATCACTCTGGGCCTTCGCATTGATTCGGTCCCTAAACCCCTAACGATCCCGGACAGGAAACCCTAGTGACGCAACGCAAATCAGCGGTAATTCTCGGTGCCCAGTGGGGCGATGAAGGTAAAGGCAAGATCGTCGACGTACTCAGCGAGAAGTTCGACATCGTAGCCCGTTACGCCGGTGGCCACAACGCAGGCCACACCGTCATCATCGAAGGCAAGAAGATCGTCCTGCAACTTATCCCCTGCGGTGTCCTACGCCCATCTTGCAAAGGCGTCATCGGCAACGGTGTTGTCTTCGACCCCGCCGCCTTCCTCGCCGAGGTGAAAAAACTCAAGGCCGCTGGCCTGCCGGCCCACGATCCCGCCGCAAAACAGCTCTTTATCTCCAACCGCGCCCAGGTCATCTTGCCCTATCACCGCATGATCGAGCTTGCCGCCGAAACTGCCCCCGGCCGCCAGACCATCGGCACCACTCGCCGCGGCATCGGCCCCGCGTACGAGGACAAGATCCACCGCAACGGTCTCCGCGTCGTCGATCTTCTCAACACCTCGCTCCTTCGCACGCACATCAACAACGCCTGCCACGAGAAGAACACCATCGCCCATGCGCTCTTCGGCACCGAGCCCCTCGACCCCAAGCAGATGTACGAGGAGTACGTCCGCTACGCCGAGCAGATTGCCCCCTTCGTCACCGATACAGCCCAACTCCTCAACGACGCGCTCAACGCGGGCCAGAACGTCATGTTTGAGGGGGCCCAGGGTGCGCTGCTCGATATCGACCACGGCACCTACCCCTTCGTCACCAGCTCGTCCTCCACTGCTGGCGGCGCCGTCACCGGCACCGGCGTCGGCCCCACACGCATCGGCACCGTCATTGGCGTTACCAAGGCCTATGTCACCCGCGTCGGAGAAGGTCCGTTCCCCACGGAAGACAACGGCCCCATGGGCGAGTTGCTGGCCAGGCGCGGCAACGAGTTCGGCGCCGTCACCGGTCGCCCCCGCCGCTGTGGCTGGCTCGATCTTCCGCTCCTCCGCTACTCCAACATGATTAATTCCACCGAGTGGCTCGTTGTCACCAAGATGGACGTCATGGACGAGTGCGCCGAGATCAAGGTCTGCACCGGCTACAAAATCGACGGCAAAGTCACTGACGTTATCCCAGCGGACATGGTCGGCTTCAAGAAGATCGAGCCTGTCTACACTACCCTCAGGGGCTGGAAGAGCTCCACCGAAGGCATCACCGAGTTCGACAAGCTCCCCCAAGTCGCCCAGGACTACCTCCACTTCATCGAAAGGGAGTCCGGCGCGAAGATCGGCATGGTCTCCACCGGCCCCGACCGCGACCAGACCATGACTCTGCCCGACTTCGCAGCAGCGCTCGAAGCCTAAACGTTTCTGCAGTCCGAGAGAGAAGGCCGCACCATGCTCAGCTTTACCGTTCGCTTACGCTTCGACCAGGATGACCACGATAAGATTCGGGACATCCTGGTTCCGCTGACCGCCGCCTCCCGCGAGGAACCCGGCTGCGTCAGCTACATCCCCCACTTCATCGAAGGCGATAACACCACCGTCCTGATCTACGAGCAATATAAGGATGAGGCCGCCCTCGAGCACCATCGCAACACCCCCCACTTCGCTCTCTACGCCATCGGCGGCCTCTACCAGCACATGAAGGACCGCCAGGTGGAGAACCTGACCGCAGTCTGCTAGCAGTGGGACTGCGGATGTCTGTCCGGTTCGACTGGACAGCCGGGCGAGGCAGAAATGATGCACTCCTCCAAACCATTCACTGCGAATCTTTGCATCTCATAGAAGAGATTCGACCGTAGACACGCGATTCTTTGACTCGCCCCCGCGTTCCGGTCTAACATCCGGTACGCCTATGACGCGTTGCAGCCCTCATCGCCGGGTCTCCTCTCTCGCACTCGCACTCTGGTTTGCGTCCGGCGTCTGCATGGTATGGGCTCCCTGTGCAACTGCGGCAATTCCACATCGCGTCCAGCGACACGACTTCAAACAGCAGGTCGAAGAGCTTGAAGAGCAGTGGCGCACCGCCCAGCTCAACGCCGACGTCGCCACCATGGATAAACTCCTCTCTGATGACTACATCGGCATCTCCCTCAACGGCCAGGTCAATACCAAGTCCCAGCAGATGGAGCGCATCGGCAGCCGCCGCATCGCTCTGACGCGACTCGAACTCAGCGATATGAAGGTGAAGCTGATCGGGTCCATTGCTATCGTCACCTCCCGGGCCGAGGTCGAAGGCATCAGCGACTCCCAACCGATCAAAGGCATCTACCGCTACACCCGCGTTTACCAGCACCTGCCCAACGGGGCCTGGAAGATCACCAGCTTTGAAGCGACCCGTACGCCTCAGTCCCACGCTGCCAGCGATTCGAATCGATAAAAACTGGTTCTCCGCACATAAGAAAGCCCCCACCTAAAGGTGGGGGCTTTTCTTATTAGGAATGCTTTCGGAAGGTTCTGTTCAGACTCTAAGCGATACGGATGTCAGTCAAAACCTCAGCCTTGACCGACATCCGAGAGTCACGAAGGTTCAATCCCAGCAGTCTGCGATCCAGAGATCGCGTAGCTCCCGTAATTTTTGCATCTTCCGACTCTTTCGGAAGCGCTACAAATGCCGTTCTACCGATTGCTGCCGTCCGTCCGTTTCGCCCCGCAAGGAGGTATGGACGTTCAGCTTCTGTCAGATTGCCAGGATTAGCGCGGCGGCTCATAGGAGTCGACCGCAAGGATGCAGGGGTGTGGATCTGTAGAGTTGCCATGGGGCCCTCTCATTACAGCGAGACTTTCGCTTAAGTGAAGCTTTAGCTGGTTCGGAGATCGTGCTTCCGTCACCATGGGACTGGTTACGTACTGCTGTTACCGATCAGATGACCCCAACCGAACTAAAGTTGTATCCACATCAACGCCATCCTGTGAATACCAGACTCCCCAGCGTCCTTATAAGCTAGCTGGGAAACTGAAGACGCATCCCAGCCCTCAACTTACTCCAGGTGATATCCAAAGTCTCGGGCAGCACCCGCGTCTCTGCAGTTGTTGTCATAAAATTCACATCGCCGCTCCAGCGTGGGAGCGCGTGAATGTGCAGATGTTCGGCGATCCCCGCTCCGGCCGCCTCGCCAAGATTCATGCCAAAGTTCATCCCACCCGGCCGATAGACTGCTCGCAGGCACCGCTCTACCCGCTGCATCGTCTGCATCATCTCCTGGGCCACCTCCCCCGGTAGCGCCGCCAGCGAGTCCGCATGGGCATACGGAACAATCATTACGTGCCCCGTCCCATAGGGATACGCGTTCAGGCAGACAAAGCTGAATCGGCCGCGCTCCACCAGAAACACCGCCTCCTCGGCCTCATCGACCGCCATTCCCAACCCGATCGCAGAATCGGCCGCGGCAATCATGTTGCAGAAGACGCAATGCTTATCCTCCGACACCGGCCACCCATCCAGCTTCTCCGGCACACCTTTGCGACGGCCTCGCGTCTCCTCCCCGGTGATATAGCTATAGCGCCACGGTGTCCAAAGTCGATCCATTTGCCCCATCTGCCGAGTATAACGGCCTGCTGCCCGAGGGGCGGCCAATGCGGTTCGATCCGTTTTCAACGCAAACGCATCGGTAATCGGTCAAATAGAGCCACTCCGCTGCTTTTAATCGATCTGTAGCAATCGAATCGCCAACATGAGCAAGGTTTGGTTGACTCCGGCCATTCAAAGTTCTATGCTTTTGAGTGAGCCACTGCGTGTGGGACCCAAGTGCAGCGCTCCTCTGCAAGACATAATTCGATCCTGCCTGCCGAAGCTTTTTCGGGAATAGAGTATCTAATCAATATCCACTCCGGAAATTGATTGATCCCGAAGACAGTGCCGCCCGCAAGACGAATGCTTGGGCCCCGGAGTCCGCATCATCATGGTAGACGACCATAATCCTGACCACAACGAGAGCAAACCCCTGAACACCGAACTCGAAACCCTAGCGCCCGAAGCGACAGCGGATCACGCCGACCTGTCTTCCGAATCCACCCCTAACCCGACCCACGAGATCCCGACCGACACAGCACAGGCCACTGAGGCCCCGCACGCCCAGGTCGCTACTCTCACCGCGGATGCCGCATCCGAAGAGCCCGACTACGACGCCGCCGACTTCGCTGCAGCCCTCGCGAACTTTGACCGCGAACAGGCAGCCGAGTCCGCAGCCGCCCAGAACCTCACCGCAGAAGAGGTGATCGTTACTGGCACGGTCGTAAAAATTACAGACAAGCACGTTGTCGTCGACATCGGCCTCAAGTCCGAAGGGCTTATTCCCCTGGACCAGGTTCTCGACGTAAACGGAGTCTCCAAGTTCAATCCGGGCGACACCGTTGAAGTCGTCGTGGAGCGCGAAGAAGCCGAGGGCGGATATCTCGTCAGCTACGAGAAGGCCCTGCGTCATAAGGTTTGGGACAAGCTAGAAGAAGCTGCCAACACCAAGGTTCCCGTCAAGGGAATGGTGCTCAGCCGCGTCAAGGGTGGTCTCACCGTCGATATCGGCATCAAGGCGTTCCTGCCCGGTTCGCAGGTTGAGGTTCGCCCCGTGCGCAATCTCGACGGCTACATCGGCACCGAGATCGAAGTCCGCGTCATCAAGCTCAACAAGAAGCGCGGCAACGTCGTTATCTCCCGCAAGGAGCTCCTCGAAGAGGACCAGAACGCCAAGAAGTCCGTTACCCTGGCAACCCTCGAAGAAGGCAGCATCCTCACCGGAACGGTCAAGAACCTGACCGACTACGGCGCATTCGTCGATATGGGCGGCCTCGATGGCCTGCTCCACATCACCGACATGAGCTGGGGCCGTCTCACCCACCCCCGCGACCTCGTCAACGTTGGCGACGAGATCCAGGTCAAGGTGCTCAAGTTCGACAAGGACAAGCAGCGTGTATCGCTTGGCTTCAAGCAGCTCACGCCTGACCCATGGCTCGACGCGACGGAGCGTTACCCCATCGGTGCGCAGGTTCGTGGCCGCATCCTGTCCGTCACGGACTACGGCGCGTTCGTCGAGCTGGAACAGGGTATCGAGGGACTCGTTCACGTCTCCGAGATGACCTGGTCCAAGCGGATGAAGCACCCGTCCAAGATGGTCAAGCCCGGCGACGAAGTCGACACCATCATCCTCAGTGTCAATCCCAGCGACCGCCGCATCTCGCTCGGCATGAAGCAGCTGCAGGACAATCCCTGGGAGCAGCTCGAAGATAAGTACCCCACCGGTGCCATCATCGAGGGTCGCGTCCGCAACCTTACCGACTTCGGAGCCTTCATCGAGATCGAAGACGGTATCGACGGCCTCGTCCACGTATCGAACCTCAGCTGGACCAAGCGCATCAAGCACCCCTCGGAAGTTCTCAAGAAGGGTGAGAAGGTCCGTGCGATCGTTCTCGGCGTCGAGCCGGAAAATCGCCGCCTCTCGCTTGGCGTCAAGCAGCTTCAGCCTGATGTCTGGGATACCTTCTTCGCGCAGCACCGCATCGGCGACGTCATCAAGGGCAAGATCTTGCGTACCGCGCAGTTCGGTGCCTTCGTTGAGATCGCTGAAGGAGTCGAAGGCCTCTGCCACGTCTCGGAAGCTGTCGATGCAACCGGTCAGCCCGTCTCGATGGATGTGGACTCGGAGCACGAGTTCAAGATCGTCAAGATGAACGAAGAAGAGAAGAAGGTCGGTCTCAGCATCCGTGCAGTCGGCGAAGAAGCCAGCCGCGCAGAGGTCGAGTCGTACAAGGAACGCGAGAAGTCCCCCAAGGCCTCCTCCGGTTCTTCATCCTCCTCTTCCTCTTCGTCGTCCAGCAGCAGCACAACGCTCGGCGATCTCATCAACTGGAAGCGCGCTGAACGCGAAGAGAACTAACAGGTTCTCCCTTACACTCGGTCCAATAAAATGCCGCTCCCTCCGGGGAGCGGTATTTTTGTTGAGCGGGACTTTAGGAACGTCGAGGACCCTGAAAATCAGCCTGGTCCCTTTTCCCACTCAGCGCCTGGCAAGCTTCCGGACCTGCCAGATGAAGCTCGTGTCGATAGGCAAGCCCTTCCGAAGACTGAGACAAACGTTGCGGAAAGCGCCGGCATCTCAACCCAATGCCGTTGCTCATTAGCTAAGAGCTGTACCGCTTCACGCTCTTCAATAGAAAGGAGACAAGGTGCTCTAAATCTCAGCGGCTGAAGTATGACGAGCAGCGAAATTCCAACATCACCAGAGCGCAAGCCACATGCGGCAAACGAAAAGGCCGCCCGGTTAAGGACGGCCTTGGAGTGCTGATGCGCCTATATGTTTATGCAAGACGGGAAAGCAGATCGGACTCTACAGGCGGCCGGGAAGAGGTCATCTTTACGGATGCCCGACGCATAATTTCGACTTCAGCCGGAGCGAAGATCTCCGGCGGAATGCCACCGACAGCCACGAAGCCCGGATCGTCGCCAAGCGCCATCGAGATCTGATTCCAACGAAGGAACGGAGACGTTGTTGGCAGAAGAATCATGCGACGCTTCGGCTCAGGCAGCGTGAAGTAAGCGCTCCATACGAAAAACGTCAGGCATACCGCAATACCATTCGTTACATTCAACGCGGAATACAGGTAGCTGTTATTCGACATCCAGGCCGATGTGAGTAGGCTGAAGGTCGCCATAACACCGAGTCCCAGACTCACACCGAAGATACGACTCTTGTAGGTCAAACCCATGGGGCGAATCGCGAAACAAACGAAAAGCAGAAGGCAGAGCGTCAAGATGCTGGTTGTCTGCTGAAGATGGGTCACAACTGTGACGAGGAACGTGGCGCTTGTATAGCTAGGGCCAACGGCCATGCCGATCGACATGGCCACTGAAATCGCAGCCGCCCAACGAAAAACCAGAATACCGAGCGTTGCGAGACCTTTCAACGGCTCCATGGCCAGCTTGAAGATGCTGTAAACCACGAGCAGAGACAGGATTGATTCGATCGCGAAGCTTGGCCAGTAAGTATAGAAGTAAAGCTTATAGGCAAGATGTCTCTCAAGCCCCCTGCCGCTGAACGCCAAAAAAGTCAGACATGCAAGCCCAGAGACAAGCTTAGTACCCAAAAGCGCAACCAAACTGGGAAATTTCTTCGCAGATTCACTACGGAGCAAAGCAAAGAGTGCCACCCCGCAGAAAGCAATCTCGAGATATGAGAGAGAGTGAACAAATGTGGAAGAAATCATCGGTATGCCTCGTACCATTCAAGCCTAGCGTATGGAAGAGGAGGATACAACAACTGATTTTGTCAAATCGCAATTATTTGCGGTTACCTACCACGGGGGAATACCTACCGGTCGATCCCACAAGCATTCGCATCGTTCGGATCGCAGGTCGGAATTGGCATCGCACTGATCTTGGCGGTCACAGCCGAGGTCCGAGCAGAGGCATGGGCAATCTGGGTGGAAGCTGCAGCACCGGTGAGGGCGAGGACGACGACGAAAGCGCGGACGATGTTCTTCATGGGAAAGCTCCTGGGATTTACTTGGCGTCGATCAATCGAGTTTCGGTAGATGATTCGGGTTCGCCATCTGAAGTGTTACGAGGAAAGAACTTAGCGGTCGATTCCACAGGCGTTGGCATCATTGGGATCGCAGGTCGGGATGGGCATTGCAGAGGTCTTGGCGATGGTGATCTTGGTCTGGGGAGCAGCGGAAGCGATCTGGGTGGAGGCAGCGGCACCGGTGAGGGCGAGGACGACGACGAAGGCACGGACGATGTTTTTCATTGGATATGCTCCTAAAGTGGTATGTACTTTTTTTAGATTTTGCTGGACAAGCTCGCTGAAACAACAATAGAATGGCTACACTTATAAGTCTATTATTTTCAACAACATATAGTGGTATACAATACCTTTGATTACCGAAGTACCTGAGTTTTTCCCCTGCCTATGCACGCAATTTCGGCCTAAAACTGGCCATAATGAGAACAATAAAAGTATGTCTCTTTATTTTGAGCGACATACAAGGCTTACTTATAAGGTTCGAACTGCAATAGTTTGCGGAGCCGATATGACCTGAATAGATAAGCCTCGCCCAAAATCAAGCCCGCAAGAGTGTTGCGCTGCGCAATAGCTATCCGCAAGTCTGGATATTCCCCATTCCATCCCCATCAGACGGAAAAAGGCGGGGAGCAATTGCTCCCCGCCTTGTATATTGCAGAATTTAGATCTATTACCCTTGGGCTGGCTCCGCAGGAGCAATCGGAGCAGGCGCTGGTGCTTTAGCCGCTGCAGGAGCGCTGATGACCGCTTCAGGGGCGGCTTTCTTGGGAACAACTTCGGCCTTCTTCGAAGGAGCAATAATCGCGTGGAGCGTCGTGCCTTCCATGCGAGGCATAAACTCCACCAGGCCGGCATCCCCGATATCCAGGATCAGACGGTTGATGATCTTATAGCCCAGGTCGCGGTGAGCCATCTGCCGGCCTTTGAAGCGCAGTGAAGCTTTGACCTTATCGCCTTCCCCCAGAAAGCGGACAGCCTGATTCTTTTTGGTCTGGTAGTCGTGCTCATCCACCGTGACCGAAAACTTCACTTCTTTAATGACGATAACTTTCTGTTTTTTGCGAGCAGCGCGATCGCTCTTGTCTTTTTCGTAAAGGAACTTGCCATAGTCCTGAATCTTGCAGACCGGCGGTACGGCATTGGGCGAGATTTCGACCAGGTCCAGAGCACGCTCACGCGCCATCTTCAGCGCCTCGAACGGTGCCATCACGCCGAGTTGCTCGCCGTTTTCGTCGATTACGCGGATCTCTCGCGCGCGGATTCGTTCATTCGTACGGATAAAAGACTTTGCGGAACGCTTATCAATCGGTGGAATAGGTCGCCTCCACAGCGGACCGTCTCGGTCGCCATGCGTGAGTTATAGGTTATACGCTCCTTGGAGAATAAGGTCGCGCAGCAACAGTGAGTATAGCATCTAGGGGTACAGCAGCGTTCCCGATGCAAAGGCACAGCCGCACGAAGGCTCACGCCACGTCTTCGTTGGATCGCGCACAGTGTATCGTTGTCGGTGGCATGGTTCGCGCCATGCCACTGAACTACCTAGTTCCAAGGGGATAATCCGCATATGAAGCGCCGCATTCTGCTCGTCGACGATGAAGTTGCCGTTCTGCTCACTATGAAGGCGGTGCTTGAGATCAGCGGCTTCGACGTTGAAACCGCCGCCTCCGCCCGCGAGGGAAAGCTGCGGCTGCGCTCCCACGAGTACCACATGGTCATCACCGATATGCGCATGGAAAATGACGAGGCCGGTCGCGAAGTAATCCGCGCCGCGCGCACCGCCGCGTACCATCCCGCCGTCGCTCTTCTCACTGCTTTTCCTGTCGACGAGGCCGACTGGCAGGAGCTGGGCGCGCATCAACTCCTGCTGAAGCCCATGCACACGCGGCTCATGCTGCAACAGATCGAAAAGCTCTTCGACGCCCGCGATCAGCGGCTCGCAGGTCTGGACATCGCTACCGATCCGGTCTCTGCCACGCCTGCAAAAAAAGCATCAGCAAAGAAGTCCGCGGTTAAGACTGCTTCAGCCAAGACAAAAGCTTCGGCTAAGAAGTCTGCCGCTGCAAAAGTCCCGACCGCAAAGAGCCCTCTCAAATCCGCGAAAGCAAAGAAGACGGCTGCCGCTGCAAAACCCGCGAAGAAGCCTGCCTCCAAGCGTTCTTCCCGCTAAACTCCGAACCGAAAATCACGAAAGACATACGCTGCGAAATTGACATTAACGCGGCGTATGCTCCTTCACATATTGACGCAGCTCCAGGTTGATGTTCAGGGCTTTCTCAACTCCACCTTCCAGCATGCGGAGCCAGTCGGAAGCCGGTTCCTTCATCTCGGTGGTGCTGAGCAAAAAGCTCGTCTGCACGATGATCTCAAGCGCGTTGCTCAGATCGTGTGCCAATCGGCGGATCTCGACAGCCAGTTCCTCAGGAATCTCATTGCTGTCAGAAGAGGGTATTGCGTTCGCGTTCTCGACCATGGGGAAAAGTAACTCCGTTCTCAGTGCATCCGTTATACCGTTTGGACGTAGCAACCTGCAGCGTCGACTCCTTTTTCGTCGACATTCGTAGACCTCGAATTCCCACCCATCTCATCCTGCGCCCTGACATTGACATACCCCGCAGTGTTTGTAAGACTAAGGTGTCGCGGTTGATGCAGTCGGCTTCCAAAGCTGGCGCTATCATTGAAGACCGTGCCGTAGTGGCGGAATTGGCAGACGCGCATGGTTCAGGTCCATGTACTCGCAAGGGTGTGGGGGTTCGAGTCCCCCCTTCGGCACCAAATTTATTCCTCAATGCCTGTCAGCATTGAGACCCCGGTAAATCATTCTGGGGCATTCTGGATTCAGACGCTCTAAATCAAAACAATTCCAAGCAAACTTTGCAAAGCTCCTCCTTTTCTTACAGGACGGAGCTTTCTTCGTTGCTTGTCCAATTGCATGGGACCGGACAATCGCGAGCGAAACCGATAAAGTAATACGACCATGGCAACTCAGCTCGACCAGATTCTCGCCCGCACCCTTCTCGACGTAAACGCCCGCAAGCTCGATGCCGACTATGGCCTCCTGGAACGCAGAGCCGCTGCCCATACCCCGCGCGGCTTCAGTGCCGGCCTTCGTGCGGCAGCCGCCAACGGACCTGCGGTGATCGCAGAGATCAAAAAAGCATCGCCCTCCAAGGGCCTTATCCGTGCCGACTTCCAGCCTGCGAAGCTGGCCCGTGCCTACCAGGACGCCGGTGCCGGCGCAATCTCTGTGCTGACCGACTCCCCATTCTTCCAAGGGTCCCTCACCGATCTCGAAGCCGCCTCCGCTGCTGTCACGATCCCCTGCATCCGGAAGGATTTCATTCTCGATCCCTTCCAGATCCTCGAGGCCCGTGCTGCCGGGGCGGACGCCATTCTTCTCATCGTAGCCGCCCACACTGACATCGCTCTTCGCGATCTCCATGCTGAGGCCGTGTCGCTCGGCCTCGACGTTCTCTGCGAGGCCCACGACCGGGAGGAGATCGCCCGCGCGACCGACCTGGGCTTCGATCTGATCGGCGTCAATAGCCGCGACCTCCGCACCTTCACGGTACGTCCGGATTCGCTCCTGGAACTCGCCGCCTGGCTCCCCGCCAACACCCTCCACGTCGCAGAGAGCGGCATCCGCACCGCCGAGGACATCGCACAGCTTCAGGCCGTCGGCTACGATGCCTTCCTGATCGGTGAGGCCTTCATGCGCCAGCCCGATCCCGGTGCCTCCCTGGCCCTGCTCCTGGATCGCGATTACTCCGTCGACGTCTAATCAGCCATGACAGCGAGCGTCCCCATGTGGATCAAAATCTGCGCCAACACCAACCTCACCGACGCCGCGCTGGCCGCTGAACTCGGCGCGGATGCCCTGGGCTTTATCTTCGCATCCAGCCCCCGACAGGTCACGCCCCAACAGGTGGCCGCAATCGTCCCCCAGCTTCCCGCCGCCGTAGAAAAGATCGGCGTCTTCACCATCCTCGATCCCGCCGAAATAGCCGATGTGGCTCGAGACGCGGGGCTTACGGGCGTGCAACTTCACAGCGAGTACTCCGCCGCTTTCATCGCAACGCTGGCCACCCTCCTGCCCGGCCTCCGTCTCATCCAGACCACCCACCGGAACGTAGCCTCCCACTCTCCCGAAACGGCTGCATCTGCTATCGCAACTCTCCGCACCGCGCCGCACGTGGATGCCGTGCTGGTCGATTCACGCACCGCCACCGCCTCGGGCGGAACTGGCATCGCTTTTGACTGGAACGCGGCGCGCCAGGCCCTCTCCGCTCTGGTACCCATGCCCTTGATCGTCGCGGGAGGCCTGACCCCCGAAAACGTCCGACAGGCGATCGAGGTCCTTCAGCCCTGGGGTGTCGACGTAGCCAGCGGCGTCGAAGCCAGCCCCGGCCGGAAAGACCCCGCGAAGCTCGCCGACTTCATCAAAAATGCCCGGAACACATAGAACCGGACGATGCGAGCGCTGGAATGGGCGGCACGCCGCCTGCTGGAAGCGCTTGCCAGATTCGATACGTGGGCTAAATAACTCTGGACAAGATTTATTGGCGCGCTTCTAATCTGGATAACACCTAAAAGGGATAGCACTGGGCGCACAATCGCGTTCATTGGCCCGCTAAAAGTTGAATCCAACCCCAGTCCCAACGCGTCCTATAGACGTAGCAGGAAAGGTTGCTTCACAGTCGCTCCTTTTTCTACGATTGTGAACAGGTAAGAAGAATATGAATCTGAGATTTTTCATCGCGCTGCTCCTCACTCTCGCTCCGGCACTGGCATACGCCCGTGGACCCCGGGTCGGTGGAGTTCGTATGAGTCCTCAGTTCCACGACAGGACTCCAAGGGTTCACGTTCACGCTGCGAGACCGCACCTCGGTCGCTAAGTGAACCTCTGAAGCAGTCCGCAGAGTAACAAGCACTCTAAAAATCGAGCACCGCAAAAACCGCAGATCTCCAATATGGAATCTGCGGCTTCTTTTTATAACTCATACAGCCGGAATATCCGATGCGACCAATTCGACGAATCGGGTTCGCCCGCAGAGAGGGATTCAACCCCCATCGCGAGATACTTAGACATATTCATTGGACCCGGTTAGTTTTTTTTCTCGGGGTGAGATGAATTTTCTGCATCTAAATTCTCATCGGCGATGAGATACACGGAGATTACCCAACTCGAAGAGCGCCCCGGAGACTGGCCACTTACGATCCCGCCTCTCAGTCGTCTTTTAAGTGTCGGCCTGTTCCTCATCGCCCTCTCCGCGGTCGCTTCCCTGCTGAATGTCAGCAGTTGGAACATCGGCGGCGTCACGATTCTCTGGCCCGCGAACGGTTTCCTTCTCGGAGTCATCCTCTGCACCCCGCGCCGTCAATGGGCGTCGTACCTTCTGCTTGGCTTTCTGGTGGATCTGGCCGTCAATCATGCCCTCGGCCAGAGCGAGTTCATCTCCACTTATGACAGCTTCTCCAACCTGCTGGAGGTTCTCGTTGCGGGCCTCCTCCTGCGCCCCATCATCAACCCGAATCCCGATCTGACGCGACGCAATCAACTCGTATCCCTGCTCTTCTATGGCGTCATCGTGGCACCGGCGGCTGCATCGCTGTTTGCCGCCAGCTATGCAAACGGCCACTTCATCCTGCCCACGCTCCGGTCCTTCCAGCACTGGTTCACGGCAGACGCACTCGGGATCGCGATCATGACTCCGCTCTACCTCTCCTTCCACCAGAGACGGCACTTCGCTGGACGCTCGTGGGCGGAGGTAGCTGCTCTCTTCGGTCTACTCGCCATCACTACCATCGCCGTCTTTACCGAGAGCCGTTTCCCGCTTCTCTTTCTGATCACGCCCTGCCTGCTCTACCTGGGCATGCGTCTTCGCATCGCCGGTTCGGCCATGGGACTTCTGCTGGTCGCTGTCCTTGGCGGCATCTTCACATCGCACGGCTACGGGCCGCTTATGCTCATCCACAACGGTTCTGTGTCCAGCCGGACGGCGGTATTGCAGTTCTTCCTTGCCGTCTCGATGGTGATGCTCTATGTGATCGAAGTCATCATCTCCGAGAGCAGCAGTCTGCAACTGAGCCTGCGGGCGAGCGAGACGCGCTTCCGCCTGCTTGCCGAGACCTCCCGCGACGTTATCGTGCTGAGCGACCTTAACGGCACCCGCCGTTACGTCTCACCCGCGATCCAGGAGCTACTGGGCTGGGCTCCGGAAGAGCTGGTGGGAGAGCGTTACTCCCAAATCGTCCACCCCGACGACGTCTCCCGGCTGGAGCAGGTGCTTGCCCACTGTCGCTCCGGCAAGCCCTACAACACGCTCGAATACCGCTGTCGCCGCAAGGACGGCACCTACCTCTGGATGGAGGCCAACCTGCGCCTCTATACCGATCCCGCCACCGGCGCACCCTTAGGCTTCGTCAATGTCGTCCGCGACATCGCCAGCCGCAAGGCCGCGGAAGAACAGCTCCATCGCGCCTTCAACCTTGCCGAGAGCCTGGCCAGCATCGATGGCCTTACCGGACTCGCCAACCGTCGCCGTCTCGACGAGACCCTGGATGTCGAGTGGCGGCGAGCCATGCGCGATCGCAGCCCCATCTCGCTGCTGTTGCTGGACGTCGATCACTTCAAGGCCTACAACGATCTCTACGGCCACGTGAAGGGCGATGCCTGTCTCCGCCAGGTCGCCGATTGCGCCCGTTCCGTCATTCATCGTTCCGCAGACCTATTGGCGCGGTACGGTGGCGAAGAGTTCGTCGTAGTGCTCCCCAATACCGAGAGCGAAGGCGCCCACGCAATCGCCGAGCAGATACGCTTCGCAATCGAGCAGCTCAACATCCCACACCGCGGAAACACGCACCAGAAGGTCACCGTAAGCGTCGGCTGCGCCACGCACTCGCCCCAGCTCGAGACGACCTCCGACCTGCTCATCATGGCCGCCGACCAGGCCCTCTATCAAGCCAAAGCCATGGGTAGAAACCGTATCCGGGTAACTGCCGGAGAACTTTCTCCCGTGTACTTGAGCTAGTGTCCATTCTGTCCATCGACAGACCGCAAAATGGGCTGTGGCAGAAATATCCGCCACAACCCATTTTGCGAAGCCTGCACGAAATCTAGCTCAAGAGTGGAATCTTGATCGTCGTACCGATCGGAACGTTGTTCGGATCCTTGATGCCATTCGCCTCGACGATCTTCATGTACTTGTTCCCGTTGCCATAGAAGAGCTGCGCCAGCTTGCTGAGCATGTCTCCCGATTGAATCGTGTGCTCCTGATCCGCTCCACCCGTCGTAACTATCTCGTGCTTCAGGTCGGAGTAGCTCGGGTCGGCCTTCTTGATCTCGTCCCAAACGCGTTCCGCAATCACCTGGGAAGGCACGGTCGCCTTCAGATGTAGTTGCTCGCCATCCAACTCCACCGCTTGCACTGCTGCACCGTACGGCGCAAACTGTTCGATCTTCGCGATCACGGGCGCATATTTCTGCTTCAATGTCTCCAAATCAGCCATTTGGCACGATCCTTTCATTAGGCGGGATTAAGTCCCGCCCGTTTGACCAGCATTGCTATCGTTTGAAGCCTTGCCTCCGGCGGTCGGACAGCCGGTGAGCCAGACTTACAGAAACTTCTTCAGCAGCGACCCGGCCATTCCACTCAGACCACCGGATTCACCCTCAGCACCGGGTGCTGCACCGTTCGATGCAAAATGCGCCACGATGAGCGGTAATACCGTCGCCAACGCCGTTTGAACCACCTGCGGTGAAACTCCGGCATGCTCCGCCGCCTTCTCAATCAAGCCGGTTCCGCCAAGTCCCTGCTGGACCTGCTCTGTCGACATCTCGGGAGTCTCGCCGTTGGCGAGCGCCGTAGCGTGGTCGCCGAGACCGTTCGCGGTCAAGCTCTTCAGGATGCCTTGAATGCCGTCAGGATGCGACTCCAGCGCTGTGATCAATCCACCCATCACCTTTGCGTTGTCGCCCTGCGACGCGTCTCCTGCCAATGCTCCGATCGTATCGAGTAATCCCATCGTTTGCTCCTTTGATTTGGTTGAGTTACATTGCCCGGAATCGGGAGCCCAGCCGCAGTGAATCTTAATGCGGAAGTCCAAACATAGACCACTTCTGTGAAAAACGCATCAAGCCACGCTCATATTTTTTCGTCCCATGAATCCCTGCTGCAGCATCGTCTCCGTCTCAGATATCTCTCGATCCGTGATTTCGCCGGCGACAGGATCTGCCGAGACGACTCATTCATCCGATCAGCAACCGCTCGGCGTTGTACGAAATCGGCAATCCCGGCGACAATGACCCAATGACCTCCCAAGCCAAGATCGCCATCGCCACCGCAGAAGCTCCCGCCGCCATCGGCCCCTACTCCCAAGCCATCCGCGTCGGAGACATGCTTTTCACCTCCGGACAGGTCGCACTGGATCCTGCTACCGGCCAGCTCGTCCCCGGCGGCATCGCCGAGCAGACCATCCGCGTCCTCGAAAACCTGAAAGCCGTCCTCGGCAAAGCCGGCCTCGACATGGTTCACGTCGTAAAAACCACCGTATTCCTAAAAAACATGTCCGATTTTGCCGCCATGAACGAAATCTACGCCAAGTACCTCGCACCCGAAGGCGTCATCGCCCCCGCGCGCTCGACCATCGCCGTAGCAGGTCTCCCCAAGGACGCCCTGGTAGAGATCGAACTCATCGCCAAAGAATCCTAGTAAGCCTGACCGAGCGGCGGGGAGGGGTTCCCGGCCCGAACCTCCACTCTCCTCGCCGCATCCAATCCCCAGGAGAAACAGTCATCATGGCAGACACCGCAACCACCCCGAAGATCCAGAAGACCGACGCCGAATGGCGCGAACTGCTCACCCCCGAGCAATTCCACGTCATGCGCGAGAAAGGGACGGAGCGCCCCTTCACCGGAGCGCTGGTCGACAATCACGACGACGGCATCTACCACTGCGCCGCCTGTAACGCCCCTCTCTTCACCTCGGATAAGAAGTTCGAGTCCGGTTCCGGATGGCCCAGCTTCTGGCTTCCCGTCTCTGCAGAAGCCATCCAGGCCCACGAAGACAACACCCTCGGAATGCGACGCGTCGAGGTTACCTGCACCAACTGCGGAGCCCACCTCGGCCACGTCTTCCCCGACGGCCCCCGGCCCACCGGAATGCGCTACTGCATCAACAGCGCCTCCCTTGAATTCAGCAAATCCTGAAGCAGCAATTCGGCAAATTCCCGGGTCTTTCCCCCGTATCCTCATTCCTCCCTCCTCTTCAAGCCTGGTCCATCTGGCCGGGCTTGAAACTACAACGAGACCGACGATTCTGATAGGCTGTGACAGCTGTGACAAAAGATGCCTTCTTTCCTTCAAGATGCCTTCTTTCCTTCACAGGTGTGGGCCAGCAGGGCCGTGCGGATGACTGAACCCCTCTCTCCCACCCTTGACTCCTCCCAGTCCTCTGCGGTCAGCAATAGCAGGGCTTTCTGGTACAGCATCGTTCTGCTTGCCATCCCCGCCACCGCCATTATCGCGAGCATCATTCTGGTGCAGACCGCCTGGTTCCCGTCCCGCTCCGGAAACACCTACATCGCCAGCGTAGGCTACGGAGTCACACTCTCCCATGCCGACTGTGAAGTTCTAATCGCAGGCGACTCGTCTGCGATGGTCGGAGTAGTCCCCTCCGTCGTCGCACAGAAGACCGGACTCAAGACCTGCAACATCGCCGAATTTGGAGGCATGGAACAGGTCAATGGACGCATGATGCTGGATGAGTACCTCAGCAAAAACGCCCGCCCCCGCTTCATTGTCTTCGTCTATGTGCCTGAGAACATTGCGTCCCACGACACCTGGACGAACGTCTCGCACTTTGAAGCTATTCTCTTCCGGCTCCGCGCCCGTCCGGATGGCGCCTTCTTCAAATCGCTTCTGGATCATCCCAAGGAATCACTTTCCTTCATGACACTGACTCTCCGCCTCGCACTGCAATCCCTTCTCAGAAAGCCGATGACGGAAGAGGCGCTGCACCTGCGCGAGGAAAATCTCGGTTGGATCGCCGTTCCCGGAGGGGGCCTCTCTGCCTGTCTTCCCGGGCACTCGCAAAATCCCCCCGACCCTGCGTACATCCATTCGCTGCGCTCAACCTATGGCGTCCAGGGAACCCAGGTCCTCGTCGACGTGACCCCGATGCCCACCTGCGACGCGGACTACGACTATTACGCTCCCCGGCTTGCGGGCATTATCGATAATAAACAGCAGAAGTATCCGATCGAGCTCTACAACAGCAGCGGACGCCTCCATCTAATCCGCAGCGGAGCCGAACGTTTCAGCGAAGAGGTAGCCCAACAGATCGCACTGCGCCAAAAGAATGGACCCGTCACCCCCTGAGCGAACGACGTCCCACCACCCCATAGCCTGATTCCACCGGCGGAGCCACCTGGATGCTGTTTTCCTCAACGATCTTCATCTTCATCTTTCTGCCGATCACCCTGCTCGGCTTCCAGGCGCTCGGACGCTTCGGCCGGACCGCCGTCTTCTCCTGGCTGAGTCTGATGTCCTGCATCTTCTACGGATACTGGAACCCGAAGTATCTCCTGCTCCTCATCGCGTCCATCCTCCTCAACTTCGCCGCTGCCAAGCTGATCGTCCGCGCCAAATCCAACCCCAGTCTCCAGAGCTTCTATCTCAGCTCCGCCGTCATCTGCAACCTGCTGCTGCTGGTCTGGTTCAAGTACCTCTTCCCGATCCTCGACTTCTTCCATAGCGTCGGCCTCAGCAGCCACGCGTGGGGCAATATCATCCTCCCCCTCGGCATCTCCTTCTTCACCTTCACCGAGATCGCCTACCTCATCGATCTTAAGGAAGGTATCGCCGAAGAGCAGGACCTTCTTTCTTACGTCCTCTTCGTCACGTTCTTCCCGCACCTCATCGCCGGCCCCATCATTCATCACTCCGACATGATGCCGCAGTTCGCCAGCCGCAAACCGGGCGGGCTCCGCTCCGACGACATGATGGTCGGCATCACCTGGTTCTGCCTTGGCCTCGCCAAAAAGGTTCTCATCGCGGACCGAACCGCCCCGATCGCCGACCTCTTCTACGCGCACGCCTCGCAATACGGCGCTCTGTCTGCCTGGACCGGCGTCCTCGCCTATGCCATTCAGTTGTACTTCGACTTCTCCGGCTACTCCGACATGGCGATCGGACTCGCCCGCATGTTCTCGATCGAATTCCCCATCAACTTCAATTCGCCCTACAAATCCAAGGGCATGATCGAGTTCTGGCAACGCTGGCACATGACCCTCAGCATGTATCTGAACGTCTACCTCTATAACCCCATCGCCATGTACCTCAACCGCCGCCGCATGGACGCCGGCAAGAAGGTCAGCAAGAAGGCCATGAAGACCTTCGAGGGGTTCAGCCAACTGGTCGCCTTCCCGGTTCTCGCTACCATGTTGATCGCCGGAATCTGGCATGGCGCCGGACTGCAGTACATCTGCTTCGGACTTCTCCACGGCATTTACATCGTGACCAACCACGCGTGGCGCATCTTCGTTCCGCACGATTCCACATGGCAGAAGCTTCTGCCTGCACCCGTATCAGTCGCGATCACATTCCTCGCCGTCGTCGTCTCGCAGGTGTTCTTCCGGGCGAACGGCGTCGGTCAGGCGACGTACATCCTGGGCTCCATGGTCGGACGTCATGGCCACGGCATGCTGGACGGTGCCTTACTTCAAGGCAAATCCGCCCCGACATCGCCATCCACCACTGCAGCCTTCTTTGCCCTGTCCTTCTTCATCATCTGGGCCATGCCGAATACCCAGGAACTGCTCAACCAGGTGAAGCCCGACAGCGCAACCAACTTCAGTCTCGCACCCTCGCTGCGCTGGCACCCTACCTTTACCTGGGCCGTGGCTGTCGGGCTCCTCTGCATCCCCATCCTGATGCGCCTGGACCAGAGCACCAACTTCCTCTACTTCCAGTTCTAGGAACGCTACCCATCCACTCGCAACAGAAAACACGAAAAGCCCCAGTCGCCACGTGCGCGGCTGGGGCATTCCTGCTTTTACTTCAGAATCTAAACTTGCTGCTTAGCCTTTGACGATCTTGCCGGTCTTGATGCAGCTCGTGCAGACGCGCATGCGCTGACTGGCGCCGTTGACCTTGGCCTTCACCGGCTGCAGGTTTACGTTCCAGCGGCGGCGAGTCGTGTTGTGGGCGTGCGAGATGTTGTTTCCGAACTGCGGACCCTTGCCGCAGAGATCACATTTTTGTGCCATGACTGTGTTGCTCCAATCTAATTTCGCTGATTCTCAAGACCGAGGAATCAAGCACCGACGAGGAAAGGACTGAGCATCTCAGTATCCAGGCGACGACAGTACCGGGTCGGTGTGAGGTAGTAGGCACGAATGAATCGAACCGCAGACTCCATTCAACTCCATCGAAACGGAGAGGTGTCCTACCGACTTCATAGTATCACCGGGACCCCGTCGAACTCAAGATAACCCTCAAAATGACAGGGCTGGACGCCCCCGTGGGGACGACCAGCTCCTTCCTGTTACCTCTGTTTCTCTATTTAGTAAGCGGCTTGGGCGTATCGAGCCGCGGCAGCATCTCCGGCCGCGTAGCCGCGTTATAGGCAAACCACGCCTCCACCGCTGATCCCTGCATCACATCGCCCACCTGCACCCGGTCATACAGATCCATGTTCGAGTGATGCGTCCGGCTGCCGTACTCCAGCGGATCCTGCATAAAGCCGAACCCCGGCAGTCCAATCCACGAGAACGACGTGCTGTCCGTACCGCCTGGCTGCAACGTGGGAGCCGCAGTCCCGCCTATCACCGTGGTGATTTCGAGGTCCTTGATCGGGGCGATCCACGCTTCGAAGATCGCCTTCGTCTCGTCGTTCCCTCCCGCCGAGATTCCCCGGAAACGCCCCGAGCCGCCATCGTCGTTGAAGTACGCATCCAGCTTGGAGTACTCTGCCGTCTGCTTCATCGTGTCGCGCGGAGCGAAGTGTTCCTGCACGTAATACTTCGACCCCAACAGACCCTCTTCTTCCCCGCCCCATAGCGCAATCCGCACCGTGCGCGCCATCGGCTTATGCAGCGACGTCAAAATACGCACCGCCTCCATCGCCACCGACGAGCCGGTTCCGTTATCCGTAGCGCCCGTGCCACCCTGCCACGAGTCGAAGTGGCCGCCCAGCATCACCACCTCATCTGCCTTGGTCGTGCCCGGAATCTCGCCAACCACGTTGAACGAGTACTGATTGTCCTTGTAGTACTCCGTCTTGATGTCGAACTCCAGCTTCGGCGTAATCCCCTTGGCCAGCAGCCGGCAGATACGGTTGTAGTGCTCCGGCGTGATCGCAGCCATAGGCGGCGGCGTCGGATCCTTCGGGTCCTGCGATCCGCCAAACGTGGCAAACACCGTGCCGCCATCGCCGTTGGTGCCATAGTTCAGCACCACCAGTGCACCCTCGTCATGGAGGAACTTGTTCGTCGCATTCCGTAGCCGCAGCGCAGCTTCGCGATCCAGAACCACCGGAGCCGGAGCACCCGCACGCGCCGGAGGACCAAACCCGCCCAGCCGCGACGGATCCGGCACCTTCGTCCGAGCCTCAATCTCCTCATCCGTAAGCCGTCGTGCCTCGATCTCCGTGTGCATCAGCACCACCTTCGGGTCCGCGATCAGCACGATCTTTCCCTTGAGCTTGCCCTTGTACTTCGCAAAGTCAGCCTCCGAGTGAATCGGCGCGAGGGTCGCCTCTCCCGTCACCGGCCCGTTGGTGCTCGGACTCCACGCCAGCGGAAACCCGATCAGCGGCGCATACGCCGGATCGATCAGGTGGGCGGAGAATCGCTTGATCTGCCAGCCATCCCCGAACGGACCCCACTTCTCCAGATGAACATTCTTCAGCCCATAGCTCTCCAGGCGCTTTACCGCCCACTCTCCAGCAGCCCGATAGTTCGCCGAGTCTGTCACCCGCGGACCATACACCTCCGACAGGTAGAACAGGTGATCCATTACCTGCGAGTGCTGAAACGCCTGGGTCTTAATCTCATGAAGAACGGCCAGATCAACATGCTCCGGTGTGGACTGCTGGGCCAGCACCAAAGCGGTGCCGGGAAACAGGTTCGTGGCGACGAGTAACAGAGCGATCGTCTTCAGAGTCAGACGGGAGCGAGGGGTCATAGAGGCCAGCCTTGCAAAGCAAAATTGTGTGGTCAGGCCGAATTGTAACGTCCAGCATGAAACTCAGTAAGGAAAACTCAAGTTCAAACCCCATTCCGATGAGTGAGGAGCACCACCGGACGCGGATTCACGCCACGCCTCAAGGAGGCCTGGCTCAAATTTGAGATTGGATCGGATAAAGCACTGCAAGAGTCATTCGGGGAGAATGGTAGGCACGTCCGGATTCGAACCGGAGACCTCTACCGTGTCAAGGTAGCGCTCTAACCAACTGAGCTACGCGCCTGCGTGCGTTCTCTCAGTCTAAACACAATCGGCCAATCCAGCAACCAGCTCACCGATTCCCGCAACCGGCAGCCCTCTGAATGAATTACGATGGGCTCACCCCATATCCGAAGCTCAAGAACTCGATTGCCTTTTCTCCGCCAAGTCCGCGCCGCCCCCAATCTGCTTACGCTTCTGCGTCTCTTCATCATCCCTTTTCTAGTCATCGAGATTCTGGACGCTCACTACCGCATGGCCTTCGCCCTGTTCCTGCTTGCGGGAATCTCCGACGCCCTCGACGGTCTGCTGGCCCGCTGGCTCTCCCAGCGCACCACCCTCGGCCTTTATCTCGACCCCATCGCCGACAAGCTGCTGCTGAGCACCCTGTTTCTCACCTTCACCCACGTCGGACTGATGCCGCGCTACGTCACCGTATTGGTCTTCAGCCGCGACCTCGGAATCCTGCTGATCGCTACCCTGCTCTTTGCCACCGGAACCCTGCGCGACTTCCAGCCCAGCCTCTTCGGCAAACTGAATACCCTCTTCCAGATCATCACCCTCACCGTGGTGCTCTGCGAACGCATCTTCGTCTCGGTCCATGTGACCATGCTGCGGGATGGCTTGATCGACCTGATTGCAGTCCTTGCGCCGCTCTCAGCCGCACAGTATGCCTGGATCGTGATCCGCCGTCTGAACACACCGCCGCACGCGCACGCTTGAATCGCACGCGGCCCGCGGCGTTACCTTCGCGCCCTAGTCTTCGGTGGACTCCGCGGCAGTCTCTTCCTCGATCGCCATATCGCTGTACTCTGCGGAGTCGAACACCTCTCCACAGGCTTGGCATTCAACAAATTCGGCATCGTCCTCGCGGGCGACAACTTTGACAATGGGATGTTTGCACTGGGGAGTCATGGATGGGGGTCTTTGCCCTCCTGAGGAGAGCAATTGCAAGGATTCTCCCCAACCGCGTCCGGCTTGTCAATCCGTTTTCGACCTTTTAAGTCGCTTTCCCGGTCAGAACCTCGAACCCGCTTCCACGCAATCCCCAAATCCGGTTGCACCCCCTCCGCGATGGTCGTACACTAAGTAGGACTGGAAGAGTCTGCCTTCATTCCCAGACTCGCTTGAATTCAGCCCTGATGTACCGACCCGAGGGGTCCCAACGACATGCTTCGTCTGACCAAAAAAGCCGATTACGGTCTGATGGCCCTTAAATACTTGGCCGAGCAGACAATCCTCCATGCTCCGGATGCCGGCAGCCACCCGACAGCGCTCGCCTTCAGCGCCAAGGACGTAGCCGAGGCTTACCACATCCCTCCGCAATTGCTTGCCAAGATTCTCCAGACCCTGGCCAAAGCCGGGCTTCTGGTCTCCCACGCCGGCACCAACGGCGGATACGCTCTCGCCCGTCCCGCCGAAGAAATCACCGCATTTGAAGTCATACGCGCAATCGACGGCCCGCTTTTCATTACAAGTTGCATTACGATTCACGGAGCCTGCGACCTTGCGGGCCATTGCACCATCAAAGAACCACTACGCAAGGTCAACGACAGCATCAAAGACCTGTTGAACGGAATCAAGATCGCCGATCTCATCGAAGCACCCGACCATGAACACGAGCATTCGCTCGGCGGCGGACTGGTCAGCATCGCCCTGTAGCCGGATCGAAAACCGGCCGACACGACTTTAGATTCACTACCGCACTCTGCACCCGAATTTATCTGTACCCGAGATTAGGAGCAACAATGAGCAACGATATGAGCAACACCGGAGTAGTCGTCACCGAGTCTTCTACCCCCCTGCCGGCAGGCGTCCACCTCCCCATCTACATGGACAACCACGCCACCACCCCCCTGGACCCGCGCGTCCTCGAGGCCATGCTGCCTTACTTCAACACCAAGTTCGGCAATGCCGCCAGCCGCAACCACTCCTTCGGCTGGGACGCCGAGCAGGGCGTCGAGAAGGCCCGCGAGCAGATCGCCAAGCTCATCGGAGCCACCGCCAAGGAGATCATCTTCACCTCCGGAGCCACCGAGTCCAATAACCTCGCCATCAAGGGCATCGCCGAGATGCACCGCGAGCGCGGGAACCACATCATCACCCAGGCCACCGAGCACAAGGCAGTCCTCGACACCTGCAAGAAGCTGGAAAAGCAGGGCTTCCGCGTCACGTATCTTCCGCCCCAGGCCGACGGCCTGATCTCCCTCAAGGAGCTTGAAGAGGCCATCGTCACCGAAGGCCCCGGCAAGACCATCCTCGTGACCATCATGTACGCCAACAACGAGATTGGCGTCATCCAGCCGATCGCCGAAATTGGCAAGCTTTGCCATGCGAAGGGCATCCTCTTCCACACCGATGCCGTCCAGGCTGTCGGCAAGATCCCGGTCGACGTCCAGAAGGACAACATCGACGTCCTTTCGCTCTCCGCCCACAAGCTCTACGGCCCCAAGGGTGTCGGTGCCCTCTATGTGCGCCGCCGCAACCCCCGCGTTCAGCTTTCCGAGCAGATCAACGGCGGAGGCCACGAGCGCGGCATGCGTTCCGGCACGCTCAACGTCCCCGGCATCGTCGGACTCGGCGCAGCCTGCGAGATTGCCATGAACGAGATGGAAGCCGAGGCCGCCCGCGAGATCGAACTCCGCGACTACCTCAAGAACAAGCTCGAAGCCGCCCTCGACTACACCCAGGTCAACGGCAACATGGAGCACCATCTCCCCGGCAACCTCAATATGAGCTTCGTCTACGTCGAAGGCGAATCGCTTCTCATGGGAATCAACGACATAGCGGTTTCTTCTGGTTCGGCTTGCACCTCGGCCACCCTGGAACCCAGCTACGTCCTCAAGGCTCTCGGCCTCGGCGACGAGGTTGCCCATAGCTCGATCCGCTTCGGTCTGGGCCGCTTCAACACCAGGGCTGAAGTCGACTACGTCTCCGACAAGCTGATCGACGTAGTCCTCAAGCTGCGCGAACTCAGCCCCCTCTACGAAATGGTCAAGGAAGGCATCGACCTCACCAAGATCGAGTGGGCTGCTCATTAAGTTTCACCGTCGTCGCAAGGCAAAATTCTAGCCGCGCACAACGCTGGATTATTTACCCGGGGCCGAAAGGCAGGATTTAGCCGTCCACAACGTTGGATTTATTTATCCGGAGTCGGAAGGGCACGGCTTCAGCCGTGCCAAAAGCGACCTTCCCCTCCCGGTTCTGGTTTGCGACGCGCAAGCGTCGCAAACCAGAACCCCAAAATTTCAATCCGGCACCGAATCGCCGGAAGTATCATCTAAAGAGAGTCAGGAGAATCACACCATGGCATACAGCGATAAGGTAGTAGACCACTACGAAAATCCCCGCAACGTCGGAACCCTCGACAAGTCCTCCAGCGAAGTCGGCACCGGCCTCGTCGGCGCCCCGGAGTGCGGCGACGTCATGCGCCTCCAGATCCGCGTCAACCCCGAGACCAACGTCATCGAAGACGCCAAGTTCAAGACCTTCGGCTGCGGTTCCGCAATCGCCTCCAGCTCCCTCGCCACCGAGTGGGTCAAGGGCAAGACCATCGACGAAGCCCTGACGATCACCAACACCGACATCGTCAAGGAACTCGCTCTTCCCCCGGTCAAGATTCACTGCTCGGTCCTCGCAGAAGATGCGATCCGCGCCGCCATCGGCGACTGGAAGAAGAAGAACAACGTAACCGAGACCGCCGGCGTAGCCGTAGCCGCCGCTCACTAGTCCTGCGCGGACGGCGAATCGTGTCGGTCGCCGCCACCGTGCTCGTATGCCCATCCTCTTGCAGCTCGATTGCAAAAGGATGGGCATATATGTCAGTCGCTTAGAATCGTCCGAATACCTATGTCTATGGTCACTCTACAAACCGGTTCCACTCCTCCTCCTGTTCATCAGGAGAAAGATCCCCTTGCCGGAGTCACCCTCCTGATCCCCAACGGCCTCTCCCAGGAAGCCGCCGCGAAGGGCATCCGTCTCACCCCCAAGGCGATTAAGCGCATACGCACCGCTATGGCCAAGGAGAACGTCTCCCCGGAACAAGGCGGACTGCGCCTCGGCATCCAGGGCGGAGGCTGCTCCGGCCTCAGCTACAACATCCGCTTCGACACCCAGCCCCGCGAGCGCGACCGCACCTTTATCTTCGACGACGCAGCCCAGGCCCCCATCCGCATCTTCGTGGATCCCAAGAGCTTCATTTACCTGACCGGCATGGTCCTCGACTTCGAAGAGACCCTCATGCGTCAGGGCTTCAACTTCATCAACCCCAACTCCACCAAAAGCTGCGGCTGCGGGTCCAGCTTCTCCTCGTAGGAGTTTCCGCTGCTCCATAACGACTGACGCTCGTAAGCTTTTTGCATAGGTGCGGAGCGTAACAACGCTCGTCATCCTGAACGAAGTGAAGGACCCCCGCATTTCTCTCCGGAAAGCGGACCAGCTCATAGCGCGGTATCCGTCAAGACCTCTGTATTTCGTCTTTGCTCTCGTCCCAGTTACAACTTCCCTCAATACAAATGCTCTATGGCGTTTCCGCAGCCTTAGGCGCCACAGGCTGGACGATCTTGTTTGTCGCCTTCAAGTGATACATCTCTGACAGCATCTTCTTGTAGGTCTCCATCGGAGGCAGAAACACCCGCGCTCGAATCCCATCCAGCCCACCCGGATCCTCCACCGCATACATAGCCATTCCGCCGTCCACCAGCTTGAACTGCGTCCCATAACGCTGCGGCTTCCCCTCCGACACCAGCTCCTTATCCACCACCAGCGCCAGGCTTAACCCATCGATCTTGCCGTCATCTGCAAGCCCCACCAACTGCGGCAGCAGCGACAACTGCCACGCATGGTCCCGCGTATGCGTCAGAATCAGCATCGCTCCATTCGAAGCCTCGATCCCCACCAGCGCAATGGTCGGCCATCCGTGCGCCCCCACGACGGCCTTCAGCTCCGTCGTCAACGCCGCGTCGATCTCCCCCAGGTTCGAAGCCATCACCAGCTTCGCCTTGTCCTTGGGCACGCCACCCTGCATCCCCCGCGCCTCCTGGTCCCTCGCCGTCATCGCCAGCAACTGCGTTCGCAGCATCTCATCCGTACCCGGCCCATTCGTGGCGATCAAAGCATCGTGCTTGCGCTGCATCTCCACCTGCCACGCCTCGGCATTCGTCCCCGACTGCACAGCCGCCGCAGCGATCGCCCCACCCATCAACACCACACATAAGAACAGACCCGATAGACGTCTCATAAACAACATAAAGATGAGATGCATCAATCGGCATGAAATCATCTGACCTGAGAGCCTGAAATCGTCTAACCTCAGAGTTGATGAGCCAGAATCCCGAAACCGACTTCTTTACCTTCTTCACCCTTCCCCGCAAGCTCCATCTCGACACCTCCGCACTCGAGAAGGCCTTTTACACCCTCTCCCGCAAGCTGCACCCCGACCGCTTTGCAGCGAAGCCTCTCGCCGAGCAGGAGGCCGCCCTCGCCCAGTCCTCCCTCCTCAACGACGCCTACCGCACCCTGAAAGACCCCATCCTTCGCACCCAGTACCTCCTCACCCTGGAAGGGGTGGAGCTCGAAGAGCAGTCCAAAACCGCCACCGAAGCTGCCCGCACCTCCGGCATCGAAAAGAAGCAGATCGTCCCACCTGAGCTCCTCGAAGAGGTCTTCGAACTCAACATGCAGCTCCAGGAGATGCGCGCTGCAAAAAAGATGGGTGAAGAAGAGCCCGAACTTCGCCGCGATCTCCTCGCCGCCAAGGACGCCTTCGACGCCCGCATGGTCGAGACCCAGGCCGAGCTCGAAACCCTCTGGACCCAATGGGACGCAGCCCTCGAAGCCGGCGACCGCGACGCCCAAACCAAAGCCCGCGACGCGATGGTCACCCTGCTCAACAAACGCAGCTACCTGCGCAACCTGGTCCGCGACGTAAACGAAGCCCTAGAATAAGCGGATGTGGCTTAACACGCGAAGCGTCCAACACCCCACGAAGTGGCGCCCGCCCGGCGTCAGGGCGCACTTAGCACTTAAGTACTCACCCAAAACTCAAGTCTGTCTCTCAATCTGCTCCAGGTGGTTCACATCGTGCCCCGCCATGGTCTCGACGATCGTCCAGAAGGTCATCGTCCCCCGCTCTGGATGGGTTGTAGGCTTGCGCCGATCCGCTGGGCTCACCGTCGCCAGCAGCTTCAGGTTCCACTCCCGCGACGCCAGAAACATCTCCAACGCGGTAGCGAAATCATAGGCCGCATACCGTTCCCCCCACACCCCCTGGTCGAACGGTTGGATCACCGCATGCTCTAGCGCCAGGGTCTGACGCAGTCGAAACGCGAATACCAGCTCGCAGTCCGCCAGGTGCGCCACGATCTCCCGGATGCTCCACTTGCCCGGAGCCGGAGCCGCTTCAATGCGCGCATCCGAAAGCTCTGCCACCAGCTTCTCCAAACGGTTGGGAGTAGCGAACAGCACCGCGACAGGATCCTCGTCGCCAAGGAATTTCTCGTAAGGGTTCAGTTCCATCCCGAGACGGTATCACACACAATCAACCCGTAGAACGCTGGAGCAGTTTTTCTGTGGCTGTCTGACGGTATATCCGTTTTCTCCAATAAAAACGGCGCACCTTGAGATCTTCCGCTCCGCAGTAACAATAGGAAAACCGCTCTAAACGTGGGCCTCCCACGGATCGTACGTCCCCACCGACCAGAGATGCCCTTCCAGATCGCGGCATGTAAATCCACGTCCACCGTAACCTGCGTCGGCAATATCCATCACGATCTCGGCCCTGGCGGCCTTCGCCGTTGCGTACACCGCATCCGCATCGCTCACGATCAGGCAGGCCGACTGCGTCTCCCGCATCCCGATCTCGTCCGGCTGCGCCATCAACTTGCTGTACGCCGTGCCGTTCTGCACCGACCCCAGCATCACCATGCCATTCCCAAACGTAAGTTGAGCATGCATCACCACCTCCCCCTCGCCCATATACACCGCCTGCTTCTCAAACCCGAACGCCCGGCAGAGCCATTCGATCGCTACCAGCGCATTCTGATACCGCATTGCAGGAATTACGGTTGAGCGGCACTCTTTCGCATATCCCATGGCAAACCCTCCTTGGTCCGAAACGTTATAGCCCGCAACAGTATCGCGCTCCCCGCACCAAATGTCAGCCAAACTCCCGATAATTCCTTCCCCGCCCGCCCGCATCTAAATAGGGAAGCCTACGCATGTAGGACAATAGAAGAGACACTGGCAGCCGCGTCCGACACCACTCAACGCAGCGCCCACTAAGGAAATCCAAAGCGAATGGCAGAAGAGCGCGTAGTAGGCATCGACCTCGGCACCACCAACTCCCTCGTCGCATACATGGAAGGCGACACCCCCGTCGTCATCCCCGGCGAGGACGGCGAACGCCTCGTCCCCTCCGTCGTAGCCTTCAACCAGGACGGTGAAGGTGTAAACGCCGGCTTCTCCGTCGGCAACGCCGCCCGAACCACCCTCCTCTCCGACTCCGCGAACGCCGTGTATTCCGCTAAACGCCTGATGGGACGCGATATCACCGACGTTCAGGAAGAGCTCAAGCTCTTTCCCTTCAAGCTCGCGCCCGGCCTTGAGCCCGGCCAGGTCCTCAAGCTCAACGTCGGCGGCCTCCTCCTTACCCCGCCGGAGATCTCCGCCTATATCCTCCAGCAGCTCAAGAAGAACGCCGAGCGCTTCTTCGGCGCTCCCGTCAGTAAGGCAGTCATCACCGTCCCCGCCTACTTCAACGACGCCCAGCGCCAAGCCACCAAGGACGCCGGAAGAATCGCCGGCCTCGAAGTCCTGCGCCTCGTCAACGAGCCCACCGCCGCTGCCCTCGCTTACGGCCTCGACAAGCAGAAAGACGGACTCATTGCCGTCTACGACTTCGGCGGCGGCACCTTCGACATCTCCATCCTCAAGCTCCACGAAGGCATCTTCGAAGTCATCTCCACCGGCGGCGACACCCACCTCGGCGGCGACGATATCGACAACGTCCTCATCGCCATCGCCCTCGACGACATCGCCGGCGACCTCGGTGCCGACACCGCTGCCACCGCCCGCGCCAGCGCCGAGACCATCCAGGCCCTCCGCAAAGCCGTCATCGAAGCCAAGATCCGCCTCTCCACCCTCGAAGCCGCCACCTTGAATGTGAGGCTTCCGGATGGAAAGATGTACCTTCGCGACATCACCCGCACACATTTGGAGCAGATCGCCGCTCCCGTCATCGCCCGCACCGCCGCGCCCTGCCGCCAGGCCCTCAAGGACGCGAACCTCGACCCCTCCCAGATCGACGAGGTCGTCCTCGTCGGCGGGTCCACCCGCATCCCCGCCGTTCGCACGCTGGTCGACGAGGTCTTCCAGCTCTCCGCACGCGGCAAGAAACCCCACACCGAACTCAACCCCGACGAAGTCGTAGCCCTCGGCGCCGCCGTCCAGGCCCAGATCCTCTCCGGCACCTCCAGCGCCGCGCTCGACGACCTCCTCCTTCTCGACGTCACACCCCTCTCCCTGGGCATCGAGGCTCTCGGCGGAGTCGTCGCCAAGATCATCCAGCGCAACTCCACCATCCCCGCCAGCGCCACCGAGCACTTCACCACCGGCGTCGACGGACAGACCAACGTAGCCATCCACGTCGTCCAGGGCGAACGCGAACTCGCCAAGGACTGCAGGTCCCTCGCCCGCTTCGATCTCAAGGGCATTCCGCCCATGATGGCGGGGCTGCCGCGCATCGAGGTCAAGTTCCTCATCGACGCCAACGGCATCCTCCACGTCTCCGCCCGCGAGCAGCGCAGCGGCCAGCAGGCCGAGGTCGAAGTGAAACCCACCTACGGCCTCACCGATGAGCAGGTCGAAACCATGATCCTCGCCTCCTTCGATAACGCCGAAGAGGACATCGAACAGCGCCAGGTCATCGAAGCGAAGAACGAGGCCCACACCATCCTCACCGCCGTAGAAAAAGGCAAGACCACCCCCGCATGGCAGCAGCTCTCCTCCGACGAGATCGAAAAGATCGCAGCCTGCGTCACCGAACTCAAGGCCTCCGTCCAGGGCGGCGACTACCGCATCATCCGCCAGGGCATCGACCGTCTCGACAAGGCCACCCGCCGTTTCGCCGAACTCATGATGGACACCGCCGTCTCCGGAGCCCTGCAGGGCAAGACCATGCAGTCCGCCGGCGAAGACCTCGGTCAAGGCCCCACCGCCCCCCACCCCTTCGCCAAAGCCGACATCGACTCCGGCGGGCCCACAGAAGCCAAGCCCGAAGCCCTGCCCGCAGGAACGGAATCGAAGGGGTAGCGCAAGCAAGCTCTTACAGCCAAGCTGTTCCACATGAAATTGTCATCCTGAGGCGACGTTGCTGCCTCGTCCCCTCCGAGCTCAAACGGAACAAGCCCCGCGATCCCCATAACCAGATAAAATCGAACCAGACCCTATGACCGAGACTCAAAAGACCGAAACGCCCGTAGACCTCACCAAGCCAGCCGCCGAAGGCATGGTCCGCGTCACCTTTCTCCCCGAGGGCCGCACCGTCGAGTTCCCCTTCGATGAGCTGCCCTATGAGGGCCACGGCCTCCCGATGAGCTTCCTCGACGTCGCCGAAAATTACAACATCTTCCTCGACCACGCCTGCGGAGGCGTCTGCGCCTGCACCACCTGCCACCTCCACATCAAGGACGGAGCAGCCGGCCTCAGCGAACCCGAAGACCTCGAACTCGACCGTATGGAGACCGCCGCCGACATCCAGCTCAACTCCCGCCTCGGCTGCCAGGCCGTCATCGAAAAACCCGGCACCTACATCGTCGAAATCCCCAAGTGGAACCGCAACTACGTGCAAGAAGGCAAGCCCTCCCACGGCCCCGGCGCCTAAGTCCCACCGCACAAAACACTCTTCGCTTCGCCCGTCATCCTGAGCGAAGCGAAGGACCCCTGTATTTTGTCAATGGAGGCGGACCATTTCACATCGCGGCATCCGTCAGGACGCCCGTATTTCCCCACTGGAAGCGGCCCGTCGGTCACACACGCTTCGTTTTGCAATCGCTGTTGTATTCATTCCAATCTATCGGGTGGGGATCGCGTAAAGCGCGACCGTTCGTTCCCACCCTGCCCCCTCACCCCGCCACAATCCCGTACTTCACCTCCAGAAACTCCTGCAAATCCCCCGGCAAACTCCCCGCCAATTCCTGCCATGTCAGCAGCTTCAATCTCCACCGAAACCCCGGCACCTGCACTGCCGCCATCACCGAATACCACATCTCCACCAGATCCTTCCGGCGCGCATCGCACAGTACGCAGAACGCGGCCTCCCCCGCATACGCCGCCAGCACATTCCGGATCAGTTGGTACCCCTGCACCATCCCTACCGGCGTCCAGGGCAACCGGCTGACGTCGAATACCGCTTCATAATCCCGGTACCGCTCCAGCAGCTTCGGCCCGCACTGCTGAAACCCTGTCTCCGTCAGCTTTGCCTCCACATACAGATCCGCAAGCTGCATATCGATCTCCGTTCTATCCACCCTCCCGCTCTTCAACGGAACCCCCGGATGCAACCCGAAGCACGGCTGACTCCCTCCATCCACCCCCAGCAGACGGGCCACGTCAGCCGACAACCCATCCTCCGACACCACTCCCGGATGGCAAAACACATTCATCAGCAGCGCATCCGAACTGTTCACTGAATCCAGCTCCATCCACCGCCAATCCGCCAGCGCTCTCACGCGTCGGGAGGCCGTGTGAACCTTCAGCAAACGTCGCGACCACTCCGGCGTCGCGCAGATCCGTTCGTAGGAAGCCGCATGAAAGTTCCCATGCCGCCCCGTCTCATCCCTTCCAAACATCACCACCGGACTCCCACCCGGCGAAAGCTCATGCAGCAGCCCTTCGCTGCGAGCAAGCCGCTTACCCCGCTCGCTCAACTCCCTCCGCAACATCGACGCGCTATACGCCTGCAACATCTCGCCGAATCCTCCCACCCATCCTTGCAGATTCCCCTGTGGGTGTGTCCGCCGAAGAAATTGAAGCGCGCGACGCCTAAAAATCCGCCAGCTCAGAGTTTCTTCCGAACGATCTGAATCAGAGCTACCTCGAAATACTGTCAAGCCCTAGAACTTAAAAATCTTCCTCTTCAAAAAGTGGAACTGAAAGCACCTCAACACTTAGGAGGTGAAAAATAAACATGAGAAAAGTGGCATTTTAGTTTTGGTCGATTTCGTACAATTGGAAGTAGAGGAAAAAAGAAGCTCAGCCACGAGGTTGGGCTTTCTTAGCGCACGCATATTGTTGAAAAACAAAGGAATGCGCCCTAAGTTGAGCTGCTGCACGAATTTACCCGTAACCCTTTTACTTGCACGAATTTAGCGGCTCACGCTCACCGCAAGTCGTTACATCAAATAGACTTATGCAAAGGTAACCCCAGGGGGGTGCCCCCCTTCAGCACCAAGTAGACTGAACGAGAGGATCTACCATGCCCCGCGAAATCGATTGGACCGACACTGAAGAGATCGGCATCCAGCTTCAGGAAAAATACCCTGACACCGAACCGTACACCGTGCGCTTCACGGACCTCCACAAGTACGTCACAAGCCTCGACGGCTTCATCGGCGACCCCGCGAAATCCAACGAAGGCCTTCTTGAAGCCATCCAGACCGCATGGAACGAAGAGTACGAAGACGCGAAGTAAAGAGGTCCGCCCAGCGTAAGGCTCGATAGAATCGATCCTGCGTCGGTCAGTCGGTCATCCGTTCGCAGGATCCCTACGACACTTTGAGTACACCGGACAATTCGATCGAAGCTGCGACCGTCAGAGCCGGGCGCTTTGGATGGCTGCGCCTCTCGCATACGCATACGGCCTTCTCAGCGACGCTGCTGATCATGGCCTCGACGTTTCTCTCAGGCGTGCTTGGGCTGGTGCGAACGAAGTTCATCAACAAGATCTTCGGCGCCGGACAGGCGACCGACGCTTATAACGCAGCCTTCCAGTTGCCGGATATGCTGGGCTACTTCCTCGTCGGCGGAGTCGCTTCGATCTCCCTGATGTCGATCCTGAATCGCTACAAGCAGGCCGGAGACGAAGAAGGCGGCGACCGTGCGCTCTCCATCGTGCTTAACGCGATGATGGTCGTCCTGACCGTTGCCATTCTGCTGGCCGAGATCTTCGCTCCACTCTACACGCGGATCGCGTTTCCGAAATTCACGCCCGAAAGCGCACTGGTGTGTACGCGCCTCACCCGGATCATTCTGCCCGGACCGCTCTTCTTCTTCATCGGCGGAGTCCTCGGGTCGCGGTTGCTGGTGCGAAAAATCTTCCTCTACCAGGCCGTAACGCCGCTGATCTACAACCTCGGAATCATCTTCGGCGCAGTGTTTCTGTCGAACCGGTTCGGGATCTACTCGCTCGGCATCGGCGTCATGGCTGGCATTATCGTCGGTCCCGCCGGATTCACGGCGTACGGAGCGTTCCGCAACGGACTGAAGTATGTGCCTGTCTTCGACCTCCGTCATCCGGCGTTTCTGGAGTGGTTACGCCTCACGCTGCCGTTGATGATCGGTGTATCGTTGACCTTCGCGGACAAGTGGATCTCAAGCTACTACGCCTCTTCCGTCGAAGGCGGAATCTCGCGGCTGAACGTGGCGAAGAATCTCTTCAACGCGCCCATGTCGATCCTCGGGCAAGCTGCAGGCGCGGCTTCCCTGCCCTTCTTCTCGGCTCTCTTCGCGCAGGGACGCATGACGGACTTTTCTGGGGCGGTAAACCGTTCGGTGTCACGCGTGCTCGCGACGGCGCTGCTTGCGGGTGCGTGGATGGTAGCGCTGTCGTTCCCGATCATCGATCTGTTCCGGGGCGGGTCGTTCAAGCTCTCGGATGCGGTCGAGACCTCGCAGTACTTTACGATCTTCGCTGTGTCGATCGCCGCCTGGTCGGCCCAGGCGATCTACTCACGCAGCTTCTATGCAGCGGGAAATACGCTGACCCCGGCAATCGCGGGATGGGGCGTGACGCTGATCTCGATTCCGGTCTACGCGGTGCTCTTCCACCAGATGGGCGTCTCAGGGCTGGCCGTGGCTTCGGACGTGGGCATGGTGCTGAGCACGGTGACGCTGGCCGTACTGCTACATCGCAACCGCCTGGTCAGCCTTGCGGGGCTGGAGCTTGGAGAGCTGGGCCGGTCGCTGCTGGCTGCATGCGTGAGCTTTGCAGGCACAGCGTGGTGTGTTCGCTGGATGAACCTGCCGCGCGGCCGCGGCCATCGCTCGGACTTTATCGCCATCGCCGTGGGGACGGTGGTGTGGGCAGCACTGTGTGCAGCGGTTCTGGTGGGCACCGGTTCGAAGCTTCCGCGTCAACTCCTGCGACGAAAAAGCTAGGCAGAGCCGGAGCCTGTCTCCGAAGAACCTACTGCCTCCGAAGCCGCGCTCTTCCGCGGTTTGGGACGAAGCGACTCCTTAACTGGCCCTGTCCATTGCGAGTCCAGCTCCAATGTGTTCCGTACCCGGCGTTGCTTGATGTGCGACGGCACGGAGATCCCCGCGACCGTAAAGCTCACCATCTGCCGCTGGCCGCAGCGCAGGCATCGCACCGGATAGCGCATCACCAGCAGATGCCTCAGGTCTTCGGCGCGCAGGGTGCTCCGGCAGAAGGCCTGGGTCGGACATCGCTCGCATTGGATAGGAATTCCACTGCTGGGGTTTGAAACTCTGGTGCGCGATCCGCTATGGGACATGTGCAGACGCAGCGAACGGCGCTTCTGCGAACTGGGGCGTTGCGAGGAGCTCATATTTCTTTAGGATGCTTCGGGCTAGCAGGAGGGTAGCGTATTCGAAAAGATTATGGCGCTCAGTCTTCTCTTGGCGTCACGGTCGATAGCAGTTCAAAGAGGTCTTTGCTATCGGTGATCCTCTGCGGGGCCATTGGCCGTACTGCGCCGGGCCGCTGCGGTCGGGGTGCTCTGAACGGGTGGACGGCACCGCGCGCGGTTGCAGGTTTGGACAAGAGCGTAAGCAGGTCTTTCAATTCGGTCTGCAGCTTGTGGAGGTGCTGCGTCTCGACGCCACTGTCCGCAGGCAGGCCGAGTGCGAGTTGCGGTGCTCCCTGCTTCATCTCGGTTTTGATGGCTTGCCGCGCGCCGGGAATGGTGTAGCCCTCGTCGTAAAGCAGGCCCTTGATCCGCAGAGCGGTCTCGACGTCCTTCCGGCGATAGAGGCGCTGGCCGGTTCCACCTTTGTTGGGTCGGAGCTGGGGGAATTCGCTCTCCCAGAAGCGCAGGACGTAGGCCGGAATGTCGCAGAGGCGCGCGACCTCGCCGATCCGGAAGTACAGTTTGTCCGGAATCTCCGAACTCCCTGCCGGAGAACGCCCACGGATTGGCTCGTGCTGTGCCATGCCAGAAGACCCTATCTTCCCGCCATCGACCCGGGCTCGCCTTGCCAATAAGTATAGGCCAGCCATGGCTGCGTTGGCAGCGCTTCTGTAGTGCATACTTCGAGCCCTCCTCCGCGGAGGAGGCTGGCCGGCGCCGGCGGCGTGGAACCGCAGCCTTCCCTTCGGCGTATCGTAACCTGAGGATGGAACTCAAGGGGGATTCAGATGAGCACGATACGAACGCTGGCAGCGACACTTCTGGTATTGACGGCGACCTTGAGCTTGACGGCTATGCTGGGCTGCCGATTCGAATCGAACAAGAAGGGCGACGGGGAAGACATGAAGATCGCGACCCCCTTCGGCGGCATGTCGGTCAAGACGAACGATAACACCGTATTGCAGGGCATCGGACTCCCTCCCTACCCCGGCGCTGAACTGGTCAAGAAAAAGGATAAAGACAACGGCGCCGCGGACGTCAATCTGTCTTTCGGCAATTTCCAGCTTCGCGTAAAGGCAGTCAGTTACCGCACGACGGATTCGCCGGAGCAGGTGGCGGCGTTCTACCGCAAGGCCCTGGGCCGGTACGGCGACGTGATCCAGTGCTCCAACAACAAACCCGTCGGAACCCCGGCTCGTACCGCGGAAGGACTTGGCTGCGACAACGAGAAGGAGAACCATCTGGACGCGAACAGTGACGTCTCGGGCAAGATGCAGTTGAAGGCCGGGTCCAAGGTCCACCAGCACATCGTGGCGATCGATCCGGAGGATGGCGGCACCAAGTTCGGCATGGTAGCGCTGGATCTTCCGAGCCACATTACGCTGGGGAACGATAAGAGTGACGCCTCCCAGTAGGCCCAGGCTTGCAACGTAGGCAGTATCGACCTATACCGGCGTTACATCTCGCGCATGGTGAATTCGGTGGACAGCGGAAGGGCACACCTTCCATAAGCTCTATGTCGATACTGCCTAAGGATGAGAGTAGCCCGGTCGTCTACCGGGCATATTTTTTGCCACAAGTGAGGTTGGGTCGTTTGGAACGGGATCCGACAGGCTGCATCGAGCATCTATGCTGAATAGATGCCTGAGCTGCCAGAGGTCGAAACCATTGCAAATGGGGTGAACGCGCGGGTGCGCGGCGCACGGATCGTCTCCGTGTGGACGAGTGGAAAGCCCCAAACATTCAAAAGCCCCGAGGTAGAGATCGAGGCAGTCCTGACGGGATCAGTGATTGAGGGCGTCCGCCGGGTAGGAAAGACGATTGTGGTTTCTCTCCAGAAGAAGAACCAGAAGGCCGAGTTCCTGGTCCACCTGGGAATGACAGGCCGCCTGCTGGTTGCGGAGGGCGATATTCCAAAACCGGCACATACGCATGCAGTGCTAACGCTGGCGGACGGGCGGGAGGTGCGGTTCGTGGACCCGCGGCGGTTTGGGCGGCTGAGTGTACTCCGCGAGGCGTATGCGGGGCCAGGGGTAGAGCCTACGACGATCGGGGATGTGGAGTTTGCTGCGCTCTTCAAGGGACGGAAGATTGCCATCAAGGCGGCTTTGCTGAACCAGAGCCTGCTGCATGGAGTGGGAAATATCTATGCGGATGAGAGCCTGTTTCGGGCCGGGATTCGGCCCACGCGACCGGCAGGTAAGCTGACGTATGCTGAGCTGGGGCGGCTGCGTGTCGAACTTCAAAAGGTGCTGGCGCGGGCGATCAAGCTGGGCGGGTCTTCAGTATCGGACTATGTGGACGCGGAGGGGATGAGCGGGTACTTCCAGATCGAGCATGCCGTCTACGGACGAGGCGGCGAGCCCTGCAAAGTCTGTGGGACCCCGATCAAGAAGATCGTCGTAGGTGGGCGAGGGACGCATTTTTGCCCGGTCTGCCAGCACTGATTTGATTCGTCGACAAACCCTGCGAGGCTGGATGCATCACTCAGCAGCAGCCGCCGTTTGGATTTACAGACCGGCGGCTTGTTCTGCGCTGACTGCGGCTCCGATGACGCGGGTCTGGGCATCGTCGTGGACGATCTCCACGGAGTAGCTCTGCAGTGGGCTCATCTTGACCATCTGCTGCAGATAATCCTTCAGCATGGGCAGATCCACGAAGCGAACGTTGAACCCGGTGAGGTAAAACTTGCCTGCTCCCGCCATGTGGATCGAGCTGGCGGTCGAGGCGGCCAAGGCCTTATGCCACAGGTGTTTGAACTCCAGGCAACGCTGGTCGGCACAGTGGCCGGTGGCGGGGTTGATCTTGGCGGCCTCGAAGACCTCTTCGGGCTCCATATCCAGGAAGCGAAGGCGCATGGCACGGTGACCCATGATGCCTTCCATGTGGCCGCGTCCTCCGCAACCGCAGAAGCGCTCTTTGTCGTCGAGCGAGACGACGCTGTGGCCGCCCTCCCAGACGCCCTCGGCAAAGGGGTAGCGGCCATAACCGATACCAATCCCAAGGGTCCAGACACGAATGAAACTGTTCAACCGCCCATGCAGGGAGGCCAGGCCGGCAGCGCAACCGTCGGCATCGTTGAGAATGGTGACGGGAGCGTGGATGCCGCGATTGCGGAGCTCATTGGTGATGAATTCCTGGATGCGCGCACCCTTGAGCTGCGGGAGGTTCGGTGCCTCTTCGACGACTCCGGTGCGGATGAGGCCGGGCAGGGCTACGCCGACCGCCTGGATGTCGGTCGCGCCGTTGGCGGCGGCTAGAATCTGGTCGCAGATCGTGTGGACGAGAGTCTCAGTGGGAAGCTCAACCAGGCCGTCATCGCCATCTTCGGAGTCCGGGTCGTAGTTTGCGGGGAAGACATGGAGCGGACCTACGATCTTGTGGTCGACGACGAGGCCGGCCTGGATACGCTCTGAAACAGTAACGCCGATGGTCTTTGCCATGTTTCATTCCACCTTGCTTGCTCTGGTACGGGTTGGCAGAAAAATAAGAACTTTTTCTTTAGTTTCAGTCGAACTTGCTCAACCGGTTCAACCCGTTGAAAGCCGCAACTTTATAACATTCCGCGAGAGTTGGATAGTTGAAGACCGTATCTACGAAATAATCCAGCGTTCCGCCCAGTGCCATGACGGCCTGGCCGATGTGTACCAGCTCGCTGGCGCCCTCGCCGATGATGTGAACGCCGAGCAGGGCATGGGTCATGCGGTGGAAGATGAGTTTCAGGCGTCCGGTCGTATCTCCGCGGATCTGTCCGCGGGCGATCTCGCGATAGTAGGCGACTCCGACCTCGTAGGGAACATCCTCTTCCGTGAGCTGCTCTTCCGTCTTGCCGAGGAAGCTGATCTCCGGAATAGTCCAGATGCCGTAGGGATAGAAGCTGGGATTGGAGAGGATGGTGTCGTCCCCGAAGGCACGGGCGGCGGCGACGCGGCCCTGCTCCATCGAAACGGAGGCCAGCGACGGAAAGCCGATGACATCGCCGACGGCGTAGATATTCGGAACCTTGGTGCGGAAGTCCTTGTCGACCGGGATGCGGCCACGGGAGTCGGAGTCCACCCCGATTGCGCCCAGGTTGAGCTCGTCCACGTTGCCCTGGCGGCCGACGGCGTACAGCAGCGCATCGCCCTGGACCTTCTTCTTCGATTCAAGGTTGGCGACGACGGTCCCGTCGGGCATCTCTTCGACCGACTCCACCTCTTCGTTCAGGCGCATGGTGACGCGGGAGTCGCGGAGGTGGTAGCTGAGGGCCTCGACAATCTCCTGATCGGCGAATTCCAGCAGGCGGGGACGGCGCTCGATCAGGGTGACGCGGACGCCCAAAGCCGAAAACATACAGGTGTACTCGACACCGATGACGCCGCCGCCGACCACGATCAGGGTCTTGGGGAGCGCCGGGAGGTCAAGGACAAGGTCGGAGTTGATGATGCTGCGTCCGTTGATCGGAACCTTCTCCGACGCGGCCGGCTTGGTGCCGGTGGCGATGAGGATGCTCTTCGCCTCATAGATGGTCGAACCCTTGGAGTTGGTGACCTTCAGGTGAGTGGCGTCTTCGAAGGAGGCTACGCCGACCAGCATCTCGATATTATTGCGGGAGAGTTGGGCTTCGGTGACGTCGATCTCGGTCTTGATGACGTGCTGAACGCGGAAGGCGAGGTCCGCCATGGTGATGCGTTCCTTGACCCTGTAGTTCATCCCGTAGATGGACTTGTAGTTGTAGCCGGAGAGGTGAAGAACAGCCTCTCGCATGGTCTTGGAGGGAATGGTGCCGGTGTTGATGCAGGCACCTCCAACAACCTCACGCATCTCAACCAGGGCTACTTTTTTTCCGAGCTTTGCGCCGTAGATGGCGGCTCGCTGTCCGGCGGGGCCGGATCCGATGACGATCAGATCATACACAGTACTCATAGAGACTTTGCTCGTGCGCCAGAGGGAATGGCGGTCGGTTTTTGGGGCGAGCGAACAACCCGTGAGCGGAGCGTCGATTTTGCCAGTATCGATGGTTTGAACATGCGGCTTATGCCTTGAAAGTACCACATACGGAGGGGTAGACCTACACTGGAGACCATGCTTCGCTATGCCATCACTCACCGCGCCGAGTACAGTGGTAATCCCAATTATCGGCTGGAATCCGTGGTCCGAGAGACGGCCGGATGGGGAACGGCGGGGATCGAGTTTATCCAATTGAGGGAGAAAGACTTAGCGGCTTCCGACCAGATCGCTCTGACGCGGCGGATTCTCGATGCGGTTCGGGGAACGGGTTCGCGGGTGTTGGTAAACGCACGGGTGGATGTAGCGGTGGCGGCAGGGGCGGACGGGGTGCACCTGACCGGCTCAACAGGCGAATTGCGGCCCAAACAGGTGCGAGAGGTATTCCGGGAGGCGGGGCTGGGAATTCCGTTTGTGAGCATGAGTTGCCACTCGGTGGCGGAGGTTGGGCGAGCGCGCGAGGAGGCCGCGGATGCTGTTTTATTCGGACCGGTGTTCGGGAAGGCAGTTAATGGAGTCGAAGTGTTACCAGGGGCGGGATTAGAAGAGTTGCGGATGGCCTGCGCTGCAGCGGCGGGGATGCCCGTGTTCGCTTTGGGTGGGGTGACATGGCAGCGTGCAGACGAGTGCGTCGCGGCGGGGGCCGTAGGAGTCGCCGGGATTCGGCTGTTTCGGGGGTAGCTGCAAGTTGTGGCACTGGAATTGTTTGTGTTTTCAGATGGATGGGCTTAGGCTGGCGGGGTTGTCTGGAACTTTTGGGGAGATCACGATGAAGAGTTCGCTGGTAAAGATATTTCGCGGGGTCGTGTTGTGCTGTCTGGCGGTGACGCTTTGTGCCGTGGGACAGGACCGCTCTGCAAGACCGGGGCAAGGTGGACCGGGTGGAGGCGGAAACCAAGGCGGTGGCGGCAGGCCGGGTGGTAATCCTGGCGGTGGCGGCAGGCCGGGCGGCGGTGGTCCTGGAGGCGGAGGAGGACAGCCGGGCAGGCCGAATCCTGGGCAAGGTGGAGGGGGCTCGCAGAAGCCTGGTCCGCCGCCACGTCCGAATCCCGGTGGCGGGGGTGGTAGCAGACCGAATCCAGGTGGTGGAAATGGTGGGCGTCCGCAACCGGGACGGCCGAATCCTGGTGGAGGGCGACCGAACCCGGGAAGACCGCCGCAGTGGGGACGTCCGCCGCAAAATCGGCCTTCCTACCAGTTCCGTCCGAACAACAGGGACTATCTGCGTCGGTACTATATGCGGAACCTGGGGTACATCAACATGGCACGGAGACCGGTGTTCTCGATTGGGGGGTACTTCCCTTATGGCGACATCGGGTATATGACTCCTTTACCGGTGGCACTATATGGGCAGGTCCCGCCGCCGCCGCCGGGCTACCAGATGGGGTATTACGACGGGTATGTGGTGGTGTATGACCCGCTGACCTACTTCATTGCGAACCTGATCGATCTGGTGCAGTAACGGCTGGTTGATCGGCTGATGTAACGCACGAACCCCGCTCGGATGAGCGGGGTTCGAGCGTTCGGGGTTTGATATTAAAGGTCGAGGAGACGCTGGGAGAGTTGGGCGACGAGATCGCCGGGGGTTTCGCAGAGGCCGCTGTGGACGGGGGAGACCTGGATGATGGTGCTGCGGGGGGAGACAAGCCAGTGGAAGCGCTCGCGTTGGCTGAGGCGGGCGATAGGGCCGGCGGTGGGGTCACCGGCAGCGATGCGGGGGATGGCTTCGAGGTGCTGGCGGACAAGATCGAGGTCGATCTGGGGCCAGAGGGCGCGGAGGCGAGCCTCGTCGACCTGCACGCGGGCTTCGAGGAAGCGCTGCTGGAGGCAGAAGACGATGATGCCGGCGTTGATGAACTCCGCACGTTCCACGCGCGGGACGACGCGGACGATGGCGTAGTCAAACGAGTTCGGCGTGGGCACGAGCGGCCTCCTGAACGAAGCGGGGGGATGCGTTGAGACGGCGGATGAGGATGTCGACGTAGGCGGCGCGGCGGCTGACGGCTTGACCAGTCCGGTCTTCAGATTCGGAGGCTTCGAGCGACGGGTGCGGCGCTAGCCATGCGTCGGGAACCAGATCGAGAATCTCGGTGAAGACGGCCTGGTTGAGACGCTGCCGTGCCGTGGCGTCCGCCGCTGCCAGATCCGAGGCCCAGGGCAGAAGGATGTGGTGGCGGGCTTCGGGAAAGGGCGATTCGGCTTTACTTGTAGCGTTCGGCCAATCGTGCTGCCAGTAGAGGGCCGCGCCGTGATCGATGAAGTAGAGCTGGCGGTGCCAGTTGAGCAGGTTGGCGTTGCGGGGCGTGCGATCGACGTTGCTGACGAAGGCGTCGAACCAGACGGCGAGTGAGGCGATGCCGGGATCGGTCGTGTCGCCGGCGGCGGGATCGAACATGGTGGAGCCGGGCAGGTAATCCAAAGCCAGGTTGAGGCCGACACTGCGGCGGATGAGGTCGCGAATCTCCTGGTCGGGCTCGTTGCGTCCGAAGGCGGCGCCTATCTCGACGAAGACGAGTTCCGGGACCTTGAGGCCGAGTCGGCGACCGATCTCTCCTGCGACGAGTTCAGCCACAAGTGCGAGTGGCCCCTGACCGGCGCCGCGAAACTTGAGGACATAGAGACCGAGATCGTCCGCGGCGACGATCGCAGGGAGCGATCCGCCTTCGCGGAGGGCCGTGATGTATTGTGTCGCGCGAACTGTACGGATCAATGGATTCCGGATTTCTCTAATTCTGAATTCCCTTAGTGTAGCGGGCATCGGATTGAGAGCAAAAAGGATCAAACCTACGAGACATCTTACTGATCGACTGGAATTAATGTCGGGTAACCGACAGACTCCTGCCTGAAAATTTTCTATCGTGTGGCACTGGCTTTTTAGGCCGCGCACGGTTTGACCGCCCTCCAGAGCCAACCCAGGAGTTGATATGCCTAAAATCCTTCTCATAGGCTCGGACTTTCGCTTGTTAGCGAACCGGGCCGCTATTCTTTCGAGCACGGGCGCGAGCATCGTATGTTGCAACCCGATGGAGATGATGCGGGACCTGAAGCGCGAGCGCTTCGATCTGGTGGTTTTGTGTCACTCGTTGCCAACCGGAGATGGAGAGGCGGTCTTCAACTGGACCCAAATCCACTGGCCGGGCGCGAAGGTATTGCAGGTTCGCATGGACGCGGCAGAGAAGAAGCCGGGAGCAGGTCGACTTCAAGCTGCGCTTGCCGCAGCCCCCTCCTCGATTACGCTGGCGGCCATGGCGCTGCTGGAGACTCTGCCAAAGCACCGGGTGGAAGAGATTCGCCACCCAGTGGCCCAGCTTAAACGCGCTTGATGCATGGTCGCCGGAGCGTCCGGGCATTTGACCTGCGGGTCGCGGCTCCATAGGCTAAGAGAGTGCTGATTACACCGATCCAACTTGTTGATGAGCCCCTGTTGTTTGATGAGGCGATTGCGCCGGGGGTACTGGAGTTTGCCGCGGACCTGCGGCAGGTAGGGCCTCTGCCCGTGAAGGGACAGGCGGATCTGGTGGTGGAGCATCGCGGATCGCACGACCACGTGGACGATATACGGATCCGCGCCGACTATACGGGCGAGTTCGAGGTGCTGTGTGCGCGTTGCGTAGACCCGGTTTCGGTGCCGGTGGTAGGCCGGTTCGACCTGCTGTTCCGGCCGGAGAGCGCGGACGCGGAGTCGGGAGAGCGATCCATTACCGAGGATGAGACCGAAATAGGGTATTATGGAGAGAGCGGGCTTTTGCTTGAGGATGTAGTGCGTGAGCAGGTGTTGCTTTCCCTGCCGAATCGCACTCTCTGTAAGCCGGACTGCAAAGGTTTGTGCCCGCGCTGCGGCCAGAATCTGAATGTAGGAAAGTGCAATTGCGATGAGGCTGCGGCCGATCCGCGATGGAATGCGCTTGCTGGTCTGGCCGATAAGCTGGCGCAATAAAGGCTGGCTGGTACAGGAACGGACTCGCTGTGAAGCGATAGATTTTTGAAGATTTGAAAGGGACACTGCAATGCCTAATCCAAAACGGCGCCATTCCAAACAACGGACTGCCAAGCGCCGCAGCCACGACTTCCTGACCCCCACCGGCCTCTCCGAGTGCCCGAACTGCCACGAGCGCAAGCTGCCGCATCGTGTATGCAAGAAGTGCGGGACGTACAAGGGCCGCGAGGTTCTTGCGGTCAAGGAAGCAAGCTAAGCCTTACCAACTGATTCCAGATCCCAGAGAACTCGAAGGCTGATGCCGATAGACATCGTTGTCGATGCAATGGGTTCCGACAAGGCCCCCGAACCTGAGGTTCGCGGGGCCGTACTTGCGTGCCGTCAACTGGACGTGCGAGTCCACCTGGTCGGACCTGAAGATGTGATTCGCCCGGCTTTGCGGCAGGCGCTGCGGGGGCAGCATCTGCCCATCTTTGTCGTGCCCGCAAGCGAGTGGATCAGCATGGGCGACAAGGCCGCGCAGGCGGTCCGGACCAAACGCGACTCCTCCATGCGGGTGGGGCTGAAGATGGTGCGCGAGGGGCGTGCGGCGGGCTTCTTTACCGCCGGCAATACCGGCGCGGCGATGGCCACGGCCAAGATGGTGCTGGGGATGCTCGCCGGAGTGGAGCGGCCGGCATTGGCGACGATTCTGCCGACGGTGAACAACTCCCCTTCCCTGCTGCTGGACGTCGGGGCGAACGTGGACTCCGACCCGGACAACCTGGTGCAGTTCGCGGTGATGGGGCATATGTATGCCAAGGATGTCCTGAAGATCGCGAATCCGCGGGTAGGGCTCCTCTCGATCGGCGAAGAGGATTCCAAGGGGAATTCGCTGACCCGGGACACGCTGCCGCTGCTACGGGAGTTGGGCAAACAGGGCAAGATCCACTTTGCGGGTAATGTCGAGGGGCGCGACCTCTTCAACGGCGTTGCCGATGTGGCGGTGTGCGACGGCTTTGTGGGGAATGTGGCGCTGAAGTCGATCGAGGGCGTCGGCAAGCTGGTCAGCGTGCTGCTGCGGGAGTCGTTGAAGTCAACAGTGACGTCGCAGGTTGGGGCACTGCTGTCGCGGAAAGCATTCAACGAGTTCAAGAAGCGGCTGGACTACTCCGAGTACGGTGGAGCGCCGCTGCTGGGGGTTCGCGGGGTCTGCATCGTCGGGCATGGGTCATCAAACGAGAAGGCTGTGATGAATGGAATCCGGGTGGCGGCAGAGTTTGCCCAGGCCGAGGTCAATTCCGGGATTGAAGCGGCTCTGCGAAGCTCATGAGCAACTAGGCGGTATCGACATATACCGGCGTTACATCTTCGCCGGCGTGGTTGAATTCGGCGGATATCTGGAAGGGCACACCTTCACAGGCTGCGGAAAAAGTCCTTTTCGTAAAACTTGGATCAAAAGTACGACATTTTGAATGAGGCTGAAGTATCAAAAAACAAACGCAAATTGCTCTGTGAGCCTCCTAGAGCTTCAACTCTTTTGCTCCGTTTTCAACGAATCTAAAAAGTCGACTTTTTCCGCAACCTGTTCAGGTGTGCCCTTCCAGGGGGATATATGTCGATACTGCCTAGCAGGGGATGATCCTCAGTCGGCGTACTGGCGCTGCTGGATATTCCTGTCGTCGTCCGAGTCGTTGGTGGAGTTCAGATTCTCCTCTGGATCCTCTTCGAGGACTCCCGTGTGGAGAACATAGCGGTCGCGGCCACGGCGCTTCGCCAGACAGAGGGCTTCGTCGGCGGCGCCGAGCAACCCGTGTACGGTAAGGGCGGTGTCGGGGTAGGAGGTGACGCCGAGGCTGCAGGAGATGTGGATGGCCTTGCCTCCGAGCAGGATCGGTTCTCGCAGAATAGCCACCAGGGTGGCGGCGGCGCGGCGAACGTCGACCTCAAGCTTCATGTCCGGCATAAGTACGACAAACTCGTCGCCCTCCAGACGGAGGACGGAGTCGGTTCCCCGGATCGTACTGCGGAGGCGGGAGGCGGTAATGCGGAGGACGGTGTCGCCAAGCTCGCGACCGTACGTTTCATTGACCTGCTTGAAGTTGTCGATGTTGACGAAGATCAGTGCGACCCGGTTGCGGTATCGATCGGCACGAGCGAGGGTCTGCTTGATGCGGTCTTCGAGGAGGCTGCGGTTGGGCAGACCGGTGAGGTTGTCCGGCTGGATATCCGCGCCAAGCAGGAGATTCTGCTCCGTGCGCTTGCGTTCCGTAATATCGCTGGCGGTGATCGCAAGGCCGAACTCCCCCTCTTCCCCGAGGCGGGCGACGTGGTGGCGCATCCACGGGCTGGCGGGATTTGTGGCTTCGAGGGCGAACTCGTGAATCAGAGGCTGGCCGGTCTGAATGACCTGACAGAACTGTTGAAAGAGGCGGTCCGAGGGCTCAAGAGGCAGGACCCGGGTAAGAAGAGCTCCAACGGCCCTGCTCGCGGGAAGGATCTTTTCGGCGTTCGCGTTCAGGAAAGTGAAGATGAAATCCTCGATCGTGCCGTTGCCTGCGCGGACCGGTTCGAGGAGCATAAAGGCATCGCTGGAGTTCTCGGTCGCGGCGAGGAAACGGGTCTGACTCTGGCGGGCCGCCCGGGAGGTGACCTCGACGGCGCGACTTTTTTTGAGCAGAAGAGGAAGCAGAAACGGTAGGAAACAGGCAGTGAGAGCAGCGAGGATGGCTCCGAAGAGCGGCGCCTGGCTGGTAATCCCGAGATGGCCTGTGCCGAGGAACGCCGCGGAGAGCAGGCAGCCAATCCCCGCCAGGACCGTGCAAATCGTAAGGACGATAAACGCAACACGGTATGGGACGGTCCGGTTGGCGGTGATCAGAAAGGAAGCCAATGCCGCCGCGATGGCGATACAACTGAGGCCGATGAAGGCATCTTCGATGCGGTGCAGCGTGAGTGGCACGGGGGAGGCGAAAAGCGCGAACGCACTCGCGTGGAGATGCGAAGCCCCCCGGGGGTGGAGGTCCGGCGCGGCGAGATCCATCGGGAGAGAAAACAACGCAAGCAGAGCAGGAGACAGCATGGTGACTCGTCACCTCGTTCAGCACAGAATGAGCATGATTGTTGCAAATCTACCACTTTGAAGTATGAATCGTTTTGCGCACCCAGTCGACTTGCGGGTTGCACTTTAATTGAAGCGGCTGTGATTCGCTCTCTCCGTGCCGATAAGTGGGTCTTCTAAGAGAGGTAGAGCATCCAAGTGTGCATATGAGCACGCATTGGACGGCAGCGGAGATTCCCGATCAGACGGGCAGACGGGTCTTTATCACCGGGGCAAACAGCGGCATCGGGTTCCCGGCAGCGCAGAAGCTGGCCCGAAAAGGTGCCACGGTCGTGCTGGCGTGCCGCGACAGGGCGCGCGGTGAGGCGGCAATGCGAAGGATCGAGGCGGAGGCTCCCGGGGCCAGGCTGGAGTTGACGCTGCTGGACCTGGCATCGCTGGAGAGTGTGCGCGAGGTCGCAGCGCGGGAACTTGAGAAGGGCTTGCCGCTGGATCTGCTTATCAACAATGCTGGCGTGATGGCTCCGCCGAAACGGCTGGAGACCAGGGATAGGTTTGAGTTGCAGTTCGGCACGAATGTGCTGGGGCACTTTGCGCTTACGGGACTACTGATGCCAGCGCTGGAGCGATCGGCGGCGCTTGCGGCGTCACAGGAAAAGAGGCCGCGGGTGGTGACGGTGGCCTCGATCGCGCATAAGCGGGGGAAGATCGACTTTGAGGACCTGCAGGCTAAGCGGAGGTACAACCCCATGACCTCGTACCAGCAGTCGAAGCTTGGGGATCTGATGTTCAGCATGGAGTTGGAACGCAGGCTGGAGGCGCAGGCGTCCGGCGTGGTGAGTGTCGCGGCCCATCCGGGCGTAGCGGAGACGAGCCTGTTCAAGGTGGGCTCCGGTAAGGGCCTGGCAGGGATCGCCGAGCGGGTGATTGCTACGACCATCGGGGCGCTGCTGAATAGCGATGCGGAAGGCGCTCTGCCAACCCTGTATGCGGCGACTGCTGCAGAGGCTGTGGGCGGCGGGTACTACGGGCCGCAGGGCTTCCAGGAGATGCGGGGAGGCGATGTGGGTAACGCCATCGTTGCACCGCAGGCAAGAGACGCCGCAGGAGCTGCACGGCTTTGGGGTGTCTGCGAGGATTTGACCGGCGTACGCTTTCTGTAACTTCTTTGAAGTGGAGCCTCGCTTCAAGTTCAAGCAGAAGTAAAAAGGGCACGGCTTGCGCCGCGCCCTTTCTTTAGACTGTCGGTGCAAACGTCACCAGGATCGTGACGAAGATCAGTCCATACAAGATCACCAGCAGTTGCCAGTAACGATCCAACCAGGAAGCCGATTCATGTGGCGCGCTCATCTCAACATCCTCCGTGTTCCTTCTAAATCCTAACGAAGAACTACGGTGGGCTCAACCTGCGGCTTGTTTACGGCGTCTTTTGGCCTTCTCAGGGGATGAAAGCTATTTGAGTTCCCTGATCCAGATATTGCGGAAGCTGATGGGTTCGCTCTTGTCGCCGTGGGCCTGTAGTTTGATGGGGGCGGTGTCGTACTTCTTGTAGACGGGCTTGCCGATGTAGAGTGTCTCGCCCTTGAGCTCGAAGTGGTTCTGGACGACCACGCCGTTGAAGAAGACGGTGGCATACGCGGGAGTTTTGACTGAGCCATCTTCATTGAAGATGGGCGCAGTCCAGACGATGTCGTAGGTCTGCCACTCGCCGGGTTTGCGGTTGGGGTTGGCGAGCGGAATTCCCTGCTTGTAGATGCTGCCGGCTTGTCCGTTGACGTAGGTCTTGTTGTTGTAGGAGTCGAGGACCTGCAGCTCGTATCCAGCATCGCCGACGCCAGTGGAGGCGAGGAAGACGCCGCTGTTGCCGCGGGCCTGGTCGCTGCCGGTGATGCTCTCCGGGATGCGCCACTCCACATGAAGTTGGTAGTTCTTGAAGGAGCGTTTGGTCTCGATGTTGCCGGCGGTCTTGTCTTTATTCACGGTGAAGATGCCGTTGGCTACGGCCCATTTGGCGGGAGACTTGTCCTTGACCGTGACCCACTCATCAAGATTCTTGCCGTCGAAGAGCACGATGGCGTCGGAGGGCGGTGCAGTGTTGGTGGCTCCCGGGGTCACGATCGGCGGCACGGGCTCATACACTTCTGTGTCTTCGTGTTTTGGGGCAGCGGGCTGTTGCGCGAAGAGGGGAGCGGCCATGGCGATGAGGGCGGCGAAGGTCAGAACCTTGAAACGATGGGTACTCATAATTGCAATAAAGATACACCCGGAGGGTGCATCTCCGGCAAGGGTGCATGGAGTTACGCCTGGTTTGGATGGACTAAGCTGCCGCTTCACGAGGCCAACCATTGGATGCTTTCGGGTCAGCGGGATTTTGACGGCGGAGCAGTAACGGTTGCGGCGAAAGTTCCGCAGACTACACCAAGCGTGTCGACCAGAATATCCTTCCACTCCATTGCTCCATGAAAAGCTACCGCCTCGGCGTACTCGATGCCGAATCCGAAGGCGATACAGCCGAGGAAGAGAACGATCCGGACAGGCGTTGAGCGGGAGGTTCTGGAGGTGATGTAGCCGATGACGGTAAACGCCAGCAGATGCCCCCACGAGTGATAGTGCCCCCTGGTGTGCAACGTTTGTTTATCTTCCGAAGGCAGAAACGAAACCGCAGCGACCGCGAGAGCGGCGAGACATGCGAGAGGAATAAAGATAAGGCTTTCCCGCTGCGACCTGCGGGTGCCCGACTGGTTTGGATTGGCCATAGGGACGGGTTAGCGTCCGCCCTTGATATAAGCCCAGCCCTGCTCCTGCTTGGTGACAACTTCAATAATTCCGGAGGGAACGGGTTTTACTCCAGCTAGTAGATCTTTCTCCTCGACGTGCTGCATCCGCATGGAGTTCTGGCAGGCGACGAAGCGGACGTTCTGTGTCTGCAGTGCTGCTATCTCGGACGCGAGCGTCGAGGTCAGCTTCACGAGATTGAGGCCCTGGGAGTAGGCAACCACTTCGACCTCGGTGGTATCGGGCTTGAGACCGGAGATGAGGTTGCGGATATTGCCAAGGGTCATCTTCCAGTCAGCCTCGTCGCCGGAGGTGACGGCGAAGACGACGTGGTGGGTTTTAGCGGGAGCGGTTTGCGCGAAGGCAGCGGGGCTGAGACACAAGGCGACACAGACGGCAAACAGCAACAGGTAACGTTTCTTCATTTCGCTCCTTGGATAGCAAAGGCAGAACTGGATTGAGTGCCGTGGCAAGTGGCTGGATCTGGTTTAGAAATGATCATACTCGGGGTTGAAGGCGGGTCGAGGCTGCTGGTGGATGTAGGCGGAGACGTCGTAGGCGTCCTGCGCGGAGAGGATGCCCTTTCGATTGTGCGGCATGTTGTATTGAACGAAGGCGGCCATCTTTTCGATACCGTTCATGCCTGCCCCGTCGTTGAAGGAGGTCGGCCCCCAGAGCGGCGGGAAAGGGCGGCGGGTGCCTTGGCCGTCGGTTCCGTGACAACCTGCGCATTGTGAGGCATAGACTTCTGCGCCGTGGGTGGGATCAGGTTGAAGGACCGGCAGCGTCTCCAGGCCGCGGCCGACAAAGGCTTGCTGGCCAGCGTGCGGATCGGAGAGCCAGTTGATGTAGGCGAGGAGCGCCTTCATCTCGCGGCTATCAGACGGTAGAGGCTTACCGTTTTCGCTGCGGGTCATGCACTCCTGGATGCGGTCTTCGAGGGTAATATTGCGGGCTGCCCGTTTGCTGAACATCGGGAAGGTGGGGACGATACCGACGACAGGGGATGCATACGGGGCGATTCCCCCTTGGAGATGGCAGTTGCTACAGGAGATGCGGCTCTTGACGTAGGCCGCGTTGTAGACAGGGGTTTCGTTGAAGAGGCGGCTGCCGAGTTCGATGCTTGCGCGTCTTTCAAGGGGAAGGGTGGCCAGGGGGTCGGGATGCCAGGGGGTCAGTTTCGCGCTTTGGCGGTGAAAGATTCCTCCGGGGGCAAGGCCGGCTCCAATCGCGATCATGCCCACGTATAACGCGAAGGTTGCGGCGGCAATCGCAAGTGGAGATATGTTTTTCATGACGGACGGGAGAGATCCTATTGTATCCAGCGGCTGACTCTCCAGAGATCGTTTGACTCATTTGGCCCGTTTGGCCCCGATTCCCGCTGCCTCATCTCGTTTCGTGAAAATCATCCGCCGGCCTGCGGGAATTGGGATTACACTAATCTCTCTCCTCTCTACATCAGCGTTGATGTGCAGTAAAGCAACCACCACCGGGCTTGGATTCAGCGTCAGGTATCTGCTTTTCAGCTTCATTTACCTCATTCTTCGCAGTACAGGAGCTTCCCATGCAGCTTTGTAAAATCCAACAGCCACTCTCTCGTCGCTCTTTCGTACGGATGGCCGGTCTCGCCGCCTCCCTTTCCTCAGTTGGTATTTTCTCGGAGTCCCAGTTTGCGCTGGCCGCCCAGGCCGCGGGCGCTTCGGGCCAGAAGCCCATGTCCCAACTCCAGATGATGAAGATGATGATGGCGTCCATCCCCAAGGACGCTGTTCTGATTAACGCCAATGAGAATCCTCTTGGCCCCTGTGAAGCTGCGCGCTCCGCGATCTCCTCCGTCGCGTCCAAGGGCGGCCGCTACGACTTTGCCGAGATGATGATGCTGATGGAAGTCTTCGGGAAGCAGAACAATGTCGCTCCCGAGTACGTCGCCGTCTATGGCGGATCGTCCGAGCCCCTGCACTACTCCGTCCTGACCTACAGCGGACCTGGCCACTCGTTCGTTGCCGGCAATCCGACCTACGAGGCCGGTGGCCGTGCGGCGGAGATCGCCAAAGCGAAGGTCATCCAGACCCCCCTGACCAGTGCCTATGCACATGACGTGAAAGCACTTGCCGCCGCTGACCCCAATGCCGGCGTCATCTATCTCTGTAATCCCAACAATCCGACCGGAACCATTACTTCGCGCAAGGACATTCTCTGGCTGCTCGACAACAAGCCCAAGGACACCATGCTGCTGGTGGACGAGGCCTACATCCACCTCTCGGACGCAGAGTCTGTCATCGACCAGACGGCTACCCGCAAGGACATCATCGTCCTGCGCACCTTCTCGAAGATCTACGGAATGGCGGGGATCCGCTGCGGTCTCGCGGTCGCGCATCCGGATGTGCTGCATAAGCTGGAAAACTGCGGCCAGAATCCCATGGCGATCACCTCCTGCATCGCCGGGCGGGTCTCGCTCGAAGACACGAGCCTGATCCCAACCCGCAAGGCTTACATCGGCGAGGCTCGCACCGAGACGATCAAGTTCCTGACGGACAACAAGTACAAGGTCATCCCGGGATCGCAGTCCAACTGCTTCATGATCGATACGGGCCGCAACGGGCGGCAGGTGATGGCGGCGATGGCAAAGAAGAAGGTCATCATCGGTCGTACGTGGTCGATCTGGCCGAATGTCGTCCGCATCTCGGTCGGCACCAAGGAAGATATGGCGAAGTTCCGCACTGCCTTCAAGGAAGTGATGGATGCGCCGGTTACCGCTTCGCTTGAGTATCCGGCTGGTCCGACAGTGGGCTTTGCTGGTTCGCGTTTGTCGTAAAGATTTAGAGCTAAAGAGTTTGACTAGAAGCCCCGGTAAAAATACCGGGGCTTCGTGATTTCAGGGCGGATTCGGTTCGTTGCCAAGTGCGCCCTGACGCCGGGCGGGCGCCACGGGGCCTTCGGCAGGACCTTCGTGGGGCATTGGACGCTTCGCGTATGGAACTACTTTTGCAGCGATCCGACAATGCTTTCTTGACGCATTGGGCGATTATCGGTAGCCTTTGAGGATGCGGAAGAACTTCACCCCGAACTGTACGTGTTGCGTATGTTGTCGCGACGCTGCGTTCGCGTGGGTGTAACTCTTCTTCTGATTCGCTGGCGCTAGGCTGGCTTTAAAGTTCAGGAACATCGAGACCCACGCAATGCCTTTACCGGCAGCGTGGGTTTTTCTTTGGGGTTACGAGATTTCTATGACGATTCGCTTCAGGCTCAATTCGGATGGCTCGACTGGACGCGCGGCTCCCTGCCGCTGTTGTTGTCGATGATCTGACTTCGTTTTTTCACGCACTAGTCCTCCCCACCTTCCACCATCCTTTTATGCATCGCTCGTCGATGCCCTGTCTTTGGAGTCTTCATGTCATTCTCTTTTCGTTCTGCAGGTATGTTGTCTCTTTCCGTACTCCTCGGCACTGCTGTCTCGTTGTGTGCGCAGGTGGTGGGGGGTTCGATCAGCGGAGCCGTCACCGATTCAACCGGCGCTCGCGTGAGCGGAGCAACGGTGCGGGTGGTGAACTCGGAGACGGGGACGGAGCGTCGGCTAGTGACGGATCGCGATGGGCGGTACGCCGCGCCTTCGATCTCCGTTGGGACGTACAACGTGACCGCGAGCGGCGTGGGATTCGGAACCGTCGAGAAGAAAGACGTCGCGGTGACGGTGGGGCAGAGCAGCCAGGTAGATGTAGTGCTGACTGTAGCGGGCGTGGCGCAGGATGTGGTGGTCGATGCCTCCGGCGAGGTTGTGAATGTTTCGACCCAGCAGACCTCAGGACTGGTGAGCGAGCGGCAGGTCAAGGAGCTTCCGCTGAACGGGCGGAGCTACGATCAACTGATCACCCTGAACCCTGCGACGGTGAACTCGACGGGGCAGCGCTCGGGTGGGATTGGCACTTCGAACTCATCGGTTGGAAATATGTTCGCCATCTCGGGGCGCAGGCCGCAGGACAATTTATTTCTGCTGAACGGGATCGAGTACACCGGCGCGTCGCTGATCAATGTAACGCCGGGGGGCACCAGCGGGCAGTTGCTTGGAGTCGATGCGGTGCGTGAGTTCAACGTGGTTTCGGACAGCTACTCGGCGACCTATGGCAAACGGCAGGGAGCGCAGATCTCGATTGTGACAGCAGGTGGGACGAACACGCTGCACGGGTCGGCGTATGAATTTATCCGCAATTCGGCACTGGATGCGAGGAATTACTTCGACCAGGTGCAGCCGGGTGGCAAGAGGCTGCCGGAGTTCCAGAGGAATAACTACGGCGTGTCGCTGGGTGGACCCATCGTAAGCAACAAGCTCTTTCTCTTTGGTAACTATGAAGGTTACAGACAGAACCTGGGGTTGTCGGATGTGACGTTCGTGCCAAGCACGCAGGTGCGGCAGGGCTTCTTCCCCGATGCGACTGGAACCTACAAGCCGGTGACGCTGGGGGCGGGCGTCGCTCCGCTGTTCAACCTGTGGCCCGCGCAGAACGGACCGGAGTTGCTGGATGGCAACGGGCATCCGACGGGAATCGCGCTGGCCTACTCGAATCCGAAGCAGAAGATTCGCGAGGACTTCGGCACGACACGCTTCGACGCGAATCTGAGTTCCAACGACCTGCTGTTCGCCGTGTACACAGTCGACGATTCAACCGCGAATACGCCGACGCAGAACCCGCTGGCGTCGATCAACGAAAGCCTGCGAGAGCAGGTCCTGAGTATCCAGGAGCAGCATGTCTTCAGCCCACGACTGCTGAATACGTTTCGTGTCGGATTTTCCCGGGCTTCGTTTTACTTCCTGGGCACTTCGAGCCCGCTGGGCGGAGCGAGCGTGCCGACCTGGGTACAGGGCAAGCCGATCGGGGCGATCGTGATTGCCGGGTCGACAGCCTCGAACGGCAGCTCGCAGATTACGGGCGCGGGCGCGAATGTCGGCTCGAACAATACGACGACGCGGAACCTGTTTACCTTTGACGACCATATCTTCTACACCATCGGCCGCCACCAGTTCGAGGCCGGCGGCTGGCTGCAGCGGCTACAGAGCAACGACAACCTGGCGCAGAATCAGTATGGTCAGGCCTCGTTCACGACGCTGCAAAGTTTTCTGACCGGTACGGTGGCTACTTTTTCGGTGGTGCCTGCACCTACCGAACTGGGATGGCGGTCGTGGATGGGCGCAGGGTATCTCGAAGATACGTGGAAGATCACGCCTCGGCTGGAGCTTCGGGCAGGGATTCGGTTTGAGTCGACGAACGGCTTCAACGAGTCGCAGGGACGCGCGGCGAGCTATGGATTTACGAACGGAGTCATCAACACGAATCCTACGATCAGCTCTGCAGGGCTGCAGGTGAACCGCGCGAAGTTCCTGCCAGAGCCGCGAGCCGGCGTCGCCTGGGATGTCTTCGGCAATGGCCGGACGGCCGTGCGCGCGAGCGTGGGGCTGCACCACTCGCTGCTGGATAATCTCGACTACCGCTTCGACCAGGCGGCTCCGTTCAACACGACGCTCTCATTGCGGAACGTCGCGGTATCGAGCCTGAACATTACTTCGGCGACGACTGCCGGGCCGGGGGTGCTGGTATCGCCCTCCAATGTGCAGCCCGATATCTCTACCCCTGCGGTGGTGAGCTGGACGTTCAAGGTCGAGCAGCAGGTGGCGAAAAACACCTCGCTGACGCTGGTGTATATCGGGTCCCATGGCTACAACCAGATTCTTTCGGGAGATCAGAATGAGCCTTCGACGGTCACGTGCCCCAATGTGGCGTGCCCTGCTTCGTTGAGCGCGGGAACGGTCTTCTATCCGAATACGAACAAGGCCAATCCGCTGGTAGCGAATACGACCTCGTGGTTCAGCGCGGGCATGAGCAACTACAACGCGTTGGAGGTCGATGTGCGGAGAAGCTTCGCGCATGGGCTGCAGTTCCGCGGGAACTATACGTTTGCGAAGAACCTGGATAACGGGTCGGCCTGGAATACGAGTGTGTCCGCCAATACTCCTGCGTTTGTTTCGGTGCCGACGATGCCGGGACTGGACTACGGCCGGGCTGCGACGGATATTCGTCACATCGCCGCGATCAACGGAGTGTATGAGCTGCCGTTCGGACGGGGACGAGCGTTTGTCTCCGGCCTGCAGCCGCTGGCGAACCGGATTGTTGGCGGGTGGAGCGTCAGCGCGATTGGGAATTTTCAGTCGGGCTTTCCGTTCTCGCCGCAGCTCGGGTATAACCCGACGGGATCGGGCGATACGCGCAACCCGGTGCGTCCGAACGTGAATCCGAACTTCACCGGGAAGCTGTATCCGAAGACGGTGGCAAAGTGGTTCGATCCGGCGGCGTTCTCGGCTCCACTTTCTACGACCAATTCATTGGGAACGATCACGGGTGGAGCAGTCGGCAATCTCGGGCGCGATACGCTGGTGGGGCCGGGGCTCACGGAGGTGGATCTCTCGCTGCTGAAGAACACGCAGTTTGGCGAGCGGCTACATACGCAGTTTCGGGCGGAGTTCTTCAACGTGTTGAACCATAGCAACTTCACCACGCCGAATGCGATCGTCTTCTCGGCGCTGAATGCGGCGACGAGTTCGACGGCGGGAGTGATTACGGCGACGGCTACGAGCTCGCGGCAGGTGCAGTTTGGGCTGAAGGTCAGTTTCTAGGACTGGAGCAGGCTTAGCAACGCGGCTTCGTCGAGGATGGGAACGTTGAGGGAAGTGGCTTTGTCGAGCTTCGAGCCAGCCTCTTCTCCGGCTACGAGGTAGCTGGTCTTCTTGCTGACGGAGCCGGAGACTTTGCCTCCGGCGGACTCGATCTTTTCCTTGGCTTCGTCGCGGGTGAGGGTGGGAAGGGTACCGGTAAGGACGAAGGTGAGGCCTTCGAGGGTTGTGCCGCGGACGCGCTTTTCGGCGGTGAAGTTGAGACCGGCGGTGCGGAGGCGGTCGATCAGGTCGAGGTTCTTCTGGTTGGAGAAGAACTCGTTCACGGTGGCAGCGACCTTCGGGCCTACATCGTTGATGCGGGTTAGGTCTTCTTCGGTGGCTTTCTGAAGGAGCTCCATGCTGCCGAACTCTTCGGCGAGGGCTTGCGCGGTGCGTTCGCCGACGTGGCGGATGCCGAGGCCGAGGAGCACGCGGTTGAGGGGCTGCTTTTTGGAGTTTTCTATCTCGGAGAGGATGGAATCGGCGGTCTTTTCGCCGATGCGTTCCAAGGTGAGGAGATCGGCTTTGGTGAGGGCGTAGATGTCAGCTACGGAGTGGACGAGGGCAGTGCGGGTCGGTTCGGTGGTGGGGGCGGAGTCGGATTCCGGAGAGTTTGGTGCTGGTTCATCCCAGGTCCCAGAGTCGGGACCTGGGGCACCCGGTTCGGTGGCTTGTTCGGCCAGGGCGTGGCCTAGCAACTGCGCGATGAGGGCTTCGCCGAGGCCTTCGATGTTCATCACGTTGCGGGAGGAGAAGTGGCGGAGCTCCTCTTCGAGTCGGGCCGGGCAACTGGCGTTGACACAGCGGAGGTCGACCTCGCCGGGCTCCTGCACCAGGGGCTCTTTGCAGCGCGGGCAGTGGGTGGGAAAGACTATCTCGATGGTACCGCGCGGGTGCTTCGGGTCTTCGGCCACTTCGACGATTTTGGGGATGACGTCGCCGCCGCGTTCGACCTGGACGAAGTCTCCGATGCGGACGCCGAGCCGGGCGATCTCGTCGGGATTGTGCAGGGTCGCGCGGGCGACGGTGGTGCCGCCGATCAGAACGGGTTGGAGCTGGGCGACGGGCGTGATCTTGCCGGTGCGTCCGGTCTGGAAGGCGACGCCGAGGAGCTGCGTAACGGCGGCGCGCGCGGCAAACTTGTAGGCGATCGCCCAGCGGGGTGCCTTGCCGGTGAAGCCGAGGCGTCGCTGCTGCGCGGTGCCGTCGAGCTTGATGACGACGCCGTCGATCTCGTAGCCGAGGGTGTCGCGGAGGGTGTCGGCCTCGGCGATGAACTTCAGCACGGCATCGATCGAGTCCACGGTGCGGGCGTGGGTGTTGACGCGGAGGCCTGCAGTACGCAGGGCTTCCAGCGTCTCGGTGTGGGTGGGGAGCAGGGTGTCGCCGCGCTGCTTGTCTTCTCCGTGGAGCAGGAAGTAGGCGTAGAGGTCGAGGCGGCGCTGGGCGACGATGTTGGGCTCGAGCGTGCGGATCGTTCCGGCGGCGGCGTTGCGCGGATTGGCGGCGGGGGCGAGACCCTGGGCTTCTCGCTCGGCGTTCATCTTCACGAAGGCAGCGTGCGGCAGGACGACCTCGCCGCGCACCTCGAAGGTCTGGGGGAGGTGGGCCGCCTTCAGCTTTTCGGCGGTGATGCTGAGTGGGATGGAGCGGATGGTGCGGACGTTGGTGGTGACGTCTTCGCCGATGGTGCCGTCGCCGCGGGTGATGCCGCGTTCGAGGTGCGCCGACCCCTTCGGTCCGGGGCTGTAGTGCAGCGCGATGGAGAGGCCGTCGAGCTTCAGTTCGCAGACGTAGCGGATGGTCTCGGTGGTGGGGAGGGCGCTGCGGACGCGCTCGTCCCAGGCGCGGAGCTCGGGTTCGTTGTAGGCGTTGTCGAGCGAGAGCATGGGGCGGGAGTGCGGGGTTTTGACGAAGCCGTCCTTAGGCTTGCCGCCGACGCGCTGGGTGGGAGAGTCGGGCGTGATGAGGTCGGGGTGCTCGGCTTCGAGCGCTTTGAGGCGGTTCATCAGCGCGTCGTACTGGGCGTCGGTGAGGACGGGGGAGTCGTCGACGTAGTAGAGGTGCTCGTGGTGGCGAAGCTCTTCGCGAAGGGTTTGGATCTGGGTTTCGGGAGAGGAAGCCATGGGTATCAGTATATGAGGGTCGAGATTTTACTTCTGCGGAACGGAGATCGTGATGTTGCGGTATGCGATGACGCCGTGGTGGTCGCCCTGCAGATAGAACGGTCCGGGCTCGGCCTCATTGCTGTCGAGAGCACCTCCGGTCGGGCCAGGAATCTCAACATTGTCGTGGTACATCTTGCCATCGCGCAAGACCGTTACATGTCTGCCGACGAAGGTGACGTCGAAGGTCGTCCATTTGCCGAGACCGAGTTGTGAGCCCTCCGGCGGCGGATAGTAGCTGTAGATCGCGCCCATCTCATGCGATGGAAGCTTGCCGCCTTCGGTACCCACCTGCAGCTCATAGCGACCGCGCAGATAGATGCCGCTGTTCCCGCCTTCCGGGCAGTTCACTTCAATATGCAGTTTGAAGTCCTGGAATTTCTCGGTTGTCTTGATGTTGGCGGCCGGGGGTAATTTTTGACCGGGCACTTCGGGATTGTCATTCACCAGCTCGCCGTTGCGCGCGATCCATTTGTTGTTGTCGACGCTTCCTATCGGCTCCCAACCTTTGAGGTCTTTGCCGTCGAAGAGGGGCCTGGGCTTCGTCCAGCTCTTCGGCATGGGCCGATCCAGCAAAGGCGCCTTCACGCCCACGAGCATCGGGCCACCGACGTCGCCGCGCTTTTCGATGCCGGTCAGCTTGCCTGCGCTGGGGGACGTGAGCTCCCAGTTAGTTGCGGGACCAGCGCCCGCTTCCCCCACAGTCACGATCAATTTGCCGGACTCCATGTGCGCGCCTGCAATCGGACGCCATCCGCCGCCCTTCGGCTGAACTCGACCCTCAATCTTGCCGCCGTTCTCGGTCAGCTCGATCCATTGCGGATACGGTTTGCCGGTGGTGGGGGTCACAGTCATGTCCCATCGGCCGAGAAAGCTTTTGGTGTCTTGCGCGGAGGCGGTCGAGGCGAGCGCGGTCGCCAGGAGAGATACAAACAGAGTCTTCATTTTCACGGGTTGAGTGTAACGTCTTTCGACCCAGGCGTGCCACCGGGGAGTCGGGGGTGATAAGGTCGCGGTACGGGGCTTCGAGATTTTAGAGAGCGGACGCCAGTGCGTGCCAGCCTACAATAAGCTATCGATGCCGATCATTTCGCACGAAGCATATAGCCAACCCAGTCCCGACACAGTCATTTGCCGGTTTGTCGACCTCCGTAAATTCAGAGACCTATTTGCCAGCGAAGAGCTCTATTTCCGCAGGACTGATTTGTTTAAAATGGATGATCCCAACGAGGCTTTGCCACCCGATAACTATGTGAGAAAGGTTCGCGGCTTTACAAAATACGATCTTCACGACGAGCTAGCATTGAATAACGACCAGGCATCCAATCGTCAGTTTAGCGAGATGCATTACATCCAGTGCTGGCAGATTTTTGAGGGCGAGACTCTGGATATGTGGGAAAGGTATGGTTTCGCCGCCATTTTCACCCGGTTCGATCTTCTAAGATCCGCACTCGATTCCATGCTCGATGAAATTCAGGTGGGACTAGTTCGATACGACGATGCAGGACCGCTTCGATACAACACCATTCATTTTCTTTTTATGAAACGACGGTGTTTTGAAAAGGAACGGGAGCTTCGCACAGTGTTGACCTGCGGCGACCCAGTAGGCGGGAACAATCGGCATTTGGGCTTAGACGGCTTTCCAAACCGCGAGCCTCTGGAAGACGAGAATCCAATGCACGAGTGGATTCACAAGTGTAAACGACGTCGCATTGATCTTAAAGCTCTCGTGACCGAAGTTCGCCTATCTCCTTGGGCAACTGAGGCGGAAATCGAAGAAGTTCACACTTGGGTCAAAGCCAAGAGCTTTACTTGCCCAGTGAGCGAGTCCGACCTGAGAAAGGCGCTCACGCCGACTTTAGAAGAATTTCGTAAATATCGGTAGTCGACCACGGAGCATGTGTAACTGCGGAACTTTAGTCCCGAGTTTGCCAATTCGGAACCCAACACCTAGGCGACGACCTCGAACTCCCTCAAAAGTCGATTACGAGTCCAGTGATTGAAGCGTAGGCGGATGCCAAGCGCGGCGCGCTTCGGGCGAAGCCACTACATCGTAGTCATAGTAACGACGGAGAAGATCGCGCTGCGGGGCGAAGTGTTCAACGCAGAAAGTAGCGAAGGGCACGCGGGCGAGGGTGGGGTGTTCTCGGCGGAACTGGCTGAGCAGCTTGATCCAGAGGACGGTGACGGTCTCGTGGTAGCCGCTGGTGGGGGTGTTCTGGCCGCCGACGGCGAGGTTGTAGGCGCTGACGCGGGTGCGCATGCGGTCGATGGCGGCGGGCTCGCCAAGGGCGTGGACGTAGCAGGCGCCAGTGAAGATGTGGGCGGCGTGGGTCCAGCGAGCTTTGGGCAGAGTGCCGTCCTCGAAGGCGGCGATAAAAGCCGTCAAGGCGCTCTCTTCGGATGGGAGGGGGTCGTGCATCTGGAGAATTTATCACGGGGTATGCTGGGGCATGGAGCCAATCACACATCTGATGACGGGAGCCTGCCTGGCGCGGGCGGGGTTTAACCGGAAGGCGGCGTATGCTGCGGTGGCGATGACAGTCGCGTCGGAGCTGCCGGATATCGATACGCTGTGGGGAGTGGCAGGGCCGGTGGCGGCGTTCCAGCATCACCGGGGCTGGACGCATACTTTGCTGGGGATGCCGTTTGAAGCGGCGGCGGTGGTTGGGATCTGCTGGGGTTGGAACTACTGGCGGACGCGAAGGAAGGGCGCGGCCCCCATGATAAATTCTGAGGCTTCGGAGTCGCAGTTTGAAAAGGCTGCGCCGGTGCGTTGGGGCTTGCTGTTCGGGTTTGTGCTGGTGGCGCTGTTGAGTCACCTGCTGCTGGACTGGACGAATAACTATGGGGTGAGGCCGTTCTTCCCTTTCAATTCGCGGTGGTATGAGGGGTCGATCGTATTTATCTTCGAGCCGGTGCTGTTTGGGATGCTGCTGGTGGCGCTGGTGGCTCCGGCGCTGTTCGGACTGATCGGGAGCGAGGTTGGAGCACGGCGATCGCGGTTTCGTGGACGCGGCTGGGCTATTGCAGCGCTGCTGGGGACAGTGTCGCTGTGGGGATGGCGCTGGATGGAGAAGGACAAGGCGCTGCAACTGGTCGCGGCGGAAGATTTCAGGAGTACGGGGGCAACGGCTATAGACTCCGTTCCGGTGCCGGTAGTGCGGGTCGGGGTGAGCCCGAATCCGATCACTCCCTATAAGTGGCATGTGATCGTGGAGACTCCGCTGGACTATCGACTAGCGGTCGCGGACACGCTGAGCGGGACGGTGACGACGACTCCAGGCGATGTGTTCTACAAGCCGCCGACCACGATTGCGACGCTGGTGGCGAAACGGAGCTGGCTGGGGGAGGTGTATCTGGACTGGGCCCGTTTTCCGCTGGTGACAGAGCAGCCCAAGAGCGACAACCCGGACGACCCGGATGAGGCGGGGCTTACGACGGTTACGTTCCGGGATCTGCGGTTTATGTACGATGTGCCGTTCATGGCGGGCCGGACGAAGGCTCCGCTCTCGGGTGCGGTGACGATCAATGAGGACCGCAAGGTGGTTCGAATGGAGATGGATGGGCGGGTGGAGCACTAGGATTTGCTTGGAAATTTCGGCGGGCGGGTAACTCTTTCTGCGCGTCCTGATTGACTGTTAAGGCGCAAAGACTAGAATCAGAGGTGCGCTGTCAGTTAACGGGGTTGAAGTTTACCTGGCTGAAGTTTGCGCTCCTGAAAATTCCGTTTCTGAATCTGAGGTCACCATGACTGCCTATCTCGCACTTTTGCTCGCTGTTCTGAGCCGTATTCTTCCGCACTCGTTTGGCACGACCAGCGTGGGCTTTACCGCTGTGGGCGGAGGGCTGCTGTTCTTCGGTGCCCGGCAAGGCGGCGGCTGGCGGCGCTGGCAGACCGTGATTGCGGTTCTGACGATGATGGCAACGGACTACTACCTGACCGCGTTCGTCTACAACTACCCTTTCCAGGTGCGTGCCTATGTCGTGACATGGTTCTGGTATGCGGCGGTCTGCATGATCGGCTACGGAATGTTGCGGAACAAGCAGGTGCAGGGCGAGACGTCTGCTCCCTCGATGCTGCGGGTAGCGGGTGCGGTGCTCGCGTCTTCGACCTCGTTCTTTATCTTGAGCAACTTCATGGTCTGGGCCGGTAGCACGATGTACGCCCATAGCGCCGCGGGCCTGGCGGCCTGCTTTGTCGCCGCTATTCCGTTCTACGCGAACGATGTGATGTCGACCGCGGTGACTGCCGGTGCTCTGTTTGGGCTTCCGGTGCTGGCGAAGAGCATCGCGCAGAGCATTCGCGAGGCGCAGAACAATCAGCTTCCGCTGGCCTAGTTCTTTCATTCATTACAAATGCCGGAAAGGGCTGCGATCACTCGCAGCCCTTTTCTTTTGCCGAGGGGAAGCCTAATCCGGGACGGATTCGGAGGGAGAGGCGACATCCTCTTCGATGGGGAGTCTGGTGCCCCGGCTGCGGTCGAAGATCTTGCGGACGACCCAAACGATGATGAAGGCGATCATCGCTCCGCCGATCCCAAGGACCAGGGTGCGGTGATCGCGGAGGGTGCGCGAGATGGTGTGGATCAGCGCCGGGCCGTACAGGATGATCAGGATCGACCAGAACAGGAAGCGGATGAACTTGCCCACCGCGATGGCGAGGAAGAACATCACCGGCTTCATCTCGAAGACACCGGCGGCGATCTCGACCAGCTTGACGGGCATCGGCGGGGGCATCATGGCCGGGATCATGAGAGCGAGAAACTCCTGCTTCTCGAAGCGGTCGCGAAGCTGCTCGTAGCGCTGCCGGTTGATGCGTTTGAGCAGGAAGAGCTCGCCACCGGCGCGTCCGATGTAATACGGGACGAGGCTGCCGATGGCGCTTCCGACTGCGGCGAGAAGACAGTAGAGGAAAAATTTTGAGTGGTCGTGGACGACGTAATCAATGACCAGCGCGTCGATGGGGACGGGAATGGCCGCAGAGTCCGCGATAGCAAGGGCGCCGATCCCCCAGATACCCAACGGCTTGAGCAGGGTAAGCATGGCGAAGTTGAGCTTGTGGAACAGCGCGATGGGATGGATTTTCACTGGGTTACTTCGATTTTACCTTTGCCGCGGACGGACTGTTGTAACGCTGCGTGAATCAGTGGGATGCAGGATCCGGCTCTGCGGTCGAGTCGCCGGCTGGATCGTGGCCGGTCCGGCCGGCGAGCAGGTCCAGGGCGTGGGGTAGCAGGTGCAGGATGGCGGCGAGGGATGAACGGGCTCCGGCGGGGCTTCCAGGGAGATTGACGATGAGGGTATCGCCGATCGAACCGCAGACCGAGCGGCTGAGCGGCGCAAGCGGCGTGTGGAGGAGGCCATCGGCACGCATTCGTTCAGAGAGGCCGTCGATGATGCGCTCGCAGACGATACGGGTCGCCTCCGGGGTGACATCGCGTGGCGCCAGGCCAGTGCCGCCAGTGGTGATGAGCAGGTTGGCGGTTCGGGCACGGTGGCGCAGGGTGGTGGCGATCTGGTCGAGTTCGTCGGGCAGCGTCAGGACATCGATGCTGGGGACGTTTGCCTCTTCAAGCAGGGCGACGACGGCGGGGCCGGAGAGATCTTCCTGCTGGCCCAGAAAGCAGCGATCGCTGATGGTGAGGACGACGGCGCGGGTGTCTGGCGGGAATCGCGGCAATAGTGGAGTCAAAGGCACAGGGGTAGTCTACGGGATTCCCGCTAAGGGAGTTCCGCTAAGGAAGCTGTATCGGGAATCCCCCGGGAGTGCGAAAATAGAGAGATATGCTCTTCGCGGCAGCCTTCCTGTCGTAGACGAGCAACTTTCGCCCAATTGAGGCGTCAGACAGTACATAGCCGATGCCATCTCTCGAAACTCCGCCCAACTCCGCGCCTCCTGGTACGCCTGTAAAGGTTCGCACCGGCAGGTTTGGGGAGCTGGAAGAGCACGAGCTGATCCATCTACTGGATTCGCTGGACGATGAGCGGTCCAAGGCGCGGTTTCGTGAATCGATCTACATTTCGATCATCTTTTACCTCGCATTGGGATGGTTCCTGTTCTACGGGCCTCGAGTGCTCTTCCATCAGCCGCGTCTGATCAATCCGGCGGATGTGCTGAAACAGCATGACCGGGAGATGACGTACCTGGACATGCCGAAGGACATCTCGAAGAACCTTCCGCGCAAGCCGACGAATGTAATCAGCGACAAGGACCGTACCCAGCAGACGGCCAAGCCGACGCTGGACAAGAAGACCCTGGAGCAGTTGCAGGCGATGCGCAAGGCTGGAACCCCGGCTCCGGCGAGTCCGTCTCCGACTGCAAAGGCTGCTCCGGCACCTGCTCCGCAGCAACAGGCACCGCCTCAGCAACAGCAGCAGCCCCAGCAGCCGCTTCCTCCCGCTCCGCCGCAGCAGGCGATGGTGGATGCTCCCCGGCCCGCTCCGACGAAGCCGAACTTCGGCAATCAGAGCCAGTCTGCGGGCAGTGCGATTCGGCAGGCCGCACAAGGCGCGGCTCAGAGTCGCGGACAGGGTGGTGGCAACTTCGGAGCGAGTCTTCCGGCTTCGCATGGCGGGATGAACACCGGCGTCGAGGTGTTGAGCGATACCCAGGGCGTGGACTTCGGACCGTATATCCGGCGCATTCTGAGCGATATTCAACGCAACTGGGAGCCGCTGATTCCGGAGGAGGCGCGGCCTCCGCTGAACAAGCAGGGGGAGACGCTGATCCGGTTCACGATCGGCTCCAACGGCCGGATCGTGGCGATGAACCTCGATAACTCGACGCACGATGACGCCATCAACAAGGCGTGCTGGAGCGCGATTACGAGCGAGGGGCAGTTCCCTCCTCTGCCCAAGGAGTTCAAGGGACCGGTTCTTGAGCTGCGACTGTTATTCCTAACCAACAAGCCGTTGCCGTAGCTGAAGTAGTCTGGAAGCAAGACTTTTATGAGCTTGCGACCGCCCTCTCCGAACCAATCTTCTGAATCTGAATCTGAATCTGAATCTGAATCTGAATCTGCACGCGACTCTGCGGCGGCTGCCCTGCGTGAAGAGCGTCGGCGGCAGGTGCGCGGCTCGCTGCTGCTGGCGGGGGCAGTTTTGGCGTTTGCGGTGCTGCGTGCGGGGGTACACCGGGTCTTCGGAGTGGGATGGTGGCGGCTATGGTGATGGAGCAGGAGCATCCGCTGATCGTGCTGGTTGGAGCTACGGCAAGCGGGAAGACATCGCTGGCGTTGCGGATCGCGGAGGAGTTTGGCGGCGAGATCGTGAGCTGCGACTCGGTTGCGGTGTATCGCGAGATGGAGATTGGCACGGCGAAGCCTTCGCTCGAGGAGCGAGGACGCGTGCCGCACCACCTGATCGATGTGGCCTGGCCCGACGAGGCGGTAACAGCGGGAGACTACAGCCGGATGGCGCGGGAATCCCTTGCCGGGATCGTCGAGCGGGGGAAGCTGCCGATTGTGGCAGGTGGAACTGGGCTTTATCTACGGGCGCTGGTGGAGGGGCTGTTCCCTGCCCCCGCACCGCAGCCTGAGTTGCGGGAGAGGCTGCGGGCAACAGCGGCGAAGCGGGGTGCGATGTATCTGCACCGACTGCTGGCGCGGCTGGATGGCGCGGCGGCCAAGGCGATCCATGGCAACGATGTGTCCAAGGTGGTGCGGGCGATCGAAGTCAGCCTGGCGGCGAAGGAGCCGCTGACGGCGCAGTGGGAGAAGGGCCGCGACGCGTTGACCGGATACCGCATCCTGAGGCTGGGACTGGCGCCGGAGCGGGCGCGCCTTTATGAGCGGATCAACGTACGTGCTGCTGCAATGTTCGACCGGGGTCTGGTTGAAGAGACGGAACGGCTGGTCGAGCGCTACGGCTACGAATGCCGTCCGCTGACTTCGCTGGGATATGTCGAAGCAGTTTCGGTGCTGCGGAGGGAGTGTTCGCGGGAGGAGGCGGTGGCGCGGGCGCAGCAGGGGCATCGAAATTATGCGAAACGGCAGGGGACGTGGTTTCGACGCGAGGCGGGGGTGCAGTGGTTGCAGGGGTGCGGGGGGGATGATGCGGTGGTGAGCGAAGCGATGGATTCTGTGCGGAACTTTCTGGGTTAGATGGGCTCGAACGGGCTGGCGGGAGATCGCGCTTCGTACAAAACCCCACCCATCGCGATAAAACTGCGATGAATGGGGCACCCGCTGGGGGACGGGGTGGGCTGCTTATTGCCCCAGGGTCAGGGTGTCGGACAGCTTGAAGCGGACGATGGACTCGGACGGAATGTCGAGGTCGCGGTTTCCGGTCAGACCAGCAACTCCGGTTCCTGCCCCAGCTCCGGCGAGGCCGCCGATGAGAAGTCCGGTGCCGCCGGTGGCGATTCCGCCGATCAACATGCCTAGACCGGTACCGCCGCCGATGAACGCTGCAGAGCGTTTGCCCTTGCCCTTCTTGGTGCGGGTGAGGTCATGGGTGTCGATGGGGTAGCGTGTGCCGCCGAGGGTGAGCGAGGTGAGGCGAAGCTGCAGGATGGATGCGCCTTTGAAGTGACCGCGGCGATGAGAAGCATCCACGATGCCGCCGACCGGGGTTCCCTTGGGGATGATGACGCGGCCATTGTCACCGACGACGGATTCCACGAGCTCACCGTCAAACGGCGCGCCGGGGGCGGTGGTTTTGACGCTGATGTGCTGGTTGATACGGATGGCGAGGCTGGTCCCGGCGGGGACTTTCACGTCTGCAGCGCGGATAATCGGGCCGCCACCGGGAGTGGAGACTGCCGGTGCGCCGGGCTGGGTCGCGTAGGCGGGTTGGTCGGGTGCCGGACCGCCGGCTACGGCGGGGGTTCCGGCGGGAACGGTCGTGGTTCCGGCCACCGGAGCAGAGGTTGAGGTGGTGGTGATCTGCTGGGGCTGGCCGGGAGCGGCGGGCTGGATGGTCGTGGTGGTCGTGTTACCGGCCTTGTCGGTGGTGATGACCTGCTGGGCCTGACCGGTGGTGGCGGCCTGCTGCTTGGCTTGCTCGATGGCTTCGTCCTGCTTGGATTTGCAGCCGGAGAAGAGAGTAAGCGCCAGTGCCAGTGCTGCCGTGGTCTTGAAGAAGTGTTGAGTGATCATCGTTCGGTCCTCGTTCCTGCGGTTTGATTCGGTGGTGTGCTTCTCTTGCTGCAGTGTGACATCGAAGTATCGAAGTCTTTTCGCTTCATATATTTGATGCCGGATGGGTTGCTCCTTACTGTCCGGACGGCAAAGGTTTACGATTATCTTCATGACTACTGCGACCACGTCCCGTCCGCAACTTGCCCATCTGACCACTCAAATCGATGAGCTGAAGCAGCGCGGCACCTACTTCAAACTGCGTGTGCTGGAAGACGAGCAGGCCGCGATCTGCACCTATGACGGCAAGCGAGTCATCAACCTTGCTTCGAATAACTACCTCGGCCTGTGCAATCATCCGAAGCTGCGCGAGGCGGCGATTGCCGCGACGATGAAGTACGGCGTTGGTTCAGGCGCGGTACGGACGATCGCGGGCACGATGCGGATCCATATGGAGCTCGAAGAGAAGATTGCCGCGTTCAAGAACGTCGAAGCCTGCGTGGTGTTTCAGTCGGGGTTCTCGGCGAACGCGGGGACGGTGGGTTCGATTCTCGGGAAGGAAGACTTTATTCTCTCCGATGAGCTGAACCATGCCAGCATCATCGACGGGGCACGTTTGAGCCGGGCGAAGATCAAGGTCTTTCGGCACAAGGACGTCGACCACTGCGAGGAGTTGCTGAAGGAGATCGAGAACGAGCCGGGGCGCAAGCTCATTATTACAGATGGCGTCTTCTCGATGGATGGCGATATCGGGCCAGTCGATAAGCTCGCGGCTTTGGCGGAAAAGTATGGCGCGATCATGATGGTGGACGATGCCCATGCGAGCGGCGTCCTGGGACGCAACGGACGCGGCTCGGTGGACCACTTTGGCGTCCACGGCATGGTCGACGTGCAGGTGGGGACCCTGTCGAAGGCGATCGGCGGGCTGGGCGGCTACGTGTGCGGGTCGCGCGATCTGATCGACTACCTGTACCACCGGGCGCGGCCGTTTCTCTTCTCCACTTCGCACCCGCCGAGTGTGGCGGCAACCTGTATCGCGGCGTTCGATATCCTGCAGGACGAGCCGGAGCGGATCGAGCGGCTATGGGACAACACGCGCTATTGGAAGGCGGGGCTGGAGAACGCAGGCTTCGATATCGGCGGACGGACGACTCCGGTGAGCGAGACGCCCATTGTGCCGGTCATTGTGGGAGACGGGCGCAAGACGATGGACTTCTCGAAGGCACTGTTCGAAGCAGGCGTGATGGCTACCGGGATCGTGTTTCCGACGGTTCCAGAGGGCAAGGCAAGGGTGCGGACGATCATGAACAGCGAACACACGCGGGAGAGTCTGGATACAGCGCTGGAAGTGTTTACTTCGGTGGCGAAGAAGACTGGAATTCTTGGTTAGAGACTCCACGTCTGATTTCGGAACGAGAAATGGGAGGCCGCATCGCGGGCCTCCCATTTGTTTTAACCACACGGACGGCGTCAAGTATTCTGCTACTTCTTAGCGAGGGAGCGGACGTAGATGACCATGTTCCAGAGGTCTTCGGGTTTGCCACGGTCGCCTTCCGGGGGCATCTGGCCTCTTCCATTCTTGATGATGTAGAAGAGCTCTCCGTCTGACTTGTCTTTAAGAGTTGCCGGATCGGTAAGGTCCTTCAAGGAAAGCTTGAGGTCAGCGACCAGGTCGCCCTTGCCATCTCCCGTGACGCCGTGGCACATGGCGCAGTCGTACCCGTACATCTTCTTGGCGTGGGCTTGGGACTCTGCGGTTGGTTTGACCGGGTTGGCCAGCGTTGCAGCGTCGGCTGGGATAGGTACGGGGCCGACGGGCGTCTGCTGTGGAGTGGATGGGAAGAGGAACAGCGTGAGAAGGACGAACATTGGCTTCAACACATGAGTCTCCTGATTGGCGCATCGGATGCTATGCCGAATAGTGGCGGATGGGAAGAACTATCTTGCGGCAAACAATGGGCTGGAGATCCTGACGCCGGACCATCCCGCGCACTGTGGGACAACCACTTCGTTCCGGGTGAAGAGAATGAAAGTTTCGATCAGGCCCAGCAGGGCAGGATCTGCTGATGACGGCGCTGAAGCAGGAGAAAAATCTTCGCTTAGGAAGATACTGTCCCGGCTTATAAAAACTGCGCGCTCGAGCCTCTATACTTCTCCCGATGGAAAGGGAGTTTGCGATGATGCAACGACGCGCCGCTCGTCTGGCATGGAATGCTGTGATTCTGGGTGGCCTGGGATTGGCCGGGATGGCTCTGCAGGCACAGCAGACGTACATGCTTGGACCAGACTCGCAGGTGCAGCCGGGGGTTCCGCAGGGAACGGTGACACGGCACGAACTTGCGGCGGGAAAGATCTATCCGGGCACTCCGCATACGTATTGGGTGTATGTTCCGGCGGGGCTGGATGCAAAGAAGCCCGCGGCGGTGATGATCTTTCTGGATGGCAGCGGGTTTATGAATGGGCAGCACGCTCCCGTTGTGCTGGATAACCTGATCGCGCGGCATGAGGTGCCTCCGCTGATTGGGGTGTTTATCGATCCGGGGGTGCTGCCGGTGGTGGGAGAGACCGCACAGAACCGGTATGAGCGAATCTTCGAGTACGACTCGCTGAGCGACCGCTTCTCACGATTTCTGCTGACGGAGTTGTTGCCGGAGGTTGCGAAGATCCATCCGCTCTCGGCCAATCCGGATGACCGGGCGATTGCCGGGGTCAGCACGGGTGCCGTTGGCGCGTTTATGGCGGCGTGGAACCGGCCCGATCAGTTTCACCGGGTGCTGAGCTATATCGGAACCTATGTGGCGATGAAGGGCGCGGACAGTATGCCGGCGCTGGTGCGAAAGACGGAGCCGAAGCCGATTCGGGTGTTCATGCAGGACGGCAAAAACGACCACATCCTGCCGGGGCAGCCGTGGGGTTGGTCGTTCGCGGGAAGCTGGCCGATCCAGAACCAGGTGATGTACGAGGCGCTGAAGTATGCGGGATACGATGCAACGCTGGTGATGGGCGACGGGGCACACGATACGAAGCAGGCCGGGGCGATTCTGCCGGATGCGTTGCGGTGGTTGTGGCGAGGGTATCCGGAGCCGATTGTGGTGAAGGAGCCGGCCAGCATGACAGAGCCGGGTTGGGATCCGCGCGGGAAGCCGTTTGCGATTGTGTCGGCGAGTGAGGGATGGCAGCGGGTAGGGGATGCCTCCAGCGTTGCAGGGCTCAGTGCGGATGATGCTGGCAGCGCGTTCTTTTTCGATCGTGGCACAAGCCGGATCTACAAGGCTGATGCTGCGGGTACAGTGACGGTGTGGAAGGAAGGGATCAGCGGGGTGGGGGCTTTGCGGGCCGGGGCTGATGGGGCGCTGTATGCGGCACAGCCGGGGTTGCATCGGATCGTGCGTTGGAATAGGAATGCTTCCGGCAGGGAGACGGTGGTGGCTTCGGAGGTGACGGCTACGGGGTTGGCGGTAACTCGGGACGGCACCGTCTACTTTGCCGATGCGGAGCACCAGGCGCTGGGATGGGTGAATGCTTCCGGACACGTTCAACGAGTTTCGGTGGCGGGCCAGATGGCTGCTCCGAGCGGCATTGCGCTATCCGGCGATCAGGCCGTGCTGGTAGCAGCGGACTCGCAGTCGCGCTTTAGCTGGTCGTTCCAGATCGGCGCGAAAGGAGAGTTGCTAAACGGCGAACCGTTCTATCGGCTGGAGATGCCGGAGGCGGGCTGGATGAGCGGTGCAAGTGCAGTGGCGGAGGACACAGCGGGGCTGGTCTACTTCGCCACTCCAATGGGAGTGCAGGTGTGTGAGGCGAATGGCAGGATGGCCTCTGTGCTGAACGCTCCGGAACCGGGAGCCATGACGGAGATGGTGCTCACGGGGAGTGGCGAGAAGAACTGGATCTATGGGGTGGAGGGTGGAAAGCTGTTTCGCCGGGCGGTCAAGGTAAAGGGGACGTTGATCGGAAGTCCCGGTAAGCTGCCGAAGCCGCCTTTATAGAACACATCCGGTGATGTACGAGTGGATGCCTCGGCAATTCTGTTGACATTGGCAGGTGGGAAAGATAGGTTTGCGGTCCTCTAAGTACTTCTTTAAGTACCGACTTCTTCAAGGGCCCCCATTTCAAGGATTGCGAGCGAGCGATGACCTTTCTTCTTCTGAACCTGCCCGTCAAGAACCCTTCCTCCAGAATCTCTCCCCGTCCAGGCCGAACGCTCGGTCTGTGCGCGGCGCTGATCTTCAGCTTTATTGTGACGGTGGCGCACGCCCAGGACTACACGTCGATCGTGGTGTTCGGCGATTCGCTGTCCGACACCGGCAACGTGGCGCACCTGACGCAGGCTAAGTACGGGATTCGGATTCCGGGTGCGGCGGCTGACTATACGGACGGTCGCTTTACGGATGGCAGCGACACGATTCCCCCTTCGTTCAACTACAAGGGGGTGTGGGTGGAGCAGTTAGCGGCGATGCTTCCCGCAAAGCCGGCAGTCACCAACTCTCTCGACGGCGGGACGAACTACGCCTACGGCTTCGCCACTACGGGAACCGGAACGACGGCCTTAACGTTTGGGCCAGGCGATGCTTTCTCGGTGAACTTGAATAACGTCAGCCGGCAGATCACTACCTACCTTGCCACGAAGCCGAAGATTAATGAGAAGACGCTGTTCGTGGTGTGGGGCGGAGCAAACGACCTTCTGGGTGCCACTTCGTCCAGGGACGTCGTCGACGCGGCGATCCGGCAGGTGGCCAACGTCGAACGGCTGATCGAAGCGGGAGCAACCCAGATCCTCGTTCCGAATCTTCCCGCGCTGGGCCTGATACCCCGGCTGAATGGTTCACCCGTCACTTCGGTTCCGGCGACGCAGGCGACCGTCGTCTACAACTCGGTCCTTCGCCTGGGCCTGACGATCGTGCAGGCTTCTAATATTCGCAGGCGGGTTCGAGTATTCCAGATGAATGTCTTCGGCCTCTTCCAAAGCATCGCCGCGTCTCCTTCCAGCTTCCTGCTCGCGGATGTGACGCGAATGTCCCAGGGCAACTATGCGGCGAATCCGGATACCTATCTTTTCTGGGACGATCTTCATCCGACCACGCGCGGACACGAAATTCTAGCGACGAGCGCATTCAAGATGCTTCAGTTGTCTGCCTGTTCGTTCGGAAGCTTTGGGATCAACGAAGTGGGATGCGTGGCTTCGCACTAACGTTCTCGGCATCCCAACGCAGCCTCGCCAGATTACTTCGTCGCGGCCAATCGTTTGAGCTTGCTTCGCAGTCGAATGAGGTCCCACTCTGAAAGATAGCGGCCATCGGTAATAACTGCGGTCACGGTTTGGGTGTTGGCGATGTTGTCGAGAGGGTTAGCCCTGAGCAGCACCAGGTCGGCGATGCGCCCCGGCTGAACGGTGCCGAAGTCATTGAGCCTATTGTAGAATCTGGCCGGATTGAGAGTGGCGGTCTGCAATGCCTGGAGCGGTGTAAAACCGGCGGCGACGAAGCGCTGCAGTTCAAGGTGCAGGCTGACTCCCGGAATCACATCCACCCCGGCAGGCGTGTCGGTTCCTGCGAGAAACGGCACACCGGCAGCGTGGAGCCTCCGAACGATGTTGAGTTCGTGTTCGACGAAGCGCTCCCGAACGGGGAGCGGGTCGGTATCGAGCGATGCGAGGATTGCCTTGCGCGACCGGGGCCACTTCGTAGTAACCCAGGTGTGACCCGCATACGCGAGGTTGGGGTCCGTGTTGTAGTCGGTTGCGTCGACGAGCCACTGCCCCCGCTCCCAGAAGAGGGTTGGACACTGCCAGATTTGTCTCTCAGCCAGCAGGTGAACGATGGCGGCTTCCCGTGCCGGATCGTAGCTGGAGAGAAACAGTCCCGGCGTCTTTTTCCCGGTGAGGTAGCTGGTTTCGTCTGGCGAACTGGCTTCGAAGATGCCGATGAGATGTTCGAAGGTACGCTGGCCGGATGCTACAGCCTCCGAAGCACGAATGGCATCCGGAACGTGGCCGTCGAAGGGGATGCCAAGCTGCCTGGATTCGGCAGCGATCGCGAAGTACGCGTCGCGAGGAACGCCGGACTGGATCTTGATGAAATCCACCCCGCGTCGCTTGAGCATGTCAACCGCTTTACGTCCGTCCTCTGGAGTCGTGATGCCGATAGCGGCCTTGTAGGTAGATTTGGGGCCATCAAGCATCGGGCCGGACACGAACATACGAGGCCCGAGAAGGCGATGGGCCGCGATCTCGTCGCGGGCATGAAGAACGGGGTCGAGGGCGCTGCCCATATCCCGGATGCCGGTCACTCCGTGGGCCAGAAAGAGCGGGAGGATAAGGTCGGTCCCGTCGCCGGCTGTGCCATCGAAGTACACGTGGGTATGCATGTCCCAGAGACCCGGGATCAGATATTGACCGTGGGCGTCGATGGTCTGCCCGACATGCGCGTTCCGCGCGGACGAGGGAGTGATCGCTACGATCCGATTGCCGCGGATCGTTACTGTCATGTCGCGGCTGGTCTTGCCCGTCACAATATCAACGACGGTCGCGTGGGTGATGGCAAGGACTTGCGCGTGAACACTGAGCGTCAGAAGAACAAAGGGAGAGGCAACGAGGAGCTTCCGCAAGATTCGCACAGCTTGATGGTACTGCGCGTGGAGCGCGTGGTTATCAGATACGGTGGACGATGCGGCCCTGGCTGAGCGTGGCCTGGATCTGGCCCAGCATGGGGGTTTGGTCGAAGGGGGAGTTTTTGGACTTGGAGAGCGAGGCCTGAGCGTTGTAGCTCCACTCGGTTGAGGGGTGGAAGAGGATCAGGTCGGCGTAACTGCCGACTGCCAGATTGCCGCGATCCTTGAGGCCGATGAGGCTTGCCGGGTTGGTGCTCATGAGCTGGATGATGCGACTGAGCGAGAGGCCATGCTCGCCATGGAGGATGCGGAGGGCCAGGCCGAGGGCGGTTTCGAGGCCGGTGATGCCATTGGGGGCGCGCTCGAACTCAACCTCTTTTTCGTGGGAGGCGTGGGGAGCGTGATCGGTGGCGATGCAGTCGACGGTGCCGTCGATGAGGGCGGCGAGGACGGCCTGGCGGTCGGACTCGATCCGGAGTGGCGGGTTCATCTTGGCGTTGGTGTTGTAGGCTATCGGCCCGCCGTCTCCGCAGACGATGTTCGGGCCACATCCCATGACGGCCTCTTCCGTGAGAGCAAAGTGATGCGGCGCGGCCTCGCAGGTGACGTGGAGCCCTTCGGCCTTGGCGGCGCGGATGGCGCTTAGCGCTGCCGCCGTCGAGATGTGCTGGACGTGGAGGTGGGGGCGGATCTTGTCGGACTTCTCGATGTCGCGGAGGAGCCGGATGTCGCGCTCTACGATGCTGGACTCAGCCTCAACAGTCATGCCGCGCAGACCGAGGCGGAAGCAGAGCGGGCCGGCGTTCATGCCGGAGCTGGGGCTGTGGTGCGTGTCTTCCGCGTGCTGCGAGATGGGGAGGCCAAGGCGGGCGGCGGCGAGAAGAGCGGCTCGCATCATGGCGTCTTCGAGGATGGGTTTGCCGTCGTCGGTGAAGCCTACGGCTCCCGCTTTGGCGAGTGCTTCGTAGTTGGATAGGGTGTGTCCGAGGCTGCCTATCGTCGCGGCGGGCATGGCTAACAAGTGAACCGCAGGATCACGCTCCGGGGACAACATCCAGCGCATCGTTTCGACGGTGTGGTTGACCGGGATGGTGTTGGGCATCGCGACGACGGTGGTATAGCCTCCGGCGGCTGCGGCGCGGGTTCCGGTGGCGATGGTCTCTTTCCAGGTCTGGCCGGGTTCGCGGAGGTGGACATGGACGTCGATCAGGCCGGGCGCGGCTATGAGGCCCTGGACGTCGATGGTCTCTGCGGCTTCGGTCGCGGCGAAGGTGCCGGGATTTTCGATGGCGGCGATACGGCCTTCACGGAGGAGGAGATCGCGCGCGGCGTCGAGGCCGGAGGCGGGGTCGATAACGCGCGCGTTGAGGATCAGGAGGTCGTTTGTCATGGTCGAGGACTTAGTTTGCCTGGGCTCCAAGGGCTCGCACCAGCAGGGCCGAGCGGATGGCGAGGCCGTTGGTGACCTGTTCGAGGATGGCGGAGTTGGGGCCGTCGGCTACTTCGCCGGAGATTTCGAGGCCGCGCACCATCGGGCCGGGGTGGAGGACGAGAGCTTTGGGGGCCTGGGCAGCGAGGCGGGGTTCGTTGAGTTGGAAGCGGGCGATGTACTCGCCCAAATCGAGTTCCAGGCCGGCGAGGCGTTCTTTCTGGATGCGGAGCATCATGACGATCTGCGAGCGGGAGAGGGCTTCGTCGAAGTTGCGGGTAATCTCCAGCCCGTCCGCCAGGCCTGCGGCGATCTCTGGCAGCAGCGGTTCGGGACCGCAGAGAATGACCTTCGCACCGAGTCGGGGCAGGAGCATGACGTTCGAACGGGCAACGCGGGAGTGAAGGATGTCTCCCGTGATGGTGATCGTCAGCCCGAGGAGCGATTTGTCGTGGACGGTTGTCGGGTCCAGGTGGAGGCGATTCAGGATGGTGCGGAGGTCGAGCAGAGCCTGCGAAGGATGCTGGGCCATGCCGTCCCCGGCGTTGAGGACGGGGAGGCCAGTGGTGCGGGCAAGAACAAAGGGTGAACCGGAGGCGGGGTGGCGGAGGATGATGCACTCTGCGCCGAGAGCCCGCAGGGTAAGGCCGGTGTCCTTGAGGGATTCGCCCTTCTCGATCGAGGAAGATTTATCGGAGACCAGGGTCGTCGTCGCGCCGAGAGACTTGGCGGCCAGTTCAAAGGAGGTGCGGGTGCGGGTGGAGGACTCGTAGAAGAGCAGGGCGATGCGGCGGTTGGCGAGGAGCTTCGCTTTTTCGGCGGCAGGGGTCTGGTCGAGGCGGGCGGTAAGGGCGAGGATGGAAGCGACTTCAGGGATGGGGAGGTCGGCGATGGTGAGGAGGGAGCCGGGATGGAGGGCAGCCAAATTCATTCGTATCTCAGGTTACGGTTCGTTTCAACGCGAAGGAGGGCACGCCCCAGGGCTAAAGCCTTACATCTCAGCCCGAATTGAGCTGTGGGCCGGGGTCAGTCGACCAGTTCGACGAGGAGTACCTGTTCCTGACCGTCGACTTCGTTGAGTTTGACTTCGATGATCTCGCGGCTGGAGGTCGGGATGGTGCGGCCGGTGAAGGTCGCCTGAATCGGTAGCTCGCGGTGGCCGCGGTCGATGAGGACGAGAAGCTGGACGGACTTGGGGCGGCCGTGGTCGAAGAGCGCGTCGAGGGCGGCGCGGATGGTGCGGCCGGTGTAGAGCACGTCGTCCATCAGGACGATATCGCGACCGTTGACGTCGAAGCCGAGTTCGCCTTTGGTGACCGTTGGACGGGGGCCGTCGGTCGATAGGTCGTCGCGGTAGAAGCTGATGTCGAGGGTGCCGACGTCGATGGGGTGCTTCTCGATCTTGGCGATGAGTGCACCCAGGCGCTGGGCCAGGGGGACTCCGCGGCGTTTGATCCCGACCAGGCCGATGTTGGAGCCGCCGTCGTTCTTTTCGACGATCTCGTGGGCGAGCCGGACGAGGGTGCGCTCGATCTCGGAGGCCGACATGAGGCGGCCTTTTTCACGCAGGCGGGGGGTACGGGGGGCTGGGGTCTCAGAGATCTCAGAGGTCACTTCGGGCTTCGATTCAGGCGTTTGTTCAGGCATGGGTTCCGTCACAGTGATTGGAGCGATGATATCAGCAGGGGCGCGGGTCGTGGGAACCGGCAACTGGCTTAGGCGACAGGGGTAACAACGCGGCGAGTGCGTAGCAAGCCGCTGAGGGCGCCGCCGACAGTCGAGAAGAAGAGCAGCACGAAGGAGAACATGGCCACGCCGGTGAGCATCATGCCGGCACGGAACTCGGGCGAATAGAAGTAGTGGAGCGTATCGGGCGGGACGGGGTTGGCGGCCACGGCCCGGTCGATCTGGAGGCGAAGCTGCTGGGTGAGCTCAACGTCGAAGGCGCCCATACTATGCAGGCCGAAACGGGCGATCAGACCGGCGATGGCCATCGCCACTGTCAGGCAGACGACCAGCGAGAGGCCGGTGATGAGGCCGATGCGTGCTCCTACGGCGGCGTCCATCCGGGCGCGGGGTCTGCGGCGCTGGTAGAGACCCATCGTGAGGATAGACGCGCTCAGAATGGTGAGCGAACTGAAGGGCGAGACGAAGGGGACACGGGTGGCGATCAGGCTGAGGACGGCGGCGATTCCGGCGACCAGAAGGGCGCAGCGGATGGCAGCCTGCCAGTCCACGAGCGGCGGCGCGGGAGGCGGAGGCGTTCCGGTGGAGTCGCTGGGGGCGGTTTCGGAGTCGGTGCGGTCATACTCCTGCAAATAGAGCTGAGGAGCCCCGCAGTGGGGGCAGAACGGAGTGATATCTGGTCCGGAGACGAGTTCGCCGCCACAGCGATGGCAGTGTTCTTGCATAGGTATGAGGCTACGCGAGTGACGGGGGTGGGGCAAGGGCACGGCAGCAAAGACCGGGAATACCGCGAGATAGCGGCAAAGAAGAAGGGCGGACCCACTGAAGAGAGGCCGCCCTTATGCTGCGTGGTTCGGTTGATTGCAAGCGTTTAGTGGGCCGGGCAGATATCCGATCCGAGGTTGCTGGCTACGAACGGCTTCATGATGTCGCCTACGGACATGATTTTGCCGTTCTTCATGACGCACTGCACCTTGGTGACGTCATCGATGTTGGCGATGGGGTCGCCTTCGACGAGGATGAGGTCGGCCAGCTTGCCGGTTTCGAGCGTGCCGAGGTCTTTGGAGACTCCGGCGGCCTTGGCGGCGATGCTGGTGACAGTTTCGAGGGCCTGCCAGGGAGCCAGACCGTACTTCACCTGCGCGCGCAGGTTGAGATGCAGCGAGGTGGAGGGCAGGTCGAGGGGTGAATCTGTTCCGCCGATGAAGATTCCTTTGCGATCGAGCACGCCCTTGACGGTGGCCTCTTCGCGCATGGTGCGCTCCACGGTGGAGGTCTTGGCACTGTCGCTGGACTTCAGCGCGGCGTCACGGGCGGCGATCAGACGACCCTGCTCCCACGGCGGTGCTACGCCGTAGCGCGGGTCGTCGGCCATGGTGGGGGAGTCGACGATGAGGGCGGGGTTCAGGAGCGTGCTGATGGTCCACATGCCGGACTCGGCCATGAGCTTCTGGACGTCGGAGTAGCTGGCGCCAGTGAGGGTGCGGGAGTAGGCGTAGCCGGTGCGGGCGGTGGCGGAGACGTGGCTCATGCCGTCGTTGCCGAGGGCTACGGCGGGCAGCAGATAGTGGCCGGCGGTCTGGACTCCCATCTGGTTATGGGCGTAGTCCACACCCTTGACGATCCAGCTATAGGGGAGACGGACGTAGAGCTTCATGAAGTCGAAGTCCAGCCCCTTGAGGCGGGCAAACTCGCGCTGGAGCTGTGCCTCGCTGGTGGTGGGGATCATCATGGGGTAATAGGTACGCTCGCCGTCGATGGCCTCGCCGGTTGCGAAGAGACGAGGGCCAACGGCAGCGCCGGATACGAAAGCTTCCTTCTGCTCGGCGGCGCGGTAGGCCTGGTCGGCCATATCGCGGAGGGTGGTGATGCCGTAGACCATCCAGAGACGGCCGAGACGGTCACCATAATAGATAGAGGAGTCGGAGTTGGGGTGCGCGTGGTTCTCCCAGAGGCCCGGCATGACGGTGGAGTTCGGAGCCTCGATGACCTTGTAGCCAACCGGTGCTTTCGCAGCGTGGGGACCGACGGAGGCGATGCGGTGGCCGTCGACGAGGACGTCTACATCCTTAAGGGTGTCGGGGCCGGAGCCCTTCCAGTAGCGGGCGGCGTGGATGAGGATCTTGTCGGTCGGCTGCTCGGGCTTGTAGGTGAGGTTGAGAGCTACGGGGGTGATGGCCTTGGTGGCGCGATTCAGGAGGCGCAGTTTGCCGTTGGTGAGATAGAGAATCTTGTTGCCGCTATAGGTGGGGGCGTCGGCGGTCTCGGCGTTGAGGGCTTCGGCCTTGCCGGTGGGCTTGCCGTCGGCGTCGACGGGCATGGCGTAGAGCAGGTCGTCCATGACGAAGACCATCTCCTTGCCGTCAGGCGAGTAGGCAGGGCCGTCCTCGGTGCGGGTGGAAATGGATTCGAAGGGAGCGGGCTCGAACCACTGGGTCTTTTTAGTGGCTACGTCGACCGAGAGGATGGAGCTGGTGCCTTCGCGGAAGCGGTGCGAATAGGGTTTAACGGTAGCGATGGAGACGGTCTTGCCGTTATTGGAGAAGGCTGGGCGGCCGGGAAAGAACGTTGCGGGAGCCAGGGGCGAGGTTTTGCCGGTCGCGAGGTCCAGGAGCAGGGTTGCACCGGTCTGCTCCTGGAAGGCCATGGTCTTGCCGTCGGGCGACCAGGCGGGAAAGATCTGCGCGGCGGTTTTGGATGGGGCGGGGTGCTTCTCTTCACCGGTTTTGGGGTCAAGGAGGTAGATGTTCTCGATCCCGTCCTTGTCGGAGACGTAGGCGAGCCACTTGCCGTCGGGCGACCAGGCGGTTCCCTGTTTATAGAAGGAGTCGTTGGTGAGGGCCTTCGGGTTGGGCTTGCCGATCTCCAGCAAGTAGAGCTGGTTGAGGGCGACGAAGGCGATGAATTTGCCGTCAGGCGAGATGGCCGGGGCGAAGATGCCCTTGGCCTGCTTGGGGGCGGTGGCGTCGAAGAGGAAGTTCTTGGTGGGATAGATGGGGCGAATGGATTTGATATCCGCCGTGAAGGGGATGGTGGACTCGGCCTTGGTGGCGAGGTCGAGCTTCAGGATCTTGCCGTTGGCGGTGTAGACCATGCTGGTGGGCGAGAGCCAGGCGGCGGGGAACGGGAAGGTATCGTCGTTGGCGCCGGAGACGGGAGCGCCGTCGACCATCATCTTCGAAGAGTCGACGAAGTTGCCGACTCCGAAGAGCTGGACGTAGGCGAGCTTGCCGTCCTTCGACCAGGAGGGAGATTCGAGGCGGCCGGGCGTCTTGCCGGTGGAGGCCAGGGTGCGGGTCTTGCCGGAGGCGAGGTCGATGGCCTCGATGGTGCGGCCCTGTACGCCTCCGACGCCGGGGGCTCCGGTTACGAAGACGCCATCGACGTAGGCGAGCTGTTTACCGTCGGGCGACCAGGCGGGCTCGTACTCGTCGTTCTCGCCAGAGGTGATCTGCTTGACGGCGCCGGTGGCGATGTCCGCGGTCCAGATGTCGTAGGAGCCTTTGAAGGCACGGTCCGAAGCGAAGGCGATGGTCTGGCCGTCGGGCGAGAAGCGGGGTTCGCGGTCGTCGCCGTGGCCGGTGGTGAGTTGGCGGAGACCGGTGCCGTCGGGCTTCATCAGCCAGATGTGGAAAGTGCCGCCCTGGTAGGACTGGAGGACGACCTGGGTGCCGTCCGGGGAGAACTCGGGATGGGAGGCTTCGATGATGGGGCCGGTGAGCAGCTTCGCTTTGCCGCCGGCGATGGGAAGCGAATAGAACATGCCCTGGAGGTCGATGATGAGGGTCTGGCCGTCGGGCGAGACCGCGGCGGCCATGTCGGTGCCCTCGGAGACGGTGATGATTTTGGATTTGACGGGGTAGCTGGCGGGCTTGGTCTGGGCTAGGGCGGGAAGGGTGGAGACTACGGCAACTGCCAGGACTACGCTGCGATTCAACCAGGATGATGCACGGTACATGGAGTGTCCTCGTGGCAACGCGCAGTGCTTAGGAGCACTGCGCGTTGCGGCTGTAGATGGAGTGGTCAGGCACAACAATATTAGAACTGGAAGCGTCCGATGAACTGCAGTTGGCGTGCGGAGAACTCGAACGGACTTCCCGAGGTGCTGGCGGGATTTCCGTACGTTGCGCTGTTTGCTGTCGTGACATAGTTGCCATAGTTGGAGTGGTTGAAGAGGTTGAAGGCCTCCACCGCAACGATGACTTTGTAACGCTCATGAACGGGGATGGTCTCCTGGAGGCGGCTGTCGACGCGCTGGATCGGACGTCCGCGGAGAGCGTTGCGGTCCATGACGTAATAGCCATAGCCCGCGTCGTAGTGGAACTTCGAGAGCGGCGCGTAGACCGTGGCGCATGGAGCTACGGCGCAGGTCGCTCCCGCTGCGATGGGCGTCGTGTTCAATGCGACGGTGCGATTGAAGCTGGCGGGTGCACCGTTAGGAGCTGCCGTTCCGGTGCTGGTCGCAAAGGCCGCACCTGAACCGAAGCGATAGAGGGAGGAGAGAGCCAGCCCGTATCTCCACTTGTATTCTCCGGTGACGGTCAGCGAGTGGCGCTGGTCGTCGGTGCCGTTCGCCCACTCGTCCTTCACGTCCTTCGCGAAAGGCTTGTTGGCGTAGTAGAAGGGACCTTCGGTGGAGTTCTTGGTGCGAGCGAAGGTGTAAGCGAGACCACCGGTGAAGCCGGCCTGGGTGTTGTGCTTGAGGCCAATCTGCAGACCGTCGTAGATTGAGCCGGCTCCGTTCGGGGTGAAGAACTGGGAGACGCTGGTGAACTGCTGGTTGCAGACCTGCTTGGTGGCAGCGGAGTAGGTGCCAATGGTGTCCAGAGTGACCGATCCGTTGCCGCAGGTGCGTGCTGTCGAGGACGCAAGCGCGGTGTTGGGATTCAGGTTGCGCTGTGGATTGCTTGGGTCGACGAGCAGGTTGCCGTTGAAGCGAAGCCAGTCGTTGTAAGCGCGATTGTGGACGAGATCCGCAGTGAGGGTTGTGCGGAAGGGTAGTTCGCGCTGGACGCCAAAGGAGACCTGAAGCGCGTAGGGCACCCGTGCAGCCTGTGCGAGCGGCTGTACCGCCTGTAGGTAGGCTCCGGGGTTGGTAGCGGGATTGCCGCCGTTGAAGGGATTCGCAAGATTGACGCTCGTGCCGCTGACCGAGGCCTGGATGGTGGAGACGCCGTTGAATATCTGCTGATCGATGATCTGGTTGGCGGAGACGTCGGCGTAATAGAGACCAGCTCCACCACGAATGACGGTCTTGCCGTCGCCCCAGGGATCATAGGCGAGTCCGATGCGCGGCGCGATGTTGTTGTTGTCGTTGCCCTGCGGGGTGAGCAGACCGTTGGTCAACTTGGGTCCACCGGTGAAGGCTCCGAGGTCGTTGTCATAGCGAAGACCAAGGTTCAGGGTCAGGCGGGGAAGGATCTTCCAGTCGTCCTGGACCCAAACTCCAAGGATGGTGCGGGGGATGTTGACGGTAAAGTCGCCGTAGCCCTGAACGTAGGTGGTGCCGGCTCCACGGTTGCAGACATTGCTGATGGCGGTGAGGTTCCAGCTTGCGACGTCCGTCGTGCCCTTGGGGAACATGGCTGCTACATCTGCTGCGGTTGGAGTTGCACCGCAGGAGGTTACGCGACCACGTACGTTCTGCTGGAAGAAGCCTCCGTGCTTGGTGTAGAGCAACTCTGCGCCGACCTTGATGGAGTGCTTCCCTTTGAGCCAGAAGAGATCGTCGCGGTACTGCTGGGTGTTCTGCTGGAAGACCTGCGGATAGTTGTAGGGGCCGCCGACAGTGACGTTGGGGAAGATGACCTGGATGCTCTCGTAGTAGGGCAGGTACTGCCACTCGAAGTGGTGGAAGCCAGCACGGAAATCGTTGACCAGGTTGTTCGAGATATTGGTGTTCCAGTCGGCGACGTATCCGTAGCTCATACGGGTGCCGTAGTAGGCAGTCGAGGGATCCGTGTTTCCGCTGACGCCAGAGTAGTCGTTCTTGTAGTTGAAGCCATCCCCGCGCAGGAGAACCCGATTCTTGCTGTTGATCTGGTAATCGCCACGGCCGAGGAACTCGTTGAGTTTCAACGTACCGGCATGCGAGAAGGGCGAGCTTCCAGCGAGGTTGGAGGTGGTGGTCGAAGTGCTGGGGGACCGCTCTCCCTCGTAGGAGCCAAAGTACCAGAGCTTGTCCTTCATGATGGGTCCGCCAATGGTTCCACCGTACTGCTGATCGCTGAAGGGCAGGACCTTGCGGGTGATTGGGTCGGAGGCGTTGAGCGAGTCGTTGCGGAAGTATCCGAAGGCGCCACCGTGGATGGTGTTGGCACCGCTCTTGGATTGCGCGTTGACGTAGACGCCGGCCGAGCGGCCGAGGGTCGCGTCGAAGCGGTTGGTGATGATCTGGAACTGTGAGATCGCATCCTGCGAGAAGCGAGGCTGCCCGAAGGAGGATCCGGCGGTATCCTGCGAGACCTGCAGGCCGTCCATGGTGATCTGGAACTTGCCGGACTCGGAGGCGGCGCCTACCGGGACGTCGGCGGTGATGGCATTGATGTGGATGCCCGGGACGAGCGCCGAAAGCTGCATGTAGTTGCGGCCGTTAATGGGAAGGCCCTGGACCTCCTGCGGGGTTACGTTACCGGCGACGGTGGAGGAGGTGGTATCCACGGCGGTCGAATCGCTGGTGACTACGACGTTCGTATTGGATCCCTCGAGGGGAAGCATGGTCTCGATATCCGGTGTCTGCCCGACGAGCATGGTAATTCGGGTCTTCACGGTGCTAAACCCGGCTGCGTGAATGGTCACGACATAGTCGCCAGCGGAGATCGACGGAATGAGGTAGGTGCCCTGTGAGTTCGTTTTCGTGCTGAAGGCTCCGCCGCCTCCTTCCTGCTTCACCACAACGTCAGCTCCCGTAATGACCGCGCCCTGCGGATCGGTTACATGTCCGGAGATGCCAGTCTGTTGTGCGTATGCGCTACCGATGAGGAGAGTGAAAGAAAAGAACAGCCGCTTAAACATCTTCATTAGCTATGGGACCTCTTTGGGATGACCGTCGTGGAACGTTGACACGAATGCGCAAGCCTTACCGGGATACGGCAGCTACTTCGGCTTATGCCAGCGCGAACTCTGTGAGGAGGCGCATGTAGTTCGAGCGATGCCGGCAGACGGGGCCAGCGGAGAGTCTCAGAGGTAGGGACAGCGTTGTCTGATGAGGGAAATCATTTGGTGTTTCACCGTAGCCTAAGGCCTCGGCGGTGCAATGTCTAATTCAAAATTTCGTTTCGGTGATAAAAAAAGCAGCGAGCATGGATCGGGCGGGACGATTTTGGGCTTCGTGTTTGCCGCCGAAGGGCCGCCGAGACCGATTGACAAATAAGCACGACCGTCCCAAGATACAGTTACAGTCCCATCACAATTCTGTGACATTTGATTGCAGCCTGCGTGTAAGTCCAATTGCAGGAACGTTACCGATAAAGCTTTGCATTTGTCTCCGTCTCAATGAGCATCCACTCTGCGCCCCTCGAGGTTGTTTTTTTGGACTTCAGAATTCGGCAGCTCCAGTGCTTCCTGACGCTCTCCGACCTTCTCCACTATGGGAAGTCGGCCCGTGCGCTTTATATCAGCCAGCCAACACTCTCCTTTCAGATCAAATCGCTGGAAGAGGTCTTCGGCGTAAAGCTGTTTGAGCGAACGCGACAGCAGGTGCGACTGACGGACGCCGGCCATGCCTTCCGCGAGTACGCACAGACGATCGTGGATACGGTAGACGCGGCGCGCGAATGTCTGGGCGGACTGCATGGGCGGTTGCGATTGCGGGTGGCCTGTGGACCGGTAGGCCAGTACATCCTGTTGCCTGCGGTGATTCGAGCGCTGGCTGCCGAGCACCCGGACTTCGAACTGGAAGTCATCGAATTGACGACGGAAGAGTCGATGACGCGGCTGCACGACGGCAAGGTGGATGCGTTGCTGATGATGACTGCTTTGCCGATCAGCGGAATGCGTTTCGATCCGATCTGCCGCGATTCCATGGTGGCGATGGTTTCGACGCGCTCTGCGCTGGCCAGCCAGAAGACGATCTCGGTCCAGGATCTGCGGGAGACCAGCCTCATCGCCTCGCGGATCAAGGACTGCCGCTTCCATCAGCCGTTTCTGCACAGCATGCTGGCACCGTTCGGGATTACGCCGCGGATCGTGGAGTCGCCGCAGTCGTGCGGGGTTCAGTTTGCGTATGCCGCCGCAGGCGAGGGGATTGCACTCACACCGGCCAGCATGGCCTCGTGTACTTTTCCCGGTCTTGTCGCACGACCGTTTGCGGAGACGCTGCCGGAGTTTCACCTGGGGCTTTCGGCGATGGAGAACAATGAAACATCCGCCATGACGATCTTCCGGGAGGTCGTGCTGCGCGATGTTGTGGCGAAGGCAAAGCTGCTGGAGACGCGGCAGTCTGGCTCCCTGCGACCCTTTCCGGCGGTTGCGACACGTGCTCTTCCTCATCCTGTCTCCCGACCACGGATCGTGCAGGACCGGCGCGAAGCTGTTCGGAGTGCAGGGTAAGGCTTGGGACCTATTCTTCGGAGGAGCTGGGATCGGGGCGAAACTTCTCCATACGCGTGATCTGGTCGGCATCCATCTCCTGCCGGACCTGGAGCAGCATGTGGGCATTGGCTTTTTCCAATGCAGCGCGAGCCTGGGCTACGGAGTCGATCCCGGCAAAGATTCGGGTTTCATCAAGCTTCGGTTGCCGGGTGAGGGCTTCGAGTTGTGACTCTTCTTTTTTGAGTGCTTTATAGGTTCCCAGGATGGCGGACTTATTAGCGTTGAAGGCCTGGTCCATCTTCTTCTGCTGATCCTTGCTCAGGCCGAGCGACTTCGCAAATCCCTTATCGTCCCACCAGCGGCCGGGAGGTCCAAGCTGCAGGCCGCCGCGCATGGTGCTGTTTGTGCCCTTGGTGCCGGAGCTCTGGAGCGGACCGCCGGTACGTCCGTTGGGAATGTTGCCATGAAAGCCAGAGGGCTGGCCGAAACCTGGCCCTCCGCCGGGTCCTCCACCTCCGGGGCCACCTGGACCTCCGCCGCCTGGACCACGCCCCTGCGCGAGCGCGTTCGCTCCCGCAAGCAGCAGGCTGGTGCAGAGCAGCAGCGATTGAAGTGGCTTCCGCATCACTGAATTCTTGCCTTTCCGGGAGTCCTGTGCCGGAGCCCCGTGGTCGTTTCGAGACCGTACTCCTGGATGGGAGAGCGATCGCTGGTGCTGATCGCCTGGTCGACTTCCAACAATAACTTATTATCCTGTGCGATCTCCGCATCGGAGTCGGATTCTGACTCCGATGCGGAGATGGACGCAACGGTGGTCGCGCGTTCGGCGTTCTGGCGATGCAGTACCGTTGAAACCGTAGACCCGCCAATAACAAGCAGCGTGCCGGCGGCAAGCGCCCAGGTCGCGGCCAGGAAGGGTCTCTGCGCGTGGATCCGGCTGGCTTCGTGCAGGCTGGGGACGGGGCACGCCTCACTCCAGGCCAGGGAGGCGGTATTGAAGCTGGCGACGGACATCCCGAAGGCGGCGAGCTTTTCATTGCACGCCTCGCAGTAAGCGAGGTGAGCGACGACCTCCGCAGTGAGCTGGGAGCCGATCAGGCAATCGGTGATCTGGTCTTCTCCCAGATGATTTTCCAAGGGATCGTGTTGCTGGCTTTTTACGTCGAGAGGGTTCATCGGCTGCCTCCTAGTTGTGCGCGGATGGCAACGACTGCCCGGCGCAGGTGCGTCTTGACGGTGTTGACGGGCATTCCCAGGGTCTGGGAGATCTCGTCGAGGTCCATCTCCTCGGAGAATTTGAGAAGAAAGATGCGCCGCTGGTTGACGGAAAGATCTTCCAAAGCGGTCTGGACCTGTTTCGCACGCTCTTTTGCCAGTAAAGCGGTCTCCGGGGAAGACGCGCCGCTAGGCAGGAAAGATGCAAGTTCCGAGATATCGATGGCCTGAGCCCGGGCCTTGCGCCAGAACTGGAACTTCTTGGTCCGGAGCTGGTCGCGTATCAGGTTATTGGCGATGCTGAAGAGCCAGGTGCTGACGGAACAGTCTCCGCGAAAGGAGGCGCGACCGTTGTAGGCCCTCAGGAAACAGTCCTGGGTGATGGTCTCGGCGAGATCCTGATCTCCGATGGAGAAGGCTACGTAACGCAGGATTCTTGGGCCGTAGAGGCGCACCAGCGTATCGATATCTTCCAGTTCAGAGATGAAGGTCACCTGGCTTCTCAGGTGAATCATAGATGGATGAATCGCGGCTTGCATATATAGCGAAGAGACGGGATTTCTTTGATTGGCGGTTACGGATCGCCCTAATCTTCTGATTTGATTTAGGTCGATATCATTCTGGAGTAGCCGTCGCGAAGGACGGGAGGGCTAGGATCGCCTCATCGCTTCGGCGAGGCCTCGGAAGCTTCGCATTATGGTGCTATCCCGCCGGGGGGACCACGCGATAATGAGATCCACATACGCGTCTTTTGCGGTAAGGGGACAGAACGCGAGGTCGTTGGCCCGGGACTGCTGGTGATTGAGCGGCAGGAGGGAGACTCCTTCACCCGCCTGCACCATCAGCACCACGGAGGACCAGACAGAGGAGATGCTGGCGATCTTGGGCGAAAAGCCAGCTTCCGAACAGAGTTCGATGACCTTGTCGAAGACCGACGGCGAGGTCTCACGGGAGGAGAGCACGAAAGGCTCGGCCGCCAGGTCGCAGACATTGACCGGGCCTGGGACAAGGGGGTGGTCCTTCGGCAGAACAGCCACTATCTGGTCCTGACGAATGGTCTCGAAGGCCAGATGGTCGCGATACTGGGGTTCCAGCCGGCGGGTAAAACCGAGGTCGATGCGCCCCTCGACGAGGGCTTGCCACTGCTGGGTCGGGGTCATTTCAAAGAGCGAAAGCCGGACGCCGGGATAGTCGCGACGGAAGCGGCGGACGATCTTGGTGAAGTTTGTGCCGATACTGCCCGCGAAAAAACCGATGCGGAGGGTCCCGATCTCGCCACGTTCCGCGCCTTGCGCAATTTCAATGGCGTGGCGCGCCGCTTCGAGCACAGTGCGAGCTTCGACCAGAAAGATTTCTCCCGCGGCAGTGAGAACCGTACTCCGTCCATCCCGGATGAAGAGTGTAACTCCTATCTCACGTTCAAGATCCGCGATCTGTTCGCTAATGGATGACTGTGAGATGTAGAGTGTGCGGGAGGCTTTACTGAAGCTTCCCTGCTCGGCTGCGGCACAGAAATAACGAAGGTGGCGGAGCTCCATCGCTCTATGGTATCGGTTTTTCCGATGCCGTACGCCGGAATAAACTGCGCGACATTAGCTGGCAAGTTGAATCAATATGAATACAGTTCCGTTTCGACGGTTGTCAAGATTCAAAGCTTCAGATTCAAAGCTTCATAGGGAGTATCGCAATACCATGTGGATCGTAAAAGTAGCCCTCAACCGGCCCTACACCTTCATCGTCCTTGCGCTGCTGATCCTGATCGCGGCTCCGGTGATGATTGTGCGTACGCCCACGGACATCTTCCCGAATATCAATATTCCGGTGATCTCGGTCGGCTTCCAGTACACCGGACTGAATCCTGAAGAGCTGGAAGGGCGCCTCACGACCCCTTACGAAAAGGCGCTGACGACGCTGGTCGACAACATCCAGCACGTCGAATCGACGACCTATAATGGCGTCGTTGTCATCAAGATCTTCCTGCAGCCCGGTGCCAGCCTTGAAACGGCGAATGCCCAGGTGACGGCTGCTTCGCAGTACGAGTTGCGCCAGTTACCTCCCGGCGTATTGCCGCCGCAGATTATCAACTTCTCCGCTTCGAGCGTGCCGATTCTGCAATTGGGCGTCTCCGGTCAGGGCCTCTCCGAGCAGCAGTTGAACGACTACGGTCAGAACTTCATCCGTCCGCAGTTGATTACGGTCAACGGCTCGGTTATTCCGCTGCCCTACGGGGGTAAGCAGCGCCAGATTACGATCGCGATGGATCAGGCTGCGATGCAGTCGAAGGGGATCGCCCCTGGAGATCTGCTGAGTGCGGTAGCGCAGCAGAACGTGGTCATGCCTTCGGGAACGATCAAGATCGGACAGTCGGAGTATGACGTTCGCACCAACGGCACTCCGAGCACCGTCGAGGCTCTGGCGAGCATTCCACTGCGCCAGGTGAATGGCACAACGATCTATCTGCGCGACGTCGCCAGCGTGAGTGACGGCTTCCAGGTGCAGACCAATGTCGTTCGGCAGGATGGCCGCCGTGGCGTTCTGCTGAGTGTTCTGAAGAACGGTAATTCGTCGACCCTGGACGTCGTGAAGGGCATCCGCGATCTGCTGCCGCGTGTGTCGAGTACGCTTCCGCCGGAGCTGAAGATTACCCCACTGGGTGACCAGTCCGTGTTCGTACGGGGAGCGGTCTCAGGCGTAATTCGGGAAGGTGCTATCGCCGCCGTGTTGACGGCGATCATGATCCTTTTGTTCCTGGGAAGCTGGCGCTCGACGATCATCATTGCGATCTCGATCCCGCTGTCGATTCTGACCTCGATCATCGTGCTGGGCGCACTGGGCGAGACGATCAACACCATGACCCTCGGCGGTCTGGCGCTGGCGGTCGGCATCCTGGTGGACGATGCGACCGTGACCATCGAGAATATTGAACGCTTCCTCGAAGAGGGGCATCCGCTGCGCGAGGCGATTCTGGAAGGTGCGGCGCAGATCTCGGTTCCGGCGCTGGTCTCGACGCTTTGTATCTGCATCGTGTTCCTGCCGATGTTCTTTCTGGGCGGTGTGGCGCGTTACCTTTTTGTCCCGTTGGCCGAAGCTGTTGTGTTCGCCATGCTGGCCTCCTACATTCTTTCGAGAACGTTGGTTCCAACCCTGGCGATGTACCTTCTGCGTCACAAGGACCATACATCGACAGGCTATTTTGCGCGCTTCCAGCGTGGCTTCGAACGCCTCTTCGAGCGAGTTCGTTCTGGCTACTCCGGACTGCTCGATCGGTTGATCGCATCGCGCAAGCTCTTCGTTCCGGTCTTCGTCGGGCTTTGCCTCTTCATGTTCATCCTGATTCCATTCCTGGGACAGGACTTCTTCCCCGACACCGATAGCGGACAGTTCATCCTGCACATTCGCGGCGTATCCGGCCTGCGTATTGAAGAGCAGACGCGGCTGGCCGACCTGGTAGAAGACGAGATCCGCAAGGTCATTCCAGCAGATGAGATCGACAACATCCTGGACAATACCGGCCTGCCGTACAGCACGATGAACACCCAGCACCTCACCAACGGAACCCTGGGCGCAAACGATACAGACGTTATGGTGGCCTTGAAAGAGGATCATCACCCAACGGCGAACTACGTTCGGACACTGCGCCGCGAGTTGCCGCGACTCTTCCCCAGCGCTACGTTTTATATGCTGCCGGCCGATATCACGACACAGATTCTCAACTTTGGCGTGCCCGCTCCGATCGACATCCAGTTTGAAGGCAATGACGTCAACGCCAGCAAGGCGCAGGCAGACAAGATGCTGGCCGAGCTACGCCATGTCCCCGGCCTGACCGATCTGCGCATCCAGCAGCCGTTCGATAACCCGACACTGCAACTGGATCTGGATCGCACCAAGGCTTTGCAGGGCGGATACACCACGCGCGATATCACCACCAGTGTTCTGAATACGTTGAGCGGATCCTTCCAGGTGACGCCGATGTTCTTCTTGAACATGAAGAACCATGTGAACTACAACATGGTCGCGCAGACGCCGCAATACAAGATGGGCTCGATGCAGGACCTGCAGAACATTCCCATCAACAAGACGACCTCCACGCCGGGCGCACCGGTCTCGACCAACCCCGAGATTCTTGGTGATCTGACGTCGATCAAGCGCGGCACTGAGCTTGCCGTCGTCAACCACTACAACATCCGGCGCGTCGTCGATATCTACGGCAGTGTGCAGGATCGCGATCTGGGAGCCGTGAGCCGCGAGATCGAAAAGATCATCGCCAATGATCAGAAGGCCATGCCGCGGGGCATGTTCGTGACCCTCAAAGGTCAGGTAGTCACGATGCGCTCCTCGTATGTCGGACTGCTTGGCGGACTGGTCTTCTCCATCGTGCTGGTTTATCTCTTGATCGTGGTGAATTTCCAGAGCTGGGTTGATCCCTTCATTATCATTACGGCGCTGCCCGCCGCGCTGGCCGGCATCGTGGTCTTCCTGTTCCTCACGCATACGAGGCTGAGTGTTCCGGCCCTGATGGGCGCGATCATGTGCATGGGTGTCGCGACGGCGAACAGTATTCTTGTGGTTTCGTTTGCGAAGGGCCAGTTGGAACAGCATAGCGATGCCATTCGCGCGGCGCTTGAGGCCGGCTCGACCCGCTTCCGCCCGGTTATCATGACGGCATTGGCCATGATCATCGGCATGGTGCCCATGGCACTGGGCGCAGGCGACGGCGGTGAGCAGAATGCTCCGCTGGGACGCGCTGTGATCGGCGGCCTGCTTGCTGCGACGATGGCTACGCTGGTCTTCGTACCGTGCGTCTTTGCACTGATCCACAGCACCCACTCGCGTAGCGCAGCGCGCGACCGCAAACTTCTTGAGGCGGAACACGCCTGATGCACGGAGCTCAATTTATGGAAAACACCGCACAACAGACCCCGCAGCATACACAGGACTCCTCCCACCCGCAGCCGAATGCCCCGGAGTCCGCGGCCAATACGGCTCCGCCCCGGCGGGGACCGCTCGTCACCGGCATGTTGGTGCTGGCCACCCTTTTTGCAGTAGCCGTGGTCTACGGGATCCACGCACGTGCCGAGCATGAGAGCGGCCTGAAAAAGTCGACCGAGGCGGCATCCATCCCGACCGTCAATACGACCTATCCTTCGGGCGGAGCGACCGGACAGGAGGTCATTCTCCCGGGCAACGTACAGGCCTTTATCGAGACACCGATCTACGCCCGCACCAACGGCTATCTGAAAAAGTGGTACTTCGATATCGGCGCCCACGTCCGCCAGGGCCAATTGATGGCGACGATCGAGACCCCGGAACTGGACCAGCAGTTGGATCAGTCACGCGCTGAACTCGAACGAATCCAGGCCAATGCAAGACTGGCCGGTGTGACGAGTGATCGCTGGCAGGCTCTGCTGGCCAAGCACGCCGTATCCGAGCAGGAAGCGGATCAGAACAAAAGCAACTACATCGCAGCGCAGGCCGCTGTCGATGCCAGTCGCGCGAACGTCCGCCGCCTGGAGCAGTTGCAGAGCTACGAGAGGATCCTTGCTCCGTTCGATGGCGTCATCACCGCCCGCAATACCGATATCGGCGACCTGATCGATTCGGGCACCTCGAATCCCCGGGAGCTTTTCCATCTGGCCTCGGCCGGAACGCTTCGCGTCTTTGCGGCTGTACCGGAGATCTACGCAGGGAAGATTAAGGATGGCGACACCGCGACGATCACGCAGGACTCGAACCCCAGCGAGGTCATCACGGGTAAGATCGTTCGCAACTCCAATGCAATCAGCCCGACCACCCGAACCCTGAACGTCGAAGTCGATGTGGACAACGCGAAGGCGAAGCTGTTGCCGGGCTCCTATGTCTTCGTCCACTTCAAGCTGCCGGCAGGGAGCCACGTGGTAACGATTCCGTCGAACACACTGCTCTTCCGCGGCGAAGGCCTGCGCGTCGGCGTGATCCACGGAGACAAGGTGGAACTACGCCCTGTCACCATCGGCCACGACTTTGGCAGCACGGTCGAAATTACCTCCGGCGTCAATGCCCAGGACCAGATCATTCTGGATCCGGCTGACTCGTTGGTCACGGGGGCGCAGGTTCATCCGAACCTGCTCAAAGAGAAAGGCGCACAGTAATGTTCTCCGTCTCACGCCAAACGCGGTCTCTCGTCCTCGCATCCCTGGCCAGCGTCTGCTTCCTGGCTTCAGGGTGCAAGGTCGGGCCGCAGTACACCAAGCCGAATGTACCGCTCGCTCCGGAGTTCAAGGAAGCGGGGCCCGACGCCTTCAAGGCTACGGACGGATGGAAGGCCGCGCAGCCCAGCGATCAGCAGATGAAGGGCGCGTGGTGGGAGCTTTTCAGCGATCCGCAACTGAATGCGCTCGAAGCCGAGGTCGATACCGCCAACCAGAGTCTGAAGCAGGCCGACGCTAACTTTCAGGCGTCGCGCGCGCAGATTCGGTACTACCGGGCGAGCAAATCTCCGACCATCGGAACCGCGCCGTCCATTGCGTCGGATCGATATTCAGCCAATCGGCCCTACTTCAACACTGCCCTTGCAAACGGCGGGACCGGAGACTTCCAGCTTCCGCTCGATCTGAACTACGAGATTGATCTTTGGGGACGAATCCGGCGCTCGATCACTGCAGCGCAGGAGAACAACCAGGCGGCTGCGGCAGACCTTGAAAATGTGCGGCTTAGCCTCCACGCAGAACTTGCCATGGACTACTTCGGCCTGCGCTCTGCTGACGGACAGAAGAAGCTGCTCGACGATACCGTAGTCGCCTACCAGCGCGCCGTGCAGTTGACCAACGACCGCTATACCGGCGGCGCGGCACCGCTCTCAGACCTGACCCAGGCACAGACACAGTTGCAGACCGCGCTGGTGCAGTCCACCGATGTCACGATCGTGCGAAGCGAATACGAACATGCCATCGCCGTACTGACCGGAAAGCCCCCCGCAGCGCTTACGATTCCTCCGACGCCTGTGACTCTTCAGCCTCCGGCACTTCCGACTATCCCGGGTGTTCTGCCGTCGCAGTTGCTGGAGCGCCGCCCGGACATTGCTGCCCAGGAACGGCGGATGGCCTCGGCCAACGAGCAGATCGGAATCGCGCAGGCGGCGTTCTATCCGACGCTCAGTTTGAGTGCGATCGCTGGCTTTGAGGGGACTTCCGCCCTGAACTGGTTCACGTGGCCCAGCCGGATGTGGGCGGTCGGACCGACGCTCTCGCAGACGCTCTACGATCATGGCCGCAGACGGGCGAGTTCCGACATCGTAACCGCCCAGTACGATTCAAACGTAGCTGACTATCGTCAGACTACCCTTACTGCATTCCAGCAGGTGGAGGACAATCTCGCCGCACTGCGCCAGTTGGAGACCGAGGCGTCCCAGCAGCGGGATGCGACCTCGTCCGCGGAGCAGTCGTTGAGCCTGTTCAACACCCGCTATGAGGGTGGGGTGGATACTTACCTGCAGGTTATTACGTCGCAGACCGCCGCACTCCAGAACGAACGGAACGATATCGAGATCCTGCGTCGCCGCCTTGACGCCAGTGTCCTGTTGATCAAGGCTCTGGGCGGGGGCTGGAACACGCAGCAACTTCCCGTCAATCCATAGAGCAGGACGGAACCGGTTACATCATTTGGCCTCCCGCAAACTCACTTGCGGGAGGCCATTTCTATCTCTATGCCTCTCTGTCAACGACGAGATCTTGCGGTATATCCAGAGCACGCGGAGTCGCAATATCGGGGTTTCGCAATTCACACGATTATTTCGGCCGCATCCGGTATACATAATCGCCTGTTTCATCATCCAAGCAGATTGAGCGAATCCCGACATTATTGATCGAGGCAAGGCATGAAGAATAAACCGTTCGATCCTGACCAGAAGAACGCACCCGTGGCGAAGGACAATCCAGAAGCGACTGAAACCAAACAGCCGCTTCTGGGCCGAGTATCCCGTCGCTCGTTTCTTTCTCATCTTGGAGCCGCCGGAATCGCTGCCTCGACACAGCCGCTGATGGCGACCGCTCAGCCTATCGCTGCCCCGGTGGGTCCTGCTGCTGAGGCGCACCCTGCCGTTGCAGGAACCATGCCAATCACGCTGAAGGTGAATGGCAAGGAACATCATCTGCAGATTGAGCCGCGGGTTACGTTGCTGGATTGCCTGCGTGAAGATCTTGCGCTATCCGGCACCAAGAAGGGTTGCGATCATGGCCAGTGCGGAGCTTGCACCGTCCACGTCAACGGCCGGCGGGTTAACTCCTGCCTGTCCCTCGCGATGATGCACCAGGGAGAAGAGATCACCACCATCGAAGGCATCGGCCAGCCCGGCAATCTTCATCCCATGCAGGCCGCTTTCATCGAGCATGACGGCTATCAGTGCGGCTATTGCACGTCGGGGCAGATCATGTCTGCCGTGGCCATGATGAAGGAGAATGTCGGGCCGAGCGATGACGACGTCAAGAACGCGATGTACGGCAATATCTGCCGCCGCGGCGCGTATCCCAATATGGACGGCAAGCAGATCAAGAGCGCGCGGGTTGCTCTCGGCGGCGTAGGTGCCAAGCCCTGGCGGTCGCTCGAAGCTGAGAAGGCACTGCAAGGTCACGCCGCCAGCGCCACTCTCTTTCGCCATGCGGCTGAGGAGGCCCTGAAGGGCGCACATCCACAGAGCGAAAACGGTTTCAAAGTCGAGCTCTCGAAGCGCTGCCTGGTGCGGGCTCTGACGCTTGCCACCACCTCCGCCTAAAAGTCACGCATCGCACGGTATTGCTTACGCTGCAACGGGAGATTGAAATGGACTTCAACGAGCTACTCGACTTCATCGGTTCGGATCAGGGCGCTGTCGCTGCTCCGCCTGCTGCGCCTCCGGCTCCCTCAGCAATCATCGGGGCGTCCCTATCGCGCATTGATGGTCCGCTCAAGACGACCGGCTCGGCGCTGTACGCCGCTGACTATCACCTTCCACACATGAGTTACGCTATGCTCGTGTGCAGCACCATCGCGAATGGGACCATCAGTTCACTCGATGCCTCCCAGGCGGAGAAGATGCCGGGGGTGTTGCTCGTGCTGCACCATGGCAACATCGGCCCGCTGTTTCGGGTGGCTCCGGGCTCGCGCGGAGGACGGAACAGCGAGGCTCGGCCTCCGTTCGAAGACGAGAAGATCCTCTACTGGGGCCAGGATGTCGCAGTCGTGATCGCCGAGACATTTGCCCAGGCACTGGCTGCATCTGCTGCCGTGAAGGTCCAGTACAACGCTGAAAAGCCGAACGTCTCCACCAAGCTGGACGAGGTCATTCCTGCTGCTGGCACGCCGGGCGGCCCGCATATCGAAAGCAAGCGCGGCGATTCGGAGGCGGCCTTCTCCTCCGCTCCCGTACAGCTCGATGCCACGTATTCGACTCCTGTGGAAACCCAAAACCCGATGGAGATGCACGCCACCACCGCAGTGTGGGAGAACGGGCGATTCACTCTTTATGAATCGTCCCAGGGCGTCATCAATCATCTGAACGTAATGGCGCAGGTGCTTGGCGTCCCTCGTGAAAATATTCAGGTCATCTCGAAGTTTATCGGCTCGGGCTTTGGTAGCAAGTTGTTTCCGTGGCCACACTCCGCGCTTGCAGCGGCGGCCTCAAGGCAGTTGAATCGTCCCGTAAAGCTGATGGTCCCGCGCAAGATGATGTTCTCGAACACCGGCCACCGTCCGCGCACACAACAGCGGATGCGGCTGGGTGCGACGGCCGATGGCAAGCTGGTCTCGCTCCAGCAGGATTACCGCAACCACACCTCGCACGACGACGATATCAAGGAGAACTGCGGCGAAGCGACGCCTTTCCTTTATAGTGTTGCGAATTTGCAAGTCACCTCCGCCCTGATGAAGCGCAACGTCGGCACACCTACGCCGATGCGCGGTCCTGGCGCTGTACCAGGTCTGTTTGCCGTTGAATCGGCGATGGATGAACTGGCTATCAAGTTGAAGAAAGACCCGGTCGCATTTCGTCTCGCGCATGACACGTTGATCGATGAAGAGAAGAAGAAGCCCTTCTCTTCGCGCCACTTTAAAGAATGTCTCGAAGTGGGCTCACAGAAGTTTGGCTGGGCGAAGCGCACGCCGGAGGTTGGATCGATGCGCAAGGGCGATCTGATCCTCGGATGGGGCGTCGCGGCAGCATCCTGGGGAGCGGGCCGTGGGCTGAGTGAGGCCGCAGTCAGCATGAAGAGCGACGGCACCGTTCGCGTCAGCTCCGGCACGCAGGACCCCGGTACCGGAACCTACACTGTGCTTGCGCAGATCGTCAGCGACAAGACCGCGATCAACCAGATCGCCGGAGCGGTGATGATGGGGATTGGCATGGGGCTGTACGAAGAGACCATCTGCGATCCGCGGAATGGCCACGCTATCAACGACAACTTCGCCGACTACATCGTCGCCACCAGCGCCGACATGCCCGCGATTGATGTGACCTTCCTCGACATTCCCGATCCAATGATGGGCGAGTATGGCGCACGCGGCATCGGCGAGATTTGCCTTGCCGGCATCGCACCGGCGATCACAGCAGCGGTCTATCACGCGACGGGAGTGCGGGTCCGCGAACTCCCCGTTCGGATCGAAGACCTGCTCGCGTCTCGCGTTCTGATTTAGAGTCAGCCAGCCATCTCAACCAAACAGACTCCGAAGTGTTGCCTCGGAGTCTTCGATGGCTTTCTGCTTCGTAAGGCTATAAGCCTTGGGATGCGCTATGAGCAGGGCCGCCGTTCCGTGAAGACAACACATCATCTGGCGCAGCTTCATCTCTATCGCGGGCGCGGGCGTCTCCTGCGGTAGAAGCGCTGCGACTATGTCGTGAATCCCCGCCAGAAATTCCTGACCCAGTCGCTCCCGATCCGCCAAAACCACCGGGTCTGAGTGGCGCACCAGAAAGATCAACGCGTAATGATCGGGATAGGACACGGCAAAACGGATCAATGCCGCACTGAAACGTCGTAGTCGCTCCCACGGCCCTTCGATCCCCTCAATCTCCCGCGTGATTTTGGTCGCGAACCGAGTATAGAGTTGAGCGCAAATGTGTTGCGTGAGTGCTTCCTTGTTGTCGAAGTGACGATACATCGCCATCTGGGAGCAACCGGCCTCCTGAGCGACGCGGCGCATCGAGAGGCTTTGATACCCCTCTTCGACAAAGATCTTGCTTGCCGCTTGAATAATGCGCTCTTTTAGAGCGATTCCTTCAACACCAGCGACTCCAGTTATTCCTCGAGCAGTCATACTTTCTACTATACAGATTTTGTTTACAGCGTATACTAAGTTTCAGATGAGCGTAGCACGCATGAAAAAGTACGCCCGATATCGTGAGCAAAGCAGACCCCCCACACGAAAGGAGAGTCGAATCTTTTCTGTTGTGGCGTTGGGTTTGGCAGTCTTCTGTTCAGCAGGATCTACTGTAGCTCAGACCTCTTCCACTCCCAGCAGCTGCAGCCAGATCCTCACCACGCGCGATGTCAATCGCTGCCTGGTCAGCGTGCGTACCGACACCGCAATCCCTACGCTGGATCCGACGCACCTTTACAATCTGGCCGAACTCATCGACGTGGCGGAGAGCGCCAGCCCTGAAGGACGTGTTGCATGGACTACCGCCAAACGTTCGCTTGAACGTGCCGGCATCGACCGTGCGCGCTATCTGCCGCTGTTGACTTTCATTGCACAGGGCAGCGACGTGAGGGCGATCGTTCCCTTTCCCAAGCCTATTGCTCCTCGCGGCTATGTCACGGTCGAGCAGCCAATCGCACAGGCGCAGCTTGCACTGGAGTACAAACTCCTCGATTTCAGTCGCAGGGCGCGCGTCGACGACAGTGCCGCACTTGCGCTTGCTTCGACACTGCGACTAGGCCGCACGCATCAGATCATCGCATACAAAACAGCGGCACAGTTTTATCGAGCGCAGCAGGCTGCAGGGCAGCTGCAAGCGGCGCGGGCGATTCTACAGACTGCCGAAACTTTACTGCAGAGCGCACAGTCGCAGTTCGACAATGGCCGCGCTACTCTTCCCGATGTTCAGAACGCTCAGGCCGGAGCTGCGGAGGCGCACTTTGATCTGGCCTCGGCCGAAGGCGAAGGGAAGAAGACGAAGCTGGCTTTGTCCGAGACGATCGGGGTCGAACCTACCACCAACTTCCTGATCATCGCCCAGGACCAGAGCGCTCCGCCCGAGGCACTCAACGCCTCTGTTGAAGAACTGATCCACGCCGCGTGGAAGTCGAGACCCGACCTGATGGCCCGCGCACAGGAGCTTCGCCACGCACAGGCTGCCTCGCGAACCGCCCACGCCGCGTATCTACCGAGCGTTGGACTCATCGCTACTGGCGGCCAGACCGCTACGTGGCCCACAGCCGACTATGGCCAGCTTGGATACGCAAACGTGACGACGTGGTCCGCGCAGGCGTCGCTTCGCTGGGAGGTATTCAACGGCGCGCGCCGCCATGAAGTAGCCGCAGCACAGGCCGAACAGCACGCCGCTCTCGAAGAAGAACGCGCCACGCAGGATGCGGTCACCCGGCAGGTCTGGGATGCGTATGTCGATTATCAAACGGCTGTCGAACAGGAGAGCGCTTCGCGAAGTTTCTTCACGGCTGCACAGACCTCGTACGATTCTTCGCTCGACGCCTATGGCTATGGCGTGCGGTCTCTTGTAGACGTCGTCCAGGCAGAGCGTCAGCTGGCGCAGGCACGCCTTGCGACCGTCCGCTCGCGTGCACAATTGCTGCAAAGTGCAGCTGGCCTCAGCTATGCGATGGGCGATCTTGTCCAAGGCCAGGCCAACGCCACAGGAGTTCATCCGTGAGAATCACTTATCGCCTCGCTTCCACTGCGGTTGCTTCCCTGTTGCTTGTTTCCCCGCTGCTTGCGGGTTGCAATCGCAATCCTAACGTCGAAATCGTCGGCTCCTACTTTCCCGGATGGATGATCTCGCTGGTCGTTGCAGTGGCCCTGAGCTTCTTCGTCCACGCCCTGCTGCGCAGGCGGGGTATGGAAGGAACGCTCGGACATCCCGTCGTTATTTACCCCGGTATCGTGCTTCTTTTGACCTGCCTATTGTGGCTCTGCTTCTTCGCTTGAAGGTGACTCTAATGTCCTCCGTCCAAAATGTTCCACCCGTCCAATTCGACAAACAGAGACTCGGCCGCGCCATTGGTATCGGTATCGTCGTTGTGGCTCTTCTCCTGTTGCTGGTGTCGGTGCTCCAGGTCGACCGCCATCCTCGCACGGACGATGCTACCGTTCGGGCGAACTCCATCGCTTTAGCCGCTGAAGTCGAAGGCCGGCTTGAAGAGCTTTTGGTCAAAGACAATCAGCAGGTTCGTAAGGGTGATTTGCTCTTCGTCATCGATCCGCGTCCGTTCGAGTACGCGCTGGCTCAGGCGAAGGCCGATCAGGCGATGCTCGAAGGCCAGATCAACGACGAGGGCCGTCGCATCGCTGCGGAGCGGAGTGCCGTCGGTGCTGCGCGGGCTGGGGTGACCGGCTCCCAGAGCGGCATCAGTGCAGCCCAGGGAAGCTATCTTGCTGCCAAGGCCGCGGTAGAACGTGCGACAGCCGCGCAGTCTTCCGCCCAGGCCCAGCTCCAGTTTGCACAGAACGATTACAAGCGGATCCAGCCACTGCTGGCCAAGCACTACGTGACCACGCAACAGGTCGATCAGGCACAGACCGCAGTGCGGGTTGCGGAAGAGGCCGTCCACCAGGCGAGCTCGCAACTGCTACAAGCGCGGGCACAGGAGTCCATGGCGCTCGCTTCGAAGCAGTCTGCAAGTGCCAGCTTTGAGGCTTCGCAGTCGAAACTTGGCGAGGCGCAGCACACCGTCGATACGCTGGAGACTCTGACCGCTCAACGAGCGAGCCGAGCCGCAAAGGTGCAGCAGGCAGAGCTGAACCTGCAATGGTGCCAAGTGCGCGCGCCCTTCGATGGCTACGTTGCCAACATGAACACCTCGCAGGGTGCGTATGCTCACGTCGGCACACCAATCTTTACACTGATCGACACCAGCACCTGGTGGGTCGTCGCAAGTTATCGTGAGTCCATGCTGAAGCATATCCAGCCCGGCATGCACGTCCAGGTTTACCTGATGGAGCATCCCGGCCGCCGCTTCAATGGTGTCGTGGACAGTGTAGGACGCGGCGTCTTTCCTGAGGACGGCGCAGTCAACGGAGGCTATCCTTCGGTCGACCGCACGCTCAACTGGGTGCATCTCTCGGCTCGCTTCCCGGTCCGGGTTCGTGTAACGGATCCCGATGCCGAACTCTTCCGCGTCGGAGCGACCGCCATTACTGTCGTCCGCTAGAGCGATTATGCCCAACGCTTCGTCCACAGACCGGGTCCGACACGTCGATCTTCTCGCCACGCTGCAGGCGGAACTCGCACCCTTCCCGGGGCGGCTCTCCGGCAGCCTGCGCGATGCGCTCGCGGCCACTCTCGCGTTGGTAGCCGCGATGACACTGCGTATTCCTGGCATCTCGCTTGCGCTTGCGTTGTTGTTTCTGCTGCAGCGCGAACGCCCGGGCCTCACGCTGCGCAGCGCCCTGCAGATCTTCGGCGGAGCGTCGCTTGCCTGCGCCGCCACCTTTGCCTGGGTGCAGCTTACCGATGGAACCGAGTTCGCTCGCTTCTTCGGTATCGTCCTGGGAATCTTTGTTGCGTCGTTCTGCATGGCTGCCACTCGGATTCCGGTGCTCTTTACAATTTTCGGGTTCTACGGCTTTCTCGACCTCTCTTCGTGGGACGCGCAGCGCAGCGCCAACGTCATCGTCACCTCCAGCCTCTACAACCTTGCCTCTCTGGCGCTGGTCCTGGGGAGTTCGGTTGCCGTCGAGTATCTCTTCAGCACGCGCCATCCGGCGGACGATCTTCAGCGCGAGATCAAGACACGCCTCACAGTGTTGACCCGCTTCCTGCGTGCCATGGCACAGGGGCCAGCGACGCGAGACGATGCGGCGCTCCGCTCCATTCGCAACACGGTGATCCAATATGCTCACTCTGGCGACTCCCGGATGAATGAGTTCTACGACCGTCTGCATGACTCCGGTGCCGACGCGATGCTCTTGCCGGTCGGCACGCACTTCCGCATCGGCTTGCTTTCGCGTCTGCTGGAGAAGGCCGCTGCGGTTGGCTTGCAAAAGAACCGAGGCTGTGCGGATAGCAGCTACTACGCTCTTTTGACCGAACAGTGCGACCGCCTGCAATGGGGAAACTCCTCGCTATCGACGGAGTTCCTTCCAGCCGATGCTCCCGATCTGCTGCATCAGTTTGAAGCTGAACTACGGGATTACGCGGCCAGCCTGGGGACATCTCACGTGGCACCTGCCCCGGCAGCTCTGCGTGTACCGCTCATCAGGCGACGGCCGCCTCTCTTCCTGCCTGGAGCTTTCCAGAGTGCCGACGCCGTGACCTACGCGCTGAAGCTGACGCTTGCCGCGACCCTCTGCTACATCTTCTACAACGCAATCGCGTGGCCTGGAATTGTAACCTGCGTGGTTACCGTTCTCTTTACCGGCCTCAGCACGACGGGTGCGATGAAGCAGAAGCAGCTTTACCGTTTTTCCGGTGCCACCATCGGCGGGGTGTTGGCTATCGCCGCCATCTCTCTCCTCTTTCCGAATATGGACTCCATCACCTCACTGGTGCTTGTCGTTGGAGCAGTTGCATTGCTTTCGGGCTGGGTGCTGCGAAGCCCGCGCATGGGCTACGCAGGAGTACAGATCGCCTTCGCATTCTTCATCACAACGCTACCCGGCTTCAGTGCGCCAACGCTGATCGCTCCGGCGCGGGACCGCGTCATCGGCGTCGCTATCGGCATCGCGGTGATGTGGGTGATCTTCGACCAGCTCTGGCCGACGCGGACCAGCACGGCGCTGAAGCAGATCCTGGTTCGTATTCGTGAGGCGAAGCTTCAACTCCGAGCCGTGGTCCGGAGCCTGGGTGTCGCTGATAGGACGCCCGCGCAGTCGGAGCTTCGAGCCGCGGTCTCACTCGATCTGGCGCAAATGCATCTGCTGGAATCAGCCGCTTATTTTGATTTCGGCCAAAGTCACGGCCGCGAGCTGGCTGAAAGCCGTCGCATCATTCGACAGATCGAGGCCGCTGCGGGAGAGTTCTACGCTGAGTCACTGCACCCTCACACTCAAGCCCCAGCGATTGGACTTGAGTGAGAGCGGGTATACACTCGCTGAACTCCAGCCGGCAGCTTGATGCGTTCAGCATAAGCTCCGCCTTCGCGCAGAAATACCGAATCATGCACGCAGGCATTGGCTGGAATGATGCGTCGCTTGCCGTGGTTTGCCTGCTTCGTGGTCTTTCCAGTCGTGGAGTCGTAGCGTGGCCTGCGAATCCACTCAGCTATCTTCCACGCGCCTTTAAGCTCTTCGTGCATCAATCCGTCGGGATCAGGCTGCACGTACCTGCCTCCTGGACGTATCCCGAGCACTTCATTCTGCCTTTCGAGATTGACCAGCAGTCCGGCAGCTTTCGCCTCTTCGACCATCCATTCCAGCGCGATCTTCGAAAGGCCACTCGTCGCCTCCGGGTATCCGCCTCCGACGTCGCAATGTACGCCCGCGAACCAAACCTGCTGGAGGTCCCTCGGACCATGCACGGACTGCGCCGGGGAAGGTATCCAGCGATTGGTGCGGAAGAAGGCACGCCGCTCATCGATTGAAATGGCGTGGCGTCCGATCGCGATGTCTGGATTGTCCGCCGTGAAGGGGAGCTTGAGGGAATCTGTAAACCATCCCACGGAGCTTACCGTGTCCCACACTCCGACGAAATGCGGTTTGCACTCACCGCGACCCATCGCGGCCTTGAAGTCAGCTGCGAGTTGGAAATACTCCGCAACGGCATCGTGTGTGTCTTTGGTGGGTTTAGTCTTCTCTGCCCTCTGAATGGCAAACATCATCCGGACCGCATAGGTAACCATGGAATCATTGCCGGGAGAGAGAAGTCCGTAGAGGCTGAGCATCGAACAAATTGCTCGGGCCGTATAAGACCCTCGACTGAAACCGAAAAGATAGACCTTATCGCCTTCCTGGTAATGATTCATCAGATAGGTGTAGGCGTTCTGAATGTCGCTCGCTATTCCATAGCCAAATGCCAGGCCAAGCACACGCGTCAGCTTCCGGGCCACTGTCGTCAAAGCACCAACGGGTTCCATGGTTCCGACGCCGGGATGATAGTAGGCGATCTGCTGGCTCGTCTCCTGCTCCAGCATGTAGAAGAGCTTCACTACATTTGTACGGTCTTTGGAGAACTGATTTGCCGTTCCATCGCAGCAGATCACGATGTTCTTCGCCATTCGATTGCCTCCGTTTCAAATTACTGATGAAGGGGCCCGTACGACGGTGAGGACTTCGTGCATCTATTCCAACGGATATTAGCAGAGTTCACGGCCTCGCTGGACCCGTTCATGATCGGATCGCAGCGCGGCAAAAAAAATCCCGACCTCCGTCGTTCGGAGATCGGGACTCTATCCATCGCTTTCAGTTAGAAGTAAAACTTCGCTGCAAGCTGAATGACTCGGGTAGCGAATCCTCCTGAAGTTCCACCGGCTACTACGCCGAAGGTGCTCTTGGAGTTGAGGGCCAGTCCGACCGTCTGGGGGTCTGGGTTGTAGTGCTTGAAAGTGTTGAAGAAGTCAGCGCGGATCTGCAGATTGCGCCCCTCTCCAAATTTGAGCCCTTTGGTCACAGAGAAGTCGTCATTGACCAGACCCGGTAGCTGCACTGCATTGGTTCGAGGCGACGTACCGAACTGTCCCGGAGAAGCCTGGGCAAATGCCGCCGTGTTGAACCAGCGCTGGTAGGTATGGCTCCCAGCCAGATTCGCCGTCTGTCCCGGAACCAGGTCAGGACGTGAGTTGACGCCTGTTCCCGTGGTGTCCACCGTGTTCGTCGCAGCTGCGGCAAGACCAGACTGAGCCGTAACGATGGTCGAGACCTGGAAGCCATCCAGCAGCAGCTTCTTGAAGCCGTTCGTATTCTTGAAGAACGGAAGATCATACAGAACCGTCCCTACGAAACGATGCGGAATGTTGAAGACCGAGATAGAGCGATCCAACTTCGGGTTATAGATGTTGATGCCCTGGGCGCCGAAGAATCCGCCACCCACAATGCCACCGACATCTCCCGGACCAGAGATAGACTTCGACCACGTATAGGCGACGAGGAAGGTAAGGCCCGTGCCAACCCGGCGTTCCAGCTTGGTCTGAAGTGCGTTGTACTGCGAGGTGCCACGTGAAAAATCTCCCGAGACGGCGCGACGAAACGTTTGGTTGGGCCTGCGGTTGACGATGGATGCCAGACCCGGCGTAGCAGGGTCCACAGGGGTTGGAATGTTGATGTCTGTATAAGAGATGAAGTTGTGAGTGCCCTTCGCTCCAACATAGCCGATCTCAGCCGAGACCTTGGCGGGAAGCTGCGTTTGGATGATCAAGTTGTACTGCATGGTCTGCTGGTCCTGCATGTTCTGGTCCAGCGCGTTGGCGAAAGGATAGGTAAGAGGTCCACCGGTTGCAACTCCTGGAAACGGATTATCGAAGTTGATGTTCGGCAGTTGGCCCTTCAGACTTCCGGTTAGAGACGCTCCGCTCTGCGCCTGTGCGCCCTCCGCCATCGAGAACGGTGCGTTGGAGATCTCAGGCGTGTAGTAGAGCCCGTAACCGCCGCGCACCACCATTTTGTTCATTCCCAGCGGCTGCCACGCAAATCCGACGCGCGGAGCGATGTCCTTCGTCGGAGTCTGAATCAGACCGCGTCCGTAGGGCGATGTGGCCGGCGTCATGATGGAGCCAGGGTTGATCCCGTTCGCTGCGATGAAGATATCCGCGAACTTGTCATCATCCTGCTTCCAGGTTGCGAAATGGTCGTAGCGAATACCAAGGTTGAGGGTCAGGTTGCGCGTAATGTTCCAGTTGTCCTGAAACGAATAGCCCTGAATCGGACTTGAGATCTGGGTACGCGTTACGGCCGGGTTGATGCTGTCCCCGGCAACATAGCCCAGCATAAAGTCTGCCTGCGCGGAACCGGAGTAGCGTCCATCAAAAGTAAACGCGCCACGTGGATCGCGGGCCTGGCTGAAGAAGTCGGTACGAAGACCGATGTCGACCGCAAATTTCATGAAGTGCTTTCCACGCTGATACGACACCTGGTCAACAAACTGGTTGATCGTGTTATTCCGATCGCGCGGTCCAATCGTACGCTGCAGGTTGAAGGTGCGGAACACACCGTCAGGTCCGGAGATCGTCACGTTCGGCGGTCCAAAAAACTTTGGGTCGGACGATGCAAAGGGGATGCCCATCTTATTCGCAACGTCAAAGTTCGCATTGCCCGTGGTTCCGAACTTCTCGAACTCCTCGAACTTCTGATGCCCATAGCGGAACTCGTTCACTAGTGAGGGCGAAAATACGTGCGTCTCCGAGACCGAGTAGTTATGGGTGTGGGCGTCATTGTTGTCCTGATCGTTGCCCCAGAAGGCGCCACCGTTCAGGTACGTTTGATCGGCAATGTAGTGGCCACTGATTGTGTCGTGATGACCGATCGTATGATCTAGCCGCACGATGTAATCGTATTGAAAGCTAAGAGTGTTGATCGGCGTGGTGGTGTAGTTGAAGCTGGACGCAACTGAGTTAGGGGCAGGCGTATAGCTCAACAGGATCTGTGCCGGTTTGCTGAGACGGGCCTGGGGGATCTGGTCATTGGGAAATGCCAGACCTGTCAGCGGATCCTTGACATTGAGGCCGGCAACATTGCCGGTACGGATGGCAGCAGTAGGAACAAAGGCAAACTGCGGATTGGCACCGCTCAGCCCATATCCGGACTCCCAGTTGAAGAAGAAGAACGTCTTGTCGCGACCGTTATAGATATGAGGAATCCAGACAGGGCCGCCAATGTTCGCACCAAATTGGTTGCGATTGAGCCGAGGCGACTTCGCATCTTTCCCCGCAAGTGCGTCGTAAGTCTGGGTGAAGGCGTTGTTCCGGTTGAACTCCCACAGCGTTCCGTGGAAGGCATTGGTTCCGGACTTGATGATCTGATTCACGTTTGCACCGGCCGCTGCCCCGGCATCCGCACCGCTGGAACTGGTGTCGACGCGAAACTGCGAGATCGCGTCGATCGATGGAGAGAAGCTGAACGTCATGGCGTCGTAATCCATCGCCTCGATACCGTCGATCGAGTACCGGTTCTGCGTATCCCGCTGTCCATTCACCTGGATCGCAGTCGACCCGCCGGAAGCGTCCGAAGTTCCCACCGAGCCGCGCGCGCGGCGCACTGTGATCGAACCCGCCGTACCGGGATTGACGCCCGGGATAAGCTGCGCAAGCTGCACAAAGTTACGCCCGTTTAGAGGAAGGTCGACGATCTTCTTGGCATCGATCACCTCTCCGACGACACCGTTCTCCGTCTGAAGCTGCGCGCCGCCCTGCGAGGTTTCGACGGTGACTGTTTCACTGACCTGTCCGGGAGTTACATTGAACTCGAGTCGCTGTACCTGTCCCGCTTCGAGGACAACCCCGGTGGTGCGCTGGCCTTTGAAACCGCTCATTTCAATGCTGACCGTATAAGTGCCTGGCGGAAGCGACGGGACCGAATATTGGCCGGAGTTGTCGGTGACAGTCGTGCGGGTGGTGTTGGTAGCGGCGTTGAGGATAGTGACCTTCGCCCCCACTACAATTGCGCCTGTGGTATCGGTTACAACGCCGACTACGGTGGCGGTCGTATCCTGCGCGAAGGCAGACGTTGCTAGAGAAAGGACCAAGATACCGGGGATTGAAAGTGCTACATAAAGTGCTGCGTTTCTGAATTTGCGTGTGAGTCGTATCGCTCGTTCTGTGCTGACTGCTGTCATGGGTCGTTCTCCTGTAGTTTTCGTAGTGCCGCATCGTTCGGACAGTCAGCTTGGCCCGTACCTTTCGATTCGCACCCGCATGAGCGTTGCTCATGGAGAGCAAATCGAAAGAAGTCCGGCCCGGCGGCATCGCTAGGGTGCTATGGTCTCGCGGTTCGGTTGCCTCAGTGTTTTGAATGCGGGGAGAAGTCTGCTCCTACAACTCCTTCTCCGTCAATCACTATTTAGTAATGTGGTTGACCTTAGGGTTGCGGTCTTTCGGCTTTGGTCAACCAAACAGACACTAGAAGGATGGAATTTAACCTCGAACCTCAGCCAACAAACCCTCGAATCGACAAGAGATATCCAGTCGCTCGCTGACCCGTTGCTATGCCAGTGCCCCGTGAGATGGCTGTTCGCGGGAGTGCTGCTCTCTTGAAACCTGAGATCCTTATCGACCGGTGCCGGCCCAGGGATCGCTGCTTTATTTCTTATCCAAGACGCAAAAATCCCTGCATATCGCGGCTTTCAGAAAGCGCGACGTGCAGGGATTTGCTCGAACCGAGTTACAAAAATGACTACGGGTCTCTACGAAGATGCCTTTAGAAAGGCGTACGCAACCTTCGCCGACGCCATCTGCGACACGGGGAAGGGGTCTTCCTGCTCCGAGAAAGCATGCTCGATTCCTGCCTTCTTACCGGCTGCGAAGATCGGCTTGTAATCGATGAAGCCACCTCCAAGGTCCGTGCCTTTCGGGCGCTCTGGTCCGCCCAGACTGGTAACTGGATGGGCCAACGGCTGGAATTCCTTTACGTGAATCATCTTGAAGCGGCCGGGATACTTCTGGAAGTACTGGATGGGATCGGCTCCGCCGGCGCACATCCAGCCACAGTCAATCTCGAACTTGACCAGTTCTTTATCTGTGTTTTTGACGAGTACGTCATAACCAAAGCTTCCGTCCGGCATCTTTTCGAACTCGTAGTTGTGGTTATGGTAGGCATACTGAAGTCCTGCAGCCTTCGCCTTCGCGCCGATATCGTTCATCTGCGCGGCCAACTTGGTAAAGCCCTCGAGGCCAAGCGGAGCCATCGCAGGCCGTGGTCCCGGAGTACCGGCGGGGCGACGCGGCATGTTGCCTGTTGCCAGGCTTGAGCTGGTTGCAAAGTGCGCGCCGAGCGTATGCGCGTCGTCGAACACGGGACCCAGGTCGGGGGCATTCAGATTGAGATGGGCACTGGGAACCTTGAGTCCTGCATCATCGATCAGCGCACGAAATTCCTTCACACTGTACTTGCCGAAGCCAGCCGTCTCCACCTCTCGGAAGCCAATGTCGTGGAGCTGCTTGAGAGTACCGGGCGTATCCTTCGGAAGGTCTTCGCGAACGGTATAGAGCTGGATGCCGGGAGGAAGGCCCATGGCCTCACCCCATGCGATCCGCGGAAGCACGGCAGTGGCTGCGGCAGCCAGCCCGATATTTCGGGAGGCGACCAGGAATTCTCTACGGGTGTGAACTTGCATGTGATTCTCCTTCGCTAAAATCGCACGGCCTGGTTGTAGTTCAGAAAGATTGAGTTGACGTACCTTTGACTTGAAAACTACTGCGGGAGAGCGCTGTTGAGCTCGACCTCGTCTGCGGAAGACAGCGTCGCCCGCTTCTGCTTCTCAGAGAAGGTGAACAGGAAGAAGAGCATCACCAGCGCGGACACGATGGCTGAGAACAGCCAGATCGACTTCCACTGGTACGTCACAGCACCCTGCGCTTCTTGAAGGGTGTAATGATCCACGACAAACCCTGAAAGCCACGAACCGACAAACATTCCCAAACCATAGGTGATGAAGGTGATCAATCCCTGTGCAGCCGCGCGTGATCCGGCATCGGCCTTCTGATCGATATAAATCTGACCGGTCACGAAGAAGAAGTCGTAGCAGATTCCATGCAGCAGGATACCTCCCCACAGCATCCACATGCCGTCCGTCGGGTTGCCGTAGGCGAAGAAGAGATAGCGGACCACCCAGGCTCCCATTCCGGCGACCAGCATATATTTCACGCCCAGGCGACGGAAGAACCAGGGAATCAGTACCATGCAGAACAGTTCCGACATCTGGCCGCCGGTCATCTTGCCGGCAGCGTTCTGAACTCCAACCTGGTTCAAAAAGAGATTTGTGAAGGCGTAATAGAACTGCAGAGGAATGCAGATAAAGAAGGAGGCGATGACAAAGATCAACATCGACCGTTCTTTCAACAGAGCGACCGCCTCGTGAGGAAAGATGCTACTGACTGATACTCGTTCTGTGCGACTTCCAAGCGGCGGCGTCGATGGCAGCGTAAGGCAGTACAAACCCATTACCAGCGAGGAGAGCGCAGCCAGCCGCATCGGCATTGCAGTCGCCTCGAGGCCCAGCTTCCCGATTAGCAATCCCGCTACGATCCAGCCACCCGATCCAAGGACACGGATCGCACCAAACTCCTCTTTCGGATCCTGCATCTGGCGGAAGGCGAGCGAGTTCGTCAGCGCCAGTGTCGGCATGAAGCAGAAGCAATAGAGCAGAATCAGCGAGTAGAAGACCGTGAAGGAGCTCTGCGAGGAGGCAACGAACAGCAATGCCGCTCCGAGAACGTGCAGGAGAGCGAGAACCTTCTGCGTTGCAAAGAAACGGTCTACGACCAGCCCAACGAAGAACGGAGCCAGGATCGCTCCCACCGACGTAGCCCCAGCCGCAAGGCCAATCTGCTGACCCGTAAAGTGCAACGGGCCGGCGAGCCAGGTGCCAAGCGTCACATACCATGCTCCCCAGATGAAATATTCCAGAAACATCATCCCGCTGAGTCGCGCTCTCATCTGCAGCTTCATCAATACCCTCTTCCCCAAAGTGCGCTGGTGCTATTTGCCGTACCAAACTTCCTGCTGCTCCAGATCGCTTCACTACTCACTGGACTTCACTGCTCACTGGAGCAGTCCACCTCTTGCCAGACACCGCCGCCTTCAGCACTGCCTCAATAATGCAACAGGTACCTTGCGCGTCGAAAAGGTACTGAGCGGCGCTGGCTTACGCCGGGCGAACCCAATCGCGGTGCGAACACAATCATAGACGTCGCTGATGACGTTACGGAAGGCATCACTCAGCTTTCCTGGAGACCAGCAGGTAGATGGGTATTACCAGTTCGCTTCGGGTAACACCAGGATCTCATTCCACTTCTCTTCACACTCTTACCTCTCTCAATTTTCCGCAGTGAAATTCTTTAGCGCGGCTATACCAGTGCCGACTTCGCATAAGCCAGGCACTTTACAATCTCCTTCTCACTGTCAGAACCTTCAGGTGGAGCGTATTCCAGCTCGATCGTCGCTGGAAATTTGTATCCCTGTTTCTTCATCAATTGGAGGGCTTCTTTGATGGGAGTGTCTCCCTGGCCCCACGGCATGTTTGCCCCACCGTTCTCTTTGAACTTGCGATCCTTCAAATGCATGCTCGTGATGCGAGTGTGGTTCTTCTGGATAAAGTCCAGCACATCATGATTGCCTGCGGCCGTGTAGTGACCGATATCCAGATTGATGCCGTTGTACGCGGATTGTGCCAACGCCTCATCCCACGTTGTCGGGAGCGCCTGCAGGTGCGCGTGATAGCCGACCATCACCTTATGTTTGGCCGCGAACCCGCCGACTCGCCTGGTCACATTACTGTCTTCGGGCAGCTCCATCGTCAATTGATTTGCGCCCAGCGCCTTGGCGACATTGAAGGCGTAGTCATACTCCGCGTCCGCCATATCAAGTGTGAGCTGTAACTTGAAGCCATAGATATCGACGCCAGCATCGTTGTACATCTTGCGAAGCGCAACGAACCTGGTCATCGGTGCCGCAAGTCGCCACTTCGACATCTCCTCGGCACGTGCTTTTTGAGCTGCGATCTGCTCGGGAGTAGGCTTAGGTCGTGCCTCGCCTACCCCAATGCCGAGGACCGGGCGCGTCGGACGCATTCCTCCGAATGGGGGTGCCTTCGGAGCGCCCGCGTACTCTTCCACAGGCGGAGACTGCATCTCCGTCCCACTGATGTTGTCCTTGATCATGAACTTCAGCAGCGACTCAGCGTCGTTCGGCATGCCGTGATAGCTGTACGGAGTAATAACTCCCACCAGAACGCCGCCGAATCGTGAGTTCGGTTTCGGCTCCGCAAATAGAAGACGTGGATTCGAGAGAATGGCGGTTGCAACAGGAAGAGATATTGCGGCCAACTTGCCAAAGTGTCGCCTTGAGTAAGTCATCCGTGCTCCCGATATATCTGCAGAAAAATTGTTGGAATGAAGCGCGTGCTAATTAAGTCGGAAGGCGAACAACGAATCTCCCGCTCCGACCAACACATACTGATGGCCATCCAGCGTGTACGTCTCGGGTGCATTGGTAACGCCGATTTTTGCATGCCACAGCGGATTGCCCGTCGCGACATCGTACGCGACGAAGTTGCCACCCGGGTCTCCCGCAAAGAGCAGCTTGCCTGCAGTGGTCAGCAGTCCGGGTTGTACACCGTAGTTTGCGATTCCCGCAAAGCGGTGCTGCCACGCAACCTTACCTGTCTTATAGTCGATGGCCGTAATGAAACTGCCCATGCTGCCCAGGCTCTGCTCATCTTTGCCCCCCAGCCCCATCGAGCCGCGTGGATCGGTGGTCGTCAGGTAGTACATCGCGTAGCTGTCCGTCGTCGGAACATACATAAAACCGGTATCCGGACTATAAGCAGGAGGCATCCAGTTGGTGATGCCCTGGTTGCCCGGCGAAACCAATGCACCTGCTAGGTCGAAATCCTTCTCAGGAATTCTTACCGGCGCACCGTTCTTATCGTAGGTGTCGGCCGCCCAGTTCACCGTGTTGGACATCTTGCCTGTTACCAGATGCTCTCCGGTCAAGGCATCCAGAGTGAAAAAGTAGCCGTTCCGGGCTCCGTTGATCACCAACTTGCGCGGCTTTCCATTGAAGGTTCCGTTGATCAGAATCGGTGTTTGCGCCGAGTCATAGTCATGCGTATCGTGTGGGGAATTCTGGTAGTACCAGACCATCTTCCCTGTCTCTACATTGACCGCGACGATGGAGCAGGTATAGAGGTTTGCCCCCGGACCACGCTTCTGCGATGTATAAGCGGCACTCGGGTTCCCGGTACCAAAGATATAAAGATGCGTCTCAGGATCGTACGAACCCGGCACCCAGACATTGCCGCCGCCATGCGAGGCGGCGTCCACATTCAACCAGGTATCAAGCCCGGGATCGCCCGCCTTCATCGGCACGGTGTAGAACTTCCACTGCACGTCGCCTGTCTCCGGGTCGTAGGACTGCAGTAGTCCCGGCTCGTCGAGGTCGTCCCCGGTGCCGACTAACAGGTGGTTGCCAACGACGATCGGAGCCATCGTGGAGAAGTACTGCTCTGCGAAGCTGGCAATCTCTTTGTGCCACTTCTCCTTGCCCGTCTTCGCGTCCAGACAGATCAGATAGTTATCCGGCGTCTCCATGTAGACCCAGTTCTTCCACATCGCCATACCGCGATTGCCAATGTGGGTGCCACCCTTGGTGCGCCAGTAGTAGTGCCAGATCTCGTGGCCGTCATGGGCATCGAGGGCCCAGGCATTGTCCGGTGTGGAGACGTAGAGAACGCCATCGATCTGCAGGATTGCGCCTTTGACGCTCGCAGGCGTATTGAATTCGGCTTTGCCCTCGCCTCCAACGATCGTCGGGGGTGCGCCCGGACCGCCCTGGGGGCCAGTCTGCAGACGCGACACAAACGCCAGGGAAAGGTTCTTCACATTCGATTGGTTGATCTGGTTCAGAGTGCTGTAACGGCGCCCCGAGTAGTCGCCCGAATACGTCGGCCAGGAGCCGGTATCCGGCTTCAGAAGTTGGGCTGGATCCAGACTCTGGCCCGATGCAAAACTGCTCGCCACACAAAAAGTAGCTCCAAGGAAAAACTTCAAGGCTCGTGTCATTTCAAGGTCACCAGATATGCCGTCAGGTCGTGGATGTCTTTGTCTTTGTATTTGCCCAGGAGGTCGCGATGAGGCTTGAGCGGATCATGAATATCAACCCTGGGGGAGTCGCCCATACGGCTGAATCCGCGAGTCGTGCCATCAGCCTGCGTCAGGCCCACGAAAAAGTCGTCGATGCGTGTCATCACGCCGTCAAACTTTTCGCCGGTCGGCAACGTAACCGTGACCGTCGCTGGAGGCACATGCAGTCCCGGCAAGTGGGTCGGAGCGGCACCGCCGCGACCGCCACCCCCGCCCGGCAGGAGCCATGTCTGCTGAAGGGTCTTCGGATCCGGCATCTTCGCCGCGAATCCTTTAAGGTCCCCAGTAACCGAATGGCACGAAGCGCAGGTCTTCTGGAAGTATGCCTCGCCCGCCTTCGCATTTCCCCGCACGATGTCGATGTTGTTCTCGTTCGGGTCCGTCCGGCTTGCCACCTTGAGACTATGCAACCACGAGGCGATATCCGAGACCTGTGCATCCGTCAGTTCAACCCGCGGCATTCCTTTATCGACGCGCGAGCCATGCACGATGGGCGCGATTAATTCGCCGGACTCATCCTGCAGAACGACGCTGGATCGCAGTAGATTTGGTCCAACCTCTCCTCCCGCTGCGTCCGAGCCATGACAAAACGCACAACTGACTCCATACGTCGCTTTGCCACGGTCCAGCACATCCTGGGGAGCCTTCGGACGGTCGGGATATGCCTGGGGCCTGGCTTGACCCCGCCCTGCAGCGGGGTTCTGTGCCTGGGCGACTACGAGTAACTGCGCGGCATACCCAAGCGCTGATACTAAAAATAGAGCAGACAGAATTCCGCGCTTCACGTCGTTGCCTCCGGAGACTTTCAACTGACTATCCTATGCGACCAACGGGACGAACCGGAAGAACAGTCCGCTTTGTTTCCTGGTGCACGGTAGACGATGCGTGGCGTTTACAGGCTTCAAAGAATAGGTCGCTAAATTCGAAGCGAAGGCCAAACTGCACCGGTCGCAGGCTGTAGTTGGCGTTGACGTGCGTGCACCGAACGTGGAGGTAGTTACCGTTTCAGAGAGCGAACTATTGGCATCCGGATGTTTCGTCTGGAAATAGAGAATCGCCGGGCGGCGTTAGAGGCAGGCTTTCGCTTAGATTCATTCACACTCTTGACCACTTCCAATCGGCGCTTTTGAATTCGGCGAGGATTTTATTCTCAAATTTGAATTCATTGCAATGTATTTATTGCAAAGGCCTTACGAAGACAGAGGATCGCCGTGGACGCTGTCTTTCTTTTGGTCGTTGGCACAGACATCAGAAGTGGATTTCAGGCGAATCAGGAAAAGACGGAGAGGAGGGAAATGGCGGAAGAGGAGGGATTCGAACCCCCGATACCTTTTCAGGTACGCCAGTTTTCAAGACTGGAGCCATCAACCACTCGGCCACTCTTCCTCCCTGAAGTTTATTACGCGCCTGCCTCGAGTGCAAAAGGATCGTCTACCTCATTTCTGGTAAAGATCCAGCAGGTCATGCGGTGCTCGTTCACTGCTTGAAATATACAAATTTGTGAATGCCGGCTGTCGGTACCGTCCATGCGACCGGGTCATCCAGCAAATACCGCATCGCAGTACCCTCCAACGCGTCTAATCTGTATAGGTATGGCAGTTATCGAACAGAAAAAGATGTCCTCCTTCGACCGCACGCTTGCGAGCGCCCGGTCGACCATGGTCTACAGCGAAGTCGTACGCCTGGCCATCGACAGCTTTCGTGCCAGCAAGGTCCGCTTTCTGCTCACCATGCTGGGCATGATTATCGGATCCGCCTCCATCATTCTGGTCGTCACCCTGGGGCTCACCGGCAAGCAGTATGCTCTCAATCTGCTCTCCAGCATCGGTCCCAACATGGTCGAGATGCAGTACAACGGCGGCAATATCATCGGGCCGGATAACACCAGTACCCCCGACTTCATGACTCGCGAAGATATGAGCGCCGTCCTCGAGCAGGTTCCGGGCATATCGTACTCCTCCCCCATGCTGGAGACCCACGACAGCATCAGTATCGGCGGCGGCATCACCAAGGACACCATGCTCCTCGGTGTCTCACCGGAGTACAAAGATATCCGCAATTTAGCAGTCGTCGCTGGACGCTTCTTCGATGAGAAGGACTCCCTCGCCCACACCAAGGTTGCCGTAGTAGTCGAGCCTTTCGCCCGCGCTCTGTACGGCAGTTCCTCCGCCGCCATCGACCACACCATCAGCGTCAGCGGCATTCCCTTCACCATCATCGGCGTCTTCAAGATGCGCATCGATACCTTCGGTCAGTCCGAAGTCGGCGATCAGACCATCCTCATTCCCTACCCCGTCGCCCGCTATTTCACCGGCACCGATACCGTAAAGGAAATCTTCTTCTCCATGAAGAAGTCGGGTGATGTCGTACCGGCCTCCAAACAGATTCTTGCGGTCATCAAGAGCCGCCACAGACCAGCGTCGGTCTATACCCCCTTCATCATGACCAGCATCCTCAGCGTCATGGCCCAGATCGCGGACATGCTGACCATTGTCCTTACCCTTGCCGCCTTCGTCACGCTGATCGTCTCCGGCGTCGGCATTATGAACTCAATGCTGGCCAATATCCAGGCCCGCACCCGCGAGATCGGTATTCGCAAAGCGCTTGGAGCTACGACACGGGAGATTCGTCTCCAGTTCCTGACCGAAGCCGTCTTCCTCTCCCTCAGCGGGGGCCTCGTTGGCACTGTTCTGGGCATGGCGCTACCGCTCTCCGTAGGCTTCCTCACACCGTTCAAGATTCCAGTCTCGTGGTGGTCAGCAGTCATTGCGATGGGCACCTCCGTTCTGGTTGGGGTCATCTTCGGAACGATCCCTGCCAATCGTGCCGCCCAACTCGATCCCGTCGAAACCCTCAAGTACGAATAGTCCCAACCCTAAAATCTGGACCGCCGAGCCAATTCAGTTCTCGAACCTGAAGGAGTCGCCCTTGAATCCCCGTCCTCTACGTGGTGCGCTCGCGGCACTCGCAATTCTCGGCACCACAGGAGTCATCATGCAGCCCATCGAAGCCATCTCCCAAATACAATCCCAGACACCAGCCACCACAACCACCTCGACGCAAACCCCGATCCCGGCGGACAAGTACCAGTGGCTCGAAGACGTCTACGGCGAGAAACCGATGGCCTGGGTGAAGGCCGAAAACGAGCGTTCCGCCAAGATCTTGGAAGCCGACCCGCGTTTTGCCCCGCTCGCTGCGGACGCGCTCAAAGTGCTCGAATCACCCGACCGCCTGGCAATACCGCAGCTCTCCCCCGGCTACATCTACAACACCTGGCAAGACGCCCAGCACGTCCGCGGCATTCTCCGCCGGACTTCGCTCGCCGACTACCTGAAGCCCAACCCAGACTGGCACACTGTCATCGACTACGACGCGCTCGCCAAGGCCGACAAACAAAGCTGGGTCCAGCACGGCCTGAATTGCCTCTTTCCAGGCGATAAGCTCTGCCTCGTCGCCCTCTCCGCCGGCGGCGAAGACGCCGACACTCAACGCGAGTTCGACCTGCAGACCGGCACCTTCGTTGCCAACGGTTTCAACCTTCCTAAATCGAAACAGGACGTCACCTGGCTGGATAAGGACACGCTGCTTATAGGCCGCGACTGGGGACCGGGCACTATGACAAAATCCGGCTACCCCTTCGTCATCAAGAGCTTCAAGCGAGGCCAGACCCTCCAATCCGCGAAAGAAATCTATCGTGGCACCGAGACCGACGTTCAGGTCGGGGCCTTCGCCCTCCACGACGCGCAGGGCCACTCCGCCATACTCATCCGCCGTGGCATCGACTTCTTTCACAGCGAAATCTATCTGCTGACCGCAAATGGAACAGCCCGTCTCGCTCTGCCCGGCAAAGCCGACATCAACGGCCTCCTCCATGGGCAAATCATCATCACTCTGAACGAGTCCTGGAAGCCGGAGGGCCACTCCGAAACTTTCGTGCAGGGTACTGTCGTGTCCCTCTCCCTGGAAGCCGTTCAAAAAGACCCCGCCCACCTCAAGCCGACCATCATCTTCACCCCAACCACCACTGAGTTCGCCCAGGAAGTGGGCGTCACCCGGAACCACCTCATCGTGACTACGCTGGATACCGTGCAGGGCCGCGCCTCCACCTACGCGCGAGCCGCGAACGGCACATGGCAGCGCCACAAGCTGACCGTTCCCGATAACCAGACCATTGAAATCGCCTCCACCGATCCCTCGACCGACCAGTTCTTCCTGAGCGTCACCAGTTTCCTTACCCCGTCGTCGCTGCTCCTCGGCGATGCCGCCACTGAATCCCTGAAGGAAGCGAAAGCTACCCCGCCCCAGTTCGACGCCTCCCGGGACCTCGTCGAGCAACTCTTCGCCACCTCAAAGGACGGCACCAAAGTCCCGTACTTCGTCGTCCGCCGCAAAGACCTCAAGTATGACGGCTCGAACCCGACCCTGATTAGTGCCTATGGCGGCTTTCAGGTCTCGCGGACGCCTGCGTACTCCGGCACCGTCGGCAAGCTCTGGCTGGAGCGCGGCGGCGTCTACGTCCTCGCCAACATCCGCGGTGGCGGCGAATTCGGACCCGCCTGGCACGAGGCCGGCCTCAAGACGAATCGCCAGCGCATCTACGACGACTTCACCGCCGTCTCCGAAGACCTCATCACCCGCAAGATCACCTCGCCCCGCCGCCTCGGCATCGTTGGCGGCTCCAATGGCGGGCTGCTCATGGGCGTCCAGATGACCCAGCACCCGGAGCTCTATAATGCCATCGTCATCCAAGTTCCGCTGCTCGACATGCTCGGCTTCGAGCACATCGCCGCCGGTGCCTCCTGGGTTGGCGAGTACGGCTCCATCGCCAACCCCGACGAGCGTAAATTCCTCGCCTCCATCTCGCCCTACAACAACCTCCACGCAGACACGAACTACCCCGAGCCACTGATCTTCACCACCACCAAGGACGATCGCGTAGGCCCGGTCCACGCTCGCAAGTTCGCTGCACTCTTGAAAGAACTAAACAAGCCCTACTACTATCAGGAGATCACCGAAGGCGGCCACGGTTCGGGTGCCGATCTAAAGCAAAGCGCAAACACCTTCGCCACCCAATACACCTACCTCACCCGCAAGCTGATGGACTGAGGGCCTTCCACTCCAATCGTCGCTTCCAATCTAAAATACCCAGGCAGTACGAAGCCTCTGAAAGCCGTCCAACAGACAGCGGCGACGATCCGCGCAGAAGAGGCCCTCTCAATGCTGCACCCCTCCAAAATCTTCCGCTGGAAAACAATTTTCTCCGCCGTAACTCTTCTTATCGCAGTCACAGGAATCGCTTCTACCGCTCAGGCCGCCAGCCCCGAACTGGATCGCGGCTACCGCAACATGTACAACCTCGACTTCAACGCTGCACATGGCGACTTCCGCACCTTCATGACGGCCCACCCGGAGGATCCTCTCGGACCCGTCTCCGATGCTGCAGCCTTCCTGTTTACAGAGTTCGATCGTCTCGGCATCCTGGACATTGAGCTCTTCGCCGACGATGACCGCCTCGACAACCGCGCCCGACCAGCCCCTAATCCGCAGCTCCGCACCACCTTCAACGACCGGACCCAACAGGCCGATCGCCTCGCCGACGCCATCCTCAAGAGCACCCCCAACGATGCACAGGCCCTCTTCGCCAAGACGATGGTCGCCGGGCTCCGCTCCGACTACGCTGCCTTCATCGACAAAAGTGATTTCGCCGCCCTCAAATTCAGCAAGATCGGCACGGCCTTAGGTGCCCGCACCCTCCAGGCCGACCCGCAGCTCTATGACGCGCACCTCGCCGGCGGTATCGAGAACTACATGCTCAGCCTGAAGCCTGCCCCAATTCGCTTCTTCGCCCGCATGACCGGCGCATCGACCGATAAAGCCAAAGGTATCCGTGAAGTCAGCATCACCGCGGAGCACGGCCACTACCTGGCACCCTTCGCCCGCCTGATGCTTGCGGTTGCCGAACTCCGCGATGGTAACAAGGAACGGGCCAAAAGCCTGCTCTCCGGACTTGCCCAGGAGTTCCCTCGCAACACGCTGTACCAGCGTCAACTCCTCCGCATCCACTAGGCCGTATCTATATATAGCCCGTGGAAGGGCACACCTTCACAGGCTGCGGAAAAAGTCCTTTTCGTAAAACTTGGATCAAAAGTACGACATTTTGAATGAGGCTGAAGTATCAAAAAACAAACGCAAATCGCTCTGTGAGCCTCCTAGAGCTTCAACTCTTTTGCTCCGTTTTCAACGAATCTAAAAAGTCGACTTTTTCCGCAACCTGTGAAGCCGTGCCCTTCCAAATATCCTTCCGAATTCAACCACACCGGCGAAGATGCAACTTCGGTATCTACACCCACAGGCAATATGATCTAGCCTGCAAAACAAAAACGCTCCACTCCACCCGAGTCATCGGGTAGAGCGGAGCGTTCCTGATCCAACAAAATCTACAGCAGAGAACTAGGCAGCAGGAGCGGCAACTTCTACATCGCCCTTGACCGTCACCTTGACGTGGCTGGTCACTTCGCGATGCAGCTTCACCGGCACATGGTACTCGCCGATCTGCTTCAACGGCTCTTCCAGCGAGATCTTGCGCCGGTCGATCGTGAAGCCCTTCTCCTCAAGCTGCTGAGCGATATCGCCCGAGGTAACCGAGCCGAACAGATGCTCGTTCTCGCCGACCTTGCGCTCGAATACCAATTCGATCTCGTTCATCTGTGTCGCCAGTGCCTCGGCGGCGGTCTTTTCCTTCGCCGACTTGCGTACGGCGGAGTTCTTCATCTGCTCGATTACGGCCTTGTTCGCCGTAGTCGCTTCAATTGCCAGCTTGCCCGGCAGCAGATAGTTGCGCCCGTAACCGTCGGCGACCTTCACGACATCGCCGCGATGTCCAAGCTTGTTTACGTCTTCTTTCAGGATGACTTCCATTGCAGTTTCTCCAGATTCCGAATCGCGCCCCACAGGGCCGTTCTACCTATCTTGAAAGCGAGCCTCGTCTCCGAGGCCGCCTAATTTAGAAGCGCGCGGCGAAGGCCAGCAGCGCGATGTTGCGCGACTGCTTGATCGCCAGGCTCAGCCTGCGCTGATGCCGTGTGCAGACGCCCGAAAGACGACGCGGAACGATCTTGCCGCGCTCGGCCACGAAGCCCTGCAGCAGACGGACATCGCGATATGAGATCGCATCAATTTTTTCCGTGCAGAACTTGCAGACCTTCTTGCGGCGGAAGAACTTGCGGCCGCCAGGGCCACCAGGGCCAGCCGGACGCGGAGGACGGGCTCCGCCAGGGCCCGCGTACGGGGGGCGGGGAGAGTGTGCTGCAGGAGCAGCTTGCTGCTCCGTGGACGGGGTGCTGGTCGTTTCGTCAGCCATCGTAAATTCCTTTCGAATACGTTGCGCCTTCACCTGCTCCAGACACGCTTGGGTGTCTCTGAACGGCAAGTCTCAAAAGACTCGCCGGAAGCCGGCTGCAGCAATTCATCGTGCGTTACGCAATGTCGAAGCTTCACTCCGGCATCGCAATCTTTAGTGCTAGCGCGAACTAAACGGCTGCGGAGACAGTCTCGGCCGGAGCTTCGGCGCTAACTGCCGCAGCAGGAGCTTCAACCGGAGTCTCTGCCGCTGCAACCGGAACTTCCGGCGTTACAGCGGGAGCCTGCGGCTGCACGGGCTGTGCAACTGGCTGCGCGCTGCGCTTAACCTTGGAGTCACGGAGAGCCTTGACCTTCGCGAGGCGCTTCTCTTCTTCGTCCATGCGGACCGTGATGAACTTGATGACCTGCTCCGTAACGCGGAGACGGCGCTCGATCTCGAGGATGCCGGCACCCGGGATGGCGACGTTCAGCAAAACGTAGAAGCCGTCGTTGAACTTGCGAACGGTATAGGCGAGCCGGCGACGGCCCATCTTCTCAACCGACTTCACTTCACCACCGCCGCTTACGACGTTAGCGGAGAAGCCTTCAATCAGCTTGTCCAGGTCTGCTTCTTCAACGTCCGGACGGACGATGAACATGATTTCGTAGGTACGATTCATTCGTTTACTTCTTTCTGCGAAGTTCTGCTTCGCACCGCACTGACGTATCGTCTGTCAGCCCGGTCTGGAATTACCTCTCTACCACTCAGCTCGCAGACCTCGCGAACCACTCGCACTTGCCGTTACTCACAACTACGAACTCAAAACTGTTCTATTGAACTCATTCATTGCAGCGCCGACACCCTTCGTCAGCACCATCTCGACAGCACTCTTCGCCCGGTCGAGCACTTCATCCAGCACAGAAAGCTCCTGCTTCCGCATCGGTGCCAGCAGATACTCCTTGCCGCCAGCCCTTACTTCCCTGCCATCCGCCAGGGCCGGTTTCCCGACTCCAATGCGAATGCGAACCCAATTCTCTGTTCCGAGCGCACCCAGGATCGACTTGATCCCGTTGTGGCCGCCGCCCGAACCACGCTCGTTGATCCGAAGCGTGCCCAGCGGAAAAGCCAGCTCGTCATGCAGCACGATCAAGTCCTGTGACGCATCAGCAAGCCCAAGCTCCTGAATCAGTGCGGTCACTGAAAGCCCGCTCAGATTCATGTACGTCTCCGGCTTCACCAGCAGAACATCCTGTGCCGCCAACTTCGCCTTCGCCGTCAGAGCCCTGCCTCGCCGATTCGAGAGCACCACACCGCAATCTTCTGCGATCCGGTCCACCGCCAGAAACCCGGCGTTATGCGGCGTGAACTGATATTCAATCCCGGGGTTTCCGAGTCCGACAATCAGCTTCACGCCACTATATCCTCTCGCTTACAACTCACAACTACCAACTCACTGCTGTCGTTCTTACTTCTTTTTCGCGTCGGCAGCCGGAGCAGCAGCAGCAGCAGCCGCATCGGTCTTGCCCTTCTTCGCAACTTCAGGCTCAGCCGCAGCAACTACTTCAGCAGCAGCCTCTTCCTTCACGGAGGTGACATGCGCCACGGTTGCATTCTCTTCGCCCAAGAACTTGATGCTGCCCGAGTGCGGCAGATCGGAGACGTGGATCACGCCATGCAATTCGAGAGCGCTCACATCCACATCCAGGTGGCTCGGGATGTCGTTGGGGAGGCACTCAACTTCAACCTCGCGCAACACATGCTCCAGGATGCCGCCCTGCGTCTTCACGCCCACCGGCACGCCAACCAACTGAATCGGCACGGATACGCGCATCATCTTGTCCATCGCAATCCGCTTCATGTCGATGTGCAGCAGGTGACCCTTGATGGGCTCGTTCTGCCAGTCCACGATCATCGCCTTTACCAGCGAAGCGCCTTCGACGTTCAGATCAAAAATCGTGTTGTGACCCGACTCAGAGTGCAGAATCTTGATGATCACCTTCGGGTCCACGGTGACTGCAACCGCATCGATCCCGGCGCCATAAACCACAGCGGGAATCTTGCCGACTACACGAACGCGGCGTGCATGGTTCTTGTTGAACTTGCCCGAACGAGGGGTTGCTACTACCGCATCAAATGTCGTCTTTGCCATGATCCATCTTCCTTTCGGGCACGGAGTTCGTCCGCTCCCTTTGCGACCTCAAGCCGCTGTTAGTCTTTCGTTTCGGCAGTCACTCACAACTACCAACTCCCTACTGCGCTTCAAAACCCTAGTTGAACAGCGTACTGACGCTGGTCTCCATATGGATACTCTCGATCGCCCGGCCCAATAGACCCGCAATCGAAAGCACCTTGATCTTGCCGACCTTTGCCGCATGTTCCTGCAGCGGGATCGTATTCGTCACGACGACTTGCTCCAGTCGTGAATTCGCAATCCGCTCCACTGCGGGGCCCGAAAGCACCGCATGCGAAGCGCACGCATAAACCTTGTCGGCGCCCTGTTCCAGCAGCGCTTCAGCCGTCTTCACCAGCGTTCCCGCCGTGTCGATGATGTCGTCGAGGATCAGGCACGTCCGGCCCTTCACGTCTCCGATGACATTCATCACCTCGGTCACATTGATATCGGTACGCCGCTTATCAACGATCGCCAGGGGTACTTCCAGCTTCTTGGCGAAGAATCTCGCTCGTTCCACGCCGCCTGCATCCGGTGAAACCACCGTCAGGTTCGGCAGGTTCAAATCCCGAAAGTGACCCACCAGCACCGGGCTGGCAAACAGATGGTCGACCGGAATATTGAAGAAGCCCTGAATCTGCGCTGCGTGAAGATCGACCAGCAGCGCGCGGTTCGCGCCCGCAGTAGTCAGTAAATCAGCAACCAGTTTCGATGTAATCGCTACACGCGGCCGGTCCTTGCGGTCCTGTCTCGCATAGCCGTAGTACGGAATTACAACCGTGATCCTTCCGGCTGAGGCGCGCTTCAGCGCGTCCATCATGATCAGCAACTCAACCAGATGCTGGTCCACCGGAAAACACGTAGGCTGCACCAGGAAAACATCCGCACCGCGAACATTCTCCAGCAGCTGAAAATGAACCTCGCCGTCGGAGAATCTCTGCAGCCGGGTCTCGCCCAGCGGCACACCAACGAACCTGCAGATCTCTTCCGCCAACGCAGGGTTGGCCGATCCGCTGAAAATCTTGAAGCGCTTCGCTTCACTCAGCTTTCCGGAGCGCTTCCGCTCCGAGGTTGCTGATACCTTCTGTCCGCCGGGTAGGCCCGTCGCGACACTCGCTGAACCTAAGCTCGCTATGCCAGCCTGAGAGTTTTGTTCCATCTCATCGGACTGGCTCAAGCCTTGTTCTGCATTAGGGGAAAGAACCGCAGTCGTGTTTCGTTCACTCACGTTTGAAACCCTCCAGGCTGTTTGACCTTGGTAGTTCCTGCTGCCTGCTTTATCCAGGACCTCGTTGCGGTCCCGTACTTCTCTACAAATTCAAAATCCTGTTACGAACTCTGGAACCCTGCAAAAAAATAAAGCTGTCGGTACTTTCGAACTTCTGAATCCTTGAAACCTGGCTGCTAAAACTTCGAACTTCTTGTTTCGAACTTCTAAATCCAAACTTCAAACTCTTCGCTCCATCGCTGCGGCCGAATCCTGCTTTATGCTTCCGCGGCCTGCCCAGTTTTGAAGCCATTCAATCATTCAATCTCTGTGGCCATTGCGCCACTCGAAAAACCCTAATCCATTGCTGCATCGCGTGCGGCGTCGACAGTTTGGTTGGGCGACTAGGATTCGAACCTAGACAAAGTGCTTCAAAGGCACTTGACCTACCATTAGTCGATCGCCCAGTAACGTTGTCTGCCATCAACTCAAGAGAATCATTACCCCTCGGGTTGGAGCGGCAAACTTCGCCTACCCTGCGAACATTCTCGCCCAGTACTCCGGCCGGGGCAAGGTCTCCGTAAGGAATGTCTTTACCCCAAACTCGAAACGAGCAGTCTGGACGCGTTGTTGAGCAGCCTCCGCATCCGCTGTAGACCGATACAGTCCAAACAGTGCAGAACCTGACCCCGAGAGCGCTGCATACAACGCAGGTGCTCCGGTTTCGATACCCATCAACAATTGCTTGATTTCACGCAAGGAGGGATATTCAGGAAAGACGACCTCTTCAAAGTCGTTTTCAACCCCGGTGCGGACAAGCGAGAGAAGGGTATTCTCCGCGAGATCATTCTCAAGAACCACCTGACTTTGGTTCAGATCGAAATCTGAACCGCTACCAGAACCACCCTGTTGTTTCTCAGGGTTTTGATCTTGTCTCACAAGATCTTGGCCGGGAACGATACCGGAAGTGCCAGACTCTTGCTGCCCGGACTTGGATCTTGAAGATCCATTAGATCCAAAGGCGGACGCATAAGCGTGACTCAACTTCATAAGAGTATCGGGAAGCGGATCGGAAGTCAACCCAACCCCAACCACGGCTCCCGCCTCCTCCACCCCAGGCCCGGCCTCGCCAGTCAGCGCACTGGGCACCCCGGCACCGGAAATCCCAGGAACCCCACTCTCCACCGAAACTCCGCTCCCCAACCCACTAACCCCAACCGCCAGGCCCGCCGACGCTCCCGCTACCAACTCACTACTACCAACTACCAACTGTTTCTTCTTATCCCAGGCCCGAAACGCCGCCGGCGTCGAAACCCCCACTCCCGGGACCACCACCAGGCAAACCGTCCCGGGCAGATCCGGCATCGCCTCCAGAACCTCTCCCCGTCCCGTCCCCAGCACCGCCCCGCCCACCAAAAACAGCGGCACATCCGAACCCACCTCACCCGCCAGGTCCAGCCGATCCTTCTCCGGCAGAGCCATTCCCAACTCTTTCTCCAGTCCGATCAGCGCTGCGGCAGCATTCGCGCTCCCCGCCCCCATCCCGCCCTGGATCGGCAGGTTCTTCTCGATGTGGATCGTCACCTCCGCCGCCACACCCAGCCGGGTCAAAGCCTTTTCGACCATCTTCCAGGCCGTATTCCGCCCATCCCGAGGCACAAACGGATGGTTCGTCGAAAGCGAAATCCGCGAAATACCGCTGCCCTCCAACCGCACCGCCGTCACCGTGACGAAGTCATGCAGCGCCAGCGTTTGGTACAGCGTCACCAGCCCATGAAACCCATCCGCCCGTACCGGCCCGATCCCCAGTCCCAGATTGATCTTCGAATACGAACGAACCCGTGTAGCCATACCTTCCATTGTAGTCAGTCGACTACGAACACCGCGCGCTTCTCAGGTCTAAAGTTGCCCCGCGCGAAGGTTGGTTCGCCGCTTCTGAACAGCGCCGGCGAGTTCACGCAGGAGCACGTGAGTCTCGGCCCAGTCGATGCAGGCGTCGGTAATGCTTTGTCCATAGACCAGCGCCTTGCCGTTTACGAGAGATTGCGATCCAGCCACCAGATTGCTTTCGATCATGGTGCCCATAATGTGATGTTCCGCGCTGGTCGTAACCTGCTCTGCCACGGAACGGCAAACCGAACCCTGCTTGCGATAGTCTTTGCCGCTGTTCGCATGGCTGCAGTCGATCATGATGCGCGGCTTGGCGCCTGCCTTTTCCATCTGCTCCGCAGTCGAAGCGACAGATGCGGCATCGTAATTCGTAGTCTGCCGGCCACCGCGCAGGATGACATGACAATCCGGATTCCCGGACGTAAGCAGGATCGCGGCTTGTCCCGTCTCTGAAGTTCCTAGAAATGTGTGCGGATGATTCGCAGAGAGGATGGCGTCAATCGCAATCTGCACATTGCCGGACGTGCCATTTTTGAAGCCAACCGGGCATGAAAGTCCCGACGCAAGCTGGCGATGGACCTGGCTCTCTGTCGTTCGTGCGCCGATGGCCCCCCAGCTCACCAGATCGGATACATATTGTGGCGAAATCATGTCCAGAAACTCTGTACCGGCCGGCACCCCCATCTCTGCCAGATCGAGGAGAAGGCGACGTGCCATGCGCAGTCCGTCACTGATACGAAAGGATTCATCGAAGTAAGGATCGTTGATCAGCCCCTTCCAACCCAAAGTGGTTCGCGGTTTCTCAAAATAAACACGCATCACGATCATCAGTTCGTCGGAAAGCTCTGCGATCGCCTCCTTCAGCAATCCCGCATACTCCCGGGCAGCAATCGGATCGTGGATCGAGCAGGGACCGACAACGACGACCAGGCGATCATCCGATCCGTCGAGGATGTTTACGATTTGGCGACGCGCCTCAAAAACCGTGCGCGAAGCGTTGTCAGTGACAGGCATCTCTTCCTCAATAAAAATTGGAGGAAGGACGATTCTGCTGGATTGGATGCGGAGGTTATTTGTGGGATATGCCATGGCTGCTCAATCAGAATACTAGGTTCGGGTAAGCTGCTGCGGGCAAATCACCTGAGAAGTGGGTCCTATTGGATTGCAGCCATACGGACCGCCGGTTTCCTTTAGCGGCACCGATCTAGATTTCCCCACCTTGATCGCGCTACCGCGCGCGATACTGCCCGACCCTGATCATCGCCGCATCGACCGCAACTCGAAACCCGCCAACCGATTGGTATTCCGTAAAGCGCATTGAATCTCCTGCACAAACCTTGCCTTTAGACAGTATGGCCTCATTGACGACCGGGTCGGGCACCGTTCCCGCTGGCACATGCCGCAACGTCGCCGCAGTCGCACCAGAACAAGTACTGGCCTCCATCTGGGTAGGAACCCATTCCCGATAGGCGTATTGGCAATACACCCTGCCTCTTATTAATGAGCACACCCCGTTCATGGGCCCGGGAAACTTTTCAGCGACTATCGAACTTACTACCCGAGCGGGGCGCAACTCATCGGCCACCAGTTCCAGATGCACGTTCGCATCGACCGCAGCGAATCGCTCTAACAAGTCCTTTGGCATCAAGAAGCGGATGGCGTGCTCGCTCACGTTCGCGCTCTGCCACGCAGAAGCATACTGTATGTCGGCTGTGTTTATCGCTACGGCAATGTGCGTATCGCGGAGCTTCGCTTCACCCGGGAGCCCTTCGATCTGCACTGGAAGCTTCACCTCAACCATATTGCCCGGTACCTGCATATCCTCACCACGTTCGTCATACGGAACGTGAGCTGCGAACACGAGTCGCAGCGAATTGTTCACTGGATAATGACTACGTATGAGCGCTTTCACCGGAGCCCCGAAGCCTCCTCGGTCAAACCCGAAGATCATCAGAAGAAATAACGCCAGCACCCCAGCAATCGCCAACCGGGAATACATTGTCCTTCGCTGCGCATACTGGTACATCAGTATGCCCACCAACAGCCCGCCAAACAAAAGACAAAACACACCAAGCGAATAGGGTGGAGACATTCGCATATCCGTGCCCGACATAATGAATGTCAGCAGCCCGACCCAGGTCACCATCATTCCCGCAATAAACGTGAAGGTCATTGCGAGGCCCTCCGTCACGGAAGCCGCTACAAAAAGTGGCAGCCATGTATTGAGCGAAAACCGCAGGAGGGACATCCCCATCGCCGCCTTCGCCGCAAATGGATTGAGTCCTGCGCCCAGAAGCATCGCCCACTGCATGACCACAAACGGCATCGCAACGCACACCGCGACGAACAGCGCTTTTCCTCCCAGCAGCGAACGCCACCGGTAAGGCCGGGTGATCCAGAACTGCTCCTCGCCTACCAGGCTGTCCGCATGCACCGCCCGCGTGATCAGCACCAGCCACGATAGAGCTATGAGCAGCTTCAGTAACGTCACGAACATTGCCAAGACGCTGTTTGGCGTTCTGCCCAGCCATGTTTGCGGAGCAGCAATCGCGAACGCTACTAAAAGTGCCGCATAGACACACAACTCCGGCCAAAGATGCCGGACATCCTTCCAAAGGACCAAGGTCGCCTGTCTCACCTGCGGCCTCCCTTGTTGAGCGCCAGAAAAATACCCCGCAGACCGAGACCATCCGATTGCACGTGGACCGCCTCCGGCATCAGTTTGCGAATCGCGTCCTCGTGATCCGCCACGTTCACTCTGAGGTCGACAAACCGCAGCATCGCTCCCTGCGCCTCTGTAGCCACGCACCCTTCGGGAAGTTTTAATCTGGCCCGCTCGGCAATATCCTGAGCGAACGTCACCGTCACCTCGCGGCATCGAGTCAACAGCGTCTCAATTGGCTCCGCAAACAAGAGCTGCCCAGCTCGTAAAAACGCCACATGCGTTGCGAACGTCTCTATCTCATCGAGATCATGCGAAGAGACAATGACCGTCATCTCTCTCCCGTGCGTACGATCCAGCAGCGTTTGCACCATTTCCGACCGTACCGCTGTATCCAGGCCGGAGAACGGCTCATCCGATATCAGCAACTCCGACCCAAAGGCCAGAACACTCGCCAAAGCCGCTTTCATCCGCATTCCGCGTGAAAGATGCTTGATCTTGCGCTCCGGCGGCAACTGTAGATCTTCCAATAGGCCAGAATCTTCCCACTGCGGGTACAACGGCCGTAGGTGCTCCATCATCTGGGCAACGGTCATCCACTCCGGCATTTCCTGGTTCTCTGATACGTACCCGAGCCGGGTGAAGGCATCGCCGCGCAACTCAGTCGAATTCATGCCCAGTACCGTTGCCTCACCCGTTGTTGGCAGCAGAATATTCAGCAACAGCTTGATCAGTGTCGTTTTTCCCGCACCGTTGTGTCCCACCAGCGCAAGAATCGACCCGCGCGAAACCACCAGATTCAATGGCGCAAGCAGAGTCGTTTTGCCAATACGCTTACTCAATTCGCGCACTTCGACTGCAGGGGAAAGAGCCGTCATTTGTATGCCTCCTCGCGGCTCGACAAACGGCGCCAGTGCTTCCCAATCGCAGATGTCAGCTCATCCACATCAACAGACAGCCGCTTGGCTTCCACCACCAGCTCTTCAATCTGCCGGTTTAGTAGCTCCGTGCGCTCGCTCGAAGTTGAGGCAGGCAGCTTGGCCACTACTGTGCCAATACCTGGCCGAGACTCCAGCAACCCATCACTCAGCAACTGCGCTATTACCTTATGTGCCGTGTTCGGATTGATCTTCAGCTCGCGCGATAAGGTCCGCACGGAAGGAAAGGCATCTCCCACGCGCAACTGTCCCGCAACGATGGCACGCGTCGCGGCGTACACCGCCTGCTCATAGATGGGAACGCCTGGATTAGCTGTCAGCCGGAATGGAATCATGTGTACTAGTACACATAGTACTGAGGGGAAGCTTTGTCAAGCATCGGTCCCGTTAATTCGCCTCTTCGAAAGCGACCGCTGACTCCCCGTTGCCGGAAACCCCGAGGCGGACCCATCGCCCACAATTGAATCCCGCTCCAAAATCTGCTATCAAGGTCTACCCTCACCACAGACACCGAAAGCAGTCCCCATGCCCTGCATCCAACTTCGCAATACGCTTTTTATCGGCCTCCTCGCCCTGCCCACCGTTGCGTTCACTGCAGCTGCCGCTCCAACTCCTCGCCACACTACCCTCACCACTCTCTCTTCCAACGCCCGCGAACTTTTCACCGACTCCATCCGCACCGCCGATGCCTCCTTCGACCCCACCGTCCATCTCCTGCGCAAACCGCGAGACCCCCATGGCAACGCCGTCGGCACGTACATGGTTCGCGAGTCCAGTTGGTTCGCTCTGGGCCTGCTCTTGCGCGATGCCGTCGGCGACCGTGCCCAGGCGGCCACCATCCTCGACACCGTTCTCGCCCAGCAGTACACCGACCCCACCAAGAAGTGGTTCGGCTCCTTCAAGCGCTCGCCCGAAGAGCCCACCCCCACCCCGACTAATCAGACCCACTACGAAGCCTACGACCCCAACTGGCGCGTCTTCATCGGCACCACCTTTGAGATGATTCTCATCGAGTTCCCCGACCGCATCCCTGCTCCCCTGGCCACACGCCTCTATCAAGCCATCGACAACGCGATCGCCGGAGAGGCGAACGAACACCGCCTCACCCCCGCCTACTCCAACATCGCCCTCATGTACGGGGCCCTCTGGGACTTCACCGCCAACCACAGCCACGACGTCGCCCAGCGCACCCAGTCCGCCCAATGGAACGAGAGCGTCTACACCCTCTTCAAGACCCACAATACCTTCAACGAATACAACTCGCCCACCTACTACGGAGTCGACCTCTACGGCCTTGCCCTGCTCCGCGACTACGCTTCTACGTCGCGTCTACGAAGCATCGCCTCTGAAATGGAGTCCACCCTCTGGTCCGATATCGCGGACTTCTACTCCCCTGACCTCCGCAACATCTCCGGCCCCTACGACCGTTCCTACGGCATGGATATGCAGTCTTACGTCACCGTCACCGGTGTCTGGATCCGCACGCTGCTCCCTGCCGCGCAGGCACCGCTCCCCATCACGCTCGACCTCCAGAGCCAGCACCTCGGCGACCTCTGGTTCGCCTCGCAGTTCGTCATCCTCGGCACCCGTATCCCACCTGTCGCGCTCAACAAACTCAAACACCCCGCAGCCCCGCATCTCGTCCGCCGCACCATCGACGCCAAACGCACCGCCACCGCCTGGATCGGCTCCAACGTAATCTACGGAGGCGAATCCAACCCAATCCCCGACACCTCCGGAGCCACCAACAAGACCAGCCAGTTCCATCCCGCCACGCTCCAGTGGAAGACTCCCACCGGAGCCATCGGCTGGGTCCGCCTCCTGCACATCTCCCCCATCGACGCCTCCGCCGACCCGCAGGGCCTGACCATCCGCACCTCCAGGAACGAACTTGAATTCCTTATCCACCTTCCCGGTCTCGACGCCGCTGCAGCAAGGAAAGCAATCACTCAAGCCCGGTGGAGTCTTCCCGGTCTTCCGACTCCTGTAGAAACCGACGCCAAATCATTCCAAATTAAATCCGTCGGCTTACCTGAAGACCAGACCTACTCCGTCATCTATACCAGCGTCACCCAACTTCATTTGGCCATCCCCCCACGCCCCTAAGCCAAGGTGACGTGGTCTCCTCTCAACATCAGCGACACGCGCTATCCTGTTCAGGTACCCCGAAAATCAAGCTTCTGGAGCCAGCACTTTGAGCCGAATCCGCGTCACGCACGCACGCATTGCCGCATCGACCGTCGCCCTCGCTCTCCTTAGTCTCCAGATGCAGGCCCAGCAACCCGGCCCTATGCCAGGTCTTGAGCCCACGCGCGCGCAGCATGCGATGGTCACGACCGTCCAGCACGACGCCTCCGACGCCGGTCTTGCCATCCTCAAGCAGGGCGGCAACGCAGTCGATGCAGCCGTGGCCGTCGGCTTCGCCCTTGCGGTGACGTATCCCTTTGCCGGAAATCTGGGCGGCGGCGGCTTCATGCTGATCCGCGACAAGCACGGCAAGACGCACTTCCTCGACTACCGCGAGAAGGCCCCCGCCGCAGCCAGCCGCGACATGTATCTCGACGCGCAGGGCAACATCATTCCGGGCATGTCGCTCGTCGGGTTCAAAGCCAGCGGCGTACCCGGCTCCGTCGCCGGACTCACTTTCGCGCAGAAACACTTCGGCAAGCTGAGCCTCGCGGAGGACATGGCTCCGGCTATCAAGCTTGCCACCGAGGGCTTTGTCCTCACCGCTCCAGAGGCCGCCTCGCTGCAGAGCAAGAATATGGCCCGCTCGGCCACCTCCGCCCACATCTACCAGCGCGACGGGAACTTCTATAAAGAAGGCGAAACCATACGGCTGCCGCTACTCGCCGCCACCCTTACCGCTATCTCCAAAGACCCGGCCACCTTCTACAAGGGAGCGATGGCTCATCAGATCGGCGACTTCGAGAAGGCCGGCGGCGGTCTGATCACTGCAGAAGACCTCGCCGCCTATGAGGTCAAGGATCGCAAACCTATCAAAGGGCAGTACCACGGCTACGACATCATTACAGCGCCGCCACCCTCCTCCGGCGGGATCGTTCTGGTTCAGATCCTCGATATTCTTGCGTCCTACGACCTGGCGAAGCTTGGCCCGGACAGAAGCGCCGCGCAGGTCCACATCATCACCGAGGCCTTCCGCCGCGCTTACATGGATCGTGCCGACTACCTGGGCGACCCCGACTTCAACCAGCTCCCGCTCAAGCAGATGGCCAGCCTCAAGTACGCTGCTGCGTGGCGCGGCTCCATCGACCCGAGTAAGCCGACCCCTTCCAAATCGCTGGTGCGCCCCGCCGGATTCCTACCCCCGCCGCCTGACTCCGTCCCGCACAAGCAGCCCACCGATACCACCCACTACTCCATCGTCGACAAGGATGGAAATGCCGTCTCCGTTACCACCACGCTCAACGGCGGCTTCGGCAACGGCATCACCGTCGACGGTCTCGGCTTCCTGATGAACAACGAGATGGACGACTTCACCTCGAAGGTCGGCGTCCCCAATATGTTCGGCCTCATTCAAAGCTCTGCGAATGGTATTGCCCCAAGGAAACGCCCGCTCTCCGCGATGACCCCCACGATCCTGACCACGCATGGCCACTGGTACCGGCGGGGCAAGCTGTCGCTGGTCCTCGGATCCCCGGGCGGCTCCACCATCATCACCACCGTCGCCAACGACATCATCAGCATCGTCGACAACGGTTTGAACGTTCAGCAGGCTGCCGACGCTCCGCGCTTCCATCACCAGTACCTGCCGGATCGCCTGGACCTGGAACGCAAGTTCCCCATCGACATCGGCAACCAGCTCAAGGCCATGGGCTACGCAACGAACCGCGACCAGGCCGCCGATGAAAAGACCGGCGGAACCTGGGGCGACTCCGAAATCATCGCCGTCGATCCGAAGACCGGAGAGCTGCTGGGTGGCCATGACTCGCGTAGAACCTATGGAAAGGCTGCTGGGTACTAACGTCAGGTCAGGGAGTCCACTTAGGGAGTATCGGCATAGAACCTTGAAAGGGCACACCTTCCAGTGTGCCAAACGCTATGTATTTTGATTTGTTTCTTTTGTCGGTTTGCCTTTCGGCCAACCGACAAAAGAAACAAAAGGTAGAGAAAAATGCTTCTCTCGGCATACCTGAAGGTATGCCCTTCCGTTCCATGCCGATTCCGTTCAGTATGGAACAGAATCGCGTCCTACTTCGCCGCGAGGGCCTGCTGAATCGCGGCCTCGGCTAACGGCGTCATAATGGCGTAGCCTGCCGCGTTCGGGTGCACGCCATCGAAGCTCGTCCCGGTCTTCATTCCGCCCTGCTCATCCGTCAGCGCGGCGTAATAGTCCAGATACGTCAGCCCACGGTCCTTGCAGAACGTCTCCAGCCACGTATTGAGTTCCTTGATCTTGCCCGCCGGCTCCAACCCCTTCTTCCACGGATAGTCGAAGGCCGGTGTAATCGAGGCGATGATCACCTTAATCCCGTTGACCTTGGCGAGATCGGCCATCGAGGTGAAGTTATCCTCGGTCATCTTTGGAGTCATCGGACCGGTGTTACCCGCCACGTCATTCGTCCCTGCGAGAATCACCACCGCCGACGGATTCAAATCGATCACGTCCTGCCTGAACCGCACCACCATCTGCGGAGTCGTCTGGCCGCTGATGCCGCGGTTCACATACGCCTTGCCCGGAAAGAAGGTGCCGGTGTTCGGTCGGCGTCCCCACCCATCGGTGATCGAGTCGCCGTAAAACACGACGCGCTTTTGCCGCTTGGGCGTTCCTCCCAGTGCGGCATTCTCCGCCGCATATCGACCAAGCTGCGGCCAGTCGTTCAATTTCGCCTGCATGGTGGCAATCTGCTTTGCAGCATCCGGAGCGGCAGCCACCGCGGCCGGAGGAGCTGCCTGCACAGCGGACGTCCCAGCGGGACTCTGCCCGAAACCCACCTCACCCAGCCCCATTAGCCCGGGCACCATCACCATCGCAACCGTCAGCCTCAACCCACGCAGCTGTATCCAACCACGCATCATCCGAAATCCTCCTCGCACCGCGCACCGATTCTAGCCCACCGACCCCAGACCGAGCACCGCAGACCAAGCACTACCTGGCCCAATCCGTCACAATGGAACACATGATCCCCGGTCCCACCTCGTCTATCGCAACGTCAGAAGCTATCTATAGCCAGCGCCTCGCCGAAACCCAGGCAGCCCAGGTCGGGCTCATTCAGCGTGATCGGCGCTACATCACGGCCAAGCTAGCGCTCGGAGCCGTCATCATCGGCCTCACGCTATGGTCGTTCAAGCATCCCAGCATCTCCACGCTCCTCGGCCTGGCGGTCGTCGCTTTGATCCCACTCTTCATTGCCCATGAGCGCATCCTCAAAGCCCTTCGGCTCAATCGTCTGATCGTCACCTTCTACCAGCAAGCGCTCGCCCGGATCCTCGGGGAGTGGCAAGGCAAGGGCGAATCAGGCCTGCACTTCCTCGACGATCACCATCCCTATGCCCGCGACCTCGATCTCTTCGGTACTGCGGGGCTTTTCGAGCTGCTCTGCACCGCCCGTACCCGCGCCGGGGAGACCACCCTCGCCCAGTGGCTTCTGGCACCCGCGCCCATCGCAGAGGTCCACCTCCGCCAGGCTGCCGTCGCCGAACTGACTCCGCTGCTGGACCTGCGCCAAAATATCTTTACCCTCGGCGAGGACATCCGCCTTGGCGTTCACCCCGAAGCTCTCGCCTCCTGGGGTGAATCTCCCACCCGTCTCATAACCCCCGCGACGCGCCGTATTGCGCTTATCCTCGCCATCCTCTGGATCGCCAGCCTCGCAGCGTGGGCGTTCCTCGGTCTCGGCATTCTGGCTCTCGCGATGAGCCTCATCAACCTCGGCTTCAGCCTGCGTCTTCAGGGTCGCCTCAACCCCGTCATCGAGGGCGTCGAGAAGGCCGCGCCCGACATGCAGTTGCTCTCGGAGGTGCTTCACTTCACCGAGACGCAGCCCTTCACTTCCCCGAAACTAACGCAACTCCAGGCGGCCTTGCGCCACGACGGCATCGCCCCCTCCGCAGCCATTAAGAAGCTCAGCCGCATCGTCGAGTCGCTCGAATCGCGCCGCAACGTCTTCGCCCGTATCCTCGACCTCTTCGTCCTCCGCAGCACGCACCTGGCCTACGCCGCCGAACAGTGGCAGCACGCCTTTGGCCCCTCCATCCGCACCTGGCTCTCAGCAGTGGGCGAACTCGAAGCGCTCACCGCGCTCTCCAACTACGCTTTTGAGAACCCCGCCCAGCCCTATCCCACACTCGTCGAAGCTACCGCAGAGACAGGCCCCCACTTCGAAGCGATCGCCTTCGCTCATCCGCTCCTGCCCGCAACCGCTGTCGCGAACGACCTGCACATGGGTCGCGATCTTCAACTCATCATCGTCAGCGGTCCGAACATGGCCGGCAAGAGCACCTTCATGCGGGCGCTCGGGGTGAACATCGTCCTCGCCCAGTGCGGAGCCCCCGTCCGTGCTCGCAGCCTCACCCTCTCACCACTTGCCGTCGCCGCCTCCATCTGCGTGCTCGACTCCCTGCAGGGCGGCGTCTCCCGCTTCTACGCTGAGATCAACCGCCTCAAGCTCATCTCCGACCTCACCGCCGGTACGACGCCTGTTCTCTTTCTGCTCGATGAGCTACTCTCCGGCACCAACTCGCACGACCGCCTCATCGGCACCCAGTTCATCGTGAAGAGCCTCGTCGACGACGGAGCCATCGGCATCGTCACCACTCATGATCTCGCCCTTACGAAGATTCCCGAAGCCATCGGCCCGCAGGCCATCAACTGCCACTTCGAAGACCACATCGAAGAGAATGCCGTCTGCAAAATCTCCCGCCTCAAGTTCGACTACAAGCTGCACCCCGGCATCGTCCAGACCAGCAACGCGCTGGAACTCATGCGTTCGATCGGCCTCAAGGTAAGTGAGTAAAGAATGTTTGACCCGGACGGGAGCGTCGTTAACAGCAAATAAAACTGGCTCAAGATATTGCGTACAAGCCTCCAATCGAATCAGGGAAGCTTGGACTCGAAGGCATTGAAGCGGTATTCGAGCTCCCATTGCTGGGCGGCTTTGTCGCTGGATCGGAGGAAGGCGGTGCATTTTGCGTTGGGTGCGTTGGTGCCGAGGGCTTGCGTGGCGCAGGCGGGGACGGCCCGGGTGAAGGTATCCTGCTTGAGCCAGAGGCTGGAGCCCGTGAGGAAGCTGTGTTCGATGCCGGTGCGAGCCATGTTCTTCAGGTCGAGGTAGCTGAGATTGAATTCGAGGGCGGCGCGGGTGTACTCCTGCGTAATGTTGCCGCGAGAGACGCCTTCGTCGTCGGTAGAGAGAGCGACGGGAACGTGCGCGGCCATGTAGCTGGGCAGCGGGTGGTTCTTGCCGGTGATGCCGAGAATGCCGTCGTTCGAGGTGAGGTTGATCTCAACCATGATGTGTCGGTCGGCTAACTCTTTGAGGAGATCTTTGGGATCCTTCTCGTACATGACGTCGACGCCGTGGCCGATACGTTCGGCATGGCCAAGGTTGACGGCCTCGCGGATGTGGAAGGAGAGGCCGTCGGGGGTGACGAGGCCGGGAGCGAGTTCGCCGGCGTGGAGGGAGATGTGGACTTTGGGATAGACGCCGTGGAGATAGTCGAGCATCAGCATCTGGCGGTGGTACTCGGACATGGACATGAAGGTGTCTTCGGGCTGGACGTAGTTAATGCCGACGACGTTGGGGTCCTGCGAGACGAGCTCGAAGTAGAGAAGGGTCTGGGCGAAGACCTGCTGCGGGGGGAAGGCGCGAAGGACCTGGCCGAGGAAGCGGATCTGGATGGAGCAGGCGGGAGTGGCGGCGGCCTCTCCACAGTGCTCCATCTTTCCGAAGGTGGAGAGAGAGTCGTCGAGCTCTTTGGCGGCGTCGGTGATGTTGGCGCGGAACTCCGGGGTGGCGAGCAACTGGTCGCGAAGGTGGGCGAGCTCGGCAGGGGTGGCGTCGCGATGCTTTCCGACAGGATCACTGGGAACTTCGGGCCAGCCTAGTTTGTAGCCGGCGGTGGCCGCGGCGGTGAAGCTCGGAGTCTGCATGATTTCGAGGTACTGGCCGTTCTGCGCGGCAGAGCGGGAGGCGACCTCGTGGAGCCAGTCGGCGACGTGCGATTTGTCGAGGCCACCGAAGCGGCCGAAGGTGGCGAAAAACTGATCGTGGCCGCTGACGCCGGGAGTGGGGACGAAGCTGCGCATGGAAAAGGAGTTGATGAGGGCGTCGTAGAGGTGCTGGTCCTTGAAGGCAGAAGCGGCGGAGACATTACCTTCGGCGCAGACGGGTTGTGGCGGGAGGCTGCGGCTGGTGCCTACATTCTTGGTGAAGCTGAGGGTGGTGGGGTTGACGCAGAGATGATCCGAAGCGGCCTGGGCGATGAAGGACTCGGCGTAGACGGCTCCGCTGAGGTGCATGTGGAGGTCGGCGCCTTTGGGCATAGTAGCGAGGAAGACATGGAGCGGCAGCGGGCCGGCGGCCTTGGCGATATTGAAGGCGCGGGTGGCGCGGGATTCCTGTGCTGACGTCGCCTGTGCGAGAGCTGCGGAGGTGGCCAGGCAGAGGAGAAGAGCTGCGGATGTGAGGCGGCGCATGGGCTTCCTTTTTAGTTGCGGAGTGAGGAACAGGATACCGCAGGGGTGCATGCCGGCGAGGCGAGTTGGCGATGTGGCTCGGGATTGCTATACTTGGGAAGCGTTTGAGTTGCTGGTTCCCTTCTCTAGTAGATCTCGTAGATCCATCCCTGAGAGACAGTCCGGTAGGGCAGGCGTTGTTGCAGTAGTTGCGCCCGGGCGTTCTTGGCGATACCCCGATATGGCGCGTTGGATGCCAAGGCCAGATAGCTCAGTGGTAGAGCGCGGCCCTGAAAAGGCCGGCGTCGGCGGTTCGATCCCGTCTCTGGCCACCACATTCTAAAAGACTTAGCGGTTTCCAAAGAACTGCTGTTTTACCTTAACGTACATTAGGCGTACATCGCACGTCACGCGGTGTGCGCCGTCTTCTTTTCCGGTTGCCCAGCATGCTGCACCGGCTTCTTCTCCAACAGGGTCCAGATCAGCTTCGCCGTGTCGCCGGTCTTGCTGATATGGGCCTTTCCGAGCTTGGCGTACCGCTCGGTCATCTTGATGTTGGCGTGACCCAGAAGCTTCGCCAGCTCGTAGAGATCGCCGCCGTTCATCATGTACCAGGATGCGAAGGTGTGGCGCAGGTCGTGGAACCGGAAGTCCCGAATGTGTGCTCGCTTGAGCAGACCCTCAAAACTGCCTTCCAGTCGCTGCCGCTTACTCTTCGGTCCCCCCTTGGGTGGAAAGATGCGCTCCTGGCCCATCACCGTCGGATAACGCCGAATCTCTTCGGCCAGCTCCGACGACATCGGGACATAACGCACTTTGCCTCCCTTCAGCTTCGTCCGTACCGCAATGAGTCCCTGGTTGTACATCACGTCGGACCACTGGAGCCGGTGAATCTCCGTTGAGCGCATCCCTGTCGATAAGGCGATCAGCACGATGAGCCTCATCCTCAGGTTCGTCTGGTTGATGTCTTTCGTCCCCTTGCGGAGCATGCGTTCATCCAGAGCCCTCTTCAATCGGAAGAGTTCGTCTTCCGAAAGAAAGCGCTCCCGCGCATCATCGAGGCGCCTCACCTCGACCATGTCGGCGGGATTCTGGTCAAGACCGGTCTCCCTGGACCAGATCGTTGAGGCCTTCTTCATCAGGTGGTGCATGACGTTGAAGTGACGTTGGGCGGTGTTGTCGGCGAGGCCGCGCTTACCGGTGAGGTTTTCGTACCAGCGCTGGACAGCGACGCCGTCCACTTCCCGCACAAACATCCGGCCAAGTTCAGCTCGGATGCCCTCCACGATCGATTTCTCGCGGTCAGCCGACGCTTTCTTGCTTCCATACTGGGTCCAATAGCGATCGATCAGATCCGACATGCGGTAGTTGATCTCCTGCTTAACGTCCAGGTGACGGTTCTCGTCGCGAATCGCCATCATCTTCCGTTCGATCTTGTTCGCAACTTCTAATGTGCCGTGTGTTACGCCTCTGATGGATACGGTGCGAAATCCCACCCAGAGCAACACCGCTGGACAGCTCACACCGGCCGATATCAACCGAACCAAGGCCAGCACGGGAACCCAGCCCACACCGACATCGTCGCGCCCGGCTTCCTCAACCGGCACAACGCTGGCCTCGGTACCGCCCTTCGAATCCACGCAACAGCAGTGGGAAGAACCCAGGCCGTATGGCGAAATACAGACGCAGCCACAGCCTGCTGCAACTGGCTCGCAGAACCTGTTGAAAGAAGCTTCGCTTGTCTTCGTCAAGAAATCGGAGCAGACCAACGCCAGTACTGCATCTGGTGCGACGAGTACTGACTTCACTCCAGAGTTGAACCTGACTCCCGGGACTCGGATCCAGGCGAGGCTTGAGACTCAGGCTTCAAGCGCTGTGACGGCGCCGGTCGTCGCGGTTGTCGAATATACCTACTCTTTAGGGGATCGCATTGTGATCCCAGCCGGAGCTCGGGTCTACGGCCAACTTCAGCAGGTTGATCGAAGTGGCGCGCTGAGTATCAAATTCAACGAGATTGAGCTGTTGGACGGAAACCGGGAAAAGATCGAAGCGATCGGGACAAGCCTTGAACTGGGGCCGATCAAAGGGACGGTATCAGGGAAGAACACGGGCAAGAACTTCCTCGTGCGCACCGCCTCCGGAATTGGATCAGTCGCTGCGATGTTGGTTGGAAACAACACCAGCACTGCCTTTTCCCAGGATGACCTCATCCGTGAACGTATTGCGCAGAACGTGGGCAACGCTGGCGATACGGAGATCATGAATATGGCCGCCACCAATCACATCGTGGTGTCGGTGCCGGCAGATACGCCGATCTACATCGTCTTCACAAAACGGGAAGCGGCTGTAACCACGTCTCATCCCTCAACAAAAGAGGCTCCGTAGACGAGCTATCAAACAAAACACCGTTGTTGTAGAAGATCTCTTCACTGTGTATCTCATATGAAACCTCGAACATTTCGGAATGACGGATGATTGGGCTTGAAGAGATATCAAATCCCCCAAGGCTAACTACGATTTCAATCGTGGTCCAATACGAGGTATTTAAAGCTAGGGGATGCCATGCCAGAGGGTGATGCCATCCCCATGCGCCACGCCGACAATCGGTGATTCCATCGTCCAGCTTGTCATGTTCAGCACATCCACGTTGCCGCTCAAATAACAGGCGACAAAGGCTTCATTGCCCACCACACGGATGCCATACGGCAACCGGTCCACATCGTAGCTTTTCTTTACTGTCAGATCTTTCAGGTCCACAACTTCCAGCTTTCCCTTGGACCCGCTATCCTCCCCAACCAGCAGCCATTTCCCGTCCGGAGATGGATACGCCGCAAATGGAACTCCGCCTACCGCAATCTTCTGCCGAACCTTGTCTGATGCCGTATCGATCAGCACCACACTCTTTGAGCTCCCGTCCGTTACGAAGAGCATCTTCCCGTCAACGGATAGTGCAATCCGCTTCACCGTCTCCGATACGGGAATGATCTTCACCCACCTATACGACGGCACATCCAGAACACTCACGCTTCCTGCGCTGAGATTTGCTGTATACATCTTTCTGCCGTCTGCCGTCACTACGAACATGTGCGACTGCATCGCGCCCGTCGGAATCTCTCGCCTTATCTTTCCAGTCTTTGTATCCACAATGGAGATCGAATGTGCCAGCTCGGTCGAAACAAACAGTGACCCATCCTTTTCGACCATAGCTTTGTGAGGACGTAGCGGCTCCCCCAAATCCCACGTCTTCTTCACCACGCGCGTCTGCATATCAACCACGTCGATGGTTTGCCCGTCTAAGCCCGGCGTCCCAACAATCGCATCGCTATAGGAAGGAACATAAGCTATCTTTCCGTCGGAGGAGAAGGCGACCTCATGCGGCCATCCGGGAACGGAAATCGTCCCGACCACTACCTTGGCATTGGGGTCGATCAAGACTAACCGATGCCCCTTCGCCTCAGGCAGAACCAAGAGCGGTTCAGTGTTCTTCCTCTGAGCGCAAAGAGGCAACGTAGTCGCCAACCCGAAAAGAATCGCAAATATGTACTTCATTCCGCGGAAACAAAGCGACGTTCTTGCAGAGGATCTCTTCAACGTGTCTTTCATATTGAAACCTCGAACATGTTGTAACGAAATGATCAGGTTTGAAGAGATATCAAACCCTCTATGGCTGATTGCAATGGCGGGCCAATGCGCTCGATGCCATAACTACTGAGCACACCAGATTCGGTAGGCAACTTACCCGCCTTTCCGAAATCGCGGAAGAATGCCTCCATCTTGCCTGCGGGCGTAAATGCAATCAGGAGCTTGCCAGGCCTGTCGCTCACTTGCGCCCAGACGTGCGGGACCTTTCGAGGCATCAGGATCGAATCGCCGGGCTTGAGCGTAACCATGTTCTCGCCGACTTCGACATGGAACTCTCCCTCCATGGCAAACAGCCATTCGTCCTGAGCAGGGTGCACATGACGGTAGGGTCCACCTTTTCCCAGATTGTCGTGTTCCATGGCAAACATGCCACCACCTGTATCAGTGGAAGACACTTTGAAGGAGATCGTACTGAAACCCAGGCTATGTGTTTCACCAAAGCGATCGGCTCCCGATTTTACGAACAGGCCATTACCGTTGACCTCAGCAGATTGGCCCAGGGCCAGCGAAGGTACGGATAATAATCCCAGCTTCACGAAGGATCGTCGTTCCATTTCTTCTCTCCTATCGTTTGCATTTTTCAAATCTCGAGCGCATCGGATTGCAATCGATCATTGTCCCCAGTCATTTGCTTGATTCCGCATTTACGTTGAACCCGACGTGGCCCTTGCGCGGTATGGAATGCTGATTGCGCGAATGGACGCCAGGAACCCTACGGCTATCACCACTACCCTTATCCAGTCGTAGATGAACCAATGACGAACCAGCGTCGCCACCTCGGCATCGCTCATCGTGACTCTTCCGTTCGCCACGCGGTAAAGCTCCGTAATGAGAGGACAGAACAGGGTTGGTGTTGCAATCCATATTGCGACGAAGGCCGCAACCGATAACCATAGCCAGAATCTATAAACCGGTTCTGTCATCCATCCGCTGATCAGCGCCCCTAGAATCGCGCTCAGGATGAGCGCACTGAGTGGTTGGAAAAATCCCCCCGGGTTCACAGGCCAGTGCCGACCGTAGGGATAGTAGACCAGCGAGGAAGGAACCTCTAATCCCCAGGCACCTGCCAGTACAACAAGATCGAATATTTTCGCGCCTAGCCCAATGCCCCAGCTAATCACAGAAAACCACAGAAACATTCGCGTTAACTTCAATCGAGACATTTATCGCCTCTGGTAAGGGTTGAAATATGGCCATTTCACAGCGCAACAGGTCTATATCAGTAATGCTTTACGTCCGGGTCGTAGATCGTAGACTGGCGAACAATCATCATCCACGTACCATCGGCGTATTGCCAGACGTTGGTGCTGCGGCGATGGATCGTCTTGCCCTTCTCTGGCCCGAAATCGGGGACCAGAGTTTCGTCGGCCATCGTGACGGCGACGCTGCCATAGAACTCGACCTTCTCTATCGTGGATTTGTAGCCGCCTTCGTAATTCAATTGGCCGCGCTTGATCGCATCGAAGACATCGGCGCGAGTCAGTACATGATTGTTTGGGCTATTGACCAACAGTTTTGGCGACCAGAGCTTTTCGAGCGCAGCGATGTCATGTTCATTAATAGCTTTGCCGACCGCTGCGCCAGCTACGGCCAGCTTCTTCTTCGCCTCGCCATCTAATTCCTGAGCGTGCGCGCTACCCAGGCAAGCCAGCACCAGCGCGACTACCAATATCAACTGTTTCATCTTCATCATGACGTTTCTCCAGAAAATAGAAGGAATCTCATTCATTGCGATATCTCTCTCGTGTCAACAGACTCAGTACCCGGTCAACGCCAGGAAAATCTGTCCGCCATTTGCGACCTGAGGGCTACTGAACACTACATAGTGGCCATCCGAGCTGATGGATGGGTCTCTGTAGTCCTTACTTGTGGCCGGATTGATGCCATCCGGGTCGCTGCTCGCCATACTGGTGGAAGGAGTGCAGCTCGCAGGCGCCCCGATGCAGGTATCGCGCACGAAGATATTGGGGGCATAGAAGTTCCCGATCTGATCTCCCTGATGCATGAAAGCAACATAGCGGCCATGTTCGCTCACGCTGCGCCATCCCACATATGCCCTGCTGGCGGAAGTAGCCATATCGGGCCACTCCGAAATCAGGATGGTGGAGGAAGTACAGCCCGCAGGCGCTCCAATGCAGCTGTCGCGGAGGTATACCTGCGATCCGTTGTTGATGGTTCGTCCTGCAATCATGTTCTTGTCCGTTGTGCTGAATACCACATATCTGCCATCACGGCTGAAGGAAGGCTCTTTACTCGCGATGGAATCATTGGCCTGGTTCCTCTCGCTGGGTGTGCCATCGGCACGTACATCAACCAGGGTGTAACTCTCCGTGCATCCCACAGGGGCACCGATGCAGGTGTCCTGCAGCCAGATATGGAGCACATCACCGTCGGATGTCAGTGCAGGATCCACGGCAGTGAGATAGGCGCGGAACAGCACATAACGCCCACCCTCGCTGACGTCCGACTGGAATGGTTGTTTGGGTGGAGTTGTTCCTTTGCCTGTCGCTACGCGCCTAACACTGGGAGTGCAACCTGTGGAAGCACCAAAGCAGGTGTCCTTTACGGCCAGTGCTGTGGTCCCGGTGTTATCCGTATCGATATAAGCCACAGGGTAGAACATATATCGCCCATCAGGGCTCATGCGCGAGGGCAAACCGGTACTGTACGAATACGAACCGGACACTCCCGGAAATGGCTCCTGAACCTGTGTGATCCCCGGGGTGCAAGACATCGTGGCGCCAAAGCAGCTATCGTATATGTCGATCTTGTACTGGCCTTGTGTGTCAAAACCTACATACCGTCCGCTGCTGCTGACCATCACTAAATTTGCGGCTCCGCTTCCGGTCGTAAATGCACCAGGTTGAGACACCATGATGTTGCTCGGCGTGCATCCGGCCGGTGCCGTGGAGCCTACACAGGTATCGCGCAAAAAGCCGCTGTATTCACCGTCTATATCATTGGCGACGATGTCGGTTGCTGCTGAAGCGAATCCTACATACCGCCCATCCTGGCTTACCGTCTGGCCTTGGCTCGTGTTGTTTGCGATTCCTCCAGACAAATAACTCGTAGAGACGAGCTGCACGATCTTGCCTGTTACCGGTTGTGCCACGGTGAAGTTCACCGGCTGGGACGTGCCACCGTCGGCTGCAGGATTTGACACGGTGATCTGGAAGGTGCCAGCCGTGGTGAGATCGGCTGCGGGAATGTCCGCGTTCAACACCGTGCTACTTTGCACATGGGTCACCAACGCTGAACCGCCCCATTGCACGACGGAGTTCGACGTAAATCCTGTCCCATTTACCGTCATCGTGAAGGCCGCTGCATTCACCAGCATGCTCGTCGGAGAAATACCTGAAATCACAGGTTGGGCTGCTGTCACCGTGAAGGTCTGCTGTGTAGATGTGTGAACACCGCCCTGCACGACATCAATCTTCGCGCTTCCAGTCGAGGCCACGTTGGCAGCCGGCACCGCAGCCTTCAACTGTATAGCGCTGACAAAGGTTGTCGTGAGAGGTGTGCCGTTCCAGGCCACCTGCGCGGAGTTGGTAAATCCGGCTCCATTCACCGTGAGGTCAAACCCTGCGTTGCCTGCAGCAATCGTATTGGGCGAGAGAGATGTAAGCGTCGGCGGAGCTGCGTTGATCGTAAAGCTCAACTGATTTGTAGAGCGCAGGCTGCCCTGTACGACGTCTACCTGAGCGGTTCCGGTCGTAGCAATGTCCGCAGCGGTAATGGAAGAAGTGAGTTGGGTTGCGCTGACGACTGTCGTTGGCCTTGTCGATCCGTTCCAGGCAACGGCGGCTCCTGCAAGAAAGCCTGATCCGTTCACCGTGAGCGTGAAAGCTGCTCCACCTGCTGTCGCTATTGCAGGCGACAGTGTGGAGAGCGTTGGGGGAGGGCTGGTGATAGTGAAGGCGACCGCGTTCGATGCGCCCCCCCCAGGTGAAGGGTTAACTACTGTCACTGCTTTGGAACCAGCAGACGCGATATCTGCCGCTGTGATGCTTGCGGTCAACTGGGTCGAGCTTACAAACGAGGTTGTCCGGGCGGCGCCATCCCACTGCACTGTCGCACCGGAGACGAAGTTGCTGCCGTTCACCGTAAGAGTGAACGCCGCACCGCCTGCTACTGCAGCTACCGGGCTTAGTGAGGAAACCGCTGGCACTGGATTTGGATTAACGGGTGCGTTGATCGTGAAGGATGATGCCGTCGAGGTCTTGCCCTTGCTCAATACCGTTACCTGGGCTGTACCTGCGCTTGCTACATCGGTCGCCGGAATGCTGGCTGTTACCTGCGTCGCGCTTACCACGGTCGTGCTGCGGGCGCTTCCGTTCCACTGAACCGCTGCTCCGCTGGAGAAACCCGTCCCGGTGACGGTCAACGTGAACGCTGACGATCCGGCATTGACGCTGGCTGGAGACAGAGAAGTGATTGTCGGCGTGGACGAACTGTCCCCGCAGCCGATGAGCGCAAAGGTGAAGAGAATAGAAACAGCGTAGAAAGCAAGAAGCAATTTCTTCAGCAGCATGGGGCCTCCAGGCAGACTTCGAGTCGAACCAGTGAAGAAGTAGGAGCGAACCGCCTGCAGCCGCACTCACAGAGAATCGATATGTATGTCATCGTCATTTCCTTTGTTGCCCCCGGCGGTTTTTGGCAGTTTCCGGCCACAGAGTGGACAAATATCCAGGCATTGTGAAACCAGAAACGTTCGTTCTTCCCTCGCGACCGTGATCTCTTGTCGCATCGTGCGCCTACCGTCGTGTTTCCATGTGGTGCGACGGAAGAGACTCGTGTGCTGCTGGAACCACCTATAAAGTTGGACCATCGATCCATCCCCTCTGGGCTCTGCTCGTGAGCATGATGGGTACGTTGTAAAAATCCCAGTGACGGCTTCTGACAGGTTTTGAATGCGCGTCAATGCGATGAAAAAGAAGCTATTTCGGCACAAGAAGATCCGTCCTGATTCTGGATAGATCAAAACTGCCGTCTGGCGAATGGACCTTCCGGTAAATACCTACGTTTGTCACTGTCTTACCGGAAACATCCTGCGATGTGGTTGTGACGGTCATGACTCGACTGTTTGCGGAAATCGCTCTGCGGCTTGTCGCTGCTGCCTGGAACCCACTTGTGTAGGTGGCAACGACAACGTTTGGCGCTGTTCGTTTGAGTGAGACAGGCAGCAACATGCCTCTGGCGCTAAGAACAATCGCAGGTTTCCCGTCATACTCTGCTGTGTAGTCGGCGCTGATTGTTCTGCCACCTGGAAACTGTGTTTCTGAGTGGTAGTGAATTCCATGTCCTGCTGCGCTCATTTCGATCGTCATTTGCTTCGGCCGGGTCCTAGAGGAATACTTCGATCTTTGGACATCGAGCGCCCATCTCCCCAGAAAGGGATCTTCCGCAAGGAGCGAGACCGTAGATAAAAAGAGCGCTATCGCTACAAAGTTTCGTATCACTCTCATCTCACTTTCCAACCCTTAAAGCGATCGCAGAAATTCGAGAACAGCCTGCTTATCGCCTTCCTGCAGCGCGTTGAACCGCATGACAACTCCATTCGCCTCCGAAGGACCGTAACGGAAGGAGTCGCGATCCTTTACGGGGTTGTCGCCGCCATCAAATCCCGGGAAGGAGAAGTGGTCCTGAATTGCTGTCATCAAGTCCTGCGTTCTTCCGTCATGCAGAAAGTAGAACCGTTGACCAAGCCCCCAGAGAGGCGTTGTGCGGAACTCATCCGGTCCGGCATTTCCCTGCACGATGTTGTCAGCGAGCGTCGCTCCCATGTGGTGAACCAGAAGGTCGGAGTAGAGGTTGACTGTTTGTCCTCTCAGTGCCACCGTTTGCGGACCGATCTCCTCCGAGGGTCTTGAAGGATTCGCGACCCCGGGAATCCGGAACGAAGCGGTGTGGCAGTGTGCGCATCCGACCTCGTTGAACAATTGCCTGCCACGGACCGCGCTTGCAGACAGAGGAGCCGGTTGAGGCGCGTCCACAAAGCGCATGAACACGGTGAACATCAGCCATGCGGGCATGATCTTGAGTGGATTGTTGTAGCGCTTATCGTCCGTGCGTGGAATGTCGAAGGCCTCGTAGGAGAGATTGCAATCGGGGTTTTCGCTGCGCATGATGGGAAACAGGTCGTTGCTGATCCCCATCTCCACGTTGTAGGCCTCACCGGCAAACATCGTGATTGAAGCGTTCTGTGCCTTCCAGCCGAAGCGGCTGATCGTCCCGTTGTTGGGAACGATATTCGCGTGGCCGTGTATCCCGAGCCGTTCCTTGATCTCGTGATCGGCGTTCATGTTGGAGAGAATTGCGGAGTCCTGAATGGCTTCAATCAAACCAAGACCAAATAACTGAAGCGGAATGCGGTAAGCGATGTTTCGCTTTTGCAGTTCTCTATCGAAGTCGGGCTGTTCCAATCGGCACGCGGGAGCGTCGGAACGCCCTTGAAGGGTGAAGAGGCTGTGCACACCTCCGTCGCGGCTGCCATCGCGGTTGAATTTGAAGCGCACCTCGCGAAATGCTCCATCCGGCTCCTCGAAGCTGGGGACGGTGTTTGTCCCACCAAACCTGTGTGCAACGGTCTCGGCCGGATTTTTCCTGGGAGAGCTACCGCCGATCATAGGCTGGAAGTGGCAGGTAAAGCATTGGTCGGCGTTGAAGACAGGCCCCATGCCGGCGGAGTTGACCAGCCTCAATGGAGAAAAGGGATTCTGCGGATCCGGGTCAACCGGAAGACCATCCTGCGATTGTTGCGCACAGGTATCGCAGGTTCCCTCAAGTTCCGAGACGCGAAGAAGGCTCTCATTGAAGAGAGCAACCTCATTCGCGTTCAGGCCAGGAACTGGATTCGGAACAGTGGTGGCAGGATTCGGTCGCGGCCCGGGGTCCTTGGCACGGCCCCATGGTGGCCCTGAAGGAATACCGTGCCCGAATTGTCCGAACTGGGCTGAAGAGGTTGTTGCAGCAATCAGGTAAAAGAGCACCACAGAGAATCCAAGGCAGTATTTTGCTCTTACATATTGATCTGGCTTCACCTGGCGTTCTCCTTTGTTCTGATCCGGTGATTGGTCGTAGTAATGCCGATGACGTGCAAAAAAAGCATTGCGGTAAACATCACGTTACGAAGCGCTCTGGAATGCGAATAGAACAAAAGCGACAGCCAGTTCTACCGCTTCTACTGCGCGAAGAAATTTGCCGCCTCTTCTGGCCGCTGCTAGAGTCGAACTGTCGAGAGTTCCTCGGTTTTCGTTTGTCAGCATCGTGGCCGCGACCTGCATGAAATGCCAGTGACCACTTCTGACGAGTTCTGACAGGCAGTTTGTAAATTTTCAAGTCCATGGAAACACTTGACATATTTCAGTTTGGCGAGTTTGAGATCGACCCCGGTTCGCGATCTGTCAGCCGGGGAAAGGAGAGTCTCGTTCTCAGCCGGCGCGCCTTCGATGTGCTGCTCTATCTGGTGCGACATCCCGGCAAAGTAGTAAGTAAGGAAGAATTGCTCCGAAATGTGTGGCCGGATTCCTTTGTGGACGAGAACAGCCTTGCCCAAAGCATCTCCGTCCTACGTAAGGCGTTGGGAGAGAAACCGGGGGAGAACGGTTATATCCTCACCCTGCCCGGGCGTGGATACCAGTTCATCTGCCCGGTTCGCTCCATTACTTCGGAGACAACCCCGCTGGAGCCTCATATAGAACTCCCCAACAGAGTTCTATATGAGGAGCACACAGTTCGAACGAGTGTCGTCACCGAGGAAGAGGAGCTTGTCAAAACCTCAAGCGGACGGGCCCGTCTCCGAATTGCTTTAGTCGCTGGAATCCTGACCGGGCTAGGGGTTGCAGGATTTCTTGTATGGAAACATACGCATCTGGTTCCTCCATCTCCTCTGGTGGTTATTGCCGATCTTGAAAATGCAACAGGCGAATCCGGCCTGAGTCAGGTTTTGGATAGCGCGATTGCTGCGGACTTCAAACAGTCTCCCTATCTCAATTTCCTGTCTCAGGTGCATGTGCAGGAGACATTAACCCAGATGCAACAGAAGAAGGACGCTCTCCTAACGCCGACTTTGGCGCGCGAGGTCTGCTTGCGCAATAACGCACAAGTCCTGCTCAAGGGTGTCGTTGCAAAATTTGGGCAAAAATACCTGCTCACCCTTGATGCCATCGATTGCGTTTCGGGCGATTCACTGGCAACCAGCAAGTCCGAAGCAGCGACGGCGGATGCGATTCCCCATGCGATCGACACGGTAGCCACCAACATGAGGAAGAAGCTTGGCGAGTCGAGGTCTTCCATTCACCGGTTCGACACGCCACTCTTTGCCGAAAATACAGGTTCCCTGGACGCGTTGCGGAATTACTCCAATGCACGCCGCCTTGCGCTGCGTGGAAAATATGCCGACGCCATTCCCCTGTTCCAGCACGCAATTGAGCTGGACCCGAAGTTTGCTACGGCCTATGCCGATCTCTCTGCCTCTTATCGCAATCTCGGCGACCGTGTCCAGGAGATCTCCAGTCTTACCAAAGCATATGAACTACGCGAATTGGCCAACGAACCGGACAGGCTCTTCATCATTGCCCGCTACCACCAAAGCGTGACCGGCAACCTGGACGAAGGACTGCGGAACTACCGGGCATGGACCGAGATTTATCCGCGCAACTCGACTGCGTGGGGAGCGATGGCCGACCTCTACATACAGCTTGGTCAGCCTGAGCTGGCCATCCCTCCGGCAAGACGATCCTTGGAACTTAGCCCCGACGATGCAGTCGGCTATGTCATTCTTGGCCGCGCGCTGATGCATGCTGGACAACTGGAGGAGGCTAAGTCAGTTTGCGAGCTGGCTGTTGCAAAGGGGCTCGATGGCGATGACCTGCACTCACTGTTGCTGCAGGTTGATATCGCCCGGAATGATCTGGATGGGATAAAGTCACAAATCGCCTGGGCAAGAAATCATCCCACGGCGACACGGATGAGATTGAATGAGGCGCTTCTCGCTGCCTCCCAGGGCCGCATTCTGCAAGGCAAGGAAATTCTGGAGACTATCTCATCTGCTTATAAACAGCAGGGGCTTGAAAATCTCCATACGTTCTATCTGCTGGCGGGCACACGCATATTAGCGGAGACAGGACATCCTCAGGAGGCCCACAAACTCCTCGATTCACTTTCCCCTATATCCGGAATGACGGATCCGATTGTGGCAATGGCGGAAACCGGCGAGGAAGCCCGCGCGGAAAATATCCTGACGCAGGAACTGGCGCAACACCCGGATGACACGATGTGGAAGAACCTGAAAGGGCCTCAGATTCGTGCGGCGATTTTCATGGCCCGACACAAACCGGATGAAGCAGTCGAAACATTGCAGTCAGCACGGCCATATGACCTACGGGAAATGGATACCCTTTATATGCGAGGGACAGCATACCTCGAAGCAAATCAACTGACCGCTGCGGAACAGGAGTTTCGCCGGCTCATTGATCATCAGTGTGTTGACCCACTGTCTTATCTCTATCCTCTTGCACATCTTGGCTTGGCCCGCACACTTGCACGTGAAAATAGAACAGCGGATAGTTTAACAGTTTACGAAAAATTCTTTGCACTCTGGAAAGATGCAGATCGGGGCGAACCGCTGCTGAACCAGGCGCACACAGAGAGCGACGCGATAAAGGTGGCACGGAATAATGTCGCAACGACTGAAGGAAGATTTTAACTGATTTCAGTTCCACCGCGTACGCCGATATTACGAATTTGCACTAAGCTCTTCAAGGTCTGCCAAAAGGTCAATAAGAGAGCAGGCTCGCTTCGCGCTTACCTGCTTTCAATGTGTTGCGCCGACCTGCTTGCTGCCAAAGGGCACCATCATTTCGGAAAGTCACCATCGACGCATAAAAGCTGGAGGCGATCCCAAACCGATGGTCCACCACGGTCGAGACGTAACCAGCAAGGTGCTCTCGGTTATCAATAAGTTACGTTCGGGGAGAGATATCCGCCCGTGGATTCAAGATGAGCCCGTTGCCGGTATCCGGAAGGGCTTGTGCAGCATTGACCAAAGCCATCGCTGGTTTAGCACCGCCGAAGAGATTCTAGCTATCTGACCACTGGCAGACCACGGTGTTAAATCATCATGCTGAATCAATTGTCAGAGATCCTCTAAAGATCCAATAAGGGGAAAAATGCGTGTGACACGTCGTGATCTCGAGGGCCGCATCGCCTGGCTCGACAACCTGCTCCGCGATCTTCAGTTCGCGATTCGACAGCTTGCCAGAAAACCCGGCTTCGCTTGTATTGCAGTTCTCGTCCTTGCTCTTGGCATCGGGACAAGCGTCGCCATCTTTGCCTTTGTCGATTCCGCCCTGCTCGAACCGCTGCCGTACACGAATCCAAACCAGGTCATGTCGGTCAGCGAAAGCGATTCGCAATTGCCAGGCACGCCGCTCTCCTATCCTGACTTTCTCGACTGGCAGGCCTTGAACAAATCTTTCAGCTCGCTCGATATTTACGCTGGCAGCGGCTATCTTCTGCGTACAGCCACCGGTGCGGAGCCGGTGCACGGCGAACGCGTAAGCGGCGGATTCTTTCGCACCCTTGGGGTACGCCCTATCCTCGGACGGGACTTCAACCCGGGAGAAGATCAGCCCGGCGGCCCCAATGTGACGCTACTCAGTTACGGCGCATGGATCCATCGCTACGGCGCGCGGAGGGACGTTGTTGGGCAAACCATCGACCTCGATACCCGGCCTTATACGATCATCGGCGTTCTGCCGCAGTCGTTTACCTTCGCGCTCAGTGGCAACGCCGAGTTCTGGGTTCCCATCAACACATTGAGTCCTCATGAACATTCGCGTACCTTCTATGCCTTCTTCGGCATTGCAAGACTGCGCGATGGAGTCACAGTGCAAGCGGCGCAGAGCGAAATCAGGGGAATCTCGCAGCGACTGCAGCAGCAATATGCGATCACTGGGCATGACCTGAACGCAGGTGTCACTCCCTTCTCCGAAGTTATCGTCGGCGATGTGCGGCCCATCCTGATGACACTGCTCGGCGGAGCCGGGCTGCTGCTGCTCATCGCCTGCGTCAACGTCAGCAGCCTCGTTCTGGTGCGCACAGAAAACCGCAGACGCGAGATTGCAGTCCGCGGAGCGCTGGGCGCAGCGCCCGTACGGCTGATCAAACAGTTCGTAACCGAAGGACTTGTGCTTGCGCTGCTCGGTAGCGGTGCAGGCATCCTTGTTGCCCTTGCACTTATGAGGCTCCTCGTCCAACTGGTTCCCAAGAATATGGCAGCGGGCATGCCGTTTCTAGCCAGTGTCGGCCTCAACGAGCACACCGCAGCCTTCGCCGCCGCAGTCGCATTGCTGGCCACGCTGCTGCTTGCACTGACGCCCATGCTGCGGCTCTCTTTTCAGCAACTGCGAACCGGTCTAACCGACGGAGATCGTGGAGCGGCAGGCCTGCTCTGGCGGCGGTTGGGCGCCAATATGGTCATCCTCGAGCTTGCAATCGCCGTCATGCTTCTTGCAGGCGCCGGATTGTTGGGGCGCAGCTTATATCGGCTTTTGCACGTGCCGCTGGGATTTGACGCGAGCCACCTTGCAACGGCAGAGGTCTCGGTACCCGGCTCGATGTATACGACCAGCGAGCAGGTTGTCGAGCTCTATCGCGAGGTGGTGCGTCGCGCCACCAGCCTGCCCG
>JAOAPN010000002.1 GCA_025462885.1 Acidobacteriaceae bacterium | reverse complement strand
CGGGTTGTGCTTCGACAACACCTTCGTGATCGCCGCCGTCAGCGTCGTTTTGCCGTGGTCAATGTGACCCACCGTCCCAATGTTTACGTGCGGCTTTGACCGGTCAAACTTTTCCTTGCCCATGACTGCTCGTCTCCTCGTGTTGGCCGGCGTGTGACCGGCGGTTCTGGTCAATACATCGTGGTACTAAATTCGGGTACTGCCTGCGGCACGCTTCAGTAGTAGGCGTACAGCTTGAAAAACTTTTCGCGCAGTTCGGGAGCGACCTGCTCCAGGCTGGCGAGATAGAACTCGCGAATCTGGCCCTGATCCCCGTTCTCCAGGCGACCATACTCGGCGGCAACTGTCTTACCCAGAAGACCCTGCTTGAGGACCGCCTCGAAGTCGCGAACCCGAAGACTGGAACGGGAGAGGGACTTGAAGAACTCGACTGCCTTAGTCGAAGAAAAGGAAGACTCGATGGCCCCCTTGACTGCGTTGAAGACCGTTGGGTCTGCGACGGGCATTTCAGGCTTCTCGTAGATCGTTCTCAACTCAATACTCCTGCGCCATCCGACTGCCTGGCCTTCAAGTCTTTGGAGCGGGAGACGGGAATCGAACCCGCGACCAACAGCTTGGAAGGCTGTGACTCTACCACTGAGTTACTCCCGCATGGGTGAATCTAAACTTATGGAGCTGACGGAGAGGCTTGAACTCTCGACCTCTCCCTTACCAAGGGAGTGCTCTACCACTGAGCTACGCCAGCACTGTACTGCAAACCAACCTTACAATCCTACCGCGAACGGAGCCGTCCGAGAAGGACGCGGAAGGCAAAAAAACCTAAAAGAACCCAAGTGAGCGAGCGATACTTTCCTGGCTCCATCGTTTGCCAGGAAAGCAGCGCCAGGGATCCAAGGATAGCCAGCGCAATTACCATTCTTCCGCTGCCGGCCGGACTCAAATCCACAGACTCACCTGTACTGCAACTTCATCCAACTACGACAAGAAAATGGTGCACAGGGGAGGATTCGAACCTCCGTAACTCGAAGAGTGGCAGATTTACAGTCTGCTGCCATTAACCGCTCGGCCACCTGTGCACTTTGCTGCTTGAAATTCCTTTTGTGCAGCCCACTGCCAATCTATCAAGCGCGTACCTCGACTCAGACTCGAATCGAGCGGAAAAATCCTGCGTTGAAGGAGTGACCGGAGGCCTGCAATGCCAGGACGGCAAGCAGTACAACCAAATCCGTCTTTCGATGCTGCTCTATCCATACTACCGCGTTGCGAACGACCATGGGGACTACGTCCCGGCTGGCAGAAATGGAGCTGGCAGAAATGGAGCTGACGAAGGGATTTGAACCCCCGACCCTCTGATTACAAATCAGATGCTCTACCAGCTGAGCTACGCCAGCCCAAAACAGCCTTGCGTTCCAACACTTGAAACTTGAAACTGCCCCCTGTAAGCCCTTGCCGTATAACGCGCAGCAGTGCCCGCGCAGAGTGCGCCGCAGAGTTCAATTTAGCATAAGACCCGGGCGGGAGCAATGGGTTAGGCTGTGGATTCAGTGGCTCTACAGCTTTGCAGTGAACACTCAAAACAGCTTCTGCTACGCTCTCTTTTTCAAACACTTTGCCGTCCTAACACTGACACACCCTGTCGTGTGCGGACTTATGCTCTGTTCGCCTTGCTAAGGAGTTCTTTCATGCTGCGTCTGCACTCCCGTTTTTCGCTGCTTTGCCTGACTATTGTGCTTCTTCTGGGGCCGTTTAGATTTGCTCAACAGACCTCCGTGGAGGGAGTCGAAGGACCGCTCACGCAAGCCGCGCCCAAAACTCTGACGAATGACTCGATCGTACGCATGGTGAAGGCGGGACTAGGCGATGACCTGATCCTCCAAACCATCGCCACGCAGCCAGGGCGCTACACCACCGACGCGGACGCGATGGTCGCATTGAAGGGCGCGGGTGTTTCGGATCGCATCATCAGCGGCATGGTGAACAAGGTGCGGCGACAACTCACGCCCGTGAAAGATCCTGTCGCGGTAGAGCCGCAAGTCAATGAAATCGGCGTCTACTACAAAGACCGCAACAGCAATTGGGTTCCGATCGAGCCGGAGATCGTGCACATTAAATCAGGCGGCTGGATCAAGTCGACGGTGACCAACGGCATCATCAAGCAGGACCGCAACGGACGCATCAATGGACGAGAGGCGAAGCTGGCGCTGCAGGCCCCGATCGAATTTCTTATCTTCGTTCCAGAGGGTGTCGGCGCAACGGAGTATGACCTGTTGAAGTTTCGTGTGCACTCGGATAATCGCGAGTTCCGCACACTGACGGGTGGAGTCTTCCACTCCACTGGAGGGGCGGATCGCGATGAGGTTCCGTTTGCCCCCACTAAGACTGCTCCGCGGACCTACCAGTTCACGGTGGATCGCAAGGTGGGCGGCGGAGAGTTCGGCATCCTTCCGCCCGGCACCGGAAACGTCACGAACGGCGGTAAGATCTACACCTTTGCGATCACCGAATAGGCATCTCCGCATCATGGCAATCGACGAAGACATTGCCGTACCGGGCGGGACAGAGTAGAAACAGATTGGATGCGAAAAAGTACCCGCTACTCCTTACTGTTGATGCTCGCGCTGGTTGTAGCGCTGGCGATTGCTCTTTACCTGCGGCAGAAGGCTCCGCCAGAGGTGGCCCGGCTGCTGCCGGAGTCAGACGCGATCGTCTACGCGAACCTGAAGCCGCTACGGCTGGCGACTCACTTTGACAAGACGGTAGTGACGCGCAGCCCGGACTTTCAGCACTTCATCGAAGCGACCGGCGTGGTGCCGGAACGCGATCTGGATGAGGTAGCGTTTGCGCTGCACCGCATGGACGATCCCAGGGGGCCGAACGGCCCGGTAGCCTACTCCGAGGTCTTCTCCGGCCGGTTTGATGGAGAGCGCTTAGGACGCTATCTGGCGAGCATTGCGACGGCCCGTGAGAACTATGCCGGCCATGAAATTTATACGATTCCAGTAGGCGAAGCGGCCTCAGGGCGAGGGCGTCAGCTCCGCGTGACACAGCTTGGCTACGACACCGTAGCGGCGTCCAACATGCCAACCGCCGAACAGATCCACTCCATCCTCGACCGCTTCCGTTCGGCAGCCTCGCCCTTCTCTGGCTCTTCCCTGCTCTCTGCGCTCTACGAAGATGTTCCGCTGCTGTCGAGCGCGTGGGGCATCGGACACGTCGGCCTGCCGTTTTCGGAACGCGGTCGAATTACGGTGATGGGACTGGAACTCCCTTTGGCAGAAGACACGAACTTCGTCGCCAGTCTGCAGTACCGCGGCTCCGTGCGGCTCAGAGTAGAGCAGATCGCGCCGACCGAGTTGGATGCGGCGCGGTCGGCGGAGTCGCTTTCAACCCTGCTTGGATTGTTTCGTTCGCTGCAGCGAGCGCAGCAGGGTGCTCCCTCCGACGCTGCCATAACGCAGGCCATGGACTCGCTGAAAGTTGAGCAGCACAAGGACCGAGCAGTTGTAACCGCAAACATTCCCATGGACCTGCTCAAGCAGTTGGCGACTCCCTCCGCACAGGGTGAAACTTCGGTCAACGGAGCAAGGTAAAGTAGCCGGAATTAGCCTGCCTGTATCACAATGGTAAGGAAATTAGGAGACGATTGCGTATGCCGCCGACCTATCTGCCCCCGTCTCATCTGAAGTCCCGCTCCATTTTCACTGCTGCTTCGTCGATGGCTGCAGTCCTGCTGTCGTCTGCGTTCTTCCCTGCTGCTCCGGCGTTGGCGCAGACCAAGACCATTACAGGGACCGCCGCCTTTACGGACTACAGCCAGGAGCACCCCGGCGTACGGCGTAAGATCACGGCCGCAGATCTGCCAGAACCGAATGCAGCCGAAGCAGTCTTCAACGGTCCCACGGTGGTAGCGCGACCCGAGGGGGCCTGGCCGGTGGCGCCTCCGGGCTTCAAGGTGGAGTTGTATGCCCAGGGATTCCGTGTGCCTCGCCTGATGCGGACCGCTCCCAACGGAGACGTGTTTCTGGCGGATACCGCAGCGGGCGAGATCAAGATCCTGCGCGGCGTGGGAGCAGACGGAAAAGTAACGACGACCGAGACCTTCGCATCAGGATTGAAGCAGCCATTTGGAATCGCCTTCTATCCGCTGGGCCCAAATCCGCAGTGGGTGTACATCGGCAATACCGCGAGCGTGGTGCGGTTCCCTTACAAGTCCGGTGATCTCAAGACATCGGGTGCTGCAGAGGTGATCGTCCCCTCGCTGCCAGCGGGAGGCGGCCACTCGACGCGGGATATCGTGTTCACCAAGGATGGCAAGCGCATGCTGGTCTCGGTTGGCTCAGCGTCGAACGTGGACGATGTGGACAACAATCCGAAGGAGTTCCACCGCGCCGACGTGCTGGAGTTCCAGCCCGACGGGAAGTTTGTGAAGATCTACGCGAGCGGAATTCGCAACTGCGTCGGCGAAGCGATTAATCCGATTACGGGGATGCTGTGGTGTTCCACCAATGAGCGTGACAACCTCGGCAATAACCTGGTTCCGGACTACATCACCAGCGTGAAGGAAGACGGCTTCTACGGCTGGCCCTGGTACTACATTGGCAACCACCAGGATCCCCGGCACGCAGGCAAGCACCCGGAGTTGAAGGGCAAGGTCACAGTGCCAGATATCCTGCTACAGCCTCACAACGCTTCCTTGGAGCTGCTGTTCTACAACGGCAGCCAGTTCCCTAAGGAGTACGGCGGCGACGGATTCGCGGCCGAGCATGGCTCGTGGAACAAGTCCAAACGCGCTGGCTATGAGGTGATTCGTCTGCCGCTGAAGAACGGCATTGCGACGGGCGAGTACGAGGACTTCCTGACTGGATTCGTCACAGCAGACGGACAGGTCTGGGGCCGTCCCGTCGGAGTAACCGTTGCGAAGGATGGCTCCCTGCTGGTGAGCGACGATGGCTCGAAGAGCGTCTGGCGCGTGAGCTACACGGGAGCGGCGAAGCAGACTGCGACGAAGTAATTCCGTATAAGAGCAGCAAAAGGCGGGAGACTTTGGTCTCCCGCCTTTTTGCTGCAAATCGAAATTCCTGGACGGTAAGGATCAAAGCGCCCTAACGCCGGGCGGGCGCCACTTCGTGGGGTATTGGACGCTTCGCGTAAGGGAAATGACTTTCCGCTCTAGCTGGCCGGTGTTCCCATGCCAAGGTCAGCAAGCGTCGTACGGAGATATTTGTGCGGGTTGACCGGAGTGTTGCGGATGCGGACTTCGTAGTGCAGGTGATAGCCCGTAGTGCGACCGCTATGACCGACGTATCCGATAACCTGGCCACGGATCACGCTCTGGCCCGCGACCACTGCGAATCCGGACATATGCCCGTAGCAGGTTTCGATGCCGTGGCCGTGGTCGAGGACGACTTCGCGACCGTAGCCGTTCTGCATTTCGGCGATCCTGACGACGCCGTCTGCAGTAGCGCGAATGGGAGTGCCGTTGGGCGAAGAGATATCGATGCCGGTATGGAACTCGCCTTCGCCATTTCCGGTGACGGGATCTTCACGTTGACCGAAGCCGCTGGTGATGGGGCCCATGAGAGGCCACATGGAGGGGGCGTCGATGTCCAGCGCGCCGATGCCGGCACCCAGGCCGAAGCGCAGGCCGGTGCGGATAGTCGCGGAGGAGGTCGCCAGAGCCGGCAGACCGCGCAAAGCGGAGCCGCTGGTAGCGGATGTACGCAGGGCGTAGAAGGCGTCGACGGACTTGTAGTAGCTGGCGTCCGCGGACGACTCTGAGATCAACGGAGAGGTTTCGGTAAGCGCTCCAGAAGTGGGAAGGACGCCAGCCGATTTGGCTGCCTTCGCAGCAGCCTTCGAGTTGCCGGTCACACGGGACATCGGGATCGCAAGCTTACTGGCGGTCAGACCGTAGATGGCGGAGACTTCGCTCGCGAGGGACCCGAGAGACGCTACCTGCACATCTTTCTCATGCGCGGCCTCTTCGAGATGCGCGTAGTCCTTCTGGAGTGAATTATGGTCCTGCCGAAGCTGGTTGAAGCGAGCCGTTTTGATCAACATCCGTGAGTAGGATCCCGCAAGGCCCGTAATGGTGAACATGCCGATCGCCGCGGCGGCCACGAAGATGTAGGCGTAATGCAGGGGAACCGGGACCTTGTTCAGGTTGCCGTTCTCGTCCCTGCTTACAAACATGATGTAGTAGCGCTTCTTCAGACTCAACAGACGACCTGGACCCGTGTTTGTCCGCTGGCATCAAGCGGCTCGGAGAGATCGCAATTCGTTCCAGTAAATGAGCTTCAGCAATTCTCATTCCGGATTGCGAATTCGACAATCTCTCTTGGGCGTTACTCAAAGTCTAACAAAGGGTATCCGCCTGTGCAACCCAAAAGACTGCGCCTGATACGCACAAGTCCCTTCTTTTCTATGCTATGCCCTATCAGCATTTATGCTGCATGAACGATGAAAAAATGCTTGAGTAGGATGGGCGAGCTGGACCTGATCCAAGAGATTCGCCGCGGCAGCGGCCGCCCGGGCGGAGCTGTAAAGCTGGGGATCGGGGACGATTGCGCGATCCTCCGGCTCCCTGCCGGACACGAGGTGCTGGTAACCACAGACTTCAGCCTGGAAGGGCGTCACTTCCGGCGTGACCTGCATCCGGCGGAGTCGATAGGACACCGCTGCCTGGCGCGCGGTCTGAGCGATCTGGCCGCGATGGGAGCGAAGCCGATGGGAGCGTTTCTTTCGTTGGCTCTGCCGAGAGAGATGCTGTCTACGGCTCGAGGTCGTCGATGGGTTGAAGGATTCTTTCGAGGGCTGCGGGAGCTGGCAGATCGTTCCGGGGCACCGCTCGCCGGCGGCGATACAGCCGAGTCACCGGCAGGGCTGGTGCTGGCGGATATCACTCTCGTAGGTTCCGCCCCGACTGGCAAAGCTTTGCGGCGAAGCGGCGCCAAAGCCGGTGATCTACTGTATTGCACCGGGCGGCTGGGCGGAGCGGCAGCGGAGTTGGAGACGATGTTCGCGCGTGGCAGGATGGCTCGCGCTCTCCCTGAAAAAGATCATCCTCAATTGTTTCCCGAACCCCGGTTGGCGGTGGGGACGGGACTGCTGCGACGAGGGCTGGCTACGGCCTGTCTCGATCTGAGCGATGGCTTGTCGACCGACCTGGCGCATCTTTGCGACGAGTCCGGCGTGGGAGCAGAGGTCGAAGAAGCTTTGCTTCCACTGCATCCGCTGGCGGCTCAACTGGGAGCAGAACGGGCTCTCCACGCCGCTCTGAACGGCGGTGAGGACTATGAGTTGCTGTTTTCCGCTCCACCTGATGTCAGGATGCCCAAGGCGCTGGCCGGCGTGCCGATTACCCGCATCGGAAAACTGGTTCGCAAAAGCCAAGGGATAACTCTGCGGCGGACGGACGGACGAAGCGAACCGCTCACTTCGGGCGGATGGGAGCACTTCGCAGCCGCAAAGCGCATCTAGACTGGAAAGAGAGCTAACCGCTCAGGGAGTTTGAGATGCAGGAGAGCACGCGCATTGTTCGGTCGACGCTGACCCCGGTCGTAGCAGGCACGGAGATGCATTCCGGGCCGGTATTTGCCGCGCCGTATCATGCTCCGGGAGACCCGGCCGGGATGCCATATACCTACGCCCGGTCGCATAACCCGACGTGGACGGAGTTGGAGCGAGTCATTGCAAACATGGAGTCCGGGGTAACGGCGTCCGGCGAGGCTTACGAGGCCCAAGCGGTGGTGTTTGCGTCGGGAATGGGGGCCATCGCGGCTGTATTCGGGGCCGTGCTGCGGCCGGGCGATGCGATCGTGATTCCAGCAAACTCGTACTACACCGCGCGAGTTCTGCTGCGGGAGTACTTCACGCAGATGGGGATCGAGGTCCGGACGGTCGCAGCGATGGGAGTGGACGCCGTCGAAGCGGTGACGCCGCTGCTTGCGGGAGCGAAGCTGCTTTGGATCGAGTCACCCAGCAACCCGACCATGGACGTATGCGACATCGCAGCGCTCTGCGACGCGGCACGTGCGGCGGGAGTTCTCGTCGCCGTGGACAATACGACTCCCACCGCGCTGGGGCAGAAACCGCTGGCGCTGGGGGCGGATTTCTCCGCAGCGTCGGACACCAAATCGATGACCGGCCACGGAGACATTCTGCTGGGTCACGTAGCTGTCCGGGATGCCGTGCTGCTGGCAAAGATCGATCAGTGGCGGACTTTGACCGGCGGAATCCTCGGACCGATGGAGGCCTGGCTGGCGTTGCGGTCGATTCCGACGCTTCCCCTGCGGCTGGCCCGGACCTGCGAGAACGCGCTGGCAATCGCCGAGTTTCTGGCAACCCGCAGCGAGGTCGAGAGCGTGATGTACCCGGGATTGAAGACGCATCCGGGTCACGCGATTGCCCTGCGCCAGATGACTTACTTTGGACCGGTGGTGAGTTTCATCCTGAAGGGTCAGGCCGCAGCCGAAGCTTTTCTCAACACGGCGGAGCTATTGACCGATGCCACCAGCTTCGGGGGAATGACGACCACGGCGGAGCGTCGAGCGAAGTGGGGCGGCGATGCCGTGGCAGGCGGATTTATCCGGTTGAGCGCGGGCTGTGAGGCGATCGAGGATTTGCTTGCGGACCTGGCGCAGGCTCTGGATGGGTTGCGATGAAGGCGAATGTAGATTCCATGGACTTGTTCCCACAGTCCTGGCGCGTTGAACTGCTGGACGCCCCTCCCATGATTGCCCCGGTGCGGCAGTTTACCTATCCGCAGCAGATTGCGGGCGAGGAAGATGCTCTTGCGCGCGGGGCCTTGCTGTTGATGGTCAAACCTGCCAGTGGCGGGTCATTTCTGGCGACCTGCGCCCTTGGGTTTACTGACCCTTCTATGCCGACTGGCGTCTACGCGTGCCCGAATCCGGATGAACTTTGCGCGGTTGCAGGCGGGTACGCCTACGTCATCGACACCGCTCATCCAGAGCGCTCCACGCATATCGCGCTGAAACCCGTTGCTTCCGTTCATATCTTCGTGGAGCAGGAGTTGCTGGTGTTCGTGGGCTTCCACTCCATGATCGCCTGGGGCGCCCAGGGAGTGGCCTGGGAGACGCAGCGTCTCAGTTGGGAAGGGCTGCGGCTCACCGACGTCAAGGACGGCCTGCTGCATGGGTTTGGATGGAACCTGATGACCGACCGCGAGGTAGCTTTTACGGTTGATCTGCGGACAGGTCAGCATCTGGGTGGGGCGTTTCCAGCTTCGGCTCGGTAACCTCCGCAATGGGAAGCCGGTAGAAACTGAGAGCCGCGTCGCCTTGCTTGAGCAGACGAAAGTGCTCCAGGGCCCCGTAGCGGGCAGCCAGTTTGAACTTGCCTTTGCTGGCGTGTTCGACGATGACGAGAGCGCCCGAGGTAAGGGTCTGGCGGCCACGGTTGCTGCCCAGAAAGCTGAGCGTGGCTTCGTACTCCGCCTCTGCCTCGTAGGGCGGGTCGAGGTAGACGAGGTCGACCGGTGCAGGCAGCTTGGCGAGGCGTTGGAGCATGGCGCCGGTGCCACGATCTTCGATCGCATGATTACGCCCAATCTTCAGCACCTTGATGTTTTCGCGGAGTGCAGCGAGGGCCAGATCGGCATTCTCGGCGAACCAGACCTGCGAGGCGCCGCGGCTGAGTGCCTCGATCCCAACGGCCCCGGTTCCAGCGTAAAGATCGACGAAGCGGGAGCCTTCGATGCGGGGCTGCAGGATGTTGAACAGGGTCTCGCGAAGACGGTCGCTGGTGGGACGGGTGGCGGTGCCGCGGGGAGCCTCGATGAGGCGCGAACGATAGGTGCCGGCAATGACGCGCATCTGTCTATCGTAACAAGGCGAAAGCAAAGGCTGGAGAAACTGTCCTGCCGGACTGGCCCGCTGCGCGCGGGGCGAATCTCTTCGTTGGTCGGCATCGACTCCTGCTTGCGACCATCGGGAGCACCCTGCAAAGCCCAATACACGTCATGAAATGACCGCCGCCCGCGCAGGGCGCTCTTTAGCGCTTTTCGGATAAAAGAGTGGCCGCGCATACAATGGAGTGATGCGTGGTTGGTCTTTCCCTATCGGCAGATATCTCGGCGTGGATGTGCGCATTCACACCTTCTTCCTGCTGTTGCTGGGAGCTTCGGTCAGCTTCGCCTCGGTGGACGGAGCGACAGTGGGGCGCGGTTTCGGCCTTTGGCTGCTCCTGGTTCTGGCAGTCGCAGTCCGTGAGGTAGCGCGAGCGATCGCCGCTGCCTGGTACGACCTGGACGTTCGCAGCGTGCTGCTGCTGCCGATCGGCGGGCTGACCAGCTATGCCTCGCCCGAGGCGAGCGACCGCGCAGCAACCCCGGAGATGCAGAAGCGCATGGCCGTCATCGGCCCGATTGCAAACCTCGGCTTCGGCCTGCTGCTGGGAGCGATGGTGCTGGTGATTGCACCCCAGGTCAGCCTGTTTGAACGACCATGGATCACGCCGACGCACCTGCTGCGGGCTGCGGTGTGGGTCAACCTGCTGCTTGGCGTTATAAACCTGCTGCCCGCCGCTCCTCTGGACGGCGGACGGGTGTTTCGCGGCGCGTTTGCCAAGTCGCATGGCGGTGCCAAGGGCCTGAAGACTGCCGCCGGAGTCGGACAGGTGGTTTCGCTGGGGTTGATCGTCGCAGGAATTCTGCTCCCGAATATGTGGCTCCTGATGATGGGCGTCTTCGTATTGATCGGCGCTCGGATGGAAGACCAGGGTCTGCTGCTGCAGACCGATGTAGACGCGGTCCGGATGCGGGACGTGATGCTGATGGAGTTCACGACGCTCTCCGCCTCTGCCACGCTGGAGGATGCGCTGCAGCATTCGATTCATTCTCTCCAGGACGTCTTCCCGGTCGTGCGTGGCGCAAATCTGGTGGGTGCCGTGTCACGCCAGGGAATCGTCGAAGCGCTGCAGTCAGGCGGAAACGGCTACGTACAGGGCGTGATGACGCGGTCGTTCCAAACAGCACAGCCGAATGACTCGCTGGTCAAGACATTGAAGCGGCTGGTGGCAGGGCAAGGCGCGCAGTTGGTGCCGGTGCTGGAAGGCGATCGGATCGTCGGAATTATCACTCCGCAGAACCTCGCACATTCGATGACGATGCTGAACCAGAGTCGCAGAATGAAAGAGCGCGCCGCATCGGAATCAGAATCGAACAGGAACGATGGATAACGATGGGCGCTGATACTGGCTTTCCTCCTGACGACGCTGACTTTGAAGAAGAGGAATCCGAACAGCCCTCTTTCGATCAGGCTGAAGTAACGGATCTTCTGCTGGCAAGCTCAAAAAAACTCCTAGCACCGGGGCTTTACCTGGTGGCGACTCCCATCGGAAATCTGGAAGACATTACGCTGCGGGCGTTGCGGGTGTTGCGGTCGGTGGACCGGATCGCCTGCGAAGATACCCGTCAGACGCAGAAGCTGCTGAACCACTTCAGCATCAAGACCCCTACGGTCAGCTACCACATGCACAACGAAGGCTCTCGCAGCGAGGAGTTGACAGGCGAACTGAAAGCAGGGGGCCGCATCGCAGTCGTCAGCGATGCAGGAACCCCGGGAATCGCCGACCCCGGCGGCCAAATTGCAGCCGCAGCGATCGCCGCCGGAGTTCCGGTGTACCCGATTCCCGGAGCCAACGCGGCAATCAGCGGGCTGATCGCCAGTGGCCTGCCGACGGAGTGCTTTACGTTCCATGGTTTTCTGCCCGCGAAGGGCGGGGCACGCAAGACAGCCCTCGAACAATTGACGCGAGGCGGAGTAGTACACGTCTTTTACGAAGCGCCGCACCGCATCGAGGACACGCTGGCGGACGTGGAGACCGTGTTCGGCGTGCTGCAGCCAGTGGTGATCGCACGGGAGCTGACGAAGCTGCACGAGGAGTTCCTGCGCGGAACGGTGTCAGACCTGCGAGCAACGCTGGCCCGGCGGACGGTGCGGGGCGAGATGGTCTTGATGCTGGCTCCGGCAGCCGCTGAGGCGACAGCCATAGGTTCGCGGTCGAGCATCGCCGCAGAGGTCGCCGCTTTGGTGAAGTCCGAAGGACTGGCCGAAAAAGACGCGCTGAAGCGGGTAGCGCGCGACCGTGGCATCGGCAAGAGCGACGCCTATCGCGAACTGCAACGCGAACAAAATCGCTTGAAGTAACAACCAGCCTGATTAGAGCCATTTGGGGAAGGATCTTTCGATGAAACGTTTCATAACTGGAGTGGTGTTAGCCGCAGGCTTGTGGGTGGTTCCCGTGTTGGCAGCGGCACCAGCAACTACGAAGGCAAAGTACGACCGGATGTACGTCTTCGGCGATAGCTACTCCGACATCGGCGAGGGCTATCTGGACGGCAATGGGCCCACTGCGGTCGCCTATCTGGCCGACCGGCTCGGGTTCAAGCTGCTGCCTTCGAATACGCCGGACGTGTGGGGCAAGAGCCTCGACTACGCGGTGAGTGGAGGCCAGTCCGGCAGCGGCACTGGCAGACGCATGCAAGGGGCACTTCTCGGTTACGGGATGCAGAACCAGGTGCAGGACTTCGCCACTCAGGTGCAGAGCCACGCGATCCGGTTTAATCCGGACACCACGCTGTTTTTTATAGGCGGAGGGCTCAATGACGGCCGGCTGCCCGACGGAACGACCGCAGCCAACGAGAAAAACGAAATCCGCAAGCTGTATGCGCTGGGCGCACGGCATTTTCTGGTGGCCCTGCTCACCACCGAGATTCCCGGCTTTGGAGTGACCGGGAGACGGATCAACCCGTCGCTGGAGAAGATTCCCGACGAGTTGACGCCAGAGCTGAAAGGCGCGGACATCCAGTTGAGCCGCTGGGGGATGTTTTACGACGAGGTATTGAAGCATCCTGCCGACTATGGCCTGACCAATACGACGGACGCCTGCTCCGGCCGCGAGATCTTCGGAGACACGACACCGCCCTGTGCGACGCCGGAGAAGTACTACTTCTACCACGCGTCGCATCCGTCAACCGCAACCCACAAGGCCGTAGGGGACAAGCTATTCGCTGAAATTACAGGAGCTTCCGCGAAGTAGCCGCAATTCCCTGCTATTCGCGTCCCTTGACCCTGTCGTACTCATACACGTCGCTGGTGGTGCCGAGCGATTCGTTGTAGAGGCTGGTCGATCCGGCTGCTTCCTTCAGTTCTTCGCTGAACTCGTGGATGGCGCGGAGGTGGTCAGCGGTCGCCGGAATCTCCAACTTGCTGGTCTTGAGGAACTTCTGGTAACCCCGGTCGAGAAGGCGGGAGATCTCGCCCCCCAAAAGCCAGCCGGGACGGGCCAGCACCTGGACGGAGCCGTCGGTGCCAGCGGCAATCTCTGCCGCACAGCCGTATTTGCGGACCTGAAAGGCGTTGGGGGTGCGCTTTGCACCCTCCTGGGCTGGAGCAACATCGAATCGTTGGCTGCCAAGCATGGAGAGGACGTCGTTGAAGCTGCGTGATGCTACGTTCTTTGCCATAATTTAGACTCGGTTTAACTGTCGCACATCCGCAGTCCTGCTTCAAACATTAGGCAGCGGAAGATGACGGAGATATTCGGACAACAATGACAGCAACGGGCACGGCTATGAGCACAAGAATGGGCACAGCAACGATCGCACCCACTTCCACCCTGGGAACCACCATCCTGGAACGTATCGGCAACACGCCGCTGGTGCGGATGGAGAAACTGACGGAACACCTCCCCGGGATCCACATCTTCGGCAAGGCCGAGTGGACGAACCCGGGCGGCTCCGTGAAGGACCGTGCCGCCTCCTCGATTGTGCTGGACGCGCAGCGGCGCGGCTTCCTGCAGAACGGTCAGGCCCTGCTCGACGCGACCAGTGGAAACACCGGCATCGCCTACGCCATGCTGGGGGCCGCGCTGGGCTTCCCGGTGACGCTGTGTATGCCATCGAACGTCTCCGAGGAGCGCAAGCGCTACCTGGGGGCCTATGGCGCCAACGTGATCTGGACGAATCCGGCAGACGGCTCCGATGGAGCGATTCGCAAGGCCCGCGAGATGATTGCGAGCGAGCCGGAGAAGTACTACTACGCCGATCAGTACGGCAACGACGAAAACTGGAAGGCCCACTACCGGACCACCGGCAATGAGATCTGGGAGCAGACCGAGGGACAGGTAACGCACTTCGTCGCGGCCCTTGGAACCAGCGGAACCTTCATGGGAACAACCCGTCGCCTGAAGGAGCTGAACCCCAACATCAAGTGCATCTCCATGCAGCCCGATTCCCCCTTCAACGGGCTGGAAGGTCTGAAGCACATGGCGACGGCAATCGTGCCGAAGATCTACGATCCAAACCTCGCCGACCAGAACATTGAGATGGCAACCGAGCGGGCCTACGTAATGGCGAAGTCGCTGGGCCGTACCCAGGGTCTGCTGGTCGGAGTGTCAGCCGCTGCGGCCACTGCGGCGGCCCTGCAGGTGGGAGAGGCTGAAGCAACGCAGGGTCGCGAAGCTGTGATCGTCACCATCCTCTGCGACGGCGCGGACAAATATATGAGCGAACGCTTCTGGCGGGAGGACTAAGTGCTGAAGATTGATTACGCCGATTACGAGGCGCTGCGTGCCCACGGGCAGGAGACCTATCCGGACGAGTGCTGCGGCGTGCTTCTAGGCAAAAGCGAGCCCGGGTCCGGCAACCAGGTGCGGGCGCTGGTGCGCGCCGGCAATACTCGTACCGATTCCGCCCACAACCGCTACAACATTGCGCCGGTTGAACTGATTCGCATTCAACGCCAGGCCCGCGCGCAGGGGCTGGATATCGTCGGCTTCTACCACTCGCACCCGGACCATCCGGCGCAGTGGTCGCCGACGGACTTTGCCGAGGCTCACTGGCTCGGCTGCTCTTACGTGATCACCAGTGTAGAAAAAGGCCACGCCAAGATCACCAATTCGTTCCTGCTGACCGGCACGGAAGAGGACAACAAGAAGTTCCACGACGAGAGCATCGAGATCACCATGGCCCCCAGCCAGGAAAGTTTGCAGGAGAGCAAAGCATGAAGATTCACATTCCTACGCCATTGCGCACCTATACCGCCGGACAGGAGACCGTTACCGTCTCCGGAACCACGGTGAGCGGCGCTTTGGAGCAGCTCACAACAAGCTTCCCAGAGCTCAAACCGAATCTCTTCACCCCCGAAGGCAAGCTGCGTTCGTTCGTCAACCTCTACCTCAACGAGGACGACATCCGCTACCTCCCTGCCAAGGAAGATTCCCCCGTACAGGATAGCGACGAGCTGACCATTATCCCCTCGATCGCCGGTGGTTGTGTCGCTAGCTTGATAGCTTCATAGTTTCTTCTGTAACGCATTTCGATACAAAATTTTGACGTTCAACAGAACCAACAGAACGCAGCCTGCGCGAACGCGGGCGAAGGATAGGATGTATGGCAACCGCAACTGAAGAAGTAACGCTTCCCAAACTTTCCAACGATGAGATCGCCCGCTACTCGCGGCACCTGATTCTGCCCGAGGTGGGCATGGAAGGGCAGCAGAAGTTGAAGGCTGCCAAAGTCCTTTGCGTCGGTACTGGCGGACTCGGCGCTCCCCTGGCCCTTTACCTCGCAGCCGCCGGCGTCGGAACGCTTGGCCTGGTGGACTTCGACACCGTCGATGCAAGCAATCTGCAGCGGCAGATCATCCACTCCACCGCGACCGTCGGCAAGCTGAAGGTCGACTCGGCGGAGATCATGTTGAAGGGCCTGAACCCTTACATGAACGTCGTGAAACACAACACGATGCTGACCAGCGCCAATGCGATGGAGATCTTCAAGGACTACGACATCATCGCGGACGGCACCGACAACTTCCAGACGCGCTACCTCGTCAATGATGCCTGCGTGCTGAGCGGTAAACCGAACGCCTATGGCTCGATCTTCCGCTTTGAAGGTCAGGCCAGCGTCTTTGCCACCAAGGAAGGCCCCTGCTATCGCTGCCTGTACCCCGAGCCGCCACCGCCGGGCCTCGTTCCCTCCTGCGCGGAAGGCGGCGTGCTGGGCATCCTGCCGGGCCTCGTCGGCGTGATCCAGGCCACCGAGGTCATCAAGATGATCCTCGGCATCGGCGAGCCGCTTGTCGGCCGTCTGCTACTGGTCGATGCGCTCGGCATGGGCTTCCGCACCCTGAAGCTGCGGAAGAACCCGGACTGCCCGGTCTGCGGCACGCATCCCACGGTGACGGAACTCATCGACTACGACCAGTTCTGCGGAATCGAAAAGCCGAAGGAAGCCGGGCCGCTCGAGGTCGCGCAGAATAAGGCCGTTGCAGACGCTGCAGTCGTCGATGGCATTCCTCAGATTACGGTTGAAGATCTGAAGAGAAAGCTCGACGTCGAGGAAGATGTATTCGTCCTCGACGTACGCGAACCGCACGAGTATCCCATCGCCAACCTCGGAGCCCCCTTAATCCCGGTGGGTTCTCTGGCGCAGCGTATTGCGGAACTGGTTGAGCATAAGAACGATGAGGTCATCGTGCACTGCCGCTCCGGCGCACGCAGCCAGAAAGCAGCTCTCGTCCTCAAGGAAGCCGGCTTCACGAACGTCTCCAACCTCGCCGGCGGAATCCTGGCGTGGGCCGAGAGAATCGATCCAAGCATGCCGAAGTACTAAGTACGAAACAAACCAAGCCCGGTAGCTGGCGGATGTATCGCTGGCTGCCGGGCTTTTCTGCGGCTGAAACTCCTATGGAGGTATATGGCTGAAGGGCGGTAAGTGCCAACGCGCCCTGACGCCGGGCAGGCGCTACTTCGTAGGGTATTGGACGCTTCGCGTAAGAGAGTCGACTCTATAGCAATAGAAGTCCGCCCTCAAACTACTCTTACTCAGGCTTGTCTTCGATCTGCAGCATCTGGAGGCAAAGCGGCCGCTCAAGCATGCAATCCATCTTGGCCAGCGAATGAAGTGCCTTCTCGATCACGGAGGTAAGGCACGGCTCGGTGGTGACGACAAAGGGCAGGCGGTGCTTCGGATAACCGGGGCGCTGCAGGATGGAGTCGATATTGGCCCCCACCTTGGCCAACGCGCCTGCGATCGCAGACACTATGCCGGGCTTATCGTCCACGACGAAACGCAGGTAGTGCGGTGCCAGAAATTCACCGGTGACTTTACGCTTCCGTACCGGGAGCTGGACCGACTTGCAGCCCTGCGCCACAGCCAGCAGGTCGGAGACGACCGCAACAGCCGTCGGCTCACCGCCTGCTCCATGGCCGGAGAAGACTACATCGCCACCGAAACGGCCGCTGACCACTACCATATTCTGCGTCCCGTGCGACCACGCAATGGGCGAGGCCATGGGAACCAGCATCGGCGCGACACGAGCATGAACCGTGGTCCCCTCAAGCTGCGCCCGCGAGACCTGGCGAATGGTGCAGTTGAGCTCCTTGGCATAAGAAAAGTCCACAGCCTCGACGGTTGAAATGCTTTGCGTCGCGACCGCGTCCGGGTCAAGCTCCGCGTGCATGGCGATGCGGGAGAGGATACAGAGCTTGGCGCGTGCATCGTAGCCATCGACGTCGGCAGAGGGGTCCGCCTCGGCATAGCCCAATTGCTGCGCATCCGCAAGAACCGTAGCGTAGTCGGCACCCGTCTCCATGCGGCTGAGGATGTAGTTGCAGGTGCCGTTGACGATGCCGCTCAACCGCGTAACCTGGTCGCCGCCGAGCCCCTGCAGCATGCCAGGAATCACCGGAACACCACCGGCGACGGCCGCTCCATGCACCAGATGAACGTCATGCTTCGCAGCGAGTTTTGCCAGCGTCGCGCCGCGATAGGCGATGAGCTGCTTATTCGCAGTGACCACAGACTTGCCGGAGACGATCGCCTTCCGCAACCAGCCTTCGATGGGATTGAGGCCGCCCATCAACTCGATCACAACATCGACGTTCGATTTCAGGATGACGTTGATGTCTTCGGTCCAGACGACCGCGGCAGGGACGCGCTTCGCAGCCGCTGACGTACGCTTGCGCTCGACGTCGCGGTTGAAGATATGAGTGAGCTGGATACCAGGAAACTTCGATGCGGCAAGCACGGTTGCGACCGAACTGCCGACCGTACCGAAGCCGAGCAGCGCGACGTTGACTACGGGAGCCAAGCCCTTGCGCGCGGAGGACTTCTTGCTTGCGGAAACTGATTTTGTTGTCTGCTTCTTTGCCATGAGTCTAGTAATCGATTCTGCCGGCGTACGCGCGCCATGCGTTGAAGCTGGAGATAGCCTGGTCCCGCAGCAGGTTGATGGTGGGGATACTGCGCTGGTCGTGGGGGAGCGCGACCTCGTCGTAGAGGAAGGCATCATCGAAACCGGCAGCGGCAGCCTCCTCGGCGGTGCTGCCGTAGAAGATTCCATCCAGACGCGACCAGTAAATGGCCGCGAGGCACATGGGGCACGGCTCGCAACTGGTGTAGATCTGGCAACCCGTAAGCGAGAAGGTGCCGAGCTTCGCGCAGGCGTTGCGGATAGCGACCACCTCAGCGTGGGCGGTAGGGTCGTTGCTGGAGGTGACGCAGTTGGCGCCGCTGGCCAGCACCGCCCCGTCGCGTACGATCACCGCGCCGAACGGGCCTCCACGGCCGGAGATGACGTTCTCGGTCGCCAGCGCGATGGCTTGCTGCATGAAGTCTGGGTTTCCCTGCATCAATTGCGTATCCTTATGCTCTATCCGCTGCTTCATCCGGACGCTCTGGCCGCGAGGTTTGGTTTCAGTCGCGAAAAATCCCGAAAGTCCAGAAAGTCACGGATAATCAAGATTATGGCACAGGCATTCCTCTCAAAACGAGTCGTCACGCCGTATGGAACGGAGCCCGGAGCACTGCTGGTCGAGGGCGGAAGGATCCTGGCGATCTGCAAACCCTCCGAAGTGCCGGCCGATGCGGAGCTGCACGATTGCGGCGACGCTGCCCTGCTTCCCGGACTCGTCGATACGCACGTCCACATCAACCAGCCCGGACGGACGGAGTGGGAGGGCTTTCGCACCGCCACCCGCGCCGCTGCGGCTGGCGGATATACGACCCTGATCGACATGCCGCTGAACTGTCTGCCCGAGACCACCACCGTCGCGGCCCTCGAAGCCAAGCGGCAGGAAGCGCAGGGCGAATGCCTCATCGACTGGATGAGCTGGGGAGGCGTCGTTGCCGACAGCCAGCAGCACATTCTTCCCCTGGCGGCAGCGGGCGTTCCGGGCTTCAAGTGCTTCCTCATCTACCCCGGCTGTGACGGCTTCACCATGATCGACCAGCAGCAGTTGGAAGCGGCACTCCCCGCCATCGCACAGTCTGGCCTGCCCCTGCTGGTGCACGCCGAGCTTGCCGGGCCCATCGACGCTGCGATGCTCCAACTCCGCGACGCAGACTGGCGCAGCTGCGCCACCTACCTTGCCTCGCGGCCCGATGAGGCTGAGTTGCAGGCCGTACGTCTGATGATCCGACTATGCCGGGAGTACAAGTTCCGGCTGCACATCGTGCACCTCTCCACCGCCCTGGCTCTGCCGGATCTGCGCGCCGCAAGAGCCGAGAGTCTACCCATCACGGTCGAGACCTGCCCGCACTACCTGCACTTTAGCGCGGAGCAGATCGCCGACGGCGCAACCCTATGGAAGTGCGCCCCGCCCATTCGTAGCAGTCAGAACCGCGATGCCCTATGGCAGGCGCTCGGAGCCGGGGACATCGACATGATCGTGACCGATCACTCCCCTTGCCCGCCTGAGATGAAGAGCACTGAAGCTGGCCGCTTCGACCTCGCATGGGGCGGTATCGCCGGACTGTCGGTAGCCTTACCGGTGATCTACACGGACTGCCAGCAACGTGGCTTCGGACTTGAGCAGATTACCCGCTGGATGAGCGCCGCACCGGCGGCACTGGCGGGAATCTCGGACAAGGCAGGATCGCTGGTGGCAGGACGCGAAGCGAGCTTTGTAATATTCGATACCGAAGCCACCTCTCAGGTCACTCCCGAGACTTTGCACTTCCGGCACGCCATCTCGCCCTACGTCGGGGAGATACTGCGCGGGGTCGTGAAAGCGACGTATCTGCGCGGCGAAGCCGTTTATCGGAGCGGTAGTTTCGCCACCTCTCCCACGGGGCGCGAGGTCACGTTATCCTAGGGCTACCCTTGACCTTTAAAAATCCGATCTCCATAAACTTGATCTCCATGAATCCAGTACTTGACCTGTGGAACTCGCTCAACCAGGACTCCGCTGCTGCTACGGTGCTTCCCTGCTGCGGCTCGCGCGCATGGGCCTCAGAGCTGGCCGCGCGACGCCCCATCGCGGACGAGGTTACCCTTTTGGCAGAATCCAGCGCCGTATGGTTGTCGCTGCCGCGAGAAGCGTGGCAGGAGGCGTTCGACAGCCATCCCCGCATCGGCGAGCAGAAGGCCCAAAAGAACGCGACCGCTGAATCATTGAAAGCTTCAGCCAAGGAACAATCCGTGGCACTCTCAGCAGACGATGCGGCAAAGCATGCCCTGAAAGAGGCCAACCGTCGCTACGAAGAGAGGTTCGGACGTATCTTTATCATCTGCGCCAGTGGCAGAAGCGCCAGCGAGATACTGGCGGCACTGGAAGCGCGGATGAGCAACGACGATGCGACAGAAATGTACGAAGCAGCCGAGCAGCAACGGCAGATCACGGCGCTGCGGTTGAAGCGCTGGCTGGAGGCGGAGTAAACGATGGGAGTTTCGACACATATCTTGGACACGGCCATGGGACGGCCAGCCGCCACAGTCCAGGTCTCGCTCGCGTTCGAAAAGAGCGGCGAATGGAAGACTCTGAATGTTTCGGCAACCGACGCCGACGGCCGCTGCAAGTACCTGCTGCCCGAGGGTGAAGCGCTGAAGTTCGGTCTATACCGCGTCCACTTCGCAACGGCAGACTACTTCGTCAGCCAGGGCCTGGTGGGACTCTATCCTTACGTGGAGATCGTATTCGAGATCCGCGACACGACCCAGCACTATCACATTCCGTTGCTGCTTACCGCGAACGGCTACACGACCTACCGAGGAAGTTGAACCCATGATCCAACTCGCTGAAAATCGCTACGGAAAATCACGCGTCCGGCTGATGAAGGTCACGCGCCACCCTCATGGCAACGACCTGCTGGAGTGGACCGTCCAGGTACTGCTGCGAGGCGACTTCGAGAGCGCTCATCTGGGCGGCGATAACAGCAAGATCCTCGCCACCGACACCATGAAGAACACCGTGTACTCGGTGGCGCGCAACTCCAGCGCAAAGTCGATGGAAGAGTATGCGATGGAGCTGATCGACTTCCTCCTCGGCCGCAACCCCCAGGTCAGTTCTGCCGAAGTACGCATCGCGAGCACGCTGTGGAAGCGCCTGACGATCGACGGCAAGCCGCATCCCGACAGCTTCATGCGCGGGTCCGGCGAGTTGCAGACAACCCTGGTAGAGAAGTCGCAGGGAGGCACCTTCAAGATTGTCTCCGGCCTTGAGGATCTGGTCGTCCTCAAGACGGCCAAGTCCGGGTTCGAGGGCTACATTCAGGAATCGCTCACTACGCTCAAGGAGACCAGCGATCGGCTCTTCGGAACCGCGATCAAGGCCGAGTGGCTCTACGACGCCGAGGGCTTCGACTATGAAGCGGTGCGCTCGACGATCCGTGAGACCATGCTCAAAACATTCGCGGAGCATGACAGCAAATCGGTCCAGCAGACGCTCTATGCCATGGGCGAAAGCGCGCTCAACACTGTCTCTGAGATCAGCGAGATCAAACTGGCAATGCCGAACAAGCACTGCCTGCTCGTGGATCTCTCCCGCTTCGGCCAGGACAATCCCAACGAAATCTTTGTCCCCATCGACGAACCGCGCGGCTATATCGAGGCGCGTATCGTCCGGCAGGCGTGAGGCAGAGCGTCAAGAATTTTGAATAGAGCCCTATGATAGTTACAAATCTCACTAACTCGGGACGCGGCGAGACCATCATCAGCCGATGCCGCGAGATCGCGGCATGGACTGACGTTCCAGGTGAGATCACGCGGACGTTTCTATCGCCGTCCATGCAGGGGGTGCACGCCCTGCTGCGGAGTTGGATGGAAGACGTCGGAATGACCGTACAGGTTGATGCCATCGGTAATCTTCGTGGTCTCTACGCAGGGGCCGACGACGACCCCCCGCGCCTCATCGTCGGGTCGCACCTGGATACGATTCCCAATGCGGGTGCCTTCGATGGAGTCCTGGGCGTAGTTCTCGGCATCGCTCTGGTTCAGAACCTGGCTGGCCGACGGCTGCCGTTCGCTATCGAAGTCGTAGGCTTCTCCGAAGAAGAGGGCGTCCGCTTCAGCAAGCCGTTTCTGGGCAGCATGGCGTTGACCGGGACGCTCGACAAAAACACGATGCGCCTGGAAGACGTCCACGGAGTCAGCGTCAGCGAATCGATCCGCAGCTTCGGACTCGACCCCGCCGCTATGCCAGAGGCCGCCGTCTCCAGTTCTGCATTCGCTTATCTGGAGATGCACATTGAGCAAGGCCCGCTGCTCGAAAGCCTCGGCAAACCGCTGGGAGTCGTCGAAGCCATCGTAGGCCAGAGCCGCCTGCTGACCAGCTTCACCGGCAAGGCAAATCACGCCGGCACAACACCCATGCGGCTAAGAAATGACGCCCTGGCCGCGGCGGCGGAGTGGATCGTAGCCGTGGAGCGCATCGCATCCGCCCGCGATGGCCTGGTGGCGACCGTCGGAAATATCAGCGCACTGCCCGGCGCGGGGAACGTAATCGCAGGAGACGTCGCAGCCACTCTGGATCTCCGCCACGCGGACGATGCGGTGCGTGCGACCGCTCTCGATAAAATTCTGCTGGAAGCACAGGACGCAGCCGATCGCCGTGGAGTCGAGTTCGGCTGGCACCAGACGATGGATCAGCCGGCAGTTCCAATGGACCCCGAACTTGCCGACCTGCTCGACGCGGCGGTTCGATCCGCCGGCATCGCACCCGTCCGTATGATGAGCGGAGCAGGGCATGATGCGATGATCGTAGCCGCGCGACTGCCTTGTTGCATGCTGTTTCTGCGCAGTCCAGGCGGCCTCAGCCATCATCCCGCGGAATCGGTTTTGACCCGCGATGTTTCGGCTGCACTTGCCGCGGGCATGGAGTTTCTGAAATTGCTCGAAGAGAAGTACACCAACATAGCAAGCAGGGGGCGAGAGTAGCGATGCACAACCTTGGACACACCCGCAGCACGCATCAGCGCGATCATCTGCTGCACACCCCGGATACGTTCGTTCGCGCTCCCCTGCCGGGCATGCGCGGGGGCGTCGCAATCATCCACGCGGCTCCGGCGATAGGGGCCGCCTTCACCCAGTACACCGCGGAGTTGGAAGCGGAAGGCACCTTGGGTTCAACAACTACACAACGCTTCGTCTACGTGCTGGAAGGCAGTGCAGACCTTGCAACAGCGACCAGCTTCCAGAGGCTCAGCGCTGACGGCTACGCCTACCTCCCCGCTGGTGCGGAGCATGCGCTCACAGCCACGCAGACGACCCGTCTCGCCGTAATCGAAAAGCACTACCAGCCGCAGGATGGGATAGCTCCAGCCGCGATTCTGATCGGCAAGGAAAGCGCCATCGCTCCCGTCGCGCTGGGCGACGATCCGGACCTCGAAGTGCGTAGCCTTCTGCCCGACGCTCCGAACTTTGACTTTGTCGTCAACACCATGACCTACCAGCCCGGCGCGGCACTCAGCATGGTGGAGGTGCATGTGATGGAGCACGGTCTGCTGATGCTGGAGGGCGGCGGCATCTATCGCCTGGGCGACGCCTGGTATCCCGTCACGGCAGGGGACTTCATCTGGATGGCACCCTACTGTCCGCAGTGGTTCGGAGCCCTCGGCAAGCAGCCCGCGAAGTATCTCATCTATAAGAATTGGAATCGTCATCCGCTCGGCTAGTCTGAATAGGGACTAGGCTGTATATGAAACTGCAGGAGTTACAGATGAAAATCTCCATCGATGCAACCCGGCTGCAAACCGAACTCGACACGCTGGCCACCTTTACCCACGTCGAACCGGCTACGAACGGCACGGCGGTGACGCGAATCGTCTTCAGTGATGACGACCTGAAGGCGCGCGCCTGGCTGAAAGGGCTGGCCATCGCGGAAGGATTCACGATACGCGAGGATGCGGTCGGCAACACCTTTATCCGCTGGGAAGGCACTGAACCTGATCTTCCCGCAGTCGCAACCGGCTCCCACATCGACGCTATTCCGCATGCAGGCATGTACGACGGCACCGTCGGAGTTCTCGGTGGCCTCGAAGCGATGCGCGCCCTGAAACAAAGCGGCGTGCGGCGGCGGCGCTCCCTGGAACTCGTGCTGCTGACCTCGGAGGAGCCGACCCGCTTCGGAATCGGATGCCTCGGAAGCCGCCTCCTGTCTGGCACTCTCGATCCCGCCCGCGCCGACGGCCTGAGAGATCTCACCGGGGATGAAGAAGCGACCTTGGCAAAGGTCCGCGAGGCGGCAGGCTTCGCCGGACCTCTCGAAGCAGTGCGTCTGCCCGAAGGGCACTACCACGCGTGGATCGAGTTGCACATCGAGCAGGGCCCGCTACTGGAACGAGAGGACGTGCCGCTGGGAATCGTCACCAGCATCGCCGCTCCGGCCGGATACCGTTTCATCATCCACGGATTTGGGGGCCACGCCGGAGCGCTGCTGATGCCGGATCGCAAGGACGCTCTCTGCGCCGCCGCCGAGCTTATTCTCTCCATCGAAAAGCATGCACTAGCGACCGGGGCGATCGACACCGTCGCCACCGTCGGAACCTGCGAGGTCCATCCCGGCGCGGTGAACAGCGTGCCCAGCCGGGTGGTTCTGCAGGTCGACCTCCGCGATACCGACCCGGTGCGACGAGAGGGCGTGATCGAAGCCGTGCGACACGACTGCGAGCAGCTTCGCACGCGGCGCGGCGTCACCATCACCGAAGAACTGGTCAATGCGGACGCTCCCGCTGACAGTTCCCCGCACATCGTCGAGGTCCTTGAGACAATCTGCAAAGAGAACAAAACGCCGTGCAAAAAAATGGTGAGCCGGGCCTATCACGACTCTTTGTTCATCGCCCGGATCGCACCCATCGCGATGCTCTTCATCCCCTGCCGTCTCGGAGTAAGCCATCGGCCCAACGAGTTCGCCAAGATAGAAGACATCGCACGCGGCACACAGGTACTGGCCGAGGCTCTCGCCCGACTGGCATTAGAGTAGATTTCTGGGAGAACGACGTATGGCAATTGAATCCATCAATCCCGCAAACGGCCGCCTGCTGCGCAGCTTTGAGCCGCTCACGGCGAACGCCCTGGAACAGAAGATCGCTCTGGCCGACGACGCCTTCCGGGCCTACGCCAGCGTACCTTTAGAGCATCGCGCTTTGTGGATGCGCAAACTCGCAGCCATGTTGGAACACGAGACCGAAGAACTCGCCAACACGATCACCCAGGAGATGGGAAAGCCCATCGTCGCCGCACGGCTGGAGGTGCTCAAGTGCGCCACCGCCTGCCGCTACTATGCAGAACATGCAGGACGCATCCTGGCATCGGAGGCGGTCGCGACCGAGCCCAACCACAGCTATGTACGCTGGGATCCGCTGGGCATCGTGCTGGCCGTCATGCCCTGGAACTTTCCCTTCTGGCAGGTCTTCCGCTTTTTAGCGCCCGCCTTGATGGCAGGCAACGTCGGCCTTTTGAAGCACTCTTCGAACGTACCGCAGTGTGCCATCGCGATCGAATCATTGGCACGCCGCGCGGGCTTCCCCAGAGGCACCTTCCAATCGCTGCTGATCGAAGCCAAACAGGTAGAGGCCGTGCTGGGCGATGAGCGTATTGCCGCTGTAACCGTTACAGGCAGCGAGGCGGCGGGGCGCGCCATCGGCGCACAGGCCGGATGGCTCATCAAGAAATCCGTCCTCGAGCTTGGAGGCAGCGACCCGTTTATCGTAATGCCGTCGGCGGACCTCGACGTGGCTATCGAGACCGCAGTGCGTGCCCGCTGTGTCAACAGCGGACAATCATGCATCGCGGCGAAACGCTTTATCGTCGCGGACGAAATTTACGACGAGTTCCAGACGCGCTTCGTAGCTGCCATGGAGGACGTCCGCGTCGGCGACCCCATGAAGGAGGACACGCTCGTCGGCCCACTGGCGACCAGGCGTATCGTCGATGAGTTGGAGACGCAGGTCAAGACGGCGAAGGCCGCCGGAGCCCGCATCCTGACCGGCGGGGAGCGCATGCTCGGCGTAGGCAATTACTTCGAGCCAACGATCATAGTCGATGTACCGCGAAGCTGCTCCGTCTACCGCGAAGAACTCTTCGGCCCCGTGGCCATGCTCTTTCGCGTGAACGATCTGAGCCACGCCATCCAGATCGCAAACGATACGCCCTTCGGACTGGCAGCATCCGCCTGGACCCGCGAGCCATCGGAGCAGCAGCGGCTGGTCACCGAACTGCAGTGCGGACAGGTCTTCCTGAACGCGATGGTAGCCAGCGACACGCGGCTCCCCTTCGGCGGCATCAAGCGCTCCGGCTACGGACGAGAACTCTCAGCGGCTGGAATGCGCGAGTTCCTGAACGCAAAGACCGTAGTCATCGCATCGCCTGTCTCGGAGCCGAAGCACGATGACCGCCTGGACCTGTTGCCGTATCCAGAGCAGCACGATGAAGTATCCACCGAAGCCAGATAGAAGCGGGAACTATGATTCTTAAAAGCAAATGGGCGCGACCGATGAGGTCGCGCCCATTTGCTTAGTTGCCGCCTAGAAGTTGAACGACGCCTGAAGCGTAATACGCCGCACCGCGGTAGCCGAGCTGAACGGTCCAGTGGCCAGCGTCGTGAACTGACCGAAGCGTGGCGAACTGAGCGTGCTGGTAGGCGTTCCATACGGAATCACGTTGAAGAGGTTGAAGGCCTGTGCACCCAGGGTGAGAGTGTACTTGTGCCCCGATCCACCGGTGCCACCTCCCATACCAGGACCGCCACGACCTCCGCCGCCACCGCCGCCACGAGGACCGCCGCCGCCACGACCTCCGCCGCCACCGCCAGGACCTCCGGGGCCGCCAGGTCCACCGTCGCCGCCACCCGCTGCAGCCACACCCGTCCTTGGTCCAAAGCCGAAGACACGACCGACGCGCATATTGAAGGTGAAGTTGGAAGGACCGGTGCAGTAGTTGATCGGCACAGGGGTCAGATTCCCGGTCTGCGTCGCACTGAAGTCCGACGACACGCGGCAGCTTCCGCTGTCGCCATTGGTGAAGTAAGGCCGTGCGTTATAGATCGAGCTGCCCAGTGGATCGAGGCCGCTGGTCACGTTGTAAGGCGTACCCGCCTGGGCGATGATGAACGGGCTCGCCGAGAACTTGTACGGCAGCGTAAAGTTGCCACCAGCCACCGCCATGCTCCGTCGCGTGAACGAAGCGCGGCCGTAATCTGCGCTGGTGTTGGTATTGCTGGTGGGGAAGAATCCCGACCCCGACGTATTCGCGTTTGCAAAGCTGAGAGAGTAGAAGCCGAACAGCGTTACCTTCTTCAACCGTGCGTTGGCATTGACCATCAACTGATCTTGGCGGAAGACGCCGCCCGATTGAAACTGGTAGTTGTATGCCGTGCTATTGAAGAAGTTGCGGCTCATATACTGGTGCTCCCCGCGAGCATTCAAATAGTTCACTGACACGGTAGCAGCGCGGCCAAGCTGCTGGTCAATACCGATCGCCGACTGGATCGTGTAAGAGCTCCGCAGGCCATTGCCCAGGGTGTACAGAGTCGTTCTATTCGCCGTCGAACTGCCGCAACCAGCGGTGCTCCCAGGACGGCAGTTCGCTCCCGGATTGATAAAGGTCGCCTTCACCTGGTTCGTTCCGTTCAACTGGTTGGTCGTCAGATAGTCGGCGAGCGTAAAGCGGTCATAGAAGAGGCCGAATCCGCCGCGAATGACAGTAACGCTCTGTTTGCCCTTGCCACGCGGCACTCCATACGCAATGGAGATGCGCGGAGCAAGGTCGTGCGCACTACTGATTACGTTTTGAGCCTCGTAGCGAAGACCACCGCTGATCGTCAGGTTCGGACGAGCCTTCCAGTCATCTTCGACGTAAAAGCCAACGTCGGTCAGGCGCCCATTGATGGTCGGCTTGTTGATCGTGGTAATGGCATACTGCCCGGGAAGTCCGCACTGGTACGACGAGATGGACGCATTCGCAGTGGCACAGGCTGCCGTCACGCCCGCCGCGCAGGTGCTCGGCTTCTTGATGCTTGGATTCGGATCGGTACAGGGATCCAGCAAATAAGAGTAGACGAACGTCCCGTTGCTGCCTGCTGTGGAGGTCAACGATTCGTTCGTGGTCCGGAGACGGCCGCCCATGCGCAGGAAATTCTTCGCGAGTGCGATCGAGGTGTAGTTCTGCAATTCGATGTGAGTAGCCGTGGAACGCACCGTGCCCAGGCTGGATCCACCACCGGTAAAGATGCCCTGCACGGACAACGTCGCCGCGGTGCTCAGTGGATCCTGGGCAGAGTGATCGCGCTGATATTCGAACCGCGTCTCGTTGATGATGCGCGGACTGACGATCTGCGTGTCGCTGATCTGGACCGTGTTCTCCGTCGTCTCCGTGCTGTATCCGACGGTAGGCAAGCCAGTATTGCCAACGCCGCTGTTCTGGGCGCCGTTGACGTTGTACTGGTAACGAACGGTCAGCGTGTTCTTATCACCCAGCGCGAAGTCGACACGCGGGCTGAGGTCGCTGCGAGTCTGCGGATGAGCCACAGCGCGCCCGGCTTCAGGGTACGAAGCGAAGTACGAGCAGGTCCGGTCGCCCGGCTGGCAGGGTGTCAGCGAAGTCGCCGAGCTGGCATAGTAGCCGCTGGGATTGACGATGTTGTTGTCCTGAATCGTGCGCTGCGAGCCACCGATCGTGAAGGACGAAGACTTCGTAATCGGCCCGCTGATGCTGCCCAGGATAAAGATCGTATGGTACGAAGGCTGCGAATTCGAAGCTCCCAGAAACGGGTTCGAAGTATTGAATACCTTGTCGCCACCCTGAACGTTCAGGTTGCCGTGGAACTTGTCGGTTCCGGGCTTGGTGAAGACTTCAACGCGGCCATATCCAAGCTTGTCATACTGCGCCGAAAACGGATTCTGATTGATACGAATCTCGCGAATGGAAGACTTGGGAGGCAGTTGCCCACCGGTAAAGCCATCCACATAGATCTGTCCGCCATTGGGTCCGGCTGCCGGTCCGGCAAGCGCGCTCAACTCCGACGAGAGTTCATCCGGGTCGTCCGAGAGCGCATCGAGATCCTTGCCCTTGATCACCGTGGAACTGGCATTGCTGTCGGAGTCCACGCTGACCTGCGCCGCCTGCGCCGTAACCTGAATCTGCTGCTCCTGGGTCTGGATGGCCAGCTTCGCGTCGAGCGCCAGAGACTGACCGGCTCCGATACGAACCCCCTGCTTCACGAAGGAGGCGAAACCGTCCATCGTCACAGTCATGGAATACGACCCCGCCGGAACACCACGGACAACGTAGTTGCCGTCGCTGCCCGAGGTGGCAATCAGGGCCGCGCCGGAAGTCGGCGTCAAGGTAACGGTCGCACCCGGAATGACCGCGCCGTCAGGGTCCGAAACCATACCGCGAACCGTCGCGGTACCCGGCTGCTGCCCCAGGGCAGCCTGAGAAAAGCAGAGTACGAGGGCCATGCATGTGGCAAGGCAGAACTTCAGCGTAAGACGAAATGGCATACTGCTCCTAAAGAAAATCAATGTGTGAGGTCTTCGCGAGACCGTACCTGCTGGACTACTGCGCGCCGCCTGCGTCCGGTGCACCACCACCTACGCTCCAGGGTGAAAGGGTCATGGGAGCGCCGCCCGGGGATGCGGCGAGAATCGGTTCAACTCCCGTAAGCAACGTCACGGCCGTAACAGAGCTGCTGGAAGGCGCCGACTGGGAGACGACGATCATCACCGCTTCTCCGACCTTCAGATCGGCAATCGTTTCATTCGGCAGACGCGACAGCATCTGCGAAAGATCCATCCCCGCCGAGCGACCGGAACCACCCGGCCCACCTTGACCTGCACCGCCTGGACCGCGCTCACCTGTCTGGCCCCCGGCAGCAGGAGCACCAGCGGCACCGCCCTTGGCACGAGCGGCAAACATCGCCGCTGCCCGCTCCGGCAGTCTCCGCAAGTCGGAGTTCGCAGTCACTTTGACCGTCATCATCTTCTTGCTGGCCAGGTCCTTCAAGGTAATCGTGCCATCCGCCGAGTTGATCGTTGCAATCGTGCCGGCAAGATTTTTAAACGAGCCGCTAACGATCTCTTCAGCATCGATCGTCAGACCGTCCTCCGACTTCGCTCCGCGCACACGAAGCTGATCGCCGCTCTGCACCTGGGCAAACGTACCAGGGACAGCGTCTTCAAACTTGATCGAGTCGCCCGAGTAGCGACGGAAGATCGTCGTGCCGGTCGTCTTGACCTGCACCTTCTTCGCGCCCTCCATTACAGTCAGGGTCGTGGCGGCAGGATCGACGGCGCTCACGATGCCGCCGCTCCCGCGCTTCTGCCAGTCGGCCTGCTCGCTGGCATGCTTCTGGGCGATGTCTGTCGACTTCATCAGGATGATGCGAGCCGCCGTGATCTGGTTCGCTGCATCGCCGGCCTTGCCCGTTACGAGCACGCGATCACCTACCGCGATATCGGCCAGCTTGATCGGCGTTGCCGCCTTCAAATCAGTACTGCCCGGAGCAAGCTGAACGATCCGAACGCTGTCCGTGAGCGTCACCTCCACCGGCTGTCCAGCATCGGTGGCCAGTGTCATCGTCGATCCGGATACCTGCTTCACCGTGCCGATTTGGCGTCCACCAGCCGGAGCCGCCGCGGGTGCGGGAGCCTGCGCCATAGCCAAGGGTACGGTTGCTGGAACAAACAAAATAGGGAGAAGCACACAAACTCTTTGCGCTGCCTTCGAGATGCCAAATCCTGTCAACATCGATACGTCCTCAATTTCAATCTCATTCCCGATCGCAATACTATCGAGCCGAACTCCCGCATTTTGCCGGCAGGATTCACCGGAAGTTCACTTGGAGTTGGTTCTATAGACGCGGAAACAATATGAGAGATACGGAATCAATAGAACAAAAGTTTCGATCATCACTACGAGGGGGGTAGTGAACGTGACTCAGCTTCGGGCGGATTGCGTCCGATACAAATTTGGCATGTCACTGTAGCTCAAGTTTAGCCTCATAAACTCCTTCGCGGCAATCACTTAGGGAGTTGAAATGATCTTCATCGTGCCTTAAGAATTCATCCGAACGACACGGCCAAATTGACCATAAGCCTGGATCGCTGGCGATCCACTCGCCGGGAAGCTCCGCCCCGTCCCACCCACGGGGCGAATACCTATGGATTCAATGCCTCAACGGTCAAAATGGCGAGCGTATTGGACGGAAGAACAACCAAGCCACCGTCCAAGCGAACGTCCGGCCGCGAAGCCAGTGCCAGGGTCGCGTCTTCAGGCGCATCCAGCCGCATCTCTTCGTCTCCGAGATTGCACAGTACCGTCACCAAGCCGCGGCCCACGACGAGCCAGCGCTTCTCCTCGTCATATGACACCTCCACATGGCCCATATCCCCGTCGTTCAACGTAGAAGAGCTACGCCGGAAATGAATCAACTGCTTGCACCACTCCAGCATGTCGGCGTGCTTGCCCTGCGACACTTCATCCCAATTCAACTTCGAGCGATTGAAAGTTTCAGGACTCTCTGGATCCGGTATCTCCTCCGCCTTCCAGCCAAACGCCGCAAACTCCCGCTTGCGCCCTTCAGAGACAGCCTTGCGCAGCTCGCCGTCTTCGTGGTCCGCGAAGTACTGGAACGGAGTGGACGCAGCGTACTCTTCGCCCTGGAAGAGCATAGGAATAAAGGGAGAGCTCAACACCAGCCCCGCCGCCACCTTGGCCCGGTCGAGCCCGATGATATGCTCCAGCCGGTCACCGGTAGCGCGATTCCCCACCTGGTCGTGGTTCTGGATAAAGCAGACGAAGTGGTGTGCCGAAAGTCCCTCCACCGGCCGCCCATGCGAACGATCTCTGTACCGCGAAAATTCACCGTCATAGACGAACGCCCGCTTCAGCGACTTCGCCAGGTCCGCAAAGCTCCCGAAGTCGTCGTAGTACCCCTTACCCTGCTCCACATGCAGGATCGTGAAAAGCGCGTGGTGGAAGTCATCGCTCCATTGGGCATCCATCCCGTAGCCGCGCGCTTCACGCGGTGTCACGACCCGCGGATCATTGAGATCGCTCTCAGCAATCAAAATTAGTCTGCGTCCCAGGGTCGAAGACAGCACATCCACCTCGGCCGAAAGCTGTTCCATAAAGTGGATAGCCGAGCGATCTACAAACTCATGCACTGCATCCAGCCGCAGCCCGTCGACGTGATAGTCCCGCATCCACATCAGCGCGTTGTCGCAAAAGAAGCGTCGCACTTCATCGCTGCCAGCCGCCTCGAAGTTGATGGCATCGCCCCACGGAGTCCGGTGGAAGCTCGTCATGTACGGGCCAAACATATTGGCGTAGTTCCCCACTGGCCCAAAGTGGTTGTACACCACATCGATCAACACTCCGATGCCGCGCTGATGGCAGGCATCGACCAGGCGCTTGAGCGCCTCCGGACCGCCATACGTATGCCGGACCGCAAACAAAGCGACGCCGTCATACCCCCACCCAAAATCGCCAGGAAATGCCGCCACCGGCATGATCTCGATGTGGGTAATTCCAAGATCGAACAGGTAATCCAGCTTTCCGATCGCCGCGTCGAACGTACCCTCAGGCGTGAAGGTGCCAATATGCAGCTCGTAAATCACGGCGCCGCCCAACGGCGGCCCCTGCCAGGCAGCATCGTTCCACTGGAAGGCTTTGTGATCGACCACGCGAGAAGGCCCGTGCACCCCGTTGGCCTGCCAGGGACTGCGCGGGTCGGGATACGGCGTCGTATCGTCGTTCAGCAGGAAGGCGTAGTCGGTCTCCGCTCCAGCAGTCTCAACCTTCGCGTCCCACCATCCTGTGTCGCTGGGGCCGCTCATCGGATAGACATGGTCATCGATCTTCACTGCCATCTTCATCGCCTTGGGCGCCCACACGGTGAACTTATGCATCGTCTCGTTCCTTCGATCTCTAGAATCTTTTGCGAGTGTTGTATTGCAAGCCAGGTAGACCAACTAAGGAACGTCGATCTGTTAAGCAAGCATCCACTATTCCTTGACGAGAAGTGCGACAGGAAACTCGCGTAGCAGCGTTTCCATTCCCACCTTGCCGCCTTCAATCAGTTCATCGGTCATAATGTTTCGAAAGCGGCCCTTCGGCAAAGCGATTGCCGTAGCGCCCCACTTGCCGTCCAGCGTTACGACCAGCCGCGGAACCACTGTAATGATGTTGTCCCCGCGCAGATAGGCAACGACATGTTCCTTCTTCGCGCCGGTCGCCTTCAACGCACGGTAGCCGCGATCGGGTGCGAACCACTCCGGTCGACTGCCGCGCAGGGCAAGCGCCTGGCGAATCGTCCATAGCTTCGGCAGCCCATCGTCCATACGCTCCATCACCTGCGCGACCGACATGCCCTGAATCTCCTTCAGAGCCTGACGCCGCACATCGTAGTCCACGGGCCGGCGGTTGTCCGGATCCACCAGGCTGAAGTCCCACAGCTCAGTGCCCTGGTAGAGATCGGGAACACCCGGCGCCGTATGCTTCATCAGTGTCTGCGCGAGCGAATTCACCCGCCCCGCATACTTCACCGACTCCACAAACTGTTCCAACTCTGCGAGGAACGCCGTGTGCTCCAGCGTCTTCTCGATAAAGCTCCGCATCGCATCTTCAAACTCTTTATTGTTCGCGACCCACGAGGTCTGCTGCTTGGCCTCACGCATCGCCTTCTCCATATAGGCCTTGATGCGGTCCGGCGTAATCGGCCACGCGCCGATCAGCGACTGATAGTAGAAGTACTCGGTATTGCGATCGAGAATTGCGCTGCCATCCGCCCGCGTTCCACGCAGGTCCGCGTTCAGCCTCGCCCAGCGATGCACTGCCGCGCCAAATCTCCCCGGCATCTCCGACAGCACCGCAAGCCGCGCCCGCACATCATCGCTGCGCTTCGTATCGTGCGTCGAGAGCGAAGTCATCGTCAGCGGATGCGTCTTCTGCATCTTGCCCTGATACGCATGGAACTCCTCGACGCTGAGTCCGTCGCGCGACGGATCACTTCCCACTTCATTCATGCCCGTCAGCCGGTTGTAGCAATAGAACGCCGTATCCTCGACACCTTTCGCCATCACCGGTCCGGTGAACTGCTGGAAGCGCATCACGAACTCCGTCTCATATTTGCCCGTAACCCGCAGCGTCAGCACATCACGCATGAAGTCGAACAATCCGGCATCGACATCCTGTCGCTTGCTCTTGGCGCACTCCGTAGCCTGCGAAATCGCCTCGATATCGTCATCCGTAATCTCATTCCGCTCCGGCACCACGTACGTCCGGTACACGTGGAAGCACGATGCCAGCTCACGAATCGCCCGCCGCATCTGCGCTCTCGTGTAGTCGCGCTCATTGCGGTTGCACTCGCAGATCTCCACCAACAGCGAAGTCAGCCGGTTCACATCGCTGGCCAGCGACTCCTGCGTCACCGCAATCTTTTTCTCATGGGCGACATCCGCAAACGAAGGCGTTCCACCAATAAAGTCGGCATACACCGCAGACAGTTCCACTAGCCCCTCAGAACGCGCCAGGACGCCCAACGCAACGTTCAGGAAGTCGTATCCGCTCGTGCCCTGAATCGGCCAACTCTCCGGCAGAAACTCCCCTGGCTCAAGAATCTTCTCGCCAACGATCCACGCATCCGGAGCCAGCGTACGCAACCGCTGGAAGTACTGCAGCGGATCCCGCAGACCATCCGGATGATCCACCCGTACACCATCCAGTACGCCACGCTTCAGCCAGTCCAGCACCAGCGTATGGGTCTCTTCGAACACGTGCTCGCGCTCCACACGCATCCCGATCAGCGTATTCACATCGAAGAAGCGCCGGTATCCCAATTGCTCATCCGCCGCCTTCCAATACGAAAGCCGATAGTTCTGCTGGTTCAAAAGATCATCGAGCGCATCGAGGTTCGCATTCAGCTCCCCGACAGCGCGATCGATCTGCTCGCACACCTGCGGCTCTTCCGAACACAGCCGGGATAACAACGCATACAGCACGGTCTTGTCGCGATGCCGCGCCAGAATCGTTCTGCGATCGACATACTCCGGAGCCGGTAGGCGTGCAAACGACGCGGCAAGAAAACTGAGCGTCTCAGACTTCGCATACTCCGCCGCACGCGCCAGCAGCGAAGACAACGTCGGCGGGGCAACCGGCAACACCTGCCCAGCGCATTCCACCTGAAACAGTCCGCCGTGACGAGCGAGCTTGATGCCACCATCCTGCAACACGCGGCCATACTGGTCGGCCAGCACCGGAACCAGCACCTTATTGCGAAGGCGCTCCTCCTGTGGCTGCCAGTCGATATCAAAAAACGAGGCGTAGCGGCTCGACGTACCGTTCTCCAGCACGTCCCACCAGAAGCGGTTTTCGCGCCCCAGGGACATGTGATTCGGAACAATATCCAGCACCTGCCCCAATCCAAGCTCGCGCAGTCGGTTCGACAGGCGCTCATGCCCTTCAGCGCCGCCGAGTTCTTCATTCACCTTCTGGTGATCGACCACGTCATAACCGTGGGTGCTGTCAGGCGAAGCCTGCAGGTAAGGCGAGCAATAGACGTGAGAGATTCCCAGGTCGCGCAGGTACTCAGCGATGCACGCGGCATCGTCAAATGTAAAGTCCTTATGGAGTTGCAGTCGGTATGTCGACTTGGGCGTACGTAGCATCAATCATCAACCAATCAGTTTCGGCACAAGCGTTACAGTGATTCAGAGAGAGAAGTTATGACAATTGTCCAGATATAGGGTTAGAGTCCCGCATGGGAATACAGGTTGTACCAACTCCACCGCCCATCCGTCCTGCCTTCTAAGTCCTTTGATGCTCCTACCTCTGCGGCTTCCAGAGTCCGGCAAGTGTAAATGCGGCATGGATCAGCGCAATGTGCGAGAGTGCCTGTGGAAAGTTCCCCACCTGCCGCTTTTTCAGAACGTCATACTCTTCTGCAATCAATCCAACCTCATTGCGAAGATCCAACAGCCGCTCAAACATGGCCGTCGCTTCCACCTTGCGCCCTATCAACCAAAGATTAGCCACCATCCAGAAGCTGCAAGCCAGAAACGTACCTTCGCCGCTCGGCAGTCCGTCCTCCGACGTCTTCGTATCGTAGCGCTGCACCAGGCCGCCCTTCATCAACCGGGCTTCAATCGCCTCGACCGTCCCGCGAATCCGCGGATCCTCCGGCGGTAGAAATCCCACCAGCACAATCCGCAGACACGACGCATCCAGCTCCGTCGATCCATACGCCTGCACAAAGCTGTTCAGTCGCTTGTTGAAACCCTTCTCGCACACCTCGCGGTGGATCCTGTCGCGATTCTTCTTCCACCGCGCCACATCTCCCCCACCATCGAACTTCTCGTGATATTGAACCGCCCGATCCAGCGCCACCCACGCCATCACCTTCGAGTGCGTAAAGTGTTGCCGCCCATCGCGCGTCTCCCAGATCCCTTCATCCGGCCGCTCCCACACCTGGCACAGATGGTCGATCAGCTTGGCCTGCACCTTCCCCGCCGGAACCCGTATATCGTCCTCCACCACCGGGAAGCGCGCCAGGGCAGCCGCGACCTCTCCATACACATCAAGTTGAAACTGGCCGGCCGCTCCATTCCCGATCCGCACCGGCTTGGAGTGCTCATATCCGGGCAGCCAGTCGGCGGTCCACTCCGTCACCTGCCGCTCCCCGCGAATCCCATAGATCGTCTGCAGTTGTTCCGGCGCTCCAGCGATCGTACGCAGTAACCAGCGCCGCCACGCGATCGCCTCCTCCTCATACCCGGCAGTCAACAGCGCCAGCAGCGTGAAAGCGGTGTCCCGCAGCCAGCAGAAGCGATAGTCCCAGTTCCGCGTGCCGCCGAGCTTTTCCGGCAGAGACGTAGTAACCGCCGCTATAATCCCTCCGCTTGGCCTGTACGTTAGCGCCTTCAATGTCAGAAGCGAGCGGCTCACCGCCTCCGCATACTTTCCCCTATAAGAACTCTTCTTCCCCCAGGCCCTCCAGAACCGCTCCGTGTCCAGCAAAGCCTTATCCGGGTCGAGAGCACGCGGCACTGCTGCCAGCGACTCCGCATAGCTCAGCACAAAACTAACCGACTCCCCGGCACCCACCGTAAACTCGCTTACCGTCGTCATCCCTTCGCCCCGCAGCGGGGCTTTAGTCCGCAACACCGCCATATCGTTTCCAGCCACTGCGTGCAGTCCAAAATCCGCCTGCGTCACCCACGGAACCGTCCGCCCGTAGTCGAAACGCAGAGCCAGTTCCATCCGCATCCGCACGCGGCCCTTCACTCCCCGGACAATTCGGACCAGGTGAGAGTTCTTCCCCCGCGGCGGCATAAAATCCGTCACGCAAACCGTCCCGCTTCGCGTCTCGAACGTCATCTCCGCGATCATCGTCCCCTGAACGTATTGCCGGCTGGATCCTTTCAGCCGCGCCACCGGAGCCAGGCTCCAGTACCCATGATCTTTCGTCCCCAGCAGAGCCGCAAAACAAGCTCCCGAAGAGAAATCCGGCCAGCAAAGCCAGTCAATCGACCCGTGCCGCGAGACCAGTGCCGCCGTCTCGCAGTCTCCGATCAAGCAATAGTCTTCAATCTTCGAACCGTGCAGCGCCCGGCTGCCTCTCTTCTTTCGTTCCACACTTCCCTCACTCCGCCTTCGTCACATCCTTGGCGTACCATCAGTTGCAGCAAACGCCAGCTTCACAGACTGCATCTCTACTATCTGGAAGTACAGTGGCACTATCAGCTAGACGCATGTTGTAAAAGAACTTATTCACATCGCCTTCAGGTTGGATGCAAAGTTTCGTCATTTGAATTACGGCAAGTCAGCGGCCCGGCTCCAGTCTGGCCGCTGCGAAAGAGACAACGAGAGTGAAGAAAGCCGGCAGCGCCACCGACCCCCTCTGGTATAAAGACGCAGTCATCTACGAGCTGCACGTTCGCGCCTTCCAGGATTCGAACGGCGACGGCATCGGAGATTTTCCCGGCCTCATGTCGCGCCTCGATTACCTGCAGGATCTCGGCGTCACCTGTATCTGGCTGCTCCCCTTCTTCCCCTCCCCCCTGCGCGACGACGGCTACGACATCGCCAACTACAACGACGTCAACCCCTCCTACGGCACCCTCAACGACTTCAAGCTCGTCCTCGACGCCGCCCACCAGCGCAACATGCAGGTCCTCATCGAGCTGGTCATCAACCACACCTCCGACCAGCATCCCTGGTTCCAGGCCGCACGTCTCGCGCCCCCCGGTTCGCCCGAACGCAACATGTACGTCTGGTCCGACACCGACAAGCTCTACGAGGGCGTGCGCATCATCTTCACCGACACCGAGAAGTCCAACTGGACCTGGGATGAGGTTGCGAAACAGTACTACTGGCATCGCTTCTTCTCTCACCAGCCCGACCTCAACTTCGACAACCCCCGCGTCATGGAAGAAGTCCTCAACGCCATGCGCTTCTGGATGGACATGGGCGTCGACGGTCTCCGGCTCGATGCCATCCCCTACCTCGTCGAGCGCGACGGAACCAGTTGCGAGAACGTCCCCGAAACCCACGTCAAGATCAAAGAAATCCGCGCCGTAATGGACGCGGAGTACAGCAATCGCCTCGTACTCGCCGAGGCCAACATGTGGCCCGCCGACGTCCGTCCTTACTTCGGCGACGGCGACGAGTGCCAGATGGCCTTCCACTTCCCCTTGATGCCGCGCATGTACATGGCCCTCCGCCAGGAAGATCGTCTGCCCATCACCGACATCATGGCCCAGACGCCTGACATTCCGCCCTCCTGCCAGTGGGGCATCTTCCTACGCAACCACGACGAACTCACCCTCGAAATGGTCACCGACGACGAGCGCGACTACATGTACTACGCTTACTCGGCCGACCCCCGCATGCGCATCAACGTGGGCATCCGCCGCCGCCTGGCTCCCCTGGTCGACAACAATCGCCGCCGCATCGAGTTGCTCAACTCCCTGCTGCTCTCCTTCCCCGGTACCCCCATCATGTACTACGGCGACGAGATCGGTATGGGCGACAACATCTACCTCGGCGATCGCAACGGCGTCCGCACCCCCATGCAGTGGAACTCCGACCGCAACGCCGGCTTCTCCACCGCCGTCCCCGCGCGGCTGTACTTCCCCGTCATCCTCGATCCCATCTACGGCTATCAGGCGATCAACGTCGAGGCCCAGCTCTCCGACCAGTCGTCGCTGTTGCATTGGACCCGTAATATGATCGCGTTGCGAAAGCTCTTCCAGGTCTTCGGTCGCGGCACCCTGGAGTTTCTGAGCCCCGCAAACCGGAAAGTACTCGCCTACATTCGTCACTACGAAGGTCCGGACGGCCACAGCGAAACCGTCCTCTGCGTCGCCAATCTCTCCCGCTTCGCCCAGGCCGCACTGCTCGATCTAAAGCAGTATGAGAGCATGGTGCCCGTCGAAATGCTGGGCTATGTGCCATTTCCACCCATCACGGATCAGCCTTATGCAATTACCCTGAATCCGTACTCTTTTTTCTGGCTCGAACTGCAGCCTGCGATGGAAGCGCCGCAGCCGCCCATACCCATCAGCGATGAAGAAGCCGCAGAGATCGCCCTGCACCCCATCGATGTGCCTCAAACAGCCGCAACTCAACCCGACGTAAGCCGTGCTGTTGTTCCCGACGCATCCTGATCAGCGTTACCCTGAAACCGTGACACCGAAGAAAGACGGGATAACCCGATGGCCTCTACCCCCAGCAACGTAGCAGCGAACTCCGAAACGCCCGCGCCCATCCTCGTCCCGGATCGGCCGGACGCAGCGATTGCACCGTCCGCTCAAGGCACCCTCCTCATCAGCCTGACCACCCTCCCACCCGAGGCCCTGGAAGCCACCCTAACCAATCTGGCCCTGGCCTTCCCCGCGCAAAGTGACGGACTGACAGTCCTCGTGGCGACCCCCGACTCCAGCCACCCCGCCGTCGCCGGTGAATCTTTCTCGAACCTGCGCCTGTTGCCCTACAGCGCACCGGCACCCGCGCTCAGCAACCTCTTCCTCACCGCCGCCGACTATCTCAACACCTTCAAAATGGCGCAGGAGCATCAGGCGACCGACTGCCTTATCCTCGGCCCCGAGTCGCAATCGCTCACTCCCGAATCCATTCGCGCCATGGCCGCCGCAATCCTAGGAACCGAGACCGACCTCCTCGTGCCCCGCTACGATCTCGGACCCCACGAAGGCCTGGTCAACTCCGCTATCCTCTACCCCATCAGCCGAGCGCTCTACGGAGCGCGCCCGCGCTTCCCCCTCGCCATTGATCTGGGGCTCTCCTTGCGTATGGCAGAACGTCTCGCCACCGTGGCCCAGAGCTACACTGCCTCGGGACAAAGCGAGTCCATCCTGTGGCCCGTCTCCGAAGCTGCCATCGCAAACTATGTCATCGCCGAGGTCGAGATCGGCTCGCGCCAGCTTCCTCAGCCCGCCTCCATCGATCTAAACGCGCTCCTCGCGCAGATCGCCGGTTCGCTCTTCCTCGACATCAACACCAAGGCCACCTTCTGGCAGCGCGTCCGAACCATCCAGCCCAAGCGAAAGCTTCTCCAGCAACGCGGCCCCGCCGAGGGTTGGCCGGACGTCTCTCCCATGCTCACCTCCTTCCGGCTGGCCTACATCAACCTGCAGGAGATCTGGGCCTTGGTCCTTCCCCCCAACACACTGCTCGGCCTCAAGCACCTCTCGCTGATGCCTCCTGCCAGCTTCAGGATGAGCGATGCCCTCTGGACCCGCATCGTCTACGACTTCATCCTCGCGCATCGTCTCCGCACCATCAATCGCGGACACCTCATGGGTGCGCTCACGCCCCTGTACCTCGCCTGGGTCGCGTCCCACATCATCCTCGCCGACGCAGGCACTCCGCCCGAGCTGCATATTGAAGAACTAGCCGCCACCTTCGAGAACGACAAGGCATACCTCGTCTCGCGCTGGCGTTGGCCGGACCGATTCAATCCATAAAAAAATAAACAAAGTCTTTAGGTCTTCCAGTTTTTCTATCCCCAGATCCACCCCGCAGTACTCCCGTAAGGAGACGACATTATGTGGCAACAAGTGAACTCAGCACTCAGTCAGTCCGCCCACCGCGTACTCTTCAAGCTCGCCAGCTTCTTCCCCGGCCTGGTCGCCCTGCTGGTCGCGATCCTTCTCCTCACCCTGATCGGCTTCGGTCTCGCGGCCTTGATGCGCCGCATCCTCGTAGCCGTCAAATTCGACGAGCGCCTCGCCCGCAATCAAGCCGCCGCTGCCATCAGCAACATCCAGGAGTGGTCCCCATCCCACAGCCCCACCGTGCTGGTCACCCGCTTCGTCTTCTGGGGTTGTGCTTTTCTGGGTGTCATCATCGGCATCTCCGCCTTCGATGCCGCATACTCCGGCGGCACAGACATCTCCGTCTTCCTGCTCCCCTACCTCACCCACTCCGTCGGAGCGATCCTCATCCTGCTCCTCGGAAACCTCATCGCCCGCTTCCTGTCGCGCTCCGTCCTGATCGGCGCAGTTAACGCCCGCCTCCAGTACGCACGCTTCCTCTCCCACGGAATCAAGTGGCTGGTCCTCGTCCTCACCGCCGCCATGGTCCTCGACCACCTGCAGATCGGCGGAACCGTAGTCGACCTTGCATTCGGCATCCTCTTTGGAGGCATCGTACTCACACTCTCGCTGGCCATTGGCCTCGGCTCCCGCGATCTCGTCAGCCGCTCCATCGAGAAGAACAGCGACCTCGTCGGAGACGGCCCCTCGATCGTCGAGCCGCCACCCCCCGGCTCCGACTCCCCCCGCCCCCCGACCCCCATCGACACCCTACGCCACTTCTAAAAGCACACACACGCGAAGCGTCCAACACCCTACGAAGTAGCGCCCGCCCGGCGTCAGCGCGCACTAGGCAGTTAGAACTGCTTCCTTGTTGCTTTGCATCGACCATAGAACGGTCGTCATTCTGAGCGAAGCGAAGAACCCCTGTATTCTTCAAACGGAGCGGACCAGCCCGTAGATCGGTAACCGTCAGAACCCCTGTATTTTGCTTTTGCACTTGCAGTTGTTTTTGCTCCATACCAATAGCAACAGGTATGGCTTTTAAACCCCATGCCCCCGCGCAGCAACCAGCGGCCCGGCATCCGGACTCGTATTCCCCGGCGTTGGCCTAACCCGCTCCGCAAGAAATCCATACAACGAAACCCCAACAAACCCCATCGCCGGAACAACATATCCAGCAGCCAAACTCCCCGTCTGCTTCGCGATAAATCCAAGCACCGGCGGAAACACCGCACCCCCCACAATCGCCATCACCAGGAACGACCCAGCCAGCTTCGTATTCGCTCCAAGCCCCTTCAACCCCAACGCAAAGATCGTCGGGAACATAATCGACAGGAAGAAGCTGCTCGCCACAATCGCATACGCCCCCAGCATTCCCGGACGCGTCACCGCCAGCAGAATCAGCACCACATTCACCGCGCCATACATCCCCAGCAATCTGCTCGCCTGAATGTACTTCATCAGCGGAGTCGTCACAAATCGCCCCACCATCATCGCAATCAGCGTCGCCGTCAGGTAGCCCGCTGCCGTCCGCTCACTCACATTGGTGTACTGCTTCATATAGGGAATCAGGCTGCTCCACGTAGCCACCTGCGCCCCCACACAGCAAAAAATCGCCAGCACCGCGAACCAAAGGTGCGGATAGTGCAATAGCTCCCCAAAGCTCCCCTGATCCTCCGCCTTGCTTAGATCATCGTCGGCGCTACGCATCGAAGGAAACTTCATCCGCGAAAGCACCAGCGCAAACAGCAATACCAGCGATCCCAGCACCAGGTACGTCGGAACCACCCGCATCAACTCATCATGCAGATAGGCCGTATACGTTCCGGCAGCCTTCCTCACAGCCACTTGGGAGTCCGTCAACTCCACGCCCGAGAAAATATACTTCGCCCCGACGATCACTCCCAGCACCGTCCCCGGAGGGTTGAACGACTGCACAAAATTCAACCGCCGCTCCGACGTCGCCGCCGGCCCGAACTGCGCCATAAAAGGATTCGCCGCCGTCTCCAGCACCGAGGCCCCGCAGCCCACTGCAAACAGCGCCGCCAGGAACATCCCATACTGCCCCTGCACCGCCGCCGGCCAGAACAGCACCATCCCGCTCCCGAACAGCACCAACCCCATCACCATGCCGGTCTTATATCCCCAGCGCCGCATCACCAGCGCCGCCGGAATCGCCATGCAGAAGTACCCAAAGAAGTTCGCCGTCTGCACCAACTGGGCACCGAACTGCGACAGCTCAAACGACTTCTTGAACTGCTGCACCAGGATATCCGTCAGGTTATTCGACATCCCCCACAGAAAGAACAGCACCGTCACCAGCACAAACAGCGCCATCTGCCCCACCGGAAACACCGGCTGTCCCGCGCTGTCCGCCTTCTCCCCCGCCCTGCCGCTCGACGCCGAAACCTGCATGTGCAACTCCAATCGTTACAAATTTATTCGCTGATCTGCACCAGGATCTTGGTGAACTTCGCCGGCGCATCGCTCCACGCCCCCAGCATCCGAGCGGCCTCTTCTATCGGCACAATCGCACTCACCGCATCGTCCACCGGAAACCGTCCCGCCTCCAGCATGTGAATCACTTCGCGAAAGTCTTCCGGCAGCGCATTCCTGCTGCCCAGAATATCCAGCTCCTTCTGCACGAACAGCCGCGTCTCATAGGCCACCGGCTCCTTGGCGTATCCAATGTAGACGACCCGACCCGTGAACGCCACCTCTTCCACCGCGGCACGAAATGTCACCGGCAGACCAATCGCCTCGATCGTCACATCCGGCCCCTGCCCTCCGGTGATCTCCGCAAGCCGCGTATGCAGATCCTCCCGCGCCGTGTTGATGGTGTGCTTCGCTCCAGCCTTGCGCGCGATCGCCAGCTTCGCATCGTCCATATCAATGGCAATCGTCTCGGCCTCACGAAACGCCGAGCCCGCAATCGCACCCAGCCCAATCGCGCCGCACCCGAACACCGCGACCGTATCCTCCATCGCGACGCGGCCCCGCGCCACCGCGTGGAAACCCACCGTCAGTGGCTCCACCAGGCACAGCTCCTTCAACGACAGGTTCGCCACATGCAGCTTCTCCCGCGGCACGCTGATGTACTCTGTCATTGCACCGTCGCGCTGCACCCCCATCGTCTCGTTATGCTGGCATGCGTTAGCCCGTCCCCTGCGGCACGACGGACAAATCCCGCAATTCGTATACGGAGACACCGTCACCGCCGTCCCCGCTGCCAGATCGCCGCCACCCTCCACCACCACCGCCGCAACCTCGTGCCCCAGCACCCGCGGAAACGTCACCATCGCATTCCGTCCGCGATAGGTGTTCAGGTCGGTCCCACACATCCCCACCATCTTCACCTGCAGCAGCACCTCGCCCGGCACGGCAACAACCTCTGCCACATCCGCCACGCCTGCAACGCCTGCCGACTCCATCCGAAAAGCCTTCATCCGACCTCCGTAGCATTCGTTAGAGCTGATACACCTGCATCGCAGTCCCACCAAAGATCGCATCCCGCTCGCTCTCGCTGTACTCCGCGAAATAAGTCCGCAGCACTTCGAACCACTGCGCGTATCCCGACGCCACCAGGCACACCGGCCAGTCCGATCCAACCATCAACCGCTCCGGCCCAAACGCATCCACCACCACATCCAGATACGGTCGCAGCGTCTCCGGAGTCCAGCTCTTCCAATTCGCCTCTGTCACTAATCCACTCACCTTGCACCAGACATTCTGCCGCAACGCCAGTTCATGCAGATTCGCAGCCCATGGCTCCATCGCGCCCTCCCCAATGCGCGGCTTCGCGATATGGTCCAGCACAAATATCTGCTCCGGATACGCATCTACAAACTCAATCGTCTGCGGCAACTGCCGCTCATAGATCAGAAGGTCGTACACCAGCCCGCTATCCTGCATCGCATAGATGCCCGCGTTGAAGTCCGCGCGCAGAATATAGTTCTCATCCTCTTCCCCCTGGATCACATGCCGCAGCCCCTTCAACTTCGGGCGATTCTCAAACTCCTCCATCACCCCGGGAAATTCCTCCCCCGCAATCGGAGCCCACCCCACCACCCCGCGAATCGCATCGTCCACCTCCGCCAGATCCAACAGCCAGCGCGTCTCCTCCAGCGTCTGCCGCGCCTGCACCACGACCGTTCCATCGATCCCGGCACCCCGCATCTCCGCCGTCAGATCCGCAGGCAGAAAGTCCCGCCGCAGTTCCTTCATCTCCTCGTCCAGCCAGCCATACTCCGCAGCGCTGTACCGCCATAAATGATGGTGTGCATCAATCTTCTCCGCCACGTCCACGCCTCCCGGCTGAGTCCAGTTCCAGCACAGCCCTGTTCTCTCTGTAAAAAAAGACTTTCAACTGTAATAAATCGGAACCCAGTCTATCCCACGGCCAACACGTAAGTCAGTCCTAACAATTTCCTCGACTCGCGTTCTCCACAGACCGCAATCAAACTATGCTGGTGCCCGCAGCGTCCAACCGAACACAGCACGTCGGGAAACCAGCACGTCGGGAAACCAGCACGTCGGAAACAGAGCATACAAAACGCGCAAGCCCAGGAGAAACCCCATGCCTCCGAAGAAAGCCACGCCTCGTTTCTCCACCCAGAGCCGCATCGCCTTGTCCGGCAGCGAAAAGCCGCCTTTCACCCCGGCTGAGCTTCAACCCGGCGCCCAGAAGCCCCTCTCAGCCTCGGCAAAGATCACCGTCTCCGTCATGGTCCGGCGCAAGAAACCCCTCACCGCGGCGAACTGCATCGGCAAGGTCCGTCTCACCCGCGCCCAGTTCCGTCAGTCCCACTGCGCCGATCCAGCCGCCGTCAAACTCGTCCAGGCCTTCGCCAAGGAGTTCGGCCTCACCCCCACTCCCACTGCAGCACGCCCCGAACAGTGCATTCTGCAACTTACCGGAACTGCAGCCGCCATGCAGAAAGCCTTCGGCATCACCCTCACCCAGCAAACCGCCGGGGGCGTTACCTATCGCACCCGCGAGGGCGCAATCCAAATCCCGGCAGAGCTCAGCGGAGTCGTAGAAGCCGTCCTTGGCCTCGACAACCGTCCCCAGGCGGTGCCGCATTTTCGCGTCTTCGGCCCAGCCCAAACCATCGCCGAAGCCCAGAAATTCATCCCCCACGCCGGGGCAGCCAACACCTCCTACACCCCCGTCCAGATCGCGCAGCTCTACCAGTTCCCCCAGGGAGTCTCAGCCACCGGCCAGACCATCGGCATCATCGAACTCGGCGGCGGCTTCCGCACCGCCGACATCACCGCCTACTTCAAAACCCTCGGCCAGAAAGCTCCCACCGTCGTAGCCGTCTCCGTCGACGGCGGCAAAAACAGCCCCAGCACAGCCGATGGAGCGGATGGCGAAGTCATGCTCGATATCGAGGTCTCCGCCGCCGTCGCGCCCGGTGCAAAGATCGCCGTCTATTTCGCTCCCAACACCGACCAGGGCTTCATCGACGCCATCTCCACCGCCATCCACGACACCACCAACAAACCCAGCGTCATCTCCATCAGTTGGGGAGGCCCCGAGTCCAGTTGGACCCAGCAGGCCATGACCGCACTCGACACCGCCTGCCAGGCCGCCGCAGCCCTCGGCGTCACCATCACCGCGGCCTCCGGCGACAACGGCTCCACCGACGGAGCCACCGGCAACAACGTCGACTTCCCCTCCTCCAGCCCCCGTATCCTCGCCTGCGGAGGAACCACCCTCATCGGCACCGGCTCCACCATCACCTCCGAGGTCGTCTGGAACGAGATCGCCAACAACGAAGGCGCCACCGGCGGAGGCGTCAGCAACGTCTTCGCTAAACCCACCTGGCAGTCCACCGCCAACGTCCCCAAACCCACCCAAACCACCGGAGGCCGCGGCGTCCCCGACGTAGCCGGCGACGCCGACCCCGCCACCGGCTACATCGTTCGCGTCGACGGCAAAAGCATGGTCATCGGCGGCACCAGCGCAGTCGCTCCTCTCTGGGCCGGCCTCATCGCTGTCAGCAACGCCCAGAACAAAAAGTCCGCCGGCTTCATCAACACCCAGATCTACACCGCCAAAGCAAAGACCGCCTTCCGCGACATCACCTGCGGCAACAACGGAGCCTTCTCCGCCGGCCCCGGCTGGGACCCCTGCACCGGCCTCGGCTCACCCATCGGAACCAAACTCATCCAACTGCTCGGCGCCACCACCCCAACTAAAAAGAAGTCCCCACCCAAAGCCACAAAGAAAACCAGTAAATAAATAGCTGAATATCAGATACCGCGTGCCCCATTCATGCAGCCTCATCGCATGGGTGGGCATCGTGCGCTGCACGTCTGCTCTCCCATCCTCACTCCAAAACTCGTGATTGCAACAGCGAACTCGTCAGATTCCAGAACGCGCTCATCACCGGCGACATCCACTTATCCTGATGCCGAAACATCTGCGTATAAACCAGCAGCGGCTTCCTTGGCCAATCCACCGCCACCAAACTTCCCCGCTTCAATTCATTCGCGATCACCACCTCCGGCAGCACCGCAATCCCCATCGTCGCCAGGGCACACTGCTTGATCGCCTCCACACTTAGAAACTCCAGCGAAGCCCCCACCGGCACCCCCTCCGCCATCATCGCCCGCTCAAACAGCGCCCGGTAACTGCAAGCTCGATCCGTCACCAGGACCTGCTCCTGTCCGATCGCCTCCGCCTTCGCCTTCTTCTTTCCGGCCAGCGGATGCTGCGGCGAGACTGCCAGCACAATCGGCTCAGGCAGCAGGCATTCAGAGACCAGGTTCCCCGCCCGCAGCGGCACATCGAGCGTAAACGCAATATCGACGTTCGGAGCCAGAATGACGCCTCCCGGCCCCAGCGCACAGCTCTCGCTCGCCGTCAGCGAAAGATGGATCGCCGGATAGCGCGACTGAAACTGCTTCAACAGCTCCGGCAACCGGTACGCCAGCAAGGTCTCCGGCGCCCCCACCGTCAGCGTTCCCGCCGGATGTCCATCGTTCTGCACCGCTCGCTTCGCCTCATCCGCCAGGTCCAGCAGCCGGTCCGCGTACGTCAGCAACCGCCGCCCCGCCAGCGTCAACTCCACCCGTCGCCCCAGCCGGTCGAACAGCGGAACCCCTAACTCCTCTTCCAATCCATGAATCTGCGCCGTTACACTCGACTGTGCATAGTGCAGGAGGTTTGCAGCACGCGTGAAATTCTTCTCCGCTGCCACTGCACGAAAAGCTCTGAGTTCCCGAAGATCCAGCATGTACCAACTATCGCATTCTTCGATGCATTGAATCAAAATAAATCGTTGGACGCGATGCTTCGCAGATGTCACTCTGAGTCATCCCTGTACGAAGGCGGCCAGCATGAAACTCCGCGACACCCTGGAACTCCTCCTCCTCTCCGCCATCTGGGGAGCCTCGTTCCTCCTCATCAGCCTCACCGTCCAAAGCTTCCCCCCGCCCTGGGTCGCGCTCATCCGCACCGCCTGCGGCTCGGCCTTCCTCTGGACCGTCCTGCTGGTCCGCCGACGCTCCCTCCCTCCCCGCCGCCTCATCGTCTGGCTGCTGCTCGTCGCCCTCTTCAACAACGCGATCCCCTTCGTCTTCTTCGCCATCGGCGAACGCATCGTCCCCAGCAGCATCGCCGCCATCTTCAACGCCACCACCCCAATCTGGACGCTGCTCCTGAGCCTCACCTTCCTTCGCCAGAAAGCCGAATCCAGTACCATCCCCGGAGTCCTGCTCGGCTTCTTCGGCGTCATTCTCGTCGTCTACTCCCACGGAGCCGCCTCGCCCGGAACCTCCGTCCGGTCCTACCTCATCGGAATCATGTTCATCGCCCTCGCCAGTTGCGGATACGCTATCGCCACCATCCTTGCCAAGACCAAGCTCGTCGGCCTCGATCCCATCGGCCTCGCCACCACCCAGCTCAGCCTCGCCTGCCTCATGATTATCCCGGTAGCCCTGCTCGGCCCTCACCCCGCAGTCATCTTGCGCAGCTCCGTCCTCGCCGGAATCGTCCTCGGAGTCTTCGGAAGCGGCCTCGCCTATCTCCTCTATTACAGTCTCCTCGACCGCATCTCCTCCACCCGCGTCGTCGCCGTCACCTACCTCCTCCCGATCTGGGGACTCTTCTGGGGAGCCATCGCTCACGAATCCATCACTCCAACCGCCTACCTCGGCGTCGCGATCGTGATTCTCGGCCTCTACCTTCTCAACCGCAAAACCTCGCCAAAGCTCGCCGTGCCGTCCACAGAAACCTGCCCCAAAACCCTCGACGCCTGACGCACCAACTCACGTATCGACGCCACCCCCGTTCCGTTCTATCCTTGTCGGATATCCGTGACCGCATCGCCGCCGACATCAACCATGCCCGATCCCACCCAACCCGCATCTCTCAGCACCGTAGGCACCTCCCCCATCCGCAAAGAGGGGACAGCCAAAGTTCTCGGCCAGGCCCGCTACGTCGACGACCTCCACCTCCCCGGCATGTGGTTCGGAGCCACCGTCCGCAGCACCATCGCCCGCGGCCGCATCACCTCGATCCAGTTCGATCCCGCCATCCCCTGGCACGAGTTCACCATCGTCACCGCCGCCGACATCCCCGGCGAGAACACCATCGTCCACCTCACCAAAGACCATCTCTGTCTCGCCTCTGAGTTCGTCAACCATCCCAACGAGCCGATCCTTCTCCTCGCGCACCCCGACCGCGCCCTCCTCCCCGCCGCCGTCGCTGCCGTTACCATCACCTACGAGGAGCTCCCCGGCGTCTTCACCATCGAAGAGTCCGAAGCCCCCGACGCCCCCACCATCTGGGAACCGGCCGCCGCCGACCACCACCACGCCACCGCAAAGAACACCTTCAAGACCTACCTCATGGAGTCCGGCGCCGCCGCCGACCTCGACCACATCTTCGCCACCGCCGACCACATCATCGAAGGCGAATACCACACCGGCGCGCAGGAGCAGCTCTACATCGAGAACAACGGCGTCATCGCCGAATGCGTCACCTTCGACGGCATCGTCAAGTCCGTCACCGTCCGCGGCGCCATGCAGTGTCCCTACTACCTTGTCCACGCACTCGAACTCGTCTTCAACCTCCCCGAAGAGAAGTGCCGCGTCATCCAGACCGAGACCGGCGGAGCCTTCGGCGGCAAGGAAGACTTCCCCAGCGTCATCGGCTCGCACGCCGCGCTGCTCGCCATGAAGTCCGGCCACCCCGTCAAGATCTGTTACGACCGCGCCGAAGACATGGCCAGCACCACCAAGCGCCACCCCAGCCGCAGCCGCCACCGCACCGCCGTCAGCAAAGAAGGCAAGATCCTCGGCGGCGAGATCGAGTTCGCCCTCGATGGCGGAGCCTACGTCACCCTCACCCCCGTCGTCCTCTCCCGCGGAACCATCCACGCCGCCGGCCCTTACCACTGGCCCGCCCTCCGCATCCGCGCCAAGGCCATGGCCACCAACCTCCCGCCCCACGGAGCCTTCCGCGGCTTCGGCGCGCCCCAGTCCATCTTCGCCACCGAGCGCCACATGGACAAGATCGCCAAAGTCGTCGGCCTCTCCCCCGAAGAGCTGCGCCGCCGCAACCTCCTCGCCCTGGGCGGCCGCACCGCCACCGGCCAGGTCATCACCGACACCGTCGATATGCAGCACCTCCTCACCCGCGCCCTAGCAGAGTCCAACTACCACGCCAAACGCGCCGAGTTCGCCCGCACCAACCCTACCTCAGCCATCAAGCGCGGCATCGGCTTCGCCACCTTCTTCCACGGAGCAGGCTTCACCGGCTCCGGCGAGCGCCGCCTCAACTCCCTCGTAAAAATCGAGCTCACTCCCGAAGGCCGCCCCCAGATCCTCGTCGCCTCCACCGAGTTCGGTCAGGGCACCAACACCATCCTCTGCCAGGTCGCCGCCGAAACCCTCCACCTGCCCTACGAAGACATCCTCATCGCCCAGCCCGACACCGCCCGCGTCCCCAACTCCGGCCCCACCGTCGCCAGCCGCACCGCCATGATCGTCGGCAAGCTGGTAGAGACCGCCGCTCAAAAGCTCTGCGTCATACTGACCAACTCGGACGGCCTGCCCCCCAGCTACAGTCCCGCAGACTTCCGCACCGCCGCCCTCGCCTACCTCGCCCAGCACGGTACCCTCGTAGTCGAAGCCCGCTACCAATCCCCCGGCGACATCTTCTGGGACGACGAGAACTACCGCGGCGAAGCCTACCCCGCCTACGCCTGGGCCGTCTACGTCGCCGAAGTCGCCGTCGACACCACCACCTACTCCGCCACCTGCACCGACTTCTACGCCCTCCAGGAAGTAGGCAAAGTCCTCCACCCCGTCCTAGCCAAGGGCCAGATCGAGGGAGGCGTAGCGCAAGGCATCGGCTACGCCCTGTATGAAAAATGCGTCTGGCAAAAAGGCCACATGGCCAACAACCAGATGACCAACTACATCATGCCCACCAGCGCCGACCTCCCGCCCATCCACGTCGCCTTCGAAGAGATCCCCAGCATCCACGGCCCCTTCGGCGCCAAGGGCATCGGCGAGCTCCCCATGGATGGCCCCGCCCCCGCCATCCTCAACGCCATCGAAGAAGCCACCGGCATAGCCTTCACCGAAATCCCATTACTCCCCGAAGACATCTTCGAGCGCATGACCCGCACCCCCGACGCCGGCACTGAAGATCTCAACCCAACCATCGACCGCGACACCCGCGTAGAGCCAGAAGTGGTGACATCATGAGCCGGGTGCCCCATTCATCGATTCTGATGGGTGGGCATCGAGCGAAGCTCGACCGCTTTCCTCTCTTCCCCGCCGTAATTCCGAAGAGTCCCCGATGACCCAGATCACCTTCACCATCAACAAAGAGAAAAAGACCGTCGAAGCCCCACCGATGAAACGCCTCCTCGACGTCCTCCGCGAAGACCTCCACCTCACCGGAGCCAAAGAAGGCTGCGGCGAAGGCGAATGCGGCTCCTGCTCCGTCCTGCTCAACGGAGAACTGGTCAACTCCTGCCTCATCCCCGCCCTACAGGCCGAAGGCGCAACCATCACCACCATCGAAGGCATCGCACCCCTCGCAGCACCAGACCAAAAACTCCACCCTATCCAGCAATGTTTCCTGGAAAAAGGCGGAGCCCAGTGCGGCATCTGCACCCCCGGCATGATCCTCGCCACCCACCATCTCCTCGAAAAGTATCCGCAACCAACTTTGTTACAAATTCAGGAAGGCCTCGCCGGAAACCTCTGCCGCTGCACCGGCTACACCCGCATCTTCGAAGCCGTCCAATCCGCCGCCTCCCAATCCAACCCCTAACCCGGGTGCCCCATGTCCCGAAGTTGGGACATGGGTTTCACCGCTCCACCGCTCCAACGACTACCTATGCGCTCGAACGCCTCACATTACGACCTCATCGCCCCCGCCACCCTCGACGCGGTGCTCGAAATCCTGGCCGCTGAGCCCGGCCACTACACCCCCATCGCCGGCGGCACCGAGATCATGGTCGCCCTCGGCGCAGGCCGCCTCGCGCAAAAGAACCTCGTCTCCATCAATCAGATCAAAGAACTCCGCTTCATCGAGACCACCCCCAGCCAGCTCATCATCGGCTCCGGCACCACCTTCACCGACATCCGCAACAGCGCCATCATCCAGTCCGACTTCCCTCTCCTCACCCAGGCCGCAAGCTGGACCGGCTCCATCGCCAACCAGAACCGCGGCACCCTCGGCGGCAACATCGTCAACGGCTCCCCCGCCGCCGACTCCCCGCCCGCGCTCCTAGCCTACGAAGCTACCCTCACCTTAATCTCCACAAGAGGCACCCGCCAGATGCCCTACGCCGACTTCCACCTCGGCTACAAAAAGACCGCCCTGGCCCCCGACGAACTCATCCAAAGCATCACCCTCAAACGCATCTTCACCGGCTACATCCCCTACGCCCGCAAGGTAGGAACCCGCAACGCACAAGCCATCTCCAAGGTAGCCATCGCCGCCCTGGCCCTCATCCAAGACGACACCCTCGAAGACATACGAATCGGAGCCGCCAGCCTGCGCGACCGCCCTTCCCGCCTCACCGCCACCGAGCGCACCCTCCGCGGCCAGACCATCACCCAAGACACCATCGTCACCCTGATCTCCCAGGCCCGCGCTACCCTGACTACTGAAGCCCACCCCATCGACGACATCCGCTCCACAGCAAAATACCGAGCCGCCGTAGCCGCCAACCTGCTAGAAGAATTCCTCCATTCCCTGATGAATCCCTAACGCGAAGCGTCCAATACCCTACGAAGTAGCGCCCGCCCGGCGCCAGGGCGCACTTCCCATCCAATCAAGGCAACGAAGTAATCGGATGCGAAGTCATCACCACAAACGCCTTCCACGCATCCGCGACCTTCTTCGAAGGCAGCCATCCCGCCGGAATCCCCGTCCGCATCGAACTCTCCCTCGATCCATAGAACGAAGCCCGCACCACCTCCGACGTCGGCTGCTTCCACTGATCCACAATATCCGTCTGTGCAATCTCGATATACGCCCGATACCCCTTATTGCGATCGACGAGCGCTATACCCGGTTTCCCCGAATCCAGCCGCAGGGTGAGAGTTGTATCGACCCACGCCAGAATCAGGTCCCGCGCATTCACCACGCAGCAATGCGGAACAGCATTCTGCGTCACAAAGATCCACGGAGCCCCGGCCTGCCAGTACCGGTTGAAGTAATCGAACGAACGCTTCGTCCCCACATGATCGTCGTTCGATCCCACCAGGATGAACTCCGGCACCTCCACGCTCGCCACCGTGTGCTGAATCGTATCCAACCCCAGGGGGTCGTACTGCCCCGCATGCGCCAGGATGACCGCCGCGATCCGGTCCGGAGCAAACGCAGCCAGCCGTCCCGCCAGCGAACCCGCTCCCGAAAATCCCAGCACCACCAGCGGAGCCGTCTTCAACTCAGGATGCTTGGCCTCTTCCGCAAACTGGTCCAGCGCCGTAAACAGGCTTCGTCCGAGCCCCTTCGCAGGATCGACGTCGATATCTTCCCGTCCCTTTGAAGCGCAATGACGCGGCATCATCAGGGCAAGATTCTCTTTCTCCGCGAACAACCGCACCACCGGGTCGGTCAAAAAACTCTGCACATCGCGGCCCCGTTCGTAGATCACAAACACTGCACGAAACGCTCCATGCGAAGGAGCAAATAACTCATACTCACAAGGCCGCGCAACATCCTCGCCGTCCTTCGGAGCCACAACAGTATGAAATTGCGGCACGCGAGACTCCGCAAATCCGACCGAGCCCATCAACAAAAGAAAAAGAGCCAGACAGGACAGTTTCTTTACAGCAAACATCGACACATCCCTCTCCTTCGTCACATGGGCTGGACAATCAAGAGACGTCTCCAGTCCAGAAACGCTTAATTTATTTCCACAGCCGCGCCCTCAAAAGCCGTCGCGTCGCTCTTACCGCGTCCTGAGTCTAGTGTTCGTTCCAGGACTCAGGGCCAACGGCCCGTCGCATACCAGCCTAGGCCGAAGTTAGATAGACCGCAGCATTGAGGGCTGAAAGCTCGGCCCATAATTCCTTCAACCAACTTCAGACTCAAGACACCAGTGCGGATCAACACATTCGGCCGCCGTGTAAACGAAGCAATGAGGTAAAAACGGCAAAGTACTAAAGCCTTGCGGGCTACAGGCCCGCGATTCCATAGCCCAGGGCAAAGCCCTAGGTTGGGAACAGTCAAGCAATCGCGGGCTGAAGGCTCGCGCTAACAAAATTTTCCAATGCCTCAAACCAAAATCCAGCAATCAATCGTCTCTCCAAGGCGGAAAATCTCGATACGGCATTGGCTGTCAAGCCCCTAAATCAGGAAAAAAGTCCGTAACCCTAACTACAGCAACAGATAAAAAATAAAAATAAGTGGCCTTTTAGTTATGCTCCACTCGATAAAATGGAACTAGTCATCAGATGAACCAGCCCGCACATCGATTCGCGTCGTAACTCCTTTGTTTGCAATATTTTACCCGTAACCCCTTTGTTTAGACAATTTTGGCGACATTGCCATAGCGTATGTCAATGCAAACATAAGACTTATGCGCAGCTAACCCCAGGGGGTACCCCCGGTCGCTGATTGCTCGCCTCTGCTATCTATAGATACGGCGGAAGCATCGAAGTAGGCATGCAGCGAACGCCAGTCCGGCACGGAGATCGAGCTTGATGGAGCGAAGAAGAATCCTAAGCCAGGCAAGACAGGGCAACATGACTGCCCTCGTAACCTTGGTTCGCGCCGAAGGCTCCTCGTATCGCCGCCCCGGCGCCCGCGTTCTCATCACCGCGAACGGGACCTACGCTGGAACCATCAGCGGAGGCTGTCTTGAAGGCGAGGTCGTCCGCAAGGCCGGCTGGATCGCCCGCGACGGAGCCGCCATCGAGCGCTACTCCACCCTCTTCGACGACACCGCCGAGATCCCCTACGGCCTGGGCTGCGGCGGAGTCGTCGACCTCCTCATCGAACCCGCCGGCACGCCGGAATTCACTGCCCTCCTCGCAGCCATGGAAGCCTCGCTCAATGGAGAATCCGCCAAAGTCATCACCTGGCTCCCCGACCCTGCAACCGGAAAGACGCTCCGCCGCCTGATCCTCGGAGCCGACCGTCAGATCCTCTTCGCCAGCGCCACGCTGAGCCCGGACAAAATTGAATGCGCCCGCGACCTGGAGCCGGGCCGCGAATACACTGGCCGCTTCGTCGAAGAGCTCCGTCCGCCGCAGCGCCTCATCGTCCTCGGAGCCGGCGAAGACGCTCGCCCGCTGGTCAGCATGGCCGCTCTGCTCGGCTGGAGCGTGATCGTCGCCGACGGACGCGCCCCGCTCGCTCGCCCCGAACGCTTCCCCGAGGCCGAGCGCGTCGTCCGCCTCACCACCTCCAATTCCGTCTCAGCTCTGAGCATCCGGGCCGACGACGCAGTCGTCCTCATGACCCACAGCTACGAGCAGGATCGCGATCTCCTCGCTGCCGTCCTCCCCATCGCGCCGCGCTATCTCGGCGTCCTCGGAGCGCGCCATCGCAGCAGTCTGCTGGTCAGCGAAGCCGCCGCGATAGCCAGTCTCTCAGTCGCCGAGTGCTGCGAACGCCTGTATGCCCCGGTCGGTCTCGACCTCGGCGGCGACGGCCCCGAAGCCATCGCCCTCGCCGTCCTCGCCGAAGCCCAGGCCTGCATTCAGGGCAAGCTCGGAACGTCGCGGCGCCTCTCCGCCATCGACGTCGCCGAGCAGATCGCCCAAGGCGGACCCAGCCGCTATCTCCAGGCGCAGTGCGCCCTCGAAACAGCCTCGTGATTGCCGCCATCATCCTGGCTGCTGGAGCTTCACGGCGACTCGGCGAGCCGAAACAACTCGTCTGTCTGGGCAGCGAAAATCTCCTCGAACGAGCCGTCCGGGTCGCCCAAGAGGCAAAACTCGCCCCGGTCATCGTGGTCCTCGGCCACGAGTACCCGCTGGTCCTCGGCAACTCCTCGCTCGGTGACGCCGTCACGGTCATCAACGACGAATGGCAGGAAGGAATGGCCTCCTCCATCCGCCGCGGGATCAAGACTTGCCTCCTGCTGGCTAGGCAAGCCGAAGGCGCAGTCATCATGGCCTGCGACCAACCGGCCGTGACCGCCGAACATCTACGCAAAATTTTGCTACCCCAGGAAATCACCGCCTCCGAATACGCAGGACGAAAAGGCGTGCCCGCCTACTTCCCAGCCAAACAATTTGCCACTCTGCTGGAATTGCAGGGGGACGCAGGGGCCCGCGACCTGGTCCGCGATGCGTTAGCTATCCATTTGCTACACGGCGAGTTAGATGTGGACACGGTAAAGGAACTCGAGCACGCAAAAACTCTCTTTCGTTGACCCCTCTGACCCTTTCACCACCTGAAGCTCAGTACCGCCCCCTAGATTGCATCCGGCTGTAAAAGGGAAAATGTTTACCACTTTCCCTCAAACGCTATAGGCAAACATTTGCCTACAGCGTGAAAGCAGCGTCCGCAACTCACCCCAAGCAGACGCAAACTCCCACCCCACCCAGCCAAACCAGAGTCGATCTTGAGTCCATGGGGCGCAACTCGCCGTATTTTCCGGCGTCTGGCGAAAAGTGTCGGGTCAAAACCTAAACCCTTCACCCTTTGAGAGTTTGGCCTGAGCCGTGCAATAGACAAAGTGTCAACAAGCTTCACAGCCTGAAGACAACTTGCTCAACCTGTCTCACTTACATGCCTTAGGAGTCTCTCAATGTTTTCAAACCGTCGCTGCGGTTTTGCTTCCGCCATTGTCCTTGCCATCCTCGCTTTTCTGGTTGGCGCGCCCTTCGCTCTTCCCCAGGCCCTGACCCTGGTCCAGAGCAGCGCCCGCTACGCTGGCAATGGCTCCTCCGGCTTCAACGGAGACTTCGGATCCGCCGCGACGGTGAGCCTCAGCTCACCCTCTTATATTGCCTTCGACTCCTACGGCAACCAGTTCATCTCCGACACCCTTAACAACTGCATCCGCAAGATCGACACCGCCGGCAACGTCACCACGGTCGCCGGGCTGATCGTTCCCGGCCAGGGCGATACCTGCAACACCGCCTCCACCGCGATCCCCACCTCCAGCCAGGGCCTGTACAAGCCGACCGGCATCGCGATCGACAGCAACAACCGCCTCTATATCGCCGATAGCATGCACAACTGCATCCGCGCCCTCGCCGCCAACACCACCGGCACGGTGAACCTCGTGACCGCCGTCGGCATGTGCACCTCCGTTCCGACCGACTCGATCGTTCCCCAGCCGAGCGGCATCGCGGTCGATCCCGCCGGCAACCTCTACATCTCGCTGCAGGACTCCACCAGCTACACGCCAGTCAACCAGGTCGTTCGTCACACCAACGGAACCGGACCGATCAGCGCCTGCATTCTCGCCGGAGCCCGCTCCACCAACCTCTCCGCAACCTGCGCGGGCGTCACCAACGGCATCGTGCTGGTTCGACCCTCCGGCCTCGCGCTGAACATCAGCGGCGACCTCTACATCGCAGACACCGGCAACAACTGCGTTCGCGAAGTCGTCGGTCTCTCCACCGCATCCGCGACCCAGACCACCGCGATCGGTCAGTGCCTCAACGACGGCTCGGGCAACTCGGCGAACGTCGTGCGCAATCCTTACGGCATCGCGATCTCGCCCACGCAGACCCTGTACGTCTCGGAGTCGAATCCCGACGTTCTGGTCAGCTTCGTTCCCGGCGGCAGCCTCCGGCTCGTCGCTGGACTTCCCGGCGGTGCAGCCGGCGCATACGACTCGACGCAGGATGGCAAGTCCGCTCTCAGCGCTCCCCTGAATGGACCGCGCGGCATCGCCTTCGATCCTTCCGGTCGGCTCCTCGTCGCCGACTCGCTCAACAACATCACCCGCGCGCTGACCACCAACATCCACTTCCCGAACACGCCGGTGGGAAGCCCGAGCGCCAGCCAGCCCATCACCTTTGCGATCAACCAGCCGGTCAATCTGACAACCACCGCCGGAACCGACTACAGCATCACCAGCACCACCTGCAACGGCGCACTCTCTCCTGCTGCATCCGGCACAACCCCGACGACCTGCCAGGTATTCGTCCGCTTCACTCCGACGCGCCCCGGCCTGCGCCGTGCGCCGGTAAAGATCACCGACTCCCTCTCCTCGACCTCGATCTTCCAGGGTCTGCAAGCCGTTGGAACCGGCGCCCTCAGCATCTTCACTCCTCCGACTCCGGTGACGGTTGCCGCGAATCTGGCCTCTCCCGCGACCGTGACGACGGACGCAGCCGGCAACGCCTACGTGCTTGAGACCGGCGCAGCAAACTCGGACATCCGCCTGATCCCAGCCGCTGGCGGCGCATCCACTCCTGTCCTCACCGGTCTCGTCAATCCGACCGCTGTTGCAGCAGACGCCGCAGGCAACTGGTTCGTTGCCGACACCGCGCATGGTACGGTCTCCCGCTACGGCGTCGATGGCTCCGTCAATACCTCGTACCTCACCGGCCTCGATACACCAGCCGCTCTGCAGGTCGACCTCTTCGATAACCTGTACATCGCACAGGCAGGCACAACCCATAATGTGGTCCTTGCCTACACCTCGGGCACGCGTCGCATCATCGCCGGCGGCGGCAGCAACTCCTCGGCGGACGGCGTGACAGCCCTCAGCGCAGCCTTCGTCTCACCCAGCGCTCTCACGATGGACATGAACGGCGCACTGTATGTCGCCGATCAGGGCGGCCATCGCGTCTACGCCATCGATAACGCCGGCATCATCCACGCCATCGCCGGCAACGGAAGCACCGCGACCACTCTCCCCGGTCAGGCCAAGGGAACAGCTCTCATCGCGCCTACCTCATTGGCCGTGGATGCCGCAGGCGACCTGCATATTGCCGATCAGACCAGCGGCATCATCTATACCGTCTACGCGGCCTCCAGCAACGGCTCCAACATTGCCGTTCTGCTCGACACCAGCAGCCCTTCGGTCCCCAACGGCGCGCTCAGCATCGCCCTCGACGGCAGCAGCAACCTGTTTGTCTCGAAGCGCGCTAGCAACTCCGTCATCGAACTTGCCTACACAAATCCCACGCTCGACTTCGGCACCGTGCAAGGCGGAGTCACTTCTGCAGCAAAGGTCCAGACCCTCACCAACGTCGGCACCGACAACCTGAACTTCACCAGCCCGGTCTCGACGACGGACTCGCACTTCGCGGTAGACTCTGCCTCGACCACCTGCGGGACGACGATCCTTACCGGCTCAACCTGCACCCTCGGCTTCACCTTCACGCCGACAGCCAATACCCCCTACAACGCGGCCTCCATCCTCAGCTCCAACTCGTACAACGCACCGCAACCCATCGGCCTGGTCGGCATCGGCAAGGCGATCGTCGCACCGGTCCTGACGCTGCCGCTTGAGAGCGAGGTCTACGGACAAGGCTTCAACGCAGCGGCGAACTTCGGAGCTACAGGCTCAGCTTCGATGACCACCGCTCCGACCGGCACCCTCACCTTCACGATCAACGGCCAGATCGTGTGCAGCTTGAGCGGAACATTGTCGGCAATGGCAAACTGCTCCGCACCGGCCAGTGGCCTCTCGGTTGGAACCTACACCGTCACCGTCAACTACTCGGGCGACAGCAACTACGCGGCAACTGCCGGAGTCACGACGCTCACCGTAACCCCGGCACCGCTCTCAGAGGTTGTCGCCAATACCACGCGCATGTACGGCGCGGCCAACCCAGCCTTCTCCGGCACTCTGACCGGCGTGGTCCGGGGAGATACCTTTCTGGTCTCCTTCAACACCAGTGCGGTCGCCACCAGTCCGGCCGGAAGCTATCCTTTGACGGCGACGCTGACCGCAGTCGGTTCCAGCAGCCTCGCGAACTACACGGTTACCAATACACCCGGAACCCTGATCGTGACCCCGCTGGCGAGCGGCTTCAGCATGAGCACGAACCAGCCAGAACTGATTCTCCGCCGGAACGGAAGCACCAGTCTTCAACTCACCGCCACGTCCGCCGGTTCCTTTGCCGGCAAGATCGCTCTTTCCTGTTCAGGTCTGCCCGCGGAAGCAACCTGCTCCTTCTCTTCGCCCACCGTCACTCTCACGGCGGGCGGCAGCATCGTCACCACCGTGACGGTGACCGCTCACTCGACCAGTGCTTCGCTGCATGCCCCCTCCAAGCCGATGCTGCCCGGAATCGCCCCGATCACCGTAGCTGCGGTGCTTCCTGGAGAGCTGACCGGCTTTGGCGTACTCCTGGCCGGACTCCGCCGCCGCAGGAAACTGCCGACGCAGCAGAAGCGTCTGCTCCTGGCCCTCTTCTTCACGCTCGGTATTCTCGGGCTGATGGGCTGCGGGTCCTCGGTTACGGCCCTGACGTCTTATACCGTGAATATCACTGGTACGAGCCTTGCAACTCCGGGTTTTAGCCAGTCCACTTCCGTAGTATTGGCAGTAGCTCAGAAATAATGAGCGTCCACAGGCCGGCGCAGCGTAATTCTGCTTCAAGATGTCGTACGCTATCCTGAACCCTATCTGGATTCAAACAGATGAAGGAATCTATCTCATGCGTTTTTCCAGTCTTCGAAACAGGGTCCGGCAGATACGAAGCGCCACCCGGTTAACACTCAAGATTGCCGCTTCCGTGACCGTTATCAGCATGGCCTTGGCGGTGGCCGGATCGGCGCAGGCCAGCCCATCCGGCGGGACTCCGCCTCCCGATCCGTCGCGTTTCGATCTCTACGGCGGCTACGGATACCTGCGCCCGGTCCGCAGCGACATCAACAACTACTTCTATCGGCCCTTCAATCCCGGGATCGTTCTGAGCGCGACAGGCTACCTCAACCGCTACCTTGGCCTTCAAGCCGAGGGCGGTCTTTTCCCGGACGACACCAACGTGTGCGCTTATACCGCACAAGCTGGCCCGGTCTTCCGCTACCCCAAGGGACGTTTTGTCCCCTTCGCGCACGTTCTCGGCGGCGGAGCCAAAGTGGGCGGACCCGTGTTGCAAGCCTGCACCTGGGGCTGGGGCGTAACGGGCGGCCTGGGGCTCGACTACATTCTGCCCGTCTTCAATAATCACCTTGCCCTGCGGCCCTTCCAGGTCGACCTCGACTACTCCCATGTGGACTACGGGACCAGCTCGGTCCCGCAGAATGGTGGGATCGGCAAGATCATCGCCGGTCGCTACTCCGCTGGCTTTGTCCTGCGCTTTGGAGCGACCACCGCTCCGCCGTCTGTCCAGCTTGGCTGCACCGCACAGCCAGTGGACGTCTTTCCCGGCGATCCGCTTCAGATCACAGCGGTACCCGCGAACCTGAACGGCAAACGCTCCGCTACCTATACCTGGACTGCCACTGGCGGGAAGGTTGTTCCTAAGGGCGACACGGCTACCGTCAACACAGCAGGACTTGCCGCGGGCGACTATACCGTCAACGGCCACGTCAGCCAGGGTATTCGTCCGGGCATGGGTGCAGACTGCGCCGCCGGCTTCCGCGTCCACGCTTACGAGCCGCCAACGCTCTCCTGCTCGGCCAGCCCGACGATGGTGACCTCCGGCCAGACCTCCACCATCACCGCCTCGGGTCGCAGCGCACAGAACCGGCAGTTGACGTACTCCTACACGGCCTCTTCCGGACAGATCAGCGGCAGCGGCTCGACCGCTACCCTGGCCACCGCAGGCAGCTCCCCGGGAACAGTGACCGTCACCTGCCATGTCATCGACGACCTGGGCCACCAGGCAGACGCGACCACCGCAGTCGGGATCAATGCATTGCCGGTACCGGTCGCTCCGTCGGCTCGCAACCTGTGCTCGCTCTCGTTTGAGCGCGATCGCAAGCGTCCTGTCCGGGTCGACAACGAGGCGAAGGGATGCCTCGACGATATCGCCCTGACCCTTAACCGCGACTCCACCGCCAAGCTCGTCATCGTCGGCCATCACGGGCCGGATGAGACGCCTGATGCGGCGGCCCAACGCACTCTCAACGTTGAGCAATATCTGATCAACGAGAAGCGCGTGGACCCGAGCCGCATCGAGCTTCGCACCGGAGATACTCCCGGACGGAGCGTGGACGACACCCTGGTTCCGGCTGGAGCGAACTTCGACTCCGGCAGTACCGCAACCTTCGATGGCGCCTCGGTGAAACGGCGCGGACAAGCCTACGACAAGGTCCGCGCCGGTAAGACCACCCGGTAAGCCCGAAAAAAGATCGCTGGCAATAAGTTCGCACTTCAGCGAAGGACAACAAACGAAAGCAATACCCTGGGAGGAGCTCAGCGAGGCTCCTCCCGACTTTTTAAGCTTCTTTTTTCTCCTGCGTCAGCTAACCAACGACATCGCCTCCGGCTTCTGGCAAGTCGATCTTCGGCGCCCCCACCGGGCACCAAATCTCTGCTAAACTAAACCAGTCGGTACAGCGGACCAGCAGGCTCCCCCGGGCTCCTGAGCAGCACGGATCGCACCATCCTCCGGCATCTCATCGCAACAAAGATCGGAATGTAGCGCAGCCTGGTAGCGCACCTGCTTCGGGAGCAGGGGGTCGAGAGTTCGAATCTCTCCATTCCGACCATTTAAGAAATCAATGAGTTACGGGGTTTCCCCCATGCCGAGAATTCTAAGGCAGGTGGGCGGCTTTTGATAGGGTTATTTGGCTACGGTCCTTTGAGCTTTCCCTTCTGGTATCCGGCTTATTGGTTATTGCGCTTGCTTAATGTCGCCTACGCGGCTGTGCTAGTACGATGGGTCATGCTCAGTCTTGAGGACACAATTCGCGCGGTAGAAGCAATAGAAAAAACCATCGACAAAGCGGCTTACGGTTGGGCAAACGCAGTCGCTATCAAAGAGATTGACGCCCAGGTTTTCACCCTCAAGGCGGCCCGCGGTGATGCGTACATATCCGAGAAAGTTTGTATCGTCGCCGAATACGCACGCGACCTCTATAGCCCACGTAAAGCTGATAAATGGGGCGGCTCGGAGCAGGTTCAACGAACCATCCTCACCGCCTGCCAAAGCCTCAAAGACCGTGCGGGAATTATCGAACGTCAAACGAAGGAAGCGGACCTGGTTTAGGCCCGCCCGTTGCAACATTTTTCGTTGCATCGCTGGCGTTTACCTGCTCCAACCCAATGACAATGGCCCCGAGTAAACAAGAGATAGAAGGCCTTAAAGAATTAGATGCGATTGCGGTGCAGTCCGCCTACGACTCGGTCGAAGGTAAAGGTAGTAGAGATCTAATCAAGATCCGCATAGGAATTTGGGACAAGCTTACGGTCTTAAACGCGAGCACGCTGGCTTTGTCTTTCACGGCAGCATCCGCGTTTCACACTCACGCCGTCGGAGACGGAGGCGTGAACTATCTGTTCGCATCCTGGAAGCTGCTAATCATCTCCATAGGCTTCGCGGCATTTGCACAGCACGTAGCCGCAACTGCTATTGAACAGTTGCAGGGTCACGCAATGGCAATGATTTTCAAACGCAAGCTCGATGCAATGGTCAACTACGCAACGGATAAAGGCGTTGATGTGGCTACGGGGAATCAAGGGCTAACGGACCTCGCCAAGGCCGCTGCGTCAGAGAAGCGCCCCCATAGCCCACGTTGCGTACTATGCAGGCTTTGCGGCGCAAGTTCTGACGGTTGTGGCGTTTTACTGGCTGTACCGTTTCGCTCGGGTCAATTTAGCCCATATCTAAGCGCTCAGACTCAACTATTAAGATTGCCCAGAGCAGATAAAATTCCTTGCGCAACTAGGCTTCCCGCCGCACCTTCTGCGATGTTGCGGATCGATGCAAGTAAGTTGCGAACCGTGCTCGGGTTGGGCTTTGTATCGCTCATCTCCCGATGCAACCCATCCAGCGCAGAGTCGAGATTATTCTTGGTAGCTAGCGACAGACCTAGTCCATTTTCGTTCTCTTTGATCTGACGAACGAGGTCTAAAATGGCGGCCTTGTTATCACCATTGACAACGTTGCTTTCCACACTGAAACTGCCGCTCCCCGACCCCATATTTCCAGTAAACGTTTGAATGTTTCCGATGTTATATGTCGCGTGCGTCTCATGAGCTTTCTCACGCTCTTCGCTGGAAAATGACATACCTTCGCCCTTGATACCTGATTGCTCCAATTTGAGGCTCCAATCCAACAAGGCAGTTCGTACAGCATCCAAGATCCCCACAGGCCCGCTGCCGCTGACGAAAACCATAAAATCTGAATCCATGCCAGTCAATTGCATAAGAAGTTGCTTTGCTTGGGAGTTGAGAGTAATCATAAGCTGGCTTTCGTCGTTGCGACCGATTACGTGCTCTAGTTCGGCCACTCTCTGACCTATCGGCTGCTTTGAGAAGGCGTCTTCAATTTCGGCGTCGGCAAAAACGACCGGCTGCCAACCGTGAAAAGGATTGCGGCCCTTCACCCGGCCTCTTAGCCTTCGGTACTCCGGCACCTCGCAATCGTGATAGCCATTGAGTTCTTTCTCAACCCACGCTGCGAGTTCGGGGAGGTCTAGTTTGACCGCAATCGTTTTGGCCTTCCGTAGTAGGTTGCTGACCCGCACATCCGGATTTAGCGCGTCGCGTTGAAGTTCTTCGACAAGCGATGACATTAGATAATTCCTATGCCTTAGTTTGCTCCCATCTTACTCCGCTGCACTCGCAGATAAACACGGATGCGGTCGTAGCACCGTTCCATGTGGTTGGCTGTCCTAATACGTCCTCTCCCGTTGTGACAGGGAGACCCGGCGAGCGCACGACACTTGGAACATTCGACCTCTTGGACGGCTCTGCGGGGGAAGACTACAGACGGAGTACGCCCCAACTTCTCGGCATAGTGAAGCACTTCATCATCTGAAATTTCTGACATATCCATGCCGTGAATCTAGTCCTCGGGCCAGAGGAAAACGGGCTATCATTACAAAGTAATTTCTCTAACGACGCGCTCATAGACTGAGCGAGGGATACGGATACTGCGATAGCGGCGTTTCCGCATAGTGGTTTTGCGTTCGATCACGAGGACGCCCGGCTCCCGTACAGACATCCGGGTGACTGTCTGTACGGAGAACCCGGTAAGGGTCGCGACTTCGGCCACAGTGTAGGGCTTCAATTCACTGTTCAAGAGTTGACCTCAACGCAGCGGGCAAAGACCCTTAAGACGAAGAGGCTCACCACGCGGCTTTCTCTTTTCGGGCGAGTGCCGCGTCCTTAGCTTCTTGGTTCGTCACGCGCGTTTGAAGGTCGGCACAGACCTTCTTGTTGGTGGGTTGCGCGGGCGGTTCTTCGTGGCACTTCCGAAAAGTTAGGTAGCGGCTTTCTGTGAAGATTCCGACGGCTACTGCGTCGTCTAGTCGCCATTGAAATTTGTCCTGTTGAGCTTGCCCAACCTCGGCGAAGTTGCGCTCATCCGCTTGGATCTTGGCTTGCCCCGAGTCACATCCCGTTAGTGCCCCAAGACCGAACACAGCGGCGAGTACGATTCTCATGTTAGTGCCTCCCTTCATCGGGTTATACGTCTTACGACGCGCTCATAAACGGCGCGGGGAATACGGATTGACCGATAGCGGCGCTTACGCATGGTTGTCTTTCGTTCAATGACGAGGACGCCCGGCTCTTTCTCGAACATTTGGACCTCAGAGAGCGTCGGGAAAACGGTCTGCGGCTCTTTCAGTTGCGCAATTCGCGGGTGGGTGCAGCCCGCCCCGCATTTGCGATTGGACCCGCCGCTCCAATGTAAATAACTATTGATTGCGCGGATAACGCAGTTGCAGCCCGTTGCCTTGAGGCCCTTCTGACGCATACTGATTACCAATTCGTTAAGTTGGTCTTGGGACGGAGAGTCGGAGGGCAGCCATCGAAAGCTATTCTTGTACCACTCCAGTGTCGCGGGGGTGACGTTGTGCAGGTATTGGCGTTCACGAATGAATTCAGAAAAGCCCATATGTTTCTCCAAAGCAGGTAAGCAAATTTGGAGGAAAATCCCGTATTCATTGCCTTTTTCTGCTTCGCCAGCGGTTTCGCTTCGGGAGCAGGGGGTCGAGAGTTCGAATCTCTCCATTCCGACCATTTCGATGCCATGACCCTGGGCTCTCCCAGACTCCCCTATTCCCTTTCTATATGGGTCGAGGCCCACCCTCTACTGCGGAACCGCATCGGCGTCCACCTTTTTGAACAAGGTTCAACCGGCAGATTTATTTTGCTAGCTAAGTGTCCTGAGTCTGAAGTTGTTGAAGGCATTATGGCCCGGGCTTTCAACCCTCTCGGTGCTGGGGCGTATCTGGACCAAGGCCTTCGGCCTAGGCTGGTATGCGACCGGCCGTTGGCCCTGAGTTCTCGGAACGAACTTTAGACTCAGGACATTAGTACTGGCCGTAACGTCCTTTGACGGAATCCAGCAGCTTGTTGGAGTCGTATGCAACTCCATCCTTGAGGACGATTTCGACGTTCTCCATATCGGTGATCGTCTTCGAAGGATCGCCCTTGACGATCACGAGGTCGGCATCCCTGCCAACCTGTACCGAACCGATATGCGACTCGAGCCCGAGGTAAATTGCGCCATTGAGCGTGGCGATTTTGATGGCTTCGGCAGGAGTAAAGCCTGCATCGGTGACGAGTAACTCCACTTCATGTTGATCCCCGAAGCCCGGGAGGGTTGCACCGTTGCCCGTGGGATCGAGCCCTGCCATCAGGAAGCCTCCTGCCTCTACGAACTTGTGCTCGAGCTGCACATCGTTCTTGTAGTTCTGCGCGCCGCGAAGTGTGGACGGGGAATCGGGTGCGGTGTTGCGGCGATTGCGTCCGTAGAGGTAAGCCTCCAGCGCCTGGGGCGTGAGGGTCGCAAGAGCCTTGGTGCGCAACGCCGGTTTGCCTGCGAGGCTGGCTTCAAAGACGGGCAGGGTGCTGGTGATCGCGACGTGATGGGCGACGAGGAGTTTGATGAGTGCTGCTGCTTCGGGGCTGTCTGGAGTCATCTTTGAGAGCGTGGCGTTGCCGGTCTCGCGGGAGCATACATCGGGCTGCTTGTCGGGGTCGAGTTGGGTATTCACGAAGAAGCCATGTTCGAGGTTGTCGATTCCCAGTTCCGCAGCTTCGGGATAGGTGACGGAGCAGAGATGTCCGGTGACCTTGAGGTGAAGGGCATGTGCGGCCTGGATCGCGGCTCCTAGTTCGGCGCGGGTGATGTGCATGTAGGCCTTAAAGTTATTGGCTCCCTGCGCGGCCCAGAAGTTGACGAAGTTCTTCGCGTCTTCCGGATTGGTGAGGGTGTGCATCTGCAGGAAGATATCGCTGACGCCCTGAAGATAGGGAGCTGTGGGTTCGACGTGCGGGCCGATAAGGCGTCCCGAGTCGATGAGCTTGCGAAGATTGATGTCTGCATAGGGCTCAACGGAGCCAGCCGTGCGGATCGTGGTGACTCCATTGGCAAGGTACATGCGCGGCGCGGAGAAGGTCATCTGGGGCAAGAGAGTCGGCCCCTCCGAACCTGCGGCATCGGTGTTGGGACGCTGCAGGTAGTAGATATGATCATGCATTCCAACCAGGCCGGGCAGGACCGTATAGCCAGTTAGATCGAAGCTCTCGGAGTTAGCCGGGGCCGCGCTGTCCTTCCCGATGCGCGTAATCTTTGTGCCTTCGACGACGATCGTCTGGTCTTCCTGAGTCGGACTCCCTGTGCCGTCGATAATGCGGACGTGCTGCAGAACTTTGACCGGCAGATTTTTCCCATAGAGATACTTCGCCGAAATGTTTGCCGGTGCGTTGCCCTGCGCGATTCCAAACGCAGAAGAGAGAACCAAGAAGAAAGACAGGGCAAGGTATTTACGCATAGTAGATCGCACCAGAAAGATCGAATCAGTTGGCTTCATTTATTAAGGACAATACAGCACATCAGCACCTGTATGGAGAAAGCCGAAGCTATATCTTCTAGATTTCTGGCTCTTTCTGGATAAGTGCCGAGAAGGCCGGCAATAACTCGGGAACTGTATATCCGTAGTTCTGCGGATATAAAAACTACTCCAAAGGTGGAAGAGTGAGAGTCACACGCTTCCCGCACACAGTATGCAAATTGCACTGCGGGCGAGCCCATTTAACGAACGTGAGGGAGAGAACGATGCGGATGCGCTGGATGGCAGTTTCCTTTGTAGTGGCAGGAATCGCGATAAGCTCCGGAGTGGCAAACGCCGCCGAGGTTTCAGGTAAGTGGGTAGCGGAGATTACGGGCCCTACTTTATTGGAGCCGGCGTATGCGCGGGTATCGCTGGAGCGCGCAGGCGATTCGCTGAGTGGGACATGGGGAACGTCGACCGTCAAAGGATCAGTAAAAGGATCTTCCGTCTCGTTGACCGTCAGCGATGCAGAGGGGCGCGAGGTGGGTGCGATGACGGGGAAGATGGCCAGGGACACGGTCGATGGCTCAGGCACATTAGCCGGATTGGGTCGACGGCCGGGCGGATTCGCAGCAGCCAATCGTCCTCCGATGCCCGTCGAGATGAGCTTCAAACTGACGCGGGAGCTGGTTCCACCTGCTAAGCCGCGCGAGATCAACTACGAGCCAACGACGTTTCAGTCGTACTACTATGCGGGCAACAAGCCCGGCATTCATATCTTTCCGGGCGATATCGTTCACACCTGGGCTCCGGATTCGGCGGGCACGGACAAGAATCTGAAGCGGGTTGCACTGGGCGGCAACGCCAACATCGGCCCCATCTACGTGGAAGGTGCTTTGCCGGGCGACACCCTGATGGTCCATCTGATTAAGATCGCTCCCAACCGGCCAACGGCCCGGCAAGGAAGTCGCATTCAGCAGTTCGGAGTTACACCAGCTTACAATCTTGCTGCGAAGTACGATCCTGCCTTCAACGGCGAATACCAGTTGGACAATGCCACGGGCATTGCTGTGTTGAGCCATCCGACGGAGGCATTGAAGAACTTCAAGGTAACGATGAAGCCGATGCTCGGCTGTATCTCGGTTGCGCCGCAGGGCTTTGAGGCTTTCACCGGCCCACATCTGGGGCCGTATGGCGGCAACCTGGACTACAACGGGACGGTCTCCGGAACGACGATGTTCTTTCCGGTCTTTCACCCGGGAGCGCTGTTTGGATTCGGCGATGGACATGCCGCGATGGCGGATGGCGAAGTGACGCAGACAGGACTCGAGACCTCGATGGCGGTGGATTTCTCTGTCGAAGTCATCAAGGGCTACCAGACGCAGCAGGTTCGCGAAGAGGATAACGACTACATCATCTCCTTCGGTGTGGCAGGCTCGCTGCAGGAGGCGCTGAAGGTCTCGACGGCACAACTGGCAACGTGGATCAAGCACGACTATGGCCTCACTGATAGCGAAGTTGCGCTCTTTCTGGGCGTTGAAATGAAGTATGAAGTCACGGAGTTAGTCGATCCGGAGTTCAACGTAGTGTCCAAGGTCCCGAAGAGCGCACTCGCGATGTTGATCCCTCCTCCTAAGAAATAGAACGCAGCAAATCCCGAAGCAATCGAGCGGACCGGCGCCTTTGTGGCAGGTCCGCTTTTTCGTGCGACAGCTTATCAAGGACAAAGAATTTATTCTCTGCACAAAACTGACTCATCTTCATTGGAATTGAGGCACATAAGAAGGAATCGCTTTGCTTGCAGCGTTTGCACACCAGCGTTTGAGGTACCAAGCAATGTCGCTCCCAGTAGAACTACTTACTTAAAATGAGTAAGACGTAGTATTTATGCTAATTTCACAATTTTGAAATGTAAGTCATAGTGGAGGAACCACACCTGACAAAGAGGTTCTCCCATGAAATGGAATTCCCTGCTCTCGAGCTGCGGCAGAGTTGTATCTACCCTCGTCGTCCTTACTTTGACGGCGACCATCGCAACCGCCCAGACGTCGACGACCGGCGCGATCCGAGGCACAGTGACAGATCCCCAGGGAGCGGTTATCTCCCAGGCGACGGTCACGATCACCTCGCAGGCCACGGCCCAGGTGCGTGTCACCAAGACCGATAACAGCGGTCAGTTCACGGTCGGACTGCTGCCGCCTGAGGTCTACAAGATCAGCATCACGGCTGCGGGATTCAAGACGGAGCAACCTGCTCCTGTGACGGTAAACGTCACTGAGACCGCGCGCGCCGATGCGAAGCTGGTGCTGGGCAGCGAGAACGAGACGGTGGAGGTGACCTCCGGCACGGCGCTGCTGCAAAGCGAGAACGCTACGCTGGGCACGACGGTTGAAGGCAGCACCATCCGGGAGCTGCCGCTGACGAACCGCAACTTTACCCAGGTGCTAACCATGTCTGCCGGAGTCGCGGGTGACGTAAACAACGCAGCCGCACTGGGCAAAGGGACGCAGGATGTCTACGTAAATGGCGCCAGCAGCATCAGCAATAACTTTCACATGGACGGCGCGGACATCAACAACTTCGGCTCAGGCCGCGCGGGTGACTTCGTGCAGCAGGCCGGTATTGCGATTCCGAATCCCGACACACTGCAGGAGTTCAAGATTCAAACCACGAACTACGACGCCGGCTTCGGGCGCGATGCCGGAGCGAACGTGGATGTCATTACCAAGTCGGGCACCAACAGTATCCACGGATCGGCGTGGGAGTTCTTCCGCAACGATGTTCTGAACGCGAACGATACCTTCCTGAAGATCGGCGGACAGAAGCGCGCGGTGATGAAGCAGAACCAGTTCGGCGGAACGCTGGGCGGCCCCATCATGAAGGACAAGTTATTCCTCTTCGGCTCCTACCAGGGAACGCGCCAGGTCAATGGTCTCAGCGCCAGCTCGCTTGCCAGCAACACGCTTTTCCCACTCACGGACGACCGTAGCGCAGCCGCGATCGGAAAGGTCGCATGCCCTGCGGGAAGCACGGCACCGACAGCGGCAGGCAAAGCAAAATGGGCGCCCTTCAATGGCGGCGTGAACGTAGCCTGCGACGGCAGCAACATCAATCCGGTTGCGTTGAATCTGCTGCGCCAGAAGATCGCGAACGGCACGTATCTTATTCCGACTCCGCAGCGCTTCAGCACGGATGCGAACGGTAATCCTGTCGGCCTCTCTACCTTCAGCATTCCGTCGCACTATAGTGAAGACCAGTTCCTGGTCAACACCGACTACATCTTCTCGGCGAAGCATACTTTTTCGCAGCGTTACTTCTACTCCCGGCAGCCGCAGAACCAGCCGTTCAGCAGCACCGCGAATACACCGGGCAACGGGGTGACACCGACCTTCAACAATCAGCTGGCGGTGTTGAAGCTAACCTCGGCTCTGAATGCTCACTTCCTCAACGAAGCTCTCGTCGCCTATATTCGCAGCGTCGGTCGTCTGCAGACGCAGGCGAATCTTACCTTCGATCAGATCGGGATGACCGCACCCAGCGATCCGACTTACCCGCTCACTCCTATTATTTCCACCACGGGTTACTTCAACCTGGGCGGCGTCAACAATGACGTCTCGTTCTCTGCGGTCAACACCTTCGAGATCAGCGATCAGATCAGTTGGACGCACGGCAAACAGAGCTTCCGTGCCGGCTTCCTGGGCGAGAAGAATCAGTTCAACTTCGACGACCCGAACAACAAGCGCGGCAGCGTTGGATTCCAGACCTTTCAGGACTTCCTGCTCGGCATGAACGCTTCGCAGAACGGCTCAGGGTTCAGCAATGTGAACTCCAGCGGAAGTCAGCAGGGCTCCTATTACAAGGGCTATCGCGGAACCTCGATGGCGATGTTCCTGCAGGACGATATCAAGCTGCGCTCGAACCTTACCGTGAACGCCGGCATCCGCTGGGAATTGAACAGTGGTGTCAGTGCGAACCACGGGCAATTGAGCAGCTTCTACCCTTCGCTTGTAACTCCATTCCAGCCGGTCCCGGCGGGCGGAAGCTATGCCGGCTTTGTGGTGCCGAACAACTATCGCCTGACGCTTCCGGCCGGCGTGACTCGCCTGGGCAGCACCAGCCTTTCGGATAACGACATTCCGCTGCATAACTTCGGCCCGCGTGTTGGGTTTGCGTGGCAGCCGCTGGGCAGCTCGAGCTCTACCGTGGTGCGGGGCGGCTATGGCGTCTTCTACACACTGCCGAACGCCAATTCGGTTCTGCAGACACTGGGAGGACAGCCCTTCGTAAGCTCGGCCACCTTGACCGGAACAGCAAACGCAGCAGCTACGTTCCAGACCCCATACACCACGGTGCTGACGCCTGGCGTGTGGCGGCCTCGTTCTCCGAACTACACCCTGACGGTCACGGGAGTCGCCCAGAACCAGGACTCCCCCATGACGCAGCAGTACAACATGGATATTCAACAGGAACTCCCCGGCAAGATCGTTCTGGAAGCTGGTTACGTTGGAACGCGCGGAACGCGTCTCGCCGAGTCTCGTTCCTTGAATCGCGCCTTCCTCGCCAGTCCCACGAATCCGATCAACGGCGTTACGACCAACACGGTTGCATCGGCCAACCTGCAGGCACGGGTTCCCTACCAGGGCTTCACGCCCGGTGGTGTCACCCGCATCGAGACCTATGGCTTCTCCAACTTCAACAGCCTGCAGTCCACGCTGAAGAAGCAGATGAGCCACGGAGTCTATCTACAGGCTGCGTATACCTGGAGCAAGGGGATGACGACCGTTACCGGTGGCGATGGGCAGAGCGCGGTGTTCTCCGGCGGCAGCGGAAACAGTAACGATCCGAACGATCGCCATGCCCGGTACGGCGTCGCGGGGTATGACCGCACCAACCGCCTCGTGGTCGCCTATAGCTGGCAGTTGCCGGGCTGGAAGAGCAGCTTGGTCGTAGGACGAATCCTCACCAATGGATGGAAGTTCTCCGGCGTCACGACCTTCCAGTCCGGCAAGCCGCTCACCTTCACGGATGCAAGAAACGGTACCGCCTACGGCACTGCGAGCCGTGCACAGTTCGCACCGGGTATGGGCAACGCAAACATCCTCAACAAGGATGGCTCGTCCATGCTGACACGCATCAAGAACAATACGTACCTGAACTCCAGCTCGACTGTATTCGTGACGGCACCTGCTGTTCCATTCAGCGCGGCCGCAACGACCGGCGGGCCCCAGGCGATCGACTACGGCAACAGCGGCATCGGAGCGATGCGCGGACCCGGCAACAATAACTGGGACATGACGCTGGCGAAGGCAACCAAGGTCGGCGGACTGCGCGAAGATGCCACCCTGGACTTCCGCACGGAGTTCTTCAACGTGTGGAACCACGCGCAGTACGCGAACCCGGGAAGCGCTGTTGGAACTGCAAGCTATGGCATCATCAATAGCTCATCGGTCGCTCCGCGCTTGATCCAGTTCGCGCTCAAGTATCAGTTCTAAGTAACTCGATACGCAGCGGACTTTCGAAGCTTGAATTCGTTGGATCGCTGCGACAGGATAGATTCTTTTCATAACTGAATTTGTGAAATTTGAGAGGGCTCATGCATCGATCGCTTCTTCTTACCGGACTTCTGCTTAGTGGTGCCGCAGCTTCGCTGGCACAGGATCACACTTTACTTGCAACCTCGAAGACAGTCTCCTGGGGCCACTACGGTGGGCAGAAGGCCGCCCTTACCGTGAAGAGCGGCGAGACCGTAAAGATTCAGACACTCTCAACCTGCGGGCCAACCGATCGACTCATCGAACGCGGCATCAAGAAGGAAGATATTCCTGCCTATAACGACGAGATCTACAAGAACGTTGCGGCGGCGGACAAGGGACCGGGCGGCCACATCCTTACCGGACCTGTTGCCATCGAAGAGGCTGAGCCGGGCGACGTACTGGAGGTCCAGATCCTGAAGGTGGATATCGATGCGAACTTTGCCTGCAACGGCTTCGGGCTGCATCGCGGGTTCCTGCCCATGGAATTCCCTTACAGCCGCCAACGCCTGATTCCGCTGGATCGAGGCAAGATGATCGGCCACTTCGCCCCCGGCATCGATATCCCGCTGCATCCGTTCTTTGGCAGCATGGGCGTATCGCCCGCCGGCGGAAAGATCGATAGTGCGCCTCCCTTTGCGCACGCGGGCAACATGGACAACAAGGAACTGGTCGCCGGCACAACGCTCTATATTCCGGTGGCTGCCAAGGGTGCTCTATTTGTGGCAGGCGACGGCCACGCCGGGCAAGGCAACGGCGAGGTCGACATTACCGCGATGGAGACCTTCCTGACCGGGACCTTCAAATTCGTGGTCCACAAGAAGAAGGCGATGAGCTGGCCGCGCGCTGAGACGCCGACCCACTACATCACCATGGGCTTCAGCCCGGATCTGAAGGAAGCCACGGAGCACGCGCTGCGCGATATGATCGATTTCCTTGTGGAAGAGAAACATATGACCCGCGACGATGCGTACATGCTGTCCAGCGTGGCGGTGGATCTCGATATCACTCAACTGGTTGACGGAAATGTCGGGGTACACGCAATGTGTCCGAAGAACATCTTCGTAGCCACAACTAAATAGTTCATCCCCTGGGACGCACTGTCGAGGCGCTGCGGAGGCGTCTCAGGGAGATCAAACCGATCCAGACGTGCTGCTAAAGGAGGCCCGGTCAGCGGTACCGTACAAAACGAGCGAATTGCCTGCAAATTGTAGAGCCCGGTTATACTGGGAGACACTATCGACAGACAAAGCACCCGTTTTTAACGATACCTCCTAATCGTCAAAGATCGAGGCCACCATCAGAGAGCATGAGTTTCTAGAGACTCACACTATGTGTCCTTCCACCCGCATGGGTCCAGACACCCCTGCTCTGTACCTTCGTGCGCTGATCGAGACCTGCCCCATCGCGATTGTCGTCCTCGATGCCCAGCATCACTACACCATGTGTAATCCCTCGTTCGAAAGGTTGTTCCAATACACCCCGAACGAGTTGGCATCCGCAAATCTGGACTATTTGATTGCCGGTCCGGAGAGGTTGGAAGAGGCATTTGGCCTGAGCCGGAAGGTGCTGCAAGGGAGCAGAGTCCATGCAGTGGCACAGAGGCGACGACGCGACGGCATGATCGTCGACGTTGAGATTTACGGCATACCGCTGATGCTGGACGGCGCGTTGTCGGGAGTGTACGGGCTGTACCAGGACGTAACGGAACGGAATCACGCGAAGAAAGCGGTTCGGGCAATGGCCGATCAGTTGGACAACCTGCAGCAGGAAGAACGCCGCCGCATCGCGCGTGAGTTGCACGATTCGACCTCGCAGGAATTGGCGGTGTTGAACTGGAATCTGACGCGCCTTCGGACGCTGGTCGCAGACGGAGACGAAGCTCTCAAATCCCTGGTCGAAGAGACCAAGGAGATTGCCTATCAATGCTCAGCGCGGATCCGGAGCGCGTCCTATCTGCTGCATCCTCCCTTGCTGGGTGAGGCGGGATTGACGCTGGCGATCCCCTGGCTGGCCGAAGGCTTCGAACAGCGCAGCGGCATTCGAGTGATGCTCGAGATGAGCGAAGGGCTGGGACGATACGGCGACGAAGTTGAAATCGCTGTCTTCCGTATCGTGCAGGAAGGCCTGTCCAACGTGATGCGGCACTCAGGAAGCACCGTCGTGAAGATCTCGCTGTACCTCAGGGATTCGTCGTTAGAGCTGTCAGTAAGCGATGAGGGAAAAGGCTATTCGAGTGAGTCGACGACACAGGAACCTGACAACAAAGTCGGTGTCGGCATTCGTGGAATGCGCGAACGAGTCGAACAACTGGGAGGATGGTTCAAAATCGAATCGACCAGTCAAGGCACGAAGCTGAGCGCTGCGGTTCCAATAGGCGTGGTGTCCCGTGGGTGATCTAACCATTCTCATCGCCGACGATCACCACCTGATCCGGCGTGGCGTGCGCGACCTGCTGGCCACACGGGATGGCTGGCGTGTCGTGGGAGAAGCCTCCAACGGTGCCGACGCGGTGGAACAGGCCCTGAACCTGCAACCGGATATCGCGATTCTGGACTTCTCCATGCCAGAGCTGAACGGCGCAGCCGTTGCCGCACAGATTGCGGAGAGATCCCCGCGTACCGGGGTGGTCGTGCTGACGATGCACGACTCAGAACAGGTGATACGCGAGGTCCTGCAGGCGGGGGCGCGAGGGATGGTGTTGAAGAGCGATGCCGATCGCGACCTGCTGGGAGCGGTCGAAGCGGTCGCGGACAATCGCCACTTCTTTACGCCACGCGTGGCAGAGATGGTGCTGGGCGGATATCTGACCGGCAACAAGGCGTTTCCGCTCAAGCTGAAATCCAGCGCCGCGCAATTGACGGAACGCGAGCGCGAGGTCATGAGGCTGCTAGCCAGTGGGATGACGAGCAAGAAGGCAGCCGCCGAGCTCAAGATCAGCATCCGAACGGTGGAATCCCATCGCATCAATATCAATCGCAAGCTGGAGTTCAGTTCCATTGCCGATCTGGTTCGATATGCAATTCGGAACGGTATCGTCGCGCACACGTAATTACCGCATCAACAAAAACGTATCCTGAGATCCGGCCTGCATTGAGCCGAATCTCAAGATACGTTCTTCAGCTTAGGAGCGAGCTGGCCGCGGACCGTTGCGAACAGGCACTTCTGGCGCTGGAGCAACCGCAGCGCTGCAATGCCCTTTCGTATCGCAGGAGCGGATTCCGAAGAAGACGTTGTCCTTCGAGATCGGCACCGTGATGGTATGCGTGGCAGCTTCGACCTTATCGTCATAGAGGGATGACTTCGCGCCATACTGCCAGTCCGAAGCGTCCGTCTCGCGCCACACAACCTGATACCAGGTATCACCCGGTGCTCCGTCCGGAACAGTAAATTTCATCACCGAGTTGTTGTCCTGGTTTCGCGCCGACATCGTTGCACTCTTGGGCGCTCCGGGAGCACTGGCCATCGTCGCGAGGGTTGCGGCATTCATCCGAGCTACTTTGGCGATGTAGTCGAAGTCATCGAATTTAAGCAGATCGCCGTATTCGATACCGCCCTCCGTGCGAACATCCTGATGCTGATGGTGGTAGTCTTCCCGCCACTCTGTAAAACGAATGCCGGCAAAACCTTCTTCGTTGAAAGAGCGATGATCCCCGCCTCTGCCGTAGCGATCGAGACGCATCTCCATCACAGGCTTGATCGAAGCAGGCGGGACAGCAACACCAACCGTCGGGAAGTAGGTGCGGGACACATCGAGAACCTCGCGGGCCAGCTCGCGGGAAGGAGTGTCGCTCTCGTTGCCGTACAGGATCAACCTTTTCATCTCATCGACGGTGGCATTTTGCGGAACACTCTCGGAGAACACCCGCACGCGCGTCTTGCTCTGGTGGGTCTCACCCGGCGTCGTGTTACCGCCCACAATGTCGTTGTTGAGAACCCCTTCAAGATCCCAGCCCTCTTTCTTTGCCAGCTTCGCGAGATGAGCACTGCCGTTGAGCCCCTGCTCTTCCCCTGGCACCGTTGCGAAGATAATTGTGGCGGGGAATTTGCGCTTGCTGAGAATGCGAGCGCATTCCATGCTCACCGCAGTTCCGCTAGTGTCGTCGTTGGCGCCCGGAGCGAAGTCATGAGTGTTGGTCATATCGATGACGCGCGTGTCGTAGTGCCCCGTTACCAGATACATGCGCTTGGACTGGGCCGGGTCGGTCCCCTTCAGGATGGCGTAGATGTTAACCAGCTTTGTGTCCCGGGTAATCCGCGATCCGGGCGCGGACGATGCCGGTTGAATGAAGACGTCTTCCTTTACCTCAAGGCAGCCGCCGCAGTCCTTCGAGATGGCTTCAAACTGTGCCTTGATGTATTCCGCGGCAGCGAGAACTCCAGTACCTGCAGGCAGATCGGTCTCCATGCTGGAGGTCGTCATGCGGTTTTTGAAATTCACCAGCGTCTCGATGTTCTGGTGAATCTTCGCCGGAGAAGCGGCTCGAATTGCCGCAGCAATCTCTTTGTCTGCGGGGGCGGCCTTCAGAGGCGCTCCCGTGGCGAGGAAATCCAACTTCTGTGCGGGGCCCGTGCTCGCACCGCAAAGCATAATAATTCCGGTTGCGAGTGCTACTGAAACTTTCAACATGATCTCTCCTGGTTGAAATTACATAAATGGAATAACGTGTCCGAAGCAGCGACACAACGCTTTGATGAAACTAGAAGACGAACTTACCCGCGATCTGCAGTTGTCTTGAGGAGCCGAGGTCGCCGACAGGAAAACGCGTCGCAGTGATCACACCGAACGACGCCGAGCCAACGGTGGCACTCGTGCCAGGGTTGCTGAAGCTGGGATGGTTGAGAACATCGAAGACATCCAGGCGAAGCTGGAACGTCAGCCCCTCAAAGATCTTCGTATCTTTATAGAGCGAGGCATCGACATCCGCGAAGCCGGGACCCCTCGCTGCGTTTCGGCCCATATTGCCAAAGCCCGTCGACGGAAGCTGGAAGGTGCAGCCGGCAGTTGCAGTGGCACACACACTCCCCGCAGGATTGGCGAACCAATTGACAGTACCCGAGGCGGTATATTGCTTCGTATAGGGAATCGCGCCGATCAGATTCGGATGTTGCACGCCCGTAGTTCCAGTGTAGGTTGAGGTCGTGGTGATATTCAGAGGATTGCCGGTCTGCCACTGCACAATGCCGGCAACCCGGAAGCCCTCGACAAAACGATTTCCCTTGAATGGCAACGCATAGATGCCGTTTCCAGAGATGCGATGACGTAGATCGAAGTCCGACAGTGCGTAGTTCAGCCGAGGCTGCGTAATATCGGTGAAGCTCGTACCGGCAGTCGACCCAAGATCCATGGATTTACTGTACTGCCATGTAAGTCCGAACTGCAGACCACGGCCAGCATTTTTGCGAGCGTTCAGCCAGAATGCGTTGTAGTTGGAAATTCCATTGCTCGACGCCTGCGTGACGTTGGCATTGATTGCAGCGTTCGGAGCGATGGGGCTGCTCGCCGAGATCCTCGTGAAAGCGCGTGCGTTGGTCGTGGGAAAGATCTGGTTGATGTTCTGGCTGCTGCGAAGGTGCTTGCCAACAGAGCCGTAGAAGCCTGCCGTAAGGCCGACATGCCAGGGCAGTTCGGTCTGTACATTCAGGTTGAAGGTCTCGGTGTATGCATTCTTATAGTTCGGCTGCACGGCGCTGACACTGATGGCAGTAGCCGAAGCTGCGGCGTAGAGATTCGAAACTGAAATAGCAGGCAGGTTCGTAGTCGTGGCAGTATTCGTGAGTGTAGCGGTTCCACTGGCGGCCGTGAACGACACCCGAGCCGTGTAGGGCGGATTGCTTGAAAGCCCCGTGACCAGGCCACTGAGCGGCTGATCCACCATGTATCCGAAAGCGCCACGAACTACAGTTTTGCTATTTCCAAACACGTCATAGGAAAATCCAAGCCGTGGCTGGTAGTTGAAATTCTGTTTGTAAGGACTGTTGTATCCGTTGGTCCCGATCTGATTCAACGTAACAGCCGCCGAGTCGAAAATGACCGCCTTCGCATTGCCAAAGGTGGGCGTCCCGAACCACTCGAAACGGAAACCGGCTTCGATCATGAAGCGGTCCGTCAGTTTGAAGTTGTCCATGACGAAAGCCCCTACTGCGTTCCCATAGATGCGGCTCGTGGTCGGCGTCGGGGTAATGCTGAAGCTCGTCGCAAGACCTTGCTGGAAGTTCTGCATCGCCGTCTTTGCAGTCTGTATCGTGGCCCCAGTCGCGCTGAGGATGGTGGGAGTCGCAGCGAAGCCGAGCGTCCCTGGATCACCGGAGAAATTTGCATTGAGATAGCGCCGCGCCTCCCCGCCGAACTTCACGGAATGCTTGCCCGCCGTGTAAGTAGCCGTGTTAGAAAGCACCCCTAGAGTGTCATAGCGGCCCGAGGGGAACCCGCCGGGTCCTCCAATCGCAACCGTAAAACCAGAGATGGTCGTAAAGGGGATACCGGCAGCAGGGGTAACACCAGTCGGGAAATTATTCATCCCCAGCGTGGCACCGGTCTGTTCGTAGTTTTCAAGAAACGAAACGAAGACCCGATTGAAGCCAAGCCGAGCTTCGTTGACCAATCGCGGTGTAAAGATATGGGTTTCGTTGAGAGTGCCAATCTGACGATATCCAGGACGGTGATCGCCGAATCCAGGAACCGTGTTTCCCTGTGTCGTCGGCTCTGTTCGCACGTCGTTCTGGTAGGCATAGAAGGCATGAACGGTATCCTTCTCGCCGAAGATATGCTGCAGATCAATCGTCCCCTGGTCGATCGTCACTGGCCCGTTCGCGGAGCCGGAGAAAGTGTTCGCGCCCGAGGTTGCGGTCGGCATCAAGGTAAGCAATGCCTTGCTCACTGCATTCGTCGTTCCGTTGCGGTCTGCCGCGGAAGGCACCGTCGCCGTGGTCTGAAGTCCCTGTTGCTGGCGTAGACCTTCATAGCTGGCAAAGAAGAAGGTCTTGTTGCGCCACAGCGGACCACCGAGGGCAACCCCAAAGTTATTCCGCTTCAGCGAGTTTTGCGCTGTGCCTTTGGGATTGAACCAATTGCGTGTATCGAATGAATTGTTACGGACATAGTCGAATACTTCACCATGAAATTTGTTCGTGCCGGAGCGGGTACTGACGTTCACGATCGAGCCAGAGTTACGGCCATACTCAGCAGAAAAGGTGGAGTTATTGATCTTCACCTCAGAGGTCGTGTTGATCGAAGGCTGGAAGACGATCTGAGCATTGCTGATGTCATTCAGATTAATTCCGTTGATCTGGAAGTTCACCGAGTCGTCCCGGTTCCCTGCCGTCAAAAACGAAAAGGCACCGACGCCACGACTCGGAGAGGTCAGGTTGCCGTTCGCAGGAGCAGTCACTCCACCGGGCGTAAGAACAGTCAGATCGAGAAAGTGCCGGCCGTTGAGTGGGATCTCCTGCACCGTCTGTTTATCGATAACCTGACCCACGGTGATGGACGCTGCATCAATCAGTGGAGCCGTCCCCTCGACCTGAACGGTCTCACCCGCAGAGGCCAGCGCAAGCGTGATCGGCAACGCCGCTTTCTGATCGACCTGTAGCACAAGGCTCTTTACGGTGTAGAGCGCAAAACCGTCCATCTTGACTTGCACCGTGTACTCGCCCGGCTGCAGTGACGGGACAAGATAGTCTCCGACGCTGTCAGACAGCGTGGTCCGATCTGCACCTGTCGCAACAGAGTGGACAGTAATGGAAGCGCCCGGCAGCACCGCTCCTTGTGGATCTTTAATGGTGCCCGTGAGCGTAGCCGTCGTCTGTGCGTGAGCCATCACAGCGCATAACGTGAACAGGGAAAATACAACAGAGATTCTGCGAACTTTCTTCATGCGAAATATCCTCCACAGAGCTGACGCCGCGAAATGAGTGATTCCAATCAAGAGAAGAATTCGTTTCAGATACACCTGCGCTTTTGTGCAAAGACTGCACATAGAAATCCCTCAAATCTATTTCTTTCGGGAAAGTACCCTCTGCATAGAGAGCGTCCTAAAAAATAGAACCTGACAGGGTGTCATCCGATCAAATTTATGGAATCTGATATGTAGAAAATGTCACGAGATATTCATACTGTCAACTCGAATCGCCTTTTTAGACGTGACTCTCCGTATATATGAGTAACAGCTATTAAATATAGGTCAGTAATTTTTCCCATTCGATTAAGTAGAAATACTTAGTCGGAGAAAAGTGGTTCTCCTGCCAATGAGTGGCACCCTATAAGCTCGGCAGGTCAGAGGCGGACAACATTGAATTCGCCCAGTCTGGATCCGAAATCAGAAGATATAAAGCTAAAGGAAAGTGACCTTGGATCCCCGGAAGATTGCGATGCCCCACAGCCGGCATGCAAAGCCTTAGCTTCGGGCAAAGGCCATTCTGGCTCGGTCGATAGAAAAATCAAATCAATCAAACATTTTTATTGACGTAACGCTCTATTGGCAGTATCTCTTGAATCACTACCTCCTATTAATATTTGACGGCTCCGAATTTATGGCCGTTCTGAAGTACAGGTCTCGCATTACAGCCGTAGTTGATCGTTGCGAACGACTTTATCCCCTCCCATGCCCTATAGAACTCAACTACGGTGCTGTTTCGAAGATCGATGTTGTTGTTCCAACTGAGTGATCAGAACCACTTTCAAGTGGTCGAACTGCTTCGTTAGACCTGGCGACAGGCTCTAGTCCCACCAAATCGTTAGCCACACACACAAGCCCCTCTCACGGGCTGACGGATTCTTGCACCTCAAAGTCATCACATCCCATTCGCAGCACTGGAGCGTCAATGCAGAAGGCTTGGATGAAATCCCTATCGTTGTTTCTCGTCTTGTTCTTTACCTCTGCCGCTTTTTCGCAGACCTTTCGCGGGACGGTCTCCGGGAGTGTGACCGATTCACAGGGAGCAGTCGTCTCCGGCGCAGCGATTCAACTGAGTAACCCAGCGACTGGCTTTGCACAAAACGGAAAGTCAGGTAGCGCTGGCGAGTTTCTCTTTCCAGAGCTTCCGGTTGGCATCTACCAACTCACTGTCTCGCTCCCCGGCTTCTCAACGAAGAAGATCGATAGCATCGACGTCGCCGTAACGAAGGTCACTACGATCAAGGTAGAACTGAACGTTGGCGCGGAGAATACCGTTATCGACGTTACCGCCAATGCCATCCAGACGGACACGACCTCAAGCTCACTCGTTGCAGTTATTGACTCCAAATCGGTCCAAGAGATGCCGATGAACGGGCGCAACTTTACCCAAATGGTGAAGTTTGCCCCCGGCGTTGCGGCGTTGACCAACTCGGTCAATGGATCGCGTGTCGCAAGCATCAATTATCAAGTCGATGGTGCTGATAACGTGGACCCCTGGCTGGGAATTGTTGCCTCCAATCAGGGCGGTATCGCGAGTGTTGCGGGCGGCCTTATCCCGATCGAAGCGATCGACCAGTTTTCGATGCAGTCTGCCGGTGAAGCTGACCAGGGTCGCAACGCCGGCGCCAACTCGAACATGGTGCTCAAATCGGGCACGAACAAGATCCACGGCGACGTCTTTTACTTTGATCGCAACGAGTACTTCGCCGCCATCTCTCCCGTCGCACCGGTCGGCAGCCATAAGGCCCTCATCCGCAATCATCAGGGAGGCTTCACGCTCGGCGGTCCGATCTGGAAGGACCACACATTCCTCTTCACCGCAGGCGAGATTCAAATTGCCAAAGCCAATACCGCCCTGACCGACACCGTCCTCTCCGATGCGTGGCTTGCGTCTGCTACCTCTTACATCAAGAACTACGGGCTGAATCCAAACCAGCTCAGCGCCAATCTCTACAAGCTTCTGTTTCCAGCAGATTCCAGAGCCGCTCCATTTGGAACCAGCAACTATTTTGCCCAGGGAACTTCCAACTACAACAGCTACAACGGCATCATCAAACTCGATCATCACTTCAGCGATAAGCAGACCGTATCGCTTCGCTACCTTGGGACGACGGGTAAGCAAACGGCACCGACCGGTTCCAACTTTGCTCAATACTTCCAGACTGCGCCGATGCACATCCATAACTTCTCGGTCGTGCATAGCTATATCTTTACCAGCCATGTACTCAACCAGGTCACTCTCGCGACTAATTACTTTCTCCAGACGTTCAACGACGCAAGCCAGAACTTTTACCCGCAAGCCAATGCCGGTCTGAACCTCGGCATCACGAACCCTGTCGTCGCAGCGGGAGCGCCAACCATCACCGTAAGCGGCTTCGACATCAGTGGTGCCACCCAGCCATCGGGTCGTACAGACGTTACCGGCCACATCACCGACAACTTTCATTGGACGATCGGCAAACATAATCTCAAGTTCGGCGGGGAGTTTCGTCACTCCAACGTAAACCAGCTCTATTTCTCAAGCTCACGCGGCACTTTTACCTTCGATGGGACACGCGGCACCTGGTTTGCTGTTCCAGTCTCCGCCGCGGCAAAGACTGCATGCAGTACGACCGGATCGGGAGCGGCGTGCGCAGCGGCATGTGCAGCGGCCACCGGCGCATGCACCGCGGGTTCAACGGCAAACGCTCAGGCCCTGGCCTATTGCACCGCGCTCGGCATTTCAACCTCCGGCACATGCAATTCGCTCAGCTATGTGGCGGACTTCTTGAATGGCACTCCCACCAACTCGTCTGGGGCTCGGCTCCTTCAGGGAAACGCTCAACGTGTGTGGACCTTGAATACGGAAGATCTATGGGCCTCGGATAGTTTTCAGGTAACCAGGAAATTGAACATCAACTACGGTGTTCGATACACCATTCCAGGCGTACTGACTGCTGAAAAGAACAATGTCTACGGCTTCGTCCCCGGCCCGACCCCTGGCTTTCAGCTTGGACTCTATCCGAACTACTACACTGCGATCGCGCCTCGGGTCGGTTTTTCATACTCTCCGCTGGACAACAATATGACCGTCGTGCGCGGTTCCTTTGGCATCTTCTACGACTTCCCCGCAATGAGCAGTTGGGCTACGGGTGTAACCACCAATGGTGGTGCCAACTACGCGCAAAACAATCCTGCTGGACCCGACGCCGCAGCCATCTTCAATGCGTCGAATCTGACCTGGCAGGCGAACACAGCGACTCCCCTTTTCGCGGGCGCAGCCGCTCCTCAAGTTGGTGCCTTCGGCGTAAACCAGAACTTCAAGATGCCATACGCCGAAGTCTTCAGCCTCGGTATCGAGCAGCAGCTCTCCAGAACAACCATGTTCACCCTGGGCTATGTTGGCAGTCAGGGCCGCCGGCTCTCGGTGCTGTATGACATCAACCAGCCTGTTGCCAACGGAACGGCGACCGCCAGTGTCCGCCCTTACACACAAACATCATTCCCCAACGAGAACGCGACCTACGTCGGCAAACCATTGCTGGGTATCAACCAGTTGAACTTCGGCTCGTCTTCGAACTACAACTCCCTGCAGGCCACGGTCAAGCAGGCGGCATGGCACGGAGTACAGACCACCCTGAACTACACCTGGGGCAAGGCCATGGATAATGGTTCGTCTTCCACCACTCCCATGAACAGCTACAACCTTCGTCAGGACTACGGCCCGAGCACCTTTGACGCCCGTCATACGCTGAATGGTTACGCCTACTACACTATTCCCCAGTTATGGCATGCGATGCCGCGTATTACTAAGGGCTTCCAGGTCAACGCGCTTTACACCTACTCAACCGGGCTCCCGATCAGCCCGCTCGTCAGCACTGACAACAGCAAGACCGGCCAACTTAAGGATCGTCCGAACGTAGTTCCCGGTTCCAATCCTTACACCGGCCTTCAACTTGCAACCAGCACCGCAACAGGTCGCCAATATCGTTGGATGACCAACGCAAATAACTCCTCCTTCACGATTCCAGATGCCGGCACCTACGGCAACGAGCGACGCGATGCGTATTATGGTCCCAACTTCAGAACGATCGACGTCTCGCTGTTCAAGCACACTCCGATCACTGAGAAGGTCATGTCCGAACTGCGCGCTGAAATCTTCAACGTATTCAACTTCAATAACTTTGCCAACCCGAGCGTCACGAATATCACCAGCAGCACCTTCGGCCTCATCACCCAGACTCGCAACGGCTCCGGAGCACCAGGCATCGGCTACGGCGAGCCCTTCAATGTTCAGTTCGCGCTCAAACTCACCTTCTAAACCAACCATCAAGGAATGATTCAGGATGCCTTTATCCACGTACCACGGCCCATCCAAGTCCGGACGCGCTTCAAAAATGCGATCTGGACTTGGCCTTGCTTCAGCAGCACTGTTTTGCTTAAGCGTGACAGCAGGCTTTTGCCAGCAGACAACGGCGACACCCGAAGGCCCGGTAACGGTGCAGCCGGGTGCCCCGGGGCAGCAAACCAAAGTTCTACCACCAGGCACCCCTGCCGCTCCTTTCCGCAGCCCCTCCGATGCGGACATCGCTTTCATGCGCGGCATGATCATGCATCACGGTCAGGCCGTTGAGATGACCACCCTTATGCCCAGCCGAAGCCACAACCAGGATCTTCTGGAATTGGGCAAGCGCATCAGCATCTCGCAGACCGACGAGATGGGCTTCATGAAGCGCTGGCTTGCAGACCGCGGCATTCCTCTCTCCGACAAGCCTGCGATGGATCACATGGCGGGCATGACTGGAATGGATCACAGCGGGATGGACCACAGCAAGATGGCTGGCATGGATCACATGGCGATGGATTCCATGCCCGCGATGCCCGGCATGCTGACTCCTCAACAGATGGACGCACTCCGGAAGGCGACCGGGCCGGAGTTCGACCATCTCTTCCTCACCGGAATGATCCAGCACCATACCGGTGCACTCTCGATGGTGAAGCAGCTCTTCGACACCCCCGGCGCCGGCCAGGATCCCGTCCTGTTCGACTTCACCTCGGACGTCGACAACACGCAGCAAGCAGAAATCGACATTATGCGGCACATGTTAGCTAAGGAGAAACAATGATTTTCAGCCTCGCCTCTCTCTCGTCGCGCCGTACGTTGCAACGCGCGTTTGCCTTTTCGCTCTGCTGTTCGACACTGGGTGCCGGAGTCGCACTCGCACAGACAGCACCCACGGTCTTCGTCAATCCACGCACCGGAGCGGACGATCCGCGCGTAGGACTCAAGGGCGGACTGTATGACGCAGGCGTGGCGTCCTCCGGTCTCGAGCTGGTCGTCACCACACCGAAGCCAGGCAGCTTCGCCCCGGATCTCGAAGCGATCGCCGCAGCCAACGCCGCACCGGTCCCACCGCCACCCGCTCCCGGCGCACCGCGAGGGACTGGCCCACGCGGTCCAAGCTACGGTGGCACCAATTCGGATCTCGCCTTTAGTGGCAAATATCTCTTCTCCGGCAACTATCTCGGCATCAACTTCTACGACATCTCCGACCCCGCGAAGATCAAGCTGGTGACCTCCGTTGTCTGCCCCGGTGGTCAGGGCGACGTCTCCGTCTACGGGCATCTCCTCTTCATGTCGGTCGAAGCAGCGAACGGACGGCTCGACTGCGGCACCCAGGGTCTTCCTGTAGCACCGGGCCAAACGCCTCCGTCGGCCGATGTCCTGGCCAACGTTCCACCCACCGTCCCAGGAGCAGCAGCGACTCCTCCCGCACGCGCGCAGCGTCCGCCGGACCCGGCCAGCCCGGACCGCATCAAGGGCGTCCGAATCTTCGACATCAGCGACATCACCAAGCCGAAGCAGATCGTCGACGTCCAGACCTGCCGCGGTTCGCACACCCATACGCTTTTGGTCGATCCGAAGGATAAGGACAACGTCTACCTCTACGTCTCAGGCTCTGCCCCGGTGCGTGCAGGGGAAGAGCTCAACGGATGCACCGGCAAGGAAGATGACCCGAACACTGCGCTCTTTACCATCGTCGTAATCAAAGTGCCGATCGCGCATCCCGAGCTGGCAAAGGTCGTCAACAGCCCCCGCATCTTCTCCGATCCGCAGACCGGAGAGATCAACGCTCTCTGGAAGGGCGGCAACCACGGCGAAGGCACGCAGACCACCTCGGCGACCCGCGGCTGCCACGACATCACCGTCTTCTCTTCCCTGGGTCTCGCTGCCGGTGCCTGCTCCGGCAACGGCATCCTGCTGGACATCTCCGACCCCGTCCACCCCAAGCGTCTCGATGCTGTCACCGATCCAAACTATGCCTTCTGGCACTCCGCCAACTTCGCCAATGACGGCAAGACGCTGCTCTTCACCGATGAGTGGGGCGGCGGCGGTCAGGCACGGTGCCGCGACAGCGATCCCATGAACTGGGGCGCGGACGCCATCTTCAAACTGGACAAGGGCAAACTCACCCTGGCTTCGTACTACAAGATGCCCGCCCCGCAATCCGAGTTTGAAAACTGCGTGGCCCACAACGGTTCACTTGTCCCGGTTCCGGGACGCAACATCCTGGTGCAGTCCTGGTATCAGGGTGGCGTGTCGGTCATGGACTTCACCGACGCTACGCATCCCTACGAGATCGCCTTCTTCGATCGCGGGCCCATCGGCGTCGGCGGCCGGCGTGCCGGGGGCGGACAGTGGTCGTCCTACTACTACAACGGCTACATCTTCGGCTCCGAGATGGCACGCGGTATCGACGTGCTGAAACTACTGCCCAGCAAGTACCTCACGCAAAACGAACTGGACGCAGCCGCCCAGGTCCATCTTGCCGAGCTCAACGTCCAGAACCAGCCGAAGATCGTGTGGCCGCAGAACTTCATTACGGCCCGCGCCTACATCGACCAGCTCGCCCGCAGCAACGCTCTGACACCGGAGAAGGTGACGGCGCTTAATGCGGCAATCGACAAGAAGAAGACCAAGGAACTGAAGGTCATCGCCACCAGTCTCGACAAGGATGCAAGCACGGCCGCAACCCCGGCCGACGCAGACCGCATGCATGCCCTGGCGGAGATCATCAAACAAAAATAAGCCGCAATACTCGTTGCGCGGCAGACTGCCGGGTCGAGTAACGCAATACAAAAGGCCGGACTCAGGGGATGAAATTCATTTCCTGAGTCCGGCCCTCTTCTTTGCAGCGGCAGACTACGGCCCATGCGACCGCCTGCACCTAAAACTCTCTAACGCGAGACAGCTTTGCGAATGACCTTCGCCTCATCCGGTAACCTGGGCTTCTTCAGGTCGTCGCCGAGCAGGATCGCGTCGGCAATCTCCCGCATGGACTTACGCCGCTGGCGGCTCTCTCGCTGCATGGTCTTATAGGCTTCGTCCTCGCTGATACCGAGATCGCGCTGCAGGATTCCCTTGGCGCGGTCGAGCGCCTTGCGAGTCTCCAAACGACCCGCCAGTTGAACGTTCTCCGTCTCCAGGCGAGTACGTTCAATCTCCGCACCCACCAGGAAGCCGAGCATCGACAGCAATCGCACCTCGTTCGCCGTGTGCTGATACGTCAACCGATGCTGCAGGTTGATAACTCCCACTACCTTACTGGCGCAGATAATCGGAATGCTGAGAATCGCTTCGAAGTGGTCTTCTGGCAGGTTCTTGAAGATGACGAAGCGGGGGTCGCTCGACGCGCCGGAGTCGATAGCTACCGGTTCGCGATGTTCCGCCACCCAGCCCGTGATGCCCTGCCCCAGTTGCACCCCCAGCGAATCGACCAGGTCCGCATGCGGATTCTTCGAAGCGCGCAGTACCAGCTTGTCCTGCTCCAGAACGTAAATGAAACATGAGTCGCACGGGATCACGGTTGTGACGAACTCGACGATGCTTCCGAGCACCACATGGAACGAGTCTGCGGCGGCCAGGCGGCTGCTGATCTCATGCAGGAAGTCGATCGAGGTCAACCCATCGCGAAATCCCGCCATGGTCGGAGTAGACGGTGCGACGCGGCGGACCGCGCTGATCGAAGATACATTTTCGGCAGGAGACGCAACCGCCGGAGCTGCGGGCAGTTTCGTCTCCGCTGAATTAGTAACCTCAGTCGAATCGTTTGGCAGAACGAGCTGTGTGCGTTTCTGCGCGAGAACCTTGCCCGAGTACTGTGCGGCTTCGTTCACCAGAAAACCCATCTTCGGACGGGACGGTTCAAAGTCAGGCGTAATGCCGTAGTGCGCCAACTCTTCCGAGGTCGTCGGCCCGATTGAGATCACGACCATGGACAGCAGCCCCGCCCGGAGCTCATCGCGAAACCCCATCTCCTCCGCCACCTGGAAGAGATGAATCACCTGCACCGCCGTCATGAAGAGAACGACGTCCACGTTGCCGTTGGCGATGCCGAGTACGGCCTCCCGCAGTGGACGAACATCCTCCGGCAACGCCCACTGGTAGACCGGCACCTTGGTGAGTTCGCTGCACTTCTCCGTCAGCTCGGACAGAAACTCCGGGTTGGAGGCGCCGTACTCCTGCACGGCGACGCGCATCACGCCCATCGACTCGCCAAATTCGTCTTCGAGCGCGCGCATCATCTCGCGCCAGGTCGCGGGTTCAGCGGCGGTGACGATCACCGGCACCTGCACGTCGCGCAACGCAGCCACCGGCTTCGGACCACGCGCAGCAATCTTTACCTGGCGCAACTTGATGAGGAAATCCTCGCGACTGTGTTGCGTCGCCACGATATCCAGCAGCGCACGCACACCGACTCCGGTAAGAAAGATCACCAGGTCAAACTTGCCGGCCATCAGGTTGCCGGCAAACTCCAGCGCAGTTTTGTTGGATTCAAGCGCCACCTCACGCATTGCGGGCACGACAAAAGGCTCGCCCCCATAGGTGCGGATCAGCTTCGCGACTTCCTTGGCACGGCGGGACTCCAACGACAGCACCCGCAGTCCATCAAAGCTGGCATGCGACACGACTTTCCTCCAGGTGCGGAACGCACCCTGCAGAACTGGATGAATCCTGGATGGATCCAGGACCGCCCCAGAATGCGAATGAGAGTACAGCTTCTCCGAAAACGCAGTGCACTTCGCAGTGGGTTGTTCGGGGATTCAGCGGCTATTCACAATACTAGAGCAGTTTTCCTGTTGCTGTGGAACGGAAGATCTCAAGCAGTACCGATTCATTCGAGAAAACGACAGGAATGAAACGCCACCGCTCTATCCCCACAGGAAAACCACTCCAGCGCCTTTTAAACACACCGTTGGAGGAGTGTTGCAATTGCTAGAAGGTGATGCGCGTCGTCAAATTGAGCCCGTGATTGTAGGTGTGAAATGCAGACGTCGCAATCTGGAATCCCGCGCCGAAGACTACCGCCAGACGGTCCTTCGGATCATGCCGAAACTTGATCTTGCTGACCATCATGCCGGGCGAGAGGAAGGTCTGATTCTTCCCGTCGTTCGGTCCTCCATGGTAGAAGTTCGAGTTGACCTCCAGCTCCGGCCAGAAGATCTTGCCGACGTGAACCTGCGCGACCGTATTCCAGGTAATCGTCCGACCGATCGTAGCAACGGAGCCGACCGGCAACGTCGCACCCAGCGTTGTAAGAACGTTCGTCCGTCCGTATCCCTTCCCGCCCATCAGCGTCGGGGTAAAAGTCGTTCTCGCAGTCCCATTCTTATAGCTTCCAGTCGGGCCTGTCGCCGCTATCTGGAAGGCGGTCGAATAGTTATGGTGCTTCTCGTTGCCGGAGAACGGCCGAAATTTAGCCACCATCGAAAAGTCTCCTGCGCCATCGGCCACATTCGGGTTGTTGTGTTGGATATAAGGAGGAAGATCCACGTCGATCTCGAGGTTGTCGTACGGAATGAAGTTGAATCCCTTGCTGTTGTCGTAGGTCCAGGTGGTGAAGTGAGTCGACGTATACTGCCGGACGAAGTCGGTTCGGAAGAGCTGAGCCAGTTGCGGCGTAGGCGAGATCACCGGTACCGGCCACGCGGGCTGCTTCGCGGAGGTAGCCCGCACACGGTTCTCCCACTTGGTGAAAAAGTTACTGTTCTGCGCCACAACCGGGGCGACGGACGAGACTTGAAACGCAAGAACACACGCTGCGAGAAGACACTTCATGGACTCTCCCTGTACGGCGATAACTGCACGCCAATAACTGCAAGTGAATGAAATTGAAAGAGCTGCCCCGGCGGATGACCTCACCTGAACCAGGCGCAGAGACACGTCGATCCACGCGATACGTCATGCGCTTGCGCAGCTAACCAAAGAAAGTAGCCGAGCTAACCAAAGAAAGAATGGGATGCGAGATCTCTCGTGACGGCATTCGATCCAATTCGGATGAGATGCACGACGACGCTCATGCGTTGAGCGAAAAAAGATCAGCCCGGTTGGGCTTGTGACACGTCAGGGTGTCGGGGGATGGAACAACAGATACGCGTTTGTAACATGGCGTTTACTTCAGGACAAGCGCAATCTTCACAACCTCTTATAAAACCTGCGTCGCACTTTAGATTCGTCTCCCACGCGCTTTCAATTCGGGGGGGCAAGATATTTCTTGCAGCAAGCTACGACTGGCAGTATTATCGGGCTATCGAAGGCAGGCTTCTTCTGAAGTAAGTTCTTTGAACCGGTCCGACACCATGCTGTGTCCCGGGTTCCATCCTCTACCCCTTTTCATGCTCCCTGATGAGCCTTGAATCCATCGCGCCGCTGCGATGTTTGATTTGGCCTATGCGTCCGATCCGCCGCCTCGCGGCCTTCGTTCGCCATCAACGAACTTCCCTGCCGGGAACTCTCGTACAAGGACGCTCAGCATGGAACTGCAAAGCATTCTCAATTCGACTAACGCCGCCGCAGAGTTCTCTGTCGAGCAGAAACAATACCTGCAGGGTTTCTTCGCGGGTGTTGCACAGCGCGGCTTCACACCCTTCGTCGGACACACCGCCGACGGCAGAATCAGCAGCGACGCTACCTCGGGCCTGGCGAATCAAGCCGCCGAAGCTGCGGATTTGGAAGCCACTTACTTCGGTACGCCCGTCGCCGACCTCTGTAAGGAAGAGCGTTGGAAGCACGAGGAGAATGCGCTCGACATCTGGGACAAACTCGTCGCGCACGCCAACGAAGACCGTGTCCCCGTTCCCGACGACCTCTTCCGCTTCAAGTTCCACGGCCTCTTCTACGTAGCGCCCGCGCAGGATTCATTCATGCTGCGTCTGCGCGCACCGGGCGGCACCGTCACCGCGCACCAGATGCGCGGCCTCGCGAAGATCGCAGCCGAATGGGGCGCGGGCCGCACCGACCTCACCACCCGCAGCAACCTCCAGATCCGCGAGTTTCAGCCACGCAATATCGTGCGCGTGCTCACTGCAGTCCAGGCGCTCGGCATGACCTCGCGCGGCTCTGGTGCGGACAATATTCGCAACATCACCGCATCTCCGATCAGCGGCATCGATCCCACGGAGCTCTACGATGTCGCCCCGCTGGCCGATGCGCTGAACCTCTACATCCTCAATTCGCGCGACCTCTACGGGCTGCCCCGCAAGTTCAACGTCGCCTTCGACAACGGCGGCACCATCAGCGTCGTCGCCGACACCAACGACATCGGCTTCATCGCCGTGCAGGTCAACGAAGGCCACGGCATTCCAGCCGGCGTTTACTTCCGCGTCCTGCTCTGCGGCATCACCGGGCACCGGCAGTTCGCGTCCGACTCCGGCCTCCTCCTGCGTCCCGACCAGACGGTCGCCGTCGCCGCTGCCATGATCCGCGTCTTTGCAGACAACGGTGACCGTACCGACCGCAAGAAGGCACGCCTCAAGTACCTCATCGACACGTGGGGCACCGAAAAATTTCTCGAAGAGACCGAGAAGCGCCTCGCCTTCCCGCTCATCCGCTTCCCTCTCGAAGCCTGCGAGCACCGCCGCCCCATCGACCGTGCCGCGCACATCGGTGTTCATCCGCAGACGCAAACCGACCTCAGCTACATCGGAGTCGCCGTCCCGGTGGGCCGCCTGCCGGTGCCCCAGATGCTCGCGCTCGCAGAGATCGCCGAACGCTACGGCAGCGGAGAGATCCGCCTCACCGTCTGGCAGAACCTCATCCTCCCCAACATCCCCGGCCATCACGTCGCAGCGGTCAAGCAGGCCATCCTCGCTGCCGGACTGCATTACGAAGCAGGCCGCGTCCTAAGCGGCACCGTAGCCTGCACCGGCAACCAGGGGTGCAAGTTTGCCGCGAGCGATACCAAGACCCACGCCGTCGCGCTGGCGAATCAACTCGACGCAAAGTTCAGGATCGCACAGCCGATCAACCTCCACGTCACCGGCTGCGCTCACTCCTGCGCGCAACATTACATCGGAGACATTGGCCTGATGGGCCTCAAGGTCACCGGCGAAGAGGGCTATCAAGTCATCATCGGAGGCGGCTCCGACCAGGACCAGGGCATCGGCCGCGAACTGATTCCCGCTATCAAATTCACTGACTTGCCGCCTGTAATGGAGCGCCTCTTCACCGCCTACACAACGCACGCGAATCCGCAGGAGTCGTTCCTCGATTTCAGCCGGCGCAACGATATCGCCACCTTGCGATCCTTCTGTGAGACACCCTCCAGCCAGGAGGTTCAGTAGCCATGTCGACTCAGACAGTTCCCTTCATCCCCGATAACGCGCCCTTCTCGCCTCAGCAGCGTGCGTGGCTCAACGGCTTCCTCGCCGGGATCTTCTCAACCGCCGCACCAGCGACCACGGCAATGCCTGCACCGTCCCTGAAGATCGCCGTCCTCTACGCATCGCAGTCCGGCACTGCGGAGGGTCTAGCCCGCAAGCTCACCAAGGAACTGAAGGCCAAGGGTCACGTCGCCTCGCTCATCTCGCTCGAAGGCTACACCCCGCAGGCTCTCGCACAGGAGCGCTACGCCATCTTCCTCGCCAGCACCTACGGCGAAGGCGATGCGCCCGATGCCGTCCAGCCCTTCTACGAACAGCTCTGCCTGCAGCATCTTCCCGCTTACGCCGATCTCTCCTACGCGGTGCTCGCTCTCGGCGACTCCAACTACGAGCACTTCTGCAAGTTCGGAATCGACCTCGACCACAAGCTCGCTGCACTCGGTGCCGTCCCGCTGTGTTCCCGTGTCGACTGCGACGTGGACTACGAAGCTCCGCACGCCCAGTGGAAGTCCACTCTCTTGGGCGCGCTGGACAACATCACTGCGGCCCGCCCCAAAAAGAGCACACCTTCCGCCTCCGTCATCGCTGCAGATACGGAAAGCTCGGCTCTCTCGATCCACACGCGTGACAATCCCTTCCTCGCTCCGGTGGTCGACAAGCGTGCGTTGACGCAGGACGTCTCCAGCAAGCTCACGCTGCACATGGCCTTCTCGATCAGCGACTCCGCCGTAACCTACGAAGCGGGGGATGCCTGTGGTGTCGTCCCGCAGAACGATGCGCGCCTGGTGGAAGAGATTCTCAAGACACTCCACTTCAGCCCCACAGCGCCGGTCCAGCTTCCTTCCGGTGGAGCTACCACCCTCGGCGATGCGCTGCTCCATCATCTCCAGATCACCCGCCTCACCCGCAAGATGATCCAGGCCTACGCCACTATCGGCCAGTCGGGATCGATCCAATGCCGCACACTCCTCGGACTACTCGTTCCCGAGCAGCAGGCTCACCTCGAGAAGTACACCTATGATCGTGGCCTGATCGATCTGCTCCACGACTATCCCGGCGTCCTTCACGATCCCGCCGACCTCGTCGCCATGCTGCCCAAGCTGACGCCGCGGCTTTACTCCATCTCCTCCAGTCCTTTCGCCCATACCGGCGAAATCCACACTACCGTCGCCGTCGTTCGTTATCGCTCGCACAATCGTGAACGCGGCGGTGTCTGCTCCACCCTGCTCGCAGACCGCATCCCTACCGGCGACCGGCTGCCCATCTACATCCAGCCCAACAATAAATTCCGCCTGCCCAAACAGACCGACGCGCCCATCATCATGATCGGCCCGGGCACCGGCGTTGCTCCGTTCCGTGCTTTCCTGCACGAGCGCCGCGCCCTCGCTTCCACCGGACGCAACTGGCTCTTCTTCGGCGAACGCAGCGCCGCCACCGACTTCCTCTATCGCGACGAACTGGAGTCCATGGTCGCCGACCAGCATCTCTCCCGCCTCGACCTCGCCTTCTCCCGCGATCAGGAGCACAAGGTCTACGTGCAGGACAAGATGCTCGAGCAGGCTCCGCAGTTCTGGAGTTGGCTGCAGGATGGGGCCAGCGTCTACGTCTGCGGCGATGCCTCGCGCATGGCGAAGGACGTCGATCGCACCCTCCACAGCATCGTCGAGCAGCAGGGCCGCCTCGACCCCGAAGCCGCCACCGACTACGTCCAGACTCTGAAGGACCAGCACCGCTACCACCGCGACGTCTACTAACCGCAACGCACTCACGCTCCACAACAGCAATTCAGGAGAGTCCAGTGTCCCTGCCACTTCACGATCGAGCACTCTCTGGAAGCGACGACGCCCTCGTGCGCATGACACTGGAATCGGAATCGGGATCGCTCGCAGCCGAACCCGCTACCGTAGTCGCCACTCTCGTCCCGAACCGTCAACTCGGTCCCGGCGAGCAGTACCGCTTTCACTTCGATATGACCAAGTGCATCGGCTGCCGCTCCTGCGAGATCGCCTGCAACGAGCAGAACGGCAACCCCGCCGACATCCGCTGGAGACGCATTGGCGAGATCGAAGGCGGCACCTACCCCGACACCCAACGTTACTACCTCTCCATGGGCTGCAACCACTGCCTGGACGCCGAGTGCATCAAAGGCTGTCCCGTCGACGCCTACACCAAGGACCCCATCACCGGCATCGTCCTGCACTCCGCCGATGCCTGCATCGGCTGCCAGTACTGCGTCTGGAACTGCCCCTACTCGGTCCCGCAGTTCAACCCCGAGCGCGGCGTCGTGGGCAAGTGCGATATGTGCCACGACCGTCTGACCGATGGCCTCGAACCAGCCTGCGTCAACGCCTGTCCCGAGGCCGCCATCGAGATCGAGATCGTCAACATGCTGGAGTGGCGCTCCGACTACGCCCTCGCCGACTCGCCCGGAATGCCCGCCGCCGGGCTCACCATCTCCACCACCCGCATCACCGTGCCCGCTGCCAATGCCGCCGCGAAGCTGGAACGCGTCGATACCGGTAGCATCCGGCCCGAACACTCCCACCTCTCGCTTGTCTTTATGACTACGCTGATGCAAGCCGTCACCGGCGCGTTGATCGTTCTGCTGCTCTTCGGCCGCGCGACCGCATCCCTGCTCACCACCCTTCTCATCATCACCGTCATCAGCCTCAACGTGTCCGTCTTCCATCTCGGCCGTCCGGCCTACGCATGGCGCGCGCTCAAGATGTGGCGTCGCTCCTGGCTCAGCCGCGAAGTTCTGCTCTTCAGCCTGTTCTTCCTGGTGCTCGCCGCGTTCACTGCGGGAACAATCCTCACCGCGCTCTCGTCAGCGACACTCATCCAGCTTCACGCACAAGCCCTTCAGCCGCTGCAATCCTTCGTCGCTCACTCCGGCATCCTGCAGATCCTCGGGCCGCTCGCCGCACTGCTGGGCGTAGGCGGAATCCTCGCCAGCGCGTACATCTACCTCGTCCCCGCGCGCCCCGCCTGGAACATGGCCCACACCCCCATCGACTTCATCCTCAGCATGGCCCTCATTGGAGTTACCCTCCCCTCCGCCCTCGGCACGCTGCCCTACTTCGCTGCATCGCCTTATCCCATCTGGCCCGTGGCTTGCGTAGCGTTCCTCTGGCTCGCCAACCAGACGGCAAAGCTCGTCCGCCTCAATCGTTCCGTATCGTTTGAGCACCGCGCCTCGGCTACCCTGTTGAACCTTCCCGATCTTCGTGCCGCGCTCATCGCCACCTTCGGGCTGGTCGCTGCGGCTACGGTCCTCACCGTGATCGGCAACCTGCCGCTCGCCTGCGCTGCTGCTGTCGCCGGAGTTCTCCTCTCCCGCTACCTCTTCTTCGTCTCCGTCGTACCGCTCAACATGGCTCTCACCTTCACGCGCGGAGGCAGCCACGTATGACGTTATTCACTAAAATTCGCCGAGCATTGGGCATCGACACCCGCCAGGCCGACTACACCTACCAGCAGGATCCTCGCTTCGGCAACGTCGCCGCCTCCCGTGTCGCCGACACCTGGATCAAGACCACCTGCGGCTACTGCTCCGTCGGGTGCGGCATGCTCGTCGGCGTCAAGGATGGCAAGGCCGTCGCCGTCCGTGGCAACCCCGATCACCCCGTCAACCTCGGCAAGCTCTGCCCCAAGGGCCTCAGCGAGCACCACATTCTCGAAGCTCCCGGCCGCGCCAAACAACCGCTCCTCCGCAAAAACGGCAAACTCGTTCCGGTCTCCTGGGACGAAGCTCTCAACGCCCTCGTCGAAAACTTCACCTCCGTCCAGCAGCGCTACGGGAAGGACGCGCTGGGTGTCGTAGGTACCGGCCAACTCCTCACCGAAGAGTTCTACACCCTCGGCAAACTGGTCCAGCTCGGCTTCGGCTCCCGCAACCACGACGGCAACACCACACTCTGCATGGCCAGCGCCGTCGCGGGTTATAAACTCTCCTTCGGCAGCGACGGCCCTCCCGGCTCCTACGCCGACATGGAGCACGCCGATGTCGTCATCCTCATCGGCGCGAACATCGCCGACAACCATCCCATCCTCTGCCATCGGCTCGAAAAACAGAGCACCCTCGGCCAGGCCCGCACCCTGATCGTCGTCGATCCGCGCGTCACCAAGACCGCCATGATGGCCGACCTCCATCTCCCCGTCAAACCGCGCAGCGACATCGCTCTCATCAACGGCATCGCCCACATCCTCATCCGCGAAGGGCTCATCGACCGCGACTACATCGACCGCCACACCACTGGCTTCGAGGACTTCGCCGCGTTCGTGAAAGCCTTCACACCCGAACACGTCGCCGCCGTCACTGGCCTCTCAGAAGAATCGATCCTCCGTACAGCGCTTCTCTACGGCAACGCAAAGGCCGGCTTCATCGGCTGGACCATGGGAGTGAACCACTCCACGCAAGGTGCTGTCACGGTCACCGCCATCAACAATCTCGCTCTTATCACCGGCAACCTCGGTCGCACCGGCGCGGCGCCCTTCTCCATCACCGGCCAATGCAACGCTATGGGCACGCGCGAGAGCGGCTTCACCTCCAGCCTGCCCGGCTATCGCAAGTTCGACAACGCCGAAGACCGCGCCGAACTCGCCGGCCTTTGGAAGATCGACGCCGGCCGCATCCCCAGCGCCCGCGGCCTGGCCTACCCGGACATCATCGAAGCCGCCGTCTCCGGCAAGATCAAGGCGCTCTGGTTCATCGCCACCAACCCCGCTGTCTCCTTTCCCAACTACTCGGTGCTCGAACAAGCTCTCCGCTCGGTCGAGTTCCTGGTCGTGCAGGACGGCTTCCACCCCACCTCGACCAGCGAGTTCGCGCACCTCGTTCTTCCCGCCGCCATCTGGGGCGAGAAGGAAGGCACCTACACCAACTCCGAGCGGCGCATCAGCAAGGTCAACGCCATCGTCACCCCACCCGGTGAGGCCCGCCCCGACTTCGATATCTTCCTCGACATCGCAGCTCGTCTCGGCGTCAAAGACGAGCTCTACCCCGGCTGGCACACCACCCACGATGCTTTCCAGGAGTGGCAGCGCGTCTCCGCCGGACGCATGTGCGACTACAGCCCCTACACCTGGCAGCAGATCGAAGACCAGGGCGGCGTCCAATGGGGCGGCACCAGCCTCTACCGCGACGGAGTCTTCGCCCACAGCGACGGAAAAGCACGCCTCACCACCGTCCCCTGCCTGCCCTTCTCCGAGCAGCCCAACGAAGAGTTCTCCCTCATTCTCAACACCGGCCGCACCGTCGAACACTGGCACACCCGCACCAAGACCAGCCAGGTCGCCATGCTCGAATCCATGGTTCCCAATGCGTGGCTGGAGATGAATCCCGTCGATGCCGCCGCGCTCGAACTCCGTCCTCACGACCGCGTCACCGTGGCCTCCCGCCGCGGCAGCGTAAAGAACCTTGAGCTGCGCATCACCGGCATCGTCGCTCCCGGCCAGGTCTTTATGCCCTTCCACTTTCCCGAGACCAACTCCAACCGCGTGACCTTCGGAGACTTCGATCCGATCTCCCGCGAACCCAACTTCAAGCAGTGCGCCGTTCGAGTCGAGAAGTTCTTCCTCACCGCCCACGCCAAAAGATCCTCCGCCCATGCCGTCGGAGACCCAGCCGCAAACCAGGCCCTGTAGCACCTGCATCCGCGAACCCTGACGTTCCCGCGCAGCGCATCACCGCAACTCAAAAAAATCAGACTGGGGATACCTCCATGGCAAACTACAAACTCTTCATGAAGTCGGGCCACCCGCCCACGCTACTCGCCGCCTTCCTCTACTTCGACTTCAGCTTCGCCGTCTGGGTGCTCAACGGTGCGATGGGTCCATTCATCTCCGACGCCTTCCACCTCAGTCCCGCGCAGATCGGCCTCATGGTCTCCGTCCCCACGCTTGCCGGGGCGTTCATGCGCTTCCCGCTCGGCGTGCTGTCGCAGTACATCGGCCGCAAGAACGCCGCGATCGTCGAGATGTCGGCCATCGTCATCGCCCTGCTCTACGGCTACTTCTTCGTTCACACCTTTCAGAACGTCCTCGCCATGGGCGTCCTCCTCGGCATCGCCGGAGCCAGCTTCGGCGTGGCCTTGTCCCTTGGCTCCGGCTGGTTCCCGCAGAAGTACAAAGGCCTCGCCATGGGAATCGCAGGGGCAGGCAACAGCGGCACCGCTCTGGCCTCGCTCTTCGCGCCACGCCTGGCCACGCACTTCGGCTGGCAGCACGTATACGGCTTCGCGGCCGCGATGATGCTCCTCCCACTCATTGTCATGATCGTCTTCGCCAAGGAGCCGCCGGACATCGAGCACCAGACCCTGCGCCAACACCTGAGCTGCCTCTTCGAAAAAGATGGCTGGTACTTCAACTTCGTCTACGTCATCACCTTCGGCGGCTTCATCGGTCTCGCTACGTTCCTTCCCTCGTTCTTCTACGCCCAGTTCCACGTCACCAAGATCCAGGCCGGAGAACTCACCGTCCTCGCCACCCTTACCGGAAGCGCAACCCGCGTAGTCGGCGGCTACCTCGCCGACCGCATCGGCGGCATCACCACCCTGTCGGTCGTCTTTCTGGTCGCCATCGCCGGACTCTTCGGCCTGATGACCACGCCCCCGCTGCTCGCCACCACGCTGCTCTTCATGCTCTGCTTCGCCGCTCTCGGCGCTGGCAACGGCGCGACCTTCCAGCTCGTCCCACTCCGCTGGCCCGTTACCACAGCAGTTGCGGGCGGCATGATCGGCGAGATCGGCGCACTCGGTGGCTTCATCCTGCCGAACCTCCTGGGCCAATCCAAACAGCACACCGGCTCCTACCGCGCAGGCTTCATCGTCTACGCAGCACTCGCCCTGGTGATTCTCCTGCTGCTCCGCGTCGTCTCCCGCAACTGGACCAAAACCTGGGTCGGCGCCGGCGGCCGCGCCCTCACACAAAGCAACGAAATGGAGGAGATCGCCGCCGACTGAGGAGTCGTCATCCTGAACGTTTTACGTCGTCATCCTGAACGAAGTGAAGGACCCCTGTATTTTGTACTAGTAGCGGACCAGTCAGCACATCGGTACCCGTCAGGACCCCCGCATTTCGCCCATGGAAGCGGACCAGCTCACAAGAAGCGACAAAAAGAACCTCCCTTTCGGCTCAAACCGAAAGGGAGGACTTGAACTCCAGTAACAAAATCTTAGACAGCGACGAACAGAGCTATCCCAACGGAAGCGCCAGCACTGCCCCCCAGTTCAATCCCACCCCAAACGCCCCCAGAACAATCGGTTCAACCACCGCACCCGCATTGCGCTCCCGCCACTCCGAAGCAGCAACCAACATCGACGCCGAAGAAGTATTCCCATATCGCTGAATGTTCGCATAGAAGCGATCAATCGGAGCATCCAGTGACTTCGCCACGCGCGATATCAAATTCAGATTTGCCTGGTGCAGAAGATACGTCCCGACTCCCTTCGCCGAAATGTCATTCCTCTTCAATAGGGTCTTGATCGCATCCGGCAACTTGCGCGACACATGCCGAATAATCGCCGGGCCATCCATCCGGATCAGCTCGTTCTGAATCGAGAGCGCCTCAGCCATCGCTCCATCCGTAAAGATGCAGGTATCCGCGATCCTCGCGAAGCCCGTATCGGGGCTCACAATACATGCTCCCGCCCCGTCGCCGAACAGGATCGCCGTGTCCTTGCCCTCCGGCGTGTACGCCACGCGCCGCGACATAATCTCCGAGCCGATCACGAGAATGTGCCCCACCGTAGCGGCCAGTCCAGAAGCCAGTACCATCGCCACCAGCGACCCTGCACTCGCAATCGGAATATCGATCGCCGGAGTCATCGTCAGTCCCAGACCCGCGGCAATCAAACAAGCTGGCCCCGGACAAAAACGTTCGCTCGACCCGCTCGAAACCAGAATCATCCCCAGCTCCGATGCCGTCAACCCCGCTCGCTCCAGGCAATCCTGCGCCGCCCGAAGACCGAGGGTTGCGACGGTATCGTCCGCAGCCGCGTAGCGCCGTTCCTCAATTCCGGACACGCTTGCAATCCACTCCCCCTCGACACCCAACTGCGGCGCAAGCTCGGCGTTCGTCACCACCCGCTCCGGCACATACGCCCCGAAGCTCCGCAGAAAAGCCATCTAAACGCCCTTCCCCGCGAGGTACTCCTCGATCTTGCGTACCGTGTCGAACTTCCGTGCCGTCATGTCGGAGTCCGGGATCTTCACTGAAAACTCTTCTTCCAGCCCGACGACGAAGTCCGTCAATGCAAACGAGTCCAGCATCCCGGACGTGAATAACGATTCATCATCCCCCGGGGTAAGGTCGCTGTCCGCGACGCTGTGCAAAACCTTAATGATTCCTGGGCGCTTTTCCATTCCTGCTCTCCTCTATTGATGTCCTCGATGTATCTGACGATGTCTTCGATGTATCCGGGTGCTGCTCATAGACGTTATACGCGTGCATCAGGTCCGCATACAGTGCATCGGCCAGCGCACGATAGCCTGTTCCGGTTAGATGCGTTCTATCCGGCTGCGCCCACCCTGCCGCGACCCACTGCTGCATGGACCCAAACCCGCCCATGCGCCGCCGCGTGTCCCAGAAGGTGCAGCCATGCGTCCGGCACGCCTCTTTCTGCATGGTGATAATACGGTCTGTCCCAACGAACGGATGCCACCCGCCCCGTCTCCCCCGGCCAGCCGAGACCGCGCGATCCTCCGGCCCAATCACCAGCACCGAAGCCTCCGGCGCCACCCGATGCAGCGTATCCACAATTCTGCCGAACTCCTCGGGATAGCTCTCCAGATGCTCCGACGAACTGCCCGCCTCGTTCGTCCCATACGCCAGCACGATCAACTGCGGAGCCCGCTGCCGCAGATACTCGCCGAACAGCGTCTGGTTCCACCGCAACATCACCGGAGCCACCGCTCCATTCAGCCCGATGCACTCGTACGTCACACCCGGCTGCTCCGTCACGATCCCCAACAGCTTTACCGGAGCCTGATCCAGCGTCCGAAACTCAAAATCATGCATCCCCGGCGTGCAGCTATACGCAAACGTGCCCGCACCACCGCCAGCCGCGTCGGTCAATGCCCCGGTCTCGATCGTCGAAAGCGCAACCCCGTTATCCGAGAACTGCAGCCGCCCGCCACCCGCCTGCTGCAGGAAGTGCAGATGCAGCGTCGTACAACTGGTCTGCAACGTAATTGCCTGCTCCGGCTGCGAGGTCGAGATACTGATCCCGCCCATGCCGAGATCGCCGTCGCCCAGCGCCGTGAAGTGGTTCCCCTCCGTCACCCAGCCCGTCGTCTGCGACCGCAGCGACCCCGCCAGGTGATACCCCGCAAAGGGATGCCCGGGAAACTGAAACCCCAAACCGCCATCCCCGAACTGCTGCTGCAGACGGGCGCGCATCTCGCCGGTAAAGATATCGGCTGCCGTATGCGAATCCCCATACTGCAGTACCCGCACCGTCTTCAAAAAAGTCCCGGCTCCGCCGCCGCCGTGTTCTCCCTGTTCTGTCTGTTGTTCCGCCAGGGCCTGAAAGAAATGCCGCATCGTCGCCGGATAAATAAAAGGAGAGGTCGCACTCGCCGTCATGTACCCCTGCACCCGATCCACCGCACTCTCGCGCACCGCCGGACTCACCGGAATGGTTCGCAGCGTCCGAGGCACACGAGCCTTCCTGCCTCCGGGCTTACTCTTCGACTTCACCCCGGCCTTACCGGCGGTCGCGCCCTTGGTTTTGGCCGACGAACCCGCGCGGCTCTGCGTCACCGCAGGCTTGGCCTTCGGCTTCTTCTTCGCGGCCGTCGCACCGAATCCCGGCAGCACTAAAAGGAACAATACAAGGCAGCACTTCAAAAACTGGCCCGAGCCAACAATCCGAACACTCATGGCTGCACAGCCTGTGTCGTCCGAACCTGTGGCGTCTCTGGTGAAACTACAGGCGCAACAGTTGCCGATGCCGCCCTACCCCGATACCCGTCGTACCCCTGCATAAGGCTCTTCACAAAAATCTGCGCGATAATAGCTGCTCCCTGCGGTGTCGGATGGATCAGGTCTCCGGCAACCAGTCTTGGGCTGCCGCTGTACCAGCGGGACATCGTCCCATCTCCACCCATTGCATTAAAGGTATCGAAGAAAGCGCACTGCATGTCAGCCGCGACTCGTTTCTGGATCGCGACCACCCGCGGAATGGTGCTCATCGTCTGGATCTCATCGATCCCGCTCCGCTCTCCCCGATCCATCGGACTCATCACCAGAATAGAGACGTTCGGCAGAGCATTCCGTACCTTCTGGATCGCCAATCGCAACTCCCCTTCGTACTGATGGTCGACGAAAGCGCCAAACCCGCTCTCGTTCGTCCCGTAGTTAATGACCACCAGCGACGGCTGCTCGTGCTGCAACTCCGTAGCCCAAACACCCGTATCGAAGCCCCGCGAAAGTACCGTCGTCGAAGCTCCATTCAACCCCAGGCTGTCATACAAAATACCCCGCTGACTCCGTGAGAAGGTCTCCCCAAACAGCTCCACCCGGCCACTCGCGACCTTCAAATCCACCGCCTTCGTCCCCGCCGGTAACGCAACCTTCTGCCACCCCGGCTGCCGCACCGCCGCAGCCGTCTCCACAGTGGCGATCATCTGGCCGTTCACCATCACCGCAACCGTCCCGCCGCCCGGCTGCTCCAGGTACGCCAGTTCGATCGCCGACTCTGCACCGTCCTTCAACGTGATGTGACTCGACGCGTCGCCCGCGGAACCCACAAAACTCGCCCCGCCCAGCCCATACGCCTCCGCCCGTCCCTTCCCCACCGCCGTCGAGATGGTCCACCCGTGGTCCGAAAGATCGGTCCCCCGATGCCCATACCAGGCCCACGGCTTCGCCACCAGCAGGTACCCATACCCGGCCTCGCCGAAGCGCTTCTGCAGCAGCGACCGAACATCCCCCGTAATCAGATCCGCCGTCGTCGGCGAATCTCCATAGTGCAGAACCGAAACCTGCCCCGCGCCCTCGCCCGTCTCCAACCGCCGCAGACGATCGAAGAACCCGTCCAGCGATCCACCCTCGTCGAACAGGAAATCCGCCAGCGCCGGTCGAGCCGCAGCCAGCTTCGCGGGAGCCCCATCCTTCCCCCCCGGCGCAGGCGAAGGAATCGCCAGCCGCGGCGGTACCCTGGCATCGAGCGCGCCCGTCGGCTGCGGCCAAAATCCGCGCAACCGCGCCGCCTCCCCAAACACCTCCGGCGAGAGACCCTTCCCCGGCACGCCAAGATGCACCACCGCCAGCGCAACCACGCAGGTCGCCAGGGCTAAAGCCGTCTTCCTCGGGAACGCCATCGTTAAAAGCTCCCGTAGACGAACGGAGCTGAGCCCCGCCCTGAAAGTGTCTGAATCAGCACCACTAACCCCGCCAGCGCAGCGCCCTGCAACCAAAAAGGCACCCGCCCCATCAGCTCACTGGAACGATCCAGCCAACGCAGCGGCAGGCAATGCGCCACCGCACCCAAAACCATCACCGCTACCACCGGCAGGGTCAGATTTCCCACCGTCCAGGTGTTCGATCCAATCCGCTGCAGCAGCTCAACCGCATTCCCCACCGAAGACGCATTGAAGAAGATCCACGTAAAGCAGACAAAATGAAACGTCGCCAGCGTCCCCGCAACCTTTCCCCACGCCGTCGGCTTTTTGCCCTTCCGCCGCTGTTTCCAGATCCGCACCACCGCCAGCGCCACCCCGTGCAGCGCTCCCCAGATGAGGAACGTCCAGCTCAGCCCATGCCACAACCCACCCAGCATCATGGTCAGAATTACGGTGTAGCTATAAGAGAGCAGCGGAAACTCCCGTCGCCGCTGCGGCAGCGAATCCATCAGGTAGTCCCGCAGCCACTCGGAGAACGAGATATGCCACCGCCTCCAGAACTCCATCACATTCACCGACAGGTACGGCTGGCGGAAGTTCTCCGGCAACCTCAGCCCCAGCAGCAGCCCCACCCCCAGCGCAATGTCCGTATAGCCCGAAAAGTCGAAGAAGAGCTGCAGCGCGTATCCGTACACCCCGGCCAGCACCTCCGCCCCGCTATATAAGGTAGGGGTGTCAAAGACGCGTCCCACCAGATTCTGTCCCAGGAAGTCGGCGATCAGCAGCTTCTTTATCAGCCCGATCCCGATCAGCAGCAGTGCCCGTCCTGCCTGCGACTCGCTCAACGTCGGCGGTGCCAGCAACTGTTTCAAAAATCCGTGCAGCCGCAGGATCGGTCCCGCCACCAGCACCGGGAAGAACAGCGCCGCACCCAGGTAAGCCCAATAGTTCCGCGTCGCGACCGCGTCGTCGTCCCGCCGGTACAGATCAATGGTGTACGTCAGAGACTGGAAGCAATAGAAAGAAAGGCTCAGCGTGAGCAGCGCCATCCACGAGCCAGTCCGCCCCGCGTGCCGCAGCGCCATCACCTTGGGCGCAAGCAGCAGGGCCAGATTCACCGCCAGCGAGACTCCCAGCAGAAGACGCCGCCGAGCCGAACCCTCGCTGCGGGCCAGCCCCAACCCCACCAGAAAATCGATCGACGCCGCCACCGGCAGCAGTAAATAGAGCGGTCCAAACTTCGCGAGAAAGAACCCGTTCGCTACCAGCAGCACTGCCAGCCGAGCGCCACGAAACTTCGCGGCAGACCAGTAAGCCAGCCACGCGACAAGAAAGAAAACAAAAAAGGAGGGGGTACTAAGCTGCATGAAAGTCCTGCCAAATCCGACACTGGCCTGAGCGTAAGACTACCTCGAAGCCCAAAACATGCAAGTGGAGGACTGTATACCCCCTAATTTTCCTGAAAAAATCTTGTAAAGCATTCATTTACAACAACATGCACCATTCATTTAATTAGGCGATCCGTTCACACGCTAGTAAACTTAACCCCAGTTCGGAAAGCAATTCCGGCCCAGGAGATTATTTGAGTCTTACAAACACAATTCGTCTCGCAGGTTCGTCCGTCGTTGCCCTGATGATGATGTCGATTCCGGGTATCACCACACCGCTCTCTTCCACCTACACCGCACCCGTCTCAGAACAGCCAATTCAGAAACTTCCTGGCGTCGATGCCTGGACTCAAAATCAGACTCAGAGTCAGCCCCGCAGGAAGAAGTTCTCGTTTCTGCAACGCGCCACCTTCGGCGTAGCCTCCTGGTACGGCTCCGTCCTCGACGGCCATAAGACCGCCAGCGGCGAGACCTTCGATATGAATGACATGACGGCCGCGCACCGCAGCCTGCCCTTCGGTACTCTGGTCCGCGTCGTCGATCTCCACACCCGCAAGTCCGTCGTAGTCCGCATCAACGACCGTGGCGTTCTCTTCCCCGAGCGGGTCATCGACCTCTCCGTCGGAGCAGCCGAGAAACTGGGAATCCGCAGAAGCGGCATTGCCAATGTTCGCCTGGATGTCCTCAGCAAGAAACAGGCCGCCGAAGCCGAAGTAGACATGGCCGCCGCAAAACTGCCAGAACCGCAGAGCACTCGCTAGACGATCCGGAGCCACCAACCTCCGCAGCGCTCCAACGCAGGTCCGCAGAACACCCCCCGAAATCGCGTAGTACTTTCGCCTTGATCAAGCAGCGCGGGATGAACGTTATTTATAACGTCCATCCCGCCGAAGCACCCCGCCGACTTGGTGTGTAAGTGCGCCCTGACGCCGGGCAGGCGCCACTTCGTGGGGTATTGGACGCTTCGCGTAAGGCTCTAGAAATCCACCCGATTATTCAGCATCGTGATCTCCGGACCTTTCCCACCGGACTCCACCGTCACGCTTCCACCCGTCCAATCCGCCCCCAACGGAACCGGCAAGACCACCGCCGCCGTCTTAGGCATAAGGTCCAGCGGAGCCTTCAGCCGTGGAACATTCCCCGTGGCTACGACCTTCCCCGCCTTATCCCGCAGCACCACCTTCGAAGCCGGAGCGTCCGCCGCCCCCAGGCTGTGGACCGTCACCGTCATCCGCCCGCCGTCCACTTTGACGTCATCCTTCCCGATCCCAAGGTCGGCGCGCGTCCAGTACGGCACGCCCTTGGTCTTCAACTTCAGTTCAATCACCGTGGTCACCCGCGGAGCGAACGTAATCTCCACATCCTTGCTGCGTTCAAACTCCACCGTCCGCGTCGTCACATCCGTTAGCGGCGTCGCCTCAGACGCGCCCTGTACCCCTTGCACGATCTCCCACTTACCCGGATCGATCTCCCAGCCCGTCATCCGCGCCGTCACCGCCGTCGAATCCAGGTTGTAAGCGATCACCTTGATGTGGTCCGGCGTTCCCTCCGGCACCAGGATCGCCACACTCTGCTCCGTCGCCGGAGCAGCGAACCGCCAGCTCACCACATTCCCTGGATAGTCGTAGTTCCGCATCAAGGCGACTCCACCGAGCCGGCCGCGCTGCAATTCTCCGTTGTTGAAGTACACCCGATCGATCCACAGACTCCCCTCGCGATTGATGAACTCGCGCTCCGTCGCCGTCTGAATCTGCGACGCATACACCTTCTTCAGATAGCCGGTATCGCCCGTCACCTGCCACGCCAACTGGTGCGCCGGCTCATTCGCCACCGACGCCGCACTCTTCCCTGAGACCCCAGCGATGGCCTCCTTGCCCCACGTCTCCTTCACTTTCAGGATGTTCAGCGCGTCGGAGTTGATCGCCTTCAGCGCAGCCGACGGATCGTCCTCGAACGGAACCAGGTACTTTTTATCTCCCGTCCACCGGTACGCCGCCCAAAGAATAAACCACGGATCCTGACTGCCCGGGAGGTCTTCATTCGTCTTGAAGTTAACCGTGTAATGCATGCTGTACTTGCCGTTCGCATCCTTGTGCCGATGCGCCAGAAATCCATCCGCCACCTCCAGCACCATCTTCCGGGTCTCCGGCGCTCCGTTATAGAGCACCAGCTCCAACGCCGGATGGAAGACAAAGTACGACCGCCCCTTCGCCCAACCCCACACTCCACCCGTCGCCATCTTCGTCCCGCTGTAGTACGAGGAACGGATCTGCCGCTGTCCCGCGGAGTTCTTCCCCGTCAGCCACTCCAGCCTACGGGCCGTCTCCATCGCCCGCTCCAACTGCTTCGGACTTCCGAAGTCCACCATCATCGCCTCGCCCAGCACGTTGATGCCGTCCTCGTAGCTGTGCAGCTCGTCGTACTGCGCCTTCGCCATCCCGTTCGCAAACATGTCCTGCCGGTACATCTCATCCAGCGTCTTCAATAAGGAGTGCTTGAACTTCTCGCGATCGGCTCCCATCATCGCCAACCCGGGCCACCAGTTCAGGAAGTCGCTGTCATCCGACAGCCCGCCGCCGAACTCCCCATTCGAGATCTGCCGATTATCGACGTACCAACCGATCAGGTCCTTTAACATGCCCAGATCCTTCACTTGAAGGAAAGCCCACTCCGGAACACCCGCCGGAGCCGTCGGCAAAACAAACGGCGGACGAACCTGCTCATGGCTCATCTCGTTCCAGTACTTCCGCCCCAGGTCGTTCTCCGGATCCACCCGCAGCAGGTCCGTAATGTCCCCGTCGAAGCGGTTGAACAGATTCAGCCGCCGCGAGCTGACCGACTCTTCCGTCATGTTGGCGTAGTTATCCCGAACCTGCGTCAGTCGGTCCCTCACATGCTCCGCCAGAGCTTCCCTATACGGCTTGAAGACCAGCCGCACCTCCGCACCTTCCAACGCCGCCGGCCCGAATTCGCCGCTCGCCGAAGCGATCGTCAGGTAGAGGCTCTTGCTGTTGGGCAGAATCCGGTCGCGCGTATCCAGCCAGAGCGTATGCGCCTCCCCCGGCTTTACGGAGAAGTTGAAGTTCAGCATGTCCCGCATCGGCCAGAGCGGATCCTTGATCTGCACATTCATCGGGATTACGTCGCCGTGCGTCGCCTTCAAATTCAGTGCTGGCAGATCGATCGCGATGCCATCCAGTCCTGCATGCATGTTCTCCCAGTCGTAGGCCGTCCCCCGCTCCGCGTTCGGAATCGTGCGGAAGTCCGAAGGAATCAGCACATGCACCAGCGGCAGGCTCCGGCCCTCGGCCGTGCTCGATGCCGAAGCCTGAGCCATCACCCCCATCGCCCGCGCTCCTCCGGGAATTCCAGCAGCGGGAGCCGCCACCATCGTCGCCCGCTCATCCGCCGGAAACCGTCCCGCAATGAACGCCGTCAGCGGAGCCAGCGAAGGATTGTTGGCCGGATTGCCGCGTCCTGAGATTCTGTAGCGCAGCTTCACCAAGCCCTCCGGCTCCGCGCCGGGATGCACGTAGTACGCCGCGAACTCGCCGATCGGCCACTCCTGTTCGACGTTGGTGAAGCGCACCTTCTCTCCCGTCACCGCTTCGCTCAACTGGTTGCTGGTCCGCTCCTGCCCCTTCGGGCGTTCGAACAGCGTCTTCGCCAGCATCGGCGAGGGATCGTGCTGATCTGGATCCGCCACCGCTCCCGCCTTGCCCGCCCCCGGAGTCAGCAGCGCCACACTCCCCCACGCCCCACCCTCAATCTCCAGGTGATTCCAAGGTTCATCCGGCAAAGTAAATGTGACCGACTTGCCTGACAGCGAATAGCAATCCCAATCCGGCAACTGAAAATAGTCGAACCGCCCTACCAGCTTCGAGCGGTTATAGACCCCCGGCCAGGTCGTCTCCCGAATCCCGTCGGTGCCCTTCCACCACCAGCGCTTCAGGTCGTAGGCGTCATGAATCTCCACCTTGCGAACCGTGGTCGCACCCGCCGGCAGCACCATCGGAACATCCCCCGGACGATTCCACCCGTAACGATGCCACCACTCCTCCCGCCAGCTCTCGTCCGACCCACCACTCGGCGCAGCGTCAGCTACAACCGACCGCGTAACCGCAGGAATACTTCGCGGCGTCTCCTGCTTCGCCAGCCCGGCGATATTGTCATCCGAGAGCATCCGGTCGTAGATCCGCAACTCATCCAAATCTCCGCCACGGTCGAAGTTGTAGCTGCTCTCCACCCCCTGCGGCGAGATGATCCGCGAGTGCGGCCCAAACTGGTCCAGCCCCGTATCGAAGCGGCCCGTAGCCGCCTTCTCCTCCACCATCTTGCCGTCCACATAGAAGCGGATGCCGCGCGTCTCATCCCACGCCAGCGCCAGGTGAATCCACTGGTCTCCCTTGGGACGTTCTCCCCCGGCCCTCTCCGGCATCGTGTACGACACCCGCGTCCGACCCAAATTCACATCCGTCACGAACGCATCGAACCCGTGCCCGTTCCAGTCGATCCGCATCCACACCATGTCCCAGCTCGAGTGGTCCGCGTACCCCACGCGAAAGACCGGAAACTCCGTCTCGTCCAGTGGATCGCGCGCCCGCCAGTCGAACGAAAGCGTGCCTCGCTGCGCGTAGATGTTCCCCGGAGCCCAGTACGACAGCAACTGGTTGTTCCCACACTGAATGTACGACCCCTTCGCTCCACCCGGAAGGATCTTCACATCAGTCTGATAGTTCGGCTTCACGTCGCCACCCGAAGCAAAATCAGCCGTCAACCCATGGTCGCCGGAGAGGTAGAACAACAATCCCGGCTCCGGTACCGCCGCGCCCTCCTGGGTCTGAGCCAGCATCGCAGCGGAGGAACCAAGGAGCACCGAACCCACCATCAGGCCGTAAACAAAACGAAGCGAAGTATTTCGACGCATCCAGAGATCCCTCAGTGCCCGCCCTCGATTCCGCTGCCTCATGCGCTGCGGCCCCGATGGGCGCTGTTCGCTGCGAAGGAAGTGGTCGGACCGGCCACGCGAGATTCTGCATCCGACAAGGTCTCCTTGGCAACAACCAAATGCAGGCAAATGTTGCCACCACAGTGGTACCGATTGCATAAATTCCTTGCAGAGCTTATGAGTTGCATATACAACTTAAGCATCCCAAGGAGACCGCACGCATGCTCCGTCTTTCCCTCCGCACCCTCGCTGCCCTCGCCCTCACCGTCACCATACTGAACGCCCAGACCCTACCTCCGCCGCCAACCACCCACGTCCTCGTGATGCTCACCGTCAAGCCCGGCACCGACCAGGCCCAGCGGATGAAGATCATGCCCGACGAGGTCAAAGACACCGTCCGCCTCTACCTCAATGGCAAGATCGAAAACTGGTACGGCCGTTCCGACGGCAAGGGCGTCGTCTTCATCCTCAACTGCAAGACCACCGAAGAAGCCCAGGCCATCATGGAAAGCCTTCCGCTCGACAAGGCCCACCTCGTCGACCTGCAGTACACCCCGCTCGGTCCGCTGACACCCCTGCGCTTCCTCGTCAACCCAACCCAACCAGCCCCAACCCCAGCTCCCCAGGCCCAGCAATGAAGACGATCAACCAGGTTCTCCCCGACCTGCCCTGCGCCTGCGCGACCGTGCGCCGGGCCTCGCGCCTCGTGACCCAGCTCTACGGTTCGCATCTCCGCGACCACGGCCTCGAAGCCTCCCAACTCTCTATCCTCTCGTTCCTCAATGCACAGCCGGGGAAGAGTCAGGTGGCCCTCGCCAGCGTCCTCGGCTTCGACAAGACCACCCTCTCGCGCAACCTGAAACTCCTCCAGAAGAACGGCTGGGTCAAGTCCGCGAAAATTGAAGGCCAGAAAGAGCTAGTCCTGCACCTCACCCGCGCAGGCCAACGCCTCGTCAAGTCCTCCCACGCAGACTGGCAGAAGGCCCAGACCCAACTCCAATCCGCCATGACCTCCGCCGAATGGGACACGATGTGGAAAGGTTTACGCATCCTCACCCAGTCAGCGCACACCGCCAACCTCTGAGTTCCTGGCACCTGCCGTCACTCCACACCTGCTAGCGTAGAAGCCAGCATGCCCTACGCCCACACCATCGGCAGCATCCGCTACACCTTCCCAACCCTCGCCGACCTGCTCGCCAAGGCTACTCCCGCCCGCTCCGGAGACGTCCTCGCCGGCATCGCCGCAACCTCTGCCCAGCAGCGCGTCGCCGCACAGATCGCCCTCGCCGATCTGCCCCTCACCACCTTCCTCAACGAAGCCCTCATCCCCTACGAGTCCGACGAAGTCACCCGCCTCATCGTCGACACCAACGACACACAGGCCTTCGCATCCGTAAGCTCCCTCACCGTAGGCGAGCTGCGCGACTATCTCCTCTCCGACGAAGCCACGCCCGAGCGCCTCTCTGCCCTCAGCACCGGCCTCACCCCCGAGATGGCCGCCGCCGTCTCCAAGCTCATGCGCCTGCAGGATCTCGTCCTGGTCGCCCGCAAGATCTCTGTCGTTACCCGCTTCCGTACCACCGTCGGACTTCCCGGCCGCCTCTCCACCCGCCTCCAGCCCAATCACCCCACCGACGACCCCGCCGGCATCGCCGCCTCCATCCTCGACGGACTACTCCTCGGCTCCGGCGATGCCGTCATCGGTATCAACCCCGTCAGTGACTCCCCCGCCACCGTTTCCCGACTTCTGCGCCTCATCGACCAGGCCCGCCGCCGCTTCGCGATTCCAACCCAATCCTGCGTCCTCGCCCACATCACCACGCAGATGCAGGCCATGGATCAGGGCGCTCCCCTCGACCTGCTCTTCCAATCCATCGGCGGCACCGAGGCCACCAACACCAGCTTCGGCGTCAGCCTCTCTCTCCTCGAAGAAGCGCACCAGCAGGCCCGCAGCCTGAAGCGCGGTGGCATCGCATCTCCCACCGACGATCCCAACGCCCCCGAACCCGGCGGCGAAAACATCCTGTACTTCGAGACCGGACAAGGCAGCTCCCTCTCCGCCAACGCCCACCACGGCATCGACCAGCAAACTCTCGAGGCCCGGGCCTATGCCGTGGCCCGACATTTCTCTCCGATGCTGGTCAACACCGTCGTAGGCTTCATCGGTCCCGAATATCTTTACGATGGCAAACAGATCCTCCGCGCCGGCCTCGAAGACCACTTCTGCGGCAAGCTCCTCGGCCTCCCCATGGGTTGCGATATCTGCTATACCAATCACGCCGAGGCCGACAACGACGATATGGACGCCCTCCTGACCATGCTCGGGGCCGCCGGCGTCAACTACATCATGGGAGTTCCGGGAGCCGACGACATCATGCTCCACTACCAGTCCACCAGCTTCCACGACGCCCTCTACCTCCGCACCCTGCTCCACCTCCGTCCCGCACCCGAGTTTGAAGCCTGGCTTGCCTCGCCCGCTTCCTTACACCTCTCGTTTCCCTCGCTCCTGCCCTAAAGCGCCCTACGCGGGCGGCGGCCATTTCATGACGTGTATTGGGCTTCGCAGGGTGCTCCCGTTGGTCGCAACAAACCACCGTGCCGACCAACGGGAGGACCAATGAATTCTGTACCCTCCACGAAAAGGACCGCCCTGCGCGCAGCAGCAGCAGAAGAGATACTCTCGGAGATATGAAGCGCGGCCGCCTCCATCTCTTCCTCATCCCTCTCGCCGCGCTTATCCCCATCCTGCCGCTGCTGCTGCACGACTGCTCCTGCGGCCATGACTTCGACTTCCACATCCTCAACTGGCTCGAAGCCGCCCGTCAGTTCACCCACGGCACCCTGCATCCCCAATGGGCCTTCACCCCGGGCTGGAACGCAGGGGAGCCCCGCTTCGTCTTCTACCCTCCCCTCTCCTGGACCCTGGGAGCAATCCTCGGCCTCATCATGCCGTGGACCTGGACGCCGATTGCTTACACGTGGCTCGTCCTCACTGGAGCAGGCCTCGCGTTCAACCGCCTGGCCCGCAGCTTCGTCGGCACCACCGCCGCGCTGCTCGCCGCAGTCTTCTACCTCACCAACCCGTATGTCCTCTTCACCGCCTACGAGCGCACCGCCTACGCCGAACTGCTCGCCGCCATCTGGATCCCACTGCTCCTTGACGCCATCCTGCGAGAGCGCCCCACCATCCCACGCATCGCAATCCCCATCGCCCTGCTCTGGCTCTCCAACGCCCCCGCCGGCGTGATGTGCTGCTACGCCCTCGCCCTCATCACCCTCGTCCGACTCATCCCGACCCGACTCATTCTGGAGAGAGACACCCGCCTGCGCCTCGCCCTCACCTCAGCCACTGGAACCGCCCTCGGCCTCGGCCTGGCCGCCTTCTACCTCGTCCCCGCCGCCTGGGAGCGCCGCTACGTCGAGATCGACATGGCCATCCTCCCCGGCCTCCGCATTCAGGACAATACCCTCTTCCACCACACCACCGCCGGCATCACCGACCCAGACGCGCTGGCCGAAGCCATCTTCCACGACACCGTCCTCCACACCGCCTCCACCATCGCTCTCATCCTCCTAGCCGTTACCGTGATCGCGCTGGCAGCCGTCGCCCTGAAAACCACAAGAACGAAAGCGGATGCCCCCTCTGCGAAGAACGAGATTCCGGAATTTTCTCGGTTGACTCTCTACGCACTGGCCGTCCTCACCGCGACCATCGTCATCCTCCTGACCCCCATCTCTCTCCCCCTCTGGCATCACCTCCCGGAACTGGCCTTCCTCCAATTCCCCTGGCGCCTACTGGCTCTACTTGCCGCCGCAGCGAGCCTCGCCACAGCCCTGTCCCTGCGAACCGTCACCCTCAAGCCAGCCGTAACAACCACCGTTGCCCTGCTCCTGGCCGCCGCCCTGACCTGTCCCGCCTACACCGTCTTCCGCCAGACCTGCGATCCCGAAGACACCGTCGCAGCCCGCACCACCCAGTTCCGTACTACCCAGGGCTCCGAACCCACCGATGAATACACCCCGATCTCCGCCGACAACGACGCCCTCGCCCACGCCAACCCACCCTACTGGCTCTCCCCTGACCCCGAATCCGCAGCCCCAATCAACACCCATCCCGGCCCCGTCCCACGCGATCTCACCGTCAACTCCCCCATCCCCCAAACCCTGATCCTCAACCTTCGCAACTACCCAGCCTGGCACCTCATCCGCAACAACGCCCTCATTCCCGAACGAGAAGCGCGCCTCGACGGCCTCATCGCCATCCCCATCCCCGCCGGCCCCTCTCAAATCCACCTCACCTACACCCAACTCCCAGACCAGACCCTCGGCCTGATCCTCACCGCCCTCTCCCTCATCCTCCTGATCACTCTCATCCTGCAAAGCAACACCCGCACTGACACCTGAGAACTTCCAACTGATTTACCATCGAATTCGATGCAATCTACAGTACAAACCCTGCTGACCTCCGGCGCGCAAAGCACTGATGCCGCCCTCGAACGACTCCTGCCTTCTCCCGACACGCTCCCCCACTCCATCCACCGGGCGATGCGCCACAGCACCTTCGCAGGCGGCAAGCGCCTCCGCCCCATCCTCTGCATGGAAGCCGCCCGCATGGTCTCTGGCGGAAAAGAGATTCCCGCAGGCGCAGCCGACCTCGGCGCGGCGCTCGAGATGCTCCACACCTACTCGCTGATCCACGACGACCTTCCCGCTCTCGACAACGACGACCTCCGCCGCGGCCAGCCCACCTGCCACAAGGTCTTCGGCGAAGCCATCGCCATCCTCGCCGGTGACGCCCTCCAGACCCTGGCCTTCCAGACCATCGCCCAGCTTCCCTCCGCACCCGCGACCACAGTAGCGATCCTGAAAGACATCTCCCTCGCCGTCGGTACCGGAGTAGGCACGCACAGCCCGCTGCCCCCCGGCATGATCGGCGGACAGGTCGTCGACATTGAATCCGAAGGCACCCCGCCCACCGCCGAGCTGGTCGAGTCCATCCACCGCGCCAAGACCGGAGCTCTCATCACCACCAGCATCGTCTCCGGCGGCCTCTACGGCCTCAGCACAAATCCGGGTGCCCCAGGTCTCGATTCTGAGACCTGGGTTCACCGCCTCCGCACCTTCGGCGAAAAGGCCGGCCTGGCCTTCCAGATCGTCGACGATGTCCTCGACATGACCCAAAGCTCCGAAGAACTCGGCAAGACCGCCGGCAAAGATACCGCCAGCATCAAGGCCACCTGGCCCGCTGTCTACGGCATCGACCAGTCCCTCAAAGACGCCGAACAACTCATCGCCGACGCTTTCGAGGCCCTCGCCCCCTTCGGCGAAGCCGCTACCCCGCTCAAGTCCCTCGCCCTTTACCTCGTCGAACGAAAGAACTAGGGCCGCTTCAAATCAAATCCCACTTCCAGCGACCCTTCCCACCCGCATACTCCGCCATGTAAACTCAGCGGCCTATGAAGACTGCACCTATCACCGGCCGCCTGATCCTCCTCTGCCTCGCCGCTGCCCCTGCCTTCGCCCAGTCCTCCGGCACCCTCCTGGTCGCCAACCAGAAAGATCACACCCTCTCCCTGATCGACGCGGCGTCCGCAACCCAGACTGTCGCCATCCAGGAAGACCGCATCACCGGCCACGAGGTCACCACCTCGCCCGACGGCCGTACCGCCTACGTCCCCATCTACGGCAACGCCGGAGTAGGCCGTCCCGGCACCGACGGCCAGGAGATGCTCGTCATCGATCTTCCCTCCCGCAAGATCACCGGCACCGTCGACTTCGGCCACCCCGTCCGCCCGCACTTGCCCATCTTCGACACCAAACGCAACGTCCTTTACGTCTCCACCGAACTCGATCAGGCCATCACCGCCATCGACCCCAAGACCCTGAAGATTCTCTACAAGATCCCCACCGGCGCGGCCGAGTCGCACATGTTCGCCCTCTCCCACGACGGCAAGTTCGCCTACACCACCAACGTCGGACCCAGCTCCGTCTCGGTCCTGGATCTCAACACCCATAAGCTCCTCACCGTCATTCCCATCGAAGGTCCGGGTGCCGGTCCCAACGCCGGCCCCGACGCAACCCCCGGCAAAGTCCGCGTCCAGCGCATCTCCGTCTCGAACGACGACAAGCTCCTCTTCACCTCCGATTGGGACAAGCCCCGCCTCGCCGTCATCGACACCGCCACCCGCAAGCTCAAGACCTGGATCCCGCTCCCCGGCACCGGCTACGGCAGCGCCTCCACCCACGACGGCCGTTACCTCATCCTCTGCCTCTCCAAGTCCTCGAAGGTCGCCATCATCGACCTCAAAACCCTCACCGTCACCCAGACCATCGATGTCCCCGCCCAGCCGCAGGAAGTCCTCATCCGTCCCGACGGCAAAGTCGCCTACGTCTCCTGCAACAACGACCACAAAGTAGCAGCCATCGACCTTGCCACCTTCAAAGTCACAGCCCTCATCGACGCCGGCAACCTGGCCGACGGCCTCGCCTGGTCCAACATCTCGACGACCACCGCAGCAGGCGGAGGCAGCCACTAGTCCCAAGCCGTACGAACGAACCCCACCACCGCATCTTTCTACCTGCAAGCATCTATCATCAAGAAAGATGCTCACCAACGCCGACATTCAGGCCGCACTCCGCGACTGCTTCGACCCCGTGCTCCCCTGCAACATCGTCGATCTCGGCCTCGTCCGTTCCATCACCCTCACGCACGATCCCGAAGCTCCCGGCGCCGGCATCCCCGGCGTCCCTCCGAAGTACATCGTCGTAATAGAGATCATCCCCGCTACCCAGGACGAAGCCTCCCAGGCCCAGCTTTCGGCGCAGATTCAGAATCGCCTCGCGGGCCTCGAGCAGATACTCCACACCGAAGTCATCCTCCTCGACAGCCCCATCTGGTCCCCTCAACACATCACCCCCGCCGGCCGCCGCATCCTCGGTCTCGAAGGCAATCCCAACCTCATCCAGATAAGCCGTAACCAATGAAGACTGCCAAATGAAGACTGCAAGACCCTCGCTGGTCCCCGCCAAGAAGCGCCCGCGCGATCTCCTCAAGCTCACCACCACCCCCATCCACCCCTTCGATCTGGCCCACGGCGTCGATACCAGCGGCCTCGTTCCTGCCGCTAACCTCGTCACCGGCCACCCTAACGACGAGCACGTCACCGCCTACTACGGCGTCGCCCCCAGCATTCTCCGTACCCTCATCGCCCAGTGGCGCGAGACCGTACCACCCCATCCCATCCACGACTACACCTTCATCGACTTCGGTGCCGGTAAAGGCCGTGCCATGCTGGTCGCCTCTGAGCTTCCCTTCCGCAGGGTCATCGGCATCGAACTCAACCCCGACCTCGCCGACATTGCCCAGCGCAACCTCGATCTCTGGCAGGCCTCCCACGCCGACGACCCCACCGCCCCTCGCCTCGCTCGCACCGATCTCCTGCAGCAGGATGCCCTCACCTTCGACCTGCCCGTCACCCCCTGCGTCGCCTTCCTCTTCCATCCTTTTGAAGCCCCGGTGCTACGTTCACTCCTCCGCCGCATCGAGACCCAGTTCGCCAAACAGTTCGCAGCAAAGAAGATCACCCCCGCCTTCGACCTGCTCTACGTCAACGCCGAGTGCCGCGCCGTCCTCGACCATCACCCGGCCTTCACCCGCCTCTTCTTAGGTCCGGTCTCCATGTCTCCCGAAGACCACGTAGCCGACCTCGCCGCCATCGCCGCCCAGAAGGAGTACGGCTCCACCGGCGACGAAGAGTGCGCCATCTACCGCTACACCGGCCGTCACTAAACCCAGGGCCATCACGAAATAGCGCGAAATGAATTGACACGCCCGAACACACCGTGCAGAGTTGATACCTTGCTTGGGCCGACGAGGCTTGGGTAACGAGGGAAGCGAACAGAGACGTACGCGCAAGTCCTCCGTGGTGGCGGTCGCAAAGGCCGGGGGCCCTGGATCCAGGAGACATCATGTCTGGTGTGCGCGCAATCTCGCCGGCTGACGATTCGACCGAGAGCCACTATGTAAAAAGCATCCGGTCCGTCTGCTCGATGCACACTATTTCGATCGGATCTCCCCAGCATCTGGCAGCGTTCCTCAAGGCGCTCGGCGCCGACAAACTACTAGCCATGGAGTTCTGGTCCATGGTCGCGCGACTAAGCGACGAAAGCTCCGAGCTCTCGATCTCCGCCATGAACGGGGTCGTCATCGAAGTTGTGATGCAGGCCGTCACCGGACGCAGCGTCGCCGAGATGGTCGCAGCAGGACGCGAACCAAGGCGCCTCGTAGGAGAGCTGGGATGCCTGCTCGCAGGCGAAGATCTCAACAGCCTCATCGAAATATCGCCTCCGGAAGCAGCTCCTGACCTCGTAGAAGCACTTGACGCCAAAGCCGCGGCAAGCGACCCCAAGGCTTCGGACGTGGACAAGCTAAGGGCTGATGTCGCACTGCTGAAAGCGGCGTTTGAAGCTCAATTCGGCATGGAAGCCGCGCATCCTTCCGCTCCCTTACCCATAGCGCGAGGGGAGCAGGAGGAACCGGTCACCCCGGTACCATCGCAAGCTTCGAAGGACACAGAATCAGCCATACAACCCGCGGAGCTCCGTGAACCCATTCTTCCTGCTCCGAGAGCACAAGCCGGGGTCACCCACCACAGCGTATACGCAGAAGCCCAGGCACTCTCCTCCGGTCAGCGCGAGAGTTGGTCCTATCAGGCGATCGCGCCAGCCACACCCGTTCCTGCAGCCGTTTTAGCCGAGACACTACCAATCCCAGCGGCACTGGAGTCGGAATCGAGCATCGCTGCCACCCTGGAGCCACCCGTCCCGGCCGCGCAGGAGCTTTCAATCCCTGCATCGGAGCGCCTCCCCATCCTCGCGACGCAGCAGCCGTCGATCCCCACACCGTCTTCGACCGCGCCCTCAGCAACGAAGGTCACGCCGATCCCCCGACCGAAGCTCGAAGTAAAACCTGTCCAGAGCACCTCCATCCATGCCGTCCCTGTCGCGGAAACCGGGCTGGCCGGTCCAGAAGATTCCAGCAAGCGCATCCTGATGGGCGCGACGCTGCTCCTGCTGGTCGGCGTCGGCCTCTCTGCGCCGTGGTGGTTCAGACCGAAGGCAGTGAATCCCACCAACGTGACAACTGGCAGTGGCAGCACCGGGGTCGCAAGCGACAGCACGCCGATTCCGACCGGCACAGCATCGGTTCCCGCGCCGAGTCATCCAAAGCCAAACCGTCCTCCAGAAAAGACGCCAAACAAGCTCACAGCGGAGACCCGCCAGGACAATCCGGAATCGGCGTCGGAGTCCGAACCTGCGAAGCTTGCTGATTCGGCCAAAAATGGGAGCCCCCAATCCAGCATCCCCCCTCCCCCTGCGGCGAACGCCGGAACCACCTTGTCAGTCGCTCCAGCGAACACCGCTGCAACTACCGCTACAGCCACACCCAGCCCAGCCCCGCGCCTGACCACCGCCTCCGCAATCCTTCCCCCTGCTGCCGCGACTGCGGAAAGGACAGCCCCCGCACCTGTCGTGAGGATTCCGCCCGTACCGGAGAGGCCGTCCACACCCCATGCAGTCTCGGGCGGCATGATGGAGGGAGCGAAGATCTCCGGGCAGAATCCCATCTACCCTGCGTTCGCCAAGACAGCCCATATCTCCGGCTCCGTGGTGCTCCACGCGATGATCTCAAAAGCAGGCACGGTCGAGAACCTGAAGGTCGTCAGCGGACCGCTCACGCTGCAACAGAGCGCGATCGCCGCCGTTAAGACATGGAAGTACAAACCCTATCTGCTGAATGGAGAACCGACGGAGGTGGATACCTCCATCGTCGTCAACTTCCACCTCGTGGATTAACTGCATGTAGCACTCGCGTTCCGTTGCGATGCCCTAGCCGGACGTCGTCTATTTCCTGTCAAGCACCTGAATCAGAGAAAATCCTCGTAACTCCATCTGAATGAATAGATAAAAAATAAATAAAAGTGGCATTTTAGTTTTAGTCCACTCCGTAAAATGGAAGAGAAGAAGAAAAGGAAAGTCTTCCGCTTCAACCAATGTCCAAATGCAGCCGGGAGCTCGTAACTCTATCCCTGACACTAATTTAGCCGTAACCCCTTTGCTTGCACGAATTTAGAGCGAGTCAACTCGTCTAAACGATTCATTCCAAAGGACTTCTGCGCGGATGGTGGGTGTGGGGGGGTACCCCTGCAGAGGAGCAGTGGGAAGCTTCGTTTTGTGGCATTTAGCCGATGAATGGGTTAGAAGGGGATATGCAGATTCTTACGGCAGCAGAGATGGGTGAGACCGACCGCCGAACCGCGCAGGACTTCGGGATCGCGCTGGAAAAATTGATGGATCGGGCGGGTGCGGCGGTCGCGACCTTCTGCCTCAGGCAGTATCCCGAGGCTCGCCGGGTGGCGGTGTTCTGCGGCAAAGGAAATAACGGGGGCGACGGACTGGTCGCTGCCCGGCACCTCGCAAAGAGCGGGCGGAGCGTATGGGTTCTGCTGACTGGAGTGGAGGGAGACTTCAAGGGCGAGGCCAAGGGTGCGCTCGACCGGTTGAAGCTCGATGAACCAGCCATATCGATTGAAACCCTGGCTGTCGAAGCCCTGATGGACGAGGCCTTGGAATGGGCCGAACTGATCGTTGACGCGGTGGTCGGAACAGGATTCAAACCTCCGCTGCGGGGTATCGCTGCGGTTCTGCAGGAGAAGATCGCAGGCGTTACAGTCCCCGTCGTCGCAGTGGATCTCCCCTCCGGCTGGGACGCCGACTCTATCGAGCAGGCAGCCGAAGGAGCGTTCCGGGCGAATGGAGTCGCCACCTTCACCGCTCCCAAGAGAGCGCATGTCTTCGGGCACCTGGCAGGCGGAACTTTCGGTCCGATAGTCGTCGCTCCCATTGGCTCTCCGGAGGGAGCGGTGGTATCGACGGAAGGACTGCGCTGGGCAGGCACCGCCAAGAGCATCGCCGAAAAGCCGCGTGCCGTGAACTCGAATAAGGGTAAGTTCGGCCACGTGTTGATCGTCGGTGGAAGCTACGGCAAGGCAGGCGCGGCGATGATGGCCTCGCTCTCCGGCCTTCGTACCGGCGCGGGCCTCGTGACCGCAGCGGTCCCGCAGAGCATCGTCGACACCGTGGCACGCGCGACCCCGGAGCTGATGGTGCTTCCGCTCGACCAGGGCGACGAAGGTGCCGTCGCACTGAAGAATCTTGATCCCGGCAAGTTCCAGGACCTTCTCAAGAAAATCTCCGTGCTGGCCGTCGGGCCCGGCATCTCGACCGAAGGCGATGCCTCGGAGTTCGCACGGAAGCTGGTAGCCAGCACGTCGATGCCGATCGTCATCGACGCCGACGCCCTGAACGCCTTCGAAGGCAAGGCCGAGCTGCTGGATGGAACGGGCCGCGTCATGGTCCTGACCCCGCATCCCGGCGAGATGGCCCGCCTGGTCGGAATGACCGTCAAGCAGATCGAAGCCGACCGCATCGGGCTGGCCCGCAGGTTTGCGATGGAGCACAAGCTGACCCTCGTTCTCAAGGGATGGCGAACCCTGATCGCCCATCCCGACGGCTCGATCGCGGTCAACACCTCCGGTAATCCGGCCATGTCGAAGGGCGGCAGCGGCGACATTCTGACCGGCATCGTCGCGGCCATGCTCTCGCAGTATCCGGACGATGTTGCACAGGCAGTCGAGGCCGCCGTGTACCTCCACGGACTCGCCGCCGACCTCGCAGTACAGGAGCAGGACGAGCACACGCTGCTTGCAACCGATACAGTTGCATATCTCTCCCACGCCTTCCAATACCGCATCACGGACTCGGATGGCTTTACCTGGATCTGCGGCATCAACAGCTCTGAGCCACACAACGGGAAGCCCGAAGCAGCGATGAGAGCACAGCAATGAGAGAGAAGCGATTCAAGACACGGTCCGTTGCAGGAACCCTCGCGCTGGGCCAGACCCTCGCGGAAATTCTGCGTCCGCCCATGCTGGTAATTCTGCGCGGCGAGGTCGGTGCCGGGAAGACCACCCTGGTCAAAGGCATCGCCGAAGCACTCGACGCTGCAGGCGAAGAAGACGTGACCAGCCCCACCTTCACCCTGGTCCACCAGTACGTCAACGACAGAGTCCACCTCTTCCACCTCGACCTCTATCGGCTCGAAACGGAGGAGCAGATCGCAGTGCTCGGACTGGAAGAGATGCTCGCTGAACCGAACGCTCTCGTCCTGGTCGAGTGGGGCGACCGCTTCGAGAGCGTCATCAAACTCGCAACCGCGGAGATCGCCATGGAACAGGGCGAGGGAGACGAAAGAGCCCTGCTGGTCCGCTGGGAATAGAGCAGTTTTCCTGTTGCTGTGAAGCGGAAGATCTCAGGCAGTACCGTTTTCATTGGAGAAAACGGACATGAATGAAACGCCACCGCTAGACACCCACAGGAAAACCGCTCCAGCGGCACAGCAGGGCTTGGAAGTTCTATGAAGCGGCGGTTCGTTACTGCCCGGAGATATCCGTCTTGCCGTCATCCTCACCCGTATTGAGCGGGGTCGGGGAAGGCGGAGGAAGCGGCGTCAGCGGCACACCGCGCGGCTGGAAGTAGCTGCTCTCGTACATCCCGCGATAGAACTGGCCGGTCAACTCCGCAGCCTTGGGGCCGAAGGTCGGCCTGCCACCTTCGAGGAAGATCACTGTAACGATCCGCCCGGTCGGTGTCTCCGCGTAGCTTCCAAACCAGCCAAACCGCGTCCCGTTGTTCGAGCAGGTGCCGGTCTTGCCCATCACCGGGAACGCGCTGAAGTTCGCCCGCAGACTGCGCGCCGTGCCGTAGGAGGCCAAGACCGCGCCTTCCATTCCGGGACGCATCTCCGGCAGGATCGGAGCGATGTTCAGAATCCGCTTCACCTTGGGCGTAAAGTTCTTCGCGTCCGCCTGCGTCTCAGGGTGCTGCAGATAGTAGAGCGTTCCGCCGTTGGCAATCGCGCTCACAATCGCGCCCAGTTGCAGCGGAGTCATCGAGATGCCCTCGCCGAAGGAGCACATACGGCCCACACCGCCCAGCTTCTGCGGAAGCTCCTCGTCGGGGTACGTTCCTAGCTGCTCGCCGTCGATGTGATATCCAGCCAGTTCACCCAGCCCGAACTGGTTCGCATAGTGCTTCACGCGCTCGAAGCCCATCGTCCGGCCCAGCACTTCGAAGTACGGATTCACCGACTTGGCCAGCGCATAGGTCAGGTCGACCTTGTAGTTTCCGCCCAGGCTCACCGGAGTGTCGTGCTTGATCAAGCCCTCTTCAAGCGCCGCCAGCGCGACCGTCAGCTTGATCGTCGAACACGGCTCCGCGCCACGCGACAGCGCCAGCTTCTGGTTCACCATCGCCAGAATGCGGCCCGTGGTCGGATCGATCGCGATCGCCGTCCCATTCATATTGCCCAGCGCCTGGATCGCCGCAGCCCGCACGATCGGATCTTCGCCCGCCGTCACGTCGCCCAGCGTCAGGTTGTCGGAGTAGGAGTTCGCCGTAAACCGTTCCACATACCGCGTTCGCCGAACCGCAAGTTTGGCGCGAGCCCCACGTCCACGCACCGCTTTGCCGCGTACTCCAGCCTTCGCCCCGGAAGCCACCGCAACCCTGGCAGTCTTACCGGACACTCCCGCTTTATGCGGAGTGGTCGCCTTCGCACTGGTTGCCTTCGCCGTCGCGTGGTGTGCCTTCTTCTTCGTTGCTGCCAATCCAGAGGCCCCACACATCACAAGACAGAGAACGAATCCGCCCAACAGTCGAATCAACTTCATACACGCCCCTTACTGCTTTTCCCTACCCCAACCAAATACCAAAAAAACAATTCCAAAACCATCACCCAAACGGGGCTCCGCCTAAACCCAATCCTGTCAACGTCTACGAATTCCCTCTTCGCAGAAAGGCCGGGATATCCAACTCATCCGGCTCCGTCCGCTCAGGCTCCGCAGAGACCGCACCGGTAAACGTCCCGGCCCGCGTGACCGGCTCAGAGGAACTCAGGGCGTGGCTTGCAGCCATAACCGGCGCAGCAACGCCACGCGGCTCTTCTGATTTGACGTCGAAACTCGGAGAATGGTGCCGCGTGACCTCGGGCCGGCTCTCCGCAGGGGCGGACCTGACGTTCGCCGCCTCCCCAAACCGCGGCACAGGGGACCGGAAGAAGTCATCGTCGAACACCGAAGCGCGCACCGGAACCAGCTCCGGCTCCGCTACCGCCGGGCGTACCGGCTCGGGCGAACGTACTGGCTCAGCAGCTACTTCCACAGCGGGAGCTGGCGCAAAAGAGGCAGGTGCCAGAGAAGCGGGCGCAAGCGGAGCGGATACAGGAGCTTCCGTCTCAACCACCGGCGCAGTTACAACCTCGGGCATCACTTCAGCCACGCTCGCTCTGACAGGCTCGGTCCACTCGACCACTTCGACGGCGCGTACCGATTCAACGCGAACCGCATCCGCGCGGGGCCGGATCGGAACGTTCAAACCCGGGACGTCGTAGCGCATGGTCGGCAGCGTGGCCTCGGCCAGCATCCGCTCGCGCCGCTGCGGCATCTCCTGTTGCTTGAAACCCGTAGCGATGACCGTGATCTTCACGTCGTCGCCCATCGTCTCGTCCTGCACCGCGCCGAAGATGATATTGGCGTCCTCGTGCGCTGCGTTCTGAATGATTGTGGAAGCCTCGTTCACCTCGCTCAGCTTCAGCGAGCTCGAACCGGTGATGTTGATCAGTATGCCGCGTGCGCCGTCGATCGCCCCGGCTTCGAGCAGCGGAGAAGCCATCGCCGCCATCGCAGCCTCAACCGCGCGGTTTGCTCCGGAACGCATCGCCGTGCCCATCACGGCATAGCCCATTCCGGCCATGGTGGTCTTCACGTCGGCGAAATCGCGGTTGATGACACCGGGAATCGTAATGATGTCCGAGATGCCCTGCACACCCTGCCGCAGCACGTCGTCGGCGATGCGGAAGCTTTCGAAGAAGCCAGCGTCCTTCGCGACCGCCAGCAGCTTTTCGTTCGGAATCACAATGACTGTATCGACCGACTCCAGCAACTCCTGCATGCCGCGCTCAGCCTGCATCATGCGTCGCTTGCCTTCAAAGGCGAAGGGCCGCGTCACAACAGCAACTGTCAGCGCGCCCATCTCACTCGCTAGGCTGGCGATGACCGGGGCCGCCCCTGTTCCTGTGCCTCCGCCCAGTCCGGCGGTGACGAAGACCATGTCTGCCCCTTCGAGCGCCTCGATAATCTTGTCGGAGTCCTCGAGCGCCGCGCGCCGCCCGACGTCGGGATTCGCACCCGCACCCAGTCCGCTGGTGAGCTTGACGCCAAGCTGCAGCTTGACTGGAGCATTCGAGACCTGCAGCGCCTGCACATCGGTATTGGCGGCGATGAACTCCACGCCAACCACGTTCGCTGCGATCATTCGGTTTACGGCATTGTTTCCGCCGCCACCCACGCCGATGACCTTAATCCGCGCACCACGCGGCATTTCATCGTGATAGTGAATGCGAAGATCGTCAGGCAGATTCGACATGGCTACAGGGACTCCTCAAATGAAACGTTTCTATCTCAATTCTTACACCCTGGCCGCCACCGCCATCACCCTCGTTTTCCACCACCTGTACCATGCATGGTTCCAAAACGGCACACGCGCGCGTTCCAATCCGCCCGCTTAGGCTTTTTGGCTCCCCAAACCGTGCCCGACCGACCGCATGGCGCTCCTGAGCCAGGCGTGCGCGGCGTCGGTATTGACCCGCGGGTGCCAGATCATCATGTAGCGGTACCCTGTCATCTCCGGTGGAGGCTTCACCAGGCGGATTCCGGGATGGTGCGCGTCCCCCATGGCCAGCCGTTTGGGGACGGTCGCAATCAGCTCCGTCCCCACCACACTGCGGATTGCGGTCGAGAAGTACGGTACCTGGATCACGGTCCGGCGCTTGTGCCCTGCTGCTCCCAGGCGCCGCTCAGGGATCGTCTGCCGCCCTCCGAAGATCCCGACTCCAACATGCTCCGCTTCCAGATATTGCTTTAGCGACAGCCGCCGGGGGTACTCCGCCTCCGCAGCGACCACGCAGACAAAGTCTTCTTCATAGATCGCCTCCGCCTGAAGGTGGGATGGGACGAAGCCGTCCTCGGCGTTCAGGACGAGGTCCAGCCGTCCGTGATCCAGATCGTCGAAGACGCCGTCGCGCCAGGCGCTGAAGTCAAACATTACCTTCTTCGCAGTCGGCAAAACATCCCGGCACAGTACCGGGGCCAGCACGGAGGCGGCATTGTCCGTGGCAGCGATGCGAAAGGTAGCCTGCTCGAGTGCCGGGTCGAAGCTGGAGCCGCTCAACAGGCGGTCGAGCTTCGGCAGCATGACCTCAAGCTCCTGGAGCAGGCGCTGGCCCTGGGCAGTCGTCTCGTAGCCCTTCGAGGTGCGGACCAGCAGGTCGTCGTGGAACATATCCCGGAGCCGTTGCAGGGCGCGGCTGACAGCGGGCTGGCTCAGCAGAAGGCGCGTCGCAGCCCGCGATACGTTGCGTTCTTCCGCGAGGACAGTGAAGACGACCAGCAGATTCAGGTCGGCCTGTCGTAATTGCGTTATACGCATAGTGCATATTAGCATTATGCATTGGACGTATATACGGAAAGGGCGCAATCTTAGTTCATCGACGGCCACACCAGTGAGCCGCACAAGGAGAAAGACAATGGCAAAGACAGCAATCGTAACCGGAGCATCCCGCGGGATCGGCCGCTCTATCGCACAGCGTCTGGCAGCCGACGGCTTCCAGGTGGTCGTCAACTTCGCAGGCAACGCCGCCAAAGCGGATGAGACTGTCAACGAGATCGTTGCAGCCGGTGGCAAAGCTATCGCAGTCCAGGGCGACGTCGCCAGGGCGTCGGACGTCAAGCAACTCTTCAGCAAGACGCTCGAAGCCTTCGGGCAGATCGACGTGGTTGTAAACAACGCCGGCATCATGCCGCTCTCCCCGATCGCCAAGGGCGATGTCGACGTCTTCGACAAGGTGATCGCCACGAACCTGCGCGGAACGTTCCTGGTGTTGAGCGAGGCGGCGCAACATGTGTCGGAGGGCGGTCGGATCATCGCATTCTCGAGCAGCGTCCTGGCCAAATCTTTCCCGACCTACGGGCCCTACATCGCGTCCAAGGCCGGCGTTGAGGGCCTGGTGCCAGTCCTCGCCAATGAACTTCGCGGCCGCAAGATCACGGTCAATGCTGTCGCTCCGGGCCCGGTTGCTACGGAGCTCTTCCTGGGCGACAAGAGCTCGGAGCAGATCGCAGCAATCTCCAAGATGGCCCCGCTCGAACGCCTCGGCCAGCCCGAAGATATTGCTGCTGTCGTCTCCTTCCTCGCCGGGCCGGATGGCAGCTGGGTGAACGCGCAGATCCTTCGCGCCAACGGCGGCTTCGCCTGATCTTTCGGGATTCTGAACTTCAGCTACCACCACTTCAAAGACAAACTTGCGATCAGGAGAATCACCATGAAGAACGTCATCGTCATCACCGGAGCGTCGAGTGGCTTCGGAGCCCTCGCCGCCCGCGCCCTGGCTCACGCCGGACACACCGTTTATGCCAGCATGCGCGAGACCACCGGCCGCAACGCGCCGCAGGTCGAAGCGGTAAAGAAATACGCCGCAGAGAACAACGTGGATCTCCGCACCGTGGAGCTGGATGTGGCGTCGCAGGAGTCGTCCGACGCTGCGATTCAGACGATCGTCGCGGACAACGATCGCCTCGACGTCGTCATCCATAACGCCGGGCACATGGTCTTTGGGCCGACCGAAGCGTTTACACCGGAGCAGCTTGCCCACCTGTACGACATCAACGTGCTCAGTACGCAGCGGGTCAACCGCGCTGCGCTGCCGCAGCTTCGGAAGCAACGCAGCGGCCTGGTGGTCTGGATTTCGAGCACCAGCACGCGCGGCGGCACTCCGCCCTACCTCGCTCCTTACTTCGCGGCCAAGGCGGCGATGGACTCGCTTGCCATCAGCTACGCCGCCGAACTCAACCGGTGGGGGGTCGAGACTTCCATCGTCGTTCCCGGAGCGTTTACCTCCGGTACCAATCACTTTGCCAACGCCGGTTCGCCTGACGATAAACCGCGCGCTGCCGAGTATGAGGCGGGTCCGTATGCTCACCTTAGCGAAGACATTCTCAAGGGCTTCAACGCGGTTGTACCGGCTGATGCGGATGTATCGGAGGTTGCCGCTGCCATCGTCCGGGTTGTCGATATGCCCTTCGGGAAACGACCCTTCCGCGTCCACATCGATCCGGCGCAGGATGGAGCGGAGATTGTGAATGCAGTGGCGGATCGAGTTCGAGCAGAGCTTCTACGCAATATTGGGTTGGGGGACTTGTTGGTTCCGACTCGATAGGGAGTGCTTAGAAGCTGCCAGCGAAGATCGCCTTCAGCTTCGCTCGCAGTCCTTGCTCTTCGCTGGCGCGGCGGATCTGGGTGCGATGGGTGTAAAGCAGCATTCCTATAGCAGCGGCGAACTCCGGCTGCGCCAGCTCCTGCGGCATGCGGGAGAGCGGGACCGGGAAGCCGATCCGGGCGGGGACGCGGAGGAGGCTTTCGGCGTTGTCCATCAGCCCTGCGAGCTGCGATCCGCCGCCGGTGAAGACGCAGCCGGCGCCGAGTGCTTCGAGGACTCCGCCGTTGCGGAGGTTGTCGCGCAGCATCGTGAACAGCTCGCGGGCGCGGGGTTCGAGGATCTCCGCCAGGAAGCGTTGCCGCACCATGCGGGCGGCCTGCCCGCCTCCGGCGAGACTGCCGGTGGCGAGGTTTCCGCCTACTTCAATCTCGTTCAGCTGCGGCACGGCGGTTACGACGCTATGGCCGAAGGTCTTCTTCAGGTATTCGGCCTCTTCGACCGTGACCTGCAGGCCAACGGCGAGGTCATTGGTGAAGTGGTCGCCGCCGATCGGCAGCACGGCCGTGTGCGCGATGGCGCCTTCGAAGAAGACTGCAAGTTCCGTGGTGCTGGCGCCGATATCGGCGAGACAGACGCCTAGTTCGCGCTCGTCTGCGCTCAGGACGGCTTCAGCAGAGGCGATGCCTTCGAAGACCGTGTCCAGAACTTCCAGGCCCGCGCGGTTGGCGCAGGTGATGACGCTCTGCGCGACGCCGCCGGAGCAGGTCGAGAGGTGCAGATTCACTTCCAGCCGGTTGCCGACCATGCCGATGGGGTCGTGGATTCCGGCCTGATCGTCGAGGATGAACTCCTGCGGCAGCAGGTGCAGGACCTCGCGGTCGGGAGGCAGCGCGACGCTGCGGGCGCGGTCGACGGCGGCCTTGACCTCTTCGCGGGTGATCTCGCGCATGCGGCTGCCCATGCTGATTCCGCCTCGGCTGTTGATGCCGCGCACGTGGGTTCCGCCGATGCCGACGACGCAGGTTTCGATGCCGGCTTTGGCGACGCGCTCTGCCGTGAGGGCGGCGCGGTTGATGGCTTCAGCGGCAGGCGTCAGCTCTGCGATGAGGCCCTTCCGCATCCCCCGGGAGCGCTCGATTCCGTGCCCCCGGTAGCGCAGAACGCCGTCGAGCAGCTCCGCCACCAGGACCACGCTCTTCGCGCTCCCCGCGTCCAGCACGGTAATCAGGTTGTCCTGCTTCTGATTCATGACCTGCCCTGTACTTTACCGCGTGGACGGATGATGGGTCGCGGCACCTGCCTTGGCGGGAACCTTCCTCGCAACCACCCTCTTCGGAGCAACCTTCTTTGCAACAACTCTTTTTGCCGGTGGATGCTTCGCCGATGCCTTTGCGACGGCTGGCTGCTTTGCCATCGGAACTTCTTTCGCAACCGACAGATGGGCGGGAGCGCCTGCATTCTTAGGCGCTGGCGCAGCAGTCGGGACGGGCGTCGGTTTGGTCGTCTGCGCTACAGGCTGAGGAGCCGCATCCTTTACAGGAACGGGCGCTTTGGCCGGAGTGATTTTTGCTTCAGCCGGCGTTGCGGCCTTCGCAAGGACAGCTTTTGGAGCCGGCTTGGGGGCCAGCTTCGGAGCGGTGTGGGCTGCAATTAGCGGGTGAGCCGCGACGGGTGCGGCTTTGGCCGCCTCGGGAATCCCTTGCGTGCCAGCGACCGGGACGACGCTTCCGGGCTGCATCTCCAGCACGACCTGGCGGTCGTAGCGCATGTCCACGGACGCGAGCTTGGGATACTGGGTGCGCCACTCGGAGAGGTGGGCCTTGTACTTGTCGTAACGATCCAGGAAGTCGGTGTCGCCGAAGTGCACCATCACCTCGGAGTGCTCGTCCGGAATCATGGCCTTGACGTCCTCGGGATCCGAAAGGTCCACTTCGCTGAGGCCCTGCGAGATCTTGCGGCCATCGGAGTCCAGGTCGGCGGTGAACTTGTCGAAGATCTTCATCCGCGCGGACCGCGTCGAGAGCGGTTCGCTGGGCGCGATCCCGGTCAGCACGGGAAAGGAATACTGCGCTCCGCCGCCAGTCGCCTCTCCTGCGCCCGAGACCATATCCATCAGCACGCCGGTCTTATCGACGAGGCCGATATGTCCGCCCTGCCGCACGAAGGCTACGGGTGTCCGCTCCACGATCGAGACGCGTAGATGGTCGGGCAGCAGGCGCATCACGGTAGCGTGCTCAACCCACGGGAGCCGCTCCAGATCGGCGCGACGTTCGGCCAGCGAAACGGTAAAGATGTTGCGGTCCACGTCGCCGCCGAAGATGCTCAGCAACTGGGCACGGGTGACGTGCTTGTTCCCTTCTACGGCGATTGCGGCCGAAGACGGCACGACAAACCGGGCGTCGTGCAGCAGAGCGCTGCGCACCCACATGGCTCCGCCCACTCCCATACCGAGAACCGCCACCGCCGTAACACTGGCAGCGATGCGGCCCCAAAGTGTCTGCGGGAGGCTGCTCTTGATCCTGCCGAGGATTCCGGGACGAACGTTTCCACGGAGGCCGACCCTGCGACGCCCCTGGGAGCCGGTGGTGGCGAGGTCTGCGTCGAAGTCATCGAAGTCGTCTGAGGCGAGGCTCTCCTCGAAGCTTTTATCTCCAAAGCTTCGGGCCCCGGACCGCTTGTCGAAATCGGTGCCGAAGTCGTCCTGCAGGTCTCGTCGCAATGCACCCGCCACTCGGCGCGGCCCACTCTTTCCGGAGGCATACCTCTGCTCCGGCGTATCCAGCACCGCGGAACTGCGCCTCATCATCATTTCGTTTCGTCGCACGCCCGAGCAAGGCCGCGAGAATCGCCATCCCGACTATAACCCGCCGCCAACCCCGCCCAGACCGCCAACTTAGCCACGTACCCTTTCAGGAACTCATCCATCTCGCTACCCCGCTAATGCTTCCAACAACATAGGGCCGGCCTGCGACACATTTCCTGCTCCCAAGGTCACGATCACGTCGCCATCCTCCGCTTCCTCGGCGAGTCTTTCGACTCCTGCAGCGGTCGAAGTGGCGTACTCTACGCCGGTTCGCCCAATCTTCCCGATCTCGCGGCTAATCTTACCGACGAGTGCCTGAGCGTCGATGCCGGGGATTGGCTGCTCGCTGGCGGCGTAGATATCGAGGACCTGCACGGTGTCGGCGTCGCCGAAGGCAGCGGCGAACTCGGCCATGAGGTCACGGGTCCGGGTGAACCGGTGAGGCTGGAAGAGGACGTGGACGCGGCCGAATCCGCAGCTGCGGGCAGCTTTCAGGGTGGCAAGGATCTCGGTGGGGTGATGACCATAGTCGTCGACGACGGTCACGCCGCGCACAACGCCCTTGATCTGGAAGCGGCGGTCGACTCCGCGGAAGCTGTCCAGTCCGACGGCGATTTGCTCCGGCGCGACGCCGAGCTGGACGCCGATGGCAACTGCAGCGGTGGCGTTCAAGACGTTGTGCATGCCCGGAACGTGCAGGAGGAACGGTCCCATTTCCAGCCCTTTATAGGTGACCTTGAAGCTCGACTGGGTTCCGGCCACGCTGTCCAGGATTTCGAGACGGAAGTCTGCGTCCGCGCTTTGCCCGTAGGTGAAGACGCGGCGGCGCACTCGGGGCAGCAGGGCACGCAGGAGGGGATCGTCGATGCAGGCCGTGGTCGCCCCGTAGAAGGGCATCCGGTCCATGAACTCCAGGAACGCGCCTTCGATGTCGGCCATGTCCTTATAACAGTCCATGTGCTCGCGATCGAGGTTGGTCACGACTCCCAGGACGGGGGACAGCTTCAGGAAGCTGCGGTCGCTCTCGTCCGCCTCGGCGACGAGGTATTGCGAGTTACCCAAGCGTGCGTTCGACCCGAGCGCGTTCACCCGGCCGCCGACGACGACCGTGGGGTCCAGGCCTCCGCCAGCGAGGACTGCAGCGACCATGCTGGTCGTGGTGGTCTTGCCGTGCATACCGGCGATGGCGATGCCGTACTTCAGACGCATGAGTTCGGCGAGCATCTCGGCACGCTGGATCACCGGGACCTTGCGGGACTTTGCCTCCAGCACCTCAGGATTGTCCTTGCTGACGGCAGAGCTGGTGACAACCACGTCGCAGGCGGCGGCGTTTGCTGCGGCGTGTCCTTCGAAGATGCGCGCACCGAGCCCGACGAGCCGATCCGTCACCGAGCCGCGACGCAGGTCGCTGCCGGAGACGGTGTAGCCCATGGTCAGCAGGATCTCCGCGATGCCGCTCATTCCGATGCCGCCAATACCAATGAAATGAATGCGTTGCGTGGGTGCGAACAAAAAGTGGCCGGGAACAAACATGGGCTGGGTCTTCTCTCGATACTTCGATTGGATTTGGTTTCGCCCGCGTCTGAACCGGTGCGCCACTTCAACTTTATCAGCGCCGCAAGAGGGGTTCGAAACACAACCCACGCGAAGTGTCCAAGACCCTACGAAGTAGCGCCCGCCGGGCGTCAGGGCGCACTTAGTGCACTCGAAATAGAAAATGAATCGCCATTCATAATTCTGAAACAATTCTTACCGATTCGTGTCTAATAAGCTGTGAGTCATGAGCCAGCAGTGCCGCACAGCTCGACTCAAGTCCGACCGTCCTCGCAACCCGGAAGTACAGATCGACCGGGAAAATCGAAGGCCCGGTGGACGAAGGCAGAGAGTATGAACATCACGCGCACCCTACGCACTACGGTTGGAACCGCAATGTTGGCCGGAGCTTTAATGTTGGCTCCTCAAGCAGCACAGGCCCAGTTCTCTCTCTCGGTGGGCATCGCTCCCCCGGTCATTCCGGTCTACGATCAACCTCTTTGCCCCGGCGACGGATATATCTGGACTCCCGGCTACTGGGCCTACGGCGACGACGGCTACTACTGGGTCGATGGCGCGTGGGTCGATGCGCCTTATGTGGGTGCGCTCTGGACCCCTGGCTACTGGGGTTACGGTGGCAGCGGCTACTTCTGGAACGCTGGCTACTGGGGTCGCAACGTCGGGTATTACGGCGGGATCAACTACGGCTTCGGCTACTTCGGCACCGGCTTCTATGGCGGATACTGGGGCGGCAACCGCTTCTATTACAACCGCGGCTATAACAACATCAACTACCGGAACATCCACAATATCTACAACTCGCCGTACCACGGTGGGCCAGTTCGCCCAGGCGGCAACAGCTATACGCGCGATGGCGGGCACTTCGCCGACAATCGCGGCGGATCGAACTTCGGTGGGCGCGACGGCAACCGTGATGACGTCTTCAATCGCGGAGGCCAGAACAACGGGGGCAACCGGAATATTGGCGACAACCACGGCGGCCAGAACTTCGCTGGCAATGGAAATGGCAACGGAAATCCAGGCGGGCAACGCGGTCAGGGCGGTCAGGATTACGGAAACAATCGTGGCGGCCAGAACTTTGCCGGGAATGGCAATCAGGGCCAACGCGGTTTTGCTGGGAATGAAAACCGTGTCAGCTATGGAGGCTTTGGCAACCGCGACATGAGCTCCAATGCGCGCCAGAATTACAACGCTCGCGCCTACAGCGGAAACCAGGGTGCGCAGCAGCAGACGCGCAGCTTTGCTCAACCCAGCAATGGCGGAGGTCAGAGCCGTAGCTTCTCTCAACCCAGCAATGGCGGTGGTGGATCGCGCGGGAGCGGCGGCGGATTCGCTGGTAATAGCGGTGGCGGCGGATCGCGTGGCGGTGGTGGTGGCGGACGTCGCTAGGACATCCACTTCGATCTACGAACGGGCTGAGAATCTTCTCGGCCCGTTTTTTTCAGCAAAAGAGGCAAGTGCTAAGACGCCCTGACGCCGGGCGGGCACCACGGGGCCTTCGGCAGGACCTTCGTGGGGTATTGGACGCTTCGCGTAAGGGATCTACTTTATTTCCGGATCAGTCCGACGACCATTCCAGCGATCTCCTGAACCGCTTGAGGATGAGCCAATCCTCGCGCCCTCTGGCCCATCTCCAGCCGACGCGTATCGTCAACCAGCAAGCTGAGCAACGCTTCAAGCAGGCGCTCCTCGGTTAGTGCTGACTCAACGATCATCGCGGCTGCCCCCGCCGCAACGAAGGCGTCCGCATTCTTTCGCTGGTGATCATCCGCCGCCAGCGGAAACGGGACCAGCACCGCCGCCTTCCCTGCTGCGGCCAATTCGGCCATAGTGCTCGCTCCGCTGCGGCAGAGGATCAAATCCGCCGCACCAAACTGCTCGGGCATGTCGTCGAGGTAGGGGGTCACTCGAACGTTCGCGGGGACACTTCCCAGCTCGGCATAGGTCGCGAGCGTAGTGTCCCCGTGACGGCCGCCGGTCTGATGCACGATCTGCAAGCCGGGGATCGCTTCGATGAGGCGACCTACGATGCGGGGGACCATCAGGTTGAAGATCCGCGCTCCCTGGCTGGCCCCGAAGACCAGCAGACGACGGGCCTCTCCTATATTTTGAGTGGCCGCGAAGAACTCCGCCCGCACCGGCGTGCCGGTGACGACGGCGTTGCGGAAGTAGGGGCGCGACTCCTCGAAGTTGATCGCAGCAGCGCTCACCCGCTTCCCGACGAGACGATTTGCCAGCCCCGGGACGGCGTTCGGCTCAAATGCCAGCGTCGGGATGCGTAGCAGAATGGCTGCGATCATCGCCGGACCCGAGGCGTAGCCGCCCACTCCGACGACGACGTCCGGGCGAAAGCTACGCAGTAGTCCGATGCAGCGGGTTACCCCCAGTGGTAGATCCGCCATCGTCCGGGCGCGTGTGATCAGGGAGACTCCCTTGAGCTGGCCTACGCGAATGAGCTCCAGCGGAAATCCTGCCTCGGGCACCAGCCGGGTTTCGAGGCCGCGCGCGGTTCCTACGAACCGGACCTCGGCTCCGTGCGCGTCACGCAACTCCCGCGCGATCGCCAGCGCCGGAATCACATGTCCTCCGGTCCCCCCACCCGCCATCAAAACCCGCATCCGGCCCTCGAAGCACTCACGACTACCAACTCACAACTCACAACTATTCTTAATCAATCTCTCGCGTTATGTTCAGCAGGACGCCCATGCTGGCCAGCGTGATGAAGACGCTGGTTCCGCCGGAGGAGATAAACGGCAGCGGAATTCCCTTGGTGGGAAGCAGCGCCAGCACGACGCTCATATTGAAGAACGCCTGCACCAGGATGACGGTCGTCAGCCCGAACGCCAGGAAGCGCGCGAACGGGTCGGTCGACAGCACCGCTGCCCGCAGGCCGCGATAGCCTAATGCGACGAACAACGCGACGATGCAAACTGCGCCGATGAGGCCAAGCTCTTCGCAGACGTTCGCGAAGATGAAGTCGGTGTGCGGTTCCGGGAGGTAGAAGAGCTTCTGCCGCCCTTCCATCAGACCCAGGCCGCGAAAGCCGCCGGTGCCTACGGCGATGAGCGATTGCAAGATGTGGAAGCCGGCTCCACGGGGATCGGCTTCGGGATTCATGAAGACCTTGATGCGGGCCAGCCGCCACGGCACCATCAGCAGCATGTAAGCCAGCGCGGGTGTTGCGGCCATCAGGGGAATCGACAGATGCCAGACCTTCGCGCCGGCGAGGTAGAGCATCAGAACCGTCACCGCGACGCATACGATCGCGGTGCCAAGATCCGGCTCGGCAGCGATCAGGACCGTTACTAAAGCCGGAAGCGCGATTGCTTTGAGAACGGTTCCTTTGAGGTCGTCCATCAGGTGAATGCGGCTCTGCAGGAAGTATGCAAGATAGACGATCAGTACCGGTTTGGCGATCTCGGAGGGCTGAAAGGTAAACAGGCCGCCGAAGCGGAACCAGCGATGGGTGTGATGCGAGTCGTGCATCGCAAAGACGGCCAGCAGGAGGAAGACCTCCACCCCCAGCGCCCACGCGACGACCTTCTGGTTGTTATAGCGGCGATAGTCGATCTGCATCAGGACGACCATCGCGATCAGTCCGAGCAGCACCCACAGTGCCTGCCGTGCGACGTAGCTATACGCCGATCCAACCGTCGCTTTCGCCATTACCGCCGAGGCCGAGAACACCTCGACGAGCCCGAACAGCACCAGCAGCAGCACAATACCGAAGAGCCATTTATCCACCCCGACTCTCTTCGCCATCCCATCCAACTCCTGCCGGCAACGGACTACCGGCTATTTCTTTTGTACTTGTAATGCCTGGACCAGCTCTCGAAAGACGCGGCCGCGATGCTCGTAGTTCTCAAACTGGTCGAAGCTGGAGCAGGCCGGGGCGAGCAGCACCACGTCGCCCGCAACTGCGGCAGCCGCCGCGTCCTGCACGGCCGTCTGCATCGTTCCCGCAGACTTCATCTTCACGACTCCCCGCAGTTCGCGCTCAATCTTTTCCGCCGCCGAACCAATCATATAAACAACCTTCACCCGCTCGCGCAGCAGCTCCGCCATCTGGGTGTAGTCGGAGTCCTTGTCCTTCCCGCCCAGAATCAGGTGGATACCTCCGTCGAACGAGGCGACGGCCTTCATAGTGGCGTCCACGTTGGTGGCCTTGGAGTCGTTGAAATACTCGACCCCATCGACCTCGCGGACGAACTCCAACCGGTGCTCCACGGCCTTGAAGCTCCGCACCGCGCCGCGAATTACCTCGGCCGGGATGCCTGCCAGCCGCGCCGCGCAGACTGCGGCGAGGACGTTCTCGACGTTGTGCGCGCCCTTCAATGGGATCTCGCTGACCGGCAGAATCGGCTCGGCCTTGCCGCCTTCGCGCGGGACAAACAGCGCGCTCTCTCCGTGGACGAACGCTCCCTGCTTGATGGGTCGACGCCCGCTGAACCAGAAGACCTGCGCTTTGGTCTTGCCGCCGAGCATCTGGGTAGCCTTGTCTTCGCCGTTCAGGACCAGGAAGTCAAAGGCATCCTGCTGGGCAGTGATGCGGGTCTTCGCAGCGGCGTAGTTCTCGAAGCTGCCGTGACGGTCGAGATGGTCGGGCGTGATATTGAGCACGACTGCGATCTTTGGGTGGAACTCCTCGACCGTCTCCAACTGGAAGCTCGATACTTCGAGGATGCTCCAGGTCTCGGGCGTACTCTGCGGAACGAGGTCGATGACCGGCAGGCCGATATTGCCGCCGACCAATGTTGGCAGTCCGGCCGCTTTGAAGATCTCGCCGACGAGGGTGGTCGTGGTGGTCTTGCCGTTCGAGCCGGTGACGGCGACTACTTGCCCTTTAAGAAACCGCGAGGCCAGCTCTAGTTCTCCGATAACGGGGAGGCCGAAGGAGACCACCTGCCTGACCTCGGGCGTGTCCATCGGCACACCGGGGGAGACGACGATCAGGTCGGAACGGCGAAACGTCAGCAGGCCATGGCCGCCGGACTCTACCATGATTCCTGCCTCGAGTAACGCGGGGATTTCGGCTGCGAGCGCGACTGCGCTGCGCGTATCGCTTACCGTTACGCGGGCTCCCTGCTCCCGCAGGAACAAGGCGGCGGAGATGCCGCTCTTGCCCAGGCCGACGACCAGGACTCGCTTATTCTTTAGTTCCATCATTCACAATCCTTTGTAGAGAACGCCGATGCATTTTCACAGATCCGATGATTAGTGCTAGCGAAAAGGGGACGAAAATTAGCGTCCACCATTCGCCCGTTCGAAATGTATTGAATAATCCGAAAGCGAGACCCAAAACAAATATGACCGTCAATACCGACAGCCTAAGCTTCTTGGTAATCCCAATCACGAGAAGATTTATTGCCGCCTGAAGCAGCAGTAGGACGATCAGAGCACGAGCTCGCTGTGGGTCGTCTAGAAACAATGCCGCCCAAAAGAGGCAGATAGCCGCGTTGATAAGAATCAACTGTACGACAAACCATATCTTTCGGCTTGGCATCGGTCTTCCTTACCGTAGCTTCAACGTAGTCAGCGCAAACAGGGCAAACACCAAAGCCAAAATCCAGAATCGCGCAATTACCTTACTCTCGCTCCACCCCATCAACTCAAAGTGATGGTGCAGCGGAGCCATCTTGAAGATCCTCTTCCCATTCCGCAGTTTGTAACTTCCCACCTGCAGCATCACGCTGAGCGCTTCGAGGATGAACACGCCTCCAATAAACGGCAGCAGCAGCTCCTGCTTGATGACGACTGCAACCGTTCCGATTGCGCCGCCGAGGGCCAGCGAGCCTACGTCGCCCATGAAGACCTCGGCCGGGTGCGCGTTGTACCAAAGGAACCCGATGCTGGCCCCAACCATCGCCCCGCAGAAGACGGTCAGCTCGCTCACCATCGGCATACGCTGCAGTTCGAGGTAGTCCGAGAAGACGACGTGACCGCTGACGTAGGTCAGCACCGTCAGGGCTCCGGCGGCGATGATGGTGCAGCCAATGGCCAGGCCGTCGAGGCCGTCTGTGAGGTTCACGGCGTTGCTGGCACCGGCGATCACGATCATGACGAAGATCACGAAAGGCAGGAACGCCAGCCAGTGCATGTGCGGAATATGGCCCATCCACTCCCACACCAGGTCGGGGCGAAACTTCTTTGCAAAGGGCACCATCAGGCGCGTGGAGTAGCCGCCGCGCACCTCCAGCCGGAGCAGTGCGACTGCGACTGCACCGCTGGCCAGAAACTGCAGCGCCAGCTTCTGCCGTGCCGTCAGCCCCTGGTTGCGGCGATGTACCACCTTGATGTAGTCGTCCGCGAAACCGATGGCGCCGAACGCCAGGGTCGACAACATGACCACCCAGATATAGGGGTTCGAGAGATCGGCCCACAGCAGGGTCGGGATCAGGATCGAGATGCAGATCAGCACGCCGCCCATGGTCGGGGTGCCGCTCTTCTTCTGGTGGCTCTGCGGGCCCTCTTCGCGGATGTACTGGCCGATCTGGAACTCGCGCAGCTTCTCGATCACATAGGGTCCGATGAGCAGGCCGATCAGCAGCGCAGTCAGGCTCGCGAACACCGTGCGAAAGGTAAGGTAGCGGAAGATGCGGAACAGACGAAAGTAGGGAAAGAGCTTCTGGTACAGCAGCCAATAGAGCAAAACGACTCCGCCCTCGGCGTTGCGATCTCGCAGGAGATCTTCGGCCGATCACGTTCAGGATAGAAATAAAAAGCAGAGAGCCGCAGCACCGAAGATCCGGGCGGCAACTCTCCGCTATCTTAACAGGCGGCTGCCTGTGCCTCGCGGTCATTTTCCACCGCGAACCAAGCTGCATCCGCCCCCTCTGTATCACTGCCCTATTTTCGGTTAGAGCTGTTTTCCTGGGGTGTTTAGCGGTGGCGTTTCATTCATGTCCGTTTTCTCCAATGAAAACGGTACTGCTTGAGATCTTCCGCTCCACGGCAACAGGAAAACTGCTCTAGAACGTCTCTTTGGAGCTGAGATTGGCTTCGACGGCTTTACGGGTCAGGAGCGCCTCGCGCATCTTCTTGTCTTCAAGCAGTTGGAGCTGGTTGGTGTGGAAGGGGGAGTTGGGCTGCGAGGAGTTGCCGTAGGACAGGCTCATGCTGGCGTGGATGGGGGTGGAGAACTCGATGGCAGCCACGTAACCGTCTCCATGGACGGGGGTTCGGGTCTTCGTGGCAGGGTCGAGGGGGCCGTAGGTGATGACGCGGAAGACGCCAGTGTTACCGTAGCCTCCGTTGCCGGGGATGTTCACTCCATCGATGGGAGCGGAACGGGTCGCGAAGACGCCGGTGGTCTGGCCGTTGGACTGATTGTTGATCTGGAAGCGCATGACCTTGCCCCAGGGAACGTCGAGCGCTCCGAAGTCTTTGAGGGTTTCGGCAGCGGCGGCATCGAGCTGCAGAGCGGCGCGGGCAGGGTCTTTCAGGCCGGACGGGGTCGTCATCGGAGCATCCAGAGAGTAGGGCGTCGCGAAGCCGAGCTGGCTGCCGAGGGTGGGTCCCATGAACTGGCGCGCCCAGGCGTAGAAGAGGACGGCTCCTTTGCTGTCGGCTTCGTCGAGGCGGTCCCATTTGGCGAGGACTGCGGCGGCTTCTTTGGCCTGTGCGGAGCCATATTTATCGGCGGCTGCCAGGATGTCAGGCAGGATACGGTCGGCGAGGATGGCGCGCGTGGAGAATTTCTTCTGGATCATGTCAGCGAACGAGAGCGGCTTCTTGTCGTGGTCCAAGTTGGAGACGAGATGGAGCGAACTCTCGGTGCGGAACGAGATGAAGGTCGGCGCGGTATAGGGCGGATAGGCCTTGGGGTCGAGGTTATTGGGCCACGCGGCATCCCAGGGTGGCTCGTTGGTGTTCTGGACGTAGCCGTTGGGTGGGTCGATGACCTTGGGGAGTTCGGCGTAAGTCAGGTAGTCGTGCCAGAGCGTCTCGGAGGTATCGCCGGGGACGATGGCGGCCCAGTAGGCAAGATCGCCGCTCTTATGCCGGGGGATGAGGCCGCCGTCGAAGTATTCGATATGGCCGTCGCGGTCGGCGTAGATGACGTTGTACATGGGCGGCTGGAGACGCTTGAGAGCCGTCTCGAACTGGGTGAAGTTTTGGGCAGTGGACATCTGCCAGTACTGCTCCAGCATGAAGGGGCGGTCGAGTCCGGCGACGCGGAGGGCGACGGGGTCCCCGTCCTCCTCCTTGATGATGGGTCCGTGGACGGTTCGCCGGATCGGCAGAGTCTGGGTGGCGAAGGAGCCGTCGGGCTGGCGGACTTTGAAGGTGGCGGTGGAGGTCTCGAAGGGGAGAACCTTGCCGTCGAAGAGGTAGCCGGGCTGGCCGTCGGGAAGTGGGCTCGTCTTGATGCGGTACAGCGTCTTGGGATTGATGGTGTTGACGGTGTGGGTGTAGCCGAGGAAATCGTTAAAGGCGAAGCGCAGGACGGGCAGACCGACCTGGGTGGCTCCGTACATGTGAACGCCAGGAGCGTTGAATTCAGCTTCGAAGTAAGTGGTAGACCCGGCCCAGGCGAGGTGCGGGTTCGAGAGCAGCATGGACTTGCCGGAGGCGGAGTGCGAGGGCGCGATGGCCCAGCCGTTGGAGCCGCCGTCGGAGTCCGCGGGAACGCCGAGGTCATTCTCTCCGGTATTCATGATCCCGAGCGGGCCGGGATTCAGGGCTGCCTCTGCGGCGCTGGTCCCGGCTCCGGCGCGGCGGGCGGGTTCAGCAAGGCGAGAGCTGGCGACGAAGGTGTAGTGGACGAAGTGGAGCCCGTGCTCGATGGGATCGAGGGCTGTGACGGGGAGGACGCGCTTCGACTCTTCGGAGAGGGTTTCCGGGTGTTTGGCCGCGTAGTCGTTGATGCCGGCGGCGAAGGCTTCGAGGTAGCCGCGGAACTCCGGCGTCTGGAGCTTGAGCCAGGCCTCCGACTGCTGCGGGATGGAGTTGGTCCAGACCCAGGTGTCCGACTTCACATCAGCATCGGTCTCGGCCTTCGCGACGGGAGTGGCTGGGTTGGCGAAGTACTCGGCGGCGCGGCCACGGGATTCGCCGTAGACGCGGAGGAGGAGGTTGGCGTGGGCCTCAGCCTGGGCGTAGCCGTAGAGGAAGAAGAGGTCCGGGGTGGATTTGGCGTAAAGGTGCGGGACGCCGGATTTATCCCAGAGGATTTCATTGCCCTTGGCGGGCTTGTAGGGAGCGGCATGGAGCGCGGGAGCGACGACTGCGAAGACCGAGAGGAAGGCGAGGGCGAGGGGACGACGGCGCACGAGGCACTCCTGCTGCTGGGATGTGAGGGGCTTGTACCAGCAGTATTACATGGAGCGGTTCAGCGCGAGGACGCAGCTTGGAAGCTGTCTAAGACCATGTGGCGAAGTGCGTCCTGCGCGGACTACGGTCATTTCATGACTTGTATCGGGCTTTGCAAGGTGCTCCCGATGGTCGCAAGCAGGATTTCGTGCCAGCCTAAGGAAGGCCCGATGGAGTTACAGGTCATTCTGGTCAGGATTCTCCGAAGAGCATCTGCATAAGAATGGCTCCTCCGAGTGAGGCGAGGAGCGCGGCGGGCATGGCGATGGCTCCCACTTTGAGGAAGCGGCCGAAGCTTATGTCGAGCTTCTCTTTACGGAGGGCCAGCAGCCAGAGGATGGTCGCCAGCGAACCGGTGATGGAGAGGTTCGGGCCGAGATCGACGCCAATGAGGACGGCATTGGCGATGAGGCCTTGGACGTGAGCCGCCTGCATGGTCGCTCCGGCGATGAGGCCCAAAGGAAGATTGTTGACGAGGTTATTGGCGATGCCGACGACGAAGCCGGTGACCAGGGCTCCGGCAGCAGGTGGGAGAGCTTCTGCCTGGTGAAGCCAGTGCTGCGTGATGTTGAGAGCTCCGATGCTCTCGACGGCATCGACCAGGATGAAGAGCCCGGCGACGAGGATCAGCGTGCCCCAACTGATCTCACGGGCGAGGCGGATGGGATTGCTGCGGGCCTTGATTGAGACCACGGCGGTAATGACCAGCGCAGCGAGGCACGTGGGGAGACCGAGGTCCTTGTCGAGCGCGGATGCGGTAAGCAGCACGGCAATCATCAGGGCCAGGCCAGCGAGGACAAGCTTGCCGTTTGCAGGGAGAGGGCTGGTCTCGACGTCGGACTCGATGCAGACCGTGAGCTCTTTACGGAAGATGACTCGCATGACGACGTAGGTGGTGACGATGGAGAGAATCGACGGCACCGCGAAGGAGAGCATCCACTGGCCGAGCGGCGGCATTCCGGTATGGAAGACGACCAGGTTTGCCGGGTTCGAGATGGGCAGCACGAAGGACGCTGCGTTGGCGATGAGCGCGCAGGCGAATAGGTAAGGCAGCGGCTCGACCTTCGCCTTGCGGATGGCGGTGAGGATGGCCGGGGTGAGGACGACGGCGGTGGCGTCGTTGGACATGAAGATCGTGACCAGCGTTCCGATGGCGTAGACGAGGGTGAAGAGACGAACGCAGGAGCCACGGGCGCTGTGGACGGCGACTCCGGAGAGCCAGTCGAAGACGCCGTGCTCGCGGGCGAGTTCGGAGAGCAGCATCATGCCGATCAGGAAGAGGTAGACATCGAGGCCTTGCAGGATGGCTTTGCTTGCTAATGCCAGAGGGATGAGATGGAGAGCTATGAGGAGGGTGGCGCCAGTGGCGATCCAGTAGACCTCGGGGATACCGCGGGGACGCAGCAGCATGAGCAGGATGCTGAGGGCGACGATGAGGGAGAGCAGGAGGTGGGGTGCTGGCATTCAGTTTTTTCGGGCTACTTCTTTTTCTTTGGTTGGATGCGTCGCAGCAAAGGTAAAAGAGTTTTGGTCGCTATATAGCCTGGGTAGAGTGTTACATCCCCACCCATGTCGCGGTGAGGCTGCGACATGAATGGGGCACCCGATCGGTTTTGCATGGGTAGGGTCAAAGACGAAATACGAGGGTCCTGACGAGTACCGGGGTTCGATCTTAGGGTTTGCGGGTAAAGACGAAGGGTTTGACGGCGGGCTCCAGGGAGAGGAGGAGTTCAATGGGCTGGCCTTGAGGGCTGAGGTGGAAGGTGGCGATGCGGCGGTCCGGGGTAGTGAAGGTGTCGTAGTTGTAGTGGGTGAGGGTGAGGTTGAGGGCGTCGAAGTGGACGATGAGCTTCTCTCCCTCAGCGGTGACGTGAACCGTTCCGAAGGCTGGGTGAAACCAGTCGCCAATGTAGGAGGCGAGAGGCAGCGAGGCGGGCGCGTCGGGGAGGCGGGCTACCTCGAAGGTTTTGGCAGCGTCAGCCTCGCGCTGATGCTGCCGGGCAATGCTCTGAACGACGCGCTCGATCTGATCTTCGGCGGGTATGCCGAGCTGACGATTGAGGAAGTTGTTGGCGACGGTGTTGGGGAGGGCGGAGTCGACGTTGTTGAGCACGATGATGGCGGTATGGGAGTCGGGGATGAGCGACATCTGGGCGGAGAAGCCGTTAATGGAGCCGTCGTGGAGCAGGACGCGATGGCTGCCACGGTGGTCGACGATCCAGCCCATGGCGTAGTTGAGGTCGCCATCGGCAGTGATGGGGCGATGGATCTGGCGGAACTGCGCGGGCGAAAGGACCTGTTTGCCGTTGGCGGTGCCGTCGCCCATGTGGAAGGCGAGGTACTTGAGCATGTCGTTGACGGAGGAGTTAACCGCGCCGTTGGGGCCGATGCCGAAGCGCTGGTAGTCGTAGAAAGGGATGACGACGGGCTTGTCGTCGACGACGTCGTGCGGGGAGGCGAAGTCGGCTGTCTGCTGGATCTCGCGGGCGGAGGTGTTGGAGTGGGTCATGCCGAGCGGAGTAAAAATACGCTGCTGGAAGAGCTGCTCCCACGAGGTGCCGTTGGCCTTGCCGGCAAGGTAGCCGGCGACGACGTACATGAGGTTGTTGTACTGGAAGGTCTCGCGGAGAGTGTGGTTGGGTTCGAGGTAGCGCAGGCGCTCGACGAACTGGTCGGGGGTAAGCCAGGTGCTGAAGCGGATGAAGTCGTGACGGGGGAGGCCGGAGCGGTGGCCGAGCAGGTCGCGAGGGGTGATGAGCTGGGTGGTAATGGGATCGTAGAGGCGGAAGCCGGGAAGGTAGTTGCTGACAGGCTTGTCGAAGTCGAGTTTTCCGTCGTCGACCATGGCGGCGACGGCCATGCCGGTAAAGGACTTGGTAATGGAGCCGACGTCGAAGAGGGTATCGGCATCGACTGGGTCTGAGGAGCCGATGCGGCGGACGCCATAGCCCTTGGTATAGACGACCTTACCGTCGATGAGAATGCCTACCGCAACTCCGGGGACGTGGAAGGTGCGCATGGCGCGCTCGACATCGGCGTCAACGGCAGAGGCGGAGAAGGAGGTTGCTACCGCGATGGGAGCGGACTGTGATGTCTGCGCGTAGCTCTGAGGCGTGAACGAGGCGAGGAGGAGGGCAGAGCCGAGAGCCAGAGAGCGAGAGGAGAAGGGCATGATGAAGAATTCTACGCAGGTGGGAGGCGGATAGTTCCCTAGGCATCAGGCGCGGAGGCGTTTTAGACGGCGGCGAATCTGGAGTTGGGCGGTGGCTTCGCGGTGGCAGGGGAGGCAGAGGGTGCGGAGGTTGTCGAGGTCGCACTGGCCTCCGCCCTCGGCTACGGGGCGGATGTGGTCGGCGTCCCAGAGGGAGCGGCGGCTGGTAATGGACTTCATGCCGTAGAGGGAGAGCCCCGCGATGCGGGCGTTGCCACGGGCGCGTTTGAGTGCGGCGTAGATGGCTACGGTATCGGCCTGGCAGGCGGCGCAGATGCCGCGGTCGCGGGCGAAGACCTGGTCGCGGAGGTAGCCGGGGTCGGTGCGAAGACGCCACTGGTGAACGCAGTAGTCGGAGCAGAAGGTACGGCGGCGCTTGGCGAGGATTTCAAGCTCGCACCAGCGACAGAGAGCAAGCCCGTTCGGACCGCGCGGGAGGGCGTGGGGCTGGGTGCGGCCTCCGGATAGGGTGCGGGTGGGATGCATCGTGCTGATGAGTTCTCGATCTCTCCTTATAAGGATAGGGCGATGCGGGAGGAGAGACGAGTAGTGAGGCGGGTTCCGACTTCGCCGGAGCAACTATACTTCGAAGTCGTTCTCCAATGGATCGATGAGGGGGAGAAGCCAGGTGAGGAGTTGCTGGTGGACGGGGTGTGCGTTGTAGGCTTCGAACGTGGCGCGGTCGGCGAACTTCATCATGCCGCCGAACTCGTAGTCCTGGCCGCGGGGTGACGTGTTGAAGCCTATGGCGGAGTCCAGGATTCCGGGGATCTGGTCCTTGAGGACGCTGATCTCGGTGAAGACGCGCTGTTTTTGCTGTTCGGAGACGTCGGGTTTCCAGCGGAAGAAGAACATGTGGATGAACATGGAGATAGTGTACCCAGTGGGCCTTAGAATGGGGTTTCAAGGCTTGAAAAGCCAAAGATTTTCCCGGGAGTCGGATCCATGTCAAAGACGCAGTCGGCGATGGTTGAGTTAGGGACGGAAGCGCCTCCGTTTGAGTTGATGGACGTGGTCTCGGGCAGGGCCATCGGCCGGGACGATGTGTTCGCTGCGAGCTGGGATGACGACCGCTCGGACGCGGTCAACAAGATGACGGGTGGAGGGGCCTCGAAGACGGGCCGGCATGGACTGCTGGTGATGTTTATCTGCGTCCACTGCCCGTATGTGAAGCATGTGGAAGAGGAGCTGGCACGAATTGGCGTCGACTACGCCGGCCACATCGGAATCGCGGCTATCAGCTCGAACGATATCGTGGCGTATCCGCAGGACGGCCCGGAGCAGATGAAGGCGCAGGCCGAGCGGCTGGGTTTTCGCTTCCCTTACCTGCTGGATGAGTCGCAGGAGGTGGCGCGGTCGTATGGTGCGGAGTGCACGCCCGATTTTTTTCTGTTCGATGCGGAGATGAAGCTGGTCTACCGGGGTCAGTTGGACGACTCACGCCCCCAGCGTCCGAGCGGAGGAGGAAACGATCTTCCCGTGACCGGCAAGGATCTGCGGCAGGCGATGGACGAAGTGATCGCGGGAAAACGGCCGGACCCGAACCAGAGATTCAGCATCGGCTGCAACATCAAGTGGGCCGAGTAGGTTTGCTTCGCACGCGACGGGCACCAAGTTATCTGGGAATCTTAACGGAGCACAGGAGACGAATATGAGCGCTGAAGTTCTAGAGAAATTGAAGGCTGGAGTGCGGAAGTTTCGGACAGAGGTTTATCCAGCGCAGTCTGCGACGTACATTCATGCCGGGAACACACAGCAGAAACCGGGGGCTTTGATCATTGCCTGTGCAGACTCGCGGATCGATGTCGAAATGATCACGCAGAGCGGGCCGGGCGATATCTTCGTCACGCGGAATATCGGCAACCTGGTACCTGCCTACGGCGAGATGCTGGGTGGCGTTAGTGCGGTGGTGGAGTACGCCGTCTCCGCGCTCGGGGTACAACATATCGTGGTGTGCGGTCACTCGGACTGCGGTGCTATGAAGGGACTTCTGAGCCCTGAAGCCGTTTCGAAGATGCCAACGGTGGAGAACTGGTTGAAGAATGCTCATACCGCCCTGAGTGTCGCCGAGGCGCTGACGGCAAAGGACGAGCGGCCAAGCGATCTACTGCATCGCTTGACGGAGCAGAATGTACTCCTTCAGATGCAGCATCTGCGCACGCATCCGTCGGTCGCCGGGGCCATGGCGCGGGAGACTTTGACCATCTCGGGATGGGTCTACGACATCGCCAGCGGCGGGGTTCGGATCTGCGAGGAGAACGGACGCGTCTTTACGCCGGTGGAAGTTGAGAGAGTCACCGCGTGATCGTTCCGAAGAGCCCCCAGATTCGACGGATGCTGCAGTATGTCGGATTGCCGCTGCTTTCGCTGGCCTGCTTCGACCTGTTCGTCGTGGTCGCCTACAAGGCGCTCCACTGGGACTGGGTGGCGCTGCCGCATATTCCGCTGGCGCTGTATGGCTCTGCGATCGGCATTATCCTGGCGTTTCGTAATAACTCGGCGTACTCGCGCTGGTGGGAGGCGCGCACTCTGTGGGGTGCCGTGGTGAACAACTCCCGAAGCTGGGGCCGACAGGTTCTGACCGGGATGCGGGCGACCGCACCGGGCGAAGTGGCCGAGTTGAACGCGATGAAGGAGCGACTGGTGTATCACCAGATCGCCTATGTGCATGCCCTGCGTCAACATCTCCGTGGACTGGAGCCATGGTGGGAGCTGAAGTCCATCCTTCCTGAAGAAGACTTGACGGATCTGGAGGGTCAGAAGAACGTTCCGCTGGCACTACAGGTTCGCATGGGCGCGATGCTGGATGACTGCCTGGAGCGCGGCTGGATTGACCCGATGCAGTGGCGGGCCCTGGATGAGAGTCTGAACGATCTGGCGGACGCACAGGGCGGATCGGAACGGATCAAGAACACGCCGATGCCCAAGCAGTACGATTACTTTCCGCAGCTCTTTGTGCAGATCTACTGCGTCCTGCTACCCCTTGCCCTGGTGACCAACATGGGCTGGTTTACTCCGCTCGGTTCGACGATGGTTGGGTTTATGTTCCTGGCGTTGGATAAGATCGGCCGCGATCTGGAAGATCCCTTCGACAACACGATCTACGATGTGCCGCTGACCTCGATCACGCGCGGAATCGAGATCAGCCTGCGGCAGATGATGGGCGAAAAGGAATTACCTGAGCCAGAGAAACCTGTGGCGGGAGTGCTCTGGTAGCGCCAGATTACGAAGGAAAGACATGAAAGGCCCCATCTCCGGGGCCTTTCGTACGTTTGCTCAAATTGCTAAGAAACCTAACCTTTGACGGTGGCGTCGGAACCGTGAAGCTTCACAAGCTTGGGCCGAGCTGCGTCTATCGGGCGATTCCAATCGTCTATCCGTACTGAGCACCCCAAAAATCCAGATGCAAGAAGTGAGACTGTTCGCCATGTTCGATCGCCGTATGCGCTTTATTGTGCTCGCCTTATCTAGCGCCCTGCTGGTGCCCGCCGGACGGGCTCAACATGCCGGGGCCACGTTTGATCCGCGGGAGACGTTTGCTCCGCTTACGCTTCCCGAACCGGTGAACTCGTACCGGTCGAGCAACGGAGCTCCCGGGCCGATGTACTGGCAGAACGAGGCGAGCTACGAGTTGCACACGGCGCTGGACGCCACCGCCAAGACCCTGACCACCAGCGAGACCATCACCTACACGAACAACAGTCCGGATGTGCTGCCAAGCCTCTGGGTGCTGATGGAGCAGAATATCTACCGCAAGGACTCGCGCGCTCGGAACATGGGCAGCGCTGCACGCGGACGGCGTGGCGGCGATCCGAACGCCGAGGCTCCTTCCACCAACGGCTACATTCTGGAGTCGGTCGAGGTTGAATTGGGTAAGGGCGCGAAGCCGGTCAAGGCTGAGTATGTCGTGAGCGATACGCGCATGCAAGTTCGGTTGCCTGCACCTCTGGCTCCCAAGGGCCAGTTGAAGCTGCACATCAAGTACCACTACGCGATCCCCGGTGTCTGGGGCGGGCGGACTTCGTGGGGCATGAGCGAGAAGGGCGAGATCTACGACCTGGCACAGTGGTATCCGCGCATGTGCGTCTATGACGACCTGCGCGGCTGGGACACGCTGCCTTATATCGGCGCGGAGTTTTACCTGGAGTACGGCCACTTCGACACCTACATCACCGCTCCTTCCGACATGGTCGTCATTGGTGGTGGCGAGCTGGTGAATCCGAAGGATGTACTGACGGCGACACAGCTCACACGCATGGAGCAGGCGAAGAACAGCGACGCCACGGTGTTTATCCGGACGCCCACAGAGGTCGCTGAGGCTTTGACCCAGCCGAAGCCGACCGGCACCAAGACCTGGCATTACCACATGGATCACACGCGCGACATGGCCTGGACAGCTTCACCGGTCTTCGTTTGGGATGCGGCGAAGATCAATCTGCCCGATGGCAAGAAGTCGCTGGCGATGAGCGTCTATCCTCCGGAGAGCGTCGGCGCGGATGCGTGGGACAAGTCGACCGAGTATGTAAAGGACTCGGTGGAGCACTTCTCGAAGCAGTGGTTCCCTTACCAGTGGCCGACGGCGGTCAGTGTGGCCGGGTTCTCGACCGGGATGGAGTATCCGGGCATGGTGTTCGACGGCATCAAAGACAAGGGATCGTTCCTGTTCTGGGTGACGGCGCACGAGATCGGGCACGACTGGTTCCCGATGATCGTGGGATCGAACGAGCGGCGCAATGCGTTTATGGATGAGGGCTTCAATACCTTCATCGATATCGACGAGTCGGCGGCGTATGCGGGCGGCAAGTACGGGCCCAAGCGCGACAGCGAGTACTCGGCCGGCGGTGAGCCGCCGGATACGATTCTGAAGTTGATGGATAATCCTGCGGCTCCGGTGATGATGATGGCCGCGGACGCGTATCCCGGCCAACTCGGCCATCCGGTGAGCTACTTCAAGGGCGCGTACGGCATGGTGCTGTTGCGCGAGCAGATTCTCGGGCCGGAGCGATTCGACTGGGCCTTCCGCAAGTATGTGAAGGACTGGGCATACAAACATCCCGCCCCTTCGGACTTCTTCCGCGCCATGCAGAGTGAAGGCGGCGAGGACCTGAGCTACTTCTGGCGCGGCTGGTACATGAATAACTGGAAGTACGACGTGGCCGTGGACAAGATCGACAACGCCACGGTGACGGTCGTCAACAAGGGCCAGCTCGTGCTGCCGACGACGGTAGAGATCAAGCTGAAGGACGGAACGGCGACGCGGGTGAAGATTCCTGTTGAGGCGTGGCTCGCGAAGACGACGTGGATGTGGACGGCGCCGGGCGGCAAGCCTGTTGCCTCCGTGCTGGTCGATCCCGACCACATGCTGCCGGATGACGATCGTACCAACAATACGAAGTCTGCTGAATAAAGGCAGGGGAAGCGGAAAAGAAGGCGGTTGCCGCCGGCGAGTCTGCCGGCGGCAACCGCCTTTTCTCATTGGTGGGTTCTGGATGCGATGATGGTCGGGATGAGACGCGCGTTTGCAGTATTAGCGATGGGGTTATGCGTGGGATGCCGGCGGCAGGTGCAAGCCCCGCTGACGGCGGTCGCTCCGATCCCGGGACAGCCTTGGATGGTGATGGTGGACCTCAGCAAGCCGGAGCAGCATCCTGTCGCCCGACCAATGCCCTCGGCGGAGGAGGCCGCTCGGGGGAGGCATCTGTTTTCCGTGGCTCCGGGGGTGATGAGCTCCATGCTGCAACGGAGGCCGGTGAACCTGGCTTATCCGGCTGAGGCACAGAAACGGCACCTCAACGGGAATGTCGTGTTCCGCGCGATCGTGGCCGAGGACGGCACGGTAAAGGGCCTGACCGTGATCGAGCCGGTCGATCCGATCTTCATTCCAGCGGCAATTGCCGCGGTGCAGAGCTGGCGGTACCGCCCCTACCTGCTGAATGGCAAGGCGGTCGCCGTGGATACGAGCATCACGGTGAACTTCACGCTGAGCGAGTAGTGTTGTGAAAGAGGTACAGGATGATCAGGCAGGCACTGCAACAGACTTTATTTGCGATGACACTTGCCGTCCTGTGCCTTCCTGCGAATGCACAGGACGGCGGCAACGGCTCGGTACTGATCCGGGATGGGAATGGATCGGCGACGTCGAATGAGGATGGCGGAGTCAGGGTCTCGGCGGCGGTGATGGCAGCACAGATCATTTCGCAACCGGATCCGGACCAGTTGGTGGCAAGACGAATGCACCTGAGCGGGCGAGTGGTCGTGGCCATCCGCGTCGACAAAGAGGGCAAAGTGACCAAGGCGACGGCTATCTCCGGTCCCGGGCCGCTCAGGGACCCCGCACTGGAGGCGGTCCGGCGTTGGACCTATAAACCGTATCTGTTGAATGGCCAACCGGTAGTGGTCGCGACTACGTCTACGGTGATGTTTTATGCTGTGCCGTAGGCTCGGGAGGACGATGCGAATCGTTGAACTAATGCTAATAAGCGTGTTATCCATCAATGGGCTTGCGGCGATGGATGGACAGCCGCAGGATTCTGCTGCGCAAACGTCTGCATCCCAGGCAGAAAAGACAAACAGCGCTCCGCTTGGAAGTGAAGATAATCCGGTGCGAGTGTCGAGTGGGCTCATGTTGCAACGTAGGTTGCACAGCGTGAACCCTATTATTCCTCCCGAAGATTTCGCGGGTGAATCAGGGGGAGTCGTAGCTTCGGCTACGATCGACCGGGATGGAAAGGTAGTGAAACTGAAGGCCCTCTCCGGCCCGGAGAAACGGCGTCGCTATTGTCTGGACGCCTTCAAAAAATGGACGTTCAAGCCCTATCTGCTAAACGGCGAGCCGGTATTCGTTCAGACTACGTTCACAGTGGACTTTTAGATGACGCACTATCTCTATGACTCGTTCGGCGTCGAGTCGCTGTCGTCATCGTCCACCCAATGCAGGTCGCAATGGTTGCAGGTCCACGACGGTCCACCGCGCAGGACAGGCAGAGAGAAGAGGTAGAGGAAGGCCAGCGCTCCCTTCCGGCTGCTGCGTTCGTACGAGATGTCGGTGGAGTTGCAACGAGGACAATGGGGCTGCTGAAAGTCAGGCTGAGCTTCGAACTCCAGATCGAAATCAATGCTGTCTGGGATGGGTTGGGCCAGGATTGCTTCGGCGGCTTCTACATCGGCTGAGCCAACCTGCAGGCGGATACCGCCGATCATGTTGGACATCTGCCAGTCGAGCCGGGCGAGGTTTTCATCCTTGAGGAAGCAGAAGATCCCGGCGGACTCGATGACCCCGCGGGCGATGATGGCCTCGGAGAGATCGCGATAGCGACGCAGAGTGACCAGGTCGCGGAACTCTGCCTCTTCTTGTTCTTGCCCTGGGTCGGGAAGCTCCTGCATGGTGTGGATGGTAGCAGAGGCTCTGCCGTGTCAGGGCGTCTTGAGAGGTGAACTCCCTCCGTCCAACCACTCTCGTGCTGCAAATTCGCGAAGAAAAAGATGCGCCAGGCGAGGAGAGAGCCTTGAAACGACGCGAGATGCTACGTGCGAGGAGAAATGATTCACCTGCACACAACTCGTCTGCTATTTCAGGTTTATCAGTTAGGAGGAGTTAATTATGTCCCACTGGAAAATTCTTACACTGTCCGCATTCAGTGCTGTGCTTCTCACAGCTACGTCAGCAGCGCCTGCCCAGGTTGTCATCGGTATTGGCCCGGCTCCTGGGTGCCCTTACGGGTACTTCGACTACTCCCCCTACGATTGCGCTCCCTATGGCTACTATGGGCCGGATTGGTTTACCGGCGGCTTGTTCATCGGTGCCGGGCCCTGGTTTCACGGCCCCCGCGGCTTCTATGGCCATGTCGACAATCGCTTCGACCCTCATCATGGTTACTCCGGCCCGATGCCTGGACGCGGAGATCGTCCGTTTAATCACTTCCAGGGCAACGAAGCTCGTGACGGCCAAGGTCACGTAGGCAATGCCGGCCATGAACCTGGCGGGGAGCACCGCGCCGGAGCTCAAGGCGGATCGCGTGGCGGCGGTGGTGGCAATCGCGGCCGTTAAATTTCGATTGCTAAGTAGCATAAAGTGGCCGCCGGTACCCGGCGGCCATTTTGCACAAGATTGGCATGTTTCTCAGGCAGTATCGACATATACCGGCGGTACATCTTCGCAGGTTCGATTGAATTCAGAGGATATTCGGAAGGGCACGGCTTCAGCCGTGCCGAAAGAAGTGTCTCTTCTATCCTTTGTTTCTTTTGTCGGTTTGCCTATGGCAAACCGACAAAAGAAACAGATCAAAAATAAGTCGCGTTTGGCACACCTGAAGGTGTGCCCTTCCAAGGGCTATATGGCGATACGCCCTAACGCTTCACCGTTTCGATGTTGACGATCTCACCGTCGCGCATGGAAAGAATGCGGTCGGCGATCTGTGCCGCTTCGGGATTGTGCGTAATCATCAGCACCGTCTGGTTGAGCTCGCGACTGGAGATGCGGAGCATGTGCAGGACGGCGTCGGAGTTCTTGGTATCCAGGTTGCCGGTGGGCTCGTCGGCCAGGACGATGGAGGGGCGCGTGATCAGAGCGCGGGCGATGGCGACGCGCTGCTGTTCTCCGCCTGAAAGCTCGTTGGGGCGGTGGTCCAGGCGGCCGTCGATGCCGAGCAGCGCGGTGAGGTGATCGAGGAGCTGTCTGTCGAGGGGACGCTTGGGGTTGGCACCAAGGTTGGCGATGTCGTGCGCGATCTCGATATTACCCATCGCGGTGAGTGTGGGCAGCAGGTTGAAGCGCTGGAAGACGAAGCCGATCCGTGCACGACGCATCCTGGTGCGTTCCCCGTCGGAGAGTTTGGAGAAATCCGTGCCTTCGATGGTCACGGAGCCAGAGCTGGCTGGAGTGAGGCCGCCGAGGATGTGGAAGAGGGTCGACTTGCCGGAGCCGGAGGGACCTACGATGGCGACGAACTCGCCGGGCTCAACCGAGAAGCTGACGTTGCGGAGGGCTGGAACTTCTACTTTTCCTGCGCGGTAGGTCTTGCCGAGGTTCTGGGCGATGATGATCGGTGGCATGGTCTGGGTTAAGTCTATCTTGAGAAGAGCAACTACGGACTCGAGAAGAGTGCCAGGCTGACCTGGGACGAACACGCTTCAGGCAGGATTGCAGGAGATCAGGATGAATCGGTGGCAGTTTTTGCTTTTGGCCGTGTCGGGCTGGACGGCGCTGGGTATCGTAGGGACGTTGTTATCGATGTTTCGCGGAGAACGGCGCAAGGCCGCACAGGGAATCAAGTGGCTGCTGGCGACCTGGGTCATTTACTTGACTATGGTGATCGGGGTTTCGATCGTCCAGCCGCGGCGCGTGGTCGCAATCGGGCAGGAGCAGTGCTTTGCGGAGATGTGCTTTACGGTCGTGGGAGTCGACGAGCTGCCGCAGTTTCTAGGGAAGAATCAGACAGGAAACGGGAGCCGGCTGGTGCGGGTATCGGTGCGGGTCAGAAATACCGCGGCGGGGAAGGCCCAGAGCGAAGGCCGAATGCAGGCCTACCTGGTGGACTCGCAGGGCCGGCGGTGGGAAGAGTCCAGAGGCGTCAGCGGGAATCGGCTGACAGGGCAGGTCGAGGCATCCGGCGTGATGTTGAGCCAGCCGATGTTTCATGTGGCCGGGGACGCTACCGGGCTTGAGCTGGTCTTCACCCATGGGCGGTGGCAGCCGGGAGCACTCGTGATTGGCGATTCGGATAGTCTGTGGCACCGGAAGACCGTGGTTCCCCTCGGGCGTTAGGGTGAAGTTGACGGACAAACCTCCTGTTTCCCTCAGCCGGAGGGCAACTTCTTTCAAGCGGGAGGGCAAAGGGTGGAAAGGAGGGAGTGGAGGGTCACGTCTTCGAGAAAGTTAATTTCGATGCGGAGGGAAACCACTTGCCCGAGGTCGATGGTTGAGACGTGCTTCCTGCAGGTACACAGGTCGGTGAGGCCAAGGTGCGCGGCGCGGGTCAGTTCGACACCAGCCGAGATGAGGGCCGCGTAGAGGTCCAGAACGGCGCGAAGCTGCAACTCAATATGGAACTGTGTGAGATTCGGGGACAGCGTTCTGCGGTCCAGAACCCAGCCTCCGCACTCGGCAAAGGAATTTGTGAGTTCCGCGAGAACGGACGTGCGATCTTCGTAGCTGAAGGTCTGGAGATCAATCGAACGCATTGTTGGAGTTCCTGCGAGGTCTGTGGAGTGGATGCTCATGCGTTCATCGGAGCGAGGAGGGCGCAGCATGATGCATGATGCAGAACGGGGGTCACGTGACCGAAAGACGTGGTCTGCGGTTACTGCTCTATAGATACGATGGAACAGGAGGCCTTAATGGTTGTCGGCATCGGAACAGATTTGATCGAGATTGACCGAATTAAGAGCAGTGTCGAGCGATACGGGGATCGTTTTCTGGAGCGCGTGTTCACTCCGGGAGAGGTCGCGTACTGCATGCGGAAGAAGGGATCGGCGGAGAGCTTCGCGGCCCGTTTCGCTGCAAAAGAGGCTGGGGCGAAAGCTTTGGGAACCGGAATCAGTCGCGGGATCAGTTGGAAAGAGATCGAGGTCAGACGCGAGCCGGGAGAGCGACCGACGCTGCACTGGAGCGGAAGGGCAGCCGAGCGGGCAGCCGAAATGGGCATCGTTCGGACCGAGTTGAGCCTGACACATAGCCGCACTGTGGCAATGGCGGTGGTTGTAGTGGAGAGTTAGATTGCAGAGATTGAAACCTTGGATGGGGTTTTGGCATCCATTGAAGCTAAAGACTTTGTGACTGGAAGTTCTACTCAAACTTCGCAACCCGTGTGCCTGAACCATGGAAGATATAAGAAGACCGATAGGTTATTCTTTTGCTATCTGTGCGGAGCGCGGTTCCAGGAAGAGCAGAACAGGGTCTAGAGGAGAGATATGCCGAGTCAGCAGGAGGTGCGTTGGTCGCAGCTTAAGGTTGGGGTGATCGTGCTGGTTTCGGCCGTGATTCTGACGACGCTCCTGTTTTTGATGACGAGCGCGTCCGGGCTTGGAATTCTCTCGCACAAGCTGACGGTTTCGACATACTTCGAGAACTCGGCCGGCCTGAAGGAAGGCGCGGCGGTCAATCTACAGGGTGTGACGATCGGTACGGTAAAGACCGTTACGATCGTGACAGACAAAGCCAGAAGGCTGACCCCGGTCAAAGTGGTCATGAAGTTGAACGAAAAGTTTCAGACAAGCCTGAAGAAGGATTCCAAAGCAGCTCTCACCACAGTCGGCGTCTTGGGTGACACAGTGGTGGATGTGAACAGTCAGTTTGCCAGTGGCCCGCCTTTGCAGGATGGCGACGAGCTGAAGACGCTGGAGACTCCGAGTCTGACGGATGTCGTGAAGGCAAGCCAGGGAACGATCGAAAGCCTGAACGTGATTCTGGCCAAGATGAACGTGATCGTGGATAACCTGCAGAGCGGCAAGGGCTCGATCGGAATGCTGATCAACAATCCCGATCTCTACAACAAGGCCAATGACACAGTGAATGAGCTGTTGACGCTCGAGAAGGGCCTGAATGCAGGACGGGGCTCGATCGGCAAGTTGATGACCGACGACACGATGTATAACCGCTTGAACGATGCAGCGGGCAAGCTGGATAGCATCGCGACCGCCCTTCAAAAAGGCCAGGGAACAGCGGGCATGTTGTTGAAGGACGATTCGATGTACAAGAATCTGAATTCAACCCTGACCCATGCGAATTCCATCCTGGCGGATGCGGATGCCGGCAAGGGTGGTTTAGGCCTGATGCTGAAGGATCCGAAGTTTCGGCAGGATCTGAGCGATACGCTGACCCAGGTGAACGGGCTCGTCGCAGGAGTCAACGCGGGTAAAGGGACCCTTGGCAAGCTGGCGCAGGACGAGGAAGCGTATACGAATCTGAACAAGCTGCTGAGCGAAAGCACGACTCTCGTCACGACGATTCGCAAGGACCCGAAGAAGTATCTGACTATTCATTTGAAGATCTTCTAAGGAATCTTTACAGCATCGAGCGCGATCAAGGCCGAGCCCCTGGGTTCGGCCTTTTATTGTCTCGAAATACCTTGCACAGAATTTAGAATCGTTGCGGGATCAATTCCGGGATTCCGTTTGTTCAGCACCAACCCTACAGAGGACCTCTATGCTTTTGAAGTCATTCGCTTCCTTTCTCGTAGTCTCCAGCAGTCTTGCTTTGGGCCAGTCTTTCGTCGCCGATGCGCCTGCGAGCGTACCCACCTCAGAACCGAAGAGGCCGGTAAGCTTCGATCTCTCCGCGATCGACAAGACGGCCGATCCCTGCACGGATTTCTACGCCTACGCCTGCGGCAACTGGAAGAAGAACAATCCGATTCCAGCGGACCAGGTGCGGTGGGGGAGGTTCAACGAACTGCTGGAGAGGAACAATTATCTGCTGTACGGAGATTTGAAGGCGGCGGCGGACGCACCCAAGGGGCCGCTGCAGAAGAAGTACGGCGACTATTTCGCAGCCTGCATGAATACAGACCTGGCCGACACACTCGGCGTGAAACCCATAGAGCCCGCGTTGAAGACCATCGCCGGTTGGAATGACAAGAAGACGCTCTCCGCGCTCGTCGTCTCCATGGACGACAAGTATTCGACGCCGTTCTTTCTCGGCTTCGGATCGAGTCAGGATCAAAAAGACTCGACCCAGCAGATCGGTGTCGTGGACCAGGCCGGCCTTAGCCTGCCGGATCGTGACTACTATCTGAATCAGGACGAGCGCTCGAAGACGCTACGCGCGCAATATGTAGACCACGTCACGAAGATGTTCGTACTGCTGGGCGATACGCCGGAGACAGCGGCGACCGAAGCAAAGAGCGTCATGGCAGTGGAGACCGCACTGGCGGAAGGTTCGATGCCACGGGTCGACCGGCGGACACCAGCCAATGTGTACCACATCATGACCATTGCGGAGTTGCAGGCGATCACGCCGAACTTCGATTGGAAGGTCTATTTCGCCGGCAAGAAGGAGAGCGGCCTGAAGACGCTGAATGTGGTGACGCCAGGCTTCTTTAAAGCTATGGACGCAGAGATCGCTTCCACGGATCTGGGTGCCCTGAAGAGCTACCTCCGCTGGCATACGGTGCATCGTTTCGCAACCGACTTGAGCGAGCCGTTCGTGAAGGAGAACTACGATTTCTTCTCCGCCACCATGGCCGGTCAGAAGGAGCAGACGCCGCGCTGGAAGCTATGCACTGCAGGCACCGACCGCGCACTGGGCGAGGCGGTCGGGCAGGACTGGGTAGCAAAAAACTTTCCTCCGCAAGCCAAGGACAACATGGAGAAACTGGTCAAGGCGCTCGAGGTCTCGCTGGATGAAGACATCAAGCATCTGGACTGGATGAGCGACGCAACCAAGGTGGAGGCGAAGAAGAAACTGGATGCCTTCCGCGACAAGGTGGGCTACCCGGAGAAGTGGCGCGACTACTCCACCGTCGTCGTCCACCGCGACGACTATGTGGGCAACGTCCAGCGCGTGGCGGCCTTCAACGATCGCCGCAGCCTGGACAAGATCGGTAAGCCGGTCAACGAGAAGGAGTGGTCCATGACTCCGCCCACCGTGAATGCTTACTACAACCCTTCGCAGAACGACATCAACTTCCCTGCCGGAATTCTGCAGCCTCCTTTCTACGACCTCAAGATGGATCCATCAGTCAATTTCGGCGGGATCGGTGTTGTGATCGGGCACGAGATGACGCATGGTTTCGACGACCAGGGCAGCCAGTACGATGCCTCCGGCAACGTGCGAATGTGGTGGACTCCGGAGGACCGCAAGGAGTTCGACAAGCGAACCGACTGCGAGGTGAAGGAGTACAGCGGCTTCGAGGTCGCACCGGGCCAGAACCTGAACGGCAAGCTGACGCTGGGCGAAAATACGGCCGACAACGGCGGACTGCATGTAGCGTACGCCGCTCTGCTGAACGTGTTGGCAAAGGAGGGTACCGCGCTCGACTCGAAGATCGATGGCTACACTCCCGCGCAGCGCTACTTCATCGGCTTCGGCCAGGTGTGGTGCGAGAACACGCGTGAGCAGACGGCGCGGATACGGGCCAAGACCGATCCGCACTCCAGCGGTCAGTGGCGCGTCAACGGCTCGGTGCAGAACTTCGACGAGTTTGGAAAAGCATTCGGCTGCAAGGTAGGCCAGCCGATGATGCCAGCGAACAGTTGCCGTGTGTGGTAGGCGTATCGAACAGAAACGAAAACAGGAAGGGTCCGGGGCTTCGCTCTGGGCTCTTCTGCGTTTGCCCGAAGCGGGTAATCCCCGGCAGGTGACGAAGAAGGTTGAAGGACGGCGACCTCCAAAGTGGCACAAAGTCGCCGCAGCTTCTACAATAACGACAGGATTCGTAACCCCACAGAATTGCTCGCAAATGAAGGCGATTGGTGACGACCGCTGGCGAGGATTAAGGAAACGCATGAAGTTGAGCAGGATTGGCCGTATTTCGATGGCCTTCGTAGTATCTGTAGCGATGGGTCTGGGCATGACGGCGTGTGGTGGCGGCACGGTTGCGTTCATGTGGGTTCTGGGAACGCAGTTCAACCAGATTTCCGGCTTCAAAATTGACAACTACACAGGCAATCTGACGAACATCGTCGGCTCACCGTTCGCGGCGAGCGGGACGAACCCCGTCTCGATCGTAGTGCGTCCGGGCGGCCGATATATCTACGTCGTCAACCAGGGCGCCGGCAAAGCGGCTGGCTCCGTTACGGAGTTCAGTGTCGGCGGCGACGGTATCCTTACCTACCAGGCATCGTTCACGAGCCAGGGAACGACACCAGTCTGGGCCACGATCGACAGCACCGGCGGCTTCCTCTATGTGCTCGACCAGCTTTCACCGGACGGCGTCAACGGAGACATCACCGTCTTCTCGATTGCCTCGGACACGGGTCGCTTGTCGCTGGTACCGAACAACGCGGTCAAGAACGCGAGCGGAACGCAGCTGACGTACTTCCCCGTTGGCCCGAACCCGACCATGATGCGTACCTCGGGCTCCTGCCTGTTTACGCTGGATGCCGGGAACAACACCATCTTCCCGTACACCACGAACAGCGGCACCGGCCAGTTGACCCTGACCAACAACGCTGCCGGCGGTATCACGACGCAGGCCACCAAGCTCACCTCGATCAATGCGAGCGCCAGCTATGTGTACCTCACGGATGCGGGTGGTACGACAGACAGCCCCGGCGGCTTCATTCTGCCGTACACGGTCGGAACGAACTGCGCACTGAACACCCTGACCGGTGGCTCTGTACCGAACCTTCCGCTCACACAGAATCCGGCCTACTCCTTTACGGATAATCGCGGTCGCTACCTGTATGTGCTGAACCAGTCTTCGACGAACACGCAGAATCCGAACAGCACCATCTCTGCCTACACGATCGATCAGACCAACGGTAAGCTCCAGCAGATTCCGGACTCGAACAATCCTTACCCGGTTGGCTCCGGACCGGTGTGCATGGGCGAAGATCCGACCAACCAGTACGTCTATATCTCCAACAACACGGACGGTACGGTCACGGGCAAGATCATCAACCAGAATACGGGTCAGTTGTCTGATCTGAGACGAGGCTCCACGTTCACGGCAACGGGTCGTGCGACATGTCTTGCGATTAGCGGAAATACGACCTAGAGCGAAGTCGTTTCGCTGGAAGGCAGGCAGGTTTTCGGTTCGATCCGGATGCCTGCCTGCTCCGGTATTGTCTCTTTTCAGGTGTTCGAATAGATAGAACGGGCGGAATTGAATGGCCCTGGAGCAATGAAGTACATGGTTTTTACCAGGTTTGGCCGCGGAGCGATTTCCGCAAGTGTATCGATCGCGATGGGACTAGGTCTGACGGCTTGCAGCCGGACATACACGGCTGGCTACGTCTATATGACGGCATCGCAGGCGAATCCTGGTTTGGTGAATGGCTACAAGGTGGACTACCAATCCGGCGTGCTGGTTCCGCTGGAAGATTCTCCTGCCCCCTCGGGCGGTAAGAATCCGGTAGCCATCGTAGCGGCCCCCAACAGCAAACACATTTATGTCGTCAATCGCGATGATTCGTCGATTGTCTGGTTCGCAATTGGAACCGACGGCAAGCTCTACGCCCAGAAGACGTACAACACGACGGGCAGCTTTCCACTCTCCGCTGCGATCGACCCTTCCGGCAAATTTCTCTACGTCGTCTTCACCTATCAGATGGGCTACACGACGGCTCTACCCGGCCCGGGCGGTGTATCGATCTTCCCCATTGCCGCTGACAACTCGCTCGGGACACCTTTGACCGCCAACGTCGGTCGTAATCCGACCGGCATCGTGGCAAACAGCCAGTTTGCGTACGTCATCTCGCAAGACACGGCGACTACGCAAAACCTGCTCGGCTTCTCGGTGAACGCGACGACCGGCCAGCTGACCCCGCTGCCCGGCGTTACGATCAATGCCGACAATGTCCCTTCCTTGGGCTATGTGGTCAGCACGACCCCGGGCGGAATCATTGAGGATGCGACGCTCAAACATCTTTACGTGACGGATCAGGCCAACAACCGCATCGTCGGCTACACCATCGGCGCAAACGGCGTACCGACCCAGTTGGCTGTGGCAGCTACCGGCGGCACTCCCGCGGGGATGACCATTGAGGCCAGCGGCAAGTATCTGTACCTCGCGAACGTTGCCGACGGAAGCATCGGCGGCTACACCTTCGGGGCAAATGGAGAGCCGGTTCAGTCGACGGTTGCGACGAGCGTCCAGTCAGGAACGGGAACGAACTGCGTCACGACCATCGGTATTCCCACCAGCGCAAGCCCGACCCACGCGGTTTACCTCTACGCCTCGAATAACCTCAGCAACACGGTGACGGGCGAACAGTTGGACGCGACAGACGGCAGCCTGAAGCAGATCCAGGGAACGCCATTCGGTGGAAGCGGCTTGCCGACCTGCCTTGTGAGCGTCCCGTCGTTGCGTTGATTTTGGTCGTTGATTGTTGATCGGTGCGCCCGCAAGCCGCAGCCATCAGGCGTTCGCTGGGTTTAAGATTATTTTTAGTCGGTCGGTACAATCCGGCCGGGATGAAGGAAGCAGATGACTTTGAAGAAATTGAGCCGCGGAACGATAGCCTCGATGATGACTTTGGCGACGATGCTGGGCCTGACGGCCTGTGCACGCGACTACACGGTGGCCTATCTCTATGTGACCGCCACGAACAAGGGTGCTGCTGGTGCAATCAACGCCTATGCGGTGGACTATCAGTCGGGCTCGCTGGTCAAGGTTGGCACAACGCAGGCAACGGGAATCAATCCTGTAAGCGCAGTGACCTCTCCGAACGGCCTGTTCCTCTATGTTGTGAACCATGACGACTCGACGATTCAGGAGTTTGCCATTACTCCGATCGACGGCTCCGTCGCTTCGAAGAATACTTACAAGACGACCGGCACTTTCCCGACCGCTGCAGCAGTCGATGAGGGCGGCAAGTTTCTGTATGTGACCTACACCTATCAGACGGGCTACTCCGCAACGACGCCCGGTCCGGGTGGAGTCAGCATCTTTCCCATCAATGCGGACAATTCGCTGGGAACCCCCACCAACCTGAACGTGGGCAACAATCCGGTTGGCGTGGTGGCCAGCAACTTCAACTCCTACGTTTATGTCCTCGACCAGGAAGTCTCTCCGAACGCCGCGGTCCTGGGCTTCACTGAGAACACTACGACCGGCGCGCTGACAGCCGCACCGGGCACCGTCATCACGACGGTCGCGGGCAAGACCGTGGCGACTGGCTATCCTGCTGGCACGACTCCCAGCGCGATTGCCATCGACCCCCGGGCACGGTTTGTCTACGTGACCGATCAGGCGACCAACCAGATGTATGGCAAGGTCGTACAGTCCAGCGGTGCCCTGGTATCGATGGTCAATGGGCCGTTTGCAACCGGGCTGTTCCCTGCTGGCATGACGATTGATCCTCGTGGCAAGTATCTCTATGTCTCGAACTTCAACGCTGGCACGGTGAGCGCCTATGCGATCGATCAGGCCACCGGCTCCCCGACCGGTTCGGTTGGATCCGCTTCTGTCGCGGTGAAGACGGGCCCAACCTGCATGACGATCGATCCCGCACTGGGTATCAACCTGTATGTCGCAAATACGCAGGACGGTTCGATCTCCGGGCTTCGGCTCGATCCGCACAACGGCGGACTGACGACCATTCAGAACTCGCCGTTTATTGCGAGCGGCCTTCCGACATGCGTCGTAGCAGCCCCGAACGGACAGCACGCAACGCAGATCGTACAGCCCTAAACAAAGCTGCAACGGAACATCAAAGCCCCGCCAAATGGCGGGGCTTTCTGCTGCCTGCAAGACCCAGAGATTAGAGCAGTTTTCCTGTTGCTGTGGAGCGGAAGATCTCAAGCAGTACCGTTTTCATTGGAGGAAACGGACATAAATGAAACGCCACCGCTAGACACCCACAGGAAAACCGCTCTAGCTTGGAGTGCGTCTCGCATGGGCCCCGAACGCTTGCAGGAGCCGCGGTAGGCATCCCCTTCCCTGCTATGGAACGCTGGACCGTCCATAAAAAGTTCAGTCCCAACTCGGGAGAAAACGCCTGATTTTGGAAGGGCACACCTTCAGGTGTGCCGAAAGAAGTCCCCCCTCTATCCTTTGTTTCTTTTGTCGGTTTGCCATAGGCAAACCGACAAAAGAAACGAATCAAAATAAGTCGCGTTTGGCACACCTGAAGGTGTGCCCTTCCAAATATCCGCCAAATTCAACCACCCCGGCAAAGATGTAACGCCGGATATGTCGATACTGCCTAGAGCGACGAGGGGGATGGTTTGGGCTTGCGGGAGAAGCGACGGAGGATCGCTTTACGGGCCGGGTCTTCGACAAAGCGATAGGCCACGTATGCCAGCAGCAAGAGAGCCGCATACGACAGCCAGGGATCGTACTCGGTGAGGTGGAGACGCTCTGGGAGGTGATTATTGTGAATCAACATGAAGACATTGAAATGCAACAGGTACAGCGCAAAGGTCGCTTCGCCCAGAAGAACCAGCGGCCGCACGGAGAACAGGGTGGAGATCGGATTCGGTCCAGCCAGGCCAAGGGTCAGCAGGCCGAAGAGGGGCACCAGCAGGCCGCCGTGCATGAAGATGTACGGAACGTGCTTTACGGCTCCCGTGTAGAAGAAGAAGCCCAGCAACGCCAGAGCCACGGCCGCCACGGCCAGGCGTTGGCGGGGGGTGAAAGGCAGGAGCGGGTGGAGCTTGGCGAGCGTAACTCCCGCTAGAAAGGTGCACACGTAAGGCGGAGGGGTGTACTTGAGGAAGCGGAGGAGGTAGGTCGAGGTGTAGCGGTCTGCCGGGGCAGCGAGGTGGTCCGGGTTGAGGAAGGTGTAAAGGATATGCGGGAGGATGCCGATAGCCCACAAAGCGAAGAACAGCGCGATCAATCTCCCACGGGTGTTGAGCCAATGCATCCGCTTGGCCCAGGCGTAGAGCAGGAACGGGAAAGCAAAGTAGAACATGACCTCGCAAGAGAGGGTCCAGGCGACGGTGTTGCCGAAGGTGGCGAGGTTGGGGCTCCAACCCTGGAGGAGGAACGGGGTGAGGAGAACGCCGCGCCAGAACTCGGCGTGTGAGCGGACGAGCCACTCGTCGTAGAGCATGTGGGCGGAGATCAGCAGCACGAGCATGTAAATCGGGTAGAGCCGCGAGAAGCGAGCCAGCCAGAAATCCCGCTTGCTGAGTGTGAGGGCGCGATCCGAGTAGTTGTAGGTGAGGACGAAGCCGGAGAGCAGGAAGAAGAAGCCGACGAACACGTAGGCGCTGTCGATCACCGGATACAGCAGCCCCAGATGGGGCGGAGTGAAGTGGAACAGAATGATGAAGATAGCCAGCAAGGTCCGGATGCCGGTGAGAGCCGGCAACTGGGGCTTGCGGGTGATAACGGGAGCGGACTGGATGGGGGGCGCGGCCTGGATCGATTCCGTTTCCGGTGCGAGAGTCCCTGCGGTCATTGAGTCGTCCAAACGGGCCAGAGTGGGGGGTTCTGCTGTGTTGCGGTACTGCCGCGCTCATTCGATGCGGGAGGGCTGCTGTTGTGTCTAACCCAACTCCCACTCATTTGATGTGCCGGAGATGGCCGGAGAGACAGTTTATCTCTGCGAGGATGTCAGGAGCGGTAGCATTCGAGGCATAACCACCGCTCCATCAAGCGTTTACCGCTGACTACGCGGTTACCAGAGAACCCAGTTTCTCTCCACTGACGACGCGAACGATGTTGCCCTCTTCCCGCATGGAGAAGACCATCATGGGCATGTTGTTGTCTTTACACAGGGAGACGGCAGTCTGGTCCATCACGCGGAGGTTCAGGCGCTGAATGTCGGAGTAAGTTACGGTCGGGAGTTTGGTGGCGGTCGGGTCGGTCTTGGGGTCGGCCGTGTAAATACCGTCGACGGAGGTGGCCTTCAGGAGAATGTCGGCCTTGATCTCCATCGCCCGCAAACTGGCAGCGGTATCGGTAGAGAAGTAGGGGTTGCCGGTACCTGCGGCGAAGATAACGATGCGACCCTTTTCCAGGTGGCGCATGGCGCGCCGGCGGATGTAAGGCTCGGCGACCTGGTGCATCTCGATGGCAGACATGACGCGGCAGAAGAGACCGAGCTTCTCAATGGCGTCCTGCAAAGCAATGGAGTTAATGACGGTGGAGAGCATGCCCATGTGGTCGGCGGCGACGCGATCCATGTCGATGGCCTGCTGGGCGACGCCACGGAAGAAGTTTCCTCCCCCAACGACGATGCCGATCTCAACGCCTAAAGCGTGGACGGCGGCGATTTCTGCTGCAATTTTGTGGATGAAGATGGCGTCGATGCCGAAGCCGCGGCCAGCGGCGAGCGCTTCCCCGGAGATTTTGAGGAGGATTCTTTTGTACATGTCAGGTTTAAGTATCGCATGAGCTTTGCCTGGGCCGGAATTCGCTTTGCGGGGAAGAGAAGACGACTCCCCCTCCCCCCGGCATTTTGCGTAAAGTCTTCCAATGATACGGTTTAAGTCTGGACTTCCCCTCCAGCCCCATCTCCCTGCGTGCGATTTGTGACGCGATCGAGGGCTGGCTGGAGGGTGATGCTGTCAAGTATTGCGTGACAGACGTGAAGGGCTGTTCGGGTCCTGCGTCTGAAGTTGTTCAGGGGATTATGGGTCGGGCTTTCAGCCCTCTGTTCTGCGGTCTATCTGACCCAAGCCTTCGGCCTGGGCTGGTATGTGACGGGCCTTTGGCCCTGAGTGCTGTGGAACGGACGATCTCAGGCAGTACCGTTTTCATTCAGAAAAAGCCTGAGCTTTCGCCCAGGCTCTTTCCAATCTAGATTGTTTTGTTGGCACGTCTAAAACAGAACCTTCCATCGCTGGAAGGTTCTGGATCGGGTTTAGGCCTCTTCGGTCGCTGCGACCTGGGCGGTGGTGGCTACGGTCCAGTTCGGATCGCCTACCTTGAAGCGAGCGAAGCGGCGGACGCTGATGTTTTCGCCGAGCTTGCCGACCTTGGTTGCGATGATCTGCGCGATGGACTGGGTCTGCTCCTTGATGAAGGGTTGTTCGAGGAGGCAGAACTCTTCGTAATACTTGCCAAGCTTGCCTTCGAGCATCTTCTCGATGATCGCGGGCGGCTTGCCGGAGGCTGCGGCCTGGGCGCGGTAGACGTCCTTCTCGCGGGCCAGATCTTCCTCGGTGACGTCTTCTTTGCGGACGTAGCGGGGATCGGTGGCGGCGATGTGCATGGCGATGTCGCGGAGCAGCTCCTGGAACTCTGGGGTGCGGGCGACGAAGTCCGACTCGCAGTTGAGTTCGACGAGGACGCCGATCTTTCCGCCAGCGTGGATGTAGGTGCCGACTGCGCCTTCGTTGGTGGTGCGGCTTGCCTTCTTGGCAGCCGAGGCCATGCCGCGCTTGCGCAGGCCGACGAAGGCCGCCTCGAGATCGCCCTTCGCTTCCTGGAGGGCCTTGAGGCAGTCGCCCATGGGCGCACCGGACTTTTCGCGGAGTTCCTTGACGAGCTTGGCGTCGATCTTCACTGCTGTTTCGGTAGACATATTGATCCTTGTAAGCGTGATTGCTGGAGCGGTCTAGCTTGACCGCGGATGAAAGAGTGGCGCGAGCTAAAGCCCGCGCCACCAAGATAAAAGATTCGCGTTACGGCACGGCTAAAGCCATGCCCTTCCGCTGTGGATCGCCTGTAGCTTACGCTCCGGCGTGTGCGGAGATCGGCTCTGCTTCAGCTTCCGGCTCCGAAGAGGCAGCGGGGGCCTTGCGGATGTTGCCGCCGAGAACCGCTTCGAGGTCGACGGTCTCGTCTTCCTCGGGAGCGAGTGCATCGGTGGTTGCGGACTGCTGCACTTCAGCAAGCGCGGGGTCAGCCACTTCGCCCTCTTCGCCAACGTGCTCAGGGGATACTTCAAGCTGCTGGACGTCGGCAGCTTCGGTAGCGAATGCCTTCTCGGAGACCATCTGGACGCCTTCCGCAGCGGAATCAGCGATCTTCGTGGTGAAGAGGCGGATGGCCCGGAGAGCATCGTCGTTGCCGGGGATCACGTAATCGACGACCGTAGGATCGCAGTTGGTGTCGACGACGGCGACGACCGGGATGCCGAGCTTGCGAGCTTCCGCGACGGCGATGGCTTCGTTGTTGGAGTCAACCACGAAGATGGCGTCGGGGAGGCGCTTCATGCTCTTGATACCGGCGAGGTTGGTGGTCAGGTGCTTGCGCTCGCGCTCAAGCTTGATGACTTCCTTCTTGGTGAGCAGTTCGTAGCGGCCATCGGTCGACATGTCGTCGAGCTCGGTGAGGCGCTTGACGGACTTCTGCACGGTAACCCAGTTGGTCAGAAGACCACCCAGCCAGCGGCTGTTGATGTAGGGCATACCGGCGCGGTTCGCCTCTTCGGCGATGGCATCCTGTGCCTGGCGCTTGGTGCCGACGAAGAGGATGTACTTGCCCGAAGCGGTGAGGTCGGTGACAAACTTGGAAGCCTCTTTGAAGAGCTTGAGCGTCTTCTGGAGGTCGATGATGTAAATGCCGTTGCGCTCGCCGAAGATGTATTCCTTCATCTTGGGGTTCCAGCGCTTGGTCTGATGCCCGAAGTGAACGCCTGCTTCGAGCAGTTCTTTCATAGTGATATTTGCCATTGAGGCTCCTTGGTGAAGACAGCCGGGTGTGGGCGCCGGTGCCTGGATTGATCCCGCGTACGGGAGATTTAGTTCCTAACCTCAGATTGGGTACTGTCCGAGGGTGATGCGAATTTGCTATTGCTGCACGGTTGGCGAACTTGCGTTCGCCAACCGTGCGGATCCTGTTTAGGGCCATCTGCGGCACGCCTGAAGGCGTGCCCTTCCGATTAGCGCTTCGAGAACTGGAACCGAGCGCGAGCGCCCTTCTGACCGTACTTCTTACGCTCCTTACCACGCGAGTCGCGGGTAACGAGTCCTTCGGACTTGAGCGCCTTGCGGAGCTCGGGGTTGAAGAGCATGAGCGCGCGGGCGATACCGAGCTTGACAGCGTCGGCCTGACCCATGACACCGCCACCCTTTACAGTGGTGATGACGTCGAAGGTCTCTTCGATGCCTGCGATGCCGAGTGAACGCTTGGCTGCGGCGCGCTGCTGGGCAGTGACGAAGTAAACGTCACATTCCTTCTTGTTGACGGTGAACTTGCCGCTGCCGGGACGCAGGAAGACGCGGGCGATGGAGGACTTGCGCCGGCCGGTTCCGTAGAATTGAACTAGATCTGCCATGGTGCTCCTTGAACTTTTTCTCTGGGGCTAAAGCCCCGTAATTCCCTGAAAAGATTTATGCCTTGACCTTGGGCGCGTTGGAGGCGTGGAACTCGAGCGGCTGCGGCTGCTGCGCGAGGTGCGGGTGCTGGCTGCCCTTGTAGACCTTGAGCTTGGTGGCCATCTGGCGTCCGAGCTTGGACTTGGGAAGCATACCCTTGACGGCCTGCTCGACGATGGCCTCGGGACGGCGGGCAAGGAGCTTGACGAAGGACTCTTCGCGGAGACCACCGGGGAAGCCGGTGTAGCGGCGGTAGAGCTTGCTGTCAGCCTTGAGGCCGGTGAGAACGATCTTCTCGGCGTTGATGATGACGACGTGGTCGCCCATATCAATGTAAGGAGTGTAGAGGGGGTTTGTCTTGCCGGCGAGGACGGAGGCGGCGGTGGTGGCGAGGCGGCCCAGGGTCTTGCCGGAGGCGTCGACGACAAACCACTTGCGCTTGATGTCTTTGCCGCTCGGGATCGTGGTGCTGTTATTCATCTGTAGTACTCCTTGGTTCTGCCGTCTTCAAGGTTCGGCGTGCATCTGAAGAATGAGGTCGAGCGATTTGCAATTCTATTGCCTGAAACAACTACCAGCGCAGATGGCAGATCAAGGCCACCCGCAAAGCTTGAATCGGTTGTAGCCGGGCGGATTGACCGTTGGAACGGGAAAACTGTTTCCCGGACGCAAAGGAGCGGAACCGCTTGGAACTCGCGCAAAGCCTGATGTGGGGCCTGGAGAGATGGGTGCTTGGTGGACGGCCGTCGTGCTGAGGCTGCCCCGCTTGGATCCACCACGTGTCCCGTCTGACCGAAGCGCCTGCAAAGAAACACAGAAGCGCACAGACGCGGGACTGCGCGAGATTCAAGAATAGCCCAAGGTATGGTGGGAGTCAACGATGGAAGTTACGGGTTCTATAGGAAATATGGCGGCAGGACGGAGTTCTTGATGACAGATACTCGGCAGTTTAGATCGAGCGGGCGAGCTTTTCTGCTGCTGGCGGGGATGTTCGCGACTGGGGCAGGGGCGTTTGGGCAAGCGTTTGGACAATCTGCGGGAACCAACGCGACTGCAAACCAGCCTGCGGCGACGAGTAACGTTGGGGAAGATGAAATTGCGATCGCAGCCGGGCATCTTATAGGTAAAGCGCTGTTTCTAAGAGGCTTCTACATTGCGAATGAGCTCCGATACGACGCCTCCGGGCGGGTGCAGGAAGCGTCCAAGGGTGGCGAATGGACCCTGGCCGGGGTGAATGTACTCACGACACAAAGGCGACCCGGAGAGATTGAGCTGGATGGGGTTCGCGTGGCGATCCGCTACAACCCGGAGCAGCACCAGTTCGAGCGACACCCGCTCAACGACGAAAAGGTGAAGATCGTTTTGGCGGGCGTCAGCGATGTGAAGGGATTCGACGCGGCAGTGGCGGCGATTTTCTCGGTGGGGATCGATCCCGCGTTGCAGCGGTCGACTCCGGACTACTGGCAGCACTACTTCAACCCCGCGTTGGACTGGCCTGCGGATTCGTTGAATGGAGTGCAGGTGTATCCCACCTACGGGCTGCCGAATCAGGCCAAGGAAGTCACACCTCCCGTGCCCACCCAGAAAGTTGAAGCTAAATTTACGAGTGCTGCGGAACATGACCGCGTGAAGGGGTCGGCCCTGCTGAGAATGGTGGTGGATACGGAAGGGGTGCCGCGACGGATCTCGGTGGTGCAGCCGCTCGGCTATGGGTTGGAGCAAAAGGCCGTGGAGGCGATGGCAAAGTGGCGCTTTACGCCGGGAATGCGCGATGGAAAGCCAGTGGCAACCGGGGTCGTGGTGTCCCAGGACTTCCAATACGCTGCCCCGCCGAAGCGATAGCACTTCGCGGTGAAGCTAGAGCAAGTTCAGGGAATCCAGCATGGCGCGGGATTTGCGTTTGCAGAAGAGCATGGCCACGGAAGGCTTGGCGGCAGCGGCTCTCGATTTGAAAAGCCCCGCGTACACCAAGCCTGCGGCGCCGGTGGCCATGTAGAGAATCGAAGCGGGTTCCGCAGCAAGGGTAAGGATGGTCTGAATCACTGGCATAACTCCTCTTTCGGCTAGATCGAGGGTATGCAGTATGGGTGTCCGAAGCTGTAACACTAAAGTGTTAGCCCCAGCGATAGCTAGTGCACCAGTTGCGTTTCGCTGGGCTGCTGGCCAATTTTTGTCTGCAGCGGACGGGGAATCGGCTTGCGGCGGTGAGGCGTGAGCGGGCGATCGGGGGCAGCGGGATCGAGGCGGTAGAGGATCAGCAGATTCCGCTCGGGATCGTCCATGACGGGAAACGAGGCGACGCGCTGGAGGTGATAGAGCGGGGACAGGGCGTCCATCTTGTCGTCGTCGACCTGGTTCCAGGTGACGAACCATCCGGGCTTGTAGACCTTGACCCGATCCGGAAGTTCAAGCGTGCCGAAGTCGTCGCAGATGGAAGGCAGCCCGGTCATCAGCGAGAGGTTGGAGCCGGAGATCGAGAGCACCAGCGGGTTGTGGGCCGGGTCTCGGGTATGGTCTGCGACGATGATCTTCTGAATCTGGGTGGCGGCGGCAGCGAAGGTGTACTCCGGCGACCGGACGAAACGGATCGTATGACGGGCATCGAGCAGAACCGTGGCAAGCAGCGCCGCGACCAGCGCCGTCGCTGCGATGGGATGGGTTTGAGACTGGGTTTCGTGGTGCAGCGCGCGTGGATCCGGGGACTGCCAGAGTCGCTCGAAGACGATCGGTACCAGCATCGTCAGGGGGATGGCAATGACGAGATAGTACCGGGGCTGAAGATTGTTGTGATACGCGAGGAAGGCAGCGTACCCGGCCGCCCACAGGATCAGTGCCGGAATCAGCTGATTGATGCGGAACAGGCGGGGATTCAGCACCGCGAGCAGGATTGCCAGCAGAGCCAACGGAAAAAGAAGCGAGCCCATCCAGATGCCGTCGGCCAGAGTGTTGCCGAGAATAGAGAGCGCGGTTGAAGCCGTGATCCCGGTGTAGGCATTCGCGCTGAAGAGGTAGCGGTAGTCCAGAAGGAAGTGCGGGCGAACGATGGCGAGGTAGTAGGTCAGCCAGATCGCCCCAGTGACAATTGCCGGGACGACGCAGAGCCGGACGAAGGAGCGCACGCTGTATCCGGCACGCACCCAGAGAAGCCATGCCAGAGCCGGCAGCAGAAAGACGGCAGTGGTCTTGGTAAGGACCATCGCGGGAACGAGAAGGCCGAGCAGAATGGGAAGCAAAAGCCGGACAGTCAGAGGTCTGCTTCCCTGCCCTTCGGGACGCAGGTAGCTGGCAGTGAGAAGGGCCAGCAGGGCGAGAAGGATCAGGAAGGGCTCGAGGATCGCCATCCGCGTGAAGACATAACAGAAAGGGCTGACCGCAAGAAGTAACACGGCGATCGCTGGAGAGAATGACACCAGCCGGGGAGAGTTCGAGTTTTCCTCCTGGGATGCGAGGCGATCCCAGCGGCGAATGAGGAAATAGACCGCCACGAGAATCAGGGCGAAGGTCGCAACCGTGAGGGCGCGCGCCGCGGCGGCGCTGACGCCGGTGAAGTGGAAGACAGCAGCCTCCAGCAAGGGCCAGACAGGGAGCGCCGCGGCGGGATTGAAATCTCCCGGAACATACCAGTGACCGCGCTGAAAGTGGCGGATTGCGGCGTCCCCGTACCAGCCCTCGTCGGTGTACTTCGACCAGTCCATCCACGGGGAATGGTTCGGGAAGTCTGCATCCAGATGCAGGGCATGCAGGCCGAGAAAGACAGCGGAGACAGCAAGCAAGAGTACATTGACCGCGGTACGAACGGGGATGCGGAGGCGCGGCGATGGGAGTTCAGGGGACATGACTCTCAAGGGGTTCTGGGATGCAGGTTGGATGGCGTTGGTTCCCTGAGTATGGCAGATGTAAAGTTACCGCCGCGATGCAGCACTGCCGGTAGAGCTTGCAGCTACTCCGCATCAAGGGTCTGCATCAAGGGTTTGCGGGAGAGGGGCAGCCATGGCGCACCCGCTCTCACCCTGCGACTGACTGATTCCTACTCGTAGGAGAGCGCCTCGATCGGGTCTTTCGCGGCGGCCTTGGCGGCGGGATACAGTGCTCCGAGAATCGAGCCAACAAAAGCAATGACGATGGCCTTCCACACGTAAGGCAGGTTGATCACAAAGTCCAGGGTTGGGAAGCGATTCTGCAGAACGATGCTGAGAATGTAGCTGGAGATGACGCCGACGGCGATTCCCGCGACCGCGAGGAGGCCGGTCTCGCGCAGGACCACGCTGATGATATAGCTGCGGCTGGCACCGAGCGACTTGAGTACGCCGATCTCGCGGGTGCGCTCCATGACGGCGGTGTACATGGACTGGAAGATGACCAGAAAGCCGATGACGACAGCGATCCCGATGACGACTTCAAGACCGATATTGAATCCGGGAAGACGCGCAGGCGAAATGGAAGACAAGTACTCGTCCGCGGTGGCGACGGTATAGGTGTTCATTCCGTCTGTCGCGAGGATGGCCTTGCGGACCTCCTCCTGATACTTGGGCGGCTCCTCTGTCCGGAGGTAGAACATGGTCGCCTTACCCTCGGTCCCGGTGAGCGATCCCATAGTAGTGATGGGCAGGAACTTGCGGCCGCCCTTGCCGTGAGCGACGATACCGCTCAGGCGGAAGGGGTGGTTCAGGATGGTGACGGTATCGCCGACCTTCTTCCCGGCAGCGGAGTAATCGTCGAGGATCACGTCGTCTGGACCCTGGAACGGAGTGCCGGACAAGAAAACGAACGGCAGCAGAGCGTTGAAGCTCTTGAAGTCGATGCCGTAGATGGTGTCGAGCGAGCTGTTGATCTGGACGTTGACCGGTGCTGCGACCGCGACGTGCGGGATCTTCGCAAGCACATCGGCAACCTTGATCGAGGCCCCAGCGGGGCTCATTCCGATGAGATTGCTGGCGGTATTAGGACGCACCAGGATGTCCATCCCGATACCGTTCTGGCGGGTCTTGAAGCCGTCCAGCTTGCCCATGAGGATGGCGGAGATGGACAGGATCATGATCACTTCAATCGCGATGGCGAAGACGCTGATGAGCGAGCGGAGAGGACGATGGACGAGGTTGCCGACAACAAGTTTGTTCATGCTCTTAACAGTGTATGGGAGTGAGGATGAAAGCTTCTTTTCGCACTCCGGTCGAAGACCCGTAATTCGGCCCGCCCCCGAGCGTCTACGGACGTCCCGGAACGGGCGCGGCAGGTTGTTCCGGCGCCAGCATCCAGACATTGAAAAGATCCGTCTGAGCATAGTGCCGCGGGCTAAGCGACCAGCCGAGGAATGGGATGGTCTGAGAGTGGACCAGCACGGCGCCAGGTTCCGGCTTCTCGGTGGTGACGTAGTAGACCGCCCCTTCGGAGCGCATCCAGCGGATCATCTCGCTGGCAGGTGCGTTCAGGTATGGGATGGCCCCGGGCCGGGTGATGCCGCCGGTGTCGATGATGGGATGCTCCGAATAAAAGGCAATTTCTCCGATGCTGTAATCGGCTACCGGAGCGTCGGCAGGAAGTTCGTTGCAGATGAAGAGAGCCTGCTGCCGCGCCTCCTCGACGAAGATGCCCTTATTCCGGATAAACGGCCATGCGGAAAAAATACTGATGAAGGCAGCTGCTGCCAGCGAGCCGATCAGGCAGATGCGATAGAGGCGTGGCGATGCTGCAAGCAGTCCAGCAAGAGTCACAATCGAAAGCCCGACCGCTGAAACCAGGATGTAACGGGTCTGAACGTAGGTGTGATTGACGATGTAGAAGACCAGCGCCAGGCTCGTCCAAAGAACAAAGATCCAGCCGCCCGACGTAAAGACCCTGGAGCGCCGTATAGCCTGAAGGCGCTCGCGGAGATCCGAGGCATGCAGTGCGAGATAGATCAGCGCTGCCAGCAGGCCAAACAGAATCACGGGATAGCCCAGCGAGTACACGTTGAGCAGGCGCATGGAAACAGACGACCCCGGCGCGGCACGCTTCGCCGCGTTCGTGTTGGGGACAACCCTGCCAAAGGTGTGAACCGCATAGATGGCCCATGCAATCGTGGGACCGCTCAGCAACGCCAGTCCGGCCGCGAAGCCAGCGAGTTTGCGGGTGATGGAGGGCATCTCCGGGTGGACATAACGCCGGTAGAGCAGAACGAGCCCAAGGATCGCCGTGTAAAAGACGAGTTCGGGACGAAGAAGCGGAGCGATTCCGGCCAACGCGCAGCCAAGTAAAAATTTAGGCCAGGTAAAGGGCGTACTCGTGGCGGCCACGACACCCCAGAGGGCGAGCCCGGCGGCGGTGAGAGTCTCCATTCCGGAGAAGCTCCAGTAGCAGAAGTAGGGATTCAAGACGAACAGCAGCACCATCGTCGCCGCAAAGACCGTGCTGCCGGCGTGCTTTGCAGTAAGCCTACGCGCGAAGGTGTAGACCCCGGCTGCACTGAAGAAGACGCCCAGAATGGCAAGCACCTTCCCGGCTACCAGCCAGTTGGGGACGAGGCGATGCATTCCCATAAGCAAGAAGACCCAGAGTGGTGCGGTATCGCCATAGACGACTCTTCCGTTGAAGGCAAAGCCATGTCCTGCCGCGAAGCTTCGTGCAAACTCTAGGTGAATGAAGGAATCGTCCTCCCAATATCCCCAGGAGTGGACGAACCAGAGAGTACACCAGAGAAGACTCAGTGTCAGGAGCAAGATGGCCGCTGTGGAAGGTACGGGAGAACTGGAAACGTCATCGCGGTCAGAAGCGGAGTGCCTGGCTTTTGGGTCGAGAGACATAATCCTATTTTGCCTTATTCCCGGACTGAGATTGCTCTACCAACCAATCAACCAGGGAACTCGATCCCATACCCGGCACTCCGAAGGCATCACGAAACTGGCTAAACGGGTAATCTTGACGCGTCCGGTGGAGGCAAGGAGGAAGAGCCATACCTGGTGCGCCTTGGTGATGGCTGTGGCGTAGTTCGTCGTAGCCGGACAAGGCCCGTGGCTTCTGGGCCCGCTACGAGCGCGCCGATCAAAGGCATCGCGTAGGCAGCGGCGAGGGCAGCGAAGATGATGCCGATGGAGCCGAACCACGTGATGTAGATGGCCCCGCTCAACAGCCCCTCGGGTGCAATATGGGCAAAAGAGGCAATGCAGAGGAGCCCCCAGGGAGACTCTCTTACATCTCCGCAGAGCGAGTCGAACACCACAAAAACCATGATCCAGATGAGGGGTGCCACGATAAAAATGCCAACCCAGCCTGCGAGCTGGTAGGCCTCCCCACTCGGAGTAAAGGAGATGCCGGTGGACAGGTCGTCGTCCCCCAAAATCCCACCAACCTTGTGCGCGAGGGTGTTTCCATTCAGAATAGGCGGCTTGTCGGGCCATAAAAAATGTGGAATCCAATTGGCAAAGTCACCAGGAATTACAGCGAGACCGGTGTAGCTCCCCTGCGCGGTGTAGCTGATCAAGGCGTCGTCCGGGCCGATCATGGTGAGCCGATCGACCAGGCCTTGCGGCTCATTGAAGTAATTGAGGCTGGTTTGATTGTCCGTAATTTCGGTCGACCCGACTTCATCCATGTATTGCTGGCGGACACTGCCGAGATCCGAGAGAAGCGAGACTGAAACAGCCATACGTTCAGAGAAAGTAGCTTCTTCTGGCACGAGGGTGCGTCCGAGTTGCGAATAGGGCACCAGGAAGCGACTCATCAGAAAAAATAGTGTCAGCGTGAGACCCACCTGGTAAAGCCGTACATTAAGGCGCAACGAGCAGGCCGTAACGACCCAGCATAGGAAAGGAACGAACATCCCTTCCTTGCCAAATCCTAGGATGCCAAACGACAGCGACGTGAAAACCGTCAAAAGCACCAAACCATTGATTCCGCTCCGCCCCTTACTGGAACGAATCGCATAAACAGTGCTGAGGATAACCGATACCTGAAGGAAGTGATTCAGTTGCATAACGGCACTCAGTACGGTGCCATCGCTATGAGGGATGGCCAGACTAATAAAACTCAGCGAAAGGCCAAGGGCATAACAGCCAATGGCAGCATTTCGCATGTCCTTGTCTTTCAAGATGTTAGTGAGAAAAGCCTTTTTTCGAGTGAGCTTCCGGCTGATCAGCACCGCTATCAGCATCCCGGTAATGCCCCCGCAAAACACTTGCAGCGTGAGAATCGGGGTACGGAGGTTGCTGTCGGCCGGCTCGCCGAGGTAAGCCTTATAAACAATGCCGACGATAAGTCCAAGAACCGCATAGAAGAAGACATAGCTGCCCGAAGGGCGAGCAAAGCCACCAGCGGCATTGAAGGCGATCGTCGCGATCATGATGAAGAAAAAGGTATAAACGCTGAATGAAAGAGGGGTCTTCTGAAGCTGCTGCAGACCGAAGAGAACGGTCGCCCCAAGCAAGGCCACGGGAAGCGGAATCCGTTCTGGGAAGGGTAGGCGCATGCAAATCCTAGTGTAGCCTTTCCCTCGACGCATAGCCTTTTCCCTCGACCGGCACGTTTATGGGAAAGAACGCGACGTTTATGGAAAAGCAACGCTAAAATTTCGCGGGTACCGCTCGATTCGTGGACCGGTTTGTATAGTAACGGCGTGGGTTCTCTCCCCCAAATCAAGCAGTTGGAAGCATTTTCATTTTTGACTTGCCGGGGAGTCAGGAATAATCTCTGACCAACTGGCAAAGTCGAGGCTCACCCCCCGGGAAGAGCGTGACGAACGCGCTATCAGAGCTGAGCGGAGTGAATGGAGCGATTCTGCGACGAGTTGCGGTGGGAGCGCGAACAGCGCAATGTCTCTCTGGAGACCATTTGCGCTGTCACGAAGGTCCAGTCCCGCTACCTGCAGGCGCTTGAAGCCGGAGACTACGGCAATTTGCCCGGTGGCGTCTTTCGCAAAGGCATTCTTCGCGGCTATCTGGCCGTCCTCGGGCTGGATGAGACGGACTGGATGCAGCGCTTCGAAGCCAGCTACAGCTCACAAAACCATTCCGAAGCGGAAGCAGCGGACTGGGTCGAGTTCGCCGAGAATGTCCGAAGGACTCGAAAGCAGGGCCGTCCGAATACCGGTTTGCGCTGGTTGGGAGTAGTCGGCATGTTTGCTTTGCTCGTCCTCGTCGGGTGGCTGGTCTGGACGCTCGTCGTCCATCGCCACCACGCGCCCGCGCAAACATCCGCCCGTGCCGGCATCACTCAGAGTTTGGTCGCAGCAGAGGGCGCTCAGCGGTCCGCAGGCGATTTCCTGGGCCTACGTAGGGCGTAGGATGGACGACCAGGCTGGGATCAGCCTGAAGTTCAGCTTTACTGCTTGATTGACATACGCTAAGAGCTTTTCATATACCTTTCATAATCCTGTTCGATTTCGAAGAAGCGGTTCTAGAGTCTTTCGCTGCAAGATTCTCTTTGTCAGCAAGCCGCCGAAAATCATTTCGAGCCGAAGAACCGCTATCAACCAAAACGTAATGAAAAGATCTCTCGTCCAGTACGAAGAGACGACCGCAACGCAGAACAAATTTCGGAGGCAGTTCATGAGCAGTTCAAGCAGTATTACAGGGAAGAAGTTCGCCTACGCGATCTGTAAAATCGGATTATCACTTGGCTTGATGGGATTCGCAGCGATTACGCTATGCGAAACGAACGCTGTGGCCCAAGAGGTAAACGGCAGCATCAGTGGAACCGTGACGGACCCCAGCGGCGCGACCGTCAAAGGCGCGGCCGTCACATTGACGAATACCGATCGCGGCCAGGATGTCCGGACCTTGACGACGAACGGAGCCGGCTTCTTCACCGCAACCTCCCTTCCTCTTGGTACTTATACCGTCAAGTTCGCGACACCGGGCTTCCAAAGCTCTTCCGTAACCGGGTTGGCGCTCCACGCTAACGATGCTCTCACGGTAAATCGCAAGCTCGTTGTCGGCAGCTCTGACCAACAAGTGACCGTCACTGCGGATGCGGTCCAGTTGAATCTCGAGAACGGCATGAGCCAAGGACTCATCTCGGGCACGCAGGTACGCGAACTCGTACTGAACAATCGAAATTATGAGCAGCTCCTGCAACTGCAACCCGGAGTGGCGTACGGCGGGGCAAACGACCAGCTTTACATTGGTGTCTCGCTTCCGTCCGGCACCTCGAACCAGGTAGCCTTCTCTGTGAACGGCCAACGTGCGACTGCGAATAACTGGACGATCGACGGCGCGGATAACGTTGATCGTGGCGCAAATCTGACCCTGCTCGCCTTCCCCAGCGTGGACGCGATCGCTGAATTCAAGACTCTGCGCGGAACGTACACGGCGGAGTTCGGCCGTAGCGCAAGCGGCCAGGTAAACGTGGTGACGCGTTCCGGCACGAACGACTTTCACGGCACCGCATACGAGTTCTTCCGGAACGACGTCTTTAATGCAAATAATTACTTCAACAAACTGACTTCCGTGGTCGCTAGACCGACCCTGCGCTACAACGATTTCGGCTACGCTATCGGCGGACCGGTGAGAATTCCGCACATTTATGACGGCCGGGATAAGACGTTCTTCTTCTTCTCCCAGGAGTTCCGGCGTGTGGTGAACTATTCCACCACCACCGTCCTCGTACCGACAGCCTCGGAGAGGGCCGGCGACTTCACGAACAGTTATCTGACCGCAGCAAACGGCAGTTACACAGGAGCCACCGGACCAGCGGCGGTGTGTGCTGCTTTCTCAGGGACGGGCACCTGCACCCGATACACCACCAAGATCGCCACGATCTCTCCGCTCGCGCAACAGTACCTCAAGGACATCTACGGGAACACGCCGTTGCCTCCCAGCGCAGCCGACCTGGCAGCGGGGCTCGATCCGCATACCTATATCTACAATCAGCGGAATATCTTCAACGACACGCAAGAGTTTGTACGTATCGACCAGGCAATCGGCAGCAAGATGAACGTCTTCTACCGCTATCTGCATGACAGCCTTCCCTCCCAGGAAGCTGGCGGACTTTTTGTCGGGGCCGGACTGCCCGGAGCACAGAATACAAACACCAGTGCGCCTGGCACACAGCATCTCGGTCACCTGACGTATATCTTCACGCCTACACTTCTGATCGACGCCGGCTATGCCTATTCTTCAGGCGCAGTGATCAGCGTTCCGACCGGATTGGTAGCAAGCGCAAACTCGCCCGACATCAAGCCAAATCTGCCCTACGCAGGAACGCGGCTCGGAATTATTCCGAGCCTGGCGATTACAAATGCCACCGGAGTGTCGAGCGCTGGAATCTACAACGACTTCAACCGCAACCACAATGTGTTCGGGGATATTACAAAGACGATCCATACTCACACCATCAAGGCCGGAATTACCTTCAACCACTATCAGAAGACTGAAAATGTGACCGGCAACGCCTCGCCCTTTCCACAGGGAAGTTTTGGCGTAACGGTAGCCGCCACGCCAACAGCAGCACAGCAGACAGCAGCGGGTGGAATTGCACCGAGCCCGTTCGATTCGGCTTTTGGCAATTTTCTGATTGGGAATGCAAATAACGGGTTTACACAGGGCTCAATTGCAGCCACTCCAAACATAATGGAGAACCTGTACGAGGCCTACCTGCAGGACGACTGGAAGGTAATGCGACGGCTCACGTTGAATCTGGGCGTTCGTTACAGCTACTTCGGGCAGCCGTACGATGCGAACAACCAGCTAAGCAACTTCAGTCCGGCTGCGTATGTTGCGGCGAACGCTCCGACCGTCGATAGCAACGGCGCAGTGTGCCGCACAGCTCCCTGTGCCAATGCAAATGGACTCAACACCGGCCTTCCGAATCCGAGTTCCGATTACCTGAACGGAATGATTCTTGCGACTCCGGGCAGCAATGGACACGCCTCCCCCTTCGGGAATCAGATCGCGAGTACCGATAAAAAGAACTTTGCTCCACGCTTCGGCTTCGCCCTCGACGTATTTGGAGATAGCAGGACCTCACTCCGCGGTGGCTATGGCATGGCTTACGACGAATCCTCCGTAAATCCGTACGAGAGCAACATCTTCGGCAACATCCCGTATGTGAACATCGCCAGCTTCTCTACCGCGACTCTGGATAATCCTGCGACCGGGGCAGCAGCCTTCCAGGCGGCTCCTACTCTGGTCGCGTCTCCGGTGAACTATCACACCCCGTACTCGCAGCAGTTCTCGCTGGATCTGCAGCAGCAGATTACCTCCAGCCTGCTGTTGGATGTGGGGTACTTTGGAGATCGTGGCACTCATCTCCTGGGCAAGCTGGATCTGAATCAGCTTCGACCGGGCGCATTTCTCTCCAGCGGAATCGCAGCGCCGACCGCCGGGTTCACCAACCAGACTACGGAGCGGCCTCTGAGCCAGATTCGTCCGTACCGTGGCTACACCTCGATCAACGCAACGCAAAACATATTCAACTCGAACTACAACAGCCTCCAGGTATCGGTGCAAAAGAAGTTCAGCGGCAAGAGCTACATCGATGCCAACTACACCTGGAGCCGTGCGCTGACGAATGCACAGGCCGACGGTTCAGCTCCGCAGAACCTCTACAACATCGCCCAGGAGTACGGCCGCAGTTCGTATGACCGTACCAATATCCTGACGCTCAACGGTGTCTGGGAACTTCCCTGGTACCGCGATCAGAAGGGCCTGGTAGGGCGTGTTGTCGGTGGCTGGGAGGTATCGGGAATCTATGCCCTCAACTCCGGGCTTCCACTCACCGTCACAATGTCGGGTGGGGGAACCGTGTTCTACGGAACCCAGGCCAACGCCACCGGCCCGGCGAATGGTGGTGTGGCAACGGATGCTGCCGGCCTGGGTATCCTTGGGCCGAGCGCACAGGGTCTGCGGCCTGATATGGTCAGCAACCCCAACTCGGGCAATGGTCAGTTCCAGGTTCATACCCGCCTGAATTGGTTCAACCGCACCTCGTTTGTCGCTCCTCCGATCACCAGCTACCGCGTCGGAAATGAAAAGCGCGGTGTGATCGAAGGCCCGGGATTCAATCGGCTTGATGTTGGCCTTTTCCGCAACTTCAAGATCTACGAGAACCTGGTCTTCCAACTGCGCGGCGAGGCCTTCAACGCCGTCAACCACACCAACTGGCAGGGCGTCGGAACGACGGCAACCACAGCCAGTTCGTTTGGACAGGTAACTTCCACCCGCGATCCACGCATTCTGCAGGTCGGTGGAAAGCTTAACTTCTAATTGTCCGCACCTCACCTTGGACGGCGTCAGCCCAGCTAACGCCGTCTTTCTTTTCAACAAAATCCCGTTCAATGCCGGATTTCGCGTTTTGCGGACGGTAGATCGCCGACGGCTGACGGACTTTGCCGCAGGGTTAGGTGGCGGGTAGAATAAAAGGGTTGCAGATCGGCCGGGCTAAGTGTCCGGAAATGGATCTGGATCTGTGCACCTACAAGGAGTTGTTTTGGCAAAACGCGACCGTTTTCTATTTACCAGTGAGTCTGTCACCGAAGGACATCCCGATAAGATTGCCGACCAGGTCTCCGATGCGATCCTCGACGCCTGCCTGGAGCAGGATCCCTACAGCCGTGTAGCGTGTGAGACCTTGACCTGCACCGGTCTCGTGGTGATCGCCGGCGAAATTACGACCAAGGCTTATGTCGACTTCCAGAGCCTGGTGCGGAACACGGTCAAAGAGATCGGTTACGACGATGCCCTGAAGGGCTTCGACTCGAATACCTGCGCGGTGATCTCGACGATCAACCGGCAGAGCCCCGACATTGCGATGGGCGTGGACACCGGCGGCGCCGGCGACCAGGGCATGATGTTCGGTTACGCGACCAACGAGACGCCGGAGCTGATGCCGACTCCGATCTCGCTCGCGCACCGCCTGGCCCAGAAGCTGAGCGAAGTTCGCAAGAACGGCCTGATGCCCTACCTGCGTCCCGACGGCAAGAGCCAGGTGACGGTGGAGTACAACTCCGAAAACCAGCCGGTGCGCGTCGATGCAGTCGTTATCTCCACCCAGCATGCGGAGGAGGTCGGCAACGACCAGCTCCGTGGCGACATTCTGAAGAACGTCATCCAGGCTGTCATTCCGGCTGCCCTGCTCGATGCCGATACCAAGTACCACATCAACCCGACCGGCCGTTTCGTTGTTGGCGGACCGATGGGCGACACCGGCCTGACCGGACGCAAGATCATCGTCGACACCTACGGCGGCATGGGCCGTCATGGCGGCGGAGCCTTCAGCGGCAAGGACGCGACCAAGGTAGACCGTTCCGCTGCTTACATGGCGCGCTACGTAGCGAAGAACATCGTCGCTGCCGGTCTCGCGGACCGTTGCGAGGTTCAGTTGGCCTATGCAATCGGCGTGGCCGAGCCGGTAAGCGTGCTGGTTGAGACCTTTGGCACCGGGAAGGTAGACGAGTCCGTGCTTGAGGATCTCGTTCGCAAGAACTTCTCGCTGACTCCGAAGGGCATCATCGATAGCCTCAACCTGCGTCGGCCGATCTTCAAGGCGACCGCGGCCTACGGTCACTTCGGCCGCACGGGCGAGGGCTTCACCTGGGAGGCAACCGACAAGGCTGCCGCTCTGGCGGAGCAGGCTGGCGTCGGTACGCTGGCAGCAAAGTAACCTTCAACCGCTTCAAAATCAGTATCCACAGCAAGGGCGAGCCGCATGGCTCGCCCTTTTGTTTTGTCCGATGCGAATTTGCGGTTACACTCACGGTTCAGGGGCTTTTCCAGCAAATACTGCATCCTACTGAGGACGACTTTTAAGAGCGCCTCAGAAAGCGCATACCCGCTTCAATCATGAGGCCGAGGACATTCATGCTGATACGTTCCGAATTTGACATCCAGTTCCACCTTCCGCAGACCTTGCCGATCGTGGCCATGCTGCGTCTCCATCCCTCGCTCGATCCCCTGGTTCGTGCGCCGGAGGAGCTGAAGATCGAGCACATCGATCGAGACTCCGCCACGACGATTGTGGCAGAGGAGTATATCGACAGCTTTGGCAATCGCTGTTCGCGTTTTGTCGCTCCGCAGGGCGCAATCCGCGTAAGCGGACGCAGCCTGATCGAGAACGACGAGCAGTTCGACGTCATTTGCACCGAGGCGAAGCAGCATCCTGTCGAGGAACTGCCGTCGGAGGTACTTCAGTTTTTGCTGGCGAGCCGCTACTGCCAGGTCGATCAGATGTCGCAGGTCGCGGGCGATATGTTCGGCCATACGACACCCGGCTGGGCGCGGGCCGTGTGGATTCGCGATTGGGTACACAACCACGTCCGCTTCGACTACAAGACGGCGCGTCCGACCAAGACGGCACTCGATGTCTTCACCGAGCGCGTCGGCGTCTGCCGCGACTTTCAGCATCTGGCGATTACGATGACCCGTGCGATGAACATTCCCGCGCGCTACGTCACCGGCTACCTGGGCGACATCCGCATACCCTACAGCGGCGCGGGCGACTTTAGTGCGTGGTATCAGGTCTTCCTCGATGGCCGCTGGTGGACCATGGATGCCCGGCACAATGATCCGCGCATCGGGCGGGTTCTGATGGCGACCGGACGCGATGCGACCGACGTAGCCATTACCACCAGCTTCGGCGTGGCCGACGTGACTAACTTCTACGTCGAAAGCTACGAGGTGGACGCACAGGGCAATACTGTTCCGCTGGTTGGCGGCGGCGTTCGCAATGTGCGTTGGGTGCCGACCGCGCAGCAGACATAGTTGCCAGACCATAGAAGAAAGCCAGCGCCGACCAGGACAAACCTGGCGGCGACGCGCGCTCCAGTTTGCCTGCACAAAGCGGAGTGTGGCGCGCAGGCGCGCGTAGGAAGATACTGGTTATGGACACTCAGACTGCACTTCCCACAATCCAGTTCCCCACAATGACCATGACCCCTTCCAAAGCGGCAGTTCCCTCCTTCTTTCCCGGCCGGCAATGGCAGCAGGTTCTGGAGCGCGATCTCAGCGCCGACGGCCAGTTCTTCTACGCCGTTAAATCCACCAGGATCTACTGCAAGCCGAGCTGCCCAAGCCGCCGGCCCGCACGCAAGCAGGTCAGCTTTTACCCAACTGCAGCGGCGGCAGAGGCTGCGGGCTTCCGCGCCTGCATGCGCTGCGAGCCGGATCGCGTCGTTCCCAAGGCTGATCCGCAAGCAGGCGCCATCGCTGCTGTAACCAACTACCTGACGACCCATGCCGATCAGCGGACGCGCCTTGCCGACGTCGCCAAGGCGACCGGGGTTGGACGACTGACCATCCTGCGTGGCTTCAAGCGCGTGCTCGGTGTGAGCCCGGGCGAGTTCGCCAAAGCGCAGCGGCTGGAACGCTTCAAAGAGAACGTGCGGGTCCCGAAGACCAACGTGCCGAATCGACCGATCGAGGCCAGCGAGACGACTCAAAATGGCACCGTGCCTGTGGCTAGACCTGCCAAAAAAGCTGTGCTCAAGAAGCAGGCTACTCCACGTATCACCGACGCGATCTACGAGTCGGGCTTTGGCTCCAGCAGCCGACTGTACGAGAAGAGCGGCGCTTCGCTCGGCATGACTCCGCGCGTCATGCGCGAAGGCGGAGCCGGACTGCTGATCCGCTATACGATCGCGGCGAGTCCGCTGGGACGGATGCTGGTTGCGACGACCGACGTTGGCATCTGCTCGATTGCTTTTGGTAAAGATAATGCCGAACTCGTAGCGGATCTGCGAGAAAGGTTCAATAAGGCGCAACTCGTTTCGGCCAAGGGCAATACTGGCTGGCTCGCTGAGGGCGTTGCCTTCGTGGTGAGTCAGTTAAGCGAGAGCCCGCTGGCGGCCAAGTTTCCGCTGGATGTGCGGGCGACTGCCTTCCAGCAACGGGTGTGGAAAGCCCTGCAGCAGATTCCGCGCGGCGAGACCCGCACCTACGGCGATCTGGCTTTGGAGCTTGGGGTTCCCAAGTCCGCGCGTGCGGTCGGAGCGGCGATTGGTGCCAATCCAGTGGCGGTTGTGGTGCCGTGCCATCGCGTCATTGGGAAGGACGGCACCCTGACAGGGTATCGTTGGGGCGTGGAGCGAAAGCGCAAGCTCCTGGATGCGGAGAGGCGATAGCGTGGCGACAGGCAAGGCTCTTGCGGATGGAATAAAGGGTTGGCTGATCGCCAGCGTCGTGGTGTTGCTGGGTTCGCTGACGCTGTTCGTAGCCACCGTGGTCTCCGGATTCGTCTACTTTACGCAGACGACTACTCCGCTTTGGGTTACAGTTTTGGGAGTCGTCTCCGTCCTCGGAATCGCGTTGGGATTTGCTGGACTCTTTATGGTGCTGGTGCTCGCAGGGATGAAAGCCCGGAAGGACGATAAGGTACGCGCTGCGCTGCTCGCGAGCGAGTTGCCCAGCGAGTTAAAAGGATGAGCGAGGTCATCGTTCCAGAGGTAGTGGATGCAAAGGCCGAGAAAGCTTTATATCGGCGCATCACGCGGCGGCTTATTCCTTACCTCTTTCTGCTCTACATCGTGGCGTATCTGGATAGGGTGAATGTGGGCTTTGCTGCGATGGATATGAAGCGGCAGTTGCACTTCAGCGATACGGTCTACGGCACCGGCGCGGGCATGTTCTTTCTGGGCTATGCGCTGTTCGATCTGCCTTCGAGCCTGATGTTGCGGGTAGTTGGGACGCGGGTCTGGATCGCTCGCATCATGATCTCGTGGGGGATTATCGCGGCCTGCATGATGTTCGTCAGTTCTCCGAACTCTTTTTATGTCATGCGATTTCTGCTGGGCGTCGGGGAGGCCGGCTTTGTGCCTGGCATGCTGCTTTACCTCACCTTCTGGTTTCCTTCGCATGAGCGGGCTCGGGCGGTAGCAAAATTCATGACGGCGACTTCGCTGGCCGGCGTGGTGGGCGGTCCCCTTTCGAGCGCTCTCCTGAAGCTCGACGGAGTCGGTGGGCTGTCCGGCTGGCAGTGGCTTTTTGTGGCCGAGGGAATCCCGACCGTCTTGCTGGGAATTTCAGTGCTGATGGTATTGAAGGATGGGCCGCAGCAGGCGGAGTGGCTGGCTCCCTCGGAGAAGGTTTGGCTGCAAGGCGAGTTGGAGCGGGACCGCAGGCGTTACGGCGCGAAGGAGCACCACTCCCTGGCAGACGCATTTAAACTGCCGGCGGTCTGGCTGCTGGCAGGGTTCTACATCATCACCCAGATTGGCGTGTATGTGGTGAACCTCTGGATGCCGCTGATGCTGAGCGCTCTGTCGAGCGGCGGAAGCGCGGACGCCAGCATGATCGCCCGCTACTCAACGATTCCCTACCTGCTGGCTGCGATCTTCACCGTGTTCGTCGGGTGGAGTTCGGATAAATGGAACGAGCGGCAGGGTCATCTGGCCGTCTGTATGGTGCTGGCTGCGGCGGGATTCTGCGGTGCGGCGCTGGCCCATAGTGTCGGCGTCGCGCTGTGTGCCTTTTGCCTTTCGGCAATCGGACTATGGAGCGCCATGGGGCCCTTCTGGGCGCTGACGACCCGGAAGATCGAGGGTGCCGCCGCGGCCGGGGGCGTGGCCATGATCACGATGATCGGCGGCTTCGGCGGCTTTCTTGGCCCGTATGTCACCGGCCGATTGAAGGATGCGACCCATAGCTATGCTGGCGGTTTGTACGGCGTCAGCGCGCTGGCACTGGCGGCGGCATTAATCGTGGCGACGATGCGGCGGGACAAAGTCAGGATTTAGCTTCTTCGCCTCAGCCTGATTCTCCCGCTCGATAGAGCTAACCTCCTCCATTCCCGGCGAGTACACCGATGCGCCCCTTTCGAGGTGGCTTTCACGCGTCGGACAAAGGCGGGTCGGCTTTTGACCAATGGCTTATTTTCGGGCACAGGGGATGAGGCGGCTGATATTCTAGGAGAGCTAAACACAGCGACAGATTGAAATTCTAAGTGAGGTGTAGAAATGGCAACAGCGACGATCGATTCGGCGGCATTGACTGAAGTAGCGAAGGAATACAAGGTTGCCGATATCGGACTGGCCGAGTTTGGGCGCAAGGAGATCGACATCGCCGAGCAGGAGATGCCGGGCTTGATGTCCATCCGCAACAAGTACGCCGCGGGCAAACCGCTGGCAGGCGTTCGCGTCACCGGATCGCTGCACATGACCATCCAGACAGCCGTGCTGATCGAGACGATGGTTGCGCTGGGCGCAAACGTACGCTGGGCGAGCTGCAATATCTTCTCCACACAGGACCATGCGGCTGCAGCGATTGCCGCTGCCGGCGTTCCGGTATTTGCCTGGAAGGGCGAGACGCTCGAGGAGTTCTGGTGGTGCACGAACCAGTCCCTGAACTTCCCGGACGGTAAGGGCGGTCTGCTTGGACCCCAGATGGTGATCGACGACGGCGGCGACGTGACCCTGTTGATCCACAAGGGCGTTGAGATGGAGAAGGGCGACAAGTGGATCGATTCGCCCTCCAGCTCGACCGAAGAGGATGTGATCAAGAGCCTGCTGAAGAAGGTTCATGCCGAGCATCCGACCCGCTGGCAGGATGTTGCGAAGGAATGGCGTGGCGTCTCGGAAGAGACGACCACCGGCGTTCACCGCCTGTACAAGATGTTCGAGAAGGGCACCCTGCTGGTTCCCGCGATCAACGTCAACGACTCGGTGACGAAGTCGAAGTTCGACAACCTGTACGGCTGCCGTGAGTCGCTGGTCGACGGCATCAAGCGCGCAACCGACGTGATGATCGCAGGCAAGGTTGCCGTGGTCTGCGGATTCGGCGATGTAGGCAAGGGCTCTGCGGCTTCGCTGCGTGGACTTGGCGCTCGCGTGGTAGTGACCGAGATCGATCCGATCAACGCACTGCAGGCCGCAATCGAAGGCTATGAAGTGACGACCCTCGAAGAGACACTGGGACGCGGCGATATCTATGTGACCTGCACGGGCAACGTGGACATCATCACGGTCGAGCACATGAAGCTGATGAAGGACCAGGCGATCGTGTGCAACATTGGCCACTTCGATAACGAAATTCAGATGGAGCCGTTGAACGCGCTGAAGGGCGTGAAGAAGCTGAACATCAAGCCGCAGGTCGACAAGTACACCTTCGAGACCGGCAACAGCATCTTCATCCTGGCGGAAGGCCGCCTGGTGAACCTGGGTTGCGCGACCGGCCACCCGAGCTTCGTGATGTCGGCGAGCTTCGCCAACCAGACACTGGCTCAGCTTGACCTGTGGGCCAACAAGGATACGTACAAGGTCGGCATCTACATTCTGCCGAAGAAACTGGATGAAGAGGTTGCACGGCTGCACCTGGAGAAGATCGGCGTGAAGCTGACGACGCTCTCGGAGAAGCAGGCTAATTACCTGAGCGTTCCGGTCGAGGGACCTTACAAGGCCGATCACTACCGCTACTAAGCATCACGACCCAAATGAGAACGGCCGCCGGATCACTCCGGCGGCCGTTCTCATTTGGTGGTGCGGAAAGAACGAATTCCAAATTCCAGAGGGCGCGGCGCCCAGGTTAGATGGTGGCGGTGGGAGAGTCGTAGTCCGCAGCGGTGATGAGTTGCAGGCCCGGGGTCGTGACCAGCTGCTGGTCGATCAGGATGATGGTGCGGGCGCTGCCGCCAGCGTACGTGATCTGCGCTCCGGTGTAGGTCGCCACTGTGGTGCTGACCGGAACAGTTCCCGTCGGGACCATAACGATGGTGTAGGTTCCGGTCGGGATGTTCAGATAGCCGGGCGGATTGCCAAAGGTGAGGTTGGAGATGAGGGGGGTGACGGTAGTGAGTATCTGGCCGGCAGGCACGAGGTAGACGTCGAAGCCGGTGGTGAACTTGGTAGCCTGGTCAATAAAGCGAAGGGCAATCTGGCCGGATGGCGCAGCCTGGCTCTGATCCTTGAAAATGGTCTCCTGCAGGCTGGCCAGCGAGTTGCCGATGAGCACGGTGTACTGGCCAGTGGCGGCAACGGTTCCTTTGGCGGAGATGAGCACCTGGCTGGAACCGGAGGTCTTCGCGGCGATGGTATACGTGCTGGGGGCAATGGGAACGTAGGACGTGATAGTTCCAAAGCCGAGGTTGTAGACGAGCGGCGTGCTCCCCTGGTAGATGTCGAGGCCGGGAGCGTCAGGGGAGACGGTGATGATGCGCAACTGCGACAGAATCGGGCTGCTGACGATTCCCTGGCATCCGGAGAGGGCGCCAAGGAGCGCGGTCGCCGACAGAAATCGCAGAACGGGAAGGGCAGAGATTCGCCTGACGAACAGGTTTGGCCGAAGGAGCGTCTTAGAGAAAGGCATCAATTGTGGCATGGGAACCAGTAAGAGTTACTCTAACCGATTTTGCAGCGTGAGGCGACGCAGGAATATGACACGAAAGAGGTGCATGCTGGCTGGCATAGTTCTGCTAGGACTGGGCTTCTCCGCAGCAGACGTTTTTAGCCAGAGCAATCCGGGGCAAGGAGAGGCCGCTCCTGCGCTTCCCGCCCAGACTGGCGCCGCGCGACCGGCGGTGGAGCCGATCGTCAGCATGCGCGAGGTTCCGGCCAATGGACTCACCCCGAACCAGAAGGTGCAGAGCTCCCGCAAGAAGAGCTACAGCTTTACGCTGACCGGTTCGGACTGGGTGGATAGCGGAGTAACGGTGGCGGCGGGCGAGGTCGCGAACTTCGCCTCTACAGGCAGCTTTACCGTCGGAGATGGCCGGATGAGCGGACCGGATGGGCTGGAGCGCGGCTGGAAGGACCTGCTGCGCGTGTTTCCGCTGAACTCCGCCAAAGTCGGAGAGGTAATTGGCCGGATCAGCGATGTAGGAGCCTCGGTTCCCTTCCCCGTCGGCCAGAAGGGCGAGGTCACGTTTCCTACCAGTGGGCGGCTCTATCTGCGGGTGAACCTGAGCAGCGATCTGGAGGGATCGGGAAGCTACAAGGTGCAGGTGAAGTTTGGCGAGGCCGACCGACAGGCCGATGCGCGACCCGCGACTGACCCCATTAGTCGGATACTTTCGCCGGAGACGTTTGCGGATATTCCGCGCCGCGTCGTCGACCAGACGCGCCACGAAGGCGACATGGTGAACTTCGCCCTGGTGGGGTCGGAGGAGCAGGTGATAGCGGCGTTCAAGGCCGCCGGGTGGGTGCCGGTCGACAAGACCGTACAGGATGCGGTGCTGCATGGCCTGCTCTCGACCTTGAGCCATGAGGCCTACACGGAGATGCCGATGAGCACGCTCTACCTGTTCGGACGGCCGCAGGATCTTTCCTTTGCGCGCGGCGATCCCTTGAAGGTGGCGGCGGAACGTCATCATCTCCGGGTCTGGCTGGCGGACAGGTCGCTGGGCGGGCGGCAGCTCTGGGTGGGGTCCTGTACGCACGATATCGGCTTCGAGAAGGACCAGCGGAACGGAAATGTAACGCACAAGATCGATCCGAAGATCGATGATGAACGGGATTACCTGTTGCAGAGCTTCGACGCTTCGGGCGGCTTTTCGAGTGCGGCGTATGTCACTCCGGCGGATCCCCTGCAGACGGCCCGGACGGCCACCGGGGGGAGTTTCTATTCGGATGGGCGGATTCTGGTGATGGAGTTGAAGTAGGAGAAACAGGCGATGCAAAAGACGTGAAGCAGGTCCTCCGCTTCGCGAAGGATGACAGTTTCAAAGGCTGAAATTAAAGCTTCACTAAACCACAGGTCCATTAGGAAATGGTGCAGAGCCTGCGCAACCTTCGGGCATGGAAATGCCCACCCGCAAGCTGGCGAGTGGGCCGTAAGGATTAGGAACCTACTTGCCTTTGGGCTGGGTGGCGATGATCTGGGCCTTGATCTTGTTGTAGGTGGCTGCGGGCAGAATCCCCTTGGAGAGAAGCTGGCCCTTGTTGGCGAAGGGACGGCCGTCGACGATGCGCTTGGAGTAAGCGTCTCCGATGCCGGGAAAGGCCTTGAGCTGATCGATGCTGGCGGTGTTGATATCGATCTTGGCGGATTTATCAACAGCTGCGGCAGTGGCTTTAGCCGCCGCCTGGGCTACCACAGGCGCTGCGAAGGTGAAGGTCGGGATGGACGCAACTAAGAGAGCAGCAGCAAGCATGCTGTTACGGAAGGGCTTGAACATGACAATCTCCTGAGAATGGATAAGTCGAATTGCTTCGCAAGGGTAGCCGAGGCAGCGCCGTTGGTCAAAGGAATTTACTGCCGACTTTGATTTTGTAGAGAGATTCCGGCAGCGTTCCGGTCACTTCAGCGCTTCCAGATTGACAAGCCAGGTCGGCACAGCTACTTTTAAAGGTAATGAGCGTCTGCCTGCACCATCACGGTCCCCACCATCATCATGCGTCCAGCGTGTTGGCGGCTGTGTCCCGTGGGTCGAAGTAACAGAGCTCTCCCTCAGGATTCGAAAGGCCCGCTAACGCGCTTACCGCGAGCGGGCCTTTTTGCTGCGCGGTAAACGATCGGAACCGGATACGAACGATTGGAGAAAGAACAATGGACGCAATAACCGCACCGAAGATTGATTTCGCAAAGATGGAAGGACTGGTCCCGGGCATTGTGCAGGACGCGAAGACCGGCGAGATGCTGATGCTCGGCTTTCTGAATGAAGTGAGCTACGCCAAAACCCTGGAATCGGGCTTCGTCACCTTCTGGAGCCGCACCCGGCAGAAGCTCTGGATGAAGGGCGAGACCAGCGGCAACCGCCTGCGCGTTGTCTCAGCCTCCACCGACTGCGACAACGATGCCCTGCTCTTCAAGGTTGAAGTTGAAGGCGATGGCCTGGTATGTCACGAAGGCACCGTAAGCTGTTTCACGAAGAATATTGAAATGGAGAAAGCGTAATGTCCGGAACGAAGAAGTTGAAGCTCGGAATCCCCAAAGGCAGCCTGCAGGATGCCACGATTGCACTGTTCGAACGCGCCGGCTGGAGGATCTTCGCAAATGGCCGGAGCTACTTCCCCACCGTCGATGACGTTGAAATTGAATGCATGCTGGTTCGCGCGCAGGAGATGGCGCGCTATGTGGAGCACGGCGCCCTCGATGCCGGGCTGACCGGCAACGACTGGGTGCTGGAGAACCAGACCGACGTGGAATACGTCACCAGCCTGACCTACTCCAAGCAAAGCCGCCAGAAGGTGAAGTGGGTGCTTGCTGTGCCGGAGGATTCGCCGTTCCAGAAGCCGGAAGATTTGGCAGGCAAGATCATCGCTACCGAGCTGGTTGAATTCACGAAGCGGTACTTCGCCAGCAAGAACATTCCGGTAACGGTTGAATTTAGCTGGGGCGCCACCGAGGTGAAGCCGCCTACGCTGGCCGACGCCATCGTTGAAGTGACGGAGACGGGCTCTTCCCTGCGAGCGAATCGTCTGCGCATTATCGAGACGCTGATGGAGAGCGAGACTCAGCTGATCGCCAACAAGACCGCCTACAAGGATGACTGGAAGCGCGAGAAGATCAACAACATCTCGCTGATGTTGAATGCCGCGATCGCCGCCCAGGGCCGTGTCGGCCTGATGCTGAACGCGCGCAAGGCGGATCTCACTGCTGTGATCGGCGTGCTGCCTGCCTTGAACTCGCCGACGGTCTCGCAGTTGAGCGACGCAGAGTGGGTCGCACTGAATACGATCCTCGACGAGCGCGAGGTGCGTGAGGTGATTCCCAAACTGAAGGCTGTGGGAGCTACCGGAATCGTTGAGTATCCGTTGAGCAAGGTTGTTCTCTAACGCAAGTTGCAGCATGGAGTGGATGCAATGAAGCTGGTTCGGACGTTTGGACGTGGAGCGAAGGCTGCCGAGGCGATGATCGTTGCTTTGGAGCAGCGTGGCGCACTCAACATGGGCCGGGTGGAGCCCGTGGTGCGCGAGATCATCGCCGAGATTCGCCAACGCGGAGACGCCGCGCTGCGAGAGTTCTCGGGGCGCTTCGACTCGCTGGGGGCGAACGAAGCGCTGCTGGTCTCGCGCGACGAGATGAAGGCTGCGTGGGAGGCGACGTCTCCAACGCTGCAAGAAGCCATGCGGGTCGCGCAGGCGAACATACGGGCGTTCGCTGAGGCCCAGAAGCCGCAGGAGTGGAGCATCACTCCGACGGAAGGCGTCAAGACGGGGCAGATCGTGCGACCGCTCGGAAGTGTGGGCTGCTACGTTCCGGGCGGGCGGTATCCTCTTCCCTCGACACTGCTGATGACGGCGACTCCGGCGCAAGTGGCAGGAGTAGAGCGCATTGTGGTCTGCTCGCCCAAGCCGGCGCGGGAGACGATGGCAGCGGCGTGGCTGGCCGGGGTGACCGAGTTCTATCGGGTCGGTGGGGCCCAGGCCATCGCAGCGATGGCGTATGGGACGGCTACGATTGCACGAGTCGATAAAATTGTTGGCCCGGGAAATCTATTTGTAACCGCGGCGAAAGCTTTTGTTTCCGCGGACTGCGGGATCGATATGCCTGCCGGACCGACCGAGATCGGCGTCACCAGCGAAACCGGCGATCCAGCCGGTATCGCAGCAGACCTGGTGGCTCAGGCCGAGCACGACCCCGAGGCTCTCGCCATCCTGATCACGACCAAAGCAGAGCTGGCTGAGCAGGTTGCGGCGGAGGTAAAACTTCAGTCGAAGAGCAATGTACTGGCGAAACAGTCGCTGGCGAAACAGGGATGTATTTTTGTTACCGCTACAGTTACAGAAGCGCAGGAGCTTACAAACCGGCTGGCGCTCGAGCACCTTACGATTGATTCTGCCGCCGATCTGAAGTGGGTCAGGAACGCAGGCAGCGTGTTTGTCGGAGCCTATGCGCCGCAGTCGATGGGAGACTACATCTCCGGCCCCAACCATGTGCTGCCTACCGGTCGGAATGGACGTGTACGCGGCGGCCTAAGTGTGATGGACTTCGTGAAAATAATCACGGTGCAGCAGTACACGAAGAAGGGCTTGAAGACGATGGGGCCGCACGCTATCGCTCTGGCGACGGCCGAGGGCCTCGTGGGACACGCTGAAAGTGTGAGAGTGAGGATGCGATGACAGTGATGCATGAATTGACAACGGTGAAGCCGCGGGCTGCGGTCCTTGCCATGCCCGAGTATCACCCGCCGCTGGCTGCGCGCGACGCGCTTCGGCTGGACTTCAACGAGAACACATTCGCTCCCAGTCCACGGGTTCTGGAGCGCATCCATGCCATGACCGACGAGGATCTGACCAAGTACCCGGAACGCGAGCCCGTCGAACGGATCGTTGCAGAACACTTCGGACTACAGACGGATCAGGTACTGCTGACGAATGGAGTGGATGAGGCGATTCACCTGCTCTGCACGACATTTCTGGATCCCGAAGACAAAGCGCTGATCGCGACGCCGACCTTCTTCATGTACGACGTCAATGTGCGACTGATGACGCCGGGCCTCGTAAAGGTGCAGGCCGATGCGACGCTCGAATTTCCGTTCGAGCGTTTTATGGCCGCGATCACGGAGCGCACGAAGTTGATTATCGTCGCTTCGCCGAATAATCCTACGGGCACCATCGTGAGCCGGGAGCATCTGCTGGCCATTGCTGCGGCTGCTCCGCACGCGGTCGTAATGGTGGACGAGGCTTACTACCATTTTCATGGCGAGACTACGCTGGGTGACATCCACTCCGTTCCCAATATCCTTGTCGCGCGGACGTTTTCCAAGGCATACGGCTTGGCGAATCTGCGCATCGGGATGCTGGCTGGAAACGCGGAGCTGTTGAAGTATGTGCGCAAGGTGTGCTCACCCTACAACGTCAATGGCGCGGCGCTGGCTTGCCTTCCAGCTGCGATTGCGGATGACGCCTACCTCAACTGGTATACGGAGCAGGTTCGGGTTGGCCGCGAGCGGATCATGGCGGGTTTGGATGCGTTGGGCGTGGCGTACTTTCCGAGCCACGCGAACTTTGTACTGATGCAGATCGGTCCGAAACATGGCGAGCTTGTGACTGCCATGCGGGCACACGGCGTGCTGCTGCGGGACCGCTCGGCGGACCCGGGCTGCGATGGATTTGTGCGAATCACGATTGGCGTGGAAGAGCACGTCACCAAAGGTCTGGCAGCATTGAAGCTATCTCTCGAACAGATTGGATGGAGTAAGTAATGGCGATTGCAAAGGTACGGAAAGGCATCATCAAGCGCGACACAACTGAGACGCAGATTGCGTTGAAACTGGTGATCGATGGGCAGGGCACCTATAAGGTGTCGACCGGGATACGGTTCTTCGACCACATGCTCGAGCTGTTTACGCGCCATGGTGGATTCGATCTGACACTGACCTGCACGGGCGATCTGGATGTCGATCAGCACCACACGGTGGAAGATGTCGGCATCGCTCTGGGCGAGGCTTTCAATAAAGCGCTCGGCGACAAGAAGGGCATCATGCGGGCCGGCTACTTTGTGATGGCGATGGATGAGACGCTTGCGGTCGCTGCGGTGGACCTGAGCGGGCGCGTTGCTTACGTTGTCGACGACAAGGTGAAGGTGCGGCTGGTGGGTGACTTCCAAAGCGAACTGCTGGGGGACTTCTTCGACGGCTTCGCGCGCGGTGCCAAGGCAAACGTTCATGTGAAGACGATGTATGGCCGCAGCAATCATCACAAGATCGAAGCGATCTTCAAGGCATTTGCACGTGCATTGCGCGGAGCCTGCAGTCGCGATGAGCGGATGCGGGAGATGCTGCCGAGCACCAAGGGGCTGCTGTGATCGCAGTGATCGATTACAAGGCGGGCAACCTCACCAGCGTGGTGAAGGCGCTCCACTTTCTTGGCGCCGAGACGGTCGTCACGCAGGATCCCGATGTAGTGCGTACGGCTACGAAGATCGTGCTGCCCGGGGTGGGGCATTTTCAGTCGACGCAACTTCTGAACGATCTTGGTATTACCGAGGCCGTGCGGGAGAGTGTCGCCCAAGGAACGCTCTTCCTGGGGGTCTGTGTCGGGCTGCAATGGCTGTATGAGGGTTCGACCGAAGCTCCGGATGTGCCCGGGCTGGGACACTTTTCCGGCCTGTGTGAGCGCTTCCCTGCGGAGTATGCAGGGGCGGAACTGAAGTCGCCGCATGTGGGCTGGAATTCGCTGGATACGGTTCGTGCGGACTCACGCTTGCTGAAGGGCATCTCGCCCGGAGGATTCGTGTACTACACCCATTCGTGGCGTGCGCCGGTGAGCGCGGACAGCGCTTCGGTGACCGAATATGGCGGCGCGTTTACGGGTGTCGTAGAACGCGATAACGTGATGGGCGTCCAGTTTCACCCGGAGAAGTCGAGCTCAATTGGGTTGCAGCTTTTGAAGAACTTTGTGGAGTTGTAACGTGCTGACGAAACGAATTATTGCGTGTCTGGATGTGCGGGGCGGGCGAGTGGTGAAGGGGATCCAGTTCGTCGATATTATCGACGCCGGCGATCCTGCGGAGCTGGCGCATCGTCATGCCGCGGCAGGGGCGGATGAGATTGTTCTGCTGGACATTACGGCGACACACGAAGGACGCGGAACGCTTATCGATACAGTGAAGCGGACCGCCGCCGCGCTCTTCGTTCCGTTTACGGTGGGCGGTGGAATTCGTTCGGCGGAGGATGCGGCGCTAGTCTTCGATGCGGGTGCGGACAAGGTGAGCATCAACTCCAGTGCGATCGCACGACCCGAGTTGATCGGAGAGATCGGAAGCAGCTTTGGGGCGCAGGCGGTGATCGTTGCGATCGATGCACGGCGCGCCGAGGGGACGGCTGATCCGGTCGGCGAGGCCGAGGTATTCGTAAGTGGCGGACGCAAGGCTACCGGCCTTCGCGTGGTGGATTGGGCGCGGGAAGCCGAACAGCGTGGTGCCGGTGAAATTCTTTTGACCAGCATGAATACAGATGGAATGCGCAACGGCTTCGATTGCGAGCTGACCGCGCGCGTGAGTGCTGCAGTGCAGATTCCCGTGATCGCCAGCGGTGGAGCAGGAACTGCGGCGCACTTTGCGGATGTGTTTGGGCGCGGAAAAGCCGATGCCGCGCTCGCAGCCAGCATCTTTCACTTCGGCGTTACAGATTCACGGGAGTTGAAGGCTGAACTGCAAAGGGCTGGGGTCGCAGTGCGGCTTCCCTGCTAGATCAGTCGAGCGAACCCTGGCCACATGGCCAAGCTGCACCTGTCTCCCTTCCGTTAGCGATCCCACCATCACTCCACGCCACCCTTTGGCAGCCGTTTACACTACCAGTGGCGGCCAACTCCGCCGGACCTCCTATGCCCCGGCCCGCCCCCGGGAACAACCAAGGACTAAGACCCCATGCGGCAGTCCCTCCCCACCGGAGCCCCCACTCTCACCGCTCCCAGCTTCTATATCACCAGCCGGCAACCGCTCCGCCCCGGAGCCATTCTGCTCGCTATCGTAGCCGCCGTCGGCGCGCTATCCTCGGTCCTTTATGCCCTGGGACACACGGGACATGCACATCCCACCTCCGATACTGCCCGTTCCGCCAGCGCCACATCCGGAGCCCCTTCGGCTGACGACGAGAAAGACGATCCGTCGCAGATCGATACCATAGTCCTCGGTGATCCATCCGACGCTCCTGTACCCGGCCGCCGGGGAGACCATATCAGCCCCGTTCACCCCACCATCCTCGTCCACCTGCCCCGCTTCGGCGACCAGGTGGGCCTCATCCCCGACACGCCCTCCGGCCGCCTCCTCTACGGCTGGCTCGCCGCCTTCAACCAGGCGAGCTACCCCGGGCTTGGCAACGCTCTGCCGAATGTCGCGCTCGCCTTCGCTACCGCTGCACAGATCGAGCTTCGTCAGCAGACCGGCGGCTTCAACCTGCTCTCTGCCAAAGAGGTTCAGCCCGGCGTCCTCGTCTTCCGACTCCGCGACCAGAGCCCCTCGCCAACCGAGGCCCTCGGCACCCTTCAGGTGCGACCGAACTCCAGCCCCGCCGCCATCGCGAGCTTCAGTCTCCGCGCCGTTCCCCAACCCCACCCGGCAGCCACCAAGCCGGTCTCACCGCGATAAGCCGGGAATCACTCGTCTATCTCGTTTTCAATACAACCACGGTCGCAATCGGGTCCAGAGCCTTCGCAGGTAAAGACACTTCTACGGTCTGCCCTTTCTGGCTCACTTTGAGGGCCTTTTGGCTTGGGTCGGCAAGAAGATAGGCGCCGGTCACGCTGCGGGGCACCTTATCCAGATGCAACGTTCCATTGGGCCACTCGAACAGGTGTACGTATACCTTGTCCCCCTTCGTCGTCGAACGCCACTTCCACTCGGGAACAAATTTGGGTTTGCCGTCCTTGCCCATCTCCGTTTTGGAGACAGAACCTGCCTCCGGCCCGAAGAGGGTCGCTTTTGTGGCATAGACCGATTCCCCATTTACATCCATCCACTTGCCGATCGCTTCCAGATGTTGAACCTCTTCCGACGGCACGTTGCCCATCGCGTCCGGACCGATGTTCAGGAGATAATTCCCCCCCTTGCTTGCGATGTCGATGAGATTGCGCAGAAGTGTCTCGGTCGATTTGAAGTTGTGGTCGCTACTTTTGTAACCCCAGGTATCGTTGATGGTCATGCATGATTCCCAGTCCCTCCCCGGATAACCCTGTGCGGGAATGTACTGCTCCGGTGTCTCCGTGTCTCCAGGGTATCCACCACCGAGGCGGTTGTTCCAGATCAGATCCTTACGCGAGTTCAGCAACTGAACGATCTCTCCGGCCCACTCGGGCGTCATGCCATGGGCCTTGTCCAAATCAGGATTGTCGGTCGAGCGGTAACCACTTTCATACGGCGTGTCGAACCAGATAATAGCGGGAGAAGTGCCGTAGTTCGTCAGCAACTCCTTCAGTTGAGGGATCGCCTTCGTATGCAGGTACGTTGCAAAATCGCCGTTCTGAGCTGGATCCCAATGATACGTTGGAGGCTTGTGATCTCCAGTTTTATAAGCAGCGCCACCCGGTGCGGTCCAGTCCTGATACTGCGAGTAGTAGAACCCGAACTTGATGCCTTGCTTCTGCGCCTCTTCCGCTAACGCACGGATCGGGTCCTTATGATATGGCGTCGCATTTACGATGTTGAACGGATCGACTTTCGAGTCGTACATCGCGAAGCCATCGTGATGTTTTGTGGTGATTACGATGTACTTCATACCCGCAGCCTTGGCCAATGCAACCACGGCATGCGCGTCAAACTGGGTGGGGTTGAACTTGGTATCCAGAGCCTTATAGTCAGCGACGGGAATGCTGGCGCGATTCATGATCCACTCACCGATACCAGGAACATCCTGCCCGTTCCACTTACCCGCCGGAATCGCATACAGACCCCAGTGAATAAACATGCCGAAGCGCGCCTCGCGGAACCATTTCATGCGGGCATCCTTTTCCGCCGCGCTCTCGGTGTCCTGCACGGAAGGGACCGGATGCTTTACAGCTCTGGTCGGCCACTTTTCGTTTTGCACCTGGGCTCTGCCGCCGGTTGATCCGGCGATGACTAACGATACGAGGAGTCCGAAAGATAATGTTTTCATGATGGGGCCTCAGTGAGTGTTCCTACGTCCTCTGCACATTCAGAATTGTGGAACTTCGACGCTCATCGTTTCCTGTGCAGGAGCATGATGCCGTCGAAGTCACTACTTTAGAACGTAATCTTCGCTGCGAATTGCAATAGCCGCTGGTTTCCGATCACACTTGTGACCTTCCCGAAGGTCGATGCCGTTGTAATCGTTGAGGCAGGAACACCTAATGTTGGGTGATTCGCTAAGTTGAATGACTCTGCACGCAGATTGAGGTTCATTTCGCGATAAATGGGAAAGTTCCGGAACAATGACGTGTCCAGATTCCATAGGCCCTGTGACCGAAGCATGTTTCGGCTTGAGTTGCCATAGGTTCCGCTTGTAGGAACCTGGAACGCCGCAGTGTTGAACCACATCGCAGCATTACGACCCGGCAGCTTCGGATCGCCGACGAGATTGGCCCGCTCATAGGTGCTGCCATTCCCGGTGTTGGCAATATCGCCGGCAGCGTTGATTGAGAACGGCTGCCCGGACCGCGCGGTAAAGATGAAGTTGATCTGCCATCCGCCGATGACGTAGTCCGCAATGTGATTGCCCGTGGCAAACCTCTTGCCTGTTCCGAATGGCACCTCTGCGTTCAACCCGATCGCAAGCAGATGTGGGATGTCATAGGCCGCGACACTTCGGCTTCCTCGCAGGTCATAGGGGTCTTGCAGCCCGTTGCCTTCGACGCCGAACCATCCCGACTGGCCTGAATCGATAGCCTTGCTCCAGGTGTACGCAACGGTGTAGCCATAGCCCGATCGAAATTGCCTTAGCATCGAGACTTGGAGTCCGTTATAACTCCCATTGCCCCAGGAGCGATCCCACCGATTCGGCACCGTGTAGGGGAAGGGCTGACCGGCAATACCAGCAGCACGCCGCGCCGCAAAAGACGTTCCCGGTCCCGGAACTCCGGTGTTGTAGTATCCTCCGACGTCCGTGCGATGACTCTGCGATCCCACATAGTTCAACGACAGAACCGTCGCCTTCAGGGGCTGATATTCAAGTCCAAGATTCCATTGCTCCGAATACGGGTTCTTGATGTTCGGGTCGATGAAATAATTTACGTTGGAAGCATCAAAGGGCGTTGCCGCGGGCAGTACTCCGGAGCCTGATCCGAACGGATTGCGGGGCGACGTGTAAGTGGTTCCGGGTGTATTTGTGTTGTCCAGTGCGCGTGTCCCGACATCCGGCCACGACCCTTGATAGTTCTGCGGCAATTGGATCACCGCCGACCAGTTATCGAAGTTGATGCCGTAGCCAGCTCGTAGCGCAAGCTTTGGGTTGACGCTATACGCGATGCCGAGACGTGGTCCTACGTTCGTCTTTGTACCTTTGAGGATCTTTGTATTTGGGGATACAACAACGTTTGCCGGGAGCGCTCCTGTACCGGGAATGCAGGGCGCATGACCCCGTACCGAACACAGCTCCGGCAGCACCTGCACAATATATTTTCCGGTGTTGAAGTCGAAGTCCCCGGTCTCAATGCTGCCCTGCTGGCCGATAGTAGCGTTAGTTCCATAGTGGGGGATAATGGTGCGGTCATATCGGATGCCAACATTAACGGTCAGTCCGGGCATCATCTTCCAAGCATCCTGTAGAAACACCGAGAAGATCCCTCCCGGCCGCTCCGTGATAAGCACGTTTCGGAAGTTGAAGTTGGAAGGATAGCTCAGCAGGTAACTGGCAAGACCGTTACCGGACTGCGCGGATTGTCCGCTCGTGACGGTAGAACCGCTATTTCCGACGAAGTTCCCTGTTGATGCGCCGTTGAATGTAATGGATCCATTGCGCATGTATTGTTCATAGTTGCCCTGATCCCAGCCCCCTCCATAGAGCACCTGGTGACGACCAAGGGAGTGCGACACCTGCGCCTTGTACTCGTGGATACTCGAGAGGTTCTTCGCGGGGCTGTCATTCTCACCGGCGTTGAAGAATCCGGAGACATTCAGAGTCGGAAACAGAACACGGCCGCTAACAAAGGTGGAGAACGACGGATCGATGCCGTAGGTACCTGCGAGATCCGCTCCGCCGAAATCAAAAAGAGTTGGCGTGGACAAGCTCACATGCGTGCGTGCATATTGAACCTGGATCGCCGTTGAAGCATTCACGACATGGAGCAGACTGACACCGTATTGTTCGGCAGGAAGCTCTGTCTGCGTAAATAGATGGGGAATGCTGCCCGGGGCAGACGTGAAGAGTCTCGTTCCGCTGTATCGGAAGAAGATAAAGTTTTTGCCTATGTGCTCGTCGACTCGCGCACTGTAGACGTGGCTGGTCTGTCGCGTTGGAGTAGTGATAATTCCATTCGCCTGCGTCGCTGTGTACCCCGGGACCGAAATGGGTGCCGGAAAGATCTTTGTCAAAACAGCCACCGCTCGCGCATCCATCTTTGTGACCGGAATCCGGTTATTGGCAAACGGTGGACGGAACGACGTACCGTTGGAAACCGTAGGGTCGTAGAGTTGTCCGGTTGCATTGTTGCTGAAATCGCCAAAGCCGAGGTCCTGCGGACCTCCGTACGTCGATTCCCCCAGCTGCGCTGCTGTTGGGCCGAGGTAGGTAACACCACTTCCTCGACTATAACGAGTTCCCTCGTACGACAAGAAGAAGAACGTTCGATCGGCGCCGCTGTAAAGCTTGGGAATGCTCAACGGGCCGCCAAAAATACCGCCAAACTGATTGAGGTGATAGGAAGTCTGCGAAACGAAGTACGTCTTCGCGTCAAATGCGTTGTTGCGAATGTAGTCCCAAACCGCACCGTGATAACTGTTCGTCCCAGCCTTTGTCGCGATATTTACTACGCCACCGGTTACTTGTCCATACTGTGCATCATTGTGGGAATTAACTTTGAATTCTTGAATGCCGTCTACTACGGGCGCTACAGCATAGGTGTTATACCAGGCATTATTGTCGTTCATCCCATCCATCAGGTATAAGTTTGAGCGGTTCGGCTGGCCGTTGATTGAAGGAAAGGAATAGGTTGATCCCGCAGTCACCGCCGTGTTGCTCGCGCTTGAGTTCTGGCCAACGCTGACGGGCGTCGCACCCGGAGTAAGCGTGAGCAATTGAGTAAAATTTCGGCCGTTCAACGGAAGGTCCTGCACTTTGCGCTGATCAATTACGGTGCCGAGCTGCGCGGTTGTGCTCTCCACTTCGACGGACGACGCCTCTACCGAGACATACTCCTTGACATCGCCCAACCTCAAGGTGATGTTAATGGCAACGACTTGATCCACGTTGATCGTGAACGGCTGGACCTGCTCCCCTGCAAAAGAAGCAGCGGTGACGGTCAGGGTGTACTGTCCTGGCGTCACACTTGGGAGCGAGTAATTGCCGCCCTCATTCGCCATGGTCGAACGCTCCACGCCCGTTTGTACGTTCTTGAGCACTACGCGCGCTCCCGGCACAGACGCACCCGATGAGTCACGCACAATGCCGTTTACACCGGCAGAAGACATCTGCGACCAACCGTTGGTCCCAGTGAAGATGACCAGTAAGAAGCAGAGCGCAAATCTATATTGCCCTCGCAAAACCCCGAGAGTAAACATCCCATCGCCACCTTTCAACCACGAGCGAACAAACGCTGTTTATCAGACGGAGAACAAGGTAGCGATCAGTGTCACGACAGTCAAGGATTTTTTTACGGGCGAACTTTATATTCCATTCTTGATAATTCGTAAGAACACACAAAATCGTCGCAGACGTCTGTTGAAGCAGCATAATGGTGGCGCATTCATGCTAAGGGACCTCTGAACAAGTCATGGTTTTGAAAGGGCGAGACTTCAGTCTCGCCGTAACTCCAAGCACCGCAATGCGGCTTTAGCCGCCGAGGGAATGCCACACACTTGTTCAGAGATTCCCTAAAGCGAATGTGCTGCTCGATAGAAATGGAGTTGCCAGTCGAAAGCCCAAGTGACCTCAAAAGATCCAAGGGACGTAGAAGACGAGCGGGCTACGCTACGGTAGGCGGTCCGAACCAGGCGGTTAGCGCGTCAGCGAGGTCAGACTGGGCCCGATCTCTTACCCAGGCAACATATCCGTCGGGCCGAATGAGTACAGCGGCCGGAGCAGTGACGGCCCCGATGGCCGGAAGGTCCCAGGCACCTGCGTATTCTGCTTCGATCCATTGAACACGGTCTGCCCATGGAGTGATGTCGAAGCTGCCGGGTAAGGTAAGCAGAATCTGTCCCGAAGGAAAAGAGCCGATCGCCTTTCCGATCCATCGCTCCCCACGCATGACGAGAAACGCCACCAATGCTCCGATCGCGAGACCTCCCAGGGAGACTTGCAGGAAACTAAGCAGAGCATGTGAGGCGGAGAAGGTTCCGGTCAGAGCGGCAGCTACGGCAAATCGAAAACATACGAGACCGGAAGCGTCATTCAGCAGCGCTTCACACGCGACGGAATCTTTACGCCTCTTACTGATCCCGAGAGCGCCACAGCATCGGTTGGGGAAAGCACGAAAACCAATGCAAAGCTGATGGCCAAAGGCATCATGGGAATGATCCAGTGAATGAAATAGCCGGCCCCAATCACGGTAAAGACTACAAGCCTACCGCCATGGTCAGAATCGGTTTACGAAGGCTCAGAAATTCGGCGCTTCAGCCACCAAGGAAATGCCGAACACTTGTTCACCTTGTAACAGCCACGTAGTCCGCCCGGCAGATGCTGTAACCGTTGTTGCTTCTTGACTGAGCGCTCAATTTTCCGTCGGTGTCTCCTCGATGTGATCCATCACCAGAACCGGAACGAGGCGTTTTTCCTTCACCATCTTTAATCCCAATTGCTTATCCACTGCGTTGTATAGAGTCAGTGCTCCGTTTGGATCACTCCCACCTTGTTGCCCAGCGCCCTGTTGGTCACTCGGTGATGGCGGCGGCTTTAATATCGTCAGGCTCGCAGAGCTCCAATACAGCGTGAAATCATACGATCCCTTCAGCCCTGTCCCATCCAGCACGGGAGTGTAAACATACCCCGTCGAGTAATGCGCAAGCTCCTCACCCATCTGCTTGATCGTGACGTTCTGGCACGTCCACAGCGCCGTCAACATTGGATTTGTCATCCGCGGATCTTTGCCGTCCGGTCCTGGCCCCTCCTTACAACGGGACCTGCTCTTCGGATCAGCCTCTTTCAACTTCGGATGATCGGCCACCAGCGTATAGGCGTAGATTGGCCTGTCTTCCATATGGACCTGCATCTTGAACCGCTCCATGACCAGGGCCCGCAGCATCTGCCGGAACTCCTGGTCGTCGATCTGTGCAGGTGGTCTTCCCGGTATTCGCTCAGGCATCTCCGCCTTCGCCACAATATCGAACTTGTCCTCATCCAGCCATTTGGGAGCATTCACAATCATCTGGCTGTCATTCGGACTCAGGTCCCAGGCAAACGTGATGAGGAATTTTAAGGACATCGCGCTTGTTGTCATCTGTCCGTTTCTCACCATCGCCATGGGCTGCGCATCCGTCCTGCTCGGCTTGATAGTTGCCACTTCAAACTGCGAGGGTGGAGGCGCTGGCAGCTCTTTGGCAACTGCCGGCGAGTTCGGCGTCGGCTTCTCGTTCACACTGTCGACGATCCAGACAGACCGAGCAGCTGTCTTCAGCTCCAGCTTTAATCCAAGGCTTTTATCCACGGCATCGAAGATCGTGACGGCCTCCTCTCCTGCCTTGGCACGCTGCCGCATATCGGTCCACTTCAGGGTGAAATCCCACGTGCCTTCCAGCCCCGTCTGGTTCAATACAGGCTCTGTCAGATAGGCGGCGGCAGCTTGATTCATAAACACTGCGAGCTCGTCCACACTCATGCCGGTGCACGAAATCGCAACCAGCGGAGCCCCTCCGGCAGTCTCCGGAGGGGCAGGCTTGCAGCCCTTCTCTTCACCCTCCGCAGTCGGTTTCATCTTTGTCATGCCACCGGGAGCCGTCAGCAGAAAAGCCGGCATCGGAGTCTCTCCCTTATGCATCACCAGCTTGAACCGCTCTGCGAGGAGCGACTGCAGCATCAGTTTCGAATCTGAGTCAGAAGTTTGCGGGTCGGCTTTTGCCGAGATATCGAATCGCTGCATCTCCAGCCAACTGGGACCGCCCTGCACCATCTCCGGCTTTACCCCATACGCCAGAGCGACCATGTCCACGAGGGTGGACTGCCGCAGGGTGTATCGGTCTCCGCGGAAATGTCCGCCAGTGGAGAAAGGAATCATCATGCGCGGACTGTTATGCACATCCGAAATCATGAATGCGGGTTTAGCGGCTGATGGCTGCTGACCCAGCGTTACTCCACCCAGGACACAAAACACACTCAGGCCGCAAAGCAAACGCTTCCTCATCCCAGCCACCTTATAGAGAGATCCAACGCCAAGAGCGAACACGCAGTTCGGCTAACACGACAAAACAAATGTATATCGATGCTGAGTAGACGTGCGCAACCCTCGTTTCGCTTTTGAGTTGAGAGAGTTGTTGCCAGATTACTGACGAGAGGCCGACACCAACACTCCGCCCGCACTGACAGGTGAAAGCCGAACCGCGATCACCAGCGCGGCGGAGGGATTCTTATCCAACCGCAAACAGCCAAGAATCAACATTTTACAAACAAGAACAAGCGCCGAGCCCCTTATTGGGCCCCCCACAGTGCACGGGATGGCGGCGACTGAGATCCTCACCAAATTGTGTTAGCGACAAATCGATTTCCCCTAGCTATGCTGATCGGGCAATCTGAATTCACCCCGCCGCCCCAGGAGAATCGAACGTGAGCTACAGCGGGCAGAGTCTGACCATTGGGGAAAGAATCCTCTATAGAACCGGCTTGCATTGGATTGTTCTGCTCGTTCCAGGACTGTTTGGAGGATTTCTCATACTAGTGGGATCTGGCATAGTGATCGGTGGATATAGCGATTCGATGATTGTGGGACCACTCTTCTGGGGATATGGCGCCCTAGTCATAGCTTTAGCAGTTGCGTCACGTAACGCTACAGAGATGACCGTTACCAACAAACGCGTCATCCTGAAGGTTGGTTTACTTCGAAAGAAGACCATAGAACTGTTCATATCGAAGCTAGAAAGCATCAGCGTCGAGCAAGGCTTGGTCGGGCGAATGCTTGACTATGGAAATATCGTTGTTAGAGGCACTGGTGGAACCTCCGAACCGTTCAAAAAGGTTCGTTCACCTCTAGAGTTCCGGCGTCAGGTGCAACAGCAAAGCGAAGATCTCACAAGACGGCCATCATTGGCTTACTGAGAGAGACCGGCGCTCATCACGGGGGCCGGTCTCTCCCTCAGCGCGATCTAATATGCGACGCTACTGCCACACTGCCACCATCTTCGCGGCTTCCACGCCCATCAGGTAGTGCCCGTTGACGCCGGGGTGTCTGCCGTCTCCGCTGTTGATGGTGTTGGTAGTGGGTTGGCCATCAATCGTTGCGACTGCGTTGGTAACGGTGGTGGAGGCTGCAACGTTCAAGGTCGCCTGAGTGGCTGACTGCACCGAAATAATGGTGTTTCCGCCAGCCAGGTACGCACCAGACGCCCCGGCACCTGCAACTGAGACGTAATGCCCCACATCGCCCGCGGTGAAGGCCGCAGTTGCTGAAGTGAGGATCTTTAGCCCAGCGGTGATGTTCGCATCCGTCACTGTCCTATTGCCTGCGTCGACCTTCCACAGCCCACTGTCCTGCGCCGTCTCCACCGAGTTCGCCAGTTCAAACAGGCCGGCTGCGGGATGCGTACCGGGACCGGAAGGGGCCGCAACGCCTGAAGTCGGATTGACCTGCGCCACGCCTCCGACATAGAACACGCATCGGTTCGTAGTGGCGATCGCGCTTCCCACTGCGACTGGAAGCCCTGTGGTGGAACTAATCGGAGCTCCGTCACGCATCCACTTATTGACTAGAACCCGCTGCGGCTCATAGGAGTTCGCGGATTGATTTGCTAACGTCAACCAGTAATCGGTGGAGGAGTTCTGCGGAACGATCGTTCCGTAATAGGGCTTCGTCCCGCGCAGCGTAAGCTGCTTCCAGAGAGTAACGAGGTTGGCTTCAATGGTCGCCGCTGCTACCAGTCCGTTGATGTCGTTGGTGCCCAGCATCCCAAGGGTGTACTTGGTACGGCCAAGTTCGGAGAAACGGGTCTGATGCCTGACGATGAGATTGGCTACCGTTTCTCCACCCATTGACGCATTGATGAAGGGGAGGCTGGTTGCTACCGTTGTGGCTAGGTCAGGCTTTGTGACGAGAGCAGCGGCGCTTAGAGCCTGAACAGCCCACGAACCGCGACTGTATGTGCCTCCGTTTCCATAAGTGATGCTGTCCCCCACGAGGCCAACCGTTTTCACAGATGAACCGGCCTGCCCAAGAATGGCAAATGGATTACATGCTATCTCTTGAGACGACATTGGACAATAAACGGCCCGAACCCAGCGAATTGCTGGACTTTTAGGGATGCGCTTGGAGTATATGAGATGAGGTTGGATTGATTGTTGGTCGGGGCGGAGGGATTCGAACCCCCGACCCTCTGGTCCCAAACCAGATGCGCTACCAGACTGCGCTACGCCCCGACTTCCAACAGTTTACCGTATCGCGGGCGATCTTCAGCGTAAATGCTATTTTGTCTGGAAAAGCCCGGCGAAGACGTGTACGGAGAGCCACGCCACCAGCAGGGTTGGGACCATCACCAGCGCCATCAAGAACAGGCATAGTCCGGCCAGAAACCACCAACTGCGGCGTGTGACCTTGCGTGGCTGCTCGACGCTGCCGGTGAGCAGAGCGTAGTTTCGCCGGTTCGCTCGCCAGGCGATGTCGAACATGTCGCCGAGGACCGGGACGGTGCCGACTACTACCTCGATAGCCACGTTCGCGACCATGCGGGTGAGCACTGGCGACGGCACGCCGCGGACCCATGCCGCGACCAGGATCACGCACGACGCGATGCCTCCGAGAGCGTCGCCGATCCCGGGGATCAGGCCGACGATTCCGTCCAACCCGAAGCGGATCGACGTGCCGGGAATGCGGATGAAGTCGTCCAGCACGTGGGACAGGATGTCCAGATGCTCGTCGTCGAACATCTTGCCGCCGCGTCTGGTTCGCGGCGACAGAATCTCCGGCCTGGCGAAACCTGCTGTTTTTTCTGTCGAGCGCATCCTTCACCACCTTTTCGGGATGCTGTCGGCACCCCTTACAACCATCTGATGCTACAATTGAGTTGGATACGGCGGCTATAGTTCAGTGGCAGAACGCCGCTCTGTGGCAGCGGATGTCGTGGGTTCGAAACCCACTAGCCGCCCCAATCCTCCTTCTTCATCTCAGCATATTAATAGCCGTATCCAGCCGTGAGTTAGGCTTTCCTATCGTGCCTCGCGTACCGAAACCCGTGCCTTCGCCTGTCACGCCCGTCGCCTCCGCGCCGGAACATCTGTTTGCCGGTACCTCCGGCTGGGCGTATCCCACCTGGAAACCCGGGTTCTACCCTGCGAACGTTCCGCAGAAGAAGTTCCTCGAGTTCTACGCCTCGCAGCTCAACTCTGTAGAGGTGAACTATACCTTCCGCGCGCTTCCTACAGCGAAGATGCTCGAAGGCTGGCTGGCTGCGACCCCGGCTCACTTCCGTTTCAGCTTCAAGGCGCCGCAGCGTATCACCCACTTCAAGCGGCTGGTGGACTGCGAGGCTGACGTCGCACAATTCCTCGAAGCTCTGGCTCCGATTCGTGCCGCGAACCGGCTTGGGTTGCTGCTGTTTCAACTTCCGCCAAACTTCAAAGCCGATCCCAGCCGCCTCTCTGCGTTTCTGGATCAGGCTGCGTTTCGCGCGACGGTCTCGGCGCTGGCGTTCGAGTTTCGCAATGCGTCCTTCTTCAGCGACGAGACGTACAGCGTGCTCCGCGATTACAACGCTTCCCTCTGCATCGCCGATACCGACGATCTGACAACGCCTGAGGTTCACACCGCCGTAACCCACACCTGCTTCCGCCTGCGACGCGAAGGCGGATACTCGGCGGCGGAGGTCGCGGCCTTTGCAGAGCGCTTCAAGCTGCTGGCACAGGCACGCGACACCTACGTCTACTTCCGCCACGAGGACGAGCCTACTGGCGCGTTGAACGCGGCTGCTTTTCTGGCGGCCGTTGGGGCGGGCGCATGAGCACTCCCACCCTGACTCCCAGCCAGATCGCTGCGTCGATGGACTTCCGCCCGCGGCGTTTCCTCTCGAACGGCCACCTGCAGACCATCATTGGCAACTATCTGCCCCGCGAGAACCATCTGCCCGAGCCGATCGCCCAGCTCGTGGAGGTCTCGCCTGCGGTCGGTGGCCAGATCGCGAGCCAGGTACTGTGCCACTGCCATTGGCAGGCGTCGGACGTACGAGCGTCGCGGCCCACCGCCATTCTCGTGCACGGGCTGGAGGGATCGTCGCGCTCCCAATACGTGATCGGCAATGCGAACAAGCTGTGGCAGGCCGGTGCCAACATCGTTCGCATGAACATGCGGAACTGCGGTGGCACCGAGCAGCTTACTCCGACTCTGTATCACTCGGGTCTTTCGAACGATGTGCTGGCCGTGATGCGCTTTTTCACCGCTCAACACGGCCTGAGATCGCTCTCGCTGATCGGATATTCGATGGGCGGAAACCTCGTCCTGAAGCTGGCCGGAGAGCTGGGCGATCAGGCTCCGGCGGAGCTGCACTCCGTCATTGGGGTGTCGCCTGCGGTCGACCTGGGCCCCTCCGCCGATGCGCTGCACCAGCCTCTGAACAGACTCTATGAGCTGAAGTTTCTGCGGGCGCTGCTGCGTCGCTTTCGCCGTAAGGCCAGCCTCTTCCCGCGTGCCTACGATGCGAATCAGGCGGTCAACATTACCTCGCTGCGGGACTTCGACCACCGCATTACGGCCCTGTACTCGGGCTTCGCCTCGGCGGACGACTACTACTACCGCGCCGCCGCCGCTCGCGTGATCGACCGCATTGCGGTGCCGACTTTGATCCTGAATGCGCTGGATGATCCGTTCATCCGGCTCACTCGCGAGAGTCGCGACCTGATCCTCGCTAATCCCAACATCACGCTAGTGGAAACTGCCCATGGCGGTCACTGCGCTTTTCTGGCGGATGCCGACTCGGCGAATAAAAACGATGGGTACTGGGCGGAACATGCGGCGCTGCGTTTCTTTCTCGCAAACGCTTGATTGCGCGGCCAAACTACCCCACCCCCTGGGGGTTACCTTGGCACAAGCCTTATTGATGCAACAACTTAGACCCAACATGGTCGGCTAAAATCGTCTATCTAAAGGGGTTACGGCTAAATTCCTGTCAGAGCACGACTTACGGGTATATCGTGCTCGATGAGACTCGCATGGGGCTGTTGATCTCTACTTCCAGTCTAGTGAATTGCACCAAACTAAAATGCCACTTTTATTTATTTTTTATCTATTGACTGGCTGTGAGTTACTGGAATTTTTCTGTTTTTGGGGGGTTGACAGGATTGAGGGGTGCTCGGGCGAATCGACCTATTCCACCCTGGCGATTGGGTTGATTTGCCTGGCAGTTGAGGTATTGGAAATCTTTTAGCGCGGGCTTTCAACCCGCAATGGCTTGACTGTTCCTGACCCAGGGCTTTGCCCTGGGCTAGTGAATCGCAGGCCTTCAGCCTGCAAAACTGTGGTGCTTGTCCGGCTTACTTCACCGCATCCGTTCACCGCATCCATTCCAAGTCTGGCGAATAGGTCGATACGCCCTCGAAGTAGGAGGATTCTGTGGGGTGGAAGTCGTCTCAGATTGGCGCGACCTTTATGATGAAGACAGATGCTAGCCGAATGGTCCGTAGAGTGCGCTCCCGACGATCCCGTCCTTGTAGTTCCATGGTCCGCCGATGCTACCGCTTCTCAGTCTGCGCCCCGGTTCATTGATCTCCGCGAGAATCCGTACGACCTCGATCATCTGCCAGAGGCTGAGCAGTTCCCTCCGCTGATGCATGCGTTGCGGGCTTTGAATGCGGCTCGCTCGCCTGTGTTTACGGCTAAGTGCGACGCATGGCCGCTCTCCGAGGATGAGTTGAGCGATCTCCGCCAGAACCTGGATCTGGATCTTGAGTTCGCTCCGGCGGACACTCCCACCGATGCGCTCGCGGGATTCGCCAGCTATATCGATCTTCTGCTGCGAGAGCGGTCGTTGTTTGCGTCGTTCCATCAGAACGAGCAGTTCCTGCATCGGCTGTCCCGGCGTGCTGCACCGCTCGATCATCCGCATGCCATGCTGGACTGCGTGATTCGGCCTGCGCTGATCGATCTGACTGGTCCGCAGGAGGGTTTCAGCATCACTCTTTACATCAAGGCGGTTGGGCCTGATGCGAATGCGGCTGCGGAGCATTGGGATGGTGCTCTGCAGGCGGTTGTTGCATTGCTGCGGGGAAAAGACCTTTTGTAGAGTGGCTCAGTTGCGTTCGAGCAAATTAGCAGTTGGTGTGGTGGAGTTCTATGGGTCGAGCTTTCAGCCTTTTGACCCCTGACAATCTCGGAACCTGGGGCTTTGCCCCAGGCTGGTATGGAACGGACCTTCGGCCCTCAGCGATGAGCGACTTTATACCAGCAGGCAATTTGCTCTCTAGATTGCCGCACTCCAGCCGCAATCATCTTAGAATAAAGAAGTCCCACGCGGGCGAGTAGCTCAATCGGATAGAGCATCAGCCTTCTAAGCTGACGGTTGCAGGTTCGAGCCCTGCCTCGCTCACCACTAGCACACACATGACCCGGTCAGGTCACATTCACCGATGCCCCAGTAAGCGACGACTCATTATTCGCCGCAGGAGTGTTTTCAGTATGAAACGAATCTGCATAGCAGTATTGGCGCTCTCTATCCCGTCCTTCGCGCAGACGATCGACCCTACTCAGGTTCGCGGTACTGCAGTTGTGCAGAGTCCTAGCGGCCCTCAGGGGACAAAGGTTCTAAATAATGTCCTGTGGGCCGATCAATTTCCAGGCGCAGATATTGGTGCCAAGGTAATGGCTGCAATAGCTCAACGCGGATCGTCCTGTGGACTGATCGAGATCGCACCTGGTGACTACAACCAATCGACACAGATTGTTCAGCCCCGCTGCATCACGATTGATGGAAATAACGCGCATATTACATGGACTGGCACCGATCCCAATGTGCCGGCCTGGGTTAATGGTTCTGTTGCTGATATCGACTACACGCAGGGTGGAATCCGAAACCTACAACTGATTGGCAATGCAAATGCGACTGGGATGTACTTTGGCAGCAAGGTGGGATCTTATGTTGTCCCTACCGGAATTTCAGACTATCTGGAGACTTTTGAAAACGTATCGGTGAAATTCTTCAAAGATAACTACGTCAAGGGGTCAGGCGTATATCAACTCAGTTTTTTGTCGGGCGAGTCCGTGGGTGGAGATCACTCTAACTGGCTTGACGTTGGCGTAGACGGATCAGAGAACATGATGTTCACCCACTGGCAGAGCCTGAACAGCTCCGGATGGGGATTTTATTCTGACAATCTTGCGGGAGCCACATACAACTTCAACGACTGTTCTTTCGATTACAACGCACTGGGCATGATCTACTACGGAAACGGGACAATACATATTGTAGGTGGCCACATGGAAGGCCCGAAGATGCCGTACATCGATGGGCCAAATATAGCCTTGCCCGGCTTTCAGTCTCAGCTCGTCGTCAGCGGGGGGACTGTATTTGTCTACTCAGGAAACACGACAGCCTCTTCTGTTTTCAAGAGCCAGGGACAAAATAACAACTGGTATATTGGTCCCGGCTTGTGGTTTTATCACCCTGGCGGAGATATCACGAAGCTAATAGACTGGCAGGCAGCAGGCGCTTCAAATCAGCTTACCGTCGGAGCATACAGTGATCCAAGTTCATTCACTGGAGTAACATTTCCAGCGGTGCAAGCAGGGGCCAATATTCAGTGGCTCGATATTCCAATATTCACTCAGTACGTACCGACCGGACGCATCGTCACCGCAGAACAGATCATCAGCGGAACGGTCAACACGATAAAGGGTGCTGGATTTGGAATGATAGGGGCCTACAATAACTCCTGCCCGAGCGCTATTCAGGGGGTGACACTTCCTTACGCAGGGAACTACATGGGTTGGAATTGCGACGGAACCGGTGGGGCAGATTTCTATAACCCATACATCAACGGTACCAACCTTCCCGCCTTTCACTTCCGCACGAAACTCGCTGATGGAACTTTTACTACTGTTGGTGAGATATATAGAGGCGGTTGGTACAACTCGCCATCGGGATTTATGTACAACGGAAATTATGGATTTACTGGCACAAAAACAGCCGGATCATGCATCATGACAATTCAGGGCGGTATCATCACTAACGTCACTGGGTGTTAGTAGTTTATCTTTCTGTTTCCTCATAGATAGATTCTCGATGCTTGGACAATAGGTCTAGTTCTGGATCGAAATCCCGTAGCCAGCAATTTTGAAGCCGTTGGATTCCAAGACGAAGAGGAGGTTCTCTTCATCGAACATGTACTTATGTTAGTGAGTTGGGCATGTCAGCGAAGGTAGTACATGTAAGCCTGCCAAGCTGACGGTTGCAGGTTCGAGCCCTGCCTCGCTCACCATCTCCGCGCAGACTCTCTCTAAGCTTCGAGAAAGTCCTCTTCGACTTCTGATTTAGAGGTGCGGCTGCGGGACGCGTCGTTTCCAATCTTACGCCCCATCCAATGCCAGAGCGCCGCGGCCGCAATCAGGACCAGCGCCTGCCCACAGACTCCGTTCCAGCGCCAGTGGGTCCAGGCTACCGTCGCCAGGGCAGAGCCGAGGGCCGCTCCGCTGAAGTAGACGGTCATGTACACCGTATTGAGGCGGCTGCGGGCTCCGGGAACCAGTCCGAAGATGCGTGTCTGGTTGGCTACCTGAACCATCTGGGCGCCACCATCCAGCACAACGACGCCTCCGAATAACGCGGCTACGTGCAGTGCGGTTGGCATCTTGAGCAGCTCTTCTCCCCACAGCAGGAAGTAGGACAGTGCCAGCAGGGTCATGCCGACGGCGACGACCCAGCGGGAGCCGTGTTTATCCGAGAGACGCCCTGCGAACGGTGCTACCAGAGCGCCTGCCGCTCCGACGACGCCGAAGGTTCCAGCTACTCCCGGCCCGAGGCCGTAGTGGCTATCGAGCAGGAATGCGACGGTGGTCCAAAAGCAACTGAAGCTCGCGAAGACCAGGGCACCGAGGACGCAGCTTTCACGCAGCAGGGGCTGGGTCCGCCATAGCGTCCACAGGGAGCGCATGGCCTCGGGATAGCGGAGATTCTGCTTGGGCGGAAGCTTCGGCATCATGCGCCACAGCAGCGGTACGAATGCGGCGTTCATGACTGCCGCCACCACAAAGACCCAGCGCCAACCGTGGATGCGGCTGACCCAGCCGGAAAACGTCCGGGCCAGGAGAATTCCCAGGAGCAGGCCGGTCATGACGGTTCCAATGGCTCGTCCGCGCTGCTCGTGGGAGACCAGGTCCGGCGCGATGGGCAGGGCGATATGCGTCACCGAAGCCAGCAGGCCGATGAGGACGCTTCCGGCGATCAGCCAGGCCAGGGTGGGAGCGATTGCCACCAGCAGCAGCGCGACGGCGACTGCACCGTACATCCGCATCATCAATGCGCGGCGTTCCAGCACGTCGCCGAGCGGGACGAAGAGCAGCATTCCGATGGCGTAGCCCACCTGGGTGGCCACTGCGACGAACCCAACGTGCCCGACGGTCGCTCCGTAGGTCTGACCCATCTCCAGCAGGAGCGGCTGGTTGTAGTAGATGGTCGAAACCCCAACCGCACAGGCGAGTCCGAGGAAGCCAAGCGGGGCGCGGGGGGGCGCGGCGGCAGGCGGCGTAGCGACGTGGGCCGAGGGCGAACGGTCCGAGGTTTCCGAGGTTGAAAGCATCAAAGGAGGCGCAGGTCCATCCGCACCAGTGTAAAACCTCTTGGACCTTCGCGCCGCGACTGGTCCGTCCAATTCTCCATTTTGATTTCTTGAAAAGCGCGGCCTGCCGCCACTTAAGCAGTTTTCCTGTTGCTGTGGAGTGGAAGATCTCAAGCAGTACCGTTTTCATTGGAGAAAACGGACATGAATGAAACGCCACCGCTAGACACCCACGGGAAAACCGCTCTAGGGCAGGATAATCCGGCTGGTCGCGGTGAAGAGTTTGTAGTCAGAGTAGCGGTGCAGCTCGGCGGCTGCCTGACCCTTCATCTGCCAGGAGAGCAGGACATCCTTCGGCATCCACAGTGAGAGATTTCGTTCAGGAATGTGTATTTCGGCAAAGGTAAGCTCGGAGCGCAGACGGGTCAGTTGAAGCTCCGGCACCGGTGCCAGCAGGTCCGACTGGAGTCGAACGATTTGAAAGATGGTCTCGTCGATCCAGACGATTCCCTGGGAGAGATATTCGCAGGTGGTATTTCCGACGGTGATTGCACCCGGTAGCGCAACCTGTCCTGGAATCTGGGCGAAGGCCACGACAAAGGTCTCGTGCTTCCCCACTTTCTGACGTCCGAGGTAGCGATAGCGGAGTTCCTTTGAGTTGTCTGGATGAAAGACGAGCCAGGAGTTGCCGAAGCCGACGCCGTGGGGACTTCCCTGTACGTTCGAAACATCGACCGACTCGTCGTGCGTATTGGTTCTGAACTCCTTGAACAAAAAGCCGTACTTGGGGTCGGGCGTCGATTGGATGCGGTAGGCAAAGATCGCCCGATGTGTGTTTGAGGTGAGCATGGAATCGATCGCATGCCACAGGTCCGCTCCCTCTAATCCTCGCTCCGAGGAGGTATAGCCCTGCGTTGCGCCGCCTCCGTGCCGGCTACCGAAGCTCGCGATCTGGTGGGCCTCGCCCACGACATAGGGCAGGGGGACCGCGACCTGCGATAGCTCCTCTTTGGCGATGAGGTGGGGGACGCGCGGCACCATCTCCGTAATAGCCGCACCGGTCTGGGCCAGGATGAGAGCGCTCTCGTCCGGCTCTGTATCCGCGGCCGTCGTGGCGGGATGAGCCTCAAACTTCATCCCCTGCAGGGTCGGAACTTCCTTCTTTAATTGCGCGAAGGAGTCGTCCATATAGGAAGCAAAGGGGGTGTCACTCTTCTTTCCATCATCGGCAGCGAGAAGAACGGGCGCGGCGACCCCACAGGTGCCGGTCTGTGCGAGGCAGGCCACACCGGCCAAAGACGCGGCCAGCGCAATTCCCGAGATCGCGCGCATGCAGAGCATGCCAGAAACTATAGACCAACCTCTGGAACACCAGCATCTATTCTTCACGTTGCACTTGTTACGATTTGCGTTTGAATCTGCCTGCGGGCGGCTCGCTACAGGACCAGCTTGGCGATCGTTGCCAGTTGCATGAAAGATGTGCCCTCGTAGATCTTGCCGATCTTCGCGTCGCGGTACAGCTTCTCCACGGGATAGTCCTTTACGAACCCTGAACCGCCGTAGACCTCTACGGCGAGGCTTGCGACTCGCTCTGCAACCTGCGAGCTGTAGTACTTGCACATGGCTGCTTCCTTGAGGAACTCTTCGCCGCGATCTTTAAGACGGGCGGCGTTGTAGACCATGAGCCGGGCGGCTTCGATCTCCATCGCCATCTCGGCCAGTTGGAACTGCATGGCCTGGAACTCGACGATGGGCTTGCCGAACTGCTTGCGTTCCTTCGCCCACTTGACCGCGTGCCCCCACGCTCCGGAGGCCAGCCCGAGCATCTGCGCGCCGATGCCGATGCGGCCCTCGTTGAGGGTTTCGATGGCGATCTTGTAGCCTTTGCCCGGCTCTCCCAGCACCTGCGACGCCGGTACGACGCAGTCACGGAAGACCAGTTCGCAGGTACTGGAGGCGCGGATACCGAGCTTGTCTTCCTTCTTGCCCAGCGTGAATCCGGCTGCTCCCTTTTCGACCAGGAAGGCGGTGATGCCCTTGTATCCAGCCGCCGGATCGAGCGTTGCGAAGACGATAAAGAGTCCTGCCTCCTTCGCGTTGGTGATCCAGAGTTTTTGTCCGTTGAGCACGTAGTCGTCACCGCGACGCACGGCCCGGGTCTGCAGGGCGAAGGCGTCCGATCCCGAGGCTGCTTCGCTGAGGGCGTACGCGCCGACGGTGTCGGTGGCCAGGCAGGGGAGGAAGCGCGTCTTCTGCTCCGGATTGGCCCAGCGGATCAGGGCGTTGATGCAAAGCGTATTCTGCACGTCGACGAGGACTCCGACGGAAGGGTCTACGGCTGAGAGCGTCTCCACGGCCAGGATCGCCTCGAAGAACGTTCCTCCGGAGCCGCCGTACTCCTCCGGAATTTCGATTCCCATCAGGCCCAGTTCGAACATCTGCCGTACGAGGCCTGCATCCATCTGCTGCGTCTCATCCATCCCGCGCACCAAAGGGGCGATGCGTTCTGAGGCGAACTGCCGGACTGTGTCGCGGAACATCCGTTCGTCTTCGCTGATCTGCGTTAGTGCTTTCGGCTTCAGGTCCTGCGCCATCGATCACCCCGTTTTGAACGCAAGAGGTCCGTCCGGTGGACTGGACGCTTCTGCGAAAGGCAAAGTCTAGCATTGGGAAGTGTGGAGTGAATAGGGATTCAGAAGCAGTTCGCTGGGTGGAAGCGTCGGGGCGAAATGCGGTGGTTGTGGACGGGTACCGAGGTTCGAGCTGGTCCGCTGCTAAAGACGAAATACAGGGGTCCTTCACTTCGTTCAGGATGGCGACGTAAAACGTTCAAGATGACGGGCGTTTTTGCTTGGCCTAGCTCTAGACTGCTATCGCGATGCGTCGGCCGCGGCGGCTTACGATCGACAGCTTCTCGGTGCTCAGGATTTTTTTAGCCTGGATCTGCGCGTGGCTGGCCCATGGTCCGACCGGATCCAGCCGGACGTAGGTAAGCCAGTGCCGCAGAGCGCGGCGGCGCTGACCCTGACGCTCATAGGCGAGCGCCAGGTTGTAGTGAGCGTCCGCGTACTTCGGGACCAGAGCGACTGCACGCTGATACGCGGCTGTCGCCTCGCCGAGACGCTGCATCTCGTCCAGGACATTGCCGAGGTCGAAGAAGGCCAGCGCATACTCTGGGTCGGCTTCGGTCGCGCGGCGGTACATCTGCTCGGCCTCGGCGAACTCCCGCCGGTTGTAGTGGATCGTCCCCAGATTGATGAGCGCGGGCGCATGCCCGGGACGGATCGCGAGGAGCGCTTTGTACGCTTCGACTGCCTCGGGGACGGTAACGGCGTTCTCCTCCAGCCGTACTGCGCGGAGGAACATCTCCTGCACGACGGCGGCCTGATTCGCCAGGCCTATACCGCCCATCGCCGGGACTACCTGTAACTGGCGGCCGGGGGAGATCTCAAAGTCGAAGGCGAGTTGCTGGGTGACGGGATCCATCAGCGCCCCGCCGTGGCGGAACGATAGCCGCGATCCACGCCGCACTGCGGTGGCTTCCATCAGAGGATTCCGCATCCCGGCTACGCGCTGCATAGCGTCCACCGAGGCGCGGATGCTTTTAGCGGAGATTCGCGTGGCCCGCAGGTCCCTCAGCGTCCGCAGCCGGCCGAGTTGCTCAAAGCCATATTCTTCCGAGGGGGAGATGAGTCCGGCCCGCTCCCACGCCATTAGTTGGCGAGGGTGCAGGTGCAGGATACGACAGACATCATGACGGCTATAGCAGGTCAGTTGCATAGTTCGATCAGAGAACCAGATACCCGTCCAGCAGACTCAACTGCGAGTATGCGGTGCAACTACGCGGCAATCAAGACCCAAACCATACCCTGCCAACAAATACCAGTGGATATCGAGTACCAAATGTGGTTCCGGCCCAGTCTCCCACAGGTTGTGGGTATCGCACACCACGCTACAAGCAAAATCGTCTGCCCCTCGGGTCGGGAGCAGGCGACGTTTGCGTTGCTACTTCGTTCACCGAGACGTCTTAGGTTCGCTTGAACTTGAACACAATTTCCAGCTCGATCTTGTCGTCCACGCTCACCAGCCGCGCCAGCGTCGGCTTGGTCAGGCCGAAGGTGCTGAAGGTGAAGCTGGTCTTCGCGCGTCCCGCTACGGTCGAATCCCGCCCGTAGGTGGCGACTCCCTGGAATGTGACCTCCTTGGTGACTCCGTGGATGGTGAGATTTCCGGTGAGCTGCAGGCCGGTCTGACCCTGGGTGGGAATCATGAGGGGAAGGCCCTGGAGCTTGGTCGGGACGAACTCGGCGAGCGGGAACTTCTCTGTCTCGAGCGTACGGTTGCGCACGTAGCCATCGCGCTGGTCCTGGTCGCTCTTCAGATTCCGCAGATCGATGGTCAGCTTCGAACCTGGCGTAATGGATCCATCGGCAGCGATACCGATCGTTCCGGCGACTGTGGGTGAGGTCCCGATCGCGTCATTCGGAAAATTGATTCCCGTCAGTTGCTCCGTAACGCGGTATGAGGCCGAAGACCCGTCGATGATCTCAAGATGCGCGCCCGCGGTGGGCGGAGCGGGTGGAGGAGGAGGTCCCTGCCGCTGTCCGGGTCCACCGGGGCCGCCCGGCGCTTGTGCGAGACTCAGCAACGCGCTCCCCATCAGAATCAGACCTGCAACCAAAACTCCAAGCGACCCGGCCTTCGACACCTTGCTGCGAGACACGACAAACGTTCGCTTCATTTAATTCTCCTCGTGCAGATCCAACTTGATTGCTGTGTGTCCCGTTGGACGATGACAGCCGCCAAATAGACCCGTGAGGTTCGAGGAAATGTTGCCTCCGCGACATGGAAACACAGTCTGGCGGCAACACCGGTGGGATGAACTCTACCAGTCGAACCCATTTATGCTGATAGAGCGCTCTTTTTCGGCGCCCTGACCATACCCATGACCGTGCATCCTTGAGCCCAGATCCCCTGCAGCCAGTTTCCGACCGATCCACCTCTGTCCCCACCAGTGGCTTACGCCACGGGACAGCCGTTCTCGTCCTCATCGGCTTGTGGATTGTCCTCTACTTCACCGCGCTCTTCGCCCCTCCACTGCTGGACGACGCCGACGCCACCCACGCCAGCGCCGCCCGTCACATCGCCCTCTCCGGCGACTGGGTAACGCTGCAGGTCAACGGCATCCGCTACCTTGAGAAGGCTCCCCTGCCGTACTGGCTGGTGGCGATCGCCTTCAAGATCTTCGGCTTCAATACCTTCGCCGCCCATCTTCCGCAGGCCGTCGGAGTTCTGCTGTTGGCTCTGCTGGGGTATCGCTGGGGGAGCGAAGCTTTCGGCTCTCGCACCGCCCTCTATACCGGACTTGCTACGCTAACCTCCGCCGGGGTCTTCCTCTTTACGCGGATCTACATTCCCGAGGTCCTGCTCTCTCTCCTGATTTGCACGGCGCTGTACTGCTTCCTGCAATCGCTTGAGCGAGATAGCAGCGCTCTATCTGAATCACGGCCTGCGGCGCTCTATCCCTATGCGATGTGGACCGCGTTGGCACTGGCGGTTCTTACCAAGGGTCTCGTCGCGCTGGTCTTCTTCTTCGGCACCGCAATCCTGTACCTCACCCTGACTGGCGCGTACAGGCAGATTCGCTCCCTGAAGCCGCTGGCCGGCAGTCTTCTCTTTCTCGTGATCGCGGCGCCCTGGCATATCCTCGCCGGACTTCGCAATACGGGGGGGATGAACGGCCACGGATTTTTCTGGTTCTACTTCATCAACGAGCACGTCCTGCGGTTTCTCGGCAAGCGCATCCCCATGGACTACAACAAGCTCCCGGGTTACCTCTTCTGGAGCCTTCACCTTGTGTGGCTGTTTCCGTGGGCGCTCTTCACCCCGGTCGCACTGATCGCGGGCTATCGGCTTTGGAAGCAACGAGGCAATAATGTACGCCTCGAACCGACTACTCGGCCCGGGCGATTCGCGGTGTGTTCTTTCACTGAACGCACGGTGCTCCTCCTGGTGCTTTACTCCGTGCTGGTTCTAGCCTTCTTCTCGCTGTCCACGAACCAGGAGTACTACACCTTTCCGGCGTATCTTTCGATTCTGCTGCTGCTCTCCGCAACGCTGGTCCGTGCGGAGCAGTCCTTCTCTACCGACCACACCTCCCGCCGTTGGATCACGATCGCCCATGCCACTCTGACCGTGATCGGGTTGGGCGTCGCCATCACCCTTGGGATCGGCCTGTGGACGTCGCGGCATCTTCCGTTTGTTCCGGACATCGGCGACCTGCTCGCGCACCGAGGCGTCGGCGATTACACGCTCTCCATGTCGCATCTGTTCGATCTGACGGGTCCCAGCTTTGCTGCGCTCCGGTTGCCTGCCGCGCTTGCTGCGATTGCCTTTGCCTTTGGGCCTGCGCTGGCGTGGATGCTCCGGCAGCAGCGCCGTCATCTCGCCGCGACCACCGCCATCGCGCTGACCTCCGCTGTCTTCCTGATCGCCGCTCATATCGCGCTGGTTCGGTTTGAACCGATGCTCTCTTCAGAGGATCTTGCTGCCAAGATTCAAGAGCTTGAGGATGATGGCGCAATCACGCGCAACCGCCAGGTGATTCTTTACGGAGATCAGGCGTATGGCTCGTCCATTCCCTTTTACCTTGGCGAAGAGGTTCTGCTGGTGAACGGCCGCTCGTCTTCCATGCTGTTCGGCTCGACGTTCCCCGACGCTCCAAATATTTTTCTGACCGACGCGCAGTTCCTTACGATGTGGGGGACCGGCGAACGTAAAATTCTCTTCGTCCCCCTGGAAAAACGGGACGCAGTAGACACTCTGCTCGGAGCCCACAAGATTCTGCTGGAGGAGACCTCCGGCAAGGCGCTCTATACCGACCGGCCGCTTGACCGCGAGCCCCTTCACGACGCAGTCCACGAATCAACCCACTTGCTTGCACGATGACCCAACAGACCAAACCTTCATCGCTTCATTCGGCCCCCGCTGCATCCTCCCGCTCGTGGAGCCCGCGCTCCATCGGCATGCTTGTCTTCTCGTGGATTTTGCTGCAATTTTTCGGTATCTTCTCACCGGGCCTGCTCGATGACGTGGACTCTGTTTACATCGAGATCGCCCGGGAGATGCTCCACCGTCACGATTACGTTACCCCGTACATCGACGGCATCCGCTTCTTCGACAAACCTCCCCTGATGTATTGGATGGCCGCTGGCTCTATGCACCTTTTTGGGGAGTTCGACTGGGCCGCCCGCATTCCTCTGACGCTCGCGGTTCTGGCGTTGCTGCTCAGTGTTTACGCCCTGGGCATCCGTCTCTTCCGCGCGATCTCGCCGGTGGGGAGTCCTGACCGCGGCGGCCTGTATGCCGCTCTCGCCGTAGCGACCAGTATTGGCCCCTACCTCTTCACCCGCTTCTATATTCCCGATATCCTGCTCTGCCTGTGGATGACGCTCGGAGTCCACCTCACGTTGATCGCGGTCGACCGTTTGAAGCGAGGGGCCGAATCCGCACTGCTGCCCTGTCTTGGCTTTGCAGCGGTGCTTGCGCTGAATGTTCTGACCAAGGGACTGATCGGCCTGGTCTTCCCCATTGCCTTCGTGTTCTTCTATCTCGCGTTCACCCGGCGGCTTAACCTTCTGCCGAGGATGCATCTGCTGGCGAGCACTGCGGTCTTCCTGCTGATCGCCGCTCCGTGGCACATCCTGGCAGCGCTCCGCACTCCGGCGATTCCGCTTCCGGCAGGGCTTGGGCTTCCCGCCACCGGGGGCTGGGCGTGGTTCTATCTCTACAACGAGCACATCGCTCGCTTCCTCGCCAAACGTATTCCGCACGACTACGGGCAGGTCCCCATCCCGCTCTTCTGGCTGATGCTCGTCATCTGGGTGATGCCGTGGTCGACGTTCCTGCCGGGAGCGATCTGGCGGCACATCAGCGCCCTGCGTGACCGGGCCGACGTATCCCTAGCAGAGCATGAAGCTTCACTCGCCCTGCTGCTGTGGACCGGGATCATCATGGGCTTCTTCACCCTCTCGTCGCGCCAGGAGTACTACTCGCTGCCGGCGATCCCCGCGCTGGCCCTGATGGCTGGCGGTCTGCTTGCCCGGGCCGATGGAGCCCACGACGGTGCTGCCCATCGCAGCGCGCTCCGCTGGTCCAGCTTCATCCTGCTTCCGATCTCCCTTGCGATCACTGCCGTCTGCGGATATTTCGCTGTTGCAGCTCCGCATCTTACCCCGGGGCCTGACGGCCGCATTCCCGATCTGGCTACGCTACTGTCGAACAATCCCGACCTCTACAACCTCTCACTCGGCCACTTGTACGACCTGACCGGAGCGGCGATGGGACTCTTTCGCGGCCCGCTTACCGCTGTCGCTCTCAGCATGATCGCGGTGGGCCCGGTTGCATATTTTCTGCGCCGGCGGAATGCGACCTTCGCGGCGAATCTGACGCTTGCCGCCGGCATGACCGTTACCCTGCTTGCGGCGCACGAGGGTCTCGTCCGCTTCAACCCGATCCTGGGCTCCAAAGGCCTGGCGGAGGCGATCGATCAGGTGCAGCAGGCGAACCCGCGCCCCGACGATCTCATCGTTCTTGACGGCGAACTTACGTCCGGCTCGACGCTGCTCTTTTACACGCGCCAGCAGGTTCACCTGATCGAGGGCCGCGTGAATGGACTTTGGTATGGAAGCTTCTGGCCGGATGCGCCTGCGCTGTTTGAGACGGATGCCAGTCTTCGCACCCTGTGGTCCGGTCCTCGGCGGATTTTTCTGTTTACGTATAACCCCGCTACCAGGGTGCCGGAGCTTCGCCAGTTCGGTGCAGTTCATACGATGGCTTCGGCTGGGGGTAAGACTATTTTGACGAATCGATAGTGGTGGTTCGGGTAGGACAGGGCGACGGCAAACGCAAAGCGCAATGCGGGTACCGCGCTGCGAACTGGTCCGCTCCAATAGGCAAAATACAGGGGTTCTTCACTTCGTTCAGAATGACGAATATTTTTCTAATTTAAGAATTTGCGGTGTCGCTGAAAACTCACAACTACAAACTCACTACTGTTTTTCAGCCTTCCTCATCCGTCCGTCCTCGATGAGTTCGTACATCTCTCCGCGCCACAAAATTCTGTTGCTGGTGTAGCTCAACGCCCAGTACAGCATCCCCAGTAGATCGCGGATGGGGAACAGCAGCATCGTCGGCCAGGTACGCTTCTTCCTCACCACGTACTTCCCCACCACCCAGGCTTGAAGGCTGCGACCCAGGATACTGGCCAGCAGCAGACTCCAGCCGAGTATTGGTCTGTCTAGCAGCAGGGCTCCGGCCCAGGCTAGGATGCCGAACGGTACACCAAACGTGAGACTGGTGCCGAAATGTCCCTTGGGCCGCGAAAAACGGGTGCTCTTCATCCACCGGACCTGGTGTTTCACCGAGTCGATGAAGCCCGTGTGCAGCACCATGTGGTCGATGGCATGGGAACTGAGGACCACCTCGTACCCTTTGGCTGCGATCCAGTTTCCCAGCACGAAGTCGTCCGCGCAATACTCTGCGGTGGCTTCGAATCCTCCGATAGCGGCTATGCTCTCGCGTCGAGCCACCATCGTGGGACCGAGGGCAAACTGCATCGGCTCCAGCAGGTTCGCGACGCACACGCCGGAGCTCATCTCGATCGTCATGCCGACCGCTTCGAGGCGTGACCAGAGGCCGCGCTCTGCGACCACGCCGCGATAGAGACAGGTTGCGCAGCCTACCTTCTCATCCGCAAAGGGGAGCACCACCCGCCGGAGAAAATCGGGTTGAACCCGCACATCGCTATCGCTGATGATCCAGATATCGTGCGTTGCGACCTTCGCCATCGTCGCGAGCGAACATACCTTCGCGTTCGGAGCCCACGGTTCGCCGGTGGTGCAGAAGCGGGTTGTGATCTCGGGATAATCCGCCGCGACCTTGCGCGCCATCTGGAGTCCAGCGTCCGCTTCCGTGCGGGCGCAGAAGAGTACCTCGATACGCGACACCCGTTCTCCACCGGCCCCGGCTATTTGTGCCGCGTCGCCTTGAGCTACCGCATGGGCGAGATAGTCCTGCTGATAGAACCCGCGCAGGTTTCCTTCCAGCCCCACCTCCGCGCCGTGCAGGGGTTTGAACAACGTCACCGGCGGGAGAAACTCCGGTCGGCGCAGCAGTTGTTTTTCCTGCTTGGCGGCCCCCTGTCGAAAGCGTGCAGCACCCACAAGCACCATCGCGAGGAATACCGTCGAAGTCAGGATTCCGAACGCGCCCAGTGCCAGTATTCCCCAGCCAATCCATTCCATCCGGTAGATCCAGCCTCTCAACTACACAAAAGATCAAATCAGCACAAAGTTAAAATCGACGCCGTCAGCTTTTATGGTTCCCGTTACGTCTCAACTTATTTTTTGGTAGAAGCCCGGGGTGATCCTTTGACGACCTTCGCGGGAGTCTTCACCGGGAAGATCACCGGGCGCCGCATGGGGACCAGGCCGGCGGCAGGGTTCGGCTGCATATGAGTTAGCATCTCGGTCCGAACGTAGTCGACAAAGCCCTGCATCTGGCGGTTCATCTCCTCCATCCGTTCGCGCATCTGCAGCACGACGGCGATGCCTGCGATGTTGACTCCCAGGTCGCGCGCCAGGTTCAGAATGAACTCCAGCCGTTCCAGGTCTTCGTCGGTGTAGAGACGGGTATTGCCATCACTTCGACTCGGCAGCAGCAGACCTTCCCGTTCATACAGCCGCAGCGTCTGAGGGTGGATCTCATACATCTCCGCCACCGCCGAAATCATGTACGCGCCTTTGCTCTTCCGCCTCGTTGCCATGGGTCTTTCCTAACTCGCCTTCGCCTGCTCGTGCTGCTTTGTCTTTACTGCGCTCGCTTCCGGGAATGATACCCGATGCTTCAGCCGATTGATCGCGTCCTTACTCTGGTCCCATATAATCCGACGCACACGGTACTCTCCGACGCGAGTCGACGGCTAGACCTCAGCCATCATCTCCGCTCGCGGGTCTTCGGGATTCAGCTTTGCGAGTTCGCGCAGAATCTCCTTGCTGCGCTCATCCTGCACCTTGGGCACCACGACCTTCACCTCTACGATCTGGTCGCCTCGCAGCCCTTCGCGGGCGGCGCTGGGGACGCCCTTCTCGCGGAGGCGTAGTTTCTGGCCTGCCTGCGTTCCTGGGGGAATCTTCAACTGCGTTCGGCCGCCGCCCTCGTGTGTATCGATGGTGGGGACGTCGATCTTTGCGCCCAGGGCGGCCTCCGTCATGGTGATCGGAACGGTGACGTAGATATCGTCCGCGACACGGCGAAAGACCGGGTGCGTTCCCGCCCGGACGATCAGGAAGAGGTCTCCGGCAGGACCGCCGCCCGTTCCGGCGTTTCCCTTGCCGGCCAGGCGAATGCGCTGTCCGTCCCGGGTTCCGGCCTTGATGCGGAACTCCAGCGGCTCTTTGCGCGTGACGACGCCTTCGCCGTCACAGGTGGCGCAAGCATTTTGCACCTTGCCGGAGCCGCTGCAGCGAGGGCACTGGATGTTGAACTTCATCCGCCCGCCCATCTGGGTCACCTGACCGGAACCGTGGCACTCCGGACACTCCATGCTGCCGCCGGTCGTAGACTTGCCCTTGCAGGTGGGGCAGGTCTCCTGGCGCTGGATCTCAAGCCGGGTGACGCCGCCACGCACTGCGGTCCAGAAGTCTACGCTGACCTGGTACTCCAGGTCGGTTCCGGGCTCCGGGCCGCGCGTACCCTTCTGACCGCCGTTGAACATGCCGCTGAAAATATCTTTGAAACTTCCGCCAAACCCACCACCGGCTGGCTCCTGCTGCGCACGGCTTCCGCCGCCCTGGAAGCCCGAAAAGTCGAAGCCGCCAAAGTCGAACGGAACTTCCTGACCTCCGCGTCCGCCACCGGCACGAGCACCCGCGCCGCCGGGAAAGCCGCTGCCGCCGTATCCTCCGCGTGCCGCAGCCTCCGCCGCAGCCGGATCGATCGAGTCAGAGTAGAAGCCGAGCTGGTCGAAGATCTTCCGCTTCTTGTCGTCGCTGAGGACGTCGTTTGCTTCGGAGATCTCCTTGAACTTCTCCTCGGACTTCTTGTCGTTGGGGTTCACATCGGGGTGATACTTTCGCGCGAGCTTCCGAAACGCCTTGCGGATCTCGTCCGTCGTAGCCGTCTTCTTCACGCCCAGGGTGCCGTAATAGTCCTTCGTCTGCGGTGTCGCCATAATCCTTGGTCTCTTCTTGAATTCTTCAATCTTTGAATCTTCGAACTCACTGCCCGGGCGTCTCTGCGCTTCGGGTCAGTATGGGACTTTTAGCCTTGCAAATCCATCGTCGCAGCAACCGGGGCTGCGAGAGCCCTCTCCAGCATAAATAATGGCGCCGATATGGGGGCATCCCCTGCTCTATCGGCGCCACTCCACACTTCGCTACGCAATCGCAGTAGGTCAAGTGCAGCGGGATTTCAATTCCAGATGCGACTGGCGTCAATCGCCTCGATCGAAATCATCTGGTCCGGCTCCATCTGTTGCATCCTCTGCATGAACTGCTCAGCCTCGGCCTTGGTGTCGAAGATCATCCGGTTGTATAACTGACCGGCCCGTACCTGATCGCATCTCCAAATCGTCTCTGTCATCGCCCTTTACTCCCATTCAGTGAATTGAGTTCCAGGTTTCTAACCAGTACGCTTTTGATCCAACCATCGGTTCCATCTATTCGAAGTGCCGACTTCCTTGAGACGCTTCCGGAACCCATTCGTCACGAGACCGCATCTTCCGGACGTACAAGCATTTGATTCACTCTCTCACGCTTTCGACGCATTACACCATCCCACAAAACAACCATGAACCTTCCCCGGAACCCGCTGCTGCCTAATCTTTCTGGCAATTCGGGCACCAGTAGAGATTGCGGGCCTCCATCTCCTGCTTCATGATCTTCGTGCCACACACAAAACACTCCTTGCCATGACGCCGATAGACGTAGTGCGCCTCCTCCTTGGGAACCTTGCCCTTGGTCTTCGTCGGCCTGTCCTTCGGCAGCGTAGTGACGATCCGGCGATCGACCATGCCCGCCTTCATCAGCGGCAGCGCATCCTTCCAGATCGCTCGCAGCGTCTCCTCGGGAACATCTTTGCCTGCCCGGAAGGGGCTCACCCGGGCACGAAACAGCAACTCCGCCCGATAGATATTTCCGATGCCGGCAGCCACCGACTGGTCCATCAGCAGGGCTCCGATCGCCTTCTTACTCTTCACAACCTTCGCCAGAAACCGCTCCGGCCCGTCGCCGTTCAGAGGGTCCGGCCCAAGCCGTTTCAGCAGCGTCTCCCACTTCTCCTGCGTGAAGACGGTGCAGTCCATCGGGCCGCGCAGCTCAACCCAGGCCACCTGCTCCGGCTCGATGTGTCCGGTTCCGTCGTCGTCCGAGTACCAGCTATGCTTCTTGCTCTCGCCGGGAGCGGCAGGCTTCTTGATCGCGGCATCGTTCCACATCCGCAACCGAAGCGCGCCCTTCACCGGAGCCAAAGGCCCTGAGCCCTCCTTGAAGTCCCCTTGCAGTCCGAGGTGGATATGCAGAATCCGATCCTTGCCGAAGTCATAGCCCAGGTGTTTGCCCACGGCCATCACCTTGACGAGTTTGCGGCCATCGAGGACATCGGAGTCTAGGAAGCGGCCCTGCGGCCCATCTACGCGGACCGGCTTACCCGCAAAGGCGGCGGTGTGACGTTCCGCCCATCGGTGTATCTCATTTCCTTCCGGCATTCAAAACCTCAGTATTCGTTTTCTGTAGCTTTCTTGGGTAAGCAACTCCCAGCAATCATCGCTATAGCAGTTGTTAAAGAAAGCAGCTCGTCGAACATCAATCCAGCCATTCCGTATCCATGAACATTTGGAGGCAAATCAAAAAAGAAGTCCAGCAGGCCGCCTACAAGGAACGGCAAGATAAGTCCGAAAACTGCTAAACCGATGACGTGCGGTTGGGGTCCAACGCGGCTCCATCGCACACCAGCAATCAGCATCCACAGGCAACTGATAAGGAATGCAATAGCTACTGCCGTTCCTATTTGGTCTTCATAATCAAAATATCGAACGTTGTCCAACAAGCAGCAGACCGCGACGCAAACCGCCGAAGCGATCATTCCTACTAGATACCACTGTTTCCGTCGCTTCTGGTTTGCTATCAACTTAATTCCACACATGCTGAATTGGCATCGCCTCAATCTTGAACATCAGATCCGGAGCGGCATCCATCAGGCGCTTCGCAAAGTCGCGTGCGTCTTCTTCGCTCCGAAAGACCTTCTTCTCCTGCATCTGCCCACCAAACCACTGCTCGCACTTCCAAACCATTTCGGTCGTCATCGCACTCTCCCTGGAAACGGATAAAGAAGGGGCGCTCCATCGAACTCCGGAGCGCCCTTCAAAAAAACTCACAACTCACAACTACAACCTCACAACTGTCTTTTACTTCTCGACGTCGACGTACTCCGCATCGATCACGCCTTCGTCCTTCTTGGCTTCAGCGTGCTCGTCCGCGGTTCCTGCTGCTGCGGCTGCACCGTCGGTCGGAGCACCGGCAGCCGAAGCTGCCTTGTACATCGCCTCCGCCAGCTTGTGGCTGGTTGCGGTGAGCTTATCCTTCGCGGCGTTCAGCTCGGCGGCGTTGGGCGAACCGCCCAGTACCGTCTTCGCTTCTGCCAGGGAAGACTCGACCTCAGTCTTATCGGACTCCGCAACCTTGTCGCCCGACTCCTTCAGCATCTTCTCGACGTTGTAGACGAGGGAGTCGAGACCGTTGCGGGCTTCGACTGCATCGCGCTGTTCCTTGTCCTCGGAGGCGTGGGCTTCGGCGTCCTTCGCCATCCGCTCGACTTCGTCCTTGCTGAGACCGGAAGAGCTGGTGATGGTGATCTTCTGATCCTTGCCGGTTGCATTGTCCTTCGCGGTCACATGCAGGATGCCGTTGGCATCGATGTCGAAGGTGACCTCGATCTGCGGGACTCCGCGCGGTGCGGTCGGGATGCCGGAGAGCTTGAACTTGCCCAGCGTCCGGTTCTGCGCCGCCATCGGGCGCTCGCCCTGCAGGACGTGTACTTCAACCTCGGTCTGCGAGTCAGCCGCCGTCGAGAACGTCTCCGTCTTTTTGGTCGGAATCGTCGTATTGCGGTTGATCATTGCAGTCGCGACGCCGCCCATCGTCTCAATCGACAACGTCAGCGGAGTTACGTCGAGCAGCAGCAGGTCCTTCACTTCGCCGGCAAGTACGCCAGCCTGAACCGCAGCGCCGATGGCAACGACCTCGTCCGGGTTGACGCCCTTGTTGGGCTCCTTGCCGAAGAGTTCCTTTACGAGCTGCTGGATCTTCGGCATACGCGTCTGACCGCCGACCAGTACGACCTCGTCGATCTTGCTGGCGTCGATGCCTGCATCCTTCAGGGCCTGCTTGCTCGGTCCGATCGAACGCTGCAACAGGTCGTCGACCAGGCTCTCCAGCTTGGCGCGCGTCAGGTTACGGACGAGGTGCTTCGGTCCGCTGGCATCGGCGGTGATGAAGGGGAGATTGATCTCCGACTCCTGCGCCGTCGAGAGCTCGATCTTGGCCTTCTCAGCCGCATCCTTCAAGCGCTGCAGAGCCATCTCGTTGCCCTTGGAGTGCAGGTCGAGACCGGTCTCGCTCTTGAACTCCGAGATCAGCCACTCGACGATGCGCTGGTCGAGGTTGTCGCCGCCAAGGTGGGTATCCCCGTTGGTCGACTTCACTTCGATGACGCCTTCGCCTACTTCGAGGATCGAGATATCGAACGTACCGCCGCCGAAGTCGTACACGGCAATGGTCTCGTCCTTCTTCTTGTCAAGGCCGTAGGCCAAAGCAGCGGCGGTCGGCTCGTTGACGATGCGCTTCACATCAAGGCCGGCAATCTTTCCGGCATCCTTGGTGGCCTGGCGCTGGGCGTCGTTGAAGTACGCGGGAACGGTGATGACCGCTTCCGTGATCGAGGTACCGAGATAGTCTTCAGCGGCCTTCTTGAGCTTCTGGAGAATCATCGCCGAGACCTCAGGCGGGGTGTACTCCTTGCCCTGCGCGGAGATAACGATGTTGTCGCCCTTCGCTACGACCTTGTACGGGACCATCTTCATCTCGTCGCCCACTTCGTTCATGCGACGGCCCATGAAGCGCTTTACGGAGAAGATGGTGTTTTCAGGGTTGGTGATCGCCTGACGCTTTGCGACCTGACCCACGAGGCGCTCGCCGCTCTTCGTAAACGCCACGATCGAAGGAGTCGTACGTCCACCCTCTTCGTTCGCGATAACCTTCGGCTCGCCGCCTTCCATTACGGCCACGCAGCTATTCGTCGTACCCAGATCGATTCCAATAATCTTTGCCATATGTATTTCCCCATTCCGGGCATCGCCCGACTCAATCTCGTGTCGCTCTTACAGAATTCTTCGACTTATTCATTCTCACACTTGAGTGAGTTACTGTCAACATATGTGATGCAAAATCCGCCGAAGGAGATTCCAACTCCTGAAAGTTCGGGATGCATCCACTCGTGCCCCGCGAGCCTCTAAGAGAAAAGGGCTGATTCCCTTCCAACTGAACTGCCATTGCTCCACGATAAGCATTAGAAAGCAGAGACTTCCATGGCCAGCTCCGAAGCCACTGCGCCTCCGGACCAATCCGCGCAGGTGACCCATGGAGTGAATCCCTGGCTGATCGCTGCGGCCGTCATGCTCGCCACTTTTATGGAGGTGCTTGACACCGCCATCGCCTCGGTGGCGCTTCCGTATATTGCTGGATCTCTTTCTGCATCAACAGATGAGGCTACCTGGGTGCTCACCAGCTACCTGGTGGCTAACGCAATCGTCCTGCCGGCCAGCAACTGGTGTTCCCTCAGATTCGGGCGCAAGCGCTTCCTGATGTCCTGCGTTGCCATCTTTACGGTAGCCAGCTTCGCCTGCGGAGCCGCCCCGACGCTGGCCTTCATGCTGATCGCCCGGGTCATCCAGGGGGCAGGCGGTGGAGCGCTCCAGCCGCTGTCCCAGGCCATTCTGCTGGAATCGTTCCCGCCCGCCAAGCGCGGTGCTGCCATGGCGGTCTTTGCCTTTGGAGTGGTAGTCGCGCCGGTCCTCGGCCCCACCCTGGGCGGTTGGCTGACCGATACCTACTCCTGGCGTTACGCCTTCTATATCAATATCCCCATCGGGATTCTCGCCCTGTACATGATTAATCGTTTCATCATTGATCCCCCCTACATCTCCAAAGCCAAGGTCGCTGCGTTCGACCGCTACGGCTTTGCCGCCCTGGTGATCTGGACCGGCTGCCTGCAGGTCGTGCTTGATAAGGGTCAGGAAGACGACTGGTTCGGAGCCATCTGGCTCCGCTGGGCGGTCGGGGCGCTGGTCGTCTCGTTCGTATTCTTTGTGTGGCACTCCTGGCGCAACAAGAACACGCTGGTCGACCTGAAGGTGCTCAAGGACCGGAACTTCGCCATTGGCTGCGCGCTGATCTTCATGTTCGGGGTCGGAATCTACTCCACCGTCACCGTCCTGCCGCTCTTCTACCAGGAGTTGTTGGGCTACACCGCCTTCACTGCCGGGCTGGTCGTCGCGCCGCGTGGACTGGGCGCGATCTGTGGCATGCCGGTGATTGGCTATCTCTCGAATAAGGTGGATCCGCGTTTCCTGCTCACCTTCGGCTTTCTGACCTTTGGCATGACCACCCTCTATTTCGGGAATATCACCCTCGACGTCTCGCCGACCACTCTCCTTCTCCCTATCCTGCTTACAGGCTTCGGATTGAGCTTTGTCTTTGTTCCGATCAGTACGGCTGCCTACGGAACACTCGACAACAAGCAGATCGGCAACGCCTCCGGGCTCTTCAACCTGATGCGGAATATTGGTGGATCGATCGGAATTTCAGTGGCCCAGACGCTGCTCACCCGCCGGGCCGCCGCCCACCAGAACGACATTACCGGCTCCGTCCCGCGCACCGGTCAGCAGTTCCAGAACGCAGTCGGCCAGCTTCAGCACTCGCTCTCCGGCTACTTCGGCCCGAGCAACTCGCTCGCGGCGGCGCAGGCTCGCCTCTACCAGGAACTGGGACGCCAGGCCACGAACTGGGCGTTCGTCGACGTCTTCCGCTGGCTCTCACTGCTTTGTTTCTTCTGCGTGGGGATTGTCTGGCTGTTGAAGAAAGTAAAGCCGGGTAAAGCGCCCGCTGGAGCTCATTAGACTTAGTTCCGTCTCGGCCAATCAGCGAAGGTGGTTCGCAAGAATTAGCATCGCAAGCCCGAGAACTAATCTCACCTTGAACTGCTTCTTCTCTCCAGCATTGTGTTTCCCTAAAGCCTGATACAGCAGAACAATCGCTGCAATCAGACACAGAACACCAAGATAAAAGCTAATCGACATACCAGCTATCCTCTCAGGCCGTCAGGATTGAATTGCCACCTGGCAGTGATTTTCATGCTGAAATTGTACGCCCACGACATCAGGCAACCTCGCAAGCGCAATTTTCAAACCAACCCACTACCCCAAAAATTAATCTGACTCGCCAAGCTAATACGCTCTCTGTCCATTAGCATGTTGCTGCTGGTACCCTTCGGCTCCTGTTCGCAACGCAACTTCAATTCAAAACGAGGAAATTTATGGCAAATCCTTTCGTACATCTCGAACTCGCCACCCCCGACGTCGCAAAGTCCAAGGACTTTTACGGCAAACTCTTTGGCTGGACTTTCACCGACAACGACATGGGCAACGGCATGATCTACTCCATGTTCAAACCGGACGATGGTCCCGGCGGCGGAATCTTCACCACACCCGGGGTTCCGAATGTCTGGCTCGCTTACGTAGGAGTGGACGACATTAACGCTGCCACCAAGCAGGCGACGGATCTCGGCGCAACGGTCATTCGCGGGCCCCATGAGGTTCCCGGCCACGGATGGATGACTATCTTGACCGATCCCACGGGCGCTGCGATTGCTCTGTGGCAACCGACGACCGCATGAATCTATCCCTGCGCCCCTGACGCCTGCTCCTCCTGAAATCGGGAAAACTTTGTACTAAGGAGGGGTTGGCGTCGAACCGGAAGGGGTTGGCGTGGTCGTGCTCGGCGTAGAAGTGGCGGGAGAGATCCCGGAGCCGGGCGCTCCGAAGGTCGTCGCGTTCGCCGCCGTGGCCCCACCACCGAAGAGGCTGGCGCGAGCCTTCATCTGCTCGATACGCGGATCGTACAGAAACTCCCAGGTCTCGTAGGTGGTCTGCTCGTTCAGCTCCAGGATCGACTTGCCTGAGGCGGCGCTTCCGATTCCAACGATCGGGCCGCCGGCACCCTTGAAATCCGTGGCCGACTGGCTTCCTACGCCGCCATTTGAATTCGTCGAGGTGCTGGAAGCGGAGCCGAACCCTCCGACCGAAGGCGTTCCGCCAACGCCGCCTGTGAGCGAAAATCCTGTTCCACCCATCCCACCTGTGGACGATCCCCCCACGCTCGAACCGGCGCTTCCCGTAGCTCCGGTAGTGCCGGTTGAATTTACGTTGGTCGCCCCGCCCACGCCAGTTCCGATGTTCTGAGTATTCAATCCTGAAAGCGGCTGTCCGAAGAACCCTTTCACGGTGGTCTTGGCTTCACCGACATGGATCAGCCGCCAGTCTGCCTTGCCGGTGGTGGGATCGACGTACTTCTGGCGCAGGTAGCGGACGTTGTTGGTCTTCTCCAACTGGTCCATCGTCGTCGGATAGCGTCCGTTCTTCTTATAGAAGACCTGGATCGCTCGCACATACTGGTTGGCGCGATGGACCGCCTCCACCTCGCGGTCACGCCGCAGCTCCTGGGCGACTCGCGGAGCAGCAATTCCCAGGATGAGAAGCACCAGGAAGATTGCCACTACGAGCGCAATCAGTGCGAAGCCTTCTTCGGCTCTTTGTCCTGAGTTCGGTCGTCCCGGATGAATTCGCTTAGGCTGCAAAGCACACCTGCATCAGAATCAGATCCACGATGGTTTAATTCGTCAGTAGGGGGAGAGTCTGACGGTTGTTGTTTGTCATGTCCTCCACCACGATGGAGTTCGCGGCTACCGAGATCACTTTGTAGCGTCGCTGCACGACGTCGCCGGCCGATGCGAGGAATACGTCTTCGCCATGCAGCAGAAATGCTTGCCGCGTGCCATTGCCCGAGGTGGCTGTTCCGAAGAACTTGAGATCGATCGGAGGAGGGGGTGGCGGTCCACTCGGCGCTACATAGACCGGAGCCAGCGGTCCCTTCGGACGGGCTGGAGCGATTGCCTTCGGCATCTCCACCGGAACTGAACTCGCGGAAAATATATTGCGGCCGTTACCCGAATACACCAAGGCCTCGGTCACCAGCATAGGACCCATCTTCAGGGTCGGATCCAATTGCGTGGAAGCATTCGTATTCGCCACGGCAGGTTTGGTTCCCGCCGTCGTGGCCGGGTGCGTGGACGTGGATACGGAGGTGATCACCGGCGGCGGAGGGGGGGCAGCCGGGCTGCCGGAGTCGCTGAGTTGGTAGTAGAGGACTCCTACCGCAAGCGCGACGAAGGCCCCGATCGCGATGGCCTTCTTCTGGTCGTCTCCGCTCAGATTCATCGCGCACCTCCATCGGCAGAGGTCGCATCTACAAAACTAGAGACGGTGCCAGCGACTGGACCGGCGATGCTCTCGGAGCCCATTGGCGCGCGGAGGTACGTCGTAATTCTCAACCGGACGCCGACTGTTCCGCTCTGCTGGCCGGTCAGCGCCATCGCGCTGATGACGAAGAACATCTTGTCGCGCTCCAGGCCATTGATGAAGAGCACGAGGGGGCGGTAGTCGCCGGTCAGGCTCGCATCCATCTGGACGCGCGTGAGGGCTCCTCCCGGACTGGTCTCATCCAGCACCGGAGCTTCACCGTACTGGACGCGGCTCAGCTTTACGTTCTGCTTCTTCGCCAGCGCGCCTAACTCGGTAAGAACCTCGCTGCGGGCGAACGGCAGCCGCTTCGCGTAGAACTGGTCCGACTCGACGGTGGCTTGCTTCAATTTTTCGTCGAGGCCGGCAAGGGGTCGCGCGGCTCCCTCAGCCTGTCGCAGCGCCACCGTCTGCTGGGCGACCGCGGAGGCATCCTGGCTCTTCGCATCCTGCCACGCGTACGCCATATGCGCCAGCAGATAGAGGCACACCAGGCCGAGAGCGACCACGCCTGCGATATGGATATTCTTCAGATTGAGCAGCTTCCGGGTGCGCTCCGTCATGCGCTGGGTGCCACCGGTCTTGTTATCGAGCACGACCGTCATCGGGCACCCCCTGCACGTTGCGAGTGCGACGAGGTCGCGGACAAAGCCGCCTTGACCTGATTGACGGCTGCGGCGGGGAGCGGGTTATAGCCACTCAAAATATCGAACTCCACGGACCCGGGAGCAACTGTGGAGACTGCTCCGCCATTCCGTCCGGACTCGGCCGCCTGGGCCGCCTCGTTCGCGAGGCGCGGTGCAACGAAGCGCTGCGATTTCTCCAAATTCCGAACCAGCATGACAGCGCGCTCGCGATCGCCGCTGACCCGCAGACGGATGTTGACCGAGCCATCTTTGGCGATCTGCGGCTCCAGGCTCGTCACCTGCACCCCGATCGGGAGCACCCGTTCGAGATCCATCATGACAGCGGTCCAGCTAAAGCTCTTCTGCGCGAACACGGCGTTTAGAAACTGTGAGCGGTCGAGCACGCCGCGGTTCTGCGGCTGCCGCATCCTGGCCTCATTGGACTGCTTCTCCTGCTGGAACGCGAAGGTCTTCGCCCGCAGTGCGTCCATCTGGGCACGGGCGGCACTGGCACGAACGTTGAGCGCGTGCAGCCAGAAACCGAGGCCTACCGCGATCAGGGCCAGTACCATCATGGCCAGCCGAAGCTTGGCAAATAAGGGGCGCAACTCGACGAAGGGCCGCGTCGCAAGATTGACTGAGATTCGCATCAACTCGTCAACGCTCCCTTCACGCCTGCAAGCCAGCCGCGCGACACGCCAGCAGTCGCTGCGCCAGCCGCAATCATCGCTGGCTCCATTAACTCACGCACCCGCAGACCCTCAAGCCCGCTCGTTTGGAGAATCCGTTCCAGTGTCTCGGCACTGGTCGTTCCAGAAGCCAAAACGAGCTCCGGCGCAACTCCCAGGGTGTCTTCAAAATAAGCTGCCGCTACACTGACGGCCTGTGCCACTTCTCCGGCACCATCGTCCACGAACGCTTCGGTCGCAACGCCGCCCAGAACTCCGGTGTCGATCTCGGCCTGTGCATCGACGCGGTCGTACGCGTCGGTCGTGGCGCGCGCTGAAACCGGGCCACCGCCCATCTCCAGCGTTCGGTGCAGCAGCAAGATGCCGTCCCGCACGATTGCCGTGGTCACCTGTTGCGCTTCGGTGTTTACGACCAGCGCCGACGCAGGCGCTCCCGTATCCGCGCCGCGCAGGGCTGCCAGCGCTGCGAGGGTACTTGGCAGCACGGCTCCCGGAAGATATCCAGCGGCGGTGACTACGCCCTCGTACTCCGCCAGAACGTCCCGCGGAATCGCCACGGCCAGCACCGTTACTGAACCCTTGGCGCTCGACATCACCTGGTAGCTGACGACCGCATCCTCTACCTCGAAGGGCAGCAGTTTTTTCAGACGGAAACGCACGACCGGCAGCGCCTCCAGAATCTTTGTCGGCAGGGAGTCGAAGTCCAGCAGCAGAACCCGCACGGCGGCATCCGGCACGATAAGCGTCGCGTGGCGCGTTCGCTCCGAGCCTTTACCCGCCACTGCGTCCAGTGCGAGGCGAACCGCTGCGGCAACCTTGGCCCGGTCGGCGATGTTGCCTGCCTTCAATCCCGGAACGACAGCATCTGTCTCAAGATTCGCCCGCGCGATGGCAATCAGCAGCCCCGCTGCGTCCTCCGCGCGCGCCGCGACGACGCTCTCCGTCCGAACTTCGACCGCCAGACGCGGTCGCGTCCCCAATGCTTTTGGTAAAAATTCCATTCCGTCCCAGCTTACCTTCCAAGCCCCACAAAGTCTTCCAACCCCGGCAGACTTGATTCAAACCGCATTACTGCCTCTACCGGCCCGCCTCGATAAACGTCACCTTGTTGATCTCGCGGAGGGTCGTAATCCCGGCTCGCACCCGCTCCAAAGCGGAGTCGCGCAGGAACGCCATGCCCTTTTCCTTCGCCTTCTTGCGGATCTCGCTGCCGGGCTTCTTGGCCAGCAGCATCTCGCGGATCTCATCGTCGAGTTCCAGCAGCTCGTGGATCGCCGAACGGCCGCGATAGCCGGTGCCGCCGCACTCGATGCAGCCGGAGCCTTCCTTGAAGTTGAAGTCCTTCCACTCTTCCGGGTCGAGGCCGCTGGCGATCAACTCCGCTTCGTTATAGCGGACGTCCTGTACGCAGAAGTCGCACACCTGCCGGACCAGCCGCTGCGCGAGGATGCAGTTGAGCGCCGAGACAAAGTTGTAAGGCTCAACGCCCATGTTCAGAAAGCGGCCCAGCACGTCGACGACGTTATTCGCGTGGACGGTCGTGAAGACCAGGTGGCCGGTGAGGGCCGAGTTGATTGCGATCTGCGCTGTTTCGGCGTCACGGATTTCGCCGACCAGAATCTTGTCCGGGTCATGACGCAGGATCGAGCGGAGACCTCGCGCGAAGGTAAGGCCCTTTTTCTCGTTTACGGGAATCTGCGTGATGCCGCGAATCTGGTATTCGACCGGGTCTTCGATGGTGATGATCTTGTCTTCTTCGCTCTTGATCTCGTTGAGCGCCGCGTACAGGGTGGTCGTCTTACCGGAACCGGTCGGCCCGGTGACCAGCACCATGCCGTAGGGCTCCTTAATATAGCGGCGGAACCGTTCGAGGTCCTTCGCCGCAAAGCCCACCACATCGAGCGAGAGCTTGGTGAATTTTTCGCTCATCGATTCCTTGTCGAGTACGCGGAGCACGGCATTTTCGCCGTGGACGGTCGGCATGATGGAGACGCGGAAGTCGATCAGCCGCCCCTTGTAGCGGACGCGGAACCGTCCGTCCTGGGGGACGCGGCGCTCGGCGATATCCAGCTCCGACATGACTTTGATACGGGAGAGGATGGTCTGGTGATGTTCGCGTGCGATCGGGGCCATCGCCTGCTGGAGGACGCCGTCGATGCGGTACTTGACCATCAGGCAGTCGTCGAAGGTTTCGAGGTGGATATCGCTGGCGCGCCGCTCCAACGCTGTAAAGATCGTGGTGTCGACAAGCCGGATGATCGGGGAGATATCCTCATCCGCGGTCAGGCGTTCGATGGAGATGTTCGAGTCTTCGCTGTCGTCGCTCGAAAGGACGTCGAAGGCGAGCCCTTCGCTTGCCTCATCCAGCACACGCTGGCTCTGCTCGGTCTTCTTCAGCAGGTCGGTGATCTGGCTCAGCGTGGCTACGCGCGTCAAAAGCCTCTGCCCCAGCAGACCGGAGATCTCGTCCAGCACCATGAGCTTCGACGGATCGCTGACGGCGATCGCCAGCCGGCCTTCCATCTGCTCCAGCGGCACGAAGTTGTAGCGGAACATCATGTCCACGGGCACGCTCTTGAAGAGCTCGTGCTGGATCTTGAAGTTCTTTAGATCAACAAAATCAGCGTGATAGCGCCGCGCCAGCGCTTGCGCGCGCTCGACTTCATCCAGGCCGATCTCGCTGATCGGTATTGCTAAAGGTGTCGCCATATGCGTAAGACTCCCCTCACTCCAACTCGTCACAGGCTGCTACCAGATGCAATTCACTTCACCGGAGGCACGTATCTCCCGGTCTTTCGTCACCAACGCAAACCCATGGACGATTGCAGTCGCTCCAATCAGACGGTCTGCCGGATCACTTGGATATCGATCTGAAAACTGCACGGCGCGGTCTGCAATTAAGCTCGTCACTGGAAGGACTGTGAAATTCCGCTCAACCTCCTGGAGAAAGTCCAGAAGGGAGGTCCGTACGCTCACCCGTTTTTTGGAGATCAGCATCGCCAGCTCCCACAATGTCTTGTCGGCGATGGCAACCCCATCCTGCCGCCGCGCTGAGGTGATTGTGTCCTTTGCTTTAGCAGACAGCAACTCTGGCCATTCGGCGAGCCATACAACGGTATGGGTATCAAGAACGATCATTTACTTTAGCCACCGACCGTTCAAAAAACGCTTCATTCTCTTCCTCGGTAAGGATAGGCGACATGATATCGCCGACAATCTCCAGCTTTCCCTTGTAAAAGCCGAAGATCGGGTCGGGTCCGTCCAGAGGCATCGGAACCAGTTGGGCGACAGGCTTTCCATTCTTCGTCACGATCACCGGCTCCCGCTTTGCTTGCACCTCATCCATCACCGCAAGGCAGGTAGCTTTGAACTTACTGGCAGCAATTGTTTTCATAAAGCACCTCCCACTATGGTCACGATACTATGGTCACATTATACCTATGGAACGTACTGCGCTTCCCCGATCGGTCGCAGCGGACTAACGGAAGGGATATAGATGAGCGCATCGAACGCATCCGCTGGAACCGTCCAGTTCGGCTTGGTCGCGTCTCCAGAGTCGTAGGTAATCGCTGGGTAGAGGTGGGTGGCTTGCATGCTCTCTAGCCAATCCGACCACGGCGATCCGTCCCTTGGATCTCGGAGGTCGATGAGCAGAGGCCCTGCGTTTCCGAGCGTTCCCGCAATGCTTCCAGGGGCGGGCGGATCGAAGATTGCCGCATGGAGGCGTCTCGGCATCCCTGCAGGTTCGCTTCCGGTGGTAGGGACGAACGCCCGCATCGAGCCCACGCCGTACTCCTCGCCGAGGAAGAACGCCCGGTCGCCCAACGCACGGGCCAGGTGATAGCCGACCGACTGGACCTTATCCTGCGGGGTGAGCCGTCCCGCGCGCAGGTGTACCGTGTGCGTCACAATGACCGATGGAGCGCTCGATTCGGCAATAAAGGACAGGGCGGCGCGCGCCATCTCGAACTCGCGCAGCCGTGATCCGGCGTCGCTGCCGTCGTTCCCTTCCATCCGCATCTCGGCTGTCCGGCGGCCGCTCCGCACCGACATCGCGGACCGCCAGGCGTCGTCCTTCGCCGGTTCCTGAGGCAAAGTTTTGATTGCGGCGATCAGGTCCACGAGCGCTGCGTCGTAGTCGGCAGACGCTTTCTTCTCCGCGTCTGAAGCAGTTGCCTTGGCGGGGCCTTTCATGGCGTCCGCGGCCTCTGCGCCGGACTTCACCCGCGCCACTAACGTTCCATCGAGCTTCATGCCAGCGACAAGTTTCGCGAGCGCCGGACCGGCCATTGTGCCCGATTCTTCGTCCATCCCGGCGATCCGGACCATGTCGTTGGGGTGGGCCTTGTTCCATCCAGCGATCCACCGCATCATGCCGGCCTGTTCGGTGGTGTTCCACAGGATCCCCATGTCGTTCTTAACGATGGTGTCGGTGTCCCCGACCCCGCGTCGCACCAGTGCGTCCAGCTCTAACCCCTCGGCGTATCCCAGTTCGGGGATCAGCGTTCGGACCCCGGCGCGTTCTACCAGGAACCGGACAATCTTGGCGTTCTCCAGCCGGGTCTCGTGGGTTCCGTGGGTCGGCTCGCTGACCAGGATCAGCCGCTTGCCCTTCACCATCGGGAGCAGCGGCTCAAACTCTGACGCGTTGTACGCAGCATCCGCTGCCGCGATCGGCTTTGCATGCGCCATCAGGAACTCGCGTGTCTCCGCCTCCCGCGCCGCCAGCTTTGCGCTTGCTGCAACTTCATCCGCGGGGGACTGCGCCCAGCCGCACGAAGCTATCATTGCTGCTGCTACGACCGCACCAAACTTCAACATTGAATAAGCCTCCGTGTCTCACTGCTCTGCATTCAAAGAATTGATGAGAGTGTCGGCCTGAGCCATGGACGAATCGATGCTGATCATCAACACATCTACGTCCGTCGACATCTTCGCTGATGTGCCCTTAAGCGATCCGATCGCCCGCGCGTTCAAGTTGTGCTTCAGAAACGTCACCTGGTCATGAAACGCCGTAATCACCGGCGTCATCCGAGCCTCCGTCTGCCGCATCGTCTTAACGTATCCGGCCTCATTCAACCGCGCTTGGCGCAGCATCCCGACCGACTGCTGCTTCAGCTTCTTGTTCTCCATCCCATCGATCTCCTTCTGCCACTCCTTGAAGAGATCCGACGAGACCTCGTCGATCGAGTCGATGCGGTTGTGCAGCTTTTGCGCGCTGTCTGCAGCTTTCTCGTACTCGCCATTCAGCTTCTTGTAATTTTTCTCGAGCGAGCCGCCCTGGAACCCGGTCAACTCCTGAAACGACTCCATGGTCGTCTTGATCTGTTCCTTGGCCTGCTGCTGGTCCTTCTTCGAGTCCTTCACGCGTGACACGAGAATGTCGCGTTTCTCCTTGCCGAAGGTCTTCATCGCCTTGTAGTACGAGTTCGTACAGCCGGTCGCGATCAGACCCACCGCCATCAAAGCTGCCACAGCACACCGCCGCAAAGTCACCACTCCGGTCACATTCCCTTCAGAAGATGGAGCGATTGTACCTACTCGCACCCTCTCTCTGCGCTTCCCCTCAAGCTGATGGATGACCCGACTAACCTTTTCCACTCCCGACGGCTGGAGGACTTGTCCGCAGGCGATGCAAGCCACTACATTCATCTAGCCGCAGAACGGACAGGTATTGCCGCGCTTCAACATCGCCAGGAAGGTACTCCATTGCCCAACCGCAGGAACCATAGCCTCCCCCATATTCTCGCTGCAGGCGCTTTTCTCTTCGTGCTGGTACCCGCACCCGCCCAGCAACCCAACCTTACCCTGACCTCCCCAAACGGCGACCTCATCCTGCACTTCACCACTCGTACCATCAAAGGCAGCTCCGGCCCCGATGGCAAGCTTGTCTACTCGCTCAGCTTCCGCAACAAACCTGTTCTGGAAGACTCCGCCCTGGCGCTCGATCTTGAAGGCGCATCGCCGCTCGGCGCTGCCGTCCACATCACCACCAGCGAGCCCGGCCAGGGCACGGACGATTACGCCCTTACCACCGGCAAAACCAGCAAGGTCCACGAAGACTACAAGTCCCTCACCCTTCATGCAGCAGAAGACGGCCCTGCCGCACGCACCCTTACCATTGAGGCTCGCGCTTACAACTCCGGGATTGCCTTTCGCTATGCCCTGCCGCAGCAACCTCGCGGCCCGAAGGAAGTACGTCTCCGTCAGGAGGCCACCGAGTTCCAACTCAGCACCGACGCCACCACCTGGGCGCTCGCTTTGCCGAACTACCGCAGCAGTTACGAGAGCGAGTACATACAGCTCCCCGCCAGCGCCTTTTCGAATCAGGGAGGAGTCGCCAGCCACTTTCTGCTGGGTCTGCCTCTGCTGGCTCACGAGCCCGGCACCGCGTGGATAGCCATCCTCGAGGCCGATCTCGAAGGCAACGCCGGCATGTATCTCACCAACCCCCCCGGTTCCTGGGAGGGGCATGGCTTGACCGCACGCCTCTCGCCCCAGTTCGAAACTCCGAACCTTGCGACGACTGCCTGGACACCGTGGCACTCCGCGTGGCGCGTGGTGATGGTCGCCGACAATCCCAACCGGCTGATCGAGTCCAATCTGCTCACAAACCTGAACCCACCCAACGCCCTAAAAGACACGGCCTGGATCCAACCGGGCAAGGCCTCGTGGGACTGGTGGAACGGCGATCTCGGCCCGGATAACAAGGCCGCCTATACCACCGAGAACATGAAGTACTACATCGACTTCGCTGCCAAGTCTGGCTTCCCTTACTTCATGCTCGACGCCGGATGGTCCGCCATCGACGACGTTACGAAACTTCGCGGACCGGTCGACGTTCCTGAGTTGGTTCGCTACGCCGCGACCAAGAAGGTGAAGGTCTGGATCTGGCTCTACTCCACCTCCGTCATGCGCCAGATGAAGGAGGCGTTCGCGCTCTATGAGAAGTGGGGCGTGGCCGGGGTGAAGATCGACTTCATCAATCGGGACGATCAACAGGGCATCCAGTTCTACTATGACGTCGGGCGGGAGGCCGCTGCGCACCACATCATGGTGGACTTCCACGGAGCATCGAAACCCTGGGGCATTGAGCGGACCTTCCCCAACGTACTCAGCTATGAGTCCGTCCTTGGTATGGAGCAGTCCAAGGCAGGCCGCCGCGATAATCCCGTCACCCGCACTACGTTTCCGTTTACGCGGATGCTGGCCGGACCGCTCGACTATACCGCCGGCTCGTTCCACAACTCCACGGAAGACAGCTTTGTCGCGCGGATGAAGGAGCCCATGGTCATGGGCACGCGCGCCAGCCAGCTTGCTCTCTACGTCGTCCTCCAGACTCCGTTCCAGATGGTCTCGGATAGCCCGCAATCCTACGTCGATGCATCGGGCAAGGCCGAACCCGGCTTCCAGTTTCTACGGGACGTTCCCGCTGCGTGGGATGAGACGCGCTCGCTTGCCGGTAGCCCCGGCGAGTTCTCTACGATCGCCCGGCGCAGTGGTCAGGATTGGTACCTCGGCAGCATTACGAATTGGACCGCCCGCGATATCCAGATCTCGTTGGCGTTTCTGGGAAAAGGATCGTACGAAGCAGAGATCTACGCTGACGCTTCCGATGCTGTTACCCAGCCTGGCCACATAGCTATCAACAGCAAATCCGTTGAAAGTAGCGATACGTTGACTCTGCACCTGGCTCCGGGGGGAGGAGCCGCGATTCACTTCAAACTCATGCATTAGGCATCTCGACACATAGCCCTTGGAAGGGCACACCTTAGGTGTGTCAAACGCTAAACATATTTTGATTTATTTCTTTATCGGTTTGCCTGCGGCAAACCGATAAAGAAATAAGGGAGCGGAGAATGCTTCTTTCGGCACGGCTGAAGCCGTGCCCTTCCGAATATCCTCTGAATTCAGCCCCACCAGCAAAGATGGATCGATATGGGTCGCTACTGACTAATTCGATTGCGATGCAGTAGTCCCGGCCACTACTGCGTCACTCCGCCAGCACTCAAACTGAAGATGGGCAGATAGAGCGCGATCAAAATCGTCACCACTACGATTCCCATCACGATCAGGATTAGCGGCTCGATCAGGCTCATGGCGGCCGTCAGGTTAGTTTGCACGTCTTCCTCGAAGAATTCGGCCACGGAGTTCAACATCTGGGGCAGTGCGCCAGTGCTCTCTCCGACTTCGATCATCTCGATGGCGAGCTCAGGGAACACCTTTGTTGCCTGCAGGCTGTCGGAGAGCTTCTTCCCTTCGCGCACCGTCTCGACGCTCCGGTAGACCGCCTTGCCGATCTGGCGGGAGTCGATCGACTTCGCTGCTGTCTCCAGGCTCGGCACCAGCGGCAGGCCGCCGGTCAGCAGGGTCGAGAGTGTTCGTGAGAACAGGCCGACCTGATACTTCAACCAGACGTTGCCGAAGACGGGCAGCGCGATGCGGATGCGGTCCACGGTAATTGCACCTGCTTCCGTCTTCATCCAGCGGAAGAGCAGAAACCCTGCCACCACGAGCACTGCTCCCACATATAAGCCGTAATTCTGAGCCGTCTTTCCGAGGTCCAGCAGAAAGGTCGTCAATGCCGGAAGCTTCGTGCCCAACTGGTCGTAGAGCTGTGCGAACCGTGGCACGACGAACGTAATCAGAAAGATAAACAGTCCCAGCACCATCACGATCAGCAGCGCCGGATAGATCAGGCTGGCTACCAGCTTCTTGCGGAAGGTCAGGCTGACGCGCTGGAAGTCCAGAAACCGCTGCAACACTTCTTCGAGATTGCCCGATCGCTCGCCGGCCAGTAGCGTTGTCGTGTAGACCACCGGAAATCCGCCCTGCGCCTCGAACGCCTCGGAGATCGACTCGCCGGTCTTCACGCGCGCCGCGACATCCTCAAGCTGCGCCCGGAAGTCGGGACTTTTCTGCCGTTTCCCCAGCAACTCCAGCGAACCGAGGATCGGCAATCCCGCCTTGATCAACGTAAGAAATTGCTGGTTGAAGACGAGAAACGTCTCCAGCTTGACCTTCTTCTTGCGTCCGCCCGCGAACCCGCCTCGCGCCTTCACGCTGTAGACGTAGTAGCCAGCCTGGGTGAAGCGCGTTCGCAACTCCTCGGCCGTCGCCGCCGCATGGGTCTGCTCCTGCACCCGTCCCCGCTCATCCGCCAGCCGTATTACAAACTCAGTCATATAGAAAAGTAGGAGGAAGCTGTTCGTATCCGAATACGGAAACTCTGAAAAACAGGGTGCCGTAGTGCTCGATTCCAGATATGCGCTTCCGCGTCTATCTTAGACGTTCCGAAAGATCTTTCATGCATCCATTCCACGGTGCCCCACAGTCAGGCTTGAACAATCTCGCGCAAATGAAAAAGGGCACCCTCGCAAAAGCGGGAGTGCCCTTTCCTAATCTTTCCTTGGCGATACTTTAGACGCTGAAGCTGGAACCGCATCCGCAGGTGCTCTTCACTGCGGCGTTCTCAAACTTGAAGCCGGCGGCCTCAAGGGTTTCGACGTAATCTACCTTGCAGTTCTGCAGGTACATGGCAGAGGTTGCGTCGACGAAGACCTTCAGGTCTTCGAACTTGTAGACCTTGTCCATCATGCCGCTCTGGTTCTCGAAGCTCATCGAGTATTGGAAGCCCGAGCATCCGCCGCCAACTACGCCGATTCGCAGACCAGCCGGAACGGGCTCCTGGGTCGCCATAATCTCGCGGACCTTTACGATCGCGGCGGGGGTCAGCGTTACAGGGGTCGTCGAAGCCGGCGCTCCGGTAATGACTTCAGCAGTAGGGGTAGGGGTCACAGTTGCAGTCGACATCGCGTTTCTCCTGGTTCAATTCTAGAATTTCAATCCAAAATCATTCGTTCTAAACGGTCGGATCCAGAATCTCGAAGCAATTCGGAGTATCCCGGTCCTCATTCAAGTGTATGCGCCCGACTAGCGCGCCGCAAGCCCTGAGAAAGCGAATGCAACACAATCCACCCGTTCGGACAAACCGGGCCGAACAGATCAACTATCTAGATGCGTCCCACATCAATCGGATGCAGACACGTCTGCCGTCGTCTCTATCCACATCCCAACTTCGCATGTCATCATCAACAGCATCAGGAACCTATGAAACTTCTTCGCTACATCGCTGCCGGCTTCATCAATTTTTTCAGCATCACCCAACCGCCGCCGGGAAGCGAGAATCGCGCCGCTATCTATATAGCTCTTATGCTGGTGGCCGTCCTGGCCTTCGTCATCACGGTGATTGCCATCGCCTCCCACATCTTCGGCAAATAGGCTCTCGGCGAATCAAGCACCTACAGCATTCTACTTTTGCCGTGCAAAAATCTGCATAAATTCTCTAGCTCATTCCACTCGACCGGGCGTATCATTCTGCCGGACCGCCCCTCTTGCCCTCCGAGCCCGCGAAGCGGACCCGCCCGGTACACCGGAACGGTCGACATCGGCTACCCGCCTCAAGGAAAGAGGATCTCGCGATGAAGTCTTTCAGCATTAATCCAACCATACTCATTATCTGGGCGATCGTTACACTTGCCTTCCTGCTTCTCATTGCATACCGCTCGCAGATTACCCGTTATGAAGAGGATCAGCTCTTCCTCAATGGCGGAGAATCGCATGAGAAACAGGAGCAAAATGAGATCGTTCGCAAAGTCCAACGCCTTGCACCTTATGTAAAGATCCTCGGCGGGGCCGCAAGCCTCGTTACCTTCGGCATCGTCGGCCTTTGGGCTTACGACGCGTGGCTCCGTCTCCGATAGTCGAATTTATCCAATCGTCCAGCACTTGAAGTAGTCCTTTCGCTCAGGACAGGACTACTTCAGGTCCAGTCCAACTTCAGGTCCAGTCCAACGCGGCCTTTGCACGTACATCCCAGAAGAACGCCGGTCCACTCCGATCCGTCTTCCGCGGTCGTAACTAAATGTGCATCCCCCCAATTGGTCATTTGCAACCCCTCCCTGCGGCGGTATTCTTTTCTCGAAGTGCGAACCCTTTGCTTTCTCTTTGCATGTGCCCCGCTACGTCGCGGGGCGCACGCCTTGCCAACGCGCCAACAGGCCTCTTGAAACTGAAAACAACACTCTACCCCGAGGGGGAGGCATCATCATGAACCTCGATTCCGCTGTTAAATCTGTTCCGGTTCTGCTTATCGTCTGGGCGGCGGCTACCGCCTGCTTCGTAGCGATCCTTACCTATCGCGGCCAACTCACGCGATACGAGCAGGAGCGTCTTTTCCTTACCAACATCGACCCCGACGGCCAGCGCCAGCAAAGTGAAATAGTCCACCGCATCAACCAGATTCAGCCTTTCGTCCGCGTCCTCGGAGTCGTCACCACATTGATTACAGTAGGCATCGTGACGATCTGGACGCTGGACGCCTGGCACACGCTCCATACCTAAACCCGAATAGCTTTTGCAACTCTCCTCAAGACTGTTATCTCCAGCGGAGTTATCCTTCCCGAAACCGGGTGGTCCTGGCAACATTCGTAGACATCACCGACCGCAGGCAGGCAGCGGAATACGTGGCAAAAGCAAAAAAAGACCGGAGGCATTTCCGCCCCCGGTCCTTTCCTGCGTTGCTATAAGCCTAAGCGTTGTAGGTCGACGATGCGACTCGTCCGCCCCGCCCGGTCCAGTTTGTGTGGAAGAACTCGCCGCGCGGTTTATCGACCCGCTCATAGGTATGCGCGCCAAAGAAGTCGCGCTGCGCCTGCAGCAGGTTGGCCGGCAGCCGCTCCGTCCGGTAGCCGTCGTAGAACGACAGTGCCGTCGAGAACGCCGGCATCGGCACTCCGATCTCGATTGCGTGGATCACGGCCTTACGCCACGACATCTGGTACTTATTCAGCGCGCTCGAGAAGAAGTCGTCCATCAGCAGATTCTGCAGCTTCGGATCCTTGTCGAACGCGGCCTTGATATCGCCCAGGAACGCGCTCCGGATGATGCATCCGCCGCGCCACATCAGGGCAACGCCGCCCATGTTGAGGTTCCAGCCCTGCTCCTTCTCGGCTGCACGGAGCAGCATATAACCCTGCGCGTAGCTGATCATCTTCGAGCAGTAAAGCGCACGGCGCACATCCTCGATGAACGCCTTCTTCTCGGAGACGGTGAGAGCTTTCTTCGGCCCGGCCAAAATCTTCGCTGCGGCGACTCGCTCATCCTTCAACGCCGAGAGACAACGTGCAAAGACACTCTCCCCGATCAGCGTCACCGGCATGCCGAGGTCGAGCGCGGAAATCGCCGTCCACTTGCCAGTTCCCTTCTGGCCTGCGGTGTCGAGGATCTTGTCCAGCAGTGGAGACCCATCCTCGTCCTTCTTGGCGAAGATGGTCGCCGAGATCTCGATCAGGAAGCTGTCCAGTTCTCCCTTGTTCCACTCGGAAAATACCTCGGCGAATTCATCCGGCGTAAGTCCCAGCCCTTCCTTCAGCAACTGGTAGGCCTCACCGATCAACTGCATATCGCCGTATTCGATGCCGTTGTGAACCATCTTGACGTAGTGGCCTGCGCCGTCCTCGCCTACCCAGTCGCAGCATGGGGTTCCGTCTTCAACTTTGGCGGAGATGGCCTGGAAGATCTCCTTCACATGCGGCCACGCCTCCGGATTGCCACCCGGCATGATGGACGGTCCGAATCGAGCACCCTCTTCCCCACCTGAAACTCCGGTTCCGATGAACAGAATTCCCTTCGCCGCCAGATCCTTCGTGCGGCGGTTCGAGTCCGTATACAAGGAGTTCCCACCATCAATGATGATGTCGCCCTTCTCCAGGTACGGCAGTATATGTTCGATCGTCTGATCGACCACGTCTCCCGCCTTCACCATAATCATCACGCGCCGCGGCGTCTTCAGCAGCCCGCACATCTCTTCCACGGAGTGCGCCCCAACCACCTGGGTGCCCTTGGCCTCGTCGTTGATGAAATCATCCACCTTCGAGACTGTCCGGTTAAATACCGCAACTTTATATCCATGGTCGTTCATGTTCAGGACCAGGTTCTGCCCCATCACCGCCAACCCGATCAACCCAATATCGCAAGTTGCTTCAGCCATTTCAGTCATCACATCAGCGCTCAGAGGCGCCGCTCTCTTTTGCAATTTAATTCATGGTTTCCACAAAGTGGTTAGACCAACGAGGTCTTTCTATCACATCGTCCGTAGTATCCGATAGTCCTTCCATCCCCGGCAAAATGAAACGGCGTCACCGAAAGACTCCGGTGACGCCGTGATGCAGCGGTAGAAGGAGACGATTAGAAGGTCAGACGACCTCCAAGCTGAACCAACCGTGGGAAGCCCAGCGTACCAGTGATCTTTCCAGCATTCGTATCGGTGGTCAATGAGGGTCCATTGAACTGCGGCGTGTTGAAGGCATTCAATGCCTCTGCGCGGAACTCGGCACTTACTCGCTCCGTCACCTTGAAGTTCTTGTTCAAGGAAAGATCGGAGTTCAAGTACCCAGGGCCATAGCAGTTGCTGGTGCGGGGCTGATTGCCGTAACTCGTCACAGGGGTCGTTGTAAAGGCGGCCGCATTGAAGTAGGCGCCCAAACGATCCTCGGGCCTACCCGAGTAGCAGGCGGAGACACCAGCTACCTTCGTCGGTCGTGTCGTTCCGTTTCCGAAAGCGGCGTTGGCGTTGGTCGACTGGGTGATTGGAAGCGGCGCGCCATCCTGAATAATCATGATGTCGTTGAACTTCCATCCACCAACAGCCAGATCAAGCCAGCGGTTTGCTCCGCCAAGGAATTGCTTCCCGCGGCCGAACGGCAGTTCATAGGTCACTGCGATCGAGGTTCGCTTCGGAATATCGTTGATCGAGCGCGCATACTCCGGAGCCAGATTGTAGATATCCTGCGGACCATTGTTGCCCGGGTTCAAAGTGCTGGAAGCGCCCCACAGGTTGTCCCAGTTGGAAGCCCAAGTGAACGCCGCCAACACGGTCAGACCGCGGCTAAAGCGCTTCTGGACTTTGATCCCAAGGGAGTTGTAGTTGCTCACACCGTTGCTCACCGAATCGGAGATGCTGGTGAACTGGGGGAAGGGCCGGACAGTCTGATTGTAGGGCTGGGTCGCAGTGCTCCACGATCCAGTCCCTGCGAATTTGAATGGCACTCTGGCAGTAAGAGCAGTATTCCCCTGCGCCAGGTAGCTGTTCTGCAGTTGATTGATGTTCAGACTGTTTGGCTGGTTGCGGGCATGACCGCCAACATAAGCAATCTTCACCGCGAAGCCATAAGGAAGCTCCTGCTGCACGTCAGCCGAGTAAGACTGGTACAGCGGAGCCTTCCGATTCTGGTCGATCACCGTAACAGAACTTCCAATGCTGGTGCTGAGACCGAGCGCGTTACCAGTAGCCGTAGTGCTAAGCGTTGGGAAAGGATTGTTCAGGCTGATCGCCGGGACACCAGTCTGTGAAGGGATGGTATTTGTCAGAACGTAGCCTGGTGCCAGCGCAGCAGATCCGCTATAGACGAGCGGCTGATAGAACAAGCCGTAGCCGCCCTGAATGACAGTCTTCGGAGTGAGCGCATAGGCAAAACCAGCGCGAGGAGACCACTTGTTCGGCGTTTGTCCAGTCGACGTAGAATAGCCATTTTGTCCGGCGAACTCTACGCCACCCACTGCTGCGACCGACGATCCAGCCACAGTATAAGCAGCGGTACGGTCGAAACCAACCGAGTATCGATTGTTGCGCTCGTGAACGCCTGGCTCGTGCTCGTAGCGAAGACCGAGGTTCAAGGTGAGCTTTGACGTCGCACGCCAGTCGTCCTGAGCGTAAAATGCGTTGTACCCCGTCGTAATGGCGAGTTGGGTTGGGATAACCAGTGATCCGGTCAAAGGATATCCAAGCAGAAGAGAAGCGGCGGTGGCACCGGTGCTGCTGCTGGTTGCAGTGACGCCCGAGTTGGTGAGCGTCGAATCAAAGGTAAAGTTACCCGCGGCACTTGCCACGTTGGTAAAGGTCAGACTGATCGCCCGAAACACATAGCCCGCCTTGACATTGTGTTTGCCAAGACTCTTGGCAATTCCAACCACAAAGTTACGCGAGAAGTAAACGGATGGACCTGAGGCACCGGTCGATCCACCTTCACTCGAGAGACCGGCATCTCCGTTGATGACTGGAAAGGCCTTCTTAGCCAAAGCAGCGAGATAGTTGCCGCCAAAACCCAGGGACGCCTGATCAAAGCCTGTGCTGTATTCCAATGAGTTGTTGGGGAAGCGATTGAACCCGAAGCCGACCGTCAGGACTGTCGTTGGGTTGAGGGTGATTGTGTTTTGTATGCCAATGGCATCTACCTTCCGGAATAGCAAGGTGGCCTGACTGCTGGCTGCGGTTCCCAGAGCATTTCCGCTCGGCTCCTTGGATCCGTAATGCATGTAATAAAAATCTGCATTCCATCGCGTGCCAAAGGTGTGATCCAGCTTGCCGATGAACTCATCTGCCCGGTCGCCAAGCGTATCGCCGCCATTGAAATTGTTAGAGCCATAGCCAGTGTAGGTAGCGTTCTGCTTCGGATAAGCGTTCAGGATCGCCTGACCGATTGCATTGATACGGCCTGCAGGAATTTTGTTGCCGTCGAAAATCACTCGAGGGCTGCTAAGCGGATCGAAAATGCAGCGACCCGGTACGCCGGCGGGCGTGAGTGGTCCCGGCCCGCAGGTGCCATTCGGAAGCTTTGTACCGATTTCGGAGAAATCTCCCGTCAGTTGCAACGGCGACGGAACAGCAAAAGCGTTCGACGCGGTCAGAGGCGAACGCTGACGATAGCCTTCTTCCGTAATCCAGAAGAAGGTCTTGTTTTTACCGCCCAAAATCTTGGGCAGCGGAATTGGGCCACCCAGAGAACCAACGTAGCTATAAAACTCCGCCGCTCCGCGAGGTGTGGTCGGCTGCGTTACTCCTGTAATTGGATCCTTATAGGCCGTACGATTATTGAAGAACAGATTCGCTCCCCAGTTCGTCTGACGGGTCTCTCCCTGTAGAACTCCATGCAATGTGCTGGAGCCGGAACGAAGAGTCGTATTGAACATGCCACCACTCGTACGACCAATCTCAGCATCATAGGTGTTCTGCTGAACCTTGACGTCCTGAACCGCCTCAATCGAGGGGATGATCACTGCGCGATTGCTGAAGTCGGTAATGGGGATGCCGTCGATAGAGTAGTTATTGGAGCTAATGGGCGCGCCTGCGATAGAGATCGTTGAAGATCCACTCTGGTCCTGAAAACGCACAAAGCGCGGATCGCCTACTGGCGTCACGTTGTTGTCGAGTTTCGAGAAAAGAAATGGGTTACGACCCGGATTCGGAAGATTTTGCAGCTTCTGGGAATCGATGAGTTGCCCACCGTACGACGTACCGGAATCAATCACCGGCTCAGCGGATGTGACCTCGACCGTCTGATCAGCCGATCCGAGCGCAAGCTTTACATCGAGGGCGATCGTATTACCCGAGTCAACTACGATGCCTCTGCTTTCGGATTTCTTGAATCCTGAAGAGATCACAACCACCGAGTAGCCACCTGGATCCACGGCGCTAAATGAATATTCTCCCGAGCCGTTACTTACGGTCGAACGCGACAGCTTGGTGGCATCGGACACCAGCGTTACAGCAGCATTGGAGACCGTAGCCCCCTGTGAGTCTGTAACGGATCCACGCACCGCTCCGTAGTTAGACTGCGCATTCGCGCCCCCCACCAGCGACAACATTATCGCCAATACAAGGAATAGACTCTGGAGATTCTTTCTCGAAACAATCACGTGAATGCCTCCCGGAAGTAAACCGCGTTAATAGTTCCATTTACATCTCCGTGCCGACAGCTTCTGCTGCGGCCTCGGGTGCAAGTGGCTGTATTAGAACTTGAGATTGCAGATCGATTTCAGGCAAAGCATGGGTAAGGTCGCCATGGATGGCGGCTGAACCGAGAGATAAATACACCTCTCCGTCACCCTAAAAAAGAGTTACAAAAAGCCTGAACGGGTAATTCTTTGTTTATTTGATCTGCTCTCCGGCGACGTTGACGGAGTCAAGGCGAAAGAAAAATCGAACCAGTTTCCGGCGGGTGCCGGATTAGCTTATCCGCAAGACTGGGGGCGGAAAGCAGCTACATACACTTCTGTTTCAAGGCCGCAAGACTACAGCGACCCACTGACGTGAGAAATAGCCTTTTCGATAATGTGTCTGAGACTAGCGGAGTGTGAACAGCGTGTCAACAAAAAAGTTTGACCCTCGATACGCAAAAACTATGGCTGCGCCGTCACACTGCGGTGAACAGAATTCGTTGTAAATTCCTGAAGATCCGCACAGATCGAACTAGAAAGTAGATGAGTAAAAAAACAATATTTCTCCGCAATAAAACAGATATTCAGTTACAGTAAATGCAAGTTGGCGCATGCCATCCTTCCCTAAAAACTAACTACTTGCGATGGACCTAGAAGCACCGCTTCATCTGAGTCGTCTTACCTAAGGAGTTGTTTATGAAACTGCCCAAGGCATCATCCTCTGTCTCTCGCCGTTCCTTCATGCGTCTGGCCGGCGTCGCCGCGTCCATGCCCATCCTCACGGAAGCCCACTTTGCCTGGGCTGCCCAGCAGGCTGCCACTCCCGCAGGTGCCGTTCCTGCAAAGCGCATTCGCACCGCCATGCCAGCCGACGCCGTTCTGATCAACGCCAATGAGAATCCCCTGGGGCCTTGTAGAGCGGCATGCGAAGCCATCGCAGCCATTGCACATAAGGGCGGCCGCTACGACATTGACGGCGAGACCGCAAAACTTACCAAGACCTTCGCCGAGCAGAACGGCCTCAAAGAGAACTACATCTCGGTCTATGCTGGCTCCTCCGAGCCGCTGCACTTCAGCGTTCTTGCTTTCACCTCGCCCACCAAAGGCTTTGTCACCGCAGACCCCTCGTACGAAGCCGGCATGCGCGCCGCCATGGTCGCCAAGGCCAAGGTCTCCAAGGTTCCCCTCACCGCCGACTACTCCCATGATGTCAAGGCGATGGTCGCAGCCGATCCCAACGCCGGCGTGATCTATATCTGCAACCCGAACAACCCCACCGGCACCCTCACCTCGAAGAAGGACATCACTTGGGCGCTCGAGAACAAGCCCAAGGGCTCCATCCTCCTGGTCGATGAAGCCTACATCCATCTCTCCGACGGAGAGAACGTCCTTGACCTCGTTGCCGCTGACAAAGACCTAATCGTCCTCCGCACCTTCTCGAAGGTCTACGGCATGGCCGGCATTCGTTGCGGCTTCGCGATCGGTCGCCCCGACCTGCTTGCCAAACTCCAGCCGTTCGGGCAGAACGCCATGCCGATCACCGGTTCGGCCGCGGCCAACGTCAGCCTGCTCGATGCGGCTCTCGTCCCCGAGCGCAAAAAGATCATCGGCGACACCCGCAACGATACCTTCGCTTTCCTGAAGGCAAACGGCTATAAGTACATCCCGTCGCAGTCCAACTGCTTCATGATCGATGTCAAACGCCCCGGCCAGCAGGTCATCGCTGCGATGCGCGAGAAGAACATCTACATCGGTCGCACCTGGTCCGTCTGGCCGAACTATGTTCGCGTCTCCGTCGGCACACCTGAAGAGATGGCGAAGTTCAAGACCGCCTTCAAGGAAGTCATGGACGCCAGCCCCAAGTCAGCGTCCCTCACCAGCCACGATCCTTTCGAGGGTGTCGCCTTCCCGCAGCTCTCGTAGTTCAACCGCGTCACAACACCAGACCCCGGCAGATTTCTCTGCTGGGGTCTGGTGCTTTAAGCTGCTGACTTAGAATGGTTCTATCGCATCCATCACCCGCAACAGGAAACAAGAAAGGTCACACATGCGTTCTTCTGCCTGTCTTTTCGTCTGCACAGCTCTTCCCTTCGCGGCCTTCAGTCTGGGAGCCCAGACGCGCACGCCGCCTACCAAGCCTGTGACGCAGGCCCAGGTGGACCGCATCACGCGTGAAGCCATCTTCATCGATACGCACGACGACGTCCCTTCCCGCACCGTCGACGGCTACGACATCGCCACACCCAACAAGACGGGCCAGACTGACCTCGCTCGCATGAAAGGGTTTCTCAGCGCCGAGTTCTTCGCCGTCTTCGTGGACGCCTCCTATGTGAAGGACAATCACGCCGCCAACCGCACTCTCCAGATGATCGACACGGTTCGTACCGACGTCGTCGCCGCGCATCCGAACGACTTCGTCCTGGCCACCACCGCCGCGGACATTGAAGCTGCGCACAAGCAGAAGAAGATCGCCGCCCTAATGGGCATCGAAGGCGGTCACGCGATCGAGGATTCCCTTCGCCTGCTGCGCGATTACTACTCCCTCGGCGTCCGCTACATGACGCTGACCCACTTCAACACCAATAGCTGGGCCGACGCACAGGGCGACTTCGATAATCCTGCCGTCGCGCACCACAACGGTCTCACGCCGTTTGGTAAGGATGTCGTCCGTGAGATGAACCGCCTCGGCATGATGGTCGATATCTCCCACACCGCCGACAAGACTTTCTACGATGCGCTTGAGGTCTCCACCGCTCCGCTCATCGCCTCGCACTCCAGTTGCCGCGCCGTCTCCAACCACACCCGCAACATGACAGACGAGATGATCAAGGCACTCGCCGCCAAGGGTGGCACCATCCAGATCAACTTCGACTGCGCTTATCTCTCGCAGCGTTATTCCGACGCCTCGAAGCCCATCATGGCCGAGCTTCGCCCGCGCTACGGTGAAGCCATGAAGATCACCGATGCCTCTGCCCGCGAAGCCGCCATCGAAAAGATCATGCAGGAAGCCAACTCCAAACTTCCGCCCGCCACCCTCGCTGACGTAGTCGCTCACATCGACCACGCGGTGCAGATTGGAGGCATTGATCACGTCGGTATCGGTACCGACTTCGATGGCGTTGGCTGCGTTCCCGCGGAACTAAGCTCCTACGATAAATTCCCGGTGCTGACCCGCGCGTTGCTCGAGAAGGGTTACACGGCTGAAGATATCAAGAAGATCTACGGCGGCAATCTGCTTCGCGTCATGCGTGCCGTGGAGAAGGAAGCGCAGCGTCAACAGATCGCTCATATCAAGCCTCCCACCCTGAACTCTCCTGCAAAGTAATTACGTCTTCACGCAAAAATAAAAAGAGGGCCGCGAGGCCCTCTTTTATTTAGTACTGAAAAGTTACAGAATAAAAACTACTTACCTTTTACGGCAATGACTTCGATCTCAACCAGGGCGGTAGGGGCGACCAAAGCAGCTACCTGCATTGCGCTCCGGGCCGGCTTGTTTGGCTGGTCCTTGGTCCCGAAGAACTGGGTGTAGGAAGCCTGCAGGCCGGGGAAGTCCAGCTTGCCACCATTCGCCGGATCGCCCGCCAGGAACACGGTCATCTTCACTACGTCCTTCATGTCCAGACCCTGCTCCTTCAGCAGCTTCTGGATCTTGTTGAAGATTGAAAGTGACTGCGTCTTGGTGTCGCCGTAAACTGCCGGCGTACCCTTTGCAACATCAGCCGGAGTGACTGGGTCCGCAAGCTGTCCGCTCAGGTAGAGCGTATCGCCAGCCCAGACGCCAGTTGCGATGGGCGACTTCTCGTTCGGTTGAATATGCTTTACCGCTACCTGTGCCTGCGCCGCCGTAGCCGCAAGTCCAGTCATCATCGCTGCTGCCAACATCATCTTCTTCATCGCAAATCTCCTGTCGTACTCAAATCATTAGTGGGGAACAAAACAACTAGGCTGAGACGGTCTCGCTATGAACACCGGCGAGCCGAGCAGCTTTCACCTTTTCGCTGAGCATCTCGATTGCGCGCCGTCCGCTGCCCGCCGCGCCCTCCTGCCAGCCCACAACGTGACTGGTATGGTCGCCGGCAAAGAAAATCGGCCCGTCCGGAGATGTAATGATGTCGTAGTCCTTCGCCGGAATTCCGCCGATCCACGAGCCTTCGTTCCACTTCACCTGGCGCCAGCCGCAGTAGATCGGCTTGGTGAGCTTGCTACCGTTACCCGGGTGCAATTTCTCTACCTGTGCCTTCGACTTCGCAGCCTTCTCTTCCATCGTCAGCTTGTAGAAATCTTCGTACGAATCGTCCTGATAGCCCGAGACGATAATTCCTTTCTCCGACATCAGGTTGCTCGAGGGGTACCACACCGGGTTCGGTCCCTGCGCCATAAACGACAGGCCACCGTAGATGTTGAAGTCCGTCTCCCAGAAACGCGGCGACTCCCAGGCCAGCTTGTAGGAGTTCCGGTAGACCGCGCTCTCAATTACCCGCTTATGCTCCGGCTCGAAGTCGGTCTTGATCTTGCGCAGGATGGTCAGCGGCATCGCACACACGGCGTAGTCTGCCTCGATGGTCTTCGTTGCTCCGCCCTTGGTGTAGGTCACCTTCACACCCTTGGCCGTCTTCGCGATCTCCGTCACTGGAGCGTTGTACTCCACGATCGGACCCAGCGACTTCGCAAACGCGTACGGAATCTGCGCCATGCCGCCGACCGGCTCCATCATCGTCGCCTGCCAGTCCCACGCCTCTTCGTACAGCATGCCGGTCCAGAAGTTCGCATCCAGCAGCGTGTGCATCGGGATCGGGTCCTTGTCGATGATCATGTCCTGCGGCCCTGCACCCGGATACTGTTTGATCGATGAACGGTCTGAGCCCTTGTACACATTCGTCCGATCCAGCGGACCGTAGATGCGCAAGAACGCAATCATGCGCTGCCGGTCTTCCACTGTAATGTCCTGATCCAGCGCCCCACCCTTGATTGCCTTTGAAAGTAGTTCGCTTACGTGGCCGCGCGTATCGTTGATCGCCTGCCGCTGCACATAAGGTTTGCCATCATTCACCTTGTCGTTCTGGAGGAACGACGAACGCGAAGTATTAATCTGCACCTCGAGTGGAACCTTGAGCTCCCTACAATAGCCCAGGATCGTCCCATGCACCGAGGGCAGACGCGCCGGCCCCATGTTCTGGTACAGGCCTTCGCTCCAGGTCACATTCTGCTTGGTGCCGTCGGTAAACTCGACGACGTCGCCGTTCTTGGCGCTCCAGTTACGTCCACCTGGACGATGCCGCGCTTCCAGCACCGTGACCTGGTATCCCAGCTTGCGCGCTTCATATGCCGTTACCAGGCCAGCGATGCCGCCGCCCAGCACCACCAGCTTTACGCCTTTGCCTACGCCCGCCGGAGCCGTGATCGGCAATGCTGCCTCGGCCTTCATCGGCATCAAACCCAACGACTGCATCGTCGCAAATGCGGCGCTATATCCGCCAGCCTGACCTACGCGCATCAGAAAATCGCGTCTGGAAACTCCCATAACCGTACACCCCTTATCCATTCAAAAGTTGATCTCGAAACTACGAACGATTCGACAAACTGTAAGAATCCAGCACGACGGGGTGATGGAAGACTGCAATGGTTAACGCTTGCCACACAACGCCGGATGCAAAGCTGCAACCACGGCAAAAGTAGGGACTTCGCACGGCCGCAGGATAGAGAGTTAATGCCTTATCCGGCGAGCCGAAGCACATTCATTTGTTAATGACGTTGCAACAATCGTATCGCAAACTCGGGCTTCCGTCCTACTGAACGCTCACTCATACCGCAGCGAAGTCATCGGGGTCACGCGCGACGCCTCCCGCGCCGGATAGTAGCCAAAGAAAATCCCGACCGCCGCTGAAATTCCAAACGAGATCAGCACCGAAACGAACGAAACACTCGTCGACCACTGCACGAACCGTGAGATCGAGTTCGCCGCCACCACGCCCAGCACAATCCCCAGCGCGCCGCCTGCGACACTCAGCCCAATCGATTCATACAGGAACTGCAGCATCACATCTCCGGACCGCGCTCCTACCGCCCGACGAATCCCGATCTCCCGCGTCCGCTCGGTCACGCTCAACAGCATGATGTTCATGATTCCGATGCCGCCCACGATCAGCGACACCGCCGCAATACTCGCGAGCAACGCGCTCATCGTGCTGCTCGCCTGGTCCAGTGTCTTTCCCAGTTGATCCAGCGTCACCTTCTCAAGACCATCTACGTTGCCCACGACAGCCTTGGCGATATCCGTCCGCATCCCACCCTTGCCCAACGCCCGGCGCGCCTGGCTGCTCACGATAAAGTCGTCGGGCGTCGTCGCAGAGATCCCATGCCGCTCCCGCAGTAGCGCCGTCACCGCCCGCAGCACCTTGGTCACATCTCCCGTCGAAGCGGTGGTGATCGTAATGGTGCTCAGGTAGTCGCGTTGCAGCAGACGCTCGGCTGTCGTGATCGGAATATAGATCGCGTCGAACTGGTCGTCGCCCTGCTCGGCCGTCACCATCCAGGTGCTGCTCGCGATCACCCCTACGACCTCGGCCTTCTGCTCTCCCAGCGTGATCGTCTTCCCTACCGGATTCGCATCGCCAAACAGCTTCTGGCTCGCGACCGAACCGAGCACCGCAACGTTCTCTCCCTTGCTCTGCTCCCGCGCCGTAAAGAAGCGCCCATGCGGAAACACCCACGCCCGCTTGATCCCCGGGAGCGAAGCATCATCTCCATGCAACCGCGTGAACCAGGTATCGCCGGTTCCGAGCACCCCGGCATGGACGTTCTCATGCACTCCGGCCGAGACGTACTGCACGCCCTTGACCTTCCGAATCTCCTCCGCATCGGCCAGCGTCAGTGTCGTAGCGCCACCCAGCCCGGCCTGGTTCTGTCCCGCCTGCGCAGCAAGCTGGTTGGGATTGTCGGCAGGCGAAAAGATCGGCCGCAGTCGAGCTGCCTGGCTCCTGTCCCAGATCGCCGTACGCCACTGAGGTACAGCAGTTGGTCGATCCGGGTGATACGCCGCAGGTTCCTCGGCCTCACCGGACGATGTCCACTGCTGCTGCGCCTTGTAATTCCCCGAGGTCACCACGATAACGTTCATTCCGGCCGCGCGCACCTGGTCCTGGATCGCCCGTTGCGCCCCGCTGCCCAGCGCGATCATGGTCAGCACCGTAGCCACTCCGATCGTCATGCCGGTCATCGTCAGGATCGTCTGCAGCTTGTTCCGGCGCAATGCCTTGATCGCAATGAAAATGCTTCGCCTGCTCGACATCGCTTCCGTACCTCTCTTCATGCCCTGCATCTTCGGATTCCAATGCCACAGGAAAACGCAAACAGCCACCCCGCGTCCGGCTCAGTCAGCAGCGCGGGATCCCATCTATAGATTGTTCAAGAAAGAGGCAACTAGGCTCTGCCACGATGGAAGACAACTCTGTCTCCCCGCAGTACCATGCAACATCCGACTGTGTGCTTCGTGACTTCGAAGCTGTGATTATTTGTAACATCCCGCCACCCAGCCTTCCCCGGCAAACCCTCCCCTTACCCTGTTACCCTCCTCATCACAGGAGATACCTTTCTTGGCCTCACTTTCCCGTCGCACCTTCCTTTCGACTGGCGCAGCGGCCCTCGCCGCTACGACAGCACGACCCGTCACTGCGGTGCCAACCCATCCAACCGGGACCTTCCTGAATCTCCTCCGCACTCCGGATCGCGCCACCGCCTACACTGAGCCCTTCACCAGAAACCGTCCCACTGCTATCCCCCTGGCACGAACGGGCGAGCGCTTTCAGGCCCCCGGTATCAATGTCCTGACGCACTCTTCAGCCGATGCCCTTGGCATTCAAATCGAAGCTCCCACAGCGCCGCTCCTCCGAGTCCACCTCCGCTGGCAGGTCCGCACCTCCCTCTCTTCTCTGTACCTCGGCGACGCGTGGGAACGTAGCTACGGCGAGCTCGCCTGGCGTTCCTTTGTGCCAGAACGCGTTCTGCCCTGGTACTTCGCCGCACACGAGCACAACCTGACCCATGCCTACGGCGTCCGCACCGCAACTTCCGCTCTCTGCTTCTGGCAGATCGATCCCGAAGGCGTCTCCCTCTGGCTCGATCTCTCGAACGGAGGCAGCGGAGTCCTACTCGGCCCGCGCACGCTCAACGCGGCCACCATCCTGACGCGCGCCGGACAACCCGGGGAAACGCCTACAGCAGCCATCACTGCCTTCTGCAGAAAGCTCTGCTCCGCACCGCGACTCCCTGCCCAGCCGGTCTACGGCACCAACGACTGGTACTACACCTACGGCCACAACTCCGCCGACAACATTCTCCGCGACACCGACCTCGTCGCCTCCCTCGCCCCCTCCGCCGGGGCGCTCCCCTTCTCCGTCATCGACGACGGCTGGCGCAACAACCCCGCCTTCCCGGACATGGCCGCTCTCGCCAGCCAGATCCGCAAGCGCAACGTCCGACCTGGCATCTGGATCCGGCCACTTGAAGCCACGCAGGCCACCCCCGCAAATCTGCTTCTGCCCGCAGCACGTTTCGGCACCACCCAGGAGGCGAATGCCTACGACCCCACCATTCCCGAGGCCCTTCAACTCACCCTCGCGAAGTTCACCCAGGTTGTCGACTGGAAGTATGACCTGATCAAGCACGACTTCTCCACTTACGAACTGCTCGGCCAATGGGGCAGTGGCATGGGAGCGACGCCGACACGTCCCGGCTGGCACCTGTACGACCGCACCCGCACCAACGCCGAGGTCATCCTCAATCTCTACAAGGCGATCCGCGCCACTGCGGGCGATACCCTGCTGCTCGGCTGCAACACGATCGGCCATCTCTCCGCCGGCCTCTTCGAGCTCCAGCGCACCGGGGACGACACCTCCGGCCGCGACTGGGAGCGCACCCGCCGTATGGGCGTGAACACCCTCGCCTTCCGGCTGCCGCAGCACCGCACTTTCTTTGACCTCGACGCCGACTGTGTCGGCATCACCCGCGACATTCCCTGGAACCTCAACGCCCAGTGGCTCGACCTATTGGCCCGGAGCGGCACGGGCCTGTTTCTTTCACCCGCCCCCGACGCCATCGGCCCGGAACAGAAGGCCGCCATCCAGACAGCCTTTGCCATCGCCGCCGCGCGCCCATCTTCCGTAGACCCAAACGACTCGCTTACCCAGACCACTCCCGAAGCATGGAGCTTTGGAAGCGTTCGTAAAAAATACAATTGGAATGCCCCCGACGGAGCGAGCCCTTTTCCGATCTAAACCAGCACGATCGCGCCGGCGCGCTCCCGGACTATCACCCAACTCCCGGAACACCGTACAATTCACATGTGGATGCGGTACGCTCACCTCATCCCGGCACGAAGCTGGTCCGATACAGAGACCGTCCCACCGCCGGGGCAGAGTGATCGAGCAAGCCAGGCAGTACCGCATCGATGTAAGCGGAGGTGGCGAAACTGGCAGACGCACTAGCCTTAGGAGCTAGCGCCGCAAGGCATAGGGGTTCAAGTCCCCTCCTCCGCACCAACCCTTTATCTCCTAGTCTCAGCAGAAAGTAGAATTCATGTCGCAGCCCAAGCCAGAAGTCCAGACTCCGCAGCCCGCCATCAAGCTCTCTTCCACCGACGACTACCGCGACGGCTACGCTAACTCCGTTCAGGTTCGCATGTCCGTCTGGGACTTCTTCCTCGTCTTCGGCACCATGTCGCAGGACAGCCCCGAAGAGGTGAAACTCCACAATTTCCAGGGCGTCTACCTCAGCCCCCAGCAGGCCAAGGCCCTCTGGAACGTCCTCGGCCACAATCTCGCCCAGTACGAACAGACCTTCGGCGCTCTCGCTCTCGAACCTCAGGTCCAGTCCCAGGGCGGCCCGGTCCACTAAGACCGCTGTCCACTAGGTCCCGCATCCATCCTAAAAATGTCATCCTGAACGAAAGGGCCCACGGCATCATCGTGGGCCCGCAGCCGAAGGACCTGCATTTGTTCCCGCATTACCCGCATTCCCAGCGTAAGCACCTAACCTAAATTACGAGCGCCGCGAATGCCGCCTGCCCCCCGCACCACCCAACCCGCTCCGGCACTGCCGCTTTGGAGCCTCTTTCCCCTCTTCTTCGTCGCCGTCTATCTATCCCATCTCACCCTTCTCCGGCTTCCCTATTTCTGGGACGAGGGTGGCTACTACATTCCCGCCGCGTGGGACCTCTTCCGCACCGGCACTCTGATCCCACACACCACTATCACCAACGCCCACCCGCCGCTGCCTTCGATCCTGCTCGCTGGATGGTGGCACCTCTCCGGCTTCGTCATCAGCGGCACCCGAACCCTCGTCTGCATGGTCGCGGCCGCCGCGCTCCTTGCCGTCTACCGCATCGCACGCAACCTCACAACTCCCACCGTCGCCGCTGTCACGACTCTGCTCACCGCGATCTACCCGGTCTGGTTCGCTCAAAGCACTCTGGCCCACGCCGACATCTTCGCCGCAGCCTTCACCCTGTGGGCTCTGTCCTTTTACCTCGAAACCAAACAGGCCGTACCTGGCAAAGTCGGCAACTCCTTCCCCGCCTATCTCTGGACCGCGACCCTTTTCTCACTCGCGGCTCTCTCCAAAGAGACCGCCATCGTTACCCCCGCTGCCCTCGCGCTGTGGGAGGCGATTTGCTGCGTCCGCTCCCGCCGAAACCGTGAGCAAAGCCGCAACCACATAACCTGGGCGATCACCCTTCTCCTCCCCATCCTGCCCCTTGCAGCCTGGTACGGATACCACTATTCGCAGACCGGCTTCGTCTTCGGCAACCCCGAGTTTCTCCGCTACAACGCGACCGCCAACCTCACTCTGTACCGCGTGCTCCTCTGCCTCTGGCATCGCCTGCTGCACCTCACCACCCACATGAATTTGTTTGTGGCGACGCTCTGCACGGTCGCCGCAATCCTGGTCCCTACCCGCCTGGTTCCCACCCAGCCACCCTCGCGCATCTCCCGTCCCGCGCTCTACGGAATCGCCGTCGTCCTGCTCTCGAGCTGGCTCGCCTTCTCCGTCCTCGGCGGAGCCCTGCTCACCCGCTACCTCCTGCCGCTCTATCCCCTAATCCTCCTCGTCTATGTGGAGATCTGGCACAGTCATCTGCGGAAGCACTGGCTCTGGCTCGCTGCGCTGACGGCCGCGGCCTTCCTAACGGGAATCTGGATCAACCCGCCCTACGCCTTCGCCCCGGAGGACAACCTCACCTACCGCGACATGATCGTCCTCCACCAGCAGGCCATCCGCGTGCTCGAGAGGCGCTTCCCCGAGGCCACCGTCCTCACCGCATGGCCCGCGACCTCAGAACTCTCCCGCCCGGAGATCGGCTATACCCATAAACCTTTCCGCGTCTTTCCCGTCCAGAACTTCTCCATCGAGCAGATGCAGCAGGCGGCCACCGATCCCGGCAGCTACGACACCGCCCTCATCTTCTCCACCAAGTGGGAGCCGCGCATCGATCTCGGCAAGCCCAACCAGTCTGCCGACATCAAGTACTTCGACTTCCACCACGACCTGCGCCCCGCCGAAGCAGCAGCCCTGCTCCACGGCCAGGTCGTCTGGCAGGCCGAGCGCAACGGGGAGTGGGCCGCCGTCCTCCACTTCCCCCGTATCGTCAACGCGGCTCTTACGCTCCCGCACTAAAACGGTCGCTTTTACTTCGCTGTATAGATCCCCGTCAAAGCCTTCCCATCCACGTCCTTCAAAGTCACGCCCAGCAAACGCGCGATCGTCGGCGCAACATCCAGGTTTTGAAACGCCGGGATCTCTCCTTTCGCCGCGATCCCTGCCCCTGACGCGATAAAGATCGCCTGCATCAGCGGCTCGCTGTTCAGATACCCATGCGCCCCCGTCTCCTTGGCGCTATCGGTCACGAACGCGCCCGTATCCCCGCCCGAAAACGAGTACCCGTTTTGGGCATACAGCACAACATCCGCCCCCTGATTCGTAGCCGAAGGCAGCGGCCATCCGTCTTTCGCAGCCTCCGCCGCACTCAACGCGGCACGCACTCCAGGCTTGCCCGCAAACACCACCTTCAACGCAGCAACCGACCCCGCCGTCGCTGCCTTCTGATAGCACAGCGCATAGCCGCTCTCCGGGATGCAGAAGGCCGGCTGTGCCAGCCCCTTCAGCAGAACGGCGGCGTGCAACTGGTGCTGCACGCTTTGCTGTCCATGATCGGAGACGATCAGAAACGTCGTCTGATCCAGATCTCCGGCCTCCCGCACCGCGTCCACGATCTCCTTCACCCGGTCGTCCAGAAACGCAATCGTATTCCGCCCCGAGTCGTTCCCAAACCCCGTTCCATGCTCGATCCCGTCCAGCGCCAGAAGATGCAGCAGCATCAGGTCCGGATGATGCTGCCTGATAATGTCCGCTGCCGAAGCCGTATAAATCCGGTCCCGCCAGGCCTGCGATGGACCCTTGTGGAAGCGCCCCAGATCTGCCCGGCTTACGACTCCCTGCGCGATCAGGTCCCGCTCGATTGGGCCGTCGGGATCAGGCCACTCCGGAACCCGCCACGTAATTCCGTCCGCTTTCTCGATCGCAACCCAATCGACCTCCGCCGTCACCAGACCTGCGGCATGAGCCGCGTCGTATACCGTCGGCACCGCCACCAGCTGCGCCTTCGGGGTGTGCGGCTCAATCTTCGGGGCCGTATCTTCCCGCTGCCCCACCACCAGCCCATTCACTACGACGTGATGCTTGCTCGCGTTCACTCCCGACACCATCGCCGTGTGGTTCGGCCAGGTCACCGTGGGATTGATCGGCTGCATCGCGGTCGCGTAGACGCCTGCCTTCATCAGCCGATGCAGGGTCGGCGCGGGCAGCAGCGGATCACGCAAACTCTCCGCGGCAAACGCATCCAGGCTGATCACCACCACCTTCGGGCGTTTCGCCTGTCCGGCAGTCTGCGCCCACATCCCTGACACCCCAAATCCCAACACAATCGCCGCAACACGAAGTGGAAACAGCATCCGCCCAACCTCCCTTACCGCACTCAAATTCGAACTACACCCACCATACCAATGCCACCCTGCATCGTGTGTAAACAACCCGCCCGCAAACTCCCAAGCTCTATACTCAACCTGTGCCGCGCCTCTTCCATCTCCGCCCCGCATTCCTCGTCGCCGCCCTCCTCGTCTGCACCGTGAGCATCTATGCGCAGGACGCCGCCCCCACTCCGGGCCGTCTCATTCTCGTGCTCCCGTTCGAGAACAAGTCTGGCCAGTCGGCGCTCTCGTGGATCGGCGACTCTTTCCCCGACACCCTGAACCAGCGCCTGAACTCCGCCGGCTTCCTCACCATCACCCGGGACGACCGCCAGTTCGCCCTCGACCACCTCGGTCTCCCCATCGACTTCAAACCCTCCCGCGCGACCACCATCCGCATCGCCCAGACCCTCGACGCCGACTACGTGATCGTAGGCAGCTACACCGTCACTCCCGCACCCAACCCGAACCCCGCCCACACTCCCGCTCGCATCGCTGTCCAGGCGCAGGTGCTCGAAGTTGGTCGCCTTCGCATGTCGGCTCCTCTCAGCGACTCCGGCGAACTCGCACGTCTGCTGGATGTTGAAAACGCCATCGCCTGGAAGAGCGCCCGCCAGATCGACCCCCACTTCAGCGTCGCCCTGCAGACGTTCCTCTCCGCCTCCTCCGGCGTCAAGCTCAGTTCCTTTGAGAACTACATCCGCGGCATCGATTCCAACCTCCCGCAGGAACGGATCAAGCGCCTCCAGCAAGCCGTAGCCGAAACTCCCAGCTATAGCGCCGCGCTGCTCGCCCTGGGCAAGACCCAGTACATCGCGCGCGACTACGACCACTCCGCCGCCACCCTCTCCAAAGTTCTCCCCAACGATCGCCTCGCCCTCGAAGCCAGCTTCTACCTCGGCCTTGCCCGCTTCAACGCTGCCAAATACGCCGACGCAGAAAAGGCTTTCAGCTTTGTCGCAACCCGTCTGCCCCTGCCCGAGGTCGTCAACAACCAGGCCGTCGCCATCAGCCGCCAGAGCCGCGACGCGGTGCCGCTCTTCCAGCGCGCCTCCACCGCCGACCCCAACGACGCCGACTATCACTACAACCTCGCCGTCTCTCTTCTGCGCCGTGGAGACTTCGCCACCGCCCAGCGCGAAGTCGATCTTGCCATCAAACTTCACCCCACCGACAATGAAGCGAAGCAGCTCAGCACCCGCATCGCGGCCGGCCGCTCCAGCGCCCCGAAAGATCCAAATGCGTTCGAGCCCCTCGAACGCATCCGCCGCACCTACTCCGAAGCTCCCTTCCGGCAGGCGGCCTTCCAACTTGACCAGCTTCGCGCCGTTCGCCTTGGCACCCTGCCACCTATCCAGCAGGCGACCCAATACGTCCAGTCCGGCAATGAATACCTGGCCCAGGGCCTGCTCCCTGAGGCCGAACAGCAGTTCCAGGCCGCCATCGCCGCCGATAAGCAGAACTTCGCCGCCCACACCGGTCTCGCGCAGGTCCGCGAGCAAAGCGCCAGCGCCGCCGACGCCAGCGCCGAAGCCCAGCTCTCGCTCAAACTGAAACCGAACGCCGACGCGTACCTTGTCCTGGCACGCCTCGACCTCAAGGAAGATAAGCTCCCCGCCGCCGCTTCCGACGTCTCCAACGCCCTGCGCCTTGAACCCGCCAACACTGCAGCCCAAGGCATGAAGCAAGCCCTCCAATCCCGTAACCAGCCCCTGCCATGACGCGCCCTATCTTCCCTTCCGTCGCAGAGCGGAGTGTTCCGCTTTCACCCTCGGCGGCCGGTCCTAACTCCAGCCAGAAGGTGCGACGGAATTTAAAAGCGTCCGCCCTCACGCTGTTCCTTCTCCTGCTGCTCGCCCTCCCTCTCTCTGCCCAATCCCCACTCGTTCTTCGCCTCACCCTCCACGACACCATACAGCCCATCACTGCCTCGTACCTCCAGCGCGGCCTCGACGAAGCCGCCCGCCGCCACGCTGACCTCGTCCTCATCGGCCTCGGGACTCCCGGCGGCCTGCTCGACTCCACCCGTACCATCGTCCAGGCTATCGAAGCCTCGCCCGTTCCTGTTGCGATCTATATCTCGCCGTCGGGCAGCCGAGCCGGCTCCGCAGGCTTCTTCCTGCTCGAAGCCGCCGACATAGCCGCGATGGCTCCCGGCACCGAGGCCGGAGCAGCCCACCCCGTCGTCGACGGCAAGAGCTCCGCCCAGATGGATCCGATCCTCAAGCAGAAGATAGAAAACGACGCCGCAGCCTTCCTCCGCTCCTACACCTCCCGCCGCAACCGCAACGCTACCGCCGCCGAAGACGCCGTCCGCAACTCGAAGTCCTACAGCGATACCGAAGCTTTACAACTGCACCTCATCGACCAGGTCGCCCCCACCGAGACCGCCCTCCTGCAATCGCTCGACGGAACGCAGGTCCACCGCCTCAACGGCACTGTCACCACCCTTCACCTAACGAACGCGCAGATTGAAACGCTTCCCCCCTCCACCCGCGAAAAGCTTCTCACCCGTCTCGCCAATCCTGACTTCGCGGTGCTGCTCCTCGTCCTCGGCGCGCTCCTTATCTACCTGGAGTTCAACGTCCCCGGCACCATAGTTCCCGGCTCCCTCGGAACCCTTTGCGTGCTGCTTGCGCTCTTCGGACTCAACCTGCTCCCCATCCACCACACCGCCGTCTTCCTGCTGCTCGCCTCCGTCCTGCTGCTGATCCTCGAACTCAAATTCAGCAGCCACGGAGTGCTTGCCGCCGCCGGTATCGCCGCCCTGATCTTCGGACTCGCCACGCTGGTCGACGCCCCCATCCCCGAACTCCGCGTTCACCGTTCGATCGCGATCGCCGCAGGCCTTGGCTTCGGCGGCATCTCCTTCGGACTTGCCCTGCTGGCCCTCCGCGCCAAACGTAACAAAGTTCTACTGGGACCCCAGGCCATGATCGGCAAACGAGCTATCGCCGTCACGCCACTCGCACCCACCGGACAGGTTGAGGTTCGCGGAGAGCTCTGGCAGGCCCGCCTTCGTGACAACGTGCACCTTCCCCAGGGCGCGGCCGTCCTGGTCGAATCCATCGAAGACCTGACCCTGATCGTCAAGCCGGAGTAGAAACGCACCTGTCCCGACCTGAGGTCAAAACCCCTCAAACCGCCCGGCAGAGTAAACTAAAAGAACAAGTTTTCTTGCTCAGGAGTTTCGCCGGAATGTTGAATGTGTCTCGCCCGTGGTCTATCGCCATCGCCCTTCTCTGCCTCAGCCTCAGCTATAGCGCCGCACGCGGCCAGGCACTCCCGGAGACCGCCCTGCAGCATCAACTCTCCCGCGTCGACCTTGGCGTCACTGCGGTCGGCCAGATCACCGGCGACGTTGCCGGCACCGAGCAGCGCAGCCAGACCCCGATCACTCTGAAGGCCAGCACCACGGTCGGCTTCCTCGCTACGCTGCGTTACGTTAAATCGCCCTTGGTCGGCTTTGAAGCCAACTATATGCAGGCGCGTTACACCGAAAACTTCTCCAACATTGCGGGCGGAGTCCAGACCAAGGCCTCGGAGTACTCCCTCGGCTACGTCGTCCACACCCCCTCCTCCTACTTCGGCTTCAAACCCTTCGCCGCCGTCGGCGCTGGTACTACTGCCTTCCGCCCCACCGCTGGCGGCGGACAGGGCCTCTCCGCCCAGGCCCGCATGACCTACTACTACAACGTCGGACTCGACGATGACGCCCTCTTCTCCAAGCACTTCGGAGTTCGTGTCCACCTCCGCCAGGCCTTCTACAAGGCTCCGGACTTCGGCCAGAACTACCTGACCATCCAGAAGCGCACCAGCACGCTGGAGCCCGGCATCGGCTTTTACCTCAGGTTCTAACCGGTCTCGATCCAAGAGCGCCGCGCCTCTTCCCAGGAAGCGCGGCGTTTCTTTTGGTCTTTTGGTCCTCGCGTTTGCCACCCTTCGCACCACGCACCAAGCACTGCATTACAATCGCCATGGCCGCGCGAATCCCCGCAGCCAGAGGTCCTATGCCTATCCCCGCGCTCTTCCTGATCGCAATCGTCGTCCTTTACCTCATTGGTTCCATCAACATCCTGAAGGAGTACGAGCGCGGCGTTATTTTCCGCCTCGGCCGCGTCAAGCAGGCGGCCGCCGGTCCCGGCGTCATCTTCATCTTCCGCCCGCTCGACCAGATCGTCCGAATCTCCCTTCGCCAGGAGGCGATGGAAGTCCCTGCCCAGGACGTCATCACCCGCGATAACGTCACCCTTAAAGTCAATGCCGTCATCACTCTGCGCGTCGTCGATCCCACCAAAGCGGTCATCGAGGTCGCCAACTACATCTACCAGACCTCCCAGTTCGCCCAGACCACGCTCCGCTCCGTCCTCGGCGAAGTCGACCTTGATGGCCTGCTCGCCCACCGCGAGACTCTCAACCAGCGCATCCAGACCATCATCGACGGCCACACCTCTCCTTTTGGCGTAAAAGTGGTCTCGGTCGAGGTCAAGCAGGTCGATATGCCCGAGACCATGCTCCGCGCCATGGCCAAGCAGGCCGAGGCCGAACGCGAGCGCCGCGCCAAGATCATCCACGCCGAGGGGGAGTTCAACGCCGCCGCCAAGCTGGTCGAGGCAGCCGCCCTGATGGCCACCCAGCCCATGACGCTCCAGCTTCGCTACCTCCAGACCCTCACCGAAATCGGCGTCGAAAAGAACACCACCATCGTCTTCCCCCTGCCCATGGAGCTGATGAATCTCTTCAACCGAACCTTGATACCAAACATGGGCGACGCCAAAAAGGAAGAAATCGAGCCTAAAAAGGACTAAAACAATAGAGGAGCATCCGGCACACAGCGCAACCGGCAACAAGGTAGACCCATCGTGAACAGCTACAACAGCAGTCTGCATGAACGCGAGCATCAGCGCGGCCATCTCGACTACGACGACCCCGTCGAACAGGACCGCGAAATCTCTCTCGGTGCCGCCACCATCCTCGGCATCTTCTTCGGCCTCGCCCTGATCTGTTCGTTGTTCTTCGGTCTCGGCTACAGCATGGGCCGCCGCTCGGCCGCTCCCATCGTCGCCGCCCCCCCTGAAGCCCCCGCCGCGCCCACCAGCTCTGCCGCGAAACCTCCCTCCGGCAGTTCCGACGAACTCTTAGCCGAGCCCCCAGCCGAAGTCGCCCCCGCTCCTGCCCCGGCCCGGGCAATAAAGGCCACCGCAGTTGCCGCCAGCACCCCGCCTCCGACAGCAGCACAGAAGCCCGAACCGAAGCCCGCAATCGTCCCTTCCGCAGCCGCAGGCACTCTCTTCGTCCAGATCGCGGCCGTCTCCCATCGCGAAGACGCCGACGTCCTGCTCTCCACCCTCAAGCAGCGTGGCTACGCTGTCTTCATCCGCCAGGAAACGCAGGATAAGCTCCTTCATATTCAGGTCGGCCCCTACGCGATCCGCAAGGACGCCGACACCATGCGCCAGCGCCTCCTCTCCGACGGCTACAACGCCATCGTCAAGTAACGTCAGGCGAGCTAATACCAAGGCGCCCTGACGCCGGGCAGGCGCCACTTCGTGGGGTATTGGACGCTTCGCGTATATTTTTTCCTAGCTCAGCGGCTTCATGTCTTCCGGCAGAGCCGCCGCAATCGCCGCCCGCACCGCCCGGATCAACTCCTCCCGCGTCGCATACTCCGACGACTCGATCGCCGGCAGCAACTGCACCCGCGCCACCCCGGGTGTAATCGCTGCGCTTCCCTTCTTCATCATCTTCTCCGTACCAGAGATCGCTACCGGAATGATTGGTGCGAGCGTCTCCTGCGCCAGATAAAACGGCCCCTTCTTGAACGTCGAGAGCCGCCCATCCAGCGACCGCGTCCCCTCCGGAAACACCAGGATGTGCAACCCCGAGCGCAAAGCCTCAGCAGCCGCGAGCACGCTGGCCTTGGCTGCCTCCCGCTTCTGCCCTCGCTCCACTGGAATGAACTTGCCCATCCGCATCGCCAGCCCGAGAATCGGAATGCTCATCAGCTCCTTCTTCAGCAGCACGGAACTGCGCCCCGGCAACAACGGCAGCACCACCGGTGGGTCCAGGTTCGAGACGTGGTTGCACATGAAGATGCAACTCCGCTCCACCGGAACATGCTCCAGTCCGAAGATCTCGGTGCGAATCCCGGCCGCACGGACCCCGGCATGAGCGATCCACATGGAGACGCGATACAGCAGGGAAATATCCCGCACCAGCAGTGTGTAAGGAATTCCAATCAGCCCCGCAAGCGGGCCCAACGTAACGTAGACAAAAATCAGCTTCAGCGTAGAGAACATTCCACTAGGCAGAATACCGTAACCCAGCCGGCTGACCCTAAATCCGCGCTGCTGCCGAGCCAATCTGGGCCTCAATCGCCCGCGGAAGCTTCTCGTAGATGCCGCCGAATCCTCCGTTGGACATGATAGCGACGATGTCGCCCGGCTTCACTTGCTCCTGCAGCACTCCGACGATGGCATCGGCGTCCAGGCACACCATCGCGGTCGTCCCGCACTCCACGAGCCGCTCCGCCACGTGCTCCGGAACCAGCCGCTCGGCCACAGGAATGCTCTCCGACTTGAACACCGCCGCCAGCACCACGCGATCTGCCAGCGCCAGGCTATCCACCAATGCATCCTCGAACACGTTTCGCCGCAGCGTATTCGACCGGGGCTCCAGGACCGCCCACAACCGGCTCTCCGGATACCGCTCCCGCAGCGCCCGCAGCGTCTCACGGATCGCCGTCGGATGGTGTGCGAAGTCATCCACAATCGTGACGCCGCCCACCTGGGCCCGAACCTCCAGCCTTCGCTTCACGCTGCGGAAGGTAGCCAGCGCCTCAACGATCGCTTCAACCAGCACTCCCTGCCCCGCCGCCAGCGCCGCAGCCGCCGTGGCGTTCAGAGCATTGTGCTCACCCGCCATCGGCAGACTCAACTCCGCGAAGTGCTCCCCGCCACGCGTTACCGTCCAGCGTGTCTCCGTAGCGTCGTGCATCAGCTCCGAGACATGCCAGTACGAAGCAGGATCAAAGCCATACCGTTCCACACCACAGAAGGCTTTCGCCACGCATTCACTGACATTCACACTTCCATCGAACGCGACGATCCGGCCGCGCCGTGGAATCAGATTGACGAAGCGCTTGAACGCCGTCTTTACTGCATCGAGATCCTTGTAGATATCCGCATGATCGAACTCCGCATGCGTCAGAATCGCGGCGTCGGGAAAGTAATGCAGAAACTTCGGCCCCTTGTCGAAGAACGCCGTGTCGTACTCATCGCCTTCGATCAGAAAGGGTTTTGTGGCCCGCACTTTGAAGCTCGTTCCAAAGTTCTCTGCCACCCCACCGATCAGGAACGAAGGTGCCAGCGCGGCGTTCTCACGCGAAGCCACCTCATAGATCCACGCCAACATGCTCGTCGTAGTCGTCTTCCCGTGCGTTCCAGCGACTACCAGCGACTCGCGTCCCATCAGGAATTCATCATGCAGAATCGCCGCCATCGAGCTGAACGGAATCCGCTCATCCAGCACATACTCCAGCTCCACATTGCCCCGTGAAATCGCGTTGCCCACCACTACCAGGTCTGGCCGCGGCCGAAGATTCGCCTCCGCATACGGCTCCAGCACCGGAATCCCAAGCCCCACCAACTGGTCGCTCATCGGCGGATACGCCGCAGCATCCGAGCCCGTCACGCGGTGTCCCTGCAACTGCAACATCCCCGCCAGCGACGCCATCGCCGTTCCGCAAATTCCGATCAAATGAATATGTCGTCCGCTCTGCATCTTTTCTCGTCTCCCACCTAGCCCGTAACAGCCGCTTCCAGAAACTGGAGTCGCGGACTCTCAACATCCGACAGATCCAGCCTCACCCGTACATTCAGCGGCAAAGTAATATTCGGCGCGCTCACATGCCCGCACCGCAACCCAATTGCAATCGGTCCCGTGAAGTCCCGCAGCGAATGAAGAATCGCGCGCTCCAGAAACTCGAACTCATCAGCCGCCACGCATTGCGTCATATCGCCGAACACAATACCCCGTGCCCCCTCCAACAGACCTGCATATTTCAGATGCAACAGCATCCTGTCCCACTGGTACGGCTTCGTCCCAATATCCTCCAGGAACAGCACGCCATCCGCGACCCGTCCCGCGTAGGGAGTTCCAAGGCTCTGCGCCAGGATCGAGATGCATCCACCCAGCAACGTCCCTTCTGCCACGCCCGGCCGCAGCACCCGCAGACCATCAGCCTTGCCCAACGACCAATCGGAGGCGCCACCGAAACACTGCTTCCAACTCGCTAGATCCACGCCATCTTCGCGCGCAAAGTCCGACGCGACCATCGGCGCATAATATGTAACAAGATTCGCTTCATTCTGCATCCAGCAATGTAGCGAGGTATGGTCGCTGTACCCGATAAATGCCTTCGGGTTGGCTCGGATCAATTCAGCATCCAGATGCGGCAGCAACTCCGCCGAGCCCCAGCCACCCCGCGTGCAGATGATTCCGTCGATCTCCGGATCAGCGAACGCCGCATGCAGATCCGCCAGCCGCTCCTCCAGAGTCCCGGCATAGTAGAGCGGCCCGCGATCCAGCGCATGCCCGCTCATCACCGTCTTGTATCCCAGCGCCTTCAACTGCTCCAGACCATGCTGCACCTTCTCGCCAACGGGAGTGCTGGCCGGCGAAAGCACAGCCAGCCGAGACCCCTTACGCAATGCCGCAGGTTTCACACTCAGCTCGCCCCTCACAGTCCGTACACCTCGCCAACACAGACAATCTCCGCAGGACCGGTCAACTGCATCACCTGATCGTTCGTCGGCCACACGGTCTTCTGTGGTCCTCCCTCGGCCAATGCAGTGAGGCTCCGCTCGACTCCTGCGAGAACTATCGCAGCGGCTGACGAAGCACACGTACCCGTGCCCGAAGAGGTCGTCGGACCGCACCCACGCTCGAAGATTCGGAACGCAATCTCGCCGCTCGAAAGCACTTTCACGAACTCCACATTCGTTCCATGCGGAAACAGTGGACTGGTGCTGATGCGCCCGCCGATCTCCTGCCACGCCAGTCCCTGCACGCTGAAATCCTCCGTCTCCACCAGGATCACGAAGTGCGGATTCCCCACATTCACCATCGCTCCCGCGACGTTGCCGACACCATCCACCACGATCGTTCGCGGCATCACGCGAGGCACACCCATCGCACTCTCGATCAGATAATTCGGCTCCGCCGCCTCGATCACGCGGCAGGTCCTCACGCCGCCATGCGTGCCCAGCGCAACCTCCTGCAAGCCTTCGCTCTTCGCCAGCCACGCCGCAACACAGCGCGTCCCGTTGCCGGAGAGTTCTGCCTCACTGCCATCCGCGTTGAACAATCGCAGAAAGAACTCGCCATTCGCGCGCCGCTCCAGGAACTCAATTCCATCCGCGCCGACGTTCGTGTTGCGCGAACAAAGCTTCCGCGCCAGGTCCGCATGACGCCGTCCGGCAAGCGTCTCTTCAATAATCAGAAAATCATTGCCGCAGGCGTGCGCTTTTACAAAGGGGATCATGCTCACTATCTCTCTATTCTTCTTCCGCGTCGCGATACGCAACGACCTGTTCTGTGTGAACGCTAGCTCGCAACTCCGAGAGCAGCAGTTGATGTTTTCTGCGGTTCGCCGTAACCAGAAACGTCACGCGCTGCATAGATGCAATCACAGAGCGGTCGATCACATTGAGACGAACACGCGCGGCGTCCAGCACGCTGAGAATTGCGGTATACATGGGCCGCTCCTCCTCGCCCCGCACCTCGTACAGCATCGAGTACCGCGTCCAGCCAGTGGCCGATTCCAGGTACCCAATAATCAACAAGGAAAAGAGAACGATGCCCGTTGCGAGTCCAGCTTCGATGTAAAGACCGGCCCCGCAAGCCATCCCGATCGAGGCCACCACAAACACCGTAGCGGCACTCGTCAGACCCTTTACCTGGCTCCGCGTATGCAGGATCAGCCCCGCACCCAGAAACCCGATCCCCTGCACGATATTCGCTGCGACGCGCCCCTTATCGGGATTCCCGTCACCCGCCAGCACCGCCGACAGCAGCGTAAAGAACGCACACCCCATGCACAGCAGCATGTTCGTCCGCAGACCAGAGGCTTTATGCCGCCACTCCCGCTCCAGCCCGATAATTCCGCCCATCAGGCACGCCGAGAGCAGCCGCGCGGCTGTGCCCGTCGAGAGCAACTCCTGATCGATCTGGTTGAAATTAAACGAGCTCGGTGCGTACATAAGTCTGCTGCAAATCCTAGCACTGCATTTAGTGGGCCGACGAAGCCGGCGCATAAGACGCGTTCGAACGATAAACATCCGACTTGTAGACCCGCGCACATCCCTGTCCCGAAGTGCACAGCACCGTCAACTCCGTCAGGCCTTGCGGATGCTCTGCGACCGCCTTCGCGACCGGATCGCCAGCAATCGAAATCACGTAGGCCGCATGGCTCGCAGGGGCCTTCAGCGCCGCCGTCCAACTATCGTAGTCCCCTTCATTCAGCGTCTGGTGCAACGGGATTCCCGCCTGCTGGATCGCCCCGATGTGCTCGGAGTTGAACATCAAGATCGTCGATCCGGCCGGAAATGTCTTGATCTCCCGCGCAATCGCAGCCTCGAACGGCACCCGCGTCGTCGCGTTGACCTGACCTTCTTTCAGCACGGCTGGAATGCGGTACATCATGCCGATCGTACTGAGCGCCACCAGCAGAATCATGACCGGCTGGAGCAATCGCGAACCCATGGGCAGCGAGGTCTTCCATCGCTCATCCAGTCGCCACAGCGCGAACATCAGGAAGACCGCCAGCGCCGGCAGCAACGCCATTCCGTAGCGCGCATTGTAGTACGAGTGCGGCCAGAGCTGCGGGATAAAGATCGGTACGGAACCATAAGCGATCGAGTAAACATAAAACGGCAGAGGCACCCAAAGCAGCGCCGCAGCCCGCTCCGCCTTGCGCCGCCACGCGAGCACCAAGCCACCCAGCGCCGCCGCCATCACCGCAAAGCCCGTCTCCCACACCGCTGCATCGACCTGCGCCGTACGCGTATAAAACAGCACCGCCCACGCAGGATTATGCCAGCCGCGATAGTGCCGCGATCCCGGCGGCGAAGTCTTCTTCTCAATCGCAGCCGCGGAGTAAGGCCCACGCATGAAGTCCAATGCATCGTGCATGAAGTGCTGGTTGTAAGCCAGCCAGCTCAATGGCCCGGCCACCGTTAGCACCGTGAACAGCACGAACGAAGGTCTCACCTGCCGCCAGACCTCGCGATTCTGCGAGAGCTCCCACGTGAGTACACACCACGCCGCCGCACCAACGATCCATCCGTCGTAGCGCGTGAACACTGCAGCCACAATCACCAGTGCAATCAGCACCAACCGCACGGCAACCCTGCGATTCCGCGCCGCGCGTATTGCAGCCACGCACTCCATCGTCAGCAGCGTCAGCCAGATCAGTTCCGCCAGGAACAGCGGCTCGGTCATCGCGGTCGTCGTGAGATACAGAAGATTCGGGTTGAGCCCGAAGAACATCGTCGCAACCAGAGCCCACGCCGGAGCTATCAGCCGACGCGTCAGCCGAAACATCCCAATCACGCTCAGGATGTAGCAGGCCAGCGAAGGCCACGCACCAGCCAGCCCCGTCTGCCACCACTCTATGTTCTGCACCAGCGGCATCATCAGCAGGTGCGGAAGTGGCAGCCACACACCTCCAAGCTGCGCCAGCCCGGGATTGCGCGAGTCCAGAATGCGCCGCGCAATCCCCAGATGGGCTACCGCATCGCCGTACAGCAATATGTAACCGCGTGTGTAGCAGACTACGAATGCAACGAAACCAGCAACTACCGCGGCCAGCGCCACCGGGAAAGTCTCTTCCCGCGTCGCCGGCCGAACGCCCTCCGCCAGGTTCTCCACCCACGGCGCAGACCGGGTCCGCGCGAGAGCCCTCGCCCCCGCCGGACGCTCCACTCGTCGCCCTCTATTACGCAAGGTGCGAAAGCTCCCGGAACAACTGGAACCGCGCGTCGATCTCTTCTCGGGTGATCGTCTGCAAGCGTTCTGTTCCAAACTTTTCTACCGCGAACGATCCCATCACACCGCCGTAGAACATCGCCGAACGGAAGACCGCCGGCGTAAGCTCCGGCTGCGAAGCCAGATAACCGTAGAATCCACCGGCAAACGAATCACCCGCGCCGGTCGGATCGACGACCTCATCCAGAGGCAACGCCGGTGCGCGGAACGGGAGCGATACCGACGAAGCCCCGATGAAGGAACGGTCGCAGAAAAAAGCCGTCGCACCGTACTCACCGTGCTTCACGACCAGGATCTTTGGTCCCATCTCCATGACCTTGTTCGCAGCCCGCAGCAGGTTGGTCTCACCGGAGAGCATCTTCGCTTCCCCATCGTTAATCAGCAGCACATCCAGCTCTTTCAGCACCTTCAGCAAGTTCGCCTTGTGGTCGGCAATCCAATAGTTCATGGTGTCGCCGCACACCATCTTGACCTTGGGCATCTCGCTCCGCACCTGCGCTTGCAGGACAGGATCGATGTTCGCCAGGAACAGATACTCGCTATCTTGATACGCCGCAGGAATCTTCGGTTGGAACGCGGCAAACACGTTCAGGTCCGTGCCCAGCGTCTTCGCCTCATTCAAATTCTGCACATACGAACCCGTCCAGTGGAAGCTCAACCCGGGAGCATGCTCAATGCCAGCGGTATCGACTCCGCGATCCGTCAGCACCTTCTCATTGGCAGGCGTGAAATCTTCGCCCACAACTCCGATCACCCGTACGGAGGTGAAGTTGCTGGCTGCCAGTGCGAAGTACGTCGCGGCTCCTCCCAGAACGTGATCGACCTTACCGTGCGGCGTCTCGACACTATCAAACGCCACCGAACCTACTACCAAAATGGACATGAATTCTTCCTCTGAATGTTCTTAAACTTTGGAGAGAAATGGCTCTCTCAGACCTCTAGAGATACTTGCCGAGCAGCAGAGACAGTTTTTCTTTCGTTGCCTCCGGAATCGCCTTCCGGTCCGTCAGCACCGCATACTTCAGTGCACTCCCGCAGGCACACGTCCGCTCCTTCGGTATCGCGTTGATCGCCGCCTTCACCACCTTCGCAGCGTTCTCCGCGTTCTGATGCAACACCGCGACCACCTGGTCGATCGTGACATCATCATGCCCTTCGCGCCAGCAGTCGTAGTCCGTCACCATCGCCATCGTCGCGTAACAAATCTCCGCCTCACGAGCCAGCTTGGCCTCCTGCAGATTCGTCATGCCGATCACATCGGCACCCCAACTACGGTACAGGTTCGACTCCGCCCGCGTGGAGAACTGCGGCCCTTCCATACACACGTACGTCCCGCCGCGTTTGCCGACGACGCCTACCGTCTCGCAGGCCTCCGCGAACGTGTTCAGCACCGTGCCACACACCGGATCGCCAAACCCCACGTGCGCCACGATGCCATCGCCGAAGAACGTCCCGACCCGCGCAAACGTGCGGTCGATGAACTGGTCCGGCATCACAAAGTCCGTCGGCTTGTGCTCTTCCTTCAGCGAACCAACCGCCGACACCGAAAGAATCCGCTCCACTCCCAGCATCTTCATTGCGAAGATATTCGCCCGAAAGTTCAGCTCACTCGGCAGCAGTTTATGCCCACGGCCATGCCGCGCCAGAAACGCCACGCTGCGCCCTTCGATCTCGCCTAGGATGAACGCATCCGAAGGCTCTCCAAACGGAGTGGTAACCCGCTCCTCGCGTACATTCTCCAACCCGGGCATGGAGTACAGACCGCTGCCCCCGATAATGCCAATCTCTGCCTTCGCCAAGTACCTTGCTCCTCTCGCCGGATCGAGTCCGGCGCATCCAGATCGTTATAGAAGTATTAACGCCCCACTGAGTATATCGCTGCCGGAATCGCCGCCTTCATCACACCAAAGCCTGCCATTCCACGCACTATCCCCAGCGAAAGCTCATGCCCGCGCAGACCGCCAGCACCGTCAACGCCAGCCACCCGCAACGGCCCGTCCGACTGAACGCTCTCGATGCTGTCCCGCAGCTTCCGCGCCAGCGGCAGTGCAAACCCTTCGCTCACAAACACGCCGGAGCCCGACGTTGAAGTCGAAATCAGCACGTCACCTTCTTCGGTCGAGTACACCTGCTCCGAGTCATTCGCCTCATCTGTGTTCCGTCGCGCCAGCCGCTGATACTTGCGCCCCAACTGCGCCGCATACACCCGCACAAACGTCCGCGCCGAATCCGGATTCTTCCAGCGCGACTCGTACAGCAGTCCGATCGAAGCCGTTGACTCCTTCTGCGCCGCCGTCACAGCCGACTTCTTCTGTGCCGCATAGTAGATCCCGCCGTTCCACGACGGAGCCAACGCCTCCGCAATCTCGCGACCGCCGAACAACTCCATCAGGATCCGCACATCCAACTCCCCCATCACGCCCAGGTCGTACGGCTCATACTCCGCAGCCAGCAGCGGATGGATATCCGGCAGTCGCAGCACCGGCACCGGAGCATGCGCCAGGTAAGCCTTCGGCGTCATAATCTCGAAGCTCGAAGACGGCGGATTCATCAGCGCCCCCGCAAACGCAATCTCCTGCCCGCCCTTCACCAGCAGAGCCTGTTCAAAGCTCAAACCCTCGCTATACGGAAACAGCAGCGACTCCTGCAGCAACAGCGGAGCCCGCGCCAGGATCGGCGACCCACTCGTATCCGACGCCGAGTCTTTCAACTTCCCCGCCAGCTCCGGAGCGTCCGCCAGCGTCTTGCCCGAAGGCCGCAGCGTGTAGTCGATAAACGTCACCATCGCCTGGCCTTCGGCGACCGCACTGCGTGCCGTCTCGGCCTCGTCCGTTTGAAGATGCTTGTTGTCTTCCTCCGCGTTCTTCGCGACCCCGTTCACACTCACATCCGACCACTTCGTCAGGTCGACCTTCTGGTCCTGCAGAGCGTGGGTCAACTCGTGCGCCAGCACCGGCTTCTGCTCCTCCGGTTGAATCCAGTCCAGCAGGTTCACTGTCTTGGTCTTGTTGTCGTAGAAGCCCGCAATCTGCTCCGTCAGCAGTTTCACCAGAAACGGCCGCAGGTGAAAGTCACGGTCGAGCAGGCCGAACTTCTTCAAGACGATCTCCGCCCGCTCCATCCGCCGCGCACCCTCGTCCTCGGCGAACTTCTTCTCCAGGTATTTGTTCACCTCGTCCCGCGAGATCAGTTTCCGCTTCACCGGATGCAAGATCGCCAGCTTGGTGTCCCCACTCACAAAACCAAGAATCTCATCCACCGACTTGAACAGTTCCTTTGCCTGCTCCTTGGTCATCGGAGCCTGCGTCTTCGTGTCCTTTGTCCCCGTACCCGGCGGCGGGACCTGCTGGCCCAGCATGCCCACACTGGAAACCGCGAGCAAAAACGCCCCCACCTGACCACCCAGCCCCCAGCCTCTACCCTCACCCTGCAAATCCAGCCTCCAAACAATCCGTATAATCAAGTGTACGCAGAGTTCCCTGCCTCGTCCGCGATGACCCCAGCCACCCAGCCCGCGTCCCTCCCCTCCGAAACCACCCAGGTCTCTCCCGAGACGGCCCACCACCTCGCCGCGCTGCTCACTCACGCCGCCATCTCCCCCCTCACCGACACTGGCTGGCTCCGCATCACCGGCGATGACCGCGTCCGCTGGCTCAACGGCATGGTCACCAACTCCATCCAGGAACTCAACCCCGGACAGGGCAACTACAACTTCATCCTCAGCGCCCAGGGCCGCATCCAGGGTGACGCCTTCATCTTCGTCGAACCCGCCGCAGCCAACGCAGACGCCTCTAAAACCCTGCTGCTGGAGACCTCTGCCGCCCAGCTTCCCATTCTCAGCACCCTGCTCGATCGCTTCATCATCATGGACGACGTCGAACTCTCCAACATCTCCTCTACCCGCGCCGGCCTCCTCATCGCCGGCCCAGTAGCAGCGGCCCTACTCGGAGCCCTCGGCCTACGCACAGAAGACCTCTCCCCCCTCCAGCTCAAAATCTCGCTGTGGAAGTCCAATGAAGTAACCGTCCTGCAGGCTCACAGCCCCCTCGTTCCCCGCTTCGAGCTCTGGGCAGATCCCGGCACCATCGCCGCCCTCACCGAAGCGCTCCAGCAGGCTGGCGCTAGCCGAGTGACCGCCCCCGCCCTTGAAGCCCTCCGCATCCTCGAAGGCACGCCCCGTTACAACACCGACATTCGCGACCGCGAGCTCCCCCAGGAGACCGCCCAACACCGCGCGCTCCACTTCTCCAAGGGCTGCTACCTTGGCCAGGAGATCGTCGAGCGCATCCGCTCGCGCGGCCAGGTCCACCGCACCTTCACCGGCTTCCGCCTGGATGGCGCATTACCGCCCGCCGGAACCATGCTCGAAGCGGATGGAAAACAGATCGGCGAACTCACCAGCGCCGCAGCCATCCCTTTACCCACCGGCCCCATCCAGCTCGCTCTCGGCTACGTCCGGCGCGAAGCCCTGGAACGCAACCTCGTCCTGACCTACCCCGGCGGCACCGCTGCACCGGTCTCAACTCCTTTCACCGTACCTGCAGCCGGCTGACCCCACGCCGCATCTGATCCCACTGAGAGTGCATCCATGCCTGAGCAGAACAAGCCTTTCGTAGTCACCGACCGCCGCAAGTTCACCCTGGACGGCGAACCCCGTCCCGACGCCGACCCATCGCCCGCCCGCGAGCCGCGTCCTGAGACGCTCGTCTCCGCAGGCCCGGTTCCCGTGCCCGCTTCCGAGACATTTGCCGAACAATCGGCAGCCGCCCCCCAGCAGTACGAGCCTGAATCTCAGTCCGGGTCCGATGAAGCAGACCTCCCTGCCGGCCCCACCGCCGAGCAGTCCGCCCAGGCCCGCGCCGCCTACGACGCCACCTCCGACCGCCTCGACACCGCCATCCGCGCCGCCAACCCCGGCATGGATCACCCCCCGGCCATGAGCTTCGCGCAGCTCGTCCAGTCCGTCTATATGTCTGCCGTCATGCAACTCGGCGGAGGCACCCCCGAAGGCCAGCAGCCACAGGTCGACCTCATGGGGGCCCGTCAGAGCATCGACATGCTGGCCATCCTGCAGGACAAGACCGATCGCAACCTCGCCACCGACGAAGCACGCCTGCTCGACTCCGCTCTCTTCGAGCTCCGCATGGCGTTCCTCGAGATCACCCAGAGCCTCTCCCGCGCAGCCGCCGCCAAAGCAGGCGGCCCCGGCCAACCCGGCCCCCGAGGCCCAGCCGGGCCCAGCATCGTCCGCTAAAACGCCCTTCGCCGTTACTCACAACTACCAACTAATAACTCACAACTGCCTCTATGCAAGCGACCCTCACCTTCCTCGGCAGCGGCACCTCCATGGGCATCCCCACCCTGGGGTGCGACTGCTCCGTCTGCGTCTCCGCCACCCCGCCCGGCCTCTGCCTGCCGCCCCCGATCCCACGCAACCGCCGCACCCGCCCCTCCGTCCGCATCGCCTATGACGGAGCGGGAGCCCACCGCACCGTCCTCATCGATACCGGCCCAGACTTCCACGCCCAGGCCATCCGCGAGGGCATCCGCCGCGTCGACGCCGTCCTCTACACCCACGGCCACGCCGACCACATCCTCGGCTTCGACGACCTCCGCCCCCTCAGCTTTCACCTTCCGGAATACCTCCCCGTCTACGCCGACGATCCCACCGCCGACTCTCTCGAGCGCATCTTCGACTACACCTTCCGCGAGGAAAACCGCTACCCCACCAGCGCCCGCGTCAAGCTCCACCGCATTGATCCCACCCCCGGCGCGTCGGTGACGCTCTTCGGCGCAGACTTCCAGCGCATCCCCGTCACCCACGGCCGCGAGACCATCACCGGCTATCGCTTCGGCGGTGCCGCCTACCTCACCGACATGTCCGACATTCCACCTGAGAGCCTTGCTCTCCTCCAGGGCCTCGACGTTCTGATTCTCGACGCTCTCCGTCCCACCCCGCACCCTAGCCACTCCCACCTCGCGAAGTCCATCGCCTTCGTCGAACTCCTCAAGCCGAAGCGCGCGTTCTTCACCCATATGGGCCATGACATCGACCACCACACCACCGAGGCCAGCCTGCCGCCCAACATCCGCCTCGCCTACGATGGCTTGCAAATCACCTTCGACATCGCCGAATCACCTTCAGAACCCGTTCCAGCAGCGGCTTCAGAGCCCGCACGATGAATATCTTTCACCAACTTCCGGCCAGCTTTCCCCCCAGCATCACCACCATCGGCAACTTCGACGGCGTCCACCATGGCCACCAGAGCGTCATCTCGGAGGTCGTCTCCCGCGCCCACGCGCTTAACTGCACCTCGCTCGCCATCACCTTCGACCCCCACCCTGCCCGGATCGTCCGCCCGGAGCTCTGTCCTTCCCTCATCACTCCACTCGCACAGAAGCTAGAACTCCTAGCCGCCACCGGCATCGAAAACGTAGCCGTCCTTCCCTTCACCGAGTTGTTTTCAAAGATGTCCGCCCGTACCTTCGCCACCGAGATTCTGCGCGATACCTTCCACATTCAGGAACTCCACGAAGGCGAAAACTTCCGCTTCGGCTACCAGGCTGAGGCAGGCATCGAATCCCTCGAAGCCCTGGGCAAGGAACTAGGCTTCGCCGTGCACGTCTACTCCCCCCGGCTGCTGCGCGGAGGAGCCATCTCCTCCAGCCGCATCCGCAAGGCCATCGCCGCGGGAGACGTCAGCCAGGCACGCGCCCTGCTCGGCCGTCCCTTCGCCATCGAAAGTACCCCCGCCTCCGGACGCGGCTACGGCACCCGCTACACCGTCCCCACCATCAACCTCGCGCCCTACGCCGAACTCCTGCCCGCCAACGGTGTCTACGTCACCACGCTGGAGATCGGCACAGCCGGAGCCACCGAAACCTTCGAAGCCGTGACCAACATCGGTAACCGCCCCACCTTTGAAGCCGAGTTCGCAGAGAATCCCATCACGGTCGAGTCCTATCTGCTGAACTTCCACCCCATCGCGCTCCACCCCGACACGCCCCTTAAGCTGACCTTCCTCAAGCGCCTGCGCCCCGAGATCCGCTGGCCCAACCCCAAGGCGCTGCGCGAACAGATCGGCCGCGACGTGGCCAAAGCCAATCGCTTCCTCAGCCTCTGCCGCACTCTCCACTCTGCTTAAAGACTGTCCTGCCGGACGGGCCTGCTGCGCGCAGGGCGGTCTCTTTTGTGGCAAACAAAGAATCCAGCTTGCGACCATCGGGAGCACCACGCAAAGCCCAATACAAGTCATGAAATGACCGCCGCCCGCGCAGGGCGCACTTATATCTTTAAGGCCGCTCCGGCACCGGTGCAGGAGTCTTATTCGCCGGAACCGAATCCCCATCCTTCGCAGCCCCCGGAACCACCGCAGGAGCCTCCTTCTTCACCGGCTCCGCAGGCGCATCCGGATCGACGTCTTCCGCCTTTGGCTCCTTCTTCGCCGCATTCAAAGGCATCTCCAGAACCTTCTTCGGTGCACCCGCGGCCACGAACGCCTCATTCGGCTTGTTCGCAATCGCGGCCTTCATAAACTCGATCCACATCGGCAGCGCCGCGCGTGCGCCGGTCTCCTTCTCCCCCAACGACTCGCGCGTATCGAACCCGATCCACGTCCCGCACGTCACCGAAGGCGAAAACCCGACAAACCACGCGTCCGTAAAGTTATTTGTCGTCCCGGTCTTGCCGCCCAGCGCATGCTTCAGTTGTGCGCCAGCCGTCGCGCCGGTTCCTGATTGAATCACAGCCTGCAGGAACTCCGTCATCGTCCGGGCCGTCTCGACCGAAATCACCTCCGTCACCTCGGTCGACTCCGCCGGCATCAGCATCCCATCCGCCCGCGTCACCTTGCGAATGTAGTGCGGTTCAATTCGAATGCCGTCGTTCGGAAACACGCTGTACGCCCCGACCTGCTCATACAACGTAATATCCGCCGCACCCAGCGCGATCGGCAGAAACGCCGGGATATTGCTTGTAATCCCGAACCGGTGCGCCATCTCGATGACCTTGCGGATCCCCACGCGGCTCGCCAGCTTCAGCGCCGGAATGTTCCGCGACTCTTTGAAGGCGTCGATCAGCGTCATCGTACCCTTGTAGTCCGCCTCGTAGTTATGCGGCGTGTACGGCCCATTTGGAGTGGGGAAGGTCGTCGGCCCATCCACAATCGTGTCGGTCGCCTTCGCGCCACCCTCCACCGCCGTCGCATAGACATACGGCTTGAACGACGATCCAACCTGCCGTTGCGCCTGAGTCGCCCGGTTGAACTGGCTCAGTGCAAAGTCCCTGCCTCCCACCATCGCCAGAACCTCGCCGTTCGCATTGTCCATCGCCATCATCGAGCCCTGCGCGCCCGAATCCTCCTGCAGTGAGACCTTTACCCCATCCGTCCCGGCCGACTCGATCTTCAGATACACAATGTCGCCGGTTTTCAGGAAGCTGTCGCCATCCGGGAAGCCGGTCCACTTCCAATCTGCCGGTCCCAGCACAAACTCCCGCTGCCCCAGCTTCACCACCACCCGCTTCGCCGAAGCCGACCGCACCAGCGCATGGAAGTACGCCCCTGCCTCCACCGGCTGGACCCAATCCGGATGACGATAGCTCTCCAGTTCCAACCCCTCCAGAACCACGTTCGGCAGATGCCCCTTCCATCCATGCCGCCGCTCGTACGTCGCTACCCCATCCATCACCGCGCGGTTCGCAACCAACTGCAGATCGAGATCCAGGGTCGTGTAGACCTTCAACCCTGAGCCGTGAACCTCTTCGACTCCATACTCCTTCTCCAACTGCCGCCGTACCTCTTCCACAAAGTACGGAGCGACGCTGTTCGGCGGAGACTCAATCCGTAATCCCATCGGAGCGGCAGTCGCCGCAGCCGCCTGCGCCACCGTAATCTTGTGGTCGTCGAGCATCTCGCTCAACACCAGGTTCCGCCGCCGCAGCGCGCGCTCCGGATGCCGCACCGGCGAGTAGTACTCCGGCCCCTTGGGCAGCGCCGCCAGCAGAGCCGCCTCCGCCAGGGTCAGGTCCTTAACATGCTTGCTGAAGTAGTACTCAGCGCCAGCCTCGAACCCATAGGTCCCGCGCCCCAGGTAGATCTGGTTCGCATACAGGCTGAAGATTTGCTGCTTCGTAAAACGCCGCTCGATCTGAACCGTCAGGAAGACCTCCTGGAACTTCCGGCCATAGGTCTTCTGCGATGAAAGAAACAGGTTCCGCGCCAACTGCATGGTCAGCGTCGAAGCTCCCTGCGCCTTCCCGTTGGTGTGCAGGTCCCGCCACGCCGCACCCACCGCTCGCACCAGGTTTACCCCCCAGTTGCGTTCGAAACTCTTATCCTCAATCGATAGAATCGCCTCCCGCAGGACCTTGGGAAACTCGTCGTACGGCACCACCACCCGCCGCTCCATCGCGAACGATCCAAACGCCTTGCCATGGATGTCATACAAATCGGTCGTGGTGCTGGGCCGGTACCGCGCCAAGTCTTCCATCTGGGGAAGATCGATCGAGTACACCAGCATCAATCCGCACAGCGCGCCGAACACCGCCGAAGCCGTCAGCAGCCCCAGGAACGTAGCCCGCGCCGCCATTCTCCGCGTCCGGTAAGCCGGCCCCTGCAGCGTCAAGCGATCGAAGACGCGCCGCCAAAGCGGCCTCGCCCCCGCTTCGGACGTCTCGGTATCGCGGTTGAATAGCTTCAGCACGGCCTCTCAACCTTAGCATGCACCCGCACGCAAAACTGGCCTCCCGTCACCAGGAAGCCAGCCCGTAAATCCTTATCTATCCGCGTTAGACTCTTATGCCGCCTTGTTCTTCAACAGGTCCAGCGCCTTGGTAAGCTGCTCGTCGACCGAAACTCCAGCCTTCGCTACAGGGGCCGGAGCCGCGCCGTCCCCGCCATCCTCATCCGGGACCGCGCCGTCATCGATATTCGAAGCCACCAGCAGACCAGGCGTAACACCCTCATCCTGCAGCTTCTTGCCCCCCGGCGTCTTGTACTTCGCCACCGAAAGAATCAGCGCGCCGCCATCCGGCAGATCGAATGTCTTCTGCTGAGCGCCTTCACCGAAGGTCTTCTCGCCAACCAACTCCGCCCGCTTGTTGTCCAGCAGCGCTGCCGCGACCAGCTCCGCCGGTCCAGCCGTTCCGCGATTCGTGATTACTACCAGCGGCGCCGTCGTATTGATGGACTTCGAAGCCTCCGCCGTAAACGTCTGCTTCGCGACCTTCTGCCCCTCCAGCGAAGCGATCGTCCCGGTGCTCAGGAAGAAGTTCGCGACCCGCGTCGCTTCCGTCATATCTCCGGTTGCCACGTCGCGCAGGTCCAGCAGCACCTTCTTGTTGCCGGCCTTGGGCATCTGCTTCAGCTTCGACTCGATCTGCTGGACATGCTCATGATCCAGCGCGCCGGGCTTCAGATACAGAATCGTCGAATTCTCATACATCGTCTCCGACACCGGGGCCACGACCTGCGCCACCCGCGTCATCGAAACCTTCTCCGGCTGCGACTTGCGCGGCCGAACCACGGCCACCGTCAGTTCCGTCCCCGGCTGTCCAGCCAGCAGCATCTGGATCATCGCCAGCGATAGTTCCCGCGTATCCTGCCCGCCGATCGCCTCGATGATGTCGCCATCATTTAGATTTGCCTTGTCCGCCGGGCTTCCCGGAACCACCGAAACCACCGTCGCGTAACCATACCGCTTGGACACGTTGATCCCGACCTGCGCCTTGCCGCCCTTGTCCGCCTTGTAGGCCTTGTACTCCTCGGGCGTCAGGTAGCTCGAGTCCGAGTCCAGCGACTCCAGCAGACCGCGCAGCGCGCCATTCGTCACCGCCGGAATATTCGGATCGACCACATAATCCGTCTGGATATGCCGCAGCACTTCGCTGTACACATTGATCTGCTTATAGGCCCCGTCCTGCGCGTCCGAATCGCTCGCAGCACTTACAAAACTCGTATTCACACCCAGAAACGCCGCCAGCACCAGCACGACCGACGCAACGAGAAGCAGGATCTTCGAAATCTTAGGCATAAGGCGAACCGGCTCCATGAAGAATAAAGAAACATATACCGACAGAGGTTAGACGCCCCTCCACCTTAAAACGCTACTAACTGCCAAAATGATACTCTCGAACCGCTTTTCGCGGTCCATCCGAGTTCTGTGGCTTTGGTGCAGGTACAACGAAGACATTGAAATCATTGGCGGCAGTGGACAGAATCGACCGCCGACCTACAGATTATGAGACGCCCAAGCCCGATTGATTCCAAAGCACCTCTGAACAAGTCATCGCCTTGAAAGGGCGGCACTTCAATCCCGCCGCAACTCCAAACACCGCAATGCGGCTTTAGCCGCCGAGGGAATGTCAAACAGAGTTCGCGCAGTAAGCCTCACCCGCTTGTGCCCTGCTTCAGAACCTGGCGCAGCGCCTGTTGAGCCTTTTCATTTTCAGTTGGCGTTCCGATGGTTATCCTGATCCAGTCGTTATACGGCGGAAAGGCACGCGCAATCTCCACACCTCGCTTCCGCATCTGTTGCGCCACCTCAGAGTGAGGTCGGCCAACCTTAAAAAAGATGAAGTTAGCTTCGGACTGCGAATGAGGTAAGCGAAGTTCTTCCAGAACGGTGACCCATTTATTCCGTTCGGTCGCAACTACGATTCGGACTCTCTCGACATGCTGCCTGTCAGCGAGAGCAGCAGACGCTGCCGCCATATTCAACCGCCCAAGTGACTCTGCATCGCCGAGGCCGCGCGACCGTAACGTCCCCGCAAGTTTTTTGGGCGCGAGGGTATACCCGATCGGCAGCCCCGCCAATCCGTGGATCTTGTCGAAGGTACGAAAGACAAGCACGTTTGCACCTTCGCGCACCAGCGAAGCAGCGGAACGCGATTCAAAATCGGACGTGAATTCCAGATAAGCCTCGTCAACGATCACCGGCGCCTGTTTGGATGCATCTTCAAGGAATGACTTGAACGCGCGATTGTCGCTCACCGTACCAGTTGGATTGTGCGGATTGATGAGATAGACAGCTCGTGTTCTGTCATTCACCTTCGCTCTCAGACCAACCAGGTCGTTCTCGTAGCTGGCATTAAGGGGTACAGGAATCCCGACACCCCCTACGCGGGAAGCTGAATCGATCAATGCCAGGTATCCCGGAGTCGAATAAACAAACTCTCCACCCGGCCCTCCCTCACTTCCGAGATAGAGCCCAAGCGCGCCGAGAATCTCTCCGAGCACCACCTGCTCGACAGCTACGCGCTCGTGAGCGGCTATCTGTTCGATCAATTCCTCCGCGGCTTTGCTCTCACCGTAACGAGAGAGCCTCGATAACTCTCGCTCAATCGCCGGCGCTACCCGCGAAGACGGACCGAAGGCATTCTCGTTCAGGTTTAAATGAACGAGATGGCCCGAACCGGCAATGTCAGCACCAGCCATTGCGCTGCGAGGCAAAACCTCTGCGGCCAGGGCCAGGCCCGAGGTCTTCAGTATCGATCTGCGCGTCAAAGATTGCATGAGGTTCCTCTTGAAAAAGAGATACGTCTCTCCGTTGCATAGCGGAGAAAGTACCCGACAACACATTGCGTATCAGATTTGGAAGTGCCCTTTGGGACGCCTTTACCTAAATAAGAAACCTCCATGCTAATCGATTGCGATTGATCGGGTCAGCATGGATATTGGGCTTGACCGCGGCGAAGCGATAAGCTACATTCGACCTTATGCCATCCTCAGTACTTTTAGTTTGTCGCTGTTGTGCTCTCGTCATGAAAGCACTGGATCCCGCGCGAAACTAAGAGCCGTTCGTTGGTCAGTAAATATAGCTAACTTAAATCTCTGATTATTTGTAATCGACGCATTTGCTTTCTCTGATCTCCTCGCGAGATTGAGAGCGACCTGCGTCATGCGACCACAGATCGGGTAAAAGATGCTGCTACATCGCAACAAAATCAACGGTTGTTGTTGGTTCGCATAGCGAGCTACCGCCAGTCTGAACTGCGCCCTGCTACAGGTCCGATTGCCCGCTCCCTCCACACATAGCTTCGTCTTTCTCAAGACAGATTGACCGTCAAATAGCTGCTTTCTCGGTCAACACATCGTGAGAGATCGATCGTGTGCTGCCCCGAATCGAGCTTATTGTTCAGCATTCTCACGCTCCAAGGCGTGTAGACCGGGCAGCCATTTTCTATAAAACCTCACCCTCATTAATAGTCTCGGAGACCTGAAACATGAAGCATCTCTCTTTGCATAAAAGCACTTTAGCAATCGTGGTTATGCTTGCTTTGTTTCTGCTTGATCTGTCACCTTCCACCCTCAACGCCCAGACCAACTATGGTTCTGTTCGAGGGCTCATCACCGACCCTCAAGGCGCAGCGCTGATCGGGGCAAACGTGACTCTGACCTCCGAACGCACCCATATCGATCGAACCGGAGTAACGAATGGCTCAGGAGTGTACTTCTTTAGCGCAGTCGACCCAGGCTCGTACACCGTCAGCACATCGCAGGCTGGATTCAAGACCAGTCACCAGACGGGACTCTTAGTCGAACTCGGTGTGGTTGCGACGCTCGACGTCAAGCTTTCCGTCGGAAGCACGGATCAGAGCATCGACATCACGGCCGATGCTGAACCATTGATCAATACGTCGAGTGCGTCGAACGGGCAGGTCTTTGACCAACGTAAGTTGCAGGATTTGCCCAACCTCGGGCGAAATCCATTCATCATGGACAAACTCGACAACAATGTAACTCCCACGGGAAACCCGCAACAAACTCGTGCCGAAGACCAGAATATGACCTCTTCCGTGTCGATCGCGGGAGCTCCGATTGGAACCAACGGCTATGTTGTCGATGGCATCCCGACGTCAACCTCTGCTGGGATCGTTACATTCATTCCCTCACTCGAAGCTGTCTCCGAGGTAAAAGTACAGGCCAACGCCTACGACGCTGAAGTGGGGCGCGTCGGCGGAGGGGTCTATAACGCAACCCTGAAATCCGGCAACGATGTGCTGCATGGAGTTCTCTATGGCGAGACACGACAGACAGCATGGAGTGCAAACAGCTTTACCAATAATCTCACCGGAGCGCCTCGACCCGGCTCGGCGACATATCTCTACTCAGGAGCGATCGGCGGACCTTTGCCCCTGAATAAAATCCCAGGCTTCAATGCACTTCCGCTCCTGGGAGGGAAATACTTTTTCTGGGCTTCAGAGGATGGGTATCGGCAGCAACAGCCCTATGCCTCCAGTACGGTGGGCCTGTACGTTCCTACCGCTGCAGAACGCGCAGGGGACTTCACCCAGCTTGGGAATGGCGGAGCGCCAGAGCCGATTCTTTATGATCCCACCAAGCCCTTTGTCAATGGGAAGCGCACCGTGGTGATTACCGGTTTGAAGAACGGAATCCCAACACCCAATTACATTCCGGGGAGCGGACTTGGAATCAATCCGATCGGTCAGTTCATCGCGAATGCATATCCTTTGCCGACACTTTCCCCAAGTCCGACCGCTTATGGAAACCCGAACATTACTCGTCCTTTCGATTCGCTCAAGACCAGATCGGATATGTACAGCGGCAAGCTGGATCATCAGTTCACTAAGTTCTGGTCCGCTGCCGGCTCCTACGTGCACCTCGCGACGCAAGAGCCAGGCGGAAATATTCTGCACGTTGCCGCTGAAGCAGCCAGTGTACTGACTCGATACAACGACGCAACTGCCATAAACAACACCTTCATTCTTAGCCCCACTACGGTTCTAAACGTCGCATACGGATTCAATCGCTACTACAGTACTTCGCCCCAATACAGCAATGGATTCGATCAGACGAAAGGCTTTGGCGGAATTGGATTTTCTCCCGGTTTCGTCAATCAACTGCAATCGAAGACATTTCCGACGATTGCCTTCACCGGCGTCAGTGGTGTAGCTGGACTTGGGGGAGCAAATAGCGGTCCCACAATCAATTACTCACGAAACATTGTGATCGGAGTATCGAAGACGCTTGGCAAGCACAATGTCAAAGCAGGGTATGTATTCCGGGGACTCACCGTCTACGCGCAAAGCTTCTCGGGTGGAAATGGTGCCTACACCTTCAATGGCCAGAACACCTCCGCGGATGGCGGGAGTGCCACAACCACATCGGGGAACGCCATCGCCGATCTACTGCTTGGTACAGTAAGTTCGGCGACGGTAACGATCAATGCGCCCTCCACGCTACAAAAAGCTAGCTACAACGCTTTTTATGCACAAGATGACTTTCGACTTACGAGAGCGCTCACAGTAAACCTCGGACTGAGACTGGAACGGGAGCCAGGTCAGAGTGAAGCGAACAATCGATTCATCGTGGGCTTTGACCCCAATGTGACGAACGCTCTCGCTACTACAGGAACGCCGCTTAAAGGTGGCGTGGAGTTCGCTGGAACCAATGGTTACCCCACCCATTGCTGCGGATACGGTGCCGTGAAGTATTCGCCGCGCGTTGGACTCGCCTATGCCATTCGGCGAGATACAGTCCTGCGCGGCGGCTTCGGAGTATTCTATGCACCCGTCGCTCTTACGAACTACTCGCCCGGATACACGCAAGCGACCAGCTACAGCACCTCCGCACCGAACTCCGCACTTCCAGTCAGCAGTGTAGGAGCCGGAGCCTATCTCTCCAACCCCTTTCCCGGAGGGCTGTTGGCTCCCAGTGGAAACTCGCTAGGCAACCTGACGGGTGTGGGCGGTGCAATTACCGGGATCGATGCGAGCCGGCGTTTTCCGCTGGTCCAGCAGTATTCGGTCGATCTGCAGCAACAGCTCCCGGGGCACATCGCTCTTAAGATTGGTTATGTAGGAGCACGCACCAGGAACTTTCAAAACACGGTCAACATCAATCAGTTGCCAAATAATGTGTTGTTTGCTGCTTCAGGCAGCTCGTTGGCAAAGCCGACCGTAACCAATCCATTCCGGGCCACAACAACCGGTGGATATCCATCAACGGGGCTGGTTGCCCAGGCAAACCTACCCCCTGCCCAGTTACTCCTGCCGTTTCCCCAGTTCTCCTCCATCACGATGTCACAGAGTAACGGATATTCGAGATACAACTCGCTCGCGGTTAAAGTCCAAAGGAGTTTCAACAACGGACTTACTCTACTTGCAACCTACACGTGGTCTTCAAACTGGGACAACATCTACTCTTCTGTATCGGTTCCAGCGACGAGCAATAATCTAAACGCTACGAGTGGGCCGCAGGACAACACAAATCCCAAGGCTGAGTATGCACGAGCCTCAAACGACATTCCGAATCGATTCACAGCCGCAATCAGCTACGATTTCCCGTTTGGCAGAGGCCGAGCTTATCTCAGCAGTGTGAATCGTTTGGTCGATGCCTTTATCGGCGGATGGCAGATCAATGACGAGACGATCATTCAGAATGGCGGACCCCTCTCTATCACCCAAACTAATCTGAATAGTGCCAGCAATTTCGGGACAACTGGCGTAGGAGGTAATGTGCAGCGTCCAAATCTCGTTGGCAATATCAACCCATGCTATTCGGGTAGACCCCAGGATCGTCTGGGCCTGACGAACGGAACTAAGCCATACTTCAACCCAGCCGCATTCTCACCCGCCGCCGCCTACACCTATGGTAACGCTCCTCGAACGCTGCCGTGCTATGGGCCTGGCTATAACAACTCGGATATTTCAATCAATAAGAGTTTTCCGATCACGGAGCGGGTCAACTTTCAGTTCCGTGCGGAGGCACTCAATGCATTCAACACTCCATTGTTCTCAGCACCGGTCACCGTCCTTCCAGTCAACACGAGCACCCAGGCCGCTACACCGGGTACGACCTTTGGTTCCGTTCAGTCACAGATCAACTATGCAAGGATCATTCAACTAGGAGGAAGGCTCACCTTCTAGAACTCCTCTTGGAGGGAATTTGCCGAAGAAAGAGAGACACCATAAATTTCCTCTCTTTGGCATTTGACGCAGGTACTGCTTTGGCCTCGCAGCATGAACTTCAAACAAACGTACGCGCTGGTTACTCGAGCACCATCCAATCATGCTGACCAACCGCCCGGACACAACAACGCTCCGGACCGGTTCCAAGCCCAGACAAGCTCTAACTCATCAGAACGAAACCTTAGCCGCGAGTTGAATAAGACGAGATGCGGCCGCGCTGACGATGTGTCCGAAGTTCGGATCCTCGAGTTGGCCCTTTACGGCTGCTGGTCCGTAGAACTGGGCATGATTGAAAGCGTTGAATGTTTCGACACGGAGCTCCAAAGACTGTCTCTCGGCGAGTCGCACATTCTTCTGAAGCGCCAAATCGAAGTTATTGATCCCTGGGCCATAAAAGAACCTGCGCTTGGCATTGCCGAGTTCTCCCAACGTCTCTTCACGGAAGACTGAGGTATCGAAGGCTGCGCGTCCGTTTCGCCCGTTCGTGTCAATCTTCAGGTTGCCGCCAGTGAACTGCGGCGTATCGAGAAGATAATTGTTCGCACCATTGCCCAGCGTCCCAAGCAACGAGTTATCGGAGTTATCGAACAGCGTTACCGGAAACCCACTGGCAAAGCGAGTAGTTCCCGAAAGTTTCCATTCACTCGTCAGACGATTACTCTGGCGGACCAGGGCTGCGATCGGCAACGCCAGGGTGTAGCTGGCGACAAAGCTGTGCTTCAGATCCCAGGCAGAGATTGCGCGGCTTTGTCTGGCATCGATCGGGTTCAGTTGCTCCCCCAGATTCGATCCCTGGTCGATGGATTTTGCGTAGGTGTAACTGAATGCGACCTGTGACCCGCGGTGACTGTAGCGGAGAGTGGACTCCAGAGCGTTGTAGTTCGAATTCCCGATCGAGGAGTCCGAGGTGTTGTTTCCATAGTTCGGTCCTTGCCCCACGCGGGTCCCTTGAACGGCCTGGCCAGAGCCATCGATATAAGGTGAATCTTCACCAAACGGGCCACAGACAGGCAGGCTGAGGCACAGTTGAGGATCTCCAGGATTGACGGAGACCAGTGCAAGAATGCGATGTCCCTGGTTGCCAACATAGCTCACAGTCAATAGACCGCTTTCTGTAATCTGTCTTTGAAACGAGAGCATGTAGTTACTCAGATAGGCAGGACGGTTCTTGTGATTGAAGAAAGGATCTGCAGCCAAAGGAAGAAAGTTGGACCAGTCAACCGCTGTGTCCGGATTCGAGGTCGAGGCGCTCTTCGAAGGAAACGGAAAAGGAAAGCGCTGTCCATTGTTCACTCCCGTAGCAGCGGTGATAAAAGGAGTTGCCAGGAGCGGTGGCCCCGGGCTCAGATAGTTATAGCCGAATGGCGGCACGGCATACATAACGCCAGCGGAGAGACCCGGAAACGCGGTGTAGAACATTCCGTAGCTGGCGCGGACACTGCTCTTCCCCCCGCTACCAAAGATCCCCTTCAAGAATCCAAGCTCTGGATGTGGGGAATAGGCCAGCCCAATTCTCGGTGCGAAGCTCTTGTAGTCGGTCGGAGCCAGTGTCTTCGGGATCCCCGGATCGCCAGCTACCAGCAGCCCACTTGGAGCGCCGGGGAAGATGACGGAGCTCTGCCCCGCGACATACGTTTGGAGCTGGTTCGATTTCTCCCACCAGGGCATGATCACGTCCCAACGCAAGCCTGCGTTAATGGTGAGCCCACTCGTCGCACGCCAACTGTCTTGTGCATACAGTCCGAGATAGCGGTTCCGAAGATAGAACGGCTGGCCTGAAGACTGGGTAAAGTTGCTGGGTGTCCCGAGCAGGAAATCAGCATAGGGCGAACCCGTCTCCGTCCCATTGATGTTGAAGGTTCCATTGAAGGTCGCATTCGGATGTTCGTTCACCTGATCGAAATGAATCTGACCGCCGATTTTGAGCGTATGCGATCCCATAGCTTTCGAGAGTCCATCGCTGAGATAGAAAGTGTTATTGATCTGCGTTTCATTGGTAATCGGGACACCAAGAACGAAGGTTGGAAAGGTAATGTTCTCGACGCCCTCAAATTCAGGAGCCTGAACGACAATCCCTGGAGTCCCTGCCCCAGTGGTAAAACCTTGCGAAGCAAGAGTGACGCCGAGACCGCCCTTAGGTTGGCCAATTACATTCGCATTGCGCAGGTAGCCAAGGTGGAACTCATTCACCAGGCTGGCTCCCCAGACCTTGGTATCACCCAAAGACCAGAGTTGAGCTCGCCCGGTAGTGAGGGCGTTGAAACCAGGAACACTAGCGCCGCCCTGCTGGCCGGGATAGGGATTATCAAGCTTGTAGTCATCAAGAAAATAGTAGAGAGAAAGTTGACCCAGCCTGCTATTAGCATCGATTCGCGCCGAGCCCTTATCATCCCGAACCGTCTGAGAATATGCCGAAGTTGAGAATTGGCTCGACCCTACGTTTGGAACCGGGATGTACTGCAGAAGGTTCTTCGCAGGAACTGACCAAACACTTTGGGGAATGACACCATCCGGGAAGACATCCGCATAAGCATCGCCTGAACTTACCTGCTTTCCTAACTTCGCAGAAAGAAGCGAGGCCAGATACGGACCGCTGACATTGCCGCTGAGTTCATTCGCTTGCGCGCCAGAATCCTTAAAGATACCGCTCCGCTGGGCTGTAGTAGGAACAGAGATATTGCCAGTGGAGATTCCTTGAGTGGTACGAGTCCCCTGATAGTCAGCAAAGAAAAAAAACTTATCCTGCTTAACTGGACCACCGATCGCACCGCCGAATTGATTCTGCTTGAAGGTGGACCGTTGCGGATCGAAGTAGCCTCTGGCATCGAGGTTCGTGTTGCGAAAGAACTCGAATGCCTGTCCATGAATCTGTCCGCTTCCCGCTTTGCTGACGACCGTGACCATACCTCCGTTATAGTTTCCATACTCAGGATCAAAGTTACTGGTAAGCACCCGAAACTCTTCGATGGAATCAAGGTTGGGGATGATAGAAGTCCCCCCGTTCATAGGCTCCTGCACGTCGATTCCATTGACGAGAAATCCATTGGATGATTCGCGCTGGCCACTGATCGAGAGGTTCCCTGGATTGAGATCTCCGGAGGGTGAGATACCGCCTGTGACGCCGGCCATGATGACTGAGCTTGGGAGCAAGGTAGATACAGGCGCGACTCCTGGCTGAATCGCCAACAGGTCCGTATAACTTCGACCATTGAGAGGCAAAGCCGTCATTTGGGTGGCCGAGACTACTTCTCCCAGTTGAGTTGATGAGCTTTCCACTGCCAATCCTCTCTCACTTGTTACCGTGATCGTTTCGGATCGCACACCCACGGACACAACAAGGTTCACCAGCAAGGCCGAGTCAGTATCGACAGCAATATCAGGTTGACGCAGGATCGCGAAACCAGCCGCTTCTACGGTGAGGTCGTAGTGACCGACCGGCAGGTTGGGAAATGAATAGAGTCCCTGCCGGTCTGACACCGCACTGTACTTGGCCTGCTGATCTCTATGGGTTAATCGAACGTTTGCACCGGACACGAAAGCCCCGCTCTGATCTGTCACCACACCCGAGACGCGCCCTCCTGTGGCTGCCAGGGATCTATAGGGATTGAGCAACGCAAATAAAACAACAAGAAAACAAGAGACGTTTCCCATAGGCCGACTCTTCATAGCGATGTCTTTCAGAAGGCGATTGGATGCTCCAGAGCGCGGTGTCTGGGGTAGTCACAAGGCATTTATGTTAAAGGGATTGATCCTGATCGAATGGATGACACTTTGACCGAACGGCTAACACTTTAAGATGTTGATGAGACATCACCTTATCGGTTGCGAAGGCCACGATTCCGTAGAACATCGCTCGACTCGATGATGCAAGTACACGAGGAGCAACAGGAAGACTGTTTGACTGGATCCATTCTTCAAATGTAGTGAACGCATCGGAGAAGGTCAATCCAGTCTTCTTTCTAACAAGCACGATGCAGCACCGGACGCGGCTGCGTTCTATCGCAAATGACCGGCCACCTCAGCGCCGCTTTCGTCTGAAATCGGATCAAGATTCCCACGGGGATTGCGTGGCACCCGAAATTTACTGTATCTTCGTGGAGACGCGATGTTGATGAAACTTCCAACGCGACTCTCCCCCTGTTGTCCATTCCTGGGCTAGCTGACTCCGCAGGTACTCCCACCTTCAGGTAGTTGAGTACTGTCGTGCCAATATAGGCCGTGTCATTTACACACCTACATTTTGTAGACCTCCTTTTCAGGATCATCATGTTTCGTATCCCCCCTCCGCTCGTCGAAGCAACACCCCGCACCCTTGTGCGGCGTTGTTGTCCCATTCCTCCCGGATTCGAAGCTGGCTGATTTCCGCCGCTGTCTTTCGGCATTGCGGCAATCATCTCCCTCAATCGCCGCCTTCGCGCTAGTGCAGTTCGAACAGTCAACAGCGTTGCCCTCTGTGGATAATCCGCGATGGACAAACTCGGTCAGGCGAAGGCGACGAACCTAAGCCGCGAGCAGTAGGTCCACGATCCTCCCAGGGAAGACGCTCTCTTACCACAGCAGTGCGGCTATCAGAACCAAATTTTAGGAGGCTATTGCATGAAGTCCTATTCAACATCATCCGCCGCAGCGACATGGTCACTCGTCATGCTGCTTGCCATCCCATACTCGACAAAGGCACAGGCACCTGCACCATCCGGCACTCAGGGATCTGACACCGTCCGCGCGCGCAGGCACGCTCCTACCGGTCCCACTCCGCGAGTCGCTGACGGTCATCCGGACCTCTCCGGATACTGGAAAGATGACGGGAACGCAAATCCGCACGGAAATATCGGCAAAGACCTGCCCGGCTTTAAATTACCGTTCACACCCGCAGGGGAAGCTGCCCACAAATACAACGTCGAGCACACCGTAGATCCTGAAAGTCTGTGCCTTCAGGGCGGGCTTCCCCGAGAGGATGCAGGCGATGGTGGCTTTCAACTGTTGCAAGTAAAAAATTCAACAGCCTTCCTCTATGGGTATGGAACATTCAGGGTGGTGGCAACAGATGGCCGCAAGCACTCCGAAGACCCAGACCCTACTTTTTTCGGTGAGGACATAGGAATCTGGGAAGGCGATACGTTTGTGGTCGATTCCATCGCCTTCAAAGACAGCCAGACCTGGGCTGACGAGAACGCAGATCCGCACAGCGATGCGCTGCATACGATTGAACGCTGGACACGTCCAGATGCAGGCCATCTTCATCTCGAACTCACCATCGAGGATCCAAAGTTCTACACCCAGCCCATTCATTTTCAAAGGACATGGGTGGCTTCTCTGAACCAACAGACGCGCGAACAGGCATGCAACGAAAACAACGTTGATGTGAGTGGAGGTCATTTGGGGTTTGGCCCAGGTCCCATCCGGGCCGACGGAACACGCGGCTATGATCACCCCGCTCCCTTGCCCCCGCCCGCGTCCAAAGAGCATGCTGCGGTGACGTCAGTCCTCAACTAATAAATATTGCTTGCCAACGAATTTCTGCGTCGTTGCGCCAATGAGCCGACTAAATATTCGCCCCACTCACACCTCAACAAAGTGATTAAAAGAATGGAGTTACAAATGTTTAAACTCTCTGGAATGATTGCACTCTCTGCCTACGCCTTGCTCGCCTCTTCAGGCACACATAGTCTCTTCGCTGAGGCGAAGTCTGCTGGTGCGATTCAAGGTGTCTGGCAAGGCTTCGCTACGGTACGCGGAACGCAGCAGGTCCCAGTCACCATTCGTATCTCCGGCACCGGAGCAAACCTCAAAGCGGTATTCCTGAATGGCCCTGCAGCAGATCCCGTCGTCACGCCCGCCTCCTCGGTTACGTTCGACGGCACCCACCTGGTGGCACAGTTCGATTACTTCGCTCGCAAATTCGATGCGGTGCTGGCTGACGGCACTTTGACAGGGACCTATGGAGCCGCAGCAGTAAGCACATCACTCAGGAGCAACACTCCGACTCCGATCACGCTTACCAGCGTTGGCAAAGCAACCGATCCAGTGTCATCGCAGAATGCCCCCGACATTCATGGTTCCTGGGAGATCGCAACCAAAAGCAACAAGGGTGAATCGGCATGGGAGTTTCGAGTCGACCCACCCACTCGTCGTTCAGCCGTCATTAAGACAGTCATCCAGCGCATCGATGGCGATACCGGTGGTCTTTGGGGTACTTGGAACGGAAGTGCCTATACCGTTGGACACTTCAACGCCGCCGGACCTGCTCTCTACTCCGTAGCGCCGCAACCGGATGGAACCCTTCTCATCAAAAGTCTGCTCGGCGGCGTTCACGGATCTGCCACCGACCTCATCGCACAGCGATCTGCAGAAGCACGTAAGCAGAATCTCCCGACACCTACCGATTCGACCCAGCAGACAACCGTCAAAGACCCTTCAGTGCCCTTCACCTTCAGCTTCCCTGACCTGAAAGGGAAGGTCGTCTCAAACACTGATCCCGAATTCCGCGGTAAGGTAGTCATCGTTGCTATCGGAGGTTCCTGGTGCCCGAACTGCCACGATGAGGCGCCTTTTCTTGTAAGCCTCTACAAAAAATATCACTCTCGTGGTCTGGAGATCGTGAACCTGGACTTCGAACAGGGTGACCCGGAGACAGACACCAAGCGTCTCAACGCCTTCATCGCTCACTATGGAATCACCTACCCGGTGTTAGTGGGTGGAACGACGGATCAGTTGGCTGAAAAGATTCCGCAAGGCGTCAACCTCAACTGCTGGCCGACATCCTTTTTCCTGGGTCGCGATGGTCGAGTGAAGCAGACACATGCTGGATTCGCAGGTCCGGGCAATACAGCAGGTCACGAGGCTCTTGAGCATGAAGTAACCGCCCTTGTTGAAAAGCTTCTTGCGGAACCGGCGTCTCCTCAGGCAGCCAGCCTCACGAAGTAGAAATCAATGCCACCAAGCGGGTAGATGGGCCGGCTACGAATGCCGGCCCATTTCCCTTGGGAACGTATCACCTGGGTTTAGGCCCGCTTCCTGTGTGACGCTTCCAGCAAAGTCCATTCAGCTAAGTTGAAGATGAAAGATACAAACATGATCCATGGCTGACTCGCGCTTCAATTGGGTGCAAGTACGCGAATCACGCTTTCGCTGAAACGCTCCATCTCTTCCAACTGTGGGCTGAACTGCAGAAGTAAGAGATCGATTCCCGCCTCTTCGAATCTTCCAATCTGATCCTGGATCTGCCCTGGAGTTCCGACGAGTCCTGACCGCAATCCACGGTTCGAGACCGAGTACTCCTGGATCGACATCGTCTGCTCTAACTGTGTTCCCTGCAGCCACTGCTGATAGTTCTCATAGCCTTTCGCGTTTTGCTTCACATCGGTGATACGCTCGAACTCCTGCTTTACCTCAGCTTCGGTGTCCCGGGTAAACGCATAGCCCGCCAATCCGAACTGCATCGGCGGAAGTCCGAATCGATCCCTGCGCTCACGCATATCCGTAACCTTAGTCGCGACGTGCTCCGGCGAGTCGCCGTGCATCACGTACGCGTCGCATCGTTGCGCGATCAGATTCTTTGCGGCCTCAGATTCACCGCCAGCATAGATGGGTGGTCGCGGCGTCCGAATTGGTTTGGGCTCAAGAACCGTATTCTCGGTCTTGTAGTACTGTCCGCTATGGCTATAAACCTTCTCCGTCCATGCGCCATTGACGACGTCTAACCACTCCGCCGTACGTCCATAACGGTCGTCGTGCCGCTCAAAATCTACACCGTACATTCGCGCCTCCTGCTCCCACCAGGAGGAGACGACATTAAGCGCCAGCCTGCCATTGCTGATGCGATCGATGTTCGCCGCTTGCTTCGCAAACAAAGCGGGCGAATGAAATGTCGGACGAACAGCCACCATCAGTTCGAGTGTTGAAGTCACGGCCGCCAACGCCGCCGCTGTAGACCATGCATCGAGACTGGGAGCATCGACACCCTTGATGTCGTTCAGATTGAGCTCGGCAATCAACGAGAGGTCGTAGCCTAACTTCTCGCTGCGTTGAGCGAGCTTGCGGGTGTACTCCCAGCTCGCCTCCATCTGCTCATCTTCAACGTTACGCAGCCAACCCCCAAAGACGGGCATCCAGTAGCCGAAGCGGATTCCCTTCTTAGCTGGCACGTCGCACCTCATCTTCAAGGAAGTCCGCAAGATTCTTAAACGGATCGAATCCGATGACACGCGGGGCATCTGCCACAAAATTCGATAAAGCATTGATGTCGTAGTAGTAGATCTCGCCATCCCGATCATCGACGATATATTCGATACCACCTACATCGATACCGGCAGCTTGAACAACCTGCTCGATATTGCGGACAACCTCCGCGGGCGGCGTGTAGCCTTCGACCTTCAAGCCAGCTTTGGAAGCCTCGATGACGCAGGCATTGTTAAGGCTCTCACCCCTGGAAGTCTGGCAGATATCTGCGGGGCATAGATCGAACGTCTGGCCGCTCAGATAAACCTGAATCCCATAGAGGTATTTTCCTCCCAAGGTCTCCACTCGAGTGATCACCCCGCCCCGTGCCGGGATAAACTCCTGCACCAGCGCAATGCTGTCGTATCCCAGGTCGATCTCTCCAGCCTTCACCGCACCTTCGAGTTGCTCCTTCGTATCGAAACGTACGATGCCCTTCCCGCTACCGCCGATATTCGCCTTAACCACAATCGGATACCGAAGACCCTCGGCTGCAGCGACGGCCTGGCTTGCGCGATGAATGACGCGAGAGGGTAGAAAACGGATCCCAAGAGATTGCAGCAGTGAATGCTGCGCGGCTTTGGAGATCTCATAGCGAAACGCCTTCACCCCATTGATGACTCGGACCCCGTGTAACTCCAGATGCTCCAGATAGGCAAGGGTGTGGAAGATCCCAGAGCCATGATCGCGACTGTTCGCAGATGGACTCATGCGGTTGAATAGAATCTTGAACGTCGGCTTTTCCTGCCCGATCTCGTAGAAGTGATCGGGAATGAATATCTTGTCGAACGCGACTCCACGACGCTCCAACTCGGCGAAGATTGGATTGAACCACTGCGGATGTTCATATAAAAAGGCAAGGGGTGCACCAGAACCGAGATGAGCCACGTCCGAAGTTGAAGCCACTAACTGAGTTGTCACGATACATCCTCCATTCTGTGTTGTATTGGATGCTCCAGCTTCTCGCAAGTATCCCCGCTGTCTTGAAAGGGCGGTATTTCAGTCCCGCCGTAACTACAAGCACTGCAATGCGGCTTTAGCCACCGAGGGAATGCCAAACACTGGTTCACCGTTTCCCTAAGGAAAAGCAGGCAATACAGCTCCTTTGTATTTTGCGAGAATGAACTCTTTTGCTTCAGGAGATTGCAGAGCCCTGAGCAAGGCAATCACGCGGGCATCGTTCGCCTTTGCCGGCATGGTTGAGAGCACATTGGCATAGGGAGAATCGGAACTCTCAAGCTCGAGAGCATCTTTCCGAGGATCAAGTTTTGCTGCCAGGGCGTAATTCATGTTGATGACGGCAATGGCGACATCAGGCAGAGAACGTGGCAACTGGGCCGCCTCCAACTCGCGAATTCGAAGGTGCTTCGGATTTTCCTGAATGTCCTGCTCCGTCGCCCCCACCGCAGTGCCGGTACGCAGCCGGATCAGGCCGACACCTTGCAGCAGAAGAAGCGCTCTGCCTGAGTTGGCCGGATCATTCGGAATCGCCACCACGGCCCCGTCGGGAATTGTACGGATGGACTTAGCAGTACCCGCATAGATTCCAAGCGGTTCGATATGGACCTTGCCGACCGAGATCACCGTGCTTCCATGCGCGCGATTGAAGTTCTCCATAAAAGGAACGTGCTGAAAGTAGTTCGCATCCAGATCACCTGACACCAATGCAAGGTTGGGCTGCACGTAGTCGCTGAAGTAGACCACCTGCACCTCGACTCCCTGTTTTTTGAGAAGCGGCAGGACGGATTCCAGTATCTCGCCATGTGGGATCGGATTTACCCCGACACGCAACGGCTTGGTCCTTGTCTCGCCCCGATGATGAAAAAAGAAGAGAACTGCGATTCCGGCGAGCAGAGGCACCGCCAGCCACTTCCATAAGGTCTTTTGAAGCCTTCCAACCTCCGGAAGAGTCTGCTCCGTGCGTTGATAGTGCCTGGCCAGGGCATCGCCGAGAAATTGAATCACCTGAATGAATACGACCAGCACTACAACCGTGCTGATCATGACGTCAGGCCTGAAACCCTGGTATCCGTAGCGAATGGCAAGATCGCCCAGACCACCACCACCGATCGCCCCAGCCATGGCGGAGTAGCTCACCAGGGTGATAGTCACCACCGTCATCGCACGGATGAGGGCAGGCACCGCCTCCGGAAGATACGCCTTGCGAATGGTCTGCCATGGAGTGGCGCCCATCGTCAGAACAGCCTCGATCACTCCGGAATCCACCTCGCGGAGTGCACCTTCGACCAGGCGGCCGACGTAGGGGATCGCACCGATCACAAGAGGAACCATCGCAGCAGTCGTTCCGATTGCCGTACCTACGAGCCATCGCGTCAACGGGATGATTGCGACCATCAGGATGATGAACGGCACACTGCGTCCAATGTTTGTGATCGTGTTCAAGGTGCGATACAACCAGGGTGCCGAGAGCACCTGGTCGCGACTCGTCGTCACCAGCAAGACACCCAGGACCAAGCCGCCCACACCACTCAATAGAGCCGATACCCCGACCATCCAGATCGTTTGAAGTGTGGGCTCCCAAAGCAATTGCAGCAAGGTTTTCATAGACCTCTCCCTTGTACCGCAACGCTCCAGGGATCGATGACAGTCACTACAGCTCCGCGTTCGATCAACATCCGTTTCGCTTGTTCCTGCACCCCTCGTTCCCCTGTAACCTCTACCAGAAGAAACCCGTAGGCTGAACGGTTCAGTTTGCCGATCTCCGCCCTTAGAATCGTAATCTTCACATCCAGAACGCGCGCAAGGTCCGAAAGAAGCGGCTCCGTGGCGGACGCACCCAATAATTGCAACTCCAGGAAAACCGAGTGAGCATGATCACTTTTTCCACCGAGATACTCCGCAACGCGACCGATCTGCATTGTGTCTCCCAGCAACCGCCGGCTCGCCTCGCTCTTCGGCTGCAACAAGACCTCCTCTACGGGTCCTTCCTCCACAATCTGCCCACGGTCCAGGACAGCCACACGATCGCAGATGGAACGCACCGCGTCGAGCTCATGCGTAATCAGCAGTACCGTTACATTCAGTTCATCGCGAACCTTCCGCAGTAGTTCAAGAACTGAAGCGGTCGTCTCGGTATCCAAGGCTGACGTAGGCTCATCACTGAGCAGAACAGCAGGTCTCGCTGCCAGGGCCCGTGCGAGCGCAACCCGTTGCCGCTGCCCGCCAGATAGTTGCGACGGATAGGCTGCTGCCTTGTCTTCCAGCCCAAACCATTGCAACAGCTCTTTCACCCTGGCATCGACGAGGACTTGCTCCTGCCCGTCGATTTCGAGAGGCAGCGCGATATTGGCTGCGACCGTGCGCGAACGTAATAGGTGAAACTGCTGAAACACAACGCCAATCTTCCGTCGCGCAATGCGCAGTTCATGCCCGCTCAGGTGGGCCAGATCGGAGCCTTCGATTACCACCCTCCCGGAGTCAGGTCTTTCCAGCCGACTGATGCAGCGAAGTAAGGTGCTCTTCCCTGCTCCACTGAAGCCGATAATTCCCTGGATGACACCCTTCTCCACCGAGAGATTGATCTCGCTGAGAGCGTGATGCGTTGACCTTCCCTGACCGTAGCTCTTCGACACATTTTCTAATGACACTATTGGCATAAGATCTTCGGAAATCAAATTGGAATAGAGGAGCGCGTCGGACGCCTGCAAGTTATATAGCAGACTGCAAGGTTGCCGGCTCATGCGACAGGCAAAAAACGGGTGGCTATCCCAGGCACGGAACGCTAAAGCGAGACCAGCCAACAGGGACGACAACACCAATACGCGACGGCTCGCTCCAATGCGAGTTCCATATCGCCTATTTCGTAGTTGCCCACCATCGCCATACTTTTAGTATGCCTGATCTCACATCCGGTTGCGTAATGGAAGATTTTTGTTGGTAGTCCGCGTCACCGAACTCGGAGAAATTCCGGCACCACTTCGTCAAAAGAAAGCAGTTCGGTGCTCGCGCTGGAGGGGAACTCTGATTGGACCGAAAAAACTGGACCGAAAAAGAAGTATCGCTTCTGTTCCGGTCCTTATAGTCCGCCTGCACTTGATAGTCCGCCTGCACTTGACCTCAACGGGTCGGTCGACGAGTCGAATAGTCCTACTGTCCACCAGGGTTGTAGTTATGTCTATGCAGCGGTGTTTTTCAGCTTGCGCAAGACGGCAATCAAGGCATCGACGTCTTCATAGTGGTTATAGAGCGCCAGCGAAGGACGCACGGACGTCTCCACTCCAAATCGGCGTAGAGCAGGCTGCGCGCAATGGTGTCCGGAACGGACAGCGATTCCCTCGCGGTTCAACGCTGCGCCCACCTCTTCGGTACGAAAGCCCTCCAGAACAAACGAGAGCACACTCGCCTTCTCCTTGGCCGTTCCAATCAGACGTAGACCAGGAATCGTCTGCAACAACTTCGTCGCATAGATCAACAGGTCATGTTCATGGCGGGCGATGTTCTCCATACCAAGCTGCTCGACATAGTCGATCGCGGCACCAAGTCCAACCGCATCGGCGATGTTTCCAGTTCCCGCTTCGAAGCGCGCCGGCGCGGCATGATAGATCGTCTTTTCGAACGTGACGTCTACGATCATGTTGCCTCCGCCCTGCCAGGGAGGAGAGTCTGCCAGCGCATCCGGCTTGCCGTACAGAACACCAATCCCCGTCGGCCCGAATACTTTATGGCCAGAGAACACGAAGAAATCGCAATCAAGCGCCTGAACGTCGGTACTCATGTGCGACACGGACTGCGCCCCATCCACCAGAACCCGTGCCCCATAGCGATGGGCCATCTGAACGATCTGGCGAGTAGGCGTGATGGTTCCAAGAGCATTTGAGACCTGTGTCACCGACACGAGACGTGTCCTCGGACTAAGCAGCTTCTCAAACTCATCCAGCAGAATCTGCCCATCGTCATCCACAGGAGCCACACGCAATCGCGCACCCGTCTCCGCAGCCAGCATCTGCCAGGGAACGATGTTCGCGTGGTGCTCGATCCAGCTAATGACGATCTCGTCGTCCTTGCCGATATGCCGCCGTCCCCAACTCTTCGCCACCAGATTGATGGCCTCCGTCGCACCCCGAACGAAGACAATCTCGTTCACCGAAGAGGCGTTGAGAAAGCGCGCGACCTTTTCGCGTGCATTCTCATACGCATCGGTGGCCTTGGCTGCAAGCTCATGCGCTGCGCGATGAATGTTCGAGTTCTCATGCTCGTAGAAATACGAAATGCGATCGATGACGCTCTGCGGCTTCTGCGTCGTGGCTGCATTGTCCAGCCAGATCAGAGGCTTGCCGTTCACCTGCTCCTGCAGAATCGGAAAATCCCGTCGCACGCTATTCACATCGAACTGCTTGCGAGGGAGTTGAAGGTCCTGCAGCACTGAAGGAGAAATTCTCGCAGCAATCGGTGGAGCAGTCCTGGCTGTAGCCGGCTTCGAGAGCGCGCCGGCATCCTCCAGGAAGTACAACGAAGATACCGAATTCAAAGCTGCTCTTACATCGTCTTCAGTCGGCAGCGCAGCCATTCTCGGAATGGCGGGGAACTCGGCTCCGAACAGCGGAAACGAAGCATCGAAGGAAGGCATCGGCGGCGCAAACGGAGAGTCAGCATTCCCTATCGGAGTGTTCTGCGCTGCACGCTGCGGAACTTCCGTACCAGAATACGGTGAAACATTCATAGCAGCCGGAGCGGCTGCCACCTCCGACTGATAGGAGGAAGCGCTGCCTCCCGAGAGGCGGTGCACATCTGCTTCGCTCGGGAGTCTGTCTGCTGATGGTGCAGCGAACATCGAGGACGGAGTAGCTCCGAACTGTGGGGCGGCACTCGGCACGGTTGCCGCAGATTGCGCCCCGGTGAACTGCCCTGCCTGCCCAGGGAGCGCACGAAAGAATTCGTTCGCCATCTGGGCTAAGGCTGCAACGTCTGGCACGCCCGTCGGTGCGGACGGTAGGACACCACGCGCATTTCCAACCGCATCCTGAACCATGAGCGGAGAGACACTTTCGGCTTTGTCCTGATCACTTGTACTCATGATAATAGCCAACCTCTACGTTCTCGAGCACACCCAGGGCGTCCTCGGTGAGCACCGCCGCCGAGCAATAGAGCGAAACAAGATACGACGCGATGGAGCTGCGATCGATTCCCATGAAACGTAGCGAAAGGCCAGGAGTCTGCTCACCCGGTAGCCCAGGCTGGAACAATCCGACCACGCCTTGCTTCTTCTCGCCTGTACGCAGCAACAGAATATTCGTCTTACCCGTGGCATCGATGCGTAGCTTGTCCGAGGGCACCAGCGGCAGGCCGCGCCAGGTCAGGAAAGGAGATCCGAATATCGTTGTCGTCGGAGGTGGAACACCGCGGCGGGTGCACTCACGGCCAAAGGCTGCGATCGCAGTAGGATGGGCCAGGAAGAATGCCGGCTCTTTCCAGACCTTCGCGATCAACTCATCGAGATCATCGGGCGTGGGTGGTCCCTTACGCGTCTTCACCTTGAAGGATGGGTCCACATTGTGCAGCAGGCCGTAGTCCGTATTGTTTATCAGCTCGCTCTCCTGCCGCTCCTTCACCTTCTCTACCGTCAGCCGCAACTGCTCACGGATCTGGTCATGGGGATGGCTGTAAAGGTCGGAGATTCGTGTATGCACATCTACCACGGTTGAGATCGCACTCAGCGCGTACTCGCGAGGCTTCTCTTCGTAGTCGACGAACGTCTCCGGCAGCTTTCGCTCGTCACGGGAACCGCAGGCAACTTCGATGTCAGCGTCGTTCTTGACCTTATTGACGCGATAGGTCCCAGACTCTACAGGGACCCAGGAAAGCAACTGCACGAGCCAGCGAGGAGTAATGGCACTGAGTTGTGGAGCCGTCTTTGTAGTATTCGCTAGCTGGCGTGCTGCTGCGTCGCCAACTGCACGCCGATTTTCGTTTGTGGCCACGGGAGTTGCTCCTTGTTCGTTCTACGTAAGATGTTGATTCATACTGCCGCCGACTGCGTCAGCGTCATCAGTAACGCCCTCAATCAACTTAGATCATAGTCGGCCTCCTACTCGTAGTGAATGACGGATGTATTGTATTTTCGGCAAAATTCGATACAAAAAACTGCGATGCAACCTCTTGGCCTAATAATATGAAGAAGCCGAAAAATCCGGCTTATCGGAGCGGAGAGATTTATGATCGACTCATCTGAACCCACCATCGACAGCATCGACTGCGAAATCCTGGCTGAACTACAAGCCAATGCACGCATTGCCTTTGCAGAGTTGGGCCGCCGGGTAGGACTTTCAACGCCAGCCGTCATTGAGCGCGTCAAGCGTCTGGAGGAAAACCACATCATCCTCGGGTACCGCGCCATGGTCGACCCCGCAAAAGTTGGACTCCCTGTCCGCGCCTTCGTTAAAGTCACCATCGCAGGAGACAAGCTGTCACACTTTTCCGCGCTGATCAAGACGCTGCCAGAGGTCCTGGAATGCCATCGCGTCACGGGTGCGGAGTCCTTCATGGTGCAGGTGGCTGTACGCGATGTAGGACACATGGAGAATGTGATCGACGCGATGGTTCCCTACGTTGCGACGAATACTTCGATGATTCTCGCGTCTCCCGTGTCCTGGAATACCATTCTGCCTGAGCCTCATCACAGCAAGTCGCGTAAAAGCAGACCTTCATAGACCATGGCTTGCCGACAAAGTCCAGCGGTGCGTCCAGGTATAAATATCCGTCCTGCTCGGGACGGAAGGAGCAAAGTTATGACACGTGTGCCGCCAGCGTTTCGTTACGTCTACCTCGGTCTTTTCCTTTCCGGCACGGCGCTGGCACTGGGGGCCGGCTTGCAAGTGGCTCGAACTTCGGGCCATGGCAGCGCTCCATCCAACGTGCAAGAGGCGATGGACCAGCTGATTGATCCTGCGGCTGATGCTCTGTGGGCCTCTGTGGGAACAGAGGAAACAGTCCATGGAAGCCATTTGCACGCACCGCGTACTGCCGCTCAATGGCTAAAGGTCGCTGGTTATGCGCAGTTGCTGGTGGACGGAGCGAAGCGCCTGCAAACGCCGGGTCTGCCAGTAGGCGCCAACGCCCATAGCCGCCTGGCCGACGCAAACACTCCCGGTATCCGCACCGCGATCCAGATCCGCGCCGATATCGATGCCGACCCAGCCCGCTTCCGCGCCGCCGCCATCCGGTTGGAGGACGCCTCGGTCCAAGCCCTGACGGCCGCTCGCAGCCACAATGTTTCCGGCTTGCTCGACGCAGGCGCAGCCCTCGATGCCGCCTGCGAGAGCTGCCACGCTGCCTATTGGTATCCACGAACACCGCCTCTGCGCCTGCCGTCCCCCGAGGAGTTTGCAACTAGGGCCTATCGTCCCTAACCTGCCATCTACTATTCAATGCTCTTCCTCGGAATTAGCTCATCAGCTTTCTTTGATGAGTGACCTACACAAAGAAGACGAATCGCTCAGTCGTCGCGCGACCTACTGTGATAGTTAATATTTAATCCAACATCGGACAGAAGATCTGACTTACTCATTGACACATAACTATTTTGTAGATAGCTTGAACGCTATGCAGATTATTCACAGTAGATATTGTTGTTCGCCGCGCATTTCTCTGCCGACGAACGGGATCGCTGTGTTTATCTAACGAGTACCAGACTGCAAACGGTCGATGGTATCGTTGACACACCCGCTTCGGCAGTCCTGCTGAAGCGGATTTTTATTTTAAGCCCGCGCAAATCCAATCACCTGATTTTTAGCATCGCCAGGACTGGGAATTGATTTCCTCGTTGGGGATGCCATGTAGGTCCATGCGGGCAATAAATCTGCCATTCCTAAGCGTTAGATCCCTGGACTTAGCGGCTTCGGCATTGAGGCGATCAACCAATCCATTCGCGTCCTTAGTTGGCTGCCTTAGTACCAGCAAGGACGGACCGAAACTTCCTCGCTGTTAGCAATTCACAGTTATCAACCAGAAAGGTAGAACAAAATGAGAATAGCTTCGCATAGTGTAAATATCACCTTCCTTCTTGCAAGCCTTGGCACGTCGGCAGCTTTAGCTCAATCCGGCAATGACGCCCTCGCGCTCGATGGACGCTGGGATGCCAGCCTCGTAAACAATGGACCAGCAGTTCCCTTCCGGCTCGATATCTCCGGGTCGGGCCCTACCCTCAAAGGCACCTTCTACGATGGCTTCAAACCGTACGACGGAACCACAAGCGCCTCCTACCAGCACGGGAAGCTTGTTCTAAAAGCCGAGCACTATCTCACTACGATTACCGCGACTCTCAAAAATGGAGTCCTCGTCGGCGATGTGACATTGCAGGGGCCTGGGTTTCATCTCGAGTATGGACTGGAAGCGAAACGTCATGTGGACTCGTCCACACAAACTGAGAATGTGCCCGTAATTGCAGGGCTGTGGGAACTACCACTTGAAGCTCCAAGCCCTAAGGGAGAGAGAGCCTTCCGTCTCATCGCCCGCCAGAACGGAGCAGATGCAGAAGTATCTATTCTTCGCATCGATGGCGATACGGGAGCTTACAGTGGGACTTACAAAGATGGCAAGTGGATCCTGAGCCACTTCGATGGGTCACGTCCCGGCGCGATTGAAGTTTCCGCAAAAGAAAATGGGACGTTGGAAGTAATCCAACATAACGAGGCTCTCAAGAAAGCTATCGATGGGGATAGCCCTGAGACAAAGACCGCCGATGCGAGCGGTAAGCAGTATGGCTCAGCTCCAACCGAAAGCGTCGCCAGCGACAAGCTTATTGCGTATCGCCCGGAGGTCGCCCGGGCAAAAGGATTCGCCGAACCCGATAACTTCAACACTCACACGACAGTTCGCGATGCGAATGAAAAGTTTGCGTTTCGATTTCCTGATTCGAATGGCAAGCTTGTCTCAAACGACGACCCGCGATTTAAGGGTAAGGTGGTGCTCGCAGTAGTAACCGGTACATGGTGCCCCAACTGCCACGATGAAGCGCGATTCCTTGTTGAGCTTGACAAAAAATATCGCGACAAAGGCCTGGCCATTGTTGCACTCGATTTCGAAGAACCGGAGGAGCAGGGGAAACTCACCCGGGAGCGCGCCTTCATTCAGGAATATGGCGTCAGGTATACCTACTTGATCGCGGGAGCTCCTTCCGAGATGTGGGAGAAGGTTCCACAAGCGGTCAATCTGAACACCTGGCCGGCTACTATCTTTGTCGGTCGGGATGGACTCGTGAAGGGAATCCACTCCGGATTTGCATCGCAAGCCAGCGGTGAGTTCAACAGCCAACTGCAGCAGGAGTTCACCGCCAAAATCGAGCAGCTTCTCGCCGAAAACTCATCGAACAAGACCGCAGAAGTCTCGGTTTCTTCGGCGAAGCACGGCGAATAATCATGCAGCTCGAAGGTCTGACGAGGGACGCTTGTATGAAAGCTGCAAGCGAGCGTCTCTCCGCTCTGATGGACGATCAGAGCTCTCATCCGTCCTGATGCGCCCCAGGTTCATAATTTCCGCCTTGAGTTGAACCATGCCTGCAACGCTGACCCAAAAAAGAGGCTCCCGAATAATAATGAAAGTTATAGACTTGGCCACGTTCGCCGAGCGAATCCTGCTCTTGGTGCTGTTCGCTCTTATTCTTTCGCTTATCGCTGGCACCGTAATCTGGCTCGCTCAGTATGTCCTGACAGGTTGCGTAGAGGCGCCCCCACCGGGCCTAATCCCATAAGTCTGGGCCGTCTCCGTCCACACAAGACTGCCCCATAGATAACACGAAGAGGTGGTTAGTTAGTCTGAGTAATCTGAGTAAATTGCAGGTCCCCTCCAGCATTGATTCTTCAATTTCTTGAAAACATCGTACGCGGTGACGCCCAGTTTTCTATTTGATGATCTCTTCAAAACAATAGGAGTTCCGAGAAGCCCGGCCGCAACTCCAGCGCAACCATACTTGGAGCCCGAGACTGGAATTCCATCGTATGTTGCTGATTTATTTGGTGGCGGTGGGCAGAATCGAACTGCCGACCTACGGGTTATGAGTCCGTCGCTCTAACCATCTGAGCTACACCGCCAGGGTGTGAGGGGGTGGCCGCAACCATCGCGCAGAATCGCTGCGCATGTGCCGCCAGACCTGATGATACGAATCTCAGCAACGCAGGTCAAACCGCAGGATTAAACCATCAGCTCAAACCTCCGGCACTCCAAGCTGAGATGAAATACTCTAGGGCTGAGATGAAACCCCTCGCCCGCAAGGTTCTGACAGTCACCCTGGTGGCCCTCTTCACCTTTCTGATCACCTTCGTCATCCGCTTCGCGCAAGCGCCGCCCCAGCAATCCGGGCAGGACGACAAGCTCTTCCGTCTCATGAACTTGAGCATCCCCATCCTCGCCGCCCTCGAAACCGCCCTTGCAGCCGCCCTCGTCTGCACCCTCATCTTCGCAGTCCAGTACATCCTTCAGAACCGCAACAACTCCACCGACACGACTCTATGAACGAATCCACTCAAGTCCTCGGCGTCATCCCCGCCCGCCTCGCCTCCACGCGCCTCGCCCGCAAAGTCCTCCGCACCATCGCCGGGCGTCCCATGCTCGCCTGGGTCTTCGAGGCCGCCAGCGCCTGCCCCCAGCTCGACCGCGTCCTCATCGCCACCGACTCCGACGAAGTAGCCGAGCTCTGCACCCACCACGGCTGGCCGTTCCAGATGACCTCGCCCGATCTCCCCTCCGGCACCGACCGCCTCCACGCCGTCGCCCAGCTCCACGACGCCGCGATCTACGTCAACATCCAGGGCGACGAGCCGCTGCTCAAACCCGAACACCTCACCGCGCTGCTCGCCCCGTTTTCCGATCCCCCCGTCCCTTTCGAGGTCGCGGTCTCCACCCTCAAAGTCCTCTGCACCCCGGAGAACATCCCCAACCCAAACGCCGTAAAGGTCGTCACCGCCGCCGACCACCGCGCTCTCTACTTCTCCCGCGCCACCATCCCCTACGACCGCGACCAGAGCACCGGCGACCGCATCGCTCCCGCTCCAGCCCAGTACTGGAAACACATCGGCCTCTATGCCTACCGCAAGAACGCCCTCCAGCAGTTCCCCACCCTACCTCACCGCACCCTTGAACAGACCGAGCGCCTCGAACAACTCCGCTTCTTGGAAAACGGCCTCAGCATCTACGTCGCACCCACCGAATTCGACACCATCGGCGTAGACACCGAAGCCGACCTGCAACGAGTCGAGAAGATTCTCCTCTCCCGATAAGTCAGCCCATTCGCCGCAGCGGATTCCATCGCTGTGAAGTCGATTCTCTTACGCGAAGCGTCCAATACCCCACGAAGTGGCGCCTGCCCGGCGTTAGGGCGCCTTGGTATCTGTCTGTCTAAGCTATATATTTTCAAGAAATCCGCCCCTAATTCTCCGAAGGCACACTCACAGAATCCACTACCACCATATCCACCATCCCCTTGCTCGAATCCAGCTTCAACCCCAATTCCTCCTGCAACGCAGTAAAGATTGAGGGGTCTGAATTCGCCGCAGTCCCGGCATCCTCCATCCCCGCGCCGCGGTTCTCGTCAGAAGTCCATTGCAGCGCGATATCGTACTTCCCTGTAAGTCCCGTCTTATCGACGACCAGACGGTGGACCTGATTTCCTAGAACCCTCGCCAGGTCCGACATTGGCACCGCCTGCGCTGTCAGCCCGTCTCGCCGCATCATCACCATACCCGGATGCGAGACCCCGTCCGGCCCCTTGATCCCGTTCGGATACGTATTGTTCGGATCGGCCTCCTTCAGCCTGGGCCCACCCTTCGCGATCGCCAGCGCATAGACCGGAAGCTCGCGCTTCTCCTGATGAAGCTTGAGCCTGAAGCGCTCCGCCAGCACCGCTTGCAGCATCACACGACGCTGCGCAATGACCTCGTCCTGCGAGAGCTTCTTCAGTGCCGCAACCGTTTCCTCGTCGATCTTCGCCTCGATATCGAACCGCCCATCGGCCACAGCTCCGCTCAACCCCGCAATCTGATCTTCCAGCTTGAGATCATAGGCAAACAACAGCAGTTGCTTCAACGGAACACCCGTCGCCAGATAGCGGTCCGGCATCATCTGCATGCGCATCATGCTGCTGCCCGACTTGTTGGGCTTGATTGAAACCACGCCGTACGCCAGCGGCTTCGCGACCACAACTGCATTCTGTCCCCACACGGACGCAGCACCAACCATCCATACCGCTACAAGCAGCAGAAGCCCTCGCCGCACAATGAGTCGAGTCATCCTTCGCGCCTCCTCTTGTTGGAACGAAAACGTAACCCGGGCCCGGATTCAAAAGAACAAAGTAGTGTCTTGGTAGACGTCTCGCAGTCCAATACCGCTCAACCTTCAGATAATTATCTGAAGGCTGCTCCACGCTTTCGAATTACAAACCCATCACCGCAGCGAAGAGAACTGCAACTCCAACCCACCCGCGCTCGCCGCAACCTTCAATCCCACCAACGACTCCGCCACCCAGCTCGCTGCGTGCAGCTCTTCCAGAGCATGCGTCCCCAGCACCGCCAGCACCCTGCATCCCGCCGCGACCCCGGCCCCTAGGCCAGAGGGCGCATCCTCCACGACGATGCAGTCCTGTGGAGCAAAGCCCAGCAACTCCGCACCCCGCCGATACGGCTCCGGATCGGGCTTGCCCCGCTCCACCATGTCCGCGCTGATGATCCGCTCCGGAATCGGCAGCCCAGCCGCTGCCAGCCGCCCCAGCAGCAGCCGCGAGGTCGCCGACGTCACAATCGCCCAGCGCTCCGGCGGCAGACTCAACAGCAGTTCCTTCACGCCCGGCAACACCGCCAGGTCCGCCGTGTCGAGCAACTCCATATCCTCGATCACCTTCAGCCCCTCGGCCGGATCGATGTCCGGACGCAGCGACTTCACGATATCGATTGCGCGGACGCCATGCGGCACCGTGTAGGTCTCTGCATTCGGCACGTCGTAGATCTCCGCCCAACGCCGCCAGCACCGCACCACCGAACCGATCGAGCTGATCAGCACTCCATCCATATCAAACAGAATGCCCTTAGCCGAAACTGTTACCGGGACTGAAATCTGCTCTGTCAAAATAGCCTCGCTCAATCCACTCTCCCCTGCAGCACAAACGTCTCCGCAGCCTTCAGAATCCGCCCCACAGCCTCGACCGAACAGCTCTCGCAATACACCCGCAGCAGCGGCTCCGTACCCGAAGCCCGCAGAAGCAGCCAGGTCTCCGCTGCATGCGGCTTGCCGGCACAATCCTTGTTCTCGAGGAAGAACTTGATGCCATCCAGCGTCTCCACCTTCAGCACCTTCATCCCGGCGATATCGCTTACGCCAGCCCTGGCGCGGGTAATCGCCGACTGCTTCAACGCCTCATCGATGTGCATATCGATGCGCCCATACTGGTGCTCACCAAACTCCGCCTGCAGCGCCGCCACCAGTTCGCCCAGCGTCTTGCCCTCATCGGCCATTACGTTCGCCAGCAGCAGCGAGTTCAACAGCCCATCCCGCTCCGGCAGATGCCTGCTGATGCCCACGCCGCCCGACTCCTCGCCGCCGATCAGAATGTCGTTCGCCAGCATCAGGTCCACCACGTACTTGAAGCCGATCCCATGCTCATGCAGCTTGCGTCCGTACTTCGCGGCGATCCGGTCCATCATCTTCGTCGTGTTGAACGCCCGCGTCAGATCGCCCGGCCACTTCTTGCGCTCCAGCAGCCAGTAGGTCAGCAGTGAGATGATCTTGTGCGCGTCCACCACGTTGCCATGCTCATCGACAGCGCCGATGCGGTCTGCATCGCCATCCGTGATCAGTCCGGCGTCGCACTTGTCGGCGACCACACGCTTCTGCGTCTCGATGATATGCGGCAGAATCGGCTCCGGATTGATCCCCGGAAACGAAGGATTGATCTCCCCCCGCATCTCCACATACGGAATCCCGGCCTTGCCGAAGATCCCCGCAATCACACCACGCCCGGAGCCATACATCGTATCGATCAGGAATTTATACCCGGACGCCTTGATCTTCTCCAGATCCACAAACGCCGTCAGCGCCGCCTCGTACTGCGCGTGGAAGTCCTCTTCCGTAACGGCTCCCGGCTGCTCAGCCTCGGCCAGTGGCTTCCCCAGGTGGCTCTCGATGGCGGTCATGATCGAAGGCTTGCCCGACCCGCCATACGTGGCCTTGTACTTCACGCCGTTCCACTCGGCAGGATTGTGGCTGGAAGTAATCATCACGCCACCCGCAGCCTTCCGTCGCCGCACTTCAAACGACAGTGCCGGCGTCGGCGTCTCGCGATCCGCAATCACCACCGGGATCCCGGCGCCCGAAAGCACCTTCGCCACCACTCCCGCAAACGACCGCGATCCGAAGCGCGTGTCCCACCCGATGCAGACGCCTGCGGCCCAGTCTTCTTCAGCCAGCACATAGTTCGCAATCGCCGCGGCCGCTACCCGAACATTGGCGTAGGTAAAGTCATCCGCAATAATCCCCCGCCACCCATCCGTCCCAAACTTCACTACTTGCTCGGACACTGACACCTCTCCTGCACTCGAATTAGCCATAGACTTCAATCTTTTCATGCCACAGTTTGCACATCAACCCGTGCAGCCAGAAAGCTCTGAAACCAGCCCGACCTTTGCCAAGCGATAAAGCCGAAAATCAAGCCAGCACCGCCCCAATACCTCGAAGCCAATTCGACGCGCGCAGCTCCCAACTTCGACTGCCCTACGTCAGCGCAACCCGCCCCGTATCCACCAGCCGCTTCACGACTTTACCCACGTCCTGGCACTGCGCCTTGGTCGTAATCAGCAACGCATCTTCGGTCTGCACGATGACCAGGTCTTCGACTCCAACCAGCGCCACCGCCATACCCGGCGCAAACACGTAGTTCCCCCTGGACTCGATCACCACGTCGCTGGCAGCCTGCACCACGTTGGCGTCCTTCTGATTGCAGTACTCCGGCATCGCCATGTGGTGCTCATGCAACGCCGACCACGAGCCCAGGTCGTTCCACCCGAAGTCTCCCGGCAGACAGATAATTCCCGAATCCGCCTCGCCCTTCTTCGACCGCGGCTCCAGCACCGCATAGTCCACGCTGATGTTCTCGCACGCCGGATATGCCTCTGCGAACACCGCATCGAACTCCGGGGTTCCATACGCCGCGGCAATCTTCTCCAGCAGCGGAGCCATCGCCGGGCAATGCTCCCGAATGGCCGCCGTAAAGGTTCGCACCGACCACAGGAAAATTCCGCCATTCCATGCAAAATTCCCCGCCGCTACAAACTCTTCGGCCTTCGCCTTCTCCGGCTTCTCCGTAAATCGCCGCACCCGCCGGGCAATCAGCGAGTCCGTGTCACCCCCGCTGACCACATCTCCCACTTCGATATACCCATAGCCGGTCTCAGCTCGCGTCGGAGTTACTCCCAACACCACAATCGTTTCGCCCTGCGCAGCCAACTTGATCCCCGCCTGCAATACCTCAATAAATCGCGGCCCATCCTTCACCACGTGGTCCGAAGGAAAGATGCCGATCACCGTATCCGGCTCACTCTTCTCCAGCAGAAACGCTGCCAGCGCACACGCCGGAGCAGTGTTCCGCGCAGCCGGCTCTCGCAACACATGTGCCTTCGGAACCTCCGGCAACTGCGCACAGATCACCTCCGCCAACAGATCGTTCGTCACCACCCAGACATCGCCCGCATCCGCGATCGGCAACAGCCGTTCCAGCGTCTGCTGGATCATCGTGCGTTCGCCATCCAGTGCCAGCACCTGTTTCGCCCGCGACTTGCGGCTCCGCGGCCAGAATCGGGTTCCGCTGCCACCTGCAAGAATCACCGGGGCAAATCGAGTGCCCGCAAATTGGGTGTCCGAAGTCATCTTCTGAATCGTTTCATTAAGGCCCATGCGTCTCTCATATCCGGAGGCAGATTGATGCTGCCTCCTACATCAACATTCTGAAAACCGTTACCAGCGCCCAGTAAAAGGGCCGGGCTTCAATCGCCCGGCCCCGCTTGTCTTCGTTTTAGCTCAACGATGCGAAGTACTCGCGCATCCGTTTTACACCTTCGTCCACCACGTCATGCGACACCGCATACGACAACCGTATGTGGTCCGTCGTTCCGAACGCCTCACCCGGAACCACCACCACATGCGCCTCGCTCAACAGCTTCGCCGCAATGTCCGACGCCGACTTCACGCCGCCCCTGCCGAAGAACTTGCTCACATTCGGGTACACGTAGAACGCACCCTGCGGCACCGTGCAGGTCAGCCCGGGAATCGACTCGAAGCCCTTCAGCACCTGGTCGCGCAGCTTGATGTAGTCCGCCCGCATCTCCGTCACGCACTCCTGCGAACCCGTCAGCGCGGCAATCGAAGCCCGCTGCACCATGCTCGCCGTGTTCGACGTGCTCTGCGACTGCAGCTTGCTCATCGCCCCGATGATCGCCTTCGGACCCAGCGCAAAACCAGCGCGCCAACCCGTCATCGCATAGGTTTTTGAGAGCGAGCCCAGCACCACGATGTGCTCCTTGCAATCCGTGAACGATCCGCCGCTGACAGCCTCGCCGGTGAAGTTCAGGTACACGTAACACTCATCCAGCAGCACGAAGATTCCGCGCGCATGCGCCAGACGCACGATCGCTTCGAGATCCGCAGCCGACACCACAGCGCCCGAAGGATTGGAAGGCGTATTCAGAATGATGCACTTGGTCTTCGGCGTAATCGCCGCTTCAATCATCTTCGCGGTGATGCGGAAGTTCTCATCCTCGCGGCTCTCGACGAACACCGGAATCCCGCCCGCATACTGAATGATGTCCTTGAAGCTCACCCAGTACGGGACCGGCAGAATCACTTCATCGCCATGATCCACCAACACCTGGACGGCATTGAACAGAGCCAGCTTGCCGCCCGTCGTAAACACGCACTCCTCGACCGTATAGTTCGAGCCGAAGTCTGCTGCATGACGATCCACAATCGCCTTCCGGACCTCGGGAATACCTGCGACGTTCGTATAACGTGTAAAGTTCTTCTCGATTGCGTCGATCGCCGCGTCCTTGATATGCCGCGGCGTCGCAAAGTGGGGCTCGCCCGCGCCAAAGTCCGCCAGGTTTACGCCCTCAGACTTCAGCTTCAACGCTGCCGCCGTGATCGCCATCGTTGCTGAAACTTCAATGCGGCCAATCCGGTCCGCGAATACCTTCGTTGCTGGCGGGGTGCTTAAAGTAGCTGTGCTCATACATACAGTGTGTCAGATTTGCCCTACGAGATAAAGCGAAAGGCAATTCCGGTGTGGATCAGGCTGAACCCAGAGTGCCGAATCGCCGGGGATCGAGGATTTTGCCCGGAATCGAGACTTTTTGACTCAATAATTTCCACGGAGCCGAGTTTCTGCTCATTACTCCCTTCACCTTGGCCTTTGACCGGTCGCGTGCTCGTAACTCGTGAGAAAGAAAGAGTGACATCGCGCCCCGGGCGTAGGAATCGATTCCGCAACCACCCCCGGACACGCTATTCGCGTCTAACCAGAGATGAAACTCCCGAAAGTCGCTGCCTGCCTTGCCGCAGTCTTGCTTACACCAACTCTGCATGCCGACAATGCGCGTTTCGACTTAGTCGGTCCCAAGATCGATATCCGCGTCACCCGTGGAAGCACCACACTGCCCATCGCTCAAGTTCCCAATCTCCAGCCGGGTGACAAAATATGGGTCAAGGCTGATCTTCCCGCCAGCCAGTCCAACCACCTCCTGCTGATCGTCGCCTTTCTTCGCGGCACCACCAACGAGCCGCCTGATAGCTGGTTTACCAAGATCGAAACGTGGGGCAAGAAGACGACTGAAGGCACGACCGTTACGGTTCCTCAAGAGGCGGAGCAGGCCATTCTCTTCATCGCGCCCGAAACCGGAGGCGATTTCAATACCCTTCGTTCCGCCGTCAAGGGGAAGCCGGGCCTCTTCATTCGCGCCGATGCCGACCTGAATGAAGCGTCCTTCGAGCAGCAGCGCATCGAGCGCTATCTTGCCGCCATGAAGACTGTTCCACAGAACGATCCGAAGGCGATTCAGGACCGTTCGCAGAAGCTGGCTTCCACGCTCGCGCTCAAGCCGAACGCCGACTGTTTCAAACAGCCCGTCGATCAGCAGGTCAACTGCCTTACCCAGTCCAGCACACCGGTCCTGCTCGAAGACGGGCACGGACAGAGCATTGCCGAAGCCGTCTCCACCGGTGCCTCTTCGGACTTCATCAATGCCGCCTCCTACACCAAGGCAGGCGGAGCCGGACTTTACTCCGCCTATGTCGGTGCCATCGTCGATCTCGTTCATCTGGTCAGCCTGATGCGCACGGCCCAATATCAGTACATCCCCGGCATCAGCTTTCCGCAGAGCTCCACGCTCAACCTGAAGCTCAACGCTCCGCCCTCCTTCCACAAACCTCAGTCTGTCATCGTTGTCGGGTTGCCCGCGATCCAGAAGGCGCAGCAGCCGCCGCTGCATCCCCACGATTTGAACCAGGTCTCATGCCTGTTGCAGCCGAATATGGCCCTGCTTCTGGAAGGCGCTCCGCTGGTCTTTTCGACGAGCTTCGCGCACGATCTCGTACTGCACCTGAACCGCACCGGCGCTCCCGCTGACATTCCGCTTACGCCCGAAGCCTTCGAAGGCGGCCTCATCGTCGCGAAAGAAAAGCAGCGCGAACGTCTGCGCGAGGTCAAGCGACAGGACGACAACCCCGCGCCACAGGCCGACAGTACCCCGGTCGCCGAGGCCGTAGAGAAGACCGGCACCAGCAGCGATCTCACCATCACAGGTACGGTTCGCGGTTACTGGGGCTTCGACGCCTTCGAAGGCCCAACCCTCACGATCCAGCAAGTGCCTGGCACAGGCTGGAAGATTGTCAGCGAAACGCAGCTATTCGCTGGACAGGATAACCATCTCACCCTCAAGGGAGACGGTACCGCCTGCGTGCAAAGCATCGCTCTTACGACTAGCAAGGACAAAGACGTAGAGGTTACCTTCAAGCCAACTTCAAGCGATGCGGGCAAAGAGGGCAAGGACACGCTGGACCTGGATGTCTCGCTCAAGAAGGTGCAGCCGGGCGGCTATTCTCTTGCCATTCGACAGTACGGCGGCTCTGAGAAGAGCACTGTACCGCTCACCGCATATACCGGAGACATCCACCTGGATGGCATCAAAATTCACGCGGGAGATAACACCGCCCTGCTCGCCGGCCAGGGCCTTAAGGACGTCGTCTCCGTCCAGATTGCGGACCAGACGTTTACCCCCAGCGGCGATGCAAAAGATGGAAAGGCGGTCCAACTGACCGCGAATGCCGGGGTCTCGCCCAGCGACGGAAGCGATGCAACGGTAAAGCTTAAAGACGGCCGTACGATGACGGTCAAAATCTCCGCCGGAGCCCCACGCCCAGGGCTGAAGCTGCTTTCCTTCAGCAACACGCCTGCTCAGCAGAACGGCGCACTTCCTATCACCCTCGGCACCAGGGACGAGATTGTTCTTGACGGCAAACTCACCTTCGTCGTGCAGACGAAGGAAGTCTTTCCCCGCACCCAGACGATTGAAGTCGCGACTAACGATAGCTCGGTCCACACGAGCCTTTCGCTGACAACGAATACCCTTGTGCTGCAGGATGGGCATACCGCCATCGCCACGCTCGATCCGTCGAAGGCCTTCGGCCGGTCCGCCTTCGGCAAGTTGCAGATGCGTCCAATCGCGGAAGACGGAACGCCGGGAGATTGGACGCCGCTCGGAACACTTGTACGCACCCCGCAGATTACCGCGATCCATTGCACCACCGCAGATGCTCCTACCTGCACCGTCGATGGCAGCAATCTGTTTCTCGTTCAGTCCTTCGACGCCGGGAAAGACTTCGCAAAGCCAACCGAAGTCCCCACCGGCTTTGCCGAAAGCACCTTTAGCGTGCCGACGCCGGCAGACGGAACAACACTCTACTTCAAGCTTCGCGACGATCCCGACGCAGTAGCCACCATGACACTGCCCACACCTATCCAGAAGCCAGTACCAGCCCCTGAATCAGCCGCGCCAACTCCACCGCCAACCCCCGATACAGCCCCCGCGCCCCAGGATGCTGCACCACCACCCAATCTTCCTGCTCCTGCTCCTGCTCCTCAAAACTAGGCTATATCGACATAGAGCCTGTGGAAGGGCACACCTTCAGGTGTGCCAAATGCTACTTATTTTGATTTGTTTCTTTTGTCGGGTTGCCTATGGCAAACCGACAAAAGAAACACAAGGGTAGAGGGGAACACTTCTTCGGCACACCTGAAGATGTGCCCTTCCGAATCCTCCGAATTCAATCGAACCGGCAAAGATGTACCGCCGGCGTAGGTCGATATTGCCTAGAAACAGGATGCATCCCCAGCGGCATCATCCTCTTTTGTATCTACGCAGCTTCTAACAATTGCGCCTAGCAACTGACAACCGATGGAATCACCTGACGCATCAGTTGTACAGATCTGGCAATCGGCAATTCGCCTGGCCTTTTCAGCTGTTCTTACGCACTACCCAGGTCGTCATGCACCGACTCCCCTGCACCACCGTAGTCTTCAGCGGATCCATCAACTCGCCACCCAAAGCCATGGTCAGCCGCATCAACAACGGCTCATCCACCAGGTACCATTCCTGCCCGTCCGGTACCAGGTACCGCCGCCGTGAGGCTGAGCCCACCACCCACTGAAAATCGCCGCCAATCGTCGAAGCCAGCCGGCAGAACAGCATCCCACCCGGCTTCAACACCCGCCAGAGTCCGCGCAGCATGCCTTCAAACTGGACATCGTCCCGCGCAAAGTGCAGCACCGAATTGCACAGCACCACATCCGCGATCGCATCCGGAAACGACATCGCCTCGATCGCTTCCACCCGAAAGTTCCCTGCCGGCAGCGACGGACTCAGCCTCGCCGCCATCGCTCGAACCCACTCCACCGCCTCCGCGCTCCCGTCCACGCCGAAGCACTCGTACCCCTCCCGCAGCAGGTACACCAGGTTGCGGCCCCCGCCGCACCCTGCATCCAGCACCCGCATTCCCGGAACAATCGTCCCGCGCAGCAACTGGTCGAACAGGTAGATATCGACGTTCCCGAACTGCTCCAGCAGCGGCACCCTACTCACCGGAGCCCCGCGCAGGAACCTTCGCCTTCAGCCGTTCCACCACCAGCGGAGGGACCAGCGCCGAGACGTCCCCGCCCAGTTGAAACACCCCTTTGATCAGCCGTGAGCTTACATACGTGTACTTCTCCGCCGGCATCATGAACAGCGTCTCCAGCTCCGGATCCAGCTTGCGGTTCATCATCGCCATCTGGAACTCGTACTCGTAGTCGGAGATCGCCCGAATCCCGCGCAACACCGCCTTCGCGCCCTGCTTCCGCGCAAAGTCGACCAGCAGCCCGTCGAACGTCGTCACCGACACGTTCTTGAACCCCGAAACCGCCTCCGAGATCATCTCCAGGCGCTCCGGGACGGTAAAGAGAGGCGTGCCCTTCTCGCTGTTGCGCAGAATCGCCACTACCAGCTCATCCACGATCTTTGCGCCACGCGCAATCAAATCCAAGTGACCATTGGTCAAAGGATCGAACGTTCCGGGGTAAATTGCTTTTACGGTATGCATCCCTCAGAAGCATACCCTCAAATCCATACAAACCCCACTCTTAGCCCCCGCCAACCCTCCGCCGAAAATAATCGCGTCATCCTGTAGTCTTCCAGCCAGCCAGCCCGTCTGTTCTCGTAGCCGCCTGAATTGCGGCTATGCACGAAGAAACAAACCGGGCACGCCCAGAATGCACATGCCAGCAGAAATCTTCAACTCGGTCAGTCTCCCCATTCCGCAGGCGGCCAGCACTCCTGCAGCTCACGAGACTCCCTTCGACGACATCGATTCCGTCGTCGCCACCCACGAGCAGCGTATCTTCCGCTTCCTCCTGGTCTCCACCCGCGACGCCGACGCCGCCCATTCCATCACCCAGGACACTTTTCTCCGCGCCTGGGCCGCCCGTGCCTCCTTCCGCAATGAGTGCTCCGTCTCCACCTGGCTCATGCGGATCGCCGTCAACCTGCTCCGCGACCATACCCGTACCGAGCGCTTCAAGTTCTGGAAACGCGCCGCAGCCTCGGCGGTCGATATCTCCGATCCGGCCATTCACCTTACCCACCCCGGTGCCTCCGCCGAGTCCCGCCTGATCGCCAGCGAGCAGATGGCGTTGGTCTGGGATTCGGTCGAAAAGCTCTCCGCACGCCAGCGCAATATCTTCATCCTGCGCTTCGTCGAAGATATGGAGCTGGCTGAAATCGGCCTCGCCACCGGGCTGCCGGTCCCAACCGTGAAAAGCCATCTGTACCGCGCTCTCAATACCATCCGCGCCCGTCACAACAGCGCCCACAAGGACTCTCTATGAAATCCTCCAACATCAACCAGCACCTCAGCCACGAACAGATCTGCGATCTTCTCCTGAGCGATCGCCTTGCAGTCGCCCCCGCAGTCGATGCAGCGCAGGAGCTTCACCAGGAGCATCTTCAGGGCTGCCTCATCTGCACCTCCGAACTGGAACTGCTGCGAAGCTCCGTCACCAGCTTCCGCACCGCCTCCGTCGCGGTCGCCGATCGAGCCATGGCCCGCCGCCCCCTGCAAGCCGCGTTCCAAGCCATGGATGCCAAGCGCTCCACGCAGCATCTGACACCGGCGTTCTTCTGGGCTGCTACCGCCCTGATCTTCACCGCGGCGATCCCGCTCGGCCTCTTTCACACCAACCTTAATCCGTTTCTGAAGCACGAAGCGGCAGCGGTCGCGACGAATAACACCGGCGCCAGCACTGCGGGGAGCAACACCATCGCCTCCAATGCTTCGATCGAGTCGGACGAAGCATTGCTCGAAGGCATCAACCAGGATCTCTCCGCTTCGGTTCCCTCGCCCATGCAGGCCCTCGCCGGCCCTGCGTCCACCCAGGCAAATTCCAAGACTTCATCGCAGCAAACCCAAAGGAATAACTAAAATGACACCCAAGCCTCTCTCCACTCTTCTCTCTGTTCTGCTTCTCTCTGCCTCGGGCGCTATGCTGCAGGCCCAGCAACCCACTGCGCCGCCTCCGCCACCCGCTGATGGTGCTGGCGCCCCCATCACCCGCTCCGCACCGCGCGGCCAGCGTGGACCGGAACAGCAGAGGATGATGGAACATCGCGGCGACCATCCTGGAGGGATGAGCCCCGGCGGACACATCGCGCCTCCCGGCATGTGGTGGAAGAATCCCCGCGTCATCCAGACGCTGACCATCACCGACGATCAGCAGAAGAAGATGGACGACATCTTCCAGAAGAGCCGCCTCCAGCTCATCGATCTCAAGGCCAACGTCGAAAAGCAGGACGTCATCCTGGAGCCGATGCTCGACGCCAACCCACCCGACACCAACAAGGTGCTCGCCCAGATCGACCACGTCGCCCAGGCCCGCGCCGAGCTTGAAAAGGCCAACGCCCGCATGCTCCTCGGAATCCGCGGAGTTCTCACCGCCGACCAATGGACCAAACTGCAAAGCGAGCGCGGCAGCCATCGCGGACCCAAAGGTCCCGGAGGCCCCGGAGGAATGGGCGGCCCGGAAGGCATGGGAGGACATCGCGAACTTCGCTTCACCACTCCCGATGCCCCAGCCGAGCAGTAACTGCCAACGCACTTGAATCCGAACCAAAGCAAGAGGGCATCCATAGCGGATGCCCTCTTTTGTGCCTGCAAGATCCAATGTTCCAGGCAGTAGCGACATATAGCTCTTGGAAGGGCACACCTTCAGGTGTGTCAACCGCTACTTATTTTTTGATTTGTTTCTTTTGTCGGTTTGCCTATGGCAAGCCGACAAAAGAAACAAGGATAGAGGGGGGACGCTTCTTTCGGCATACCTGAAGGTATGCCCTTCCGCATCCTCGGAATTCAACCGCGCCGGCGAAGATGTAACGCCGGTATAGGTCGATACTGCTTAGGGATTACGCTTCGGATGCCTTATTCGAAGTCACATCCCGTGGTGTGCCCAGCGCGAGCCGGAAAAAGATCACGTCCTCGACCAGGTTGTTGTTATAGCGCTCGACCCGCTCGAAACCCATCGCAGCGTACATGGCATTCGCCTCCGGCATCGCCGCTGGAACCGTGTCCAGGTACATCGCTTCGTATCCCGCCTCGGTCGCCCATGCAATCGCCGCGTCCATCAAACGGCGTCCCAGTCTCAGCCCTCGAAACGCACCGTCCACCCACAGCCGCTTCAACTCACAGCCTCGATCTCCGACGCGCTCTTCGCGCAGCGTGCGTACTCCGCAGCATCCGGCAGGAACCCCGTCTACGAGCGCCAGCAGCAGCGTTCCGCTGGGACTAGCGTACTGCCCCGGTAATCCCTGCAGCTCCCGCTCGTAGTTCTCGATGCAGATGTTGGCCGCTCCCCCGGGGTTCGAGGCCAGGTAGGTCCCGTAAGCCAGCATCAGGTCCCGCACCACAGCAACGTCCTCTCCGAGCGCCTGATGAATCACAATCTCAGCCATAGTCTCCGCAGACTATCACCCGTTATAGCGAAGCTGACCATAGGGAAGTGCTAAGTTCGCCCTAACGCCGGGCGGGCGCTACTTCGTAGGGTATTGGACGCTTCGCGTAAATGAAGTGAATTTATTTTATATTGATAGGCAATTTGCTCTCGGTAGTGTTCCCGCCCAGACGCGGCGATGCCGATGGCATGGCCATCGGCATCGATCCAGCTTTAGCAAGTGAATTACGGAAAACTTATTTTTTGCTTTTTATAACGTCCTTTGCGACCGCTTCGCCATTGGCCGGAGCTGCCGGAATATCGTCGCCGGTTGCGCCGGAGATGCCCAGCTTCTTGCGAAGCTCAACATCCACGCGGGCGAACGTGTCTTTATTCTCTTTCAGGAAGTTGCGAACGTTCTCGCGACCCTGGCCGATGCGCTCGCCCTGGTAGCTGTACCACGCACCGCTCTTGTCCACAATGTTGTGCAGCACCGCGAGGTCGAGCACGTCGCCTTCGCGCGAGATGCCTTCGCCGTACAGAATGTCGAACTCGGCATCGCGGAACGGAGCCGCGACCTTGTTCTTGACGATCTTGACCTTGGTCCGCGAACCGACGACCGAATCGCCATCCTTCACGGCACCGATGCGGCGAATGTCGATCCGAACCGAGGAGTAGAACTTCAACGCCTTGCCGCCCGTCGTGGTCTCGGGATTGCCGAACATGACGCCGATCTTTTCGCGGATCTGGTTGATGAAGATCAGGCAGGTGCGGGACTTCGAGACCGTTCCGGTCAGCTTTCGCAGAGCCTGCGACATCAGGCGAGCCTGCAGACCCATATGCGAATCGCCCATCTCGCCGTCCAGTTCCGCCTTCGGAACCAGCGCGGCGACCGAGTCGACCACCAGCACGTCAATGGCGTTCGAACGAACCAGCGCTTCAACGATTTCCAGAGCCTGTTCGCCGTAGTCCGGCTGGCTGACCAGCAGGTTGTCGATATCGACGCCCAGCTTCTGGGCATACTGCGGATCGAGCGCGTGTTCCGCGTCCACGAAGGCTGCCAGTCCGCCGGCCTTCTGGGCCTCGGCGATGATCTGGAGTGTAATCGTGGTCTTACCCGAAGACTCAGGGCCAAAGATCTCGATGACACGGCCGCGCGGAACTCCGCCCACTCCCAATGCCGCGTCGAATGAGATCGAACCCGTTGAAATCACAGCAATTGGAACTACGTCCTTCGACCCAAGACGCATGATCGAACCCTTGCCAAACTGCTTCTCCAACCCGGAAAGGGCCAGCTCAATTGCCTTCGAACGGTCATCTGCTGCCACGTGTCAATCTCCTCTTCGAATCCTGCAGGAAGTCAATGCGGATTCTAGCATTGCAAAATAGATAAAGCAAAGAAAAGGCGAAATGTTATCGCTTCAATAGATCCACTGGCTCGTTCACATCCTCGATCCGGAACAGCTTCGCCAGCGACGGATGCCGCTTCTCCACCGCCTTGTACATCTCCCACGCCACGCGGCGGTAGCTGAAGTGCCCCGCAACACCCGAGCGCAGCTCCGAGATATAGAGCGCCTCGGCGAAGTCCATCTTGAACATCGCCCGGCACCGCGTCCCCAGCGGCAGGCTGTACTGGGCCGATTGCGCGGCCTCCGGAACGCCGCAGTCGCGGAGATTGCGGTACGCCGCGAACGACGCGTCCATCGCGGCCTTATACTCTGCGTCCAGCCCGGCGGCGGCCAGGGACGGCTGGCCGGGACACTCTGGCTCTTCGTAGCCGTGAACGTCGGTAAAGTCCTGCAGCAACTGCACGCAGCGGCGATGGCGGTGCATGTCGCGGAAGCCGCCGATATCCATCAGAATGTCGAAGCGGAAGACATGTCCAGCGCTGAAGCTGCGGAGGAGTTCGTCGTGGCGGCCACGATGCTTGGCGCCGAGTGCAATCAACTCGTCGACTCGAACGGCATCGAGCGCGCCGACTTGGCTGCGAAGCTGTCGATAGGAGAAGTGGCAGTGGGAATAGAGCAGCGAGGTCGCCAGCTCCACTTCGAGCCGTTCGTCGTCGTCGATCAGGTCCACGACCGGGGCAGGATCGATAGTCTGCCCAGCCATCAGTTCCGCAGCAGCGGCGACCAGTTCGGTGCGGCTCTCCGACTGGTATGCATTGGGAGTCGCGTATTTGACCAGCGTGGGAGCGGTCCGGACCTCGCGGAGCAGCGCGTTACGAACCTGTTGGCCGCACTCGGCGTCGACGGAATCGACCTCCTGGCAGAGCACGCGGGCCTCGTCGTGCTGGACGTTCCAGGCCGGCTCGGAGGCAGCGTTGCGAAGCTTTTCGCCGATCTGGCGGATCTCCGCGAACTCGCTGGTCAGGAGACGCGAGACCTGCGTCTCCAGCGTGCGCGCATTCACGATCTGTCCGAGCGAGGTGTTGGTCGCCAGCGGAAGCAGGTAGCGGGCGACGTCAAAGGCCCTGGCCTTCAGGGTGCGGACGTAGGCTTCGTCCTTCATCGCTTCAGGCCGGGGAATCGCACCCTTGAGGGCTTCGAGCATTCCGGCACCGATGCGGTTGTAGCTGTGGAACATCGCCTCGACGGCAGCCGTGAAGGCCGTGGTCTGTGCGCCTAGATCAGGCGTAAACCAGCCGGAGGTGCGGAAGTTCTGGTAGCGCGTCGAACGCTCCTGGCCGTCCCAGCGCTGTTCATCGACCAGCGCAATCGCGGCCAGCAAGCTGAGGCGCTCGATCGCGAAGGGAATGTGCGCGAGGTCGGCGATGGAGCGATGACCGTACTGGAAGTAGAAGGTGTTGAGAAACTGCTCGGCGCGCTGGGAGCTGATCTCGGCGAGCGATTCCTTCATGGTCAGCGACGAACGCGAGTACTTCGCCATGGCGTAGGCAAGTACTTCAGGGTCGGCTCCGTGGATGGCGTAAACATCGGTCTCGGCGGGCTGGGTCTTGAGTTCTTCAGACATGTGAGACTCAGGATACTATCGTGCAGCGAAAGGTGTTGAAGCGCATGCTGGGAGCTGTGGAAGACATTCTAAGTTCGGTGCTGCATCGGCCTTACGTCCTGCCCGCGGGTCGATGGCGCATGGTGCAGCGGTGGAACGACCTGCTGTTTGCGCACTGGCTGCATGTGTCTATCTGGGCGCTGGAACATGACAAAGCAGACGGTGCAGGCCGGGCTGGATTCGTATAATGATGGCAAGGTATTTCGGAGGTCCATGAGCATTCTGAACGGTCGTGTTGCATTGGTAACTGGCGCTTCGCAGGGTATCGGAAGAGCATGCGCTTTGGAGCTGGCTCGGCAGGGCGCTTCGGTAGCACTGGCGGCGCGGAATCTGGAGAAGCTGACTGCAGTGGCGGCCGAGATCGCGGCAGCGGGCGGGACGGCGCATCCCTTCGAGCTGGATGTGGCGAGCGAGGAGTCGATCAAAGCCGGAGCGAAGGCCGTCATCGAGCACTTCGGCAAGGTCGAGATCCTGGTCAACAACGCCGGGATTACGCGGGATATCCTGGCGCTGCGGATGAAGCGCAAGGACTGGGACGACGTGCTTTCGACCAACCTGACCGGAGCGTTTCTGCTGACGCAGGCGATCATGTCGTCCATGGTGAAGGGCCGCTGGGGCCGGGTGATCAACGTGACCTCTGTCGTCGGTGAGACCGGACAGGCGGGGCAGGCGAACTACGCCGCTTCCAAGGCTGGACTGATCGGGCTGACCAAATCACTGGCACGGGAGCTTGCCGGACGGAACATTACCGTCAACGCGGTCGCACCCGGATACATCGAAACTGCCATGACGGCGGTGCTGACCGACGACCAGAAGACCGCCATGACCCAGCATGTTCCGCTGGGACGCGTCGGCACGGATCTGGATATCGCTTCCGCAGTGGCGTTCCTAGCCTCGGAAGAGGCTTCGTACATTACCGGACATACTTTGGACGTCAACGGCGGGATGTATATGGGGTGACCCCACCCCCCGGGTTTACCTGCGCGTAAACCCATTCTTTGCAACGACATGGACGGTGCGATCCTCACCAAAATAGTCTAAACAAAGGAGTTACGGGTAAATTCCTGCAGCAGATGGACTTAGAGGATATTTTCGATTCGCCGCTCCGGAATCTTCCAGAACATTCTTCTAACAGCTCATATGAAAAGCCTCGGTCTATGCTGAGGTTTTTTTAGCTCTGTATCCAGTTTAGTGAATGGAGCATAACTAAAATGCCACCTTTTTAAATTTATATTTCCTTTTATTTGATAGAGATACGTGTTTAAGGGGGCTTGACAACGTTTTTTGCTGGGATTTCTGACGACATAGGCGCGTAAGTATTGACCCGGGGTTGATTCGCCCGGGTAGGCTCGGAGCTTTGGGCCTTTTGGATCGAGGCAGTGCGGATCTCGCTTGCCGAGCGACGTTAGACGGACAGTAATAATGAATAAGGCATTGTTAGATTTGGTTCACCGGGCGGCTGGGGTTCATGTTCAGCTTTGGAATAAGCGGGAAATGTATGAATCCAAGGGGGATGTACCTGCGGTGGTACAGGAATCGGTGGCGTGCTGAAGTTTGGCATTGACCCGGCCTTCGCGGATGTTTACTTTGTGGTCAATGGCTGACATGCAAACAATCTCTTCTTCCGCCTCGATGATGATGGGCGACGCACGGGTGGGTAAAGACTCCATCTCCATGAATATCGGCACCACGATCCGCGGATACCGCCTGCAGAAGGGGATGTCGCAAGGTGATATTGAGAAGAAGACCGGTCTGCTGCGCTGTTACCTGTCCCGCGTGGAGAACGGCCATACGGTTCCGTCGCTTGAGACACTGCAGAAGATCGCCCGCGCGCTGGACCTGCAGCTCTCCGAGTTCTTTGCGGAAGAGGTGGTGGGGAAAGAGATGTCCGGCCTGAATTTGAATGAGGACGAGATCCGATTTTTGACGCAGGTGCAGCGGTACTCGGCGCATCTGAGCGACAGCGACCGCCGGCTGCTGCTGGCAATGGTGCGGAAGTTTGCCCAAACTTCGATGAGCTAGGATAGTTGTGAGTTGTCAGTTGTCAGCAGGACGGGGAGGGCTTATGGCTCTTCCCTTTTTGCGCTTGAACTGGTCCGCTCTAACCGAGAAATACAGGGGTCCTGACGGGTACCGTGCGGCGAGCTGGTCCGCTTCCATAGGCGAAATACAGGGGTCCTTCACTGCGTTCAGGATGACGGCTTTTTACTCTTCGGGCTCTGAATTTTCCTGAAAAGCCGGTGCGCCTAACGGAGCTTTGTGATCCAGTAGCCGAAGAGGATCAGCAGGAAGGTGAAGGCGGCGAAGGTGAGCTTCTGGCGGCGAAGGTAGCGGACGCGGCCGGCGGTCATGCGGGGCACCAGGGGGACGCCGAGGGCCAGGCCGCAGAGAAAGCCGCCTACGTGGGCGAAGTTGTCGATATTGACGATGGAGGTGAAGTTCGCGGCGATCCCGATCACCAGATTCAGCCCGGCGAACTGGACGACGGAGCGGCGCAGGCGTTTGAGTTCGGACCAGGGGATGGGGAGTTTGTGGTTGGAGAGCAGGACGATCAGGATTCCGGCGATCCCGAAGACAGCGCCGGAAGCGCCTGCGCCAACCGACTCGTGGTGACGGAAGATGACGTTGTAGGCAAGGGAGAGCAGGTTCCCGGCGACTCCGGTGAGGACGTAGACTGCGGAGAGGCCGAGAGGGCCGAGGAGCGGTTCGCCGAGGAGGCCTAAGTTCCACAGGCACCACATGTTGGTGGCGATGTGGATGAGGCCGACGTGGACGAAGGTCGCGGTGAGCAGACGCCACCACTGGCCGTAGCCGAGGATGAAGTCGGGATTGGTGGCACCGTAATGGAGAAGCTGGCCGGTGGTGGGTTCTTTGGCAGAGACGCCGTGGAAGACCATCCAGAGGAAGACGGCGCAGTTGATTCCAACCAGGATGTAGGTTGCAGGAGCGGAAAAGAGATTGCGGCCGCGAGGCTGGGTGCGGCCGGGCTGGACGCGCGGGTCGGAGGGCTCGGGTGCCGTGGAGGCAGGAGCGAGGATTTGACCTTCAGAGTGGGAGGAGGAGGACATCTGCTTAATTAGTACGCTATCGCGGTGGGGGCCGGATGACAAATAGTGTGGGTCAGGCGACGGGGAAGAAGTGAAATGCAGGTCCTTCGACTGCGCCGATTGCGGTGAGGCTGCAATCGGCTTCGCTCGGGATGACAATTCTTTGGGGATTCGGCTTACAGAATTGCGGGATTTCCGTGAACCGCTCAATCTTGAAGGAACACGCAAGCCTTGCGGATTTAGGCTGCGTTCTTGTTGAAGCGGTCGCGGAGGTCGGTGAGGAGGTGGGGCGGGATGCGTTCCTGGACCATCTGGCCGAGGAAGCCGGGGAGCGGGGTGGCTACCGCTACCAGAACCCAGAGCAGCGTCGAGAAGACCAGGCCGGTAACGGCGATGGCTTCGAGCGAGATGGCTACGATGTGGGCCTGATGGAGGGGAACCGGAATGTGCAAGGTTCCGCCATGCGTCACCAGCTCGACGCGGTGAATGACGACGGCGGCGAGCAGGAAGGCCAGAATGGAGAGAGTGCTGACGCTGAGGAGCAGGACGTCGATGGTGCGGGCGACGCGCTGGCGTCGGCGGCAGGAGGAACACTCGGTGAGATGGAGTTCGTAGTCACGGCCCATCGCGGGGGAGAGGCCGGAGATATCGTAGCGCCAGCCGGCGAGAATGTCGCCTACGACCGGGTCGATGCAGGTGCGGGATTCAGGTGCGATCCCTCCGCGCCGGGTGTCGCGGGTTGTTTCGGGTTCAGGAAATACCAGTGCAGATTTTCGCATCGTCTAGGCTCAATTCTACCTCTTTTGATACCCCGGAAGGAGCGAAAGATTCACGATGGTGGGTGTAAAAGGCGCAGCAACGAGTCATTTCTGGCCACGCGAGGCGCAGCCAGGTGCTTTCTTTACAGGCAGATAGGGGCTTTTTTATAAACAGATAGGATCGAGAGGCGAGGCCTGCTGGGCCAGAACGACACGGTTACCGAGTAGAGTCGGATGGCTGGTGAGGGCTTGCTCGGCGGCGAGGCGGGCGAGTTCGGGCGCGTTATTGGACTCGGAGAGGTGGCCGAGGACGATGTAGGTGGCCCCGCCGTCGTAGTCCTTCTGGAGGAACTCGGCGGTGGCGTCGTTGGAGAGGTGGCCGACGCGGGAGAGCACGCGCTGCTTGACCGACCAGGGGTACGGGCCGTCACGGAGCATCTCGAGGTCGTGGTTGGATTCGAGCAACAGAACGTCGATGGATTTGAGCGCGGCCTTGACGTTGGGAGGCATGTAGCCGAGGTCGGTGGCGATAGCCATGCGGATGGATTCGGTGCGGGAGTGGAAGACGAAGCCGCAGGGATCGGCCGCGTCGTGGGGGATGGTGAAGGGAGTGATGTCGAGGTCGCCGATGGTGAAGTTGGTGCCGGCGTGGAAGTATTCGACGGCGGGGAGAGCGGCGGGATTGGCCTTTTCCTTGGCGGGAGCGGCTGCGTCACAGGCTTCCTCGTCGGGGTCGACGGGGAGTTCGAGCGTGGGGTTGGGGTCGTCGGAGCGGAGACCTTCGCAGGCGGCTGCGGCTGCGGCGGAGATGCTGGCGATGGCTTCGGCCTGGGCGGCTGCGCTTGCTTCTACTGCTGCGGTCTGGGCCGCGCGGGCTTCCTTCTCCTGCTGGAGGTGATTGAGCCACTTGGCGTAGGTCATGGTGGTGCGGGGGGTGACCATGCGGACCCAGGCGCGGTGGGTGGGCTCGGTGAAGAAGACCGGAATGCGGAGACGGCGGGCCAGGACAGCGAGGCCGGCGACGTGGTCGATGTGCTCGTGGGTGATGAGGATAGCGTTGAGCAGGGACGGGTCTTCGCCGACCAGGGCCATGCGCCGGAGCAGCTCTTTGCAGGAGAGTCCAGCGTCGACCAGCACGCGGGTGGTGGCGGAGGAGATGACGGTACTGTTGCCCTTGGAGCCCGAGGCTAGTACGGTCATGCGCATTTGGTTAACATACGCCCCATCCTTGTGGGAATGGGGCGTTTTTGGAGGACAGGGACTTCGGCTGGTACCGTTCTTGCCTTAAGGCTTGGGTTTACAGGCGCCTTAGGCCTTGGGTTTTACAGGCGCGAGGAAGTTGACGGTGGAGCGCAGGACGATCTCGTTGCGCTGGTTGAAGGCGAGGGTACGGGTGCGGACGACGCCGTAGTCCTTGCGGGAGTTGGAGTGGCGGACGCCGAGGACTTCGATCTCGGTGCGGATGGTGTCGCCGGGACGGACGGGCTGAGTCCAGCGCATCTCTTCGACCCCGGCACCGATCATTCCGCCGGCAACCTTGATGGACTGGACGCGGAGGCGCATGACGATGGCAGCGGTGAGCCATCCGGAGGCGGCGAGGCCCTTGAAGAAGGAACCTTCCCCGGCGGCTTCGTCGAGGTGGAAGGGCTGGGGATCGTACTTCTGCCCGAATTCCTTGATCTCTTCGGCGGTCACCTTGGCGCTGCCGACAGAGTTCATGGTCTGGCCTACATAAAAATCTTCGAAGTAAAGCTCTTGCGGCATGGTGTCTCCCTGGTGTTTGGATGCTACAGGATAGGGGATGGTGCTGGTAAGTGGGTAAGGGTAGTCCGGCATTTGTGGAGGACGTTCGATTCGCTGCATCGACATATTCGGGGCGTTACATCTTCGAGGTGTGGCTGACTCGACGGATATCTGGAAGGGCATACCTTCAGGTGTGCCCTTCCGGAGGGGTGTTCTCTCTCGATAGTGTCTACGCAGGCGGATAGGGGCAGAAGTCTTTGCCGGACTTCCGCCCCAGCCAGCGGGCGAGGTCTCGGTTAGGCAGAAGGATAGGGGTAGAACCCTTGGCCGGACTTCCGCCCCAGCCAACCTGCGTCCACCATGCGGACCAGGAGGGGGCAGGGGTTGTATTTGGGGTTGCCGAGGCCGTCGGCGAGGACGCGCATGATGTCGAGGCAGACGTCGAGACCGATGAAGTCCGCGAGGGTGAGAGGGCCCATGGGGTGGGCCATGCCCTCGCGGAAGATGGTGTCGATGGCCTCGGGGGTGGCGACGCCCTCCTGGACGGCGTAGATCGCTTCGTTGATGAGCGGCATGAGGACGCGGTTGGAGATGAAGCCGGCGGCGTCGTTGACCTCGACGGGGATCTTGGAGAGCTGCTCCGCAAGGGCCTTGACTGTTTCGAAGGTGGCCTGCGAGGTCTGGAGGCCGCGGATGATCTCGACCAGCTTCATAACGGGCACGGGGTTGAAGAAGTGCATCCCGATGACCTGGGTGGGCCGTTGGGTGACGGCGGCGAGCCGGGTGATGGAAATGCTGCTGGTATTCGAGGCGAGGATGGCTTCGGCGGGGAGGATGCGGTCGAGGTCGCGGAAGAGCTGGGCCTTGATCTCGAAGCGTTCGGTCGCAGCTTCGATTGCGAAGGAACAGGAGACCAGGGCTTCGATGGATGTAGTGGAAGTGATGCGGGCTTCAGCGGCGGTGGCTTCGGGCTGGGTGAGCCGGGCCTTGGCGACTTCGCGAGAGAGATTGGTGCGGATGGTGGCGAGGCCGCGGTCCAGCGCTGGCTGGGAGACGTCGCAGAGGAGGACGTTGAATCCGGCACGGGCGCAGACATGGGCGATGCCATTGCCCATGGTGCCAGCGCCGAGAACTCCGATGGTTCGCGAGAGGGACATGATGTTTGGATGCGACTCCGCAGTGTAGCAAGTCTGGAGCGGATTGAAGCAGACGTTCCACCGAGAGAGCCGGGTTTGCAGTCTCCTGGATGGCTACCGAGGATGACTAGCGTTTGACGGTTACGTTACCCGCCCGCTGCACTCGCTGCCATGGCCGGTTCCGGGTCGCCGGGTAGCAGCCCCATCTGTTGATAGATGGGCCGCATGGCTGCTCTCACCTTTGGCAGTTCAAACGTGAACCAGATGGAGCCGGCGATGCAGCACGCTCCGGTGACTATGACGGTATGGGGCGCTCCGATGCGGTGTGCCAGCATACCGGCGAAGAGACTGCCGAAGGGCGCCGCTCCAAAGAAGGCCATCGTGTAGTAGCTCATCACGCGGGCGCGTTTATCTTCCGTCACCAGCGATTGAATAATAGTATTGCTGGCGGACGCGCCCTGCATCAGACCAAATCCGACGAAGACCATGAGGACGAGCGAGAGCCAGAGCGTGTGAGACAGGCCGAACAGAATCAATGCCGAACCGAGCATGGCGACCGCAATCTGGATCATACGGCCCAGTCCGACAACCGACTTACGGATTGCCAGGGACAGTGCCGATGCGAGAGCGCCCACCCCTGAGGCACCGGTGAGCCACCCGAGTGTCGTCGCGCCGCCGTGCAGCACCTGACCAGCGAAGACGGGGAGCAGGACGGCGTACGAGTAGCCCATCAGGCTGATCAGCGCGAACAGCAACAGGATGATCCGGATGGGAGGGAAAGTTCGAACATAATCCCAGCCTTCGCGCATCTGTTCGAACATACTGGCCTTGTTGCGGCGGATGTCGGCGGATTGGATGCGCATCAGCAGCAGGGATGCGATGACGGCGAAGTAGCTGACCCCATCGATGAGGAAACACCAGCCTTCGCCGACGGCTCCGATGACCAGGCCGGCGATGGCCGGGCCGATCAGACGAGCTCCATTTGCCAGGGAGGAGTTGATGGCAATCGCGTTGCTGAGGTCGTTGCGGTCTTCGACCATCTGCACCAGGAAGGACTGGCGGCCGGGCATGTCGAACGCATTGATGACGCCCTGCAGTGCGGTGAGCGCGATGATCTCCCCCAGCGTGATGCGGTGGGCCAGGGTGAGCCCCGCCATGGCGAGTGACTGCACGGCGGCAGCAGCCTGCGTCGCAACGAGCAGCTTGCGACGATTGAGGCGCTCGACCCAGACTCCTGCGAATGGCCCAAGGGCGAACGAGACGATCTGTCCCGCGAAGCTGACGATGCCAAGCATCAATACGGAATCGGTGAGGCGGTAGACCAGCCAACTCGTCGCCAGCCGTGTCATCCAGTTGCCGATGACCGAGATGCCCTGACCAAAGAAGAAGAGCTGGAAGTTCCGATGGCGCAGAGCTCGCCAGGCATGGGACAGCGAACCTCCAGCGAGAGGCGATGACTGCGGATTTGGATTGCTCTTTGGCATCGCCCTCATTTCGGATGCTGGATCATGGCGTCGTGGGACGAGTTTAAGAGTCTGCAGGAGAGTTGCCGCCATGGAAGCGTCCGAAGGCGCGAGCCAACATAATCGCCAGGGAGAGAGCGCCCAGGCCCAGCGCTACAACATGCGCCGTCGCATGCAAATCGAAAGCGCCGACGCGACATACGAGCAGGTATGCCACGACGAGGTTGAACGCTCCCCAGAGGACATTCACAGTGGAAGTCGAAAGTCCCTCACCGGGCGGCTTCGCAAATGGGGTCTGGAAGGGTTGCCCTATGACACCGCTGACACAATGCGGAACAGCGTTGGTGAGAAAAAGCCCACCGCAGAAGTACGAGACGAGATGCATCCATTCCATGTTCAGTTCCCTTCTGTGCGTCGAAAGAGTTTGGTTCTATTTCTAAAGGCGGCTTTTATCGAGGAGTTCGAGAACCTCTTGTGTCGTGCCGGTCTCGCCCAGCTTGGGGAAGATGCGCGTTGTGCTGTTGATGTGGGCTTCGAGGTTCATGTCGGTCATGGCGTCGATGGCGAGCGTCACGTTGAACCCTGCCTCGTATGCCTGGCGAGCGGTCGACTCAACTCCGGAGGTGGTGGAGACGCCGGCAAGGACGACCTGCGTTACTCCCAGGCTCTGCAGGTGCTCTTCGAGATCCGTATTCCGGAGTGCTCCCCACGTCCTCTTGGTCACCGTGTGATCGGAGGGGTGCTGGTTCACTTCAGAGACAAGATCGGCCCATCCGGCGGGAAGCTCCCCACGCACGCGCGGAGGCTGCTCGGTTCGACCCGGGGCTCCGCTGGTCACGTTGACGAGCACCACGGGCAGGCCGTGGCGGCGAAAAGAGTCGGCCAGTGCGCGGGCACGACCCAGGATCTCGGCGATGGGGTGCACCGTGGGCAGGCTGACGATGCCATTCTGGAGATCGATGAGGATCAGAGCGGTCCGGAGGTCGAGGGTTGTCACTGCCATCTTGCTTCTCCTAAGCGATGCAAAGTTGAGGATTCCCTCACATTCAATCTTCGCTTAGAATATGAGGATGTCCTCAACAATGTCAAATGCAAGGCGTACTCCGCAGCAAGGCAGAGGCGAACGTCGCTTGGCCCAGTTGCTTGAAGCGGCCGCGTCGGTCATGGGTGAGGTAGGCTACGAGGCTGCGACCATGACCCAGATCGCTGAAAGGGCCAAGGCATCGATCGGAACGCTATATCAGTACTTCCCTGACAAGGAAGCTGTCGCGATCGCCCTTAAGGTTCAGCATGTCAACGAGATGGAGGCCCGCTGGCTGCCGGTAACCGACGAGGCCGCGAGGATGACTGTGAAGGAGTTGGTGGATCGGATCGTCGACATGATCGTGGATTACATCGACAAAAGACCTGCCTTTCTCCCGCTGCTGAATGCGCCAGAGCACAAGCGGGATCCGGGGACCAGGAATCGGCTGCGGGAGCATATCGCTGCGATCTTCCGGGAAAAGGCTCCTGGATTGACTCCAGAGACCTCTTTCCGTGTGGCGAACGTCACGGTGCAGATTCTGAAGGGCATGCATCCTCTGTGCGTGGACGCCAGCCCGGTCGAAAAAGAGGAGATTATTCGGGAGTTCAAGCTACTTCTCCTCAGCTATCTCAGCTCCCGGCTCGGTTGATTTGTGGTTGAAGGCTCGCGAAGCGGGTGATCTTGCCTCCGTCCTGGGCCGCGGGCGTGAGGTTGACACTTTTACTGCATTGTTGCGCGTGGCTTGCGGCGTTCGATGCCTTTAGGGAAGGCGAGCAGCAGGACGGTAATGTTGTCGCGACCGCCGCTATGGTTGGCGGCGGTGATAAGGGACTGGCAGGCGGCGGCGAGGTAGGGCTCGGTGGGCGGGGAGGGGATATCGGCCAGGACGGTGGCGATGTCGGCGTCGGAGAGCTCGCGGTTGAGGCCGTCCGAGGCGAGCAGGTAGAGGTCGCCAGGCTGGGGGCGGAGGGCCTGGACATCAACCTCGACGGTGGCCTGGGAGCCGACGGCGCGGGTGATGAGGTTGCGCATGGGAGAGGCAGCGGCCTCGGCGGCGGTGATCTGGCCGGCACGAAGCTGCTCTTCGACGAGCGAGTGGTCCTCGGTGAGTTGCGTGAGCATACGTCCGCGATAGAGGTAGCAGCGGCTGTCGCCGACGTGGGCCAGCCAGAGACTGGGAGGGACGGGCTGGATGGTGATGGCAGCCAAGGGTTTGGGTTGGAGGACCGGGCCGGGCTTCGGTGGAACGTAGAGCAGGGCGACCAGCGTGGTGCCCATGCCGGAAAGTTCGGTGTTCTGGGTGGCCTTCTGAAAGATGGCGTGGTTGGCGGCCTGAACGGCGGCCTGGATGCGGGCCTGCGGGGTCTTGCCGGAGGTCGGGTTAGCAACGTGGCGGAGGAAGGTCTCGGCGGCCAGGAGACTGGCGACCTCTCCGCCGGCTGCTCCGCCCATGCCGTCGCAGACGACGAAGGCACCGGCGGAGAGCGACGCGGCGCAGGCGTCCTCGTTGCCGCGGCGGACGCGGCCGCGGTGGGAGAGCATGGCGTAGATGAGGGTGTCGGTCGGCAAGGCGTTCTTGGCAAAGCGCTTGGAGCGCAGGGACGAACAAAGGGCTCCGCAGAAAACGATACACTCTCGCGAGCCGGGGACAAAGGCTACGTGAGGGCAAAGTACCTGTTGCGGGGCAGCGGAGCCTCTTGAGGGGTGCCGTTTTTCTTGAGAGAAAACAGCCATGAGTTCCAAGCCTCCCTCTACACCCACAGGTAATTTGCTCTAGTGTTAGGAGGGTCAAGGAGTGAAGATGAGCCAGAGTGGGAACCGCATTGTGCGAGGGGACAACCTCAAAATACTGCGCGAGATGAAGGCTGGGTCGGTGGATCTGATCTACGTGGATCCGCCGTTCAATACGGGCAAGAAGCAGGCGCGTCCCCAGATGAAGACGATTCGCGATGATGCCGGCGACCGCGTGGGGTTTGCGGGGAAGCGGTATCGGACGGAGTTCGTGGTGGGGGCTGGAAGTGGCGCGGGGTACGGCGACAGTTTTGACGATTTTTTGGGGTTTCTGCGGCCCCGGCTGGTCGAGGCGTACCGGGTGCTTACGGCGACGGGAAGCCTGTTTCTGCATATCGACTATCGCGAAGTGCACTACTGCAAGGTGATGCTGGATGAGATCTTCGGGCGAGAGTGTTTTCAGAACGAGATTATCTGGGCCTATGACTATGGCGCGCGGGCTACGAAAAAGTGGCCGGCGAAGCATGACAACCTGCTCTGGTATACGAAGAACGCGAAGAAGTACACGTTCAACCTGGAGGCCAGCGACCGGATTCCTTACATGGCTCCGAAGCTGGTAGGAGCGGCGAAGGCGGCGCGGGGGAAGACTCCGACGGATGTGTGGTGGCACACGATCGTGTCTCCGACAGGCAAGGAGAAGACGGGCTATGCGACGCAGAAGCCGCTGGGAATCCTGGAGCGGATCGTGCGGGTCCATAGCAATCGCGGAGAGATGGTGCTGGACTTCTTTGCCGGCAGCGGGACCGCTGGAGAGGCGGCGGCACGGAATGGCCGGCACTTCTGCATGGTGGATAAGAGCACCGCGGCGGTCGCGGTGATGAAAAAACGACTGGCGCGGTATATCGCCGATCCGGTTGTGCCGGGCGCCGCGAAGGTGCGCGCGAAGCCTGCGAAGAAGGCTGCAAAGAAAAAAGTCTAGTGCGGGAGCTTCACGCTGCTTGCAGAAAAGTATTCGGGCGTGAGGCCAGGGCGCAGGAGCGGCACACTGCACATTAGAATTGCGAGATGAAGTATTTGATTGCGTTGCTGGCGTTTGCGGGGATGTGGGTGAGCGGGTTGGCGCTGCGGGTGCATTACCAGGATCCAAGTATGGCTCCACCCTGTGCGGTAACCGAGAAGTTTGACTGCGGCGCGGTGAACCATAGCCGGTTCGCGGTGTTTCCGGCACGGACGTTCGACGATCCTCCGACGGGCGGGAAGCATATTCCGGTGGCAGTCCTGGGGCTGATCGGATACGGCCTGATGGCGGGATTCGCGCTGTGGGGACGGCTATGGATTGTGCTGGAGCTGGCGCAGATAGGCTTCTTCTTTGCCGCGATTCTGAGTTATCTGGAGGCGTATGTCATCGAGAAGTGGTGCATCTACTGCCTGTGGTCGCAGGCGATCGTGGCTACGATCCTGCTGCTGACGGCGGGGACGGTTTATGTGCAGTGGCGGCAGCGTAAGGCGCTAGCTCGGGCATAGTCGCTGTTTTGTTGAACGTGTTTTTTTGAGAGTGGGGATGGTTTATGTGGCCTAAATTGTTAGCGCAGTTGTTCGAGTTGCTCCCGCACATTACGCGGGTTCTCCCGATGGCGGACCGTTATTTTTCTTCGAAGGCTGCGGCTGAGAAGGCGAACGAAGCTGCACTGACGGCGATGGCCGAAGGGGTCCGGGGCGATCTTGGACAGGTCACGAAGGCGCACCTCGGGCTTTATCGCCAGTTGCAGGAGTTGAGCGCCCAGGTGGCAACGGTCGAAGACGATGTGAGGCCGGTGCGGTTGGCGGTGGATGGGCTGGGGCATCGGGTGGAAGCTCTGGAAGAGAAGATCGCTGCCATTGGGGTTTGGGTTAAAGCTGGAGTTTCAGTCATCGTGGTGATGTTGGGTGTGGTGATTTTTCTGTTGGTGCGGGGACGTTAGAAGAATGCAGACGACAGGGCCGCTCGCTGTGGGGCTAAACGGATGGTGCGAGGCCTTTTGGGCAGGATCAAACGGCAGGGCTGGCGGAGCGTCGTTTTGCGTGCTCTCGGCGTAGAATTATTCCATGGGAATTAGCCGGGAACAGGCGCTGGATTGCTTTGCGAGTGATGATCTGATCGGGATTGGCATGGAGGCCGATGCGGTGCGTCGGCGGTTGCATCCCGAAGGTGTAGTGAGCTACATCATCGACCGGAATATCAACTACACCAACTTCTGCACGGAGTACTGCACGTTCTGCGCGTTCTATCGGCCGCTGAAGGGCAAGCTGGCGGCGGAGGGGTACATCCTCGAGTTCGAGACGATCTACGACAAGATCCGCGAGACGCTGGACATGGGCGGGACCGGGGTGCTGATGCAGGGTGGCATCCATCCGGACCTGAAGATCGACTGGTTCGAGCGGCTGTTCAAGGGGATCAAGGAGCGCTTCCCTTCCATCTGGCTGCACTGCCTGAGCGCGAGCGAGATCCTGGCGATTGCGGAGTACTCCGAGATCTCGCTGCGGGATACGATCATGCGCCTGCGCGATGCCGGGCTGGACTCGATTCCGGGCGGCGGCGCGGAGATTCTGGACGACGAGGTTCGCTTCAAGATCGCGCGTCTGAAGTGCCGCACAGAGGACTGGGTTTCGGTCCATCGGACCGCGCATGAACTGGGGATGCGGACGACCGCGACCATGATGTTCGGCGTAGGCGAAAACATGGTGCATCGGGTGAACCACTTCGAGGTAGTGCGTCGGCTGCAGGAAGAGACGGGCGGATTTACGGCGTTTATTCCGTGGAGCTTCCAGCCGCAGAATACGGCTCTGGGCGGACGCGGCTGGGATGAAGCGACGAGCGTCGAGTATCTGAAGACGCTGGCGATCTCGCGCATGTATCTGGACAATATCGAGAACGTGCAGTCAAGCTGGGTGACGCAGGGCCTGAAGGTGCTGCAGATGGGCCTGCGCTTCGGCGGGAACGATGTCGGTTCGGTGATGCTCGAAGAGAACGTGGTGAAGGCTGCCGGAACCGCGAACCATACGACCGAAGAGGAGCTGCGGCGGATTATCCGGGATGCGGGCTTCAAGCCAGTGCAGCGGGATACGCTGTATCGGACCATGTTCCTGAACTAGCTCCCCCTCCGCGAAATCTGACGAAGCGCTGTGCCATGATCCGGCACAGCGCTTTTCTTTTTCGAAAGCGAAGATTTTGCAAGCCCCGCCGATAAACGGGGTATCGAAGCACAGAGGCTCCCTCCCTCCGAGGGGCGCCGCTTCGAAAAAACGCGCAGGATCGAGAGGGAGAAAACAAGACAATGTCACTGGTTCAGACATGCAAGTGTGAAGAGTGCGATATGCAGAGATCATTCACAAGCCAGTGGGTGATGGTCTACGAGCGTAAGGGAAGCCTCGTGGTCCTGCCCAAGTGGGACGACAAGATGCTGCGCCGGACGCGTCATTTCTGCGGCCGAGCCCATGCCAGCCGATATGTTGAGCGTTGGATCTCGACGCCGGGAACTGCTGCCCTGCCCGACGCGGCCAGCGAGCCGGTGAGCGAAACAGCGAACGAAACGGTAGCCCATGGCCAACTGTCCGCAGTCCCAAATCTGTCGAGCCTGTCGAGTAAGCCAAGCCTGACCAGCATGCCAGGTGTCTCAGGCACATCGGGCTATTCGGGCATCGCCACTTTTCCGCAGTCGGCGACAAGCTGGCTCGATGACGAGTATGAGGCGAATGCTGCTCGGCTGACCGTACGGTACGCCTGAGAACAGGCTGCCCGCGAGAGGGACTCGCAACGCGCGCGGGTGGGCGGATAAGGAGGGCCATAGCTGTTTTCCCCTCCTGCCGTCCGCCCGATTCGCGTAGAATCAAGGCCAAGCCGAAACGGCTATCCGGAGTCTTTTCCTGTTTTCATTCTTTCCAACGATGCCTTCGACGCTCGGGATGCTGCTCGCCTCCAAGGGTCTGGGGCAGTATCTGAAGCGGCACTATGGCGACCACACGTTTGACCACTTGTATCGGTGGAACACGTTCGATACGGCGCTGCTGATTCCCTACTTCTTCGTGATGGTGATTCTCGCCTTCTACGGCGTCCATCGCTACCAGTTGGTTTGGCTGTATTACAAGAACCGCGATAAGGCGCCGAAGTGGGATGAGCCGCCCATGCGGTACGCCGAGGGCGAACTGCCGTATGTGACGATCCAGTTGCCGATCTTCAACGAGCAGTTTGTGATCGACCGGTTGATCGAGGCCTGCTGCCGGTTGGAGTATCCGCGTGACCGCTTCGAGATCCAGGTGCTGGACGATTCTACCGACGAGACCGTGAAGGTAGCGAGCCAGATTGTTGCCCGCTACGCCGCGGGTTTTCCAGGGATGGAACCGCAGCCGATTGTGTACCTCCATCGGACCAACCGGCACGGCTACAAGGCCGGAGCGCTGGACAAAGGTCTGGATGTGGCTCGCGGCGAGTTGGTGGCGATCTTCGATGCGGACTTTGTGCCTCCGCCGCAGTGGGTGATGCAGGTGGTACATCACTTCGCCGAGCCGGAGATTGGCATGGTGCAGACGCGCTGGACCCACCTGAATCGCGACTACAGCTTCATGACGAACGTTGAAGCGATCCTGCTGGACGGGCATTTTGTGCTGGAGCACGGCGGCCGTTCGCGAGCGGGAGTGTTCTTCAACTTCAACGGTACGGCCGGCATGTGGCGGCGCGAGACGATTGGCAGTGCAGGCGGATGGCAGCATGACACGCTGACCGAAGATACCGACCTGAGCTACCGGGCGCAGATGGTGGGCTGGAAGTTCAAATACCTGCAGGACGTAGAATGCCCGGCAGAGCTGCCGATCGAGATGACGGCCTTCAAGACGCAGCAGGCGCGCTGGGCGAAAGGGTTGATCCAGACAGGTATCAAGATTCTGCCGCGTGTGATGAAGAGCGACCAGCCGTGGCATACGAAGCTGGAGGCGTGGTATCACCTGACGGCGAACCTGAGCTACCCCCTGATGATTGTCCTGAGCGTGCTGTTGATGCCGGCGATGGTGATCCGCAGCTGGCAGGGCTATGTGCAGATGCTGCTGATCGACCTGCCGCTGTTTATCGCGAGCACGATGTCGGTGTCGACGTTCTACCTGGTGAGCCAGAAGGAGCTGCACCCGAAGACGTGGTGGAAGACGTTTCTGTATGTGCCATTCCTGATGGCGCTGGGCGTTGGCCTTACGATCACCAATACGAAGGCCGTGATGGAGGCGCTGTTCGGAATCAAGTCGGCGTTTGCGCGAACTCCGAAGTACAGCGTGCAGAAGAAGGGCGAGCGAAGCCAGGCGCAGAAGTACAGGAAGCGGCTGGGAATTATTCCATGGATCGAGCTGCTGATCGGGTGCTACTTCGCCTGGACGGTCTACTATGCACTTACGACGAGCAACTTCTTTACGGTGCCGTTCCTTTGCCTGTTCGTGCTGGGCTACTGGTACACAGGGCTGCTGAGCCTGCTGCAGGGGCGGTTTGAACGCCACGGCAATAATTCACAGGAGTTGCACGAAAAGCCGTATCCGGTGGGGATCTGACATGGCATGGCGCGACCGGCTTTACCTGACAGTGAGTGTGGTGCTGGCATCGGTACCGTTTGTGGTGACGTGGTTTTTCCTGACGCGCCGCAAGACAGAGGTGCTGGTGACGGGCTGGAGGTATCGGCTGTCGATCGCGGGGCTGGTGCTGGCTTTGATCGCCGCGATTCCGACGCCGGTCTTCTTCTTTGCACTGGAGCTTCCCTGGAGCACGAAGGGGCAGTGGGTTCCGTTGGGCGCAGCCTGGAGTATGCCGGTAGCGTTGCTCGCCGGGGTGGTGGGGTTGGTTCTGCTGGGATTTGCGCAGGGTCGAGCGCGGTGGATGGGTATAACGACAACCTTCCTGAGCGTGGCTCTTTTATACGTAACGATTCTTGGCTTGAGCGACTAGACGCTGATTCGATTAACGAGGTTTTCCTGATGTTTCAATCTGGTATGCGGTGGATGCTGGCGGCGATCGTGCTGCTAGCAGGTGGGACGGCTTTTGCGCTGGATTCAGTCCCGAAGGCGGAGTACCGGACGCGCCGCGTGGCACTGGCGGATGGGTTGAAGGGTGGCGTTGCGATTGTGTTCTCGGCGACGGAACCGCTACTGGATTTCATGCCCTACCGGCAGGACTCGGACTTCTACTATCTGACAGGCTGGACAGAGCCAGGTGCGGCGCTCGTAGTCATCGGGCCGGGACCGGAGACGACGACGCGTCTGGGAGATGTGGTCCCGGCGCATGGCTACAAAGAATTTCTGTTCCTGCCGTCGCGGAACCTGGTGCTGGAGAAGTACACCGGCGTGAAGATAGATGCGGCGACTCCGGGAGCGGCTGCAGCGACGGGCTTCGACGTGGTGATGCCGATGACGGCGATGCCGGAGGTGTTGACGAAGTTCATCGCGGAGGACCGGCGGCGGACGGCAAATGTCTGGTCGCAACTGGATGTTCCGGCTGCGATGGCGAGCGTGCAGTTCGTGGCCTCGTCCCTGGGGACGGTGGTGAACAGCACCGGAGTCAGCGATGTGCGGACGCTGACGATGGCGCTGCGGACGGTGAAGTCTCCGGCGGAGATCGAGCTGCTGCGCAAGGCGGCCGAGGCTTCGATGGTGTCGCAGCGCGCGGGGATGAAGGCGATCAAGCCGGGGGTTCGGGAGCGAACGGTGGCGGGCGTCGAGGTCGCGTCGATGATGGCGGAGGGCTGTGAGCGGCCCAGCTATGCACCGATCGTCGGGGCCGGAGTGAATTCGACGACGCTGCACTACTCGTCCAACGAGGCGATGATGAAGGCCGGCGAGGTCGTGGTGATCGATGCAGCGGGCGAGTACAGCATGTACGCCAGTGACATCACCCGGACCATGCCGGTGGGGGGTAAGTTTACGGCGCGGCAGAAGGAGATCTACGACATCGTGCTGGGCGCGCAACGTGCCGCGGCAGCGGCGTTTGTCGCAGGCAAGATGAAGCTTGGCAATGTGAGCGAGCGCGGTCCGGAGGTTACGGACACGCTCGACAAGGTGGCGTTCGACTACATCAACACGCATGGCAAGGACCTGCACGGTCAGCCGCTGGGCAAGTATTTTCTGCATGGACTGGGGCACTCGGTAGGCATCGACGTCCACGATCCGATGGACTACACCAAGCCTCTGGACAAGGGGATGGTATTCACGATCGAGCCGGGTATCTATATTCCGGAGGAGCAGATCGGAGTACGCATTGAAGATACCTACTATGCCGATCAGGACGGTCAGCTGATAGACTTGATCGCTAAGTTGCCGCATGAGTCGTCCGAGATCGAAGGGGCGATGCGACACTGATCTCGCCTACGGACGGTCTGGAAGCTGAACGATGATTACAGGAACACTGATCGCGGTTGCACTGATTCTGGGCTACGTCCTGACGGTGCTCTGCTCGCTCGCGGCTACGTTTGCCCTCACCTCGGCCTCTCCGAAGTTTGTGAGCCGGGACTTCAAGATCACCGCAGGTTACAAACGGGTGCAGACGCTGATCTGGCTGCCATGCGTTACCGCAGGAGCATTTGTAACCTGCGCGATTGCACAGACAAACCATCCCCTGATGGCTGCCGCACTACTTGCGATCGTCCTGATGGGAGTGCTTTGGTTCAACACGCAGGAGGCGCAGCAGCGTGGAATTGCGCACCAGATGCTGATGAGTGTTGTCACACTGGCGGGTGCTGCTGCGGGGTATAGCCTCGCGGTCTTCGCCTTCAAAATTCCAGGCTGGCTTTAGAGTTTTTTCGCGTCAATAGAAATGCCCGGCGCGTGCCGGGCATTTCTATTGGAAGACAGCAACGAGCCGGTTAGAAGCGTACGCCGAAGGTAACAGGAATGTAGCTGGTCTTGGCGCTGTTCTGCGGGAACACGTTGAAGTAGGTGGGGCTGAGTTGTGTGCCCTTGGTACCGTCGTAGTAGGGACGCTCGCTGTTAGCGATGTAGACGTAACGAGCTTCAGTGAAGAACTTCACGCCGGAGAAGCGCGAGCCGCGGTAGGTAAAGCCAAGCCCCCCGCTGAAGCCGGGCGCGTTGCTGTTGTACTTGTCGATACTGGCGTTGGCGGGATACTGGTAGCAACCGTAGTAGTAGTCGCAGTAGGTACCAACCGATGGAGTCGTGATATTCGTGGCCTTGTGGTAAAATCCGACACCGCCAACCACATAGACGCCAGTCGACTCCGACTGAAGGATGTTGATGATGGGGTTGATCGAGAAGGACCAGATGTGCGTGTTGCCGCCGATCTGGCTGATGGGATTGCCGGTGCAGTTCGACCCGCAGAGGCTTTGGTAGATTGGCAGCAGGGTATTCAACGTATTGGTCTGGATGCCGAAGTTATCCCAGTCGAACTGCGCCAGGACTCCGAAGGTCTTATTGAAGTTACGACCGGCTCCAACCTGAAACTTGTAGTTGAGCTTGGAGTAGTCGTGAGTTCCGCCGACGGGTACCGTAAATCCGCCACCCAACTCGAAGGTCAGTTTTTTGGAGCCGTCAGCGTTGTGGGAATTGTCGTTGTAGCGCGGACGACCGTAGCGACGCCGGGGTGGGGGCTGGTTGGACTCAGAGGACAGATTGAGACGCTCTGAATCGATTGCAGGATCCGTCGAGGCCGAGGAAGAAGAGGAGCTGGTCGCGGACTCGCCGGAGAGAACGGACAAGTCCATCGGGGCGGTCATGGCGGCATAGAAGTCCAGCGCAGGCCGAGGTGCAGCGGTCTGAAGCGAGGGCTGGCTCTGTGCGCTGGGCTCGGCTTTTGTCTCGATGATCGACTGGGCCTGCAGGCAGATGGCGGTGGCAGCAGTCAGGACTGTGAAGGCCGCGGTGCGGGCCATCCAGGCTGCGCGAGACCGGCGGGGCGACTGCGTGCCGGTATGGATCGTGCGAGGTGTAGTGTGCATCGTTTGGTAGCTCCCTTGATTCATAACCTATTGTTACAGCAACCGGTGCTCTTTTTGTCTGAACCCGGCATTTGTCTTCTTGTTGTGCCGAAGATGTCTCTTGCTCCAGCTCGCTCAGCGGCTTAGTGGTATGACGCAGGAAGAGTGGAATTGGATGACATCTTTGCAGCATCAAGAGAAAGGGCATCCTGCGATTGCAGAATGCCCCATTTGGTACAGTGTCCACGTACGCAGACGTACAGCCTAGTGGATGTCGAACTGCTCCGGGTGCAGGGCAGGATCGGACTTGACCAGGATGGTTCTGCCGCACATCTCTTCCATCTCCTGCAGCCACTTCGAGGTGGGAGATTTGAGCGACTTGACGACCTCGGGGTGGACGCGCAGCATCACGTCGCCGCGGTCGAGATGCTTGTGCATCTTGCGCATCTCGATGTAGATGTCGTTGCAGACGGTGATGGGGGACTTGACCATACCGGTGCCGACGCAGACGTTGCAGGTGGTAGACAGCGTGCGCTCCAGGGACTGCTTGACGCGCTTGCGGGTGATCGCGACCAGGCCAAAGTCGTTGAACTGCAGAACCTTGGATGGCGCACGGTCCGACTTCAACTCTTCTTCAAGGGCGGCCATGACGCGATTGCGGTTCTTGCGCTCGTCCATGTCGATGAAGTCGATGATGATGATGCCGCCGAGGTCGCGCAGACGGATCTGGCGAACGATCTCGGGGATGGCATCGAGGTTGGTCTTGACGATAGTGTCTTCCAGGCGGGCGGTCTTACCGACGAACTTACCGGTGTTGATATCGATCGCGACGAGCGCTTCCGTCTGGTTAATGACGATGGAGCCGCCCGACTTGAGCCATACCTTGGAGCGCAGGGCCTTGTTGATCTCTTCGGTGATGCCGAACTGCTCGAAAAGCGGGGTCTCCTTGGAGTAGAGCTTGACGCGCCGGATCAGCGACGGCTGGAAGCGCTGCAGGAAGCGCAGGATGCGCTCGTAGTCGCTTTCAGTATCGACCCAGATGGCGGAGAAGTTGTCCGTAACCTGGTCGCGCAGGATGCGCTCGACGAGATTGAGGTCGTGATAGATCAGCGCGGGCGACTTCGACGACTCGGAGCGCGTCTTGATGTCGGCCCAGAGGTTGAGCAGGAAGCGGAGGTCGGAGCGAAGCTCTTCTTCACTGGCTCCTGCGGCGGCGGTACGGACGATGAAGCCGCCGGAGGCTTCGCCCTTCTCGGAGAGCAGAATCTCCTTAAGCCGGCGGCGTTCGCCGTCGGACTCGATCTTGCGCGAGACACCGGTGTGGTTGACGGTCGGCATGAAGACCAGGAAGCGGCCGGGAAGGGCGATGTGCGAGGTGATACGCGCACCCTTCTTGGCGATGGGCTCCTTGGCGATCTGGACGAGGACTTCCTGGCCGGGCTTCAGCAGATCGCTGATGGCAGGCAGGTTGGTGGACTGCATGGACTGACGGCTGCGGCCGCTGCGTTCGCGATCGCCGGCACCGCCGGTGTTGCGGCTGCGGTCGCGGTCACGGCCACCATCGCGGCGTCCATCTCTGCGGCCATCGCGACGTCCACCCTCACGACGGCGGTTGCTGTCGCGGTTGGGTGACGCGGCGGCGTCGGTCGAGGCGGGACGGTCTGTGGAGGGAGTTGCAGCGAAGCGGCTGGACTCGGAGTCGGCGTTGAAGGAAGCCTCGGAATCATTCTCTGCGTCGGAGTCAGAATCAGAGTCGGCATCCGAATCTTCGGTATCTTCAGAGTCTCCGGCAATGTGGTCATCAACAGAGTGCTCTTCCTCGAAGTCTTCGTAGTCGTCCTCGTCGGAGTCGAGATCGGCCTGGGCATCTGCTTCGGCGTCGACGGGGCGGGTGATCTGGTCGATGGACATCTCGCGGATCATGGTGCCGAGGTCGGCGGCACCTTCGAGCGTCTCCTCTTCGTCGAAGTCGTCCATCTCTTCGATAGAGCTGGCGTTGAGCGTGTCGATGCTCTCCTCTTCTTCGAGTTCTTCAAACTCTTCGACGGGAGCGGTCTCGAACGGCACGGGAGTGACCGGCTCGGCTGCCTCGGCTGTTCCGACTTCAGGAGCGAGGACGGCGGTCTCGTGGTGGATGGGGTCGGCCGGAGCCGGTTCTTCGATAGGGGCAATCACGGCCTGCGGCTCGATGGCCGGGGCAGTGGAGGTCATCTCGCCGGTGGCGTGGAGGGTGGTAACGTCCGGGGCGATGGCCGTCTCGGCTGCTGGAGTCGCGTGCTGCTGCCAGCCCCAGACCTCTTCGGTCTTGGGCAGTTCAGCTACGGGCTCGGTTGGGACGGGGGTGATGGTGTGGACGGGGCTGGTCTCAGCGGCTTCGGCTACTACAGGCTCGATTGCTTCCTCTTCGATGACCGGGGCGCTCTGACGGAACTCGCTTTGGGCGACCGGGTCGATCCGGTAGGAGGCGGAGGCCTCAGTGGGCTCGTACTCTGCCGGAGCAACCTCTACTGGCTTGGCAGGTTCGACCTGAATGGGCTGGGCCTGTTCAGGTTCGCGTGCTGCGTTGCGGAGGTCGTTGCGGGTGTCAACACGGTGCTCAGCGCTGGGCTCTGATCTGCGCGGCTCCTGTTTGGTTTCGGGCTTGCGATGGCGGGAGAGGGTCTCGCCCGGCAGGATCGAGCCGCCATCCCAGTCCGACGAGACGACGAAGCTGGAGGCTGCGGGGATGATGATGGTGTCGGGGGTGAAGGCGGGCTTGGCCGCCGGAGTCTCTTCCCCGCCCTTGCGGTACTTGGAGAGGGACTCGCCGGGCAGAATGATGGGCTCGCCTGCGGGTGCATCGGGAGCCTGGCCGTAGGGGGTCTCGCCGTAGGGCGCGGTGTTTTCCACGCCGTAGTGAGCTACCTTGGGGGCGAATCCGCGAGGAGCGCGGGGGCCACGGTCGTCCGTACGGGGGGCACGGTCATCGGTGCGGGGAGCGCGGTCGTCGGGGTTCGCAGCGCGGGTTTCGGAGCGGGGTTCACGATCCCGGTCGCGGCCACCACGATTGCGGCCTCCGCGTTCACCACGGCCACCACGGTCGCGACGCGACTGTTCGGGACGGGTTTCGTTCGGCTGCGAGGCAGGGTCGCCGTAGGCGGAGGCGATGGGAGCGGTATTGCGAGGGGCAACCGGTGCCGTTGGGGCTTCCGGGGCGGCGCTCGCCTGCAGGTCATAGGACTTGAAATCGGAATCGTAGTCGCGTGGGGCGAGATCCTGAGTCGCTTCCGGGGCGTCCTCGCTCAGAGGGCCTCCCACGGAGGGAACGGCTTCGATCTGGCCTGTGCCACGGCCACGGCGGCGGCCACGACGGCCACGCCAGCGGCGGCTGCCATCGGCACCGGGTGCGCCTTCGCCGAGATCGGAGTCGAGGCGGTCGGGGAGACCGTCTGCCTCGGGGAATGCGGGAGCCGGACGGCTGAAGTCTACGTCGGCGGTCTCGAAGGTAGCTTCAGTCGAGGCCGGAGCCGGGACGGAGTCGGGACGGTCGGAGCTGTCGGAACCCTGACGATCTGAACTCTGACGATCAGGGCGAGGTCCGCGATCGCGGTTACCGCTGCGATTGCGGTCACGACGGCCTCGGCCACCGCGTCCATTGCGGTCGCCGCCGCGGTCGTTGCCCCGTTCCAGGCGGGCACCTGCCTCTTCGGGTGCGCTGGCTACAGCAGCTTCGGGTGCGGGGAGAGCGGCCTGGTCGCGGTTGCCGTTCCGGTCGCCGCGTTCGCGGTTTCCCGTGCGAGGGGCGCGGCCTTCGCCATTGCCGGTGGTGTCGAAGTCGGCGGAGTCGCCGGCTTCTTCCATAAAGTCGGTGATGTAAAGGAAGGCGTCGCGCTCCAGGCCGATGTCCACGAAGGAGGACTGCATTCCGGGGAGAACGCGGGTGACTTTACCGTTGTAGATGGAGCCGGCGAGGGTGTATTCGTTCTCCCGCTCGTAGTAAATCTCGGTGAGGGCGTCGTTTTCGACGATGGCGAGCCGCGTCTCGTGCGGCGTACTGGAGATATATATTTCTTTCGACATTGCTCTGTACTCTTTCTGCCCGGACCCTGGTTGGAGGGTGTGCCGGACGGCAGACGAGACAGAGACGAATCGGGAGAGCGCGCTATCGACTAATTGATGGTGCTAATGGATCGATAGGGGCTCACCGTGGGTGCGGACAGTGCCGGGGATACGAACTCTGAAGCGGAAGCCGCGTGGAGTACTCCGGTTCCAGCATCCGCGAGGCGGGACTGGGCGATCTTTGACCTGGACACACTCTGAGAGGAGCGGTACGGGGCGAAACCTGGGAGAACGGGGACACGCGGGGGTGCTTCGAGCGATTGCAGAGCAGCGGACTTTGTGGCCAGAACAACCTCATACTCTTGAGGCGGGGCCGTTTGCCATCCGGATGCAATCATATTTCCCTGAAACCTGTCCGGCCAACGGATCGATGTCTCTGCCTGGCCGGCCTTTTCTTCTAAAAAGTCTTTGTTCCGCTGCCGGCGCCGTGCGCCAAACGGGAGCGGGTATTCAAGCCTGAACGGTATCTGACCGATCAGTTGCTACAAGTATGCACCAAATCTGCTACAGCAGGACAACCGGGTCCTTGTATGTTGCAAAAATGTTAATTCACCAGCCTAGTTCACGAACCGGCGCATACGGATGTTCATGACAATTCCGAGCGCGAGGAAAGTGAAGAGAACCGATGATCCGCCGTAACTTAGGAGCGGAAGGGGAATCCCCGTCACCGGCATCAACCCAAGAACCATCCCTACGTTAACCGCGATCTGAAAGACGATGACGGCCACGACGCCCATAATGATGAAGGCTCCAGGCAGGTCGGAGGCTGTTTGAGCGTTCTGAATCAAACGCATCAATATAAGCAAGTATAACAGCAGCACTCCGACGGCACCGACGAAGCCGTGCTCCTCGCAGAAGGCGGCGAAGATGAAATCGGTGTAGGGGATGGGGAGAAAATCGCCCTGGGTCTGGGTGCCCTGGTTGGTTCCCTTACCCCAGATTCCACCGGAACCGACGGCGATCAGCGACTGGCGGATCTGGTAGCCGGAGCCTTTGGGGTCGGTATCTGGATCGAGAAAAGCATTGATGCGGGCCTGTTGGTAGGGCTTGAGGCGCTTGCCGCTCTTCCACGCGATTCCGCCCACCATCACGAGAACCAGCAAGATGATCGCGGTCTGCTTGATGCGGAGGCCGCCGAGAAACAGGCCCATGATGAGAATCGGCAGGTAGGTTAGGGTGGTGCCGAGGTCGGGCTGGATCAGGACCAGCGCCATAGGGACGCCGACCAGGGCGAAGGCTTTGCCGATGTCCGGCCAGGTCAGTTCCTTGCCGGCGAGTCTCCAGAAGTAGCGGGCGATAGCCAGGATCAGGACCAGCTTTACCCACTCTGATGGCTGGAAGTGGACTCCGCCGCCAAGGTTGATCCAGCGGCGTGCGCCTAGAACTTTGCTGCCGACCAGCTTGACGGCGATCAGGGCCACGATGCTGATTCCATAGGCGTAAGGGGCGATATCGACCAGCCGATGGTAGTCGATCAGGGACATCAGAAACATCAGGACGAGGCCGGTGAGCAAGAAGATGATCTGCTTCTGCTCGAAGCCGTGGAACTTGGTATGGAGAGTCGCAGACTTGATCTCCAGCACCGAAAGAAGCGAGAGCAGCAGGACGAAGCCGAGCAGCACCCAGTCGAAGTCGCGGTAGCGGGAGAATCGGAACATGGCGACTTAGTCCGAGGCCGGGCGGGGGCCGGCGGGAGTGGCTGGAGACCTGCGCGGCATCGCTGGCTGATTTGCCGGGAGGGCGCTGATCGGGGTTCCGGGTTGAGTGGGAGTCTGCGTCGGAGCTTGTGCCGGATCGGAAGGCTGAGTGCCGGGGAGGGCGGTCGGCTTGGGAGCCTCGGCGATACGGATGTTGTTCTGCCGCTTCCGCTGCTTTTCCACGAAGGTATCGACGACCTGGGCTCCGATCAAAGCGGAATACTTGCCCCAGTCACCGTTCTCCCACAGAACGGCGACTACTATGTCGGGGTTGCGACGGGGAGCCATGCCGACGAACCAGGCGTTAGGTACGGTCTTGTGGCCTTTGCCGGAGCGAGCGAGAGCGTCGTGGCTCATCACCTGGGCGGTGCCCGTCTTGCCGGCAAAGTCGATCCCCTCCATATGGGCGATGGAGGCTGTTCCACCGGCTGCCGGGTTGGTGGCATTGGCCATAGCATCCGTGATGATCTGCCAGTTTTCAGGCGAGAGAGGGATGGTCTTCTCGCCGGAGCCGGGAAAGGACTCGTGGACAGCCTGAAGCACATCGGCTGGAACTTCATTCGGAAAGACGATGTGGGGGCGGCGTAGCACTCCTCCCGAGGCAATACCTCCGACGGCGCGTGCGAGTTGCAACGGAGTGGCCGTGATGGCACCCTGTCCGATGCCAACCGAGATGACTTCACCCGCGTACCACTTCTCGTGCTGCGTCTTGAGCTTCCAGGCCGTGGAGGGCATGGTCCCGGCAACCTCGTCGGGGAGATCGACGCCGGTCTTCTGAGAGAAACCAAGTGAAGTTGCATATCGGGCGATGGTGTCAATCCCGAGACGGCTTGCCAAGGTGTAGTAGAAGGTGTCGCAGGAGTACGGGATCGCACTATTGATGTCGACCATGCCGTGATTTCTGTCGCAGGCAAAGTAATGCCCGTAAAAGGTGCCACCGTGATTGCACGGCACGTGCATGGTCTGGGCGATGCCCTCCTGTAGCCCCGCGACGGACATGATGATTTTGAAGGTGCTTCCGGGAGCTAGCTGGGCCTGGATCGCCTTGTTGAGTAGCGGGTGGTCCGGGTTGGAGAGGATTTCGTTCCAGTAGCTGCGGGTCAGTCGGACGGAGAACTGGTTGGGATCGAAAGTGGGGCGGGAGGCGAGCGCCAAGATCTCGCCCGTATGGGGATCCATGGCGACAATGGCGCCGGTTTTGCCTTCGAGAGCCTTCTCGGCGGCCATCTGGACGTCGAGGTCGATGGTGAGCCTGAGGTCCTGACCGGGGATGGCGAGAGTCTGACCGAGGTGGCCGACCTCCTTGCCGTGGGAGTTGACGATCACGTCGCGCGATCCGTCGGTGCCGCGGAGCAGCGCGTCGTAGGTCTGCTCGACGCCGGAGCGGCCGACGACGTCGCCAGGCTGATAGAAGGAGTAGCGCGAATCGTTGTTGAGCATCTGCTCGGAGACTTCGCCGACGTAGCCGATCATGTGGGCGGCAAAGCCGTCGCGGGGGTAGAGACGGCGCTGCTCGTCCAGGGTTTCGAGCTCGGGGAGTTCGTTGCGGTGCGCCTCGATGAAGGCCTGCTCATCGGGCGTGATGTCCTGCTTGATGGGGATGGGCTGGTACTTGGGGGCGGTCTGAAAGCGCTTGAGGGTGGCGTTGATCTGGTCCACCGAGATGTGAAGTCCCTGGGCGATGTAGGGCAGATCGGTGCCGAGGTCTTTGATCTGCTCGCGCAGCAGGTAACAGGTGACGGACGGGTAGTTATCGACCAGCAGGCGGCCGTCGCGATCGAACAGGCGGCCGCGCGGGGCGAGCACCGGGACTTTGCGGATGCGGTTGGCTTCGGCCAGGACGCGGTATCCGTCGGCTCCTACGATCTGCAGGCGCCAGAGTCCGGCGACCAGGACCACTAGGATCAGCGCGACGATGTACTGGGCGAGGGTGAGCTTGGCGGGAGAGAGTTTCTCCTCGCGGTTCAGGGGGCCGGTGCTACCGGATTCGTTGTTTGGAGCGAGATCCATGCTGAGGCCTAGTGTAGTTGTATTCGGGTTTTTTCTTCGATTTGTTGCTTTTCGATTTCGACTTATTGACTTGGACGAACCCACTTGAGAACCGGGCTCCTCTCCACAAACTCTTTATTCGGTTCGCTTGGCGCGGTCGAGGAAGAGGAAGACGGGAATTGCGAGGAGCGTGTTCGCGGCGGCGCGGATCAGTTCGTGGGTCCAGGAGAGGTGAAAGTCGGACAGGCCGATGAGGCGGCGATTGATCAGGAAGAGCAACAGGCTGTTGAGGAGGGAGAAGCCGAAGTTGATCAGGACGCGGGTGGTGATGTTTTCCACGTCGATCTGAAGGCCGATGCTGGCGGCAGTGTAGCCAATGACGGTCTTGGCGATGCCGTTGATTCCGATGGGCTGGGCGGTGAGGGCGTCCTGAAGCAGGCCGATGGCGGCCCCGGTGAGCGCTCCCGCGATGGGCGAACGGCGGGAGACGGCGAAGAAGATGGTGATCAGGAGCGGAAGATCGAAGATGGCAAAACGTGGGAAGGGCCGAGGCAGCAAAGCCTGGAGGACAATCGCGGCAACGGGCACGAGCAGCGTCACAGCGGGGTGAAAGCTGTGCTCTTCGAGTTCGCGGCGGGAGGTGTAGCTGTGGATCGGCATAGGACAGTTGTGAGTTGGTAGTTGTGAGCGCTTTAGTTGTTTGGGTTGGGTTCCGGGGTGGCGGGAGGGGTCTGAGACTTTCTCGCGGGTGGCTTGGGCGTGGAGGCGGGTTCGGATGAATCTCCGGTTGAGGGAGTAGTCGTCCGAGGGACTGCCGAGGGGCCAGGGTTGGGTGCACCGGGAGTGAGGTCGGCGGCTGACGGGGTCGAGCCGGAGGTGTAGCGGTCCGGGTGAAGGGTCGGGAGGGGCCGGGGTACCCTGCCGCCGACTGCGGACGGGCCCACATCCGGTTTGGAATTCTTTGGGTCGGCGGTGGCATCGGGATTGTTCGAATCGTGAAGGCTGGGGAGGCGGTCGGCTACGATCTGCGCGGCGGACTTGGCGTCTTCGATGGCTTTGAGTTCGGCGGCGTGGGCGGCGGCGGCTTTGGCCTGCTCTTCTGCGGTCGCGGCTCCTACAGCCAGATCCTGCTTGGCGGTAAGGGGCAGGTCGGGCCGGGTGCCGGTGATGATGAGCACCTCTTCGAGCTGGGAGAGGTTGGCGGCGGGGCGGACGCGGATCATGGTGTAGGGCTGGTGGTCGGGGTCGGGCGCGATGGTCTCGATAGTGCCGACCGGAAGGCCGCGGGGATAGACCTGGTCGCCGCCGGAGGTAAGGACGGTCTCGCCGGACTTGATGCGGGAGTCGGTGGTGAGGTTGTTGATGATGATACGGCCGGTGGAGGTGCCACGCAGGATGCCGCGGATGCGGGTGCTGCTGAGCAGGACGCCGGCGCCGGAGGTCTGGTCGTCGATCAGCAGGACCTGGGAGGTGTGGGGGAAGACGTCGCGGAGCTTGCCTACGATGCCGTCCGGGGTGATGACGGCCTGATCGGGCTTGAGGCCATCTTCTTTGCCCTTATCTATATAGACCATGCGGGAGAGGTCGGAGCCGCTGGTCCCGATGACCTGGGCGGCGACCGTGCGGGCGACATAATGTTGCTGGAAGTTGAGCAGCGCCTGGAGGCGGAGGCCCTGGAGTGCGTCCTGGGCGATGGCGGCCTGCTGGAGACGCATATCAGCAATTTGTTGCTGGAGGGCGGCGTTCTGCTGGCGGGTGTGGCGGAGGTCGATGTAATTCGACCAGCCGAAGCGCACGTTGTGGCCGATGGTGAGGAAGAAACGCTCGAACGGGGTGACGACGGAACTAGCCCAGTAGCGGACGAGCGAGACGCTGTGAGGGTCGGTGCTGGTGGAGACGGTCTTCGAGCTGAATGCACCCGGCTCGACGGGCCGGCGCACCTGGATGGCGAGGCCGACGGCCTGCGCCAGCAGGATGGCGATGAGGATCAGCGGGTTCTTGAAACGTACGAAGAAAGATTCCATGCAGCCTAACGCTATTATCCGCGAGATGGCGTCCGGATGCAGGTGGCGATGCGGTGACGGTCTTGTGTTCTTTGGGTGCCGGAAGGAACACGTCGTCTTTTGTGCTCTCAGGCATTCGTTGCGATTCGGGTCGTTTCAACGCAGACCTCACCAGCATCTCTATTCACATCTTCATGGAACTTCTTTCGACCTGCTGCGTAATCACAGGTGGAAGCAGAGCGAGATTCCGGTCGCGCTGCCTCGTCTCCAAATCAACAGAAGCTGTGCGAAGAATCGATTTCGCGGACAGGGATATGTCTGCGAGAATGAGTGCAACTCCCCAACATTTTCCCCAGAGGTGACGTCTTGATTCGTTGGTTGACGGTATTGTCGTTCGTGCTGATTGGTGCTCAACCTGCAGTGAAGAAGGGACCCGCTGCGCCGCCGGAGGCGGCCGATGGTCCGGCCTACACAGCAGAGGGGCAGTTGAAGTTTCCCGAGGACTACCGGGAATGGGTATTTCTGACCTCCGGGCTGGATATGAGCTATACGCCGAATGCGGCGGCTGCGAAGCATTCCGTCTTCAATAACGTGTTCGTCAATCCCTCGGCTTACAAGGTGTTCGTGAAGACCGGGACGTGGCCGGACGGGACAATGTTTATGCTGGAGAACCGCGGCGCGGAGGGGAACCACTCGATCAATACGCGCGGTCAGACCCAGGCGGTAGAGGTAACGGGGACCGAACTGCATGTGAAGGACTCGGCGCATGGTGGCTGGGCTTTTTACAACTTCGACGAAGCGAGCCGTAACCCCAAGGGTAGTGCGTTGATGATTCCGAAGGCGGCGACCTGCTATGCCTGCCATGAGCAGCATGCGGCAGTGGATACGACGTTCGTGCAGTTTTACCCGACGCTGTTGGGTGTAGCGAAGGAAAAGGGTTCCTTCAGCAAGGAGTACCTGAAGGAGATGGAAGCTCCGGCGGCTGCCGCGAAGTAGCTTTCCGTTCTCAGTTGCAAGCGCCTACGCTGATTTGGATGGGATGGAAGTCCATCCGGGCGCGTGGGACGGCGCATAATGGAAGGATGGCTTTTCGCTCAGGTTTTGTCTCAATTATTGGCCGGCCCAACGCCGGCAAGTCCACGCTGCTGAATGCCCTGCTGGGGCAGAAGCTGGCGATCGTAACGCATAAGCCGCAGACGACACGAACCCGCATCCACGGGGTGCTCGAAGTTCCGCTGAAGAAGAAGGCGAAGGGCGAGCCGGGTCATCCACCGGCGCAGGTCATTCTCGTGGATACGCCGGGAGTGCATAAGCCGGATACGCAGCTCGACCGGAGGATGATGCAGGAGGTGCATGACGCGCTCGAGAGCCGCGATGCCGTCCTGTTTATCGTCGACGTGACACATCGTCTGCCGAAGGTCGAGGCGGTTGCGAAGTCTCCGGCAGAGGCTGGGGCCAAAACGGGCCCGAAGGCTACCGGTCGGATGGCTTTGAGTGCGGCGGAGGATGACTTCGTCCTGTCGCTGATCCAGAAGCTGGATTGTCCGGTCATCCTGGTGCTGAACAAGATGGATGCGGTGCGCAAGGAAGAGCTGCTGCCGCTGATGGCGCATTGGGGCAGCCTGCATCCGTTCGCGGATGTGATTCCGATCTCGGCCCGGAAGAAGGAAGGGCTGGAGCTGCTGCTGGACAAGGTCGTAGGAGTCTTGAAAGAGGGGCAGCGTTACTTCCCCAAGCACCAGTTGACCGACCAGCCGGAGCGCTTTCTGGTGGCGGAGCTGATTCGCGAGAAGATCCTGATGCTGACCGGCGAAGAGGTTCCTTACGCGACGGCAGTGGTGATCGAGCGGTTCGAAGAGCCTGCTTCGCTGAAGAAGCTCAAGGACGGCAAGCTGCCGCTGACCAAGATTGCCGCAGCGATCTATTGCGAGCGGACGGGCCAGAAGGCCATCCTGATCGGCAAGCAGGGCGAGATGCTGAAGAAGATCGGCACCGCGGCTCGCAAGGATATTGAAGGCCTGCTCGGAACGCGAGTGTTTCTGGAGCTGTTCGTGAAGGTGCAGGAGGAGTGGCGGTCCAGCCGCGGGTTCGTGGAGGACCTGGACTGGCGGCGCCAGATGGAGCAGTTGGCGGCCAAGCAGGCGAGTGAAGAGCCGGGAGAGTAGGGTTCTTTCTCCCAGGTCCGCACGACTGAGCCTGCGCGAAAGCCCGGGAACGATTTCTGGCGCGAGGACGTAGAATCTCCAGACACCGCCGATCACCGACTCCAGCTCTCGAGGATATTCCTGTGCGCGCCAGCCTTACCGCCTTTGCAGCCGCAACGCTCTTTGCCGCAGCGACCTTTGCGGCCGCCCAGGTGCCCGTTCAAAAGCCTCTCGAAGCGATGCCTTATTCGCCTTCGCTGGATCTCTCCAGCCTGGACCGCTCGACCGATCCCTGCACCGACTTCTACCAGTTCTCCTGCGGTGGATGGAAGAAGAACAATCCCATCCCCTCCGACCAGGCGGCCTGGAGCGTCTACGCGAAGCTGACCAACGATAACCAGCAGTTCCTGTGGGGCATCCTTGAGGCCGCGGCGAAAGCGAAAGACCGGACACCCACGCAGCAGAAGATTGGCGACTACTTCAGCGCCTGCATGGATACCGCCGCCATCGACCGGCGCGGCATAGATCCGCTTAAGCCTGCGCTGGCGCGGGTTGCCGCCCTCAAGACCCGGCCCGCGCTGATCGCGGCGATCGCCGGGATCCACCATGAGATTCCCGGAGCGTATTTTTTCAACTCCGGCACCGATCAGGACGCTGTGGACTCCAATACCATCATTGCCGTGGTCGAGGCCGGTGGCCTTGGACTTCCTGACCGCGATTACTACGTCAAGACCGACGCCAAGAGCGTGACGATCCGCGAACAGTATGCCGCCTATATCGTCAAGCTTCTGACCATGATTGGAGAGCCGGAGAACCAGGCTAAGACGGACGCGGCGGCGATCCTCAAGATCGAGACCGCGCTGGCGAACGCGTCTCTGACGCGCGTCGAGCGTCGTGATCCGCACAAGACATATCACAAGATGTCCGTCGCCGATCTCCAGGCTCTTACCCCTGCGATTCAGTGGCCGGTGTATCTTTCGACGCAGCGCCCCCCGGGCAGTGCGACGCTGGCCTCACTCAACGTCGCCCAGCCCGAGTTCATGAAGGCGGTGCAGACTGAGCTGACCACCGAGCCGCTTCCTGCGCTGCAGGCCTATCTGCGCTTCCACGTCACTACCGCCGCTGCGCCGTCTATCTCCCATGCCTTCCAGCAGGCGCAGTTCGACTTCTTCTCCACGACGCTGCGCGGCATCCCTGCCATGCCTCCGCGCTGGAAGCAGTGCACCCGCCAGGTCGACCGCTCGCTCGGCGAGGCGCTGGGCCAGGAGTTTGTGCGGCTGACCTTCTCCACTGACATGAAGGCCAAGACGCAGTTGATGACCGGACAGATCGAAGCCGCCATGCAGATGGAGATCGAGGCGCTGGACTGGATGTCTCCGGATACCAAGAAGGAGGCCCTCCGCAAGCTCCACGCGATCCGCAATAAGATCGGCTACCCGGATACCTGGCGGGACTACTCGACGCTCACCATTCAGCCGGCAGACTACTTCGGCAACGTGCTCCATGCTGCTTCGTTCCAGGACGCCCGCGAGTGGAACAAGCTCGGCAAACCTGTCGACCGCAACGAGTGGGGTATGACCCCGCCGACCGTCAACGCCTACTTCAATCCGCAGATGAATGACATCAACTTCCCCGCCGGTGTCCTGCAGCCGCCGCTCTACGACGCCAAACTGGATGACGCCCCCAACTACGGCAACACCGGAGCCACCATCGGCCACGAACTGACCCACGCCTTCGACGACGAGGGCCGCCAGTTCGACGCCGACGGCAACCTGAAGGACTGGTGGACTCCCGCCGATGCCAAGGGATTCGAAGATCGAATCAACTGCGTCCGTGACCAGTATGCAAACTACGTCATCGTCGATGACATTCACATCAACTCCAAACTGACCAGCGGCGAGGACGTGGCCGATATCGGCGGAACGCTGCTCGCTTACATCGCCTGGCAGAAGCAGATCGAGAACAAGCGGTTGATGCCGGTCGACGGCTTCAACCCCGACCAGCGCTTCTTCGTCGGAATGGCCCAGTGGGCCTGCGAGAACAACCGGCCGGAGAACCTCCGCGTCAGCGCGCTCACCAACCCGCATTCACCTGGTTTCGCCCGGATTAACGGTGTCGTCACGAACCTGCCAGAGTTCCAACAGGCCTTCGGATGCAAGGTCGGCCAACCGATGGTCAAGGCGAAGGTCTGCAAGGTCTGGTAGGCCGGGCCTTCAGGCTGACGATTTCAGTTCAGGACGGGGCGAGGCTGGCGGAATCGCTCCGGCTTCCAGATGCTCCGAGCGATGATCCGGTCAAAAATGAAATTGAACCATCTGATCCACTCCCTCCCCCGAGTGGGGGATGTGACCATGACCACCAACCTGAGCTATGATTCCATCATGAAGTTCTGCACCACATCTCGCATCTTCGGTCGCAAATCAGGGGACACTGCCGTCCTCGTCGAAGCCGCTGCTGATCCCGATGAGGACTCTACCGTCCTCAAGACCGTAGGCTGGATCTCCGCCGGACTGGGCGCCGTTGCGCTTGGCCTCTTCGTAGGCCGCGAGCTGCGTCAGCGCTACAAGTTCAATCGCCGCACCCCCTACGACTTCTACGCACACTCGGGTGACGAGCAGGACGTCGACTTCGGCCTGGGTATCTAGATCAGAGACGCGAACGATACTTAGGTTCCTCAAGAATCTCTTGATATTGCAAGGCTTTTTCAGCGAGCAGGCGGAGTCGAAACGTCGGCTGCCTGTACCTTGTAGTCCTTGCGTCGCACAAGGTAGATTCCACCCCTCAATTCCACCGGTTCTCGAAGGTAGTCTGCGCTTTGTTTTGCGTATTGCTCCCACGGCCAGGACGCGTCGTGCAGCAGGATGTAGTCCGGACGATCTTCATGCAGCCAGGATGCGAGATCGCGCTGGGCGACATGCACGGCATTCTTCGGCGTGGTCAAGCCCACGATGTCGATCAGGTAGCGCTGCGAGTACCAGCCCAGAAATCCTATTTCAACGGCAGCAACGCGCGCAGTAGCGGGAGTATTCTGCTGCAGCCATCGGCCCGCGTCGACATAGCCCGCATAACGCGCCTCCCGGCGCGGGTGACGGAGGAAATTCCCGTTCAATGCTGCCAGGAGTGCAATCGAAACGCCTGCGACGGCGTAACCCGCTCGCGTTCGCGGGATTGAATGCGCTGCGTACAGAACCACAAATAAGATGAACGGCGCGAAGTACCAGAAATAAAGTCCCGTCATATTGAACCCGACGTAGAACAGCAGCAGGAGCACGCAGAACGGAAGAGCAACACGATTCAGCAGGCGGTTGGTGCTCAAAACGACTGTCGCTACGGCCAATCCGAGCGCCAGGGGAACGAGGTAGATCGTCGCTTCGAAAGGCTCCCGGAGCAGTTCAAGATGACCCAGGAATGCCGTCGGCCACCTCCCCCAATATCCGGAGAAACCCTGTCCCAGCTTGGCAATGGTTGAGGACGGAAGATAGGTGCCGTAGTAGCTGTGATTCAGACATAGATAGGCACCTGCGACTGCGATAGGAGGGATAAAGGCGGTCCAATTGGGAAATGCCTTTCGCCGGTACATCTCAAGCGCGATCAGCGCAACGAGCAGGCCACCCTCAAATCGCGACAGCACTGCAAGCAATCCGCAGAGTGGAAGCCATTGGTAGCGCTCGAACTTGAGGAGCGCAATGCAAGCCAGCAAAAAAAAGATGAAAAGCGAAGTTTCCATACCCACAAGCTCGTAAAAATACGCGGTGCCCGCAAGCAGCAGACCTGAAAAAGGCACGACCAGCTCCGCGAGGGCGCACGCAGCCATCATGAAGAACGCAGACAGGAGGACGGTTGCAAGCAGAACGTTTCCCTTAAGGATCCAGGAAACCAGAAGAAGCAGATACGCGAACAGGGGCGAAGTCAGCGCATTGACATGTTCCCCGACATTGAAGACCATGCCATGGCCTGAAAGTGCGTTTCCTACATAGCGCGCGTAGATGAAGGAATCGTCAATTTTTGAAGTTCCCGAACACCAGCACAAGAAAGCAACGATCAGAACAGCCGGAAGAACACGCCAAATATAAGGGGGGAGTTTCGCTTCGGGACGTTTGCTTGCGTATCGATGAAGCCACCAGGGCAGACCGATACTGGCAATGAGTACCGCAATACCAAAAAGATGCATTGAAGCGACCCTCTGAATGCGAATAGGGACCTAAGAGCACTTCAAGCTCCAAACATTTTCGAAAAAATGCTTGCGTAGCAACGTGTTGCGCTAGTTCACCTGCAGGTTATTGCAATTAATTGAATTGAAAACGGAAAATTACCGGCGTTCCGGCCATGGAACTCTCATGCCCCCGAGTCATCTGCATCCACTCGCCATCATTCCGCTGGTGAGTGGATGCACTCTCCGGCCAAAATAAGGTCTGATTGCTGAAATTTTTACCGCTAACTCCGCACTTCTTCCCAGTGATTCGCATCCTGACAAGCATCCAGACCGCGCTCGATTCCTTTACGATAATTAACGATGATCAAACCAGCTTTTCTCTTTCCCGGACAGGGTTCCCAGTCCGTCGCCATGGGACGCGCACTCTACGATTCCTTCCCCACCGCCCGCACCATCTTTGAAGAAGCTGACGAAGCCCTCGGCTTTTCCCTCTCCAAGGTCATCTTTGAAGGGCCGGAAGAAGACCTGAAGCTCACTGAGCACACCCAGCCGGCGATCCTCACCGTCTCTACTGCCGTCGCTCGGGTTCTGGCCGAGCATGGGATCATTCCCGCGCTGGCCGCCGGGCACTCTCTGGGCGAGTACTCGGCCCACGTCGCTGCCGGAACCTTGACCTTCGCCGACGCCGTCCGCACGGTACGGGCGCGCGGTCGTTTCATGCAGCAGGCTGTCCCAGCCGGACAAGGTGCCATGGCTGCCATCCTCGGACTTCCGTCGGACCAGATCACCGAACTCTGCGCTCGCGCCACCGACGAGCTGCGCGCCGAGTTCGAGCGCCTTGAAGCCACCCCGCCCGACGCCGTCTCGCTGGGAGAGATCGATTCGGAGATCCACCGCGACATCGTCAACGAGTCCACCGTCTCCCCTGCCAACCTAAACTCTCCCGACCAGACCGTGATCTCCGGCTCGACCGCCGCTGTCCACCGCGCCATCGATCTCTGCAAGGAAGCAGGAGCGAAGCGCACCGTACTGCTCGCGGTATCGGCTCCCTTCCATTGCGCCCTGATGGCTCCCGCCCAGAAGGCCCTGATGATCGAGCTTGAAGGCGTCCGTTTCAAGGATCCCGGCATCCACGTCGCTTCGAACGTGGACGCCCGCTTCGCAACGCGGGACTCCGATGCCCGCGACACCCTGATCCGCCAGGTCACCGGTCCCGTCCGCTGGGTCGAGTGCATCCAGCTCCTAATGACGGAGTCTCCGACGCACTTTATCGAAGTCGGCCCCGGCAAGGTGCTCTCCGGCCTCAACCGCCAGATCCTGGGCCGCGACGCTGCGATCCCGACCCTTAACGTGGAAGACCCAGCCTCGTTGGAGAAGACCCTCGCCGCACTCGCTGGTGCCTGAGCCTTTTACAGAAAAGCAATACACAGACACCCCCGAATCCTTAGAATTGAGTTTGAAGCGGTGGCAGAGTGGCAGACTCAAAGGCCGCTCCCAAGCCATCCGGAGAAAAAGTCATGCCCGCCCCCAACGTGAACGAACCGATCGAAGACTTTACCCTGAACAACCAGGATGGCAAGCCCGTCTCCCTCTCGGACTACAAGTCCACCCCCGTAGTCCTGTTCTTTTATCCCCGTGCGGACACTCCTGGCTGCACCATCGAGTCCTGCGGCTTCCGCGACGCGTTCGAGAAGTTCAAGAAGGCCGGTATCACCGTCTTCGGCATCTCCCGCGACACCGTCAAGGACCAGAAGAAGTTTCAGACCAAGTACGATCTGCCCTACGATCTTCTGGCCGATCCTGACATGGAGTTGATCAACCGCTTCGACCTCGTCAAGCCGAAGAACATGTACGGCAAGCTCGTCAAAGGCGTCAAGCGCACCACCTACCTCATCGCCCCCGCCGATGCCGAAGGCAAACAGCGCCTGCTCCATACCTTCGAACAGGTCACGCCTGCGGGTCACGCGGAAGAGGTTCTTGCTCTCCTCCAGAAAAAGTAGAGATCCGCCCTCGTGGCTGGAGTCCGAGGTCCAGAAATCCGACAATTCGTGGCTGACCACCGTCAAAAAGCTGGTCGAAGCCGCACTTGAAACGTTTTGACAGTCATCCCCCAAAAAGGTCATAAAGGAACACCCTTGGCAGCGAGTATGCTGAGGGTGTACCCGTTTAAACTATTTGAATCATTTTCCAGGGTCGCCTTATTCGCAGCAAGCCAGCACGCACGGCATCAACCTGCATTCCACATGCAGAAAACAGGAAACTCATGCAGCATTCAGCCTTTACAGCAAGTCTCTGCCGACTCACATTTCGTACTCTGCCGCTCACTGTCTTTCTTCTTTCTGCCGCCGCGTACTCTGAATCCCACCCCGCTTCCGCAACGGCTGTACTGAGCGCTGAGACCATTCCCGCGGCAGCAGCTCTTCCGAATGCACCCAGCTTTGAACGCCTTCGCGAATCCCAACCCGCGTTCGATCCGCCTGAGCCTCAGTCCACTGCCAGCATCTCCGGTACCGTCCTCGACATCCGTGAAGGCCTGGTGTCCAACGCCCGCGTCTCGCTTGAGACCCCCAGTGGAACCGTAGAGCAGACCGAAACCTCCGACAGCTCCGGTGCCTTCGTCTTCAAAAACGTTCCCCCCGGAAACTACAAGGTCCGCATCTCCGCCCCCGGTCTTGAGACCTTCCTCTCCTACGAACTGACGTTGCACCCCGGCGAGCGCCATGAACTGCCCCGGATCGCTCTGCCCATCGCCTCCGGCACCTCCGACGTGACCGTCACCGCCACCCAGGACCAGATTGCGACCGAGCAGATCCACGCCCAGATCCAGCAGCGCGCCCTGGGCGTCTTTCCCAACTTCTACACCAGCTACCTTTGGAATCCCGCTCCACTGAAGGCCAAGCACAAGTTCTACCTCGCTCTTCGTTCCACCACCGACCCCGTCAATTTCATGACCACCGGCATCGTGGCCGGAATCGAGCAGGCCCGCAACACCCATCCCGGCTACGGGGACGGCATCGACGGCTTCGCGAGGCGCTACGGAGCTGACTTTGGCAACATCGTCATCGGCCGCTTCATCGGCGGAGCCGTCTTTCCATCCATCTTCCGGCAGGATCCGCGTTACTTCTATCAGGGCAGCGGCAGCGTAACCTCTCGATCCGTCCACGCCGTCGGTTCCACCTTCGTCACTCGCGGAGACAACGGTCATAACCAGTTCAACTACTCCTACCTGCTGGGCATCTCCGCCGCCGCCGCGATTACGAATCTGTACTATCCCGATAACGACCGCACCGCCGGCACCATCGTCCAGAATGTCTTCATTCGCATCGGGACCCACTCCTTTAGCAACCTGCTGCGCGAGTTCATCTCACGCCAGATCACCACCAAAGTGCCCGACTACGCCACCGGCAAACCCGAAGCCACACCCAAGCCCGGAGCTACACCCTGACGCGGACCTCGCATGAGCTTCCCCCGACCCTTCCGTCCGCATTTACACTAAATTGATGACGAAACCGTCGAAAGTCGACCTGGTCGGCGTCGGGCTCAACGCCACAGACACGCTTATCCCACTCTCGCACTACCCTGCTCCCGGCTCCAAGGTCGAGTACCATGCCGCCAATGTCCTTCCCGGCGGACAAGTCGCTTCCGCTGTGGTTGCCTGCCAGCAATGGGGACTCTCAACCCGTTACGTCGGCTCGCTCGGTGACGATCTCGCCGCCACCCTGCACCACGAGGCTTTCACCCACGCCGGCGTTGAGACCCAGATCATCGCGGTCCCCAACTGCTCCTCGCGCCAGTCGCTGATCCTGGTCGACCGCGAAGGGGAGCGCACCGTCCTGTGGCGCAAGGACGAGCGCCTCGACCTCGAGCCTGCCGATCTGGAGCGGGACTGGATCGTTAACGCCCGCGCGCTCCACATCGACGGCTACGACACCGCCACCGCCACGCTCGCAGCACGCTGGGCCCGTGAAGCCGGCATCCCGGTCATTGCCGACCTGGACGAGATCTACTCCGGCGTCGACACGCTGCTCGAAAACATCGACTACCTGATCGTCAGCCGCGACTTCCCTATCCGCCTGATGAACGAGCCAGACCTCGAGACCGCACTGCGCCTGATGCAGACACGCTATGGCTGCCGTCTCGCCGCCGCCACCCTCGGCCACGACGGAGTGCTGGCCTTCGATGGCGAGCACTTCCACTACACGGCCGCCTTCCGGGTCTCCGTCGTCGACACGACCGGAGCCGGAGATACCTTCCACGCCGGCTTCATCTACGGCCTGCTCAACGAATGGCCTCTCGACCAGACGCTCGATTTCGCCTGCGCCGCGGCCGCACTGAACTGCACGGCTGTGGGAGCACGCGGCAACATCCAATCGGTGGAGAACATTCAGGATCTGATCGCGACGGGCGTTCGTTATCCCGCGATCTTTGAGATTCCTGCCGTCGTTTAGGCAGTATCGACATACCTATGGAAGGGCGCACCTTCAGGTGTGCCAAAGCTATGCCTTTTTAATTTGTTTCTTTTTTCGGTTTGCCTATGGCAAACCGAAAAAAAACAAAGGATAGAGAAGAATGCTTCTTTCGGCACGGCCGAAGCCGTGCCCTTCCGAATACTCCTCCGAGTTCAACCACCCCGGCGAAGATGTAACGCCGGTATAGGTCGATACGGCCTAGAGCCAGTCATCGGCCGCGAGAAGCCAGGAGCCGGTAAGAACGGTCCGAGGGGAATAATCGGCCGACAAACTATTTCCCTTCTCCATCGTTGATGGTGGTCCCTCTACAACTCAAAAGTGAATCTGTACGGAGTTAGTCTGCCTCGGGGAACTTCTCGGTTCGGGTATGCGTAGAAGTCCTCTACACGCTGCGGGATACTCCTTTTTCGGCATCTGCAATCACCCGGCATCACTCCTCTCCCGCAGAGACGAGGTCATCGATGAAGCTACTCGCCGCCGCTGCGAGCTTCGCAGCGCTTTCGCTTACGCACGCCTATGTCCTGGCGCAAAATACCTCACCTCAAGCTGCCTGCCGGGGAGCTGCACTCAACGGTATCGTTCGCGATCCATCGCTTGCGCTGATTCCAGGAGCGACCCTGACCCTTGACGGAACACAGAGCGAGACCAGCAGCTCCGACGGGCGCTTTCACTTTGTCTGCGTCACGACAGGCTCACACAAGCTTTCCATCGCCGCGCCGGGCTTCGCAGAGCGGAGACTCACGCTCACCACGCCGCAGCCGAACTCGCTCGAGGTCTCACTTCAGCCCGAAGAGGTCCAGACCGAGATCAACGTGGACGGCGACGACGCCTCCGCGCCCAGTGCAGCCTCCAGCGGTCCGAGCCAGACGATCTCCGGCAACCGCCTCCAGTCGCTCGCCGATGACCCTGATGACCTGCTCCGCCAGCTCCAGCAGCTCGCGGCGGCGGGGGGTGGAAACTCTGCCAATGCCACCATTGCGGTCGACGGTTTTCAGGACTCCAGCACACTTCCGCCCAAGAGCTCCATCGCCTACATCAAGGTGAATCCTGACCTGTTCTCCGCCGAGTATCGTGAGCCCCCGTTCGACGGCGGCCGTGTCGAGGTCTACACCAAGCCGGGGCAGAAGGCATATCACGGAGCGCTCTTCCTCACCAACGGAAGCCCCTGGGAGAACGCGCGCGACCCCTTCTCCACCAGCAAAGCGGCTATCGGGAAACAGCGCTACGGCTTTGAGCTAAGTGGCCCCGTTCGCAAAAAAGGCAGCGACTTTGCGATGACCCTCGAACACCGCAGCATCGATAACTTCGCGGTGGTGAACGCGATCTCCCTCGACCCCTCCGGCAGCCCGGTCAGTACGATCGCCAACGTCGCGACGCCACAACGTCTTTGGGTCGGCACCTCTCGCATCGACTGGCAGCTCGGCCCGAAGAACACCTTCATCGTGAGCTACAGCGCCAACGTGAACTCCCGCAGGAACGTCGGAGTAGGCGGCACTGCTCTCGCCGAAGCTGGCTACGACAGCCAGCCCTACGAACACATCCTCCGCTTCAGCAACATCACGACAGCCTCGGCCCGCCTGATGCATGAGGCTCGCGTCAGCCTCCGCTGGGATGGAGAGAACGATACCCCCCTGTCTACCGCTCCGCAGATCCAGGTCGCCGGAGCCTTCACCGGCGGCGGCAGTGCGCTGGGCCCGCAGCGACTACACGAGTTCAATGTCGAGTTTGATGACGATGCCATCCTCACCACCAGGAAACATACGCTGAAGTTCGGTACCCAACTGATGACCTACACCGAGCGCCAGCAGCTCACCTCCAACTTCAATGGAAGCTATACCTTCGGCGGGGGCACGGCACCGGTCCTCGATGCAAACGGCAATGCAATCCCGGGGCAGACCGCAACCATCACCGGGCTGGAGCAATATCGTCGCGCAAAGCTTGGTCTACCGGGTGGCACCGCAACCGCATTCAGCAACGTGGTCGGCGACGCGACGGTTAACTTCACCCAGGTTCAGGACGCTCTTTTTATTCAGGACGATTGGAACGTCGGCCACGGGGTCCATATTGCAGCCGGCCTTCGCTACTTCCTGCAGAACCACCCCACTGTGATGAACTCCATTACGCCCCGCGCCGGCATCCTCTGGTCTCCCAGTAAGAAAGGGACCTGGACGCTTCACGCCCACGGCGGTATGTTCTCCGGCCGCTACAGCAAGCGCATCCAGTCGGAGGTGCAGCGCGAGGATGGCATCGAGCGCATTACCAGCACCATCTACAACCCGGTCTTCAATAATCCGTTCAGCGGCGCGACGCCCATCCACAGCATTCGCCAATTCTCTCCGCACATCTCGAACCTGACATGGGGAGCAGTCAATGTCGGGGGAACGCGCTCCCTGCCCCACGGCTGGAACCTTTCCACCGATTACTACTACGGTCGGATCTGGAATGACAATCGATCGCAGAATATCAACTCGCCCCTCAACAACGTACCCACCGGCCCGCGACCTGGCGCGGCGAATCTCAACATCCTGCAGATCCAGAACAGCGGGCAGGGCACGATCAACGTGACCTTCGTTGGCATCGAGCAGCACACCATGAAGCGCCTCCAACTCTTCTTGGGTGGGGTCCGCGTAAACCTCATCGACGACACGGACGACGATGAGTTCTTCACGCCACAAAGTTCACGATCGAACGCCGGTGAGTTCGCCCCGCGCAGCAACCAGAGCAGGTGGAACGTCTTCGGAAACGCCACGTTGACCTTGCCGGGCAAGCTCCAGTTTAGCGGCGACTTCCACGGTCTCGGCTCCAGGCACTACAACATCACCACCGGCTTCGACAACAACGGCGATGGCAACTTCAACGACCGCCCGCAATACGCTGCGGCTGGCACTCCGGGAGCCATCGCCACACCCTTCGGCCTGCTCGTAGCCAGCGGAGGCGACGGAGTCTTCCCGCGCAACAAGGGTGTGATGCCATGGAAGTTCTACCTCGACACCAATCTGCAACGCGCCTTCAAACTCAACCGCAACGCGAAGGCTGAGCACCAGGAGACCCTGACCGTAAATATCCGGTCCTCCAATGTGCTGAACCATCTCAACGTCAACAACGTCGGTGGAGTCCTGGGATCACCTTTGTTCGGAAGAGCGAACGTCGCCGACAACGGCCGCCGCATCGAAGCAGGGCTGCGCTTCAGCTTCTAGTGTTGTATCGACATATACCAGCGTTACATCTTCGCCGGTACGGTTGAATTTAGAGGATTCGGAAGGGCACACCTTCAGGTGTGCCGAAAGAAGCATTCTCCTCTGTTGTTCCTTTTGTCGGTTTGCCTATGGCAGACCGACAAAAGGAACAAATCAAAATACGGAACGTTTGGCACACCTGAAGGTGTGCCCTTCCGGCGGCTATATGTCGATACTGCCTACTCCGAATGGGATGCCCGCCAACTTCTCTCGCTGTCAGGGTCTAATAGGAGAGAAGCAAGAAAGTCCCGGGCCACCATGCGTGTTGTACTTCTCATCCTGATCAGCCTCTTCCCGTCACTCGCTCACGCTCAATCGGTAGGGGAGCAGGCGCTCCTGCAACTGGCCAACGAATCGCGCGCGCAGTATCGTCTGCCGCCGCTCACCTGGGACGCAGCGCTCGCCCGCGCTGCGCGTCTCCACGTCATCCGCAGCGCTAAAGCCGGCGGCATCGCACAGCACCAATACCCCGGCGAGCCTGACCTTCTCGCTCGCGCTGCCCAGGCTGGTGCAAAATTCAGCACCATCTCAGAGAATGTAGCCGGCAACGCTACCTCTGCCGCGCAGATCCACGACGCCTGGATGCATAGCCCCGCACATCGCTCCAACATCCTTGACCCTCACGTCACCTCCGTGGGCATTGCCGTTGCTCTCTCCCAACCTCGCGGCCAGTCCCAGCCCGTCCTTTATGCCGTGGAAGATTTCAGCCGCACGGTCGACACGCTGAGTCCCGCCGATGTCGAAGTGCGAGCGCAGCAGATTCTGCTGAGCCGAGGTATTCGCTCCGACACCACCGTCGACGCAAAAAAAGATGCACGACAGGCATGCATCAACGGCACCGCTACCCTCACCCAGCCCAGCCTCATTCTTCAATGGGAAGGACCCGACCTTAAGGATCTGCCTGCTACCGTCCTTCCTCAACTCACGAATTCACGCAAACAAACCGTAGCCATCGGCACGTGCCCTCCCGCCCAAGCAGCGCAAGGCTTCACCACCTATCGCATTGCGGTTCTCGTCTACTAGGGACCCATTCCGCCGGCGGGTCCGCAAATACCTTCATCACCAGCCAGCGGATGCATACTGGTATCAACACCACATTTCCAGCAGTAAAGTTTTTCCCTCCAAACGATGCCCCACCGCGCCGCCATCGCCGCCTCTCTCCTCACTGCCACGGCGGTCGCAGGGAGCAGTGCCTACGCAGCTCTCTGGCCGCAGTCCCAGATCTTTGGCGAAGTGCTCATCGCCCCCAAACGTCCCAAAGAGATCGCCCTCACCTACGACGATGGACCCAACGACGTTGCCACCGAGCGCCTCCTCGAAGTTCTGGCCCGCTACGATGTCCGCGCCACCTTCTTCATGATCGGGCGCTTCGTTCGCCAGCGTCCTGAGATCGTCCGCGCCGTCGCCTCCGCCGGACACCTCATCGGCAACCATACCGAGACGCATCCCTGGCTCCCCTGGCAATCCGCAACCCGCATCCGGGAGGAGTTGACCGCCTGCAACGCGGCCCTCGCAGACACGCTCGGCGCTCCGGTCCGTCTCTTCCGCCCGCCCCACGGAGCCCGTCGCCCGTATGTGCTCAAGGTCGCGCGTGAGCTTGGCCTCACTACCGTCCAATGGAACATCATCGTGCAGGACTGGAACCCCACCACCCCCGAGATCCTGCTGGATCGAATCCAGCGCGGCATCGGTCGCAACCGCAAACGTGGCGACGCCTCCAACATCGTCCTCCACGATGGAGGCGATACCAGCCTCGGCCAGCCACGTCTCCCCACAGTCGAAGCGACTGCGAGATTGCTCGAACTCTGCAAATCCACCAGTACTAAATTTGTAACTCCGGAAGACTGGCTGAAGCCGACGTAGGCAAAAAGAAAACGGCTGAACTCAAAGAGTCCAGCCGTTTTCACTTGCAAGCGATTTAGCGAGTCCGTTCCTGGTTTGCCTCAGGATCCGTATTCGGATCGTCCAACGGAGGTTCTGCCAGTGGAGCCACTATCGTCGCTGCTTTACGCTTGCGCTTCAACGGAGGAGCAGAGCTCGGGGGCTGCTTACTCTTTCCATTGCGCCGCGAGCCGTTGGGAGCCTCGATCACGCTGCGCATCCAGTAGTCGCCCTGAGCGTCCACTTCGATGCCGTGGACCTCGCGCTCGAACCCGGGAAACCGCTTACCGAACTCCTCGAACGCCAGGATCAAACGCATCACCGGACTATCGATCTTACCCAGCCGCTCGCCCGGCATGCTCAGCGGAATGCCCGGAGGATACGGCACCAGCATCACACCCGTAATCCGGTTCGCCATCTCCGAGAACTTCACCTTCTCCGTGCCATTCCGCAGCAGCTTCTGATAGGTCTCCGACGGCGTCAGTACCTGCTCCGGATCGACCTCGCAGGCCTCTTCCACCAGACTCACGAGATTCAATTCCATCATCGCCGCATGCATCTCGTCGCTCAGCTCACGCAACGTTACATTGCGATAGCGCAGAGGATACTTCGCGACCAGATCCGGCAGCGCCTCGTTTAGCGGAGCTTCTGTGTCGTAGAGCCGCTTGAACTCGAACAGGTTCTCCAGCAGCGATCCCCACTTACCCTTCGAGGTTCCAACCGAGAACAGGACCAGCACCGTATAGTCCCCGGTCCTGGCGATTTCGACGCGACGCGCATCGAGGAACTCCGTCAGAATCGCACCCGGAATACCCGAAGGCGCGAGCGCTCCCTGTGCATTCACACCCGGCGTCAGAATCGTGACCTTGGTGGGGTCCAGCATGCAGTAGTCGTCCGCGATGTCCTCATCGTGGTAGCCATGCCAGTCCTCACCCTGCTTCAGCGTCCAGCAACTGGAGTTCTCTGCCAGCAGATCGTCCGGAGCTTCTTCAAACACATACGTCTTGCCGTCGACTGGGTCAGTCACCTGGTCGGGTTGGAAGAGCCGGAAGAACCAGCCATCGCCCGCAACCTCGGCGGCCTTCAAACGATGGGCGACAGAAGACATCGCCTTGCGGAAACTGATCGCATCCTGAATCGTCTCGTCCATCAGCGTTGGACCGGCTGGCTCATCCATCATCGCCGCTGCAACGTCCAGCGAAGCAATCAGCGGATAGAACGGCGAGGTCGTCCCGTGCATCATGAACGACTCGTTGAACTGATCGAAGTCCAGCGGAGCGCGTGGGCTGAGCTTGATATGCACCATCGAAGCCATCGAGAACGCCGCCAGCATCTTGTGCGTCGACTGTACCGCGAACAACTGCGGCCGGTCCGGCATCTCGTCCGGCACGTCCATCGCAAAACGTCCGCGATAGATGTGGTGGAACTTCGCGTAGGCGTACCAGGCTTCGTCAAAGTGGATGCGCGGCACCGACTTCGCCAACTCCGTCACCACCTTGTTCACGTCGTAACAAAGACCGTCGTAGGTTGAATTTGTAACCGCGGCGTACGTCGGAATCTGCGACACCGCTTTGGCCGAGAACGGACTGTTTTTGATCAGCTCCTGGATCGCCTCGGGGCTGAAACGCTTGAGCGGCACCAGTCCGATCATCCCGTATCCATTACGCGTCGGAGTCAGATACACCGGCCTTGCGCCAGTGACTGTCAGGGAGTGACAAATAGATTTGTGGCAGTTCGCATCCGCCAGAACGATGTCGTCCTGCCCGATGACGCCATGACCGACGATCTGGTTCGAGGTCGAAGACCCGCCCAGTACGTAGAACGTCCAATCCGCACCGAAGATGCGCGCGGCATTGCGTTCCGATTCGCCCGGAGGGCCGACGTGATCCAGCCACGAACCCAGCGGCGAGGTAGAGATTCCCAGGTCTGAGCGCATGATGTTCTCGCCGAAGAACTTGTGGAACTCCATCCCGATCGGATGCTTCAAAAATGCAACGCCGCCCATATGACCGGGAGCGTCCCACGAGTACGCGCCCTGGTCGTTATACCGCTTCAACTCCTTGAAGTAAGGAGGAAGCAACTGCTCGTTGTAACGCTCGACGGCGAAGTCCACGCGGCTTGCGATAAACGCCGGCGTATCGCCGAACAGGTGGATGTACTCATGCACCTGCTTCACCACCTCCAGCGGAAGCTCGCTTACCAGCGTGCGGTCCGCGATCAGGAAGATCGGCACCTTTTTATTCCGGCGGCGCACCGCACGGATAATCTTCAGCGCAGCTCTCTCGTCGAACTGGTTCTCGCCCTCGAGATCCCAGTCCAGCAGGATGGCGCTATGCGACGGGTCCGACGTTACCAGCGACAGTCCATCTTCCGGAGTCGAGGTGCGAACCACCTCGTACCCTTCCTTACCGATTGCGTCGACCAGGCGCTCCATGGCGCGGTCCGAGACGGAGTCCGTTCCACCCACCTCACTCGCAATCAGCAGTACCCAATGCCCTTCGTTCATTCCACCTCTCACTTCTCTCTTGATATTACAGCCCAATCCCCCTCTCCATCCGTCGTCTGGATTGACCTGCGGTAAATCTTCTGCTCATGCTCGGCCCCTCGCTTATGCCTCCAAGGGATCCGTCCTACGCGAGAGCCACATCGCCACCCCGGTGATTCCCAGAAACAAGCCCGCAACTACCAGATTCGGATACACAATCGTCCCGCCGAGCCTGAGTTCTGAACCTGGTGTACCTGCCCACCAGCTTGCGGAAGGCAATGCGAACGGAACATAAAAGAGCGGCGTCCAATATGCGATCGAAACGAGCCCTGCGACCCAGATCGCGACAGCTGGCTCCAAAGAACGCCGCCACATCAGCCACACGCCCGTGAGAGACACGCCAGCGAGAAAGAACAGCAGCAGCGCTCCGTGAAATCGCGCATGCGCGTGCCAAAGCGGATTGAGCAGGTGATTTCCGCTCCAGTCCAGCACAAACGACAGCAGGCTCCCCACTACCAGCACCGCCGTCATCAGCATCCTTGCCACCCTCATTTGTTCTTTAGCCGTATGCAGCATGTTTCATCTCCATGGAAAAAATATAATTAGTAAGCGATCACTCACTATTGTGAAATAGTGATACGCTCTCTCTACACTTCGGTCAAGGGCAAAATCAGCCATGAAGAAATCCGCTCCCGAGAACGCTCCAGCAAAACCGCCCCGGGGACGTCCCAGCCGGCGGCCGCAGATCCTCGCAGCGACCGAGAAGCTTCTCCGCACGCAGGGCCTCGCCACCGTCACCACCCGCTCCATCGCTGTCGAGGCTGGCTGCTCCGAAGCCGCCATCTACGTCCACTTCAAGGGGCGCCTCGAACTTCTTCTTGCCGTTCTCGAAGAGAACCTCCCCACCATGCTCGTTCCGCTCAAGGCGCTCGAGCACTCCGTCGGCAAGTCCACCCCGCATAAGAACCTCGACCGCGTCCTCCGCGCCATCTTCGCCTTCCACCAGCACGTCGTCCCTACGCTGTGCTCTCTCTTTGCAGACCCACCGCTTCTCACCGCCTACCGCGACAATCTTCTTGGCCGCGGCGGCAAGGGACCAGCCGGCGCGATCGCACGCCTCCGCAAATACATTCGCGAAGAACAGAAAATCGGACGCCTCGACAAAAGAATCGATGCTGAATTCGCTGCATCTACCCTCATGTCCAGCTCCTTCTTTCGTGCCTTCACCGACCACTTCCTTGGCCGCGAAGAATCCTTTAACGCAACCTCAAAATCCCTCGTAGAATCGTTATTCGGCAGCAAGCTCCCCTGACCAGAAGCCCTCAACCAGCCGCACAAAGCCGTCTACCGCTGGAGCCTAATTTATGAGCGAGACCACCCAAATTCCGCCTTCCGAAACCGCAACGCCCGAAGACCTCGCGGCCACCACCCCAGCGCCGCCCGAACCGCTGGGCATGGGCGAGGTCCTGCGCATTCCCATGCTGCGCCGCCTCTGGTACGCCCAGATCATCTCCGTCTTCGGAGACTTCCTCGCGCTCTTCGCTGTCATCAGCATCCTCACCTTCCGGCTCCACGGCACCGCCCAGCAGGTCACCGGCGTTCAGATCGCCTACATGGCTCCCATTGCCATCCTCGGGATCATCGCCGGAGTCTTCGTCGACCGCTGGCCGCTCAAGTCGACCATGGTTTCGAGCGACGCCATCCGCGCCGGACTGGTGCTGCTGCTCGCCTTCGCCAACAGCGCCTGGCAGTTCTACATCATCCTCGCCGCCATCAGCATTGTCTCCAGCTTCTTCTCGCCTGCGCAGGGCGTCGCCATCCGCTCCGCCGTCCCGCTCCACGGCCTGCGCTCCGCCAATGCCCTGATGCAGCAGGTCATGTTCGGCATGCGCATCATCGGACCTGCGATCGCCGCCTTCATGGTCTCCTACCTCGGCCCTGTAAGCTGCTATGCCCTGGATTCCGTCAGCTTTCTCGGCTCCGCGCTCCTCATCGCATCGATCCCCTTCGTCAAATCCGAGGCCCCCACGCCCCAGCCTCATTCCGCCCACGAGAGCGCCTCTGCCCTGCAGAAGATCTGGCTGGACATGAAGCAGGGCATCAGCTTCATCGTCCACCACGCCGCACTGCTCTTCGTCATTCTCGCCATGGCTGCCGGCATGTTCGTGCTCGGCTGCTTCGCCCCGCTCATCGCCATCTATGTACGCGATACACTGCGTGGCTCCGACAAGATGTTCGGACTCGTCTCCCCCATGATCGGCCTCGGCATGTTGATCGGCATTAACGGCCTCAACACGCTGGGCAAGAAGCTCAGCAACACCCTACAGGTCTACTCCGGTCTCGGCGGAATCGCTGCGGGCCTCGTGATCCTGACCACCCTGCCCCACATCTGGTCCACCCTGCTCGGGAACTTCATCATCGGCTTCGCGGTGGCCGGAATCATCGTCCCATCCCAGACGCTCTTCCAGCAGGCCACCCCGCCCGAACTGATGGGCCGCGTCGGCTCCACCTTTATGTCCATCATCTTCACCGCGCAGATCTCCGGACTGATCCTCTCCGGTGTCCTGACCCAGCACATCGGCGTCCGCGCCGTCTTCGCCCTGTGCGCCGTTATGCTCGTCGTCCTGATGGCCATCGGCAAACTCTGGATGGAGCCGAAGTCGCAAGTCACGCCATCAGCCGCTTAGGCAGTACTGACCTATAGCCCCTGGAAGGGCACACCTTCAGGTGTGCCAAACGCGACTTATTTTGATGGGTTTCTTTTGTCGGTTTGCCTATAGCAAACCGACAAAAGAAACAATGGGGGAGGGAAGCTTCTTTCGGCACACCTGAAGGTGTGCCCTTCCGCATCCTCTGAATTCAATCAGTGCGGCAAAGATGTAACGCAGTATAGGTCGATACTGCTTAGAGCAAGAGCCGCTGGATGCCCCGAGCAGCATCCAGCAGCAACTCTTAGCGGCCTCCGGTAAAGACGCGCTCCCGGTCCTGTTCTCGCTGTATGGAGCGCTGACGTCCGAGGAGCAGTTCCTGTAGGCCAATCGAGCCTGCAACCTTACGGCTCTCTCGATCGACGACAAGCAAACTTGGGAGCCCCGACGCGGCCATCTTCTCGGCAGCGGAACGGGAAGTCTCGTCCGTAAACGCATAGATCTCCGGCAGGTCCGTATCGATAGCATGTTCTCTTGGCTGCTCGCCTGCCTCTCGCATCAACTCCAGAACCGTAACGGTTTCAAGTGGGTCAGTGCCGTACTCGCGGGTAAGATGGAAGCCGCGCCGGCTTAGCTTCTCCGTGAGGATCGATCGCGGCATGATGAGCGAAGTGACAGCGTAGGCGGAGATACAGCCGAGCATGAGCGGCAGCATCGCAGGGATAGAGTGGGTGATCTCCAGGCTGAAGAGGATCGCAGTCAGGGGAACGCCAAGCGAACCGGAGAGCATCGCACCCATCCCAATGAGCGCCCAGAGGGATTGGGTCTGTGCGGATGCATGGGCGACGTGGGCGACAAGTTCGCCGCAGGCCCCGCCGATCAGCAGCAGCGGAGCTAGCACTCCGCCCGAGGTTCCGGAACCAAGCGAAAAAGCCCACATCAGGGACTTGGCGACCAGTAGGCCGAGCAGCAGGCTCAATGGCGCGTTGCCATGCAGCAGGTCGGCGATATTGTCATACCCGACACCAAGGCCGCGCGGAAAGAAGATCCCGCCGACGCCGATCCCCACACCGCCAAGGGCAGGCCACCACATCCAGTGAATTGGAAGTCGTTCGAAGAGATCCTCAAATCCGTACATCATGCGGCTGAGAGCTGCCGCGACCAGACCGACCAGCAACCCGAGACCCAGCGCGCCGACGGCGACAGTGGCAGTCTGTTCGGAAGGCAGCGCCGGCATCGTGAAAAGAGGCCCGGAGTCCAGCCAGAAGATGCGCACGATCGCAGCCGTAATGCTCGCGAAGGCAACCGGAATAAGACTCCGAGGCCGCCACTCGAAAAGGAGGAGTTCCACCGCGAGCAGGATCGCCGCGAGCGGTGCAGCAAAGGTCGCGGACATGCCCGCTGCGGCACCGGCGACCAGAAGCGTGGTGCGCTCCGCATCGGTCAGGTGCATCCACTGGGCAACCAGCGAGCCGAACGCGCCGCCCGTCATGATGATGGGGCCTTCTGCGCCGAAAGGCCCGCCCGAGCCAATGGAAATCGCCGCGGAGATTGGCTTCAGCAATGCGACCTTTGGGTCGACGCGCGCGCCGCGCAGCAGGATCGCTTCGATGGCCTCAGGAATGCCGTGGCCGCGAATCTTATCGGATCCGTAGCGTGCCATGAGTCCGACAAGAAGGCCGCCGACCACTGGCACAACCGGCATCCAGTGACCCAGAGGACTTCCCGCCGGGGAGACTTGAGCAAGGCTCAATCGGTGGTAATAAAAGAGATTGGTCGAAAGCGCGATGCAGCGCAGAAGAAGCACCGCGAGCACCGCCGCACCAGCTCCGATCGCAATGGAAACTGCAGAGAGCAGCCATACGCGGCGGTCGACGGTGAAATCCCGCAGAGCAGAAGAATGAGAGTTCATCGGGGAGGCTCCTTCTGAAGGTGCGCGGTCTCGATGCGCTGCAGAGAGCGGATCAGACGGGGGCCAAGTTCCCGCAACTCGCGGGCATGGTGGCCGGAGAGTGTAGCGAGAATCTGCTCTCCCTTCGGCGTAATTTCGAGCAGGACGCGCCGCCGGTCTGTCGGGTCTTCCCTGCGACGGAGCAGCATTTCGGTCACCGAGCGATCGACGAGTTCGACGACGCTGTGGTGACGCAGCCCCAGCCGTTCAGCCGCATAAGCGATGGTGAGGGATGCATCTTCCGGCGCACCGGCAATCTGCAGCAGAAGTTGGTGCTGCTGGGGGTGAAGATGAAGCTCCTGGGCCGCATGCTCGCTGAATTGAAGGAAGTTCCGGAGCTGATAGCGGAACTCGGCGAGAGATTGAAGGAGGGGAGCCGAGTCTCCTCTGAATAAAGCTTGCGAATCTATATCTGATGTTTTGTTCGTCATACTATTTATATCGTCTCACGATATAAATGCTTCATGCAATGTTTCTGCGATTTCTCGTAGCAGACGATATCGGCGAAAGCCTCACGGCCGTTCTGCCGACACGTCTTACGTTCCTATTGACCCTGATCCTCTAAGCCCAGAGCGCCCCTCGAGCGGCCTCCAGCAGAAACTCCACCTCTGCTGGCCCATGCTCCGTACTCACAAATGCGGCCTCAAACTGACTCGGCGGCAGCCACACCCCGGCGTCCATCATCGCCCGGTGGAATCTTCCAAATCGGGCAGTATCCGAGGTCGCCGCACTCTCGAAGTCCGTCACTTCCTGACCCGTAAAGAACCATGTAAACATCGAACCGACCCGATTCGTCGTCATGGCCACTCCAGCCTCACGAGCGAGCCCGGCAACTCCATCCGCAATCGCTGCTGTGGCCTTTTCGAGCCCCGGATAGACTTCACCCTCCCGCTCGATCAAATGCTGCAATGTGGCGATCCCCGCAGCCATTGCGAGCGGATTTCCGCTCAGCGTGCCTGCCTGGTATACCGGCCCCAGCGGAGCCAGAAACTCCATCACATCGGCTCGTCCGCCGAACACCCCACACGGCAGCCCTCCGCCGACGATCTTCCCCAGCGTCGTCAGGTCCGGCGTCACGCCGTAGATCTGCTGGGCACCGCCGAGCGACAGCCGGAACCCCGTCATGACCTCGTCCACGATCAGCAGCGCCCCGTACTCGGTCGCCAGCCGCCGCAGCCCCTGTAGGTATCCCTCGGACGGCGCGATCGTCCCGGCGTTCCCGACTACCGGCTCGACGATGATGCATGCAATCTGCTCTGGATACGCATCGAAGACCGTCTGGACCGCCGCGAGGTCGTTATACGGCAGCGCCAGCGTATGCATGGCCGTCTCTGCGGGAATTCCCGCCGACCCCGGAATGCCCAGCGTCGCCACGCCGCTGCCCGCCTTAACCAACATCGCGTCCGAGTGCCCGTGATAGCAGCCTTCAAACTTCACTACAAACTTCCGGCCCGTAAAGCCACGCGCCACGCGCACCGCCGACATGCACGCCTCTGTCCCCGAGCTCGTAAACCGCAGCCGCTCAATGCTGGGGAAGCACCGCATCACCAGCTCCGCCAGATCGCCTTCGCCGGTATGGCTTGCGCCAAAGCTTGCCCCGCGCGCCGCCGCCGCCTGGATCGCCGCGACCGCAGGAGGATACGCATGCCCCAGGATCATCGGCCCCCACGACCCGAACATATCCAGGTAGCGGTTGCCATCCTCATCCCACAGATAGGCGCCCTCCGCCCGCGTGACAAACGGCGGATCGCCCCCCACCGCGCGAAACGCACGGACTGGCGAGTCCACGCCACCGGGAAGAAGGGATTCAGCGCGAAGTTGCAACTCTCGGGAACGGTTCAGTATGCGCGGCATCTACTCCAGTATAAGAGTTGCAGGAGGCACCTACGACCACCCCGCTCCCAGCCCCCGCTGCTGTCGATTCAGTGGAACAGTTCCGCCCTCAGATCGAAGGCCGCGACCTGATTCTGTACGACGGCGTCTGCGCCCTCTGCAATGGTGTCGTCCACTACCTCTTGAAGCACGATCCTCAGGGCCGCTTTCGCTTTATCCCGCAGGAGACCGCCCTCGCCCAGCAGCTCCTTCCCCCGCAGTCCAGCGCGCTCCAACCGGAGAAAGAAGGCGTGATCCTCATCACCGCCGCCCTCACCCCGTCCCAGCGGATCTACCGGCGCTCCGACGCGGTTGCCCACGCCCTTACCCTGCTCGGCGGGTTTTCGACCTTCCTAGGACGCCTCACCCGCCTCATCCCCCGCCCGTTTCGCGAGTTCGGATACGGCCTCATCGCGCGCTTCCGCTATCGTCTCTTCGGACGCTACCCAACCTGCCCCATCCCCACGCCAGACCAGCGTTCCCGCATCCTCGGACTCCCCTCCTGACGACGACTTTCACAGCCCTGTGGGTTTGCGCCTGCTAGACTGAATCTTCCTTTAAGCAAACTTAGGATGGTGCAATCACTTGCCTGACGAAACCCTGCAAACGCCGGACTCCTCCCCCCAGGAAGCCACCCAGCCGACCGTAGAGCCTGTAACCCCAGAGGCCGCTCCGTCCCCTGCGCCGGAATCCGATTCCGCGGCAAAGACCAGTAAGGCGGTGTCCGCCAAAGCTGCTGCCGCCGATAAGAACCTGGCCAAGAAGAAGTCCATCTCCTACGCCGACGCAGGCGTAGATATCACCTCGGGCGACCGATCCAAGCAGCGCATCAAGATGCTCGCGCGCAAGACCTTCAACAAGCAGGTGCTCTCCGAGATCGGCGGCTTCGGCGGCCTCTTCGCACTCGACCTGGAGAAGTTCCCCAATCCCGTCCTGGTCTCTTCCGCCGACGGCGTCGGCACCAAGCTCAAGGTCGCCTTCGACCTCAACATCCATCACACCGTCGGCCAGGACCTGGTCAACCACTGCGTGAACGACATCGCCGTGCAGGGTGCCACGCCTCTCTTCTTCCTGGACTACCTGGCCTCCGGCAAGCTGGAAGAGCTCGTGCTCGAAAAGGTCGTTCAGGGCATCTCCGAAGCCTGCCGCGCCAACGGCTGCGCTCTCATCGGCGGCGAGACCGCCCAGATGCCCGGCTTCTACGCCGACGGCGAGTACGACCTCGCCGGCACCATCATCGGTGCCGTCAGCCGCGACAAGATCATCACCGGCGAACACATCCAGGTCGGAGACGTCCTGATCGGCATCCCCTCCAACGGCCTGCACACCAACGGCTACTCCTTGGCCCGCAAGCTGCTGTTCGAAGTGGCAAAATACGGCCCCGACCAGTACGTCAACGAGCTGAAGGACAAGACCGGAGCAGCCCTGATGCGCACCCACCGCAGCTACCTCGCCATCATCAAGAAGCTCACCGGAGCCGAAGTCGTCCAGGGCATGGCCCACATCACCGGCGGCGGCATCACGGAGAATCTTCCCCGCATCCTGCCCAAGGGCATGGGGGCCCTCATCGACCTCGCTTCGTGGACCGTTCCACCCCTCTTCGAGCACCTCCAGCAACTCGGCAATGTCACCCAGGACGAGATGCTCCGCACCTTCAACATGGGCATCGGCCTCATCTGCGTCGTCCCGGCGGAAAAGGTGAAGAAAGCCAAAGCCGTGCTCAACCGCGCCAACGAACGCCACTGCATCATCGGCCGCGTCACCCGGGGCGAACGCAAGGTCTCCTACAACTAGCTTCGCCATCGAAAAAGAGCGATGATCCTCCAGGCAGTATCCGCATAGAGCCCCTGGAAGGGCACACCTTCAGGTGTGCCAAACGCTACTTATTTTGCTTTGTTTCTTTTGTCGGTTCGCCTATGGCGAACCGACAAAAGAAACAAAGGATAGAGGAGAATGCTTCTTTCGGCACGGCTGAAGCCGTGCCCTTCCAAATATCCGCCGGATTCAACCATCCCGCGAAGACGTAACGCCCGTATATGTAGATACTGCCTAAGGCTCAACCGGAACAATCCGGGACTCCGCATGGAACAGGTGGTAGTTGCTATACCTGCCATCGAAGCTCCACCTATAGCTCCCATCGTCCGTGCGGCTGACGGACCGAATCGTCTGCGGCATCCAGAACATCTTGCCAGCCATCTGCACCGGGCCGTAGTCCACCGTCCACGTCCAAGTCGCTGCCCCTTCGAGTCCAAAGTTCGGATCCGGTGTCGTCTTTTCAAGCCGCACCACATGCATCGTGACGGGGTCGATCGTCGCCCGTCTGCGCGTCTCTTCAAAAGGAGGACATTCGACCGCCCGCTCCGCCCTGGGTAGATTCTTGAAGTCCACTACGATCCTGTCCTTCGGATGCCCGGCCCGCACCGGATGCATCGTATACACATAGCAACTCCGCACCTCCCGCGACACCACCTGCAGCCCGTCGCTGAACACCCCGGACAGCACGGCAGGCCCCGACAGCTTCTCAGAATCGCTCACCGGTACCTTCCCATCCACTGCCCGCAGGACCCGCGACTCCTCGAACTCCACCAGGCCGTCTTCGCTGCGCGACCGCCGCAGGCGGAACGTCGAGTCCGTTACCGTCTCCGTTCGAATCCGCCGCGACTCCATAGCCGACACCACATGTTCATTGCAGAAGAGATCCGGCACCGAACTCCGGTACGACGAAAGGTTACCCTGCAGCTGATCCAGTACCTCATCCATCGCCAGCCCCGCAGGCGTTGCCGGCAGCAACGGACGCCTCGCCGAATCCTGCCCCCACAAAACGCCGCAAAGCATACCTGCTGCGATCAGCCCCGCCGTGCGCGACAATCGTCCCTGCATCATCCCCACCCCGAACCTTGATTGCTTCCCATCGGATTACCCAGATCCTACCCCACCCGTCAGCCCGAGCAATGCTATCGTTCTCCTACTCGAAACATCCCAAGGCGGAGGAAGCATCATGTCTACCCTTCCCGGCCCCCCATCTCCCCGCACCAGCTTCCACATCGTCCTCGCGATGCTGGCCATGACCGCGATCCCCGCTGCCCTCACCCTCCACACTGCAAGGGTCGCTCCCGCCGTAGACTTCCATGCCAACCCCAATCCCACTCCCTATGGCTACACCATCAGCCTGCTGCTGTTCCTCATCCCCATCGCAGTCATCGCTCTCTGGTTTCTACCCAGGGAGCGCGTTCGGGTCTCCCGCCAGGCCTTCGTCCTCACCATCGCTCTCCTCTTCCCTGTCGGCGCACTGATGGACTTCTTCTTTGCCAACACCTTCTTCACCTTCCTTAACCCCGCCGCTACTCTCGGCATTCGCGCCCCAGCGCTCCACGGCGGCGTGCCCGTTGAGGAGTACCTCTTTTACCTCACCGGCTTCCTCGCCGATCTCCTCCTCTACATCTGGTTCGACGCATACTGGCTCGCCGCCTACTCCACCCCCAATGACTCCGCGCACCGCATCCACTTCGACCGTCTCTTCTGCCTCCACACACCGTCGCTTCTCTGGGGTCTCTCCCTCATCGCCGCTGCCATCGCCTGGCGCAGGCTCTTCGTCCCCGAGCCCGGCTTCCCCGGCTACTTCCTCTTCCTTGTCCTTACCGCCGTTATCCCGTCGGCGGCGCTCCTCCCTACAGCGCTCCCCGTCATCAACTGGCGCGCCCTCTCCCTGACCCTCTTTTTCATTCTCCTGACCAGCCTCCTGTGGGAGGCCACCCTTGGTGTTCCCTACCGCTGGTGGGGCTTCCAGCCGAACCGCATGATCGGCCTCACCATCACCGCCTGGAGCGACCTTCCCATCGAAGAGATCTGCGTCTGGATCACCGTCACCTACGCCACGGTCATCGTCTACGAGACCCTCCGCCGCTGGAAAGCCTCGGGCCGCACCGCCCGGGACGCCTTCATGGGTTCTTCCACGCCTGCGCCGAAAAAAGTATGAAGCAGCCCAATCGCAGGCGTAGACTGCCGGCAAAGGAGAGCGATCCCCTGCCACTTGAGAATGCTGTTGCTAAAGGCACTCCGTACCCGCTAAACTTCTGCTGTTTTTGAGACGTCTCAATCAGAAGGCAGGAAATTCCATGTCGGCACCGCACCTCCCCGCTTTGATTCGTAACCGCGCGCGCTTCGTCCGCTCCTCTCTTCTATCGGTTGCCGCCTTGAGTGCCTCTTTGATAGCAGCCCCGGCAGCGCTCACCGCCCAGTCGGTGCCACCGGCGTTGGAGGCCCCCGCCGCGCGGCCGCCGCAGGTAGGATCCCGCGGCGAGAAGCTGATCGGGATGCCGAAGTTCCACGACCCCGCACCCTACGATCTCGACGAGCACACCGGCTATAAGCAGATCTTCGACGGCAAGAGCTTCGCCGGATGGGACGCCGACTCCAGCATCTGGCGCGTCGAAGACGGCATCATGGTGGGCGAAACCCTCGAGGGCAAGCCCAAGGGCAACAACTACATCGTCTATCGCGGGGACAAGACCCGCGACTTCGATCTCAAATTACGCATGAAGATCGAAAAGGGCGGAGGCGGAGGCATCCAGTACCGCAGCGTCACCGGCACCCCCTGGACCAGGCCGCAGCCCGAGGGCCAGGCTCCCTACGACCTGAAGTTCATGATGACCGGCCCACAGGCGGATTTCTGGTTCCCCGTCCGAGCCCAAGCCGCGGCGCACACCGGCCAGTGGTACTCGGAAAACACCATGCTGGGCATCCTCGCCTATCGCGGACAGGTGACCCAGGCGCTGCCCGGTCAGGCCAATCGCCTCGTCGCTAACATCGGCGACAAGCAGGCGCTGGGCGGCTACGTCAAGGTAAACGAGTGGAACGACTACGAGATCATCGCGCGCGGCGGAGTGATGATGCACATCATGAACGGCCAACTGATGGCAGTCTTCATCGACGACAACAAGGACTCGGTCAACAACATCCCCGGCCTGATCGGCTTCGAGATCGAAAGCCAGCCCTGCAAGATCTCCGTCCGCGACATCTGGCTGCGGAAGTTCGACTAATCCGTCTCCGGCTAGCCGAACTCTGTCCCCAATTGCCGCTTAAGCCTGTGACGGGGACGGATTACCCGCTGCGCGGTGCTCTTCCATGGTCTGGACCATATGGTTCAGGCCATCCTCGGAGAAGACGTCCTGAATGGCGTGCCACGCACCCTGAGCAGCCTCTTCAGCGCGCGGAAACATGGCTGTCTCGAACCGTTGAACAGCCGCATCCGGATCCTCTTCCTCAACGAGAGCCAGTGCCAGATCGGCGGCGTCTTGCATGGCCAAATTCGCTCCGTCTCCACCAAAAGGCGACATCAGGTGGGCCGCATCGCCGATCAGGGTGACTCCCTGCCGATGCTCCCACCGGTGACCGATCGGTAGGGCGTAGATGGCTCGTGGCGTAATGCGTCCACCGCCTCCACCGGATCTCGCGATGAGTTGCAGGAGCTCCTCCGACCAACCATCGAAGTAGCCGATAAGACTGGCTTTCATCGCTTCTGCCGATGACCAATCCAGTCCACCCGCCTGCACCCAGTCTTCCGGCACGCGCATCGCCGCATAGATACCGAGATGGGCGTCGGCATCCCGATGCCCCATCAGTGTCTTGCTGTCTCCCACCGCAAACATCATGCCCCGTCCCACCAACTGGGCCAACTCCGGATAGCGTCGATCGGCGTCATCGATCCCAAGTTCGACGAACATCACGCCGCTATAGACAGGGCGAACCTGCGAGACAAGCGGTCGGATCCGAGACCACGCTCCATCCGCACCCACCACCAGATCGAAGGTCTCGCTGCAACCATTCTGAAACGCCAGTTCCCACGTTCCATCGTCGTTCCGTGTTGCAGCACTCAGCTCATGATTCCATCGCACGGCGTCTGGAGGGAGCGAATCCAGCAGCATCTGTCGCAGGTGGCCACGGTCTACTTCGGGCCGGTCCTTGTCCGATGTGTCGACGTCGAGAAACCGCTGCGTGCCATGCTTATCGTAGATACGACCTTCCTGATCCTCATAGCGTGCAATACGCTTGAACTCGGCGGTAAGACCGGCGCATTGGATCGCGAACTGCCCGCTGTCGGCGTGCATGTCGAGCGAGCCTCCCTGCGGACGGATCGACGAAGAGGCTTCGCGTTCGAAGACGCTTGCCTCAATCCCGTGAAGCCTCAGGATACGAGCAAGGGTTAGACCACCGGGTCCAGCGCCAATCACTGCAATCCGTGGCTGTTTCATTCACTACCTCCAGAACCCATCTACATAGGCTCCTATATAAAATAGCATAGGATACTATATAGATGGAGAAAAATGTGGGGCCTGATCTTTTCAGAACGCCAGGACACCTGATCAACCGTCTCGCACGCCTTTCGCTTCGGTGGACGGACACCCGGTTCCAGCGACTGGGTCTCGCAGTCGCCCAGATGCCGGTCCTGTACACGTTGAGGGACGGTGCGGCTTCGACCCAGACGGAACTCGCCCGGATGGCGCACATTGAGCAGCCGACGATGGCGCAGCTCCTTGCCCGGATGGAGCGGGATGGGTTGATTCAACGTGCCGCGAATCCTCAGGACAGACGCAGCAGCCTCGTCTCACTTACGCCTCTTGCAATGAGTAAGCTGCCCGAGGCCCGCGAGATTTTCCGGGAAGGAAACAAAATGGCCTTGCAGGGGTTTACGGAGGAGGAGATCGAAACCTTGATTCTGCTCCTGCAGCGAGTGCTGGCTAACGTAGAACCGATGGTCCTCCGGGACGAATCCGATCCCCCTAAATAGATCATTCGCACGAACTGCCCTCGCCTCTCCAGCAACCCCGGCAGACTCTTCCCTGTCCAATCATGGAAGAATGAAGTCAGACCGTCGAATTATCAGCAAAGGAATCCATTTGCACCACGCAGGACCTCCCCTCCCCGGCAAAGCAGCCTGCATCAGAATCACCTTCGAGCGCCTGCGTAACTCCACGCTCCTCCTTCTTTGCTTCCTGTGCCTTATTGCGCATTCGCGCCCAGCCTCCGCCCAGCAGGACAACCCGCTCCTTCTCGCCGCCACGGAGCTTCCGGAAGGCCCTAGCCCTCAAATCGCAATCCAGCCCCCGGCCCTCACCAGCACTCTCACCGGAACCGTGGTCGACAGCAACGGTGCTGCCATCACCAGCGCCCGCATCTTACTCACCCGAGCCGAGCAGTCTGCGTCCAGCTCGAACCCGGCCCCTATCGTCACCCTCTCCGGCGGAGATGGACGTTTCACCTTCTCCAACCTCCCGCCCGGCGCCTACCAACTCACTGTCGTCGCCGTCCGCTTCACCACCCGCCAAACCCCCATCACCCTCCATCCTGGCGAAAGCCTCGAAGTTCCCCAGATAGCACTGATCCTCGGAACCTCGATCGACGTGCAGGTCACGGCCTCCCAGGAAGAGGTCGCCCAAGCGCAGATCGAAGAGCAGGAGAAGCAGCGCGTCTTGGGAATCATTCCGAACTTCTTCGTCTCGTACGCGCTTCGTCCGCTCCCGCTCAACTCCCGCCAGAAGTTCGAGCTTGCCTGGAAGACCTCTCTCGACCCCACCAGCTTCGCCGCAGCAGGCTTCATATCCGGCATCCAGCAGGCGGATAACGCCTACCCAAGCTGGGGACAAGGGATGGAGGGCTACGGCAAACGGTTCGGTGCGGCCTACGGCAATGTCATGATCGGAACCATGATCGGCAGTGCGATCCTGCCCTCCATCCTCCACCAGGATCCCCGCTTCTTCTACAAGGAAGGCACCGTCCGCGAGCGCATCAAATACTCCTTCGCGATGGCCGTTCTCTGCAAAGGCGACAACGGGAACTGGCAGTTCAACTACTCCGGTATTCTTGGAACAGCGGCCGCCGGCGGAATCTCAAACCTGTACTACCCCGCCGCCAACCGTAACGGTGCCTGGCTCACGCTTGGAAACACCGCCGCAGGCATCGCCGGAAGCGTCGTCTCCAATCTCTTTCAGGAGTTCCTGCTACCCCGCCTCACACCTCACAAACCCCCAACCCCCTCGCAGCCCTAAAATTGCACCAGCAACTCTTTACGCGATCCAAGAAACACTCACAACTACCAACTCACAACTACCAACTGTCTTTTGGAAAGTGGAAAGTCTTCATGCACCGTCTAGGCATCCTTCTCTCTGGCCGAGGCTCTAACTTCCTCGCTATCGCCGCAACAATCCGCGATCACCGTCTTCTCGACACCGAGATCGCAGTCGTTCTCTCCAACAAACCCGACGCCCCGGGCCTCGCCTCTGCGCGCGAGCTGAATCTTCCCGCCATCGCGATCCCCTCCGCCGGTATGCCCCGCGCCGCCCACGACGCCCAGATGATCGCCACGCTCAAAGATCACAACGTCGACCTCGTCTGCCTGGCCGGCTACATGCGCATCATCTCCCTTGAGTTCGTCGCAGCGTTCCCCAACCGCATCCTGAACGTCCACCCGTCGCTCCTGCCGGCGTTCCCTGGTCTCGACGCACAGCACCAGGCCCTGGACTACGGAGCCAAGGTCGCGGGCTGCACCGTCCACTTCGTCGACGAAGCGGTCGACCACGGTGTCATCATTCTCCAGAAGACCGTCCCGGTGCTCGACGAAGATACCTACGATACCCTCTCCGCCCGTATCCTGGAACAGGAACACCTCGCCTACCCCGAAGCTATCGCCCGGGTCCTAAGCGAGCAATACACCGCGCAGAATCGCCGCTATATCAGATCGGCCTGACGGATTTTCGACGGGATCTCCTACCAGCGACCTCGGGCGGCGTCTGGAAAGACCCACATCAGCGCTCCCAGCAGAAACAGCAGCAGCGTGTACCGAACCATGGTGGCGCTGCTCGGCTGCTCCGGCGCAGCTCCTGTGAAGAGCCGCCAGCCCATTCCAGCCGCGATGAACAGAAATACCCCTTCGTGCAGCAGAGCAAAGAACACCAGGCAGGTGGCCAGGATCAGGCCGCGCTGCATCCGGTTCAAAGCATGGGTGGCCTGCGCTCCATCGAGCCCAAGAACCGGAACCAGGTTCAGCAGATTCAGCCACGCCCCGGTATGCGCCAGGGCCGCCCAGACCGAGGCTCCGCCGCCGGTTGCGAACGAGATTCCTCCGAAGATTCCGGCGACGATCAGCCCGGCAAACGGACCTGCCAGCGCGATGCTCGATAGCGTATCGAGCGACACTCCCATGCTGTACCACCGCACGTAGGCCCCAAGGCCCGGGATGAACACCGGCAGATCGACCTTTAGACCACGCCGCTTCGCCGCGACATAATGTCCCGTTTCGTGCAGCAGGATGGAGACCGTAAACCCGAGTCCGAACTTCCACCCGAAGAGCGCCCAGTACAGTCCGAAGAACGCGATGAAACTGAGGAGGAATTTAAACTTCAGAAGCGCGAAGAGCAGCGTCTTCGCTTTCAGCAGAAAGAACACGAACGGAGCAAACGGCCCCAGGCGTTTTACCCAGCCTTCCTTGCGTTTTGCGGCAGCCGCTTCCTGGGCGTCGATGAGGTCGATACGCCCCTGCACCGCCTCCACCTGCGGGGTTCCTTCGGGAAGGGATTGCAGCATCCTGGCCCACGTGGCCCGCGCCTCCGGCCACGCTTTCTCCTGCTCCTGCTGCAACGCCGTCTGGCCCAGCCGGTTCAGGTATTGGGTGTAGACGATGGCGTGGCACTCCGGACACGCCAGGGTGCCTTCGGGAAGCCAGAGGCCGCATTCCAGACAATTGTGGATCGGGTCCGGATCCGCAAGGACCTCCGACAACGGTTGCGTGTTGAGAGAGCCAGAAAGAGTGTCCGTCACAGGGTCCGGTGAATCAGTGAAGAGAGTGCAAAAGTGCACAAATGCAGCGAAGTTGAGCCCTCGGGCGCTTAGGTAAGCTGCCCCTGAACCTGGCGATCCTTTGCATCCCCGAGGTGCACCTTGAAGTCCATCTTCTTGCGTCCGCGGAATACGGTGACCGTCACTTCGTCTCCTGCACGGTGAGAGTTCATGGCCGCGGAGAGATCCTGCGGGCTCGCGATCTCCTGCCCGTCCATCGCGACGATCAAATCGCCGCCCAGCATCACGGGAGTATTGCCGTCATACATGCGACGGGTTCCGCCCTTCAGCCCAGCCTTATCCGCTGCACCGCCCGGAAGGACACGCTCAATCAGCACACCATAGTCCGCAGCGAGACCGATCTGCTCCGCAATGTCGGGCCCGATCGGAAGAGTCACAACATCCAGGGTCGGCCGGCGAACACGGCCATATTTTGCAAAGTCGTCCAGCACGGCCTTGGCTGTATTGATCGGAATTGCAAACCCGATGCCGGAACTCTGGTCAGCACCATTATTTGCAATCAGAGTTGTAATTCCAATCACCTCGCCTTTTGAATTGAGCAGGGGGCCACCCGAATTTCCAGGATTGACCGCTGCGTCCGTCTGGATCGCGTCTTCAATTGGATTTCCGTTGGGTCCCTTGATCGACCGGATCGCCGAAATAATTCCTCGCGTCATCGTTCCCTGAAGTCCAAAGGGATTGCCGATCGCATACACCCGCTGGCCGACCATCAACCCTTGCGACTCGGAGAGCGTTGCCGGAACCAGTCCGGGAGCGACGATTTTGAGCAGGGCGAGGTCATGTCCCTCGTCCACGCCAATCACCTGGGCCTTGTACGTGTGCTTGTCCGAAAGCTTTACTTCCACCTTCTGGGCGTTGCCGATCACATGGTTATTCGTGAGGATCAGCCCATCCTTGTTCAGGATGAACCCCGATCCCTGTCCCTGCTGCGGCACAGCGCCGTAAAAGAAGTCGTATTTGACCTCAGTCGAGGTGATGTTGACGACGCTCGATAGGGCCTTTTTGTAGACCGCGATATTCTGCTGCTCTTCCGTGTCATACGCCGGAGCCGCCGATGCCTCGGTCAGGTCAAAGCTGCCCAGTGGGCCACTCTTGGTGACGTGGGTTGCTGAATCCGTGGACGGAGCCAGCGCACGATGCAGCCAGGGAGCGAGCGCCCCTGTCGACGCCACATGCGTCGTCACATAATAAAAACCCGAGAGTAACAAGATAACCAGCAAAACAGGACGCAGCTTCATCGTTTTCAACCTTAGAAGAACCGTGACGGACTCAATCCGCCGCAGGACATATTGTAACGATTTCCACCGCAAGGCAGAGAAATTACAGAACACACTAAGCGCCAGCCGCAGCCTTCAGAATCGCCCACAACTGATCCACCTGCCACTCCAACTCTGTCTCAGGCCCATCATTCGTCAGGACATAGTCGCTTAGCGAAGCTTTTTTATCGTCCGACATCTGTAGCCCTAATCGCCGCCGCGCCTCAGCCTCCAAAGCCTCTCGCTCCGACTCGCTTAAGGTTGAGCCTTTCGAAGCGCGGGCCACAAATCGCGCGATCTTCAACTCCTCGGGAGCGGTCACCAGTACGATCTTGTCGAAGCGTCTCCGCCAGGGTTCGTCACCGGCGTGTTTCGTCTCGAAGACCAGCGCCGACTCGATCATCACCACTGCGTGCGGATCCTGCGATGCAATCGCCGTGACCATCTCCTCCTGCCGCGCGATCACAGCGGGATGAACGATTGCGTTCAACTCCTCGACGCGGCCTTCCGCGAATGCAATGCGCGATAACGCTAGCCGATCGAGGGTCCCGTCCGCGAGGACCACCGCCGAGCCGAAGCGCTCGACGATAGCCGCATAGACGGACTGCCCCGGCTGCATCATGGCTCGCGCCATATCGTCCGAGGACAAGACCTGTGCGCCCAGCGCCGCAAACATTCGCGCGGCGGTGGACTTGCCAGCTCCGAGACCGCCCGTCAGCCCGACACACAGCACGCGTCTATGCTCCAGCGACTGCAGCAGCAGCGCGCCGTGCCTTCGCTGCCGTCAAGGTGTTCTTCATAAGCATCGCAATCGTCAGCGCGCCGACGCCGCCCGGGACCGGGGTGTAAGCACCCGACACCGCGAACGCCGCGGGATCGATATCTCCGATGACCGTCGACCCGCGCTTCGCAAATAGCTCCTCGCGCTTCGCATCGCCCGAAAAGAACCGCTCGAACTCAGCAGCGTCGGTAATTCGATTGATGCCGACGTCGATCAGCGTTGCCCCCGGCTTTACCATCTCCGGCGTGATGAATCCGGGCCGCCCGATAGCAGCCACCAGGATGTCCGCTTCGCGGGTGACCTTCGGCAGATCGACCGTCCGGCTATGGCACACCGTTACCGTCGCAGATGCATTGAGCAGCATCATCGCTGCCGGCTTGCCGACGATATCGGAGCGCCCCACCACGACCGCGTTCTTACCCGCGATAGCGATTCCGCTGCGCTTGAGGATCTCAATAATTCCAGCCGGAGTGCAGGGAGCGAGCGCAGGCTGACCGCTCTGTAGACGCCCCACGTTCACGGGATGAAATCCATCGACATCCTTCTCCGGCGAGACCGCTTCCAACAGCCGCTTGGTATCCACATGAGCCGGCAAGGGTAGTTGAATCAAAATGCCGTCGATATCTTCACGCGCATTCAGATTCTCGATGAGCTTCAGCATCTCTTCGGTGGTAATCGCCTCGGCGGGGGTGATCATCTCGCTGAAGATTCCAAGTTCTCCACAGGTCTTGACCTTGCTCCGCACATAGATCTGCGAGGCTGCAACGTCACCCACCAGGATCACTGCCAGCCCCGGCACAACACCACGCTCGTTCAAACGCGCGACCTCAAGGGCGACCTCGGCCTTGATCTCACTCGCAATAGCAATACCATCCAGCACTTGAGCCACTTGCATCGTATCCGTCCGTTTCATGTTCGTCTTATTCTTTGCCCCGGCGCGTCGTCGTCCCAGGCATCCCTTCTAATCGTATCGTGCTCTCTCCGGATCGTGCCTCTTCCCTCCTTTGAAGATGGATAAACCGTTAGAATCCAACGTATGTCCATCCCTGTCGAAGCACGCATTAGAGCCGTCAATCAGCAGGATCTGGACGCTCTGGCCTGCCCCGTGTGTTACGCCACCCTGGTCCTGCAGATCCCGCACATTCTCTGCACCGGCTGCGCGCGCCGCTATCCCATCGTGGATGGCCTGCCGGTCCTGCTGACGGATCGAACCCTCTAGCGTTTGCGTCCCCATTCCGCTCTTTTTCCAATAAGAACCATGAGAGCGTACATTTTTTGAATCGATTGGAAGGGTGTTGATATCCCTGCAATGCCCCACTAGTTGCAGACCCAAATACAAAACATTTACGCGTCTCGAGCCGCAAATCTGCGTCTAATTGAGCAGGAAGTAAGAAAGGGGAGACTGCAATGATGTTCCCAATCAAGTATGAAAAGTTTCCCGTCGCGGACCTCTCCGGCCTTCGCGAAGAGTTGATGCAGTCCGGTCTCGATTCATGGCAGGCCGCGGACCTCATCAGCTCCTTTCTCTCAGGACGCGGCTACGGTGTCTCCAGCGTTGAAGCCCGCGGCGCAGCCTCTCGTATTGAGTCAGTCGGCTGCTCCATCCAGTCTATGAGAGATGAGTTTGAGAAACTCGCGCTTGTGATGTAGCTGCGCCCTGTCGCGCTTCAGTAATTCGCAATCTACAACTCAATCGTTCTGAATCGGTCGAAGCTGCTGTTAGACACAGCCGTATGAATCTAGCACCTGTCCTTCTTCTGCTGCTTGCCCAGCCTGCGATATCACTGTCGCAGCAGCCCGACCGTACCCAGCAACTGCTGCAGCGTCTGTCCGGCCCTCCCGGTGCCGAAGAACCCGTCCGCGCCATCATGGTCAGCGAGATGAAGCCTTTCGTCACCGAACCGATCCGCTACGACGGGATGGGCAGCATCCTCAACCGACAGGACTTCGATCAACTCGTCGATCTGGTCGTCGCAATGGTGACCCAGATGGATGCCAGGACGGTGCAGGAGCTTCGCGACTTCACTCCCAAACCATAAGGCCGCCAGTTCCTTGCGGGGGAGTGACCCCTGCAAGGAACTGGCGGCAGGGCAGGCATCCCCGTATCCTTACGGGATGAAGCTGAAATCAAGCTTGTCCTCTGGGCTCCTCCCCTGTAGCTTGCCCGTGCTCGTTGTCCTCGTGGCATCCCTTGCCAGCTCGGCTTATGCCCAGTCCATGCCTGCCCAGTCTCCTCAACCGCCGGTGGCGGCTCCAGCGCCCGGAAAAGCTGCTGAGCCCGCTGCCCCGAACACGCCGGGAGCAGTAACATCGCAGATCGTCCCCACTGTAAGCGCGGAGCCCGCTCCCTTTATCCCTGCTGCAGCCCCTGCGCCGCCTCCCCCGGGTCCCACCGGGCGTCCCCGTATCGGCCTTGCCCTGGGTGGCGGCGGCGCAGTCGCCATGTCTGAGATCGGCGTGCTCCAGTGGTTCGAAGAGCACCACATTCCTGTCGACATGATCGCCGGGACCAGCATGGGCTGCATGGTCAGCGCCCTGTATGCCTCCGGCCACACCATCGACGAGCTCAAGGTCGTCATGGACGACGAGGTCTTTAGCTCCGTCTTCTCGTTTGGCACCTCTTACAAGGCGCTCAACTACCGCCGGCGTGAGGACGCCCGCGCGCTGCCCAACTCAATCACCATCGGCCTCAAACACGGCATCTCCTTCCGCAACGCTGTGCTTGTCGATCAGGGCCTCAATGCATTTCTCGATCGGCAGTTTCTCGCGTTCAACGAGCAGACCGAGTTCAACAACCTACCTATTCCGCTGCGTTGCATGTCGACCGATCTCAACGATGCGCGGTCGGTCACCTTCACCCGCGGGTCACTCCCCGAAGCTGTTCGCGCCAGCGTATCGATTCCCGGCGTCTATCGCCCCTACAACGTCAACGGTCACTTCTTTGTGGACGGTGCCGTATTGCGCAACCTGCCCACCCAGACCGTCCGAGAGATGAAGGCCGACGTGATCCTGGCCGTCAGCCTGCCTCTATCCAAAGCCACGTCCGGGGACTTCAGCTCCATTATCGGCGTTCTCCAGCGCAGCTTCTCCGTTGCCATTGAAGACAACGAACAGCGCTCCCGCGCTCTAGCGGACGTCCTGATCACGCCCGACACTGAAGGCTTCGGAGCCACCGATTATCTTCAGACCCCGGCGCTCGCGATCCGCGGCTTTGAGGCGGCCGACCGCCAACGCGATCAGCTTCTGAAATACGCTCTCAACGATCAGGACTGGGCTGTGTACCTTGCCCAGCGCAAGAGCCGCATTCCGGGAGCTCCCGGAACGATCCTCCATATCCATGTCAAGGCTCCGTCCGAAGGCGTCGCCCAAGCTGTACAGAAGTCCCTGCAGCCCCTGGTCGACAAGCCGGTCGACGCCAAAGCGATCGAATCCGTCCTCGACCAGGTTCGCAGCGATGGACGCTATGAAGCGGACTACACCGTCGGGTACGAAAGCAATCCCGACACCGCGTCGTCTGCCACCAAAGCAAAGGGCTTTGCGACGGCATCCTCCAAGACCTCGTCCTCCAAAGTGGCACCGAGCGAGGCTGAAGCAGCCAACCGTCCGGTCGTTCAGGTGACCATCAAGGAACGCCGGATCGGACCGCCCTTCCTGCAGGTAGGTGCGAATGTCGAAGCCCAGACCAGCGGCGTTACCCGCGCCACTCTCGAAAACATCTTCGTGTACCAGGACCTGGGCGGCTACGGGTCGGAGCTTCGCGCCAACGTCAAGGTTGGCTTCATGACGGAACTCTCCGGCGAGTACGCTCGCCGCCTCACGACCCTGGGCCGAACTACGGGAGGTGTCTTTGTTGCACCGCAGTTCATGTTCCATCGTGAGCCCTTCTTCATCTTCCAGGGACAGCACCAGGTCGCCGAGCGACAGCTCCAGAACGTAGGCGGCGGCGTGGACCTTGGCTGGAGCGACGAGCGTGTGCAGGAGATACGCGCCGGATGGCAGGTCGCACGAACCCGCTGGATGACCCGCGTCGGCTCCGACAACCAGCCCGACATTAGCGGCTCCATGCAGCGCGCGCGCATTCGCTACGTCTACGACAACCAGGACCGGTCGCTGGTTCCCCAGTTCGGCATTCACGTCGAGACGGAAGCGGCTTATCTCTACAACGCTTTGAACAGCCCGAATGCCCCGCAGTTCACGACCAAGGTCAGCTACTCCCACCAGATTCAGAAGAACCTCTTCATCATGGCCGCCGAGGCAGGAATGATGCTGAACCGGAACGTCGCCCAGCCGTTCCGGTTCAACCTGGGAGGGCCGCTGCGCCTGACCGCCAGCGCCATCGGCGAGTACCGCGGCACGGACTACTTCCTGATCGAACCGGCCTTCCTCCGCCGCATCGCCAAGCTGCCTGAACCGCTCGGACAGAGCATTTACATCGGCACAGCCTATGAGGCCGGACAGATGCGCGCACCCGACGCCCGCACCATCACACGGCAGGATGTTTACTTCGGCATCGTGGCCGAGACTCCGCTTGGCATCATCACCTTCGCGCCGGCTATCGGCGACGACGGCCACCGCAAACTCGTCTTTACGCTTGGAAAGCTGTTCTAACCTCAGACTCGGAAGGTGCTGCGACTATGCCGCTCGAAACCCGACCGCCCGTTCCACCGTTCACGCGCGAGACTGCCATCGCCAAAGTCCGTGCGGCTGAGGATAGCTGGAACTCCTGCGATCCGCATCGCGTCTCGCTCGCGTACTCCGTCGACAGCCAATGGCGCAATCGCTCCGAGTTCGTCACAGGGCGTGACCAGATCGTGACCTTCCTGGCGCGCAAGTGGGCACGCGAGCTCGACTATCGCCTCATCAAGGAGCTTTGGGCGTTCGATGGGAACCGCATCGCTGTGCGCTTCGCCTACGAGTGCCACGACGCCGGCAGCCAGTGGTATCGCTGCTACGGCAACGAGAACTGGCAGTTCGACGAACACGGCCTCATGACGCATCGCCACGCCAGCATCAACGACCTGGCCATCCATGAAGCAGATCGCCTGTTTCACTGGCCTCGCAACCAGGAGGACTTCAGTTCGCGCCGTCCGGACGACCATCCAGGCCTCAGCGATCTCGGTCTCTAAACTCTCCCCACGTCAGGCTGCCCCGGATGCCATGCACAAGGCATAATCTAAGCATGCCTTCCCTCTGGTCCCCCACCAACTGGCCCGACCGCCTCGCCGAACTGCAGGCCAGCACGCCCGATCTTAAAGAAGCACCTCTTCGCCGCGACGTTCGCTCTCTCGGAACGCTGCTGGGCAACGTCCTCCGCGAGCAGGCCGGCGACCCTCTCTACGAAGCAGTCGAAGCGCTCCGCCGGACAGCCATTGCACGTCGTGAGGCCGACATCACCGGTAAGCCCGACACCGCCGCCGCACAACTTCAGGAGGCCATCGCCCGCGTCGCAGGCTTCGACCTCAGCACCGCGTACCGTCTTGCCCGCGCGTTCGGCTTCTACTTCGAACTGATCAATCTCGCCGAGACGAATCACCGCAAACGACGCCGCCTTTCCACTGCGCTCGACGAGGCCGTACCCAGTGGAAAAGACAAGATACAGCGCGGCAGCCTGCGCGGAACCCTGCGTCGGCTGAAGCAGGCCGGCATCCCCGCCGCCGAGGCTCACGACCTGCTCAACAAGGTCTGCATCACGCCCGTCTTCACCGCGCACCCGACGGAGGTGGCACGGCGCAGCGTCATGTTCAAACGCCGCCGCATCTCCGACCTGCTGGAACAGCTTGATCGCATCCCCGTCCCCAACCCTGAGCTCGATACGCTGGAGCGTGACCTTACCGCCGAGATCACCGCCCTTTGGCAGACGGACGATACCCGCACCGCGCGCCCCACGGTCCGGGACGAGATCCGCATGGCGCTCGACTACTACGAGTCCAGCCTGTTCGACACATTGCCGGTGCTCTACTCTGAGGTCGCAACCGCTCTGGCCGCCGAGTACCCGGAGATCGCTCCCGGCTGCCTCGCCGATCTACCGCAACTTGTCAGCTTCGGCTCCTGGATCGGAGGCGACCGCGACGGCAATCCCTTCGTAACCCCCGAGGCCACCCGCGAAGCCCTGAGCATGGCCCACACGCTGCTCCTGATCCACTACCGGCGCCGTCTGCAGAACATCTTCGAGCAGCTCGCCAGCTCGACCCAGCAGGTTCCCGTGTCGGACGAAGTGACCGCACTGCTCGCGATGTACACCGACAAACTCCGTGCTGCCGGACAGAATCTGCTCGCGGAACGCTTCCCTCACGAGAGCACGCGGCTGCTGATCGCCTGCATCATGATGCGGCTTGGAGCGACGCCGCAATCCAGCGTGCCGCTTCCGCCCCATCCAGCACTCGCTCCCTATAGCCGAGCCGCCGACCTGCTCTCCGACCTGACGGCACTGCGCGATTCGCTCAACCAGAACAAGGGTCACCGGCTCGCCGAGATGCTGGTCGATCCGCTGCTGCTCGAAGTGCGGACCTACGGCCTCCACCTCCAGACGCTCGATATCCGCCAGCACGCCAAGGTTCACTCCGCTGCGATGGAAGAACTTGCCGCCGCCGCGCAGACCGGGAGCGAGACGTTGGCACCCGCGCTCACCTCTCAGACGGCCGAGGTAGTCGAGACCTTCCGCACCATCGCCGAGCTCAAGCAGACCTATGCGCCCGAAGCAATCCGCCAATACGTGATCAGCGGAGCGACCAGCGCCGAGGACGTCCTGAACGTGCTGCGCTTAGCACGCATCGGAGGCGTCACCACAGAAGCCACGTCCGCCTCGGATGAGATACAGCCGGACCCCGGCCTTCAGCCTGTCCCGTTGTTTGAGTCGATCGAGGACCTGCAGAACGCTCCCGCCATCATGCGTGCCCTGTGGACCAGCGAGGCCTACCAGCCGCTGCTTGCATCCTGGAAGCACCGCCAGGAGGTGATGCTCGGCTATTCCGACTCCAACAAGGACGGCGGCATGATCACCAGCACGTGGGAGATCTACAAGGCCCACCGCGCGCTCCACGAGGTGGCCCGCGAGTGCAACATTCACCTTCGCCTCTTCCACGGCCGTGGCGGAACGGTGGGCCGCGGAGGCGGACCCACGCACCGCGCCATCTTCGCCCAACCCATGGACTCCTTCACCGGCGAACTACGCCTGACTGAGCAAGGCGAAGTGCTGAACTGGAAGTACTCCGACGTCATCCTGGCAGAGCGCAATCTGGAACTGATGATCGCCGCCTCGCTCGACGCACTGGCTCGCCCCGACGCGATGCTGCAGAAGGAATCTGCGACCGCCCGCCTCACCGGGGAGATCCTTCCCGCATGGGAAGCCGTGCTCGACCAGCTCTCCGAGACGTCCTTCGCCTTCTACAAGCAGCACATCGTAGACAACCCCGACACCTTCACCTACTTCGAACAGGCCACGCCGGTCGCGGAGCTCGAACACGCCCGCCTCGGCTCCCGCCCCGCCAAACGCACCGGGCGCAAGTCCATGGCCGATCTGCGCGCCATCCCCTGGGTCTTCGGCTGGATGCAGTCCCGCCAGCTCGTGCCTGCCTTCTTCGGAGTCGGCCACGCGCTCAACGCCTTCATCGAGTCCACCCCCGATGGCCTGGCCCAACTCCAGACCATGATTCGCGACTTTCCGCTCTTCCTCGACATCATCCGCAACGTCGAGATGGCCCTCGCCAAGGCGGACTTCGGCATCGCCCACCTCTACGCCTCGCTGGTCGAAGACGAAGCCCTCCGCGACCGTGTCTTCTCCACGTTGGAAGCGGAGTTCAACCTCACGACAAAGATGGTCCTCGCGATCACCCAGCAGACCGCGCTGCTCCAGACCAATCCGGTTCTTGAGCGCTCGATCCGCCTGCGCAACCCCTACGTCGATCCCATGAGCCTGATCCAGGTCGAACTGATCCGCCGCAAGCGCGCACTGCCCGCCGACGCGCAGGACTCCGCGGAAGCAGCGGAACTCAATCGCGCCATATCCGCCACCATCAACGGGATTAGCGCGGGGCTGCGGAATACCGGCTGATGCGAAAGCCGGGTACTCAGGACGGGATCTCCGACTGCTGGCATGTCCCATTTAGAACTCCCGCAGTGTCCCATTTCGTAAGCCCTGTCCCATTTCTGTAACACCTCGTTCTCAGTCTTAAAATTCCGAATCCTCGCCTGTCAATCGTGTATCGTATGTCTCATGGACAGACACCACCATCCAGTTGCGAAGCGTCGCCTCGAACTGAGCGCACTGCTTCTGCTGCTCGTGAGTCTCTGCTCCATCGTGTCGCCGCACGATCTTAAAAAGGCGACGGTTCATCACCGGGCACCGTCCCATACGGCTCGCTCATCGCGTGATCTGAGCCGTTCGCGTACCAGCAGCAGCCGCACTTCGGCTGATGCTGAGATCGAACCCGAGATTCCGTTCGATCGCCCTGAAGTCTTCCTCACGGACACTATCCACCTCGCTGCGGTCAGCACGACCACCCAGGCTGCGAGCCACGTCCTGACCATGGTAGCGCTGCTGCCACAGCCGCCTCCTGTGCTTCATGCTCCGCAGATGGTCTGCATCTCCTGCCTCTCGCAGGACGATCTTGCCGTCGTTTCAAGCCTTTCCTTCCGGCCCGATCGTGGCCGCGCTCCTCCGCTCGCCTAATAGCTCCCAGTAAAGCTCCGCTTTCCTGTGCCGCATGGGAAAGCCCTGTCCACAGATTAACGTTTGAGCCCATGCACTGAACCCCTCGTGGATCTCCACGTCGTGTAATCAGCGCATCCAGCGCATCCTCAATCCCTGTGCAGGAACGATAGGAACGCATCATCAGCCTTTGAAAATCTGAGGAATTACCATGCAAGAGCTTCTCGATGGATACAAACGCTTTCGTACCGAAGTCTTCCCTAAGCGTGCCGAGCTGTTTCAAAATCTTGCCGAGCACCAGAAGCCTTCCACTCTCTTCATCACCTGCGCCGACTCGCGCATCGTGCCCGACATGATCCTGCAGACCAATCCCGGCGATCTCTTCATCTGCCGCAACGCCGGGAACATCGTGCCGCCCTACGGCGAGACCCACGGCGGCGTCTCCGCCACCATCGAGTACGCCGTCATGGCCGTTGGGGTGCAGAACATCATCCTCTGCGGACACTCCAACTGCGGAGCCATGAAAGCAGTTCTCAGTGGCAACAAACACCCCACCATGCCCACGGTCGACTCCTGGCTGCACCATTCGCACTCCGCCCTGCAACTGCTGGAGAGCGAGGCGCCCCAGCATCAGAAGTGGACCGAAAAAGAACGGCTGCGCGCCCTCACCCGCGCCAACGTCGTAAGCCAGCTCCAGAATCTGCGGACACATCCTTCCGTGGCTGCCGGACTGACGCGCGGCTCCCTCAACATCTACGGCTGGGTCTATGAGATCCACTCCGGCGAGATTCAGAACTTCAACAGCCAGCAGGGACGCTTCATTCCGCTCGATGAGAACCTACCCACCCCTGTCGCTCAACCACGTCTCCAACTCATGGCCTCCTAAGGAACTCCGACTATGAAATTCGCACCCCCCAATAGCGCAAAGCTCGTCAAGGACTTCTCAGCTTCACTCGTCGTCTTTCTCGTCGCGTTGCCCCTTTGCATGGGCATCGCGCTCGCCTCCGGCGCTTCGCCCGCCAAGGGAATCCTTACAGGGATCATTGGCGGCATCGTGGTCGGAATGCTCTCAGGCTCTCCCCTGCAGGTCAGCGGTCCGGCCGCTGGCCTCGCGGTCATTGTCTTCGAGATCATCCGCGATCACGGCATTACAGCGCTCGGCCCCATCCTGATGCTCGCCGGCCTCATCCAGATCGTCGCAGGCGTCGCCAAGGCCGGCCGCTGGTTCCGTGCCATCTCACCCGCTGTCATCCACGGCATGCTCGCCGGCATCGGTCTGCTGATCGTGCTCCAGCAGTTCCACGTCATGCTGGACGGCAAGCCCAAAGGCACCGGCCTCGCCAACCTCAAGGCGATGGGGCCCGCCATCTTCGGCGGCATCTTTCCGTTGAATGGCAGCACCGAAGAGCGTGCCGTCGTCCTAGCCTTGCTGGTCATCGGCATTATGGTTCTCTGGCAGCGCTTCCGGCCGGAGAAGCTGAAGCTCATCCCTGGCGCGCTTCTCGGTATCGTCGCCGCAACGACCATTGCGCAGATCTTCCATCTCCACTTGAACTACGTGCAGGTCCCTGGCAACCTCCTCGACGTCGTCTCGCTTCCGACGGTCGACAGCTTCCTGCACATCAATCGGGGTATCATGGGTTCCGCATTAGCCATTGCGTTCATCGCCAGCGCCGAGACGCTGCTCTCCGCCGCTGCGGTCGACAAGATGCAAGCTGGCCTCGCCGAGCCTATTAAGACGAACTACGATCGCGAACTGATCGCCCAGGGCGTCGGCAATACGCTCTGCGGGTTCGTGGGCGCGATCCCGATGACGGGTGTCATTGTCCGTAGCTCCGCCAACGTGCAGGCCGGCGCAACCAGCCGCCTGTCGGCCGTCCTTCACGGCGTCTGGATCCTGGCGATCGTGGCTCTCTTTCCTGGACTGCTTCGTCTGGTCCCGGTCTGCAGCCTCGCCGGCGTCCTGGTCTTTACGGGCTTCAACCTGATCAAGGCCAAGGACGTAAAGCACCTCGCCCGCTTCGGCAAGGTACCGGTCCTCATCTACCTGGCCACGCTGCTCACCATCGTTACGACGGATCTCCTCACCGGAGTACTGGTAGGTGTCACCCTGTCCGTGGTGAAGCTGCTCTACAACGCCACCCACCTGAACGTGTACACCGCCGAACGCAGCACAGCAGGCGACGTTGACCTCTACTTCCAGGGTTCTGCCACCTTCGTCCGCATTCCGATTATCTCCGCCGTACTAGATGAGATACCCAACGGCTCCACTGTGCATATCCACACCGAGCAGCTCAACTCTATCGACCACTCCTGCCTCGATCTGATGCAGGAGTGGATCACGAACAGCCAAAATAAGGGCATCAGCGTCGTGATGGAGCAGCACGCTCTTGAACACAAGTACTGGGCACAATCTGCTCCACCAGTCCCCGCAGCATAGCCAATTGTTGTGCAGTCCTCTCAGATCCAAAGGCCCGGAGCAGACCGCAAAGGTCGAATCCGGGCCTTTGACGTTTCGGGCAACCCCTATCGAATCACCAGCCGAGATCTCATATGTCGCTCAAATAACAGAATGGTGCCGCAACCTGCTACAGTCCACCCAAGGGAGCGCCATGAATCCACCCGTATTCAAGAACCGTATCCTCAGCGCCCTGGACCCAACCACGATTGCAAGACTCCAGCTGCGTCCGCTCAAACTGCCCGCAGGCCACGAGGTCGAAAACCCTGGCAAACCCATCGAACACCTCATCTTTATTGAAGACGGTATCGGCTCCATGACGACGACCTTCCACGACGGGTTCCAAGTAGAGGTCGGCATGTTCGGCGTGGAATCGGTGATGGGAGCATCGGCCCTGGTCGGGACGATGCAAAGCCTCAATAAGGTCTACATGCAGATGTCCGGCTACGGATACTCCTGCAGGATGCCCTTCGCCAGCGCAGAGTTCGACCGTTTCGAACTCTTCCACGACCTCATCCTGCGCTATCTCCAGACGCTGCTGCTGCAGGCCTGCCAATCCGCCGGCTGCAACGCCCATCACCAGATCACGCAGCGGCTCTCCCGCTGGCTGCTTCTCTGCGCCGATCGATCCGAGTCGCCGATCCTGGCTCTGACCCATGAGTATCTTGCCGATATGCTCGGCAGCAACCGCTCCACCGTCAGCGTAGCGGCAGAGTCCCTGCAGAACGAAGGCGTCATCCGCTACTCTCGTGGCAAAGTCAGCATTCTCGATCGCCCAGCCCTTGAGGTCCGCTCCTGCGAGTGCTACTCAGTGATCCGTGACCACCTCAACCACTACGCGGAGACTCTGCCGGCCTGAATCTCGAAGACCTCAAGAATCGCACAACAAGGGTGCGTCTAATAGCCCTGGTCTTCCCGCATCGCCGTAGCCTTGTTCTTCACGAACGTGACCGCCATCGGCTTGCCGAGATTCGCGAACACCACCATGCGGTTCCCGTAGTCCTTGCTCGTGCTCTTGCTGACCTGCCCGAGAGCAAGCTGAACCTGCCGCTCGTTCATCCCCAGGATCACGCGGTGTTCATCCACGGCCTTCCAGATCTCCGGACCCCAATGTTTGTACAGTTCGTGAGGATCGTCGTAGAAGAAGATCTCGTCGGTATAGAACGTGTATTGCCCCTCCTGCCTGTACCCCACCGGAACCGCATATTGCTTCCCGGGATTTGCCGTCATTTCGAACAGCAGCGAAACCTGCTTATCGCCGCCTGGAATCCGGAACGTCGCCGTCTTGGGAGCTACCTGCTCCACCGCTCCCTTTATCTTCAACTCCTGCGCCCCCAGCAGCGTTCCCGCGCTCTTGGCATACTGCACTGACTTGCCCACCACCGCGTAGTACTCCAACTGGCCACCGGCTGAGATCCACACCGTCGTGCCAAAGAGATCTTTCATATCGGTCATCGAAGCGGGCCGCTTCTGCTTCAGAAAGACGAGGTCGTCATCCGCGATCCGCTCGCGTTCCGGAGCTTTCGTCGCTATCGGTTTGTTCCGCTCATGATGCAGGTAAAGCAACTCTCCACCCACCGCGAGCAACGCCACCAGCGTCGCCCCGAGCGCAATTTTCTTCCCATTCGCCATGAACGCATCTCCTATGAAAATTCAAACTGACAACTGAACCTAGTCGATCGGCTCTGCTCCGCTCAACTCTTTCTCCGATGCCATCAACGACTCCGCCGTCAGACTATCTGCTTTCCGGAGTCGCGGAAACACCCACGCGGCATTGCTGGTCACAAAGACCGAAGCAATTCCGCCGATCACTACGGCTCGCACCGCGCCCCACCACTGCGCCGTCAGGCCACTTTCGAATTCGCCAAACTCATTCGAAGCCCCGATGAACAGCCAGTTCACCGCACTGACCCGGCCTCGCATCTCCAGAGGCGTCGCAAGCTGCAGAATGCTGGACCGGATAACCACGCTCACCATATCGCTTGCGCCAACGACGATCAAAGCCAGCGAGCTGATCCAGATACTCTTCGAGAGTCCGAATACGATCGTCGCCATCCCGAAGATTCCCACGCAGATCAGCATCGTCCGTCCCGCCCGGCGCTTGATCGGTTTGACCAGCATCGTCAGGCTTACTCCCAGCGCCCCGACGCTCGGCATGGCACGGAGTAGCCCCAGGCCCTGCGGCCCTGCATGCAGAATATCTGTCGCAAAGATCGGCAGCAGCGCCACCGCTCCACCCAGCATCACTGCAAACAGGTCCAGCGAGATCGATCCAAGCAGCAGCTTGGTCTTCCACACATATTCCAAACCACCCAGCACGGTCCTAAGGCTGAAAGCTTTCTTCTCCGTCTTCACCATCGGAGTTCGGATCATCCCCACCAGCACAATGAAGCCCAGCAGCATCACCAGCGTGAACGCATAGACAACCGGAGCGCCCCGCCATGCAACCGCAATACCCGCCAGCGGCAGCGCAAACATCAGGCCGCCCACCGCAGGCCCCGACATATTTGCAATCTGATAGACCGTCGCGCCCCACGTAACGGCATTCACGAAATGTTCTTTTGGGACGAGGCTGGGAAGCATCGCGCTCGCCGCCGGACCACTGAAAGCCCGTCCCAGGCCAATTCCAATCAGGACTGCGTAAATCGGCCAGATGCGACCACCCGCCAGCATCGTTGGACTCAGAGAAACCCACAGGAGTAACACCGTACATATTGCCTGAAGGCCATAACATCCAAGGATGATCTTGCGCCGGTCGTAGCGGTCTGCCGCATGTCCTGCCGGCAGGACGCAAAAGATACCGGGCAGAAATAATGCCAGCCCCGTATATCCAAGATCGAGTGCAGAGTGCGTAATCGCATACACCTGCCAGGCCACCGCCACCGACTGCGCCTCAGCCCCCAGAATCACCATCAGCCGCGCCGATTGATACAGCCGAAAGTCCCGCGAACCGAACGCGGCTTTGAAAGAATCAGCCCGCGAAACTACCGTCGTACTACCACCCTCAGCCATTCCCTATGCTTTCACACTTCACGCAACCAAATCCTGCGCGAGCTTAAAGGAAGCCTAAAAATCACCTGCGCTGCCCCTACCGCCCCAGGTAGGCCTTGTACTGCGTCTCCACCACACCCGTATTGCGGGCCAACTGCAGCTTCGCCTGGTTGTATTGATAGAGAGTCTGCACCAGGCGGCTTTGCGCATTGGACAGAACAGCCTGCGCCTGAATCACCGGGAGATTGTCCTCTACCCCTGAAGCAAAACGATCCGTCGCGTCCTGCAAAGCCTGGGTGGAAAGGTCGACGTTGCTTCGCGCGACCTTCACCAGATCATTCGCCGCTTGAACGTCCAGCATGGCCGACCGGATCTGCTGGTCGATCGTCACCTTGAGACTCGCTACCTGCTGGCGAAGAGCCGTCAACTGGGCTACCGCGACCTCGCGTTCGCCGCGCAACTGGCCTTCCTGGAAGACCGGAACCTTCACCGTTCCCTGGGCCACAAACACTCCGTGATACAGGCCGCGCGTCTCACCGAGGACTCCGTAGTAGCCGTTGAAGCCGAGGGTCGGAAAGCGCTCTGCCCTCACCGCCTTGCGGGCCTGCTCTGCAACATCGATCTGCGCCTGTAACCCAAGCAGATCTTTCCGCCGCTGATACCCCAGGGCAAGCGCGTCGCTCAGCGGCAGAGTGGCATATTCGGCAAACGGAACGGTATCCGTCAGAGCAATCTCCTGCCCCGCCGGAAGACCAATCGCCCGATTCAGAGCAATCTTGTCCTTTGCAAAGGTGTTTTCCGCACTAATTAGCGCCTGCTGCTGGGTCTGCAACTGCACCCGCGCCCGCAGCACATCGAGATTGGTGCCCACGCCAGCATCATGCGAAGCCGTCGCCTGTCGCAGCACTTCCTGATCGGCCTTCTCCAGCGACTTGGCGTTTTCGATCTGGGAAGCATCCGCAAGCGCCCGCAGGTAGTAGGTTCCGACCTGCAGAACCACCGTTCCCTGAACATTCAGACTGGTAAACTCCGCTGCCTTCTCAGCCTTCTGCGCAGCACGGAACAAGTAATAGGCCGACGCGTTGAAGAGCGCCTGATCCATCGTCAGTTCCAGCGAGGTCGTATCCACCTTCACAATCGAAGGAAACGACCCGAGTCCGAGACCAGCCAGCGACGAAGGCTTGAAACCCATTGCAGCCAGATTGATCTGCTGCGTCGCAGTCTTCCCTACCGCCGAGAGATTCGGCAGCAGCGCATTTCCCGCCGTCAGGATGCCGCCATGGACTCCCAACTGATTCTGCCGCGACAGCAGCACGTTCAGGTTCTTCTTCTTGCCCAGATCGATCGCGTCATCCAGGCTGAGAGGCATCACCTGCGCCGTCGCCTGCTCGACGTTATAGGGAGAAGCGGATCGCACCGTCGGCGAGGGCGTCGGCCCACTCGGCAAATTCCCGGCATCCTGCGCCCGCACCACTGCTGAAACGGCCAGAAAAGCCGCCAATCCCAAAGGCCACACCTTCGCTCCAGCCCGCAATCGATCCCATCCCTGTGTCATAGTCACCTAGTTAGAGTGCCACGACCTGCCTGCGGTTGCGAAATCTGACCCATCTTTTCGAAATCAGCCTGAGCCGGGGCTCGCAATCCGACCCGGAAATGGCTGTTTTTCAAATACCTAATGGTTTAGCTCGCCTCTGTCGGCAGCGATCTCACCCAGAACCGCCTCAAAACTAGCCTTCGCGTCATCCAGCGCCCGCGTCGACCCTTCCATGCGGCTAATCATGAGTGACCCTTCCAGCAGAGCCACCATCGTATTCGCGATGCGCACCGAATCGGTCCCATCACGGATCTCACCGCGCGCAATTCCCCCGTCAACGACCTGAATAAGCCTGTCTCTCCAGTCCCGGAGACCCTGTAGGGCCAATCTCCGCAAGTGAGCGTTGCCATCGTCGGCGTCAATCGCCGTGTTCATCAAAGGACACCCGCCCGGAACGGGAGATGAGGCACTGACGAACCGGTGTACCAGGTAGCGCAATTGCTCGACCGCATTAGGAATATGGTCGACCTCACCACTGCGAGAGCGCATCGCCTTGGCCAAGGAGAACTGAAAGCACTCCGCCGCCAGCTCTTCTTTGCTGGAAAAGTGTCGGTAGATTCCACCTTTTTCGAGATGCGCGGCCTCCATAACGTCCTGCATGGAACACCCATCGAACCCCCGCTGATTAAAGAGCGGAGCGGCTGTGGCAATGATTCTCTGTCGCGTTAACTCGCCTTTATTCACAGCCCCTCCTGCTCTCCCAGCAAAGTCCCAACCCAAAATCCCAACCTAAACAAAACGCATCGTGTCGTCGCTCTCGTGAATCAGATGCTAAAAGAGACCGACCAGTCTCAAAACTATACACCGAGGACCAGCCTTGAGCACTGCCGTTGCAATTCCACCACAAACCGGGCTGCAACGGGCGGCGATCAACCCCTGGGTCGTGGCGCTTACCGTCACCATCGCCACCTTTATGGAGCTGCTCGACACCTCCATCGCGAACGTGTCGCTCCCGTATATCGCTGGCGGCCTGGGGCGGTCCTTCGACGAAGTGACCTGGATCCTGACGACGTACCTGGTCGCGAACGCCGTCGTTCTGCCGATGTCGGCATGGCTCTCCCGGGTCTTCGGCCGCAAGAACTACTACATGGCCTGTGTCACTCTCTTCACCATCACCTCGTTCTTCTGCGGCATCGCACCGAGTCTTGGGGTGATGCTCTTTGCCCGCGTTCTCCAGGGCATCGGAGGTGGTGGCCTCGCCCCGGTCGAACAGTCCATCCTGGTGGACACCTTTCCGCCGGCCAAGCGGGCCTCAGCCTTCGCCCTCTACACCATTGCCATCGTCACCGCTCCCGCGATCGGCCCTGTGCTGGGCGGCTGGATCACCGACAACTACAACTGGCGCTGGGTCTTCCTGATCAACATCCCTATCGGCATCGTCTCGCTTTATCTCACCAACAAGTTCGTCCACGATCCGCCGTCGTTCGAGGCAGAGCGCAAGACGGTGCGGTCCGCCAATGGAAAGCTGCGTATCGACGGTATTGGCATCGCGCTGATTGGACTGGGGTCTGCTGCTCTTGAGATCCTCCTCGACCGAGGCCAGATCGACGACTGGTTCGGTTCGAGATTCATCACCTGGATGTTCATCATCGGAGTCACCTGCCTGGTAGCAGCCGTCTTCTGGGAGCTGAACCATTCCGACCCGGTCATCGACTTCCGCCTCCTTAAGATCCGCAACTTCGCCATCGCCAATACCTTCTACTTCATCTTCGGCTTCGGTCTGTTCGCATCGACGACGATGATTCCCCAATTGCTGCAATCCCTCTATGGATATCGCGCCATTGATGCCGGTCTGGTGCTTGGACCCGGCGCATTCGTCATCACGCTGCTGGCTCCCGTTGGAGCGCAGCTTGTCCAGCGCGGAATCGTCCATCCCCGCATCCTGCTGTTTGGCGCGACGATGGTGATCGGACTATCGTTCCTGCACTACAGCCACTTCAATCTGGAGACGGACTACAAACACTACGCGCTGGCCCGCGCCCTGCAGGGTCTCGGCTACGCCTTCTTCTTCGTGCCGCTGTCCGTGACCGCTTACTCGCAACTGAGCCCGGCGCAGAACAACAAGGCCTCCTCGCTGACGAACTTCTTCCGCAACTGGGGCGGCAGCTTTGGGATCGCCTTCGTCACCACCATGGCCGAGCGTCGCCAGAACTTCCACCAGGCCAGGGTCGGAAACAATCTCACCGCATCCTCGCCGTATCTGCAGTCTAGCGTCAACCGGCTCGCCGACTATCTTCAAATCCACGGCTTTTCCCACGCGGACGCCTTCAAAGCGGCGTACCTTCGCTACTATGAACAACTCGGCCAGCAGACCCGCCTTATGGCCTTCATGGACTGCTTCTACATCATGGCCCTCATCACCCTGGTAGCAGCACCACTCGCCCTGCTTACCAGGAACTTCAAGGTCGGCGGAAAGGCCCCTGCGGGTCATTAAATATGACCTGCGGTCAACTAAATAGAATGATTGCGATAAAACCTGTCACCAGGAAGGTCACACCCATGTCCCAGAAACGTCGCATCGTAGTCACCGGAGTCGGCCTCATCAGCCCCGTCGGGATCGGCACGGAGCCGACCTGGCAGGCGATCCAGCAGGGCCAGTCCGGCATCGCTCCCATCACGCTCTTCGACGCTACCGACTATTCTGCCCGGATCGCCGGTGAGGTCAAGAACTTCTCCCCGGAAGACTTCGTCGACCGCAAGGACATCAAGAAGACAGGCCGCTTTATCCAGTTTGCCCTCGCTGCGGCCCATTTTGCGATGGAACAAGCGGGTCTCACAGTCACTCCCGAGATCGCGGAGCGCGTCGGCGTCTACGTGGGTAGCGGCATCGGGGCCTTCGAGGTCATCGAGCGCGAACACGCGAAGCTGATGAGCGCAGGCCCCAACCGTGTCTCGCCCTTCTTCATCACCGCTACCATCGCCAACCTGGCGGCGGGACAGATCTCAATCCGCTACGGAGCTACCGGTCCCAACCTGACCGTCGCCACCGCCTGCACCACCGGAGCCCACGCCATCGGCGAAGCCTTTCGGGTGCTCGAACGCGGCGACGCCGATGTGATGATCTGCGGCGGAAGCGAAGCCGCCGTAACGCCGCTCTCCGTTGCTGGCTTCGCGTCGATGCGCGCCCTCTCCGTCCGTAACGATGACCCTGCGACCGCCTCACGCCCCTGGGACCAGGATCGAGACGGCTTTGTGGTGGGCGAAGGCGCCGGAATCCTGATCCTTGAAGAGCGTAGCCACGCTCTGAATCGCGGCGCGGAGATCCTGGCGGAGCTCGTCGGATACGCCGCCAACTCCGACGCCTTCCACACCAACGCGCCGCCCGAAGATGGCCGGGGTGTCCGCCGCGTGATGCAACTGGCGCTGCAAGATGCTGGTTTAGAGCCGAACACTATCGACTATCTCAACGCCCACGCCACCTCAACCCCGCTAGGCGATCGCGCCGAGGCGACGGCCATCGCCGCCGTCTTCGGCCCCCACACCGAACACCTTCTAGTAAGCTCCACCAAGTCCATGACCGGCCATCTGCTCGGAGGAGCGGGTAGCCTGGAGGGGGGCCTGACCGTCCTCGCTCTGCGCGACCAGGTGGCTCCCCCCGCGACCAACATCAAAGTTGTCGACCCGGCCTGCACCTTCCACCTCGTCCAGGGCAAGGCATACGCCGCACCGCTGCGGTACGCGATGACGAACTCCTTCGGATTCGGCGGGACGAATGCCTCCCTCATCTTCAAAAGCGTGGACGCTGAAGACGCTGAAACGACCAGTGATTCTTCCTCCTGATCCGAAGCAAGCGATCGGAAGTCAGTAATCAGGGACGAAGATTCGCCCCGGAGAAGATCTGCTTGATCTCCCAGCCAGATCCGACCTGCTTGCCCTTGGGCACAGCCCAGCGAAAGGTTCCATCGGCAATGCCGTCATGGCGAAACCAGAGCAGTTCCCTGTCAGCCGGGATCGCGTAGATCACCCCGTCTCCGCTGGAGAAGACCTGTTTGAAGTCCCAGCCGCTGCCAACTTTCTTACCCGCCGGCGCAGCCCATCGGAAAGTGCCATCTCCGCGCCCGTCGTGCCGGAACCACAAAAGATCGTTGTTCTCGTTGATTGCGTAAATCACCCCACCGCCGCCGGAGAAGACCTGCTTGAAATTCCAGCCACTACCCACCTTCTTGCCTTCCGACGCCGCCCAGCGAAAGCTACCGTCTGCGCGGCCATCGTGGCGAAACCACAGCAGGTCATTGGATTGCGTGATGGCGTAGATCACCCCACCGCCTCCGTAGAAGACCTGCTTGAAGTTCCAACCGCTGCCGACCTTCTTTGCCGTCGGACTTCCCCATCGAAACGTGCCATCGAGATGTCCGTCATGGCGATACCACAGGAGATCGTTGTTCGCATTGATCCCGTAGATCACGCCGTCATCTCCGGCAAACAACTGTTTGAAATCCCATCCGATGCCGACGCGCTGACCCACAGAAGTCGCCCATCGAAAGATGCCGTCCTCCCGCCCGGTGTGCCCGTACCAGAGCAGATCGTTGGTGTTCGAGACAATGTAGATGACGTTGTTTGAAGCTACGCTCACCGGAGTTTGGCCGGCGGGCGCAGGACTGGCAGGTGGAGGTCCAGCCGGAGTCCCGGCGGGCTTACCTGCGTTGCCGAGACCCAGCGCGGAGTTGGCAGAGTCGGCGGTAGCCCTGTCCGAAAGAACGATCGGCTTCGGTTCGAAGTTCGTCACCACATTGGTAATGACAAACTCCCCGGCGTCTTTAATCCCTTCGAAGCCGCCGGGGTACTGCACCTCAAGGCGAATCGTCGAACCCGTCCCGACGCGGATCAGAGGGCCGGCGAGCGAACTCGCAGGTCTGCCCGGTCCGGGGTCACCGAACACAAAGGCGTTCGCACCCGGAACCTCGCGAATACTGAAGTCTCCAGAGAACTGCTTCTCCAGCTTCCAGGCGACGGATGCGCCATTCCGAATCTCGATCGACCGCAGCGAAGGGCCGTTTTTACTGGTCCGAAAATGGATGACCAGCCGCGTGATTCGAGTCACCTTGGTCCCCGCGTCGGGTGGAAGGCGAAACAGCCCATCCACGTTGAGCGATACGAAGCCGTCCGCGCGGAAGTGACGTCCATCCGCCGCATCCGTCGCACGGCCCTTGGGACCTGCCCGGAATGCGCTGCCAGGGGTAACGGTGGAAACTGGAATCTGCCCCGACATGGATAGGCCGAAGCCCACCGCCAGTAAGACCCAGGCCCCCAGAATAGAGCGGCTCACCAAAAAAACCGCGAGAGAATTTCTTTGCCTTTTGAGCATCTTGAACTCCTGCGCCTGCAAGCATTGAGGCCCGGAAATCGTTACTGACACCCTTGCCGTCGCGCCGCTCACCTGAGACAGGTGAAGAGGCCAGGACAGGGCAGGACCGAATCAAGCGGGGGCCGAAGGAGGGATGCGTAAGCCTAGATCCCTCGCCCGTAAAACACAAGGTCTTTCGCACGGAAGAAACTTTCACACGCGGCCCCGCCGATTACCGCACAGAATTCGCCCAATGTCCCACCAGGACGGTGTACGTAAACGTACTAAAATACAGGTCTATGCGTCTCACGTTCATGCTCGCCCATCCGCGTCTTCTGCTCGCTGCCGCCCTGCTCATCGCCACTCCGGCCTTTTCTCAGCTTTCCGCACCGCCCAACACCGCGAATGCGTTCAAAGACACGTCCATGGTGAAGCCGCCGGCCGGTGCTCGCGTGGCCATCTATGAGTTTGAAGACCTCGAGTGCCCCGCCTGCTCGCATGCGTTCCCGATCGTCCATGCAGCAATTGAGAAGTACAAGATTCCCCTGGTTCGCCATGACTTCCCTCTCAGAATGCATATCTGGAGCCGCGACGCCGCCATCACCGCCCGCTATATCCAGGACAAGATTTCGCCCCAGGCCGCCGAGGAGTACCGCCGCGCGGTATTTGCCGCCCAGACGTCCATCGCCTCGAAAGACGACCTTCAGCGCTTCACCCAGAAGTATTTTCAGTCCCACGGCCGCGTGATGCCGTTCGTCATCGATCCCACCGGAGTCTTCACCGCTGAAGTGCAGGCCGACTTCACTCTGGGCGAGCGCCTCGGGCTGACCCAGACCCCCACAATCTTCGTCGTAACCCCCAAGGGCTGGATCCAGGTCACCGACGTGAACCTGCTGTACCAGACCATCGATACCGCCCTGGCTCAGAACCCCGCTCCTGCCGCGGCGCCTAACTCCAAGCTCAAGCACGCCCCCACCCCGCAACGCTAGGGCCGGCGTGAAGCTCACAGCAAATCACTTTCGCGTTGCGCTGCTGACCTGCCTGATCGCGGCCAGTCCAGCGGCGCACGCACGAGCGCAGCGCCCGACCAGCCAGCCCTACTCAGGCGACCTGTCTATCTTCGAGTATCCCGACCGCGACAAGAAGCTCCAGATCGACCGCGTCATGGACCTTCTCGGGATCACTCCGGGGAAGACGGTTGCCGATCTAGGCGCCGGGTCCGGCTGGTTCACTGTACGGGCTGCCCGTCGTATTGGCCCGCAAGGCATCGTGTTCGCCGAAGACATCAATTCCAAGGCCATCGACTACATCGACCAGCGGGCCGCTAAAGAGAAGCTTGCCAACATCCGCACCGTCCTCGGCACGCCCGACGACCCTAAATTGCCGGCCAACTCCACCGATGCCGTCCTGATGCTGAAGGTCTATCACGAAATCGCTCACCCGATCCCGGTCATGAAGCTGCTGAAGGCGTCCCTCAAACCCGGCGGAAAAGTCGGAATTATCGACCGCAGCGGGAGCGGAGGCGACCACGGCCTCGATCGCGATATCGTCGAGCGCGAGATGCGCGAGGCAGGCTTCAAACTGGCCAGCCACTACGACTTCACCAAGGCCGACGGCCAGGATTACTTCCTCATCTTTATCGTGAAGTAGCTCTCGCTACTGAATCTGGACCAACTGCTCCGCTCCGGTCCCATGCGAGGCCCCCGGCGTGGTGAAGGTCTTCTGCGGAGCGCGCCAGTGGTCGATGTAGCTGACCTGGTGGACGCAACTGATGGTGCAGTTCGGGGCGCATGACTTCTCCGTCAGGAACTCGCGCTTCACATCCGCCGTCATGTAGCCCGACAGAGGCACACCCGGATAGCCGCGCTGCTGCGAGCAGTAGTGCACCAGCCCGAACTCACAGATATAGAGGTACCGCCCGCCCGCCCGGCAGCGCCAGTCGTTGGTCTTGCCGTTCGCAATCGCTTCCTGAAAATGGTTGAAGCGCGAGTAGCTGCGCCGCGTCAGGTTGCGCACCTGGTCCCACACCCTGCGCTCCTGCTCGCCGAGCGGCTTAAGCTGCCCGCTGCCATCGTGAATGATCCCGATGGTCGAGCTGAAACCCAGTCCCAGCGCCCGTTCGCTCACCGTGCGAGCGTCTTCGGGATTGGCAATTCCGCCGCCCACCACCGAGTTGATATTGACGTGAAAGTCCGCGTGCTCTGCGAGCATACGAAGCTTTGCATCCAGTACCTTCAGGCTCTTCTTGGAGACCTCGTCCGGCATCACGTTGTCGATCGAGATCTGCATGTGGTCCAGCCCGGCAGCGTTCAGGCGCTTGATCCGGTCCGGCATCAGCAGGTATCCGTTCGTGATCATGCCCGCAATCGCACCCGTCTTACGGATCCGCGCGATGATCTGGTCGAGTTCCGGATGGAGCAGGGGCTCACCACCGGAGATTGTGATGACCGAAGTCCCCAGACGTCCCAGGTCGTCGATGCGGCGCAGCATCTCATCCAGCGGCACCGGGTCGGAGTTGTCGTCGAACTCATTGCAATAGGTACAGGCCAGGTTGCACCGCCGCATCGGGACGATGTGGGCCATGTAGGGATGACCGGTCGCGACCAGCGCTGAACCGATCGAGGCCAGTTCCCGCACCTTCCGTGTCGCAGCCTTCCAGCGCCGCTTCAGCGGCATCGGCCGGGGCGTCGAAGAGCTGGTTGGAGTCGTAGAAGAGGGGGTCGTGGCTGCCTGCGTCATCCTGTTAAGTATAAATCCCTACGGCATTTCAGGTCGAAAGGCAGAACTTCAGCCTGGCCTGTCGAAGCTCTACCGGAACGAAAATCCAACGCGCCACGCCACAACGACCGGCTGTTCGTCGCTCTCCGGCATCGGCTCCACGCTAGTCCGCTTCTTGCCGTCCGAGACGATCGTCAGTGTCTGCTCCTTCTTGTCGCGCAGCACCACCACGGAGATCGGCTTGCCGCGATTTTCGCGCACGACCTTGATCCAGTCGCCACTGTTTCTGAGATTGGCGTCGTTCGCGCGCAGCACCACATCTCCTGCCCGCAGACCCGCGTTCGCCGCGGGAGAATTGGCATCCACGCTATGAACGAGTACGCCAACTCCGCCGGTGCCGAAGAACTCCGCCAACTGCGGCCCCATGGTCTCGACCATCGCGCCGGTATAGGACGATCCCAGCCCCAGCGAACCGATCAGATTATGCCCTGTCCGCGCAGCACCGCCGGGTGAGAAGAAACTCTGCCCCTTAGAAGTCCCGGAACTCGACGCGGAAGCTCCCGCATTGCCTCCGGCCGGCGGAGGAAGCGGGACGACGGTCACTACACCGGATCCCATCACCTCATCCTGGGGAGACGGAACCCGCCAACGCTGCTCCCACGCCTGACGCTCTACTTCCAGACGGTTGCCCATCTGGGTCGTCACGGTCTGCTGCTGTCCATCCCGGCTGATCAGAAGGGTGACGGTTCGCCCCGCAGGCGTCTCCCGCAACATGCGCCGCAACTGGTCTTCGCCTTCGATAACGGTTCCATTCATCTGCAGGACTACATCGTGCACGTGCAGACCGGCCTTGCCCGCCGGGCCATCATGATCCACCCGGACAATCTCGGCTCCACGCGACTCGCGCAACTTCAACTGTGCAATCTGATCGTCGCTGACGTCGCGAATATCCACCCCGAGATATCCGGGGGAGCGCGAAGCCATCCCGCCCCCTGCCGCCGCGATATAGCCTGCCGCTTCCATCCCGGAAGCCATTACCGGTCCGCTGGCCCACGCCACCGCGCTTACACCCAATCCCACAGCCAGCGCCGCAACCTTTGCACCCTGCACCATCGCGTACATATCGTTCCCGCCCCAGTCTCGTCTTCCAGTCTTCCGATGGCCCAAACTACCTATTGAATATCGCCTGCATTCTGCAGAGCATCGAACGAAGCCGTCCGGATATAGGGGTTTTGATCCTGGGTTGAGACAGTTTGAAGAGCCTGGCGCACACTCGAATCCGACCGCACCGGCTCCAGCAGCGAGATGGCAGCGCGGCGCACCTGCGGGTCTTCGTCCTGCATCATGGCGTCAGTGATTGCATCCCGCACCCGACGGTCCTGCCCGACGTACCGCTGCAATCCTTCGAGAGCCATCATCCGAACTCCGGCGTCTTTGTCGTACCGGGCCGCGACCATCAACTGACCGCGCAGCCCTTTGCCATCTTCCTGCACATTGCAGTTATGCTCTGCCTGGCACTCACGGGAGATCAGTCCAGCGACATCTGTTCGAACACCACTGGTCGATCCGGGCTTGAGCCCCATCAGCAGCAGCTCACGAATGCGAGGCTCATCCAGCGAGCCTTCCATCGTCTCCGGCGTGATCCGGTTGTAATTCACCTGTACAAGCTCCGAGTTCGGGGTGCGCACGATCCCGGTCACATTCGAGATGACCCCATCTGCAGGATGCGTCATCGTAACTCCACCAACGCCCGGCGCCTGATGCGCCATCTGATAGCGATATGTAAAATTCCCCGCCAGAAAGCCCACGCCTACCAACAAGGTCGCCAACGCAGGCGCGCTTTGAAGATGCCCCATCCAGGCCAAAAAATTGACTCGAAGTCGAGTAAGAAAGCCGTGCGCGGGAATCGCATCCAGTTCTTCATCCAAACGCATCCGGCTTTGCGCCAGAAGATTCGGAGAGGGCTCCATCACCGGAAGCAGCGCGAGGTACTCATCCATCGTCCGGAGCGCGGCCAATTCTTGGCGACAGTGTTCGCATCCAGACAGATGCTGTTCCAATCCATCGGCCAGCTCATCCGGCAGCTCGCCGTATCCCATCAAAACGATTTGGTCCTGCGCGACGTCACACTTCATATCCAGCCTCTTCCAGCCTCAAAAAATTACTCTGCAACTCAAAACCCAGAGGATCTATACCCACTGCCCTCTTTAAGCTTTTACTCATAACTGTCTTACTTACCGCACTCCGGCCAGATTCGCGCGCAGCTTCCGCGTCGCCCGGAACAGCGTATTCTTCGCTGTCTCTTCCGTCGTGCTCAACATCTCACCGATCGTCCGCAGCTTAAGCCCCTGGTAGTGCTTCAGCTCGAAGACGGTCCGCTCCCGAGGCGTCAGCTTATCCAGTGCCTCGTTAATCTGCAGGTTCATTACCTTCCGGTCCAGTTCGCGCGCGGGATTCGCCATCGCCCGGTCGTCGGTCACATTCGCCATCAGGTCCATCTCGTCACCGCTGGAGTCCAGCACTGTGGCAGGGTCCTCGCGGCGGCTCTTCCGGCGGCGCATCTGGTCGAGACACAGATTCGTCACGATCCGGTACAGCCACGTGTAGAAGGAGCATTCGAAGCGGAAGTTCCCCAGATGCCGGTACGCCTTGATGAAGGCTTCCTGGTGAACATCCTGTGCATCCTGCTCATTCCCAAGCATATGCAGCGCCAGGCGAAGGACACTCTGGTCGTAACGCCGTACCAGCGCATCGAACGCAGTCCGCTCCCCTCGCTGGGCCTCGCGGATCAGTTCGTCGTCTTCGCTGCGCTGCTGGGCCCGCGCCTCCATCTGGGCAGGCGTCAGCTTGCTGTTGCGGGTGCCGGTCTGGGCTACGGTTTTCGGCATCACTGCCGTAGATTCTACCGCCTGAGCGCTCACCGTGGCCTGCAAACCCAACGCAAACGGACTAGGACGACGTCCGCGCACAACTCCCCGTGAAGTGCCTAGGGAACCCGACAACTCTCGACCCAGTCCTGTGACCAGGTTCATACCTGCTGCATCTGCATTCATCATTCCGACTCCGGAGTCAGAAAATAGGTTCACTCCAATAGACCGGGGAGTGGAAAAAAGGGTAGCAAGGTTCTCCAGTAAACTTTGTGAATGTCCTCCCGCTCTACACCCCCCGGCCTCTTTGGCGACGATTCAGCCCGCCCAGCCCCAGTACGCAGCGCAAACACCGAAAAAGCCGGTTGGATTACCGCCCACTGCGACGGCGGAGCCCGCGGCAATCCCGGCCCAGCCGGCTACGGAGCCGAAGTCACCGGCCCCGACGGAGCCGTCATCGCCGAGCTCTCCGAATTCCTCGGCATCCGTACCAATAACTACGCCGAATACTCCGGACTCCTCGCCAGTCTCCAGTACGCGCTCGACTCCGGCCACCGCCGCCTCCGCGTCATCTCCGACTCCGAGCTGATGGTCAAGCAGATCCAGGGCAAGTACAAGGTCAACTCCCCCGACCTCAAACCTCTCTGGCAGGAGGCCAAGAACCGCATCGCCAAGCTGGAAGGCTTCGAGATCGCCCACGCGCTCCGCCACAAGAACAAGGCAGCTGACGCCCTCGCCAACCAGGCCATGGACCGCGGAATGCGCAGAACCACAAGTCCGCCCCCCACAAATCCGGGTGCCCCACGTCCGGCCCTCGCGGACGTGGGTTCCAACCCCGCCCCGAAAGCCACCCCCTACCCCAGCCGCGCCGAAGCTCCCCCAGCACCTAAATCCTTCGAACCCAAAGCCGACACCATGCTCCGGGGCTTCACCTGCGACGGCGTCGTCCACATCCTCGGCGGGACCACCCTTCCCAACGGCATCTTCGTGAAAATCATCCGCGAATAAAGTGCACCCAAAGCGGATAGACCTGCACCACAAGTCGGCCTACGAACCGTTCTTGTGGTGCAGATCCAGGCCAAACTTCGGCTCCGACTTCGTTCCCGTAATCTTCACCGGAATCTCCGCCCCACCCTGCCCGTCTTTCCCCTTGAAGAAAGGATCCACCGGCTTCAGCAGCCAGGACTTCCACCGCGAAGCCACCATCTGCGATACCTTCGCCTCGGTCCTGACTTTTCCATGGAAATCAAATTGATTTCCATCCAGCGAATACACCCCGTCCAGATGCACGTTCGCTCCCGGCAGGGTGTAGGCGAGATTGGTGAACACAAACTTCCCGCCTCCCATTACGAACTGTCCTTTGATCTGCGACGTCACATCCTCTGCACCGGGCTTTGCCTCTTTGGGATCGCCTTGCGCCCGCAGGCTGAGCATATCCACCTTGTCCTGCACCTTTTCATTGCTGAAGCGCACCGTCCGCATGGTGAAGCCACCCTTCAACTCCATCTTCTGCGAGACACTGATCTTTCCCGGAGGAATGTGCAGAGCCACCTTCATCGCAACATTTCCGGTCATGATGGCTGGCTGCGTCTTGACGCCAAGTTCCAGAAAGTCCTGAATCCGGCCACCGGGCACGTCCACCGCAACATCGATAATGTGCCCTTTGCCCTTGACGTTGACGATCGCACCCTTCGCGAACATGTCCGAGCCGGCGTCCTTAGATCCGGCAGCTTTCGATCCAAATGCGCCGGCCCCGAGGCGCGCCTCGACGTGGTCGAGGTAGGTATCTCCGGTCGTACCGTCCACCCTCGCGTCGAAGGTCGTGTGCAGCCGCATCGGATGCTTCGCCGTATCGATGGAAAAGTCCGGCGTCTCCGTCCCCCCCTTCACATGGATCTGGTTCACCTGGCCGTCAAAGTCCCCGGTCGAGGTGAGCGTTCCATCGAGTCCTTTGATGGTGTCCATGTCCACGTTTTCGAACGTGTAATGGCCCGTCAGAGCCGAGTCTCCGGGGCTCTCCGTCACCCACGGCCCGAAGGTCCCCTTCGCATGCACATCGCCCACTGGAATCGCATTGACGATGGTCGCCTCATACCGCCACGGCTCCTCCGGCCCTACCTCGTGCAGCGCGATGTGACGAAGCTCAAAGTCTTTCGGATCTTTCCCCGGCTTAAGGGTTCCCACGATCAGGTGGGAATCGTCGCAGATAATCTCATCGACGACAATCTTCATCTTTCCCTTCGACCTGACCTTTTCCTTCTTCGGAGCCGCCTGCCGATACTCCCGCGGCGGTATGTTGATGGCCAGTCCCGTCACATGCACTGTCCCCACGTGCATCGGCTTGATGAAAAGACCGCGTAAGCCGGAATGAAACGCAAAGTGCCGAACCTCAATCAGGGGCTTGGTTGCACCGGCGGCCACGACGGCATCCACCGGATAAATACGCAGTCCGTCGCCGCTGACCTCTAACCCACGCCCCAACCCCACGCTGAAGGTGTCCAGTTCGACTTTGCTCTCGAACCGGGTGCTTAGCGTCTCGATGATCCTTCCCTTCAGAATCGGGCTGGATCGCTTCACTATCACGATCCCGATCACCCCCAGAACTCCCACCGCTACCAAGGCAGAAAACCCTATCCACCACCAGGCGCTGTGTCCGCCCTTCCGTTCTGCGACTGTTTCGTCCACGTAAGTCCTCTTCTCTTGAGAAGATTGGATGCTCTACCCTCTCCAGACGTTGAAAAATCAATGCCATGTCTTCATCGCCATGTCTTCATCGGATCGCCTGTAACCCGATGACTCTAAGGTGCTATTCCCGATGAACCGGCAGGATCTTACACTCAGTATGGAATTCTTTTCCATCAACCCCGATCCCGGGCCAGGGCGCGGAAACATATCGCTGTTAAGCAAAACGTAGCGAGGCGAAACGCATGCCCCGGGTCAACGCAGCACCTCCATTGAATCAGCCAGACCCGCGTGTCCTGCAGATCCTCACAGTCCTCAAGCGCCTGTGCCTCTCGGCCGCCGTCATCGTCGCGACCGTATCCCTTGTGACGGCGCTCCTCACATCGCCCGGCCACCTCGTCCTACCTGCGTGGAGCCGGATGTCGGTCATCGCGGCGGTCTGCACGCTGCTTAGCGCCCTGAGCTTGTTTCTTTCCATGCCGAACCGAGCATCGAGAGCTCTCGATAGCTCAAGACTGGCGATCGCGGTCATAGTCCTGGCGGGATCCAGCCTGCTGCACTACATTCTGATCCGAAGCGGTAACCCACCCGATCCCGCAGTCCCCCAGGCGGCATTCGCCTTCCTGCTTCTTGGCGTACTCACCCTTGGATTGCGAGTCCGCGGCCGTATTCTCTCCGGGTGTGTGGATGCCCTTACCGTCATCACCTGTGCCGTCATGCTGGTTTTCTTCTACGGCTACACCCTCGGTGCCGCACATCTGATCAACGTCTCCTCCCAGACACGGCTTCCTCCGACGACGATTTTCTGCCTGGCTCTGCTCACTTTCGTGGCATTCAATCTTCGCGCCGAGCACGGTATTTTCTGCGTCCTGCTGGGTCCCGGCATCGCCGGGAAGACTGCCCGCCTCGCCGCGCCCTTCGCCCTCGGACTTCCGGTCATCCGCTCCATCGGCCGTGGCTACATCCACGCCGAGTACGTTACCGCCCTCGCCTCCCTGGCGGCTCTCTGCCTGATCCTGATCATCTGTCTCCGCATCCACAGTCTGGAGCGCGAGGTCAGCGATCTTTCTCTGCGTGACGAACTCACCTGCCTCTACAACCGTCGCGGCTTCAACGTTCTTGCCGAGCAGGCCCACCGGCTCGCCCGCCGCTCCGGCGATCCTTTTTCTGTCCTCTTCATTGATCTGGACAACCTCAAGCAGATCAACGACGTGCGCGGACACGATGCGGGGTCTGCGCTGCTTCAGGGCATGGCCACCCTGCTCCGCAACACCTTCCGCGAGACCGACGTGATCGCCCGCCTGGGAGGCGACGAGTTCATCGTGGCAGGCAAATCCAGCGCGCCGGAGATTACCCACGCCGCAGAGCGCCTTCAGGACGCCGCGATTCGCGTCCATCCTGAAACAATCAGCTTCAGCTTCGGCTACATTACCGCCGACCAACTCGTCCCGTACTCCCTCGAAGAGATGATCCAGCGCGCCGATCAGATCATGTACGAGAGCAAACGCCGCAAGAAAAGCCCCTCCGACCCTTCGGCCTCGCTCCAGACCGTATCTCTGGAGCCTTCTTCGCAGTCCAGCAGGCATCTTCCCGCATCGGTCCTGCCTCCAAGTACTTGGAGAACTCCATCATGCCCCGCCCCTTCTGGTCCGGCCAAATCCAAATTTCCCTCGTCTCCTTCGGTGTAAAGCTCTTTCCCGCGACCGAAGCCAAGAGCGAGATACGTTTTCACCAGATCTCGCGCAAGACCGGCGAACGCATCCATCACCAGAAGGTCTCCGGCCCGGCCGACTCTCCCGACGCCGAAGCCATCGAGAAGGACGAGATCGTCAAAGGCTACGAGTACCGCAAGGGCGAGTACATTACCATCGAGCCCAGCGAGATCGAAAACCTCCGCATCCCTTCACGCCACAACCTCGCCGTAACCCAGTTCGTCGATCTGGACGACCTCGATCCGGAGCTCTTCGAGAAGCCCTACTTCGTCGTTCCCGACGGCGACAACCAAACCGAAGCCTTCACCGTCATCCGCAAGGCACTCCAGTCCACGAAGAAGGCCGCCCTGGGCAAAATCGCCTTCAGTGGCCGCGAACACCTCATCGCCATCTCCGCCCCGCCCGAATCCAAGGACGACTCCGCCAGCTCCCGCGGCATGATGGCCTACACCCTCCGCTACGCCGAAGAACTTCGCGACCCAGCCGAATACTTCACCGAGATCAAAAAGACCGCCGTCGACGAGGACCAACTCTCCCTCGCTAAAGAGCTGATCCAGCACAAAGCCGCCAAGTTCGCCCCCGAAAAGTTCCACGACGAGTACGAAGCTGCGTTGAAGGAGATGGTCGAAGCCAAGGTCAACAACGCGCCGCTTCCGCAGGACGAGCCCGCCCCCCGCTCGGGCAAGGTCATCAACCTCATGGATGCCCTCCGGAAGAGCATGAAGTCCGATGAACCGGAGGCCACGGCAGCCAAGCCGGCCGCGAAGAAAAAGGCCGCTGCGACCGATGAGAAAAAAGGCCCTACGCTGGTGAAAGATTCGGCAAAAGCAGAAGCCAAGCCTGCGGCAAAGTCCAAACCGACCCGCTCCCGCAAGTCCGCCTAATCCGCCATGGCCACCGCGAAGAAGGCACCCTCCAAATCCGCGAAAAAGACTGCCGCAAAGAAGCTGCCTGCGAAGAAGACGGTTGCTGCAAAGAAAGTCGCAGTGAAGACTGCTTCAGCGAAGAAGCCATCTGCCAAAGCCTCCAGCAAAGCATCGGACGCCATCGACGAGCAGCTTGCGCGTTATCAGTCCATGCGTGACTTCACCGTCACCGCAGAACCCAGCGGCAAGTCGAAAACTGCGGCCAGCCAGGCGGGTAAGAACGGTCTTCCGTTCGTCATCCAGAAGCACGCAGCCTCCCATCTCCACTACGATTTTCGTCTTGGCTGGAACGGCGTACTCAAGAGCTGGGCGGTCGCCAAGGGCCCCAGCTACTTCACTGGAGACAAGCGCCTCGCCGTTCAGGTGGAAGATCACCCGATGGAGTATGGCGGCTTCGAAGGCATCATCCCGCAGGGTCAGTACGGCGGCGGAACCGTCATGCTCTGGGACCAGGGCACCTGGGAGCCGCAGGCCGGCCACCCCGATGTCGATGCCGGGCTGCGCGACGGCTCGCTGAAATTCACCCTGCACGGCACCAAGATGAAGGGCAACTGGACCCTCGTCCGTATGGGCGGCAAGGCGGCGAACGAGAAGAAGCCAAACTGGCTCCTTATTAAGGAGCACGACGACTTCGAGCGCGGCAAGGACGGCCCCTGCATCACCGAAGAGGCTCCCAACTCGGTCGTTACCGGTCGCGACCTCGACCAGATCGCCCGTTCCGAGGACCACGTCTGGAACTCCAAAGACACAGCAAATCCCAAGGGCAAGGCGTGGTTCCGTAACGAAACCCCTGCCAAAGAGCAGAGAACTGAAAACCGAGAACTGAAAACCCCTGCCAAATCTGGACAGGCCACCTTCACCTCCAACCTCTCCAAAGCTCCAGCAGAAAAACTCCCCACCTTCCTTCCCCCCCAACTCGCCACTCAGTCCACGACGCCTCCGACTACCGGCGGCTGGCTCCACGAACTCAAACTCGACGGCTACCGCATCCAGGCGCGTCTGCAAGATGGCAAGGTCGAACTCCTCACCCGCACCGGCCTCGACTGGACCCACCGGATGAAGTCCATCGCCGCTGAAGTCGCCAGTCTTCCCTGCAAGTCCGCGATCCTCGACGGCGAAGTCGTAGTCCTCGGCGACGACGGCAACACCAGCTTCGCCGACCTCCAAGCCGCCTTCCAGGAGGGCGTCAAGAAGCCGCTCACCTACTTTGTCTTCGACCTGCTCCACCTCAACGGCCACAACCTCCGCAATCTCCCGCTGATCGAGCGCAAAGCCTTACTCGCGGATCTTCTGAATCTGAAGACCTCCGGCGAGACTGTCCGCCTCAGTGAGCATCTGGAGACCAGCGGCGAGACCATGTTCCACAAAGCCTGTGAACTTCACGCCGAGGGCATCATCTCGAAGCGAGCCGATGCTGGCTACTCCTCCGGCCGCTCCTCTGCGTGGCTCAAGCTGAAATGCATCCACGAGCAGGAGTTCGTTGTCGGGGGCTTCACCCTCCCCGCGAAAGGCCACGCCGGCCTGCACGCCATCGGGTCGCTGCTGCTCGGCTACTACGACGAGGACAAAAATCTCATCTACGCCGGACGCACCGGCACCGGCTTCACCCAGAAGACCCACGCCAGTATCCGCACCCAGCTCGAAGCCCTCCGCCAGACCGCGAATCCCTTCACCAACCCGCCCGCCGAAGTCCGCCGCGCAGCCATCTGGGTGAAACCCATCCTCGTAGCCCAGGTCCGCTTCGCCACCTGGACCGCCGACAATCTCGTGCGCCAGGCCTCCTTCCAGGGTCTCCGCGAAGACAAGGCCGCCCCCGAAGTCCGCCGCGAAGAGCCAGTCACGAAGCCCCGCACCGCCAGAAGCAGTGCAAGCCACTCCCCCCCCGCTCCCATCGCCGCGAAATCCTCACCCCACTCGAAAAAAAGTCCGGATGCTCCCGCAAGCAAGGCCACAACGGAACACGCTCCCGTGCGCCTCACCCATCCCGATAAAACCATCGACGAGGAATCCAAGCTCACCAAGCAGCAGCTAGCCGACTACTACTGGGCCATCGCACCGCACATGCTGCCGCAGATCACGGGCCGCCCGCTCTCGCTCGTCCGCTGCCCCGAAGGCTCCACCAAGCCCTGCTTCTTCCAGAAGCACATCACCACCATGCTTCCGCCGGGTATCGAATCCGTCCCCGTTCCCGACAAGAAGACCGGCAAACCGGAGCCTTACATCACGCTCTCCACGCCTGAAGCGCTCGCCGGCCTCGCCCAGATGGGGGTGCTCGAGATTCACCCCTGGGGCTCCCGCAACGAGGATCTCGAGCACCCCGACCGCATCATCATCGACCTGGACCCTGACGCTGCCATCTCCTGGCGCACCCTCGCCGACGCTGCCGCCGAGGTGCGCAAGCACCTCAAGAAAATCGGCCTGGAATCCTTCCTCAAATCCACCGGAGGCAAGGGCCTCCACGTCGTAGCACCCATCGATCCCCACTACGACTGGGTGATCATCAAGCAATTCGCCCACGCCTTGGTTCTGGAAATCGAAAAGTCGAACCCCGCCCTGTACCTCACCAAAATGTCCAAGGCCGCCCGCACGGACAAGATCTATCTCGACTACCTCCGCAACGAGCGCGGAGCCACGGCCGTAGCCGCCTTCTCCCCCCGCGCCCGTGCCGGGGCACCCGTCTCTCTCCCCCTGGCCTGGACCGACCTGAAACTGGAAGACCGCCCCCTCTTCCACGTCGCCGACCTCCCAACCTGGAAGTCGCGCCTCACCCGCGACCCCTGGGAACAACTCCCCCTGATCCACCAGAGCCTCACTGCCGCGACCCTGAACACTTACAAGTGACTGCTGCCGATGATTTCGGCGGTAAATGACGAGAAGCTCATTTAGGACTCCCATATTCCTTCGAAAAATACTTTTTTCTACTGTTCACTTGATAGAAGATGGATTTTGTACAGTCGCAATCAGGCGGTGAGCCGAATGTTCACGCGTTCCCAGCAGATTTCTTCTCCCCTTATACTGCCGATGCTCGGCAGCATCGTCACCACCAGCGTCATAGCCTCCATTGTTCTTCTACCTCCGTCGAGGCCGACGCTCAGTCTCCAACAGCTCTTGCTTCGGGCAGCATTCGATCTCACCATTGCTGTCTGCATTCACATCGTCACGGTGTGGTCTATCTGGCGACTGATACGCGAATATGTTGAGCCCTCCGCTGGCACCCTTGCTGTTCACATTTGGGCCGCTGTCGTGTGGTTGCCGCTGATCACGACTCTCAGTGCCGAACGCTCTCTCTGGATCTCCTGCCTCGTCCCCTGGGCCTTTGCCAATGCCGTTACATTCCTCAATCTATGGAGCAAACTTCCGCAGGATGAAGAACCCGTAGCTCCCACAGCTCACGTTCTCTTCCAATCGCCATCTACACCTCCGCTGCTGATAACGTTGCTGCCTTACTGCATCACGATTGTCGTACTGCAGGCAGGGCTGGCCTCTCTCGCCTCTGGCCATCCCTGGGCCGCTGCGGCGCTCATCTCCGCAAGCGTGCTGCTGTTCCTGGTGCGTTATCCGTTCGTGCGCGGCGTCGCAAAGAGCCGCCGCACATTTTCGCGTTTCTCGCTCCTGCAGACAGCCGCGGTCTTCTTCCTCATCTCGACTGCACTCACGCCTTACCTTCAAAAAGCGTACGGCCTGCGCTCCCTGGCCTCCTTTCTCGCCACGCCAGCACCCGTCACCAGGGCCACCCCAAGACTCGCATCGGGGTCCGCCTATTCAGGTGTTATCCTCACTCTCCCTGCAAAGCCTCACCCACGCATCGAGCCGCCCACGCGTTCTAATCAAACCGACTTCTCCGCCGCTCTTCCCAAGCCCGTCATCATTCCCTTCGACGGGGCTTATTGGTACTTCAAACGATCGGACACTCGTCCCAAGCCTGATGCACGTATTCAACAAGGCGATCCCATCAAAGCCAACGTAAGCTCGACGGATCGTCGTGAGCTTGCGATGGAAGCTCATCAGATGCTTTCCACTTCGATCTCCGGTGACTGCTGCCGTGCCATGCGCATTGATCTTCTCAATGGGGACGACCGCCCTGGTCTCATCCGCATCGAGCTACTCCTCAGGGACACCTCTGGAAAGCCCGGCTCATCGATTCTCCTCGGGAGTCTTCCGATACCCTCAAGTCAACTTCGACACATCCCACTTAACCGCCCACCCGTCCCCGAATCGCTGCGTTTCCAGATGCCTGCAACGGCACATGGCAGGCGCTTTGATGAAATTACCGTGGTTATCAAGCCATCTTCCGACCGCGCACTTGCCGGCTCAAAGATCGCCATCCAGAACTTCGTGCTCATTCCTTAAGGCGGATTCCCTATTGCTGTAAAGTAGGTTTCCATACGCGAAGCGTCCAATACCCCACGAAGGTCCTGCCGAAGGCCCCGTGGTGCCCGCCCGGCGTTAGGGCGCTATTGGCAATCAACTCCTTCAGCTATACATCTTCAAAGAATCCGCCCTAGTTGGCTCACGTCGAAGCAACGCGGTAAGTTTTAGCAAAGCTATCCGTTATTCAGTTCTTTCTTCACCAACTCACTGACCAGCTTTCCATCTGCCCGCAGTCCTCCGGCCATCAGCCACTGCTTCACTACGTTCATCGCTACGCCCATGTCCTTCGGACCCGGTCGCACTCCGCCGGCATCCTTCGTCAGGTGCTCGATGGCTCCCATCACGATCTTGCGAATCTCTTCTTCCCCGGCGGCCTTGGGCAGATAGCCCTCGATCATTCCGATCTCGACCTGCTCCTTCGCTGCGAGTTCCGGCCGGTCGCCCTTGGTGAACGACTCCACTGACTCCCGGCGCTGCTTGATCAGCGTGGTCAGAATCTGCTGCTCCTCGGCATCCGTCAACGGCTCGCGCTTGTCGATCTCCTTATTCTTCAACGCGGATTTCACCATCCGCAGCGTAGTCAGCCTGTGCTCATCTTTCGCCTTCATCGCCGTAATAATGTCCGTCTGGATACTCGTTCCGATGCTCATCGCGCCCTCACATTCACCCACGATTATAAGTTCCCGTTACACGCACTCCACACCGACTCGCTACAATAGAGGCCATATGATCCGCAAAACCCGCCTGTTCACCCCTGGCCCCACCCCACTGCTTCCCGCCGCCCAGTTTGCCATGGCAGCCGCCGACATTCACCACCGCACCGCCGAATTCCGGTCCCTGTACACCCGCGTCCTCTCGCAGCTCAAGGACTTCGTCGGCACCACCAACGACGTCATCATTCTCTCCAGCTCCGGCTCTGGCGCCATGGAAGCCTCGGTCTCCAACCTCACCTCGCCTGGCGACCGCGTCCTCGTCCTCACCGCCGGCAAGTTCGGCGAGCGCTGGACCGGCATCACCAAGGCCTTTGGCTGCCACGTCGATGTTGTCTCCGCGCCCTACGGCCAGACATTCTCCATCGATGAGGTCAAGGCTGCCCTGAAGCTCGAAACCCGCGCCGTCTTCGTGCAGGCCACCGAGTCCTCCACCGGCGTTCGCCACGACGTTCAGGCCATCGGCCAGCTCCTGAAGGACGAGAACTCCGAAGCGCTTCTCATCGTCGACGGCATCACCGGCCTTGGGACGACGCACCTCGATATGGATGCCTGGGGCATCGACGTCCTGATCGGCGGCTCGCAAAAAGCCATCATGATCCCGCCCGGCCTCTCCTATCTCGCCATCAGCCAGCGCGCGTGGGATCGCATGGAAGCGACCTATAACCCCCGGTACTACTTCGACCTCCGCAAGGAGCGCAAGAACGCCGCCAAGGGAGAGTCCGCCTACACCCCATCCGTCGCCCTGATCGCCGCCATGGGAGCTGCCTTCAACTACATCGCAGCCCAAGCCGGCACACCCGAAAACCCCGCAGGCGACCTCAAGGTCGGTCGCGCCATGCTCGTCGATAACGCCGAGACCTGCGCCGCCATGACCCGCGCCGCCGCCACCGCGATGGGCCTCAAGCTCTTCGCTCCCAAGGGGAACGAGGCAGCAGCAGCCACCGCGATCCTCCCGCCCGAAGGCGTTGATTCCGGCGTAATCGTCAAGGGTCTCCGCTCCAAATTCGCCATCATCGTCACCGATGGTCAGGGTGAGATGAAGGGCAGCCTCTTCCGTATCGCCCACATCGGCTACTTCGACTACATGGACACCATCGCTGTGATCGGAGCGATGGAGCAGGTAGCCGTAGCCAACAAGTTCCCCGGAGTCACCTTCGGTACCGGCCTCATCGCCGCCCAGAAGGTCTTCGCCGAACACACGAAGTAACCGACGCTCCTGCAACACGACGAGCATGGAAGACGCGACTCAGTTAACCGAGACCCGCTTCCATGCTCTTTCTGCGTTTGGGTCTACAGCACACCCGGAAAGTTCACCAGATCAGGCAAACCATTGCGCAGCGCGACGGTCCTGCAACTCAGTCCTTGATACTCTTGTGCAGGCTCCATGAAACGTTCCATCCAAGTCGCCGCCCCTCTTCTCGCCGCTGCCGCTCTCGCCATGTCGACCGGCTGCCGTAAACCTGAGATGCAGCGCTGCGTCGACGAGAATAACGTCGTGGTCGACGATAAGCTCTGCGCCAACCTCCCCAACCAGCAGGGCGTCCAACAGCGCCCCGACGGCCACGGCGGCTTCCTCCCCTTCCTGATCCCTTTCCACTATTACTACGGAGGCTGGGGCGGCTATGGCCTGGGCAGCAGGGTCGGTGGAGGCACCTTCGCTCCCAGCCCGGGACGCAGCTACGCCACCCGATCCGGCGTCACCACCCGCGGAGGCTTCGGCCGCTCCTTCTCCTCCGGCGGAGCACACGGCAGCGCAGGAGAATAATGCAACGCACCCCCATCACCCCCCGCAGCGACTGGCAGAAGCAAGTAGAAGCCAAGGGCCTCCTCTTCCACACCCTCGAAGACGGAACCCCCTACTGGGACGAGTCCGCCGCCTATCACTTCTCCGCCGCGGAGATCGACACCCTCGAAGCCGCCGGCAACGAGCTCCAGACCATGTGCCTCGCTGCGGCACAGCACATCATCGACAACAAACGCTACGCCGAGCTCGACATTCCCACCCAGGCCATTCCTGCCATCGAGTGGGCCTGGAACGCTGAACCGCCAGCCCTCTACGGGCGCTTCGACATCTCCTGGGCCGGAACCTCCAGCGGCCAGACTCCCAAGCTGCTTGAGTACAACGCCGATACCCCCACTTCGCTGCTCGAAGCCGCCGTGATCCAGTGGAGCTGGCTGGAAGAGGTCGGGCCCCAGCTCGCCTCGCATTCTTTCCTGCCCTTCACGGCCAAGCCGGATCAGTTCAACTCCATCCACGATCGGCTCATCGCCAAGTGGAAGGACGTCGCACCCTATCTCTCCGAGCCACTCTACTTCGCCGGTCTCGACAATCCGGAGGACCAGCTCACCCTGACCTATCTCCGCGATACAGCGCAACAGGCCGGCCTCGAAACCCTCCAGATGTTCATGGAAGAGATCGGCTGGAACGACGAGCAGCAGGCCTTCATGGATCCCAACGAAGATCCCATGCGCTCGATCTTCAAGCTCTATCCCTGGGAGGCCATGCTCGCTGAGGAGTTCGGCCCGCACGCTCTCACCAGCTACCAGAGCGCTACCGCCGCCGTAAGCTGGATCGAGCCCATCTGGAAGACGCTGCTCTCCAACAAGGGCATTCTCCCCATCCTGTGGCAGCTCTATCCCAACCACGAACTGCTTCTCGAAGCCCACTTCGAGAACCCCGGGAACATGCGCAATTACGTTCGCAAACCCCTGCTCTCGCGCGAGGGAGCCAACATCACCGTCGTCCGCGACAACGCTACCGTCGCCGCTACCGAAGGCACGTATCACGGCCGCCAGATCTACCAGGCCCTCGCCCCCGAAGCGGTCTTTCAGACTGCAGCCGGTGCAAGCAAATACCCCGTTCTGGGCCTCTGGATGGTCGACCAGGAGTGCAGCGGCCTCGGCATCCGCGAGTCCTCCGGTCTGATTACGGACAATCTAAGTTCCTTCGTTCCTCACTTCTTCCTCTAGTCCGGTCTCTAAAGTTCATAGCAATTTTGAGCCCAAGGCGTAGTTGCGAAAACTAACAAAAAGCAGGTCCTTCGCTACGCTCAGGATGACGATTTCATAGGGCGAATGTGACTTCATAGGGCGAACTTCTGAGACGGGGCACTAGAAGCGACCACCGCAATGCGGCATACTCCGCTAAGATGAGACCTCCCATAGGAAACTCAGTTATTAAGCGGGGTAGCACTGCATGTTGCGGTTCATCGGCGGTCTAATCCGGCCTTACCGTCGCACCCTGGCGATCATCTTCCTCGCCATGCTGGTCGAGACCCTGATGAGCCTTGCCACCCCGTGGCCGCTCAAGATCATCCTCGACAACGTCATCGGCAACCACAAGATGGCTCCCTGGCTGCATCACATTCTCGGTCCGCTGCTTGAAAGTGGCTCCCGGCTGCAGGTCGCACTGATCGCGGCGCTGCTCTACGTCATCATCGCCTGCCTTGGAGCGATCGCTTCCTACATCGACAACTACTACACCGAGAGCGTCGGCCAGTACGTCGCCCACGATCTGCGCATGCGGATGTACAACCACCTGCAGCGCCTCTCGCTCGGCTACTACAACACCCACCAGACCGGCACCATTCTCAGCACCCTCACCACCGACATCCAGACCATCCAGGGCTTCGCCTCCTCCTCCACCCTCAACATCCTCGTCGACATGCTTACCATCGTCTGCATGCTCGGCCTGATGTTCTGGCTGAACTGGGACTTCACCCTGATCGCGCTGGCCGTCACACCCTTCCTGCTGCTGTTCGTCTCGCGCTTTAAAAAAGCTGTCAAAGCCGCTACCAAGGAGGTCCGCAAGGAGCAGAGCCAGATCGTCGCCGTCGTCCAGCAGGGGCTCGAATCCATGCAGGTCGTTAAAGCCTTCGGCCAGGAGGGTACCGAAGAGGAGATGCTCTCCGCCGTCAGCCACGCTACCGTCGCGGCTGCGCTCAAGGCCCGCAGCGTCAAGGCACTCCTCTCCCCCGTCGTCACCATCACTGTCGCGGCGTGCACTGCCCTGGTGCTATGGCGCGGAGCCGCCCTGATCCTGGCGGGCACCATGACCATCGGTTCCCTCACCATCTACCTCGCCTACCTCAGCCGGTTCTTCAAACCCGTCAAAGACCTTGCCACCACCACCAATGCGATTGCCCAGGTCACCATCGGGGCCGAGCGCGTCCGCGAGATTCTCGATACCGACACCATCATCCCGGAGAAACCAGACGGCCTCGAACCCCAGACCCTCCAGGGAGCGATCGAGTTCCAGCACGTGGCCTTCGGGTACGATCCGGCCATCCCGATTCTTACCGACGTCTCCTTCAAGATCAATCCGGGCGAGTTCGTCGGCATCGTCGGCCCCACCGGCAGCGGAAAGTCGACCCTCGTCAGCCTGCTGCCCCGCTTCTACGACGCCTTGTCCGGCGACGTGCTCATCGACGGCAACAACGTTCGCGACTACAAGCTCAAACCCCTGCGTGACCAGATCGGCTATGTCCTGCAGGAGACTGTGCTCTTTCGCGGAACCATCTTCGAAAACATCGCCTTTGGACGCCCTAGTGCGACCAGGGAAGAGGTCGTCGCAGCAGCAAAGCTCGCCAACGCGGACGAGTTCATCACCCGCATGCCGCTTGGTTACGACACCCTGGTGGGTGAGCGCGGGTCGACCCTCTCCGGAGGCCAGCGCCAGCGCATCGGCATCGCCCGCGTCATGGTGCGGAACAGCCCTATCCTCTTGCTGGATGAGCCTACCGCCGCCCTCGACAGCGAGTCCGAAAAGCTGGTCATCGACGCCCTTCAGAAACTCATGCGAGGCAAAACCGTCATCGCCATCGCCCATCGCCTCAGCACCATCCGCGACGCCAGCCAGATCATCGTCATCGCCGAAGGAGTCGTCGCTGAAAACGGAACCCACGATCAACTCATCGCACGCAACGGAATCTATGCTGAACTCCATCGCACCCAGTTCGATACAGGGCCGAATACGCTCATCTCATGAAAAAGCGGTATAGCTTTAAGTCACAAATCAACCAAGTCTCCAGGGGAAAACCAAATGTCCCGCTCCGTAATCGTTCTGCCTGACGACTCCGCCCAGCCCATCCTGGACGCGATCAACGCAGCAAAAAAATCGATCCGCGTAAAGATGTTCGTCTTCTCCGACCCCGCGCTGCTCGATGCGGTGGTCGCGGCCCATCAACGCGGCGTCAAGGTCCGGGTCATGCTCAACCCCGAGCGACGCGACGGAGAGAAGGAGAACGGCGACTGCCGCATCTCGCTCACCGCCGCCGGGATCGAGGTCATCGACAGCAACCCGTCCTTCGACCTCACTCACGAGAAGTCCATGGTCGTCGATGACGCTCTGGCCCTGATTGCCTCACTCAACTGGCAGACCCGCAACCTCACCGAGACCCGCGACTACGCCATCGTCACCTCACACCAACACGAGGTGGACGAGGTGATGCAGTGCTTCGATGCCGACTGGAACCGCACCGCATTCACACCCGGCGACCACTCCCACCTCATCTGGTGCATCGGCAATGGCCGCCAACGCCTGGGCCAGCTCATCGATGGAGCCAAACATACCCTCTTCCTCCAGAATGAGCGCTACCAGGATCCCACCATCATCGAGCACCTGGTCCGCGCCCACTCCCGCGGCGTCAAGATCCACATCATGGCGCGGCCGCCCCACAAGCTCAAGAAAGAAAAGCTCATCGAGGGCGTCAGCGGCCTCCGCATCCTCGAGGACATCGGCGTAAAGATCCACAAGCTCAAACACATCAAGCTGCACGCCAAGCTGCTCTTCGCAGACGACGCCCGCGCCATCATCGGCTCCATCAACCTCGCTCCCGGCAGCTTCGACAGCCGCCGGGAACTCGCCATCGAGGTAGACGACCCCCACATCATCAAACGCATCCACCAGGTGCTTCAGGACGACTGGACGAACTCCAAGCCGCTCGACCTCTCCGACGCCGGTCTGCTCGCCGAACTACAGGAATACGACCCGAACGTCGCCGAAGATCTGGCCCTTCCAACCGCCCATTCGGGAAAACCCAAATAAATCTGCGGACTGGACTGACAGCAAGTACCCGCAGCCACACCCGTCCGCTCTTGCAGCTGCCGTTTCACTGTCCAGGCAAGAAACCTGTCAACCCCCAAACCGCCCGAATCACTTGATCCAAAATCGACCAAACCTCCATCCATCAACACTTACACTCCACAAAATAAATCCGAACAAAGTGGCATTTTAGTTTTACTCCAACAAGTAAAATAGAAACAGCAATCAACGAAATTAGGCCCGGCCAAAAGCCGGGCCTAATTTCTTGAGAAAACCGCTCTAACTCTACTTCTGTCACGAATTTACCCGTAACCCCTTTGTTAAGACGATTTTACGACCAACAACCCCATCTATCTCATTGTAAATAAAGGGACTTACGCCAAGGTAACCCCCGTGGGTGGGGTGGGGCCCTCAACCGCATCGGACAGATCTGCCGGCCCGCCGGACCAACCACATAAACTATTTAGAATGAATAATTTGTAGAATCATTGTCTAAAAATGCAAGTCGGCCAGACCCCAGAAAACAGCCAACCCTGTTCTCCGAAGTACACTAGAAGCTCGCAACGTCTTTAGCTTTCCCGCCCCAAACCGCACCGTAGCGGCCACATTGCTCACGTCAGCAAGAAGAAGAGGAATCAGAGGATCCATGAAGATCGTTCTCGCAGAAAAAGTCTCCCCCGCAACCCTGGCCGTCTTTCAAAAAGAAGCCGGCTGGCAGATCGTATCTCCCGACCAGATTAAAAACGGCCTGGCGGCAGAACTTGCCGATGCCGACGCGCTCGTCGTCCGCTCCGCCGTTCAGGCAGACGCCACCCTCCTCGCCGCTGCCCCGAAACTCCGCGTCATCGGCCGCGCCGGCGTAGGCGTCGACAATATCGACACCGAAGCCGCCACCCGGCAGGGTATCGTCGTCATGAACACCCCCGGTGCCAACGCGGTCGCTGTCGCAGAGCTCACGCTCGGCCTGATGATCTCCATGGCCCGCTCCATCCCCCGCGCCAACGCCACCATGCACGGCGGGAAATGGGATAAGAAGTCGCTTCAGGGACAGGAGCTCCGTGGCAAGACGCTCGGCATCGTCGGTCTCGGCCGCATCGGCCTCGAAGTCGCCCGCCGCGCCCGCGCCTTCGGTATGGAACTGATCGGCTACGATCCTTTCATCGCGCCGGTCATCGCGCGCGAGAACGAGGTCACGCTCGTCCCCATCGATGAGATCTTCAAGGAATCCGACTACCTCACCCTCCACGTCGGCCTCACCAGCCAGACCGAAGGCCTCATCAACGCCACCTCGCTCGCCATCATGAAGAAGGGCGTCCGCATCATCAACTGCGCCCGCGGCGAACTGATCGTCGAGCAGGCTCTCGCCGACGCCTTGAAGTCCGGCCACGTCGCTGGCGCTGCCCTCGACGTCTTCCACCAGGAGCCGCTCAAGGACTCCCCGTTCTTCAATCTCGACAACGTCCTGCTCTCCCCGCACATCGCCGGAGCCACCGACGAGGCCCAGGAGGCTATCGGCATCCAGCTTGCCATGCAGGTTCGCGACTACCTCAAGCTGGGAGTCGTACAGAACGCCGTCAACCTGCCATCGCTTTCACACGAGGAATACATCGAGGTCGCCCCGTACATCGAGATGGCCGCCCGGCTCGGCCAGTTCCTCTCCCATTCCCTGCCCGGCAATCTGGAGAACATCCAGATCACCTACTCGGGCCGCATCGCGACGGGCAAGACGGACCTCATCCGCAATGCCGCTATCGCTGGCATCTTCGCGAACTCGGAGGGCGTCAACCGCATCAACGCCGCCGCCATCGCCCAGGAGCGCGGCATCCGCATTCAGGAAGACAAGAAGGAGTTCACCACCGGCGGCAGCAGCTCGGTGATGAAGATCGTCCTTCATTCTTCCGAAGGCGATACCAGCGCCTCCGCCACCGTGCTGCACGGGACTTCACCCCGCCTGCTCACCTACGATGGCATCGACATCGAGGCTCCGCTTCACGGCATCCTCGTCGCAATCCGCAACCATGACGTCCCCGGCGTGGTCGGCCGGATCGGCACCATCCTCGGCGAAAGCGGCCTGAACATCGCCAACTTTGCCCTGGGCCGGTCCGTCCGCTCGCAGCGAATCCCCCAGGGGCAGGCGCTCGCGGTGGTCCAGATCGATGTTCCCAACGTCACCGCTGCCAATGCGGCAATCGAGTCTTTGCGCAAGGTGGAGGCAATCGCGAGTGTTCGCCTCATCGAACTCGGAAAACTCTAACGAACGGAACTAATTTTCGGTTTTGGAACTATCTGAATACCCATATTGGCAATCTTTGCCAATATGGGTATTCTCATTTCAGGACAGCGAGGAGCGACCATGCCGACCAGAAATATCAGCCTGACCCCCGAACTCGATCAGTTCATCGCGGCGAAGATCGAAAATGGCCGCTACGAGAACGCCAGCGAAGTCGTCCGCGCGGCTCTGCGCTGGCTTGAGCGTGAAGAAAAGGAGTACGACGCGAAGTTCGCCGCACTTCTCCAGGCAATTGACGAGGGAGACGCTAGCGGGATAGCCGAAGGAGATGTGTTCGAAAGGATAAGAAAATCTCGCAAGGTTAGGAAGAATATGTCTCACGATGCGGCACAACTTGTCTGAAGTCATCTTCTCGCGAAGCTCAGAACTGGATTTGCAGAAGATTGACGAATATACCGAGTCGACCTGGGGAACCGCGCAAGCCGATCTTTATCTCGATCAGATTCACGCCTTTTGCAAACAACTCGCTGCAAATCCAAATATCGGCAGGGTGTGGACGAAACTCCGTCCTGGCCTGTTCCGCATGCAACATCGCAGGCACATTATCTTTTACCGCGAGACGCCTCAGGGTATTTTCGTCTCACGCATCCTGCACCAAAGCATGCTGCCAGAACGGCAGCCCTTCGAATAACGAATATGTCACACGCTGACCTCCACAGATAGACTGAAATAAAGCACCCGAAAGACAGGACCCGAACCACCATGCCACTCTACGAATACGAATGCACTGCCTGCCACAAGCACACCGAGAAGATCCAGAAGTTCTCCGATCCCGAGATCACCGTCTGCCCTCACTGCGGCGGCAAGCTACAGCGCGTCATCTCCGCGCCGGCTATCTCCTTCAAGGGCGGCGGCTGGTACGCCGACGGCTACGGCAATGCCAAGCCCAAGTCATCGGAAAACAAATCCTCCGGGGACAAGCCCTCGGGCGATAACGGCAGCAGCGCTCCCGCTGCAAAGCCCGCCTCCGACAGCACCTCTTCCTCCACCCCTGCTGCGGCTCCCGCTCCTGCACCCGCAGCAGCCTCCTCCGATAAGAAATAATGCACGTACTGGCGCACAGATAATCCTCCAATTACTTACTGAATTCGCACTGCTGTATCGCCTTACAATCTGACCTACCAGCCAACCGAGGACGGAGGAGCGATGGAGCAAGCCTTTACCCCAGTTGCAGAGGCTCTGCCCATCGCTTCGGGACTGCGCTCCAACGCCCTCACCCCGATGGAGACGCTGGCCCAGTCCATCTCCACTATTGCCCCGACCGCCTCGCCCACCATGACCATCCCGCTGGTCTTTGCGCTCGCCGGCAACGGGACGTGGCTTGCCTATCTTCTGGCCTCTGCTGCGATGCTCCTGATGGCGCTCACGCTGAGTCGCTTCGCCCTCTACTCCGCTTGCTCGGGCTCCCTCTACACCTACGTCGCGACCAGCCTGCCTCCAGTCTTCAGCACCGTTACCGGCTGGGCGTTGCTGCTGGCTTACATCGCCACCGGAGCCTCGGTCGCCGGGGGCTTCATCAACTATGGAAGCGTCTTCGTCCTCTCCCTCACCGGCAAAGCCATCTCGACGGTGCTGCTCGCCGTGATCTGTGTCGGCGGGACCACCTTCATCGCCTACCGCGATGTGCAGGTCTCCGCCCGCCTCATGCTCTGGATCGAGGCGACTTCGGTCCTCTTCAGCGTCATCGTGCTGGCGCTGCTGCTCTGGAAGAACGGGCTGCACCTCGATCCGGTCCAACTCCACTTGAAGGGCGTCACCTCTTCGGGTGTTCGACTGGCTGTCGTGCTCGCCATCTTCTCGTTCGTCGGCTTCGAGAGCGCCACCACCCTCGGGGCGGAGGCCAGAAACCCGCTCCGCACCATCCCACGCGCCGTCATCCAGAGCGCTCTCTTCGCCGGTCTGTTCTTCATCCTCTGCGCCTATCTTGAGACGCTCGGCATGGCCCGCGCTCACCAGAACCTGGGCGACAGCACAGCACCACTACGTGTCCTCGCGACCCTCGCCGGAGTTCCTTTCCTCGGCCCGCTGATCGATCTGGGTGCCATGGTCAGCATGTTTGCCTGCACCCTGGCCTGCACCACTGCGGCGGCCCGCGTTCTCCTCCGCATGGCGCAGAACGGCCTCGCGCATCGCAGCTTGGGGACCACTCACGCGCACAATGCCACACCCCATCTCGCGGTCCTGATCGTCGGGCTGTTTACGCTACTCCCTGTCGCGGGGCTCGCTGCACGAGGCGTGGCCAGTACCGACATCTATGGCTGGATGGGATCGCTCGCCGTCTACGGCTTCATCACCGCTTACGGCCTCGCCTCCGCCTCGCTGCCCTTCTACCTGAAGCGCAACCATCATTTGAGCACCGGAACACTGCTGCTCTCGATCGCCGCAACCGCCGCGATGCTATTGGCCCTGGCAGGAACGCTCTACCCCGTTCCCCCGAGCCCATATAACTGGCTGCCGTACTTGTACCTCGTCTACATCGTCGCCGGAGTTGCGTGGTACGTCTTCACAACTCGACGCAGCGTAGCAACCTTTTAGGCTTTCGACCTAAGGGTTCAAGTGTGCAATCTGTTCGGCGATCTCGCGGACGCGATCGAGCGTGATGCCATGACGCTGCTCCACTGCCAGCGGATGGGACTCGTCCCGCACGGTGAGTTGAGGACGCCAGCCGACGACCTGCGTCTTCACGTCTACTTCGAGGTTGATGGTGTCGCCGAAGAGTGGCAAACGCGTATTCAGCCATCCCGGAAAAGCAGGTTCCAACTCGCGGCCCTCGACCGACCACCTCTCATTCGTGCGGATAAAATCCGTTGGGCCGACCTCAGCCCATACCCCCCAGACGAACGGCTCCTCCACACCGGCGACCGGTACGAGAAGCCGGCCGCGCAGATAAAAGTCTCTGCCATCGATGACGCACTGGTCTGGCGAGATCACCAGCCGCTCGTCGAGTTCATCTTTGGACAGATCGATCGCCGCCTGCGGAACCTTGACGCTGTACTTCATCGCAATAGGATGAAGCTCTCCGCACTGGCTGCATACAAATGCTTCGGGCTGCTTGTTCTCCGTCACGCTGTCTTTCCGTTCTACGACCATCAGGCCATACATTGTGCTTGTTCCGTTGCTTTCAGATTTGTTACATATCGCCAGACGTTTTTGCCAGGGCTAGAAGGCTGCCGCTACTCTTCGCCGATGTCTTCGTTCCATACCTCTGGACGTTCCGCGATAAAGCCTTCTAACAGCTCGCGGCACTCCGTCGAATCGAGGTCGATCACCTTCACGCCCAGATCGCGTAGCCACTCAATCCCACCCGAAAAGGTTCGGCTCTCCCCAACCACCACCGTGCAAATTCCGAACTGCCGCACCAACCCGCTGCAGTACCAGCACGGAGCCAGCGTGGTGACCATAATCTTGTCCTTGTAAGACCGCTGCCGACCGGCCCTGCGGAACGCATCGGTCTCGCCGTGGATGGATGGATCGTCCTGTTGCACCCGGCGGTTGCGTCCCGACGCCAACAGTTGTCCCGCCGCATCGAACATCGCCGCACCGATCGGAACCCCACCCTCGGCCCGTCCCGTTCGCGCTTCGTCGAGGGCGATCTGCAGCATCGCCCTGTAGTGCAGCATCTCTTCTTCACTTGCGATTTGTAGAGCCACGGAATCTCCGGAAAACTGGTTGAGAGCAGAGCGATTTGTCGCTCTCAACCAGCATACCGAAGCTCACACCCTTTGCTGATCCTTTAGCTCTTCTTCGGTGCCGGCGGAACCTTCTTGCCTTCTTTACGAGCCTCGGACAATCCGATCGCAATCGCCTGCTTCGGATTCGTTACTTTCTTGCCGCTGCGGCCGCTCTTCAACTGGCCCTTCTTCATGGCCTTCATCTCACGCTCGACGTCCTTGCCAGCGGATGGAGCGTACTTCCGCCCCGTCGACTTCTTCGCAACACTCTTCTTGACGGCGCTCTTTTTCGCAGTTGCTTTTTTGGCCGGAGATTTCTTAGCAGCTGCTTTCTTGCTCGCCTTCTTTGTCGACTTCTTCGCTGGACTCTTCTTCGTTGCCATGGTTTGCCTCCGAACATAGGAGCATCTCAAGCGGCAGAACGTTGTACCCGGGGTCTATCTTGAGTCATCGATCCATCCATCCGAGAGCTACGTCGCTGCATCGTCACCGCCGATCGATCAGGCCAACCGCTTCCGGCGGCGTACCAGCCAGGTCACTGCGGCAACCCCAAGCACCGCGCCAAAGATCTCCAGGCCGACCACGATGGCATGGTTCCGTCCGCGCATGCGCTTCAGGCTTCCTTGCTGCCATGCCTCGTGGACGCTTACCAGGTCAGCGCCGAGCCCTGGGATCGATACGGCGGCGAGATCCTCCGTTGGAAGCGAACCAAAGATCCGTTCCACCTCCGGAGGCCGCCCGTTACGGTCTTTTGGAATGGCAGCGATCAGAGCGTTCACCTCTGCGTCGCGGGGGTCATCGAACAGGGCGGCATCCGCCGTATTCGGAAACAACGTTGCGTTGCCGGTCATCTTCTTCTCAATCGCGGCGACGCTATCCTGGCACACGCCAAGGGCATAGTAGCCGCCAAACGGAAGCGCCGGCCGCGCCGCATGCTGATGCGCATAGGCCACCGTCATGCGTCCCGTCAGCCGAGTCACCTCGACGGCGTCCGCCCCCTGGTAGGTATGGGCGTGGCGCACCATCACCCACGGCTGATCCTGCGTATCCATGGTGCGGAACTCAGCCTTGCCATCGATCCCGAAGTACCAGCTCACATTTGCATTGATCTTCGGTCCGCGCACCTTCCACTCGTACTCCGCATGACTTACAGGCACCAGCAACGAGCGCTTTGTACCCGGCACCTGAATCTGCGAGTCCACCCAGAACGGCATCATCACGTCCTGCCCCTTGTAATGAAAGTGGCCGAAGTTGGCAAAGTACCGCGCGTCGTAAACCTCGACGCTGTGGCCACTCGCCACCAGGGCCTGGACCAACTCATCGGGCGTCTTTGCAGCATGCTCGGATATTGTAACCACCGAAGGAGCATACCCATCCGCGGCGTTCAGGCTGAGCCGGTTGAACATCTCCGCCAGCCGCTCGCTCTCGGCATGGAGTGGCGCAAGCTCTGTGTTCGCACCATCACCCCGCACTACTCCCGCGCCCAGATCGCTGATCAGACCCACGGTCGAAAAACCCGGCAAGGACGAGGGAGTATCCAGGCTCACAGTCTCCGCTTTATCCAGCGCATGTTCGCCAACATCAACGAATCCCTTCCCTGGGTTCATCGATCCTGCACCCGAAGGCGCTCCGGGATGCCTCGCGGCAAGATCCTCGGCCTTCTCATCCTTGCCTACGACGTGTCCCACAACCCGCACCGTCGGATTGATCGACCGCATCGTCCATCCTGGGAATCGATCCAGCCCCTGCCAGTCCTTCCCGAGAATCAGCTTACGCAGATGGTCCACCAAGGCCGGCGTGAGGAACGCCGCCCCTTGTTTCTGCCCCTTGTTGATCTGGTCGAGCATCGCCTCGGTGAAGCCGGGCCGGTCGGAGAGCTCCCGCATCATCTGCGACAACATCACGGTATTCGGCGGCAGCGGTGCCTCCGGCACTACGTATTTCTCGCCCGCACGCGAGCACCCTGCCGCAGCTACTATCCAAGCGAGCATCATTGTCTCCAGAACGACGCGCCCCATCCTCATTCGTTGCAACCCCGGCAAACGCATCCGCTTATTAGACCTCATGCCCTGCCCCTACAAACATCTTTCTCGCGAACTTGTTGTGGTGTAGTTTGAATTGGCGGAGGTGGCCATGCCCTACAAAGCCGGATATGCAACCCCGATGCTGCACGTCGTCGACCTCGAACGCTCCATCCACTTTTACGAACTGCTTGGCTTTACCACCATCGACACCGACCGCTGCACTCCACTCGGCTGGGCGCGCCTGCACTGCGAAGGCGGCGCTGTCGCGTTCCTCCGTGCCGAGCACGCTATTGACCCCACCCGCCAGTCTTTCCTGCTGTATCTCTATACACCCGATCTCGTCGCGCTCCGCGAACATCTTCTCGCCAACCAGGTCACCACGGGAGAGATCAAGCATCCCCACTACATGCCGAGCGGCATGGTCAACTTCCGCGATCCGGACGGCTACATCATCGAGATCGGCCACTGGGGCAAAACCGAGCAGGACGCCTGGCAGAAGCGCCTCAACATCCCGCTCGAAGAAAGAACCTGACCTAAACCAGCAATTAGAGAGGCCCCGTCCTATAGCGGACCCAGAGCATCCAGCTTCTTCGTCACCAGCTCATTCAGTACCGCAGGATTCGCCTGCCCCTTCGACACACGCATCGTCTGTCCTACGAAGAAGGCCGCCACCGTTTTCTTGCCGCCGCGATACTGTTCTACCTGCTTCGGATTCGCTGCGATCACCTCGTCGATCATCGCCTCGATCGCGCCGGTATCCGAGATCTGCTGCGGCTTCTCCCGCTCGTACACCGCGGGAAAGTCTTCGTTCTTCTCGAAGCAGATGTCCAGCAACTGCTTCAAAATCTTGCTCGAAATCTCACCTGACTCCGCGAGATCCGCCGCGAGCACGATTCCCTCCATGCTCACCGGTGACTGCTCCTGCTCCAGCCCGGCCAGCCGCAGCCGCATGGTCAATTCACTGGTCAGCAGTGAGGCCACGCGCTTCGGACTCTTCGCCTGCTTCGCCGCTGCTTCGAAGCGGTCCGCAAACTCCTGCGTCGCCGTCAACGTGGCAGCATCCTGCGCGGAGATCTCATACTCCGCGATCATGCGCGCGCGACGAGCCTCAGGAAGCTCCGGCAGCCGCTTCAGAATCTCCGCCTGCCACACTGCGCCGACCACCAGCGGAGGAAGGTCGGGCTCCGGGAAGTAACGATAGTCGTGCGCCTGTTCCTTGCTGCGCATCGAGTAGGTCCGCCCCTCGCCGCTGTTCCACAGGCGCGACTCCTGCACCACCCGGCCGCCGTCCTCGATCACGCCAATCTGGCGCTCAATCTCGAACTCCACCGCAGAACGGATGTAGCGGAAGCTGTTGACGTTCTTCACCTCCGCCTTGGTCCCGTACTCCTTCGCGCCCTTCAGCATGACGCTCACGTTGGCGTCGCAGCGCAGGCTGCCTTCTTCCATGTTGCAGTCGCTTACGCCGGTATAAAGCAGGATCTCCTTCAGCCGCGTCAGGTACTCGAAGACCTCATCCGCAGTGCGCAGGTCGGGCTCACTCACAATCTCAATCAGCGGCGTCCCGCACCGGTTCAGGTCGATGTACGTCTTCGACACCGAATCCGCAAAGCCGTCATGGATACTCTTGCCGGCATCTTCTTCCATGTGCAGCCGGGTCACGCCGATGCGCTTCGTAATGGCGGCGCCACTCGCGTCGAACGCCGGGACCTCGATCCAGCCGTTCTCCGCAATCGGCTTGTCGAACTGCGAGATCTGGTAGCCCTTGGGCGAATCCGGATAGAAGTAGTTCTTCCGCGAGAAGATACTGGTCTCCCGAATCTCGCAGTGGATCGCCTTGGCCGCCAGTACGGCGAACTCCACCGCCTTGCGATTCAGAACCGGCAAAGCTCCCGGCAGTCCCAGGCAGGTCGGGCAGACATGCGTATTCGGCTCGCCACCATACTTGTTCACGCAGCCGCAAAACGCCTTCGACTCCGTCAATAACTGGACATGGACCTCCAGCCCGATTACAGGCTGGTACTTGGCAAGAATCTCAGGAGAAAGTGCTGTGGCAGTCGACATAATCAACCCCGATTCTACCAAGCCCGGCCCTCATCCCCGTTTCTGCATCTCAACTGACTGGCCGACCACTGACGCGAGCCTTACCCAAGAACGAAGGACGACCTCCCAAAATGCGCCCCCTCTTCCGTCGCAAGCCATCCGCTCAAGAAGCTCCCTCGCCCCAGAATGCCCAAAAACACCTCGAACGTCCCAGCGCGCAGGACATCTTCGAGCAGGTCGCCAATAACGCGCGCCAGGAGCTGGGCCGCTCCAGTACCTCGCTCGCCATCTCCGGCCTCGCTGGCGGAATCTTCATGGGGCTCTCCGCGCTCGGCACGGCGATCGCTCTGGCCATGCTCACCCCCAAAGGGACCGAGCCGACCGGAACCGTCCAGCTCATCGCCAAGATGTTCTATCCGCTTGGCTTCATTGTCGTGATTCTGGGCCGCTCGCAGCTCTTTACCGAGAACACCCTGTACCCGGTCGCGCTGGTTCTGGCCGAGCGAAAGCACCTCTGGAAGACCCTCCGCCTGTGGTGCATCGTTCTCCCCTTCAACGTGATCGGAGCCCTGGCCTTCGCCTGTCTCGCGTCGAGGACTAACGCCCTGCACCCTGAGTTCGTCCAATCCCTCGGCAATCTCGGCCTTGAAGCCATCAACCACCCTGCCGCGACCATCTTCTGGTCAGGCGTCATGGGCGGATGGATCATCGCCACCGTGGCGTGGCTGGTCTCGGGATCGCACTCGATTACCGGATCGGTGATGATTATCTGGCTACTCGCTTTTGTCGTCGGACTGGGCAGCTTCGCACACTGCATCGCCGCCAGCGGGGAGGTCTTCACCTCTATCCTCACCGGTCGCGCCCCGTGGATGGCCTTTCCTACCTGGTTCCTGCCCGCTGTCGCCGGAAACATCTGCGGAGGCGTCGGCATGGTTACTCTGCTCGAATACGGTCAGGTTGTAGTCGGCGGAGACGCGGACGCGGAAGCACTTCCTGCCCATAACAAGGAAGAGACAACCACTGACAACGCGCAGTAGAGAAGACCTTCGTCTCAGAGCAGGCAGCCTAATGGGCTGTTCCTCGCTCTATAACGGTATTCGCACCGCCACACGCAAAATACGGCACTTACAATTTTGAGCAAACCAAATAAACGAGCTTTCGGTCGAAATACACGGTTCAGAGGAATCTATTCGCTGCACGGCGCGTCTGTTCTTCATATGCCTGGCTTCACAAATTCGGAATATTCGTTTCAGACACGCATCGTCGGACCTTTGGGATTGATCCTTTTTGTCTTCCTGCTGTCAGCCAATTCTTTCGGCCAAGCCTCGAAAAACCCTCCTGCGGCAAGTGCTCCGGCAGCCACACCTCATCCAAAACTTATCGGCTATTTTCCCCAGTGGGGCCTCTACAATCAGCCCCAGTACACGGTCAGAAATCTCATTCCCGCGCGAAGTCCTGAATCGCCGATGCTCGATCAGGTGAACTACGCCCAGGCCTTCGTCAACGACCGCCGTTGCTCCATCGCCGACCCGAACGCCGATCTTAACTACACGTTCCCTGCCGCCCAGAGTGTCGATGGTCGCGCCGACGATCCGGCCAAGCCCTTCCGGGGCAACCTGCATCAGCTCCAGCTTCTGAAGCAGCGTTATCCCAACCTCCGTATCCTGATCTCGCTCGAAGGCCGCTCGACCAGCTTCGCCGAAGATGCTCTCCCCGAGAATCGCGAGGCCTTCGTCCGTTCCTGCGTCGATCTCTTCGTCAAAGGCAATCTCGCGCCCGGGATTTCTGCGCCGAATCTCTTCGACGGCATCGACGTTGACTGGGAGTACCCGCATCAGCCCGATGCCGAAAACTTCAAGGCGCTCCTGCTTGAGCTCCGCCGCCAGATGGATGCAGTGCGTCCCGGTCTTACCCTCAGCATCGCCGTCGGCCCCAGCCCGCATATGTACCCAGGAACCGACCTGGCTGTGATCGGCTCCATCGTCGACCAGGTTGGCCTGATGACCTATGACTTCAGCGGCCCGTGGAGCGAGACCACTGGATTCATCGCACCGCTCACCGCCGCACCTGACTACGACGGCGGCACCGTGGACCGCACCGTCACCGCCTACCGGACCGCCGGCGTCTCGCCCGCGAAGCTTCTGATGGGCGTTCCCTTCTATGGCTACGGCTGGCGTCTTGTGCCAGAGCAGTCCAAGGGTCTTCTGCAGGAGGGCCAGGCCATCCGCGGCGACCGTCCCTACAGCTACATCGAAACCCTCGCTGCAAAATCCACCCTGTACCGCGATCCGCTCTCCCAGACGCCCTGGCTGTTTGATGGCGATGCTTTCTGGACCTATGACGATCCAGTCTCGATCCGCCACAAAGCCGCCTACGCACTCGACCACCAACTCGGCGGCCTCATGATCTGGGAACTGGGCGAGGACAATATCTCGGCTACCCTCCTCCATGCCGCTCACGACGGCCTCCACCCTATCGGCAACGGGCGTCCCGCTACCGCCTATTCCATCCCTGAGACCACCCGCCCCACAACCACCCCCATCACGCGTTAGAATCCTCGGGACAAAGCTCCTGCCTTGCAGCGGTAAGCGAAGCAGGAACTATCGCAATCCCATCTCGCTCTTCGAGGAATTCATGCCTGCTTTCTGTCCGCCTATTCTGCGCTCTCTCGCCGTCGCCCTGCTCCTCGCTCTCGCACTCCATCAGGCAAACGCTCAGGCGAGCAAGCCTGCTATGAGTACGATCGCCGCCACACCCCCGATGGGCTGGAACAGTTGGAACTTCTTCGCCGGCAAGGTTACCGACAAAGACATCCGCGATACCGCCGACCTGCTGGTCTCCACCGGCATGCGCGACGCCGGATACGTCTACGTCAACATCGACGACACCTGGGAGGGTAAGCGCGACGCCCAGGGCGTGCTCCACACCAACGAAAAGTTTCCCGACATGAAGGCCCTCGCCGACTACGTGCACTCCAAGGGTCTCAAGCTCGGCATCTACTCCTCTCCCGGCGACGAGACCTGCGCCCACTTTGCAGGCTCCCTCGGACACGAGCAGCAGGACGCGGATCTCTACGCCTCGTGGGGCATCGACTACCTCAAGTACGATCTCTGCGGCTTCCGCAAGAAGATGGCTGCGGATGCTCCCAACGACCCTGCCAAGCAGAACAAGATGATGCGCGATGCCTACGAGCTGATGCACCAGGCCATCCTCAAGGCCGGCCACCCGATGGTCTATAGCCTCTGCCAGTACGGCTTCGACAGCGTATGGGAGTGGGGGTCATCCGTTGGTGCTAATCTTTGGCGCACCACCGGTGATATCTCCGCCAACTACGGCAGCATGGCCCTCATCGGCCGCGAACAGGCCGGTCTCTCGAAGTTCGCCGGACCCGGCCACTGGAACGACCCCGACATGCTTGAAGTCGGCAACGGCAAGCTGAACCACGATGAGAATGTGACCCACATGACCCTGTGGTCGATGCTGGCCGCCCCCCTCATCGCGGGCAATAACCTCACCCTGATGACTCAGGAGATCAAGGCGATCCTTACCAACCGCGAGGTCATCGCGATCAACCAGGATCAGCTGGGTCACCAGGCCGACCGCATCTTCGCTGAAGGCCCGGTCGAGATCTGGTCGCGGCCCCTCAAGGACGGCAGCACCGCACTCGCCGTCTTCAACTTCGGCGAGAGCACCGCAGAGCTTCGCGGCATCTCTCTGCACCTCGCCCAGGCCGGAGTCAAAGGCTCGCCCAAAGCGCGCGACATCTGGGCCGCCAAAGACATCGGCACCATCACCGACACCACGAAGTTCAACGTGCCCCGCCGCGGTGTGGTTCTCCTCAAACTCACCCGCTAAGCAGCGCGGAGAACTCGAAGCTGCCTCTGGCTGCGATGCATCGCGGCCAGAGGCAGCAACCTCATTCCAGTTCGACAGCCCGGGTCCGCTCCAACTCCGGACCAACATTCACCTTGTCCACCAGCGATACGCCTGTGTCGATGAACGACGGGAACGGCGAAAACGGATCCATCCCAAAGTCCGTTGCGAGGGTCTTTACCGGGTAGTGATGGACCTCATCCAGCGCCTTCAGACCCAGCCATCCCATCGTGTAGGGTTTCTGCGAGATGGTCGAATCGACGGTACCCTCTTGGACCAGGAGTAGAGTCCCGACCGCAAGGTCCATTGCAACCAGCAGGCGGTCCTTCACTTCACGCCGTTTGAAGACTTCACCCACGTCTTTGCCTGAGGCTGATTCGAGGCAGATAAACGCATCCACCTTAGCGGCACCCGTCCGTGCCAGGTACTCGGTCGCCTTGTCCATGGCCGTGCCTGAGTCGCCTTTGATATCCGCGACCTCAATCACCTTGATGCCCGGATAGGTCGCGAACACTTCCTCGTATCCCTTCAACCGCTGATCCAGATTCGGTTGTCCCGGATTTGTGAAGAACACCACGTTCCCCTTGCCGTTCAGCTTGGCTGCCGCACGATGCCCTCCCAGCCGACCTGCTTCGAGATTATTGGTTCCGATAAAGTAGAGCCGCTTGCTCTCCGGTGCATCCGAGTCCACCGTAATCACCGGGATGCCCGCCGCAATCGCAGCATCGATCTCCGGAGCCAGCAGCGCGGAATTCGCCACCGAAATTAGGATGCCGCTCGGATGCCCGGCCACCACCGAACGAAACGCATCCACCTCGGCCTGGGGGTCGAAGGTCTTCGGTCCCCGGACCTCGGCCGTTACGCCATATTCAGCTCCTGCTTTCTGAAAACCCGCCGCGGCCGTCTTCCAGTAGGCCACGTCCATATTGGTTCCGATCAGGTAGTAGGTCTCCTTCTTGCTGTGTTTGGCACATCCGCCGAGCAATGGAAGTACCGCCGCCATAAGTCCAAAAAGTATTTTCTTCCGCAATGGGAACATGCTCTTCCTCCGGCTATTCTGCCGTCCAAAGCATCACGAAGCCCTGGTGATCGGGCAGCAGTGCGGGGTTAACTTCCCCGCGGGTCACAGAGTTTACTCCTCTCCTGCAGCGCCTGAATACGCTGCTTCGACTAAAATCGATAGAGCGATGATCCTGCCTTTCGTCCGCGAACTTCTAGCGGACCTCGAACACTCCGCCTCCTTTGAACGAGTCCGCCGCCATCTGAGCGCCGGTACCGGGCGCAGACGTGTCTCAGGACTTACGTTCACCGCCCGCGCCCTCTATCTCCCACTGTTTGTGCGTGCTGCGGCCACGCCATGCGTCATCGTCGTCGCCGATAACAAGGCGGCCGAGGCGCTCCACGCTGCTGTTCTGGCTGCCTGCGACCTTACTGGGGCCCTCGCCCCCGAACAGGTTCTCCGCCTGCCCGCCCACGATGTCCTGCCCTTCGAAAATCTTTCCCCGCACCCGGAGATCCAGGAGCAGCGCGCCGCCACGCTCTGGAAGATCGCCTCGCAGTCACCCAATCAGGCCCGTCTCATCATCGCTCCGTTGGAAGCCGCCTGCATGCGGCTCTTCCCCCGCGACTTTTACCGGGCCCTCGCCCTGCATCTCCGCGTCGGAGAAGAACACCTCCCCGACATGCTCCTTGAGCATCTGCTCTCGGTCGGCTACACCCGCGTCGATGTCGTCGAGATGCCCGGCCAAGTCACAATCCGCGGCGGCATCATCGACGTCTTCTCCCCGGAGCACGACCGTCCCGTCCGCATCGACTTCTTCGGCGACGAGATCGAATCCGTCCGCAAGTTCGACCCCGAGACGCAGCGCTCCAGCGGCTCGCTCGACGACACCCTGCTGCTCCCCCTCACCGAGACGCCGGTGACCGAAAAACTCCTCAGCGCCATCAATGCTCGTCTGACCCGTAGCGGCAATCTTGCCGGAGCGAACCTCGAAGGCGGCGAAGAGCCCGCCGAGCTCCTGACCCACGTCAGCACCCGCACCGGAGAGGCCACCATCTTCCCCGGCTGGGAGTTCTTCGCCCCCGTCGCCGGAGCCAACAAGACCCTCCTCGATCTCCTCGGCCCCACCACCCGCGTCTTCATCGAAGAGCCCTCCATGGTGAAGAACCAGGGCGAGCGCTGGTGGAACAAAGTCGAGCAGCGACACGACCGCTCCGGCATCGGCAACCTCGTCCGTCCCCAGGAGATCTACCTCTCTCCGTGGGACCTCGACGATCTGCTCCGCGCCTTCCCGGGCTGCGAGCTCGACCAGCTTGGCCTCGTAGATATCCTGGACGCCGATCGCAGCGATCTCTCCGAGGTCGACTTCAGCACCCGTCCCACGCAGCGCTTCCACGGGAGCATTCCCGCCCTCATCGACGCCATTCGCGCGCTGATAAAGGAAGATGCCCGTATCCTGCTCACTGCCCCCAATCAGGGCGAAGTCGAGCGTCTCGCCGGTCTCCTGCAGGAGTACCAGCTTCCCTATCGCCTCGGCTCCCGCAACGAAGCCCCCGGCAGCACTACCGTCTACTCCGAATCGAGTTACCTCGCCGGAGAGCTGCGCACTCCGGTCATCGTCAAGACGGCCATCGCCAACGGCGTGCAGGTGCTCGATCTCAACCAGACCACCGCGTCGCAGATCATCCTCTTCGGTGCACAGGACCTTATCGACGACGCGGACATCTCCACTCGTCCCGCGCGTCGCAGCAAGTCCAAGACCTCCGCCTTCATCTCCGACTTCCGCGACCTCACCGTCGGAGACTACGTCGTCCACGTTGAGCACGGCATCGCCCAGTACTGCGGCCTGCGCGTCATCGAAGAGCCCGACCAGCCACCGCTGGAGCTGATGATCCTCGAGTTCGCCGACGAAGCCAAACTCTACGTCCCGCTCACGCGACTGGACCTCATCCAGAAGTACCGCTCCACCGATACCGGCCCCGCGCCACAGCTCAACAAGCTCGGCACCCAGGCCTGGCAGAAGACCAAGGCCCGGGTCAAGAAGGCCATGGCCGACATGACCGCCGAGCTGCTGATCTTGTACGCGCAGCGCAAAGCAGCGCAGGGCACACCCTTCTCGCCCGATACCAACATGCAGCACGAGTTTGAAGACGCCTTCGACTTCAGTCCCACCGACGATCAGCTCTCCGCCATCACCGATATCAAGGCGGACATGGAGTCCACCCAGCCGATGGACCGACTGCTCTGCGGCGATGTGGGGTATGGCAAGACCGAAGTCGCTATGCGCGCTGCCTTCAAGGCCGTGCAGGATTCGAAGCAGGTCGCTGTCCTCACGCCGACCACCGTCCTCTCCTTCCAGCACTTCGAGTCATTCAAGAAGCGCTTCGCCAACTTCCCCGTCAACATCGAGATGATCTCCCGCTTCCGCAGCGCCAAGGAGAAGAAAGTCATTCTCGAGAAGGCCGCCGAAGGCAAGATCGATATCCTCATCGGCACTCACGCCATCCTGCAGAAGGACCTCAAGTTTCAGGATCTGGGCCTGCTCATCGTGGACGAAGAGCAGCGCTTCGGCGTACGCCACAAAGAGCGGCTGAAGCAGATGCGCGCCGCCATCGACGTCCTCTCCATGTCGGCGACGCCCATCCCGCGCACCCTGCATATGTCACTGATCGGGTTACGTGATATGTCGGTCATCGAGACGCCTCCGAAAGACCGCATGGCCATCCAGACCATCGTTGCCAAGTTCGACGAAAAGCTGGTTCGCACTGCCATCGAGATAGAGATGGAGCGCGGAGGCCAATCGTACTTCGTCCACAACCGCGTCGAGACCATCTATGAGCTGGCAGCGAAGATTCGCGAATTAGTCCCTTCGGCGAGAGTCGTCATCGGCCACGGGCAGCTCCCCGAAGCCGAACTCGAACGCGTCATGCTCGCATTCATGAACCACGAGTATGACGTTCTCGTCGCCACCAGCATCATCGAGAACGGCCTCGACATTCCGCTTGCCAACACCATCATCATCAACCGCGCCGATCGCCACGGACTTTCGGAGCTCTATCAACTAAGAGGCCGTGTCGGCCGCTCCAATCGCCGCGCCTACGCTTACCTGCTCATCCCGCCGGAGCAGCAGCTCACCGAGATCGCCCGCCGCCGCCTTGCTGCTCTCAAGGAGTTTTCGGACCTCGGCGCGGGTTTCAAGATCGCTGCGCTCGACCTCGAACTGCGTGGCGCCGGCAACATGCTCGGCGGCGAGCAGTCCGGCCACATCGAAGCCATCGGCTTCGAAATGTACACCACCATGCTTGAGGAAGCCGTGCGCAAGATGAAGGGCGAGTACGAGAAGCCTGCCCACGCCGGAACCACTATCAACCTCGGCGTCTCCGTCCGCATCGACAGCGACTACATCCCCGAAGAGAATCAGCGGCTGCGCATGTACAAACGCATCGCCGGAGCTGAAGACCAGGCAACCCTCACTGACGTCCGCGCCGAGTTGCAGGACCGCTACGGAGCTGCACCCGAGTCCGTCCTGAACCTCCTCGCCGCCGGCGAACTTCGCCTCCGCTGCGAACAGCTCGGCATCGCCCAGCTCGACCGCAAACGCACCCAGATCGAAGTGCCCAACCCCGCCCCCCCGGCTGCGGTACGGCACGGCCAGACGCCGAAGAAACTTCCACCCATCAAGACCTTCGTCGAGATGTTGCATGTCAAGTTCGCCGAAGCTCTCTCCGGCGGAGCCCCCGCGACCGCTCCCGGCGAGGCTCCTGCCCGCGAACGCAGCATTGACCCCGGCATTCTGATGCGCCTCGTCAGCCGCAACACCAAACGCGGAGCCCAGTTCACCCCTCAGGGCATCCTCCGCTGGCCCCTCACCTCTGCAAAGGCCGAAGACGTCCTCGCCGAGACGCGCGCGTTGCTCGATTCCCTCGACCCTGTGGTCTGATCGCGTCTAGCTCGCGTTCAGCCGAATTCAACAAAACGCGCAATCTTCTTGACCCGGAAGGCGAACCTGAACTCCAATGGGGCGTCAGTCTGAATCGTCCACGTCTGAAGGAGAACGATGCGCGCCCTGTCCCGGCTTCCTCTATCCATCCTCCTGTTGATCGCTTCCTCTGCCGCCTTTGGCCAGAACCCGGGCTGGATGCCGGATCTCACCCAGAAGCAGACCTACGTCCTCCATCGCGCAACCAGCAAGGATGCGACCGGAGGCAACGCGGACTATCGAGGTCTCGGGCCGGGTGAGACGCGGACCATCCTCGATGTGGATGGTCCGGGCATGCTCTCGCATCTCTGGTTCACCATCAGTGATCCCGAACCGTACCACCTCAAACGCATCGTCCTGCGGATCTACTGGGACGGGGAGACTGTGCCCAGCGTCGAGGCTCCGATCGGCGACTTCTTCGGTCTCGGCACCGGAGATTACATCGGCTGGCAGTCCGAGATGCTCTCCGTCGGCAACAGCAGGGCGCTCAACTGCTTCTTCCCGATGCCCTACGGTAAACACGCGCGGGTCACAGTGACCAACGACGGCAAGCTCACCGCCAGCAGCCTCTACTACAACATCGAGTACCGGGCTGACTCCCGTCCGCTGCCGCCGCATACGCTCTACTTTCACGCCCAGTACCGGCAGGCGACGCCCAACCACGGCTGGACCGGCGCTTGGTACAGCAACGGCGACCCTCTCGTGAACCTGAAGCGCAACGAGACCGGCGAAGACAACTACGTCTGGTTCGAGGCGAAGGGCGACGGTCACTACGTTGGCGTCACCATGTCCGTCCTGCAGAACCAGGATGGATGGTGGGGTGAAGGCAACGACATGTTCTACATCGACGGCGCACCGCTTCCGGCCCTCGCCGGCACCGGCACCGAAGACTACTTCCTCGGAGCCTGGGACTTCGGTTTTCCCTTCTCCTACCAGCTCTACGGCGCTCCGATGGTCGGCAGAGAACAGGCCGGAGCGCGCAGCAGCGTCTACCGTTTTCATCTCGATTCACCCATCCCGTTCACTAAAAGCATGCGCGCCACGATTGAACACGGCCACGCCAACCATCGCTCCGACGATTTCTCCTCCGTCGCCTACTGGTACCAGTCGGAGCCGCATCTCGCCTTCCCGCCGCTGGCTCCCGTGGACGAGAGAATCCCCACACTGCACATCGTAGGCGGCCCGGGAAACACCGGCCCTAATGGTCAGTCCACCACGCCCAACCGCTGAGCGGCGGACGATTCCAAGCATAGGCTGGCGCGGTAGGAGCAACATCAGAAGGCCACCGCCGTCTACAATCCTCCCCATGCTCCACCTCACCCGACGACGGTTCCTCGCAACCGCCTCCGCCGCAGTCGCCCTACCCAACCTCGGTAAGAGTCCCACTCTCCATCTCTCCGAAATGGAACGCACGCGCGTCTTAGCCGCAGCCAACCGCTACCTCGACGAATCGCCCATCACCATCACGGCCAGCCCGGCCTCACGCAGCACTGGCGGCCTGCACGACTTTTTCTCCGAAGGCGATTACTGGTGGCCCGATCCCAAGAATCCCACGGCGCCCTATGTTCGCCGCGATGGCTTCTCCAACCCGGCGAACTTCGTCGCTCACCGCCAGGTCCTGCTCCGCCTCTCCGTCCAGATGCCTGCCCTCACTGCCGCCTGGCGCATCACGCGCGACAGGAAATATGCCGCGAAAGCAGCCGACCACCTTCGCGCCTGGTTCGTCACTCCTGCAACCCGGATGAACCCGAACCTCGAGCGTGCCCAGGCGATCTCCGGCGTTACCCCCGGCCGCGGTATCGGCATCATCGACACCCTCCACCTGGTGGAAGTGGCTCGCGCCGCCACCCTCCTCGAAGAAGCTAACCTCCTCGGCCCAGATGCCCCGGCCACTAAAGCCTGGTTCACCGACTACCTCGCCTGGATGACCACTTCCAAGAATGGCATCGAAGAGCGTGACGCCAAGAACAACCACGGCTCCTGCTGGGTCCTGCAAGCGGCTGAGTTCGCCCGCTATACCCGCAACCCTGCCGTCACCCAGCTCTGCATCGACCGCTTCAAAAACAACCTTATCCCCGACCAGGTGGCCCCGGACGGCTCCCTGCCGCTTGAGCTGGCCCGCACCAAACCCTACAGTTACTCTCTCTTCTGCCTCGACGTGCTCGCGACCATCTGTCAGGTCGTGTCTTCGCAACCGGGCGCACCCGATCTCTGGCACTTCACCCCCACACACCAAGCCGGAATCGAAAAAGCGGTAGCCTTCATGGCCCCCTACATCCGCGACAAAAATACCTGGCCGCACCCACCCGACGTCGAGTACTTCAACGACCTCCCCGTCCGCCAGCCAAGCCTGCTCTTCGCCGGCCTCGCCTACCAACGCTCCGACTACATCGCCCTCTGGCGCACCCTGCCGGCCGACCCCACCGTCGACGAGATCATCCGCAACTTCCCCATTCGCCAACCCGTTCTTTGGATCCCGGCGGCCGACCTCTAACCTGTATTCCTTCCATTGCATCTGATAAGGATGAGCATGGTCCACTCCACCCAGACCCGCCAGAGTTTTTCAGCCTCAGCGCTCGCCCTCCTGCTTGCCTGCAGCATCATTCCGCAGGCTGCCCGAGCGCAGATCACACAGCAGCCGGACATCCTTACTTACATCCACAGCGGCTGGAACACCCTCAGCCGTTCCATGACCGACTGCAACTCCATTGGCGATATCAAGATCGCCGACACCAAGCTCGCCGACCCGAAGGTCATCAGCAACAACGTAGCCGCTCCTGTCCTTTACCTCCCGGCGAATGTACCTACACCCCCTGCCGTCGCTACGATGCAGCAGAAGTGCAATGTACAGGTGCTCCACCTGCCTCGTCCTATCCAGCACCTCGGCCAGGTCAGCGTTGCGGAGATTCCCAAAGAAGGTCTCCTCTATCTCCCCAATCCCTATGTCGTTCCGGGAGGCCGCTTCAATGAGATGTACGGCTGGGACAGCTACTTCATCCTGCTCGGCCTCGTGCAGGACAAGCGCAGCGATCTTGCGCGCGGCATGGTCGAAAACTTCTTCTACGAGATCGACAACTACGGCGCACTCCTCAACGCCAACCGCACCTACTACCTCACCCGCTCGCAGCCTCCGCTGCTCAGCAGCATGATCCGCGAAGTGTACGAACAATCGGCCCAGGGCGGACAGACTCCCAACCCTGAACAAGCCAGCCGCTGGCTCGCCAAGGCATACACCTACGCCCAGCGCGACTACGCCCTCTGGACCTCACCGACCCATCGCGCCGGAACCACCGGCCTCGCCCGTTACGAAGACATCGCCCCGGGCCCTGTTCCCGAGATGGCCGACGACTCCACCTACTATCCCGATGTGATCCGCTGGCTTATCGCCCACCCCGACATCAAAACCGACTACCTCGTCGAGGCTCCCGAACATCCCTCACCCGCCGAGTCCACCGCTCTCGCCAAGACCAGCTGCGATCCAACGCTCCTGAAGGTTTGCTCCAATGCCTATGCCGATGGACGCCGCCTCAGCGCCGCCTTCTTTCGCGGCGACCGCGCCATGCGTGAGTCCGGCTACGACCCCAGCTTCCGCTTCGGCCCCTTCAGTGGCAGCACCGACCAGTTCGCTCCCGTCTGCCTCAATGCCCTGCTCTATAAGTACGAGACCGACATGGCCCACTTCGCCGATATCCTCCACCGCCCGGCGGACGCCAAGCTCTGGTTCGCGCGTGCCACCGCGCGCAAAGCCGCCATCAATAAGCTCCTCTGGAACCCCACCGCCGGAATGTTCTACGACTACAACTTCGCCACCGGCACCCAATCCACCTACAACTATCTGACCGCGTTCTATCCTCTGTGGGCTGGCCTGGCCTCTCGGGAACAGGGTGCCGCCGTCCAGCAGCACCTCAAACTCTTCGAGCGCGACGGTGGACTTGCCATGAGCGACAACGAATCCGGCACCCAGTGGGATCTTCCATACGGCTGGGCACCGTCGCAGTGGCTCGCGATCAAGGGCCTCGCCGACTACGGCTTCCGCGACGACGCTGAACGCATCGCCCGCAAGTTCTCCCAGGTCATCGTCGACAACTATCGTCACGACGGCACCATCCGCGAGAAATACAACGTCGTCAGCGGCGATGCCAATGTCAAAGTCGCGACGGGTTACAAGGCCAACGTCGTAGGCTTCGGCTGGACGAATGGGGTTTATCTGCAGATAGCCACACTGCTCGCTTCATCGAGTCGCAAAGCGGATCAGCCCTGAGCGAGGCTCCGAGCGCATCCGAATGAGCCGCGCAGGAACTCCTCCGTACACCGCATAGGCAGGCACCGAAGCAGTCAGCACCGACCCCGCCGCGAGCACCGCCCCATCGCCAATCGTGATGCCTCGAAGCACAATACAATTCGCCCCGATCCACACATCCGAGCCCACGGTAATTTCAGCATGGGTCTCCGGCTGATCGATCATGTGGGCCTCGGGATCCATCCCATGATCGTGATCGATAAAGCGCGTGCCCGCCGCGATCAAGCAATCCCGACCCACCGTGACCTTGGAAGTCACATTGAATTCGCATCCATGCCCAATGAACGTCCCGTCCCCGACTTCAATGGAAACGCCCTCCGTGTAGCCGCCGGCCGCATTCATGTAGACGGCATGCTCTAGGCTGCAACGCTTCCCTAACGAGACCTTATGCGGCCATGTCACCTTCATCACCGAAAGCCTGGTCCCGTCCCCGATCTTCATGCCGAGTACGCGCCAGTACCAGGTCCGAAACCTGCTCAGGGTCAAGACCCAATAGTGCTGGCGGATTCGAAAGATCGTCTTATGAAAAGTAGAAACCGGCGAGTCCACGGGTCGAACACTCCTGCAATCACACCATCATAGAACCTCGTGGATTATACGAGCGGACGGTTGCGATCCGCTTTGTTTTTTGACCCCTGTGTTTTCGCAGCCTTCGCGACCTCCGCCTCCTCCGCCCCGGCAGGCCGCTTCTGACTTACACTTTGCAAAGAGACTCAACCAATGCTTATGCGCCACGTAGCCAGAATTGCTATCCTCGGGGTCACCTTTCTCAGCCCCTTCGTCTCCACCGCTCAACGCGTCTCCGCCGATGGCGGCACCCAGACCTTCAACTTCTTCGCCGACCAGTACTTCAACGACTACTTCCGCTTCGCCCCCACCGCCGGAACTGCCGTCGGCTACCACCAGTACGACACCCAGCTCGAGGACTTCTCCGCGGCGACCCTGCAGAAACAGACCGCCGCGCTCCACGACTACGAGAAAAAGATCGCGGCCATCGACCCCGGCGCTCTCGATGCCAGCATCGCCGCCGACCGCGAGATCCTGCTCAACAGCATCCGTTCCCAGCTCCTCACCCTCGAAGTCATCCGCCCGCTCGAGAAGAATCCCGATCTCTACTCCTCCGGCATCACCAACAGCGTCTTCGTCCTGATGGAACGGCCCTACGCCCCGGTCAACACCCGCCTCCGCGCCACCGTAGCCCGCGAGCAGCTCATGCCCGCACTACTCCTCGAAGCGCGCAAGAACCTTAAGAATCCGCCGAAGATCTACACTGAAATTGCCATCGAACAGATCGACGGACTCGTCAGTTTCTTCCAGAACGACGTCCCTTCCGCCTTCACCGAGGCCTCCGACGCCACCGCCAAAGCCGCCTTCGCCAAATCCAACGCCGCCGTCATCCAGGCCCTCAAGGACTACGGCGTGTGGATGAAGTCCGACCTTCTTCCCCGCTCCAACGGCGACTACCGCCTCGGCACCGACACCTTCCGCAAAAAACTCGCCTACGACGAGATGGTCGACCTGCCCCTCGATCACCTGCTCCAGATCGCCTACGACGATCTCCACAAAAATCAAGCCGACTTCAAACGTATCGCCCATGAGCTAGACCCCAACAAGACCCCCGACCAGGTGCTCGCTGAGTTGGCCACTATTCACCCGGCCTCGGATAAACTGCTGCCCGCGTTTCAGGACACCTTCAGCGGCCTGATCTCCTTCATCGAAGGCCACCACATCATCACCATCCCATCCAAGGTGGAGCCCACCCTCGAAGAGACGCCGCCTTTCATGCGTGCCACCACCTCCGCCTCCATGGACCCGCCCGGCCCTTTCGAGACGCACTCGACCAAGGCCTACTTCAACGTCACGCTTCCTGAAAAAGGTTGGACCGCCGAACACCTCGCTGAGCACATGGCTCAGTTCAACATCGGCACCATCATCTCCACCGCTGTCCACGAAGCCTATCCGGGCCACTACGTCCAGTTCCTCTGGCAAGATCAATTTCCCTCCAAGGTTCGTAAGCTGGTCGGTGCCAACAGCAACATCGAAGGCTGGGCCCACTACACCGAACAGATGATGCTCGACCAGGGCTATGGAGCACCCGGCACTACCGGTCCCGACGGCAAGCCTCTCACCGTGCGCGAGTCCAAGCTCATCAAGCTCGGCCAATTGCAGGACGCACTCCTCCGCGACGCACGCTTCGTCGTCTCCATTCGCCTCCACACAGATCTCAAGATGAGGATGAATATCGATACAGCCGAAGGAACGCCCAGTTCAGAAGTGGAGTACAGCCCTTTCACCTTCGACCAGGCCGTCGATTTCTTCGTCAAAGAAGGCTACCAATCAAAGTCCGTAGGCCTGGTCGAGACCAAGCGCGGCACCGCCGACGCCACCTATCTCTACTACACCCTTGGCAAGCTGGAGATCACGAAGCTGCGCGAAGACCTTAAAGCCAAACAAGGCGCTGCCTTCAACCTCCAGCAGTTCCACGACTCCTTCATGCGACAAGGCCCGGCCCCGATCAAGATCATCCGTAAGGCCATGCTGCATAACGACTCGCCGGTACTCTAACCTCTCCACAACGCCGGGTGCCCCATTCATCGCAGCTTCCGCGATGGGTGGGCATTTGCGAAGCGAACCGTCTTCTGAGCTGAGGTATTCTCGCCACATGACGCCACTCACCGCCACAAATTCGTCTTCGCCATATCCAGTACATCCGATCCATTCCCATGCAGCATCGCCTTCACCATATACAGGTTGAAGCCCACCGCCTGCGCCGCCGTAATCATAGGCGGTAGCGACAACTCCTGCCGTGTCACCGCTACGTCCACCAGCGCCGGGCCATTATGCGCGAAGGCCTCCGCCAGCACCGCTCCCAGCTTCTCCGGCTGATCCACGCGCCACGAACGAATCCCCATCGCCTCACCGATCTTTGCGAAATTTTGCGGAGCAAACTCCGTGCCGTACATATCCAGACCGGCAGCCTTCATCTCCTGCTCGACAAACGCCAGCGCTCCGTTGTTGAACACCACCACCTTCACCGGAAGCTTCTTCTGTCGCAGCGTCAGCAGATCCCCCATCAGCATCGACAGTCCACCATCGCCGGACAGCGTAATCACCTGCCGCCTGGGATGCGAAGCCTGCACCCCAATCGCCTGTGGCAGGGCATTCGCCATCGTGCCGTGATTGAATGAGCCCAGCAACCGGCGGCGGCCATTCATCTTCAGATAGCGTGCCGACCACGTCGTCGGCGTCCCTACATCGCACAGGAAAACCGCATCCCCTGAAGCCGCATCGCTGATGCACTTGGCCAGATACTGCGGATGGACCGCCTTCTCTTTCCCGATCACCGCCCGCTCGTCCAGCTCTTTCCGCACCTTCTTGTACGCCTTCACTGAGTCCTCAAGGTGCCCACTCTTCTTCGCCTTCAGCAGCGGAGTCATCCCACGCAGCGTGTACTTCACATCCCCGATCAACCCCACGTCTACCCGCGTCCGCTTGCCGATCTGCTCGCCCCGCAGATCGAGCTGAATCACCTTTACGTCCGTCGGATAGAACTGGGAGTACGGAAAGTCCGTCCCCAGCATCAGCAGCGTATCGCACCCCATCATCGCCCGGTGCCCGGACGTCATCCCGATCAATCCATTCAGCCCGACGAAGTAAGGATTGTCGTACTCCAGGTACTCCTTGCCACGCAGCGCCACCACTATCGGAGCCTGCAGCACCTCCGCCAGTGCTAGTACTTCTGCCCGCGCGTTGGCACATCCAGAGCCTGCCAAGATCGTAACCTTCTTAGTACCATTTAGAATCTCGACTGCGGCCTTCAACGCAGAAGGCGGAGGCAACACCGACTCAGCAGCTTGATCGATCCCCAGGCTGATGGCCTTCGAACTGCACTCCCGCGTCAGCACATCGCCCGGAATCACCACCACCGCCACGCAGCGCTTCGCAATCGCCGTCCGCATCGCAATCGCAAGCACCCGAGGAATCTGCTCGACCTGTGTGATCACCTCACAGAAGTCGCTGCATGTCAGGAAGAGGTGCTCCGGCTTGGTCTCCTGGAAGTAGCTCGTGCCCATCTCAGCGCTCGGAATCTGCGCCGCAATCGCCAGCACCGGAACCCGACTCCGCTGGCAGTCATGCAGTCCATTGATCAGGTGCAGATTCCCCGGCCCGCAGCTTCCCGCACACACCGTCAGCGCGCCGGTCATCGCAGCTTCAGCACCTGCGGCAAAGGCCGCGACCTCCTCGTGCCGCACCATCATCCACTCAATCCCATCCGTACTCCGAATCGCCTCGGTGATCCCGTTCAACGAATCTCCCGCCACCCCATACACCCGTTGCACGCCCGCCTTCACCAGCGTCTCGACAAAAATCTCCGCAGCCTTTGCCATCCCACACCTCGCAATCCGAATCTCACAGGTATTACGTAGGATGCAGCCTGTCCTGTTTCGGCAACCCAACCCTGTCAACACCTTCCCCCAAACGTTGCACAGCTCGGGCTCACACATTTTGCTACGCTTAACTTCGTTAGTTCAAACCACGAGGTCTCATCTCCAACATGGCTTACACCAAAATCACGAAGGCTGTCTTCCCCGCCGCAGGCATGGGCACCCGCTTCCTCCCCGCTACCAAGGCCACGCCCAAAGAGATGCTCTGCCTTGTCGATAAACCCCTCATCCAATATGGCGTCGAAGAGGCAGTAGCCGCCGGATGTACCGAGATCATCATCGTCACCGGCCGCGGCAAGGCCACCATGGAAGACCACTTCGACCGTTCGCCCGAGCTCGAAGCCTCCCTCGAAGCCAAGAACAAGACCGCTCTCCTCGAGATCGCCCGTTCGGTTTCGAAGCTCGCAAAGATCACCTACACCCGCCAGTCCGAACCCCTCGGCCTCGGCCATGCCGTCCTCCAGGCCAAGCAGATCGTCGGCAACGAGCCTTTCTGCGTCCTGCTCCCCGACGACATCGTCGACGCCTCTATCCCCTGCATGAAACAGATGGTTGAGGCCTTCTACGAGACCCAGTCCAGCATCCTCGGCTCCGAAGTCGTCGAAGGCGATGCCATCTCCGCCTATGGCTGCCTCGACTGCACGCCGGACCCCAAAAATCCCCGCCTCCTGGCCGTCAAAACCATGGTCGAGAAGCCCGCACCCGGTACCCAGCCCAGCCAGAACGCCATCATTGGCCGTTACATCCTTACCCCGCGCATCTTCGAGATGCTGGAGCACATCACCCCCGGCGCCGGCGGAGAGCTCCAGCTCACCGACGGCATCAAGGCCCTCCTCCAGCACGAGAAGGTCTACGGCTTCAGCTACGAAGGCAAGCGCCACGACGCCGGAGACAAGCAGGGCTTCCTCCGCGCCACGGTGGAATTCGCCCTCAAACACGACAAACTCGGCCCCGATTTCCGAGCCTGGCTCAAGACCTTCCCCCTTTAGTCCGAGGAGCAGTGAAACCTACTATCGAAATGGCCGATTTCTTTGCCTATACAAAGAAATCGGCCATTTCGCGTTTCCGTTCTCCGTAAATTCACTTCCTCGCAGGGGAGAACTCTTTCCTCCAACTTGCATCTAAAATCGAGTCGCCCCAATTAACAAATGGAGAAATAAAGAATGTCGAAAGCAGAAACTCCCATGACCCGCGAAAGACTCATCGATCTTCTTAACGAAGACCTGTCCCGCGAGTTTCAGGCCGTCATCGCCTACGTGAACTATTCCCAGGTCCTCAAGGGCGCGGCCTACATGAACATCGCCGCCGAACTCGCCGTCCACGCGACCGAAGAGCTGGCCCACGCCATCATTCTCTCCAACCAGATCGACTACCTCGGCGGCATGCCCACCACCGTTCCTCTACCCGTCAAGACCTCCGAGAAGGCTGAGGACATGCTCCGCTTCGATCTCGAAGCCGAAAACGAGACCATCCGCAACTATCGTCGCCGCGTGAAGCAGTGCGACGAGCTGGGCGAGTTCGCTACCGCAGAACAGATCCGCCAGATCCTCATCCAGGAGCAGGACCACCAGATCTCCCTCGCCACGGCTCTTGGCATCGACGTACCCAACGTGGGCATCGCGGACTAACTTGCTCACCGCGCTGGGACGGAAGGGCGTAGGAGTTATTCCTATGCCCTTCTGCGTTGGAAGAGCATACCTTCAGGTGTGCCAAACGATTACATTTTGATTTGTTTCTTTGTTGGTTTGCCATAGGCAAACGACAAAAAAACAAAGGATAGAGGGGCATGCTTCTTTCGGCATACTTGAAGGTATGCCCTTCCGGATATCCTCTGAATTCTCTGAATTCGATCTACCGCTTTCTCATCCGCAGACTCTGCCAGCTCCCGTCACTCGTCCAGCCACCATCCACTGGAAGAGCCACGCCATTGACGAATCCACTTCGCTCCGGCTCCGCTAGGAACAGAATCGCCTGCGCGATATCCTCCGGACTCGCAAACCGCCCCATCGGAACCCGTCCCTCGATATCCGCATCGCTATAGCCCCCACCCGCCTGGTCCGCGACGTCCATCTCCGTCTTCACCCACCCCGGACAGACCGCATTGCACCGCACGCCGCGACCGCCCCACTCTGCCGCCAGCGTTCGCGTCAGCCCGATCAGCCCGTGCTTCGAAGCGTTGTAGGCTGACCGATCCCCCACCGCCACCAGCCCCGCTATCGAAGCCACATTCACAATGCTGCCCAGGCGCTGCTCCAGCATCATCGCCCCGAACCCTTTCGCCAGCACGAACGGCGCGACCAGGTTTACCTCCAGCACCCGCCGAAAAGCCGCCGCATCCACACTCTCCGCCGGAGCGATGAAGCTGATCCCTGCATTATTGACCAGCACATCTACGCGTCCCCAACGCTGCTGAACCGCCTCAACCGCCCGCCCCACAAAGGCTTCATCGCAGATATCCCCCGTCAGATCAATCGCATCCGCTCCCAGCATCTGGACCGCAGCCAAGGTAGCCGCGCACTTCTGTAAATCCAGCAGCGCCAACGAAAAGCCCGCCCCTGCCAATACCTCGACCGTTTGCCGGCCAATCCCCTGTGCCGCTCCCGTTACCACCGCTACCCGCATTGTCATTGTTATCGTCCTGTCAAAATCGTATCGCCAAGCCTGTTAAGCCACCTTAACATCTGCACCCAACACGCAGCGCTCAACATCAAACTTTGCGACATGGCAAATTCACCTGATCTTCTGGACCCCCTCCAACTCGGCGATCTTCACCTTCCGAACCGCGTCATCATGGCTCCACTCACCCGCCTGCGCGGTACCGTCGACCACGTCCCGACCCCGATCATCGCGGAGTACTACGCCCAGCGCGCCTCCGCCGGCCTCATCCTCTCCGAGGGCACCCCGGTCGATCCTTTCGGCGTCGGCTACCCCCAGGTCCCCGGCATCTGGTCCAAAGAGCAGACCGAAGCCTGGAAGCCCATCACCGCCGCCGTTCATAACGCCGGTGGCCGCATCTTCGCCCAGATCTGGCACGTGGGCCGCATCTCAGACCCTCTCTACCTCAACGGCCAGCTTCCCGTCGCCCCCTCTGCCATCGCCGCCGAAGGCCATCCTTCGCTCGTGCGCCCAGTCAAGGACTTCGTTACTCCCCGCGCCCTCGAAATCCATGAGGTGAAAGAGGTCATCGAAGCCTTCCGCCGCGGAGCCCAGAACGCCCAGACCGCTGGATTCGACGGCGTCGAGATCCACGGAGCCAATGGCTACCTCCTCGACCAGTTCCTGCAGGACGGCACCAACCACCGCACCGATGAGTATGGTGGCCCCATCGAGAACCGCGCCCGTCTCCACCTCGAAGTCACCGACGCCGCCATCTCGGTCTTCGGTCCGGGCCGCGTCGGCATGCACCTCGCCCCGCGCTCCGGCGTTCACGGCATCTCCGACTCGAATCTCTCCGCCACCTTTACGTACCTCGCGACCGAGCTCGGCAAAAAGAAGATTGCCTTCATCGCCGCCCGTGAGTCCGTCGGCCCCGACTCCCTCGGTCCGACCCTCAAGAAGGCGTTCGGCGGGATCTACGTCGCCAATGAAGCCCTCGACCAGAAGACCGGTCAGCAGCTTCTCGACGAGGGCAAGGCAGACGCTGTGGCCTACGGCAAGCTCTACATCGCCAACCCCGATCTCGTCGAACGCTTCGCCCAGGGTGCGCCTCTTAACACCCCCAATGCTGCGACCTTCTACGCCCACGGCGCGGAGGGCTACACCGACTATCCGGCGCTCCAGACCGAGCAAGCGACCGCATAACGAACAGCCCTTCCCCAAAAAGGCCGCAGACAATGAGTCTGCGGCCTTTTTCTCGTCCAAATCATCAGGCAAAAGATAGGCGTCGCCGTCGGGCCGGCCCTTCCCTCACTCGAGCAATCCACTCCACAGCAACAGGAAAATTGCTCTAAAGTGGTAACTCGACGACCCTATGCCCACCTCCCGCTCTCTCTACGCCACGACCATCTTCCTCTCGTCCCTGCTTCTCTTCCTCATCGAACCCATCGCCGCCAAGCAACTCCTCCCACTCCTCGGAGGCTCCTCCGCGGTCTGGATGACCTGCCTGGTCTTCTTCCAGATCACGCTGCTCCTCGGCTACCTTTACGCCCACTCCCTGACCCGTGACCGCTCCGGAAATGCGCCCACCAGCCTGCACCTGGGGATCGTCGCCGTCGCTGCAATCCTCGCCCTGACCCTGCTTACGCCGGGCGTCTCTGCCGATCCCAGCCATCCCGTTCGCGCCATCTTCCTCACCCTCACCACTTCCATTGGACTTCCGTTCCTTCTGCTCGCCTCGACCAGCCCTCTCCTGCAGGTCTGGCTGGCCCGAACTACCTCCGGCCCGGTCCCTTACCGGCTCTTCGCCCTCTCAAACGTGGGTTCCCTGCTCGCCCTCTTCCTCTATCCCACCGTCCTCGAACCGAACCTGACCCTCCGCCACCAGCGCGTCCTGTGGCTGGCCGGATTTCTTCTCTACGCTGCTCTTCTGACGCTCCTCACCCTCAAGGCTCGCGCCACCGAATCAATCCCAGAACCCGGGGAATCGGCCTCACCCTCTTTGCTCGTCCGAACCACGCCCCGCCAGAGACTCCTGTGGTTCTTCCTCCCCATGGCCGCCGCCATGCAGCTCACTGCTGTGACGGGTCACCTCACCGCTAACATCGCCGCCATTCCGCTCCTCTGGATGCTGCCGCTTGCGGTCTATCTGCTCTCTTTCATCGTCGCCTTCGAGTACCCGGGCCTCTACAAACGCGCCACCATTACACGCCTGCTGGTGATTCTGCTGGCGTCGCTCGGCTACGCCCTCTCCAAGACCGATACCTCACTGCCCATCGCGGTCGGCATCGGCTTCTTCCTGGCCGAGTGCTTCCTGGCGTGCCTCTTCTGCCATGCCGAAGCCCACGCTCTGCGCCCCGAAGACCCCTCCGACTCGACGCTGTTCTACCTGCTCATCGCCGCCGGAGGAGCGACCGGAACCTTCTTCATCGGCATCGCCTCCCCGCTGCTCTTCTCCGCCAACTACGACCTCCCCATCGCCTTCTGCGTCACCGCCGCCGTGGCCGTCCCGACCCTGTGGCGCGAGGGCATTATCCAGCGCATTCTCTGGTCGACTGCAGCGGCTGGTCTCCTGCTCCTGGCCGTCATGCTGCATGTCGCCTACGGACGCGACGCCCTCCTCCTGACCCGGAACTTCTACGGAACCCTCCGCATCAAGCAGACCAACCATGCCCCCTACAGCAACGGACAGGCCTCGCAGCAAGCCGCTCCCACCCGCATGATGCTCAACGGGACCATCCAGCACGGCAACCAGATCTTCTCCCCGGCCCTCGTCCACACGCCGACCACGTACTACGGGGCCAACTCTGGCATCGGCCTTGCGCTCACCCTCTGCTGCAAGGGCCGACCGCGCAATGTCGGCATCATCGGCCTCGGCGCCGGGACTCTGGCCGCTTACGGTGAACCCGGCGACCGCTTCCGTTTCTATGAGCTGAATCCCGCCGTCGAGCCCATCGCCCGCAACCTCTTTACCTACCTCCGCGACTCAAAAGCCCAGACCACGGTCCTCGAAGGCGACGCACGCACGACCCTGGCTTCCGAATCGCCGCAGAAGTTCAATGTCCTGGTCATCGATGCCTTTTCCGGCGACGCCATCCCCCTTCATCTCCTCACCGCCCAGGCCCTCACGCTCTACCAGAGTCACCTCGCTCCCGGCGGAATCCTGGCCTTCCACGTCTCTAACCAGTACGTGGACCTGGCTCCCGAGGTCGCTCTCCTCGCCGCCAATGCCCACCTCAAATCCGCCAGCATCGACAGCCCGGCGAACAACGCCGAGGGCGCTTATCGAGCCTCCTGGGTCCTGGTTACGAACAACGAAACTTTTCTCACCGATCCCCTGATCACCGAAAACCAGATCCCCATCCCAAGAGTGCTCGGCATACGCCTCTGGACCGACGACTACTCGAGCCTGCTCCCTCTGCTCAAGTTCTGACCGCTTGAAGCCAGCACAGATTACTGCGTGCTTCCGGACAGGAACTTCTGGTCGGACCTGGCTCCGATCACGCTGTACAGACCGAACTGTCGCGAATGTTGCCCGCGCAGTTCGAACAGCAGGCTGGCCCGATTGCTTGCCTCGGCATCGACCGCGTCGACCAGCCGCATGCGGGGGGTTCGATCCAGATGAGCTGCGTCGGTCACGTTATCCAATGCGGGTTTTAGCTCTCCTAAAGCATCTGCCTGCGCAACGACTGTCACGTAGTCCAGCGCCGCACCGACGCCAGCCGTATGGGCGGAATAGACGTACGTTGCCAGCCCGCCGTAGCTCAATGTGTAGCCCTTCAAATCTTCATCCAGCAAAGCCACTTCCGCAGAAGCAGCAGCCTTCTTCGCTGCGGCAGCCCGGCGAGCCGTCGCGGTCGCGGCAGGAGTTCCCTTCCGCAGAGCAGGCGGTGTCGCTTCGGGAACAGATGCCGCGGCCTTCGCGCCGTAGCCAGCAAGTTTAGCCCGAGCCAATGTCTGCATCTTCGTCAGAATCGCCTTGCGCTCCGCATCATCCTCCCATGGGCGCGCGAACTCATGCACTGGGCGGTTCGCCGCATCCGATACCGCCACCATCTGCTTCAGATCCACGGGAAGCCCGGTGAGCTTGGGCAGATCGTCCTCCGTCAGCGCGCTTGCGGGTTTGCCGCGATGGATGGTCGGCCGGTTCGGATCGTCATTCAGCGATCCAACGCCCGTCACCGAAGCACGATCCTCCTTCTTGCGATCCTGCTTTATCTCCTCTGCCGTCCGGCGTTTCAAGGTTGGGCGGTCCGGGTCGTCCTTCGATCCTCCGCTGGCGGTGGTAGGCGGAGCCTTGCTGTCCGAGTCGCCCCCGCTCCCGGATTGACTCGAACCAGACTGGCCCGAACCGGACTGGGTCGAACCGGAGTCCGGGGTCGAAGCCGTCGTATCTCCCGCTGGATCGCCAGAGGTCTTCTTCGAGAGATGCGGCCGATCCGGATCGTCCGCCGGGGTACTCGTATCGGTCCCCGCACCCTTATCTGCAGTCGAAGCGGTCGAGCTCTTTCCTGCCGAATCGTTGTCCGAACTCCCTGAACGCCGTCGCATCGTAGGCCGGTCCGCGTCCTCCGGCGTGGCCGATCCGACGGGCGCATCCGAAGCTGCCTTATCCGAGCCTGCTTTGCCGGGAGTCGTTTTGTCTGGATCGACCCTATCTTTATTAGCATTAGCATCGGCATCGGCGGCACCGCCTTTGTTCGAGAAGTGGGGCCGTCCGTCATCTGCTGCGCCCTTCGAACCCTTCACCTCCGCTAACTGTTTTGACGGCTTTAGCGCGGGAGCCTTCTTCTCCGCTGCCGGCGCCTTGTAGCTTCCGTAGCCGAACCATCCATCATCGAAGAGCGAGGCACCGGTTGCATTCTCAGTCATCTGCATGTGCCGGGCGAAGGAGAGCTCCAGCGCTCCTTTCGGCTTGCCGGCGTCCTGAAGCTCATAAAGGTTGCCGCTCAACAGTGCCAGCGGCACGGGCCGCGCCAGGTATACCCCGGCATCCTGCAACTGCCCATCGATAAACACGGTCACCGGAATCAACCGGCTGGCCGCAGGCTTCGCCAGATCGCCCGTCCACTCATACACCCCCACCGCCCGAACCACGCTCTCCGGCTTCGCCACCTTGTGGGTCTGCGCACCTGCCAGCCCGGAGCACCCCCCCAACAGCAATAGAATTCTTCGCATCATCATTGTCATTGTCTGAAGCATCATCGTCTGAGATTAGACGCTCTCCGGCTGCATTTCGCCTACAGGACTTCGCGCTGTGGCAATCCCGCTGTATCAAGGCGAAGCGTGGCGGCAGCCTCACGCCGCCGGTCACTTTTCGCTAAACTTGCAACCACATGCCCCTGACAGCCCCATCCGCAGCCCCGCTACTCGCAGTCAACGACCTGAGCATCTCCTTCGGCTCTCATGAATCGGCCGATCCATCTCCCCCCAAGGCGGTGGACGCTATCTCCTTCGCGATCGCTCCGGGTCAGACGTTGGGACTGGTGGGGGAGTCGGGATCGGGGAAATCTGCCACCTCGCTCGCCATTCTGCGGCTCCTCAGTCCCAACGCCCGCACCACCGGGAGCATCCTGTTTGACGGCCACGAACTCCTCACCCTGTCCGAATCTGCCATGCGACGCCATCGCGGTCGTGATATCGCCATGATCTTTCAGGAACCGATGACGGCACTGAACCCGGTGATGCCGGTCGGGGCTCAGATTGCCGAAGCGGTCGAGGCGCACCACCCGGAGCTAAGCCGCTCTGCCGTCAAGAGCCGCGTGCTTGAAGCGATGCACCAGGTGGCACTGCCCGATCCGGAACGCCGGGTCCGCGACTACCCGCACCAGTTCTCCGGAGGCCAGCGACAGCGCATCCTCATCGCCATGGCTATCGTGAATCAGCCAAGACTTCTGATCGCGGACGAGCCGACCACCGCCCTGGACGTGACGGTGCAGGCACAGATTCTCGCGCTGCTGCGGGATCTGCGACTGACCCACAACCTGGCGATGCTCTTTATCTCCCACGATCTTGCCGTCGTCTCCCAGGCCTGCGATCAGCCGGGAGACCGCATCGCCGTGATGCAGCATGGCCGCATCATCGAGGAGGCGGCCACCCGCGATCTCTTCCTGACGCCGGGCCATCCTTACACCCGCCAGCTCCTTGCCTCCGCTCCAACGATGCATACCGACCGCTCTCGGCCGCTGGCTTCGGTCTCATCCAGAACGGCCAGTTCGGAGTAGCGTCGCTGCCTGGAGAGGCGACTTCTCGATATACGGCTTTATCTTTCGGCTCATTTTTTCGAGCCGGCCTTCCCTCCCTCCTCCAATCCAGATAAACTTTATCCTTGGGGCCAACGGCACCATTTACTCTCCATGCGCGCCCTTATCCTTTCCGACATTCACGCCAATCTCGAAGCCCTCAATGCCGTTCTTGAGGCAGCCGCAGGCTCCTACGACACGGTATGGAATCTCGGCGATCTTGTAGGCTATGGCGCCAGCCCGAACCAGGTTATCGACATGGTGCGCCCGCTGGCGGCACTGAACGTTCGCGGCAACCATGATCGCGTTGGCTCAGGTCTCACCTCTGCACTTGGCTTCAACCCGATCGCCCGCGCCGCTGCGCTTTGGACGCAGGAGGAGTTGACCCCGGATAACATCGCATGGCTCCGCGCTGTGCCTTCCGGTCCATTGCAGCCGGAAAGCCCGACCGCCGAAACGCTTGACGTCTCCTGCGCCCACGGCTCACCGCTCAACGAAGATCAGTACATCCTCAATATGCGCGACGCGTGGGCTCCGCTGCAGCAGATGACCACCGCGATCACCTTCTTTGGACACACCCACATCCAGGGCGGCTTCTCCCAGAAGGAGCATGACTGGCACGAGGTTCGTCCCCGTTACGCTGCCCAGAACGAAGCTGAGTCGTGGACTCTTACACTGCCTCCTGGCACGCGTCACCTGATCAACCCCGGCTCGATAGGCCAGCCCCGTGATGCCGACTGGCGCGCTGCCTTCGCGATCTACGATACGCAGAATCAATCGTCCAACGGCGATGCCACCATCACCTATCACCGGGTGCCGTACGACCTCACAGCTTCGCAGGGTCGGATTCTTATGGCGGGACTGCCGGAGCGGCTCGCTGCGCGTCTCCGCGAAGGGCGCTAAACTTTCCCTCTCGTTACCACGATGTACAGGGAGAGGTGCATACCTCCTGCACTTCGCACCATTGGCTTAAAAACATTCCTAAACTACTGCTTCCTGCTCTTCCAATTGCAATGCTAATTCTTCCCACTCTGTGACGATTGCGGCGTGCTGGGTTCTCAGACCGTCCAACTCGGCAGCGATTCGCTGTGACTCTTCGGCTGAGGCGAAGACGCCTAGCTGAGTCTCCGCGGCTGCAATCGATTCTTCCAGCCGGGGGATCTCTTCTTCCGTGAACTTCAGACGGTCTTCCAACTGCTTCAGCTTGATCGGATTCAGACGTTTTACCTGGGGCTTTTCGGGTACGGGCGCAGCTACGGGGACATACGCTACTGGAATGGTTACAGAAGTGGACGGTTTTGTAAGCGAAGCGGTTACTTTATCGGGGCCGCCCTGTTTGCGCCATAGATAGTCCTCGTAGTTGCCCGGATAGACGTGGACGCGGCGGTCTTCTACCTCGAAGACGCGGGTTGCCAGCCCATCGATGAAGTAGCGGTCGTGCGAGACGAACAGCACTGTTCCGGTAAACTTGCGGATCGCATCCAGCAACACGTCCTTGGCGCGGAGGTCGAGGTGGTTGGTGGGCTCGTCGAGCAGCAGCATGTTCGCGGGGCTTACAAGCATCTTCGCCATGGCGTAGCGGTTGCGCTCTCCGCCGCTGAGCACGCCGAGTGGCTTGAACACATCGTCGCCCGAAAACATGAAGCATCCCAGCAGGCTGCGTAGCTCCGTCTGCGGTACCTTCGGGGCGATTCCGCTGATATCTTCGAGCATCTTCGCAGCGGGGTCCAGCACCTTGTACTGGTCCTGCGCGAAGTAGTCCGCCAGAACGTTGTGCCCCAGCTTGATCTCGCCGCTGGTCGCGGTGTCCAGTTCGGCAAGCATGCGGATCAGCGTCGACTTGCCTGCGCCGTTCGCGCCGACCAGCGCGATGCGGTCGCCGCGTTCGATGGTGAAGCTTACGTCTTCGAGCACGCGTTTTACGCCGCCATCCTTCGCGGGAAAGTGCTTTGTCAGGTGCGAAACCTCGATCACCGTGCGGCCTGAGGCCGGGGGTTGCGGAATCGAGAAGTGGATCGTGGCTTCGTCTTCCGGCACCTCGATCCGCTCGATCTTCTCCAGCTCCTTGATGCGCGACTGCACCTGCTTCGCCTTGGTCGCCTGCGCGCGGAAGCGGTTGATGAATGCCTCCAGCGCCTCGATACGGTCGCGCTGGTTCTTGTATGCATTCATCAACTGCACGCGACGCTCTTCCTTCTGCGCTACGTACTTCTCATAGCCGCCGTGGTACGTGTGCATCCGCTTGTTCCACAACTCAACCGTCTTGTTCACCGTCACATCCAGAAAATAGCGGTCGTGCGAGATCAGGATGAACGCATTCGGATAGTCGTGCAGGTAGTTCTCGAGCCAGTTGCGCGACTCGATGTCCAGATGGTTGGTCGGCTCATCCAGCAGCAGCAGCGAGGGCTTCTGCAACAAGAGTTTAGCCAGCGCGATCCGCATCTGCCAGCCGCCGGAGAACTCTTCGGTATTCCGCTCCCAGTCTTCCTTGCTAAAACCGAGTCCGCCCAGGACGGCACCGACCTGCGAGTCCAGGGTATAGATATCATGCACATGCAACTGGTCGGCGATGTCGGAGTAGCGCTCCGCCGCGACCCGGTACTCTTTGGACTTGGGGTCCGCCTCGGACAGCGTCGTCGTCAGTTCCAGCGCCTCAGCCTCCATCGCGTGGAGGTGGTCGAAGACCGAAAGGCACTCTGCAAAGACCGTCTTACCGCGCAGCGCGAGGCCGTCCTGTGGCAGATATCCGAGGGTCATGCCCTTGACGCGCGTCAGCTCGCCGTAGTCCAGCGTCTCGACCCCGGCCAGGACCTTGAGCAGCGTCGATTTACCTGTCCCATTGCCGCCGACGAGGCCGGTCCGTTCGTCCGGTGTAATCAACCAGTTCGCATCTTCAAATAACAACTTGGGGCCGAATCTTTTTCCGGCAGAGGAGAGTTGGAGCATCTCTCTTATCTTCTCATCCCGCACAAGACCCTCGCCAGATACCCGGCCGTGCATCTGCTGGAGCGAGACATTGCCCCGCCGCTCTGTTACCGTCAAACAGAGAACTTGATGCCGGGACAGCCACAACTTTTTCCCAACCAGGAACCGCCGCAACCGCCTGAGCTACAGCTGCGTGAAACGTCCCGCGGCCCCTTGCCCTCGCCACCGCCGGACGACACCGACTCCCGTATGACGAGCCGAACGACACCCGTGTGGCTTCAGCGCGTCTCTCTCTTCGTGCTGGTCCTCTTCTGCGTCTACCTCGGCGTGCTGGTGATGGTGCTGCCCTGGTGGACGCGCATCTGGGACCACAATCTCCTTATGAACGCCCATCCCCGGCTCGCCGCTATCCTGCATAATGGAGCCGTTCGCGGCATCATCTCCGGCATTGGCCTCATCGATATCTGGATCGGAATCTCCGAAGCTGTCCATTACCGCGATTACCGGGATTGAAAATAAACGAAGCCTTTTTCTTCGAGAGCCCGAGACGTTCGTATGAGTGAATCCAAGCCCGACACCCCCCAGTCCCCCGCCGCTGAACTTCCAGACCCTCTCGCACGCGCTCTGCTTGCCTACGAGAACCCCGACTTCATCAACTCGCCCGACGGCCGCCTCATTCGCGTGATCGCCGAGTACCAGGAACCGATGGCGCGCTTCCGCCGCGAGCGCATCCAGGACACGGTCGTCTTCTTCGGATCCGCCCGCTTCCTGCCGCTCGACGAAGCGCACGCCCAGCTTCAACTACTTGATAACACAGGTTCGACCAGAGCTGCGCCTCCTGAAGAGCAGCCTGCAACGCCTGAAGCCATCGCCGCCGGCGAAGCCTCCGACCTGCAGCGCAAACGCGCTGTAGCCGCGGTGGAGATGGCCCACTACTACGAGGACGCCCGCAAGCTGGGTGCCCTGGTCGCCACATGGGCCTGCGCCCTGCCCGGCCGCCGCCACCGCTTTGTCGTCACGTCGGGAGGAGGGCCCGGCATCATGGAGGCCGCCAACCGCGGAGCCTTCGAAGCTGGCTGCAAGACCATCGGGCTGAACATCAAGCTTCCGTTCGAGCAGCGCCCCAACCCGTATCTCACGCCTGCGCTGAACTTCGAGTTCCACTACTTTTTCATGCGCAAGTACTGGTTTGCCTATCTCGCCAAGGCGCTGGTCGTCTTCCCGGGCGGTTTCGGGACGCTGGACGAGATGTTCGAGCTGCTGACCCTGGCGCAGACCCACAAGCTCGCCAAGCAGATGACTGTCATTATCTACGGGTCAACCTACTGGAAGAAGGTCATCAACCTGGAAGCGATGGCCGAACACGGAGCTATCTCGATCAAGGACCTCGACCTCTTCCAGTTTGTCGACACTCCGGAAGAAGCCTTCGAAATTCTCAAAAAAAGTCTCACCGAGAACCATCTTGACTCTCCCTACGAACACCAGCAACGGCTCCATGAAGAGCAGACTGGTGTTCCGAGTGAGCCGGCGCCCTCCGCACAGGAGCTTCTCGGCCCTGATATCGCAAAAACCCGTTAACCATCTGACAAAATGGCATAAACGCGGATTCGTATGTAGGGCGCATTACGGATGACGGCTCGTAAGCGCCCGTACCTTCGCGGATAACCCACCCACTCCCAATTTCAAGCACCATTCTTTGTGCAGTCACCTCCCCGTAACCTCCGGTTCGGCACACTCGCTCTAGCAGGGAAGCCCAAGCGGGAGCCAAGCCATGAGCCACAAAGCCATCGCAACCAACCAGACCAGCATCTCCTACCTCTGGCGCGAACCCAACGCCGCTCACGGCTTTGCCACGGGCGTCTCCCTCCACTCCCACACCTCGCAGTCCAAAGAGACCCTCGACTTCATTGCGGAGCTCTCCACCGACATTCCCGCGCTCCAGCCCATCATGCGCTGGTTCGAATCGCGCTCGCTGCGCTTCTCCGGCATCCAGCCCGACTACGCCCGCAGCTATTGGACCCCGCCGCTGACGCCGCGCCTCGCCTTCGACCTTGAACGCACCCAGATCGAGGACGCCCTGCAGATCCCGGGGCTGGTCTCGATCACCGACCACGACTCCATCCAGGCCCCGCTTCTGCTCCGCGCTATTCCCTCGGCCCGGCACATTCCTGTCTCCGTCGAGTGGACTGTCCCGTTCGGCAACACGTCCTTCCATCTCGGTGTCCACAACCTTCCCAGCGCCACCGCGACGGACTGGATGGCGCGTCTCGAAGCCTTCACCGCTATCCCCGTTGCCGAGCGCGCCCCGAAACTTCTTACCGATCTCCTTGCAGAGATGCATGAGATCCCCAGCGTTCTGCTGATCTTCAATCACCCGCTCTGGGACCTCTACCGGATCGGCAATGCCCCCCACTGCGTTCTGGTCAATGAGTTCCTTGCCACCAACGGCCAGTTTATTGACGCATTGGAGCTGAACGGTCTTCGCAATTGGAAAGAAAATCGCGAAGTGGCCGACCTGGCCGGCCGCTGGAACCAACTCGTCATCTCCGGTGGCGATCGCCACGGCATTGAGCCGAACGCCAATATCAACCTCACCCACGCCACCAGCTTCACCGACTTCGTACACGAAGTCCGCCGCGAGCGCCGCTCCAACGTCCTGTTTATGCCGCAGTACGCGCAGCCGTGGAAGCACCGCATCCTGCAGTCCACGCTCGATGCGATCCGCGATTACCCCCATTTTCCTGAGGGCTCCCAGCGCTGGGACCAGCGCGCCTTCCACCCCGACACCCAGGGCAACGTCCGCCCTTTGTCGGAGCTCTGGACAGCCGACGCCAACGGCCAGCAAAAGCCTCCGAAACTCATTACCGGCATCATCCGCATCGTGCGCGCGCTGGGTGCAGCTCCGGTGTCCGGTGGCCTTCGCATCGCTTGGAATGAAGCCAGCGAGATGCGGACGACGCTGGCCCGCAGTCTCGACGCCTAACTTGCCTGGAGCATTTCTTCTGTGGATGTAAACCGAAACCGCAGATCTGAACGCCGTTTTTTCCATGAAAAACGCTACTCGCAAAGCTTGTCCAGTGCACAGTAACAGGAGAAATGCTCTACACCGCAGCTCCCTGCACCGCATGCTTGTTTTCGTACATGCGTCGATCCGCGATCTCCTGCAAAAGCGTGGAATCGACGGCATCATCCGGATACATCGCGTAGCCTACGCTGCCCGAAAGCTTGAACGGCAGACCTGTTGACGCACCCTCCAGGGAAGACCGCAGTTGCCCGGCGATCAGGTCGCAGATCTGACGATTTGAGACATCATTCACAATCACGGTGAACTCATCGCCGCCACACCGTGCCAGTGTGTCTGCCGCCCGCACTACGGTGTTCAAACAGTTCGCTGCTTCGCAAAGAACTTCGTCTCCGCGGCGGTGCCCCAACAGATCATTCACTGCTTTAAAACTGTTCAGATCGATGGTGAAGATGGCAAAGCGAGTCCTATAGCGCGCGGAACGCTTGATGGACTGGCTGATCCGGTCGTCGAACAGCCGGCGGTTCGGCAGTCCCGTCAGCGGGTCATGCAGAGCCAACTCGCGATTCCGCAGGCTCTGTTCATCCAGCAGCACTAACAGCAACCCAATCGTCACAAAGAACTTCTGCAGCGTCCATACCTCGTCGTTCAACACCGCGATCACCGGGTTTCCGCCGACATAAGGATGGGTAAACAGGCACAGCGACCACAGGACGAACCCTGCCACCATGACGCTGCCGCCGATTCGGCTGCGCGTCATGACGCCCCACAGCGCCACCGCGACCAGCATGTAAAGGCATCCCATCCCCCAATAGGTCATCTCGCGGTACCCGGAGCGGCCTGCCAGCCAGAACATTGGTCCCCACGTAACAATTTGCACGGCCAGCACCGTCCCTATCAGTCGGACGTCGCGCAGAAATACTACCGTGCACGCCAGCCCGAGGGCGATCCCCGTTACGACGAGGCTAAGGTAGGCATAGCGCTGGTGCAGATTCAACCCATACAGCGTAGTGATTGCAAATAACGGCACAATCATCGCCAGGCAGAAAGAGAGGTAAGCTTTGGGGCGAACACTGTCCTTGCGTGCTGCCCACGCAAACGTCAATCCCGCCAGAACGTAGGAGTCCAAAGCGATGGAATGGGAGGGGGCATGAAAGAGCGACGTAAAGCGATAGAGATCGGAAGCGATCGCCTCCACAAAAATGAAGCACAACCCAACCAGCCAAAGCGTTACATCCTTGGCTTCACTGCGGCGGCGCAGAAATATCAGCACCACCATCAGGACCAGCATGGCGACCAGATCCGGAACTTGAACGATGTAGGTCGAATTCACTTGCAGACGTTAACCTCAAAACGGTACAGCAACGGACTGCGAAAGACGCAACCTAACTCGGCAGGCCCACCAGCGGGCAGAATCTCTATCGGCTACAGGAAGCGTGACAATTTCACTTAAGCTTCACAGAATGACGACCTTGATCGATACCGCGGGGATACCAACTGTTATAGCGGTTCGAACCATGGAAATCCATATAGCGCCACCCGCGAAGTTCAGCCGCGACCCGGAACCTGCCATTTTAGGCAGAATTCATGACAAATACGTTAATTTACTTCGCACCCGTGGCCGCTTACCGCACTCACACACTCCCGACTCATCTATAAACCTTAGCCCCGGCGTCGGCGCAACACATCCCCAAAAAGGTGTAGTCCCTGATCCATTTCGGCGGAGTAGCCTGATAGAAATCGGCTCTCTGTAAAGATCGGCCGCCCACCCACCCTCCGCCATGGTCTGCACCCACCTTCCATCTGCCGCAGTAAGATAAATCCTGAGCGAGCCCGGATCGCGTGACGGTGGAGGCGGACCAAAGGAGCAGGATCCCGTGCACCAGGCAGAGACCATCATGGAGAAGCCCGCTCGCCCGCATGGTCCGCGTGTCGCTTACTTCCCCGACTCTTTCCATGAGATCAACGGTGTCGCCCACACTAGCCGCAACTTCGTGGCCTATGCGCAACGTCATCAGCTCCCGTTCCTCTGCGTCCGAGCTGGCCACACCAAACCGGACGCAACCTTTCCCGTAGAGACCCTTGAACTGCCGCGGAGCTTCGCCGCGTTCGGCATCGAGAAGGACCTCGCCTTCGATCCTCTGTTCGGTCGCCACGTCACTCGGATCGAACGGGAACTTCGCCGCTTCAAGCCCGACATTCTCCACATCACCGGACCGAGCGAGCTTGGCCTCCTCGGCGCCTGGTTCGCCTACGAGCTTGGCATCCCGCTGGCCGCCTCGTGGCACACGAATGTCCATGAGTACGCTGCGCGCCGTCTCGAATGGCTGACCGGACGCCTCCCGGCTGATCGGGCTCTGCAGGCTGCGGCGCGGATCGAGTCCACCTCCTTGAGCATCGCCGCCCATCTCTACCGGCAGGCCAGGGTGCTCTTTGCTCCAAACGGGGAGCTGTGCGAGCTGCTCGAACGCACGACGAAACGTCCCTGCCATCTTATGCAGCGTGGCGTCGACACCCTTCTGTTTACGCCTGCTCGCCGCACGCGCCTCGCGGACGACCGCACCTTGATCCTCGGCTATGTGGGGCGGCTGTCCATCGAGAAGAACGTCGCCCTGCTGCCAATCCTTGAGCGGGAGTTAGCTGCGCGAGGAATAGAAGACATCCGCTTTCTCATCATCGGCCACGGTGCTGAGGAGGCCGCTCTCAGGGCCGCCCTTCCGCCGGACAAGGTCGAGTTCGCCGGAGTCCTGCGCGGTGAGGAACTCTCCACCGCCTACGCCAACATGGATCTGCTCGTCTTCCCGTCGCATACCGATACCTTCGGCAATGTGGTTCTCGAGGCGCTGGCCAGCGGAGTTCCCGCAATCGTCACCCCCGACGGCGGTCCCAAGTACATCGTCCAGGAAGCCGTTACCGGCTTCATCGCGCTCGACAACAGCTTCGCCGAAACGATCGTCAGCCTTGCGAACGATCGTCCTCGTTTAGACCAGATGCGCGATGCCTGCCGTCAGCACGCGCTTGGCTGTAGCTGGGATGCCGTCTTTGACCGCGTGTATGCGGCCTATGACACCATCCTGCCTAATACTTCAATTCCCCTACATACACCCCGTACGGACCTACCTTCACCGCATCCAGGCTGACGCCGCCCATCCCTTCATCTGTGCGAAGCACCGTCTTCATAAAATTCCCTTTCAGCTTGAGGCCCTGCATATCGGGTCGCAACGAGACCGTAACTGGCTTGTCCGTCATGTTGCAGACGAACACGACTGCCGGGTTCTTGTATGAGACCGCCTGCTGGGGGCGGCGCACCCACGCGACCACGTTTTCAGCATCGTGATTCAGCATTGCATTCACGCCGGTACGAACCGTCGTATTGCTGTGCTGCATGGTGCTCATCTGCCGATACCACGCGGCTGACTGGTCGGAACCCTGCTGCCCGGCTCGGATCATCGCACCGCCTCGCGTACTTAATAGCAGCGTCGCGACAACCTTGGCAAACTCCGGGCCGCCGCCCGCGCCCTCTGCCGTGGCCAGCATCGGAACCCCGCCGCCCGCACGGTTCATCGCGTCATTCTTCTCGAGCGCCGTTCGGATCGCGGCAACATTCAAGGGCGCGACTGCGATTGAAGCGTCCAGCAACAACTGAGGCCCAGCGCCCCCTGCCGAAGCAGCATCTCCGATCATCACCCGCTCACCGACATAATTCTTCGCCAGTTCACGCAACTGGCGCATCTGGGTAGAGCTATCCCCGGCAGCCACCAGCCGAAATCCCGCGACCCCGCGGCTCAACCAGAATCGCGCCACGCCGGAGACATCCTCGGTCGTCGCCTTCGGACTCAGCTCCACCAATACCCGCAGACTATGACGGCTCGCTGCTACCAGCACCGCGTCGAAGTCCTCCATCGGGCCAGCCGCCGGATCGATTCCAGCCTCGCCCGTACCCTGCAACCCGCGCAGCAGCACCGCATCGACACCCAGCGTCTGCATGGCATCCATTTGAGATGCAACGCCTTTCAAACCTTCGCCGGTCCGCACGTCCACCGCGTAGACAAAGGCGTGCCGCCACCACACGTTCGGCGTAAGCCCCGAACCCACCCAGCCGGGGCGGGCGAGCGTCTGCGCGACTGCAATGGGCGCTGCGGAGACAGCCACCAGCAACACCGCCGCGACCACCAGCCAGCGTCTAGGCAACAGGCTCACTCGATACAGAAAGAAGTTCGGCATAGACAAATCCATCCCGCTCAATCACCTCGGCGGGTTCTACAGCGATGCTACGCGAGAACATCGGCCCTTCGCACGCGAAGGTGTGGAACTCGCCCCGCTCCCCACATCGGTCAACCCCTGCAGGAAGTTCCTTTAGCAGCTTTGCATCGAATCTGCGCCCGGCAAAAGACGGGTCCAGAACGCGCGGATCGACGCATGTCAAAAACGCCCGCAATCCTCCCGACACCATCGTCTCCGCCAACTCGTCCGTCGGAATTCCCCATACCGGAAAGACTGCCTCCAGCCCGGTCTTTTCGAGCTGTCGCAGCCGGTACGCTCGAATCTCTTCCAGAAAAAGATCGCCAAACGCGATCCCGTGGATTCCCTCGGCGACCGCCCGCTCCAGCACCACCGCCATGCGCGTCTCATACTCCGCGTTCGTGCAGGGAAACGGCAGGTCTACCTTCCAGACCGGAAGTCCCGCCGCCACGGCCTGCGCGTCCAGCAAAGCCTCGCGATACCCATGAATTGCGACCCTGCGAAAGGCTTCGTTGATGGTCGTCAGCAGGCCGACTACTTCATACTTCGCCTCCTGCCGCAGCACGTGCAGCGCCCACGCACTATCCTTCCCACCGCTCCAGCTCAGCAAAATCTTCGGCAATCCCATTGCTTCTCAGCCTAACGCAGAGTCTGTCTGCCGGCATGGCCAGACCTGATCGTCCACAACGCCAGCCGTATTGAGCGTCTATTACTCTGCGCCCGCACTGCCAGCCGTCACCTTCGTTCCGCGCCCCGTCAGCTCCCGCATCAGATCCACCTCGCGCTGCCGGTACGGGCTGTCATCCTGGCGGAAGACCTCGTGGAACCAGACCGTCGGCTTCGACAGGACATAGGGTTTCTGCCACGAATCCCAGGGCAGATACGTCTGTGTCTTACCTGCCACCAGTCCCCAGTTGATCGCGCCAACGTTGTACTTCTTCGCAATCGGAAGAGAGCCATCAAACGTGCTTCCTGCCCCGCGCGCCATGTACTCGGTGCAGATTACGGGCCGGCCATACTTCTTCAGCCCGACGATCTTGGCCTCGAACTCCTCCGGCCATCCGTAGTTGTGGAACGAGATCACGTCCGATTCCGCCAACTGGATCTTCACCATCGCGCTCTCCTCCGCCGGATCGGTCCAGTTTCCCGTCCAGACTCCACTGGTCAGAGGCTGGGTCGGATGCGCCTCGCGCGCCCACGCAAAGACCTTGGGCAGTATCGCCGCAACCACTGCCGCTTTATTCTTCAACTCGTTGGGCTGGCTTGACTCATTGCCATTGTCCGGCTCGTTCCACACGTCCCATCCGAGCACGCGATCATCCTTGGCAAACGCTCCGACGACGCCCACGACGTAGGCCTTCAACTTCGGCTCGTAGGTTGGGTCGGAGAGCTCTTTCGCTCCCGGGCTCTGTACCCACCCGGAGTTGTGAATTCCAGGGATCGGCGGATGCTGCGGTCCCAGCTTCGGTATCGGATCCCAGCAGGAATCGAAGAGTACCAGCAGCGGCTTGATGTGATGCTTCGCCGCGATGGTAAGAAACGCGTCCAGCCGCTTCTTGAAACCCTCCGGGTCGGAGGTCTACAACTGATCCTGCAGAAAGACCCGCACGGTGTTCATCCCGATGCTCTCAGCAAGCCCCAGTTCCTTGTCGTTCAAGGCAGGATTGAAGGTGTCGGCCTGGAACATCTCCAACTGGTTGATTGCATCCGACGGCACATAGTTCGCCCCCACCAGCCAGGGCTGCTTTGCATACCAGGCGTTCGCCTGCTCCTCCGACCAACGGGTTCCGCCAACGCTCTGTGCCAATCCCGCTGCGGCAAAACTCGCTGCCATCGCAGCAATCACAAGACCTGCACGAACACCCCTTGAAGCAATCCCCATGGACCCAATCCTTTATTCAAAAATGTAAAAAACACACCAACGTTTCGAAGCCCAAGATACATCAATCGGAGCTGCTCCCGCTTGGGCGGAGTGGCCTTCAGAAATTCTAATGAGACGTCTCATCTCTTTTTCGATACACTGGCTCTGTCGTCCGGGGAACGCGCCCATGAACATCAAGTCCGTTGCAAAATCCGCCAACGTCTCGACCGCTACTGTCTCCCGCACCATCAACGGCTCGCCGAAGGTCAATCCCCTTACCGCCGAGCGCGTCCGCATCGTCATCGAAGCGCTCAACTTCTATCCCAACACCAACGCTCGTGCCTTGGGGTCGGGACGCTCCAGCCTCTACGGCCTGATCGTCTCCGACATCACCAACCCATTCTTCCCCGAACTCGTAAAGGCTTTTGAGGACATCGCTATTCTGCATGGCAAGGAAGTCCTGATCGCCAACACCAACTACGATCCGGAACGCATGAAGATCTGCGTCACCCGCATGCTGCAGCGCAAGGTCGACGGTCTCGCCATCATGACCTCTGAGACCGACGAACGCCTCTCCAGCATCTTTCGCCACAAGAACATTCCGCTGGTCTTCCTTGACGCCGGCGAGCCCAGCAACGGCATCAACTTCGTAGAGATCAACTACAAAGCCGGAATCGGCGAGGCCATGCAGCACCTGGTCGAACTCGGCCATCGCGATATCGCATTCCTCAGCGGGCCACTCCGTCTCGCCTCTGCACGAGCGCGTCTTCACGCGTTCACCGAGAACGCCGCGCTGCACGGACTGGACTCGCGAAACAACCCCGCCATGATCCAGGAAGGCAATCACCGCATCGACGGGGGTCACGACGCGGTCCAGCGGCTGCTCCAGTCCGGAGCTCGGCCTACCGCAATCCTCGCCTCCAACGACCTGACTGCCATCGGAGCCATGGGCTATCTCACCGAAGCGGGCATCCGCGTTCCCCAAGACATCTCCGTCATCGGTTGCGACGATATCCAACTCAGTGCCTTCACCATGCCGCCCCTGACCACCATCAGTCTGCCCCGCGCGGAGATCGCTGACGCGTCCTTCCACGCACTGCTCCACGGTCGCGCCGAAGACGGCAGCACGCTCAACGAGGGCAGGACCAGCAGTGTCACTCCTACCCTCGTACTGCGCCGATCCACTGCGCCGGCGCGCATAAATTAGAGCGAACTCTTCATGACTGTAAAGTCGTTTTCCGTACGCGAAGCGTCCAATACCCCACGAAGTGGCGCCTGCCCGGCGTTAGGGCGCTTCGTACTTATTTAAGAAATCCGCACTAAACAGTCTCAGCCGGCACGGCACTCAGCTTGAACTCCACTGTCTGCGAACCGAGCCGCGGATGTTTCGCAGTCAGCTTCACCGTGCCGGCCGTCTCCTTCGCTCGAACCCACACGGCACCGGTTCCACCGATGAGCGAGAAGGGGTTGTCGCCGATCAACTCTCCGGGGCCCTCCAAGGCGAACACGATCGGGTCGTCCGCATAGGTGCGCAACGCGCCGAACTCATCGGTTACGCGCATCACGACACGCGTCGTATCCCCACCATCGGCCATCAATGCATGGTCGTCAGGCAGCAGGACAAACTTGCGATCCACCCCGGTGCCGGAGAGCGACTTCGAGATCACCTGCTTGCCGCCGATGTAGCCTTCGATCTTGAGATCACCCCATGCGAACTTGAACTTCTTGCGGTCAATCTTGGTGACGTCCCATACGAATGGTGCGTACTTCAGGTGGTTGAACTCCACTCGCTCCGGCTCGACCTCCGCGACCAGCACCCACGGATTCGATTCAAGGCTATGCTCGCGCAGGTAGAACTTCAGGCTCTCGCAGTTCGAACACACCACTGCTTTGGTGAAGTTGGTGGACTCGTCGCTGTTCGCCCAGTGGAACGCGGGCTCCAGCACGATCTCCTCAGCCGGATCGCACTGCGACTTGTAGAACCCGCCTGCCGGCTTCAACTCGCGGAAGATATCCGTCACGCCGTGATAGCAGATACGATCGCCCGCTCCGAAGTTTGAGTGCGTGTTGTAGTCGAACGCGCACCAACCGATACCACCCGCGTACTGCGGATCGGATGCAAGCTGATTATGAATCCGTGCATGGCGCAGCGTGTGCTCACGCTGCCGCTCATCGTCGTCCGTCGTCTTGGTCGGAAAGGTGTGGCCCACAAACTCGGTATTGAGATAACGCGGATGATTCGGCTTCTTCAATGGAAAGTAAAAGTCGTTCATCGTGAAGACATCTTCCAGGAATTCCGACTCCTGGAAGTAACGGATGCCGCCCGTCTGCCGTGTCGCGTCCAGCGCATGCGAGAGTGTATTCGTGCGCACGTAGAAGTCATGATCGTCCTGTGACTCGTTAATCCGTACGCCCCACAGGATGATCGAAGGATGGTTCCAGTCGCGCCGAATCATCCGTCCCACGTTGTCGATGGAGGTCTGTTTCCATGGCTCTGGGCCGATGTGCTGCCAGCCCGGAATCTCTTCGAGCACCAGCAGACCCATCTCATCGCACGCATCGAGAAAATGTCTGGACTGAGGGTAATGCGAGGTCCGCACGATATTGCAGTGCATCCCCTTGCGTAAAATCTCCGCGTCCTTCCGCTGTACCCGCGCAGGCATGGCCTGTCCAACGAAAGGAAATGTCTGATGCCGGTCGAGTCCGCGCAGCTTCACGATCTTGCCGTTCAGCGAGAATCCGTGATCCGTAAACATCGCCTCACGGAACCCGATGCGGCGCATATCTTCATCGATAGCCTTGCCATCCGCCAGCAACTTCACATGCACACTGTAAAGATGCGGCTTGTCGAGATCCCAAAGCTGTACCGTACCTAAATTTGTAACCGTCACGGTATGGCGCGCAGGATCGGTCGCCGTCTGGGTGCTCATGTATACCGGAGCACTCGTCTCGGGATCTCCCGCAGCACCGGGGTCTGGACCTGCCGCAAGCGTGACCGCCTTGTTGCCCTTAGCAACCACACGCTCGCCATCGCGCAGCTCTACCTCAAGCGACAGAGCAGCGGTCCCCTTCCCCGCCAGGAAGCAATCGACTTCCAGCGTCGGAGTGCCACTCATCACATCCTTCGGGCGCGCAAAGATGTTGTCCAGATACACCTGGGGCACAATCCGTAACGAAACCTCGCGATAGATGCCACCAAAGGTCAGGTAGTCGATCTCGTGTCCGAAGGGCGGGATGTCTTCGCGCTCCGTCGAGTCCAATTGCACCACGAGCACGTTCTCCGCATCGGTCTTCAAGTGCGGTGTCAACTCAAACGAGAACGGCGTAAAGCCGCCCTTGTACTCGCCCAGCGCCACACCATTAATCCATACCGTCGACGCTGTCATCGCGCCCTCGAAGTCCACAAACACCCGCTTGCCCTTAGCCGCTGCGGGGTATTTAAAGCGGCGACGATAGGTCGATACGAACTCGTAGGTCTTGTCGTCAAAGTTGTGCCACGGCAGCTTCACATTGGTATGCGGAATGACGATGCGCTCAAACTTCGAGTCGTCGAACTTCATAGCCTCCGCACCCGATACCTTGTTCGGCGTATAGCGCCAGCCGCGATTCATCGGCAGGATCGTGCGTCCCCCGGCACCTGCAGGCTCTGCAGCCAAAGCCTTCGTAAGCGGCAGCGATGCACCGGCCACCAGCGTACTCGTCGTCTTGATAAAGTCGCGTCGTAACATGAAGTTTTCCGTCCTTTGGGTCATCGTCTCTAAACATTCTGGACTACGGCGCGCACGTGCGTCACCTTGGCAGCCATACCTACTAGACGACAAATTTTGGCTCATGTAAAGCGTTACAAAAGGACAACTTCAGCTCATCGAAGCCTTGGAAACAGCCCACCGTATCCTTCCCGATAAGAGGTTCACGACTGCCTGTGACGTACTGAGGCGTTACGAGGATGACAGCGCTTTCGAGTAGAAAACAAACACCGAACACAACCCTCCAACCAATCCGGGGTCTATATTCCAGTCATATTGGAGAACTTATGAGACCCTACTTCACCTGTGCTCTGCTCCTGTCCTCCTTCGCCGCTATCGCTCAGACACCCGCGCCCGCCACCGTTCCGGAGCAAGCCCCGCAGCAAGCTCCGCAACAGCCACCCCTGCAGGCTCCCAACACCAGCACGGCTCCTAACGCCTCCCAGCCTACAGCGAATGCGAACGGCACCTACACCATCCAGCGCACCGCCCGCATCGTAGTTCTGGACGTCGTCGTCTCCGATGCGAAAGGCAACATCGTCACCGACCTCAAGAAGGACGACTTCAACATCACCGAAGCCAAAGAACCTCAGACCGTCCTCAACTTCGAGCCCGCGAACGCTCATCCCCTGCCACCCAACGCCACCATCAACTCCACCGCCGAACTCGACGCCCTGGCACCTCGCGCTCCCGTCAACATCATCCTTCTCGACGAGTTCAACACCCGCTTCGAGGACATGGCCTTCGCTCGCTACTCGTTGAAGAAATTCCTAGAGAAGCAGCCCGACAAACTCACCACGCCCACCATGCTGCTTGCCGTAAACCTTCAGAACTTTATCGTCCTCCAGGATTACACCCAGAACAAGCAAGCCGTCATCGCTGCACTCGATCATCACTTCGTTGCTTTCCCCTGGCAAGCGCACCAGCAGGCTTGGCTCTCGGAACGATTCAGCACCGCCTTCTCGACCCTGATGCGAGTCGCGCAGGCGACGGTCGGACATCCTGGCCATAAGAACATGATCTGGATCGGCCGCGGCTTTCCGGCGCTCAACTTCGCCAACCTCCAGGTCGATGCGGCTTCACGCGTCGACAACGCCGTTCAGCTCTGCGTCAACGCCCTCCGCGACGCCCGCGTCACACTCTACTCCATCGATCCCGCCGGTCTCCAGGTCAACAATACCTACGGCTCAGACGCCGAGTTTAACGACCCCTTCGGCGGCAACTATCAATTCAATCGGCTTGCCAAAGCTACCGGCGGCAAAGCCCTCTACGGACGCAACGATGTCGACGCAGAGATCGGTACCAGCGTCCGCGACGGCGCCAGCTTCTATACCCTCACCTATCGTCCCACCAACGCCGATCTGAATCCGCAGAAGTTCCGCAAGATCCAGGTCACGCTGAACCGTCCGGGTCTCATCGCCACCACACGCGAGGGGTACTACATCCAAATGCCTCCGGCACGCGTCGATCCCACCAACCCTTCCCGCCGCCTGGCCTTCGATCTGATGAACGCCGAGTCAAGCACCATGGCATACGACGGCGTTCCCCTTAGCCTTACCAGTTCGCCGACTGACGTTGACACCTTCACCATTCACGTCGACGCTCGCGGCCTCGCCTGGAGCTTCGCTACCGACACTGAACCGCGCCACGCTGAGGTCATCGTCATGGCTACCACCTTCGATAAGAAAGGCAAGGAGCTCAAGCGAATTGCAAGGAACATCAAGGTGAGCGCCCCGACGGATGTCCCTCCAACAGGCCGCCTGGAGCGCGCCCTCAACATAAACTTCAAACTCGATCACAACCCTAAAGCCATCCGCGCCCGCTTTGTCGTCCGCGTCACTGCAACCGGTCGTATCGGAACCGCAGATGCAAACCTTGCACAGGCGCAACCAGTCAACCACTAACGATCAATGAAGATCGGGCCCCAGCACATGAAGTGCTGGGGCCTGACCTTTTATACCGATGCATTCAACCGTATGAACTGCCTGCCGTTACTGGATCGCGCCGAGGCTGTTTGTAACACCCCGGAGCAAACCATTGTAGTCGAGCGTGACGAAGGGCAGGACGACGCCTGTACCCTTGGCTGGGCTGCCCGAGGTCAGGTTGAAGTTGAAGTTGTCGAGCGAGGTCTCGTCGATCCACGTCGGTTGATTGACGAAGAGCGGGCTGGAGCAGATCTCGCCCGTGTTGCCGGTGGGGCAGCTGATGTTGCGCACCCCGTAGTACAGGTTGTTGTTGCGGACGATGTTGCCGACCGGTTGCTGGAAGTAAAAAGCGCCGGGACCGCTCGATTGACTGCCCATGTTCCAGGTGGTGGGATTGTTGTATCCGACCATGATGTTGTTCACGAAGGTGAACGTGCTGTTGGAGCAGCTCGTATCCCAGCAGCCGATGTCCATGGTCGTCGGAGCGTAGCTGACGATGGTGTTGTTGGCGAAGGTAGCCGTGGCGTTCTGGAGCAGGTTGAAAGACACCCCATCCTGCGCCCGGCAGAAGTCGCCGAGGTTCGTGTTGTAGGTCGATGGCGCCCCGGCAATCGGAGCCGACATCCGCAGACAGTTCGCTTCGAGCAGGTTGTTGTTGATGACGGCGGTCTGGAAGTAAGCACCCCACTTCACCGCGCCACCGCTGTTGGCATACGAGGAGTTGTTGGTGAAGGTCAGCGCGTTGGTGCCTGCGTCCATGTGGCCCAGGTCGATGCCATCCTGGGTGTTGTGATCGAAACTGGAGTGATCGACCACCACCGTCATGCCGGTGCCGGTGCCCGAGGGCGTCCCGATCCCATCGCCGTATCCGCCCGAGCTCTGGCCGTAGCAGGAGATCGCCGGGAAGGTGTGGGTGATGGGATACTCCTGGTTGCAACCGTTCCAGGAAATCTGCGAGTAGAGGAAGTTCCAGCTCGCGTTGGCTCCGAACACTGTCGCCCGGCCATCGTCGAAGTCCCAGCCCGCCATGCCGTTGTAACTGATATTGCAGCGCAGGCAGGTCACGTTGGCGCCAATCGGTCCGATGATGCCGCGATCCGTATGGCCATGGATCCACAGGTCGGTCAGGGTCAGGTCGTGGGTCCTGTTGGTGGTCGTGATGCCGTCCCCGTCATAGTCGTCCAGCGGAAAGCTGGCGCTGCAACCCGAGGGATAAGCCGGTGCACCATGGCGGATACAGTCCGAGTGCCGCGTGATCTCGACGCAGGAGACATCCACATACTGTGCATCGTTGAGGTTGAGCGCGACCGTCACACCGAAACCGCCGAAGATCTGCGTCTTGTTGGTGGCGTTGCAACTGCCGTAGTTCTCGCCCAGGATACGGGTGTGCTGGGTTGCGGTTCCGGGCGGGACCGGGGGGTTGTAGCAATCGAACGGACCGGATCCGCCATAGCACCATTTATCGTTCGAGCTGATGCCCTGGTTGAAGCCGACCCGCCAGGGGCCGCCCCGCAGGATGACCGTGTCGCCACCCGCAATCACCCAGGCCCTGTTGCCATAGCTCTGATCGTCGTACAGGAAGCGATAGTCGTTGAAGGCGCAGTGCTGGTT
>JAOAPN010000010.1 GCA_025462885.1 Acidobacteriaceae bacterium | reverse complement strand
AGACAGCTCATTCAGAGTGCGAATAGAAACACGGTGGAGAGCAACGAACCCAAAGAACAAAAGCAAAAGCCCTATGAAGGAAAAACAAAAAACAAAACCTTGACACCAGTGACCTGCTCATAGAAAGGTCGGCTTCGATGTTGAGGTCGCGGAGGCTGTACAACAGTTTTTCGAAGTGGTTGAAGAAGGCGGGATCGAAGCGGGTGAGGTCGTTGGTGCCTTGTGGGTTTTCTTTGGAGGCGGGTGCTGTGCGGGGAAAGACGTAGAACTCGGGTTCGTTGTGGTTGAACTCGTAGGATTTGGGGAAGACGCACATGCGGAGCTTGTTGAAGGGGGATGCAGCCAGGGTGGCGAGGGTCTGCTCTTCCATCGCGTTGCCTTGATGGGCCCAGGCGTAGCAGGTGGTTCCGAACGGGAAGTAGGGCGTGCCGTCGGCATAGGCGAAGTGATGGGTGTGGCGGACTGCGACGGGGCCGTGGTTTTTGCCCGTGGGTGCGATGCAATTGACTGTGCCTGTTTTGTTCGTCAGTGCCGGAGTGTTGCTGGAGGTGGTGTAACTCCACAGCCCCTCAGTGTCGGGCATGAAGCGAATCTTGAAGGTGCCGTTGCCGTCGTAGAAGCCGTCGACGGCGAGGCTGCGGTGGCCTTGGGTGAAGGTGGCTTGCAGGGTTACTTCGAGGAAGGGATTGCCCGTGGATGGCCCTTGCAGCGAGATCTCGAAGATGTCGTATTTCTGGACTGCGGTCACTGGTGTGGCCTTGGCGATGGCAGCTTCAGCGAGCGGAGGCGTAAGAACGGAGAGGGCGGAGGCTGCTGAGAGCTTGAGGATTTCGCGGCGATTCATCGTGGGAGAAGTCTAGCAAGTTGAATTAAAAGCCGTGTTGATCCCGTCCCAACGAAGGCTTATCCCGAAGGATAATTTCAATCATCCGCGCAGGATTCACGGCTATTCTTAAAGAGAAAGACAGGAGTGTGACGATGGCGTTCTTTGGCGGCAACGAGAGGATTAACGTGATTGCAGAGATTACAGCGAAGACCGGATGTGAGGATGCCGTGCGCGCCGTCCTGGTGTCGCTGGTAGAGCCTTCGCGTAAGGAAAAGGGCTGCAGACAATACCACCTGCATGAGGACAAGAAGAAGCCGGGCAGCTTCTGGACCTACGAGGAGTGGGACAGCGAGGCGGCGCTGGATGAGCATCTGGTGGGAGCGAAGCAGATGCTCGCGCAGGTTGAGACGCTGCTGGATGGTGCGTTGAAGCTGACCGTGCTGGAGCACCTGGTCTGACTCAGTCGCGAAAGATGTGCAGCTTGAGAGCGATGAATACCAGTGGACCTACTGCTCCAACAGCGAGCCACACTTTGAGTAGGAAAGGATTAATACCTTCGGACGGTTCCTTCACGCGGACCATCCATGATGTGCCGAAGAATCCAATGCTGCAAACGGCCACGCTGAGCAACAGCACCTTGAGCAGGGGGACCAAGAAGTTCATCATCGAATCACTCGTTTCTATGTAAAAAAGGCAGCCATCTGATGGCTGCCTTTTTGTAACAGTGATAGGTGCCTATACTCCGACTGGTTCCGGCACGCGAACATTGACCGGCGTCAGCCAGTTATAGCGATCCGGGGCAAGGCCGTTGACGATGTCGAAGAAGGCCTTGTGCAGCGCGGAGGTGATGGGTCCCATCGTTCCATCGCCGACCATGATGCGGTCCACGGAGCGGAGGTGGGTGACCTCGGCGGCGGTGCCAGTGAAGAAGGCTTCGTCGCAGATGTAGATCATCTCGCGCGGAAGCGCCTGCTCGACGACCGGGATGCCAAGCTGCTTGGCCAGCGTCAGGATCGAGCTGCGGGTGATGCCGTTCAGCACTGAGTTGGCGAGGGGCGTGGTGTAGAGAATGCCGCCGCGAACCAGGAAGAGGTTCTCGCCGGAGCCTTCCGACAGGTAGCCGTTGACATCGAGAGCGATGCCTTCGGAGTAGCCGTTGATCTCGGCTTCCATGCGGATGAGCTGCGAGTTCATGTAGTTGGCGCCGGCCTTGGCGAGCGAGGGCATGGTGTTGGGCGCGAGGCGGCTCCAGGAGGAGATGCAGACGTCGGCGCCTTCATTGCCGGGAACATATTTGCCCCACGGGAAGTTCGCGATGTAGACCTCAACGGGTGACTTGAGGGGATTGACGCCGATCTCGCCGTAGCCGCGGAAGGCGATGGGGCGGATGTAGCAGGGAGCGACGCCGTTGGCTTCGATGACATCGACGACGGCGGTGGTGAGCTGCTCTGCGGTGTAAGGCAGCGGCATGCGGTAGATCTTCGCGGAGTCGAGCAGGCGCGCGCTGTGCTCAGGAAGGCGGAAGACGCCTGCGGTGCCTACAGCTCCCTTGACGCCGGGCTGCGCGTAACAGCGAATGCCCTCGAAGACCGAAGAGCCGTAGTGGACGACGTGGGACATAACGTGGATGTTGGCCTTGTCCCAGGGGATGAGGTTTCCGTTGTGCCAGATGTTTTGGGTGGGCGTGATGGCCATGTTTCGCTCCTATCGCAAAGACTGATTATAGCCAGTTGGGTCAAAAGGAGGCAGAATTGGCGGATTTTCTCCGAATTTTGACTCCATTTGACACTGAGCGACGCTATTTCGATTTTGGCTTATAGCGGAAGCAGACCGTGGCGTGATCGTTGACGATGCCGGTCGCCTGCATCCAGGCGTACACAATCACGGGGCCGACGAACTTGAAGCCGCGCTTCTTCAATTTGGCAGAGATCTCTTCTGAGAGCGCTGTCTTGGCCGGGACTTCACCGGGGACCTTCCACTTGTTGACGATCGGTTTGCCCCCGGCCATGGTCCAGATCCAGGTGCTGAAGTCTTCGCCGGACCTTTCCATCTCCGTATAGATACGGGCACCGTTGATGGTGGCTTCAATCTTGGCCCGGGAGCGGACGATTCCGGCGTCCTCCATCAGGCGGGCTATGTCCTTCTCGGTGAAGCGAGCGACGGCGTGCGGGTCGAAGTTGCGGAAGGCCTTGCGGAAGGCATCGCGTTTGCGCAGGATGATGAGCCACGAAAGGCCGGCCTGAAAGCCGTCGAGCATGAGCTTCTCCCAGAGAGCGCGGCTGTCGTACTCGGGAACACCCCATTCTTCGTCGTGATACGCCTGCAGGAGCGGGTCGCTCTGCGCCCAGTGGCAGCGGTGCTGTTCTTTCATGGAAAGGAAGGTCTCCGGTCATTCTTGAGGGGTAGTTTCTTGATGGAGGCTATCTGATGAGCGGCGCAGGGGGAAGGAGTCTTTTTCGGGCGGCTCGGAAGGGGATGCGTGGGAGAATGGAGCGTGATGCTAGATTCCCATAGCGTAAGTCTGGCTGGGCTGGAGCGGTCGGCGATTGTGCGCTTCTCCCTGCTGGCCTTCAGCTCCATCTTCTTTCTGGTCGATCCCTTCGCCGCGCTACCGACCTTTCTGGCGGTGACCGAGGGAGCGGATGCCCCCAAGCGCAGGCGCATGGCAGGCAAAGCTTCGCTTACGGCGTTAATCTTTCTGAGTGCGTTTGCAGTTGGAGGGCAGTACATCTTCAAGCTGTTCGGGATTACGCTTCCGGCGTTCGAGATTGCAGGCGGAATTATCCTGCTGTTGATCGGGCTGGACATGCTGGAGGCCAAGCGGTCGGCAACCCAGGAGGCCAGCGGCGATACCGTTGCGGCGGCCAGCAAGGAAGACGCGGGAATCGTGCCGCTGGGGATTCCGATGCTGGCGGGGCCGGGATCGATTACCAGCGTGATGGTGCTGGTGGGGCAGGCGCAGACCCGATGGCAGATGGCGGCGATCCTGGGCGCAATCGTCATCACGGCTGGAATCTGCTATCTCGTGCTGGGAAATTCTGACCGGGTGGCCCGCGCGCTGGGCGATACCGGCATCCGAATCCTGGTACGCATCATGGGCTTGCTGCTGGTAGCGCTGGCGGTGCAGTATTTTGTGAACGGCATGGCAGATCTGGGAGTGATTGCGAAGCCGTCTTAAGTACAGTTGTGAGTTGGTAGTTGTTAGTAAAGAGCTTGAGCGAGGTGGGGTGTGCGGTTCGACGGGTTGAAGCGTTGGCTGGTGGCGGTAGTTTTGCTGGCGGGGTGTGGTTCGTCGGCGTTTGCGCGATTTGAGCCGGTGACCTGCAAGAACGCTTTTACGATCGAGCAGGAGCAGGTGGAGGGAGCGAAGGTCGCCGCGCAGGTCTATCAGCAGATGCCGGTGCTGCCGGATAGCGACCCGGTCTCGCGCTATATCCAGCGACTGGGGGTGAAGCTGGTAGCGCAGGCGCCCGGCTATAAGTGGCAGTACAACTTCCATGTCGTGGCCAGCGAAGATATCAATGCTTTCGCGCTGCCGGGCGGTTCGATCTTCGTCAACCTGGGGACGATTCAGGCCGCAGAGACGGAGGCCCAACTGGCGGGCGTGATGGCGCACGAGACTCGCACGTGGTGATGCGGCACTCGACCTGCAATATTACGAAGGCGCAGGCACCGAAACTTGGCTTTGGAATTGCAAGTGTGCTGAGCTCGATTGTGCTGGGCGATTCGGGCTTAGGAACGCTGGCCCAGGGAGCGCTGGGGCTGGGTGCCAATGCGACTATGATGCGTATGTCGCGCGATGCCGAGAAGCAGGCGGATCTGCTGGGGGCGGGGATTCTGTATGACGCGGGATACGATCCGCGGGGGCTGCCGCAGTTCTTCGAGACGATCCAGGCGAAGTATGGTACGGGCGGGGCGCAGTTCTTCAGCGATCATCCCAATCCCGGCAACCGGACGGAGTATGTAAATGCTGAGATCGCAACACTGCCGCGACGCAGCGATGCGACGGTGACGACAGCGGAGTTCACCAAGTTGCATGGTGTCGCGAAGGAAGAAAAGGCTCTCTCCGCCAAGGATGTTCAGGCCGGCGGATGGCGTAAGGCGGGGCTCTATGCGAGCGCGCCGGGCGCTGGACCTGGAGTCGTTCCAGCTTCTGCGGCGGCAGGGAATACGACGGCGCAAACTACCTCAGGGAGCGGAGCCGCACGTCTGCGTGGTTCGGCACTGGGCAGTTGCGGTACTCTGTCGCGGTTTCAGGGCGGCCGGTTTTCCATCGGATATCCGCCCTGCTGGAAGGCAGCCGCAGACCAGAGTGGTGGGGCCACACTCGGCCCGGCGGGTGGAGTCGGGCCGGATGGCGTGACCTATGGAGCGGTAGTGGGGTTTGCGAAACAGGGCGGCGACGGGGTTTCGGATGCCGCTTCACTGAAGGCGGCGACCGTGGCGTTGGCCCAGCAATTGAGCCAGCAGAACGGCGGCTTGCAGGCGGTCGGCCCATTACAGGTGCTGACGCTGGGGCGGCAGATGGCAAATGCAGTAGAGCTGCGCGGCAGATCCGGCGTGGTCGAGGGTGGCACGCAGTTGGTCGAGCGGGATTGGCTCGTAGCCGTGGGACGGTCGGATGGGGATTTGAACTACATCGTGTTCGTCGCACCGGAGCCGGACTTTGAGACGATGCGGCAGGTGTTTACGGCGATGATGCAAAGCTTCAAGGCGGAGTAAGCATCGACTGGGTCGTAATTACCCCGCTAATGAACGAGTAGCGTCGATGCAGCGATCAGCAGGCCAGTCGCTCCGAGGACTAGTCCAAGAAGGAAGTACCCGCGGTTGCGTGTAAAGAGAGTAATCGAGGAGAGGACCACGGCGATCTGCAGCAGTGCTTCGCCCAGATCGTAGCGGGAAGCCTTGCGCTCCGAAAGCCGCACTTCTGCTTCGAACTCGCGCGCCTTGGCCTGCTCTTCCGCCAGGTCCTGCTTGCATTTCTCGATATGAGCCTTGTATTCCGCATTCTTAGCGGCTTTAGCCGTCGGGCCGGTATTGGGTTGGAGTGCCAGCAGATCGACGACGACGGAGAGATTCTCCATGCGGATCTTCTTGGCCTGGCACTCATTGCATTGATCGCCGGCGCGGGACTGTATTAGAACTGCTTCCGTGTGGGTACGGTGGCCCAAGACAGTGGCCATTGCATTAATACAGCCAGAATAGAGATAGCGAGGGAGATGGTCTTGAGAGATTCTCCTCCCTCATGTTCCCGAGCTTCTTTCAGGTGGTCGGAGAATTCCTGAATTTCGGTGGGTTCCATGGGGAGGAGTGTAGTCCCAAATCTACGTTGAAGGCGGTTTGGGCTCGATTGAGCTGGGGATTGAACCCCTTTGAAGGTGAAACAACCCGCTTTCGGCCCCCTGTGTCCCGTCGAAAACCCCTTGCATGTATGTCTTTCTAAGAAAGTACGTCGGCTGAAACCCCTTTCGTTACTGGCCAAAGCGAGATTCCAACAGGAAGAGCTATATATTCACAGGGTCAAAAGGTTGCACGGATAGGGTTCCGTTGATAATCTCAGGAAGTCGCAACGAGGCATGGCACACACGGAAGTGATGAGGCTGAGCAAAGAAACGACAACGGCTAGAAAATTGAGCTTGCTAAGAACGAAGAAGCTTGATACTCTAATCAAGTTGCACAAAGAGACAACGAGTTTGCACGAGAGTGAAAACTGCAGTACTCTAAGAGAGTTACAAAGCTTCGCACCTTGGCTCTGGTAGTAAACGAGTCGGCCTTTGAGTAGCAAGGCTCAACATGAGGGAAGACGGAGCGCAGTCCAAGCGTTTGAAACCGAGAGCTAGCCTACGGGCCTCCGGCATACCAAACCCAAGCCACTGCAGTTGATTTAGATCTTCAGGAGCTAAGTGCTCCGCGACTGCTTGCAGTCGTCACGGTATTTTGAGTTTTTGCGCTGTGCGAATCGTTTGAGATTTATCGATTCGTTCCTGTGTAGTCTTTCGTCCTCCTGGTTAGCTTTCGAGTTACTGAAGAGCATGAAAGTAAAGGTTGACACGGAGAGCGAAGTTCGATACTCTTAGAAAGTTCGCGCAAAACGTCATAAGCTTCTGAGCGACTCTGAAGGGCTGAAGTAAAGCCGCTAGGTAGATAGAGATCAGCCGGGCAAACCAAGACGAAAACAGCGCCATACAAGTTCGAGGACACATGTTACGGCTTATGCCTAACTGAGTCCTTGATCCAAAACTGCCCGCTTAGGCGAGAGTAGTTAGGATCTTTGACAACATAGTTGAACGTGCCAATCGTGAGATGATACGAAATTTGGTTTAGTCATTCTCACTAGTTATAAACCTCTGGATCTTTCGAGCATCCAGGGGCGCTTGATCCATCCCGACCCCTGTCGTTGGATGGCAAGCAAACCAAGATTAAACGAGAGTTTGATCCTGGCTCAGAATCAACGCTGGCGGCGTGCCTAACACATGCAAGTCGCACGAGAAAGGGACTTCGGTCTTGAGTAAAGTGGCGCACGGGTGAGTAACACGTGAATCATCTACCTTCGAGTGGGGAATAACTGGGAGAAATCTCAGCTAATACCGCATAATACCTACGGGTCAAAGCAGCAATGCGCTTGAAGAGGAGTTCGCGGCAGATTAGTTAGTTGGCGGGGTAATGGCCCACCAAGACGATGATCTGTATCCGGCCTGAGAGGGCGCACGGACACACTGGAACTGAAACACGGTCCAGACTCCTACGGGAGGCAGCAGTGGGGAATTTTGCGCAATGGGGGAAACCCTGACGCAGCAACGCCGCGTGGAGGAT
>JAOAPN010000003.1 GCA_025462885.1 Acidobacteriaceae bacterium | reverse complement strand
CGGGTTGTGCTTCGACAACACCTTCGTGATCGCCGCCGTCAGCGTCGTTTTGCCGTGGTCAATGTGACCCACCGTCCCAATGTTTACGTGCGGCTTTGACCGGTCAAACTTTTCCTTGCCCATGACTCTCTCCGTGTATCTAAATTCAGACTGCTAAATTCGTACTGCTAAAGTGTTGGCGCCTTGAAGTGTGGGGTTACTTCTCTTCCTTACCCTGTACCTTGGCGATGATCTCTTCCGAAACCGACCGGGGCGCTTCTTCGTACTGCTTGAACTGCATCGAGTAGTTTGCACGGCCCTGGGTCGCGCCGCGCATGTGCGTGGCATAACCGAACATCGTCGACAGCGGAACACTGGCGCGAATTGCCTGCGTGTTACCAACCATCTCCATGCCTTCGATACGGCCGCGGCGGGAGTTCAAATCGCCGATGATCGTACCCATGTAGTCTTCGGGAACCGTTACTTCGACGGCCATGACAGGCTCAAGAAGAACCGGCTTCGCCTTGCGGGCCGCTTCCTTGAAGGCCATCGATCCGGCGATCTTGAATGCCATTTCGTTCGAGTCGACGTCGTGGTAGCTGCCGTCGTACACCGAGACCTTGATGTCGACCATTTCGTAGCCGGCCAGAATACCGCGCTGCATGGCGTCCTGGATGCCCTGATCGATCGGCTTGATGTATTCTTTGGGAATCGTGCCGCCCTTGGTGTCGTTCGAGAACTCGTAACCCTTGCCCGGCTCATTGGGCGAGATACGGATCTTGCAGTGGCCGTAGTTACCCGATCCACCGGTCTGACGGATGTACTTGCCTTCCGCGTCAGCGTTCGAGCGGATAGTCTCGCGGTAGTTCACCTGGGGCTTACCGACGTTCGCCTCAACCTTATACTCGCGCATCATGCGGTCGACGATGATTTCGAGGTGCAACTCGCCCATTCCGGCGATGATGGTCTGACCCGAATCGATGTCCGTGCGGACGTTGAAGGTAGGATCTTCCTGCGCCAGCTTGGCGAGGGCCATGCCCATCTTCTCCTGGTCGGCCTTGGTCTTCGGTTCAACAGCAACCTCGATAACGGGCTTCGGAAAGTCGATGGACTCGAGAACGATGGGGCTCTTATCGGAGCAGATGGTGTCGCCGGTGATGAGGTTCTTGAGACCAACAGCGGCGCAGATATCGCCGGCCAGAATCTCCGTAATCTCTTCACGCTTGTTGGCGTGCATCTTGAGCAGGCGTCCGATGCGCTCGGTCTTGCCGGTGCGGGGGTTCAGAACCGAGTCGCCGGTCTTGAGGGTGCCCGAGTACACACGGATGAAGATGAGCTGACCAACGAACGGATCGGTCATGATTTTGAAGCCAAGAGCAGAGAGCGGCACGTTATCTTCCGGCGCGCGGATGATCTCTTCTTCCATGTTGTCGGGGTTGTGACCGATCATGGGAGGAATGTCGAGCGGGCTGGGCAGGTAGTCGACGACTGCATCAAGCAGCGTCTGAACACCCTTGTTCTTGAAGGACGAACCGCAGAGCACCGGGAAGATGTTCATCGCGATGGTGGCCTTGCGGATACCAGCCTTGAGCTGGTCCAGGGTCGGCTCTTCGCCTTCGAGATAGAGGTTCATGATCTCGTCGTCGGAGTCGGCAACAGCCTCGATCAGGACGGCGCGTGCGGACTTGGCCTTCTCGAGCAGATCAGCAGGAATCTCTTCGACGGTGTACTCAGCGCCCATCGTCTCATCGTGCCAGTAGATGGCCTTCATGGTGACGAGATCGACTACGCCGAGAAACTTGGCTTCTGCACCGATCTGGATGTTGATCGGGATCGCGCGAGCGCCGAGGCGATCGACGATGGTCGAGGTCGCATAGACAGCGTCCGCGCCAGCCTTGTCCATCTTATTGATAAAGCAGATACGGGGAACCTTGTACTTGGTGGCCTGGCGCCAGACCGTCTCGGACTGGGGCTGCACACCGGCGACAGCGTCGAAACAGGCGACAGCGCCGTCGAGAACGCGGAGCGAACGCTCCACCTCTGCGGTGAAGTCCACGTGGCCCGGGGTGTCGATAATGTTGATGCGGATGTTCTTCCAGGTGCAGGTCGTGGCAGCGGAGGTGATGGTAATTCCGCGCTCCTGCTCCTGCTCCATCCAGTCCATGGTCGCAGTTCCCTCGTGCACTTCACCGATACGGTGCGTGATGCCCGTATAGAAAAGGATGCGCTCGGTCGTCGTCGTCTTGCCGGCGTCGATGTGCGCCATGATTCCGATGTTCCGGCAACGATTCAGAGGTATAGTGCGTGCCACGGTATGTCTCTTCTCTGCAGGCTTTCCTGCGGTAAATCAAAACTTTGTTATCGATTTTCAGCTCCCGGCCATCACTGGATGGCCGGGAACCGACACCTGAAAAAAACTGACTACCAGCGGTAGTGCGCGAATGCCTTGTTGGCTTCGGCCATACGATGAACGTCTTCCTTCTTCTTCATCGCAGCGCCACGGCCGTTGGCTGCATCCAGCAATTCAGCGGTAAGCTTGTCAACCATTCCCTTTTCGCCGCGAGCGCGGCCGTAGGTTACGAGCCAGCGAATAGCGAGTGAGGTGCGACGCTCAGGAAGAACTTCGATCGGAACCTGGTAGTTGGCTCCGCCGACGCGGCGGGATTTTACTTCCAGAAGCGGCTTGCAGTTCTCGATGGCCTTCTTGAACAGCTTGAGGGCCTCGTCGCCACCCTTCTGCTCGAGATTGGTCATTGCGGTGTAGAAGATTCCCTGCGCGGTCGACTTCTTGCCGCCCCACATCATGGAGTTCACAAACTTCGTCACCAGGGTCGAGTTATAAACCGGGTCTGGAGCAACTTCACGCTTCGCGATGTAACCTTTTCTGGGCATTCTCTTATCTTTCTCTTCTTCCCACAGCGCCGTGACTTCTCAAGAGCTGTGCCTGTTGTGGGCCCCGACGGATCTGATGTCCTTAGACTCTCAGATCCGTTGGGCCGAAAATCTATTTGGAAGCTGCAGCCTTCGGACGCTTCGCGCCGTACTTGGAGCGGCTCTGCTTGCGGTTCGCAACGCCGACGGAGTCGAGCGTTCCACGAACGACGTGGTAACGAACACCCGGCAGATCCTTCACACGGCCGCCGCGGATGAGCACAATCGAGTGCTCCTGCAGGTTGTGGCCGATGCCCGGGATGTAGGTCGTGACTTCAATCCCGTTGGTGAGGCGAACACGAGCAACCTTGCGGAGAGCCGAGTTCGGCTTCTTGGGGGTCTGTGTGTACACGCGGGTGCAGACGCCACGGCGCTGAGGCGAACCCTGAAGCGCGGGGCTGGCAGTCTTATAACGAGTGGGCGTGCGGCCCTGCTTGACGAGCTGATGGAACGTAGGCACTAGGACTCCTTGCTGATGCGTGCAAACCTGATCAAAAATCTTGAAACGCGCAGGAGGGTTGATGTCTTCGCTTTTGCGTTTAGACGAACACGCAAAAATCATGAGAACGCTGAAGCGTCTCTTGACGAAGATCTTCCCTGCTTCACGTCTGTAAACCGGTACAACAAAACCAGACGAAAACAGTCGACGGTGGTCGAGCGTCCTTCACTTGGCAAAACTCCAACATTACTGAAGGAGCGATTTGCGGAAAGAGCCGACTCCGTTTCGCTGTCCCGGCCCGTATAGCCCATCCAAGGTGGAGGGTGTCACAGGCACGATTGCGATGGGCCGCAGACTACAGCTCAAATCGAGTAGTTACTGAAAGAGCACTGCGGTGAATCTCTTGTATCCATTGTAGCGCAGGTTGACTTCTCATGCCTGCGATGGGTCTTGCAACCCGCTTTCGCTTTATGTTTCCGCCCACAGAAACTGCGAACTCGACAAGACGAAGCGCTCCGGATACTCGCGGAACCTTCTAACAATAGCAAGCAGGAATCGGGGCGTCAACAAATTTGAGGGAAAACAGTGGAAAACTTCTGAGGAGATGAGCATTCCTCTCGCCTGCCGGCCCTGCCAGCCGACATGCTAGGCTTTTCGGATGATTCTGGCCCGCAATTTCTCGTTTTCAGGTCTTCGTCTCCTTCCTCCTGCCGCCACCATCGCTTTGCTGATAACACTCTCGGCCGGGACTTTTGCTCAGAGCGGAAACCCGGAGCCGATGACTCCCTTGAAGCAGCATGATCCCCGCGTGGGGCAGCTCTTGCAGATGCTGGGAAAGACCCGGACCCCGAGCATGGCGGCGATCTCGCCGGACGGTGCATTTGTGGCCTGGACCGTCGGGGAGGAGCTTCATTTGACTGGACTGGCTCCCGAAGGTGCAGCCCAGGACGGCGCGTGGGAACGGGTCCTCTCGCCGGACACCATCGGAAACGTCACGAACGGTAAACCCGGTGCCTGCTCCGGGAGCTGGCCGGTCTGGTCGCCGGATGGCAAACAACTCGCGTTTCAGTCGAATTGCATGAAGCAGGGATCGGGATGGACGGCGGCGGAGCAGAATCAACTCTTTGTCTGGACGCTGGCAGGCAATGGAATGAAGCAGTTGACTCATGTAACCGGAATGATCGATCAGCCTGCGTGGTCGCCGGATGGGAAGGCGATCGGATTTCTTTTTGTAGAGAACGCAACCCGCAGCGCCGGAGCGCTGGCCGCGATGAAACCCTGGAGCGGTGTGGTCGGGGAGGATGGCGTTGAAGTGCAGCGGGTCGGCGTGGTCGACCTGGCCAGCGGTTCCACGGCGCAGGTCACTCCCGGAACGCTGCATGTGTATGAGTTCGACTGGTCGCCGGACGGGAAACAACTAGCCTACGTGGCGGCAAATCCTCCGGGGGAAAACAACTGGTGGGTCGCACAGCTTTACACACAGACGATCCTGCGCCCGGGAATGCAGACGCTGAACGCTGCTGCTCCCGGGACGTACCAGCCCAGGTCGATTCTCGATCCGCAAAAGGTGTCGGGGTCGCTCCACGGCTTGCAGATTGCCGTGCCGAAGTGGTCGCCGGATGGGACGAAGATTGCCCTGATTGGTGGATTGATGAGCGATCAGGGATCCACTGGCGGCGACGTGTATCTCGTTCCGGCGACCGGTGGAGAGCCGAAGAACGTTACCCCTGAACGGAAGTCGTCGGTGGCCAGTCTAAGTTGGGATGGCAACGGGCAATTGCGTCTGGCCGAGCATGTGGGTGGAGACAGCCATCTGGCGATTCTCGATCTGACGACTGGTAAAGATTTGCAGACGAATGCTGCAGGTACAAGCTATGCGGAGTCGATCGGTTCGGGCGGAAGAGTGATGTCGATCTCCATGGCTGATTCTGCTGCGAAGGGAAAGGGTGAGGTCGCGTTGATTCGCAGTTCGTTCGCGCAGGCTCCCGAGGTCTGGGCCGGGCCGCTGGATCACTTGAAGCAGATTACCCACCTGAACGACGGGATGAAGCCGGCATGGGGCAAGACCGAAAGCGTGGAGTGGGAGAACGGCGGGTTCAGGGTGCAGGGTTGGCTCCTGTATCCGGCGAACTATGATGCCGCAAAGAAGTATCCGATGATTGTGAGCGTCCACGGAGGGCCATCGAGCGCTGTGACCCCACATTGGCCCGGCGTTGGCTATGGTACAGTTCCCTTTTCCGCGTTGGGGTACTTCGTGTTTATGCCCAATCCGCGGGGCAGCTACGGGCAGGGCGAAGCGTTTACGCAGGCGAACCGCAAGGACTTCGGCTACGGCGACCTGAAGGACGTGCTGGCTGGAATGGATGTGCTGGAGAAGCGCTTCCCCATCGACACGACGCGCGAAGGGCTGACGGGCTGGAGCTACGGCGGGTTTATGACCATGTTCGGCGTGACCCAGACGACGCGGTTCAAAGCTGCGGTTGCAGGAGCCGGCATTGCGAACTGGAAGAGTTATTACGGAGAGAACTCGATCGACCAGTGGATGGTTCCATTCTTCGGTGCGACGGTCTATGACGATCCGGCCGTGTACGCGAAGAGCTCGGCGATCGAGTTCATTCACCAGGTAAAGACGCCGACGCTGGTCGTAGTGGGGGATCGCGATGGCGAGTGCCCTGCTCCGCAGAGCTTCGAGTTCTGGCACGCGCTGCGGGCGGAAGGCGTCAAGACGCAGTTGGTGGTATATCCGAACGAAGGACATGGCTTCCGCGATCCCGAGCATCGACGCGATGTGATGGAGCGGGCTTTGGCATGGTTCGAGACGGAGATGCCAGCGAAGCACTGACTTTCAGTCCAGAATCTTTAGTGGAGAGAGTCTTTTTGACTGCGAAATCGGCCGGCCAACGTCTCTATCAGAAGTAGAGTCATTTGCTTCCCTAGTGCGCAGCTTTTACACTAGGGGTTCGGCTATCCATTCGGCTATTAAGCGGTTGTGAGAGTGACCGTTCAGCTTGAGTTCGGGTTGGACGGGGAGGTTCAATGCGTCGGTTTGTCACTTTAGTAGCTCTTCTTCTTTTCACGGTTCCTTTTGGTATCTCGATCTCCGGGTGCTCCAAAAAAACCGTGGTCACGTATTGCAACGGCGGCGACTCAGGTCCCGTTGTGGGTCAGCTTTACTCGATCGCGCTGCAGCCGAAGCTGTACGGGATCTCGCTGAACCAGTCTCAGATCGGCCAGGTCAGCACGCCGGCCGCGACAGACTGCAAAGGCACGACCGTCTCGGTGAACGCATTTACCTACGGGACGACCGACCTGACGTTGGCTGACGTTCAGCCGACGACGGGCCGTTTGTGCGCGGGATCGTGGAACCGGAATACGGGCGGCGGTATTGCCGACTTCACTACCTGCACCTCGACCAATCGCAGCGGCACGGCTTACATTACGGCCAGCGCGAATGGCGGCACCAGCAATCCGATTGCGGTCTACGTTCACCCGATCGTGACCAGCGTGGTGCTGGGCAGTCCATCGACGGACTGTATCAACGATCCTGCAACCAACTGCGCTGTCGATGCGACCACCAAGGTCTGCACACTGCAGGCGGTGACGACGAACGCTCCCGCGTATACGGGCTCTTCGTGCCTCTCGCAGGGCGGCACCGGTCAACTCGCTGCTCGCGTCTACGCAGGCGCGGGAGCAAGCCAGCAGAACATCAGCTGCCTCGCAGGACACCTGACCTACACTCCGCAGAACTCAGCGATCGTAACCATCGACGAGAACGGCGTTGCCACCGCGCAGGCACCTGGCTCGACGATCATCAACTCCAGCCTCGCGAACGCCGGCAGTTCAGCCGGGTTCTTCGCGACCTGCCCGCCGGCAAACATTTCGCTGTCGGTCCCGAATACGACTGGTACCAACATCACAGTGAACCAGAACTTCACGCAGCCGATCACCGCGACGGTCACGGATACTCTCGGCAAGGTCCTCACCGGTCTGACGCTGTCGTATGTTTCGACCACTCCGACGACCCTGCCGTTGAGCTCGACGGCTTCTGTCACACCGATCTATCCGGGCGCGGGAACGATTACCGCAGTCTGCCAGCCGCCGACCTGCAATCCTTCCCCGTTCAACCAGATTGGTCTGTTCGGCAACGGCAAGCAGGTGGTCTCCAACCCGGTCACGATTACGACGCCGGGTACAAACAGCACGGTGCTGTATATCGCGAGCACGCAGTCGCGCTATATCGTACCGGTGGACTTCACCTCGACGACAATCGGTGCGCCGATTCAGCTTCCCTATATACCGAACTCAATGGTGATCAGCAACGACGGCGCTTCCATCTACATGGGCAGCGCAACGGAGTTGATGGTCTTCAACGCGCAGACCAATGCCCTGACCCGCGAAGACTCCACGGTTGCAGGCAAGGTTCTGGCGGTGTCACCGGATAACACGACGCTGGTGATGACCGACCCGAACCGTCAACTGGTCTACCTGTACACGGCCACGGGCACGATCCAGTCGACCTACGGCGGCGTTGCGACACGTGCACAGTTTTCTCCCGACAGCTCGACGGTCTACATCACGGCAGGCAACCAGTTGCTGGTACACTCCGCGGTGACGGGCTGGACGTCCATCACGCCTTCGACGCCGGTGACGGATGTCGCCATCACGGTTCCCAGCGTCGGTGCCTTCTTCAGCGGTTTGACGACCACTGCCCGGAGCGCCTGTTCGACGACGACGGTGACCAGCACCAACGGTCTGCAGACGACGTCGAATGTGCTCTTCCCCGATGCAGCCGTGACTGGCCCACCGACGGACCGGCTGGCTGCGACCAACGATGGCAATCATATCGTCGGCGTAACGGCGACCAGTGCCGCGACGCTGACGGACCTGAACGTCTCCACCGTCGCTAAGACTGCTGGCGCTTGCCCCATTACCGGCCCGGTTACGTTTACCGCGACTCCGGCTCTGACGACCGCGATCCCGGGAATTACAGCGACCAGCATTACGGGTGTTGTTCCTTCCTCGGACTCGGCGAATGTCTTCGTGACGTACGCAGGTACCGGTGGAAAGCTGCCGCTGTATCAACCGGCGACGAGTGGACCGGGAACGCTGGGCAGCGTAACGCTCTCGACGTTCGGTTCGACTGCTCCGATTGCGCCGCTCTCAGGCGTATTCAGTTCAGACAACACAACGTTCTACTCGGGCACTTCGGGCGACAACCTGGTGCACATCCTAACCAAGGGTTCCACGAACTTTGTGGATACCACCACGCCGATTGCTCCGAAGCTGACTGATTCCACGGGTGCGGTTGTGGCACCGGATCTACTGGTTCAGCGCCCCCGCAAGCAGACGTAATCTTTACGCCTGGCCGGACACTAGAAGCCCTCTCTTTGGAGAGGGCTTCTTACTGCCCCGCCCCCCAGGGTTACCAGCGCATAACCCGTTTTATTTCATCGATATACGAAAGGCATCTGTCGCTAAAATAGTCTAAATAAAAGGGTTACGGCTAAATTCGTGACACAGAACGACTTAGAGTAGTTTTCCGGTTGCTGTGGAGGGAAGATCTCAAACAGTACCGTTTTCATTGGAGAAAACGGACGTGAGTGAAAGCCACCGCTATACACCCGCAGGAAAACCGCTCCAAGTCCGATCTGCTGGAAGCCGAACCTACGTCCATTGTTTTCTGACTGATACTTCTACTTCTATTGTATGAAATTGAAAATAACTAAAATGCCACTTTTTTATTTTTTTGTTCTGTTGATAGAGGTAGAGTTAGTGGATTTTTGGCGATCCTGGGGGCTTGACAGGGGTTAGCTCCATGGGAGCAGATGCCGAGAAGACTTGGTTTGACCCTGATCTATCGGAGTCATTGGGGGCAACGGTCTCGCTCGTAAGAATTATGTTTCGGCTTTGACAGCCTTGTAACCCGAAGCAGCGAACCTTGCTCCATGCTTGTAAAACTTATTGCACTTCTATTCGTCGGCGTAGCGCCTGCTGTGACACAGACAATCCTCGTTCACGCTCATCGTGGAGGGCGCGCGACCCGTCCTGAAAACACCATTCCCGCCTTCGAATACGCGATTAAGAACGGCGCCGATATGCTGGAACTGGATCTGGCCGTTACGAAAGACAACGTCCTCGTCGTGTCGCACTCGCCGTATCTCACCCAGAAGGTCTACCAGGATCCGCGCATGAACGCCCTGCTGGCGAATGAGCGCGTCTGCACCGGCCCTTCCCTGCCACCCGGAACCCTCATCCACTCGGTCACGCTCGCGCAATTGAAGCAATACGATTGCGGCTCGAAGACCCTGGCTGCCTTTCCTCAGCAGGTCGCTGTCCCCCACACAACTATTCCGACGTTTGAAGCGGTACTCGCTCTCGCACCGCAAGGGACGTTCGAGTTCAATGTCGAGACCAAGATCTTTGTGACCCAGCCCGACATCGCTCCCTCACCCGAGGTCTTCGTGAAGATGATCGACAAGGCCGTCAAACGACATCACCTGGAGTCGCGTGTCATCCTGCAGAGCTTCGACTTCCGCACACTCCATGCCATGAAGACGCTCGACCCGAAGATCCGTCTCTCGGCGCTCTTTGGACAGGCGAAGTACGACTCCTTCATGGGCATCACCGATCCGGATAAGAGCTTCGCTCACATCGCGAAGATCACGGGCGCGGATATTCTCAGTCCCGATGAATCGCTGGTCACGCCGGCCGAAGTTGCCGTGGCCCACCAGGCGCATCTGCAAGTCGTGCCTTACACCGTGAACGCCAAGGAAGGCTGGCAGAAGATGGCAGACGCTCATGTCGATGCCATCATCACGGATGATCCGGCCGGACTGCTTACCTGGCTGCGTGGGCAGGCGCCTGCGCTGCATCGTTAGACAGTGTCGCCATCCAGACCCTCGGAAGGACACACAGGTGTGTCCTTCCAACATCCGGCGAATTCAATATCACCGCGAAGGCGCAACACCTATAAGGTGATACTGCCGGAGGTCTGTCTCCGAAGTTTGTTTGAGTACTTCCAAAATCGGCATAGTTGCAAAGGGCCCACTCTCGAATCCCGAGAGTGAGCCCTTAGCTTTGTGCATTACAGTGCAATCGAACTACTTCTTCAGCGAAGCCATGTCGATCACGAAGCGGTACTTCACGTCGCTCTTCAGCAGGCGGTCGTAGGCGTCGTTGATCTGGTGGATATCGATCATCTCGATATCGCTGACGATGTTGTGCTCGCCGCAGAAGTCCAGCATCTCCTGGGTCTCGGCGATGCCTCCGATCCCCGATCCTGCGAACGATCTGCGTCCCATGAGCAGGCCGAAGGCTCCGATCGCCAGGGGCTTCTCGGGAGCTCCCACCAGCGTGAGGGTGCCGTCCACCTTCAGCAGGTTGATGTAGGCGTTGATGTCATGGTCTGCGGAGACGCAATCGAGGATGAAGTCGAAGCTGCGTGCGTGTTTCTGCATCGCTTCCGCATCCTTCGAGAGCACGACTTCGTCTGCACCGAGGCGTTTGGCGTCTTCAGCCTTACCGGGCGAGGTCGTAAACAGCACGACTTTCGCGCCGAACGCGTGGGCAAACTTCAGACCCATGTGGCCCAGTCCGCCCAATCCGACGATGCCGACCTTCTGGCCCTTGGTCACCTTCCAGTGGCGCAGCGGCGAGTAGGTCGTAATGCCCGCGCAAAGCAGCGGAGCGACTGCGGCTGCTTCGAGATTCGACGGAATCTTGAGCGTGTAGTTTTCGTCCACGACGATGCGCTCGGAGTACCCGCCGTAGGTCCGGCCGCCGTACTTTCTGTCGTCGTCGTTGTAGGTCTGGGTCATGTTGTTGTCGCAGTACTGCTCCAACCCCTGCTTGCAGTTGGGACAGGTCCGGCAGGAGTCGACCATGCAGCCGACCGCAGCCATATCGCCCACCTTGAACCTGGTCACGCCGGAGCCGACGCTGGTGACGCGGCCGACGATCTCATGCCCTGGGACGACGGGAAATACGGAGTTGCCCCACTCGTTGCGGGCCTGGTGAAGGTCGGAGTGGCAGACGCCGCAGTACAGAATTTCGATCTCGACGTCGGCTTCGGTGGGGGTGCGGCGCTCGATGGTGAGCGGTGCCAGCGGAGCGGTCGCGGACGGTGCCGCGTAAGACTTGGTAGCTGTAGACATTTTCGAATCTCTCCTGGGCAGGCCGGGTAGCCTACCTCTCCTATAAAACTCCACGTCAGGGCCGGCAACAAGGCACAAAAGTGCAGATCCCTTGCCTGATTCTGCAAATTCCGCGACAAGTGAGATTGGTTGTAATAGCGTTGATAGAGCGGAAACACTCTATGAATCGAACTGAAACAAATCGTTGCAGCATGGTGGAGCAGCTAACCCGGCTCACCCCGTTTGCGGGTGTGTATCCGACCTCGCTGGATGGAGTCAGTGTCATGCGCGTCGATCGTTCCAGCGAACGGGTTCCGGTGCTTTACGATCCTTCGATTGTCATCGTAGCGCAGGGCAGGAAGCACGGCTACCTCGGCCCGCATACCTTTACCTATGATGCCGGCAACTACCTCGTCCTTACCGTACCGCTGCCGTTCGAGTGCGAGACGATCGTCGCCCCGGATGGGCCTTTTCTGGCATTTTCGGTGCGGGTCGATCTGGCGATTCTGAGCGAACTGGTGATGAAGATGGAGGCACGCGGCGGCCCGACGCTGGTCGTTCCCGCAGAGCAGACCGTCAGCGCCACTCCGATGGACGCTTCGCTCAGCGATGCCGCAGTCCGGCTGCTGGAGTGCCTGAACACGCCAGCGGACACGGCCGTACTCGGGCCGCAGATCGTTCGCGAGATCCTCTATCGCGCGTTATGCGGCGAGCAGGGACCGGCGCTCAAATCGCTGCTCATGATGGACAGCGCGCGGAACCAGATCCATCGCATCCTGCATCGCCTGCACGCCGAGTACACGCGACCGGTCGACATTCGTGCGCTGGCTGGGGGCGTGGGCATGAGCGTCTCGGCGTTGCATCATCACTTCAAAGCCGTTACCTCCACTTCGCCGCTGCGCTATCTCAAGACCATTCGCCTGCACAAGGCGCGCCTGCTGATGGTGCAGGATGCGGTCGGGGCCTCGGTCGCGGCGGAAAAAGTCGGATACGAGAGCCCGTCTCAGTTCAGCCGTGAGTTCAAACGCCTCTTCGGCGCCACGCCGGTCGACGAGACCCACCGTATGCGCGCGAGCCTCGGGGGCGGGCAGGCGTCGCTGGCGCAGGCCGGCTAGATTGCTGCTTCGCAGGTTCATCCTTCTCCCGAGTCACTGGGGTACTATGGAGCCGGAGAAAAAATGCCTGCATCCTGGACCCGCCGCTCGTTTCTTGCCACCTCTGCCGCAACGCTGGCTGCAACCCAGGTTCCCGCATTCGCGTCCACTTCCACCAAGATGCTCTACATTGGATCGGGCGCCAAAGGCCCTACGGCAGGAATTCACGTTGCTACATGGAATCACGCAAACGGGACTCTTGCGGGTCTTCGTCTGGCTGCGCAGGCTGACTCAGCCGGCTTTCTTGCCGCCAGCAATCGGGGTGGGAAGCGCGTTCTTTTTGCGGGGCACCAGTCTGCTCCCAAGGTCGGAGCACTCAGTTCCTTCAGCATCGCCGCGAACGGCGACCTCGCGCTTATCAACACCATCACTACCCCTGAATTCGACATGGTGCATACGGCGCTCGACCATAGCCAGGGCTGCCTGGTTACGGCCAGCTATGGCTCGGGTAAGGTGCTGTCGGTCAAGATCGCCGCGGATGGCCACCTCTCCGCGCCAGTTTCTCAGTTTCACTTCTCCGGTTCCGGCCCGAACGCTTCCCGACAGACTTCTCCGCACGCTCACGGTGTCTGTTTCTCGCCGGATAACAGGTTTGTCTTCATCAACGATCTTGGCACCGACCGCATCATGATCTACAAACTTAATGCGGCCACGGCAGAACTTACTCCGCACACGCCGCCGTCCTTTCAGGCTGCACCTGGCTCGGGGCCGCGCCATCTGGCTTTTCATCCCAACGGGAAGTGGGCGTACAGCGTCAATGAACTCGACTCGACCGTGACCCAGCTTGCCTGGAATGCAGCGGCCGGAACCCTGACGCAGATCTCGAGCCTGCCGACGCTCGTGGCGGGCGGAGATGTCGCTGCGAATCGCGCCGGTGAGGTCATCTTCGATACGACGGGCCGCGTCCTCTACTCCTGCAATCGCGGAAACCCGGAAGAGCTGCTGGTGCTGGCGGTCGATCCGGCGAGCGGTCACATGACGCTGACCCAGCGGCTTCCGCTCGGCGGGAAAGAGGCGCGTCACATGACGATCTCGCCTGACGGCGGATTCTTTCTGGTTGCGGAACAGTTCTCGGATCGCATCTCTGTCTTCGCTCGCGACCCAAAGACGGGAACTCTGAAAGCCACTGAAAACAACGCTCCCGTCGCGATTCCCACCTGCGTTTTGTTTGCCTGATGGAGCTGGATGGGATTCGACGCTCCGCTTCCGGGCGCGTAGCCGTAAAATAGGCTCAGCCCCATGGGACGCAACCTTTACATACTCGCTGCTTCGCTTCTGCTGTTCGCGCTGGTCTCGTGCGGAGTGGCTTATACCAATGTCGCGCAGCAGCCTGGCTCTCCGGGCGATGCATCGCTGTGGCGCACGATGGGCCTGGGCCTCTTCGTCGTGGCACTACTGATTGCGCTGGCGGCGGTGCTTTCGTCCCTCTTCGAGCAGGCCGAACGGCGGGCGGAAGAGCTGCGTCGGGCCAGACGCAAACACTAGGCGCAAATAGTAGGAAATCCATGCCCGGGCGCATGAAACGATACAATCGAAGAAGCTGAACCTCACCGCCGCCAGCTCCCATCCAATCCACACCAGCGGCCAGCAAGATAGAGAAGGATCGACGCATCATGTTTGAAGTCACCGTAGAAGCCGGCTTCTCCTCCGGCCACTACCTCCGCAACTACCGGGGTAAATGCGAGAACCCCCACGGGCATAACTACAAGGTCTACATCACCCTGGTGGGTGAGAGGCTCGACGATACCGGTCTGCTCCTGGATTTCAAGCTGCTCAAACAGGTCATGCGCCCCACGGTCGAGTACCTCGACCACTTTATGATCAATGACCTGCCGCCCTTCGATAAGGAGATCAACCCCTCCGCCGAGAATCTGGCGAAGTACTTCTACGATCAGACAAGCAGCCAGCTCCACGAGATGACCCAGGGCCGCGTCCGCGTGAAGGACTGCACCTTGTACGAGACGGATACCAGCTTCGCCCGGTACTACGAGTAGGCCGTTTGTATTGTCTGAAAAGTGGCTCTCAAAGCTAAAGGTCGTCGTGTTAGCCACCTTTGATAAAGCAATGATGCCGCGGAGAAGAGAACCAGAATCTCGCTGATCGGCGAGGCGTAAGACAATCTATGCACCTGATCGAACTCTATAAATCCGTCCAGGGCGAGTCATCTTTCGCCGGTCTCCCCTGCATCTTCGTGCGGCTCGCGGGCTGCAATCTTCGCTGCGCGTGGTGCGACTCCGAATACACCTTCTCCGGCGGCAAGCCCTTTTCCGCGGACGAGATTGTTGCGCAGATCGAAGCGCTCGCTCCGTGCAAGCTGGTTGAGTTCACGGGCGGCGAGCCGATGCTTCAGGCCAGGGAGCTTCTGCCCCTGATAGATCGCCTGTTGGCGTCCGGGTACACCCTCATGATCGAGACCTCGGGCGAGCGTCCGCTGGGCGATGTTCCGAAGGCGGTCCACAAGATCGTGGACGTCAAGTGCCCCGGGGCGGGTGCCGCTTCCAACTCATTTCGGATGGAGAACCTCGATGCCCTCACGAAGGGCGACGAAGTAAAGTTTGTCCTTACCGACCGCGCGGACTATGAGTTTGCCCGTAGCTTCATCGCCGAGCACGCATTGAACGAGAAGGCTGGCGGCATCCTCCTTAGCCCGGCGTTCAACAAATCACCAAGCCCGCTCCGTAGCACCGACAACGCTACCCTTGACCCTCGCACCCTCGTCGAATGGATGATGGCGGATGGGATCGACGCGCGGCTCTCTCTCCAAATCCACAAGTTCATCTGGGAGCCGATGAAGAAGGGTGTCTAGACCTTCCCGCACTGCATATCAGCCGAGTAGGATAGACCGCGAAGCAGAAGCAAGGAGCAGCCCCGATGCCCATCCACCGCGCCAGTGCTTTAGCCGTCCTTCTCTTCCTTGCTCCTCTGATTCTGGCTCCGCTGGCAGTCGCCAAACCCAAAGACAAACCGCCTTTCCCGCAGTACATCCTCCGCGCTCACTCTGTCGCTGTTGTTGTGGACCCCAGCGCGGGCATCTCCATCGACGATCCGCGCGCCAACCAGGTCGCCCAGAAGGATGTCGAAACTGCCCTCGCCAACTGGGGACGGTTCATGCCGGTCCTGTCTCCGAGCCAGGCGGACCTCATCATCGTGATCCGCAAGGGCAGCGGCAAGCTGGCCAACGCCACGATCTCCGACCCGCGCCAGAACAACCGTGCCGGAGTCATCAACCCCACGGAGAATGGCGTCTCCATGGGGGCCCAGCGCGGCACGCAGCCTGGGCTCTCCAATAATCCACCGATGCCCGAGGCTGCTGGTCCAAGGGCGGAGATCGGTAACGTCGAAGACTCCTTCTTCGTCTACGAAGGCAATCGCGAGAACCCGCTCGACGGCGTTCCGGGATGGCGCGATGTTGCGAATGACGGGCTCCGCTCGCACAACGTTCCTGCCGTCGATCGATTCAAGAAAGCCATTGAAGAGGCCGAGAAGGCCGCAGCGAAACAGTCTCCGCAGAAACAGCCTTCGGCACCCGCACCCGCCAATCCCTAAAGCGTGCCGGCGGCCCCGCCGAACAGGGTTCCGCGCCCTAGCAGGCCCAGCGGATCCAGCCGTTCTTTGACCTGCCGCATCGCCGCAATCTCCTCGCGAGAGTATTGCAGTTCCAGCAGCGGAGCCTTGCGCTTGCCCAGGCCATGCTCCGCCGAAACTGTACCGCCCAGCTTCACCGCGTGGGCTGCAAACTCCTTTAGCAGACCTGTCGCGGCGCTCGCTTCTGCGTCGGTGGCAGGCAGCATATTCACGTGCAGGTGGGCGTCTCCGATATGCCCGAAGATCACGTAATGTCCCGGCAGCTCCTGCTCCAGCCGCTCCCGGTAGAAGGCGAGCATGGCTCCGTTCTGCGCGATTGGCACTGCGTAGTCTGTACCCATATTCATGAACCCGCGTCGCCGCAGCGTCTCGGTCACCAGCTCTGGCAGCGAGTGGCGAAACGCCCGAAAACGCTCGCGATCTTTCGCTCCGATCGCAAACCACGAAGCCTCGATCAGCGCTCCAGCCTCCTCGAGGCGCGCCACCCAGCCATCGACATCGTCGCCTTCCGCCTCGATCAGCAGGGCGGCGACGGCATCACGCGGAATCTCCGGATACCTGCCCCTCAGCAGTTCGAGCGAGTTGCGATCCGCGTACTCCAGCATCTGCAGTTCGGGAACGCCACGCCAATGCGCGACCGCGTCCAGAGCCTCATCATCCGATCCGAAGAAGACTACGCCTGCGAACAGCTCTTTTGGAATCGGCAGGAGTGTAACCTCGGCCTCCAGGGTCACACCCAGCGTCCCCTCGGAGCCGCAGAACAGATCCACCCAATCCATGCGTGGCTCCAGTCGATAGCCCGCCGTATATTTTGTGGTCGCCGGCACCGGCATTTGCGGAACCTCGAAGTCGATCCGCTCTCCGCGCCGAAATTCACGAACGCTTCCATCCATCATCGCGACCCGGAGCGCTCGCAGATGGCGTCGGGTGCTGCCAAACTTGAAGCTCCGCGACCCGCTGGCATTGGTCGCAATGGTTCCTCCGATCCAGGCGGTGATCTCGGTTGGATCGGGCGCGTAGAACTGGCCGGTGCGGGCGGCTGCGTCACGCAGTTCCAGCAGCGAGACGGCAGGCCCCACCCGCGCAAATCCGCGCTCGATCTCCAGCTTCCTGAACCGTTCCATCGAGAGCACCCAGCCACCCTGCGGCACGCGCGATCCTGTCAGGCCGGAGCCGGAGCCTGCGACCGTCACCGGGGTCGTCGTTCGCACGGCATCGCGCAGAATCGAGACGACCTCGTCTTCGGTCTCGGGGACGAACACCCGCTCCGCATGGCCCGTATACCCTGAGGCGTCGGTCAGATACCTCGCGTCTACTATCTGCTCCCGCATTACTTCTCGTGCCCCCACACCGAGTCCAGAAAGACGTAGCGTGGCCGGAGGGTATCGGGCTTTGCCTCGGACGCTCCGTTCAGGTGCATGACCTGCCACTCGGTAGGACCGTAGACCGGCCACTTCGGCAGGCCTGAGCCGTTCGGATCGCCGGTCCTCGCGAAGTTGACCCAGTATTGGCCCATCTCGTCGGAGAGCTTCCGATCCTCCGGCCGCCACATCGCATCTACGCGCGAGTCCAGCGCGCCGAACACGTACTCGATATCGTCGGAGTGGAATGCCCCCATCGCTGCCGTGTGGTTCTTGTCTCCCGGCGATCCTAGCGTAAAGAAGTAGCGGTAGACGGGCTTCTCGCCGGTCTTTACCTGCGCCTCCAGCCAGCGCCAGGTGGAGTAAGCGATAAATTTATCTCCGCCATAATCCCCGGCTGAGGTTGTGGCCTCCGCGTCGGTGCTACCCGGATAGACTGCGAGGAAGTCCTGCGCACGCGCGCCAAAGTCCTGTCCGGCGAGCGTCGCAAAACTTGCGGTCGTCGGAGTGGCCTTACCCGACGCTCGCCCCTCATCCGAATTCCATCCTGCCATCACCGGAATATGCGCCTGTTTCCCGGCAGCATAGAGTGCCGGTACTGACTCCGGCAGAAAGTATCCGTCCACATCCGGTCCGAAACGAGGTGAGCCCTGGGCTGTCACCGCTCGCACGAGATCTTCGGTGGATACGCGCCGTAGTTCCGCGAGCTTTGCTGTTTTGAAGGTCCGCTCCATAAACGCGCTGTCCCGCTTCTCGCGGAGTTCGTGCGGTTCATACCCGAGCCCGGCGCTGTACAGCGCACCACCGCTCTCGCCAATCGCCTTCGCCATCAGCCCCTTCGAAACGGGAGATGCCATCACCGTGCTGACGGCGAACGATCCTGCCGACTCGCCGAAGATCGTCACATTCTTCGCATCGCCGCCGAATTCGGCAGCATTCCGCTTCACCCATTCAAGCGCCGCCGCGACGTCCATCAGCCCGTAGTTTCCCGACGCGTTCTTTCCAGACTCGGTGGCCAGCTCCGGGTGGGTCATGAAGCCGAAGACTCCCAGCCGGTAGTTCATCGAGACGACCACTACATCGCGGTGGGCCAGATACTGTCCGTCCTGGCGCAGCTCCGATGTTCCGCCGGTTACGAAGCCGCCGCCGAAGATCCACACCATCACGGGCAATGTGCCTCGCTTCGCGCCCGTTGGAGCCCATACGTTGAGCGTCAGGCAATCCTCGCTCGGTCCCGGATCGTGGAACTGCATATCCGGATAGCCGCCCGATTGCACGCAGTGATATCCAAACTGCTTCGCGTCTTTTACGCCCGACCACTTCGCAGCGGGCTGTGGAGCCTTCCAGCGTAGATCTCCTACCGGTGGAGCTGCGAAAGGGATTCCCTTGAACGCGAAGACCTTCTGATCTTTCGTTAGCTCCCCTTCGACCGTGCCGCCATCCGTCTTCACACGCTCGGAGACCTGCGCCATGCCAATCATCGGAAGCGCCGTCAAAACAGCACCCAAAGCCCACTTCATCGCCCGCATCTGCATCGTTAGGTCCCCGCAGAAAACTTACCACACGCCTTGAACCATCCGTTGCAGCTAGATTGTGATCGATTGATGCGATTACGCCTGAGCGGGAAAGACGGCATCGACACCTTAGGCAGTATCGACATATAGCCCCTGGCCAAATGCTACTCATTTTGATTTGTTTCTTTTGTCGGTTTGCCATACGCAAACCGACAAAAGAAACAAAAGGATAGAGGAGAATGCTTCTTTCGGCACACCTGAAGGTGTGCCCTTCCGAATCCTCTGAATTCAACCGTACCGCCGAAGATGTAACACTGGTATATATCGATACTGCCTAGGAGACACCCCGTGCAATTAGGAATAGACAGCTTCGCCGCCCTGGTTCCCGACCCTATCACCCAAGCAGTTCCCACTCCGGCGGTGCGGCTGCAGAACCTCATCGAAGAGATCGTTCTTGCCGATCAGGTTGGCCTCGATGCCTTCGGAGTTGGGGAGCACCACCGCGCCGAATACCTCGACTCCGCTCCCGCGATCATCCTGGCCGCGGCTGCCTCGCGCACCACGAACATTCGCCTCAACTCTGCCGTCACGGTTCTCTCGGCTGCCGACCCGGTGCGGGTCTTCCAGGAGTTCGCGACCCTCGACCTGCTCTCCAACGGTCGCGCCGAGATCGTCGCCGGACGCGGCTCGTTTATCGAGTCCTTCCCGCTCTTCGGCCTCAAGCTGGAGGACTACGACTCACTGTTCGCTGAAAAGCTCGATCTGCTCCTCAAGATCCGCGATGAGAACCCCATCCGCTGGTCCGGCAAACACCGTGCCGCACTCACCGGCCAGGGCATCTATCCGCGCCCTTTACAGGAGAAGCTTCCCATCTGGTTAGGAGTCGGAGGAACCCCGGAATCTTTCGCTCGCGCAGGAATGCTGGGGCTGCCCCTGATGATTGCGATCATTGGCGGCGAGCCGCATCGCTTCCGCCCGTTGGTCGACCTGTACCGCGAGGCCGGAGCTCGTGCCGGCCACGCGCCGGAGAGCCTCAAGGTCGGACTCCACATGCTCGGCTACGTAGCCAATACGTCTACTGAAGCTGCGGACCATTTCTTCCCCGGCTATGCTGCTACCTTTACCCAGATCGGCAAGGAACGCGGCTGGCCGCCTACGACGCGCGCCCAGTTCGAAGCACTTCGCCGACCCACGGGAGCACTCGTCGTCGGCGAGCCAAACGAAGTCGCGGACAAGATCCTCTATGTCAACGACGCCCTGGGCGGGGTCGCCCGACTCAACTTCCAGATGAGCGTAGCTACCCTCTCTCACGAGCGACTCCTCAGCGCCATCGAACTGATCGGCACCAAGGTAGCGCCGATCGTCCGCAAAGCACTCAACCCTGCATAAGCAGGCGAGACCGAATAAGCACGAAAAAGCCGCCGAGATTTCGGCGGCTTCTTCGTATCGGTTGAAAAATTAGCGCCCTGTTACGAGATCCAGAACGTCCGCGATAATACGCGTTGTCGGGCTATAGGCCACGACGTAGCCGTCGTAGTACCCATACTGATAGCCCATCGGAGGTGGCGGCATGTTGGCGTAGTAGCCGCGGGGAACGGCCTGGAAACGATAGTTGTTCGGGATGCGTTGTCCGCGTGCAAACTGGGGGCGCCCTTGCGGACGCTGCTGCCAGCGACGCACGTCGCGGCTGTAGTGGGACTGAAAATTGCCACGGTCCTGATCGCGGAAGCGGAAATCGTTTCCGTTGTTTCCACGGCCCTGATTGTTGCCACGGTTTCCATTGTCATGGCGATCGTTCTGCTGGCCTGGGCCGCGGTTTTGCCCCGGAGGACCCTGCGCGACTGCCACGCCAACCGCGGCTACAAAAAGCGGAATTATCGCGAATCGCGTAAGTCCATGCATCAAGGATTGAAGCTTCATTCGTACTCCCTCTGGTAGATCTAGGCTGTTAGATGCAGATTTCTGCAGAGTCGTGAGAGGCAATCGCCCTCGCGACGCGCAACCTCTTATACGTCAACGCTTCCTGAAGTATCGTGAGCAAATCTAGTCCTCAAAGGCTGCCTTCGATACGCTACCATGAACCATGCGCCTTCTAACTACGCTCTTCCTGCTCGCTATGAGTCCCTGCGCCTTTTCGCAGGCCGCCGAAACTCCGCAGAAGCCCCTCGAGATCAAGGTCGTCGTGCTGAGTATGTTCGAGCAGGGAGCCGACAAAGGCGACATTCCCGGCGAGTACCAGTTCTGGGTGGAGCGCCAGCACCTCGATACGGTCCTCCCCTTCCCTGCCGGATACCACGACCTCCGCCTCAATCCGAAGACCGGCGTCCTCGGTATTCTTACCGGCGTCGCCACGGCGCGAGCCACAGCGTCCGTGATGGCCCTGGGGCTCGATCCGCGTTTCGACCTCACCCACGCTTACTTTCTGGTCGCCGGAATCGCCGGGATCGATCCCAATATGGGCTCCCTCGGCTCCGCCGTGTGGTCCGACTGGATCATCGACGGCGATCAGGCCCACGAGATTGATGCCCGTGAGATCCCCAACGCCACCGAAGCCGACCGGAAGCTCTGGACGACCGGCTACATTCCCCTCGGCAAGTCGACCCCCTATGAGCAGCCCCGTAAGCCCCGCTTCAACGGAGACGACGGCAATATCTACCATCTCAATACCGGCCTGGTCTCCTGGGCGTTCAACCTCACCAAGGACATCCAGCTTCCCGATAACACCCAGCTCGCGACCCGCCGGATGGACTATGAAGGCACCGCCGCCCACCGTCCACCGTTCGTGCTGCGTGGCGACAACCTCTCGGCCAGCACCTACTGGCATGGCAAGCTCATGAACCAATGGGCCCGCGACTGGGTCAAGTACGAGACGGACGGCAAGGGCACCTATGCCGTCTGCGGCATGGAAGACACCGGAACGCTCCAATCCCTCACCTGGCTCGCAAAGGCAGGCAAGGTCGATATCAACCGCGTCCTGGTCCTTCGTACGGCGAGCAACTACGACCAGCAGGCCATCGGAACCACTGCGGCGCAAAGTATCTCCGCCACCAAGGTCGGGAAGTACTCCGCGTATATGCCCGCGCTCGACAGCGCCTATCGGGTGGGTCACGTCGTCGTGGATGACCTTGTCACCAACTGGGCCACGACCCGCGACCAGATTCCCCAGTAGTCCTTCCTACGGACGGTGGAAGGTATGGCTTCTTTCGAAAGAGACAGAACGGAGAACACGATGAGCACGAAGACCACCAGACGGAAGATATTGGGATCCATAATGGCGGCAGGAGCCGGCACCATGGCACTTGCGGAACAGGCAACCAAGCCATCGGTCGCCAAGCCGCTCGGCAAAAAGATCTATACCCGGGACCCAAAGCCCGCCACGCCGCCACTCTACTCTGCTGCAGTCTCGTACGGCAACCTGCTCTTCATCGCAGGCAAGAGTTCACACGGCACCCCGCCGGGCGAGATCCGCGCCGACACAAAATATGCTCCGGATGAAATCGAGAAAGAACTGATCAACGCCGGCTCGTCGATGGACAAGGTCATCAAGGTGAACGTATTTCTGAACGATGTAAAAGACTACGCAGCCATGAACGAGGTCTTCGCCGGACGGTTTGGGAGTGAGCCTCCAGCCCGTACCACGGTGGGAGCGCTGATTCCTCGCGGCACGACGGTGGAGATCGACGTGGTCGCCTTCATCTAACACTTAGGGCTTGCATGGGATTGGCCAAATGGCGTCTCCCATGCAAGCCACTAGTGAAATGGTGAACGCAACTAGCCTAGACGTTTGCGTACAAATCGTCGCACTGTCTCGGTCATCAATCCATAGACAACATGGGTCGCCATCTCGCTGGTGTGCTCGCGTGTTGTCTGCTCTTCGGGCTCAGCCGTAAGACCCATCGCTGAAAGCGCGGTCTCATGCGTCAGTGTAGCCAGTGCCAGCCCGAAGCTGGCGCCCTCCTTCGCGGTGGCTGCAGGAAAGTACTCAGCCAGCGCCCCATAGGCCGCTCCCGTCAGCGCGCCAAAGCCCCAATGAATCACCTCGGACGCGACAGCCTTCTCACCGCCCGAAAGGTGATGCCCTAACTCACCCGAAATCCGCTCTGCCAAAACCTCTGGCGGCTCTGGCTGTCCCTCGGTGCGCGGCGGATAGATCTTTTCTGCAACTGTCTTCGCCGCCGTCGCGACCAGCCCACCGATCAGGCCTGCGATCATTCCCTTCACCAGGGACTTCGCCAATACAGGTTCCTCAGAGTGCTCGCTCATAGACTCCTTCCAAATGACGCATCGCAAGTAGGATGCAACCAACCCCTAGGAAGACCACCCATCCCCTTGCAGTCACTCACGAGGGCTCATTCCTAACCAACGTAATTCCTAACCAACGTAGGCTGAGGCATCCGTCACATCCGTGCCGGCCCCGACCTTCAAGGCGCGGAATACCACCGTCAGCCCAGCCGCAATCGCCAGGTTTAAAATCAGCGCCGGAACCGCCGCATACATGGCATACGTTCCCCCAAACAGATGCAGCGGATAGACCGAGCTCTTGAGCCCCATGGCATACGCCATTCCTGTCCCGCTCGCCATCCCCGCGGCCCAGCCGATCAGCAGAGCCCACGGATTGAACCAGCGCGTGAACACGCCCAGCACCACCGAAGGAAAGATCTGCCCGATCCAGATGCCGCCCAGCAATTGCATCTCGATCGCATACGGAGCCGGCAGCCGCAACACAAACACCAGCGCCCCGAACTTCACCACCAGGCTGACAATCTTCGCCATGGCGGACTCCTCCGCCGGCAGCATCTTCTTCTTTAAAAACTCGCCCCAGAGATTACGTGTGAACAGGTTCGAGGCTGCAATCGACATGATCGCCGCCGGCACCAGTGCGCCTACCGCAATCGCCGCCAGGCAGAACCCGGCGAACCACTCCGGGAACATCTTAAGAAACAGCAGCGGCACCACCGAGCTTGTATCCTTCGTCTGGATTCCCGCCGCCAGCGCCACGTATCCCAGTAATGCGATCAGTCCCAGCAGGAAGCTGTACGCCGGGAGCATCGCCGCGTTCCGCCGCACCGTGTTCGCACTCTTCGCGCTCAATACCGCCGTCGCGGTGTGCGGATACAGCATCAAGGCAATTGCGCTTCCGATGGCCAGCGTCGAGTACCCCAGGAACTGTCCCTGCTTCAGATAAATCGTGGCTCCATGCGCTGACAACGCGTTATTGGCCAGCTCGAATACCCGCGCGTATCCGCCCAGTTTGTAGGGCAGAATAATCAGCGCTGCGATCACCATGCCATAGAGCATGAAGTCCTTCACGATCGCGATTACCGCCGGAGCTCGCAGCCCGCTCGAATACGTGTAGGCCGCCAGGATCACAAACGCCGCTGCCAGTGGCCACTCGCCCGTAACGCCCAGGGCGCCGATCACTACCTTCATCCCGACTAACTGCAGCGCAATATAAGGCATCAGCGCGAGGATGCCTGTCACGGCAATCGCCACCGTAAGCCAGCGGTTGCCATACCGTCCACCCACGAAATCCGCGAACGTAATGTAACCGTGTCGGTGACACACCGTCCAAAGCCGCGGCAGCACTACCATCATGTACGGATATGCGATCACCGCATAGGGCACGGCAAAGAATCCATTCGCACCCGCACCATACAGCGCCGCCGGAACCGCGATCACCGTGTACGCCGTATAAAGATCGCCCCCGATCAGGAACCATGTCACCCACGTCCCAAAGCTCCGCCCTGCAAGCCCCCACTCCTCAAGCGAAGCCATGCCGGCCTTGGGCCGACGCCACCGCGCGGCCCAGAACCCGGCCACCGTTACCAGCGCAAAGAAGAAGCAGAACACAACCAACGCAGTCGTATGCACCGCACCCGCAAAAAAAGCCGCACTCAGCAAATCGTCACCACCCCAAAGTTAGTCGGAAATCAGTAAAGCCAAAGCTCACAACCAGCAACTCGCAACTGTCTTACTTCGCTGCCGTTTCATTCCACTCGTAGACCACAATGCCCAGATCGTTCAGCGTCTTCATTACGATTTCCATATTCCGCCGAACCTCGGGCCGTGCATGCTCCGGGACCTGGTGCGCCTCTTCTACCGCCACCACCCGGCCATAGGGCCAGCTTCCCTCCGGAATCGCGTTTAACGCCGAAGTCAATTCGCTGATGCGCACGTTGAGGTCCTGCCGCCGTGCTCCCATAGGCCGGAGCATTCCACCCATGCCGAGATCGCTCTTGTTCGCGTCCGCCGTCACGACGTGCAGTGTGACCATTCCGCCCTGCACCGTTACGTATGGATTCTCCCAAACCGAGAGACTCCGCACCGCCATGTAGCGCGTCTTCGAAGGCGGTGGAATCAGCTCCATCTGCTGCCGGGCGGCGTCCATTTCGTGCTGCTGCGATACATCCGGTGTCCGCGTCTCAGACACCGCCGCCGAGCGCGTACAGCCTGCCAGCCCGAACGTCATGCCACCCACAACAGAGAGAAAAATCGCGGTCGAAACCCTTTGCTTCAAGCTCATCATTCGTATCCAATCTGAAAATTCCCGTAAATCAGCATACCAAGCCTGAAAGCCGGCACCTGAGCCGCGCCAACTAAAACCCACCCCAAAGCGCTGTACGCTTCTCAAGAAACGCACTTACACCCTCGCGCTTGTCCTTCGTGCCGCACAGCCGCCCGAAGATCTCCGCCTCCATTCGCAACCCGTCCTCCAGACTCAGATCCGCCCCTCGCCGCACGGCCTCCAGGCATCCGGCCACCGCGAGCGGAGCGACCGCCACGATCGCCTTCGCCAAAGCCTCGCCTCGCGCGATCAATTCCGTTGCTGGAACCACCTCATCCACCAGTCCGATCCGCAGCGCCTCCACCGCCCCCACCATCTCTCCCGTCAGCATCATCTTCAAAGCCGCGGCCGAGCCTACCAGTCGCGGCAGCCGCTGCGTGCCGCCATACCCTGGAACCAGCCCCAGCTTTACCTCCGGCTGCCCCAGTTTCGCCGTTTCGCTGGCGATCCGAAACGTGCAGGCGAGCGCCAGCTCGCACCCGCCGCCCAGCGCGAAGCCGTTTATCAGCGCAATCACCGGCTTGCCACACGTCTCAATCAGACGAAACACGCCTTGCCCCCGCCGCGCCAGGGTCTCTCCGGACTTCGCATCCGTCCCCAGCACCTCGTTCAGGTCCGCCCCTGCCGCAAATGCCTTCTCCCCCGCGCCCGTCAGCAGGATCACCCGGACCGCCTCGTCCACCGAGAGCGCCGCGAATACCTCCTCCAATTCATCGAAGACCACCGCATTCAAAGCGTGCAGCACCTTGGGCCGGTTCAAAGTCACCAGGGCCATCTGTTCGCGCACCTCATAGAACAACGTCTCGTAAGCCATCCGGTTTCTCTCCTTCAAATCCTTGCTTGGTGCTGTATTAGCGGTGCTTCGTTCGACATCCGCGACCATTCCGGTCACTCCAGACGATACAATCGAACCTGCACCTCTGCGAAACGCACCACCCGAAAAACATGATCAAGGGAATCACACTCGTCCGCCCCATTGCCTCTGCTGAGGTCTTCGCCCAACTCTCCTCTCTCCTCCTTTCTCTCGGCCTCGAGCCGGGCAAGGGCTGGCAGGATCCCGACGGGCAGGGCGCAGCGTTCCTCGCCCCCGTCGGCAACCTTGAACTCGTCACCGGCCGACCACCCGCCGTACCCGAACTCCTCATCGAGACCACCCAGCTCGATCACGTCCACGCCGCCATCCACCAGTGGCTCCTGACCACCAACCGCGCGGAAGAGATCGCAATCCTGCTCTCCACCCCGGAACTCACCCACTGGAACTCTCGCCTCTTCACGGTCAGGTTGGACGACACCCTTACCGTCGGCTTCTGGCAGTCTGAGAACCCGTTCCACAATACCCCCGGCGCTATCGAGGGCGACCTCTCCGCCGTCGGCATGCGCTTCGCCATCGTCACCACCCGCTGGAACACGGTCATCACCGACCGCCTGCTACAAGGCTCGCTGGACGCTCTCCACCGCAGCGGTACCGCCAAGCAGGACGTCGACATCGTCCGTGTCCCCGGTGCATGGGAGGTTCCCTCCGCCGCCCGTTCGCTGGCTGAAATGAAGTCCGAGAAGACGCCCGGGACGAAGAAGTACGACGCGATCATCACCCTCGGCTGCCTCCTGCGCGGCGAAACCGCACATTACGAGGCTATCTACAACGAAGTGGCCCGCGGCATCGGCCAGTCGCAGCAGGACACCGGCACCCCCCACGCCTTTGGCGTACTTACCTGCGAGACCCTCGAACAGGCCCTCGACCGCGCCGGCCTCAAGGCCGGAAACAAGGGCTTCGAAGCCGCCATCGCGGCCATCGAGATGGTCTCCATCCAACGCAAGCTCGAACAGAAAGCCGGAAAATAAAGAATGGGCACCCGCCGCAAGTCACGCGAACTCACCATGCAGATGCTCTTCCAGGGAGACCTGGGCAAACAGACCCCCGCGGAGGTGCGGCGCCTCTTCTGGAACTCCCGCGACGACGTGGACGAAGAAACACGGGGCTTCGCCGAAGACCTCTACCGCGTCGCCACCACCCGTCAGGTCGAAATCGACGCCATCATCGAAGCCCACTCCCAGAACTGGCGTATCGAGCGCATGCCGGTAGTCGATCGCAACCTCCTCCGCGCTGCCATCGCCGAGATGCTCGAATACCCCAAGACCCCCGGCCCCATCGTCATCAACGAGAGCCTTGAAGTAGCCCGCCGCTACGCCGCCCCGGAGTCTATCCACTTCCTCAACGGAGTGCTCGACGCCATTGCGCGGGAGTTGCTGAAGAAGCGCCTCGGCTAGAGCGGTTTCGACCTATAGCCCTTGGAAGGGCACACCTTCAGGTGTGCCAAACGCTACGTATTTTGAGTTGTTTCTTTTGTCGGCTTGCCATAGGCAAACGACAAAAGAAACAATGGGTGGAGGGAAGCTTCTTTCGGCACACCTGAAGGTGTGCCCTTCCGAATACCCTTTGAATTCAATGGAACCGGCGAAGATATAACGTCGGCATAGGGCGATACTGCCTAGTAGCGGTCTCCTGCTCTCGCCACCCATCAATAATCTCAATCTTCCCCCCTCACAAGCGAGGTTGCGGAGGAACACGTTTACGCCTACCGAAAAGCTACTCCGCTGGCTTCCCTGCCGGAGCTGGGTTGAAGAATTGCTCGACATCAGTAATGTCGTGGGTGAGGCGGTAGGGTGGGAGCGAATCGAGGAAGATCTTGCCGTAGCGCTGGCGCTGAATGCGGGGGTCGAGCAGCATGAGGACGCCGCGGTCGGAGAGGCCGCGGATGAGGCGGCCGAAGCCCTGCTTCAGGGTGATAACTGCATTCGGGACCTGGTAGTCGAAGAAGGGTTTTCCACCGAGGGTCTCGATGGCGTCCATGCGGGCCTTGACGATCGGGTCTGAAGGGACGGCGAAGGGCAGGCGATCGATGATGACGCAGGAGAGCTGTTCGCCCTGCACATCGACTCCCTGCCAGAAGCTGGAGGTGCCGAAGAGCACCGCGTTCGGGGTATCCCGAAACTGTTGGAGCAGGACGTGTCGAGGCGCTGTCCCGTGTAGGAGCAGCGTGTATGGCAGCTCTGCGAGCAGACGGTCGTGGACCTCGCGCATCTGTTTATAGCTGGTGAAGAGGCAGAAAGCCCGGCCCTGGGTGATCTCCAGGACGCGGCGGATGCGTTCGATGGCTTTGCGCTGGAAGTCCGGCTCGCGCGGGTCGGGCATGTTGGGCGGTAGATAGAGGAGAGCCTGCTTGCCGTAGTCGAAGTGGCTCGGAACAATGAGCTCTCGTGTGCCCAGATTCAGTCCGAGACGCTTGCGGATGTGTTCAAAGCCGGACTTATCGGCAGAAGTGCCGGAGGCTACGGTCAGGGTCGCAGAAGTGAGGATCACGCTGGCGTACTGGTCGAAGAGGGTGGTGGAGAGCAGTTCCGAGACGTCAATGGGCGTGGCTTGCAGGTGCGTATGAAAAGACGTGGCAGCGCGGGCCAGGTTGCGGACGCCTCCGGAGGCGCGACGCTCGATCCAGAAGACGGTGTTTGGATCGTCGACTTCGAGCAGGAATTTGAGATGGTGCTTGATGTCGGCGGTACGCTTGCGGAGCCCGGTGGCCTCCTCGACGTTACGGAGCGACTCGAGTTCGCCTTCCAGCCGGGTGAGAGCGTTCAGGGCTCCGGTGTAGGTGTCCCCGCTCTCTTCGAGAAACGACTCGCGCTGGTCGAAGGGCATGCGGCCCGGAGTGGGAGGTGCGAAGGGGTCTTCCCCGGGCAACGCCGAGAAGAAGAGGCGGGAGCGCTCCTTCAACGTCGTACACGCGTTGACGATAGCACTGGAGTATGCGTCCTTGGCCTTGAGCATCGACTCGATGTCGCGGTTGAGTTCGTCGATGCGCTGCGTGGAGAGCCCTATACCGAAGTAGTTGGAGGCAACGTCTTCCAGCTCATGCGCCTCGTCGAAGATCACGGCTCCGGCCTCGGGCAGGATACCGGCGTCGGGGGCGTTGGCGGCCTGCTGCTTGATGGAGAGATCGGCGAAGAAGAGATGGTGATTGACGATGATGATGTCGGACTCCAGCGCTTTGCGGCGCATGGAGGTAATGAAACAGTTCTCCCAGTCGGGGCAGGTCTGGCCGAGGCAGGCTTCGGTGCGGGCGTCGAGCTTGGCCCATAAGGCGGAGGTCTCGGGCAGGGTGTTGATCTCGGCGCGGTCGCCGGTTTCGGTGGTCTTCTCCCAGGCCACGATGTGATGGAGCTGGTCGATCTCTTCCAATCCATTGAGGATCGGATTGTTTCGCAGCGCGTAAAGCTTGTGCTTGCAGAGGTAGTTGCCCCGGCCCTTCATGTAGCAGACCTTCAGCGGACCGGACTCCGATAGGACGGACTCCAGGAAGGGAATGTCTTTGAAGTAAAGCTGCTCCTGCAGATTTTTAGTGCCGGTGGAGATGATGACGCGCTGCTGGCGTTCCCGGGCCAGGCGGAGAGCCGGCAGCAGGTAGGCCAGGGTCTTCCCTGTTCCCGTCCCCGCTTCCACCACCAGGTGGCGCTTGTCTTCGAAGGCTTTTTCGACCGCTTTTGACATCTCAAACTGGCCGGGACGGTACTCGAACGATAAAGACGAGCGGGACAGGATCCCACCCTTGGAGAAAAATTCGTGGAGCGTGGGCAGGTGCCCGGTAGGGTGCTGCTCCGGCGGTGCGGCGGCGATTTGGATGGGAGAGGACACAGATGCTGTGTCCATGATATTCGCGTTTCCTTCGATTCTGCCGGACGGATTTTGCGGGCGTGTGACTGCTCGTGGATAGGCGGCGATTCTGGCGTTTACGAGGGCTTTGGCGCGGCAGGTGGCGGCGGATGGGATTCGGGTGAACTGCGTTGCTCCGGGGCCGATCTGGACTCCGCTGCAGGTGAGTGGTGGGCAGCCGGTGGAACTGTCTCCGCTGTATGTGCTGCTGGCTTCGCAGGAGTCGAGCTATGTAACCGGCGAGGGGTACAGCGCTAACGGGCGGGCTTGAGGTCGGCTAGCTCGTCATACATCTTGGCCGCTGTTTAGGCCGCAAAGGTCTTGTGGCTGCTGGTCTGGTCGCCCTGACCGGCCAGCAGGCCTGCGATCGAGACATCCTCGTCCAGGGCCTCCCAGTGCAAACCGCGGCTGCTGATCCGAACCTGCTCACGCTGCTCTGGAGTGCTGTGGAGCAGCCGGGGAAACCATGCCAGCGGGACGGCAAGGATGCGCCCGTCACTAAGGTCCACCCACATGCTGTCGGAATCGAAGTGGACTCGCATCGCCTTAACGGAAGAATTCATTCCATGCCCTTTCGATTCGGTCTTTGTTGGCTTCTACTATTTCCAACATCTCGCGCAGCGTGCGCGCGTCGTAACCATCATTGTAAGCGACACGAATCTCGGGTTTCAGCCAGAATTTGGCTTCCGAATCGCCCTTCTCGACGTGAATGTGGACTGGTTCTCGCGGCGTTCCTTCGTTCGAGTAGAAGAAAAAAGTGAACCCGCGAAGACGGAAGACGACTGGCATCCCCAAACTTTATCTTACTTTTGGCTGGATACCACCTCAGGAAGTGTTCTCCGTGTGCGCCTGTACCGTTGCTTGCGTCCTTATAATGGTTAAGGCGCTGCGGTGCCGGAAGAAGGCACGACTATGGCGCAAAGAGACGATAAGAAGAGATTAGGCAAGAAGCACCGGCAGGCGGCGACGCGGCCGAAGAAGGGCCGTGCGCCCAAGAGCACTCCGACGACCGGAGCGGTAGACCCGCGCAAGCGGAAGATTCTCTCGACCAAGCGCGCTGAGGTGGACAAGGCCGCGCGGGTGACCAAGCAGTCTCCGGACCGGGAGAAGCGTAAGACGATTCGTGGCGAAGGTGCTGTCAGCGGTTCAGCGAAGGGGAAGAAGCCGGTGAAGCGGGCTGGCGCGACAAAGCCGGGTAAGACTCCGGAAGCTCGGCCTGCGGACGGAATTGTGGGCCGGCAGACGCCTCGCTCCTCCAATATGGACGGGCGCGAAGAGGACTGGCGTGAGATTGAGTTTCTCGCCTCGCAGATGGCTGTCGAGACGGAGAGCATCGACGCGCGCAATCTGCCGCTGATCGCAATCTGTGGCCGCCCCAACGTCGGGAAGAGCACGCTGTTTAATCGGCTTACGGGATCGCGGCGGTCGATCGTCGGGGACGAGCCGGGCATTACGCGCGACCGTATCTACGGCGAGATCGAATGGATGGGGCGGGATGCACGCATCGTCGATACCGGCGGCGTGGTGCCGGATGATGAAGCCCTGATTCCCAGCGAGATCTTCCGCCAGGCGAAGGTTGGCCTGGAAGAGGCGGACGCCATCGTGATGGTCGTGGACGGTCGCACCGAACTCGCATCGCCGGACCTGGAGTTGGCACGGCTGTTGCTGCGTGGCGGCAAGCCCGTCTTTCTGGCCGTGAACAAGATGGACGCCGAGTCGATGAACTCGGCTGCGGAGAACTTCCGCCGCCTCGGATTCCGGAACGTGCTGCCGATCTCTGCCGAGCACGGCGTCGGCATCGGCGACTTGCTGGACGAGGTCTTCGAGGTGCTACCGGAGGCGACCGAGTTCGGCGATCAGCCAGAGGTCGATGCGGTAATGCTGACTGCGGAGAACGAAGCCGAAGAAGATGAAGATGGACCGGACTTTGCTCCGATCGCATCCGAGATTCCGGTAACGATTTCCGCAGTCCCGAATGGACCGGAGCGCAGACTGCGGTCGCACGGGGAACACGTCCAGAAGGAAACCAAGGTCGCTATCATCGGACGGCCGAACGTCGGTAAGAGCACGCTGCTCAACGCGCTGACCGGTAAGGAGCGGGCGATCGTGTCGCCTATCGCCGGAACCACACGCGATGCTGTGGACGAAGTGGTAGAGCGCGGTGGACATAGCTTCCGCTTCGTCGATACGGCCGGCATTCGACGCAAGGGCAAGACCAAGCTGATGGCGGAGAAGTTGTCCGTCATTATGGCTCGCAAACATCTCGAAGCGGCCGATGTGTCGCTGCTGATCATCGATGCGGGCGAAGGCATTGCCGCGCTGGATGCGAACATCGGCGGCTACGCACATGAGAGTGGCCGCTCGGTGATCATCATCGTCAACAAGTGGGACCTGATGACGAAGGTAGGGCCGGATGGAATGCGGCTCTTCGACGGCAAGCCTCCCGCGGACCAGAAGCAATATGAGCAGGATGTGCGGGACAAGCTGAAGTACCTCGAGTACGCTCCCCTACTGTTTATTTCCGCAGTGGACGGCAAGAACATCGAGTCGGTCTTCAAGAAGGTCGAGCTGGTGTCACGCGAGCGCAGAAAGCGCGTTACGACCGGCCAGATGAACAAGTTCCTAGAGAAGGTCGACTTCCAGAAGGCGTCCGTGCCGATGAACAAGCGCGTCCGGATTTACTACATGACGCAGGCTGCGGTGGCTCCGCCGACGTTTGTACTGTTCACGGATAAGGATGTGAAGATGCACTTCTCGTTCGAGCGCTTCCTGGGGAACCAGATTCGGGAGCACTTCGGGTTTATTGGAAGCCCGATCTGGTTCAAGATCAAGGCTCGGAATAAAAAGAAGACTGCTTAGGAAGCACGGGAAATATTAGAGCAATTTTCCTGTTGCCGTGGAGCGGAAAATGTTGATGAGTGCCGTTTTTCCTCGTGAAAAACGGCCATCGATTCGAAGTCTCCCTATGCACCCACAGCAAATTGCTCTAGCGCAGGTTACTGCCAGTTATGGCTTACCTGAGGGCCGTTTATCTGTAAACAATCCCAGATAAGTGTTGCGTTCTGTCCCGATTAGTGGGTAAATGGGTGTCTTCGTTGTTGCGCTGATCTTCAAGGCAACAGTGGAGGATGTGTGCTTCAACGGGCCCGGGATACATTCCGAATCTAAAAAATTGAGGAAACGCTATGAATGCAATGGGCATCGTGACGGACTTGATTGCTGGCGGAGTTGGCGGGAATATTGCGGGCGCGGTCTTGAAAAAGTTCGACCTCGGGCCTGTCGGTAACACGATTGCGGGTGTCGTCGGGGGAGTTGGCGGCGGACAACTGTTGAGTATGTTGTTGTCGGGCGGTGGAGCTGCGGCGGCCACATCGGCGGCCTCTACAGGGGGAATGGATATTTCGTCGATCCTGGGAAGTGTGGCTGGCGGCGGTGTAGGAGGAGCCATTGTGATGGCAATCGTAGGATTAATCAAGACGCAGATGAGTAAGAGTTCCACCTAGAGAAGCTCTGAACAAGTGTTTGGCATTCCCTCGGCGGCTCAAGCCGCATGGCGGTGCTTGGAGTTGCGGCGGGACTGAAGTCCCGCCCTTTCAAAACGGTGACTTGTTCAGATTCAGAGCTTCCCTAGCTGCGGGCTACCAGAAGACTGTGAAGCAGAGAGCCACTCACTCCATGCGACCAGAGCGCGGTCGCATTGGATTTTGTGGCGCTCTTTTTTGTCGCGGATCTTTTTGCGTAGTTCTTCTTCGAGGAGTGGGAGGAGGTCGAAGGTGATGTTGGCTGGGGTAAACTTCTTCGTCCCCTTCGGCCCGTCGGCGGCATGCGTGATGTAGTGGGTGAGGCTGCCGTTGGCGCTGATGCGGGGAGCGGGGGTAGGCTGCTGACCGTTTGCGAGGGCCGCAGCGTAGCGTCCCGCGAGCAGGCCGGAGGCGATGGATTCCGTGTAGCCTTCAACGCCGGAGAGTTGGCCTGCAATCAGGATGTTTGGGTGCTGCTTCAGCTGCAGCGTATCGGTGAGCAGCGACGGAGCGTGGATGTACGTGTTGCGATGGATCTGGCCATAGCGGAGGAACTTGGCGTTCTCCAGGCCGGGGATGAGCCGCAGGACGCGAGCCTGTTCCCCGTACTTCAGGTGGTTCTGGAAGCCGACGAGGTTGTAGGAGTCGGCGCGCAGGTTCTCCTGGCGAAGCTGGACGCAGGCATACGGCCAGCGGCCTGTCTTGGGGTCGGTCAGCCCGGCGGGCTTCATCGGGCCGAAGCGGAGCGTGTCGCGGCCGCGGCGGGCGGTCTCTTCGATCGGGAGGCAGCCCTCGAAGTACTGGAGATTGTCGGCGGTGCCGTCAACGGGAAACTTCTCCCAGTCCTTGGCTTCGATGTTCTCGGCAGTGACGAGGGCGTCGAGGAAGGTCTCATACTCCTCCTTGGTGAAGGGGCAGTTGATGTAGTCGGCGGTGCCTTTATCCCAGCGGGCGGCGAAGTAGACCTTCTCCATATCGATGGTGGTGGCGTCGACGATGGGAGAGATGGAGTCGTAGAAGGCGAGGTGGTCGGCCCCGGTGAGGCGCTGTAGTTCTGCAGTAAGAGCCGGGCTGGTAAGCGGGCCGCTGGCCAGAATGGTGAGGGTCTCGGGATCGTTCTCGTCGAGGGTCGTGACCTCTTCGCGGTGGACGGTGATGCGGGGCTCGGCTGCGATGCGGGCGGCTACGCGGGCGGAAAAAAGTTCGCGGTCTACGGCGAGTGCGTGGCCGGCCGGGACAGCCGTGGCGTCCGCATCCTGAAGGAGAAAAGAATTGGCCCGGCGCATCTCCTGCTTCAGCAGCCAGGGGGCGGAGTTTTCAGACTCGGACTTGAGCGAGTTGGAGCAAACCAGTTCGGCGAAGTCGGAGGTCTGGTGGGCCTCGGTCGAGCGGATCGGACGCATCTCGTAGAGATCAACCTGGCAGCCGAAGGAGGCGGCCTGGAGGGCGGCTTCGGGTCCGGCGAGACCTCCGCCGATCACTCTGATTTTCTTCGCTGCCATATATCTTCTTGCTCCGCTTTCTTGTTCAGGGCTTCACAATAGGACCAGCTAAGTCTATAAATCCAAGGCGCTTCCGTATTCATCGGGGATGCAACAATACCGTTCTCCATGCATGGAATCGCGCTGCGAGGACGCAGGCGGGTGCAGGTTGAATTGGGCGTTGCCCCCGGTCTTCATTATAGCTGCGGGGCCACGCACCCCCTCTACCGGGGGACGTCGACCTGGGCCACTCCCACAGCGGGGCCGGAGTACAGTCGGGCAACGAAGGCTTTCATTCCTGCAAAGCGCCAAAAGTTTATTTTGCTCCCGAAGCCGTAACGGATGGCATCGCAACCTGCTTCTTGAGCGCGGCGGTCGCGGTGCAGGTGCAGTCGAGACACCCGTGGGTCGCGCAGGTGCCGCAGCAGCGGAGCAGTTGCTTGCGCAGCGCGGTCCGGGCGCGGTGAGCTCGAACAGCGGCGTTGCCGGGCGTGATGCCATGCTTCGCGGCATAGGTCGAGAGGGCGGTTTCGCCGAGGTCCACTTCGCGAAGCAGGGTGGCATATGCGGAAGTCATGGTGTCGAGAGCCCCGGCGATGCACAGGCAGGTGGTGTCTTCGAGGAGCGGGTCGGGGGTGACCTCGGTTTCGAGTTCCTGCACCCAGCGTTCGAGCGCTGCGCCTTCGCTGGCGTGGCGGCGGTAGTGGTCGATGATCGCGTTGCGCAGGACGCGGTAGAACCATGCAACTGCGGAATCCTGCTCCCGCAGTTGATCGCCAGAATCGAGGCTCCGCAGGAAGGCAGTCTGGAGAATATCTTCCGCCGTGGCTGGATCCTGGACGCGTCGCTGCACGAAGCCGAGGAACTGGCGGCGGAGTGCGAGGAGCGAGTTGAGAGTGTTTTCTGTCATGCGACGGTGAGCGGTGCGGGCAGGAGCTTCGCTCCTGCCCTTGTTGGATGTCCGAACGATGCTCTAGTTGCAGCCGGGGTGATTGCAGTTCTCACAACTGCATGCCGGACCGCAGGGACAGATAGGGGTGCAGGGGCAGGTCGTCTTGGTTTGCATGGTCTTCTCCTTGGAACGTCTTATGTAACGTTCGAGAGTGCTGACGCAGCAGGCGCAGAATCATTACACTTGGCGGAACTGATTGGAATTGTTCTATAGCGGAATGGGAAAGTCATTTCGCTTGTCGACTGACCCACCTCTGCAGTGCCGATCTACCAGGATTTGATTCGCCAGTTACGAGATAGACCAGGGCGGCCCCCTGAAAGATCTGAAGGAAATCGTTCGCCGCTTCCGCGCTGGGAAGGAAGTTGAGCAGGAGATCTGTCCAGAGACGCTGCTGCTCGTCGTAGAAGCTCCTGGCTCTCTCCGAGCCGTTCCAGGCACGACGGCAGAGATCCATAGTGAGAAGCAGGACGCCACGGGACTTCGGTGCGGTGGTTTGCTCCCAGAGAGCCATGACCGCAGCCATGGGCGTCAGCCCAGCGGGTAGCGAGCCGGAGGAAAATTGTGCCCTAAGCCCTTTTTCGAGCAGCGACATCGCCTGCTCCTCGAGGTTCTCCCGGTCTCCGAAGTAGTGGACCAGCATACGTTTGCTGACTCCGACGACACCCGACAGCTGGTCGAGGCTGAGATCGAGGGTTCCCGCCCCGATGAAGGCGGCGAGGCAGCGCCCCACTAATTCTCCACGATTAGCCGGCTTTTGCAGATCCTCAGGCTTCGATTTGGTTCCAGATTTCATCCTTGCCTCCGCGATGTACCATGTGGTACATGTACTTGTGTACCGACCGGTACAGTTTATGTACCCCTACTCTCTTTCTTCAAGGAGCGCCGCGTGAAGGCACGAGACATCGTCATTCTTCCCTTGCTGGGAGTTGTTTTCTGGGCCGCCGGAACCATCTACTACCGATTTCGCGGAAATCTGATCTTTGGATCGATGGGCATAAGGTATTGGGTGAATTTCTTTCTGGTGCCCGTCTTATCGGCGTGGATCTGTGCGACTCTCCTACGCTGGAGAGCGATTCCGGGACAGAATTGGTCCACTGCGATGCTGCTATTGGCGTTGCCAGGGTTGTTTGGGGAAGGGCTGGCGATGTATTACTTCAGGACATTTCTGCCAGGGATGCCGGAAGCCTCAGTCGGGAGGTACGCCGGCTTTCTTTTCGCGACCTACGCGTTCATCCTTGCGGTCGCGGAATTGGTGACGTTGCGGTCCGCTCGCTAAGCGTGACGGTGGAGGCAAGTCTTGTCAGAACTTCTCCGCTGAGCCGCATGATGCGCCATTCTTCCTGGGTGGTGGCACCGATGGCTTCGTAAACGGCGATGGCCGGGGCGTTCCAGGTGAGGACGTCCCACTCCAGGCGGGGGCAGCCCTGCTCGATGGCCACGCGAGCGAGATGGGCGAGCAACGCTTTCCCGATTCCCTGCCCTCGTCGGGCGGGAGTGACGTAGAGGTCTTCGAGGCGGATGCCGTGGTGACCCAGCCAGGTGGAGTAGCTGGTGAAGTAGAGCGCGAAGCCGGCAGGCTGGCCTTCGAACTCGGCAATGACGGCGGTGAAGCGGGGAGTCGGACCAAAGCCATCGCGGAGCAGGTCGGCTTCGGTGGCGAGGACTGCGTCCGGCTCTCGCTCGTAGAGGGCCAGTTCGCGGATATAGGTGAGGATCTGGGGGACGTCTGAAGGCGTGGCTGGACGAATGGTAAGCATGCTTTGGTTAGGGTATTGGATTTGCGGCGCGATGTGTTGCAGAGAGCGTGTGCAGTTGCCATTCACCTGCTGGGCAGATGAAGCTAGGTAAATACAAACAGCGCCCTGACGCCGGGCAGGCACCACGGGGCCTTCAGCAGGACCTTCGTGGGGTCTTGGACGCTTCGCGTATTCGCGTAAAGGAACGACTTTATAGCGATGGGGAACTCGCTTTAGTGTTTTTCGGGTTTCGGCCTGGCGGCGAGCCACTTATCCAGAGGAATAGTGAAGGCAAAAAGTTGATGCTTGTTGCCGGACTTATCCGGTTCGATCTGGAGCATCTTGATGTAGATCTCGCTATGGGGGAGAGCGGGGTCTTCGAGGTTCTTGATGTCGTAGAAGAGATAGCCGGCCAAGGTCGTGTGCGGTTTTACAGTCGTGGACGGAAAACCGAAGTCGCGGTCGTCGTCGGTGATCTTCTTGTCCACCGGCGGGTGGTGGATGGTCAGAGGAATGAGGGGAATCTTGGTCCCTTGGGTGCTCTTGAAGGTAAACATGCGGCGGTTGATCTCTTCGAGATCAGCGGCGGGAATCTTGTCGTTATTGGCGGAGATGAACTGGAAACGGGCGTCATCCATCATGAGCGCGGAGTCGCCGTCGTTGGTGATGATGATGCGGATGGGGATCAGGGAGTGGTTGACGTAGGGGAGGCGGAAGAATTCGCAGTCCTTCTGGCTGTCGCAGGGATCGATAGCGATGGTGACGTGCTCGGCCGCGTGAGTGTCGTTCGCGGGATATTCAGTGGCGGGCTTGAAGGGTGGGGCTTTCTTGTCGGCTGCGCGGGCTGCGGGGTTTAGGGAGAGAACCAGCAGGGCGCAGGCAAGGGCAAGCCCGACTTTTACGTGGGATGCCGGGCGAGCGATGGGGGTCTGACGATACGGATTCATGCAGCGTTGATTATCATCCACGATATGACGATGGTAAACGGCAGTAGGGTAGCGAGGGCCGGGATGAGCTTGGGTCGGGCGGTATCGATTTGATTGCGTTCTACAGTTTGCTGCTGGTGATGGTGATGGTGGTCGGGGCTCCCTACTGGCTGGCGCGGATGATGACCAGCGGGCGCTACCGCGCAGGATTGGCGGGGCGACTGGGACAGGTTCCCGCGGAGGTCCAGGCCGCCGGTGATTCAGTCGCGCAAGAGGGCAGAGCGCTGGTTTGGATCCATGCGGTGAGCGTCGGAGAGGTATTGGCGGCCACGGCATTGGTGGGGGAGCTTCGGGAGGCGGGACTCGCAGTCACGGTTTCGACCACCACGCAGGCGGGACAGGAGCTGGCGCGGCGGCGGTTTACTGGCTGCGCGGTGTTTTATATGCCGCTGGATCTGGGGATTCTGGTGCGACGGTATCTGCAGGCACTCCGACCGAAGCTGGTAGTGACGATGGAGAGCGAGCTTTGGCCGAATGTGATTCGAGAGTGCAGAAAAGCTGGGATCCCGTTGGCTGTAGTGAACGCCCGGGTTTCGGATCGGTCCTTCCCGCGCTATATGAAGCTGCGGCGGGTTTGGGGTCCCCTGCTGCGGGAGGTAAGGGTCTTTCTGGCCCAGAGCGAGGAGACGGCGGGCCGGCTGCGGCGGATGGGTGTTGAGAGCGAGCGCGTCCGAATGACGGGAAACCTGAAGTTCGACGTGCGTGCAGTCCAGATGACGGAGATGACGCGCCGGATCAAGTCGCTGTTGGGAAACTCACCCTTGGTTGTGGCGGGTAGCACTCTCGCGGGAGAAGAAGAGGTGCTGCTTGCAGCGTGGCCTACCGTGCTCAAAACAGTTCCGGATGCGATACTGCTGATTGCACCCCGACACACCGATCGCTTTGAGGACGTCCTGGCTCTGATTCAGAAGAGCGGGTCTCCGTGTCTTCTCTGCAGCACCGTGCTGAAGCAGGAGAGCAGCGTGAACCCGGAGTTGAGCGGATCGGGAACTATCGTGCTGCTGGATACGATCGGCGACCTGGCTTCGATGTACTCGTTGGGTTCGGTTGCGTTTGTTGGTGGGAGTGTCGTCGCGAAGGGGGGGCATAATCCTCTCGAGCCTGCGCAGTTTGGAGTGCCGGTCGTGATGGGTCCTTCGTATCAGAACTTCAAGGAGATTGTGGGAGCAATGAAGGACGCGGGGGCGATACGGATTGTGGAGCGTGACGCTCTGGGAGAGGCGCTGGTGGAGTTGATGACAGACCGAGCGTCCGCGGAGTCAATGGGTCAGCGCGGCAAGGCAGTGTTTGAAGCGCAGGCCGGGGCCACCGGCAGGACGGTGTCGGCTTTGATGGAGCTGGTGGGGATGAGGCTGGTGGGGGTGAGACGTGCGTGATGAGGAAGAGGCCGGACGACGCGGCGTAAGGCGCCCGTGGCTTTGGCCGCTGGTTCCGGTGTATGGGGCGGTGACGGGAGCGCGGCGGTGGCTGGCAGGTTGGGGGCTGGCGCGGCGGCGATGGTTGAAGGGACCGGTCATCAGCGTGGGAAGCTGCTCGGCAGGAGGCGCGGGAAAGACGCCGGTGGTGCTGCTGCTCGCTCGGCTACTGACCAAGCGCGGCTACGCGGTTCGGGTTCTGACGCGGGGATATGGACGGCGGTCGGAGGCGGTGGAACGCGTGAATCCAGCGGGAGACGCGGGCTGGTATGGCGATGAGCCGATGCTGCTGGCGAGGCGGTCGGGCGCGCCGGTGTTCGTTGGGCAGGATCGATATGAGGCGGGTTTGCTGGCCGAGCAGGAGCCCGCGAACGATCGCATTGCGGTGCATGTGCTCGATGACGGCTTTCAGCACTGGGGGCTGGGCCGGGACGTGGATGTAGTCCTGCTCACGAGGGAGGACACCGAAGATGCCCTGCTGCCGGCGGGAAATTTGCGCGAGTCGCTGGGCGCGCTGCGGGATGCAGACGTGATTGTCCTGCGCGAAGAAGAGCTGGAATGGACGGAGAAATTCGTCACAAAGGTACGGCGGGGAGCGCGGACTCCGCTGCTCTGGGTGGTGCGCCGCCGGCTGTGGCTTGGGATGGACCTGCCGCAACGTCCGGTCGTCTTTTGCGGAATCGCACGCCCCGACGGCTACATCCAAATGCTGCAGGCAAAAGGGATCGAAGGTGCAGAGAAGATCTTCTTCGCCGACCACTACAGCTATGGCGAGGCCGATGTAACGCGACTGCTTGAGGCTGCGCGGCGTGTCGGTGCGGACGGATTTGTGACCACCGAGAAGGACGCGGTAAAGCTCTCTGCCACGATGCTGAAGTCGCTGGAGACAATCGGACCGGTAATAGTAGCGAGGCTGGAGTTGGAACTGCTGGACGAGAAAGAGGCGATGGATGGCATGATCAAGAGGGTGAGGGTGATGGAGCGGAGGAGGCGGGGCAAAGCCAGCCGGCAGACCGTAGATCGATAGACTTGGGAATTGGGAATTGGGTTCAGGGAGGATTTGATTGGGCGACCAGGGTTTTGTGGGTTCAGATGGCGGGCCGCCTTTACGAGTGTTGATTGTGCGGGTGGGAGCGATGGGGGACGTACTGCATGCCATGCCAGCGGTGGCGGCGTTGCGGGAGCTGAGGCCGGATTGGGGCATCCGGTGGGCGATTGAGCCTCGATGGAGTCCTTTGTTGGCTGCGGAGACGTTTAATCAGCCTTTTGTGGGAACGAACCGCCACGATCTGCGGATGCCGCTCGTCGATGGGTGGCTTCCAGTCGAGACGCGGGAGTGGAAGAAGAGTCCGTTTTCGCGGGCCACGGCAACGAGTGTCTTGAAGTTGCGGAGCGGATTACGCACCGGTCACTTCGACGTCGCCGTGGATATGCAGGGTTTGATCCGGTCTGCCGTGGTCGGGAGGATGGCATCTGCAGCTCACTTTGTGGGTCGGCAGGAGCCGCGGGAGACCGTCGCCCGGCTGTTCTACGACGAGCGCGTGCCGATTGCCAGCACCCATGTCGTGGAGCAGGGGTGTGAGTTGTTGGGAGCGGCGGTGAAGACGGAGTTGCGCCCGGGACGCGTCACGATTCCGGTCGATGCCGCCGCCGAGGCGTGGTGCGATGAAGTCGTTTCGGACGAGAAGCCTTTTGTGGTGATGGCTCCCACTGCTGGCTGGGGTGCCAAGGAGTGGCCAAGGGAGCGGTACGGTGCGGTGGCAGCTGCTCTAGGAAAGGCCGGCTACCAAGTGCTGATCAACGCAGCTTCGCCCGGCGATGGGACGGCTGCGGCGGTGGTGAAAGCGAGCAATGGCGCGGCGAGGGCGATCCCCTGCTCGATTCCTGAGATGATCGCGTTGTGGCGACGGGCCAGCCTGGCCATCGCGGGAGACACGGGGCCGCTGCATCTTGCGGCTGCGTTGGAACGCCCCCTGGTTGGAATCTACGGCCCAACGGATCCCACTCGAACCGGCCCCTATGGAGCGGGAACAGTATTTCCTGGACGAGTGTTGCGGGATGCTTCGAGCGTCACGGATCATGCCAGAAGGTCCGCACCCGAGGCGGGTCTGTTGCGGATCAGCGTGGACCAGGTCGCAGAGACGGCGCTTGAGATTCTGGGGAAGTAACGGATCGACATGGCGATAATTTAGCTTCCGAGAGCAGTTCTGAGAGACTGGATAGGTCGTTTCAAGGTTTGAGGTGTGGTTTTGAGTGAACGGACGGGGTGGCAGAAGATTGCACGAAGAATCCGGGTGCCACTGGGATTTGTCTTTGCCGGGGTGTTTCTCTGGCTGGCGCGGCCTTCCTGGCTGACGATGCTGTTGAGCCTGCTGGTAGTCGTGCCAGGGGTCTGGCTGCGCGGGTATGCGGCGGGGTATGTTCGCAAAAATGCTGAACTTACGCGCACCGGACCGTATGCTCATACGCGGAATCCACTGTATCTAGGCAGCATGATGATCGCGTTCGGATTCGCGGGAGCGGCGGCAAGCTGGGTGATCCTGGTGCTGCTGGCGGTGCTCTTCGCGGCGATCTACTGGCCTACCATTCGCGGAGAAGAGGCTTTTCTGCGGGAGAAGTTTTCCGGTTTCGACGCCTATGCGGCCCAGGTTCCGCGACTGCTGCCTCGGTTGACGGCCACCCGCACCGATGACGAAGCGGGAAGCTTCTCGTCGAAGCTGTATCTGCATCACAAGGAGTACCAGGCGAGTATGGGAGCGGTTTCGATCTATGCAGCACTGGCGGTGAAGCTGATACTGATGCAGCGAGGGTTACTGCGAAGTTAAGCCAGAGACGGCATGGGTTCGCATTTTGGGATTAGGATTAGAGCTTGGCTACCCGGCGCTCCGTTGGATGGCTGGAACGACGAGTCAATCAGAGAAACCTTCGAACGACGCACTTGAACGATCTAGTGATCTACCGACCTACTGCCGATCCACTGCGGAGATTCAAGTACGAAAAATTCAAGCAGGATGCGAGTGATTCCTTTTGCTGAAGCGTAAGACTGCATTTCTTGTTACCTCCCTGGTCCTGCTGGCTGCCAATGCTGCAACGCCGATCGCGGCGCAGTTACTCGGGATGGGTGTGAAGCTTCCCGCGGCACCAGTGGAAATTCCTACCCTTCAGGCTCCTACGGGCGGGTATGCCTTCCCCCAGAAACAGACGCTGAGCTTCACGGTCGACTGGCGCGTCTTCACGGCAGGAACGGCCGTCTTTCACCTCGAACAGGTGGGAAATCTCCAAAAGATTACGGCGACTGCCGACACCGTAGGAACGGTGACGATGCTCTTTCCCGTGATCGATACCTTCCAGTCTTCGTTCGATACCAAGACCGGCTGTTCGGCAGGCTTCAGCAAGCAGTTGTCCGAGGGACGGCGTAAGGTGACGAGCGATCTGACCTTCGACTACGCCGCCGGAAAACAACATCAGACGGAAAAGAACATCGTAAAAGGCACCCAGAAGACGCTGACCGCTTCGATTCCGGCGTGTGTCACGGATTCCCTGTCGGCGATCTTCTATGCGGCCTCCCAGCCCATGGTGCTGGGCCAACCGATCCGTTTTCCCCTTGCGGACTCCATGCGGACGGTCACCGTCGCGATGAAGGTCGAAGCGAAGGAAGAGATCAAGACTCCTGCGGGAACCTTCCAGACGATTCGCGTTCAGCCGACGGCGGACGAAGGCATCGTGAAGAACCGCGGAAATATCTGGATCTGGTACACCGACGACGCGCGGCACATGCCGGTACAGATCCGGACGCGGCTATTCTTTGGCACGATCACCTTCCACCTCCTGTCGTATGAGGCGAAGTAGAGATGCTGACGTTTGAAGGCGACACCGAGCCGCCTCCCCCGGAGGGACTGGTTACGGTCGCGCGCTTCCCCGATCCGGTGGAGGCCCAGATGGCAAAAGGGATGCTCGAGTCAGCGGGTGTCGAGACTTTCCTCGTGAGCGAGAATCTGAATCACCTGATGCCGGTAACATTTCGAGTGAGGCTGCAGGTGCGAGTCGAAGACGAGGCCGCAGCTCATGAACTGCTGGACTCTCCGGCTCTCCATGCTGAAGATGAAGTTTAGAGGTTTAGGGGTCTAATTGAGCAGCGAGAACAAAATGACAGAGCAAGGGAAGAAGCCGCGGGCTGTGGTGTGCCTGTCCGGTGGGATGGACTCGTGTGTGTGCACGACCCTGGCAGCACGAGACTACGAGGTGTACGCCCTGCACTTCAGCTATGGCCAGCGGACGGAGGCCCGTGAGTTAAAGTCGGCCGAAGGAATCGCCCGCGAGGTCGGAGTGCGGGAGCTGATGGCGTTGCAGATGGATCTGTTCCGACGGATTGGAGGCTCGGCACTGACGGATGCTTCCATCGCGGTTCCGGATGCCGGGGCCGAAGAAGCGATCGGAGATGAGGTTCCGGTAACCTACGTTCCCTTCCGGAACGCACATTTTCTTTCCGCCGCCGTGAGTTGGGCGGAGGTTCTGGGAGCTAAAACAGTGATCATCGGGGCCGTGGAGCAAGACAGCTCAGGCTATCCCGACTGCCGCCCGGCGTACTATGATGCCTTCAACGCATTGATTCGACAGGGCACGAAAGAGGGCGACATTCGCGTCGAAACCCCGCTGATCGCAATGCGCAAAAGCGAGATTGTGCGACTGGGAGTTGAATTAGGCGCACCGTTCCATGTAAGTTGGTCATGCTATTCCGGTGAAACGGAGGCCTGCGGGGTGTGCGAGAGCTGCGTTCTGAGGCTGCGTGCCTTCCGAGAGGCTGGGGCAGTCGATCCGATCCCGTATGCGGCTCGGTAAAGGTGGATTGAAGCGAGAGATTCGAGATGTGTTTTATGCATCTATAGGGAATGGTGTTGGTCGGTCTAGAATCGGAGAGGCAACTTGCAACGATTCTGGACGGAGCTTGCAGCGAACAGAACTCTGAAGAACCAAGCCGCGCCGGAAACGATGGGCGCCGGGAAGAGAGAGAAGGCATATGAAGCGTTTTGAGTGGAAGATGAAGCAAGGTAAGACTTGGGTTGTACTGTCGGCGTTGCTGGTCGGTATCGCGATGCTCTCTCCGAAGGGCGCGATGGCGCAGGCTGCACCGGCGAGCGTTCACGGGCACGTGCAGAACGCCGCAGGCCAGACGGTTACCAAGGGCGATGTCAAGCTGACAACGGATCGCTCCTCCGATGAGAAGAGCCGCAAATACGCCTATACCTTTCCTTTGGACGGAAGCGGCAATTACACCGGCTCCGGCATCACCCCTGGGGACTATGTAGCGATCGTGTTTGTCGATGGCAAGAGCCTCGACTTCATCGAAAGCCTGCCTCTCGCCGCTGGAGACAACAAAACCGCCGACTTCGACATGACGCGCAAGGCGTACATGGACAAGATGACCCCCGAGGAGAAGAAGGCGCTGGAGGAGTACAAGAAGGCAAACTCCGAGGCAGTTGCCGCAAACTCCAAGATCGCGAATCTGAACAACCTCTTGCTGCAGGCCCGCGCTGACAACAAGGCCGGCAAGTATGACTCCGCCATCACCGCGATGCAGCAGGCGACTGCTGCGAAGCCAGACGAAGCGATCCTCTGGATCACACTCGGTGACGCTCAGTTGGGCGCAGCAGATACGGAAGCCAAAACTGCAAAGGCAGCCGGCAAACCCGCGAGCGATCCTACGATTGCTGCAAAGTACACCGATGCGGCGAACTCCTACAAGAAGGGCGTCGATCTGAACGCTGCTTCGAAGAAGCCCAGCCCCGAGACCGCCGCGACCGCCTACAACCAGATGGGCACGGCGTACGGCAAGATGGGCGATGCGAAGGCCTCGTCCGATGCGTACGACAATGCTGCCAAGACTCTGCCGGCACAGGCTGGAATGTACTACTTCAACGAAGCTGCAACGTTCTACAACGCCGGCAAGATGGACGAGGCAGCAGCCGCTGCGGATAAGGCAATCGCTGCCGATCCGAAGCGTCCCGACGCCTACTACATCAAGGGCCAGGCGCTAATCCCGAAGGCCACCGTCGATCCGAAGACGCAGAAGATCATTGCTCCTCCGGGTTGCGTGGATGCGTACCAGACCTACCTCGAACTGGCTCCCGAAGGATCGCACGCAGAGGACGTCAAGGGCATCCTGACGGGCATCGGCGAGCAGATCAAGTCGAGCTATAAGGCTGGCGCAAAGAAGAAGTAAGTCGGTAGAAACAGAGAAGGCCCCGGGCTGAAACGCTCGGGGCCTTTTTGCTGCATTTTTCAGAGCAGTCAGCCGAGGAGGACGGGATGGGAAGCACTCCGCTACAGGTAATGGACTTCGATACGGCGCTGAAGATTGTGTTGGAGCATGCTCGCGGGCTGAAACCCCTCTCCACCGAACGCGTCGGGTTGAGCGACAGCCGCGCCCGTGTGCTGGCGCAGGAGGTCAGGGCGGATCGAGATCAGCCAGCCTTCAACCGTTCCACTCGCGATGGCTTTGCCGTCCGGGCAAGCGAGTTATCGGCCGGAACACTGCACGTTGCAGGTCAGGTTCGCGCTGGCCAAAACTGGCCGGGTGGCGAGATCGCCGATCGGGCCTGCGTCGAGATTATGACTGGCGCCCCGGTGCCAGAAGGTTTCGACGCCGTAGTGATGGTGGAGCACGTGGAGCTTAAGCAGGTGGAGCGTGGGGAGACGAGCATCACGCTCTCCGCCGGTCGCTCGTTAAAACCGGGCGAAAATGTGGTTCCCCGCGGAGCCGAAGCTCGGAATGGCGACCTCGTCCTTGGCGCGGGAACGCCGATGGGAGCAGCAGAGATCGCGCTCGCCGCGAGTTGCGGTTATGTCGATGTGGAAGTCTTCGTGCAGCCGAAGGTCGCGATCGTGGCTACGGGGGATGAACTCGTCGACGTCGGTGTCGAGCCGCAGGAAGGTCAGATTCGCAACTCCAACGGCTATGCGCTGAAGGCAATGGTCGAAGAGGCAGGCGGGTTCGGGGGACGGTTGGAGATAGCACGCGATCTGCGCGAGGAGGTCCGGGAGCGGGTCGCACAGGGTCGGATGTGGAACCTGATCGTATTTTCGGGCGGCGTCTCGATGGGGGAATATGACCTCGTGGAAGAGGTGCTGGCGGAGTACGGAGCGGAGTTCTTCTTCACCGGCGTGAAGATGCAGCCCGGCAAGCCAGTCGTGTTCGGGCGGCTTCCGGAGCGCACCAGTGGAAGCGGCGCTGGGCCGGAGTGCTACTTCTTCGGACTACCAGGGAACCCCATTTCGACGCAGGTGACGTTCCATTGCTTCGTGGAGCCATTCCTCAGGGCGATGGGCGGAGGTGGGTTGTCGGGACCACGGTTCGTCCAGGCTACGTTGTCAGAGGATGCCGAAGGAAAGGCTGGGCTTACTCGCATCCTCCCGGCTCGGCTGACCTACGACCGCATCAGGCCCGAAGTCCGCGTCGTGGGGTGGCAGGGATCCGGAGACCTCGCGGCGAATGCGCGAGCGAACTGCTATGCGGTGCTGCCGGACGGAGTGGAGCGGTTTATAGCAGGGGATGTGATTACGGTTTTGTTGCGATAGGCTTGATGCATGGATGATCGAGAGATTATTTTTTCGTCGGAGTTGATTCAGGATGATGAGCCCGAAATCCTCGGCGATTTCCGCCGCTCTTCGCATGTTCGTGAGGAGGTCCTGGCGGTCGAGAGCGTTCAACGGCTGTCCCACTATGATGATGCAGGACAGGCCCACATGGTCGATGTGAGCGCGAAGTCCGAGACGCGGCGGGAGGCAGTGGCGGCGGCGTTTGTGGAGTTGAGCGATGCTGTGCTGGCCGCGCTGCCAAGCAATCCGAAGGGCAATCCGCTGGAGGTGGCACGGTTCGCTGGCATTCAGGCGGCGAAGAAGACTTCGGACCTGATTCCTATGTGTCATCCGCTCACCCTGAGCTTCGTGGACGTGCAGGCGACCATCGTTGAGGGTGGCGTTGCGATTGAGGCTACGGCGGCGACTGTCGCAGGGACCGGCGTGGAGATGGAGGCGATGGTAGCGGCCTCCGTGGCAGCCCTGACGGTGTACGACATGACCAAGGCGCTGGACAAGGGTATCCGCATTCGAGAGGTCGTACTGCTGCGAAAGAGTGGCGGCAAGAGTGGGGAGTATCGGCGCAGCTGATCGGGAAGGCGGCTATGCTGCGGATCGTTACAGCTTGCTTTGGCGATACAGTTCCGCGATGTCCTCGGCGTTACGAACGATCGTCAGGCCGGGCGGGGTTTGCGTGAGTTGCGCCTGCGTACAGACCGTAACGGCATCCTTCGGGCAGAGATCCATGCAGCCGACAGAGATAACGTGGAAGAGCGTTGGGTTGGGATCTTCCTTCGCCAGCTTTTTAAGGGACTTCTTGAGCTTTAGAGACTTTCCGTCCGAGTGCTTGAGCTTCCGCTCGCATTTGCGGCAGACAAGGAGAACCGGCCCCTTCCAACTGGAGGGATAGGACCGTAACGGGGTGGTTGGAGTCTGGGGAAACACGGGTTTTGACTCAGACCGCGGTGGCGAGGGTAACGGCGAAGAGGGCCTGCGGATCGTTCCAGGTCTGGGTGGAGGTGAAGCCGGACGAATCGAGAAGCGCGGCGATGGCCTGCGGAGTGAATTTGTAACTGTTCTCAGTATGAATCGTTTCACCCTGCGAAAAATGGAGTGAAGAAATACCGGGGATCGTGACTGTGTGGGATTGTGTGGCTTCCAAGTGCATCTCGATGCGGGACTCGTGTGGATTCCAACAAGCCTGGTGGCGGAAGTTGGCGATCTTGAAGTTCGCGCCGAGGTCGCGGTTGAGACGGGTGAGGACGTTCAGATTGAAGGCAGCCGTGGTTCCTGCTGCGTCGTTGTAGGCGCTGAGCAGGTCTTCGGTGGTCTTGTGCGTTCCCGGCGCGAGGTCAGTCCCGAGCAGCAGCCTGTCTCCGGGCTGGAGCTGGGCGCGGAGGTTGGCCAGGACTTCGATCGCATCGGCGGGGGCGAAGTTGCCGATGCTGGAGCCGATGTAGAGTGCGAGGGTGCGGGTATTGGGGAGGCGGTCGAGCGGAAGCGGCTCGCGGGTGTAGTCCGCCACCTGGCACCGTACGGTGACTCCGGGGATGTTGCTCAGAATGTTCTCGGAGGCCTCGGCAAGCGCACTTTCGGAGACATCGACGGGCTGGTATACAACGCCTCCCTGCCGGCGCACGGTGGCCGTCAGCAAGATGCCGGTCTTGGTGGCGGTGCCTGCGCCCAGTTCGATGAGAGTGAGGGCTGGCGCGGGGTGGGTAACGCTGTCGGCAGCGCGCTGAATGATCTCATCGGCGTGCGCGGCGAAGATAGCGCGCTCGGTGCGGGTAAGGTAGTACTCCGGGAGTTGGGTAATCCGCTCAAAGAGCTGCGATCCGGCCTCGTCGTAGAAGAGCCAGGGAGAGAGCGTCTTGCGAGGGGCGGTGAGCCCGGTGTGGGCTTCGTAGAAGACGGCGGAATTTACAGTCGGAGACAGCGTGGGTGCGGTGGTAAGTGTGGACACTTATATCCTCTGACAAGCTGCAAGTTTTGGGACGGCACACCTGCACCGCTGTGAATCTGATGCGTACAGGAGACGATTTGTTCCCTTAATCCTCGCTGGATTTGATGAAGAGTCCGAAATGAATGAAAACGCACCGTGCAGTAAAATCGGCGAGCGATGGGTGGAAGTGCCGATTCAGGCGAGAGGGACGTCACGTTGATCAAAAGGACTGCTTCAGGATCGATCTCGGTTATGCTGTTGGCGCTTATTTCTACGGCATTGCAGGCGCAAACTCTGCGCGCAAGCGATGCGATCGCTCAAATTCAGCACCGTTATGCCGCGGTGCCTGCCGCGACGACGGTGGATACCGTCAAAGCCGGCGATCCAGAGGCCGTAGTCACGGGAATCGCAACGACGTTCCTCGACACGATGGATGTTCTGCGGGAGGCGGTACGGCGGGGCGACAACCTGATCATCACGCATGAACCTACGTTCTACAACCATCGCGACGACACCAGTTACTTCAAAGACGACCCAGTCTATAAGGAGAAGCGGGCGTACATCGAGGAGCACCATTTAGTGGTGTTTCGGCTGCACGATGCGATCCACGCGGGCGCTACGGACCATATTTTGATGGGAGTCTACCGGGCGCTGGGGTGGGAGAACTATCCCCATCCAACGGGGCCGACCGGCCAGTACTTTGTGACGATTCCGAAGACGACGCTGGGCGAAATCGCACGGGCCCTTCAAGCGCAACTGCATGCCCAGACCATGCGGGTCGAGGGAAACCCGGCGCTTTCCATCACCCATGTCGCCCTGGTGCCGGGATCGGCCGGGCTGGAAAGGCAGGTGCTGGCTCTGCGTCAGCCGGATGTTGAGCTGTTGATTGCGGGTGAAGCCAGCGAGTGGGAGACGGTCGAGTATGTCCGCGATGCCGTGGCGCAAGGGCGGCATAAAGCCATGATCCTGCTTGGGCACGAGGTGTCCGAGGAGCCGGGGATGGAAGAGTGCGCGAAGGAATTGCGTGTCTTGTTTCCTTCGCTGCGGGTCGATCATCTGGTCGCCGGTCAGCCTTTGTGGAACCCTGAGCAGGGACCGGCGGCAAAGAAACCTTAATTCGACTGCTACGCCGTGATTGGACCGGAGCTGTCCTTTGCCAGGCGCAGGCCGGAGAACTGCCAGCGGGTTGAAGGTGAGAAGAAATTCCGGTAGCTGGAGCGGATGTGACTCGCAGGCGTGACGCAGGAGCCGCCTCTCAAAATCACCTGGGACGACATGAATTTCCCGTTGTACTCCCCGAGCGCTCCGGGAAGCGGCTTGTAGCCGGGATAACCGGTATAGCCACTGGCCGTCCACTCCCACACATCGCCGAACATCTGCTGAAGGCCGGGAGCCCCGGAGGCTGGCGTGGGATGCAGGTTGGCGGTCTCCAGCATGTTGCCCTCAACGGGCTGTTGGGCCGCTGCATGCTCCCACTCGAACTCCGTGGGAAGGCGCTGGCCTGCAAACCGCGCGTAGGCATCGGCCTCGAAGAAGCTGAGGTGACAGACAGGCGTCTCGGAGAGGTCTTCCAGCGGAATGAAGCCGTGCAGCGTGTAGAGGGACCAACCGGACTTCGTATTGTTATCGCGCTGCCAGTACAAAGGTGCCTGCCAGCCTTCGTTCCGCAACGTCGTCCAGCCTTCGGAGAGCCAAAGCTCGGGGCGCGTGTAGCCACCGTTCTCGATGAATGCGAGGTATTCGGAGCAGGTTACGAGGCGCGTGGAAAGCGCATAGGGAGCCAGGTACACCTTGTGCTGCGGCGTCTCATTATCGAAGGCGAAGGCAGTGGGATCGCTGACGTCAGGATTAATACCGATCTCCGTGATGCCGCCGGGGAAATTGACCCAATCCTGCGGCGGAGCCGGCAGACCGCTGGCGGTTGGTGCCGGCGCTTCCAGATAGGCGGGATGAAGCGGGTTCGTGAAGAGCGCGTGCTTAATATCGGTGGCAATCAGTTCCAGATGCTGCTGCTCGTGCTGAAGACCGAGGGTGATGCGGCGGGCCGCCTCGTCTTCGATGGGATGCTGGAGGAACTTTACAATCGCCGCATCGACTGAGTTGCGGTAGGCAAGGATGGCATCGAGCGGAGGGCGAGAGAAGGAAGCACGGAGCTTCTTCTCCGGCATGTCTCCCAGGGAGTTGTAATAGCTGTTGAAGAGCCAGAGGAAGTCAGGATGGAAGGGTTGATACCCGGCGACGAACTCACGGAGGACAAAAGTTTCAAAGAACCAACTGGTATGGGCGAGGTGCCATTTGACTGGGCTCGCCTCCGGACACGACTGGACCATGAGGTCTTCCGGCGAGAGGGGTCGACAGAACTCCAGGGTCGCGGAGCGGACGGCCTGATAGCGATCCAGGAGCGTGGAAGCGGAAGAGGCGTTTTGGGCCGCAGTAAGGTTTGCAACGGGGGTCGCAGTCGGTGTCATATGAATCAGCTCCGGGGCCACGCAAACTGGGATGCCTGCGAGATCGGGTGCGTTGGATGCTGTGGCCGGCGTTCTATAGAAATTTGATGCAGCCAAATTAGTTCGGTTACACGTGTTCTCCATTCAGCAGCCGTGCCAGGATATAGGCGGCGGAAGCGGCTGCTCCGCCGATCAGCGTCGTCTGGACGGCGCTGCGGAGCCAACCTGTCCCGACCAGCTTTCCCTTGATGGCTCCAAAGACAGCCAGGGCGAGCAGGGTAATTGCAACGGAGAACTTGAGAGCCGTGGCAGTATTTGCCACAAACATGTAAGGCAGCAGGGGGACGAATCCGCCCGCAACGTACGAAAAAGCAATGGTTAGAGCGGAGCGGTGGGCGCGATTGGCGGCGGGCTCTTCCAGGCCAAGTTCGAAGCGCATCATGAAATCGACCCAGGCGGTGGGATTTCGCTTCAGAGCTTCGAGGACGGGCGTAGCGGCGGCGCGATCGACACAATACTGCTGAAAAATCTCGTAGATCTCCTCTTCCTCGTCGTGGGCCCGGTGAATTACTTCGTCCTTTTCGCGGGCAAGTTCGGAGGCGTAGTGTTCGACGTCTCCGCGGGCGGCCAGATATCCGCCTAGTCCCATGGCGATGGAGCCAGCAGCGATCTCGGCCAGGCCGGCCACGACAACGATATGCGAGGCGGCAACGCCCGACAGCCCAGCGGCCAGCGCAAAGGGGACGGTGAGGCCGTCCGAAAGCCCGATGACGACGTCGCGAACCGTCTCTGTGGACTGAAAATGGGTCTCGTTATGGGGATTGCGAGCGACTTCGTGCATGGCCGTAGTGTAGTGCAGCAAGCTGCGGATCCAGCTACGGACCCAGCTAAGAATCCAGGAGCCACGGAGGAATTGCCGGGCGGGAGCGTCTTTCCCGGACGGAATGCGTCTGTATGAGCACCAGCTTACAGCCCAGATCGCCCCGAACTCTATGCTGGAGAACTAGCCGTCGGATTTGGTGTTGATACGGAAGAACGAGGTCGTCATGCGAAGCAAACTTTCAAAGACCTGCGGCACAGCTCTGAGCCTGACACTGCTTCTGGTCGGCATCTGGGCCGGATCAGCACAGGCGCAGATGCCGGAAGCTGTAGGCGGACCCGGCGCGGGGGGACCAGCAGCTTTCGCCGGTGGGCAGATGGTTCGAGGGACGGTGACCGCTGTGGCCGCTGACAAAATCTCTGTGAAGACTGAAGCCGGAGAGATCTACCAAGTAGCTTTAAGCGCCAACACTCGCTTGATGAAGGCTCGCCAGCCGGTGAAGTTCGGAGATATCAAGGCCGGCGACGGACTGGGCGCGATGGGCGTCCTCGACGTGCCGATGAAGACCGTCCACGCCGTCTTCGTGACCGTCATCGACGCAGAAGACGTCAAGAAAGCCCGCGAGGGCATGGGCAAGGTATACATCGTCGGGAAGGTGACGGCGATCGACGAGGTGAAGCTGACGATTCTGCGGACGGACGGAGTAAGCCAGGCAATCGAAGTGGATGAGACCACATCCTTCAAGAAGGGCGGCCGTGGCCTCGCCATGATGATGAACGGCGGAGGAATGGGAATGGGAGGCGGCGGCGGACGTTCTGGCGGAGAAGCACCCGCAAACGCTGCCCGGCCCGGCGGCGGTGCAGGCGAAAGCATCACGCTGGCCGATGTGAAGGTCGGCGATACGGTCGCAGGACAAGGCGCGGTAAAGCACGGCGTATTCGTCCCGACAGAGTTGGGCGTGATGGATCCGGCAGCCACGGGTCAGCGCCGTCGTCGCCCGAACACTGATTCAGGAGGCACCGGCCCTGCGCCTGCGGGTCCGGTCGGCGTAGCTCCTCCTCAGTAAGCACGATACTTAGATGAAGCACTTTTGAAACGAGGTGGATGTGCGGCGAGTACGTTTAGCGATCGGCTTGGGTGGCTTGATGTTGGCAGTTGCGGCCAACCCGCGCATGTGGAGTCAGGAGACCACACCCTCGCCAGATCCTGCAGTCACAGCACCCGCAGTACTGGCAGGCGGAGTCATTCGCGGCACCGTAAAGGCAGGGACCGTTCCGCTGCCCGGCGTCGGGGTAACCGCAACGAATACGTTGACCGGCAAAAAATATGCAACCACCACCGACGTGACCGGAGCGTTCGCAATGGCCATCCCGCGCAACGGACGCTACGTCATCAAGGCGGAGTTGGCAGCCTTCGCCAGCGTCACCCAGGAAGCCCTTATCAACGCGTCCGGAGAAAATGGCGGCAAGCCCGAGCAGGTCGCCGATTTCGGCCTGCAGCTCGCCTCCCGTGTGGAGCAGCAACAGCAAAATGCAACGACCGCGGCGGCCTCCGGCCTGGCCAGTGCCCTGGGTCGAGGCGTTCAGTCGCTCAGCGTAACTGGCGGCGCAACGGACCTGGCAGACGCGAGTACAGGCGGAGGAAATGCCGGGGCTCAACTACCGTCGCTGGCGGGGCTGGGCGGCGGCGAGGCAGCAGCAACAGACTCAGTCGCTGTCAGCGGAGCCATGGGACAGACGAACGGACTGGCGAACTTCAATGAAGACGAGATCTGGCAGCGCGTCGAGGACGCCGTCGCCCAGGCACAGCGCAATGGCGGCGCTCAGGCCGACATGGCGAACGCCGTGGTTGGAATGCTGGGAGTGATGATGGGACCGGGCGGCTTCGGCGGAGGGCCGGGTGGCCCAGGGGGCGGAGGTCGCGGAGGACGGGGCGGTGGCGGCGGCGGTGGCTTCCGCGGTTTCAATCCGACCCAGCCGCATGGAGCAATCTTCTACCAGGGCGGAAATGGTGCTCTCAACGCCACGAACTTCTCTCTGAATGGCGCTCCCGTGGTGAAGCCTTCCTACAGTTCGAATCGCTTCGGGGTCAGCTTCACCGGCTCTCCCTCAATCCCGGGATTGGTCAAGGCCAGCTCGAAGCAGTTCATCTTTTTCAATCTGACCGGGCAGCGCAATCTGAATCCGCAGAATCTCTACGGAACGGTACCAACCGTCGCGCAGCGTGGCGGAGACTTCTCGCAGCTCGGCGTACCTATCTATGACCCCGCAACCGGGCAGCAGTTCAACTGCAACGGTGCGCTGAATGTCATCTGCGCGAACCGGATTTCGGCGCAGTCGCAGGCTCTGCTGGCCTACTACCCTGCCCCGAACGTTCCTATCGCGGGCACCTCGGTCTACAACTACCAGACGATCACGACTGCCGGACAAAACGCTACGCAGGCGTCCCTCCGCTTCGTGCGGAATTTCGGGCAGGCGGGCGGCTTTGGCGGGAGAGGCACGGGAGGCGGTGGAGGAGGCGGAGGCCGCCGACAGGCCGCAACCTCCAAGACGCTGCGGCAGAACATCAACTTCAACGGAAGCTACTCGCACAGCGCCACCGATAGCCGGAACCTCTTCGCAGCGCTTGGTGGAAGCAGCGCTACGGACGGGTATGGAATCTCGGCGGGCTACACCGTCGGCTACGGACGCCTGAACAACAACGCCACGCTGAACTGGAACCGCGCCCACACCACCACCACCAACTACTTTACGAATACTGCCGTGAATCCGGCGTCCGTGGCGGGCGTCTCCATCCCCAGCCAGACCGCCGGGCTGGCTGATCCGAAGTTCTACTACGGCCTGCCGAGCCTCTCGATCACAGGATTCACCGGCGCGACGACTGTCACACCACGGGATGGAATCAACCAGACGATCTCCTTCTCGAACTTCGTAAGCTGGAGCCACAAGAAGCACAATATGCGCTTTGGCGTAGACTTCCGGCGCATCCACGCGGACTCGGTCGGCGGAAATAATGTGCTGGGCACGTTCGTCTTCTCCGGCTACACCACCGAGAGCCCCACAGATCAGCAAGCCAGCAGCACACGGACTGGACAGGCCCCTTCAGGCTCCGGCTTTGCGGATTATCTGCTTGGGCTACCGCAGCAGACCAAGATCCAGGCGGGGCTCTCGAAGATCTATCTGCGCGCCAACGTCTTCGACTGGTACGCGCAGGACGACTTTCGGATTCTCGCGAACGTAACCTTGAATGTGGGGCTGCGCTATGAGTACTTCTCGCCCTACGTGGAGAAGAACAATCGGCTGGTGAATCTGGATCACAACGCCGACTTTACCCAGGTAGCGGCGGTGCTTCCCAACGCTACGGGAACCTATAGCGGCAGCTATCCGCGCTCGCTGGTGAACCCGGATCGCAGTATGTATTCGCCGCGGATCGGCATCGCGTGGAGACCGAAGTTCCTCAAGCAAACCGTGGTGCGGACAGGCTACGGCATCAACTACAACACCGGCCAGTTCGCGACCTTCGCACAGTCGCTGGCGTTCCAGCCGCCCTTTGCGTTGACCCAGACGAATGTGCTCGCCACAACTACAAGCGCGACAGGATGCACGCAAGCGAACATGACGCTTGCCAATGGGTTCGGATGTTCGAACACGTCGGTGCAGAACAACTACGCAGTCAACAAGAACTACAGGCTCGGGAACGTGCAGGTCTGGAACCTCGACATCCAACGTTCGTTCCCCATGGGCATCGTGATGAACGTTGGCTATAACGGCTCGCTCGGCGGAAACCTCGATATGGTCCGCGCGCCGAACCACACCGCGAACAGCGTAACGACCAGCGACGCGCAGGCCTTCACGTATGAAGACTCGGTCGGCTTCTCGCGGCAGAACGCTCTCGCCATCAATCTACGCAAGCGGATGCAGAAGGGTATCTCCCTGCAGGCGACCTATCAGTATGGGCATTCGATCGACAACGCTTCCTCTATTGGCGGCGGCTCGCAGAGCACGGCGCAGAACGACCAGCGACTGGATCTGGAGGAGAGCAATTCCTCCTTCGATGTGCGGCACAAAATCAATGGAAACTGGGTGATCGAACTGCCCTTCGGTCCGAACCGCGCCTTCCTTGCCAAGGGTGGCTTGTGGTCGAAGGCGCTGGATGGCTTCTCGGTCTCGGGCGACTATACGTTTGCCTCGGGCACGTTCTATACGCCGAAGTACAACTCAACCTCGGCACAGATCGCGGCGGGCGGAACCTACACCCTGCGGCCGGACCGGGTGTTCACCCAGCCGATCGCCGGGGCAGCCACGCGCGGCATCTGGTTCAACAAGGCTGCATTTGCGACTCCGGCGAATGGCTATGGAACGGCGTCGCGCAACTCGATCGCAGGGCCAGGAACGGTGAGCGTCAATATGTCGCTGGCACGCACCGTCAACCTCGGCGAGACCCGCTCCTTCGAGGCGCGGCTGACTGCTGCCAATGCGTTGAACACGGTGCAATACTCGGGCATCGATACCACCGTGAACTCCCCCACCTTCGGGCGCGTGACGAATGCAGCCTCGATGCGGCAGATCACCTTGCTGGCGCGGTACCGGTTTTAAAACAGTTGGTAGTGGTGAGTTGGTAGTGGTGAGTGAACAGCTTTAGGCACGATGAGGCGGTTGAAGAACATGGTGGATCGTAGCTTGACGAAGACGACGCGGGATTGGATCGCTGGCTTGATGGCTTGCCTGCTGATTGGCGCGCCAGTGGCGGGAACGGCGCAGCAGCAAGGCAGCGACGGAACCTTCACCTTGAAGGTCCAGACGGATATCGTCCTGACCAACGTCGTCGTGCGGGACAAGAAGACCGGTGCGGTCGTAAAGGGTCTGAAGGCCAGCGACTTTACCGTGCTCGAAAACGGCAAGCCGCAGAAGATCGCCAGCTTCGACTACCAGAATGTAGACGAGGCCGCGGTGTTGAACGAGAAGACCACGGTAAGCGGTAAGGCTTCGATCGCCGACCTGCTGAACCGCAACCTCGCGGCCGATCCGGCGCAGTTGCGTGACCATCGCCTGATCGTCATGTTCTTCGACCTCAGCAGCATGCAGCCCGAAGACATCGATCGCGCCGTCGAAGCAGGCAAGGACTACGTCAACAAAAAGATGCAGCCGGCAGATCTTGTCTCACTCGTCAGCCTCTCGACCTCGTTGACAATGGATCAGGACTTCACGTCCGACAAAACAGCCTTGGTAAAAGGTCTGGGTAAGTACAACGGAAGCGAAGGCGTCGGCTTCGCGAACGGCAATGAGGGTGGCAACTCCGACGCAACGGCCGATGATGGCTCAAGCTTTACCGCAGACGACAGCGAGTACAACTCCCTCAACACGGACCGCGAACTCTATGCCATCCGAACCATCGCCAAGAGTCTGGAGCGGGTCGATCAGCGCAAAAGCATGCTGTACTTCAGTGGCGGCCTCACTCGCCAGGGCATCGAGAATCAGGCCAGCATGCGTGCTGCGACGAATGCCGCAGTCAAGGCGAACATGGCGATCTACAGCGTCGACTCGCGCGGGCTCGAAGCGCTCCCGCCCGTGGGCAACGCCTCGACCGGAAGTCTCCGCGGCAACGCGGCCTACAGCGGCATGGCGATGCAGAATCAGCTCAACTCGAACTTCGCCTCGCAGGAGACGCTCGGCACTCTGTCTTCGGATACCGGCGGAAAAGCGTTCTTCGATTCGAACGACTTCGCCCCCGCCTTCCAGCAGGTGCAGCACGATACCGAGGCCTACTACATCGTCGGTTTCCGCTCGAGCAATATAGCTCGCGACGGAAGCTACCGTCACCTCACCGTCAAGCTGAACCGATCCGATGTGAAGATCGACTATCGCCCCGGCTACTATGCACCGGCCGACTTCCAGCACTCGAAGACCGAGGACCGGGAGCTCCAACTCACCGAGCAGTTGCGCAGCGACCTCCCTGCAATCGATGTCGCGGTGTACCTGCAGGCGTTGTACTTCCGCCTGAGCGACAACAGTTTTTTCGTGCCCGTCTCACTGATCGTTCCGGGCTCACAGATTCCGTTCCTCAAGAATGGCGATCGTGACAAAGCCAACATCGATATCGTCGGACAGGTTAAGAACGCCCAGGGGATTGCCGTCGGCAACATCCGCGATACCGTCAAGCTGGCTCTCGACGCTGCCCAGCAGGTGCAGCGCAAAAACATCCAGTACTCGACCGGATTCACCCTGGCTCCCGGACGATACCACTTGAAGTTCGTCGTCCGCGAGAACCAGACCGGACGCATGGGCAGCTTCGAGACGGACCTGCAGGTTCCGGACATGAAGAAGAGTCCGTTGAAGCTCAGTTCCATCGTGCTCTCCAGCCAGCAGACCCCCAATACTAAGAAGGCCGGTCCCGGCGGTGGAAATCCACTGGTACGAGATGGGGTTGAGTGGATCCCGAATGTGCCGCACGTCTTTCGCCAGGATCAACACCTTTATTTTCTGTACGAAGTCTACGATCCCAGCCACCCGAAGAGCGCTTCCGTCCCCGCTGCGTCACCCGGCCTGACCCGCCGGGATAGCGGCCCGGTTCGTGTTCTCACCAGCATTGAGTTCCTGATAGGTGGGGTGAAGGTCTACGAGACGCCGCTGGTCGAAGCGACGGCAGTCAACGTCCCCGAGCGCGGCGCGGTTGCGTTCCAGTTCGATGTACCGCTGGCGCAGCTCAAACCCGGAACCTACGTCTGCCAGGTGAATGTCATTGATGATGCAGGCGGAAGCTTTACTTTCCCCAGGCTTGCGTTGATGGTTCAAGCTCCGGCGGCCCCAATTGCCGCGGCCACCACGACCGGAGCCGTTCCGATTCCACCGCCGGCGAAGGCCATCGCGCCTTAGCGCTGCATTGCCCACGCCCCTGATCTGGCAGGGGCTGTGTACTTGACAGGAACCGTAACCGGGAGCAAGATGATGGCCGAACTCTCTTGGAGGGTTTCCGTCATGTACCTCATATCCGCTCGGCTCCCTTCCCTTCTCGCCTCCATCTCCCTTCTGATCCTTCCGGTTTCCTTACTCGCTCAGTTCTCAGCACCTGTCCCGCAGCACGCCCCGCAGCTCAATCAGCAATGGGCAAGTCTGGAATCGAACCGGAGACCCGCTCACCTGAATCCCGAGTGGGCGAGCATCGAAAAGCATCTTCCCGACCCCAACACCGCCAAGGCAAGCGACCTCGAGATGCAAGCCGACATTCTGCGGGCACGACGGTTCCCTGAAGATGCACTGGAGTTTTACGGCTATGCGCTGAAGCGCGGTGCGGATGCTGAGATGGTCTACAAAAAGATGGGGGTGACCCATCTGGAGCTGCGGAATATCGTCCTCGCCCAGTTGTACTTTCAAAAAGCCGTCAAGTTGAATAAAAAGGACGCGGAGGCTTGGAACGACCTGGCAGCGACGGAGTACATCAGCCACGATTATGGGTCGGCCATCGGCGACTATAAGAAATCCATCAAGCTGGACAAGAAAGCCGCGATCTATCACTCCAATCTTGGGATGGCATACTTCGACCAAAAGGAATATAAGAAGGCGCGAAAAGAGATCGCGACCGCGCTGAAGATGGATCCGGATATCTTCACCAAGTCCAGTTCGACCGGAGTGTCGGCCCATGTTCTCTCGCCTCAGGACCGGGCACGTTTCTGCTTTGAGATGGCCAAGAACTTCGCCGAGCAGGGAAACATCGAGGAGATGCTGCACTCCCTTTCGATGGCGAGCGAAGCAGGGATGGACATCACAGCGGAGATAGCGAAAGACAAGCTCCTGGCAACCTATAAGAATGATCCGCGCGTGCTGATCCTGGCGCAGAATGCGAAAGCCCTGCGCGCACCCCAGGCGGGCGTTACGGCCGGATCTGCCCCAACCATCCAGTCGGCTTCTGCGACAAACCAGTAGGGTCCGAGCTACTTATACGGACAGTGACGGCAGTCGGAGTTGCAGCAATAGCCGCGTTTCAGGTGATAGGCCGCCGTGAAGACGAGGTAGGGGCCTTCATAGTAGAAGTCCTCCGGTGCCAGTTCGCCTGGTGACTCGGGACCGGATTCCTCTTCTGGAGCGCGTTGGGTGGGGTCAGACATCACTGAAATAATCTTAGTTCCCCCAGAGGAACGGGCGGGATCGGAGTGGGCACAGAGTCCGCGCCGCTGAAGCGGTTTGCTCGCTTCGGCTTGTGCTGTGTCTCGGCGGTTGGTGCTTGACCGTCTTCGAGATGAAGACTGCCGTTGCGATACTGAACCGATTTTCCGGGCACCGCAGCGATGCGGTCGCCAGGAATTACGATGCCGGCGAGGTTGATAGGATCGGCCGCCGCGACCGTGATGAGGGCCGAGCATTCACGCGTGCGAGCGGCGCGCAACGAATCAACCGCCTCGGGAAGAGCGAATTGCTCGCCGCCAAAACCGGAGACGAAGCGTCCGCCCCGGACCTCGCCCCGCGCTTCGAGCCGGCGGAGAATACCGAGGAGGTCGCGCCACTTCGGCGCGTTCGATTCGCGGATCAGCAGATCACGAAAGACGATGCCATACCGGGCAAGCAGCATCTTCGCAGCGGATTCATGCGCTGCATCCGTGCGGCGGGCCCGCTCGATCGGGGAAAGAGTCACATCGGACTCTTCCGAAAGCAATGACCAGCGGCCGGCAGAGCTGCGCGCGACCCGCTTGCCGGGAGCATCGGACGTCGGCGGCTTGCGATGTGGATCCATCATGATGCGAAGTTGGTCGAACCCGTCCGCAGCCGCAAGTCCGGCGGTGGCGAGCTCCCACAGAGCTCGCTGTGTCTGTACCCGCGTAAAGTTTGCGATCCGCTGAATGTCATTCGAAAAACAGGCCCCGCGCTGCTGCAAGAGGGTGCGAATCTGCAGAGCCTCCGGGCTCAAAGCAGCGGCGAGCTTGGCCTCTTCGACCGACTGCTGTGCCAGCGCATGCGGCAGCCAGTCCGCCGACTCACGCACGTAGAAGGCAATAGGAGCAGCGTTCGTTGGAATCACTCGCCGCGGCGCAGCGCCATCGCCGGCCGACCATGCGGGATGCGGGGAGACACGCCCCCAGCCCACCGCGCCCGAGAGGCAAAGCGCATCCAGATGACGCGGATCGTAGTCGGCAACTCGAGCCGGCAGCAGAGTGCGCTCCCATTCGACGGCAGGTGCTTCAAAGCCTTCCAACTGCTGTAGCGCTGCGAGGACCCCTTCCTCCCCAGAGAGCTGGGTCTGGGGAGCGAGGTGCTGCCAGTGGAGCAGCCACCGCATATAAACAGCAGGAGTAACAGCTTCGACCTGCTTGCGGAGCGTACTGAGGGTAAGCCGGTGAATCCGCTGCAGGATGCGCCGTTCACACCATTCCACCTGGTGATCTTCCGTAGTAGCGGGACTCTCGAAAGCTCCCCGCATCAGGATACCCTGCATCTCCATCGCAAGAAACGCCTGAAAGACGGCAACGGGTTCAAGTGCAAGCCACTCTGCAAAGGAAGCCGTAGTCGTCGGTCCCAATATTTGTAACCAACCTTGAACGCATTGCTTTAGAGCCGCTTTTTTTGTAACCGAAAGTGTATCTTTATCCGTTTCAAACCAGAGTGCATGAGCATGGGCGATCCACTCCGTCGCAACCCAGCAAGGCGTCCCGGCGCAATCGATGGCGGTGGCGCGGCCCGTGGCTCTCAACCGTTCGTAGAAGGTCGGCCAGTGGCGCGCGTTATCGGAGTCGAGCGCAGCCAATGGGAGCGCCACCAGCCCTTGCAGAAGATCGTGCAGCTCATGCTCGTCGCGCAGGTCCGGCCAGCACTCGCGGCGTACCGTATCGATGGCGTGCTGATCCAGCCTGCCGGCTCCATCCGCAACGCTATCGGGCAGGCCTTTACGGGTGTTAGTGGCGCGGGCGCGGCGCTCTTCCAGACCCGCCTCATCGAGGAAAGCGTAAGGATTGGCGTTGAGGAGTTCATGCGCGAACTGCGAGGGTACCGGCGTATCCACCGCCAGGCAGCGGATGCTTCCATCCTTGATTCCCTTCAATACTTCGATCAGACCTTCGAGGTCCATCGCCTCCTGCAACACATCTTTCATGACCTCGTTGACCAACGGGTGATCCGGAATCTGGATGTCTCCGACGATCGTCTCAAAACACGCCGCAGCCTGCGGAAACACGTTGGCCATCAGGTCTTCGGAACGGGTTCGCTGGATCTGCGGCGCGATTCGCTTCCCCTTCGAAAAACGCAGCAGTTGCAGGCTGCGTCCGGCGGCCCAGCGCCAGCGGTTTTTGAAGATCGGGCTGACGATTGCGGCCTGCTCCAGTAGTTCCTTCGCAGTGTGCTCCGTCAGGAACTGGAATACGTCGGAGAGAGGAAAGGAGTGTTGCTCCGCGAGCGCAATGTTAATGCCGTTGTCGGTTGCAGCAGCCTGCAACTCGAAGTTGAAGCCGCGGCAGAACCGTTTGCGCAACGCAAGGCCCCAGGCCTTGTTGATGCGGCCACCAAAGGGCGCATGCAGGATGAGTTGCATGCCGCCGCCCTCGTCGAAGAAGCGTTCGGCGATGATCGTCGTCTTCGACGGAACGGCTCCGAGCACGGCACGGCCCGCGACGATGTAAGCGATGAGTTGCAATGCACCCGACGGACATACCCCGCAGGCTTCGGTGAGCCAGTGAATCGCAGCGGCAACCTCGGGCTGCGCCGGCGTCACGTATGCGGGAGGCACATTGGGAGTGAGCGCAGCAATCTGCTCGCGCAGTTCTCCCACGCCACTCGATAGCACCGCCGTGCGCTGCGGAGCTTCGCCCTCCCAGAACGGAAGACTTGGAGGCGCACCATGAGCGTCTTCGACGAGGACGCGACCTACCGCCTCGACACGCTGAATACGCCAGCTTGTATTGCCAAGTAGAATCACGTCGCCCGCCGAAGAGTCCACAGCAAAGTGCTCGTCGAGCGTTGCAATTTGTATCCCTTCCGGTTGCAATATGACATTGAAGAGCGCGGTGTCTGGAATTGCTCCGCCGTTAGAAATCGCAATCATCCGAGCGCCGCGTCGAGGGTGCAGGTGCCCCTGGATCGTGTCGTGCAGCAGATACGCGCCATAACGTCCACGGCTGGATTCGATGCCATCGGTCAGCAACGCGAGCAACTCGTCGAAGTGCTGCCGCGTCAGGTTGCGATACGGATAGGCGCGCCGCAGCACCTCGAAGAGCGTCTCAGACTCCCACGGCTCCGCCCCGCAGCAGGCCACAATCTGCTGCATCAACACGTCCGTAGGCTGGTCCGGAATCTCAAGTTTGTCCAGTTCCCCGGCACGCATCTTCTGGACCAGCGCTGCCTGCTCCATCAGGTCGTCGCGCGTCGTCGCGAACAGACGTCCTTTCGGGATAGCGCCGCGCCAGTGACCGGCCCGGCCGACACGCTGCATCGCAACCGCAACGGCACGCGTGCTCGCGATTTGGCAGACAAGGTCGATATCTCCAATGTCGATTCCAAGCTCTAGCGAGGCGGTGGCGATAAGGATCTTGATCTCGCCGTTCTTCAGGCGCTGCTCGGCGTCGAGTCGAAGCGTTCGGGAGAGCGAGCCATGGTGGGCAGCGACGTGCTCCGAGCCAAGGCGCGAGCTAAGTTCAAATGAAATTTTCTCCACCAGGCGGCGCGTGTTGACGAAGACCAGGGTAGAGCGATGATTCTCAGCATGCGCGGCCAGCTTATCGAAGATCTCCGACCACATGCCGTTGGTGGTCACGGCGCTCAACGCATCGCTGGGAACTTCGATGGCAAGGTCCAGGTGGCGGCGCTGGCCCACCTGGATGACGGTCGCAGGGCTTCGACCCTCGCGGCAGCCGGTTAGAAAGTCGGCGACCAGCGAGATAGGATTCTGCGTCGCCGACAGTCCAATACGCAGCGGCGGCGTAGCAAGACCGGTGAGATAGGAACCCGGACTCAGGCGATTTTCGCCCATGACCAGGGCATCGAGGCGTTCGAGCGAGAGAGCCAGGTGCGCTCCGCGTTTGTCATCGGCGACGGCGTGAATCTCATCGACGATCACCGTCCGCACATGGCGCAGGTGTTCCCTGCTCTTGCCGGCGGTCAGCAGAATGTAGAGGGACTCGGGAGTGGTTACGAGGATGTGCGGCGGATTACGCAGCATCGCGGCACGCTCTTTGGTCAGCGTGTCGCCCGTGCGGACGCCGGTCCGAATCTCGGACGAGAGATAGCCCCGCTCCAACGCTAACTGCTGAATCTCGCGAAGGGGACCATCCAGATTCTTCTGGACATCGTTCGAGAGAGCCTTGAGCGGGCTGACATAAACCACCTGCGTACAAGGCGCAAGGTTGCCGTCGATGGCGTGGCGCAGAAGCTGATCAATACAGACGAGAAACGCAGCCAGGGTCTTACCGGAGCCGGTCGGGGCAGAGATAAGCGTCGTGTTCCCAGCCAGAATCGCCGGCCACCCATGCTCCTGCGGCTCAGTCGGAGAACCGAACTTCGTCAGGAACCACTCGGCTGTGACAGGATGCGCCCACGCCAGCGAAGCAGGAATTGCCAGCGCGGCTTGTGGGACGACCGAGGAAACCGAGGCAAGCGGCATGGCCTGATTGTAGCGCGCTTTTTCGTGCTTTGTTCGCCTGCGGCTATCCCCTTGGAATGCTTACGGTTCGGCCTGCTTACATATTCCCGGTCCCGACGTCAGCGAGTTCCGCAGCAGCATTATCTTCGTCGAGATACTGCTCGATTACCTGATCGAGAACGCCGCGCGCGTTGAGGATGAAGTCGATCGCATCGCGACCCGCTCCCTTGCCTCCGGCGTTGGGGGTTGTGTAATGCGCGATAGCTTTGACCTGGTGCCGCGCGTTCGCGGTCGCAATCGCCAGACCGCAGAGCCGCATCACCGGTAGATCGATCACGTCGTCGCCAACATACGCCATCTCGTCGATGGTGATACCGGCAAGCCCGAGGATCTCGCGAACGGCGTTCATCTTGTGCGCCTGTCCCTGGTAGACGAACTCAAGTTTGAGATCGCGGGCGCGGATCGCTACAGTCTGAGACTGCCGCTTGGTGATGACTCCGATGCGAATGCCAGCGAGGCGGGCGAGCGTAATTCCAAGGCCGTCGTGAGCGGAGAAGCCTTTGACTTCAATGCCTTTGGCGTCGGGGCCAGCGCTGTCGGGAACGACGATGATTTGGCCGTCGGTAAGAACGCCGTCGACGTCGAAGATTAGGACTTTGATCTTGTTGGCGCGGGCTTCAGGGGTCAGACTCATGGTGTCCATCATAGCGTGACGGGCCGCTGTTAGAGCGGCCCGTCCGAGGTGAAACCTTATGCTGCGATGACTGGATTTAGTGCGGTCTAGCGCCAACGGCCGTCAATCCACACCCAGCCTCCGCCAGTGCACCGTGCGTCCCGGCCATCACTTAAATAAACAAGGCCACAGCAGAACTGTGGCCTTGTTGGTGCGCTTCTAATCTTGGGTGTGGCGGACTAGAGGGGCTGGATGTTGGCAGCCTGCTTGCCCTTGGGGCCGGTTGTGACGTCAAAAGACACGCGCTGACCTTCCTGCAGGGACTTGAAACCGCTGGAGTTGATTGCAGAGTAGTGCGCGAAAAGATCCTCGCCGCCGTCTTCCGGGGTGATGAATCCAAAGCCTTTTGCGTCGTTAAACCATTTTACTGTTCCGTTTGCCATAATGCTCCTACTTTCGGGCGATGATGTTTCGCCGATAGAGTAATGGTAGCAGGTAGATGCTCGTCGGAGCGAATATTTTATGGAGCATTGCGGCATCCATCCCACCTTTGGGTGTTTCACATCCCCCGTTTGGGGGATACAGACGGGACAACTGCCAACGATACTCTCGGCTCATCGCCAACCAGGCGCGAGGACTGAGACTATGAAAATCGCTCCCACTTCCGTACTTTCCTGTGTCTCTTTCCTGGCCGTGACAGGGGGGAGTCTCTCTTTCGCTTCCAAAATACCGACGGCGGCACTGAATCTAAACGATAACGTCGTGACCTGTGGAACCAATGCGCGGTGCTCGAACAAGGTGATGTTCGGTCGCAACTACAAAGTCATCCAGACGGCCAAGTTCACGGTAATGCTCTCAATCTCGAATGAGGGTGCCTACACCAGGGCAGATGTGAGCATCGCAAATAATGGCAGCTACTCACAGAACATCTCTCCCGAAGACTTCCGCGTGGAAGAAGTCGTTCCCAAGACCAAGATTCTTCTGTACGTTCCCCCCTCCGAGTTGCACAACCTGCCCGCCCCGGCTCCTGTTGCTCCCGTCTTAGCCGTAGTTGTTCCGCCGGCTAAGACTACTGCGGCGACGCCTCAGGTACAGGTGGCGTCCCTGGGCGCTTCCGTACCGGTTCCCGAAGCCGCTCCGACGAGTCCAAGTATTGATGAGTTCTACGCCGCAGCCAAGCGGGAAGAGGCGCTAAGGGAAGCAGCAGACCGCGAAGCAGCGCAGAAGCATCTGGAGGCGGCCTCGATTCAGGCAAATGAAGTGGTGCGTGGACGAGTTTACTTCCAGAAGGATTCCAAGGCGAAGCAGGTCAACGTCGTTCTGCCGCTGGCCGGCCTGGTGTTCCAGTTCCCTTACTCCATGAAGTTCTAACCGCATCGCAACCGAAATGACAGAAGGGCCCACGACAATAACGTGGGCCCTTCTCTTTATGTTTCCTATGCTTCGACGACGACTGCCTACTCGTGCCGCAGCGCTTTGATCGGCAGAATCTGCGACGCCTGACGCGCTGGATAGTAGCCGAAGAAGATTCCGATCGCGGCGGAGACGGTAAACGAGATTACGATCGCTGGGGTGGAGATGCTGGTCGACCACTGAGCCATTCGCGCAATCGAGACGGACGCGATGCAGCCGATGAGAATTCCCAACAGTCCCCCCACGAGGCTGAGCGTTGTGGCTTCGAGGAGAAATTGGGTGAGGACGTCCTGTGACCTCGCCCCGATAGCACGGCGGATTCCGATCTCGCGGGTGCGTTGCGAGACGGACAGCAGCATGATATTCATCACCCCGATTCCGCCGACGATAAGTGAGACCGCCGCGATGCTGGTGAGCAGCGCCGCCATCGTCGAACTGGCCTGATCGAGCGTCTTCGAGAGCTGATTCAGGGTGAGTTTGTCCAGTCCGGCGGCATTTCCCATCACCGCGCTAGCTACGTCGGGACGCATTCCATGAGCCATGGTCTTGTGGCCCTCGCCTTTGACGGTGAAGTCATCTGGCTCGGCGTTGCTGATGTTGTGGCGCTGACGGAGCAACGCCTTGATCGCGTCTTCCACCCGCAGCACATCACCGGTCGATTCCGTCGTGACCGCGACCATGCTCAAGTTGCTCTGCTTCATGATCCGGTGCATGGTTGCGACGGGAACGTAGACGGCGTCGAACTGGTCGTCTCCAGAGGCAGGCGTGACCATCCAGCTTCCGCTGCCGATGACTCCGACAACTTTGAAGTCCTCACCTTTGAGGTTCAGGGTCTGGCCAACGGGGTTGGTCTTGCCGAAGAGCTTCTCGCTGACGAACTGGCCGAGGACGACGACATTCTCCGCCTTCTTCTCTTCCTTGCTGTTATAGAAGCGGCCAAAAGGAAAGGTCCATCCGCGACGGATGCGCGGGAGCGCCGTGTCGTCACCGTGGATCGAGGTGAGCAGTCGCGCGTCCCCGTGGACGATGGTGAGGGTGTCATGAATTCCGCCCGAAGCGTACTGAACACCCTTGACCTTGCGAATCGCAGCGACGTCGTCGTCGATCAGGGTAGTTGCGGCTCCGTGCCCGTCGAGCGCGTCGCCGGGTCGGCCGGTGTCGTGGACCATCGGGCCGCCGCTGGCACCCTCGGAGTCGCCCTGAACACGAAGGAAGTGTGCGGTCCGGCTGGGATTCCAGGTGGCTGGCGTGAAGGTCGGCTTGATCGCCTCATAGCGCGACATGTTGCTTCCGCTGGTGGCGTTGCCGCGGCTCCAGTTTCCGCCTTCGACGACGATCAGGTTCATTCCGGCGGAGCGGACCTGGTCCTGAATCGCATTCTGCGCACCGGACCCGAGCGCGATCATGGTCAGTACAGTCGCGACGCCGATGGTCATACCCATCATGGTGAGGGCGGTCTGGAGCTTGTTGCGGCGGAGAGCTTTGACGGCAATTCCCCAGGAGACTTGGAGGCTCATGCGGTCCTCCGAGAGGTTTGGCTGAAATCTAGAGCGAGGACTTCCGTCTGCATAGGTCTTATCCGAATCTGCCGGGTTACGGCGGTTTAGGAACAGGCTTCAGCGACGGGGCTGTGGCGGGTGATTTTTTGGAGAAAATCCGTAAGGATTTGGAGTGATCCTACTATGGGGCGGGAGGCGGGGCAATTTGTTAATTGCGGAGTGTTCGTTTATCGGTGCGCGTCATGTGCCGGGACGGTAGCAGGTGAGGTTAAATAGGCTATAAATTTCCTGTGTGCAGGGATGCAGCGCGAGGAGTATTGTGTGGGGCCACGGAGCGCGGCTCCGCAACGGAGGTATCACGATGGATAAGAAGATGCAGGATGCAGGCAAGCAGAAGAAAAACAGCCCGGCGTCGAAGCCCGCCGGTGGCATGCAGGCGAAGGCACACTCAGCTCCGGATTCGACAGCGAAGCCGATGCGGATGAATAAGAGTGAATTGATCACGAAGTAAGTCGGATTCACCTTCACGTGCGGGGCCGCAGATTCGATTGCGGCCCTTTTGTTTGTGCTCCGTCGAAGTCGACCTTCGATCCAGAACCATAGAATCCCGCCACGAAAAGGGAATCATCACCCGCTCCAGAAAGGCGGGGCTCGCCACAGAGCTATCGGCCACGGAAGGGCACTGCCCCCACAAAACCATCCGCCACGGAAGGGTACGCGTTCACGCGTACCAAAAAACAGCTCCGCCGCAGCCGGTACCGCTCTGCCGAAGGCCGCCCTTCCCGCCTTCAACCCGGATACAGGTCCATCCGAATCCCAGGACTCGCGGAGCTGTAGGGATAAAGCTCCGCTGTCTCTACGAGGCGCTCTGCGACGGGGTTCTGATGGATGTAATTCTGCCGCACCGCGAAGTCTGCGGGGCTTTGGATGAGGTGATCGGTATAACCCCGCTGCCAGACGGGAAGTTTGGAGGCGAGCTTATGCGAGAAGCCTCCCTTGATAAGGTTCATGATCTGGGAGAGGGTCTTGTCGCGCGGCGTCCGGATGAGGTGGACGTGGTCCGGCATGAGGACGTAGGCGTGGAGTTCGTAGTGCGGGCGGTAGTGGTCGAGGGTTTCGCGGAAGAGCTCGGCGTTACGGGTGACCTGGAAGATGCGGCGGCGGTTGTAGCAGACGGTGGTGAGGAAGAAGGTGCCTTGTGAGGCGGATCTCTGCGGGGTAGCCATCCTGTGAGTTTAGGGGCTTGGTGGCGGCGGAGAAAGAAGAGAGGCGAGCCTTCGGCAGAGCGGTATCCGCCTGCGGCGGGGCTGTTTTTGGCATGCCTGAAGGCATGCCCTTCCGTGGTAGTTGGATTTGCGACCTTAGAAGAGAGGTTAAAAAGAGTGGCTCGCTTCCTGGTGGCTGAAATTATTTTTTGGCTAGGTTTTGGTAGACGAAGGTGAGGTCCATGTAGTTCCAAGCCGCGATGATCTGACCGCCCTGGTAGTGGGTGAAGGAGGAGCCGGGAAGGGTTACCGTTTTCCCTGTAGCTGCGAGGCCGGGTGCGTCGCCGGTATGGACGAGGGTGGCGGTCCAACGGGCGGCTACGTGGTCTCCGTCAACGAAGATCTCTTCGACGGCGATGTGGATGTTGGAGAACTGCCGACGGAAGGACTGGTAGAGGGTTCTGAATCCGGCCGGGCCAAGGAGGACGGAGTCGGGGTCAGGGACGCCGAGAGCCTTGCCCTGAGGGTGGAAGAGTTCGGCGATGGACGCGTCGTTGCCATCGTTCCAGACCTCCTGGAACCAGCGGGTCATGAGGGCTTTGTAGTCGTGCATAAGTGAGTCTCCTTTGGAGTAGGAAGTGCAGGAGATTGATCTTATTTGATTAAAGGATAGGCACAAGTCTTATTTTCGAGCACTCTTCTTCCGATTTATTAGCCTAATTAGCAAGATCGAAATACCAAGTAGGTACATTACCAAAGACCCAAGATCCATCAGAGTTGGTAGGCTTGGTGCAGTTGAACCTAATATCGAACGGATGGCCCATATCGTGAGGAATATTCCAGCAATATTAGGTGCCCAACTATCGAGTGACGTAGTGTACGCGACAAAAACTACTGACGTAAGTGCAATCAGAAAAAGAGCAATGGTAAGTTGACGAAGGAATAGAGGTCGCTCCAGAACGATCGCGAACCTATTCTTCTCCCATAACGCATCGTTGTATTCATCAGGGCCCGCTAGACCCAAAGCCCTTTCCATCTTGACGGAACCCTCGATCATACTTCTAGCCATAGGGTTTTTAGCCCAAGATTTCCCCTCAGTGGGCCAGTCTTTGAAATCTCGGCCGGAAATTCCACGAAGGGTCATATATGGCAAGTGCATCGCATAGCTGAACCCACCTTCTGATACCCTCGGCGAGAAGCCCTTATTTATCGAATCGCAGTCAAGATGAACTTCTCCGATGACAGAGCCAACAATTAGATATTCGTCAAATGGGTATAGGTATGGCTTGCCCAGCATCTTAAATTGCTGAGTATATTTACCGGGCTGTTTACTAGAAAATTCAGGTCGCTTGAGGATATTTCTAAGGCGGCCTTGAACCGACGCAATTCCGAAGCTATCAAAGTCGCTACTCATGTCGGTCATTTGCAGTGGTGCAAACATCGGTTTCATGGGATCTGGCGATCCGCATTTTACAAAATCTTCATTGGTAAGGGCACCCAATTCCTGCCAATAGGGCGTCACCTCAACTTGAGCCTCCAAGAACTCGGGATTGAACTTGGTGACGTCTAATCGATAGTTCAGGCCGCCAATTGGACTCAAATTCAAAATCGGATCGACTCTAGCTTGTTGTAAATATGCATACAGAACCCATGCAAAGTATGCGACCCCGGCCAACAAAATCAACAGAGCTACTTGGCTAAGCCAATTGTTCAACGCGGGGAGGATCTCTTGAGTCCGCGAGCCAGACAAAGCTCTGGCTCGGACGCCACTTCTGTGCCGATTGCCTTTCCGCAATTCGCTCAACTGAGGCGACTTGAATATTTTCGTCATTATTCAAGTCGCCTCGCAAACGCCATCCTTTAGCTGCAACCGCTAGTGCTACCGCACGACATGCATCTGTAGCAGCTTCCGCTTCTGGTCATAATCGCTCCGCAGGTGGCGCAGCTTGGTGAGTCGCCCATGTCGTACATGGACTTCATGGCATCGGAGGCGTGGTAGATGCCTCTGTCTTCCATGGAGCTGTCTGCGGTTCCGGGGGTGTCGAGGCCGGAGCGGGCTGCCAGGTCGGGTGCGATTCCCTGCTGGGGTGGGGTGCGGTCGTAGCCGAAGTCAAGGGCAACCGCGGGTCCTTCGACTTCGGCTGCGCCTTCGCTCAGGATGACACTCGGATTGGAACTGGACGACGCTGCAATGGTGTTGCCGGGTCCATTGACCGTACCTTCTACGGGTACGGAGGTGGGTGGGGTTAGGCCGGCGAACAGGTCGAGCTGGTGTCCGGAGAGGAAGCGGATCTGGATCCAGCGGAAGATGTAATCCATGATGGACTTGGCGTACCCGATCTCTGGGTTGCCGGTCCAGCCCGAGGGCTCGAAGCGGGTGTGGGCGAACTTCTCGCACAGTACCTTCAACGGAACGCCGTGTTGGAGGGCGAGCGAGATCGCGGTGGCGAAGGAGTCCATCAGTCCGGAGACGGTGGAGCCTTCTTTCGCCATCCTGATGAAAATTTCACCCGGCTGACCGCTGGGGTAGAGGCCGACGGTGATGTAGCCCTCGTGGCCGCCGAGACCGAACTTGTGGGTGACGGAGGCACGCTCGGCAGGGAGACGATGACGGACGGCGCGCGGTGGGGACTTGGCGTCGGCGGAGTCGCTGTTCTGGAGGGCGGCGGCGGTGATCTGCTGGAGCTGCGCTTCGAGGGCGGTAATCTTCGCTGCTGCAGCTGCCTTGGCGGCGATGACGGCTTCCTCGATCTCGATGGTTCCGGCAGCGGCGGGGGAGACGGCTGCAACCTTGCCGCTGGTTCCCTTCTTGTCGGCGTCGGTCTGGGCGGAGACGTTGAGCGGCTGGGTGCCCTTGGAGTTGTCGCGGTAGATGGCTACGGCCTTGATGCCCTGGCGCCAGCTCTCCATGTAGGCTTCGGCGATGTCGTCGACGGAGCAGTCTTGAGGCAGGTTGACGGTCTTCGAGATCGCACCGGAGAGGAAGGGCTGTGCTGCACCCATCATCTTGATGTGGCCCATGTAGGAGATGCTGCGGGTTCCCTTAGCAGGCTTGAAGGAGCAATCGAATACGGCGAGGTGCTCCGCCTTGATGCCGGGTGCGCCTTCGATGGTGCCGGTCGCGTCGATGTAGCTGACGATGGCGTTCATCGCGTCCTCCGTGTAGCCGAGCTTGATGAGCGCGGAGGGGACAGTGTTGTTGACGATCTTGATCATGCCGCCGCCGACCAGCTTCTTGTACTTGACGAGGGCGAGATCGGGCTCGACGCCGGTGGTATCGCAATCCATCATGAAGCCGATGGTGCCGGTAGGGGCGAGGACAGTGACCTGCGAGTTACGGTAGCCGAACTTTTCACCGTGGGTGAGAGCTCCGTCCCAGGCGTCGGTGGCAGCGGCGATGAGGGTATCTAATTGCGGAACCGTAAACGGTTCAGACGAGGCGCGCGACTTGCCGATCTTGTTGACCTCGGCGCGGTGCATGCGGATGACGTCGAGGAAGGGCTCGCGGTTGACGTAGAAGCCGGGGCAGGCTCCGCCGGGGACGCCGGTCTGCTGGGTCAGCGGGGTGGCGGCTCCGAGGGGTGCAGCGCTTTCGGCGAGGCGGGCGGACTGCCAGTAGGCATCGCCGCAGAGTATCGCGGTGAGGGTTCCGGCGAAGTCGCGGCCGGCGTCGGAGTCGTAGGGGAGACCGAAGGCCATGAGCAGCGCTCCAAGGTTGGCGTAGCCGAGACCGAGGGGGCGATAGTCATGGGAGTTCTTGGCGATCATCTCCGTGGGGTAGCCGGCGGAGTCGACGATGATCTCCATCGCGGTGGTGACGATGGCGATGGCGTGACGGTAGGCGGGGATATCGAACTGGCCGCCCGGGGTCAGGAACTTCAGCAGATTGAAGCTGGCCAGGTTGCAGGCGGAGTCGTCCAGGAACATGTACTCCGAGCAAGGGTTGGAGGCGTTGATGCGGGCTGTGTTCTTGCTGGTATGCCAGCGGTTGATGGTGGTGTCGTACTGCATGCCGGGATCGCCGCACTGCCAGGTGGCTTCGGCGATCTTGTTCATCAGGTCGCGGGCCTTGTACTCCTTGACGACCTCCTTGCCCTTGACGGTGCGGGTGCTGAAGCTGCCGTCGGACTCGACCGCACGCATGAACTCGTCGGTGACGCGGACGGAGTTATTGGCGTTCTGGAAGAAGATGCTGGAGTAAGCTTCGGAATCCGGGCCGGAGCCGTCGTAGCCGGCCTGCACGAGATGCCAGGCCTTCTCCTCTTCCTTCACCTTGCACTCGATGAAGTCTTCGATGTCGGGATGGTCGACGTTGAGGATGACCATCTTGGCGGCGCGACGGGTCTTGCCGCCGGACTTGATGACGCCGGCGAAGGCATCGAAGCCACGCATGAAGGAGAGCGGGCCGGAGGCGGTGCCGCCACCGGAGAGGGTCTCCATGCTGCCGCGGATGCTGCTGAGATTCGAACCAGCTCCCGAACCCCACTTGAAGAGCATGCCCTCGGTCTTGGCCAGGGTCAGGATGGAGTCGAGCGAATCCTGCACGGAGTTGATGAAGCAGGCCGAGCACTGGGGCTTGGTGTAGCCGGTGACGGAGAACTCAATCTTGCCGGTCTCCTTGTTCCAGTGCCAGTTCTGCGCGTCGGAGTTGGGTTCGAGGCGATCGCAACCGACGTTGAACCAGACGGGAGAGTTGAAGGCGACCTTCTGGTTGACGAGGAGATGCGCGAGCTCGGCGTAGAAGGTGTTGGCGTCGGCAGGCGAGGCGAAGTAGCCGTCGCGAATGCCCCAGTCGCGGATGCTCTCGGCGACGCGGGTGATCAGGGCGCGGACGCCGGACTCACGCTCTTCAGTGCCGATGAGGCCGTGGAGGTATTTGGAGGCGACGATGTTGGTCGCGGTCATGGACCAGTCGGCGGGGACTTCGACGTTCTTCTGCTCGAAGATGGTGCGTCCCTTGAAGTCCTGAATGATGGCGTCGCGGAGCTCCCAGACGACTTCGTCGTAGGGGGAGACACCGGGTTTAGTGAAGTGGCGCGAAAAAGCGAGCCCAGGAGCGGTGGAACGGGGGGAGGTAGAGTCCTGGTTGCTGTTCTGGTGGCCTGTTTGCTTTCCGGTCTGCGTAGGGATCGTTGCCATTGGGGAGTTACTCCTTCTTCTCTGCTCTATGTCGTAAATGTCGATTTCTTGTTTGGAACTAAACTTGTTTCGCTGGAGTCCGCGACCGAAAAGACTGAAAAGGGACGGGCTAAAAAACGTCTTCGAGCGCTGGCAATGGAGCCGGGGGAGAGCTGCTCCGGGTCGTACTAGATCGAAAAAGCCGGGTTACGTCCGATGTAGAGTGGATGCTGCAGTCGTGAAAGTACCGCCCCCTATAGGGTGTGTCAAGTATAAAGCACAACATGTTGTGTTGCACATGCGAATACCCCAAAAGTGGCGGGGTTCACGGCGTAAGGTGTCGAAAATCAAGGATTCTGCTGTGGAAGTCTCGATTTCGACGCTCGGAAAGCGGGATTACGAGAAGGTTAACAAGCGCATTTTTGAGGGTATGCCCAGGGGTGGTCAGGCGCAAGGTGCAGGAGTGGTGCAAAGCGTGTGGACGGGGTGGAAAAATAGGAAAAGGGGTACGGCTTCGCAGCTTAGCCGAGTTTGGGGACGGGGACGAGGAGGCTTTTGCCGACTACAGTGGCCAGACCGTCGAGGGAGTGGAGGAAACTGGCGGCGAAGAGCGGTACGGGTTGCAGATGCTGGAGGATTTCGGCGTTGTTCCAGGCGGATTCGCGGGCGGCACTGACGCTCCAGGCAGCGATAGTGTCTTCGACGCGGGAGACCGGGGGCAGAACTTCTCCCAACAGGCGGACATTAAGGGTGTGCTTGGCGATCTCAATGAGGCCGTCGAGGGTGGAGTTGAGGGCAGTGTAGTCGGCATACTGCGGGGTTCCGTGACGGGGCGAGGTTCCGGTCTGCGCGCTGGTGGCGACGATGGCGACCGCCAGATCGTGGTTGATGTGGGCGTTGACGCCGGCGAGGGCAAATTGGATGCGGGCGACCGCGACCTGGTTGCGAACGTTGAAAAGGGCGCTCCAACAGCCCGGAGCTGGTTGACCACGAAGGGCGGCGGCAAGGGAGTTGAAGTAGAGCTGGGCGAATTTAACGTCGAGCAGAGTGATCCAGGCGGGGTCCTGAAAGCCGCCGGCCGCGACGCGGACTTTGACCGCATGGGTGACCTGGAGATAAAGGCTATTGAACCAATAGAGGCCGTCGCCCTGGGTGCAGGTTGCGTCGATCGTCTGCATGATGGCGATCACGTCGTCGATGGAGGCAGGCGAGGCCGACGCTGCGGCGAGCAGGATGGAGTCGTAGGGGAACATGGATCGCCATTATAGAGGCCGATGTGGGCTGCATCCTGTAGCGGGCCTGCGCGAAAGATCTGGCGACGATGCTCCTGCACCGCGATGGGGTTAGGATTGGGGCATGGGACTGCGACGAAGTTGCGTCGAATGTACGGTGCGGAGCGCGCACTGCTTTTGCAGTCTGGATATGGACGCCCTGCGTCAGTTGGACAAACTGGGGACGCAGGTCACATTTTCCGAACGAGAGACCGTTCTGACCGAGGGGTCGCTTCCGGAGCAGGTGTGCGTGGTGTGCAAGGGAGCCCTGAAGCTGACGACCTCTTCCCGGGACGGGAGGCTGTTGCTGCTGCGGATCGCGGGACCCGGGGATGTGCTGGGGCTGGCTTCGGTGTTGAAGGGGACACCGTACGAGGCAACGGTGGAGGCAATCGACGAGTGCGAGGTACGGGTAATTCCGCGCGCCGATTTTCTGAAGTTCATGGAAGACTTCAGCAGTGTGGGCTTCAATTCGGCGGAGACCGTGGCACGAGAGTACGGTTCAGCGGTGCTGAGTGCACGACGGCTGGCGTTGTCGGGTTCAGCAGCGGCGAAGCTGGCCAGCGTGCTCTTGGACTGGGCACGCATGAGCGCGGGAGTACATGGAGCAGCGGCCAGTGCCAAGGGCGGAATCGAGGTGGCGTTACGCTTTCGGATGCCGTTGACGCACGAAGAACTGGGAAGTATGGCGGGAATCTCCCGGGAGACGACGACGCGGGTTTTGTCGAAGTTGAAGAGCGAAGGCCTGCTGGAAATCGAGGGACAGCGCATGGTGCTGCTCTCTCCGGAAAAGATGGAACGGACGTACTGCTGATCAGCCAGCAACGACGAAGGCAAAGCGGGGCTTCCGCTTTAAGCAGGATGGCAATTTCTTGGGGATAGTTTCTTCAGGATAATATTTCCGGCCGTGTTCTTCCCTGCTCCATCCACCGCACGTCCCCGTCTCCGGCTTTTTTAGAAGCTGGAAACGGAAGGCTTGGTTCGATCTTCAACTTCATAGACGGTGTAGCAGGATACAAGCCTGTATTTAGGTGGGCAATCGAGATGCGCGTACAGGTCGGTTTCGGCCTGGATGCGCAGACGTCGACGTGCAGAGATGCGGCTGGCTGTCTCCGACGGTTGAGCGAGGCTAAGTGGAATAAAGGACGGTCTGGGTGGGACGGAGTAGTCTCTGGCTGACATAGGAGGCTCCTTTCAGTGTCTTTTTAGTCTGCTGCGGTGGTGGCTTTTGCCCCGACGGGAATCGGGTTGTCAAGAGAGGCGTAATCGTACGCCTCTCTGGTTACGATTGGAACCTGAAAAAAGTTACCGGCCGGGGGCGGAGAGGTCGTTTCCCACTCCAAACCATAGGCTCTCCAAGGGTTAGCGGATGCTACGGGGCCGTATTTTAAAGACCAGAGGAGGTAGATTGCGGTTAGCATATAGCCCGCCCCCATCACTGTGGCTCCGGCAGTCGAGAAAACATTCAGCGTCTGCCATTCGACCGGATAGGCAGCGTAACGGCGGGGCATGCCCAGATATCCGAGGATGAACTGCGGTCCGAAGGTAAAGAAAAAACCGACAAAGACCAGAAGAGCGGCGACTTTTGCTAGGCCTTCCGGGTACATGCGGCCGGTGATCTTGGGCCACCAGAAATGGAGCCCGCCCAGGTAGGCCATGATGACCGACCCAACCATGACGAAGTGGAAGTGGGCGACGATAAAGTAGGTCTCGGTGAGGTGGACGTCCATGCCCAGCGTGCCGAGAAAGACCCCCGTGCAGCCTCCGATCAGAAATAGGCCTATGAAGCAGAGCGCGTAGACCATGGGAGCTTCGAAGGAGATAGACCCCTGCGAGAGCGTGAAGGTCCAGTTGAAGACCTTGATCGCCGAAGGAACGGCAACCAGCATGGTGAGCAGAGAAAACACCAGCGCCGAGTACTGACTGACACCCATGATGAACATGTGGTGCTCCCAGACGAAGAAGCCAAAGACGGCGATCGCCACCGAAGAGAAGGCTACGGCGGTGTATCCGAAGATGCGCTTGCGCGAGAAGCAGGCGATGATCTCCGAGATGACGGCCATGCCAGGCAGCAGCATGACGTAGACAGCAGGGTGGGAGTAGAACCAGAAGAGATGCTGGAAGAGCAGCGGATCGCCGCCCTTCTGGGGATCGAAGAAGCCGAAGCCAAACAACCGCTCGACCGCGACCAGGACGATAGTAACGGCGACAACGGGGGTAGCCAGCACCATGATGACGGATGCGGCGTAATGGGCCCAGACGAAGAGCGGAAGCCGGAACCAGGTGAGTCCCGGAGCGCGCATCCGGTGGATGGTGACGATGAAGTTGAGGCCGGTGAGAATCGACGAGAAGCCAGCGACGAAGGCGGCGAGGCCGGCCGAGATGACGTTGGTGTTCAGGAACTGCGTGCTGAGTGGCGTGGTGAAGGTCCAGCCGGTATCCACTCCACCATTGATGACGGTATAGATCAGTAGCAGCCCGCCGATCATGTAGCAGTACCAACTCAGAAGATTAATCCTGGGGAAGGCGAGGTCTTTGGCTCCGAGCATGAGCGGCAGCAGAAAATTGCCGAGAATCGCGGGGATGGCGGGGATCAGAACGAAGAAGACCATCGCGATACCGTGCATGGTGAACACTTTGTTATAGGTGTCGGAGGCCATAAGGTCCGTCGATGGAGTGAGCAGCTCCATCCGGATGGCCATGGCGAGGAGTCCGCCGATGAGGAAGAAGAAAGACACTGCAGCGAAGTAGAGAATGGCGATGCGCTTGTGGTCCTGGGTGAGGAGCCAGCTCTTGATACCGTGCTCGGCGTTGAGGTAGTTCAGTGGCTTTCTGGGCGCGCGGACCTCGGGGGCTATCGCTGAGGAGACGGGTTGGTAGGTCGTACTCATCGAGTAGCTCCGGCAGAGCGCACCAGGGCGAGCGCAGTGGGTGAAAGTGCAAACAGCGGGGTGAAGGCCGCGAGGACCGCGAGCACGATTAGAGGAGGGCATGAAGTCGTGCTCTCGTAACCAGAGCAGGTGCCGGCGCAGGCGCTTCCGATGTGGGAGCAGGTAGGTTGAGAGCAGGTGGGCCTGGTGCTGTCGGCAAGAGCGGTACGCGTCGGGGTTGGCAAGAGTGGCCTCCGAATTCAGAATGGAGGATCGTTGAAAAGAAGTATGTGACGGCTGTCACACCACCGGAGGGATAGTGCGGGTAGCCATCGGCAGGCTGCTCCGTGCATACTGGCTTCCGATCTCCTGACGGCGTGATTGACGTTGGGAACTGATTCCAGAACGTAGGAGCGTTTAATGCGGAACGGCAAAGGGCTGGCAGTCTGGGTGAGTGGTGTATTGATCGGGGTCGCGCTGGGAGTTCCGGCAAGCGCGCAGGATACAACCGAGGTGAAGGTGGATTGGGGCAAGGTGGTGCGGACGTCGAACTCAACCCCTACCTTGCAGGTGGTGGTAAATCCAATGCTCATTCGCGGGGCCAAGCTGCATGACGGGTCGTTTGCGGCGTTGAAGATGCTGGGTGCGGACTACGTTCGCTATGTGCCCTGGCTTCCCTACCCCAGGCAAGCGGTGGCGGAGCTGGAGGCGCCTGCCGGAGGCAAGACTTCGTGGGACTTTCAATACATCGATCCGACGCTAGACGATTTTATGAAGGCAACGGAAGGTCACTCCGTGGTGCTGAACTTCAGCACCATCCCTTCGTGGATGTACAAGACCGACAAGCCGGTGACCGTGCCGGACGATCCGAACCAGGTGTTCTGGAAGTACACGCAAGGGACTGAGCTGCGCGATCCTTCCATGAAGGAGATATCGGAGTACTTTGCCCGGCTGTTGAGCTGGTATACCAAGGGCGGGTTTACGGATGAGACGGGCAAGTGGCGGGAGTCGGGCCATCACTACAAGGTTCCGTACTGGGAGGTGCTGAACGAGATCGACTTCGAGCACCATTGGACTCCGCAGGAGTATACGAAGTTCTATGACGCCGTAACGGCGGCGATGTTGAAGGTCGATCCGCAGATCAAGTTCATGGGACTCGGGCTGGCTGCCCCGCGTCAGGACCCGGCGATGTTTGAGTACTTTCTTAATCCCGCAAACCATCGCAAGGGAGCGCCGCTGGACTTCATTACCTATCACTTCTACGCGACCCCGGGGCCGGATCAGACGCTGAACGAATGGCAGTACACGTTCTTCGATCAGGCGGACGGGTTCCTCACTGCGGTGCGATTTGTCGAGGAGATTCGGAAGCGCGAGTCCCCGGGAACAAAGACGGCGCTGAATGAGTTAGGCGTGATCCTGAGCGAGGACGGCAAAGAGATCAATCAGCCGGGCTATGTCGCGAAGCCCGAACCTGCGGGGTATTGGAATCTTGCGGGTGCTCTCTATGCGTATCTCTACGCCGAGTCCGCGAAGCTGGGGATCGACGTTTTGGGAGAGTCGCAACTGGTGGGATATCCGTCGCAGTATCCGAGCGTCAGCATGATGAACTACAACACCGCCGAACCGAACGCCCGGTTCTGGGTACTGAAACTGCTCAAGGATACGTTTGGTCCCGGAGACAAGATTGCCACGACGACCAATACGAATAGGGCGCTGACGGTCCAGGGATTTGATACAGCCCGGGGAAAGGTGCTGCTTGTCGCCAACAAGCGTAATAGAGCCGAAGAGGTCACGCTGCCGGGGGAGTTTGGATCGGGAAGTGTGGCGATGGTGGCTCCTTCCACAGGAGATCACGCTCCGGCAAAGGGTGTTGTGAATGGAAGAGTGCTCAGGCTGGAGCCGTTTGAAGTAGCGGTAGTGCACGCCAGATGAGAAGCGCCCTACCCCGCAATCATTCCGGGGTAGGGTGTTTTACCGGCAGCGTTTAGAGCATTTCTCCTGTGGGTGTAAACCGAAACCGCAGATCTGAACGCCGTTTTTTTCCAAGAAAAATGGCACTCGCAAAGCTTGTCCAAAGCACCGTAACAGGAGAAATGCTCTAATCGACTGCTTCCAATGCATCGCATAAGCTTTCCGCGGCTATGCCCAACTCCCACTGCAGATGCGGGTCGTCACCCGCGGCCTCGGCCCGGCGGACGAGTTCAAGCGCCATCGAGCGCACCCGCACCCAGTAGCCCTTCTGCTCGTCCGAGACATCTTCCAGCCGCTCTGCGACCTTCTTCAAACGCTTCTCATCCTTGTCCGATGAGGGGGCTTCCAGCCCGACTAGGTGGTCCTTTCGGGCAGCGTAGAAGCCGGCCATTCCCAGGTGTTCAGCCGCCCGCAGGACTCCGAGTGCGGCCTCGTCGCTCTTATGCTTGCCACCCATGTCGACCGCGCCGCGATACAGCTCCATGCCAAAGTGCAGCAGCTCCAGCAGATCGCCACCGTTGCCTTTTTCGACCAGTGAAATCACACCGCTCGCCCGCTGTAGATGATGAAATGCCTTGCGGAGTGCCTTGCCGCCCTTGACCTCCGAAACAGTCAGACCAGTCTCTCCCTGCGGTCCAACGTGCTTTGCGGCTTTCTTCGCGTGCTTCTTGGCTGCATGCTTTTTAGCGGCGTGTTTTTCTGCGTACTTCTTCGCCGCATGTTTCAATTCCGTCTTCTTTGCTGCCTTCTTCAAGGCCGAACCGCCAACCTTAGCCAGCGAACCACTTCCCTTACGAACCATCTCGTTTGCCATGATTTGTTAGATGCACCCAGCTTTCGCTTGAATATCTGGACAGTGAAAAACTCAATCCAGCTCCGCCAGAGCGCGCTCCAAACGCACGCCACGCGAGGCCTTCAACAATACCGCATCCCCCGCCTGAACGTTTTCTTTGATCCATGCACCCGCCGCCACAGCGTCTGCCACGAATACCGCCGCAACTCCGCCAGCCTTTGCCGCCTCCACCAGGAACTCTGCGGCTCCGCGCACACCAACCACCAAGGACACTCCCCGCTCGGCCATCAGCCGTCCGCAGTCTGCGTGTAATGCATCTGCGGCTGAACCCAGCTCCAACATCTCGCCGGCGATTACGATATGCCGCTCCGCCTGCATCGCCATCAGGGCATCGACCATGGCGTCCAGAGCTCGCGGATTCGAGTTGTAGCAATCGTTGATCAACTTCGCCCCGCACCAGGCGATCACCTCGCCGCGCTTGTCTCCGGCCCGCATCTCCCCAACAGCAGCGGCACAGTCGCCCAGCGACATCCCGCTCCGCAGACCTACCGCAATCGCCGCCAGCGCATTCAGCACATTGTGCCTGCCCAGCAACTGAAGTTGCACGCTGGCTCGTTCGCCCTTCACCTCGACGGTAAAGACCACACCCTCCGCTCCCATCTCGGCGACATGAACGGCGCGGACCTGCACATCCGAAACGGTCCCATAGAGCACAGCGCGATCGCCCATTCCCTTGCCGAACTGTTTCACGAAGGGATCGTCTCCGTTCAGCACTGCAAGGCCGTCCGCCGGAAGCGCCGCGATCAGCTCATACTTCGCCCGGGCGACTCCGGCGATGCCGTCCTCGAAGAACTCCACATGCACCGGCGCGACGTTGCTGACCACACCCCACTGCGGCTCCGCGATCTTCGCCAGCGCAGCGATCTCCCCGGCATGGTTCATTCCCATCTCGATCACCGCGACCTCGTGCTCCGGCTCCAGCCGAAGCAACTGTAACGGCAAGCCAAATCCATTATTGAGATTCCCTGCCGACTTCAGCACCCTGAACTTCGCCGACAAGACCTGCGCCACCATCTCTTTGGTCGTAGTCTTTCCTGCCGAACCCGTTATCCCAATGACACGCCCACCCCACTGACGCCGCACCGCATGAGCCAGCCCCTGCAGCGCGTTCAGGACGCAGTTCTCACAGTTCGCTACCTTCAGCAATTTCGTCTCATCAACTTCAGCGGGCACGACCCAGATGTTGCTGACCACAGCGCTGATCGCACCATTCGCCAGGGCGGCGGCTACATAGTCGTGTCCGTCCAGCCGCTCGCCCGACACCGCGAAGAACAACTCCCCCGCCTCGACCGTCCGCGAGTCGATCGAATACCCTACTGCCTCCGCCGTGGTGTCAAACTCTCCATCCGCATGAATCCAGTCCGCAATCTTCCCAAGTGTCAGCTTCAAGCAATCTCCTCCAGTACTCCCGCCGCAACAGCAACGTCATCGAAAGGGATCGTCCCATCCCCTAGTATCTGTACCTTTTCGTGTCCCTTGCCAGCGATCAAGACGATGTCTCCGGGCCGTGCCGCGCGGATCGCAATCTCAATCGCTCCCGCACGATCCTCTTCTACGATGCAGTCTGCTGCGGTCTCCGTCACTCCTGCGAGCGCTTCATGGATGATCGAGATCGGGTCCTCGCTGCGCGGATTGTCGCTGGTCAGTACGACCAAGTCGCTGCCCTCACCCGCTGCCCGTCCCATCCTGGGCCGCTTCGTCCGATCGCGATCACCACCACAGCCGAAGAGCGTGATCACCCGCCCGCTACGCTCCTTCACCAGCTCTCGCGCCAGCGCAATCAGATTCCGCAGCGCATCATCCGTATGGGCGTAATCAACCACCACCGTGAAGCCTGCCGTAGCCGGACCGGGTACCACCTCGAATCGCCCCGGCACCTGTCCCAGCTTTTCTGCCGCTGCTGCCACTTCTTCGAGAGTCAATCCCCGCGCCAATGCCGCGCATGCAGCAGCAAGCAAGTTGTAGACATTCACGCGACCGGTTAGCGGAGACCGCATCGCCACATCGCCGTGCGGAGTCTTCATCGTGAACCGCGTCTCCCCGGCTCTCAGCACTACATCTTCTGCGCGGTACGTTCCGTGCAGCAACCCATATCCCATGACACTCGAGCGACCAGCCATCGCGGCCAACCGTATTCCGGCTTCATCATCCATATTCAGAACTGCGATCCGCGGAGCCGGTGCCCCGACTCCTTCCAGCAATCGAGCCTTCGCCAGAAAGTAGTGCTCCATCGTCCCGTGATAGTCCAGATGGTCCTGCGTCAGGTTCGTAAACATCGCCACATCCACCGGAAACCCACACACCCGCTCCTGCTCCAGTGCGTGGCTCGACATCTCCATCACGGCTTCGGTCGTGCCGATACGCACGCCATCGGCGAAGACCCGCAATGTATCCGAGGCCTCTGGAGTCGTATGCTCCGACACTCTTACCTCGTCTCCCACATGCGTCTCGATCGTCCCGATCAGCACACAGGTCCGCCCCACGCTGCGCAGCATGGATTCCAGCAACAACGCAGTTGTCGTCTTCCCGTTGGTCCCCGTCACCGCGCTCAGCGCAAGCCTGCGCTCCGGATGGCCAAGTACCGCTGCACTCATCTCAGCCAGCGCCCGACGGCCACGCTCAACCAGCGCAACACCGACCGCAGGATGCAGCCGCCGCAAAGCTTCATAGGCCTCGCGCGAGTCGGTCACGACCGCAGTCGCACCCTGCGCTATTGCCATATCTATATAGCGATTGCCATCCGCAACCCCGCCCCGCATGGCAACGAAGCAGTCTCCGTGTCCCACACGTCGCGAGTCATACTCCACCTTTGAAACTTCTGCCTGCGCCTCGGCAAGCTCTACCCACGCAACATCCGCAATTGCATCCATCCAACGCATAGAGCCTCATTCTAAGCCGCACGCAGGCTCAGTCCTATCCATCGCTGCTATTGATTGATTGAAGAGATTGCCTATCGGGAGAACCGAACCACAACTTCAGTCCCCGCCGGCACCATCGTTCCCGCTGCGGGATACTGCTCTCGCGCCAGCCCGCTGCCCACCGGTTGCACACGCAGTCCCGCCGAACCGGCCCGTTCCACGACGAACCGCAATGCAGCTCCGCTAAATTCTGGCACCGCGACGCGACTCCCCGAAGCCACCATCACCGAGCCGTTTCCTGTCACGTGCGGAACGGAAGGAGGGACAATTTTGGGAGACGTAACCGAAGCGGTCTGCGTGCCATCTTCCTTCGCTTTGAAAGCCGCGACAACTTTTGCGGGTAAAAGGTCAATTACAGGAGAGCTCTTTGCAGCACCCAGCTTCACAGGCTTTGCCTCCGGAGTCACAGCAGCAACTTCGCCGGAGCTCTTCACTTCAGCCGCAGCAGTAGCGGTCGCGGCGGCATTGGCAGGAGCCCGCAGCGGATCGTCCGCCGGAAGATTGTTGATCTCCGAGAAGAGCGAATCCAGATTCGATATCTCCTCCGAGGGAGCGCCATCCATCGGCTCTTTCTTCGCAGCCGAAGCGAGCAGTTCCTTCTTCGTCTTCAATGGCTGATCGTGCGGCACCCCAAGATACTCGAGCACCTGCTGCGCGACCTCTGCGAACACCGGAGCGCTTGCCGAACCACCGTAGTGGGCCAGTTCTCCACCGGCGGTTGGAGTATCGATGACCACCGCGATCGAGATCGCAGGATTGCTTACCGGCGCGAATCCTGCAAAGCTGGCCACAAGTTTCGTGTGCGAGTAAGCATGCGTCGCCACATCAACCTTGTTCGCGGTTCCCGTCTTACCCGCCGAAGTATAACCATTCAGCTTCGCCTTCGAGCCCGTCCCGCCACCCATTACGATGCCCTGCATCATCATGCGCATCTTCGCGGAGGTCAGTTCCTTGATGACGCGATGCGCGCCGTCCGGCAACGTCGTCGGCAGTTGGTTCGTCGGATGGAATGCCGCCGGTTTCAGGCGGGGGTCGCCTTTCATCTGATCGGTCGAACCCAGCAGAACATGAGGAGGCATATACACTCCACCGTTTGCAATTGTGCTCACCATGGTTACGAGTTGCACTGGCGTTACGCCGATCTCCTGCCCGATCGCCACCGACAGAATGCTGGTTGCTTCCCACTTCTTCGGATTGCGCAGCAGACCGCGCGTCTCGCTCGGTAGTTCGATGCCGCTCCGGTCGCCGAAGCCGAACGCACGGATGTAGTCATAGAACTTCTGATTCCCCAGCTTCAGGGCCATCTTCGCAGCGCCAACGTCGCTTGAGTGCTCAAGGGCGTACTGGACCGTCACCACGCCGAAGTGGTCGCTGCGGTCGTCGTGCAGGGTACGTCCATACATCGTCATAGCACCGCCCTGGCAGTCCACCATGTCTGTCGGCTGGACCCCGGCCGCATCCAACGCAGCCGAGTAGGTGACGAGCTTGAAGGTCGATCCGGGCTCATACACGTTGCTGACCGCCAGATTCTCAAGCACGCTCGAATCCATGTGCCGCTGGTCGTTCGGATTGAAGCGCGGAGAGATCGCCAACGCCAGAATCTGTCCTGTATGCGGATCCTGCACCACCACCGTACCGTGCAGCGCCTTCAACTTCTCCATCTGCGCGTCCAGCGCCCGCTCTGCCATATACTGGATGTTCGCGTCGACCGTCAGCATCAGATTCTCGCCCGGCATCGGCTGGCTCTCTTCACTGGTCAGCGCTTGCCGCTTCGCATCGACACCGATCACCATGTGTCCGGCGACGCCATGCATGTCGTCGTCGAACTGCCGCTCAAGTCCGCCCAACCCGATGTCGTCCGTTCCAACATAACCCAGCACCTGCGCGGCCAGATCGTTGTTTGGATAAAAGCGCTTGAACTCCTTCTGGAGATAGACGCCCTTCAGATTCAGCTCGCGCACACGTGTTGCCGTATCGGCATCGAGCCGCCGCGCGACCCACGCGAAGTTGCGCGAAGACCTGAACCGCGCCAGCATCTGGTGCTTCGAAGTAAAGTTGTCCCGGTCGTCCGAGTGCACGATTCCGGCCAGCAGCGCTGCCGCATTTTCGCGGTTCTCGCCGAGTTCGGAGGGCACCGCATAGACGCTGTCCACCAAAACTGTCATCGCCAGTTCCCGCAGATTGCGGTCGTACAAAACACCGCGCCGCGGAGCCACTTCGAACGTCCGCTGCTGCTGCTTCGCTGCTGTATCGACGTAGTGCCCGTGCCGGATCACCTGCAACCAACCCAGCCGCAGACCGATTGCGCAGGTCCACGCCAAAAAAAAGAGCGCCACCCAAACGAACCGCATTCTCCGGATCGGAGCGGTCATCGTCTGCCGTGGCGCCTTATTCATAAAGAGAACTTCCTAGAACAATATGTTGAGTCGTTGCTGCTACTGCAGTACCAGCGTCGGAGTTCCCACCTGCGCGACCACCGGAGCGTTCGCATCGCCGCCCTCAGGACGAATCACCTGTCCGGGCTGCGGTGCATCCAGCCCAAGCTGTTTGGCCATACGGTCGATGCGGCCCGGATCGGTAAGCTGCGCTTCGCTCAACCGAAGCTGCCGGTTCTGCTCGCGCATCTCTTCGACCTGGTGCTTCTGCGCTTCAACCTGGTAGCCAACTTCGATTGCGGTGAAGTGCTGCCAGACATAGACCATCACCAACACGAAGAGAATGCACATCGCTCCGGCGAAGGAGCGCATCTCGCGGCGGCGTTCCGGGTCGTCGGCCTTTACGATGCGGCTGTTGTCGATGTGCTTTGCGAAGAAGACTTCGGGCGTCGGTCCACGGCGCGCCTTCTTCTGTGCCTCATATAACGTACGGTTGCGCTCGGCCAGAGATTCGCCACGACCACGCGACTGTGTCCGCGAACCCATCATCTCCATCTGTTGTCCTGCCATCGCCGTCGTCGCCATAAGAATACCTCGCACAAACTTCAAACTTCTAAACTCGCTCCAAACTTACGAACCGGACCGGGGCCGCTAAGGAGGAAGGGACTTTTTGATACGGTTGTCTTTCGCCTGAAAGAAGGTGGGACAACCCCGGCCCGATCACTTGTACTCTCTCGTTTGCCAATCGCACGGAACGTCAGTGCCCGAGAGAAAATATCTAAACCTACTCACAACTACCAACTCACTACTGTTTCTCCGCCGCTCGCATCTTTGCGCTTCTGCTGCGGGGATTTCTCATCTGCTCCTGCTCTGCTGCAACGATCGGCTTCTTCGTCAACACTTCAAAAATCTTCGCGTCCTTCGCTGCCTTGAACGCATCTTTTACTAACCGGTCTTCAAGAGAGTGGAAGCTGATCAACACCAGCCTTCCTCCCGGCTTCAACAGAGATCCCGCGCTCTTCAGCAGCGTTTGAATCTCTCCCAACTCGTTATTCACTCGAATTCGAAGTGCCTGAAAGGTTCGTGTCGCCGGATGAATCTTCTCGCCTTTCATTGGTGGGGCCTCAGCCGCTACGATTCGAGCCAATTCCGCTGTAGTCGTAATCGGCCGGGCCCTAACAATGGCTCTGGCGATTCTCCGCGACCTCCTTTCCTCTCCGAATTCGTAAATCAGATCGGCGAGTTCGTTTTCGTCTTCCTGATTTACCACTTGCTCGGCCGTCTCCCCGCTGCGCGTATCCATCCGCATATCCAGGGGTCCATCGGTCCGAAAACTAAATCCTCTGTGCGCCTCGTCCAGTTGCAGGCTGCTGACTCCGAAGTCCGCCAGTAAACCGTCCAGACTGCCCGGCTTGATCTCACTGGCTGCCTCGGAGAATGCCTTGGCGACATACACCACCTCGGGCATCTCGGCTCCCAACTCGGCCTTTACTTCTTCCAGCCGAATCTTCGCCTTCTCCATCGCCTCCGGGTCACGGTCAAAGCAGATCAACCTGCCCTTGCCGCCCAGCCGCTTCGCAATCTCGGCAGAGTGGCCCGCCAACCCCAGCGTCGCATCGACAATCACGCCGCCCGGCCGCACATTCAAGTACTCCATTGCTTCATCTAAAAGAACCGGCACATGCTGCGGTCTATTCATTCGCCCCGCCTCTGTGCTCCCCCCTGAGGGGCACAATCCAAAATCCCTACAAACTCTTCGGCGTCGTCTTCTCAGCAAACGCTGCCAGATCACCCGCCGAAAGTTCGATCGTGCTGCCTGCGCCCATGACCTCGGCCTTGAACAGGTCTGCATTCACGACTTCCAGGTGATCCTGCGAACCCAGAACATTCACTTCGCCCTTCACCGTCGCCGTATCCCGAATCAACTGCGGAATCAGCAATCGGCCCTGCGCGTCCATCTCTGCCATCTGTCCGTAATAGTTAGTTACGTCCAGAAACTTCTTCCGTACCGGGTCCATCGGGGACATCTTCTGCAAGGAAGCCTCAATCGCCTCCCATGCCTTCAGCGGATAAACCTTCGCCCGCTTCCCGTCCAGACTCGTGATGTAAAACTGAGGCCCGTAAAGCTCATCCACCTCGCGCTTGAAGTCAGCCGGCAATTTCAGTCGGCCCTTCTCGTCCACACGCGTTGGGTGATTTCCACGAAACATAACGACCTCAATACCCTGCCCGACTCAAAAGCGCTTCAAACTTGGTTCCAGCAGTACAATTTCGTCAGGATGAATCAACACTGGTCCCGTTTGAACCATTTTTGACCACTCGACTCCACTATCCTGACCTGAGCGCCGAACCATGTAAAGCACTAATTTCCATAAAACTCTGCATAATGAGGAGCTAAATGTGGAAAACTCAGCGCCTTGTATAGACAGACAAAGACACCACTACAGGCTGTGTTGTTTTGTGTGGTTCTCGTCTTCGCTGCTACTTGCGATCCCAAAATGGTTCTGATAGGCGAACTAAAAGCGAAAGTCCGTTGACAATGGTCATAAAGCGGCTACGTCAGGCCAGTTTTGGGATGACCCCGATATCTCCATGCGTTGACCACCCAGATTTTCGCATCCCACTCAATAGCCCTCCCCAAGGCCGCCTCACCAGGAGATCCACCATGGACACGAACGATCATCAACGCGCCGCAGAACTTCACAACCTTGCGGTACACGCGCACCTCGCCGCCGCAGCCGCGCATGAGAAAGAGGATCATCTGACCGCCCATGAGCAGTCGCGCAAGGCCCACGAGCACTCCAGCGCCTCCGTCCTCACCCACGGAAAAGCCCGCAGCGAATAAGTAAAAGCCACCCAGTCGTAAAGTATTTCGAAGCTCGAACTTTCTTCGGCACCCCACAACAGCCGAAGAGGGGAGAGACTACGCGGTCGATCCAACCCGCTGCTTTTTCCGTTGCAGCAGCCAGATCAAATACGCGAGTACCAGCAGATTGATCACCAGCAAGCCCAGCCGGAACCAGCTCGGACGCCGAGCCAGCTCGTAAAGCTCCCAGGGAAGAAACGAGATCGTCAGGAAGAGGGTCAGATACTCGGCCCAGACCTTTTCCAGCAGAAGCCCGATTCCCTCTGTCAGCGCCAGCGCCGAGTAGGCGAATGTCGCGAAGCCGATCTCCCGCAGCCGGTGTGCGTCGATCAGGTCCACCTTTTCCATCAGCACCGAGACCATCCGGCTCTCCGGGTCAAACTTCAAAGCCGTCGCCAGCTTCATCAGTTCATCGCCTAGATCCTTGTGCAGCAGATGGATCGCGCCTACTCCGATGCAGAAAAACAGCACCGCCTTGCCCAGCTTGAACAGACCGATGAGCAACAGGCCGCGATCATGCACACCCGCATGCTGCGCCTCGACCTGCTCTACGGGATGTGCCATTACCGGTGTACTTGTCGGTTCCATATCCATGCGCCTGTGACTTTCAGTTGACGGGGCTGCGCAGAAATTGTCAACGCCCCCTCCGTTGCATGCCTCGCTTCCACGGGATCAACAATCCTGTAAGCTCCTTCAGCCACACGCACGCACCCAACGTTCCGCAATCGACGTGCGCTTTCTCGAAGCATCTATTGAGAGAAAGCAATCCACTCGGGTGCACCCGACGTAGATGCTTATGAGTCCCCTGATGCACAGGACAGTTTCTTACCAGCACCTCAGAATCAGAAAGACAAAGGATAAACACCATGAAGAACACCTTCCTCGCAACAATGACAGCAGCAGTAATCGCAATGACCTCTCTCTCCGCCTCGGCCCAGAAGAACCCCGATGTGGGCGGCGCCCCCATGTACGCCAACAAGACCATCGTCGAGAACGCAATCAACTCACCGATTCACAAGACCCTCGTCGCAGCCGTCAAGGCCGCCGGCCTCGTCGACACGTTAAACAGTACTGGTCCCTTCACCGTCTTCGCTCCGACCGATGACGCCTTCGCAAAGCTCCCTGCCGGCACCGTCGATATCCTCGTCAAGCCGGAGAGCAAGGATACCCTCGTCAAGATCCTCACCTACCACGTCGTCGCCGGCAAGATCAGCTCCAGGCAGCTCGCGGGCATGATCAAGAAGGGTAACGGCAAGGCCGAGCTCAAGACCGTTCAGGGCGGGATGCTCAGCGCCTCCATGTCCGGCAAGAGCATTGTTCTCACCGACGCCGAGGGTGGCACCTCCACCATCACGACGGCAGACGTGTTTCAGTCGAACGGCGTCATCCACGTCATCGACACCGTTCTGATGCCTAACTAGTTCCTCCCCACAACTGCAGAAAAAGAAGCGCCTCCCGGGCCACAGGAGGCGCTTCTTTTGGTGGTTACCCTGTAGGGATCTGCTGTACTGTTTGCTCTCGCCACAGAAACGCCGAAGTCGGAACGGTGGCTCCTACTCTTTCCCTCTTCGCCACACTATAGTTTCACCAGATGCCCCACACCTTCAGCGCCGAGCAGTGGCTTCCCTATCCCATCGAACTGGTCTTCGCCTTCTTCGCAAACCCCGAGAACCTGCCGCGGCTCATGCCCTCCTGGCAGAAGGCGCGGATCGAAGAGGCTGCGTTTGCGCCACCTCCGCCGCGTCCTGTTGCCGCCGATCCCGCTCTTCGCCTGAAGACAATTGCCGCCGGCGCGGGGACCCGCATGACGATCAGCTTCCGCCCCTTCCCCTATGCGCCGATCCGTGTCCCGTGGGAGGCAGAGATCTCTGAGTTCGCCTGGAACGATCATTTCTGCGACATCCAGCTCCGCGGCCCCTTCGCCTATTGGAAGCACTGCCACAGCCTCAAGCCGGAGACCCGGGCCAACCCCTCCGGCGTCCTCATCCACGGGACTTTGCTGCGCGACCACGTCGAGTATGCGCTTCCCTTCGGTCTCGCCGGCCAGATCGCCCAGCGTCTCGTCGTCGGACGTCAGTTGCAGAGCACCTTCCACTATCGCCAACGCCGCACCGAAGAGCTTCTGCCGCTCATACTCGCCCGTCGTTCATAATTTCACGCAAAAATAAAGCGGGTCGCAGCAGCGACCCACTTTATTTTGCGATCCAACTTTATCGCAGAACCATCCGCTGACTTTCCATCGCGACCAGGTAGGGGCGAGCTTTCTCCAGTGCTGCCTCAGCCGTCAATCCATACTTCTCCCGCAGAGCCTCGGGCTTCCCATGTTCGATGAACTCGTCCGGCCAGCCTACGCGAACCGTCGGAACCTGAAGCTTCAGTGCATTCAAAGTCTCCAGCACGGCCGAACCGAAACCGCCGGCAAGAACGTGATCTTCGAGCGTGATCATCAAGCCGCACTTCTGGCCAAACTCAGCGACGCAATCCTTGTCGATCGGCTTCGCAAAACGCGGGTTGATCACCGTGACCGCAAATCCCTCAGCCTTCAGGAACTCAGCCAGCCGCAGAGCCTCGGCCAGCATCGCACCCAGCCCCAGGATCGCAATATCGCAGGATCCGTCCTCCGGCGTATGGATCACTTCAGCCTTGCCGATCGCAATCGCTACCGGATGCGCCTTGACCGCTGTCCCCGGCCCTGTGCCACGCGGATAACGAATCGCGCTGGGCCCATCGTGCAGCATCGCGGTGTACATCATGTCGGCGAGTTCATCCTCGTCCTTCGGCACCATGTGTACGATGTTCGGGATGCCGCGCAGATAGCTGATGTCGAACAAGCCATGGTGAGTCGGCCCGTCGTCTCCGCTCAAACCGCCGCGGTCCATGCAGAACACCACCGCCAGATTCTGCAGGCACACATCGTGGACGATCTGGTCGAACGCCCGCTGCAGGAAGGTCGAATAGATCGCACAGAAAGGCTTATAGCCCTTCGTCGCCATACCGGCCGCAAAAAGGACAGCATGCTCTTCCGCGATGCCCACATCGAAGTAGCGAGTGGGATGATGCGGCCGGAAAAGATCCAAAGCCGTTCCATTCGGCATCGCTGCTGTAATGGCGACGACCTTGTCGTTCGCGGTCGCCAGCCCCGTCAGGGTCTCGGCAAAGATCTCCGAGTAGGTCTTCTGGCCAGCGGACTTGGTCTCACCCGTCTCCGCGTCATATGGCCCCAGGCCGTGAAACTTCTTCTGCTTCTCAATCGCCGGCTGAAACCCGCGACCCTTCTGCGTGATCGCATGCAGCACGACCGGCTTGTTCTGCTGCTTCAGAAACTTGAAGGTGTCGATCAACAAGGGAAGATTGTGCCCATCGATAGGGCCGTAGTAGCTCAATCCGAACTCTTCGAACAGCATGCCCGGACCGATCAAGCCCTTGGCAGCCTCTTCAGCCTTGCGCGCCACGTGACGTACCGTCTTGCCGCCGTATTTTTCGAGCAGCCCGGCAGCGCGGTCATGCAGGCTCGACATCGTGGGATTGGTGACGATCTTGTGGAAGTACTCAGCAATCGCTCCGACGTTCTTGTCGATCGACCAGGCGTTATCGTTGAGCACCACGATCATGCGCTTCGTCTGTGCAGCGATGTTATTCAGAGCTTCAAACGAGATGCCGTTGGTAAACGCTGCATCCCCCGCCAGCGCAACGATATGCTCATCGCCACCCGACATATCGCGTGCCACGGCCATTCCAAGCGCCGCGCTGAGTGCAGTTCCGGCATGCCCTGCACCGAAGCTGTCGTGCTCGCTCTCCGTCCGCAGCATGAAGCCGTTCAACCCACCCGGCTGCCGAATCGTGTGAAACTGCTTCTCCCGCCCGGTCAGCAGTTTGTGAACATAAGCTTGATGGCTCACATCAAAAATAAAGCTGTCTTTTGGTGTATCGAAAACATAGTGCATCGCCAGGGTCAACTCAACGACGCCCAGATTTGGCCCAATATGCCCACCGGTTTTGGCGACTCCTACGATCAGTCGCTCGCGGATCTCTTCCGCCAACGCCACAAGCTCCACAAGCGAGAGCGCCTTTACATCTGCCGGAGATTGAATTCCTTCAAGAATCTTGCCCATTGCAACCTGTTATGCCACGCCGCAAACCCAGACGTCGCATCCTCTTTCGAAAGGGCACCCTCGCAGAACGCCAAGGTCGAAAACCCATCCCTAAAGTATATCGCGCATCGCTCCCGACGCGCCCACTCAAGTTTATAGACGCCTGTCCATGACTTTAGTCGCCACTCCCTCCAAAACCACGGGGCTTGGTATCTGCGCCCCAAACACCCCTTCCCAACGCGCCACCACTACGCTCGCCAAGGCGTTGCCGATCAGGTTTGCCGCGCTCCGTCCCATATCCATCACGGCATCGATCCCTAAAATGACAAAGATCGGCTCTGCCGGCAGATGCAGGCTCGTCGCCGTCGCCATCAGCACCATCAGAGTCGCCCGGGGTACACCACTTACCCCTTTGCTGGCCAGCATCAGGATCAACACCATCGAGATCTGCTCCCCCAACCCCAGGTGCATCCCGGCTGCCTGGGCCACGAAGACCGACGCCATGGTCAGATAGACCGCTGCTCCATCCATGTTGAAGCTGTAGCCCGCCGGAATCACGAACGCCACCACCTCGCGCGGTACGCCGAAGACCTCCATTGCCTCCATCGCGCTCGGCAGTCCTGCCTCACTCGCGCTGGTCGCGAACGCCAGAGACGCCGGCTCCGCCACCGCCTTCGCGAAGCCCTTCACCGAAACCTTGCACAGCAGCAGAACCGGCACCATGACCCCCAGCGCCAGTGCCGCCAATGCACCGTAGTAGGTCACCACCAGCTTGCCTAGGTTCACCAGTACGCCAACCCCGCTCTGAGCCACCGTATACGCCAGAGCTGCCCCCACGGCTACCGGCGCGAAGTACATCACGATACTCGTGAACTTGAACATCGTCTCGCTTAAACCCTCAGCCAGACGCAGTACCGGCTTGCCGCGCTCTCCCAGCATCGCCAGCGCAATCCCAAAGATCACCGCAAACACCGACACCTGCAGAATCTGCCCCTCCACCAGGCTCTTCGGCAGATTCTCCGGAAAGATGTGGGTTACAAAATCCTGCCACACCAACTTCGGAGCGGGTGCGGCGGCAGCGGCCGTCGTCTGAGAGGCGGGAATACTCATTCCCACTCCGGCTTTCGTCACATTGATCGCTACCAACCCGATCACCAGTGCCAGCGTCGTGACCACCTCGAAGTAGACCAGGCTCTTCCACGCCATTCTGCCGACCCGCTTCAGATCGCTGTGCCCGGCAATCCCCGAGATTAGAGTTCCGAGGATCAATGGCCCCACGATCGTCTTAATGAGCCGCAGGAAGATATCCGACAGGAATCTCAGACTGATCGCAACCCGCGGAGCGTCCAGCCCCAGTTCGACCCCAGCCACCATCGCCACCAGAATCCACTCCGTTACCGACCGCCGCAGCAGCGCAAAGGCCACCAGTAACACGACCGCCGCACACCGCAAAACCTCTGCCACACCCTGCGCTCCAGCCCCGTGCTGCGTAGCTCCAACCACCACTCCAGCCAGCAAAAGCCCAGCCGCCGGCCAGGCCAAACCCTGTTCGATCCGCGTATTTCTCATTTCAGCGCAGCATACCAGCATCCCCCAATCGCTGCTTTGTATCTGCTTTCGCAGCTACACTTGTACCTGCCTTGCGGGAGGTTTGATTTGCCTCTTGAGTTTCGGAGTCTTTCGGTATGTTCAAAGGCCTTTCCAGGTAATCCAGTTGAAATCGGGCGCGAACCCGCTCTCCCCACGACTGCTTATTCCTGCCGGGCCAGAAATTGCATCAAACCATGCAGGATCAGCAACTTGACCAAAGAAGAACGATCCTACGATCTTCAGACATCCACTCTGCACTTTAGAATGAGTAAGATACGCAGCTCAGATAACACCAGATAGAGGCTTTCACCCCACTACTCGCCAGGTTCTGACACAAACGTCTAATCTGTAACCGGGAGTCGCACATGAAAAGGACTGGCATCCTGACCGCAGCATCCATGTTTCTCTGTTGCACCTTTCTCTCAGCAGTAGCGGTAGCGCAAATCCCCGTCGGTGCATCCACCCCTCCAGGGTTCGACACCCTGGCTCGCTCCGCTGCATCCAACTCCCTCACCCAGCCGACCCTCAGCCCGGGAGTCCTGACTCTTATGGAGTTGGAAGGTCGCTTCGCGCAGGCCGTGGCAGCCGGAGGGGGCAAGGCCTTCGGCACCTGGTTCGCCGATGATGCAGTAGTCCTTAATAATGGACGCCCGGCTGTTCTTGGTCGAGGAAACATCGTCGCCCAGGCAGCCTGGGATCCCAAAACCTATCAATTGACATGGGTTCCCCAGGGAGCACAGATGGGGCCGTCCAACGACATGGGATTTACCTGGGGACACTACGATGGTAGATCCAAGGATAAAAATGGACAGCCGGTCGTCACCTCCGGGCGCTACTTTACCGTATGGAAGAAAATTACGGACGGCACCTGGAAGGTCGCTCTCGATGCAAGTTCAAACGAGCCGCCGGCCAGCGGCGAGTGCTGCGTTCTACCGAAACCCTAAGTCTCGATGGTGTAGAGCTTTACATAACCAAACTCAACTTCTCCCGCTGCCCCAAAAGTAGCAGTGTGGTGTGCCACTAAGTCCCCTAGTATCGGTGTTGCAAGTTATTGCACTTGAACTTTTGCATTTGATTTTCTTCCAGATGAACGCACTCCTCGTAAAAGACGAAGCACTACGGCTCGAAGTCCTCGCAAACTACGAGATCCTGAATACTGCTCCGGATCCGCTCCTCGACGACATCGCCCGTCTGGCAGCCCAGATCTGCGCCGCCCCGATCGCGGCTATCTCCCTGATCGGCATCGACCGTATCTGGCTGAAATCCCACATCGGCACAGAAGCCTCCGAAGTACCTCTCCGCGCAACACCATGCGAGACCACGATCCTCGGGGACACTGTGTATGAAGTCCGCGACGCCCGGAAGGACCCCGACTTCGCCCCGGAAGGCATCCTGATCGGTGGTCAGGCACTCCGTTTTTACGCCGGCGCCCCGCTAACCACTCCCGGCGGCGTAAGCATCGGCGCGCTGATGGTTCTCGATACTCCTGCCCGCGCCCTCACCCCGGCTCAGTCCAACGCACTCTCCGTGCTCAGCCGCCAGGTGATCAACCGCTTCGAGCTCAATACCCGCATCCGCCAGATCGATCGTGCCGCCCGCGCCCGCCAGCGCGTCGAATCCGCCCTGACCGTCGAGCGCAACTTCGTCTCCGCCGTCCTCGACACGGTAGGCGCGCTCGTCGTGGTCTTCGATACCGCCGGCCGCATCGTCCGCTTCAACCGCGCCTGCGAGAACGCCTCCGGATACGACTTCCCGACGCTGGTCGGACGGTACGCGTGGGATAAGCTCATACCCCGCGAAGATATTCCGCAGGCCATCGAGCAGTTCGATACCCTCCGCTCCGGCGCATTTCCGGCCGTCTTCGAGAACCAGTGGCTCAACCGGAACGGCACCATCCGGCGCATCGCCTGGTCCGCGACCGCACTCCGCGATCAGCAGGGCCAGGTCGGCTTCATCATCGCCACCGGTATCGACGTCACCACCCAGCGCGCTGCCGAGGCAACCCTCCGTGAGAGCGAAGCTCGCTATCGCCAACTGGTCGAGGGATCGCTCGGCATGGTCTGCACCCACGACCTGGACGGCACGCTGCTCTCCATCAACTCCTACGGGGCCCAAAGCCTCGGCCGGACCCTTGAGGCGATGGTCGGGCACTCTTTGGCCGAGTTTATTCCGGAAGACCGCCGGCCAGCGATGAGCGTTTATCTGCGGCAGATCGCAGAGACCGGCGAGGCGCAGGGTCTTCTCCACCTCAAACATGCTGACGGGGAGGTCCGCGTCATCGCCTACCGCAACAAGCTGATCGAGGTTCCCGGCCGCCCTCCCTACGTCCTGGGTATCGGCGTCGATATCAGCGACCAGGTGCGGGTCGAAGGGCGTCTCCGGACCCTTACCCGTCAGTCGGATTCCATCCTCGAGTCGGTCGGCGACGGCATCTTCGGCACCGACCTCGCCGGCAAGATCACCTTCGTCAATCCCGCCGCCGCCCAGATGCTGGGCTACAAGCCGGAAGAGTTGCTCGGCCGCGGCGCACACAGTCTTATCCAGCACACGCGAGCCGACCAGTCCGCCTATCCGGTTGAGGACTCCCCCATCCGGAAGAGTATCTCTCGACGCGATACGGTACGCGTGCCCAACGAAGTCTTCTGGCGCAAGGACGGCAGCTTTTTCCCAGTCGAATACGTTGCGCGCCCACAGATCGACGCCACCAGCAGCGAGCGGGAGAATGATGCTGCAGCTGTCGGCGTAGTCGTCGCCTTTACCGATACAACGGAACGCCGCGCACTCGATCGCATGAAGGATGAGTTCATCTCGACCGTCTCGCACGAGCTCCGCACCCCGCTCACCTCCCTGCGCGGTGCTCTGGGCCTTCTCTCCGGCGGAGCGCTCAATGCCCGCCCCGAGAAGATGCAGCAGATGTTCGAGATCGCGATCAGCAACACCGACCGCCTCGTCCGGCTCGTTAACGACATTCTCGACCTGGAACGCATCGGCTCCGGCAAGGCAGAGTTGCAGCTTACCCTCTGTAGCGCAGAGGATCTCCTCCGCCGCGCAGTCACCCAGCAGCAGACGCGGACCCCCCGGCCCAACATTCGCATCTTCTACGCCGCCAACGGCGTCAGCGTCTGGGCCGATCCGGACCGTATTCTCCAGACCTTAAACAACCTCATCTCGAATGCAATCAAGTTCTCACCGCCCGGCAGCGAGATTCACCTGACGGCCAAGAATCTCGACGACAATGAAGCCCTGATCGAGATCGAAGATCAAGGCCGCGGAATTGCCCCCGATAAGCTCGAAAACATCTTCGACCGCTTCCAGCAGGGCGATGCATCAGATTCCCGCCCCCTGGGAGGAACCGGCCTGGGGCTCGCCATCTGCCGCAGCATCATCACCCAGCACGGCGGAAGCATCTGGGCTACCAGCACCCCGGGCAGCGGCACCACCTTCCACTTCACCCTGCCCACCAAACCCAGCAACCACCTTAATTAGTTCGGCGGGGCCACTCCGGCCGGAGCGGCCCGTACTTTAATTCAGCTATTCGTCGTCTCCGCGCAGCTTCGCGATAACGCCGAAATCCTCCAGCGTGGTCGTATCGCCTTTGACCTCGCCCGTGCTGGCCAGTTCGCGCAGCAGACGCCGCATGATCTTGCCGCTCCGTGTCTTGGGCAGAGCATCCGTAAACGTCAGGTCGTCCGGTCGAGCCAGCGCTCCAATCTCTTTAGCCACCCACTGCCGCAGCTCCTGCCGCAACTCCTCGCTTGGAGCATGGCCTTCCTCCAGCGTCACGAATGCGGCAATCGCCTGCCCCTTCATCTCATCCGGGCGCCCGACGCAGGCAGCTTCCGCCACCTTCGGGTGCGCGACCAGGGCAGACTCGATCTCCATCGTTCCGAGCCGGTGGCCGCTCACGTTGATAACGTCATCCACCCGGCCCATCAGCCAGAAGTAGCCATCCGAATCGCGTCGCGCTCCATCGCCCGTGAAGTAGCTTCCGGGAATCTCGCTGAAGTAAGACTGCGCATAGCGTTCCGCATCTCCGTAGATGGTGCGTGCGATGGAAGGCCACGGCTTGCGAATCACCAGCAGCCCGCCCTTCCCATCGGGAACAGGCTCGCCCTCCTTCGTCACCACCTCCGGGACGATGCCGAAGAACGGCCGCGTCGCCGAACCGGGTTTCGTCCCGACGGCACCCGGAATTGGTGCAATGATGATCGCCCCCGTCTCCGTCTGCCAGTAGGTGTCGACGATCGGGCAGCGCTCCTTGCCGATCTCGCGGTGATACCACATCCAGCTCTCCGGATTGATCGACTCCCCGACTGTTCCCAGCAGTCGCAGACTCGCGAGGGAGTGTTTCCGCACCCACTCATCCCCCCACTTCGTAAACGCCCGGATCGCCGTCGGAGCCGTGTAGAAGACCGTCACCTTGTGGTCATCCACGATCTTCCAGAAACGATCGTTCTGCGGCCAGTTCGGGGCTCCTTCGTACATCACCACGGTCGCCCCATTCTGGAGCGGCCCGTACACCACGTAGCTGTGTCCGGTTACCCAGCCAATATCCGCCGTACACCAATAGACGTCATGCTCCTGCAGATCGAAGACATACTTGCTGGTCAAATACGTCTGCACCGCGTAGCCCCCGGTCGTATGCAACAGACCCTTCGGCTTGCCGGTGGTCCCGGAGGTATACAGCAGGTAGAGCGGATCTTCGGCATCCATCCACTCCGGCGCACACTCTGCCCCGGCCTTGCTCATCTCCTCGTGCCACCAGACATCCCGTCCAGCCTTCATCGTCACAGCAGAACCGCTGCGCTGGAACACGATCACGCTCTTTACCGAGGGGCACTTCTCCATCGCCTCATCCACGATGGACTTGAGCTTCACCTCGCTGCCGCGCCGGAAGCTCGTGTCCTGCGTGATCACCACCACGCACTCCGAGTCATTCACGCGGTCCACAATCGCATGCGCCGCGAACCCTCCGAAAATCACCGAATGAACCGCGCCGATTCGTGCACAGGCCAGCAGCGCAATCGCCAGTTCGGGAATCATGCCCATGTAGATCGCTACGCGATCGCCGCGCTTCACCCCCTGCGCCTTCAGGACATTGGCGAACTGCTGCACCTGCGCCAATAGTTCGCCGTAAGTTACCTTTCGTACCTCACCCGGCTCTCCCTCCCACAGAAGGGCTACCTTGTCCTTCCGCGCCCCCAGCGCATGACGGTCGACACAGTTGTGCGAGAGATTCAGCTTCCCACCGACGAACCATTTGGCACCCAGCCCCGACCCGTCCGGCCCGGTCTCCAGCACCTTCGTCCACTTTTGAAACCACTCCAGTTCTCCGGCCGCCTCGGCCCAGAACTCTTCCGGCTGCTCCACGCTCCGCCGGTACATCGCCTCATACTCTTCCAGACTCTTTACATTGGCCTTCGCTGCAAATTCCGCAGGCGGCGCAAACAAACGGTTCTCTCTCAGGCTCGAATCCAGGTTCGTATTCACATCAGACATCGTCGGACAATCCCCTATCGTTTGGTCCAAAAGTAAAGTTCAGCGCCGCAGCAAACAATTTCACCCAGCAGGGAAAAAGGTACGCTATGCATCGCACCGCAGCAACCTGCGACGCCAAGCCACGGATTCGCATCCCACTACCAGCCACTAAGACTTTGGCGCAATACAGTCGTCTGGCAGCAATCCGGTGGTTATCGACGCGGCGATTCCTGCTGTCCTATTTCCGATCTCATTTCCGATCCCAGGAGCACCACCCATGGCCCTCGCTTTTCTCGATCGCGATCACTCGGTTGCACACGCAGGCTACAGCCGCTGGCTGGTCCCCCCCGCTGCCTTGGCCATTCATCTGTCCATCGGGCAGGTCTACGCTTTTTCGGTCTTCAAAAACCCTCTTCTCGCGCTCCATGGAGCCGACGGCGCTGCCTGGAACCTGAAAGAGGTCGGCTACATCTTCTCCATCGCCATCGCGTTCCTGGGCATCTCGGCCGCACTCTTCGGGGCCTGGCTCGAAAAGGCCGGCCCGCGCCGTGCCATGTTCTACGCTGCCCTCTGCTTCGGTACGGGCTTCCTCATCGCATCCGCGGGAGCGGCGACTCACTCTCTCCTCCTCATCTATCTCGGGTATGGAGTCGTCGGCGGCATCGGCCTGGGACTGGGTTATATCTCCCCTGTCTCGACGCTCATCAAGTGGTTCCCCGACCGGCCCGGCCTCGCGACGGGCCTCGCCATCATGGGGTTCGGAGGCGGCGCGATGATCGGCGGGCCTCTCGCCAGCAACCTCATGGCGTACTTCAAATCGGCTGGCCAGCCCTCGATCCCCTACACCTTCATCACGATGGGCATTCTTTACTTCATCTTCATGATGTTTGGAGTCTTCACCATCCGCGTCCCCGGCGAAGACTGGAAGCCAGAAGGATGGTCGGGCCACAATAAAACTTCTGCGCTGATCTCCACGCACAATGTGGATGTCTCCCATGCGTGGCGGACGCCGCAGTTCTGGCTCCTCTGGATCATTCTGTTTACCAATGTCACCGCCGGCATCGGAATCCTGGAACAAGCCTCACCCATGATCCAGGACCTTTTCAAAGGCTCCGTAGGCCCCATCGCTGCCGTTGGCTTCGTCGGCTTGCTCAGCATCTTCAATATGGCGGGCCGCTTTCTGTGGGCCTCCGTGTCCGACACCCTGGGCCGTAAAGCAACGTACTTTTGCTTCTTTACGATCGGACCCATCCTCTACTTTCTGCTCCCCCTCACCCGTTCGGACAAGCTGAATTCTGTTCCGTTCTTCGTCATCGCCGCAGCGGTCCTGCTCTCCATGTATGGAGGCGGCTTCGCGACCATTCCGGCTTATCTGAAGGATCTCTTCGGCGGCTTCAACGTCTCGGCGATCCACGGGCGCCTGCTCACGGCGTGGTCCACCGCAGGCATCGTCGGGCCGCTCATCGTCAACGGCATTCTGGATCACTATGTCGCGAACAAGATGCCCCGCGAAGAAGCGTATCCGCTCATTCTCCACATCATGTCCGGACTGCTCGTCGTGGGCTTCATCGCAAATCTGCTGGTCCGCCCTGTCAATGAGAAGTATTGGCTCAAAGACCAAACCATCCCCGAAACCGCCGGCGCAGCGCATTAGATTCGGATAGTCCTTTAGAAATTTGAGGAAAGTAGAGCTCAGGAGAACTTCATGGCAGACATTCAGCAGAAATCTTCACCGATCCTGGTCGCCGCAGCCTGGGCAGTCGTCGTACTCCCGACCGCGTGGGGCCTCAACTACACGGTACAGAACGCCCTCAAAATTTTTACCAAACCCGCAGCCACAACCCCGGCGAATACCGCCCCGCAAAAATAATTCGGGCTGTCCAGTAGACTCAGGGCATCATGACTTTCTACTGGCCAGCCATTCTCGGGTTCTTTTTCGGCTTCGCCTTTGGCGTCGGTTGCGCCCTTGCCGTCATGTATTCCATCTATCGGGGAGGCTATCGGGCCGCGATCCGCGACTCGCAACTGCCTGAACCTCCAGAGATGTATCGCAAAGCCATGGAGAAAAATCCTCCCAAGCCTGCGATGGAAGTCCCTAAGCCTTAGCGGCCTTCAACTCCGCCTTCAGATTCTTGACCTCAAGCGTCAGTTCGCGAACGGCCTTGAGTACCTCTTCGCGCTCTGCGTCTCCAATGGAAGGCGAAACCGCCTCCACATAAAAGTTGCCATTCGGCTCCAGGACGCACTTCTCCACCTCGCTAAAGCTGTTCAACCCTTGCTTGTGGATCACGGACAGCAACTCCAACTCCGTCAGGGCTTCTTTTTCGAGAGCTTTCTTGTCGACTTTGCCGTGACGGATCAGAACTGTTTCAGAGCCTTCCAGAGCCTCATTCACCTTGGGGAGCCGGAACATCAGTCGCGTGAGCAGCCAGTTGATCGAGAGCAGCGACAGCGCTCCAATCACTCCCCCTGAGACAGAATTGTCATCCCCGATGATCGCGTTCTGCACCGTATTCGACAGGCTCAACAGCACCACCAGGTCGAACGGATTCAACTGGGCCAGCTCGCGTTTTCCAAACAGCCGCAGAAAAAGTATCAGGCACAAATACACAATCACCGGGCGAATGATCTTCTCGATCAGCGGCAGATGCAGGTGAAACATGCTATCGAGCAATCCAGCCTCCCATGCTTACAACAATCAACAAAACGATGCACCGTGCGAACTACGCATATCGAGTCTGATGCCATTTCCACGCACTCTCGATAATTGCATCCAGTTCGGCAAAGTTTGGCTTCCAGCCCAGCTCCTGTTTAATCTTTTCTGAGCTCGCCACGAGCACCGCAGGATCCCCAGCACGACGCTCATGCTCTTCCAGAGGAATCTCCTTCCCCGTCACGCGCCGCACGGAGTCGATAACCTCCAACACCGTGAAGCCCTGTCCGTTGCCGATGTTGTAGATCAGGCGGCTCTTGTCTTTCAATGCTCCCAGCGCCAACAGATGTGCCTCGGCAAGATCCTGTACGTGGATGTAATCCCGCACGCAGGTTCCATCTTTTGTGGGATAGTCGCGTCCGAAGATCTTGATGTTTTTGCGGCGTCCCAGTGCAACGTCAAGAATTAACGGAATCAAGTGCGATTCCGGCTCATGCGCCTCACCATAGTCTTCGATTGCACCCGCGACGTTGAAGTAGCGCAGGCTTGCATAGCGAAATCCATGCTGCGAGTTCATCCAGCGCAACATGTGCTCTACCAGTAACTTACTCTCTCCATAGGCGTTAGTCGGCTGCAGCTTGGCATCTTCCAGAATGGGAGTGCTCTCTGGCTCGCCATAGCATGCCGCGGTCGAGCTGAAAACCAGTTTGTCGTGGCCGGTTGCGAGCATGGATTCAAGCAAAGTCAGCGTAGACGCGGTATTATTACGGAAGTAGATCTCAGGCCGCTGCATGCTCTCCCCAGCTTCAATCAGCGCAGCGAAATGCATCACTCCATCGAAGTGACCCGCCTTGAGGATCCCTTGCAACAACTCACCATCTGCCAGATCGCCTTCAACAAAATTCACCCCAGGTGCCAGCGCCTCGCGCTTGCTGTGGCACAGATTGTCATACACCGTAACCTCATGCCCACGAGCCAGCAGAAGCCTCGAAACTGTGCCACCAATGTAGCCCGCGCCGCCTGTAATCAGTACCTTCATGGGTTCGTCTCCTCGCCTCTGTTCTGTATTGCCTACAACCAAAGTATGAGTGTCAATCGCTTTTGCTTCCGGCAACATACATGAAGTATCGCAGCGCGGAGACACCGCTAGACCGAAACTTAAAATCTTTCTCTGCACCGCAGCTGAAGGTAACCTTTTAAGCAACACAGAGCGTCTGTCTTACTAAGCCTTACTGAATCGAACCAGCCTTCGGGTTGCGTTCGCAAAGATAACAAGATCGAGATCGTTCGCTCCCCGACCTTCTCGACCCGCTGCTCCGGAAGCTTTGGAGCTCATCTTCTCCCAAACCGGTTTTCCATCGCACGACCGGCATAAATTCCACCCTCTTCGCAGAGAGGCAACGAAGGATTCAAGATCATGGCTAAGCCGATTCGCACGATAGACACAACACCGAAAGATATGCGGTTCGCAACCTTCGGCATCCTCGACGACGGCAGCCAGAGCAAGTCATCGCTCTTCACTTCGATCTCTCTCAATCTCGTGATCGCGTTCGTCGTAATCGTGATCGGCTCGGCAGCCAAACACAGCATCGATAACAGCAAGAAGCTCACCGCCATCTCCCTGGAGCCGATCAAAAAGATCGATCCGCCAAAACCGGTGATCGTTCCCAAGTTGCCTCCGACGCCCGTTATCGCCAAGGTTGAGCCACCCAAGATCAAGCTTCCCGACGTCAAACTCCCCGACATCCCGAAGCCGCCTGAGGTCAAGATGGTGCAGCAGGTTCCGATCATCCAGCCTGCTCCCCCAAAACTCGTTCAGCCGCCACCAGCTCCGAAGGTGGTCAACCTGGCCCGGGCAATGCCTGCTTCTGTCGTGAACAACTCACCCAAGCCCACGGCAGTCGCACTCGGTCAACAGAACAACCCCATCGCTGTCTCGAATCGCCCTGCGACCAGCTCCATCAATCTCGGCAATAAGGGAATGTCCGGCATGCCTGCCTCGAACACCGGAACCGGCCCTGCAGCAACGGCCGTCAACCTCGGTTCGGGATCTGCCGGCAGCCAGAATATGTCCGGCCGCGATAACGCCGCCAATGCAGTGCGGGGCGTCAAGCTGGGCGTAACCGGCGGCACTGGCCCCATGAACTCTACCGGCCGTGTGGCAGGTCCAGTCAATCTCGGCCAGAACGTCGAACCCGCAATGCCCAAGCCCGTGGCAGCCTCCGCTGGACCAGCACGCACCGGGCCGAAGGTTATCTTCAAGCCGCGTCCCGAGTACACCGCCGAGGCGACCCGCCTGCATATTGAAGGCGTGGTTTCCGTCCGCATTCACGTCTCCGCTGCTGGCACAGTTCAGGTGCTCGGTGTCACCAGCGATCTGGGCCACGGCCTCGGCGAGTCTGCCGTCCGCGCCGTCCAGGCAACGCGCTTCCAGCCCGCTATCGATACATCCGGTCATCCCATAGACTGGGATGGTGTCGTCAATGTCGCATTCCAACTGGCCAGCTAGAGAGTACCCGGGTTTTCACTTCACGGGTACTTTCTGTTGAAATAGCATCAAACCAGCAAACGCAACAATATGGATGGTCACCTCAGCCACCGTAGGAGCCTAAATAATGATTTTCCGGAAACTCCCCCTCGCCGGTCTTCTGCTGGCAGCTACTATCGCCAACACCGTGCCGCCCGCTTCGGCAGCCATTCCGCTTATCGGTAAGAAGAAGCACCAGGAAGATGTCCTGCCTTCGCGAAAACTTACCGCTGCCCAGAACGCGCTGATCGACAAGGCAATCCTGCGCGAGAAGGAAGTCATCAAAACTGTCAAGGATCGGGCCCCGCTGGTCGAGACTTACATTCAGAACATGCGTCCTGATCCCATCCTCGGACAGGTTCCGGAATCGGATCAACACTTCCTCGGACGCGTTGAGTTCAACAAGATCATTGGCGACAATGCCTTCGAGGTCAACAATGCCACCTCCAAAGGCACCTCAAAGGACGGCAAGATGGGCTTCATCAAGAAGCCTCTCTCCTTTTTCTCCGGACTCGGCGGCAGCTTCAAGCTCACCTTCCACGAAGCAGGCTTCGTGCAGATGATGCTCATGGACTCCAACAGCTTCGATCGCGAGCACTACGCGTTCGGCTATGTCCGTAACGACTTCATCGGCAACACCCCCACTGCTGTCTTCGATGTAACGCCTATCAAGGGCAAGCGCGAGTACGGCCGCTTCTTCGGACGCATCTGGGTCGAGACCCGCAACGGCAACGTCGTCCGCTTCAACGGCGACTTTGCCGGCACCGAAGATGACCGCAAGGAGTTCTACCACTTCGATAGCTGGCGCACCAACATCCAGCCCGACCTCTGGCTCCCTACGTCCTTCTACGTGGAGGAGAGCGATCCCAAGAGCATCTCGCGCACCCTCAAGTTCAAGGCCATCAACCATGTCTGGGGCTACCTGCTTAAGGTTCCCGCCAAGGAAGCCGAGAACACCTCCATGGACGTAGTCGGTGCGACCGACGTCTCGAACGAAGCACAGGACGTCAGCCCACTCGGCGCACAACGCGCCTGGGTTCAGCAGGCTGAGGACAACGTCGTCGAACGCCTCTTCCAGGCCGGCCTCCTCGACGCGCCCAGCGAGTTCGACAAGACTCTCGAAGCGCTTGCCGGCAATATCCTGGCCTACAACAACATCACCCTCTCGCGTCCGATCCGGTGCCGCACCTTGCTCACCGAGCCGCTCGAGTCACTGGCCATCGGCAACACGATCGTCATCTCGAAGAGCCTGCTCGACACCACCGCAGTCGTCACCGCGGATGGCGCCCAGCAGATGGGCAATCTGAACGCCATCCTGGCCTTCCAGATCGCGCACGTCATCCTGGCGCACCGTCTGGATACGAAGTTCGCCTTCAACGATCGCCTGCTCTTTCCCACCAACGCTGTGTTCAACCGCATCCCGATGCACCACACGGAGGCCGACAACACGGCCGCCGCCAAGAAAGCCATCGAACTGCTTGGGGCCAAAGAGCTCACCGACGGTCAACAGTACTTCGGTCTCTATCTGCAGCAGCTTCAGGATCGCGTCAAATCGCTCAAGGCTCTCAACGAGCCGATGATCGGAGACGGTCTGGTCAAGAGCGATACCGACCCGACCTTCTGGCTCGCCGCCATGATGCCGAAGGGGCCGAAGCTCGATATGGCCAACCTCAAGCAGCAGGCAGCCATGCCGCTCTCCAGCTTCCTGCGCTTCGACCCCTGGACGGATCAGGTCATCACGATGCATGCCGCCTTCGAACCCCTTCTCTCTCCTGCGGACAAGATGCCCTTTGAGATCGAACCCGTCTACATCAAGCTCTCTTACTTCAAGGCTCCGGCAGATCCTGCTGCAGCGGCCGCACCCAACACCGCACCGGCAGACACCACTGCCGCGCCGGCTGCACCCCAGGCAACGCCGCCCGCCGCTACAGCACCAAAGAATTAGCTCGATTCGTACGTAAGACCTGAGCGGGCTCCATCTGGAGCCCGTCACTGCCCAACCACGAGTTGTCGCCCCCCGTCGGCGAATTACTCTACGGGCCCACGAATTAGGAGGTACAAGTTGAAACGGCAAACTCTACTCAGCTGGTTTGCTTGCATGTTCGGTCTCTCTCTCTTTGTCCACGCGCAGGCTGTCCCCACCGCAACCGGAGGCATCGGCGGCATGCAGATCGGCGTTGGCGCCACCTACGTCAGACCCGACTACAGCCGCTCTGGCGACAAGGGTCCCACACTCTACGGCACCTTCGACTTCACCGAACACATCGGAATCGAAGGCGATGTCCACTACGCCAGCGTCTTCACCCCAGGAGATGTCGGCGAGGACACATACCTCATCGGACCGCGCTACGTGTTCCATCGCGGCCGCTTTGCACCCTACGCCAAAGGACTTCTAGGACGTGGTGTAATGAGCTTCCAGTTCGACAACAGCCCGCACCACAACGAAGGCTTCTGGGTCTACGCGCTCGGCGGCGGTCTCGACTTCAAGGCGCCTCACCACATTAATATTCGCGTCTTCGATTTTGAGTATCAACAATGGCCCACCTTCAACCCCCATACCCTGAGCCCGATGGTCATGACCATCGGCGTAGCCTACAGGATTCGCTAAACCAACCCCTCCTCGGCCCCTTTTTCAATTGCATGGGCAGCCCTGACGAGGTCTACGTTCCGCCTCTCTCTACAACAGTACGGATTCTGTCTGATGTTCTGGCTTGTGTTCCGCGCTTCACCCACAAGCCAGTTCAACCGCTACTTAAGCAGCGCGAATTTCCGACCACACCCCTAAAAAAATTTAAGCGACGCTGGTTTGTTGCCCAACTTTGACCTCTATCTGGGAGGTTGAGGCTGATGCGCTGCTGTCCCTGTGAACCTCTACAAAGACCTCGGGCGTATCGACATATTGGCCTGACTTGTACTTGGAGCGATGAGGTTAGAACGGCTGAGTACTGCAGTTTTGCGGGTTGAAAGCTCGCGATTCCCTAGTCCAGGGAAAAACCCTGGGTTAGGAACAACAAAGCCATTGCGGGCTGAAGGCCCGCGCGAACACGCCGCAGCTCCCAGGCAAATTAACCTAATCGCCAGAGCGGAATAGGTCGATACACCCTAAGACGTCGGCGGCCGCTATCAACGCACTCACAAGCGCCTCACCCCTATATCTCCACAAAAAGAAAACCCCGGCATCAAGCCGGGGTTTTACCTATGCCAAACACTACTTACTAGAAATGATAGGCAACGCCCAACGAAGGCATCGATATGACTTCGTAGCGATTCGTCTTGAAGCTGTCCAGACCGAAGTTCGGAGCCTTCACCACGAATCCGCGGTACTCGGCGCGGATGTCGAAGCTCGGGCTCAACTCATACGCTACGCCGCCGCCGAACAGTGCGCCGATGTTCGTATTCTGCTTTGTATCCAGCGAGGTCGTCGCAAAGTCGCGGATCGGCGTGAAGATCAGTGCGCCGACACCGGCTTCGAGAAACGGGCTGAAGTTCTTGAAGTTCAGGTTATAGACGTACGCACCTGAGAGCTCCTGCTGACGCTGATGGATCTGCCCGGTCAGGAAGCTCGTATAGTAGTTCTGCTGATTCTGGGCGAACGAATAGTTCAATTCCAACGCACTCCGCGGCGTCAGCATGTAGCGATAGCTGGCCAGAAAGCCATACGTGGAGCTCGTATTCTGTCTCACCGAGTTCCCATTCACCTGGGGACCAAACAAGCCGATCGCGCTGACACTCACATCCTGCCGGCTCTCCTGCGCTTGCCCTACGGCCGCGGACAGTACCAGCGCGCCCAACAAAATCATCTTCTTCATTCTTAGCTAAGCCCCTTCGAGTTCGTCCAATACATTCGACTCTGGCCCACAGCATTGCTGCAGTTCACCGGGCCAGTCGCAAGACCAGGCGGAAACCCCTAAGTCGGTAATTTTATTGTACCCGTAGCGGCGGATTCGAGCGCGGTCCCCACGCAAGAAGGCCGGAGCAGATTCGCTCCGGCCGATTACTCCGCCTCCCGATTCCCTACTGCGGCGGCGGGGAAAGCGCATCGCCCCCACCATCCTGACGCTCCTGCCGGCGCTCCCGCATCTTGGCCTGCATCGCATCCAGCTTCGTCTTCTGATCGTCCGTCAGCACCGCCCGTACCTTCGCCTGTCGATCCTCCATGATCGATCGCATCTTGCCGCGCTTATCGGCCTGTGCCGTCGATGTATCGTCCCGCAGCGCCTTCATCTGTGTGTCCGAATCCGCATAGATTCCCTTCACCTGCGTCACCTGTTCCGGGGTGAGATTCAGTTGCTTGGTCATCATCTGCAACTGCCGCTCTTCCATCTTCTCCGGATTGCCCCGCCCCATCCGGCCTCCCATGTCCTGCCCCGTCCCCGGACCATCCTGGGGAGGAGGCACATTGTCCTGCGCCAGCATCGGAATCGCAGCCAGCACCGTTGTACAGAGCGCGAGCAAAACCACCCGCCCATACTGTCCGAACATCGCTTTTCTATTCCATTCCATCGCCGATTCTCCTTGTCGCCGCTTGCGCTTTCCGGGATTCAATCTTCGATCCAAACCCGGAATTCAACCCTCCGCGCCCTGCCCTGCTACGGCGGAATCGGCGCAAGAAGCTACCGGTACAGACGCGACTTTCCCATGAATGTTCTTCGCATCCAGAAATAATCCAGCCCGGGGCAATTTCCCCGTGCTTGCACAGAGAAGCCAGGAGAAATGCTCTAAACGCCCCGTTCCGCCTGGAAGCAGAACGGATCTCCATGCTCCGCCGCATACGCCTCTACCACCTTCAGAAACGCCACCGCCGCGTGCGAAAGACTCGCCTGCCGCCGATGGACCAGGCGTAACTTGCGCTCCATCTGCAACTCCGGAACCTTCACCCGCACCAGAGACCCGTTCTCCAGCTCCGTACTGACCGTCAATCCCGGCACCAGCGCTACTCCGTTTCCCATCGCCACAAAGCGCTTGATCGCCTCCAGCGAAGGCAGCTCCACCCCCATCTGCAGCCGTGTCTTGTGCCGGTTGAACGTCTGAATCACCTTCTGCCGCTGCGGCGAAGGGATATTATGGGCGATAAAATTCTGCCCTCCAAGCTGCCGGATCGAGACCTCGCCCACCTTCGCCAGCGGATGGCTCGGATTCACCACAAACGCCAGCTCATCCCGGTACACCACCACCGACTTCACCTGCGGATCGTCCGGCCGAAACGACAGCACTCCGATCTCGACCGAATGCATCAGCACCTCGTCGGAGATCCGGCTCGCCAGCGCTCGCTGCACCGCTAGCTTGATATGCGGATTCTGCCGCCGATACTGATCCAACAGCGGCAACAGATACAGACACGTGTACTCATTCGCCGCTAGGTTCAATCGCCCGCGATGCAACTCCCGCAGCTCCGTCAGCGCTCCCGAGGCCTCCGTCCGCAGGTTGATCAGCTTCAGCGCGTACTCGCGCAGCACCTCACCGGCGTCGGTCAGCGTGCCGTCCCGCGACGTCCGCTCGAACAGCACCTCCCCCAGTTCCTGCTCCAGTTTTGCGATTGCCTGACTCACCGCAGGCTGCGTACGATGAAGCCGTGCTGCTGCCCGGGAAAAACTGCGCTCCTCCGCAACCGCCAGAAACGTCTCTAACTGAACCAGTTCCAACCCTCACCTCGATTGCGTTACGACTTAGGCTCATGAAACCATATAGCCTGATTAGAAGTTCTGATACTTGTTCACCGCATCATAAGCCTGCGTTATGATAAAAGCCAGATCAAAGGTACCGATTCCTATGCCGAACCCCAATCAGATCGTCTTCTTCGACACCACTCTCCGCGACGGCGAACAGTCCCCCGGCTGCACCATGCACCACGAGGAAAAACTCCGCATGGCCCATCAGATCGCGGCCCTCGGCGTCGACGTCCTCGAAGCCGGATTCGCCATCGCCTCCGACGGTGATTTCGCCGCCGTCCAGGCCATCGCTCGCGAGGTTCGCGGCACGCGTATCGCCTCGCTAGCACGCTGCAAGCGCGAGGACATCGAAGCCGCCGCCCGCGCCGTCGAGCCTGCGCCGTCGAACCGCATCCACGTCTTCCTCGCCTCTTCCGATCTCCACCTCGAGTACAAGCTCCGCATCACCCGCGAGCAGGCTCTCGAGCAAGCCGCCGAATCCGTCCGCCTCGCCTGTACCTACTCGAACGACGTTGAGTTCTCCACCGAAGACGGCACCCGTACCGACCATGAGTTCCTCATCAAGATGGTCACCGTAGCCGTCCAGGCCGGAGCCACCACCATCAACATCCCCGACACCGTCGGCTACACCACGCCAGCCGAGTACAAGGCACTCTTCGAACTGGTCCGAGCCCGTGTTCCCGGTATTGAAAACATCATTTTCTCCACACACTGCCACAACGACCTTGGCATGGCCGTCGCTAACTCTCTCGCCGGAATCGAAGGCGGAGCCCGCCAGGTCGAGTGCACCATCAACGGCATCGGCGAACGCGCCGGCAACGCCGCCCTCGAAGAGATCGCCGCCGCCCTCATGGTCCGCCGCGACAAGTTCCCCTACACCAACCAAATCAAGATGGATCAACTCTACCCCACCAGCCAGATGCTCGCCGAGGTCATCAGCTTCGGCTGCTCACCCAACAAGGCCGTCGTCGGAGCCAACGCCTTCGCGCACGAGTCCGGCATCCACCAGCACGGCATGATGGCCAACCCGCTCACCTACGAGATCATGACTCCCGCCTCCGTCGGAGCCGGCAACACCAACCTCGTCCTCGGCAAACACTCCGGCCGCCGCGCCCTCGCCGACCGCCTCGAAAAACTCGGCCATCCCCTCGACCGCAACCAGCTCGACGAGGTCTACACCCGCTTCACCGAACTCGCCGACCGCAAGAAATCCATCTACGACCAGGACCTGATCGGCCTGCTACAACCAGCCAAGACAGCCGCCGTCGCAACCGTCTCTTAAAAGCTTTCAAAGCGCCAAAGGCGCGACAACATACCAGCCTAGGTCGAAGGCCTAGGAAAACAACCAACACAGATTGAAGAGGGCAGAAGGCCCGACACATAGAACCTCCGCAACATAGAGAGCCCAGATGAACCTCAAGATTGCAGTCCTCGCCGGCGACGGCATCGGCCCCGAAGTCACCCGCGAAGCCACCAACATCCTCAAGGCGGTTGCCGAACTCGGCGGCCACGACTTCACCTTCACCCCCGGCCTGCTCGGCGGAGTCGCGATCACCGCCCACGGCTCCCCACTGCCCACCGCCACCCTCGATCTCGCGCTCGAATCCGATGCCGTCCTCCTCGGTGCCGTCGGCGATAACAAGTTCAACGCCCTCACACCCGACAAGCGTCCCGAAGCCGGTCTGCTGCAGATCCGCCAGGCCCTCGGCGGCTTCGCGAACCTCCGCCCATCGCTCGCCTTCAAGGCCCTCGCTGCCAGCTCTCCCCTGCGACCCGAGGTCACAAAAGACGTCGACATTCTCTTCGTCCGCGAGCTCCTCGGCGGCCTCTACTTCGGCCAGCCCCGCTGGTGGAACAAGGACACCGACGAAGCCATCAACACCATGCGCTACACCAAGTCCGAGGTCACCCGCGTAGCCCGCGTAGCCTTCGAACTCGCCGCAAAACGCAAGCGAAAGGTGACCTCCGTCGACAAGGCCAACGTCCTCGAAGTCTCGCAGCTCTGGCGCGCCACCGTCACCGAAGTAGCCAAGGACTACCCCACCGTCACCCTCGAGCATCAGCTCGTCGATTCGATGGCCATGCACCTGATGAACATCCCGCGCAACTTCGACGTCGTCCTCACCGAGAACCTCTTCGGCGACATCCTCTCCGACGAGTCCGGCGTCATCACCGGCTCCCTTGGCATGCTCCCCTCGGCCACCATCGGCGGCGCAGTCAACCTCTATGAGCCGGTCCACGGCTCCGCGCCCGATATCGCTGGAACGGGCAAGGCCAACCCCCTCGGCGCGATCCTCACCGCAGCCATGGTCCTCCGCCACTCCGCCAACCTCGAGCAGGACGCCAAGGCCATCGAGACCGCCGTCCACAAGGTCCTCGACGCCGGCTACCGCACCCCCGATATCGCGCAGACCGGTTCCACCAATCAGGTAGTCACCACCAGCCAGATGGGCAAGCTGGTCCATCAAGCCCTGGTAGAAAGCATCGACCGCCGCCAATCCATGCACGCCGTATAACGTTCTTTGCCGCACCTCGAGCACCGTCATCACCCCAAAACGCCCGTCATCCTGAACGAAGTGAAGGACCCCTGTATTTGCTCTTGCCTTTGCTTTTACATCACCCATAACCCCATGCGCCACTTCCTCCAACTCGCCGCCATCACCCTCCTCACCGCGACGACGGCGCACGCCCAGTTCCACATGCCCCAACTCTCCCATAAAGAGAAGGACACCCGCGAAGACGTCACCTGGCTCGCACTCTTCGCAAACCCCGCGCCCAACGGCCGCCAGAACGAGCTCATCCGCGACCCACGCTTCAAAGGCTTCCTCCGCGATCACCTCACCGCGCCTCAAACCTTCTGGAACGACAACGAGCCCCTCGTCGACACCATCCTCGAGTTCCTCGAAGTCCCCAATCAAGTCGTGCTCGACGACAACCGTTACCTCTCCGCCGACGGCTGCGTCAAGGCCTTCTGTCCGGCGCGCGGCCTGGTCTTCATCGACTTGGGAACCGCGCATCCGCTCGTCGCCTTCGTAGCCATCGACTGGGTCAAAGAGAACAAGACCCCCGACCAGTCCGGTGCCGAGTACACCCTCTGGCTCTTCTCCAATCGCGCCCTGAACCCCGGCGAATCAGAGGTAGAAGGCAACCGCATCCCGCCCGCGCTCAAGAACGCCATCGCCCGCTGGAGCGGCCAGCCCTCCTCCGGCAGCGTCGCCATTCCTCACATCACCAACGCCGTCCTGGTCGACCCGAACGGCACCCCGCACCAGGTCTCCCCAGCTACCGTCGGCGTACCCGCATTCACCCAGTCGAAGCCCGCAATCGCGACCCCATCCACCCCCACGAGCACCCAGCAACCTACGACCGGATCAAACCAATGACGAACTCGAATTCATCGCAATCCACTCCGAACACTCCGAAGACCCTCTTCGAAAAAGTCTGGCAGCAGCATCTCGTAGCCGCCCCCGCAGGCGAGCCGTCGCTCCTCTATATCGATCTGCATCTCGTCCACGAGGTCACCAGCCCCCAGGCCTTCGACGGTCTCCGCCTCGCCGGACGCAAGCTCCGCCGTCCCGACCGCCACATCGCCACCGTGGACCACAACGTCCCCACCACCAGCGTGCAGGATCGCCTCCACATCGTCGATCAGATCGCCGCCGCGCAGGTCAACGCGCTGCGCAAGAACTGCGCCGAGTTCGGCATCGAATTCTTCGACGTACAGGACGCCTCGCAAGGCATCGTCCACATGATCGGGCCCGAGCTCGGAGCCACCAAGCCCGGCATGACCATCGTCTGCGGCGACTCCCACACCAGCACCCACGGGGCGTTCGGCGCATTGGCCTTCGGAATCGGCACCAGCGAAGTCGAGCACGTCATGGCCACCCAGACTGTGCCCCAGGACAAGCCCAAGACCTTCCGCATCACCGTTGATGGCGACCTCCCCTTCGGCGTCACCGCCAAGGACATCATCCTCGACATCATCGGACGCATCGGCACCGACGGAGCCACCGGCCATGTTGTCGAGTACGCCGGCTCTGCCATCCGCGCCCTCTCCATGGAAGGCCGCATGACCATCTGCAACATGAGCATCGAAGCCGGGGCCCGCGCCGGCATGATCGCGCCCGACGAGACCACCTTCAACTACCTCAAGGGTCGCCGCTTCTCCCCCGGCACCCATACCGACGCTGTATCCCCGTCGCTCGGCGAGAGCCCTGCCGCGAAGTTCAACTCCGCAGCCAACGAAGCCGTCTGGGACGAGGCCGTCGCCCACTGGAAGACCCTCCCCACCGACCCCGGCGCCACCTTCGACCGCGAACTCCACATCGACGCCGCGACCCTCGCCCCCGCCGTCACCTGGGGCACCTCGCCCGGCATGACCACCACCATCGACGCCAAGGTCCCCACCCTCGAAGACGCGCACGACGAAGCCGACAAGAAGTCCTTCGCCCGCGCCTACGAGTACATGGGCCTCGAACCCGGACAGTCCATCGCCGAGATCAAAGTCGACGCCGTCTTCCTCGGCTCCTGCACCAACGGCCGCATCGAAGATCTCCGCGCCGCCGCCGGCATCGTCAAAGGCCATCACATCGCAACCACCGTCCGCGCCATGGTTGTCCCCGGCTCGCAAGCCGTCAAGCGCCAGGCCGAAGCGGAGGGCCTCGATCTCGTCTTCAAGACCGCAGGCTTCGAATGGCGCGAACCCGGCTGCAGCATGTGCCTCGGCATGAACCCCGACATTCTCCAACCCGGCGAACGCTGCGCTAGCACCAGCAACCGCAACTTCGAAGGCCGCCAGGGCCGAGGTGGCCGCACCCACCTCGTATCCCCCGAGATGGCCGCCGCCGCCGCCATCACCGGCCACTTCACCGACATCCGCAGCTGGAAGTCGAAAAACTAACGCGTTACTCGTTGCCGTTGTAGTTGCCGTAACTCACAACTACCAACTCACAACTCACAACTGTTCCGAAGGAACCCTATGCAACCCGTCATCACCCTCACCTCCACCGCCGCACCGCTCCCGTTGCCGAACATCGACACGGACCAGATCATCCCGAAGCAATTCCTCAAGCGCATCGAGCGCACCGGCTACGGTGACTTCCTCTTCTACGACTGGCGCCGCATCCAGGAGGGCCCCGCCTCCGGCCAGCCCAACCCTGACTTCGTGCTCAACAAGCCCGAGTACCAGGGTGCCGAGATCCTCATCGCCGAAAAGAACTTCGGCTGTGGCAGCTCCCGCGAGCACGCCGCCTGGGCCATCTTTCAGTACGGCTTCCGCGCCGTCATCGCCCCCACCTTCGCCGACATCTTCTACTCCAACGCCGGCAAGAACGGCATCGTCCTCGCCCGCCTCACCGAAGAAGAGGTCCAGACCCTCCTCGAGCGCAGCACTGCCGATCCGAAGCACCAGATCACCATCTCCCTCGTCGACCAGACCGTCACCGACAACCAGGGCTTCAGCGCCCACTTCGACATCGATCCCTTCCGCAAATACTGCCTCATCAACGGCCTCGACGACATCGGCCTGACCCTGCGCCACGAGTCCGAACTCGACGCCTACGAAGCCAGGCACAACAAAGAATTCTGGGAAGCGCCGAAATCGGCAATCGCATAAGTAGAAGAAGGAACCTAAATGGAACCATACGATCCAATTAATCCACCATCTCTCGAATCGATCGACTCAGCTCGATATCAAGCAGGCTTCGATGCAAAGTTGCGCGACGAATCGTTGTGGCACTGGAATTGGCTCGACGCAAGCTGGCGAACAGGTTGGTTCGATGCACGAAAGCAACAAGTTTCCGATCCTGAACTTCGGGATGGAGCGCCCTACAAGTTTTCGCACAAACGGAAAGGTAATAAATGAGCAACGAAATCAATCCCGCAAAAAAATACTCCAAAGTCCTCACCGAAGGCCCGTCCCGCGCCGCCGCCCGTTCCTACCTGCGCGGCGTGGGCTTCTCTAAAGAAGACCTGCACAAGCCCATCATCGGCATCGCCAACACCTGGACCGAGATCGGCCCCTGCAACTTCCATCTCCGCCAGGTCGCCGAAGCCGTGAAGCAAGGCGTCCGCGACGCCGGCGGCACCCCCATGGAATTCAACACCGTCACCATCTCCGACGGCATCACCATGGGCACCGAAGGCATGAAGGCGAGCCTCATCTCACGCGAAGTCATCGCAGATAGCATCGAACTCGTCGCCCGCGGCAACTCCTTCGACGGCCTCATCTGCATCGCCGGCTGCGACAAGAACATGCCCGCCGCCATCATGGCTCTCGGCCGCCTCGACATCCCCGGCCTCATGCTCTACGGCGGCTCCATCGCTCCCGGCAAGCTGCCCCAGCCCGACGGCAGCACCAAGGAGATCACCATCCTGCAGGTCTTCGAAGGCATGGGCGCGCACGCCGCCGGCAAGATCAACGACGATCAGCTCGAAGCCCTCGAAGCCGCCGCCTGTCCCGGCCCCGGAGCCTGCGGTGGCCAGTTCACCGCCAACACCATGGCCATGGCAGGAGAGTTCATCGGCATCTCGCCCATCCAGCTCACCGGCGTCCCCGCGATGTCAGTGGACAAGGCATCCGCCTCCCGCGAGGCCGGCCGCCTCGTCATGGAGCTGGCGAAGAACGACCTCCGCCCCAGCAAGATCGTCACCCGCAAAGCCATCGAGAACGCCTACGTCTCCGCCTGCGCGTCCGGTGGTTCAACGAACGCTGTTCTCCACCTGCTCGCCATCGCCCGCGAGTTCAACATCCCCTTCACCATCGACGACTTCAACGCCATCAGCGACCGCACCCCGCACATCTGCGACATGTCCCCCGGCGGCAAGTACGCGGCCACCGACTACCAGGCTGCCGGCGGCTCACGCCTGCTCGCCAAGCGCCTCGTCGATGCCGGCCTCATCGACGGTAGCCAGATGACCGTCACCGGCAAGACCCTCGCCGAAGAAGCCGTCCACGCCGTCGAAACTCCCGGCCAGCCCGTCATCTACACCGTCGAGAAGCCCCTCAAGGCCACCGGCGGCCTCGTCATCCTCAAGGGCAACCTCGCCCCCGAAGGCTGCGTCGTCAAGGTAGCCGGCCACGAACGCATCCTCCACACCGGCATCGCACGCGTCTTCGAGTCCGAGGACGCCTGCCACGCCGCCGTCGAAGCCGGCAAGATCAACCCCAACGACGTCTGCGTCATCCGCTACGAAGGCCCCCGCGGAGGCCCCGGCATGCGCGAGATGCTAGCCGTCACCGCCGCCATCAAGGGCATCCCCGAACTCTCCGAGACCGTAGCCCTCTTAACTGACGGCCGCTTTAGCGGAGCCACCCGCGGCCTCATGGTCGGCCACGTCGCCCCCGAAGCCTACCTCGGCGGCCCGATCGCCGCCGTCCACGAAGGCGACACCATCACCTTCGACATCGCCGCCCGCGAACTCCGCCTCAACGTTCCAGCCGAAGAGATCGCCAAACGCCTCGCCTCTTGGAAAGCCCCCGAGCCCCGCTACAAACGCGGAGTCTTCGCCAAGTACGCCGCCACCGTAAGCAGCGCCAGCATCGGAGCCGTCACCACATAGTCTTTGCCGCTGTTCGTTTTACGCCGTCATCCTGAACGAAGTGAAGGACCCCTGTATTTGCTGTTGCACTTGCCGTTACTTGTTCTGGTCGTAGCTTGTTTTTATTTGTCATCCTTCGCCATTGGCGGAGGAAATGCTTCATTTTTTGCCGCTGCACTTGCACCTAAGATTGCCTTGGCTTCAGCCCGGGCAATCATGGACCACCACAAACCGGGCTTAGCTCCTGAGGTATGTAGCAACCAAGCCGATGCCAACGAGAAGTTCAATAACGTTCGGTTCTCGCCCGCTGATCCTGTTTATCAGGATCGGTCAACTTCTGTTTCCTCTATTCGCCTTTGCATTGATGGTTGGTGAACGAAACGTTCTACCTTGGCTTATTATGCTGATCGCACTTTTGCTTTGGGAAGGGTTCATGTTCAGCATGGTCTTCGCCACCTTGAATCAGGATGGCCTCACATACCAGCGTTGGAAACGATCTCAACAAGTTAATTGGACAGAGATGACATACGGCGGCAGTGCCCCCATTGGGTTTGTTCGGGTAAAGCTCGTTAGAAAACCAATTTGGAATCGGTATTTGCTTCTTCGAAACCCTGTCCCTCCACTCGAAGATCAGGAATTCTCTCTTCCCGGAGCTGTCCGCTTTTGTGAAATATTGCAACCTCCAAGCGGCAGAACAAACTAAATGAACTCGCAATCGAAGCGCGCAGCAAAGGAGAACACGATGGCAAACAACAATCAACACCCGCAACTCACCGGAGCCGAAATCCTCTGGGCCACCCTCGTAGGCGAAGGCACCACCACCATCTTCGGCTACCCCGGCGGAGCCATCCTCCCCATCTACGACGCGCTGCGCAAGTTCCCGATCCACCATGTCCTCGTCCGCCACGAGCAGGGCGCATCGCACATGGCCGACGGCTACGCCCGAGCCTCCGGCAAGGTCGGCGTCTGCATGGCCACCTCGGGGCCAGGAGCAACAAACCTGGTCACGGGCATAGCAACAGCCATGCTCGATAGCATCCCGGTCGTCTGCATCACCGGACAGGTCTCGTCCAAAGTCCTCGGCTCCGACGCCTTCCAGGAAGTCGATATCACCGGCATCACCCTACCGATCACCAAGCACAACTACCTCGTCACCCGCGCCGAAGACATCGCCGCCACCGTCCGCGAAGCCTTCCAGGTAGCTCGCTCCGGACGCCCCGGCCCCGTCTTGGTGGACATTACAAAGGACGCTCAACAAGCCACCGCCGCCTTCGACTTCGAAGCCGCCGCTCCCGAGCCCCATCGCGACCACCCCATGCTCAAGGCCGAGTCCGCCGCCATGCAGCAGGCCATCGAACTCATCCGCACCGCGAAGAAGCCCGTCATCCTCGCCGGCCACGGCATCGTCGAGTCCGGTGCCCGCGAGCAGGTCATCGCCTTCGCCGAGCGCATGAACATTCCCGTCGCCTCCACCCTGCTTGGCCTCGGAGCCTTCCCCACCACGCATCCGCTCTCCCTCGGCATGATGGGCATGCACGGCGAGTCCTGGGTCAACCACGCCATCCAGGAGGCCGACCTTCTCCTCGCCTTCGGCATGCGCTTCGACGACCGCGTCACCGGCAACCTCGCGCACTACGCCCCCAATGCAAAGAAGATCCACATCGAGATCGACCCCAGCGAGATCAACAAGAACGTGAAGGTCGACGTAGCCCTCATCGGCGACCTCGCCAAGACCCTCGACCAACTCCTGCCAATGCTCCCCACCAGCCAGGACACCGCCTGGATCGACGAGATCAACACGTCCAAAGGCACCGCCGCCGTCCGCGACATCATCAACCTGCCCGACAACGGCCACCTCTACGCCGCCCACGTCATCAACGACATCTGGCGCGAAGCCAAGGCCGCCGGCCGCCTCGACCAAACCATCATTGTCACCGACGTAGGCCAGCACCAGATGTGGGAGGCCCAGTACTACAAGCACGACGCCCCCCGTTCCCTCATCACCTCCGGAGGCCTCGGCACCATGGGCTTCGCACTGCCGGCCGCCATCGGAGCGAAGGCTGCATGTCCCGAAAAAGATGTCTGGGTCATCGCCGGCGACGGCGGCTTCCAGATGACCGCCTGCGAGCTCTCCACCATCGCACAGGAGGGCTATGCGATTAACATAGCGGTGATCAACAACGGCTTCCTCGGCATGGTCCGCCAGTGGCAGGAGGCCTTCTACGACAAGAACTACGCCGCCAGCCCCATCCTCTCGCCCGACTTCGTCATGCTCGCCGGAGCTCACGGCATTGCCGGAGCCCACGTCTCCGAACGCAAAAATGTAATCCCAACAGTCACAAAAGCCCGCACCTCCGGCAAAGCCTTCCTCATCAACTTCCAGGTAGAAAAAGAAGACGGCGTCTACCCCATGATCGCCCCCGGCGCCGCCCTCCACGAGATGGTCCGCAGACCCACCAAGGACCCACTGCTTGAAACCGCGGAGGATAAGTAAGTGGTCGAAGTAGATCTGGAACGACTCCGAAGTTATACCGACCGAGGGGTCAGCATAAAGACCGTCGACGGTGAAAATTTGGTTGCAAAGATCATCTTTTTGCAAGACGAGTATCAAGATTTTATCTATGACATGGTTTCAACTGATCGGCCCGAGATTTATCGAACGGCACCGGAAAAGACCGCCTACGTTATGCCATATCGAGACGTTCTTTCGTTCGAATTGGTAGAAGAGGGGCTCTGAGTGCCACACACCTTCGAAGGTTGATCTTACATAGACCACAACTCCTTCCCACGTTGCTTTATTCGTTCAAAACTGCGCAAAAGAGAGATCCAGCTCAAATGATCAGCACCTTAGCCAACCACCTCCGCCGCCGCACTACCTCGGGAAACTGGATCCCCGAGTTAGACGGTCTGCGCTTCATCGCCATTGCCTCCGTCATCCTCTTCCATCTCCACGGACAGCTTCTCCATCACAGCAACGTCGCCATCGCGCCTCGCTACGACATCTTCGCTCTCTTCCTTAGCAACGGAAACCGCGGCGTCCCTCTCTTCTTCATGATCAGCGGATTCATCCTCGCGCGCCCCTTCGCCGAGCATCATCTCTTCAACAAACCCCGCCCCGCACTCTCCAAATACTTCGCTCGCCGCCTCACTCGCCTCGAGCCGCCGTACATCGTCAACCTCCTCTTCGCCGCCGCGGCGCTCATCTTCATCGACCACAACACCGTGCGCAGCATCCTGCCGCACCTCGCCGCCAGCCTGGTCTACCTCCATACCCTCATCTTCCATTCCCCCAGCACCATCAACTCCGTCGCGTGGAGCCTCGAGATCGAGGTGCAGTTCTACATCCTCGCGCCGCTCCTCACGCTCCTCTTCGTTATCCGCAACAACGCCTCACGCCGCACCGCGATCATCGCGCTGATGCTCGCAGCCGCCTTCATCCAGATCGCCTCGCACTGGACCGCCAACACCTTGCCTGCCTACACTCTGGCCGGACAACTCCAGTACTTCCTCGGCGGCCTCCTCTTCGCCGACCTCTTCCTCACCCTCTTCACTCACTGGAAGCACGACTGGCGCTGGGACCTCGTGAGCCTCGCCGGCTGGCCCGCCGTCTTCCTCCTTCCCGACACCGGCATCGGCCTCTGGCTTCCCTTCCTCGCCATCCTCCTCTACATCGCGGCCTTCCGCGGAGTCGTCGTCTACAGCTTCCTGCGCAACACCTGGGTCGCTGTCATCGGAGGCATGTGCTACACCATCTACCTCTGGCACCCACTCGTCATGACCGCTGCCGGCCGCATCTGCAGCAAGATCCCGTTCCTCAACCCACACGACTACCTGGCCCTCTTCATCCTCCAGGGCATCGTCAAAGTTGCGGCCGTTGCCCTCGTCTGCCTCCCCTTCTTCCTCTACCTTGAGCGCCCCTGCATGGACCCCAAGTGGCCCCAGAAACTCCTCAACCGAGTCCGCCCCGAAACCAAACCCTCAACCCTGAACACCTAAACACCTAACTCACAACTGAGGCATTATGCTCCACACCTTCGTAGCCCTGGTATCAGACAAGCCCGGCGTCCTCACCCGAGTCGCCTCGCTCTTCCGCCGTCTCAGCATCAACATCGTCTCCCTCACCGTCGGGGAGTCCGAGCGCCCTGACGTCTCCCGCATGACCATCGTCTGCGAAGCCCCCGAGACCGCCGCGCACCGTATCAAGGCCTCCCTCTACAAGCTCGAAATCACGGTAGACGTGGACGAGGTCGGCCGCTCCGAAGCCGTCATCCGCGAGCTCTGCCTCATCAAGGTAGCCGCCGGCCCCGCCCACCCGCTCGGTCAGCACTCCCGCTCGCAGATCTTCGAGCTCGCCACCGTCTTCCGCGCCCGCGTCGTCGACCTCGCCCCCGAATCCATCATGCTGGAGATGACCGGAGCCGCCTCCAAAATCGAAGGCCTCATCCAGGTCATCACCGAGTCCGGCTACACCATCCTCGAAGTCTCCCGCACCGGCCGCATGGCGATGCGGCGCGGCCATCACACCAGCCGCGTCCTCAAAGCCCTCGGCACCCCCAACGGTGAAAAGCCCGCATCCCCCGACTTCGCCACCAAGCCCGCAACCGACGAGATCGTCCCCAACCAGTTCCCCGACATCCACGAATGAAGAGGAAGGCGACTAAAATGGAAGCGACCGCACCACTCATTTAAGAGTGCACCCCATGATAGGAATCTGGACCGAAGTCCAGGCTTAAGTTCCATTATCTGAATACTTTAGACCAAAACACCCCGGGGCACCCTCCGGTACAAATGAGACAAAGGAAAGTAAAAACACCATGGCAAAGACTTACCACGACGCAGACGCAGACCTCTCCCTTATCCAGGCAAAGAAAGTTGCCATCATCGGCTACGGCTCGCAGGGCCACGCCCACGCCCTCAACCTCAAGGACTCCGGCGTAGACGTCCGCATCGGTCTCCGCGAGGGCAGCCCCTCCGCCGACAAGGCTCGCAAAGCCGGCCTCGAAGTTCTCACCGTCGCCGATGCCACCAAGTGGGCCGACGTCATCATGAACCTCACGCCCGACCAGACCGCAGCCAAGGTCTACCACGCCGACATCGAGCCCAACCTGCGAGCTGGCCAGACCCTGATGTTCGCGCACGGCTTCAACATCCGTTTCCGCACCATCCAGCCTCCGACTGATGTCGACGTCTCACTCGTCGCCCCCAAGTCTCCCGGCCACCGCGTCCGCGAGGTCTTCACCGAAGGCGGCGGCGTACCCGCTCTCGTAGCCGTCGAGCAGGATGCCAGCGGCAACGCCCTCGCCCAGGCTCTCTCTTACGCCAAGGCCATCGGCTGCACCCGCGCCGGCGTCCTCCAGACCACCTTCACCGAAGAGACCGAAACCGACCTCTTCGGCGAACAGGCCGTGCTCTGCGGCGGAACCGCAGCGCTCGTCAAGGCAGGCTTCGAGACCCTCACTGAGGCTGGCTACCAGCCCGAACTCGCCTACTTCGAAGTCCTCCACGAGCTCAAGCTCATCGTCGACCTCATGTACCGCGGTGGCCTCGAGTACATGCGTCACTCCATCTCCGACACCGCCGAGTGGGGCGACTACATCGCCGGCCCGCGCATCGTCACCGCCGACGTCAAGAAGGCCATGAAGGGCCTGCTCAACGACATCCAGGACGGCACCTTCGCCAAGAAGTTCATCGAAGAGAACGAGACCGGACGCCACGAGTTCGCCCGCTACCGCAAGCAGGACGCAAACCACCCCCTAGAAACCGTAGGCGCAGAACTCCGCAAAGCAATGCCCTTCCTCGATCCCGTCAAGGTAGTCGACGGCACCGTAGTAAAAGCGTAGCGAAAACCTGGGTGCCCCACGTCCCGCCTCTGGGACGTGGGCTCCTCCCCGTCACCGAAATCTCCCATCCTCTCGACCGAAGGGAAGCATGAGCGCCCCATCCCTCACCGCCGAAGAACTCCTCGCCTGGAACGACACCACCGCTGAAAGATGGCGTGTGCTGACCTCCGGCAATCCCGAGCTACTCCAGGTGCCGTGCGACATCCATCGATGCGCAACCGTTGGACAGCTCCTCCAGCACATCGTCGCCGCCGAGTTACGCTACGCCGAACGCCTAGCCGACTCCGAAGTTACGGACTACCCCAGTATCCCGTTCACCACGAGCGCAGAGATCTTCACCGCCCATACCCAGGCGTTCGCCATCCTTAAGAGCCTCCTTGCAACCCCATCTTTTGATTGGGACCAGGAGATCGAGCTCATGACGCTCACAGCCGGACGCCGCCGCGCCCTGCGAAGAGCCGTCTTCCAACACGCGCTCCTGCACAGCATCCGCCACTACGCCCAACTTGCAACCATCGCCCGTCAGCATGGCTTCGCTCCCGGCCCCATGGACTACCTCTTCACCAACTCCACCCCAGTCACGTAGCCAACACGCTTTTGCCTCTTCTCCTCCAGCCCAAGTTAAATTAACTTCATGAAGAAACCCCGCTCCCCGCTCTTCGTCACGACCCTGATCGCCGGCTCCTTCTTCATGGAGAACCTCGACGGCACCATCATCGCCACTGCCCTTCCGCAGATGGCGAAGAGCTTCCACGTCGGTGCCGTCAACCTGAACATCGGCATGACCGCCTACCTCATCACCCTGGCGGTCTTCATCCCCATCAGCGGCTGGGTCGCCGACCGCTTCGGAGCCCGCACTGTCTTCGCCTCCGCCATCGGCATCTTCACCTTCGCCTCCCTGCTCTGCGCCGGAGCCCACACCCTCACCCAGTTCACCCTCATGCGCATCCTGCAGGGCATCGGCGGAGCCATGATGGTGCCCGTCGGACGCCTCATCGTCCTGCGCTCCACGCCCAAGGAGCAGCTCACCCAGGCCATCGCCTACATCACCTGGCCCGGCCTCACCGCGCTGGTCGTCGGCCCGCCCATCGGCGGCTTCATCACCACCTACTTCTCCTGGCACTGGATCTTCCTGCTCAACCTGCCCATCGGTCTCCTCGCCCTCGTCCTTACGCTCCTCTGGATCGAGAACGACATGTCCGGCGAGAATCACCCCTTCGACTGGATCACCTTCCTCTTCGCCGGCCTCGCCTCCACCGGCCTCGTCTTCGCCCTGGAGAAGCTGGGCGGAGGAGGAGTCCGCTGGCAGACCCCAGCCATCACCCTCACCGCCAGCCTCATCAGCGGAGCCATCGCCCTCACCCTCGCACACCGCAAGCCCGCCACCTCCCTCATCGACCTGGAGTCGATGAAGCTGAAGTCCTACTCCCTCAATGTCTACGGAGCCAGCCTCTTCCGCATCTCCGTCGGCGTCCTGCCCTTCCTCCTGCCCTTGATGTTTCAGGAAGCCTTCGGCCTCACCGCCTTCGCCTCCGGCCTCTACCTCCTCGCCCTCTTCGGCGGCGACCTCTCCATGAAGTCCATCGTCATCCCGGTTCTGCGCCGCTGGGGCTTCCGCCGCCTCCTGATCGTCAACGGAGTCCTCACCGCCGCCTCCATCGCCCTGTGCGCCACCCTGGGACCCGACACACCGCGCACCCTGATCGCTGCCATCCTCTTCGTCCACGGAGCCTGCCGCTCCCTCGAGTTCACCTGCATGACCACCCTCGCCTACACCGAGATTTCCCCCGAACGCATGTCCCGCGCCAACGGCTTCCTCTCCGCCGTCATGCAGCTCTCGATGGGCATGGGAGTAGCTGTAGGAGCCGTCACCCTCCGCATCGTGGCCCACGCCAACGGCCACCGGGCCTCCGCGCCCCAACTCCGCGACTTCCACATCGCCTTCCTCGTCATCGGCCTGCTGGCCCTCGCCCCCGTCTTCGACGCCCTCGGCCTGGCCCGCAATGCCGGAGCCGCCACCAGCGGCCACCAACCCCACCCCGAACCCGAAGTCAACCCAGCCTAAAAACCAATTCGCACCCGCTCTAAGGCCCAAAATCACATTTATTTATAAGCACTTAGGGCCAAAGGCCCGATACATACCAGCCTAGGCCGAAGGCCTAGGACAGACACGCCCCAGAACCGAGGGCTGAAAGCCCGACCCATAAATCCCTCTAACGAACCTTCAGATCCCAAACACCAAACCTGCCATCCTACTAAAAACCGTTGAAATTCCTGTCAATCCCAAAATCCATCCAAAAACGCCGTAACTCCTCACCCATCAACAAATAAAATTTATAAAAATGTGGCACTTTAGTTTTACCCATTCCCATAAACTGGAAATAGATCGAAAGCAAGGCCCGGCCCCAAGCCGGGCCTGTGTCATTGCACCAGCCGTCCTTAAATAAGCCGCAACCCATTGCCCATCAGGATTTTAGCCGTAAGTCCTTTGTTTAGACTATTTCGAAAACAAGACCCTCCTCTAACTCATAGTAAACAAGGATGTTACGCCCCGGCAACCCCCGGGGGTGGGGTACCCCGAAGAAGGGAGTGAAAATGCGCTCTATTATCCGAACACTGACACTCGCATTGCTCCCCGCAACAGTACTGGCCCAGGCACCTATGTCTGCCCTCAAAGACCATAATCGCGCCCTCCTCATCTTCGCGCCGGAGTCGACCGACCCCAGCTACACTCGCCAACAGCATCTGTTAGAAAATCAAGCATCCGAACTGGCGTATCGCGATCTAATCCTCATCCTCGTCCTCCGCCAAAGGATGCCGGCCGACGCGAACCAGGCAAATCCTGTTTTCGCTTCGGACACGGAACAAAAACATCTCCGCAGTCGTTACAACATTCAGCCCCAGGAATTCGCCGTCCTTTGCTCAACAAAGACGGCGGTGAAAAACTTCGCTCCCGCACTCCTGTCACAATGGAGGAGTTGAGTCACCTCATCGACTCCATGCCCATGCGCCAGCAGGAAATACGCCAGCGCACCCGCTCCAAGGAAACGAGGGAATAAGCAATGGCTTCAACCGCCCAACTCGACCTCACCAGCAGCCTTCAAGACAATCCGTACCTCATCTCCATCCGCCCGGAGACCCCCACTCCCCTGCCCCGGATCGTCGAAGCCCTCCGCGCCGTAGAGACCCTCACTGGCCTCACTGAGGAGGAGTACATGTGGCTCGCCACCCACGGCACGGAGCGTATGGGACCCGACGGCGCCATGATCTTCCGTGAAGGCGAACCGACCTCGCACATGGTCTTCATCCTGCGCGGCGAGATCCACGTCCGCCGCCGCCACACCGGTCCGCTCGCCCTCTTCATCGGCCGCGCCGGCCAGATGACCGGCAAGCTCCCCTTCTCACGCATGAAGGGCTACGGCGGAGACGGCCACTCCGTCGGCGATAGCTGGGTGCTCGACATCCATGAGTCGCTCTTCCCCGAGATGCTGCAGGTCATCCCTTCCATGGGACAGCGCTGCGTCGGCGTCCTGCTCGATCGCGTCCGCGAAGTGACCCGCATGGAGCAGCAGGCCGAAAAGCTCTCCGCCCTCGGCAAACTCGCCGGAAACCTCTCCCATGAGCTCAACAACCCGGCCTCAGCGGCCCAGCGCTCCGCCGCCAGCCTCTATGCGCAACTGCGTCAGTACGGCGACCAGAAGTACAAGCTCGGCAGCCTGCGCCTCTCCGAAGAGCAGACCGGACGCTACTTCGACTGGGTCACCCGCACGCGCGCCCGTATGAACGACATCACCAAGCATTGTAAGAACAAGCCCGGCGTGCTCGCCGAGAGTGATCGCGAGGCGGCCCTCAATACCTGGCTCGAAGCCCACGACGTCGCCGAGCCCTGGGCAGTCGCGGCATCCCTGGCCGAGAACTACATCACCACCGAGCAGCTCGATGAGTTCGCCACCATGGTCAGCCACGAGGTCCTGCCGCTTGCCGTCGCCACCTTCAGCAGCTCCCTGCGGGCCGAACGTATGGCCGAAACCGTCGTCGACGCTACCGTGCGGATCTTCGATCTGATCTCCGCCATCAAGTCCTACTCCTACATGGACCAGGCGGCCATCCAGGACGTCGACATCGCCCAGTCCCTGACATCGACCCTCTCCACGCTCGGCTCGCGCCTCCACGACGTCATCGTCGAGCGCGACTTCGACCCATCGCTCGACCTCGTCAGCGCCTACGGCAGCGAGCTCAGCCAGGTCTGGACCGCGCTGCTCGAAAACGCCCTCGACGCGATGGCTCTCACCCCCGGCCCGCACATCCTGAAGCTCTCCGTCCACCGCGCCGGCAGCATGGCGTCAATCGAGATCTGGGACAACGGCCCCGGCGTCGATCCCGCCATCCAGTCCCGCATCTTCGAGCCCTTCTTCACCACCAAGGCCGTGGGCAGCGGTCTTGGACTCGGGCTGGACGCCGCCCAGCGCATCGTCTCGAAGCACTTTGGCTTCCTCACGGTGCAATCCAAACCCGGACAGACCTGTTTCCAGGTTCGTCTGCCCTTCGACCAGGCCCAGGCCTACTAAAGAGGGCTGTTGACCTTACGCGAAGCGTCCAATACCCCACGAAGTGGCGCCCGCCCGGCGTCAGGGCGCAGTTGCACTTATTTCCTCACACAAAAAAGGCCTCGCCGATTCAAACTGGTCGAGGCCTTTCTTCTAAATAAGGTCTGCGCGCAAATACGCTTTACTTCGTAACCTCAACCCCACGCCAGAAAGCCACATGGTGCTTCACATTTCGCGCCGCAGGCTTCGGATCGGGGTAATACCACGCTGCATCCGGATTTTCCTGCCCATCCACAACGATCGTGTAGTACCGGGCCTGACCCTTCCACGGGCAGCTTGAGGTCGTCGAACTTGCCTTGAAAAACTCCCGTTTCACGGACTCGTCGGGAAAATAGATGTTGCCTTCAACTGTCTCGTACGTTTCGCTCTCGGCCAGGGTCTGGCCGTTCCAAACTGCCTTCGCCATAGATACGATTCTCAATCTTCTCAATAAGTTACGGAGAGGTATCCAATCCGGACACACATTCACCGCAGACTTTGGACTCCCAAAGCCTACACGCATTTGTAACAGAGACGCCCCGGAATGGGAAGCCGACCATCCCGACCCCCGTCAGGAGTTACGAAATCCGCACGGCTAACGCGAAGCCTGCAGCGACTTCAGACGACTATCATAGACGGCCTTCGCGGCGGGAAACCGCTCAATCAGGGCGGCTGTGTTCTTCATAAACAGGTTGCCGCTCTCCTTCTCCGTCTCCGCGTGCCAGTGATGATACTTCGCGTACAGGAACACGCCTTCGAGGTTCGATTCCAGAAACAGCTCGGAATCGACGGCACCGTGCAGCACCAGCGAAGCAGCCATCTCCCAGTACGAGATGGCCTGCCGCCACGAGGCGTTTTTGTCCGTCCCCATCGCCCGCGTGACCGCGCGAAGCTCTTCCAGATCCTTCGGCCAGAAATCCCAGGCGATAAACTTCCGCGCCGCCCGCAGGGTCTCTTCCTGCCTCAGCCTGTAAAGCTCCAGAACGATCTGTGCATCTGCTGCAACCGCCATGTAGTTCTCTCTCCAAAAGCACTTCTACAACAATTGAAATACTAAGCCACACTCACCACAGCTCGCGTCAGCTCCGGATCGGGCAGCACCGGAAGCGCAATCACCTCTGCCGGCTTAGGCTCTCCAATCCTCCGCTCATAGGTGCAGGGCGGAGTCGTCGGTTCCTCGGCAGGCGCAGCGCCCTTCTTCGGCCGCCGCTTGGGCAGGAACTCGCGGTTGTTCGGGCAGACCAGGTACGTGCCTTCCTTGTTCCCGTACTCCAGCAGGTAGGCGCTGTCGCACTTGGGGCAGGTCTCGTTGACCAGCTTCAGGTTTGAGGCGAAGTCACACTTCGGATAGTTCACGCAGCCATAGAACGTGTCACCGCGCTTGGTCTTCCGAACCGCCAGATCGCCGCCATCCTTCGGGCACGGCACATCCAGAATCTCCTGCTTCACGTACTTGCACTTCGGATAGCCGCTGCAGGCGATGAACTCGCCATACTGCCCATCCCGTTGCAGCAAGGGCTTCCCGCACTTCGGGCACGGCTCGTCGAGCTGCACCGGCGGCTTGGTCTGCACCTTCTGCGTCAGCTTGCGAATGGTCTTGCACGGCGGATCTTCGCTGTAGCCAGGGCAGCTCATGAACGGCCCCCAGGGACCATTCTTCAGCACCATCACGCGGCCACAGTTATCGCAGAACTCCTCTTCCGGAACCTCATCGGCTCCCGGAGCGCTGAGGTCCGGCTTGGCGGCAAAGTTCTCCTTGGTGAAGTCGCAACTGAACTGCTCCACCGTGATCTTCTTGCCCTTGCCTGCAGCCTCGCCGATGGCGGCGATCAGCTCCTTGGTACTCACCACGTCCTTCGAAAAGTCGGTGACGTCTTCCGTCACGGCCTTGACCACCATCGGGTACTTGAAGGCATCGAGAATCTTCTTCGTGACCGCCTTGGAATCCTTCTTCCAAGGTCCCGCTGCTACCGTCATCGGCTTGGCCTTGGTGAAGTTCGAGCAGGAGTAGAAGCTTCCGAACTTGCCCCACTTCAGAATCAGCGGGCTGCCACACTTGTCGCAGACCTCGGGCGTGGCGACCTCCATCCGCTTGATGTCTTCCATGTTGTCGCCGGCGACCAGCAACTCCTTTTCGAAGTGGTCGTAGAAGCCGGTCAGCAGATCCGTCCACTTCTCTTCTCCATCTTCGACCGCGTCCAGTTCGCCTTCCAGCCTGGCCGTGTACTGCGGATCGAAGATGTAGGGGAAGTTCTTGACCAGCAAGCCGGTGACAACGGTTCCAATCTCCGTCGGCACGAACTTGCTTTGGATCTTCTTCACATAGTCGCGATCCTGGATCGTATTAATGATGGACGCGTAAGTCGAAGGCCGCCCAATGCCGCGCTCTTCCAGTACCTTCACCAGGCTCGCTTCGTTGTAGCGAGGCGGTGGCTCGGTAAATTTCTGCTCCGGGTCGACGCTCAGTTTATCCAGCTTCTGACCGTCCTTCACATCGGGAAGAATCGTATCTTCCGATGCGTTCTCCCAGACCGCAAGGAAACCGTCGAACTTCAGAATCGATCCGGTCACGCGGAAGTCATAGGTACGGTCGGACTTCGCCGCGATCTCGACCGTGGTCTGGTCGAACACCGCAGGGACCATCTGCGACGAAACGAACTTCTGCCAGATCATCTTGTACAGTCGGTACTGCTCATCGCTCAGATAGGCCTTGATCGAATCCGGCGTGTACTCCACATGCGTCGGACGGATCGCTTCGTGGGCATCCTGCGCGTCCTTCTTGCCTTTGTACTCGACCGGCTTCTCCGGCAGATACTTCGAACCAAGCTTCTTCTGACCCAGGACGTACTCGCGTGCTTCGACGATCGAATCAGCAGACACACGCGTCGAATCGGTACGCATGTAGGTGATGAGGCCGACTGTGCCGTCCTTGCCGATCTCGACGCCTTCATACAGACGCTGCGCCACGCCCATGGTGCGGCGGACATTGAAGCCGAGCCGCCCGGCTGCATCCTGCTGCAGCTTGCTGGTCGTGTAGGGTGCCGTCGGGTTGCGCTTGCGTTCCTTGCGCTCCACCTTGGCGACCGACCAGGCAGCCTTGTTGAGCTCCGCGACCACCTTGGTGGTCTCAGCCTCGTTCGGCAGTGCGCCGGAGAGGAACAGCTCTTTGCCCTCGGCGTCCACGCCGTTCGCAACGCGAGCCGTCTCGCCGTCGATGCCGGTAAACTTCGCAACGAAGTCCACTCCAGCGGCCGATTTCAGCTTCGCCCCAATGGTCCAATACTCCACCGGCTGGAAGCGATTAATCTCTTCTTCGCGCTCGACGATCAACCGCAATGCGACCGTCTGGACGCGCCCCGCACTCAATCCACGCCGTACCTTGTCCCACAGCAGCGGAGAGATCTGATACCCCACCAGGCGGTCCAGCACGCGCCGCGTCTGCTGGGCGTAGACCAGGTTGGAGTTGACGGCGCGGGCCTGTCCGAACGCGGCCTGCACGGCCTTTTTGGTGATCTCATTAAAGGTAACCCGCTGCAGCGTTGCCTTGGCCTTGAGCATGGGGCGAAGCTGCATCTCCAGATGCGCGGCAATCGCCTCGCCTTCGCGGTCCGGGTCGGGTGCCAGAAAGATAGAGTCGGCCTTGGACGCCAGCTTCTTCAGCCGGTCTACAATCTTCTCTTTTCCAGGAGACACAATCAGAGTCGGCTCAAACGTCCGGTTCGCAATCTCCACCCCAATGTCATTTTTGGGCAGGTCCATGATGTGCCCCACCGAGGCCTCCACCACGTAGTCGCTGCCGAGATATTTACCGATCGTCTTCGCCTTTGCCGGCGACTCCACGATCACAAGTGATTTAGCCATTCGTTCCCTTCGGTCCCACTTCCTGCTGCATTACTGCTTTTTCGTCTGCTATTGCGCCACTCTTGCCGGGCGTGTTCTCGCTCTGCGTCATTGCGAACCTACCACGGCTTGGCGAAACATGCGAACCCGTACCTTCTGCAAAACTCTAAATTCATAGCATCAGAATCTACATCGGTAGACTCGGAAAGTTCAATTCCGTTTACCGGAAGAGTGCTCCCAAGCTGCTAAAAACACCGCACATAGTTCTTCCCCGGCATCTGTTTGACCCGGCCAGCCAGCTCCAGTTCGAAGAGGGCCGCAAATATCTCTGCCGAGCCCAACTCTCCCTCCAGACCCTCGATCAAGGAGTCCAGTTGCAATGGCTCGTCGTGTTTCATTCGCTGGAAGACGACTCGCTCGTGCTCCGGCATGGGCTTTCCCCCGCCTCCACCTGCTCCGTCGTCAAATAGAGATGCGGCCCCACCCGGTTTCGATTCACGACCTCCCGCAACCGCCATCTCTTCTTCCAGTTGCAGCCGCACCTCCGAGGGCAGATCCTCCCAGACATCCTCCCAGGTGGCCGTCAGTTTCGCCCCCTGCTTAATTAAGGTGTTGGGTCCCCACGCATTCTTGTTCGTTACGTTGCCGGGTACGGCGTAGACGTCGCGATTCTGCTCCATCGCACAGCGCGCCGTAATCCGGGTCCCACTATATTCACCCGCCTCGATCACCAGCACTCCAACGCTCATGCCGCTGAGAATTCTGTTCCGGACGGGGAAGTTCTGCGGAGCCGGAAAAGTGCCCAACGGATACTCGCTTACGATCGTCCCGCCACTGGCCACGATACTCTCTGCGAGCTTCTTGTTCTCCTTGGGATAGACCACGTCGATCCCGGTCCCCCAGACCGCCACGGTCTTTCCGCCGGCGTCGATCGCGCCCTTGTGAGCGGCCGTATCCACACCACGCGCCATGCCGCTGAAGATCGCGACGCCGCGATGGGCCAGATCGCGCGACAGCAGCTCCGCCATACCCGCACCATAAGGAGAAGGCTGCCGCGTCCCGACGACGGCGATCCCCGGCTTCGAAAGCACCTCGATGCTCCCCCTGATCCAAAGCACAGCGGGCGGATCGTAGATCTCTCGCAGCCGCTCCGGATAGGCTTCATCCTCGTAGGCCAGCACCAGGCCACCAGCCTCGGAGACACGCTTCATCTCCTCCTCCGCGACGACCAGGGCCCGTCCATCCGCGACAAACTGGGCTGATCGCGCCGGCATTCCCGCGCCTTCCAACTCTGTCAGCGAAGCCTCGAAGACACGGCTGCCTGACCCCAGCCGCTGCATCGCTTTCTTGATGCGAAGAGCACCCATGCCCGGTGTCAGCATCAACGCCATCCACCCTAACCTCGTCCGTTCACTGGCAGCAATCTTTGTTGCAGCCTGTTGAGACACACTCATCCGTCGTCACCTTCTCTAAGTCGCGGGGGTGCGCTTGCAACCCCGCAACACAACTCACTGGATGACGGCAGAGCCTACCCGCCGCTCCGTCGCATGTCAAGCAAAGGTGTCTTGAATACGTCGCCCGGGAGTCCTCAATTTGATCGCCGGATGTAATCGTTTCGGTTGGGATCGACGTCTTGTCTAACGCGTGGCCTGCCTGCCTTCTACAGCACGAATATACGCAAATCGCCAATAAAATAGAGCCTTTTCGCGATAACGCCGTCAGTATCCAAAACGTCGAAGAAGCAAGCAGACGTACTCCCATTTGAAAGCAGACCATCGCTCGCAAGGGCTCGCGGAACTGTGCATGCAGCATGGGCCAGGATGGGCGGCGTCGAGTGCGCTGCCCTCCTTCAAAGAACGGAACCAGATATCGTGAACCAAGGTACGAGCTTCAAACTCACACGGGTGCTGGCCGCAGCGGCACTTTGCATCACCTCCCAGGCACTCGCGGGCTGCAACAATTTCTTCGTCGATCCCGACAGCACCTCATCCTCATCCAGCGATCTCGTCTTCGTCGCCAATGCCACCACCGAGACTCTCAGCGCCTACATCGTCGGGACTGGAACGTTGACGGCAGTCAATGGCACACCTCTGGCTCTTGCGTATGTGCCACAGGCGGCGGTCGTCTCACGGGCGAATACCTTTCTCTACGTCGCGGGGCCCAGCGCGATCTACCTGTACACCATCGGCACCTCCGGCGTGCTCACATCGAGCGGCGCGGCGGCCTATGCTGACGTCGCGTCGCTGGACGTCTCACCTGACGGCCAATGGCTCGTGGGCCTGGACGCGGCGTCCGAACTGCTCGACATCTGGGCCATCGATACCTCGACCGGAGCGCTGACGACCGAAGCCTCTGCCTCGTACTCGATCTCCGATGCGGTAGTCGTCCCGCGGATGATCCGCTTCACGCCCAGCGGAGCCTACCTGATCGCCGCGCTTGGCACCGCCGGAGATATCATCTTCACCTTCAATACCTCGACCGGTGTCGCAGCGAGCAGCCAGCGGCTCGGCACCGGATCGACCTCGACGAGCGATAACGCGCTGGCCATCGACAACGCCAGCGTTACCGTCTACATCGCCAGAAGCGGCACCACTACGGGGCTTGCCGCGTACACCATCGGCAGCGCGGGTGCGCTTACGGCGGTCACAGGCTCGCCCTTCACGACCGGCACGACCGGCACGACGCCCTACGCCGTCGCCATCGATAGCACCGGCGCCTACGTCTACGTCGCCAATCGAGGCTCCGGAACGATCTCGGGCTTCACCATCGGCACAGGCTCTGTCCTGACCGCTCTCAGCAGCTCGCCGTTCGGCAGCGGATCGCTGGTGACCTCACTCGCGATCGACAACAGCGGCGCGTACCTCTTCGCGGCAGCCAATGGCGGCTCGCCCGATCTCACCATGTACAGCTTCGACTCCACCACTGCCGGCAAGCTCGACACGACCGCCGCCGTCACCACCGGAACCGACCCGACGGGAGCGATCCTCGTGACCGCGACGCACTAGGAAGAGTCGACCTACAACCCATGGAAGGGCACACCTTAAGGTGTGCCAAAGGCTACGCATTTTGATTTGTTCTTTTGTCGATTTGCCGTCGGCAAATCGACAAAAGAACTGGGAGAGAGGGAGCGCTTCTTTCGGCACGGCTGAAGCCGTGCCCTTCCGCATATCCTCTGAATTCAACCATGCCGGCGAGATGTAACACGGAGGTAGCTCGACGCTGTACGGCGATACAGGTTGATTATGCGGTCCGCTCCATCGACTGAATCAGCCCCTGGATGTATCCGTAGCAGAAGGCGAAGGACTGCAACCCGCCCGGGTCGTTCGGCGCGATTGGCACGTGGTCCGGCATCAGCATGTAGGGGTAGCCCACCTCGCGATAGGTGTGGAGCGCCTTCACCATATCGACGTCGCCCTCATCCGGATACACCTCGACGAACTCGTTACGATGGCCACGAATGTTGCGGAAGTGGACGTTGAAGATCTTCTTGCGCGTGCCGAAGTAGCGGATGACGTCGAAGATCTCTTTGCCGGGATCCGCGAGCATCTCGGACACGGTTCCCTGGCAGAAGTTCAGCCCGTGATACGGGCTCTCCTGGATCGAGACGAACCGCTTCAGACCGGCGACTGTGCCCAGCACGCGGTCCACGCCCTGGTATCCTTCCGGCGGAACCCCGGGGTCATGCGGATGACACGCCATCCTGACCTTGTTCTCGTTCGCGACGGGGATGATGCGCTCCAGGAAGTACGTAATCCGCTCCCAGAACTGGTCCGCATCGACATGCCCGGCAATCGTCAACGGAGTCTTGGGATGCGCCTCTGCGAGCTTCCAGGTGCTGTAGCTCGCGTCGCCGCGGCCCTGCGTTCGCTCCGTGCGGAGAACGCCGAGGATGCTCATGTTGTATTTGATCGATGGCAGCCCCACCTGCGCGCAGTTGTGAATCATCTTCTGGATCGATTCAATATCGCGGTCGCGCTCGGGGCTCTTCGCCAGCATGATGGCTGGGTGCTTCTCTCCGTCGATGTAGCTCGACTCCAGCACCGGCGGCCCGACGCAGACGATCTCGATGCCATTCTTATCCGCGAGGTCCTTCATGCGGCTTAACTCTTCAACGGTCGCGTAGATTCTGCCGTCGGCGATCTGCGGATAGCCGCAGATATGCTTCACGCCGTAGCGCGCCAGGAACTTCAAATGTGCATCGTTCGTGGGCGCGCTCTGGCAACCCAGCTTGAGCTGCACCTTCGGCAACGAACCGGCACGAAGAGACACCGGAGCTGCGCCGGAGACAGGAGGGAGACCGGCGAGTCCAAGCGCCGCGACACTGGAGGAAGAGAGAAATTGTCTGCGATTCATAGGGCTAAAAAAATAACACGCCCGTGGCACAGATTGCTCATTGTCTTCGTCTTCTTTACGGAGTTGCAGCTGCGGCAGGGCGCGCGTGTGTAACCGTACTGCCTTCGGTCATGCCCAGGACCCATTTCACGGACTCGAAGTACATCTTGCGGATGTCGGGATCGCTCCACGACTCTTCCGTATGCCCCAGCGTCGAGTAGAAGACCCGGCCCTTGCCGTACATCTTCGTCCAGGCGACCGCGAAGTCATGATCCGTCCGGTGAACGCGAGGGTTATTTTCATAGTTCAACTTCGAAGGATCGAGGCTGAGGAGGACGTGGACCTTGTCGCGTGACCAGCTCATCGGCTGATAGATCTCGTCGTACTTCAGGAACGCCTTCGGCAGATGGCTCACCGCTGGAAAGCTAGGGTCTTCATTGATGATGGGAGCCTGAAAGGTCATCCACGGGTGCTGATCGAACCATCCGCCGATCATCTCACCATACTCCGGCCACTTGTAGTTGGTGTCCAGCGCGGCATGGATTCCTACGAAGCCTTTGCCGTCTTCCTTCACAAAGGCAAGCAGGTCCTTCTTCTGGCTGTCATCGAGGTCCATCTCACCGGTCGTGCTGGCGAAGACGACGGCGTCGAAGTAGTCGAGCGTCTTCGCGTTGCGCTTAAGGTCTTTTTTGGTGAGCAGCTCCGTATCGGTGCGCAGTTCGGCATCCCACAGGCCGGTCTCGCGGCCCATCTCGTAGATCGCCACCATCGCGGGCGTGACCGAATCATGCTCAAAGCCCTTGGTGGCGCCGATGACCAGCACATGTTTCAAATGCGTCGGCTTTGCATGCGGCGGAGGCGCTGTCAGCCGTCCTGTCTCCTGTGCCACTCCCTGCAAGCTGAACCCAGCTACTGAAACCGCCAACACTACTACCTTCGCAATCGAACGCATACGCCTCCCGGAACCAATCGATGAAGTCCAAACCAAGCCACCGAAGTCTACACCGCCGAATCCGGTTTTCGCTCCGTCGCTTCAGAGCTCGTCACATCGCTTGCAATCCATCGAGGTTCCGATCCGACCGGCACGGCCCTGCTCGGTCGTCACCCATTCGCGCACCGTCCAGGGAGGATCGTGCCGCACGTGGATGCCGTGGCCGCACTCCAGCTTCGCCACCCAGTGGCTTTGTTCATCCTGCTCAAACCCGATTACCGCACGGTGCATCGCGACTCCCCGACTCACATCTACTAAACTAGACCTTTGCGCCCCTCACTCCATCCCGTCCGCGTAGCCGCCATCGACTTCCTGAACCCCGCACCGCTAATGTGGGACTTCGAACACCCGCCCCGCAACACTGCGTTGAGTGAACGCTACGCCCTGCATTACACCCTTCCCGCGCTCTGTGCTGATGAACTGCTCAGCGGCCGCGCCGACCTCGGCTTGATCCCCATCGCCGCCCTGACGCCGGATCTGGCGATCGTCCCCGGCTGCACCATTGCGTCGCTGGACGAAGTCCGCTCCATCCAGCTCGTGGTGAAACATCCCCACACCCTCGCCACCGTCCGCACTATCGCCGCCGATACTGCTTCGCGCAGTTCGCTGGCCTACGCCAACGTTCTGTTCCGCAAGTTCCTCGGCACCTCACCCACCTTCGTTCCCGCTACCGCCGACCCCATCGCCATGCTGCGCGATCACGACGCCGCAATCCTGATCGGCGACCCAGCCCTGCTGGCTCTCGAAGAGAGCCTAAACATTGAGGCCCAGATCGGCCCCTGCACCTGGTACGACATCGCCCATGAGTGGCATACCCGCACCGGCCTCCCCTGGGTCGCCGCCGTCTGGGCCGCGCGTCCCGAGGCCGAATCCGAAGCCATCGCCGACCTCACCCCGCGGCAGCTCACCGACGACCTCAACACCTCCCGCATTCACGGCCAGGCCAACATCGAGACCCTGGTCCGCGACTGGTCGTCCCGCATCGCCCTGTCCCCTGCGACCATCCACCACTACCTCACCCGCAACATCCACTACGCGCTCGACGACGACTGCATCCGCGCCATCCGGCTCTTCCGCCAGTACGCTGCCGAAGTCGACGTCCTGCCGCCGCTCCCCGAGTTGCGCTTTCTGCCAACCAAATGAATCTTCTCTAAATTCGCGACTTCCCTATCCCAACCCGCGTCTTATCCAACATGCTCCTTGCTGCGGCCACCCTGTTGCACATCCATCCCATCGCCGTCGCCGCGGCGGACATGCTCGCCCAGCCGGGGGCGCACCAAAATCCGATGCTGCATTTTCTGTTTCAGTTCGGACTCATCGGAATCTTCCTGGTCTCCATCGTCGACTCTTCGTTCGTGCCACTGCCGCTGCCGGGCATCACCGACCTGATGATCGTCGTGCTGGCCGCGCAGCACGAAAACTGGTTCCTGCTGATTGCAGTCTCAACCCTTGGATCTGCACTCGGCGGATACTTCAGCTACCATGTGGGACACGCGGGAGGCATGGCGTTCCTTGAGAAGCACGTCCCTCCGCGCATCTTCAAACGCGTCACCGGCTGGATGGAAGACCACGCCATCCTGGCGGTGGCCCTTCCAGCGATCCTGCCTCCCCCGATGCCGCTGAGCCCCTTTGTTCTTGCAGCGGGCGCGTTGAATATGTCGCGCAACAAGTTTCTCTCAACCTTTACGATCAGCCGCGCGATCCGTCACTCTGTCGCCGCTTGGCTGGGTATTCACTATGGACGCCACATCCTGCGGGTCTGGAACATGTTCTCCGAGAAGTGGGGAACGACCATCCTGATCGTCCTCTGGACCGGCATCCTGTTGAGCTGCGGATTCGCCTTCTGGAAGCTGTATAAGACACGCCAGGCGCTGGGTGAACATCCCAAGGGAACAACTCCAGAAGCGGCCTGATCCGATACGTTGTTCAGCTTATGAAACGCTCGCCACCGTCGGCTTCCTTGGCGCAAACTTGCGCTTGTAATAGGCGGTCGTGACTACGATCGCGGGAACCCCCACGATCGAAGGCCAGAGCCACACATACCACTGGCTGCCAAAGACCTGACTCAGCGTGACTGCACTGAAGGCCGACCACGCTGCGATATAGCTTCCGATAAAATTCTGCAGGTGCGAGTACCACCAGAACATCTTCTCCTTCGGCTTGCGCACGAACGAGATCAACTGGTTGCTCGCGATCCGCATCCCGATCAAGCCAAAGACGACTCCAACGATTCCGATCACCTGGATCTTTTCAGGATGGAACCAGCTCAGCCACACCAGCAGTGCGCTGGAGCAGAAGGTGAACACTCCCGCCGCCCAGTCCAGCGGCGTGGCGCTGCCGCCGCGGGCCAGGTCCTTGAGCCGCAGCACGCGGTACCCCGCGAACGCAGAGTAGAAGCTGAAGATCGCCACAAGAGCCAAAAACAGCACCGGATAAAAGAGCGCCATCGGCAACGCCGTAATCGCCACCGCTCCCATGCACCAGAGATACACCATGCCCCAGCGTTTATGCAGCTTACCGCCCTTCGCCGTCACCAGGGCGATCGGCGCAATCAGGAACGATCCAATGCCAGCGGCAATGTGAATCGCCAGAAAAACCTTGAACCACAAACGAGTGTCATGCATGCCGTCTCCTTTTCCTGCCTAGATACCGTCCAGCCGCTCCAACTCGGCCAGCGTTTCCGTGGCCCATTTCACCGAAGCCTTGCTGCGATGCCTTCCAAAGCTCAACGTCATCAACCAGTAGGGCAACTGCGGATCCTGCGCCTCTTCCTTCTTGAGCCGCTTCTCTGTCGCCACATACACCTTCAGAGCCTGCTCATGCATCGCCAGAAAGGCTGCGATATGCTCGCGGTTTACGCCCTTCTCCGTATGCGCGCCGAAGAAGACCTTCAGCAGCAACTCGCTCCGGGGCACCTCATCGACCGGAGCGGCTTTCAACCAAGTCCTGAGCTCTGCCCTGCCCTGCTTGGTGAGCGAATACACGTGCCGGTCGGGACGGCCCTCATGCTGCTCGGTCTTCCGAACCACCAGGCCCGCCGCCGTCATCTGCTTTAGCGCCGGATAGATCTGGCCATAGCTCTCACTCCAGAAGTGGCCAATCGACCACGGAATCAACTGCCGCATGTCGTAGCCCGACATCGGATGGATACTGAGCAATCCGAGCAAAGCCTTCGAAGTCGCCCCTCCGGATCTCTTCATAACAGCAAGCTATATATCTTGCAGATACTACGCAAGAGAATTCGACAAAGTTCCAAAAGAAAAAGGGACCAAGCCGAAGCCCAATCCCTTTCCTCACAACTCACAACTCACAACTCACAACTCACAACTCACAACTCACAACTGAAGTTTCTAAAACTCCCACTGCAACAACGTAGCCCCAACCGTAAATCCAGCACCCACGCTGGCCAGCAGCACCAGGTCGCCCTTCTTCAGTCGCCCGTCCTCGAGTGCCGTCTGCATGGCCATCGGAATCGTAGCCGCGGTCGTATTACCGAAGCGGTCGATGTTGATGACCACGTGCTCTTCCGTCATTCCCAACCGTTCAGCGGTCGAAAGAATGATCCGCTTGTTGGCCTGGTGCGGAATGAAGCAGGAAAGGTCGGCCCCAGTTACGCCGTTCCGCGTCAGCAGCGCCTCGGCTGCCTCGGCCATCTTGCGGACTGCAAACTTGTATACCGCCTGCCCGTCCTGGTGAACGTAGTGCATCTTTGCGGCCACCGTCTCCGCCGTCGCAGGATGCAGACTTCCACCCGCCGGCATATTCAACGCCACGGCTCCGGATCCATCAATCTCATGCAGGAAGTCGACCAGGCCGACCTCACCCTCTTCACATGGCTCGAGCAGAACTGCACCGGCACCGTCGCCGAAGATTACGCACGTCGCACGGTCGGTATAGTCGATCACCGAACTCATCACGTCCGCGCCGATGACCAGTACCTTCTTGTGGACGCCGCTCTCCACCAGCTTCGCGCCCACCTGCAGCGCATACGGAAATCCCGAGCAGGCTGCCGATAGATCGAACCCCCAGGCACCCTTCGCACCCAGCTTGTCCTGCACCAGGCAGGCCGTGGCGGGGAAGAACATATCCGGCGTGACCGTGGCCACGATAATGACCTCAACCTCGGACGGCGCGATGCCGCGTTTTTCAAGACACCGCCTGGCTGCTTCCACGGCCAGATCGCTCGTCGCCACCCCCGGCTCGACGATGTGCCGCTCGCGGATTCCGGTGCGGTCCATAATCCACTGGTCGTTCGTCGCGACCATCTTCTCCAGGTCAGCGTTGGTCAACAACTTTGGCGGTACATACGCCCCTACCGAACTGATCTTCGCCCTCACCCGAACCTGTGGCCTCAACGTCAAACTCAAATCTTCACCTCTTTAATCTGTGCAACATCTGCAAGCATACAAAACTATTACAAATGAATCACAGTTCATTCTACAGTTCTGGGATAGTTAGGAAAGAATCGTCCGTTTTTTGCTTAGGCAACACATCTGAGCAGCCACATTCTGTTAGAAACGAACGAATTCAGGCGCACAAAGGGTGCGATCAGGCCCTTCGTTGCTCTCATGTTTGGAAGGAAATTTGGATGGGAGGAAAGTGCACCGGGCGACCTACTGCGCCCGTAATGACCCGTTACCGTTGCTTCCTTCCGGACCTGGCGGGATTGGCGGGATTACGTCGCGTAGGACCCGGCACTGGACTAGTTTACCACTCAAACCAGGCTGCGTTCTCCTCACGCTTTCCACCGCGTATCCTTGCTCCATACCTGCATGACGACCCCCTCCGAGCACTACCGCGTCCGCCTCGCGACCGTCACAGCCGAGCAACAGCATGCCAGCCGTCGCGGCTCGACGCTTCTTCTAATTCTCCTTGCCGGTATAGCAGTCACAGGGATCCTGGGATTTGCGGCGCATCGCGGACATCTTCCCAGCTATCCGTCGGCGATCTTCGGGGTCATGTGCGTGGTTGTGCTGCCGTGGTTGCTGAAGATCCGTTATACGGACGCCTACCGCCTTACCAGCCTCGTCGACCACCTTGAAGCGGGTCTCGCTCGCATCAAGGGCGAGCCGCCCCTTACCCCGCGTACAGGCGAAGAGTTTCGCGATCCTGCCCACCTCTACGACCGGGATCTCGATATTCTCGGCCCGAACTCTCTCTTTTCGCTGCTGAGCACCGTCCGCACCCATCTCGCCGAGCGCCACCTTGCGCGGACGCTCCTGTCTCTGCCGCCGCACGAAGCGTCCCTTGCTCACCAGACGACCGTCCAGGTGCTGACGCCGAAGACGGAACTGCGCGAACGTATCGCGCTGCTCGGCGACACTCCCATCCACCAGATCCCGGCCACACTCTTCGAAGCGTGGCTGGACGAGCCACCGCTGGAAGCGCCTGCCTCCGTTCGACCTGTCCTGCAGGTCACTGCTGTTCTGCTCATCGCGTGCGGTGTCGCAGGAGGCTTTCACTTCGCCGCGTGGCCCACGCTGTACCCGAACATCGCGGCCATCCTTGCGCTCCAGTCGGCGATTGCGCTTTACCTGCGCGGTCGAATTCAGCCGATCCTGGAACGGGCCAGCCGCCTCGCCGCGCCTGCAGCGCTGCTCCGGGAAGGGCTTTCCCTGATGCAGTCCGAGACGTTCACCGACCCCGCACTTCAGAATCTCCAGGCGCAGGCCACGACTCCGGCGAACGCGCAGGAACTTCTCGGCAAGCTCCAGACCCAGCTCACACTGCTGGAACAGCGGACCAAGGAGTGGTTCTACTTTCCCGGCCTCGCCCTCTGCATCGGAACCAAAGCCACGCTCGCGATCGAGGCATGGAGGCGGCTCCACGGCCCGGATCTTCGCCGCTGGCTCGATGCCTGGGCGGAGTTCGAGACCCTCAGCGCCCTCGCCACCTACGCGTTCGAGCACCCCGCCTCCGAGGGCTACTCCTACCCTGAATTGCCGCCACCCAGCCATCCCGCGACCTACGAGGCCACTGGCCTCGCTCATCCGCTGCTCCCTGCTCACGCCGTCCGCAACACCATCGCGCTCAACTCCGAGACACGCTTCTACCTCATCAGCGGTTCCAACATGGCGGGCAAGTCCACCCTGCTGCGGACGCTGGGGCTCAACGCGGTGCTGGCTGCGCTGGGAGTACCCGTTCGTGCCACCCGCGCCCGCCTCTCGCCGTTCCAGATCGGAGCGTCCCTGGCCCTCACCGACTCCCTCGCCGATGGCAAATCCAAGTTTCTCGCCGAGGTAGAACGGCTATCACACATCCTGGCCCTCACCGAACCCGGTAAGCCAACGCTCTTCCTGATCGACGAGATCTTCAGCGGCACCAACTCGCTCGACCGCCGCACCGCAGCGGGGGCCATCCTGCATCAGCTCATGCGCAACGGAGCTATAGGGGCGCTCTCCACCCACGACCTTACGCTGACTGAGCTGGCGGACCTCCGAGATCTTCACGGACTGAACCTGCATATGGCAAGTCCCGATCCTGACGATCCCCTCGCCTTCGACTATCTTCTCAAGCCCGGCATCAACCAAAGTTCGAACGCGCTGGCGATTCTCCGCATGATGGGGCTTGAGACGTAGTTCATGTCTGAAGCGCTCAAGTACTAAGTGCGCCCTTACGCCGGGCGGACACCACGAGGCCTTCGGCAGGACCTTCATGGGGGATTGGACGCTTCGCGTATGAACGACTTTGCAGCGGACCTGCTGTTTTTTATTGTTGTGCTCCCAATCTCAAAGCAAAAGGTCCGACCACCCTTGCCTCCTGTATCCCGGCCCGGCTATTGTTCCTCATGCTCCTCCGCAGCCTTTTTCTCATGACCGCCATCGTTCCGCTGTCGCATGCCGCCGACGTCCATGTTCGCGTCTCGCCCGACATCAAGACCGGCATCGAAGCCATCGCCGAGTTCCCCACCATCCAGATGGCTCTCGATCATCACCCCTTCGCAACGCCGAATCCCGATGGCACCCCGGGTCGCGTCATCCTGGAGATCGCTCCCGGCACCTATCGCGAGCGCGTCATCGTCACCCAGAACCACACCAACATCACCTTCCTCGGCATGGGAACCAAGGCGGAGGACGTCGTGATCGCCAACGCCCTTAACGCCAAAACCGCCGGCGGCACCTTCTTCACCGAGACCGTGGAGATCAACGGCAGCGGCTTCCAGGCCGATAACATCACCTTCGAGAACTCCGCCGGGAATACCGGGCAAGCAGTCGCAGTTGCCAATCGGGGCGACCGTTCGATCTTCAAGCACTGCCGCTTTCTCGGCCATCAGGACACGCTGTTCGCCGATTACGGCCGCCAGTACTACGTTGACTCCTACCTTGAGGGCGGTGTCGACTACCTCTTCGGCAACGCCACCGCCGTCTTCGATCGCGTCGAACTCCACTCCAACGGCCCCGGCTATATCACCGCCCAGTCCCGCACCTCCGCTGCCCAGACGACCGGCTATGTCATCCTCAACTCCCGCGTCACCAGCGACGACTTCGGCGATAAGACCATCGGCCTCGGACGCCCCTGGCGACCCTTCGCACGGACAGTCTTCCTCCACACCGACCTCCCCGCCAACCTTAATCCCGACGGTTGGAACAACTGGAACAATCCCGCCAACGAGAAGACCGCCTACTACGCGGAGTCCAACAACACCGGCCCCGGTGCCGCCACTCCCTCCCGCATATCGTGGTCGCACCAGCTCACACCGGCCCAGACCAAACCGTTCCTTCCCGCCAATTTCCTCAGCGGCTCCGATCATTGGAATCCTGAGGCCGAAGCGGCGAAGCTTCCCTAATACACTCCATGGAAGGACACACCTTCAGGTGTGCCAAACGCTACGTATTTGATTTATTTCTTTTGTCGGTTTGCCTACGGCAAATCGGCAAAAGAAATAAAAGATAGAAGAGAATGCTTCTTTCGGCATACCTGAAGGTATGCCCTTCCAAATCCGCAAAATTCAACCACCCTGCGAAGTTGTGACGCCTGCCCTGGCGCGGCATTCCCCGGTCGCAGCATTGCGCAAGTCATCGCCACGCGGTACAAGTAGGCCATGTCGACCCGTTTCTCCCGCCGCACCTTCGCCCAGCTCGCCGCCGCCTCCGCTCTTGCCCCTGCACTCCCAAGCTTCGCGGCCAAATTAGATTCCAGCCAGTCTTCGACCCCGCTCAGCTTTCCCAAAGGCTTCCTCTGGGGCTCGGCCACGGCCTCCTATCAGGTCGAAGGCGCTGTCAAGGAGGACGGGCGTGGCCCCTCCATCTGGGATACCTTCTCCCACACCCCGGGCAAGACCCACAACGGCGACACTGGCGATGTTGCGAATAACCACTACCACCTCTTCCAAGCCGATATCGCGCTGATGAAGGACCTCGGCCTCAAGACCTATCGCTTTTCGATCGGCTGGCCGCGCCTCTTTCCCACCGGCAGCGGCGCGGCGAACCCCAGGGGCATCGACTTCTACAGCCGCCTCGTCGATGGCCTGCTGGCTGCGGGCATCCAGCCCTACTGCACCCTGTACCACTGGGATCTTCCGCAGGCGCTCGAAGATAAAGGCGGCTGGCAATCGCGCGACACCGCCGATCACTTCGCCGCCTACGCCGGGTACGTTGCCGACCATCTCTCCGACCGCGTGAAGCACTTCATGACCTTCAACGAGATGCACTCCTTCATCGATCTCGGCTACGGCAACGGTATCCACGCCCCGGGCCTGAAGCTTGCTCCGGCTGCGCTGAACCAGGCCCGGCATCACGTTGTCCTCGCGCATGGCCTTGCGGTACAGGCGATCCGCGCCCATGCCAAACCCGGCGTCAAGGTCGGGCTCGCGGAGAACATCACCTGCACCGTCCCGGTGATCGATACCCCGGAGCATGTTCACGCCGCCACCATCGCCATGCGCGAAGAGAACGCCGGCTACCTCAACGTCATTCTCGAAGGTCGTTACACCGACCTGTTCCTGTCGCGCCAGGGTGCCGCAGCTCCGAAGTTCACCGCGGCAGAGCTCAAGACCATCGCCTCGCCCATCGACTTCGTCGGCATCAACTGCTACACCGCCGACTTCGTCCGCGCCTCCACCTCTCCCGCCGGATACGCCATGGTTCCCTATCCCGAGTCCTATCCGCACATGCTCTCGCCCTGGCTTCGTCCCGGTCCCGAAGCCCTTTACTGGGCTCCGAAGATCGCCGCCAGCGTCTGGAATATCAAAGAGATCTACATCACCGAGAACGGAGCCTCCTCCTCCGACATTCCCACTGCCGAGGGAGCGGTCTACGACACCGACCGCGTCTGCTATCTGCGCAACTACCTGACCCAACTCCACCGGGCCGTCTCCGAGGGCGTTCCCGTGCGCGGCTACTTCGTCTGGTCCTTCATGGACAACTACGAGTGGGCCGACGGTTACGGCACACGCTTCGGTATTCACTATGTGGACTTCGCGACTCAGAAGCGTACTCCAAAGTTGAGTGCCCACTACTATCGGCAGGTGATTGCGCGCAATGCTGTTGCTTAGAGCTGCTTCGTTCAAAGCGTTAAGTGCCAGTGCGCCCTGACGCCGGGCGGGCGCCACTTCGTGGGGTGTTGGACGCTTCGCGTGAGGGAAACGACTTTGCGGCGGCGCCTCCCGAGACTTGATCATCTTCAGTTCCGCAGATACGCTTGCTAACGCGCTCCATCGCTCTGCAAACATGTTCCGGAGGAACTCTGTGCCCCGTATCCCTCATCTGCCGATGCTCCTCGCCCTCCTCACCTGCAGCGTTCCCTCCCTTCGCGCCCAAACCCCGCCCGTTCAACTCACGGCTGCGGAAGACCATCAGCGCCTGATGGACGCGCTCCACATCACCGCTCTCCGGCCCGGAGCCGACGCGCACGATCCTGCCTCCCCCCACGCCGTCAACTATGACGAGTCCAAGGCCAACCCCGACACCACGCTTCCCGATCCCCTGATACTCAACGACGGCAAGAAGGTGACGACCGCGAAGCAGTGGTGGTCCCAACGCCGTCCAGAACTGGTCGAAATCTTCGACCGCGAGATCGTCGGCCGCGTCCCTGCCCAGACGCCCAAGGTCACCTGGCAGATCGCGAGCACCTCGAACGACACCGTGGACGGCATTCCTGCGATCACCAAACACCTCGTCGGCCACGTCGACAACTCCGCCTACCCCGCGATTACCGTGGACATGAAGGTAACCCTGACCACCCCTGCAGCAGCCAAAGGTCCCGTCCCGGTCATCCTCGAATACACGTTTGAAAACTACCCGAGGCCTCCTCTGAAGCCGGGTGCCGCCGCTCCGCCTCCACCACCGCCACCGGCCGGGCCGTCGTGGAAACAGCAACTGCTCGCCAAGGGTTGGGGCTATGCTCTCTTCGAGCCCAACACCCTGCAGGCAGACAACGGAGCCGGGCTTACGCAGGGCATCATCGGCCTCTGCAACCACGGCCAGCCGCGCAAGCCCGATGACTGGGGCACGCTCCGCGCCTGGGCCTGGGGCGGCTCTCGCATCCTCGACTACTTCGAGACCGACAAGTCCGTGGACGCCAAACAGGTCGGCGTAGAAGGCCACTCCCGCTTCGGCAAGACCGCCCTGGTCGCGATGGCGTATGAGCCGCGCTTTGCCATCGCCTACATCAGCTCCTCCGGCGCTGGAGGAGCCCAACTCGCCCGACGCCACTTCGGCGAACAGCTCGAGAACGTCGCCGCACCCGGAGAATATCACTGGATGGCCGGCAACTACATCAAGTACGCGGCCCTTACTCCGACCGAGATTCCCGTTAGCAGTCTCCCCGTGGACATGCATGAACTCATCGCTCTCTGCGCGCCCCGGCCTGTCTTCATCGGCGGCGGAGCGACCACCGGAGACGGCTGGGCCGATGCCCGTGGCACCTTCCTCGCAGAGGTCGGAGCCGCACCCGTCTATCGCCTGCTGGGGAAACACGACCTCGGCACCACCGCCTATCCGGCCATCGAGACCCCGCTTATCGCCGGCGATCTCGCCTTCCGCCAGCACAGTGGAGGCCATACTCCCGCACCCAACTGGCCTACTTTCCTGACCTTCGCCAGCCGTTATATCAAGTCGCCACCCAGCGCAGCGACACACCCCGCGCCCGGGAGCTAAAGCAAATACCTGTGGGCGAAGAGGAAGGCTTCGAATGTCTCAGAGCCCTCCGCCGCCGACCCTGGCGCCGAAACGATCCAGCCGTAAATGCCATGTCTTCTGCAGCTCATTGGCCTTGATGCGTTGAGCTGGGTTCAGGACGGTCGCATAGACCTTCGACTTCAATCGCTCCTTCTCGACTAGCAGCTTTGCTATGGTCTCGCCCTGGCGAGCCGCAATTGCTTGCACCTTGCTTTCATCCAAGTTTCCTTGATCTGTCGTTGAGTCCATCTCCTTGCTCTCGGAAGCCAACTCCTGGACGAGTGACACAGCCGTCGGCTGCTCTGCCATCCAGATCGTCTTGATCTGCGACCTCTGCGCGTCGCTCAAGTTCAACTCATGGGCGATGTAGCCAAGCGGTCCGTGATGGCCCCATCCTCGATTGCTCCATCCGTATCGTTTCGGGCCGTCTGCCCGCGCAACTACTATGCTGACCACAATCAATAACAACGCAGCGCCTGACCATATCGTGAATCGCTTCATCGCAATCTCTCCTCTGTACTGCATTTCGATTTCAGCACCGGTGTCCAGTGGGTGCGATAAACATTGGCTAAGTTAGATAAAGTCTTGTAAAGGACCTCACTGCCTGGTAACTACCTGGCCGAGTAGCTTTTGATGGTGCTGACGACACCGCCAACCAGGGCGACGATCAATCCGAACAGCTGCACCAGGGTGCCGATGAATGGTCCTATCGCCTCTGGATGGTTGAGGCGGTACCCCGTCCCGTGGGTTGTAAACACACCCACGGAGATGAACCCCGCCAGTAGTAGACCGATCAAGGAGGCCCAACGCCGACCTGCCGTTAGATACACCACGAGGCCCACTACCGCGAGGATGATGATCCCCGGCGGAATCCTGGGATATCCGGCTGCTCCTGTAGCAGCCTGGACAAAGATGCCGAAGCCCGCCAGCCACAATCCGATGGCAGTTGTCTTATGGTTGGTAATTAGCAGGGAAGGTTGATTCGGGATAGTGGCCTGTGTAGTTTGCGTTGAGTTCATAGATGTATGCCTCCGGGCAGTTTCGAACATAGGACGCTGTTCGATCTGTAGCTGCCTGTTTCACATCTTGATTTCAGCACTGCTTAGCTGTGCATGCGATAAAGATTGGTTAAGCAAAGTAAAGTTGTGTAAAGGCTGCTCTCACCGGCAGACGAAAGGTCTAGTATCGACTCGGAGGCGTTGACCCCAAAGAATGGATCGCGTTCTCATCGTCGATGATGATGTCGAGTTGTGCAGACTTCTCGCTGAGCGCCTAAGCACTGAAGGGTTCGTGATCGAAGCCGTGCATGACGGACCACGCGGTCTTGAGCGCGCCCTCTCCATGGAACATGCTCTTGTCGTCCTCGATCTCATGCTTCCGGGCATGGGTGGTCTCGATATTCTGCGACAGTTGCGTACGCAGTCTCCCGTCCCAGTGCTGATTCTTACCGCGCGCGGAGAGGACGTCGAGCGAATCCTGGGCCTGGAGATCGGCGCGGACGACTACGTTCCCAAGCCATTCAACCCGCGTGAGCTGATTGCCCGTATTCGCGCCATCCTGCGCCGCACCGTCCGAACCGCAAGTTCGACAGCCACACTGGTCGTGGGCGATCTCCGCCTCGAGCCTGCTTCGCGTGAAGCCTGGTTGAACGACGTATCGGTCAACCTGACGAGCGTGGAGTTCACACTGCTGGAGGCTCTTCTGCGCGATGCAGGACACATCCTTACCCGTGAGCATCTCACCGAGACTGTCCTCGGCCGAAAGTTGGGTTCTTTCGATCGCGTTATCGACGTCCACGTCAGCAACCTACGCAGAAAGCTGGGGCCAGCGCAGGGTGGCGAGCGAATCAAGGCTGTGCGAGGCAGCGGCTACCTCTTCGTGTCACGGTCGGAGTCAAAATGAAGCTGACCATGCCCAGTCTCTTCCTCAAGATATTCCTGTGGTTCTGGGCGACAGTCATCGCCACTGGTATCGCGTTCGTCCTCACATTCACCCTTGGCCCACAAAGCGTACCCTCGCGCTGGCATGCGACTTTGATGGATACGGCAAACTATTCCGGAACGATCGCTGTCGAAGAAGCTGAGCGAAATGGTTTCCCCGCGGCTTCGGCTTACATTGAGCGGATTGAACATGAAACAAACCTGCGGGCCTGTCTCTTCGATTTAGTGGGCGGCCTCGTCGCCGGCAGCGATTGCGAGAGCTTCCGGAGCATGATTTCGCATGTGACGGTTTTGAAGGCATCCGACTTCAGCATGAAGCATGGTATCGCTCGTGTCGCTTTGAGATTGCAGGGTATCAGCGGCCACGAATATGTCTTTGTGACTGAGCTCCCCGCGGGACCTCGCGCTGCGCTCGGTATGAACCAAGCCAGGATTGCGTTGCAGTGGGGCGTGGCGTTTCTGGTCTCGGGGTTGATCTGCTATCTGCTCACGCATTATCTCACCACCCCTATTCTCCGGCTGCGCCAGGCATCGCAGCAGCTCGCTGCTGGCGATCTCAGCACCCGCGCGGCTGCAGCGGTAGAGCGACGTCACGATGAACTCGGAGATCTTGTGCGCGACTTCAACACAATGGCATCCCGTATCGAGGAGCTCGTCTCGCGGCAACGCCAGCTCATCTCCGATGTTTCACACGAACTGCGTTCGCCTTTGGCCCGGCTGAATGTAGCGCTAGATCTCGGGCGTGAAAGAAAAGGTGATGATTCCGCCTTCGATCACATGGAGCAGGACCTCGGACTCCTGGACGAGATGATCGGACGTCTGCTCACCCTTGCAAAACTTGATACGCCCGCTGCTCCAGTGCCGATGAGGTCTCTAGATTTGACTGAGCTTGTATCGCAAATAGTTCGCAATGCCGATTTCGAATCGCGCGAGCGCGATGGCCACGTCACACTCACGGCACATGAGCAACATTGCGTATGGGGTAATACGGAGCTACTGGGGAGTGCCATTGAGAATGTCATTCGCAATGCGGTTCGTTATACCGGATCCGGTACAGCAGTCGAGGTTGTACTGGAATGGGAGAAGAACTCAAATGCATCGTTTGTCCGCCTTGCAGTCCATGATCACGGGCCTGGCGTCTCTGAATCTGAACTCGTTTCTATCTTCCAACCGTTCTATCGTGCGGCAGAGGCCCGTGATCGCCAATCTGGAGGAGCTGGTCTCGGCTTAGCCATCGCCGACCGGGTCATCCGGATTCACGGTGGAACAATTTGTGCCCGGAACGCCGAGCCAAGAGGGCTATGGGTAGAAATCCTCTTGCCCCACTTCGCGTGAACTTGCTAAATACATCACCGCAGCGCCTGCACAAGCCTAAACGACTTCCGGCTGAAAGCCGGTAGGTTGAGACCGGGTGACGGAGACTAAAAGTTAGTCGACACAATAGTCTTCAAAGGCTTCTCTGAAGGCCGCATCACACAAAATTTGTCAAATCATGGCCGTCTTCCAGTCTCGTCTCTTGAGAGTATTGCTACAAATAGGATCGAGACAACGAAGTGTGTCTTCCAAGTTACAATCTACGTATGCTAAGTTTCCTTTTTGCACGCGGTCTTCGCACGGTGATCTCACCTTGCAAGTCTTTGCCACGTGCGGCGGTACTGTTCGCGATTCCGAATTGTTGTTGTTGCTAGGGGCCTCCCTGATTCAGAAGCGATGAATACCGTTACAAGAGGAAGCAATAGACATGAATCGCAGGAACTTTCTAGCAGCCTTGACGGCTGCGACGATCTCTGCCGCCGCAGGTGAAAGCGCAGAGGCTCAAATTCGAAATAAGCGTCGACCCAATGTTCTTCTGCTGATGTCAGATGAACACAAGCGTAGCTGCATGGGCGCCTATGGTGATCCTGTCGCCAAGACCCCAAATCTTGATCGCCTCGCATCCCAGAGCGTCCGTTTCGAGAACGCGTATTGCACCAATCCGGTCTGCACCCCCTCCCGTGCCTCCTTGATGACCGGCCTTTACAGTCACCATCTTGAAGCGCAGGACAATACCAAACCCTATCTCCCCACCCACAAGACGATCGCGCATCACTTCGATGCCGCCGGCTATATGACCGGGCTTATCGGCAAGATGCACTGGGTCGACGCCCAATCCCACGGATTCGAGTATCGCATTGAATTCAACGACTGGTTCCAGTACCTGGGCCCCAAGACCAAGATCTACGCCGACGAACTCGGTATGCGAAACTCAGGCTCCGGCCAACCGGAGATCGATGACCTTTGGCGAGATTACGACGACCCCTGGAAAGGCCATCGTGATCTCGACACGCGTGAAGGCTCTGTCGCCGTGGGGAGGGTCTCGCTGCTCGAAGAAAAAGACCACTTCGACAACTTCGTCGCGCGCGAAGCAATCCGTTTCCTACGTAATTTCGGCAAGGGAGATCGCCCTTTCTTTCTTACTGCGTCCTTCCTCAAGCCGCATGATCCGTTCATGCCTTCGATGCGCTTCGCCGACATGTTTTCAGCAGACCAGATGAAGCTGCCCGAGAGCTGGGGCAAGGCCGACAAGACAACGCTGCCCAAAGAGGTGCAACACTCCATCGATTTCAATGGGCCAACCCCTGAGCTACGCGATCCACAAGAGGCCAAAAAACGCATCGCCCTCTACTATGCAAACCTCGCGCAGATGGACGACTGTGTTGGCCAGGTTATCCGCGCCGTCGAAGAACTCGGCCTCGAAAACGACACCATCATCTGCTACACCTCCGACCATGGCGAGATGCTCGGCGAGCTTGGGCTTTGGCAGAAATTTCAGTTCTACGAAGGGTCGTGTGGCATCCCGCTGATGATCCGCGTGCCGGGTCGGAAGGCCGGAGTCTGTAGCACCCCAGTCAGTCTGGTCTCTCTCTCTTCCACCCTCACAGACCTGACCGGGGTCGCTCAGACTGCACCGAACGATGGCTTATCTTTGGCCCATTATCTCCGCTCGCCCACCAGCCAGAGGCCAGCAGGCCCAGTCTTCGCAGAATACGGCCTGAGCAGCAAGCAGCCGAAATATATGGTTCGCGATGGTGACTGGAAGTACACCTTCTGGGTTCACGACATCCCAGAACTCTATAACCTCCGCACCGATCCGCAAGAGCTTCACAATTTAGCAGCTGAGCCGCAGTACGCTTCGCGCCTTAACACTCTTCATCGAACCCTGCTTGCCTGGCATAAGCCGGCAGACGTATAACCGACAGCCAATCCCGATCCGCTCTGCATCTAGAACCCTTTACGAGGCCGTCTTATGAAACGCATCCTTCTCCTACTTCTGATCACTTTCCTTCCCGCGCTTCTGCACGCCCAGGAGACGGGAAGCATCGTCGGATCCGTCACCGACGGTACAGGGGCCTTTATCCCAGGCGTCTCCCTTACTCTCGAAAATGCATCAACACAATTCCGTCGCGTAATCACGACAAGCGATCGCGGAGAGTTTGTTGCTACAGGCCTGCCGACCGGCAACTACACCATCTCCGCTGAAAAGACGGGATTTCAAAAGCTGGATCGAAGCGGCGTCACGCTCACTACCGCGAGCACTCTGACGCTCGACCTCAAACTCACGATCGGCAGCGAAGCCCAGACCGTTTCCGTCACTGCGCAGGCTTCACTTCTCGAAGCCCAGACCGGGGTCGTCTCATCGCTCGTCGACAGCAAGCAGATGGAAGGCCTGCCTCTCGCCACCCGCAACTTTACTGACCTCGTGCTCCTCACCCCGGGCGCACACACAGGATCTGCCTCGAACCTGGCCGAAGGCGGCAGCGCCTACTCCGTACGTGGTGGCGCAAACTTCAGCGTCAATGGATCGATCGCCGCCGCCAACGCCTACCTCATCGACGGCATCTACGATAAGCAGCAGTGGCTCAACACCTTGGTGCTGGTTCCCATCGTCGATTCCATCCAGGAATACCGCGTCATGACGAGCAACTTCAACGCCGAGTATGGAGAAGCAGCCGGAGCAGTCACAACGGTTACCACCAAGTCCGGCTCGAACCAGTTTCATGGCGGTGCCTGGGAGTTCATCCGCAACGACGTCTTCAACGCCAACAGCTACTTTGCCAAGCAGAACAATATCAAACGGCCGGCCTATCGCAGGAATGTCTTCGGCGCCAACATCGGCGGTCCCATCTTTCGCGCCAAGACTTTCTTCTTTGGCGATTACCAGGGAATTCGACAGACAACTCCGCAGATTTACACCTCGACCATCCCCACCCTTGCCCAGCAGCAAATGGTCACGACCGGCAACTTTAGCGGCCTTGGAACCCAAATCTACAACCCGTACTCCACCACCACCACGGGTGGCGTCACGCTCCGCGCGCCTTTTGCGAACAACATCATTCCGACCAGTCTTCTCGATCCGGCTGCGGTTAAGCTTTTTAGCTACCTGCCCGCACCCACCAATTCGAACGCGGCCAACAACTACACCATCACCCCGTCGCTCACCCTTACCGACAACCAGTTCGACGTCCGTATCGACCAGAACCTCAGATCTTCCGATCGGCTCTTCTTCAAGTACTCCTACGACAGCACCACACAAGTTACTCCAGGCGTCATCTATCCCAACGCCGCCGGGCTCGCTGCAGTCGGACCCTACCTCGCCACCAATGGCAACGGAACCAGCACCCCGGTGCTCACACAATCGGGCACCCTCGGGTACTCTCGCGTGCTGAATTCAAAGACGCTGATCGAAGCCCACGCAGCGATCGTTCGCTGGAACTCCGAGGTTACGCCCCTTGGCGCTGGGCTTGCTGCTGCGAACACAATCGGCATACCCGGAATCAATTACAGCAGCCAGTCCGGCGGACTTCCCGGCTTCACGATCTCCGGACTTCAGTCTTTAGGAGATACATCCTCCTATCCTGAGACGAGTCACATCACGACCTTCCAGTACGACGGCGCATTCACCCGCACCCAGGGAAGTCACACCATCAAGGGTGGTCTCCTCTTCCTTCGCCATCGCTTCAACGGCTTCTCCGCATTTCCCGTGCGCGGAACCTATGACTTCAACGGACAGTTCACTCGCCAGATCGGAGGCACCAGTGCCGCCTCCGCCCTTGCCGATTTTGCTCTCGGCGCAACGGATGCTGCGAATCGCAACATTCTCAACGGCGAATTCGGAATGCGTACCTACCAACTTGCGCCCTACATTCAGGATTCATGGCGCGTTACCGACCGTCTCACGCTCGAATATGGCGCACGCTACGAGATCAGTGCACCGCCTTACGAGGTGCATAATCACTGGGCCAATCTGGATCTCGCCAGCGGCAACCTCCTGGTAGCAGGCCTCAACGGCAACAGCCGTACCCTCCGCAATACGGATTACAACACCTTCTCTCCACGCGCCGGCCTCTCCTTCACACTGGATCGAAGCCGTAAGACTGTTCTTCGCTCAGGCTTCGGGATCTCTTACGTCGATACACTCGCCGGGGGAGCGCAGCTCTATAAGAATCTGCCGTTTTACTTCGCCCAGACGATCTCTACGAGCAGCACCGCCGCCCCTACCACCCTGTTGAGCAACGGCTTCCCGACACCAGTTCAGCCCGACCCAAACAATACCGCCGCCATCTCCACTGGAAGTCCGACCGCGTGGAACGTCAACACGCGCCAGACCGGAGTGTTCCAGTACAGCCTTGGAGTGCAACGCGAATTACGAAACGACCTCATCGCAGAAGTCAGCTACGTAGGAACCCGCAGTGAGCACATCATCATCAACAGCCTCAACCTCAATCAGGCCGTTCCGGGGCCCGGCGCCGTCGGCCCCCGACGCCCCTACTTCCTCATCAACCCCAACCTCGTCAACATCGGCTATCGCACCTCGGCCGGTGATGCCAGCTATAACAGTCTCCAGGTACGCCTTGAAAAAAGAATGTCCGGCGGGCTGAACTTTGGCCTCGCTTATACCTATGCCAGATATCTCTCGGACGCAGGAAATATTAACGGCGGCGGAAACTCAGACATCCAGAACAGTGCCTGCCTGCGCTGCAACTACGGCCCTACGCCGGACGATTTCCATCACGTTCTCGTCTTCAACCATGTCTACGAACTGCCGTTCGGACCACACCGCAAATTCCTGAACTCCGGTCCCATCTCCTACATCGTTGGGGGATGGAATGTTAGCGGAGTATGGTCGCTGCACAGCGGCTCTCCTTTTACCGTCGTCTATGGCTCTACGGTCTCGAACTCCTCCGGCGGCGGGACACAGCGCCCGAACCGAATTGCGAGCGGACGCCTCACAAGCGGACAAACACTCAATCACTACTTCGACACCTCAGCCTTCGTAGCGCCCGCTCTTTACACGTTTGGAAACTCCGGAACCGGTATTCTCACCGGACCGGGCTACTTCAACGCGGACCTCACTGTGGTCCGACACTTCCTTCTGCATGAGCGCTTTGGCGCGGACTTTCGAGCCGAAGCCTTCAATACCTTTAACCGTGCCAACTTCAACAATCCCAACGCAACCATCGGGACCGTCTCGGCAGGTGTGATCAGTGGAACCTCCCCTGCCCGCGTTCTACAATTGGCCGTCAAACTGAACTTCTAACACTGGACGTAACTCGCCATGAGAGCCGTTCCACAATTGGTCCACCCGGGGTAAAGATATGAATAGCAAACCACAAGATAGCTCCGGGCCCTCGCGCCGGACCTTCCTCAGTGCGGCTGCCGCTCTAGCCGCCAATGCGATGGTGAAGCAGTCGCGCGCGGAAGCTCAAAGTGGACCGATCAACATTCTTTATCTTCACTCGCATGATTCCGGTCGCTATCTCAGCCCGTATGGTCACAACACTCCGACTCCCAATCTCACGCGTCTGGCTCGCGAGGGCGTCCTCTTTCGCCAGACTCACACCGCAGCCCCTACCTGCTCGCCAAGTCGCGCAGCGTTTCTTACCGGCCAATGCCCGCACCGCAGCGGCATGCTTGGACTCGCACATCTCGGCTGGGGTCTTACCGATCCCTCGCAACACATTATCTACACGCTGCGTAAACACGGATATCGCTCGACTCTTGCCGGATTGCAGCACATCGCAGCGAAGCCCGAGCAGATCGGTTACGACGAACTTCTTCCACATAAGTCGAACAGTGCACGCGACGTCGCCCCGGTAGCCGTAGACTTTCTACGCAGCCACCCAAAACAGCCGTTCTTCCTCGACGCCGGCTTCTTCGAAACACATCGCGAGTTCCCGGATCCCGTCGATAATCCCAACTACATCCAACCGCCCGCACCGCTGCCCGATAACCCGGAGACGCGCCGGGATATGGCTGGCTTCCACGCCAGCGCCCGCATTCTCGACCGTGGGATCGGCCAGATCCTCGACGCCCTCGATGCCGCAGGGCTCGCCGAAAATACCCTGGTTATCAGCACTACCGATCATGGCATCGCCTTCCCCAACATGAAGTGCAACCTCCGCGACACTGGCACAGGAATCTCAATGATCCTTCGCGGCCCCGGAGTCTTCTCAGGAGGCAAAGCCTGCGATGCCATGCTGTCCAATATCGACGTCTTCCCCACAATCTGCGACTATCTTGGAATCGAAAAGCCAGCATGGCTCGAAGGCAAATCCTTCCTGCCCGTGCTGACCGGTGCCGCGCCCGAGGTCAACGAAGCCATCTTCTCCGAAGTCACCTTCCACGCTTCCTACGAGCCGAAGCGATCCGTCCGCACAAAGCGTTGGAAATATATTCGCCACTTCGACAATCGCACCACCGTCGTTTTGCCGAACTGCGACGACGGCCCGAGCAAGACCTTCTGGATGCAGAATGGCTGGAAAGAAGAGCCCCTGATCGCGAGCGAAGAGTTGTACGATCTGGTCTTCGATCCCATGGAACATACCAATCTGCTCAAGGAAGCACATGCCCATAAGACGCTCGAGCATATGCGCGGACAGTTGGACGCCTGGATGAAGAAGACTCAGGATCCTCTCCTCAAGGGTCCGGTGTCGCTCATTCCTGGCGGCCACGTTGTTGATCCCAACGCCATCTCCCCGAAAGAGTTGAGTCGCTACGTGACGAAGTCGTAAATAAAGAGGGCCACAGACTGTTTACCCCCATCTTAGAAAAGAAAACTCAGTACAACTCAATAGTTCAGATTACCCGAACTATTGAATCTTTCGTTTTGTTTGGCCATCTCTTGTAGTGACCGCGGCCAAGAGGCCGATGGACACCAAGGAGATTGTCATGGGTAAGCTCGAAGGAAAAGTAGCCGTCATCACGGCCGCTACGTCAGGAATGGCTCTGGCTACTGCAAAGTTGTTCGTGGAAGAAGGTGCATACGTCTTCATCACCGGTCGCAGCAAGGACAAGCTTGATACTGCAGTAAAGGCAATCGGCAAGAACGTAACCGGCGTACAGGGCGACGCTTCCAACCTCGCCGACCTTGACCGCCTCTACGAGACCGTCAAGAAGGAGAAGGGCAAGATCGACATCCTCTTCGCCAGCGCCGGCTATGGTGAGTTCGCTCCGATCGGCAGCATAACCGAGAAGCACTTCGACGACACCTTCAACACCAACGTGCGCGGAACGCTCTTCACCGTGCAGAAGGCATTGCCGCTTTTCAATGATGGAGGCGCCATCGTGATGAACGGATCCATCGTCAGCATCAAGGGATTCCCTGCCTTCGGTGTTTACGCAGCGAGCAAGGCAGCCGTTCGGTCCTTTGCGCGAACTTGGGTGAATGACCTGAAAGGCCGCAACATCCGCGTCAACGTCCTAAGCCCCGGGCCGATCGATACACCAGCACTCGACCCGCTTGGAGCGGATGCCAAGGAAGGCTTCAAGAGCCAGATTCCGCGTGGCGAGATGGGCCGGTCCGAAGAGATCGCAACCGTAGCCCTGTTCCTCGCATCCAGCGACTCCAGCTTCGTAAATGGCGTCGAACTATTCGTCGACGGCGGCGTAGCCCAGATCTAATCCTTGAAGAGAAAAGCGTTACGGTGAAGAGGGGCCAAAAGGCCCCTCTTCACCGTGTCTAAAACAAAAGGGCTTCAGCGCCGAGCCACTCCCTTTCACGCTCCAGCGGCGTGTGGAACCAGGCCGCTCTAAAAACCAGCAGCGTGAGGAAGTAACCTAGGTCCGCTAAGAGTGGCCCCACATGTGTGTGACCGAATGGACCAACCAGGTCGAATGCTGACTTAAGGTCACGCGCAGGCAAATTCCCCAGAGCACCATCGGCCAGCCGCCTGCTATAGAGAAGTCCCATTTTCGGCGCTTACGCTGATCTTTGGCTGCGAGACTACGCGCGCATGGAATGTAAGGCATCGACGACCGATGGCTATGAAGGCATGCCGAAAACAAGTCGCAAACTACTTCGCGATCGCCTTCTGGATAGCAATATTCCTAGTAGGCTGTACCTCAACATGACTTTCACCCCCGTCACTGCGCTCTTCCTCTTCCCCGCGATGATCGTCCTCCTGCAGATCGGCCGCCGCATTCGCACCTCCCGCGCCGACGCCGCCGCGCACTCCGCCATCGAGGGCGCGGTCTTCGCCCTCTTCGGCCTGCTGCTCGCCTTCACCTTCTCCGGAGCCGCCAGCCGCTACGATGAGCACCGCAAGCTCATCGTGGAAGAGGCCAACGACATCGGCACCGCCTACTTGCGTCTCGATCTCCTCCCGGCGGCCTCCCAGCCGGCTCTTCGCGACCTCTTCCGCACCTACACCGACGTCCGCGCTCATCGCTTCGACGAGCTACCTGATACGCCGCAGTCCATCGAAGCCGCGCACCAGACCGACCGCCTCCAGGGAGAAATCTGGGCGCGGGCTATCGCCGCCGCTCCTCAGGCAGGAGTAAATCCGGACGCCATCAAGCTCCTGCTGCCCGCACTAAACACCATGTTCGACATCACTTCCACCCGCAAGAACGCCTTCAACATGCACCCGCCGGGGATCATTTATCTACTCCTGTTCGCCCTCAGCGGAGGTTGCGCTTTCATGGCGGGATACAGCATGAACTCGGCTACCCCCAACTGGCTCTACACGATAGCCCTCGCTCTGACTGTCACCCTCACGGTCTACGCCACCCTCGAAGTCGAATACCCGAGACGCGGCTTCGTCCGCCTCACCACCCAGAATCCGGTTTTCATGGATCTTCGTTCGACAATGAAATAGTCAGGACAATTGCACTGGAAGAATCACTCCTAGAGCGGTTTTGCTGTGGGTGTATAGCGGTGGCGTTTCATTCATGTCCGTTTTCTCCAATGAAAACGGTACTGCTTAAAATCTTCCACTCCACAGCAACAGGAAAACTGCTCTAATTGCCCGTGGGCCGCTCGATGTGCTCGATAGTAAGCGCATCCACAAAGTCCTTGGTCGCTTCGAGCTTCAACCCAAGCTGTTCCTGCACAGCCGCGAAGATTGAGATTCGCGTTGCACCCGTCAATCCTGCATCTGGAGCCACGCCCTTCGGTTGAGCTTCCGATTCGTCTTCAGGCGCCCAGAGCAGATCGAAGTTGTACTTTCGCTTCAACCCCGTGCGATCCACCAACTGCCGCCCCAAAGAAGCCGAACTCAACGCGTACATCAGTGCCTCCATGGGAACCGCGCGGCCATGAACCTCGCCGCGTTTCTCAATCAGATCCCACTCCTGCACCACCTTACCGCTCTGGTCGCGAACAACGGGAGGCATCTCATTCGGTTGCACCTCATGCATCCTGGGTCCATTCTTTGCAACCACCAGCGCATAGATCGGAACCTCCTTCTTCGCGACCTGCGCCTGAAGCTTACAACGCTCGACCAACACCGCCTGCAGCATGGCCTTCTGCTGCGTGAAGGTGAGCGCGTGGAAGGCTGGGAGATTCTCCGCGGCAACCTTCGCTTCGATGTCCCAACGCTCCGTGCGCGTCCACTCTGGAGCACCGGAGCACCCAAAACCAGATCGTTGCGCTTGAAGTCGAAAGCAAACCCTACGATTCGGTACATGGGAGCATTCACAACAATGACACGGTCGCCGTCTGGCGAAATTTGAAGGATGCCAGGCTGCTCACCAGAATGATTGAGCTTGATGGAGACCACGTCGAACTGCGAGGGCTTTACCTTCGACTCCCTCTGAGCCGCTGCGGTCATCGTGAACCCCAGCAACGTGCATTCCAAGAGCACATTTCTCATAAAACGCCCCTATCGCAGCCTAGTCTTTTAACAGCGTAAACCCGCATAAAACCTGCTAAAATTGTAAGTTGTGAGCATCTCCCCCACCCTCGAAATACAAGCCCCTACGCTACCCCGTCCCAAAATCGGCTTCGTCTCCCTCGGCTGCCCCAAGAACCTCGTCGACTCCGAGGTCATGATGGGCCTGCTCCATCGCGCCGGTGGCGAACTCACGAACCACGCCGAAGACGCCGAGATCATCGTCATCAACACCTGCTCCTTCATCGATTCCGCCAAGCAGGAGTCCGTGAACACCATCCTCGAGATGGTTCAGCACAAGCAGCAGAACGGCGGCAAAGCCCAGCGCATCGTCGTCGCCGGCTGCCTCGTCGAGCGCTATCGCGACGAGATCCAGAAGAACATCCCCGAAGTCGACGCCGTGGTCGGAACTGGCGAACTCGAAGCGATCCTCGAAGCCGCCGGCCTCTCCCCTCGCCCCGCGCCCGCCTCGGACTCGCCCTTCAACATCCTGCCGCAGGGCACCGCTAGCGACCTGATCGCCCGCGCACCCTCCGCCGTCCACCAGCACTCGCACCCCACCGAAGTTGGGGAGCAGCTCCACCCGCACAGGAACGAAGTCACGTTGCACCAGGCTCCCGGTATCACGTCCCGTCCGGAAGGCGACGCCCGCGAACAGCAGGGCCGTTTCTCCCGCGCCGCATGGGACGGAGCCACCGCCGCGCTCCCTGAGTATCTCTATTCCGACGAGACCCCGCGCATCCTGACGACGCCGCGCGCCAGCGCCTACATCAAGATCGCCGAAGGCTGCGATCACCCGTGCAGCTTCTGCATCATCCCGCAACTGCGCGGCAAGTTCCGTTCGCGGCGCATCGGTTCCATCGTCGCCGAAGCCGAAAACCTCATCGCGCAGGGGGTTCGCGAGATCACCCTCATCGGCCAGGACACCACCTGCTACGGCGAGGACTTAGGACTGAAGGATGGTCTGTCCGATCTTTTAGACGCGCTTGCTCCGCTACCCGGCCTCCGCTGGCTGCGCTTCCTCTACGCCTATCCGAACAAGGTCACCACGCGCCTGCTCGAGACCATCGCGAAGCACGACACCATTGCCAAGTACCTCGACGTCCCGCTGCAGCATGCCAGTCCCAGCGTGCTCAAGCGCATGAAACGTGGCGGCACACCCGACCTGTTCCTCAAGCTAATCGACAAGGCCCGCGCCACCGTCCCCGGCATCGTCCTCCGCACCAGCTTCATCGTAGGCTTCCCCGGCGAGACCGAGGCCGACTTCCAGCAACTCTGCGACTTCATCACCGCTGCCAGGATCGACTGGCTCGGCGTCTTCACCTACTCCGACGAAGAGGGCGCAGCCGCCTTTGAACTTGCCGCCGACCTCAAGGTGCCGAAGCGCACCATCGAAGCCCGCCGCCGCAAACTGATGCGCCTCCAGCAGAAGATCAGCATCAAGTCCAAGGCCGCCTGGGTCGACCGCGAGATCGACCTCCTGGTCGAAGGCGAGTCCGAAGAGACCGAACTCCTCTGGCAAGGCCGCACCCCGCTCCACGCCCCCGAGATCGACGGCAAGGTGCTGATCAACGACTTCGGCCCCCACGAAACCCTCGTCCCCGGCACCTTCTACCGAGCTCTCATCACCGAGTCCCACGACTACGACGTAGTAGCCCGCATCCTCGAATAAACTCGAACCTCGCCAGATGGTTTGACCCCGACATCTTCGAACCGCAGACGAACAGCGGCGAGGGCGTTTTACACCCTCGCCGCTCCAAACCCTCCGGGGTGTCGCCGACGTGGGCGATCTCACCTTGCTAGAGGTTTAGCGTCACCAGTGCGTTATCCACCACCTTGACCCACCTTGGATCGGGTGAGGCTGCGTCGTATGCGTCGTGCCAGTTCCACCACTTGTAGGGCGGGGTCTGAGGGTAGCCCTCCGGCGAGTCCTCCCACATCTCCTGGCGTCCGAGCGGAGTCGCATCGAGGTAACTCCAGACGCTTCCCATCGCCTCATCGCCGCGGCTGTTGATGAAGTACGTGCGGAACACGCGCTCGCCGTCGCGGAAGAACACGTTCGTTCCGTGCCACTCGTCCACGCCGAAGTCCTTATCGAAGTCGCTGGCGATGGTGTACCACGGCATCTCCCAACCCATCCTCGTCTTCAGACGTTCGATGTCCTCCTGCGGCGCGCGCGACGCGAACACCAGTGTAGTATCGCGAGCGTTGAGATGGGCGAGGTGGGAGACCTGGTCTGCTCCCAGCGAGCAGCCGCGGCAGGCATGATCGGGCCAGCCGAAGACGCCAGGCTCGAAGAAGGCGCGGTAGACAATCAACTGGCGACGTCCGTGAAACAAGTCGAGCAGGCTTGCCTTACCCTCTGGGCCTTCGAATGCGTACTCCTTATCCACCGCCAGCCACGGCATGCGCCGACGATCGGCGGCCAGCGCGTCCCGCGAGCGGGTAAACTCCTTCTCCTTCACCAGCAGTTGCTGCCGCGCAGCCTCCCACTCCTGCGGGGACACGACTGGAGGCGTGTTCATCTTCAACTCGGTCTCATTGTTCTTATTCATGTCTCTCTCCTTGGTCACTGTTCTTGTTGGTGGTGTTTGCTTCCTGGTTCTGGCCGCGAAACGTCTTCACAGCCAACGCTGAGAGGCCGCCCGTCGACGTGACGCCTGCAGCGATCCATGCCGCGGTTGCGAGACACACCGGGCACATGGCTATTTGCTCCCCGGCTTGTTCTCTGCCGCGGTGCGAATGCGGGTGATCAGGTCGGTCCAACCGGCGTCCACTCCACGGTCCGCTTCGCCGATCCAACCCATCGCCCGATGCACAAACCGCACTCGGGTCACACCGTTCTCTTCGGTCAGCCGGTACTGCAGATTGGAGACCGCTGGCGTCGACATAAACAGCGGCCCACATATCTCCAGCAGGGAAGGCGCCCTGATTGCCTGAACCAGGCCCCAGAAATGTCCCGTGTTGTCTCCCAGATCGCGATACCAGCGCCCGCCCGGCCAGGCCTCGAGCTTCATCGGCATCGGCTTCTCCGGCGTTGAGTTCAACGGACCCATCTGTTCCAGAATTGTCTCGAACACAATGCCGATGGGAGCCGCAATCTGCTCCTCTTTCACAATCTCGAAAGTTTGAACCGCCTGTTCCTGAATAGTCGCTGCCATTATTTATTCCTCCTTGGTTCCGTTGTCGATTGAAATGATTCGTTCCAGAGCCTTTCGCTCTGCCCGTTCCTTGATCTGACCCAGTTGATGGGTCCAGTAATGCTCAAACGTCTTGACCCAGTCATGCACCGGCTTCAGTTCAGCTGCATTCAACCGGTACATCCGGTGCTGTCCGCGCTTGATCACCGACACCACGCCAACGTTCCGCAACACCCCGAGGTGCTTCGAAACAGCCGGCTGCGACATCCGTAAGCGCAACACCACATCACCTACTGCGTACTCCCTGCCATCGGACAACACTCCAATTACCTCGCGCCGTCGGGGCTCCGCGATAGCGTTGAAGACGTCTGCCGTTGTTGCTGCTCGTGCCATTTCGCAAACATATATTCCCATATAGGAATATGTCAAATGTTTTTTACTAAAAAAATCCTCAAATGCTACAAATCGCTTTGAACGTTTCATTTCGGCTGCTGACACCGGACCCATGGACTCATCGAGCAGAAACCCAAATATGAGCTTCGCGCGGTTCGGCTTGAAATCGTTCCCTTGCGGTCGTATTGCTCAATCGAACGACAGGGAGACACGCCGGAATGAATCCCCGCAAATCACCAAACATCTACTCTTCAGATACGTGGAAAGATAGGAAGGGACTGCAATGGACTTGCAACTCAAGAACAAGACCGCCATCGTAACCGGAGGCACCGCCGGAATCGGCCTGGCCATCGTCAAAGCCCTCACCGCAGAAGGCGTCACCGTCACTGTTCCGGGTCGTACGCAGGCGAAACTGGACGCCGCCCTGACAGGCTTGCAGAACGTGAAGGGCATCGTAGCCGACCCAGCCACCGCCGAGGGTGCGGCCTCCCTGATCCAGCAGGTTCCTGCCACCGATATCCTGGTCAACAACCTCGGCATCTACGAGGCCAAAGAGTTCGCCGACATCACCGACGAGGACTGGTTCAATATCTTCGAGACCAACGTCCTCTCCGGCGTGCGGCTGTCGCGCCATTACTTCCCGCAGATGCTCAAAAAGAACTCCGGCCGCATCATCTTCATCTCCAGCGAGTCCGCCGTCATGACGCCGCCCGAGATGGTCCACTACGGCGTCACCAAGTCCTCCCAGCTCGCCATCTCGCGCGGACTGGCCGAACGCACCAAGGGCACCGCCGTCACCGTCAACACCGTCCTCCCCGGCCCCACCCGCTCGGAGGGCATCGTGGACTTCCTCAAGAACATCTCCAGCGCCGAAAATCCAACGCCCGAGCAGGCCGAGCAAGAGTTCTTTGAGAAGCACCGCAGCAGCTCGCTTCTTCAGCGCCTCATCGAGAGCGAAGAGATCGCCAGCCTGGTCGCCTACCTCGCCAGCCCCCTCTCCGCCGCGACCAACGGAGCTGCACTCCGCGCCGAAGGCGGCCTCCTCCGTTCCATCGTCTAAAGCCGGACGAAGCACTCGGAACAAAAGCGGGTGCCCCATTCATCGCAGCATTATCGCGATGAATGGGGTCCGAACACACCACCCTCCAACCACCACAGATTTACAATCAAACTGCCATGTCAAAAGCTCTCTTCTGCCCCACCTGCCGCAAAGTCGTCCTCGCTACCGACCCGGACTTCCCGTTCTGCTCCGACCGCTGTCGCATCCTCGACCTCGGCAAGTGGGCCAGCGGAGACTACAAGATCTCCTCCCCGATCCAGGATCCCGACCTGCTCGAAGAGCTGGCCCGCTCCAACGCCAACCGCCATCCCAACGGGAACGACGAAGACTAACCGGCCCAGCACGCCCAACTGTAAACTTCTCCAAGAGCCTACGGGCGAAAGATAAAACCCATGGCCAAACAAATCCCCCTCTCGAAACTCCCCGAAAAAAGAACCACGTGGGCCTGGCTGATCGGCACCTTCTTCGGTGCCGGCCTCATGAAGCCCGGCCCCGGAACCTACGGCAGTGTCGCCGCAGTCCTGCTCTGGTTCGCTGCCGCCCACACGCTCCACCCAACTCCATTTGCCCTGGCAATCGGCACCGCCATCGCCGCGCTGGCCGCTACCTTGATCGGCATCCCGGCCGCCACCATCGTCGCCGAAGAGTCCGGTCGCAAAGACCCCGGCCATGTCGTAATCGACGAGGTCGCCGGCCAGCTCATCGCCCTGATCGCCATTCCCTCCGACTGGCAGCACGCCGCGCTCTCGCTGCTGCTCTTCCGCCTCTTCGACATCCTTAAGCCACCGCCCGTCCGCCAGCTCGAGCGCCTTCCCGCCGGTACCGGCATCATGCTGGACGACGTTGCAGCCGGTATTCTCGCCCTGATCTGCGCCCAACTCGCACACCTGTTCTTCTAAAGAACCCCTGAACAAGTCATCGTTTTGAAAGGGCGGGACTTCAGTCCCGCCGCAACTCCAGGCACCGTAGCCGCCGAGGGAATGCCAAACACCTGTTCAAGCTTTCCTAACCGGCTAATCGTCACCGCCTTGCGCTCCCCCTACTGCCGCTCTACTCTAAGCACAGCCATGAACCCTCTCTTCTCGCTCCTCAAATCCGATAAACCCGAGAAGCGCGAGAGCCCGGCCCGGCCTACGAGCCTGGGGAGTCCAGCAGTACAGCCAGCTTCCAGCAAGCCTCACCTCGACAGCCTCTCCCCGCCCGCGGCCATGCCCGGCGGCGAAGTCTCGCTCCTCGGCATCAACCTGGGTCCGCACCCCACCCTGCCCACCACCACCATCGGCGATACGCCATCTCCTCTGGTGCTCGCCCGCCCCTCGCGCGCTACGCTTCAGATTCCAGAGGGCACTATCTCCGGCGATGTGCTCCTCCATCGCAACGGCGAAGTCTCGAATCCGCTCTACCTCCGCGTGGCCGTGCCCATGGCCGAAAATCTCCACCCCGTCTCGAACCCCGCCGTGGACGCCAGCGGCAACGTCTTCGCGACGGTCTCCGGAGCCCGCGGCCAGCAGGTTCCCGTCTCCATCTTCTGCATTCAACGCGATCTGCAGATCCGTCCCTTCGTCCGCGAACTGCTCAACGCCACCGGACTGGCCTTCGGGCCAGACGGCAATCTCTACTGCAGCTCCCGCTCCGAAGGCACCATCTACCGGATCACCCCGACCGGCGTTACCTCCACCTACGCGGAAGGTCTCGGCATCGCCACCGGACTGGCCTTCGATTCCGCCGGAAACCTGTTCGTCGGCGACCGCACCGGTACCATCTTCAAGATCACTCCGCCCAAATCCGCCCCGCAGTTCAGCGGCCTCGAAGAAGAGCAGGAGAACCCCGACGAAGCCCCCGGAATCTTTGTCCATGCCACCCTGGAACCCTCCATGGCCGCCTACCACCTGGCCTTCAATTCGAAAGGCACCCTCTTCGTCACCGGCCCCACCACCAGCTCCAACCAGGCTATCCACGCCATCGAGCCCGACGGCACCACCAGCATCTTCTACCAGGGACTCGGGCGCGCCCAGGGCATGGCGTTCGACGTCGACGACAACCTCTACATCGCCGCCAGCCTCCACGGCCAGCGCGGCATCGTCCGCATCACCCCCGGCAAGAATCCCCACGCCACCCTCGCCGTCTCCGGCCAGAACCTCGTCGGCCTCGTCTTCCTCGAAGACGGATGCGCCGCGCTCGCCACACGCGACGCCCTCTACCACGTCGACCTGGGCATAGAAGGCCGCGTCCTCCCGTAAATTGCCGCGCGGTGCTCCGCGCACGGCGGTCTCTTTTCCGTGGCAGGTACTGAACGACTATGTCCTCCCGTTGGTCGGCACGAAATCTGGCCTGCGACCATCGGGAGCACCCTTAGAATCACAATCGCCTCGTAAAGGGACCGCCGTCCGCGCAGGACTTTATTCGTAGTAACAACTATTTCTCTATGTAAGCCCTTACACCCCTACCCGACGTACCATTCCGTCATGTAAAGTGATTTCGCATCCATAAATTGCCGCCGGATTGCCATCAGGAGCAACATGATCTCTCGCCGCGAATTCCTTACTACCGCCGCCACTACAGCCGCAGCCTTCGCACCCAGTGCCCGCAGCTATGCCCGCATCGTGGGAGCGAATGATCGCGTCAACTTTGCCGTCATCGGTCTCAACAGCCGTGCCTACGCCCACCTCTCCGCCCTCAAGACCAACAGCAAAGACATCCACATCACCCACGTCTGCGATGTTGAGAGCAACATCCTGAAGAAGTTTGCCGACAAGACCGAGAAGGACTTCGGCTACGCCCCGGCGACCGACAAGGACTACCGCAAGATCCTCGCCTCGGCCGACGTCGACGCCATCACCATCGCCACCCCCGACCACTGGCACGCCCCCATGGCCATCGCCGGCGTGCAGGCCGGCAAGCACGTCTACGTCGAGAAGCCCTGCAGCCACAACCCTGCCGAAGGCGCCATGCTCGTCGCCGCCCGCGACAAGTCCGGCAAGCTCGTCCAGATGGGAACGCAGCAGCGCTCTTCTCCGCACACCATCAAGATCGTCGGCCAGATCCACGATGGCCTGATCGGCCGCGCCTACGCCGCCAACGCCTGGTACGCCAACACCCGCAAGTCCATCGGCGTCGGTAAGCCTGCGGCGGTTCCCGCCACGCTCGATTGGGATCTCTGGCAGGGCCCTGCTCCCCGCCAGGCCTACACGGACAACGTCCAGCCCTATAACTGGCACTGGTTCAAGGTCTGGGGCACCGGCGAGACCCTCAACAACGGCACCCACGAAGTAGACGTCAGCCGCTGGGCGCTCGGCGTCGACTTCCCCAACTCCATCACCGCCTCCGGTGGACGCTACGCCTACAAGGACGACTGGCAGTTCTACGACACCCTGACCGTCGGCTTCGCTTACGGCGACAAGATGATCTCCTGGGATAACAAGTGCTGCAACGGCATGAAGACCTACAACCGCGACCGCGGCTCCGTGATCCTCGGCACTACTGGCTCCGTCCTGATCGATCGCGGCGGCTACGAGGTCTTCGACCTCAAGGGCAAGAAGACCGATGAGTTCAAGGTCGGGGCCAGCAGCGCTTCGCAGGACCTCGTCGGAGCCGACTCCATGACTGACCTCCACTTCGCTAACTTCATCGCCGGCATCCGCACGGGCGAGAAGCTCAACGCTCCCATCGAAGTCGGCAACGTGGCCGTCACCATGCTGCAGCTCGCCAACGTAGCCTGGGAGACCAAGCGCGAACTCCATCTCGACCCCAAAAACGGCAAGATCCAGAACGACGCCGAAGCCATGAAGTACTGGGGCCGCAGCTACGAAAAAGGCTGGGAACCAAAAGTCTAATAGATCTGTGGATCAAAAAAAAATAAGGCGCGACGTCGCCCAAACGTCGCGCCCTCTTTTTCCCCCTGGAGCCTACTCCCCATCGCTGTAAAGTCGAATCCCAATACGCGAAGCGTCCAATACCCCACGAAGTGGCGCCCGCCCGGCGTCAGGGCGCACTTTGCAAAGCGTGCATCTCTTCCGGCGCACCACCGGCGCTCAAAACCGGCACCATCAGCTTCGTCACTCGCTCGACCATCTCGTTCACCGGACATCGTCCCTGCGCGTCGAACCACTCCTTTACCGCACCATAGATAGCCCAGCTCGCTGCGGCAACGATCATCCCGCCACCCAGTCCGGTCTCGTCTTCGTTCCCCGGAATCCCCTCCGCGAGAACCCGGCCAATCGCCCGCACGATCGCGCCATCCACCAGCGGCTGGAACGCGCTCTGCTTCTGGCATACGCCTTCGTGCGAAGCCATCTGCAGCAGGTAGTCCGAAGTAGCCAGAATCACCGCAGACGCAGCCGACGGACAACTCCCGTCGTACCGCACCGCCCGTTCTGAGAGCAGCTTGTGAAAGCCGCCCGCGACCATCGCATCCAGCAGCGCGAACTTGTCGTTGTAGTGGTCGTAGAACGTCGCCCGGTTCACCGTCGCAGTGTCCGTAATGTCCTGCACCGACACCTCGTCGAAGCTCTTCGTCCGCATCAACTCCTGCAGGGCACCCTGCAAAAGTTGCCGCGTCCGCCGAATCCGCGGGTCACGAACCTCACAATCAGAGATAGGCATAATTCCCCTTCATTCTATTAGAGGACGGCCGGTAAAAAAAGAATCTATAAAACGACAGCCGTCGTCTAGATGTACGAACGACACATGTCGTCGAAAATTCTGCCCTGGAAAGTACGAGGAAGCACCCATGAAGCACGAAATGAAGCACAAACTTTTCCTGACGCTCGCATTCGCCGGAGTCACCCTGGCCGCCACCGGCCTCAACGCCCAGACCTCCACCTGGACCATCGATCCCGCCCACTCCGGTGCAAATTTCCAGATCCGCCACATGGCCGTCAGCACGGTCCGCGGCTCCATTGGCAGCGTCACCGGCACCGTCACTCTCAACGAGAAGGACATCACCAAATCCTCCGTCGCAGCCACCCTGGATGCAACCACCGTCTCCACCGGTACTGAGGCACGGGACAAGCACCTCAAGTCGCCCGACTTCTTCGACGTTGCGAAGAACCCGCAGGTCCTCTTCAAGTCCACTGCTATCACCGGCACAGCCGGCAATCTCAAGCTCGTCGGCGACCTGACCCTCGGTGGCGTAACCAAGAGCATCACGCTCGACCTCGACGGCCCCAGCGCACCGCAGAAGAACCAGAAGGGCATCCTGATCAGCGGCTTCTCCGCCACCGGCAAGCTGAACCGCAAAGACTTCGAGTTCGGCACCAAGTCCGCTGCCAACGCCGCCGTCGGCGACGAAGTGAAGTTCACCATCGACGTAGAGATCGACAAGCAGTAATCAAACTGCGTTTGCAATCTTCCGGCCCTGAAGCCCGGGTGCCCCATTCTTCGTAGCCTCATCGCGAAGCGTGGGGTGCAAACGTTTAAGGGCCCCTGCGCGGGCGGCGGTCATTTCATGACGTGTATTGAGCTTCGCAGGGTGCTCCCGATGGTCGCAAGCAAGACTCCGTGCCGACCAACGGGAGGACCGACGCATTCCATACCCGCCACGAAAAGGACCGCCCTGCGCGCAGCAGACGCGCGCAGCGGTGCTATCGTTCTTGCAGAGTAAATCCCACCTCTCCAGAGCCACCATGCCAACCAATAGAACCGCCGTCTTCGACCTCCACGCCATCGCCCGCAGCTTCCCTGCGAGTGCCGCAACCATGCTGATCGACACCCGCCTGACCGACGAGGCCCAGGCCAGCGCCCGCGTCTTCCGCGCCTACACCCCCGCTCCAGCCCACTACCACGCCACCTGTGACGAGTACCTCCTCGTCCTCTCCGGCCGCGCCCTCATGTTCCTCGGTGAAGACACCACGCCCTTCGAGGTCGGCCCTGGACAGCTTATCTTCTTCAAGAAGGACACCGTCCACGGCATGCCCGAGATCCTCGAAGAACCCTTCGTCGTCTTTGCCGTCGATACTCCCCGCCGCGACCCCAGCGACGTCATCTTCCTCAATCCCGAAGACGGCACTCCCGACAGCTTCATCGAAAGCAAGATCCTCTATTAGGAAGTCTCAACCTACAGTCGTTGGAAGGGCACACCTTCAGGTGTGCCAAATGCTACATATTTTGATTTTTTTTTTTGTCGGTTTGCCTGCGGCAAACCGACAAAAAAACATACCGATAGAGAAAGACCTCTTCGGCATACCTGAAGGTATGCCCTTCCGGATATTCGCAGCTTGAAAAGCTACCGGCAATTAGCTTTTCTTTTCGTTCTCGCGCCAACATTTGGCCCTACGATAAGAATGGCCTTGAAAGGCATGAGCTCGCCCCTGCATAAGAAGCGGCTTCCAGCCAAAGCACCGCAGCACATCTACTAAGGAACACTGCAAACATGATCGCTGAAATAATTGCTGCCGGCTCCGAGATGCTCACCCCATACCGGCAGGACACCAACTCCCTGTTCCTCACCGAAGCCCTCAACGATCTCGGCGTCCAGGTGGCCTTCAAGACCATCGTCGGCGACAATATCGACCACCTTACCGGCGCCGCCCGCATCGCCCTCTCGCGCGCCGACATCGTCCTCTTCTCCGGCGGCCTCGGCCCCACCGAAGACGATCTCACCCGCGAAGCCGCTGCCGCTGCCCTGGGCGTTCCGCTCCTGCGCAGCGATGCACTGCTCGCCGGCCTTGCCCAGCGTTTCGCCGCACGCAATATCCCCATGTCCCCCAACAACGCCAAGCAGGCCGACGTCCTGCAGGGCGCGACTATCCTGGACAACAAGAACGGCAGCGCCTCCGGCCAATACCTCGACACGACCCTCTTCCACTCTGATGCGCCATCCGTCCGCAGAATCGTGATCCTCCTGCCAGGACCGCCGCGGGAGCTCAAGCCGCTCTTCAGCGAGCAGGTCGTCCCCTTGCTCGCGGCCTCTCTGCCTCCGCGCTTCCTCGCCAAGCGCATGCTCCGCATGGCCCTCATCCCCGAGTCGCTGGTCGACGCCCGCACCGCCCCTATCTACACGCAGTATCCCGACGTCGAGACCACCATCCTTGCCGGTTCCGCCGAGATCCAGCTCCACTTCCTCGCCGCCGCCGACACCCTCCCAGCCGCGCAGGCCCGCGTCGATGAACTCTCCAGCCGCGTCGAAGCCGAGATGGTCGACGCCATCTACTCCTCGCACGGTGAATCGCTCGAAGAGATCGTCCTGCTCAACCTGGGCGTCCGCAATCTGACCCTCGCCGTCGCCGAATCCTGCACCGGCGGACTCTTCGCCGAACGCCTCACCGCCATTCCCAACAGCTCACGCAACTTCCTCGGCGGAGCCACTGTGTATACGACCGAGCTCAAGACCCTCTTCGCAGGAGTACCCAAGGAGACGATCGACTCCAAAGGCTCCGTCAGCCCCGAGGTCGCAACCGCCCTCGCCGAAGGCATTCGCCAACGTACCGGCGCCTCCATCGGGATCGGCATCACCGGCCTCGCCGGCCCCAGCGGAGGAGCACCCGGCCCCGACGAACACCGCCCCGTCGGCCTCGTCTACCTCGCCCTGGCCACCGCCACCGGCACGGAAGTCAAGGAGATCCAACTCACCGGCGACCGCGATCGCATCCGCTTCTGGGCCAGCCAGCACGCCCTCGAATTCATCCGCCGTGGGCTGCTGCTGTAGCGATCTGCGTCCTTGCAAAGAACCCCTCCCAAGCGGTGCGATACCATCGTCAGTACAAGGACGACTATGAAGACCTACGCTGCACTCTTCCTCCTGACCCCCTGCCTCGCCTTCGCCCAGATGACCATGCCGATCCCGGCTCCCGACACCCGTCCCGTCCCCCTCGTCGCTGGCCTCGGCAACTCCCAGCACATCATCCGCACCACCAATCCCGAAGCCCAGAAATTCTTCGATCAGGGCATGGACTACCTCTTCGCGTTCAACCACGACGAGGCCCGCCGCTCCTTCCAGAAGGCAGCCGACCTCGACCCCAAAGCCCCCATGCCACTCTGGGGAGTCGCCCTCGCCGTAGGCCCCAACTACAACGACATCGACATCGGCCACGCCCGCGAACAGCAAGCCTTCAACGCCATCACCAAGGCAAAGCAGCTTGCCGCCGGCGGCCCCGCCATCGAGGCCGACTACATCGAAGCTCTCAGCACCCGCTACGCCCAGGCCGCAAACCACGACCTCAAAGTCCTCGGCGAGAACTACAGCAAAGCCATGGCCGGCCTCGTCACCAAACACCCCGACGATCTCGACGCCGCCACCCTCTACGCAGAAAGCATGATGGATCTTCATCCCTGGCAGCTTTGGACCGCCGACGGAAAGCCGAAAGAGGGCACTCCAAAGATCGTCGAGACGCTACAGTCCGTGCTGTTGCGCGACCCCAGCCATGTCGGAGCCAATCACTTCCTCATCCACGCGGTGGAAGCTTCTGCCGACCCGTCCCTCGCCCTGCCCAGCGCCAAGCGGCTTGAAACCCTCGCCCCCACCGCCGGCCACCTCGTCCATATGCCGGCCCACATCTACCAGCGCGTGGGCGACTTCAACGACTCCGCCCTCTCCAACGAACGCGCCGTCGAAGCCGACCGCGCCTACTTCCGTGCCCAGCACATCGAAGACGTACCCAACATGTACTTCAGCATGTACTACACCCACAACATGCACTTCCTCGCCTCTGCCTGCAGCATGGAAGGCAACGCCGCCTGTGCCGGCCGCGCGGCTACGGAACTCGTCACCCAGGTAGCCCCGCAGGTCCCCGCCTCCCGCATGATGGAGTGGTATCTCCCCACCCAGCCCTGGGTGATGGTGCGCTTCGCCCAGTGGGACACCATCCTCAAGACTCCGCTGCCCGGCAAGGATCTCCCCGTTCTCAACGCCATGTTCCACTACGCTCGCGGAGCTGCCTACGCCGCCACCAACCAGCTCCCGAAGGCTGCCATCGAGCGCGAAGCCCTCGCCACCTACCTAGCCGCCATCCCCGCCGACGCGATCCCCGACTTCAACAACCCCGCCAAGTCAGCCTTCCAGTTAGCCCTCACCGCACTGGACGCTCGCATCGCCGAGGCCAAGAGCGACCGCCCCCACGCTATTGCCCTCTGGCGGCAGGCCGTCACCCTGCTCGACACCTTCGCCTACAACGAGCCTGCTGACTGGTATTATCCGGTCCGCGAATCTCTCGGCGGAGCCCTCCTCCGCAACCACCAGGCCACCGAAGCTGAAGCCGTCTTCCGCCGCGACCTCGAACAAAACCCTAATAACGGCCGCTCCCTCTTCGGTCTGCACCAAAGCCTCCTTCAGCAACACCGCGAGGCCGACGCCGCGCTGGTCAAGACCCAGTTCGACCAAGCCTGGAAACAAGCCGACACCCTATTAAAGATAGAAAGCCTCTAACGCGAAGCGTCCAATACACCACGAAGTGGCGCCCGCCCGGCGTCAGGGCGCACTTGGCTCTTACACGCAAAAACCTGTCAACCCCCAAATCCCCCTAAAATCCCCGCAACCCAAGCTCCACCAACAGATAAAAAATCAAAAAAAGTGGCATTTTAGTTTCACCCGATCTCGTAAAATAGAAACCAGAGTCACAAACAAGAGGGCCCGGCTACCCAGCCGGGCCTAACTCGTTACAGATCAATACTTTAGAATTAAGCCATTTGTTTGCAGGACTTTGACGAAATATGGGTGGGGGTACTACCCCAGCGTGGGCATGGACGTATCCACTCCTACACGAATCCCGGTAGGCCACCGCGCTGTGACGGTCTTGATCCGCGTGTAGAAGCGAACGCCCTCCGGCCCGTGCATTGCGTGGTCGCCGAACAGCGAACGCTTCCACCCGCCGAAGCTATGGAACGCCATCGGCACCGGAATCGGAACATTGATGCCGACCATTCCGACCTGCACGTTATGGGCGAAGTTCCTTGCCGTATCGCCATCGCGTGTGAAGATCGACGTGCCATTGCCGAACTCGTGGTCGTTGATCAACTCCATCGCGGTCTCAAAGGTATTCGCGCGAACGATCCCCAGCACCGGTCCAAAGATCTCTTCTTTATAGATACGCATCTCCGGCTTCACATGGTCGAACAGGCAGGCTCCGAGGAAGAACCCTTCTCCCCGCGGCAGCGACGCCTCCCGGCCATCCACCAGCAGCTCCGCGCCTTCGGTCTTGCCGAGGGCGACGTAGCTCTTCACCTTGTCCAGATGGATCCCGGTCACCAGCGGCCCAAGCTCCGCGCCCGCTTCGGTTCCGGGAGAGATCTGCAGCTTGGCAATGCGCGGCTTCAGCTTCTCGATCAGCGCATCGGCAGTGGCATTCGTCACCGCGACCGCGACCGAAATCGCCATGCAACGCTCGCCGGCGGAGCCGTACGCCGCGCCCACCAGTGCATCCGCCGCCTGGTCGAGGTCCGCATCCGGCATCACGATCATGTGGTTCTTCGCACCGCCCAGAGCTTGTACCCGTTTTCCGTGCGAAGTTCCTTTTTGATACACGTACTCTGCAATCGGCGTCGAACCGACGAAACTCACCGCCGCGATCCCCGGATGTTCGAGGATCAGATCCACAGCTTCCTTGTCGCCATGCACCACGCTGAAGACGCCATCCGGGAGTCCGGCTTCTTTCAACAGTCGCGCAATCAGCAAGGAAGCGCTGGGGTCCCGCTCGCTCGGCTTGAGGATAAAGCAGTTCCCACACGCCAACGCGACCGGAAACATCCACATCGGCACCATCGCCGGAAAATTGAACGGAGTAATACCCGCAACCACGCCCAGCGGTTGCCGCATCGACCAACTGTCGATGTCCGTGCCAACCTGCTCGGAGAACTCGCCCTTCAAGAGGTGCGGAATGCCAGTGGCAAACTCAACCACTTCGAGTCCGCGCGTCGCCTCGCCCTTCGCGTCCGAAAGTACCTTGCCGTGCTCAGACGTGATGATCGCTGCGAACTCATCCAGGTGCTGCTCAAACAGCTCCCGAAAGCGGAACAGCACCCGCGCCCGCCGCAGCGGAGGCTGAGCCCCCCAACCCGGAGCAGCAGCACGAGCGGCAGCGACCACGACATCCATCTCTGCCTTATTTGCCAGCGGAACCTTGGCCTGCACCTGCCCGGTGGCCGGGTTGTACACATCGCTCGTTCGCCCCGAAACACCAGCGACCGGCTTGCCGCCGATCCAATGCGTGACAGTGGGAACAGTTTCGGAGGACGGCGTCTTCAGATTCAGATCAGGAGTGACAGCAGTGGACATAGCAGCAATACCTCGCAAACGAAATCGAATTCAAAAATCTCGAACCATTATGAACCCGCAAGCGAACCATTCGCCTAGCGACTTCCCACATGGTCCAGAACAACACCCTGCACCTGCGGCATCGTCACGCCCAGCAGAGCAGCCGCTGTCGGACCCACATCGACGATCCGCGCATTCTCAAGCGACTTGCAGGGAGCAACACCGGCACCAAACAGGATCAGGGAAGAATGCATCTCTGGATACGAAGGGCTATAACCGTGAGCGCCCTTCTGGCCGCCCTCCGTCCGCAACGATCCCGTAATGCTGTTTCCGAATCCGAATCCCGGCGCAGCTTCAACCGCCAGAAACGCATCCGGATCTGCACCGAGCGCCTTCAGATCTTCCGCCGTATCGATCTTCGCAATGCCGTTCGCAGGGTCTTTCGCCAGCTCCTGCATGATCGCAGTCGCCTTCGCGGCGCTGGCGCTGTCGCCCTTGTCCTTCGTCTCCAGAAAGAACGACCCGGTCGAGTTGCGCGGATAAACCTTCCAAGACGTCACCTTGCCGCTTGCATCGGTCGTGATCAAGCCAGCTTCACGCAGCGCGACCATCGGATGCATCTGCTTCGACACGCCGAGGAACCCATGATCCGACACGATCATCCACGCGGTGTTCTTGCCCTTGCCGCTGGCGTCCACGAACGCCCGGATCTGACCGATCTCCGCGTCGATCGTCTCCAACTCCGCATGGGTCTCCGGAGTGTGCGGACCGTACTTGTGCTGCACTTCATCGAGATCGCTCAGGTGCAGAAACAGGACCTGCGGCTGATGCGTCTTGAGGATGTCGAGCACAGCCGCGACGCGCCAGGCATCGCCCATCTTGCGCCCGTGTCCTGCGCCGGCGGTCTCTGCCTCGCGAAACAAACCGGGAGTGGAAATCGCCCGCAGCAGCGCCGCGTCCTCCTCGGTCCTGACCGGCCGGTACTCCGGCAGCAGGTAGTCCACCTCCGCGCCGACCGTCACCGGCCACGAGACGGCGGCCGTCTTTACGCCCGCTTTGCGCATCGCCTGCCAGATCGTCGGAACCTGGATCTTGTCGGCGTAGTAGTACCAGCCGCCATTCTCCAGGTTGAACGGATCGATCGGCGTGTTGCTCACCACTCCGTGCAACGCCGGAGGAACACCGGTGATCATCGCGGTGTGGTTCGGATACGTGCTCGCCGGTAGCGTGTTCACAACTCCCGGCGAGGCGCAGCCGCCAGAGCGCATCGCGGCGAGGTTCGGAATCTTGAGGGAATGGCCTTGCGGATCTTCGTATTCGACAGGAGTCATGCCGTCGACCGAGATGACGATCACCTGGCGGTCTTTTACGACCTGCGCTGAAGCCATCCGAGTGCCGAACGCCCCGGAACACATCACTGCGAGCATCAGGAAACAAGAAGCAAAGCGCGAACGGTCGATCCTATTCATCGGTTCTTCTCATCGGTTCCTCACCCTATCTCGCTGCAAGTACAAGACTCAAGTTCAGGGGTAGATCCCGCCCTGAAAGGTAAAAGCTGGCTTCTGGTGACTGTGGAATTGATCGTAGACACGCGTTTTGGATATGTCAACACTCGGTATACCGAAGCCGTGAAATGCAAAACTGACCGAATTCAAGGTCATTTCGCCCAGTTCACGTAGATCGGATTCGTCAACGTAACGCTCTCGCCCCTGGCGTCGACCAGCTCCGCCCGCAGCCAATGACGCTTGCCATCGGACTGGAAGCGATAGCTCCACTTCACGCCTTCGCCGTCGGGAACGGCAGCGGGAAGCTCTTTCACTTCGTGGCCGTCGAGCACGAGTTTCAGCTTCAAGTCCGCAGCTTTGGGGGTCGCGATGGCAAACTCGACGCTCTTCCCTGCCTCCGCTGCGATCGCGTCGCCCATCATCGCGGTTCCCGAGGTGAGGTAGAGCGGAGTGCCTTCCGGCCCCGTTACCTGCACGAAGACGTGTCCCGCCTTGATCGCTTCGAGAATGGCCGGTTCCGAGAGCTCCCGCGCGTAGACCACCGTGGTTGGAATCCCAACTCCGTCGTGGAGCGCAAGCTGCTCGCCGGCTCGGTGTTCGTCGCCACCGCCGACTCCGGTCGGTCGCAAGCCCTTGGCCAACTGCGCCTCCCAGAAGGGAACGCCGTCTCCCGGAGGCGGGGTAAACCACGATCCATGCTCGTGATAACCGTTGATGATCTCGATGGCGTCCACCTTGCTGAAGTCGGTCTGGGCCCAACCCCAGCCGCAGCCCGGGCAACGTCCGTCGTAGGGCCAGCAGGAGTGGTTGATGCTGACCAAGGCGTGCAGCTTGTGGGCCTGGTCGAAGAGGTCGTTCGCGGTGAAGCCGCTCTCCGCGACGCGATAGTCGAGAAAGCCTTCCGTTCCCCAGACGTTGGCGTGACCCTTGACGGTCGTAATCTCTTCACCTCCGATCAGCAGCATCCTGTCGAAGTAGAGCTGCGACTGCATCATCTCGTTGAAGGTGGCAGGTGTGTTGTGATCGGTGACAGCGAGAAAGTCCAGCTCCTGCAAGGCCGCTGCCTCAAAGAGGCGAAACGGCGGACAGGGAACGTTCGCGCCGGACTGGCTCTTGCACATCGCATCGGTCAGGCCGGTGTGGGAGTGCATATCGCCCTTGTACCAGCCGGGTTTCGCATTCAGAACACGATAGCGTTCAGGATCGAGCTGTGACGAGAGATGAATCTTCACCGTGAAGTCGCCTTTGGAACCGGGCGCGACCCAGTTGTATCCGATCGCGATATGCCACTCGCCCGGAACGATTGGGCCGGGCAGATAGGGGCCGGTTGCATCGACCGTCGAGACGGTAAACGTGCTGCGTCCTTCGCCCCGATAGCGTTGCGGATCGAAGAGTCCGGCCGTAAGGTACATGCCTTTTTGAAAACCGGGCGAGATCAGTTCGACGTTCATCCGCTCGATTCCTGCGGGCACCGTGAAGGCGAGCATCTCGTGCTTGCCCAGCTTGTCAGGTGTGATCGAGCCATGCAGCACGATGTCCGAGGAAGCCATCTGAGCGGATCCATCCGCCGAAAGCGCGAGCCATCCGCACGCCACGGCGAGCCCGAAAACCAATCGGAACATCCTACGAAGTTGCAGGCGAAAAGACATAGCAAGACCTCTCCCAAAAACTTTTTTATTCAACTTCTTGATCTTCGAAGCGATTTACGCAGAAGCATACCAGCAGCGGATGAACCGCTTGCCATCGTGGCACTGCCAGCCCTTCGGCGTGGGGCGCAACGTAGGCAAATCCCGGTTTAAGCGTTAGAGTCAATCACTGTCACAGCCTTTTACCGAAAGTTCTTCTCCGCCGTACGAATCGAGTTGCGCGATACGGCGTCAAGAAAGCGGTTGGCTGGCACGACATTCCTCAATCAAAAAGGGAGCTACGCACAGTGTTCGACTACAAGAAACTCTTCGATCTAACCGACAGAAAAGCACTCGTTGTAGGAGCAGGCAGCGGCATCGGCGAGGCCGCTGCTCTGGGGCTTGCGGCCCATGGAGCCCATGTTCTCTGCGCCGACCTCAACGTTGAAAATGCCCAGAAGGTCGCCGACGCGATCAAGGAAACCGGCGGCAGCGCGGAGGCCCTGGCCTTTGACATGCGCGATGGCGAAGCCGTGATCGCTGCGATCGCCGCACTGCCGGATCTCGATGTGCTGGTGAGCACTCCGGCCATCAATGTTCGCAAACAACTGCTGGACATGACGGAAGAAGAGTTCGACCGCGTCGTCACGCTGAACCTGAAGGGCACGTTCCGCCTGATCACCGCCGCTGGACGCAACATGAAGAAGCGCGGTAAGGGCAGCATCATTGCGTTCGCCAGCATTCGTGCCATCACCGTCGAGCCGGGGCAAGGCGTGTACGCCGCGACCAAGGCTGGCGTACTGCAGATGTGCCGTACGCTCGCGGCAGAACTCGCCTCCAGCGGCGTTCGCGTCAATGCGATCGGACCCGGCGTGGTGGATACTCCACTGACCGCGCCTATCGCGGCCAACAAGGATTGGTACAACGCCTACGCGCAGAAGAGCGCCCTGGGCCGCTGGGCCAAGCCGCATGAGATGGCGGGTGCGGTTGTTTACCTGGCGTCGGATGCCGGCTCGTTTGTCACCGGAACTCTCACCATCGTCGATGGTGGATGGACTGCGGTGGACGGGCGTTTCACACCGCCGCTGTAGGGCGACGAGAACACCGGAAGCGCTTGCTACGTTCATGATGGCGCAGCGACTGATCTCAGTCGCTGCGCCATCTAGTCGTTTTGACCAGAACGTCCACCGACAAGATCAATATGCTCCATATCCAGTTGCTTATACAGCTTGGCATGCATCCGCCGTGCAAGATCTTCCCCGGCATCGATGATGACCGTGATCCGCAGGCTGTTTCCGCTCTCAATCAGGCGGCACTCGCGCATCGGCACCATCTGCTGGTCGAAGACCTGGACGACCCGCATCAGGACTCGAGGGCGGGATAGTGCGTTGATCGTGTACGTCCACTCCATCGTGCTTCCTCTCTATCGCATCCACATGAAACGTTGCATGGCCAACAAAAAAGCCGCCTGAGCTTTCGCTGGGCGGCTTCGGTTCAGATTGCGTCTCTGAAGGTCAGGTCCCGCCTTGCGTTGGAATCGAAATGCCAATAATTCGCGCAGTCTCGCTAAGGAGAGCGAGTTGGCGCTGGCTGGCCGCGGTGCGGACTTGGGATGAGACCTTCAACATGCTTCGCAGCATACACGTCGTCTCGCTCTCTGGCAAAATGCTGGCATGCTAAGAAATAAGCCGATGCAACTCGGCCAGAACTGCGTCGCCCATCTGTGTGGTTGTGAGCGTGGCTTCGCCGTCGTGGGCCAGGTCGGCCGTCCTGGCTCCTTTTGAAAGAGCGGAGATGCAAGCCTGTTCCACCATCTCAGCTTCTTTTTCGAGGTTCAGCGACAGGCGCAACATCATGGCGACGCTCAGAATCTGGGCCATGGGATTTGCGATTCCCTTGCCTGCGATATCGGGAGCGGAGCCGTGAATCGGCTCGTAGAGCGCAGGGCTGAAGCGGCCGTCGTTCGAGGTGCCGATGGTGGCGGAGGGCAGCATTCCGAGGCTTCCAGTAAGCATGGAGGCGAGGTCTGAGAGGATGTCGCCGAAGATGTTTCCGGTGACAATGACGTCAAACTGTTTCGGCCGGCGGACGAGTTGCATCGCGCAGTTGTCGGCGTACATGTGGGTCAGCTCCACGTCAGAGAACTCGCGCTCGTGCAGCTTGGTGATGACCTGACGCCAGACAAGGCCGCTCTCAGTAACGTTTGCCTTCTCGACGCTGCAGACTTTACGGCTCCGTCGGCGCGCGAGGTCGAAGGCTACGCGGGCGACGCGCTCGATCTCACTGGTCGCATAGGTCTCGGTGTTGAAGCCTCGGGTCTGGCCGTCGGGCATGGTCTCGATGCCACGCGGCTCGCCGAAGTAGAGGCCGCCCATGCACTCGCGGACGATGACGAGATCCAGGTTGCGAATGATCTCGGGCTTGATGGTGCTGGAGTCGATGAGAGGTTCAAAGACCGTGACGGGCCGCAGATTGGCGAAGAGGGACAGCTCTTTCCGCAAGCGCAGGATGGCAATCTCGGGACGAAGGGAGAAGTCGAGCTTCTCCCACTTCGGACCGCCGACCGAGCCGAAGAGTACAGCGTCGGCCTGCCGGGCCGCGTCGATGGTTGCGTCCAGGATGGGTGTTCCGTACAGGTCGACAGCGGCGCCTCCGACAACGCCTTCCCGAATTTCGAAGTCCACTGCGGCGTGCTCGCCGGCCCACGCGACGACGTGGAGGGCCTGCTGCATTACTTCCGGACCGATGCCATCCCCGGGTAAAACCAATAAACGAAGGCTTTTGTTGCCACTCATGAGACACATTCTCCTGCGGTGCATGGGGTTAGAAATCGTCAGTCCCTAATCCTAACGGACGGCGGATCATAGCCTTATCAGCGCATTGGAGAGTGTTGGGGGAGCTGCAAAAAATCTCAGGACTTCATTGGTCGTACCTTTGAGCGCGCTGCGCCCTTTTTCTCGGTGGGCAAATCTTTATAAAGAGCAAGTGCGCTGGTCGCCAGATGATCTCGCAGCACTCTGGCGTTCTCCTCTTCGCGGCTCGAAGCGAGAAGATCGCGGGCGTCGGCCAGATGGGCTGTCATGAGGCGCGATGCCAGTTCGGGATCGCGGTTCTCGATCGCGACAAGAATGGGTTTATGGAAGGCGACCGTGTGCTCCAGGTCCACCAACTGCGATGTAACGATCATCATGTTGAGCATCGCGCGATGAATCGTGTGGAAGAGGCGGCCTGTCAGGCGATTTCCGGATGCCTGGAAGATGGCGCGGTGAAAGAGCAGGTCGGAAGCAACCAGTTTGACTCGATCTCGCTTGCTGTTTTCGAGGTCTTTGATGGACTGGCGCAACAGCGCGATATCGTCGGAGGTAGCGCGTTCGGCGGCCTTCGCTGCGAGTGCCGGTTCGATGAGGAAGCGCAGCTCCGTTAGCTCCTGCACCGAGGTGTCGTCCAGGAGAAAGAGAAACTCCATCGGTACGGCCAGCACGGACGAAGCATCGCGATTGAGGTAGCTGCCGTCGCCCACCTTCTGCGTAATGACTCCCATGATCTGAAGCACTTTGAGCGCTTGACGGAGGGAGGAGCGGGCTACGCGAAAGCTTGCAGCGAGTTCCCGTTCCGGTGGGAGCTTGGTTCCGGGGGCCAGGACACCGTCGCTGATCATCTGCTGGAAACGCAGGATGAGTACATGCGTTACGTCTTCTTTATTGCTGAGGACGTGCTCTGATGCCCCGATTTTGACCTTACGCCGATGCTCCATGAGTCCATAGTGCGGATGAGCACGGGAAATGTAAAGCGAACAGTTCTATCGGTCATGACAAAAGATTTTTCGATATTGGTTGACAATCAGGTTTTATCGGTACTACCTTTGTCCCCGCTCCGACAATCCAGATTGGGATTGGACGTACAGCATGAGGGAACCACATGAAAGTCAAACTGCTGATTCGCGCAACGGATTTTCTTATCCTTGCCATCGTTCTTCTGTCACTCGGTAGAGTTGCGACCGCCCAGGTAGAAGCGGGCCGCTTCACGGGCCGGATTACAGACTCCCAGGAAGCCGTGGTCGTCCATGCCTCCGTAAAGGCCACAAATACAAGCACAAACATTGAACTCAGTGCTTTTACAGACTCCAACGGAAGCTTCGTCATCACTCCCGTTCCGGCTGGAACTTACACGCTCAGCGTTACGGGCCCGGGCTTCCAGACGACGACCACCTCGGCGATCGAAGTCCAGGTCGGACAGATTGTGCGCGAGGATCTGCAGCTCAAGGTCGGGTCGTCGACGGAGACTGTGCAGGTGTTTGCGGACGTACCATTGCTGAGCACGGATACTGCTAGTCTTGGCACTGTGGTTTCCAATGAACAGCTCACAGACCTTCCGCTGAATGGCCGAGGCTTCTTTCGGCTGGCGCAACTGACGCCCGGCGCGGTGCTGCTTCCTCCTACGGGCAACTCGCTGGCGATTCGGCCTGAGGTGGTAAACGGCAACGTGATCAGCGGTATCCGAGGCAGTGCGACCTCGTTCCTGCTGGATGGAGTCGACGTAAGCGAACAGCATCAGGGCGGCACGTTCATTCAGACATCCATCGATGCTCTGCAGGAGTTTTCGGTGCAGCAGAGCCCTTATTCGTCCGAGTACAACCGTGGCGGCGCGTTCTTCAATGCAACGACCAAGAGCGGCACCAATCGGTACCACGGCGGTGTGTTCGAGTTCATCCGCAACGACAAGCTGGACGCCCGCGCCTACTTCTCACTGACCCGGCAGATTTTGAAGCGCAACCAGTTCGGCGGCAGTCTGGGCGGTCCGCTCAGCATTCCGCACCTCTACAGCGGAAAAGATAGAACCTTCTTCTTCGTCAACTTCGAGGGGCAACGCCTGCGACAGGGGCAGGTCTTCAATCTGACGGTTCCAAACGATGGCCAGCGCGCAGGAAATTTCGGCACGAAGACGATCTACGATCCGTTGCTTACAACGACGGTGAACGGTGCAGTCGTACGAGTTCCCTTTGCGGGAAATACCATTCCCCAGAACCGGCTTGCCCCTGCAGCTACGGCTATTCTGGCTTACATTCCGCGCCAGAACACGACTACTGGAACCTTCAGCTCGGCTCCTTCGCAGGCAATTGATTTCAACCAGTACACGGTGCGGCTGGACCACCAGATCAACTCGCACAATCGTCTCTTTGCCCGCTGGCTTTACGTTACCAATCGCGAGATCGATCCGAATGCGGCACCTGCGTTGAAGACCGCGGCCCTGACCTCGATCGGACAGGACATCGCGGTCGGCGTCATCACCAACATCGGTTCGAACATGGTGAATGAGCTGCGGGCCCATTACCTTCCCAGCCATGTGCGCCTCGCCGCCTTCCTGCAGGGACCGGACTTCAACACCCAGTTCGGAGTGGCCGGCTTCAGCGGGCAACTCCGGCCGACCAGCGGAGGTTCGTTCCCCGACTATGCATGGAGCGGTTACAGTTCGATCCAGGGTTCGACGTTCGACCAGCGGCCTAAATCGCAGGACCGAAAAGCCGTCGAGGTCACCGAAAATTTCACTATTCTGAAGGGACGCCAATCGCTCAAGTTCGGCACCCTAGTTCGCTACTACCAATGGCTGGGCTACGACAGCCAGACGTATGCAGGACAGTTCACCTTCAACGGCAATTACGCAGGCGATGCCTATGCCGACTTCCTGCTCGGCTATCCCTCGTCCGTCGCACGCGCCTTTCCTGCCGATAACTTCGGTGGTCAGGCGACCTACCGCCAGTTCTTCGCGCAGGATGATATCCGACTGACGGACAAACTCACCATCAATGTCGGTCTGCGCTACGAATACTCCCCGTGGGCCAGCGGCTACAAAGGACAGGTCGGGACCTTCGACCCGACCCAGGCGCAGCCGATCATTGTCTCGGGCAGCGGCACGGTTCCCGATCTCAGCGCCCAATTTGCTGCTCCTCTTGCCTACCAGTTTTTTGGGAAGTACATCCAGACCAGCAGCCAGGCGCATCTGCCTTCCAACATTACCTACACCGACAAGACGCAGTTCGGCCCTCGTGTCGGATTCGCGTTCGCCGCTTCCAAGAAGACGATTATTCGTGGCGGCTTCGGAATGTTTTACGAGCCAGAAGGAACGGGTGGCCGCGTCAATCTTAGCGTTCTGCCCTTCCGGCTTTCGGAGACGGTCAACGCTACTTCGAACGTTGCGCCCACGCGAACGCTTGCGAACTTCTTCCAGGGCACGCTGCTTGGATCGGCGTTGGCGAACCCCACGCTCTCACCGACGAAGGTACGTATGAAGATGGGTGTCAACGAACATTACAGCCTTGCCATTCAGCGTCAGATCTCCGGCAAGGACGTTCTGGAGGTGGCATACGTTGGGAATCACGGGGTGCATCTCGGTGGGAACAACGACTTCAACGATCCCACGCCGGGACCGGGAGCGATCCAGGCACGCAGGCCCTATCAACCCTTTGGCACCATCAACTTCAATACCTCCGATCTCTCGACGAACTACAACTCGCTTCAGACCAAGTTCGAACATCGTGCCGGCAGCGGCCTCACTGCAACCGCCGCCTACACCTACTCCAAGTTCTTCCAGTTCAACCAATCCCCTTCGCTGGGCGGCAACACCGGATACGAGTATGCGTTGTCGCCTTCGGACGTCCCGCATAACCTGGCACTCAGCGCGACTTATTCTCTTCCATTTGGACGCGGAAAGCGCTTCCTCAGCAAGGCGAACGGGATCGTCAACAACACCCTGGGCGGATGGAAGCTTCAGACGATCGTGGTGCTTCGCAGCGGTACACCTTATACGCCGGTCGTCTCCAGTGACATCGCGAATACGGGCGTCAGTAATCAGAGACCAAACTTTAGCCCAGCGGGCGGAAATCCTACCTTCAAACGTTCACTCAACGCCTGGTTCGACAGGTCGAAGTACATCGTCGCGCCAAACTTCACCTACGGTCAGGTGCGTGCGAATACTTTACGAACTGACATGTCTCGGCAATACGATGCCTCTATCTTCAAGAACTTCGCTTTACCCAGGGAGAGCACTCTTTCCTTCCGAGCGGAATTCTTCAACCTGCCGAATACAACGAGCTTCGGTTCTCCTAACGGCGGCACCGCTAACGCTACGGTTGATTCTTCAAACGCCGGACAGATCACCACCGCTACATCTACTCCCCGCGACATACAGTTCGCACTCAAGTACAACTTCTAAAGCATCCATTAGGTCGAGGACCCATGCGCAAACAACTCATTGCCCTACTCTGTGCCGCTGCGATTCCCGCAGCGGCACAAACCCCCAAGTCCTCCCCTGTAACAATCCGGGTTGATCTCACCAAGACGCAGGGGACTTACAAGCCAATCTACAGTTGGTTCGGTTACGACGAGTCCAACTACACGACGATGAAGTATGGAAGGCAGTTGTTGACGGAGTTGCATGACCTAAGTCCCGTGCCGGTCTATATCCGTGCCCATCATCTGCTTACATCGGGCGATGGCGTGCCGGAGCTGAAGTGGAGTTCGTCGAACGTCTTCACCCTGAACGCGAATGGCAAGCCGGTCTACGACTTCACGATTACGGACCAGATCTTCGATGCGTTTCAAAAGGCCGGCGTCAGGCCGATGGTTGAGTTTGGCTTTATGCCGAAGGATCTGGCGGCCAAGGTTCCGGGCGTCGACACGTATCAATTGCACTACCCGGGCAATGTGCTGGGAGGGGCTTCGAACAATCCTCCGAAGGACTACGCGATGTGGGGCGAACTGGTGCGGAAGTATACGGAGCACCTGGTTCAGCGCTATGGCAAGGAGCAGACCAGCACCTGGTATTGGGAGGTGTGGAATGAGCCGGATATTACCTACTGGCACGGCACTCCCGAGGAGTATTACAAGCTGTATGACTACGCGGTCGCGGGTGTTCGCAAGGCGCTGCCGAACGCCATCGTTGGCGGACCTGCGAGCACCGGGCCTGCGTCTGAGAAGGCAAGTGCGTTTCTGGATAACTTCCTGAAGCACGTTGCGAATGACAAGAGCCTGGCCGATGGTAAGGTGATTCCGCTGGACTTCATCTCGTTCCACCCGAAGGGCTCTCCCAAAGTGGTAGACGGACATGTGCAGATGGGGCTGGCTAACGAGCTTCGTGCGACGGAGAGCGGCTTCAAGATTGTTGCGAAGTATCCGAAGTTTATCCATACTCCGATCATCCTGAGCGAGGCTGATCCGGAGGGATGCGCCGCCTGCTCGGCGAAGGTCAATCCAGCGAACAACTATCGCAATGGCCCGCTCTACCCGACCTATACGGCTGCTGCGATCAAGTCACTGTTTGAGTTGCAGGACCGCTACAAGGTGAACCTGATCTCGATGCTGAGCTGGTCCTTCGAGTTTGAAGACCGCGACTATTTCGAAGGATTTCGCACACTGGCGACGAACGGCGTCGATAAGCCGGTGCTGAATGTCTTTCGCATGGCGGCCTTGATGTCCGGCGATCGCGTCAATACTAGCAGCACATCTCAGGTTCCGCTCAATGACATTATCGCGAGTGGAGTGAAGAGCACTCCCGACATCGATGCCTTTGCAACGAAGAGTGCGCATGAGGCCGCCGTGCTGCTGTGGAATTATCACGACGACGATGTGCCGGCATCTGGAGCTGAGGTCAAGGTCACGGTGGCAGGTATTCCTGCCGGGGTCCATCGCGTACTGTTGCAGCACTATCGCGTCGACCAGGATCACAGCAACTCTTACACAGTCTGGAAGGCAATGGGATCTCCCCAAAAGCCGACGGATGAGCAATACGTGAAGCTAAAAGCTGCAGGGCAGCTTGAACTTCTGAGCTCTCCCCGGTGGCTGGATGTGGATAACGGCATGGTCACCATCCCGACCGATCTGCCACGACAGGCAACGTCTCTCCTGCAGTTGAAGTGGTAGAAGGTCGCGCATAATGGGCACGCAGGTAAGAGAAGCCGACGGATCGATGCGCTCCAGCATGATGGAGCCGAAGTGGTTCTTTGTCGTGCTGGTCACGGCGGCGATTGCCATCAGCTACTTCGACCGGCAGACGTTGCCGGTCGCGATCTCGGCGATCCAACAATCGATTCCGCTCAGCAACCAGCAGTTCTCCTGGCTGCAATCGTCGTTCCTGATTGCGTACGCTATGTTGTACGTGATCGGGGGCCGACTGCTGGATGTGCTGGGCACGCGGCGCGGCTTCGTCCTCATCATGCTGTGGTGGTCGATCGCGTGTGCACTCCACGGGCTGGCAACGGGTTTTGGATTTCTGCTGACCGCGCGCTTCCTGCTGGGCATGGGAGAGGGCGGTGCCTTCCCTGCTGCTACGCGTGTAGTGGCGGAATGGATTCCATTGCACCAGCGATCGACCGCGATGGGCATCATCAACGCGGGGACTGCAATCGGATCGGTGCTGGCTCCTCCGCTGATCGGTATTGTGCTGCTTACGAGCGGGTGGAGGATGGTCTTCTTCGCTGCGGGCGCAGTTGGTATTGCATGGGTGCTTTGGTGGTGGCTTACGTATAAGTCCTCCGCGACAGTATCCATCGCATCGCTCGACGCGCGGATGGTGGCGCAGCAACTTTCCTTCGGCGATATCGTGGGAATGCGACGGGTCCAGGTGCTGGTCTTCGCAAAGTTCATGAGCGACTCGGCCTGGTACTTCTACCTGTTCTGGCTGCCCAAGTATCTCTATGACATTCGCGGCTTCGACGTGAAGCATGTGAGCTACTATGCGTGGATTCCGTATGCCGCCTCGGGCGTTGGTAGTTTTCTGGGAGGGTGGCTCTCGAGTCGTCTGTTGAGCCAGGGGCGGTCGCTTGATTTCTCAAGAAAGTTTGTCCTGGGGCTGAGTGCGCTCTTCATGCCAGTCGTCATGCTCGTACCCCATGTTCCAGTGGGCTGGGCGCTTGTGTTGTTCAGCATCGCATTCTTCTGCCAACAGTCCTGGTCCGGGTTGATTATGACGCTACCTGCCGACATGTTCCCTCTCTCCGCGGTGGGATCGGTCTCCGGCATGGTGGGTTTCGGCGGAGCGATCGGTGGCGCGATCTTCGGTGTCGTTGCCGGCTTTTTGCTGGGTCACGGATTTGGGTATGGAACGCTATTCATCATCGTCGGTACCTTCCACATCATCGGATTTCTGGCCATTCTGCTACTGGGGGGCAGGGTGCAACCACTTAAAACTTCAGAACTTTTAAACCGAGAGAGCTAATCATGAAAATTACAGATGTGCGCACCCGAGTCGTTCAGTGGGAAGGCAAGACCGTACCGCTTCCTCCTCACTTTTGTACAAATCCTATGGACCTCGTAGCCTTCCGAGAAGCCTCCATGGGTAATTTCGCCTTCCATGGCTGGGTGCTGGTCGAGATCTTTACGGATAGTGGGTTGGTCGGACTTGGTAATGCAGCCCTGTCACCGCTGGTGACGAAGACGCTGATCGATACCTATCTGAAACCGCTGCTGATCGGAGCCGATCCCTGGGATACGGAGTACCTCTGGCAACAGATGTACCGCCGCACCATGGCGTTTGGGCGCAAGGGCGTGGCGATGACTGCAATCTCCGCGGTCGATATTGCGTTGTGGGACATCCTCGGCAAAGATGCGAAGCAGCCGGTGTATCGTCTGCTGGGTGGACGCACGAAAGAGCGCATCCCTGTTTATGCGAGTCGCCTTTACTCGATGCCGCTCGACGAACTTCGCGTCGAAGCGCAGAAGTATAAGGATGAGGGATACCAGGCGATGAAGCTGCGCTTCGGTTGGGGACCGATCGATGGCGCGGCGGGGATGCAAAAGAACATTGAACTGGTGCGTACCGTGCGTGAGGTCATCGGAGACGGCATCGATCTGATGGTCGATGCGTACATGGGCTGGACGCTCGACTACGCCAAGCGCATGCTGCCTTTGCTGGAGCCCTTCCATTTGCGATGGCTCGAAGAGCCGGTGATCCCAGACGATACGCGCGGCTATAAAGAGTTGAAGAGCTATGGCCGTGTCCCGATTGCCGGCGGCGAGCATGAGTTCACTATCTTTGGTTTCCGGGAATTACTTGAGGCGAATGCGCTCGACTATATCCAGTTCGATACCAATCGCGTGGGTGGAATCAGCCAGGCGCGCAAGATCTCCGCGCTGGCCGAGTCTTTCCAAGTTCCGGTGGTTCCGCATGCAGGACAGATGCATAACTACCACGTCGTTATGGCGAATTTGAACTCGCCCATCGCGGAGTTCTTTCCGAAGGTAGACGTAGAGGTCGGCAACGAACTCTTCTGGTACATCTTCGATGGAGAACCGGTTCCAACCAATGGCTACATCGATCTGGACGACAGCGTACCGGGCCTTGGGCTCACGGTGAACGAAGAGTCCCTGAAGCGTTTTACCATCATCGAGTAGCAACGAGGCCATCATGATTCGTGTCGTTCAAATTGTAAACTCTACCTCTCGGGGTGTGGCTCTCGTAGATGAGCCGCACCTGCGATGCCTTACCGGTGTGGCCTCCGTCTACGAGCTTGCGCTGCAATGTATTCGCGAGGGGAAGAAGCTTGGTCAAGTGGTAGCTAGCCTTGCAGTCGGCGAGGTGCTGGACTACGACGCCGTCTATGGGGGCAGCTCCGATTGGAAGCTGCTTCCTCCGATCGATGTGCCGGGCTCTCCTTCACGTCTGCTGGTCTCCGGCACCGGGTTGACGCATCTGGGTAGCGCCAAAGAACGTCAGGCTATGCACCTTGCGGAGCAGCCCAAGGAAGCGGAAGCGATCACCGACAGCATGAGGATGTTTCGGTGGGGTGTGGAGCATGGTCGTCCCGCGGAAGGAAAGATCGGCATCGCTCCGGAGTGGTTTTATAAGGGAGACGGATCGATCCTCCGTGCTCCGTTTGAGTCGCTTGAGATTCCGGGTCATGCAGAAGATGGCGGCGAAGAAGCCGAGGTCGCGGGCGTCTATCTGATTGGAGATGACGGGACACCCTACACCGTTGGGCAGGTTGCCGGGAATGAGTTCTCCGATCATAAGTTTGAACGACGCAACTATCTCAACCTGGCTGGATCCAAACTACGAGTCTGCAGCCTGGGGCCTGAGATCGTTATCGGTGGTGACTTCAAGGACGTTTCGGGGGAAGTTACGATTGAACGCGCGGGCGAGACTCTTTGGCATAAGCAGATTGTGACCGGGGAAGAGAATATGTGTCACAGCCTCGCGAACCTTGAGCATCACCATTTCAAGTTCGACGGTCATCGCCAGCCTGGCAGCGTCCACGTGCATTTCTTCGGAGCAGGAGCGCTCTCATTCGGAGACGGGATCGTGCTGCAGGATGGCGATTGGAGTGAAGTTAAATTTGAAGGATTCGGGCGAGCGCTACGGAATCCGATTCGCGAGGAAACCAAGGTGGTCACGCCGGTCAGGGTGCAATCGCTGGCATAACCTAACAGTCGGAACGTAACACTCGGAGGAGGAACTATGGCTCAAATATCTGTGGCACTGCTGGGTCTTGGGACGATGGGAAGCGGTATGGCAGGCAATCTGCTCAAGGCGGGATTTACGCTTGCTATTTATAACCGCACGCCTTCGAAGGTGGAGCCTTTTGTTGCCCAGGGCGCGCGGCTCGCGTTGACACCCGCCGACGCTGCAAGGGGGGCTTCCGTCATCCTTTCGATGCTGTCGGACGACACGGCTTCCCGCGAGGCTTGGACAGGCGAAGATGGCGCGCTTGCTGCGGCAGATGCCGGTGCCATTCTGATTGAATGCAGCACGCTTAGCCCTGCTTGGATCGCCGAGCTTGCCGGACTTGCATCAGCACGAGGCCTTGAACTGCTGGATGCTCCGGTGACCGGAAGCCGCACCCAGGCTGAGGCCGGTCAACTCTCGTTCCTCGTTGGAGGGTCGGAGAAGGCGATGGACGAAGCTACTCCTGTGCTGCAGGCAATGAGTAAGGAGATCGTTCATCTTGGACCTACTGGCAGCGGCTCGAAGATGAAGCTGATCAATAATTTTCTCTGCGGTGTGCAGGTGGCATCATTAGCGGAAGGTATGGCTTGGATTGAGCGGAGCGGAATTGATCGCGATAAGGCTCTTGGCATTCTGAAAGCCGGAGCGCCGGGCAATCCGCTTCTTGCGGGCGTCTCTGCGCGCATGGCGAACCGTGATTACGCCGTAAACTTTGTATTAAAGCTTATGGCGAAGGACCTTCAGTATGCCCACGACGAGGCGGCCACAACGGGAATCGACCTGACGACAGCGACGAATGCACAGGCTCTCTTCACGGTCGCGACGGAACAAGGATATGCAGAGAAGGATATGTCTTCGGTCGTTGAGCCGTTGCGTGCACTTCCGAAGCCATAGCACTCAAATCAATAGCCAGAATGCCCTGGCACCTCACCTGAATTTCAAAATGTAACGAAGGAAGATTCTTATGAAGCGGAACCCTCTATTCCTGGCTGTTGTCGTCTGCTGTACTACCGCGCTGGCGCAGAGCGCTCCGGCTCCGCTTTATCTCGATCCATCCAAACCGATTGAGACTCGCATCTCCGATCTGATCGGCCGCCTGACTCTCGAAGAGAAGGCGTCTCAACTCAATCACCTGAACACGGGAGTTCCGCGTTTGAATATCCCAATGTGGGGAGGCTGGAACCAGACGCTTCACGGGGTGTGGTCGAAGGAACCGACAACGCTCTTCCCTGCACCGATTGCCATGGGTGCAACGTGGGATCCGGAGTTGGTCCACACTATTACCGGTGCGATGTCCGATGAGGCTCGTGCGCTGTACAACATCAAGGCGGATGGCCCTCGCTCGAAGCATGGCCTCGTCTATCGCTCCCCTGTCATCAACATCAGCCGAGATCCTCGTTGGGGGCGAATCCAGGAGGTCTTCAGCGAGGATCCTTACCTTACCGGTCGCATGGGCGTTGCTTACGTCAAGGGCTTGCAGGGCGACGATATCAACCACCTCAAGGTTGCCGCCACGATTAAACACTTTGCCGTAAACAACGTGGAGACCGGACGTCAACATCTCTCGGCGGAGGTCGATGAACGCAACCTGATGGAGTATTGGCTGCCACATTGGAAGGCGGCCATCATGGAGGCGCACGCGCAGTCCGTGATGTCGTCGTACAACGCTATCAATGGGACGCCGGATGCGATTAACCACTATCTCCTTACGGATATTCTGCGCGGCAAGTGGCACTTCGATGGCTTTGTTACAGACGACCTCGGTGCCGTCGAGTTGCTTACGGCAAGCCGCAACAATTCGAACGAGCCTGGCCATCGCATCTCTGAAGATCCCGTGGAGGCGACAGCGCTTGCAATCAAAGCGGGTAACGACTCGGATGACAAGGAGTTTGAAACGAACATTCCGCTCGCCGTCAAGCGCGGACTCCTCACTACAAACGACGTAGACAAAGCACTCAGAAATGTCCTGCGGGTGGGCTTTCGGCTGGGAGCGTTCGACCCTGCCGACCAAAGCCCCTATAGCAAGATTTCCGCGACGACGATCCGCTCCGCCGAACATCTTGAGCTTGCCCTGCGGACTGCAAAAGAATCGATCACGCTGCTCAGCAATCGCAGCAATTTTCTTCCGCTCAAGCGCGCGGGAGTTCACTCCATCGCCGTCATCGGACCTGCCGGAGATGCAGACTACGAGACGGGCAACTACTACGGCAAACCGGCGCGCAAGGTTGGCCCTCTGGCAGGACTGCGCGAACTGCTTGGCTCAAAGACCAAGGTGGAGTACGAGAAGGGAGCCGGCTTCATTGAGGCCGCCGATCCCGCTGCAATCAGTCGTGCCGCCGAACTCGCACGGAAGTCCGATGTTGCGATCCTGTTTCTTGGGACGAATCTTCGAGTTGAGGCTGAGGGACGCGACCGCCGCGACTTGAATCTTCCCGGAGCACAACAGCAATTGATGGAGGCAGTCTACGCTGCGAATCCCCGGACCGTACTGGTCCTGATGAACGCGGGACCTCTCGCCGTCACCTGGGCTCACGACCACCTTCCTGCGATCCTCGATGGTTGGTATCCGGGCGAGGCTGGGGGCATCGCAATTGCTCGTGCGCTTTTCGGGGATGACAATCCGGGCGGCCATCTTCCCTATACCGTCTATGCCAATCTCGACGGAGTTCCGCCGCAGAACGAGTACGACGTCTCCAAGGGTTATACGTACCTGTACTTCAAGGGTGTACCGCTTTACGCCTTTGGCCACGGCCTGAGCTACACGCGGTTCGAATACAAGAACCTAAAGATATCCGGAGCTACCGTAGCTTCGACTGGACGAGAAGAGATTTCCTTCGACCTCAAGAACGTCGGTGCGGTTGCCGGAGCCGAGGTGGCTCAACTCTACACGCATCAGGTGCATAGCGGAGTTGTACAGCCTATCAAAAGTCTGAGGGCCTTCGAGCGTGTCATGCTGCAGCCTGGCGAGACTCGGCGCGTAACCTTCTCGCTTCCGGCCTCCGAGTTGGCCTACTACGACATCAAGAGCAAGAACTTTCAAGTTGAGCCGGGAGTATTTCAAATACTCATCGGATCGTCTTCGGATGACATTCGAGTGAGATCACAATTTGCAGTTACAACTCTCGCAAAGGTAAGGCCGGGCGTTCCTAAACTGTAGGATTCAAGATTGAAGTAAGGATGCTGCAGCGGCTATGCAAATGGCCGCTCCAACTCAGTGCGCTATTGCTCGACAATCGTGCCGCAGTCGCTTTATGTTTTCGATTCCTTAAGCGCATGGTCGTTTCGCTCCAACGCTGCGCGCGCGGCTGCATCTTCTTTGGCTTCCATCCAACCACGCAAAATCACTACCGCGGCAACCTGATCGATGACATGCTTGCGGTCTTCTTTGCGATGTCCGGCTTCGTCGAGAATCTCGTGCGCCGCGACCGAGCTGAGCCGCTCATCCCAGAGGTGGACTGGCAGACCGCTACGCTTATGCAGTTCCTCGGCAAAGTCCTGCACCTTCGCTGCCCAGGGGCTTAGATCCCCTGACATGTGAAGCGGATTTCCCACCACGATCTCACCGACTTCATGTTTGCGAATCAGCCGCAAGAGACTACGCAAATCCTCTCCCCGGCTTTTACGCCACAGCGTAAGCAGGGGCTGCGCGGTGTACCCGAGAGGGTCGGAGAGCGCTACGCCTACGCGTACCTTCCCCATGTCCAATGCCATCACACGCCCTGTCGCCATAGGGCAAGTCTAACCGTCATCGCTATCGTATGAACAGGTTGATGTAGAGTCGGTTCCCTGCCCCAAAGCCTGCAGGGGCATTTATACCCTTTGGCTCTTTGCATCTACGAACGAGGAGGGGTTCCAGACCATCGATTGCAGCGGGGACTTCGAGGGGATGACTTGACGCACTTATATCGCTGATATAGTCTGCTTCGTATGCAGAACTTCGCACAGCATTGTTGTTGCTCCCGGTAGGTACATCCTGCAGGTCGAGTTTCTATGCGTGTTGATGAAGTGAGCTTCCTCTCAGTCTGAACTATTGCAGCTCTCTCCTTAGTTTTTAGAGTCGCAATTTTCTAACTGCCTCGCGCTACGCGGCCTGCCGCAGTTGCGCTGTGTCTATTTCAGAAATCGGCATGAAATTTCCGCAAATCTGCTTCTACGACCTGGAGCCGCAATATTCGTTATCGGGTTGCGCGAAGAGGCATCCCGCAGATGGTGGGCAGCGTCCCAACTACGCGAGCTTAGCTTGCTTATTAACCTATGTTTTATCAACTAAGGAGAACACCTTGAGACTCAATAGCTATTCCATCCGCAGCCTTGCCGTCGCCACCGTATTTGCTGTGTCCGCCTTTACGGCACAGGCAGCAACCGTGAATCTGAAAGCCGATCTGAAGGGCGGCAGTGAGGTTCCCGCAAAGGATGTTGCAGGCACCGGGACGGTCACTGCCTCACTTGATACGGATACCAACGAGTTGAAATACCACGTCGTCTATAGCGGCCTTACTGGACCTGTTGCAGCAGCGCACTTCCACGGTCCTGCAGCAGAGGGTGCCAACGCCAAGCCACAGGTCCCGGTGAAAGCGCCGTTCGATAGCCCGATCGAGGGCACTGCAAAGCTCACTGCGGAGCAAGCAAAGGACCTTGCGGACGGCAAGTGGTACTTCAATCTGCACACTGCTGCTAACCCGGGCGGCGAAATCCGAGGACAGGTTACGAAAGCTAACTAACACCCGTCTCAACGCGAGGAAGTCGTGCGATAACGCAGCAGGAACAATATTCAGGAACAATATTGAAAGTTCAAGGAATAGTTCGTGTCGGATCGCTGCTTGCAGTAGCTACCTTTGCGGTGGTTACTGCGGCAGCCGTTACGCAAGACGCAGCACCTCCGCTCGCGCGTGTTGCTGCGAAGGCCAATCCGACCCAGACGAACCTGAGAGTCCTTCCGAAGGATACCTCCGCACAGGATGTTTACAAGATCATGGCGGGCATGCAACGTGACCTTGGCGTGCAGTGTGGCTTCTGCCATGAGCAGGATCCGGACACCAAGCAGATCGACTATGTTTCCGACGAAAACCCCCGCAAGGAAACGGCGCGCTTCATGATGCGCATGACCAACGACATCAACACGAAGTATCTAGGTCAACTCGGCGACCGGCAATATGCACAGCCCATAACCTGCGGCAATTGCCACCTTGGCCAGATGCATCCATCACCGTTTGATCCCACTTCCGGAAGGTAGTCCGCAATGAAGAAGTTTGTCTTACTACTCTCACTCCTGCCCGTTGCGACAGTCCTGGCACAGGCTCCGGGAACTGTGCAATGGGACGCTTCCGCGCAGCCTGCACCAGGCCGCGATGGTGTGGTGATCGCGAACGTCACTGCCAAGATCGAGAAGGGTTGGCACGTCTATGCGCAGACACAATCGCCGGGCGGACCAATACCGCTGCGGGTTGCGATTGAATCGGGTGCGCCTTATGAACTCGCGGGTGCGATCACCGCGACCAAACCGCTTACGCACCATGATTCCAGCTTTGACCTGGATACGCAGTTCTATACGGAATCCTTCTTCTTGAAGGTTCCAGTCAAGGCGACGGCAGGAGCGCAGCCCGGAATCCCTCTCACGGTCCGCTTCCAGATGTGCAGCGATACCACATGCATGCCATCCAAGACGGTGCATCTACTGGCAACACAGAAATCACCGACAGCCTAGTTAAAATAAATAACGACTTATGAATTAGATATTTAGAAAAATAGTTGACTTACCATAGTAAGGAAGATAGTGTCATGAACATGAATCTCATCACAAAGCGTACTTGTTGCCCGTCACTCATCGCGACTGACGAGGCGGTTTCCGTTTTGTAGAGTTCATCGTTAACGTATAGATCGTTCGACCTATCGTTTCTATGACCCGCTCGTCAGCTTTGCTGGAGCGGGTTTGTTGTTGCATGGAAGAATCTCCTTGCGCCACCTGAAGCCCGCTCGGCACCTGCCGCAGCGGGCTTTCGTGTGTCTTGCTGAATAGGCGAGCCTCAACTCCAAGTGGTGGAAATAATGACATACAAAGATCCAGGCAAACAGGATTCCGATCAGCCTCTAGTTTCAGAGCCGATTCGTTCCCATCTTCGAAGACGCATCCTGACGGCACCGTGGCTTGCAGTTGCGCTCTGCCTTCTTACCGGCGAAGCGTTGCTATGGTCGCACGCGCAGATCGCCGTGCGGAATCAAGGCTACGTGCCCTTCAGTGAAGCACCCATCAACTATCGCTCTGAGGATCTCAGTGATCCCGTTGCGAAGTTACAGCAGCGACTCGATGCGAGTAAAGCGAAGCTGGTGTATGAACCGGAGCATGGGTATCTCAAGTCGGTGCTGAAGGAATTGGAAATCCCTCTCGACTCGCAGACGCTGGTCTTCTCCAAGACGAGCTTCCAGTACAAGAAGATCTCGCCCGATCATCCTCGTGCGCTGTACTTCAATGACGATGTGTATATCGGCTCAGTCCACGAGGGTAAGGCAATTGAGGTGGTGTCCTTCGATCCAATGCAGGGCGCGATCTTTTACCTGCTGGATGAGCATCAGGTTGAGAAGCCTAAGTTTGAGCGTGCTGAGTTGGATTGCACACAGTGCCATATCGCCGCTGGAACCCGCGGAGTTCCAGGTGTGCTGCTGCGGTCCGTCTACCCAACGGCTACAGGCACGCAGGCATCCAGCAGCAAATCTTTCATCACCGACCAGGAGAGTGCCATCAAGAATCGCTGGGGGGGCTGGTATGTCACGGGTAAGGGCACCGCGGCACCCGAGCTTTCCATGGGGAACGCAGTGGTTCGGGATGGAGGCACTGAGCCGTCGTCTGACGTGAAGCTAACGCCCATCGCTTCGGAATTTGATGCAACGAAGTACCTGTCGAATGAGAGCGATGTTGTTGCACACCTGGTGCTGGCCCATCAGACGCAGGCCCACAACCTCATTACTCTGACGAACTACCGTGCACGTATCGCAGCATTTCAGGCTGCCCGAGCCAACGACGACAAAACGGTGACGCCCACGTTATCTGACAAGGATCGACTGCTGTATGAGAAGCCGGCCGAACAGCTTCTGCGCTACATGGTCTTTGCAAATGAAGCGCCACTTACCGGCCTTGGCTTCGATGCGGATGCAAAGTCGAACTTTGCCCGGACCTTCGCGTCCCAGGGACCTCGGGACAGTAAGGGAAGGTCGTTGCGCGACTTCGACCTGAAGACGCATACGTTCCGCTATCCGTGCAGCTACCTCATTTATACGGAATCGTTCGATTCGATTCCGGAGCCGGCAAAGAGCTATCTCTATCACCGGCTTTTACAAGTGTTGACTAGCGAAGACCAGGGCGCTGACTTTGCGGGCATCAGCCCGGAGTCGCGTCGTGCGGCACTGGAAATTCTGCTGGCGACAAAGCGTGGACTGCCAGAGGAGTGGCTGCGCTATGCAAAGACCAACCGCCTGCATATTGCAGCTCAGCCCACACGCGCGAGCCATATCCATGGCTAGAAAGTTCACGCTACATCAACCATCAGGAGATGAACATGAAACAAAGTCTTATGCGCAATAGTGTCGCCATTGCCCTTGCAGGTTTTGGAGCGTCTGTGGCCATCGCTCAATCAGGAGCCAATACAGTAGGCGGTCGTTGGGATGCAGCTCTCATCCGACAGAACGGTGACACGATTCCGTTTCGCCTGGATATCTCGGGGAGCGGCTCCGCAACCAAGGGAACGTTCTACAACGGCTTTCAACCGTTTGAGACTACAACCGCGGGATCGTTCCAGGACGGTAAGCTCAATCTGAACATCGATCATTACCTAAGCGCCATCCATGCCACACTGCAGAACGGCGAATTGGTAGGGGATGTCGGTACGCAAAATCGCGCGTCCACTGGAACCTATAAATTCAAGGCAACACGCCATATCGATGGAAAAGATACCGCGACCAAAGCGCCACGGATTGCGGGACAGTACATCATTCCGCTGGAGACGCCTTCATCCAAAGGCGAGAAGGCCTTCCACTTTATCGTGGAGCAACGTGGCGCAGAGCTTGCCGCAACCATTCTCCGTGTCGATGGAGACACCGGCGCTTATACGGGCACCTTCAACGATGGTAAGTGGCGGCTCAGCCATTTTGATGGCTCGCGACCAGGCGTGATTGAAGTGACTCCCAACGCTGACGGTACACTTGTGGTCGAGCAGAACCCGAGTTCCAAGCCCGCTCCTGCTGCTGTAGTTGCGACCAAGGTCTCAACCAAGGCCTATGGTGAAGAGGCTACGGTCGATAGCCGCTACACTCCGAAGCTGACGGCTTACAGGGCGGAGGTTGCAATTGCCAAAGGGCTGCCGCAGCCCGAGAACTACTCGACACACACAACGGTTCGCGACAAGAATGAAAAGTTCGCCTTCAACTTTCCAGACGTGAACGGCAAGCTTGTCTCCAGCGAAGATCCGCGCTTCAAGAATAAGGTGGTCGTCGCTGTGGTGACCGGCACCTGGTGCCCCAACTGCCATGACGAAGCACAGTATCTTGTGCAGCTCGACAAGAAGTACCGCGACAAAGGTCTTGCCATTGTGGCTTTGGACTTTGAAGAGCCGGAACAGCAGGCGAGCCTGGAACGCGAGAAGGCTTTCGTAAAGCAGTACGGCGTGGACTATACCTACCTGATCGCCGGCGCACCCGCTGAGATGTGGGAGAAGGTCCCCCAGGCCGTCAATCTGAACACATGGCCTGCAACCATCTTCGTTGGCCGTGATGGGCTGGTGAAGGGAGTTCACTCGGGTTTTGCGTCCCCTGCAAGCGGCCGCTTCAACGACCAATTGAAGGCAGAGTTCACCGCGCAGATTGAAAAACTGCTGGCGGAGAACGCAACGCAAACCGCATCCGTCACCCCAACGCCGAGACGCGAAGGCAGCGAATAAGGCAGTACAAGCAGGCCCGCCAGGGACAACTTCCCTGGCGGGCTTACTTACAGAATCCGTAAGCGTCGGTCAATCTACCGCTCTGCCTCAACGAGAGTGATATGCCTTCCGGCGTCATGTTCATCGGTCATCAGAACGACTCTTCCCTGGTCAACAACAGTGATGCCTGCGTATAAGGGAGGCATTTGCTGGAGGTTTACGAAGAGGCTTGTCTTACCCGACTCCGGATCCAGAACACGAATGGATGCGTGAGCCTTATCGCGATCAAGATAGAAGATTCCGCGCGGCTCAACCTTCCAGTATCCCCAGTACCCCGCGTCCGGCTGATGAGAGATCTGGACCTCGGGACCGCCAGAGGTTGGCACTCGCCAGATACCATCTTCATCTCCCCGTGTGTAGTAGAGCCACTTGCCGTCGAAGGACTCCTGGGGTTCAATGCCGTCGCCGGTCGTTACAGGCTCGGGTTCCCCACCGCTGGTGGCAATCTTCCAAAGCTGCCATCGGCCTCCGCGGTTCGATCGGAAGTAGATCACCTTATCGTCATGCGACCAGCGCGGAACGATGTCATTCGCGTTGCCGAAGCTAAGCTGCTTCGGCGTACCGCCAGCGGCCTGGACGACAAATATGTGCGAATGCCCATCCGGGCGAGAGTCGAAAAGGATGCTGCCGCCTTGATTGGACCATGACGGACTTCCTGTAAGCGGACCGCCCAGAAACGTCAGTTGCCGGAGCGAGTCGCCCCGGATCGAAGAGATCCAGATCTCCTGGGATCCTGAACGCTGGGATTGCATCGCAAAGAAGCTTCCGTCCGGTGACAGCGAAGGAGCGGAGTCCTGCTGCGTGGAAGATAAAATATGCTCGGGTTCCGGCGAGCCTTCCCTGGCCGTGCTCGCTCGCAGGCGAAGGATGCTCCAGATTGAAGAGCCTTGCGCGTATGCGAACTGACCCGGCTTCGGCCCTACCGCAGGTTGAAACGCGTCTTCGGCTCCGACCGGCAACCGCTCAGGCCTGGTGTCCTTCAGCCCCATTTTCCACAGCCCGTACTTTCCGCCTCGATTGGAAGAGAAGATGATGGATGCCCCTCCGGCGTCCCAGGTCAGGCTATCGATGTTGGTTCGGTCGGAGGTAAGCTGATGCAATTTGCCGTCTTTCACCGAGATCCAGCAGATGTCTCGCACTGCAGTCTCACTTGCCCGGGTGAAAGCGATCCGGCTTCCGTCGGGGGAATAGACTGGGCTAAAATCTCCCTCCCATCCCGGCGGCGGCGAGGTAATCGACCGGACATTATTCGTCGCAAGATCCAGGCGGAAGATCGATGAGTTGGGCTGGGAGCCCTGGTGGTCTGGGAAGATGAGGCTCTTTCCATCGGGAGACCACGAAAGCGCGCCCTGTTCCCAGTGGCTCGGCTCCTGTGGAATGAATATCTTACGTGCCTCATGCCCGGGGGAGAGGTCCGCTATATATAGACCCAGCCCTTCACTCGATTTCGAAAGATATGCGATCCTTCGGCCGTCCGGGGACCAGGCCGGACTGAACTGCGCATCCTTATCAGTGTGCAGATGGGTCAGCGTCTCTTCGCCGATGCGCTTGACGTAAATCTGCTGCTCTGTCCCGCCCTCAGAGGTCCACACGAAGGCGATCTGCGTTCCATCCGGCGAAAAGGCTGGCTGCGTCTGCATCCTTGCGTAGGAGGTAAATTGTGTCGTGCGAAACGCCTGGCGAAGATTTGCCGAAGGCCGACGGACTCGAGCGACGATGAGGGCGGCGGATGCAAGCAACACGATCGAGCCGAGAGCAAACCACAGGGTCAGCCCCGAGGAACGCCGGGTCGAATCCAATTTAGACGGTGCAACTTGAATCGGGGTAGGAACCGGTTCCAAAGACAGCATCGGCGGGTCCGGGGGTGTCGGATCCTCCGTGTTGGGGAGTTCAGTGATCGGTGCCAACAGCCGGTATCCAACTTTGGGTATCGTCTGAATAAAGTGAGGATCGTGGGCGTCATCCTCGGTGATCCTTCGCAGGATCGAGATGCTCCGGGTGAGAACATCATCGCTCACAAAGGTGTCCGGCCAGACAGCCGCGATCAACTCCTCTTTCGAGAAAACGTGATTCTGACGCGATGCCAGGGTGAGGAGAACCTTCATCACCTTTGGTTCGACACGCCGCTCCTTATCTTCCCTACTGAGGGAGTTAAGTTCCGGGTCGACCCTCCAATCGCCAGCCAAAAACGCGTCTTTTCGTTCTTCCGTCATTGATCCCACAGTACGAACTGCATATTCCCATTGATTCTAAGTGGCTTACGGCCCTCAATAAAACCTCATCTAACCCTCAGGCGCGCTACAGGACAAGTGTTATCTACGATCCATAAGGTTCGGGACGTTCCATGAAGCACATAGAAGAGGCCACCCTTGATTCAAGTATCTTCCTCCCCCCAAAATATTAGAAACGCTGTAAGACGGACTTTCACATGGCTCCGTCTCCATCAGACGTCAGCTTTGAAGGGCCATAACACTCATCTCGCCCTGGTAGCTCTACTCCTGGCGACCTCTGTGCCGGTTATTGCACAGGTCACCTCGGGCAGTATCTTAGGCTCTGTTCAGGATACATCCGGAGCCTTAATACCCGGCGCTAAAGTCACCGCTGTGGCGAGTTCCATCGGCGTGACCCGCACCGTCACCTCCGGCTCGAATGGCACCTTTTCCCTCTCGAACCTTCCGGCGTCCACCTACACCGTGACTGTTTCGGCGAAAGGATTTGAAACAAATACGAAATCTGGCGTCATACTCAGCGCGGCTGACAATCTGAACGCGGGTGCCTTTTCTCTCAAGATCGGCGCAGAGTCGACCACCGTCACCGTCGAAGCCGATACGGCCGAACTCCAGCTCCAGGCAAACTCCGGCGAACGCTCTGACCTGATTACGGGTAAGCAGTTGAACGACATCGCCTTGAACGGGCGCAACGTTCTAGATATAGTCCGTGTCATTCCGGGAGTCTCCGGGACCGGATCCTTTGGTGCCTCAGGCACTGGCGGCCTGGATACCTACAGCGTCAACGGCAGCCGCACCAACCAACACGACTTCACGGTCGACGGAGCCTCCAACGTCGACACGGGAAACAACGGCGGCACCCAGGTAACGATCAACACCGATGCTATTGCCGAGGTTAAGGTCCTCACCTCGAATTACCAGGCGGCGTTCGGTAAGGCCGGCGGCGGCTCCATCGTCGTCACCACCCGTGGAGGCACCAACGATTTCCACGGAAACGCGCACTTCTTCCATCGCAACGAAGGCATGAACGCGAACGACTGGGTCAGCGATCATAACGGAACCGCCAAGCAGCTCTACCGCTATAACACCTTCGGCTACCAGATCGGCGGGCCGATCAAGAAGGACAAACTCTTCTTCTTCTTCTCGAACGAGTTTTACCGCCAGCTCGTTCCCGGAGGCATTCAGCAGTACCGCACACCAACCGCGCTGGAACGCGCCGGCAACTTCTCACAGAGTGTGGATAGCAGTGGCACGCCGCTCCAGATCTACAATCCCAATAACAGCCAGCAGTTTGCGGGCAACACGATCAATCCGGCAACGTTGAGCGCAGCCCAGGCAGCCGCGTTCACCCAGATTCAGAAGATCTTTGCCCTCTACCCGCAGCCAAATGTGGCGGGGAATAACACCTATAACCGCCAGGATCCGCTTTCTTCAACCCACCCACGCACCGAATACATCGGCCGTGTGGACTACCAGATCTCCCAGAACGAGCGCGTCTTTGCACGCTATGTCCGCAACCAGGACACCCAGACCGGCCCGATAGGCTCGTTCGGTATCCAGTGCTCCGGCTCGCTCCAGATTCTTGGCGGCTGCACGAACTCACAGCCGGGCTGGAACCTGGCCGTTGACCTGATCAGCACGCTGTCTCCGACGCTGCTCAATGAGGTCAGCATCGGGCCGAGCGTCTACACATCGAAGGTCCAAGGCGTCAACGGCAACCTTACGGTTGGTGCGAACGCCCTGAGCCTGCCGCTCCTGTTCCCCACCAGCGGTACAACGTCCATCCCCGACCTTGGCTTCTCCGGCAACGGCCAGAGCAGCACAAGCACTTACTTTGGATCGACTCCGTGGCATCAGGCCAACACCACCATCAGTGCGAATGACAACCTGACCTGGAGCTTCCATAGCCATACCATCAAGTTTGGAGCCTTCTACCAGCGCAATCGTAAAGATCAGGTCAGCTACGGCAACTCGAACGGACAGTTCAGCTTTGCGGCCTGTTCCACCAGCGCGACTGGTTGCCTGAATCAGACCGGCACAAACAGCGGTTCGCCTTACGCCAGTGCCCTGCTTGGAGCCTTCCAGACGTTCAGCCAATCCAGCGCACGCCCTACCGGCTACTTCCGCTACAACCAGTTCGAGTTCTACGCGCAGGATACCTGGCAGCTCAGCCCCCGGTTCACGCTCGACTACGGCGTTCGCTTCGTCTACATTCCGCCGCAGTATGACGCCAAGAACCAGATCGCCCTGTTCACGCCTTCAGCCTATTCGGCCGGAGCGGCCGTTCAGATTACTCCCGGCGGCAATATCGTGCCGAACACCGGCAACCGCCTCAACGGTATGACCTTCGCAAGCAACGGCACCTTGCCCAAGGGTGGATGGAACAGCAACGGCATCATGCCGGAGGCTCGTTTCGGTTTCTCCTTTGACCCTTACGGGGATCATAAGGGTGTCATCCGTGGTGGCTTTGGAACCTCGCACGACCGCTCACAGGGTAACCTGGTCTTCAACACGGTCTTCGGTAATCCTGCGCTGGTTCAGACCCCGGCCATCTCCAACAGCACTATCTCCGACATAGCCACTGCTGCTCAGAGCAACTCCGGCGTACTCAGCGGGATCTACGGCGCGGACGTCAGCGGACAGATTCCCGTCACCTACAGCTACAGCTTTGGAGTGCAGCGTGATATCGGTCACGGCATAACGCTGGATGTTGCGTATGTGGGCAACGTCAACCGTCACCAGGTCACCGCCCGGGACATCAACACCATTCCGTATGGAACCACCTTCACCCGTGCCGCTCAGAACCCGGCAAACTATGCCGGCGGCGTTGTTCCCACCGTCGAGCCAAACCTGCCACCCGAGTATGCTGCAGCCGGATACTCCTTTAGTGGCAAAAACGCCTACCAGCAAAACTACCTGTCGCCTTACAAAGGCTATGGGCAGATGGAGTACTACAAGTTCGACGGCACCTCCAGCTACAACTCGCTTCAGACTTCGGTCCAGCGCCGCTTCGCCAATGGCCTCACCTTTGGCGGTGTCTACACCTGGTCGAAGGTCCTCACCACCTCAAGCGCTGACGAAACCTTCGTCGATCCCTTCGATCCACGCAAGTACAGCTACGGTGTAGCCAACTACGACCGTCGGCATATCGCTGCAATCAACTACGTCTACGATCTACCCAAGCTGGCGCAGCGGCTTAACGGGCCGCGTTGGGTGGGATATCTCACCGACGGCTATCAGCTCTCCGGCCTCGCCAGCATGCAAAGTGGCGCACCGGTTCGCAACTCGCTTTACTCGCCCGCCAACCAGCTTACCGGTGGCTCGCAGTACAGCAAGACTCCTCCTTCGTTCGTCGGTGTGGACGCGAGCGGCAACCTGCTCCTCCCGACGATTGGCCGGCCCAACCTCGGCTCTCCCGGCAGCCTTCGCCAGGGCGGTCTTGTTACCTGGGACTCGTCCATCTTCAAGAACTTCGCCTTCGGTGACTCGTCTAAAGGGCGCTCAATCCAGCTTCGCGGCGAGTTCTTCAACATCCTCAACCACCCGAACATCAAAACCCGCGACTACGGAGCAAACGTAACCCTTCCTACCTACAACGGGAACGGAAGCTATACACCGCTCTCCATTGCGAAGGATACGAACTGGGGCCAGCCGACTGCATCCTTCAACCCGGCCGGACCCGGCGGACCCCGCGTCATCCAGCTGGCTGCGAAGGTGTACTTCTAGCGCGCTGATTCACCTGTTCTGCCTGCATCGCCGGGGTCGCCGGGGTCGCCGACAAACTATGGCGGCCCCGGCGCAGTCTTCTCCCCAATACTTCTCGCACTGTACTTCCAGTACCGGTTGCCCCAAGGAATTCTGTGACCTCTCGTCTGCCTCTCTGTGCTTCCGCGATGCCCTTTCTCCTGCTGCTGACAGCCCTGCCGTCGTTCGCTCAGACCGTTCAGATCGTTCGCACCACCGCCGATCTCAGCAGTACGCTTGCACCGCAAGCGTCCGCCAGCTTCGGTCGCGGCACGCCGACTTCGCCGCTGGTTATTACCGTCAACGAAAAATCCCGCCTGCAGGTGATGGACGGTTTTGGAGCATCGCTCACCGATGGATCGGCGTGGCTGCTGCAAGACCGCCTCACACCAGCCGCTCGTCAGCAGGTCATGACCCGGCTCTTCGACCCCTCGCACGGAATCGGTCTCAGCTTCCTGCGCCAGCCCATCGCCTCGACCGATCTCTCCCGCGATCACTACAGCTTCGACGACATGCCCGAGGGCGAACAGGATCCGGAGATGAAGCACTTCTCGGCGAAGCATGACGACAGCTACGTCTTCCCGATCACCCGCGAAGCTCTCAAACTCAATCCTGCGATCACAGTGATGGCTACACCCTGGAGCCCCCCAGCTTGGATGAAATCCGAATCTATGTCCAAGCCGAAATCCAAGTCCACTATGAATGGCGGCGCGCTTCGCGATGACGCCATGCCCGCGTACTCCGCCTACCTCGTACGCTCCGTTCAGGCCTTCCAGGCCGCCGGTGTTCCCGTCAAATATCTGACCGTCCAGAATGAACCTCTCAACGAGACCAAGGACTATCCCGGAACTCTGATGCAGGCCAACCAGCAGAAGCGGTTAATTGGCGACTATCTCGGACCCGATCTTAAGCGTGCAGGCCTCAACACCCAGGTCCTCGCCTACGATCACAACTGGGATCATCCCGAGTACCCGCTCGAGGTTCTCGATGATCCTGCCGCCGCCCCCTTCGTTGCGGGCTCGGCTCTGCATTGCTATGGTGGCGACGTCGCCGCCCAGACCGCCATCCACGACCGCCATCCTGAAAAGGGAGTGTGGATGACCGAGTGCTCCGGCGGCACATGGCAGAAGGAATCGCCTCTGCTCACCACCGCTCACCTTCTGATCGAGTCCACCCGCAACTGGGCGAAGGCCGTCGTGCTGTGGGGCATCGCCCTCGATACCGAGCACAACCCACACGCCGGAGGCTGCGGCACCTGCCGAGGGTTAGTGACCGTCGACCTTACCAGGAACCCCGCCACAGTCACCTACACCGGCGACTTCTATGCACTAGGGCAAGCCAGCCAGTTTGTCCGCCCTGGCGCGACCCGCATCGACTCTTCCAGCTTCGGCCGACAGAGCCTCGAAACTGTCGCATTCCAAAATACAGACGGCTCCATCGCTCTGCTGGTGCTCAACAACAAAGCCGAGGCCGCGAACTTCGATGTAAGCTTTCATGGCCGCATTCTCCATGCTTCCCTCCTGCCCGGAGCACTCGCCACCTACAGCTGGGCCAACTCGCTCTAACTTTCTTTCAGGAGACCGCCGTGCCCACCTCCCGTTGCCTTCGCTTCACCGCTGGCCTGCTCTCCGCCAGCAGTCTTGCAGTAATCCTGCTCACTATCTCCGATCCATCGCTCGCACAGTCGGCCATCCCGCAGCACCCCAGCGCCGCTGTCATCGACCCCGCTGCCATCAAGTTTGCCAATCAACTGATAAAGCAGATGACATTTGAAGAGAAGATCGGACAGATGAGCCAGATCGCCATGAACACCGACGACCGCAAAGGGGTCGAGGTCGGCATCCGGCAAGGGAAGGTCGGCTCGCTGCTCTTTCTGACTGATCCCGTCGAGGTAAACCGACTGCAGAAGGTTGCGATTGATGAAAGCCGTCTGCACATCCCGCTCATCGTCGGCTTCGATGTCATCCACGGCTTCCGTACCATCTACCCGGTGCCCCTTGCCATGGCCGCATCGTGGGAACCGACCGTGGCTGAGACGGCGCAACGCATGGCAGCGCGCGAGGCCAGTTCCGTCGGTATTCGCTGGACCTTCGCGCCCATGGTCGACATCGCGCGTGACCCTCGCTGGGGCCGCATCATGGAAGGCGCAGGCGAAGATCCTTATCTCGGTTCACGCATGGCCGAGGCCCAGGTTCACGGCTTCCAGGGCACAGACTTGGCAAACCCGGACAGCATCCTCGCCTGCGTCAAGCATTTCGCCGGCTATGGTGCAGCGCTGGGCGGACGCGACTACGATTCAGCCAACATCTCGGACGATCAGCTTTGGAACGTCTACCTTCCGCCTTATAAAGCCGCGGTCGATGCAGGCGCAGGCTCACTCATGACGGCCTACATGGACCTGAACAGCGTCCCCGCCAGTGGTAACAGCTTCCTGCTGCGTGACGTCCTGCGGGACAAGTGGAAGTTCAACGGCATGGTGGTCAGCGACTGGGAGTCCGTCAAAAGCCTCACCACCCATGGCTTCAGCGCGAACGATCATGACGCCGCAGTCCGCGCCACCAATGCCGGTGTCGAGATGGAGATGACCAGCCACACCTACCGCGATGAACTCGTCAGCGCCGTTCAGCACAACGAGGTCAAGCTGACGACCATCGATGACGCGGTCCGCGATATCCTCGTTGCCAAGTACCGGCTCGGGCTCTTCAGCCATCCCTACGTGGACGTCACGCGATCGACGACCGAACTGGTCTCCCCCGCCCAACGCGCAGCGACTCGCAAAGCCGCGACCCAGACCGCTGTTCTGCTGCGAAACGAAGGCGATTTGCTGCCGCTCCGTAAGGCCCCCACTTCGATCGCGGTCATCGGCCCGCTGGCCGACTCGAAGGCCGACACCATGGGCTCGTGGAGCCTCGCCGGCCATCCCTCCGATACCGTTACCGTGCTCGCAGGAATTCGTAACCGCTTTGCTTCTACAAGTGAGATTCGCTCCACGACCGGCGTCGAGATCGAGCGCGTCCAGCCGTCTATCTTCGACGCACAATTCTCCAGCCCCAAGCCCGTACTGAAGACCGCAGCAGAGCGCAAGACCGAGTTCGATCACGCCATCTCGCTCGTCCAAAGCTCGGAGCTTACCGTCATGGTCCTGGGTGAGGTTCAGAGCATGAGCGGAGAACGCGCCTCTCGCTCCTCCCTCTCCCTCCCAGGCGAGCAGCAGGCGTTACTGGAAGCAGCCGTTGCAACGGGCAAACCCATCGTTCTGATTCTGGTCAATGGACGCCCCCTCGACATTAGCTGGGCGGCGCAGCATGTACCAGCGATCCTCGAGGTCTGGTATCCCGGCACCGAGGGTGGTAACGCCGTGGCGGACCTGCTCTCCGGAGCTGCTAATCCAGGCGGCAAACTGCCCTTCACATGGCCGCGCAACGTCGGACAGATCCCGCTCTACTACGCCGATAATCTCACCCAGATTCCAGACCATCCCGACGATCGGTACTGGGACGGATCGAGCGCGCCGCTCTATCCCTTCGGCTTCGGTCTCAGCTACTCGAAGTTCACGATCGCCAATCTCAATGCCGATGCAACCTCCTTCCATGTGAATGGACAGCTTCCGGTCTCCGTCGATCTTGAGAACACAACCGACGTCCCTGGCGACGAGGTCGTTCAACTCTACGTGCATCAGCGATCCGGGAGTGCGTCAAGACCTGTAAGGGAGCTCAAGAACTTCCGCCGCATCCATCTGAACGCACACGAAAAGCAGACCGTGACACTCACACTCAGGTCGTCCGATCTGACTTTCTGGAGTCCGCTCAAGCATGAATGGGTCACGGAACCGGGCAGCTTCGACCTGTGGATCGGGAACTCAGTCCAGGCCGAAGCTCACACACAGTTCACGCTGTTACGCTGATTCGTTCACACGCTTAGCAGTGAGCGAATCGAGGGGGTAGCCGTTTGCGTAAGCATGTTCAGCTCATCAGTCAGGTCGCGGCTACCGCGATCTGACTGGTGAACGCCGAGGTCACATACCAGGCATAGTTTATGTTTGAAGTGTCCAAACGGAGAGGGAGCTTGTTCAACGCCAAAGCCACAAAAGTTATGCGGGTGCAGAGGACGGTGGGTCTTCGACGCGAAAGACTGCTCATCTGGATTTTCGTAGCCGTCGAATGCGTTCTTCTCGCGGGTGGGGTGACGAGCATCGGTGCGCAATCAGGCAATGTACGGGTCGTCAATGCGGGTGTTCCGGGCGAGAACAGCACGGAGCTTCGTGCGCGGTTTGCAGCTTCGCTGGCGCAGTGGCACCCGCGCTTTGTCCTGATCTATACCGGCATGAACGATGCGGCCAATGAAAAGAAATTCGTGTCTGCTGAGGTCTTTCGGGAAAATCTGATCGCCATGCTCAACATCTCTCAAGACGCAAAGGTTTCGGCAGTCCTTGTCACGATCCACCATGTCGATGAAGTGCGTGTCCTCAAACGTCATCCGCCTGGTAGTTATGGCGATCGATCCCCGAACCGCCGGATCGATGCGTTGAACGAAGTTCTCACTTTACTTGCGCATGAACGAGGGACTGCGGTGGTGGATTTCAATCGCGTTCTGGAGCAGGCCGGAGGAGCCGATGAACATCTCAGCACGGATGGAGTACACCTGACTGCGACGGCCTATGGCCTTCTGGCTTCCGCCGTGCGCCGCTCCTTGCCGGGCGATCTGCCTTCCGGCACGACCGTGTTATGTGTGGGAGATAGCTTGACCTTCGGCATCGGCGTCCGGCCTGCCGATATGGGGACTACTGGAGCCGATGGAGTTCGTTATTCTACGTATCCTGTGCAGTTGGAGAGCCAGTTGAACAGGTAGGCTGTCTGTGACGGGATGTAAATTGTCAGCAGTACGGGCTGGCTTTTGACGGCCAGCCCGTATCCCAAGTGCGTCCTAGAAGTACAGCTTCAGGGCGGCCTGAACGTTCCTTGGCAGGTTAGCCTGAGTGGTGATGAAACCAAAGGTTGGCGATCCGACGATGGTGTTGGGAATACCAAACTGGACGCGGTTTAATAGGTTGAAGGCTTCGAGGCGGAACTGCAGTTTGATCGACTCGTGGATGTTGAAGTCCTTGATTGCAGAGAGATCATTCTGGAAGCTGAGTGGGGAGCGGGTGAGCGATGCGGAGCGAGGTACGTTGCCTAGTTCAAATGCGCGGCTGAGACGGTAGGCGCCGGAGTTGAAGTAGTTCTGCGATTGACCGACTCCGCCAAGGCGTCCGTGGGTCGAGCCCGTTGTGAGCGGATTGACTCCCGAGACGTAGGTTGGCCGTGAGCCTGCGAAGGCCTGGGTCCCTGTCTCCGAGAAGGAGAGCGGGTTGCCGGACTGCACCGATCCTATGCCGTTTAGCTTCCATCCGCCCACGAACTCGTCGGCCCACTTCGGAATGTTGCCGCCGAAGCGCTGTCCGCGTCCGAAGGGAATGGTATAGATGAAGCTGCCGACGATGCGGTGCGGTATGTCTGTCGCCAGGTTGGAACGTTCGTGGGCGCTATCGAAGAAGTAGTAGCTCTGGAAGGTTGGTGCGCCGGCCGGGTTGAGGAAGCCGTTGGTGAGATCGCTGACATTCCCCAGCAACTTGGAGAAGGTGTAGAAGACCGACCCAGTCAGATTCTTACCCTTGCGATAGCTGAGCCCAGCCTGCATGGCATTGAACGAGGCTGATCCAATCCCGTTGAAGTTATAGGTTAGCGAGGTGTTTGAGAGTGCCGTGTTCGAGATGTACTGGGGAAAGGCGGAGAGCAGTTGTACGCGCTGTACCGTCGGGGCGGCTAGTGATCCGGTGGTTACGGTTCCGGCAAAGGGATTGGGCACGCTCGCTTGCAGGAAGGCGATCTGTGAGGGATCTCCCGGTGCGCCATAGTAGCGAGGCTGCAGGTCGTTGGGACGTCCACTGACTGGCAGATGGACGCCGTGGCTGCCTGCGTAGTTGAGGTTGAAGACGAAGCCGGGCGACAGTTGTTGTTCGATACCGACGTTCCACTGCTGTTGATAGGAGACCGGGGTGTCGTACAGAAGGACGCCAGCGTTTGATCCTGTCCCGGCCTGCACTCCTGCTGCCGGACCGGCAGGAAGCGCGACGCCTGCAGTGAAAGGATTGGCGAAGGTGTTAACCGGAGTCGTGTTGGAGGTATTGACGACCGAAGTGGACACTGAGAATCCGAGAGTGCCGCTGCCGAAGCCACGCTCTGATGTTGGAAGGAAGAGAATGCCGTAGCCGCCGCGGACGACGGTGGTCGGATTTGGGCTCCAGGAGAAGCCGACACGGGGGGCGACGTCTTTGTACTGGGTCTTCCAGGTGCGGCCCGGATTGCCGTTGACGCCGAGGTACTGCGCACCGCCGGTAAACGGGAGGCGCGTGGCGGCGGAGTAAGGGTTGACCGCATTTGGATCGAAGTCGGCCCAGCGGTTATAGCGTTCGCGGAAGCCCATTTCGATGTCGTAGCGGACGCCCAGATTGAGGGTGAGGTTGGAGCGGATGCGCCAGTCATCCTGCACAAAGATGGCGTTGTAGGGCTGGGTGAAGGCGATCGTCGCCTGCCGCTGGAGGCTTGATGAAGCCGGGGTGCCGAGCAGGAATGAGGCAAAGGAATCGAACTGGCTCTGTCCATTGGGGACAGCGGCGCTGGGGTTCGGTCCGTTGGTCTGAGTGGAGTCGAACGACAGAGTGCCTAGCGGGTTGCCGACGCTCTGTTCGTTTTCGATGATGTAGCGTCCGTCGTATCCGGCGGTGATGCTGTGTTTGCCACGCTGTATTGTGGCGGAGAGATCCAGTACATGCGTGTAGTGGATGAAGAAGTTCGCATTCGCCGCGTTGCCGATCTGTTGCAGTTGGGTTCCGCTGATCTGAATGAGCGGCAGGCCGGCCCGCTGCTGCTGCGAGAGGAAGTTGCTGGAGAAGCCGTACTGGCCTGCGTCGGCGCCGAAGTTCTGCGGGATCTGGAAGTTTTTCTGGTAGCCGAATCCGTAGGTGAACTGCAGCAGGAATGTCGGCGAGACGGTCCAGGTGTGGCCCAACCCAAACAGATACGCCGTTAGCTTTTGATTGATGCCGTTGGGACCGCTGGCCTGATTGAAGAGATCGTTTTCGTGATGGTTGTTTACGTCGCGAGTGCCGCGTACGAAGGTCCGATTTCGGCTGCTCCAATTTTCGTCGACACGAAAGTTATATTGGTCGACCTGGTCCGATTTTCCCTGGGAGTAGCTGTAGTTATTGTTGACGCCGGAAGCGTTTGGCAGGGGCACCAAGGGGAGCAGCTTCGCGGCGACTGGATTGATCGTTGGAACGGCCCGACCTGCGGGGTAGCAGGTGCTTCCGATGCACGTGGCAGCCAGGGGCTGGCGGGTCGTTGTTGAACCGGCGGTCGCTACGTTGAAGGGATCGTAGATAAGGGCCGGGGCTTCGGTAAAGATGCCCTGGCGCATCAAGACCGTTGGTACTGTGGTCGTGTTGTATTGGCTGGTGACGTTGCGCTGGCCTTCGTATCCGAAGGTGAAGAAGGTCTTATTCCGGCCGTCGTAGAGTTTGGGAATGAAGACCGGTCCGCTGACGAAGCCGCCGTACTGATTGAACTTGTGTGGCGAGCGAAAGTCGCTATGCCCCGGGATCGGCGGGATGCCATTGCGCTTGGTGAAGAAGGTCGCGGCATCGAGCTTTTCGTTGCGGAAGAACTCATAGAGGTCGCCATGCAGACTGTTGGTGCCGGTCTTGGTGACGATGTTCAGAATGGCTCCGCTGGAGCGACCGAACTGGGCTGGCGGAACGGAGGTCAGAACTTTGAACTGGTCTACCACTTCGACTGATGGCGGCAGCGGCGGTTGGCCCTGGCAGCAGACGATGATGGAGACGCCGTCCAGCATGATCTCGTTCGATCCACCGAGACCGCCGTTCGATTGAAAGTTATTCGTGCCAGCAGCTACAACCGCTCCGCGCTGCGTGCTGACACCTGCACCGAAGCCGGTCCCGGCGACGATGCCTGGAGCCAGTGCTGCGAGGCCATACGGATTACGCCCATTCAGAGGCAGGTCTGAGACCTGCGCCGCTCCGACCGTATAAGAGAGATTGGAATCCTGCGTGTCCAACTGGGCGGTGGAGTCGGCCTCGATCGTCACGCTCTCGTTTGCGCTGCCAAGTTCCAGTTTGAGATCGATCTGTGCCGTCTGGTCTACGGCAAGCGTAATGGTCGCCTTGGAGGATTTAAAACCGGGGCGACCGACCTCGATGGCAAAGGGTCCGGTCTGAAGGGAAGGAAAGCTGTAAAAGCCATCACCGTTGGTCACGGACTTGAGGACCAGTCCGGTATCGCTTCGGGTCAGAGTGACATTGGTTTCGGGGAGCAGTGCACCGGTGCCATCCGTGACTCTACCGTTGATGGAACCGTTCGCGGCCTGAGCCAGGAGCGGCCTCGAAAACAAGAGGAGGATAGGCAGCATGAGGAGGAGCGAAAGTACGATTGCCAAGCTTCGGCTCTTTGACTTGAACCTGTTCGACGCAGGCTTTGAATCTTCTTCGGTCGTGTTTTTGAAGTTGTACATGAGAGGCCTCATTGAGTAGTGATGGTGTGAGTCGCTCCGGATCGACGCGTGCGCCGCGAAGTCCGAATTCTGGGAGAATTTAGATTGCCGCAGTCTGGTCCGTTACCCGATCTGTAGTCCAGTGTCAGGCGGTTACGTAACGCTGTTACGTAGTTGAATGAGCCACTTAGAGCCTTCATGATGTAGGGTAAAAAGAAGTTAGTTCCGGCTGCCTTTCGGGGCCTTTGGATTTGCTTCCGCGTCCTGCAGGTTGAGGACCGCCTTGTGAGCGTGAAGCTTTTCCTGGAGAGCGGATACGCTGACATCCTGCACGGCTGTACCGTGCTGAATTGCGAGGCTTGCAACCACACCCGCGGCCTGGCCGATGATCATGTACTGCGGCTCCATTCGAACCGAGGAGTAGGCCACGTGGGAGGCCGAAAGGCAGACGGGAACCAGCAGATTCTCGACCTGTTCTTTCTGCGGGAGGAGAACTCCCAGGGGGATCTCGTACGGCTTCACGGCGACCTGGACGTCACCCTCGTTGGTTGCAGTTCCGTCCTCTCGTGCGACGCGCTGGATGTTGTGCGAGTCGCTCTGGTAGGAGCCCATGCCGATCGAATCAGGCTTGGTCCGGGTCGTCTGCAGGTCGGCCTGGCGCATCACGTAGACGCCAACCATTCTGCGGCCTTCGCGGATGTAGAGCTGATTCGGGAAGTAGCCGTTATCCTGGAACTCATCTTTCGAGAGACCCCACTCGTTCACTTCCTTCTGCAGACTCGGCGGTACGCTTGGGTCGTGAGCGAGGAAGTAGAAGAAGGCCTGGGTGTACTGGGCGGTGTCATCCCAGATCCTCTGCTTCGTGGCGTAGGATCCGTCCGGGTAGTCCCAGGTGCGGCCGATGTAGTCGGTCGAGACCGGCCCGTTGTTGTTGAAGTCTGCTTTCTGATTCGGGATTTTGACCGGGTTGGCGACATCGTGGAAGTTTGGAGCGCGACCTTTGTTCTTTTCGAACTCGGTCAGGTAGCGGCGCAGCAGGGCGAATCGAGCCGGATCGTAGCCCGCGGGCTTCGGGTACGCAACTTGATTTGCAGGATCGTGCGACAGAATCATGCGGAAGTTGTAAGCCTGCACCTTCTTGTCGGCGCTGCCCGGCGCATCGAGCGGGCCGGGACTGATCTCCGGAAGCAGCTTGTGCTGATCGTCATAAGCGTTCAGAGGCCAGGTGAACTGGTGAGCGGGGGTTTTGGCGCGGACCCCGGCCAACTCCTCCCCGTACTCGGCGATCCCCTCGCGACCGAGGGTATACTTCACGCCCGCCTGGGCCATCACGTCGCCCTCATAACTGCAGTCGGCAAAGATCTTCGCCTTCCAGACCTTGCCGTCCATGGTCTTGATCGAGGTGACGTGCTTTGCGGCCATCGTGACGCCCGAGTGTTCAGCCAGCTTTTCGTGGAAGCGGACCTCAACTCCGGCGTCTTTTAGCATGAAGCGGAAGATCTCTTCGCCGACATGAGGCTCCGACAGCCAGTCGTCGTGCTTTGCCAGGGTGTGGACGTCGTAGTGTGCCGCGGCCTGGGTGTAGAAGTCCCGAGCGTATCCGCCGATGACCTCAAAGCTCCCCAGGTCCGTCGCGGAGAGCCCACCTGTCACCATCCCACCGAGGTGATTGCGTGGCTCCAAAAGAATGACGTGAAGCCCCTCTTTTGCGGCGGAGTAGGCTGTGATCACACCAGAAGCCGTCCCACCGTAGACAACGAGGTCGACTTGCGGAGACTTCGGAGCGGCGAATGCGAGGGGCGTCCAAAGCGAACAGGCGAGAACGAGGGGCGACAAGGAACGACCGGGGAAGAGACGTTTGGACATGAAGCGGATAATCCCACGTTCCACATGCCATTCGCCAGTTTCCGGAGGTATGTTACTGCGTTACATCGCCTCCGTTGGGCGGATTCTTCGTATAGGCGTGCATCGCGACAGGCCAGCTTTGAATGATATGATCGCCCTCAATCTCATTCATCACCACCATCTCGAAGAATCGTGGCGACTGGTGGGCGATGTACATCTTCTGAAAAAGACTGTCGCCGACCTTTGAGGTCATCATCGCGACCAGCGCACTCGTGTGGCGGGATTGAAGGATGAGAAGCTTCTTGCCCGGGCTCCTGCCAGGGAGGACTGCCACAAGGGAGGGCTCAATCTGCCTCCCGATTGCCTGGCGCAGTACGTCATATCGGGCTTGTTCGCCGTTGGCGGGCTGGTGATTGTAGACGGATGCTTCACTCATCCCAAGGGTGAAACTCATCGACTCGAGGTAGTCCCGAAAAGGATACAGGGTGGAATGCGCTCCGAAGACGACCACGCTGGAGTTCTCCAGGAGATCCATCGTCGAGTCACCGCTGATTCCGAATTCGACCCTTTCGGCCAAACCGACGCGATCCAGGTATCGCGTGAGGTCGATCGCCGCAAGGGTGTCGGAGGTTACGGTGTAGGCGTGGTCGAGTCTTGGCTCGCCATCGGTTATGGCCAGCTCCGATACGCTCTTCGACAGCTTCCATAATTGGAATTGATTTACCCTGACGTCGCGGATGTGCACCTGGTCGTCGTTCGGGAAGGTGAAGAAGACCGGCGTCGGCAGGATGATCTTTACCGGGGTATCGGTGCCGACAAAAGCTTTCCAGAAGTTCGTCGGCGTGGCCGTTGCACGAAGCGGCAGAGCTTTCGCCTTGCGAAGATCCCTGATCAGAAAAGCAGTCACTACTAATAGAAGGACACATGCAGTCACGAGACCGGGGACCAGCCATCTTCGCCATGGAAATGATGTTTCCAGCTCTACATCAGCAGGCAGAAGCGGCGAATGCGACGGGGAGAGAGTGCCTTCCATGATCGTCAGGACGTGAGTTCCCATCGGGATATGGAGAACAAAACCGTCCCCGCGGCTCTCTGTCTCATAGAAATCTTTAAGCTTCCGACGCAGGCGGGAGATCTGCACACGGGCTGAGGCGTCCATCTTTGGATCGAAGTCCGAGCGCCTGCCGAGTGCCTCGGTTGCAACGGCATACTCGCTGATCTCCTCCGTTCTGTGCGCCCAGAGGTAAAGCAGAAGCTTTCGCAGGGTATCGGCCCGCAGAAACAGAGAACTCTGCGCGACCCGTTGGACGTGCGCCTCCATTGCCTCTACAGCCTCGGCTTCGTGCGAAGTGGGTGGCGATTCAAGGATTTCGAACGCAGCGAGAGACATGGGCACCCATTCTAGTGGTGAATGTGAACAGGTAGCAATCCGGTCTATATGCTCCCGTGAACTGGGTATCGGTAAGCTTCTACTGGATTGCCCGCCAGGTCACGTCGGAGTTTCACTCGGTCCCAGCGGCAGCGAGATAGATGCATCCATCGTTGCAAGGGCCAAAAATCAATTCCTAAGCGGCGGTAGAAGCGACTGTGTAGATCACACGATCCCGACCCGCAGCTTTGGCCCGGTACAGCGCATCATCCACATCTTTTAGAAATGGCTCAATTGAAACCGATTTGTTCCATCCCTCAATGGTGATCGCGCCGATACTTATCGATATCTCCAACATTCCGTAGGCGGTGAGAAACGGCAGGCAACTTATGGCACTTCGAATCTGCTCCGCCCGCTCCTGCAGTTCTATGGTTCCCGTCGCACCCATAACGATCAGAAACTCTTCTCCCCCATATCGACCGACGGCATCATGTGATCGGACTGCGTCCTTAAGCCGTTTGGAAACCTCCTGCAACACCTCATCGCCAACCTGATGACCATAGGTATCGTTCACACGCTTGAAATGGTCGACATCGCAAAGCAGAAGCGACACGGGAGAATACTCTCTCGCCGACCGGCTCAACTCGCTTTGCAGCAGGCTAAGAATCCCGCCGCGATCCCACAATAAAGTGAGCGAATCATGCGTTGCCTTGAAGCGCATCTTCTCGCGCGCTTCTACCAGTTTGTCTTCCAGTTGGAGGACTCGCCGCCCCGTATGCAATCTGGCTCTCAACTCTGCCGGATGGCAAGGCTTCGTCAGGTAATCATCCGCTCCAGCTTCCAGCCCCTGGACTACATCTCCGCTCGATTGCTTCGAAGTGAGGAGCACCATGTAGACGTACGAGTCGTCATGCCTGTCGCGGATAACGCGGCAAACATTTGGACCATCGAGCCCAGGCATCATCCAGTCAATCAACGCCAGTCGAGGGCCGCCCACTCTGGACAGAATCCGGGCAGCCTCCTGTCCATTATCGGCTGTAACTACTTCGTAACCGCTCTTCTGCAACATCCGTTCCATCAGGCGAAGAGAGACAAGATCATCATCTGCAACCAGAATCCTCACTTGATCGCCTCCAGACACATCCCGTCCAGAGTTTCGATCACTCGAACGACTTCGCTGTCGAGAGATTTCATCTTGGTTTCTGCCAACGCCAAGTCACTGTTCTTCCCCATCTCCTCAAGCTCGCTTGCGATCCGCGATGCTGCTGGAGCAGCAAGATTTCCCAATGCGCCCTTCAGCGCATGCCCTACTCGTTGCAACGCGGGTCCATCGCCCTTCTGCACTGCCTCCCGAGCCAGCAAAATCTGCCCCGGATAGTCTCCACGGAATATTTCGAGTAACTCTGCAAGAAAGATACGATCGCCATCGATACGCTCCAGTAGCTCTTCCTGCTCAACAGGCTCCGCCTGGGAACCGCCCATCTCTACTTCCGGCGCTGCAACTCGCTCTCCCGCAACATAAATGTCCAGAACCCCATCAAGCTCCTGCGGACGAATCGGCTTGGTCAGATAGCCGTCCATGCCGGCCTCCATGCAGCGTTCACGGTCGCCTTTCATAACCAGCGCTGTCATCGCCACAACCGACTGATGTCCTCCGGAGATCTTCTCTCTCTGCCGCAGAAGCATAGTCGCCTCCAGTCCATCCATTTCAGGCATCTGCACGTCCATCAGCACCAAGTCGTAGGACTTTTTCTCTAATGCCGACAGCGCTTGCCTTCCGTTGCCCGCAACCGTTACCCGGTGGCCGCGCTTCTCGAGCAGGCGAACCGCAAGCTTCTGATTCACAGGATTGTCTTCAGCCAGCAAAATATTCAACCCCTTGGCTGGGCTACCGCTCTTCTCCATCGAATATTGAGTAATCATTGGAATCGCTCCTGCCTGCTCCTTCGTGTCCAGCACTCGCGCTATTGCGAGCCTCAACTCTGACTGCCGCACCGGCTTCAATAGATAAGCTGCGATCCCCAACTCTTCGCAGCGCGCGGCATCTCCTCTCTGCCCTCCGGAGGTCAGCATCATAATCGTTGCCGTAGAAAGATCCGGGCGTCCCTTGATCTCTTCGACGAGGCCAAATCCGTCCATCTTCGGCATGTGCATATCGGTCAGGATCAGCCCGTAAGGTTCATTGGCCGCTCGCGCCGCCGATAGCTCTACGAGTGCCTTCTCGCCATCCGAAGCAACTGTCGGATTCATCCCCCAACGCTTGACCAGACCTTCCAGAATTCGCCGGTTCGTCCGATTGTCATCCACAATCAGGACCTTGACTCCGTGCAGGATCGCCGGAGCCGCAGTCTTCTCGACCACCGATTCCTCGGCAACAGACGTCCCCAGCCTGACCGTAAAGTGAAAACGCGATCCCACACCTAACTCGCTCTCAACCCAGATGCGTCCACCCATCATCTGGACGAGGTGCTTCGAGATCGTCAAGCCCAAGCCAGTCCCGCCAAACTCACGTGTCGTCGATGTGTCAGCCTGATTGAACGACCCGAAAATCGACTCCAGTTTCCCAGGGGCAATCCCCACACCGGTGTCAGACACGATGAAGTGCAACGTAGTCGCGTCGTCTTCGACCAGGTCAGCCTGGACCTTTATTCCAACTTCACCTTCCATCGTAAATTTAAGCGCGTTCCCTACTAGATTGATCAGGATCTGTCGAAGTCGTCCAGGATCACCCATCATGTGCTCAGACAATTCTTGCGACACCTCGCACAGCAGTTCCAGTCCCTTCTCATCTGCCCGCAGCGCAAGCGACTTCAGCGCACCTTCAATGCACTCGTTCAGATCGAAGTCGATCTCTTCCAGGTCAACCTTGCCCGCCTCGATCTTCGAGAAGTCGAGAATGTCGTTGATGACGCTCAGTAGCGAGTCGGCTGACAGCTTTACCGTCTCCAGATAGTCCCGCTGCTCTGCCGTGAGCTCCGTCTCCAGCGTGAGGTCGGTCATGCCAATAATGCCGTTCAAAGGAGTGCGGATCTCATGGCTCATATTCGCCAGAAACTCGCTCTTTGCTTTGCTTCCTGCTTCGGCGATCTTGACTCGCTCCCGTTCGGCGTTCATCTCGTCCATCATGCGGTTATGCTGCTTACTCAGCTCAAGTTCGAGCGCCTGTAAAGAAAACCGACGGTCCAGCAGCGCCATCACAAACACGAGCCCCAGAATCAGCAACGCGGCGAGTGCGATTCCGATAATTCCGATATCCGAGATGTGGATCGCGTGCGTCAGATCCGACGCTTTGAGTTCTGCGGGCATAAAACTAACAGCAGCCATCCCTACGTAGTGCATCACAGGAATCGCCAGACCCATGAGCAATGCGCTGCCAAACTTGCGCCTGCTCCAGGTGGTTGCTTGTCCTCGCACCGCGAACGTCAGCCACAGCGCGACGAATGATATGACTACTGCCAGCAGGATCGACAGCGCAACAAGTCCAGGAGAATACATGCACATAGCGGGCAGCCGCATGGCTTCCATCCCGATGTAATGCATCGCAGCGATTCCGCCGCCCATCACTAGACTGCCCACTACGGCCGCACCGAGCCCCATCGTCTTTCGGCTCACAACAAACAGAGCCACCGCAGAAGCTAACACCGCCGCCAACATCGAGAGCAGAACCGTAGGCCAGTCGTACTGCACCGCTACAGGGAGACGCAATGCTTCCATGCCGATGTAGTGCATCGACCAGATGCCAAAACCCATGGCGAGAGCACCACCGCCCAGCCATACAAACCTTGCCACTCCACGTGCAGCCGTCAATCGCCCGGCAAGATCCAGCGCTGCGTAAGCCGCAAAGATCGCGATTACGACTGATATTGCAACGAGAAAATAGTTATACGAACCAACTAACACGGGGGCGGATACAGTCATTCGATACACCTTCAGGCAAACTTCTAATTGCAAGGAAGTTAACACCTGCAAGTCGCCTGCGATGTAGCACTTTAGGACTATGGCGACCGCTCTCTGCTCTTTCGGCGATCGATTGGCCTGAGCCGTTCGACGATATGCCTCGCCGGTTTCGGCGACAAGCCCCTCTGAAGTCTTCACATAAGTCTCGGGTAGCCGAGTGGAGGGGGAGCGAAGCGAAGAAAACTATCGAGCAGACATTGTCCCTCAGGTTTTACGTTATGCACAATTTGTTGGCCATGAGTTGAGGGGTTCGACTCTATCCGAGAATAGGAATCGTTAGGACAATCCCTCGCCAAGATTTGGCGCAATTGATCTAAGACTGATTCAGTCGTATATTAGTTGAAGTAAGTATTCTGTCCTGAAGCATTGCGCCGCACCCTGTAATCTACTCGGCCGAATCATTACTTCCAGGGACTTATGACCAATCGGGATCCTTGACGTGCCTTGGCGCGAACGCTTCCCCATGCATGAAAGGTAGTTTCTATGTTCTGCAAGACACTTCTCCGGTTTGGCTCCGCACTTCTTTGCTCCTTGATTCCCGTAGCTGGTTCAGCAGCGATAACGGCACCGAATTCGGATGCGCCCTGTTCATTCGCGACTGGGGCGGCGACGGCGACCGCGATTCGTGTGACGGACCCAACCGGAGCTGTGATGGATGGGGCGGCGGTCGAGGTTCGCTGTGGTTCGACTGTCGTCAACGGGATTACAGGCAAGGATGGCAGCGTCACTCTGACGCTGCGACCCGGCACATACACAGCAATGGTGCAGGCGGCGGGGTTTTCGGCTCAATCGACGAATGTGACCGCGCCGATGACAGGAATAGTAGCGGTACAGATGACGGTGGCCTCAGCGACGGATCGCGTAGAAGTAACTGGCGACAGCGGTTTTGTGCCGTTTTCCTCGAACGCAGGATCGAAGACGAATACACGCCTGATCGAAGTACCGCAGTCGATTTCGATTGTGAGCCAGCGCGAAATGGAAGCCCGGCACGTGATCACCATGAATGAGGCACTGCGGTATACGCCAGGAATCCAAGCCGATGAGTATGGTGTCGAACCGCGGTTCGACTGGCTGAAGATCCGTGGATTTGATGCACAGACATTTGGGGTTTACCGCGATGGGATGCGTTTCAACTCGCTTGCCGGAAAGCTGGACCCCTTTGAACTGGAGTCGGTGGAAGTCTTGAAGGGACCGAGCTCAGTGTTATACGGCGAAGTACCTCCGGGAGGCCTGATCAACCAGGTCACAAAGCGCCCGGGACAGGAGCGCTCGACAAGCGTCGAAGGTCAGTTTGGCCAGTACCGTCGCCTGCAGGGCTCCATCGACACGACGGGCTCGATCGATAAGGCGGGGGTATTCCGGTACAGAGTGCTCGGTCTGATCCGCAATAGCAATACGCAGACGAACTTCACACCGGACGATCGCCGGTTGATCGCACCGTCGATCAGCTTTCATCCCAGCGAGCGTACCAACTTCACGGTTTTGGCCGACTATCAGCACGACAAGACACAGTGGAGCCAGTTTCTTCCTGCCAACGGAACACTTTACAACACCAATCCAAACGGCATCATCCCCATCAACACTTTTCTGGGAGAGCCCGGATCGGACTACGTGCGGCGGAACCAAGGATCGATCGCGTATACCGGCGATCACCTCTTTCAAAACGGTTGGAACCTGCATAGCAACTATCGTTATCAGTACATCAACTTCAAAGGCCAGACGATTTTCGGCGCGGGCTTCGACGGAAGCAGCCTGACGAACGTATCGCGCCAACTGTTTGCGACACCCAACCGAAATCGGTTCAATACAGTCGATACGCGAGCGATGCGACGCTTTACGGCTGGCAACTGGGAGCAGACGGCGCTCTTTGGATATGACTATCAGCACATCAATACGCGAGCGACGAGTTACTTCCTGTTCGGCCTCGGTGATCTGAATGTGTACAACCCTGTCTATGGGCAGACGGCGATTCCAACCGGCGCCCCTTTCCTGAATAACAACACGCTGCTACAGCAGCATGGCTTGTACGCGCAGGACCAGATCAAGTATCGCAATCACATGATTTTCACGCTGGGTGGACGGCAGGACTTCGCCAAGAACGACATCACGAACTTCAACTCAGGAAGCAGCAACTTCTCGCATCTTGATACCCGGTTCACTGGACGAGTAGGCGTGACGTACCTGACCGACTTTGGCATCGCTCCGTACGTTGCGTATTCAACGAGTTTTTTGCCGAACGCGGGGACGTTTGTAACGAATACGACGACAGGGCTCTCAACTAATCCGGCAAAGCCTTCCGACGCGCGGCAGATTGAAGGCGGCGTGAAGATTCAGCCGCGCACTTCGAACAGCTTCATTACGGCTTCGATCTTCCAGATCAACCAGACGAATGTGATCGTGGCCGACGCAAATTTCAACTCGCACCAGGATGGCGAAGCCCGGTCACGTGGCCTGGAAATAGAAGGTGTAGCAAGCCTCGGTCATGGACTCAACCTGCACGGCGGCTACACCCTGACGGCAACAAACAACCTGAAGGACGTGACGACCGCGAACATCGGAAGGTGGTTGCCCCAGACTCCGAAAAATCAGTTCAGCACCCTGACGGATTACACGCAGCGAAGCGGTCGATTCGCTGGATTCGGCGGAAACTTCGGCGTGCGATTTGTCGGAACCAATGCAGCGGACGCCTCGAACAGCTTCTTCGTGCCGAACTACACACTGCTCGATGCCGGCGTGCGCTTCGACTACCGGCACATTCTATTTGGGGTGAATGCCACGAATCTTGCGGACAAGCGATACGTCGCCACGTGCACGGCAACCACTACCTGCTACTACGGCTACGCGCGAAACGTTATCGGCACAGCAAAGTACCATTTCTAGATACGAGAGAATAATGACTGTGAGCACGTTTGTTCTTCATCCACGTAAGGTGTTTTTACGCAGGGCACTTTTCCAGATTCATCTCTGGGCGGGTGTCCTGCTTTCACTTTACGTTGTGGTGCTTGCGCTGACCGGTTCAGTGCTGGTGTTTCGCAGCGAGTTGCAGCGGGCAGCGCTGCCCGTGCAGATAGGAAGCTACGACGCCGTGCGGAGGATACCAATTCAAACTGTATTGCAACAGTTTGCAAAGACATATCCCAGTGCCACCCTGTTGGATTTGCGGATGCCGTCGGATGCGGCACCAGGATTCGTCATCTCAGCCAAGGATGGAACGCGACGCTTCGAAGCGGTCGCGGATGCTTCGACGGGCGCACTCTATCCGTTGAATAAAGGATGGGTCGATTGGGTCTACGACCTGCACGTGTACCTGCTGCTAGGTCATGCGTACGGGATGCAGATAAACGCGGTCGGGGCTGGTGTATTGTTGATTCTCTGCCTCACGGGACTGGTGATTTGGTGGCCGGGGATCAAGGTCTGGGCTCGCGGTTTTAAAGTGTCGCTGGGCCGGAACTGGCGGCGGGTGAACTTCGATCTGCATAGTGCAATTGGGATCTGGACGTTGCTTCTGGTTTCCTGGTGGGCAGTTTCAGGAATCTATTTCGGCTTCTATAAGCAGGTGGGCGCCGTGGTGGGATGGGTCTCGCCGCTACAGGGCATGGTGTCACCGCTCCCCCAACCTAGGGTTGTGGGTGTCACTCGAGCTCCGCTGGAGAAGGTGCTGGAGGCAGTGCACTCGGCGTCGTCGCAGGGAAGGCTTTTCAGCATCAGCGATCCAACGATGAAAGGTGAGGTCGTGTACGCGCTGGTGGATCTCCGCGGAGCCGGTGATTTCTCGCACCGGGACATCGTGACGGTAAGCACCATCAACGCGAAAATATTGACCGTGTGGCACTACGGAAGCAACCAGACCCCTGGGGACTGGTTCATCTGGGCCATGCATCCACTGCACTTCGGGACATTGTGGGGAATGACTTTCAAAGTGGTGTGGGCTGTCTCGGGACTCTCACTGGCGATACTAAGCCTGACCGGGGTGCTTATGTACTGGAATCGATGGCTGCGGCATCGGTTTTAGAACTCGTCCTGGACTCGGCGATTGCTTATTTTTGTGGGCCACAGAATTAGTTAACCCGCGAGTGAATGCAGACCGCTCCATGGATAGCGAATTTAACTTCGCCGTCGTCAACGGAAGGGATGTGAAAACACCTCGGCGCAATGGGAGCACGAAGGCTCCGTTGCGCCGAGCTTAATTAAATCAGTAGTTTGGCTGCGGAGGGACAGGCTGCGACAAAGCGGGGAAAGCCACTACATTGTTTCCTAATGAAGAAGAGCAGCTACCCGGAATCGTTGGTCCGTTGGGGCAACTCCACCAGTTCTGGGTAGCGTCTACCGGCCCGACTCCTAGATTGTTGAGACCGTTTTGCAGGCCCAACAGTGCGTTAAAATTGACTTGAACCAGGGCCGGAACTTTGACCACCACATCGTAGCTTTCGTTCTGGATTGAATTGCCGGAGATGATGTTTCCAGTAACTGGAGTTAGGGAATAGAGATTGATACCGGTCGGGCCGGGCGTGGCAGCATCGCCTGCGTCCGCGCCATTGGCAATCGATGTATTGCCGACGATCATGTTGTCATTGAGGCTCTGAAACGGTGCGTGAGCGTGCATGGCAATTCCGGAATGACCATTCTCACTCACCAAATTGTCGACAACGACATTGCCATAGGTCTTGGCAAAAGGTATGGAAGCAAAGACCCCAATACCAGAGCCTCCGCCAACCAACTTGCCATTCCTTTGCGAGCGATTGGCATACACCGTGTTGTGGAAGACGCCCAAAGGCACTGTAGACCCGCTAACCGTCGCAGGTACGTGCGACGCCATCGTTATGCCGCACGCATACGGGTTGTCACTGACGGTATTGAAGCTGATGAGATTGTCATGGGTCGGACCGGAATCATCTGAGATAAGTATTCCGCCCGCATTTCCTTGCACCGTATTGTTAGTCACAATGGAATGATCTGCTCCCTGCAGATGAATCCCCTCCCCGCAGTCCTGCGCCTCACCAGGCTCGTAGCTCGGCAGCATCGTGCAAACACCGTTACTAAGTGCCAGATTGTTATTCATCACCAGGTTTCCGGAGACAGTGACATCGGTAGCGTTCAACACCAGGACGCCTTCGAGGTTTGCGTTCTTGATCGTAAATCCAGAGATATGAACACCTCCGAGACCCGATGCAGTGAGACCGTCGACGCGGATACCCTGGGAAAGGCCAGACGCATCGATGGTTGCTCCGTCGCCGACAAGCGATAAGGATTTCGTGAGCACAATGCTTTCGTGGTAGCTGCCTGCCCCCACCGTAACGACATCGCCAGCAGAGGCTGCGGCGACCGCATCAGCGATAGAGGTGTAACAGCCCACAGTGCCGTTCGAACTGACACACAGTGTGGAAGCGGAGGCGAAGGAAGATAGAAAGAGGGCGAGTAAAGAGAGTGAGTTTACGCGTTTCATTGAAAGATAATCTCCACAGAATTACTGCGGATCTCAGGCACAGTTATCCGGCGATCAACGGTTTGAGATCCGTTCATTCTTTGAATTCGGCTTGGACGCCAGATAGCCTGTTTCAGGACGTCTGTACATTCAACGTCGCATATCTGAAGCAGGTATGCCGAGTTCCCGAATCGAGGGGAAGACAGATAGGGGCCTAAAAACTATATTGAGATTTATAACACTGGAAATTACTGAAACGAGTTAAAAACGTGTCGCCTAAGGGGAAACATCAGATGCTCTGCAGTTCCGCGCGTTTCCAAATCGTTCAGAGTGGGTGGATAGACTTCCATACATTCCGGTCCTGCGAGCGCTCAGCGAGTGCAGGAGGCTTTCCAGGGTGCAAGTATCAAGGGTCCGAGTTACCACGCATGGACGACTCCAGATGCATCCCCATGCTGTCGGCGAGAGGGACCTGCGACACATCAGGCTTCTCCGTCAAACTACTTTGTTGTGCGCCCGGACGCTCGAATGAAGTTTACGGCTAGTGAAGCGCAGCAAGAGTTTCTAAACGCGCTTCAACTTCGTCACACGGCCAGTCTTATTCCAGTCAGAAACGTAGATATTTGCCTGGGAATCAATGAAACAACCGTGAGCGGCACTGAAGAATGCAGTTGGAATGTCTTTGAGTTCGAGACGATATTTTGCCCACTGCTCTTTCCTTGGGTTGTCGCCAATGAATGCGACCGGTACATTGTCGTGGTCCAGTACCGTGACGCGTCCCTGTAGCTCAGAGACTATGGCGTTTTCTCCATGAAAGCTCACCTGGCAGGGACGTCGCATATGCTGCGAGATGTGCGCAACAAACTTGCCATCGAGATCGAAGTGGCTCATGCGCAAGTTTTCGCGGTCACATACCAGAAGGAACGGCTGATCATAGCGCGTGTCGATCGCAAGTCCATGGCTGCAATCGCACAGGCCATCGGTCTTCCCTTTACCGGCAAACGATGCTTTGTAGTTCCCCTTATTGTCGAACTTGAAGATGCGCGAATCTCCATAACCATTGGCAATGTATATAGAACCGTCGGGCGCCGGCACCGCAGAGGTGATACGCCACTCGTTCGGTGTTTTGAAACCTGCCTCCGGGGGAGCGGTGATCCTTTGCAGTACGGTGCCGTCGGTCTTCATCTTGAGGAAGAGCCAGTTTTCATTTGGCGTTCCTTTTTGTACGACGGCATAGAAGACCTCTTGTCCAGCTTCTTCGGCGTGAACGAGTGAATGGACTTCGGGATATGCCTGGGCGATGCGGCGCACGAGCTTTCCGCCAGAGTCGTAGACGAGGATCCCCGTATCGCTTTGGGTGCTGACATATATGTTGCCAGCGTTATCCGCTGCGATGGCACCATGCGTTCCGCCGAACTGGAGTCCGCCGGACAGATCTCCCCAGCCGGGAACGAACTCGTAGGTCCAGGTACCATTACCGGTGGTGAGTGCGGACTTAGCAGTTGGAGCGGGGGTTGCTGCTTGTGCGTGCAAGCGCACTTCAGGCGCGAGGGCAACAACGGCGGACAAGGCTCCTGCGGTGCAAAATGCGCGGCGGTTAAACTTTGGGTTCTCCGTGTCGTACCTATCGTGACTCGCGGACATATTGGCCATTCTCCTCATGGAACCGGGACGGGTGCGGCGGGTGTGTTGTAGCTATAGATATGTTGCAAAGTCTTGAGTGGGGCGATGTCGCTCAGGGCTTGTTTCGTTACCCTGGTGCTGCTGAGATTGAGATAGCGGAGCTCGGCGAGACCTGTGAGCTGTTTTATATTGCGTCCGTCGATTGAGGTCTCTTCCAGATGGATGGCTCGCAGGTGCGGCATCTTTGCCAAGGTTGCGAAGCTGTTATCAGTCACCTTGGTATGGCCGAGTTCTGCATCAACGATGTAGGGCGCAAGCGGTTCAAGTTTTGCAAGATCTGCGTCGTCGAACTTTTGGGAAACGCCGATGGTACGTAGAACCAGACCATCCGCAGGCTTGGCTGAGACGCGATCGAGCTTGATGCCTAAGGAGCTTTCGATCTGCTCGATCTGTGAGGTCAGGCCGCTGTAGTCTCCAACCTGTGGGATGGGGTCGTCGATGTGTGCGGGCTTTAGTTCCATGCCGACGAGCGTCGTGGAGGAGGGTGATGCTCCCTGCTGGACCCAGGCTCTAATCCAGGCGATATCTTTGGCAGTGAGCGGCGGCTTGCCTTCGGAGGGCATAAACTTCGGATGCTCTGCAGGAAGTGTGATGCGCGTGAAGAGCAAGCTCTTCTCTGGATGAGATGCCGCAATGACTTCGCCGCTGCTGCCGCCATCCATCAGGTGTGCATAGGTATCGAGTTGAAGGCCGCCTTTGACCTTCGCTCCACTGTGGCAGGTAATGCAGTTGGAGTCCAGAATGGGCTGGATGCGCGTGACGTAGACCGAGACGGGATCAACCGGCGGATACGTTTTGTGCGGTTCTAATTGCTTGATGAATGCCGGGGCGAACTCGGTGAGGTAGGTCTTGCCATAGGTGAGTGCGCCGCCCTGGTGACCCGTCCAGGCTGTGAGCGCGAGTACGGCCAGTAACACGACCGGATAGAGAAAACTACTTCGGCCCGTGATCCAGGACGAGCGCAGGAAAGTGCAGGTGATGACAGCGATCGTGAGGATGAGGCCTGCCCACATGTGGCCGCGTACGGCCTCTTTGGCGAAGCCACCTCCGTGAGCCAGCAACATTCCCAGCACTACTGCGCCGATGCTACAGACAGCGGCGCAGACAAGAACGAATCCAGCAGCTTCGCGGAGTGAAGGGCGAAAGCGTCCGCCAATCTCAAGGACGGGGACCAGCAGCAGGAGACCGATTGGGAGATGAACCGCCAGTGGATGGAACCGGCCGAGGAACTGCTGCCAGCTCGCGTGGGCCTGGCCGTCTGGTGCGAAGGCCCAAAGCAGCGCAAGAAGGAGAAACGCACTGACACAGACCAGCATCCACTTGGATCGAGTGGATGCTGGCTGGACCGATTCATTCTCTTGCGATGTCTGCGGACCCACCTGTGTCACCGAGCTCATATCAGGAGCTCGTCAACAACCTTAGCCGGCGTTGTGCCGGTGAGCTTTTGGTCCAGTCCCTGGGCTTTGAAGGTTAGTTTGTTGTGGTCGATACCGAGGCAGTGAAGGATGGTTGCGTTGAAGTCGCGTACCGGGACGGAATCCTTAACGACGTTGTAGCTGAAGTCGTCGGTCTCGCCAAAGGTGATGCCAGGTTTTACTCCTCCGCCAGCCATCCAGGTGGTGAAGCAGCGCGGATGATGATCGCGGCCGTAGTCTTCTTTCGTGATTCCGCCCTGGCTATAGACGGTGCGGCCAAACTCGCCGGACCACACAACGAGCGTGTCATCCAACAAGCCGCGCTGCTTCAGGTCGGTGACGAGCGCGTATGCGCCCCTGTCCGTCTCCCCACACAACATGGGGAGCAGGCCTACGGCATGGGTGTGAACATCCCAGCCGCGTTTGTAGATCTGGGTGAACCGAACGCCGCGCTCCGCCATACGACGGGCCATCAGACAATTGTAGGCAAAAGTGCCGGGGACTCGGGCGTCGGGACCGTAGAGATCCCAGGTGGTCTTCGGCTCTTTGCTGAGATCGGTGAGCTCGGGGACTGAGGTTTGCATGCGGTATGCCATCTCGTACTGCGCGATGCGCGAGTGGGTTTCAGGGTCGCCGAGTTCTTCGTACGTCTGGCGATTGATCTCGCTGACTGCATCCAACATCTTGCGACGGACAGCACCGTCCACACCTTGCGGATTGTTGAGATAGAGCACCGGATCCCCTGCCGAGCGCAACGAGACACCGGCATGCTCCGAGGACAGAAAACCGCTGCTCCAAAGGCGGGATGAGGTAGGTTGATTATTCTCTTCCTCGTTCTTCTTGGTCATCATCACCATGAAAGTCGGCAGATTGTTATTCATGCTGCCGAGACCGTAGGAGAGCCACGACCCCAGGCAGGGCTTACCCGTATTCATGTTGCCGGTGTTCATCAACATGATGGCCGGCTCGTGGTTGATGGCATCTGTGTTGGTGGACCGAATGATTGCAATGTCATCGGCCATCTTGCCCGTGTACGGCAGAAGGTCACTGATCCATGCCCCCTGTTTGCCATACTGCTTGAAGCCCCAATGCGATGGCGCGATAGGAAAACGCGACTGCCCGGAGCTCATGCCGGTGAGGCGTTGTGCGCCGCGCACGGAGTCCGGCATATCCGTGTCAAAGAGCGCTGCAAGCTTTGGCTTGTAGTCAAAGAGATCCATCTGCGGCGGGCCGCCGGACATGAAGAGATAGATGGCTCGCTGGGCCCTGGGCGCAAAGTTGGGCAGACGAAGCGTCTCAGGCGATGGCAGCGGAGCTGAGCGCTGTTGTGGCTCGCGCACCAGTCCCATGACTGCTTCGCCGCTTCCCAGACTGGCGAGAGCGGCCCAGCCCATGACCTTGCCGGCGCGGCCGAGGAAGTGGCGGCGGGTCTGCAACTCAGCCCACTCGTGCTTTAGACCGTTATCGATTGGCAGGTCCAGGATTGTGGGGCCGTGTTCTGTGTCGGTGCAAAGGGGATGCTGTTTCATGGCGAGGCCTCTTCGTAGTCCGGGTTACTTGGTCAGCGTTTCGTCCAGGTTGAGCATCTCGTTCGCTACCATCGTCCATGCTGCTAATTCCGGGGCAGGTAGTTTCAGGTCGCGTGGCTTTTCGCCTACGGCCAGCAATTGTCTGGTTGCACGAGTTGCACCGTAGCTCCTCAGCATCTCGAGGTACGACTTCTGCAGGACGGACATCATCTTTGGTGATGCAGGATGCGAGAGCAATACCTGGCTCATGAAGTTGATCCTGGACTCGGGCGTAGTGCCGCCTTCTCGTATCGACCGCTCGGCAAGCATGCGCGAGGCCTCCATCCACTGAGGATCGTTCATGGTTACCAGCGCCTGCAACGGAGTATTGGTCCGCTGCCGACGTGTACAGACGACATCGCGTGCAGGCGCGTCGAAAGCCTCCATGTCCGGAGAGATCGCGAAGCGTTTCCAGAAGGTGTACATGCTGCGTCGATAGAGGGCATCTCCGTGATCCTGCGTGTAGTGGAGCGTATCGCTCAACGTGTAGCTCACGGTCTCCCACACGTTGGCAGGCATGTAGGTCTTGACGCTGGGACCGCCAATTTTATCGACCAGGAGTCCGCTCGATTCGAGGGCGATGTCGCGAAGCATCTCAGCATCCATACGGAAGCGCGGGCCGCGTGCGAGCAGAGAGTTGTTGGGGTCTCGCGCGAGCAGCTCCGGTGTTGCGCGGGCGCTTTGACGATACGCCGCGGACATCACCAGCAGCTTGTACATGTGCTTGACGTTCCATCCGCTCTCGCGGAATTCTACGGCAAGCCAATCGAGCAGGTCAGCATTCGAGGGGCGGTCGCCCATGATGCCGAAATCATCGGTTGTTGATACGAGGCCCGCACCGAAGATCTCATACCACATACGATTGACCGTCACGCGAGCGGTCAACGGATTCTGTGGACTGACCGTCCAATCTGCCAGGCCGAGGCGGTTGCGTGGCTCGTTGTTGGCGAGTGCAGGCAGAAAGTGCGGAGTGTTTGCGAGTACCCGCTCCTGGCGTTCGGTATAGACGCCGCGGGAAAGCACATTCGCATACGCGAGAGCGGGCTTCTCTTCCGCTACGAGTGAGAAGGAGTACGGGTTGTCGTTGTCACCGAGGGCCTGCAGTTGCGCGTTGACACTCGCAATCTGCGCTTGCAGAGACTTGGCCTTCTCGTCGATGGCAGTGAAGTAGAACTGCGTGGCGGTATGCCATTCATCAAGGTTCCACTTCGACGTGCGCTTCCTCGCGAGCTCCGCGATGTAATTTTCGTACGGCAGCCTGCCTGCTTCGGCAGGACTCAAAGCACGCGAGTAGAGACGGATGTCCTGGTAGCGGGTGAAGCGGTAGGGATCTGCGTCGGGGGAACGCCAGCCGAGTTGCATGGGCGCCGAGGTGCGGATGGTGCCGTCCAGTGTGTCACTCTCGACCTTGGTCGGGACGAGGACGCCATCGGCATATAAGTGAAGACCGGCAGCCTTCCCGGAACCATCGTAGGTGAAGAAAATGTACTTCCAGATTCCGACAGGAGTGGCGGACGCATCTGCACTGATGCTGATCGCCTTTTCCGGCCATCGGTTGACCAGATTGACGACGACGGAACCCTTGTTCCAGAAGATCTCCCAACCGCGTCCGCCCTGAGACGCGTCGCTCTTGGCGATCATCTCTCCGGTGCCCCGCTTCGGATCTTTCATGGCTTCGATTTTGCCGGCCTTTACACTGGGGTCATTTGGATCTGGACCCAGAAACTCCTTGATGCGTGTACGCCGGGTTGCACCGTTCAGCCGCGGCATCATCCAGCCGCCAACCGAGAAGGCCTGATTGCGCTCGAAGTCGCCCGTCTGGCCGAGTTGAAGCTGAGTGTTCGTGTCCATGCGGAAGTCGGGCCACTGCCAGGTGGTCTCGCCCCACATTCCGGGCACCTTCGTCGTATGGAACTCCTTGATCGTGGCATGCGGAGCGCTGTTTTTTATCAGCGTGCCCTGCCCTTCGTCCAGGCGAAGGCGAAGCAGGAGACCATCCTCGGAGACAGTCTGAGGAGCGCGCTTCGAATCGAGCCATTCATTAACTCTGGCGTGATCGGCGGCTTTCTCCTGATTCAGTTGCATCTGCAAGGTTGAGCGCTGTGCCAGCAGCTTATTGTAGGGAGCTGCGTTCTCCGCTTTGGGCAGCCGCAGGATGGGATACCAATCCGGCCGGTCGCCGTTGAAGGAGTCTTCGTCGATGTTGTTGAAAAAAGCCGAAAGCTGGTAGAAATCCTTCTGAGTCGTAGGGTCGTACTTGTGGTCGTGGCAGACAGCGCATCCCACCGTCAGGCCCAGAAACGCGGCTCCGTAGGCTTCGGTGCGCTCACGCGCAATGTTGAAGCGCAACTCTTCCGGAATGGCTCCGCCTTCGTTGCTGCTGATGCCGGTACGAACGTAGCCGGTAGCAAGCAGGCTGTTGTAGTCGGAGACCGGCAGCATGTCGCCGGCGATCTGCTCCTTCACAAATCGATCGAACGGCATGTTGGTGTTGTAGGCCTTGATCAAATAATCGCGATAGGGCCAGATCATCCGAAAGTTGTCCCAGTGGAGGCCATGCGTATCAGAGTAACGGGCGTAGTCGAGCCAATAACGGGCACGGTGTTCGCCATACTGCGGCGTGGCCAGCAGGCGATCGACAACCTGTTCATACGCCGTGGGCGAGTTGTCCTTCTCAAAAGCCGCTACTTCCGCAGGCGAGGGAAGCAGTCCGGTGAGGTCCAGAGTAACGCGTCGAATGAGCGTGGCCTTGTCCGCTTCAGGCGAGTGATGAAGTCCCTGAGTGTTGAGCCTGGCAAGTAGAAAATGATCCACCGGATCGGAGGTCCAGGTTACGTCCTGCACCTTCGGCAGTTCGGGGCGGGTGGGCGCTTCAAAGGCCCAGTGCGGCTCATAGTGCGCACCCGCTTCGATCCACTTCTTCAGGATCGCAATATCAGCGGGCTTCATCGGTTTGGCTTCGCCTTCCGCCGTCTGCGGCATGAGGTGATGGGGGTCCTTCGATTCGATGCGAGCCATCATCTCGCTCTTCTCTGGATGACCAGGCACAATTGCATCTGGCTTGCCCGAGCGCTTCTTCAGTGCTGCCTCTTCCAGATCCAGCCTCAGGCCTCCCTTGCGATTGCCGGGATCAGGGCCGTGGCAACTGAAACAGTTACTCGCGAGGATTGGCTGGACTTCCTTATTGAAGTCTGGGCCTCTGTGAGCCGAGGCTTTACCTGCCGGACGGTCCCGGGTCCAGCATCCGCTACTGAACAGGCATACCGCAGTAAGCAAAACGGCAGCAACGCAGAACGAAAACTTCACCATGCAATTTCTGCTGTCTGGACCTGTCGGACGATGTCGACGAGTCACCATCAGCGAACTGAAGCCACTCCACTTCTTCCACTGAGCCGACATCTCGGATTCCCTCGTCATCTTTTTCTATTTAGATATTCATTTGTATAAATTGAATACATATCGCTCAGTATTCATTTGACGACGAAAAGCTTGCATCATAGATGGGAGCTATGTCAACGCGAAACTTTCACAGGTGCCCGCTAGGCGAGCTGTAAATAGTGTTTACAGCTCCGCACGTCCCGATCACAGTGAATCGGAAAAGGATACCTTAAGGGAATCGGCAGAGAGCTTTCGGGAAGGAGATTATTTTTTCTTGCGAAGCCGGTTTTGAGAGTGAGGGATCAGACTGGACGTGGCGGCCACTCTGGGTGAGAGCGGCGTAACTCCTTTGGTTTCATCTTGACTAAAGAGGCCGTCGAAAACCTCTCCCATAATCAACTTTGCCTGCTTCAAGGTCATGATGTTCGGCTCCCAATGCATACCCAGAACAATGCCATTTGCAACCGATCCCAAAGCGACTATGCGAGCTTCGATGTTGGATTGTTGTAATCGCGTCTTTGCGTCGTAGAGCTCGTCGTGCTTGCCCTCCCAAACTCTCTTAGAGATCGCTTTGAGTTTTTCCATCGATTCAGGATGTCGCAAAGCGTATAGCTTCAGTTCGATATCGAGAATTGCCCAATCCGGCTTGTAGAGCGCCGTGTAATACTTCCTGAACGCCCGCACCCGCAGGTGAGGATTCGCCGCAGTTTCTTTCTCAATAATTTTCCTGCCGAGGTCCGCGATCTCCTGCATCCGACGCTCAAGGACCGCCATGAACAGATGTTCTTTGTTCTCAAACTGTGCGTAAATGGACCCGCTGGTGCGCCCGGCTGCTTTGGCAATCTCACTGACTTGAGCGCTTTCAAAACCATCGCGAAAGAAAACTTTCTGTGCTGAATCGAGAATGGCGACCCTGGTCGCTTCGGATTTCACCTGGTGCTTGTTGAGAACAACTGATCGCATGACGCAAATCCTATGGGATAGCACGATTCTTTTACAAGCTCAGTCGATGATGATCTCTACTGCATTCATTGGAATCCCGCCGATGAGGCTAGAACGAGTAGCAGACCGCGACGTCATATTGCCAGCGGTCTGCGTCTCGAGTTAGACCCCGCGGATAAGACCGAGCTGAGTGAGGGCGGTGACGCCGTCGTCGAGTCCAATCTCTTCGACGATCTTGCCATTCTCAAGACGCAGCACCGTCGTTCCGGTGAAGTGCATCTTGCGACCCGTCGCCGCCGGCAACGACCCAGCCAGGAAGTCGGAGAATGCCGGTCCGCTGTGCGTGCCGCCACCGACCCAACGACCAACGACAAAGTCGCCCTCGGCGATGAGGTCCGCCGCTCCGCCGAAGCTGAGGTCTGGGAACGCAGCGCGGAAATCGGTCATGAATGCCTTGATGTCCGCGCGTCCGCGACGGGGCTCGTGCAACGAATACTGCAAGAGCATGTCCGGAGCGGCAAGCTCGTCAACGATACCGAGGTTGCATGTGGGACCCCAGAAACTGGTGAACCAACGACCTACGATGGCTTTATTCTCTTGTTCCTTCGACATGGTGTTTTCCTTTTGCAGCGGATATTGACGAATGCCAGCATGGCCTTCGTCTCTGCATTTCGAAAGTTATTCCGATGCCCGGCAAGTAACACTCCGTATCTTGCTTTCAAATTTGAGAACCGGCTTCGCCCAGGCAGATTGAAATTCGAAAGCAAGGAACGGAGTGAGATGAAGCGCCGAAGTCGCTGACGTTTTGCAACGGATGCGTACACGGTCCGACCCGTTTAATGAATTGTCTCCAATCCGCGTCGATTGAAGCGAGATTACGAGTCGCCGCGCGAATGGTCCCTGCTCTATCGATAGCTTCAATTCGTTGGGTGCGGCGGTCTTGGTCACGAGGTCTCCAATCGTAATCCCACCCTTCGAATTTGAAAGCAAGATTCGGAGTGTCGCGGTCGAGGTATCTCGCTAAGGTTAGAAAGTAGGATTTGAAGGAGTTTGCAATGAATAAACAGATGGAAATCGACAAGTTCGCGGCCGAGACAACCAACGATCCTCGTTGGCTGTTGCTCGCAGCGAGGGACAAGGAATCGGATGGAAAGTTCTTCTATTCGGTAAAGACAACGGGAGTGTACTGCCGCCCGTCCTGTGCCGCTCGCCTCGCGCGACCAGAAAACGTCCGCTTTTATACGACGACCGCGGCAGCAGAGAAAGCAGGCTTCCGAGCCTGCAAACGATGCAAGCCGGCTGGACTCTCGCTGACCGAAACCAACATAGCCAGGATAGAGAAGGTCTGCCGACTTATCGAGCGTTCCGACGAGACTCTTTCTCTTGAGAAGCTGGCCAAGCATGCGGGGATGAGTGTCTTTCACCTGCATCGCATGTTCAAGGCGATCACTGGGCTCACGCCGGGCGGCTACGCCGCTGCGCACAGAACGAAGCGCGTCCGCAAGACCCTTGGCAAGAGTCAGTCGGTAACGGACGCGATCTACGATGCTGGGTTCAACTCCAACAGTCGTTTCTACGAGAGCGCTAACGAAGCTCTCGGGATGACTCCAACAAGCTTCCGCGACGGCGGTGTCAATACTGTCATTCACTTCGCGATCGCGGAGTGCTCCCTCGGCTCCATCCTGGTGGCCAAGAGCGAGCGCGGCGTTTGTGCTGTCTTCATGGGCAATGATCCGCTCCTGCTGGTACACGATCTGCAAGACCAATTTCCCAAGGCTAAGCTCGTCGGCGGCGAGAGCGGCTACGAGGATCTGGTCGCCAAGGCGATTGGCCTCATTGAAAGGCCGGGCGTCGGACTCGACCTGCCCTTGGATATTCGCGGAACGGCCTTTCAGCAAAGGGTTTGGAAGGCATTGCAGCAAATCCCTGTCGGTACAACCGCGAGCTATGCGGATGTTGCGAAGGCTATCGGTATGCCGAAGGCTGCACGGGCGGTCGCCCAGGCCTGCGGAGCGAATACGCTGGCCGTCGCAATCCCCTGCCACCGTGTCATCAGAAATGATGGAGCGCTCTCCGGGTATCGCTGGGGCGTGGAGCGCAAACGAGCACTGCTAGATCGAGAGGCACATACATGAACACCCTATTCGCAGATGAAGTTCAAGTAGCCAGGCAACCCAACGCAGGCTCGATTCCGTTCGAAGGAGCTGTCACACGCGTCAACGCGCTCGATTGGCATCAGATCGGGAAAGACCTCGACGAGCTAGGAAGCGCCCTGCTGCCCAGCGTCCTCTCCGCTGACGAGTGCAGGGCGGTCGCGTCTCTCTATCCAGAGGAGTCGATCTTTCGCAGCCGCGTCGTCATGGGACGGCACGGCTTCGGACGAGGCGAATACAAATACTTCAGCTATCCACTCCCGCCTATCATTCATGGTCTCCGCACAGCGCTCTATCCTCAACTCGTTCCAGTCGCGAATCGCTGGAACGAAGCAATGGGAATCGAGGTGCGCTATCCAGAGAGCCACACCGAGTTTGTCCAGCGATGCCATGACGCAGGACAATCGCGACCCACCCCGCTGCTCTTGCAGTACGGTCCCGGCGACTACAACTGCCTCCACCAGGACCTCTATGGAGAGCACGTCTTTCCGATACAGGTAGCGATCCTGCTTTCCGAGCCACAGCGAGATTTCACCGGGGGCGAATTCGTGCTCACCGAGCAACGTCCCCGTATGCAATCGCGACCCGAGGTCGTTCCGCTTCGTCAGGGCGACGCCGTGGCCTTCGCGGTTCACCACCGGCCCGTACAGGGCACGCGAGGCACCTATCGCGTCAATCTCCGGCACGGTGTCAGCCGCCTGCGTTCAGGAGAGCGCCACACCGTTGGCATCATCTTTCACGACGCCAACTAGGAAGAGTTCAGTACCTACATTAGTCGGTTTGTATTTACTGATCTGCTGGTCCGATCGGAATACTTAGCCGATCTAACCCTTTCTTTGGCATAGCAGCACTTCGCGGAGAAGCTGTTCGCTAAGGCTTGGAACCTTGAATGAGGATGTCCACAAATCGCCGCGCCTTTGCGGGCCAATCGTCTGCGCCGCCTGCGCTGGAAATCCCATAGATGGCGCGCAGCATGTCCATTGGATCGACATCGGACCGAAGATCTCCGCTAACGACGGCGGGGCTCGCTAGCGCATGGGCAGCCTCTTCCATGAGGCGATTGGTCTGCTGAAACACCCGGGAAGGACCGCCGGCCATTGCGTTCAACGCCGGGGCGATAATCTTTTTCGCAGCGATGTAGTCGATGAACACCAGCATCCACGCTCGGAGTGCCTCGATCGGAGGCAGATTGGCGGAGAACCTTTTCTGTGCCTCAGCCAGCTTCTCGACTTCGCTGATGTAAACAGCGGCCAGCAGGTCATCGCGCGTGGGAAAGTGACGGTAGAGCGTCCCAGGGCCGATCCTGGCGCCTTTGGCGATCTCGTCCATGCTGGCCACCGCGCCCCGGCACGTGAAAACCTGCTTCGCGACTTCGAGAATGTGCTGACGGTTGCGCTGCGCGTCGGCTCGGGGTTTGCGGGCGGTCTTGTTTGCGGCTGACTTTTTCATCGCATGTTTTTGAAACCGGAGTGACTCTCCGGTAATCTCATCACCATAACGGAGACTGATTCCGTTTTATTAGGGGCCGAGGCCCATGTCAAAGATTTATTACGGGAGAGTGCAGGATGGCGGAAAAGTTTGGAGCAAAATCAACGACACAAGATGTTCTCACAGGCGTTGACCTGAGAGGAAAGCGGATTTTGGTCACTGGTGTTTCAGCCGGTCTGGGAGTTGAAACGGCTCGTGCGCTAGCCGCTCACGGTGCGGATGTCGTCGGTGCCGCGCGTGACCTGGAGAAGGCTAAGCGAGCAACCTCTGAAGTCAGCAAAACCGCGGCGGAGAACGGCGGGAGTTTCGAACTGGTCGAACTCGACCTCGCTAACCTTAAAAGTGTGCGTACTGCTGCGGACAAACTGGTTGCCGATGGGCGCTTGTTCGATGTAATCATCGCGAATGCGGGTGTGATGGCGACGCCGTTCGGTAAGACGGCGGATGGCTTCGAGACGCAGTTCGGGACGAACCACCTGGGTCACTTTGTGTTTGTGAACCGCATCGCAAAGCTGATCAAGGATGGCGGACGGCTGGTCAACCTGTCCTCTTCTGGCCACCGTTTCAGTGATGTTGACCTGAATGATCCCAACTTCGAGACGACGCCTTACGAACCTTTCGTAGCCTATGGACGATCAAAGACCGCGAATGTTCTTTTCGCGGTGGAGTTCGATCGCCGTCATCGCGATCGAGGCGTACGTGCTACGGCTGTTCATCCTGGCGGCATCATGACCGAACTCGCGCGGTATATGCCCGACGGTGCGATCGAGGCGTTTTTACAGCAAATTCAGGAACAGCGTGCTGCAGCGGGCGAGCCGCCGTACGAGTTCAAGTCGATCCCGCAGGGTGCCGCGACATCGGTATGGGCTGGACTCGTTGCCCATGTTGACGAAGTCGGGGGCAAGTATTGTGAGGACTGCCAGGTCGCCGAGCTCATCCCCATTGATTCGCAGGTTAGCGCCATCAGCAGGGGTGTGCGCGGCTACGCGCTCGATCCCGAGAGTGCAAAGGCTCTCTGGAAGAAGAGTGAAGAGTTGGTCGGGGAAGTCTTCGCGTAAACGATGAGCGGCTCGACGGACCCCTCCCCGAGTGGGAGGGGTCGCCGTCGCTACCTTGCATTCCATCGAACACTTCTGAGGGGAGTGGCATCCTATTTCCCACCGAGGTGACCGATGAAAGAAGTTTTGAAGCACATTGCATATCGTTTGGAGGCTTTGTCTTTGAGCGTAGCGGCATTGGAAGCTGCCGCATTATCTCCCGATTATGGGGGTAGGAGGCTCACGAAAAAGCAGCTGAACGAATTGAAAGTGTCGGCTCAGGAACGGCATAAAAAGTGTTCGCCGTTTGGAAGCCCTTATCCTTGTCATTCCCGAAAACCTCTGAAGTTGGCTTGAACAAAATCCTCCCTGGTCGCGAGGGGCTACTCTGACCGGACTGCGCTCTTCAATCAGTTTTCTTGCGACTGCAATTTATTTCCCACTTGCCTGCAAAAAATTGCTTACATTTCGCCAGACTACTTTTCGCGATTTGCCTCCGTGTTTATTCGATTGAAGTAATTCTGTTTTCGAATACTCTTGGAATGGCACTCCAAATGCAATCTGTCAACTTGAGGAAACGTCCCCTTGTTGGTCAAATTGTTTTTCCGGAGACTCACATGCTCAAACAGATCGTTTTGCTCGGTGCCCTAGCCATTGGCAGCAGTGCTGCTCATGCCGATTCCATCAGTGGCTTTTTTTCCGCCGCCGGAGGAACCGATTCCTTCACTAGCTCAACCATTACCTTCACACCCGGTACAGCAGTCGTCGGAGGAAGCGTGGGTGGCACCTTCGCCACCTATCTGACAGCCGGGAATCCGATTAGCTTTTTGACCGGCGCGCTTCCCTACAGCACGGGATCACAAACAGCCCCTCCGGGTATCATTTTGTTCTCGACCACGGAAAATGGCGAAACTTTTGGATTCAATTTGACCAGCTATATCGCCGCCTACGTTACGAATGGAACGTCGGGATGCAGCATTGGCAGCACCTGCCTCCTCGTCACAGGGAATGGGCTGTTTAATGGTACCGGCGCTGTGAATTACGATGCCACCCCTGGGACTTTCCTGTTCACCTCGCAGTATGTAACAGGACAGCCGGTAGGGACCTCCGTCACGACGTTCTCCGCGTCCAGTTCAGCTATCCCCGCACCAGTACCGGAGCCAGCTTCGCTCGCGCTCTTTGGCACCGGCTTGCTCGGAGCAGTTGGAATTGCACGTCGTAAGTTCAAGCTCTAATTCGTTTTGTGAAGCAAGAGCCTGCGCATTGAGACGGGAGCCATAACGGCTCCCGTCTATTTTTTTGTTTCTTCACCACTGAATTTTCTTCACCACTGAATCAGGAGCAACTCTGAACAGAAGGCTGGTCCCATCGCCCCAATCATGCTGTAGCAGCCAGGGCTACCAGGGCGATTTTGCAGGAAATCCTGCATCACCGTCAGAACCGAAGCGGATGAGAGATTTCCGCGCTGGCTGAGGCTTTTCCAGGAAGCGGCTAAAGCGTTGGGGGGCAATCCGAGGCTGCTCTCCATCGCTTTAAGGACTTTTGGCCCACCGCTATGGAAAATATAGCTGCAAATTTGGCCCATGCTAAGGTTCTGGTCATCGAGAAAACCTTCTACTGTACCTCGGAGTTCAGTGCTGACAAGTTCAGGAACATCTGCTGAGAGAACAATATTAAATCCGCTGTGGTCTATGTTCCAACCCATAAGGTGTTCTGTATCGGCGTAGAACGTAGATCGGGTGGCAAGAACGCGTGGGCACGGATCCTCGATGCTCGTCGGCTTTTGAGCAAGCTTGGTTTCTTCCCCAGCGATCACAACTGCCGCTGCCCCGTCACCAAACAGTCCGCACGCGACAAGGTTGGCCATGGAAACGTCATCCGCCTGCCAGGTTAGCGAACACAGCTCAACAGAAAGTAGAAGAGCATATTGTTTCGGGAAAGCACGAACATAATCTGCCGCACGAGCGATACCTGCGGCTCCAGCGACGCAACCAAGTCCAAATATGGGAGTCCTCTTGATATCTTTCGGGAATCCCATCAGGTTTACCAGCCGTGCATCAATGCTGGGACATGCAATGCCAGTGACAGACGTAAAGAAAATGGCAGAGATGTCAGACGGAGTAAGCCCGACGCGATCCAGCGCTTTGTGAATTGCCTCTTGACCGAGTTCAAGAGCGCCTTTGATCCACAGATCGTTGTGCTCCCCGAAACCAGAAAGACTCCCCAGGGTATCAAGGGGAAACATGATGTGACGGAAATCGACCCCACAGTTGGAGTGAAGGCGGTCCATAACGCCTGGGCTGGCTAACTTGTCCTGCATACGTTCTTTGAGAGCTTCGGTGATAACGGTTTGAGGATAGCGATGAGCTGGAAATGCCGTGCCGACTGATGCAATGCGCATAGAGATGCAACCTCTTCAAGGGAGATAGTGGGGATCACTGATGCCTAACCATCAGCAAGCAGTTTTTTAGCAGGAGTAAAACAAACCTGGGAGGGGGGCTGGGGAAGGGTACATCAGCACACAGGTCGAGGCCACGGAGGCGATACGATCAGTATAGATCATCAAAGGTTGCCTGAACTTCCACATTCCTGTCACGCTGCACTCCAACCTGAATGGCGCTTGTTTGTTATCAACCTGTTGCAAGAGTTAATGACAGACCAAAAGCAGTGAAATGCTGGAAGGAGTTCAGGTCAAACTTATTCCGGACCTGCGATGCGAGATCGCACGGGGCAACATCTGGCGGTTTTTCGCGTCTATCCTTACTGTGGCTGTGCTTTGCACGCGGTCAGGAAGGGGTGTGTCTTTTACATGTTGCAACCTCTGCCACTCAAAGATGTGTCCGTCCGCTACACGAAAGAAATCACGGAGCTGAGAGATTTTCTGGTAAAGGCTGACTGTGCCGTGGGGACCACCGAGACCCTTGGCGGGATCGTCGTGCGTCTGCCGCGTGACCCAGCTTTCCGCCGCGATCTGATCTCGCATGTTTGGGAAGTGATAGACCGATACAACCGGCAGATCAGCTACTCCGACCTGCTGGGCATGGTTGCCATAGCCGCCGCTGGCAAAAGCTTTGCCGCCGCGGCAAATGAAGACGATGCTCACAACCTGCTCCGCTTCCTGATGGAAGCGCGCCGCTCCCTCGATATAGTGCCGGACGATAGGGTGCCGGACGATAGGGGCGCGGCTTCCATACGTTGGACTGCGGAACCCGCAGCCGATCTTTCGACCGGGCCATTCCAATCGGCGGCCAACGACGGGCAAGTGGCCTTCGGTAAGCCCGTACAACTTTTGCAAAAAGATTTGAACTTCCTGAAAGTGCCGAAGGAAATTGGCGGCAGTCGCAGGCGTATTCAATGGGTGATCGCTGCTGTATGCGTAATAGCAGCTTTGCTCATCGGTTTGCGGCTGAAGCCCCGGCCAGCTGCGGATGTCGGCAATACTTCAGCATCGGTCACTCCAGCTGCGGCCGGAGGTGTGTTGTCCGCTTCGGTACCGGAGAAACGTGTCAGTCCGTCCACAGTCGGCCCCAGTAAGGCAGTCGCTACGGGAGACTTGCACTCTCCGAGCGCACCAAAGAACTCGCGAGTCACGCCGCTCAGTCCAACTACGCAAGCCTCGCACCAAACACCGACGGCTGCTTCCTCCGTCCCTCCGCGTTCCGCAGAGATTCCGCCGCAGGCTATTGCGGCCGCCACACACGACCCAGTCTTCGCTCCGACTATGAAAGCGCCTGCTGCTGATGCCACATCGAGCGTACGTTTAGGGACAGCATCCACTCCCCTGGACCCTTCGGAGCAGGGACGCGACAGTCCTGCAGCCAGGACCTCAAAGCCCCCCATTCTCCTGCATAGGCGACCTCCTGCATCGTCCTCTGCAGTCTCAGAAGATGGGGCGGCGAATCTTGTCTCTGAGGTGCGTTCGCCAGATGTTCCCACCACCCTGGGGAACAGCCGCACCCCAAGTGCCGACGCGGCTCGTGAAGGCACCGTCCGTCTTACCTCGTTGGGAACCATGGCGGCAAACATTATGTACAGCCCGTTGCCGGCCTATCCCGCGGCGGCTTCCGCCTCGCACGTACAGGGAGAAGTCAAGGTAAGGGCCGAGGTCGACCGTAACGGCAGCGTAGCTTCGGTCCGCGTCATCAGCGGGCCGCCGCTGCTGCGTGATGCCGCACTGGACGCAGTGCAGCGCTGGCGTTATCGTCCCTACATGTCGTTGGGCGAACCAATACCAATGGCCGCAGTAGCCATCATGGAGTTCCAGCTACCGTAGCCGGCCGCCATAGTTCTTGCCCGCAAGGCAACGGCGTGGCGCTCATCACCCCAATCGAGTCTTTCCCGAGCTGGGCTATCGGCGGCCCAATATTGTCCCTGCCGAAGAAGCATATACTGAGACGAACATGCGCCGCGTAGCCACTATTGTCGCGATTTTCATCCTGCTCTTGACAGCAGCGCCTTTACTGGCCTGCATGACTGATGGCGCGATGAGCCGTGATGAGAGCGCGTGTTGCCGCTCCATGCACGGCAAATGCGACGGCATGGAGAAGATGGGCTGCTGCCGGACCGAGGTTCGGACTGACGAGTACCCTCAACTTGCAGCCTCCGCGCCGATGATCGATCTTCACTTTTCGGTGGTTGATTGGCTTCAGCCGTTTATCTTTGAGCTCCAAAATGTTCCGCCCTCCATTCTTGAGATAGCCGATGCGCACTCGCCGCCTGGGCTGCTCATCGCACAAATAACCGTCCTCCGAATCTGATTCGCTCCTTTGATCCGATGACCTGCACACCTCACGTGTGCCTGCGCCTCATTTGGTTCAAACAAAGGAGCATCTATGAAGTCCCTTATCGCCCTTGCCTGTGCGTTTGCACTGCCAGGCATCGCCCTGGCCGCTGACCACGGTCCTGTCTTCAGTTATGCAACCCCCGTCAACTCGCAGCGGGAGCTCAGCTTCGATACCGGCATCTTTGGTCGAAGCGGCTCCAACGGGGCACAGCTTTCGACCGGTTCGAGCATCGGATACGGTCTTACTCCGCACATAACGGTCAACGCTTTTCTACCGGCCACCTTTGGCAGCGGATCACTGCAGGAGAGCCGCATTGTGTCCGGAAGCGAGTGGACGGCGGGAGCCTCGTGGCGTTTTCTCCATTCGGTCACCAGTGTCGGAAAACGAATCGAATCGACCGCGTCGCTTGGCGTTGTCGTTCCTGGTCCGCAGCGGGATTCCGGTGTACTCGGCAGCCTCCATCGCGCTCCAGGAATCGCCGGAAGTCTGGCAGCCGGGCTCGCTTCAAGAAGCAAGTATCTGTGGATTGGTGGCGGCTATACGAGGTTTGCAGAAGCGTCGGATGATCGCCGTCCCGACACCCTCTCATGGAGCGGAGTCTATGGATATCGTCCAGCCAAACTGCGTCGCGGATACAACCAGTGGGACTATCGAGGCTTTGCAGAGCTGACCGGAGAGCATACCGGCAGCGTTCTGAAGAGTGGCATGATCCTACAGAACAGCAGTACGACAACCCTCTGGCTGGGGCCCTCCGTTCTCGCGATCTTCAAGAACATCGCTATCTCTGGTGGCGTGCAGGCACCTGTCTTCCGCGACGCTTCGGAATCGATCTACGGCCGTGAGCATCTTCGCTTCGCCATCAACTTCAGCTATCTCAAATATTCCTCACACACCAGCTCCCATTGAAAGGAAGCGTCATGAAAAAGATGATTGCAACAGCATTCTTCGTATTGCTCCCACTCGCCGCCCATGCAGAGTATGAGCAGGTCAACCTTACAGTCTTCGGGATGGACTGCGCCCCCTGTGCCCATGCGATTCACGTTTCTATGAAAGGAATCGAGGGTGTGAACACGGTCGAGGTGGAGCTTAACACCGGCCTCGTCACCATCAAGCTCGCTCCCGGAAACCGCGCCTCGATGAAGCAATTCAACCAGGCTGTAGAGAAGAATGGATTCACTCACAAAGATGCTGAGGTCATCGTCAGGGGAAGACTGGCAGGTACGGCGAACGCCCCGGTTCTCGAAGTCTCTGGAACCTCGGATCGTTATGCCCTGTCGCCAATGGTTGGCAGTCTCGATATCGTCTCGTTGCTCGGCAAAACGGTGACGATCAGTGGAGTAATTCCACAAGCGCCCAAAGGAAAGGTCTCCGACACACTGCGATACAAGACGATCACGGAGGTCCGATGAATTCGACACCTCTTTCCCTCGCGCCCGAACAGAGAGCCAGACGAGCGGCCCTGCTCAACTACTTCTCCCTGTTCAGTTCGTTCAGCACACTCATCTGCTGTGCTCTGCCGTCCGTTCTGGTCCTGCTCGGAATGGGCACAGCAGTTGCTTCGCTGCTCTCTGCCGCGCCGTGGCTTGTGAGCTTGTCGCGTCACAAGATATGGACCTTCAGCGTCGCAGGAATACTCATCGCTGCGAGCTTTGTGATGACATACGTCGTAGCGCCACGTCTTCAGCGCGGCGAGGTTTGTGCCGCGGACGATCCAACAACCTGCGGTGAAGTCAGCAAGCTAAGTAGGGTCGTTCTTTGGAGCTCGGCCCTCATCTGGAGTGGAGGCTTCTTTGTAGCCTACCTGCTCGCGCCGATGCTGGAGTATATGGACAAGTAACCTCTAAGCCGGGATAACGTCATCCCGGCTTATGACTCGCATCGTACCCAGATGAACAATGGACTGATGACGACTGACTACTGCGCGTACAATTCGAGGCATCTTGCTGAAGCATCGGAGAAGCAGCGTAATGACCGAGTCAAAGAATCCGTTGGAGCCCAGCCGCCGTTCTTTTCTTAAGTCCACAGGCTTCGCCGCTGCGGCAGCGATCGCACCATCTGGGATAAGCTCGGAAGCGCAAGCGCCTACAGTCGCGCAGCATGCATCGACCAAAGGCGCGCGGCTGGCGAGCCCTGTCACGCTCGTAAACATTCTGCAGGGAACGGACTCCACGCCTTCTTTCTCGCGCGGAAACACCTTGCCGATTGCAGCGCGTCCGTTTGGCATGGCGCACTGGACGCTGCAGACAACGCCGAACACGCCGTGGATGTTTCAACCCGGGCAGCGCCGCATCCAGGGCTTTCGCTCCACGCACCAGTTGAGTCCGTGGCTCGGTGACTACGGCCATGCAACGTTCCTGCCTGTATGCGGTACGCCGAACCTGGACTATGGTCCGCGCGCCACCTCGTACCGCCCGGAGGATTCGCTCCTCTCTCCCCACACGATGGCGATGAAGCTGCTTCGCTACGGCATCGATGCTGAACTGGTGCCAACCGAACGCGGTGCTTTGATTCACGCGATTTATACCAAGGAGCAGACACCTGGCTTCATCTTCGATGTGCCCGGCGAAGAGCCTCCCATGCCCGAGTTCGATGCTGCGCGGCGCACAATTCACTTTCGCTCCACAGCGAACTCCGGCGGCGTACCGAATGACTTCGCCTGCTTCTACGTCTTGCAGTTCTCCGAACCATGGACAGCGATTGAGCACAAAGACCAGAAGACCCATCGCTCAACGCATCTGCGCTTTGCAGAGAGTGTTCGCTCCGTGGACGTACGTATCGCAACCTCGTTCATCTCCTTCGAGCGGGCAGAGCGTAACCTGCAACTCGAGCTCGGCGCCAGGTCCCACGACACGCTGCGCGCGGAGGGAGAGCAGGTGTGGAATAAGCACTTGAAGTGCATCGAGATCGAAGGCGCAACGGAGGAGCAACAGCGCACATTTTACTCCTGCCTGTATCGCACCCTGTTGTTCCCGCGCATATGGCATGAGCCGGACGCCAGCGGTGCGACGCAGCACCGCAGCCCCTACAACGGCAAGGTCATGCCAGGTGTGATGTATGCGGACCACGGTTACTGGGACGTCTATCGAGCCTGGTATCCGATGATGACGATTCTCTTCCCCGATCGCCTCGGAGAAATTCTACAGGCGTGGGTCAATGCCTATCAGGAAGGCGGATGGCTTCCACAGTTTCCGTGCCCGGGATATCGCGCATGTATGACAGGTAGTCTGATCGATTCACTCTTCGGTGAAGCAGCCGCAAAAGGTATCAAGGGCTTCGATATGGCTGCGGCCTATGATGGGCTGAAGAAGCACGCGACACAGCCTGGCAACGCGGATGCAGGCTATGGTCGTCGCGGGATCCAGGAGTATCTCAAATTCAACTATGACCCCGCGGATAAGGTCGAACAGTCAGCCGCGGAGACAGTCGATGCTGCCTACGGCGACTTCTGCATCGCTCAGGTTGCGAAGGCGCTCGGCAAGTCAGACGACTACGCAACATTTATGAAGCGTTCCGAAAACTGGCGCAACATCTTCGATCCGAAGACGGGTTTTTTCCGTGGTAAAAAATCGGATGGAAGCTTCCTCGAACCCTTCAGTCCCATCCGCTGGGGGGATCCGTATGTCGAAGGCGCCGCCTATCAGCATCGCTTCGACGCGCCGCATGCCATGCCGGCGTTGATTGAAGCAATGGGTGGCAATGAAAAAGTCGTAGCTGAACTCGAGAAGATGCTCACGATATTTCCCGACTTTGAAGTTGGAGCCTACGGCAGCGAAATTCACGAGATGTCGGAGATGGCCGCCCTAAATTTTGGCCAGTATGCGCACAGCAATCAGCCCTCGCATCACATCCTGTATATTTTTACCGCAGCAGGCCGACAGGATCGAACCGCCTACTGGACGAAGCGTGTGATGGACGAACTGTATACCCCGGATATCTTTGCGGGCGATGAGGACACCGGATCCATGGCTGCCTGGTACATCCTCAGTTCGCTCGGCTTCTACCCGCTTTGCCCAGGCAAGCCGGAGTACATTCTCGGAGCGCCGCTCTTCCCGCGAGCCAAAGTGCATCTGCCGAACGGAAAAATACTCGTCATAGAAAATGCATACAAAGGCGGGAGCACAGTGCATACCTCAATCAACGGCAGACCGTTGCTCGGTGGCGCGATTCAGCACGACGAGGTGAAAGCGGGCGGAAGACTTCGCTTTACGTAAGATCCGTTTGCGAAGCTGACGCCGCGTCTCTACGATGTATTTACTAACCTGAGGTGGCTAGGGTTCCGCCGTACCCAACGGGCCGGACCGAGCGCTACAGCAGCCGCAAGCGGCTGGCACCCGAAGCATAAAAGGCTAGAGGGGGTGGTTGTAAGGCCGTAGGTTCGCCTTATACCCAGTCCCGAGGTCAGCTTCATGCACCGGCATTCAGTCATTCTGGTTCTTCTTTCCGCTATCCTCCACGCCACCTGGAACGCCCAGCTCAAGGGCAGCAGCGACCGCTCGCAGTTCATGGCGAACATGTCCACCTCAATGGGCGTGCTGGCTTTGATGTGTCTTCCGTTCGTCCCTTTGCCAGTTGGATCATCTTGGGCGTGCATCGCATTGTCCGCGGTCCTCCACGTCGTGTACAACCTCCTCCTGCTACAGAACTATCGCATCAGTGATTTCAGCAGCGCCTATCCCATCGCTCGTGGCATCTCGCCTCTGCTGGTCACCTTTGGCGCCTTCGTCCTCATGCATCAAAGGCCCAATGTCCCCGCCATCAGCGGCGTTGCGATGATCTCCGCCGGTATCGTATTTCTCTCCACCGGGAAAGAGAGGGCCAGCACACGAGCCACCCTCTCGGCCCTCGCTACCGGAGCAGTAATCGCCGCCTACACCGTGACAGACGGCATGGGCATACAGCGCTCCCAGAACACCCTCACCTACACGGCGTGGGTCTTCGCCAGTTATCTCCTTATGCCTGTTGTGCTGCTTTTGCTGCGGATCCCCGTCCAGATAGTCAAAACTGAGAATCTGCCGCGTGCCGTAGGAGCCGGTGTATTCTCACTGGCTGCCTACACGCTCGTCTTATGGGCCACGCACTACGTTGACGTCGGGGTCGTCTCCGCACTGCGGGAAACGAGTGTTCTTTGGGCAATAGTCCTTGGGGTTCTCTTTCTCGGAGAAGCATTCACATGGCGCAGAGTGGTCTCGGCATCAATCATTTGCCTCGGGATTAGATTTTTAGTCCTCAAGTCGAGGTGACGCCACTCCTGCGCCGGATCGGACATGATTGTAGTCTCCAATTCCTCACAACTCGTCATCTCGTCAGCGACGTCGCTGACGAGATGCGCGTTAGTCAGGATTCTGCGAGGAGATAGCTTCTCGATCAAAATTCTTTGCATCGCGTCCTACTAGTAGGTAGTCTTATAAGCATGCAAGGTGAAACCGCAGATCGCATCCTCCAAACGGCCAAGACCCTGATCACTGATCTCGGTTATTCGGCATTCAGCTACGCCGATATCGCTGAAGCGGTCCAGATTCGGAAGGCCAGTATTCATTATCACTTCCCGACGAAAGCGAGCCTGGTTGTCGCCGTCCTCAAAGCTCATCGAGAGGGGTTGCTGCAGGGGACACAGTTCTTGACGCAAACGATTGACGCCCCCCTGGCCCGACTCCATGCCTATGTCCAGCACTGGGAGGGCTGCATTCGAGACAAGAGTCAGCCATTCTGCATAGCCGCGTTGCTGGCAGCCGAACTGCCCAGCCTTCCCGAGGAAGTTCGCTTCGAGGTCCAGCAACACTTTCTGGAGTTGAGTGGATGGATTCGAGGGACGCTTGAAGAAGGTATCAGCAAGCGGACGTTGAAACTCCAAGGAACCCCTGAAGACGAGGCACAAACCTTCATGGCGACCGTCCACGGCGCAATGCTATCCGCCCGAGCTCTCGGAAGCTGCGATGTGTTCCAGACCGTTACCACCAGTGCATTACAACGTATCTCCACGCGTAAATCCTAACCGGCAAAATTGGCTAGGCTTTCGTCTACCCATTCAACCTACCAACTAGAAGATAGTCAAAGGAGTTCACATGTCCAGCACCGCACCCATCGAACAACTACAAGCGCATTCGTTACGCAACCTCTACTTCACTCGCACCGCCGTCCAACTACTCTGGGCTGGCATCGTCATCGCAACGGCAGCCAGCAATCCCGCATTAGCCGCTGGTCTCCTGATCCTCTATCCGCTCTGGGATGTCGCCTGCACCGTGTATGACCTGAGATCTTCCGCCCGCTCCGGCCCACCCACCGCACAATACATCAACGTGGTCCTGGGATCTCTCGCAGTGATCGGAATAGCCCTCACCGCCTTCAAGTCTCCTCAGCAGGCCGTCGTCACCTTCGGTGCCTGGGCATTCGCCGCCGGACTTGCGCAACTTGCCGTCGGCATCTCTCGCAGAAAACAGCTGGGCGGGCAGTGGGCAATGATCCTGAGCGGCCTGCAGTCCGCGGCAGCAGGGGTGGCCTTCATTCTGGGCGGGCTCCACGACAAGACACACATTAAAGACCTCGGAGGCTACGCGATCTTTGGCGGAGTCTACTTTCTCATCGCCGGCTTCCTGATGCATCGCAAGTTGTCCCAGGGCTGAGGTGCGTGATTGACATTAGGTAGACAAAATATAGGCCTCGCCTACACTCCGTCACTCGTGACGGTTTGGGCGCAGCCGGGCACGAAGCTGGACGTAAAGCTGGGCGAGAAGCTGGACGCCGCCTGCTTTCAGTTACCGCCCAATAGCAACGCCATTCCATAGCGAACCCGAGCCTATGTACTATGGATGCCAGCTCATGAATACGACTTCCCCCGCTCTCCCAGCCAAGAGCCACTACAAGATCCTCGACGGCCTGCGCGGCGTAGCCGCCATTACAGTCGTCATCTTCCACACCTTCGAGGCCTACGCCGAAGGGAGCGTCTTCAAGCAGCATCTCAACCACGGCTACCTCGCCGTCGACTTCTTCTTCCTTCTCTCCGGCTTCGTCGTCGCCTACGCCTACGACGACCGCTGGGGCAAGATGACCCAGTGGGACTTCTACAAGCGCCGCCTCATCCGCCTCCAACCCATGGTCATCATCGGCACCATGATCGGAGCCGCGCTCTTCTACCTCCAGGCAGGCACCGTCTTCCCGCTCGTCGCCACCACGCCCGTCTGGAAGATGCTCCTCGTCATGCTGGTCGGCTTCACCATGCTCCCCTTGCTTAAGTCCATGGACATCCGTGGCTGGGATGAGATGCACCCCCTCGACGGCCCCGCCTGGTCCCTCTTCTTCGAGTACATCGCCAATATCGCCTATGCCCTCGGCCTCCGCAAGCTCTCGAACAAGCTCCTCGGCATCTTCGTCTTCCTGTCCGCCCTCTTCCTCATGCAGTACCTGCTCTTCGGCCCACGCGGAGACGTCATCGGAGGCTGGGCCGTCGACAGAGCGCAGCTCCACATCGGCTTCGCCCGCCTTCTCTTCCCTTTCTTCGGAGGCATGCTGCTCATGCGCCTGGGTATGCGCATTCACGTCAAGGGAGCCTTCGCCCTCTGCAGCCTCCTGATCGTCCTATCGCTCGCCTTCCCACGCATCGGAGGCCCACAATACCTCTGGGCAAACGGCCTCTACGAGTCCTTCTGCATCATCGTCCTCTTCCCCATCATCGTAGCCATGGGCGCAGGCGGCACCCTCGTCGGAGCAGGCGCGAACCGTCTCTGCAAGCTCCTCGGAGACATCTCCTACCCCCTCTACATCACTCACTACCCGCTCATCTACGTCTACACCGCGTACGTCATCCAGAAAAAAGTCCCGCCCGCAACCGGAGCGATCGAAGGCGCATTCCTGCTGATCACAGCTTTGCTCATTGCCTTCGCCTGCCTCAAACTCTACGACGAGCCAGTCCGCGAATGGCTGGGCCGCCGCTTCCTCACAAAATCCACACGGTAGACATGTACTTCATTCTCAGAAGGCTGGCAGTTGCTTTGGCAACGCCTGCAGCGGGGACGACGAAGATGGTGCCCTCCTGTAAACGCCGACATTCGTCACGGCCGTGCCCATCGGAACATAGGACACCGTCGTGATCGTCATGGTGTTGTTGTCTGCGGAGAGGACTCGCTGGCTGGTAGCCATCACCTGGAATGCACTTCGGTAGGTTGCAATGATGGTGATTCCTTTCCGTTCGAGACTGACGGGAAGCAGTATGCCTTTGCTGCCAGTCACCATCACGGGCTTGCCGTTGTAGTTGGCGATGTAGTCCACATCGAAAGCATCGCCGGTGCTCGGTTGCGTGTGAGAGTGGTAATGAACACCGCGCGTTTCGCGAGTCATTTCAATTGTCATCTGCTTCGGACAGCTATTGCCAGGATAGTGGGACGCCTTCGGCTCCAATACCCAGGTTCCGAGAAATAGGTCCGGGGCAGGTTCCACGCCCCGGATGTAAGAGGGAATCAGAAGACAGCAAAGGATGCTAGATGTTTGTAGCTTGGTCATGTTCATTTCTCCAGATACGGAGTGCTACAGCGTCCTCAAGAATTCGAGAATCGCTTGCTTGTCCGACTCCGACAGGCGATTGAAACGGCCGACCGTTCCATTGGCCTCAGAGAAGCCATACTTTCCCGAATCGCGATCTCTCGCAGGATTATCGCCGCCGTCAAAACCGGGGAACGAAAAGTGGTCCTGGATGACGGTCATCAAGTCCGAAGTACGGCCGTCATGCAGGAAATAGATCCGTTGGCCTACACCCCACAGCGGTGTCGTTCGGAATTCGTCCGGCCCTGCATTTCCCTGCACAATATTGTCTGCGAGCGTTGCGCCCATATGATGAATCAGCAGGTCTGAGTAGAGGTTCACCGTCTGCCCACGAAGCGCTACAGTATGCGCCCCTACCTCATCCCACTGACTGCTGGGATTGGCAGTGCCAGGTGTTTTCATGGACGGAGTATGGCAGAGCGCACATCCAACTTCTTTAAAGAGATGCTGGCCCCGTGACGCAGACGAAGACATCGGTGCTGGCTGCGGTGCATCCACAAACCGCATGAACTCGGTAAACATCAGCCAGGCCGGCATGATTTTCAACGGATTGTTGTAGGAGATGTCGTCGGTACGCGGCACGTCGAACGGTTCATAAGCCTTGTTGCAGTCAGGGTTTTCGTTACGGCTAATGGGGAACAAGTCGTTGCTGATGCCCATCTCGACGTTATAGGCCTCCCCGGCAAAAACGGTCAGTGACGCATTCTGAGCCTTCCAGCCGAACCGGCTGATCGTTCCAGTATTTGGATTGATATTCGGACGTCCCTCAATCCCCAGCGACTGCTTCTCATAGCGATCAGCACGCATGTTCTCCCGGATGGTGGAGTCCTGAATGGATTCGATCAGTCCCAGTCCAAAGAGCTGCAGGGGAATGCGAAACGCCAGATTGCGTTGCCTTAGTTCCTTCTCGAAGTCGGGTTGCTCCAAGCGACAGGAGGCGGGAACGTCAGATCGACCGGCAACGGTAAACAGGCTATGCACACCGCCGTCGCGCGAACCGTACTTATCGAACTTGAAACGCACCTCTCGGAAAGCCCCGTTACGTTCCTCGAAACTTGGCACGTTATTGGTCGCACCCATTCTCTGTGCGACCTCGTACGCTGCGTTGTCCCTGCGGGCGCTTCCACCGATGGTCGGCTGCATGTGGCATGTGAAGCACTGGTCAGCATTAAATACCGGCCCCATGCCGGCGGAATTGACCAGCTTCTTCGGCGAGAAAGGGTTGGACGGATCAGGATCAATGGGCAATACGCCTTGCGGTTGTTGCACGCAGGTGTCGCAGGTGCCCTCAAGTTCCGATACGCGGAGCAGGCTCTCCGTGAAGAGGGCAATCTCATTGGCGTTGAGCTCAGGCACGGCAGCGGGAATAGAACTCTTCGGATTTGGCCGAGGTCCCGGATCACTGGCGCGGAACCGTTGCGGACCGCGTTGAGCCAGAGCGACTTGAAGAGGCAGAATTAAGGTAAGCAGCAGGAACAGCGAACGAGCACCACAGTAGCAGGGCTTCAACGGTCGATCTCCTTGAATGAGACATCAATCCCGGTGACGGATACACGCATCCACGCATGCCGAAAAATCGAAATCGACAGACCAACGCGTCTTGGACGAATCGCTTTCCGTACCGGGGGAGTAGCTCTACACTGCCCTGTTTTTTCGATTTTGCTTCTTAGGTTCTTATGAGGTTTTTATTTGGGAGCTTAGGACTTTGAATGCAAGCAGATAGCAGCTACCTGTGCGCTCGCACTCTGTAGCGCAAGTTACCCATGGACTGCCTGAGAGGGTCCGATTCCGCACCGCACCTTCTAAAGTCTAAAGTTTGGCGCGTTCCTTTTTTGTCTGTTGCATGATCTGTAGCCCGGAGTCTGCGTTGGTCCAACGCTGTAGGACAGCGTCGTAAGCTACCTTGGCACTATCTTTATCGCCCTTCGCCGCGTAGGCCCCGGCCAAATTGATCTGGGCGACGTTCAGGAGAGGGTCATTCAATACCAGCCCAGGGCGGTCGACGATCTTCTTGAATTCCGCCGAAGCTTGCGACGCCTGACCCATTGCAAGATATGCCTGGCCGCGCAGATAACTCGGGTACAGCGGTTGGCTCAACTCGAATTGAACTGTGTCTCGGAGGAGGTCGACCGCCTGCTGCGGTTGCTTATTCGTCAGCGCCAGGGCCGCCCGGATTGTCGGCACGTAGTTGTAACGCACGAGTGTGTCGTCCGGAAACCGTTGCAGCAGATCGTTCACCAGTTTGGATGCCTCCTCAGAGTTTGCTGTCATAGCCAGTACCAGTGCTGCGGCATACTCGACATTCTTTGCCGCTGAAAGCCGAAGAGCACTGCGGACCTGCTTCGCGGCATCGTCCGGATAGCCATAAAAAAGTTCGGTAAAGGACGCGGTGACCAGCAACTGAGCTTCCAGATCCTGCTTTTGCCCGTGCTCGCTCAGACGCACCGCCTGGTCCTGCAGTGCCCGCGCCTGAACCATCTGCCCTGCTTGCGCGAGTGTTGCAGCCTGATAGTTCAGCAGCCACGGATTCGTCGGTGCGGCATCGGCAGCGCGTTTCATACCGTTTCGATCTCCCTTGAGAAAGGCCATGCGATACGAATCCGTGATGAAGCTTGGGAGAAATAACTTCCGCTGCGACGCCTGCTGCAGAACCTTTTCTGCCTCGGGCAAACGGTCCATCGCGATCAGATTCAAGGCTGCGTTCCGGTATCCAACAACGAAATCCGGGTCAATCCCAATGGCACTCTCCGCTTCTTCGAGTGCCTTTTCGTATTGGCCGAAAGCGGGATAGACAAGGCCCGAAAGAAACGTGCGAGGATAAACGTCCCGCGGATACATCAGGATCCACGCCTCGCATGAGGCCTTGGCCTTCTCCAGGTTGCCGGAGACCAACAGGTTATACGAAACTTCAATCGAGAAACGCTCCCGGTCACTCGTCCGATCTCGAAGAGTATAAGCAGTTTCGGTGCTCTTGATGGCGGACGCTTCATGTCCAAGATCCGCATACATACGTCCAAGCCAGACATGCGCCATTGCAAACTTGGGGTCCAGTTCTGTGGCGTGCTGGAACAAAGGCACGGCGGCGCTGCTACCCTTGGTGCTGAAGGTCCTTGTCGCCTGACTATATGCCTTGAGGGCATCCAGCGAATAGGTCGTTGCCTCGGCCAGCGGCGTGTCTAAATCTTTGATCGTGGTATGGGCTTCGCCAATTCGGGTGCGAAATCGGGTAGCGATTTCGCTCAGCGCACCCAGCGCGGCCTCTTTTCGGGCGATCTGAATCTGCTCTGCGTCCAATTCTTCGCCAGTGCCACATCGCCTTGCGCGCAAGCCCAGAACGTATTCATCTCCCAGTCGTGAGATCGAGCCATCCAGCACCACGTCGCCGCCAATGCGCTGGCAGATCTCCCGGCTTACTTCGGAAGTGAGCGGCCCATCGGACTGCAGGCCCATCAATTTAAGCGTCTTCCGAATCTGGCCTTCGCTGGCCAGCCGCAACACAGGCGACTGTTCCAACTGCACCATCATGCCCTGCCTCAGCGCACCGTCAAATACGGGATCGTCGGTGCTGTTGTTGAAGTCAGCTAGAACGAGGGTATCTCTCGTGTTCAGCGAAGAAGCGCGAAGCAACCCGTGCCACAGGGAGAGAATGAGACCGATCGTGGCGACAAAAAGAAACGCAATGCCATACAGCCAGACACGGCTCTTACCTGCCAAGCCGGAAGCAGCATCGCCTGGGGTTGCGGAAAGTACGACTAGCGATGGCTCAATCAAACCCACCGGCGCAGCGGGCAGAGGCGCGTGCTCAGAAGCCGCGATCGCTGGCGTCGGATCGTACTGATGTAGCGGTCGGCTTTCCACCGACGCTATAAAGCGGTAACCGCGGGTAGGGACAGTCTCAACATATCTTGGAGCGCGCGGGTCATCCTCCAGATGCTTCCGGATCACCGCGATGGAGCGCGTGAGGGTCGTTTCCTCGACGAAGGTGTCTTTCCAAACGGCTTCGAGAAGATTCCTCTTGTCCAGCAGCTTGCCTTGGCTACCAACCAGCACCAACAGAACGCGGAGGGCGCGTGGCTCGATCGGAATTCGTTTACCGTGCCGGCTTAGCGAGAACTCTTCTTCGCTAAGTTCAAACCCATCAAACAGATAAAGCAAATTAGATCCCTCGCAACGAGCGTTCTAAGAAAATCTCACAAGAGTATTACGGTAAAAAAATATGACGACTGGCACCGTCCGTGACCAGATTACTACTAAGCCGCTGCCCTTCTTGATCGCGAGATGCTTGCAACGGCTTGGTTTTCCCGTGAACACAATCTTCGCTGGAGCCGCCCAAGCAAAGGGATCTCGTATGAGTGCAATGCGCCGTACCCTGACCCGCCTCAAGTTTCGCGTATTTGTAACTTCTTACCTTTTGACCAGGCCGCATACGAGCATTCAGTTCCTCATCAAGCGCCCGATTCGACAAGTCGTGGTAGCGCAAGTACCGAATTAGCAGTCACTTAGTTCCCTCTAATAAGAAAAGGATAATTTCCTAAGGAGGGCCTCAAGACCGCTCCTACGTGCCCCCGTAGAGTTGATCCATCAAGCGTAGTCCCCTAACTCAATCGGTCCAACTCTGGGAGACAGTCACCCGAGCAAAACCGGTCTGCTGCTCCAACTCGAGGTGATGCATGGCTGACTTTCCCATAATTCGTGATGTCATAACAATTGACGACACAGTCCAGCAGTTCTATAACAGTTTCGACGGGGCGGGACCGGTCTTCGTACTCGGCCGCGTCGTGCAACATGCCCAAGGCTACACTCTTCAACTGAACGGTCGGCCGCTCGTCATCATAGCCGACTCCTATAACGGGAATGGCGGTGGTATCGACGGCAGCGGCGGTGTCTTTAAAGGCAACAGCGTGGCTAAGTCGCACGTTCCACCTGTCGCGGGCGGCAACGGCATCGATGGAGCGAATGCCACGCTTCGCAAGATCGGACCGTCCTGGCGTCCTGTCTCCGCCGGAAAGAACGGTACCCCAGGAGGTGATGGCTCCAGTGGTTCTGCAGGCACAAGTGTGACGCTGATGTGCCACAGCGGAACGGGTATCAGCATCAACGTTTCTGCGTCGGCAAGCGCCTCGGGCGGCAATGGTGGCAATGCGGGCAACGGCGGCGACGGCGCGCCTGACGTCACTTACGCGTCTGGGGAAACGGCGGAAGGCTTTCCAGGAACGCGCGGCGGTAAGGGTGGCAACGGCGGGAAGGGTGGCAACGGTGCCAACGGCGGCACTCTCGTCGTGTGGTCCACGCAGTCTCTGCAATCTCCTTCTCTGGTGGCCGGGAGCACACCCGGCTCTAGCGGAGGGCGCGGTGGCCGCTGGGGCCGCAACGGCACAAACATTCCCGCCAACGAAGATGGCACGGATGATCCGCGGCCTGACTTTGCCCTAAATGGGTCAAGTGGCACCAACGGCGTCAGTCCCGCCTCTGACGTGCAGGTGCTCGACCCAAATACCTATCTCGCCCGCATGCGGGTCTTGCTCGACTCTGACCCGGACCGCAACTTCGGCAATTACTGGGCACCCTTTCGCATCAACGTCGGGGAATACTACTTCCGCCAATTCCAACCCGATGACGACATGACCGACAAGGGCACGCTGGCGGCCCGCGAATTCAACGCTGCGCTCGAGTTGCAAGGCGATAATGTCGCGGCCAAGCGCCTGCGTAACCTGCTGCTTTCCGGCAGCAATGCCCTGGGCCAGCCACGCTATCTCGACGTTGTTCCTGACTTTAGCCGCTACAGCAACACCTACAACGCCGTCACCACGCTCGTTACCAGCTTCTTCAACGCAGGCATCGTACAAATCCTCTCCGCGCAGCAGTTGGACGCGATAAAAACCCTGCTCGTCGCGCAACGGATGAGCGCGCAAGACGCCATCGCCACAGCCACCTCGGACCTCAGCTATTCTCAGACCGATCAGAAAATCGCTGCTGATGAAGTGACTTACATCCAGCAACAGCTGGACGACACCATCGTCCAGATCCAGCAGGCTATGGCAGCCATGCAATCGCAGAGCATAACCATCGGAGGTGTCCTGGGCACGGTCGCCGAAATTGGTGCTGCCGTGGTCAGTGTTGTCGCCGCTATCCCTACGGGCGGAGCCAGCCTGGTTGCGTTGGTGCCGGCGATACTCACCCTTACCTCCACCGTGGTAGAGGAGGCGCCCCGCATTGCCAAGCAGGTCTTCGCAGGCGACAAGCCGGACCTCGATGATGTGCAGAAGGCATACAAGAAGGTCGGCGAAGACGTGCAGGCAGTGATTGCCGCCGGGAAAACCATCGTCAACTTCGTCAAGGTGGTGGAGAAAATTTCCTCCGGTTCCACTCCGGAAAACGCGCAGTCCGTGGCCCTGGTCAAGCGCGGTGCCGATCTCACCCACCAGTTGCTCATCGCGAAGAACCAGGTCGGTCTGAACGACCAAAAGATGCAGGCGATTCAAGCGCACTTAGATCGGGCGCAGGGCATCCTCGACTATATTCGCAGCGCGGCAACCATAAATACCGATTCCATTCGAGACGCCGGTCAGCAGACCATCAGTGCGGCGTTGCTTCACGTAGACACACTGCTCACCTTCGCGTTCCTCGCACAGCGGTCGTTTGAGATCTACACCGTTCCTCCCCCTCCGCGCTTGACCCCACTGCTGAACGCTGGCACCGCGCATCCCGATGTGCTCCGCGCCTACCAGGACGGTCTGCCCAATACAGAAGGCCCGCTCGTGCAGTCTTACCAGTCTGCATGGAATACGCTCCTCCAGCCGATCGGTCTACAAAAGGCATACGCCGATTACCTCCAGCGCGGCGTGCAGACAGACATTGTGCGCCTCACTTTCACCGCTGAGGCCGATGGACCTCTGCTCGCCCAGTTGCATGCAACTGGCGTCATGCCCTTCCGCGTCGAAGTCAACTCCATTTCGCAGGCCCGCAAGGAAACTAAGATTCGCGGAGTCGCCGTAGCTCTCGTAGGGGCTGCGTCACCCAGCGGCGTCATCTCGTGCGCCGTGTGGCACGGCACGCGCTACGAGCAGATCGGCCCAAACGGCACCCCCGATGTCCAGACGCTCGAGGCGAAGTCCTACACGGTCCCAGCCCCGGTCACGCCACTCGTACTCGATCCGGTGCACTTCGGGCAGGACAATCCGATCGACGCTCCGCAGGCGCTTCCGTTCTGGGGACGCGGCGCTGGCGGCGATTGGAACCTGCGTCTCCCCGCCACCCAGCCCCATGGCGAATCAGTCGACCTTTCCGGACTGCACACGGTGCAGATCTGGATCGGCTACCAGTTCACCCCCCATGAACTGACCCTTCACCTGTGAATGAAGAAGCAGCAACTCGCCGGCTGGAGTATCCGATCTTTTGTGCCGTTGGATTTCGTGCTTCAGAACCGACCAAAGGAGCGGGCTACATTTCCAGCGGTATAGCTCCGGCGTCTGTAGGCGATCTCCCACGAACTGGAGAAGCCCATTATGAATGGGGGCATTCGCAGCAGAGACTTTTCTCCGCAGAGAACTTTATCCAGCAAATGATCAAATTACGGAGGTAAAGTGCTATCCAGCTAGAGTTGAAGGGTTAACCGCGCATCAGAGAAAGGTACTGGCGGTGGATGCAGTTCAGTGCAAACTATGCTCTGCAAGACATACCTGCAAACAGGGAAATTTACAGGCAATCTTGCGTTTTGGCTTTACCTTTCCGCGCAAAATCACAATGGCTATGCGATCGTATTCGGTAAAGTGGTCACGAGCGAACAAGGAATAACAGGGAAATGTAAGGCAATTAGTTTCATTAAGACAGCCGCCTCAAAGAACCTCAGAGGGTCTCGCACCTATTCCAATAATTTGCATGATTCGAATGCAAAATGAGGATTCGAATCGAGGCCCCCGAGGATCAGGCCACGGATGAACTCGCCCTGCGACTGGCTGCGCTTCGCCAGCAGTCCGTCCAGTGCCCCCAACCCCGCTCGTTGAGCTTCGTCCCCAAATGATGCACACGGATCCTTCCGGTGAGCAGCACCGCGCTCGCTCACTCGATGATTTCCGCATCGGAACTCCCACGCGTCATGATCCGCGTACACGGCCTCGCTCATCACCCGATGCAGGCCACGGTCGTTGAAGACGCCCGTCACCCACGTCAGCCGGGAGATGCCGTTCTTCACGCCCTCCTCTGTCAGACGATAACCCGGCCTGCCGTCCGCATCCGGCGGCACCTGCTCGATCTCGTCGTCCAGCACAAGCCGCTGCTGGCCCTGGCCGACCACGGCCTCCAGCAACGTGTACTTGCTCGATGCCGTCGCCGACGCTTTGCCCTGCGTCCCGCTCTTCAGGTAGTCCGACAGATACAGCCGCTCGGCGGCTGTCCAACTCTGCTCGTACGCCAGCGTCAGCACCCCGGCGAAGAACACGAACGACAGCAGGATCGCCGTCCACGTCCACATCCACACGCCCCAGAGCGTCGCTTCGTCGCTCACAAACAGCGGCTCCTCGTCGTAAAGAATCTTCTCGAAGAACTCCTGGGCTTCGCGGGATGGATTGCCCGATCTTTTGTACCGGTGAGGAGTTAGTGTAGCGCGTTTATCTCTGAGTTCAGATAGCCGCCGTCGGGGGTGTGGAGAAGTGGGAAGCGCGAAGTGGTTTCCACTTCTCCATGCCCCATGGTTGAGGTCAGCCACGCTGCCGGTGCCGGGGGCCTGTATCCCAGCGAAGAGTGTGGTCTGACGGCGTTGTAGTGGCCGCGCCAGCGTTCTGCCAGCACACGAAGTTCCTTCATCGAGTAGAAGAGTTCGCCGTTCAGGAACTCGTCGCGCAGCTTCGAGTTGAACGATTCGCAGTAGCCGTTCTCCCAGGGAGAGCCAGGTTCGATATACAGCGTCTTTGCTCCTGTGTCTGCGAGCCATTTGCGCAGGTCCTTCGCGACGAACTCTGGACCGTTGTCGGAACGAAGGTGCTCTGGCACTCCCTTCCACACCATGACGTCAGCCAGTGCTCCGATGACCTTAGCCGAACTCCAGCGACGCCCAGCGCGGATCATCAGGCACTCGCGCGTGGATTCATCGATCAGGTTGAGGATGCGCACACTGCGACCATCGTGGGTTCGCGCACTCACGAAGTCATAGCTCCACACATGGCTAGAGTGCATCGGTCTGAGCCGCACACACGAACCATCGTTGAGCCACAACCGGCCTTTCGGCTTCTGCTTTTTGGGGACCTTCAACCCTTCGCGACGCCAGATCCTCTCGACTCGGTCTTTGCCGACCTGCCAGCCAGATCGCTGGAGCAGTGCCGTGATTCGGCGATATCCATAACGGCCATACTGGCTAACCAACGTAACGATGGCCTGAGTCAGAGCATCTTCATCTTCACGTTGTGTCGGCCGGTAGCGTTGCGTGCCCCTGGGTTGCCCCAACAGAAGGCACGCATGCCGCTCGCTCACGCCACGCTCACAAGCGTGGCTGACCGCACTGCGCCGTCGTTCAGGGCTTAGAAGTTTCCCGAAGCGATGTCCTTCAACACCAGCTTGTCCAGGCTCAACTCAGCCACCAACCGCTTCAGCTTCGCGTTCTCCTGCTCCAACTCCTTCAACCGTTTCGCCTGGTCCACTCGCAGGCCCCCATACTCCTTGCGCCACCGGAAGTAGGTCTGCTCCACGATCTCCGCTTCCTTGCAGGCCTGTGCTGTCGTCTTCCCATTCGCCACAGCCACTTCAATCTGTCGCAGCAGATTCACCACCTGCTCCGGCTGATACCTCTTTCCGCGTGCCATCTCAAGCTCCTCTCATGCCAGTTTCTTATGTTTCTCACTGGTACAAAATTTGCCGGGCACTCCATTTTCTATTAGCCGCTTGTTTTCAGATAGTTCCCGCACAGCAACCTAAGGTTGCTGTGCAGCACCCATTCTGGGGTGACGTGTCACCCCTCAACCCGATGCCGTAGGCAGCGTGCTTTTCACGGAGACCGACAAGAACCCACTGGCGCGCCTGTGGACGGCTTCTAAGGGTTGATGGCTCCCTGAGCATGACCCGCCTCATGGCTGATGGCTGCACCCGGCGAGGAACCGGGAACGGAGTCCAATCTACAGTCGCTACAGGTCGGCTTCACTGGCCGGGCCGTGATCTTCACGTCCAGAGAGGGGAGCATTTCAACCTGGGCATTCGTCGGTTCCTCGATCTCCGTGCCGGAGATTTCATACGTGTAGTTCACCGTGAACGTGCCGGTTACGTCAGCGGCGAAGCGCCACGTCTTCAGGTTCTCGACCGTAGGCGACTCCAAGTACCGCTGCCCAGCTGCGACATCGGCTTTGGACAGCACCTCGGTTTTAACTACCCGTCCGCTTTTGACAGTCGCTCGCACGATCACCTTGCCGGTTATGTGTACAGCTCTAGCGATGGGCGGATACATCGGCAGGGCGGCTCCTTGCAGGATCGGAGCCGCTGGAACTGCTGCCGGTGAGTTAGTTTGCCCGAAGGCGGGAACTGCCAAGAGAAGCCCCAACACGAACTGATTCCACTTCATAACAACCCCTTTACTTTGGTACCGTCAGCGTTGGATAGAGCAACGCTCCGGGAGCTTTAGGCGTCACGCCGTAACCATTTGCTGGATTTGCCAGCAACTGGTTGATGGTGTTGCCTGCCTCTGCCCAACACCGAAGCCCAAGATGCACGGGCCTCCATCGCATCCCTGACCATACGAAGCTTTGTCGCCTTGGCTGTTCACGATGGAGTTCGAGACCATGTAGGCTTTGAACTCCGTCTGATACTTGCTCAGGTTTTTAGACATCGAAGTTGCCCTGCATAGTCATCGTCGATACGAAGTCCTGCGCATCGGCAACGTGGCTGCCTTCATGCCCAACAACCGCATCTAGGCCCGAACCGCTGAGCCCCTCTCTGATGGTTACGCTCTCTTCCGCCCTGAGCTTTCCGTCTGGTCCCACGCCCAAGCCATGCGATGTTATTCCGTCATTGCCTTTGCCGGGATCGCCGTAAGCCGACGCCCCACGAACGACGTTTGCATCCTTCGATTTCAAGTCAGCTTGTCGGGCCTTCTCGAAGGCTTTGTCCGCATCTGAGTCGCACTTCGCGCTGTCCTTGCAGACGTACATTCCAGTTGGATCGGTGTACCGCAGCGGGTTGTTCATCACGTAAGCGTAGCGATTTCAAAGATTGCGGATTGGCTAGGTCGCCACCCAGCGGATCGGGACTCATGAAGCGTCCCATCGTACTTCCGAAGTAGCGAGCGCCGAAGTTATCCAAGTCGCTTTCTGTGTCCCGTTCTTTGCCGGAAGGACGGGATGCATCAAGTATACGGGTGCACATAAATGCGAGCGCAGTCATAGATAAAAGCCAAGCGGCATCGTAGTGACGTAAGCATTAGCTCTGGAGGGCATTTGTCACAGGGTCACAAGATGCGGAACTGTTTCAGATTAGGAGGCCAAAGGATGACAAAACTTTCCTCCCCGATCTCCCGATAAGCGGCTTTCAGCTTTTGTCTTGGCCGCTGTCGCTGAATAAGTTTTTCGGCAGCTGCGAAGACCTCTTTTGGATGGTCAGTGAGAATAAACAAATTGAATTCATCTGCACCGAAGTCATGACCGTCAACTTCGGACGGTCCTTCCATATTCTCAATGAGCGAATCCTCTAGTGCCACCAACTCATCGAAGTCGTCAGTGGTAGTCGCGTGAAACTGCAAAACAAGTTGATATTTCATGATCCTCAATATGGCGGTGGCTTAAGACCATTGCCAACTTGCTTATTGACATAAAAGCCCTGCCCCTCTTCTGGACCGATGGGCAAAGCTTCATGGAGTGATCGCTCTAGCCGAAGCATCTCGCTTCGGGATCCGCGTGCAAGTATCTTAAGACGTCCCCCAGCCAATTGCCCGGGACTATAACGTGTTGCTGGGTTGTTTGTGATGCCGTATTTGAGATGTTCACCATTTGCCCCAATTTTCTCATATAGCACGGTCGATCCCGTCCGCGCTGCACCAACACCGCCAATCCCTAGGCCCACTTCAGGAAGTGTTCCTAAGAGGAGTTCTGGCATCAGAGGAATGAGCTCACTGAAAACAGCACTGCCAGCAGCATTGACAACATTAGCTGCAGGTCCCCATTTCGACTGACCAGCACCGTGAAATACACCTTGTGCTAACCAACTACCTGCCATGCCATCTGGCGTCTGAGTAATAACGCCCGCACCAGCGCTTCCGCTGCCATCAGCGTAATTTGAATAGCTGTACCCTAAGTCACCCTTACTATTGACAGTAAGGGATTTTGTATCGACTGTCCCATCAACGTATGTTCCATACTTCGCAGGATCGTTTGCGCAAGAAGTTCCAGATGTCACCGTCGCCGTGCCATCTTTTTGCAAATTGGACGTATCGATGCAATCGTGTCCGTCCGGATCGATTCTCGCAATTGGGTTATTCTGCACGTAGCTGTACAGATTCCAGCTCTGCGGCTGATATTCATCTTGCCCCGAGTCATCATCCGGGCTCATGAACCGGCCCATCGTAGACGCGTAGTACCTAGCCCCGAAGTAGTCGAGTCCTGATTCCGTGTCTCTTTCTTTGTCGGTGAAGTGGTGTTCTGTTGCGTCTGGGGTGGAGTTGATGGCGTTGGTGATAGTTTCACCGAAAGGGAGGTTCAGATAGTTCTGCTCTGGATTGCCGGCGTAATCGGTCTGGACGCGGCGCGATCCGAGCCAGTCGCTGAGGTGGAAGTGCAGACCCTGGGGGTCGTAAGTGGCCAGCAGCTGTCCGCCCGCATAGGCGTTGGTATGGAGCCAGTTCCCCGTCGGTCCGACCTCGGTCACCTGTTCGCCTCCCGGCCCCAAGATATAGCCCGCGATCTCGCTAAAGTTGCTGGTGTCGCAGGTCCAACTGGAGTTTGTGCCCCTTGCAACACGCCGCCCCTCGGCGTCGTAGATATACTGGATGATGCCCAGCGGTCCGCTGCTGGCGCAAATCCTGCCCTCCGCATCGTAGAGGAACTGGTGAACGCCATCCAGGTTCGGGTTGCCGCCACCATCGTAGGTGTCTGTTGGAAACGCAGCCAGTTGCGGTGTCCCTACCACCTGATTATTAGCATTGTACTGTGCCCAGGTATCGGCCGAGAGCCCGGATGGCTGGCAAGGTAAGCTCGATGAGTTCGACTGGGAGAGACGGTTCCCGAACGCGTCGTACCCCCAGCACATGTAGTTGTTGGAGCCGCCGTTCGGGATATATCGCGCCGCCGTCAGACGGTTCATGCCATCGTAGCCGATATCCTGCCAATTGCCGTTCACCGAGTCCACCGAGGCCGAGATGTTCCTGTTCGTGAAGTACCCAAGGCTATAAGAGTAGAGCGGCGGATTGCTGGGATTCGACGCGGTCGACGCCAGTGTGAAGCTGACCGCATTCGAGCTGGAAGGAAGATAGCCGCTGCCGCCCAGATACTTCACAACGATATTATGGAGGCCAGGACTTGCTCCTGAGGTCGAGACCTGAGCATGACCGTAGTTGTCCAAGGATACGGTGCTAAGCTCTCCGCTGTCGATCCTGAAGTCGACCTGGCCGCAGTTGTTGCCGCAGTTGACCTGTACGTCGACCGGTGTACTCTGACCAGGTTGAAGATAGTTGGAGCCGATCGTCGCTGTCGCGACGGTAGGTGTGAGCATCGAGTTTGCCGACCAGGAGAACGACGCCGTCGATGAGAGCGTGGCGCTGAGCTGGGTCAGCTCAGCGCCGCCTCTCATCTGGAAGTAGATGATACCTCCCGGAGCGCTCCGGGCATTGACGGGACCGCCGCAGTCGCAGGAGAATTTGGCTGCGATCGCCGATGCGATCGAGTCCACCGTAGAGAACTGTCCTAAGGTCACGCTCTCAGTATGGTAGTTGACCGAGACCGAGATCGTTCCACTGTCCCAGGCGTTCGAGGAACTCAGGTACTGCTCGATCCCCGTGAAGGTCATCGAGCCGGAAGAAGATGCGTACGCTCTGCTCCCCAGACCAAGCAGAAGCAGCAGGACAACTAGGATTCTTACTTTAGCTCTCGACAGGACCTGCATCTTCATCGCATCCTCGCTGAAGCATACTTGACATTGGCAAGCCGGACTAATGAACCATCCATCGATGGCCGCACTCATGGATGCACCGCCGTCTCCTGAGTGGGACGCAGTCGGCTGTCATACGATCGGGTCACGTTGATGCCGGTGCCGAACGTCATCCCGCTGGCAGCGCCCGACGGGATATACGTTTTGCCGGAGTACAGCAGCGCAGGATGTGTTCCATCCACCCAGGAGCTGTTGAGACTGGAGAGATGCCCCGCAGCGTCGTAGTGGTTGGTGAAGAGCAGCGACTGCAAACCATTGCTATAGGTAATCTGGTTCCCCACCAGGTTGTAGTCCATCCTGCTGATGTAGGGAGTGCCCGTCGTGCACCGAGCCAGGTGGCATTGCTGCTCCTTGCGCAACCGGCCCATCGCGTCATAGCCCAGCTCTGCACGAAGCGTCTTATAGCCGCTCGCAGGAACGGTCGCACTGCACCCCGCGTTGGTCGTCCATTCATAGGTCAGACGTCCAACGAAGTTGCCGTCCGTCGTCCCTGCAGGCCCTAAGTCATACTGATAGCAGGTCGCAGGAGTCGCACCCACACTACCGGAGGATAACCCGCTCCCAGAGTAGGTCTTGCTCGTGATCCGGTTTAAGTTGTCATAGAAGTAGTTGATCGCAACGTTGCGGGCATCGCTCTTGTACGTCAGGTTGCCGTTCGCGTCGTAGCTGTAAGTATTACTCCACACTGCAGGTGTATTTCCAGGCGATGCACATTGGCTCCCTGAAGGCAGCGTCTCAGGATTGCAGGACGCCGTCAGCCGCGACAACGAATCGTACACGAAGTTGCGATAGCGGATCGTATCCCCACTCGCACCGTTCTGCTGCACGTTCGTCAGATTACCGAGCACGTCGTAGTGATAATCCGTCTCATATCCCAGCCCTGTGCCAGAGACATTCGGCTCACGGACCGCAACCAGACGCCCCAGCGCATCTGTCGCCTTCTGCGAGTGGTGTCCCTGCTCATCGCTGAAGTCCACCCAACTGGCCGCCGCGACCGAACTCTGGCTGGACAAGCAGTTTGTCTGCCCTGTCGTCGCGCCCCCCTCGTAGCACCATTGCTGGTAGCTCGCATCGGGGTTCGTCACCTTCGTTGTCCGCCCCAGAGCGTCGTATGTGTAGAGCGTCGTACCCGCCGGCGGATCGCCCGCAGCAGGAGTCGAACGGTAGGGATTCGTCACCGAAGCCACGCGACCCAGTCCATCGTACGATGTATCGGTGATCGCCGATCCTTGAGGATCGCTCTGCACAACACTCTTGATCAAGCGGCCCAACCCATCAAACTGCTGGATTGTGGTGATGTCTGGATCCGGGGAGGCCAGGCTAGTTGTGTAGAGCTTATAAGGAGCCGCCCCTTTAGAGCAGATCGACCCGCCATTGTCCGTATAACAGTACTTTACTTCACCCCTACCGTACGTCGTAGGCGGATAAAGCACATCAGTTACCCGGCCCATATTGTCATGTGTATAAGTGGTCGTGTGAGCCGAGTCGTTCGGTGAAGTACCATTCTGATCCGTGTGCCATATCAGTCTTCCAGTATTCGCATCATAGGAGTAATAGTCCATATGAGCTACTCCATTGGTTGAAGGATGCTGGATGCTGCTCGGAAAGATACCCGAATTGTCATAAGAGATCGTTGTGGTATGAGCCGCCGGAACCCCACCTGGGGCATTTCCGTTAGCGTCTACTGTAGAAATAGGCATACCGTTGCCATTGAACGTTGTTGTATTGATAGAACCGCCTTGCGTCGTAGACGTGAGATTCCCATGCGCTCCTTGAGGACTACCGCTCTCGTCATAACCATATTGAGTAGTAGAGGAGTTGCCTGGACCGGTGATCGCGATTGACGACGGCAACTTCATGAGATTCGTGGAATAGTAGCTGGAATCTTGCTTCCACTGATACTGTGTAGCAGTGGATTGGAGGACGGTCGCGCCATCAAAATTGGTAACCGAAGTCGAAGTGACCCCACCGAAAGGTATTGTCTGCGGCGCACTCAATGAGCAGGACGACGAGGAACATCTTGCCATAGCGGCTTGGAAGGTATTGGAGTAGTTATTGGTGGAAATCGAACTGCCACCACCCGGTATCGTCACCGTTTTTGTTTTGATAAAATTTGCGGTGTGAACCGCCAAATTCGGATTGAACAGAGGTGCGGTACTGTCTGTATAGGTGGTCGCCACAGATTGTAATAGCGTTCCACCACTAGTCGAAGATCCCTGATAGATCTGCTTATTCCTCTCTAGGAAGGTACAGGTCCCCGGAAATGTGCTATTAGGAAAATTCTGAAACAAATATGCGGTATCGTTAAGGTCGGGATCGGCAACAATTGTCGAATAGCTGCTTTGGGCTCCTCCTGTCACCAAACCAGAGAATAGCTTGTACGACCACTGTGAAGTGTTGCCATTACCATCATTTATAGTTCGTTGACCGACTCCTCGTCCCATGCTGTACCAAGGCGACGCGCCACCTCCACACGAGGGCTGCATACCGTAGGTGTAGTGGACCAATCCACCCGAAGGGAGGATCAATTGAGTTAAATCGCCATATCCAAAGGATGTACTATCGGCTTGGTTTGCAGAGTCGTAAATAATTCCCCAATATGTTCCGTTCGGCAGAACGATACTCTGAAGCGCAGTGACTGATCGCTGATTTTCGCTACATACAGTTTCATCTGCGCCGCCGTAATAGAAACAATCACCCCCAAAAAAATTCGTCCGCGTATATGTCCTAGCAAAGCACAAATAATAGGTTTGAGACCCCCCCGAAGGCCCCGGAAGAACCCACGCCGAGCTACCAATCAGAGGCTGAAAAGGTGCATTGAGTACCGGGCAATGCGTTGTATCGGACGTCATATTAGAACCTAACGAGCTTGGGTCGGCAACCGATCGGTTCAAGCTATCCGTCCAGATGGGGTTTGTCCCCCCGCTCCCACTGATCTGATTTCCATTGGGGTCAGTGATCGTCGTGGCATTGGTCGCTGTTGATATATACGTTTTAATGCCGGAGTCATCGTAGATGGTTCTACTTGCAGGCATTCCATTCGGAGCCGAGGCGAGTAAAACGTAGCCTGACCCGTCGGTGGATCTTAGTTTTGACGAATCATTATAGTCGTAATACATCAAGTGTCTCGAACCATCTGACTCTTCAACGACTCCGTCCATATCTGTGTTTCCGTAGATGTCAGTTGCGGAGCCCTCCTCCCATCCCGTTTTATTTTGATCGAATTGCAAGTTAGCGCTCAGCTCACCCATTGGAACGTAGGCAATGTAGCAATGCGTCTCCCAGTCGGTGATACAAGAATAGGTTTGAATCCAACCAATACTATTACTCGTGAGCGAAAAACTATATTTCAATGTCCCTCGCTGCGGGAGAGAATAGATGGGGATATGCAACATGAGTCTTCCCGTCGATAGGTCGACACTGTCTAGTACAGAGCTGTCATAAGAGCCAAAGGGGGCATAACCCTGAGTCAGTCCATATTGGTCTTGGGCGCCACATCTTAAAGATAGAAACAGGATTATTACAGTCATGCAAAATAATGCCCGATTGATATTCACAGCCGCTCCTTAGCTAAGGTTGAAAGTCTTCTAGTGATCGTGACGAACCGAGTGTGATAGATGTGATCGTGACGGTCAAAATGGTGCCGTTCGGCTCTTTTACCAGTATTTGTTCCGGGACGGAAACGCCACCTTTTGCCTGAAACGAGCGGTAAAATACTTCCGTCTTGAGGAGGTGGCCAATGTGGAGGCCATCGTCGGCGTAGCTGTTTACCTGCGTGGGCACTGCCGTCTCACTGGAAAAGAACCACTCTTGCTTTGTACGAAGATTGGCCTTGCCCGCGTCATACCGAACCAATACGACACGATCACCTGGATCGCTAACCGTCCCTTTCACCAGGACGATAGAGTAAGCTGGATTCGCCATCGCAATCATCAACGAAACTGCAGGCAGATTTGTGGGAAGTGTTGCTGGTTCGACGAAATTGGGAAGCTTTTGCGTCTTGCCATCGCGTCTCATGAAAGCTCCGCTTGCGGAACTGTTAATTCGAGTTGTTGTGACACCATTTTCCGTGAAGTCGCGTCGTGATCTGATTGTCATGTCCGTCCAGTCGTCCTCCCACGTAGCGGTAACTGAAGACTTGCTGATGCCGTTTCTTGAGAGTGATCCGGAAATGACCGCCGAGTGCAACTGTGCCCACTGAGGGGCTCCACCTAGGACTGCTAAAGATCTTTGAACGAGAGCAATCGCTGCAGGGTCTCGGGTGGGAGCTGCGGAAGTGGGTACTGGCTGTGCCTGTAGAGTTAAAATACTCAGGATTGAAATTACTAAACATCTGAGCGCCCCAACTGGAACGGTCGATGCGATAAAGCCTCGCATTCTCACTCTTGCTGCTAACATAAGGAACTCCTAAAACGTATCTGTTCTGCGAGTTATTTGGACCTGTCAGAGCGTTATCTGGTCTTTATAGCCCTATTGCAAGGTCACCAAGACTTCAATCACGCTCGCTCCCGAAGCCAAGCTTCCCATAGCTTTGCCTACGACCGCGCCTGACATTAAGTTGCGATCTGTTCCCTTCATTGCATGACCGGGCGTAGAAGATGTCACGAGGAGATCGCCGACTTTGATAGGGCCGTTCTCAGCCGAGACCTTAGTCGGCACAATTCCGATCATGGCCATCGGAACCTCTGTGTTGGCGGTCTTGGGATCGGTGAGCTGTCTTCTCCCGACTATGCCGCGTTTTGTCGAGTAGATGCCGGCCACAAGCGTCGAATAGGGCTCGATTACTTTGAGGACCTTCCCAGGAGTTTCGGGATCGAGTACTAGGACATCGCCAGCTTCGTAGTTTTTTCGGTCGCCAGTAACATTGATCGATTCGGCATAGTCACCGCCGCACAAAGTGCCTGTCCACGCCGTACTTTGCACTGTTCCGTCGGGGAACGTGAGGGACGCTCCACTGCCGCTCAATTTCACGTTCCCAACGACGTCGAGTTTTGCTCCCGGCCACATTGTGCCGATCCCAACATTGCCATTACCTTGAAACGATACTAGTGAGTTCAACGTTCCAGTATTGGTATAGTCGTAAAAGGAAAATCCGCCATTGCCTCCACCCGCTTGGTTTGAGATTAAATCGACCTCCCCCTGCCCCCCGGACCGATTCCATCCCAGCAATAACTTGCCGCTGTTCTGGAGAGGAGCGAGATTATAAGACCCATTGGGATCAAGATTGGCACCTGAAACAACAACACCCCCGACCGTGCCCACGTCTAATATTCCTAATGGATTCGTCGTACCAATGCCGACTTTCCCACCTTGGCTTTGAAGGAAAAGCGGAGTGGTATATCCAACCCCGGCATAGAACGCCTGAATTGCGGCATAGCCGCCATTCGAGTTATCTCCACTAGTTGAAAGCCCTATATTTGAAAATCCTCCGGAAGCCCCAGAGGTCCCCGACGACACAGAGAAGCCTCCTTGAAAGACCCCTAGACTTCCTCCAATCCCCACGCTTCCGTTGGACTGCGTAATGATTGAGTCACTCAGCGTTCCGCCCCCAGTAAATAGGGGTACAGTATTTGCAGATCCTCCAGTGGTGGTCTGTGCAGCGGCACTGGCAATTAATCCACCGCAGAAAAGTCCGAGAAACTTGACATTCAGATTCATAATTGTTGTTCCCTCTCTTTGCAGCTCTCCAGAGAATCCCAAAACGCAGTCCTTCTGAAATTGTGCCTACCATTATCTTTGTAGCTGTAAGTCAGTGACCAGCTAGGAAACCAGGCTTCCTAGCGCATAAGCGCCTTATTGTAACGTCACAAGCACTTCGATCACTCCCGTCCCGGACTCAAGGTTTCCAAGTGCTTTGCCGACAATCGCCCCTGTTAAAAGAGTGCGATCAGTTCCCTTCATTGCATGTCCCAGAGTTGACGACGTAACGAGCAGATCGCCACTTCTTATCGGTCCATTTTCGGCGCTAACTTTCGTTGGAACGATACCGATCATCGCCATGGGAATCTCGCCTGCGCTCACCTTGGGATCGCCTTGCTGGCGACGGCCGACCACACCCGGTTTAGTCGAGTAGATCCCGGCCACGAGAGTGGAATAGGATTGCGCCGACTTAAGAAACTTCCCCGGGGCACTCGGATCGATGGCGATCAAGTCGCCGGGTTCATAGAGGGTTCGTTTACCTGAAACGTCGACCGACTCCGCGTAGTCGCCCCCACACAAAGTGCCGCTCCAGGCGGTGCTTTGTGTGGTGCCATCCGCAAATATGATCGAAGAGCCGCTACCGGTTGATAGTTTAATGTTGCCATTCACTTCCAGCTTCGCTCCGGACTGCGTCGTACCTACACCTATATTGCCGCCGTCAAATAGGCGCAATATCTCACCGCCGTGAGAGCCGAATGCCAATGCATAGGGTGCACCCGCTGGGTTGAAATCGATATAGCCTTGATTCGTAAAATCGGTGACCTGTTGAATTCGGGTTGTGGCAGTAACCCAGTCATTTACACTGCTGTTCCGGGTTTCGGTCACATTTAGATAACTTCTGTTTGGGCTATTGCTTTGGAGGCTGAGCAGGCCTAAGGTATTTCCCGCCGTCGCACCTAAAGTGCCACCGTTCACTGTCAGTAATGTTGACGGGCTTGTCGTACCAATACCAACGTTACCGCTTGCTGGGAACGTGTTCTGTGCACTCGCTCCCAGGGCTAAAAACATCGCAAAACAAACCAAACATAATCCCTTCATTTGCATATCCTGCCTCTCTCGACCTCTCGTTTGCGAATCCGATAACAGGACGGCTCTCATCATGGTTTCAAATTTCCCTGTGAGATCAGCGGACAATTTCGCCCGCTACTGCAAAGTCACCAGTACTTCAATCATCCCTTTACTAGAGTCAAGCTTGCCCATTGCCTTACCGACTACGGCTCCGAGCATCAAGTTGCGATTCGTACCTTTCATGGCATGTCCTGAAGTCGAGGAGGTGACAAGTAGGTCACCAATATTGATCCGCCCATTCTCAGCGCTGACCTTGGTGGGACGACTCCTATTATGGCCATCGGAACCTCGGTCGTGCTAGCCTTCGGATCAGTGGTCTGTCGCCTTCCCACCACACCCGGCTTTGTCGAGTAGATTCCCGCAACCATCCCTGCGACATCCAACTTCACTCCTGGCCACATCGTGCCGATACCGACATTACCGTTACCTTGAAATGACACGAGTGAATTCAAGGTCCCATTATTGGCATAGTCGTAGAAGGCAAATCCGCCATTGACTCCACCTGATCGGTTTGAGATGAGATCGATCTCCCCTTGTCCTCCGGATCGATTCCACCCCTGCAACAGCTTTGCGCTGTTCTGGAGGGGAGCCAGGTTATAGGAGCCATTGGGATCAAGATTTGCACCTGAAACCACAAATCCTCCCACCGATGTGGCCGTACCATTCACGTCTAATATTCCTAGTGGGTTCGTCGTGCCAATGCCGACATTTCCTCCAAAGTAAGCTTGGCCGTCAGCGCGGAAAGAGAAGTTCACTCCGCTCGCTGCTCCCCCGCTCAGGAGAAAATTATTAGCGCCTCCCCCGTCCGTAGAGAGCATCAACGCGGAACTAGTTGGCGCACTTGCATACCAACCACCCGCCTAATGAACATGCAATAAAGACCCACCATTAGTGGTTGAAATAGTAGTCTGACCGTGGTCAGATATCTGGAATTCGCCACCGGATCCGACAACAAGGGTGGTCGCAGTTGTATTTTGAGCCATCGCTCTCATTGCCGAGAGTACGAACCATGCCGCTAGTAGTTTCACCGATCTGTTCATTGATTCTTCTTTCGTTTCTTTCTGAAAATAGCGACCTGAATCCTTGCGAAGGCAAAGCCTGCTATTGAAGTGACACCAGAACTTCGATAACTCCTGTACCAGTTGACAAGCTCCCAAGAGCTTTTCCAATCACGGTTCCTGTCTTCATCGAGTCGTCGCTACCTTTCATGGCGTGGGCCGGAAGCGAGGAAGAGACCAAAAGATCGCCGACTTCAATCGGACCGTTCTCCGAGGTGACCTTCGTGGGGACAATGCCAACCATCGCCATCGGCACTTCGCTTACGCTCAACTTTGGATCGGTCGCCTGACGTCGTCCCACCACGCCCGGCTTGGTCGAATAGATACCAGCCACGAGGCGCGAGTAGCGCCTATTCGACTTCAAGAAGCTGCCCGGATGAGCTGGATCAAGCACGAGTACATCCCCCGGCTCGTAGTCCGTGCGACTGCCCGATACATCGACCGACTCGGCGTAGTCGCCCCCACAGAGGGATCCAGTCCATGCAACGCTCTGAACGGACCCGTCAGAGAAAGTGATAAAACTCCCTCCGCCGCTCAGCTTTACAGTCCCGGCCACTTCCAAGAGGGCGCTTGGAGTCTTCGTTCCTATGCCTACCAGACCTTCCGGCAGGATTCGCATGCGCTCATTCAAACCACCAATTGCCGTGGAGAAAGTCAACGCCGCGGCATCGCCATAATATCCAGGAGGCTGTACTGCGGCGACTGTAGCGTTTGTGAATAGACCTCCATAGTTGTTTTGAAAAGCGATAGTGGATAGGACACTGTCGCTCCCAGTGAAATTCTGATTGAAGGAGCTGTTGTGTCCGAAAGTCAAAGGATAATTCGGAGTCGTCGTGCCTACGCCGAGATTGCCACTACCTGTAAGAAACATCAACGTCGTCTTTGGGCTCCCAGAAGGTGGCGTATTGAAGAAGGCAAATCCGCCTGTTCCGTAGCCTTGATTGTTGATGAAGTCAGTCTCCCCTGTGTCACCAGTTAAGGCATTCCAGCCCAAATATCCTCCTTGAGAAGTTACTGTCGGGGTGGTACTTCCCGCAACGCGAACGATTCCGTTGATGTCCAAATTTACAAGCGGGTTCGCGGTGCCAATCCCGACGTTTCCGTTCACTTCGACGACGGACGAATTCGTGAGCGTTGCACTCCCTGAAAACTTTGGAAGCGAGTTGGTGGTACCGCCGCCGGTCAACTGCGCTGGTGCACCAAGGGTCGCAGCGGCGATATACAGCCCAATTACACTGATTTTCTTCAATATTGTTTTCGCGTTCATGTTGACTGGTCCTTTGTGAAGTTTGCGGGGCTGGTATCTGTGCGCCTTTGTCACGAGTCTGTAGAGACGTTCTCCTATTGCAGCGTGACCAGGACTTCGATCATTCCTTTACCAGAACTCAGTTCTCCCAGTGCCTTGCCAATGAAGGCACCGAGCATGCGGGACTAGTCGGTCCCCTTCATCGCATAGCCCTCGGTGGCGGAAGTCACCAATAGGTCTCCTCGCTCGATCGGTCCATTTTCTGCGCTGACCTTGGTGGGCACAATCCCGATCATGGCCATGGGGACTTCAGGAGAGTTGCCCTTCCCCTGTTGCCGTCGTCCCACCATTCCTGGCTTCGTCGAATAGATGCCGCTCACCATCTTCGAATAGGGCCGATTCGATCGGGCAACATCAGCGGTAGCGTCGCGACTGATTACCAAAACGTCGCCCGGCTGATAGAGCGCACGATTCTCCGCCGCGTCTACGGATTCAGCGTAGTCACCGCCGCAGAGTGTTCCGGTCCAAGCAGTGCTTTGAGTAGTTCCGTCGGGAAACGTGAGCGAGGCCCCACTGCCGCTGGTTAATTTGACATTACCGTTCACTTCCAATGTAGAGCCAGGGCTTGCGGTCCCGATACCGATGTTACCGGTTTGCGTCAAAACCATTATTGGAGAAGAGGCTTGTGTTGTAGACAGGAATTCCAGAGACTCGCTATTTCCTTCAAGCTGAATCGAATATTTCTCGGTTCCAACCGCACCCTGGATCCCGCTTGTATTTATGTTGAATACGATGGAATTTCTGGCAATTGATCCAAAGCTCCATCCGTCATTTCCGCTGTCCAACCACCCTGTCAAAATCAGATTGTTTTTTCCAAACAAAGAAGCATTATTGGTGAAGTAGTATTTTCCTGACCCATCCCATGCCGTACTACCCATCACCTGAAATTGACCCACTGGGGTCGAAGTTCCGATGCCCACGTTGCCGCTGGTAGGAAACGTGTTCTGTGCACTTACACTCGTAGCTAGTGACAGCGTGATAAGAATCCACTCTATCTTTTTCACTTTTACCCTCTGCCTTCTCACAGTCATCTGTTCTACGCGATTGTTGATCGTCTGCTGACTGTCACTGGAACGAAACCACTGCCGCTAATTGCAAGATCACTAGAAGCACAAGACGATGTGCGGACTAAAGAGTCCCTGGCACCGAACAGGTGCTCCCTACATATTAGGAAGTTAGTTGCATAAGTCCAGGGACAGAGGTCCCGCGACAAGGCGCAGTGAAGGCTAGACTGCGACTATGGCGACTGAATTGGATTGGGGTAGATTCTGAAAAGTGGTGAGCGTAACGGCAGACAAACGTACGGAAAAAGATTCAAGGCACCGCTCCAAGGCATGGATTCGAAAGTTGAAGCAAACGGCGGTTCAAGTTGTAAGACGAATGTCAGTGAAGGTAGCAGCGTCAAAACGAAATGTCTATGTTATTTTTCTGGGTACCTTCGTAACTCCAACGTTTACTTTATAACAAACAGCTCATATGACCTAGTGGTGCAGGTTGCCATCATCCGGCCGGGACCAATTGTGGGAGAGATGATGCACCCTTCATCAGCAGACGGCGTTGAAAGCCCACCATTCCCGCGTCGTACTCAGCGCAGGAGACCTCGCTGCTCTCCTGCTGATCGACGAAGCAGCGCACCTCGCGATGCCACGACTGCGGCATCAAATAGGTAGAATGCCCCTCTTGCAATCATGTCAGTCCATACCCCGATGAAAGCTCAGACCAACGGATGAAGCCATAGTAAACACCGGTGCCGCCGCGCACGACGTGATGCTATAGGGCAAAACCGATGCGCGGTGCGAAATTATTGCGATCTGGCTTGATGAGTCCATCGATTCCGCTGCCAGAAGTCGGGAACGGGTTCGTCGCTTAGTCCCAGACGTTCGCCAGCCCGTGCACCTCGCGGAAGGGCAGCTGATATTCGTAGCGCATCCCTAGGTTCAAAGTCAGCTTCGGCGTAATTTTGTAGTCGTCCTGCAGGTATGCCTGGTATTGGTTCCAACCAAGGGTGACCAGGCCGTCCGAGGTGACAAGCTGCGTTACGGTCGCAGTATAAGGCACACCAAATACGAGGTCCGCAACAGGATTGCCGATGTGCGTCGCGTCCGCACCGGTAAACCGGCCATCGAAGGAAAGATTGCCGTTAGGCGTTCCAGGATCATACTGCGCAGGGCGATACTGGCGGATCTCAACGCCAGCCCTTCCTTCCGCAGCGATACGTCCGACTTGTAAAACACCCGCTGGAGAATCCGCCGAGAAGGTCGCGTAGCGATGCCCTTCATTCTGAAAGACGAAACCGCAAATGTGAACATTTTGTACATCGACAACATTGGACAAGCGGGTCTGATGGGCAGCGCCAACGCGGGACAAGCACTGTCCTTTGCCGGGGTGAGCGTCATCTCTTCAGGTGCATACTTTGCAGATGCAGTTGCGACTGCTGGGTGCGCATCCTCGCTCTCCGGCACCATCGTGATCCCCATTTCAGGCTCTGGCTCAATCGGCTATAGCCTTCCTCAAGTCCCAACTGTCACGGCAAGCGCGGTTCCATCCGCCGCCACTACGACCTCAACTCAATTCACAAACAGCAGCACGACTTCTGCTCTTACTGTGAACTACAACATTTGGTGACCAATGGCCTTTCTACTTAGTGACGCAATATCGAACAAGCAAGCACTTGCGGCGTCCAACGCAGGTGCGGTTGAACTGGGCGCAGGCACACCGTCTGGCGGTTTGACCCTGTCCAGCAGACAACTGTTCAACGGCACAACACTTACTGAGGGCAGCGTACCCTCACAAGGATTGAACCGCATTACCGGGTCTGCTCTACTTTCATCTCGAAACATTACAACCGTATCTGTTGGACCATGCGCGGGCATAGGGATTATGCCGGGAGCATTCATCCTCGGCTTCTCTTCAACCTCATTCGATTGCGCCTACCCGGATGCTACGGCAGGTCACACCTCAAACGTTTTCTTATTCGGTGATCTAATGTCTATTCGCATAACGGACGAGACAGCAGGCGTTCTCCTGCTCACCATCGACAACGCTGGCTTGATCTGTTTTGGGAACGGCGCACCTGTATCCGCTCTCTCAGTGAACGGGACAGCCGTAGTCGATCATGACGGATTGATTACGAACCAACGGGTCAGCAGCAACGCCCTTGCTGCTACGTCAGGCACCGTCTACTGTCCCGCTGGCGGCACGGCATCTGTGACGACGTTGGCCGGGCGCAAACCTACCGTGCAGCTCGACAGTGAATGGCCAGCACGCCAAGCTATCTACCACCCAGAGGGATCGGGTGGAGGATCTGGCCACACTCCTACGCCGGAGTATTGCGAGTTCATCGACTCGTGGAACCGTACGGTCCATGAGATTACAGGTGTCAGCAACGGCAGCTTCACTTTACGCAACAATGACCGACCTGACGACCTCGGCCTCTGCTTTATCAATCACAACGACACAGTAGTTTATCGCTGGATCTAACCACCTAGTCCCGCCCACCACTAACCCGTCCCACGAAAAGAGAACACAAATGACAGAACCCACTATTGCACAGCAGCAAGAGTCAGCACAACGCATGATGCTTCAGGCCGCTCTATCGGCCAGTCGGTTTGAACTCGACTGTAGTGAAATCGCCAAGACCGCTGCCATCGCTGCCTATGGTCTAGCACTTGACCACCATCGAAGTCTCATGCGGCTAAACGGTATTGAGGTAGGGACTCATGAGTGAATCCGTTAGGCCGGACTTTGAACCCATCCCTCTTAGTGACCTCTCTGGCAGAATTGCCGCATGGTCGTGGGCATCGGTGCAAAGTGTGCAGAAGGTCTAATTGCGAAGTTGCCGAAAACTGTGACTTTCGAGGAGATTCCGTTCGCGTGATGTCTACCTCGCTAGTGGCTCACGACCTCTGATCGTAAGACCGTGCGGAAGCTCTCCTTGTCCACAGATGCATGCCAACGGCCATCCTCGCTCTGATAAAGGTTACCTTCCGCACACAGATACGTCGGTCGGTCGTTGTTGTCAGCATCAAGATCGTAGAAACTGAGCCGAAGACCGTTCTTCGGCTCGATGCCAAGACGCGCAAGATCAGCAAACGAGCCTTGCGTGAGAAGGGTATGGCCGAAGTAGAGGTAGACACTGCCTTGCATGGCCCAAGTTTACCGCTTCGGCTTGGCCGTGCGTCCGTCCAAAATTCACGCAAAACGGGGTTCGCGGCAATAACCATGCCGAAGTTGCCAAAAAGTTGATTTGTAGGAGATTGGAACAGCGGCTACATGGACGGTGTCTAACGATATATGCCTAAGCTCAAGGTCCCGCGAGTGATACCACATCGATTGTGGAAGCGTTCGGTCAACCTGCTAGCAGTTCCATTGCTCCTAGCAGCAAGCGGAACCCTGTTGGCTGGTCAAGCTCAACAAAGATCAATGGTCTTAGTCAACCTTAACGAACATAGGTTCGTTCCAGATCAACATTTGTTGTTCTTCTCAGGCGCTACGCCGCGACGAGTTAGACGACACGTCACACCTCAGAAGCTAGTGACCGATTCCCAAGGGCGCACCTCGTTCACTTGGAGCCCCAGAATGCATTACTTCCAGGTCCTGATCGATGCACCGTCAGCGTGCGCCGACCGAACCTATGCCAATTTCGTGTACCACTCGTCAGTCCTTTTCGATCAAGGCATCGTCGTCAACAACTCATGCCCCCCGGCCCTGGAGCGGCTAATGCCCGATGATCCAATACCACCCATAGTTCGCTGAAAACAGGGTTTTGAGCAATTTCAACTCTTCGGATTTTTCCGCGCTAGTAATCGACCAAATCCGAAATCTTCTAAGAGTTGACAAAGTTTTGAAGTGGTCACAAAACTTCCAGCAGAGTACCGCGTGAATCCACCCTGACGTTGCCCCCTACCATCAAGCTGCATGGTAGTTCACTGGGCATACTCGGGGTGGAGCTTGCGTCCGGCCTAGTCTATGGTTGCAGGGTAGAATGGTCTGCCCGGCTCTTTTTGTACCAGTGGAGAAGCGATCGAACTGGAATAAGAGGAGTGTTGTATCAACTCCACTGGTACAAAAGAAGCCGGACACTGCAGTTGGCGGTGCAGAAGATGCCCATTTCGGCGTAAGAACAGTCTTTTGCGGATCCAAGAGCGATGTTCGAGATTGCGGCCAGGCATCTTTTCGTTAGCCTTGCTCACCTTATGCAGACTCAGTCGTGAGCTTGTCCCCGACTTAATGTGAGAATCAGAGAGGCGCGTCGCTTCAGCGTGAATTTGTAGTTGTCATGGATCGGTCCGAGATCCTTTCCTGCCCACACATCGCGCGCGTTCCACCCGTTGGCTGCTCCAGCCGCCGCGAGATGAAGCGAGAAACCACGCAGGAAGGATTCGTCTTCTCCAAAGTTGAAGATTGCGAGCGCCACGGAGCCGTCAGCAAGTGGACGTGACCAGATCTCGATTGGCCCCTTCGCGTAAATTCGTTCCGCCTGCCTACCGAGCGGATCCTGATCGATTGCGATGATCTCGCGGTTCGTGAGAACAGCCAGAACATCTGGGGAGAGCTGGCTTAGATTGTTGCCGGCAAGAAGTGGAGCTGCGAGCATCGCCCAGAGCCCCATATGAGTCCGGCTCTCATCACTGGTAAGCTTTCCATTTCCGACCTCGAGCATGTCGGGGTCGTTCCAGTGGCCAGGTCCGGCGTACTGCGCGAGCCAAGATTGGACTCAGCATCAACCTGAAGAAGAATGCACCACAGGGAGTTACCCTGATTGACGATCTGTCGCGGTCAGGAGCGCGTTTCGTAATCCGCAACAATCAATTTCTGTACAACCGTCCGCGCGGGATTCTGCTGGAGACGTCGCTTGGGCTGGTCGAGAAGAATTCCTTCACGGGTCAGACAGGACATGGAATCGTTGTGGGTGTTTGGTCTGGTGGGGAGGGACCGGGAGTCCAAAACGTGGTGTTTCGCGGCAACCAGTTCACGAACGTCGGGAGCTTTCCACCGATAGCGATTCCAGATCAGGATGTGCATCTCGGCGCACTCGTCGTAGCCGTACAGGACGGGCCAGAAAATGTCAGCTCTATGAGTCCGGTCTTCGAGAGCCTGATCTTCGACACCAACACGTTCACTAACCTTCAGGGGCCGGGTTTGTATCTTTCCCGAGCCAATGCCGTCGCGGTGGTCAACAACCGATTCAAGAATACAAATCTCTC
>JAOAPN010000016.1 GCA_025462885.1 Acidobacteriaceae bacterium | reverse complement strand
GTTGCGGTGGTCGCCGTGCGTATTGTCCTGCGCGGGAGAGCCGAGGCGGACCTGGACGTCTGCTACCCGGCGGCGCGTCTCGTTGGAGGCGGTAATCGCGCCGTACTGTGCGCCGATGCTGATATTGTCCGCGTCGGAGATGGCGTAGCTCAAGAAGTAGGGCTTCGGCTGGGCTGGATCTGCTCCGCCCAGAGAGTTCATGGCGCGATGGAGTTCGGTGTCCATCGACTCCAACAGGATATTGTCGGCGGCGGATTTGGCAGCGGCACGAGCAGCGATGGGATGGGCGAAAGAGTGGATGCCGAGGGCGGCCAGGCAGGCTATAGCAGCTGCGCCGAATGCCGGTGTGTGTCGCTTCATGGGAGAGAGAACCTGCTTCATAAGGAAAGATTCGACTGATGTGGAGTGTATCGGATGATACTGCCTGATGGGACATTGGACGTTTAGCGGTGGCTAAAAGGCTCTTTCTCCAAGTGGACGACATCAACGCGGAAGCGCCGTCGTTTTGCCGGATGCGGCCAAATCGTGCACACTGGCTCATCTTCTATTGCGGGGTAGAAATCATGCGGATCGCGCGAGTACTGCTGGGGTTGTGGCTGTTGGTCGGATGTTTGGGTGGTTGGACGGCTTTGGCGCAGCCGCAAAATCCCGCGGAGACGACCCAGGCGGAGCAGCAGAAGACTCCGCAGGGCAAAGCGGCGTATTCGCTTCCACCGGAGAAGCTGGCACGGGCGATTGCGTACTCCCGGCAACGGACGATCCTGGGCTTTGTGGAGACGGGGTGGGGCATTCTGCAACTCATTCTGCTCCTGGTGCTGGGGATCGCGGCATGGATGCGGGGGGTCGCAGTCGGCCTCAGTCCGAACCGCTGGGTGCAGGGGTTTACGTTCTTTCTGCTCTTCCTGCTCATTACGTCTGCGCTGAGCCTGCCGCTCGATCTGTATGCGCACCGTGTATCGGTCGCGTACGGGCAGTCGGTACAGCACTGGGGAAGCTGGTTTGGCGATCAGGCGAAGAGCTTTGGGCTTACCTTCCTCTTCGGCGGACTGCTGGTGATGCTGCTGTTCTTCGTTATCGGAAAGTCGCCGACGCGCTGGTGGTTCTGGTTTTGGATTCCGGCGATGGTGCTGGTCGTGATCGGGACGTTTGTGGTGCCGATCTTTATCGATCCGCTGTTCAATACCTTCGAGCCGTTGTCCCAGTCGAATCCCACCCTGGTAGGGCAGTTGGAGCAGGTGGTAGCGCGGGGCGGCATCTCGATTCCGCCCGAGCGGATGTTCCTGATGAAGGCCAGCGCGAAGTACACCGGCTTGAACGCCTACGTAACCGGGATCGGGTCTTCCAAGCGCGTCGTCGTCTGGGATACTTCGGTTGCAAAGGCGACGCCGGAGGAGATCCAGTTCATCTTCGGGCACGAGATGGGTCACTACGTGCTGAACCACATCTACAAAGGGATCGCATTTACGGGTGTGGTGCTGTTGGTGCTCTTCTGGCTGGGATACCAGGGGATGCAGTGGCTGCTGCGTCGGTATGGAGCGGCGTGGGGGATTCCGGAGCAGCATGACTGGGCGGTGTTCGTGGTGCTGATGCTGGTGATCTCGGTGGTCTCCTTCCTTGCGGACCCGATTACGAACAGCTATCAGCGGGCGCAGGAACATGCAGCCGATGTGTACGGGCAGGAGGCCATGCACGGCATCGTGAAGGATCCGCAGGCCGTCGCGCAGCAGGCGTTCCAGGTGCTCGGGGAGGAGTCGTTGACCGACCCCAATCCGAGTTCGTTTATCGAGTTCTGGACGTTCAGCCATCCATCGGTCGGAAGGCGGGCAGCGTTTGCCGCGGCTTACGACCCATGGGGCGCGGGTGGAGAGCCGCAGTACTTTACGAAATAAGGTTGGTTTAGGATGGCCCTATGAGCAGCGGATGTCTTTTCTGCAAGATCGTTACCGGCATGATTCCAGTGGAACTGGTGTACGAGGATGACGTTTGCATCGCCTTCCCGGACATCAATCCACAAGCCCCTTCCCACACGCTGGTGGTTCCAAAAGAGCATCTGGAGTCATTGGCCGATGTTGCTCCGGATCATACAGAACTGCTGGGCAAATTGATGGCAGCCGCCAACGAAGTTGCAAAGCGCAAAAACCTCGCACGTGGCTACCGGATCGTGGTCAATACCGGAGCCCAGGGAGGGCAGACGGTGATGCACCTGCACCTGCATGTCATCGGTGGCCGCCACATGGGCTGGCCGCCGGGTTAGGCAGTATCGACATATACCGGCGTTACATCTTCGCCGACGCGGTTGAATTCAGAGGATGCGGAAGGACATACCTTCAGGTATGCCGAAAGAAGCGTCCCCTCTATCCTTGTTTCTTTTGTCGGTTTGCCATAGGCAAACCGACAAAAGAAACGAATCAAAATAAGTAACGGTTGGCACACCTGAAGGTGTGCCCTTCCATAGGCTATATGTCGATACGGGTTAATCCGGGCCCAGGGATTGGACCTTTCGTAGAGCGTGAGAAGCAATACAAAAGGCCCGGCGATCATCGCCGGGCCTTTTATATTGCTTCTGGAATTTACTGGTTGAAGTTGGGCTCTTCGACTTCCTCGATGCCGTAGCGGCGGAGGAGGTTCGGGAGGTTCTGCGAGAACGCGGCGCGCGGCATCACGGTGTCGCAGCCTGCTTCGACAGCCTTGGCCTTCAGGTCTCCCTGCAGGTGCGAGAGGAAGCCGACGATCGAGGTGCTCTTCTTCAGCTTGGCCTTGAGCTTGGGGATCAGGGTCAGAGGCTTGGCGTTTGCGTTGTTCAGGTCGAACACGATCAGGCCGGGGCGATCTTCTTCTTCCGCACCGGTGATCGCGGCGATGGCTTCCTTATCGTTTTTGATGAAGGCGATCTTGACTCCGAGCTTGCGAGCCGTCTCCTGGATCTTGGCGATAAAGAACAGGTCCTCGATGAAGAAGAGGATCTTGGTCGGCGCGTTCTCGGGGATCGGAATGCTGCGTCCCTGCGAGTAGTCGATCGGCTGCGAGTCGCTCACGTAGCTATTGCTACGCGAATGTCCGCCGCGGGGCTGGTAGTTTCCGTTCGAATGCGTCTCGATAGTGGAAGGCGGCGTATCGGCGAAGTTGCCGTTGGCGACGCGATAGCTATGATCCATCGGACCGACGAAGCTGCGGGGGCCACGCTGCTGCTTACCACCACCGCCTCCGCCGCCCTTACGCTTGAAGCCGCCGCCCGCGTTGTTGCCGGGCTGATGGGAGTCGCGGTCGCGATAGCCGCCGCCGTTGTTGCTGTGTCCGCCGGAGTGGCTGGTGCTGCCGCTGGCGGCGATGTTGCCCGCATTGTCGGGATTCCGCGGACGGTCCCGATCGCGGTCGCGGAACTTCTTCTTCCAGCGCTTGGTCCCGCCCGGGTTGTTTTGCTGCCCGCCCTGGTTGGAGTTCTGGGAGTTCGGATTCTGGGATTGAGGGGCGGCCTGGATGGAAGGGACAGAGCCTGATCCGTCACCGGCCGGCTGGCTGTTCTGTTGAACCGCCTGGGGGGCATCGGAATCGCTTCCTTTTCCCTTGCGCTTACGGCGTCGGCGGCGGCTGCTCTTGGACTGGCCCATGCCGTGGGGTACGTTGGAGCCGTCAAATTGAGCGTCGTTATCCTGCTGGGCAGGTGGCGCCGATTGACCCTGGTACTCATGTACCTCGGGTACGTTCTGCTCTGAACTCATGCTTCCGCTTCCTTATTGCGTTGGACGCAATCTCGTTTCTTTCCCACGCCTGAACTCTTTCCTTCTCGCATAGAAGGCGAAGGAGGAAGCAGGCCGGAGTTGCAGCGTCGGAGGAAACGGTATCAAGTTGTACTCGAACTGACGTTATGGTGTTTCGATTGGTGTGGCCAGTTGGCTGAGGAACAAGCCGACTCGATGGGAGCCCGCGGTCATCATCGCCTGGTTGCGGTGAACCTGTTGGTACTCTCGAACTCAGCCGTTTAGCCGGTAGGAGACAGGTTGGTTCCACTGGTTTACTGTGCCTGCTGCCACTTGGTACTGGATGTCAGCGTGTGCAGAGTATCTGGCTTCCCACAGCCGGACTCACTCAGCAACTTAGAGCGTACTCGGAATCTCGGAGCTTTGCAAGAAACTTAATCAGGACGCTACAGAAAGAAACAGCTCCCAAACGTGGCATGAGCCGCCCGGGTGGGCGGCTCATGTCCTAATGGCCAGTCACTGGCCTCCTGAAGATGCTTCCCGGGGGAAGCTGCACTCTATCCGACGACCGCACCATCCATGGGTGCAGGGTTCTTTCGGGGAAGGGCCTAATACAGCACGGAGGAGAAGATTTCTTTGCTTCTCTCACTACTTTCGTTCCGTGTACCCGCTCCTAAGCGTTGCAAAGAATAGAGCAATTGCTCTGCCAAAGTGAAAGTATGTGATTTGTTGGGGTTTCTTGAGGCCGGCTCAAGCGAAAAATCTAAAAACTGAAGGGTTCAGCGAGATCATCTCCATAAAACGGGATATCGACCTTTGGCGAGGCCTACAATCGGCCCCCTCATTCGAGCTCCTAAGGAAACAGCCCCAGGCAATGCCCTGTGCAGGCCGTGGGCTGTGTTTGACCCGCACATAGACGAACTCTATAATCTGATGAGTTCTGCCAACCCCCTTCAATCTCCGGTCCGATTGATACTTTTTGATCGAGCTGGCGGGAGACTGGAGCGCAGGGGTTCATGGGTGTTCGCACGGAGACGATGCGGCTCACACGGGGATCGGGTGGATGCAGGGCGAGGCTCGGAGAGCAACGTAAGGTGCTCCGCCGCAGTCCGCAAGATTTCCGGATACAGATTAAAGATAGATCAAGAGATGAGAAGCTCGATCGATTTCCCAAGGAGTACCACTTACCGCATGAATCGCACCCTTGTTCTAGTTACTGGCCTTGCCGCAGGCCTCGCCGTCTCCTCTGGAATTGCTCAGACAGCCGCCCCCGCTGCACCTGCTGCTGCTCCCGCAGCGGTCGCTCCCCAGGCCGTTCCCGCAAAGATCGCCCTTATCGAATTTGAGCAGGCCGCCGCCGCTACCAACGAAGGCCAGCGCAGCCTGCAGGATCTGCAGAAGAAGTACGAGCCCAGGAAAGCCTCGTTGGACGCTCTGGCTGCTGAGATTGACTCGCTGACCAAGCAGTTGCAGTCTGCCCCGGCGACGACGCCCGAGGATGAACGTGCCTCGCGGCAGCGGGCGATCGAGACCAAGCAGAAGCAGTACCAGCGGGACGGCGAAGATGCCCAGACCTCCTACGGCTCTGACCTACAGGATGCCATCGGCAAGGTCGCACAGAAGATGGGTCCGGTTGTGATCCAGTATGTGCAGAAGAACGGTTACACCATGCTGCTCGATAACACGGGCCAGCAGGGTGGAGTCTCGGTTCTTTGGACGCAGGCTGGCACGGACATCTCGCAGGCGGTCGTCGATGCTTACAATGCATCGTCGGGCGTAGCGGCACCGGTACCCTCGGCTCCTTCCGCGACGCGCAGCACGCCACGTCCCGCGCCGAGGCCAGCAGCAGCAAAGCCGGCTGCTCCCAAATAGAACCGCTCCCATTTCCAGGGAATCCTGTCGTTTCATGGGGCAGTGATGCCGCTGAACGGGGCACGGTTCTACGATCGGAAACGTCCAATACCGGATACGAGTTTTTGGATCCCGATCCTTCTGGATCGCAGCATTTTGAGAATCGCAGCACGAAGATTTCGGATTTCGAAGGAGTTATACAGACCGCATGAATCGCAACCTCGTAGTACTCTCCGCCCTTGGCGCAGGATTGATGACCGTCGCCGGCGCGGCCCAGACCGCCGCTCCCCAGGCCCCTGCTGCTCCTGCCCCAACCGCCGCTGCTGCTCCGGCTCCTCAGGCTATCCCTGCGAAGATCGCGCTGGTTGCGTTCGAGCAGGCTGTTTTTGCCACCAATGAAGGCCAGAAGGCTGTTCAGGAGGTGCAGAAGAAGTTCGAGCCACGCAAGGGCCAGATCGACACGCTGGCCGGCGAGGTTGACTCGCTCAAGAAGCAGCTTCAGAGCGCCCCGGCTACCTTGAGCGATGCGGACCGGGCTGCTCGCCTGAAGGCTATCGACACCAAGGAAAAGCAGTTGAACCGCGACGCGGAAGATGCTCAGACGGCCTACAATACCGAACTGCAGGAAGCGTATGCCAAGGTCGCGCAGAAGGTCTCGGTCACGCTGAAGACCTATGTCGCGCAGAACGGCTACACCCTGTTGCTCGACGTCAGCAATCAGCAGAGCGCGGTGATGTGGGCGGTACAGAATACAGACGTGACGCAGGCTGTCGTGGAAGCGTACAACACCTCTTCGGGCGTTGCCGCTCCTCCTCCTTCGGCCCCGTCTGCTGCCCGTCCGCGGCCTGCCGGTGCAACTGCGCCGAAGCCTGCTGCTCCCAAGCCCGCCGCGCCCCGCTAGAGCGGTTTTCCTGTGGGTATATAGCGGTGGCGTTTCATTCGTGTCCGTTTTCTCCAATGAAAACGGTACTGCTTTAGATTTTCTCCTCCACAGCAACAGGAAAACTGCTCTAAACGGGTAGCGCTTTAGCTCAATCGCTGCATCAAAAGGAGGCCAGTGATGGCCTCCTTTTAGTGCATTAAACACTGTTCTTAGGGCTACACAGATTTGTGTGGAAAAAACTGTGGATCGTTTGGGCTGAGATAACGCCAACGGGGTATTTTCAGGATGGGAACGTGAACACCCCTGTTCCCATCGACGCTGTAAGTTATTGCATGCAAAAGAGTTGTGCGAAGCTGTAGAAAAGTGTTTAAGCAGCAAGACAGAGGCCCCTCAAATGCAGCAATTTCGGGGGTTTCCACAGATCATGGTTACTAGCCGGTTACAAATAAGCATTCCGGGGCGGTAATTTCGCTATTCTTCGCCGACCTTCAGGACGGCAAGGAAAGCCTCTTGCGGGATATCGACCTTCCCGATCCGCTTCATGCGCTTTTTGCCCTCTTTTTGCTTGTCGAGGAGCTTCTTTTTGCGGCTGATATCGCCGCCGTAGCACTTGGCGATGACGTTCTTGCGGATAGCCGTAACGGTCTCGCGGGCGATGACCTTGGAGCCGATCGCGGCCTGGATCGCGACCTCGAACATCTGGCGAGGGATTAACTCCCGCATCTTGGAGACGAGAGCGCGGCCGCGGGTCATGGCGAAGTCTTTGTGAATGATGATGGAGAGCGCATCGACTGCGTCGCCGCCGATCAGGATATCCATCTTGACCATGGGCGAAATCCACGTTCCGGCCAGGACGTAGTCGAGGGAGGCGTAGCCGCGGGAGACGGTCTTGAGCCGGTCATAGAAGTCGAGAACGATCTCGTTCAGCGGAAGCTCGTAGGTAATCATGACGCGGGTATCGGAGACGTACTCCATATTCTGCTGACGGCCGCGCTTCTCTTCGACCAGCTTCAGAATTCCGCCGACGTACTCCTCGTTGGTGAGGATCTTGGCGATGATGACTGGCTCTTCGATCTGCTCGATGTTGGAGGGATCGGGCCAGCGCGAAGGGTTATCCACTTCGATCATGGACCCATCGGTGAGGGTGATCTTGTAGCGGACACCCGGGGCGGTGGTGATGAGGTCGAGGTCATACTCGCGTTCGAGGCGCTCCTGGATGATTTCGAGGTGGAGCAGGCCAAGAAAACCGCAGCGGAAGCCGAAACCCAGTGCAACAGAGGATTCGGGTTCAAAGGAGAAGCTGGCATCGTTGAGACGCAGCTTTTCGAGAGCGTCGCGCAGCATGGCGTGTTCGTGCGAATCGACCGTATAGAGACCGGCGAAGACCATGGATTTGATGTCTTCAAAGCCGGGAAGCGCTTCGGCGCAGGGGCGGTCGACCTCGGTGATGGTGTCGCCGACCTTGGTGTCGGCTACGTTCTTGATCGTCGCGACGAAGAAGCCGACTTCGCCGGCGGAGAGTTCGCCGATCTCGACAGGCTTGGGGGTCATGACGCCCATGGATTCGACTTCGAAGCGCCGATCGTTGGACATCACTTTGATCTTCATGCCCTTACGGAGCTTGCCATTGATGATACGGGCGAGCACGATGACACCCTTGTACGGGTCGAACCAGCTATCGAAGATCAGGGCCTGGAGCGGGGCATCGGCGTTGCCTTGCGGCGGCGGAAGAAGCGTTACAACGGCTTCAAGGATCGAAGCAACGTTGAGGCCCGTCTTCGCGGAGACGCAGATGGCGTCATCGGCAGGCAGACCAACGGACTTCTCGATCATCGCCTTGGTGCGCTCGATATCGGCGGACGGAAGGTCGATCTTGTTGATGATAGGCAGGATCTCGAGGCCGTTCGAGATGGCGAGATATGCATTGGCGAGCGTCTGGGCCTCGACGCCCTGGGAAGCATCGACCACCAGCAGCGCGCCTTCGCAGGAGGCGAGCGAGCGCGAGACCTCGTACGAGAAGTCGACGTGGCCGGGGGTATCGATCAGGTTGAGCTGGTAGGTCTCGCCGTCCTCGGCCCTGTACATCATGCGGACGGTATGGGCTTTGATGGTGATGCCGCGTTCGCGCTCAAGGTCCATGGCGTCAAGGACCTGCGCCTGCATCTCACGCGCGGTGAGGGAGCCGGTGAGCTCAAGGAGCCGGTCGGAGAGGGTGGACTTGCCGTGGTCGATGTGCGCGATGATCGCGAAGTTGCGGATGTGGCTTGGATCCATACAGTGTGCGGGGTGGCCTCAGGTCCTATCTTAACACCCGCTGGAGGGTTGTTTGTCTGAGGCGACGGGAGTTTGCGCTTCTGCGCCCTGTGTTTTGCGCTGGCTCACGCATTCGTTTCCGAAACGGTGCAGGTGCGAGAGGTTATGGGCGAGAGGGGCAATTGACGCGGGCTTTTCTTGACATGCCGTGTCTGTTACGCGATGCTTAGGGGTCGAACGTAGTTTTTCGCAGCAGGCCGGAGTGTATCTGGCGCTGAATTGAATTGCGAAAAATGTCGGCTGGTGCGCGATCGAATACGCCAGCCCGGCTCGTATGCAGGTTTAGATGCCGATTGGAGTTTTCTTGATGCAGGCAATGTGGTTGCAGGGATTTGCGGGTGGTCTTGGGAATCTGGGTGGTCTCGCACTCCCGGTACTGTTCTTTATCGTTTTGTATTTCCTGATGATTGCGCCGAACCAGCGGAAGCAGAAGAAGTGGCAGGAGATGCTGGGGCAGTTGAAGTCCGGCGATCAGGTTACGACCAATGGCGGAATCCGTGGAACTGTGTTGAGCGTGAAGGACGACATTGTTATCCTGCGCGTCCAGCCGGACGGCGTGAAGTTGGAGTTTGTGAAGAGCGCGATTGCCGCGATGACCACACCCGACGCATAAGCAAGTTTTGAGGTGGTAGTTCTATTTAAATTGGCAGCACTACGTTGTAGTGATTATTTTGAGATAGCCGCTTGTGCGGTTGAGGAAGAAGTAAGGAACGTGGCGGCGGGGCCGAGATTTTGGCGACGCGGTTGTGACCTTCGATAAAAATCATGGGCAAGAATCTGACCGGGAAACTGGCATTCATCGTTGCGGTATTGGTAGTCTTCGTCTTCGGCATTGTGGGCATTCCGCATGGCGGGTTGAAGCAGTCGATTACGGACCGTATCCATCTGGGTCTGGACCTGAAGGGTGGAATGCACCTGGTGCTGGGCGTGCATGCCGAAGAGGCTCTCGCCTCCGCGACCGATCGCGACGCGGCCCGCATTCAGGCTGACCTGCAGAAGGCTGGTATTGTTGGCGCGACCGCCGGCAAGACGGATGCGGCACGGCCGCAGACGATCATCGTCGCAGGCATCCCGACAGGGAAGTTGAGTGACGCCCGCAGCGTGCTGAACGGGAATGACTATTCGATCTATGACGTCTCGACGACCTCCGACGGCGGAGCAACGCTGACGATGAAGCAGTCGGCGGCGCGCGACCTCGCGACCCGCACGGTGGATACTTCGATTGAGACGATCCGCGAGCGCATCGACAAGCTGGGTGTTGCAGAGCCAGTGATTCAGAAGTATGGCCTGGGCGAGAATCAGATCCTGGTAGAACTGCCGGGCATCTCCAATCTGGATCAGGTTGAAGAAGTGATCCAGTCGACCGCGAAGCTGGCGATCCACGCGGTGATCGGTGGACCGTTCGCCACCGACCAGGAAGCTCTGCAGGCGAATGCTGGCGTGCTTCCTCCGGATGGCATCCTGATGAAGGGCTCGGGTTCAGCGGGTGCGCCGGAGCAGATCTGGCTGTTGAAGCGCGCCAGCGAAGTGGAAGGTATCGACTTCCGCGATGCGCAGCCTTCGCAGGATCAGAACGGCCGTCCTAACATCACCTTTACGCTGACCACCGAGGCGGGCGACCGCTTCTACAAGTACACGCAGGATCACCAGGCTTCGGGCGCTACACCGGGTTCGATGGCGATTGTGCTGGATAACAAGGTTCGCGAGGTGGCGGGCATCCAGTCAGCGATCCGTGACCGTGGTGAAATTACGGGCGGCTTCACCAGGCAGCAGGCCGACGACCTCAGCCTGATGCTGCGTACAGGCGCGCTGCCTGCCTCCATCTCGTATCTTGAAACGCGCACCGTTGGACCGAGCCTGGGTGCTGCGTCGATCCGGCAGGGCGTGGTGGCATCGGTCGTCGGCATGGCCGCGGTCATGCTCTTCATGCTGGTGTACTACAAGGGCGCGGGCATCAATGCCAACCTGGCGCTGCTGCTCAATCTTCTGATCCTGCTCGGCTTCATGGGCTTTACCGGCTCGACGTTGACGCTGCCGGGCATCGCCGGCGTCATCCTGACCATCGGTATGGGTGTCGACTCGAACGTGCTGATCTTCGAGCGTATCCGCGAGGAGTTGCGCTCGGGTAAAACTTCCGCCGCGGCTGTTCAGTCCGGCTTTGCCCATGCGTGGGTCACGATCGTCGACACGCACGTTACAACCATCGTCTCTGCCGCGATCCTGTTCCTCTTCGGAACCGGTCCGGTCAAGGGCTTTGCCGTGACACTCGTGTTTGGTTTGCTGGCGAATCTGTTTACTGCCGTGTTCGTGTCGCGCCTGATCTTCGACACGATCCTGCAGAAGAAGGAGCGCGGCGCGGCGCTGTCGATCTAGCTCGCAAGGCTATCGACATTGGCTGTGACGGCTTGAAGTTTGGTTTTGTCTTTGAGAGTTTGTCTGTGAGAGATTGCGGGGCTGAATGCCTCCGCTGAGGGCGTAAGAGCGTGGAACTGTTCCGGAGCACGAATATCGACTGGCTGGGGAAGAAATGGTACTTCCTTGGTTTCTCCCTGATCTTCTCGGTGGCTGGCCTGCTGAGCATTCTGTTCTGGCATCATGTTCCGCTCGGCGTGGACTTCAAGGGCGGTACGCAGGTTCGTGTCGCGTTCTCCGCCACCCCGAATGAAGACCATCTGCGTGCGGCGATCGATAAGGCGGGCATCCATAACGCGACGATTGTTCGCGTCAGTGATCCGAGCGGCAACGCGGCGAACAAGGAGATCATCTCGCTCCCGCAGTCCACTGCGACGGACTCTGCCCACGATGCGGGTCGCGAAGCGGTAGAGCAGGCTCTCGCGGCGAATTACCACGACTCCAGCTTCACGGTAGAGCAGGTCGACATCGTCGGCCCCACGGCAGGCAAGGCGTTGCAGAAGCAGGCCTGGCTGGCGACGTTGTATTCCCTGCTCGGGATGTTGATTTATCTATGGTTCCGCTTCGAACTGATCTATGGCGTGGCCGCTGTCGTAGCGGTCTTCCATGACACGCTCATCACCGTGGGCGCGTTCAGCTTGACGAATCAAGAGATAACCCTTACGGTAATTGCAGCAATCCTTACACTGATTGGTTATTCGATGAACGACACGATCGTCGTCTTCGACCGCATTCGCGAAAACCTCGCGATGAGCCGGAAAGAGACACTTTCGGATGTAGTCAACCGCAGCATCAATCAAACTTTGAGTCGAACCGTTTTGACGTCCGGGTTGACGTTCTTGACGGTGTTGTCACTGTACTTGTTTGGCGGAGAAGTTCTGCACGGCTTCTCTTTCGCATTGGTGGTCGGCATTCTGATCGGAACGTATTCATCGATCGCAGTAGCCGCACCCATGCTGGTGGCATATCAGGATTGGCGGGCGTCGCGCGGCAAGGTTGCCACGCTGCCCGCAGGAAAACGGACACGAGTCTAGGTCTTCGGACCAGGACTTGAGTTCGAACGGAAGGGTCTAGCGGGCAGCGTCGCCCGTGAATCGACCAGCCGGCAACGAAAAGCTGGCGTCAATACAACTTGCTAGGTATAAAAGTACAACTTGCGGGAACAAAGCTGTACGGCGCGGTGTCTAACAACACTAGCTCTTCTTCACGATAGTGAGGCTGCACATGTTTGAAGACTCTTTGATGGAATCCGGCGGGAAGCTCAAGACCAAATCCAAGTACTGGATGATTGGCACGTTTGTTTTCAACGGCGCAATCCTGGGCACGATGATCCTTATCCCCTTGCTTTATCCCGAGGCTCTGCCGAAGACGGCCATGACGGCCATGCTTTCAGCGCCTCCTCCACCGCCTCCCCCTCCGCCGCCTCCTCCGCCGGCGCAGATCGTCAAGCCGATCAAGATGGTGTCCGAGGTCGATCAGGGCCTGCACGCGCCGACCAAGATTCCTAAAGACATCAAGATGCTGAAGGAAGAAGCTGCTCCTCCGCCGCAGATGGCCGGTGTTGCCGGTATGTCGGGCATGGGTGGCGGCAGCGGTGTCCCGGGCGGCGTTTTGGGCGGCATCGGTACCGCGCCTGCTCCCGTCGTCAAGGTTGCACCTCCCAAGGGACCGCAGCGCGTTTCGAGCGGTGTCATGTCCGGAGCGAAGATCTCGGGTTCCAATCCGACCTATCCTCCGATCGCGAAGGCCGCACACGTTTCAGGTTCCGTTGTGCTGCACGCCATGATCTCCAAGACGGGCACGATCGAAAAGCTTGAGGTTGTCAGCGGTCCGCAGATGTTGCAGTCGGCGGCTGTTGATGCGGTGCGCAACTGGAGGTACAAGCCGTATCTTCTGAATGGCGATCCGACCGAAGTCGATACCACGATTACGGTGAACTTCAACTTCGGCAGCTAAATATCAGGTTCGTTCGCAGGAGCTTTTGATCGCTGGAAGTTGTCCAGAGCCGGAAGCTTGAAACGTTTAACGTGAATATCCCGGGTATAACTATCCCAGCTATAACTTTCGGGGTATTCACGACCCAAATTGGGAACGATACAGTTCAACCAAGATCCAACCAGGAGGAAAGATTCCAGTGATTCTCGCTCATCTCACCAACTTCGCTCATGTACCTTCGACCCTCGCATTGTTCTTTGAAGAAGCGCAGGTCGGCTTCAGCCCGCTTCAGCTCTGGGGCAACATGGGTAACCTGGCCCGCGCTGTCGTCATTCTGCTGTTCATTATGTCGATCTGGTCGCTCGCTGTGATCATCGACCGCGCCCTCTACTTCTCCGCCGCCCGCAAGCAGTCCCGCGAGTTCGCGCCCAAGGTTGCCGGCGCGTTGAAGGACGGCCGTCTGGACGAGGCGATCAAGGTTGCCGACCGTTGCAAGAAGTCTCACCTCGCTGAAGTCGTCACCGCTGGCCTGCAGGAGTTCCGCAGCTTCGGTTCGGGCGGCAGCATCACCGAAGAGCAGGTTGAGAGCTCGCAGCGCGCTCTCGAGCGCTCGGAAGCAATCGTTCACGCCAAGCTGAAGCGCGGCCTCGGCGGTCTCGCCACCATCGGTTCGACGGCACCGTTCATCGGTCTGTTCGGCACGGTAGTCGGTATTTTGAACGCCTTCCAGCAGATCGCGACCCAGAAGACTTCTGGTATCGGCGCGGTTGCCGGTGGTATTTCGGAAGCCCTCGTAACGACCGCCTTCGGTCTTCTCGTCGCCATCCCTGCCGTTATGACGTTCAACTACTTCACCGGTAAGGTCGAGTCGTTCGACGTTGAAATGGACAACAGCTCCTCCGAGCTGGTGGACTACTTCATCAAGCAGAGCCACCGCTAGATCTCTGTTGCAGGGATTGAGCAGGGTGTCACCTACTCCTGGAACTATGCTGAACCTCCCGGATGCCGCCAGCGAACGGCGTCCGGGAGTAAAGCGCCGGCGAGTCAGTGACGGAACAACACTGTGGCTTTAGACGTTGACAGGACGTTGAGATCAGGACGGAGTAAACGGCATGGGTATCAATAAACGAGACGAAGGCAAGAAGGTCAACTCAAACATCAACGTGACCCCGATGGTCGACGTGATGCTGGTGCTGTTGATCATCTTCATGGTCATCACACCAATGTTGAACAACAAGGTGAACGTGGATCTGCCGACGGCGGATGCCGCTGTAGTGATGGAAGATGCCAATAAGGAAGACGCCGTGGTTGTGGCAGTGACGCGCGACGGCCGGACGTTCCTGGGCGGCGATCAGGTCACCATGGACGATCTGGGCAGCAAAATTTCTGCGAAGCTGGAGAACAAGACCAGCAAGCAGGTCTTCATGCGTGCGGACATTCGCGCGAACTACGGCAAGGTGATGGACGCCGTTGACGGTATTCGCTCGGCTGGTGTGAGCCAGCTCGGCCTTTTGACCGAAAAGCGCGATCAGGATGCACCTGCTCCTGCTGCGAAATAGATTTTTAGAACCTGGAACTACCGTACGAATTGTGAGTGGCCCTGCAGCTTGAAAGCGACAGGGAACCAAGGAGAATTGCAATGGGAATGGGTGCAGGGCCTTCGGGCGGAGCAGTATCGGAGATCAACGTAACGCCGCTGATCGACGTTCTTCTGGTGTTGTTGATCATCTTCATGGTGATCGTGCCGGTAACCCCGAAGGGGTTGGATACGCTGGTACCTCAGCCACCCAAGAACAAGACCAACGACCAGCCGAACGACCGGACGATCGTAGTTCAGGTCCTGTCGAACGGCGCAGGCGCTCCTTCATACAAGATCAATCAGGACGACTTCAACAAGCAGGCCATCGAGCCCAAGCTGGTTGAGATCTTCTCCGCACGGCAGGAGAAGGTCATGTTCGTCAAGGGCGACAAGGACCTGGACTTCAGCAAGGTAGCTGAGGTCATTGACTTCGGCCACCAGGCTGGCGTCGATAACATCGGCCTGATCACCCCTCGCGTCGAAGCCGGCCAGTAAGCCACGGCGAGCGGCACGCAGCGTTTCAGAGGTGAGAGGGCGACTCTAAAATTGGGTCGCCCTCCCCTTTGCTTGTTCCCGAACCGGCAGGGCGAGTAGTATTCCGGGAGTCGAATGTGCTCCCGCCGGGTTTGAGTTTTCTGGATAGGCGCTCTAGAGATGTATTGCCGTCCAGCAAAGTAAAGATGTTTTGAAAGCTTTAGCGCTACAATTCACGATTTCGTTGTTCTCACGCTCTAGGCATAGAAGCTCTTATGCCGTTACAATCAAGCGGCAAGCTGTATTAGATGACTCGCTTTGCCATTCCGAACAGTACAGTCGCGCCTATTTTGAAGGAGATGACACGCCCCATGAGATTAACCGCACGGATTCCGGTTACGGCCGCTTTACTGGCTTTGCTGCTGAGCACTGCTGGATGCAACAAGCTGAAGTCGCGTGATCAGCTCGTCAAAGGCATCGCATCGTTCAAGAATGCAAAGTACGAAGATGCCGTAAATCATTTCCAGACTGCTATTTCGCTTGACCCGGACTCTGCGGATGCAAAGCTCTATCTGGCGACCTCCTACGCCTACCAGGTTGTTCCGAATCTCGATACCCCGGAAAACCTTCAGATCGCCAAGAATGCGATCGACGGCTTCCAGTCCGTGCTTTCCAAAGACCCGAACGATCTGACGGCGCTCAAGCAGATTGCCTCGATCAACCGCAATATCAAGAAGCTGGATGATGCCAAGGAATACGAAAAGAAGGTCATCGCAATCGATCCAAACGATGCCGAGGCTTATTACACTATCGGCGTCGTAAACTGGATGCAGTCCTACAAGCAGGCGATTACGATTCTCGCCGCTGACGGTCTGACCGACGATGGTAACGGCAATGCGAAGAAGAGCAAGGGCGCATGCGAGAAGCTGAAGTCCGCAAACTCGGCGACGGTGGACGAGGGTCTGCAGTACCTCGAGAAGGCTGTTGATATCAACAAGACCTACGACGACGCGATGTCTTATCTCAACCTCACCTACCGCCGCAAGGCTGACCTGGAGTGCGGCGATGATGCTGCCCGCAAGGCGGATCTCGCGAAGGCCGATGAGTGGAGCCAGAAGGCAATGGGCGCTCGCAAGGCCAACGAACTCGAGAAGGAAAAGAAGAACTCGGGCGGCGTAACAATGCAGTAAGCTTCCCCTGTTTGGTTCTTGAGAGCAGCCTCCTTCGCGGGAGGCTGTTCTCTTTAAGCCATATACGGGGCGGGCCAACCAGCAGTGGGTGCGATAGAATTGCGGCGTGTCGCGGCCTATCCAGAAAGTCCTCATTGCGAATCGTGGCGAGATCGCCCTGCGGGTCATTCGTGCCTGTAAGGAGATAGGAATCGCCACCGTCGTCGTGTATTCGGACGCAGACCGAGGGGCGCTGCATGTGCTGCATGCGGATGAAGCCTACCGGTTGGGCCCTGCGCCGGCTGCGGAGAGCTATCTGCGGGGCGATCTGATTCTGGAAGTCGCGCGCCAGGCGGGAGCCGACGCAATCCACCCGGGGTACGGATTCCTTTCGGAGAATGCCGATTTCGCGGATGCCTGTGCAACCGCCGATATTACCTTCATCGGGCCACCCGGCAGTGCGATGCGAGTGCTGGGGTCGAAGACCCGGGCCCGGCAAGCGGCGGATGCGGCCGGGATGCCCCGCGTTCCCGGCAGTGTGACCGGGCTGGAATCCGTCGAAGAGGCGCTGAGCGTCGCCGGGGAGATCGGGTATCCTGTCATGCTGAAGGCGGCTGCGGGAGGCGGTGGGAAGGGGATGCGTGCCATAGCGCGGGCCGAAGATCTCGCTGCTGCATTCGTTGCGGCAAGCAGTGAGGCGGAGCGGAGCTTCGGATCAGGCGAGGTGTACCTGGAGAGGCTGATTGAGCGCCCCCGGCACATTGAGATCCAGTTGATGGCGGATTCACATGGAAACTGCCTGTACCTCGGCGAACGGGAGTGCAGTGTCCAGCGCCGTCACCAGAAGGTGATCGAGGAAGCCCCATCAGCCGTGGTAAACGAGGATCTGCGGCGGAGGATGGGAGAGGCGGCGGTTCGGCTGGCGTTGTCGGCGGGCTATGTGAACGCCGGAACCGTGGAGTTCCTGGTGGACGCTGCCGAGAATTTCTACTTTCTGGAGATGAATACCCGCTTGCAGGTCGAGCATCCTGTGACGGAGATGGTCACCGGGCTGGACCTGGTGCGGATGCAGTTGCGCGTGGCGATGGGCGAGCCGCTGGGGATCGTCCAGGCGGATGTGCGCTTGCGAGGTCATGCGGTGGAATGCAGGATCTATGCCGAAGATCCGGATAACAACTTTTTTCCCTCGCCCGGGCGGATCATGCGGCTCGTACAGCCGGGCGGGCCAGGGATCCGCGAGGATTGCGGGGTCTATGAGGGATGGGTCGTGCCCCTGGACTACGACCCAATGCTGTCGAAGCTGGTGGCTTTCGGCGAGACTCGGGAGGTGGCGATCGACCGCATGCTGCGTGCGCTCGGGGAGTACGTCATCGGCGGGATCAAGACGAACATCTCGCTGTTCCAGCGAATTCTGCGAGACGAGGACTTTCGCGCCGCCCGGATCGATACGGGGTATCTGGAGCGGCTGCTGTCGGAAGCTGGCGGAGAGGCGTCGCTCAATGAAGTTGAGGCAGTGCCAGACGATGTAGTGGCGATCGCTGCGGCCGTCTTTGCAAGTGTTGGCGCGAGTATCGGCGCAAGGCCACATGCGAAAGACGCGGGGCCGGCTACGGAGAGCCGCTGGGCCTTGACGGGCCGCCGTGAGGGAATGCGCGTATGACACTGTGGCTGGAAGTAGGCGGCAGATTGCGGAAGGTAGAGTTGCCGGAGCCCGATGCCACAGACTTTGTCGTGGATGGTGTGGAAGTTACCGCGAATGTCTCTGAGTTACAGCCCGGGGTGATCTCGATACTGGTCGAAGGGCGGCAGTATCGCTGTGTTCTGGATGGAGATGCGGTCGTGATTGGTGGGCGGAGATACCAGTTCACCGTGGAGGATCCGCGGTCTCTAAAAACACGGCGGGGTGCGGGTAGCGGAGCGGATGGACCGCGACCGGTAAAGGCCCCCATGCCGGGCCGGGTGGTACGGGTACTGGTTGCAGTAGGAGACGAGGTCACCGAGGGAGAAGGCGTCGTGGTGATTGAGGCGATGAAGATGCAGAACGAGCTGAAGGCGTCCAAGACAGGGCGGGTGATGAAGATCGCTGCCGTCGTCGGAGACACGGTCGGCGCGGAGGATGTTCTCGTGGTGGTGGAGTAGGAGTGTCGAGTTATCTATCAGGTCCGCTTGAAACTTCTCTTCCCAGTCCCGCAAAGTGGGAATTATTTTGTGATGGTCTCCATGACGAGGCCGTGGGAGCCATTGCGTTTGTAGTCCTTTCCGGTCACCGTGACGCGTTCCCCGGCGAAGGGCATCAGGCGCGGATTCTGTGAGGCGGAGGGAGTTGCAGCGTCGATGGGCATGTAGATGGTCCCATCGTCTGCGAGCAGCACCAGCGGAGAGCCGTTCCTGGCACAGGCTTTAGCGCAGGCCACGCCGATAGGCTTGTCCAGACCCTTGGTATAGGCGCAGGCCGAGTCGAGCACCCAGCCGGTGACTTTGACGTTCGCCCCTCGTTCCTGGGCAAAAGCCAGGAGCGAAGTTCCAAGCGTAGCCGTAGTGAGATACCGATAGAGGCGTGTCATACCTTTCCTTTCGATCAGGCTTTGATGGAAGGCGTTCGGTAGCCGTGGGCGGCAAGGCGTTCGCCCATGGCGGCGTACAGGTTCGGGTCCTCTGGCTGCCACGTAGCGAGGCCGTCGACGTACCGGTTGTACATGCAGAAGGCGGCGGCGATCAGGACAGTATCGTGGATCTCCAGATCGGTCGCGCCGAAGCTGCGGGCGTGAGCGATGTCGTCCGGGGTGACGTGTTTGCCACCCTGCTGGACCTTCCCGGCGATGGTCAGGAGGGACTTCAGCTTGTCGGAGACACCAGCGGTCTGGGGATCGGCGCGGACCTGATCGACCAGCGTCCAGTCCCCGGCCTGATGCGCTGCGGCTGCGGCGCCGTGGCTGGTCTGGCAGAAGAAGCAGTCGTTCTGGCTGGAGACGTAGGTGGCGATGAGTTCGCGTTCGCCGGGGCTGAGCGATCCGGGTTCGTGCAGCAGAATGTGGGCGAGCTCGCGCATGGGAGCGGCGGTCTCGGGACGAAACGCGAAGCCGCTGCTGATGCCGGGTAAACCTTTGGGGAGAGCAATATGGGGCATAACGATTCCTTTGCTGGAGATAACCGCTCTATCGCGAGACTTCTGCGGGGAGGTACTCTTTGCTGACGTTGACGTAACCCTCGCGGGCGATCCACTTGCCGCGTTCGCGATACATGGCTTCATCGCGAGGCTGGATGGTGTCGAGGCCGTCGACATAGCGGTTGAACATACAGAAGGCAGCGGCGATCAGCACGGTGTCATGGATTTCGGTGTCGGTGGCACCTGCCTGCCGGGCTCCGGAGACGTCGTCGGAGGTGACGTGTTTGCCGCCGCGCTGGACCTTGCCGGCGATGGTTAAGAGAGCCTTGAGCTTCTCCGAGATCGGGGCCAGGTGGAAGTCCCGCTTGACCTGCTGGACGACCGACTCGTCCCCGTCGAGGCTGGCGGCCGCGACCGCTCCGTGGATGGTCTGGCAGTAGAAACAGTCGTTCTGCGAGGAGACGTACGTGGCGATCAGCTCTCGCTCGTTGGGAGTCAGGGAATTGGGGCCGTGGAGAAGCACTTCGACAAGGTCGTTGAGAGGCCGGGCGGTCTCGGGACGGAAGGCCATCGCGCCGCGTATGCCGGGAAGACCTGCGGGAAGCTGGATGTGGGGCATGGAGAGAAGTGTCCTTTCAGGATGAGGTGGGGGAATGGACGGCAATTTCGAAGGAAGAAGGCACTCCGCAAAGGGTCATTAAGTCCACAGCGAACCAGATCGCGAGTGCGACAATCTTCCCCATCAAGGGGGGAAGATTGTCCACGAGACCCAGCTCCCGGCGCGGCTTTGGTTGCGGTTCCATGCGGGAACCATGCTACGCACCGGCAGAATAAAAGCTATCCGTCAAAAGGTTGAGTTTGTTGATTTCAGGAGGTGGGACGGATTCCTGCTTAGTGGCTGTCGTCTTCGAGGTCGTCCCCGTAGGTGGGGTAGGGGGTGGGCTCGGTGGTGGTGGGGATGGTCTGCAGGAGAACCAGGTCCGCTTGCACTGTGGTCCATTGGGCGGGATTGGACTTGGTGGTGATGGGAGCGTCCGGGTTGGCATAGTAGGCGGTGACGTCTTCCTTGATAGCCGGCGGGATCGCCACGGTGGGCTGGGCGACGATGAGGTGAAGCAACTGGGCGTAGGTGGAGTCGGTCAGGGGGTAGCCGCCGGGCTTGATCACGGTGCCGGTGTCGAGGTCGCGGTTCGGGAGCGGGTGGCGCGGATCCCGCGATTGCCGGGGTACGTCCTGCTTGGCATTGGCATTCACCTGTAACGGCGCGGAGGGTGGCGGGTCGGAGTGGATGTCCGAGGCAGCGACGCTGGCGGCGGTAGAGCGCGTGGTCGGAGGCGGAGTAAAGCGCGCCAGAACCCGGCGGAAAGCTTTCGTGGCGTTGGTGACGCTGCGGATGTACTCGGCTTCCGTGTCCACGGTTGGCCCTTTGACAGCGGTGAGCTTGATCGGGCCGATCTTGGGAAGGATGAAGATGAGGCCAGCGAGCGTGTACGTTCCGATGCCGGCCTTCCGCCGGTACTCGTCCCAGTTATTCTCGGCGGAGATGCGGGCTACTTCCTTGTCCAGTTCAGCTTCTTCCGGGATATCAGCCTGCACCGCCATCTGCTTGCGGTGCAGAACTGTAACGGCGTAAGCGATTCGGGGAATAAAGGCGCGCACAGCGAACCGGTAGCCGCGAACGTTGATGCGGCGGCCGCGAGTGTTGGAGAAGTTCTCGGTGAGGCCGTAGGTCTGGTAGTAGGCGAGCGCGAGCTGCTTCACCGGAACTTCAAGTCCGACGTGGCGGAGATAGCGGACAGGAGCCAGCCGCCGATGCGCTATCTCGTGAATGTCGAACGCGAACTCCGTCTGGACATGCTGGTGCTCTCCCTGCGAGTAGTTGACGACCGGGCCATACTTGGCGGCGAGCTTGGGAAACTCGACCGGTACGGCGAGGTTGGTGGCCTGGGCGTGGCCGATGGTATCGCCGATGTAGTGCGAGAGCGCCCCGACCGCGAAGGCCAGCTCATCCGGGTTGCCGGCGTTGCGGAAGAGGTTGACGACGAAGTCGCCGGAGCGCACGTAGTGGGTCAGGTTGGAGAAACTGGTATCGCCGAAAGGGTAGTAGCCAATGTCCTGGATGACGCAGCCGCCATACGCATAGGCACGGGCATGCTCGAGCTGCGCCGGAGTCAGGTCGGGATAGCGGCTCAGGAGAAGCGGAACGATCGAGTCTTTCCATGTGAGGTCGATCAACTGCTCATGGGTGAGCAGCGAGTAGGCACCTGCGGAACGGAGAGAGAATGGAGTCAGGAGCAGTAGAAGAACAAATGCGATGGATCTGAATCGTGCCAATGGTATCCCCGTTCATGCTGACGCCTGCGCGTCTTAGACCACTCTATTGGATGCCGGAAGGGCTTGGATATAGAGATGAAGGCGAAAGATTCGCACAGTAAGCGCGCGGCAGCGATCTTCTCTCCAAACCTTAGTTTGCAATTATTTTCTGGGCCTTGGCGTTTCGGTTTTACCGCCGGATTTTCTGGGTGCACGTCGGGTATGGGACACTGGTTCCCAACTTTCGGAAAGCGGGAGTTCTGACGCGAAAAGAGGCGGATGCATGACGGGTATCAATCGACGGCAACTGGCACAGGGATTAGGAGCTTCGCTGGCTTTGGCGCGCGTGGCAGAGGCAACGTCAGCAAGGCCAGAAGCTGCAGCGAGTTCGGGTTGGGTGAACGTTGCGCCGGGAATCTGGAAGGCGGTGGTCGGCACACCGGAAGCCTATACGCCGGTCGTTGCGCGCGCCGTGCCGATGGATGCCAAAGGTTTGAAGGCATTGCCAGTGGTGGGGACTGCGCCGATCGAAGCAATCCGAGGGCAAACCGGAGCGCGCGGCTGTACCGTTTGGCTCCCGCTTGTCCCTGGAGAAGAGATCTACGGGTTTGGCCTGCAGTTGCTCTCCATGGAGAACCGCGGCAAGAAACGCACGATCCGCGTCAACGCCGATCCGAAGCTGGACACCGGGGATTCCCACGCACCCGTGCCGTTCTACGTGAGCACGCAGGGATACGGCGTGCTGGTGGATAGCGCCCGGCAGGTGGAGTTCTACTGCGGGGATGCACGTCCCAAACCGACGAAGGCTGCGCCACTGGTTCCAGCCGGGGTGCATACGCCGGAGAATCACGACCTGATGCTCGCCGACCCGGGACAGGTCGTAGTGGAGGTTCCCCGGGCCAAAGGCGTGGCGGTGTACCTCTTTGCAGGCCCGGGCATGATGGAGGCAGTGCGGCGCTACAACCTGTTCTCGGGTGGCGGGGTAGTGCCTCCGGCGTGGGGGCTCGGCTTCTGGTATCGCGCCGACGGCAAGGGAAATCAGACAACGGTGACGGCGCTGGCGAAGGAGTTCCGCGAGCGAAAGATTCCCTGCGATGTCTTCGGGCTCGAACCGGGTTGGCACAGCCACGCCTACTCCTGCACGTATGTCTGGGACAAGGGCCGCTTCCCCGATCCAAAGACACTGCTTCGCGATCTGAACGCACAGCAGATGAAGGTGAACCTGTGGGAGCATGCGTTCACCAACCCGGCCAGCCCGCTGTTTGAGCCGCTGCTGCCGCACTCTGGCGACTACGGCGTCTGGGGCGGCCTGGTGCCCGACTTTGCAGGGGAACTGGCCCGACGAGTCTTCGGCGACTACCACGGCAAGGAGCTGATCGATGCAGGAATATCCGGCTTCAAGCTGGACGAGTGCGATAGCTCCGACTACACCGGAGGCTGGTCGTTTCCTGACCTCAGCCGCTTTCCATCTGGGATCGATGGTGAGCAGATGCACGCCGTCTTTGGACTGCGCTACCAGGATGCGATCTGGGAGCAGTTCAAGAAGCGCAGAGTGGAGACCTATAACCTCGTGCGGTCCAGCGGTGCGTTGGCTGCGCCCTATCCCTTCGTGCTCTATAGCGATTTGTACGATCACCGGCAGTTTGTGCGGGGCGTTGTGACCAGCGGGTTCTCCGGGCTGTTGTGGTGTCCGGAGGTGCGCGATGCGAAGAGTGAAGAAGACCTGATCCGCAGATTGCAGAGCGTCGTGTTCTCGCCACTCGCGATGGTGAACGCTTGGTACATCAAGAATCCGCCCTGGAAGCAGATCGATCGCAAGAAGAACAACGCCGATGAGCTGGCCGCGAACTGGGCAGCCCTCGAGGAGCGCTGCCGCGAGATCATCGGATGGCGGATGCAGATCGTACCGTACCTGATGGCGGCGTTTCGGAAGTACGCCGTGGATGGAACCCCTCCCTTCCGCGCCCTGCTTCTGGACTACCCCTCGGACAAGCGGCTGCGCAAGGTTGACGATCAATACATGATAGGCGACCGGATGATGGTCGCCCCGCTGTTCGCCGGCGAGACTGAGCGCACCGTGATCCTGCCGGAGGGCGAGTGGCACGACTTCTGGACGGGAGCATCGGTGCATGGAGGCGGCTCACTCATAGTCGCGGGAACGATAGAGAAGATTCCCGTTTACGTGAAGGCGGGTTCGCTCATTCCCCTGGCCGCAATTGGCGCCTCGGCCTCCAGCGACGAGAGCCGGCAGTTGACCGTGCAGGTCTACGGCGATGGAGCCCTGGCATGGGAGAGCGGCAGCGGGCTGCGTCTGATCTGGAATGCCTCGGTGCGACGCGGCGTGGTGGAGGGAAACGCAGCCGGCTACGAACTGAAGGGGTGGAAGGCGATGGGTCAGAGGTGAGCAGGAAATATTTTGGTTGGGCCTGGCCAGAGCCGGTCTACAATTTGCTGCGACAGCATGTGTTTTGGGTAATGCCCGCGATTGACCTTGAATTCAGGTTTCACTTTCGGGCAAGGGGGAACGATGAGCGATAACGTTTTGGTGCACGGTGCGGCAACAGATGGGGCAAGTCAACCTGCTGGGTTGAGCGAGGTCGAGCGAGTGGTAGACACCTTCGTCGCTCCTTCGAAGACCTTCGAGGACATCAAGCGCAGCGCGACCTGGTGGATGCCGTTTCTACTGGTCTCGCTGTTGGCGATCCTCTTCTCGTACGTGGTACTGAACAAGATCGGTCTGCCGACACTTATCGACGGGATTGTGCATCAGACGCCGTCTCTGGAGGACAGGCTGGCGAACAGCACACCCGAGCAGGCCGCTGGGATCCGGCACGGCATGGAGATGCAGTTCAAGTTCATGTACATCTCGCCCATCTTCTTCCTGATCGTAGGGTTGATTGTGGCGGTGGTATTTCTGGGCACGGCGAACTTCGCCTTCGGTGGGCGAGCGACCTACAAGCAGATGCTGGCGGTGTGGTTCTACGGAACGTTGCCATTGGCGGTCACGTCCTTGCTGACCATCATCACAGTGTTTGCAGGAGCGGGGGGTGACTCGTTCAACATCAAGAACACGCTGGGAACCAACGTCGGCTACTACCTGATGAACGGCGATACGCCGCACTGGCTGGTCACGCTGCTCAGCTCGGTCGACATTATGGCCATCTGGGCGGCGCTGCTGCTGACGATCGGTATCTCGATCATCGCTGGGATCAAACGCAGTTCAGCAGCGGTCGTGGTCTTCGGCTGGTGGGGCATTTACGTGCTGTTCCAGACCGGCATCGCGGCCTTCACCGGATGAGCCTCACCCCACTGCGACAGTCGGGGAAACGGATGCGGCCCGGATACATCACCGTGCTCATTCTGGCGCTATGGGCTTCGCACAGTGCTGCAGCGCAGGCACCCAAAGGCGCCACGTATGTTGGTTCAGCGAACTGCCGGAGTTGCCACATCGAGGCCTATGACGGCTGGAAGCAGACCCGCATGGCGCGCGTCGTAAGCGATCCGAAAGAACATCCGGATGCAGTGCTCGCGGACTTCAGCAAGTCTGACCCGCTGGTGAAGTTTTCCATGAAGGATGTGGCCTTCGTCTATGGGAGTCGCTGGAAGCAGCGCTTTTTCACCAAGCTCGGAGACGACTATTTCGTTCAGGCCGCGCAATGGGATGTAGCAAAGAAGCGCTGGCTGCCGTATCACGTGGAGGCCGGGACCGATTGGTGGATCCCCTTCTATGGCCAGACCAATGAAGAGCGCCCTACCGGCCCGCTCTGCGACGGATGTCACAGCGTCAACTACAACGTCGCCACCAGGAAGGTGACGGAATGGAACGTCGGCTGCGAGAAGTGTCATGGCCCAGGCAGCGAACACGTCGCGCATCCCACCCGGACGAACATAGTGAATCCCGAGACGCTCGACGCGGTGCGGGCCAACGATACCTGCATCCAGTGCCATAGCCAGGGCCAGCCCATCGAAGGCGCGGGTTTCAACAATGCGGGCGGCAAGCACTACGACTGGCCGGTAGGCTTTACTCCTGGAGAGAGCCTTGCGAAGTACTGGAAGCTCGAAGACCTGAAGATAGGCACCACCAACTTCTACCAGTATGCCGATCTGACCGGGCACAAGAACCGCATGCAGGGGAACGATTTCATCCAAAGCACTATGTATCACCGCGGGTTACGTTGCTTCGATTGCCACGAGGTCCATAGCAACGAGAACAAGTCCAACCTCATCGCGGTGGGGAACCAGGTCTGTCTGAAGTGCCACGCGAAGTCCGAGGAAAACCTTGCCGGGTTGCGCGGTACTGTAGCGGAGCACACGCACCACGCCGAAGGCAGCCCGGGCAGTGAATGCGTCGCCTGCCACATGCCGAAGATTGAAACGACCATCAAGGAGAACTTCGTCTCCGCCCACACCTTCCGCTTTATAACTCCGGCGCTAACCGAACAGAACGGCGTTCCGAATCCTTGCACCTCATGCCATAAGGACAAGAGCAACGCATGGGCCGCGAAAGAGCTGCAGGGCTGGAGCACTGTCTCGCCGTGGCGGATGACCCAGCCCCTGATGTAGACGTTATGGAACGGGATAGGAAGTAAACGGCGACGCAGGAAGGCCTGCTGCATTGAACAGGTTCGCTCGCGGGAAGTTCGTCCACGCATAACGGACGTAACGGGGCTCGGGCACGGTGGGGCTGGACACGCTGAGGCTATCCGCCTCAATCGCTGCGGTCGCGGGTACAAAGACTCCATCGGCGGCCGCGATCTCGAAGCCCTGTAGCGCGCCGTTTTGAGCCTTGAGACCGGCAGCATTGTCGAACCACACATGCATCGCCCCGTGGTCCGGATAGGCATACCGGAACAGCGGCCCGGAGGAGACGAGCTTCTCCTTGTAAGCAATGCCGCGAGCCAGCAGCGAGAGACGTTCGCCTACATCCTGCTTGTTTGCCGGGTGGATATTGTGCTCTTCGCCAATGTCGATGGTGACGGCCATGCCGGTATTGCTGAGTTGAAGGGTCCGCCGCTGGGCGTCGCGCAGGATGCCCCAGTTATCCGCTGGATTGGCGGCGTAGGCGGAGATCTGCACAAAGAGGAATGGCAACTCCGGCTGGTGCCACTGGACCCGCCAATCTTCGATCATCGCGGGAAAGAGGCGGCTGTAGAGGTTGACCATCTGCGGGTTGGCATTGGACTCTCCCTGGTACCAGATGACGCCGCGAATCGGCAGCGGCGTGATCGGAGCGATCATCGCATTGAACAAGCCGGCAGGCCGCCACGATACGGGATTCGGATGCCAGGGACGAACAGGCACTGACTTGCCCTGCACCTTGGCTTCGGCGTCGAGGCGGTCGGAGCGCTGGCCCGCAGCCTGGTGGTCCATCGCCTCGGCGCGCGCGGCGAAGACTGGCATCAGCGCAGCGTTTGAACTCAGCGCATCCAGGCTGGTCCAGGCCTCCGCGGGAGTGCCGCCCCAGGTGGAATCGATCAGCCCGATGGGAACGTGTTGCTTCTGCTGCAGCGACCGCGCAAAGAAGTATGCAACTGCTGAAAACTTACGGGCAGCATCGGGAGAGCACACGGACCATCCAGTGACGGCTTTGAAGTCTTCCAGCGGATACTCCGAGGAGTCTTTTTCGACATGCAGCAGCCGGATCTGCGGATAATTGGCTGCCGCGATCTCTTTCTCCGAGTCCTTGATCGGAGTGGTCGGGTTGAAGCCGGCGAGCGGCATCTCCATGTTGGACTGGCCTGAAGCGAGCCACAGGTCGCCGATGAGAATGTCCTGCAACTCCACCGCGTTGGAGCCGTGGACCGCGAGGGTAAACGGACCTCCCGCAGGCTGCGCTGGCAGGTAGAGACTCCAGCGCCCGAGTGCGTCTGCCGTGGCAGTGGCACTCGTGTTGCGGAGGGCGACTGAGACCTGCTCGCCCGCAGCGGCATCGCCCCAGACATGGATAGGCATATCGCGCTGCAGCACCATATGGCTGGAGAAGACCTGCGGCAGCTTGACCTCAGCGTTCGCGGAAAGGGTAACAAGTGCGGCGGTGACAACCAGGGACAGGGTGGACAACAGTTTCATGGGCGGGTTCTCCGGTGAACCTTTATAAACTGTCGAGCAGTCGCCTGGGGGATTTAAGCAGAAAAGGCATGGCGTAAGCCATGCCTTTCTGTATGTAGCAAAAGCCGTTGCTTATTCGGTCCAGCGCTTGAAGACCAGCGAGCCGTTCGTTCCTCCGAAACCGAACGAGTTCGAAAGTGCGTAGTCGATCTTCGCTTTCTTCGGTTCGTTCGGGACGTAGTTCAGACGGCACTGGGGGTCGAGTTCCACGATATTCATCGTGGGCGGCGCGATCTGCTCCAGCATGGCCATGATGGTGATGCCGGCTTCGAGCCCGCCGGCTCCACCCAGCAGGTGGCCGGTCATGGACTTGGTGGAGGAGACGAGCAGTTCATGATCCAGCGCGCGTTCGCCGAAGACGTTCTCGATGGCCTTGGATTCCATTGCATCTCCAAGCGGCGTCGAGGTCGCGTGGGCATTCACGTAGTCGATCTGGTCCGGCGTGATTCCGGCGACCTTCATCGCAGCGGTCATCGCACGGAAGCAGCCTTCGCCTTCGGGAGCCATGCCGGTCATGTGGAAGGCGTCGGCGGACATGCCGTAGCCGATCACTTCAGCGAGGATCTTCGCACCACGGGCCTTGGCGAACTCCAGCTCTTCCATAATCAGGATTCCGGCACCTTCGCCGACAACGAATCCGTCACGATCCTTGTCCCACGGACGGCAGGCGCGTTCGGGGTCTTCATTGCGGGTCGAAAGAGCCTTCATCGCGGCGAATCCACCGACACCCATGGGGGTAATGGCGGCTTCAGTGCCTCCGGCGATCATGGCATCGGCATCGCCGCGCTCGATGATGCGGAAGGCATCGCCGATGGAGTGCGCGCTCGAGGTGCAGGCAGTCGCGGTGGCTTCGTTCGGTCCACGCGCGTTGTACTTGATGGAGACATGCCCGGCAGCAAGATTGACGATGGAGCCGGGAATGAAGAAGGGTGAGATCTTGCGCGGCCCACCGGCCAGCATGGCCGAGTGTTCGCGTTCGATCACGTCGAAACCGCCGATGCCGGAGCCGATGTGAACTCCGAAGCGGTCGCGGTTGGTCTCGTCGATGATCAGGCCGGAGTGAGCCATCGCCTCGGCCGCAGCGGCCAGGGCAAAGTGGATGAAGCGGCCCATCTTGCGGGATTCCTTCTTCTCAACGAAGAGGAGGGCATCGAAGTCCTTCACCTCAGCGGCGAAGCGAACGGAATGGCCGGTAAGATCGAATGCCTTGATCTCCGCCATGCCGCTCTTGCCGGCGAGAAGTCCGGCCCAGACTTCGGGGACGGTTTTACCGACACCGCACAGCAGGCCGATGCCGGTGACGACGACGCGCCTCCGTTGGTACTGTTCCGGATTCTGCTGAGACATCGTTACTTGGCCGCCTTCTGATTCTTTTCGATGTAGTCGACAGCATCCTTGACGGTCTTGATCTTCTCCGCATCCTCATCGGGGATCTGGATGTCGAAGGCTTCCTCGAACTGCATGACGAGTTCGACTACGTCGAGAGAGTCAGCGCCGAGGTCTTCCTGAAAGCTTGCGCCGGGGGTCACTTCGGCCTCATCGACCTGAAGCTGCTCGACAATAATCTGTTTTACCTTCTCGTCTACTGCTGCCATGTGCGTCTCCTAGGGGTGAATCTGTTAGATCTTGTAGGGCCAAAATCAAAATGTTGGATGCTGCGGTGCTCCGCGAGGAACGTATCGCTGCCCTGCCCGAAAGCCACGTAGTGCGGGTCCCGATTGGCGCTATGCCAAGTCGCTGGGATCAAGTCTCAAGGATACCGAGCGCCCCTCTGAGTGTAAAGCAAAGTGTGGGCCAGCGTGTGAAGCGAGCCACCCGAGCTATGTGATTCGAATAGGTTTGAGGGAGAAGGATTGAGCCCGGACAATGCGGCACGGACCGGGCAGCGTCAGGGTCGCAATGGGTTGATTGGGGTTGCGAGCATAAGGCAGACCGGTAGCGTTGTAGAAGCGGCGCGTAATACAGAAGCGGCTATCAATAAAGATCTCCAGAACGGAGTGATCCACGAAGAGATGAAGCCCCGCCTGTGCGGGGAGCCGCTCCGGAATTTTGATCTCTACCGCCTGATCCCCATCCCGCATCGCGCTGAGCAGAATCGTTCGCGGATCCTGGGATGGACTGGACCGGATCTCCAGCACCGGTCCGAAGGCGTCCGTCAGTCGGTACGGCGTCGGCGCCCCGGAGTCGGCGGCCTGCAGAACGCAGGAGAACTCCTGGCAACTATTGCCCAGTCGGTTGGCGGTGGAGTTGGCCGCCCCGCGAAGGAACTGGGTCGCCGCCGCCGGCTCCATGTGGAGGTCGCCGTTGTTCAGGTACATCCGTCGCGGCAGCGAGATCATGCCCGACCACCCGGCGCGGACGTAGTCGGCCTGGGGACGCGTCTCCGGCAGCCAGCCCCACAGAATGCGGTTTCCATGCGCATCGAGCTGGGTCTTCGGAGCGTAGAACGTGCCGGGGTTGCCATCCCCGCCGTAGTCGAGCTGGCCGGACTTCTTCGGATGGAAGCGCAGCGTCTCGGGATCCAGGGTCCCGGAGTGCCACGGTGTCTTGCCTCGCGTGGAGTAGATCAGTACCCATGGGCCGGACTCGTCCTCCTTGCCGTCGGCCCCCAGGGAGAAGAAGTCCGGGCACTCCCACATCTTGCCCGTATTGACCGGGTTTGTCCCCTGTTCGCCGGACGACTGCCCCTCCAGCAGAGGATGCAGGTACTCCCATCGCGTCAGGTCGTCCTCGCCGCTGGCAGATCGCACCGCACGGTAAAGCAGCAGCATGCCGCCCTTGTCCGCTTCGCCGGACCCGATGAGCAGGTACTGCCTGCCGCGCAGCCGGAAGGGGGTCGGGTCGCGGAACCCCGTAACCTTCATTCCGGCGGGCGGGGCAGGGATTACAGGTTGGGCATGCTTGGTCCAGGTGTTCAGGGAGTCGTCAACAGGCAAGGCAAGAATCTGTGACTCGCGGAAGATGTTATTGCCGTCCGCGAGTGTCGCCTGCTCGCGGGGAACCGTAAGCACTCCCGTATAGATAATGGCTGGCCGCCCCTCGTGGAGCAGCGCCGATCCGGTGAAGCACCCCTGCGCATCCGCCCCGCCGGGCGTTGGGGCGAAGGCGACCGGCTGGCGCGTCCAGTGCACCATATCCGGACTGGTGGCATGGGCCCAGTGCATATCTCCCCAGACCGCCGCATGGGGGTTGTACTGGTGAAACATGTGATATTTGCCCTTGTAGAAGAGCGGCGCGCAAGGGTCGTTGATCCAGTTGCGTGCCGGCAGCAGATGGACCGCCGGACGATCCGGGTCCTGCTCATCTCCCACCAGGGAAAAACCCCGCCGCGTGAGAGAGGCAGCGGAGGCGAGAGCAACGGCGTTAAGGAGGCTGCGGCGGCTGATCGGCATGGCCTGTGCAGAGTACAAGTTGCCGGGTACAACCTACAAGGCGTTCTCAAGGATGAAAAGCGCATTAGTAGATCGGCGAAGGAAAGGGAGCCTGTATCCGCGTTGCTTTTGTCGTTATTCGTACTAACCCCTGCTATTCCTCATCCCCTGCAGCAGCCAGCAGCGGTGCAACCCCATCGAAACTCAGCACATTGCCAGGCGTGGCTCCGGTCTCACTGACCTCGCGCAACGTACGGTCGATGGCACGCGTCCGGACACCCAGTTTCTGGATCGTGTTCTGCACCGTTCCTACCTGGTCTTCCATCTTGGCCATCAGCGTCCCGAACTTGCCGAACTCAGTCTTGGTGGCAGCAAGCACCTTCCACACCTCGTCGCCTTTCTCCTGGATCGCCAGCATATGGAATCCCATCTGGAAGCTGGTAAGAATCGCCGACAAGGTGCTTGGCCCCGCAATCGTAACCTGGCACTTGGACTGGATCTCCGCCTGCAATGCATCGCGCCGCATCACCTCCGCGTAGAGCCCTTCGGTCGGCAAAAACATGATCGCGTGCGGCGTCGTCACCGGCGGATTGATGTACTTCTTGCAGATGCGGTCGCCTTCGGTGCGAATCGCAGACTCGAACGCCTTGCCGGCAGTTGCCAGCAGCGCCGGATCGTTGGATTCATAAGCCGCCTCAAGCCTCTCCCAGTCCTCGCGCGGAAACTTGGCGTCGATCGGAAGCAGCGTCTCACCGGAGTGGCCCGGGAACCGCACCGCGAACTCCACCACCTCCTGGCTATTCGGCCGAACCTTCGCATTGCGGACGAACTGGCTGGGTGCCAGCATCTGCTCCAGCAGCATCCCAAGTTGAACCTCGGCGAACCCGCCCCGCGATTTCACGTTCGAGAAGATGCGGGAAAGGTCGTTGACGCCCTCGGACAGACGCGTCATCTCCCCCAGTCCCGAGTGAACCTTCGTAAGCTGATCCGTCACCTGGCCGAAGGACTCCGTCAGCCGGGTCTGCAGCGTAGCGTGCAGCTTCTCGTCCACGGTCTGCCGCATCTCTTCCAGTTTTGCTGCATTGGTGGTGTTCAGCGCATCGAGTCGAGCCTCGATCGCTGTTCGAAGCTGGCTCTGATGCTCGGTATTGCTGGTCGTGAGTTCGATCAGCCGGGAGTTCAGCGCCTCCCGAAGATGCGTATGCTGCTGCGTCGTCTCGGAGGTGAAGGCCGTAAGTCGTTGACTGAGCACACTCATCTGCTCCAGAACGGCCGCGCGGAGAAGGTTATCGGATGCCTTATTGTCCTCGCGGAAGCCACTTAGCCCGGTTTGCAGCAGGCCGCTCAACTCCGCGATGTTCGAAGTGATTTCGGTCCGCAGCGCGGCGAACGCCGTATCCGTCGCCTCACGGGTACGGCGAGACTCCTCCGCCAGATCGGTGCGAAGCTGCGTCATCGAGGTCCGGACACTGCCATCGAGCGATTCGGACCGTGCATCGAGCCGCGTAAGCTGCGCCGGCAAAGTATCCAGAAGCTGCGCCAGCCGGGGATCCTGCATCGGCATCGCAGGCTTGCGAACCAGCAGGACGATCACGGCGACTAAAGTGACCGCGGTAAGGGCGATAAGGATCTCGAGCATATTCGTATTTCCTTCTCCCCAGAGCATAACGCGGTTCGTTGTGGGATGGCATCGAAGGTGAGGAAATCGTAGGGCGATCAGAGTATGCGGATCTGGCTTGCGTGGGATGTGACAGCGAAGATAAAAAGTGCGCGACCGACCGGAACGACAGAGGCCGATCTGCATCCTACGGGCATAAGACGAGAGCGCGACCTTGAAATCGAAATCGATTCAACCCCAGGAGGCACCATGCAAACTACGAACCAGAGTACAGAGTTTGAAGATCCGATTCGTTCCATCGGACCGGATTCGACGGCGACCTTCGACAGCACCGCGAGCAATCCGACCGAGCACGCCAGCAGCGAAGTCCTCGACTCGGCCACGGCGGTAGAGGACGAAGATGACGAGGACGAGGATGACGACATAGACGTAGACGTCGACCCGGATGAAGAGCCCCTCAAGGTCTAACTTTGGGTGATTGTTTAACAACGTCCCTGCCACCCGGCAGGGACGTTATTGTTTTTCGGAGCGAACGTGTCTTCGGGATTCGGAGTTAGTGGTTGATCTGCTCGAAGGTTGGGTACAGCTTCTCGCTGATGCCTCCCGCGTAGAGATACTTCGCTCCGGCAACCTTCAGTTCGACCTCGTCCGAGGCAAGCTCTTCCATCGCGGCAGTGATGAAAGCGTCCAGGGGCATCGGGCTCATTCCTTCGTGAGCCGCAGGAGCGGTATGCGCTGCGTCGAGATCGGTCTTCACCCACGGCGGAGCCAGTTCAAGAACTTTTACGCTGGTTCCTGCCAGTTGACGCCGCAAGGACATCGTGAAGGAGTGGACGAAGGCTTTCGTGGCGCAGTACACGGGATACCGCGCCATCGGGACAAAGGCCAGGCCGGAGGATACGTTGATCAGTGTGGCTTCAGCCTGCTGCTGCAGTTGCGGAAGGAAGGCCGTGGTCATGCGGAGAATTCCATTGATGTTCGTGTCGACTTCCTGGGTGAGGACGGTCGCATCGAACGCCGCATCCTCTTCGTTCGCGAAGTCTAGAACGTGCTGCATGCCCGCGTTGTTGATGACGACGTCGAGCTTCGGGAAACGGCCCTTCAGTTCGCTCGCGGCGCGCGTGATGCTATCGAGATTGGCGGTGTCGAGCGTGATGTATTCCATCCCGGGATTGGCCGCTGCCGTCTGCCGCAGGACCGATTCACGGCGGCCGGCGATGATTACAATATTGCCGAGTTGATGAAATGCTTCAGCGAGGCCGCGTCCGATACCCGATCCTCCGCCGGTAATTAGAATGGTGTTGCCTGTGGTCTTCATGGTGAATCTCCTGTGAGGGCGGTTGCAGCGCCTGCTCTTTCAAGACGGTAGCCCCGTCCGGACCAGGTTGGAAGCAGGCACTTTGAAGTGGCATAGTTACCGTCGGGAGAGTGTAGATGGCGATCGGGCACGGCTCGCAACGACAGCAGGAACGCATCGCAGCAGTACAGGCCGAGATGCTGGCAAATCCCGCTCCTGCAGAGGTCGATCCGGCGGTGGAGCGGCTGGTGACCGAGATCATCGGTCGCGTCGCAGATAAGTGGACGATGCTGGTGCTGGAGATCCTGACCGAGCACGGAGAGCTGCGGTTCACGCGCATCGCAGAATACCTGGAAGGCATCAGCCAGAAGATGCTGACCAAGACTCTGCGGCAGATGGAGCGGGACGGCTTGCTGCAGCGAACGGTGCACCCAGTGGTGCCTCCCCGCGTGGAGTACCAGTTGACCGAACTGGGCTACAGTCTTGGCGCAGCGTTCTGCGGAGTGTGGATTTGGGCAGAGAAGAATCACGAGGCAGTGATCAGGGCGCGCGAGCAGTTCGATGCTGTGCCAACGCCGGGCGTGCCGCAGCCCCGCGTCGCAGTCTAAGTCGGCTTCGACAAAATCAACAAGGGTGAACGATAGGAGAGAGTATGCCGGTTCAAAACTACAGCGTCCTGGCGGGGGATCCTACGGCTGGAAAAGTCATCTCGGGAAAGAGTGCGCACTACCAGATCACCCTGCAGGCTCCCGGCGGCCCATTTACCGTAGCGGTCAATATCCAGTCGGTGGACGGCTCCGAGGTGCTCTACGCGATCGAGGAGGGTTTTACGCCTCCCAACGAAGCGGAACTGCTCGCGCTACCCATGGGGATGACGGCTCTGAAGAGCAAAGCCGGTGGGCTCGCGCTGGACTTCGTACGCAGCACGGTCAACGGCGCGCCGATGATTTCGCGTCAGCAGATGGCCCTCTTGCCCCAGATGATCGGACGCGGCAGCGAAGACGAGCGCATGATGAACCGCGCCCGCGCGAAAGCCCTCGAAAATGCAGTCGTCACACTGCTCAACATGACCATTGCCGATAAGGACGGTGTAATCTACGCCTTCGGCAGCGCATTCTCCGATGCGGGCAAAGTGGATGGAATCCACAACATCCACATGAACCAGGGCAATCCGGCAGGTGGCTTTACGAAGGATAACGGGGCGTGGCAGGATGGTGCGCTGTTCATCCATCTGCCCTCGAAGAACACCTGGACGGCGGTCTTTATCGCGTTCCAGACTGAGAGCTGGAACACCGATAGCACTGGAAGCCCCATCGCATAACTAGATCGGGAAGGGGGCCCTCCCCCCCTTTGCATAAAGTCCTTTGTTTCAATGATATAAGCGAGTAGACTCTCTCCAAAATCCTGCGCACAAAGGAGTTACGGCTAAATTCCTGTCAGGCATAGACTTACGGGCGGTGCGGCGGAAATCGAGCTCGCTTTTCTATTCTCTCTTCCGGTTTTCTATTTCTTCCTGTTTCTATTTTAGTGAATGGGCCATAACTGGAATGCCACTTTTTTTAATTTTTTATCTGCTGATGGAGCTGGAGTTACGGCGGTTTGGCGGATTTTTGGGGCTTGACAGCTTTGGCCGATGCTTTCCTGTGAGAAGGGGATCGGATTTTAGAGCGCACCGAGGATGGCGTCCACAATCGCCGCGGCCTCCCGTGCCGGGCGTACATCGTGCACGCGCACAATGTGGGCTCCGGCAAGAATCGCTGCTGTATTGGCGGCGAGCGTCCCGGACGGAAGTTGTGAAGTTCGCGGTGCAAGCTGTGCGTATTCAGCGCCCAGGGCAGCGAGAGTCTTCGTAAGAAAGCCCTTGCGGGAGATGCCGGCCAGGATGGGCATCGCAAGGCTGCGAAGACCATCGAGACGCGCCAGCAGCGTGTAGTTCTCGTTGCCGAGTTTCCCGAAGCCGAAGCCGGGGTCGAGAACAATCTGGTTGCGCGCAAGTCCGGCCGCGGCGGCGATCGCGATGCTCTCGGCGAGGCCATTCTCGACCAGCGGAAGAACCTCATCGGAGCCAAGCGGAGGAAGTGCCTTCCACGTCTGCGGTGTTCCCCGTGCGTGCATCAGGATGGTGCCGCAACGCAGCTCCGCGCAGGCTGCGGCCATCTCGCGATCCCAGAGGAAACCACTGACATCGTTGACGATCTCCGCTCCTGCAAGGACGGCGGCGCGCGCCGTGGCGGCGTGAAAGGTATCGATCGAGACGACGGTCCCCGGCCGTGCCTTGAGGATCGCTTCGAGGACAGGAAGCACCCGCGCCTGCTCTTCATCGGGGCTCACAGGAGCGGCGTTGGGGCGCGTCGATTCACCGCCAAGATCGAGCAGGTCCGCGCCTTCGTCAAGCAGCTTGAGAGCGTGCGTCACGGCTGCTCCGGGAGCGTTGTGCAAACCGCCGTCGGAGAAGCTGTCCGGCGTGACGTTGAGGATCGCCATGATCAGCGTGCGCGGACCAAGCGCGAGCGTCCGGGTGCGGAGCTTCCAGTCGAACGAGGCTCTGGGCGAGAAGGGCATCCACTGAGGGTAGAGCGTCGACGGTTCGGGGTAAAGCAGGTCATGAATCGATTTTCGAGTGAGAGGACCGCACCGCGATGCTAGACTGCGCGGATGCGAGAGCTTGTTACAGGTTTACGAGTTGGTACGTTTGCAGTGTTGTTGGCTCTGGGCGGAGTCGCTGGTGCGCAGGGCGTTGCCTGCGATGGAGCGGTGGCAACCAAGGCTGGACGAAGTGGACCCTGCACGAAACTGGCCACGCAGATCGAAGCGCTATTGGGCGCTCCAGCCGTAGCGCGCGCTCATTGGGGTGTGAAGGTAGTGGCGCTGGATGGAACGCCGATCTACGCAATGAACGAAGCGCAGTTCTTCCAGCCGGCCAGCAACGCAAAGTTGTTCACGACAGCTACCGCGCTCGCATTGCTGGGTGGCGGAACGACGTTCGAGACGCAGGTGCTTGCGCGCGGCATCTTCCACGGTGCGGATAAGCTGACAGGCGATGTGGTCCTGGTAGGGAGCGGCGATGCGAACCTCTCCGGGCGCGAGCTGCCCTATGTTCCGCCGGCATTGCGACCCAAGCGACAGCCCGGGGCTCCTCCGCTGCCTGAGCCTGATTCGCTGCGCTATCTGGCGGAGATGGCCGATCAGGTTGCAGCGACCGGCCTGAAGGTCGTGAACGGCGACGTGATCGGGGACGACACGCTCTTTCCGTGGCAGCCGTACGCGGAGGATTGGTCCATCGACGATACGGTCTGGGGGTACGGCGCTCCGGTTTCGGCACTGACTATTACGGACAACCAGTTGAAGATTGTGGTGACTCCAGGCGCCACGGCGGGCGGTCCCGCGACCGTCTCGCTTGATCCCGCGCTCGCGTATTACACCGTCGATGTTTCGGGGTTGGCGACAGGTGCCGCGAAGAGTGGAAGCCACGTCCAGATGGAGCGGGCGCTGGGCTCCAAAGTGCTGCGGGTGTACGGGTCTATTGCCGTAGACTCCCAGCCGGATGAAGAGGAGATCGCGATCCACGATCCTGCGGAGTACGCCGCTATCGCGCTGAAGGGAATGCTGGAAGCAAGAGGCATCACGGTTACGGGAGTAGCAAGAGCGAGGCACGTAATCTCAACGGAGACCAAAGACATCGTTCGCGCCTCCCACGAGACCCCCGCCGGGATGGACTGGACGAAGACCTACAGCGTCGGGAAAAAACCCTTGGCTTGCAGCGACGCTTGCGCCAATATGGCCCAGACACCAGCAACGGTTTTGGCGAGTCATACTTCTCCCGCGCTTCGAGAAGATGTCGTCGTAACCAACAAAGTAAGCCAGAATCTGCACGCAGAGATGTTCCTGCACGATGTCGGCTCAGCGGTGCTTGGGGATGGTTCGACGTTGGGCGGAGCAAGAGTCGTGCGCGCATTTCTGGAGCACGCCGGGGTGAACAAGGACGACTTCGTCTTCTTCGACGGCTCCGGCTTAAGTGGGCACGATCTGGTGACGCCACGAGCCACGACGCGGCTGCTTCGATATGCGGTCGCGCAGCCGTGGTTTGCAGACTGGCGGCGGAGTCTGCCGGTTGGCGGTGAGGATGGTTCGCTCGCAGGCCGGTTTCCGAGCGCTCCCTTGAAGGACCATGTGTTTGCCAAGACCGGAACGCTGGGCGAGGCACGCGCTTTGAGTGGCTATCTGGAGTGCGCCAGCGGCAAGACGGTGATCTTCTCGATCATGGTCGGAAACCACGCTCCACGCAATAACTCCGACCGGGACGCGATGGATAAGGTAGTGGCTGCGATTGCGGCGAACAACTAAACAGTATCGACATATACAAGCGATACCAGAGGTATTCGGAAGGGCATGGCTTCAGCCATGCCGAAAAACAGCATGCTCCTCTATCCTTTGTTTCTATGTCGGTTTGCCATAGGCAAACCGACAAAGAAACAAATCAAAATAAGTAGGGTTTGGCACATCGGAAGGTGTGCCCTTCCAAAGTCTTTATGTTGATACGGCATAGGTGTCAGTTCTTTCTCGTGTTCTGCGAGAATGGTCAGGTGAGAGATTTCAAACAAGGAATTTTGGCGGCTACCGCTGGCGTGATGCTGGTCTGTGGCCTGGTTTGGACCATCGGCTGTGAAGTTCCTGCACAGCCCAAGCCGCTGAATGAGCTGAACAAGCACGAGCTGCTGGGCCGCACCGTCTTCCAGGGACGCTGTGGCGTGTGCCACAACGACCGCAAGGCCGAGGCGTTGCATGGTCCGGCACTGGTCGGAGTTTTCAAAAAGCCTGCCTTGCCCAGTGGCGCAGCGGCCACGGACGAGCGGGTTACGGCCACCATCCACAATGGGCACGGGCTGATGCCCCCACTCGGCGATACGGTCGATCCTGAGGATCTGCAGGATCTGCTGGCGTATCTGCACACGCTTTAAAACAGTTGGGAGTTTGAACTTGGACGAGCGGGAATCGGTACGGAAGCTTCAGGCGAAGGCGGGTGGACTACTACCCGGCGTTGCCGCAATTTGCATGTTTTTGCTGTTTCTGACTATGGTCAATGTCTACGGCGCGCTGGTGGGAGGCTTCGGGACGGGCATCGGCAAGTACGGCGTACTGACGCTCTGCACCATGCTCGCGGCCGGGATCTTTGGCCTGCTGCGGCTGCGTCGCTGGGGCTACTCGCTGGTGATGGCGGGTTGCGTGCTCCTGGCGATGGGAGACATCTACTACTTTTCTAAATTGCACGTGACGTTCTTTGCGCTGCGTGGCCTGTTTGAGTTGGTGTTTTTTCTCTACCTGGTACGGCCCGAGGTTCGCGAACGGCTGCGATAGCTGTGCGACATACCCCAGAACCCCCGTCATTCTTAAAATGGAGCGGCCCAGCCCGAAGCTCGGCACCCGTCAGAACCATCGTCATTCTTAAACGGCTTAAGAAGCCGGATACTAGGTATAAGAGAGCGATGCGTGTTCGACTATCGGCTGCTGAATAGGCCGGTTTTGCTGCAGACGGATACAATTATGGGGATGACTCCTCCGGTGGCCCAATTGAACAGCGAGCAGGTGCAGGTTTCAGATCTGATCCAGATCGACCTCTCGCCGCGTAAGCCGGTGAAGAAGCCGGAGTGGTTGAAGGCCAAGGCTCCGATGGGGGAGACCTTCCACAATCTGAAGAAGATGGCGCGGGAGCTGAACCTGCACACCGTGTGCGAGAGCGCGCAGTGCCCGAATATCGGCGAGTGCTGGAACCAGAAGTCCGCCACCTTCATGATGCTGGGCAATCTCTGCACGCGCCGCTGCGGTTTCTGCGCGGTGCCCAAGGGCCGGCCGGAGCCGATCGATCAGGACGAGCCCCGCCGCGTGGCCTATGCCGTCGCGCAGCTTGGACTGGCGCACGCCGTGGTCACCAGCGTGAACCGCGATGACGACAATGTCGGCGCTGCACGGGCGTTCGTAAGCGTGATTGAAGAGATACGGCTGCAGGCTCCGGGATGCCGGGTTGAGGTGCTGACGCCGGACTTCCAGGGCAATGAAGAAGCGCTGCGGCTGGTGGTAGCGGCGCGGCCGGAGATCCTGAACCACAATATCGAGACCGTTCCGCGGCTGTACCGGGTGGCGAAGAGTGGCGGACGATATGAGAAGTCGCTCCGCTTCCTCCAGCACGCGAAGGAGATTGCAGCGGAGTATTTTTCAGACCGGGACGGCGACCAGATAGTCACCAAGACCGGCATCATCGTCGGGCTTGGTGAAGAGATGCACGAGCTGCTGACGGTGTTTCGCGACCTGGCAGACCGTAAGGTCGACATTCTGACCATCGGGCAGTATCTGCGTCCCAGCCGCGATCATCTGCCGATGTCTCGGTACTACACTCCGGATGAGTTCGCCTTCCTGAAGCACGAAGCGCAGGCCATGGGCTTCCGCCATGTGGAGTCGGGACCGCTGGTGCGGAGCAGCTACCACGCGCAAGAGCAGGCCGAGGCCACCGGGCTGGCCTAAACATGACTGCGGCGCATTACGTCGAAGGGGATGAACTGCGCGACAAGTTGTGGCTGCAGGTTCGTACAGTCCTGATGGAAGAGTGGGATCCGATCGGCGTCTGTAGTGAACCCAATGCGACGAATGAATACGATTCGTATATTCCGAAAGTGATGGCCATCCTTCGCTCAGAGTCTGGAGTTGAAGCTCTGATGGATTACCTCGATTGGGTTGCGACCGCACGAATGGGATTTACAAGCCAACGAGAGCGAAGTCGATTTGCAGCGGAGTCTCTCTGTAAACTCGCCAAATAATCAAAAATTCGGAACGCTACAGACAGTCGCGGGGGCGGGTGTAGAGGCTGATGAGGGAGAGCGAGTCGGTTGGGTTGGCTGGCGCGTCTGGGGAAGCGGCGTTGAATTGCAGCCGGATATCGATGTCGTCGAAGGCGCAGTACCAGTGGATGCTGTGCTCACGGCCAATCCGCACGACCTTGTCCCAGGAGTTGGTGTCGAGCCGAAGCTCTTCGGAGGGGAGTTTGCGGGCGGCGAGGACTAAGTCGACCTGGGCCCGGGTTTGACCGGGGTGCAGTTCGTTCTGATAGGTGGCGAGGGTGGCCTCGTACTGAGTCTGGCGCTGCTTGCGGAGCGTGGTGCGGCGATGGCTGGTGGACATCCAGGCCAGAGAGGCGATCAGGATAAATACAAAGGCGGTAATAGCAGGGAGTTTAATCATGGGGTGCGAAAGCCTCGTTCTTCAGGGTCGATTCTGCGCTCAGTGGCTCAGTGCCAGTGGCTCAGTGATAGATGAACAGAACTTCAACGGCGTTGTTCTCGGCCGAGTGCGTAATGATATACGGCAGACGGGACAAGACGAGTTGGCGTGATCCTTCAAATCTTTGGTCGTCGTGCAAAGCGCAAGGCCTGAAGGCTGGCCGCATGAGGTTGCGGTTTTATGGCGTCTGTGGGCTATCAACGAGAATTGGATAGAGTATCAAAGACGGGAGGGTGAACGATGATTGAGACGACAACGCGTGGATTGCGGCTGAGCGAGTTGGCTCCGCGGGTGGTGCAGAGCGAGATTCGGGCGATGACGGCGGAGTGCGATCGCATGGGCGGCGTGAACCTGGCGCAGGGGGTGTGCGACACCGAGGTTCCGGCGGTGGTGATGGAGGGCGCGATACGGGCGATGCGCGACGGCCACAATATCTACACGCGGATGGATGGGATTCACCGGCTGCGGCGGGCGATCAGCGAGAAACTGGCGCTGACGCATGGGCTGGAAGCCGACCCCGAGCGCGAGGTGATGGTAGCGAGTGGCGCTACCGGGGCGTTTCATGCGGCGGCGATGGCGCTGCTGAATCCCGGGGACGAAGTGCTGCTGTTCGAGCCGTTCTACGGCTATCACGTGAGCACGCTGCGCTCGATGAAGGTGGCAGCGGTGGCGGTTCCGTTGGAGCGAACCGATACCGGCGACGAGACCCGTTGGAGCCTGGACCTCGCGGCCGTGCGGTCTGCGATCACGCCGCGAACGCGAGCGATGGTGGTAAATACGCCTTCGAATCCGGCCGGCAAGGTATTTACGCGGGCGGAACTGGAAGGGCTGGGTGCGATTGCCCTGGAGTTCGACCTGTTCGTGTTCACGGATGAGATTTATGAGCACTTTGTGTATGGCGGCGCGGAGCATGTGAGTCCCGCAACCCTCGAGGGCATGCGGGAGCGGACAATCCTGATGTCGGGATTCTCAAAGACGTTCTCCGTAACCGGTTGGCGCGTCGGATACCTGGTGGCGGATGCGAAGTGGATGGGAGCGATCCAGTACTTCCATGACTTGCTCTACGTGTGCGCGCCCTCGCCGTTTCAGCATGGATGTGCCGATGGCGTGGAGCAGTTGGGCAAGACCTTCTACGCGCGTCTCGCGGTGGAGCATGAGTTGAAGCGGGGTATGCTGGTGGATGCCTTGCGGGCAGCCGGGATGAGACCGCATGTTCCGGATGGGGCGTATTACATCCTGGCCTCGGCAGGAAATCTGCCGGGGAAGACGGCGGCCGAGAAGGCTCGCGCTTTGCTGGCTCAGACGGGCGTGGCTTCGGTAGCGGGGTCGGCGTTCTTTGCACCGGGTTCAGGCCGGGGAGAAGATCTACTGCGGTTCTGCTTTGCGAAGAAGGATGAGGATTTGATGGAAGCTTGCCGTCGGTTGGGCGGGTTGGGGAGTTAGAGGGTTATGGCACAGTTTTCCGAAGTTTTACGGATCGAAGCGGCGATCAAGAATAAGAGCGTCAAAGAGCTCGAATGGGCGCTCTGGTACTGCGCCATGCGGCAGGCCGTCCCTTCGGCTCGCCCGGCCGATCTGAAGTACTGGGGCGGAATGGCGGAGAAGGTGAATGCAGTGCTCGCCCCCCCGGCGGTGGAGAAGGTGTATCCGGCGAAGAAAAAGAAGAAGGAAGGCCGCGGATTGGGACTGGGGCCGGTAGGTTAGGCGTCGGTTTTGGGGTACGGGGCTTGCTTGGGGATCGGCGCGCCCGGTGTGCCGGATGGGGCGTGGGGGCGTCCAATCGAATAAGATAGAAAACGTTGTTTACCGGGAGAATGTATGGCATCTGCGATGGCAAGTATTGAGGCGTTGAAGGCGACCCACCAGCAACTGAAGAGCAAGATGGACAGCACCGTGGAAGACTTCCGTGGGCATCTGTTGTCGGCACGGACCGGGCGGGCAAATGTTCACATGCTCGACCAGATCAAGGTGGATTACTACGGGACCGATACGCCGGTCGCGCAGATGGGACAGGTCAGCACGCCCGAGGCGACGATGATCCTGGTACAGCCCTACGACATGGGGATGGTCTCGGCGATCGAGAAGGCAATTCGTACTTCAAGCGTCGGACTGAATCCGATGACCGACGGCAAGATAATTCGGGTGCCTGTACCTCCCATGACCGAGGAGCGCCGCAAGGATGTGGTCAAACAGCTTCAGAAGACCCTGGAAGATCACAAGACCGCTATCCGCAACATTCGCCGCGAAGGCAATGAGCAGATCAAGAAAGCAGCCAAGGACAAGCTGATCTCAGCCGACGATGAGAAGCGGGCGAATGACGAGGTTCAGCAGTTGACGGATGGTGAGATCAAGCGGATCGAGGATCTGTTCAAGTCGAAGGAAAAGGAAATCCTGACCGTCTGAGCCCTGCGCGGGCGACGGTCCTGCGGTGCTACGCGCACGGCGATTGCTTTCTTTGGAGTGAAAGAGGGGTCGAGCTTAGGCTCGGCCCCTTTTCATTTCGGGTTGGTTAGACGCCCTGGTAGACGAGGCGGGTGAAGAGTTCTCCGTTAACCGTGGCCTTGCCGTATTTCTCATCGAATGCTGCTGTAGGTTTAGCGGCTACCGTTTCGTCCAGGGTGCGACCCTGCTTCTTCAAGTTGGCGACAGCGTCCCGGACGGTGACGAGCATGTCGTGGGACTCGCTAAGCTGCGTCTTATTGCCGATCGGCCCGTGGCCGGGGATCAGGATCGTGCTGGAGGTGCCGGTGGCCAGGTTGCGCTCCGCGGCGCGGATCATGCCGTTGATGTGGCCCCCCGAGGAATAATCGATGAAAGGGTAGGCTCCGTTGGCGAAGGTATCGCCGCAGTGGAGAATATCGGCGTCGGTGAAGAGGATGGAGATGTCAGTGTCGGTGTGGGCCGGGTCGTAGTGGGTGAGGAGCAGGGTGGCTTTATTGGTCTGGATGGTGTGGGTGGTGGAGAAGGTCTTGGTGGGGCGGGCACCCATTGGCGCGGGAGGGAAGTGCATGCCGAAGGCGGTAATTTCCTGCGGAGTGGAGAGGCGTTCGAGGGTACGCTCGTGAGCGACGATGGTGGCTCCGGCGGAGTGCATCCACTCGTTGCCGTCGGTGTGGTCGAAGTGCCAGTGGGTGTCGATGAGGTGTTGGATGGGATCGGCGGAGATGCCGTCGAGGGCTTCCGTGATCTGGGGCCGGGAGGTGGCGAAGCCCGAGTCGACCAGCAGCTTGCCCTCGGGCCCGGGAAGGACGGCGATATTGCCCCCCGAGCCCATCAGGACATGAACGTTGTCGCGCAGGTGCTGGGTGGTGATCTTGGCATTGACCCCGGCGGCCCGCATGGCGGCAGCACGGTCAGTGGGCGGAGCGGCTTGCCCAAAGAGGGTTCGCGGAACGAAGTAAGCGGCGGCTGCAGTGGCAGAGGATGTGGCCAGAAACTGGCGGCGGGAGAGCGGTGTCATGGAGTGAAACCTTTCGGTGCTGAGCGTTAAGGGGTGTTGCGGGATGGTTAGGTAGTGTGGTCGATGATGATCTTCCAGCCCTTGTCGGTCTTTTCGAAGATGAGAGAGAAGAGGCCTTCCGCGTGGCCGCCCTCTTTTTTGCTGCGTTCGAGTTCGTACTTCCCGATGCAGGCGGCGTAATTCTCTCCAAGCGGGTGGACTTCAAGCTGGGAGAAGGTAAGGGTTCCCATGGCGGCTTTGGTCGGGTAGTCGTGGTGGTACTGCTCGACGAGACCGTCGTGTCCGCGGGAGAGCTGGCGGGTGAGGAAGATAGTATCGGGCGAGTCCTTGTAGCCCTGGGCAAAGGTTTCGATGTCGCCCCGGTTCCAGGCGGCCTCCTGCGCGAGCAGAACCTTGACGATCTGGAGTTCCTCTTTGCTGGCGGTGTGTAGCGGTTCGGGCGCAGCAGCTTGGGCGCGGGCGAAGGGGTTCGCGCAGAGGAGGAGGGCGAGGAGAAGCGGTAGAACTCGGGATTTGCTTTGCATCGGAACAGACCCTCTGGGCAGTATTGCTACGGATGATGTTAGGTCACTGTAGCAAAGTCGTTATGCGGTGAAATGAGTTCACGGTGGTGAGCCACGCGTCAGGGGTGGAGATGCGGATGTCTGGAAGGGTGAAGGGAAGTAGGTGCGGTGGGGTAGATCCAGAGGAACATCACCAGGGCGACGATGCCGAGGGCGTAGTACGGGTGGGGGAAGGCGAGGAAGATAGAGATGCCGTAGAGCGCGAGCGAGGCAAGGTGTTTGTACTCGGCGGCTTTGTCATCCTGCTCCAGTGCGCCGCGGCTGCGGAGGCGTCTGCCAATGGCAAGGCGAAGCAGGAGGAAAGAAAGGCCGTTGGCCATCATGGAGACGATGTAAAGGAGGACAGAGAAGGTGTCGATCTTCTTCTCGAGCAGATAGGAGGTAAAGAAAGGGAGAAGCGAGAGTGTGAAGAGGAAGGTGAGGTTGGCGAAGAGGATGGGCAGGTCGACCTCCTCCGTGCGGTGGACGAGATAGTGATGATTGATCCAATACACCCCCGTAAACGCAAAGGACAGGGCATAGATGCCGAGGACAGGCAGGACGGCCCGGAGTCCGGCGAGGCCGTTCTCGTGAGGGACTTTAAGTTCGAGCACCATGATGGTGATGATGACAGCGATCACTCCGTCGGAGAAGGCTTCGAGCCGGGCTGGGGAACTGATGAGATTCGACATAGGGTGTATGAGGTGAGTGTGAGCAGGATATAACGTCGCGTTGGCTAGGTGGCCCGCAATGCGGGCTGATCCGGGCCACCCAGAACACTAGCGATTGCGCTTCCAGACGATGGGGGAGGTGCCAGTAAGCCGCCGAAAGGCCTTGGAGAGATGGGCAGCGTCGGCGAAGCCGGTGGCCGTGGCGATTGCATCGAGGCTCCGCGCGGGGCCGCGCAGCAGAGCCTTGGCTGTATCGATGCGGCGTTGGAGAAGGTACTGGTGCGGGGTGGTGCCGGTGCTCTCACGGAAGGCGCGGGCGAAGTGAAAGGGGCTGAGGCCGGCGATCGTGGCGAGGTCGTCCAGCCTTACCTTCGCAGTCAGATTCGCGGCGATCGAGTCGAGCACGCGGTTCAGGGTCGGGCGGCTGAGGCCTCCCTTTTGCGGCGGCAGGTGGGCGGTAGTGTGGCCGTATTTGCGGATGAGAGCGACAGAGAGGGAGAGGCCGAGCAGGTCTCCGTAGAGCGGGCCGGTGCTGGAGCCTGCGGCGATCTCGCGTTCCATCTCGGTCAGCAGCAGGGCGAGTTGCTGATCCTCAAAGGACCAGCGGTTGTCGAAGTCGGGGAGATGGGGTAGTTCGAGCTGGGTCGCGGCGCGTGCAAGCAGGGTCGGATCGACCGAGGCGATGATGCGCTGCGAAGGCCCATGCCACAGGATGCTGTCGCGCGTCCCGGGAGTGAGGAAGATGAGGCTGCCGGCACCGGTATTGAGGTGACCGGATTTTCCGTGGGAGTTCCAGTCCATCGCGACCGGGCCACTGGTTTGGAGATGCAGGGTAAAAGTATGGTGCTCATGCTCGGGAATCTCAACCGCGCCGATGCGATGCTTCTCCAGCAAAATCCCAGTCCACGGGGAGCGATTTCCCGGCGTGATGGGGGTTCCGGGCAGCAAAGGCACAGAGCGGTCGCCGACCATGACGGAGACCCGCTCGCCCAGGGCGCTGGGAGGTGGTACGCCGGGTTGGGTCGATCTTCGGGACATGCAGCGGAACCTTCTGATTGGATGATATGGATTCGCAGCAGGAATCGACAGAAGACAGCAGGATTGGACAACAGCACCGATCCGCAGACGCGTATCTCTTAAGAAGAGGAAACGGTCATGAACATAATCGAAGGCATTGTGGACGGATTCATTCTGACGGTAGGGATTACTCCTCCGCGCCCGGAGCAGCGGCGGTTTGCAATAGCGTTTATCGCTGCGGCTTTGTTTGGGACGGTGGCAGGAGTCGTGGCCCTAGCGTTGGCGGCGGTTCATGGGCTGGCGCGTTAAGTCGTTTTTGAGGCAAGAGGGCTAGAATTGCTTGAATGGCGACCCATTCTGCTGTTCCTGCGTTGAAGACGGTTCATGCGGTCTGCACCCACGATTGCCCGGATTCGTGCGGGGTGCTGGTTACGGTTGAGGTCGGAGTGGGTGGCGCTCCCGACCGTGCGGTAAAGGTGCAAGGCGATCCTTCGCATCCCGTGACGCGGGGCTTTCTCTGCGGCAAGGTAGCGAAGTACCTGGACCGGGTGTACTCGCCGGATCGGCTGCTGTATCCCATGCGACGGAAGGCGGGTGTGGCAAAGGGACCGCTTCCAAAGGGCCGCGAGGCGGAGGCCTTCGAGCGAATCTCGTGGGATGAGGCTCTGGATACGGTCGCCGGGAAGCTGACCGGGATTACCGCAGAGTTCGGGCCGGAGAGCGTGCTGCCGTACAGCTATGCGGGCACGATCGGGCAGCTAGGCTACGGATCGATGGACCGGCGGTTCTTTCATCGGCTGGGAGCTTCGCAGTTGGATCGGACGATCTGCGCGTCGGCCGGTGGCGAGGCGCTGAAGCGGGTCTACGGGATCAAGCTGGGAACGCGCCCGGAGGACTTTGCCCATGCTGGCTTGATCGTCGCCTGGGGAGCGAATGTCCACGGCAACAACATCCATCTGTGGCCGTTCATAGAGGAGGCGCGGCGACAGGGTGCGCGGCTGATCGTGATCGATCCCTACCGCACTCGAACGGCGGCGCTGGCGGATGAGCATCTGGCAATTCAGCCGGGAACAGACACAGCGCTCGCGCTGGGGATGATGCACGTCATTCTGAGCATGGGTCTGGAAGATAAAGAGTACGTGGCGGAGTGCACGCACGGATTTGCGGAACTGCGGGAGTACGCTTTACGGGCCGAGCATGCGCCTGAGCATGTGGCTGAGGTGACGGGAATTCCAGCGCACACGATCTCGAAGCTAGCCCTGGACTACGCCAACGCATTCAAGAACACCCGACGGCCTGCGGTGATCCGGCTGAACTATGGAGTGCAGCGGAGCGAGAATGGCGGTACGGCGGCACGCGCGGTAGCGATGCTGCCCCTGCTCGTAGGCGCATGGAAGCATAAGGGCGGCGGGCTGCAGCTTTCGATGAGCGGATCGTTTCCGTTCGATGAGAAGGCGCTGCAGATGCCGGAGCTGATGCTGGCGAGTCCGTTGGGACGCGCGGCTCGTGTGGTGAATATGAATGAGCTGGGGTCGGCGCTGACTTCGCTGGGGCGCGACGATGCGGACGTGCCTTCGGTAAAGGCTTTGTTCGTCTACAACTCGAATCCCGCAGCGGTAGCTCCGAACCAGAACGATGTGCTGAAGGGCATGCGCCGCGAGGACCTGTTCACGGTGGTGCATGAGCAGTTCTTCACCGATACGGCGGACTATGCGGATGTGTTGCTGCCGGCTCCGTCGTTCCTGGAGTTGAAGGATGTGCAGGGGGCGTACGGGCACTCCTTCGTGCAGATCAATATGCCCGCGATCGCTCCGCTGGGTGAGGCGTGGAGCAATGTGCGGCTCTTCGGCGAGCTTGGCAAGCGGATGGGATTTATCGAGCAGTGCTTCGACGACGTCGAGGATGACCTGATCGAGCAGGCGTTGCGGGATGCCGATCCGAAGAAGCCTGCCTGGTTCGCTGGGATCACGCGGGAACGGCTGGAGCGCGAGGGGCACATTCCACTGCAGCTTCCGACGAATGTACATGGCGAGACGCTGCCATTCTCCTCGGCGGAGTGGTTCCGGACGCCGAGCGGAAAAGGCGAGCTGGTCCCGGTGCCGGTGTTCGTGGCTCCGACCGAGTCGCGGGCCAATGCGAAGGAATATCCGCTGGAGTTCCTGCCCCGCAAGGCCGACAACTATATGAATACGACCTTCGCGAACGTGCCGGTCCACCAGCGGATGGAGTCCCGCACGGAAGGCATCCTGGAGATGGACGCGGCAGATGCCATGGCGCGCGGAATCGGGTCGGGCGATGCGGTCGAGGTTTTCAACGGACGCGGCGCAATCCAGTTGCGCGCCTTGGTTAACCAGCAGGTGGGGCGGGGAGTAGTGGCGGCCCGGCTGGATTGGAGCAAGCTGGAACGGGATCTCTCCGGGAACCGGTCCAATGTAAATGCGCTGACCAGTGAGCGGCTGACAGATATCGGCGGCGGGGCAACGTTCTATTCGACTTTGGTTGAGGTACGAAAGGTGGAAGTGCAGCATGGGTAATTCGACGATGGAAATTGGAGCGGATCTGCTGCCGGGCCTGAGTGAGATCGAAGCTGCAGCGGAGTTGGTGTATCGGTGGATGCCTGCCACTCCGCAGTACACCTGGCCGCTGCTCAATGAGCGTGCCGGGGCCGAGGTCTGGGTGAAGCATGAGAACCACACTCCCGTGGGAGCGTTCAAGATTCGCGGTGGCATCGTGTATATGGATTGGCTGCGACGGGAGCAGCCGGCGGTCCAGACGATTGTCTCGGCGACGCGTGGAAACCATGGGCAGTCGATGGCGGTTGCAGGAACGCAGGCGGGGCTGCGGGTGGTGATCGTGGTTCCGAAGGGCAATAGCCTGGAGAAGAACCGGGCCATGCGGGCCCAGGGCGCGGAGGTACTGGAGGTCGGCGACGACTTTCAGGCGGCGAGCGATCACGCGATCAATCTGGCGCGGGAGCATGGATGGCATCGGGTTCCGAGCTTCGACCTGCGGCTCGTAGCGGGAGTGGCGACGTACTGCCTGGAGATGCTGCGCGGCTGCCCGGAACTGGAGCGGGTCTATGTTCCAGTGGGTATGGGCTCGGGCGCATGCGCGATGATTGCAGCGCGGAATGCACTGGGGATGAAGACCCAGGTGATCGGAGTGGTCTCAAGCAAGGCCCCGGCGTTTGCCCTGTCGTTCGCGGCAGGACAGGTCATAGAGCACACGACGGAGACTGCGATCGCAGACGGGGTGGCATGTCGGAAGCCGGACGCGGCGGCTCTGGAGATCGGGCGGCAAGGGCTGGAGCGGGTGGTGATGGTCGAGGATGAAGAGGTCGAGGCGGCGATGCGCGCCTACTTCGCCGATACGCATAATGTGGCGGAAGGGGCAGGGGCGATTGGCCTGGCTGCTCTGCTGAAGGATGAGACGCGCGGAAGTGGGCGGGTGGGGACGGTTTTGTGCGGCGGAAATGTGGATAGCGATGTATTCGCGAGAGTTCTCCGACCACTTTGAGTTGGATATGACTCAGTCATACTTGGTATTATTTTTGTGAGGTGATCGATGCGGACTACCAAAGTGCTTTCAATTACGTTGCCGGAGCCAATGCTGGAACTCGCCAAGGAGAGAGCCAGGAAGGAGAACCGCACCATGAGCGAATTGGTGCGGGAGGCCTTACGGCGCTACGACTGGGCGCAGGAATTGGCCGAAGTGCAGGCTTATGGTCAGCAGCGCGCTCGTGAGATGGGAATTACAACAGAGGAAGATGTGGACCGCCTGATCCATGAGTACAGGAACGAACGGCGAGCGTCGGCGCCTAAGGAACGGACTGTAAGCCGCAAAGCGTCCTGATGCGAATTGTGCTGGATACGAATATTTTCATATCGGCGTTGATCTATCGGGGCAGACCCGAGGCCTTGCTTCAGATGATTTCCTTGGACATATACAGCCTGACCACAAGTGAAGAGATATTGCAGGAACTTGAATCGGTATTGCTCCGCAAATTCGGTTGGCCGGGGCATCGAGCGGATGCAGCTTTGCGCAGCATTCGAAGAGTGGCGGAACTCGTTCGGCCACAGGTAATCGTTACCGATTGCGAAGATCCTGACGACAATCGAATCCTCGAAGCGGCAGTAGCTGGTTCAGCGGATGTCATTGTGACGGGAGATAAGCATTTGCTCCGAATGCATCTGTTTCGCGGCATCGAGATTTTAAAGGTCGACGCGTTCTTAGGGCGTGTCGAAGGTCTATCGCACCAGGAGTAGCAAATGCACGATGCCGGATTTCAGTGTGCGGGCTGTTTTGAATGGGTCGAGACGACCGTTGACGAGTCGGGCGGTTCACGTCAGCAGTATGTGGAGGACTGCCAGGTTTGCTGCCAGCCGAACGTGTTGACGGTGCGTTGGGACCCTTCGGCTGCGGCTTATACGATTTCGGCGGAGCTGGAGAGCTAGGCCGTTCGGGCTTGTGATTGATGCTGCGGGACTTGGACGTGGCTTCTACGCGATTGCGGAGTTGCGGGTTGAATGCCTAGGAATGCCTCTGAACCAGTGCATGAACTCGCTAACAGAAGGGCTGCTCCCATATAATCGGAGACTCCCCCCTAGATGGATTGGCGGGTGCGATTTTAGAGCAGCGAGGGTGTGCGTATCTTTACCGTGAACCGAGAGAGCGAAAGCTCCCTGAAGAGTAAGACCAAGCTGAGTCAGACCAAGCCTGTGCGCCCGCGCTCCAGCCGCATTCGCATTCTTATTGCCGCAGCTCCTTTGTTCGTCCTGGGGGCCTCGGCTCCGGGGGTGCTGGGTCAGGCGACCCGGCCTGCGCCAAATACGCAGAACATCTTCAGCACGCCGGCTCCCCAGGCAGTGCAGACGCTCTGCCCGCCGCAGGTCATCGGAAATCGGCGTATTCCGAAGGAGTCGGTTCTGGCGCGGTTGTTCTCGCGGGCCAACGATATCTACGATCCGCTGGTCGTGGAGCGAGACTTCAACTCTCTCTGGAACACCGGCTACTTCGACGACGTTCGGATCGAGCGGGCGGATAACGACAAGTGCGTCCAGTTGGTGATTTACGTCCGTGAGAAACCGACCATCCGCGAGATCAACTACAAGGGTGCGAACGCGGTTTCGATCTCGGACATTCTGGAACGGAACAAGAAGGCCAAGGTTGGCTTGACGGTTGAGAGTCAGTACGACCCGACCAAGATCAAGCGCGCTGAGAATACCTTGAAAGAACTGCTCGCCGAGCATGGCCACCAGTTCGCAACCGTCCGGACCGAAGTGAAGACGATTCCTCCGGCGGCTGTGGCGATCACCTTCAATGTGAAGGAAGGTCCGACGGTCAAGGTCGGCAAGATCGCATTCCAGGGCAATGACAATGTGAACGACCGGACGCTGCGGGCAGCGATGCGGAACCTGAAGCCGATCGGAATTCCGCACTCCATCATCCTGGAGAATCTGCTCGCCCGTACCTTCGACGCCAGCAAGCTCGACGAAGACACCGAGCGGGTCCGGCAGGCGTATCGCGATCGCGGTTACTTCAAGGCTTTGACCAGTGAGCCGACGACGCACACACGCGATGCAGGTGGGTTGAATCCCTTTACGCTGCGGCCTTCGACCGGCAAGCGGATCGATATCCTGATGCCGGTGGAAGAGGGTCAGCGCTACAAGCTGGGTGGGATTACGTTCTCCGGAAATAAGGACGTGACCAACACGAAGGTGCTGCGCGCACAGTTTACCCAGAAGGATGGCGAATACTTCAACGCGACGCTCTTCGGCAAGGGGCTGGAGCAGTTACGCAAGGCGTACGGCTCGCTGGGCTACATCAACATGGTTGGCACTCCGATTCCGACGACCGACGAAGCGAAGAAGCTGGTGTCCCTGAATATCGAGATCGACGAAGGCAAGAAGTTCTTCGTCTCGCGTATCGAGTTCACCGGCAATACGATTACCCGCGACAAGGTCATCCGCCGCGAACTGCAGTTGGAAGAAGGACAGCAGTACAACAGCCAGTCGTGGGAGTTCTCGATCCTCCGCCTGAACCAGTTGAATTACTTCGAGCCGCTGAAGGTGGAGCAGGACTCGGAGAGCCGTCTGAATCCGGACGATGGCACGGTCGACCTGCTGCTGAAGCTGAAAGAAAAGGGTAAGAACTCGATCGGGTTGAACGGCGGTATCAGCGGACTCTCCGGTACCTTCATCGGCTTGAACTACGAGACGAACAACTTTCTGGGACTGGGCGAGACGCTCAGCGTGCAGGCGAACGTCGGTGATCTCTCGCGCAACCTGAGCTTTGGATTTACGGAGCCGTACCTGAGGAACAAGCCGATCTCGCTGGGGGTGCAGGTATTCACCAGCAAGTTCGACTACAACCCGGCCAAGAGCTACGGCATTGCCAACAACCAGTCGCAGAACCTGACGAATGCGCAGCAGTCCCTGCTGACGAACTACAACCAGGCGACGACGGGTATTACGGTCTCGGTAAGCTCGCCGCTGCGTCACCTGTTTGCGAAGTCGGGCGTGACCCGTATCGGTGCTTCGTACTCGCTGTCGCGGGCTTCGGTCACGACGTTCAACGACAATACGAGAAACGTATTCCAATCGCTGGCGTTCCGTTCGGGCGTTGCGGGTCAAAATCAGTTGAACGGCATTATCACTTCGGTGCTTACGCCGAGCTTTACGTTCTCCAGTCTCGACCGGGCTGTCGGACCACACTCGGGTAAGGACTTCAATCTTGCTGTGCAGATTGCGGGCGCCGGCGGAAATGTGAAGTACTACTTACCGGTCGCCTCCTATCGTCAGTACTTCCCGATGAAGGGGCTCAAGGTCAATCGCGAGGGCCACAACGTTCTCGGTTACCGTGTCCAGGTTTCGCACGTAGCCGGTTTCGGTGGGCAGGTCGCTCCGCCTACCAGCCGTATCTATAACGGTGGTGAGTCGGACCTGCGCGGCTTCGATGTTCGTTCGTCTTCTCCGTACACCTTCATTCCGACCAAGGTTCCGTTCAACCTGACGAATCCGGATGGAACGACGGTTCCGCGTGATCCTTCGAATCCGTTGCTGGGTAACGTAACGATTCCGCTGCCGGTCTACCGGCTGGTCTCGATCGGCGGTGACACCAGTTTTACGGCTAACCTGGAATATCGCATCCCGATCATCAACCAGGTGACGTTCGCGTTCTTTACGGACTTCGGCATGACGTTCGATCTGCAGCCGGGTCAGTTGCGGCAGAGTCCGGCAGGTAATTCGCTTATCAGTAGCGCTTCCTATGGCTGCCCGACGCTGGTCAATGGCGCCTGCTTCGGCGGTCAGTCCGTTGCCTTCCCGGCTCAGTTGAAGACGGTTCCGGGTACGAACTATGTGCCGCGTATGTCGAATGGAGCTGAACTGCAGGTCATTCTGCCGATCGTGAATGCTCCGTTCCGTATCTTCTACGCGTATAACTCGCTGCGGTTGTTCAAGGACGTTCCGCAGGAGTTGGCACTGCCCCAGACCTGCTCGGCTACTGTGACGAATTGCTTCCAGAAGTTCTTCCCGAACTCCGGTGCTGGACAGTTCAGCTACCAGGAGGCGGTGCAGTTCTACGGATCGAACTATACGCTGCGTGAACCCAGGAAGACCCTGCGGTTGACGGTCAGCACCACGTTCTAAGAGTGTTGTGAATGTATGGAATGGGGAATGGCTTCGGCTGTTCCCCTTTTTCTTTCAGGAGCACGGCGGGTGCTGCGCGCACGCGGCCCTGCGCGGGCGGCGCGACTGCGCGTCGAGCGATTGATGTTTGATTTGCTAGTAGCTGCGTTGGTAGGTGCGGGAAATGCGGTCGTGCCAGCCGATACGGTCCGTATCGATCCATGACCACAGAATGCCAAGGCCAAGCGGCAGACCAGACAGCAGCGTAGCCCAGATACGGCGGCGCATCTGGGCACGGCTCGGATTGTCGTCCGAGAACGTGCACAGACCGATGCGCGCATAACGCATCCCGGGAGTGGCGTCTGAAAAGGTAAAGAAGAGGTACTGATAGGCCATTGATAGAAAGAGGAAGGTAAACACGGCCAGCGCGAGGGGCGGCACGAACTGCGCCAGGCTGGCGAAACTCGTAATGGGCTGGAGCATGGGAAGCGTGCCGATGGTGGTAACGGCCGCGGCCGTGCAGGTCAGCATGGTGGCGAGGACGATGGACGTGTCCACTGCGGCAGCCATAACGCGGAGTTCGAGCGGCGCGGTCAGCAGCACCGGGGCCGTGTTGTACTTCAGGATTGCGGCCTCTTCGGCCTCAACCATCGTGGGTACGGTGACGGGATGAGCGTCCAGCAGGATGGAAGTCCACTCGGGCGCAGCGGAGGCCGCAGCCGGGGTGCTGGAGATCTGGGCCGGTTCGACTTCGAAGATCCGGAGCTGGGCTGAGTCCGTCTCGTGGTCGCCGTCTTCGCGGAGCGGACCCTCGGCGAGTCGCGGGCGGGCTTTGCGAGCGGCGACAAGGTGACGAGGGAACTCGAGCAGATTCGCGGGAATCTCAACCGGTGGCGTGGACTCCACGAAGGTAGGGGCCTGACGGAAGGTGATTTCTTCGTCGAGGGCCTCGTCGTCCGTGGCGTCGTACCGGTGAGCATTGGTGTGGAGCTGGGAAGGCGGATAGGAATGGGTCGGGGCTACGTCCTCGTAGAGGCGAACTGTGACCTTGGGCGCTGGAGTATAGGCAGCAGCAGGAGTCGCCGCCACATGAGATTCAGTCGCCGCGAACGAGACAGACTCCGCCACCGCGCCGTGGGATGACAGAAGAATCGGTGCTGCGTCCGGTTGAGTGTCCTGCTTGTACTGGTCGAGTTCTTCGAGGAGGTTGAGCTGCGCTTCGGCCACGGCGCGAGCGGTGACGGCGGCTACCTCGGCGGCAGCTTCCGCCTGGTGGATGGCGGTCTCGGCTTCAGCGGCGAGGAACTCGCGATACGTGGCGGACTGGGCGTACCGCTCGGCGACGGCGGCGGCAATTCTGGCGGCGCGGGCACGGGCCGGAGACGAAGCAATGGGGATAGGAGCGGGAGCAGCCGGTGCGCTGCGCTGATTCTGACGCCGGGCGCGATGCGCGGCCAGTCGAGCGGCCACCTCCTGCTTGAGGGCAGGGTACTCGGTGAGGGCGAAGTCCGCTTCCGCCGCATCGGGCTGTAGTTCGTGGCTTGTGTCCAGTTGTGCGGAGCTCATTGTGCTCAAAACCTTCAACCTGCGTTAGTGAAAATCGTTTAGCCTCTATTTAGTGCCGATACCGAGGCTCTGTGCTGTGAATGTGCCGGACCCCAGGGATAGAGCAGACGAACGGAACACGAAACGGAACCAAGTGGAGCGTAATTCTTTGAAGCAGGGACCGGTAGAACAAAGGGCTGCTGCGCGGGGCCGAACCGGGGGTGCTTCCCGTCTAACTCTGGTGCTGCCGAGACTTCGCAACGTTTACTTCTTCATAACTATCACGCTGGCGGCGGTTGTACATCCGCAGGTCGGCGCACAGGGGGTAACGACTCAGACACCCCCCAGTATAAGTCTTCCGGAAGGGCCGGAAACCAGCACCAGCACGCCGCAGTATCCGCTCGCGGAGGTGCTGCCAGGACCGGACGATACGACGCAGGTGGTGCTGGAGAGTTCAGGCCCGCAGTCCAAGGTGGGGAGCAAGTTCATCCTCGATCAGGACGTCGTCGTGACCTATGGCGACCGCAAGGTGTCGGCCGACCATATCGAGTACGACACCGAGACCGGAGAACTCAGCGCTACGGGGCATCTGAAGGCGACCGGCGGCAAGAACAACGAGATGATCTCGGCGAGCCGCGGCAGCCTGAACGTGAAGACGCAGACCGGGCGCTTCTACGACGTCTCAGGTTCGGTGGGTCTGAAGCCGGCGGGCAAGCGCATGATCTATGCCAACGGAAACCCGTTTCTCTTCACCGGCAGGATGGTAGTGAAGACCGGTCCGCAGGAGTACGAGATCTACGGTGGATCGGTCACATCGTGCCAGCTTCCGCATCCCGACTGGCTGCTGTATGCGGAGAAGTTCACGGTGGATGGCGAGAAGGCCCGCGCGACCAACAGCGTCTTCAAGCTGCTGAATATTCCATTGCTGTATCTGCCGTACGTAACGCACCCAGTGGACGAGTCGAACCGCCAGAGCGGCTTTCTGCTGCCGGTGATCGGGCAGTCGTCCACCAAGGGGCTGGTGCTGGGCGAGCAGATCTACTGGGCGATCAACCGCAGCATGGACCTGACGGTCGGGGCGGAGTATTTTTCCTTGCGCGGCTGGCAGCAGTCGGCGACCTTCCGGTATCGCGGGCAGGGGAACGATTTTGTGACGACTCACTATAGTGGCCTGCTGGATCGCGGAATTGTGACCGGGGGGGCGAATGTGAATCAGGGCGGGCAGGACTTTACCCTCTCGGGGCGGCACGACTTCGCGCCCGGCAGAAGCGGAGTGCAGGGCTCGACCCGCGTAGTCGCGGACATGGAGTACCTCAGCTCCTACCCATACCGCGAGGCTTTTACGGAGAACTTCAACCAGGCGGTCTCTACCGATATTCTCTCGATCGCTTACGGCATACACCAGGCCAGCGGATACAGCTTCGGCGCACGGTCAGACCGCTACCAGGGCCTGAAGCGTGTGCCGACGGCGACCGTGACGGGGCAGCAGGTAAGGATCTTCCACGCGCCGTCGCTGGACTTCGATATGACGGAGCACGCGCTGGGTTCGACCGGATTGCGCTGGAATGTCGAAGCTTCCGCAGCGGGTATGAAGCGCGTCGAACCGTTCTTTGTATCGAGCGGGATTATCGAACGGCTGGATGTGCATCCGACGATAGCGTATCCGCTGTCGTTTGGAGGATGGCGTCTTCGGCCTTCTGTAGGGGTTCGCGAAACGTTTTATAGCCGCAGCCGTGTCCCTACCCTGGGGGCGACCGTGGAGCGCAGCGATCCGGTGAACCGCAGCGACGTTGAAATGGAGGTGGACCTGCGCGCTCCGGTGATCGAGCGTACGTTCACCGGCGGGCCCGTGCGGAGGCTGCTGCGCCATGACGTGAAGCACACGGTGGAACCCGAGCTTACCTACCGGTATGTCCGCGGAGTGGGGAACTTCCTCAACCTGCTGCGCTTCGACGACAAGGATGTCGTGAGCAATACCGATGAACTGGAATACGGCGTCACCCAGCGGCTGTTTCTGCGGCCAGGCAAAGACGGGCCCTGCAACGGAGCGGGCAAGACGACCGCCTCGCTGACCACCAATCTGCCCGGAGACGTACCCACAGGCCCAGACCATGTGCCAGACCGTGTGAAGGACGACGGGGACGTGCCAAGCACCGTGAAGTGCGGCGCGCGCGAATGGATCAGTTGGCGAGTGGCACAGAAATACTTCTTCGACGAGACCTTTGGAGGGGCGGCATCGCGAGGTCGCCGCAATATTCTTGAGTCGACGCTGAGCTTTTCCGGCATTGCGTTTCTCACGGAGCCCCGCGCCATCTCGCCGCTGGCGTCACGGCTGCGAGTGCGCGCTTCGGAGAAGGTAGATGTGGAGTGGGACTTCGACCTGGATACCGGGGCGAAGAAGTTCACGGCGAACAATGTGCTGGTGGATGTGCATGAAGGCAGCGTCTTTGCGGGGCTCAGCTATGCGCGGTTGAATGCTCCGGGACGGTCGTATACGCAGGGAATTCCATCGGCCACGTCGGACTTCAGCCAGTTGCGGATCCTGCTGGGATATGGATCGCCCAGCAGGCGCGGACTGGGAGTGGCTGCGAATGCGGGCCTGGACCTCAAACTCGGGACCGTGCAGTACGGCGCCCTCCAGACCTCTTACAACTGGGACTGCTGCGGATTGAGTTTTGAGTACCGGAAGTATCAGCTTGGCTCGGTACGAAACGAAAATGCGTACAAGTTCAATTTCACCCTGGCCAATATCGGGACGGCAGGAAACCTTCGGCGCGCGCAGAGACTGTTTTAGGCTGCCCGGACGGGGTTCAGGACAGCGTGGTTTAGCGGTACATGCGGCTTGCCGAGGCGATCTGCGTGAGATAATCGAGGTATTGTGTTGCGTGTGTTAAAGCCATTTCGGATGTTGGTCTTTGCGGTGTCACTGGTCGCTGTGGGATGTCATGCACAGGTCACTGTAACCCAGACTGGGGAGTTGTCGCCGGAGATGGCACGTCGCGTCGAAGTTCTCATTCGTTCCAAGTCCAGCGTCCCTCCCGATTACGAGATCCACCTCGGGCCGCGGATGAAGAGCGAGGTTCCGGGCTTCAGCGAGATCGCCGTGACCTTCGAGTCGAACGGACGCGCCAGCAAGCCGCTACAGTTCTTACTCTCCGCCGATGGCAAGACGCTGGCGCAGTTTACGAAGTTCGATATCAGCAAGAACCCGAAGGAACTGGTTTCGCCGGCGAATCGCCCGGCACGAGGCGGTCCGGTGAGTGCGCCGGTGCTGATCGTAGGCTTCGACGATCTGGAGTGCCCGTACTGCTCGAAGATGCATGCACAGTTATTCCCGGCGCTGACGGCACGGTATAAGAACCAGGTGCGCATCGTGTACCGGGATTTCCCGCTGGACCAGCATCCCTGGGCGATGCGGGCTGCGATCGACACCAATTGCCTGAGCACGCAGAGCGGCGAAGGCTACTGGAAGCTCGTGGACTACATTCACGCCCATGCCGCCGAGCTTGGCGGTGACGATAAGAGTCTTGCCAAGGCGAACGCAGCGCTGGACTCCCTGACCGTCGAAGAAGGCAAGCGGCAAAAGGTCAATGAAGCGACGTTGAACGCCTGCATCGCGAAGCAGGACGACAGCGTGGTGAAGGCTTCGATGAAAGAGGCCGAGGCACTGGGTGTCGATTCCACCCCGGCGTTGTTCATCAACGGCGAAAAGCTTGCCGGCGCAGTTCCCCTCGAGTTTGTGTACCGCATGATCGATGAGGCGTTAGTGGCCGAAGGTCAGACGCCTCCGCCTGCGGAGACTACACCTGCGGGTGTGGCTCCTCCGGCGATCAAGCCGGGCAACCAGTAAAGAATGCAGGAGACTCAAGCCGTGCGAACAGAGATGAAGGAAATCGTGTTGTCTTCCCCGAAGCCGTTTCAAGGCCGGGTGATCTTTTATGCCGCACCCCTTTTTGCGGCCGCGGTGCTGGTCGTGGCAGTAGCGGGATGCAACCGTGGGCATAGTGCGGATGTCGTCGCAACGGTGAACGGCCACGCCATCATGAAGACCGACATGGAGCGGCTGTACAAGGCGCAGCTCGGCGAAGCTCAGCAGCAACCGCAGCAGCCTACCCAGGAGCAGGCCGACTCGCTTCGCCTGAATGTCCTCAAGGAACTGATCGACGAAGAGATCGTAGACCAGCGCGCCGTCAAGATGAACCTGACGGCCACCAACGAAGAAGTCGATGCGAAGCTGGCCGAGTTGAAGGCTCCCTACACAGAGGAGCAGTTCGACCAGAAGCTGAAGGCCGGAAACCATACGCTGGACGATGTGCGCCACGATCTCCGCCGCTCGCTGACGCAGGAGAAGCTGCTGAACAAGGAGATCAACTCCAAGATCACGGTGACGGACTCCGACGTATCGAACTACTTCAACCAGCACAAGGCGGAGTTCAATCTTCTGGAGACGCAATATCACCTCGCACAGATCCAGGTGACCAGCGTGCCAGCGCCGCAGCCGGTAAATCTGCAGGGCAGCAAGGCAACCACGGACGATGAGGCCAAGAAAAAGATCCAGGCGTTGAAGAACCGGCTGGACAGCGGCGAGGACTTCGGAACGATCGCGATGAACTTCTCCGAGCGCCCCGAAACCGCTCCGAACGGCGGCGACATGGGCTTCGTGGCCGAGTCGCAGATGCACTCCGACCCTATGGTGTTCACGGCGGTTACCAAGCTGAAGGCAGGTCAGATCACCGAGATCCTTCCGTTGCTGGATGCGCAGAGCAAGAAGACGATGGGCTATGCGATCTACAAGCTGATCTCGCGCGAGCCGGCAGGACAGCGGGACGTGAACGATCCGCGCGTACAGCAGGCGATCCGGCAGCAGCTTCGCGACGGCCGGTCGCAGTTGCTGAAGAATGCATTCTTCGAGATGCTCCGCGATCAAGCCAAGGTAGAAAACTTCCTGGCCGAACAAATCTTCAAGAACGACGCCCACTAGCTGCTGCGCGCAGGGCGGATCTTTTCGTGGTGGTACTAACTTTAGCGGTCCTCCCGTTGGTCGGCACGAGATATTGATTGCGACCAACGGGAGCACCCCGCAAAGCTCAATACAAGTCATGAAATGACCGCCGCCCGCGTAGGGCGCACTTAAAAAATTCTACCGAACAGCAGTAGCCAAAGTGCTCGTCTCGCCAACCGGATTGGAAGCAAAATTATGCCGTGGCGCATAAGGCGCAGGCAGATATTTCTTATAAACACTGATGTGGAAGCAGGACTGCTGAAACTCCTCTTCGACATCCACCTTGCCCTGCTGAACCAGCGGCAGCAGATAGCCCCGGAGCCACGCGATCTGGGTGAGGCTCAAGCCATGCTTGGCCAGATCGACGGCCTGGCCGGTCAGGTGCGGAGAGGCGGTATCGCCCTCAGCTGGCGCGGCGTTGCCGTTAGTGCGGAGCAGGCGGTGCTGGAACTCGACGGTGCGGACGGCGGAGTTTACCTGCAGCGGCGTACGAAAGCGCTCATAGTAGGCGCGGGCCAGGGTAGACAGAAACTGCGCGGTCCAGGGACGGCAGTAGCGGCGGTTCGCGGGAAGATGTTCATCCACCACCAGAGCGGTGTTGGTCGGCAGCGCGACGAGCAGCTTTTGTCCCCGCAGCTCCAGGATGTCCTCGTCGTCGCGGATGCGGTCGAGACCGTCGCGGTCGGCGACCTGGTTCTGACGAAGCAGGATCTCGTGCGAACCCTTCAGAGGCGGGGGAACGATCAGCCGGCCACGCTTGTTATACAGAGCGGGGAGCACCATGTTGGTCGTGGCAGCCTCTTCGATCGAGGACAGCGAAGGGCGCTCGGACGTCGGGCGGATGGCGCTCACGACTCCAATCGGCTTGGCCGTCGGCTTTTCGGGTGCAGAGGGAGTATGGGTTGCAGTCTTCGCGGCCGTCTCTCCGGTACGCGCAACCACGGGGTCATGAACCGGAGCAGCAGTATGGAGCGGCTCAGAGGAGTTGGTGGGAACGGAGGCGGCCTGCAGGAAGTCCGAGGCGGTCGCTTTTCTACCCGTGGAGTGGACACGGTTGATGGTGGCCGGGATGGTATCTTCTACCGGCTCAGAACGATGACGGTGGCCGTGGTGCTTGGTCACAGATTTCGCCTTGGCAGACGCTTTGGGCTCAGTCTTTGCCTTAGACGCCCTTGAGCTGGAGGACTTCGAAGAGCGCTTCTTTTTGGACGGAGCTTCGGCCTTGACCGGTGTCTTTTTGGCGGGATGCGAGGCTACGGCGTGGGGTGTTTTCTTGTGCGTACGAGCTTCGAGCGGGGCCGATATGAGAGACAGGGCTGCGAGCGCCAGAAGGGCAGTCATGGGGGCGTTTGCGCGCATAGTGATTTAGGAGGCGCGGAGACGCCAGAGCAATTCTTACGATAGAGACAACACTGGTTGCGTGTAAGTGTTGATCTGGGTTCCGTATACTCTTGAGTTAATGGGAGAGCGGATGCGGGCGTTCGGGTTGCGATGTGGAGTAGATGGCCTGATGCTTCTCGCGTGCTGCCTATTGGGGTGCACGCTGGGCTGTAACTCCGAGCCGCCCAAGCCCCACGTGAGCTACGATCCGGGAACCGCAGACTTCTACCGCCAGGATGTGGCGCCCATCTTCAAGACCAACTGCTACCGGTGTCATGGCGGCATGAACCGCAAGGGCGAGTACAGCATGCAGACGTCGGCTGGTCTGGTCCGCGGAGGCAAGCATGGCGTGGCAGTGATTCCGGGAGATCCCACTGGCAGTTTGCTGGTCAAGCTGATTCGGCACGAGGGGCCCAAGGACAATCCCATGCCTATGCCGGATAAGCGGAAGAAGCTCTCCGACGCTAATATCGCCATCGTAGAGCGATGGATCAGGGCAGGGGCGGCTCTGCCTGAAGATCTGCCCAGGCCTTAACCGAAGCCTAGGTTAGATGGACCACTCTAGCGGGAGCGGCCCTTGGCCGAGTTCGCTGGCGGCGGATAGTTCGGCTTCAGCTTCGAAGGCGCTTCCACTTCGGGCTCGAGTTGGATAGGACGATGCTGCTCGACCAGGTCGGCGATGGCAAACTTCAGCGGTTCGATGCCTTCGCCCGTGACCGCCGAGATGGTGAAGAGCGGGATCTTGCGACGCTTCGCCATGGCGGTCAGCTTTTTGAGTTTGTCCGGATTCGCGACGTCAGCTTTTGCAGCCACCAGGATGGTCGGCTTGGCGGCAAGGGCTGGATCGAAGGACTTCAGCTCTTCGGTAATGAGCTTGTAGTCCTGGACGGGGTCGGTGCGGTCGTTCTTATCCGTCGCAGCCGGTGCGTCGGAGACATCGATGAGGTGGACGATAACGCTAGTGCGCTCGATGTGTTTCAGGAACTGAATGCCGAGGCCGTGGCCCAGGTGCGCGCCTTCGATGAGTCCGGGCAAGTCCGCAATAGTAAAGGACTTGGTATGGGGGTAGTCGCCGACCTGGACCACGCCGAGGTTGGGTTCGAGGGTGGTGAAGGCGTAGTTGGCGATCTTCGGCTTGGCGGCCGAGAGCCGCGAGATCAGCGTCGACTTACCGACGTTGGGGTAGCCGACGAGACCCGCATCAGCGAGCAGGCGGAGTTCGAGGCGGTAGTTCCGCTCTTCTCCGGCGCGTCCGAGTTCGTGTTCGCGCGGAGCCTGGTGGGTCGAGGTGGCGAAGTGCTGGTTGCCGCGTCCGCCGCGCCCGCCGCGGGCGATGACGATGGTCTCGTTGGGCCGGGTGAAGTCGTGGATCAGTTCACCGGTCGTGTCGTCGTAAATCAGGGTACCGACCGGCACCTTGAGCGTGCTAGACTCCCCGGCGTAGCCTGAGCAGTTGGAGCCGAGACCGTGTCCGCCACGCTGGGCCTTGTACTCCGGGTTGAAGCGGAAGTGGACGAGGGTGTTATGGGAGAGGGAGGAAGACATGACAATGTCTCCGCCATGGCCGCCGTCACCGCCCGAGGGACCGCCCTTGGGAACGAATTTCTCGCGGCGGAACGCCATGCAGCCGTTGCCACCGTCGCCGGCCTTGATTCGGATTCTTGCTTCATCAATAAACATTGCAGATACCAGTCTATCGCGATGGGTGGTCTGACGCTGATGGGAGGGGTTTTTCTATAGCTTCTGCTGGATAAACGGGTTGAGCCCATGTTTAGGATGGCGGTGCAGGTGTAAGCGGGATAGACTAGCGGCACACGAAAATAAAGACTGAGGTTCAGTGCGGACGGCTGTAGGTGAGCGGTGGCTCGACAGTGCAGGCGGCTGTTTAAATTGAAGTGAAGCCCACGACGTGGGATGTCACCGTTCTGTAACGGGGATATGCGACTTTGATTGAGCACGAGAGCAAGAATCTGCATGATCTGAAATCTGAAAGACAGGCGCGGAGAGTAAATGAGCTTCTGTGAACGGATAGCAGGCGAAACCCTTTTTAGGAGACCAACAATGTTTAGGAAAATGATCAAGAAAACCGCTGTCTGTACGCTGATCTGCGGGATGGGCATTTCCGGCAAATTGCTGGTGGCGCAGTCTACGACTCAGGGCAGCATTTCCGGCACGGTGTTCGATGCGACGGACGCAATCCTGCCCAATGTGGCGATTTTGATCCACAACGCCGGTACAAACGCTGAGACGAAACTGACAACGGATAGCAGCGGCTACTACAAAGCGCCGCCACTCGCGCCCGGAACGTATACGGTGACTTTCGCGGCGCCGGGCTTTTCCGAGCAGCGGTCGAACAACGTCACAGTGCAGGTGAACCAGTTGACGGAGTTGAACCCTCATCTCCAGGCGGGCGCGACCTCGCAGATCGTTGACGTTCAGGCGGATATGCCTGTTCTAAAATTCGATTCGCCATCGTTTGGCGGACAGCTTTCCAACCAGGAGATCGAGAACATCCCGATCAACAACCGTCGTTGGTCTTCTCTGGCACTGTTGACTCCCGGCGTGAGCAACGATGCCCAGGGCTTCGGCCTGATCGCGTTCCGTGCGATCCAGCCACAGTTGAATAATGTTCAGATCGACGGAGCTGACGACAACCAGGTGTTCTATGGCGAGGAGCGCGGTCGCACTCGCGCCGGGTACTCGACCGCCCAGGTTGCAATTCGCGAGTTTCAGGTCAACACCGGTGTGTACTCGGCTGAATTCGGACGTGCCGTTGGCGGCGTAATCAACTCGGTGACGAAGAGCGGTACTAACGCCCTTCATGGCGAGCTCTACTTCTACCATCGCGATCAGCAGTGGAGCGCATCGAACCAGTTCACGACCACCATCGCCTATGACCCGGTTTCGGGAGTGGCGAGCAAGGTTCCTTTCAAGCCGAAGGACAAGCGCAACCAGTATGGGTTCGGCGTCGGCGGCCCTTTGATTAAAGACAAGTTGTTCTTCTTCTATGCTTTCGACCAGTTCCGCAGGGTCTTTCCGGGAACGGGTTCGGCGGCTTCCACTTCGTTCTATGCGCCTCTGACTGCGGCACAGTCCGCGACCCTGGCAACCAGCATTCAAAACGGCACAGGCGTGACGACTTCTGCGGCACAGGCATCGGCCGCGTATAACGGCCTGATCTCGGAAGCGAACACGGATTTGGGTACGACGCCGCGGGTTGGTTTCCAGATCATCAATACGCCGAAGCTGGACTACCAGATCAACTCGAAGAATACCGTCAGCCTGCTGTACCATCGCCTGCGCTGGGACTCGCCGGGCGGCGTGCAGACGCAGTCGAATGTGTTCTATGGCAAGGAAGGCTTTGCGCAGGACTTTGTGAAGCTGGACTATATGGTCGCCAAGCTGGACACCGTCATCAAGTCGAACCTCACGAACGAGGTTCGCTACCAGTATGGACGCGAACTGAATTACGAAAGCGCGTTGCCGAATGGTGCCTTCACAAATAAATATCTGACGGCCAATGGCAACACACCCCAGGTGAACCTCAATAACAGTGCACAGGGTTTCATCGCCGGACAGCCGTACTACGCGTACCGCCCTGCATTGCCGGATGAGCGCAAGTGGCAGGTTGGCGATACCGCGATCGTGCAGATTGGGCACCACGGGATCAAGTTCGGCTTGGACATCGTCCATAACTACGACCTGCAGAATACCCTGGGCTACTCCGGCTACTCACCGAACGGAACTTACAACTACACCTCCATACTGGCCTTCGCGCAGGATGCTCTCAGCGGAGTGGGTGGCGGTTGCGGCACGGGGGCAGGGCGCGCCTATGTTCCCGCCGGTTGTTACAGCTACTTCCACCAGACGGTCGGCGGGACGACGTTCGATCTCGCGACGATTGATTACGGCTTTTTTGTGCAGGACGACTGGAAGCTTACGTCGCGTCTTACGGTAAACATCGGCGCACGGTACGACTATGAGTCGATTCCTGGTCAGCAGGCGAACCTGGTTGTGGCGAGCTTTGCACCAAGCGCCAACACCATCAGCGACAAGAACAACATCTCGCCACGCGTCGGCTTTGCCTGGGACCCGTTTGGCCTGGGTAAGACGGTGGTGCGCGGTGGCTTTGGAATGTACTACGGACGCATCCCGAACGTGAACATTCTGGGCGCACGTTTTGCATCGGGTGCCACAGCTGGACAGTTGAGCTACAATATTCCCTCTCCGACGGCAGCCGGTGCTCCGTTGCTACCCAAGCTCCCGACGAACTTCACCGGGCAGACTCCGGATATTCAGTACATCGACAAGCATCTGCAAAATCCCTACACCGAGCAGTTCGATCTGGCAGTCCAGCAGAACCTTGGCAAGAATACGATCCTGTCGTTTAGCTATCTGGGTGCGTTGGGCCGCGAGCTACCAAACAGCCTGAACCTGAACATAGATCCGGCGAACGCCTATACGGTGAACTACACGGTGCTGGCGGGCACGGATGGAACCTGCGGACAGTTGAGCTGCGGCTCGATCATCCCTGCGAAGGTTTACGGACAGCGTCGGAACGGTTCCAGCGCCAGCACCAACCTCAACCCGGCCTATGGTGCGGTTTACGCAGGCTTGAGCAACGTAAACTCGAACTACCATGCAGCAACGGTTGGTGTGACCAAGCGTGCAGGGAAGTTCATCAGCATGGACTTCAACTACACATGGTCCCATGCGCTCGACTACAACCAGACGTCGGTTACGGGGTTCAGCAGCAACAACTTCTTCGATCCGTATGGCAGTGCTCGCTCCAATTACGGCAACTCGTACCTGAACGTACGTCATCGCGCCGTGGGCTGGGCAATCGTCAACCTGCCCGGGACGAAGGGCATTCGCTTTGTGGATGCTGCGACGAACGGATGGTCGATCAAGCCAGCTTTACAGGTCCAGTCGGGGTTACCCTATAGCGCAGCGGTAAATGGCACGACGGCACCGGCGCAGTGTACCGCTGTCGGTTGTCTTCAGGCGGTAAATAGCGGCTTGTCGGGTCTTGCAGTGAGCTACATTCCGGCCCTGGGTCGTAATACCTATACCTACCCTACTGACCTCGTAATCGATCTTCGCATTCAGAAAGACTTCAAGCTCATGGACCGCATCAGCCTGCAGTTCATTGGAGAGGCCTTCAATGTGGCGAACTACCAGAACATTACAAGTGTGGTAACGACGGCCTACAATGTCGCTTCCACGTCGAATGCTACCAGCGGTTCAGGAACCTTGACCTACCAACCCCGCACGGCTACGGGTGGCTTCGGTTACGTGAACTCGGTCAACAGCAACTTCGCCTACAGCCCACGCAATATTCAGGCTGGGGCGCGAATGTTTTTCTAAGAGTTGCTGGCTGAATGTTGCAAGGGCGGTAGCTTCGGCTGCCGCCCTTTTTATGTTTTGCGATGGGATTTCATTTCAGACACTTTGTACCCAATCTTTTGGTAATCTTGGGCTACTCCTAAGTGACTGATTGCAGGAGCGGCATCTCCGCTGCTGTGTTGGTGGCCGGAGTGTCTGTGTTTTGTTGCGACCGAGTTGTCGTGTTCTCCTGATCGCCTTTTATGCGGAGCTTGCGGTGGGTGGAACATTGAAATTTTCCGGGCAGGCAAGCGCGCGTTTGTGTGCAGGCCGGCTCCGGTGGATGTGTCGGTTCGTGCTGCTGGGCTTTCTGGCAGTGTCCCATGCTGCGGGCGCGCAGACGGCGGTCGACGGGGCAATCCGTGGAAGCGTGCTGGATGCGACCGGAGCCGGGGTGCCGGGAGCTTCGGTGCGAGTGGAGCCTGAAGCCGATTCAGCGACAGGAGGGAAGCAGCAGGTCCTGACGGGCCGTGGAGGTGAGTTTGCCTTCGCTCGCGTAGCTCCCGGCGAGTACGGGTTGCGGATCGAAGCGAACGGTTTTGAGCGTGCGCTGGTGGCGCGGGTAAAAGTACAGGTCGGCGGAGTGGCGGACGTTGTGGCTCGGCTGCGGGTAGCTGCAGTCAGGAGCGCGGTCCAGGTTCAGGGTGATGGGATCGAGATGGGGACGCTGGAAGAGACCTCTGCATCCGGCTTGGAGTTTGTAGCTGCAGCGGGTGAGCTGGAGCGGCTGCCGGTAAATGGCCGGCGCTGGCAGAGCTTCGCGCTGCTGGGTGGCATCGCGGGCGACGATCCTTCGGGTGATGGGCTGCTGAGTTTCCGAGGGCTTCCCGCGACGCAGAACAGTACGACGATCGATGGAGTCAGCGCGGATCAGAGCTTCGGAGCCGTCCCCAGCGGAGTAGGCGGCGAGACCGGCAACGAAGGTGCGGACGAGGCGGAGGCGGGCTTCAGCAGCGCGACGGGGCGAGGCCGGTCGTTTGGTGTTGGAACCGGACGCAGGGTGGGGACGGCGTATACGTTCTCGCAGGAGGCGGTGCGGGAGTTCCGGGTGAGTGTGCAGAACTACTCGGCGGTGTACGGGCACGGAGCGGGAGGAGTAATCAGTACGATCTCGAAGAGCGGGACGAATGCAGTGCATGGGACGGGCTTCTACCTCGTCCGCGAGAGTGCCTGGGGCGCGACGAATCCGTTCTCCATCGCGACGAGTTACAGCAACGGAGTTGTGACGACTGCGGTGGAGAAGCCGCATGATCTGCGGCAACAGTTTGGCGGTAGCGTCGGTGGTCCACTGGTGCGGGGCAGGCTCTTCTACTTCTATACGCTGGACCTGCAGCGGCGAGGCTATCCGGCGGTGTCTTCGCCCGGCGATCCGAACTTCTATGCGCTGACGGCCATGCAGACGGGTCTGCTGGGCAATCGCGGCGTTGGAGCAGCGAAGGTCAAGGCGGCTTTGAACTACCTCAGCAGCTTGACGGGCACGGTGGCTCGACGGCAGGATCAGGCGGTCAACTTCGGCAAGCTCGACTGGCACGCGACGGAGCGGCATCGGTTCAGCGTGGAGTACAATCGGGCGCGGATGGATGCTCCTGCAGGAGCGCGGGCAGGAGCGGTGGTAGATCGCGGCGTGGCGAGTCTCGGCAACAGTCACGTCGGTGTCGACGCAGTGCTGGGGCGCTGGCTGTGGACTGGCGGGGCGCGCTTCAGCAACGAGGTGAGGGCGCACTTCGGTCACGAGTTGCAGTACGAGACCGCGCAGGCACCGCTGCCGCAGGAGGCAGCAGTGGGGCCGGGCGGTCTGGCTCCGCAGGTGACGATCGGGCCGCAGGGGTTGATCTTCGGAACACCCGCTTCGCTGGGCCGTGTTGCGTATCCCGAGGAACGGCGCTTCGAGGTGCGGGACCTGGCGACCTGGGTGCTGGGGCGGCATGTGCTGCAGATGGGGGGAGACTTCAGCGCGGTGCATGATCGCGTGTCGGCCCTGAGTAATGTGGAGGGGACGTTCAGCTATGACAGTGGTGCCACGAGAGGCAAGGCCGGCGGATTGGTGGATTGGATTACCGATTACACCTTCGACGTGCATGCCTATCCGAACGGCGGGTGCCCTTCGATCGTGTCGGCGGTGCACTTGTTCTGTTTTCGTTCGTACACGCAGAGCTTCGGAGAGTCGAGCGTCGCGTTCGATACGCAGGAGTGGGCTGGGTTTGTGGAGGATGGCTGGAAGGTGCGTCGTGGCTTGAGCCTCAAAGTGGGCATGCGCTATGAGTACGAGCTGCTGCCGTTTCCGCAGCAGCCGAATGCGGCGTTGGATGCTGTGTTCAGCAAGGTGGGCAAGACGAGTCGCTTTCCGGAGGATCGTAACAACTTCGGCCTGCGGTTGGGTGCAGCCTGGGAGCCGCTGGGTATGGGCAAAGGCGTGGTGCGGATCGGGTATGGGCAGTACTTCGGACGGCTGGCAGGGGCGACCATCAAGAGTGCGCTGGTGAACACCGCGCTTGCGACCTCGGCGACGCATGTCCGGATTGTGCCTGGTTCGGTTACGAGTTGTCCGCAGGTCGCGAACCAGGGCTTCGGGTATGTGTGCAGTTACGTCACGGCTCCGCCGAGCGCGGTGACTTCCACTACGTCGGCGATGGTGTTTGATCGCGGGTTTCGACTGCCGGCGGTGCAGCAGGGAAGTTTGGCGTTGGAACGAAGTTTCGGCCATGGCTTTGCGATGAGTGCTACGTACCTGATGAACCTGAACCGGCAGTTGATGAACTCGGTGGATATCAACATCGCGCCTTCGACCGGGATGAAGCGATTTCAGTTGAGCGGCGGGACCGGGGCGCTGGGGGTTCGGGATGGCATGACGTTTCAGGTGCCGGTGTACTCCGCGCGGATGAGCACAGCGTATGGGCCGGTGACGGATATCGTGTCCAACTCGAACGCGACGTACCACGCGATGGTGGTGGAGGCGCGGCGGAGGAGCGTCCGGGGATTCGAGTTTCGCGTGGTCTGGACGTGGTCGAAGGCGCTGGACTATGGGCAGAGCGGTGGTGCTGTTCCGCGGACGAATGGGCAGTTCGATCCGTTCGATGTGCGCTACGATCATGGGCCCGCGGACCTTGGGTACTCGCATCGGCTGGTGGGCAGCGCGGTGTGGGAGCCAAGGGTTCGGATACGCGAGCGGTGGGCGCGGAGGGTGGTGAATGGGTGGGCTTTTGCGCCTGTAATTTCGGAGGTGAGCGGGCGGCCTTATAGCTACGACATCTTCGGAGGAACTTCTTTGAGCGGCGGCCGCGAAAGCATCAATGGGTCTGGCGGAGCAGTGTCTCTGCCGACGGTGGGGCGGGACACACTGCGGCTTCCGGATACGTTCAACGTGGATGTGCGGGTCAGCCGCTCGGTCAAGGTGGGAGATCGAGCGGCGCTGCGAGGGATGGTCGAGGTGTTCAATGTGGGGAATCGGGTGAACTACTCGGGCGTGACGGAGCGGGCGTTTCTGGTGGGGACGGAGGTCGGTGGGGTGACTCCGCTGGTGTTTCAGGATGCGGCTGCGGTGGTGGCTGAGGGGCTGAATGTGCGGCCGTTCGGGACGCGGACGGCTGCCGGGACGGACTCGGCACGGGAGCGGCAAGTACAGGTGGGGCTGCGGCTGGAGTTCTAAAACGACACGGAGGTATTATTCGCAGATTGTGCATCCAGCGGCCAAAGCAATCGGTAGCGTCTTTGGCGCGGCTGTTTCTGGCACACGTGATGGGACGGTGGTGGGTCAGATTTTGTATGGGTTTGGGGAGAACGGTCTTGCTTTGCACGATGCCCACCCATGCGATGAAGCTGCATGAATGGGGCACCCGGCATTTTGATATTTCGGCACATGTCCCCAGACCTCCCGCTCTCACTTGCGCACAAGCGCAACTAGCTTTAATTTACTCAATCAGCTGCTTTTGAATCCCCGTAAGTCTCTCGGGACGAATCTCTGCGAGTGGCCGCGATCCGAGGATTAAAATCTGAATCCGTGGCTTCTGGCAAACGCTTTTGCAATCGGCGCCAGAAGAAGTACGACATGCCCCAGAGAACCCCGGTTCCCACCGACCAGCTCCACGCCGCGACCGGATCGCCGACGGCGAGGTGAGCGACCAGCGCCGAGGCGAGCGTGATGGCGAAGCCGGCGTAGGCCCACTCCTTAAGCCGTGCCGGAGCCATGGGGATGAACAGTACGGCCAGGCCCGCAAATTTGGCCCACGAGAGCTCGATACGGAAGTAGGCAGGGAAGCCGAGGTGGGCGAAGGTCTCGGCCACCTGGGGGAGCCGCAGTTGGGCGTAGGAGGTGAAGCCCATCTGGAGCGCGAAGAGCGCCGTGGAGATCCAGAAGCCGACGGCCAGCCCCCTGGAGGCCTTCATTGCATGCCGCCAAGCACCTGCTCCAGGATGCCAAGGAACTTTTGCCAGCCGTACTTTGCGCCGCCATAGGCTTGCTGCTGATTGGGACGGAAGCCGGACTGTTCCATGCGAACGTGCGTGCCGCCTTCGGCTGCAGTCAAGGTGAAGAGGACTACACTGTCGAGTCCCAAAGCGCCCCAGCTGTAGGAGAGTTGTTTGAGAGGATCGACGACGAGCACCTCGCAGTCGATAACACCATCCCATTGGGGCATGGGTTGGGACCGGAATTGGAACTGATGCCCGACCACCGGCTGGAAATCGTTGTTCATCAGCCATTGCGCGATGAGCGGGCTCTCGGTGAGTGCGCGCCACAGCTTTTCTGGCGGGTGCGGGAATATCTTCTCTATTACAAGGGTACGGGTGCTCTCTGCAGTCGTTGTCATTGATTGCTGGGTCATGGGTCCATCCTTTCCAAGAGGGTTTCGAGACGGTCAAACCGGTCGCGCCAGAAGGCGCCGTAGTTGCGCAGCCAGTCCACGATCGGCGCCAGCGCATCGGGCTGTGCGCGATAGTGAGTTTCGCGTCCTGCGCGGCGATGCTTTACAAGCTTTGCGCTCTTCAGCACAGTGAGGTGCTTGGAGACGGCAGGCTGGGAGACCTCCGCATAGAGAGTCAATGCGTGGACGGTCTGTTCGCCCTGCCGGGTCAACTCTTCGAAGATGGCCCTGCGAGTCGGGTCGGCAAGAGCACGGAACACGTGATGGGCATTGGTTAGCTTCACATGCGAAACCATAACCGTACGGCTATGGTTTCGTCAAGAGAAACGTGAACACAATTTTCGAATCTATGGCAGCTTCGTTTACGGATTTTTGGGTGGGGTTTTGGTCAGGAGTTTCAGGCGGTCTTTGTTGATTTTGAGGACGATGCCGGAGTTACGGTCGGCTACTTCGCTTACCTTGTATTCGGCGGCGGTGCCGAGAACCTGGGCGATCTCGGATGGGGTGAGGCTGTAGTCTTCGGTGAGCCATTGGGCCATGTTGGCGGTGGCGTCTTTGAAGGCGTCGTCGAGTGAGCCGTAGTAGCCCATCGCGATGATGTGGGTGGGAGTTTCGACGCGGCGGCCGTGGGGGTTCTTGTTGGGAATGACGTCGACGGAGAACTCGACGTCCATGGAGGTTTCGAGGGCGTTGCCGTTAAGCTCTCCGTCACCCTGCGCGGCGTGGGCGTCGCCCAGGTAGAGGAGGGCTCCGGGATTCTGGACGGGGAGGTAGAGGGTGGTGCCTTCGGTGATCTCGTTGAAGTCCATGTTGCCGCCGTATCCGCCGGAGTCGCCGGTGGGGGGCGGGGCGGCGGTCGGGCTGACGGCGGTGGCGACGCAGCCAAGCATGGGACGGAGAGGGATGGAGTAGTGGGCGAGATGTTCGGAGGGGTGGAGCGGCGTGGCGATGCCGGCGGTGCGGTCGAGCTTCCAGGCGATGGATTTGCCGGTGTCTTTCATCTTTACGGCGAGGTTGGAGTTGAGGCTGCTCTGGACCATGCCGTCGTCGGAGCCGGCGGAGTCGCGGTTGAGACGCAGGCGCAGGATGTGGACGACGAGCGTGTCGCCGGGCATGGCGGACTGGATATAGAAAGGGCCAGTTTGAGGGTTGCCGCCGTAGGTGCGCTTGATGTTGTCGCCGTCGTTGCCGCCGGCGTCGACGGTCCAGGTGTGGACGGTGTCGCCGGGGTTGATGGTGAGGACGGGCGGGTTCGCCGGGGAGTAGGTATGGTGGAAGACGGTGGGGGTAAACTCATGCCGCTGGGGTGCGGCGGTGGGGCGGGCGGGGATTCGGACGGCGGTGATCTTGTAGGTGACCGGGGTGTCGTCGGGGTGGGTCTCGTGGACGGTGGCGGCTAACGTGCCATCGGTCAGAGTGCCGGTGACGTCTTCGTTGCCGCCCTGGTCGTCCTTGGCGAGGAAGTGGAGGGTAGCGTCTTTTCCGTTGGCTGCGGGGGTGAGGGTGCCTTCGAGCTTGTCTCCGGAGAAGGTGCCGGTGAGTTTGGTGGCTTCCTGGGCGAGGTCGAGATGGAGGTAGCGAATGCCTCCGTAGAAGTCGAGGGTGACGAGCCAGCGGCCGGCGAGGTTCGGGCTCTGGGCGGAGAGGGGGAGGGCGGTCAGAGCGAGGAGGGCGGCGGCGAGCTTCATTTGTGTCTCCGTTGGGTGCTTGAGGAGACTGTATACGAAGATGTTCGTAGATTACAGCGAAATATTTCGTAGGTGGGGGTGGCGATGGTAGGGGCGGGTTGCTTCGCTTTCGCTCAGGATGACGGTTGGACTTAACTGATGGAAGGCAAGTGCCACTGCGCCCTGACGCCGGGCGGGCACCACGGGACCTTCGTGGGGTATTGGACGCTTCGCGTTAGGTGTTAGGGATCTACTTTTACTGCTTTGCTTTGTTTATTGCTGTGTTTGGGGGAGTGCTGCGATTTGGGTTGCGGGGAGTTGAGCGAGGATCATGGCTTCGACCTGGTTCCAGACACGGGGATCATTCTCGATCTCAATATGGCGTCGAGTGAAGGTGCGCGCAAACCACGGGTAGCCAGGTGTAGGGACGTCGTTGTCTTTGTAGGAGAGGTGGATGTTGTCGATGATCTGGGTGGCGACGGGGTCGGCGGCGTGGATGAGGGGTCGGCCGTGGAGGAGGCCTTCGGTCTGGTAGAAGTTGATGGCCTGGAGGACGTTGGCGGGGATAATGGCGTCGTCCTGCTGGTGTTTGCGGACGCCGTCGACCTCGATGAGGAGCGCAACGGGGATGTGATCGCGCTGGAGTTGACGGGCCACGGCGACAGCCTCGGAGGCTCCCCAGGAGTGACCGTAGAGAATAATTTTGGCGGGCCCGCCGTCCTGGGGGGCGGCTTTCAGGAGGCGGAGGATCTCGCGGTGGGCGTCGTCGCCGCGGTGGTTCTCGAAGATGTCGGCGTGGATGGTGGCGCCGTACTTTTCACGGAGGTGGCGGGCGAGTTCAACCTCGCCGTGGACCAGGCTGGTGCGCTTGATGAAGCCGCCAGCGAAGCCGATGACGATGAGGGGGGATTTGGTTTCAGTGGATCTGGATTGTTGAGCGGGGAGAGCCAGAGGCAGGAGGAACAAGGCGGCGCGGTAGATTTTTTTGTGCGGCCAGAGCATGTTGTTCCAACTCTAAGCAGTCTGTTTCACGGTATTCCTTTGGTGGGTTTGGGGCAAGGCGGGTGTGAGGTCAAGACGCGGCGAACGGAGTCTGGGGTATGGAATCCGGTTGGGGGTCGGGCCGGGAGGCGAAGCGGGTGGTGGGGAAGGCGTCGGGGTAGTTCTGCTGGATGAACTTCGTCATCTCTTCGCGGACGATGCAACGGAGGTCGAAGTTTTCGCTGCTGTTGCGGGAGCTCATCAGGCAGCGGAGTTCCATGGTGCGGTCGGTGAGGTTGGTGACCTGGAGGCCGCAGACCAGCTTGTTCCAGAGAGGGTTGGGGTGGACGATTGCGTTCAGTTGCTGGCGGAGGGCATCGACGGGGATGGAGTAATCGACGTAGAGGAAGGCGGTGCCCATGATGTCGGAGGACTCGCGGGTCCAGTTCTGGAAGGAGTTCTCGATGAAGTACGACAACGGAACGATCAGGCGGCGGAGGTCCCAGATGCGGATGACGACGTAGGCGGAGTTGATCTCTTCGACGCGGCCCCACTCGCCCTGAACGACGACAACGTCGTCGATGCGGAGGGGTTCGGTGAGGGCGATCTGGAGACCGGCGAGGAAGTTGGCTGCGGTGGACTTGGCTGCAGTCGCGAGGATCAAAGAGGCGATACCGGCGGAGGCGAGCAGGCCGGAGCCGTAGTGCCAGATGCGGGGATCGTTGAAGGTCCAGAGCAGGGCTCCGATATCGATGATGACGATGAAGGTGATCAACATCCGGCGGAAGAGCTGAAACTGGGTGTGGACGCGGCGCGCCTGAACGTTATTGTCGGCTTTGAGGTCGTAGCGCCGGAGGATGGCGTTCTGGAAGACGTAGATGCAGCCGATGGCGAACCAGCCCAGCGCAGCCACCATGGCCATGATGAGGATCTGGCGGATGAGGTCTTCGTATTGAGTGGGCAGCTCGGGTACGACGGGAAGGACGCTTAGAGCTACGGTGAGCAGGAAGATTGTCCGTGCGGGGCGGCCAAGATACTTCTGGACGCCCCAGCCTGACTGGGTGGTCTCGGCCTCTTTACGGCGGATAACACGGAAGAGGATGTAGTGAACGACATTGGCGAGAACGATCGCTCCGCAAAAGAGGAAGATGGCGAAGAACCAGCCGTGGCGGAAGTGGAAGTTTTCGGTCATAGACCCTTATTGGATGCGAGGCGGTTGGAGCTGGTTTGGCACAGAGTGAGGGGGCTCTTGAAACTCAGAACTACACAAGAGCCGCTACTTTGTAGAGAGCGTCGCGAGAAAGCTGAGGATCGCTTGCTGGAGCGCGATGCGGTGGTCCGAGTAGGAGTGATCCGTCGGCAGATGGGTGGAGGTGACGGTGGTGTCGCCCAGCTTTTTGAGGTTGGCGGCGAGAGCTTCGGCGGCGGGGGTGTTGCCATCGTCGGAGGACACGATGAGCAGCGGGCGGGCGGTGAGCTTCGGGGCGAGCGAGGGGATGTCCCACGCGACGGCGTTCGCGATGAGTTCCTGCGCGAGCGTCTCGGGCGTGCAGCCGGCGAGGGGGGCCATGCCTTGCGAAGCGAGGGCCTTCGATACGGGTGCCAGGGCCTGATCGCCGTGTCCGGACTGGACGGCGGGAAGAACGCGTCCTGTCATGTTCGCGGCAGAGATCAGTACGACCGCCCGGATGCCGGGGTCGGTGGCGAAGTGAGCCGCGGTCACGGCGGAGATCATGCCGCCCATGGAGTGGCCGGCGAGGATGAGGGCGTTGGGATCGACGCGGAGCTTGGTGGCGTTGGCAGGGGTGCGGAGGTAGGTGATGGCGGCTTCGGTGTCTTCGATGGAGTGGGTGAAGGAGAAGTCTCCGGGTGAGCCCCAGGAGCCGCGATAGTCGAAGTACAGGACGTTATAGCCGGCGCGGCGCAAGGTTTGGGCGATGTCGAGGTTCTTCTCGTTGCCGGGAAAGCCATGCAGAAGCAGAACAGTGGGGTGTGGACTCGCACCGGCGGCGACGTAGACGAAGGCGTTGAGCAGCGCGCCGTTACTGGGAAGCTGGAAGGACTCCAACGCTGCGTGAGCGGCCTCATCGGCTGCGGGATCGGAGGAGAGAGCAGGGGACTGAGCAAGAGCGGGGATGACGAAGCAGAGCGAGGCGGCGAGCAAGACTGCGGCGAAGGCTGCCTTGCAAGAGGGGCGGCGTCGTAGGGTCATGGAGCGATTGTAGTGTCAGTTGTGAATGTGAGTCGGAGATGGAATTCCGGACTCCAATAAAGAGTGAGGAGTGACGCTATGTCGACTGCACAGAATATGTCTGAGATTGGGATTCGGCCGCCGCACTACCGGCTGTCCGCGAGTGCTCACGTAGGCCGTGTGCGTCTCGCCGTTTCGGAGTTGGAGCGCTCGGTCGCGTTCTATCGCGATGTGATCGGGCTGGCGGTTCTCCGCGAAGAGGACCGGATGGTGCAACTCGGGGCGCAGGGTGGCGGACGCGTGTTGCTGGAGTTGCAGGAGATGCCCGGCGTGTCGGCCATCGGGCGCAGAACCCGGCTGGGGCTGTATCACACGGCGTTTCTGCTGCCGAGCCGCGAGGCGTTGAGCAGCTTTATACGACACCTGGCGAAGCTGGGTGTGCCGTTCGGCGCGGGCGATCATATCTATAGTGAAGCGCTGTACCTGACCGACCCCGATGGTCTGCAGGTCGAGGTGTATGCGGACCGTGCGCGCGACCAGTGGATCTTCGAGGGCCGCGAGATTGTGAGCGCCACCGGGCCGGTGCACTTCGAGACGATGCCGGTCGTAGCGGAGGATAGCTGGCAGGGTGCTCCGGCTGGAACGACGGTGGGGCATGTGCACTTGTATATCGGCGACCTGAAAGCTGCGGAGAAGTTCTACGTCGCGGGGCTGGGGCTGGATGTCGTGACGTGGCGGTATCCCGGCGCTTTGTTTACGTCTGCCGGTGGATATCACCATCATGTAGGGCTCAACGTGTGGGCGGCGGGTTCGCCGGTCGCGACGGAGCAGGATGCGCGGCTGCTCTTCTGGGAGATGGTGCTTCCGGATGCGGATGAGATCGATCGCGCCGCTGCGAGCCTGGCGCTGGGTGATTTCGACGAGATCAAGGCGGAGAACGGAGCGCGGGCGTTTCGCGATTCGTGGGGGATTGTGGTGGCGCTGGTGCTGGAGGCTTAGGCGCTGTTCTCATTGAAGAGTTTGGCGGCTCCACCGATCTGCTGGCAGTCGTTTCGGGATTGATCTACTTCGATGCATCGCCGATAAAGTACGAAATACGGAAAAACGTCGAAATGACAGAAGTAACCGCCTAAAATAAAGGGAATGGCGTTTACGGAACAGTACGATGTGGTGGTGGTTGGGGCTGGGCATGCCGGGTGCGAGGCGGCGATGGCGGCGGCGCGGATGGGGCTGCGGACGGCTATCTTTACGCTGAATCTGGATTTGATTGCGCAGATGAGTTGCAACCCGGCGATTGGTGGTGTCGCCAAGGGGCATCTGGTGCGCGAAGTGGACGCGCTGGGTGGGGTGATGGGTGAGGTGGCGGATGCTACCGGGATTCAGTTTCGTCTGTTGAATACTTCGCGAGGGCCGGCGGTGTGGAGTCCTCGGGCGCAGTGCGATAAGGCGCTCTACCGGGTGAAGATGCGGGAGGTTCTCGAAGGGCAGCCGAATCTCTTTATCAAGCAGGCCGAGGTGGTGGACTTGTTGGTGGAGGAGGTTGAGGCAGCCCATGTCCCAGAGTCGGGATATGGGGCACCCGGCTTTGAGGGCAATACGGGGATTCTGACGGGTACCGAGCTGCGGGCTGGTCCGCTGCTAAAACAAAATACAGGGGTTCTTCGCTCCGCTCAGAATGACGAACACCTTACAAATGACGGACATCTTGCGACTTCGACGACTTCACGGCGGGTGGTGCGGGGGTTGAAGCTGCGGGATGGACGTACTGTGCTTGCGGGCGCGACGATTGTTACGACGGGCACGTTCCTCAATGGGTTGATTCATTGCGGGGAGGAGCAGTACACGGCGGGGCGGAGTGGGGAGCCGGCCAGTGTGTTGCTGGGCGAGGCGCTGAAGCGGCTGGGCTTGCGGGAGTGCCGTTTGAAGACGGGGACGCCGCCGCGTCTGGATGGGCGGACGATTGCGTGGGAGAAGTTTGAGGTGCAGCCGGGGGACAGCGATCCTACGCCGTTTAGTTTTCGGTCGGGATTTGGCAAGGGTGGGGTGCCGCCGTTGCGCCAGATCGTCTGTCATGTGGCGCATACGACGGAGGAGACGCTGCGACTGATTCGAGAAAATGTTCATCGGTCGCCGATGTATTCAGGCCAGATCGAGGCCATCGGGCCGCGGTATTGCCCGTCGATCGAGGATAAGATCGTGCGGTTCCCGGAGAAGACGCGGCACCAGTTCTTCCTGGAGCCGGAGGGCTTGAATACGCATGAGGTCTACATCAACGGCATGAGCACCAGTCTGCCGATGGAGATCCAGGCGGCGATGGTGCGGTCGATCCCAGGGCTTGAGAACGCCGAGATGTTGCGGCCGGGTTACGCGATCGAGTACGACGCTATCGATCCCACGGAGCTGGACCGTACGTTGCAGGTGAAGAAGTTTCCGGGGCTCTTTCTGGCCGGGCAGATCAATGGGACCAGCGGCTATGAAGAGGCGGCGTGCCAGGGGTTGATGGCGGGGATTAATGCGGCGCTCGCAGTAAGGGGCGAACCGGCCTTTACGTTGGACCGGACTGAGGCCTATACGGGCATTCTGATCGACGATCTGATCAGCAAGGGAACGAACGAGCCGTACCGGATGTTCACCTCGCGGGCGGAGTACCGGCTGCATCTACGGATCGATAATGCCGACCGAAGGCTGACTCCGCATGGGCGTCGGCTGGGTTTGATCGACGACGTTGCGTGGGCGGAGTTCGAGCAGAAGCAGGAGCGGGCAGCAGCGTTCGAGAGGCTGCTGGAGACGGCGCGGATTCGGCTGGAAGAGCTTCCGGTGGAGTTGCGGGAGCGACTGGATGGTGATGGGGCGACGGTCTCTGGGACTACGTTTGCCCAGTTTCTGAAGCGGCCTGAGGTGGTGATTGAGGCGCTGGCTCCGCTGCTGCGGGATCGTATGGCCGCAGGCGGTGAGGTGTTTGAGAGGTGGGTTGCGGGGATGGATTCGGTCGCTTTGGAGGAAGCCCATGTCCCAGAGGCGGGACATGGGGCACCCGGATTTGGGTTGGTACGGCTGCCGGTTTGGGTGCGGAATGAGATGAAGTCGGTGGAGACAGAGATTAAATACTCCGGCTATCTCGATCAGCAGCGGCGGTCGATGGAGAAGATGCGCAAGGCGGAGCGGCGTGGAATTCCGGATTGGTTCGACTATCGGGCGGTCAGCGGTCTCAGTCGCGAGATGCAGGAGACGCTGGAGCGGGTACGGCCCCAGACCCTCGGGCAGGCGAGCCGGATCGCGGGAGTGACGCCGGTGGCGGTGAGTCTGCTGCATGTCTTTATCGAGATACAGGGGCGGAGGCGGGTGGCGTAAGGCGCAAAGCAGTTGTGAGTTTGGTGGATGCTGGGTGGAAATGGGTAGATGCTTCGGTTTGTATCTTCGGAGTGCGTCGCGGCGTCTAAGGGTGTAGGGCTGCGGTTTGGCGGCACTGGAGATGCGGACTATGGGATTTCGAGCGGTTCAGATCGGGCTTGGTGTTTTGGTCGTTGCTGCGGCTCTGGTGGGAGTGAAGACTATGGTTTTTGGTGCGGAACGGAAGGAGCCGATCCCGGCTCCCGCCCTGGATGAGCAGCATGTGGCTGCGAAACATGAGACGGCTGTGTTTGCGGGCGGATGCTTCTGGGGTGTGCAGACGGTTTTTCAGCGGGTCAAGGGTGTGACGGCCACGACGGCGGGCTACTCGGGCGGCACGGCGGAGTCAGCCAACTACAGCGCCGTTTTGAGCGAGACGACCCAGCATGCTGAAGCGGTGAAGATCGTCTTCGACCCGGCGAAGATCAGCTATGGCACGCTGCTGCGGATCTTCTTCAGCGTGGTGCACGATCCGACGCAGTTGAACCGGCAGGGCCCGGATGTCGGTACGAGCTACCGCTCGGCGATCTTCTTCACGACTCCGGAACAGCAGAAGATCGCTGCCGCTTATATCGCGCAGTTGGATGCGGCGAAGACCTTCGGGAAGCCGCTCGTGACACAACTGGTGCCCCTGAAGGTGTTCTATGACGGCGAAGACTACCACCAGGACTACGCGGAGAAGAACCCGAACAATCCTTACATCCAGGTGTGCGATGTGCCGAAGACTGCGGCCCTGAAGGCGCAGTTTCCGGAGTTGTTCGTGGACTATAAAAAGAAATAAGACACATTGCCTTTGGCAAAAAGCCGTTTCATTACGCGAAGCGTCCAATACCCCACGAAGTGGCGCCCGCCCGGCGTTAGGGAGAACTTGCTCTTGGCCTGCCAGCAACTATTTCATCCATTCAGCAACGACGCGGTGGCCTACGGTGTAGGCCGCCTCGAGCGCTGGAAGGTAAGCGGTGTAGGCTCCGTGCTTCTCGCTGGCGAGGTTCGCGGCGGGTGATGTGCCGGTGGGCGGCATATCGAAGTTGCTGGCAGTGCGGAGCAGCAGCGCGTTGTTCCAGTCGGCCTTGCCTTGTCGGGTGAGGGCGTCGAGGGCCAGCATGGTTCCGGTATCGTTCATGGCGGTGGAGGCGAGGTGGGCCACGCCATCGGTCTCGAAGGTGACCCAGCGGTGGGCCCAGGCATCCATCTTCGCTCCATGCCAGAAGATCTCGGTGGCGATGTTGGCTCCCATCTGGACCTTCGGACCACTGGCGGCACCGGGCTGGCCTTTGTAGCGGAGCCGCAGCGTCTTCATGGCGGGGTCTTCTGGAAGCGGCGTATCGCGGGTGAGCTCGTAGGCCCACTTCGTCTGCGCGATGTTCATGCGGATGACGTTGCCGCGACGGTTGGCGTGAGCCTGGTCGCCGGTCCAGCGGCGCACGTCGTCCTCCCAGTTGGCACCGCCCTTGGGATCGGTTGGGCTAACGGCGTCGAGAGAGAGAAAGCCGTCGCTCCAGCTAGAGGGGATTTCGCGCGGGTCAATCTGTTTGGCGAGGTCGCCGTTGATGACGAAGTCCGTCCACACGGCGGCCCCGACCGTGCCATCGGCTGGCGAGATGCCGGCGATGCCGTTGATTAGCCAGTGGCTTTCGCGCAGATCGAAGCGCGGGTCCGAGCCGAGCGCCATGATGTTAATACCGGGCTTGATATTTCCGGGGCCTACGGCGATGGCGATCTCGGTGCCGGCGGCGTTTGCGCGAACGACGTGCGTCATGCCGGGAACCTGGATGACGCGGTCGAGGTGGTCTCGCTCGACCCAGAACTGCATCTCGCCGGGGCGGTCGCCGGTGTCTTCGCCGACCTCAAAGTAGGCGACGATGACGACGCGTGGGTGCAGGGTCTCCGGTGTCGGTTGAGCGAAGGCTGGTACGACGCAGGCAGCAAGGCAGATGAGACTTGGGATGAGGCAAAGGGACTTACGCATGAATGGATCTGGCCTTCGTGACTGAGATTACTGAGTGACTTCGCCCTCAGGCTCGGCTTGTTATTGCGTGACTTCGCCTTCAGGCTCGGTTGCTACTGCGTGACTTCGCCTTCCGGCTCGTCGGTGGGGTTGTCGATCTCGGCCTCGAAGCCTTCCAGGAGGCGTTCCAGAAATGCTTCCTTGTCGACGCGGTCGCTCTGGATGGCGTGGGCGTTGGCGATGTGGCGGGCGAGGTCGGCGAGGACGATTCCCCAGGCGAAGGGGTCTTCCCAGGCTCCGCTGCGGATACTGACGTGCTGGCCCTGCTCGGCGATCCAGACGCGGAGGACTTCGAAGGCTGCTTTGTCGCGTTGGGCGGCAGGGGGAAGTTCGAGTGTCTTATCGGCAGCCATATGTTCTCCTGGGTTGGCGAATCTGCGCGAGGTGAAAAGGGGTGCTTCTGGGTCACCGCAACGCCGCATTTACTCAAGAGTAAACTGAACGGAGCGAAGTTTTCCTCTCTTGGGTCCGAGTTTTCCATCCCATGCAGAGGGTGAATGTGAGTACCTTCAGACTCTATGGCAAGTTATCCCCAATTGGTAGGTGATCAGGACCGTCCGGCATCCGTGCATGCCGAGATGACGATTTTGGGCGGCATGATGGTTGAACCGGTAGCGATCGTCGATGCGACGATGCTGCTGCAGACGGAGGATTTTGCATTGGACTCGCACCGCCGGATCTATTCGGCGATGGTGCATTTGTCCGAGGCAGGCTATGCCGTGGACATCGTTACGGTGTCCGAAGAACTGCGCAAGCGGAAGGAACTGGACTCGGTCGGCGGAGTGCCGTATCTGGCGTCCTTGAGCGAAGGACTGCCGCGCAAGCTGAGCATCGAGAGCTACGTCAAGATCGTGCGCGACAAGAGCCTGATGCGCCAGTTGATGACGGTCTGCGACATGGGCATGATCGACGCGGCGGATCAGAGCCAGATCGCACTCGACGTGTTGAATGATGTAAGCCGGCGGCTGGTAGAGATCTCGGAACATGCGGTGACGCGTGGGTTTGCGGATATTCCAACCATCGTGAAGGGATCGTTCGGATCCATCGATGCGCTCTATGAGCAGGGCAAGGAGGTCACCGGACTTGAGACTTTCTATATCGACTTCGACAAGATGACCAGCGGCCTGCAGCCCTCGGAGTTGATCATCATCGCGGCGCGTCCGTCGATGGGAAAGACCGCCTGGGCGATCAACATTGCGGAGAACGCCGCGGTACGGGGCGGCAAGGTGGTTGCGGTCTTCTCGCTCGAAATGAGCAAGGAAAGTTTGCTGCGCAGAATGCTGGCCTCGCAGGCGATGGTCAACTCGAAGGCGATTCAGACCGGCATGCTGATGCGCGACGACCGCAGCAAGCTGGTGCAGGGGCTGGAGCGGTTGATGGAGTCGAAGATGTTCATCGACGACACGCCCGGCATTACGCTGGCTGAGATGCGCGCCAAGGCACGCCGTCTCCAGCAGCAACAGGGGCAGCTCGATCTGATCGTGATCGACTACCTGCAGTTGATGACCGGCTCGGCGGGTGGCAGCCAGAAGGGCTTTGAAAACCGGACGCAGGAGGTCTCGGCGATCTCGCGCGGACTCAAGGCTCTGGCAAAAGAGATGAAGGTTCCGGTGGTGGCGCTGTCGCAGCTCTCGCGTGCCAGTGAGCAGCGCGGCGGCGATAAGAAGCCGCTGCTGAGCGACCTGCGCGAATCGGGTTCGATCGAGCAGGATGCCGACGTGGTCTGCTTCATCCATCGCGAAGAGTACTACGACCGTGAGAACGAGGACCTGAAGGGCAAGGCGGAGATCATCATCGCGAAGCAGAGAAACGGACCGACCGGAAGCGTGCAACTGGCGTATCTGGCGGACTACACGCGGTTTGAGAATCTGGCGCATGGCGGCGGGGATTCGGGCGGCGGATATTAGTGTTGTGAGTCTGAAGTTGTTGAAGGAATTATGGGCCGGGCCTTCAGCCCTCGGTGCTGTGGCGTATCTGGACCTAGGCCTTCGGCCTAGGCTGGTATGCGACGGGCCGTTGGCCCTGAGTTCCTGGAACGAACTTTAGGCTCAGGATATTAGCCTTTTCCGAATGGCTCGATCTTGTTGTCGTCTGAAAACGTCCCATGCGCGAATATTTGCGAAGGTGCAAAGGCTACTGACACAATGCTGTCAGTAGCCTTTCTTTATGCTCCGTCTTGTAAGTGAGAAAAATCAGACTTCAGGAGCGAGCTATGACGGCTACGGCAGAGATGTTGCACGACACGGTACACGTAGGGAAGACAGCAAATGAGGCTGGGGCGCGGCAGAATGCGATCCATTGGTTCGAGATTCCATGTGCGGATCTAGAGCGCGCCGTAAAGTTTTACGAGACGCTGCTGGGAGTGAAGTTGAATCGTTCAATCTTCGGCGATTCGATGGCGATCTTCCCCTATGCGAATGGCGGGACCGGCGGCGCACTGGTGCAGCGGAACCGGCAGAAGCCCGGGCCGGATGGAGCGGTGGTGTTTCTGAATTGCAACGGAAAACTGGACGCGGTGATCTCCCGTGTCTCGTCATGCGGCGGCCTGATTCTGCAATCGAAGACGGAGATTGAGGGCGGCTTCGGATGGTATGCCTGCATCCGCGACTCGGAAGGCAATCATGTTGGATTGCACTCGGTCTAACTGGATGGTTACGAGCCACAGCGGTAGGATCGAGCCATACTATGCGACGTGCTGACAGGTTGTTTCGGATCGTCCGGTTTCTGCGTCTTGGCCGCATGCTGACGGCGCAGAAGCTGGCGGCAAAGCTGCAGGTCTCGGTGCGGACGATCTACCGCGATGTGCGCGATCTGCAGCTTTCGGGGATGCCGATCGAAGGCGAAGCCGGCGTAGGCTATACGCTGCGTCGCGACATGGACTTGCCTCCCCTGATGTTTACGCGCGGAGAGTTGACCGCGCTAGCGCTGGGTGCTCGCCTGGTCAAGGCGTGGGGCGGAGCGGAGAACGTCATCGCCGCAGAGCAGGCGCTTCAACGGATCGAAGCCGTAGTCCCGGCAGATATGCGCGATGAGCTGGATGCGATTCTGCTGTACGCCCCCGGCTACCGGATGACGCAGGTGTTGCGGGTGAGACTCGACGTGCTGCACGCTGCCTGCCTCGGCAGGCAGGTTATCTCCTTCTGCTATGCGAAGGAGGACGGCGAGACGAGCGTCCGCAGTGTCCGCCCGCTCGCACTGGCTTTCTGGAGCGGCGTCTGGACGCTGGCCTCGTGGTGCGAGCTGCGGAAGGACTTTCGAGTCTTTCGAATCGACCGGATGGACGAGGTCGCGGTGCTCGACCGCCTCTTCGAGCAGAAGAAGGGACAGCGGTTGGAGGACTTCATGAAGCAGATGATTCCGCCGGGCGATCAGCCTCCAGTGAATTGACCTGACTAAGCCTGAAGTTGTTGAAGGAATTATGGGTCGGGCTTTCAGCCCTCGGTGCTGGGGCGTATCTGGACCTAGGCCTTCGGCCTAGGCTGGTATGCGACGGGCCTTTGGCCCTGAGTGTCTGGAACGAACTTTAGACTCAGGACACTATGCGGCTGCTTTCTCTTTGCGGCTGCTGAAGTACTTCCACGTGGCGCCGCCGAGCGCGGTCAGGGTGGCGATCAGCCACTGCCAGTTTGTGCTGATGAACTTCGTTACCGCGTCGACGGGATCGACATCGACGGGAATCTCCCGATCGACGGTGGTGAAGTCCTTCGCCAGCCCGTTCAGTTCGACGACAGCGGCCAGGTGGAGGCGAAGTTTGCCTGAGTGTTTGGGTACGATGTCCCACTCCCACTGCGTGGCTGTGTTCCCGGCGACGATTTGCTCTTCGGAGCTAAGCGGGGTGATGTCGAAGTCGGCTCCTTTGAGCGTCATCTTCATCCGGGTCGAGATGGGGGTCGCGGCGGTTTCGATCTTCTCATTCTGACCGGAGGGCAGGTCGGACTTGAGGACTTCAACCGAGACCGTGTCGTTGGCGATCCTGGCGACGACGTGGGCGGTCTTGCCGGTCGTCATCTTCTGCGGTGTGCTGTAGGCGAGGTTGCCCTTCTTTAGTTTTCCGAGAGCGGATTCGAGCAGTTGGTCGTCGGTCGGGGGCGGCGCAGGGACGGGGTTATCGGTCGCCGGGTGGTCCGTGGTGGGCTGATCGGTAGCCGGGTTTTCGCGCCCGGGGAGATGCTTCTCGGCCCGATGATGGATAGGGCCGACGGCTGTAGCTCGATCCGGCGCCGGAATTGGTGGAGCAGGCCTGGGAGTTGGTTTGGGTTCGATGGACGCAGGTCCGCGATTGACCGGCTTTGCTGGTTCCGGTGGGAGAGGCTCAGCGGAAGAATCGGTGGCCGGTGTGCCGCCCCTGGGGCTGGGGGCCTTGCTACACGAGACGAGGAAGGGGCCCAACAGCATGAAGGTTGCGGCGGCGATCCAACGCGTTCCACGCATCACTCTTTTGTCCTCAGGCATGAAACTATATCCCGAATATTTGATTGTGCTGCTGTTATTTCGAGCAACGCGACTGCGCCGATGTTGGATGCGGGTCGGTGGAGTCTGCGGTGGCGAAGCGAGTGAGGCTGTACCGGCAGTAAGAAAGGGGGCGATAGGATTGAAGGCGGAGGGTTTGGGTTGAAGAGCTGGATTGAGTTGGATGAAGAGCGTTTGCGAGGCAACTTTGGACTGTTTCAGAGTGTCGTCCGGAGCGCGGCAGGGCAGGACGCTGCTGTGCTGGCTGTCGTGAAGGCGGATGCGTATGGCCATGGGCTGGAGGAGTGTGCCCGCGTACTGGCCGATGCCGGCGCGGAGTGGCTGGGAGTGACAGGCGTCGAAGAGGGACGGCGGGTGCGGCGGGTGTTGCGTGATGCTGGCCTTGGAATGGACGCGCAGCCGCGGGTGCTGGTGATGTGCGGGATCTCGGAAGAGGATGCTCAGGCGATGGTCACGGAAGCACTCACTCCGGTGGTGTGGAGTGTGGAGCAGGTGGCGTGGTTGAGCGCTGCGGTAACAGAAGGAAAGCCGCTTCGAGTCTGCGTGGAGATCGATAGCGGAATGAGCCGGCAGGGGGTTCGTGCCGGGACGAAGTTGCTGGAGGTCGTGGCTGCGATCGCAGGGGCGGAAGGACTGCGGTTCGATGGCGTGATGACGCACTTTGCTTCGGCAGAGGTTGCTGGATCGTCCCAGACTGCTTCTCAAAGGCACGCGTTCGAGGGCGCGCTGGAGGCCATCCGAGCCGCCGGGGTGACTCCCGCATGGCTTAGCGTCGGGAATACTTCGGGGGTTGATATGGAGGATGCTGCCGAGCCCATGGTCGCATGGATATCGCGTCTGGCGCAGACGCTGGGTGCGCGGCCCCTGGTAAGGGCAGGGTTGGCGATGTACGGATACGTTCTGCCGGTGGAAGGGCTGGGCGCGCACTCGTGCCTCGCGGGACCGCTACAGCCGGTGATGACGTGGAAGGCGAAGCTGATCGGCCTGGAGGATATCGCGGACGGGGCGGCAGTGGGGTACAACGGAACCTTTGTGGCAGAGCGGCCGATGCGGCTCGCGCTGATCGCGGTCGGTTATGCGGATGGTCTGCGCCGCGAGCTTTCGAGCACCAACCGGAAGCCTGGCGGATGGGTGATGGTGCATGGGCAGCGGGCTCCAATCGTGGGACGAATCTCCATGAATCTGACGACCGTGGATGTGACAGGGATCGACGAAGCTCGCATGGGGGACGAGGTCATCGTGTTGGGCGAAGGGATTACGGCTGAGGACCACGCTCGACTGGCTGGGACGATCGCGTACGAAATTTTATGCGGGGTGCGTGCTGAGGGCCGCGGATAGCATTTGGGGCAAGAACGAAACTGCGTCAATTGCTGATGAGTCTGGAGAGGGAACTGCTATGAAGGTTGCGATCGTACAGGCTGGGTCTGTGATGTTCGATACTCCCGCAACGATGCTGCGGGTAGAAGGGTACTGCCGGGAGGCGGCTCTTGCAGGCGCGCGGCTGCTCGTCTTCCCGGAGGCGATGATCGGCGGCTATCCGAAAGGGCTCGGCTTCGGCGCGGTCGTAGGGAACCGGAGCGACGCAGGCCGGGAGATGTTTCTTCGCTACACGAAGGCGGCGATCGTGTGCCCCGGCGTCGAGACGGAGATGCTGGCCGAATGGGCGAAGGAGCTGAAGCTTCATATCGTCATCGGCGTGGTGGAGCGAGCCGGCGGAACGCTGTACTGCTCCGGGCTGGTCTTCTCGCCGGAAGGCGGCATGATCCTCAAGCACCGCAAGCTGATGCCGACCGGGAGTGAACGCCTCATCTGGGGGCAGGGCGACGGCTCCACAATGCAGGTGGTGGAGACGGAGATCGGCAGAATTGGCGTCGCGATCTGTTGGGAGAACTACATGCCCATGTACCGGCAACATCTCTACGACCAGAGAGTGCAACTGTGGTGTGCGCCCACCGTTGACGCGCGCGAGATGTGGGCGACGAGTATGCGGCATATCGCTTATGAAGGCCGCTGTTTTGTCCTGAGCGCCTGCCAGTTTCTCGCCAAGGAAGACTGGCCGCAGGACCTGCGCGAGAGTGGTGGAGTCATCGACGGACGCAGTGTCATCGTGTCGCCGATGGGGGAGGTCGTAGCGGCATCCAGTGAGGGCGCGGGGATAACGTATGCAGAGATCGACCTCGACGACATCACACGCGGCAAGTTCGATCTGGATGTGGCCGGGCACTACGCGAGGCGCGATGTATTCGGACTCGCAGTGCGTGATCTTCTATGAAGACAAAGTCGCCGTAAGCTGGATGCGGACCTCTTGGCCGGGCTGCATCGCAATCGCGATGGGAACACACTCGAAACCGGGGACGAGATTGAAGGTGCGCGGCTTCGGAAGAGGAGCAAAGCCCTGCGCCGCGTCAGTCCGGAGAAGCAGTGTGCCGGTGGGCTTCGTGATGCGGATCGTCTGCGGGTCAGGCTGATCGACGGTCTCATCCTGCCGGGCAATGATGGGAAGGATGAAGGAGAGGCCCACTCCCGCTTGGGAGTGAGACGCAGGCTGGGGCAGGTCGGAGGGCGCGTCAGTACTGGCTACGATCTCCAGAACGGTCGGCGTAAATGTATAAACGAGGTGGTAGTGCAGGCCAGCGCCGGGAACGGCCTTGTGCTCGGCGGTAAGCAGGCGACCCAGCGCGTTGAAGGAGATACGTTCCGGCGAACTGGTCGTCGTCAGTACCGCGGAGAAGTCGGTCGTGCTGGCGTAAGGCTTCGTGTTCGGAGCGGCACTGTACTCGATGCGCGGAGTCAGTGGCATAGTCGGTGCATCGCGATGCACCTGCTGATTGCTTAGTTCAACGATCTGGTACTGCGTCATGCTAGCGGTGCACAGCGGCCCGAGCGTGCGGTGGTAGAGCAGCGACAACGATCCTCCGGTCACATGGCCCGCAGTGGAGCCGGCGCTGCGATCTGTCTGTTGAAAGTAGTCAAAGTCATACTCGGTAACGGTCGCGCGCCAGTCCCCGATGGAGGCCAGGTGCGTGCCGATCTCGGGAAACGACTTGAGTCCCGTGGCCACGTCGCGGGGGAGAACGAGGCGGGGAGACGGAGGAGCAACGCCACTTGCATTGCTCTTATCCAGCACTGTAGCGAGTGCCTTGGCGTGTGTGAAGGTGTGATGGATGCAGGGCAGATCGCCGTGCAGCGCATAGTCGGGACCTCCATAGAGGAGTCCGTTGTGGGTGCAGGCTGCCATCAACTCCAGGTTCCGGTAGGCGGCCTCGCGGAAGACGGGCTCGACCGGAGCGAGCAGCGCGTAGGCCGGATGGCAACCATCCGAGGTTCGGCTTCCCCACCAGCTCCACTTGTAGTTGCGCGTGCCCCAGGAGTTATCCCACGCGCCGTTCGGGAGCATGAACTCCAGATGGGCGCGAAGCGCAGCGACGGTCAGTTGCAGAACAGGCTTGTCCTGCGTCAGCAGTCCATACAGCGTCAGCGCTGGAAGAGACTCTTCCACGTTGTAACCAAGGTCGACAGGGCGGCAGCCTTTGGCGCTTAGCGCATCGAGGGGATGGCCTTCGCCGAAGAGCAGATGATTGGGAGTGAAGTAGTCCATTGCCGCATGAGCAAGCTTCTGCGCCCTCTCCGCGTAGCGCGGCTCGTTGAGCAACTGCCCGCACAGCGCGAAGCAATAGGTGGAGGTGATCGGGTAGTTGATATTGCCGGTCTGCATGGAGATGAATCCGTCGAGAAACTTCGCGGCTCGCGCGACCCGTGCGGTCCAGCGTTGCCGGGTTGCGGGATCGAGCAGGTCGCCGTGGTGGTGCAGCGATTCGGCGAGTGCGATGGTGTGGAAGACGGTGATGCCCTGCCACGAGCTGAGCGCGACGTCGTTGATCCAGCTTCCATCGGCGCGGCTGACCTGGCGCTCGGACCAGTCGTAGAGCAGCAGCGCGGCGTTCAGATACCTGGAGTCGCCGGTGGTATGGGCGACGTGCAGCAGAGGATAAATCGCATCGGCGCAGCGGCCGTGCACGATGGCGCAGGCGGGGCAGAGCAGCGCTCCATCGAGCGATGGATCCTGCAGATTGGTCACCTGATGCGCGAGCAGCCCGTCGCACCAACTTCGCAGCAGCGTGGCATAGAGATTGGTCTGCGGCGCAACGGAAGGTGCTTCAGCGGCAGAGACGATCCATGCGGGAAGGCAGACTGTTGAGCCCGCAGCAGCAACGGCAGCGGTCGAGAGTTGGAGCAGCCGTCGGCGGGTGAGGGTCGATTCGGAGATGGGTTGGTTCCTCGTTTTGCGCTGCAGGAATCTTAGTGGAACCGGTCGTCTCTGTGGAGCAGCTATCTGGATCTCGCCGGAGGCGGGCCGGTAAAGCCGTAAGCGGCCCCGTCGGAAGGAGCGGGTAAGGTCCGTAGATTCGCTCGAAAGACTACAATCTTCGGAGTGGCGTTACGAAAAACGTCCGAAATAGAGATATGGTCCTCTGTGCCACAGGCGTTTTCACAGGACGCCAACCGGATAGATTGCGTGGATGAAAAAACTTTAGAACGGCTCAAGGACCGGCGAGCCAGGCGGGTGCATCCGGCCCATCTTGGTGTAGCAGTGCTCTCCTTATCCTTTGCGGGATTCGTCAAGCTCTGGCGTGGCCGGCGCATCGCGGACGGACGAGCGATCCAGCGTACCCGCAAGGCCCTCCATGCCAGTGAAGATCGACTGAGGCTGGCCGCGGACGCCGCGAATCTCGGAGTCTTCGAGTGGAACGCGCAGACGGACGAGACGCTGTGGGAGAACCAGCGCATCTATGAAATCTTCGGCCGCACCCTGGAGATGGGGCCCGTGAGTATGGCAGAACTGGCCGCGCGCTGGCTCCATCCGGACGATGTGCAGGGGTTTGAGGAGAGCCTGTCGTGGGCCACCCGGCCGGGCCGTGTGTGGCAGTTCCTGTGTCGGATCATGCGTTCCGATAGAAACGTGCGCTGGCTGGAATACTCCGGCAGATTCGGCCTCGATCCCTGTGGCGAGCCGATCCGTCTGCTCGGTGTAGTGCTGGACGTTACGGAGCGACAGTCGGTCTCGGAGCGGCTGGAGCGCAGTGAGTCGCAGCTTCGGCTGATCACCGACGCGATCCCGGCGTACATCGCCTACGTCGATACGAATCTCCGCTACGTCTTTATTAACCGAACCTACCAGGAGGCGTTCGGCAAACCGCTCGACGAGATCGTGGGCCACTCGGCCGCGGAGGTCCTGGGAGAATCCTACGCCGGGCCAAAACCCTACCTCAAAGCAGCGCTGGCAGGCTTGGAGGGCCGGTTCGAGACGCGTATGGCGACCGTCCAGGGCGAGCGGATTCTGAGCGTCGTGCATATCCCGGATCGAGACAGCAGAGGGCGTGTGCGCGGCATTGTGATCCAGGGGCATGACATTACAGAGCGCAAGTTGACCGAGGAGGCATTGCGCACCTCGGAGAAGCTCGCCGTGGTGGGCCGGCTCGCAGCCTCGATCGCGCACGAGATCAACAACCCTCTGGAGTCGGTGACTAATCTTCTGTTTCTCGCGCGAAGCAGTCAGGAATTAGGAGAGGTACAGGAGTATCTGGATACAGCGGAGCGTGAGTTGCGCCGGGTTTCGGTGATCGCCAACCAGACGCTGCGCTTCCACAAGCAGTCGACCAACCGGGTGGAGGTCACCTGCGATGACCTGATCGAGAGCGTGCTCGCGATCCACCAGGGCAAAATTTTGAACTCGCGCGTCAAGGTGGAGGTAAGGATGCGTGCCAGTCAGCCGGTCATGTGCTTCGCCGGAGAGATACGGCAGGTGCTGAACAACCTGATCGGGAATGCGATCGACGCGATGCATCCTGGCGGAGGACGGCTCCTGATCCGAAGCCGTAACGGATGCGACTGGCGAACCGGTCAGTCCGGCCTGATGGTTACGGTGGCGGACACGGGCACAGGAATGGACCCGGAGACAGCGCAGAAGATTTTTGCGCCCTTCTTTACGACCAAGGGCATCGGCGGAACGGGCCTGGGCCTGTGGGTCAGCCAGGAGATCGTAGAGCGGCATCGCGGGGATCTGCGCGTGCGAAGCAGCCGCCGTCCGGGACGCAATGGCACCGCATTTACGCTGTTTCTGCCGCACGAGATGGTCTAACCGGATCGTGGGTCGCCTGCCTCATTTGCGTGGGGGATAGGGTGGCCGTTAACATCGAGGCTGCTGCTTAGGACTGAGAGGAATTACGAATGGCTGAAGTGACTGGAAACGCGCGTCGGACCGAAGACATTGCTTTGGACCTGTTGAAGTTTGTGGCAGCGCAGGCAAACGTGGGGAGCAAGACCATCTCGGCAACCGCTGGGTTCGGGCTGCCGACTGCGCCCAAGTCGGACGACCAGGTAACGCATCTGCTGGAGCTGTACGCGAAGTGCAGGCAGGCGGTTGAGGCTCCGGTGACGAAGTAGTGCCGAAGACCGATAGACTGAGCCAGCCAGCACCCTTGCGAGTGGGAGTCGTAGGGGCGGGAGCCTTTGGGCGCAACCATCTTCGGGTTTATAAGGAACTACAAGCCGCAGGAGCAGGGGTGGTGCTCGCGGCTGTTGTGGATGCCGATGCCAAAGTAGCGGAGGAGGCCGGCGCCACCTTTGGAATTCCGTGGTTTACCAGCGTTCAGGATTGCGTCGCCGCTGTAAAACTGCAGGCCGCGTCGGTCTGTGTTCCCACGGTGCATCATGCGGCGGCGGCGGAGTTGTTGCTCGCGGCCGGCGTCGATGTGCTGGTGGAGAAGCCGATCGCGGGAAGCCTCGCGGACGCAGACCGGATTCTGGCGGCTGCACGGCAGTTCGGGCGCATCGTGCAGGTGGGGCATCTGGAGCGCTTCAATCCGGCAGTCACGGCGGCAAGAAGCTGCCTGAACCGGCCGATGTTCTTCGAGTCCCATCGTCTGAGCGTCTTCACGGCGCGGTCGCTGGATGTGGACGTCGTGCTCGACCTGATGATCCACGATCTGGATATCGTGCTGAGCCTGGTCGACAGCCCGGTGCGCGAGGTGCGGGCGGTTGGATTGCCGGTGCTCTCCAGCAAGGTGGATATTGCGAACGTGCGGGTCGAGTTCGAGAACGGCTGCATCGCAAACTTCACGGCCAGCCGCGTCAGTACGGAGCGGGTGCGAAAGCTGCGTTTCTTCCAGCCGCATCAGTATCTTTCGCTGGACTTCGCCCGGCAGGACCTGCTGATGATCGACGTAACCGGAGCCGCCGGAATGTCCGATGCACAGTTGGCAGCGCTGGCTTCGATGACGGGTGCAGACCAGCATCCCTCCGAAGGACTTTCGATGCGGAAGATCAAGGTCGAGGCAGGCGAGCCGCTGCGGCTCGAGATCGAATCTTTTGTGCGGGCGATAAAAGAGCGCTCGACCCCGATCGTCTCAGGGAAAGATGGCCGCAGGGCGCTTGCATTGGCGCTCGAGATCCATGAAGCCATGGCGGCACATGCGAAACGGGCTGGAATCTAAAGTGAGTTGTGAGACGGGAGACCTTTTTGCCCGGCGGATGTGCTTAGGCAGTCTCGACCTATAGGCCTTGGAAGAGCACATCTGAAGCCGTGCCCTTTCGCATACCCTTTGAATCAATCGAACCGGCGAAGATGTACCGCCGGTATAGGTCGATACTCCCTAATCCATTTTCTGGACGGGGACGTTCGGGGGGATTACGAGGTCGAACTGGTCGTCTTCCAGCTTCTGGTTGAAGGCGACCTTGGTGATGGTGACGCTCAGGCTCAACTCGTCCAGCGGGCGGCGGATGATGATGTGGCTGGGGAACATGATTTCGCCGTACTTCTGGTAGTCGCTGTAGAAGGCTCGTGTGGAGACTTGGCCCTGCGCGTCGTAGATGTCCTGCTGGTAAGGCAGCAGGTTGCCGCGGCCGATGTGGATGACGCGGCGTACGTGGGCGACCTGTCCCTGGGGCTGGGTGAGGACTTCGATGTCGTAGTCGGGCTCTTCGACGAGGTCTTTCTTCTTCTTGGGGTTTTCCAGGACCCGGTAGTCGGACGTAAGGGAAAGAATCTCTTCCGGCAGGACACCCCGGACGAAGAGCGAGTCCGAGAAGACGGAGGGGCGCAGGTTCTCGAGCAGGTTCTTCGAGGGATGGGTGACGGTATTGCTGCCGACCATTGCCTTGTTATAGGGCGGAATGATGAGCTTGAAGGTCTTGCCGTCTGTGACCATGTCCATGGCTTTGGATCCAAGAACGGGTACTTTGAGCAGGACGCGCATGTCTTCCGGTTTGCGCGTAAAGATGTAGCCGCTGAGGGCTGGGTAGTCTTTGGCTTTGCCCTGACGACTGCCGCCAGTTGTAGTGTCGATCTCGACGGTGGCGGTCATGGACTGGATCTCGTTGTAGCGCGTGTCGAGTTGTTGGACGAGCTGATCCAGCGTGGCGTTGAGGATCACGTCGGCGGGGCGGGTCTTCGGAACCGTGTAGGTATGCGTGAGGCATCCCGTCAGGGCCGGGGCCAAACTGATGCACAGGGCCGCTAACGCGAATTTTGGGTTTTTCATCCTCATTGGCACAAACTTCAAGTATATCCGTCCGGCCGGAATCGATCCCGGCCCGAAGGGGGTGTTTCCTCTCTTCGACTTGTTCCTTTGCCAATTGGATGTTCGTGGGACGGACTGCGCTGCGGAATGTTCCGGAAATCTGATGTTCTGCGACAGATACGTAGCAGATACGCAACAGAGCGGAGGGTTGTTCGATCGAATAAAGGATTATTGCGGTTTTGCGCTCTGGCCCGGTTTGCCTTTCACGGCGTCACGGTAGCTTTGGACGGCAGCGGTGTGCTCCTTCAAATCTTTGGAGAAGCGGCTGTGGCCGTTTGCATCTGCAACAAAGTAAAGGTAGTCGGTCGGGGCTGGATGGACGGCCGCACGCAGCGCCGCGATCCCGGGGCTGCAGATCGGCCCGGGCGGCAGTCCTGCGTGCCGGTAGGTGTTGTACGGAGAGGGGTTCTGGAGGTCGGAGGCATAGATGGTTCCGCGCCAGCGATTATCGAGCAGCGCGGCGTAGATGACCGTGGGATCGGTCGCGAGAGGCATTCCCTTGGTCAGGCGATTGAGGAAGACACCAGCGACGAGAGGCCGTTCGGAGTCCTGGCTGACCTCTTTTTCGATCAGCGACGCCATCAGGACCGTATGCGGGACGTCGAGGGGCGGTTCGACGGGGAAACCGAGCGGCTCCTGAAAGGGCGTAATGGCCTGCCGGAAGCGGTGCACCATGGTGGTAAGCATCTGGAGCTGGGTGGTGTGGCGGGAGAAGCGGTAGGTGTCGGGGAAGAGGTAGCCTTCGAGCGACGCCGGCCGGGGAGCGCCCTGGGGGAAGTAGGCGGCGACCAACTCGGTGTGCTGGCGGGTCGCTGCGAGGAAGTCGGCGGCAGAGCCCAGTCCGGCTGCTTCGACGGCGTGGGAGATGTCGAAGATGTTGAAGCCTTCGGGAATGGTCAGGGTGCGGGTGTAGACGTCGCCGCGGGTGAGGTGGTCGTAGATCTCGGTGAGCGGGGCCGGATGATCGAAGCGGTACTCGCCGGCCTTCAGGGTATGGGGTTCAGAGCGGAAGGTGCGCCAGGCGCGGAGCGCGAAGAAGGCGTAACGGGAACGGATAATGCCTGTCTTTTCAAGCTGGGCGGCGATCGCCCGGGAGTTCGTTCCGGGAGCGATATCGACGAAGGTGGCCTGGGATTCCGGCGCGCTGGGACCGCCGTCGGCAGGGCCAAAGGGGGTGAAGATCAGGTAGGCGGCAAGCGCAGCGACGAGGACGGCGATCAGGAACAGGGTTGCCAGAAACTTCAAACGGGAACTCCTTCTGCCGGGGCTTGGCCGTCCGGTCGTTGGGGCTATTTTACGGGGTGGCTGGGATTTGCGGTTCCGGACCTGTGGTTTGCTGGAATGTTCCAGCTGGCCCGGCTTTGTGGAGATGGCGGGGTCGCGTCGTATAATCGGGGTTTGAGTTCAGGGCGAAGCCGTGAGGGTGTGCGGGTACGTCTGTGTTATCGGAAGGCCCATGCCAGAATTAGTTAAGAAAAGACTCGCGGAAGAGATCAAGCAGCTGGAGTATGAGCTGACGACAGAACTGCCAGCCGAGATCAAAAAGGCTGTCGCCCTGGGAGACCTGAGCGAGAACGCCGAGTATCACATGGCGAAGCAGCGGCAGGTGTTTGTCAACGCGCGCCTGGGGCAGCTCAAGAAACGCATGGGCGAACTGGCGATGGTCAACCTGACGAATATCCCGCATGACAAGGTGGGATTCGGTTCGACCGTGACGGTCTTCGATTCCAGCAAAGATGAAGAGATTCAGTACCAGTTGGTGACGAGCGAAGAGTCGGACGTCGCGAAGGGTCTGATCTCGACGACCTCGCCGATCGGGCGGGCGCTGCTGGGCAAGATGATTGGCGATACCGCCACGGTGATCACCCCAAGCGGCAAGCGCGAGCTTGAAATTTTGAAGTTGAGTACGATTCACGACGCCGCGGACCTTGCTGCTGCCGATCTTGCTGCTGCGGCGGCGGCCAAGACGGAAGCGGAGTAGGCCTAGCCGCTTTACTGCATAATCACCAACGATCTCCCGAATGATTTGTTTATGACGAACACCCTATGACCTGGACGAGCGCATTTGGAAAGGGCAGCGGCTGGCTGCTGCAGAAGATCGTCAACGGCCTTGCCCTCTCGAAAATCTCGCCGAACACGCTGACGTTTATCGGGCTGCTGATCAACGTGGTGGCGGCGTTTTTCTTTGGATTCGCGCGCGGACCCCATGCGGACCGGATGTTCTTCTATGCCGGGCTGATCATTATCGGCGCGGGCGTCTTCGACATGGTGGATGGCCGGGTGGCGCGGCAGACGAACCAGGTATCGGTGTTCGGGGCGTTCTTCGATTCGGTCATGGACCGGTACTCAGATGTAGCGATCTTCTTCGGGCTGCTGGTGTACTACGCCCGGGGCAATCGCCTATTTTACGTTGGGCTGGTGGCGTTTGTCATGACGGCCTGCCTGATGGTGAGCTATACGCGAGCGCGGGCCGAGGCACTGATCGGGACGTGCAAGGTCGGCTTCATGGAGCGTCCGGAACGAATCGTCTGTGTCATCCTGGGAGCCTTGTGCAACCGGTGGGGCGTGATGGCTCCGGCGTTGTGGGTGCTGGCGTTGTTCTCCACGATTACGGTGATCCACCGCATTCGGTATACCTACCTGGAGACGGAGCGACGCAAGGCTTTGGCACTCTAAGCGGTATCGACCTGTACCGGTGGTACATCTTCGCCGGTTCGATTGAATCCAAAGGGTATTCGGAAGGGCACGGCTTGATGAAGAAGTTCGCGCAGCAGCGGGTTTCTCCGGATAACGAGCTGGCAGATGTTTTAAAAGACAGCACAATCGAGTGGTTTCCCTGCTAAGGATGTTTGCTTAGTGCGTTGAGGCGACTCGTTCGTACCGATAGCCGTGGGCTTTAAAGGTGGTGTTGAGGTAGGTGCCTTTGGACGGAGCGGCGCGAAAAGCGGCGTAGTCTTCAGGTGTAACTTCGAAGTACCGGTAGGTGCCTCTGTGGCCACGATAGACAATAGTCAGGGTTTTGGATTCGGGATCGTAGTGCATGGCTGCGATGACCGTGGATGGCATGGCGGGTTCTCCTGCTGCTCTCGTCCGATAGACTAGGATGCGATGAGCTTTCAACCTGTTTTATTGATTCACGGCGGCGCGTGGGCCATGCCGGAGGCGGAGATCGCCGCGCATGAACGCGGGATCGCAAATGCGCTGGCGGCGGGATATGGGCTGCTGGAGCGGGGTGCTTCGGCGGTGGATGCGGTCGAGGCCGCAGTGGCGGTCATGGAAGATGACGAGACCTTCGACGCAGGCCGGGGATCGTTTCTGACGCAGGATGGCAGGGTCCAGATGGATGCGCTGCTGATGGACGGCAGCAACCTGCGGACCGGCGGTGTCGCCTGCGTGGAGCGGCTGCGGAATCCGATCAAAGCGGCGCGGCTGGTGCTGGATGAGTCGCCGCATGTGTACTTCGTGGGAGCAGGGGCGGAGCGATTTGCACGGCAGCATGGGATGGCGCTGTGCGACAACATGGAGCTGGTCATTCCGCGGGAGCAGGAGCGTCTGTTCAAGGCGCAGGCGGCTGAACTGGCGGGGCTGCCGGATGAGACTTTTTCCGGAAGCCTGAGCGCTGAGAAGCTGGCCTCGCACGATACGGTCGGCGTGGTGGCGATGGATTCCACTGGAAATATCGCAGCGGGCACCAGCACGGGTGGGACGTTGAACAAGGCTCCGGGCCGGGTCGGCGATAGCTCGCTGATTGGCTGCGGATGCTACGCGGACAACCTGTCGGCTGCAGTTTCGCTGACCGGCTGGGGCGAGCCGATCATGAAGCTGGTGCTGGGCAAGTGGGCGGTGGATAAGGTTGCGGCAGGAGCAAGTCCGGCAGAGGCTGCGCAGGCGGCGATCGACTACCTCTACGAGCGGCTCGGCGGACATGGCGGAATTATCCTGCTGGGGCCGGACGGACGGGTGGGACTGGCGCATAACACCCCGCGCATGGCGTGGGGATTGCAGACTCCGGCGGGGCCGCAGTTGGGGGTTACGCGGAACGGCTAAGCCGATGCTGCGCGATGGTATGAGCGAAACACTCTTCTCTTCCGGTACGGCGGCACCTCCTCCCGATGGGCGGTTGGAGGAGATTCATCGTCTGCTGTTGGAATATTTCGGCGAGCAGAGGCCGCGTGCGCCGTGGGATCCGTTGTCGCAGTTTATCTATTCGCTACTGTCTTCGCGGACGAAGACGGAGACGACCTACGCGGTGGTGGCGAAGCTGCGCGAGCGCTTCGGCGGCTGGGAGAATCTGCGCGACGCCACGCTGAAGGAGATCGAGCAGGCGATCGGCGATGTGACCTTTCCCGAGCAGAAGGCCGTGCAGTTGAAGGGCTCGCTGGAGGAGATAACGCGGCGGTATGGGAGCCTGACGCTGGACTTTCTGGCGCAATATCGCACGGACAAGATTCGGACGTGGCTGGAGCAGTTTCCCGGGGTGGGGCCGAAGACCAGCGGAGCGGTGGTGAACTTCAGCACCCTGCGGCGGCGGGCCTTGTGCATGGATAGCCATCATCTGCGCGTAGTCCAGCGGCTGGGGTTGACGGCGCGAGCGGACGCGAAGACCACGGAAGAGCGGCTGATGCGGATCGTCCCGGAGAGCTGGTCGGCGGAGAGGATGGACGAGGACCATCAACTGGTGAAGCAGTTGGGGCAGACGATTTGTACGTTTGCCGATCCGAAGTGCAGACAGTGTCCGCTGGTGGGGCTTTGCAAGCATGGCCAACGGCAGTTGGCCGTGGATCCGGCTGGGCCTTAAAGACAAGTACCAAGGCGCCCTGACGCCGGGCAGGCACCACGGGGCCTACGGCAGGACTTTCGTGGGGTTATTGGACGCTTCGCGTAAGGGAATCGACTTTACAGCGGTGGGAAACCCGCTCCAGGGTTTTGCGTGGGTTGTGATGAGGGATGGGCTGCTACTCTGGGCTTCTATGGTGAAGATCTGGATCCGAGGATTACTGGGCGTATGGGCGTTCCTGTGCGCGGCTGGAGCTGGTGCCCAGACGCAGCGGATGGTGATTATCGATCAGGATGGTTCGGGGCCGGGTGGGTCGAACCAGATGGCCATGATGGTCCTGCTGCAGTCTCCCCAGACGCAGGTGCTGGGCATCACGATGGTCAGCGGCAATGCGTGGGAGCCGGAGGAGGTCCAGCATACGTTGCGGATGCTGGAGCTGATCCATCGGACGGATGTTCCGGTGGTTCCGGGAGCGGTATTTCCGCTGGTGCGGACGGAGCGCGAGGCCAAGCTGGATCAGGCGCGGGAGGGGACGTTTCCCTGGTACGGCGCGTGGGGCGACCTTGCCGCGCACACCAGCGCGCAGCCGTACCATACGGCGTTCGTAGTGCCGAAGCAGGTGGAGGGCGAGCCGAGCATCAAGGCTTCGACGGAAGATGCAGCGCACTTCCTCATACGGCAGGTGCGGGCGCATCCGCATGCGGTGACGATCTATGCGGCGGGTCCGCTGACGAACATTGCGCTGGCGATCTCGATCGATCCGGAGTTTGCGGCGTTGACGCAGGGCATCGTGATCATGGGTGGAAGTATAAGTCCGCAGACCGACGACCCGGAATTTACGAACAGTCCGCGGCACGAGTTCAACTTCTGGTGGGACCCGGAGGCCGCGCATATCGTCCTGCGGGCAGACTGGCCACGTGTGGATCTGACCACCGTGGACATCTCCATCAAGACGCGCTTTACGCAGACGATGCTGGATGAGATCTCCACGTCGAAGCAGCCCGCTGCGCAGTATCTCGCGAAGTACACGCACGAGCTCTACTACCTGTGGGACGAACTGGCGGCCGCAGCATGGCTCGACCCGAAGATCATCACGGCGGAGAAGATGCTGTACGTCGACGTGGATGTGACGCATGGGCCGGGCTATGGCAACACGCTGACATGGGGCACAGAGTTTCGTCCCGAGTCCATGAAGGCAGATGGCCAGCCACTGGTGCAGCACGAGGTGAAGCCGGTGCATGTGCAGACGGAGCTGGACACGGCGCGGTTCAACCGGATGTTCGTGGAGCTGATGAAGGCGGCCCCGGCGAAGTGAAGCGTGGTAGCGATTACAGTTTGAGACGTTTCAAAGTCGTGGGTCCAGACTGATATGCTTCCTGTGATTTCAATTCAACGGGTACGGCTGACTCTAAGGCCGAAAGGGTATTGGCTTCTATGAATCGACGGAATTTTCTGGCGGCGTCGCTGGCTGCTTCAGCGGCAAGTCTTGCGGGTGGAGCAACCGAAGCAATAGCGCAGGGCACGGGTGGCAAGCAGCGCGAGTACTATATGCTGCGGAAGTTTCAGCTTCGCTCGGGACCGGGTGGCAAGCTGACCGATAACTATGTGGAGCAGGCGCTGATTCCGGCGCTGAACAAGCTGGGGATTACGCCGGTGGGGGCGTTCCGGCTGACCTATGGGCCGGAGACTCCGGCACTGTATCTGCTGATGCCGAGCTCGAACCTTGAGACGCTGGCGACGATCGATCTGAAGCTGCAGCAGGACGCTGCCTTTCTGAAGGCAGCCGAGCCATTCTGGAATACGCCGGCGGCGTCTCCGGCGTTCGATCGGGTGGAGAGCACGTTGTTTTCGGCGTTCGACGGCTTTCCGAAGCTGGTGGTGCCGCCCTCGACGGCGGCGAAGGAGAAGCGCATCTTTCATCTCCGGACCTACGAGAGCCCGACCTATCAGGATCACGTCCGCAAGGTGGAGATGTTCCACAACGGCGAGTTCGAGATCTTTGCGCGGTCCGGTTGCCAGCAGGTGTTCTATGGCGATACCTTGATCGGGCCACGCACGCCCAGCCTCACGTATATGCTGACCTTCCCCGACCTGAATGCGCTGACGGTGGGCTGGGATAAGTTCATGGCTGATCCGCAGTGGAAGAAGCTTTCCAGCAATCCGCACTTCAACTTCGAGCCGACGGTAAGCAATATCTCGAACCTGGTGCTGACGCCAACCACGTACTCGCAGATTTAGCGACTCAATGAAAAGAGTGAAAAGATAGAGGCTATGGCTGCAACGAATCTTTCCGAACTGAATACCCACTTTGGACTGGCCGGAGTGTTGGCGTTTCACCAGACTCCCACCGGTCTTATCTACGCCGATATCACTGCTCCGGCTGCGAGCGCGCGAGTCTACCTGCAGGGCGCACACCTCGCCGCGTGGCAGCCCAAGGGCCAGCAACCGGTGATCTTCATGAGCCGCGAGAGCGACTTCGAACCGGGCAAACCGATTCGGGGCGGCGTGCCGCTGGCGTTCCCCTGGTTCGCGACCGACTCCAAGCAGGACCGCGTCGACGGAAAGCCGGGTCCGTCGCATGGGTTTGCGCGCATCCAGGATTGGACCGTCGCGTTTGCCGCACTTGCCGGCGACGAACTGCACATGACGCTGACGCTGGGACCGACGGCGATGAGCCACAGCATGGGCTTCGACAAGTTTCGCGTGGTGTTTGAGCTGACCATCGGGCGGTCGCTGACTATGAAGATGACGGTGGCGAACGACGATGCCAAGCCGATGGTGTTTGAAGAGGCCTTCCACACCTACTTCCATGTGATCGATGTGCATGAGGTCAGCGTGACGGGGTTGGAGCCGACATCGTTCATCGACAAGACGGACAACTTCAAGGTGAAGCCCGCGCTGCACGCTCCGCTACGGTTTACCGGGTTCACGGACCGCATCTATGGAAGCACCACGGCGACGTGCGTAATCCACGACGAGCTGGCGAAGCGGAAGATCACGATCGAGAAGACCAATTCGAATACCACGGTGGTCTTCAATCCGTGGAAAGAGCTTCCCGACATGGGACCGGACGAGTGGCACGAGATGCTCTGCGTCGAAACCGTAAATGCAGGCGTCAATGCCGTAACGCTGGAACCCGGCAAGACGCATGCGATGACGGCGCACATCACCGTCGAGAATGCAGGAGCCTGATGCTGATCCTGGCTTCTTCCTCTCCTCGTCGGCGGGAGTTACTGACGCAGGCCGGACTGGAATTTGTGGTCGAAGCGGCGGACGTCGACGAGACACCGCAAAAGGGCGAGTCGCCCGCACAGTACGTCCAGCGGCTCGCGGTCGAGAAGGCCCAGGCGATTTGGGACCGGCATAAGGCAGCGGACGACTCGGAGAATCCGAACGATCCGATCACGGTGATCGGCGCGGATACTACGGTCGTGCTGGACGGCGAGATGCTGGGCAAGCCGGTCGATCAGGCGGACGCCCGGCGCATGCTGGAGCTGCTCTCCGGACGGACTCACCAGGTGTTGACCGGAGTGGCTGCGATTACGCGGACCGCTGTTGCGAGCGAGGTCGAGATTACGCAGGTCTACTTCGACCTGATCCTGGAGCGCGAGCTGGTGCAGTATCTCGCCAGCGGTGAGCCGCTGGATAAGGCCGGAGCCTATGGCATCCAGGGCTATGCAGCCCGGTGGATTCCGAGGATTGAGGGTTGCTACTTCAACGTCGTCGGACTGCCGCTTTCGCGGACGCTGGCGGTGATCGCACGGGCACAGGAAGGCCCGGGCGACGCCAGGGTCGCGCTATAGCCTGCTTTTGAGAATAAGACCCTACGGGTTGGGTAGGGTCTCTTCCGCCTCTGGGGAAGCCTTACTTTCGTTGTTATTCGTGTCGATGGCGGTGACGGTGTAGGCGTACCGCTGACCTGGGGCGGCGGTCGCGTCGCGGAAGGCAGAGCCGGGGATCGCGGTCGGGGTCAGGCGGGTCGGGGTGGTGCCTGCGAGGTCTCGGCGGTAGACGATGTATCCGGCAAGGTCGGGCTCGGCGTTGGGCTGCCAGGAGAGGTCGATTCCGGGCTGCGGAGTCGTCGTGGGGATCGTGGCGAGCCCGGTGGGCGCTGCCGGGGGAAACGTATCACGCAGCGTGAGAGTGATGGTGGGGGAGACGACGCTGCGAACTTCAATCGCGTGACCGTTGAGCTGGATGGGCCGCACACGCTGGGCGGTGTAGAGGTAGGTCTGGCCGAAGCGGGCGGTGGGATCGATGGTTCCGGTGGCGGGGCTGGAGGCGCGGAGGTGCACCTCGGGTGATTCAGCCCCCGCGAGCTGGAGGGGCTGCGACTTGGCTTTGGTGGAGGACCTGGGCGGAGCGACCAGCGCGGAGTTGATGCGGTTGAGCTCCAGGAACGGTGCGGGGCGGCCTCGCGTCAGAGTCGGAACGGCGGCCCACTCAAGCATGGCTCCGGAGGGGATGGCGGAGGCGTGGAGGGATTCGACCGGAGCGGGAGCGGTGCCGGCAGCGCTGAAGGCCGGGTTGGAGGGGCCGGCCGTGTGGGTGGCGGCGTTCTCGATCTCGACGCGGTAATCGAGCAGAGCGACGGGGTCGGCAGTGAGGTTGGCGGGCAGTGAGTCGGTCGCCGTGCTGACGCCGGGATGGACGGCGACGCGAAGAACCTCATTGCAGGGCGGTGTCGGTTGGTTTGCGGCTGGAACCGGCGGAAGGAGCGGCGGAGCAAGGTTTGCGCCCGGCGGTAGAGACGAGCCGGCCACTGCGGGAAAGGCGGTGCGGCAGACCCGGACGGTCAGGTTTTGCTTGATCGGCAGACCATCGGTGGTCTTGTCCGGGGTCGTCCAGCGCAGCAGAACCTGGTCGCCGACGCGCTGTGCGGTGAGGTCGGTGGCCGGCTGCGAAAGATTAAGCGAAGGAGGGCGCGGCGGACCCGGACTTGCGCATCCTACCGCCATACAGAGAAGTAACAGGGAGAATCCGGCGGAGATAGTCCGTTTATCGCGCATCTGAAACCAGAACATCATGGGTCTCAGCCTAGCATTTTCAAAGCTTTTGGTGATGCGATGAAATCATTGAGGAGTGTCACAACCCTTTCCGGGGAAACGAGAATCTATTGATGCAGCTATAGCGTGTTTTCATCAGGCAAACATCATCCAAATGGCAAAGCAAACTCACATCCCGCCGCCGTCCATCCATGCGGATCTTATTCCGCTCCTTCCCACGGACCTGCCTCCTTCGCACATGACGGATCCCAGTGGGGGAGATATGCAGCGTGTCCAGGTTGATTCGGTGGCCGCAGAGAACTTTATCAGCGAGAAAAGGATCGGCGAGCGGATCAAGTACCTGCGGCTGAAGAAGTCGATGGGGCTGGTGGAGCTGGGCCGTCACACGGGTCTTTCGGCGAGCTTTCTGTCGCAGTTGGAAACGGGTCGCGTTGTCCCCACGCTGCGCAACCTGGCCCGGATCTCGATGGTGTTTTCAAAAGACCTCAGCTACTTCTTCGATCCCGAGCCGCAGACCTTGTTCCGCGTGCATCGGCAGAAGGACCGGGTGCGGTTGCCGCAGACAGGGGTGGACGAGCCGGCTTATTTCTTCGAAAGTCTGGGCTACATGGTGCCGGATCGGCAGCTCGATCCGTACTTCGCAGAGTTTCTGCCGCCCAAGGCAGGGCGCGCGCCGCGCGCCCACCAGCATCTGGGCTGCGAGTTCCTCTATCTGCTCTCCGGCAATCTTTCGGTGCGCCATGGTGAGACCACCCACCACCTGGAAGCGGGGGATGCGGTGTACTTCGATGCGAACACCATCCACAGCTATGCGTGTACGGGCGATGTCTCGGCAAATGCAGTAATCGTAACGCTGCAGCATCCGGTCGCGCTGCACCTGGGCGGAGCGCGCAGACAGGCGAACGGGCTCAACGGAGGGCGGATTGGACGGATTCGAAATCTGAATTCGACGCCAGTGCGGTCGGCGGTCGATCTCCCGTCCTCCTCGAACGGTGCTGTCTAGGGGAACCCGTAGCGAACGCACTAGAGCGTATGTTTTGAGTGCGGAACAGGGCCTGATGCTTCTTTGCATCAGGCCCTGTTTGTTTTATCCGCCGCCATGGTATGCCACTGATTCCTGGGCCGCCGGCTACTTCCAGAGGGAGACGATCAAGCCACCCGCAACGATCAGAGCTCCGCCAACGTACACCGCAGGCTTGGGAGTGGTGTGAAAGAAAATGAGATTTGTGATCTGGAAGACGACAAATAACGTCGCGACGTATAAGCCGGTGACTTCGGCGAACTCGACGGGCGCGAGATTAAGTGATGTTCCATAGAGCGTCAGGAGCAGTCCCCCTGCAGCGAAGAGACCGATGCGTGCAGATAAAGAGGGATGGTGTAGTGCAAGTCTCAAAACAGCGTCGCCGGTTGCTTCGAGAAGGGTAGCAACGAAGACGAAGAGAAAAATTTTCATTCTCTCCATGCTCTCAGTTAGCGTAGGACGGGGCAAGCAAATGCTGCGAGCATGCTGCACCCGTACAAGTGGCGTAGCCATTATCGCGGGTGAAAACTCAGAGTAGACCCGCAGAGTAAAGTGGATGTGCTCCGAAGTTTCGAGGTTCGACGTCTGAAGCCGGATGCGATGAGGGGGAGTTTGCGATGCGCTGGATGCAAGTGCTAATGGTTGCGGTGGCTGCTTCTCTCGTTGTGTCTGCGAGCGCGCAGCAAAAGGGGCTGGCGGCTACGCCTCCCATGGGTTGGAATAGCTGGGATTCCTACGGTCTCACCATCACCGAGGCGCAGTTCAAGGCGAATGTCGAGGTGCTGACCAAGCGGCTCAAGCCTGCCGGATACGAGTATGCTGTCGTCGACGAGGGCTGGTACCTCATCAACCCACAAAAGGCGAAGGACGAGAAGTTCGCTTACGTAATGGACGCGAACGGCCGGTACGTACCGGCCGTGAACCGCTTTCCGTCCGCGGGAGAAGGAGCTTCGGGCGTCGGCTTCAAGCCGGTGGCAGATTTCGTCCACACGCAGGGACTGAAGTTCGGAATCCATATCATCCGCGGCATTCCCAAGGAGGCAGTTGCCGCAAACGTAACGGTGGCAGGAAGCAGCTTCCATGCCGCCGATCTTGCGGATACGACCGATTCCTGTCCGTGGAATCCCGACAACTTCGGCGTGAAGGACACCGCCGCCGGACAGGCCTGGTACGACTCCCTGATGGCCCAGTATGCGGGATGGGGCGTCGATTTTCTGAAGGTGGACTGCATCGCCTCGCACCCATACAAAGGCGAAGAGATTCGCATGATCCACAAGGCCATCGCAAAGAGCGGGCGGGCGATGGTGCTGAGCCTGTCGCCGGGACCGGCACCGTTGGACAAGGGCCCGGAGGTGGCGGCGAACGCACAGCTCTGGCGCATCTCGGACGACGTCTGGGACTACTGGAGGAGCAACGAAGGCAAGCACTTTCCGCAGAGTGTGAAGGGGCAGTTTGCGGTGCTGGCAAGCTGGGTCCCACAGGTAAAGCCGGGTAACTGGCCGGACGCCGACATGCTCCCCCTGGGAACGCTGGGGCCGGTCGCGGGCTATGAAGCGCCCAGGGCCACGCGGCTGTCTCACGACGAGCAGAGGACGCTGGTGACGCTATGGTCGATCGCGCGGTCGCCGTTGATTGTCGGTGCGAACCTGACCGAGCTGGACGACTGGACCGTCTCTCTGTTGACGAATGCTGCGGTGGTTGGGATAGACCAGCGCGGGCATGAGCAGAAGATGGCTCGGCAGGATGAGGATCTCATCGGCTGGGTGTCGAAAGGTGATGGTGGCAAGGAGTACCTTGCGCTGTTCAACACCGCAGATGCCGCGGCGCGCGTAGCGGTTCCGCTGAGCCGCTATGGTTTCGCGGCGGCCAAGTACTCGGCGCGAGACGTATGGGGTGGCAAGGATCTGGGCAAGGTCAGCGAAGCGGCAGCCGAGATCCCGGCGCATGGGGTTTTACTTCTGGAACTCAAGAAATAAGGTGGACCGCTCAGGCTGCCTGGTGATGCCCGATTCTGCTGTCGATGAAGACCAGGGCGTAGGAGCAGAAGAGGAAGGCTGCGGCGATGATTACAGCGTTGAGGGCGGTCTGGCCCCAGCCTAGTTTGATGACGTTGACGAAGGGGTAGGGGTATTGTCCGCTGATGGAGCCGCGGACAAGAGCATAGGCCAGATAAGCGAGCGGATAGACGGCCCAGCGCGGGGGGTGGTGTCTGCTCAAGTGGCCCTTGGGGGTGAAGGCGATCCAGTACAGCGGGACCAGGATGGGGGTCACCATGTGGAGAAGCATATTGGTGAGGGCCGACCCGCCGGAGAGCTCCACCATGCCGTGAAGCAGGAGAGCGTAAATCACTCCCACCAGCAGGATGGACAGCATGGTTCCGGCAACGACCCACTCCCTGCGCAGGAACGTGCGGTCAAAGGCGAGGGCGGTGAAGACGGCGGCGACGATAAGGTTCGTGGTGATGGTGAAGTAAGCGAAGACGATCCACAGCGTCTGGGGCAGGGACTGCTGGTAGGTCATGACGCATTGCAGGCCAAGGGCGAACCAGGTGATAAGAGCGATGGCGGCAGCGGCGACGCGGCTGGCTGGTCGGGCAGTTGGGGTCATGTTGCTCCGTGGGCGTGGTCCTGGAGGTGGTTTTTCGGCCGGCTATCGCTGAAGCAAGGTAAGTACCAAAGCGCCCTGACGCCGGGCTGACGCCACATCGTGGAGTCCTGGACGCTTCGCGTAAGAGGAACGACTTTATAGCTATGGGGGATATGCCCCTAGCGTAGCGGTGAGAAGGGCAGTGGCCGAAGAATCGTGTTGCCGATGTTGGCGACGATCTGGGGATCCTTCAACTCGGCCGGTGCGCTGAGCGTCTTCCATCCCGGGTCGGAGCCGAACTGCTGCCACAGCTTCTCGCGGCCGTCGAGGTTGTCGAAGGAGAGCATGTAGGTGATGTTGGGCATGCGCGGACCGATGACCGATTCGCCGATGAAGACAGGCTTCATGCCGAGCCTCTGAAAGATGGCGATCTCACCGCCGTTGAACATTCCAGCTTTCTTCTGCATGGCGATCATGGACTGGTTCTGGTAGACGCGCAGCTCGAAGATGCGAGGCGGGCGCGTGGCGGCGTCTGCCGGCAGCACCGGCTCGGGCAGGATGGCGAGGCTATGGAGCAGGCTGCTCTCGATGGTGACGAAGGGCATGCCGGGACCGGCGCTGAGCTTCTGCGAGGCCTTCTCGTGCGCGTCGTCGGTGCCGAGCTTCGTAAGGACGTCCTGCATGGCGCCGAGCGAGGCGTATTGAACGATGGTCGTGAGGTACGGGCCATCCGGGCCGATGAGGTTGCCGAGCGCGGCAACTGGTTTGGCCCCGGCGCGCGTGAGGGCGGGGAAGAGTCCCGCCTCCAGGTAATCCGAGACGCGCTTGGATTGCGACTCATCGCTGTTGTGAAGGCGCCAGGTCTTGAGTTCGAGGAAGGTGCGCGGTGACGCCGCGGGGGAGGCCTGAGAGGCTTGGGCTTGAGAGGTCATAAGGGTGGAGAGGGCGGCTGCGCCGGTAATCATTTGTCTGCGATCCATGGGGATTACGGTATATCATTCGAGGTCTTCCATGGCGTGTTGCTTCGAGGTCGTTTTCGCCTTACCATCGCCGTTAGTGGAGATTCCTAAGAACATGGCGAAGGTGGGGCTGGATCGCGCGAAGTCGGCGGAGGCAGAGCGGCTGGTTTCGGCGGGGCGGGCGGACGACGACGATGCGTTTGAGCTGAAGCTGCGGCCAACGCGGCTGGCCGAGTTCATCGGCCAGGAGAAGGCCAAGGAACAGTTGGCGATCGCGCTGGAAGCGGCCAAGAACCGCGGGGAGGCGCTCGATCACGTGCTGCTGTTCGGGCCTCCGGGGCTGGGAAAGACGACGCTGGCGACGATTATCGCCAATGAGCTGGGAGTGGGATTCCAGCAGACCAGCGGCCCGGCGCTGCAGATCCAGGGAGATTTGACGGCAATTCTGACCAACCTGCGGGAGCGGCAGGTCCTTTTTCTGGATGAGATTCACCGGCTCCAGCACGTGCTTGAGGAGAAGCTGTATACCGCACTCGAGGACTACAAGCTGGACATCATGATCGGCACCGGACCCAGTGCGCGGACGCACGTCATGGAGATCAAGCCGTTCACTTTTGTGGGCGCGACGACGCGGCCGGGGATGTTGAGTTCGCCGCTGCGGGGGCGATTCGGAATTCTGTTGCGGCTGGAATTCTACACGGACGACGAACTGCGCTTCGTGGTGGAGCGGTCGGCCGAGGTGATGGGGGTTCCGATCGACCGCGACGGTGCGGCAGAGATCGCGATGCGGTCGCGGGGTACGCCGCGAATCGCAAACCGACTTCTAAGACGGGTTCGAGACTACGCACAAGTACGGGCGCAAGGCGTGATCGACCGCCCGACGGCGCAGGCGGCGCTGGCGATGCTGGAGGTGGACGCCCACGGGTTCGATGAACTGGACCGGCGGCTGTTGAGGACGATCATCGAAAAGTACGACGGAGGCCCGGTAGGCTTGAATACTCTGGCCGCCGCACTGGCAGAGGAGCAGGACGCGCTGGAAGAGGTCTATGAACCATTTCTGATCCAGATTGGATTTCTGGACAGAACACCGCGCGGCCGGGTGGCGACCCGTTTGGCATACGAGCATCTGGGTATCGAGATGCCGCGGCGGACCAGCTTGTTCTAAAACCGAGTCTATGTCGGCAGGTCAATGCAATATTTCAATGAAACAGGCGTTTTTTGCTGTTCCGGATCGACGCCGTGGGCTATGCTGGGTGCATCGGAATCATGTATCAAACCAGGCCCTGAATCGAAACTTCTGTCTCATTTTGTAGCATTTCTCTGCCCTCTCCCGTTTTTTGAAGTTTTAATCCTGGTTCTGCTATGGATTTAAAGACCTCTTTCGCGTTTTATTTTGTCTCGTTGGCACTGTACCTGATCGTGCTGACGGCCATGGCGCTCGCCGATAAGCGGGTGATGGGGACGCAGTGGCTTGCCTGGTCGGTGGTGATCGAACTGGTCAAGGTCGGGTTGCAGGGCATGGCAGATTCGGTGCCCCGGCTGTTTTCCATCATGGTGGCGAACGAGCTGAACATGATGGCGTTCTTCGCCATGTATATGGGGTTGCGGTGGTTTGTGCGGCGGGAGCCTCTGCGCAATCTGGCGCTCCCGGCCATGCTTGGGATCGCGATGACAGAGTACTGCGTCATGTTTGTGTTGCATGTTCCTTACGCGTTCCATGTGATGGCTTTGACGGTCGTGCTGCTGTGCGGCACTTCTGTACGGATGTTGTGGCGGCAGCGGGAGGAGCGCTTTCTGGTTCCGGCGCGGATCATGTCCGCTCTGCTGTCCGTGCATATTGGCCTGGTGCTGTACCGGATGGTGCTCTCGGCGGCGGCCTACCGCCACGGAACGATCCTGCGTCGTCCGCCGACAGATCTGCGGCTGGATGCTTCGATGATGTTCATCCTGATGCTGGCGAACTGCCTGCTGATTCTCTACGTCTGGTTCGCTGCGGCAGAGATGTACAGCGCCGTGGAGGCGACGGCGGGGATCGATGCATTGACCGGGTGTGTGAACCGCCGGGCGCTGATGAAACTTGCCGCGCACGAGGTGCTGCGCAGCGAACGGACAGGAATGCCGCTGACGGTAGTGGCCATGGATCTGGACCACTTCAAGCAGGTCAACGACACCTACGGGCACGCCGGCGGAGACGCGGTGCTGTGTGCCCTTGCAACCCTGATCAAGAGCAGACTGCGACCGGTGGATGTGATGGCGCGGACGGGCGGCGAGGAGTTCCTGCTGATACTGCCGGACACCGACGCAATCGCAGGCGCGAAGGTCGTGGAGGGCTTGCGGCAGGCGGTGCAGGAGATGCGCGCCGAGCATGAGGAATGCCAGATCGCCATCACGCTGAGCGCCGGCGTGACGCAGATTCTGCCCCGCCCCGACACCTGGACGGCCATGGTGAGTCGAGCCGACCAGGCGCTGTATGCCGCCAAGGCAGCCGGACGCAATATCATAACCGTGGATGAGGTGGCCGCGAAGCTGCCGCGACGCGCTGCCGGCATTCGCGAGGACGAGAGCATCCTGGAGGGCCGGATCACAGGCCGGGCAGAGGGTGCCGCGCTACGGCTTATCCGGCGGCGGCAGGGTTGAATTCCAGCCGCGAGGCTTAGGCAGTATCGACCCTCCCGACGTTACATCTTCCCCGGCGTGGTTGAACTCGAAGGATCTTTGGAAGGGCACACCTTCAGGTGTGCCGAAAGAAGCCTCCCCTCCACCCTTTATTTCTTTTATCGGTTTGCCACAGGCAAACCGATAAAAGAAACAAGTCAAAAATGCGGAGCATTTGGCATACCTAAAGGTATGCCCTTCCGTAGGCTCTCTGTCGATACTGTCTTGAGGTCCAGCCTCGAGGCTTAGGGTCGGCGCAGCGCGGGTGGAACCAAGGGGCTGCTGAGCGAGTGGGGAGCTCCAGTCAGGTAGTAGGTGGGAATGTGGGGGTGCTGCTCTTCAATCAGGATCAGGGTGCGGAAGTCGAAGCTCTGGACTTCCGCGCGGGATTCCATGTGGCTGCGGACGATGGCTCCGCACAGCGCATCCACGAAGGCCTGTGGCTCGACCGTGTGGTTCACCGGGGATTCGGCGGGATTGCTCTCTTTCGCAGGCGCAGGCATCGGCGGCATGATCTTGGTTTCGAGATTGAAGCGGGCCTTCGCGGCGTTGGCGGCGCGGGCAGTGGCCTCGGGATGCGACTTGCCTGCGCCGCTGCGGTAGTAGTCGGCATAGAAGGCAGTGAAGCGAAAAAGCTGCTCAGCGTACGTTGGAACGTAGGGGCTGATCAACTTCTCTTTTTTCGCGAAGGCGACCGAGACGGGCGATAGCGAGAGGTCATTCTTCTGGTCGGGAAACTGGGCGGCTCCGTACTCCGGGCCTTGGTGGAGCTTGTCGCAGATGAAGCGGCGCTGAGCGTCGGCAGAGGAGATATCCGAGAGGTAGACACGATTCTCCAGCGTGTACGGCGAGCCATCAGCGTGGCGGCAGGACTGCGGGTTGTAGAACTGATCGTGCCAGATCAGCGAGACATGATCGGTCGAGACGCCGGTGTCGGTCTCAAGCGTGTTGGCGAGCTGGTCCAGGCCCGACTCGAAGGAGGGCAGCGTGTTCTCGGGGCGCAGGCCGCGACCGCCGCGGTGGGCCGTTACATCGACGCGCTTCAAATACGCAAGCTCCGTGGAGTCGCCAGCAGCAGCGGTGCGGGCGTCCTTGAGGACAGACTGCAGAATGTCCGGGCGATCGGTGATGATGCCGTCGACGTGGAGCGCCAGGAGCGCGCGTATCTTCACCGGATCGTTGGTGGTCCACGGGACGATCTGGAAGCCGGCTTGATGGAGCGCAGCCACGTTGACGGAAGGGTGCTCACCCAGAACAGTCGCGTCTACCGGCGAGAGCACCGGCGCAACTTTTACCCCGTGAGCCTTGGCATGGGCACGCGCAGCCGTCATCAGGTTCAGAAAAGGGTCTTGCGCGGCGGCGGAAATTTGAGCAAGGGCCATGGCGGGAACGAGAGATCCGGCGAGCAGGATACAAGCTGCGATAGGAGAGCGCATAGACGGTTGAGAATATCGGATTCGTATTGCGTAGGGGTGAATCTTTTTAACGCAGGGTTGCGGTCAGATTTCCGTTGGTCTGCGCAAGACGGTCTTCGGCAGCCGCGCGATCCAGACCCAGCTTCTGCATGACGATTGCAGTCTTGACGGTCTCGGCCTCGGTAAGGAGCGCCGCAGCCGCAGGCTGATCCACCCCAGTAGCGGCCATAATGATGCGCTGCGCTCGATCCACCAGCTTGGCGTTGGTGGGCTGGACATTGACCATCAGGTTCCCGTAGACCGCACCGGTCTTGATCATCACACCTGTGGATAGCATATTCAGGACGAGCTTCGTGGCCGTCCCCGCCTTCATGCGGGTAGAGCCGGTGAGCACCTCGGGGCCGGGCGTCGGCGAGATGGCTATATCGGAGGCGTTGGCGATCGGCGACGCGGGCACGCATGACAGCCCGATGGTAAGCGCTCCCAGGCCGCGTGCATGGGCGAGCGCTCCGAGGACGTAGGGGGTGCGGCCGGAGGCGGCGATGCCGACCAGGGTATCGGGCAGCGGGTCGCCGGCAGGAGACAGGCCGAAGTTGGCGGCGATCAGGTCGGATGCGCCCTGCTCGGGGGAATCTTCCGCGGCTTCGGCGGAGGTGCGGAGCGCGGTGTCCCCCCCGGCGATAATGCCCTGGACGAGGGTGCGCGGGACGGAGAAGGTGGGCGGGCACTCGGACGCGTCCAACACCCCGAGGCGGCCGCTGGTTCCGGCACCAATATAGAAGAGGCGGCCACCCTGGGCGAAGCGGGCAACGATGGCGTCGACCGCGGCAGCGATGCGGGGAAGCTCAGCCTGGACCGCGGAGGCGATGCGGGCATCCTCGTCGTTGATGACTCGCATCATGTCCAGCGTGGGAAGGGTGTCGATGTGCTCGGAGGCGGGATTGCGGGCTTCGGTAGCGAGGGCGGCGAGAGCTTCAGGCGCGGAAGGGGTGGGGTTCGACATCGTGGCTCCATCATGGCGCAGTGAGGGCACGGAAGCAATGACCAGCCGGAAAAGGCCACGAAGCAGTATCGACTTAACCCGGCGTTACCTCTTCGCCGCTGCGGTTGAATTCGGCTAATTTTGGAAGGTGGGCCCTTCCAAGGGCTATATGTCGATACTGCCCAGGGAATTCCGAAAAGGAAATACTTTCAATACCTAACCAAAGATGGATTTCAAAGGTTAAGATGGTTGGGCCTGAAGAATGTCTGGATGAGAAGGCATCAAACCCGGAATGACAACGGTTTCACTCGAGGGTCGAACGAAATGTCGGGTGTATGTTGTTGACTCTACAAACGAAACTGCAGCATGGATCTACTGACGGTCTAAGGAGAGGTTTATGAAGCGATACGGAATGGTCATCGGGCTGAAGCCGGAGAGCTACGACGAGTACAAGCGCTACCACGCTGCGGTCTGGCCGGAGGTGCTGGCGACGATCGAAAGCTGTAACATCCGCAACTACACCATTTACCACTCGGCCGGACAACTGTTTGCGAGCTACGAGTACCACGGGACCGATCACGACGCCGACATGGCGAAGATGGCAGCCGATCCCGACACCCAGCGCTGGTGGGATGTCATGAATCCGATGCAGACTCCACTCGAAGGCACGCCGGAAGGGGCTTGGTGGCGGCCCATGGAAGAGATGTTCCACTTTGACGGGCCTGATCCAAAGCAGGCTGATTAAAAGAGTATCGACTGAATGTACGAACGCGCAGAGAGCAGGATTTGAGCAAGCAAAAAGGAATCGGTTACCCCTTGGGGCTTCCGATTCCTTTTTGCTTGCAGGGTTGTAGAGACTAAACGTTGTACTTGCGGCGAATCGCACCGACTGCGCCCAGCAGACCTGTTCCGAAGAGTGCGAGAGACGCGGGTTCTGGAACTGGGCTGGTGGTGGAGGTCGCCGAGAAGGTCACATTGTTGACGCCCTGGTCGCCGCCCTGAGTGGTGAAGTCGAGGGTGCCGTAGTATGTCGTTCCGTTGACTACGAACGTGGCATTGCCGTTGACGGAGAGGTCGTTCGTCACGCTGTTGATGGACGTAAGCGTGACCGTTGCCGTGTTACCGTTCTGAGCGATGCTGAAAAGCTCGGTGGGGGTAAATGCGGTGCCTTCGCTGTAGGAGAGGGACGAGGTGAGGGTGACGCACTGATAGCATCCCGTAAATGAGCTGAAGATGCCGGTCGAGGTGCCGCCGATATTGGCGAGGGGATCGAAGCTGATATCGAATCCGGTCACGGGCGAGCCGGTGGTAGTGTAGGTGTCGCTGCCACTGATAGAAATGATGTCAGCTTTGGCATAGGATGCCGAGCCGATCGTCAAAGCAGAAAGTGCAATAAGAGCAAACAATTTCATGAAAAAGAATCTCCTAGGGCCTGAAATGTCGCAAGGGGATCGATTCCCCGGCATGCAGATATAAGCACTTCTGTGGCCACTTAACTTGATATGACAAATGCTGCGCAAGTAATTGCATCTGCAGTTCTTTGCATGCTTCCTTAAAAGGCTCGCCTGACAGTCTCTAGGCATTTCTTTTCATCTGTTTAGGAATGAGTTTACCCATTTGAATCGGATCCCCCTCCTCTAAGCTGCCTCGGACGAGAGATCAGGCTTGATTGGAGCCTCCCAGGTTTTGCACTGTACTGCGAAATAACCAAGTCTGTTTGCACCGGGATTCGCACCGAAACCGTAAGAGTCGATAAGATGGGAGAAGCGCATGGATTCTTGGAAATGAAAAGGAAGATCGAGCAATGAGTGTGGATGCACAGGCAATTCTGGCAGGACAAGTTGGGGCTGCAGCGAAGGCTGCAGGGCTGGTTGTGGTTTCCAGCGCGGTAGGCGCGGACTTCTCGGGGAACCCGACGACGCGATTCACCCTGGGACTTGCGGATGAGCCAGCGAAAACACAGGTTTTGGAGCTGAGCGACAAGTTCGATTTCAGCCGGGCTGAACTGCTGGCCGAAGTGGGCACGTATCTGACGGAAGCCGCGAAACGGCTGAAGAACCCGCGTCCGGACATGTATTTGACGCTGCACGGCCTCCCGCTGAGCTTTGGAAAGTTTGCATGGCCCTTCCACCTTTCCACGTCAGGCGCGGATACCTACCTGGTGCATGGCGAGGTTCGCCTGGAAGACGGCGTAGAGAGCCTGCTCCACGCCAAGGTTGCAGCCTCGATGACAGTAACGTTCGCCGAGATCGTCGCCGCTCCCGAGCAGCCGTTCGCCGAAGGCTTTATCTACAACGCCGTCCGTAAGACCATGGACCAGGGGCAACTGGAGCTGGTAAAGAGCGGTAACCGCCAGCCGGTTCCGGTCACGACCCGCTACTACAGCCGCTGGCAGAAGAAATTTAGCTTCAACGACACGACCGAGGCCCAGCGTCAGGAGTATCTGGCGGCCAAGGTGTACTGGCTTTCGGGTGTTTTGGGCGGCGGCGCGCCGGTCTGGCTGCTCGATCCGCGCGATGCCCAGTACCTGAATACCACCGTGCAAGAACTCCGCAAGACTGCCGAAGCCCTCGCCCGGGAGGGAATTATCCACCTGGCAGGCTCCTGGACGGCCGATGGTGAGTACGCCACCCCAACGGAAGCCCTGATGGGGCACCGTGCGCGGTACGAAGTGGAGATGGGCGAAGCTTTGGCCTTCATCAAGCCGACGTTCAATGAAGACATGCGCGGCGGCCATACCAATATGTAGTTTGCTTTGTGCGGGTTAGGTCGAACGTTTGCCAGCACGAGAAACCGTTTGCCCCCTCCCTGAACCAGCATGGAGTCAAATATTAGCGGACGCGGATCTATCTTCCGCGCCCGCTATTTGCATTTCATTAGATCTCTATGATAGTGTCCTAAGCGGCCCACAGGTCAAAGTAGACCCGGGCGAAAAGGATACACCATGAAGAAAGCACTACGTTTCGCTACGCCGCTGATTGCAGTTGCGTTGATGAGCATTGCCCCTGCTTTTGTGCGCGCTCAAGACTCTGCTAAGACCAACCAGACCCAGAACGCTCCCGCAGCCGAGTGGAACACACCTCCTGCCGGAACGGAGCAGGCTCAGCAGGGCTACCGCGATGGTATCGAAGCCCTGAAGTTGGACGTAGCAGCCAAGCGTAAGATTGACGCCAAGGTGTCGCATCTTTACGTTCACCCCCCGGTAAAGGGAGCGGCGAAGGACGAGTACCGCGCCAGCTTTACCGCCGGATACGAGGCAGCGCAGAAGCACAATGGCACCACCGCTGAATAATCAGGCGACTGGATTATCAGACGACACGATGATCGAGAAAGGCTCCCGATCCGGGGGCCTTTTTCTTTTGCCGTGCCTCCAGAAGCCGAAGCCGCCTTGTTCGTTTTAGAGTGTACAGATGCGAAAAATTTCAGGTTTGGCTTCGGGCTCTGACTTGCGTGTGGGCTCTTCGGTGGTACTTGCTGCTGCGTTAGTTCTGGTGTCTTCCGGTTGGGCCCAGGCTCAGGAGCCAGCACTGCAGGCCGAACAGAAGCCGGCCACTCCTTCCACGGAGGTGGCTGCCCCCTCAGGCCGCTCGGCCGAGACTCCGGTGGCAGGATTGGTCCGTCGCGATCTCTCCACCGTCTCTGTAGCCATCCCGGGGAAGCATGTCGCGCGTGGCGTCGAGGACGGGCCGGATCTGCTGCTGCACGACTTCACCTTTGACGACGCGGCTGTGACGACCAATAAACTCCACTTCAAGGAACTGGCGCCGGGCATCCTGGAGATCACGAGTACCGCCTACTCGATGGGGACCTGGCAGTTTCTGGTGCGGGACTCGGCCAACTACTACGGGCTCGGCGAGCGTTTCAACACGCTCAATCATGCGCGAACGATCGTAAAAAACGCATCTCAGGACAATGGCATCGCGAAGGGCTCCGGCGCCTACAAGGCCGTGCCGTTCTTCATGAGCACTACCGGGTACGGGATCTGGGTCGATACGACCGCCGAAGCCACCTTCGACATGAACGCGACCAGCGGCACCGATATCGAGATCACCGTTCCAGCGGAGAAGCTGCGCGTCGTGGTCTTCCAGGGACCGGAGTTTCCCAAACTGCTGGAGCGCTTCACCGGCATCACGCAGCGTACGATCCTTCCGCCGTACTGGTCCTTCGCGCCTTGGATGGGACGCGACGTTCATCAGGACGACGCCCAGGTTCGCGAGGACGTGGACAAGACGCGGGCGCTGGGACTACCCGCCAGCGTGATCGTAATCGACTCCCCCTGGGCGACGGCCTATAACAGTTACAAATTCAACCCGAAGCAGTTCGAAGATGCGCCGGGCATGGTCAAGCACCTGCACGATGAAGGTTACAAATTAGTCCTGTGGCATACGTCGTGGATCAATTCAAAGTCCAATACGCCGGGCGAGCCTGGGTTTGCCGACAAGATGCAGCCCCATGCGGAGAACTATGACGAAGCCGCTGCTGCAGGCTACTTCGTCAAGAATCCCGACGGCACGCCGTATGTCGGCCGCTGGTGGAAGGGACTCGGCTCGCTGATCGATTTCACCAATCCCTCGGCGAAGAACTGGTGGCAGGATCAAGTCCGGCAGGCGATCAAGGCCGGAGCGGACGGCTTCAAGGACGATGATGCTGAGGGCAGTTTCCAGGGCGACGTAAAGTTCGCGGATGGCAGCAACAAGTTGGTGATGCGCAACCGTTACGGCATGCTCTACAACAACGCGATGGAGGAGTTAATCCAGAAAGACCTCAAGGGCAACGGCGTACTGTTTGCGCGCAGCGTGACTACCGGCGCGAACGGAATCGGCTTCCTGTGGGGCGGGGACAACGAGGCAAGCTTTAGCCCGGAGAACGGTCTGCCAACGGTCGTCAACGCTGGCCTAAACGCCGGCATGAGTGGGATGACCCTGTGGGCGGCGGACCTGGGCGGCTATCTGAAGACAGCCACCACCCCGGACCCGCTGCTGATCATGCGCTGGACGGAGTTCTCCGCGTTCTCGCCGACCATGGAGATTCTCTCCCAATCCAATACGCAGCCGTGGGACTGGGACAAAAAGACTGGCGGAACCCAGGCACTGGATGTCTACCGCAAGTATTCCGTCCTCAACATGAGCCTGTTTCCGTACCGCTACGCAGCCGCGCAGGAGTCGACGAAGACTGGCATGCCGATCCTGCGGGCGCTGGTGCTGAACTATCAGAACGACGACCAGGCGCGCGTCGCGAAGAACGAGTACCTGTTTGGGCCGGACCTGTTGGTAGCGCCGGTGGTGGATGAGAACACGCGGCGGCCGGTGTATCTGCCGGAAGGCACGTGGGTGGACTACTGGACCGGCGCCGCGGTCTCAGGCGGCAAGGTGGTAGTGGTCGATGTGCCGGTGGACAAGATCCCCGTGTACGTTCGCGCCGGCGCAGTGATCCCGAAGATCCCCGAAGACGTGATGACGCTTGTGCCGCAGAGCGAGAGCGGAAACACCACGGTCAAGTCGCTGGACGACCGCCGCGTCTACGAGCTGAACGACGACAGCGGCACCAGCACTCTCACCGATTTCGAAGGCCGCAGCGTCGTCCGCAGCGGACACTCCCTGAAGATCACCGGCGACTCCGCCGCCCACATGATCGTGCGCTGGAGGTTCGCTAAGCCGAAGAGCGTGAAGGTGAACGGGACGACAGAGAAACTTGTCGATGGAGGCACGGCAGTGGAGTTCGACCACTCCAAAGAGAGCGTCGTGGAGTGGCAGTAGCGCCACTCCATGACGCTTAAGCGGTAACGCTTCTCGCAGCTCCGCAGTGCGGGCAGAACGTCGCGGTCGGATCAATGGACCTTCCGCAGACAGCGCAGCTCTCTGTGGTCGGCAAGACGCCTACCACGGGAAGCGAGGCCGAGAATGATGTGGACGGCGGTGGAGGTGCTGTGGCCAGGATCTGGCCGGCGATGTACGCGGCTTGGGCAGCATTGTAATCCCGGACGCGGCCGGGCATCAAGAAGCACTCGATGAAGCCGAGAATTGCGGGAATCCCAGTCCACGAGAAGATCAGATACAAGACTCCGGCGACATTCTGGCGCAGGTAAAACTTGTGAATCCCAAAGCTGCCGAGGAAGAGTGCGAGCAGCACGCCAACGACTTCCTCCTTGTGGGCTTGCTCGTACTCGGCATAGAACCAGGCGCGTTGGTGTTCGGTCATATTCGCGGTGTAGATGGGGTCGGTAATAGGCATGATCAAGCTCTCCACTTGCTGATGAGTGTACGCAAGAGGATGCAGGCTTGTTCCGGTCTAAAGGAGCCAATGCGACGGAAGTGATCGTATTTATTGGCGAATGCGACTCAATCAGTCGCAATTTACAGACAGATCGAGCGTGCGTAGAGTCGTACTAATTCGTGGCGCCGGGCAACGGAGCCAGCCAACATCCACTTCAATTTCAGTACGACGAGTAATACAGGAGGTTTTCATGCAGGCCATTCACGACGGACAATGCGGACTCTGTAACCACTTCGGCGAGCACCACCATGAAGCAGCAGTTCTCGTGACGATCCTCTCCAGCAAGTCGGCGGAACCAACCCTGCTTGACGAGTGCGGTCATCCCAAGCATGCAGCGCTGCACCTGAAGGTCACCCCGATCAGCGGCTGCGATGGATTCATTCCAGTGGCCCAGGCCTAGTTCTTTAGAGCGGATTTAAGACAAGTACTAAGGCGCCCTAACGCCGGGCGGGCGCTACTTCGTAGGGTATTGGACGCTTCGCGTTAGGGAAACGGCTTTACAACTTATTGTCTGCAAGAGAAAAGCCCAACCGGTTCGGTTGGGCTTTTCTTTTATCTCAAAAGTGCAGACTACATCTCTTTGACGCCGTCGACGAAGGCCTTCAGCTTGCGGCTGCGGCTTGGATGACGGAGCTTGCGGAGTGCCTTGGCTTCGATCTGGCGGATGCGTTCGCGGGTGACCTGGAACGACTGGCCGACCTCTTCGAGCGTGTGTTCGGAGCCGTCTTCGAGGCCGAAGCGCATCTTGATGACACGCTCTTCCCTTGGCGTTAGAGTCCGAAGCACTTGAGACGTGTACTCCTTCAGGTTGACCGAGATCACGGCGTCCGAGGGGCTGACGGCCATGCGGTCTTCGATGAAGTCTCCAAGGTGCGAGTCTTCCTCTTCTCCAATGGGAGTCTCGAGCGAGATGGGCTCCTGCGCGATCTTGAGGACCTTGCGGACCTTCGCGACCGGGATGTCCATGCGGCGCGCGATCTCTTCCGACGAGGCTTCGCGACCGAGTTCCTGCACCAATTGACGGCTGGTGCGGATCAGCTTGTTGATGGTCTCGATCATGTGCACCGGGATACGGATCGTGCGAGCCTGGTCCGCAATGGCGCGGGTGATGGCCTGACGGATCCACCAGGTGGCATAGGTCGAGAATTTGTAACCGCGACGGTATTCGAACTTGTCCACGGCCTTCATCAAACCGATGTTGCCTTCCTGGATCAGGTCGAGGAACTGCAGTCCGCGGTTGGTGTACTTCTTCGCGATCGAGACGACGAGGCGAAGGTTGGCCTCGATCAGCTCGCGCTTGGCACGCTCTGCGTCCATATCGCCCTGGACCATCTCGCGCTGGGTGCGCTTGAGGTCGGCGAGCGAGATGCCGGCGTCCGTTTCGACGCGTTCGAGATCGATGCGGCAGTTCTTCTGCTGACGCTTGTACTCCTTGCGCAGCTCTTCGGACTTGCTGGCCTCGTACTTAGCGTCGAGCGATTTGATCTGGCGCTCGAGCGTACGCATCGCGTCGACCGTCTTGTTGACCTTGTCGAGCAGGCGCTTCTTCTCGCCGTTGGTGTACTTCAGCTCGCGGATAATGCGATTGATGAAGACATGCTCGCGGCCAATCAGCCAGCGGTGCTTACGCTGATCCTTGGACTTCGCCCTGGCGTCCTTACCGGCCGGGGCGTCGAGCTTTTCCTGCAGCCCCTGAATCTTCTTCTGGTGCTTGACGATGACGTCAATACGCCCGGCGGTCGCGCGAACGCGAGCCTGGAGGATCTCTTCGGTGAGCTCTTCCTCGTCAAAGGTGACCACTTCCTTGATGTTGCGGACGCCGCGACGCAGGTCTTCGCCCAGGCCGACGATCTCACGGATGACGATCGGCGAACGGGAGATGGCCTTCATGACGCGAAGCTGGCCACGCTCGATGCGCTTGGCGATCTCGACTTCGCCCTCGCGGGTGAGCAGGGGAACCGTACCCATTTCGCGCAGGTACATGCGGACGGGGTCGTTCGTCTTCTCCAGCGTACCGGGGGAGAGATCGAGTTCGACGTCGTCGGACTCTTCGCCTGCCTCGGGCTCGTAGGCATCGCGGCTCGACATGCGGTCTTCGTTGCCGACGTCGATGCCCTGCGTGTTGATGGTGGTGAGAAGATCGTCCAGGTCGTCGGGGGTCGTAATGTCACCGGGGAGGAGGTCGTTGACCTCGCCATAGGTGAGATAACCCTTTTCTTTGCCTGTATCGATCAGCTTCTCAATGTCGTCTTCGTACTTGTCAATTTCTTCAGCCACGGCGATGCGCACTCCTGCGGAAAATTTCTGGTATTTGGGCTGCCCGCGCTAGCAATTGCTCGGTATTCAAGCGGACTAATCCCTTGGTTGTTGCGTAATGGGCGGGGAGCAGGTAGCGGTTAAGACCGCGTTGGCCAGCCGGAACCTTAGGAAAGGTCAGGGCATTCGAAGGCGCACGTCCCCAGCGAATCACAGAATACCACAATTCTTTAGACGGGCTCTGTGCCAAAAAGATTCGGCGCAGGGTCCCGCAGCGTCTCGCCCTTGGTCCCGTCCTGGTGGCGCGGGCAGCGACGGAGGTGAATATCTTTGCCGGCGGAGCCGTAGTCGTGCCCGCAATGGGAGCAACGGAGGTGGTAAATCGTCTGTCCGGGGAAGGATTCGGAGGGAAATCCGGTGCGGGAGACTACGATCTGGCCGTGTTTGTTGCGATATCCGGGGTCTGTGGTCTGGTGGCGGGTCATGCTGTAGCTTTCGTGGCGTTTAGTGCGCTGGGGAAGGTGGAACTACATTCTGTTGCAGCCAGATGGCAAGTTCCGCTTCTGAGATTTCACCCGATGCGAGGGCGTAGAAGGTGAGATAACGAGACTCTTGCGTTGCAGTAAGAGTAAAACCGTTGAGCAGGAGAAACGTCAGGCAGACAACCAGGGCGGTGCGTTTGTTGCCGTCTACGAACGGGTGGTTCTTGGCGAGCCCGAAGGCATAGGCAGCCGCGAGTTGAAAGAGAGATGGAGGGGGATCCGCGTATGCGAAGACATTCTTAGGGCGATCCATTGCAGATTCGAAGAGGCCTATATCGCGAATTCCTGATGCCCCTCCGTGCTCGGCGAGCTGCATCTGGTGGATAATGCGGGCTTCTTCGTTTCCGATCCATCTGGGCTCGCTCACTCAGCGAGCCGCCGGAGGACGTCGCGATTCTCGCGCATCACTTTACGTGCGGCTTCGATGGTCTCGGCGAAGTCGGAACGATACACACTGAGCTCTACCCCGTTTGGAGTATCGGTCACATAAAGCTGATCGCCCTTTTCGATGTTGAGTCGCGCAAGGGTCTCCTTTGGCAGAATGATGCCAGCGGAGTTGCCGATTGTCGTGATTTTGACCGTGTTTGCCATAGGCTTCTCCGAAGTATAACGCCCGTTATAACTTCGTCGCAACGAACTTCTTTTGCGGCGCTGGCGAATTAGCCCTCGAGCTGGGGTTTCGGGCGGCGAAAGCGGGTCAGGAGTGCTGCGGGCCGGAGCGACTCGGGATAGTGGCCCATGCTGGCGAGGAAGGCTGGCCAGGTATCCTGGGCGATCCCGAGGCAGGCGGGTAGAACGTAGATGTTCATGATGGCTTCGGAGATCAGCAGCGATCCGGCGGCCGCCAGCAGGCCAAACCAGCGGGCGAAAAGGTAGCAGAGGATGCAGGTAATGCTGGTGGCGACGATATAGTAGGCGGCCAGCTTCTGGTGCTGGTTGGTCGAGGTGAGCAGCGTCGAGCTGGTGGACCACAGGGCGTAGAACACCACCACCAGCAGCAGGATCGAGAGCAGGGCGCGGCTCGGCGGAACGTGGCCACCGCTCCAGTGGCTCAGGAACCACGGGCCGAACAGCATCATGGCCGCCACGATCAGCACGGCGACGATCAGGGCAAGCTGCACGGCGCGTCGGTGCAGGGTGCGCGTCAGGGCGATGTTGTGCGCTCCGAAGGCGATGGTCATCTCCGGCTCGAAGGTGCTATTGACCATCTGGACCATCTGCAGGGCGACGCGGGAGACGGTACGTGCGGTGCCGAAGATGACGACGTCCGTCGGCCCCAGTGCGTAGCCGACGGCGAGCAGGGTTCCCTGCAGGTTGAGAGCGTTGCCGATGGGAAAGCCCATGAAGGCGACTGCGGGACGGACGAGCTTGCGGATCTCCGCGACGCTGGCGTGCTTCCAGCCGAACTCCATCCAGGGGATATCGCGTTTGACCAGAAAGCAGAGGAGCACGGTGAAGAAGACGTTGGCGCCGGCAAAGACCAATGCCGTGACGCGTGGGCCGCCGCCGAGAGCGACCGGAATCATCATGCATCCGAACGCGATGAGCATGAAGGTGCTCTTGAGGATGGAGCCGTAGGAGTAGCGTCCGATGCAGCGGTACGCGGATTGGAGGAGCTGTTCCAACTGCCCGAGCAGCACGGCGACGCCGAGGTAGAAGATGATCCACTTGGTATCCGACTCGCCGAGATTGGTGAGTCGCAGCATACGCGACGCGGGGAGTGCGTACAGGGCTCCGCTCAGCAGCAGGATGGTGGCGGAACAAATGATGGCGATCAGCCACCAGCAACTTTGGAAGACGCGCAGCGCACCTTCGCGGTCCTCACGCGCGACCATCATGGTCATCTCGTTCCCGGCGACGGATCCGAACCCGATGTTCGAAAAGCTCAGGTAGGCAGGGATGGAGTTGACGATCATCCATTCGCCGTAAAGTGGAACGCTCCAGAAGTGGAGAAAGACGGGGACCTGGATGAGCTGGATGATGGTGTTCGCGAGTTTGCTGATCCAATTCGTGATGAAGCTGAAGAGGAGGCGCCGCTTGGTGGTGCTATCCATGAAAAAACGTCCTTTGCTGCGCGAAGGGGTCGTGGCTTTTGGGCGTTAGTCCCAGATTGAGTCTATGCTGGTTTGAATTTTTTCGAGACGGGACTGGCAGTATCGACATATAGCCTATGGAAGGGCACATCTTCAGGTGTGCCCTTCCAAATATCCTTTGAATTTAACCACACCGGCGAAGATATAACGCTCGCCGAGGTCCGTGATTCCCTCGCTATTGGTAAGCCGTTCGGTGCGGCTTATCGTGCCGGAGCGCGCTCCCAGGGTTGAAGGATTTTGATCGACGCCATTCCGGCGGTGGTTGCGGCTTGAATCCCCAGATCGGTGTCTTCGAAGACGAGGCAGGTTTCGGGGGAGACGCCGAGGCGTTGCGCGGCGAGGAGGAAGGGCTCGGGATCGGGCTTGGAGTTGGTGTAGTCGCCAGCGCAGACCAGGGTCTCGAAGAGGTTGAGGATGCCAAGGGTTTCGAGCGATTTGGTGACGGACTCGCGGGTGCTGCCGGAGACGACGGCGAAGGGAAGCTTTCCGTGGCTGAGGTGGATGTGTTCGAGCACCTCGGGGACGGCCTGGAGCTGAGGCAGGAGCTCGTAATAGAGCGCTTCTTTGCGGTCGGCGACTTCCTGAATCGGCATGGTGAGGTTGTAGCGGGTGTTGAGCGTGGCGATGGCTTCGTCAGCGGGCATTCCGCCCCAGGAGTAGAAGAGAGCTTCGGGGAAGTCGCAGTTGTGTTCGGCGAGAGCCTTGACCCAGGCGACGTAATGGAGCGGCATCGAGTCGACGATGGTTCCGTCGCAGTCGAAGAGGTAGGCGCGGAACGGTCCTTCGGGAAGCGGAATGGGCATGCTTCTATGTTCGCTTAAGTGTGGGTGTATCGAAGCGCGGCGGTGTTAATTGGCGGGTTGTGAGTGGACTCCGTGGGCCGCGCATCTGATAATGAGGCAGGTACATCCATTGATCTCGTCCCTTCAGCAACAGACCTCTCTCTCGCGCGATCCGCAGTCCACCGATGTTCGGGCTATGAGTATTGCGACCGTGCTTTTCTTCATGTGGGGCTTTCTGACGTGTCTCAATGACATTCTGATTCCGCACCTGAAGGGCATCTTCAGTCTGAACTATGGACAGGCACTGCTGGTGCAGTTTGCGTTCTTCTCGTCGTACTTCATCTTTGCGCTGCCCTCGGGCAAGCTGGTGGAGTGGCGCGGATACAAACAGACGATGGTGATCGGGCTGGTCGTGATGGCAGCCGGAGCGTTGCTGTTTCTGCCGGCTGCAACGACTGCTTCTTTCGGGCTGTTCCTTTCCGCGCTGGTGATTCTGGCTGCGGGCATTACGTGTCTGCAGGTCTCGGCGAACCCCTACGTTACGAATCTCGGGCCGCAGGCGACTGCCGCGAGCCGTTTGAATCTTGCCCAGGCGTTCAATTCTTTTGGAACGACGATCGCTCCGTTCTTTGGCGGGGCGCTGATTCTTGGTGCGGTGCAGGCGAGTCCGGAGAGGCTGAAGTCGTTTTCGGCGGAAGCGCTGCAGGTGTATCGGGCGCAGCAGGCTTCATCGGTGCGGCTGCCGTATCTTGGGATTGCGCTGATGCTGCTGGCTCTGGCGGTCGCCATTGCGCTGATCAAGTTGCCGACGACCGACTTTACGCGGGACTTTCGTCCGGGCGAACTGGGCGAGACCGCTGTGCATGGCGGCATCTGGAAGCATCCCTACCTGCTGATGGGAGCGTTGGGGATCTTCGTTTATGTCGGGGCCGAGGTTTCGATCGGAAGCTTCCTGATTAACTATCTTGGTCTTCCGCAGATTGGAAATCTGACCGAAAGGTCTGCCGCGCACTACGTTTCGTTCTACTGGGGCGGTGCGATGGTCGGCCGGTTCATCGGGTCCTATGTGCTGCGGTTTGTGAGCACCGGGCGAGCGCTGGCTGGTGCGGCGCTGATCGCGTGCGCGCTGGTAGTGACCACGATGCTGACCCACGGCAATGTGGCAATGTACAGCGTGATCGCGATCGGGTTTTTCAACTCGATCATGTTCCCGAGCATCTTTACGCTGGGCCTGGCCGGGCTGGGCGAACTGACTGGCAAGGGCTCGAGCCTGATGGTCGCGGCGATTGTCGGCGGAGCGTTATTGCCGCTGGCGGAGGGCCACCTGGCGGACATCGTCGGGGTGCAGCATGCCTTTGTGATTCCGGCGATCTGCTATGTCTACATCGCAGTGTATGGCTTGATTGCTTCGCGCCGGCCGGAGATTGATCCTGCGCCGATAGCGGCTTAGCCCCCCGGGGGGGAGGGGGCGTAAAGTCAATGAATGCAGTGGTTTAGGGTGAATAGTGTCCGCTAAAGTCTTGCATCTAAAGAGGTTATGGCTAAAGTCTTGACAGAGGTTGAGTTGCAGGATTTGCCCTCTCAACGCAAGTCCCGGCGCTTTCACCGCGGCTGTCTGGATCTCTACTTCCAGTGTAGTGAATTGACCAAAACTAAAATGCCACTTTTATTTATTTTTGTTCTCTTGGTAGAGGTGGAGTTACGGGCCCTTTTCAGATTTCAGGGGGTTGACAGCTTTTGAGGCTGTGGTCCGGGCATGTCCTGAATGCTGCGCTCACGCCGGGGCGTCAAACAGGGCGTCGAAGATTCGATTTGCCACTTTCGCCATAACGCATTTGTCGGCGAGATTTGCTTTCATTTGGGCTTCGAGGACCAGGGCGGAGATTACCGGTTGGAGAGCCTCGACTGCGATGACGCGGCTTATGGCATCTTCGCTGGTACCGGCGGGTCCCAGGATGGCGGCAAATCGATCTTCATCATGTTCTGAGAACAAGCCTGCGTAGAGGTTATTGAGCCTCTGCCTCGACTCGGGATGTCGCATCGCGAAGAGTTTGAACTCCAGCAACAGAAGAGACCACGTCTGGTCCTCTGCGGAATGCAGATACACGGCTCGAAGGGCCGCCTTGTTTCCAGCGACGGTGGTCGATTGAGCGAGCCTTTCCTGCATCTCGGCTCGGTACCGACACACGGTCTCTTCGACCAGGGCGATAAAGATATCTTCCTTGCTCTTGAATTGCGCGTAGATCGCGCCCTTGGTGCGGCCGGCGAGGGCAGCAATTTCACCGAGTTCCGATCCTTCGTATCCGTCCCGCGCGAAGATCGTTCTGGCAGCATCGAGTAGAAGTGCCCGGGTCTCTCTGGTCCGGAGTTCGTGTTTGTTTGTGGTCGTCACAGTCATTTTGCCCATTCTATTGAATACGGACTTTTGCTCCCCATAGGGGTTCAAGAGCCGATCCGTTCGTTGCAAGTCTTTTCAAGCCTGGCGCTGAGGAGAGCCTGACGAAGTTCCTGATTCGCCTTGAGCAGATCACACACGAGAGTGCGTAAGGAGGCGAGTCTTTGTTCCATCTCCAGCCAGGAATCAGCGGTTGCAGGAGACGCTTTATCGTATTCCATGTCCTCTCCGTTATCGCTCAGATTCTCGACAGCAAAGTCGCTGTTTCGTTCCAGGCATGCCGGAACTTTTCCAGAGGACGCCGTCACCTGGCCTCCAGGGGCGGACGACGCCTTTGACCGCATTACAGTGTGGGTTCGCTTGATTTGGCCGGGGAAGGGCTCTTTTCAGATTTTTTGAGAAGGTTGGTGTAGTGCTTGGCGACATTCTTGGCAACATGGTCTGCGACGTTTGTGCTCTCGGATTCGCCGCGCATCGTAGCTGCGATCTGCTCGCTGTTTTTGATCGTGCCTGAGGCATCGGTGTAGTTGACGTCGAACTTCATCTGGGTGGTTCCAACGAACATTCCAACCGGTCCCATGAAGGAACGCTTGACGGAGCTTCCTTCCTTGAAGGCTTTGATGGCAATGTGGATGGTGTACTGCGGGCAGCTCCGTTGGCCGCCTGTCTCGCCTTCGCGGTATACGTGCCCGACGTCTTTGGTGTTGCGCAGGCGATCGACCAGGTGTTCGTAGACGAGGGCTCGATAGGCAGCCGGTACCTGGGCCTGATCCCAATTCGGTGCCGAGACGAGGACGCTCTTCGGTTCGATCGGCGCGTCCTGACAGACGATGCTGGATTCCCCGTGTGCAGCAGGAGGGGTCAGAGCGAAGTTGTGGAGCGCTTGATCGGCTTCGTTGGCGGGGAGGAAGAAGACGGCTGAGTGGGTTCCGCCGCGACCGTCGTTGTATTCGACCGTGAGCATGTCGATTCGGTGATGCATCACGGAAGCGGCTGCGAGACCTCCGCCATTCGGAATGGTCATGCGAAGAATTCTTCCGCCCAGGCCCCAGATCTCAACGCGTTGGTTTCCCGCGCTCACCGCCGTTACTGAGAGGCGCGGTACGGATGCGATGCCGGATTTTCCAGTGAAGGTTAATGTGTCGGTGCTGAGGGTCAGGGTCCCTTTTTTGTTGTGTTTGATCTCGGGGAATCCGTAGACGTGTTCGGCCTGCGTGGACTGCCAGACAGCGGCGACGGGTGGTGCGGTTTTGGACACAGGCTGAGGGGTTGGGATAGAGGCGAAGAGGAGAGCTGGCACGCAAAAAGTCGCGTGAAGGATAAGGGCGAGGGGCGCAAAAGGGGTGCTTTTCATGGAGCTCCTTATAAAATACGTACTAGTAGGTATATAAATAGACCAAGGGAGTATGTCAAGAAAAAGTTGGGATTTATGTCATGAATTCGCCAGTAGCTCGGCAAAAGCTGTCGTTCCGGAGCGCGCCGGTCTGGAACCCGGGTGCCTTACTGACCTGCCGGATAGCTTGGGGGGATGGATTGGAAAGAATGGAAGAAATCGAATGGAGCGGATTCGTAGGCGCGTGAGGTTGACGAAGCTCATGGGAACTCTCTCCAGAAGCCCCTGGCATATCTCACCGACGCAGGCCCACCTTCGATATGCGAAAGTGGGCCTGCGAGTGAATCCGCGCCCTGAGCCAGTCTTCTGGCTCAGGAGATGACTTAGCGTTACTTCGGCGTTACGCGGAAGAGACCGCCTGTCCTGGAATCCTCGAGCATCCATAGCGCGCCGTCGGGACCGACCTCTACGTCGCGGATGCGGTGACCGACATCCCAGCGTTCGGCAGGTTTGGCTCCGCCTTTACCGTCGAAGGTAATGCGGAGAAGCGCCTTGCCGGCCAGGGCGCTCACCAGGGCCGAGCCCTTCCACTGTGGGAACAGCGCGCCGTTATAGAAGATGAGGTTGCCGGGCGCGATGATCGGCGTCCAGTAGATGACGGGCTTGGTCAGGTCAGTCCGGGTGTCCGGACTGGGGATCGGCACGTTGTCGTAGTTGACCGCGTAGGAGACCAGCGGCCAGCCATAGTTCTTGCCCGGCTGGATCAGGTTCAACTCGTCGCCGCCCTTGGGGCCGTGCTCCACCTCCCATAACTGTCCATTGGGCGCGAAGGCCAGACCGTAGGGGGTGCGGTGTCCGGAGCTCCAGGTCTCTGATGGGGTCAGGTTCGGTCCGGGGAAGGCATACGTTCTCAGGACTGGAGCAGTCTTGGCGGCTTCGGTATCTGCCGGCGGGTCGATTACGGGTACGGTGGGCGTGCCAATTTTCCCGGCGTTCGGATTGCCTTTGGCAGGTTTGCCATCCAGTGTCAGGTGCAGGATCTTGCCGAGTGGCTGGTTCGGATCCTGGGCGGGCGTCATGCGCTGCCGATCGCCGACGGTCAGGAACAGTGACTTGCCATCCGGGGCAAAGGCGATCTGCGCTCCGAACTGTCCACCATCGCCCCGCTCGCCGTCGCGCCAGATCACCTTGACATCTTCAAGGCTGGCCGAATCCGGTCCGAGCGCCAGCCGGGCGCGTGTCAGCGCGAGGCTCGAACCGCCTTCGCCCGGTTCCGAATAGGTGAGGTAGACGCTGTGATCCTTGGCATAGTGCGGCGAGAGATAGACGCCCAGCATGCCGCCTTGTCCCTTACTAAGAACGGCCGGCACATTCGCGACGGAGGTCTTGGCACCCTGTGGAGTGACCAACTGCATACCGCCGACCTTCTCGGTAATCAACATGCGCGCGTCGGGCAGGAAGGCAATCCGCCAGGGCAGATTGAAGGTCGCTACCTGGACCATGTTGAAAGGTACGCTGGGCTCGGGCTTTTGCTCGCCTGCATTGATCTGTGCAACTCCCTGGGTCGTAGCCAGAGCCAGAAATAGCCCTGCGATCACTAGCTGGTTCATCTTTTTCCCTCTATCCTTAATGATTGGTCCGGCGTTAGCAGATTCCTTCAGAGCATCTTTTCAGAAGGTGCTCCTACACTTCCTCATGGTACCTGTGTGACTGGCTACTCTTGTAAAACAGACTCAGCCGGTTGCGGAGTGGTAATCGGGTCAGCGTGCCGATGAAGTCAGTCAACGTTTCCGCATGACGCAAATTGTATCTTGCTGCGGAATGGATGGTCAGGCAGGGAATGCCTGATCGCTACGCAGAACTGCCTGGAGCTACCAATCCGGGCTCGGTGAGGGGATCGGCGATTTAGTGTCAATATAGGGCTATGGTTGACAACTCGTTCGGCACCTAGCAATATGTTGTTAGGTACCGAACGACTGTGGGAGAGCAGATGGTATATGAACGAGAGAACCTGAAGCACGATTCGGTGGGCGCTTGGGCGAAGCGTTTGTACTTCGCATCCCGCGCGGTGATGGACTCCATTTTACGTCCGTACGAACTTGGCTCCACGCAGTGGTATGTGCTGTATCGGCTGGCGAACGAGGGACCAACGATGCAGCGCGATCTGGTCCGCATGCTTCAGATCGAGAGGGCTACGCTGAGCGGGATCGTTGCGACATTGGTGCGCAAGGGGCTCGTCGATCAAACGCCCGACTCCGTCGATCAGCGTCAACGGATGCTTCGCATTACCCGCTCGGGCAAGAAGCTTTGGAAAGAACTACCCGATCCCATCGACCTCATATTGACAACAGCATTCGATGGTGCCGACCCTGCGGAGTTGGCGATAGCTCGTCGAGTGCTGCAGACCGCAACCCAACGCCTCAATAACCATATTTTGGAAGGGAATCAAGCATGACACTCCTAGTGACTGGTGGAACGGGACTCGTGGGTTCAAGGCTTTTGCGGCGGTTCGTCGATGCTGGCCTAGACTGCCGCGCGCTGGTACGGCCGGGCAAGGAAGTTCCCGCTGGAGCTACGCCCGTGGAAGGCGATCTTCTGGATGCGGATTCGTTGCAGCAGGCCGTGGAAGGCGTTTCAGCGATCATTCATCTTGCCGCGGTTTTCCGAACTCAAAATGACGATGATATCTGGCGGGCGAATCTCGATGGCACAAAGAACCTGATCGCCGCGACAAAGGCACACGCTCCACAAGCTCGCTTCGTCATGGCAAGCACGGGCCTGGTCTACGACGCGGACGCATCCCATCCCGGCCTCGAAGATGACGCGACCAATCCAAAGCTCGCGTATCCCGCAAGCAAGATTGCAGCGGAGAACGAGCTTCGCAACAGCGGACTTAACTGGAGCATTCTCCGTCTCCCCTTTGTCTACGGCGATGGGGACGGACATTTGGCCTCGGTACCGCCGCTCATTGCGAGGTTGAAGTGGCATCCGGCGAAGACTTTTAGCCTCGTTCACCATCGAGACGTTGCACGCGTTGTCGAACTTGCCCTGACCGGGGCAATGGACGGGCGCATTGTTAACATCACCGACGACGCCCCGGCCACCCTGTATGAGATGGCCAGTATTGTTGGCTCTACCATCGAGCCGTCAGCGGAGCCTTTGACCGATCCGTGGATGGGCCGCATGGATGGATCACGGCTCCGCAGACTAGGCTTCCAGCCTGAGGTGCCGACCCTGTATCAAGCCATGCAACAAGGAATCCTGTAACCGATACCGCCGACCGGGCCCGCAAGAAGGAACTTGCGGACCCGGGTATCTACGAGGGTTAGAAGAGCGTGTGAGTTAGGTGCCAACTATCAGTGCCGACAAGTCGCCTTATCTTTGCCGCTTCGTGGAGTCTCTATTGGTGATATCAGGGTAATGCGCTCATCAAGAGCCGCAAAGATCACCGCCAAGTTCCGGATGCGTGGTCGTCAAACTGGAAGTAATCCGTTCATAGCGGTTTACCGTTACTCCGGAGCAACTCAGAAGTATTGAGCTTGTACGAAGGTGAATGAGCGCATTGGCGATGATGTCTTCGTTGCCAGGAGGGATTGGGCAGCCAGAAGCGGCTTCCACGTATGGAGGTTGCAAGTTACGTTGAGCGCAGCGAAAATAGTCGCGAGAATGGATGTGTATCTGAAAGGACCGTTCCGGTGGGATCTGCCTCTGCATTTATCGACGAGAAGATCAAGAGGCTGGTGGACTGGCGCGGGAAGACGCTCGCGAAGGTGCGCGAGATCATCCATGAGGCAGATCCTGAGATCGTCGAAGAGTGGAAGTGGATGGGTACTCCCGTCTTCTCCCATGGCGGCATCGTCTGCACGGGAGAGACGTACAAGAACGTCGTCAAGATGACCTTTGCCAAGGGGGCTGCGTTGCAGGACCCTTCAGGTCTATTCAACTCCAGCTTGGACGGGAATGTCAGGCGCGCCATCGACATCCGCGAAGGCGACGCGATCGATGAGGTGGCTTTGAAGGATCTGATCCGCGCTGCTGTGGGGTTCAATCTAAAGGCCAAGAGCAAACCGAAGCCGCCACGAGCGGGCAGCAAGCGTGTCGACTAGCTGCATCGCAGAAAACAAATCAAAATAGGCGGCGGTTGGCACACCTGAAGGTGTGCTCTTCCGAGAGCTATATGTCGATAGGCCCTAGTGGTCGCGGAGTTTGCGGTCGAGCTGGAGTTTTTCGGTGGTGAGGCGGGTTAGCATCTCGTGGTCTCCGCGGCGGTCGGCTTCGGCGATGAGGGTTCGGATCTCGCGTTGACGGCGTTCCATGTGGCGATGTTCGAGGGCGTGGAGGGCGTCGGCGACCTGCTCGGTGAGAGAGGTGGCGGCATTGCTGTTTTCGGCGGAGTCGCTGGGGTGCTCGAGGACGCGGGCGAGGAGGACGCGGCTGGCCTGGTCGGGGGCGGCGTCAAGGGGGTTCTCGGGGGCGGGGGCGTTGATGAGCGACTCGAGCAGCGCGGCGGAGGGGAGAGTCTCGAACCAGGCGGGGTTCTGGGTGAGGGTGTCGGCGGTGAGGGCACGTGCTTCGGCGAGATCGGGACCTGGCGTTTCTCGGGAGGTGTCCGGGCTGGCGCTGCCGAGGACGAGGGCGCGGAGGAGGACGCGTTCGATCTCGCTGGCGGGTTCCGAGGTGTGGGCGCGGACGGATTCAGTGCGGGTGGCGGCGGCCTGTTTGAGTTCCTGGCGGAGGATGGCGGAGTCGATGCCGAGCTTCTGGGCGGCGTCGGCGGCGAACTCGTCGCGCTGGATGCGGTTGGGCATGCGGCGGATGTGGGGGAGGAGGAAGTTGAGGGCTTTGACCTTAGCGTCGGCGGTGCGGGTGGGAAACTGTTCGCGAGCGCGTTCGATGAGGTAGTCGGAGTAGCGCTTGGCGGTGCGGATGGCGTCGGTATAGGCCTGGATGCCGTGTTCGCGGACGAAGCGGTCAGGGTCCAGTCCTCCCTCAAGCGTCATAACTTTAACTTCAAAATCCTCCTCGGTGAGCAGTGCAATGGCCTTTTCTGCGGCGGTGGTTCCGGCGGTGTCGGGGTCGAAGTTGACGACGACGTTCTTGGTGAAGCGGCCGAGGAGGCGGACCTGCATCTCGGTGAAGGCGGTGCCGGAGGTGGCGATGACGGGCTGGACGCCGGCCATGAAGACAGAGATGCAATCCATCTGACCTTCGACGAGGACGGCGAAGTTGAGCTGGCGGATGGAGGCTTTGGCCTTGTCGAGGTTGAAGAGGATCTGGCCCTTGGTATAGAGGAGGGTCTCGGGAGAGTTGAGGTACTTGGCGATGGGGCGGCCCTTGTCGTCGACCTCTTCGAGGGCGCGGGCGGTGAAGGCGATGGTCTTGCCCTGCTCGTTGGCGATGGGGAAGGTGATGCGTCGGCGGAAGCGGGCATAGAGGGGCTGCGGGGAGCCGTCGGGAGATTCTTTGGAGCTGAAGAGGCCGGAGGCGCGCATGACGTCTTCGGTGAAGTGAGGCTTGAGGCGATCGCGCATGTCGTTGAAGTCGTCGGGGGCGAAGCCGATGCGGAAGGTCTTGATGGTCTCGGGAGAGACGCCGCGGTTGGTGAGGTACTCGCGGGCACGGGCGGCGGATGGACTTTTGAGCTGCGCTTCGAAGTATTGGGTGGCGGCCTCGTGGATGTCCATGAGGTGACGGCGAATTCCGGCGTCGCGGGCTTCTTCGGGGGAGTTGAACTCGCGCTTGGGAAGTGGGATGCCGCACTTGGTGGCGACGGTGCGGATGGCTTCAGGGAACGAGACGTTTTCGAGCTTCATGACGAAGGTGAAGACGTCGCCTTTTTCGTGACAGCCGAAGCAGTAGAAGTACTGGTGCGTGGCGTTGACGGAGAAACTGCCGGTGCGCTCCTTGTGGAAGGGGCAGAGGCCGGTGTAGTTCTGAGCTCCGCTCTTGCGGAGCTTGAGGTAGTCTCCGATGATCTTGACGATGTCGGCTTGCTGCTTGACGAGTTGGGCGAAATTATCAGACATGGGAAGGGCGAGGGTTGAACCTCTAGTTTAGAGGTCTGGGCGCAATGGCGAAATCATCAGACATGAAGAACAGTTGGTAGTTGTGAGTTGGTAGTTGGTAGTTTTTTCTGGATGGGTGATCGTTGTGGTGGGAAGGCCAAAGTCTTGAAGTCTTGAGTTTAGATGACTTGCGGATTTGGCGGAACTTCGGGGCGGATCGTGGGTTCTTTATGGGGCAGCAGGTTGATGTTCGATGGGTTTGGATCTTGACGGGAGTGAGTGATATGCGTTTTTTGGGCTCGGTACGGAAGATTGTGGTGGCGGGGGCTCTGATGTTGGCTCCGGTTGCTTCGTTTGCGGGAATCTTTATTTCGGTGGGGATCGCTCCACCGGCGCTGCCGGTTTATACGCAGCCGCTTTGCCCGGGGGATGGATATCTTTGGACGCCGGGGTATTGGGCCTATGGTCCGGCTGGGTATTACTGGGTGCCTGGGGTTTGGGTTCGTCCGCCGCAGATAGGCTTTCTCTGGACTCCGGGGTACTGGGGTTGGGGTGGTGGACGGTACCTGTTTCATGAAGGGTATTGGGGATCGCATATCGGGTTTTATGGCGGCGTGAACTATGGCTTCGGGTATGGCGGCTCGGGGTATGAGGGCGGGTATTGGAACCATGGCGTATTCGCCTATAACCGCAGCGTGAACAACATCAATGTGACCAACGTTCACAACGTCTACAACCGGACCGTCGTGGTAAATAACGTCAACCGTGTGAGCTATAACGGCGGAAACGGCGGTGTCCAGGTTCGAGCCAGTGTGCGGGAGCAAGCGGCGATCCGGGAGCAGCACGTGAACGCCACCGGCGAGCAGCAGACGCACTTCCAGGCTGCGCGGGCGGACCGCTCACAGTTGGCGAGTGTGAATGGCGGACATCCGCAGATGGCGGCGGCGCGTACTTCAAACGACTATCGGTCGGTGTCGCAGCAGCATGCGACGAGCCAGCCGATCACGGAGCGGGACCGGGCTGCGAACCAGCAGGCTCGGGTGGCAAACGGTGTGAAGTCGGGCCAGATGACTGCACGTGAGACGGGCAATGTCGAAGGGCGCGAGGCGAGCATCAACCATCAGGCGAATGCGGACCGGGCGGCGAATGGCGGCAGGCTGACTCCGCAGGAGCATGCGCAGGTCAATCAACGGCAGAACAATGTGAGCCGGTCGATTGCGAATGATAAGCATAATGCTCCGGTGCAGCATCAGGAGACTCGGCCGCAGGGACATGAGGGTGGTGAGCGAGCGCGGCGGTAGGCTTACATTTTCTGTTGGCTTGTTGTGGCCGGTGCCCTTGGTGCCGGCCATTTTTTTGTGGTTGGATTTGGGTCAAAGCAACAGCAAATGCAACGATCCTGACGGGTACCGATGTATGAACTGGTTCGCTTCCATGAGCAAATATAGTGGTCCTGACGGGTACCGACGTGCTGACTGATCCGCTACTAATACAAAATACGGGGGTCCTGACGGGTACCGATGTACTGACTGGTCCGCTCCTATCGGCGAAATACAGGGGTCCTTCGCTTCGCTCAGGATGACGACCGTTTATCTCCGGATGACGGACGATTGGAGAGGCCGCCTAGAATAGATGAGACATGGTTAAGCGGGAAGTGTTGGATCGAATCGTTGTGGTGCTGGTGCGGGCGCGGAATCCGAGCAACATCGGGGCGGTGGCGCGGGCGATGCATGATTTCGGGTTTCGTCATCTGCGGGTGGTGAATGAGTTTGTGGTGCCGTTTGAGGCAGCGAAGTCGGCGATTGATGCTTCGGCGGTGCTGGCGGCTGCGGGAAGCTTTGACAGCGTCGCGGCGGCGGTGGCGGACTGCACGATGGTGGTCGGGACGACGGCCGTTGGGGAGCGGGTGTTGCAGCATCCGCTGCAGGCTTTGCCGGAGGCGGCTACGGGGATGCTGGGGCACCTGGTCCAGGAGGGGGAGCGAGGCCGGGTGGCGCTGCTGTTCGGCTCGGAGAAGACGGGGCTGAGCAACGAGGAGTTGAGCTACTGCGGGTCGCTGTTGACGATTCCAATGGAGGAGCATGCTGATATACGTCATCCTTCGATGAACCTGGGGCAGGCGGTGGCGGTATGCCTGTATGAGTTGGTGCGGCAGTGTGGAATGGAACTGGACGCGGCACAGCTGCGAGGACCTGCGGTGGCGGGTGTGGGCGAGGTGGAGCGGGTGGCGCTGCTGCTGAATGAGGTGCTGGAGAAGTCTGGATACAAGCTTCATCATCCGGCGCGCTCGGACGATGAAGATGTGCGGCGGAGGGTGGTTCGAATGGGCCTCACGGAGATCGATGCCGCTGTCTGGATGGGGATTCTGCGGCAGCTTTTGTGGCGGATTACGCGGTCTTAGAGCGGTTTTCCTGTTGCAGTGGAGGGGAAGATCTCAAGCAGTACCGTTTTCATTGGAGAAAACGGACATAAATGAAAAGCCACCGCTATACACCCACAGGAAAACCGTCCCAGATGGAAAAATCGGCATCTAAGCGGGAAGTAACCGAGAGGATTAGTCCCTGATGAAACGACCCTGCATTCTGGTGATTGACCATGAGTTTCCCGGTACGATTTCGACACGTAAGCTGGTGATCGAGACGGCCAAGTTCAATGTCATTACGGCGTATACGAGTCAGGAAGGGATCGAAACGCTGGAGCGATTTCCGAATGTCGATGCAGTCGTGCTCAATGCTGGCGATCGTGACATTCCGTGTGTCGATCTGGTGAGGCGCCTGAAGGAGCTATCCCCGGCTCTGCCGATTGTGATCACGTCGGATAGCGGATTGGACGACTGCGGCATGGGCGACCATAGTGTGCGAAGCTTTGACCCGGCGCGCCTGCTGGAGACGTTGCGGACGATCTTTCCTGCTGAAGATATAGAGATCAGGCGGGTAGAGAAGAAGCTGGCCCAGGATACAGAGAAGCAGAACTAAAGCCAGTTGCGACTTTTCGCGGCTGTACACTGTCAAACATTCGTTCCGATACAAGTGGAATGCGCCCCGGGAGGGCTGAAGAATGTTTGCAGTGAAGCGTTTTTGCGCGGTGATAGCCGTAGCGGCGATGGTGGGTGGGAGTTCGGCGGCATTCGCGCAGCAGGGCCGGGTGTATACGACCTCGGACTATGCGCAGGCTGAGAAATTCATGCAGTACAACGTGAATCCGCTGGTGTATCACGGGGTCGAGAAGCCGACGTGGCTGGCGGACGGGCGCTTCTGGTTCAAGGACAGTGGGCCGGATGGGGTGACGTATACGCTGGTCGACCCGGCGAAGAAGACAAAGGGTCCGGCGTTCGATCACGCGAAGCTGGCAACTGCGATGACGGCTGCGGCGACCGGGGGAAAGACGTACTCGGCTTCGGCGTTGACGATCAGCGAGTTTGAACTGGTGGATGGGGATAAGGCTGTCGTCGTTAGCGCAGGTGGCGCTTCGGGTGGCGCGAAGCTGCGATGCGATCTGAGTGGCGCGGGAAGCTGTGCGCCGGTCCAGAGTGCGGGGAAGAAGCGGCAGGCACGTCCGGCAGGGGGACGCGGCAAGCCGGAGAGCGTGCCTTCGCCGGATAAAACGAGAGAGGCGTTCATTCGCGACAATAATCTGTGGGTGGTGGATGTGGCCACGGGTGCGGAGAAGCAGCTTACGACGGATGGCGTGAAGGACTACGGCTACGCTACGGACAACGCCGGCTGGTCACACAGCAACGGCGCAGTGGTGCTGTGGTCGCCGGACTCGAAGAAGATTGCTACGTTCCAGCAGGACCAGCGCAAGGTGCGCGAGATGTACCTGGTGCCGGTGACGAATTCGCATCCTGATATGCAGGCGTGGAAATATCCGCTGGTCGGGGATGAGAATGTAACGATGATTGAACGTGTCGTAATCGACGTAGATAAAGCCAAGGTCGTTCGGCTGAAGATGCCACCGGACCAGCATCGGTCTACGATTTGCGACGACGTAACCTGCCGCGGCGGGGATACCTCCTGGGATGATGTGCAGTGGAGCGCGGATGGCAAAACGCTGGGCTTTGTTTCGACCTCGCGCGATCACAAGCAGGAGTGGATGCGCGTTGCGGATACGGCCACCGGCGATGTGCGCGAAGTGATGGGGGAAACGACCGCGAAGTTCTTTGAGAGCGGCAATGGCCGGGTGAACTGGAAGTATCTGCCCAAGTCGAACGAGCTGCTGTGGTTCAGCGAGCGGGACGGCTGGGGGCAGATGTATCTGTACGACCTGACGACGGGCAAGCTGAAGAACCAGATTACGACCGGCGAAGGCAATGTGACGCAGGTGCTGCAGGTGGATGAGAAGGCGCGGACGATTTATTTTCTCGCCGTCGGCAAGGAGGCGGGCAGCGATCCTTATTTCTCGCACTATTACAGCGTGAAGTTCGATGGCAGCGGAATGAAGTTGCTGACTCCGGAGAACGCGGACCATACGATTGCGCCTTCGAGGGACGGGCACTACTTCGTGGACATCTACTCGACTCCAACGGAGCCGCAGACGACAGTCGTGCGGGATGCGAGTGGCGGCGTGGTGATGGATGTTGCGAAGCAGGATATTACGAAGCTGCTGGCTGCGGGTTGGGTTGCGCCGACGCCGATTACGGTGAAGGGCCGGGATGGGAAGACGGACCTGTACGGGTTGATGTTCAAGCCCACGAGCTTCGATGTGACGAAGAAGTATCCGATTGTGAACCATGTGTATCCCGGTCCGCAGACGGGGTCGTGTGGTGCGCGCAGTTTTATGGCGGCGCATGGCGATCTGCAGTCGCTGGCAGAGTTGGGTTTTGTCGTGGTGTGCATCGATGGAATGGGGACGCCGTGGCGTTCGAAGGCCTTCCATGAAGCGTACTGGGGCGATCTGGGGGACAACACGATTCCCGATCAGGTGGCGGGGATGAAGGAGCTGGCGGCGAAGTATCCCTGGATCGATCTGGAGAAGGCGGGGATGTATGGGCACTCGGGCGGCGGCAATGCTACGGCGGCGGCGATGCTGCATTACCCGGACTTCTTCAAGGTCGGGATTGCGGAGAGCGGCAATCACGATCAGCGCGACTATGAGGACGACTGGGCAGAGAAGTGGTCGGGACTCGAAGTGAAGAACGCCGACGGGACAAGTAACTACGACAGCCAGGCGAACCAGAAGGACGCTGCGAAGCTGAAGGGCCACCTGCTGCTGGCGCATGGGACGATGGACGACAACGTTCCGATGAACAACACACTGCTGATGGTGGATGCGCTGATCAAGGCTAACAGGGACTTCGATCTGTTGCTGATCCCGAATGTGGCGCATGGCTATGGTCCGGCGACGCAGTATATGACGCGGCGACGGTGGGATTATTTTGTGAAGAACCTTGCTGGGGGAGTGCCTCCGGCGCAGTACGAGATGAAGCCGTATGCGGAGACGCAGCGGATTCTTGGGAGTGGGCCTGCGGAGGATGAGGAGTAGTCTCGTCTGGGTTTGATCTTTATTTTGTTACAAATTGAAATGACCGCCAGAGGTGTTCTTCTGGCGGTCGTTTTCGGTTAGTTGAAGATTGATATTTTGAGTTGAAGTTGGTTGAAGGAATTATGGGTCGGGCCTTCAGCCCTCTGTTTATGCGGTTTATCTAACCTAGGCCTTCGGCCCAGGCTGGTATGCGACGGGCCGTTGGCCCTGAGTTCTCCTGACGCGTACCGCTATGAGTTGGTCCGTTTCTATGAGCGAAATACAGAGGTCCTGACGGGTACCGCGCTTTTAGCTGGTCCGCTTGCCACTGGCAAATACAGGGGTCCTGACGGATACCGATGTGCTGACTGGTCCGCTACTCATACAAAATACAGAGGTCCTTCACTTCGTTCAGGATGACGGAATTTGTTCATCTTCCTTATTTCACTTATTGAACGATGTTGCCGTCGGCGTTGCTGATCTTGCGGCCTGGCGCGCTGGAGACGGCCCAGCCGTTGGCAGTGTTGGTGAGGGTAGCCTGCGCCATCTGCGGGCCGGCGAGGTCGGTGCGGATTTGCGGGTAGGCGGTCTGGGTTTCGGCGGCGGTGGCCCAGGCAGGGGCGTCGGAGTAGGTGAAGTGGTAGTTGACCTGGGTGGTTGCGCCTACGGCGTCGGTGGTAGGGGTGGAGCTGTCGATAGCGCTGACCTTGCGATGGCCGTAGCAGAAGTTGCCGAAGCCGGGCTGGTTGGGGTCGGCGGTCCAGGCGGAGCGGCCCTTGTCGGAGACGTCGTAGTTATTGACCTGTTTGCTGGCGATGATCAGCTTCTTCTTCTCGGCGGTGGTGCGGACGAGCAGGCCCTGGTCGACGAGGGCGTCGTAGCCGGTGGTCTTGCTGGTGTCGGAGGTGTCTTCCTGGACGGGGAACTTCTTCGCGTCGTCCCAGATACAGGCTGGGTGTCCGACATAGTAGGTGTTGATGGCGCTGGTGTAGTTGATGGAGTTATCGGCCTTCTTGTCGCAGCCGGTGACGAAGATCAGGGCAGCACCACAAAGAGCTGTGGCGCGCAGGGTGTGGCGTATGGTTTGGGGGTTCATTGCATCTCCTCGCTTTGTTGGGATGCAGAAGTTGGTTCTTGGGTATTTTTTTAGATTGGTTGCCTTGTTGAAGGGCGGTGACAGAAATAATACAGAGCGAAAAGCAGGTCCTTCGCTGCGTTTAGGATGACACCCTAAGACGGTGAAAGGTTAATGGGAGACAGGCCACATCGGCTCAGGCGGTCTCGGCGACTCGGTTCCGTCCGGAGGCTTTGGCTTTGTAGAGTGCCCGGTCGGCGCGCTCGAGGATATTCGGGATCTCATCCTCGGCTCCCTGGTAGCCTGCGACCCCGATGCTGACCGTTACGTCGGCGATCTGGATGCTCTCTGGATCAGCCGACAGGGTCTCGGGAAGGCTGATTTTCTCAACATTCTTCCGCACGCGCTGGGCGACCATAACAGCGGAGACGGCGGAGGCTCCGGGCAGCAGGACGACAAATTCTTCTCCGCCCCATCTGCCGATGACGTCGATGCCCCGGACGGCGTCCTGCATCCTTTCGACCACGGCGCAGATGACTGAATCCCCCGCCGCATGGCCAAATGCATCGTTGATTCTTTTGAAGTAATCGATGTCGACCATGAGGATCGCGAAACCGATCTGGGTCCTTTGGGTCCGCGCTCTTTCTTTCTCGCACCACTGGAGAAAGTATCGACGGTTATAGACGCGGGTCAGGGGATCGGTGCTGGCCATGAGCTCAAGATCATGGGAGAGAATCGCCGTGGTCATCCAGAAGAATCCGAAGGCGACTCCGAGGGCGACGACGATATAGACCGCGTAGACGAGATCAGTTGTGTTGCGGACGAACACCCTACCACGCGTTCCTCCGAAGGCGACCAAGAGACTGCGAATCAGGTTGAAGACCATGAAACAGAAGAGAATTCCTGCAGTAAACAAGACTGCAGGCCGGTTGGCACGCCGGTCGAGTTGGACCAGTCGAATCGCGGTTTGTCCAACCTGGGCAGCGATGAGGACGCCCGCCACTTCGACGCGAAGCCGGGGAGCGCCGTATCCAGCGATAAGGGCAAGATCGGTCGCCAACTGGATTGTGAGTAAGGCGATCCCTAGACCGGGGAACATGGAGCTGCGTTCTTCGAGTTCCAGCACTGCCATGTGGATAAGAACAAAGGCGAGGAGCAGGAATCCATCGGCTAATAGGATTCCTACGAAAACGGGGGTGCGGTCTGATGTCAGCAAGAGAACTGCACCGATTCCGCCGGAAGCAAAGGCTGCACCCAGCCAGCCTAATCCCCCCAATCGCGGATTTGTAAGGCGCACAATCAGGAGCCCGGCACTGCCACACGCAAGGAGTGCCGCTCCTAGCAGCAGAATCAGTTGTGTCTCCATAGACTCACAGTTATATTCCCTTGCAGATACGCGTGTCGCACACTTAAGTGTTACGTCCGAAGAAAAGTAATGGGCAACCCTTCTAGACGCGAGGTGTTCGCTCACTTCAGATTGGTTGAGAGTTCCGGCGGTTCATTTTGCGAGGAACTCCGGATCGACGGGGACCTGCAGGGCGTTCGAGAGGGCATTGGTCTCGGAGGCCATGCCGATGACGGCGAGGAGTTCGGCGTGCTGGTCGTCGGTGAGGCCTTTGGCGCGGGCGGCTGCGGTGTGGGAGTGGATGCAGTAGCTGCAACTATTGATCGTGGATACGGCGATGTAGATCAGCTCTTTGGTGAGGGGATCGAGGGTGCCGGGTGCGACCATCACTTCCTTGATGCTGGCCCAGGTGCGTTCGAGGAGAGCGGGCTGGTTGGCGAGGGCGCGCCAGAAGTTGTTGACGAAGTCGGATTTGCGGGTGGAGCGGATGTCGTCGAAGACGGCCTGGATGCGAGGGGCGGCCGAGACTTCTTCGTCGGTCCAGAGTTTTACGGTGGCCATGGGTGAGACCTTTCGTGGGGTGTTTGGGTGGTGCTCTCCCAAGGTAGCGAGGACGTTTGGATAGGGCAAATCAAACGTGGTTTGGGGCGTCCAAAGGGTGTGGAGGTGTGCTAGAGCAATTCTCCTGCTACCGTAAAGGGGTCGGCTTCGAGAAGTGCCATTTTTCTTGGGAAAAAATGGCCATACGCTCGAAGCCTCGCTCGACACCTCCAGGAGAATTGCTCTAGCCTCTCCGCAGGGATCAGGAGATTGCGTGCCATGAAGACCTTGGGTCGGTGGGGCTGCGGGCTTGTCTTCGCGGGACTGGTATTTGGGGTGCTGTACGCGCAGCGACCCTTTCGACAGTATCCGTCCGTGGAAGGGTATGAGGGGATGCCGCTGCCTGCCGATTATCAAAAGCACACGGAGTGGACGTTTGCTCGGCTGATGTATCCGCCGGGGCCGCTGGATGGATATGCGGGGCGGTTCGATGGGGACTGGCGGGAGGGGCTCTCGTTGTGGACGCAGGACTATCCGGCGGCCGACCGCAAGTTTTCCGAGGCGCTGCGGAGGCTGACGCGGGTGGAGGCGCGGGGTGTCGAGCAGGCGGTGAATCTCGATGATGGCGACGAGATCTACAACTGGCCTTGGTTATATGCGGTGCAGGTGGGCGAGTGGGGGCTGACGGAGAAACAAGCGAAGAAGCTACGGGACTACCTGCTGCGGGGTGGTTTCTTTATGGCGGATGACTTCCACGGCTCGCAGGAGCAGGCTTACTTTGAAGGAACCATGAAGATGGTGTTTCCGGAGCGCCCGATCGTGGATATTCCGAACGATGACCCAATCTTTCATACCGTCTTCGATGTGAATGACCGGTTCAGGATTCCGGGGGCGGAGCATCTGGGAACCGGGTATAAGAAGGATGGCCGGGTGGCTCGGTGGGAAGGGATTTACGACGACAAGGGCCGGGTGATGGTGGTGATCTGTCTGAACTCAGATACCGGGGATGCGTGGGAGTGGTCGGATAGTCCGAGGTATCCGCTGAAGTATTCGGATCTGGCGATTCGGCTTGGGGTAAATTACGTGATTTACGCGATGACGCATTGAGTGCTGCGCGCACGGCGATACCGCGATACAGCCCGGGCAGAGGTCTTTCCCTTGATACCGACTGCGCTACTTGGCTGCGCAGTCCTTGCGGCTGTTGAAGGCGATGCTGGCTACGACCCATTTGCCGTCGTTGCGGACGAGGTTGAAGAGGTCGGTTCCGCAGTGGTCGACTTTGCCTTCAATCAGGAACTCAAAGGGAGCCCAGACGACGGCGAGTTCGTTGTCGATGTGGACGAGCGGATTGTGGATGCGCTCTTCGATGCGGGTGGGTGCGGGTTTTCCGATGCGCTCGGCGAAGGCGTCGAGAGTTGACTGGGTGGGCTTGCCGTCGCGGAATGAGATAAGGGTTCCGCCGGGGAGGCTCACCGCTTTGATGGCAGCGGCGTCGCGCGCAGCCATGCCATCAAAGAAAGCCTGGATGGGCGCGAGGACGGCTTGCTCTGCCGGGGTTGCGGCGAGGAGCGGAGCAGCGGCGAGGGTGACAGAAAGTGCTGCTGCGACGAGGGCGATGCGGTGCGCGGCTCGGGATAGGCTCATGGCTCCTGATTGTACGCGGGTAGTGTTTGGGGATTAGGGCGGAGTTTGAAGTTTGGAGCGAGGTTGCTGCCGCCTGTGTTCCGATCAGGATGGTGTCGCTGGCTCCGGTTTTATAATTCTCGGAAATTCACTACGAGGTGTTTATGTCGTCTGGACAGAAACCGGAGATTACTTTGCGTGTCGCGCGGCCCGAGGATGCGCCGGAGTGCGGACAGATCTGTTACGACGCCTTCTTCGCCATCAATCAGCAGCATGGGTTCGAGTGCGATTTTCCGAACGTGGAGGCTGCGACGGGTGTGGTATCAATGATGTTTTCAAGCCCGGACTTCTACTGCGTGGTGGCTGAGATGGAGGGCCGGATCATGGGCAGCAACTGCCTGGACGAGCGCTCGATTATCTCGGGGGTGGGGCCGATTACGGTCGATCCGAAGGTCCAGAACCGCGGTCTTGGCCGCACGCTGATGCTGGCTGTATTGGAGCGGGCGCATAAAAAAGGCGCCGCCGGGGTGCGGTTAGTGCAGGCTGCGTTCCACACTCGGTCGCTCTCGCTTTATGCGAGCCTGGGGTTCGATATCCAGGAGCCGCTGGCCTGTTTGCAAGGCCGCACGTTGCAACGGAATGTCGCCGGATGCGAGGTGCGAGCAGCAGAGGCGGAGGATTTGGACGCGTGTCGTACGCTATCGCTGCAGGTGCATGGATTCGATCGGACTGGCGAGATGCGGGCTGCGATCGAGCAGGGTACTGCGCGGGTGGTCGAACGCGGAGGACGCATTACGGGCTACACCAATCACCTTGCCCTTTTCGGCCATGCGACGGCGGAGACTAACATCGACCTGCAGGCGCTGATCGCGTCGGCGGAGTCCTTTGGCGGTCCTGGCATTCTCGTGCCGAGCCGGAATACCGCGCTGCTCCGCTGGTGCCTGGCGAATGGCCTGCGTGTGGTACAGCCGATGACGTTGATGAGCATGGGGCTCTATAACCAGCCAGCCGGGGCGTGGCTGCCGTCGGTTTTGTATTGAGGCTTGCTCATGAACATGCGCATGTTGACTCGCCGCTAAGATATGAGGTGAGGAAGCATGACGAATCCACACGAAGGTAGAGAGTTCGAGCAACTAGAGGCGCGGCTCAGGACGATGCTTCCTGCGCAGTATCAGGACTGCTACGAGGACGTGCAGCCTGTGTCGATGGGCTCAGCGGGCCTGAAGTATGGACTTGACGGCAAGGTGGCATGGAACGAGATCTGGGGATCGTTTTGTGACCTTGCGATGGCGGGCGGCCCGCCGCATAAAGGGACGCTGCTTGAGCCCGGTTCCAAAGAAAAGATCGATAGGCAGGGCGATCGCTATCGAGAGATCGTCGACGAGATTTGCCGTGGCATACGTTTGGTCACCGGCCTCCATGCAGAGCCTTCTCAGTTCGCAGGATGGGTGCTGATGTACTGTACCAGTGCGGCGATGGCGGGATGGCTTGCGCGTGCCATCGTGATGGAGAACGTCTCTGCCAGCTTCAACGGTCTGGCGCTCTATCTCCCCGCGGGGCCTGGTTACCGGGTGGAGAAGGAGATCAAGAACGTTGTGACTGCGGTAGCTAAGACCTGTCATTACTGGCTCGAACACACCTCCCATGACCAGCAGCAGGCGATTGCACGCGTATTGAGAGAGATGGAGACGGAGTCGCCGTTGCTCCAGCCGGAGTTCTCCGGTCATGACCTGCCCGCCGGTGCGCATCTAACTCTCTCCGGCAACGTTGCCGAATTCATTCATCAAGAGACCGGGCTTAGGGCCTCGCAACATGGGTATGTAGGCTGGCTTGGTCTGGATTGTCAGCAGATTGGCGCAGCGGTGTGGATGATGCGGATGCTAGTCATAAGCAACGTGCTCTCGCGGCGAGAAGGAACTGTGGTATTCGTGCCTCTCAATCCCGCCGTCGATCCAGATTGCGAGATGGTGGCGCGAATCGTGCTACAGACGCACAGTTTTGCGAAGGCGCAGGGTGTCCTCTGATGGATTTCAAAGGATTGCATCTGAACCCATGCGCTTTTTGATACTTGATGTGAGCTATACCCGTTTGACGGTTGGTGTAGAGCAAAAACAACAGCAAGTGCAATGGCAAAGACGAAATACAGGGGTTCTTCGCTTCGCTCAAGAATGACGGGCATTTTACGGTCGCTGTCCAGTAAGAACGAGACGACTCTAAAGAGTTGCGTTACAGGCTGTCTACATGTAATCGACGCCGTACTGCACCGGGATCTGCGTGAAGGCGATGCGTGTTGGGGCGGAGTCTCTTGCGGGGAGCATGCCGGCGAAGTGCAGGGTGGTGTGGCCGTACTTGAGGTTGAGCTTGTCCATGGTGGTGGAGAGCTGGGCGCGGTTGTTGGGGTCGGCGAAGAGTTCGGCCTGGTGCTCGTCCTCGGGGATGAGGTTGCGGAGGGTGACGCCGACGAAGAAGGGCCTCTGGAACTCGGAGCCCTGGGGGCGTTTGGCCCAGAGGGAGCGGAGGACGTCGAGCAGGGTGAGGGTATCCTGGCAGTCGCGGAAGCGTGCCTCCATGGCCCAACCGGAGTTCTTGATGCCGGAGAAGTGGCGTTTTACCTTTCCGTGTTCGGAGCGTGCCTCAGCCTGCTCTTTGGTGAGCTGGTAGCGGATGGTGACGGCGAGGGAGGCGGTGTAGAACTTCTCCATGCGGAGGCGCATGGAAGCCTTGTGGAGTAGCTTGTGCGCGACGGCCCAGGAGCCGGCCTCGGAACGATGTTCGGGTGCGAGGACGTGGGAGTGGCCGAGCGACTTCTGGATGTCGGAAGGGATGGGTGCGCCGTCGTCGCCGGTATCCGCGCCGCGCAGCCAGTGATACAGACGATCGCCCCAGACGGAGTCCCAAAGCTGATGCATGCCGGTGCGGTCGAGGGCGAGGAGCTGCTCCATGGTGGTGATGCCCTTGGCGTTGAGGCGGACCTCAGTCCTGGCTCCGACGCCGGGGAGGTCGCGGAGTTCAAGGTGCGCGATGGCGCGTGGAAGCTGTGAGGGAAGCAGTCCGATGAGCCCGTCGGGCTTCTGCATGTCGCTGGCGATTTTGGCGAGGTAGCGGTTGGGTGCCATGCCGATGGAGCAGCGCAGCGCTTCGCCGACGTGGGTGTAGATGGACTGCTTGACCTCGAGGGCGATCTTGCGGGCGCGTGGCGGTTCCTGCTCGCGGCCCATCAACTCGCAGACCATCTCGTCGATGGAGGGAGTGTGGGAGACGGGGCAGATGAGCTCGACGGCCTCTGCGATGCGCTTGGAATACTTCGCGTACTCGGTGTGGCTACCTTCGATGAGGATGATGTCCGGGCAGAGCCGCTTGGCTTCGCCGACCTGGGTGCCGGTCTTGATGTGGAGGGTCTTGGCCTCATAGCTGGCTGCGATGCAGCAGGTGGTATCGGCCATGGTGGGGACGACGGCGAGAGGGCGGCCGCGATACTCGGGATGGAGCTGCTGCTCCACGGACGCGAAGAAGCTGTTGAGGTCTATGTGCAGGAAGCCGAAACGGTCGGGTTGGGCGGGAGGCGGCATCGGGCTTGTGACTATTATATTCGCCCTTTGTTTGCTTTTGCGGGGCTGCACTCTTTGTTGGGCAATCACTCGGTGGCGAGCTGGATTGATAGAATCGCTGTCTTATGACGCCTCCGAAGATGGTCGAATCTCCCAAGTCTCAGATTGGTACTGAACCGCTGCGCCAGGGCAAACTGGCTGAACTCGCCGCTCGCCATGCTATCGCCGAAGAAGGGGGCGGGTCGGAGCGGCGTGCCCGGGAGAGCGCCGCAGGAAAGCTTTCGGCGCGAGAGCGTATCGATCTGCTGCTGGATGAGGGGACGTTTGAAGAGACGGATAAGTTTGTAACCCATCGCGCTACAGACTTCGGGATGGATGCGCAGCGGGTTCCTGGAGACGGTTTCATCACCGGCTACGGACGGGTGCAGGGAAGGGTCGTGTTCTGCTTCGCGCAGGACTTTACCGTGTTTGGAGGATCGCTGTCGGAGGCGAATGCAGCCAAGATCGTCAAAGTTATGGACATGGCGATGCGAGTGGGAGCGCCGATCGTGGGGCTGAACGATTCCGGTGGCGCGAGAATCCAGGAGGGCGTGGTTTCGCTGGCGGGTTATACCGATATTTTTCTGCGTAATACGCTGGCGAGCGGAGTGGTGCCACAGATCTCGGCGATCCTGGGGCCATGTGCGGGGGGGGCGGTGTATTCTCCGGCGATTACGGACTTTACGCTGATGACGGAGAAGACCAGCTACATGTTTGTGACGGGCCCGGACGTTATCAAGACGGTGACGCACGAGGATGTAACGAAGGATGCGCTGGGCGGGGCGGCGACGCACAACGAGATCTCCGGCGTGGCGCACTTTACGGCGCACGATGATGCGGAGTGCCTGGCGATGGTGCGGGAGTTGTTGAGCTTTCTGCCTTCGAACAATCTGGACGATCCACCGCGGCGCGCTACGCAGGATGATCCGAAGCGCGCAGATGCTGCACTCGATAGCATTATTCCGGCGGAGAGCAATCAGCCGTATGACATGGTGGATGTCATCACGCGGGTGGTGGATCGGGATGAGAGCGGCGTCGGCTATTTGTTCCAGGTACAGGAGCATTTTGCTCGGAATATCGTCGTCGGCTTTGCGCGGATGGATGGGCGGCCGGTGGGGATCGTGGCGAATCAACCTGCGTATCTCGCTGGCGTGCTGGATATCAATGCGAGCGTGAAGGCCGCGCGGTTCGTGCGATTCTGCGACGCCTTCAACATTCCGCTGATTACGTTTGAGGATGTGCCGGGCTTTATGCCGGGGATCGCGCAAGAACATGGCGGCATCATCCGGCATGGAGCGAAGCTGCTCTATGCGTTCGCGGAGGCGACGGTGCCGAAGCTCACCGTCATCACGCGCAAGGCCTATGGAGGAGCTTACTGCGTGATGAGTTCGAAGCATCTTCGCACCGATTTGAACCTCGCGTGGCCGACGGCGGAGATCGCTGTGATGGGTCCGGAGGGCGCGGTGAATATCGTCTACAAGCGCGAGTTGGAGACGGTGCTGCGGCGGGCGGAAGGGGGGATGCCGCAAGGGGTCTCGCTCAGTGAAGAGCAGAAACTGGAGATCCTGGCCGAGGCGCGAAGCGAGAAGGTCGCGGAGTTTCGTGAGCGCTTTGCGAATCCTTACGTTGCGGCGGAGCGCGGGTATATCGATGCAGTGGTGCGGCCCAGCGAGACGCGTCGCCGACTCAATGCCGCTCTGGATATGCTCAGTACCAAGCGGGAGAAGAACCCTGCGAAGAAGCATGGAAATATCCCGCTCTAAACTGTGCTTTTGTTGGTCACATATGCACTCAATATTCATGGCCGTCCGGCTTTTGTGGGCATAACCAGAGTTTGAGCCGTGTCGTAAGACACTAATGTCCTTGAGGAGAACCGATGCCAGCCAGGATTATCAGCACTGCCGACGCCGAACATTACAAGTGGGGCGGTCCTGCGGGGACCGATTGTGATGGTTGGTATCTGCTGCAAACCGCTGCCTTGAACGTGATCGAAGAGTTGATGCCGGCCGGCACGGCGGAGGCGCGACACTTCCATAAGCAGGCTCGGCAGTTCTTCTATGTTCTGGATGGGGAGTTGACGCTGGAGATCGAGCATCACGACTTTGTACTGCATAAGGGCCAGGGTCTAGAGATCGCTCCCGGACAGGCTCACCAGGCGATGAACCGGAGCTCAGCAGACGTTCGCATCCTGGTGACGAGTCAGCTCCCGAGCCATGGGGATCGTTTCGACGCATAGATCGGTCGGGTTCCGCGGGAAAGAACGACTCACGACGCAGCAGACGAAAAAAAGTTTTCAAAGCCCGTATAAATTTTGTTGACCTTTCATCTTTCGCAAGATAGTGTGTGCAATCAGTCATCACAATTTACTTCGCAGTAGCAGCGCCGGATGTGTTCATCGCAAGCGTAGAGCCCCTGTGTCTTGCGATTTTCCCGCTTGTTCCCTGCACGTGAATGTTGTTTTGAACTGTGTTCCATCACTGCGGGCCATCGAGCACCGCAGGCATACATAAAGCATCACCCATGGCAGCAGGCAGGCCATGGCGATATTTTTTCGAGAGGTCCCATCATGAATGCAGTCTCCCGCAAGCTGCGTAACTTCGCAGCTATCCTCGGCCTATTGTTGTTGACTTCTGCCCTCCTTCCCTCTGCTTTAGCCCAAGAAGTTACCGGTGGCATTGAAGGTTCGGTGAAAGATCCGAGCGGCGCAAGCGTCGCCAAAGCTATTGTTACTTTAAGCGGTGAGAAGCTTATTGGCACAAAGACAATAACGACTGACAACGCCGGATACTATCGCTTCGCCAACGTGGATCCAGGCTCTTACACCTTGACGGCATCAGCCACCGGCTTTAGCGAACTCAAGCGGACTGGTATTGAGATTCGAGTAGGCCGGCTGCCAACGATCGACCTGACGCTCTCGGTCGGATCGGATAAGACGATCGTGGAGGTTACGGCAGAAACACCCCAGATTGACGTGACGTCATCTCGCAATCAGACCAGTGTCACTAAGGACATGATCGATTACGCGCCGCGTGGACGTTCCTTTCAGTCGGCTATCGCCTTCGCTCCCGGCGCGCGTAATGAGCCACTTCAGGGCGGCTATCAAATTGATGGAGGAGCGACCGCGGAGAATTCCTACCTTGTCAATGGAATGGAGACCGGGAGCATGGTGACGGGTAAATCTGTAGCCAATGCGCCGTTTGAGTTCGTGCAGGAAGTCCAGATTAAGACCGGGGGCATCGAAGCGGAAAACGGAGGCGCTCTTGGGGGTGTTGTCAACGTAATCAGCAAGCGCGGCGGGAATAACTGGCATGGAAGCGTCTGGGCCTACTACGAGGGCGACCCAATGGATTCCAGCTTTCCCATAACGCCTCTGACCCAGTACGACACTGCCACTTCCCGTCAAGGGGTAAACCTGCGTTCTGATCCGTTAGGTACCTACTGCGCCGCTGGTACTACCAGCGCAAGCTGCGCAGGTATATCTCCCCGTTCGGACTATGCAGCGCAGTTTTACACGCCCACCAAAGATCATTTTCGATATTTCCAGCCGGGTTTCGAGGCAGGTGGATATCTGAGGAAGGATCGGCTTTGGCTGTGGCTCGCTTCCTCGCCTTTGATCCAGACTGCGCGGCGGACGGTAAATTTTACGAATCCCAATTGCGCCTCTTCCGGATGTCCTGGGATACGTCAATTCAATTACAGCGAGCAGACGTACTTCACCAGCGCCAGAGTCGATCTAAAAGTCACGGAAAAGATCCGCCTCTATGGAGGATGGCAATATAACTACGACCGAACGACTGGCAATACCTTTCCCAGTGCTGACTCCGTCAGTGGCCAGTACAACCCTTCGACTGCTAACCCGATTGACTCTTATCAAGGCGCTATCGGATCGGTCGCGCCGAATTCGATCTATACCGCAGGTGCGGATATAACGATCACGTCAAACCTCATTTCGACAACGAGATTTGGTAATTTCTACCAGAACTATGCAGACCGTGGCCTCCCTGCTGGAGATCGCTATCTATGGGCGAACAACGCCTTGTCGACAGCAAGTTCTCTCAATCCGACGGACCCCTCGCTCGGAACGGCCAACGCCAGTGCTGTCAGGTCGAGTGGTAATTACAACATCAGTCCCAACCTGGGCTATTTGTACAACGCCAACTCTCGAACGACATTTGCCCAGGACATTGCTTTCTTCAAGAAGGGATTTTTCGGGACTCACAATCTGAAAGTCGGGTACCAGTGGAATCACCTTTATGAGAACGTAAACCAAACCTTTACCAACGATCTGGTTCGGCTAGGTTACGATACGACCTATTCCCCTCAGACGACGCTCGGGGCCGCAAACTGCTCTGCGATCTCGGCGCAGAATGTCGTTCTCTACGGTAAGAGCGGAACCACAAATACCACCTGCCGCGGTGCCTGGGGTTATGTCAATATCCGGGATGGCAATGAGATTACCGGAACAGCGAGCAGTAACAATCATGGTATTTATGTTCAGGATTCCTGGCAGATGGGTAAGGGGCTCACAGCGAACGTAGGCGTCCGGTTCGAGAAAGAGAACCTTCCTTCCTACAACAAGTTTCCTTCCGGAATCAATTTCGGGTGGTCCGATAAATTTGCACCTCGTCTCGGAGCGGCCTGGGATGTCCTCCAGAATGGCAAGCTCAAGGTATCGGGAAGCTACGCCGTCTTCTACGATGTGATGAAGCTTAATCTTGCCATTGGATCGTTCGGGGGCAATTACTGGCACGATTGTGTATACGCATTGGATACTGCGAGCTTCGCCAATATTAAGCCAGTCAAGGATGCAACAGGCCACTACTGCCCGGCCGGTGGTGCGGCGGTAGGGGCTAACTTTGCCGGCGGCGCAGTTCCAACAGGATTGAGGTTCATTGAGAATCAGGACTTCCGGATTCCATCGAATGATCCGTCTCAAGGAGCTGCCGTTGATCCTAATCTGAAACCATATCGTGAACATGAGGCCGTCGGTGGAGTTGCTTATCAAATCAACCGCGATTGGGCGTTTGAATCCCGTTATACTCGGCGTCGGCTTGATCGCATCATCGAAGATGTCGGCTTCATCGGCGCAAACGGTGAAGAATTCATTATTGCCAACCCTGGATTCGGTACGGACGCTGGCGGAGCTACGACGGCATGCCCCACATGCAAACTGCAGCCGAAGGGCGAACGAAATTACGATGCTGTTGAGTTTCGCATCACAAAGGTGGCAAGCAGGCACTGGTTTGGGCAGTTCGCCTATACCTATAGCCGACTTCGCGGTAACTATAGCGGATTAACGAGCACGGACGTTGCGGATGCCGGTGGTGCTCGCGCAAATCCGAATAATAACCGCGCTTTTGACGAGCCGTATCTGCAATTCGATGCCAGCGGAAAGACTTCCAATGGTCTTCTAGCGACAGATCGACCCAACTCTTTCAAGGGATCCGCCTACTATCGTATGAGCACATGGAAGAAGAATGAGCCTACGGTCGGATTGTTCCAACAGGCCTCGTCAGGTACACCGCTCAGCACCTTCGCCGATGTTAATGGAAGTGCTGGAAGTTATCCCGTATACGTCGTTGGGAGGGGCAACTGGATAGACGTTACGCGCAATCCAACCACTGGCGACTGGGTCTACGGCAACACGTATGTGCGTCGTAGTCCTTGGTACACTCAATCGGATGTCTCGTTTGTTGATGATTATCATGTCAGCGATGCACACGAGAGTTGGCGGCTCGGGTTCGAGGCAAATGTTACCAATCTATTCAATCAAAAAGCGGCGACGACTTACTCTTCGAGAGTGAATTCTTCAGCAGGCTCAACCGCTAACTATATCCTTCCCAACGGGAGCACCGCGAATAATCCGAACTACGGTTTGCTCGAAGGCGGGTACGACTGGAAGGCGATCGCGAATGCTCCAAAAACAGCAACGAACGCCACGCAGGGTCCGCTCGTGCTCTCGAACCTGTATGGCCTACCCAGCAGTTGGCAGGCAGGCCGTTCGATTCGTCTGAAATTCCGCTTCACTTTTTAGATGTGGATCGGCATGAGTGACGGGGACCGCCAAAGCGGTCCCCGTTATTCTTTAAATCGAATTTGAAACGTCCACTTCCGGCACGGACTGATGGAAGTGCCGGAATGGCGTTATTTACCGGTATCGACTTTGAGGTTGATGTAGAACTGGTTCTTGTTGTCGAAGGAGCTGATGGACTTGGTGCCGCTCTTTTTGCCGTTGCTTTCGGCCCAGATCTCGTAATCGACGTTCTGAGCGAGCTGGCCGAAGCGGTAGGCGCCTTCGTCGTCGGCGATGCTACTCTTCACGGCGAGCGAGTGGGTGTCCTTGAGGTAGACGACGGCACCCTTGACGGCGGCGTCGGACTTGTCCGTTACCTTGCCCTGCACGATCCGTTGCACGGGACCGCGCTGCTGTGCCATGACGGGTTGGAAGACCGGGATCAGGCCCGCGCCTACCAGAATCGTCGAGACACCGCAGGAGAAAATCAGTAGCGATCCAGCCAGTGACCGAACCGAAGTATCGAAGCTCTTCATGCTCACAGTATACGTCCACCGGAGGGCAGAGCGGCGTCGCCGCCGGCGCTGCTACTCCTCGTCTTCCTCGTCGGGCTGAGCGGTCTCTTCGTCGTCGTAACCGGCCTCGTCCACCAGGGCCAGCTCAAGGGGATCCACCGAAACGATCTCGAGATCAGCGCCACACTCGTCGCACTGCACAGTCTCGCCTTCTTCTACCTCGTCCGCGTCCACGATAATCGGATTGTCGCATTCCGGGCAAACTACAGCCATGTTCAAAGCCTCCTGATAATTTCATTTGCGCCGACCTATACTATCCAGATACGGCATGCACATGGCTATTTCTAACGGCCACATGGCGGTACGTCAAGCTTACGATTAGTAAAGCGGTTCAGTTTCCACAAGAGGAAGATTCCCGTGACTATTGAAGCACATTTCATCCCTCGCGCTTGTCTTTTCCGGCTCGCCGCTCCCCTTCTTCTTGTGACGGTTACGGTTTCCGCATTTGCGCAGGGCCAACTGCCTGCCGGTGCGCCGATTCCTGTGGCGGCGGCGGACCCCGCCATTGCGGCTGTACTGAAACAGGTTTCACCGGAACGCATCCAGGCGACCATCACGAAGCTTGTGAGTTTCAACAACCGCAGCACACTCTCCAGCATGGAGACCGACTTGAAGCCGGGTACCGGCGTCAACGCGGCGGCCGACTGGATCGAGTCGGAGTTCAAGGCGACCTCGGCGGCCTGCGGCGGCTGCCTGGAGGTGAAGCGCGACGAGTTTATCGAGCCGCCTCAGACTGGTCCGGCCCCGCGCATCCTGAAGCCGACCAGGCTGACCAATGTTTACGCAGTTTTGAAGGGGACGGACCGGGCTCAGTCGGCGCGTCGCGTCCTGGTGACAGGGCACTATGACTCGCGGAATTCGGACAACTTCAACACGCACGATGCGGCTCCGGGCGCGAATGACGACGCCAGCGGAACGGCTGTTTCGATGGAATGCGCGCGGGTGCTGTCGAAGCTCAAATTTCCCAGCACCATTGTCTTCGTCGCGGTGGCGGGCGAGGAGCAGGGGTTGAACGGCAGCCGGCACTTGGCGAAACTGGCCAAATCCGAGGGTTGGCAGTTGGAGGCGGTGCTGAACAACGACATCGTCGGGGGCGATACGACTCCGGGGGCGACCGGCGTAGACAAGTCCGCTGTGCGGGTGTTTTCAGAAGGCGTTCCCGGCCCGGCGACGCTGGAGCAGTTACGTCAGATCCAGACTATTGGCGCGGAGAACGATTCCGCCGCCAGGGAGCTGGCGCGCGCCATCGTGGATGTAAGCCGCAGCTACTTCCAGCCTGGGAGCTATCGCCCTCCGTCGCCAGGTCCGGGGAAGGTTCACAGCAACGCGATTCTGCAGGTTCCGGCTTTCCGCCCGGTGATGATCTTCCGCCGCGATCGATATGGACGGGGCGGCGACCATACCAGCTTCTCGATGGAGGGTTTCACGGCCGTGCGGTTTACGGAGTGGAAGGAGAACTTCAACCACCAGCACCAGAATATCCGCGAGGAGAACGGCATCCAGTACGGCGACATGATCCAGTACGACGACTTTGACTACATCGCCAATGTCGCCCGGCTGAACAGTGCTGCGCTGGCTACGCTTGCCTCGGCGCCGGGTCAGCCGCAGAATGTCGTCGTCCTGAATCCGCCCTACGATACGGGGACCACGCTGCGCTGGGAGAAACCGGCCGGCATGCCCGCCAGCGCCAGCTTCGAGGTCGTCTACCGGGATACGATACAGCCGGACTGGACGACTTTTATTCCGGTCGGGACGGTGACCACGGTCAGCCTGCCGATCTCTAAAGACAACGTGATCTTCGGCGTGCGCTCGGTGGATGCAGCCGGTCATCGCAGTGCAGCGGTCTATCCTGCCGTGCCTCCGCCCGTGCGGAGCGCCTACTAAAAAATAGTAGAGCGCACGCAGCAGCCGTGTTTACGCTCTAACGCCTGGTTTCCAGCGGAGTGCTGAGACTGCTTCCTCAAGTCGATGACTGCGCTGGATCCCGGGCTGTGGTGAAATAGAAAGCAGTCGCCATGCCTCGTACCGGCTCCATCACGATGTCCCTGCCGCCCTTTGCCGGGGCGACCCGTCGTCTTATCCTGGCGAACGTCGCCGCATTCTTCGGCTTTGCCCTGTTGGGCTGGATCTCGCAGCCACTGCAGACCGTCGTCGGGGGCCACCTGATGCTGGAGCCCTGGGCAGTCGTTCACGGCGAACTCTGGCAACTTGTCACCTATTCCTTCCTGCAGACCGGTATTCTTGGCCCGGTTTTTGCGATGCTGACGTTGTGGTTCACAGGCTCTCTGCTGGAGGGCTCCTACGGAAGCCGCTGGATGTATGAGCTGTACTTCAGCTCCGTCATTGGCGGCGCTGTTGTGGCAACGGCGCTTTCGTTTACACACCTCTTCGGTCTCAATCCCAAAGCCGCCGCTATCGGGCCGTATGGAGGCATCTTCGGACTGCTGATCGCGATCGCGATGCTCTTTGGCGACCAGGAGTTTTTGCTGTGGTTCGTGCTTCGCGTGAAGGCGAAGTACATGGTCGCGATCTACATTCTGATCGCCATCGCTGTGTTGCTGAAGTCGTCGGATAATTTCACGGCACTACTTCAGCTCTCGGGCGCTTTGTGCGGATTTCTGTACGTGAAGTTCGCTCCGCGCCGGGGCATGGCGTTCGGAGTCACGGAACGCTACTTCGGAATTCGCAATGGCTACTACCGTTGGAAACGCCGGCGTGCAGCCCGGAAGTTTGAGGTCTACATGCGCAAGCAGAATCGCGTGGTGCACTTCGACCAAGACGGCCGTTATATCGACCCCGATGAGGCTCGCAAGGATCCGAACGATCGTAAGTGGATGAACTAGATTGTTCGAGCAGCTTGCATCCCCGCGCCTCTGGAAATAGTCCAATACCCCAGAGGTACTACATGCAGACCAGAACTCTTGGGAACTCCGATATTCAGGTCGTTCCCCTCATGCTTGGTGGGAATGTCTTCGGCTGGACGGTCGATGCTGAGCGATCCTTTGAGATCCTCGACGCCTTCGTCGATCGCGGCTTTAATTTCATCGATACAGCGGACGTCTATTCGAAGTGGGTTCCCGGTCACCAGGGCGGGGAGTCGGAGACGATTCTCGGAGAGTGGTTCCGGCACTCCGGTAAACGCGATAAGGTCGTGCTCGCGACCAAGGTCGGAATGGACCTGGGCGACGGCAAGAAAGGGCTGAGCAAGCGCTACATTCTTGAAGCCGTTGAGGCATCGTTGAAGCGCTTGCAGACCGACCACATCGATCTGTACCAATCGCATGTCGATGACGCGGATACAGCCTTTGATGAGACGCTTGAGGCCTACGCGATCCTGATCGACCAGGGAAAGGTGCGACAGATCGGCGCCTCCAATTACAAGGGTGATCGTTTGGCTGCGGTGCTCGAGACTTCCGAGCTCAAGAAGCTGCCGCCGTACGTCACCCTGCAGCCCGAGTACAACCTCTACGACCGTCAGGACTACGAGACGAGCCTGGCACGCGTGGCAGCGAAGTTCGGCCTCGGTGTGATTCCATACTTCTCTCTGGCGAGCGGTTTTCTGACGGGGAAGTACAAGACCAAAGAAGACAGTAAAGGCGCGAACCGTGAGGCTCGTGTGGCGAAGTACTTCGATGAGCGGGGCGAAAAGATCCTGAAGACGCTCGATGAGGTTGCGCAGCAAACGGGTGCTGCCCAGGCGAGCATTGCGTTGGCATGGCTGCTGGCTCAGCCGACGATTACAGCTCCCATTGCGAGTGCTACCAGCACGAAACAATTGGAGAGCCTGTTCGCTGCGGTGGATTTGAAGCTCGATCAGGAAGCTCTGGATAAGCTGACGGAGGCTAGCGCTTACTAAAGGCCGAGAAAAATAACCGCACCCGATTCATTGGCGAGATGCTATTGAAGGTAATTGCGACGGAGCGACTCTGCCTCTAAACGTGAAGAGATTTGGAGCGTCGGAGTCATAGTCGCTGCTACGTCGATGACATAATTCTGACAGGCTATTTTGTAGTGTTGATAGCTTTCAAAATGCGCGCCAGTATCTCTGGCAACGAAGTCAAGAAAGTTAGATTTTGAATAGCGTCGAAACAGTCGTCCTGTATAAATTTCGTTTCCGTAATCGCCGCAAGAACCGACCATTTCTTCAGTGACGCAGTACGACACATAGCTTGTCCAACTTAGCGTAAAAATTCGACAATCTGGTGTGGATTCGATTGGAGTCGACTCGGCAAGATCTAATCCACCAGGGAACTCTCTTCTAGATTTTTTTGCTTCGTTGGCGATGGCTTCGTTCAATACGATGGTCAATTGATTATCTCTGGGCTCAAAGGTGCGATTTAAAAAGAGATAGGCAGCAGAATCAATCTGCTGCCAAATTTCTTCCTGCGTCAACTCAATCATGAATGGCCACTCTCTAGCTGCGAACTACCGTTCTGAGGCTGAGTTCCTTCAACTGCTGATCGCTTACCGGGGTCGGTGCATCAACCATCAGGTCGATGGCTTTGGCGGTCTTGGGGAAGGCGATGACCTCGCGCAGGCTCGATGCTCCGGCGATGATCATCACGATGCGGTCGAGGCCGAGGGCGATGCCGCCGTGCGGCGGTGTGCCGTACTCGAGTGCGTCGAGAAAGAAGCCGAAGCGCTCGTGGGCCTCTTCATCGCTCATGCCTAGAGAGCGGAAGATCTCTGCCTGCACGTCCTGTCTGTGGATACGGATCGAGCCCGAACCAAGCTCGGTGCCATTGAGGACGACGTCGTAAGCGAGAGCGCGAACGGCACCCTTATCATTGAAGAGCGCACCGGACTTGATGTCGTCTTCGTGCGGCGAGGTAAACGGATGGTGCGCTGCGTTCCAGACCTTGGTCTCTTCATCCCACTCGTACATGGGGAAGTCGGTGACCCAGAGGAATTTGTAATCCGCGGCGGTGTTGGTTTGCTCGAAGCGCTTGTGCTTGTCGGCGAACTTTTTGGCAAGCTCCAGGCGGAGCGCTCCGACGCGCTTGTAGATCCACTGAGCGTCGTGGTTCCATTTGGCGGGCGTGCCGAGCTTGGGGGTGATGACGATGGCGAGATCCGATGCACCGAGGCTCAGCTTCGTCTCAATGACCGTGGCCAGCGGGGCGAACGTGTCATTCGTCTTGAGGCGTGCGACATCGAGGAAGTCGAGGCCGGAGTCGCCGAAGGTCTTGCGAATCTCATCGACCAGGCCGCGCTTCTGCGTTCCGCTGAGAGCGCCGACATCGGGAATGACGAAGCCCAGAACAGCGAGTGTGGGCTCGATCTTGAGGGACTCGCGCAGTTCCGGGGTTAGCTCGTTGGTGAGGGTGACCATGGCAGGTAGACGCATGTCCGGCTTGTCGATGCCATAGTTCAGAATTGCTTCGTCGTAGGTCATGCGAACGAACGGAGCTGAAAGTGTAACTCCGGTGGTTTCAAATGCTGCCTTGAGAAAACCTTCAGCGACACGGAAGACCTCGTCCTGGGTCGGGAAGGTCATTTCGAGGTCGATCTGGGTAAACTCCGGCTGGCGGTCGGCGCGGAGATCTTCGTCACGGAAGCAGCGTGCGACCTGGAAGTATTTGTCGAAGCCCGAGATCATCAGGATCTGCTTGAAGATCTGCGGCGACTGCGGCAGCGCGTAAAAATGGCCGGCGTGAACGCGGCTGGGGACGAGGTAGTCGCGTGCGCCTTCCGGTGTGGAGCGCGTCATGAACGGTGTTTCGATCTCGAGGAAACCCTGGTCCGAAAGATAGTTACGGATGGCGCGCGTGACCTCGTGACGCATGCGGAAGTTCTTCTGCATCTCGACGCGGCGCAGGTCGAGGTAGCGATACTTCAGCCGTACTTCTTCGTTGGCGATGGCGTCTTCGGCGGGAGAGAAGGGAGGCGTCTTCGCCTCGTTGAGCAGCAGCAATTCCTTCGCCACCACTTCGATGTCGCCGGTGGCCATGTTGGGGTTGCCGAGGCCTTCGCCGCGCTTACGCACAGTGCCCTTCACGGCGACGACGTACTCGGAGCGTGCGGCCTCGGCCTTGGCGTGGGCCTCGCTGCTGATCTCTTTATCCAGCACCACCTGCGTCAGACCATTGCGGTCGCGCACGTCGAGAAAGATCAAATTGCCATGGTCGCGCCGCCGGTTGACCCAACCCATCAGCACAACATCCTCTCCGGCGTCTTCCACCCGGAGATCTCCACACATATGCGTCCGCTGCAAACTGCCTAAAAAGTCGAGTATCACGATATCCCTATTGTACGAAGTTCCGGTATCAGGCGCTAAACAACGGATTGCCTCGCTGCATATGAGATCGTGAACGACTCATATTGATCGATTTCATCGAGGAGGCGAAGTTCGTCGTCCCCTTTAATAATTTGGGATTGATCCGCCCGCACATCAGCTATGCTTTTCTGATTTTGAAAGTACTTGCTGGGCAAGACTTACGGCATTCTCAAGTGCTTCCTTTGCAACCTCATCACGCCTGTCTGCCATCAACCCGTCCGAAGCATATCCAGTACGATTGGCCTCAGCGCGGTATTGCATAGCAATACTGTATGACTTTAGGACGTTTATCAGCTCGCTTCGCGGCACCTTCACCTGCTCCCCGGCTTCGAAATACTTGACGGTAAAGACTCCGGAGGACACCTCGTCCTCGCCGACGATGACCATACGGTGTGCCAGTTTGTCGGCTGCTTCAAAAGATTTGCGGAGCCGGAATGTGCCGTCGCCGACTTCAACCGTCAGTCCGGCGGCGCGAAGTTCCTTCGCCAGCAGCAGCGCAGCAGGGTTCTGGCCGATACCCATGGGAGCGATGAAGGCGTCGAGTTTCTTCGTAACGGCTTCCGCGGCCTGGGCCTGTAGGGTCAGGATCAGGCGGTCTTCGCCGATGGCGAAGCCGATGCCGGGAGCCTTGGGGCCGCCCAGCATCTCGCTGAGGCCGTCATAGCGTCCGCCGCCAAGCAGAGCGTTCTGGGTGCCCAGGCCGGAGCCGTCGGGAACAGTGAATTCAAAGGTGGTGCGGGTGTAGTAGTCCAGCCCGCGCACCAGTCGCGGATCGACGACATAGGGGACACCGCAGGCGTCGAGCGAAGCTTTTACCTGCTCGAAGTGATCGCGCGAGGCGTCGTCGAGGTAGTCGGCGATCTTGGGCAGGGCGTTGATGATGTCCTGGTCGTTCGGATCCTTGGAATCGAGCACCCGTAACGGATTAGTCTCAGCGCGGCGTTGATTGTCCTCGCACATCTGGGCTTTCACTGGCTCCAGGGCGGTGCGCAATGCGGCGATGTAGCGAGGGCGATCCGTGGAGGAGCCAACGGAGTTCAGTGCCAGCCTCCAGCCCTTGACGCCCAGTTCGTTCAGCAGGGTGGCGAGCATCTCCAGCACTTCGGCATCGCGAACGGCGCTGTCGGAGCCGGACCACGCGGGGCCGAGGACCTCCGCGCCAATCTGCCAGAACTGCCGGTAGCGCCCACGCTGTGGACGCTCCCGCCGAAACTGCGGCCCGATATAGAAGAGCTTCTGCAGCAGCCCGGACTCGTCCATCTTGTGCTCGATATAGGAGCGGACGACGCCGGCGGTGTTTTCCGGACGGAGGGTCAAGCTCTGGGGCTTCTCGCTGGCGGCTCGGGCGCGATCGTCCCAGGTGTACATCTCCTTGGAGACGATGTCAGTCTCTTCGCCGACGCCGCGGGCGAAGAGCTCCGTCGCCTCAAACAGCGGGGTGCGAATCTCGCCGAACCCATAACGCGCAAAGACTGCCCGCGCCGTAGCTTCGACACGGTTCCAAAGTTCTGTTTCCGGAGGCAGCAGGTCGCGCGTGCCTCGTACTGCTTTCAAAGTTGCCATCTCTTCCAGTGTAGCGAAAAGGATGCATCTGCCCTAGGTCGCTGACGCCCCAGTTCACACGGAATCCTCGGACGCTACTTACTCTCCGGTCTCCTTCAGATAGATAGCCGTGTAGTCGAGGTAGTTCTGGGCGTACTTCAGGATCAGGGCGCGGTCGGCGTCGCCGAGGGTTCGGCGGATCTTTCCGGGGATGCCGGTGACGAGGGAGTTGGGCGGGATGATCGTTTGTTCCGGGATTACGGCACCTGCAGCGATGATCGAGCCTTCGCCGATGCGCGCATTGTTCAGGATGGTCGCGCCGATCCCGACCAGAACCGTGTCTTCCAGGACGCAGCCGTGGACGGTGGCGTTGTGGCCGATCGTCACCATCTCCCCTACGATCACCGGGTAGAGGTGGCGCATTCCGTGCAGCACGGCGCAATCCTGGACGTTGCTTTTAGCGCCGATTCGGATGGAGTTGACGTCGCCCCGGAGGACGGCGTTCATCCATACGCTGGCTTGGGGGCCGAGTTCCACGTCTCCGATAATCTGTGCCGAAACATCGACATAGCATCCGTCTGCGATCACCGGCAGCTTTCCCTGATACGACCGAATCATCCTTTTCTCCCGCATCCTGCTGCCGATTCTACGCTCCGCGTTCTTGCTTCAGCCCTTCTAACGATCTATCGCCTAAAGTCGGCATTTCGCCTGGGAAGTCTCCTGAGGCTATTGATTGGACGATCGGGTAATTTCTTCCAAGGTTAAGCAACTCGCTGCCCATTCTTGGAATTACCATGAATTTCGGCGATTTTATATCGCTTATCCTTCGAAACAGCGTTATTCTAAAGAGGTCCATGCAAGGACTGGTTGGAGGTGTATTTTTTTTGGCAGAGATTCGAGTTCAAGAGGGTGAACCCCTTGAAAATGCCCTGCGGCGCTTCAAGCGCAAAGTGCAGACCGAAGACATTATCAAGGAAGTCAAGCGTCACTCTTTCTACCTGAAGCCAGGTGAAAAGAAGCGTGTGAAGGAAGCGTTGGCGCGGAAGCGCAATCGCAAGAAGATTCGCAAAGAGCAGGACTAATTTCTTTGCAATTTGGTTTGGGAGCGGCGTAGTATCCTCCCGACACAGGTCTTCAAGCAGCAACCTGGAGCTGGATTCATCCAGTTCTATAACCCGAAGGTGGCCGTCCTCTCTCCTTGTTCCATTGGAGCCTGGACGGAGGCGGCCACCCGAACTACCAGGGAATAGACTCCCGCTGTTCTTCCTGGTCCCGGCAGCACATGGTACGCCCGCCCTCTCCCCAGCGCGACGACCTGCTCCGGTAAAAGTAAGCGTCGACTCGTGCGACCGGGCCCCCTACGCAGAGCTTCAGAAATCAAAAGTAAGGTTGGACCGCTTCGCGGCTTCAGTTCCACTGCCCGCAGCGCTCTGCCCCTACACCGCCAGCACGACTGGGAGAAGCGGCCATGGAATTCGTAGATAGACTTTTGACGTGTGCAGATTGTGGTGGAGAATTCATCTTCACTGCCGGCGAACAACTCTTTTTCTTCGACAAACAATTCAAGAACGACCCCAAGCGCTGCAAGCCCTGCAAGTCCAAGCGTTCGGGAGTCGGTGTGCAAGCCGGTAGTGGCCCTGCAGCAGCGGGACTCTCCCGCACTGAGACTCGGACCGAGTGCTCGGAGTGCGGCATCGAGACGACCGTTCCCTTCAAGCCAACCCAGGGCCGTCCAGTCCTGTGTCGGCAGTGCTTCCAGGCCAAGCGTCCCGTAACGGATGGCGGCATCACCGCTGCATCCTCCACGACCGTGGGACTGATCGCTTCGGCGACGAATGCGGATATCAGCTCCGTCAGCGCGGAGATGGTCGCGGCCGCCGCGCAAGCCTAGTTCGGGCTTCGTGTTTGTGGCGAACGTCGGGCGTCGGATTTTGCAGGCGTTCATCGTGTATCTCGGTCTTCGCTGAGCGGGTCTCTCCGCTAAGCTAGGAGCGGAGAGGTCACGATGGAACTTCCGCACCCCGCGACGAACGCCACGACGGCAGATCTGGTCCGCGCCCGCACCACGCTGGGCGACTTCGAACTCACCGTCTGCACCGACGGCACATATCTGCTGGACGGCGGAGCCATGTTTGGCGTTGTGCCGAAGACGCTCTGGCAGAAGCGCGCCCCGGCAGACGAGCAGAACCGCATTCTGCTGGGTCTGAACTCCGTCGTCGTACGCACCGGGAGGCACACTGTGCTCATCGAAACCGGTATCGGCAATAAGCAGTCCGGCAAGATGAAGCAGATTCATGGCAATCAGGAGTTGTTGCCAACCTCGCTCCGAGCTGCGGGAGTTCGTCCGGAAGAGATCGACGTGGTGATCAACAGCCATCTCCACTTCGACCACTGCGGCTGGAACACGACCCTGCATCCGGATGGGTCTGTCACTCCGACGTTCCCCAACGCGCGCTACTTCGCCCACGCAGGAGAGGTAGCGCATGGCCATCTCCAACTGGATCGCGACCGCGTCAGTTACCTCTCCCCCAACTACGATCCGCTGATTGTCTCCGGCCAGATGACGCTGCTTACGACCGAAGGCATCCGCTCGAATCCGCAGATCGTCCCGGGCATCTCTGTCGAACTCTTTCCGGGTCACACAGCACAGACCCTGGGCATCCACATCGAGTCCCGCTCCCATGCAGGAGCTGCCCAGCATGCTTGCTATATCTCGGATCTGATCCCGACCGCCGCGCATCTCGACCCCACCTGGGTGATGGGCTACGACCTCGATCCGTTGACGTGTATTGAGCAGCGCAAGCGTTTTTACCAGCGCGCTATCGCGGAGAAATGGTTGGTCCTCTTTACACACGATCACCATGTTCCTGGTGCAACGCTTGCCTGGAACGACAAGGGAAAACCGGTGGTGGAGTCGGTGCTACAGGCTGGCTAAGTATGGCTGCATCCGTATAAATACGGATTGTTGAATGGATACGAGCACTTCGTATCGTTGGCAGCATCGAAAATTATCTGTCAAAATTTAGTCTATTCATGAAGCATTAAAAAAGCGCCACAGAGGTACGACAACTTCCTCCGCTCGGGTCGTATTCTGATAGCACACGAACAACTGAGTCGCAGCCGGGCAGGTCAACGCTCGCAGCAACATCTCCCGGACTCCTTTCTCGTCCGAAAAAAAACATAAAGCCATACCTTTTGGAGGCATCACCGTGAAACAGCTACGTCCGTTATCCCTTCTCGCTCCCTTGCTGGCCGTTTGTACGGCTGGCGCATGGGCCCAGTCGACCGCCACATTGTCGGGTGTCGTTACCGATCCCACTGGCGCTGTCGTCGCGGGCGCAGAGGTCAAGATTCACTCGCTCGCTACCGCCAGCGATCGCGAAGTCGTCACCGATGGTTCCGGAATCTACGCTGTCCCGTCGCTGCAGCCGGGTGACTACTCCCTACAGGTCACAGCGACCGGCTTCAGCAACTACACCGTGCAGAAGCTCACTCTCGCTGTCGATCAGCGCGCCGCCATGAATGTAAGCCTCGCCCTGACCTCGGCCGGTGAAACCATCCAGGTGGAAAGCGGTTCCGGCTCGGCCCAGATCGAAACCCAGACCATGACCGTCGGCCAGGTCATCGACCGCACCACCGTGCAGGAGATTCCACTCAACGGACGCCACTTCCTCGACCTCACCGTACTTACGCCGGGCGGCGTGGTTGCGCCCACGGCAGGCAGCCTCACCGGCGCCAGCCGCGGTCTCGGAGCCAACTCCTTCATCACCGCCGGCAACCGCGAAGACTCAGTCAACTTCCAGATCAACGGCATCAACCTGAACGACATGAGCCAGAACCAGATCACCTTCCAGCCCTCGGTGAATACGACGTCTGAGTTCAAGATCGACAACTCGACCTTCTCGGCGGAGTACGGCCGCAGCTCTGGCTCTATCGTCAACGTCAGCACTCGCTCCGGTACGAACAAGTTTCACGGCGAAGCGTTCGACTACTTCCGCAACGATGCGCTCGACGCTCGCAATTACTTCAACCGCAACAGCATTGGCGGCGTGCCGATCGTCGGTCTCCCTGGCAAGAAAGCACCTCTCAAGCGCAACAACTTCGGCGCTGCATTTGGCGGTCCGATCTGGCGGAACAAGACCTTCTTCTTCGGAAGCTACGAGGGGCTGCGTCAGCACCAGGGCGTCCTGCAGAATAGCAATGTCTTCACCGATACGCAGCGCGCGGCCATCAATGCGACCGGCAAGCCGACGGCAAAGGCTCTGCTGGCCGTCATCCCGGTCGCCAACAGCGGTGCGAACTATGTGGCCTTCACTCCGGGTCCCGTCTCGATCGACCAGTACACCGTTGACGTCCTGCACCAGTTCCGCCAGCAGGACTCGCTGCATGGCTTCTATGCGTACCAGTCCGACGTTCGTACAGAGCCTGCTCTGCAAGGTGACACCGTTCCCGGCTTTGGCGATCATCGCAACGCCCATCGCCAGATCATTACCCTCAACGAGACGCACATCTTCAGCCCAAACATCGTCAATGAGGCGCGCCTCGGTGCCAACCGCATTACTATCGCTTTCAATCCCAATACGTTGGTCAATCCCGCCAGCTTTGGGCTCGGCGTAGGCGTCAACGGCAACATCGGTCTTCCCCAAACGACTATCTCCGATCTCAGCCTTACCTTCGGCGGGCCTGCTACGTTTCCCCAGGGTCGTGCCGATACGTACGGCGTCTTCTCGGATGCAGTGACCTGGCTCAAGGGCAAGCACAGCATCAAGTTCGGCGGCGAGTTCCGCCGTTTCCTCGGTGCCAGCTTCAATAGCGATACTGGTACCCTGACGTACGGCAACAGCACGGCAAGCGGAACCACCCCGGCGCAGACCGGATCGCAGAACTTCGCCAACGATCTCGCAACAGGTTTCAATATTCAGCCGGTGCAGATCTCCAGCCGTGTGTATGTCAATGCTGCCGGACTCTTCCTGCAGGACAACTTCAAGATCACACCTCGCCTCACCCTGGAGTACGGCCTGCGCTTTGAGTGGAACGGTACTCCGACGGAAGGCGCGAACCGCCTGGTCATCTTCGATCCCGGCACACTCTCGCTCATTCGTACCGGCACCAACGGCATTGGCAGCGTCTATAAGCAGAACTACAACTACGAGCCGCGCCTGGGCTTCGCCTATGACATCTTTGGCACTGCCAAAACTGTCATCCGCGGCGGCTACGGCTACATGGCCGATCAGCCGGTCTCTGGTGTTGTAACCGGCCTCGCTTCCAACCCGCCGTTCAGCACCTCGGTCACTTATAGCAACGCAGCGGCGCCAATCCCGGTCTCCAGCCTCTACAGCTCGGCGGCGGCTTCCGGCATCGCGATCAATTCGGTGAACCCCAACTTCAAGAACGCCTACACCCAGACCTTCAATCTGAACCTCCAGCATGAGCTGCCGGGCCGAGTCGTCGTGTCGGCTGGCTACTATGGCTCGGTCGGTCGCCACCTGCGCGTCCGCACCAACCAGAACCAGCCCATCAACGGAGTTCGTCCGTACCTGAAACTCTCGGCCACCAGTCCGATCTCTGCCAATGCAGCGACTAACGTCAACATCAGCCAGGCGAACAGCGTCAGCTCTTCGAGCTACAACGCGCTCTGGCTGGTTGCGACCAAGAGCTTCTCGAACGGTCTCTCCTTCAACATGAACTACAACTGGTCCAAGTCGCTCGATACCAGTTCGCTGGGATCACAGGGCGGCTACACGCTGCAGGACAGCTATAACCCCGGCAACAACTGGGGGCCATCGGACTTCGACACCCGCCACCACTACGCAGCCAATGCCATCTACACCCTGCCGTTCAAGGGTCACCGGCTGACGGAAGGCTATAGCCTCTCCACCATCGTCCAGTACCAGACCGGCAACCCCGTCAACCTTACCAACACCTCGACCTTCACCGGTGTCTCCGGCGTTATCCGTCCTAACCTGGTCGGACCGATCGTGACCCAGAAGATCCAGACCAACATCACCAACCTCAGCTTCATCCAGTCGAGCGTATGCTCTGCGACGCTGCTGCCTCCCAACTGCAGCTTCCAGAACACCACGAACAGCCTGGGCAACATGTCCCGCAACAAGATCTTTGGACCCGGCTTCGCTGACATCGACCTTTCAGCGCAGAAGGAGACCAAGATCTTCGAGAGTCTGACCTTCAAGCTGCGGATCGATGCCTTCGACATCCTCAACCACCCGAACTTTGGCCAGCCGACCGGTAACACGACCTCCTCCAGCTTCGGCCAGATCACCTCAACCCGCTTCGCCACCAGCGACGGCGGCTCCTCACGGCAGCTTCAGATCAGCGGCAAGTTCCTGTTCTAACTGCAGCAAGCAAACATAACTGCGGCGTGCGCTCCTTCCGAGATACTTCGGATGGAACGCACGCCGCTTTGTTTTTGATATGTTGCTCTTTGACTTCGAGAACAGCAAACGCACAAAAGCCCTGCCGAAGCAGGGCCTTTGCCAAAAACAGAAAACTAGATTGCTACGGCCATTACTTCTGCCGGCTCGACGTTCACGAAGCGGCCACGCTGGCCACGATTCTGGAACTGAACCACGCCGCTGACCTTCGCGAAGAGGGTATCGTCCTTGCCACGGCCGACGTTCGCGCCGGGCTTCAAGGGTGTTCCACGCTGCCGCACGATGATGCCGCCGCCGAGGATCGCCTGTCCGCCGAATACCTTCACACCCAGCCGCTGAGCATTTGAGTCGCGGCCGTTCTTGGAAGAACCTAAACCTTTTTTATGTGCCATTCGATTGCCTCTTTCGCGCCGCCCATGGGCCCAGCGCTCTGAATATCTGAATCTAAACTCTGCCGTAGCAGAACGACAAAACTAAAGACCTTCTAGTGAGAAGCTTTCTTATGCTTTGAAGCTCTTGCCGCCAACCAGAATCTCGTTGATCTTGACTTCAACGTAGTTCTGACGGTGGCCCTGCATCTTCTTGTACTGCTTCTTGCGCTTCAGCTTGAAGACCAGGATCTTATCGCCGCGGCCTTCGCCGACGACCGATGCCAGAACCTTGGCGCCGGTGAGCTCCTGCTCGAACTTGCCCTCTTCGCCGCTGAAGGCAACGATATCGGAGAACTCGACTGCGCCGTTCTCGTGCGCCGTGGTCTCAATCTTCAACTTGTCGCCCGGTGCGACCCGGTACTGCTTACCACCTGTGCGGATAACTGCGTACATTGCTAAAACCTCAAGCGCGCTACTCAACCCAGACACAGTTGGCGCGAACGCTTCCTTCTAAGATTGTGCTGCATGGGGGGCGTATACAGAGGTTCTGCATCCAACCGGCCGGTTCAATTCGCAAGCTTTCTTTCAGCCGCTCACTCAACCCAGCCAGCCCTGCCTCCGGGCCCAATTACTGGGCGGACCGGCTGCATCGCCAAACTTAAAGAGTGTACCGTGTTCCCGGTTCAGGGTCAACGGACAATTACAGCTCCCAATCGAGATCGGAAGCTGGCTGAAATCAAAGGGCTGAAATCAAAGCTCTAGCCCCAATTCTACAAGAGATTCCTGCCGAGACAGGCTCTCTGCGGCGTCACGTAGACTGAAAACGGTTTGAAACCCCTAACTCCCAACTCGCCCGGCGTTGCACGCCCTTTCCGGGCTCCGATTCGCATCTTCTGGGTCGCTCTGGCGGTCCGCATCCTGTACATGACGCTGGCCCACACCTTCCACGTGCGGGTCGCGCAGGACCACTTCGGCTTCGGATGGGAGGCGGGGCGGATCGCCCGGGCGCTGGTAACGGGCTACGGCTATGCCGATCCCTTCGCCGGCCACTCCGGCCCCACGTCCTGGGTGCCGCCGGTCTATCCGCTGCTGCTGGCAGGAATCTTCAGGGTGTTCGGCATCTATACCGCGGCCTCGGCCTGGGTTGCGCTGGCTGTGAGCTGCGTCTTTTCGGCTGCAATTGCTCCCGCGATCTACGAGATCGCCACGCGATGTTTCGGAGTGCAGCAGCGCGGCCGGTCCATCGCCCTGTGGTCCGCATGGATCTGGGCGGTCTACCCGGGGGCTTTGCAGTACGCGGTGCGCTGGCTGTGGGATATGTCCATCACTGCCTGCCTCTTCTCGTGGGTACTGGTAATCGCGCTTCGAGCACGCGGCATCGGCGAAGAGCCGCAGGAGGGCAGGATCAGGCAGACGACGGAGCGTTGGGTGGCCTTCGGTCTCCTCTGGGGAATCATCGCGCTCTCGAATGCGACGCTGCTCCTGTTCCTGCCGATTTGCGGGGTCTGGATGCTGCTCGGAGTAGGCAAAGGCCGCATCCTGATCACTCTGCCGAAAGCGATCCTCGCGGGCCTGCTGTTCCTCGCCTGCATTGCTCCCTGGATGGCACGCAACTGGTCGGTCTTCCACGCCTTTATCCCGATGCGCGGTAATTTCGGGGCCGAGTTGTACTCCTCCTTGCTGGAAGGCAACAACGGATTCTCCTGGGGACCGACTGTTCCGGTCTATGACCATGCGCCGGAGTATCTCCGCTACAAAGCGCTGGGTGAGCATGCTTACGTGATGCAGCGCGGAGCTTTGGCTAATGAGTACATCCGCACCCATCGGCTCACGTTCTACGGGTTGGCGGTCAAACGGATGTACTTCTTCTGGTTTGGCATTCCCCACACGGACAACCCGATCGCGCAGGAAGGTTTCCGCATCTTCAGCTATGCCTTCGCCAGTCTTGCTGGCCTGATGGGCCTGGCGCTTGCGCTGCGCCGCCGAATTCCAGCGTCGGGACTCTTCCTCTGGGCCTTCGCGTTGATCCCGCTGACCTACTACTTCGTCATCGCGGAGGCCCGCTTCCGCCATCCGCTGGAGCCGCTCATCACGATCTTTGGCGTCTTCCTGTTTCAGTCCGCGACGCGAACATCTCAGAGCGACGCGGCACTCACCGAATCCGTGCGATAACGCCGACTTCCATCGTCGGACCAGCCTTCAGCCTGCGGTAGATGATGCCATCGGGCAGACCCTTCAACAACTTTGTGTCGAGCAGGATCATCTGTGGGTCGGTGGTCAGGGCTTCGGCCAGGGGTACGGCATTCTCCGAATATCTGTTCTTGAGCGTGCTGGCCGGGACTGGCTGCAAGCGCACCTGCTGGACCGTCCGCCCGGCGTAAAAGATGCTGGAGGCGATGGACTGAATCCGCCCCTCGCGCCAGTAGAGCAGCGGTCCCCGGTAACTCCCGGGCCCTATCGTTCCTGGCGCTTCATGCCTGGCCTCGAAGACGCTCTTCAGCAGCATCTCTGACTCTTTGCTGTCCGGGAGCACGGTGCCGTCGTCGAGCTTCGCAGTACGGAGCTGCCTGCGCCCCGGAGCTGTCGCCAGCACTCCGAAGACGCATACCGCAGCCGTCCCGACAGCCAGTGTCAGCCAGAATTTCTTCGATCGTCCGGCCAGAACCCTGGGCCTCAGCCAGCCTGCGATCCACACGGCTGTCAGGACCGCCAGAGCCGGATACGCCGGGGCAATATAGTGCGGCAGCCGCGTCTGAATCACGGAGAAGAACCCAACCACCACCAGCGCAAACACTGCCCAAAGCCGCAGCTCGCGCTGCCGGAGAGCGTTCGCAATTGCTGCCGGAAACAACAGAACGAAAGGCGCAGCCGACACCAGCAGCACTCCCAGGTAGTACCAGGCGTGGGTGTGGTGTCCCTCCATCTGGCTTACCGCTCGGGTGATGACATGCAGCCCCAGATACTCGGCCAGGAAGCGCCGCCCGAACGCGAGCCCCATCAGTAGATGCCACGGAACCACTATCACCAGAAAACCCGTCAACCCCAGCCACCAGGCCGTGCCGAAGCGATCCCCGAGCCAGCGCTGCAGCACGATCACCGCGATAAGCGTCAGCAGCAACACTACGCTCGCCGCGCCTTTGGTCATCAGGGCGATCGCGAATCCGCCCCAGAATCCGTACCATCCCGCAAGACGGCGTTCCTCAACAGCCGTTAGACCGATCAAAGCGATTACGCAGCCCAGCGAGAGCAGCACATCCATCTCCCCCGCGCGCGCCACGTGCTGAAACCCGAGCGTCCCGAGCAGCACGACGGAGCACAGCCACGCCGTCGCCAGATCTCGTCGCCGTGCCAGCCATCCATGCAGCAGCCCGATCATCGCCACGCCCGAGAACGCCGACCCGGCCCGTGCCCAGAACTCGCTGACTCCAAAGACCTTGAAAAACAGGGCCGTCACCCACAGCATCAGCGGAGGCTTTTCAAGCCACACGTATCCGTTCCAGTGCGGCACCAGCCAGCTCAGCGCGAGCATCTCCTGCGATACCTCCGCGTAGATCGCCTCATCCCACTCGGCCAGCGGTTTATGTCCCAGCAGGGGTAGCAGCACCGCGCAGGCCAGAAGAGTTGCCAGCCCGGTTGAGATCAGGATGCGGGACCGGCTGTCGTCTCCTGCAAAGAGCCTCGCCAGCCACCCGCCCGACTCCGCTCTGCCTCGCTCAAGTGCCATCCCCACATCCTACTGCGGCGCTCTGTCGCTACGCAGTATCGACGCTATAGCGTTTGGAAGGGCATACCTTCAGATGTGCCAAACGCCCGCCCTTTGATCTCATTCCTTTGCCGGTTCGCCTATGACGAACCGGCAAAGGAAATAGAGAGAAATGGGAATGCTTCTTTCGGCATACCTGAAGGTATGCCCTTCCGAAAACCTCAGAATTTGATCAAGTTTCTGACAACTTACCGTTTACATATGTCGATACGACCGGCCCGCACTGGAAGTCGCCGGGCAAAATAACACAGCGGCGGCACAGTAAACTTCTCGTATGCCTTCTACGCTCGTCCCCACCATCAAGGTTAAGAAGCTCCACGCCGCCGCGAAACTTCCGCGCTACTCGCACGCCGGCCCGTGGGGCGACCTCGCGGCTGATCTCGCCGCCGTCGCCGCCGCGACGCTCGCCCCCTCAGGAACTCCCGGCTGCACCCAGGCGATCTCCACCGGCATTGCGCTGGAGCTCCCCGCAACCCACGGAGCGCTGGTAGAAGACCGCTCCGGCCTCGCTATGAAGGGCCTCACTACCCTCGCCGGAGTCATCGATCCCGGCTACCGCGGCGAGATCAAGGTGGTCGTCACCAACCTGACGCCGGTTCCTTTTGAGATTGCCGCCGGGGACCGCATTGCCCAGCTTCGCATCGTCCAGCGCATCGAGGCCATCTTTGAAGAGGTCACGGAGCTGGTGGAAGCGCCTCGCGGTGCCGCTGGATTCGGCAGCACCGGTCTCTAGCCCTAACAGCCATCCATGCGACAATCAAGGTAGCGAGCCATGCCCAAAACGCAAGTTCAGCACACAGAAAACCTCCCCACGCCCACCACCATCACGCCGGCGCTGTTGAAGACCCACAGCATCACGGCAGACGAGTATAAGGCTATCGAGTCCACGCTCGGACGCACCCCGTCCCTCACGGAACTCGGCATCTTTTCGGTCATGTGGTCGGAGCATTGCAGCTATAAGAGCTCTCGCGTCCACCTAAAGCGGCTCCCCACCAAGGGCAAGCGGACCTCAGGTCCTGGTTCGGTCGTGCAGGGTCCAGGAGAGAACGCCGGCATCATCGACGTCGGCGAGGGCTGGGCCTGCGCCTTCAAGATCGAGTCGCACAACCACCCCAGCTACATCGAGCCGTATCAAGGCGCGGCGACTGGCGTCGGCGGCATTCTGCGCGATATCTTCACCATGAACGCCCGCCCCTTCGCGGTCATGGATTCGCTACGCTTCGGACCACTGGACGAGGCGGAGCCGGATGCGACACTCCGGGCCAAGAATCATCAGATCACGCGCGGCGTCGTCCATGGGGTCGCTGGTTACGGCAACTGTTTTGGCGTGCCGAATCTTGGCGGCGAGACCCGCTTCGAGACCTGCTACTCCGGCAATCCGCTACTGAATGCCTTCGCTCTGGGTCTGGTAAAGATCGATGAGATCTTCTACGCCAAGGCCACCGGCGTCGGGAATCCGGTGATCTACGTCGGAGCCAAGACCGGCCGCGACGGAATTCATGGAGCCACGATGGCGTCCGAGGAGTTCACCGAAGGCTCCGAACAGAAACGTCCTAATGTCCAGATGGGCGATCCCTTCCTCGAAAAGCTTCTGCTGGAAGCCTGCCTCGAAGCCATGGCAACGGGCGCGGTGCTTGGTATTCAGGACATGGGAGCCGCTGGCTTGACCTGCTCGACCTGCGAGATGGGGGCGCGCGGTGAGTTGGGCGTCAGCATCGAGCTCGACCTGGTCCCGCAGCGCGAAACTGGCATGTCCAGCTACGAGATCATGCTGTCCGAGTCGCAGGAACGCATGCTGCTGGTTGCTGATAAGGGTCGCGAACAGGAAGTCCTCGACGTCTTCAAGAAGTGGGGCCTGGATGCCTCGATCGTCGGAATCGTTACCGCCGATGACGTGATGCGCGTCCGCCACCACGGCGAACTCGTCGCCGAGATCCCCAACAAGGCCCTTACCGATGAAGCTCCGGTCTATCACCGCCCCGTCGGCACCTGGACCTCCCCGATCCCGAAGGAAGCTCCGGCGCATCTGGCCGCGCTGCTCCAGCAGGAGCGCGATTTCGCGGCCGACCTGAAAAAGCTCCTTTCCGCTGCCAACATCTGCGACAAACGCTGGGTCTTTGAGCAGTACGACTCCATGGTCCAGACCAACACCGTGCAGGGCCCCGGCGGGGAAGCCGGCGTCATGCGCATCAAGGGCACTGGCGCAAAGCGCGGAGTTCTCGCCGAGGTCACCGACCTGATCGCCGACTCCACGCCACGCGGCGAGGCCGGAATGCAGTCAGCACGGCAGAAATTCGTGCCTGAGCGAGGTATCTCGATGGCACTCGCAGGCAATGGCCGCTGGTGTTATCTCGACCCGAAGCTCGGCGCGATGCACGCAGTAGCCGAGGCCGCTCGCAAGGTCGCCTGTACGGGAGCAACCCCGGTTTCCGCTACCAACTGCCTCAACTTCGGCAATCCGGAGAAGCCCGAAATCATGGCGCAGCTGTCCGCAGCCATCGACGGCATCGCGGAAGCCTGCAATGCCCTCGGAACCCCGGTCACCGGCGGCAACGTCTCCCTCTACAATGAGACCCGCGGCGAAGGCATCTACCCGACGCCGGTTCTCGGAATCGTCGGCATTCTCGATGACGTCAGCAAGGCCGTTCCCGCAGCATTCCAGAGCATCGGCGATAAGGTTATGCTGCTTCAATCCACTGCCGGTCTGGACAGCGATGGAACCGCCGAACTCGGCAGCTCGGAGTACGCGAAGCAGGTCCTCGGCGGCGTCTGGGGCGTTCCCCCGGAGCTGAATATTCGGGCCGAAGCCGCTCTTCACAAAGCTCTCGCGCAGCTCGCCGCACGCGGCTTGATTCGCTCGGCAAAAGATATCTCCGATGGTGGACTTGCGGTGGCTCTCGCAACCTCCGCCTTCCCTCACGACATCGGCGTCCGCGCTACCCTGGGCGCGCTGTCCAGAGCGGATTATCCTGGCGCTCTCTTCGGAGAGAACGCCACCGAAGTGCTGATTACCTGCGCTCCGGAAGACTACGGTACCATCTGCATGCTGCTCGATGAGGCCGGAGAGATCTGGCCGCTGGATATCGGCGAGACCATCGCCGACCGCATCGAGATCTACGCCGCGGGAATCCCGCTGATCGAAGAGACCATCGAAACTTTGAAGACTCCATTCTCCACCGCCCTCGAAACCCAACTCACGACGGAGGTGCTGGCTTGATTCAGCCTCTCGACCTCGAACTGGATAACGCGCCGATCGACGAAGCAGACGATCACTTCGACAAGCTTCGCGAAGAGTGCGGCGTCATGGCCATGTACAACCACCCCGATGCGGCTCGCCTGACCTACTGGGGTCTTTATGCGCTGCAGCATCGCGGGCAGGAGTCGGGCGGCATCGCCTCGGCCGACGGCCACAGCGTCAACGACATCAAGGGCATGGGCCTCGTCTCCGAGATCTTTACCGACGACGTTCTCGCACGGCTTCCCGGCCACCTCGCTATCGGCCACACGCGTTACTCGACCACCGGCGACTCCGCTCTGCTCAATGCTCAGCCCATCTCGGTCGAGTCCACCCGGGGCCTCATCGCCATCGCGCACAATGGCAATCTCGTAAATCTTGGGACTTCGAAAGAGCGCCTCGAACGCGACGGCGCAGTCTTTCAGACCACCAGCGACTCCGAGATCATTATCCAGCTCATCGCGCACTCGAAGCAGACGACGCTGGTCGACTGCATCGCAGAGTCCCTCGCCCAGGTCGAAGGCGCCTTCTCCATCGTGATGATGACGCGCAATCGCATCTTCGCCGCGCGCGATCCGCATGGCTTCCGGCCGCTCTCCATGGGCCGCATCCTCGGCACGGATGGCGCACCGGACACCTTCGTCTTCGCCTCCGAGACCTGCGCCTTCGACCTGCTGCACGCGAAGTACGAACGTGACGTTGAGCCGGGCGAGCTCGTCATGGTCTCCGAGGATGGCGTGACCAGCCGCCGCTTCAGCGCCCAGACGGTTCCCAACGCCTCCTGCATCTTTGAGCACGTGTACTTTGCTCGTCCCGACTCACGCATCTATGGCCGCTGGGTCCAGAAGAGCAGGGAAGAGATGGGGCGGCAATTGGCCAGAGAATCGGCTGTGGAAGCAGATCTGGTCGTCCCCGTTCCCGACTCCGGCGTTACCGCCGCGATCGGCTACGCGACCGAGTCCGGCATCCCCTTCAACCTCGGGCTCATCCGCAACCATTACGTGGGCCGCACCTTCATTCAGCCGGAGCAGCGCGTCCGCGACTTCGGCGTCCGTATGAAGCTCAATCCCGTCCGCAGCCTGCTCGAAGGCAAACGCGTCATCCTCATCGATGACTCGATCATCCGCGGGACAACAAGCAGAAAAATTGTACGGATGGTAAGAGCCGCAGGAGCCACGGAGGTCCACCTCCGCATCACCTGTCCTCCGACCATTTCCCCCTGTTTCTACGGAGTAGACACACCCAGCAAGAAGGATCTGATCGCTGCTAACAAGTCCGTCGAAGAGATCCGCCAGTTCATCGAAGCCGATACCCTGGCCTACCTCTCGCTGCCCGGCCTGACTCACTCCTGCACCACCGGAGAGCCAGCCAACGGCCTCTCACCGGCATCTTTTTGTACCGCCTGCTATACCGGCCATTACCCCACCCAGTGGGTTGACGTCTCCGAGATCCTACCCGCCGTCGCCACGGTATAGAACTGGCGACGCGCGGTTATTTCTCTTCGATCTCGCTTGGCGTCTTGCCCAGGATCGGCGAGCAGCAGATCGTTCCGGACGGCTTGAACTCCATATACTCGACCCGCGTCAGGTCGGGGTCGAAGACGTTCAACTGCACCTTCCCATCCAGCCCCATCTGATTCTTCTTGCAGTTGGGCGAGGTGCAGCCATTGCGTGCCAGCGCATCGACCACACTGTTCATCTGCGCTGTTCCGAGTGAAAAATGATCCATCACGCCAAGCTGTTTTGCGCTTGGGCTGGGTCCGGCGTTCAGCATGTACTCCAGCCAGTCCGAACCCTCCGGCACCTGCAGGCTCACCCAGTCAATTCTGTCGCCCCGGCCCCCGCGCCAGTTCGGCTTGAAGCCGAGTATGTCTTTGTAGAATTTGTCTTCGGCCTGCTCGGACTGCACGGCAAAGCCTGTGTGGATGATGCGCCCGGAACTCTTCCGCGAGGATAGGGCGCTGGCAGGAATCTTCTGCGAGCCCGTCTGGACGAAGTACACCAGGTTCCCCTCTGGATCCTTCACGGCGAACGCGCCACCCTTCAGCGGTTGCTCGATCGCCACGGAGTGAGCTTTCAAATACGTCATCAACCCCGCCGCATCCCGGGTCGTAAAGGCCACCGCCGCCAGCCGCGCGGCCGGTGCAGGGGAGGGAAGCGGCACCACCTCGAACCACTGCGAGTCGCTCACCGCATAGCGATCCATCGCGCCCTGGTTCACCCGCACGAAGCCGAGGTCGTGATCGTAGAAGGCGGCGGAAGCATCGCGGTCCGCCGCATACATCCGCACGAACGCGATCCCGGTGATCGCAGGCCTTTGCTGCGCGGAGAGAGCGGTACTGAAAATGGACAGAGCCAGAGAAGGAAGAGACAACGCCAGAGAAGCGAGAATCGTTCGCATGGCTGCCCACTCTAGCGGATTCGCGCAGAACCCGTCAAAAGCTGCCCGTCAGAAATTGTCAGCGGCTCTCCTGCTCCGTCGGATGCGGCCCCGTAAACGGCGAACAGCAGGGCGTCTGTCGCGGATCGAACTCCATGTACTCCGCGCGGGTCAGGTCGGGATCGAAGACGTTCAACTGCATCGTCCCGTTCCGGCCGATATGCGTGTTCGTACAGTCGTTCCCTACACAGCCGTTCTTCTTCAACGCCGCAATCGCATCATCGATATGGGCGACTCCAAGGGACATATGGTTCGCGCTGCCGAGCTGGTGCGCGTCCATCTCCGGGGTAGGGTTCAGCATGTACTCGACCCAGTCGGTACCGTCCGGCACCTGCAGCGACACATAATCAAGCTCCCCTTCTTTCCGTCCGCCGTACCAGTACGGCTTGAAGCCAAGGAGATCCTTGTAGAACGTGTCTTCCGCTGCGCGGTCTTTGACGGTAAAGCCGGTATGGATAATCCGATGCGCCCCCGCTCGCGGAGAGATCGGTGCAGCACCCTTCGCCCGCGCCGGCCGCTGCTGCACAAACTCCACCAGCCGACCCTCCGGATCATGCACCCCGAAGCGCCCCGCCCGCAGCGGTTCCACCAACGGCACACCCTTGGACTGCATGTATCGCGCCAGGGCCGCGATATCGCGCGTGGTGAATCCGATCCCGGCGACACGAGCCTTGGGAGTCCCCGAAGGCAGTGGCACCACTTCAACCCACTGTGCCTCATTCACCTCGTAGCGACTCGGCCCGCCGGAGCCGGAGCGATCATAGCCCAGAACGCCACCGTAGAACTTCTGCGAAGCCGCAGCGTCCGCGCTGTACACCCGCACAAAAGCGAGTCCTGTAATCGCGGGGCGCCCCTGCGCGAGACCTTTCTCCGCCCACAAACCGGCTACGAAGAGACACAGCGAAAGAACTCGGAATGCTTTCATTCCGCGAACTCTAATGGAATGTTCAATCGTCGGTCAATTCTTTATTGCAAATAAATTATCATTAGTGGAGGCGAACCCGAGTCATCACCCCATGAGCCGGCAGCCAGCTATCAGGAGTCCGTTTTGAACAGCAGTGCCCGCACCTTTAGAACTTTCTCCGCGGACAAGGTTGGCATCGTCGCCTCGGCCGTCTGCGTGGTCCATTGCGTTTTTACGCCCTTGCTGATTTCACTTTCGGCCGTCGCGGCCCATCTGCTGCCCGGGGAGGAAAGGACCCATCGTGTCATGGCTGCCGTCGTAACGCTTCTCGGAGCCGTCGCCCTGGTTCAGGGTTTCCGGCAGCACGGACGACGCCGGATCCTGGTACTGATGACCTTGGGATTGACCTGCATCCTGACCGGTGCCTGCTTCAGCGCACTGCTTCCGTCGCATCTTTCGGAGGTACTGGTCACCCTTACGGGGAGTGTCCTGATGATTACGGCCCATCGGATGAACCATACCTTCTGCCGCGACTGCCACCAGTGCTGCCAGTCCGCCGGACCCACAGCCTGCAAATAAAACGGGCCGGGAAGCTTCCCGGCCCGTAGTTCGTCCGCTGATTACGCCAGGTCGAACAGCAGAAACTCACCGCCAGCCGCACTCGTAATCTCCAGCGTCGCTTCGTCCGTGATGGCCAGTCCGTCGCCAGCTTTCAGCACGCCACCGGCCACTGTGACCTCGCCCCGCGCAACCTGCAACCAGCCATAGCCGTGCTTGAACGTATGCTTCACCGTGCCCTTCGGCTCGAGCTTCGCCGCCAGCAGTTCAGCGTCGGAGAAGATCTGGAACGATCCATCCCGCGCATCCTCGCTTGCCAGCAGGTGCAGCTTGTTGGGCTCCTCCTGCACGCTGAACTTCTTCTGCTCATACTTCGGCGGAATGCCCATCTTGTTCGGCATCAACCATATCTGTAGGAGGTGCAGCGTCTCGGTGTCGCTCGGATTCATCTCCGAGTGGCGCACTCCACTACCTGCGGACATGTGCTGCAACTCGCCTGGAATCAGCGTCTCGCTCGCGCCCGTCGTGTCCTCGTGCTTTACAGCGCCTTCGAGCACGTAGGTCAGAATCTCCATGTCGCGGTGCGGGTGTTTGCCGAATCCCATCGCCGGCGCCACAAAGTCCTCATTGATTACTCGCAGTGAGCGAAAGCTCATCTGGGCGGGATCGTAGTACTCCGCGAAACTGAAGCTGAAGTGAGAATCAAGCCATCCGTGGTTCGCATGGCCCCTCTTTGCTGCTTCTCTGATAACCAACATCTGTCGTTTACCTCTGAAAATCAGATGTGGACTTCTCAAAAAGGATTCAAGCCCCGACTGTGCTCGAAAAACTTAGCCCTGACGCTGCTTGCGCTCCCGATAGGCCGCGACCTTGTTGCGGTTGCCGCACGTGGCCATGCTGCACCAGCGCCGATGGTGCGAACGGGTGCGGTCGTAGAACCACAACACGCAGTCGGAGTCCTCACACCGCCGCACCAGTTCAAAGTCCGCCGTCGCCAGGAATTCGGCCGCAGCCTCAGCCACCGGTGCGAGCACCTCTTCAGCAGTGTGCTGCTGCCACTCCCGCGCTACCTCCAACCTGCCATCCTTTGCGGATTGGAGCACCAGATGACTTCGAGACAGCTTTAGAAAGCCGTTCAGAGAACTGACATCAGGCCGTTTCCCAGCCTTCAGGTTCTCGACGAGCGCCCGGATCGTGTCGCGCAAATTCCGCGTCGTCTTCAGTAAAGACGGTGCAGGATTGGTGCGGTTCGTCTGGCGCGACGGCCATCCCGCCAGCGCCATCCAGCGGATAACGTCGCCGTCGCTCTGCAGCAGATCGACGCGCGCCCCGTCAATCTGCGGAACAGTATTCAAGAGATCCAGTACTGGATGATCCGCCACCATCAAAAAGTTTTCCTGTATCCCAGCCTGATTCTGCTCAGTCATCGCACTACCTCATCCGTATTTATTGTAACCTCTATTTTTATACTTGACAGGTTACTCAATTTGAGTAACCTCTGAATTAGCAAATAGCCGGTGTCGCGTAAGCCGGCCAGGAGGATGTCCCATGACTCGTAGAAATTTCATCGCATCGGCAGGAAGCCTCGCCGCAGCAACCTCCGTCCGCGTCGCCGCTGCAGCCCCGACCTCTCCCGTGACAAAGGTTCCGGCAACTACGATCCGCCGTATCCAGGCCGATGGTGTGAATGTCTTCTATCGCGAGGCTGGTGCGCTCGACGCTCCGGTCATCCTGCTGCTCCATGGTTTTCCCACGTCGTCGTTCATGTACCGGGAACTCATTCCGCGGCTCGCCGACCGCTACCGCGTCATCGCACCCGATCTGCCCGGCTTCGGCTTTACGGAAGTACCTGCCGCGCGGAACTACACGTACACCTTCGACGCCCTCGCGGGCACAGTGAAAGCTTTCACCGAAGCGCTGCAACTCAAGCGCTTCGCCCTGTACATCTTCGACTACGGCGCGCCCACTGGTCTTCGTCTCGCGATGGTGCATCCCGGACAGGTGACTGCGATCATCTCGCAGAACGGCAACGCCTATGAAGAGGGTCTGGGCAACGCGTGGGCTCCGATCCAGCGTTACTGGAAGGAGCCGACTGCAGAAAACCGGGAAGCGGTCCGCCGCGAGCTTACGCCCGAAGGTCTCAAGACCCAGTATGTCTACGGCGTCCCCAACCCTGAACGCATCGCCCCGGAGGGCTACACCCTCGACGCCGCGATGATCGCCCGTCCCGGCAATATGGAGATTCAGCTCGACCTGTTTCTGGACTACGCCTCGAACGTGAAGCTTTACCCGGCCTTCCAGCAGTACTTCCGTACGTCGAAGCCGCCGGTGCTGGCTATCTGGGGCAAGCATGACCCCTTCTTCATTCCCGCCGGCGCTGAGGCCTACCGCCGCGACAACCCGAACGCCACCGTGCAGTTTCTCGATACCGGCCACTTCGCCACCGAGACGCACGTTGTGGAGATCGCTACCGCAATGCGCGATTTTCTCGCTGCGAACGTACGCTAAACAACCGCTTCAAGCTGGACGAGCGACCATCATCAGGTAGTCCATCGCCCAGTCCGGCTTGAAGCCATGCTGTCGTGCCAACGTAGCCAACTGGGCATAGTGCCGAATCGAATGCATCAGCGCATGGACGAAAACCGCCTTGCGCGTTGACTTGAGTCTGCCCGCCGTGATCGTCTGGAACTCGATCTCCCGCGTCCAGTCAAACTCAGGGTCAGCCATTACCCCGCGCAGCAACGTCACAGCCTGCTGGTGCGAAGCCAGAATCTCATCTGCCGTTCCAAAAGGAACCGCGGAGTATTCGGTTTCGGTAATGCCTGCCAGCCGCTGTGCATAACGCAACTCCACGGCGACGATATGCTGCAGCAGATTACCGACTGTGGCGGTATCGCGTATATCGCAGGGAACGGATAACAACTCCGGATGTGCCGTCACAAAATCCCGCCACCGTTTCGCCGTCGCGTCGTTCCACGCCAGGAGTTCCTCCCCGCTCAGACTTAGTTCACTCATGGCTACTCCCTCTCGACCACCTGAAGCATCGGCCGAATGGCTCGCCAGCCAATGTCCCGGCGGAACTGCATCCCCTCGAACGAAATCTTCTCCATCATCGAATAGGCCTTCGCCAGCGCATCTTCAAGCCCGTTCTCGGACATGGCAGTGATTCCCAGGACGCGTCCACCGGCCGTTACGAGTGCCCCGTCCTTTACTGTCGTCCCGGAATGGAAGACAAAGCCATCGGCGACAGCAGCCGCTTCATCCAACCCGGAGATTATCTTGCCGTTCTCGATCTTTCCCGGGTAGCCGCCACTTGCTGCAATCACGCAGACACTGGCCCCTTCCTTCATCCGCACGACCAGCGTGTCGGCCGTGCCATCGACGCCTGCCTCGAACAGCTCCAGCACATCTGTCTCCATGCGCATCAGCATGGCCTGGGTCTCAGGGTCGCCGAAGCGGGTGTTGAACTCCAGCACCATAGGCCCGCGTGGCGTCATCATCATGCCGCAGAACAGGATCCCGACAAAGGGCGTCCCCTCGGCGCGCATCCCGTCCACTGTCTGCTGGGCCACCTCTTTGGTTAGCCAGCCGCGCATCGCCGGAGTCATCAGGCCGTCGGTTGAATACGCTCCCATGCCACCGGTGTTCGGTCCGGTGTCGCCCTCGCCGATACGCTTATGATCCTGCGCCGCCGCCATCGGGATGGCGTGCGTTCCGTCGCATAGGGCGAAGAAGCTCAGCTCCTCCCCTTCGAGAAACTCTTCCAACACCAGCTCCGTCTGCACCGCGCCCAGCAGCGCCCCGGAGAACATCTCTTCGGCAGCGGCCTCAGCCTCAGCGTGCGTCGAGCACATCACGACACCCTTGCCCGCTGCGAGGCCGTCCGCCTTCACCACGACAGCGGGAGCTTCAAACTTCAACAGCTCCTCACGCACCTGTTCGATCGAAGTACAAACCGCATACGCGGCCGTGGGAATTCCATGCCGCTGCATGAACTCCTTGGCAAACGCTTTACTCGTTTCGAGTTTTGCTGCTGCCTGCGTTGGGCCGAAGACCTTGAAGCCAAGCCGCTTCAGTTCGTCGACTATTCCAATGGAGAGCGGCAGCTCCGGCCCGACGACCGTAAGGTCGGGCTTCTCTTGTTCGGCGATCGCAACCAGGGAGGCGAGGTCCGCAACATCCATCGGAATGCAGCGAGCCTGTGCGGCGATCCCGCCATTTCCTGGCGCACACACCACCTCAGTGACCCGCTCGCTCTTCTTTAAAGCCCACACCAGCGCATGCTCGCGCCCACCGCCGCCAATCACCAGAACCTTCATTCCACTCCCTTTTTCTGTTGCTCACTACTTTTGTGCGGGAACAATCCGAATATCTCCGGCCATCTCCCGCGAAAGATCCAGCGCCTTTGCCGAGCGCCCAATGTTCACGGAGTAGCCCTCGGTTGCCGTGCGTGGTTTCAGCCTCAACTTCGCTCCGACCTTGATCCCGTTCGCTTCCAACTGCTTGAGCGTTCGCGCATCGCGATCATCCACGCTGTCGATGACGAAGGTTCCGCCCTCGACCACCTCGGCCAGCTTTACCGAAGCCTGCAGCGGCATATGCCCTTCCATCGTGGGGATAAAGTGTCCGTGCGGATCGATCTTTGGATGCCCAAGCTTTGCGGCGATGCGCTCTTCAAAGCGCTCCGAGATGAAATGCTCCAGCCGCTCTGCCTCCTCGTGCACCTCTTCGATGGGATAATCCAGCACCTCGTACAGAAACGTCTCGATCAACCGGTGATGCCGCACAACTTCGAGCGCGCGTTTTTTGCCTGCGCTGGAGAGTCGAACCCCGCGATGCCGCTCGTACTCCACCAGCGGTTTTTCCGCCGCGGCCAGCTTCTGCAGCATGTTGGTGATGGAGGCGGGTGCCACCTCCAGCCGCTCCGCGAGAGCGGTACTGGTCACCCGCGTCTCCGCCGGTCCACCCAGGGTCAGGATCGCCTTCAGATAGTTATCCACGGATTCGCTGTTCCCGTTCGTGCGTCGTCGATCTGACATCGGAACTCCTGTTATCCAGTTTGACCCATTTCAACGATTTAGGTATACCTAATAGGTAGGTTCGCCTAAGTTTAGAGAAAGAGGCCGAACCGGCATCGCCAAAGCAGGCGCTTTCCCGGGCACGAAGCGCATTGAATGAGGGCAAGCCCGAAGTTACACCGAACTGGAGCAGAATGGCTGAATCTTCCGCAACGCGTCTCGAAGCTCCGCAGCAACACGACGCTCCGTTCGACTCCGCGCTCCAGCCGATTGCCATTGAAACCCCCGGCACAAAGACGCCTGCTCCTTTCAGCTTCCGCCGCAACCAGATGTGGAGCTACTTCGGACCAGCCTTCGTCGCCTCCGTCGCGTACATCGACCCCGGCAACTTCGCCACCAATATCGAGGGCGGCAGCCGCTTCGGATACCGGCTCCTCTGGGTGCTGCTCTGGTCGAACGCTATGGCCATCCTTATCCAGTACCTCTCGGCCAAACTGGGCATCGTCACCGGCCTCACGCTTCCGCAGAACTGCCGCAAGCACTTCTCCCGTCCGACGACGATCACCCTCTGGGTCGCGGCTGAAGTCGCCGCCATCGCCACCGACCTGGCTGAATTCCTCGGCGCTGCGCTCGGCTTCTTCCTGCTCTTCGGCCCCGCCATGCTGGCTCACGGATTCAGCCGCACCGGAACCATGCTTACCGCCGCGCTGCTCTCCGCGGTCGCCGTCTTCGTTATCCTCGCCATCGACCTCGCCGGGTACCAATGGCTGGAGCGAGTCATCATGGCCTTCGTCGGAGTCATCGGCCTCTGCTATGGGTTCGAGGTCTTCCTCGTCCACCCCGACTGGCACCTCGCCGCCTTCCACACACTGGTGCCGACGCTCGATACCTCCAGTCCGGGCGCGCTGCACAGCAGCATCTATATCGCCGTCGGGATGCTCGGTGCGACGGTAATGCCTCACGTCATCTACCTGCACTCCGCACTGGTACAGCCGCGGCTCAAGGAGATTATCGCCGTCCCGCACGTCAAGGGCACCTCGCGACGCAGCGGGTATCTCCGGTTTGAATTGATCGACGTCTTCGTCGCCATGAACGGTGCGTGGCTCATCAACTCCGCCATGATCGTCATGGCTGCGGTCGCCTTCTCTTCCGGCCACGCCGCTGTCGTCACCGACGTAGAGGAAGCTTACAAAACCCTCGGTCCGCTCCTCGGTCCTGCCGCTGCCACGGTCTTCGCTGTCGCCCTGCTGTGCTCGGGCATCTCGTCCTCCACCGTGGGAGTCATGGCCGGACAGGTGATTATCGAGGGCTTCCTCGCCATCAAGTTTCCCATCTTCCTGCGCCGCCTGATTACGATCATTCCAGCGATCATCATCATCGCTATCGGACTCGACCCGCTGAAGATCCTCATCCTCTCCCAGGTCGTCCTCAGCTTTGCGTTGCCCTTTGCCCTGATTCCACTGCTGTTGCTGACGAACCGCACCGCAGTTATGGGCACCTTCTCCAGCACTACCCGCACCCGTATCGCCGGCTGGGTTTCGGTTGCCATCATCCTGTCTCTGAATGCCGTTCTACTCAGCCAGTTAGCCTTCAACCGTTAGGCTATGCAAACTTTAGCGCGCTGAAACAGCGGTATCAGGAATAGTGTGGATCCTCGAGAATCGGGAATCATGCTGAAGTATTTCCGCCAGGCCCAAGTCTTCTGTTACCGGCGCAGCTTTCTGGGCTGCGGCTCTCCCTCTCGGTGCTCGGCTCGTTTCCGCTCCTCCACAAGCCGTTTGGACTCCTCTCGCTGGAGCCGCAACGTCCGTGCATCGGGAACCGGTTCATGCGCCGCCTCTTCCTGCATGGAGGCTCGCGTACGCGCCTGTGGCGACGGAGCAGCCTCTCCTTGCGCAGGAGGCACACGCGCCGGAGGGGTATGGCTCCGCTTTCCGGTCGAGTTCTTTGGTCCAGGCTGGCTGTCCAGCCCAGGCCGCGCTTTTTCTGGAGCCACTCCGTTGGACTGCCCCACCCCGGCAAACGAAAGAGAAGAAAGAGCCATAGTCAGAATACCGATGCCAAAACCCGTAGAGAGTCTTCGCATGGTGCCACCTCTCCCCGGATTTGATGCAGATTCTATCTGGAACGTGCTGTTTGTCCACGAACCGCTGCCCTGCGAAGCCTCACAGACCTCTCCAGCCGGCTCGGCGAAAATTGGTCGAACCTTTCTTTAGAAAACACGCGACAAACGCTGTCACAAGTTTGTACACTTTCGCACGCGACAGACTGCGGCCTTTTCCGGTCGACAGCGGAAACTTCTAAGCCTCTGCATCATGAAACATCTACAGGAACCACCAAATTCAATAGGAGTACCCATGGAACCGACAGGACCGAAGGACAGCACCGTCATCGACACGAACCGCCGCAGCTTCCTTAAACTAAGCAGCGCCGCCCTGGCCACCACCGCCGTCACCTGGAATGCCACCAGCTACGCCGCCATCGTCGGTGCCAACGACCGCGTTCGGGTCGGCGTCATCGGCTGCGGCGACCGCATGAAGCAGGCCCTCATCCCCTGCTTCGCCGAGCACCAGAAGGCCAAGAACTTCGAGTTCGTCGCCGTCTCCGACCTCTGGAACCGCCGCCGCGAAGAGGGTGTCGCCTACATTCAGAAGGTCGCCGGAGCCAAGGTCGATGCCGTCCGCAATAACGACGAGCTCTACGCGCGCAAGGATATCGACGCCGTCCTGATCGCCACCGCCGACTTCCAGCACGCGCAGCACGGCATCGAAGCCGTCAACGCCGGCCGCGACGCGTACGTCGAAAAGCCCACTGCCCACACCATGAAGGACGCCCGCAACTTCCTCGCCGCTGTTAACAAGACCGGCAAGATCGTGCAGGTCGGAACCCAGCGCCGCTCCACCCCCAGCTACCAGAAGGCCTACGACTACATCAAGTCCGGCAAGTTCGGCGACATCGTCATGGTGGAGATGACCTGGAACGTGAACCAGCCGGGTCGCTGGCGCCGTCCTGATGTCGTACCGCTGCTCAAGGAAGCCGATACCGATTGGAACCGCTACCTCCTCGACCTCCCGAAGGAGGCCTTCGATCCCCGTAAGTACCTCGAGTTCCGCCTCTTCTGGCCTTACTCCAGCGGCATTCCCGACCAGTGGCTGGTCCACCAGATCGACACGGTTCACTGGTTCTCCGGCTACAAGCACCCGCGCTCGGTCGTCGCCAACGGCGGCAACTACCTGTGGCACGACGGCCGCAAGAACTGGGACACCATGACCGCCGTCTTCGATTACGGCCCGGAAGATGACATGACCAAGGGCTTCCAGGTCCAGTACTCCTCGCGCTTCACCAACTCGGCCGGCGGAGTCAAGGAGCTGTACTACTCCAACGGAGGCATGCTGGATATGGATAAGCAGCGCGTCACCCCGGAGGGCGGCCTTGGAGCCAAGTCCGCAGCCGAGATGAAGATGCAGCCCAACCAGCTGGCCAGCTTCTCGCTCAGCGAGAACGTCCAGGCAGCCGAGACCTCCGCCAACACCGGGGCCGATCCGCAGACCTCCGCCAACGTCCTCAACTGGATGGAATGCGTTCGCTCCCGCAAGACCCCGAACGCCTCCATCGAAGCGGGCTACAGCCACTCCGTGGCTCTCTGCATGAACATCGCGGCGATCCAGACTGGCCAGAAGGTCACGTTCAACGACAAGACCCAGCAGGTCATGGTTGGCGGCAAGGTCTACGCATAACTGGAATCCGCCCCCACGCCGTTTCGCAACAGCGGCGTGGGAGCGGTTCTTTTCACCTGCACCAGCAAGAAAGCGTGGCCCAAAACCTAAACGTCAGCAAAAACGCTCGTCATCCTGAACGTCTTACGTCGTCATTCTGAACGTAGTGAAGGACCCCTGTATTTTGCCAATGAAAGCGGACAAGCTCACAGCGCGGTACCCGTCAGGACCCGCATTTGCTCTGCTCTATCGGTCCACCAACGACGAAATTGCTCCAGAACGAGACCAAGGTTCTAAACTAAGTACTCCAATGTTTACGTTTTTGGATGTATCGACGGCATCGACTTACCGTCGCAGCCTCAAGGGCATGGCTTCCTCCGTGCCACAACTGCACTTTTTCGAAGCGCGGCTCCAGCCGCTGAGGTACCGCATGTCTCTCCGCACACTGTTCTCCTGCCTTCTGCCTCTTTCGCTCAGCCTCGCCCTCAACGCCCAGACCCCCGGCATCAAGGTCACCCCCGACGAAGCCCACCAGCGCGTCGACGTCACCATCGACGGCGAGGCCTTCACCTCCTACGTCTGGCCGTCCACCCTTAAAAAGCCCGTCCTTTACCCGCTGATCGCTCCCGGTGGCATCGAGGTCACCCGCGGTTACCCCCTCGCGCCCCGCGAAGGCGAGCGGACCGACCACCCGCATCACGCTGGCATGTGGTTCAACTACGGCAATGTGGACAACTTCGATTTCTGGAACAACTCCGACGCCATCAAGCCGGAAGATCGCGGTAAGATGGGCACGATTCACCACACCAAAATCGTTTCGTCGAAGAGCGGAAAAGACAGCGGGGAACTGGTCGTCGAGTCCCTCTGGACCAACGGGGCTGGGGTGGACGTGATGACCCAGACCACCCGCTACGTCTTCAGCAGGCGCAGACCCGTCGGAAGCATCATGGCCCGCGTCGGCAACGGCAGCATCGGCGAAGCCCGCGTCATCGACGAGATCGTCACCCTTCATACCTTGAAGCCCACCATCTTCCACGACGACAAGGAGGGCATGCTCGGCATCCGTGTCGCTCACTTTCTTGAGTCGGCCAACGAGAAGGGTGGTACCTTCACCGACGCCTCCGGTCGCGCCACCCAGGTCCAGACCTCCAACGTCCCCGGTGCCAACGGCGTCTACCTCACCAGCGAGGGCAAGCAGGGTGACAACGCCTGGGCGACCCGCGGCCGCTGGTGCCTGCTCACCGGCACCAACGCCGACCGCGATACCGTTACCATCGCCATCCTCGACCACCCGAAGAACGTCAACTACCCTACCTACTGGCACGCGCGAGGCTACGGCCTGTTCGCGGCGAACCCGCTGGGCCAGCATATCTTCGATCCAGGGGCCAAGCAGCTCGACTACACCCTTGAAGCCAACAAGGACGTTACCTTCCGCCACCGCGTCCTGCTGATTGCCGGTAAGCCCTCACCCGTAGACGTCAACACGGAAGCCGACGCCTTCTCCATCTCTTACCCAGACCTGAAAAGCGGCAAAAAAGCAAAGAAGTAACAACCGCAGCCACAACCGACCCGGGGTCCCATCCTTCGCCGCATGATCGCGAAGGGTGGGATGTACGATCCAGCCCTCCCGTACTGTTCCCCCAACCCCACCCAGCGTATAAAGAGACTCATGGCAATCGATCCTCAGCAGCAGACCCAACTCACCCAGCTGTACAGCACCTACGGCAACGAAGAGTTAATCACCCTTGCCCTGACCCTCGGTGACCTCACCGACGACGCCCAGCAAGCCCTCAAATCCGAACTGCTGCGCCGCAATCTGGCCCTTCCCGCCGCTTCCACTGGCGCGATGCAACAGCCTGATAACTCTGATGGCCCTACCGAGTCGACCTTCGAGTTCACCAACCTCGAAGACGCTATCCTCGCCCAGAGTGTTCTCGAGTCCGCCGGGATCTCCAGCATGGTCCCCACGTCGGAGATCGGCGCCATCGACACTCCACGTCTGATCGTCTCCCCTTCCGACGCCCAGGCCGCCGAGCGCATCCTCTCCCACCCCAACGCCCTCGGCACCCTCAGCGCGGAAGATGCGATCTTCCCCACCGCAGTCTGCCCCCAGTGCGGTACTCATGATCCCGTCCTCGAATCGGTCGAACCGACCAATACCTGGCGCTGTGAAGCCTGCAACCACACTTGGGAAGACACCGATCTAGCCTGATGGGAAAGCGTCTAAGCCCCATCCGGATTTGCCTGACCAGAGTCTGAATCATCGTGCCAAGATCCGAAGGCCTTCCGTTATCCCAACGCAAAACGGCCTGTTCTGAGCCCCGACTATCGGTTCAGAACAGGCCGTTTGTTACTAGAGGCCTAAAACTACCGCCTCGGTCGCTCAGCTGGAGCCGGGCGCGCTTGTGGAGCGGACCGCATCTCCTGCTGGGGCCGAGCCTGCTGCATCTGCGGCTGCGAACGCTGAGGTTGAGGCCGCATCATCTGCTGCTGCGGGCGCGGTTGCTGCACCTGTGGCTGCGGTCTTGCCTCCTGCTGGGGACGAGGCTGACGCATCTCCTGTTGCGGACGGACCTGCTGTTGCGGGGTTGGACGCGGCGTTTGGACTTCCGGCTGCGGCCTTATCTGCTGTTGCTGCGGCTGAGGAACCGGACGCGTCTCCGGATTCCCCTGCGGCAGACGTAACTGCGAGTTCGGACGGATCCCGGGCTGGATCCCTGGCTGAGCACCGGGCTGATTCTGCAACTGGTTCGGCCGGTTCTCCTGTCCTGGACGAGCCTGCTGTCCGGGTTGGACGGAAGGCTGCCCCGGCTGTACTGCGGGCTGACCTGGGCGCGCCTGTTGTCCGGGCTGGCCTACTTGTCCGGGTCGGCCCTGCTGACCCGGTTGACCGGTTTGTCCAAAACCCTGACCGGAGCGATTGCCTTCGTTTGGGCTGAAGTTACCCTGCCGGCCCGGTCGCACCTGGATCGCATTGGGCCGCTGAATGCCACGGTCCGCCATGATGGGACGGGGAGCCGCCACCATCGAAGGGCGTCCACGGTTCTGGTTATAGAACTGGCCGCGGTTCTGCGCCGCCTGCCGCTGCACGGTCAGTTGAGTGGACATCGCCGGAGTCCGCGTAGTGCGCATCGCCGCGATCTCGCGGGGCTGCGGACGAACCTGCAGGCCGCCGCGTCCACCGTTGTAGGAGATGCGATTGTTCGAGACGTTGTTGATAACCACCGTCCGGTTGTAGACGTTGGAGATGCGCGACACATTCACCCGCGTCACAGAACGGTTGTAATAGAAGTGCGGCCCGTTCCAGTACCCGCCGCGGTAGCCGGTGCCGTAGTACCCGTAGCCGTAGTTCACGCCACCGTAGAAGCCGATATAGAGACCCCAGGATCCGCGGTGGAAGCGATACCGGTTGCCGTAGTAGCCCCAGTATCCCGGCGTCCAGAGCGCACCCTGGTACGGTGCCGCGCACCATACTCCCGGCACCCAGTAGTAGCCCACCGGGGTCCAGCTCCAGTATCCGGGAGTCCAGAGATAGTCCGGCTCCGGGGCCTCCGGCTGGTCATACTCGGGGAGCGGCGGAGGAGGCTGGCCGCTCTCCAGCGGCTGCTGGCCGTCGTTGAGATCCTGATCCGCATTCGGATCGTAATTGTCCTGATCCGAGTAGGCCTGATTGGCTTGCTGGTCGCCTTGTTGCGGATAGCTCTGTGGATTCTGGGGATAGCCCTGGCTGCCCTGCGGGTAGCTCTGCGAGGTCTGGTAGGACGGATCGCGCCGCTCGATTGGAGCCCCCTGCTGAGCCGCGCGCGCAGCCTGCTGCTGTTGCGTATTCGCTATAGTCTCGTCTACCGGAGCCATATTCTGATCTGCCGGATCAGGCGTGCTGTCCTGGCTCTGTGCGGACGCGAGAACACCGCTGTGGCAACCGACTGCCCCGGCCAAAGTCGCAATCGCCAGGCTCGCTGCCAGAAAGTACGTCCGTCTCATGGTCTTCATGGTCCCAACCTCTATCTCTATCAACCCTCAATATGATGCACAGTCTCGGTGCAGCGCTGAACCTACAGATTTTACGCCACTTGGGAAGCGCGTTTTTGACCAAACCGCACCTATGGAATGGGATACTGTACGGTCTCGCCCGTGCGCTCATTCCGCACCGCGAAGCTGCCATCCTTGTGGCCAGCCAGTTCCAGGGAGTGTCCTGCGTCCGGACCCGAGAGGTTCGCGATCCGCGCTGCGGGAACATTATGTGCCGCATCGCTGTCTATCGCAGTGTGGAGCTGCCAGATCGCGCCCTTGCCATCCGCGATCCGGGGGGACTTTGAGACTGCCTCCCACGCGGGCTGCGAGGCTCCCTTGGTGGCCCCGTTATCCATAATCGCCACGCGCGGCGCTACAGCATCGACCAGCGCCTCGCTGCCGCTGCGGTCCATTCCGTGGTGGCTGACGATGTACACATCGACGCGTCCCAGTTTGTCGACCGGACACATCAGCGGCCGCTCCTTCGCCCAGGTCAGGTCGCCCAGGTCGAGGACCCGCAGCTTGCCGAACGTGATCATCAGCCCCACGGACCGGTCGTTCTCGCTGTCCTCCGCCGGTCGCATCGCGGTCCTCGCGCAGGCTGGATTCTGCTGCCCTGCTCCACCCGCGGCAAGGGGTTTGCCCAGCACCTCGCCGTCCGCGCTGACCACCTCTGCGCGGATGCCTTTCAGCGGCAGCACATCGCCCACCTTCACCACCTGGTGCGCGGAGTGGCCGTCCAGCAGCACTTTGCGATACGCTGCAAAGTTCTTCTGGGCAGCATCGCTTACCTCACGGTTGTCGCCATGATCGAAAAAGCGCCCGATCGGCACCTTCGCGGCGAGCTGGGGAACTCCGCCGACGTGGTCGTCGTGATAGTGCGTGATCAGCACATTGTCGATCTTGTGGATTCCCGCGCGGTCGCACAGCGCGTCGATCCGCGCGGCGTCTCGGCCGTTAGAGCCCGCCCAACCGGTGTCCACCAGTAAGCTCTCGCCCAGCGGAGTGACGAATAATGTCGCCTGGCCGCCTTCGACATCGGCGAAGTAGACTCGCAACGCGCCCTTATCGGCACTTTGACCCTGGGTGGCCGCAACGCCCACCCCAACCAGCATCACCGCCGCCGCAACCTGCCTGATCCATGCCATTGCTTGCTCCTCCTGCTTCCTTCTATTGAGAAACTTAGAAACACTCGCCATCGGACCTTCCGCAGCGCTAGAATCATCGCATGAGTCCGCGCGTTCTCGCCTACGTCAAGCGCTTCCGCCACGGTCACCACGACCGCGGCCGCTCCTAGCAACTCCTCTCTCCTCTCTGCTACTCTTCACCCGCCCGCCGCGCTTGCTGCGCAGGCCTCCAAACCGCGCCACCAGAGGAAACCTATGAGCACCCAACACCCTGATTCCTTTCACTCCGCCTCCACTCTCACCAGTGGCACCAGCACCGTCAACCTCTTTCGCTTGAAGTCGCTGGAATCCTCCGGCGTCAGCCTGACCCGCCTCCCATTCTCCCTCCGCATCCTGCTGGAGAACCTGCTCCGCCACGAAGATGGCCGAACGGTGACGGCGGACGACATCAAGTTCCTCGCCAGCTGGGACCCCAAGGCAGAGCCTTCGCGTGAGATCGCCTACATGCCGGCCCGGGTGCTGATGCAGGACTTCACTGGCGTCCCCGCAATCGTCGACCTCGCGGCCATGCGCGATGCCATGCGAGTGCTTGGCGGCGATCCCGAGAAGATCAACCCGCTCCAACCCGCCGAACTGGTCATCGACCACTCCGTTCAGGTGGACGAGTTCGGCACTCTGAACGCCTACGACCTGAACGCTGCCCTGGAGTTCCAGCGGAACCGCGAGCGCTACGCCTTCCTCAAGTGGGGTCAGACCGCCTTCAACAACTTCTCCGCCGTTCCGCCGGGCATGGGCATCTGCCACCAGGTCAACCTGGAGTTCCTCGCCCGCGTCGTCTTCACGACTCAGCCGGACGCCGAAGGCAAGGTCACTGCGTACCCCGATACGCTCGTCGGTACCGATTCTCACACCACGATGGTGAATGGTCTCGGCGTTCTGGGCTGGGGCGTCGGCGGTATCGAAGCTGAAGCCGCCATGCTCGGCCAGCCGGTCTCCATGCTGGTCCCGCAGGTCGTCGGCTATCGCCTGACCGGCAAGTTGAAGGAAGGGACGACAGCAACCGATCTCGTCCTGACGATTACCCAGGCGCTGCGTAAGCTCGGCGTCGTCGGGAAGTTCGTTGAGTTCTACGGCCCCGGCATCGCTGAACTGCCGCTCGCCGACCGCGCCACCATTGCCAACATGGCCCCGGAGTACGGTGCGACCTGCGGTATCTTCCCGGTCGATAAGGAGACGCTTGCGTACCTCCGCCTCACCGGCCGCACGGACGAGCACATTGCGCTGGTCGAAGCCTACTACCGCGAGCAGGGCCTGTTCCACACCCCGGACGCTCCCGAGGCTGAATACACTGCCACGCTATCGCTGGATCTCTCCACAGTTGTTCCGTCCGTGGCCGGGCCGAAACGTCCCCAGGATCGCGTCCTTCTGACGGATGTCCCGGCCAGCTTCAAGGAGCAGTTGCCCAACCTTCTCGGACCCAGCGGTAACGGCAACGGAGTTCGCCAGATGGTTCGCTGGGAGGGTGAAGGCGGCCACGCCAGCGCCCACGGTGATGTCACCAGCGGCATCGGCGCTGCAGCACCCGTGGTCGAAGAGCCCGTTGTCTCGGTCGTCACTCTCGACGGCAACGATGGGGGGACCAAAACTCCCACGCTGGATGCTCCTCCGGCCTCCATCCGCGCCCGCTTCGGGGTCGATCCGGACCAATATCTCGACCACGGCAGCATCGTGATCGCTGCCATCACAAGCTGCACGAACACCTCGAACCCCTACGTGATGATGGCTGCGGGACTGCTTGCGAAGAAGGCCGTCGAGAAGGGGCTTCGCACTCCGCCGTGGGTCAAGACCTCGCTCGCTCCTGGCTCGCGCGTCGTGACCGACTACTACGTCAAGGCTGGCCTGATGCAGTACCTCGATGAACTTCGCTTTCAGGTCGTCGGCTACGGCTGCACCACTTGTATCGGCAACTCCGGCCCGCTTCCGACCGACGTATCGAAGTCCATCGAAGACCACGGTCTCGTTGCTGTCTCGGTTCTCTCCGGCAACCGTAATTTTGAGGGCCGCATCTCGCCCGAGGTTCGCGCCAACTACCTGATGAGCCCGCCGCTGGTCGTCGCCTACGCACTCGCCGGCCACATCGGTCACGACTTCGCGACCGACGCCATCGGCAAGGGCAAGGACGGCGAGCCGGTCTTCCTGAAGGACATCTGGCCGACCCAGGCAGAGGTCTCCGCCGCTGTCGCCAGTTCGATCGACTCCGAGATGTTCCGCCACCAGTACAGCACCGTTTCGCTGGGCGATCAAAACTGGCAGCACCTCAAGTTTCCCGAGGGCGACACCTATGGCTGGGAGCCGGATTCCACCTACATCCGCAAGGCTCCGTACTTCGACGGCATGACGGCGACACCGGCAGCGGTCGAGGATATTCACGGCGCGCGGGTTCTGGCGGTGCTAGGCGACAGCGTCACGACGGACCACATCTCGCCGGCCGGTTCGATCAAGCTCAATGGCCCGGCAGGGAAGTACCTCACCGATCATGGCGTCAAGCCTGCCGACTTCAACAGCTACGGCAGCCGCCGCGGCAACCACGAGGTCATGGTGCGCGGTACGTTCGCCAATGTGCGTCTGCGCAACAAGCTGGCTCCCGGAACCGAAGGCGGCGTGACCCGTCTGCTGCCGGACGATCTGCCGATGTCCATCTACGACGCGTCGGTGGCGTATGCGGAGCGCGGCACTCCGCTCGCGATTCTTGCGGGCAAAGAGTACGGTTCCGGCTCGTCGCGTGACTGGGCGGCGAAGGGTCCGCGGCTGCTCGGCATCCGCTTCGTCATTGCTGAGAGCTATGAGCGCATCCACCGCTCCAACCTGGTGGGAATGGGCATCCTGCCGCTGCAGTTCCTGCCCGGTCAGAACGTCGATTCTCTCCTCCTCACCGGAGAAGAGGTTTTCAAGATCGGCACTGCGCCCGGCGAATTGAAGCAGATGCTGGACAACAAGTTCGCCGACGGCAAGATCATTACTGTGATTGCCGAAGACGACCTCGGGAAGACCAAGGAGTTTTCGGCGATGGTTCGGATCGATACTCCGCAGGAGATCCTGTACTACCAGCACGGAGGTATCTTGCAGTACGTGCTTCGTCAACTCGCTGGAAAAGCTTAGCCGCCTAAGCAGGCCAGAAAAGAGGCACCGATCTCGGTGCCTCTTTTCTTCGTGAGATCGCGATTCAACATGAGCCGCCTGGATGTGAAACTCGTCCGTTTCTAGCGGATGCGTGGCCCTGCTCTTCACGCTGCTTCGGCGCGCGACAAGTCCCGTCCCACGACCCCACGGTCCTCGATCCCCAGCCAGTTCAGGATCGGCGTCGTAATCATCGTCGTCACCAGCGCCATCACCACCAGCATCGTGAAGAGCGTCGGCGAAAACACGTGCGCGTTATAGGCGATGTTCAGAACGATCAACTCCACTAGGCCACGGGTGTTGAGCAGCGCTCCGAGCGCCATCGCGTTCTTCCACGATTCCCTGGTCCATCGCGCCGCCAGGATCGCTCCGCCCATCTTGCCCGCGACTGCCACGAACAGCACCACCGCTGTCCATAACCAGATCGTCGATCCGGTCAGCAGGTCCAGCCGCGTTCGCATCCCTGTAAGCGCAAAGAACAGCGGCAGCAGCAGCACGGACACGATCGTATCCAGTTGCGTCCGGATCGCGCTCTGCCAGCGCTTCACCCGGGGGAAACACAGGCCGGCCATGAAAGCTCCAAACAGTGGATGCACTCCGATGGCTTCGGTCGCTGCTGCCGAAGCCAGTACGACGGCGATCATGGCCCCAAACAATTCATAGGAGAGCGTAATGCTCTTCTGCCGCCGTGCCAGCCATCCGCCCAGCGGACGGAACACTCCGAGCATCACGACCAGGTACACAGCCAGTCCCAGCAGACGATGCGATACGGGAACTGCGTGCTCTCCAAACGGCAGGAGCGTCAGGGCCACTGCGAGCAACGTCCATGCGCATACATCATCCACCGCCGCGCACATGAGCGCCGTCGTTCCGAGCGAACTCGACTGCATCCCGCGCTCTTCCAGGATTCGCGCCAGCACAGGAAACGCAGTGATGCTCATCGAGATTCCCAGGAAGAGCATGAAGGGCAGCATCCCCACTCCTGCCGGTGCAAACCGCTCCCGCAGGAAGGGCGCTGCGATCGCTGCAAGCAGGAAGGGAAGCGGGATGCTCATCGTGCTGGCCAGCGTTGCCGTAGCCTTCTGTTTGCTCAGATGCTCGTAGTCCAGCTCGCTGCCAATCAAGAACAGGAACAGGATCAGCCCCAGCGTACTCAAGACCTCAAACGATCCAAACGAAGTGAGTGGAAATAACATTGCTGAAGCATGAGGTGCAATCCGACCGAGCACCGATGGCCCGATCAAGATGCCACCTACGATCTCGCCAATCACGCGTGCCTGTCCCAGCTTGCGCGCTACCCATCCGCACAGCAGCGCCGTAAGGAGGACCATCGTCATTTGCAGCAAGAGTAGCGTCACCCCGTCCTCCCTGGGCTATCGTGCTTTCGGGCGCGGCTCGCAGCGAACACAATGACTGCTTCCGTCGCCAGCAGAATCACGCCCGGAGCCAACATGCGGATACCGATCATCGCCGGCCACGACAGTCGGAAGTTGGTACTCCAGTCCAGCGCGATCAGCCCCAGGCCGCCCACCAGCATCCCAGTGCCGGCCCAGCGCCGAAAGCGCGCGGATATCTCGCCATGCCCCTTATACGCGTTGCCCCGGATCTCACGGACGGGCTGCCCAGCAAACCCATGATGATCGTAGATCCGTAGGCCTAGCTCGGGCCGAGAGGATGCTCGTTCTTCCGCATAGGCTACGGCTTCCGCCAGACTGCCAAAGATTACGCAACTGGGAACGCCACCCGCAGCACCGTCGAGGCTGGAAGAATGCACAGCGTACTCGCCCGGGGCCATTCGCTCATTCCACGAAGCCGGTTGCGAGCCCTCGTCGTAGAGCGGCATATTCCATCCTTCGCTCATAGACAAAGTATAACAATCACCACTACGCCGAGGCTTCTCCGGGCCGGGTGCCCCATTCATGCAGTTTAATCGCATGCCGGGGTCCCCAGGGAGCGCTTCTTGCTCGCTGGGGTGGATGGGTGGGCATCGTGCGAAGCACGACCGCTGTCCCCGCTAACTACGAACAACCTCCTCCTGCACCGCCTTCTTGACTACCCCACGCATCAATCCCAGGTACACTACCGCGGCCATCCCAAACCCCACAAACCACGCATAGTCATACAGCCATCGCAGCGACGGCACAAACAACCCGATCAACGCCACAAACACCCCCGCCACCAGCGCAACCATGGCCCGTGGATTGATCCCTCCGCTGTACTCATACGGCCCGCCCCGGTGGTACAGCGCGTCCACCTCAAGTCGCTTGTGGCGCAGGAAAAAGTAGTCCGCCACCATGATCCCCGCCACCGGTCCCAGCAGTCCGGAGTACCCCACCAGCCACCCGAAGATATAGCTTCCAAAGCTTGCCATCAGCTTCCACGGCATCATCGCGAGCCCCAGAAATCCGGTGATCAAGCCACCCGTCCGAAAGCTGATCAGCCTCGGCGCAAGGTTGGAGAAATCATTCGAAGGCGAGACTACATTTGCCCCAATATTCACGTTCAACGTAGCGATCAAAATACTTACCAGTGCAAGAAACGCTACCAGCGGCTGGTGAAATCGTCCCAGCAAAGTAATCGGACTCCAGATCGGTTCGCCAAAGACGACCGTCGACGCCGAGGTGCAGGCGATGCCGATAAAGCTGTACAACGCCATCGCCACCGGCAATCCGAACGCCTGTCCGACGATCTGCGACTCCTGCGACTTCGCATACCGCGTGAAGTCGGGAATATTCAGCGACAGCGTAGCCCAGTACCCCACCATCGCGGTCAGCATCGGGAAGAAGAAGTGCAGAAACGCTCCCGTCGTCTGGAACTTGCTCGGAGCCGAAAGCATCGGTCCAAAGCCGCCCGCCTTATGCACCATCCATCCCAGCAGAAACAGCGACATCGTCAGCAGGAACGGAGCGGAGAAGCTCTGTAGAAAGCGAATCGACTCCACCCCACGCCATACCACCACCATGTTCAACAGCCAGAAGCCGAGGAAGCAAGCCCACAAAACCCAGGGCATCTTCTCAGTAGCCGGCCACAATACATTGACCATCGCAACGATGGACTGCCCCCCGATCCAGGACTGAATCCCGAACCACCCGCACGCCACAATGGCCCGCAACAGTGCAGGGACATTCGCGCCGCGTAGTCCAAAGCTCGCGCGCACAAACACCGGAAACGGTATCCCGTACTTCGCTCCCGCATGTGCATTCAGCAACATTGGAATCAGCACGATCATATTGCCGAGCAGGATCGTCCCGACGGCCTGCTTCCAGTTCATCCCTCCCGCAATCAGTGACGACGCCAGCATATATGTCGTCACCTCCATCGACATCGAAAACCACAACGCAATGTAGTTGTACGTGCCCCATGTTCGCTGCGCCGGAGTCGTCGGTGCCAGGTCATCGTTATAAAGTGCTGTCGCGTCTCCCCGCACCGGAAGACTCATAGCACCTCTCCCAACCCGCGTTTAACATACTCACCCCGCCCCACGGTTCCCAGAAACTTCCCACCCTCCACGATCAGCTCGCCCCGCGAGAAGACCTGCCGTACATTGCCCTTCACCTTGAACCCTTCAAAGATGGAGTAATCCGTATGCATCGACTGCGTCGCCGCCTCGATGGTGTACTCGGCCTCAGGATCCCACACCACCACATCCGCATCACTCCCTACTGCCACTACACCCTTCTTCGGATACATTCCGAAGATCCGTGCCGGTGCCTCTGCCGTCACCTCTACAAAACGCTCCACCGTCATGCGTCCCTGGTTCACGCCATGCTCGAACATCAACTGCATTCGATTCTCAACGCCTGGGCCGCCGTTTGGAATCTTCGTGAAGTCCCCCAGCCCGAGCGTCTTCTGGTCCGCAAAACGAAACGGGCAATGGTCCGTCGACACCACCTGCAGCACATCCTCCCGCACCGCCTCCCACAGCGGATCCTGGTTCTTCTTCTCCCGCAACGGAGGCGTAAACACATACTTCGCGTCCTCGAATCCCGGCTTGCCCATGTCATCTTCAATCGACAACACCAGGTACTGCGTACACGTCTCTCCCATCACAGGAAGTCCGCGCCGCCTCGCCGCCTCTACCTCGCACATCGCATCCTCACTCGAGACGTGCACGATATAAACCGAAGCTCCTGCCAACTCACTCAACGCCACCACGCGATGCACCGCCTCCGCCTCAGCCACGGTAGGCCGCGTCAACGCATGGTAGAGCGGAGCAGTCTTCCCCGCAGCCAGTGCCTGGTGCACAATCGCATCGATCACCGTGCCGTTCTCGGCATGCACGCAGACGAGCGCACCCAGCTTCGATGTCCGCTGCATCAGCTCGAAGATCGTCGCGTCGTCCACCATCAGCACGCCCGGATACGCCATAAAGATCTTGAAGCTGGTAATCCCCTCCGCGACCATCGCATCGACGTCGTCGATCCACGCGGCATCCTTACCCAGATCCGTCACCGCCATATGCAGGCCGTAGTCGATGCAGGCCTTTCCCTCGCTCTTCTTCCGCCACGTTGCATACGCGTCCTGCATGCGTTTGCCTATCGTCTGTAGCGCGAAGTCGATCAGCGTCGTAGTCCCTCCAATCGCCGCGGCTCGTGTCCCCCACTCGTAGTCGTCCGCGCTCGTGGTGCCTCCAAAGGGCATGTCGAGATGGGTATGCACATCGATCCCACCCGGCAGCACCAGCATGCCCTTCGCGTCCACCACCGTATGCCCGGTCGGATCGATTCTTGCGCCGACCGCAGAGATTCTGCTCCCCTCCATCAAGACATCGGCGGCCAACGACTGCGTGCCTGACACCACCGTTCCGCCCACGATCAAAGTTCCCATCACAGACTCCCTTCCACCAACGCCGGTGAAGCCGTCCCAGCCTTCACCCGCTCATCCCAACTCTCCGGCGCGAGACCTGTCTCCCGCTCTTCCATCGTGATGCAGTCATCCACCGGACAAACCAGCGAGCACAGATTGCACCCGACGCACTCCGTCTCATCTACCCTCGGAATCCGCGCCAATGAAGTTCGCAGCCCAGGTTCGCGTGGCACGATGCCATCCAGCTTAGGGATCGGCGTCACTACAATCCGCTCTCGACTCCGGGCCTCGAACACACTCGGAGGATCATGCACCTCCACATGCCCGTCTCTCACTCCATCCACCCGGTCCAGATGAATGCACTGATGCGCCCCGTCCCAGCAGGCAATATGGCACAGATCACACCCGATACACAGTGACTCGTTGATGTGCGCCACGATCTTGTAGTTCAGATTAAGGTGCTTCCAATCGGTAACTTTCGGAAGACTCTTCCCGCGAAAATCATCGATGGTTATAAATCCTTTTTCATCCATCCAGTTGCTCAGACCGTCCTTCATGTCCTCGACGATGCGATAGCCGTAATGCATCGCCGCCGTGCATACCTGCACCGTCCCGCAGCCCAGCAGGAAGAACTCAGCCGCGTCCCGCCAGTTGCCGATACCGCCGATCCCGCTCATCGGTAGCGTCGACGCCTCATCCGCCATCACCTGCTGAATCATGTTCAGCGCAATCGGTTTCACCGCTGGGCCGCAGTACCCTCCATGCGAGCTCTTCCCATCCACCATCGGTCTCGGCTCGAACGTGTCCAGATCGATCCCCGTAATCGAATTGATTGTGTTGATCGCGCTCAGTCCATCGGCTCCGGCCCGCTTCGCCGCCCGCGCCGCTACTCGTATGTCCGTAATATTCGGAGTCAGCTTCACCAGTACAGGGGTCCGTGCTCGTTCCTTCACCCATTCCGTAATCATCTGCGCGTACACGGGATCCTGCCCCACCGCCGAGCCCATGCCGCGCTCGCTCATCCCGTGCGGACACCCGAAGTTCAACTCCAGCCCATCCGCCCCTGCGTCCTCCGCGCGCTGCACGATGTCGTGCCATACCTCGCGCTTCGTCTCTACCATCAGCGAAGCGATCACCGCATGCGCCGGATAGCGTTTCTTCACCTCCGCAATCTCGCGCAGGTTCACCTCAATCGGACGGTCGCTGATCAACTCGATGTTGTTCAACCCCATCATGCGCCGCCCGGCCCAGTCGACGGACGAGTATCGCGAGCTGACGTTTGTAATCGGGTCCCCGATCGTCTTCCAGACCGCGCCACCCCAGCCCGCATCGAACGCTCGCATAATCTGTTCGCCGCAGTTCGTCGGCGGGGCGCTCGCCAGCCAGAATGGATTCGGACACCGAATCCCGCCTGCAAAATTGGTCGTCAAATCAGCCATGGGATACCGCCGTCCCTGAAGCAGATGAATCGAAAGTATTCGTAGCAAAAGAAGTTACAATCCCCAATGCCGCTCGCTTTCCGTCTGCGACCGCATCCACTACCTCGCGTCCACCGTTCACGCAATCGCCTCCGGCAAAGTACTTTGGATTCGAAGTCTGCCCCGTCGCCCGGTCGATCAGCACCCGCCCGCGCTCCACCTGCAAACCTCGTATCGAGGACAGGAACTCTACCAAAGGAGACTGACCAATCGCCGGAATTACAAGATCACACTGCACAGCAAACTCCGACTCCTCCAGCGCTACCAACTGGCCCGCGTCATTCAACTCGGTTCGTACGCAGGTCAGGGAACGGAGCTCCCCATCGTCACTCGTCTCGACCATGCGCGGTAGCGTCCACCACAGGAAGTCCACGCCCTCCTGCCTGGCATGCTCGAACTCAAAATCAAACGCCGAAATACTGGCCGCATCTCTCCGATACAAGATCTTCACATCCGCCGCGCCCAGTCGCACAGCCGCTACCGCTGCATCGATCGCCGTGTTGCCCGCACCGATTACCACCACACTGGCGACGCCCAGCAGAGGCTCCCCCAGCTTGTAAGCCGCAATAAACTCCAGCGCATCCACTACCCCAGGATGGTCGCCGCCCGGAATCTCCAGGCGGTGCATCGCCCCCAGTCCTACGCCGAGAAACACGCGGTCGAACTCCTTCTCCAGGGTCAACAGCGAAGCCTCATCCCCAATCTCCGCCGTGCGAAACTCCACTCCCAACTCGCGAATCATCTCGATCTCTCGCAGACTGTCTGCGGTCCTCAGCTTGTACTCCGCAACGCCATAGGTATTCAAGCCACCCGGCAGAGACCGCCGTTCAATTACCGTTACCTGAAATCCCTGCAGCTTCAACTCCGCTGCACAAGCCAGCGATGCCGGGCCCGCGCCGATACAGGCAATCTTCTCCGGCCGCTCTGACGCGCCACGCGTTGGAATCGTTCCTCCCTTCGCGTAGAAACTCTCCATCGCGAACCGCTGCAGTTGCCCGATCGCGATGGCTTTTTCCTGCCGCCCATGCATCACGCAGGCACCCTCGCACAGCACTTCCACCGGACATACGCGCGAGCAACTCGCCGCCAGAACATTCGCCTCCAGAATCTGCGTCGCAGAGCCACGCAGATTGCCCGAAGCAATCTTCTTGATGAATCCCGGCACATCGATATGCGTAGGACAAGCCGCCGTGCAAGGCGCATCGAAGCAGTTCAGACAGCGGTTCGACTCCACCACCGCCGCCCGTACCCCCAGCGCCGGATGCAAATCCGGGAACCGCCGTTCCACCTCAGCGTTCATCTATCACCTCCAAAAACAGTTGGTAGTTATGAGTTGGTAGTTGTGAGCAATGCCAGGCTTATAAATCGCAATCGACAACTCGATAGATCGCTGCCAAACCAGCAAATCCCTGAACGATTCAACCGCCGCCATATCCTTCTCCTCAGAGCGAAGCGTTGTTCTTACTCACAACTCACAACTACCAACTCACAACTGCCCTTCAGGGTTTCACCAGTTCCCCATACATATCCGGCCTTCTATCTCTGTAAAACTGCCATGTCTTTCGAACCTCAGCAATCAGATCCAGATCGAGATCCGAAGTCAGAATCTCATCCTTATCCCGCGAAGCCTGCGCGAAGACCTGCCCGCGTGGATCGCAGAAGTAGCTCGAACCATAGAACTCCCCAATGTTCCAGGGAGCCTCCGTCCCCACGCGATTGATTGCTCCAACAAAATATCCGTTCGCAACGGCATGGGCTGGCTGTTCAATCTTCCAGAGGTGCTCGCTCAGCCCGGCGACGGTCGCTGATGGATTGAACACAATCTCAGCACCATTCAGACCGAGCGCCCGCGCGCCCTCGGGAAAGTGCCGGTCATAGCAGATATAGACTCCGATCTTCGCGAACCCCAGATCGAACACCGGATACCCCAGGTTCCCCGGCCGGAAGTAGTACTTCTCCCAGAATCCCGGTGCGACCTGCGGAATATGCGTCTTGCGGTACTTGCCCAGGAACTGGCCCTTACGGTCGATCACAGCGGCCGTGTTGTAGTACACGCCCTCTTCCTCGACCTCGTACACCGGCACCACCATGGCGATGCCCAGTTCTTTGCAGAGGTCCATCATCAGCTTGACGGTCGGCCCATCCGGAACCTTCTCCGTCGTGTCGTACCAGCGTGTCGTCTGCTCCGCGCAGAAGTACGGCCCGTAGAAGATCTCCTGCAGGCACACAATCTGCGCGCCATCTTTAGCCGCCGTGCGGATCATCTCCACATGCTTGTCAATCATGGCTTTCTTGATTTTTTCGAGCGGACTCTCAGCAGGCTCCACATTCTTTGCCTGAATCAACGAACAGCGAACGATACGTGCCATGCACTCTCCCCGCATTTCTGGAATGGTGGGTCCGGAGAGCAGATTCTACATCCTTCCCGCGTCGCGTTAAACATCAAAGAGGTTGGCCCATAGTTGGCCAACCCCTCTGAATCCAAACGTCACACCTCGCAGCGGCTGTCTCGCAGCTCAAACGCCCGTGACGAGCTCGCGGTAATCCTCGCGCACCGGTGTAAACACATCCAGGACCTCGGACTCCTCGAGCGCCCAGGCCTGGTGATCCACTCCACCGTCCACGACAAAGCTCTCTCCGTCCGAAACCTCAAACGGCACCTTGCCCGCGATCTCCACCTTGATCTTGCCCTTCACTACATAGACCAGCTGCTCATGCGGATGAGCGTGCTTTGCTCCCACCCACCCCTTCTCGAAGAAATGCCGAATCAGCATCAGCTTCTCGTGGTGCGCCAGCACCTGCCGAATCATCCCCGGCTCCGGAGTAAAGCTCTGCACGTCCGCCGCCTTAACAAAACTCATATCTTCACTCATAAAAAACTTGTCTCCTCCTGTTCCTGCATCCCGACTTCCGGAAGCTTCCGGGCACCCTCACTGGCGATACCCAAACCATCATCGCATCACCTGCTCGCTCCTTATCGCGAGGAGAGACCTGCAGTTGTGCCACTCCATTCCCAGGAAATCGGCACTCGCAAAGCTTGTCCAGTGCACAGTGACAGGAGAAATGCTCTAACCCTGGCGGAAGGGCAGGCGTTTACGCCAGCCAGGAACAAGCCAAGCCGAAGGCGCCCCCATTCTGCCGAAGGCCGGAGTGAAGGCGAAGCCGGAATGACTGATATGCCGTTGCCCGTTCTCCGCGCCCACCCAAAATTCCTGTCAAGCCCCTAAAGTCGGTAAAAATGATGTAACCCACCATCTATCAACGAATAAAAATAGAAAAGAGTGGCATTTTAGTTATGTGCTAACCCATAAAATAGAACCAGCAGATCAAATCAAACAAGATCAGGCCCGACTCTTCAGCCGGGCCTCTCTTAGGACGCTAAATCCTTCTCCTGCAAGATTTTAGAAGTAAGTCCTTTGTTTAGACTATTTTGCAGCCAGTGACGTGTCCTAAATCTTTGCAAAAAAAGGGTTTACGCAAAGTCAATATAGGGGGGGTGCCCCCTATTATCCGGTTATCCGTTATTTAGACCGGCGACTCATAATGTCTAACTCCGAACCGGCCATCATGAACGCGCCCGTCCCAAAGACGTAGCTGGAGCCCTCGGTGAACGCCCCCGGAGCGGCACCCACCGGCTGAATTGCGCCGAGTCTTCCATCGGCATAGATGTGCGAGATCAAACCCGCCCATCCCTTGCGGACGACCGGGCCGTACTTGGCCTCAGGCAGAACGTGGTGGTTGATCCCCCAGGCCATCGCGTACACGAAGAACGCGGAACCCGAGTTCTCCGGGAGCGGATAGGCCGCCGCATCCAGCAGGCCCGGACGCCACAAGCCATCCTCGCCCTGGAGGGAAGCGACCTTCTCGGCCATGTCCTTCAGCTTGGAGATGTAGTAGGCGCGCTTCGGGTCGTTGGGAGGCAGCTCGTCCAGTGTTCGAACAATACCGCCCATCACCCAGCCATTGCCGCGTGACCAGAAGATCTTCTTCCCGTTCTTCTCGCGCTTTTCGAAGTAGGTCGCATCGCGGAAGAACAGGTGCTCTTCCTTGTCCCAAAGCAGGTTCGCCGAGATTGCCCATTCGCGATCCATGTAGGTCCGGTACTTCGGATCGCCGGTGATCTTGGACATGCCTGCCCAGACCGGGGGAGCCATGAACAGCGCATCGCACCACCACCAGACCTCCTTCTTCGGATCGTCAGGAATCAGCATCACGCGGTCGAACTGTTCCTTCGTCGCCGCAATGCGGATGGGGTCCTTCTTCTGGCGGTAGAGCGCGATGTACGACTGGCCGATGGCCTGGTCGTCGGCATGAATCTCGCGCGGGCCGAGGGTCCAGTTGTAGTGTTCGGCGATACCCTTGACTTCGTTGCTGTAGCGATCGTCCTTCAGCAGATCGGAGGCAGCCATGAAGCCCGCATACAGGGTTGCATAGGTCCAGTCCTGGCTCGGAGTGTTCGCGACCTCCTTTAGTTGCCAGTCCGCCACCTTCTTCACCGCCGCTTTGATCGCAGCGGATTTCAGCTCGGGAGAAAGGTCCTTTGCCAGCGGTCCAGGATCAGCGGGACTACTGCCCGGCTTTGCCCTTTGATCCATGGGAACTGCCTGTTGAGCAACCAGGGTGGACGAACTCATGGACGCTGCCAGCAGCACCAGAGCAATCTTGTTTCTTCCTAAAATCATCCGTCGATCTCCTCCGCGCTTGTGCACGTCGCACAAAGTACTTCCGCGCCAGTCCGAACAATGATGCCTTTCGCCTCACGCATCTGGCAAATTCGTTCGTATCGAATGGCAGCAGGTGGCGGCACGCATTGACAGCGCTCCCTCCTGCCTCCTACGGTGTTCGAGTCAATCTTTCTGCCACGAAACGGAGCCGTCCAGCACATGACATCCCCTCGAATCGCTGTAAGCGACCAATGCAACCGTCGCAACTTCCTCCGAGCCAGCGCCGTCCTCGGAGCCACAGCAGCACTCAACTCGACCGCAGCGTTTGGCTCCGCGGCCTCGCATTCGGCAGAAGATTCCGGCTCGAACGCGCCCGCAGCAACGGCGGCGCAAACGAACACCCGCGGCGAGTGGCTGGCCTACGTCAAGCGCGTCTCCGACCCTGTTCTGAAGGCGCTCAGCCGCCGCGAACTGCGCAAGGTGATGCCGGTCGAAGCAGCGCCGGGCGTGCAGGAAGCGCGCAGCGTCGGAACGCATCTTGAAGCGCTGGGACGCCTCCTATCCGGCCTCGGACCATGGTTGGAGCTTGAGCCCTCTGCAGGCGAATCTGCCGACGAGACTGCGCTACGCAAGCAGTATCGTGAGTGGTCGCTCGCAGCCATCACCTCGTCGGTGGATCCAGCCTCGCCGGACTACATGCGCTATGGGGACTCGCAGCAGACGCTGGTCGATGCATCCTTCCTCGCGCTCGGTCTCCTGCGAGCACCGAAGCAGCTCCTTGATCCGCTCGATGCGAAGACGAAGCAGCGTCTGGCAGAAGCTCTCGTGAAGGAGCGCGTAGTCACGCCCAATCACAACAACTGGCTGCTCTTCGTCGGCATGAACGAAGCTCTTTTGAAGGTGATGAACCAATCTGGTTATCCCTGGGACAAACTCCGCGTCGACTATGGCCTGAGCGAGCACCATAACTGGTACCTCGGAGACGGCACCTATGGCGATGGTCCTCACTACCACGCTGACTTCTACAACAGCTTTGTTATCCAACCGTATCTCCTCCAATTGATGGATACGGTCGGCAAAGAACATCCAGCCTGGGAGACCGACCGCCAGGCCATCATCCATCGTGCGCAACGCTATGCAGCGATCCAGGAACGCACCATTAATATCGACGGAAGCTATCCTCCGATTGGCCGATCGATAGCCTATCGTTGCGGAGCGTTCCAACTTCTGGCGGATGTTGCTCGACGGCACCTTCTTCCTGAAGGAGTTACGGCTGGGCAGGTTCGAGCCGCCCTTACTGCAGTGATGAATCGAACGCTTGGAGCGAAGGGCACGTTCAACGCGGATGGCTGGCTTCAGATCGGTCTCGCAGGTCATCAGCCAGGTCTGGGCGAAGAGTACATCTCCACTGGAAGCCTCTATCTCTGCAGTGCAGCGTGGCTGCCACTGGGCCTTCCTCCTGCTGATCCTTTCTGGTCTTCACCAGCACAGCCCTGGACCTCGCAACGCATCTGGGGTGGAGAAAATCTTCCTGTGGACCACGCTCATGATGAATAAGAAATCGCAATGAGCCGGGTTCATGGTCTAAAAATTCACAGATCAAACAAAATAGCGGTTGACAGAGCAAATATCGAGAGCCTACCTTGCTTGACGGACTAAATTCACACATCTGAACGCCACGAACTCTCAGAGCGGCAGATGAATTGAAAGTAGCTGCAATTGTTTTCAGTTCCAGGAGGATCCATGATGCACAAGATTCATAAATTTCTACAACTGGCAGTACTCTGCCTCGCTCTGACCGTATTGGCTCTCTCCAGCGTATCGATGCAGGCACAGTCGTCTTACGGCCAGATCACCGGCAGCGTCACCGATGCTTCGGGTGGTTCGGCCCCCGGAGCAACCATCAAAGTCATCAACGTAGGCACCCAGACAGCCCGTACGGTGCTGTCCGACGACGGTGGCTATTTCATCCTGACCAATTTGCCGATCGGCGAATACACGGTCGAAATCTCCAAAGAAGGTTTTCGCGGAGAGAAGCGCTCCGGCGTTGCAATTAGCGCCGACGCTCACCTTACTGCTGACTTCGCTCTCGCTGTTGGCGCAACCAGCGAATCGGTAACAGTCTCGGCCGTAGCCGGCGAAGCGCTGAATACGACGTCTGGTGAAGTCGCTCGCGTCATCGATTCGAAGCAGGTCGAGAACCTCGCGTTGAACGGCCGCAACTACACTCAGCTTCTGACGCTGGTACCCGGTGCCGTCGTTACCAATCCCGACGTATTCTCTGTGACCACGTCGCTCGCTTCAAACAATCAGACGATCAACGGCAATCGCTCCGACTCGGGCAACCTTACCGTCGACGGTGCCTACAATCAGGTCGCTGGTTCGAACGGTTCGCTGATGAACAATGTCGGTCCCGACTTCATTCAGGAAGTCAAAATCAACACGTCGAACGCGTCCGCCGAATTTGGCCGTACCTCCGGACCTTCGTTCAACATCGTCACCAAGTCCGGTACCAACGCCTTCCACGGCGGTGCCTTCGAGTTCCTTCGCAACAACTATCTGGATGCGACGAACTACATCGCCAAGCAGAAGACCCAGCTCGTCTATAACGACTTCGGCTTCTTCATCGGTGGCCCCATCATCAAGGACAAGCTGTTCTTCTTCGTCGGTGAAGAGTGGAAGCGTCTGCGCACGCAGGCGATCGCCACGACCTTCACGGTTCCGACGACCGCAATGACTAACGGAGATTTCGCTGCTGTTTGTACCAACGCAGTCGATGCGAACAAGAATCCTGGCGTCTTCGTCGGCGGCGTCTGCACTGCAACCGCAGGTCAGCTTTATCGTCCGGGAACATCCACTCCCATCCTGAACAACAATATTTCCTCACTGATCACCCCCGACGGCCGCGCCCTCGCCAATGTATACAAGACGATCACGGCAACCGGTCTCAGCTTCCGCGACGGCGGTCTTCCGTCGAACAACTTGACCCTGGCTCCGACCAATCCGCTGAACTTCCACCAGGACCTGATCCGGTTCGACTGGTCGATCAATCAGAAGCACTCGCTGTATGGCCGCTGGATTCATGACCAGAATCAGTTGACCGATCCCTACGGTACCTTCTCCAACACCGGCATCCTGCCCACCACACCCACGATCCGCAACCGCCCTGGCCAGAGCTACCTGCTTGCTTACACCTGGTTCATTCGTCCGAACCTGATCAACCAGGCCCAGGTCAACACCAGCTGGGCGGCGCAACGCATTCCGCCTGCCGGCGATCTCTGGAAGCGCGAGACCTACGGCTTCCAATACAACAAGCTGTATGCCAATGCCGGACCCTATCCGAACGGCATTCCGCAGGTGAACATCACCGGTTACGCTCCGATGCAGGGTCCCAACTTTGCATTGCAGTCGCCTTCGACGGACATCCAGATCGCAGATAGCGTCACCTGGCTGAAGGGCAACCATAACCTGAAGGCTGGCGTTGTTGTGATTCGCGATCGCGTCGATCAGAACGGCCGCTCGAACTACACCGGAACCGCAAACTTCGTCACCAGCGCGAGCACCTGCAAATCGGTAACAGCCAATAGCACTTGCTACGCACTCGCGGACGCTCTCCTGGGCAACTTCAACAACTACTCTGAAGCCAGTTCCGATCCGGTTGGGCACTTCCGCTTCACGCAGCCTGAGGCTTTCGTTCAGGACTCGTGGAAGGCAACCCGCAAGCTGAGCCTGGAGTTTGGTGTCCGGTGGCAGGGAATTGCTCCCTGGTACACGCAGGGCAACAACATCTCCAACTTCGACCCCAACCTCTACAACCCGGCACAGGCTGTCAAGATTCTTTCCAACGGCCGCATCGATCCGAACGGCGGCGGCAATCCTTACAACGGCCTGGTCCGTGCCGGCGACGGCGTGCCTGCAGATCAGACGAAGCGCGTGACGAACGTCAACACCGCTCTCTTCCCGTTCATCCCTTCCGGCGCACCGCGTGGCTTCTACAACATGCATGGAGCCTTCGGTCCTCGCGTTGGCTTTGCCTACTCAATCGACGACAAGACGGTCCTTCGTGGAGGCGGTGGTTTGTTCTTCTACCGCGCCCAGGGCAACCTGATCTTCAGCCAGCTCAACGTAGCTCCGTTCCTGTCTAACACCAACCTCGACTTCGGCAACCTGGCCACTCTGAACGGCGGTTCTGCCGCTGCGACCACCCAGGGAGCCATCAGCGGCATCGATCCGACGACCCGCAATCCCTACACATACCAGTACAGCCTGGGCGTGCAGCGGCAGGTCTCCCGAACGGTGCTCGTTGAAGCGAACTACGTTGGCAGCGTCTCGCATCGTCAAGCGTCACAGCCAAATATCAATTTTCCAAGTCTCAGCAGTGTCGTCTCCAACACGGGATTTTCGACGAACTTCTCTAATCCCTACAAAGGCTTCACCGCTATCAACGAGAACCGCTTCGTTTCCAACTACAACTACAACTCGCTGCAGTTGTTTGCTTCCAAGCGCGCCGGTGTCATTACCACGACGCTCGCCTACACCTTCTCGAAGGCGCTCGGCGATTCGAACGGTAACAACCAGACGCTGGAGAACTGGAGCAACCCCCAGTACAACTACGGCTACCTCAGCAATGATCGTCGCCATGCCTTTGTGGCGAGCTTCGTGATCCAGGCTCCGGAACTTCGCGGTCACAATTTTGTGGTTCGCGAAACGCTGGGCGGCTGGCAGATCAGCGGCGTCGCTCGCCTCCAGAGCGGCGGTTATAACAATGTGCAGGCGGCTTCTTCGCTCGGCGTTGGAAGCGTTCGTCCGGACATTATTCCAGGTTCTCAGATCTATGGGAACGGGCATGCTGGAACGGCCGGTTACCTCAACTCGGCTGTCAGCACATACAACGGCGTCGTGTCGCGCGGCGCGTTTGCTCCGACTAACTCTACAACCACACGGTTCGGTAGCGCTCCTTATGGTGCAGTCCGGATGCCGGGACTTGCCCAGACGGATGCGACGCTGTCGAAGTTCTTCCCGATCACAGAGCGTGTTCGCGTCAAGTTCCAGGCTGATGCATTCAACGTTCTCAACCGCACGAACTTCTCCGGCGTCAACCTAACGGTCACCAACGCCAACTTCGGTACCGTATCTGGTGCCTACCCACCCCGGCAATTGCAGCTTGGCGCGAAGGTAAACTTCTAGTCTTCGCGTAGCTGATTTGTATCGGATTCATTCGTGCCGGAAGTATGAGCGGGGCTGAGGAAGAACCTTCCTCAGCCCCGCTTAGGTTCGGATCAGGAATTTGGCAAACGGTTCGGTGAATCGGAGCCACACTTGTCTGCGAGTATCGTATGATTCGGGGTGCATCAAGCACCCCAACTGAATGACAGGAAAGAGCGACTCATGAGTTTTGGCCGGAACGTGAAGGCAATTGTGACCGATAGCCACTTTATTGTGCCCTTCGTTGTGTTGCTGGCGGGAATCGCACTGCTTGTAGTGCTGCACTAGGAACGCGTCGCCTGCGATTGAAGACGGACGATAGGGAGAGCAAATGGCAAGTGGGGTTCAAGTGGCTCGGAGAGAAGGTCTCTCGCTGCACGGTCTGGGCGTTATCTGCGGACTGACCGCTGGGGTCTGGCTGGGTGCGGCAGAGGCACCGACCAAGCTGGTGAACGTCGGACTGTCACCTTTCGCGGTCTCACTTTGCATGGTTGCGGGTGTGTTTACTGCGCGCTGGACGTTTCCGACTTTGCTCAAAGGCACCAGCTATGTCTTCGCGGATCTCAGGGAGAAGAAACACCTGATCGTATGGGCACTGCTGGCCGGTGCGCTCTGGGCGGTGGCGAATACATTGACCGTATTTGCGATTCGCGATGTGGGCCTTGCGGTGGCTTTTCCGATGTGGAACGCAAATTCACTGATCGGACTTCTCTGGGGACGGGTATTGTTTCGTGAATTGAAGGGAGCTAACAGCAAGACCATCGTAAAGGTAGTACTGGGTGGCGTTGCGATTGTGGCTGCCGCCGTTATGCTGGGCTTCAGCACGCTGCATGACGGCGGCACTACGACCAAGCACGCGGTGAGCGGTATCCTCGCGGCGCTGGGTGCCAGTTTGATGTGGGGCACAATGTATGTGCCGTACCGGAAGGCTTATATCAGCGGCATGAATCCGCTGTCGTTCGTCACGGCGTTTACGGTAGGAGAGCTGTTGACTGTCTTCGCGCTGGCCGCTGCGCTGGGCGGAGGAACGCACGCTGTTCTCGCAGAGGTCGCTCGCGCCAAGGGCGTGTTGTTCTGGCTCTTCCTGGGTGGATTTGTCTGGGTGATTGGCGATCTGTTCCAGCAATTTGCTGCGAAGTATCTCGGCATCGGGCGTGGTATTCCGCTTTCTAACACCAACCAGCTTTGGGGATTGGCATGGGGTGCGCTGGTCTTCGGCGAGTTGGCTACCGCGGATCGCGGCCACAAGATTCTCGTGATTGCAGGGTCGGCGATCATGATCCTGGGAGCGTATGCGATCAGCACGGCGGTTGCCGGTGCGCGCGAGCACAGCTCCACCAACGAGGCTCTGCTTCGCGAATGCCAACGCTATGGGCTGAACTATGACCGGACGATCGCGGCCATGGCAGGCGAGGAGTTTGGCAGGGAAGGAGAGCGCCGTCGCTGGTGGGACTATGCCATTGTGGCAACAGCGACAGGTGTCTTCGTTTGGCTCGGGCTTCATGCGGAGGTTCCGCCCCTGCGGATGGACATGCGGTGGGTCGCGCTGCTTGGAGTACTGCTGGTCGTGAGTCTCGTAGTCGGTGGATGGAGCCTGTGGCGGAGAACCCGATTTTCCTGAGACTGTTTTCCCTGAGCCGGAATTGGTGAGGACCGGGCCCGGCGATTTCCTTTGTTTCTCGATGCTTAGTAGGATCGTCTGCAGAGGATTGTATGGCGGTTCGGCTGAAGGATATAGCGCAGGATCTCGGGGTGTCCGTCGTAACCGTGTCCAAAGTGTTGCGCGGCAACACCGATATTAGCGACGAGACACGGAAGCGTGTGCTGAAGCGGATGAAGGAGCTGAACTATCAGCCCAACATGATCGCCCGCGGGCTTGCGACGGGTCGTTCGTACACGGTAGGGCTGGTGGTGCCGGACCTTGTCCACCCATTCTTTGCTGAGTTTGCGAAGGCGCTCAGTGGAGCGTTGCGGCCAGCCAATCGAGCACTGATTATCGCTTCATCGGAAGAAGATCCCGCGATTGAGCGAAAGGAGATCCAGACGCTGCTGCAGCGAGGCGTGGATGTTCTTCTGATTGCTTCATGCCAGTCCAATCTGCAGAGCATCTACGACGCTGGTGTAAGTGGCACACCCTTCATTCTGTTTGACCGCAACTTCCCGGAGTTGAAGGCGAATTTTGTGGGATCGGATGACGTGCGCGTGGGTGAGCTTGCGACGGAGCATCTGTTGGAGATTGGTCGGAAGCGGATCGCTCATATCGGCGGTCAGCATACGAGTCCTTCGCTCGACCGGCTGCGAGGATTTCAGCGGGCGATGGTGCTTGCCGGCCTGGATGTGCCGGAAGGGTACGTTGTCCTGCGGGAGCGAGTGGAAGAAGGTGGAGACACGGTTGGTCACGAGGCTATGCAGACGTTGCTTGCGATGGAGCCTCGGCCCGATGCGGTATTTTGCTACAACGACCTGACCGCTGTCGGAGCCATTGAGGCGGTGCTCGAGGCGGGGCTGCGGGTTCCGGAGGATGTTGCGATCATTGGTTGCGGCAATTTCCGCTATGCGAAGTATCTGAAGGTTCCGCTGAGCTCGATCGATCACGGGACGGCGGAGCTCGGCCAGATCGCCGGGGAGCTTGCGCTGCAGATTTCGGGGAATCCGGGTGAGGCTCCTCAGAGCGTTCGGTTGGAGCCAACCTTAGTGGTCCGGCGTTCGACCCGACGGCTAGATCAGCAGGCAAATCGTCCGCATAATGGTGTTTTGTAGCTGTAAACCCTTTGTTTAGAGTGGCTCGCAAATAAATTAGAGGGGTAGATAAATTTATTTGTGCAGGATGATTCATGCCATGTATAGTTAGCGCTAACTAAAAGCGGGGGACTCGTCTCTCGCATCGAGATTCAAGAGGAGTTTCCCCGATGGCAACCACTACAGCGCATGCCCCGCTAAAAGATATGGATGAATGGGACGACTTTCTGACTGGCCGTTATCAGGAAGGCAAGTCCGAAGATCAGTTCCGTCAGTACGACGCAACAGCAAACCCTGGTGTTGCCGAGTTCTACCGGTTGAACCACCAGTACCAGACCATGGACTACGTTCTTGGCAAAGAGAAGCAGTACTTCGGTCTCGACAAGGGTGAGAAGTCGATCTGGGAAGCGGCAGAATTTTTGAACACCCTGGTCGACGACAGCGATCCTGACACGGACCTGACGCAGATCGAACATCTGCTGCAGACGTCCGAGGCGATCCGCCGCGACGGTCATCCGCGGTGGTTCGTGCTTACGGGCTTCATCCATGATCTCGGCAAGGTGCTTTGCCTGTGGGGCGAGCCTCAGTGGGGCGTGGTTGGAGATACCTTCCCGGTGGGATGTGCCTACTCCAAGGACATTGTGTTCCCTGAGTACTTTGCTGCGAACCCTGACTTGAAGAATCCGCTGTATCAATCGAAGTATGGAATCTACGAGCCGAACTGTGGCCTGGATAAGGTTCACCTGTCGTTCGGACACGATGGATACATCGGCGAAGTGATGAAGAACTACATGCCGGAGGAGTCCCTCTACATGCTTCGTTACCACTCGTTCTACTCGGCCCATCGTCACGGTGCGTACCGCCACCTGATGAGCGACCACGACGTCGAGATGCTGGAGTGGGTGAACAAGTTCAACGTGTATGACCTGTATTCGAAGGGCCACACGAAGCCGAACTACGCCGAACTCAAGCCTTACTACGATGACCTCTTTGCAGAGTTCTTTCCTGCGAAGATTGCCTGGTAGTTCGTTCGAAGAACTGATCTGACTTCGAGAATGAAACCCCAAGGTGGCTTTGCTTTGGGGTTTTTCTTTGCCTGAAATGTGGCATGTGTATCGTCATTGGACTAACCGTGGAGTCTACGGATGCAGGCATAGATGTGATGTCATTCGCGTTGCCGCAGACTTCGCTGCTGCTTTGATTAGCAATGCTTGAACGATGTCTGGACGGATCGTACCGGGCAGCATAAAGTGGTGAGGTTCATTCATCAGGCTGGGGAATGTAATGGATTTCAAAAGGGTTTAGTCGAGGAATGCAAGATGGCGGAAAGTCGATACATCCTGGCGCTGGACCAGGGCACTACGAGTTCCCGGGCGATGGTGATCGATGTTCGCGGCAATGTCCTTTCGCTGGCGCAACGGCCGTTTCCACAGATATTTCCCAAGCCTGGATGGGTGGAGCACTGTCCCGTTGAGATCTGGTCGACGCAGAGCGGTGTAGCGACGGAAGCGCTCGCTGCTGCAAACCTGACTGAACACGATATTGTTGCAATCGGAATTACGAATCAACGTGAGACGACGATCGTCTGGGATCGCGAGACGGGCGAGCCGGTCTATAACGCCATCGTGTGGCAGGACCGGCGTACTGCGGAGTTCTGCGACGCGCTGCGCAACGATGGTCACGCTGCGATGATCCAGGCCAAGACGGGTCTGCTGCCGGACGCGTATTTTTCAGGAAGCAAACTGAACTGGATTTTGAACCATGTCGAAGGTGCGAGGGACCGTGCGAACGCCGGAAAACTCGCCTTCGGCACAGTCGATAGCTGGCTGATCTGGAAGCTGACGCAGGGCACGACGCACGTGACGGACGCGACCAACGCCTCGCGGACGATGCTGTTCAACATCCATACGATGGAGTGGGATGAGGAGTTGCTGAAGCTGTTGGATGTGCCGCGCTCCATGCTTCCGAAGGTTGTTGCTTCAAGCGGGCAATGCGCTGTGACCAGCGGGATTCTGAGTGGTATTCCAATCGCAGGAATCGCTGGCGATCAGCAGGCCGCACTGTTTGGACAGATGTGCGTCGAGCCGGGCATGGCGAAGTGTACCTTCGGCACCGGTGCTTTCATGCTCCTTCATACGGGCGAGAAGCCGATGCATTCGAACAATCGTCTGCTCACCACGATTGCATGGCAGATCGGGGATCGCGTCGAGTACGCGCTTGAAGGCAGCATGCTGATGGCCGGTGCCGTGGTGCAGTGGCTGCGCGATGAGTTGCAGATTATCCGCACCTCGGCAGAGGTGGAGAAGCTTGCAGCCTCTGTGCCGAGCAGTAACGGTGTGGTCCTGGTACCCGCGTTTGCAGGTCTGGGAGCGCCGCACTGGGACCAGTATGCGCGGGGCGCAATCGTTGGCATGACCCGGGGTACGAGCCGTGCTCACATCGCACGCGCTGCGCTTGAGGGCATCGCGCTCCAGGTCAAAGATGTGCTGGAGGCGATGCAGGCGGACTCCGGTCTTCCGCTTGCCCAGCTACGGGTCGACGGCGGTGCTTCGGCAAACAACCTGCTGATGCAGATCCAGGCCGATGTGCTGGGGATCGACGTTGTGCGGCCTAAAAACGCGGAATCGACCGTGCTGGGCGCTGCGTACCTTGCCGGCCTGGCGGTCGGATACTGGCCCGACAAAGAGGCTATCGCCAGCCAGTGGAAGATGGATCGTGTCTTCCAGCCTGCTATCGATGCTGAGGCGCGTGCCGGTGTGCTACGCACATGGCGCAGAGCCTTGGAACGTGCGAAGAACTGGGAGCAGGCCTGATGGAGCGCAGTGAAGTTCTTCGCAATTTAGGGGAAGTAAGTCGACCCTGGGACGTCCTGATTATTGGAGGAGGAGCGACCGGTCTGGGAGCTGCCGTGGAGGCCGCTTCGCGCGGTTTGCGGACGGTGCTCATTGAGCGGTTCGACTTTGCCAAGGGAACGTCGAGTCGCAGCACCAAGCTAGTGCATGGCGGAGTACGGTATCTCGAGCAGATGAACGTGACGTTGGTGCTGGACGCCTTGCGGGAGCGTGGCTATATGCTGCGCAATGCGCCGCACCTGGTGCGCAACCTCGGCTTTGTTATCCCGACCTACGACTTTTTCGCCCTGCCCTACTACGCCGTTGGACTTAAGGTGTACGAGCTGCTCTCCGGCAAGCTATCGCTTGGGCCGTCCAAGGCACTCTCGCGGCAACGAACCATGGAGCTGCTGCCCGGGGTGAAAAGCGACGGGCTGCGTGGCGGGGTGCTGTACCAGGATGGCCAGTTCGATGATGCACGGTATGCCATTGCATTGCTGAGAACGTTTCAGGAATTGGGTGGGACAGCAGCGAATTATACGGAAGCGATCTCGCTGATCGAGCGTGGTGGTAAGACCGTTGGAGCGCGGGTTCGCGATGCTGAGTCCGGGGAGGAGTTCGATCTGCTGGCGAAGGTGGTCATCAATGCCAGCGGCGTCTTCACCGAGCAGATTCTGGCGATGGATCCGGGAAGCGCGTCCGGTCCGCTGCTCAGCGTGAGCCAGGGAAGTCATATCGTTCTGCCGCGTTCGTTCCTGCCGGGTGACACGGCCCTGATGATTCCGAAGACCTCGGATGGCCGGGTACTGTTCGCGATTCCGTGGCATGACTCCGTCATTGTCGGAACGACCGATGAGGCAGTTCCGAAGAGCTCTGTGGAGCCGAGGGCCCTGGCGAAGGAGCGAGATTTTCTGGTTGAGTATGTCGCACGGTATCTCGGCCGACAGCCGAAGTCTGCCGAGGTGCTCAGTATGTGGTCGGGACTTCGTCCGTTGGTTCGCAAAGGCTCCGGCAGTACTTCGAAGCTCTCTCGTGACCACACCATCCTCGTATCCGAAACCGGAATGCTGACCATCACGGGAGGGAAGTGGACGACCTATCGAAAGATGGGAGAGGACGTGGTGGATCGCGCGATTGACGTCCATTCGTTACCGAAGACAGCGTCCACGACGGCGCAGAAGAAGCTGCATGGCTGGATCGAGCAACCGGTCGCCGGTGCGACTGAGTGGGAGAAGTTCTACGGATCAGACCTTCCGGCGCTTCGGACTTTGCTTGCTTCGGACGCGCGGTGGAATAAGCTGCTGCACCCGCGTCTCCCCTATCGGCTGGGTGAGGTAGTATGGGCGGCGCGGTTTGAAATGGCTCGCACCGTCGAAGATATTCTGGCCCGGCGAACGCGGGCGCTCTTTCTGGATGCCCGGGCAGCGGTGGAAGCTGCTCCCCTTGTCGCCGGGATTCTTGCCGAAGAACTTAAGCGCAGCGATGCATGGCGTGAAAACGATCTTCAAAGTTTCTATCAAGTCGCGCAAGGTTACGTCTACGAAGAGTCTTAGGAGGAGTCTTAGCAAATCATGATCGTCTCGTCTCCCGTGCTGGGTGAGTTTGTAGGAACCTTCGTTCTGATCGTGCTGGGGAACGGTGTCGTGGCGGGTGCGCTGCTCAATCGCTCGAAGGCTCAGAACGCCGGATGGATTTCGATCACTGCGGGCTGGGGCCTTGCGGTGTTTGCCGGGGTGGCGGTCAGCACCGCGCTTGGCGATCCGGATGGACACCTGAACCCGGCCGTTACGCTCGCATCTGTCCTGATGACGGGCCATGCTTCGCGTCTCGCGACCTACATTCCCGCACAGTTTCTCGGGGCTTTCCTGGCTGCGATTGTGGTGTGGATGCACTACAAGCCACACTGGGCTCTGACCGAAGATGCCGAGACCAAGTTTGCATGTTTTGCGACCTCTCCGGCGGTGCGGCAGCCTGTCTGGAACCTCTTCAGCGAGGTTGCAGGCAGCTTTATCTTGGTGTTGGTCGCGACAGCGTTGTTCTCGAAGCGGGTGTCGCCCGCAGGATTAGCTCCGGGTCTTGGACCGGTCCTGGTTGGTTCGCTGGTATGGGCCATCGGACTGTCTTTGGGAGGCACGACGGGATATGCCATCAATCCAGCACGCGACCTTGGCCCCCGCATCGCGTACTCTCTGCTTCCCATCCCTGCCAAAGGATCGTCGGACTGGAGCTATGCGTGGATTCCGGTGCTCGGACCGCTTGTGGGCGCGAGCTTAGCGGCGGGAGTGGTTCTTCTCTGTGGAATGCTCTGAAACTTTGCTTGAGGAAGGTCGCTATGTCGTCAACAGGGTCGAATTCGATCCGCGGCTGGTCTCGTTGGGCGAGGCGAAGGCGGAGATCTGATTACCTCCCGCCCGCTTCCCTGCATACAGAGCTTTGTCGCAGTAAGTGATGAGCTGTTCCCAATTGGAGGAGCTCTCTGCCTGCGCCAGCCCGAAGGTGGCAGACATCTTTGCTCTCGAATGGTCGTCGCTGGATTCTGTGTCGTCGGAATGGATCACCAGGGTCTCGATGGAATGGCGCAGTGTATCTGCAAGGGTAGCGGCTGATTCGAGCGATGTATTCGGCAACAGCAGAACGAACTCATCTCCTCCGGTCCGAGCCAGCAGGTCGCCTTTGCGCAGCCCGGTCTCAAGGCAACGGGCTACGGCGATCAGTGTTGTGTCGCCATAGTTATGGCCGAAGGTATCGTTGATTCCTTTGAAGCCGTCGAGATCGATGGTCAAAACCGAAAGGTCGCCTTGATGCTGTCTGCTGTACAGGAGAGCGTTCTCGGCAGCGGCCTCGATGGCGCGCCGATTGAGAAGTCCCGTGAGCGGATCGGTAGAAGCCTGTATCTCCAGGTCTCTGCGCAGCAACGCCGCAGTGAGCCAGACGTAGGCTACGACTGCACCGCACTGAAGGCAGGTATTCGCGACCACGATCCAAGCCAGAAAGTCACCGGCTTCCAGATAGTTATGGGGCGCACCCCGGTAAGCGACTCCCAGGATACGGATGAAGTTCATGGATGCGAGACTCATCAGAATAAGCGCCATCGCGGTACAAGCACGATGCAAGACTCCGGTCCGGGTTCGGTAGAGAAAGATAGCGATCTGCGCCTGCTGGCACCCGAGCACGATGCTGTAAGCCAATAACCGGAGCTTGGTGTCGGGGTGGAAGAAGCCGTACTGCAACATTGTCAGCCCGCCTACCAGGACAAAGAAGACCTGAAGGTAGAGTTGGAACGTCTTGCGTCCAAGGAGCGCAGTCACCGACAGGAACAGACAGAAGTAGCAGATCACGACAAAGAGATTACCCAGAACGATAGAGATGAAATCCGGGATCTGACCCCGCAGAGCCACCGAAACCGCACCCAATAGTGCGAAACAGTTATAAAGCGAGAACCAGTGACTGCCCTTCATGTTCTTATATAACAGCGAGTTGGCGACCACCAGTAGGGTGTAGATCGCCAGGAGCATCACGTGTTCTATATGTAAGGTGTGGATGTTCACGGAGCTCTCCCTGCATCGTTCTCTATCTAGAGGTCAGCTATGTGTGGGTGGTACGCAAGGGGATCAGGGAGTGCAATGGGGCAAAGAATCAGGTTTGGTCCGGGCGTTTCGAGCACTTTTAATTGTGGGTGGGGTTGGATTCCACGGCTCTATGGTATCTCGCAACTGAATCCAGAACCAGAACTTCTTCCTTCCCAGGCCGTATATCGAATACGGGAGTGCGGTCTACGAACGCTTGAGCTTCGACGTCCATAAGAAAAATACGGCGAATCCGCGGATGATTTTCACGGCCGAATGGATGTTAGTTCCCATCGACACTGTTTGAAATGGCTGGACGACTTACCCCTTGACTTACTGTTGAGCGATGTAGCGAAGGGCGGAGAGGCTGGGCAGGAAAAAATACGCGCCTCCCCGAACCGTGACGAATCGCGGCATGTTCAGGGTCTTCCGACGCAACCCGCTGCTCTGCGGCATGGAGAAGGAGTCTGTGGCTTCTCCTCCGAAGAGAGGGCAACGAGGGCCCAGCAGTGGATCGGTCTCCTCCGGTAGGCCGTCGAAGTTTGCATTCATCATCCATGCACTTTGTACGAACTCGAACTGGCGCGCTATGTTGGCGTTGAGGCAGGCGAAATAGATCCCGCGAACGGGTTCTCCCTGAGGAGCATTGGAGAGCGCCTCGCTTGGAGTAATTGGCTCACCGTACTCTCGACCACGCCGTAACAAGCGATGGAAACGCGTCGAACTGATCGTGTCCTGACGCAGATCCTCGCGGGGAAAGCCAAGCGCACGCAAGAGCTTCTTGATACTTCCTGCAGTTCCAGCCGGCATATCGGCGGTGCGTGGGTTGGCTCTACGAAGATGCGACCCGAGTGGGCAGGATAATCCCATCTCATCGCAAGCGTAGTTGAAGTTGTTCAGCGCCGCATCGCGAGGATCAATTCCATCGATGGCCTTCTCTTCGAGTGCAACGATAGGCTCGCCCGTCCTGAGTCGACCGACCATCGCGCTCGCAAGCCTCTCTCGCTCGTTGGCGCTTCCTTGCGTGGCGCGATCCGCAAATTGCCAGAATGCGCGGACGTCCTGCTCAAGATGACGCAGGATGAGATACGAACCGTTTCGTCCAAAATCCAGCGAGGATGGCTGATCTTCTGCGGGTAGAAGTCCCGATGCTGCGGCAGGAATTTTGCTCGAATCAGATAGAAGCGGGCGATCCGTGTACCGTCCATACTCGTTTGGATATCCAAGCAGAAACTCTCCCAGGGCGACCCTGTTGGTGTATTCCATCGTGTCGCCAGATGCATCCCGGGCGCGTTCCCAATCCAGGGTAGGTTGGCTGATTCCATCCTTGAATCCAAACGGTTCAAGGCCGTGCATGTCGGAGGTCGGGAGACATACACCTTCGTCGAAGGCTTCCTCCCAGCGCATTCCCTTGATTTGGTTTCGCCATGCGTCGAGACCGCCGGGCACGCTATAAAGCATCAACACGAGGTGCGGTGTGCCGGCCTCGTTGCCACCCCACATCCAGTCCACGGGTGTATTGGGTCCAACATCGCCAAGACGCCGCGAGCGGCTCGCATCCCCTGCCAGGCCAGAAAGAAACTCATTCGAGAAACCCGCAATGAGTTCGTCCGAAAGTCCCACGGCGCGCAGACCGGTCACAGTAAAGGCAATCTGCAATGCGGTCTCCGGAGCTTTGTCCAGCTTGACTGCATTTGTAACTGGAGCGGTTGCAAGCCATTGCCGCGCAGCTCCGGCATCGCGGATTCGCAGGAGGAGAAAGCACGCCTCCTTCAGAGGTCCGTATCCAAATCGGACGATCCCCTGAACATCACGAAAATCGACCTCGCTTGACGGCATGGCGCATGTCCCTTCTAAAGTAGTCCCAACCAGGCAGCGGCTTCGACTTCAGTCATCGATTCCTTCTCAAGTCCCTGCCGTACGCGCGTATTGCGTTGCATGGCAAATGCGGTGAGACCCGCATGAGCGTTGTACCAGACCTCGGTCGGCACCTGGTGGCGACGGATGTAGTACTTGAACTTCTGCTCGTCCTTCGCGCCTTTGGAGATGAGCCACTTCGTCGACGGATACCCTATGCCATTACTAAAGACGGCGTTCAATCCAAAGGCTACTTTATTGATGAAGTCGTCCATATACGCTTCCAGGCTGCCGTCGTAGTTGCTTGCGAAGAAGAGCCGCTTCCGGTCATCGAGGAAGGCCCAACGAGCAAAGTGAATGGTACTGACGCGGGCGAGACGTCCGCTGTGATAGAGATGCCGAGCCGTGTATTGGATCACCCAAAGGATAAAAACAAGGGTCCAGCGTCGAAAGAGGCCCGGCTTGATACTTCCGAAGGCGCTGAACTGATTCGTGACATCGTGGTCCTCGATACGGGCCAGCGCATCCGCATGATCGAGTTCAATGCGCGGAGCGATCTCGGGATCGGACCGCTCCCGTCTCCAAAGCTGGAAGAGAAAGAAGGGGGCATAGAGCAGCAGCAGGGGAGAGAGCAGCAGGAGGACGAAAGGCACGCCTATCAGGTGGATGAAGTTTTCGAACCGCCATCCCCAGGGGGTCGTCTCTTCCGATGTAAGAGTCAGACTTCCGTCACGTATCTTCTCGGTGACGACACGCTTTGAGTCCTGGAAGAGTGCCTGTGCCGTCCAATGCTTGAGATCGTGCTGGCCGCCCACATGCTTTTGAAGAGCTTCGTAAAGTGTCGACTCCTCGCGTACGGATCGCACGGTGCGTCCCAGTTGGTTGATATACGTCGCGGATGGCTTCACCGCGTGCGACTCCATCCAGGTCGGCAATCGCTCTTTGTTCAGAGAAGCATCGCAATGCAGAAAGATGCGCGTTAGGCCGTCGGACGCCTCACGTACGAACTCCGGAACGATCGTTGGAGAGGGTCCGTCAAAGTCTCCGAGGAAGGCAAGAGCCGCTGGATAGGCAGGCACCGGAAGCCCATACGCCCCAAGGTCGGTGGAGGTCCTATCGTCCAGAATTACGAATCGCGCAAAATGGATGCGCGGGAACGATCCGAAAGGGAAGAGTCCATTCGCCGGATCTGCGTCTCCACCTGAACGATTCATGGAGAGCAAGAGCTCGCGCAAGTCCTGCTCTCTTCCCGGAAGGATTGGCGCAACAACCATGAAGCTGTATTGGGGAGTCATGGCGAACGTCCTGCGTTTTCGGAGTCTACATCTGGAAATGGCCGGGAAGGGAGATGCGACTCAATATCTCTGCTTCGTCAATCCATGTCAAGAAGAAAGCATGCCTTGCAGAGCTGGGATGCTGATTTAGGACGCTGAGGCTTCTTCCAAAATGACCTGTGCTGCCTTCTCCCCCACCATGTACACGGCACTGGCAATAAAGAAGCCGGGAATGCGCGGAAACACGGAAGCATCCACGACTCTCAAGCCCTGCGTGCCGTGAACGCGGAAGTCGCTGCTGAGTACGCCGCCGGATTTACGCGGGCCGATCGCGCAGGTACACGAGGCATGATGTCCCCATGCTGTACTCCGCACATACTCCCGCAACTCCTCCTGCGTCTGGCAGTCCTTGCCGGGGAGAGTCTCTTCATAGATGATCTTCTCTCGCTGCAGATTGGAGCACATACGTCTCGCGAAGCGGATGCCTTCGACTACAGAGTCCAGGTCTTCGTCGGCGTCCGGCGTGCCTTCACAGAAGTAGCGAAAATTGATCGCCGGAGTATCCAGTGGATTGGCGGAGCGAAGTGTTACTTCACCTGCACAGTTATTGGTATGTGCCTTCAATACGGCCCAGGTCAGGTAGTTCAGATTCTCTGCAAAGAGCTTGGAATATCCCGGAAAGTAGCCTTCAAATCGCCCCAGTAGGGCAAGGAAAAAGAGATCAGGCAGAGGACGTTGCGGTGCAGAGCGTCGAAACAGCGATAACACGGCCCCATTCGTCATATAGGGTCCGGAGCGGTGCTTCTCCCATTGTTGAAACTGCGGATCGCCGCGCTCGAAACGCGCTCCTTCGAAGACCGGCCACTCGTCAAAGTTCATGCGGTGGACGACCCCAACTTCATAGCGATCCTGAAGATTTTGCCCCACGCCAGGCAGAGCCACGCGCACCGGGATGCCGTGTTGTTTGAGCGTCTCTGGCGGCCCAACCCCTGAGAGCATGAGAAGCTGCGGAGTATTAAAGGCGCCCCCGCACAAGATCACCTCACGCGAGGCGTAGACGCGGTATAGCGTGCCTGGTTGTTCAGCGGGTTGAGGATGTGCCTTGTAAAGATGCTGCCCTTGTAGATACTCGACTCCGATGGCCTTCTGATTTTCGTCAAATAGAACGCGTGTCGCGAGCGACTGTAGCCTCACCTCAAGCAGCTTTGGAAGGCGCTTCGCAACATCCAAAACTCTCTCCCGAGAACCGATCCGCGCATGGTCACGCGTTGTCAGAGGAAGGTAGCGCAGTCCCACGGAGTTATCTTTTACCGTGCGCCAGTCGTTCGGATCGAGGTGGCTCTCTACCAGCCAGCGCAGCCGATCTTTTTCTTGGCCGATATCGAAGCTCGCCTCTGCTGCACACTCGCCGATCACGCGGAAGAGATCGAGGTTCTTCGCGGAGAGCATCGGGATCGCCTTCTCCGTGTGCAACCATCCCTTGAATCCATGGCGCGTGCGATTGATCCCGAGCATCGAGAACAACCGATGCAGTGGCCGGTGATGACAATTTTCCAGCCGCTCAAAGAAACTCCGCATGCGCGTGGCGGACCAGGACTCGTCTCCAGTCAGGTCGCGGATGTGGTTCCAGTCCGCGTCGTGCGGATAGACGAAGATCATGGCGTTATGAGCAGTGCATCCGCCAAGCGTCGCGGCGCGCGGATACAGGATGCCTTGCTGGTTGGCCTGGTACTTCGGATCGAGGCGTTGCAACTGCTCGTCGGCATAGTGACGAACGAAGAAGTCCCACTTCATCGCATCGTTTTCTGACGCGAACGCGTGAAACACCGGAACGTCGTAATCTTCCGGCAAGCGGTCTTTACCGGGTGTGAGCGGGTCTGCGCCGGCGACCGCTTTCGGGTCGTCCCCCGCCTCCAGCAGGATGACGCTCTTGCCGGCCTCGGCCAGACGCGCCGCCAGGGTTCCCCCTCCAGCGCCAGAACCTATGACGAGGTACTCACACGAAGCTTCGGGAATCTCAAAGCTCATGCCTGATCTCCGCAGCCGCAGCGGCGATGCGAAAGGATGGCGCGGAAGGCTGTCCGGAGCGATACAGGATCGTTGTGCTTCACGCTATTCCTCACGTTCAAGCCATGGCACGCAGTCGTGGAGGATTATATGCGACACCGAAAATTGCGTGCCGGTCTGCAAGGTGAGGGGAAGGCAGTGGCTCATTCGACTTTCGAGTTTCAAGGGTGCTGGCCCTGTGCTATAGTTCGTCTCCAATAGATCTCAATGAATTTTCCGACGCGTTTCCTCCCGGGCCCAGTGAACCGCGTGCTTTCTTTCTTTGATCGACTCTTCTCCTCGTCTTCTCGGCCCCCCATAGAACCTGTTGCTGGATTAGAAAAATAGATTACTTCAGGAGCAAGCAGCCTGTGAGAACTTCAGGGACCGGACTCGTTCGTCGCGCGGTGCTATGTGTTGGCGCATGGACGCTGCTGTTTGCAGCCGTCTCTTGCAGCAGGTCGGGAGTGGTGAAGGACGAGGCGCTCAGGGCTCAGCGCTCAACAGCTTCCTTTCCCGCAGCCGGAGAGAACTACTTCCACGACATGGATGGAGGTATTCAACTCAACAGCGACGAGGTCAAAGGTCGCAATATGTGGCTGGTCTGGACGGGTGGCGACGACAAGTTCTGGGACCTCATGACGAAGTCGAGCGTCGGCACCCTCGACTTTCTCAAGACGGTCTCCAATCATCCGGCGCTGAAGGCGAATCGGGATAATCGCTGGAACTACCTGGGGCTCGTCAACGAGCCGTGCTTCGATAAGGCGACCGGCCCGGATCCCGAACACTTCGGACTTTGGATCGATAAGCGGCGCAAGGACTGCCCCGCCGATCCCTTTGAGAGTGAGTCGAACTATCCCGGAGTCAAGATCGGTGCGCGTGGTCACACTGTTCCGGTCGGCTCCTACTATGGCCTGGCCTCCGGCATCGTGGGGCTCAGGCTCTTTCCGAATCCTGACTTCGATGAGGACGCAGCAAAACGCTGGGATGCGGAGCGTTTCTACAAGGACCCGGACTACTACAACGACAAAAATTTGATTCGTCCATACCGCGTTGGGATGGCGTGCGCGTTTTGTCACGTAGGGCCGAACCCAACGCATCCACCGTCGGACCCGGAGCATCCGGAGTGGGCTGACCTCAGTTCAAATGTTGGCGCGCAATACTTCTGGATCGACCGCATCTTCTCGTACCAGGCAGATGAGAAGAGCTTCCCGTACCAGCTCTTTCACACCTCGCGCCCAGGTACGCTGGATACCTCTCTCATCTCTACTGACAACATTAATAATCCGCGTTCGATGAATGCTGTGTACGGGCTTTCGTGGCGACTAGCGATGGCACAGCGTTGGGAGACAGAAAAGCTCGCCGGTGGTGAATTGAATAACAAGCAGTTCAACGACTTCTACAAAGACGGCCCACTTACTAAATTCTTCAAAGCACCGGATATCGTTTCGCCGCCCCACATCCTGAAGGATGGTTCCGACTCGGTGGGAGCGCTCGGCGCGTTGAATCGTGTCTACCTCAACATCGGACTTTTCAGCGAAGAATGGATCACGCACTTCCGCCCGCTGGTCGGCGGCAAGAAGGTCACTCCCATCGAGATCAGTGTCGCGGACCAGAACTCGGTCTATTGGCAGGTGACGCAGCAGCAGACACCTCTCACAGCGCTATTCTTCCTCAAGAGCACTGCTCCACACAAGCTGCAGGATGCGCCGGGAGGTGCCGCCTACCTCACCAAAGACCAGGCGAAGCTGGTGCAAGGAAAGACAGTCTATGCGGAGCGCTGTGCCCGCTGCCACTCCAGCAAGATTCCCGACCTCCCGGCTAGCGCCGATCCCGGCCATTGCAACGGCAAGGACTACCTGAGCTGCTGGAATGCGTACTGGGCCTACACCAAGACCGATACCTTCAAGACGGCCATGAAGCAGAAGGTGCTTGCTTCGGACTTCCTTGAAGAGAACTATCTATCGACGGACCTGCGCGTCCCGATCACTCTGCTGCGGACTAATGCCTGCAGTGCTCTTGCAACCAACGCGATCCGCGGAAATATCTGGGATAACTTCTCGTCGGAGACCTACAAAGATCTTCCGTCGATTGGAAGCATCCAGATCTACGACGTCGTTTCCGGGCAGCAGGTGCCTTACCAGATGCCGGCTGGCGGGCGCGGCTATATGCGTCCGCCTTCGCTCATCAGCGCCTGGTCGACAGCTCCATTCCTGCAAAACAACTCGGTGGGGCCATTCAATCCGAGTCCGTCGGTGCAGGCTCGGGTGCAGGTCTTTCAGAGTTCGATCGAGCAGATGCTCTGGCCTGAAAAGCGCGACGTGGATACCGTCGTGGGAGACAAGGCTCACGGTCGCATCGACCGTACCACCGCGCGGAGCTATCTGACCGTCCCGGGGGGCTACCTGCCTGATGCTCTCAAGCCTCTTCTGGGATTTGGACACCGCTTCTTCCCGGCACTGTTTGGCGAAGGACAGATCCAGATCGGCCCCATTCCGAAAGGAACGCCGGTGATGCTTCTCTCGAATCTCGACCTTCTCGGCGAGAAGCGCGATCCCGCTTCAGTGCTCCAGCGCAACCACCAGATTATCGAATTTCTCAAACGGGCTCATCATGATCTAGGCGAGTTGCCGCCTGACGCGACGGACGAGCAGGTTCGTCAGACGTTCAGCAACTTAGTCCCGGATATGGTCAAGCTGAGCAAGTGCCCTGACTACGTCGTCAATCGCGGTCACTACTTCGGGACGTCTCAGTCCAAAGACGAGCCAGGGTTGAGTGACGCGGAGAAGGTGGCTCTCATTGAATTCATCAAGACCTTCTAGATCGCCTTGATAGTAGGTCGTGAACTACATAAGTTTTCCCGCGAGGGACAACACCTTCGCGATGGCGTTCTCGACATCCGCTGCCACCTGGATCTTTTTGACGATCCCGTTGATGTCCTTCTGTAGTTGCTTGAGAGCAACGTTCGTCTTGGTAACCATCGGCCCCAGCCTGATGAGCTCCGAGGTATTCTTAGCGATCTTGGCTCGTGTAATCGCCGTCAGAATCGTGTGCACGGCCTCCCGCGCTCCTTGGATCTGGTCCTTGGAAGCAAGGTCCGAGGCCGCCCAGTAAGCATCGCCCAGCGTGTCGAAGAGGTTCTGATAGTAGGCCTCTGGATCAGCAGCTTGCAGCGGATCTGGAGGCGGAAGCGCTGCAAGCTTCGTGTTCTTTGCTGTCGTCATGGTCTCTCCCTCTAACTGGTTGGAAGGGTTTGGTAGAAGTTCGCAAGCGTCTGACCTGCATCCTGTAGATCGCCAATCTTCGCTCGTAGATCCTCGGGATTATTCCCCTGCGCTGCGGCAGCCAGGGCGTGGTGAGCCAGTGCAAGCCGATGCAATGCCACCTTCAGCGCCTCCAGCAACTCCTTTGAGGCCTCGGCCTTCTGCAAGATAAGGGGCAGCTTGCGTATCTCCGCACGTCGCTCCACTGGACTCAGCTTGTCGCCCGCCCTGCGAATAAAAAGATCCTGTTGGGTGAGCAGGTCGCTGTAATCGTTCTTCGTCTGCGTCTGTAGAGCCGTAATATCCAGCAGTAGCACCCTGCAGATTGCTTCGATCTGCGGGTCCATTGTCTGGATTTGCGCCGGCAACTCATGACGGACTTTCTTCGCAATTAGAAATTCACCCAGCGCTTTCACCGCCGTGCTCAGGCCATTCGCCTGTTCCTGCGACACGGTAATGCCCTTGGCGTCGCCCAGTTCCCCATTCAGGCTGCTACTCAGGGCAAGCAGATTGTTGCCAGCTCCAGTGGCAGCCGAATCGAGGCCCTCGGATCTACGGGGAGCGTTCTCAACCTCGGAGATGTTCCGTGCGTAGACCTTCAGCGAGTTCAGCAACGTCGTCCGCACTTCAAGCTGTGTTTCGCTGAGTAACGGCTGGATCGAGTGCGGATCCCAGTTCGGTTGCGAGTCGTAACTCAAGGCCGCGGCTGATATCTGCTCCTCAAAATAGAGTCGGTTCGCAGCCCGATAGGCATTCTCGGATCCGTTGACTACGACCGCCGTAGCGGTTGAAAACGCCGCTGAATGCCGTGCCAGCGGTGTGAGCGAGCAACCACTTAGCGTGAGAAGAATACCTGCGACAAAGCTGGTCACAGACAGGCGTAGGCCTCTCCTCGCGGACTGATGGGTTAATTGCATGCGAGCATAAAATACTAAGTTGCACGTTCTGTCAACTTCTTATACAAAGGCTATCGACTCTACCAAGGCCACGGTCCTGCATCGAAGCACCGGAAGAAGCAACGCCTCTTCCACGGAGCCATGCGACATGCCCAAAAAGATCATCTTCGCCGCCGACGGGACATGGCAACTGCCCCGCAACAACACGAACGTCTACAAGCTCTATAAAGGTCTCTCTCTCACGAGCAGTCAGGTGGCCTTCTACGATGACGGTCTCGGAGCGGAAGCCTCCGGCTTCACGCGCGCACTGGACGGGATTCTGGGGCGAGGCATCCTCGATAAAGTCATGAGCGGCTATGGCCAGATCAGTCACGTCTACGAGCCCGGAGACGAAGTCTTTCTCTTCGGATTCAGCCGGGGCGCATACACAGCCCGAAGTGTCGCAGGAATGATCGCCGCCTGCGGCCTTCCCGCGGGCGACTTCGACGATGCGTTGGTGGAGGGCGTCTTCGCAGCGTATCGGGACCGGGCAAACCGCGCTCAACTGCTCGCGCAACTCGCGAAGTACAAGCTGGAGACAGCGTGCATTCGTATGATCGGCGTATGGGATACGGTCGGCGCGCTCGGAATTCCAGCGATCTTCGGAGGCGTGGATGCAGACAAGTATGGATTTCTCGATACATCATTGAATCCCAACGTGAAGAACGCCTTCCAGTGCATGTCCATCGATGAACGCAGGAGAGAATTTCCAATCACCCAATGGACCTCTGCTCCCGCACCGGGACAGACCATCGAGCAGGTCTGGTTTTCCGGCTGTCACGGAGACATCGGCGGCGGAACCACGGCCGCGGGTGGCATCGACGATCTTACGACTCTCTCCGACGCGCCCCTCACCTGGATGGTCGCCAAGGCCGCCGCGCTGGGGCTCGCCTTCGAGCCGGCATTTCTCGCGAAGTCCATGATGCCGCCGGCGAAGTACGCGCTCGACAAGTTACACGAGTCGTGGCTTCCGCTCTTCGGGCTTCCTGTCTGGCGCCCCGTGGAGCCGGGATCGACGATCTCGAACAGCGTGGCTGTACGGCTTGAGTATGCAATCACCTACGCGCCACAGAATCTCAATCTGCAGGATGGTAAGCTGGACCCCTCTTACACCATCGTCAAGACAGTGGACGAGGATGTGATCTGAACCGCCGCCATCACTTCTTCCAGAGCGTCACGCGCAATCCGCCGATAACAGCGATTGGCGCTCCGGGTGCATAGAACGTTGTATGCCGAAGCGGGTAGTCTCCGTCCACAGGCGCGAACGGTCGCGGTGTGAATCGTCCATTGTTGTCATATGGAGTCGCCCCAAGCTGCGCCGCCGTAAAGTAGTGATGATCGAACAGGTTGTTGATCTGCAGGAACAATTGAAATCTGGGATGGAGCTGATAGTGTCCGCCCAGGTTGACGATTCCATACGCAGGAGACGTCCCGCTGCCCAGGTAGTACGTGCCATCCGGGACGTCCTGGTTGTTCTCGTTTCCGCGTGCGAACGAACTCGAAATCGCCAGCACATTCACATCGACCGTGAGCTTCGAGGAAGGCTTGTAGTCCGCGAATACTTTGAGGATGTGCTGCGGTGTCTGCGGGATGCGATTACCCGGGGTGATTGTGATGTCGTCATCCACGCCCTTCAACCCGGCCTTGCTGCTGTCGTTGGAACTGTTGCTTCCTCCGTTTACAGTCTGCGGACTTTCATACGTCGCTCGAAGAAAGGTATATCCGCCCCCCACTCCAAAATGTTTCGTGGTGGCGCTCAGGTTCAATTCGGCTCCCTGTCTCCGCGTCTTGCCGAAGTTTGCGAAGTAGCCGAAGCCGGTCTGGTTTGAAGCGATAAAGAGCAGGTCGTTGCTGTTCTGGCCACGGAACCAATCCGCGCTCCAACGCAGTATTCCTTCCTGCTTACTTCGTATGCCAGCTTCAAAGCTTCGGCTTACAACCTGATCGAGCGGCGGATCGCTGACCAGTGCATTCGGAAGATTGCAGGGGAAGTTTGGGTCTGCACACCCCAGTTCGATGGAGGTGGGAGCGCGGCTGCTCTCGCTGTAATCGAAGTAGGTCGTTAACCAGCCTGTCGGGCTGTAGGTGAATCCAGCCGAGGGATTGAATCGTTGAAAGACATAGTTGCCATTCAAGGAGCCGCGCCCCGCACTCTTCGGCAGACGATCGAAGTTATCAACTGCCGTGCGGTTGTAGCGGCCGGACACCGTTACTGTCCATTTGCCCAGAGAAACCAGATCCATCGCGTAGATGCTCGGAGTGTTCACCGTGCCATGTAGTTGAACGCGCGTATCGACGGGAGCGTCATCTGCATTGGTCGATCCATCCAGAAAGGAGTTGATCGGCGTAATCGAAATCCCATCGGCGCTCAGATAGCCGAACTGTGAAGCCTGGCGATACGTCAGGCTGCTGCGATCCCATCCCACCCCCGCGGAGAGCCGGTTGTGGCTGGTACGCCAACTTACGAGCCCCGAGAGTCCATAGTTATTCTGCTGCGTCCTTGTGTTCGTGATAACGCCCGTGCACTTCTCGGAAGGCTCACTTTGTTCAAGGCCTTGCGCGATACAACGCCAGAAGGGAAACGGCTGTGTCGTAGAGTTTCCCGTCGTCGGAAAGCCGGTATAGCCTGCTGCGGTCAGTGCCGCAATGTCAGCAGCACTGAGGTTGTAGAGCGACTGGTCGAAGGAGTCCTCATTAATATCGCCGTTGGTGGTATCGGCCCGCACATAGCGAAAGTACGCATTGCCGGAGAGCGATATCTTGTCCGTCAGATCGTGCGTCGCGTTGAAGGTGAGAGATGGCGAGCGATTCCATGTCGTGTCCGGAACCGTGTAGACGCTGGTGTAGTCCCTCTGCAGCGAACGAAAATCCTGCGTGCCGTTACCGTTCAGCCAGTTGTTCGCATACGCTCCGCTCAGGGCGAGCGTCGTCTTCCCATGCGTCCATCCGAGCTTCGCAAACGACTGCCGCACGTCCGAGGGCGAGTGCTTTCGCCACCCGTCTTCGTGATAGAGATTCCCGGCTGCATACCAGTTCAGCCCTCGCGGAGCGGAGCCGCCAATCTCGCCTTCGATCGCTCGCCGCCCAAAGCTGCCTCCGGTCACCTGCAGACTTGCACCGGGGTGGGTCAGGCCACTCTTCGTTTGGATCGCAATCGCTCCGCCCAATGTATTCAGGCCATAGACCGGATTCGCACCCGGCATCAACTCCGCACTCTCAATGGCAACCTTCGGAATCAGGTCCCACGCGACGACGTCACCAAAGGGCTGATTCTGCCGAACTCCGTCCATATAAACGGACAAGCCCTGTGGCGTCCCCAGCAACGGCGACGCCGTATAGCCGCGGTAGTTGATATCGGGCTGGTAAGGATTTCCCTGATTCTCATTGATGTAGACGCCGTTCAGACGCTTGTTCATCGCATCTGCAAGATCAAGCGCTCCACTGTCTTCCATCTGCTTCGCGGTGAGGGTCTGTACTCCAACGGGAATGTCACTCAGGCTGAGGTCCGCCTTGCCAATCGGAACCGCCGACACCACCGTGATCGACGAAGCTACAGCTTCTAGCGGAAGAACGATCTCCCGCGAAACCGTCCCGGAGGCCGATACTTCAAGCTTCACGGTCTGCGTCGTAAACCCACTGCGGCTTATCTCCAGACGGTAGGTTCCACGCGCCAGCCCGGACAGGTTCCAGAACCCGAGAGCATTCGTCTGGAAGGGACGCTTCTGCTGCGAAGCAGGCCCCACCAACACTCCTGTCGCCTGCAGCCCAGCCCCGGACGGATCCTTAATCTGAACCTGCACCTCACTCGTCGGAGCGCTTGAGGCCTGGGCAAGGTTTTTCGGAAAAGCAGGAAGTGATGCAGATAACGTCAAAGTGAGGAAGGCAACGGTCGATCGAATGAAGCACAAAGTCTTTTACCTTTCGGAGCCTGATGGTGCCGCTGCCGCTTTGGAAATGAGGGAAGCGCGCGGGCGCAGAAATCAACGCGTCGACACACGACAGTTCCATATTCCATTGCCCCTGTTTTTGTTCAGTCTTTTTTTAGAAAACTATTTGCAGAGGCAATCAAGCGAAGCATGCTCCGTCTCGTGAATAATGGTCGGGTCGGCAATGGACTTCTTTTCTTCCAACTCGGCAGCGGATCTGATCCTGTCCCCAACACATGAGGCAGAGACCTCCGCCGCGTCGTGTGCGCTACAGGAGGAGGTACTGTCGCTCTTCGCCTTGCTGCGGGTCCGTCTGCTCCGCTACGCTGTCTCCTTCGGCGTGTCTCTTCACGACGGCGAAGACATTGTGCAGGAGGTCTTCCTCGCCCTCTTCTGCCATCTGCAGCAGGGGCGATCGCGGGAGAACCTGCAAGGCTGGACCTTCCGGGTCACTCACAACCTCGCGCTCAAGCGGCGTATGGCGAACAAGGCAGAAGGCACCGTCGCTGACGCGGATCTATCCACTTCGGAGCAGTATCGAGACGCGGCTCCCGGCCCGGAAGAACAACTGCTCTTCTCTGAACGACAGGCCCACCTTCGTTCCGTTTTGCGAGCGCTCCCTGAAGTCGATCAGTGCTGTCTTCACCTTCGCGCCGAAGGGCTGAAGTATCGCGAGATCTCCAAGGTGCTGGGGATCTCGCTGGGCTCCGTAGCATCATCGCTTTCCCGCTCCCTCGCTCGGCTGGAGCGCATGGAACGATTGGAGACGAGGTAAATGCATGGCTAAGCCGATAGAACATCTATCCGACGAAGAGATCCTGCTGTTCCTCGATGAAGAGATGTCGAGCCATCAGGTGAATGCTGCGTCCCGGCACTTAGCTTCATGTCCCGACTGCGCTCTCCGTCGAGAGAAGATGCAGAGTCTAACTGCGGAATTAGTAAAACTCCACAACTCTCTTGATCATCCCCCATTGCCATCGGGGACAGGCCCAACTGCTCTCCTCAAACTCCGGCTGCAGAACGAGATTGGCGCACGCGAACAGCAAGCCGCCAGATTCAAAGCAGCCTTCACTTTGAGTCCTCGCGTATACGCCGTCGCCGCGTTGATTTTGGCGGCGGTAGCTACGGGCATCGTGCTTCAGCAGACATCGCTTCCAGGGCCCGTCGCCCAGATTATCTTCGAGAGATCTGGAGGAATTCCCAATCGCACCCTGACCCCGGGAGCGACCCGCCCGGTGGAACTGGCAGACATCTGTCCCTTGACGGATGACGACGCCGACCCCGCACTACCTGCGGAAACTCAGCAGGTAGTCTTTCGCGAGTACGGCATCAAGTCACAGGCTTCGGCCAGCGAATATCAGGTCGATTACCTGATCAATCCGCAACTGGGCGGCACCAACGATATCCGCAATCTGTGGCCGGAGCCCTATCACTCCACGGTCTGGAACGCCCGCGTCAAAGACGCCCTTGAAACCCGCCTCCACCAAATGGTCTGCGACCGGCAGATCGACCTGGTGGAGGCGCAGAGAGACATCGCCACGGACTGGATCTCTGCTTATAAAAAATACTTTCATTCGCCGAAGCCGGTCTAGACCAATCCTCGAAGACGAGATTACAGCGTCTTGACGTAAGCAACCACATCGTCAACCTTCGCCGGCTCAAGCGTGTCCTTGAAGGGCGGCATCATCCCCTTGCCGGCTTCGATGAACTTCTTTACCGATTCGTCGGTCACCTTGCTGCCGTCTCCGGTGAAGGTCCCGCGTTCGTAGAAGCCCTTCAATCCGGGTCCAATCTTCTTGTCGGCCGTCTCGGCGTTGTGACACAGGGCGCACTTCTCCTGGAAGACCGCCTTGCCTCGAGTAGCGGACTCCGACAGGGTTGTCGCATGGGCCGGTGCGGCTGCGTCCTGGGCCAGCGAAGTCCGAAGCTGTACTGCAAAGAAAGTGGCCGCAAGCGTGACCGCCACTATAGAAATTCCAACTCCAAAACGTGTGCGCATCCTTAGTCTCCTTCTCCTTCGATCAAAAAGTATCTATGCACGTATGCACGATAGACGTGCCCGTTCCTTATTTAGATGCATACCAGCCGAACCTACCGTTCCAGCGCGACGAGCCCCCAGGGCCCCTTGCCTGCTGGAATCTTCTTCGTCACTGCGTTCGTGGCGAGATCGACCACCGAAACATCGTTCGAAGGCCCATTGGCGGAGTAAAGCGTCTTTCCATCCGGCGAGAGCGTGATGCCCCAGGGCCGCTGCCCCACCTCCACCGATCCCAGCACCTTATCCGTGGCGGTATCGATCGTAAAGACCTGGTGGCCGCGCCCCGTGCTCGCGTACAGCTTCTTCGCGTCCTCCGAGAGCAGTACTCCCATAGGCTTGATCACTCCGGGTTTTCCGATAGAAATCGTCTTGATCATCAAGTGCTTCGCAGTGTCGACGACCACCACCGTGCCATCGTTCTCTGCATTGATGTAGGCCCGCGATCCATCCGGCAGAAACGCGATCGAACGCGGCCGGTGCCCGACCTTGATCGTTGCCACAATCTTCTTCTTGGCGAGATCCAGCACCGCAATCGTCCCATTCTCTTCGGACGTCACGTACACAAACTTGCCATCCGGCGTAACTTTCACTCCTTCAGGCTGCTCCCCCATTTTGAAGGAGTTCAGGATCGTTCCAGAGTCCACGTCGACGATGCTGACCTCGGAAACATCTTCGTTCGAGATGTACAACTGCTTGCCGTCTTTGCTGATATCGAAGTTTTCTGGATCCGAGCCACCGTGAATAATCCGCAGCAATTTGTTTTGCGTCACATCGAAGACGCCGATGCCATCCGCGCTCTTGTCCGGCGGAGGAAGTGTGCTCTCGTCCACATCCGGTCCCGCGATCGGCGACCCGCTCAGCGCCACATACAGCGTCTTATGGTCGGGGCTCGCGTGGATTCCGCGCGGACGCTTGCCCAGTGGAATCGTGGCAATCACCTTGTAAGTCCCGGTGTCGATCACGGTCATGTCGCCCGAGACCTCGTTCGTGACATAGAGCCGTGGCGCATTCGATTCAGCCGGGGAAGAACTCTCCGCCGCAGGGGCAGCCGAATTTTTAGAAGAGTTGCAGCCGGCCGCGAATATCGAAACGCCAGCCGCGAAGAGAAGAACATGAGACTTAAGCATGAGGGTCATTTTCCTTTGAACGTAAAATTGCTGGCCGTGCTGTTGTGGGCAGTAACAGTCACCTGTTGTTCCTGCGTGCCCAGATTCTCCTGCCATACAGCGACCGTGTAGGTGCCCGCAGGAAGATTCGAAATTTCAAACGTTCCATCGTCCTTCGAGACCGCGTAGTAAGGATTCTCCACCACGCCGATGAAAGCATGCATCCAGCTATGGATATTGCACTTCACCTTGATCATGATCTCAGGCTTCACGAACCGCCGGTTCAGCGGAGCATCGCCCGGTCCCTGGCTGTGGTTCCACTCGCGATTCACCTCTGCCATCGGATGAATATTGTGCGTCACCGGGTCGGAGTTCACCACCTGTAACGTCTGGTTCGTCTGGATTCCCAACACGCGTGGCCGAAACCAGCATCCACTCTGATCGATCGTCACGGGCGTCTTTGGTACCTCGAAGGTCTTTCCCTCCAGCCCCTGCTTTACATAGATAAAAGCGTTGCTCAGCGATCCGTTCTTCGCCACGACCAGCGATTCGTCGAAGGCCTTTCCGTGGTGCGCTTCGACACAGGCCGGATCTTCACTCATGTCGATGACCTTCGGCATCGGCTTCTTCCCGGTGAACCGAATGGTGCCCGTGATCGATCCCGTAGTCGCAGGGTCTACCTTGAAATACGTCACAGCAGGTACCGCTGCCGGAACCGCTGGCTGGTCGCTCTTTGGTTTCGCGGAACAACCCGCCATTAGCGTGATCGCACAGCCAGCAGAACAGATTTTGAGCAACAGATTCATCTTCATATCTTTTATCAGTCCTTTGCCATCAGTTCTTTGCCATCAATCCTTTGCCGGCGGTCCGACGTTGGGGGGCATCGCGCCCGTCAAAGACTTCAAAAACTCAACCAGATCTCCTCGCTCCTGTCCTGAAAGCGCAATGGCCCGAATCTCTTTATCCAGATAAGGATTCGAATTGCCCCCGCCCGCGTAGAAGTCGACGACTTCCTTCAAAGTCTTCAGGCTGCCATCGTGCATATAGGGGCCGGTGTTCGCAATGTTGCGCAACGTGGGCGTCTTGAAGGCCCCGCGATCCGCCTCGAGCTTCGTCTGATGGTACCGCCCAATGTCCTTGAAGTTTCCATCGTCGCCTACGCCCTCACCGATATTATGAAATTTCCCATCGGTAAAGAGAGCATACGTCGCATCGATGCTATGACATACCGCACAGTTTCCTCGCTTCGGATCTTGGAAGAGAGCAAGCCCGCGAATCTGTGCCGGAGTCAGAGCTGTTTTATCGCCTCCAAACTGGTAGCGATCGAACGCCGAATTACCGCTCAGGATCGTGCGTTCGAAGCTTGCCAGCGCATTCTCAACGCGTCCGATGGTCACCGGTCCCGGCCCGAATGTCTTAAGGAACATTGCCTTATACGTCGAATCCTTGGCCAGCTTTGAAACCGAAACCTCGTGGGTCTGGTTCATCTCGACGGGATCGGCAATTGGGCTGGCCGCCTGCTCTTCCAGACTGACTGCGCGCCCGTCCCAGAACTGGAGCGGAAGATATGCGGCATTCACTACCGTTGGAGCGTTCCGAACCCCCATCATCCCTCCCACGCCTCGGGAGATCCCCATGCCATCCGTAAAGCCGAGGCTCGGATTGTGGCAGAAGGCACAGGCAACCGTGTTGTCCTTCGACAACCGCACATCGTAGAAAAGCTTTCTCCCCAGCGCAATGGAGTCAGCAGTTGGGGGATTACCTGGAGGAATCGGAACGGGTGGAAGTCCAAGCGGCACATGGATCGCCACAGGATTTCCGATGGGTCGATCACTGATTTTAGACTTGCACCCACTTAGCAGCAAAAGGCCCGAGAAAGTGGAGGAAGCAATGAGCCCGACCGCCGCCAGTCGACGCAACCCGATCTTGCGGGTGGGGGTCACCGCATCCGGATTGCCCTCAGCCTTCATATCATCCACATCACCGGCCCTGGGAAATGCACTCATTCGTGGTGTCTCTCGTAAACCAACCCTGCAGTCGCGAAGCCGGACGCGCATATACATCAATGTCTGCCAATTTACAGGATGAAGACAACAGAAGAGAAACGCCTCCAGTGCGCGCTGCCAGCTATTTCCTTTGCAGGGCGAAAGAGGGAACTGTCGCATCCGAGAAACACGCCTCACTTCAATCCTGGGAATTAGACGGAGTGACTGAAGCAAGTGACTGTTCTAAACCCGAACTATCTGCAACTTGCCTGCGTGCCGTGCCGGCTTACGCTCAAGGAGGCGGCAAGAACTCTACGAAAATCCGCTTGACATGCGTCTCACTGCGTGGGTACTATCCTCGCGAAATGAGACGTCTCATGATTTTGAAATCTGAGACCGACTTCCACTCATTTCTGTTCTTACTCCACCGTCGGCCAACGCGCCGATGCGGGAGGATCTCCGCTGGATGAGGTACCAATGTTCAAGGCTCTCGTTACGTCGCCCCATTCCGGCATCAAGTCCGGCATTAAGTCGGATCGAACACCCGAAAAGACGCGTAAAACCCTGATTCTAATTGCAATTGCCGGTCTGGCGGTCAGTCCGTTGTCCGCAATCCATGCTCGCGCTCAATCTGCCGGCGCCCCGGAGTGGACCACCGGAAGCTTCAATCAGCAGCGCGATGCCTGGCAGCGGGATGAGACCAAGATCAGTCCTCAGAACGCCAAAGACATCAAGCTGCTCTGGAAGGTCAAAGTCCCGGTCAAAACCATGGGCATGCAGTCCTTCCGGGAACCGCTGATCGTCTCTGGCGTTAAGACCGCGAACGGGGTCAAAAACCTCGCGGTCGTCGTCGGAAGTTCGAACGAGGTCTACGGGATCGACACGGACACTGGAACCATCGCATGGCAGAGGAAGCTCGACTGGGCCTCCGAGAAACCGCAGGAGCCAGGCGAGGGCCGCGGCTTTATCTGCACCAACGCCCAGACCGCGACCCCGGTCGTGACCCCTGCCGGATCGGCCGATCGTGTCGTCTATGTTCTCTCAAGCGACGGCTATCTTCATAGCCTCAGCCTGGCCACGGGCGAGAAGAAAGACGCCCCCATCCAGGTTCTACCCGCGCCTTACGGCAAGCCCTACGGCCTGAACCTCGTCAATAACGTCATCTACACGATCACCGGCCAGGGATGCGCAGGCAATCCAAATGCGCTCTATGCAGTGAATCTTGCCAATAAGAAACTGACCGTCTCCCACCCACCGCAGGCTGGACTTTGGGGTGTTGCGGGACCCGTCGTTGGCAAGGATGGGATGATCTACTTCGAGTCCGGTGACGGTGCATACGACGCCAAGGGTGGGTTGCTTTCGACGAGCTTTGAAGCATTCACCTTCGCCAATGACTCCCTGACCCTGAAGGACTATTACTCCCCTTCGAACCACATCTGGCTGACGCAACGCGATCTGGATCTGAACGCGACCCCGGTAGCCTTTACCTACAAGGGAAATGAGTACCTCGTGGGTTCCGGCAAGGAAGGCCGCTTCTACATTCTGGATACCAAGTCCATCGGCGGGGCGGACCATGAGACGCCGCTCTTCAAGACGCCGCTGATCACCAACACCAACGCCAACTTCCAGACCGAAGGCACCTGGGGAAGCCACGCAGCGTGGGCGGGCAAGGATGGCACCCAGTGGATTCTGGCGCCGACCGGTTCTGCTCCTTCCGTGAAATTTCCCATCGTCAACGGTCCTGGAGCGAACGGCGGAATTATCGCGATGAAGGTAGAGGACAAGGCCGGCAAGCCGACACTGGTTCCGGCATGGGTCTCCCGCGACATGGTCACGGCTGAGCCGCCGGTCATCGCCAACGGAGTGGTCTTCGCTCTCGCTGGCGGAGAATTTACCGGCCAGGCAAACGATACCGAAGGCGGTCTCTTCAGCTCGGAAGAGCGCATCAAGCGGTCCGTCCCAGCCAAACTCTACGCGCTCGATGCTCTGACTGGAAAAGAACTCTTCTCCAGCGGAGACCAGATCGCGTCGTTTCTGCATCAGGCTGGCCCGTCTCTCGCCGGAGGCAAAGTTATCTTCGGCACCTTCGACGGCACAATTTACTGCTACGGGATCAAGTAGTTCCTTGCAGTCAGCACTCAGAGTGCAGGGGAGAGCGTAAAAGCCGGGACAAGGCAACGCACTCTGTATTCTGAGTTTCGATAGAGTTCACCGCACATCAATCGAGGAAGTTCAGTGATGAGAAAAAGTTTCGGTCAAGCAGCAGCCGCGTCCTTTCTGACTGCATTTATCTGCTCCGGTGCAGCGTTCGCACAGCGTGGCCCTATTGGAAACTGGACCGCAACAGGGAATGATCCCGGGCACAGTGGCTGGCAGAAGAGTGAAAGCGTCCTCTCGAAGGACAACACCGCCGCCCAGTTCAAGTTCCTCTGGAAGATCAAGCTTGGGCCAGAAGGCAAAGGTGGCGTCTCATTCAGCGAGCCGCTCCTCGCTCCTCGGCTCATCAACGCGCAGGGCTTCAAGGACATCGTCTTCTCTGGTGGCACGGATACTCTCTATGCCGTCGACTCCGAGCTCGGCACTCTCCTTTGGAAGAAAAAATATGACAGTCCATCTTCCGGAACTGGCGCCTGCGGGGACACCGGCATCAAGATGGTGATGGAGCCTCCCGTCGTCATCAACTTCGGAGCACGCCGGGCACCCGGTGCGCCTCCTCCGCCACCCCCTCCCCCCCCTCCACCACCCAGCGCGCGACGTCTGGGCGGATCTGCCGGTGGAGGTGGCTTCAACTTGAAGGCTATTTACGTCCTCGCGGCGGACGGAATGCTCCACGGCCAGGTCCTGACCACCGGAGCCGACTACGGACCACCGGTTAAATTCCTCCCTGCCGCGAACGCTGGCGCCAACGGCCTCAGCATGAGTGGCAAGACGGTCTATACCGTCGCAGGACACGGTTGCTCAGGCGTCGCAAACGGACTCTGGTCCATGGACATGACGACCGCAGAGTATCCGGTGGTCGGATATCAAACCGGTAAGGTCAGCCCCGTTGGCCTCGCGGGTCCAACCATCGCCGATTCAGTCGCCTATGTTGTAACCGGGAGCGGCACCTCCGACGCATCAGCCGGAGCTTACGCAAACAGCGTCGTTGCGGTTGAGGCCAAGGAGACCAAGGCGAAAGACTGGTACACCCCCAGCAGCGGCAAGCTGGCAAACGTCACTCCCGTCGCCTTTACCTATAAGCAGAAGAAGCTTCTCGCAGCGCCAGGGCCGGACGGCACCTTCGTGCTGCTCGATACCACTTCTCTCGGCGGCTCCGACCACCACACCCCTCTCGCTGTCACCGCGAAGAGCTACAAGGCAAAGCCCGACGCCTGGGACAGCCTGGCCGCATGGCAGGAGACCGACGGAACCGGCTGGGTGCTCGCATCCGTAACCGGTGCGGGAGGCCACGGCAGCGTCGTAGCGTTCAAGATTGAAGAGCAGGGGGACAAACTCTCGCTTACGCCAGTCTGGACTTCGCAGGATTTGATCAACCCATCGGCTCCCCGCATCGCCAACAGCCTCGTCATCGCTCTGGCGCAAGGGAGTGCGGCTTCCCCGGCGAAGCTCTTCGTCCTGGATGCGAAGACCGGCACGGAACTCTACAACAGCAAGACCTCGATCACGACCTATGCTAAAGACGCAGGCGTCTCCATTGGCGATAGCCACGTCTTCTTCACCACGCACGACAACACGCTCTACTCCTTCGGGATCGGGATTGAGCACTAGAACGAGAGCACACGAAGCACTGCAACAATGAGGTTATGAGTAAACGTATCCAGGAGCGGCCTGGAAGACTAAAAATAAAGATCCGCTAACTAAAAGATTGAGAGAGAAAAGGTCAAGCATGTTGAATCGAAATCAGGTTGAAGCAGCAATCAGCGCAGGTGACGGAGTTCTAAGACTGCAACCCTCGTGGGTTCCGCGTTCGTTCATGATCCCGGGCCGTAGACTCAAGCTGCATCCCGACGATCTGTATGCCTTTGGCGGTCACCGCGGAGGCATCAACGAGCGCTGGTTCTCGTCGACGACCAGCGCCTCAAACGGCCCTGAGACGACCCCGGATGAAGGTCTCAGTTACGTACGTCCTGCGGCCGGAGACAAGTTCCTTCTGAAGGAAGCAGTCGAGACCGCCGGAGATCTCATCCTTGGCGCCGACGTCATGCAGCGCGAAGGCGGCTGGAACCTCCTCTGCAAATTCTTCGACAACATGGGCCCCATCCCCCATCACATGCACCAGAGCGACGAGTTCGCGGAACTCATCGGCCAGAAGGGTAAGCCCGAGGCCTACTACTTCCCGCCTCAGTACAACCAGATCCAGAACAACTTCCCCCACACCTATATGGGGCTCGAGCCCGGCACCACCAAGGACGACATTCGTAACTGCCTCAAAAACTGGAACCAGGGCGACAACGGAATCCTCGCCTACGCCCGCGCCTACCGGCTCGTCCCCGGCACCGGCTGGCAGATCGATCCCGGCATCCTTCACGCTCCCGGCTCGCTCGTTACCTATGAGCCACAGGTCAACAGCGACGTCTTCGCCATGTTCCAGTCAGAAGTCGAGGGCCGCATCGTCCCTTGGGATCTCCTGGTCAAGGACGTCAAGCCCGAGTTCATCAAGGACATCGACTATCTCATCAGCATGCTCGACTGGGAAGCCAACATCAACCCCGAGTTTGCCAAGTCCAACAAGACCTTCCCGCACCCCGTCAAACCAGTCGCCGAGATGGAAGCTGAGGGCTACCGCGAGGTGTGGATCACCTACGGAACGAAGTTCTACTCCGCCAAGGAACTCACCGTCCTGCCGGGCCGCACCGTTACCATTAAGGATGCAGAAGCTTACGGCGTCATCCTCACCCAGGGTCACGGCAGGCTCGGCAAACTCACTGTCAGCACGCCATCCATGATCCGCTTCGGCGAGATGACCGAGGATGAAGTCTTCGTCACCGCCGCAACCGCTCAGGCAGGTCTCGTCATCGAGAACACCAGCTCCTCCGATCCTCTCGTCCTGCTCAAGCACTTCGGCCCCGCCAACCCCGACGCCGAACCACTCCGGAAGAAATAAGCAGAGGCCCCGTGAGCACACATAAACATCCCGCAGTCCACAACGCCATGTGGCCCGGCCTCGTCGGCAAGGGGCCGGACTCTGAACCGCCCATTGCCCTCGACACCATGCTCGACATGACGGCTGCCGCCGAGGTTGACGGCAAGAAATTCGACGGAGTCGATCTCTTCCTCTCGCTGCCCCACGTCGACATTGATTCCACCAAGGAAGACCTCACCCGCCTGTCCGAGAACATTGCTCGCCGCAATCTGGTCGTCGGCTCCATGGTCGCACCGGTCTGGGCGGGAACGGGAGGAGGCTCCGCCATGGGATCCGAGGAAGAGCGCAAGGCCTTTCTCACACAGATTCGCAAGGCCTGCGTGATTGGCAAGACCCTGCGCGAGACCGGCATCCGCCGCTACGGCGTTATCCGCATCGATTCTTCCGTAAGCCCCGCGGAGTGGGCAAAGGATCCCGCAGCCAATACCAAACGCATTGCGGAAACTTTCCGTGAAGCCTGTGACATCGCTGAAGGCTACGGCGAGCGTCTCGCCGCCGAAGGCGAAATCTGCTGGGGCGCGATGCATAGCTGGCGCCGCATGGTCGAGCTGCTCGAACTCGTAGATCGGCCTAAGACTCTCGGCTTTCAGGCCGACATGGCGCACTCGCTGCTTTACACCCTCGGCTACAACGCCCCCGAAGATCGACTGCTTCCCGAGAACTTCGACTGGTCCAGCCAGGAAGTCCTAATGGACGCCCTCAAGAAGTTGACCGATGCCCTTCGTCTCTGGACCATCGACTTCCACGTCGCCCAGAACGATGGCACCGTCCACGGCACCGGCTCGCACGACAAGACCGGTCGCCACTGCCCGGCCAACGATCCCAACGGCAAGATGGACATCGTCAAGGTCGCCGGGCTCTGGATGAACAACGCGAACGGAGCTCCAACGCGTGCCTTTGAACACATCTGCTGGGACGGCTGCATGTTCCCCAACTCCACCATGACCGCGCCCGAGACCTGGAACAATGTTCTCGGAACGCTCCTCGCCGTTCGCGACGCCCACGGCTGGGACTAGCCTCAACCCGCTTCAAGAGGGAACTATGGCACGTAAGACTTTGAACGTTGGACTCGTCGGATACGGCTTCATGGGCCGCACCCACTCCAACGCGTTTCTCCAGGCCCCGCGCTTCTTCGACGTGCCCTATCAGCCCGTCCTCAAAGCAGTCTGTGCCCGCAACGCCGAACGCGCCAAGGGCTTCGCGGAGAACTGGGGCTATGAGTCTATCGAGACCGACTGGCGCGCCCTCATTGAGCGCATCGACATCGACGTCATCGACATCGCCAGTCCCAACGATACCCACGCGGAGATTGCCATCGCTGCCGCCAAGGCCGGCAAGATGGTGCTCTGCGAAAAGCCCCTCGGCCGCACCGCCGTCGAAGGCAAGTCCATGGTGGACGCCATCGAGGCGGCCAACGTTCCCAACATGGTCTGGTACAACTACCGTCGTGTTCCTGCTCTCGTCCTGCTCAAGCAACTGCTGGACGAAGGCCGCTTCGGCCGCATCTTCCACTACCGCTCGCAGTTCCTGCAGGACTGGACCATCTCCAGCGACCTCCCGCAGGGCGGCGAAGGACTATGGCGGCTTGACGCTTCTGTCGCTGGCAGCGGAGTGACCGGCGACCTCCTCGCCCATAACATCGACATGGCCCTCTGGCTCAATGGTCCGATCGCCGAAGTCTCCGGCATGACCGAGACCTTCATCAAGGAGCGCAAGCACTCGCTCACCGGCAAGGTCGAAGCCGTCAGCATCGACGACGCCAGCAGTTTCCTCGGCCGCTTTCAGAACGGTTCCACCGCTCTCTTCGAAGCGACGCGCTACGCCCGAGGCCACAAGGCTCTCTTCACCCTCGAAATCAACGGCGAGTTCGCCTCCGCCAGGTGGGACCTCCACGACCTCCATCGCCTTGAGTTCTTCGACTACCGCGATGAAAGTCGCCTGCGCGGCTGGAAGAGCATTCACATCACCGACAGCGATCATCCCTATATGAAGAACTGGTGGGTCCCCGGCCTCCAGATTGGCTACGAACACACCTTCATCCACCAGGTCGCCGACTTTCTGCAAGCCACCGGCAAGGGAGAAAAGTTCGCCCCATCCTTCCAGGATGGGCTCGCAGCGGATTATGTAACCGATGCAGTTCTAAGTTCAGCAAAGACCCGGCAGTGGGAGACAGTCGCCTCGGCGTAACCAGGATCGGAGCGGCCTCGAAGCGGCTCATCGCAAGTGCCTCATCAGTATTCCCAAGGAGAAGAGATGACATTCCCAACGGCAGCTCCCCGCATCAAGATAGCTGGCGTCACGCTGGCATGCCTCGCAACTGCATTGCTTACTGTGTCCGCTGTGGCACAGCAGCCGGCAGCCGGCCAACCTGCGCGTCGCGCCGCCGGCGGATTTACTCAGCCCGAGCCGATCGACTGGGACAATCACGAGGGCTGGACCTCGCTCTTCGACGGTAAGACCCTCAGCGGTTGGGATGGCCCCTCCGACGTCTGGCACTACGCCGATGGTGCCATCGTCGGCGAATCCAGCGACGCCAACCCCTCCGGCACCACCAACATCATCTATAAAGGTGGGCAGTTCGCCAACTTCCGCCTCCGCCTGGAGATGAAGCTCGAAGGCGCTGGAGCCAATGGCGGCATTCAGTACCGCAGCAAGCTTGTTCCTCCGGTCGAGCGGCCCATGCCGCCCGATGCCCCGGCCGAGATGAAGGCGCGCATGGCCAAGAACCTGGAGCTGCTCAAGAAACATGCCAAGTGGAACATGGCCGGCTACCAGGCAGACTACGACTACAACAATCGCTACACCGGTCAGCTCTATGAGCAGAGCTCACCGCGCGGCATCATCACCTACCGCGGCCAGATCGTCATCGCTGACACCGGCGTCAAGAAGCGCCTCATGGGATCGGTTGGCAACACCGATGACCTCAAGCAGTTCCTCAAGCCCGACGACTGGAACCAGGTCGAGATCATCGCGGACGGCCACACGCTCACCCACATCATCAACGGCCATGTCATGTCGGTCACGGTCGACACCGACGCCGAAAAGATGGCGGCAACCGGGCTCATTGCACTTGAGATTGAAGGCGGCGGTACACTGAAGATCTCGCACCGCAATATCTTTATCAAGAAACTCCCTTAGTGATGCCGAAGTCCGAAAAATCCGCTGCGTCAGAGCCCTCCCCCTCGCGTGACTTCCTCCTTCAGCGCACCGGAAGGCTCTCGCAGGTCGGCGGCATCACTCCCTTTACCCATGCCGAAGGCAAAGCCAAAGGCGTGTCGACTCTTCGCGTCCGTACCGCCGCTGGCCTCGAGCTCTGGGTCACCCCGGATCGCGGCATGGATATCTATGAGGCCAGCTTTCGGGGCAAGTCACTCTGTTGGCACTCGCCTGCTGGCATGGTGCATCCCGCGTACTTCTCCAACCGTGGCCTGGAGTGGCTCAAGAACTTCTTCGGCGGTCTGCTCACCACCTGCGGTCTCAGCACCGCAGGCGCACCGTCAGAAGATGCCGGTGAAAGCCTCGGACTGCACGGTCCCATCTCCAACATTCCTTCCGAGCATGTCACCTGGTCGGAGGACTGGCACGGCGACGACTGCCTCTTCACGATCACGGGCAAAGTGCGCGAAGCCTCCGTCCACGGTCCCAATCTTCTTCTCCAGCGCACCGTCACGACCTCTCTCAAGAGCACATCGTTCTCGATCCGGGACGTCGTAGAGAACCAAGGACCGAAACCGTCGCCCGTGATGATGCTGTACCACTTCAACTTCGGATTTCCGCTCCTGACCGAGCGCAGCAGGGTCTACGCCCCATCGCTTTCGCAGGAGCCAGCCACGGACCACGCGGCCAAATCAAAGGCCCAGTGGGATGGCTTTGAAGCACCGATCCAGGGCACAGACGAACGAGTCTACTTCCATCAAATGAAGCCCGACGACAAAGGCCGCGTTACCGTCGTCCTGGTCAGCGATACGCAGCAGCCGGACTTCGCCATCGCACTCAACTACGACGCAGCCGCCATGCCTGAGTTCACCCAATGGAAAATGACCGGCACAAACCACTTTGTCCTTGGCCTCGAGCCCGGCAACTGCCGCTCCCTGGGCCGCGCCGCAGAGCGTACCCGCGGTACTCTGCAAACCCTGGCTCCCGGCGAGCGCACTGAATTCAACATCGAACTGCGCGTCCTCAGCGGTGTCGATGAGGTGGCAGAAGCGATCCAGAGTACATAGCTGAAGCAAAGTAAACGCCAAGTGCGCCCTAACGCCGGGCAGGCGCCACTTCGTGGGGTGTTGGACGCTTCGCGTGAGGGAAACGACTTTATAGTGATGAGGGTACTGCTTTAGAAGTCCAGATGGTCGATGTTTTCCTTGTTGATGATCAGCGGTACCCCCAGCACAATCTCTGATCCACGCACCTGCAGCCTTCCCAGTCGACCCGCTTCAATCGAAGTCGCCCCTGCGGGAATCTTCTTCTGCGCCTCCAGCCAACCCGCGTAGACCGTCAGATACCCGAGATCCCGCGTATTCCAAAGCACGATCGTCTGCACCACCCCGCTGTGCACGTAGGGCTTGCAGATCGCCGGAAGCGACAGCCCGATCACATCCACATCCTTGCGCCCCGACTGCTGCACCGCCTCGGCCGATCCCGGCACTGCAGGAGCCGAAATATCCATCACCAGCTTCACCTGCGGAAACACCTTCAAGATTGTCTGGGTCTGCGTGAACGCCTTATCGCGATCATCATCGCTCGGCTGCACGGTAGCCAGCACTAGCTCAGGATGCTTCTCCGCCACTCGCTTCTTGATGAACGCAATCCACTCATTCTGATTGGCTGCGCTTAGCGCCCCTGTGATGATTGCAAATTGCCCACCCTGCGGCATCAGCCTTGCCGTTTCGTCGGTCAACGTATTTGCAATTCCCTCCGGTGTAGCCTGATCCAGAAAGTAAGCCCGCGCGTCGACCTCGGCATCCGCATCCCAGGTCAGCACCGCAATGCCATGCTGCCGAGCCTTGCGGAGCACCGTCGAAATGCTGCCGCGATTCTCCACCGCAACCACAATCGCATCCACGCCTCGCGTAATCCAGTTCTCCACCAGTTCATTCTGTTGCGAAGCGTCCAGGCTCGTCGGCCCATCCCAGATCAATTCCACATCGAGAGCCTTCGCCGCCTCTTCCGCTCCCGCTCGCGCACTCAGAAAATAAGGATCACCCTTGGCCTTCGGCATCACCGCGATCACGGGCCGGCGTCCCTTAGCACCTGCTCGGCGAGAGCTATCTCCGCCCCGCGCTCCATACCAATGCTGACCGGCGAAACCCAGCACCGCAATCGCAACCAAAGCGAAAACAATTTTCTGCTTCGTCCTCGTCGAGCCAGCCGGAGTTTTCGTAGCTGCCCGCCCCCGCAGACGATCCAGGCTCACGATCCCCAGCAGCAGCAAGCCAATCAGAACGCCTGTCAACTCCGAAGGGAGAGCCATCAAGTGCATTCCATTCTGCAGCACCGAAAGAAAGAACAGCCCCAGCAGCGTCCCCAGGATGGTCCCGCGTCCTCCAAAGACCGAGGTTCCTCCCAGCACAACTGCCGCAATCGCCTGCAACTCATACCCCGTGCCAAGGTCTGACTTTGCCAAGCCAAGATGCGCCACATAGATGATCGCCGCCAATCCAGCCACGGCTCCGGAGAGCAAATACACCAGTGCCAATCGCCGCCTTACCGGAACCCCGGCGTGACGCGCTCCTTCGACATTGAAGCCAATCGCGTACAAAGCTCGTCCCACCACGGAACGATGCACCAGCACCCAATAGCCCGCCACGACCAGCAGAAATATAGGTAACTGAATTGGTATCAAATTCCAGAAATACCCTTGCCCAAGCATCAGAAAGCTTCGCGGATACCCCGTATAGCTTACTGACCCATGCGTAATTCCCTCAGCAATACCCCGGTAGAGAGAATAGGTCCCGAGCGTGACGATCAACGCAGGCAGCCGCAGTCCCGCAATCATCAGGGCATTCAGCGCGCCACACAAACACCCGGCCAGCAGTGCGACCAGCCCGGCTACGAAAACCGTCTGATGCCCCGCCTGCCACACCATCCCGAAGATCACAGCCGTCAACCCAACTGTCGAGCCTACCGAAAGATCAATCCCTCCGGCAATCAGGATCGGAGTCAGGGCCACAGCCAGCAGCCCCAACTCCACGCTGAAGCGCAGCACCTCGAACAGGTTCGCCAGCGTAAAGAATCCCGGCGCAATCATCGAGAAGAGAGCAGCCTCCGCGACCAGCGCGAGCAGCAACACCCACTCGCCGTTCGGAAACAGTACCTCTCCACTGCCTTCAGCGCGCGAGCGCTTCGATCGTAGCTGCATGCTTTTCACGTCGTTCGCCCAGCAGGTTGAGGGCGATAGCACCCAGAATAATTCCCCCTTGGATCGCCTTCTCCCAGGTCGCACTCACTCCTAAAAACGTCAGCGCCGTTCCAATCGAACCCAGCAGGATCACTCCGAGCACTGTTCCCGCGACGGTGGCCGCGCCTCCTGTAATCGTCGCTCCGCCCACCGCGACCGCGGCAATCACCTTCATCTCCAACCCCAATCCCAGGTTGCTCGGAATCTGGTTGAACCGCACCGAATTCAACATCGCGGCCCCTCCCGTCAAAGCTCCAGTCAACGCAAATACTGCCAGCACAATCCTCCTTGTATCGATACCCACAATCCGTGCCGCCTGCTCATTCGATCCTGTTGCAAACACCATCCGCCCCGCGCGCAGATACCGTAATCCCCACGCAACCAGCGCGACCAGCGCCACCACAATCCCCACCACGAGACCGGTATAAATCGGCTGCCCCAGGCCGAGCCATTGAAAGTTCACTGGCAGATTCCCAACCCATGCACCCTGTGTCTGCCACCGCAAACCATCCCGCAGCGCCACCATCGTAGCCAGCGTCACCACGATCGAAGGAACTCGCAGATATCCAACCAGCGCCCCATTCAAAGCTCCACACGCTGTCCCCAGCAGGCACGCCATCAGCCCACACAAAACGAGCGGCATCCCATTGCGCGCCGAAACTCCCGCCACCACACTGCACACTGCAAACACCGACCCGACAGAGATATCGATCTGCCCCGTCAAAATGATCAGCGTCATTCCCAACGCAATCACCATCACCGGCATATTTGCTAGGAACAGGTCGGCCAGATTCTCGCGGCTGAAGTACCCCGGCGCAATCAACGCCAGCACTGCCATCATAAGCACAATCGCCAGTGCCACCGACGCTTCTCTCGCATACCCTCGCATCACGCTGCCTGTCCTCCAGCCACAGCATGGCCAAACGCGAGGGTAAGAATCTTCTCCTGCGTCGCTTCTTCGCGACTCAGGACTCCCGCCAGAGTTCCCGCATGAAATACGCCAATGCGATCACACATTCCCAGCACCTCCGGCAACTCCGACGAGATCAGCACCACCGCCACCCCCTGCTCCGCAAGCTGCACAACAAACTCATGGATCTCCGCCTTCGATCCCACATCTACTCCCTGTGTCGGCTCATCCAGAATCAAAATCCGTGGCCGAATCGCCAGCCAACGGGCCAGCGCCACCTTCTGCTGATTTCCGCCTGAAAGCGTTCCAGCCGGCACGAACACAGAAGCCGCCTTGATCCGCAGAGTCTCCCGGTAGCCCTCCGCCAGTTCAAACTCCTTTGTCGCATCAATCCATCCCCATCGGCTCACAGCACACAGACTCGCGAGGCTCACATTCTTCGCGATCCCCATCTCCAGAATCACTCCATGCTGCCGCCGGTCCTCCGGCACATACCCGATCCCCAACTCAATAGCGTCCCTCGGGGAATCGATCCGCACCGCCTGTCCCTGCACCGAGATTCCATCTACACAGGGCGTCAGTCCAAACAGCACGCGCGCCAGCTCCGTCCGCCCCGACCCTACCAATCCCGCCAGCCCGAAAATCTCACCACTTCGCACCGAAAACGAGATCCCCTGCAGCCCAGCCGAAGCATAATTCAAATCCCGAACCTCCAGCGCCACCTCCCCAATCGCCACTTCCCGCTTTGGAAACACCGAGGCCACCGACCGCCCTACCATCAACTGAATCAGCTCAGCGCGGTCCACCGTGGCTGCGTCCTGGCAGGCAATGGTCTCGCCATCCCGCATCACCGTAATCCGGTCCGCGATCGCCGCGATCTCTTCCAGGCGATGCGAAATGTAAATAATTCCTACCCCATCCTCCCGCAGCCGCCGAGCGAGACGAAACAGTGGTTCGACCTCCCGGTCCGAAAGCAGCGCGGTAGGCTCGTCCATGATCAGGATCTTCGCCTCCGCCCCCAGGGCCTTCGCGATCTCGACAATCTGCTGCTCCGCCATGCTCAAACTACTGGCCAGTCGAAGTGGATCGATCCTCGCCCCAAGGCTCCCGATCAGCTCCTCCGCCTGTCGCCTCCGAGCCTTCCAGTCCACCCGCCAACCGCCGCTCCCACCTTCCAGGGCAAGAGCAATATTTTCCGCCACGGTCAGGTGCAGAAACAGCGAAGGTTGCTGGTAGATCGCCGCTACCCCCAACTCCCGCGCGATACCAGGACTGTTGTCATCCACTTTCCGGCCGTCAATTTCCAACACGCCCGAATCCGCTGAAATTGCCCCGGTAATAACCTTGGTCAGCGTCGACTTTCCCGCGCCATTTTCGCCGATCAGGGCGTGTACCTCACCTCGCAGCAGAGTCAGTGAAGCGGACTTCAGAGCCCTCACCCCGGCGAAGTTCTTGCAGATCGATTCTGCACGCAGCAGCGGCAGTAGAGCTTTACCCTTTGGAAGCAATGCTTCGAGTCCCATGCTCACACCCTGAAGATTATTCCGGCCAACCGCGGCTCAACGTAGGCCTTAGAGCCGTCATAATTTGAGACGTCTCACTTGTACTTTCTCCAAAATACTCCTGTCAAGTGGCTTCTGGCGAACAACATAGGAGCACCCTTCTATGCATAAATCTCCCGCTGAGTCTCAAGGTTGAACCGACAGCAGCGAATCAAAAGTTACGCTCTCAAGCCGCGAACCTTCCCATTCGCTGATTCCGACTTCGATGACTCGCTGTACGGCGTGCTCGAAGAATCCCGCACAATCAACGTCGCCGGAAGTCGAACGCTCTCCCGCGGCGCTTCCGCGGTCTCCTTGTCGAGACGGCGCAGCAGCACCTCCACGGCCCGATACCCCATATCGAAGGTCGGCTGAATGACCGAACTGATTCCCGGCTTGAAAAAGTCCTCCGCCGTCAGCTCATCGAACGTCACAAACGAAAAGTCCCGCGGAGTGCTCAACCCGACCGCGTAGAGACTCCGCAGCGCAGCCAATCCCGTAACCCCGTTCGTCGCAAACAACGCAGAAGGTCGCCCCGCCGGTCGCAAGAGTCCATTTTGGCACATCCGCGCAACCTGATCCTGCTCGAAACTTCCGCCCCACACCAACGACTTCTGAAAGGGAATTCCGCCCTTCTGCAACGCCTGCCGGTATCCCCGCAGACGCTCTTGCTCGTTGTACAGGGTCAGCGGCCCGGTAATAATCGCGATCTCGCGATGCCCCATTCCCATCAGGTGGGAGATCGCCATCTCTGCCGCGCCACAGTCATCCACGCAGACCGAATCCACATCCAGATCCGCCGGCAGACGATCCAGGCACACTACGGGAGAACTCGAAGTCAGCGAAGCCATGCGTTCCGGAGACAAAACCTCTCCCCCCGCCGCAACCAGGAGAATCCCTTCCACTCGCTGCGCCCGCAGCAGGGCAATCATGTCCGCCTCGCGCAGGTGGCTGCTCTCCGAGTCGAGCACGATCAGGAAGTAGCCTCGCTCTCGTGCCGCGGACTCTGCCCCTTTAATAATCTTCGGAAAGAAGGGAATCGTAATATCCGGAACCACGATTCCAAGCGTATTTGTGCGGTTGGTCTTCAGGCTTCGGGCGATCAGATTCGGCTGATAGTTCAGGACGCGGATCGCGTCCAGCACCTTTTGCCGCGACCGTTCACTCACACTGGTCGAACCACTGATGACGTTCGAGACGGTTCCTGAAGAAACTCCGGCCAGTTTGGCCAGCTCTTTTTGGGTCGGCGGCATATTTCGAAATCCTACATGAGAGGACTGTTCCACGTGGCGAAATCGTCACCCCGCACGATAACTGGAGATGCCCGGTCTATAAACTCCGGTCTCTGTCTAAATCCATTGTCGCGTTGAGATATGTCGACAGTATGTGGTCGGACGAAGCGATGCCCTTTCAAGTTTCAGCTTCTTTCTCAAAATATTCTTGACACCCGTTCAATGCCATGAGTAGTATCCGTTGCGATTTGAGACGTCTCATGATTCGGTCGCGACTTCTTCAGCTGCGTGAAAGGCATCGCTCCTGAAGAGCCAGGATCTGCTCCATTTGTCCAGACACGGACATGCGGAAGTTAGCGCAATACACAGTACCGGCGCAGCTGTTCCAGAACGCCCGGACTGCCAACACTCCTAGGAGGCTGCAAATGCAACCAACGAACCCATCCCACACCGCGGCGAAACTCTCCATCGCCAAACGAACAACTCCAGACTCAGGACGAAGAGGAACTATGCGTTTACTCACCACAAAAATATTCACGGCACTGGTACTCGCCGTTGCCCTCTGCATGTCGGGATCGGCGGTACGGGCATTCGGCCAGGCCAGCTCCAGCTCCGACGCAGTGGGAAAAGTGACAGACCCGTCCGGCGCATCCATTCCCGGCGCGACCATCTACCTGGTGAACAATGCCACCGGAGCCCAGCGTACCGCCACCACCAATGATTCCGGAGATTGGTCCATTCCGAACATTCCTCCGGCAAACTATCGCGTCCGGATCGAGAAGCAGGGCTTCAAGACCAGCGAGATCAAAGCGCTCGACGTCGAAATTGGCAAGGCGGCAAACGCCTCCGTGCAGCTCAGCATCGGTGGCAGCACCGAGACCGTGGAAGTAAGCACCCTCCCTCCCGCGCTTCAGACGCAGGAAGCCACCATCGGGCAGGTCATCAATCAGAAGCAGATCAACGACCTCCCGTTGAATGGCCGTAACGTGCTACAGCTTGCCACCCTGGCCCCCGGCGTCTCCCCACCCCAGACCGGCCAGACCGGCAACCCAGGACGCTTCGGAACCCGCAGCCTCTTCATCACCGTCGATGGCGGCCGCGGCAGCTCCACCAACTACGTGCTCGATGGAACCTACGTCCGCTCGGTTCGCTTCAACAACATGTCGCTTCAACCCAACGTCGATACCCTGCAGGAGTTCAACCTTCTCCGCAACTCCTTCTCGACGGAGTACGGCCAGGGACAGGCAGTCGTCTCCATGGTCACCAAGTCCGGATCGAACTCCATCCACGGTACGGCCTATGAGTTCGCCCGCAACTCCCTCTTCGACGCCCGCAACTACTTCGCCACAAAGACCACGGCGTTGCCCAACGGCACCATTCTCCAGAACGATAAGCCCAGCTTTACGCGCCATCAATACGGCGGAACCGTCGGTTTCCCCATCAAGAAGGACAAGCTGTTCGTCTTCGGCGGTTTCGAAGGATTACGCACGAACCGCGCTACGCCACTGTACGGGCTCTTCCCAACTGCTGCCCAACTTGGAACTGGAAGCTACCCGCTTGCTCGGATCATGAACCCAACCTTCCCTGTGGCAACGACCACTGCGGCCATCTATCCCGGCGGCAACAATTACTCCGTCACCCCAACCACGACGGACAACTACGACGAGTACACCATCCGCGCCGATCAGAATCTGTCTGCGCGCAATACACTCTTCGAGCGCTACGTCGATTTCAATTCTCTCCAATTCCTCCCATCCATTCAGGGCGGAATCAATAACAAGCTCATCGGTCGAAATGGCGTCATCGGGCACACCTTCCTCATCACGTCGAACATCGTGAATGAGATCCGTGTCGGGTACAACCAGTACTACAACTTCGAGCTTGGTGTCGGATATCAACCCGGAACCAACTTTGCTTCGCAGGAAGGTTTGAAGTTTGTTACGGGACTGACGGATCCGACGCAGTACGGTCGCGCCAGCGTCAACATCACCGGCTTTACCGGCGTCTTCGATAACGTCACCAACCAGGGTGGCAACGAAAACATCATCAGCGCCGGAGACTCCCTCAGCATCGTCAAAGGCAAGCACACTCTTAAAACTGGCTTTCAGTTCCAAAATCGGCGCGTGATCCTGAAGGCAGATAACAATGCGACAGGCTCCTTCACCTTCGGACCCTGCACCGCTACTGCCTGCGATGCTGCGAATCAGACCAATCCAGCAACGGGTACTTTTTACACGGCTCTGGAAAATTACCAGCGCGGCTATTGCACCTCAGGCTGCAACGGAAACTTCGGAACAACGGTCGGTCACTATCGCGATAACACCTACGGTGCGTTCGTCAGCGATGTGTGGCAGCTAGGCCACGGCCTTACAGCCAACGTAGGTCTTCGCTGGGAGTACAACTCTCCCTTCGTGGAACAGAATGGTCTCGAGGGCACACTCGATCCGACTACCGGAAAGATCAAGTACAGCAAGGTTCCGGCATTCATCCCCGCAGCCTTCCTTCCATTTGTGGTCACGGATTCCACCTACAGCCCAGGCATTGTCAAGCCGAACAAGAAGGGCTTCGGTCCTCGCGTCGGAATTGCATACGAAGTTCGTCCTGGAACGGTCTTCCGTGCTGGCGGTGGCATTTACTTCGATAACATCAACACCAACGAACTGCAGTTCACCCGGTATGCCGCTCCGCTGTACTACCAGCAGTCGCTGACTAAAACGTTCGTTCAGAATCTCTTCCCCGATCCTGGTCTGGGCTCGGCAGGTCTTCCCGCACCCTTCTCCGTTCGCCCCAACAACTCCACCCCCTACACCATGGAGTGGAACGCCAGCGTCCAGCAGGACCTTGGCCATGGATTGATCCTGGAACTGGCCTACACCGCCAGCGGTTCACGCAAGCTCTGGAAGCGCTATGACCAGAACATGGACCTTCTGACTCCTGGGTTGATCGCACCGGGTGTCAGTAATACCACCAACGTCGGCGTTCGTCCCTTCACTGCCTACCAGCACGGTATTCTCACCAGTGCCACCGCCGCCTCAGCAGGCTTCAACGGCGGCTCGGTCAAGGTCGAGAAGCGCGCCTCGCACGGCCTCTACTTCCTGGGCAGCTACCAGTGGTCGAAGAACATGGACAACAACTCGGGCGAGGTAGAAGCCAACGATACCTCGTACGCAACCAACTTTGCCTTTGATCGCTCTTACGCGCGGTTCGATGTGCGGCACCGCTCCGTCATCAGCGGCGGCTACGAGCTTCCGTTTGGCAAGGGTCACGACATGCTGCAGAAAGGCATCGGCAACGTACTCGCCGGAGGCTGGTCGCTTCAGCCTGCCGTCCAACTCCGCACGGGGTATCCGTTCTCGCCCTCTCGTAACGGCGTCACCTTCGGTACGTACACCCCCGGCCGCGTCAATCTGGCGCCGGGACGGACTCTCCAGAGCGCCTTCCGGAGCAGCCCGTCCATCTCCAACTGGTTCGATGCTTCGGCCTTCGTAGATCCAGGCGCGACCGTCCAGGGCAACGTAACCCGCAACACCCTCAGGGGGCCAGGCACCGCGCAGGTCGACCTCTCCGCGATCAAGACCTTCCAGATCGTCGAGCGGATCAGGGCGCAGTTCCGTGCCGAGGCCTACAACATCATCAACCACGGAATCTTCGCTCAACCGGCATCGAATATCTCCGTCCCCAATAGCGTGGGTAAGATCTCCTCGACCTCGGCTGACAACCGCAGCATTCAACTCGCACTGAAGATTCTCTTCTAACCACCCCCGTGGGTTGCGCAAGGCTCAGTCTTTGCGCAACCCGCTGGATCTCATGGGAGTCGACCTTCGTTCTGACACATCTCCAGCCCACAACACAATTCAGAAATCTCACCGTCTCTGACCATCAAACTGATGGCCGGAGACTTGTGGTCAGCGACGCCCGTCAACTATCTATATAAAACTATCTATATAGATAGATAGCGGCTGAAAATTATCCGAGCCGCGTCTCGACGCAGAGCCCCAATAGGTCGCTGCCGCCTCATATTTTTGCCGATACGAACCAATCAGCGGATAATTTAGTCAGTGACGGCCCATCCCACGTCGAATCGCAGCGGCGTGATAGAAAGAAACTAGTCCAAGTACCAAGGAGAGATCGTGAACCAGCCTTCAGGGGTAGTAGCTTCCGTCAGCAAAGCCATATTTTGTGCAGCCATCGCGTGCGCCACCCCGCTCTTCGCCCAAACCCCCGCGCCCCCAACCACGCCTCCTCCTGCCCAGCATGCTCCCAGCACGGAGCTGCCCCCCGGTGCGGGTCGCGACACCGTGATGAAGGTCTGCAGCAAGTGCCATTCTCCCAACATCCTCGTTGCCAACCCCCGCAACCGCCAGGGCTGGGAAGACACCATCACCAAGATGTCCGGACTGGGCGCGATGGCCACCGACGATGAGTTCACCGAGATTCTCGAATACCTGGCCAAGAACGTGAACTCGGAAGCCAAGGCCGGTACCGCCGCCGACAAAATCAACGTAAACAAGGCGACCTCCGTCGAGCTGCAGAGTGGTCTGGATCTCCCCGCAAAGGACACGGACGCGATTGTCGCCTACCGCACCAAGAACGGCGATTTCAAAACCATCGACGACCTCAAAAAGGTTCCCGAGATCGACGCCAAGAAGCTCGACGATAAGAAAGACAAGCTGACCTTCTAATTTGTTGCGTTCCTGTGTCCAAGTCGTGCCGGTCGAAGCAATCGAAATGTGATGAGCATCGCCGGCACGAGAAACGCAATTGATCCGATGACCCACATGATCGCCGCCCCGAGGACCTGATCCTCAAGCGGGGATATGTGGAGGGCGTTCGGATGATCGACGTAGTAGCCATACACCGGCCCGCCGCAAAAGGACAGGAACGCCGAAAGCAACGTGTTAACGACGTCGGCTGAGACCAGATAAATCAGGATTCCCCACCCCTGCGTATGCCTCGAAGCCGGCCAGGGTCGAAGGACACACCACCAGAACAACAGGGAGGTGAAGAGGAAGCAGAGATGTTCCACTGCATGCCACCCCTCGTGTTCCAGCGCGAACGAATAAGGGCCGGGCACGTGCCATGCGAGGAACGCTACGTTCATCGCCAGCCAGGCAACGAGTGGATTCACAAGCCAGTGGCACAAGCGGCGGAGAACGGAGAGTCGCAGCAAAGGGCCGAGGATAGGCCGCCGAAGGGTTGCGGGCAGGCCCCGCAACAACGGCACGGCTGGCAGTCCCATCAGCAGGAGCGGTGGAACGGCTGACATCAGCAGGAGATGCTCGACCATGTGGGCGCTGAGGAGCGCATCGGCGAAGCCGTCCATCGGAGACCCGATCGCCAGCCACAGGACGACCAGCCCGGACAGGAACGAGGCCAGCCGCAGGCCAGTGAATTGCGCCGGGCGGGTGCTGCGGAGCTTCAGCCACCCGCGCAGATAGATCAGACCCGTGATCGCGATGGAGAGAGTCAGCCAGAGCGGCAGACTCCACTCCCTGAAGATATCTTGAACGGCCTCACTCATGCGTCAGGGGGTCTTCCGTTCCGGAACGGCTACTGGAGCTTGCGGCACCTGGACTTCGCTGGTATCAGTCAGGCTGCGGGATGCGTCGATTGCCGGAGGAAGGTCTTTGCCGCGCAGGGTGAGCAGAAATCGCACCAGCGCCTTGGTCTCCGAGGGGTTCAGGGCATTGCCGTATGCGGGCATGTTGCCGCCGCCCTGCAGCACCTGCCGGATGATCTGGTCCTCCGTCATATGGGCTGCAATCGCGTCCAGTGCCGGGCCGCGCTGACCGCCCTCTCCATCGAGTACATGGCAGTTTCGGCACTGTTTATTCTGCAGAACCAGGGCACCCGCATGTTCCAGTGGAGTGCGCCCCTGCAGATACTTCGGAGGAATCGGTGTGCTGGTCCAGGCATCCATGATCGGGCTCCACGGGGTGTACGTGCCGAGGTGGGTGAAGATGCCCAGCGTTACCGCAATGACCGAGACGGAGAGCACTGCGACAGGACGTCGCGCCCAGTGGCGTTCGCCCTCGCCTGCGATCAGCGGAAGCAACAGCAACCCGGCAATCGCAAGGACGGGAACTACGAGGATAACCGCAGTCTCCAAGGAAGCCGGTAGAAAAGCGAGCACGGCATAGATCCAGAGGAAGGCAAAATCAGGCTTCGGCACGCTCTGGATGATGGTGGGATCGGGCGGCCCGCCGGGGCCGAACGGTCCGAAGAAGAACGCACATGCCATCACGGAGAACATGATCGCCGCAGCGAAGACGGCATCCTTCCAGGCGGCGTCCGGTACAAAGGGGATGCCGGTCTTCTCGGCGAGCTCGTGGTACTCCTGCTCGTAGGTCGCTTTGCTGACGAGGCGGCCCGGCATCGGCCAGTCGCTGACGCCGTGCAGCAGCGTCATCCAGATGTGGACGCCGACGCCTGCAAGCAGCAGGCCCGGAATGACGAACACGTGGAGCGCAAAGAAGCGTGAAAGCGTGGCTCCGCCAATGATCGGGCCGCCGAGCATCATGTGGACCAGTGGCGCACCGATGACCGGGACGCGGCTCAGGATGGAAGCTCCGATTCCCAGACCCCAGTAGGCATCCTGATCGAAGCGCAGCACCTGGCCGGTGAACGCCATACCCAGGGTCAGGAGCAGCAGCAGAACGCCGATAATCCAGGTAAGCTCGCGGGGAAATTTGAAGGCTCCGAAGAGAAACACCTGCACCATGTGCAGCAGCACGATGGCGATCATGAAGTCCGAGCCCCATCCGTGCAGGGCGCGCAGATACCATCCGAGTGCGACGTTGTGGTTCAGAAACTGGAGACTGCCCCATGCTTCATTGGCTGAGGGGCTGTAGACCAGCGCGAGCAGGATGCCGGTCATCACCTGCATGACGAGCAGCACGGTCGCGGCACTGCCGAAGACATACAGCCAGCTTGCGTTGCTGGAAGGCGTCGGATGCGTGGCAGCGGCACTCAGCGGCTTGATGAGGCCGAGCCGATGTTCCAGCCATTCATAGGACTGGAGCGCAGCGCGTATGCTTCGATCTTTCAAGCCTGCCATGATGTGGACCTCGTTGCGGCCTCGGCCGGGGCGATCTGGACCAGCGGCTTCTCTTTGCAGGAGGCCTGCGTCGCGAGCGTAGGCATGTTCCCGGCATGAATCAGCAGGGCTTCGCCGTCGAGTTTCGTGTGGTATTCAAAGAGACCCCGCTCGGGTGGGCCGGCTGCGCGCGAGCCATCTTGGTAGTATGCTCCTCCGTGGCAGGGGCACATGAAGAGCTTCGACTCCGCGAACCATCGCACCGGGCAGCCGAGGTGGGCGCAGTTCACGGCGAAGACCTGAAACCGTTGTTCGGAGATACGCCGAACCCAGCATGCCACCTTGGCGGTCTCGCCGTCGCCGAGGCTGTTGACGGGGCTTAGAAAGTCCACCAGCCGGGTCTCGCCGACCGGAAAGTCGTCGGTGCGTCCGAGATTCACCCATGCCCCGACACTCGCGTCCTTCTTGACTGCCGGACCAAGCAGGTAGCCCACCAACGGAACGGCCAGCACCGTCCCGACCGCCGCGTTTAACAAGACCGACAGCTTGAACAGAAATGTCCGACGGGAGTGGGCCGCCGCCTTGGCCTCGGGCGGCAGGCTGTCGTTGCTGGATTCGCCGGGATATTTTAGTAAGTTGCTCATGCTCTGGTCTCCGCTGATTGCGTTCGGGTTACGGATGTTGCGGGTAAGGCTGTCCGGGGGTGGCGGTCCGGTGCGAGGCCAGCCATGCGACGATGTCGGCGACCTCCTGGTCGGTCATGGCCCGCGCGTGGGATGTCGGAAGATCGGATCGCCAATCGGGCATCCCCGAGCCGGGAAAGCCGGCGATGATAATGCTGCGCAGTCCCTGATCGCTGACGAGAGCGAGATACGCCGGATCAACGATGGAGCCGGGCTGCCCGCCGTGAGCGGTGCTGCCTGTTCCATTGGCTCCATGACAGGACGCGCAGAAGGGAGTGAAGGCGGCCTGACCCTGTGCGGGCGTCCCTGCAAGCTGGCTTTGGTAGGGAAGCGGCGCTGCGCCGGCCAAAGCCGATGGGCGACTCCAGGCGGAGATCATTCCCTGCGCCAGCGCCGTGATCTGGGCATCGGTCAACATGCCGCCGGCCTTCTTTCCGAACGGAGGCATCAGGGTTCCGGGCACTCCGGCCGCTGTAACGCGGCGGATGTTCTCAAATCCGGCCGTCGCCAGGTAGACGGGATTGGCGAGCGGGATGGCCGCGCCGTTTTTGCCACTCTCGCCATGACATGCTGCACAGTTCTGTTTATAGAGGGCCGGGAAATCGAGGACCTCGTTTGGCCGTGCGGCCTCCGCCTGCAGCTTCGGCTTGCCGGGCGCATTCATGCAACCGATGCCCGCGGCACACAGGCATCCGGCGATCACCGCGAAAGTAAGAGAGCGTACATTCATTCGGGCCTATCTCTCTTCTCGTTCTTTTGATCGGTCGTAGAAATTTCGGTTGGTTCCTGCGGGCCTGCGTCTGAGCTGATATGGATTCCGGCGCGGACCGCGAAGGGCAACGCCCGGAACTGTGCGGTTCGAACCTTCGCCGACAGGTTGACGACGAAGCCGCAGACCAGTCCGAAGGCTATCTGCGAGATGATGAACCAGAACCAGTCGATTCGATCGTTCAGAATTGGACTCACAATGCCGAGAGCGGAATGGAGGATTCCGGTAAACAGCAGCGGAGCCACAAGTCCGGCGGTCACAATGGGAGAGCGCGGATACATGGGCAGCATCGCGCCATAGAGAAGCCCAACGAGAAGAGAAGTCAGCCCGTGAATTGCCGCGGCGGCTAGCAGGCCCCTCATGTGAAATTCGCTGAGAAATGCGTCGCTGGCGTTGGCCCAACTGACGAAGCCCCCGGCTGCCAGCAGGTTCGTCGCATACCAGATGCTGTGATATTTGATCAGGCTGAAGATCGCCGCGGGAAGGGTCATCGCGAGACCGCCAGCGATGCCGCCCTTGATGCCAGTGCCGATGTGGAAGGTTTCGATGGGGAGGAACTTCCGGTGCATCTCGCTGACCGGCAGCCGGTCCTGCAAGGTGCGCGAGCTTAGGACCTGAACGTCTCCGACCTGCACTGGAACATCGATATGGCTCTCGTGCGGGAAGACCTGGAAGAACCAGCCAACACACCCACAGATCGAAAGCATCAGGCCCAGGATCCCGATGAAGAGATTCGTGACGAGTCCAGTGCAGAGCAGCGCGATTCCGAGAGACAAGACCAACGGCCACGCGGTCGGCGATGGAAGCTGAACGACTTCGACCCGGCTATGCTCCTGATTTATGTGCATACCTGCTCCAGTTGAAACACTGCGGTCCACTGATCTTTCTGGTCCTTCTCTTTTTTATCTTCCAAGCACATACACCACGAGGAAGACGACGACCCATACGGCGTCGACAAAATGCCAGTACAGGGAGAGCACTTCGAGACGTTCGGAGTGTTTCGGTGTGAGATCGCCCCGCAGTGAAAACAGCAGCGCGAAGGCGAGCAGAATGAGACCGACGATCACGTGAGTCGCGTGCAGTCCGACCAGCGAATAGAACGTTGTGCCGAAGAGGTTGGTGCGGATCGTGAGTCCGTCGCGGTAGATCAGGTGATACCACTCCAGCGCGGTGGTCGTGAGAAAGATGCCGCCCAGCAACACGGTCGCGGCCAGCCAAAGTGAAGACAGCGTCCGCTTGCCCACGTGGACGGCATTGACGGCGAAGTGGACCGTCAGACTGCTGGAGAGCAGGCAGACCGTAGCGAAGATGGGCAGGCTCAGGACATCATGCGGCGTGGGCCCGGTGAGGCTCTTCCCGATGTAGAAGATATACGCGACGATGAAGATGATGAAGATCGCCGCTTCGGCCAGGATGAGGCAGGCCATGCCCACAATGCCACGCGAAGGCAGCTTCCATTCTTCGGTCGAATTGTGCGGGATAAGAACTGCTTCGCTCATGAACTGCTCCTCCTTCTATTCGTAGTTACTGGCTACTCGTAGTTACTGTCGGGGTCTTCCGGATGCTTGAGGTCCCATAGGGGGCGTCGGCTCGATACGCCAGGGATGACTGCGAAGTTATAAGAAGGCGGCGGCGAAGTCGTGGACCACTCCAGGGTCCAGGCGTCCCATGGATCGGCACCGGCTACCGGACCTTTGAAGTAGGACCAGATGAGGTTGTAGACGAAGATCAGCGTCGCAACCGTCTGGATCACTGCTCCGCAGGAGATGAGCAGGTTCCACATCATCCAGCCGCGGTCCGCCTCGTAGGTGTAAATACGCCGCGGCATGCCGAGGATGCCGGGGATATGCATCAGGTCGAACGTAAGGTGGAAGCCGATGACGAAGAGCCAGAAGTGCCAGGTGCCGAGCTTCTCGCTCAACATGCGGCCCGTCATCTTGGGGTACCAGTAGTAGAAGGCGGAGAAGAGCATGAAGAGAATCGCCCCGACCAGGACGTAATGGAAGTGCGCCACGACGAAGTACGAGTTGCTGAGTTGCCAGTCGAAGGGAGCCGATCCAAGCATGATCCCGGTAAGGCCGGCGACCAGAAACTGAAAGAGAAAGCCGATAGCGAACTTCATCGAACTGGTGAAGTGAATCTTGCCGCCCCAGATCGTGGCGAGCCAATTGAATATCTTGATCCCTGTCGGAACGGAGATCGTCATGGTGGCGAGTACGAAGAAGGTATTCGCTCCCGGACCCATGCCGACAGTAAACATATGGTGCGCCCATACGCTGAGGCTGATGAATCCAATCGCCACTGTAGCGGCAACCATCGCTGGATAGCCGAAGACTGCCTTGCGCGAGAAAACAGGGATAATCTCGTTGGCGAAGGCAAAGGTGGGCAGGATCAGGACGTAGACCTCGGGATGTCCAAAGACCCAGAAGAAGTGCATCCACAGTACGGCAGACCCACCTGCTTGCGTATCGAAGAAGTGGGAGCCGAGGTATCGGTCCAGCAGCAGCATGATCTGCGCCGCGGTAAGCGGACTTATCGTGACGAAGACCATCATCGCCATGACGAGGTAGATCCAAACCAGCAGCGGCATGCGGCTCAACTTCATTCCCGGACACCGCATGCAGAGGATCGTTGCCACGATATTGATTGCGGTTCCAATGCTGCCGATGCCGCTGATCAAAATTGCGAGCGTCCAGTAATCCGTGCTGTGGCCGGGAGAAAATGCACGCGCGGTGAGAGGCGCATAAGCCCACCATCCCACATCCGGCGCGCTGCCGGCACCGGACAGGCCAGGAGCGCCAAGATAGCTGAAGTAAAGTAGAAAGCCGCCAAACGCCGCGATCCAGAAGCTGAAGGCGTTCAGCCGTGGAAACGCCATATCGCGTGCGCCGATCATCAGCGGGATAAGGTAGTTGCCGAAGCCGAACAGGACCGGCATTCCCACGAAGAACACCATGGTCGTGCCGTGCATCGTGAAGAGCTGGTTGAAGGCCTGCGGGGATACAAAGTGATTGTTGGGTATCGCCAACTGGATCCGCATCAGGATCGCCTGAAATCCGCCGACTACGAGAAACAACAGCGCGTATCCGATGTACATCAGCCCGATCTTCTTGTGGTCGGCCGTGGTGAGCCAGTCATGCAGAATCTGCAACGCCGAAGGATGCGTCGAGCTCGAAGTCGTCTCGTCCAGGATCGCGTTTACCGGAGATTGCGTTGCCATGGGTTTCGCCTTCCTTTCCCAGCTTTCCTTCAGCGGCTTTACTTCAATGTTGCGAGGTACAGCGTGACGGCGTCCAGATCGTGCTCGTTAAGGTGCATCGGCGGCATAAGAGCCCCGGGCTTGAAGTGCGCGGGATCGTCGACAAAGGCGCGAATGTTGGCCGGTGTATTTGGCACAGCTCCAGAGGCGAGCGTATCGCGGCTGGCCAGGTGGGTCAGGTCCGGGCCGAAGCGTCCCGTGGCGACTGTGCCTGCGACGGTGTGGCAACTGATGCAGGCATTGCTTTGGAAGATTGTCTGCCCCTCGCTTGCACTCGCATCCTGCACGGCAGTTTTTTGCTGGCCGGCGATCCACGCCGCAAACTCGGCAGGAGTATCGGCATAGACCCGCTGCAGCATCTTGGCGTGCTGGGTTCCGCAGTACTGGGCACACTGGCCCAGGTAAAGGCCAGCCTCCGAGGGATCGATCCACATCGTATTCACCTTGTTCGGGATCAAGTCCATCTTTCCAGCAAGGCGCGGAATCCAGAAGCTATGGTTTGTATCGGCTGAGGACATGGTGAGGTAAGTGGGCGTGGGATTCTTACGGTCGCTGACCGGGATATGAAGTTCGTTGGCGGTCACGATCCCATACTTGGGATACCGGTACTCCCACCAGAACTGATGGCCGATGACGGTTACGTCAAGCGAGGCGGCGGGCTTCGGCGCATGCTCCGTCGAATAGATAACGCGAGCGGTTGCGAGGAACAGCATGACAACGATCAGGACCGGAACGACTGTCCACGATAGTTCGATCTGGTTGCTGCCGTAGATCTGCGCGGGTTCCTGCAGGGCATTGATATCTGTGGGTCGATGTCTGAAGCGAATCAAGGCATAGAACAGCAGCCCGGCCACGATCAGGAAGATGCACAGGGTGATGCTCAGCACGAGCATCGATAGCCCAAATACGGAATGGGCTGGCGTCCCATCCGGCGAGAAGATGCTCGTCGGACCGTGAATCGTGTCGGGAAGCATCAGGGCCGTGAGGCCGCGCGGCCATTCAATCGCCAGCATAGTTCTCCGTGACGCGCGTTGGATGAATCTAGCAGTTGAACCTTGATAGTACGCTCATCGTAATCGAAGCTGAGTCGGATGCTCGCGCTTAAGTACTGTGATTTTTTGCACACGTAGGTGTCCGCGCGTTGGTTGCATCGTCTCCATCCGATGCCGTGATCTTAAGCTTGTCACCACCATCTCTTGCGGATTGTGGCATCTGAGCCAGATTGCGGTCGCGAATCCTCAAAACGCTCTCATACTGGTTCAAGGTCGCGGCGCACCTGAAGCACCAGAATATCGTCCTCCTGCCCGAACGCCTGAGCTGCTTCAGCTATCTCGTAGGGGGTGGCTTGGCGTTCCAGCAGTGTATCGATCCGTTCAAATCCGAAGAGCACTCCGGTCTCATCCTGTGCTTCGGCGATTCCGTCTGACATGACGATCAAGGAGTCACCATGGCCCAGGTGGAACGATGCCATCGAGAAGTCCGTGTCGGAGATCATCCCGAGCGGCAGCGTGCCTTCAATTGATATCTCCTTGCCGTTCAGATAGGGCGGAAGTTGTCCGGCATTGGCAAGCACCACATCTCCTGAAGGATCGATTCGCAGAATCAGGCAGGTGGCGCTTGCATGATCACGTTCACAGAGCTGTCCATTGACCTCGCTCAGAATCGCCGCCGGATCGGAGGTATGCTGGATCGCCGCTCGAATGGCCCCAACGATCAGTGCCACCAGCATTCCAGCCTGTAGCCCTTTGCCCGTCACATCGCCGAGGACGATCATCACAGTCCCCGGAATCTCTCCCGGCAGAATCTGAAAGAAGTCGCCTCCCACTTCGCGCGCGGGACGATACTCGCTCTCGATCGTCAGCCCCTTCACCTTAGGAAGAGTCCTGGGAATCAGCACTTGTTGAACATGCCGCGCCTGCTGAATCTCCAGCTTCCATCGTTCTTTCTGTCGTTGCGCCTGGATGAACCTTCGTAGCAGCATGACAGTGATGATGAGCACCGAGAGAATGGTCGACAGCGTACCAAGCGAGATGTTGAACCCGACAATGGAGAATGTCGTCTTCACATGAATCTGTCTCAGCTCGCGTTGATAGTTGGCGACGAACACCAACAGCACCGCGACTGCAGCCATCCACCCTTCCGTCCTCTCCCGGGTGAATCCGCGATAGGCAACTGCGAAGAGCAACACCCCCAGACCGAGCTTCACAACGAGAAGAAGCGGCACGATAAAAGACGCGTAATGAACAGGAATCAGCTGCCCGTAAAGAGGCGGCCGCAGCGTCATCGTTCCCAGGATCAGGATCGCGGTCATGACCCAGACGAGGCGATGCAGCTTGCCGATACTCCACAGCCGAAACCAGCAGCCCCAGAAGATAATCCATAGCCCGATTCGCAGGGGAGTGAGGATCACGTCATTCAGGATCACCCCCGATGTTTGCCCGATCCAGGTCGTGAAGTTGACCGTCAGCACCACCGCATTGCCCAGCAGCGTGACCAGGCAAACGAGCGCCAGCCATAAATAGGCTCTCTCCTGCTTGTCCAGCCAGAACAGCGCCAGCGCCATCAGCAGTGCCATGATCAGGATCAACATCTCCAGAAAGCCGCTGCCGACATAGTGCGCGATATCGTCGTAGTCCAGCCGAATTAGCGCCCCGATTACAGAGGCGTATCCCAGGACGGGAGGTTCATGCAGGCCACCGGCGTCCGGGCTGTTGAACCGAGTCGCACTGTCCATCCATATTCGAATGGCGATCGTGATGGGTCCGTCGCGCTGCGCCTTGGGGAGTCGAAACGCCTGGGGCAGCGTGCTGTACGCCGTCACGCGCTGTCCGTTGAACTTACCGAATTCGCCGATCTGCTGCCCGTTGACGAAGACCTGGTAGGCATCGTCGGCGCCCTCCGGCATCTTCACTGCCAGTCTTCGGTCCGCTCCGGATACGCTGACTTTGAGTCTGTACCAGGCAAACCCCGAGTAGCCCGGATAGCCGCGCTCCGTCCATCCAGGAAGATAGCCGCTGATTCCAAGACTCGCATCCGCCGACCCGGGAGGCGGCGTCAGGTCCATCGTCCCCCAGCTTGAATCGTCGAAGTCCGTCTGGGCCCAGGCTAAATCGTCGCCTGTACGGAACTTCCACGGGCCGGCAAGCTCCGTGGAAGATTCGCCCAGCTTTACCTCAACCACCGCCTGCCCAGGCGCGGCATGACCCTGCTCCGTCTTAGCTGCAACAGCTTCGGAATACGAACGCAATGAAAGCGAACACAGCAGCAGGAGCAGGAGGCCGGGACGACGCATAGGGCTCTTTCTGAGGCCAGGACTAGGAAGTATCGATCCCGGTCCTGATACCTCAAAGCAAGTGGACACGCAGAACACGGAAACTCGGCCGTAGCTCTCTGATCCGAAGAGGAACGTCAGGCGCTAGAGCGGTTTTCCTGTGGGCGTATAGCGGTGGCGTTTGATTCATGTCCGTTTTCTCCAATGAAAACGGTACTGCTTGAGATCTTCCGCTCCACAGCAACAGGAAAACTGCTCTAAGTCCGGGCAGGGGTGCTCACGAAGATCTCAGGCATTCCCTGTCTTTGCCGCGCCTTTTCGTCGTGAGTAGAGGAAAGAACCCATCGACATCACGCCGGTCGAAAGCAGCCAGATCGACTCGGGTTCAGGCGTCGCCGCCGTAATGACAGTCGCGCTCACGAGCGGAAACAGGCTTGGATCCACGCCATCTTCAGCAATGGTGAAGCTTCCATTGTTTGGAATCGCGCCACTCGTAAAGTTGAGAATGTAAGTGGACTGATCCGTTGTGAGAGAACAGGAAGCGATTTGAAAATAATCCGTACTTCCATCCAGCGCACATCCCGCGGGCTGGCTTCCAAGAGGCGCTGTATTGCTGAACACCAGTTGTAAGCCGATCCAGTCTTCGCCCGTTCTGTTGACTCCCGAGAAACAGCCCTCATACGACCCAACGACATTCGTAGGTAACTGCCCTTGAACGCAGGTGTCGAAGGTAAAGCTGAAAGGGGTGGTGAAGATCGGGGTGGTAGCGAAGGGGTCGAGAACTACCATGTGGAAATCAAGTTGGTCGGCCTTCGCAATACCCGTGAGGCCGCAAGCCAAAGCAATCGTTATAAGAAAACGAAGCAATTTCATCTGCATCTCCTTGAAGTTTTTGGGCCCGGGGTACAGTTGGAAAGAACCTAAATACTTATGGATGATCTGCAGCACTATCTGCCAGCTTGCGGCAATCTGAATTGAATCGTTCGCCTACATTAGCACGTAAAGTATTGCAGTGAATCACAAAAAGGTAACTCCTCATTAATATCCGTGGCACTACGCATAAGTCTGCAATGTTGCAGCACTATTTACTCTCTGGACCCAGGACATAAGTTACTCTTCGCCTGTCGCTGGGTTAGTTCGCCCAGATAAGCATCCAGATAAGCATTTAGATCGCGAAGAGACCCCAAAACAAATGGAGTTCCTTGTTTTTCTTGCATATACTCATCCAACATCGCAGCTTGCAATGAGGGACAAGTCTGATGGAAATCAGTGAATCACTTATGGCTCAGCAGCAGGTCGCCCGCCTGCAGGCTCTTCTTGAGGCCAGCCGCCAACTTCACTCCACCATCGAATTGAATGACGTCCTTGGCATCGCCCTGCAGATCGTCGTGCGCGAACTAGAATTGACCGGCGCGTTTTTCACCACCTTCCCTCAGAACTACGGAACGGTCTCGGATGTTCTACAAGCCACTTACTCCAGTAGTTGGCGCAACTCCGCCGTCGGAATATCTTCGGACTCGCTGCTTCACTTTCCACTCCGGGATAAGACCGGCATCCCCATCACGGAACTGGTTGTGATCCTCCCTCCAGATCGGATACTGGATCTGGACGAGACGGACTTCCTCGAATCGCTGTCAGTGCAAGCCGCCGTTGCCATTGAGAACGCCAGGTTTCACGAGCGCGCTCTCCAGTGGCAGCGCGTCGAAAGCGACCTCGCGGCTGCGCGTCAGGTGCAGCTCAGCCTGGTTCCGCAGCAGATGCCGCAGCTCCCGAACTACAGCCTGGCGGCACGATCGGTGACCTGCTACGAAGTTGGAGGAGATTATCTGGACATCGTCTCCATGCCGAACGGAGAGATCGTCATCGTTGTGGGAGATGTCGCCGGCAAAGGACTAGCTTCGGCGCTGGTCGGCACGTCCTTTCGCTCCGCCTTTCGCGCTATGGTTCACTCCGGCCTGAGCCTGTTTGAGATTGCCACCCAGATGAATCTGCTGCACTACAGCGAAGGCCCCCAGGCGCGGCTGCGTTACGTCACGGCCATTCTTCTGCGACTCTTGCCCTCCAGCCATACCCTGGAAGTGCTGAACGCGGGCCACAATCCAGCGTTCCTGCTCTCTTCCGACGGATCGCTTCAGACGTTATCCGCGTCCGGTACCCCGGTCGGAATCCTGCCATTTTCATCCTACAAATCAGAGACACTGGTGCTCGATCCGGGCGCTCGTCTTCTGGTCTATACCGACGGCATGACGGAGGTATTCTGTGGCGAAGAGGAGTTCGGCGAATCCCGGCTTCTGAAAACTTTTGCAGAATTAGAAACACCGACGGCCGAAGAGACGTTAGAGTCTCTGTGGCACACCTTGGAGCTTTTTTCCGACGGTCAGGATCAGTCCGACGATATGACTGCGCTGGTATTGTTCAGAATGCCATAATGGAGAACACCGTTGATGGATGAGCATCGAAGCACCATCGAACTGCGACTTCCGTCGCGTCTCGGCTTTGAAAAGATCGCCATGAACACGGCCGCCGGCGTCGCGCAGCTCATGGGATTCACGGACGAACGCGTGGAGGACCTCAAAACGGCCGTCGCGGAAGCCTGCATCAACGCCATCGAGCATGGCAATAAGCTGGATGAAACTCTTTCGATCGGGGTCATACTTTCCATGCGAGCTGATTCCCTTGAGGTAAAGGTCCTCGATACGGGAGACGGGCCACAAAGTCACGCGACCGCACCGGATATCGATAAGAAGATGCACGAACAGGAAGAGGCGCGCGGCATGGGGATGTTCCTGATTGAGTCGCTCGTCGATGAGGTGGAATGGGTCAGCTCCCCGCCGACAGGAAGCTTTGCCCGCATGGTGATCCGGCTCCACCCACTAGCAGACCAACCAGAGTCTTAGAAGGAGACATCTCGATGCAGGATAAAGTGACTCGCGTAAAGGTGGAGGAGGTGCAATGCGATTCCGCTGCTCCGGTTACAGTGCTGCGTTTTGCGGGGGATATCACCAGTGCCTCCAGCGATGCAGTGCTCGGGAGCTACCGGGGTATCTCGCAGACCGCCAAACGCATCCTGCTCGATTTCTCGGGTGTGGACTATCTCAACTCAAGCGGTATCGCGCTCGTGATTCAAATGATGATCGCCGCCAGCAAAAGCGGTCAGACCATCCAGACCTTCGGCCTCAAGCCCCATTTTCAGAAGGTCTTCACCATGGTGGGCATCACGAAATACACCACGCTTCATCCTGACGAGAAGACAGCCTGCGCCGCGTTCTCTGCTTAAGAGTTCCAACGAAATTCAGCCGGAGACACTTTCACTCCACCCCCTCCGCAAAGATCTTTACGAAAGAAATCCATGAGGTCCTCGCTCAGCCGTCTTATTCGCCCTGCTGTTCTCTTCCTTGTCTTTCAGTCAAGCATCGCGCAGCAGACGAGTTTCCACATCACGCCGCTCCGGCCAGTGGATGAACTGCGCGTGGCGGCGCTCAAGGCGTTGCCACCACGCGAACGAGGTATCTTCCGCGCGCCCGACCTGATCGAACTTGTCACACTCGACCCAACGATCCAGCTCGACATCCGGTACGCCAGTGCAAATAACTTTCTGGGAACTCCCGTTTATACTCAGGCGCGGGTCTTTCTCCAGCGTCCCGCCGCGGAAGCAGTGCTTCGCGTGCATCGCGAACTCAAGGCCGCGGGATACGGCCTGATCATCCACGATGCGTATCGACCCTGGTATGTCACCAGGATGTTCTGGGACGCGACGCCTGCGGACAAGAAAATCTTCGTCGCAAACCCGGCTGAAGGTTCGAAGCATAACCGCGGCTGCGCTGTGGACCTCTCCTTATACGACCTGAAGACGGGGAAGGAGGTTCAGATGCCGAGCGGATACGACGAAATGACACCCCGGGCATATTCCAATTTCCCGGGCGGCACGGTTGACGAACGCGCACATCGCGCCCTGTTACGCAAAGCGATGCAAAAGCAGCATTTCAGTGTCAACCCTACCGAGTGGTGGCACTTCGATTACAAGGACTGGAAACAATACCCCGTCTCGAATTTGAGGTTTGAAGATTTAAAGCAGTAAACAAAACGTGCCAGTTCTCCTGGCGAGGGAGTCGCGTCCCTCTCTTGATCTCAAGTCTCTCGACCTTCCGCCTGGCTGAATTGGCACGGATCCCGATGAAGACGCTGCGATGAACCGTAACTGTACGCTCAATAACGCAGCGCGATGCAGCCGGTTTCCTGTTGACAGTCGAAGGAACTTCTCATAATCTTCAGCAACCAAACCAATCTTGTGGTTGCTTGCGATTGCTGGTGCATTTACGGCTTTATCTAGTGCAGTGAATTAAATCGCTTTATAAAATAAATACTGAAATCCAACGCATCCATAACAAGCCGCAAGAGTGAGTCCGGAGGTTCTGAATGCTTCGTCGAGAATTCATGAGTGCTGGCCTGGGGGCCGGCCTCTTCTACGGAGTTAACGCTTCTCCAGCGAGTATCCTGGCTCGCGCAGTATCTCCTCCGGCTCCTGCTTCGGTGTTGCCTGCTCTGGCATGGAAGCCGATGGCTATCGGCCTGCTGATCAAGCCTGCGCGTGATCCGGACGGGATCATCGGGCGGGTCAAAAAACTTGGCATGACCAATTGTTTTCTATCGCTCGATGATTATCTGGGCAAGTACACCAAGTCGCTCGCAGCCGAACTTCACGGTCTGCTTGAGAAGTACGGTGTCACGGCAACTACGGCTGAGGTCGTTCAGCCGGGCCCGTTGAAATGGAACTTTACCGAAGGCCCCGCGACCATTGGGGTGGTGCCGCGTGCCACACGCACTGCGCGGGTCGACGCTCTGAAACAGACGTCGGACTTTGCAAAGCTGCTCGGCATCCCATACATCCAGACTCACTGCGGTTTTATACCGGAAGATCCTGCCGATCCGCTCTACGATGAGACCGTCGTTACGATTCGCGATCTTGCGGCGCATTGTGCTGGGAACGGCCAAATGTTTTTGATGGAGACCGGGCAGGAGACACCGACAACAATGTCGCGGGTGATCCGCGATGCGAACCATCCCAGTCTCGGGGTTGGACTGGATACGGCGAACCTCATCCTCTACGGCAAAGCGAATCCTGTCGATGCCGTTGACATACTTGGCCCGCACATCAAGGCCATGCACGCTAAAGACGGGCGCTGGCCGACCGATCCTTCCAAGCTTGGACAGGAAGTTAAAATCGGAGAGGGGCTTGTCGATTTCAAGCAGGTCTTGCTTAAGCTCAAGAAGCTGGGCTATACCGGAGCCCTCACGATTGAACGCGAGACGTCCGGTCCGCAGCAGTTGGAAGATGTCAGGCAAGAGAAGATTTATCTGGAGCGCATTCTTGCACAGATCTAAAAGGCTCGAAATGGGGAGAAGCAGAACATGAATCGAAGGAAGTTCATCACCAGCGCGACGGCAGCTTCAGGGCTGATGATTCTCAAGTCAAAGACGGCCTTCGGGTACGAGGCAAACTCTGCGGTTCGTCTCGCGCTTCTCGGCTGCGGCAATCGTGGAACTTCTGTTGCCACGTCTTTTGCAAACAACGCGGGCGCTCGCATTGTCGCGCTGGGGGACATCTTTCCTGACCAGCTAGCGAAAGGGAAGGTGCACTTCGACGCAGTCAACAGCAAGCTTGGCCAGGGCCCGATCGATCCTAAGCTGATGTTCCGCGGACATACTGCGGTTCAGCAACTCGCCGCATCTTCCGAGATCGACGCAATCCAAATCTCGACCCCGCCGTGGTTTCACGTCGAGCATCTCGATGTCGTCGTGAGGGGTGGGAAGCATGTCTATTGTGAGAAGCCGGTGGGCGTCGATATTGCGCAGACGGAGCGTGCGCTTGCTATCAGCAAACGCTTCGACGGCAAAGTCAGCATGGACGTAGGGTTCCAGATCCGCAGTGCACCTCCGTTCGTCGAGATTGTGCGCCGTATCCAGGCCGGCCAGATCGGCAAGATTGCCGCTATCTCCGCTCACTACAACGCACCCGGTTCGACCTATCCCGACCGTCCGGGTATGCCTGCGGACGAGGTGAGATTGCGGGATTGGTTGTGGGACCGGACTCTCTCGGGCGATATCCTGCTCGAGCAGAATATCCACGTCATCGATGTCTGCAACTGGATCATGGGGACGCACCCGATCAAGGCGGTCGCGAAGAGCAGTCGTCAAGCTATCAAGCACCAGGGCAATACATCCGACAACTATGAGGTCATCTTCACCTATCCGGGCGAAGTTGAACTCAGCTTTTCTTCAACGCAGTTTGGAAAGAATGGCTTCTTCGACGTTGCGGAACGGGTCTTTGGTGACGCCGGTGTTGCCGAGGCGCCTTACTCAGGCCCTCTGCGGATTCTAGGCAACGATCCCTGGACGTGGAGCGGGAACGAAGCTCAGGATACTGCTCCGGGCAAGTTCGCCGCAGATGGCGCGTTCACGAACAATCTGGCACTCGCAGACACAATGAAGGAGCGCAGCTTCCTCGAAAGCATCACGTCGGGCAAGTTCCATAATCAGGTAGCTGCAGGCGTTGAAAGCGCGCGCAGTTGTATGCTGGGTCGTCAGGCAGCGGTGCTTGGACGTGAACTTACCTGGAATGAAATGATGAAGAGCCCTGAAAAATACACGCTCAACCTGGATGTTACGAAGTTTAACTGAGATGACTTTCAAAGGTGATGCGCTATGGAGTTATCTCATGATGTCGGATGGATCGCAGCCAAAGCTTTTTGATGCTCAGCCTTCTTCACGCTCCTGCGCAAAGGGAGCCGCTCTACTTGTAGCTTTCCTGTTTGTTGGTGCCAATGCCTGCGCGTTCGGACAGGATCACTCGGTTCGGGCAACAAGACAGAAGGCTCATACAACGTGGAGCGACTACGGGGGCTCTCCGGACGGAACGCAGTACTCGGCGCTGCGTCAAATCGACCGCTCCAACGTTAATAAGCTTGTAGTGGCCTGGACCTATAGTACTGGCGACGACCGAAAATATTCATTCAATCCCCTGGTCGTTGACGGGGTAATGTATGTTCTCGCTAAGAAGAATTCAATCATCGCGCTCGATGCGGCTACGGGCAGGGAACTCTGGTCCCACGCGACCGATCCGAACACAACCTTAATCACCAATCGCGGAATCAATTATTGGGAGAGCGCCGACAGGTCCGATCGACGCTTGATTTTTGCGATCAATAATTATCTCCAGGCAATCGATGCGCGGACGGGACAGTCGATCGTGCCGTTTGGCGCGAACGGTCGCGTGGATCTTCGCGATGGACTCGGACGCGATCCGAAGAGCCTGACCCTCGTGCAGTCTTATAACCCTGGACGCATCTTCGGGGACTTGCTCATTCTCGGATCCGCGACCAACGAGGAGTACGATTCGGGTCCCGGAGACATTCGCGCGTACAACGTTCTGACGGGGAAGATCGCCTGGACCTTCCACACCATTCCGCATCCCGGCGAGGTCGGCTACGACACATGGCCGAAGGATGCGTGGAAGACTGTAGGGGGTGCCAACTCCTGGAGCGGGATGGCTCTTGACGAAAAGCGCGGCCTTCTCTTTGTCCCGACTGCCAGCCCGAAGTACAATTTCTACGGTGGGAATCGTCGGGGAGCGAATCTGTTTGGCGATTGTCTCGTTGCGCTGGACGCTCATACCGGGAAGCTCATCTGGTACTTCCAGATGGTTCATCACGACATCTGGGACTACGACAACGGGACGACTCCGATGCTTGCCACGGTCCGGCATAACGGCAAGTTAGTCGACGTCGTAGCGCAGGCTGGCAAGGTCGGCTTCGTATGGGTATTCGAGCGCGAGACAGGGAAGCCTTTGTGGCCTATCGAGGAGCGGCCAGAACCCAAGTCGGATGTGCCCGGGGAAGAGACGTTTCCTACGCAACCTTTTCCGTCGAAGCCCGCTCCGTTTGCACGTCAGGCGTTTACGGTGGACGATCTCAGTCCATTCCTTGAGCCAGCCGAACGCGAACAGATCCGAACGCAGACGCTGAACGCTCGCAACCACGGCCTCTTCACGCCGCCCGGCCTGGGAGATACCGTGGAGATGCCAGGCAACAATGGTGGTGCAAACTTTGGCGGCTCGGCGATCGATCCCACGAACGGAAACCTTTACGTCGTCTCCAAAGATCTCCCCGCGATGCTTCGACTCACTTTAGCCAAGGAGGCTGTTCATGTTGGTTCGCCTGAGGTGCAGGGACGCTCGATTTACGAGGCCAACTGCAGTTTGTGTCACGGCAATAATCTGGCAGGCAAACCGCCGGCAATTCCATCGCTCCTGGACGCGAGTTCGCGGCTGACGAGCGACCGAATTCAGAATGTCGTGCGCCACGGATCTGGGCCGATGCCATCCTTTTCGAAGTTGTCGGATCAGGATCTTAACTCGCTTGTCGCTTATCTTTCGCGTCCCGATCTTGCGCCTGCATCCGACTCTTCCGTGAATGCTCCGGTGGCGAGTTCGACTTCTGCCGCTTCATCGACGGCTCATTACAAGAGCGGCTTTGGCTTCATGTTTGCTAACAGCGGCCTGCCGGTCATCGCGCCACCGTGGACATCCCTGACAGCCTACGATCTTAATTCGGGAACGATTCGATGGAAGATCCCATTGGGTGAAGTTCCTGAACTAGCGGCCAAAGGGTTCAAGAACACAGGCTCTCAGTTCCCAAAGGTCAATCCAGTCGTTACCGCTGGAGGGCTGATCTTTACCGGGACGAGAGATCGCAAGGTGCGAGCAATTGACTCGGCCACAGGAAAAGTACTTTGGGAGTCTGAAGTAGCCGCTGCCCTTGAGGGAATGCCAGCGGTATATGAGGTCGGTGGCCGGGAGTACGTTGTTTTCTGCGCGGCTGCCCAGGCCACGACCTACACCCATAGCGTGCCTGGACATCCGGCATCGCAAGCTCCAATTCCCGGAGCCTACGTGGCGTTTGCTTTGCCCCGGAAGCACTCCAAGTAGGTCTTGATATTAGAACCTGTCCAAAACTACCATTGAGAGCTCTTATGCGGTTGTTTGTTTTACGCCGTCATCCTGAACGTAGTGAAGGACCCCTGTATTTCGTCAATGGAAGCGGACTAGATCGACGCGCGGTATCCATCAGGACCCCTGTATTTCGTCGTTGCTCTTGCTTTTGCCTGTTCCTAAATCCGTTTGATCTGTACAAATCTGTGCTAAACCTTCAGTTTTTTTGCACATTCTTACAGCGATGTTAGATATTCGAATGCTGCGATCGATGCGGCGCTGCGTGGAAGGAAGCCTGGTTCTGCGTCGCTGAATAAGATCTCAGTCGATCCGAGAAAACGCGGCAGGATGCTGTTTTCAATCGTCTGTCGTGTAGCCGTCCGAAAGACTCCGTTCTCGAAGCCTTCCATATCGGTGAAGAAGATGCACTGCGGATTATTGATGTGAACCAGGTAGGCTACGGCGGATCCGAGCGCAGCGCCCGCGGTGCGGAGAAGCCTGGCTGCATCGGTGTTCCCCTGTACTGCGAACTCTTCGAGATCGCGCATCCCGCTTACGGCGAGTCCGCATGCCTTTGCCGCAGCTCGCAGAGCGCCTCCACCAGCGATGGTGTCGAGGCAACCGTTGCGTCCGCAACGGCAAAGGGCACCTTTGGGATCGATCGTAATATGGCCAATCTCGCCTGCGCCGCCATCATGCCCCCGATACAGCATGCCGTGCATGTAGTGGGCTGATCCGATCGTGCGGCCCAGGACGATGCTGGTGAAGTTGAGAGAGTCGCGGGCGCGCCCGAAGAACTTCTCTCCGACGGCCACCGCATTCGCATCGTTATCCACCCAGGCGGGCAGCTTCAGTGCCTTGCCGATCAGCTCTGAAACCGGTACGTCCCGCCAATTAAGCGCTGCTGAATAGCGACATACGCCCAGGTCGGAGTCTACAATTCCGGCGACGGTAATACCGACTCCCCGCACACGACTTCGTGGCACGCCGGCGTCGCGGAGAAGAATCGGATAGCTTCTGCGAATCGCCGCGACAAGCTCTACGGGTGTCTTGCAGAAGGGGACTGGCTGCCGCGCTAGGATGTGACCTTGTAAGTCCGTGATAACCATCGGGGTAGCAGTTTCAGAGATGCTGATGCCGATGAAGTAGGCATGGGAGGCCTGTAGGCGGAGATGAACCGAAGGTCTTCCGCGGCCTTTGACCAACTGCGGGATCGGTTGTTCTACGAGCAGCCCCTGTTCCAGAAGGTTCTGGCTCACCTCCGTAATGGACGCAGCGCTGGCACCTGTAATTTCTGCAAGTTCCGACCGTGAAAGCTGTTCGTGTTGCAAAAGAGCCGCGATGGTCGCGCTCTTGGCAGACCGGAAGTACGGTTTCAACGAATTCTCCCCTTTTTGCGTCACCGCTTAAGTGTTGCAAGGCTGCTTCATCCAGCAGGATGAAAACAAGTAAACAAATGCAGACTATATGCTTGACGCTATTTCAAGTCCCGCATATGATCCACCTACCGAAACATTATTCAGTGAATTCTTTCGACAACGAAGAGCATCCGCACTGCCACTGTATTTTATTTTTTTTACTTAGTAAATAAAATGTTTTTTTTCTTTGTTCTCTCTGCCTGGACATGGAAATACAAGTTGTCTGCAATAGCGGGTGTTCGTTCCAGTAGCAAGGAACTCGTACTTCAAGCACGGTTCTCTTGCTGCCTTGCAACACGCTTCACTGATGAACAAAGTTTCTGGAAACCAAAAAAAATAACTGTCAGGGCGTAATCAGACCCATTGCAGTAAATGAATTGAACGAATGGAACTACGGTGTAGCTCGTTACGTAACCTGTCGAGTTCGACAGATTTAACACCACACGTTGGAAACTCAGGAGGCGGTACATGGCAAACGATACAGTTGGACTAAAGCACACGGAGATTGCAGGCGGACCGGACCGATGTAGTGCGCGCGCCGGAACTACGAAGCGCCGGATGCATCGCATGGCTTGGGCACTTCTCGCCTGTACGGCCCTGATTGGCGTACCGCTGCGGGCGCAGTCGACGACCGCTGATGTAATCGGAAATGTAACCGACTCCACCGATGCGGTCGTACCCGGTGCAACGGTTGAATTGACGAATGTCGACACCAACGAAAAGCGTGTGGGCACCTCTGGTGCAGGCGGCGAGTTTACGTTTACCCTGCTCAAGCCGAGTCGCTACTCCATTGCGGTAACGGCCCCTGGTTTCAAGAAGTTCCAGATCTCCTTGTTCAGCCTTTCCGCAGGCGACCGTGCTCGTGAAGATGCGCACCTGGCAGCCGGCTCAACTGGCGAGACCGTCACTGTTGAGGCGAGCGCGCCGGCGCTTCGTACGGATTCTGCCGCAATGATCACGACCGTGACGGAGAAAGCGACGCAGGAACTGCCGCTGAACGGCCGTAACTTCATGAACCTCGTTCAGGTGACACCAGGTGCGACCGAAGGCCTGAACAACGGACTTGCATCGGGCAACCGTCCGGATGATCGTCGCCAGACCTCGTCGGTGTCCGTAAACGGACAGGCCGACATGATCAACAACCAGACCATCGACGGCATCGACAACAACGAGCGCGTCATCGGCTCCATCGGTGTCCGTCCGTCGGTTGACGCCATTCAGGAAGTCAGTGTTCAGACCAACGTCTTCACGGCTGAAGTAGGCCGCGCAGCGGGTGCCATCATCAACGTCATCACCAAATCCGGCACGAACCAGTTCCATGGCTCGGCGTTCGAGTTCTTCCGCAACGACAAGCTGAACGCTAACCCGTTCAAGTTCGGTGCGAACATCCCCAAGCCGAAGTATCGCCAGAACCAGTTCGGCGGCAGCCTTGGCGGGCCCATCTTCAGGGACAAGACCTTCTTCTTCGCGGATTACGAAGGCCTGAACATCATCAAGAACCAGAACCCGACGACCACGACGGTTCCGACCGTCGCGCAGCGCACAATCGTCAATGCTGCTCCTGCCGGCACGTACGACAAGATTGGTCTTCAGTACTTCAATTTGTATCCTTTGCCAACGAACGCCCTTACATCGGGTAACTACGTGGGTGCCCGCGCCGACTCGCAGTTCAACAAGACTGGAGATGGACGCCTTGATCACCATTTCGGCAATGGCGACCTCTTCTACATGCGTTACACCTATAACGCGGTGGACACCAAGATTGGCACGCTCTTTCCAGCGGTCAACACTACGGCTGCGGGCATCGTTGAGCCGGGCGGCAATCTTGCCAACTACCCGGGGCCTGCCGTTACGCGTGCCCATCAGGCGCACCTGAATTACATCCACGCCTTCACGCCGAACGTGCTGGTGGAATTGAAAGCTGGTTTCACGGTTCTGGATAATTCCCAACTGCCGCTGAACTTCGGCAACGCGATCAACACGAAGTTCGGACAGCCGAACATCAATACAGATGGGCGTAGCGCGGAACTGTCTGCAATCACGGTGAACGAGGGAACGAGTTCCACGATCGGCAATCGTCCTCCGATCATTTATCACGAGAACACCTGGCAGTATGTGGGCCTCCTCAACTACATTCACGGCAAACAGAACATCAAGATCGGCGGGGGTGTCATCCGCCGGCAGGATGCAACGACCCAGACGGACACTGCAAACGGCAATTGGAGCTTCGCAACCTTTGCCACGCTGCTCACAGGCGACTACATCACTGGTGGCCGCAACTCAATCCTTTACACGCCGCATAACCGCACCTGGGAGCCGTACGGTTTCATCCAGGACGACTACCACTTGACGTCGAACCTGACGGTAAACCTGGGCGTCCGCTATGACCTGTTCACGCCCTATACCGAAACCAAAAATATCCTCTCCAACTTCGATATCAACGTTGGAAAGATTGTTGTTGCCGGTACCCCCGGCGTTGACAGCCATGGCAACGTGAAGACGGACTATAGCAACGTTGCTCCCCGCTTTGGCTTTGCGTATACGCCTGCTGCCAAGACGGTCATCCGTGGAGGTTTCGGTCTGACCTTTGCTCCGGAGAACACCACTTCCGGATCTGCGCTGGTCAACCAGCCGTTTACGGCAACCTTTGGCGCTTATACCCCACTGCAGGCCGTTGCTGCTCTAACGGACCCCAATGGCCCCTTTAAATACACTGCAGCTCAGGCGGCGCCCTATTTAAAATTTGCAGGCGGCCTGCCAACTCCCTTCCCGAACAGTGCGACCAGCCCATCCGGCAGCATTACTGCGGCTCTGGATCCTAACTTCCGTTCAACCTATATCGAACAGTTCAACCTGACTGCAGAACGCGAAATTGGCGGCTTCGTCGCCACGCTCTCCTACGTCGGCGAACTGGGTCGTCACAACGGCTACTATCTCAACGACTTCAACACCATTTCTATCGCCCAGGGCGCTCAATCGTTCGTAACTCCCGGCGATACAACGACGAATACTCCGGCAACGACGACAGACTTCAACATCCGTCGTAAGTTCAACGCCACTGCGCCCAATGTCACTGCCATCCCGCTGTACCGCAGCAACGGCTCCAGCAGCTATCACGCGTTTCAGGCGGTCCTGAAACGCCGTTTCAGCAAGGGGCTGGACCTGCAGTTGTCCTACAACCTGGCACACCTGCTGGATAACTCGGAGTCCATCAGCAACAACGGCGGAAACGGCTTCGGCTCAAACGTGGACTTGATTCCGACCCTGGAGTACGGCAACGGCAACCTGGACGTTCGTCATCGCGTAACGTCCACCTTCAACTACTCGCTGCCGTTTGGCGAGACGGCACGCGGAGTGAAGTCAATCCTGGTCAAGGGATGGCAGGCTAATGGACTTATTGTCTGGAGTACGGGTATGCCGTTCTCCGTCACCAACAACGTGAACCGCAGTGGAACGCGGCCCACTGTGGCGAACGGCGATCGGTCCAACATGATCGGGAATGGCAAAGTGGGTCATACGACGATCGGTCGCTGGTTTGACACGAACGACTTCGTCTTCCAGCCCACAGGAACGGTAAGCAACCAGCACCGCAACCAGTTGTACGGCCCCGGCCTGCAGCGAGTGGATCTGTCGTTGTTCAAGAACTTCGACATCTTCGAGCGCGTGAAGCTTGAGTTTCGTACAGAAGCTTTCAACGTGTTGAATACGGCGCAGTTCGTCAATCCAAACGCGTCGCTTTCGCTCGTTGCTTGCGGAGGCGCCAACCAAGTGGCCTGTACCGGATATCCCGTCGCGGGTTTCACTCCGGCGAGTACCTTCGGCACAGTCACCAGCACAGCAAATGCCTACAACCCGCGATTGATCCAGTTCGCAGCAAGACTGAAGTTCTAACAATGTTTCAAAGAGAGCGGCCTTTCGAGGCCGCTCTTTATTTTTGCCTCGACCACAAATTCGACCTTCCAGAGTTGTAATCCTGTGGAGAGTTCACGGTCGCGTACAAGCAATTCGTCCAATATCAAAGGAGAACGTCATGCGCTCAAACGATAAAGTGAACAGCACTCTGGACCGCCGCAGATTCATCCAAGGGGCCGGTGGAACCGTTGCAGCAGGTCTGCTGATCAACTCCCTCGGCACTGATGCCGCAGCACAGGCGGTCACTCCCGAATCCATCGTGCACGCCGGGGCCTTCCGCCCCCTCACTGACCAGGAGAAGTACGCGCGCATCGCTTCCAATAGCTATCCCATCCGCTACATCTTCAAGACCCACAGCAGTATTGGAGAAAAGGATACTGTCGCGCAGATGAAGAAGAAGTATGGCGAAATCACCATGCTGGACTATCCGGAGTTTACGAAGAAGACCTTCCCGGGCATCTATCAGATGGATCTGTGGTCGAGCCTGTTCGGCGACGCGGACGATGACAGCCAATACGTCAAGAGCTCTATCCTCGGATATGACGGCAAGAGCCGCGAGATCTCTGAGTTTGATCCGTCCACTGCGTCCGGGAAAAAGTGGCTGGAGAAGATGGCCAACAAGCAGGTCACGACCGGCACCAAGTGTCATCACATCTCGAACAACGCGCCCCGCGACATCTGCGAACTGGACCCTGCCAAGCGCAAGGCCGGGGTTGAGGTAGCCAAGAAATGGCTGGACGGAGCAGCCATCCTGGGAGCGAAATCGATGCGGGTGAATAGCGGAGGTCCACGCATCGCGCCAAGCCCGCTTCCGAACGACAGCAGCTATCCAAAGAACAATTCGATCGAGCAGTACCTTAGCAACTGCATCGAGTCGTTCAAAGAGATGGCCGACTATGGCGGAAAACTCGGCGTCAAAGTTACGCTTGAAAATCACTGGGGACTGACCGCAAACCCAATCAATATCAAGATCATCATTGAGGAAGTCAACAACCCCTTCTGCGAGGCTTCTCCTGATTTCTGCAACTGGGAGCACAAGTATCTGATGTATCACGCTCTGCAGGATCTCGCTCCGTATGCTCACACCACCGTTCACGCCAAGTACTGGGATCGTTGGGAGAAGCCGGACGTTCAACGCAATGTAAGGATCATGCTCAACAACAACTTCACCGGGGTCTTTGCGCTGGAGTACGAAGCCGGTCCATGGGATGGAATTGAAGGCGCACAGCATCTCTACCATGAGGTAATGGCTGCGCTCTAAAGCATGTTGCAAGGACGGCGAGACGGGCCGCGGATTTTTCGTGTCACGGGAAACCGTCTCGCCGAAAAAGTTCTCCACACCATCGTGCAGTGGAACGACTACTATTTCTAGGTGGGCCCACGGTGGTTAAAGATGGGGCTGACTTTTTTGATGGATGGGTTAGGAGATACATGCGGGTCAAAACGGGTTTTCTAGCCACGGCCACAGTGGGGCTCTTGATGAGTTCCATGTATTTGGCCCTGGCACAGCGGCCTGCCCCGGCAGGGACAGCAGAGCCGGAGCGGGTAGGGGGATTCGTTCCCGGACAGAAGCGTGCACCGATCGACCCCGTTCTGGCCGCCCATGGCAAGGCGCTGTATGGCGTCAACTGCCAGGCGTGCCACGGGAAGGATCTACGTGGCGGTGATATGGGTGGGCCCAATCTGCTCCGTTCTCAGGTCACATTGACGGATCAAAATGGTGAACTGATCGTCCCCATCATCCAGGGCTCCCGCCAGGCGCTGGGAATGCCGGCGATTGGTATTAGTATCGAGGACTCCAACGCAGTCGCCGCCTATGTGCGCAGCGTTATTGCAACAATCGGTGCACAGGGAACACCCCCTGGCAAGCAGGAGCCTCCCAGCATCGTAGTCGGCAACGCAACCGATGGACGCACCTATTTCGCTTCGACCTGCGCGAAATGCCACTCGGCTGAGGGCGATCTGCGAGGGATCGCATCGCGCATCGTCGACCCCAAACAACTGCAGGCGACTTGGCTGATGGGAGGGGGGCGGTCCGGTATCAGTAATGGAGCGGTGTCCAAAGTATCGGTGCTTCTTCCTTCCGGAGCGACGTCAGAAGGCGACTTGGTTCGAATGGACGATTTCCTGGTAACACTCAAATCAGGCGACGGAACAACCCGCAGCTTCCGTCGAAACGGTGACCTTCCCAAGGTGACACTGACCGATCCGTTGAAGGCCCATAAGGACATGTTGTCGGTCTACACGGATAAAAACATCCATGACGTAACGGCCTACCTGGTGACGTTGAAATGATACGAAAGAGCATTCTGTTTGCGGCCTCGCTGCTTCTCTCTCCGGTACTTCTTCTAGGACAAGGTAATGGCCTGGCGAATGGAGACCTGCTCAAGCCGCTGAAGGATTCCTGGCCGACCTATAACGGCGATTACACCGGCAAACGCTATAGCTCCCTGACGCAGGTAGATCGTACGACCGTCAAGCAGTTGACCCTGGGATGGATGTCGAAGCTGAACGCCGGTGTCGATGCCCCGGCATTGACGGGCAATGGTCAACGAGGTGGTGCTGCCCGCGACGCGGTGCGCTCGATCATCGGTGGCGAGGGTGCTGGGGACATCTCGGTCCGCGGCGGCTCCATCAAGGGTTCGGTGCTACAGGTCGATGGGACACTCTATGTCACCATGCCGGATAATGCGTGGGCTATCGATGCCCGCGACGGACATCCGTTGTGGCACTACTTCTGGAAGACCCGTGGCGGAACGCACATCGGCAATCGCGGCTTCGGGATGTGGAAGGGCTATCTCTATATGGAGACGCCCGACGACTACCTGGTCTCGCTCGACGCCAAGACCGGCAAGGAGCGCTGGCACAAGACCATAGCCGATCTCGACCAGGGTTACTTCGCGACTCCCGCGCCAATCGTTGTGGGCAACCACGTCCTGGTGGGTGTAGGAAACGACATCGACTCTCCCGGCTTCCTGCAATCGTTCGACCCGGAAACTGGGGAGCTGCAGTGGAAGCACTACACGGTTCCAATGCAGAAGGGTGATCCCGGCGAGAGTAGCTGGGCGAGTCTGGATGCAGCGCGGCACGGCGGTGCGCAGACGTGGATCTCAGGAGCGTACGACCCGGAGACCAATCTCTATATCTTCGGTACGGGCAATCCGACGCCTGCGTACACAACCGGCACTCGAGGGGATAAAGACAACCTCTTCACCTGCTCGCTGGTCGCGGTGAACGTCGACACCGGCAAGATGGCCTGGTACTACCAGACGTCTCCTCACGACATGCACGACTACGATTCAGCCCAGACACCCGTGTTGGTCGACGGAATGTTTAAGGGAAAGATGCGGAAGATGGTTCTGACGGCGGCGCGGAATGGCTACTTTTTCACGCTGGATCGCGTCACCGGCGAGCATCTCGTCACCAGCAAATATGGACTCACGACCAACTGGGCGAAGGGTCTGAATGCTGCTGGCGGCCCCGACCACGATCCGTCGAAGGACGCTACGGTCGGCGGCTCGCTGGTGTCACCGAACTCCAGCGGAACGGTCAACTGGCAGCCCCCGGCTTTTTCCCCACAGACGGGACTCCTCTATGTGTACGAGGCCAACTCGTTTTCACTTTTCTATCTAACTGACCTCGACCCTCGGGGATCGATGGGACTCGGCGGAAAAGAAGAGGTGCAGATTGGTTCGGCAGGAAGCTACCTGACAGCAATCGACTATAAAACCGGCAAAGCGGCGTGGCGGCATCGCTACTTCGCAGGCGGTGGCGGAGGTGCAGGAGGTGGAGTGCTGGCGACCGCAGGAGGGCTGGTGTTCTCCGGTGACGGATTGGGCAGTCTTGTAGCCCATGATGCAGCCACGGGGAAGCCTCTCTGGAACACCCGCATCGGACAGGTCACAAACGCGCCGCAAACATACATGCTCGACGGCCATCAGTACGTGGTGTGTGCAACGGGCGATATGCTGTGGTCGTTCCTGCTGTACTAATGCGGATTCCTGTTGCTGTAACCTAGTTCCATACGCGAAGCGTCCAATACCCCACGAAGGTCCTGCCGAAGGCCCCGTGGTGCCTGCCCGGCGTTAGGGCGCACTTTGTAATGAAGTCCTAGAATCCGCCCAATGCAGGTAAGCAAAGCGCTCACTCTATTGCCATCTAAGATGTGCGAGGTAAGTAGCACTCAAAAGTTCAGGAGCGCTACTCCCACTTGGCCGCTAGGCACGGGCTGTATCCAGATCCGTCTGCCACTGCTTCAAGCGTGAGATCGCGGTATGAACGTCGGCGGTTCTCGTGGCAAGATTCGGCTCTTCTCGCTCGATGGCTAACAGCCCTCGATAGTTGATTGCTTTCAGTTTTGCGAGGAATGCTGGAAAGTCGACCTTGCCGTCGCCCAGCTTACACTCTGTGCCAAGGAGCCCGGAACCAGCAACAGGGGAAGTGGCATCCTTGCAGTGTGCCGAGACGACATGTGGGCTCAGAATATCGAGCGCAGCCAGCGGATCACCTGAGTCGTACATAATCATGTTGGCCGGGTCGAAGTTCACCTTGAGATTGGTTCTAGCGACATCGCGGATAAAGGCAAGCAAAACTTCAGCCGATTCCTGCCCTGTCTCCAGCACAAAATTCTGACCGTGGCTGCCGCAGTAGTCGCAGAGCCCCTGCGTGAGTTCACACAGTTCGGCATAGAGCTTTTCGCTCGAATCGCTGGGGATAAAGCCTATATGACAGGACACGGCAGAGATCCCGAGTGCATGAGCGAAATCCGAAACCGCCTGCGTCCTCGCGATTCGATCGGCTCTCAGTTCGGATGTCGTGAACCCGACTGTTTTGTGAACCGTCGCAAGGTCCGAATAGTCTTCTCCCTGGTACGAACAAACGGCACTCGTAATCGCGATCTGTGACGCCTTCAAAGCGGCGGCCCATGCTTCGACTCCGGTATCGCACGCCAACTCCGGTGGTACTCCGAGCTGGCCAGCCGAGAGCCCAAACGAAGTAAGCTGTCGTTGAATCTGCCCGGCGGCGTCGTTGCTATTCTGTTCCGCCCAGAAGACCAGTCCGATCTCCGATGGTGTTATATCTTGCACGGTACATCCTTTCCATTCTGTTCTCGCGATGCCTTGAGCAGATTCGCAACGCGTACTGCCTGGGCCGACTCCGAAGGAGGACAGAGTTCGGGAGCCCGATTCTTTTCGCAGCACTCGATGAAGTAGGCTACCTCGTCGAGATACTCATCATTCTCGGGTAGCGTGACGGGCTGCGATCCACTCGGGAGCAACTGCTGAAGCTTCCCCTCCTGAAAGGAAAGCGTTGATTCCTGCCCTGCGATCTCAAAGCCGGCAGAGAATGGGACCTCAGGCGCAAACCAGCCTCCTTCGATCTTCACTTCAAATCCATCGGCATAGTGGAGTGTGCCGCGCATGGTGTCGATCTCGCCCTGGCTTACGGCACGTACGGACACCGGCTGCCCAAACCAGCTCAACGCCTGATCGATGTCGTGACTCAGCAGATCGAGTATCGCCCCGCCGCTCTGCTCCTCTTTTGAGAGCCATTCACTCCACTTCGGATAACCAGTCTTGCGGCTCAGGGTGCAGGATTTGAGTGAGTCGCGGGGGGCTGTCCTGACGAACGAAGCCGCGTAACGATACGGAGACATGAAGCGCAGCACTTGCGCCACCATGAAGCAGCGGTCGCTATCGCTCGCTGCCTTGAGCATTGCATCGCAATCCGCTGCAGTGAGGGCCATCGGCTTCTCGCAAAGCACATGCTTGCCTGCCTTGAGTGCGCTCAGAACGACCTCTTTATGAAGATGCGTCGGCAGGCATAGGTCAACGGCATCAATCTCCGGGTCCAGAAGTAGTTGCCGCCAATCCGGCTCCCACCGGACATGATCCGGTAAAGCGGCCGTCTTGATGTGGTGCAGGTTCCCGCGGGGTGGTCCATCTGCCACGGGACGCGTACGCGTCGAGACCGCCGTCACCGTTGCATTCCCGGTCCGTTCAATCGCCGCGAGATGAACCCCGCCCATGAAACCCAAACCGATTAAGCCAATCTTCATAGTTCTTTTAACCCGGCCCGCTGGCAGGCTCTGGACGCTGAAAGTGTTGAGCTGTTGTTTAGCGTTATCAATTACCTTGAGCAATACGTGTGCCGGATTCAATGTACACGGCACACGCTTCACAGGGCTGGGGCAATATTAGATATTCAGACAGTCGACTAGTAAGGCGATGCGATCCGCAAACGCCGTGAGGTCGCTCAACGAGCCGAAAGATCTCGTATCCAAATATCCTTGAACTGCATATTTCCGTCGCCGCCCGCGTGCAGTTGCAGCGCAATTTTCCCGTCGAGCGCGCCGGGCTTGGGGTCGGTAAAGTCCACCATCTGCACCCCATTCAAGCGCGATTTGTAGCGATTGCCGACCACTTCCACAAGATAGTCGTTCCATTCGCCCATGCGGACGACGCCTTCGTTCTCAGGCGAAGGCCAAACCACCCAGCCGCGACCATTCTCCGCGTAAACACCGGCAGTGTGGTGCATCATCTTGCAGTCGATTTCGAACTGCATTCCTTGCGTCGTGTCCACCGATCCGGGCTTGAATCCAGTGTGAAAGAACACGCCGCTGTTGCCGTCTCCGACGCATTTAAAGCGCAGCGAAAGCTGGAAGTCCTTATAGTCCTTGTCGGTCTCCAGGTATCCATAGGCCTTGGTAAGACCCTTGCCGTGAAGCAGTCCACCATCTACCGTCCAGCTCTCGGCTCCGATCTTCGTCCAGCCCGAGAGATCGGTTCCATTGAAGAGCGCGATCCAATCATTTCCTGGCAGAACGACCTTTTGTTGTGCTGTCACAACAAGACCGGCGGCGAACGTGGTGGCAAGGACCAAAACGCTGGTGATAAGCCATTTCCGAGACTTGACGGTACCCGTCTGGGATGAGTTTTCGAGGCGGGACGATGGCACAGTATCACTCTTCATGGAGACCGTTGATCCTTTCAACTAACAGCGCGATTGCTCGCAATCGTATCATAGCCTCCCTTCTGAATTAGTGACTCAACCACGGCTGACGGGAGGCGCTGCCATCATGCGACTTCTGCTCTTTGAGCCATGCGGAAATCTACCTTGGGGGCTAGACTTTCTCTTCGATCGTTAGTCCCGGCACCTGTTTCTTTACCCGAGTGGTGGTAATGACCACAACGCTGATCAGGACGCATAGAGTTCCGATCAGCGTTCGGAGGTCGAGGGTCTCTCCGGCGAGAAGGTATCCCAGGATTACGGCTACGACGGGGTTGACGTAGGCATAGGTTCCTACCTTGGTGGGGGACTCGTGGTGGAGGAGCCAGACGTAGGCGGTGTAGCCGATGATCGAGCCGGCGACGATCAGGTAGGCGAGCGCGAGCCACACGTGGGTGGAGACGGCCGCCGGGTGGAAGCTATGGAACTCGCCCAGGGTGGCGGAGGCGAGCGTCAGCATGAGACCGCCGGTCAGCATCTGGGCTCCGGAGCTCATGACTTTTGAGGGGGGCAGGGGAAGCTTGCGGCTGAGCACGGAAGCGATCGACCAGGCGACGGCCCCGATGCTGAGAGCGATGGCGCCAGTGCGGTCGATCGGCGCTCCGCCGAGGTCGAGGGAGCGGCTGGTCAGCGCGACGACTCCGGCGATGCCGACCAGCAGGGCGAAGGCGAGGCGGAGGGTGAGCTTCTGAGTCTTCAGGAGAAGGATCTCGAAGAGCGCGATGAAGACGGGGATGGTCGCCATCATGACGGCCGCGACGCCGGAGGGAACTCGCTGCTCGGCCCAGAAGAGCAGGCCGTAGTCCAGGACGAAGATCAGGAAGGCGATCAGGAGGATGGAGAGCCATTCGCGGCTGTTGGGGGAGCGCTCTCCTTTGGCGGACGTCCAGGCATAAAGGGCCAGGCCGGCGACGACAAAGCGCATCGCCGCAAACAGGAAGGGCGGAACTTCATGGACGCCGATACGAATGGCGAGGAAGGTCGAGCCCCAGACGAGATAGATGATGGCAAAGGCGGTAAGGGTCTTCCACGCGGTGCGATGGGCTTCTACTTCCATGGGTGCTTTCCTGATGGCTGGCTTTTGGAGGGATGCAAACCTTTGTTCATCCTAAAAGGAATGCAGGTTTCCTGCGGCTGTATATTTTGGTGTGGAAAGGGATGGTGGTGATGCGCGGAGCTGTGTGGATTGGTTTAGGGGTTTGCCTGGTGGTGGGTGTGGGGCAGGCGCAGGATTTAACGGCGAAGCAGCGGGCGGTGCGCGATGAAGGATGGCGGCGGGAGATTCGCAAGGCGTTGTATGTTCCGGAGCGGTTGCCAGCGCTGGAGGCGAAGACGTGGTCAACCTTCTCGCCCATGGCCGGGGTGCTCGCGGATCGGGTGACATATCAGACAGCGAACGGAATGCTCGTTCCGGCCGTGGTGTATCGGCCCGACCCGAAGATGATGCATTGGAAGGGCAAGCTTCCTGGTGTGGTGGTGGTGAATGGGCATGGGTCGGACAAGTTCGGGTGGTATGCGTTCTATAGCGGGATGCTGTTTGCGAAGGCCGGCGCAGTGGTCGTCACGTACGACATGATCGGCGAGGGAGAGCGGAACAGCGAGAAGAAGAGCAAGGCTGGCTCGCATGACGCATGGGTCGGGGCGGACGGACAGCCGGGAGCGAAAGGAAACCCGGTGAGCGAAGATTGGGGGCGACGGCTGGCGGGGTTGATGCAGGTGGACCTGATGCAGGCGGTGAGCTATCTGGATGCGCAGCCAGAGGTGGACGCGAAGCGGGTAGCGGTGCTGGGGTATTCGATGGGGGCGTTCCTGTCGGGGATTACGGGTGCGATCGACCCGCGAATTCACGCTCTCATCCTGAGCGGTGGCGGGGTGTATGACGAGGTGGGGCCGGGGTACTTCGAGAACAATCCGCTGCCGTGCCAGTCGGCGCCGATGCGTGCGCTCCGTGAAGTGGGGGACCGGGCTGCGGTACTAGCCGCGCTGAATGCAGATCGCGGACCGATGCTGGTGATGAATGGAGACAACGATACGGTGATGGATATGGCGCATCATCCGCCAGAATGGTTTGCCGCGGTGCGTTCACGGGCGGTGGCTCTGCGAGGCACGGATGCGGATATGTTTACGACCGTCGTTTATCCGGGGATCAGTCATCGGACCAGTTGGGTGGATCGGGATGGGGTGGCATGGCTTTCGCAGCAGATCCACTTCGCGTTCTGGGGCGAGAAGGATATTGCTACTGCTCCGGTTACACATGTGAGTACATGGGCGAACGCGAATGGAGTAAGTATTGCTCCGAACTATATGCGGGAGGATCGCGAAGGCGGGCTGGACGCTTTGGGGAGCGAATTTCCGGGAATTAAGCGGGAGGATTTGATGGTCTTGCCGGAATCGGATTGGCAGCGGATGAAAGGGGAATTGACCTATGAAAGCTGGGTGGGGAAAGTAAAGGCGGGGGCTTCTGCACCTGCGCGCTGACATGAAAAAGCCGGTCCCCCGCAATGGGGAACCGGCTCTTGTATTGAATACTGATACGTCTTACTGAGGCTGGGTGGTCGTGCGGAGGTAGGGCTTGATGGTTTTGTAGCCGGGGAAGATCTTGTCTGCTTCCTCGTTGGTGACGGCTCCGGTGATGATGACGTCTCCGCCCTGCTGCCAGTTCGCGGGGGTGGCGACCTTGTGCTTCGCGGTGAGCTGCATGGAGTCGAGGACGCGGAGGATCTCGTTGAAGTTGCGCCCGGTGGTCATGGGGTAGCTGAGCTGCAGCTTGATCTTCTTATCCGGGCCGATGACGAAGACGGTGCGGACGGCTGCGTTGGTCGCTGGGGTACGGCCTTCGAAGGTGCCGGACTCGTCGGCGGGCAGCATGTTGTAGAGCTTGGAGACGGCGAGGTCCGTATCGCCGATCATGGGGTAGTTGACCTTGTTGCCGGTAACGTCTTCGATGTCGATGGCCCACTTGGCGTGGTTTTCGACGGGGTCGACGGAGAGGCCGATGATCTTGGTGCCGCGCTTGGTGAACTCACCTTCGAGACCGGCCATCGTGCCCAGCTCGGTGGTGCAGACGGGGGTGAAGTCCTTGGGGTGAGAGAAGAGGACGGCCCAGTTGTCGCCGATCCACTCGTGGAAGTGGATGGTGCCTTGGGTGGTCTCGGCAGTGAAGTCGGGGGCGGTGTCGTTGATGCGTAGCAGGGACATGTTCTTTGGATCTCCTCGCGAGCGAATGATGGCTCGGTTGAATTTGGATTCAGTTTGGGGGCCGCCGATGCAGGACTCAGCCTGGCTTCGGAGTTCGGAGGTTGGGCCGATGAGTGGATTGTAAATGAAGGGGTTGTCTGTCGGTGCGACCGATGTTTTGGACGGAAGAGAGCAAAAGAATCAAGAGGGCAGCGGATGTTCGGGGTCGGCGGAGAGGGTAGCCGGAATGATGTGGCTGTTCTGTAGACATTTTTCCGTGGCGGCGGCTTCGATCTCCGAGTTGATCTCGGCTCCGAGGAGCAGCATGAGGCCGGTGATGTAGAACCAGGTCAGCAGGATGATGACAGCACCGAGAGACCCGTAAGTGAGGGAGTAAGTGTCGAAGTAATGAAGATAGAGGCGGAGGAGGAGGGAGGCAGCGATCCAGCCGAAGATTCCCACAGCGGCTCCTGGGGTGAGCCAGCGCCAGCAACTGGCCTTTACGTTAGGAGCGAAGTAGTAGATGACTGCGAAAAAAAGTGTGATGAAGGCGAACGTAATGATCCAGGCGAGGCTGCGGAGGATGATAACGGCGGCCCACTGGAGGGCAGGTTGATCGATGTGCACGCGCGCGATGCGGCTCAGGTAATCGCCGGCAAGCAATGTGGCGAGGGTAAGGGTGTTGATGATGGCAAGCAGTATGGTGACGAGGATGGCAGAGCCTCGCGCCTTCCAGTAGGGGCGAGTTTCGGCGACGTTATAGACGGTGTTGAGGGTGTCCTGGATGGCGGAGAAGCCGACGGACGCGGACCAGAGCGCGGCGACGAGGCCAAAAGTGACCTTCCCGCTGGTAGCCGCCGCCGTAGTCTGGTTGAAGGTGTCCAGGACGATTCCCAGGGCGGACCGCGGAATGACGAGGGCGAGGTAGGCGAGCAACTCCGAGCAAATGCTGGAGGCGTGGCGAGCGACGAGTCCGAGCAGGCTGGTAGCGCTGACCAGGGTGGGAAAGAGGGCGAAGAGGAAGTAGAAGCCAAGCTCGGCGGCGCGAGAGAGGAGATTATCCCTATTGAATGACTTGAAGGTACGCTGAAGGATGACGCGAACGGAGGCCCCCTGCAGATCCCACAGAGAGCGGAGCGGGGAGGTGGAGACGTAATCCCAGATGAGCTGTGCCTGCGGGATCGGGCTGTTGGAGCCGGGACGGTCGAGGCGGTGGTTCTTCCGGTCTGATGAGACTGTATTCACAGTAGGTGCTTCTTAAGAAGGGCGATCGATCCTGGCGGTAGTCGGCTCTAGTGAATGTGATGCAAGCTTTGTAGCTTGGGTATTTACGCGCCTTTGATCTGGATTGTGTCCGATGAACGTGTAGCTGCATCTGATAAGAGGAAGGGTTGTGGCGTATGACGGATTTGCGGCGGAACAGACCGATGGTCGTGACGAAGCTGAAGCAATTCGTGAAGTTGGTGCGCGAAAGCCACGAAAATCCCATGACGGGAGTTCCCCGCGATCTGGATTTGGCCGGTGAGGGCGAGATCGGGGTGACGTTTATCGGACACTCGTCTTTTCTGTTGCAGATCGGAGGGCGGAATGTGCTGGTCGATCCGGTGTTTGCCAAGCGGCTGGTGGTGCTGCGGCGGCAACGGGTTCCAGGGCTGAAGCTGGAGGGGATGCCCGCGATCGACATGATCCTGATCACCCACGCCCATATGGACCATCTCAACCTGCCGACGCTGCGGAGAGTAGTGCGGCGGACGAAGAAGTTGCGTGGCGTTGCACCCGTGGTAGTGGTTCCACGTGGTGTTGAAGATCTGGTGGACAAGATCGGTTTTTCGGCGGTCCATGCGATGGAATGGTGGGAGCAGAAGGTCGTTCTGGGTCTTCAGGTGACCATGACTCCCTGCAAGCACTGGGGCGCGAGGATGTTTCGCGATACGCATCGCGGATTCGGCGGGTACTGCGTCTCGGACGGAGTCCAGAGCATCTACCACTCGGGCGACACGGCCTATTTTGATGGGTTCAAAGAGGTAGGACGGCAGCTCAAGCCGGATGTAGCCCTGCTCCCGATCGGGGCATACTTTCCCGATACCTATCGCTCGGTGCATACCAGCCCGGAGGAGGCAGTTCGGGGCTTCGTGGAGACGGGCGCGGAGTGGATGATCCCCATGCACTTTGGAACATTTCGGCTGGGCCGCGAGCCGATGGATGAGCCTGTGCAGCGGCTCGAGGCAGAGGCTCTGCGGTTGGGAATTTCAGAAAAAATACGAGTTCTGGAAGAGGGCGAGACCATGCGGATCGAGGGACGCAGCATGTTTGCGGAACTGGCGCGGGTCGAGCTTGAGGGGATGCGGCCTTAGCTTGAGGCGCATTCGAAACAGAGAGCAGGACTACCAACAGCGATGCCCAGGATGGGCGGATGAGGATGATCTTTATGGCGACTGCGACTGAAGTGAATGCAAAGGCAAGTGGAACGTTTTCAATCGGCGGCGATCTGGTTGTAAACCGCCTGGGATACGGTGCGATGCGCATCACCGGAGATGGCATCTGGGGCGAACCGAAGGACGCGGCTGAGAGCAAGCGCGTTCTACAGCGAGCGGTAGAGCTGGGCGTGAACTTCATCGATACGGCCGATTCCTACGGGCCGAACGTGAGTGAGCGTCTGATCGGCGAGGCCCTGGCTCCCTATGCCAAGGGCGTGGTGATCGCGACCAAGGCTGGCCTGACGCGTCAGGGGCCGAATCAGTGGCTGCCGGTCGGTCGTCCCGAATACTTGCAGCAGCAGGTGGAGATGAGTCTGCGGCGGCTGAAGCTGGAGCGGATCGATCTGTGGCAGTTGCACCGCATCGACGCGAAGGTTCCAGTGGAAGAGTCGCTGGGCATCATCAAGAAGCTGCAGGAGCAGGGCAAGATCAAGCACGTCGGGCTCAGCGAGGTCTCGGTGAAGGAGATCGAGCAGGCGCGCAAGACGATCGAGATCGTGAGCGTGCAGAACAAGTACAACATCGAGGACCGCGCCGCAGAGGACGTAGTCGATTACTGCACCAAGCACAACCTGGCGTTCATTCCGTGGTTTCCCGTCGCGGCGGGCAAACTGGCCAAGCCGGGTGGCAAGCTGGACGAGGTGGCGAAGCGGCACGGAGCTACCGTGAGCCAGTTGTCGCTAGCGTGGCTGTTGCAGCGCAGCCCGGTGATTCTGCCGATTCCGGGTACCTCCAGCGTGAAGCACGTAGAGGAGAACATCGCCGCTGCGGGCGTGACTCTGAGTGAAGCGGAGTGGGCTGAGATTGAGTCGGCTGCCAAGTAGATTTGGATGTTGTTTAGATCGCCTGGAGGGGTGAAGGGCCGTGCCGGTACTGGGCACGGCCCTTTCTCTTCGGGGCACCGGGTTCGCACTTGTGGCATCGTATGAGGATGGCTACGAATACGAATGCAAATGTGGGTACGACGGGCAGCGAGACGTTTGCGCTGGGCGGCGATCTGGTGGTGAACCGGCTGGGTTACGGGACGATGCGGTTGATTCCGGATGGCGCATGGGGCGCTCCTACGGACCGCGTGGGTGCGACGGCGGTGCTGCGTCGAGCGGTGGAGTTGGGGGTGAACTTCATCGATACGGCGGACGCATACGGGCCGCAAGAGGTAGAGCGGCTGATCGGGGAGGCGCTGTCGCCGTATGCGGACGAGGTGGTGATTGCCACCAAAGGCGGGCTGGCGCGCACAGGTCCGTCGAAGAGTGAACCGCTGGGTCGGCCCGCTTACTTAAGGCAGGAAGTGGAGATGAGTCTGCGCTATCTGAAGGTGGAGCGCATCGATCTTTGGCAGTTGCACCGTATCGATCCGAAGGTGCCGGTGGAGGAATCGCTGGGAGAGATTGCGAAGCTTCAGGCAGAAGGCAAGATTCGGCACGTCGGATTGAGCGAGGTTGGAGTAGAGGAGATCGAACGCGCGCGCAAGGTAGTGCCGATTGTGAGCGTGCAGAACAAGTACAACCTGTCGGAGCGGAAGCATGAGGCTGTACTGCAGTTCTGCGAGCGCGAAGGGATCGGCTTTATTCCGTGGTATCCGGTCGCCGCCGGCAAGCTGACTGCTCCGGGAGGAAAGCTGGATGGGGTGGCGAAGACGGCCGGAGTTTCGGTGAGCCAACTGATGCTGGCCTGGCTGCTGCGACGCAGTCCGGTGATGCTACCGATTCCGGGGACTTCCAGCCTGAAGCACCTGGAGGAGAATGTCGGGGCAGCGAGTGTTCGGCTGAGCGAAGCGGACTGGGGCGAGGTCGAAGCGGCGGTCTAAATTGCGCTTGTAAATTGTTAAGCGGCACTCGTGAGGTTCAACGAGTGCCGCTTGATTGTTTATGTGAGGCTGACGCGGTGAGCGGCCAGGGCGGCCCGGACCTTTTCAGCCGAGGTTCCGTGGATGCGGACGGCTTCGTGGAGAATCTGGCCGGAGACTTTGAATTCGTCGGCCCAGTAACGGATGTCGGAGGCGAGCTTGGGATTGATGTGATCCGGATCGTGCGGGTGCTTTGGGATGATGGCTTCCGGATCGGACTCAAGTGGTTTCAGATTGTCGATATCAAGTGGAGCAATATTAAGTTCGCGGGTAGGATCTGACATTTTGCAAGGTTCCTCGTGCGGCTTTTTGCCACATTAAGTGCGATGTAGGACGATGGCGTGAGGATGTCCGGGCGCGGCCCTCATTCCATCCGTAATGATCGCTTGATCTTATTTCTATTTTGCAGGCAAGCTCTCAGGCTCAGCGGACCAGTAGCTGGTGCGCGCGGAGACGGAAAGCTCCGGGTGGCTGGGCAGGCGGACTGCCAGCGTGTGGAGTCCGGGCTTCGGGCTCGCGGGCTGGAAGGTCAGCAGATAGCGATTGCGGATGTGAGTGGTGAGGGTGGCCAGATCCGCTTCGAGAGAATGCTGGTTGTCGAAGATCGCGGCTTCGCCTCCGGTAAGCGTGGCTATATTTGCCGCGATGTTCTTCTGCATCGTTGAGAGCAGCAGGTTGAGCGGTATGCTGAGATCGAAGTATCCCTGGAATGAACCGGCACCGAAGTCTTTCGGTGGGTTAAGGTGCGCGGGATCTTTGAAGGCGTTCTTGAAGGCTTCTTTCTCAGGCCAAAAAGTAAGGGTGTAGATCGCGGTATTGGTCTCGCCGGTAGCGCGAAGGATCTGTTTGAGGGTGGTCTTGCTGCCGTTGTCGGTGGGCTGGGAGAGCAGCAGGATGGCGCGGCGATTGGTGGTCGGCTGATCGCTGAGCAGGCGAAGCGCATAGGCGACGGCATCGAGGACGGCGGCTCCGGAGTCGCCCGGGTCGGGGTGGTTGATGGCGTCGGTCCACTCGGCGACATTGGAGGTGAAGGGAGACGCGCCCTCCGGCTTGCTGTCGAAGTTGACGATGGAGACCTCATTCCTGGACGGCTGGCTGGTGCCGTCTTCGAGCAGGGAGGCCAGCATGGTCTCAAGGTGGGCGTAGTACTGAAGCTCCCGCGCAGCAGGGCCGCCCGTCTGAATCAGAACCACGAGAGAGAGCGGCTGCGTGGAGGTAGGTTCCAGCTTGATCTTTTGCGGCGTGCCGTTGTCGGTAAGGATGAAGTCATCGGCGGTGAGGGTGTAGACGACATCCTGCGAGGTGGTCTGGACAAGGGTGGGTACGACGACGAGGGTAGTGGTGGTGCGGAGGGTGTCCTGCGCAAGGGCGCTCGCTGCTGTGAGGGCGAGCAGAACGGCTTGGAGGACGGGGCGCATTAAGTTTGGACTCGCCAATGTCTGCGTGGTTAGGCGGCTAGCTTCTTGGTTGGCGTGCGCTTCGGTTTGGCAGCGGTTGAGGCTGGCCGAATTCTGACTGTGGCATTGAGGCCGAGGCGGCTCGCATAGCCAAGCAGCTTCTCGATACTGATCTTCGAGATACGCCCATTGACCAGGTTGCTGACCTGGGGCTGGTGCTCGCCCAGAATCCTGCAGAGATCGCGCTGGATATGACCAGCGGCCTCAATATGGCGTCGGATTGCGAGGAACAGATCGCTTTTAACCTTGAGCTGAAGTGCTTTCTCAGGGCTGAAGCCGAGATCGTCAAAGACATTTCCATGCGTGAGGTGGCTAGGTTTTGTGGGTTCGCTTTTCATTTTTCTTCTCCAATTGGATACGTTCAAACAGAAGAGACAGTCTTCTGGCCGCCAACTGTAGGTCACTTTTTGGCGTTTTTCGTGAAGATTTTTCGAAACAGTGAAGAACGTAAATCACATTGTCTATCTTCGATAGATATAAGGTGCGATACCAGGTGCGGCTATCCTGCAGCTTGAGTTCGAAGACGCCAGAGCCAACGGATTGCATCGGTCGCGTATCGCATGTGGGGCGTTCCCCCTCCTGCATGGCACGGAGTGCCTGACCGAACTCTCCGCGGATGTCTTCAGGAAAACTTCGCAGAATATCAAGCGAGTCGCCCTCCCAGACAATGACTGCATCACTAGGTAAAGACATTGCAGTCATTCAACTTATATAACATTTTATATAAATAAATACAAGAACGCTTCGCTCCCCAACCATCATTCCGGCTTCCAGCCTGGCTTTGATTTGTTCAGTTCGTTCTGCTGTTTGAGCCACAGATAAAGCGGCTGGAAGTATTCGAGCATGGGTGTGGCGTCGAGGTGGTCTTCGCCGGTCATCTGTTTCAGAGTGATCTGCCAGGGCTGAGATTGTCCGGCAGCGAGCATGGTGTTGAGCTTGTCGCCTGCGGCCTTGCTGCCGTAGAAGGTGCAGCGGTTCAACGGGCCTTTGTAGCCTGAGGCTTCGCACATGGCCTTGTAGAACTGGAACTGGTAGATGCGGGCGAGGAAGTAGCGCGCATAGGGGACGTTGCCGGGGATGTGATATTTCGCGCCGGGATCGAAGTCGGCTTCGGTACGGGCTACGGGTGGCGCGACGCCCTGGTACTTCTCGCGGAGAGCCCACCATGCCTTGTTGTAGTCCGCGGGTTTGGTCTCGCCGGAGAAGACCTGCCAGCGCCACTTGTCGATCAGCAGACCGAAGGGCAGGAAGGCCACCTTGTCCATAGCCGTGCGGAGCTGGAGCGGGATGTCAGCTTCGGCAGGCGGGATCTGGTCGATGAGGCCGAGCTGCTTGAGATATGCCGGGGTGATCGCGAGGGCGACCGAGTCGCCGATGGCCTCGTGGAAGCCATCGTTGGCACCGTTGCGGAAGAGGAAGGGCTGCTTGTTGTAGGCGCGCTGGTACATGTTGTGGCCCTCCTCGTGGTGGACGACGGTGAAGTCGTCGGAGGTCACGTGGATGCACATCTTGATGCGAAGGTCTTCGACACTGTCGACGTCCCACGCGCTGGCGTGGCAGATGACCTCGCGGTCGCGGGGCTTGATGAACTGCGACCGCTGCCAGAAGGTGTCGGGCAGCGGAGCGAAGCCGATGGACTTGTAGAACGACTCGCCGTAACGGGCCATGGCCTTGGCGGCTTCCAGTTCGGAGACTTTGCCCTTGGCGTTGATCTGCTGGTTGAGCGCGGCTTCGAGGTCGTACATCTTGAAGGAATTCGTCGCGACCGGGGCGACGATGTCGTAGATGTTGCCCCACTCCTGAGCCCAGGGATTGCCGAGCAAATGGGCGGGGATCATGCCGTCGGGGCGGGTCGCGGCTGCTCCGTACTTCTGGATGAGCTGGAAGCGGACATACGCGTGCAACTCCTTATACAGAGGCTCGAGCTGCGTCCAGGTGCGCTCAAGTTCGGCAGAAAACTGTGCCGGCGTCATGTCGTAACCGGAGCGCCAGAGATCGCCGGTGTCCTTGAAGCCGAACTCCTTGGCACCTTGATTCGATAGCTCGACCAGCCGAGCGTACTTGTCACGCATCGGCGGCGAGATCGTGTGCCAACCGGTCCAGAGATCCTGCAGCTCCTTCGGATCCCGCGACTTCGCCATCAGCACCCCAATCTCCTCAATCCCCAAACAGTCCTGCGCGGACGGCGATAAGCTTCGCGTGGTGCTTCCAGGGGTGTTGGCTTTTGGGGGAGCTGTGCTGCGGCAGAATTTGCCTTTGCCGTACATGCCGTCGAGGGCGGCGGCGGTCTGGGTCAGCTCGGCGACGAGTTTAGGATCGGTGGGGGAGCCGTTGAGGCGGAGCAGATTGAACTTTCGGGTGAGATCCGGCGGGAGCGTGAGCTTGTCGAAGCGCCGCGCTTCGAGGACGAGTTGGTTGGTGCGGAGGGCGAGGCGCTCATTCGCTTTGGAGGCGATGGCTTCGGTGTCGTCGGTGATGTTGGTCTCCTGCACCCAGGCGGCTCGGCTGGCCTCGTTGGTGAGGGCGAGGAGATCGGCTTCGGCGCGGTCCATAAACGACTGGGCTTCGGCGGCTGTCGGAGCGGCGGATGAAGCGGCCTGCCCGTAAATGAGAGGTGAAGCGAAGAGCGTGGCGGCGAGGAGGAGGTGGCGGAGTCGCATGGCCGGAGTCTACGCGAGTTGAGGAGAATTTGTTCTATTTGGGATGCGTGGTATGACCAATTTCGCGTAGGATTCCCCGGTAGGAATCAGTTGCGTGCGCGATGCGCTGGAGGCAGGATGAAGCAGGTTCGGGTTTCGATGGCGGTGATGGGATTTGCAGGCCTGGTGCTGAGCGCGCTGCCTGCGTTGGCGGCGGGTAAGATCTGCGATGTGCGGAAGTATGGAGCCAAGGGCGATGGGGTCGCGAAGGATACGGCGGCGGTGCAGTCGGCCATCGATGCCTGCTCGGTTGCAGGTGGTGGAACGGTGGTGCTGAAGGCGGGCAAGTTTGTTACCGGGCCGATCGAGATCAAGAGCAATGTGACGTTCGATGTGGAGAAGGACGCGGCACTGCTGGGCTCGGTGGATCGTGCGGATTATCCGAAGGCGATGCGGATGCGGCAGTCGACCGTGCAGCCGTTGGTGGCGATTACGAATGCCGAGCACGTGAAGATCACGGGCGGCGGGGTGATCGACGGGCGCGGGCAGGTGTGGTGGGACTATGTGAAGGGCGTGAAGGATGCGGGGGTGCTGGGGACGGACCATCCGCGGCCGATGCTGCTGCTGATCGACCACTCGAAGCATGTGGTGGTGGAGCAGGTGACGGTGCAGAACTCGGGGTTCTGGCAGATTGTGCCGTACTACGCGGACGATGTGGTGTTCCAGTACATGAAGGTGCTGGCTCCGCAGCGGGGCGCTCCGAATACGGATGCGATCGATCCGTTCAGCTCGAGCAATATCAAGATCGACCATGTGTTTGCGAGCGTGGGCGATGACAATGTCGCGATCAAGAGTGGCGCGATCAATTCGCCGGGGCCGGATGCTCCGAGCCACGATATTTTGATTACGGACTGTGTGTTCGAGTCGGGCCATGGGCTGTCGATCGGGAGCGAGGTTGCGGGCGGCGTGCAGAACGTCCATGCCGAGCGAGTCAGCTTCAAGGGAACCGATCAGGGGATTCGGGTGAAGTCGAACCGCGATCGCGGCAACGACATCAGCAACCTGAGCTTCAAGGACATCACGATGGATGGGGTGAAGGTGTCGATCCTGATCAGCGAGTACTACCCGAAGGTGATGCCGGAGGGGCCGGTGCCAGCAGAGCCGGTGCAGCGGTTGACGCCGCACTTTCATAACATCCGCATTGAGAACGTGAAGAGTGTGAACAGCGAATGGGCAGGCGTGATCGTGGGTCTGCCGGAGTCGCATGTGGTCGATATCGAACTGAAGAACGTCGATGTTCAGGCGACCAAGGGGTTCCAGATCGGGTACGCCGAGGTGACGACGGATGGATTCAAGGTGACGACAAAGGATGGCAGCAAGCCAGTGAGCTTTGGGCCGGACGGGTCTGTCAAGGAGAAGAAGTAGGGACTCCCCCTCCCGGTACAATTCTCGCAAAGTCTTCAAATGATGGGGCTTAGGTCTGGACTTCCCCCGAACTTCAGGGTTAGTTCGGACCTAAAGTCTTTGTTATCAATAAGGATGAGCCGCAAAATCTTCTATCAAAAGGACTTGTTCTGACCATACGCGGTGGCGTTAAGCCAGGTCTGTGAGCAGAGCGGCTTCCACTTCAGGTGCGGTCAGGGTGGCGACGCGGAGGGTTTTGGAGCGGCTGGTGGCACCGGTGAGCAGGGTGATGCGGGCTTTGGGGATGCGGAGGCGGTCGCTGAGGAAGGCGATGAGGGCGTCGTTGGCGCGACCGTCGACGGGTGGGGTGGTGAGGGAGATCTTAAGGGCTCCATCGTGGAGGCCTTGGATGGCGTTTTTGCGGGCTCCGGGATGGATGCGGACGGTTACGGTGCAGCCCTCCGGGGTATCGCGGGTGAAGGTTTCGCTCATGGGGTGGGATAGATACGTTTGCCGAAGAGGGCGGTGCCGACGCGGATGCAGGTGCTGCCTTCTTCGATGGCTACGGTGAAGTCGTTGGACATGCCGATGGAGAGCTGGGTGAGGGTGGGGTGGAGTCTTTGCTGCTCGTCGCGGAGGCGGCGGAGGTGCTGGAAGTAGGGTCGCGCCGTCTCGGCGTCTTCGGACCAGGGGGGGACGGTCATCAGCCCACTGGGGATGAGGTTTTCGAAGGCCGCGAGGTCGTTGAGCAGTGCGGGGAGATCGTCCGGGGCGAGGCCGTGCTTGGACTCTTCATGGGAAAGCTTGACCTCGATGAGGATAGGGAGTTTTTTGTTGAGTGCGAGCGCGGCGGAGTTGAGGCGCTGGGCGATCTTGAGCGAGTCAACGGTGTCGATGGAGTGGAAGAGTTCGGCGGCGCGGGTCGTCTTGTTGGATTGCAGGGGGCCGATGAGATGATACTGCGCGTATGGCGGACTGCTTCGCGTGGGATCGGATAGATGCGCGACAAGAGGAAACTTCTCTGCGAACTCCTGCACGCGGTTCTCGCCGAAGAGGCGCTGGCCGGCGGCGTGGGCTTCGAGGATGACCTCGACGGGATGGACTTTGCTGACCGCCATGAGCGCGACTTCGCTGGTGGGGCGGTTGGCCTGGCGGCAGGCGGCGGCGATCTGATCGTGAAGGCGGGCTAGGTTTTCTGCGATGGACATGCTGGAGTCAGTTTACGTCTTCGAGGATATCTGGGGCATTGGGGATTGGATGAGAGGAGTGTCCATCGCGCGTTGGCCCGGCGCGATGGCCCCCTGGTGCGAGTTGCCAATGGCAGACTGCACCTCCCTTCGCGTTGCGGCGAAGGGAAGATTGAGGCTAAGGATTTTCTCTTCGCACACTAGAGAGGACGGGGACTATCGTGCGGCGGATTACGAACCAGGCCAGTATTTTTTATGCGGGCGAAACGAGAGTATATTTGCACTCACTCCCTATCAGGCCCCACGTTGAATGCTTCGCCAGAGTCGCATGCCGTACTTTGAAGATCAATTTTCGAGATTGAGGAGAACCTAGATGGAAGATCCAAATGCTTTTTCTTCTACCCCACCACCCCCGCAGGCTGCCGCCGTCGGTCTGGCCGATAACGTAGCCGGAGCGCTGGCATACATCACGATTGTTCCGGCGATCGTTTTTCTTGTGCTGGAGCCGTACAACAGAAACTCGTTTATCCGGTTCCACTCGTTCCAGTGCCTGGCGCTGGCGGTGTGCGGATTTGTACTTTCATTCTTTACTGCGATTCCGATTCTGGGTTGGATTCTTGGCCCGATCCTGGGACTGGTACTGATCTGCGTATGGATTCTCTGCGTGATCAAGGCGTATCAGGGGGTGCGGTTCAAGCTGCCGGTCATCGGGGACCTGGTAGAAAACCTGGCACGTCAGTAACTCGCAGTCGCCTGGAAGGAAAAGGACACGCAGGCCATACCCCGTTTGATCTTGAGGGGTCGACCTGCGTGTTTCGTTTGGCGAATGTTGCTGAAGGGGCTGGGAGTTGAGGTATTGGAAGCGCTGTTAGCGCGGGCCTTCAGCCCGCAATGGCTTGGCTGTTCCTAACCCAGGTGCCCTGGGCTAGGGAATCGCGAGCCTTCAGCCCGCAAAACTGCAGTACTCACCCGTTTTTACCGCGTCGCTCCAATTTCAAGTCAGACGAATAGGTCAATACGCCGTAGCGAGGATATTCAAAGGGTGTGTCTTGGCTCACAGACTATGAGCCAACAAATCAGGGGGTGTTGGCTGGCTTCGCTCCGCTGGTGTTGACGTCGCGGGCCGACATGGCGGCTACCTTTTCGCGGTGTTTGCGAATGTAGTGGGCGGCGATGTCGGGGTAGAACTCACGGATAGAAGTGAAGGCCACGTCGCGCATGGCCGAGTAGCCGAATTTGGTGGCGAGGACGCTGAAACTTGTGGCTCCGGTGGGGTAGTACTCGCGGGAGATGATCTGGGTGAGAACCTTGCCGCCGAGACCGGCGATGTTGGGGGTCTGACGTCCGCCGTAGGTGCGGGTGACGCCTTGCCGGCTGATGATGTACAGGATACGCACCGGCACGCTGCGGTCCTTGCTGAGGGCGTAGTAGCGGGTGTCTTCGTGGAGGAGGCTGGGAAGCAGCCATGCACCGAGGTAGGTGCCGTCGGTCTTATCCAGGAATCCGCGCCAGGTGTAGGCCCAGGCTCCGCCAACTCCCTTGCCGAGGACGGGGTGTGAATCGATCCATTCGGCAGTAAGCGAGGTAATGCCGAGGAAGATGAAAGAGGAGTAGTCGAAAGACTGGTGGGTGGCGATCTTGAAGTTGTACTTCCAACCTGGAGGATGGGGCTTGGAGCCACCGGCTACGGAGCGAAAGTTGGGCATGAAGCCGAGGATGCGCTGGGGCTGCTGGCGGTCGAGCGGGATGGGGTTGCCATCAGCGTCCAGTTGGAGGGGCCTGGTTGGATGGGGCTGGGGTTTGTCGCTGTCTTTTGCGGACTGGGCAGCGTCCTGCTGATTATTTTGTGGTTCGTAGCCTGCTGGGTAGAGGCTGTATTCCGTCGGGTCGCTTGCGTAGGCTGAGGTGGAGGAGCCAATGGATTCGGCAGGTGCAGCGGCAGCAACGAGGATCTGCGAGGGGTCCTCGGGGAGGCTCTCAGTGGACTGCGCTGGCTGTTGGGAGAGGGCACAGGAAGCGGCACAGAACAGGAGCGTAGGTACGAAAAGGCGCAGCAGAAGATATCCGATCGAAGTCGTGTGAGATGGGTGCCACTCTGTAGACGCTTTTGAGAGCCAAGAGTTTCTTAAGTTTGGATTTCTGCGGGGTGGACCAGAGCGTCCAGAATCGAAATTGGCGGGTCAAAGCTCTAACGCTTTGACCCGCCAAAAGGCAAAACTCCATTGGTTTGAGGCGTGTACCGACTTAGTGGCCGTGCTCCTCGAGGTATTTCTCCACTTCCAGGGCGGCCATGCAGCCGGAGCCGGCAGCGGTGATCGCCTGGCGGTAGCGGCGGTCCTGGATGTCTCCGCAGGCGAAGACTCCGGGAAGGATTTTGCCATTGATGGTGGCGAAGACGTTGCTGGTGGTCTTGATGTAGCCCTCGTCGTCGAGGTCGACCATGCCTTTGAAGGCGCTGGCGTTGGGGATGTGGCCGATGGCAAGGAACATGAAGGCGACGGGAAGGATGGACTCTTCGCCGGTGACATTGTTCTTGATGCGCAGGCCTTTCACGTCCTTCTCGTCCACTCCAAGGACCTCTTCCACCTTGGTGTTGGTGAGGAACTTGATCTGGGGATGGGCCATGGCGCGGTCGAGCATGATCTGCGAGGCGCGGAAGCGTTCGCTGCGGTTGATTACCGTGACCTTGGAGGCGAAGCGCGTGAGGAAGAGAGCCTCTTCCATGGCGGTGTCGCCGCCGCCGATGACGGCAATCTCCTTGCCGCGCGCGAAGAATCCGTCGCAGGTGGCGCAGGAGGTGACTCCGTGGCCGATGAGGGCCTGCTCGGAGGGCAGGTTCAGCCAGCGGGCGCTGGCTCCGCTGGCGATGATGAGCGTGCGGGTGTGGATGATCTCCTTGCCGACGCGAAGTTCGATGGGGTGCTTCGAGAGGTCGACGCTATCCAAATGGGCCATGCGCAGTTCGGCACCGAAACGGGTGGCCTGCTGCTTCATGTTCTCGATCAGGTCGGGTCCCTGGACGCCTTCGGGCCAGCCGGGGAAGTTTTCTACCAGAGTGGTGATGGAGAGCTGGCCGCCGGGTTCGTGGCCTTCGAGGACGAGGGGCTTGAGGTTGGCTCGTCCGGTGTAGATGGCGGCGGTGAGTCCGGCGCAACCGGAACCGAGGATAACTGTGTCGCGTGTCGTGATATCGGGCATATTGGCTTCCATAGTGTAAATGCGCGCCGGGAGGAAAGGATTCATTCGAGCCGATTTGGAGTTGGGATGAGGGATTACCATTGAAGTATGGCGAATCTGACTTTGGTCTATGGAATGCGGTTGCTGCCGGCGGATGAGGTAGCGGAAGTGGGCGACGCCCCGTTGAAGTTGAAGAACGGGAACGATGCCCGGGTCACAATGCATGTGCTTGAAGGCAGCCGGGAGCAGATCGAGGCGCAGTTGAAGATGAGCCTGGATGCTTTCTTCGATTTTTATCCTGAGATTTAGGGATGTGTGGTGATTTCACAAGATAAGCTGGCCGGGGTGGGCCGGTAGCGGTTGCGGTTTGGGTGTGTCTCAAAACGGACCATGGATGCTGGGCTGCGTTCCTCCTGACGAAGAGACGGAGTGGAGGCGGCGCTCCATGCGCTTTCGGATGCGGCGGGAGTGATCTTTACCGGGCAGGTGGTGGCGGTGCGGCGGCGGTCAGAGGTTATAGAGGTCGAGTTTCGGGTGGATCAGGCGGTGCGTGGGTGCAGTGCGGGGGGGGTACGTTCTGCGGGAGTGGGCGGGACTCTGGGCGGGTGGGGACGATCGATACCGGATAGGGCAAAGGCTGCTGATGCTGCTGCGGACTCCGGGGGCTGGGGGGATGAGCTCGCCGGTGAGGACGGCCACGGTGTCGCGCGCGGTGGAGTATGTCGCTGCGGGGGCGACATTTGTCCGGTCTCCACAGGTCTCTTTTACGGATAATTCCGGGACGGTTACGGGTACGCCAGTGGTCTGGACTGGAACGACTGGCATTGGGGTGGGTTCGGGTGCTTATTTTCTGGATGGGGACGGAATGGCGTCGGTGCCCGTAACCCTTAGATCGCTGGGGGCCGGGGTGAGGGCTATGGGATCGGCTTGTGGGTGGAGAGGAACGGTGTGTGCGGGATTCGCGGCGGAGGGGGTGGCTCCGGAGGCATTGCAGGCGGAGATTGTGAGCGGGGCCGGACAGGCTCTGCCGGTGGACGGGACGTTCGCTGCTGTAGTCGTGCGCGTGACGGATGGACTGGGCCATCCGGTGGCGGGAGCTGTCGTGGAGTTTCACCAGACGGTGGTGTCGGGAGCGGTTTGTGCGGGGCCGGGACGGTGTCCGGCGCAGGCGGTGCTGTTGCAGGGGACGAGCGAGTTGGTGTCGGATGTGGATGGGTTCGCTTCGGTGCGACCTCTGCAGGTTGCGGGGCAGGAGGTGACGAACCTGGTAGTGACAGCGGGGACGCAGGGTTTCGTGTTGCTGGCTCTGACGAGAGGGTGGTGAAGCGCAGCCGAATGAGCGAAGTGGGTACGAGATGGGTCGTGTGAAGTTTTGCAGCATCTGAGAGGATGGAGGCGTGTACGGAGTTCCGAAGTGCCGGTACCCGGACAGACTTCTCGGAGGATCGTGACGATGGCTGCAGCAAACAGCGGAATGCGGAAGCGGGTAGTGATTCTTGGGGGCGGGTTTGGCGGAATCCACACGGCGATGGGGTTGGGGAAGCTGCCGCTGGATGTGACTCTGGTCGATCGGAAGAATCACCATACGTTTCAGCCGCTGCTCTATCAGGTGGCGCTGGCGGTGTTGTCGCCGGCGGAGATCGCACAGCCGATTCGGTCGATCCTGCGGGATTATCCCAATATTGAAGTGTTGATGGACGAGGCGACGAACTTTAACCTCGACGAGCATCGGGTGATGCTGAAGTCGGGCGCAGAGCTGGAGTACGACTACCTGGTGGTGGCAACGGGGTCGACGCACTCGTACTTCGGGAAGGATGAGTGGGCGAAGCTGGCGCCTGGCCTGAAGACCCTGGAGGACGCGACGGAGATACGGCGGCGGGTGCTGCTGGCGTTTGAGCTGGCGGAGCGGGAGATGGTGGAGTCGGGGAAGCATCCTCCGCTGAAATTTGTCGTGATTGGAGGCGGCCCGACGGGGGTGGAGCTGGCTGGAGCCATCAGTGATATCGCCAAGTTATATATGACGAAGGACTTCCGCCACATTACCCCTTCGCAGGCGGAGGTGCTGATCCTGGAGGGATCCCCGAATATTCTGGCTGCCTATCCGCCGGATCTGCAGGTGAAGGCTGCGCAGCAACTGGCCGATCTCGGGGTGAAGATACGCACCGGATCGCACGTCACGGACATTCAGCCGGGCTACGTGATGGTCGGGGAGGAACGCATCGACGCGGTCGTGACGCTGTGGGCGGCGGGCGTGCAGGCTTCTCCGCTGGGTAAATTGATGGGGTTGGAAGTGGATCGCAGAGGCTGCGTGATGGTCGACGAGCACCTGAATCCCAAAGGACGGCCCGAGATCTTTATCTGCGGCGACCTGGCGCACGTCGAGCAGGATGGGAAGCAGGTTCCCGGGGTCGCGCAGCCTGCCATGCAGATGGGCGATTTTGTAGCGAAGCGGATCGCACGGCTGACGGCGCAGCGCTTCGGCAGCGACGGTACGGGGGTGGAGAAGGGCTTCCGCTACTTCGATAAGGGCGATATGGCGACCATCGGACGCAAGGCAGCGGTGGCGAAGATCGAATGGCCGTTCAAGGCGCACTGGAGCGGTTTTCCTGCGTGGCTGACCTGGCTGGTGGTGCATATCTTCTTCCTGATCGGTTTCAGGAATCGCTTTTCAGTGTTTCGGCAGTGGGCGTATACGTACCTATTTCTGAATGACGGAGCGCGGCTGATTACCGGCTCGCAGGAGTTGCCGGGTTGGGTGGCGCAGGAAGGCGTGGCGGAGCCTCTGCCCGGAAAAGCGCTGGACTTAGGGTCTCCCAAGAGCAACTAAGGGATCTCCAAAGAGCAATTGAAACAAATCAAAATATGTGGCGTTTGGCGCACCTGAAGGTGTGCCCTTCCAAGGGTTTTCTCCAATGAAAAGGGTACTGCTTGAGATCTTCCGCTCCACAGTATGGCTTTTCAGCTCTTCTTCTTTGTTGCGGAGTGACCCTGGCTTTAGGCAGAGACTTTGCGGAAGCGAATCGCCTGGTGGGGCTTTGCGGGCAAGCGCAGGGTGGTCTTGCCGGAGTGGCGACCGGGAATGGGCGCGATGGTCATCTCCCAGGGGTCGATGAGTTCGGCGGTGTAGGTAGCATCCGCTGAGAACTCGTTCAACGGGAAGATGTATTCGATGGGCTGATGGTCGTCCAGATAGTAGAGAATCGCCGGTGGTGGTGCTGCGCGCACGGCGGATCTTTCAGTAGCGCCGGGGCTGGTGGCGTTGAGGTAGTAGGCGTTGGGAGAGGCTTCGAGGCCGTGGGTGGTGGTGTCTTCGAGGAGCTTGCGCAGGAAGGCGATGCGGGCGGGACTGGTGCCGCGCAGAACTCCGCCATGAGCCCACCAGATCTTCTGGGTGGATTCTTCGTTGAAGGGCAGGGCCGGGTCGAAGTAAGTATCGCCGTGGGTGACGTAGCATCCGGCGATGACGCCGAGCCAGAAGCGGCGGGTCATCTCCTGCCCGGAGAGATTGCCCCAGCGGCGCGGGATGTTGCCTTCGTACTGGCACTCGTCGTAGATCACGGGCTTGATCCATTGTTTGACCCAGTCCTGTCCGGAGGCGAAGTCGGTGACCTGCAGGCTGGCGTGCGTGACCAGTGAGCTGCCGTAGTTGTACATGACGTGCGCGTGATGGATGGAGCGCAGGTGCTGGTAGGGATCGGACTGCTGGGTGATGCGGAGCAGGCGATCGAAGTCGGCGGTGGTCTTGGCCTTCATGAAGTCGTACTCGTTGGCCAGCGACCACCAGACGTTGCGGAAGGCGCTGAAGCGGGCGATGACGTAGCGGAGGTAGCGCTCGTCGGCCTCGGCGGGCATGGTGGCGTAGCCCCAGCGATCGTAGGGATGGAAGAGGATAAATGGGATGAGCAGGTCCTCCGAAGGAGGAGCAGACTATTCCCATGAAGAAGCCAGCGCAGCACCTCATCGGTGAAGTTCCACGCAGACAGGCCAAGGTTGAGATCACGATCGGCATCGACCT